>CAVYEZ010000001.1:0-850226 GCA_963767685.1 uncultured Actinomycetota bacterium
CGTCATGAAGCAGATCTGCCAATGTCCTGTGTCATGTCCGATCTACGTCCGCCTGTGCGACCTATTACCCCCATGATGACCGGCCATCATCAGAGTACAGGGACATCACCCGCAAGTGGCCATCGTGAAGGGAGGTGATGTCGGTGCCGGGCCTTGCTCTGGGAATGGACTGTGGATCGCGGGATCGACAGCGCCCCCACAGGAGTCTGCGGAGCCCTTGACCGTGCGATGCAAGCGCTTTCGCGGTCGCTCGTCAAGGCGAGCGGACCCGCTTCCGGTCACGTGGTGCCAGTAGCACTGGTGGACGCACCGTTCGGCTTTACATACACGCGCCTGCGTCCCGTGCTTACAGCGGATTGCAGAAAAGGGGTTATCACGTGGAAATGAACGGGGGGCAGCGGGCAGGGGCCGCCGAACGGTTTCTCCGTGGTGCCGTTGCTGCCCAGACGCGCCGATGACCGATCGGCGGCCACGCCGTCAGCGTGGCTCCGCCGTGAGCGGTTCGCGCGCGACCACCCGAAGATCCCGCTCAGCAGCTGCCGCGTGGGCACCCGCCTGGTATTCAGGGTCACCGAGCTGGACGGCGTCCGCGAGTACGACGACGCCGCCGCCATGATGGACGACCTGGAAGCCAGGTACCAGTGACCGCCGCCCACGCACTGACCTGGGCCGGGTTCGTCGTGACCGCCGCCCTGCTGGTCAAGGGCTTCCCGGCCCTGCTGCCGCAGCTCAGGGAAGCACGGGCACAGCTCAGGGAAGCCAGGGCGTACTCCCGGGCAGTCCGGGCGCGGCTCACGGCACCGCGCCCTGAACCGGAATCGCTGCCCGGCCAAAGAGCGATCCCGGCCAGCGCACGGGAGCACGCCGAATGACTGAGACAAGCAACCTGGCCGCCAGTCCGGTAATCAGGGCATGGGCTACCCACTATTCCCTGACACGGCAGCTAGCCGCCAGGCTCGCCCGGGAACTCGCACTGCGCCCCGATCACTCGCAAGTTGAGTCGAGCATGAAGACCGCCAGGCGGCACGGCACGTCAAACACCATGGCGGTTAACGCCCGAACCTGCTCGCGGGCGCGCACCTATCTACAAATCAGGACGGCATTACTACAAAGCCGCCCTCCCTGGTAACGGAAACGGAACCGAAGGATGATTGAGGATGCGGACCGGTGAACAGGTTTGACGCATCGGCCCCTAACGTGGCGCGGATATATGACTACCTGCTCGGAGGCAAGGACAATTACGAATCCGACCGGCAGGCCGCAGCCAGGATTCTCGGAATAGAACCGGACTCGGCAGGCGTCGCCCGGCAGAACCGCGCGTTCCTCGGGCGAGTCGTCCGGTTCCTTGCCGGGGAAAAAGGTATCCGCCAGTTCCTTGACATCGGCTCGGGCCTGCCGACCGCAAGCAACGTCCACGAGGTAGCGCAGTCGGTCGCCCCCGAAAGCCGGGTCGTCTACGTCGATAACGACGCGACCGTCATCGCCCATGCCCGCGCGCTGCTGGTCGGCACCCCGGAAGGCCAGTGCGGCTACGTCCAATCCGACCTCCGCGATACCGGGAGCATCATCACGCAGGCGGCCGAAATCCTGGACTTCAGCGAGCCGGTTGCCATCCTGCTATTTGCCATCCTGCATTTCGTGCCGGATCAAGATGACCCGTGGGGAATCACCGGCCGTCTCACGGCCGCCGTGCCCCCCGGCAGCTACCTCGCGCTCTCGCACGCGACACTGGAGAGCTTCACCGACGCCACCAGGGAAGAACTCCTCAGCAAGATCTACGCCGAAACGGCATCCGGCGGGGTCACCCCCAGGCCGAAAGCGGAGATCGAGCGCTTTTTCAGCGGACTGGAAATGGCCGATCCGGTGGCCAGTATCTCAGCGTGGCGGCCCGCACGGGGCGCCCCTTCAACGCGAACGCTTTTCTACGGTGGCGTAGCAGGAAAGCCCTAGCTGACCATGAGCCCCTCACCCCGCACCCACGCCCGGCCGCCCCGGCAAACCAGGAAAGCGAGCCCAACCGCGATGTTCAGCGACGCCGGGGAACTGACCCTCGAAATGGCCCAGGCGGCGGCCACCTTCCTGTACCGCAGGCGCCGCCTCCTAGAGCTGGACAAGCAGACCACAGCCCGCCTGAACACGCTCTACACCGACATCGCGGCCGAGCTGGAGGACCGCGAAGCCGCCAGGGCCCAGGCAGCCGCCGGGCCCGCCGAGCCCGCTGAGGAGGAGTGACCGCCATGGCCAGCCTCACCGCAACCGACCTCGCGAGGCTCAGCGCCTCCCGCACCCTCGCCGGGCTGACCGCCGCCCGCCTCGCCCGGCAGCTTGACGGCAAGCGCCCCTGGACGCCCGTGGAATCCGACGCCAGCCTCGCCGCCGAGTTCGACGTATCGGCCTCCACCGTGCACACCGCCAAGCTGAAGCTCGCCGAACTCGGCCTGCTCGTCAAGCAGGGCGCCGGCTACTACCTCACGGCAGCCGCCCGTGAAGCCCCAGGCCCCGCACCGCGCAGCTGAGGGACGCGCCGTGCGGGAAACGGCCCCCGGCCAGCCCTCAAGCGGCCCGGGGGAACTTCCGGGGGCCACCCACCAAGAAACTTGCGAGGCCAAATGCCAAGCGTGAAAACCGCCTTCCTGTGGGCCGTGCAGTTGTTCCTCTACAACGATCACCTGGAGGTCATCGGGTGGGGGCCGAACGGGCCCGTCGTGATTGAGCGGGACACCCGCCAGGAGGTCACGCAGTCAAAGGACGCGATTAACGCTGATGCCGTAAGGAGTGCAGGAACACCCGCTACTGACGTCGAAGCGCCTGGGTTTCTTCTACGCGCGGAAGAGCCCTGCAAGGAACCCGAAAACCGGAGGTAACGATGCGTTATTCGCTGGTTTATTCGCTGATCTCCGGTGTCATCCGCGAAGGTGCGTGAAATGGTCAAGTTCCGGGCTTCAATGTCCAAGTCCTCTTTGGCGGACATGTCTCTTCCCCCGGAGCAGCGCGGCCGGAAGAAGAAAGGGAAGCGCCCCGGGACCAAGGGCGTGATCGCCCAGTTGGGCCATGCGAACGGTAAGCCCTTCTTCAACGAGCGCCGCCGGGAGTGGGAGAAGACAAATAAGCGCCGCCCGCAAGAGCGACCCTCCGGCCAGGCCGCCGAAGAGCAGGACGACGAGTAAGCCGGCGGCCCCTCAAGACGCCTCCCGGCAGGTGCTAAGCGGCTCCCTGCCGGGGGGCCGGGAAAGGACCTCAGCCCGCCACCACCCCTGGCGGGCTGAGGTCCTTTCCCGCTTCTGCGGCTTCCGCCAGGCCCGGCTCAGCAAAGCCGCAGCTTAGGGACAGGTGCGAACCTGTTAATTCACGTGTGATCTGCATCACATGAGCGGATTTCCCCCGCCTGGTTGAATCTGCACAATCGCACGGGCGTGACCTGCCGGTTCCGCCGCCAGCCGCGCCGCCCGCTGCACAGGATTTCCGCCGCCCAGCGCGCGTTAACGGTCACGAAAGCGCGTCACCGGCCGTCAGCGGCGTTATTGGCCCCTTTGTGCGGATTACGTGCGCAGGGTTAGATTCCTCGCATGCCTCACTCCCAGTATCCAATTGACCCCGTACAGTCACGGCCGCGGCGCCGGTCCGACGCCGGGCAGATCCGCCTCCAGCCCCGCGACGTGACCGGCCTGCTCACCCTCGCCGAGATGTACGCCGCCCCCTACGACCTGCTCGCCGTCCGCCTGGGCGTCAGCGAGGACCGGGTGAGGGGCATCACCGCCCGGTGGCGCGGCGCCGGGCTCGCGGCGACCGGGCAGCTGTCCGAGGGGCCGTTCTGGTGCTGGCTCACGGCGGCCGGGATGCGCCAGGCCGGCCACCGGTGGGACGCGGCCCCGCCGCCGCTGGCCCGCCTGGCCCACGTCCGCGCCGTCCTCGCCGCCCGCATCTGGCTCGAAGGCGGGGAAGCGTGGAAGGCCGGCCGCGCCTGGTGGAAGTGCGAGCGGCGGATCCGCGAGGGCCGGCCCGCCGCCGGCCAGGCCGGGCACCTGCCCGACGCCGAGGCGCTGTGGCCGTCGATCCCCGGCAGCCCGCGCGGCGGGGAGACGTGGTGCGTTGAGGTGGAGCTGACCCCGAAGGGCGCCGCCCGCACCCAGCAGATCATGGCCGGGCTGCTCGCCCAGCCGTACGCGCAGCTTGTCTACCTGTGCGCGCCGGCCGCGTTCGCCGTGGTCAGCCGCGCCGCCGGCCAGTTCCGCCCCGAGCAGGCCGCCCGCGTGCTGGTCCGCGAGCTGCCCGCTGTTGCGCTCATGCGGGACGCCGCCTGATGTGGCGCGACCCGGCCCGCGACGACGCCCGCCGCCAGGCCGACCGGGACCGCGAGGAGCGCATTGCCCAGGCCGTGACCATGCTCGCCATTACCGGCGTCCTCGCCGTGCTGTGGCCGTTCCTCATCGTGGCCGCCGTCACCGCCGGCGCCGCGTGGCTGGCCGGCATGCACCCCGCCCGGCTGCTGCGCGCCGCCGCCGCGTCCCTGGCCATGGCCGGCGTCTACGTGGCCGCCGCCGCCTGGCAGGACAAGCCCTGGCAGCCCGGCCGCCTCGTCACCTGGGCGAGGCAGCCCCTCACCGACTACCGGGCCGCCACCCTTGACCTCCTCCGCCCGGCCCGCGTCCCGGCCGCGCTGCTGACCGTCGCCCCGCTCGCCGTCCCCGCCGGCCTCGCGATCGGCGCGGCGCTGTGGTGGTGGCGCTGCCACCAGATGACCCACGGGCTCATGGGCTCCTCCGCGCTGTCCCCGGTGTGGTGGGAGACCCGCCAGTGGCGCCGGCAGGCCGCGACCGCCCGCCGCGACGCCGCCCAGCCCGGCCGCGTCCCCCTCACCACCCGCCGGGGCATCACCGCCGGGACCGTCATCCGCGCCGCCCGCGCCCCCTACCGCCGCGTCCTGGCCGTCCCCCTGGCCGACTTCAGCCGGCACATGGTCATCGTCGGCGCCACCGGCACCGGCAAGACCACCCTCATGATCCGCCTGTGGGCCGGCTGGACGCGCGCCGCGCTGCGCGCCGGCGGCCCGCGCCCGCTGCTGGTCGTCATCGACGCCAAAGGAGGCCACGACAGCCGGGCCAAGGCCGCCCAGGCCCGCGCCGCGCTCGCCGCCGCCGGCTGTCGCCGCTTCGCCACCTGGCCCGACGTGCCGCTGAACATGTGGGACATCGCCCCCCGCGAGCTGGCCGTGCTGCTGCACCAGCTCATCGAGCACGGCGACGGGGCAGCGTCCTACTACGCCGACATCTCGCAGGCCGTGATCGCCCTGGCGGTACACGCCCCCGGCGGCCCGCCCCGCTCGTCCGCCGACTTCCTCGCCCGGCTCAGCCCCGGCTGGCTGGAACGCGCCTACGCCGCCGGCCGGCCCGCCGACCTGTCCCGCGTCACCGCCGCGAAACCCCACCTGGGCGACATCGCGATGCGCTACACCGTCCTGCTCGACCGCCTCGGCCACTCACTCGACGGGCAGGCCCGCCTCACCGACGCCGACGCCTGGTACTGCATCCTCGAAGGGACCGCCGAGGCATCGGTAGCCGAGGCCCAGGCCATGGCCCTAACCGAGTTGGTCGCCCGCGCCGCCACGACCGGCCCCCGCCGCGCGATCTTGCTCGCCGCCGACGACTACAGCGCCGTGTCCCGCCGCGTCCCGCTGTCCAACCTCTACGAGCGCGGCCGGTCACTCGGCCTCGGCGTCCAGGTATCCGCCCAGTCCTGGGAAGGACTCGGCGCCGACGACGACGAGCGCAAGCGCATCACCAGCACCGCAGACGGCGGCATCTGGCTGCTGCGCACCCCCTCACCCGAGCCGCTCATCAGCCTCGCCGGAACCCGCCGCGTCCTCGAATCAGGCCGCAAGCTCCTCGGCGCCGGCGTCACCGGCGACGAGGGAACCAGCCGCGTCGCCCACACCTGGACCGTCGACCCCGACCGCATCCGGCAACTCGACACCGGCCAGGCCGCCTACATCCGCCACGGCGGCGCCACCTACGTGCACGTAGTCCCCGCTCCTGCCACCGCGCCCGCGCCACCGCCCCCCGGGCCCGGCCCCGGCGACGGCGGCAACCAGGGCCCCGCCGGCGGGCAGCCAGCCGCCCCGCTGGCCCACCGTGCCCCTTCCCCGCCAGCCCTAGCGCCGGCACCCCAGGCCCCCGCCCGCGCCACGCCGGGCGGACGCCGGCGGGCAGCACCGCCCGCCGGCCCACCAGAAAGGAACCGCCGTGAACACCCAGCCCACCGACGATGCCCGCCCCCGGCTGACGGTCGACCAGATCGCCCGCGACGCCGCCGCGCTGATCGACGAGGCCCGCGACGCAGGGCTAACCCTCCCGTGCGCGATCAACTGCCACGACTACAGCCCGCCCGCAGCGAGCCTGTTCGTCTCCCGGTACGACACCCCCGACATCTGGGACGCGCTCCAGCAATGGGCCGCCCGCTACGGCACCGAGGTCACCACCCGGCCCACGGCCATCCCCGGGAACACCTACGCGTCCGCCGAGTTCGACCGCGACGGCGTCACCTACGAGATCTACACCGTCATCCGCCCCGCCCCCGAAGACGACGACACCACCCAGCCCGAGGCCGCGTGAACACCGAGTTCCCCGCCCCCTGGCAGGCCGCCGCCGCCCTACCCGGCCGCCTCACCCGGGGCAGGCCCGCCCGCATCACCGCCCGCGCGATCGCAGCCGCCGCCCTCGCCGCAGCCGCCGCGATCCTCATCCCCGGCACCCCGTCCGCCCCCGCCATCCAGGCCGCCGCCCTGCTCTGGCTCGTCCTCACCGCCTACCCAGAGCTAGCGCCGGACTGACCCGGAAGGAGGCAAGCCAGTGCCAGCCCGCGCCCCGCCCGCCGCAAGGCACAGCCGCCCAGCCCGCGCGACCGGGGAGCCCGCGCTCCCCGGCCCGTGCCCGTCAGCGGACGCCACCACCAGGACGACCAGGGAGAGACCAGCACCCACCCTCTGCAAGGAGCGACGATGACAACCCACCCCGACCCGGCCCGCGACAGCCCGGCCCCCGACGACAAGCTGCTCAACTCCGCCGAGGTCGCCCAGATCCTCGGCGGCAACGTCACCGCCACCACCGTCACCAGGAGATGGCGGAAATGGGGACTGCACGCCCAGCGCGTCGGCCGCGAACTGCGCTGGTGGCAGTCCAGCGTCTACCAGTGGATCGACAGCCACCCCGCCTAGCACCGCCAGCAGCGCCAGGGACGCCCCCACCCCCGTACGGGGCACCCCGGTCACCCCGCCAGGAAGACCCGCGTGACAGCCACCGCCGCCCAGATCACACCCGCCAGCGGCCCCGAAGGCGGCCCGGCATGGGACATCACCACGACCCGCCGCCACGCCCAGGCCATCGCCGCCGCCATCCCCGGCACCACCACCCGCCGCGCCGGCCCGCGCCAGTGGACCGCCCGCATCCCACGCCCGGCGCTCGCCGTCACCGCCACCCGCACCGACGCGGCCACGCTTACCGCCACCCTTGACGACGCCCCCGCCGCCGGCCCGATCGCCCTCGCCTTCCACCCGTGGACCGCCGCCGACGTGATGCCCCTCCTTCCCCCCGCACTGCCCGCCGCCGGGCGCCTCACCATCCGCGACATCCGCATACACACCCTCACGGGCCGCACCGTCCGCTACCTCATACCGGCGTTCACCACCGCCTGACTGCCCGGCCCCAAGCCAAAGGCCAAGGAAGGACAAGGACAAGGACAAGGACAAGGATGAGGGATCGTATTTACGCGAAGCGTCGTCACGGCGGTCACCCACGGGCGCACAAAGCAGCGCCCGCGCGCCCGCCCTCTCACCGGCCGCCGGCCTTACAGCCACAAGGCCAAGGCCAAGATCAAGGGCAAGGTCAAAGGCAAGGGCCTGCGCCTGCCGGGGGTGGGTTCCCCCACCCCCGCAATCCAATCGTCCAAGCCGCCGCGCCCTGTCAAATAAAGGGCGATTTGACAGCCCCCGGACGACAAAGTCAAAACCAGCCCCCGCCAGCCGCCGCCGGGGAAACCCCAGCCCGCCGCAGGCCCGCACCGGGCAGGCCACCCCGGCCACGAACGCCATCCGTGGCACGCAGGCCCCGGCCACCCGGACGGAAAGCCCCAGCCCACCAAAGCCAGGAGCGGCAACCCGAAACCCCAGTCCAGGCAGGGAAGACGAGCCAGCGGAGTCAGGCCAGAGTCAGGAACCCCCATCCAGTAAACCGGACATTAAGTCCTATACAGGTATGAAGCAGACCCATGACAGCGACAAGCTACGTTTTCGAATAAACCGCTTCACGTGGCTGTATGGGCAATGTCAGGGCACTGCACAGGGTCACCCGGCCCACTTGACTAATGTTGTCCTTGCCGCCCGGCTGCTAATTACGAACTTGGCTGGTATCCACACACGTCATGAGACGGAATCCCCGGTGCGTTACGATCACGCAATGACGGGGCAGGTAAGGGCGACCGTGCGGCACAGATGGGCGCAGGTGCCAGTGTGGGTGCGCTGGGTCTTGGCCGTCTACATGATCGGGTTCGCTGAAGGGGCCGGTGACCACGTCGTCTGGATGACCCATGGCGGGATTCACGCCTACGCCCAGTTCGGGTCCGTTCTTATCCAGGTGTTCTTCGTCGCGCTCATAATTCTCGACCCGCTGGTGGTGGTACTCGCCGGGCTCGTGCGCCGGGAGGCCGTCTACCTTGCCGTAGCGGTGATGGTCCTTGACCTCACGGCGAACTGGACGGCCAACTGGCCGCGGGTGCCGTGGACGTTCATCGTGGACGGCGTGTTCGTCTTCACGACAGCGGTACCGCTGCTCCGCGTCATCCCTCTCTGCCAGACTCGCATGAGACAGGATGAACCTGTAAATATCAGTGCGCAGGGCGAGACAGGATTAACCAGAAGTGACGATGTCGATCGCGGACGTGATCGCTGCCCGGACCGGGCAGGATGGGAAGATGGCCTCCTCCGACGGGCCGCGGGCAGGCCGGCCGAAGCGCCGGGCTTTCACCGCGGAATACAAGCTCCGGGTCCTCGAGGAGTACGAGAACGCGGAAAGCCCTCGCGAGCGGGCCGCGCTGCTGCGCCGGGAGGGGATATACACCTCGAGCATTTCCGAATGGCGCCGAGCACGCGATGCCGCGGCCGGGGAGGCCGCCCCGGAAAGCAGGCCCGGCCGGCCGCCCCGGGACGCGGGCGACGCGGAAAACGAGCGGCTCCGGAAGGAGAACGAAAAGCTCGCAGCCGAACTGGCCCGCACGAAGGCTGCCCTGGAGGTCGTGGGAAAAGCGCACGCGCTCTTGGAACTGCTCTCCGAGAGCGCGGACTCAGAAAAGAAGCCGCGGAAGTAATGGACTCGGCATTCGGGGACCTGGTGCCGCTTTCCTCGAAAACAGCGGCGTGCAGGATTCTCGGGATATCACGGGCAACTCTCCACCGCCGGGGAAACCCGGTTCCAGCGGAAAGCGGAATGCCGTCCGGCCCGCGTGCCCCGCACCCGGCCGCCCTGACGGAGGAGGAACGGGAGCAGGTCCTGGACGTGCTCGACAGCGACCGGTTCGCTGACAAGTCCCCGGCCCAGGCCTGGGCCGTGCTGCTCGACGAAGGCCGGTACTACTGCAGTATCCGCACCATGTACCGGGTCCTGGCCTCCCGGGACGAGGTCCGCGAGCGCCGCGCCCAGGCAGCGCACCCGCCCCGCGTCCGGCCCGAGCTCGTCGCCTCCGGGCCGGACCAGGTCTGGACCTGGGACATCACCAAGCTGAAATCGCAGTGGCGGGGCCTTTACTTCGACCTGTACGTCATGCTCGACATATTCTCCCGCAAGGTAATCCGGTGGGAAGTTCACGTGACCGAGACCGGCGACCTCGCGAAAACGTTCATCGAGAACGCGATCGCAGCCAACGGCGGCGCCCGCCCGGATTACATTCACGCCGACAACGGGACCTCGATGACATCAAAACCGGTCAGCCAGCTCCTTTCTGACCTGAACATTACCGATTCTCATTCCCGGCCGCACGTGTCGAACGACAACCCGTACTCAGAGGCCGCGTTCAAGACCCTTAAGTACTGCCCGGTATTCCCGGGGAACTTCACGTCACTCGACGAGGCCCGGCTTTTCTGCTCGCTGTTCTTCAGCTACTACAACGGCGAGCACCGCCATTCCGGGATCGGCCTGAATACCCCGGATTCCGTTCACGACGGGACCTGGCGGGAAATCAGGGAACGCCGCCAGCAGGTCCTCGACGGCGCTTTCGCGGCCCGCCCGGACAGGTTCCGCGGGTGCCGCCCGCTGGCCCCGGGCCTGCCCGGCCGGGTCTGGATCAACCAGCCCCGCCCCGTCATCCAGTCACAGGAGACCACAGGGATAAATCAAGCCGCCTGATGTCTCAACGGGTTTGACAGGCAGCGCATGCCAGGCTATTCCGGGGTGCTATGGCGAGCCGCAGACTCCCGCCACAAACCAGCTGGCTCCCAAACGCGATCGCTCGACGAGGTGTAACCCGCGCGGTTAATGTGTTGTTAGAGGAAGCATCCGAGGCTATCTAATGCCGGCTTGATCGCATCTGCTTAATCATGCTGCTTGATCCACCGCCAGCCAGGTGCGCGCTACTTCGAGCCGGGACAGGTAAATTGTTGCCGTGCGGGTGTTCGTTACAGGAGGCACGGGAGCGCTGGGAGGCCACGCCCTGCCTGCACTGGTCGCGGCCGGCCACGACGTCTCGTGCTTGGCGCGTACCTCAGCCAAAGCAGCGCAGTTGTCCGGCCAGGGCATCACGCCGGTGCAGGTATCTCTGTTCGACCCGGCTGCCCTCGGCCGGGCCTTCGCAGGGCACGACGCGGTGGCCAACCTGGCCACCGCCATACCGCCCATGAGCAAGTTCATGAGCACTCGCGCCTGGGCGGCGAACCAGCGGGTGCGGACCGAGGGGTCAGCGGCCGTCGTTGAAGCCGCCCTTGCTGCAGGAGTGGGCCGCGTGGTGCAGGAGTCCGTGGCCATGCTTTACGCCGACGGCGGCGACAAGTGGCTACACGAGGACGACCCGACCGACCGTTACCCCATGGCCGAAGGCAACCACTGCGCCGAGGCGGCCAACGCCCGGTTCCGCGAGGCCGGGGGATCGGGGGTGGTCCTGCGCTTCGGCTGGTTCTACGGGCCGGGAGCCGCCCACAGCGAGCACATGCTGGCGATGGCCCGTCGTCACGTGCTCCTGACGATGGGTGACCCTGACGGTTACCAGTCATCGATCCACATGGCCGACGCTGGCGCTGCCGTGGCCGCGGCCATGCAGGCGCCGGCCGGGATCTACAACGTGGTCGACGACGTGCCGTTGACCAAGCGGGACTTTTCCGCTGCGCTGGCCGCCGCCTCCGGACGCACGCCGTGGCTGCGGGTTCCAGGCCGGGCGGCCAAGCTTTTCGGGAACCACCTGACGTCTCTCACCCGATCCCTGCGGGTCAGCAACGGGCGGATGCGGTCGTCCGCGCACTGGGCGCCCCTCTACCCCAGTGCGCGCGAGGGATGGCTGGCCACAGCACGCACCTTGGGGCACTAGGGCGGGGCATACGTGGTGCATTTGGTGAGCTTGGGAATCGGGGCACACAGGGATGGCCTGGGATGCGTGATGCTCGCCGAGGTCGTAGCGACAGGCGAGACGGCGCCTAGACCATCCGGATACTGTGTGTTTAGCGGGAGCGACCGCGCTCGGCCGACAGGAGGACTGGGAGGAGCCGAAGGGCAGGAGCGACGGGATCGGCCGCAAGGCCGGCCGCCCGCAGGGCCGCGACCACGACGAGTACGACGACTAACGCTCGGGATCGGTCAGCGGAAGTCAGGGAAACCATGCGGCGCAGGCGACCGCCCGGATAACTTCTCCCGCTTCGGCTGAAGCCCGGCGACCATGACCCGCACGAGAGCGTCGAGGTAACGCTGGTAGTCGCCCGGCACGTCGGTGCTGGACTCCAGCCCCCGCCCGGCCGCGATCAGCAACTCGGCCGCGGTGTCCGCCGTAAGCCCGGCCCCCTCCAGGTCCAGTTCGCCGCTGTCGGCGGCTGATGCGAGAACACCCCGGACCAGCTGCTTGTACCGGCCCGCGGCCTGCGTAACCAGCCCGGCCACCAGCCGGTGCTTGGCATCCATCAGGTCGGCCGCGTGCGGGGAGCGCCAGATCGTCTCCACGTAGGTCCCGAACCAGGCGGCGCTCATCGCCGCCAGCCTCTCCGCCGTGCTTCCGGCCCCGCGGCTGGCGGCCTCGGCGCCAGCTAGCATCCGTTCCGACAATGCCTCGCTCAGCGCCCGGAACACCTCGTCCTTGCTGGTGAAGCTCAGGTAGATGGTGCCCTTGCCGATCCCGGCCTCGCGGGCGATGTCGTCCATCGAGGTGCGGCGGAACCCGTACTGGCCGAATACCCGCAGGGCCGCGTCCAGGATCGCGGCGCGCCGGGCCTCGGCGTCCCCGCGGGGCGGGTTCATGCCGGAACGGGCAGCCGTCTGGCTGGCTGGACGATGATCTCGGAGATGCTCAGTTCGATGGGCTGGCTGATCGCGAACAGCACCGCCCGGGCCACGTCGTCGGCCTGGGCCAGGCCCGGCCCGCTGGCGGCCGCGATGCGGTCAAGCGCCTCCGGTGGAAACAGCCCTCCCGGCGGCGGCCCGGCCTCCTCGCCGAGCGAGGCGGCCAGGCCGCGCACCAGCGCCGGCTGGTGGCGGCCAAGGTTGGTCGCCGTCAGGCCCGGGATAACGGTGACCACGCGGATCGTGTCGTTCTCCAGTTCCTGCCGCAGCGAGGCGGTGATCGCGTTGACCGCTGTCTTGGTCGCTCCGTAGAAGCCCGGCGCTGGCTGGAGGGTGGCGCTGGAGGAGATGTTGACGATGTGCCCGTGCGCCCCGCATGCTCGCATGGCGCGGACCGCCGCCTGCGACCCCACGGCCAGTGCCAGCACGTTGACCTCGAGCATTTCCCGCCACGCGGCCGGGTCGCCGTCGGCGATCGGGCCGCGGAAGGACACTGCGGCGTTGTTGACCATCACGTCCAGCCGCCCCGTGTCCGCCATCGCCCGGTCGACCAGGCCCTGCACCTCCCCGGGGCTCCGCAGGTCGGCCGGCACCGCGGTGGCCGCGCCGCCGGCCGCGGCCACCGCCGCCGCCGTGCCCGCGAGCGCTTCCTGCTGGCGCCCGGCCGCGAAGACGTGCGCTCCGGCATCCCCCAGGCGGAGCGCGATCGCCCGCCCGATCCCGCTGGACGCGCCGGTCACCACGGCGGTTTTCCCCGTGAACGCTCCCATGCCCGCACCTCCGGTGATGACTAACTGACTCAAAAGGCCATTCTAGTCAGAAAGTCAAACTCCAGGCAACCATCGGTCCGAACGGCGCGTGGATGACTCCCATGCCTAGATCGACACGGTCACTAGTCGTTTCCATGAGAAGGCATCCGTCCGTCCTTGTTCCGATGAGGCTCCTGGCGCCCGCTGTCTTGGGTCGGCAGGAGCCTCCGGCACGGGAGTTACCGTCGACGGTCACGAACGTAATAGCCTGCGTTGCCGCCGTCGTAGCGGCCGGTGGGCCGGCAGCAACGGCGGAAACCGGCGACCGGAGCCGCACGGGCACAAGTCGTTGCGGCCGAGTTTCTCGACCAGCTCCTTGCCGGTTCCGACGACGCGGTCGCCGCGCTTTACGCGGGACTCACTAGAGGGAACCCCTTGCGGCGTTTGCTCGTCGGTTCAAAAAGACGGCCCGGAATCGTAATCGCGGTACATGGCGGCCTCCTTTAGCACGGCGGATGGGCAGCAGGAGCGTAGCCAGGAGCCCTTGGCTGCCGCCACCGGTTTTCACCGGGCGTCCGGCAGCGCCACGATGCTCGAAGAATTCCGGATCTGACCAGCCTGGTGGTCAGGCGGGCGGCGGGCCGATCAGGGCGTGCCGGGCCTCGGCGACCCGCCCGTCGATGACCCGGTAGAGGCTCAGGCCGTGGTAGTCCGAACCGTTCGGAAGATTACGAATCCGTGTCCGGACGCCGTGTCGCTACTGTGGAACGGGGCGCCCGGACAAGGATTCGTGTCAGCACTACGGCCAGATGCTCCCCATCTGATATGCGCGCAGGCTCGTGACGACGGCCGTACCCCCGTTCGCGTACGCGGCGACGCCGGTGCTGCCGGGGTCCGGGTAGATCTGGTCGGTCAGCGTCACCTGCCCGCCGTTCGCGAACACCTCCACCGACGACGCGTCGAGCAGGACGTGCAGGGTGACGGAGTTGCCGCTGAGCGCGAGTTTGGCGCTCTGGACGGGGGCGAAGCCGGCGCCGAAGGTCGTGTAGCCGGAGGCGCCGCGGTCGATGTAGACCTCGCCGGTGCCCCGGTCGTAGCCGATCTTCGTGTACTGCGGCTTCCCGTCGGAGTACGTACCCGTATCCACCTCGAGGCCGAAGTCCGCGGCGCTGCCCGCGTTCAGCGTCGTCGTGATGTCGAGTTCGCCGCCACTGACCGGAAGCGATGTCGTACCCGGATGTACTCTCGTGCCGTGCAGCACGGTCGGTGAGCCGGTGTGCAGTGAGGCCAGACTCGAAACCGGGGTCTGCTCCAGGGTCGGCACGCCGTTCACCGTGTTCAGGCTCAGCACCCGCGGAACGGTGTCGGCGCTGCGCCAGGGCGATGTCGGGATCGACTGGCCATAGGTCCAGTTGTTCATCCAGCCGAGGATGATCTGCTGGCCGCCGGGCGCGTCGGCGAAGGTCTCGGACGCGTAGAAGTCCGCGCCGTCGTCCACCCAGTTGCTGCGCGCCGCCCCGCCCAGAGCCGGTTGGCTGGCGAAGGTGAATTGATCGGCGAGGATATGGCCCCAGCCCTCGGTCGCGTGGTCCACGATGTCGATCTGGGCCTGCTTGCCTTGGTACTTGCGCAGGTCGAAGCTGCTCCAGTCGACCTGCTCGCTGTCTTCGCCGGTGGCCGAGGCCACGACCTTGCCGCCGATCACGAGGTCCACCGCGGCCTGACGGTCGTACGGAGCCGCGGGCATGTTCGCGAAGACGATGTCGTCGACCATGATGTGCGCCCACGGCACGTTGCCGCTGCCGTCGTTCTGATCGACGACCTGGATCTGCGCCTGCTGGCCGCGATACTTGGCGACCTGCCAGTTCACCCAGTTCATGTCGCCGCTGTCGTCGCCGGTGGCCGAGGCGACGGTCTTCCCGCCGATCAGCAGGTTGACGGCGGTCGGGCCGGGTTGGCCCTCGGGGTGGTCGCCGCCCGCGATGAGGAAGTCTATGTAGTCGCTGGAGACGGTGAACGTGGGCGAGGTGATCGTGCCGGTGGCCGAGTCGCAGCCGCCGACGCAAGTGTCGAGCACGCTCGGATCCTTCTGGCCGTTCAGAGTCTCCGTGGTCGGACCCGCGTTCGCGAAGGAGCCGGTCGCCGTCCAGCCCGTTCCCCAGCCCGGCCCGGAGAAGTCGTCGAAGACGGTGCCCGCAGGTGCCGGGCTGTCGTAGACCGAGCCGGACACGTACGGATCGTCCCCACCGCCTACCAGGAAATTGAGATAGGGCTTGTCGACGGTGAAGGTCGGCGACGTGAGTGTTCCGGTTGAGGCGTCACCTCCGTTGTAGCTGTCCACGAAGCCGCTTCCGACGTAGCCGGAGACCGTCTGCTGATTCGGCAGGGTGCCGGTGGCCGGGGCCGAGCCGAACGCGGTGCCGGTTGTGGTCCAACCGTCGTAGGTACCGCCGTCGAAGCCCGCGTACAACGTGCCCGACGGAGGCGTGTAGGTGGCGGGCCCATCGGGCGTGAACGTCGTGCCGTTGAACGAGCCGGCGAAGTACTGGACCTTGTTGTCCACCCCGACGATCATCACCCACTTGACGTTGTTCGCGTCGCCGTCGAGGGCCAAGGGGATCAGGTCCGGCATCTCCCACACGCCGGCGGTGTCGCCATCGGGGCCGAACGTGCTGAGCAGGGACCATGATTTGAGGTCAGGTGAGGAGTAGATCTGGATCTGGTCCTGCGCGGCGAGCGAGACGACCATCCGCCAGCTTTTCGTCGGCGCGTACCAGAAGACCTTGGGGTCGCGGAAGTTCTGCGAGTCGAGGTTCAGAACGGGGTTGTCGGCGTACTTGGTCCACGTCTCGCCGCCGTCGAGGCTGTAGGCGAGCGACTGCGCCTGGATCCCGGAGCTGTACGCGCTGGTGTAGACGGCCACGAGCGGCGGGTTGGCGCTGGTCCCGAAGCCGCTGCTGTTCGTCGAGTCCAGCACGACGCTCCCCGAGAAGATCATCTCGTCCGGGCTGCCCGCGATGGCCAGCGGCTGCTGGGTCCAGTGCACCAGGTCGGTGCTCGTCGCGTGGCCCCAGGACATGTCGCCCCAGGTGTTCCCGGTCGGGTTGTACTGGTAGTAGAGGTTGTACACGCCCTTGTAGTAGATCAGGCCATTGGGATCGTTCATCCAGTCCGTCGCCGGGCTGAAGTGGAACTGCGGCCGGTACTGCTCGTGATACAGGCTCGCCGCGCTCGCCGCGCTCGGGGCCAGGCCCGCGCCGACGAGCCCGAGGACCAGCCCCGCGCAGGCGGCCAGCAGCCGGCGCGCCCGCGGATGTCTCCGTATGTTCATTCGCACCCTCACAGGAGGTGGGACAACGTTGTCCCAAGTGAGCATGAACTCAACGATGAGACCTGTCAATACGTGCGAACAGCTCGTGAGGCCTTCGTTGTCTCTGCCTCGTTGCGTCATCGCCGCGACCCTGGCGGGGCGTCAACGAATGCTGGTCCAACTTCGACCCGAAGACGGCTCCTCACACGATCTGCCGCTGCGGCCGGCCTTGACAGGATCTAGGATAACCGCTATCCATATGGATAACCGTTAGGGAAGAGGATGCCGTGCAGCAGGAAGTAGTCCTGGCGTTGCTGGCCAAGGAGCCGTCGTACGGCTACCAGCTCCGCTCGCGGCTGCAGCAGGCACTCGGCCCCGTCGGCGACGAGATGAACGCCGGGCAGATCTACGTGACGCTGTCCCGGCTGGAGAAGGCCGGCGTGGTGAGCTGCGAGCAGGCGCCCGGGCTGCCGGACCGGCCCGACCGGAAGGTGTACGCGCTGACCGCGGCAGGCCAGCAGCGGGTCACCCAATGGATCACGGATGTGCGCTGGCCCGGCGCCGGGCTGGCGGAGTTCCACCTGAAGCTGATCGCGGCCGCGGCGGGCGGGCTGGCCGACCCGCTGGCGGTCATCGAGGCGCAGCGCGGCGAGCTGCTGCGCCGACTGAGGGATGCCCAGCGCGCCGCGATGGCCGAGCCGGATGGCTCGGAGGCCGCTCCGCTGCTGGAGGGCATCGTGCTACGCCTCCAGGCGGACCTGCGCTGGCTGGAGGCCTGCGAACGGTACTGGACCGGGCGGAAGGACCGACCATGAACGACACAAGCGACACATCGGTGGTGCGGGCCCGCGGGCTGCGCAAGGAGTACGGCAGGGACACGGGGCTGGTCCGCGCGGTCGACGGGGTGGACCTGGACGTCGCGGCGGGCGAGACGGTGGCGGTGATGGGGCCGAGCGGGTGCGGGAAGTCGACGCTGCTGCATCTGCTCGGCGGCCTGGACCGGCCCAGCGCCGGAGGGGTCTGGCTGGGCGGGCAGCGCGTCGACCGGCTGTCCGAACGGGACCTGGCCCGGATGCGGCGTGATGCCGTCGGGTTTGTGTTCCAGGCCTTTCAGCTGATGGACGAGCTGACTTCGGTGGAGAACGTCGAGCTGCCCGCTCTGCTGGCCGGGCGTTCGCCCCGCGCAGCCCGGCGGCTGGCCGCGGACCTGCTGGAACGGGTCGGGCTGGCCGACCGGGCCGCCTTCTTGCCCGCGGCGCTGTCCGGGGGCCAGCGACAGCGGGTCGCCGTCGCCCGGGCGCTCGTCAACCAGCCCGCGGTGGTCCTGGCCGACGAGCCGACCGGCAACCTCGACAGTGCGGCCACCGTGGAGGTGCTGCGCCTGTTCGAGAGCCTGCACGCGGCCGGGCAGACCCTGATCATCGTCACCCACGACTCCCGGATCGCGGCCACCGCCGACCGGATGATCTCGATGCGCGACGGGGCCCTCACCGACGAGACCAGGCTCACGGGCGGTACCAGGGGCAAACTCGCCGACACCGCCGGGCTGGGGGGCTGACCGATGGGAAAGCTCTACCTCGTCTGCCGCCTCGCGGTCAAAGACATCCGTCACCGGCCCGCCCAGGCGATGCTGCTGCTGCTCGCGATCGCCACCGGGGCGGCGACGCTGACGCTCGCGCTCGCGATCCAGGGGACGACCAACAACCCGTACGGCCGGACCCGGGCGGCGACGAACGGACCGGACGTCGTAGCGACAGTCATGCCGGGCCCTGGACGGGCCGGGCCCACGCCAGCGGGTGCGGGCGAGCTCGCGCCGCTGGAGCACGCCCCAGGCGTGGCCGCGCACAGCGGGCCGTTCCCGGTGACGTGGACGCCGCTTCAGGCGGGCGGCACGACCGCGGGCGCCGAGGTGGAAGGGCGCAGCACCGCGCCCTCGCCGGTCGATCAGCCAAGCCTGCTGCAGGGCACCTGGGTGCGGCCCGGCGGGGTGGTCGTGGAGGCAAGCTTCGCGAACGCGCTCGGCCTGCACGCCGGTGACCGGCTGAGCCTCGGTGGCAGCTCGTTCACGGTGGCCGGAATCGCTGTCACGGCCGCCATCCCCAGCTATCCGCAGGCCTGCGGCCTCGGCTGCTTCAACACCACCCCGTACAACCCCGGTCTGGTCTGGGCGACCCAAGCCGATGCCGGGCACATCGCGCACGCGGCGGTCTCCGGACCCGTCGCCTGGTTCTTGAACCTGAAGCTCACCGATCCAGCCGCGGCAAGCGCATTCGCTGGCCGCTATGACGCCGGCGCCTCCCCGGGTGCGCCGTCCGTGTATTCCTGGCAGAGCATCCGCGACGGGGACGCGCAGGTGATCGCCAACATGCAGCTGGTGCTGTTCACGGGAAGCTGGCTGCTCGCCCTGCTGGCGCTGGCCAGCGTGGCAGTGCTGGTCGGCGGCCGCATGGCCGAGCAGACCCGCCGGGTGGGCCTGCTGAAGGCGGTCGGCGGCACGCCGCGGCTCGTCGCCGTCGTGCTCCTCTGCGAGCACGTGCTGGTCGGCCTGTGCGCCGCCGGGCTGGGGCTGCTCGCCGGATGGCTGGCGGCGCCGCTGATCAGCGGGCCGGGGGCGGGCCTGCTCGGTGCCCCCAACGCCCCGGCCGTGAGCGGCTCCACGGCCGGCCTGGTGATCGCGCTGGCGGTCGGCGTGGCGATCGCGGCGACGTTCGTGCCGGCGATCCGGGCCGCGCGCCAGAGCACGGTGGCCGCGCTCGAGGACTCGGCCCGGGTGCCACGGCGCCGGGCAGCGGTGATCAGGCTCTCGGCGCACCTGCCGGCAACGCTTCTCCTCGGGGCCCGGCTTGTCGCCCGCCGGCCACGGCGGCTCGTGCTGAGTGTGTTCAGCGTCGCCGTCACCGCGAGCGGCCTGGTGGCTGTTCTGGTCCTGCACGCGACCGCAGCGGGCTGGTCCTTCGGTCCCCGGGTAACCCAGGCGACCACCATCGTCTCGGTCACGCTCGTCGTGCTGGCCGCCGTCAACGCCGTCTTCATCGCCTGGACGACGGCGGTGGAGACACGGCACCCGGCCGCACTCGCCCGTGCCCTCGGAGCCACCCCGGCGCAGATCACCGCCGGCCTGTCCGCTGCGCAGCTGCTCCCGGCCCTGGCCGGGGCGCTGCTCGGCATCCCCGGCGGGATCGGCATCTACGACGCCGCGAAGAACGGCGGAACGACGACAATCCCGTCTGCCCTCTGGCTTGCCGTCATGGTCGCCGGGACGCTGCTGGCCATCGCCGTGCTCACCGCCGTCGCCGCTCACATCGGCGCCCGCCGGCCCGTGACCGAAGCGCTGCAGGCCGAGGCCGCATGACCAGATGGTCAATACAGCTCACAGTGCCTAACTCACAGTGCCTAACCCCGATATCCCGAACGACTTCTTGATTACTCCCGATGCTCTCACTGTCTCGTGACGGCATCTCGGCCCGGTAGAGCGGCGATCGGATCGGCGGAGTGGATGACTACGGAACCGGCGTGAAGCCTAGGAATGTCGTCCCCGGGTGATGAACTACCGTTCACGGCCAAACGGGGAGGAACGGATGAGCGAAGAGAGCACGGCAGTTAGCGGTGTGGCAGCCGGTGTCCCGTACGTGGCGCTGCCGCCCACGGGACGGCAGGACGGCCCCGAGCCCGCGCCGCTGGTCGTCACCTGGCACCTGAACGACCCGCCGCGCAGTGCGGCCGCGATGGCCTCGGCGCTTTCCCTGGACGCGGTCCCCGCCTGGCGCGTGTACCTGGACCTGCCAATGCATGGCAGGCGGCAGCTGCCGGGCGGGCTGGAGGAGTTCATGCGGCTCGGCTATCAAGATGCGGTGCTGAAGGCGTTCGAGCCGCAGGTCACGCAGGCCGTGGACGAGTTCCCCGCGGTGCTCGCCGAGTTGCGGGCCCAACTGCCCGTCACCGACGGCCCGATCGGCGTGGTGGGGGCCTCGATCGGCGCGCTTCCCGCGCAACTGGTGATGATCGGCCAGGCCGCGCGAGTCAGCGCGGCCGCGTTGATCAGCCCCGTTATCCAGCTTGCCGAGGTCGTCGCCGCCAACGAGCGCAGGTTCGGGGTGAGCTACCCGTGGAGCGAGGCATCCCGGGCGGTCGCGGCCCGGTTTGACTTCGTCGCCCGTGCCGGGGAGATCGCCGCGTGCGACCCGCAGCCGGCGATCCTGCTGGTCACCGGAGCCGAGGATGACCCGGCCTTTCCGCTGCAGGCACAGCGGCTGCGCTCCGAACTAGGCCGGCGATACGCCGATCCCGGCCGCGTCGGCCTGGCCTCCATCCCAGGAATGGGGCACGCTTTCGCCGCGGAGCCAGGTGTCGAGCCCGCCCCGCAATCCGCCGAGGCCAAGCTCGTGGACGCGGCGGTCACCGAGTGGTTCGGCCGGTACCTCAACTAACTGCCGGCGATTGTCGACCCCGGCCGCTCGAAGCTCTTTTCTCGGAATGCGAGGATGCCTGGGCGCACCGCGGCCGACGCCCCTGGTGACTCCGCAGTGCGGACGAGGCTGGCGGACCACGGAACCGGCGCAGGCTCGCTTCCACCTGCTCAAGGGGGCTGGCTCAGGTGCCAGCCTGCACGGGGGTGCTGCGTCCGGGTGCCAGCAGCGTCAGGCGTTCCGCCAGGCCGGCTCGCGTGAATGCCGCCTGCAGGTCGTCGGCGCCTTCGGTGAAGTGGCTCCAGCCGTCGTAGTGAAGCGGGATCACCTGGCTGGCACCGAGAATCTGGGCCGCTTGCGCGGCTTGGGTGCTCGTGAGGGTGAGGTAGGCGTCGCCGAGCAGGGGAGTCCTGGCCGCGCCCGCGAAGAGGACGGCGATGTCGATGGGGCCGAGCCGTCCGGCGATGGCGCGCACAACGTCCAGTGACGCGTTGTCGCCGCTGACGTAGACGGTTGGCACGCCGGTTCCGGATAGCACGAATCCAGCGACTTCTCCGGTGAGGTGCTCGGTTCCGTCGGGGCCGTGCTGGGCTGGGGTTCGGGTGACTCGCAACGTGCCGCCGTCCGGGCGGGGCAGGTCGGTGTGCTGCCACAGGGCTAGCTCACGGCAGTTGCCGCCCAGGCGGGCGGCGGCACTGGCGGTGGTCAGTACCAGCGGGACCTGGTTGAGGTAGTCCCGGCCGCTCAGGTCGAGATTGTCGGGGTGCTGGTCGTGCGACAGCAGGACGGCGTCGGCTTGGCCGATCTCGGTCGGCCCGATGGCCGGGCTGGCCGTCTTGGACAGGACGCGCCCCGGCCCGATCGGGTAATCCCGCGGCTCGTCGAAAGTCGGGTCGGTCACCAGGCGCAACCCGCCGATCTCGAGCACGGCGGTGGGGCCGCCGATCATGCGGACGATGACCTTGCCCTTGGCCCGGACCGCGCCCACGGCTGGGACTTCGTGATACCGGCGCCAGCTTCGGTCGAGGAGGAGGGGAACTATCTGCTCCTCGACAAAGGCGACGAAATGCGCGGTCTTCCTGTGCCCCTGGAACGCGTTCTCGTCGGTGTACTTCTCGTGCAGGGCGAAATGGTCAGGATCCTCAGGATCCCGGTACGCGGTGAAGTTGACGCAGCCCGGCTCGGCCCGGGTCGCGGCGACGTGGCGCGCCAGAATCATGGCTACCTCGTCCCCTCTGCCCGCATGCGCCTGGTACTCCGCGATCACCGTCACCAGTGCGTCTGTCTCGTCCTCAGTCATGCCTCTAATATAGAGGCATGACCCGATCCGTGATCCTTCAGGCCTGGCGGTCTGGCGAGACTGGAACCCTGCCAGGCCTGCTGGCCGAGAACGCTACGTTCTCCAGCCCCGTCGCGGACTACGCCGGCGCCGTGTCCGCGTCGCATGTGCTTGCGCTGATCGCCCGCGTACTCGAAGACGTGCTCCCTGGGCCGGAGTGGGACGCTGGGAATGAGACAGTGACGGCGTTCACCGCCCGTTTTCATGGTGAGGAGATGCAAGGGATGCTCCGCGAGCAGCGCGACGGCTCGAACGCGCTGGTGCACGTGACGCTGTTCTTGCGGCCTTACCGGACCCTGCGGGCGGCGATCGAGCGCATGGGGGAGCTGCTGGCCCGCAGCCCAGTGCGGGCGAGCGCGGAACACCGGCATGCCGGGCCGGATCGTTAGCGCGGTGCCCCCCGCTGCTCCCCGGCCGGGCCAGCCGGTCCGCGGATCGACTTCGGGCCGCGCGGTCATGGCCCTGTTCGACCTCATCGGCCGCCGGTGGACCTTGCGGATCATCTGGGAGCTGCAGCAGGCGTCCCGGCCGCTCACCTTCCGCGAGCTGCGTTCCGCCTGCGGCGACATCTCCTCCAGCGTGCTGACCCGCCGGCTGCACGAGCTCACCGACGTGCTCATCACGGCCCGCGCCCGCGACGGCTACACGCTGACCGATACCGGCATCCGCCTGGTCACCAGCCTGCAGCCCGTTCTGGAATGGTCACGCGCCTGGAACCGGGAGCTCGCCGCCGACGACGAGCGTGACCGCCCCTAGCGCTGGGCTACTCACGGAGCTGGCCGGTGAAGAGCTGCATGACACGCAGGTTCTCCGGCCGCAACTCGGTCATGGGGCGTCCGTAGGCACGGGCGATCCAGGAGACCCGGCTGACGCTGGCGGTCCAGCCATGCCCGAGCAGCCAGCTAGCCGGGTCGTCCTGCTGCCCCGCGGCCCAGATCGCGGCGAATGCCTCGCCGCCTCGGCTCGCTACCTCCCGCTCGACGGAGGCGCCGAGGGCGCTGGCGCCGCTGGGCGCGCGGTCGCCAGCGATCCGGCTGCCCGGCGCGGAGAGGTCGTGCACATGACGCAGCAGGTGGTCGATTGCCTCGTCAGGTAGGTAGGGCAGCAGCCCCTCCGCGAGCCACGCCGTCGGCAGCGTCGGGTCGAAGCCCGCCTTCCTGAGTGCCGTCGGCCAGTCCGCGCGCAGGTCGGCCGCCACCGTCCGCCGGTCACAGCTTGCCGCGGCGCCCTGCCCGGCGAGTACCGAGTCCTTGAACGCGAGCACCATGGGCGCGTCGATCTCGTACACCGTCGCACCGGGCATCCAGTCGAGCCGGAACGCGCGGGTGTCGAGCCCGGCGGCGACGAGAACCGCCTGGCGCAGCCCGGCCCCGGCCGCCGCGGCGAAGAAGTCGTCGAAGAACCTCGACCGCACCGCCACGTAGTGCGCGATGCCGGGCCACGGGAACTCCGGGTCGGCGTCGGCCTCTTCCGGGCTGACCGGGATCCGGTCAGGCAGCCGGCCGCCGGCGGCCGCGACGAAAGCCGCGGCATACGGATCGCGGACCAGCGGTTCGGCGTGGTGGCCCTCCATAGCGCGCATGCCCGCGACACCCAGGGCGGTGACGCCGACTCCGCTGACGATGTCCCAACCAGCAGGCTCGGGGGGCATGCGATCATTATGCGACAAATCACCGCAACGCGGCGCGCCGTTGCGGCTCTGAGTAGCGAAGACAGCGGCGGCTGCGAGCGCGACGTCGCTCTCCTTCTCTTCGTACTCAATCCCCGGCGTGCTCTTCGTACTCAATCCACGGCGCGGCTCGCCCAGGACCGCCCTTAGCGGGCTCAGTCCCCCGTACGTAAGCCCATTACCCGAGAAAACCCGAGAAAGGGTGGTTGGGGCAGGCGGCTGGCTCGGGTGGGTGGTCGCGCTCGCCGGACACGTGCGGGTTCCCGGTGGTGGCCCGGCCGTGGTGCGGCCAGGGCGAGAGATGGGCCTGTCAGAGGCGAGTGTTGAGCCGAGTACCTCATACCTCGGTGAGTCGGGCCGGAATGTCGGTGGCTCGGAGTAGTGTTCGATTAACGGCTTGAGATAATGCTGGCAATCGAACGAGGTGATCCATGGGATGGCAGGCGGGCCCCAACCCGCGGCCGGGCGAGGTGCCTGGCCGGGGCGAGAGCCAGCCTGCACCCGTGGTCGGCTTCGAGCACGACGGGACGTGGGCCGGTGCGCCGCCGTCCGCGGCGCTCGCGGCGGCGCTAGAGGCCGCCGCGGGACCGGATGACCTGTACGACGGTGCGGACACCGACGCGCTGGTCGGGGTGGTGCGGCAGTGGGCCGCCATTGAGTCGTGGGCGGCGGCGGGCAAGCTCGCCGCGCTGCGGGCGATGATGCGGGAGGACGGCGGCGGGGCGCCGCTACTGCGCCGGCGCAGCGACCTGCCCGACGGGTGGAGCGACTCACTGAACTACGAGGTCGCCGCCGCCCTGGCCATGGGGCCGGTGTCCGCGGGGAACCTGGCCGGCTTGGCTTGGACGCTGGGCGCGCGGCTGCCGGGCATCGGTCGGCTGCTGACCGACGGGACTCTCACGCTGGCGAAGGCGAAGCTCATCGCGGCCACCTTCGAGCCACTGGATGAGAGCGAGGCGGCCCGTGCCGAGGCGCTGATCCTGCACGAGGTGGCGGCGAAGACCTATTTCCAGGTGGAGCGGCTGGCCTGGCGGGCCGCGGTCGCGGTGGCCCCTGACGTGGCGGAGCGGCGGCGGTCTAAGGCGGAACGGGAGCGGGCCCGGGTGACGGTGTTCCGTGAGGAATCCGGGGCGGTCGGCCTTTCCGGCCGTGACCTGCCCGCGGCGCAGGCCCTTTCCGGTCACGCCAAGGTCGTTACCCGCGCGAGGCAGTACGAGGCGTCTGGCGCGTTCCCCGGACAGGCGGCAAGCAGTCTGCAGGCCCTTGCCTACCTTCACCTGCTCAACGGGGTGACCGCCGACGACGCGATCGCGTTCGCCCGCGCCGCCACCGCGCAACCCCCGGACGCCGGGCAGGACGGGGACGAGGAGGACGTCGAGGCCGGCAGTCGTACTGACCCTGCGGGCGACAGCGGGAGCGACGGTGAGGACGAGGGGCCCGACGGCGGCGGTGAGGATCCGGGCGGTGGCTCAAGCCCGGGTGACGGCGACGGCGACGGCGGCCCGGGCGGGGGAGGAGACCAGCCGGCGCTGCCCGAGGTAACGGTCCCGCTGGTCACCTTGCAAGGGCACGCGGCCCGGGCGGGGGATAACCGGCTGCTCGGCCCCCTCGATCCGGCCATGGCGCGTGACCTTGCGGCGGCTGCGGCCCGTTCCCCGTTCTCCCGCTGGGAAGTGACCGTGGTAGACGACCAGGGCTACGCCGTCGGCCACGGCATCGCACGCCCCGGGCGGGGCAGACGGCACCAGCCGCGGCCACCGGGCATGACCGATTACGCGCTCCCCGCACTCATCAACATCACCGTAAGCGAGGCACGGCTCAATGAGCTGAGGGCGCAGCCGGCCGAGCCGCGCTCCGGCGCTCCACCGGGCGACTGGGAATTCGTCCCGCGAACGGCGGGCACGTGGACACTAACCCTTCCCGGCGGGCGGGCACTGGCCGTGCGGTTTGACGTCGTGCCCACGCATTCCTGCGACCACCCGTACGAGGTCAGCTCCTACCAGCCAAGCGAGCGGCTGCGGCGCCTCATCCAGGTTCGCGACCGCGAGTGCACGTTCCCGCCCTGCTCACGACCCGCTCGTGATTGCGATTTCGAACATGCCGTCCCTTACGACAAGGGCGGAAGGACGGACGCGTGCAACGCCGGAGCCCGCAGCCGGCGATGCCATCAGGTCAAACAATCGGCAGGCTGGACCGTCACCCAGCCGAAGCCAGGGTGGCACGCGTGGACGACCCCGACCGGCCGGACCTACATCCAGGAGCCATGGCGCTATATCGCATGACCGTCTAGCGCACGAACGCATCAACTATTGGCTCCACTCGCGTCCCGAACGACAACGGCAGCAGCCTGACCCTGCCGGGCAGCGGTCGATGGCGCTGGCCTGCGGGATCCGGTCCGCGCCGACGACGGAGATGAGCACGATGTGCCGTGCCTCCTTGGCCGCGCTGACCAGCGTGCGGGTCTTCTGCTCGTCGCCCTTGCTGCTGCCCGCGCAGTGCACGATGACCTCGGCGCCTCGCACGGCGGCCTCGATGCCCTCGCCGGTGCTGAGGTCGCCGGCCGTGTAGCGGATGGCTTCGGCGGTTTCCCGGGGGTGGCGGCTGAGGACGGTGACGCTGGCGCCGGCTTCGCGCAGCCGCTGCGCCACGGGCCGCCCGAGCGTACCAGTACCGCCCGTGACCAGGATCGGTGTTGTCATGACGTCTCCCTTCGCTGGTAGGACGAAACGGGCTGGAATAACGTCATGGTGACGATGCGGGCCAGGGGTGGTTGCGTGCGTCCTAACCAGCCCAGCGCATGATCAGCAGGTCGCGCGCCGCCGCCAGTTCGATGAGGCTGAGCCTGGTCCTGGGTGACACCGGGCCGAAGGGGGAACGGGTCCGGTCCGAGGCGATGATGCCCCCCTCCCGCAGGAGGATCTTCTGTGCCCGCAGGCCGCACTGGCGGTTCTCGAAGTGGATGAGCGGCAGCAATTCCTCCCACGCGCGCACGGCGCCAGGCCGGTCACCAGACAGGTAACCCCGGACGACCTTGCCGAGTTCGGCGGGCACCATCGAACTTGGCATCGTGCCCTTCGCCCCGGCGTCGAGATCCGGGATCAGGGTGACCGACTCTTCTCCGTCGAAAGGACCGGGCAGGCTGCCGCCGAGCTCGCTGACGAGCGCGTGCAGCTTGTCCGCGGCCTGCGGCACTTCGACCTTGGCGTACCGCACCTGGGGCACCTGCCTGACCAGGTCGATCAGCAGGCTGGCCGGCAGAGGCGTCGCCGACAAGGACGCGTCCTGCACCATGACCGGGATGTCTATCGCGTCCGCCACCTGCCTGAAGTACTCGATCACCGCGGGACCTGCCACCGTGAGCGTGGCGCCGAAGAACGGCGGCATGAGCATAACCATCGCCGCGCCCATGTGTTGTGCGTCGCGGCTGCGCTCGGCGGCGACCCTCGCGCTGTAGTGGCTGGTCGTGACGATCACCGGCACTCGGCCAGCGACGTGCTCAAGGAGCGTGCGGGCGATGGTGTCACGTTCGGCGTCGGTCAGCGAGAACTGCTCGGAGTAGTTCGCGAGCAGGCACAGCCCGTCGACCGCGCCGTCGATGAGGTAGTCGACCACGCGCGCCGTGCCTTCTAGGTCAACAGACTCGTCGTCACGGAAGATCGTCGGCACGACCGGCACGACGCCTGTCAGGTTAGCATCCATGTTGGTCCTCAATTGGCTTCGCGAGTACGACGGCCAGCCCGTGGCCATGGGTGAATTATCCCGACCGTGACGGCTGTTCGGGGATGATGCCGTCGGTGCCGGCATAGAAGCCGTAAGCGCATGCGTCCCAGCCGACGACGCTGTCCGAGCCGGGTCGCTGTGACCTGGATCGTCATGTCCCTGGAACACTGGCCGCGTAGTGTGCGACACCGACATTGCCAGACCGTCGTTTGGAGAAACATGATGCTGAGCAAGAGGGAAGCGGGGGAGGCCGTTCGCGCCGCTAAGGTCAGGCTGGGCGTGACCTGGTCCCAGCTAGCCGAAGCCGTCGGGCGGCCCGTGGCATGGACGACATCTGCGCTGCTTGGCCAGCAGCCGATGACCGCAGCCCAGGCCAGGGCCGCTTGCTCGCTGCTTGAGCTGGGCGAGGACGTCCTGCAGGCCCTGCAGCTTCAGCCCAGCCGGGGCGCGCTGGAGACCCCGGTGCCGGCCGACCCGACGATCTACCGGTTCTACGAGGTGCTGCAGGTCTACGGCCCTACCATCAAGGAGCTCATCCACGAGGAGTTCGGTGACGGCATCATGAGCGCGATCAACTTCCGCCTTGATGTCCGGCGCGAACCCGACCCTGGCGGCGACCGGGTCGTTGTCGTCTTGGACGGGAAATTCCTGCCCTACCAGTGGTGATGCGAGTGGCACAGGTGTCCAGCTCACCGGTGCGGCGGATGAGCCGGTCCCGGCGTAAGGCTGCAGGAGCGGTCGCCTCGATTTCGCGGACTTCAGGCTCGGGGTCGTTGTGGCTGGCCAGCTCCTCCGTCAGGCGGCACTTGTACAGCCGCGCAGCCCCGGGTTCATGGCCAGCCACTCCCGGGGGGATTCGCAATTTAGCCGCATATCCGATGCGGCGCAATTGCGGGCGAGCGAGCTCAGGGAGCGGGCACCTCGCCGAAAAAGTGCAAATAGCCCAATCTCGCCATCCTGTCACAGTTGGCTCACCTACATCGGCGCCCGGCCGCGATTGAATGCTCGCACGCTGTTTAGCTTTCGTTCCGCTTCTGTTCCGATGCGCTCAGCCGGTCGCGGTCGAACACTGATACTGGGCAGTTCCGGTGGCGGGCCGCAACTGCGATGGGCTAGCATCGTCGCGATATGTCTGGACCATCCCGCTATGTTCCCTTGGGGATACTCGCATGGAAATCTATGACAGCCCTGGCGACTCCGCAACCGACATTGCATGGTTCGCGGGAGCGTTCCACGAAATTGTCGCAAGTATTGGAAACGTTGTCGCTGGGAAAACAGAACAAATTACTAATGCGGTCATTTGTCTTTTCGCCGGCGGCCACTTGCTGATTGAAGACGTCCCGGGAGTAGGAAAGACGTCGCTGGCCCGCGGCATCGCGGAATCAATCGACGGCACTTGCCGACGGCTCCAGTTCACGCCCGACCTGCTGCCGTCGGATATCACCGGAGTGACAATATATCATCAGCGGCGTCAGGAGTTCGAGTTCCATCCCGGGCCCGTCTTTTCAAATGTTGTCATCTGCGACGAGATCAATCGCGCCTCACCGAAGACACAGGCGGCCTTGCTTGAAGTCATGGAAGAATCAAACGTCAGCGTGGACGGGGTAACCCATCCGGTCCCCTTGCCTTTCATGGTGGTCGCCACCCAGAATCCGGTAGACCTGGACGGCACCTACGCGCTGCCCGAAGCGCAGCTCGATCGCTTCCTGCTTCGCCTCCATCTTGGGTATCCGGACGAGGACACCGAGATGGGCATCCTCACCGGAGGGACGCCCGGCTCGCGCCAGCGGCACGTTTCCCGTGTACTCACTGGTAAGGAAGTCTCTGCGATGATACGTGTCGGCAGCCGAGTCCACGCCACCGAAGAAATCCGCCGGTATACGGTACGGCTCGTAGCCGCGACGAGAAATCGGGAGGACGTCCGCCTCGGCGCCAGCCCCAGGGGAAGTATCGCGTTGCTCCGGGCCGCCCAGGTGCGCGCGGCGGCATGGGGCCGCGAGTTCGTGATTCCAGAAGATATCCAGGAACTGGCCGTCCCGGTGCTCGCGCATCGGATAATGCTTTCTCCGGAGGCCGAGCTAGGCGGCCTCAGCGACGCCGATATCGTCAAGGATCTTCTCCGCTCCGTGCCCGTACCGCGCTCGCTGGCCAGGCGCTAGGCTGTGCTGACGTCATTGGGCAGGAGTGTTCTCCTCGCGAGCGTCGCATTGTTCGGGATGGCCTATGCCGTCGGCTACGCGGATCTCGCGATACCCGCGGTAGCGGGGTGCGCGGCGGTATCGGGGGCGGCGATATTCGTCAGCCGCACGGCGAGGCTGAGCGCGTCCCTGGATGTTACGCCTGCCCGGGTCCGGCGCCGTGAATACGCAACGGTCACGGTGAGGCTTGAGAACAGGGCCAAATCGCGGTCACCACGATTTAGCTTGTTCCTGCCTTACGGGCCGGAGGTGGGAGAGGTGCCCGTGAGGTCTCTGGCCGCCGCCGAGGTCCGGACGTTCGACCTGCGAATCCGGTGCGAACACCGGGGGCTCATGCGGATCGGCCCGCTCACCTTGCAGCGGCGCGACGTGTTCGGGTTGTGCCGCCGGGTCACGGTGATCTCCGGCCCGGTCTCCGTTCGTGTTCACCCGGTGATCCATCCATTGCCTGCCACGCCGTCCGTCTGGTCGCTCCAAGGCGAAGGAAGCGTGTCGCGGCGGACGCCCCTGGCCGGCCCGACATTCCACACGCTGCGGGAATACGTACCTGGCGACGACCTCCGGTACGTGCACTGGCGGGCAAGCGCGAAAGCGGCCGCGAGCCTGGGCAACCTGCTCGTCCGCGAGCATGTCGAGACGACCAGCCCGCTCACTGCGGTGCTCCTGGATACCAGTCCTCGTTCTTACGCGCGCAGCCCGGCTGAGGCGTTCGAGACCGCCGTCGAACTGACGGCCTCCATCCTTGTTGCCGCCGCGCGGCGCGGCCATCTCGTGCATCTCGGCACGACCGGCGACGTGAAAGTGCGGGACAGCACCGGAAAGGCCGATGTATGGCGCCTCCTGGACCCGCTCGTCACGGTCCGGGCCGACGGCGGCCGGGCCTTGGCCGCCGTGGTGCGCGAAATGACCAGGAACCCAGACCCGGGGACGGTTCATCACGGCATCCTGACGGTGGTAACCGGCTCGGACGCCCAAATCCCCGGGCCAGTTCTCGACCGGCTCCTCAAGTTCTACCGGCGGGTGATCATTGCTCGCGTCGGGCGGGAAGCCGCCGGGCATCCCGGGCAAGAGCCTGATCCGCGGCTGATTACCGGTGGCCGGCTCCTGGCGTTCAGCGCGCCAACCGCCGCCGACGCGGTGCACCAGTGGAAGTCAGCGCTGCTACCTCGTGGAGGCTGACAGATCGTGACGCTTTCGCTGGCACCGCGTCAGTTCGCGGTCCGGGGCTCACTCTGGCCGCTGGCACGTTTGCTGCCGGTCGGCATCGCTGGTGCCGCGGGAGGGCTGGCCTTCCACCCGCTCTTCGGTTATCAGCCGCTGATCAGGCCGGTCGCGATCGCGACGCTGGTTCCGCTCATCCTCGCCGGCGTGCCCGCCGCAGCGCGCCGCCGGATCCCGATCGCCGCGTACCAGGTGATCTCCGTCGGGCTTTGGCTGCTGTCGGCGTCTGCCGTGTTGTTCGCCGGGACCACGACGTTCGCGCTGAGCGGCGCCGCGTTCTCAGCCGTCGGGAAGGGCGCGGTCAATGGCTGGGCGCAGCTACTGAACATCACGCTGCCCGCGCCGCCGCAGCCGGAGTTGCTGGTTGTCCCGTTCACGCTGACGTGGATAGCCGTTGCCGTAGGTGCCGAATTCATCGTTCGCGCGCGCGTAGTGCTCGCCCCGCTGCTGCCCGCACTGGTGGCTTTCATCATCGCGCTGGCGTTTTCTGTGCCCGGTTCGGGATCCGATACGCCCGAGGCGGTCGTCTTCACGCTGGCCGGGCTCGCAGCCGCTCTCCTGCAAGTTCCCCGCCAGGTTGCTGTGCTCCATCCCGCCAGCACGTCCGCTCACCTGGTCGAGACGGCTGGGACGGGCTGGCGCCGGGGTACTTACCGTGGACGGGGCTTCCGGGTCGGCGTTTGCGCGGTCGCTGTCTCGCTGGCGATAACCGGGCTGGCGACCGTCGCCGGACTAGATGCCCTGTCCCACCGGACCGCCGTCGATCCGCGCCAGTACTGGTCGGTACCGGTTAAGCAGGTTGGCCAGCTCAATCCGTTGAGCCAGGTCGCGGGCTGGCTGGCCCAGCCCGGCCAGTACTTGTTCCAAGGCGAGCCCGGCACGGCCGCGAACTGGCAAATCGCTGTCCTCGACCAGTTCGACGGCGAGCAGTGGACGTCAGCTGCCCAGTTCACCCCGGCCGGCCTCGGGGTGCCGTGGCCGCCGGGCGCGCAGCACGGGCAGCCGGTCAGGACCGACCTTCGGGTCGGCGGCCTCAGCGGGGTTCTCATCCCCACAGCTGGCCGCCCGGTCGGCGTTGAAAATCCGGGACTGTCGGTCGACGTCAACACCGGCATGCTGCTCAGCAGCACTCAACTGCGGCCGGGCATGGACTTCACGGTCAGTTCGGAACCGGTCCCGAGCCTGCCTGCCGCCTCACTGGCGGCCCTCAGCCCGGCGGCCGGATCAGGCACGGCCCAGGACCTAGGGCTTCCGGAGAACCTGCCAGCCGGGCTTTACGAGCTCGCCGCCACTGCCACGGACACCGGGACGCCCACCAGCGCGTTCCAGAAAGCCAGGCTGATTGAACGGTACCTGCTGCGGAACTTTACCAACGACCCGACAACATCGGCGGGCGCCGCGGTCGGGGATCTTCACCAGTTTCTCACGTCACAAACTGGCACAACTGCCCAGTTCGCTGAGGCTTTCACGCTCGCCGCCCGAATTCTGCGCCTGCCCAGCCGGCTGGTGGTCGGCTTCACGCGCGGCTCGCGTGCAGGAACAAGCCAGACTTACCGTGTACACGGCGGTGATGTCCTGGTCTGGTCCGAAGTAGATTTCGCGCGGGCAGGATGGATACCTTTCTTCCCGACCCCGACACCGTCACCGCAGTCGAAGCACCCATCAGGCGCGACTGTCCCCGCCGGGGCCGCCGGCCAGGCCGGCGCACCGCCCCGGGCATCCCGGGTCACGCCGCGCTCGATTCCCCACGCGTCTCCGGCGAGGGCGCCCTCGTCGTCGAGGCGGCAGCTCCTGCTGTGGATCGCGTGGACGCTGGTGGCGGTCGGCGTCCTGTGCCATGCGGCGCTGATCTTCCTTGCGCCGCGAATCCGGCGGCATCGCCGCCGGGCGCGCGGCACGCCTGAGCAGCGCATCACGGGCGCATGGCTCGACCTGCTCGAGCAACTCGCCGGCCTGGGGGCAAGACCCTTTCCCGGGGATACCAACTCCGCGATCACGAACCGGGCCACCCAGGCGTCGGGACAGCGCGGCATGCACGAGCTCACCCAGCTTTCCACCCTGGTGACAACCACGCTGTTCGACCCCGCGGGATTGGCTTCGGAAGCATCAGCCGCCACTGCCTGGCGGTACCGTGACGCCACCCGGGCCGCGCTGCGAGACGCGGCCACGGTGAATCGCCGTCTCCGCGTCAGGGGCATCGCACATGGCGGAACCCGGCTGCTACGCGGTAATCGACGGTGAATCGCGTGGCCAGCCCGTCGTTCCGCCAGGTCCGGGCCCCTTGAATTATCCCTGATTGCCGTTGATGAACACGTTCCGCGAATCGGAGGACTGCTGTACTGGACTGTCAATGAGAGTATTGCCGGTCACCCATACATAGTTTGACCGATCTATTTCCGATTTGCAGTTGGAAATCGTGTTGTTCGTGATCCGGACGTTCTGCGAGCCGCTGAGGGAGATACCGCAGGCCGCTCCCTCGCCAGTTACGTTGACGCCCACTAGGCTGGCCGTGCTGGTCGAGAAGAATTCCACGGCCGTTCCGTCGCTGACAATCGTCCCGTTTTCGATTGTGATATTCGCCGGGTTGTTCAGTGCGCCGTTTCTTTCGAAAGTGCCTGCTTGTATGCATGTATTGCCGCCGCCAGTGCAAGTGAGGGTATGCCCTCCAAGGTCGATCGTGATGTTATTCGCATCGACCGTAAGACCAATTCCATTGGAGCAGGTGAGATCCCGCGTCAACGTCACGCCTTTCTTGACGAGCTCCCCGCAGTGCGGCGATCCCCGAGGCGGGGGCGGCCCGAAAGTAGGCGGCGGAGGGGGTGGTGGAGGCGGTGGTGGTGGCGGAGGAGGCGGTGGTGGAGGCGGCGGAGGCGGCGGAGGCGGCGGCGGGGCAGGCGGCAGTGTGGTGGGTGCAGGCACGACTGGTGCCGTAGTCGGTCCGGCAGTGGGAATTAGGGTGGTCCCCGCGGGCGTGGGCGTGGGGCTACCGCTTGGCCCGAGGGTAGGCGTTGGAGCGGCGGAGCCTGGCCCGGCAGAGTGCTTGGGCGTCGGCGTGTGTCCCTGACCACGCGAGGGTTGCGCCGGAGCAGGTTCCGTCGGTGCGGATTCCGTGTGCGCAGGTTCCGCCGACGGCGTTGGGGAAACGACGGGCGAATGCCCCGTGACGCGTGTCTTCGGTTCCTTTCTTTTAGGGGCGACCGAGTACTTGTGGATTATCCGCGCGGTCCCGTTATCGATGACGAGCGCATCGGGCCCGGTCGGATCGTTAGCCCAGATCAGACCGTCGCGCGTGAAGACGTCCAGGTCAGCGGCTGTCGGAGACACCTGGATGGCCTGCCGCAAGCCGCCGCTGGCGCCATACACGAGCAGGCGCCCGCTCCCGTCGGCGACATAGAGGTTGTCCGCCGCTGCCAGCGGCGGACTGAAATGCGCGCCGGCAAAATGCGCGCCAGCGAGCCTGACCGTCGTTATGCGCGAGTCAGCAGCGTCGACCAGAATAAGCAGTTGGAGGGCCGGTGCCGCGAATACCGCGACAGGCCCGGCCTCCCGAGGCGACGGAACAAGGTTCTTTAGTCCGTCGCGCGGCAGGTCCAGGGGCTGGCCAGGCGGACGGGCGGGCGATTGCGGCCCGGCCCCGCCGCCGGCCGTGGCCGACGGCAGCACCGTCACTTGTCCCGACGTTCCGTCGATGACAACCGCGGCGTCTCCGGCCGTCGCTACCGTGAGATCGTCGCCTTTCGGCGCGATACGCACCGGCTGGCCGGCCACACCGTCACGCACGGGAGCGACCGCGCCCGTCAGTGGCTCCGTGACCCAGAGAGTCCCGTCGCTGGCGTCTTCCGCGTTCCCTGCGGCGGTATTGAGCGCGATGTGTTTCACGTCCGATGATGACATCGGGGTAGTGTAAGAAATGCTGCCGTTAGCGGGATCGATCCCGTATATGCCCGTGCCGTCGCTTATCGCCGACGAGTTCCCCGGGCCGAGCGACGTACTATTTTCCCTGGTGAAGCTCGACGCGTTGATGAGATGAACGATGCCGGTGTTCTCATCGGCGACTAGTACGGTGGACGCGTCCTGGGCGACGCGGACGGAGTGACCCTTGATATCCGCGATTGTCACGTCGGCATCGGGGGTCCCGGCCGCACCGCTGACTTCGGAGATCAGGCCGGGTACGGTGCTGACGAGCCAGGCCGTGTCCCCGGAAAGATCCAGTACCGATGAATCGGCGTTCTGCCAGTGAGACACGGCAAAGGTGAGACAGCCCGCTGCCAGCACCGCGGTAACGAGCACCGATATTAGCCTGCGGCTAGACAGCTTGCGCGGTCGATGCTCAGCGGCAGACATTCTGGTATCCCACCCCCGGGACATCCTGCCTCCACTCGGCGGGCGTGAACGTGTGGCCCGCCATGGTGCACAGATACGCCACGGGATCCACAAGGTAACCGACATGCAATAGCCGAGTTCCGCTGCCAGCCCCCACGACCAGCGTCCCGCCATCCGGACTGAACGAAAGGACCTGGATCGCTCTGGTAAAGCCCGGGTCGATGAGCGGCTCGCCGATAGTCTGCGCGGTCTTGACGTCTACCGGCCGGACTGCGCCGTCGTCGCTGCCGATGGCAAGCGTCTGGCCGTCGGGGCTGAACGCCATCACGTCAACCTGATCACTGTCTGCAGCGACCGTCACAGTGGCGCCGATCTGCTGGCGCGTGCTCGCGTTCCAGAACCGCACCTTGCCGTCGTCGTAGCCCGCAGCTATGACCTTGCCGTTGGGGCTGAGCGCCAGCGCGGACGGCGTGTCCGGGCTGCTGAGGGGCCCTCCTTCGGGTTGCTTGCTGGTCGCGTTCCACAACCGCACCCCGTCTTCACCGGCGGTGACCAGGGTCGCGGGGGTAGGGCCGAACGCTACTGCCGTGACGCTGTCGGTCAACGAGAGTTCGCCGGCCGGGCTCTGCGTGGCGACGTCCCAGAGCCTCACCGTGCCCCAGGAATCGACTGTGAGCAGTGTTTCCCCGTCAGGGCTGAACGCGAATTGGGGTGGGTTCGGATCGTCCTTCGATGCGGATCCGTCCGAATGGAGTAGGGACATTCCCATCGGCTGGCGCGAGGCCACGTCCCAGAGTTGCGCCGTGCCGTTGTTGTAGCCGACGGCGAGAACTTTCCCGTTGGGGCTGAAGGCGGCTGAGCCGACACCGCTGGAATCGGCCGACGGCAGCGTGCCGATCGGGTGGCCGGTGGCCGTGTCCCATAGTCGTATCGCCCCGGGGCGGCCAGTCACGGTCGCGGCCAGGACGCGGCTTGCTGGCGCGAACGCCACCGAACTGACAGCTTCGGCAGCGGTGAACGGGCTCGCGGTGGCGACGTCCCATAGGTGCGTCGTGCCGTCGGCGGTGATTGTGGCGAGAATCGTGCCGTCCGGGCTGAGAGAGATGGCGCGGGCCGGACTGCCGCCGGCCGGGAGAGCAGTGATTACCTGCCGGGTAGCGACATCCCAGATCTCGGTTGTGCCATTACCGTTGTACGTGGCCAGGGTCTTGCCATCGGAGCTGAACGCCAGCAGGTTCACCTGTGGCTGGTCTCCTGGTGGTGCCGGGAAAACGGCGATTGGCCTGCGTTGGGCCACGCTCCAGAGCTGCGGTCTACTACTGCCGACCGCCAGTGTCTTGCCGTCCGGGCTGAAGACAATCGCTCCCTGGATGGGGCCATCGGAACCGGCAAGAGAAACGCCTGTTCCGATTTCGCGGTGGCGAGCCACACTCCACTGGACCAGTTCCCCCGGCGCAGCGGTTCCCTCGCCAAGGGTCCCCGGCGGGACTGTTTCCCCGACAGAGGTGTTGGGGACAACTGCGGCCAGTGTTCGCCCGTCCGGGCTGAACGCGATGGCACTAGGCGGGGTCGAGCCATCCGTGAGCCGGAGCGCGGACCCTGATTGCCTGCCGGTGGATACATTCCAGAGTTGCACAGTTCCATCGATGCCTGCGATGGCCAGCATCGTCCCGTCGGGGCTGAATACGACGGAGGACACGGCCGCGCCGACACCGTACGGGTCGGTCGCATAATCGCCGATCTGGCGGCGGGACGCCACGTTCCACAGGACCACGGTGCCGTCATCAGTGCCTTGGGCGAGGACTTTCCCGTTCGGGCTGAAGGCCATGGGACCAAATCCGTTGCCGACCTGGGAACTGACGCGGGCTTGGAGGAGGCCAGCCTGCTGCCCGGTGTGTACATCCCACAGGCGCACCCCACTGGGCCCGGTCCCAGCCCGGCCGAAGGCCACGGCAAGCAGGGTGCCGTCCGGGCTGAACGCGACCGAATCGGTCGCGCTGACAGCACCGGTAAAGTCCGCGATCTGCGGCAGTGCCGCGGCATTCAGCATGGCTAGCCTGGTGCGATCTGAGGGGGCTAGCCGCCATGCCGCGACGGCTTCGAGCCTGGATAGGACCGGGTCGGACTCGCTCAATGCGGGGCTGTTGGTAACCAACTGGACTGCCGCGGCGCTGTCCTCGACTCTCGTGAGCTGATTGTCGCGGATGGTAACCGTGGACACCGCCGCGAACAGCGCGATGATGAGAACTGCGATGCCGGTTCGGACGGGGTGCCAGCGTCGGGCGTAGCGGGAAGCCTGGCGCACGGTGGCTGCCCAGTAGACGTGCAGCCCGCCAGGGACGTGGACGGCGGCATCCCGGTTGCCCGCGGGCGCGACCAGGCGCCACTTGCTGGCCCGCGCCGCTTCGAGCTTCGCCTCCATGCCTCCGACCGCGGCTAGCGTCTCACCGGTGCCGATGGCACCGGTAATGGCGCACCGCGGCCGTAGGCCGAAGAAGACGGTACCTACCGGCGCCCACGGCCGGGTGAGCGACACATGTTTCCTGAAGTGCTCACGCAGGGCGATCGCGAACGCGGCCCCCAGGGACTCGCCGCGCAGGAACGGGATTGAAGCCCCGTCGTTCAGGGCCAGCCGCCACACGATACACGTGTCCGCAACCCTGCCTCGGGTGGCGTAAAACCAGGCGTTCGCCAGGGCACTGGTGAACGCCGCGTCGGCACGGATGAAGCTCATCGCCTCGGGATCCGGGTACAGGCCGGCCGGGCCGCCTGGAAGATCGCGGATCTGCAGGACTCCGCTCACCCCGGTGCCCGCTTTATCGAAAAGAACGGGGACATGCGTTGCGCGGCGGGGCCGGGGCTGCGCGCCCGTCAGCCGCAGTGCCGTCAGCAGCACCATCGCCTGCGGTGAGTCAGTATGCTCGGCGCCTAGCATTCCGGCGAGGGCGCTTACCGGTTCCCGGAACGCTGGCGCCAGCGACGAAAGGCGCCCGTCCCGCAGTAGCGCCCGTTGACCATCCGGCTTGGGCGCAAGCAGGCCGGAGTGGGCCCAGAAACGTGCGCTCCGCGACAGTGTGTCCGGCGGCGCCTCATGGGCCGCGTCCGCGGTACGCCCAGCAATGAACCTCGTGATCTCGGCGAGCGTGTGGACCGCCACGATGAAGGTCTGGGCAGTATCCTCGGAACGCGCCTGGTCGTCGCCGAGATCCCTGAGACGCCTTTCGGCTGCGGAAAGCTCACCGAGCTGTAGGTCCGCGCTTTTCCCGGGCACGCCGCGGATGATGTCCTGGCAGTAGCGCCACCACAGCCGCTCGGGTCCGACGATCGCGTCGAATTCCTGCTTGGGCGTGAGGTCGGAGCGGAGGCTCACCGTACTAGGCCGGTATCTTCCGCGGTCCGATCGCGGCGCATTAGCCCTCGAGCTCCCGCCCTATCGCCTGACGGATTTCCGGCACGATGTCCCCGATGTCGGACCAGGCGCGCCGCGTCGCGTTGTTCGCGGACGCGCGGACAGACGAGGCGACGGAGGCCGCGCTCAGGGCCGGGAACGGGGGGCCGGAGGCCAGCGACGCCTGCCACGGCGCGACCGGGGAGAAGCCGTCAAGGCGTGCCAGCCCGGATCGCTGCACCGGGATCAGGACGACTCCCACATCGCCGTCCTCCTTGCCGAACCGCATCGTAATCACGACGGGCTGGTCGGCTCGGTGTCTAAGGTCAATCTCAACGAGGTAGCTGCCGTCCCGCTCGCGGTGCAAGGTGAGGGTGCCCTGGGCATCGGGCAGAACAACCCTCAGAACGGCCGTATCGCTCCGCTCGCCCGCGGCCGCGAGCTCAGCCTGTCGGCGAGGAAGCGGCAGCGCGAAGCCGGGGTCCTCGCCCGCCCGCGTGTCCCGCCCCCGTATCCACCAGGGGTTCCACTCTCCGTCCGGGACGGACCGGAACGTCGCAAACCCGGCTTGGGTGAGCACGGCAATGAAATACCTGCCATCGACCTCAAGCGCGAGGGTGGTGCCCACCTCGATCCGTGCCGGATGTTCGGCGGGCGTCGTGACCGTAATCGTCACCGTGAAGCCGTCTTCCTCCGGAATCGCTTCAAGACGTACTGCCAGATGACGGGCTTCAGCCGTGCAGACCGGACGAGCGGGACCGGGCACTGCGTCCCGGATCTTTCCCAGGAGTTCCTCGAGTTCGTCCTGGAGGGTGCGAGTCACAGGTTCCCCCATGACCGTAACCGTACGGTACGCCACAGTGGCGAAGCGGGAGGATTCGCAACATAACTCGGCGAAAAGCGGCGACACGATCAGGCCGTCAATCTGCTCGCAGCCTCGCCTCGATTTCCCGCAGCCAGCTGTCCGCGTGCGGGCAGCTGCGCCTGATGGCGTCCAGGCCCGCGTCCGCGATGACCAAGGGGCCGTCTGTCGGCTTGCGGTACCCGGGGTAGGCCCGCATGATCCGCTTGGAGGGAGCAGTATCGGGACCGTCGTTGACCAGTTCCGGGCCGGCCTGCTGCTGGACGACCCGTGCCAGCTCGCCCGCGGGCAGTGGATCTCCCATGAGATCACCCAGCCCCGCGCAGGCGGCGAGTACCCAGGCCTCGATCTCGTGCAGGACCAGGTTCGGGAGAAAGCGCACGCTGCCGATCGCCGTCGCCATCGCGGATTCGACATGCCGGACACGGTCATAAGGTGACGACCTCTGGAGGCGGTCCGCCATCCCCGGCGCGTCGGCAGGGAACGCGTAGTAGTCGAACATCGTGGTCAGCACGCTGGTCGAGCTGTTGCGCAGCAGCAGGCGCAGTTCCCGTTCCAGCTTCGGCCACCGAGAGAGGCCGCCCTTGAAGGCGGGACCACCAGCAGGCCTTTTCGTCGTGTAGATGGAGTACCGCACCTGCACGCTCAGGGGATCGAAATACGGTGCCATGACGTCCCTTGCGACGGCTTCCTCTGTCTGGCCCTCGCAGAGGATGTGCAGGTACCGCATGGTCAGCCGTGCTCAGGGCGGGGCCGTCCGCCCAGCAGGTTCTTCTCCCACAACTCGCCGAGCGAATAGTCGGCCAGCCAGTCGGCGAGCCTCTCCGGATCTGGCCGCTCGAAGACGGAAGCGCCGTCTTGCCGTTCCACGACGATGAGGTCGTCGAGTTCGAACTGGTTCATCAGGGTTACCGACTGGGTTGCCAGCAGGACCTGGCTCTCCCGGCTGGCCGTCCGAAGCGCCTCCGCCAGTTGGACGATCGCGAACGGGTGCAGCCCTAGTTCGGGCTCGTCCAGCACGATGAGACCGGGCAGTTCCGGCTGGCTGAGCAGCACCGTCAGGCAGATAAACCGCAGTGTTCCGTCAGACAGCGCATCGGCGGGGAACACGGTATCGCTTCCCTCCTGCTGCCAGCGTAGTTGTACCCGGTCGGCGGCAAGCTCCGGCTCCAGCACGAAGTCCCGGAAGAACGGTGCCACCTGCTTGACCGTCCGGACTATCCGCACATATCGCGCGCGGTCGCCGTCCCGCAGGCGCAGCAGGACGGCCGCGAGGTTTCCCGCGTCAGGGTGCAGCGACCGGTTGTCGGCGATGTATCCCTGCTGTTTCACCGGGGCGCCGCGGCTGGTGTCATGGAAGTGGAATACGCGGCAACCGCGCAGCGTCTCTACGAGCGGCTCCGCTCCTTGTACCGCCCACGACGGCTCGGCACTGGTCAGGGCGGTTTCCCGGTGACCGCTGCCAAGCGATGTCACGTTCCCCGTACCACCTGGCCAGATGAACTCACGCGAGAAGATGAACGTGTCCCCGGCTGCCGGAGTCAGTTCAGCCGAGTACGACCCAGCACCGGACTCCACCACGAGGCGGATCAGCCTGGGCACAGCCGGATCGGCACTGAGCAGGGCATTCGCGCCGCCAGACAGTCCCACGAACAACCCGAGCTCGCTGTCCACGATGCGCCCAAGCATGCCCAGAGCCCTGATGAAATTGCTCTTACCTGCGCCATTCGCGCCGACTAGCACGTTGATCTCGCTCAGGGTGAGCGCAGCTGAACGAATCGACGTGAACCCCTCCACGAGGAACGACTCCAGCCGCTGGTGCCTCATGTGATCAGGGTAGCGGTAGCGGATCAGGATGGAAGGCGCCCGCCGGTCAGCGCAGCGCGTCGCGCAACAACCGCGCGTTCTTGGCCGTCTGACTAGAACCGCCCCGCCCAGCCACCGCGACGACCTCGGCGATCTCGCCCTTGGCCCCGCACCGCGAGACGCACTCAAGGGCCAGCGACAGGAACACCGCCGCATCCCGGTGCGGTGTCTCCCGCAGCAAGCCGGGCAGCGCCGCCTCGACCACCGCCCATACGGTGCCGTAAGCGCCCGTCTCGGCCGCGGCTCGCAGGGAAGCGGCCACCCGATTCGCATGGAGCATCCCCGCCCGCAGCAGCGTCTCCAGTTGCCGGCCAAGCAGCCCGGCGTTCAGCTGCCCGCGGGCGGCGAGGACCAGCAGGGCGTCCACCGTCGCATCGTCCACCTGGGTGCCGTGGGCCAGGCCGCGCGCCAGCGCTAGGTGCACCGCGTAGCCCGCCGGGCCGTCGGCCTCGGCGACGAAAGGCAGCACCCGGGTCCGCCGCCGCCAGTTGGAGTGGATGTCCCTGGTGTAGTCGCGTGCCATCGTCTCGTCGCGGTGATGCGGCAGTTGCGCCACCCAGAACGGTGCGGGCGGTTCGATGAGCATCCCCTCCCGCCCGAACGGGCCGACCAGCGCCGCCGCCACCGCCGGGAACCAGGGGTCAAGCACGGTTCCGGGGCGGGCGGGCTCCCAGGAGCTCGAAGACCGGTACCAGTCCTTCGGCTCCGAGTCCTGGTGCGGCAGCCCGCCGTCGCCCAGCCACCTCGCCAGCCGCTGGCCGGCCGCGGAGCGCAGTTCCCCGGCCGCCCGCGCGACGTCCGCGGCAGCACCGGGAGCAACCCGCAGCAGCGCCTGCGCCAAGTCGACCGGTGCGGGCTCAACCCCGGCCTCTTCCAGCGACGCGAGCCGCTCCACCAGCACGCCGGCGTCCAGCGCGCCGGTGGCGAGGGTCGGCACCGCCACCAGGAAAGGCTGCGGGCCGGATTCGATGATGTCGATCGCCTCGGACATCCGTGCCGCAAGCATCGCCCCGGCCCGGGAGAAGTGGCCGGCCCGAACCGCATCGACGTGAAACGCGAACTCCCTGGGCTTCTCGTCCCGCACCGCCATCGCCACGTCGTACAGGTCGGCCGGCCGGCAGTCGTAGTCCTCGGCCGGTTTCCTGCGCGTCGCCGGCTTGAGCGCCCTGGCCAGCGCGGCCCGGTCGCCGCGGGCGTGCCGGACCAGCCCGTCCAGGGCGCGCTCGAACGCCGCCACGTCCTGGTCGCCCGCGACGACCGCGGCGACCTCCTGCGCCACCTCGGCGGCGGTCGCCGCCGGTCCCGGCACCGGCCGGGGCTCAGGCACCGCGGGCAGCACCTCGCTGAAGCCCCCGGCGGCGGTCTCCTGCGCCGCGCCGAACAGTTCGACGGCGCGGGCGGCAAACGCCGGGCTGAGCCATTCGGCGGCGGCCCGCAGCTCGGGCAGCACCGCGGCCCCCGCGGCCGGAAGATGACGGGCGATCACATCGAGGGCGCGCTCCTGCAGTGCCGGGTCCGGGTGCTGGAAGGCCGTCGCCGCATCCACCACCAGCCGGGCCGCGCGGGCCGGGTCCCGCCGGGCCGCGCGGTCGAGGTCGGCGAGCTGGGCCCGGACCAGCTTCTTCTCCGGGCGGAGCAAGACCCGCTCACACAGCTCGGTGAACGTCTCGGCGTCAAGCAGCCCCGCCGCGTCCGCACCGATCAGGGCCTCCCGGGCGTGGCCCGCCACCGTCGACGGCCGGTCTAGCAGCGCTACGTACTCCCTGGTGAAACGGGCGTTCTCGGCCGGCGTGGGCGCCAGGGCACTCAGGAACGCCAGCGAGGCCGCGATGGCCTTACGGCCGTCTTCCTGGAGGAGTACCGCGAGCTCCGGCTCGACGAGCCGCAGCAGGTCATCGGTCACCCCGGCGTGCTCCGCGGGGGTCAGGGCCAGCGCCGCCAGCACGTGCGCGGCGTCTTCCGGAGGCGGCGCGATCGTGATCAGTTCCGCGAAGATGCGGCGGATCAGGGCGCCGCGGTCGATCGCTGTCCCCGCGGAGAGCCGGCTGACGAACCCGGCCACCCGGTAGTCCGTCGTGCCAAGCGCCGGACGGTTCCGGACCCGGTCGCTTACCTCGGTGAACGCCTCGGCGTCGAGCAGCCCGGCCCGGTCCGCACCGAGCAGGGCTTCCTGGGCGTAGGCGATCACCGCCGCGGACGACGAATACGAAGAAACCTCGAGCAGCGCCAGGTGCTCTTTGGTGAACCGGGCGTTCTCGGCCGCCGTGGGCGCCAGGGCCCGCAGGAGTGCGATGGTCGCCCCGGTCTCCCGGCCCATGAAGTTGCTGCGGGCATGCTTCAGCAGCCGTTCGACGAGCTGCACCCGGTCATCGGTCATCGCGGCGTGCTCCGCGGGGGTCAGCGCCAGCGCCGCCAGCACGTCCGCGGCGTCCTCCAGCCGCGGCCCAGCGCTGATCAGGTCCGCGAAGATGCGGCGAACCAGCGCGTCGCGGTCGACCGCGCCCTCGGCGGCCAGGCTGATGAAGGCCCCCACCTGGGAGATCTCCATCATGCGGGGCAGGCCCATCGCTTCCCGCAAGTAATGGAAGCTGCTCATGTCCAGACTTACCCCCGGTCGCGCCACGGCGAGCGGGAGGAGCTTCGGAGTGAGGTCGTCGTTGCGCAGCCGCTCCAGCATCGTGGCGCCCAGCTCCGGTGCGGGGAGTTCGCCCGAGGTCGGATTACGGCGCTCGGCCAGCCAGAGGCCGATGAACGTATCCGTGGTCGGCACCGGGCCGCCGGTGTCCCGGATGATGCGCTCGGCCAGCAGGAACCAGGCCCACCAGCCCGGGCCCGCGAGCGCGAGGCGCGCGACCAGCTCGGCCCGCCAGTCCGGCGGATATAGGTTCGCGACCTCCGCCAGCCGGTGGTAGCCCGGATACGGGCGGTAGGTCGGATACCGGGGATCGTTGCGCAGCAGCCAGTCCGCGGCGTCCTCGGGACTGGCCTGGCAGCCCAGCTCGGCTAGGCGCTGGGCGGTGCGCTGCTCGTCCGTGTACTCGTCCGGAGCGGCCGCCATCGCTTCCGCGCGGGCCGCCAGCGCCCCGGCGTGCGCGGCGCGCTGAGCCGGCGTCAGCGCGGCCAGTTCCCCGAGCACGCCGGCGGTGTCGCCGGCCTCGGCCAGCCGGATCAGCTTCAAGGCGTTTCCCCCGTCGTCGAGTCCTGGACCATCCGCACCGCGAGCACGTGCCGGCACGGCCCGCGCCCGCCCCGGTACCTCGCCCACCACGCGCACGTGCAACTCAGTCGGCCGGCGTCGTCGGCGCGGACGACGTTCACCCGGTCGCCCCTTCCGACCAGGGCCTGCGCGCCGTCCAGCCGGACCGCCCCGTCCGCGACCAGCGCCCGCGCCGCGCCCAGCCTGGGGTTGTACGCCTCCGCGTCCCCCGCCGACCAGGGCAGCTGCCGCCGGAAGTACGCCTCCTCCGCCAGGTCGTAGCCGATCTGCCCGGACGCCCCGAGCACCGTCAGTGCGGCGCGCACGCGCTCGACCGGCAGCCCAGCCTGCCGGGACAGCTCGGCCGCCTTTACCTTGGGCTCCCAGGCGGCCAACTCGAAAAGCAGGTCCGCCGCGTCCTCCGCCGCCGTGCCCGCAGCCAGGTCGTTGAGCACGCCACCCTCACCGGAGAATCCGCGGTAGGCGTCGGGGGAGAGCATCAGGACCAGCCGCATACCGGGCAGCCGGGACTCTCATTTACCCCCATAACCGCTCAGTGCGAAGAAACTCCCGGCCGGTTCCGCGGTCGCGCCGCCGCGCCGATCCGGTCGCTCCCCTTCCCCGGTATCCCGAACGAGTGGTGGTTACTCGCGGACGGTCCCGCTCTCGCCCGCGCGCGTGGCCACGTGACTCGGTTCGGCTAGGCGCCGGGCTTGCGGCCGACGCCGCAGTAAACGGCGACCGTGCTTGGCACTGAAGGGCCGGTCGCGGTTCGCCACTGGTCAGCCTGGACGACGCCGGGCTCCACCAGCTCCAGGCCGTCGAAGAACCCGGTGATCGCCCCGCGATCCCGCAACACCATGTTCTCGGCCATCCGCCACGTAGCGCACGGCGACCACCTGTGCCGGCTGGCCTGGCTCTTTTACAGGCGTGCGATACTCGCGGGCATGGACTGGGATGAGTTCGTGCTGCGCCCGGAGGACCGGGCCGGTGGGTGGGGCCGCCTGGTGCGCACCACGCACGGCACCTGGTTCGACCCGCCGCTGCCGGCTCCGCTGATCCTGGTGCACCCCAGGCCGGTCAGCCCGCCGTCGCGGTTTGCCGTGCCGGTCTCCGGTGCCGATTTCACCCGTCTGGCCCAGCGTTATGAGCTGGACGGCGACCTCGAAGGCTGGGCCACGGTCGAGGGGGCCTGGACCGGCAGCGAGCTGAGCATTGACCGGCACAGCCGCCGGCAGCCGGAGCCGGACCCCGCGCCGGCGTGGCACACCCCGCCGTGCCCGCCGCCGCCTGGCGGCTGGCCGCACGGCACGAACCACGCTGGCAACCTTGACTTCGACCTGGGCGACCTGCTCGACAGCGGCGCCGCGGTCATGGTGGTGACGTTCCGGCCCCGGGCGGGCCGGGCCGTGCTGGTTGTCGCCGCGGCCGACTCTGCGACTGTCGAGGCGCGGCTTCGGCCGCAACTGGGGAAGCGGCTGTGTGTCGTGCCCAGCCACTGGACCAGGCACGACATCGACGCGGTACGCGGCCATCTGCACCGCCACCAGGAGGACTGGAACATCTACGGGTCCACCGTCGAGGCGTCCGAGGATGGCCAGGCCTTCGTGACCGCGAGCCTCACTCAGGTACTTCCCGAGACCGCCGCCTGGGCGGCCACGCTGCCTGCCGGCATCCTCACCCTCAGGCCGTGGCTCGTCCCGGCGCGTGCCGTCAGGTAAGGCCCGGACACCGGCGCCTGGCGGCTGCCACCCAGAACTCCCCGGTATGCGTCGCACGAAAGCACGTGAGTAAAGGCGCCCGAGCCGCGCAGTGCGGCGGATATTTCGCCTGCCCGGGCTCTGCGGGCAGCGCAGCGTGTGACCGGCGAGGCTGCGTCCGGCCCCGGCGTACCGCAGCCGGCAGCGGCTCGTGGCCGCCCCGGGACGGACCCGTCCGGCAGCAAGACGCGGGTTCTCGGTCGGCGGAGCCCGGGAACGCCTGCCTCGCGCGCGGCCCGGCCCCGACCTGGCCCGCCCGGCTCGGGCAGCGGCGCGGAACGCGAAATGCCTGGCGCCCGCGGGCACCGGGCCCGCGATCGCCCTTATTCGCCGGACCATCCGTCGTCGGTACGCCGGAATCCGGGAACGGACGCCAGTTCGCGGTTCAGCACCTTGCCGGACCCGGTCCGCGGCAATGCGCCCGTGAACGCGATGACCCGCGGGATCTTGTAGCCGGCGAGTTCGGCGCGGCAGTGCTGCTCGATTTGCGGCGGCGCGTGTTCGACGCCTTCGTCAAGCACAAGGACGGCCTTCACGCTTTCTCCCCAGACCTCGTCGGGAATTCCGACGACGGCGACTTCCCGCACCCCCGGCATGCTGCGGATGACGTCCTCGATCTCTGCGGGATAGACGTTGATACCCCCGGACACGATGATGTCCTTCCTCCGGCCGACGAGGAACAGGTACCCATCCTCGTCCACGTAGCCGAGGTCACCGGTGCGGAACCAGCCGTCATGAAAAGCTTCCGCGGTCCGCTTGTCGTCACCTAGGTAGACCGGACCGGTCAGCAGTCCACGTTTGGCGACCTCGCCAACCTTCCCCTGCGGCTGGGCCTTGCCCGCCTCGTCCAGGATCCCCAGCCGCGTACGGAAGAACGGCAGGCCGCAAGAATCTGCCTTCGACCCGCGGGGGTCTTCACGGTTCAGCGTGATGATGCCCGTCTCGGTACCAGCCAGGAACTCGCAGATGACCGCGCCACGGAAAGCTTCCGCGAGGCGCCGCTTCAGGGCGCCGCCGGCCCGCGCGCCGGAACTCATGAGAAGACGCACGGAACTCGTGTCGGTGTCGGCGGGGCTGGCCTTCAGCTCCGCGAGTATCCGGTCAAAGATCATCGGGACCCCAGGGAAGATGGTGGTCCGGTCCCGGGCGATCGAATCGAGCACCTCGCGAGGATCGAACCGCCGGTGGATGACCAGGCTGCCGCCCACGTACAGTTGCTGCAGCGCGCACGTGAATCCCAGCCCGTGGAACAGGGGTCCCGCTACCAGCTCGACGTCGTCAGGCCCGATCCCCAGGCCGATGCTCATCTCGGCCCAGCCTTGCATGGCGACCCGCTGGGGGACGACGCATACTTTGGGTGTCCCGGTCGTGCCGCTGGTCAGCGACAGTCGAAACGGCATGTCTTCATCAGGCTGGGCTGGTTCCGCGATATCCGATCCAGGGGCGCCCGCGTCGGCCAGGATGTCTTCGTAAGGCTGGACGTCGTCGGCCAATTCTGAGAAGTCCCCCGAACGAGTCGTTGGTGCCCCCAACCGCGCCACGGTGAGCGCTCCCTCGGGTGTTGCGGTGGCGGGCAGGCCGAGCGCCCCGGGGTTGTCCGTGACCAGCGCCCGGGCACCGGTCGCGTTGACCGCGCTCGTGACCTCCGCGGCGACAAACCTGGGGCTGAGAGGGACGATCGGACAGCCGGCCTTGGCTAGCCCGTACATGAGCTCGATGTACTCAATCCGGTTTCCCGAGTACAAGGCGACGGGATCGCCCGGCCGGACGCCATACCGGATGAGCCCCGCGGCTACGCGCGTCGAGCGCTCGTCGAGTTCCTGCCATGTGAGACGGCGCTCATCCTCGGTGATGGCCACCTTGTGGCCGGTGACCGGATCGGCCGCGTGCATGGCTGGGACGCTGCCCACCGTGAGCGCCTGCTGGTACGGGTCTTCGGATGTCATGAGCTGCGCTGCTCCTTACGCGTGCTTACCTTGATTAGCCGTGGCGGTCTGGCTTTTAGCCGTGGAAATCCGGCTCTCGTTTCTCGAGGAAGGCCGACAGGCCCTCCCGCGAGTCGTCTGACTGGGCGAGCCACGACTGGCCGAGCCGTTCGATCTCACGGCCTGTGTGGAGATCAGTGCTCAGGCACGCGTTGATGACGAGCTTGGCGAGACCGACCGCCCGCGGCGCCCCGGTCATGAGGTCGGCCGCGAGCGATTCCGCTTCCGCCGTGAGCTCGTCGCCAGGCACGACGCGCGACACAAGGCCCATTTCCCTGGCCTCGGCGGCGGTGTACTTCCGGCCGGTCATGACCATTTCCTTGAGTCGCTCGACACCGATGATGCGGCTCATCCGCGAGCAGGCGCCGGACGCCGGTATGACGCCGATGCGTATTTCGGGAAGCGTGAATACGGCGTCCGCTGATGCGATCCGGAAGTCGCAGGAGATCGCTAGCTCGACCCCGCCGCCCGCGCAGGGGCCGTTGATCGCGGCAATGACCGGTTTCTCGAGGGTCTCGATGTCGTCGAAGACCGCATGATTCGTGCGCACGTACGAGCGGTAGCTGTTTCCCGGGAGCGCCCGCTGCGCGCGCAGCTCGGTGATATCACGGCCGGCGCAAAATCCACGCCCCTCGCCGGTAATGATGATGACGCGGACGGAGTCGTCGAAAGTCGCCTGCCAAAGCGCTCCTCTAAGTTCTACCAGCATGCGCCAGTCGAAGGCGTTCAGGCGTTCCGGGCGGTTCAGGGTGATCCAGCAGATTCGCGAATTGGCATCCGTGCGCAGGCGCAGTCTGGCGAACTCTTCTGGTGAAATCCGGTAAGGGGATTCCGGAATCTTATTCTGTCCTGGCGTGGGCATGATTACTCACATTCTCGGCGCGGAGTATTGGCTCACGCAAGCATAAGGGTTACCTGTTTGGGGCGTACCGGCATGGGTTCCAGAATAATGCATATGCGGCTGACCTGCGGGTTCACCTGTGGTGCCGGTCGTGTGGCTCTATCGCTCTGCGAATCATCGCCGCAGGCTTACGCGGCAAGGTCCCCGATGACCCGCCACGGGGAAACCGCCAGGACTGTGCTCGCGACAGGCACCACGGCCTAGCTAGGCCAGCTTGTCGCGGAGCGTGATCGGCCCGGCCGGCCCGCCAGGCGGCGAGTCCAAGGCAGTTGCCGACTCTGTCGCCACCACCTACGATGCCGGTGGCCTATGCGCCAGGCACAGAATGCCCAGTTCTGGTGCATGCTGTCGATGGTGTTGCGTCCTCACCGCGGCATGAGCATGCCCCGCGAACGGTGCGAGCCATGCAGGCTGGCGCAGAGCGCCGCCGCTGTCCGCATCCGTGAAGCTTCTCCCCCCAGTTGGTGCTTTGCGGCGGCCTGCGCGGATAGGGCCGATACGGCTTTGTCGGTGGTTGCCCGTAGGGTTCCTCTCAGCCGCTTACAGGCGCGGAATATCGCACCAGCTTGGAGAGATCCAAAAGCATGTCTGAGATAGCCGCTTTCCCGCTGCCTTTCCACGTCGGGCGCAAGGTATCCGTCATGCCGGCCCGGACGCTGCGGGAACTGGAGATGATGTATCTCAGCGCCGTCATCCGGGAGAAGCCAGCCTGGCAGGTCAAGATGAACGACGCGGGCATCGTCGCCCGGTGGACGCAGGAGGCCACCGAGTTCGGGATGACGGAGGCGCAGATCCGGTACGTGCTGGCGGAACTGGGGTACTACGCCGAGCGCCGGGACGAGCGGACCGGCATCGAGGTGTCCAGTGTCGACGGGGTGTGGCAGTCGGATGCACTGATCGACGATGGGCTAAGGTCCCGGCTGCGCGAGGCCGTACGGGTACTGGAGGACGTGCCCGACGCGGAGCGGGACTGGCATCCGGGGTCGGACGAACAGGTCCTGGACCTGGTGCACCCCTCACTGTTCTGCCTGGTGCGCGGGGTGAGCCGCCCTGACGACTCCACATGGCCGAGCCTGGGCCCCGACGAGGCGCGCTACGCGTTGTCGGACAAGTTCCAGTGGCTGCCCACCGACGTCGAGGTCAGCGAGAACGGCGATGCCGTGTTCCTTTCCTACGTCAACAACCTCCACCCGGTGGCCCACCGCGAGCTCGCGTCCATCTTGCCGGCCCTGTTCGGGCGCATGCTCCCGCTGTTCGAGAACGTACTCACAGATCTGCGCCGTCCGCGCCCGGTGCGGATTAGGGCTGATGCCAATTCCTGGTACGTCGACGAACCGGTTCTGCCACCTAACGGCGATGACGACGCCTTGGAGGCATGGGGAGCAGCCTGGGACGACTGGCGGCGTAACCGTAGCCCGGTACCTCCGGATGCTCCGGCCTTCACCCCGCCGGCATCACGCGGTGACTCTGCCCGGGTAGACCTGCACGCGCGCCGTTTGCAGGTCATCGTCAAGCTCGCCACCGTTCATCTCACTCCCGGCAAGCCCGAGTATCCCGGCGGCAGCTGGCATGTCGAGGGGATGATGAACGAGCGCATCGTCTCGACCGGCATCTACTACTGGGACAGCGAGAACATCACCGAGAGCCGGCTGAGTTTCCGCGCGGCGGTCGGCGATCCGGCCTACGAACAGAACGACCGCAACGGCGTGCGCGAAGTCTACGGCCTCGCCGACGAAGACGCCATGAACCAGGTGCTCGGCTCGGCCGAGACTCGTGTCGGCCGCGTCCTGGCATTCCCGAACATCCTCCAGCATCACGTCGACCCGTTCCGCCTCGCGGACCCCTCCCGGCCGGGACATCGCAAGATCCTCGTGTTCTTCCTGGTCGATCCCTCGGTGACGATCATCTCGACATCCGACGTGCCGCCACAGCAGCCCTGGTCTCCGACGTCGACCATGACACTGGAGCAAGCGAAGGAGTTTCGCAGCCAACTGTTGCAGGAGCGGAAGTTCTTCGTCGATGAGCACAACGAGAAAATTTACGAGCGCGAATTCTCGCTCTGCGAGCATTGATCTCGGCGGCTTCCGAGCGCACGGTGAGACGGCCAGAACGCTCTAGGGCACCCAAGGTACGCTCTGTAACCGGCATCCGTCGTTCAGCAAACAAGTTGCCGAATACGATCGGCTAGTCGATGGAGTACCGCGGAGCGTAGCCCAGCGCAGATCATCCATTCCGGTAGCTATTCTGCTAGGCGTCAGTCCGCCCCGGCTTGCTTCTGGTAACTCCGGACGGCGCGGGAATTGATGTGGGCGGGGACTGGGAGGCCGGGTCGGGGATGGGTTGTTGCTGCCAGATGGTAGCCAGCGGTAGTTCGCCCGCCCACAAACCCAGCGCGGCATCCGGGCTGTCGCCGTCGTCGCCTTGTTGGCGCTGGGCGGTGACGTGCTCCGGCAGCACTGGTACCAGCGCCGCTCGCGGCGAGGTCATGGGCAAGCCGGGGTGGTCTCGTCCCGGGTTAGTCCTGGCGGGTCAGCATGAACACCGGAAACTGCCGCGTGGTCCTGGCCTGGGCCGCGCCGAGGTCAGGGGACCCCGCGACCGGCTTCGGCCACTCCGCGACCAGCTTCGGCCACAGCTCGGCGCGGGCGGTGCCGCCCACTTCCTCCGCCAGGACCGTGAATGTCTGTGCACCCACCTCGACGGTGATCCTGGGGTGGGCCTTGAGGTTGTAGTACCAGGCCGGGTGGGTGGGCGATCCGCCGTTGGCGGCCCAGATCGCGAACCGGCCGCCTCCCCGAGGGGAGCAGGCCACCGGGGTGACGCGCTCGATCCCGGACTTGTCGCCGACGTGGTGGATGAGAATGAGCGTGGTGCCCTCCCACATCCCACCGACACGTCCCTGGTTCGCCCGGAACTCGTTGATGATCTCGGTGTTGTAGTCGCTGGTTTCGTCCGCCGGGTTCGCCATGCTCTCCTCCTGTACATGTCACTGGTCGTGGTATTCGTCGTGGCGGCGCAGCCAGCTCATGGGCCGATCGCCTTCGTCGCGGCCCTTGGGCGCGCGGTCGAGGATCGCGTACTAGCCCATCAGGAACTCCGTACCGCGGGCGTAGCTGGAGTAGCAGTGGTAGACGGTGCCGCCCTGGCGCGCGAACGTGCTGACGCCGTGTCCCTCGGAGAAATAGCCGTCGAGGTCCGTCCCGGTCGCGCTCGCGTTCTGCGCGGTGACGAGCGGCAGGTTCTCCCGGACGGCCGGCTGTTCGTTCAGCAGCTTCAAAAAGCGCGAGTTCGTTCGCATCAGGACCCCGAATGCGAAGATCGCGAGTGCGAGCGGCACATCGAGGGCGGCCCTGGGGGGCAGGACCTTCTGCGCGGTGACAAGTACGGCGATCACGGCCATCCAGCCGATGCTCATCACGCCCAGCACCACCAGCATCGCCATCAGCCCGGAGCTGGAGCCCACGCAGGACAGGCCGAATCCGAACCCGACCGGATGCTCTGGCGGAAGTGCCGCTTGAACGGCGTGAACTCGTAAGCCCCGGCAACGATCGTCACCGCCGGCACCCGCCAGGACCAAGACTGTCAGGAGCCGCGCCCGGCAACATCATCGCCGCCATCATCGCCACCCACACCGCGGCGAGGAACGCGAACGAGCCGAGCCGGCTCGCCACCCCCACGTGCATCCCGGTCATCTGCCAGACCGAGACCACCCAGCACGCAGCGGTCAGCCCGAGCGGCACCGTCAGCGCGGCCGCCGCGGTCGTCCTAGCGGCCGTCATGGCCGGCGCCGAGGTCGTCGGAGTGCCCGGCTGCCAGGCGCGGCCACTGGGCGATGGGACGTCCGCCCGGCCACGCCAGCACCGGCGGCCAGTCGGGCGCGCCGCCGTCGGTCCGCGTGTTGGACTGATTTCGCGGCCAGCCGGGGGGCGAGTCCTCCCACGCCTCCTGGCGTCCGTACACGGTCAGGTCCATGAGCGCGTAGCCGTAGTCCATGACCTCGGCGCCGCGGCCGTTCGTCCAGTAGGTCTCGAAGACGCGGTCGCCGTCCCGCAGGTAGCACACGAGGTGGAACAGGCCGATTTTGCGCCCGGTGAGGAGCGCGTCGAGGGAGGGCTGTGCCGAGTACCAGGGCATGTCCCAGCCCATGAAGTGGCGGTAGCGGAGGCTCTCGTCGTACGACACCTGGGAGTCGGCCCCGCCGAAGGCGACATTGCGGCCCTGGAGGAAAACCGCGAAGGTGATGTCACGGGAGTGCAGGTAGGACAGCTCGCCGACCTGAGTGGTGGCCCACGTGCAGCCTTCGCACTGATCGGCGGCGGGATGGCCGGGCCACCACATGAAGTAGTAAGCGATGAGCTGGCGGCGCCCCTCGAACGCGTCGAGGAGGGTGACCGGCCCGCCGGGCCCGATCAGCGCGAGGCTGGCGTCCACCTCCACCATCGGCAGCCGCCGCCGGGCCGTGGCGATCGCGTCGCCTTCCCGGGTGTGCGCCTTCTCCCTGACCCGAAGCGCTGCCATCTCCGACTCAAAGGCGGCCCGGCCGGTCACCGGGGGCATCGTCTTATCCGTCATGACGGTCTCCTCTTCTTGTCTTCCGCGTGCGCTGCTTCGGCGAGCCGTTTGATCGCGGCCAGCCGCCGGTCCCATTGGGCGGCGAGCTCGGCCATCGCCCGGGCGGCCTGGTCGAGACGAGCGGCGTCTACCTGGTAGAGGACCTCCCGGCCCTGTTGTCGCCGGCTGACCAGCCCGGCCCGTTCGAGCACGACCAGATGCTTGGCGACGGCCTGGCGGGAGAACGGCACCCGTCCGGCCAGCCGGCTGGCGCTCGCCTCCCCGTTGCCGACCAGCAGGTCAAGGACCCGGCGGCGAGACGGGTCGGCGATGGCCGACCACAGCTCATCATCGGCCTGCACCGTCACCGCGCCGGGCGATCCTCTAGCACCCCGGCGAGCCGGTCCAGGAACTCGGCCCAGCCCTCCCGGTGCTCATCGGCATAGCGCTGCTTCTCCGCATCGGGCCAGCCGAGCAGCTCGTGGCCGCTTTCTACCACGCGAAGCCGGGTCCGCTCTTCGCCCTCGGGAGTCAGCGTGAACTCCACGAGCATCGAGTTGCCGGTCACCGGCTCCTCCCCGCGGGGGTGGTTCCAGCGGAACGAAAAGCGAATAGGCGGATCAACGACCACCACCACGACCGGGCCGCCCTGGTCGCCGAACTCCATATAGCCGTGGGCGCCGGGTTCGATGACGAGCTCCACCCGGTCGGCGAACCACCGGCTCAACTGATCGGGCTCTGTGATGGTACGCCACACCAGCTCCACCGGCGCCTCGATCACAACCTCCCGCTCGATCACCAGGCCTGGCATGAGTCCCCGATCCCTCGCTGAGCGCGCCGGCGGCTGTTGCCGACCACTGGATCACCACGCGGCCGGTGCATGCCGGTCATTGGCCGCTCCGACCGTGCTTCTGCAACCGACGGTAGCACGTCAGCGGAAACCCTGCAACCAACGTTGCAGGTCGTGCGCCCACGGCCAGATTCGCCACGCTAAGCGCACAGAACTCCCAGTTCAGAGCAGCTGAAGCCGCGACCGGGATGACCGGATCGCCGTCCAGAACGGCGGCACTGTGTGCTGATCCCGAGGTCAAGGTTGATCACTTACCGTTAGCCGGCACCGTGCAGGGAACGCGCGCAATGCCCCTGCTATCGCGGTGTGGCCGGGGTCGCGTCCGGCTAGGCTGTATCAGGTCCGCATGTGCTGCCGCGTTGTGCCGGGCGTACGGCTGCTGTAGATGCGCGCCAGTGTCTCCTGCCAGTCGTGCTGCGGGTCGGTCGCCATGGTTTTCGGGAACGGGTAGCGGCTGTACAGGCGGGCCGCGACGGGCTCCCATGCCTGGTACAGCCTGACCACGGCGTCCTGGCCGCGAAGGCCGCGGCGGCGCGCCCAGGGGCTGCTTTCCACGAAGGCCACGTTCCGTGACGACCACGGTTCCCCCCGGACGCGGTGCACGCGCGCGATCGCCGCGCCGATATCGGCCGGGCGCAGGTAAACCAGCAGCGGCCCGGCGGGTGCGGCCTGGCGCACGATCGTGGTGAAGATCTCGCTGACCGTGCGCGCGGGCGCATCGTCGATGAAGGCCGGCATTACCGAGTTCTGCAGGAAGCTGCTTTCCAGGATGATCGTCGGCCGGCCGCGCAGGCAGCCCTCAGCCAGCCGGCGCCATTGATCGCCGGGGTAGCCACCGGGGCTGTCCCCGGCCGTGCCGCCCGCGGCACGGCCCGGCGGCCCGGGCGGCCCCGGACCGGCTGCTGCCCTCAGCCGGTCCTCGGCCCTGGTCCGGATGGGGTGATCCGCGGCGCCTTCGCGGAACACCCGCGCGTCTTCCCCCTGGCGGGCCAGCCAGTCCCCGACCCGCACGGCCGTGGTCGTCTTGCCGGAACCGATCATCCCCTCGATCAAGATCAGCTGCGCCGCGCCCACCAGCTAACACTACGACGCCGCGGCCGGCCAATCCAGCCAGATACCAGCCGCCACCCGGGACGCCAGGCCCGCCACTGCCGAATCTGGCCGTGTATGAGAATCAAGGCGGCTCGCTGCGGGCGTGCTGGTCGCCGGGCGTGACCGGGTCGAGCCTGCTATTGGGGGGTCTTCCCGCCGTTGATGAACCTGGAGGGCGGTGTCCACGTGCAACTGCCGGTGCATGCGCCTGCCTGATCCTCCTGCAGCGGCCGGGGGTACTTGGCTAATGTCGGGACATGTCCAGCGATGAGGCGGCCGTGTCCTTTGTTGTTGATTACGAGATATCGGTCGATGACCTGCGTGAACAGGACATCGTCGGACGCTTGGCTGACTGGCGCGCGAAGCCGCTGTGGAGCAGGCTGGCCTTTCCGGTCTTTTTGCTCGTGCTCGTCGCGGCAACGGTCCTTAGCAGTCGCACGGTGAGCGGGTGCTTCATTCTTCAACCGGTGCCGCCCCAGGACCTGGACCAGGCGGGGGCCTGGCAGTGCGTCCCGACATCGATCCCGAGCGGCCTGCTGGGGCAGAACGCCTGGCTGGCGCAGAACGGCTGGCTGTTCGCGGTCGACGGCGCGGCCCTGGCCGTGACCGTGGCCGAACTGGTCGGAGCCTGGGCTCGCCCGCCTCGCTGGCGCTACCGAAGGTGGATGAAGAGGGACGGGCTGCCGGGGCGGTACTGGTACGAGGTCGCGGCGGACGGGCTCACCGTGGCGCGCCCGGATGGCGCCATCGCGCACGTCCCCTGGCCGGTCTTCACCGCCGTCCGCGAGACACGCGAGCGGTTCTTGCTGTGCGGACGGCGGTACGGGTGGGGGTGGGTGCTGCCGAAGCGTGCCCTTGCCGACCCGTCGTCGGTGCGGCAGCTGGGCGAATTCCTCCGGGCATCGGTCGGCCGGGAGCTACCACCGCAGTAGCCGTTCGCGCACCGGTGGCTCTGCTGCTCATGCTCCGGAACGGATTAAGGGGCGACGTTTCGCGCGGGACTGGGACGGCCCGCTGCACCTGCTGGTCAACAACGCCGGCCTGGTCACGGGTGGCCTAGAGCGGACGAAGGAGGGGTGGGAACTCCAGTTCGCGACCAACCACCTGGGCCACTTCGCGCTGGCGTGGGCGCTCCACGGTGCCCTGGCCCAGGGCGCCCAGGACCGGGGCATCGCCCGGATTGTGTCGCTGAGTTCCACCGCCCATATGCGCGCCCCGGTTGACTTCGATGACATCCACTTCGAACGCCGGGCTTACGACCCGCAGATCGCCTACGCCCAGTCGAAGACCGCGAACTCGCTGTTCGCCGTCGAGGCGACCATGCAGTGGGGCGCCGTGGGCATCGTGGCGAACACGGTCAATCCCGGAGGGGTCAAGACCGGGCTGCAACGGAACTTCACGCAGCGGCAGCGCGAATCGCTCGACGCCGCGGAAGCCGCCGGCGTCTTCACCTACAAGACCACCGGGCAAGGTGCGGCGACCACCCTGGTGGCGGCCGTCGCTCCCGAGTTCGAGCGAACCGGGGGGCACTACCTCGATGACTGCCGCGAGGCGTACACCGTGCCCAACGACGCGGACCTGTCTGCCCATCCCCATGGTGTCAAGGAGTGGGCACTTGACCCGGACAGCGCACGCGAACTCTGGACGGTGTCCCTCAAGACGCTCAACCTGTGATCGTGCCCCAGAACGACCTGATCTGTAGGCGACAGCTGGGCAGCGCCGAGCATTCCTCAGGCGTGCAGATCGGCGGTTCACGCGCAGCCTTGGCGCCCGGCGGGGCCCTCGGTCTGCCGCGGCACGGCACCGGTGAGCGGATGCCCCAGTTCTGCCCGGCGGCACAGCCGAGCTGACGCTGCTATCGCGGCGTTAGATGAGTGCGGCTGGACTGCTCGTAGTCGGCGGCAGCGGCGATGATCTCCGCGAACACGGCTCACGTGACGCTCGCGGGGGCCGAACGGCGGGGACCCGTGAGAAATTTCTCTGGCAGGGCGATGGGATCCGGGCGAGTCGTTCGTCTGTAGGTCGAGACACGGCTGGAGCAGGCCGCCTGGACAACGCAGTCGTGGATGACGCAGTACCTGATCTCGTTCGGTGCCCACGCGATGGACCACATCCCAGACGAGGACGCGCCCGCCGTGGCCCGGGCCGCGCACGCGGCGGTCCAGGAGGCGATCAACGCCGGCGTGTACGTGTCCGCCGGCGGGCTGGGAAACCAGCCGGCGAGCATCGTGGCCGCCGACGGGGCGGTCACCGACGGCCCGTACCCGGAGGCCATCGGCGGATTCACGCTCGTCGACGTGCCCTCACGCGAGGAAGCGCTGCAGTGGGCCGCCAAGATCGCCGTCGCCTGCCGCTGCGCGCAAGAGGTCCGGGAGATCGGGGCCGACCCCGAACTCGACGCGATGCTCCGCCAGGCAGACAGCCGGCGGTGACGTCCCGAATGCCTCTGACCGAAGGCGGCCCGCAGCGTAGTCCATCTCGTCGCGGATCCGGAGCGGCTGTGCTTACGGGCGTCCGGTTCGCGAGAACGGCTGGACATGGGCATATCTTGGTGGATCCGGACGGCAGCGAGTTCTGCGTTATGGCCCCGCCCGACGCCTACCGGACGGGGCCAGAACACGGCCGGACCATACGGCGGCCCGCGCCAGCTTGCGGTTACCGCGTTGCGGTGGCCAGTGCCGCGCGGATGGCGTCCTCGCCGGCCGGCTGGCCCTTCTCGTTCGAGTACGGCCCGTACGGGGTCCCCCACGCCGGGGTGCCCGTCGCCTGCCGCCAGCTATCGGCCAGCGGTCCCGCGTCCACCACGCCGTACCCGAGGGATTCGATGAACTCGGTCACCGCCGCCTTCGCCGGCGCGGAGTCCCCGGCGACCGGCAGGTAGGAGCGGTCGGCCGCCCCCGCCGGGCGGGCGAGTGACAGCAGGTGCTTGAAGAAGATGTTGTTGAACGCCTTCACGAGCATGGCGTCCGGGATGTACCGCAGCAGCAGCTCGCTCGAGGTGAGCGACTTGCTGTCCAGTTCGGGGATGTGCCCGTCGCGCTCGGGGCCGTAGTTGCACGTGTCGATGACCGTCTTCCCGGCCAGTGGCGCGGCGGGCAAGTTGGGGAAGGCCTTGACCGGCACCGTGACCACGACGATGTCACCGGCCGCGGCGGCCTCCCCGCTCGTTGCCGCGGACGCCCGCGGCCCCAGTGCCGCGGCCGTGTCCGCGAGCGTCTCGGGACCGCGCGAGTTGCTGAGCACGACCTGGTGCCCGGCCGCGATGGCGAGCCGCGCGATGGCACTGCCGATCTGTCCGCTTCCGATGAATCCCACAGTCGTCATATTCTCAGCGTCCCTCAAGAAGAGCCGTACCCTGGTCACTTGCCGGATCCGTTGCGATCCGGGGTCCCTGCCGTCAGCTGGCGGGGAAGTAGTGGCCGTTGTCCAGATCGGCGAGCAGGCCAGGCTGAGCGGGTTCCCAGCCGAGGGTCCGGCGGGTGATGAGGCTGGACGCCGGGTAGCTCTGGGTGACTATGTTCGCGAGGAACCCGAAGTATCCCGGCACCATCAGTTCGTCCCTGGGAATGCTCACGGCGGGCAGGCCCAGGCGGCTGCCGATGGCCTCGGCGATCTCGCGGAACGGGATGCCCCCGTCCCCGACCGCGTGCCAGTATCTGCCGGCCGGGCCCTTCTCCAGCGCCAGGCGGAACAAGGAGGCGACATCGCGGGCGTGCACGGCGTTCCACAGGTTCGCGCCGTCTCCGGGGTAGCCGGCGGCGCCTTTCTCCTTCGCGAGCGCGATCAGCGTGGGGAGGAAGCCGGCACGATCGGTCGTGCTGTGCGCGATATTGGCAATCCGCACGACCGAAGACCGCACTCCCCGCTCGGCGAGGTCGATGACGGCGGTTTCCACGACATTGCGGACCCGGAGGGTGCCCTTGTGCTCATCGCCGACGGGAAGGGCCGGGTCCTCCTCGGTGGCCGGCCGGCCCAGCTTCCCGGACGAGCCTATGCTCCCAGCCGCGACCAGCGGCTTTCCGGTTCCCGCGAGTGCCTCGCCGTACGCGAGCATGACCGGGAGCTCCGCGGCGGACACGGCGTCCATCCCGCCAAACGGAAGCAGGTCTTGCCTGTGCGCGACGTGGATGACGCCGTCGGAGTCCGCGGCCGCCTCCATGAGCCCTTCGAGGTCCTCAAGGTCGCCGCGGCGCACCTTCGCGCCGAGCGCGGACACCGCCGCCGCCGCCGTGTCCGACCGGGCCAGGCCGGTGACCTCGTGCCCGGCGGCGATGAGCTCGGGGATGATGTACGAACCGCTATGGCCGGTCCCGCCAGTGACGAAAACGCGCATGCTGCTGCTCCTTGTGGGTGATGCGGCGCGGGAAGTGGTGGTGCGGGCGCGCTCAGCCGGAGACGTTGACGCCGAGGCTGATGTTGAACCCGGCGCCGTGGCGGGCCAGGCCCATCAGCAGCGGCCCCACTGCCTCCAGCCAGTGCGCCATCGCCAGGTCTCCGGTGTCCAGCGGGCGCAGCCCGAGGCTCTCGATGAACGCCGACACGCTCGCCTTGGCTCGCGCGTCGTCGCCGGCGATGAGCACGTCCAGCGGGCGGCCCTGGGCCAGGACGTGGCCGAAGACGGTGTTGAACGCCTTCACGACGTGCGCGCTCGCCGGGGCGGCCTTGGCGATCTCCTGCGCGCCGGAAGTGCCGTCAGGGGTGACCAGCCCGGTGGCGTCGGCGTTGAAGGTGTTGGTGATGTCGATGACGACCTTGCCGGCCAGCGCGTCCCCGTACTGGGCGACGACCGCCACGGCGCTGGCGTAGGGCACGGCGAGGATGACGATGTCGCCGGCCGGGGCGGTGCCGAATGTCCCGGCCGTGGCGCCGCCGCCGAGCGCGGCGGCCAGGTCCTTGGCCTTGGCCGCGTCGCGGCCGATGACCTCGACGGCGTTGCCGCCCTCGACCGCGCGGGCGGCTATGGCGCGGGCCATGCCCCCCAGGCCGATAACGCTGATGCTGCTCATTGATATACCTGCTTTCTGGAGCTGAAAAGGAAGCCATTCCCGCCCCGTCGTTGTCAACGGCTGTGTCGGCGATGCCGTCGAATTACGCGATGAGCCACTGGCTCAATTCCTGATGCGCCCATTCTGGTTATGGGCCCTGCTATCAAGCCCCGATGCCGAACTCTTATGCCGAATTCGCTCCGGTCCCATCGGGTACCTATTTGAGGATGCCATTGGCCTGAGCGGCTGTCCAAGACCTCTTTCAGCCGTGGTGATAACCTGAAGGCATCACCGGACCGGGAGGCTCCATGGACCTGGACCTGGACCTGCGCAAGCTGCGCTACTTCGTCACCGTCGCCGACAGGCTGCACTTCGGCCGCGCCGCCGAGGAGCTGCACATCGCGCAGCCGGCGCTCAGCCGGCAGATCCGCGCGCTGGAACACGACCTCGGCACCCCGCTGCTGACAAGGAACCGGCACGGCGTGGAGCTGACCGACGCCGGCAGGCAGCTGCTGACCGACGCCGGCCCGCTGCTGGCCTCCGCGCACGCGGTCCGCCGCCGGGTGACCGTGGCCGCGCGCGGCAGCCAGCGGCTAACGGTCGGCTTCCGGGCAGGCATCGCGGTCACCCCGGCGGTACGGCAGTTCAACGCCCGGCACCCGGACGTGATCGTGGACGTGCAGCGGATCGAAGGGGACGACCAGGCCACGATGCTGCTCGACGGCCGCATCGACGTCGGCTACGTGCGGCCGCCCATCGACGAGGCCGGCCTGCGCGTCGCCCCGCTGTACACCGAGCCGCGGGTGGCGGTGCTGCCCGCCGGCCACCGGCTGGCCGGCAAGGAGCAGGTCACCGAGGCCGACCTGGCCGGCGAGCCGCTGATCTGGCACGGAGACACGAGCACCCAGCCCACCAGGCGCCCGCACCCCAACGCCGGGTACCTGGTGCGCGGGGTAGACGAGACGCTCGAGCACGTCGCGGCCGGCCGGGGCATCTCGTTCCTGGCCCGTTCGGCGACCGTGTTCTACTCACATCCGGACATCAGCTACGTGCCCATCCCGGACCTGGCGCCCGACCAGGTGTGCCTCGCCATGGCGGCAACGCGCACCTCGCCGGTGGTCGACGACTTCTTCGCCGCGGCTCAGGCGACGGCCGAGATCACGGCAGAATGCGGAAACTATGAAATGTGGCAGCTTGGAAGCGGTGCCGTTTCAAAGCACGGTTGAGCAGTTCGACTGACAACAGCAGCGCTAACAGAGGGCACCCGGCCACAGCAATGGCGAAGGCATTGAGCTCGGGGGCGGAGGCGATGCTGGCGCACAGTGAGAATCGACACCGCGTTTCATCTCGCTGCCTCCCTGGCCGCATGACCACGGCCACTGTCTCGCCGGGCGCCCAGAAAACACAGGGCCTGAGACGGGGGTCGTCATTGACGCCGACCCGACTCACGTCTGGCACCAGGAAGTCGCGATGAATGCCGAGAACCCGGCTCAGATTGACCTGTTCGGTGTCTCCGCGACACGCACCAAAGACACGAGGCTGGGCGAGCATATCGGCGGTTCTCGCTCTCATCCCCCGGGAGAGTGCTAGCAGATGCTGATCACGCACTGCGCACGCGATCTCCCGCAGCCTCGGGATCTCGTCCGGTATCATCGATGATACCATCATGTGCATGGCGATGACCCTGAGGCTTGCGGACGACGAAATCGACGCGCTGCGTCGGCGAGCAGAAATGGAGCAGCGATCCATGCAGGAAGTGGCCCGGCAGGCGATCCGCGAGTACGTGGAGAACCACAGCCGCGCCGAACTGCTCGACCAGGTCCTCGACGAGGAGCTGCCCCGCTACGCCGAGGCGCTGGAGCGGCTCGGCCAGTGATCTACCTGACGCTCCCCGAGCTGCTGCACATCGCGAAGCGGACGCTGGGACCCGGCTACGCGGTGCGCGACTACGGGCTGCTGGAAGCCGCGCTAGCCCGCCCGCGGGCGACCGCGTTCGGCAAGGACGCTTACCCGGACCTGGACGCCAAGGCCGCAGCGCTGCTGCACTCCATCGCCCGCAACCACGCGCTCATCGACGGGAACAAGCGGCTCGCGCTCGCCGCGGTCATCGCGTTCTACGGCCTCAACAACCGCCGGCTGACCCTGACCAACGACGAGGCCTACGACCTGGTGATCGGCGTGGCCGCCGGGCAACTCGACGATGCCGACGCCATCGCGGCCATCCTCCGAAACGCCACCCAGCCTCGCAGGTAAAGCGACAGCGCGGGCCGCGTCCCAGGCTTCAGAAGTTGCCGATTCCGCGCGTAAGGTAACCAGTTAGCCGAAGCACGCGAGCCTCCGCAGATCACCCAGCTCGGCGTGCCGCAGGTCCTTGGGGCAGGACGTCTCGGATGGCGGGATCGCTCGTGTCCCAGGCCGCTAAGGGAGTGGCCGGGTCAGTGCACTTGATGCTCAACGCGGGGCCGGATGTATTCGTCGGGGTGCGCGCGAGCGATGCGCACGGCCTCGGCGACCAGCTCCCGGAACTCGGCCGGGTGCTCCGCAGGGTTCAGCCCCAGCCCAGGCAGAATACAGCGCCGGACGTCGAGGTCCTCGTTGGAGATGAACTCGCGCAGCGCGTGCTCCCGCCACTGCGCCCGCAGATCGGCGACCGCCTCACGCTCGGCCAGGCTCTCAGGCGTGTAAATGTAGGCACCGGAACTGTCCCGCCCTGCGACCCTCATCGGGATTCCGGTCCAATACCACGCCCGGGCCGCGCCGGCTCGCTCGGCATTCGTCCCGGTCCGGAGCACCTCGATCAGGGCGGTCTTCACCCGGCGGCGCCCGAAGGCGGTGACGACCGGCTCGATGAACTGACGGTTGAAACTCGGATCGGAATCGTGCACGCCTGCCATGATGAGCAGGCCGAAGAACTCCTCCGGCAGGTGACCGCGCTCCTTGAGCTCTTGCCGGATCGCCCGCCGAGCCGCAAGCTGCCAGGTCGCTGTCCCGTCGTCGGGTGCCGCGTCCGCACTGACCAGCTCCAGGAGGGCCGCCAGGCAGCGGTGAAAGCTGGCCGTGTGATCCTCGGTCCTGCCGGGCAGGGCCATCAGCGTCCGCGGACGCTGCGGCGGCTCCCCACCGACGTGGCTGTCGCTCATTGTCAGGCTCCATATCGCAGGTCTCCGCACCAGGGCCGCCAGCGCCGCCCAGACGGGTAAAGCCCAGCGAACTAGCGACAACCCTTGAATACCACCCGCGACGGCAGGCACGTCCCCAACTCGCCTGAGCCCCGACGCTAGATCGGGCAGGTCCGGCAGTAACACTGCGACGCTTGAGCCTCAACAAGCACAGCGCCGCCCTCGCGCTCTCTAGGCCAATCCGACGTCCCGCCGGACACAGAGAACCGGCTATGCGCGGCTGAGCCAAGACAACGCAGTCACCGCCAGCGTGCCCCCGCCGGGCGCCTCCAGCGCGGCCCGCGCGTAGCGGCGCCGCCGGTACGCCGGATCGGCCGCAGACGTCATCGGGGCCATATGGACCGATGGATCAGGCGGAGATGAGGTGTTCGGCGGGCTCGCGGCGGGTGTGGAGGTCCCAGTAGACGCGTGCGATGTCGTCGGGTTCCTTGAGTGGGGCGCCTTCGGGAGCGCCCGGCGTGCCGGCGATCCATGCGCCGATCGCGACATGGCCGGCGTAGACGCCCCGGCCGGCCAGTGCACCGTTGAGGGTGAGGACCCATTTGCGTAGGGCCGCGCCCGCCATGCCGGCACTTACGAACACCGGCGCGGGTGTGACCGAGGAGCCGCCAGTGGTGTACAGCAATGTTCCGGTGCCGGCAGCCAGCATGGCCGGCAGCACCGCGCGGGTCGCGGTGATGGCGCCGCAGCAGACGCTTTCGACCTGCGGCCGGAGGTTGTCCACGGTGACGTCCAGCGGTCCGGTGCCGCGCAGGGTCTCGGTGGTTCCCGCGCCTGGGCTGGAGTAGTGCAGCACGTCGATTCGGCCGAACCGTCCCGTTGCGCCATCCAAGGCTGCGGCCAGTGCGGAGCGGTCGGTGACGTCGGCGGGAAAGCCGGCCGCCGTGACCCCCTCGGCCGCGAGTTTCTGCGTGAGCTCACCAAGTCGCTCCGTGGAGCGGGCGACCAGCGCGACGTCGAAGCCGTGACCGCCGAAGGTCTTTCCGAGGGACAAGCCGAGGCGGGCCCCGGCGGCCACGAGCACGATTACGGGCATGGTGATCTCCTTAGGATGTGGGTGGCAGCGCGCAGGCCACGCGGGAGAGGCGGCGCTCAGCTCATCACCGCTGTACGCGCTGCGTCCAAGACCGTCCGGGCTGCGACCGATAACCTGGAGGAATGGACCGGCTCGAAACTCGGGAACTGGCGTACTTCCTGGCGGTGGCTGACGAACTTCACTTCGGCCGCGCCGCAACCCGGCTGGGCATCGCGCAGCCCGCACTGTCTAAGACGGTAAGGCAGCTGGAACGCAGGCTGGGCGTCACCCTGTTCGAGCGGACCAGCCGCGCGGTCGCGCTGACCGAGGCCGGGCGGGTACTCGCCCGCGAGGCGCGCGCCGCGTTGGAGGCGGTGTCCGCCGCGGCGCTGCGAACGCAGCGGGCCGGCACCCGCGACCCGCGCCTGATCCTGGCCATGAAGCCCGGCGGTGACGCGGGCCTGCTCCCGGCCATCCTGGCCGCATACGAACGCGAGCCAGAGGTATTGCCGGCCGAGGTGGTCTTCGGGTCCGGCCCCTCCCGCATGCTGCGCGAAGGACAGGCTGATGCCGCGCTGCTGTACGCGCCGCCCGACGAACTGGAGGGGCTGGACACCGAAGCACTGCTGACCGAAGCGCCGGTCGCCGTGCTTCCCGCGTCCCACCGGCTCGCGCAACGGGCGAGCCTGCGGATGGCCGACCTGGCGGGCGAAAACCTGCACCGAAAGCCCGCCGATCCCGGCGCGATGAAGAGCATCAGCGAACTGATGCACCTGATCGCCCTGGGACGCAAGGTCGCCGTGCTGCCCCGGGTGCTGACCAGGCCGTTGCGCGACGACCTGATCACCGTTCCGGTGGCGGACCTCCCCCCGGTCGTCCTCCTGCTCGCCTGGCCCGCCCACAGCACGTCCCTGTCAGTCGCGGCCCTGGCCCGCGCCGCCGCGGTCGCCATACGCTCCAGCGCGGCCGCATCGTCCACGATCTCCTGAATCGGTCCGGCGGCCAGTTCGACACCGCCGACCGCGACACCACTCGGCGTCGAACCGTCGGCCTCACCGGCGATCCGATACAACCAGTGCCCGGCCGGTGGCGGCATTGCGCGTCCACCCGCTCGACCGTGACGGCTATGATAACGGGCCTGGCCGAGATCGATTACGCGCCGTAAGTGAACGTCGCATGGCAGGTGCGCCGAATACGAGCAGTCCCGATGACCGGATTGCGGCCCGTGCGCTGGTGCCTGATCATCTGCATATGAGCGAGACGCCTGCCTCGGCGAGGCTGAGACGTGCTGTCCGGGCGATCATCCTGGCCGATGATGACCGTGTCCTGCTGTGCCGGCTCGGCTTCCCGCATCCGGCTGTGCCAGCGGGCGCAACGGTCGTATGGGCGGCCCCCGGCGGCGGCATCGAGCCTGGCGAACTGCCGCTGGCGGCCCTGCGCCGGGAGCTGCACGAGGAGACGGGGGCCGTCATCGGCGCCGACCCGCCTCACGTCTGGCACCAGGAAGTCGCCGTTCCCGGCCATCCGGACGGCTACGACGGGGTGGTCAACGACTACTTCCTCGTCCGCACCACGCGCTTTGACCCCCGCGGCGCGCTGTCCGATGACGAGCTCGCCGCCGAGCACATCACGGGGATGCGATGGTGGCGGCACACAGACATCGCCGAGTACAGCGGAACCGACCTGTTCTCACCGCGTGACATCGCCACGCCGCTGGCGGCGCTGATCGCCGGCGACATCCCGGACACGCCAGTGATGCTCGGCCTGTGACCTCCCCGGCACTTACAGGAAATCAGGAGGACGTCGCGATGAACGCCGAGAACCCGGTTCAGACCGGCCTGTTCGGTGTCTCAGCGACACGCACCAAGACACGAGGCTGGCCGAGCATATCGGCGGGTCCGCGCGCGGCTCAAGGCTGAAATTCTGTCACGCATCGTGACCTGCCGCGCCCGGCTAGCAGCGCCGCCAGGCCGCGGCGTTTGCGGCTGCCGCCTGGCGAGGGCCGCCGCCTCGTATCGACGTCCTCCGAAACGTCTATGCTCTGGGCTTATGACAGAGGCTGTCCCGGTGCCGGATCCTGAACTGGTCCGTGCGTTGCGGGCGCTGTCGAACCCCGTGCGGTTGCAGTTGCTGTCGTGGCTGCGCGAGCCCGAGCGCCATTTCTCCTTGGAGGGAGCGGTCGCCGACCCGGCCGAGGTCGGGGTGTGCGTGAGCCACATCCAGGCCAAGACGGGGCTGGCCCAGTCGACGGTGTCGGCGTATATGGCCGAACTGGAGCGAGCGGGCCTGGTCCGGTCGACCCGGGTGGGGAAGTGGACCCACTACAAGCGCGAGGAGCAGCGCATTGCCCAGCTCGTCGCCGCGCTCGGCCAGGTGCTCTAGCTTGCAACTCGCATCGAGATTCTGCGATACTTCGATGTATGGGCAGCATTGACGGACTGGACCTGGGCACGTTCGGGATCTACACGTTCGACTTCGAGCATCAGCCGGCTGCCCAGATGCGCGAGTCGATCGCGGCGCTCGAGGAGCAGGGGTGGCGGGCCTTCTGGTTTCCGGAAGTCGGCGGGCGCGAGGCGCTCACTCACGCTGCCTTCCTGCTCTCCTGCACCGAGCGGATGCACATCATCAACGGCATCGCGCAGATCCGGGCGCGCGAGCCACAGCGGGCGTACGGTGCCAGCCTGCTGCTGGCTGACGCCTACCCTGGCCGGCATGTGCTCGGCCTGGGCGTCGGCCGCAGCCGGCCGGGAATCAAGCCCGTGGCCGCCATGACCGGGTATCTCGACGAACTGGACGCGCTCAAGCCGTCCAACCCCGCGCCGTCGGCCCCGACGCACCGGATCCTGGCCGCGTACGGGCCCAGGATGCTCGAACTGGCCCGAGACCGCTCCGCCGGCGCCCACACCTATCACGTCAACGTGGCGCACACCGCGCGGGCCCGGGAGATCCTCGGGCCGGACGCGTTCCTGGGTGTCGAGCACGCCGTGCTGTTCGAGACCGACCCGGCCAGGGCCCGCGCGGCGGCGCGCGAGCACCTGCGCGTCTACCTGGACCCGGGCAGCACGTACAACATCGCGAAGTTCCGGCGGCTGGGCTACTCCGAGGAGGACGTCACCAACGGCGGCAGCGACCGCTTCGTCGACGACTTCGTGTTCTGGGGTGACCTGGACGCCATCGCCGGGAAACTCCGCGCCCACATCAAGGCGGGTGCTGACCATGTCGCCGTGCAGGTGATCGGGATCGAGCCAGGCCAGACCGCTATACCGTACTGGCGCATGCTCAGCGACGCGCTCCTGCGCTAGCGGCACCACGCTCAGAAACTGACGGCCACGCTGCGCGGCGCTGTGAATCTGCGAGTCCGAGGTCCAGGTCCCCCGCCGTGCCCCGTCTTGCCCGCGACTACGGCCGGCGATCGAAGCTGCACGAGGTTGGCGGGGCTGGCTGTCCGCGACGGGAGCGCCCGCCACGGCAGCAGCAGACGGCGAACGCGGTTCTCCCGGCCGGTGAACATCGCCGCTAACGGCACGGCTGCACTTCTTTGCGCCCTTACGGGAGTTGAGCAAGGTCGCGCGGATCGGGTCCCCGGACCAGGCGATGCCCGAACGGCGCCGACCGTCTTCCTCGCGAGGGGAGCGCCCTCGCCGAATATTTGCGACCGGCGCTTGGCGTTCTCAGCGCGGTGCCCGCACGCAGATGTTCCGGTTCTGTACGGTCCTCCGCTGCGATCGAGCGCTCTGATCGCGGCAAATGAGGGCATTCAGCCTGAGGGCGGCAATGCATGAACATCCAGGTGGCCGATCGCGCGTCGGGCCATAAACCAGGACCGCTAGGCGGCCGAAGTGGCGAAGCCCTTTGATACCGGGCGGGTAACCGCCGTATCTCAAGCCCGGACCTGGGCGCGTCGGCGCAACCGGCCGGCTCAGCGCTATCATCGCCGTTCAACGCCCCGAGGAGCGGCGGCTGCCTGCGGGCAGTAGGGGCAGGGATGCTAGTGCCGGCTCACCGGCTGCTGCAATGATTGCTTCTGCGTGCTCGGCTCGGCCTGCTCGGCGTGCCGGCGTGCCTGGCTCGGGCGGGCCGGCATGACGAGGAGGGCCACGCCAGCCACGATGACCGCTGCGGTCAGTAGCGTGCGGGCGCTGATGGGCTCGGCGAGCAGCCACCATCCCAGCAGGACCGCGACGACCGGATTGACGAATGCGTAGGTTCCGACGAGCGGGCTGGGGGCGTGGCGGATGAGCCATTCGTAGCAACTGTATGCCAGCAGGCTCCCGAATATGCTCAGGTAGCCCAGTGCCAGCATGGATGCAGAGGCCAGGGAGCTGGCGTGGATGCGGGCAAGTTCCCCGCTGGCGGCGCCGATCATGCACAGTGCGGTGCCTGCGCAGATCAGCTGCATGCCGCTGCCCAGCAGCGGCTGGTCAGGATGGGGGGCGCGTTTGGCGTAGGCGGATCCGCATCCCCATGAGAGCGCGCCGCCGAGCGCAACGGCTGATGCGACGAGGTTGGGAGCGCCGCCGGAGAACGGGTTGACCAGCACAGCCACTCCGGCCAAGCCCAGGAGCAGGCCGGCCGCGGCGCGTCGGGTGATGCGCTCCCCGGCGGCGACGCGGCTGGCGATGACCAGCCACACCGGGATGCTGGCCAGCAGCAGCGCGGCGGTGCCGGCAGGCAGCTTCTGCTCCGCCCAGGTAGCACCACCGGTGCCGGCCGCTGCCAGCGTGACGCCGAGGATTGCGCTGGCACGCCACTCGCGCAGGCCCGCGGGCCGCCAGCCCGCTTCTGGGCGCCGTCGGCGCTGCCAGCTGCACCATGCGTAGATCAGCAGGCCGGCGGCGAGGAACCGCACGCCACTCATCGTCAGTGGCGGCAGTGCTCGCACTCCGATGCGCATCGCCACATACGTGGAGCCCCAGATGACCCACACGACGGCGACCGCAGCCGCTATGCGTCCGCGCGGACCGGTGATCCTCGCTGGCATCGGTATCGCCTCCTGCGGCGGTAGTAGGGATCGGACCTGCACTACCCGGTGTTCGCCGCCAGATGGCTGGCAGGAGTGCCGTATCTGCCGCAGTTTCTGCCAAACTGGGATCGTGCTGCATAACGTGGCCGTGCCGGTACTAGCGCCCGTACCGGCCTTCGAGCTCGGCGTGGCCTGCGAGGTGTTCGGCCTCGACCGGTCACCAGCGGGCCTGCCCAGCTACGATTTCGCCGTCTGCGCTGACCACCTTGCCCCGCTGCCCACGACCTCCGGCTTTGCCGTCAGCGCCAGCGATGGACTGGAGCGCCTGGCCGCGGCGGACCTGATCATCGTGCTTGGTGCAGCTCCGCCCATACCTCCACCGCCCCCGGCTCTCATCGGCCAGCTACGCGATGCGGCGCGGCGCGGCGCGACCGTGGCCAGCGTCTGCACCGGGGCGTTCGTACTCGCAGCGGCCGGGCTTCTGGATGGCCGCCGCGCTACCACCCACTGGATGCACGCGCCGCTGCTGGCACGGCTCTACCCGGAGGTAACGGTCGAGGCCGACCGGCTCTACGTCGAGGACGGACCGGTACTTACCAGCGCCGGCTCGGCCGCCGCCATCGATCTGTGCCTGCACCTGATCCGCCGCGAGCACGGCGCGGAGATCGCCAACAGCGTCGCCCGCCAGATGGTAGCCCCCCCGCACCGAAGCGGGGGGCAGGCGCAGTACATCGAGATGGCCGTTGCCGAGCCCGCGCACTCAGACGACCTCGCCGAGACGCTGGAATGGGCGCAACAGCACCTAGACCAGCCGATCACGGTCGAGCTTCTAGCCGCCAACGCGGCGATGTCCCCGCGCACCTTTGCCCGCCGTTTCCGCCAGCAGATAGGAATGACCCCCGGCGCGTGGCTGAGCCTTCATCGCGTCATGCTCGCCGAACGGCTTCTGGAACGAGGCAACCAGACAATCGCCTCCATATCGGTGCGCAGCGGGTTCGGCAGCGCGGACACCCTGCGGCGCCACTTCGCCCGCGCCCGCGGCACGACGCCCGAGCAGTACCGGCGCGCCTTCCACCTGGCCGGGCCCGATCTTGCTGCGGGTCCGCCGCAGGCCGGGCATCAAGACAGCCGCCGAGACCGGGAAGGGCGATGACCACTCCAGCCGCCCGGTCGGCCAGCCGCCCTGTCGCCAATGAACTCCGGCCAGGCGGCGAGAGCTGCGGCGACCAACAGAGCGGTGCTGCCCGGATCGGCGCGGCGCGGGGTGGTCAGGAGGCTGGCGCGGCGAGGTAGTCCCCGCGGGTCAGGTCGTCGAGCAGCGCAGGGTGGCTGGGCCGCCAGCCGAGCAGTTCCCGGGTGCGGGCGCTGGAGACGGGCCCGTCGAAGCCGTAGGCGGTGGCCATGAACGGGCTGGTGAAGTGCGTGGCGGCCTCGTCGGGGGTCAGCGAGACCGCGGGCAGGCCGAGGCCCCGGGCGATCGTCTCGGCGATGCTCTTCATGGTAACGTTCTCGGCTGCTCCGTGCAGCACGCTGCCTGCCGGGGCTTTCTCGAGCGCCAGGCGGAACAGGACTGCGGCGTCGAGCCGGTGCACCGCGGGCCACCGGTTGGCGCCGTCGCCGGCGTAGGCCGACACGCCGCTCTTGCGCGCGGTGGTGATGAGCATGGGGATGAAGCCGTAGTCGCCGGGGCCGTGGACGGTGGGAGCGAGCCGGACCACGCTCGCGCGGACTCCCCGGGGGGCAAAGCCCAGGCAGGCCCGCTCGCCCGCGATCCGGAAGGGAGCGATCCCGGCCGGGTCGGGCTCGTCGTGCTCGGCGCTCTCCCGCCCGGCGGGCATGACCAGCGTGCCCGAGGTGATGACAAGCGGCCTGCCCGAGTGTTCCAGTACCTGGCCAAGCGTCTCGATCGCGGTGGTGTCGCGCCTCATCATGGAGTCGGGGTCGGCGAAGTCGCCGCCGTAGGCCATGTGCAGGACGCCGCCGGCGCTGGCGGCCCCGCTGCGCAGGCTGCCGGGATCTTCCAGGGAGCCGCGGTGCGGGGTGGCGCCCAGCGACTCCAGCCGGGCGGCGGCGGCATCCGAGCGGGCCAGTCCGGTGACGGCGTGCCCCGCCGCGAGGAGCTCGGCGACGACGGCGGGGCCGGTCTGGCCGGAACCGCCGGTAACGAAGACATGCATGGATCACTCCGCATGAGGTCAGTGACTGGCACTACCTAGCGCCAGTCACTGACTCTACTTAGCGCCAGTCGCTGGCGCAACTTAGCGCCAGTAACTGGCGGATGGGGTAGCCTTGGAAAGTGCCAAGAAGCGGAGCGGAAGCGCGCCGCCGCCTCGCGCAGGCGGCCCTCGACCTGTACCGGGAACGCGGGTTCGACCAGACCACCACGGCGCAGATCGCGGCCCGGGCCGGCGTCAACGAGCGCACGTTCTTCCGGCACTTCCCGGACAAGCGCGAGGTCCTCTTCGACGGCGAGGCCGACCTGCGGGCCGAGCTGACCCAGGCCGTGGCCGAAGCGCCCGACGGCCTGCAGCCGCTCGACATCCTGCTCCGCGCCTTCCGGAAAGCAGGACGGGTCCTCGAGGAAAGCCGCCCTTACTCCGAACCCCGGCTGGAAGTCATCGCCGCCACCCCAGCGCTCCACGAACGCGAGCTGGCCAAGGCCGCGTCGCTCACCGGCGCCATCGCCGAGGCACTGCGCCAGCGCGGCGTAGCCGGCCGCCTGGCCAGCCTGGCTGCCCAGGCCGGCTGGGCCACCTTCCACCAAGCGCTCCAGGCCTGGATCGACGACCCCTCACAGAACCTGGACACCCACCTCACCCAGGCTTTCGACGACCTCCGCGCCCTCTCCGCGACCGCCCCGCCGGCGAAGGCGGGTCCCAGAAGCTAATCCCCCACCGGACGACGCGCAGCCAGATCGACCACAATGCCGGGAACCGCCGCCCCTGGCCCCTGCAGCACCGCCGCCTCCCGTGACCTTCGCGGTTGCGGAGTAAGGGGCCGGGATCACTCCCGGCGACGATTCTGCGTCCGGTCGGCTTCATGGATGCGCTGGGCGTCCCGGCGGTGCAGCGCGGAATGTACCTCGGAATGTTCAGAGCGAACTGGGGAGTTTCGCACCGCGTCCAATTCGTGGCCACCTACGACATCGGCTGGTTTGCCGCGCGTGCGCTCGAAGACCCGGAGCGCTACGCCGGACGCGTTATCCCGCTCGCCGGGGACGAGCTGAACGTCGCCGATATAATCAGGACCTTCAAGACCGTCACCGGGCACAAGCCCTGGGTGGCGCCGATCCCCGCCTTTGCGACCAAGAAGATGATGCCGAAGGAGTTCGCGGACATGTTCCGCTGGATTCGCGAAGAGGGCTTCGAAGCGGACATTGCCCAGGTGCGGCAAGAATATCCGCAGCTACTAACATTCGTCGGCTGGCTAAAGAAATACACTGACGAACACTGACCTGACTTATCGCGGGCGCGGGGACGGGCGAGATGCCCGCTGTAGGTCAATGCAGGATGTCGTGCAAGGCCCCAGCCAATGCCGCGGGATCGGTGGACCGCCAGGCGATGATGCCGTCGGGCCGGACGAGGGTGGCCCCGTCTGCCGGCAGGCGGTAGCGGTCCCGCGCGGCGTCGTCCAGGCTGCGGGTGCCGACCCGGGGGAGTAGCCCGTCAGCCGCTTGCCTCCACTCGCTGTCCCGTTCCGCCGTGAGCAGCACGAATCCGCGGCCAAACAGGTCCCGAGTTGAACTCCCGTCGGCCAGAACGGCGTGCGGGGCCCGGGCGCCGGGCCGGGCGGTCGGGTGCGCCGGGTCCTCGAACGGGCCGTCAAAGGAGTCACCATCGGGGAGAAACGCACCCGAGGGGCACACGTAGCCGAATAGCCCGCGGGCCGGATCAATGACCTCCGCGACGGACTCGTCCGCCAGCCCGGGTTCGATGCGCTGCACGTAGTTGGCGTACTGCTGCTCGGCGAGCAGATCAGCGTAAGGCCGCCGCTCGGGGTCATGACTGTCAAGCAGGCGGTCCGAGGCATGCCCCGCCAGCACGGCGGCAAGTTTCCACGCCAGGTGCCAGCCGTCGAGCACGGCCGCGTTGCCCCCCTGCCCCCCGGTGGGCGGCATCAGATGGGCCGCATCGCCCACGAGCAGCACCCGCCCGGCCCGGAAACTGTCGGCGACCCGGGTGATCCACGTGTCGCTGCTGGTCCAGGCGACGTCGAGGTTGCGGACTTCAAGATCGGGGACGCCCGCAGCCGTCCGGATGTGCTCGATAAGCTGCCCGGCCTCGGCGTCGGCGTCGCGGGCGAACCCGCCGCCGATCACGAAGCGGCCCGGATCGTCGGTCGTGAACACGGTGGCATTGCCGCGGGGCAGCGCGGCGTTCTGGATATGCCAAAGCCCGACCCCCGCGCCGTCGAGCGCGGGCCGCAGGTCCGCGTCGAAGGACGCGAACATGGCCGACGCGGCAGTGCTGCGCTGCCTGCCGTGGACGCCGATCCCGGCGGCGGCGCGGATGGTGCCCTTGTGCCCGTCGGCGGCGACCAGGTAGGGCGCGCTGATCGTGACGGGCTCGCCGGTTCGGCGATCCCGCAGCCGGACGGTGACTGAGTCGTCATCCTGCTCGAAGGACTCCAGCTCGGTGCCGAACCGGACGGCGACGCCCAGTTCGACGGCCCGGTCGGCGAGGATGCGCTCGGCCCGCTGCTGGCTCACCAGGCCGGCGGGCTGGGGCGAGAACCGCGAGAAGTCGGGCATCGCCTCGGTGAAGCTGTGCAGGGTCTTGCCCGTCATGCTCTGCGCGACGACGATCTTCATTTCGTGGCGTCCGGGCGGGGCGGCGGCCGCGAACCGGCCAGCGAGCCCGGCGCCGGCGAGGGCTTCCATGGTCGCGGGCATCTGCCCACGCGCCTTGGGCTGGGTGGACAGGCCTGTATGACGTTCCACGACGAGCGTGTCCACCCCGTGCCGCCCGAGAAACACGGCGGTGGACAGCCCGCCCAGGCCCGCTCCGACGATCAGAACCGATGGCGGTGACATAGCGTCTCCTCGTATCGAGAGTGTAGAATCTTTCGATAGACCGTAAGTTTCGATCAATCGAAATAATCTCTCTCGGAGGCCCGAACGTCAATGGACCGCGACGAATTGCTGGCGGAGATGGCGCAGGTCTCCCGCGAGGGCGCCAGCCGTGCCCTCATGCTGCACCAGGCCGTCGCCGACCGCTTCGGGCTCGGACCGAGCGACATCAAGTGCCTGGACCTGGCGCGCGACGAGCCGGACCTGACCGCGGGGCGACTCGCCGAGGCGACGGGCCTGTCCGCGTCGGCGGTCACCTCCGTGCTTGACCGGCTGGAGCGGGCCGGGTTCATCGAGCGCGTCCGCGGCACCGAGGACCGTCGCAAGGTCCACGTCCGCTCCACCGGGCGCCACGAGGCGGCCCTCGGCGCCATCTTCGCCGAGGTGGCGGCCGGGTTCGCGGCGACCACCGCCCGGTACTCGGACGAAGAACTGCGGGCCTACATCGCCATCCAGGGCGAGTTCAACCGGACCGCCGTCGACCTGACGCACTCCATCGCCGACCGCACATAAATTCTTATCTGCCGCGCGGGCCTTTCTTATGCGCGCGGAGCATCAGGGCAGGAAGGACGAACAAGCCTACGTTCTCGGCGGCCTCGGCGGCAGCCCAGATCTGGTCCAGGTATTCCCACCACTCCTTGCCGCGCGGGCAGAAGGTCAGCAGCAGGTTGGCTGTCGCATAAAGCGGGATCGTCCCGGATCTTTCTGGGCGGAAGACATTGTCGAGGCCTTCCGGGCCGAGGGCAACGCGCGACAGGTACTCGTAGATCTCCTGCTGGTTTATGTCTAGTTGGGTCACCCCGGACTCGGCGGCGTTCTTCGCAATCTCCCGGAGGTCGGCGTCGGTCGGCCAACGCTCGGAGACGTTGATCGCGATGTAGGCGGAAGCGAACACGCACAACGGGATGCTGGCGGTAAAAGTCTCGTTACCCGCGGCCTGGATCGCGTCGGCCAGCTGGTCGAGTTGATGCCGCATCGCGTGACCGAGCATCGCCCGGGTCGGCTGCTCAACCTTCGGATCGATCTTCATGCTCTTCCTTCCGGCGCTTGGTCCCTCACGGTACGCCGCTTACGGCGGCCGTGAGTGCCTCTGCGGCGATGGCATCGACCTTTTGCACAGGCTGACGAATCGGCCGGGCCGGCCTGCCTGCGGCCGGGTCGCCAGGGGGCTGGGGACCAGCATGACCAGGCAGTAGCGACGCTCAGGGAGCTGGCCTGTCGCGGAATGCCTGGTCCAGGGCGTCGATGAGGCGCTCGAAGGTGGCGTCGACGGATTCGGGCAGGCCGAAGCCGCCTGCCATCTCGAGCGAAGCCAGGCCGTGGCACGCCGCCCGCCACATGCGGATCGCGTGGACGAGGTCGGCGCCGTCGAGGTGATAGCCCTTGAAGGCAGCGCTGATGACCGCCAGGGCCTGGTTGGTTACGTCGGCATATTCCTGGTCGCCGGGCGTGGGCGCGCGGACGCTGGCGGCGTAGCGCCCGGGGGTCGACCGGGCGTACTGGCGGTAGGCGGCCGAGATGGCGGCGAGCGCTTCCCGGCCGCTGACTCCGGCGGCCGCGGCCGCCGTGTTCGCGGTCAGTTCGCGTATCGCGGCGACGGAGATGCCGCGCTTGACTTCCTCGAGCCCGCTGACGTGCTTGTACAGCCCGGGGAGGGACACGCCGCAGCGTTGCGCGACGGCGGCCAGCGTCAGCCGGTCCAGGCCGACCTCGTCGGCGACGGCGGCGGCCTCGGTGATGACCCGCTGCGTGGTCAGTCCCGCGCGCGGCATGGCTACCTGCCCCGGGCGGTGCCGCCGAGCCAGATCCCGGCCCCGGTGATGAAGACCAGCAGCAGCAAGAGCGCCGGTCCGGCCAGCAGCCAAAGACTCTGCAGGAGCAGCAGGTAGACGACGCCGGAGGCCGCAATCGCGACGGCGAGCGCGGCGCCGGCGTAGCGCAGCCACCGGGGCAGCATTACTGAGGCGGCGCCCGCGGCGCCGAGGACCGCCAGGACGAGCATCTTGCCCCCGTCCATCCGGTTCACCAGCTGGAAGAGCACGTGCGCGGTGCCGGGAGAGCTGGTAGCAGAAAGCCACATGCCGAGACAGAACTGCAGCACCGAGATGACCGCCGCGGTGACGCCGGCCACCATGGCCAGCCGCGAGCCGGCGACCCTGGCCAAGGCGACCGCGACGACCGCGACGCCCGCCGCGGGGAGTCCCTCGGTCAGCGCGTACTGCGCAGCGAGCGCCGGCGCGTGCCCGGCGACGGCTGAGACGATCTGCGCGCCGGAGGCGCTGAACTTCGGGCTGGGCGCGGGTATCGCCAGGCCCGCGATCCAGGACAGCGTGAAGCCGATGCCGATCGCACCAGGAACAGTGAGCAGCCGGTGGCGCCGGTCAGGGCTGGCGGCACGAGCCGTGGCCGGAACTGCGGAATCCGCAAGTTGGTTAATGGTCATAGCTCCAAGTTAATATGGTTAACCAGACCTGTCAATGGCTGGTCTCACCGCCGGGCGGCCCGGCACCTGGCTGCCGCGACGTCGGCGCGCGCGGCAGGCTGCCGGCGCCGGCTCCGGAACGGTCATGGCTGCGCTGGCCGGCTGGCTCGTGCCGGGGCGCTAAGCCGGCGGGGGAGGCGGCAGGCAGAAGCCGCAGCGCGGACCGGGCACGAGGGCGAGCCTGGTATCGAGCGTTGCCAGCTTCGCGCCGAGGAACTCGGCGAGCGCCACGTACCAGGCCTCATAGCTGGTCAGGCCCGGGTGGCCGGTCCGCTCGCCGGCCTCCTTTTGCCGCCGTCTGTACTCGATTATCTGCGCCTGCAGCCGCTGGGACGCTGCGGCCTGGCGGTCTGCCTGCTGCCGGAGTGACTGGTACTGGTACCTAAGCTCGCCGAGCTCGGCCTCAACGGCGTTCTTCCGGGCCAGCGATTCCCGGGCGAGGTCGGGCTGCCCGGCCGCGCGGGCCTTGTCGGCGCGCCGCTCCAGCTCGCCTGAGGACTCCGCCAGGGCCGTCATCTGCAGCTCCGCCCGCTTCGCGGCCGTGTCGCAGTCAGCAGCGCCCCTGCGGGCCCTCTGCAGCATCGCGTACTGCTCCTGCAGGTCGTTCAGCTGGCCCTGGAGACCGGCCTTCTGCTTGAGCGCTGCGAAAGCCAGGTCCTCACGGCCCTGGTCTAGCGCTGTGCGCGCCTCGTTCCGGCGGCGGTCCGATTCCTTCTGCAGCATCTCGACCTGCTGCTGGTACGAGTAGTCGAGAGTCTCCGCGGGTTGGTCGGTGCCGCTGCCGGCAGGCCCGGGCGGAAGGAACAGCCGGGCCCGTTCCGGTGAACCCGGCGGCGCCGCCGGGCCGGGACTGCGCAGCTCCCAGATCCGCTCGGCGAACGGGTCGTACGGGAAGTACTCGACGCGCAGCCGCCGGAGGTCGGCGTGCGCCAGCGACGCGGCATCGGCGGAGATCTCGCCCGCGAGCTCGGCCCGGTGCAGGATGCTTGCCGCCTCGACGGGCATGTGGTGCGGCGCGGCAAGCGGCCCGCCCGCGAGCACGGACTCGGCCCACACCCCCGTCGCGTCGGCGCTGGCCAGGGCCGCCACGACAACCGAGGCGTCGACGACGACCGTCACCGGCGGTCCTCGAGCTGATGCGCGAGGATCCGGTCCGGCGGCAGGGCCGGGGCGGTCGCGGCCTTGCGGGCGCGGACCTCCGCGAGGAGGGCCTCCGCATCGGGCTGGCGGGCGAGGTCTATGAGCTTGGACCGGAGGTACTCCTGGAGCGAGCGCCCGGTCGCCGCCGCCCGCGCCGCGAGCTCGTCGCGCGTCTCATCCGGTACATCGCGGATCGTGATCGACGTCGTCATAGCTGCATTATGCTGCGATCAGCAGCATAATGCAATCGGTGCAGCTCACCCGAAGGGGGCTTCCGACTAGGAGCCTCGCCTGATTCCCGGTTAACCGCCGGCATGCGAGCCGGCGCAGCAGGTCCTTCGGCGGGAAGCTCAGCCAGCTCGTCCAGCGATCCGGCCGTTATGGCCTCCCCGGCGAGTCCGTAAGCCCGCCGCGACGACGCAAGCAGGCTTGGCCGGTTCCGGACAGAGTTGTTGATCAGTGTGCGGAACGGATTTATAGCTGATGCGTTGGATCGTTTCAATCCGGAACGCATCGTGGCACCACCGGTAGCAAACAAAGCCGCGCGCGCCACCCTCGAGGCAGGAGCTACAGGATGAGGAAGAAGATGAGGGAGAGGCTGCGCCGCCGGGCGCCTTCATCGCGCCGATCCGGCCCCACCAGCGGGCCGCTGACCCGCCGCTTGCGGGCCATCGCCGCAGTCGTGCTTCCCCTGACCCTGGCCCTTTTGGGCCTTACATTCACCGGCGCCTCCGCATTCGGCGCCCAGCCAGCCCAGCCAGCACAGTCAACCCACCCAGTAGTCAGCGAGCTCACCACCAACAGCATCACCGACCCGCTCGGGATCGACTCAAGTCATCCGCTGCTCGGCTGGGTCATCAACTCGGCGGCGCGCGGGGTCTCGCAGGGCAGGTACGAGATTCGCGTCGCCACGAATGAGAACAACTTGGTTAGCGGCCAGCACCTGGTGTGGGACTCGCGCACCGTGGACTCCGCGCAGTCGTTCAACGTCTCCTACGGCGGTCCGGCGCTCGCGTCCACCACCCGCTACTACTGGCAGGTCCAGGTATGGGACAACAACGGCAACAGTTCCGGCTGGAGCCAGCCCGCCTGGTTCGAGACCGCGTTCCTTGACCCCAGCCAGTTCCAGGGCAGCTGGATCACCAGCGCCACGCCGGCTGGCGGCAGCGAGCTGCTGCTGCGCAAGGATTTCACGCTGGCGAGCCAGTCGGGGGGCCAGCCAGGCAGCCGGGCCATCACCCGGGCGCGCCTCTACGTCGCGGGCCTCAGCTACCCGTACCTGTACGTCAACGGGCACTCGGTGACCGATGATGTGCTTAACACGGACTTCACCACCTACGACAAGACCGTGGACTACTCCACCTACGACGTCACGCAGCTGGTGCGCCCCGGGTCCGACGCGCTCGCGGTGAGCCTCGGCAACGGCTTCTACGCCGGCGGTGCCGACGACTACCCGGCCAGCGGCGAGTCCTGGCAGCCGGGCGTGCCCACGCTGAAGCTCGAACTCGAAGTGTGGTACGCCGACGGCACCTCGGCGCAGGTGGTAAGCGACGGTTCCTGGAAGGTCACCACCGGCCCCACGACCGCCAACTCGCCGGCCGCCGAGACCTACGACGCGCGCCTGGCGAAGCCGGGGTGGACGCAGCCCGGCTATGACGACAGCGGCTGGGGTGGCGCCGGAATCGTGCCTGTGTCGAGCACGGTCCCCTCGTACTCCGGGTCGCCCACCGCGGACTGGATCTGGAACACGCCGGGCGCGACGGCCAGCACGGCGCCGGGGACGATCTACCTGCGCAAGACGTTCACCGTCACCGACCCGTCGACCATCTCAAGCGCGGTGCTGCGCGTCAACGCCGACGACGGCGAGATGACCTACGTCAACGGGACGCTGGTCGCCAACCAGCCGGTCGCCGTCAACGCCTGGCAGACATCGCAGGTCAGCGACATCAAGTCGCTGCTGGTGCCGGGCACGAACGTGATCGCGATCGCGGGCATCCCGGACGACGGCGCGAACAGCGTCATCGCGGCCGCGCAAATCGACTCAACGCGGATCGTGACCGACGCGACCTGGAAGGCTCTCCCCGGTACGCCCGCCACGCCGCCCGCCGGCTGGAACACCGCCAGCTTCGACGATTCTTCCTGGCCCGCGGCGGACGTGTCCGCCGCCTACGGCACCGGCCCATGGGGCACCGGCGTCCAAGGTCCCGTGACCGCGCCCGCCGGGGTCCTCCGGGCGGATCTGATCCCGCCGGTCGAGCAGACTTCGACGATCAAGCCGGTGAAGGTCACCGACCAGCCCGGCGTGACCGTGCCGGTCCCCTCGTACTCAGGGACGCCGACCGCGGACTGGCTCTGGAACACCGCCAACGCGGCCAGCACCACCACCGCGGGCACCATCTACCTGCGCAAGACCTTCACCGTCACCGACCCGTCCACCATCTCAAGCGCCGTCCTGCGCGTCAACGGCGACGACGGCGAGGTCGCCTTCGTCAACGGGACGCAGGTCACCAGCTCGCCGGGCACCGTGACCAACGGCTGGCAGACCTCTCAGGTCGCCAACATCAAGTCGCTGCTCGTAGCGGGCACCAACGTGATCGCGATCGAGGGCCTGGACACCCAGGCCAATGCCAGCGGGATCATCGCCGCCGCGCAGCTCGACTCGACGCGGATCGTGACCGACGGGACCTGGAAGGCCCTCCCCGGCACACCCGCCACCCCGCCCGACGGCTGGAACACCGCCAGCTTCGACGACTCCTCCTGGCCCGCCGCGACCGTCCTCGGCGGCTACGGCATCTCTCCCTGGGGCACCGGCATCCAGGACCCGGCGGGGCCGTCGAAGGTCTATGACTTCAGGATCACCACCTCCGGGTGGACGCGGATCACGATGCGGGGAACGGCCGGCACCGAGGTCCAGATTAAGTACTCCGAGCAGCTCAACTCCGACGGAACGGTACAGAGCGAGGGCAACGGCAGCGCCGGCCAGACAGACACCTACATCCTCAAGGGCGGCGGTCCCGAGACCTATGAGCCGAAGTACGGCTGGAAGGGCTACCGGTACGTCGAGGTGACGACGAGCTCAGCCACCGCGGGCGGCACCGCGCCGCCGTTGCCGGACATCGTCTCGGTCACCGGGGTCATCGCGCACACGGCCCTGGCCACGTCGGGCAACTTCACCAGCTCGAGCAGCCTGCTGAACGAGATGCACACCGCGATGGCGAACACCATCCTCAACAACCAGTACTCCTACGGCAGCGACACCCCGGTGTACGAGAAGGGAGGGTGGACTAACGACAACGGCGACTACTCGGACTCGGAGATGGATAACTTCGGCGCCGAGGCCTACTACGCCCACATGATGCAGAACTTCGACGACTCGCAGGACTCGGCGGGCAACATCGGGTGGCTCGTGCCGACTCAGCCGGGCGGCGACAACGTCGACCCGTTGTGGGGCGGCTCGTTCCTGCTGATCGAGTACAACATGTACCAGGACTACGACGACCTCGCCGTGATCAGCCGCGACTACAGCCACATGGCGGCCTACGTGGACGACCTGGCGAGCCAGATCGCGCCGAGCGGCTACATCTACCAGGGCACGACGTTCGGCGACTGGTCGGTTCCGGGCAACGCCAACCCGCCCTCCAGCGAGATGCTCGGCAGCATGTTCCTGTACCGGGAGACCGCGGACCTGGCCCTCATGGCCGCGGCGATCGGCAACACCGCCGGCGCGAGCAAGTACGACAGCCTCGCGGCGACCATCGCCGCGGCCGTCAACAACGAGTTCTACGACGCCGCCAACCATGACTACCGCGACCCGACCGGGCTCAACTCCCACGCGCTCGGCGGCCCGAACGGCGTCATCACCTCCACCGCCTACGACCAGACGGCCAACGTGTACGGCCTCGCGTTCGGCCTGGCTCCGCAAGGGGACCAGCAGGCGATCGCGGCCGGCCTGGCCGCCAACGTCACCGCGCAGGGGAACCACCTGGCCACCGGGGCCAACGGATCGAAGTACATCCTCCCGATGCTGACCGATTACGGCTACGGCAACCTTGCCTACCTCGTCGCCACCAACCCGACCGCTCCCGGCTGGGGGCAGTGGTTCCTGCAGTGCGGCGCCACCACCATGTGGGAGGCGTGGGAGAACAGTTCCTGCAATTCGGCCCGCTCCCGTGACCACGCCTTCATGGGCACGGTCGACGACTGGCTGTTCTCAAACGTCGCCGGAATCCAGTCCACCTCCCCGGGCTTCCGAACGGCCGCGATCGATCCGTCCCCGGTCACCGGCCTCAGTTACGCGTCGGCCTACGAGACCACGCCGCTGGGGCGGGTGAGCTCAAGCTGGACCGTCTCGGGGACCAGCTTCGCGCTCACCGCGCAGGTCCCGGTCGGCTCGCGGGCAACCGTGTGCGTCCCCGCCGCCAGCGCCCAGTCGGTGACGGAGAGCGGGAAACCGGTCGGCAGCGCCAGCGGCGTGACCGTGACCGGCATGCAGGGCTCCTGCCTGCAACTGCAGGTCGGATCCGGGACATACCGGTTCCACTCGACGATGTCCTGACCTGATCCGCGGGTGACAAGGGCCCGCCTCACGGCGAGATCACCGTGAGGCGGGCCCTTTCATACCAGCCCCTGCCGCACCGCCCACACCACGACCTGGATGGACGAGGCGAACCCGAGCCGGTCGCAGATGGCCTTCACCCGGCGGCGCACGGTCCGCTCGGAGGTGTTCATCCGCCGCGCCACCGCGTCGAGCGGCAGCCCGCCCGCTATCAGCCTCAGCACCTCTACGTCCTGGTGGCTCAGCTCGGCCGCCGATCCGGGCGCCGCAGGGCCAGGGTCGGCCATGAGTCGCACCTCCGCGCGTCATCCCAGGAGCGCCGCGACCCCGGCGCCCTGCCTGCGAATGGAACGTTTCAATCGCTGATCTGTAGTCAAGACTTGGCCGCTGGAGGTGTCAATATGTGTCCGCAGGCTCGAAACTGAAACGTTATAACCCCGCCGTTGAGGGTTCCGCCGTCTCCCAGCCGCCCCGTCACGCAAACCGATGATCCCGAACGGAAGCGGCATTCTCAGCCCCGCCCACTGGGCCCGCCAGCGGCGGCTGCGCTCAAGGGCGCTTCAGGAAGATGAAGTAGCAGGCGGCGAACACCGCGACAATGCCGATGTTTGACAGCAGTCGCGCCCAGAACTGGTGCCTGAGGAACAAGATGTCCACGCTAACGATGATGGCCACCATCACGAGCACGTAGACCGCGGCCAGTACCTGTCTTCCCACCGTTCCTTCCTACTCTGTGCGACGGAGCGGGGCAAGAGCGGCACCGCGGAGCACGGGCGGCACCGCGGTCGGGTACTGTTCGGCCGGTGAGCGGCGGAGGTGCAGAGGTGCCCATGAACAGGGCGGGCGCGACGGCCAGGTCTTACTCGCCGTCGTGGCGGCTGGCCTCGGTCATCGTGATTCGCCTCGTCGTCCACGCGCTGCTCAGGAACAAGTGGGGCGGCCGGGAGCACGTCCCCAGGAGCGGCGGGGTGATCCTCGCTGTGAACCACCTGTCGTACGTCGACTTTGCCCCCGACGGCGTCTTCATCCACGCCTGCGGCCGCTACCCGGTGTTCATGATCAAGTCGTCGGCATTCGAGTTGAAGGGCATCGGCGGGTTCCTGCGCAAGGCGGGGCAGCTGCCGGTGTACCGCGGCAGCGGGGATGCCGCCCTGGTGCTGAAGGAAGCAGAGAAGCGGCTGGCCGAAGGCGCGGCCGTCATCTTCTACCCGGAAGGGACCACGACCCTCGACCGCGCCTGGTGGCCGATGGCCGCCAGGACCGGTGTCGCCCGGCTCGCCCTGGCCACGGGCGCGCCGGTGATCCCGGTCGCGAACTGGGGCACCCAGGAAATCGTCCCCCTCGGCACGAGGAAACTGAGGCTGTTCCCCCGTAAGACCGTGCACGTAGTGGCCGGCCCGCCCGTTGACCTGTCGCAGTGGTCCGGGCAGCAGGACTCCGCCGAGGCGCTCCGCGCGGCCACCGACGAGATCATGGCCCAGGTCACGGACCTGGTCGGCCAGCTCCGCAGCGAGACCCCGCCCTCCGTCCCGTACGACCCGAGGAACCCGCTGGCCGGACCGGCATAGCATCGACGTCGTGACTAGCCATGAGGCGGCCCCGCCCAGCCGCAGTCAAGAGCGGGTCGTCGCCGAGTTCCGGGCCCGCGGCGGCCGGGTCGGCGGGTACCACGCCACCATGCAGCTGCTCCTGCTGACCACGACCGGCGCGCGAACCGGCCAGCGCCGCGCCGTCCCGCTCACGTACCTGCCCGACGGCGACCGCTACATCGTGACGGCAGGCAACGCCGGCTCCGACCGGCACCCGGCCTGGTACTACAACCTGGCCGCGAACCCTGACGTCACCGTCGAGGTGGGGACCGAGGCGTTCAAGGCCGTCGCGATCATCGCCGACGAGGCGGAGCGCGGGGCCCTGCACGAGCTCTTCGCCGCGGCCTACCCCCAGCTGGACGGCTATCAGGCCCAGACCACCCGCCAGATCCCCATCGTCATCCTCAGGCGCCGCTAACAGTCACGTCAGTCATACGCTAGTACTCCCGCCCCCCTCACCAGTTTGCTGTGGGCCTTTAGGCAATTCCACCAACGTAAGCTTGTTACCGAAAGGATCTTCTACCACTACAACCCTGCGAGCGGATCCATCTTCGCGTTTGACTACCAGCTTGCCTCCGGCGCCCTCGAATACCGTAACCGCGTGTTCTACTGATTCAACTAGGAAATCCGTTTCGGGATGGAGCTTCGTGCTGAGCACCAGTTCGGCATCGCCGAGACGGACGGCGGCCATGTCTTCCTTCTTCCAAATCGTTTGCATGCCAAGCTGTTCCCGGTAGAAGTCGAGGCCCTGCTCGATACTCGGCACTTTTACTACTACCGCATGGACTTTCTTGAGCACAGGAACGTCGTCGTACCGGGCGTCTACGGTTATGAGTTCACCGGCTTTAATGTCTCTGAGTGCTATATCGGCATGCTGTCCGTGGTCATTTCTGACGTTGGGATTTTCCGAATGGCTTACGTATCGAGCGGGCTCAGAATACACATAGATTTGCCCACTGACGTTATGTGAGGCGGCGTAGTCTTCGGGTGGCAACTCTTTAAGTTGCCTGAAGGTGATTGGCGTAAGCTCGTATTCAATAACAACTTCATCTTTCTTGAAGTCGCGAGCCGCATACAAGCCCTTACCCGACATGGCACCTTTGCCGATAATTACGTCGTTCATGCTCTGCTCATATCCTAACTTAAGTGCGGCTAACCTCAATCGTTCAGGTGCCTTGAGGGCTGGTTACTGATTGTGCTGGCACCCGTTTTTTGGCCTCATGTCTGTTTCTCCTTGGGGCGGGAGGTGCGCGGGGTGCCCGGCGTGCCCGGGTGCGCACCGGCTCCGACCGCGCCGGGGTGGTCCTCCTTCCTCTTGGCTGGACGGTTCGTGCGGGTCAGGCTGGTGCTGGCAGGGCGCAGAGGCGGTGCCAGCAGGCGAGGAACGTGTCCTTCCATGGCCAGTCGGGGCTGATGGCGAGAGTCCGCTGGCGGGCGTGGCGGGCGAGCCTGGCGGGGATGTGCCAGATCCGGTAGCGGAGCGTGTCCGGGTCAGCGTCGCGGAGTTCCTCATCGTCGTGGCACCCGAGGAGGCGGGTCCAGGCAGTGAGGTCGGCGGCGATGTTCGCGGCGATGACCCACCCGGCGTTGACCTGCCAGGTCTTCGACGGGAGGGCGCGCAGGCCCATGGCCTTGGCGGTGCGGACGCCGGCGGTCTCGACGCAGGCGTGCTCGCGGTGGAGGACGTCGATGTACCGGGGGTGGTGGCTGCCGGGGACGCGGGTCATCAGGTGCGTGATCTCGGCGACGGCCTTGTCCTCCCCGGCGCCGCCGTCCTGGGCGGTGCCGGGCTTCCACGCGCCGGCGGGCAGGAGCCTGATGGCGTCCTCGTCGGCCGCGGTGATCATCCACCCGCAGGTGAACAGGGTCTTCCGGCGCGGGGAGCGCAGGGACAGCAGGTGCTTGATGAGCTCGTGGCTGGCGCGGGCCCCGCCGGCGCGGACCATGATCCTGCGCCGGAGCCGGGCGGGAACCTGCCGGAGGGCCGAGGCCAGCACCTCCTCGTGATCGGTGAACGTGTCCGGCCCGGCGTTGCCGGGGCGGAGGAGCATGGCCAGGCACTCGCGGGTATCGCGGCACCAGGCGCCCAGCGGGTGGAAGCCGTAGCCCTTCTTCCAGGTGGGAGCGCCCCTTCCTTGTCTGAGTAGGCGGTGACCAGGGTGGCGTCCATGTCGATGACGACCCAGCCCGTCAGGGTCTTCCCCGCGATCTCCAGCCACGGGAACCCGGCCGGGGTGTCCTCGATGAGCTTCCACGCGTGCGCGCGGGCCCTCGCCCGGGCCCGGGCGATCCGGTCCAGCATGGCCGGCGTCCCGGCCAGGTCCAGGGCACGGCGGACCGCCGGGCCGCTCGGCGCGGCCCCGAGCACGGGGGCGAGGTGCGCGAGCAGGGCGATGTCGCTCATGCTCGTGGCGCCCAGCGCGATCGCGATGGCCAGTGACACGAGCACGCCGCCCCGGTCCAGCAGCGGCGAGGTGCCCTTCTTAAGCAGCGCCGCGCTCAGCTGGCCGGTAAGTCCCGCCTGGTCGGCGGCCTTGCGGAGCAGTACCGCGCCTGCGTGGCCGACCAGTCCCTTCCCGTCCGCGGTGACCTTCAGGGCATGGTCCCACCCGTTATGCTGCATGGCGAAGAGCGCTCCAGGCTGGAAGTTACGTGCGTGTGGTAACCGCGAATCTCCCAGGTCGAGGGCGCTCTTCGCTCTTAAAGCCGCAAGGGACGGCCGCTTCGCGGCCGTCCCTTGTCATTCCCGTGACCCGTGACCGGCCCGCACCCCTAAGGTGCGCCACGCTCCTCGCACACCCAGCGCGAAAACCCAGGTCACAACATCAGCAAGCCACTATCCCGCCCACCAAGCCATCACAGCTGAATAGCGGAGGCTAACGACGGGTGAACGTGACGTGCGTGACGCCGCTGGGGGAGCTCACCGACTCGATGGCGAAGCGCTCCTCCAGGCCCTCCAGGCCGTCCCAGAGGGACTCGCCGCGGCCGAGGAGGATCGGCACGACGGCGATGTGCAGGTGGTCGATCAGGTCGGCGGCGAGGAACTGGCGGACGGCGGCCGCGCCGCCGCCGATGCGGACGTCGAGGCCGCCCGCGGCCTCCCTGGCCGCCGCAAGCGCCTGCGCCGGGCTGGCGTCGATGAAGTGGAAGGTGGTCCCGCCCATCATCTCGATCGAGGGCCTGACGTGATGGGTGAGCACGAAGACAGGGGTATGGAACGGCGGCTCCTCGCCCCACCAGCCCTTCCACTCCTCGTCGGCCCACGGCCCGCGCTGCGGGCCGAACTTGTTGCGCCCCATGATCTCCGCGCCGATGCCCGGCCCCCAGTTGCTCGCGAAGGCGTCGTCGATGCCGGTGCTCCCGCCTTGCTGGCCCTGCATGACGTGAAATGAACGGGTGCCGGTGAACCATCGCACCAGCCGGTCGCCGCCATGCCCGAAGGGTGCCTCCGGTCCCTGGTCAGCACCGGCGCCGAAGCCATCGAGCGAGACGGAAAAGTTGTGGACGCGAACAAGTGACATGACGGGCAGACCTCTCTGGTCGAAGCTGAGTTCATCAGTGCTCATAGTGTGGTCGTAGCCAGGATCGCTTTCTCGACACCTGAGCACCTGCGAACCTCGAGCAGCCAGGCCCAAGCGACGGCAGCCAGGCCCAAGCGACGGCACTCAGGCATGGGCAGAGGGGGGTGAGTACTATGCGGCTCATGACCGGGAAACGAGCCGGAACGCTGCTAGAGCTGATGTACCCAATCGAGCGCTTCACCCTTGCCCGCGCCTGGCACGGCCTGACCGATGACGAGTTCTTCTGGGAGCCGTTCACGACGACCTGGAGCATTCGCCGGCAGGGCCAGTGCTCGACACCAAACCCGTTCGGAGCGGGCGAATGGGTGGCCGACTTCGCGATCCCTGAGCCAGCCCCGGTCCCGATGACGACCATCGCCTGGCTGTACTGGCACATAGCATCGGTGCCAGGCCGTCTGTGCGACATCGACTTCCTGGGCGGGACGCGCACCATGGCCAGCGGCTGGACCTCCCCGTACCTCACCCATCACCCGGTCTTCACCAGCGCTGCCGAGGCCGTCACCGCGTTGCGTGACGGCTGGCAGAGACTCCGCGAGGCGATCGAGCGGGCCGATGACGACCAGCTCGAAGTGACGACCGCCGGGTACACGTACGCCGCGGAGCCGCCAAGGGGCGGCGTGTGCGTTACCGGCCCGCCGGGTCCCGCGCACCCGGCCACGCACTTCATCGCGGGCGCGCTCACTGAGGTAGGTCATCACGGTACTCAAATCGGCGCTCTGCGCGATCTCTACGCGTGGCGAAAGGTCGACCGCCGCTGATAATGCGAGTTGAAGGGCATCGGCGGGCTCCTGCGCAAGGCGGGGCAGTTGCCGGTGCACCGCGGCAGCTAGGCGCGGTCAGTGCCGGCGAGCTGCCCTGTCCCTGAGGTTCCCCCGGGGCTGATGGCGCTGGGTCAGGCGGCAGCCTTCTGAGCGGTATTGTCCTGGATGAATCGGGCGGCCCGGTTGAGGGCCGCGTCGCCTTCTTCGAGGAGGGCGGCGAATGCCTGGAAGACGTGCGGGACGCCGGGGGTGATGTCCAGGATGACGGCCACGTCGTCGGCTGCGGCCTTCACGGCGAGGCGGGTGGCGTCGTCGAGGAGCACCTCGTGTGATCCGGCCTGGATCAGCATCGGCGGCAGTCCGGAGAGGTCGGCGAAGATGGGGCTGACCAGGGGGTCGGCCGGGTCTGTGCCGGCCAGGTAGTCCGCGGCCCGGGTGCGGATGGCCTCGGCGCTGATGGCCGGGTCGGCGTGCGCCTTGCCGGCGTAGCTGCTGCCGGTCACGGTGAGGTCGGTCATCGGGGAGAGCAGCAGGGTCGCGGCGGGCATTGTCAGGCCCTCCGCCTTGCCGGCGATGAGGAGCTCGATGGCGAGGTTGCCGCCGGCCGACTCGCCCGACACGACGATGTGACCGGTGCTGTCGGCCCGCTCGGCCAGGGCGCGGTAGGCGGCCGTAACGTCATGGAGCGCGGCCGGGTAGGGGTGCTCGGGCGCGAGCCGGTAGTCGACCGACACGGCCCGCATGCCCGTCTTGCGGGCCAGGCCGGACGCCAGCCCCACGGATCCCCCGGCGGAGCCAAGCGCGAAGCCGCCGCCGTGAATGTGAAAGATGGTGCCGCGCGGTTCGACCTCTGCGATGTCGATGAAGATCACGGGGACGCCGCCAAGGTTTCCTGGCCTCATGCGGACGTCGGCCGGCAGCGGCTGGGCGGTGAGCATCTGCTCGAGGAGGGGGCGCTGGACGGCGACGTCCCCACCGAGATCAAACGGGGCGTTGCGGAGGATCTGGTCGACCATGTCGCGCTGCTGGGCGGTCATCGGCGTTCCTTTCATCGTGGCGGGCCGGGGCGGTGCCCCGGGGGCCGGGTACGAATTTAGATTAGCGCTAATTTAATTAGTGTCAAGCTAGTTAGCTCTATGCTAGATTGTGCGGGCGGCCGAGGACGGGAGGCGACGTGACTGACCTGCGGCAGGTATTCGATGACCTGGTGAGGTTCGAGACGATCCTGTGGGGGGTGGTCGACGGGCGGCTGCAGGAGGAGTGCGGCATCAGCCTCGCGAGCCTGAACGCCATGCTCGTCATCGACGCGACACCGCTGTGCCGGGTCTACGACATCGCCCAGGCGGTCGCGATCACGGTGGGCGGCGCCAGCCAGGCCGTCGACCGCCTCGAATCCGCCGGCCTGTGCGCCCGCCGGGCCAACCCCGCGGACCGGCGCTCATCGATCGTGGAGCTGACCCCGGAGGGCACAGAACTCCTGGGCATCGCCGCCCCCGTATTCGACCGGGAGCTCGACCGCCTGCTGCGGGCCCCGCTGCCCGGTACCGCCCTCACCCACCTGGCCGATGCCCTCAGCACGCTCCGCCGGTCCGCGGCCCCCCAGGCAGGCCGTCCTCAACCGACTCACCATGCCCCGGCGTCGTCGAAGGCAATATCAACCAGCTCAGGATGACCAAACGACAGATGTACGCGCTCCCTTTCCCCGCTCCGCAGCGGTTTATGGTGATGTCATGACGGAGGAGCATGTTCCGGCCGCTTCGCGCGCGCCGTTCTCTATCGTCGCGATCAGCGCCCCGCTGTGGTCTCAGGGCACGATCTGGGCCGCGCTCGCAGTGGCTTCCCTCTACCTCCCGGCCCGGGTGCCCGCCGGTGACCTGGTCACCGCGGTGCTCTTCGGTTTCGCAGCCCTTGCCGGACGTCTGCAGGTTTCCGTGCGAGCCGTTGACATGGCGTTATTGAACCGGCCTCCCGCCGCTAGGCGCAAACGGTTAACGCCCGTCCTGGCCAGGTTCGTGGAATACCAGATCCTTCCATCCCGGATGATCTCAGCTGCGAGCCAGTGCCCGAGTAGCCCGGCTTCGGCTGATGTGCGGGGGGCCGGCGCACCAAACCACTCGGGGAGTGGCCTGCTCACCGACCGAGGGCGGAGTCCCACATGTCGTGCCCGGTGTAAAGGCGCTCGACTTCGTCCAGCTCGACCTCGGCGTCCTCGGCCCTGTCCACGGCGCTGCCGGCAACCCACCATCCAGCGCCGGGCAGGCCTGCGGACAGGTACGCGCGAGTCCCCGGGCCGTAGTGCTGCTGTGGCCGGCGCCGCCGTGCGGCAACTTCGCCGTGGGCCGGCTCCCAGAGCTGGACGGAGTCCGCGTCGCTGCCGAGCACAACGGCGTCGTACCAGCGCCATATCACCACGCCGGACACGCCCGGTGCCTCAGCAACGGCTACCAGATGGCCCGGCAGCACGCGCTCTCGCCGAGGTGCCGGGAGCTGCGGTGCGTACCGGACGGAGAAGGTCTTGCCCTCGGCCAGGACCTGGCAGGCATCCTCCTCAGAACGGAGCACGATGCCGCAGCGGAGTCGCGGGACACTCAAGGCACCTGCAGCCGAAGCGGTCACCCATCGAGTATGCCCTGGCGGACTCACGGCAGCCCGGTATTTTCCTGGCGCATGGCGACCGACGACGAGAAGCCGGTTTCCTGACCTCGGGGCTAAGGATGCCGGGGCCTTCGCCGTAATGGCTCCTCATGCCCGCGCTGCGGGCCGGCGGGAGCATGGTCCGGTGCCGTCCTGCGGGCCAGGCGCTCATAGCGCTGCCGCGCTGCCTGCGCGCTGCCGAGACCCAGCCAGAACGCGAGTTCCTGCCAGGTCATGCCCTGCCCGCGGGCGATTATCAGCAGCGAGGCCTCGAGTTCGTCGACCTCCGCGCGGGCCCTGGCCATCAGCGTCAGGGCGGCGGTCAGGTCGGCGGTGTCCACGTCGTCTTCGCCGTCTTCCACCACTGAAGACCCCGCGGCCAGGCTCACCAGCAGCCGGACCGCCTCGCCGGGTCCGATCACGGGCGTGGGCCCGGGGCGGGCGCGGCGGGCGGGACTGTCCGCGTGCCGCTGGTGGATGCGGAAGAGCGCGGCGTACTCCCGTTCCGCCCGTGCCTTGGGCGGATCCGGCGGCGTCCAGGCATCGGTCATGCCTCCGAGCATCGCAACTCGAACACATAGTTGTCAACTCTTAGTTTTCAACAATCCATTTAAAGCACGCGCCTGTACGGCAGCCGACTTGTTTACACCCGCCTGGCCGGCCGTGGGTCAGAACCAGCTCACGTGCTGCCCAGCACAGGCGGCGGTACGCGGCGCGGCTGGTCGCGGTCACCATGGAGGGTCCTGGCCTGCCGCGCATCCCGGGCGCCGGCGGAGACCGCCTCCTCCAGCTGGGCCAGCCAGGCCAGATGACCCTGCACCGCCTGGCGGCCTTCCGCGGTGAGCCGGAACCAGGTGCGCGGACGCCGGCCGACCGCGCCCTTGCGGACCTCCACGTACCCGGCGTCTTCGAGCACGCGGGACTGCTTCGACAGCACCGAGTCGCTGATCCCGGCCGCGTCGCGCAGCGCGGCGAACTCGACCCAGTCCGCGCCGGCCGCCAGCAGCCCGCAGATCGACAGCCGGGTGATCGGGTGAATGAGCGGGTCTGGCTTGGCGGTCACGGTCACGCCGCTCCTCCGCCGCCTCGCAGGTCCTGGCGGATCGCCCGCAGAAGAACCTGCTGGGCGGCCACCTGCGCCCCGACCGCGAGGGCCGCGACGACGATCGCGACCACGGGCAGGCCGTGGCGGATCAGGGTGGCCTCGGTCCCGAGGCCGGCGATGCTCACCACGGCCATCGCGATCCCGGCGGGACGGCCCGGGCGATAGTAGAAAAGGCCGTCTTGCGGCAAGCGGAGGGGCCGGGGGCCCACCTTTATGCCGGTGGCCCGCACCAGGCCCCACTGGAGCAGGTAGCACACCGCCACTGCGGGGACCACGATGGCCCAGGTGCTGACCGCCGCCGGGGAAGAGAAAGACCGCGAGCTGAAGGGGCCCGCGAAGAACAGTGCCCACACGATGGCGACACCGGGCAGGTACCACCACGGTGGCCGCATCCGGTCGGCCAGCCGGCTCCGCTGCACCCGCAGCCGTTCCAGCGCTGCCGGATCTCTTGCCACGTCGGTCATTGCGGCTCCTCTGTCATGTACTTTCCATCTAGAAAGTACATGACAAGCTCGCACGCGGCAAGCCGGGCCCGTCCGGGCCGCCCGATTTCACACATAAACGAATAATTTCGCGCTAAAACCATACTTCACGGAAAACGCACAGAACAGGTCTAGGCTCAGGCTCCAGAATGTGTGTAAATGACCACATGTGACGCAGAGGCCTGGCAGGAACGGAGATCGATGCCGTCTAGGCACATCGAGGCCAGAAGCGCGCTGGCCAACTCAGCCGCAGTCTTCGCGACCCCCCGGAACGTTGCCCGCTACCTCGGATATGCCGCCATGCGCACGCTGGTGGAACTTGTGTGGAGAACTCAGGTTAGGTCCGGTGATCTCACCGCCGCGCTCACCGACTATTTCGCCTCCGACGGCACCACCGTCGTGGATGTCGGCGCGAGCTGGGGCCTGTTCAGCTATCACCTCGCCCGCTTGGTTGGCCGGACCGGCGCGGTGTTCAGCTACGAGCCGCACCCGATGAACAAGCCAGTGCTTGAGAAACTGGTCAGGGCACGGCCTAACGTCCGTTTCCGCCCCGTCGCCGTGTCAGACCTGATTGGCTCCGCGGACCTCCAGGTTCCTGTTTTCGGCAGCCGGCATGTCACCGCGCAGTCAAGCCTCGCCCATGGCTTCGACGGACAGCGCGGCGTCCGCGTTGAGAAGGTCACCGTCCCGACGGTGCGGCTGGACGACGAGGTCGGCAGCCGGCGCGTCGACCTCGTCAAGATCGACGTGGAAGGGCACGAGATTTCCGTCCTGCGCGGCGCCGCCGCCACGCTCCGCAAGCACCTTCCCCCGATGCTCATCGAGATCGAGCAGCGCCACCTGGACTGCCCGATCAAGGACGTATTCGCGGAGATCGAAGACATCGGGTACGTGCTCTACTTCATCGATGGCGCGGCGCTTCGCCCCATCGAGGAATTCGACCTCGACAAACACCAGCTGTCGTCCATCGCACGGCAGGAGTTCACCCCGTTCAGCATGCCGGAAGGGTACGTACACAACTTCTGCGCGGTAGCCAGTCCCGACACCTTGACCGGCGCCCCCGGATTCACGGCCTGACCCGACGCCGCCGCCGAAGGCGCGGTCAGGTTACTTTGTGCCCCGGGCGATGTTGCTTACGGTGCGGACGGTGACGCCGTCGGCTGAGCCGCCGAGCTTGCGGGCCAGGCGGGCCCGGAGCTGCTCCTGGGCGTCGGCGGGGAGAGCTGAGACCAGCGGGCCGAACGGCGTTCCCAGCACCGTCGAGGTGGCCGCCTCGTCCGTTGGCCAGGTCGCGTCTAGCTCCGTAGTCTCGACGGCGACGTCACGGAAGCCCGCTTCCTGCAGCAGGCCAGCCAGCTCAGCAGTGCCGAGGCAGTAACTGCCGGCATCGAAGGCCCCAGGGAACGGCTCGGCCATGCCGGTCTCCCGCACCGCTTCGATCATCGGCCCGAACAGGCCCAGCGGCTGCTCAGCAGCCCAGGTCGACATCACGGCGGTGCCGCCGGGCCGGGTGACCCTGCGCATTTCCCCGACCGCGGCCGCGCGGTCGGGGAAGAACTGCAGCCCGTGCTGGCACAGCACCAGGTCAAAACTGTCATCCTCGGCGGCGATGGCCGACGCTGGGCATTGCCGGAACTCAATCGCCGCCCACCCAGGATCTTGCGGCAGGGCCGATGCCACCGCCAGCATGGCGGCGCTGATATCACTGGCCACCACCCTGCCACCCGGTCCTGCCGCCTCCGCTGCCAGCCGGGCGACCGGGCCCAGCCCGCTGGCCACGTCCAGGACACTGCACCCCGGCTTCAGGCCCGCCCGGGTGATCAGGTCCGCCGCCCACAGCTCAAACAACTGGCCCAGCATGAACCGGCGGTAGCCGTCAGGGACCGAGGCCCGGGTGAAGCTTCCGCTGCGCGAGCCGTCCATCATGCCCCCTCGGTTCCCGCCAGACCGCCAGGCTAGCCTACAACCGGCCGGAACGCTTACCACAGCACTACCTGATGCGGGTGGCCCTGCCCCTGCGGCTAGCTGGTGGTGCGCCAGGCGGCGACGAGGTCTGCTGGTGCGTAGGCTCGGTCCAGGCCGTCGACGGCGAACCCGGAGCGGCTCACTCCGACCAGAGCGGCGTCAGCGCCACCGGGTACGTGGGCGCGCTGTTCGATGAGGTCGGCGAGGTCGCGGCGGCCGAAGGGGCTTTGCTCGCGCCATTTGACCGATCCGGCGAGGGTGACCTTTCGCGCGTTCGGCCAGCGGTCGACGCCGACGAGGTCGACCTCGACGGTGGTGCTCCTTGTCCAATACCCACCGATGACCCCGGTCCCGCCTAGGTCCGGGTCATCGAGCACCAGCCGCTCGACTGACGCGCGGATGATCAGCTCGATGGCCCGGCCCTGGAATTCTGGCCAGGAGCCGCGGACCCGCGCCAGCGCTAGGTCTGGCCGGCCGCGCGCGATGTCCGGCAGGGACGGCTCGATGAACCGCAGCCAGAAGCGGAGGTATGAGTCGGCGACCCGGTAGCGCGGGTCGTTCCCGGACTTCAGCGACACAGGACGATCCGCGCTGACGGCCCGCTTGACGGTGGTGAGCACCTCAAGCGAGCGGGCAAGCTGCTGCTCACCGATCCCGAAGCGTGCGCTGATTCCCTTGAAGGTGCGCTCACCCGAGCCGATCGCGCCGAGCACGCGGCTTGCCTGGAGGTCCGGCGGGAACTCCGCCGTCAGGATGTTGCGTCCGACGTCGATCAGCTCGGAGTTCTCATCGGCGAGCTGCCGCCGGAGGAATGCCATCGCATCTGGCGCGCCGCGCCACTCCGCGCACAGGCGCGGGTAGCCGCCGGTGAGCAGCTGGGCGTCGATCGCGGTTACCGGGTCGTCCACGGCGGTCATCCGGGCGGTGTCGCCAAGTTCAAAGGGGTTGACGACCAACTCTCTGACCCGGCCGAACAGCGGCCGTTCGTAGGTGCTGAGCGCCTCCATGACGGAGATGTCTGATCCGATGAGGATGAGTAGCACCGGCTTGCGTTCGAAGACCCGGTCCCATGCCACCTGCAGCGCACCCTCGAGGTCCGGGCTGGACCCGCACAGCCACGGGAACTCGTCGAGGACGACGATTGCCGGGCCGTCGTCTGGCAGGGCGGCGGCGAGGAGTCGCAGCGCCCCGGTCCAGTCTCCGGGGGCCACGCCGTCGAACAGGCCCGCGCCCGGCAGTGACGACCCGGCCGCCTCCCGCGCGAACCGCGCCAGTTCCGCCCCCGCTTGGGCCAGCCGGGCCCCGGTGAAGAACAGTTGCGGCAGGCCAGTCCGGTCGGCGAACTCGGTCACCAGCCGCGACTTGCCAGCCTGCCGCCGGCCCCGGATGCTGAGCAGCCGTCCGTGGCCGTCCTCGGTCACGGTATCAAGGTGCCGTTGGAGCCGAGCCATGTCGCGGTCTCGCCCGATGAACTGCAGCGGAGAAGCCATATCCAGATACTAGCATTAAAGTTACTAACATCGAAGTTACTAACATCAGTATTAGTAACTTAGAGCGTCGGGCCGGGCGCATCGAGAGCGTCGTCGTCCGCTCCCTCGCGCTCGTGCAGTTCCCGCCGCCGTCCCCAGGCTGCGAGGAACCGCATGCCGATTCCGAATCCGATCGCATAGCCGACAACATCCTCTATGGCGCCAGGCCAGCTGTTGTCAGTGTGGCCGTGGCCCCCCCATGTGTAGCGGTTGAACACGTAGAACAGGACACCGAAGACGAGGGACCCCGCCACCAGTCGGGCGTAGTTCGTGGTGCGCGGCGCCCGGACGTCGACGCCCTTGCGGCGGGCCACCCACCCGGCGTAGGCGCTGGATCCGAGCGCGATGGCGAAGAACACCGTCACGCACGGCCCGTAACGGGTGGGGTCGATGTTGTTGAAGATGAAGCCGGCGGCGACGTTCAGCACGACCACCAGGTACAACGTGCGCGCGGACACCTGGCCCCACACCGCCACCTGCCGCTCGTCGCCCCACGCCGCGCCGTCCTGCTCGTCGCGCCCGCGCAAGCGGGAGGACGTCTGCCTGATCTGCATCACGAAAACTCCTTCACCTCATACGGGGGAGTGCTTGCTTTGTCCGAAGACCCGAACAGTGTTTCGACGGTCACGCCCAGGTGATCGCAGATCGCCAGGGCCAGGTACACCGACGGCGCATAGTCGCCGGCCTCGATCGCCACGATGGTCTGCCGGGCCACCCCGACCGCCTCGGCGAGCTGAGCCTGGGTCAGTTCCGCGAGCAGCCGCGCCCGCCGCACCCCGTTACGCCGTCCCGCGGCTGATGTCCTGCCCACAGCTAGGACCGTAAAGGCTACTCGACATCGTGTCAAGATTACGTGACATTACGTCGGGTAGACCAGACATCGAACGAGGCCTGAGCAGGGCCGTCGCCCGATCCGCTAGTCGGCGCGCTGATCAAATGCTCAGGTAACTCAGAGAATGAGCACCGTCCGGGCACAGCATCGATATATAGATTGCGTAACGGATAGGTGAAGGCGAGAGAAAGGGAGCATCGTGCCTGAGCTGCACACCCGGGTAGCGACCTCGGCGGACGGCACCGCTGTCGAGTACCTGAGCGCGGGGCGCGGGCCGGACGTCATCGTGGTCCCCGGGGTGCTCGCCATGGCCTCCGACCTGGCCGCCTTCGCTAAGCTGCTGGCCCAGCGGTTCACCGTGCACGTCGTGCAGCGGCGCGGCCGGGGCGGCAGCGGCCCGCAGGGCGAGCGGTACGGCATCGCGCGGGAATGCGAGGACATCGAGGCGGTACGCGCCCGAACCGGCGCCCGCCTGATCTTCGGGCACAGCTTCGGCGGGCTCGTGGCCCTGCGAGCGGCGTGCGGCAGTGCGGCGTTCGACGCCGTCGCCGTCTACGAGCCCGGGATCTCGGTCAGCGGGTCGATGCCGCTCGCCTGGACCGACCGCGCCCGCCGGGAGGTCTCGGCGGGCGCGGACTTCGAGGCGCTCACCACCTTCGTCCGCGGGATCCGCCCCGATCAGACCAGGCGCGTGCCCCGCTGGCTGTCAAGGGTGGCCCTGCGGCGCGCGATTCCCCGCGCCGAACTGCGGCAGAACCTCGAACTCCTGCCCCAGGCGATCAACGAGTACACCGAAGCCGGAGGCCTCGACACCAGGTTCGCGGACTACCGCGAAGTCGCCGCGGCCACCCTGATGATGCGCGGCAAAGGACGCGGCAGTAACCGGCACGCGGTCGCCGTCGCCCGGCTGGCCGAGACAATCCCCCATTCAGAAACCATGACCTTCCTCGACCTCGACCACGTCGCGCCGGAGAAGAAGCCCGGGCCAGTAGCGGATGCAGTGCTGCGGTTCTTCACCGCCCACGCCAAACTGAGCAGCGGGAGCCGGCATCAAGCCGTGATACAGGCCGACCCCATGCCGGCGCTCGGTGCCTGAGGCGGCGGGCTAGTCCCAGCAGAGGCAGAACGGCTTGCCGGCCGGGTCGGAGTAGACCCGCCAGTTAACACCGCCGTAGGAGAGCGAGGTGGCGCCAAGTTTCAGCACCGCCGCCTCGGCCGCGTCGACGTCGTCGACCGTGACGTCGAGATGGACCTGCTGCGGGTACGCGGGGTCGGGCCACCGCGGCGCATGGTAGGGAGTTACCTGCTGGAACATCACTGGCATGGCCCCGTCCTCGCCGATCATCGCCATGCCCTCGCCCTCGTACGTGACGGGCTTGCCGAGGAGTTCCGCGTAGAACCGGCTCAGCTCCTTGGCGTCCGGGCAGTCGAGCATCACGCCCATGACGGTGGTCTCCTGTTTCGACGGGAACAGGCACAGGTCGAACGGGTGCCCGGCCGGATCGGCCAGCGTGTACCAGTTCTCGTTCTTGCGCAGCAGTTCGGCGCCCAGCCCGACCGCCTTCGCCGCGCCGGCGTCGAGGTCCGGCACGCGCAGGTCCAGGTGCGCCTGCTGCGGGTACGCCGGGTCGGGCCACCGCGGCGGTATGTGGCCGGGGCTGCGCTGGGCGGCGATGCGCCACCCGTCCCCGGTTTCCACCGTCATCCACTCGTCGTCGTCGGCGTCCTGCTCGGTCCAGCCGCCGAGGGCGGCGTAGAACGCGGCGAGCCGCCTTGTGTCGGATGTGTCGAGTGCCACCGCGCGCAACGTGCCGATCATCGGGCTCCCTCCGGGGTCACCGCTCATCATGCCCGACCCGCCGCGCCTGCACCCATGCGGCACTGGTTTCCCTCACAGGATGGATTTCTTGCTAGATCCCGCCTCAACGAGCGACCATTGTCAATAAGAGGGCACCAGCAAAAGAGGCCTCCTCGTCCGCTTGGGTCGCGGGCAGGCTGCTTTTCCACCCATGTTGCGCCTGGTACAAGAGACAATGTCCGGACAGTGAGCACGGACGGACGGCGGCGGGGCGCGCGTGGCAGGGGTATCGGGTTCGGAGGCGCGCGCGTGCCAGGCTACGGCGACAACCACGGGCTAGAAGCGGCCGTCCGCCGGGCCATCGGCAAGTGGCGCGACAGCCTCGTCAACCTGACCGGCACGAACCGGCTGCTGAACCTCAAGCCGAGCAAGACCGGCATGCTCGTCATCGCCCGCCCGGAGCCGGCCGCAGTGCTCGCGGGAGTAAGGAACGGCCGTGCCTACAGCTTCCGCGCGCTCCAGGCGGACCCGCCCCCGGAACAAAGCACCCAGGGCCGGATTCACCTGGACGCCGACCGGACCCCCGACGACCTCGGCCGGATCCTGCGCGGCCTGTACCGCCGGTCGACCCAGGCCTACCTCGACCAGGGCCTCTCCGTCTTGTACCTGGCCTTCGGCACCCTCACCTGGACAGACGTCGACCACACGCCTTACCAGAGCCCGCTGCTCCTGGTCCCGGTCCGGCTGGAGGCAGCCGCCCCGGGAACGCTGCCAGTCCTCACGCCGACCGAAGACGACACCATCGTCAACCCCGCCCTCGCGCTCAAGCTCGACCAGTTCGGCGTCACCCTCCCCGCCGCGGAAACGCTCGACGAAACCGAAGGCGAAAACGGCCAGGTCTTCCTCGCCAGGGTCCGCGCCGCGATCAGTGACCACAAGGACTGGACGGTCACCGAAGACCTCACGCTCTCCTGCTTCTCCTTCGCCAAAGAAGCGATGTACCGCGACCTCCTCGACAACGAGGACCTGATCGCGGGTCACGACGCCGTCCGCGCCCTGGCCCTGGGCGCCGCACAAACAGCAGAAACAGCAGAAACAAGCGACCGCTTCGTCTTCGACGAGATCCCCGACCGGGACATCGACGAGAAGGCGCCCCCGGAGGAAGTGCCGCTGATCCTCGACGCGGACTCAAGCCAGCGCGCCTGCGTCGCCGCGGCCCTCGCAGGCAAGTCCTTCGTCATGGACGGCCCGCCCGGCACCGGCAAGAGCCAGACGATCGCGAACGTCATCGGCGTCCTGCTGCACGCCGGGAAGACCGTCCTGTTCGTGTCGGAGAAGGCAGCCGCCCTCGACGTCGTCCGCGACCGCCTCACCGACCGGGGCCTGGGCGCCTACCTCCTGGAACTGCACTCAGCGAAGGCCACCCGCAAGCAGGTCGCCGATGAACTCGGCCGCGCCCTGGTCACCGAGCCGGTGCCGCCGCGAACCTCCGGTGCCATGAACCCGCGCCTGGCCGCGATGCGCCGGGGCGAGCTCAACCAGTACGCCGAGGCGATGAACCGCAAGCGCGACCCGCTGAAATGGTCGCTCCACGACGTGCTCGGCCAGATCGCCCTGCTGCACGAGGTGCCGACCGCGCCGCTTCCCGCCATCGACGCGGAAGAACTGACCGCCGAACGGCACAGCGAGATCCTGGCGGCCGCCCAGGTGCTGTCCGGCGCCTGGCGGCCGGTCCGGCAGGGGACCTCGTTCGCGTGGCGCGACGTTACCCAGCACGGCCCCATGGACTTCCTGCTGCAGCAGGCCCGCAGCGCCCTGGCGACGCTCTCCGGCCTCAAGGCATTCAACAGGGAACTCGCCGAAGCGACCGGGCTGACCCGCCCGTCCGACGCCCCCGCGTTCGCGGCCCTCCTCGATCACCTCGCGGCCAGGCCCGCCGTGGTCCCCGGCCCCTGGCTCACCGCGGACCGGCTGGCCCCCGTCGACGACGCCATCGCCCGGCTGGATTCCGTCCTCGCCGCGATCTCCGCCGCGACGGACGCGGCGACCCGCGCCGCCGGAACCGACTGGCAGGCCATCCCGCCGCCGGCCACGCGGCCGGGCCTGCCCGATCCCGGCGCCCTCTTCCCCCGCGCCCGCGACGTGAGCGCCCTGCGGGCCGGTGAGGTCACCGTCCTGGCCGGCCAGTTCCGCGACGATGCCGACCTGCTCGCGAACCGCGCCGCCGCGCTCGCTTCCCTCGCCGGAACGCTCGGGCTCCGGCCCCCGGTCTCCTTCGCCGCCGCCTCCGACCTCCTTTCCGTAGCGCGCCTGCCCGAGCTTTCCGTGCATCCAGAACGGACGTGGCTGACTCCGGACGGGTACCGCTCCGCCACGGGGGCGGCGGACGCCCTGCGCGCTGCCGCGGACACCCTCGCGGCCGCCGAAGCGGCCGCGCTGACCTACTACGCGCCGCCCGCGCTCAACGAGGACGCCGCCGCCCTCGGCGCGCGGCTGACCGCGCACCACGGGCTCGGCAAGCTGTCCGGCCGGTACCGCGCCGACAAGAAGGCCGTCGCCTCGTTCGCCGCGCCTGGTGTCAGCGCCGAAGAAGCGCAACGGCACCTCGGCCTTATCGTCGCCGCGCAGGACGCGGCGCGATCGCAGGCGGCCGCGGAGCAGGCGCACGCACGGGCGCTCGGCGGCTATTACGCCGGCCGGGCGACCAACTTCACCGCGGTCGCCCGGGCCCTGGGCGTCGCCGAGACCGCGCTGCGCCTCGTCCGCGGCCAGGACACCGCCCTGGTCGCCGACTACCTCGCCAGCCCCCAGGACCCGGCCCTCGTGAACCTGGCCGCCGCTATCGCCCGGGACCTGCAGGCGTGGCGGTCCGCGCCCGGGACGCCTCCGGAACTGGCGACCGGCTCGATCGCGGACGCCATCGCGTGGCTGCGCGCCCAGCGTGAACTGCTGCAGGCGACCGCGGCGGTCACGACCACCGTCGGCGACGCGGTCGGCCGGCCGCTCACCGTGGGCGAGGCGCGCGCCCTGGTGACGCTGCGCGACGCGGCCGACGCCGCCCACGGCCGGCTCGCGGCGAGCGCGGGCGACTTCGACGACCTTCTCGGCGGGCTCTACGCCGGGCGGCAGACCGACCTGCCGGCGGTCAAGTACGCGTTCGCCTGGGCCTGCCGGCTGCGGGAACTCGGCGGCGGGAACGGCGCCGGGCCGCTCACCGAGGTCCAGGCCAAGGCGACGACAACGGCCCGGACGACGCCGGGCCTCGGCAAGGCCGCGGCGGCCTGGCAGTCGGCCCGCGACTCGCTGCTGGCCGCGTTCGCCCCCGAGCGCCGCTCGTCCCTGAGCGCGGACCTGGACGACTACGCGGAGGCCGACAACCTCATCCAGGCGCTGCGGCAGGACACCGCCGGGCAGGGGGAGTGGCACGCCTACCAGCGGGCCCGCGCGACGCTGGAAGCGCGCGGCCTGGGCCGCGCCGCCGCCTTCTGCGTGGCGCAGCGGGTACCGGCGGAGCAGGTGCCGCCGATCATCGAACGGGCGCTGCTGCAGGGCTGGGCCGAGGACATCCTGCGCGGCGACCGGGCCCTGTCGGTGGCGCGCGCCGTGGAACGGGCCGCGCTCGTCGGCGAGTACCGGAAGCTCGACGAGGCGCTGATCGAGAACGCCGTCGGGGACATCATCGTCGCGGCCAACGCCCGCCGCCCGCGCACCGACATCGGCGAGCCCGCCGTCATCGCCCGCGAGGCGGGCAAGAAGAGAAGGCACATGCCGGTGCGGACGCTGCTCGAGCGCACGCGCAACGCGACGCTCGCGGTCAAGCCGTGCTTCATGATGTCACCGCTCACCGTCAGCCAGTTCCTCCCGCCGGACCTGCGCTTCGACGTGGTCATCTTCGACGAGGCGAGCCAGATCCTGCCCGGCGACGCCATCAACTGCGTCTACCGCGGCTCGTCGCTCATCCTGGCCGGCGACCAGAAGCAGCTGCCCCCGACCAGCTGGATGTTCGGCCGCGCGGGAGCGGACGACGGCGAGGAGTGGGCGGAGGACGCCGACGACACCGCCGACTTCGAGTCGGTCCTCGACCTCGCGAAGGGCGCCGGGGTCTTCCGCAACCTGAGCCTGCGCTGGCATCGCCGTTCCCGGCACGAGGCGCTGATCGCGTTCTCCAACTTCTCCTTCTACCGGGGAGAGATCATCACGTTCCCCGGCGCGGGCGGCGACGGCCCCGACGTCGGCGTCGAGTTGTTCCACGTCGAGGACGGCGTCTACCGGCGCGGCACGTCGCGGGACAACCCGGCCGAGGCGGCGAAGGTCGCCGAGCGGGTCATGCACCACTACGCGACCCGCCCGGGCATGAGCCTCGGCGTGGTCGCCTTCAGCGAGGCGCAGGCCGCCGCGATCGAGACCGCCGTGACGGCCGCGCGCGCCGCCCGCCCGGACCTTGAGCAGTACTTCAACAGCGGCGACCGGCTGCGCGGCTTCTTCGTGAAGAACCTGGAGACGATCCAGGGCGACGAGCGTGACGTGCTGATCTTCTCGATCGGCTACGGCCCGGACGAGAACGGCAAGCTCACCATGAACTTCGGGCCGCTCATCAAGGCGGGCGGCTGGCGGCGGCTCAACGTCGCGATCACTCGCGCCCACTACCGCAACGAGGTCGTTTCCAGCATCCGGGCCGGCGACATCCGCGGGTCCGCGTTCTCGGAGGGCGTCCGGCACCTGCGCCGGTACCTCGACTACGCCGAGCGCGGCATGCCCGCCCTCGCGCTCGAGGCCGGCCCCGGCGGCGACGCCGAGTCGCCGTTCGAGGAATCGGTCATCAACGTGATCCGCTCCTGGGGATACGAGGTAACCCCGCAGGTGGGGACCGCCGGGTACCGGATCGACATCGGGGTGCGCCACCCGGGCCAGCCGGGCGCGTTCTGCCTCGGCGTCGAGTGCGACGGCTACCAGTACCACTCGTCGCACGCCGCCCGCGACCGCGACCGGCTGCGGGAGGAGGTGCTGCGCGGCCTCGGCTGGCGGCTCCACCGGATCTGGGGCACCGCCTGGTACCGGAACCGCGACGGGGCCGAGACCAGCCTCCGCGCCGCCATCGAGCGGGCCGCCGCCGCCCCGGTGACCGGCCTGCTGCCCGGCACCCTGCTGGCCCACACGGGGGTCCCGGGGCCGCCCGTGATCGCCACGCGGGCGGTCGCCCTCGAACCGGTCCCCGCCTGGGTGACGCCGTACCAGACGGCGTCCCCGCCCCGGCTGCTGCCCTGGGTGGACCCGGGCGACACTGGTAGCGGCTACTACATGGTCGATAGCATCAGGCAGGTGGTCAAAACCGAAGGACCGGTGCACCTTGAGGTCCTGTACGGGCGGCTGCGGGACGCGTGGGACATCGGGCGCGTCACCAAGAACATTCGCTACAACATCGACAGTGCCATCGCGCAGGCGGACGTGATCAGGGACGGCGAGTTCCTCCTGCTCCCGGGCAACGGCGCGGTGGTGCGGGGCCCGGCCGCGGCCTGCCGGCGGACTATCGGCCAGGTGCACGACAGTGAACTGGACCTCGCCCTGGTGAAGCTGGTCAAGGACGCGGCCGGGATCGGCGCGGAGGAACTGACCGCGCTGGTGGCCAGGATCTTCGGCTGGGAGCGACGCGGCCCCGACATCACCGCCCGGCTGCGCCAGCGGATCGCCGCGCTGATCGACGGCGGCACCCTCAGCGGCACCCAGGACCGCCTGAGCCTGCCCCGCCCGGACTTACCTGAGTTCCTACCCCCAAGGAGGCGACGTGTACTCGGCCGAAATCAGCCGCGCCAACCCGACCTGCTTCGTGTTCCTCCTCGACCAGTCCCGGTCAATGGAGGACCGGATCGGCGGTGAGGACGGCGCGCAAAGCAAGGAAGACGTCGTCGCCGACGCGATCAACCGGCTGCTTCAGGAGCTGGCGATCAAGTGCGCCAAGGAGGAAGGCGTCCGGGACTACTTCTACGTCTCGGTCATCGGCTACGGCAAGACCGTCGGGCCGGCGCTGGCCGGCGCGCTCGCCGGGCGGGAGATCGTCCCGCTCAGCGAGGTGGCCGCGACCCCGGCCCGGCTCGAGGACCGGATCAAGAAGATCCCCGACGGCGCCGGCGGCCTCGTGGACCAGCCGATCAAGTTCCCGATCTGGGTCGATCCGGTCGCCAACGGCGGCACGCCGATGTCGCAGGCGCTCGCGCTGGCGCAGTCGGTCGTGTCGGCGTGGCTGCGGGACCACCCCGACTGCTTCCCGCCGGTCGTCTTGAACCTGACCGACGGCGAATCGACCGACGGCGACCCGACCGGGCCGGCCCGGTCGCTGCGGGACCTGGCCAGCACCGACGGTAACGTGCTGCTCTTCAACCTGCACGTGTCCTCGGACACCAGCCCCGCCGTCAGCTTCCCGGACGGCGAGTCCGTCCTGCCGAACAAGTACGCGCAGACGCTCTTCGACGTGTCCAGCGTGCTGCCGAACTACATGCGCACCTACGCGATGCAGCAGGGCTACTCGGTCTCCGGAGACACCCGGGGCTTCGCCTTCAACGCGGACGTGACCTCGGTGGTCCAGTTCCTCGACATCGGTACCCGGGCCTCCGACCTGCGGTAGCGGGGTGCGATGGACTGGCAGGTCAACGCCTTCAGGCTGCCGAAGATAGGCGCCTCGGACCCGGAGTGCGAGGACGCCTACTGGTGCGGGCCCGGGCCCGGCGGCGATGACGACCCGCGATCCCTGCGGGTCGTCATCGCCGACGGGGCCAGCGAGTCGATGCTCGCCGGGCGCTGGGCCCGGTACCTGACCGAGGTGTTCGCAGCGGCGCCCGGGCACATCAGCACCGGGACCGGGTTCACCGCCGCGTACCAGCGGGCGGCGGCGGGGTGGGAGGCAGAGCTCGCCCGGTACCTCCAGGAGCGGGCCGACCGCGACTCCCCGATCCAGTGGTACGAGGAGCCCGGGCTCGCCCGCGGCGCCCACTCGACGCTGCTCGCGGCCGAGTTCCGCTGCTCGCCGGACGGCGAGGACGCGTACTGGGCCGCCGCCGCGCTCGGCGACTCGTGCCTGTTCCAGGTGCGCGGGGGAGAGCTGCTAGACGCGGTCCCGATGTACGACAGCGCCGGCTTCGGTAACCAGCCCGCGCTGCTGAGCAGCAGCGGGACGGCGGCCGAGGTTCTCGGCCGCCACCTGAGCGTCAAGACCGGCAACCTTCGCCCGGGAGACACCTGCTACCTCGCCACCGACGCGTTGTCCGCCTGGTTCCTCAGGATGGCCGAGACCGGCGAGTCGTGGAGGGAGCCCTGGCGTCCGCTGCAGCTGCTTGACGAGGGCAACCAGGGTGAGTTCAGGGAACTGATCGGGAAGCTGCGCGATGACGGCGCGATCCGGGACGACGACACCACGCTGGTCCGCGTAGACATGGACCTGTGAGGCCGCGGGAATGGCCGGCGTGATCAGCTACCCGACCGGGCTCGACTACCAGCAGGCCCTGTACAACACCCGTCGCGCCTTCCGGGACCCCGCGCTCTGCGGCGGCGAGCCGGTGCTCAACCAGTTCGGCATGCCCAAGGCGATCGGCGGCAACTTCGCGAGCGTGTTCACCATTGACGGGACCGACGGGAACCGCTGGGCCGTGAAGTGCTTCACCCGCCCCGTGCCCGACCTGAGCGTGCGGTACCAGCACGTCAGCAAGGCGCTGAACCGGGTCACGAGCCCGTGGAAGGTGGAATTCCAGTACCTGCAAGACGGCGTGCTGTGCGAGGGCGCGCCTTACCCGGTGCTCAAGATGGAGTGGGTCGAGGCGACGAGCCTGCTGCCGTACGTGGAGGCGCACCTCTGGGATCGGGAAACCATGGCGGGCCTGGCGGAAAAGTTCGGCGACCTGGTGCGCGACCTGTCCCGTCACGGCATCGCCCACGGCGACCTGCAGCACGGCAACATCCTGGTCACGCCGTCGGGTCAACTGAAGCTCATCGACTACGACGGGATGTACGTCCCCGGGCTTGACGGCCTGGGCGCGAGCGAGCTCGGGCACGCCAACTACCAGTCACCGCTCAGGACCAGGAACACCTGGGGCCCGGACATCGACCGCTTCTCCAGCTGGGTCATCTACACGTCGCTCGCCGCGCTGGCCGTCGATCCCCTGCTGTGGCGGGCCTTGCACGTGGACGGCGACGAGACCCTGCTGTTCCGTAAGAGCGACTTCACCGACCGCGACGCCTCCCAGGCGCGCTTTGCGCTGGCGAACAGCTCGGAGGAAAGGCTCCGTCAGGTCGCCGGCACCATTGACTTCCTCTGGGCACCGGACCTGGCCGCGATCCCGTCCCTGGGCGGGCCAGCCACGGCAAGTCAGGGCACGGCGAGCCACGCCACGGCAAACCTGCGCGCACCATCCGGAACCGGCTGGCTGCGACAGCACCAGGCGACGGCGGGCATGCCGGTCACCACGGCCAGCGCCGCCGGCGACACCGAGGCCGCCGCCGAGGCGCCGCCAATCGGCGCCGCCGCGTGGCTGACGACCCACGTTCCCGTGGACCCGAACCGCGAATTCTCCCGGCCAAGGACTTCCATCCGGATCAGCGGCGCGGTGCTGCTGTGCCTCATCGTGCTGGGCGCCGCGCTGCCGGACCTGCGCGGCCTCGACGCCCCGCTGGTCGTGATCACCTGGGCCGTCACCTTCGCCGCTTACCGGTCCACTCCCGACGGCCGCGACCGCCGGCGCAGCCGCCGCGTTTTCCGCGAGCACCGGTCCGCGGCCGCGAAGGCGGCCAGAACGGTTTCCGCCCTGGAGCGGGCCAGGCGCAAGGTCGTTCAGGAGGCCGACGACCAGCGGGCCGCGGTCGAGAGAAAAGCGGACCGGGCGCGCGCGGACGAGCAGCAGGAGAACGCCGACGTCAACGACCGGCTCGACCGGGAAATCCAGCGGCTGAGCATCCGGATCAGCGTGCTGCAAAGCCAGGAGGACGCCGAGGCGGTTAGCGCCCTGGCCGCCCTGCAGCAGGCTCATGTCGACGAGCGCCTGCGGGCGGCGCCGGTGAAGACGTCCGGCGTCCGTGGCATCGGCCCCGCGCGGGCCTCGACCCTGGCCGGGTACGGGATCTACACCGCGGCGGACATCGGCGCCGTCTACGGGCCGGCGATCGTGCGCAGGGACGGGGTGTCGGTCAGCCCGCGCGGGATCGGCCAGGGGCGGGCGGCGGCGCTGTACTCGTGGCGGCTCAACGTTGAGGCCAGGGCCCGGATGACCCAGCCAACGGTGCTGCCGCGAGCGCAACGGCAGGGGATCGCCTACCGCTACGCCCAGCGGCGGCAGTCCCTGAAGGACGACCAGGTCGCCGCCCGCGGGCGGGCGTCCCTCGAGCTAACCAGCGTGCGCAACAAGTGGGCGGCGACGCACAACGGCATCGCGCAGGAACTGCAGCTAGCTAAGGAGCGGCTCGAGGCGCTGCGAACCGCCCCCAACCCGGAGCTCGCCGCCGCCCGCAAGCGATCGGAAACGGCGAACTGGCAACGCGATTTCGCGAAGCTGGAGCTCAACCGCTACCACCGGATCCGCTACTCGCGCTACCTCAAAAGGCTGGTCACCGGCTGACGTGACTCCAGTCGGCCGGACGTCGGGGCACCTACGGCAGGAAAGTACCGGTGATTGTCATTGCTGCCACTAGTGCGAACCGGGCCTCGTGGCGGAGGCTTAAGGCATGGCCCGGTTGACCTCCGACGCGACGACCGGGTCGCGTGACCCGGCCAAGACGCCGGGCGGCGGCCGCGCCGGCTTCTCTGCCTGGGCTGCGCTCCTGGTGGTCTGGGTCGTCTGGGGCTCGACCTACCTGGCGATCCGGGTGGCGGACCGGTCTATCCAGCCGTTCGAGATGGCCGCCGCGAGATACCTGACGGCCGGAGCGGTGCTCTACCCGCTGGCGTTGCTCGGCAGCCGCCGCCGGCGGGCGGCGGCCCCGACGGCGGCACCGGGTCCGGCCGGGGGGCGGGCCTCGTCGCGGCTCGCCCAGTGGGGCGGGATGGCGGTGGTGGGCACGCTGCTGCTTGCCTTCGGCAACGGCGGCGTGTCCTATGCGGAGCAGACCCTGCCCTCGGGGCTGGCCGCGCTGCTGGTCGCCAGCGTCCCGCTGTGGATGGCCCTCGCCGACCGGGTCATCAACGGGCGGCGGATCCCGCCGCTGGGCTGGATCGCGCTGGTCCTCGGCCTAGCCGGGATCGCCGTCCTGGCCCGGCCTTCCGGGAACGGCGCGGTGTTCCCGGTCCTGGTCGTCCTCGGGGCCAGCGTCAGCTGGGGCATCGGGTCCGTGCTGGCCGGCGGCTGCCCGCGCCTGCCAGCCCGCTGGTGGGCAGCGCGATGGAGATGCTGACCGGAGGGATCGTGCTCACCGGGCTGGCGGCTGCCACCGGCGAGCTGGCGCGCACCGATCCCGCGCACGTCACCGCGCAGTCACTGCTCGGGCTGCTCTACCTCATCGGTCCGGGCTCACTGCTGGCCCTGACCTGCTACGTGATCGCGCTGCGGCGGCTCCCGACCGCCGTGGTGTCCACCTACGCCTACGTCAACCCGGTCGTGGCGGTCTCGCTGGGCGCGCTGTTCCTCGGCGAGCGGCCCACGATCGCTACGCTGCTCGGCGGCGTGATCGTGGTCCTCTCGGTAGCGCTGCTCCTCATCCGCCGAACGTGATTAGCGGTGTCCCCGGTCGCGCAGCCCCCAGACCGGTCATCCGGCTACCGCCCCTACGAAGCCACCCGGGCCTTCTGGGAACGCAACGGCTTCATCCACGTCGACACGATCGACCCGCTGCCCGGCTGGCCGCCAGGCAACCCGGCCGCAATTTACGTAGCCGCACTCCGCCCAACCCGATGACAAATCGGACCGTCGCGCTACGCTTTGGGTAGGTTACGGCCAGAGGAAGCATCAGCAATGGCTGGTCCCGGATACTGGATGGCGGCAAGCGCAGGAGACCGCGGCCGCCTGCGGGTGCCGGACGCCGACCGTGATCGGGCGGTCCGCACGTGAACAACGACCGCCGGCCTGGTTTTGAGGGCCGCCAGGGCCTGGCCTCAGTGACCTAGGCGGCGTCGATGCCGTCGACGAAGCCGAGGACGGCCTTGGCCAGCTCTTCGGGGGCCTCCATGGCGGCGTAGTGGCCGACGCCGTCGAGCTGGACGGAACTGATCCCCGCTGACGCGGCCTGGGACATGGTGCTGGCCGTGAACGGGCCGCCGCCGGCCCCGACCGCGAGCACGGGCACGGTCAGCCCGGGGGACGCGGCCAGGGCCTTGAGCTCGGGCCCTTCCCGAAGCAACGACCGGTAGAGGCCGGCCGCGCCGCGCCAGCCGTCCGGGCGTGCGTAGGTGCGGGCGAAGTCGTCGATGTCGGCATCGGTGACCGCGCCCGGCACGGCGGTCATGGACGGGAACGCGTACTGCCCGAGGAACTCGCGCTCACGGCCGGCCAGGAGCATCTCGGGAATGCCGGGCGCGGCGAGGACCCCGATGTGCCAGGCGCCGCTGCGGGCGAAGTCGGCCAGCATCTCCCAGCCGAAGCCGGGCAGGCTCGTCTCGATGGCGGTGAGGCTGAGCACGTCCTCCGGGTGGGTGGCGGCCAGCCGGAAGACCGTCGCCCCGCTGATGTCCTGCCCCGTCAGGTGGACCGGGCCGTGGCCGAGGTGCTCGATCAGCTGGTGCAGGTCCTCGGCCGACGCCTTGCTGTCGTAGTCGCCTGGCGCGGCGTCCGAGTCACCGAAGCCGCGCAGGTCCACGGCGAAGACCCGGTGGCTGGCGGCGAGCAGGGGGATGAGCTTGCGGAAGGCCCTCCAGGTCTCGGGGAACCCGTGGACCAGCAGGACCGGGGACCCGGTGGTCCCGGCGGCAGCGTAGTGCAGGGTCGTTCCGTTGACGTGGCCGCGGTGGTGGGTGATCTCGGGGACGGTGAGGCTCGCTGGCGCGGCAGCCATGTCTCTCTCCTTATTTCGACAGTCTGACTGTCTAATAATAGACAGTCAGACTGTCCTTTGTCGAGGGTCATATCCTTCTCGCATGTCTCGCTCTGGCGCTGATCTCGCGCTGCTGCTGCTCGGGGGCTTCCGCACGCTCGTGGATGCCGCGACCGCCGAGCTGGCCGATCGTGGCTACGAGGACGTGCGCCCTGTTCATGACTTCGCCATCCGGGCGATCGCCGCCGGGGCCGACAGCGCCTCCGAGCTAGCCCGCCGCCTGTCGATCACCAAGCAGTCGGCCGCGAAAACGATCACGGTCCTGCAGGAGCGCGGGTACGTCGCGCGCGACCAGGACCCGCGCGACGCCCGCCGCAAGCGCCTTCTGGTGACCGAGCGCGGCTTCGACGTGCTGCGCCAGGGGGAGGCGATCTTCGAGCAGCTCCGCGATCAGTGGGCGCAGCGAATCGGCGCCGCCGAGCTTGAGGGCATCGAGGATCACCTCACAGCGCTAGTGGGCGCGCAGCCGGTGCGCTTCGACACGCCTGGGTGGATTGCCCGCGACGTCGGCGAGCCTGCCTGAGCTCCCTCAGGCCGAGGAGCACGCGACCGTGGAAAAGCCGCTTCCGGCCGCGGTCACGACATTGTTGCAAGCGACCACGGTTTGCAGTCGCTTGTTCTGGACGTAGATGCCGTATCCGGGGCCGTTCACCTGCGCCCGGTTGCCGATGAACACATTGCCGATCCCCCAGCCGGGGTACACCTGGTGGACCTGGTAGCCGTTCTTGACGCTGTCCGCTCCGGTGTTGTCCCGGATGGTCCAGTCGTTGCCTTTAACGTTGATCCACCCGGTCGCGGCGGACTCGACCATGCCGGTCCCGTTGAACTGGTTGCCGGTGATCGTGCCGCCGGTTGTGCCTTCCTTGATGTCGATGTTCTCCGCGGTCGTGTCCGCGATGTCGTTGTCGGTCAAGACATCGCCGTCGCTGCGATCGGGCTGGCAGCCGGAGTACGAGCACCAGTTCCCGTGCGCGGAGCCGACGTAGATGCCCTCGCCGTAAAACTGCTTCAGCGACCCGGTATCGCGGATCACGTTGTGGCTGACGGTGTTGTCGCTGCTGAACGAGCGCAGGTGGATGGCCTCGTCGCCGGTGCCGTGAACATACAGGTCATACAGCAGGTTATGGACGGCCCCGTCGGCCATGATGCCCTTCTGGCCGCCCTCCACGGTAAAGCCCTCGACCCGCCACCAGGACGCGTGGGACAAGTAGAAGGTGTAGCCGGAGCTGACCGAATCGCCCTGCAGGATGGCGCTCCGCGACCCGCACAGCGTGATCGGGGCACTGGCCGTTCCGGAGACTGACGCGACGAAGTCGCCCGAGTAGACGCCGGGCGCGAGGACGATCACCTCACCCGGCCGGGCGCCGGCCAGGGCGCTGGACAAGGCGCCGGCCGAGGACACCGCCGTGGTGCCGCCCGTGGGGCAGCCGGCAGTTCCCGAACTGGGCGCCGTGGGGGCGCCGCCGGAGGGGGAGGCAGCAGGGTTAGCCGCCGAGGGGATCGCAGTGGCGGTGCCCGCGGGGACCGAGACCATGCTCGCCTGCGGGTGCGGAGAGTTTCCGCTGCATCCGGCGACGACAACTCCGAGGAATCCCGCGACCGCCGTGGCAATGACGGCCTGCCGGGAGCGTTGCGCTCGCATCAGTCCCACACTCCCTTCGGTATCGGACGGGTACCGCGGACGTCTTCCCCATCGGGGTCGGCGGGCCGGTTCCGTCCGGTTGCGCGGTCAGCCTCCGACGGTAGCGCCTGCTGGACCCGGGTGAAGTGGTTACCGCCGGGGCCGCCGGGCGAGGCAGGCGTTTCCGGCCAGGCGCCGGGCGCCCAGGACTGGTCCGCCGGCAACGGCGCCGGCGCCGGCCGCGGCCAGCGGACCGCGTCACGGACCGGACGGTCCCAGCCGGCCGGCGCGGCCCCGGCCGTTGGCTCATGCCGTTGGCGCGGGCCTGGCGCTGGCTCACGGAAGGCACGCTCGTGGCGCGCGGGCCGGTGGCGGGGAGGCGCCGGCTGCTGCCACGGCTCCGGCTGCTGCCATGGCGCCGCCTGCTGCCACGGCGTCGGCTGCTGCCTTCCCGCTGGGGGCCGGGTCGGCGGGTTTCGCGTCGCCGGCGGCCTGGCCGGGCGCGCCGCGGTACGGCCCACCGCAGGCTGAAGTGCCGTGGCGCGGACCGCCGGGGACTGAAGGTGGGCGGGATAGGGTTCCATGGCCACGCTTGATTCCCCGGGGGCGGGATATGCCCGGCGGACGCTCGCCGGGTACGGATGGCCGGGCAGCCTGCGCCGGAACGACCAGCTCGCGGCGAGCAGGATCACCACCAGAATGCCCAGCCACAAAGAGGCGAGCGGGTGAAACTCGAGATAGGAAACGAACGTGACCCTGGCGTGATGCGCCCAGCCTGAGGTATCGGTTCCCGAGAGGTTCGACACGCTGGCATCCGTCCTGGCATCGACGGCGCGGTCCCCTGTTCCCGACATGAGGTTGCCGACCCCGCCGACACTGGAGGTAGCGCCGCGGACGGAGACACCGAAGACGGTCGCGTCCAGGATGCGGTTGTCGTACATGCTCACCGCGCCTGAGTTGCGGATCAGCAGGCCGATGCCCGGATGCGAGACGATGTTCCCGAAGATGACCGTGCCTGACGCCGACGGCCCCACCGAAACGCCTGACCGCGGATCACAGTTGATGTAGTTGCCGGTAAGGACCGCGTTCGTCACTCCCGTCCGCAGGGCGATGGCCGTAGTGGGGGAGCAGAACTGATCAGACTTGACGACGGTCCCGGTACCGCCCTCGATCAGCACGCTGGTATGCGCGTTGCCGGTGGCCGAGCTGCCTTCGAGTACCGTCCCGCTGCTTGGCACGTTCGAGCCGCCGGACGCCGAGGCGCCGGAGACCAGCGGGCGACCGTCGAAGAGGTAGCCGTTGGCCGCGTTGTGCTGTGAGACGTCGCCGCGCAGCAGCGTGTCCGTGGTCGCGCGGTCGACCAGGAAGCCGCTCCCGCCGTTACGCGCGGCCGAGCTGGAGATTACCTGCGACCCCACTGAGTAGCGGTGGATGTGCAACCCGTCCAGTTCGTTCGACTCGAACCGGTCGGCCGAGAACGTAACGTCCCGGCCACGGGACACGAAGGCGCCGTAGGTGTCGCCGGTGAACGTCGACTCAGCCGCGCTTCCCTTGCTGCTCGCCCTGCTTGTCCCGGTCCAGGCCACCCCGCCGGTGCGGCCGCTCCAGAAACCGAGCGAAGAGACCCGCGTGTAGCCAAGCGTCATGGTGGCGCCGATCTCGCGGATGTACGGACGGCCGGTCCCCTTGTCGGCCACGGCCGACTTCGTGGCCTGGTTCCAGCTCATGATCGTGAGCGGCTGCGCGGCGGAGCCGGTGAACGACAGGTCGCCGCCCCAGCCGACGATCGAGGTGAAGCCGCCGCTGCTGCTGGCCATGTACAGGGCCCTCAGGCCCGGGGAGCCGAGGCTGAGATGGGCGCCCGACGCGACGAAGACGTTCTCCTGCAGCAGGGCCACGCCGCTGGACAGCATGACCACCGCGCCCTGCTGCACGAGATCGGTCATCGTGTAGGCGGCCGTGCGCCCGGGCAGCACCAGTGTCGCCAGCGCGCCCGGGTAGTGCACGACCTCCGGCTGCTTGGCGTGCTCAGAGTCGTGCATGAGGGACCGGATACGGGCGTCTTCGCCCGAGACGAGGGTGAGCTCCTTGCTCGAGCTGACGTTCGGCATCGAGGCCGGCGCCTCGTCCGGGTTGACGAGCCGGGCCGTCGCGGGCAAGGCCACCGGTGCGGGGTTGTCGGGCGCTTGCACCAGGGCGACTCCGTGGCTGGATGTCGGCGCCGCGGGTGCCACCGATACAAGATGCACGTTCAGGGCGGCCAGGACCATCTGCATCGAGCCGAAGGCACCGAAGACGGCCAGGGCCGCGATCACGAGGGGCCAGACACGGCCCTTCGCTTTCCCGTGCTCTTGAGACCGGGGCACGTAACCTCCTCGTCAACGATGCGGCAGTCTGACCCTCACTGCCCATCTGGTTGGCGTTGCGGGTGAGCCAGCCGTGCTTGTTCATGGTGAAGAAGGCGTACGTCTTGATGGGCAGCGCGATGACAATGGTCAAGATCGCGACCAGCGGGAGCAGCCAGATATCACTCGGCTTCTTGCGCAGGTGCGAGATTCCGCGCAGGCCACGGCCGACGAGCAGCCAGCCCACGGCGATGAAGGCAACCCAGCGTTCCGGGTGTATCAGCCAGGCGGCCAGGTAGGTCATCGCGAAGCCCATGGTCACCGGCGTCAGCAGGATCTGCAGGACGCTGAGCTGGGTGACGAACGGCTGCCGCCAGAGCCATCCCTTCCAGATCGCAGTGAGGTACGTCCGGTAGGAGTTGCGGCTCCAGCGCAGCCGCTGCTTGAAAAAGGCGCGGCCCTCGTCGGGGAACATGGACAGCGCGCGGGCATTGGCCTGGTAGACGGTCTTGTACCCGGAGGCAAGCACGAGCCAGGTCAGGCGGCCGTCATCGCCCGCGACGCACCGCCGGCCAAGAAAGAACTCGTCCTCCAGGTTCTCGACCACCGGCAGCACCGCCGCCCGCCGGTAGGCCACCGTCCGGCCGGACAGGCAGGCCACCCCGCCGGGCCGGGACTGCGCACGGACATAGTCGAGGTACCGGATGTCGATCATCCAGTCGGCGACCCGCCGCCAGACGCTGGTGTTCGGCAGGTAGGCATTCTGCCGGGTCCCGACTCCGCCGACCTTCGGGTCGGCGAACGGGGCGAGCACGGCGGGCAGCAGCCCGCGCTCCCACCGCGTGTCCGAGTCGGACAGCACCAGGATCTCGCCTCTCGCCTGGCGGATCCCGACCCCGAGCGCGGAACGCTTGCCGCGGTGCGCGAACGGCACCACCCTCAGCCGCCGGTCCCTGGCGGCGCACGCGTAGAGCCGGTTGATGACCTCCGTGTCCGCGAGGTCGGGAACCACGATCACCTCGCCCGGGCCTTCCGCGAGCCACGTGCCGAGGCACTGCTCCAGGATGTCCGGGTCCTCACGGAAGGAGGGGACGACCACCGAGGTCGTGGTGGTAAAGCCGTTCGGCACCGGGCGGTACAGCCGCGACAAGGTCCAACGCACCAGCCAGACCGACCAGGAGATGGCCCCCACGAACCCGATCGGCACGATGTGGTGCACCTGATGCCACCATGAGCCGACATGAGGCATGGCGGCAGCAGCCACCCACGCCGTCGCTACGCCAGGCCCCGCCATCCTGTTCCTCCGGCTTTTTGGTCCATAGGAGGTGTCTCACGCCGGAACGCGAACAGGAGATATCCACGCAGGATGACCCCAGGCCGGTCAGGTGCGACAATTACGAAGGTTTAGGTTTCCTTTACTTTTTTGTTGTACGCGTGATACTAGGATACAAAACGGACCATGGCGCATCGCTGATAATCTGCTTGCTTGGTAGGGTTTTTGTGACCTGAATCACATTACCGGGGTACTCGCCGGAACCCCGACCGAGCGCGGCATCTTCACCTTCGACATCGTCGCCACGAACGTAGCGACCGGCGCGACCAAGCAAGCCGGCGGCTACAACTTCCAGGTCAACCCCGCCACGTAAGGACGACGCGCCGGCCGCGGCCAAGTCCCGCCGCTAGCCCAGTTCGCCGGTGATGAGCTGCATGACGCGCAGGTTCTCCGGCTGCAGCTCGGTCATGGGCCGCTTGTACGCGCCCGCGACCGCCGAAACCCGGCTGACCCCGGCGGTCCACCCGTGACCGAGCAGCCAGCTGGCGGGGTCGTGCTGCTGGTCGGTGCTCCAGATCGCCAGCAGCTCCTCGCCTCCCCGCTCGGCTACCCCGCGCCCTAGGGACCCGCCGATGGCGCTGGTCCCGCCGGGCATGTGGTCGGCGGCGATCCGGCTCCCGGCCGCGGACAGCCGGTGCACGTGCCCGAGGACCGACGACATCACCGAGTCGCCCAGGTAAGGAAAGAGCCCCTCCGCGAGCCACGCCGTCGGCTCCGCCGGGTTAAAGCCCGCCTCCCGCAGCGCGGTCGGCCAGTCCGCCCGCAGGTCGGCCATCACCGTCCGCCGGTCACAGCGCGCGACCGCGCCCTGGCCGGCGAGCACCGAGTCCTTGAACGCGAGCACCATCGGCGCGTCGACCTCGTACACCGTCGCGCCGGGCATCCAGCGGAGCCGGAAGGCGCGGGTGTCGAGCCCGGCCGCGAGGATCACCGCCTGCCACAGCCCGGCCCTGGCCGCGGCGGCAAAGAACTCGTCGAAAAACCGAGACCGCACCGCCACGTAGTTCGCCACGCCGAGCCAGGGGAAATCCGGGTCACCGGCGGCCTCCTCCGGCGTCACCGGGATCCGCCCCGGCAACTGCGGCGCGGCGGCCGAGACGAACGCCGCGGCATACGGGTCGCGGACCAGCGGTGAGGGGTGATGACCCTCCATGGCCCGCATGCCCGCGGCACCCAAGGCAGTAACGCCGACCCCGGTAACGATGTCCCAGCCAGCCGACTCAGAGGGCATAACCCTCATTATCCGACAAAGACCGGCATACGGCTAGGACCGCAAAACTCGTCGAACCCGACTTTCCAGATTTCTGGAAAGGGCATTGCCGCTCCCCGTGGGTACCCTCCTAAGCGAAGGATCACCAAGGAGGTCCCGGTGCACATTGGCTCGGTACTGCTGATCGTCTGGCTAGTTATCGGCGCTATCGCGGCCGGCCAGCGCGGCGACTACAAAGAGTCCGTCAACTGCAGCAACGTCAGCACGACGGCGGTGACGATCGTAGCGGGCCCGCTCAACTACTTTGGCGTGAAGCCGCACATCAACTGCACCACGCCAAGCCCCAGTAAATAGCAAAAAGCCGGCAAGTCACGCCTTCGGCCGGTAACGCAGCCGCTGCCGGGCCATTTCGCAGACCCCAGCGCGTTCATTCCGGTCGGCGACCCGCCGTGCGTCTTCCAGGTCGGCCAGCGTCAGCAGCCCGTTCGTCATCAGGAATCCCGTGAGGTCGCGCGCGTGCCCGCGCTCGGACCAGATGAAGCCCTGAAGCAGCTTCTTGTAGTCCGATACCGCGCCCTCGCCGCTCAGGTCCATGGCGATGACCACGTCGAGCATCGGCACCGTCTGCGGCGGGCTGATGCCGAGGATGAACTCCTGGTAGTAATACGCCATGGCCAGCCGGGCCGTCTCGTTGCGCTCGAAGTACCCGCGTACCCGGGCGACCGCGTCCTTCCTGACGGCGCTGGCACTCCCGCGGGCCCCGGCACCCGCGCCCGCCCCGCGCCGCATCACCGTGTTGCCCACGGTGACCGGTTGCTGGTCGCCACCCGGGTCGGCCGCCTCGGCCGGGGTCTCGGCCGTCACCTCAAGCCGCAGCCGCAGTACCCACTCGCCGACGCTCACCGCCCACGAGCCGGCCTCGAGCACGACCGGCCGCGCCTCGAAGCTCTCAGGGACGGCAGGCAGCACATGACGGGCAACGCGCCGCGCCGCCTCGGCGCCGAGCGGCGCCTCAGAAACGTCCGGCGCCAGGTAAACCGGATAGGTCATGTCCCGGCTGAACAGTTCCCAGCGGCGCTGCACGTAACGAAGGCCCGCGCACCGCGGGGCGCGGTGCAGGCTCACGTCCTTGTTGTCGCTCAGCACGCCCCGGTCCAGCCAGGTGATCTCGTCCGGCGGGCAGCTCTCCCACTCATCCCGCGCAGCTGACCACAGGAACAGTCGCCCCGCCACCACTCAGTCGCACTCCCGAACGACGGCCGCGCTTCCCGCAGCCGGCCAAGTCTCGCCTAGACCCTAGCCGATCTCTACCCGGGACAGCAGCGCGTCTGGGCTGGATCCCCAGCGAATCGAGTCGCCGTCGCTCACCGGGTGCTTGCCCGAGACCGGGGCGCCGTTGACGGAGATACCGTTCATCCCCTGGTTGGCGACCCACCAGCGCCCGTCCGCGAACGTAAACCGCGCGTGCTCCCTGGACACCGTCGGCACGTTGGGCAGTTCCAGCTCAACCACCCCGCGGCCGGCCCGGGCGCCGGACATCGAGGTCTCGGCGACCGACGAGCCCGTCACCAGCCGCAGCACGGGAACCGCGGGACGGATCTGCTCCATCACGGTGGCGAGGCCGTCCATGCGCGTCCGCCCGGGGTCGGCGGCGGGAACGTCCACGCGGGTGTACCCGGGCTGAATCGGGTCCGGCGCGCCCGGCGCGCCCGGCGGGAGGCCGCGCCGCAGCCGGTAGCGGCCCTGCGAGAGCGACTCGTCCGGGACGAGGTACACCTCCGGGTTCCACGACCCGGCGAACCGGGCACCGCACTTGGCGACCCGCTGCCGGTAGACCTCGGTCACGCTGTCGCTGACCACGTCCTGCCCCATGATGGCGTCCAGCGAGGCGAGATCGCCGGGGTTCATCTGCAGTTCGACGATGTCCGGCGCGATCAGCGACCCGCTCGGCGTCACGATGAACACGTCGGGCAGGTGCCGGATGGCGACGTTCAGCACGTCCTGCGGGTCACGCCACGGCCGGGCGGCGATCCGCCGCAGCCAGGGATGATCCCGCGTGACGCCCAGGGCCCGCAGGCCCGCGACGCAAGCCACCCCGATGCAGGCCGCGGCCACCAGCACGATCGTCGCCGCCGCGGCCGACCCCGTCTCGCGCCAGGCGAACAGCCAGCACACCGCCACGCCGCCGGCGATCGCCCAGCGCCGCCGGCTCCGCCGCTGCCCCGGCGTGCGCACCGGACGGCGCGCCGCTTCCCGCCCGTCGGGCATCGAGTGCCGTTCTTCCTGCTCCGTCCGCTCGCGGATGCTCGTCAACTCCGCCCCCGTCTGTTACCGCCGTGTTGTCTCGTTACCGAGGATGCGATCCGCGCCCGCGCGAGTCAACGAATACCGGCCAGCTTCCAGATACCTGGAAGCGGCCCGGCGCTAGCGAACGTCGTGAGCCTAAGACTCTTTTGGAGCTTGACAAAAATGAGTCTGAGACTCATTCTGGTACGGGCTTCACTTTGTGCCGACACAATCATGGAATGGGCCCGCAGCCCCCCACGGGATTTTCCGGGCAGAACCACCGCACCGCCCACCCCGGCTCCTGAGCACTCAACGCATGGACCTCACGGAGGAGCCACGTTAGGCTGTGCTCGCAGGGTGCTAGCGGGGGGAGGCGCCGGTGACCACGGGACCGCAAGATCCAGCGGTGGCGGGCCGGGACCAGTTCCGGGCGGGCCACGCCGACCGCGAGCAGGTCATCGTGACGTTGAAAGACGCCTACGTGCACGGCCGCCTCTCCAAGGACGAGTTCGACGCGCGCACAAGCCGGGCGCTCATCGCGCGGACCTACGCCGACCTGGCCCCGCTGACCGCCGACATCCCGCCGGCCCAGGTCGCCGCCCGGGCAGCGCACCCGCCCGTCCCGGCCCGCCGCCGGCCGCTCGCCCGCGCGACCGCTCAGTCGATCAGCTGCCTGGTCGTTATGGCAGCTGCCTGGTGGGCCGCCAGCCTCGCTGACCCCGGCGCCACCACCACCTCCTACGGCGCCATCGCGACCCCGCTCCGCCTCGTCGCCTTCTTCGCCGGGCTCACGGCGCTGTGCGTCTTCGGATCCGGACTGGCGGCCTCGCTTGAGCAGCGGCGCTCCCGCGGTGCCGGCGACCCCCAGAAGAAGTAGCTCGCCGGTCGGAACGGCGGCGGCCAGGCAACGGTCCGCCGCCGTCCGCGTTCTCTGGCGGCGTCGACACGAAGCCACCAGTCGTTCGGTAAAAAAAGCATTTTGTCCGAACGGATGCCGGGTTCCTCAGTCCCGCCGAGCAACCTCCCTCGGGGTGGTGGTCGTCTAAGCGGTGACCAAGGGAACCCAGGAGGCCACGTGGACAAGCGGCAGGTGCGAGCCTTCGAGGCGTTCGCGGCCGAATCGGGGGCGGAGTTGCTGCGCATCGCGACGCTGCTCACGCCCGACCCGCACACCGCCGAGGACGTTTACCAGGAGACCCTGCAGCGGCTCGCCGCCCGCTGGTCCCGGGTGGAGAGCCCCAAGGCGTTCTGCCGCCAGGTCATGCTCAACATCGTCCGCGACCAGGCCCGCGCCCGGGCGCGCCGGCCGCGCGAACTGGAACTGCTCGACGGAACCGAGCGGGGCGACCCGCGGTCCGCCGACCCGCACGCCGCCGTGGAACTGCGGCCGTCGCTGCGCGCGGCGCTGAACAGCCTGGGGGAGCAGCAGCGCGCCGTCGTCGTGCTGCGTTACTTCGACGACCGCAGCGAAGACGAAGTGGCCCGGCTGCTCGGCATCACGACCGGCACCGTCAAGAGCACCGCCTCGCGCGCGATCGCGCACCTGCGGGCCCATCCGGGGCTCGCCGCCATCTTCTCGGCTTCCGACAGCCCTGTTTTCTGAGAACACCGTGTGAAAGGGACACCCATGCCGCTCACCGACGAAGACATCGTCCGCGACCTCTTGCGGCGCTATACCGCTGACGTGTTCCCGGACGCAGCGGTCGCTACCGGGGCCGCCGGGCGGCAGCGCCGGAGGGAAATCCGCCGCCGGGCGGGGTCGGCGGTCGCCGCCGGGGCCGCGCTTGGCGTGGCGGCCGGCGTCATCGCCGTCGTGCACCCCCGGGGCAACGGCCCCGCCGAGGCGACCGACACGACAAGCGCCACCCCGGGCCGCACCGCGACCGCCTCGGCCCCCGCCATCACGCTGACGGCCGGCCAGCGCGTGCTCTACCAGCTGAGCGCGGCCGCGGCCAAGCAGCAGGCGGCTCAGGGGCGCTACGTCACGCTCTACGAGAAGGAAGACGGCAACCTCGACGCCAACGTCATCGACACCCAGACGGGCACCGACTACAGCTACCAGAAGGGCTACAACGGCGCGCCGTCCGGGGTGGGCGCGCCCGACAAGAACTTCTCGCCGACCGCGGCCGAGTTCGCCGCGATGCCGCTCGACCCGGCGGCGCTGCGCACGTCGCTGATCGCCTACTACGACGCGCGAGCGGCGGCGCTGGCGCGGAAGTGGCCGAAGGGCTCGCCCGCCGCCCGCGTCACGCCCCGCCCGATTCCCGCCAACGACATCGTGTTCTCCCAGGCGATGAGCTTCCTGTGGAACCCGTCGACGCCGCCGCAGCTGCGCGCGGCGCTGTTCAAGGTGCTCGCCGCGATGCCGGCCGTCCAGGTCGACGCGTCGGCCCGCGACATGCTGGGCCGGCCGGCGGTAAAGATCACCTGGACCGCCTCGGACACCACCGTCTACACGGTCTACGAGAACCCGGCGAACGGCACCGTCCTCGAGCAGGCGTACCAGTGGCCGGCGGACATGGACGTCGCGCCGGGCTACGACCTGATGCTGCGCGTCACCCGCACGAACACGATCCCGCCGGACCCGTACACGAGCTGAGCCGGGCACCAGCGCTGCGTATCTGATCGGAGTCGCCGGGCCTGCATAGGACTCCGCCGGACCGGCAGCGTTCCCGGTGCCTCACCCCGGGCGCCGCGCGCCGGGGCCGCGCCCGCCGCAAGGCCTCGTGCCCACAGCATCACCGTCAGCCGGGGCGCCGACAGCAGGTAGCTGCGGACCGCCGCGCCGCGCCGGGCGGGCGTGACCTCGGCTGTCAAATGTGTCCGCTGGGTGCCGCTGAGGCCGGCGGCGTCCGCCTCGGCGGGGATCTGTGCCGCTGCCCGGGCGCCGTTCCCGGCCAGTACCGCGAGCGCTTTGGCCGCTACCCAGTCCTCGGCGGCATTGTCCTGTCCGGCCACCGTGACTGTCGGCGGCACCGAAACCTGCACGCTCACGGTGGCCAACGCCGGGCCCGGCACCGCCAGCACGGTCGTGGCCGGCGCGGTGCTGCCTCGCGCGCCGTCGGAAGTGTCGTGCACCTCGAGTTGCGCCCGACACGCCCAACGTGTTCACCTGGTCCGCGGCGGCGCTTGCCAGCGGCGTATCGGCCCAGTTCTCCATCAGGGCACTGGCCCGACGCCTACTGGCTGACTTGCTTGAAGCCGGCCGGGAGAGGCGCCCTTAGCTTCGCGAGGTTCGCTGAAGTCGCCGGCAGGTACTCGTCGTCAACGGTTGTGCTCGTGGTCATGCCTGGGGGACCGAAGGTATCCGTCTCGCGCAGGGGGAGGTAAGTGGCGGCGTCAACCCACAAATGGACGGTCGACGGATTGCTCTTGTCCGCCTCCTTAAAAGACAGCTCAAGCGCGGCGCGGCCGTCTACCGTGGTCCTCTGTACCGTCCAGTGAGCGGTCTTGATGTCGGAGCGGACGCGCGCGGTGCTGTCTGAGACGCCACCGGGGAGCGGGGTGTCCTTCTGGTCGGACCACGTCTTGCCGATGTAGTCGACGATGATCCGCTCGCCGTTGGTGGGGATCCCGCCAAGCGGAGGGCTCGTGCTCGGGGTGGGCGGCATCACGAAGGTGTCCTCTTCTTCGTAATGCAGCGTTCCGGACAAGTTGTACGTGACAGTCCTGGTCCTGACCAGTTGGCCGGGGCGTGGCTGGCTCGGGTACGACCACCCCTCCACGACGATCGGTGATTTGCCGGTGTTCAGGCTCGTGCTGGACTCGTAGACCATGTCGCGGCTGGCGGCGGAGAATGCCGCTAGGAGCTTGGCCCGCAGGGTGGCATCATTGGGCGGGCTGGAGTGCGAAGTCGCGCCCTCGTTCGGGATGCTCCTCAAGGGACCAGCGGGGAGGGTCAGCGCCGTGACTACCCCGGCGACCGCGGCGGCGGTCGTTGTGACGGCGAGCCAGCGGATTGCCTTTGGTGACCTTGGCCCGTGACTAGAGCGGCGATTGCTGCCAGGCAGCACCCGGGCGGCGGCTGGTGCGTGGCGCTCCAGCACGGTGAGCGCGGTGCGCAGGTCGTCTTCTGTTCTCACCGCGGTCGTCCCTCCTCGGTGGCGGTGCGCGACTTGGGGCCGAGTTCGACGCGAAGCGCGGCGAGCGCCCGGGACGCGTAGCCGCGGATCGTGCCCGGCGCGCAGCCGAGGACGTCCGCGATCTCGTGGTCGGAGAGGCCCTCGTAATACCGGAGGACGAGGACGGTGCGCTGCCTTCTTGGCAGCTTGCCTAGTTCGGTGAGGAGGGCGTCGCGCTCGGCGTGCCGGCCCGCGTGATCTGGCGTGACGCGGTCGTCGACCTCCGTGGCGCTGCCCCAGGCAGCAGCCGCCAGGAACGGCGGCGCCACGACAGGTACTCGTTGACGATCATCTTGCGGACGTACAGTTCGGGGCGGTCGAGTTGGCCGATCCGGTCCCAGCGTCTGCTGGTCCTGATCAGCACCTCCTGGACCACGTCCTCGGCGAGCGCGCGATCGGCGGTTAGCACGCCGGCGAACCGCAATACCGCAGGCAGCCTGGTGGCCGCGAACTCCTCGAACCGCATCGTCTTCCCATCGTTGGGGTCTCGATGAGAACACGCGAGTAATGCGACGAAATGTTGTGCCGACACGGGGAACGGGATGTCCCGGCTTGAGCAAGTTCAAGGTCTATAGACCACGTGCCCGGGATGCTCATCGAGCCCTGCCGGCGCGTCGCCAGACAGCCCAGCCGCAGGATCGTCACACAGCGAGCTCGATCACAGCAGGCACCAGCAGCAGCCAGCCGTCAGCCCTGCAGGTCAGCCAGTCCCTCCAAGCGAGCCACACCCAAAATCAATTCGACCCTGCTCGCCTCGCCGGGTACCGTCGCGATTGTTCTCACCGCGGTGCCCCTTAGATCCGCTGCGGGCACCCGGCCGCTCCCACGCTGAGAGTAGGTTTCGTCAATGGCATGCCGTATCGGTGAGCTGGTGCTTAAGTGCCGGGATCTTGAGGTGCTGGCGCAGTTCTGGTGCGAGGTCCTGGACTTCATAGAGCTCGATCGCGAGGAGGAATACATCGAGATAGGGCCGCGCGAGGGATTCGGCGGCCCGCAGCCGACGATCTTCCTGATCCGCAACGACGATCCGAGGAACGGGTACTCCCGGCTGCACATCGACGTCAATCCCACTGACCGCGATCAGGGCGCTGAGCTGGAGCGCCTCCTGGCCGCGGGGGCCAAGCTTGTCGACATCGGCCAGCCGGCGGACGCGTCCTGGCACGTCCTGGCCGATCCTGAAGGGAACGAGTTCTGCCTGCTCAAGACCCGCCTCGACCCACTCTGACGACCTCGCCGTCGGCACCGATTCCGCGCAACGGGCGATGCTTACAGCAGTTGCCGGTTCCCGCATGACTCGTAAGTGATACCGACTGGCCGGGTCTCCGCGGAACGTCTATCCGCCGGCCGCCAGGCGGCCCGGCCTTATCTCATGCCCCGGGCTCTGGCCTGATTCCGAGCCGGTCCAGCACCGGGAGCACCGCCGGGTTCCCGGCGGCCAGGGCGCGGAGCTCGGACTGCAGCGAGGCGATGCGGTGCTCGCGTGCGTCCAGCTGGCTGCGGAGCTCGGCCGCGAGGTCCCGCTCGCGCTGCAGCGCCGTCTTCGCCTCCTCAGGCGCGGCGGGGCGGACGGCCACCGGGACGTCGACGCGCCAGACCCTGCCGTCGCCGGGCCGCCGCAGGTACAGCGTCCCGCTGCCCGGCTCCCAGTCGATCTCCCCGGCCAGCTCAACATGGCCCAGCCCGGGGACTTCGAAGACTCCCTCCAGTTCCAGCCATCGCTCGAGCCGGGTGACGATCATCGCGGCGAGCAGTTCCTCATCGGCCCCGTCGCCGGCGTACTCGACCAGCTCGCCGTCGGCGAGCCGGAAGGTGGCATGGCCGATCGCGATGATGTCGCCCTCGTTCAGCTCCTGCTGGCTGACCCGGGTGCCGTTGACGTACGTGCCGCCGTGGCTGCCCAGGTCGATGATCGAGTAGCGGCCGGCCGGCGTGCGCCGCAGCTCCGCGTGCTGCTTCGACACGCCCAGGTCCATGACGACGATGTCGTTGCCCGGTCCGCGGCCGATCCGCGCGACCTGCGGCTGGATCCGGATCCGGGAGGCAGGGGCGCGGAGCACGCCCGGCAGGAACGCAGTGGCGTCCGCGGCCGGGTCCTCCGGCTGGCTGGGAGAGGGTTCTTCGGCGGGGTCAAGGTGCTGGTCGGGCGGCATCGCGAACTCGCTAGTCCACTAGGGAAAGGGCGCTTTCCAGCAGGCCTGCCGTGGCGGTGAGCGTCTGCGGGTCGGGCCGCGGCAGCCCCGCTGAGACAAACGTTACCGGCTGCTCACGCTTCGGTTCAATTCCCTCCACGCGCATGAACACAGGGAAGGCCTAACTTGCGCCATGACCGCCGGCGGCCCGGCCGTGGCGGGGGACCTCTCATACTGCTACTGATTCCCGACATTCACGGACGAGGGCTGGGGCGCATGACCAGTGACGGATTCGGGCAGCTGTTCGCCCGGGCAAGGTGCCAGGGCTGGCTATGCGCCGCCGACATCGACGGCGACGGCGAGGTATCCGACGGAGGCGACGAGCTGGCAGTGGCAGCCTCCGTATTCAAGGTGGCGGTCGCGCTTGAGGTATTCACCCAGGCGGCCACCGGGCGGCTCGACCTGGGCAAGCGGATCAGGGTGTCGCCAGAACAGCGGACCCCCGGTCCGACGGGCCTGTCCGTCTTCGCCGACGAGGCCGAGCTGTCCGTCCGGGACCTGGCCCTGATGATGATGACGGTAAGCGACAACGCCGCGACCGACATCCTCATCGGCCTGGCCGGGCTGGACAGCATCAACGCGACCCTTGCGTCGCTGGGCCTGCGGGCCACGGTCATCCCCGGCACAGAGCAGGCTGAGCTCGACTCGATCGGCCAGGACGCGGGCTACGCCGGATGGAACGACCTGATACGGGCGTCCGCGAGGTTCACGGCAGAGGAGGACCGGCGGATCCAGGACGGCTTCCTCCGCGCCCGCGCCCTCACCCCGGAGCACGCCATCCGCACGACCGCCCGGGAGATGGCCACGCTGCTCCGCCTGATCTGGCGCGACGAGGCCGGCCCGGCAGAGGCCTGCGCCCAGGTCCGCCAGATGATGGCCCGTCAGGTCACCCGGCAGAGGCTAGCGCTTGGCTTCCCGCGGGCCGGCGTTCAGGTCGCCGCCAAGAGCGGCAGCCTGCTCGGCGTCATCCGCAACGAGGTCGGCGTCATCACGATGCCCGGCATCCACCGCTGCGCAGTCGCCGTCTTTACTCGGGCAGACCGGCCTTACCAGAACGAACACGAGATTAACGCCGCCATCGGGGTGGCGGCCGCCCAGGCAGTCGGATCCCTCCGCCGCCGCTGACCCGGCAACAGGCACTGTCACTGGTCCAGTTCTCGGACACAGACCGGTACCAGCCCCACACGACCTGGCCGGGCTTCGCGGGACGCTCTTCTGGCTGCCCTGCCGCGTGGCGATGGATTCTCGGCCGCCGCTGGAAGAAGCTGACGGCGACCGCGGTGCCCCCGTCAACGCTGATCGTCGCGCTCAGCGGGGGACCCGGCTACTCGCAGGCCCAGAGCCGCCCTTCCATGGTGTCAGCCGGGATCTGCTCCCCGTCCTCGGTTGTCACTAGCCGCCTCCTGGGGCGGCTGGCCGAGCCCCGGGCATCGTGGCACCCTGGCCTTTCTGGCGCCGGTGCCGGTCCTCCTAGCTCAGTGCGACGTGCACGACGACACGGTAAGGTCACAGGCCATGGAGGAAGGCTCCCGCGGCGAGCTTCTTGACCGGCTGACCGGGGCGATCGAGTCCGTCACGACCTCGCACCCGCTGCGGGTCGCCGTCGACGGGTCTCCCGCCGCCGGCAAGACCACGCTGGCCGACGAGCTCGCGCTGCTCCTTCGCGGCGGGGGCCGCGAGGTCATCCGCGCCTCGACCGAGGGCTTCCACTTGCCCCGGGCGCAGCGCTACCGGCACGGCGAATTCTCGCCCGAAGCCAACTACCACGACGCCTTCGACTACGACACGCTCCGCCGGGTCCTGCTCGACCCGCTAGGCCCGGACGGCGACCGGCGCTACCAGCAGGCGGTCTACGACATGGACACGGACAGCGCCCTGTCCCTGCCGGCCACGGCGGCCCCCGCGGACGCGGTGCTAATCCTTGACGGGGTGTTCCTCCTGCGTCCGGAGCTGCTCGACCGATGGGACCTGAGCATCTTCGTGTCGGCAGCGTTCGAGCAGACACTGGACCGCGCCCGGACCCGGGACCTGGCGCGTCTCGGATCCGCCGCCGAAGTCGAGCGGCGCTTCCGCACCCGCTACATCCCCGCCCAGAAGCTCTACTTCGCCGCGGCCCGCCCGGCCGATCACGCCGACATCATCGTGCACAACGATGAGCCCCGGCGGCCCGCCTGGGAAGTCCGGTCGCGCTGACCCCTCCAGCCGGACACGTCGACCGGGAACGTGCCAGAATCTCCCGGTGGCAGAGGAGCAGCTAGACGGCGGCAACACCGGCGGCGCCGTCCGGTCAGGCGACACAGTCCGCCGTGCCGCAGGCCCCTGGACGCCGGCAGTGCACGCCCTGCTGACACACCTGGCGGCCAAGGATTTCCCAGGAGCCCCGCGCCCTCTCGGATTCGACGACGAGGGCCGTGAGGTCCTCACCTTCATTGAGGGCGAGACCGTCGGCAGCCGCAAGCCGTGGCCCGCCTGGACACACGCCGAGGACACCCTTGACCAGGTAGCCCGCTGGATGCGCGCGTACCACCAGGCCGTCGCCGACTTCGTCCCGCCGCCCGGCGCCGTCTGGCGAGAAGGCGGCACTTGGTCACCAGGCCTGATCATCGGCCACAACGACGCCGCCCCCTACAACGCCGCCTGGCACCAGGGCACAGTGACTGGGTTCTTCGACTGGGACTTCGCCGGGCCCGCCACACCAGAATGGGACCTGGCCTTCGCCGCCTTCAGCTGGGTGCCCCTGCACGCCCGGCACGTTGTCGCCGCCGAGGGATTCACCGACTTCCCGGCCAGGCCACGCCGACTCCGCCGGTTCCTCCGCGCATACGGCTGGCAGGCACCGGAAGCGGAATTCCTCGAAGTTGTGCGGGCGCGCGTCCAGGCCCATGCCGACGGAGTCCGCAGTCTCGCCGCCGCAGGAGACGAGGCGTTCGGGCGACTGCTCAGCCAGGGTGTCGCCGACGACCTCGACCGGGCTCTCGCCGAACTCAGCAGTTTCCCGCGATAACACTGCCATCCTGGCGAGGTGCCTCTGTCTGTCGCGGCCGACGCCGCCCGCGCCGCGGTAGCGGCCGCCGCCTCTTTCGGTGTGGCCTGTGCCGCGCCGGCAGTCCTTGCCGACGGCGCGAACGTGATCGTTCACCTGCGGCCGTCGCCTGTCGTGGCGAAGGTCGCCGCGAGCACTCCTGCCGTGCGCGCGGATCCCGGCGCCTGGCTGCAGCGGGAGCTTGACCTGGCCCTGTTCCTGATGCAGGCAGGCGCCCCGGTGATGGCGCCGAGTCACGAAGTCCCCGGACGCGGGTTTCAGGCGAGCCGCCAGGCGAGGAGCCCTTCGGCCCCTTCGGCCTGGGCGAAACCCGCGGTCACCAGGACCGTATATGTGTGCCGGCCCACCCGGCGTGATTCCAGTTCTTGGAGCGGGCGAGGTGCCGGCGGGCCGCCGTCACGCCAAGTGAAGACCAGCAGGCCCCTAGCTTCCAGCGACCCCGCCAGCACCGGCCAGAGCTGCCTGCGGTAGTCCGGCTCCAGGGCGTACATCACGTTGATCATCACGACGGCTTCGACTGGTCCGTCGAGTGTCACGCTGAGCGCGTCACAGGGGAGCAGGGTCACCCGGTCCAGCAGTTCGGGCCGAGAGCTAAGCCGGGACAGCAGTATTGCGCGCATTCCGGCCGAAGGTTCCAGCGCGAAGATCTCGGCGGGTGTCCAGTCGGCCAGCCGGCCGCAAACTATCGCGGCGAGTCTCTATCGGCCTTGGTATGGTGCGCAAGAGTACGGCAGGCGCTCACGGGAGAGGGGCCAGGAGAGGTTGCAGGCTTCAGAGGTCCCGCGTGCGGTGGCTGCGGCCATGTCGATCGCCTCGTCACTTGGCCTGGCAGTCGACGACGCGATCGTTCTTCAGGACTCGAACAAGCTCACTTTGCGCCTGCTGCCTTGTGACGTGCTGGCCCGGGTGGCTCCTGTCGAGCACCAGGTCGCACAGTTCGAAATCGAGATTGCCCAGCGGCTCGCCGAATCCGGGAGCCCTGTGGCTGCTCTTGAGCCCCGGGTGGACCCGCGCGTCTACGAGCGTGACGGCTTCGCGGTCACGCTGTGGACCTACTACGAACCCGGGGCGCCCCGGGAGGTCTCACCAGCCGACTACGCCAGTGCGCTCGGGCGGCTGCATGCCGGCATGCGCAAGCTCGATGTCCCGGCGCCGCACTTCACGGACCGGGTCGAGCAGGCTCAGCAACTTGTTGCGAGCCGCGACCGCACTCCGGCGCTCGCCGACGCGGACCGCGAGCTCCTCGGCGGCACGCTGCGCAGCCTGAGACGAGCGATCGGCGGCGGCGCCGCCGAGCAGCTGCTGCACGGCGAGCCGCACCCGGGCAACCTGCTCGCCACGAAGAACGGCCTGCTGTTCATAGACCTCGAGACATGCTGCCGCGGGCCGGTCGAATTCGACCTCGCCCATGCGCCCGAAGAAGTCAGCGAGCACTACCCGGGTGTCAATCAAGACTTGCTGCGCGAGTGCCGGACTCTTGTCCTGGCGATGATCACAACGTGGCGCTGGGACCGAGACGACCAGCTCCCGAACGGGCGCCAGCTGGGCACAGAATGGCTCAGCCAGATCCGGGCAGCACTCAATCGCAACGCGCTGGACACCCAAGGCTGACCGCGTGCCTTCCATGGGCCAACTATCGATCCCCAGGGGCCATCTAGGAATCACAGTCACACAGGTGAGCCGGATCACGATAGCTGGCACCGGCAAGGGGCCGCGGCGTGGGAGAGAGCGCTAGTCGGCTCACGCTTGTTGGCACCGTTTTCGCACGCTAGTTGGCACCAGGGGAGATTTCTCAGGCATTCTGTCACCGCTGAGTTTTCGGAGTCGGCGGAGTCCATAGCGGTATGTCATCCATCCCGGAAGGAAGCGGCCCATGGCCTCACTGGTCCTGAAGATGTCCGTCTCGCTCGACGGCTACGTCGCGCCAATGGACGGGAGCACCGACTGGATCGCCGCGGGACGCTCCGCTGACGGCCTCAGCTGGACGGTCGAGACCGTGAGCAGCGCCGGGGCGCACCTCATCGGCGCCGCCACCTACGCGGGGTGGGCCGGCTATTGGCCCGGCGCCTCCGGGCCGCTCGCCAAGCCGATGAACGAGATCCCCAAGATCGTGTTCTCGGACTCGCTCGCGTCCGCCGGCTGGGGCGAGACGACGATCGCCGGCGGAGACCTGGCCGAGGCCATCACGCGGCTCAAGCGCGAGCGCTCCGACGGCTACCTGCTCGCCCACGGCGGTGCCCGGTTCGCCCGGTCGCTGGTCGAGACCGGCCTGATCGACGAGTACCGCCTTGTCATCCACCCGGTCGTCCTGGGCGCGGGCGAGCGGCTCTTCCTCACGCCGCTCACCATCGAGCCGGTGAGCACCACCGTCTTCAGCGGCGGAGCCGTCGCCCACGTCTTCGCGGCGCACCCGTGACCAAGCCTGATCGGCAACCGGGCGCGGACGCTGCCACTTGGCTGTAACTTGCAGTTCTTCATGATCTTGGTGCCAACTAGCCGAGTAGGTGCCAACTATCGTGAGCCGGCTCAACAGGCACATGCTGCGCGAACAAGTTATCGGGCCAACTAAGATTCACAGAGGCCAACTACAGTTCAAAGTCACATCCGTGTGACGGGCCAGGATAGTTGTCATCTGGCTGCGGCGCCGAGCAGGTTGTTTGCTCGTGTTCGGCCACGGTGACTGTCACTGTCTGGCCGTGATTGTTGTCATCAGCCGTGAATTGCCACCGTAGTTGTCACCATGACGGGTGCTCCATGCTCATCGAGCAACACCCGGTTGCCGAGCGGCCGGGCGAGAGTTGCGGAGACCTCTCGCCTCTTGCCAACCGCCGTACGCAGACCGGTGACGTGCTCTTCCCTGACGGGGATTACCGCTACGGCGTTGCCCGACTCCAGGAACGTGGCTCCGGGGTAGCTGGTGTAGTACTCCGGGGCCCCGGTGAAGCTCAGCGTCAGCGTTCGGCCGTCACTCCCCAGTGATGCCCTGCTGCCGCGCCAGTAGAGGTCCTCCGCGTCTGGCGGCTGCCAGGACTGGCGGCTGGCAGCGGGATCGAGCACCCAGATGGGATCGGTCACGCCCTGGGCCTGGATGCACCAGGCAGGCAGGCGCTTCCGCCCCCGGTCGGTGGCGAACTCCCGCTCGCCGGCGACCGCGCTTTCCAGTAGCAGCGGCGGTCCCTCCCCAGGCCGAGGCTGGCCGCGCAGCGCCTCCAGGATTTGGGCAGGGAAGCCGGGCACCCCTTCGACCCAGCCGTTCAAGAAGGCCAGCTTCGTCTGCCCGTCCGGGAAAGCGCCCGACTGCGCGGCCGAGCTGAGCACTATCAGCGGCCGGGGCCGGCGGTCGGCGGGAAACCCGGCCCAGGCATGTAGCCCCTTGCGGGCCTTCTCTTCTCGATGGCCGCTTCGGCCCGAAGCCCGGGCTGACACTCTCCTGTCACCCCTGCGTGGCTCTTCCATTGACGCCCCCCCGCAGCCAGTCCTATGCCCAGGCAGCACCCCAGGCAGTGAAGCTGAGTCCCGCTCGGGCGACGATCTTGCCGGACGACTGCTCGTTCAACAGTGACAGCTCCACCGGGGCCTCGTGGAAACTGTGCATCCTGCCAGCACGGCTTGACAGAAATAACAGAAATAAGAGCATCAGAGTCGATCAGGCCTGTCTTCGGGTTGCTGGCCCTGACGCCTTTCACTGCTACCCGACTAGGTCATACGAGCGCAGGCGGACGCCTCTCAAGAGGTGCCTCCTCCCCGTCGCTTCGCACCCCGCCCGACCGAGGCCAGCCAGCCCGAACCTGTACGCAAGGACCGGGGCAGCCGCAGAGCACACCCCTGGCACAAGCTCGCCCGGCCCGGCCGGATCGTCCACTACGCCGAACAGCGAAAGCTACTCACCGGGCAAGGCGACCGCCTGGCAAGAGACATCGACTACAACGCCCCGCCTGTGACTTTGAATTTTAGTTGGCCCCTGTGAATTTTAGTTGGCCTGATATCTTGTTCGACTAAAATCGGAGTTAGTGCCATGACACGGTAGATGGCACTTTGCCAAGCTAGTTGGCACCACTGGGGCCGGGCCGGCTCGCGAACCGTGCCTGTGATCGCTATCTGGCCTGAAAGGGGCATCTGTACCGAGCCACGCCGCTAGGGCCTTCCTGTACCGTCACCAGCCTGCCCCGCTCGCCTTTAACATTGGCAGTCCGGTGACGGTGCCTTAGCCGATATCGCCACCGCACTACGCTTGCTGGTAACCCACGCTGGTCAATCGCAATCAAGAGGCACCGTTCCTGAGGCCCTTGACGCCGATGAGGTTCGCGCGGTTTAGGTCCGCGCCGTTTAGGTCCGCGCCGGTAAGGTCCGCGCCGTTTAGCTCCGCGCCGGTAAGGTCCGCGCCGCCGAAACCCGCGCTTCTGAGGTCCGCGCCGGTAAGGTCCGCGTCCTTTAGGTGCGCGTGGTCTAGGTGCGCGCCGGCGAGGTGCGCGTAGCGGATGAACGCGTCGCTGAGGTCGGCGTAGCGGAGGTACGCGGAGTTGAGGTTCGCGCCGTTTAGGTTCGCGCCGTTTAGGTGCGCAGCGGTAAGGCCCGCGCCGGTGAAGTCCGCGCCGACGAGACCCGCGCCGGTGAAGTCCGCGCCGACGAGGTTCGCGTCGGTGAGGTTCGCGTCGTTTAGGTTCGCGTCGGTGAGGTCCGCGTAGCGGAGGTACGCCCCGGTGAGATTCGCATCAGTTAGGTCAACGATGGTTACGGAATCGTCATAGGCGATATTGCGGCTGACTACAACCGTCAGAGCGGCTTGGATATCGGTTGGCGGGCGGGAGGAGGCTGATGCTGGAGAACGGGCTGATTTGACAGTGGCCGCGGTGGCGTGGTCGCGGACAAATGCGCACAGCACGGCGACGACGGTGGGCTGGTCACGGAAGGAGTCTTGCATGATGCGCTGTAGCGCATAGATTCCGCCGAGTCGGACGTCCACGGAGGGGGAGCCGAGGTTGGAGATGGCGGCGTTATATCGGTCGGTGATCTGTCCCTGCTCGGTGATCTGGAGCTGGGCATCTGTTGCCCGTATTGACAGGGATGTGAAGATCAGCGCGATGACAGCAGCGAGGCCCGGCAGCACCGTTATAGAGATTTGTATCCAGTCACGCGGCGGCCGTGCAGTGACAGGACGGCCTGGACGCGCCCATCTGGGGCGGCGGCCGGGGTGAGGGGCTGTAGGGCGTGAAGCGCGCAGCGACGAGGGCAATTGCCTTGTTCGGCCAGTTCGGTTGGGTCGCATATGTCTATAAGAACCCATGAAGGGCTGTAGCAGTCACTAAAAGCCCGGAGATGGCGGCTCTTGCCTCTACTTGGGGAGCCGGGCTGTCCGCTGCCGATGACAACGGAAATCCCCGGTGAGCGGATAGCGGCAGCACGTCGACTTCACCGCGCCTGGAGTCTGGTCAACCCCACCCAAATTCCCCTGGGCGGACACCCTACCCCCAGGCGTGAAACTCTCTCCCAGAGGAGCTGTCTGATCGCTTCCCGCGGACAGCATGCCTCTGACGCCTGCTGAACCGCAGTCGGCCCAGCCCCCACCCCACTACACCGGCCTGAAAGCCGAGTTCAACACCCTCGCGACCTCGTTCGACCACAAGATCGACACCAACCGCAGCTGACAGTTGGGATCATCACACCACCGATTTTAGTCGAACAAGATATCGGGCCAACTAAAATTCACAGGGGCCGACTAAAGTTCAAAGTCACACCGCCTGTCCTCGGCAAGCTCACTGGTGACAGATCGCCTGGCCAGGTGACAACTATCGTGGCCTGTCACAATCCGCCAACTACCCGCTCCAATTCCGCCGGTAATAGATGGCAACGGCCAGTGACAACTATCGTGGCGCGTCACAACACGCCACGCACGGCCGCTAACGATCACGGCGCCAACCACCGTCGACCCTGCCACCCAAGCCGAACGTCACAAGCTCGTACGTGACCTCGGCCATTTCCTGGCTGGCGGTACCGGGCGTGTCGGGCTGGAATGTCGGTGACCCGGAGTAGTGTTCGATTAACGGTTTCGAATCAAGCTGCCGATCGAACGGAGCGACCTTCATGGGATGGCAGGCAGGCGACAACCCGCGGCCGGGCAGCGAGCCCGGCCCGGGCGGTTGCCTGCCCGCGCGGTCCGCGGGCTTCGCGCACGGCGGGCGGTGGGACGCCGCCCCGCCGTCCGCGCTGCTCGCGGCGGCGCTGGAGGCCGCCGCCGGGCCAGACGGCCAGTACCCGGGGGCAGGCACCGACGCGCTGGCCGGGATCGCCCGGCAGTGGGCGGCCATCGAGTCGTGGGCGGCGGCGGGCCTGCTGGGCGCTCTGCGCGCGATGACCCGCGAGGACCGTGACGGCCAGCCGCTGCTGCGCCGCCGGGCGGGCCTGCCCGACGGCTGGACTGACTCGCTGAACTACGAGGTCGCCGCCGCCCTGGCGATGGGCCCGGTGTCGGCGGGGAACCTCGCGGGCCTGGCCTGGACGCTGGGGGCGCGGCTGCCCGGCGTGGGCCGGCTGCTGGCGGACGGGACCCTGACCCGGGCGAAGGCGAAGCTGATCGCGGCGGTCTTCGAGCCGCTCGAGGAGGGGGAGGCGGCGCGGGCCGAGGCGCTGGTCCTGCCCGAGGTGGCCGGCAAGACCTACTTCCAGGTGGAGCGCCTCGCCTGGCGGGCCGCCCTGGCGGTGGCCCCGGACGTGGCGGAGCGGCGGCGGTCGGCGGCGGAGCGGGAACGCGCCCGGGTCACCGTGTTCCGGGAGGAGTCGGGCGCGGTCGGCCTGTCCGGCCGGGACCTCCCGGCCCCGCAGGCGCTGGCCGGGCACGCCAGCGTCGTGGCCCGGGCGAGGGACTACGAGGCGTCCGGCGCGTTCCCCGGCCAGACCACCTCCGGCCTGGAGGCCCTCGCCTACCTGCACCTGCTCAACGGGGTGACCGCCGCCGACGCGATCGCGTTCGCACGCACCGCCGCGGAACCACCCGAAGGCGGACACCCCGAAGACGGCGATACCGGGCGCCCTAGCGACGATCAAGGACCCGACGGCGACGGAAAGGACCCGCGGGATGAGGCCGGCAGCCGCGCTGGCGCCCGTGACACGAGGAGCGCCGGCGGGAGCGACAGCGGCAACGGAAGCCACGGTGACGACCGGGAGCCTGACGGCGACGATCGGGGGCCTGACGGCGACGGCGGCCACCCCGGCGGCGAAGACCCCGGCGGCGAAGACCCCGGCGACGAAGACCCCGGCGGCCCGGGCGCCCCGGGTGACGGCAACGGCCCGGGCAGCGGGGACCACGGCCCGGGTGCCAGACGGAACCACCCGGTACTGCCCGAGGTAACGGTCCCGCTGGCCACCCTCCAAGGAACCGCGGCCCGGCCCGGCGACAACCGGCTGCTCGGCCCCCTCGACCCGGCCCTGGCCCGTGACCTCGCCGCCGCGGCGACCCGCTCTCCCGGCTCCCGCTGGGAGGTCACCGTCGTCGACGACCACGGGTACGCCGCCGGCCACGGCATCGCCCGCCAAAGACGAGGCCAGCGCCAGGAGCCGCAGCCGCCGCCCCCGGCCGGCTGCGCGCTGCCCGCGCGGGTGAACATCACCGTCACCGGGCAACACCTGCGGCAACTGGCGGTCCAGGCAACCGAGCCGCGCTCCGGCGCCCCGCCCGGCGACTGGGAACTCGCCCCGCGAACACCGGGCACGTGGACACTCACCCTGCCCGGCGGCCAGCACCTGGTCATCCGGTTCGACGTGGTGCCCACGCATGCCTGTGACCATGCGCACGAGGTCAGCTCCTACGAGCCGAGTGAGCGGCTGCGCCGCCTGGTTCAGGTCCGTGACCACGAGTGCACGTTCCCGCCCTGCTCACGACCTGCTCGTGAGAGTGATTTCGAACATGCGATCCCTTACGACAAGGGCGGAAGGACGGACGCGTGCAACGCCGGGGCCCGCAGCCGAAGGTGCCATCAGGTCAAACAGTCGCCAGGCTGGACCGTCACCCAGCCCAAGCCGGGCTGGCACCAGTGGCAGACTCCAACCGGCCGCACCTATATTCAGGAGCCGTGGCGCTACATCGCGTGAACGTGGAGCGCGCGCGAGTGCATGAGTCGGTCCTGCGTGAGTGGCTGCGGTCCTACGGCGTCCCGGTTAGGTGATCGTGATCCTGTGGGCGCGAAGCGCGCGGTAGAAGGGCTCGTGGTGAGCGCTGTAACGTGCCAGCATGGCGTTGTTGGCCGTGGTCGTCTCATAGCTGGTAGGCGACTGCGTGAACCCATTGCTCTCGCTCACCCGCACGTGCCAGCGGGCGCTCTGCCGCCACTCATCGCGGTGTCCGGGTGCCCAGTGCAAGGCCGGCCTGCTGAACGGGATGCCGACGGCGGCGCAGTAGGCCGCCACGGTCGCGGCCGGGTCAGCGATCAGGTCGTCTGAGTCCACGATGACCGGCTGAGCGCCGCCGGCCGCGAGAATGGCCTGGTAGAGATCGTAAGCGTGCTCAAGCCCGATCTCGGACAGGGTCAGTCTGTGGCCTTGGAGCGCGTAGCAGGAGGCGGCGATCTCGGCGGGCGCGCGGATGAGGAACGTGTGCGTTGCCTCGGTGAGGAACCGCCGGTCGGCAAGCACCGCGTGGTGGCGGCGATCGGTGGTTTCCTTGAAGAACACGGTTGCGGTCCCGGCGAGGCCGCGCAGCGTCCTGATCAGCTCCGCGGGGTCAGAGACCGGGTGCCCGTCCACCAGAGCTGAGCCGTGGTCGGCGATGTTGTCGAACGGCTCGTGGAGCGCGACGAGGCCGCCGTGCTCCAGCATGTACCGGAAGAACGCGGTTGAGCGTGAGCGCGGCGCCGCCCACATCGCGATGAGGCCGGGCCGGAGCATCCCCGATGGGTCGCCAGCCACGGTCATCAGCTCCTCTCTCAGCGCGCCAGCATATTCGCTGGTGCGCTTACTCAAGGGGCTGCCTGGCGACTGCTGGCGGCTCACGCCCGGCAAATAGCCAGCCGCCGACCGCGGCGACCAGCGGCAGCCCGATCAGCAGGATCACGATGTCGGTCACGGGCACGCCGCCGGCCGTGGCGGCCGGGCCCTTGTGCAGCCAGACCATCCCGGCGACCACCGCGCCGGCCATGCCGAGTACGGCCCCGAGCAGGCCAAGCGCGGCGGCGGTGGCGGCGGTGATCATCCGCCTGGTCGCGCCGCTGGCGCCGGTCGCGGTGAGCGTGCGCAGGTCCGGCGCGGTCTCGCTGCGGATCAGGCCGACGGACATGGCCAGCACGCTGAGCGCGATCACGATGCCCAGCGCGGTGGCACTGTCGGTGAAGTCGTCGAGGCTCGGATTAGAGGTCGGGGTCAGGACCTGCACCTCGTTGGCGTTCCCGAATTGTCGTACGGCGTTGAGTTGCGCGGTGGTAAGCGGGGCGGAGGCCTGGATGAGCCACCCGAACAGCTCGGTCTGCATGTGGTACTTGCTCACCGCGTACTCGGTGGTCACCGTGTTCGGCGCCGCCGTGCCGCTCGGCAGGCTGCTGACCGTTTGAATCACGGGACTGGCCAGGCAGTGGTTGCTCAGCGTGCAGGGCGGGCCGCCGGGGCTACCGGGATTGGGCAGAGGAGCGCTGTCGTCGCTGACGGAGCGGATGTCCCAGAGCATCTCCATGTGCGGGAGGCCCGCCAGCCCCGGCCGCATGGTGAGGAGGTCGGTGCCGGGAGCGATCTGGCTGGCCTTGATCCCGTACGTGGCCAGCAACTGCGGGGTGGCCACGTAGACAGTGCCGGTGAAATTCTGCGGGCCGTGTCTCCGCGGGCCAACCTGGAACAGGTCGTTCGCGGATTCCAGCGGCACCACGGACGCGTGCAGGCCGGCGGCGAGCGCATTCACCCGAGTGGTCAGGTCGGTGAGCTGGGCGGCGCTGAGCGGTGAGCTCTGTCCGGGACCCGCGCTCTGGGCCGCGCCGACGGTCACCTGGCTGCTGGACAGGTCCGGGCCGATCCAGTTCAGCGGGTTGTCGAACTTGGTGCTGGCGATGATGCAGATCCCCATGGCCAGGAACACCGCGAACGTGGTCGCCGCCAGCGCCCCACCGGACCGGGCGCGGTAGCGGACCAGGTCGCGCAGCGCGATCCGGATCGCGACCGGCAGCCGCGGACCCGCCCCGGCGCCTAGCACGCTGATCGCTAGCGGGGCGAGCAGGCAGGTCCCGGTGATGGTGACGACCAGGCCGCCCAGCAGGAACAGCGCGTGCCCGTTACCACCGCCGCTGCCGCTGCCCGGCCCGTCGCCGCCGCCCAGGGCATTCAGGCCGCCGCTCAGCGCCAGGCCGGCGAGGCCGATCGCGAGCACGATGAGGCCGGGCAGGGCGGAGCGGTGCACCGGCTTCGGCGGGGCGGGGCGGCCGGACAGTGCCGCCACTACCGGCACCGCGGCCATCGCCTTAGCCGGACGGCGGGATGCCAGCGCCGCCGTCGCGATCGCGAGCACGATCCCGACGGCGAGCGCCCACCACGGCACGTGGGCCACGTTCACCACGTGGCCGGTGTCCCGCTGCACCGTCGGCGCGTAAGCGATCCAGGCGATGAGGCCGAGCACCGCCCCGGCCAGCGCGGCCGTCGCGCCGACGATCAGGCCGCTCGCGATCATGACCAGGCGGAGGTTGCGTTCGGTCGCGCCGATCGCGCTGAGCATGCCGAGGGCACGCAGCCGGCGCTGGGCCATCACCGAGAAACTGGCGACCGACACCAGGCCGACGAACGCCAGGCCGAGGGCCTCCACCAACAGGATGAGCACCGCCGGCGAGACCCCGCCCGTGATGCCATTGGGAAACGTAACGGTCGCCGCCGGGACACCGGGCAGCGTCCCGCTGCTGGCCGCCTGGGCCGCGGCCGGGCCGAGCAGCAGGTTCACCTGGATGGGGTGCGCGATCTGGCCGGGGGCGACCAGCGCGAACAGGTCGGCGAGGTTGCTCGGATTCTGCACGATGCCGGTCACCCTCCAGGTGATGCCAGCCGTCGGCCGCCAGGTACCGCCCACGTGCGCGCCCTCCAGGGCTGCGACCTCGCTGGTCAGCGCGACCTGGCCGGGACCGGCCGGGTAGGCGCCGCTGACCAGGCCGAGCAGCGGGGTGTTGTAGTGCCCGTGCGGGCTCTCGGCCCGAAGCTGCGCGGTCTGGGCGGACTGGGCGGTGCCGACCGTGAAGTCCTGGCTCTCGATGAGGTCAGCCGGACCCCAGCGGCCGGCGATGGCGGCGATGTCGGCGGTCAGGTGCGGGTCGGTGCCCGGCAGCGTGGCCGACGCGGCCGCGGTGCCGAGCGTCGCGTAAGTCGCGTTCGGGAGCTGCGTGTTCGTGACCACGCTGGTGCCCCAGGTCGCCGCCGCGACCGCCACGGTGAGCAGGCCGAGCACAAGCAGCTGCTGGCGCCACTCGCGGCGGAACAGCCGCCAGCCCCAGCGGATCACCGCCCGGCGGGCGACGATGCCGCTGCCCGCGCGCGCGTCCAGGTCGGGTCGGTCGCGTAGGACGGTACTCACCGGGTCTCCCGCGGCAGGAGGAGGGATTCGGGGCCGGGCGGCCGGGTGGTGTGGCCGGTCATCCGCCCGTCGCGCAGCAGCACTATCCGGTCGGCCCAGGCGGCCAGCTGCGCGTCGTGGGTCACCACCACCGCGGCCAGGCCCCGCTGGCATGCCTCGTGCAGCAGCCGCATCACCTCGCCGGCGTTCACCGAGTCCAGCGCGCCGGACGGCTCGTCGGCCAGCAGCAGCCGGCGGTCCCCGACCACCGCCCGGGCGATCGCCACCCGCTGCCGCTCGCCGCCCGACAGCTGGCCGGGGAACCAGCCCGCCCGGCCGGCCACCCCGAGCGCGGCCAGGGCCGCCAGCCCGGCGGCGCGGGCCTTCGGCACCGGGACGCCGTCCAGTTCCAGCGGCAAGGAGGCGTTCTCGGCGGCGGTCAGCCCGGGCAGCAGGTTGAAATCCTGGAACACGTACCCGATCACCCGGCGCCGCAGCCGGGCCTTGCGTCCCCGCGCCATCCCCGCCAGCGGCATGCCGCAGACCAGCACCTCCCCGCTGGAGGGGTCCTCCAGGCTCCCGGCAATGGCCAGCAGCGTGGACTTGCCCGACCCGGACGGCCCCATCACCGCCACCATCTCCCCGGCCCGCACCGACAGGTCGATCCCGGCCAGCGCCCGCACCATGGCCGGCTCCTGGCCGTAGGCCTTGGACACGCCGCGCAGCTCGAGCACGCTCTCCGCGTCCCCGCTGTCTCCGCCCGGTTCTGGCCGGCTCATCGCCTGGCTCCCAGCCGGCGAAGCTGCGGACCAGGAACCGAGGCGGAAGCGGGCGAGGCCGGGGCGGCGGCGGCCCGCGCCAGCCGCATTTCCGCGGCGTCCAGCCAGCGGATCACCGCGTCCAGCCGGAACAGCTCGGAGTCGACCACCAGCGCCAGGGCCAGGTCATCGCGGGCCTCGCCCTCCTTCAGCCGCGTCCACTGCTGCATCAGCTCGAGCAGGTACACGCGGTGCGCCGCGATCACCGCGTGCGCGTCGGTGCCGGGCACCCCGGCCGCCACCAGCACCTTCATCACCAGCTCATCACGGGGCGGGGAGGTCAGGTCCGGCGGCGTGCGCAGCCAGGCGGCCAGCGCCTCCCGGCCGCCTGCCGTGATCCGGAACCGCTTCTGCGGCCCCTCCTGGCCGGCGCCGTCCGATTCGGCCAGGCCGTCGCGCTCCAGCCGGCCCAGCGTCTTGTACACCTGGCCGACGTTCAGCGGCCACACCTCGCCGGTCCCGGCCTCGAACTCCTCGCGCAGCTGGAGCCCGTACTTCGGCCCCTGCGACAGCAGCGCCAGCAGCACGTGCGGGACGCTCATGACTCCACCATGCCCAGCATCATGCCTAGCATAATACTCGGCATACTCATGGCGAGGCAACGGTATTTAACGCACCGGGTGAAGGCTCGGGTCCACCCGCATCGCGGTGATCGGTCCCGTTGGCGCCCGGCCGGCCATGCGTATCGAAGAATCGCAGAACGGCAGCCGCTATCTCGCCTGGCTTCGTCATTGGACCGAAGTGGTCGAGGTGCGCGAAGGTCATGGTCTCGGCCCGCGGAATCGTCTCGGCCAGCCGGGCGAGGGCAACGGCTTGCCGGCTGGTGCCGAGCCCCTTGCCGTTCATGAGCAGGGTGGCCGCCGTGACCTCGCGGTAGTCGCCGAGCCGGCCGTCTAGGCGCCCGACCTCGGCGTGCTCGCGGATCGCCTGGGGCATCAGCGCCAGGTTCTGCCGGAGCCCGGCCCGGGGGATCGCGCGCCGCAGGATCAGCCGGAGGAGCCAGCGCGGGACCCGTCCCGCCTGATCCGGGTTGACCCCGCGGGCGAAGGTGACGAACGCCTCGAAGTCCGCGCCGGCCGCGACCTCCCGGCGGGCGCGGCCGATCCAGTCGGCCGGGATCGACCCGTCCACCGAGATCCCCGGCTCGTAGACGGCGACCGCGTCGAACGCCGTGCTGCCGCACGCCGCGCGCAGCGCCGCCAGCCCGCCGAAGCTGTGCCCGAAGATCAGTCGGGCGCCGGTATGCGCGCGCACGGCCTCGATGTCCTCGCACTCCCGGTCGATGCCGTAGCGGTCGCCTTGCGGCCCGCTGCCGCCCCGGCCGCGCCTTTGCACGACGTGCACGGTGTGCTTCCCGGCCACCAGGGCGGCGAAAGCGGTCAGGTCGGACGCCATGGCGAGCGCTCCTGGAACCGCGATGACGTGCGAACCGTGCCCCGCGCTGAGGTACTCGACCGGGGTGCCGTCCGCGGAGGTGACCACCCCGGTGTCCAGGTCAGGCATGCTGTCCTCGTTTCTGTCGATGAGCATACAATGTACGCACCGACGTCGGTCGCTGGCTGATCAGCAGGCACTGACCTAGTGCACTTATGGCATTCCGGCAGCGTTCACGGGTAGTACGGCAGTCCGGCGGACCGGCGACCGCACTAGTACACCGGGGGAGCCGTGACCGACCGGCCGCTCTACCGCCGCATCGCCGACGAGATCGCTGACGACATCCGGACCGGGAAACTGGCCGCGGGCCGGTCGGCGCCGTCCACGCGGCAGATCGTCCGCGACTGGAACGTCGCGATGGCCACCGCCACCAAGGTGATCGGCGCGCTGCGCGCGGACGGCCTCGTCGAGACGATGCCCGGCAGCGGGACGATCGTCCGGCGGCGGAACGCGCCGGCCGCCGCGCCGGGTGCCGGGCCAGCGGCGCGCCAGGCTGACCAGGCAGGAGATCGTCGAGGCGGGCGTGCGGATCGCCGACGCGGACGGCCTTCCGCTCGTCACGATGCGGCGGGTCGCCGAGTCCCTCGGCGTTTCCACGATGGCGCTGTACCGCCACGTCCCGGATAAGGGCGACCTGACCCTGCGGATGACCGACAGCGTGCTCGCCGGGATCCGGCTGCCCGACATCCCGGTCGCGGCCTGGCGGCGGCGCCTCGACGCGGTCGCGCACCTGATCTGGGCGGTCTTCGGTCGTCACCCGTGGGCCGCCGAGGTGATCTCGCTGAGCCGACCCCAGCTCATTCCCAACATCCTGCCGCTCGCCGAATGGTCGCTCAGCACCCTGCGCGCGATGGGCTTCGGTACCCACGACATGGTGTGCACGCACATCAACCTGTTCGCCCACGTGCGCGGCATGGCGCTGGCCCGGCTCGCGGAGGCGCAGGCGGAAAAGGACACCGGGATGTCGGCGGACGACTGGATGCGTCATCGCGATGGCGGCCTGCGGCAATGGGCAGGCACCGCCGGCCATCCGGGGCTCGGCCAGGTCGTGGCGGAACCGTTCGACTTCGACCTCGACACGATCTTCGAGTACGGGCTGCAGCGCCTGCTCGACGGCATCGACGCCCGCCGCCGGGCTCTCTAGGCTTGTGCTCTCTAGGGCTTGTGCGCCACCCGCGAGATACGATCGTGAACCCCGATCATCCACGCGAGTCCCGGAGTGCCCGTTGAGCGAGATCGAACCGGCCCGGACACCCGAGCCGCCGTACTACGCCGTGATCTTCACCTCCGTGCGCACCGAGGGGGACAACGGCTACGCGCAACGCTCTCAGGAGATGCTCGGGCTCGCCGCTGGCCAGCCGGGTTTTCTCGGCGTCGATTCCGCCCGCGGGGCCGGGGGACTCGGCATTACCGTCTCCTACTGGCGCGATGAGGAATCGATCAAGGCCTGGCGCGCCCACGCCGACCATGCCCTGACCCGCGCCCACGGCCGCGCGCACTGGTACGAGTCCTTCGCGGTCCACGTTGCCCGCGTCGAGCGGTCATATGGTTTCACGCGCTAAGCCGGGCGCGGGTGTCGCCTGCCACTCCACGTCGGGGCCTCGCCGGCTTATGCTCGGGTTGGTAGGGCCTTGCCGGAGGCCGGGTGATGCCCGGGGTGGGGGGTGACCATGCCCGTTGGACGGGTTCGCATGCTGGCCTCGGTGGCCGACCGGGACCGCGCCATCAGCATCCTTCAGGCGTCGTTCACCGCTGGCAGGCTGACCATGGACGAATTCGAGCAGCGGGTCGAGCTGGCCATCGTGTCACGTGACTTCCGGGAACTGCTCGCGCTGACCGCCGACCTGCCGTGCGGCCTTTACGACCGGCTGCCCGCGCACCGGGTCACCCCGCGCCTGCCGGCCCGCAGGCAATCGCGGGGGTGGCTCGCGCGACTCGCGCGGGGACTTTAGGGGGAACGGCGAAGATCAACGGTGCGCGGCCCGCGCACGTCGCTTGCCCCGTGCGCGGATCAGAAGTGGAGGGCGATGCCGCGGCGGGCGGCGAAGCGGTCGAAGGCGGGCACGGGAAGCGTGGCGACGATCGCCGCCGGCGTGTGGCCCGACGGGTTGTGGAAGGTGAGCTGGCCATCGACGTGCCCGGTTACCAGCACCAGGTGCCCGCCGGTCCCGGGCGGGTCGTTTTCTGGGCGCCGGATCTCCCGGTGCACTGAGGCGATCACCAGCCTCCCCCCGTCAACTTCGGCAGTCAGCCGGGCGGGATCCAGCTCCGTGATCACGTCGGCCCGCAGCCCGTGCTTGTCCCGGGCGTACTCGGCGAAGGGCCGGTAGATGAGCCCCTGCGGGCGGCCCGGCTCATCGGTGTACGCTCCGTACTCCGCGCAGCCCAGGGCGAGCTCGTTCAGGGTCGGCGCCACCCCGTCCCGGGCGAGCAGCGCCATCCGGAAGCACGCCATCCCGCACCAGCGCCCGCACCACGCCGCGTAGGTTTCCAGGTCGGGCGCGCCGCTCTCCCGCCAGCGCGGGTCCTCGGCCTGAGGATGCCCTTCGTAAGCGATGGCTGCGATGAGTGACGCAGACGCGTACTGAGTGATCGAGGGGACGGGTCGCCGCATATCGCCGGATCTTATCGGCACGCCAGGGACGCGGCCCGCTCCGCTGACATGCGCGATGACTTACGCGGCCGCCGCGCGTCTTCTCTGCTAGAAGCTATTAGCCAGGATGTCGTCCGCAAGGAAGGGATGCCTTATGGAGATCACCAATCTGGGCAAGGCGGACGGGCTGCCGCCGGTGGAATGGGCCGCAGTCTCGGCCAAGCTCGACGCGAGATCGGCGCCCGCTCCGGAAGCGATGAACTCTCGGAGCACCTGGCTGGCCACGGTCAACGAGGACGGCAGCCCGCACGTGACCCCGGTCGGTGCCATGTGGCTGGATGGCACGTTCTGGTTCCAGACCGGCGCAGGCACGCGGAAGGGGCGCAACGTCGAGCGCGATCCGCGGTGCTCGGTCGCGGTGTCGGTCCGCGACGCGGACGTCGTATTCGAAGGTGACGCCGCGCGGGTGACCGACCCGGGGGCACTGGCGCGCGTCGCGAAGGCGTGGGCGGACAACGGCTGGCCGGCCGAACCCGATGCCGGCGGGGCGGGCATCACTGCCCCGTTCAACGCGCCATCGCAAGGACCCCCGCCGTGGAACGTGTACCGCATTGAGCCGCGATCGGCGATCGTGGCCCTGTCGGCGGAGCCGGGCGGCCTGACCCGCTTCCGGTTCTGACGCTGCCAGCCGGCACGGGCGATCGCGGTCGGCGCGACGTCGATGCCGGTGACGTCGGCGCCACCGGCGGGCAGGCCGACCCGGAGTGGCGTCAGTCCGAGCCGCCGCCGAGGCTGATCTCATTGCCGTCCGCGTCCCGGTAGGTCACCTTGGTCACACCGCCGTCGTGCATCTCGCGCTTGTCGGGCTCAATGCCCTGTCGGGCGATCTCGGCGATCCGGTCCTCGAGGTCGTCGACGAACGATAGCACCAGGGCGTTCCCCGCCCGCCCGGGGTCTTCGACGATGTAGACGTACCGGTGCCCGGCCACCTCCCATACCGCCTCGGTGTCGTTCGGCAGGAACGAAGGCCGGCCGCCGAAGAACCGCTCGTACCACGGCAGTGCCGTGGCGTAGTCGGTGACGGGGATGCCGGCGAAGAGGTCCAGTGCCATCTCGTCCTCCAGGTGTCGACGCCGCGTTGCCGGTACTGACCTGGGCAGCGGCGGAAACTCATCGCTGCCGCCGCCCTCCCGCTTCACCAACCCGAGCCGCCGACCCTAGATATGGCACTCTATAGGCGCCCCGCAGTTGTCGCAGCTTTGAGGCGGTCACCGTGATTCAGTCCGCAGTCTTCCTCGTGGTCGCCGTCGCGATGGGTGTCGCGCTGCTCTGGGACCTTGGCGGCATCGCCGGCCGATGGCGTCAGGGAATGGAGCGCCACGCCGAGCGCGCCATCGGATCCCGCCGAATACCGGCTGGCTGGACTCTCCGGGCTTTCGGCATCTTTTACGTGGCCTTTGGAATCGGCCAGTTCATCTACTTCGCGGTGACTTTGCACTGAGCGTCGGCGCCCCCGACCGGTTAACGCGTGAAGAACAAGTGGGTGGCCCCGCTGGGGACGGTTACCGTCTCAAGGGCGTAGCGCTCGTGCAGCCCCTCGAGGTCATCCCAGAGCCGGATGCCGCGGCCCAGCACGACCGGGACCTGCACGACATGCAGGTAGTCGACCAGGTCAGCCCGCAGGAACTCGTTGATCGTGGTAGGTCCGCCGCCGAGCCTTACGTCCAGCCCGCCAGGTAACCAGCGCTCGACCAGATGCTCGCGGCCGGGCGGCGGTTCGTACGGCTCGGGCCAGAAGTCCGTCACCCGGGTGATCAGCCCGTCAGCGAACTCAAAAAACGCCATCGCGTCATCGGTACGGCCGTCGAGGAGCCACTCGAACCACACCACCCCGTGACGCTCGTCGGCAATCGTGACTTTCGGCCGCAGATGCCAGTCACCGGGATACTCCTGATTGAACCGCAGGTAGCGGTCACGCCCTCGGATACGCTCCCGTGACTGCGGGAGCTCGTAGACCACGTCCGGGTGCAGCAGCCCGGCCCAGGCATCCCAGTCCCTGGCCTCCAGGCTCGCGATGAAGCGCTCCGCCAGCTCACGGTTGCCGCCCATCCCGGCAAGCTACCATGTCGGCCGGCTACGCATGCGAGATGACCGGCTATCTAGAGTGACCCCATTGTGAGCCGGGCGCGCGGATTACCCGGCCCACTGGCCCGACAGGTACAACAGCCCCATCACGGCCGCCAGCGGCGCGCAAATGCCGAAGTACAGGTACCTGACCCACGGGCGGCGCGCTTCCAGGCGGGTGAGGGCGACGCAGACCGGAAAAAGGACCAGCAGGGTTCGCGGGCCTGACTGATAAAAGGTCTGCGTGCCGATGACGACCGCGGGCAGCCCGCAGTACACGGCCTCGGGCCAGCGGCGCCAGCACAAGAACGCGAGCGCCGCCAGGACCATCACGGCCTCCGCGGCGATCTCCAGCTGGTACTCGAATGCGACGCCGGCGACGAACACATGCTGGAACGCCACCCAGTAGGTGTCCTTTAGCGCCTGGACCGGGGTGACCGTGCGCAGGCCCCAGCCGGCCTGGTTCGCGCTGACCCAGGCGTTCCAGGTGCCGGCGCGCCCCCTCAGGTAGACCTCGTAGGCCACCGGCCCGGCCAGGCCGCAGCAGCACTTGACGGCATCCCCGAGGCGCTGCCAGGCCGGGTGCTCCCAGAACGGGTCGCGCTGGTCCTCCTCGCGCAGGTCCAGCGTCGGCGGGCCTGGGGTGCGCGGGCCGGCCAGTGCCATCACGGCCAGCGCCAGGACCAGGAAAACCGCGTCGACGCGGACCAGCCCGGCCAGCCCGGCCAGGACGGCGGCGCGCCACCACCGGCCCTTCGTCGCGGCGTGCCAGGCGGGGATCGCGAAAGCCAGGAACAGGCACTCCGCGTATCCCACCATGAGGAAGATCGCGGCGGGCATGGCGAGCAGGTACAGCACCGCCCGGCGGTTCCCCGCGAGCCGCGACAGCGAGACCATCGCGAAGCAGCCCGCGATGCCGGGGACGACTAGCTCCGACAGCGTCCAGTTGCGCAAGACCAGGTGCGCCGCCGCCAGCGCCAGCGGGAAGCCGGGAAACATGACGATGTTGTCCGGCAGCGAGTTCGGCGAGAAATAGCCGTACTGGGCTATGTTCCGCAGACGGGTGGCGTCCAAGTGTTCAAACGCCGCGGTCAGCGGCGCGTGGCTGGGGTCGCCGCGGTACACCCACGCGCCCGCCCAGGCGAGAACGAACAGGGCCAGGTGCGCGGCGGCCCAGACGGCCAGCGCGGCCCGGTCGCCGGAGTCCAGGCGCCGCCAGCGGGCCCCGGCCAGCCGGCGGGTCCTAGCCAGCCGCGCGGCTGCCGCAACCCGGCGATCCCGTCCGGGACCGGCAATGGCCCCGCTCCCGTCCGGCAGTTGCCCAGGCCGGTCAGGCGAGGGGTCGGTCATGGGGTTCATGGACGATCCTTCGGGCCGGCTCTCACGGGTAGGCGGGGGCTACGATGATCTTATGAGCACCGGCATGGCTAGGGCTTCCTTCACGCGGATGCGGGATGGCACTGCCGAGGAGTACGCCCTGATCAATGCGCGCGAGGCAGCGTACAACCGCACCTTGCACCTGCGGGTGCTGGAAGCGGTGCGGTCACTGGGGGCGGAGGACCCTGATCCCGGGTACGCGGTCAGCCGGCTCGCGCACAGCCTGCAGTCCGCGACCCGGGCGGAGCGGGATGGCCGGCCCGTTGACTACGTGGTGGCCGCGCTGATCCACGACATCGGCGATGGCCTGGCTCCCTACTCACACGGCAGCTACGCGGCAGCGGTACTGCGCCCGTTCGTCTCGGAAGAGCTGTGCTGGATCGTCTCCCATCACCCGCTGTTCCAGATGCGCTACTACGGCGCTCAGACCGGGGACGACGTTAACGCCAGGGAGGCATACCGGGGCCACCCGTGGTTCGATGCCACGGTGGAGTTCTGCGAGCGCTATGACGAGAGCTGCTTCGATCCTGGCTATGACTGGATGCCCCTTGAGCATTTCGCGCCGGCCGTCGAGGAAGTCTTCTCCCGCGAGCCTGCTTTCCGCTAGCCCAGCCCCGCCTGTCGGGCGCCGCCTGCGCCGTCCACTCGCACCGTCACCTCGGGCAGCGACCGGCACAGCCTGCTGATCCGCTCGACGATGCCTCGCGGGACCTCTACCGGCGCGTTCACGAGCGGTCAGGGCCGGGTGGGCTGCAGGCGGCCGACCGGTATGACCTCGGGGAGCGCGGCCGCGCAGGCCTGGGCGAGCGGCAGGAGCACGTCGGCGACCTCGGCCAGGCCGGCGGCGCCGATCCGCTTCCAGGGCCGTTCCGCGGCCTGGTCGGTGGCGGCCTCCACCGCGTCGTACGCGGCGCGGCCGGCCTCGGTCAGGGTCGCGTCCTCGCCGATCCAGCCGCGCTCCACCAGCCGGGCGGCCGCGGCGTCCCACTGCTCGTCGGTCCAGCCGCGGACTGGCTGCATGAGGTCGCGGGAGATGTCCTTCGCGCACCGCAGCGCGACTGCCTCGCAGCCGTCGATGTCGGCGGCGGCCAGCGCGGCGAAGTGACCGTCGCCGCGGTGCTCGCGCAGCAGCGCCGTAGCCTGCCACAGCCGGGTCAGGGGCTCGCTGGAGACCGGCAGCTCGGAGTTCGCCGCGGACAGCACGCGCCCGGCGAAGTCCAGGTCTTCGGCTGCGCGCCACAGCAGGTCGGCCGCCTTCGCCGCCTCGGCCTCCCGGCCGCCGAGCAGCCGCCGCAACGAGGCCGCGGCGCCTGCCTCGCGCACCGCGATGGCCTCCTGCGGCGTGATCAGGTCCCACACGCCGGGGATCGCGCGGGCCACGAAGGCGGGCGCGAAGTTGTAGAACGACGCGGAAACCACGGCCGCCCGCGTGCTGCCCAGCGGCGCCGCCCGCCCGGCGAAGTAACCGCGCCAGTAGCCGCGCAGGCCGGCCTCGGTGAACGCGCGCAGCGCCTCGGGCGCGAAGTACGTTACGTCGTGGACCGGCTCGAACATCGTCCACATCGCCCGCGCCGCATTTTTCTTGTCCGCCACGACCGCTCCTTCCTCTCGCAGCGTCAAGCGTAGAGGAACGCCCGCCCCGGGGCGATGGTGCGACTTGAAATGCCCAGGCCGTGGTCATCCCCGTCATGTCTTCGCGAGGCCTGGCGTTATGACCCAGCACCGTCGGGGCGGTGAACCTGGACACGCCCCTGCGTCCGCCGTCGGTGGGGATGGCCGAATATAGGGGTGTGGCCGATCACCCAGAGCGCTGGCGCTCACCGCTCACTCAGGTCGAAATGCACGAACTGTGGACGTACAGCGATGGTTCCCTCACCGTCAAGGGGTACCGGTCGCCGGACGGCGCTGCCGGGGCCGGGAGCTGGGTGCTGGTCGACGAGGCGACCGGGAACGTCCGTGGCGTCGTTCCGCCGGGGGAGTTCTCACGCCGGTTCCGGCCGGTGGACCTGTTCGCCGACGTGCCCGGTCTTCCTACCTACCTGGGGACGGTTACCGCGCCTGACGGTGCCGCCCTGGTGGACCTGGTACTTGACCGCAACCCCTTCATGCTGGCTAACGGGCCCCGGCGGGCGGCCAGGCCGCACGTGCTCATAGTGCCCCGCAGCCACCGCGACGGGTGGTCGTCGGCCCCGGCCAGGGAACTGGCGGCCTGCCGCACCGCGATGACCCTGGTCGCCGCGTGGTACCGAAGCGTGGACGGCGGGCAGGTGGTGTTCAGCGCCAACGACAGCGCACCCAACCTCGACTACCAGCGCGACGTGGAACTCGCGGGCGGAACCCTCACCGACGGCGGCGCGGTCGCGGCGGTCACCAGGAATCCCCGGCAAGAGGTGCAGCACGCCCACTTGCACGCCTTCTACGCCGAACGCGACCCGACCGAGAACCACGAGTCGTCGGCGATTGACGGGCGTCCGGTCATCGCGGCCGGTCACCGGGCGTTCAGTGCCGCCCTCGGCCGGGACGCCGTGCCGGTGGAACCCGACAGCACGAGGCTCGCCGCCGGCGTGAGCGCTGCGGCGCGGCCCTGGGGCGGCAGCTACTGCTCGTACCAGCTCGGCGTGGACGGCCCCTTCTGGGTCATGCCCGCGCTGGGACCGTCCATGGACGAGTTCAACCGGCGGCTCGCACAAGCCGACGGCCTCAAGGCGGAACCCGACCCGAAGCTGGGCGGGGCCGTCAACCTGGTGCGGCCCGGCCTGTCCGACGCCGGGCGGCTCCACGCGGCACAACGGGCCACGGCCGAGCAGCGGGCGAGCTTCGAGACCTTCACCGCCCGGCACGGACTGAACGCCCGGTCGCTGGACGCGGGCTTGGCATCCGGCCCGCCCGGCGCTCAGTAGTAAAACCTGTTGGCGGTAATACCGCGCAACGGCGTGGAAGGCCTCTTTGGGCTCCCAGCCGACGTCGTAGACCACCCCACGCTGCCGTATCACTGGCGCATCCGGTGCCCGACCATGAGACCAGTATGACAACTATGGGTTGTCATGCCAAGGGCAGCGGCCGGCCGTCGGCGGCTTCAGCGGCTGGATCGCCGGCACTGGACTGAACGTCGACCTCGCACCGGGAGGATCGGCCAGCATCAGGGTCATCTTCGGAACCGCCAGCACCCGCGAGGAGCTAGGCTACGCCCTGCCGCCCGGCAGGTACTGGCTCAAGGTCCAGATACGCCTCCGGCATGGCCCCGGCGAGCCGGCTTACGCGCTCACCGCCCCGCTGACGCAGATCACCATCGTCCCCGGAGTGCGGCCGCCTACCATCTGAATATGAGCGGGCAAACGGGGCGGGAACTCGCGCCGCCTGGCGGGCTGCGGCCGGCGCAACTCGGGGTCGTCCTGGTCGGCCGGGTGCTACTTGGTCACATTGGCGCTACGGTCGTGGATCTCGCGGGCCGCGGCTGCCTCAAGGCGGAGCCCCTTGACGAGGACGGCTCCGACTGGCAGGCGATTCGCCCCCTACGCGATGATCTTCGGCCTGACGGCCCCGCTGCCGGCCGGGAACCTTGTGCCAGAAGGCCCGCACGGCGAGGCGGTCCCGCCGATAGGGACAGCACAGTTCGCTGCCTGCTGGCTGAAAGCATGGGGGAGCGGGGAGGGCGATTTCATCGGCTGGATCTTTGACCCCTATGGCGGGCGAAGCGACGACCACGGCTTGCTCCACGGTCATCACGGCCATGCCCATGGCGGCGGGCACGATGGCTCCGGCGGGCACCATGGGGGCTTCGGCGGGCATCACGGCGGCTTCAGCGGAGACCACGGCGCGGGTGGCGGCCACGTCGGCGGTGGCGGCCATTTCTGATCGCCCGGGCTGCGTAGGATTCCGGCATGAGTGCTGACATCAGTGCGGAGGTTCGCCTGGCGCAGACCGAGGCCGACCGGAATGCCGTGCTCGCGGTGCGTTACCAGGTCTTCGTGGACGAGCAGTCAGTGCCGGAGGAACTCGAATACGACGAACTCGACCTGTCGGCTGACCACTTCCTCGCCCTGCTGGACGGGGTCCCAGCCGGGGCGGGACGGCTTGTCATCACTGGCCCCGCGCCGGACGGCGCCGGGCAGGAGACGAGGCCCACCGGGGTACTCGGCCGTCTCGCGGTCGGCCAGGCCGCGCGCGGGCGGGGCCTCGGCAAGCTGCTCGTGCACGCGATCGAGCAGCGGGCGGCCGAGCGCGGGCTTGCCGCCGTCGAACTGCACGCGCAGTCCCACGCTCGCGGCTTTTACCAGCGGCTCGGTTATGCCGCCTACGGCGACTTGTTCTCCGAGGCCGGGATCGAACACATCAGCATGCGCAAGCAATTGCAGTGATCGCCCTGCGCGGGTGCCCGTGATCCGTCCTCAGCGGCAGGTACAGGTTCAGGTGAGGCGGCGGCCCAGCCGCGCGGACTAGAACCGGTACCGGCGGCCCTCGAAGCGGTTGGCTCAGCCGTGGGCGGGACGCCTGCCGGGCCGGGGTCTCGGTCTGCGGCGTCCGCCAGTCGGCTGCCCCTGCCCTCCGATATGGTGGCCTCTATCTAGGGCAAAGGAGCCAGAGATGGCCAAAGGGGAGCCATTTCCGCCCACCATCGACGTCACCAAGCCGAGCATTGCCAGGGTTTATGACGTTTTCCTGGACGGGAAGGACAATTTCGCGGCCGACCGGGCCGTCGCCGAGTCCGCCTTGCAGATAGCGCCCGACTCCGCGGGCGGGGCGAAGGCCAACCGGGCGTTCCTGCGGCGGGCGGTCAGGTACCTGGTGGCCGAGGCCGGGATCACCCAGTTCCTAGACATCGGCTCCGGACTGCCCAGCGCGGGAAACGTCCACGAGATCGCCCGTGACGCTCGCCCCGGCGCGCGGGTCGTGTACATCGACAACGACCCGGTCGTCGGGGTGCACGGCCGGGCGCTGCTGGCCGACGCGGCGACGGCGCGGTTCATCACGGCGGACGTCCGCCGCCCGGCCGAGGTCTTGGACGATCCCGAGGTCCAGGGCTTCATCGACTTCGGCCGCCCGGTCGGGCTCCTGATGCTCGCCATCCTGCACCACATCACCGACGCCGAAGACCCGGCCGCGATCGCGGCACGGTTCCGCGAGGCGCTCGCGCCGGGCAGTTACCTGGCCATCTCCAGCGTCCGCATGCCCGGCCCGGAGCACCCGGAAGAGGCGGGGAAAGCCCGCGCGGTGCAGGAGCTGTTCAACGAGACGCTGGGCACCGGCCTGTGGCGGGAAGACGAGGAGATCCTGGCCTGGTTCGGCGACTGGCAACTGCTCGAGCCCGGCCTGGTGCCGCTGCCGGAATGGCGCCCCGACACCGCCGTCCCGGCCAGGCGGGACTCCACCTACCACGGCTTCGTCGGCGGCGTCGCCAGGAAACGGTCACACCCCGTCAGTTCCTGAAACCGGGGTTCCTGCCGTTGCGAGAGGTACTACCTGACACGTAATCGACGCCTGCGGACGCCCGGGACGATGATCTCCTCATGACCGCATACGCGATAGCTAACCTCCACAACCCCACCCTGCACCCCGACGTCGCCGAGTACATCGAGCGCATCCAGGCCACTCTCGACCCGCACGGCGGACGCTTCCTCGTCCACGGCACCCAGCACGAGGTGAAGGAAGGAAGCTGGGACGGCGCGGCGATCGTCATCGCCTTCCCCGGCATCGGCGAGGCCAGGAACTGGTGGGACTCGCCGGCCTACCGGCAGATCGCGCCCCTCCGCACGGATCACATCGAGGGCGACATCATCCTGGTTGACGGGGTACCGGACGGCTACGACCCGGCCAAGACGGCGGCACAGATGCGTGAGCTGCTGTGACGGCGAGACCGCCGCGCCGGGTCAACCACAACAAGTCAACCGCGACAAGCGGGGTACCGAACGGAGGCAGGGACTCTGCTGGAGGCGCTGTCCCAGGTCCGGACGATCGTGCTGTCCGGCCTGTCCTGGCAGCCGCCCGTTGGTACCGGTCGTCCGATCCGGGGGAAGTGAGCGCGCAGGCGCTGACGCCGCTAGGGGATGTCGTGGGCGACCAGGCGCCGCCCGGATGCGGTCCTGGCCGCGTAGTCGTCGGGCGTGGCCGCCCAGGTCACGCGGCACCCGCTCTCCCCGCACTCACATCCGAACGGGTATGCGGGCATCACGGTGAGCCCGGCCGCCCGCATCCACAGCCTGCCCTGCCGGTCGGCTGCCTTGTTCTCATACCGGCGTTGCCGGCTCAGTTCGCCGCCCGGGGCCAGGCGGGGTGCGGTTTCCAGGGCCGGGGCGAGCGCCGATTTCATGGCCGCCGTGATCGCGGGCCAGTCAGGGGAGGGCGGCACCTCGATGACCGGCCTGCCGGCCAGGACCGCGCTTCCCCGGATGCGGCTGGTGAGAATCGCGTCGCGTTGCGAGACGAGCCGGGCGCGGGAGCGGCCGGCCGCCGGGCGGCCCGCGAGCGTTTCCTCTTTCGCCAGGCGTTCCTCCCGCACCATGCGGGTCCGTCCCGGATCGGGGAGCAGCCAGACACACGATCCCGGGGGAAGCTGGGCCGCGAACCCGGGCATGAGCTGCGGGCCCTCGACGATCGCGGGAACCTTGCCCAGGTCACGCTCCGCGATGTCGTCGAGCACGAGTGCCAGCCGGAGCCGGCTGTCGGACTCGAAGGCATCCGCGGCCGACTCGGCTCCCCTGGCCAGCTGCTCGTCGAGCGAGTCAGCCGCCGGCATTCTGGCCTGGTGATCGTAGGTCCACAAGTCGATCCGGTGCAGCGGCAGGTCATGCGCCCGGGACAGGTGCCACGACAGGGTCGACTTCCCGGCGCCCTGCCCGCCGCCGACCCACAACATCGGCGGCCATGTTCTTCGTTCTGGCGCGTCCATGCTGGTCGCCGGGCGTGAGCGGGTCGGGCCTGCTATTGGGAGTCTTCCTGCCGTTGATGGACCTGGAGGGCGGTGTCCACGTGGAACTGCCGGTGCATGCGCTGCTCCCGGGAGCGGAAGTAGGCGGTCGCCTCCGCCATGGGAATCACCTGCGGCCGGTCGACCTCGTAGCTGCGCCCGTCGGCCGTGACGGTAGCCGAGCCTGCGGCGAGCACGTTCTTGAGCCAGTCGGTACGCTCCCCGTACGGCAGGGCGATCAGGAAACTGTCATCATGACGCGCCACGACGATGGGCGTCTGGTAGGCCTGGCCCGACCGCCGCCCGACATGACGGACAACTGACGTGGCGTTTCCTGCCCGGCCTGCCGACCCCAGAGCGAGTGGCCGCATCACCCGCGTAAACAAGCGCAGGGCATTCTGGGTGGTTCCTCTCATACCCATACCTTCCCAGCTGGCAGCGGCCGGGACCAGGGCCGCAGCGCGGCCAGCAGCAGCGGGGTCAGCGTGGCCAGACGACTGGGAACAGCGGGTGGTCCATGACGGCCCCGGCGGGCAGTTCGTCCTGCAGGCCGTCGAAGGGCGGCGAGGTGCGCCAGGGGCGCGGCGCGTGGCGGGCGTCGGCGGCCAGGTACCGCAGCGACAGGACGCGGCGCCGGGAGCGGGTAGGGGAAGCCGGGCGCGCCGTGCACAGTCAGGAAGTCGAAGAAGATCGCGTCGCCGGGCTGCAGGGCGTGCCGGCGGATGTCGAAGGCGGCGGGGCGGGCGTCGATGTCGGGCAGCTCGGCCAGGCTCCCTTCGGGGAACCAGCGCGCCTCCTTGTTCAGGAACGTGCGCGGCATCAGCCACGGGCCGCGGTGCGAGCCGGCCACCGTTTCCAGGCTGCCGTCCTCGGGCACCGGATCAACCGCGATCCAGGCGCTGACGCCGTGCCCGTCGACGTTGTAGTACGGCTGGTCCTGGTGCCACGGAGTGCGCTGGGCGGTGCCGGGCTCCTTCACCAGCACGTGATCGTGGTAGAAGCGCAGCTGCGGGGTGGCCATCAGCGCCGCCGCCACCGCGGGGACCCGCGAGTGCCGGGCCAGCTGCTCGATCAGCGCTACCTCCCGCCACCGGCAGAAGTCCTCAATGAAGGCGCCCGGGTCACCGGTGCCGCTGGCGACCTGGGCCAGCGGGCTGCGCCGGGCCAGGACGACGTCAATCGCGGCGGCCGCGGCCGCGACCTCGCGGGCGCTGAGGACCTGCCGGACGCACGCGACGCCGTCCCTGGCGAACGCTGCGACGGCCTCATCATCGGCAAGCACCGGCTCCATGACCGCACTCTAGCCACCGCCGACACCCCCCGCACCCCGGCACTGAGTTGCACGTCTTTTGCGGCGCTCTGGGGCTCGGTAGCCTCGTTTTATGGACTATCGAATGCTGGGAGGCAGTGGCTGCGCGGTGTCGAGCCTGTGCCTGGGAACGATGACGTTCGGCGTCGAGACGGACGAGCCCGGGGCGCATCAGCAGCTCGATCTGTTCATCGAGGCCGGCGGCACGATGGTGGACACGGCTGACGTGTACGGCGGCGGGAGGTCGGAGGAGATTATCGGCCGCTGGCTCGCCAGCCGCCCGTCCGATGTCACCGAGCGCGTGGTGCTGGCCACCAAGGGCCGTTTTGCGGTTGATGACTCGCCGAACGGCGCCGGGCTGTCCGCGCGCCACCTGACCCGCGCGCTGGATGCCTCGCTGCGCCGCCTGGGGCTCGAGTCGGTTGACCTGTATCAGGTGCACGCCTACGACCCGCTGACGCCGCTGGAGGAAACCCTGCGGGCACTCGACCAGTTCATCCGGGCCGGCAAGGTCCGCTACTGGGGACTGTCCAACTTCACCGGCTGGCAGCTGACCAAGACGGTGCACCTGGCCCGCGCCCTGAACGTGGCCGGCCCGGTGACCCTCCAGCCGCAGTACAGCCTGCTCGCGCGGGAGATCGAGTGGGAGATCGTCCCCGCTGCCCTCGACGCCGGCCTGGGCCTGCTGCCGTGGAGCCCGCTGGGCGGCGGCTGGCTGTCCGGGAAGTACCAGCGCGACCAGCGCCCGGCAGGCGCGACCCGCCTCGGCGAGGATCCCGGCCGCGGCATGGAAGCGTACGACCGGCGCGGTACCGACCGGACCTGGCAGGTCATCGACGTCGTGCAGGAAATCGCCGAGGAAAGCGGCGTGTCCATGGCCGAGGTCGCGCTCGCGTGGGTAACCGCCCGGCCCGCGGTCAGCTCCACTATCCTCGGCGCCCGCACGGTCAGCCAGCTCAAGGTCAACCTTCGCTCGGCCGATCTGCACCTGACCGCCGCCCAGGCCGCCGCGCTCGATGCCGCCAGCGATCCGCGTCCCGCCGACTATCCCTATGGCGAGATGGGCGTCGAGCAGCGTGCCCGCACCCTGCCGGCCGACAACTGAGCACCGCCTGGCATGGGCGCTATTCCCGGGGAGCGCGCCCGAGGAAGGCGGCGAGCTGGTCGCTGGGGCCAGCCGTTGCCGGCATGGTGACCGGTGCCGCGAACAGGGGGTGCCGGCCGGCGCGGGGGACGAGCACCGGGGCTATCGCCAGCAGGCTGGTGGCCAGGGGGCGCGGGATCGGCTGGCCGGGGCCGCACGCCCGGGATATGTCCCATCCGTGGACGGCGACCTCGAGGGCGGCCGCGGCGGCCATGTCGCCGGCCGCCAGCGGGCAGCCGGCGATCTCGATGACCTGGCGCTGGTGGCCGGGGCTGGTCCAGGCGTCCAGCAGCTGGCCGGCGTGATCGCGGAAGGCCCGGGCGGGGTCAGCCGCCAGGTCGCCGTCCTCAGCGGGTTCCAGGCCAACGCGTCCGGTTTCGATGCCCTGACCGAGCGCGGTCAGGGATTCACAGGCGTGCCGCAGCAGCATCCGCAAGTCCCAGCCCCGGCATGGTGTCGGGCGCGGCAGCAGTTCCGGCGTGACGGCCCAGGCCGCGCCGAGAGCGTAGCTGATCGACAGTTCCAGCAGCCGGGCGCCTTCGGCCGGCCACGCTGCCGCGACGGGCTGGGTCATCGGCCCGGTACCAGGGCCGTGGCAGCGGGCGCGGCCTGCGGCAGGCCGAAGGTCGCGAACAGGCCCGGGTCGATGAACGAGGTGACCCGGGCGACGCGCGATGCGGCGATGGTGAGCACGCATATCGCGTATGCGCGGTACTCGCCGTCGTGGCCGCGGACGTAGGCGGCCAGCGCGGGCTGGCCGTTGGCGGCCACCGGGATCATCTGGAAGCCGCCGGGTCCGGTGAGGACCCGGGCCCGCAGGAAGCGCCCGATCAGCTCCCGGCCGGTGAACCAGGTCACCTGCGGGGGCATCTCGAACACGGCGTCCTCGCGCAGCAGTTGCATGACCGCCGGGATGTCGGCGTTTTGGAACGCGGTGGCGTACCTGTCGAGCAGGGCCCGGTCGGCCGGGTCGGCGGGCTCGTGAATCTGGTCCTCGGCGGGTGCCGCCTGCTCAAGCCGGGCCCGGGCGCGATGCAGCATGCCGTTCACCGCGGCCGTTGTGGTGCCGAGCAGGTCAGCGACCTCCGCCGCCCGCCAGCCCAGCACGTCGCGCAGGATCAGCACCGCGCGCTGCCGGGGCGGCAGGTACTGCAAGGCGGCGATCAGGGCCAGCCGCATGCTCTGCCTGGACGCGACGATCTCGGCTGGATCGCCGGACCCGGTGCTCACCAGCGCGTCGGGAACGGGCTGCAGCCACGGTACCTCCGGCCGCGCCGCGGCCAGCGGAGCTTCCGGGTACTCGCTCGGGCTGCCAAGGCCGGACGGCAACGGCCGGCGGCCGCTGTTCTCCAGCGCGCGCAGGCAGGCGTTGGTCGCGATCCGGTGCAGCCAGGTCCGCAGCGACGCCCGGCCCTCGAAGTCGCCGTAGGACCGCCAGGCCCGGATCAGGGTCTCCTGCACCTGGTCTTCCGCATCGTGGACCGAGCCCAGCATGCGGTAGCAGTGCGCCAGCAACTCAGGCCGGAACGGATCGGTGAGACGCGCGAACTCCTCGCTGACTGCCATGGCTGCTCCCTCCCGGCGTCGCGTGCTGCGCCATCACGGGTACAGATCCGGCCCGGCCGCGAAACTAACCGGCCCGCAGCGAGTTTTCTGCTCCGCGGTTCCCCGGTCAGTTCTCCGTGCGCCCCGGATCAGTGGAGGTGAAGGGGGACCGGTCCCCGCCTCACAAGCATCAGGGAGCCCGCATGTCAAGGCACCGCCTCTCCGGCAAGACCGGATACCACCACCAGGGGGTCAGGGCATGACTCAGGTCCGTCGCTGGCGCGCGTTCGCGGTGCTGGCTGTTTCGTACTTCATGACGGTCGCCGACCTCGCGATCGTCAACGTCGCGCTGCCGACCATCGGCCGTAAGCTGCACATGCCGGAATCGGCCCTGCAATGGGTCGTCACCGGCTACGCACTCACCTTCGGCGGATTCCTGCTGCTCGGCGGCCGCGCCGCCGACCTGCTCGGGCGCCGCCGCATCCTGATGGCGGGCCTGGTCTTGTTCACCGCGGCCTCACTGGGCTGCGGGCTGGCGACCGCGGAGGGGTTCCTGATCGCGATGCGCTTCCTGCAAGGGATCGGCGCGGCGATCGTGCTCCCGGCGGCGCTGTCGATCGTGATGAACATGTTCCCCGAGGGTGCCGAGCGCAACAAGGCACTGGGCGTGTGGGGCGCCATCGGGGCGAGCGGCGCGGCGGTCGGGGTGATGGCCGGCGGCCTGCTCACCCGCTACGCGGGCTGGCAGTACATCTTCTTCATCAATGTCCCGATCGGCGCGGCGGCGCTGGCGCTGGCCCCGCGCGTCGTGCCGGAGAGCCGGCTCGTCACGGACCGGCGGCGTTATGACCCGTTCGGCGCGGTTACGGTGACTGGCGGCCTGTCGCTGCTGGTCTACGCGGTCTCGACGGCCCCGCAGGTCGGCTGGGGTACCGGCAAGGACGGTGTCGCTGCTCGCGGCTTCGGCTGCCCTGCTCGCCGCGTTCCTGGTCATCGAGACCCGCGTTGCGGCACCGCTGATGCCGCTGCGGATCTTCCAGAACAAGACGCTGGCGGGCGCGAACGCGGTCGGCGTGCTACTCGGCGGCGGCTTCTTCGCGTACATCTTCATCGGCACGCTCTACCTGCAGCAGGTGCTCGGTTACTCCGCGCTGAAGGCCGGGTTCGCCTGGCTGGAGATGGCGCTGACCTCGGTCGCCTTCGCCGGCCTGTCGCAGGCGCTGGTTACCCGCGGGTTGGCCAAGCTCGTGATGGCGGCCGGCATGGCGATGATCGGCGGCGGCATCTTGTGGTCAACTCAGGTATCCGTGCACGGGCAATTCTTCACCAGCCTGGCCGGGCCGTTCTTCATCGTCGGAGTCGGCACCGCATTCGCCTTCATCCCGGTCTCGATCGCCGCCCTGGCCGGGGTGTCCGAGCACGAGGCCGGCTTGGCCTCCGGGCTCCTCAATACCGCACAGCAGCTCGGCGGGGCGATCGGCATCGCCGTAGCGTCGACGATCGCCGCCACCCGCGCCAGCACCCTGCTCCGCGCGGGCAGCGCACCGGCCGCGGCACTCACCAGCGGCTTCCAATGGGCGTTCTGGGCCTGCGGCGTAATCGGCCTGGCAGCGGTCCCGGTGACCTACCTCCTGGTCCGCCGCAATGAGCTAGCCACGGCGGTTGCCCGCACATCCCAGAAGCCGAAGCCAGCACCTGCCGACGTTTAACCCAACCACCGCCTCATACGCATCAAGGGAGTCCCGCATGCCAACGCAAGAACTTTCCGGAACGACGGCATTGGTCACCGGCGCCAGCCGGGGTTTCGGCCGCGCCATCGCCGTCGCCCTGTCCAAGCACGGCGCGCACGTCGCCGGGGTCGCCCGCGACCCCGGCCGGCTCGAGGAACTGCACGCACAGCTCGGCGGCACCTTCACCCCCGTCGTCGCCGACGCCGCCGACCCCGTGGTCGCGGGCCAACTCCTCGACAAATACCGCCCCCGCACGCTGGTCCTCAATGCCGGGGCAGCTCCCCTGACGCGGCCGATCCACCGGCAAACCTGGCAGACCTTCAGCCGCAACTGGGAAGTCGACGTGCAGCACGTGTTCAACTGGACCCGCGAGGCGCTGCTGCTACCCCTGGAGCGGGGCAGCGCGGTCATCGCCTTCTCCAGCGGAGCCGCGGTCAACGGCTCGCCACTCAGCGGCGGCTACGCCGGAGCCAAGGCCACCATCCGGTTCATCGCGTCCTATGCCGCCGCAGAGTCCGACCGGAACGCGCTCGGCATCAGGTTCACCTCGGTGCTGCCGCAGCTCACTCCGGAAACAGACCTGGGCGCGGCCGGAGTAGCCGCTTACGCCGCCAGGCAGGGCGTCGATATCCCCGCCTTCCTCGACCGCCTCGGCCCGGCGCTCACCCCGGAGCAGGTGGGCATCGCGATCGTCGACATCGCCGCCGGCGCCGCCGATGACCGCGACGCGTACCTGCTCACCGCCACCGGCCTCAGCCCGGTGCAGTAATGCCCCTCATCACCCTTCGTCGGCGGCCCACCACTGCCCGGGGTCCCGAAGCCGGGACCGTGCTCACCGGAACACCCGAGCCGAGCAGGGCCGCCCCCGCCTGACCGAAGCCGGGACGCCCTCTCAACCACTCGAGAAAGAGAACGACAATGCGCAAACTGATCGAATCGACCCTCGTCTCCCTCGACGGCGTCACCGAAGCGCCCGAACGGTGGGCCAACTTCGACGCCGACGCCACCGCGCTCTCCCTTGAGCAGCTGGGCAACTACGACGCGTTCATCATGGGCCGGGTGACCTACGAGAAGTTCTACGCGAACTGGGGCCACATCTCCGGCAACCCCTACATCGACCTCATCAACGCCATGCCCAAGTACGTCGCATCCCGGTCGCTCACCGAGACGGCATGGAATGCCACCCTCCTCGGACCCGACCCGTCCCGCACGATCGCCTGGCTGAAGGAGCAGCCCGGCAAGGACCTCATCAAGTACGGCACCAGCCGTTTTGACAACACGCTCCTGCGAGACCACCTGATCGACGAGTTCCGCTTCTGGATCATGCCCGTCGTGGCCGGCCAGGACAACGGCTGTTCGAGGACGTGGACACCTCCGGGCTCGACCTCAGGCTCACCGATGAGAGGACCCTGGAGAACGGGTCGGTGATCCTCACCTATACGCCCGGCTGACCTCAGTCCATGGTCGGCGGGGCGGGAATGTCGTGCAATAGCAGGCGCACCCGTCCGGGGAGCGAGCGGAGTGCGGTCAGGGCCGGGTGGATCCCATCCGGCTCGTGAACTGGTTCATGTCGAAATAGTCTCGCCAGGCGCTGATCTTGCCGCCGCTGACCTCGAAGGTGCCCATGACCGGTAGCTCGAACGTCTTGCCGGGAAGCGTGAAGACGTCCATCCGCTCCGTCATCACGACCGGGCCGTTGGCAGCGATGTTGATGACGCGGAACTCGATGCCCTCGATGCCGGGCGGGCCAGGGCGCAGGACCGAAGCGATCGTGTCGGGGATGTCCTGCCTGCCGGCGACTGGCGCCAGCGGGATGTTGTGGTACACGGCGTCCTCGGTGAAGAACGCGGCCAGTTCGGCTGCTCCCGCGTTGTTTGACCACGCGGCGCAAAAACTGCGTACCACCTCGATGGGGCTTTCCATCTGGCTCCTCCTGTGGCCGAGCTTCGGCGAAGGGCAAGGTGCGCGGCTTCTCGGCGAGCGCACGGGAAGCGTCCAGGCTCAAAAACGTAGTAGTCGCGAGAACGCCCACAGCGCCCGGGTCTTCACGACCTCTCGCTTCTGATGTCGTCGCGACAGTGGTCGGACCAATCGCGAACGGTCGGGCGGCCGGATATTCGGTCGGGATTTTCCTGCCGGGCGGACATACTGACGCCATGGGACGGGTGGTGACTGCCGTGGTGACGCACGGCGGCGCGTGCGCTGGGGTGGTCGGGCCGTTCCAGGTCGACAACCCGTGGTGGGCCGAGGTCGAGCCCGTGGTGACGCAGCTGGAGGAGACGCTGGGCGTGCCAGCCCTCGTCTTGCGGCTGCTTACCGTCGAGGGTTCCGACGGGGCCCGCGACGGTCATGTCACTTACCACGCCGAAGCGCTCGAGCCGCCGGGGGACCTGGCCCCCTGCGACTTCACCGACGACGACCACCCGCTCCGGCAGCCCTGGGCGCGCGCGGCCGGCCTACGGGAGCTATTCGGGTGGGCCGCCCGGCACGTCGACCTCGCCGGGCGGCCCGTGCAGCGCAGGACCTGGAACCTGGCCGGCCTGTTCCGCTTGCCGACCGCTGATGGCCCGGTCTGGCTCAAGGCCATCCCCGCCTTCGCCGCCGCCGAGCCGGCCGCGATCGCCGCGTTCGCCGAGGTCGACCCCGCGCTGGTGCCGGCCGTCCTGGCTAGCGCGCCGGGCCGCCTGCTGCTAGCCGACGTTCCCGGCGCGGACTGCTGGGACCCGTCCCCCCAGGTCGTTGTGGATGCGGTACATCGCCTGGCCACCGCGCAGGCCCGCATCGGCCGGCCACCGCGTGGTCTCCCTGACCGCCGCCTGGAGGCCCTGGCCGCAGCCGTCCGTGACCTGCTCGACGGCCCGGTCGGTGCCGAGCTGGGCCCGGCGGAACTGCGCGCCGCCAGGGGCCTGCAGCGGAGGTGGGAGATGCTGGACGACTGCGGCCTGCCCGACACCGTGGTGCACGGCGACTTCCACCCCGGCAACTGGCGCCGCGGCGACGGCGCGCCGGTCGTCCTGGACTTTGCCGACGCGCACCTGGGCAATCCCGTGCTCGACGGGCTGCGCGTGATCGACTTCCTGCCGCCAGCCCGGCGCCGCCCGGCGGCAAGCGCCTGGGCCGCCGCCTGGGCCGCCGCCGTTCCCCGGTCACGTCCCGCCGAGGCGCTGCGGATCGCCGAGCCGCTGGCGCACCTCGCATACGCCGTGCGTTACCAGGAGTTCCTCGACAACATCGAGCCCAGCGAGCGCGTCTACCACCTCGGTGACCCAGCCGCAGTGATCCGCCAGGCGCTCGCCTGCCCCCGACTTGGGGGCGAGACCTGAGGATGCCGATGCCCGCAGGTCAGGCCGCATGAACGACTTTGGCGTCATGCCTGGACGGCTGGTTTGAGGGTGTCGTGGCACCACTGACGGAAACTGGTGGGGGCGGCGGAGTACGGGTCGCGGGGCTCGGCGTCGTAGATTCCGTTGTCCTGCGCCTCGGTCATGTCTGCCATATCCTGCGCCATCGCCTCGCTCGCGCCACGGCGCAGCATCGCGGCCTGGCGGTCCGCGGCCGGGACCTGGCGGTAGCGGACCGTTCGGCCCAGGGTGCCGGAGATGACCTCGGCCATGTCGTCGGGGGTCAGGTTGTCCGGGCTGACCACGGGGACGCTGGCCTGGCCGCTCCAGGAAGTGTCAAGGAGGAGCGCCGCCGCCGCGGCGGCGACGTCGCGGGTGGCGACGGTCAGCAGCGGCCGGTCCGCGGTGTTCGCCAGGGAGAACGTTCCCTCTTCTTTAATCGCCTGGGCCTGGCGGAGCAGGTTTTCCATGAAGAACGGCAGGGCCAGCGCCCGGTAGGCCGCGCCGGTGCCCTCCATCAGCTTGTCCATGGCCAGCGCGGCAGAAAGCACACCGGCCTTGCCCTGGTACCCGTGGCCGAGGGTCGAGACGCCCACCACCCCGGCTCCCACGCCTCTGATCGCCTCGCCGGCAGGGCGGGTGAAGTCCAGGTAGTAGCGCTCGGCGCTGCCGGGGTGACTGAACGGGCGCGGGGGCACAAGCCAGAACAGGCGGTCAGCGCCGGCGAGCGCCCTGGTGATCGCGTCGGCGTCACCGTGGGAGCCCGGCACCACCTCAGCACGGGCGCGCACGCGCTCGGGCAGCCGGGAGGGATCGCGGGCGATCACGCGGACCGCCTGGCCGCTGTCCAGGACGCGGTCCAGAACCTGCCGGCCGATATCGCCGGTCGGCGTTGTGATGACAATCATGAGTACCTCCGGGAGACGGCGGCAGCGGAATCCCCGGGGCCGCTGCCGGGCAGCACCCAGCTAACCGGGCTCGACGGCGCAGGTGAAGGACCGATCCGGTCGTCATTGGTACCCTGGAAGTATGAATGAGCTGGAAGTGCGGCAGCTCCGGTACTTCGTCGCGGTCGCCGAGGAACTGCACTTCGGGCGCGCGGCCGCCCGGCTGGGCATGGCGCAGCCCCCGCTGTCCCGCGCGATCCGGGACCTTGAACGGCAGCTCGGCGTGACGCTGCTTGAGCGGACCACCCGGCAGGTCAGGCTCACTACGGCCGGGGAGGTCCTGCTGCGCGACGCCCGGACCGCCCTTGAGGCGGTCACCGCCGCCGCCCGCAGGGCCCGCCAGGCGGGCAGTCCGTCGCCGCGGCCTGCGGGTCGCCCTCAAGGCCGACGTCGACGGCGGCCTGCTGCCGCAGATCCTCGACGCCTACTGCGCCGACAACGCGGCCCTGCCGCCGGAGCTGGTACTCGGAGGATTCGGCGAGCAGCCGCAGGCGCTGCGCGACGGCCGCGCTGACGTGGGACTCCTGCTGCGCCCCTTCGATGACCGCGGCCTGGACAGCGAGCCGCTGCTGACCGAGCCGCTCCTGGCCGCCCTGGCCGCCGCCGACCCGCTGGCCGCGCGGACGCGGCTGTGCCTGGCCGACCTGGCCGGCCGCAGGCTCCCCGGCGGATCCCCGGCAAGCCACGGCCGGCCCGCCGGACACCGCCGGGCCGGCCAGGCGCCGCCGGCCTCGAACCTGTCCGAGATCTTCAGCCTCGTCGAGACGGGCAGCGTCGTGTTCTTCGCGCCTGCCTCGGTGGCCCGGCGCTATCCGCGACCCGGGATCGCCTACCGGCCGGTCAGCGACCTCCCGGACTCCACGCTGGCCGTGGCCTGGCCCCAGGACGCGCGCTCGCCGGCCGTCGCCGCCTTCGTGCGCGCCGCCTTCACGGTCGCTGCCACCGCGCAAGAACAAGCAGACCCCGTAACGCAGAGCGCGGCCACCTGAAAGCGGCATCACGGGCAACGAAGCCTCTACTACTCAGGTATCCCCTCGCTGTTCACGTGGTGCTCAAGCAGGACACTCGATGCTCGTCTAGATCGGTTCCCTGCAACTTTGCCGTGTCCCTGGCGCCTGCCGGTAGCAAATCCTATGGCCGGGTCGCCTACAGTGAGCAGGCAACCACTCTTGCTGCCCCGCAAGTGGCAGGATCGGGTAGCAGGTGGATCGCCGGCCGAGGGAAGGTCAGCGGGCCTGCATTAAGGCTTGCGGCCGACCGCGCACCAGAAGGTTGACTTGCCGGCGCCGTCGGCGGCCGGGCCGGGGTGCCATTCCTCGGCCCGCACCAGCCCCGGTTCCACTAGGTCCAGGCCATCGAAGAACCGGCTGACCTGCTCGCGGCTGCGGAAGCCGGGCTCCAGGTGGACCATCTGGGTCACGATGTCCCGGACGCTGGCGAGCGTCTGCCGGTCCAGGAGGTCTGAGCCCGCGTGCGAGATGGCGAGGTAGCTGCCGGACGGCACGGCGTCCATGATCCGGGCCACGATCGCGTGCGGGTCGTCGGAGTCCGGGATCGCGTGCAGGACGGCAAGCAAAGTGACCGCTACCGGGCGGGTGAAGTCGAGCAACTGGCGGGCCTGGGCGAGGATCGTGGGAGTGTCGCGCAGGTCCGCCTCGATGTATTCCGTGGCGCCTGACTCGCTGCTGGTCAGCAGCGCGCGGGCGTGGGCGAGCACCACCGGGTCGTAGTCCACGTAGACCACCCGCGACTCCGGCGCGGCCGCCTGGGCGACCTCGTGGGTATTGCCCGCCGTCGGGATGCCGGTGCCGATGTCCAGGAACTGGCGGATCCCCGCGCCGGCGGCAAGGTAGCGGACAGCGCGCCCGAGGAACGCGCGGTTCGCCCGGCAGCTGACGGCGACCCCGGGGTCGGCCTGGAGCCATGCCTCCACGGCCGCCCGGTCGGCGGCGTAGTTGTCCTTGCCGCCGAGCACGTAATCGTACATCCGGGCCTGGTGCGCCACGCTGGTGTCGAACGGCAGTGACCTGCCGCCGCCGGGCGCGTCGGCTCCGCTGCGTACGAGCGGCTGGTCAGCTGCCATGGGAACGCCTTTCTCAGCGGGGTCCTGGCCGTGCCGCGCCGGCGGCCTGCCCCCGGCCGGGCTGAGATCCGGGAAGCTGCAGGGCCGACGCCACCCGTCGTATGTTACGCAACTAGCGGCGCCCGCCGAGAAGCCTTACGGGCGGAGCGCGGCCTGGGACTAGGCTCCGCTTATGGCGCGCTTGTTCCATGTCAGTTCGGCCGCGAACCGGGAATCGATCCTGGCCCACGGACTGGACTGGACACGGATGGGGGCTGCCCCGGGCATCGCCGGCAGGGACCGTACTAGCCCTGGGCGGGCAGGCGCTTGCGGGACCGTCCGTCGAGCCACAGGGTCCAGGGACGGACTTGCCTGATCCGGAACACGCCGTGGACCGTCCACGGGTCCGCATCGAAGGCCGACCGGACGGCGGCCTCGTCAGCGGCCTCGACGGCCAGGAGCGCCAGGTCCTCGCCATCGCCGCCGCCGATCGGCCCGCCGAGGATGATGATCCCGCGGTCGACGAGCTCATCGGCGAATGCGGCGTGCTGGTCCCAGAACGGCTGCTCGCGGATGTCCCTGGCGTGATCCCAGCCCGCATCCCTGGCCGTCGTGACGGCGAATACCGGCATCGTTCCTCCCGCCCAGTCGGCTCCTTCCAAGCTAGTCCAGTCAAGCTAGTCCAGGTAGTCGCGCAGTACCTGGGAGCGGGACGGGTGGCGCAGCTTCAGCATCGTCTTCGACTCGATCTGGCGGATCCGCTCGCGGGTGACGCCGTAGACCTTGCCGATCTCGTCCAGCGTCTTCGGCTGGCCGTCGGCCAGACCGAAGCGCATCGAGACCACGCCCGCCTCGCGCTCGGAGAGCGTGGCGAGGACCGAGTGCAGCTGCTCCTGGAGCAGGGTAAACGAGACCGCCTCGCCGGGCTGGATCGCCTCGGTGTCCTCGATCAGGTCCCCGAACTCGCTGTCCCCCTCTTCACCCAGCGGGGTATGCAGGGAGATCGGCTCGCGGCCGTACTGCTGTACCTCGACGACCTTTTCCGGGGTGAGGTCGAGCTCGACCGCCAGCTCTTCCGGGGTCGGCTCGCGGCCCAGGTCCTGAAGCATCTGCCGCTGCACCCGGGCCAGCTTGTTGATCACCTCGACCATGTGCACCGGGATCCGGATCGTCCGGGCCTGGTCGGCCATCGCCCGGGTGATCGCCTGCCGGATCCACCAGGTCGCGTACGTCGAGAACTTGTAGCCCTTGGTGTAGTCGAACTTCTCCACCGCCCGGATCAGCCCCAGGTTGCCCTCCTGGATCAGGTCCAGGAACAGCATCCCGCGCCCGGTGTACCGCTTCGCCAGCGACACGACCAGCCGCAAGTTCGCCTCAAGCAGGTGATCCTTGGCCCGGCGGCCGTCCTCGGCGACCCACTCCAGGTCCATCCGCGCGTCGCGGGGCAGGGTCTCCTTGGCTTCGGCGAGCTTGTCCTCGGCGAACAGGCCGGCCTCGATCCGCTTGGCCAGGTCCACCTCCTGCTCGGCGTTGAGCAGCGGGACCTTGCCGATCTGCTTCAGGTAGTCCTTGACCGGGTCCGCGGTCGCGCCCGCGACCGCCACCCGCGCGGCCGGCAGGTCTTCGTCATCATCACTGAAGACCAAGACCTCCTCGTCCTCGCCGCTCGCCTCGGCGGGCGGCTTGCCTGTCTCAGGTGCCCCAGGGTCTTCGGGTCCGCCCGGTACCTCCACCTCGCCGGCGTCGCCGACCACCTCGGCCTCGGCGCTGCTCGCCGGCCAACGCGTCCGCGTCTCCGGCCAGCACCTCGGCGTCGCCGACCAGGTCGTCCGCGTCGCCGATCAGGTCGCCGGCGTCGTCGTCCAGGTCGCCGGCCATCTCGCTGTCCTCGCCGATGTCGTCGGCGAGGACAGCGAGGACGGTGAGCGTGGCCTGGAGGTCGGCGTCGTCGGCGTCGAGACCGCTGAAGTCGCCCGGGTCCGCGCTGGTATCCAGATCGGCCTCGTCGGGTTCCTCCGCCGTGATCTCGCCGGGTTCCTCCGCCGTCGGTTCCTCCGCGATCAGGCCGCCGTCAGCGGCGGAACGTACCCCTGAACCGCGTTTACCCGAGCTCACGGGACCAGGGCCGTCGGGCCGTGGAACCGCCAGGAACGCCTGGATCCCGGAGGCTTCGGGCCCCACCGCCCGAACCTCCGTGGCTTGGGGCCCCTGGCCCGAGGGCGTGGAGCCCTGCCTGCGCTCACGCTCCGCCCGGCGCTTGGCCTTGCCTTGCCTTGTATTACGCCTGCTCATCCCGTCGCCTCCTAGACCACCGCGACAAGAGACACCGATAACAACATCCCCAAATTGGGGCATCATAGCCGCAAGAGCTTGGTACACCATCCCTACGCCCGGCGTGAGTCAGGTGCGGAAGCCGCGCAGGACCGTCGAAGACACGGCCGTCAGCCCCGGCTGCGCGGGCAGCAGCGTCGTGATGCCCTGGGCCGCCCAGTGTCATGGGGGCCGGCGGGAGTCACCACGACCCCGTTCGGGATATGGCCCTGGTAACTGACATCCCGGGTGCTCAGCCCTACGCTATGGAGCAAGATCCGGGCTCTCGACGGGGGGCGTATGACCGACATCCGCTATGTCATCCTGTCCGACCTGCACTTCGGGGCTGAGAACAGCGTGCTGACCGCGCTCAACGAGCGGCCCGCGACCGCCGACAGCACCGGCTTCAGCGCCGATCCGCAGCGGCCCAGTCCGCTGCTCAGCGGCCTGGTCGACGGGCTGCGCGAGCTCACCCGCGGGCAGGACCGGCCGCCGACCCTCATCCTGGCGGGCGACATCCTGGACCTGGCGCTGTCGTTCGACGCGGAGTGCTCCATGGTGTTCCGCCTGTTCGCGCACCTGGCCTTCAGCGACGGCTCACCCGCGTTCGACCCGGTCATCCACTACGTGCCAGGCAACCACGACCATCACGAGTGGGAGATCACCCGCGAGAACCAGTACGTGACCTACGTCTGCGGCCAGCCCGGCGACGCCGAGCTAGTCGCCCCCTGGCACACCACGAAGCTGGTGCCGGCGGCAGAGCACCCCGTCGCCAACTCCACCCTGCTGACCGGCCTCGCCCGCAGCCAGCCAGGCGGCACCGGAGTCTCCGTCGAGGTCTCCTACCCGAACCTCGCCCTGCGGACCCCCGACGGGCGCCGTTGCCTGGTCGTGAGCCACGGGCACTTCACCGAGTCGATCTACACGCTGATGTCGCAGCTGCGGAACATCCTCTACCCCGGCCAGCGGCCGGGTCCGATGGAGGACATCGATCGCCTCGAGGAGGAGAACTTCGCCTGGATCGACTTCTTCTGGTCCACGCTCGGCCGGTCCGGTCAGGTCGGCACGGACATGGGCCTGATCTACGCGGACCTGACCAGCACGCAGGACCTCGACGGGCTCGTGGCGAACCTGGTCGCGGCGATGACGACCAAGAGCCCGGGCTGGCTGCGCACGCCGGAGCGGTGGGTGCTGAACGAGGTCTTGCGGCGCGAGTTCGGCAAGGTGGCCAAGAGCGAGCGCGGCACCCCCACGGTGGCGCTGACCGCCGCGGGCCAGACCGGGCTGCGGAACTACCTGGAGGGCCCGGTCCGCGGCCAGCTGCGGCAGCAGCTGGGACAGGTGCCGGAGGAGGTCGCGTTCGTGTACGGCCACACCCACAAGCCGTTCGTCGACCAGTGGTCCGTGCCCGGCTTCCCGTCCCCGGTCGCCATCGCCAACACCGGCGGATGGGTCGTGGACACCGCGACACCAGCCCCGGTCCAGGGGGGCGTGGCGGTGCTGGTCAACGACGACCTCGACGCCGCGTCGCTGCAGTTCTACCGGCAGGGCACCGATTCTGCGCCGGTCCCGGCGCAGCTCCTGCCGCCGCCGGCGGCCGGCCGCCGTCCGCCTGGCACGCCGAGCTGGCCGGGCGGATCGACCCGGCGGCGGCGACGTGGACGGCGGTGTCCGAGTCCGCCGCGGAGCTCGTGGCCCAGCGCCACCGGCTCCAGGCCGCCACCGTGGCCCTGCGCGACGCCAGGCGCGCGGACCGTCCCTAGCAAGAGTCATCCGAACGGAAGCGGCCCTTCGCCCAGTCCCGCACCGCTGCTCTCCTGGGTGCCTCACACCACCGGGCGCGTAGTCCCGCACCGTCGACAGCAGGTCAGACAGCCCGGCCAGGTCATCACTGAGATAAGCCATCCATGAACGGGAGGCTAGGCCCCCCGCCACTTGAGCGTCATGGGTCCAATCTCGCTAAACTGGAGCAGTGGCCGCCGTGCGTCTCACCGAGGACCTCGGTGCCTGGCGCGCGCGGCCCGGGTCGCTCGCCGCGGCCCTGGCCGCCGCGCTGCGGGACGGGGTGCTGGACGGCCGGATCCCGTCGGGCAGTGAGCTGCCGTCCGAACGGGAGGTTGCCGACGCCCTCGGGGTCAGCCGCGGCACCGTGGTGGCGGCGCTTGACCGGCTCCGGGATGACGGCTGGGTCGCCACCCGGCACGGCAGCGGCAGCACGATCCGGCTGCCGCCGAGCCTCACCGAGCGCACCCTTCCCCTGTCCGCGGACCGTGCCGGGCTTGACCTGCGGGCGGCCGTGACCTCGGCCCCGCACCAGGCCTGCCTGGCCGCACTGGACCGGGCCGCCGGCCGGTTCGCGGCGGCGCTGCTCGACGACGGGGAGTCCCCGGGCGGGCTCGCCTGCCTGCGCGAGGCCGTGGCGGCCCGCTATACCGCGGCGGGCCTGGCCACCCAGCCCGCGCAGGTCCTGATCACGTCGGGTGCCCGCGCCGCCGTCGCGTTGCTCCTCGGACGCTTCCACGACCGTCGCCGGCCGGTCCTGGTCGAGAGCCCCAGCTATCCCGGCGTGCTCACGCAGCTGCGGCATGCCCGCGCCCGGACGGTGACCGTCCCGGTGACAAGCGACGGATGGGACGAGGACCGGTTCCGCGACGTCCTGCGGTCCGGCCGGCCGGGACTGGCGTACCTGATGCCGGACTTCCACAACCCGGCGGGCGCGGTGATGCCGCGCCCGCTGCGCGCCGAGGTGAGCGTGCTCGCCGAGCGCACGGACTGCGTGATCCTCGCCGATGAGACGATGCGGGACCTGGACCTGCGCGAAGAGCCGCGGCCGGAGCCGCACCTGGCGGGCCGCAACGTGATCTCGGTCGGCTCGGCCAGCAAGCTGTTCTGGGGCGGCCTGCGGATCGGCTGGATCAGGACCGCCGCCCGCTCGATCGCCGAGCTGCAGCTCAGCCCGCTGGCCGGCCCGGTCTCGCCGCCGCCGCTCGAACAGCTCATCGCGGCCGAGTTGCTGGCCGACGAGCAGCGCATCCTCGGCGCCCGCCGGGCCCAGCTCCGCGATCAGCGCGACCACCTGGCGGGCCTGCTCCGCGAGCAGCCGGGCTGGTCGTTCCGCCCGCCGCCGGGGGGCCTGTCGCTGTGGCTGCGGCGCCGCGACCTCACCGGCCAGGAGCTGGCCGCCCGGGCGGCGGCGCGGGGCCTGCTGATCTCCCCGGGCGAGCGGTTCGCCGCCGACGGCACCCTGGTGCATCACCTGCGGCTGCCGTTCACCGCCGGCCCGGAGGTGCTCACCCAGGCGGCCGGCATCCTGGGCTCCGCCATTGCCGGGCCTTAGCCGCTGATGGCGAGGCGGATCGCGATGGCGGCCGGCAGGGTGCCGGTGACGAGGGCTGCCAGCGCAGCCAGGCAGGCCGGCGGCCGAGGAACGCCGCGATGCCCGACGCGGACGCCACGATCGTCGCGTTGACGGCGGCGCTGACGGCGATCTGGATGCCGCCGAGGGCGAAGCCCGGCCGCGAGCAGGTGCCCGCGGCCGGGGACGATGAACTGCGGGATCAGCGCCAGGTACATGTCGCCGCCTTGGGGTTGAGCAGGTTGGTGAGCAGCCCATCCGGAGCAGCTTCGCGGGCGGGCCCTTGTGACCCGGCGAGCCGGCGCGGCGCTCAGGCGGTCAGCGGCGCCGGATGTCATGAGCTCGTAATGGGCGTTTTGTTGCCGGCAGTCCGGTTTCTGGGGCCGGGCCGGGTTAGCCTCCGCAGAGGACGAGAACCTGGCCGTACCGACCGAGGAGCGTGATCCTTGATGCCGGAAGTGGAGGCGTTCTTTCATGACCTTCGGGCCCTGCGCGCGAGCGCGGGACTGAGCCTGGCCGAACTCGCCGAGCGGGCTCACTTCCCGGAGGAAACACTGGCGGCCGCCGAGACCGGCCCCGCCGTGCCGCCCAACCCGGTGCTTGTCGCCTACGTCCAGGCGTGCGGCGGCGCCGTCGGGGCATGGGAAGACCGCTGGCGGGACGCCTCCGCGAGCGCCGCCACCAGCGCGTTCCTCACGGTAGCCCTTAATCCCGCCGACAGCCCGGAGCCCGCCCCGCCGCGCGGGCACGACGGGGACGGCGGGCACCGCGGGCGGCGCGGGCGGCGCACCGTGGTCGCGACCGCTGCCGCCGTCGCCGTGCTCGTCGCGGCGGGAACGGCCGTCGCGCTGATCCGCCCGGCGGCTTACCCGGCTGCCAGCCCGAGGCCGCGAACCGCGCCGATCGTCTCTCACCACGGCACACCGCGGCCGCGGTCCCATCCCCGGCAGCAAGCCGCCCCGGCGCCGCGCGTGACGTCCATGCCCCGCGTGACGTCCATGCCCCGCATGACGTCCATGCCCCGCATGACATCGATGCCCCGCATGACGTCCATGCGGCAGGTCATCGGCCTGGGGTGCCCGCCCGGCCAGGGCAGCGGCGTCACGCCGACCGCCGCCACGAACGGGCCGCCGTGGACCGCGGCGCAGGGCGGCTGGACCGGCGACGGCTGCGACGGCACGTCGGTGTGGACCATGAACCCAGCCGGGAAGCCCGCCCCGTCTACGCTCACCTGGTGGTTCGGCGCGCCCTCGGGCGTCGCCCGCTGCACGCTGTCGGTCTACGTGCCCACGCAGAACGCCCTCGGCCAGGCTAGCTACGCGGTATCGGCTGGCTCCGGCGGCAGCCTCGGCACCGTGACCATCGACCAGTCGCTCGACGCCGGCGCCTGGGTCGTCCTGGGTACCTTCCCTGCGGCCGGTTCCGGTTACCAGATCCAGTTGACGCCCGCCCTAACGGAACTCACCGCCGCCGGGCCCGCCGCCAAGGGGCCAGGAGGGCCGGCCCCCAAGCCCGCCGCGCCCGGCCACAACTCCGCCATCGCCGCCTCCGCGGCGGCCGCAACCTGCTCCGAATAATTTCTCATCCGAGCCCATTTCATGATTGCGTGAATTCTGAGCGCGTATAGCGCAATGCCGTTGATAAGTCGTCCCGGCTTCCGCGTCCGGCCCCGTTCTGCGAAGAAAATCCCGGCTCCCCGGTGCGGCCTCGCCGCTTTAGCACGGTGACGTGCCTCCAGTGATGGCTTGCGACCCAGGGTAAAGACGGGTGCGGGCTGGCGCTGGTGGGCGACGCGCGGCCAGTGCGGAAGAAGGATGTCGACCCGGGGCGGATCATCCGCGCCGCCGACGTCGCGGAGTGGCGCGACCCGGACACCGGCTACCTGCGCCTGGCAGCTCTCCACGCCGCGGTGACCGAGGTCGTGCTGCCGGCAGGCGCCCGGGTGCCGTACCCGGCGGGGGCGTACGCGTTCATCGCGCAGCTCGTCTGGGTGCTGTCGGGCCGGCTCTTCCTCGCGGACGGGCCTGACGTCCACGAGCTGTCCGCGGCGACACCTTCGAGCTCGGCGAGCCGCGGCCTAGGGAGTTCCGCAACGACGCGGCCGCGGACTGCCGCTACCTTGTCGTGGTCACCAGGAAGGCGACTGCTTAGCTTAGTCCTGGTGGAAAGTTCTCCGCCGGATGGCAACCAACGGCGCCGGGCGGCATCTTTCAATCGTGGACTTCCTGGACACCAGCACACCGCCCCGGACCGTACCGCGGACGCAGGCCGACGAAGGTGTGACCGCGTTGTACGCGGCGCAAGGCGTCAGCCTGATCAGGATGGCGTTCGTCATCCTCGGGGACCGCGGCTCGGCCGAGGACGTGGTGCAGGATGCGTTCGTCGGGCTCTACCGGAACTGGGACCGGCTCGACGACCCGGCTAACGCGCTGCCGTATGTCCGGTCCAGCGTGCTCAACGGCTGCCGCGCCGCGCTCCGCGCCCGGGCCCGCCGGGACCGCAGGGACCGCGCGGCGGCGGCACGCGACGGCTGGCTGGCCGCCGACTCCGCCGAGGCGGCCGTCCTGCTGTCCGAGGAGCACCACGAGGTCCTCGCCGCCGTCAGCAAGCTCGCCGCGCGGCAAAGGCAAGCGCTGACGCTGCGGTATTACCTCGGCCTTAGCCCCGAGGAGACGGCCCGCGCCATGGGCATCAGCGTCGGCACGGTGAAATCTGCCGTGTCCCGGGCCATCGCCGCACTCGGCCGCACACTGAAGGAGGAATCATGAGCTCAGTGGAGCACCGCGTGCACACGGCCATGTCGGCTGCCGCGGACGCGAACCTGGCCGCCAGGGAGATCCGGTCCGCGCCGCCCCTGCACCTGCCCTCCCGGCCGGCGGCCGGCGGCCGCCGCCGTCACCTGCCGGGCCACTGGATCAGCCGGGCGGTGCCGCTGGCTGCTGCCGCGGCCGTCGTCGCGCTCGCCGTCTCGCTGGTCCTGGTCAAGGGCGTACGGAACGAAGGCGCTGTTCCCCTGCAGCCAACCGCTTCAGCCAGCCCGGCCGTCTCAGCCGGCCCGGGCGGCGTACCGCGCTACTACGTGGCCTGGACGGGGGGCCGTATCGTGGCGGGCGACTCGGTCACCGGCACGATACTGGCGAACCTCGCGATTCCCGTGCGCAAGGGCTACACGAACGAACTCACGGGCATCACCGCGGCCGACGACGACCGGACGTTTGCCGTCTCGGTCCTGACCTACCTCACCGCGTCAGCCCATGGCAGCGACCGCTTTGCGAAGGTAACGGAGACGGCCAGCTGGTATGTGGTGCGGCTCGCCCCTGGCACCGCGACCCCAGCGCGCCTCACCCTCTTGCCAGTCAAGCCGCAAGCCCTGCACGGCGACGCGGGCCTGATCACCGCTAACGCCGCTATATCCAGGTCGGGCAGCGCACTGGCCGTGACCACGTTGACCGCCTCAGGCGGCCTGGCGGTCCAGGTCTTCTCGGTCGCCACCGGCCAGCTGCTGCACGACTGGACCTCGAACGTCTCGCCCGCCGAGCAGCCCGGGCTGACGTGGATCAACGGGGACCGGGACCTGGCCGTTGAGACCCCAATCCTCGATGCCGCGGGTATGACGGAGACCGTGCGTGAGCTGAGCGTTTCCGGGCCGGCCAGCGGTGACCTGCTGGCCGGCGGCAAGGTCGTCGCCTGGAATGTGCCGCTCGGCCCAAACGCCCAGTCCCTCCTCGAAACATGCACCGCATCACCAGGCCTACTAAGCAGGCACTACCATCTGATCAGCGCGGACGGCACGGCGTTCGGCTGCGCGGCGATGACCGGACCAGACACAGGCCCGACCCTGAGCTTCCTCACCTACCCGCTCCCGCCGGGTACAGCGGTCACCGCGAAGGCGAGGGTCGACTACCAGGCAACGATCGGGGCGAAGAAGTTCGTGGCCGAGGCGCAGATCCTCTGGATCAGCCCGTCCGGCGGCACGGTCGTCGGACAATGGGCCGTCGAAGAATGGCACCAAGGGCGCGAAGCGCGTCGCGCCGAACGGACTGCACGTCGGCGCGATGAGCCACGGAAAGTTCACGCCGTTGCGGTTCCCGCCGGGTTTCAGCAGTCCTACCATCGCCTTCTAGGACCTAGCCTCGGTCCGCCGCCCTGACTTCGGGTAGTCAGGGCGGCGATGGCGATCTACGCCTGGAACGTCCCCCGCGATGTCACCACGGTGACCTGCCCCCGATGCGAGACCCGCCAGCCGTCGGCGCGCATCAGCAGCTGGACGGCAGACGGCCCGCTGACTGGCCCATTGCCGTTTTTCCCCTTACTTGGTCTGCCCCCGAAGGTCGTCCTGCCTTCGAACTCAGGTGGGAACAGGTCGCGGGGAGCGCCCGGTGCGGCGGGCGGCTCGCTGATGACGGCGATCCGGAAGCCGGCGCGGTGTCGGCAGGTGCGCGTATCGGGCTTGCTAGGCCCCGGGCACTTGCGACCAGGGAGAGCAGCGGGAGAGGCCGGTCTTAATTACCTCGATTTCGTGCGCCGCGAAATGGAGCTCGCCGTCCCGCGTGGCCGCGATCAGCGCCCCGTCCCGCAGGCCGAACTGGCAGGCGGTGATCGCCGTAACGTGCCCAAGGGGAGGGGGCAGCCTGACCCAGGTCGACCAGTCGAGCGTCCCTTCCTGGGCAAGCCGGAGGGAGCTGTGCCAGATGCCGCCGTCATCTAAAGGACGAAGACCTCGATCCTCTTGCCCGCCAGGGACGTGCACGCGATGTCCGTGATCGACCGGCCGGCCGGGTCTAGCGGCAGGAGCCGCCAGCGGAACTCGCGGGTGCCTGCCCACCAGAACCGGCACTGGATGGTATCGGCGGTCGCGGCGAGCAGGACCGGATTCGTCCGGTCCCACGTGCACGAGGCGATCAGGTGGAACTGGCCCGCGGCGAACTGGCCGCCGACGGGCGTGTTCAGCGGCGTCGGGGAACGGGTGGACCAGATGACGCCGTCGTCATCGAGGACGTAGACCGGGACGCCATCGAAGTTGACCGCTCCCTTGGGGGCAGACGGGATCGCGACATCTGCGACCGGCAGCCGCAGCGGGGACGAGGCAAGCAGTTCGCGCCACTCGGTCAGGCCCTCGTTAATGCGCGGGATGCCGTCGATGACCGCCGTGACGTAAACGCCGTGGCTGTTGCTGCCGGAAGCAAGCGCGGTGACCATCCCCGGTGACCAGGGCGGAGGTCGTCCCACTCATGCCAGAGGACGGCGGCCTCGCTCGCGGTGCCGCCGCAGCGGCGGACCCGCCGGCAGGGTTGACGACGTGAATGTCGATGACGCCCGCCGTGGCTGACGCGCAGGGTGGATGCCTGACCCGCCCCGAACGACCGGCGGGTCAGGAGCCGTTGGCGCGGCGCATGATCTCCTCGAATGCCTCCACGTTCCCCATCGCGTCGTGCACGGGGTTGTGGTCGTGGACGGTCCTCCTGAACCGCTTCCAGCCCTGGGTGTCGCTCCAGTTGCGGTTGAGCCCGGCCCAGAAGTCGCTGATGCGCCGGGCCGAGTAGCCGAACGGGTTGTCCATTCCCGCCCGGTCAAACATGCCGGCGATCCACTGCCAGTCGTAGGCGGGGTTGTCACTCACGAAGACAGGCTGCCGGCTGCCCAGGTGCCCCCGGAGCCAGGCCGCGAAGCTCCCGGCGACTTCCGCGTCGCTCGCTATGCGCTCGCCGACGATGCTGATCGCGGGGTTGGCCGGGTCCGGCGTCGCGTGGAACAGCCGCCCGTAGAACGTGTCCCGCGTGTCGTAGTGAACGGCCCCGAACTCGGTCAGCACGCCGTTCACCGGGCTGGTCCCGCGCGCCTCGCAGTCAACGAATACCCATGGTGTGTTCTCGTTCATTCCGCCCGCATTATCTCCAACGCCGCCCCGTCGGGGCCAGGATCACACAGGCAACGTACTAGGACTCGGCCACCAGGGACGCCAGCACGGCCTTAGCGAGGTGCTCGGTGGCGAGCGTGCTGTCAGGCGAGAGCGCCAACTCGCCGAGGATGGCTATCGCCGCGTCCCGGTCGCCCCGCCGGGCCAGGATGCCCGCCTTGTTGATCAGCAGGACGCCGAGCGTCTCGGCGTCCGGGCGGCCGCGCAGCCCCTGCTCGATGGCGTCCAGCTGGCGGGTGTCCCCGTCCAGCAGCGGCGACAGGTCTTTCCAGGCCAGGGCGAACCCCGGGAACCTGTCGACGATGCCCGCCAGGATCGCCTGCTTCTGGCCGGGATCCGTCCACTCCAAGGTGGCGTAGGCCCGGGCGAAGCCGGGGAAGAGCTCCCCGGCGCGCTCGCGGCGCAAGGTGTCGAGCGAGGCCTTGCACGTGAAGAACCCGCGCGGCGCCATCTGGTCGACGCGCTCGTAGAACTCTTCCGCCATCCCGGGCTCGCCGACGAGCAGGTAGGTGTACGCGGCGTCGTAGACCGGGTACGGCCATTGCGGCGCGAGATCCCACGCCAGGTCAAGAAGGTCAAGGGCGCGGGCGTAGTCACCGCGCCCTCCGGCCTCGCGCGCTTCCTGGTGCAACTGCGTGGCCCGGGCCGGTAGGTTGTCCGCGCCGATGACCTCCCAGCGCACCCGCCCCGTGTATCCCTTGAGGTCACTGGCCGTGATCTCACGCCCGGCGGCATCCCGGAACACCAGCCGCTCCGCCAACGGTTTAGCCCTTTCTCGAGAACCCGCTCCCGGCTATATCACGCCAGCCAGGACGCGATGGCGTCTTCCCAGGACCGCAGGTAGGCCGGGTACCCGTCGGCGAACTCGCTGAGGTGGTGCTCGGCGGGGCCGGTCAGCGCGGTCAGCTGGTAGGTGACCTCGACTTCGCTGTGCTGGCCCGCGGCGCTGACCATGACGGTCACGGTGCCGGCCCGGTCGCCGGGGGTCACGCGCGCGTAGGCGATGCGCTTGCCTGGCTGCCGGTCGGTCACCAGCCAGATGGTGTTCTCGCCGTGAGCGCTGGTCTCGAAGACCGTTCCCGGCTCGGTGTCGTCGGGCGCCGGGGCCGGGAACCGCGGGTGCCATCCGTGCACCCAGTCCTGCTCGCCGCGGGGGGTGAACAGCCGGAACGCCTCGCCGGGCGGCAGCGCGACCCGGATGCGGCCGGTGAGAAGGCACTGGGTGACGGTCAGGGCTCCTCCTGCAACTTGTGCGCGTCGGCGGCGGTCAGCTCAAGCCCGTAGACCGCCTTGAGCTGGTCAATCTTCGCGAGGACGGGCGGCCCGAATGGCGCCTTGCCCTCGAACGCGTGCAACACGATCCCCTCCACGAGGTCGCCAAGGGACAGGTCGAGGTACTCGGCCAGCCCCTTCAGGACCTTCAGCGTGTTGCGCTCGACGCGCAGCCCGGTCTGAACCCGTTCCACTGTTACCATGGTAACAAGATAACAGACTCAAAGCATCATCCCGAACGGATCCGCGATGACTCCCTACCAGGAGCAGGGCCACGCGGCCGGCAAGGTGGTCGTCACCATCTGAAACGCGCCAGCGGTGGGATAACCCCACCGGAAACCGGCCGGGCGGCACCATCGATCGCCGCCGCCGCGGCTGGCACCGTGAATGACATGGCTGCGGAAAACACTGTTACCACAATGCTGATGGAAGCCGCCCCGGCGCCGGCTGCCCCCGTGATGCTCGACAACGTGACGAAGCGCTACGGACGGGGCCGGGCGGCGGTGACCGCGCTCGACGGGGTGTCGCTGTCGTTCGCCGCGGGCTCGTTCACCGCGGTGCTCGGCGTCTCCGGGTCCGGCAAGTCGACGCTGCTCCAGTGCGCGGCCGGGCTCGAACGGTTCTCGTCCGGCACGGTGCGGCTGTGCGGGAGGGAACTGTCCCGGATGTCCCACCGCCAGCAGGCGGTGCTGCGGCGGCAGCGCGTCGGCTTCGTGTTCCAGGAGCTGAACCTGCTGCCCGAGCTGACGGTGGCGGAGAACATCGCGCTTCCGCTCCGCCTGGACCACAGGCCCGCCGAGCGCGCGGCCATCGAGCGGGCGGCCTCCCGGGTCGGCCTGTCCGGGGCGCAGCTGCGGCGGCGGCCGGCCGAGCTGTCGGGCGGCCAGCAGCAGCGGGTGGCGATTGCCCGCGCGCTGATCAGCCCGGCCGGACGTGATCTTCGCCGATGAGCCCACCGGGGCGCTTGACCCGTACACCGCGGCCGGGGTGCTGCGCGTGCTGCGCGAGGTCGCGGACGGGACGACCGTGGTGATCGTCACCCACGACCCGCAGGTGACCCGGTTCTGTGACCAGGCGGTGTTCCTGTACGCCGGCCGGGTGGACCGGGTGCTGCCGGACCCGGATCCGGCCGTGGTGGCCCGGCTGGTCGCGGACCTGGGCGAGCGGGCCGAGCAGGCCGGCGGCCGGTTCGACGGGGGGCGCGGCTGATGCGCGGCTGGAGGCTCACCGGGATCCGGCGCGCTCCCGGCCCGCTGCTCGGCACCGTGGTGGCCGCGGCCGCCGCGGCCGCCCTGACGGTCGCCGCGATCGCCACCGCCGCCGCGGACACCCAGGCGCCCGCCGGGCGGCTGGCCGGCGCCAGCGTGGTGGTGGCCGGGACCGCGAACGTCAGCGTCACCCTCGGCCGCGGCGAGGACGCCAACCGCGAGAGCCTTCCGCTGCCCGCCTACCGGGGCGTGCCCGCCGCGCTCGCCCAGCGCCTGGCCCAGGTGCCGGGCGCGGCCGCCGCCGTCGGCGAGTCGGGGTTCCCGAACGGCGCGGTCCGCCCCGGTGACGTGGACCTCGTGGCGGTGACCGCCAAGCCGGGCGTCTCCCCGGACGTCCTCGCCGGCCGGATTCGCGCGGCCCTCGACGGCGGCCAGGGCTACACGATCGCGACCGGCGCCGCCCGCGGCGACCTCGCGAACCTGAGGGCCCCGATCGAGCGGTCCAACGGGCAGTCGCTCGGCGCCGCGCTGATCGTCCCCATCGTGCTGATCTCGCTGTTCGTGCTGGCGAGCACCACCGCGCTGGCGGTGAACCTGCGCAGGCGCCGGTTCGCGCTGCTGCGCGCGGTCGGCGCCACCCGAGGCCAGGTCCGCCGGGCGATCCTCGCGGAGCTCGCCGTGTGCGGCGTGGCCGGCGGCGCGCTCGGCTGGCTGCCCGGCGTCGCCCTTGGCACCCTCGGCGTGCGCGCGCTCGCCGCCCACCAGATGCTTCCCGCCGGGTCCGCCGCGTGGCGGAGCCCCTGGCTGCTGGCCATCGCCTGCGGGGCGAGCGCCTTGGTCGCCTGGCTGAGCGGGCAGGTCGCCGCCCGCCGCGGCAGCCGGACGTCGCCCGCCCAGGCGCTGCGGGAGACCGTCGCCGAGCGCAAGTGGCCCAACCCCCTCCGGGTCGGGCTCGGCCTCGCCGCCGCCGGCGGTTCCGGCACCCTCATGACGCTCACGCTTACCCAGAAGAACGCGGCCGGGCAGCTCGCGTTGGCGCTTCCGCTGCTGCTGGCCTGCATGGTGACGGTGGCCCTGCTCGGCCCGCTGCTGGTGGCGCTCGCCGCCTGGCTGGCCGGGCCAGCGCGAGTCGCCGGGGGAGCGCCGGCCCGGCTCGCGCTGGCCGCGATCGCCGCCCAGCCGCGCCGCGCGGCCTCGGCGGTCATCCCGGTCGCGATGGCGGTCGCCATGGTCGGCACCGTCTACTTCGCCGACACCTCCATCCAGCACGCCACCGCCACCCAGGCGGCGAGCACGGTGAGGGCCGGCCACGTGCTCTCGGGAGCCGGCCTCACCGCCGCCACCCTGCGGCAGGTGCAGGCCCTGCCTGGGGTCAGCGCCGCGGCCGGGGTGACGCCGGTCACCGCGGCCGTCACCGACCCGGACCTGGACCAGGCCTATGGTGAGGCCGTCACCGGCGGCCCGCTCGGCCAGTTGCTGAATCTCGGCGTGACCTCCGGCAGCCCGGCGGCACCGCGTCCCGGCCAGATCGCGGTGAGCGCGGTGGAGGCGGGGTCCGGCGCGCTCGGCGTCCACACCGGCTCCCGGGTCACCGTCTACCTGCCGGACGGCACGCCCTACGAGGCCACGGTCAGCGCCATCTACGACCGTTCGCTGGCCTCCGGCGACCTGCTGATCCCGGCGTCCGTCGCGGCGGGCCACACGGGCACGACGGCAGGCTACTCGCAGATCCTGGTCAGCGGCGGCACGCAAGCGGAACTGGCCCGGCTGGCCGTCGGCCATCCCGGACTGCGCGTGACCAGCCGCGCGGCTGCCAACGCGCAGTCGGCGCAGGCCGCCGACCAGAACTCGTTCGCGAACAACCTGATCCTTGGCATCCTCGCCGCGCTGTCCGCCGTGGCCCTGGTGAACACCCTCGTCGTGACCACCGTCGAGCGGCGGCGGGTGCTGCGCCTGCTCGGCCGGGTCGGCGCGACCCGCGGCCAGGTCGCCGCGGTGTTCGGCTGGCAGGTGGTGTTCGTCGTCGCCACCGGGCTGGTCGCCGGCGCCGCCGCCGGCGCGGTCTCCCTGCTCGCGGTCACCCGGGCGGTCACCGGCAGCTGGACCCCGTTCATCCCGCTCGTTCCCGCCGTCGGCCTCGTGCTGGCGGTTATCGCGGTGACCACGGCAGCCATCATGATTCCGTTCGGGATGATGACCAGGCGCGAGCCGACGCTGACCTCAGCCTGAGACGGTCGGGGTGCCGGGGGAGGTCAGGGTGCCTCCCTCGGCGCCGGCGGCTTCGGGCGGCCGAGGACGGGCAGCGCGCCACCCTGGGCGGCATCTCGTTCCTGCTTGTCCGGCAGTCCGCGGACCGCGTTGATGATCGCCACGGCGATGGCGGCGCCGATCACCGGGCCGGCGATGTAGATCCACCAGCCGGTGTAGTCGTGGCCGACGATGTCCGGGCCCAGGGTGCGGGCCGGGTTCATCGACGCGCCCGAGATCGGGCTGGCGAACAGGCCGAGCAGCGCCACGGTGGCCCCCACCGCGATCGCGGCGTTGTGCCCGATGCTCCGCCCGCCGGTGGCGGTGTTGAGGATGACCGACACCAGGATCGCGGTGAGCGCGGCCTCCATCACCATGGACCGCCAGTCCCCGCCGGGCGTGGTAATCGGGTAATTGCTGCCCGCCGCCACGTGGGTGAACATGCCCTGCAGGAACAGCGCGGCGCCGATCGCCCCGGCGAACTGCGCCACCCAGTACGGCACCACCCAGCGGGCCGGGAACACCCCGCGGGCCGCGAACGCGGTCGTCACCGCCGGATTGATGTGGAGCCCGGACAGCGGCCCCCAGGCGTAGATCATCGCCATGACCGCCGCGCCGGGCGCGATCACCGCCGCGGTGCGGCTGACCGGCCCGCCGCCCACGTAGTGATTGATCACCCCCGACCCGGCCGCGACCGTGACCAGCACGAACGTGCCCAGGAACTCGATGATCAGCCGGATCCACAGCGGCCGCTCCCGCAGGGTGTCCTCCTCGAACCGGATCAGGTACCGGTGTTGCAGCGCTGCCGCTTGCGTGGCATCCGCGTCCTTTGTCGTAGTTGCCACATCACACCCCCTTAATCGGCACTTCCCCGCCGTCGGCGGTCCAAGGTCCGAGCGACTGAGGCCGCCTGCGTTGCTGAAGTTGATTCACAGGTTTCACGCCTGTCCCCCTTGCGTTGTTTCGCCCCTGGCTTCGGGTTATACCCATGCCAGCGCGGTAGCCTCATGGCGCCGCTCAGTGGTCGGGGCGGGCCGCCAGCGAGAGCATGACCGGGCGCAGCAGCCGGATGACGTGGTCCGGGTCGGCGGTGGCGAGTACGTCGGTCTTGATGAGGTGCCGGGAGACCGTGATGCCCATGGTGACGGCGCTGATGATGGCGGCTCGCAGGTCGGCGTCGTCGGCGGGGATGGCCGCGGCGATCTGCGCCTCGTAGCGGGCGATGCCGTCGCTGGCGGCGGTGGCGGCCTCGGGATTGGTCAGCATCGAGCGCAGGAGGGCCAGCGAGGCCACGGGCGTGCTGGCGAGCCGCCCGGCGATCCCGGCGAGGATCTGCTCGGCTGCCTCGGCCGGCGTCCCGCTGAGCTCGGGGACGGGGGCGGCGTCGATGACCCGCCGGTACAGCTCCTGCTTGGAGCCGAAGTAGTGCATGACGAGGCCCGCGTCGACGCCCGCGGCCGAGGCCACCGCCCGGATGGTGGCCCGGTCGTACCCGTCGCTGAAGAAGACCTCGGTCGCGGCGTCGAGGATGCGCGCCTCGGTCTGGCGGCGCTGCTCGGCGCGCGAGTTGGGCCGGGGAGTGGTCATTCGTTCATTCTACGGGCGTTGACCGGGCCGCCTATTTCGCTCTACGCTTGTTCAATGAACGCACGTTGAATAAAACCGCAGAGGAGACCATCATGCCGACCGCCACGACCGCCAACGTCCTCGCCCGGCGCCGCGACCTGATCCTGAACGGCGATGCCGACGGCTTCGCCGACCTGTTCGCGCCCGACGGGGTGATCGAGATGCCCTTCACGGGCCTGCACGGCTTTCCCGCGCGCCTGGCGGGCCGGGAGGCGATCCGCGAGCACGCGCGCAAGCTGCTGACGCTGCCGCTGCGGCTGGAGAGCTTCGAGGTCGCGGAGCTTTACCAGACCACCGACCCGGAGGTCGTGATCGCGGAGATGCGGACGACGATGACCGTCACCACGACCGGCCAGTCGTTCACGGCGACGTCCATCCAGATCCTCCGGATCCGGGACGGCCACATCGTGCTCTTCCGCGACTTCCCCGACCCCCGGGTCCCGGAAGGCGTGCTCGACGAACCGCCGGCGGGAAGCTGACATGAGTCCCGCACCGAGGGTCGTGCGGCGGGTCGTGGCCGGCGCCGGCCACCCGGCCGTCGTGCTTGAGGCGGGGATGAACTGCGGGGCCGAGGCCTGGGAGCGGGTCATCCCGCTGCTGGCCCCGCACGTGCGCGTCGCCGCCTACGACCGGGCGGGCCTCGGTGGCAGCGAGCCGGCGCCGGGCCTGGCGGTCGTCGACCGCGAGGCCGACGACCTGGCATCGGTGATTACCGGGCTGGCGGCCGGGCCATGCGTGCTGGCCGGGCACAGCTGGGGCGGCCTCCTGGTCCAGCTGCTGGCCTTCCGCCGGCCGGACCTGGTCGCCGGCCTGGTCCTGGTGGACCCGGGGCACGAGGACATGGAAAGCGGGCTGCCCCCGGCGATCCGGTGGGGATGGCGGATCCTGCGCGCCGTCCGCCCCGACGAACTGCACGGTGACGTCCCCGCGTCCGACGCGGCCCTGCGCGAACTGCGCGGCGCGGCGACGCCCTTTCCCGACGTGCCGGTCGTCGTCCTGAGCGCCGCCCGCGGCTTCCCGTTGCCCCGCCGGTTCCGCGCGCACTGGACGTCCCTGCAGGCCGGGCTCGCCGCGGTCGCCCCCCGGGGACGCCACGTCATCGTCGACGGCACCGGCCACAACATCCCAGGAAACCGGCCCGACGTCGTCGCCGACGCGATCCTCGCGGTAGCCGCCCAGGTCCGGGCAGACGCGTCCTAACGCCGGCGGGCCTCGCCCGCCAGCGCGCCCGCGACCGCCAGCGGCGCCGCCACGCAGGCGACGTACAGCAAGATCAAGGGAATTCCCGGGCGGGGCCTGAGACCGTACTTCGGCTCCAGGTCGGAGTTGAACGCCAGCGACGGCTTCACGTGATGCCATCGCGTTATCTCCAGGTACATCAGGTACCACGAGCCTGCCCACACCGCGCCGCCGATCCACTTCGCCAGCCGCATTCTCTAAGCATGCCACCGGGCCGGAAGAGCCCACCGCGGGCCGCGATGAATTACGGGTGCAGGGGCGGAAATAACCCGGTTTTGCCGCGTTCGCTAGCAAAACGATTGGGTAGCGGCTATATCTGGTACCGCCGCGTGGGGGAGCATGCGACGAGGAGAAAGCCTTGGAACGCATCATCAAAACACTGACCCCCACGGCCCTGGTGGTGGCGGGCGCTGTCGTATTCGTGCTCGGCACGGGGTTCCTGCTCGCGTCGGACGCGACGCTGGCGTCGTCTTCGCCGGGCGCGTCGGGTGACCTGGCCCAGGCCGGGCGCTGGCTGCAGTTCGTGGCGTGGCTGGGCCTGCTGGCCGCGGTGTGCACCGCGGGCTGGGAAGCGATCTTGCACAGCGAATGGGTCACCGGCGCGGAGATCGCCGCCGCCGCCGTCGGCACCCTGCTGCTCACGATCGGCGCGGCCGCCTTCGCCGCGTCGAACGGGTCGAGCGCCGCGGCCGCGGTGGCCAGTGCGGTCGGCATCGGCGTATGGGCGCTGCTCGTGCTGAGCCGGGCGGCCCGGGTCTCACTCAGTGAGCAGGGGCCCGCCGGGCCGGGCCGCGAGCACCAGGCGGACCTGTGGCTGGCCGCCGCCGTCGGCCTGTTCGCCCTCGCCATCGGGTACGGCTTCACCTCGGCCGCCAGCAGCGCGGCCCCGGGTGTCGCCGCGGGCCTGCTCGAGGCGGTCGGCGTGGCGGCGCTGGCCTGGGCCGTGGCCGTCGCCCGGTCACGGAAGCTGCTGAGCTCCCGCCCGGTCCCCGCCGTCCTCGCCGGCCTGGCGCTGCTGGCGGTGTCGTTCCTGGCCGCCGCGATCGTGGCCGGCCTGGCCTTCGGGACGCTCACCGCGCTCGGGGCCGGCCTGACGATCGTTACCGCGGTCGAACTGGCCGCCGTCGTGGCCCTCGGCCTGGCGGCGTGGACCCGGGTCGGGGAGTTGTACAAGTAGGGAGATAACACCGCGTCCTGGATGGCCTTCCGCCCGGCGGCGCTGTTCGCGAGGTACCCGTAGGTGCCCTTGTCGCGCAGTTCGGTCGCCGCGTCGGCCAGCGCGCCGAGCGCGGCGTACGCGAACGCGCCGCCGACCGACACCCGGCTGACGCCGGCCTCGGCGAGCTCGGCGACGGAGGGTGCGCCGGCGAACGCGAGCACGTTCACGGGCCGGTCCACCGCGGTGACCACCTGCCTGATGTCCGCCAGGCTGGTCAGGCCCGGCGCGTACAGCACGTCGGCGCCGGCGGCCTGGTACGCCTGCAACCGGGCGATGGTGTCCGCCAGGTCGGGGCGACCGTGCAGGTAGTTCTCCGCCCGCGCGGTGAGCACCAGGCGCGCCGGCCCGGCGTGGGCCGCCTCGGCGGCGGCCGCGACGCGCTCGGTCGCCGGCCCGAGGTCGTAGATCGAGTCGCCGCTGAAGTCCTCGATCGAGCACCCCGCGAGCCCCGCCTCCCCGGCCAGCACGACGGTCCGCGCGACACCGGCCGGGTCGGCGGCGAAGCAGTTCTCCAGGTCGGCGGAGACCGGCAGGTCGGTGGCCGCGACGATCGTGGCGGCGTGCGCCAGGGCCTCGTCGCGGGTCACCGAGCCGTCCAGCCGGCCCAGCGTCATGGCGAACCCGGAGCTCGTGGTGGCGAGCGCCTGGAAGCCCAGCGAGGCGAGCACTCTCGCGGATCCCTGGTCCCACGGGTTCGGCAGCAGCAGTGGATTCCCTGGGCGGTGCAGTTCGAGGAACCGGGCCACCTTCTCGCTCTGCGAAGTCATAGCCCCGAACCTACCGGGGCCCTTGGCCTAGGCAATGCCGGGGACCGGGCGGCCGTCCTCCAGGTACACGCACCTCCGCTCCCGCGTCGCGGCCCGGACACGCCGCCGGATCGGAGGCCTGAGCCGGTCCAGGGCCTCGTCAAGGGGGACGAGCCGGTGCTCGGCGATCTCCTCCGGCTGCAGCGTGATCGCGGCCAGGTCCGCGTCGTCAGCCGTCCCGCAGTCGAAGAGGAACCGGATGCCGCCGGGGTGCCCGGGACGCCCAGGATGGAAGTCGACGCAGGCCAGCCGGCCGCCGCGCACCTCGAGGCCGCACTCCTCGCGCACCTCCCGTCGGCATGCCTCCCACGGCGTCTCCCCGTCCGCCTCCATCACCCCGCCGGGAATCGTCCAGCCCGTCTTGTACGTCGGCTTGAGGATCAGCAGCCGCCCGGCCCCGTCGAAAATCAGCGCCCCCGCCGACGCGGGTATCGCGGGCAACTCGACTTCGGCCACGCTCCGATCGTTCCCCGCGAGCATCGCCGCACGCATCCGCGGCGGACCGCATAAGGCGGCCCGCCGAACTGACGTCCCGAATCGACCCGGCGGTCGAACCGCGGGCCAACGCTCCAGCCTCCAGGCAGCAATGGTGCCCTTCGCCACGCCAGGCGACGCGCTAACACCCCCCACTATCCAGAACGAATTCGGGTTACTCGCCACCCAATGCCATTCACTTAAGGATCCTGCTTCCGGGCCGCGCCCGTTCTGCACGGAATGTCCAGCCAGGTTTAACGATTGTGTGAATTCTGGACGTGCGTAACGCTCAAAACTCACACGATAATGCCAGGCGAGGGTGCGGCGACAAAGATCACGCCCGGTTTGCGGTAAATGCGGTGCACGGTAGTTAGCGAAGAGGATTCCAGGACTTCTTGGCCCCGGCGGCCCGCGACCGGACCGGCCGTGGTGGAGTGTTCGGACGCCTCTGGCCCCGGCGATCCGCTATGACGAGTACTCAATGTCGCCAGGCTCAGTGCGTTAGTACAGCTCGATACTTACCTGATCGCTATTGTTGATGATGTAAGTGAAATCCAGCTGCGGCGACCATTTCTCCGGCAGCAGGTAGTAGGTCCCTCCCTGCATGAGCAGTAGTCGCAGCCCCGTGTAAACGTAGTGGTAAGGCAATCCCGCCGAAGGCGAGAGCGTATGGCGGCTTACGCCCGGCCCTTGCAAAGCGAGCTGCTGGGTGCTGTACACAGCGACGCCGGAGTGCGTCGGGAGATTGCGGACGAGGCCTGCCGCGTCCCGGTTGCCCAACTGCTCCGCATACACGGAGCCGGCCCACAGCGCGCAGATGGCCGCGATGACGATCGCGAGGGCGTACGGGGCCCGGCCCAGCCGATCGGCCCGGGCCGGCCAGGTCAGCAGCAGCGGGGTGCTGCCTAGTGCGCCCAGCACCGCGTACGTGTTGATCGATGCGTGGAACGCGCCCCAGTAGAGGGCCACGGCGCCGAGCGTCAGCACGATGCCGGCACCGGCCAGCAGGGGAGCGGCCCGTCGAGACCGGCTCGCCGGCTGCTCGGCGTGAGCCTCCTCGACCGCCGGATCAGTGCCGGCGGGGGAGTCGCCACCATGGTCGCGGTCAATGGGCCAACCGGGCCAGCCGGCCCGACCGATCCAACCGGCCGACACAACCCAGCGGAACGCGGCGCGCACCGGGCCGCGGACGATCGCCCTAACGGCCGTGGCGACTTCACGCCAGGCGCGGAACGACGCCAGGAGGATAAAGCCGATTGCCGCGAGGACAATATAGGGGCTGAACAGGCTCAGACTGCGCAGCGTGTAATCCAGTGGATCGAAGCTGAGTTGCAGCGGATCGAGGTGGAAGTGGCTGTAGTAGGCGCTGTCATACGCCCATCCCATGTAAATAAGGATGGCTACGATAAGCGACGAGCTGCCCACCACAAGGCCGACGATGTTACGAGCCGGACCCTTCGTCGGGGAATCGGGATTCTGCTGCTCGGTCACCTCAGCCCGCCGGCGGTGAAGGTGACGAGGTAGCGGGCGCCGGCGGTGTGCCCACTGGCGTGGTTGGGCTCGCCTCGTACGTGAACGAACCGACCGGACTCGGCGGGGTGGTGGCCCAGAAGCACCCCACGGTGACCGTGACGGTACCGCCGCCGGACGGACCAGGCGGGGTGGTGGCGGAGATCTCGGTGGCAGACTTAACCGTGAGGGATTCGGCTGGCGTACCGCCGAAGAATACCCCCACCGTCGAATTAAAGCCGGTGCCGTTAATCGTCACGATATCCCCGCCCGCCTCGGCGCCCTGACTGGGCGACATGCTTTCCACGCTCAAGGCATAACAGGAAGGGTGCGGTGATGGTGTCGCGGTAATCGAAGCTGGGCCCCTTACGCCTAGCGACCGGACAGGGGATGACGCTGGTGGTGCGCATAGTGCCGGGAGATCATCGCCTCCCTCCCCCTTCGTTGGGCAGCCGGTGGACGAGCTATTAGCGGCCGGACTCGGCGTGGAATCACCGCTGCCGCCGGTGGCACTGTGGCCATGCGCGCTTGCCGTTCCGCTTCCGCTGCGCGCAGCCTCGCTGATTGACGCCACCGTGCCCCCACTCTTGGCGGCGACCGGGCTAATCCCTTGCGCATTCTGCGCGCAGCCCGCAATCGCAAAAACTCCAACTATCACCAGAATGGCAAGTGCAAAGCGCCAGTTAGCCGACCTGGCGAAGGTTGCCCATGGCATGGCAGACCCGCTTCCTTATCCCCACCCCTGCGACCCCCACAGGGAGGCTCTCAGTGTGCCAGGCCGGTTGGCGTCTTATCCCCGTTTTAATTCTTTGGTGGCCAATCCGCGACCAACGCGAGCCGACCGCATTCAGCAGCGCTATTTGAGGCCAGCCGTGCGATCCGCAACCGGGACCACCTCTTGCGTCCCTACGGTCTCAGCCACCTCAACAGTCCGCCGGCGCCGAATGAGCGCGAAGGCAACAGGAATCGCAAGCACCCCAGTTGCCCCGCACACTCACGTGGCCCACTGCAGCCCCGGGCCAGCGCCGCCGCGCCCGAGTACCCGAGATGCAGCAGCGACTGGGTGTGCGCCGCCGCGACGGACGAGGTAACCGCCACGCCTTCCTCCGCTACGCAGCTGCGCCCCGTGGCGGGGTGGACTTAGGTACACCATAAAGACGCCGCCTGCCCGTATATTCGCGGCCTATTCCGGGTTAATAGCGTTTCCGCTATGCAACCAATAAACACGCATACCGCTTTGACCAGGCGCAACGCCATGACCGTGGCCGCGGGCTTCTTGCTCGCGGGGGCGCTCGCGGCGCCCGCCGCGCTGGCGGCCGCCCCGGCGGCCGCGGCGGCGACGGTCAAGCCGGTGCAGGACTGCCTGCTCCCGCCGGCGACCTGCTATTCCCCGGCCCAGTTCAGGACCGCGTACGGCGTGCAGTCGCTGCTCAGCCACGGCACCGACGGCCGCGGCACGACGGTCGCGCTAATCGAGCTCTCCACCCCGCCGCCAGTGCAGTTCCCGCCGGTCACCGACATCCGGCAGGATCTGGCCAGGTTCGACGACGTCTTCGGGCTGCCCGGCCGCCACCGTGGAGGTGGACGATACCCTCGCCAAGGCCGCCGCGCCCTGGCTGTCCGGCGGCGAGGAGACCCAGGACACCGAGATCGTGCACGCGATCGCCCCGGCCGCGACCATCCGCGAAGTCCTGGTCAACGAGGACGCGCTCGTCACCCCGGCGAGCGCGGTCACCGCGTTCACCGCCGCCCTGCGGCGCGCGAGCGGCGAAGCGGACGTGATCTCGCTCAGCGTCAGCCTCGGCGAGCACTTCTTCACCACCGGCGAGTCGGCGTCGCTGCACCAGGCGCTGGAACTGGCGCGGGCCAGGCACGTTACCGTGGTCGCGGCCAGCGGCGACTTCGGGGCGAGCAGCGATCCGGCCTTCGACGGTGGCCCGGTCAAGGAGGTCAGCCTGCCGGCCGCGGACCCCCTCGTCCTCGGCGCCGGCGGCACGACGCTGACCGCGAGCCACGCCACCGGGGCGTATGGCAGCGAGACCGCCTGGAACACGCTGCCTGCCCTGCCAGGCGGTCACTCGTCGGCGTCGGCCGGCGGGTTCAGCGGGCTGTTCGCCCGGCCCGGCTACCAAGACGGCATCCACGCGACGGGCGGCGCGCGCGGCGTGCCCGATGTCGCCGCCGACGCCGGGTTCGACAGCGGCATGGCCCTCGCGATCAGCGATGGCAGCCAGTACCTGCTCGGCGGCGCCACCGGCACCAGCGCGGCCGCCCCGCTGTGGGCCGCGCTGATCGCCCTGGCCGACCAGCGCGCTGGCCGCGACCTGGGATTCGTCAACCCCGCCATTTACCGGATAGCGGAAGGCCCCGCCTACCCGGCCGCGTTCCACGACGTCACCACGGGCGACAACACCGTCGAGGACCCGCCGGCCACCATCCCCGGGTACCAGGCCGCCCGCGGCTGGGACCCCGTCACCGGCTGGGGCAGCCCGAACGCGCAAGTCCTCGTGCCGCTCCTGGCGGGATAGCGGCTGACCGGGGAGCCGGCCGGGCCGGCTCCCGGCCGGCGTCCGGCCCCCGGACTTAGGCGTGGCGTTCGCGGAAGGCGGCCGCCTTGACCCTGTTCTGGCAGGCGGTCGAGCAGAACCGCCTGCTCCCGTTGCGTGAGGTGTCGACGTAGACCCGGTCACAGTGCGGCGCGGTGCACACGCCGAGCCGGTCGTACAGCTCGCCGCCGAGCACGATGGCCAGCCCCGTGGCGCAGCCGGCCGCCCAGCCCTTAGCCCGCGACGCCTCGTCGTCCGAGTGGAAGTGGATGTGCCAGGGCTCGCCGTCGTGCCGCTCAAGGGCCGGATGCGCCCCGGTGGCCGTCAGCAGGCCGTTGAGCTGGTGCGCGGCCGCGTCGAGGTCGCCCGCGTTCACCGCGGCGAAGACCGTGCGGAGCTCGGCCGCGACCGGGACGAAGGCCTCCGCCTCCTCCGGCGTCACCTCCGTCCGGCTGCCTGCCGACTTGAACAGGGCGTTGAGCGCCTCCGCACGCTCCGCCCCGGCCGGCGGCGCGTACGGCCGGCTGCGGTCCTCGCCCGGCGTCAGCAGGTTCACCAGCGCGACCGCCATGCGGACCACCGCATCCGTGTGACTGTTGAAGTTCACTTGACCAGTTACTCGTCATTCCTCTAGGGTCATAACCGACAAAGTAAGAATAGCCAGTGACGAGGAGCATGAGATGCCGGAACTGACGGAACTCGACCCCTCTTCCGCGCGGGACTGGATCGCCCGCTGGGACCGCCAGCAGGAGGTCTACCTCCCAGACCGGGAGGAAAGGTTCACCGCGCTCATCGACGCCGTCGAGGCGGGCACCGGGCGGCAGGACCCGCTCGTCCTGGACCTCGGCTGCGGGCCGGGCTCGCTCTGCGTGCGACTGCTCGCCCGCATCCCGGCAGCCACCGTCATCGCCGTCGACGCCGACCCGGTGACGCTGTCCCTCGGCCGCGCCGCCTATGCGGACGTGCCCGGGCTGCGGTTCCGCGACGTCGACCTGCGATCGGCTGGCTGGGAGCGAGAACTCGGCCTTGAGTCTGGCCGGCCGGTCGACGCCGTCGTGTCGACCACCGCGCTGCACTGGCTGACCGCGGTGGAACTGCGCGCGCTCTACCGGGTTCTCGCGAGCCTGCTGCGCCCCGGCGGCCTGTTCCTGGACGGCGACCACCTGCGGCTCGACGAGAGCGAGAACCCGGGGCTGGCGCTGCTCGACCTGGCCATCGAAGAGGCAGAAGACCGCCGCCGCTACCCTGACGGTCACGCCGGCCACGCCGAGGACTGGCGCCAGTGGTGGCAGGCCGCCGCCGCGGACCCAGCCCTCGCCGACGCCGCCGCCGAGCGCGAACGGGGCACAGTGCACCACCACGGCCCGGAGAGCAAGTTCCTGTCCGTGCACGCGGAAGCGCTCCGCGCGGCCGGATTTACGGAGATCGGCACCCTCTGGCAGCGCGGCTCCAACCGCCTCCTGGCGGCAATCCGCTAACACCGCTAGATCGCGACCACGGTAACCGGACGATCCCCGGCGACCCTGCGGATGTCCGCCGGGTCGCTGGTGATGACCGTGATGTCGGCGTCCCGCGTCGATTGCACGGTGGCGCCGACGTGCGCGTCCGCAACCGGCACCTGGGCCCCATCGTGGATCGCGGCCGCCATGTTGCTTGCGCGGCGTCCAGTGGAAAGTCAATGATCCGCAGCCGGTTGAGGAAAGCCCACTGCGGAGGCATTGCGTAATGTACGCTCGCCGCGTGGCTATTCGGGGGCGCTGGCCGACGAGGAGACGCAGAACTCGTTGCCCTCCGGGTCGGCGAGCGTGACCCAGGCCTGCGGTCCCTGCCGGCCTCGGTGCAGCACCTGCGCCCCGCGCGCGGTCAGCGTCGCCACCACGTCCTCGACGTCGTCGGACCCGACGCGCACGTCCAGGTGCAGCCGGTTCTTGACCGTCTTGCCCTCGGGGACCAGCTGGAACAGCACCCGCGGGGCCCGCTGCAAGCCCTCGGGATGGCGGATGGCCGCCCCGATTCTCCATACCAGTGCCCCGTTGTGCACCTTCGTGTCGCTTTCGGCGGCGTGGCCCGCGCTGATCATCCGCCGGATGAACGCCTCGTCCTGCGGCTCGAGTTGCCAGCCCAGCGTCTCGGCCCACCAGTCCGCCACCGTGTGCGGGTCCACGCAGTCCACCGTCACCTGGAACTCGTACGCCATCGCAGCCGCCTCCTTGACGTCTCAGTTGAGAGGGGCTCACGCTAACGGCAATCCCGGACGTTCCCGTTCCTGGACCGGCTACCTGGCCGGGGCCGCTGCCGGCTGGGGCGGGGCGGTCGCGATGATCCACTCCATCAGCGGCAGCAGCAGGGCTGCCAGCTCGCGGCCGCGGTCGGTCAGGCTGTAGTCGACGTGCGGCGGGACCACCGGCCGCTGCTCCCGCAGCACCAAGCCGTCCGCCTCCAGGGTGCGCAGCGTCTGGGCGAGCATCTTCTCGCTGATGCCCCGGGCCCAGCGGTGCAGTTCTCCCCAGCGCATCGTCCCGCTGGACAGCGCGACCAGGATCAGGACGCCCCAGCGGCTGGTGATGTGATCCAGCAGCACCCGGGCCGGGCAGTCCGGAGTGAACGCGTCGGGACCGGCGTGCAGGCCCGCGAGCGCTGCCTCCATACTTACCTTCATACCAGTACCTTACTTGAAAGTGGGTACCAGCAGAAAGGAAGGTGTCACGGACCTGCTCGGTTGTCACCGGCGACCGAAACGGAATCCGAAGGGAACTCACCCATGCCACTCCTGATTACCGGCGCGACCGGCCACCTCGGCCGCCTGGTTGTCGAGCAGCTGCTCGCGGACGGCGTGCCGGCCGGCGACATCATCGCCACCGGCCGGGCCACTGACAAGATCAAGGACCTGGCCGACCGGGGCGTGCAGGTTCGCGCCGTGGAATTCGGCGACGCGGCGGCGGTGCGGGCGGCGGTGGCCGGCGCGGACCGCGTCCTGCTGGTCTCCGCGATGGACCCGGGCGGCCGGGTGGAACAGCACCGCAACGTCATCGACGCCGCGCGGGAGGCCGGCACCGGCCTCGTCGCCTACACCAGCATCGTCAACGCCGGGACCACGACGATCCGCCTCGCCGCGGACCACCAGGCCACCGAGCAGCTGCTGCGCGACAGCGGCGTGCCCTACGTGCTGCTGCGCAACGGCTGGTACCACGAGAACTACACCGACCGGCTGCCGGCGTTCCTGGCCCAGGGAGCGATACCGGGCAGCGCCGGCGAGGGCCGGATCAGCGCCGCGGCTCGGGCGGACTACGCCGCCGCGGCGGCCCGGGTGCTGACCACCGACGGGCATGCCGGCCAGGCCTACGAGCTCGGCAGCGACGAGCCGTTCACGCTGGCGCAGCTGGCCGCCGAGGTCAGCGCGCAGTCCGGGCGGGAGGTCCGGTACGTGGACCTGCCCGAGGAGCACTACGCCAAGGCCCTCAGGGAGCACGGCGCGCCCGGGCTGATGGCGGACATGGTCGCCGAGACCGACGCCGCCGCCGCCCACGGCGCGCTCTACACCGCCAGCGGCGACCTCACCGCCCTGACCGGACGGCCGGCCACCACGCTGAGCGCGGCGGTCGGCGCGGCCCTGCGCGCGCTAGCGGAGAACTAGCACCACCCCGTCGCCCCGGCCCCGCCGGACGCGGGCACGCGGTTAGCAACCACGCGCCCGCGGCCGGCGCTATCCCGGCCACCACCGGCCAAAGTCGACGCCAGGCCGTGGCACGATGACGAGCATGACCAACGCGAGCGAACTGACCGTCAGGACCTGGTCGGCGACCGCCTCACGCGCCGGCGCCGCGGACTACAGCCGCTACTTCGCCGGCACGCTGCTGCCGCAGCTGCGCGAGCTGCCCGGCTTCGCCGGCGCCTACCTGCTGCGCCGCGACCTCGGCCAGGACGGCGCCGTCGAGCTAACCGCGCACACCTTCTGGGAATCGCCAGAAGCCATCCGCGCCTTCGCCGGGACCGACATCACGCGAGCCATCGTCGAGCCGGAAGCGCAGGCGATGCTGCTGGACTTCGACCCCGCCGTCACCCACCGGGACGTGATTCTCGACGCCCGCGGCTAGCGCCGGCCGCCGCGGAGTACAACGGCAGGCGAGGAAAGCCGTTGCGCACCTCCGAGAACCGCGGAAGGCGTAGCGTGCGTCCTAGCGGATAGGGAGCGCCGGACCGGGTGGCATGCGGCACCTCGCGGCCTGACGCTCAGGGCACTTCAGCTCTGGGACACGTCAGCTCTGGGAGTCGCGATGAGAACGCCTATCGACATGACGGCGGCCGAGGGCGCGCCGGGCACGGCGGAAACCCGGGCGCTGCTGAGCCAGCTCGACGACGGCCACGGCGACGGCGAGGTCATCAGCCTCGGCGTGCTGTCCGGTGCCGACCTGTGCGTGCTGGGCGGGACCACCCATCCGGTCTGCTGGAAGGCGCTGCAGGATGCGTGGTGCCTGCTGGACCAGAAGGAGCAGGACCAGCTCGGTGGGGTCGCCGCGATGGGCATGCTCCACCGCGGCCTCATCCGGGACCAGCCGCCCGGCCGGGGAGTCAAGGCGCTGATCCTCCCGGCCAGCTACACGATGAGCGCCGGGCTCGCGGTCCTGCTTGCCGCGCGCAAGTCGCCGGCGCTCATCATCGCGACGCACCATGAGTCGCGTGCTCCCTCGGTCACCTACTTCCAGCCCCAGGGAACCAAGGCCGTCGTCGAGGAGATCCCGGAGCGGGCCGACAACGGAGCCCGCAGCCCGCTGGATGTCATCTTCAGCTACCGGCTGCTCAGCCAGCATCGCACCGCTGCCGAACTCGCCAGATGGGCGATCAAGCCCATCCCCGTCGCCCGTTACCAGCCACGGCCGCCCCGCCTGATCTGCTTCTTCCCCCGTCCTGAGTTTCCGCGGGCCGAGGGCGGCAGCCCGACCTCATACCAGCTAGCGGTCGACGGCGACGGCGAGCGGGCCCACGTCCACGGTCCCGACATCTCCGCCGACCTCGACGACCAGGGGCTATCCCGCCTGCTGGCCGGCGTCGTAACAAGATGGTCCACCGGACGCCCGCCTAACCGCTGACGACGCGGCAGACTTGCCAGGCCGCGGACCTGTACGTGCTGGCCGCCGTGGGGCCAATTGTCAGTGCCCATGGCTACGTTGGGTGATAGCTACTCGACAGGCAGCAGGCTTGGGACGCGCCGAGTCATCGCAGATCGTCCCATTCATCCAACGTCGACTACGCATGTGACCATACATCTGGTGTCATGAGTAGTCGACGATAGATATCCTATCCACCTAGAGGGCCGCCCTTCACCGACAGGAGGCAGGCAATGATTGCGCTCAGGAACGAACTCGACCGACTGCGCCTGCAAGCCTTCGTGGCCGAGCTGGAAGACGAGGTCGGCCCGGTCGACGAGGCCGAGGTCGCCCGCTACAGCGCATTGCTGGCGGCTGGCGCCTAGCCCGCCGCCGAGGCGCGCACCGTCCGGGCGAGGGGCACCGCGGTGAGCGCGCCGAAGGCCAGCGTCACCCCGATCCATGCCAACGTCACGAACACCGCGTGTCCTGAAATAGCGGATATATCGCCCAGTGAGCGCGCTGACCGCGCTGACCCCGCCCCGTCCGCGTCCAGGGTCAGGAACAGGCTGCCGAACACCGCCACCCCGACCGCCTGGCTGAGCTGGATCGACGTGGTCAGCAGCCCGCTGGCGTCGGCCGCCTGGTGCAGCGGCACCCGGACCAGCGCCTGCGTGACCAGCGGGCTGAACGCCACCGCCATGAACGCGCCCAGCCCCACGAGGAACACCTGAAGCAATGCCCCGCCGGACCCGCCGCCGCGCAGTACCGCCGAGGTCGCGAAGTACGCGGCCGCCCCGATCCCGGCGCCGCCCACCGTGAGGTACGGGTGCCACCGGGCGGGCAGCCGCCGCCAGAAGTACCCGCACAGCCCGAACGCCGCCGCGCACGGCGCGCAGGTCAGCCCGGCCCGCAGCGGGCTGTCGCCGAGCCCGGCCTGCAGGTGGATCGCGAAGCTGAACAGGAACCCGCCGTAGCTGAGCATGAGCAGCGTCATCGTCGCGAGGCCAGGCAGCAGCCCCGGCGCGCGGAGCACCGACACCTCAAGCAGCGGGTGCCCACCACGAGACGCAACCGACCGTTCGGTAAAAAGGAAAACGGGAACCAGCGCCAGCCCGCAGGCGATGCAGGCGAGCGACCACCCGGGCCAGTTCTCCTGGTGCCCCAGCATGAGCGGCAGCACCACCAGGCACACCGCGGGCACGGCGACCAGGAGGCCGGGAAGGTCAAGCCGCCGGGTCCGGCCCGGCACGTCCGCGGGCATCACCCGGGGCAGCAGCAGGAGCACCGCGAGCCCGATCGGCACGTTGACCAGGAACACCGGCCGCCACGACGCCCCGAACAGGTCAGCCGTCACCAGCATGCCCCCGATCACCTGCCCGGCGACGAACCCCGAGGACAGCACCGCGGTGTAGGCGCTCAGCGCCCGCGCCCGGGCCGGCCCGCTGAACCGCAGCTGGATCACGGTCATGATCTGCGGCATCATCGCCGCCGCGCCGGCCCCCTGCGACGAACCGGGCCGCGATCAGCACGCCCACGTCGGGCGCGAGCCCGCAGGTCAGCGAGGCGAGCGTGAACACGCCGATGCCGAGCATGAACATCCGCCGCCGCCCGAACAGGTCGCCGAGCCGCGCCCCGGTGATCAGCAGCATCGCATAGCTGACCGTGTACCCGGCGATGACGAGCTGCAGCTCAGCGCCCGACGCGTGCAGCGACCGGCCGAGCGTCGGCATCGCCACGTTCACGATGGTCGCGTCGAGCAAGGCCATGAACTGGCCGCACAGCAGCACGATCAGCATCACCCACCGCGCGCCGTCGCGCGCCTCGCCGGCGGCAAGCGTGTTCTCGGTAGTAGCAGTCATAAAAGTCAGCATCCCGACGGCCGCGGTCGCAAGCAGAGAGCCCGCTGGTCATGGTGCTGGCAGTAACAGGATCCCGAACGGATTCAGCTGACTCCACCCGCCCCCGCGACGCCGATGGGGCGGCAGTAGCGCCAGGACAGTCGTCGCCCCCCCCGCGCAAGCTTCCCTCAGGGGATCAGGACGGTCTTGCCGGCCAGCGTGCCGGCGACGGCCTCGTCGTGGACGTCGGCCAGCTCGGTCAGCGGCCGCCGGGCCGCCACGTCGATCCGCAGGTCCCCGGCGTCGACGCGCCGGACGAGGTCGGCGAGCTGGGCGGCGTCACTGCGGGAGAACACGGAGACCACCCGGACCCCGCGTCCGGCGTCGTCGAGGTCGGGGAACGTGGTGCTGACGAAGGCCCCGCCGTCGGCCGCTAGGTCCGCGAGCCGCGCGGTCTGCTCCTGGTCGGTTCGCACCAGGTTCAGCACCGCGTCGAACCGCTGCCCGGCCGCCGCCTGGGGGAGCGGGGCGGCGGTGTAGTCGATGATCCGGTCCGCGCCGTAGGAGCGGACGCGGTCGACGCTGCGCGCGCTCGCGGTCGCGGTCACGGTGGCCCCGGCCTGCTTCGCGAGCTGGATGGCGTACCCGCCGACGGCGCCGCCCGCGCCGTTCACCAGGATGCTCTGCCCCGCCCGCAGTCCGGCGTGCTCGAACAGCGACTGCCACGCGGTCAGCCCGGCCGAGGGCAGGACCGCGGCGTCGGCCAGCGGGACCGCGCGGGGCGCGGCGGCCAGCAGGTCGGCGGGCGCGGCGACATACTCGGCGGCCGCTCCCGGCGCGGTGATCGGCAGGAACCCCACGACCGCGTCTCCCGCCCGCCAGCCGGTCACGCCCGCGCCGGCCTCGGTGACGACGCCGGCGACGTCGAAGTTGGGGATGTGGGGGAGGGTCACCGGGAACTCCCGCTGCACAAAGCCCGCGCGGATCGCGACGTCCAGCGGGTTGAACGCGGCCCCGGCCACCTGCACCACTACCTGCCCGGGGCCCGCCGCCGGCCGGTCGGCCTCCTCGTAGACCAGGACGCCGCTGTCGCCGTAGGAGTGGTAACGCACTGCCTTCATGATCTCTCCTTCGTTAATGCTTCGAAGTTGAAGCATTGCAAGGAAGACAATAGCCTGCTTCGACTTCGAAGCAAAGTGTCCGGGCGGTGATGGTAATCACACTGCTTTGAGTTCGCAGCATGTAGCGTGGAGAAATGACCGATAGCGAGCCGGACGCGGGCGCTCAGGGGCTCGATCCCCGGGAGCTTGGCGCCTACTTCGTGCTCACGGAGGCCGTGAGCCTGCTCCAGCACCAGGTCGAGCAGCAGCTGCGCGCCGAGGGCGGCCTCGCCTACGTGCAGTTCGAACTGCTGGCCCAGCTCGCCGACGCCCGCGGCCCGCTGACCATGACCGAGCTGGCCGATGGCGTCGTCTACAGCCGCAGCGGCCTGACCTACCAGGCCGGCCTGCTGGAAAAGGCCGGCCTCATCACCCGTGAGCCCAGCCCCGATGACGAGCGCGCCACCCTGGTCACCATCACCGCCGCCGGGCTGGCCCTCGTCGGCCGCGTCCTGCCCGGCCACGTCCAGGTCGTTCGCCGCCTGCTGTTCGACCCGCTCACCGGCGACGACGTGGGGCACCTGGGCGACATCATGGCCCGCGTCCGCGACCACATGCGCGCGCAGCCGCCGCGCTCCGCCGCCCCCCGCAAGCGCCGCCCCAGCCCCGCGGCAGGCTGACGTGGACGAGGCGCCGCCGCTCCTGGCCGCCGAGCCGGTAACCGCCGCGGCCGAGCGTATCGCCGCGCTGCGGGCCCGGCTGATCACGCCCATGCCCGACGACCGGCTGCTGGGCTGGATCGGCCCGCTGCTGGTGACGCTGTTCGCCGGCTTTCTCCGGTTCAACCGGCTATCGGTGCCGAACGCGGTTAACTTCGACGAGACGTACTACGCCAAGGACGCGTGGTCGATCCTCAGGCACGGGGTCGAGTGGAACTGGGTCAGCGTCTCCGGCAACCCCGACTACGTCAACAACCAGATCGTCGCCGGCCACTACTCGGCCAGCCTCTTCCAGTCGTGCACGGGCACCGGCTGCGGCGAGTACGTGGTCCAGCCGGAGGTCGGCAAGCTCCTCATCGCGGTCGGCGAGTGGCTCTGGGGGCTCAGTTCGCTCGGCTGGCGCATCGCGCCGGCGCTGTTCGGGACGCTGGCGATCCTGGTGATGTGCCGGGTGGCGCGGCGGCTGACCCGGTCGACGCTGCTCGGCTGCACGGCCGGGCTGCTGCTGTCGCTGGACGGCCTCGAGTTCGTGCTGAGCCGGACGGCGATCCTGGACATCTTCCTGATGTTCTTCGTGCTGGCCGCGTTCGGCGCGCTCGTCGTCGACCGGGACGTGTCCCGGGCGCGGCTGGCCGAGGCCGTGGTGCTCCGCCCGGCCGACGACGCGGGCCCCGGCCTCGGGATCAGGAAGTGGCGGGTCCTGGCCGGGGTAATGATCGGGCTGGCCGGCGGGGCCAAGCAGGACGCGGTCTGGTACGTGCTCGCCTTCATCGGCCTGTGCCTCGCCTGGGACACCGGCGCCCGCCGCACGGCGGGCCTGCGCGGCTACGTGCGCGGCGGGCTGGTCCGCGACGGCAGGTGGCTGCTGCTCACCCTCGGCGTCATCCCGCTGGTCACCTACGTGCTGACCTGGACGAACTGGCTCGTCACGAGCACCGGGTACGACCGGAACTACGCGCAGGGCACCGGGTTCAACGTCCCCGTCCTGGGCCCGCTGTACTCGCTGTTCAACTACCACGAGCAGATCTTCCAGTTCATGGACGGCCTGAGCAGCCCCCACCTGTACCAGTCACAGCCGTGGGACTGGTTCTTCATCTCCAGGCCGGTGGCCTTTTTCTGGCAGGCCTACACCGACCCGGCCGGCCAGCACGTCGAGACGCAGGCCAACGTCGCCGGACCGTACGCGCGGGAAGTGCTGGCGATCGGGAACCCCGCCATCTGGTGGGTCTCCATCCCCGCGATGGCCGTGTGCCTCGGCTGGTGGCTGACCCGCCGGGACTGGCGGGCGGGCGCCGCGCTGCTCGGCGTGGCCGCCGGCTGGGCGACCTGGCTGCCGTTCACCTCGCGGACCAAGTTCTACTACTACGCGCTCGAGTTCGAGCCGTTCCTGATCATCTGCATCGTCTTGTGCCTGGGGCTGATCATCGGCCCGGCGACGGCCAGCCTGCGGCGCCGGACGGCGGGATCGCTGATCGCGGGCGCCTACGTCCTCGCGGTCCTCGTGCTGTTCTCGTACTTCTACCCGATCCTCACGGGCCAGGTCATCCCGTACTCGGACTGGCTGTCCCACATGTGGTACCAGGGCCTGTTCGGCCCCGCTCGCGGCTGGATCTGATCCGCCGCATCCCGACGCGGGTGCGCGTGCCGCCACCGCCATGGCGGCTCCGGTGACCTCTGCCGGCGTGACCTCATCCAGCCGGAGTGAACATGTCCGCGGCCGCCTGGATCCTGGCGGTGTAGTCCCGCCAAGACGCGTCGTCGAGCATGCCGTGGTCGGGGCCGCCCCGGCCGTCGATCAGCTCCCTGATGATGTCCGCGTGCCCCGCGTGGTGGGCGGTCTCGGCGGCCATCCGGACCAGCAGGAAGCCGAGCGTGGTGCCGCGCCTGTCCTCGGGCCAGTGCGCAACCTGCGCGGGCGCGTCCAGGTCGAGCTCGCGGATGACCTCGTCAGCGTGCTCGCAGGCGCGGCGGTACAGCCCGGTGAGGTATCCGCTGGACTCACTAGGCAGCGCCCACATGTCGGCGCCGTTCCAGATCGAGCCGTCCTCGACCCAGGGGAGAGCCTCCGGCCCCGGGCGGCCAAGCGACTCCCCGAGGTACCCGTACTCGAGCCCGGCCAGGTGCTTGACCAGCCCGAGCAGGTTGGTGCCAGTCGGTGTCATGGGTCGGCGCAGGTCATACTCGCCCAGGCCGTCGAGCCTGGAGAGCAGCGCGGCCCTGCCCTCACGGAGCTTGTCGTGCAGGATTTCCTTCAACGTCAGGCCTCTCCTCGGAAGTCATCCAGCAACCTACAGGAGGGGCCTGACCACGCCCCCTGCACAAGATGATCTTGCTGCCCGCAAGTCTGTAGCGCACACCCGGGCCCGGCGGGCGGTTCCCGAATGTCGGTGGCGGTCGTTATGTTGGTTGCCTAGGCCAGACCGGGGACGCCCGGACGGAGGCCGGACGGGGGTAGGGACCGCGTGGTCACCTTCGAACCGAAGGACGCGCCGAAGTCGGAGCGGCGGCGCACGGAGCTCGGCAAGTTCCTGCGGACGCGGCGGGCGCGACTGTCGCCCGCCGACTTTGACATGCCCGCCGGGTCCAGGCGGCGTACGCCCGGGCTGCGGCGCGAAGAGCTGGCGCTGCTCGCGGGGGTGGGCGTGTCCTGGTACACCTGGCTCGAGCAGGGCCGGGAGATCAACGTGAGCACGCAGGTGCTCGACGCGCTCGCGCGCACCCTCCGGCTGGACCGGGCCGAGCGCTGGCACATGTACGTCCTCGCCGAGGCGGTGCCGGTGGCCGTGAGCACCGGGCGCTGCCCGGTAACCGAGGCGCTCAAGGAGATCCTGCACTCGCTTGACCCGCTCCCCGCCGTGGTGACGGACGCCCGGTGCGACATGCTCGCGGAGAACGACGCGTACCACGACCTGTTCCGCGACTGGCACTCGCTGCCCTGCGTCCACCGCAACACGTTGTGGTGCACCCTCACCGAGCCGACCGCACGCGAGAAGTTCCCGCAGTACGACGAGAGCGTCAGGTACCAGGTCGCGCGCTTCCGCGCCGCCTACGCCCGGCACGTCGGCGAGCCCGACTGGGAGGAAGACATCCGCCGGCTGAGCAGCCTGAGCAGCGAGTTCGCCGAGCTGTGGGCCCGCCACGAGGTCGCCGAGTACCAGCCGTGCGTCCGCACCTTCATCCACCCGGACGCCGGAGCGCTCACGTTCACGACCAACGAGCTCCAGGTCCCCGCCGCCCCGGAGGCCCGTCTCGTCGTCTACACCCCGGCCGACGACGAGACAAGAAAGCGCCTCCCCCTCACCCGCGAGTAGCCACCGGAGGGCCAGGCCTATTTTAGGCTTCCGATTTTCGATGTATAATCGGAAGTATGGCAGCCTCCACCCTGCAGCATGAGGAAGAACAGGTCCGGGATCTGTTCGCCCGGGTGGACGAGGTGCTCGACGTCGCCCGGTCGATCGAGGGCGACCGCCCGAACGAAGCCGCGCGTCTGGTCCGCGCTTCCCACGGCGCGCTCACTTGTGCCGCGCCTGTCCGCGTCCCAATCGCCGCCAGAATCCTCCTGGTAAGCGACAAAACGGTACGTGCCTGGATTGAGGACGGCCTCCTCGCCTCCCGGGTCGAGCGACCTCGCCTCCTGGTAGACCCGGAGCGCCTGCACGCGATCCTGCACTTTCTCAGTGATCTGCGGGCGGCGGGCCAGGACCGCGACTTCCGCGACAGCCTTCGGCGCAAGCTCAGCGACGAGGCTTTGCTTGACAGGGCAGATCTAACAGAAAGCATTGGCCAAATGGAGGCCGGTAATTTGCGTCCTGCCCTGACACTTGACGAGGAACGCAAGAAACGCCGTAATCCCCGGTAACCTGTCTGAGTGCCGACAAAGGTGCTGATAACTGATCTAGCCGCTCAGCAGATAAGCAACCTGCGCAAGAGAGAACGGAGATCTTATGATCAGTTCCTCCTCGCATTGCGCGCACGAGGTTGCGCTGCCCTTCATTACCGGCTGTCAGGAGACGATCTTCTGTCCAAGATCTGCGTTGTGCACCTCGCGGGACCACTCAGGGTGGTAGTCGCATTCGGTGCGCATGACGTTGCTGCCACCATTCTCCTTGTCGGGCCGCATGACGACGGCGATCCTTTTATGGACGTCTACGCCCAACTCTATGAGCTCGCGGGACTGGAGGAACGGCCTGCAGGGGACCGTACCAAGCGGCCTTGCTGCGGAGTGGGAGACGGCGGTCCGCCGATCCCGGAAAGCGGCCTTCTTGAGGATCTCGTGGATCGTGCCCGTCAGTTTTCAGGTGCCGATAAGCGGTGAGCGCGGCGATTGAGGCGATGAAGGTGGTTGCATGGCGGCGTACTTTGCAGAGAATGTCCCGATTTACTGCGATTTGTGGCCTTCCACGGGCTAAGAGCTTGGCAGCGGAGGCGAGATTAAAACATAAGAGTCTGACATTCGGCCGGATTTTATCCACAGTCGATCTTGACTTCTCGGTACATCCACAACTGGCAAATCCTTGCGCCGATTATTGCCTTCCCGCGCCATCGTCGAATGCGGAGGTGGTGGCGATGGGCGCGAAGGACGTGCTTGGCAAGGAAGGCGAACAGGCGGCGGTCAGCTACCTGGAGGGCTGCGGATTCCGGATCCTGGACCGCAACTGGCGGTGCGCCGACGGGGAGATCGACATCGTCGCGGCCGACCGGCGCACGTTCGTTGTCTGCGAGGTGAAGACCCGGTCGGGAACGCGGTTCGGCACGCCGCTCGACGCGGTCGGGCACGTGAAGCGCAGGCGGCTGCGCAGGCTCGCGGCCCAGTGGCTGGCCGCGCACGGCAGCCGGTTCGACCAGATACGGATCGACGTGGTGGGCCTGCTGCGCGACGACGCGGACGGGTTCACCATCGAGCACGTCCGGGGGGTGGGGTGAGTGGCCCTCGCCCGCACGTACTCGGTGGCGCTCGTCGGGGTCCGCGGCCACCTGATCGAGGTGGAGGCGGACATTGCCAGCGGGCTGCCCGCCACGATCCTGGTCGGCCTGCCGGACACGGCGCTGCGCGAGGCGCGGGACCGGATCCGCGCGGCGATCGTGAACAGCGGGGAGGCCTGGCCGATGTCGAAGATCACCGTCGGCCTCTCGCCCGCCGCCCTGCCCAAGCGCGGATCCGGCTTTGACTTGGCCATCGCGGTGGCTATCCTCGCCGCCGCCGAGGCGGTGCCGGTCGACGCGCTCGCCGGGAAGATGTTCCTGGCCGAACTCGGCCTCGACGGGCGGCTGCGCCCGGTGCCCGGGGTTCTGCCCGCGGTGGTCGCGGCCGCGGCGGACGTGGACACCGTGGTGGTCGCGACGCAGAACGTCGCGGAGGCCGCCCTGGTCCCCGGCGTCCAGGCGGTCGGCGCGAGCAGCCTCCTCGAGGTGATCGTCTGGCTGCGCGGCGGCCCGCCCCCGGCTCTGCCCGCCGCTCCTGAGCCGCCACCGGAGCCGGCGCCCGACTCGCGCTTCGCACTGGCCAAGAAGCTGGACCTGGCCGAAGTGCTCGGCCAGGCGGAGGCGCGACTCGCGGTGGAGATCTGCGCGGCGGGCGGGCACAACTTGTCGCTCCTCGGGCCGCCGGGCGCGGGGAAGACGATGCTGGCCGAGCGGCTGCCGACGATCCTGCCGCCGCTGGAGGTGGCGGCGGCGATCGAGGTCACCTCGATCCACTCGGTCGCCGGGCGCCTCCCGCCCGGTTGCGGGCTGCTCACGGTCCCGCCGTTCAGCGCACCGCACCACACGTCGTCAAAAGCCGCGATCGTTGGCGGCGGTAGCAGCGTCATCCACCCAGGCGCCGTGAGCCTGGCCCATCGAGGCATCCTCTTCCTCGATGAGGCGCCCGAGTTCCACCGCGACGTTCTCGACGCGCTGCGCCAGCCCCTCGAATCCGGCCAGGTGGTGATCGCCAGGGCCGGGACGCAGGCCGTGTTCCCCGCCCGGTTCACGCTCGTCCTCGCCGCGAATCCCTGCCCGTGCGCGAAGACGGCGGGACCGGGCAAGAGCGGGTGCTCCTGCTCGCCGGCGACCCGGCGGCGGTACCTCGCCCGGATCTCCGGGCCGCTGCTCGACCGGGTCGACGTCAAGGTCCGCCTGCAGCCGGTATCCCGTCGCGACATGCTCTACGACCGTAAGTTCGCCGAGCCGTCCGCCGTCGTCGCCGAGCGGGTCGCCGCCGCCCGCGAGCGGTGCGCCGCCCGGCTGGCGGGGACCCCGTGGCGGGTGAACGCCGAGGTTCCCGGCACGGCGCTGCGCCGGGCGTTCCCGCCCGGGCCCGGGGCCCTCACCTCGCTGGACCGGGCCATGGAGCTCGGCCACGTATCGGCACGGGGCGCGGACAAGATCGTCCGCGTCGCCTGGTCCCTGGCCGACCTGGCCGACCGCGACCAGCCGGGACCCGACCAGGTCAACCTCGCGATCGGACTATGGCTAGGGGTAGCTCAGTGAACGGCAGGCTAACCGACGAGGCGTACGCCCGCGCGGCGCTGACGTACCTGGCGGAGCCCGCCGACCGCTGGCTCGCGCAGCTGATCCGGGTGCACGGCGCGGCCGTGACGCTGGCGGCGATCAAGTCGGGCCGCCTGCTCGGCACGACCGGACTCACCGGCAACGCGGTCGGCCCGGCGATCAAGGCGGCCATGGAGCGGTGGCGCACCCGGCTGCCGGAGCTGCCGACGCCGGAGGAGGTGCTCGCCTTCGGCGCGTCGGGGATCAGGCTGGTGTGCCCGGGCGACCCGGAATGGCCCGGTCAGCTGGCGGACCTCGCGGATGACCAGCCCTACGCGCTGTGGCTGCGTGGCCAGGCCGACCTGCGGTTCGGCTGCCTTCGCTCGGTCGCGATCGTCGGCTCGCGGGCCGCCACCGCCTACGGCTCGTACGTGGCGGCCGAGTTCGCTGCGTCCGTCGCCGCGCGCGGCCTGGCGGTTGTGTCCGGCGGCGCCTTCGGTGTCGACGCCGCGGCGCACCGGGGCGCGCTCGCCGCCGACGGGGTCACCGTCGCCGTGCTCGCCTGCGGCGTGAACGTGCCCTACCCGACCGCGCACGCGGAACTGTTCGACGCGATCGCCGCCCAGGGCGTGCTCGTGAGCGAGTGGCCGCCGGCCCGGCGCGTGAGCAGGCTCAGGTTCCTCGTCCGCAACCGGATGATCGCCGCGCTGGCGACCGGGACGCTGGTAGTGGAGGCGGGCGAGCGCAGCGGCGCGGTCAACACCGCGCGCTACGCCAGGGACCTGCGCCGTCGCCTCATGGCGGTGCCCGGGCCGATCACCTCTGACCTGTCCGCCGGCTGCCACCAGATCATCAGGGAGTGGCAGGGGACGCTGGTGACCAGCGCGGCCGAGGTGATCGAGCACCTGTCCCCGGTGGGCGAGCCGGGCGCGGCGGCCCGGCGGGGGAGTGGCCGGCGGCGCTGCCCCGCGACCTGCTCGACCTGGAGTCGGCCCGGGTCCTGGACGCGATGCCGGGCCGGGGCGGCGTGGGAACGGTCCGGGTGGCGCAGCGGGCGGGGCTGGCCCCGGCGGCGACGGCGACCCTGCTGGGCCAGCTCGCGACCGGCGGGTTCGTCGAGCGGTGCGACGACGGCTGGCGGCTGCGCCGCCCCTGAGCGGGGCGCGTGCTTGTCCCGGCCCGCGCGGGGGTCCACACTTTTGCCCATGGCTGCCGACCCCGCAAGGAGCGACCCGGCCGAAGTCTCCTCTCGTGGATGATCGCTTCTCGCAAAGCGCAGCGGGCAAAAGTCCTGACCGTCGCTGAGTCATTCCAGGGCTCCTGCAATGGCAAGTTCTACGCCTGGCCTGCCTACCTCGCTAACCTCCGCGAGGCGGTCCAGTGCCCGCGCGCCGTCCTGATCGTCGTGTGCCCCGACCCCCGCGAGGCCGCGAGGTGCCGCAAGGCCATCCCGATGGGCCACCCCGGCTGGGACCTCTGGCCCATCGTCATCGACCCCGCCCACGCGCCGTCAGATCAGGGCGCGGGCCCGTACCTGCTGCTGTTCCTGGCCTGCCTGCCCGCCCTGGACATGGAGTCCGAGGCCGGCGCGGCCCGCGTCCTTGAGGCCATCCGCGACACCGGCGCCTCTGCCGCCCAGCGCAAGCGGCTGGCTGCGATTATCCTGAAGAGAGCTTCCCAAGCCGCCCGGCGGCACCTGGAGGAACTGATGGCAACCACCGAGTACGAGGACGACTTCATCGAGAGCTACGTCCGGGTCGGTATTGAGCGGGGCATCGAGCGGGGTGCCGTCGCCGACGCGGCGGAGAAGCTCCTCAGGGTTCTCGACGTACGCGGCCTCAAGCCGACCGACGCCCAGCGTGCCCTGGTCGACGGCAGCGGCGACCTGTCCCAGCTGAACCAGTGGTTCGACCGCGCCATTACGGCCAAGACCGCCGCCGACGTCTTCAAGGACTAACCGCCGGTGGCGCCAGGGTCGCGGAGTCGCCAATGGGACATCGAAATCCGCCTCGGTCAGCGTGCGGCTAGGCGCCGGTTCCCGCGCGCTCCAGACTGTCATGACCGCAGTATCCCTTCGCGAAGGCTGCATTTTTTCGCGGCCCGGTCCCGGTGACGGCCCGGCTAGCGGCTCGCCGCCGACTGGCCGTGATCACAGGTCGAGTGTTGGCGTCCCTGGTGAGATGGCTGAACGGGAAGGGAACTTCGCCTTGTTCCACAGCAGGACTTCCCGGGGCGCCCGGGAGACCTCCCGGGCCAGGGGCAAGAGCCCGTTCTGTGAGCTCGCCAGGGCCGGTGACCTCGGTGACAAGGTGCAGCTGCCGCGCCTCGGCGGCGCGGGCGATAAGGCTGAGCGCTGCCATACTCCGACCGTGGACGACTACGAAGCCCGGCTGATGGCGAAACTCGCCCCGAGTCGATGACGCGGACGCTGATCCGGGCTGGTGCCTTCCTGGCCGCGTACGAGCTGATCAGGCTCCAGGTCGTCGATGGCGTCAGGGGCTTCTTCTGGACCGGGCGTGAAGAGAACGGCAAGAAGGTCCTGCGCCCCGACTACAAGGCGGATGTCCGCGCCCGTGACATGAGCGTCTACACGGCGTCCGTCTCCTGGCTGGTCGAGGGCGGCGCGCTCACGCAAGAGCAGGCGGATGTACTTGAAGAGGTTCACCAGCATCGGCACGAGGTCGCCCACGAACTTCCGCGGATTCTGATCGATCCGGACTTTGAGATTAACAGTGCCCTCCTGCTGGCGGCTGCCGTCGTCCTCCGGAAGCTGGGCGTCTTCTGGGGGCGGTGCACGGTCGATGCCGACCCCCAGTGGGACAACGTTGAAGTCCGCGACGACGACATATGATCCGGTCCCGACCTCCTGATGGGGAGCCTCATCGAGATTGCTGGGCTCTGCCCGAATAGCTTCTCTGCCACGGTCGCCCCGCATGGCGCTTGCCAGACCCCGGTGTTCGGTGGCGCTGTAACTGGTCACGGGCATACTGTGATGTGTCCACGACGATCCGTTGCCTGTGAGGGGTCGATGTCGAAGCAAGAACCCTCGGGGGAGGTTCCCGACATCAGCGTCAGCGGCAGCCAGGGGGTACAGGTAGGTCCGGGCAACCAGTACAACAACTGGGCACCGAAGCCTCCGCTTGACCCCGCTGCCATGCGCGATCTCAACCCCCATATCGCAGTCGCCCAGTTGCGGGAGCTAGAGCACCGCGAACTCGTGAACTTCTTTGCTAGGGCGGGCGATAGTCTGCGCGGGCGACTTGGCTTCCCGGTGACTGAAGAGCAGCCTGCTGGCGCGGACGGGTCTGGTCGTATTCAGTTCTTCGAGAATGGAAACGTGACCTTGTGGGACGGCGAGTACGAGGTATGGCTTCGCCCGGACCTGTGACCGCAAGAAGATCCCGATGCGGGATTTGGGCAAGTGCCAGCCAGGACGCAACTGTTAAGCTGAATGACAGGCCAAGGGGGAACGGATGGAAGAGGTCACGCTGATCTTGACGGCGCTTGCCACGGGGGCGAGTGCGGGAGCCCTGGAAGCGCTCAAGGATGACGTGAAGGAAAAGGCGAAGGCGACGTACGCGAAGCTGCACGATCTCGTGAGCCAGCGCTTCAGGGGGAACGCGAGCGCCGAGATCGTGTTGTCCGAGCACCAGGCGGACCCGGAGACGTACGCGGCACCGCTCGCAAAGAAGCTTACCGAAGCCGGGGCGGGAGATGACGGCGAACTCGTCACGACGGCGAGGGCACTCATGGAACTTGTCGATCAGGCGGGCGCGAGGTCCGGCAAGTACAACGTGACGATCAAGGACTCCAAGGGCGTCCAGGTCGGTGACGGCAATATCCAGGTCAACAAGTTCTAGTTGACGATTTCATCTGAGACAGGTTGCCAGCCCTGGTCAGGCAGGACGGACATTACTTCCCGGCGCACCGCGAATATGGCTGGTGGTCTATCCGTGCCATCTCCAACTGGGATGGAGTAAGAATAGATTACGCCGCCTTCGAAGTTTTGTACCTGCTCGTCGCGACTATCCTCCGCCTCCCTGATGGGAAACCCCAGCCAGCCGCCGCTGCCGCCCTCGTCTCATGTATTTGCGCATAAACTACACGGAAAATACCGTGCTTGGATGAGTAGACCGTGCCCAGTTCGAATTCTTCCGGATGCCTTCTGTGCCGAAAGGCGAGATCGGCGCCGTTTCCTGGTCGCCAACAGGGAATCCCCAGGTGATATTCTCTTCATCATCTTCTACCCAATCGTCTATTGCGCCCACCGTCGTCCGCGTGCCGAATCGCTTAGACCAGAAGACGTGCCCGTTGTTGTACTTCCGGGCATACCCTTTAGTGAAAACATCCAGGGTTCCGGCATCAGCCCATCCCAGCCTCGCAGCCTCGCGGGTAATCGCTTCGGCTGCTTCTGGCAGATCGTCAATGATGTTCGTGCCGATAGTCCCGCTGATCAGTTCCCTTGCCTTGCGACGGTTGATGTCAGCTAGTGCCGTCGCGAGCTTGGGCAGGTCAGAATAGAAGAAGGTGTCAAGGATCTCACACACGTCATCCGGCGACGCCCTGGCGAAGAAGTTCACGAGTTCCTCGTGGGACACCTGCTGCAACTGGGCGACTGCCACATGCGGGTTAAGAGCGCCCACAACAGCCGGGTCAAGCGGAGGCTTCGGTGCCCAGTTGGAATACATCGTGTTGCCCGAGCCGACCTGTACCCCCTGGCTGCCACTAATGCTGACGCCGGGAACCTCCCCCTGCGGCTCGATGTTTGGCATCTTCCCCCCTTTGCGCTACCTCTCTATTGGTGTACCAACAGGAGATGACATTCGGGTCAAGGTTGACGAATCTAGCTTCCTGCACGCGATCCAGCGTGCCCGGCTCGCGAGTGGCAGGGGACGCTGGTGACCAGCGCGGCCGAGGTGATCGAGCACCTGTCCCCGGTGGGCGAGCCGGGCGCGGCGGCCCGGCGGGGGAGTGGCCGGCGCGCTGCCCCGCGACCTGCTCGACCTGGAGTCGGCCCGGGTCCTGGACGCGATGCCGGGCCGGGGCGGCGTGGGAACGGTCCGGGTGGCGCAGCGGGCGGGGCTGGCCCCGGCGGCGACGGCGACCCTGCTGGGCCAGCTCGCGACCGGCGGGTTCGTCGAGCGGTGCGACGACGGCTGGCGGCTGCGCCGCCCCTGAGCGGGGCGCGTGCTTGTCCCGGCCCGCGCGGGGGTCCACACTTTTGCCCATGGCAGCAGACCCCGCAAGGAGCGACCCGGCCGAGGGCCTGCCCGCGGCGCTGAGCTCGGCGCTGGCCGAGTTCGGCCGGCACCTCGCGGCCGAGCGGTCCCTGTCGCGGCACACCGTCCGCGCCTACCTGGGTGACGTCCGGTCGCTGCTTGAGCACGCGTCCCGGCACGGCGTCGCGGACCCCGGGGCGCTTGACCTGGCCACGCTGCGGGGCTGGCTGGCCGGCCAGCACGGGGCGGGCGCCGCCCGGGCCACGCTGGCCCGGCGCGGCGCGGCGGCCCGCGCCTTCACCGCGTACGCCTGCCGGCGGGGCTGGCTGGCGGCCGACCCGGGCCCGCAGCTCGGCACCCCCAAGGCACGGCCGGTGCTGCCGCGGGTGCTGAGACGGGAAGAGATGAACGCCGTGCTCGCGGGCTGCGACGACCACGCGCAGCGCGAGTCCGCGGCCGGCGAGGCGGCCGCCGCGGCGCTGGCGATGCGCGACGCCGCCGTTCTCGAGCTGCTGTACGCCACCGCGATCCGGGTCGGTGAGCTGTGCGCGCTCGACACCGGGGGACTCGACGCCGAGCGGCGCACGGTCCGGGTCCTCGGCAAGGGCGGGAAGGAGCGGGTGGTGCCGGTCGGCCTGCCCGCGATGCGGGCCGTGGCGCGCTGGGAGGCGGACGGGCGCCCCGCGCTGGCGAACGAGCGCAGCGGGGCGGCGCTCTTCCTCGGGGCCAGGGGCGGCCGGATCGACCCGCGGACCGCGCGCCGCATCGTGCACGCGAGGCTGCCGGACGCGGGCCCGCACGCCGTCAGGCACACCGCGGCCACTCACTTGCTCGAGGGCGGCGCCGACCTGCGCAGCGTGCAGGAAATCCTCGGCCACGCCTCCCCGGCGACCACGCAGATTTACACCCACGTCTCGGCCGAGCGCCTGAAGGCGACCTACCGCCAGGCCCACCCGCGCGCGTAGTCCGCCCACGGCCCGCGCGTTAAGCCCAGCGGGGCTACCGCCGGCTCAGCACTCGCGCCGCGCCTGCCGCCACGGTGGTGACGAGCACCCAGCCGGCGGCCACCAGCAGGTAGGAGAGCCACTGCTCGGCGCCGGCCGGGTCAAACGCGTGCTTCTGGCCGAGATCGACGACGGGGAGCAGGAGGTCAAGGGTGTAGATGACGGCGTTGAAGTGCGGCGCGCTGCCCGATCCGAATGGCGGGGGCGGCTCGACGCCGAAGGTGATGCTTCCCGCGATGAGGAGCAAAGCGAGCCAGGCGACGGCCCGCCAGGGCTGATATCCGTACCCGATCGTGACGTCCTGGAGAAAGCTCCACGCCCGGGGCAACGGCGTCATGTTCCGGCGCACGATGCGCTCGCTGGCATACATGACGCGGCGAGCTTCCGCCGGCTGGCCGATGGCCGCGTAATGCGCGGCGAGCTGCTCATACGGCAGCGGCTGGTGGCCGTTAGGGTCCCGGGCAAGCCACTGCAGGCGCTGCCGCGCGGGCAGCCGCGGTTCCAGCGCGTCGTAGGTCAGGCCGTCGATGCTGAGCAGGGCCGGCCAGCTGGCGGGATCGTCCCGGAAGATCCGCACGCGCGCGTGGCGCAGGTCGACCAGGCCTTCCGGTGGTTCCGCGAGCCGGAGCCCAAGTTCGCCCGCATCCAGGGCCACGGCATCCAGCGCCGTGCCGGCCACGTTCCGGATCCTGGCCCGCTTGAGGCCGAGCGTGCCGCCGATCGTGGCCCCGGCCACCCTCATCTTGCCCGCCGCGGTCATGCCGTCGCAGAACACGTCGGCGCCCACCTGCGCCCTGGACAGCCGCAGCGCGATCCCGCCGTGGTTGGCGAGTCGGGAGTCAAGCAGCAGTATTCGCTGGCCGACCTGGACGGTGCGCAGGCAGATCTCTCCGTCTGCCGTCAGCCCGCTCAGAACGAGCGCACCGCCGACGGAGGCGCTATCGGCCGCCAGGACCGGGTCGGCTCCGCTGCCGGTGAGACGGGCGCCGCTCAGGTCAGCGTCGCTGGCAATCCGCGCGCCGATGAGGCTGACCTGTCCCTCGGCCACTAGACCGAGCGCGTGGAAGACGCCCACGCTGGCCCGGTTCAGGTTCAGGGCGGACCCGCCGGGATTCCTCATCGTCCCGCCTGACAGGGTCAGGTTTGCCGCCAGGCCAGCGCCGTACAACCTGATCTCGCCGAGTGCCGTGAAGGACTCGTTAAGGAAGAGCCCGCCCTCGGCGGTCAGCCCCCCGGCACTGAGCGCCACCCCTCCGGGGTTGTCCAGCCGCGCCCCGCTGAAGATCAAGCTCGCCCCGATGCGGGAGTTATGCATGCGGGTCTCTCCCTCGACAACGACGCCCCGGCAGTCGAGCTTTCCGATCACGGCCCGGTCCAGGGTCAGTGCGCGCTGCCCCGGGCAGGTGACATGAGCGCCTTCCAGTTCGAGGGTGCCGCTAATCGCGGCATGCTCCATGACAATCGGCCCGCGGGCGCGCAGCCTGGCGCCTTCCAGCCCGCCGTCCACCGTGAGCCCGTACGCGGCTATCGCGGGTGACCCGTCGCCCGCGCCGGCCGACACACCGCTCAGGCAGAGGTGACCCTCCACCTTTGCGTTGTCTAGCCTGAGTACTCCGGCGATCGCGGAGTCCCACAGGTTAAGGATCCCGGTTAGGCGCATCCTGGTCCCGTTGAAGGCCGGCAAGCGACTGCCGATGATCCGCACGGACCTGGCCGAGCACTCGACGAAGCGGGGCTCTTCGGTGAAGTAGCAGTACTCGCAGACAAGCGGATGCGCCAGGTCGGCGCCCATCAGGTCGAGGCGACCGCTGATCCTGGCCCCGCGCAGGCGCACGCCAGGCATGTAACCGGGCTCAATGTCCCGCGCGCCGAGCAGCAGGGCACTGATCACCTCGGCCCGGATGACACGTCCGTCTCCCCACTGCGGTGCGGCATCGAGGCCATCGGCCACCGGATCGCCTTCCCGCAGGTCCACCCAGGCACCGCGGGTAAACGCCTGCCAGAGAAGACGTTCCGGCGCACTCAGGTCGGTAAAGGACACGGCAACAATCTTCGATCCCTACGGCATAAATGGCCAGCGGGTTGTTCCGCTAAGGCATTGGCCCGGGGCGCGCGGGTAGGCCTGGAGCGGGATATGGAGGTGATCGGCATTTGCGCTGACGTCGTCCCGTTTCGCATCGAGGTCCCTGAGGAGGATCTGGCCGACCTGCGGCGGCGCCTTGGCCGTACCCGGTGGCCGGAGCCCGCGACTGCCGATGGCTGGGCGCAAGGCGTCCCTCTGCCCTACCTGCAGGAGTTGTGCGCCTACTGGACGGACGGCTACGACTGGCGCGTGGTCGAGGCGCGACTCAACGCACTGGGCCATTTCAGCACCGAGATCGACGGGCTGCCGGTCCGCTTCATCCACGTCCGCTCGCCCCACGAGGGGGCGCTGCCCCTGATCATGACGCACGGCTGGCCGGGCTCGGTGGTGGAGTTCCTGAAGGCAATCGGGCCGCTGACCGACCCGGCCGCCCACGGCGGCGCCGCGGCCGACGCGTTCGACGTGGTGTGCCCGTCGCTGCCGGGATACGGGTTCAGCGGGAAGCCCGCGCGGGCGGGCTGGGGCGTGGAGCGGATCGCCGCCGCCTGGGCGCAGCTGATGGCCCGGCTTGGATACCGACGCTACGGCGCGCAGGGCGGCGACTGGGGAACCAGTGTCAGCGCTTGCATCGGCCGCCAGGACCCTGGCCACGTCGCGGGGATCCACCTGGTCCCTCCGCTGGCGCCGCCAGACCCGGCCACCTTCGGATCCCTCACCGACCGGGAGCGCGAGGCCCTTGTCGCGCTCAGGCGCAGCGGCGAGCAGGACTCCGGCTACTCCGCCGAGCAGGCCACCAGGCCGCAGACGATCGGCTACGCGCTGGTTGACTCACCGGCGGCGCTCTGCGCCTGGGTGATCGAGAAGTTCTGGGCCTGGACCGACTGCGGCGGCGAGCTGGAGAGTGTGCTAACCCGCGACGAGCTGCTGGACAATCTCATGCTCTACTGGCTGCCGGGCACCGGGGCATCGGCGGCCCGGCTGTACTGGCAGAGCATGCGGCAGGTGAATCAGTGGATCTCCGGGCGGCTCACCGACACGGTCAGCGTTCCGGCCGGCTGCTCGGTCTTCCCGAAGGAACTCCAGCGTCCCTCCCGCCGGTGGGCCGAGAAACGCTTCACCGACATCCGGTACTGGAACGAGCCGGCCCGGGGCGGCCACTTCGCCGCCTTCGAGCAACCGGGCCTGTTCGTTGACGAGGTCCGGTCGTTCTTCCGCCTCGTCCGGTGAGCCGGCCGCGTACCGTGTCTCTGTGGTTCGCTATCGGCTGCTGATCTCGGGACGCGTGCAGGGCGTGTTCTTCCGCGACACCTGCCGCCGGATGGCGGAGCGGCACGGCGTGCGCGGCTGGGTGCGGAACCTCCCGGACGGCGATGTCGAGGCGGTCTTCGAAGGGGGCACCGGGGAAGTCGACCGCCTGGTGGAGTGGTCACGGCACGGCCCGCCCGCTGCCGTGGTGGAGGATGTCCGCGTGCAGGCCGAACCGCCCGAGGGGATCAGCGGGTTCCAGGTCAAGTAGCCGGCAGCCGGTCGAGGGCACTCCCAGGTGGCAAATGAATAACGTGCACCACTCATCTGCATAAAGCCTGCAAGGGTTAACCGGTGATTCGGCACTGGCGTCACAATCGTGACTATTGGCCGCCTCCGGGCATCCGGCACCAGTGCACCGAGCCGCCACGTCGATGCCTCAGCATGACAAGGATTGTTGATGTCCCCGCTCCCGCCCGGTGACTCCCTTCGATTTAACCCGCCGCCCAACTGGCCCGCGCCGCCGCCGGGATTCGCTCCGTCGCCACGATGGAGGCCAGATCCGTCCTGGCCGGCACCGCCGCCGGGATGGCCGCTGTGGATCCGGACACCCACTCCCGCGGTTCCCGCCGTAAGGACAGTGGCAGCTGGCGCAGTAGCAGAGCGCGCGGTGAGAGCGCGCACATCGCAAGCGGCCCCGGTGGCAGCGGCCCCGGTGGCAGCGGCCCTGGTGGCAGCGGCCACCCCTCAGGCGGCCACCGCGGAAGCCGGCGCCCGCAGGTCCGGCCGGCGACGACGGCGCCGGAACCAGCTCTGGCAGATCTACGTGACGGCCGCCACCGCCGTGGCCCTCATCGCGGGCGGGCTGGCCTACGCCAACCTGGCGGGAACCCGCAGTCAGAACTGGTACGCCCTCGGCCAGAACTTCGAGCTTGCCGCCGGGCACCAGGGCGCGGGCCTGGTGACCGGCCCGGTCGGCGAGCTGGCAAGGGCGTGCACGGCGGACCTGAGCGCGGCGCCGGCCAGTCAGCGCCCCGGCGCGGCCGACGGGATTGGCGTCAGCCAGTGGGTGCAGGGCTGCGAGGCCGGCGACCGCCAGGGCCACCCGGGCCAGCTGGTCGAAGACGGCGTCATGTACGGCAGCGGGGCAAAGCCGTGCACGGGGGCCTGCTCGTCGAAATGGTACGCCGCCGGCCAGAGCATCGCGCTCGCGGCCAGCGGGCAGCCGGGGGTCGCGCCGGACGGCGACACGTCCGCGTCGGCCGCCGCGGACTGGTGCGCCGACCTCGTAGACGACGGCTTCAGCCAGCCGCTGGGCGGGAGCGTGAAATCGCAACTCCGGGCGAACAAGCCGGCCCGGAGACCGCCTCCTGGGATCAAGGGTGCGCGGCCGGGTACCGCGCCACGGTCAAGCCGCAGTCGGCGAACGGCGCGGTGACCGTCACCGGGACGTTCGGCGCCGCCGCGGACGTGACGTTCCCCGGGCAGCAGGCCGACCCGTCGCTCTACGTCAAGACCCTCATCCAGGGCACGGGCACGACGCTGACCTCCTCCGCGGGCCTGGTCGGCGACTACGCCGCCTATGTCTGGTCAGGCACGACGCACAAGCTACTCGGCTCCTCCTACACCGCGAGGGTCCCGTCGCTGTTCGTCGGGAAGCTGCTTCCCGGGCTTCGGCGGGCGCTTGTCGGGCAGCAAGTCGGCAGCCGGGTCCTCGCGGTGATCCCGCCGGCCGACGGCTACGGCAGCTCAGGCAACTCGGCGCAGGGCATCGGCGCCAACGACACGCTGGTGTTCGTCGTCGACATGGTCTCGGCGTTCGCCACCGCGGGCGTCCCCGGCCCGCAGACAGCCAACGGCGGCGGCCCGCTGCCCACGGTCACCCCGCCGACGGCGGCGAACAGCGCGGCCGGGCCGTCGATCGCGATTCCGGGCGGGACCGCGCCGCCGGATACCCTGCGCGTGCAAGACCTCGTCAAGGGAACCGGCCCCGTCGTGAAGAAGGGGCAGGACATCGCCGTCCAGTACACCGGCGTCCTCTGGCGGACCGGGCGGGTCTTCGCCTCCTCCTGGTCGAGTCGCGCGCCGCTGGCCACCGCGATCGGTGAAGGCCAGGTCATCAAGGGCTGGGACGCGGGCCTGGTCGGCCAGACGGCCGGCAGCCGCGTGCTGCTGGTCATCCCGCCGGCCGACGCCTACGGCTCCGCCGGCGAGTCGCAGGTGGGCATCACGGGCACCGATACGCTGGTCTTCGTCGTCGACATCCTCGCCGCCGTCTAAGCCAGGCCGGGCAAACCCCGGACAAACCCGCGGACAACCCCCGGGCAAGCGCACGAGCAAACCGGTCACCCGAAATAGACACCCTCAGTTCACCGTTGTGTGTGGATGTCTGTGACACAGAGCCGTGAGGCGAGACTGTAGAATAGACAAGGTTGCCTAGCCGCGGGCCGCAGAGGCACGCGGGGCAGATGCCAAGCAGACGCCAACCGGCAACCACATTTCGCGTGCTTGCGCGCCGCGCCGACTAGGCGCGGGCCGCGTCACTCGGTCCGCCGACCGCAAGGCCGGCGGCATGACGCGGCGGCCACTCAGGTGAGCCAGCGGGCACCAGGACAGATAACCGAGCCGCGCACGACGAGACACGACGAGAGACGAGAACGGCAACTGCCGTGGCGTCCACGATGTCGTGCGCACGAATGGAAGGACCGCGATGTCTACGGTCGTAACGATGAAGCAGCTCCTCGAGAGCGGCGTCCACTTCGGGCACCAGACCCGGCGCTGGAACCCGAAGATGAAGCGTTACATCTTCACCGAGCGCAACGGCATTTACATCATCGACTTGCAGCAGTCGCTCTCCTATATCGACACCGCGTACGAGTTCATCAGGGAGACGGTCGCCCACGGCGGCACGATCCTCTACGTCGGCACGAAGAAGCAGGCCCAGGAGGCGATCGCCGAGCAGGCGCGCCGGGTCGGCATGCCGTACGTGAACCAGCGCTGGCTGGGCGGCATGCTCACCAACTTCTCCACCGTCTACAAGCGGCTGCAGCGACTCAAGGAGCTTGAGGAGCTCGACTTCGGCGACGTGGCGGGCTCCGGCATGACCAAGAAGGAGCTGCTCGGCCTCAAGCGCGAGCGTGACAAGCTTGACAAGACCCTGGGCGGCATCAGGGACATGGCCCGCGTGCCGAGCGCCATCTGGGTGGTGGACACCAAGAAGGAGCACATCGCGGTCAACGAGGCGCGCAAGCTGAACATCCCGGTCGTCGCGATCCTCGACACGAACTGCGACCCGGACGAGGTGACCTACCCGATCCCGGGCAACGACGACGCGATCCGCTCCGTGGCGCTGCTCACCCGGGTGGTCGCCGACGCGGTGGCCGACGGCCTCATGTCCCGCGCGGGCGCGGCCGTGACCGACGAGAAGCCGGCCGAGGACCAGTTCACGACGGCGGGCGACGAGCCGCTGCCCGAGTGGGAGCGCGCCCTGCTTGAGGGCCCCGCCGCGGCCCCGGCCGCAGAGGCCCAGGAGGCCCCGGCCGCGGAGGCCCAGGAGGCCCCCGCCGCGGAAGTCGCGGAAGCCCAGGAGGCCCCCGCCACGGAAGTCGCGGAAGTCGCGGAAGCCCAGGAGGCGCCGGACGCGGAAGTCCAGGAGTCGGCCATCAGCAGCGAGGCCGACGCCGACGCCGAGATCGCGGAGGCCCTGCCGTCCGAGGACCGGATCGCCGAGTCGGCCGCCGAGGCCCCGGCCGACGCCGCCGTCGAGGCCGCCACCGACGCCGAGTGACGCTGACTACCACTCCAGAGCGAGGAAGAGACAATGGCGAATTTTTCCGCCGCTGACATCAAGCGGCTCCGGGACCTCTCCGGCGCCGGCATGATGGACTGCAAGAATGCCCTGGCCGAGTCCGACGGCAACATCGACGAGGCCATCGATCTGCTGCGCAAGAAGGGCGTCAAGGACGCGGGCAAGCGGGCCGACCGGACCGCCGCCAACGGCCTGGTGACCGCTGAGCTCGACGGCACGAGCGCGGGCGTCCTGGTCGAGGTGAACTGCGAGACCGACTTCGTGGCCAAGAACGACGGCTTCCAGGAGCTGGCCGCCAAGATCGCGAAGGCGGCCATCGCGAACAAGCCCGCCGACCGGCTGGCCCTGCTCGCGACCGTGGCCGAGAACGGCAAGACCGTCGAGCAGCTCATCGAGGACGCGAGCGCGTCCATCAAGGAGAAGCTCGAGCTCGGCCGGTACGCCCTCCTCGACGGCGGCTACGTGGCCACCTACCTGCACAAGTCCGACCGGGACCTGCCGCCGACCATCGGCGTCCTCGTCCAGCTGGACGCGGCCAACGAAGAGGTCGCCAAGGAGATCGCGCAGCAGATCGCCGCGGCCGGCGCCCTGTACGTCACCCGCGACGAGGTGCCCGCCGACGTCGTCGAGAAGGAGCGCCGGATCGCGGAGGAGATCACCCGCGAGGAAGGCAAGCCCGAGCAGGCGATCCCGAAGATCGTCGAGGGCCGCGTCGGCGCCTTCTTCAAGGACGTCGTGCTCACCGAGCAGGCGTCGGTGAAGGACCCGAAGCAGACCGTCAAGTCGGTCCTCGCGGTCGGCCAGGTGAACGTCAAGGCCTTCGCCCGCTTCCGCGTCGGCCAGGCCTGAGACCAGGCCCGATAAGGCGTACGGCAGCAAATAGCAGTGACAACGCGCGTCGCGCGGCCACGCAGTGCATGTGACACGGGGCCGCGCGACGCACGTGTATCCGGGTAGTGTGGTCAACGCCGCCGTCTGTGCACAGGAGCTGAACCATGATCGATGACACCCTCTTCGAGGCCGAAGAGAAGATGGACAAGGCCGTCACGGTCGCACAGGAAGACTTCAGCAACATCCGCACCGGCCGTGTTACCCCCAGCGTTTTCTCGAAGGTCACGGCCGAGTACTACGGCACGCAGACGCCGCTGAACCAGCTCGCTTCGTTCCACGTCCCTGAGCCGCGGATGATCACGATCCAGCCCTTCGACAAGGGCTCCGCGGCCGCCATCGAGAAGGCGATCAGGAACAGCGACCTGGGCGTCAACCCGACCAGCGACGGCGTGCTGATCCGGGTGGTTTTCCCCGAGCTGACCGAGGAACGCCGCCGGGAGTACGTCAAGACCGCCAGGTCCAAGGCGGAGGACAGCCGCATCAGCATCCGCAACATCCGGCGGCACGCCAAGGACGCGCTCGACAAGCTGGTCAAGAACAGCGAGGCGGGCGAGGACGAGGTGCGCCGCGCCGAGGGTGAGCTGCAGAAGCTCACCGATCAGTACGTCGCGAAGATCGACGAGCTGCTCAAGCACAAGGAAGCCGAGCTGCTCGAGATCTGAGATCCGGCCCCTTCGCAAGCGAGCGTCTCGTGCGTACCAGCGACATCATCCCCGACGACCCGGTCCCGGAAGGCCCGGCCCCCGAGCCGGAGCCGGCCGTGCCCCGGCACATCAGGACCGGGCGGAACCTGCCCGTCGCGATCGGCGTGGGCGTGCTCCTCGGCGGCCTGGCGCTGCTCACCCTGCTCACGGTGAAGGCGACGTTCCTCATCTACATGGGCGCCGCCCTCGCGATCGGCCTGCACGAGCTCAGCGCCGCGATGAAGACCAAGGACATCAACGTCCCGTTCGTCCCCGTCGCGCTCGGCGGCGCGGCGATGGTGACCGCCGCCTACTGGGCCGCGGGCGGCGCGGTCATGGCGGCGTTCGCGCTCACGCTGCTCGGCATCCTCGTCTACCGGATGTTCCGCGGCACCGACGGCTACGTGAAGGACGTCACCGCGGGCGTGTTCGCGACGGCCTACCTGCCGCTGCTCGGCTCCTGCGTCGCGGCGATGCTCGCCGGGCACGACGGCGGCAAGCGCGTGCTGATCTTCATCGTCCTGACGATCTGCAGCGACATCGGCGGTTATTTCGCGGGCATCACGCTCACCCCGTTCACCGGCGGCCACCAGATGGCCCCGGTCATCTCCCCGAAGAAAACCTGGGAAGGCCTCGCCGGCTCCGCGCTCCTCTGCGTCGTGGCGGGCGGGATCATGCTCCCGGCACTGCTCCACGGTCACTGGTGGCAGGGCGTCATCACGGGCATCGCGGCGCTGGCCGCCGCCGTCTTCGGCGACCTGGCCGAGTCAATGATCAAGCGCGACCTGGCCCTCAAGGACATGGGCACCCTGCTCCCCGGCCACGGCGGCATCCTCGACCGCATCGACTCCCTGCTCGCCTGCGCCCCGGTCGTCTGGCTCCTGCTCGCCCTCTTCGTCAAGTAGCAGGGAGGGCCCCGCCGCCCGCGCCCCGCCGCCCGCGCGCCCCAGGCAAACCCCCGCCCAACGGCAAGGTCCGCCCCGGCCGGGACTCCCGCCCAGCTATCCGTTCCCGCCGCTCCCGCGCCGCATTATCCCGAACGGAATCATGCTTCGCCTCCCGCGCCAACCCGGATCGTGGATCGCTGTGCACGCTATCGCGTGGCCAGCGATCCACCATGTTCCGCGACCGGCTCGCAAGCCCGGCTATACGGCGGGAATGTTCCTTTCGCGGGAGGGAAGGCGCCCGCCGCGCCCGGCCCCGGCCCCGTAAACGGCGGCTGACCAATTACCGCATCTGCCCAACTGGCCCTGAGGCACACCGGGCCACCGCCGTCCTGGCCTTGCGGCCCCGGGTCACGTCGTTCTGGCCGTGCGGACCCCAGGGCCAGGAGCGTTATGGCCTTGCGGCACCCGTGACCAGCAATTCTAGCCTTGCGGCACCCGTGACCAGCAATTCTAGCCTTGCGGCACCCGTGACCAGCAAATTCTAGCCTTGTGGCCCACAGGGGCGTATCTAGCGCCCTTGCGGCACCCAGAGCCAGTACGCTCCGGCCCGGTGCGCCACACGGACAGAACGACCGGCGTATCACGCGCCCCCGCATTATCAATAGTTATCTATTGTTCAGGCGGGGCGGGATAGACGAAAGTCACGCCCCCGTTCGGAATGACCCAATTACCCGCGGCAGACCGCATCATGCACGCAAACCCCAGCCCGGGGACCGGGGGTTTTCGCGTTTAACAACCCAATTTCAAGGCAGTTGAGGTGCGGCGAAACAGCCAAAAAAGCACGGCCTTCAGGAACGGAGACCCGGGCATGTCCTCTCGATGGCTGAGGAACTTCATCATCCTGCTGTACGTGGTCATCGGCGGCTTCATCGCCTGGGACCACGGCTACCTCGGAGTCGCCTGGCTGCGCGCGCTGGCCAGCGCCATCCTGGCGATCCTCCTCTGGTGGCTCGTCCTGCTCGGCGTCAACCTGCACGTCCACGGCTAACCGGGACGACGCGAGGGCTAAACCCGGCAGCGCCGCCGTTCCCGGGTGCCGTTGAGCCGTCCACCGCCGGGCTCAACGGCACCCGGGGAGGCCCCCTTACCGCGGGGGAGTAACGATCCAGCTCCTGCCCTGCGCCGCCAGCCGGTTGACCAGGGTCGCGGAGCCGAAGTCCTTGGCCATCTGCCTGGACCGCTCGGTGATCGGGACGATCCACAGCCAGCGGACCGGATCGCCGTCGACCGAGAACCCCGACAGGTCGGGCACGGGCGGGCCGGCGAGCCCGGAGGGGTCCTCGAGCAGCAGCACGCCCTCGTACCCGCCGCCGAGCGGGAAGGTGGACGGCTTGTCGTACCAGCGGACGCTGTGCCCAGGGCCGAACCAGGTCACCGAGCGCCACGGGTACCCCGCCAGCCAGAGGAACGCCAGCGCGGCGACCCCGGGCGGCAGCGTGGTCGCCACCGCGAGCTCGATCCGCGAGTACTCGGCGGGGTCGTCGACGACCTGCTCGACGACGGGCATCCGCTGCGCGCTCATCCCGATGGTGGACAGGATCGTGAACGGCCGTTCGGGCCCGGACGGACGCTCAGAGATGCCGATCGCGGGCCGCTTGCCCGGCGCGCCGTCCCAGTAGTGGGCGCCGGGGCCGAGCCGCGACGTCAGGTGCCCGAGCGCGGCCGACTGGAACTGCGACCAGCCGCCGGCCGAGTTGCGCCACTTCCAGAACTCGGCGGCCCGCTCCACCCGGGGGCCGAGCGTGTCCATGGCGTCGTCGAGCGCCCAGGCGAACGGGGTCTGCCCGATCACGTCCCGGCTGTACCCGGGCATGCCGCGGCTGGAGTCCGCCCAGCCGGGGATCACGGCGAGCAGGGTGCCGCGCTCGAACAGCGCGACGCCGTCGCCCTCCTCGAACCACAGCGCCTGCAGGTTGGCCGGGTCGAGCGGCGGCCGGCCGCGCGGGTGCCGGGTGCGTCCGGCGGGCATAACGGGCGCCTGCCCGGCGTTGACCCTTTCCGGATCAGTAGTGCGCGGGGCGCGGACATGGTTGGCTATCCAGGTGGCGGCGATCACGGTCGTCTCGTCACGCAGGTAGGCGGCCGTGGTGGTGCCGTCGAACTCGACCGTCAGCCGCCTGGACCCGTACGGGCTTACGCTGTCGAGCAGCGCGACGACCGGCGGGAACGGATCTGGACCAGACAGCATAATTGCCATATTCCCACTATCGCCCCGCTTGCCCTCCGTGATCAAGTGCTCACTGAACGGTAAACTCGCAGAATCCCGAACGGAGTCCTCGTGACACACCCGCCTCGCCATCTCGCCGATCTCGATCTGGCCGGCCGGCGTGCGGCTGTCACGGCACTCGGCGAGAAGCCGTTCCGCGCCGACCAGCTGTCCAGGCACTACTTCGCACGGTACACCGACGCGCCGGAAGAAATGACCGACCTCCCCGCCGGAGTCCGCGAGGCCCTCGCCGATGACCTGCTGCCCCGGCTGCTGACCTCCGAGCGGGAGCTCACCTGCGACAACGGCGCGACCCGGAAGATGCTGTGGCGGCTGCACGACGGCGCCCTGGTCGAATCGGTGCTGATGAAGTACCCGGACCGGGTCACGATGTGCGTGTCGTCGCAGGCCGGCTGCGGGATGGGCTGCCCGTTCTGCGCGACCGGGCAGGCGGGGCTGACCAGGAACCTGTCCACGGCCGAGATCGTCGCCCAGGTCGTCGCCGGGGAGCGGGCCGTCAGGCAAGACGCGCCGGCGCATCCCACGAGCACCTCGCGCGTCTCCAACGTCGTCTTCATGGGCATGGGCGAGCCCCTGGCGAACTACAAGAACCTCCTCGGCGCGATTCACCGGCTGTCCGACCCGGTCCCCGGCGGGCTCGGCATCTCGCAGCGGAACCTCACGGTCTCCACCGTCGGCCTGGTCCCGGCGATCCGGCGGCTAACGGAGGAAAAGCTCACGGCAAGGCTCGCCGTCTCGCTGCACGCGCCGGACGACGAGGCCCGCGACGAGCTCGTTCCCGTCAACCGGCGCTGGAAGGTGGCCGAGGTACTCGACACGGCCTGGGACTACGCCGCCGCCAGCGGGCGCCGCGTATCCATTGAGTACGCGCTGATCAGGGACATCAACGACCAGCCGTGGCGCGCCGACAGGCTGGGCGGCCTGCTGGCCGGGCATCTCGCGCACGTGAACCTGATCCCGCTCAACCCGACGCCCGGCTCCAAGTGGACCGCCTCCCGGCCCGGCGTCCAGGAGGAGTTTGTCCGCCGCGTGGCCGACCACGGCGTCGCGGTGACCGTCCGCGACACCCGCGGCCGAGAGATCGACGGCGCCTGCGGCCAGCTGGCCGCGACCGTCACGGGCCGCTCGGTCGGCCCCGCCCGCCGCTCGGGCACCCCGCTGCTTCCCTTGGCCTAACGAGTTCCCTTGGCCTAGCGGCGCTCCTCCCGCTGGCCCGGCCGCCGCCGCGGGCGGGCAGAATAACCCCGTGACGTGGTGGATGAGGCTTAAGTGGCGGGTCAACACGGCCAGGCGTGACGCGCTCTGGCGGGCCGTGCACTGGGGGTGGCGCCAGTTCCAGCAGGCCGGCCTGGTGACGGCGGACATGCCGGCCGGCCGGGCCTTCGCGAGGTTCGGCCGCGGCTCGATCATGGCGTTCCCGCCGGGGTCCGTCTTCGGCGAAGGCGGCATCGAGGTCGGCGAGGATACCCTCATCGGCCAGCTGGTCACGATCAGCGCGGGCACCGTGCCCGGCCAGGACCTCTGGGGCCTGACCCTGCTCACGATCGGGGACCGGTGCGTGATCGGCCGGGGCAGCCACATCGTGGCGCACGAGTCGGTAACGATCGGCGACGACGTCTGGACCGGCCCCTACGTCTACATCACGGACCAGAACCACGGTTACGAGGACCCGGACGTGCCGATCGGCCGCCAGCGCCCGGTCAACCGGCCGGTCAGCATCGGCGCGGGCACGTGGCTGGGCGCGGGCGCGATCATCCTGCCCGGCGCCGAGATCGGCCGCAACGTGGTGGTGGCGGCCGGCTCCGTGGTCCGCGGCGTGATCCCGGACCGGTGCATGGTGGCGGGTGTGCCCGCGAAGGTCGTCCGCGAGCACACCAAGGCCGGCTGGCAGCCGTCGCTCGGGCCGGACCGGGACCGCAAGCTCGGGCCGGTCAGTCCGTCTTAGCCGGGGCGCCCTCGACGCCGACGCCCGCGACCCCGAGGTCGCCCAGCGCGGAGCGCAGCGAGGCGATGGCGCCGTCTAGCCGGGAGAGTCCGTCGCTGAGCGCCGAGTTGGTCAGCGCCCCGGAGGCGAGCGCCGCGGGCAGCCCGGCCAGCCCCGCGGCGGCCTCCTCGATGGCGGACAGCAGGGAAGACAGGTCGGAGACCGCGCGGAGCTGCCGCTCCTTCAGGTGCAGGTCGACGAAGAGCGAGACCTTCGCCCGCAGCACCCAGGGGTCGAACGGCTTGGAGATGTAGTCGACACCGCCGGCCGCGTAGCCGCGGAAGGCGAGGTCGGGGTCCATGCCCGCCGCGGTCAGGAAGATGATCGGCGCGTCTTGTGTGCGGCCGCGCTCCTTGATCCGCGCGGCGGTCTCGAAGCCGTCCATGCCGGGCATGACGACGTCGAGCAGGATGACCGCGAACTCGTTCTCGAGCACCGCGTCCACGGCCGCCTCGCCGGACCGGACCATGATGAGCTCCTGGTTCAGCGAGGACAGGATCGCCTCAAGCGCGAGGAGGTTCTCGGCGCGATCATCGACGAGCAGGATCTTCGCCCGGTGGGCAGCGGCAGAGCGTGTCATATCAGTAATCCCGGCCGTGGCCGCTGGAGCGCGGGGCCTGGGACATCGTGTCGTCCTCCCGGTGGCGATCGTGACTAGCCAAGTCTTTCACGTTCCTCTGAGACTTACCGCCGTAGCAGCTTTGTCATTCCTCTGACCAGCAGTGTCATTATCCCAGCGGCGCAGAACGACAGGATCGACGCCGACATCCAGCTGGCCGGGGTGAACCCGATGTCGCGCCCGAACGAGGACCACGCCGAGGCCCACCAGGACACGTACCCGGGGTTGATGAGCTGGTAGACGACGAAGCCGGCGGCCCAGGGCAGCAGCATGGACCAGCGGGAGCGGGCCGCGGCCGACAGGTCCCACTGACGGCCCCGTGCTCGGTCGGCGAAGTAGTCCACGATCAGCACCGCCGACATGGGCACGAACACCGAGCCGAGCAGGGTGAGGAAGTTCTCGTAGTCGGCGATGTTCAGCCATAGCGCGCCCGCGGTGGTCAGCGCGGTGATCACCCCGGCGAGGACGCGCCGGTCCCACAGCGGCCGCAGGTTCTGGATTGAGATCGCGGTGGAGTACACGTCCGCGAACGACTGGTCGAGCTCCCGCGCGGCGAGGACCGCGAAGCCGAGCGAGCCGACCGGCAGCGCGATGAACGCGCCGAAGATGTCGTTGGCATTCCCGTGCGCGACGGTGACCAGCGCGAGCAGCCCGATGACGTAGCACAGCACCTGGGTGACGCTGTAGCCGGCCAGCGCCCCCGCGAACGCCGACCGCGCGCTGCGCGAGTGCCGCATGTAGTCGGCGGCGAGCGGCGCGAACGAGATGGCGACGGCGACGACCGTGTCGGTGGCGGCCCAGTAGCCGGACCAGGTGCCGCGGGTCAGCGCGGGCAGCGGGTGCCGCAGCAGCTGGACGAACAGGTAACACATCACGACGAGCACGGCGGCGGTGGCGTACCGGCGCAGCACGCGGATGGCGCCGAGCGGCCGGATGGTCAGCAGCCCGGTCAGCACCCCCGCGATCACGACATATCCCCATTTGGGGACGGCGGGCGCGACCGTGTGCGCGGCCGTCGCGATCGTCACCAGCTCGAAGATGCTCCAGCCGAAGAGCTGCAGGATGTTCAGCGCCGTCGGCAGGTACGAGACCCGGGCGCCGAACAGCCCGCGCAGCAGGACCATGGCGGGCGCGCCCGTCTGGGTGCCGGGTATCCCGGAAAGCGCGAGTACCGTGGCGCCGAGCAGCGTGCCGACCACGATGGCGGTCAGCGCGGCGAGCAGCGACAGCTCGGGGGTGCCGGTGCCGCCCGGCTGGAGCACGAAGATCGCGCCCGTGAAGCCGAGCAGGCTGACCCCGAGGTTGCCCCACAGGCCGAACTGGTCGAGCAGGCCGAGCGACTGCGGTACCGGCTCGGCGAGCGTCCGCCCGACCTCGGAATGACGGTCACCAGGGACGGTGACAAAGGTGTTCTCGCTGGTATCGGCGGAGCCGGTCTTCGCGGCCACGGCAGCCTCCCTACGCCGGAATTACCCGGACAGGTTCGGACGGTCGGCGGCGCGTGGGCCTGCCCCGCGAGCGCAGTCTCGCGGCGCGGCGGCCAGCCACCCTCTCAGCCCGGTCAGCCCGAGCTCCCGTGTATTGAGTTGCGTAAATTCTAGCCGTCTACGTGCCGCGGGTAACAACCCGGGTCGGTGGCCGGGCGGTCCGCGCGGCCGCGGGCCCGGCGCCGGCGGCCCTTCGATGTCATCCCGAACGGGTGCGTGTTTCACGCCAACGGCCCGTTCCCCCGCCCGGGTGGCGGGGGAACAGGCTAGGCGTCCGGCTCTTCGGCCTTGGCGGAAGGGCGGCCGGGGCGGCGCATCTGGCGGGCGGTGTTAGGCATCCGGCCCGCCTCCCCGAGCGCCCGGCGGAGCAGGAACTCGATCTGGGCATTGGTTGACCGCATCTCGTCGGCGGCCCACTTGGCGAGGGCGTCATGGACGGCCGGGTCGAGCCTGAGCAAGATTTGTTTGCGTTCTGCCATGAGCGCGTCAGGAGTAGAGCGAGCCGGTGTTCACCACTTGCTGAGTGGCTTGCTCGCTGCAGAGCACGACCAGCAGGTTGGAGACCATCGCCGCCTTGCGCTCCTCGTCGAGCTCCACGACGTTCTCCTCGTCGAGCCGCTCCAGTGCCATCTTGACCATGCCGACCGCGCCCTCGACGATCTTGGCCCGCGCGCCGACGACCGCGCTCGCCTGCTGCTGGCGGAGCATGGCCCCGGCGATCTCGGCGGCGTAGGAGAGCCGGGTGAGCCTGGTCTCGATGACCTCCACGCCGGCCGCCTGGACCCGGTTCGCCAGCTCGGCGGAAAGCCGCGCGGTGATCTCGTCGGCGTTGTCCCGCAGCGACATCACGCCCTCAACTCCCCGGGCGTCGTAGGGGTAGCTGGAGGCGATGTGCCGCACGGCGGTCTCGGCCTGGATCGCGACGAACTTGAGGTAGTCGTCGACCGAGTAGGTGGCCTGCGCCGTGTCCTTCACCTGCCAGACGACCACGGCGGCGATCTCGATCGGGTTGCCGTCGGCGTCGTTGACCTTGGTCTGCGCCGTCTCCAGGTTCCTGATCCTGGTGGAGACCGGGAACCGGTTGGCGAACGGGTTCAGCCACTGCATCCCCGGCTCGCGGATCGTGCCCTTGTACTTGCCGAAGAGCTGCACGACGTGGGCCCGCCCGGGAGCGACGATCGTGACGCCGCGGAACACGAAGAAGAAGACGAGGGCGAGCACCACGCCGATGATGACCAGGACCGCCTTCAGCGCGCCGGCGTGCACAGCGCCCTGCCAGAACAAGATGACCGCTACGATCAGCAGCACGAAGTCGCCGACGATCAGCAGCGGTCCCGCGATGTACCAGGCGGTGCGCTCGCGCATCGGCTGGGCGGCGGATTGGATGGCGGTTCCTGGGACTTGAGCCTGGGCTGTCATGCTGCCCACCTCCGAAAAGAGAAACTCTGATACCAGTTACCTATCATACTGATATCAGTTTTCCAGCGCAAGTCCCGCCCGCCGGCGCGTCCCGCCCCCCAAGAGCCCGCGACCGGCGCGCGCCCGGTTGCCCGTGCGTGACTTGTGTGATGCGTGGTGACTCTGGGGGGCGTGGGCCGCCCGCCCGCACCCCGCCGAGGCGGCCGCGCCGTTAGTGGGGAAACTTTTCCCACGACGGAACATTGGCCGGCTCTGGCTTGTAAAAGTCTCTCCGCGCTAGGAAAAGTTACCGCGCTAACGCGGCGGGCCACGTTAAGCCTTGTGGTTATCGCGCAGCTTGGGGGTGAAGGTGTCGCCGCGCAGCGCCTCCTCGATCAGCAGCACGGCCTTGGCGGTGCTGGCGAGGCGCCGCCCCTCGGTCCGGTAGGCGGCGAGCACGGCATCGATCGCGTGCGGCGGCAGCGCCTCGCCGAGCTCGGTCCGGGCGGTGCGGTAGCCGTCCCTGGCGCCCTCCACGCAGGCCTGCGTATGGTGCCTGGCCATCGCGGCCAGCGCCACCGGATGCCGGCGCAGCACGCCATGCAGCCGGAAATCGGGCGGGACGACGTCAAGAAGCCAGGCGATCGCGGTCGCCTCGAAGTCCTCACTGCCCGGCGGATGCACTCCGGTTGGCCAGCCCGGGGGTATGTACGCAGCCATGGCGTGATCATAACACCAGCTAGAACGACAATTCGAGTCATCCCCGCCCGCCTCACAGGTCACGAGGCTCGCGGTGTCGTTTGCGTGACTGGCCGCGTCCGTTAGCGTTGCTACGGGAACCGACTCCATGGTCCGCGCTGCGCGCCGCGAACCACGCCTGGTCAACCCCGACCGTCGGTAAGTCCATCCTCAATTTCTTCTTCGGATCGGGGATCCCGTTCGCGACCTATACGGCCTGGATGCTGCTCCTGGTGTGGATCTGGGCCATCACATTGGCAAGCGAGCACAGGACACCCAAAGGCCCGCCCGCGGGCCGGGCAGGCCAGAAGCCGCAGTAGGGCAGTAGGACGGCCGGGGCCAGCTGGCGACCACGGTCGGCGGGCATCAGGTGCGGTAGGAGTAAAACAGGACACCGGCCAGGTAGCTGGCGCCGATCACCGCGCACATGATGCCCCAGTCGCCGGGATCGCGGCCGGAGGTGAGGTCGGTGAGCGCGCCGACGAGCGCGGCGACGGCCGCGATGTTCACCGACAGCAGTGCGGCGCGCAGGTTGATCTGCTGCCTGCGCTCGTCGAAAGGGTACTCACTCAGCACCGCCGCGGCGTCGCTGCGCCTGCGCAGAAGGAGCAGGACCCCGCCGTAGGCGACCATGATGCCGCTCGTGCCCAGGGCAAGGACCAGCTTGCCCTGGGCCAGGAAGATCCCCAGGTACAGGCACGCGGCCACGGCACACAGCACCGGGACCCGCCACTTACTCGTCAGCATGGAAGATCTCCTCCACCGTCAGGCCGAAGTAGCGTGCGAGCCGGATGGCCAGCGGCAGCGACGGGTCGTACCGGCCCTGCTCGATGGCGTTGATCGTCTGACGGGAAACGCCGAGCGCGTCGCCGAGGGCCTGCTGGGACATCCCCTTGGCGGCTCGCAGCTCGCGCACGTCGTTCACCATGTCAAGCGTCCTTTACGCACATATGTAAAGTACCCTTGACAACTGCGGGTGTCAAGGAAGCTTGTCATCAAGCTTCGTCCCGGCGCCTCGTTAGCGCGCTTCGCCGCAACGGCCGCCGCCGCCACCGGGCCGGGAATATCGTCGTCTCATGTCCAGCTCGCAGCCTCCCGGCTGGTACCCCGCCCCCGGTTCCCCGAACGTCCAGCAGTGGTGGGACGGATCAGGTGGACCGGTGAGGTCCGTGACACCGGCAACGCCAGCGGCCGGCAACACCAGCGGCGCCGCCGGCGATGCGGCCGCCTCAAGATCCGGCGGCCAGCCGGAGGAAGCAGCGGAGAAAGCACCGCCGGCCGACGGGCCGCAGGACGCGTCGGCGGCCTGGCGGGCCCCCGCGGTCGAGGCATGGCAGGCGAGGACGACGCCCGATTCGCCGCGGCGGCGAGGCCGGTGGCTCGGCCGGGCGAAGCGCCGGCAGTAGCGTCAGCAATAGCGCCGTCAGTACCCCCGGCAACGTCATTGGTAACGGTCTAATCACCAGCGCCCTGCCAGGCGCAATGACATCCTTGGACCGGGACATGTCGAAATTTGTCTTGTTTTCGGCGATATCGGTATGGGGCGCCGTCGGCCTCGGCGGGGCCGCGAAGCAAACGGAGGGAACTGAGCCAATGGCATCAGGCATGGTAGGAATGGACCTCGCGCAGGGCCAGCAGCTCGCGCAGAACTTCCGGTCGGGCGGCGCGGACCTGCAGGCCGCGGTCAGCAAGCTGGACAGCTTCGTCAGCCAGAGCGAGGCGTTCTGGAAGGGGCCGGGGGCGGACAAGTTCCGTTCGGAGTGGGCGTCGTTCAAGCCGCAGGCGCAGAAGATGATCGCCGCGATCCAGCAGGACGCCCCGCAGGCGGTCCAGGCGGCCGTGACCGCGATCTCGCAGGCAACCGGCGTGTCCTGACGCGTACCAGAGCCACGAAGGCCCCGGACGCCAGCGCGGCGTCCGGGGCCTTCGCCGTTCCGGTGGTAAGGCCTAGGACGGCAGCGCGACCTGCACCGGCGCGATGCTCCCGGGGCGCACGAGCAGCCCGCGGCCGAGCGGCCCCGGTCCCGTGCCCCTGGGCAGCCGGACGCCGAACAGGTCGCCGTCTCCCGGCCCGGAAAGCGCGACGAAGAGCCCGCAGCGGGACTTCAGCGCGGTCCGCACGAACCCCGAGTAGATCCGGGACATGTCGTCGGTGGTGCCGGCCAGCAGCAGGCCGTGCTCGGCGTCCCGCCCGCTGACGATGATCTGCTCGAGCGTGAACGACGCCGGGTTGTCGGAGAGCAGCTCCGCGTCGTCGACCACCACCACGTACCGGTCGACGCCGGTGACCAGGGAGGTGATGTCGTCCGGGGTCAGGTCGGCGCCGAGCACGCCGAGGACGCCGGGCGAGCCCTCAAGCGACCGCAGCGGCGACCGGCGCGGGGTGATCGCGAGCACGGACGTCCCTGAACGCAGCAGCGAGGAGACCATCGCGAGCAGCGCGGTGGACCGGCCGCTGCGCGGCGGCCCGGCGACCACCACGCCAGGACCGTCGGCGCCGATGTCGATGCCCTGCGGGCCGAGCTCGTCGCCGCCCGCCCCGACCAGCGCCCACAGCGGCGAGGGCGGGGTGAAGGAAGGGTCAAGGGCCAGCGTCTCCGCCACGGTCGTCCTGACCGGCAGCAGGTCGGTGCGCAGCGGCCGCAGCCCGCTAGCGGGCCGCGGGAACCGCTCCGCGGAGCGCTGCGCGAGCCGGTAGATCGCCGCCACCTGCGCCGGGCCCGACGGCTCGGCGTCGAGCAGCGCGACCTGCGCCTCGAGCAGCTGGGTCCCGGAAGCCTGGCCGTCGCCGAGGAACACCAGCCGGCCAGGCGGCTGGTGCGCGGGCATCGCGCGCGGGCTCAGCCCGGCGAAGCTGGCGTCTTCCCGGTCCGCCAGGTTGAGCACCATCCGCTGCTGGAACACGGTGCCGACCTGGCCGATCAGCGCGGCCCGGTCGGTGGTGACGGCGGCGCGCAGGCCGACGGCCGGGCCCTCGCGCAGGATCTGCAGCATCGCGTCGATCAGCCGGCCGAAGTCGTACTGCTCGAACGCCGCGACGTACCCCTCCCACCAGTCGAAGAGCAGCAGCATCCACGGCAGCCGCCGCGCCGGGTCGGCCGTGTGCGCGCGCTGCTCGGCGACCCCGGCGAACCCGGAGGCGGCGAGCACCTGCTGGCGCCTGGTGATCTCGCCGCGCAGCGTCGCGACCAGCCGTTCGACCCGGTCGGTCTGGTCGCGCGACACCACGCTCCCGCAGTGCGGCAGCTGGGTGAGCGGCAGCAGCGAGCCTGAACCGCAGTCGAGCCCGTAGATGTGCACGTCCGCGGGCGAGGCGGTCGCGGCGACCGAGCCGGCGAGGGTCCGCAGCACGGTGGACCGGCCGGACCGGGCCGTGCCCGCCACCACGAGGTGCCCGCCGTGCGCGAGGTCCAGGGACAGCGGCACCCGCTCCTGCCGGGCCGGCACGTCAACCAGGCCGAACGTGACCGGCGGCACCTCTCCGGGGGCACCGGGCAGGGCAGCGCCGGCGGGGATCTCCTCCAGCGTGATCTCCTGCGGCAGCGGCGCCAGCCAGGGGCTGCGCTGCTCCGCGATGCCGAGCCGCTTCGCCGCGCCCGCGATGGCGTCGACCAGCACCGACAGGTCGGTCGCCATGTCGTCGTCGCTGGCGGCGCCGCCAGGGAAATCGCCCGGGACCGGCGCCGGCCGCCCGAGCGCGGGCCACGGCACCGGCACCGCCCTGGCCGCCTGCGCCTGCCCGCGGCGCGTGCCCGGGCGCCGCCCGCCGATCCGCGCGGACTGCACGGCGGCCGGCGCGGACGCGCCGGAGCGCACGTAGCAGCGGCCGGGCGTGGACCGGGCGATCCGCGCCGCGTCCGGCCCGTCGATCACGTCCAGCGACTCGGCGGCGTCGGTGACCCGCAGCGCGATCCGCAGGTTGGTGTTGGCCCTGATGTCCGCGCTCACCACGCCGGCCGGCCGCTGGGTGGCGAGGACGAGGTGCACGCCGAGCGAGCGGCCGCGCTGCGCGATGCCGACCAGGCCGGCCACGAAGTCGGGCAGCTCCGCGACGAGCGAGGCGAACTCGTCGATGACCAGCATCAGCCTTGGCAGCGGGTCGACGCGGCCCCGGCTGCGCGCCGTGGCCTCCCAGTAGTCCTCGATGTCCTTGGCGCCGGCGTGCAGCAGGATCTCCTCGCGGCGCTTGAGCTCGGCCGCCAGCGAGGCGAGCGCCCGCTCGGTGAGGTGGCCGTCCAGGTCGCTGACCATGCCCACCGTGTGCGGGAGCCTGGCGCAGTCCTTGAACGCGCTGCCGCCCTTGTAGTCGATCAGCACGAAGTTCATCGCGTCCGGCCGGTTGGCCGCGGCGAGCGACGCGATCAGCGTCTGCAGCAGCTCCGACTTGCCCGCGCCGGTGGTGCCCGCCACCAGGGCGTGCGGCCCGTCCAGGCGCAAGTCCACGACGAACGGCCCGTCGGCGCCGACACCGATCGGCACGGCGGTGGTCCGCCCGTAGGCGTCCCAGAGCCCGAGCACGGAGGAAACCGACGGGTCCGGCAGGCCGAGCAGGTCGAGCAGGCGCGCGCTGGACGGGATCGCCGCCTGGCCGTCCTCCCGGCTGATGTCCCTGATCGGCGCCAGCGCGCGCGCCGCGCGGTCCGCCCAGCCGGCGCCCACCTGGTCGGCGAGCACGAGCCCGGGAACGTGGGTGCCGCCGCGCAGCGTCACGTAGCCGGGGGCGCGCGGGTCCCAGGACACGACGGCCGCGCACTCCTCCGGCAGCTCCCGCTCGGTGTCGTCGATGCAGATGGCGCTGATCCCGGACATCCGCGCGGTGGCGAGCACCTGCGGCATGCCGGGGACCCGGCGCAGCGTGCGGGCGCCGTCGAGGACGACCAGGGTCCTGGGCAGCGAGTCCCCTTGCGGCCCGGGAGCGTGCGGTGACAGGTTCCGCATCCGCTCGGCCGCGTGGGCGGCCAGTTCCGCCACCCGGTGGGTCACGGTCTGCGGGTCGGCGCCGACCAGGGCCAGGCAGTCCGCCCCCGCGCGCGGCGTGCAGTGCGGCAGCCAGCGCACCCAGTTCCAGTGCTCGGCGGCGCGGGGGTCGTCGCTGAGGATCACGATGGACAGGTCGCGCGGGCTGTGCAGCACGGCGGCCTGGGTGACGAGCCAGCGGGCCAGGCCGCGCGACGCGTCGGCGTCGCCCGCGATGCCGACGACGCCGAGGTCCTTGAGCGACAGCGTCACCGGGACGTCGCGGTCGGCGGGCACGACGGGCGGCTCGGCGCCGTAGTCGGCCTTCTTGTCGAGGACAACCTCGATGCCGGACGGCTGGTCGGCCAGGCCGACCCGCAGCCGCAGCGCGTCGTCGTCCGCCGTCCGCCGCTCCCACAGCCTGCGCCGCGGCCCCGTCGCGGTGAGCAGCACCTCGGCCGGGTCGGGCGCGTCGTGCCGGCGCTGCGCCTCCTCGGCGACCCGGGCGGCGGCGATGACGTCCTCCAGCTCGGCCCAGCGCTGCCGGTACTCCCTCATGGCCTTCTTGTACGACGACCGCCCGTGCCGCCGGTCCGACATCCACTGGCCGATGATCATGACCGGTGACATGAGCATGAACAGGCCGTACGTCCACTGGCGGGTCACCTTCACCATGACCGCGCCGAGCAGCAGCGGCAGCAGCGCCGCGAGCAGCTGCAGCCGGACCCGTTCGGCCCGCGTCGGCTCCGCGGGCACCTCGATCCGCGGCGGCCGGGCGGGCGGCGCGATCCGCGGCGGCCGGTTGTAGGCGAGGCCGCCGTCGTCGGCGGCGGACAGGTGGGCGTCCGGTGGCTGAGGCTGGCGGATCTCGAGCACGTTCGCGCCGATCTTGATGATCATCCCGAACGAAAGGTTGCGCTGCCCCGTCGCCCGCTCACCCTCGACAAGCAGGGGAACGGCGTCGGGGCCGGAGTGCAACGGCTCCACGACCACCGGCACGCCGGTGCCGCCAGGCCCGACCGTGAGCCGCGCCGCGTAGGCGGGCAGGCCGACCCCCGCCAGCCGGATGTGGCTGTCGGGCGAAGCGCCGACGGTCACCGTGCCGTAGCCGAGCCGGTGCACGACCCCCGCGGACGGCCCGCCGATGAAGCGGACCTCGACCACCCCGGTCGGCTCGCCGCGGACGGTCGCGCCCGCCGCGCGGTGATCGAGCGCGACGACGGCGCCGTCGCGCAGCATGCGAGCGGCGGGCGCCCACGGGTCGGCCTGCCCGCCGTTGAGCCAGAGCGCCTGTCCCGGCGCGGCCCGCTGCGCCCGGTCGCCGAAGCCGCCGCCGGCACCGTGATTAGCGATGGAGATGACCGGCGCGAGCCGTTCCGCGGCGGCCGCCTGCTCACTCGTGACGGTACCGAGCGCCGCCGCGACATCGCCCACGGTCGCGTCGTCGTCCCCGCTGACCAGCACGTCTTGCGGCCCTTGGGCGGTTAGCGCCGTCAGCGTGACTCGCATCAAGTCCTCCGCCCTGTCCCCAAATCCGCGCAAGCGTGGACAGCTTATCGCCGGCAAGCCCGGCATTTCCGTTGATGAGACGAGCCAGGCGTGACGCGTCTGTTGCACAGAAGAGCGCGAAAATCATCATGCTGGCCGCTTTAATGGCAGTGCGTCTTGATTGGGGCAGTAGGGCCATTCCGTTGCGGCAAACGAGGAGAGGTCAATGGCACCGTTGGACGGGGGCAACTTTCAGGGCATCGACCCGTCAATGCTTCAGCAGTTGATTAAGTCATTGAGCAGCGGGGTGACCGGCGCCCAGCCGGTGGCCAGCGCGTACATCGGCCAGTTCAACCGGGTGGGACTCGACACCGGCCCGATCCAGAAGCTGCTCGCGGACTACGCGTGGGCGTCGCAGCAGCAGCCGATGCTGAACCGCCGCTACAGCCTGGCCTCGCACCAGCCGTCCGGCGACTTCACCGACGGGTGGACCGAAGAGGGCGCGGGCACGCTGTTCTACACGACCACCGCGGCCGCCAAGGGCGCGGGCACGGCCGACGCGAAGCAGATGCAGGCGTACCTCGACGCGCACGACTGGACGGGCATCCAGAAAGAGCTGGACGCCATGTCGCAGAACGGGGACGACGCGGACTACATGGCCGCGTTCTTCTCCCAGCTCGGCCCCAAGGGCCTGTACGCGCTGTCCGAGTACGCGCAGGGCGGACCGAGCAGCGACGCGGCCAACGAGCAGGAAGTGCAGCAGATCGTCGGCTCCGGGCTGGCCGCGGCCAGCTTCGAGATGCCGCTGACGATGAGCTTCCTGCAGGGCATGGAGCCCGAGAACCTAGTCGACGGGTACTCGACCGAGCAGCTGCCCGGCGGCTGGGACACCGGGGCGCTCGCCCCGTTCCTCACCGAGGGCTCGTTCAGCAGCCAGTGGCTGCAGACGATCGCGCCCGCGGTGCTGTACCAGAAGGACGTCGAAGAGGGCGCGGCGATGCCCGGCGGCTACGACGCCATCTTCACGGCGATCGCCAGCAACCCGGACTTCGCGGCCCAGTTCTACCAGCAGAACTCCGGCCAGCTCGACGACTACATGACCGACCCGGTGCTCTACCACGACCTCGCGAGCGACCCGGGCTTCGGCAAGTTCCTCGAGGCGGCGACGATCCCGCCGCAGGGCGACACCAGCACGAAGGCGTTCACCGCCAACGCCACGCACTTCGTCCAGCTGTTCGGCGGCGGGAACGTGGACACGTCAAGCGACGTGCGGCAGGCGATGGCGGCCGTCGCGATGAATTACTTCGGCGACATCCAGGGCACCGTGACCGCCGCCGCTCCAGGCGCGGGCTCGTCGATGGGCCTGTCGGCGTCGGAGTGGGGCAGCTTCGTGCAGAACGCCATGCAGGACAAGACGGCCGCCGCCTTCCTGATGACGTCCTACGCTCAGTGGCGCGGCCAGCAGACTGACGACAGCCTGACAAGCAACGGCCAGGGCGACGGGCCGGACGCGGCGGACCACGCCGGGTACTGGAACGACCAGTCGGTCGGCGTGCTCGACTACTTCTTCGCGTCCAACTACCAGGCGGCGGGCCACCAGGCGGGCGAGGGCAGCAACGCCGTGATGGAGACCCTGACGGAAGCGTTTAACGCGGGCGCCGCGACGCTGCTGACCAGCGTGGCGTTCGGCCCGGAGGCGGGTGCCGTCGAGCTGCTCGCCGACGCGGGCAAGGACGCGTTCTCCAGCGCGGCGGAGAGCACGCTCGGCAAGATCACCGGGCCGCTCGCCGACAGCGGCGGCGGCGCCGGCAACGCCAGCGACGACGCCGACAAGGTCTTCAGCAACCTGACCACCATCCAGGGCAAATGGTCGAGCGACGTCACCACCGCGTGGAACCAGTCCGTGCAGAACCACAGCACGGCCACGGACTTCCCGCAGGTCTATTACAACGGCGTGCCGTACACCGGCAACCCGCAACAGTACGAGCAACAGTACGGCGGGAACTTCCTGAACTCCGACGGGACGGTGATGGACACGTCCCAGATGAACGCCAAGCAGCTGGCCGCGTTCAACGCGTGGCTGCAGGACCCGGCGATCTCCAACGTGGTGGCGAGGAAATTCGCGGCGGAGTCTCAGGGGTCGTTCGGCAGCTACTACAGCTCGCAGCTGAGCGGTGGGGGTGGCGGCTGAGGTGCCAGCTAAACGCGGGCCGGCCGGGCGCGGGGTGGCCCTGCTAGCGTGCGCGGTCACCGGCGCTGCCACCTGCGCCGTGCTGTCAGGCTGCTCATCCGGGCCGAACGCGCAGGCACAGGCGCAGACACAGCGCTCGGCCGTGCTGCCCGCCGCCAAAAAGCTGTACAGCCAGGTCACCGCCGCCGGCGTGGGCTGGATCGGTACCATCCTCGGCGGTTACGAGACCTGCGGCACGGACGACCCGCTCGCCACGCCGTCGAACGACAACTCGCTCCAGTACACGACGCAGGAGCTGATGACCCCGTTCAGCAGGACCGCCGCCTACCCGGTCTTCCGGCGGCAGGTGGTCGAGGCGCTCGACGGTATCGGCTGGGCCCTGCGGCAGACCGCCAGCGGCTCCAGCCCGGCCACCTACTACACCGGCCACCGTGACGGCACCGACCTGCGGCTGGTAGAGCTCGACAACCAGCCAGGCCTCGGGCCGACGGCGACCATCTTCCTCAGCGGCGGCTGCTTCGACGCGGGCTCCTCCGCGCAGCAGCTGCGCGGTAAGGGCTCGGTCGACAACGTCACAGAGCCGCGCCCGGCCGCGACGCCCACCCCGAAGTACTCATAGCCACGAGAGATCTCCCGCCGATCCCAGTGAGGAGCACCGGTAGCGATGTCAAGCACTAGCAGCGGCAGCACCAGCAGTAGCGGCACGGTCCCGAACCCGATGCACGAGGCACTCGCCCAGCTCTACGCGAGGCTGCAGGGTGACGCGGCCACCATGAGCAACGCGCTCAAGCCGGCCGACCAGCAGATGGCCGCGGGCGGCACCTGGGTCGGCACGGCCGCCAAGGCCTGGGGCAGCCAGCTCGACGGCTACTCGGGCGACTGCGCGACGCAGGTCAACGCCATGCTCGCGGACGTCTCGGCGGCGCTGGCGGCCGAGCCAGCCCAGGTGACCCTGACGGAAGCGGAAGAGAAGTCGAAGCTCATGATGATGATGGAGCGCGGCTACTAGCCGTCGGCGGGGGAGAACGCCGTGACGCTCCCGTGGATCATCGGCGCCGCGGTCGCCGGCGTACTGGCCGGCCCGCCCGTCCGGGCCGGCGTGCTCGCCCGCTACGACGTCGCCCCGCCCGCGTTCGCGGTGGAGGCCGCCGCCGCGCTCGCGCTCGCCGTCACCGCCGCCCGCGCGGCGTCGCCCTGGCCGCTGGCGGCCCTCGGCTGGCTCATGCTCTGCTCGGTGGCGCTCGCGTTCATCGACGCCGAGATCCGCCGGCTGCCCGACCCGCTCACCGTGGCGGCGTTCGCCGGCACCCTGGGCTTCCTTGCGGTCGCCGCGTTCACCGGCGGCGGCCACCCCGGCCAGCTCGGCCGGGCGGTGCTCGCCGCCGCCGCCCTGTGCGGCTTCTACCTCGCCCTGTTCATCATCAGGCCGTCAGGCATGGGCCTCGGCGACGTCAAGCTCGCCGCCGGCGTCGGCACCGCCCTCGGCTGGCTCGGCTGGCAGGCCCTGATCGCCGGCACGTTCCTCACGTTCGCGCTCGCCGCCGTCTATGGCGTCGCGCTGCTCCTGCTGCACCGGGCCAGCCGGACGAGCCAGCTCCCGCTCGGCCCGTTCATTGTCCTCGGCACCCTCGCGGCCCTCGTCATCTACTAACTGTAGGTTCCCATTTCTGATGTCCCTCCCATTTTTGATGTCCCCTGTCTGGCCCATCGGGGACACAAGAGCGGGACGGGCCGTCCGGTTCAGTCAACGTGTCAGATTCTCACTTGATGTGCCTGGTAGCCTGGCATTTTTCCAGATGATCATGGTTGGACTCGATGGCGGATGTGCCGTGGGGACGCACACGCATCCACGGGTGCGCCAACGCCAAACGTTCGCGGACAGCGTGCCAAGCAGGCAGGATGGCGCGGCGTGTCGGCCGCCGGGTACCGTGAGGGAGGCGACCGTCCGCGCCCAACCTCCGGCGACCCGCCCCAGCCGGGTCACCCGACGGAGGCAAAGGGAGGCCCACTTCCCGGCCGGAGCGTCATTTCGCCGATCGTGCGCCCGCTGCCGCGATTCGCTGGGGGATCCGCGGCCGGGACGCGGGAGACGATCATGACCAGGCAGGCCGATTTCAAGCGGCGCGTGCGCGCCCGGATCCTCCCCGGCCAGACTTAGAAGCCCGGTCGGCTTGGCTTCGAGCGGACGGCACCGTGCTGGCGACGGGGTGGAACGGCGACGGCCAGTGCGATGTCGCCGCTTGGCGAGACGTCACAGCCGTGGCCGCGGGCTGGCGCCGCACGCTCGGGCTCCTCGCGGACGGCACCGTGCTGGCAGCCGGCCGGACCTCAGAAGGACAGTGCGACGTGCAGTCCTGGCGCGAGATGGTGGCCCTGTCCTGCGGCGACTGGCATTCAGCCGGAGTCCGGGCGGACGGCTCAGCCCTGGCCTCGGGAAACAACCGCCGGGGAAAGTGCGCCGTCGACGGCTGGCGCGATCTCACCGCCGTCGCAGCCGGGTACCTGCACACTGTCACTCTGGGTTCCAGATTCTGATGCCCCTTTCCAGGTGACGGTGTCCCTTGTCCGGCTCATGAGGGACACGAGAGTGGGACGGGCCAGCGTGCGGTTCCTGTCCGGGTGCGGGCCTGGCCAGGTCAGGCGCTTGGGGTCTCCTCCGTGACAGGAAGGACCGCGCCGGTTGCCGGCGCCGCGCCGGGTGACCCGCCTGCCGCTACCAAGAAAGCGGCAGGCGCATCGATCAGCCGCTTGCCTGGACAGTGCGGCCCGCCGTCTCGGCATCGTGCCTCTCGCGCGCCGCTCGGATGTCTTCACGGTGGGCGTTGGCCCAGGCGTTCAGGGCGCCGAGCGGAACGAGCAGCGTCCTGCCGAGTTCGGTCAGTTCGTAGTCGACCCGGGGTGGCACGGTGGGATAGGTGGTGCGGTTTACCAGCCCGTCGCGCTCGAGGGCGCGCACGGTGAGCGTGAGCATGCGCTGGCTGATGCCCTCGATCGCGCGGTGCAGCTCGTTGAAGCGGTGGGTGCGCTGGCCGAGAAGGACGATGACCAGAACGCTCCACTTGTCTCCCACCCGGTCGAGAACCTCGCGAGTCGGGCAGTCCTCGCTCAAGCCGAGAGGGGTGGACGTCTCGATGTGCCCTACTGACATGAAAGTGCCTTCTTGTGCATGACGCGACGCTAACAAAAGATGTGGTGACGAACAACAAGTAACCACCCTCCGCTCAAGAAGGCAGCTCGCATGACCAGACTGAAATCCGCTGAGCCCGCCACCGCCGCCCTCCCGAAGCTGCGGGTGCCGGTCGGGGTGATCGTCGCGATCGCCTGCACAGCTCAGTTCGTATTGGTGATGAACACCACAATCGTGAACGTGGCCCTGCCCGGGATACATCAGGCGTTCGGACTGTCCATCGACGGCCAGCAGTGGATCATCAACGGCTACCTCGTGACCTTCGGGGGGTTTCTGCTGTTCGCTGCCCGAGCCGGGGACCTCTTCGGGCAAAGGAAAGTGTTTCAGGCGGGGCTGGTGATCTTCACGCTCGCCAGCCTGGCCGGCGGGTTGGCCCAGGACAGCGGATGGTTGCTCGCCGCCCGCTTCGTGCAAGGACTTGGGGCTGCCGCGATGACGCCGTCGACCATCAGCCTGATCATCACCAGCCCGATGGCTAACCATCACCGGACTCGCGCGTTGGGCCTGTGGTCGGCAGCCGCCTCGATTGGCGGCGCGGCCGGCCTGGTGCTTGGGGGTGTGCTCACCTCTGCGCTGGGCTGGCGTTACGTGCTGTTTATCAACGTCCCGCTCGGGGCCGCCCTGCTGCTCGTGGCATCCGTCAGCCTGCTTCCCTCCACGGCGGGCAGCGACTGGCGCCGCCTCGACATCCCCGGCGCGGTGACGGCCACTCTCGGGGTGGTCGCACTGGTGTACGGCCTGTCGGATGCCAGTGCCAGCGGGTGGGGATCAGCGCTCGTGATCGCAGCCCTGGCCGCCGCCGTGGTGCTGCTGGCGTCCTTCATGGTCATCGAGACCCGCACCGCCGCGCCGCTGGTCCCGTTGGGCATCTTTCGCCATCGTCCGCTCAGCATCGCCAACGCCCTCTTCGCCACCCTGGGAGTGACCCTGACCGCAGTCGTCTACTTCCTCTCTCTGTACGAGGAGCAGGTCCTCGGCTACAGCGCCATCCGCACCGGTCTGTCCCTGGTACCAATGACCGTGATGACGGCGATCGGCGCGATCGCGAGCCAGAAAATGGTGCCGATTTTCGGTCCGCGGATGCTGCTCGTCGCTGGCGGCGTCGCCGCCGCCGTGGGCCTGGCGTGGCTGTCGAGAATCCCCGCCCACTCTGACTACGCGGCCCACGTGCTGGGACCGACGCTGGTCGCCGGGGCCGGGATGAGTCTGATGTTCGTGCCAATTGTCGCGGCCGCCACGATCGGCATCGACCACCAACACGCCGGTCTCGCATCGGGACTCGTCAACATGTCACGTCAGGTCGGCGGAGCGATCGGGCTCGCGATCCTGGTCACCGTCGCAGCCTCCGACGCCCACCACAGCGGGCTCAGCGCCGCAGCCGGCGTGGTCCGCGGCTACCGCACCGTCTTTGTCATCACCGCCGCGGTCAGCCTCGCCTCAGTCATCATCGCCGCGCTGCTCCCGGCCAAACCCAAGCCCGTTCCTGCCCCGCCGGCCCCGGGCCGGCCACCAACTGACGCAGCCGCGCCAACACGCGCGGCTACGGACCAACACCCTCCACACAGCGAAAGGACATTCTCAAAATGACCACCTCACCGCCAACGCAGACGTCCGCGAGAGCCTCAACGGGCAAGCGGCTCCAGATTGATGTCTGGGGTGACCTGGCCTGCCCGTGGTGCTACATCGGCAAGAACCGGCTCGATCACGCCATCGCATCCTCGCCGCACGCCGAGGCCATCACCGTCAAGGTCCGTTCCTTCGAACTCGACCCGGGCATGTCGCAGGAGGCGAAGCCGAACCTGGAGCTTCTCGGCGCCAAGTACGGCGTGTCCCCGGCCGAAGCCCTGCGCATGGAGAACAAGGTCGGTGCCATCGCCCACCACGACGGGCTGCCCTTCACCAGCGATCGCGTGCTGGCGAACAGCTTCGACGTCCACCGGGTCCTCCATCTCGCCGGCACCATCGGACTCGCTGACCAACTGCTCGGCGATCTCCAGCGAGCACTGTTCAGCGGCCGCGCCAACGTCTATGACCACACCGTCCTCACCGACGTTGCCAGCCGCCTCGGCATCCCCCGAAGCCGCGTCGAAGAAGTCCTCTCAAGCAACGAGTACGCCGACGCAGTCCGCGCGGACGAGAAGGAAGCCAAAACGCTCGGCGCCACCGGAGTGCCCTTCACCGTCTTCGACGGCCGAATCGCGATCCCCGGCGCCACAGACATCGACGGCTACACCAACGCGATCAACCGAGCATGGAGCACCCGATGAACATCACCGAAATCATCCCGACCGAAATCTCCGGATACTGCGATGCCGGAAGCGGCGAGTGCATCACCACCCAGCTGCTGGACCTGATCGACCTCGACCCCGCCGCCATGAAGGAGGCGGAGGCGTACCTGCCCGGTTCGAGTTCCTGCTCGACGACCTGGCCGACGTCGACGGCGTGCAGCTGCTGAGCCGGGGGCTGACCCCGTCGGCGCTGGTCACCCTGGTGCGCCGTGGGCCGGCAGGCCCTGGTCGCCGGCACGTTCCTCGCGTTCGCCCTGGCTGCCGTCTACTGCGTCGCACTCCTGATATCGGGGCGTGCTACCAGGAAGCATCAGATCCTGTTCGGTCCCTTCATGATCGGCGGCGCGTTCCTCGTGCTGCTCGCCTGGCCCTAGGATCGCGGCGCACTACATTCCCGCCATCGCCCCGGTCGTCACCAGGGCGGCCAGCGCGGCGAAGTTCCCGGCGATGATCAGCCACGCGGCCGGGTTGCCGAGGTTGAGTGTCCAGCCGGCGCCGATGTGGCTGCCGACCACGAGGGCGGGGTCGTCGCGGTTGACGTAGAGCAGGCCGGCCTTCCAGAAGCGGTCGTCGTCCCGGTCGGTCCCGGTGGCCCGGGCGAAGCCGCGCACGTTGCCGTTCAGCCGCCATCCGCCCTGGCCCGCTCGCTGGGCGACCGCCGCCAGCACCAGCAGGCCGGCCACGAAGGGCAGCGCGGGCAGGGCCCGGCCGACGCCCGAAAGCTGGTAGACCTGCCAGTAGCGCAAGGCGATCAGCAGCAGGCTGGTGTCTACCAGCGCGAGCAGCGTCAGCAGGGCCCGGGTGATGGCGGCGAGGAAGCGGCGGTAGCGCAGCGTCGATACCGCGGGGTCGGCCGCCTCGATGTCCGGCCGGGAACGGTAGATGATCAGCATGAGCCCGGTCCACAGAACCGTGACGTACAGCTGGAAGGCTACGACCAAGACGCTGAGGGCAGACTTGGGCACCCAGTGACCAGACCCGGTGACGATGTGGGCAGGCAGGGCGGGGTAGCGCAGCGCGCCGACGGCGGCGGTCGCCGTTATCACGGCCAGGGCGGGTATCAGCCAGCGCACCGGGAAGCGGGGCGGGTCGGTGCGCCAGCTGGTGTCGGTGGCGACCGTCTGCCGCAGGCCCGCAAACCACTCGTCCGCGTGCTTGACCGAAGCGATCTTGCGCCGCGCGACCCAGAAGCAACCGAAGTCCGCCGCCAGCTCCAGCAGCAGGATGATCCGGGGAAGCCACCATGACCCGTGGCCCTGCAGCGTCAACGCGGCGACGGTGCAGCAGGCGCCGATGGCCGCCGTCCGCCAGAAGTAGGCGCGCCGTTCCCGCCGGATGACCGGCGCCCCCGCCCGCTCGGGGGGAACGCGGACCCCGAACTGCAAGGTCGGCCGGCTCGCCACGGGCGCCACGTACGCCAGCGCACCGACGACCAGAACGGAGAGGTCCCCGGCCACGGGCCCGGCGGTCATGACGGGTTCCCCGCCTCCGCGATCGCGGCGGTGAAGTCGAAATCTGTCATGGCCGCCTGGCATTCCCGGACGATGTCCGTGGCTGGCAGCCCCTGGGCGGCGGCCTCGGCGAGCAGCGTCCGCAGCCGGCCCGTCCAGTCCCGGGCCCAGCCGGGATCCGGCGGGCCGCTGCCCGCGTCGCGGCGCACCACCGCGCCCGACTTCCGCCCGAGCCGCAGCAGGCCCTCCTGCCGCAGCAGGTCGTACGCCTTGTTCACGGTGTGGAAGTTAACGCCCAGGTCGACCGCCAGCTGCCGGGTGGACGGCAGCGCGGAGCCGGTCGGCAGCCGGCCGTCGGCGATCGCCTCCACGATCCGGTCCCTGATCTGCTGGTAGATGGGCACCGGACCGTCTGGTTCGATGCTGAGCAGCATGACGCCTCCAGGATCTCACGGACGCCGGGCTGCCCGGCCGTGATCGGCACCCGGCTTCGGCATGTCCGCCCCGCACCGCCCCGCCCTCGGGCGCATGCGCCTCTCGGGTTCGCTCCCGCCTCAAGCTGAACCAGAAATGACTTTATGACAGTAGTTATAGAACAAATGTGCCGACCTGTCAATCGTCCCGTCGCCGCATCGGGCGCTCCCTGCCACTGTCAAGGCTGCTTTGACAGTCTGGTCCATCTGTTCTATAAGTTATATAACTAGTAGTCGAAGCAGGCGAGTACCGCACCGCTGATCCCGGCGGGGCAGGGAGGCGTCAACGGTGGCCAGCATCGAGTCAGTGGGAAAGGCAATGGCCAGGACATGGTCGCGCGGCGGACGGGGGCAGCGCCGGCCCGGCCTGGTCGCTGGCGTCCTCGGGGTCGCGGTTGCCCTCGCGCTGGCGCTGTCCGCGTGTACGTCGGCGCGGCCATCCGGCTCGGCTGCCGCGGGCGGCCGCCCGTTGGCTGCCCCGCCCGGGATGTCCTGCGCCTGGCCGACGGAGCTCAACGTGCAGTCGGACAACTCGGCGGTGCCTAACTCGGTGTCGGTTGATTCGGCCGAGGCAGTCTGGTTCCAGCCGATCGTGGCGGCTGCGGGCACCCGGATCGTCTTGTCGGGCCGCTTCCCGGATGCCCGCTACGCCTCGTTCAGCGTCTATACGCCTAGCGGCGGTTTTGCCGCCAGCCAAGCCGGCACGTCCCTGCCCGACTACCGGATCGTCCCGCAGCCCGGCAGCGTGAATCCCTGGCAGCGGGACGGCGCGCCCGGCGGCCGGTTCACGGTAACCGTCGGCTCGGATCCTTCACCGGGCCAGCACAACACGCTGCCGCTGCCTGCCGGCACCACAAGCCGGTACCCGGGTTACCTCGTCTACCGTGTCTACCTGCCGGCCGGGGGAGCTTCTCGGATGTGCCGATTCCGGTGCTGACGGTGGAGCAGGGACGCGCGGCGCGCACGATTCCGGCCTGCCCGCAGCACAACAGCAAGCTTCCTGTCCTGGCCGGGGCCGGCGCGCCGGGAGGGCCCCCTGGCTCGCCTGCCGCCACGCCGCGGTCCGCAGCCGTGCCGCCCCAACTGGAGTTCTACGCGCTTCCAGAGAGCAAGATGAGCAACGAGGGCGTCGGCAACGCCGACACCGCCTACGCCGTGGCCTACCTCATCCGCCCGCCGGAACCCGACGTGGTCGTGGTGACCGCCAAGGCACCGACCTTCGCGCCCGGCAGCTATCCGTCGCCCTGGCCGGCCGCAGGGGAGGACGTCCGCTACTGGTCGATGTGCATCCTCGCGGGTACTGCCAAACTTCCGGCCATCGCCAACAAGCTGCCCGGGGGCGGCGCCGACTACGGATGCCGCGCCGACGAGGTCACCAGGCTGAACGCGGCCGGGGATTACACCTACGTGATCGGCAGCGAATCGCAGCGAGCTGCCATCAGCCGCGTCCCCGGCGTCACCTTCCTCCCATTCGCCACCGTCCAGCCGACCGGCCTGTACTTGCTAATGCTGCGCAACATGCTGGTCAGCACGTCATTCGCGCACTCGACCGAGGCCGTCACGCGGCCTGACGATCCAGCGGCCGCCGCGGCCGTCATGGGCCCCTACTATCCGCATGCTGCGGTCTGCCCGCTTGCGACCCTGGTAGCCAAGGGCCCGCAGGCCTGCTGACGAGGAAAGACGCACCGGGCATCCACGATATTATTTCTATAGAAGATAGAACAGATACAACAAGAGATACGATGGCGCAGGTAGGCGCGGCGAGCGGGAGGTGTCGATGGGCACAGGAGGCAGCAAGTGAGCGGTGACTCTGCGGCGCGGGAAGGCCTGGACGCGACGGGAACGGCCCGCACCGGGCGGGCCGCCGCGCAGCGGCCGCGGGCTGCCGCGGCCATTGAGGTCAGCCACCTGACCAAGGTTTTCGGCGGGCGCACGGCCGTGTCCGACGTGTCGTTCAGCGTCGCGGGCGGGGAGGTGTTCGGGTTCCTGGGGCCGAACGGGGCGGGCAAGACCACGACGGTGCGGATTCTGGGCGCGCTGATCTCGCCGACGTCTGGCTCGGCCACGGTGGCGGGCATCCCGGTGGGGCCGGCCGGCGCGGCGGAGATCCGGCAGCGGATCTCGGTCATGCCGGAGTCCTCGGGGCTGTATCAGCGGCTGACCGTGACCGAGAACCTGGAGTACTTCGCGCGCCTGTACGGCCTACCGCGGCGGGAGGCGCGCATCAGCGAGGCGCTGGCAGCCGTCGGCCTCAGCGAGCGCGCGCACGACCTGGCCGGAAGCCTGTCCAAGGGCCTGCGGCAGCGGGCGGCGCTGGCCCGGTCCCTGCTCAACGAGCCGGCCGTCATGTTCCTGGACGAGCCGACCTCGGGGCTGGACCCGGTGGCGGCGCACGAGGTGCTCGGCCTGATGGACGCGCTGCGGGATCGCGGGGTAACTGTCTTCCTCACCACTCACCGGCTGGATGAGGCGGAGCGGCTGTGTGACCGGGTGGCGATCATGAGCACCAGCCTGCGGACCATCGGCCGGCCCGACGACCTGCGCCGGGAGCTGTTTTCAACGTCGCTGGACGTCACGGTCGCCGCCGCCCTGCCCGAGCCCGGCCGGGTCTTCGGTGGGCTCCCGGCGGTGCAGGGGTGGAAAGCGGCAGGCCCGCCGGACGGCGGCCCGGCCGGCTACGTGCTGACCGTGTCCGACGTGGCGCGGGCGGCGCCCGCGGTGACCCGGACGCTAGTCGCGGCCGGGGCCGACGTGCTGTCGATCGCTCCGTCGCGGCACACGCTGGAGGACGTCTACCTCGAGCTGGTCGGCGACGCCGGGGAGCGATCCCGGTGAGCGCGGGCAGCGCCCGTGTTGGCGCCGTCATCCGCAAGGAGCTCGCGGAGTTCCGGCGCAACCGGCTCATCGTCACCACGGCAGCTGTGCTGCCCGTGCTGTTCCTGATCGGCCCCACCGCCTCGATGCTTACGATCAAGGCGTCGGCGCTGAGCACGGCGCTGGACAAGCGGGTCGATTACGCACTGTTCCTCCCGCTGCTGGTCCCGGTGCTCGTGCCCACGCTCATGAGCGCTTACTCGGTGGTCGGGGAGCGTGAGCAGGGAACCCTCGAGCCGGTGCTGACCACGCCGGTCAGCGGGGCGGAACTGCTCATTGGCAAGGCCGCGGCGATCTTCATGCCCGCGGTCGCCCTCGGCTACCTGATCTTCGGCGTCTTCGTGGCGATCACGCAGCTCGCCGCCAGCTCGCCGGTGGCCGCCGCCGTACGGCAGGCTCCGCAGCTGCCCGCCGCGCTGGTCTTCATCCCGCTGCTGGCCGCCTGGTCGATCTGGGTCGGCCTGGCGATCTCGACCAGGGTCAGCGACACCCGCGTCGCGCAGCAGTTGTCCGTGCTGGGCAGCCTGCCCCCGGCCGCGCTGGCCGCGCTGATGTCGTTCCAGGTGATCAGCCCGACGCTCGGCCTGGCGGCTGCCCTGGCCGGCGGACTGCTGGCCATCGACTGCGCCGCTTGCCTGGTGGTGGCCCGGCTGTTCGACCGGGAGCGCCTCATCACCGGCGTCAGGCCCGGTCGCCGTGGCACCGCATCGGGCACATCGCGGGGGACCCGGTCCCCAGGCGAAGTGAACTCTTGAGCAGGAAGGACCACGACCGTCAGGACGCCCGGCGCACTCGTCGCGCCGAGCCCGGGCTCAGATCACAGCAGCTGACAACAGCCGAAACGGCTTATCCAAAGAAGGACGGAACATGACGGCAACACTGCAACTGGTCAGAGAAACAAGCGGCCTTATGGAACTCCGACGTGGCCCGTTCCACGTCCTGCTCGACGGCAACGACGTCGGATCGATCGACCGGCACCAGGCGATCGAGGTGCCGGTCGAGCCAGGGCATCACACGCTGCAAGTCAAGACGGGCCGCTACACCAGCGGACGACGCCCCTTTGACACGGCCGACGGAGAGATCGTCAACTTCCGCTGTAACGGCGCCGTGATCTGGCCTGTCTACCTCGCGTCCATCGTCAAGCCCGACCTGGCACTCACGCTCAAGCACGAGTAGTGGACTATCCGCGGAGCGCCTGCCGGGCGACGATGCGGTATCTGACTTCGATGGCAGTGCGGTCCTGGTGACGCGGTTCGTCGAAGGCGTTCAGCTTCCCGGCGGTGCCGCGAAGTTCGCCATGCTGGGAGAACTGCTCGGACGGCTGCACGCGCTCCCGTATGACGATTCCGTCAGCCGCCCGGGCGGGGCGAGTGGCGAGGACCCGAGCCGGGAGGGCGCGCCGCGGCAGGACCTGCTGGCGGCTCTGTCGCTCCTTGATGCCGTCGATACCAAGGTCGCGGCCACCGAGCGCGAGCGGTTCGAGCAGCTCCGCGACCAGGTGCGCTCGGCCGACGACGGTCATGGGCTTCCGGAGGCCTTGCCCCACGAAACCTCCTCCACGCCCCTGATCACGCCGTCCTGGGTGAACAAGGGCCGGTCGCGATCAACTGGAAGGCGTCGGGGCGGGGACCGCGCCTCGCCGACTTCGCTTACCTGGTCTGGGGCACGGGCTCGTGGCGGCCACGCCGGCCGAACCAGGAGTGGATCGATGCTGCCGTCAACGCCTACCGCCGGTACGTCGAGCCGACCGACGAGGAACTCGACCGGCTCGCGGCGGTTATGTATATCCGGACGCTCTACCTCGCCTGTTTCGGCTACCGGCGAGCCGTCACCAACGGCTCGGCATTCAACGAGTGGGGCTTCATCGAACCACCCGAGTACTTCAGCTCCACCGCGGCTGCAGTCCGAGCCGCGTTCCGGCGGTAGGTCGCCAGTGCCGCACGGAAACGACCACGGTCCGGCCGAGGTCCCGGCAGACATCCTCGAGCGGGTCCGCGCAATGTGCCTGGCGCTGCCCCTCGGCCGGCTCGTCCGGCGACGGCTGCCAGCCCGTGTCGTCGTTGAGGTCCACTGCCTCGCCCGCCGCGACGCCGCGGAACCAGAACCGCTCGACGTCGACGGCGAGGTGCCGCACCAGGGCCAGGCACGACCAGCCAGACGGCAGCACCGGCTGGCGGAGGTTCTCCTCTGACAGGCCCTTCAGGACGCCGAGCACGTGACCGCGCTGGTCGTCCAGCCATTCAAGGAGCGCCTCGCGCTCTCGATCCGGGGTCGGCTGCGTCATCTGCTCTCCTCGCGCCCGGTCCGGCGGCCAACCGGCCCCGGAGCATCCTCGCAGAGATCAGCCGTAACCGCGATCTCCTCAGTGCCTGCAATACCGACTACTGGAACGCCGCAGAGTCATCCCCGCTCGCAGGCGCGAGTGCTGTCCGGCATGGCGGGAGCTGACCGGGCGGGCACGGGAGCCATGTGCGCCATCTGCTGCCGGATTGACAACAGCGGCGGGCCATGGGCACTATATAACTACCTAGTTTTGAAACAAGATGGTTATAGATGGTGGTTATGGATGGCAACGGACCGGCTCAGCCTCGTGTTCGGGGCGCTCGCCGACCCGACCCGGCGGGCGATCTTGACCCGGCTCGCGGAGGGCGAGGCGACCGTCGCCGAGCTCGCCGCGCCGTTTGCCGTGTCCCAGCCCGCGATCTCCAAGCACCTGAAGGTGCTCGAGCAGGCCGGCCTGATCTCGCGGAACCGGCGGGCCACCGCCCGGCTCAGCCGCCTGGAGGCCGAGCCGCTCCGCGAGGTGACCACCTGGCTGGCCCGCTACCAGCGGTTCTGGGACGAGAGCCACGAGCGGCTCGATGACCTCTTGGCGGCACTGCAGGCCGGCGAGGAACGAGATCCCGGCCATGATCCGGCAACGACAGCGAAAGGAAGCAACGATGAGCAAGACTGAGATCACCGCAGAACCCGGCATCCCGATGATCGTCCTCACGCGCGAGTTCGACGCGCCGCGCGAGCTGGTGTTCCGCGCCCACACCGATCCGGACCTCCTCGTGCAGTGGCTTGGCCCGCGCGACCTGACCACGGCGGTCGACCGGTACGAGGTCCGCAACGGCGGCACCTGGCGTTACGTACAAACCGATGCCGGGGGCAACGCCTACGGTTTCCACGGCGTCTTCCACGGCGACCCGTCGCCGGACGTCATCGTGCAGACCTTCGAGTTCGAGGGCGCCCCCGGTCACGTCTGCCTGCAGACCGCCACCTTCGCCGACCAGCGCGGCAGGACGCTGATGCGCACCGTAGCCGCCTTCCAGTCAGTGGAGGACCGCGACGCGATGGTCGCCTCCGGGATGGAGCGCGGTGTCCACGACTCCGGCGAGCGCCTGGCCGAACTGCTTGCGCGGCTGCAGGCGAGCTGACCGCGCGGCCAATCACCAGACGCCGCTGACCGGCACCAATCCCGCCCGGCAGATCTGCCGGACGGCCAGAACAGGAGACAGCAATGGCCAATCTCGTCCTCACCATGACCATGAGCCTCGACGGGTTCTTCTCCGGATCCAATGGCGAGCTGGACTGGATGACCCAGGCGCCAGACCCGGACTTCAGCCGCGACAACGTGGCCTTCTTCGACCGCTTCGACCGGGGCTTCATCGGCTACCCGACGGCGTCGGCGATGCTCCCTTACTGGCTGAACGTGGCGGGCAACCCGCAGGCCGCGCCCGACGAGCGCGCCCTCGCCGCAACGCTCAACAAGCTGCACGGCATCCTTGTCTCCGACCGGGAGGAACCGGTCCCGTGGCCGAACGCGGAACTGCTAGTCGTGCACGACGACGAGCAACTGGCCAACGCCGTGCGCAAGGAGAAGGCAAAGCCGGGAAAGGACCTCGGCGTCCCCGGTGGGATTCGCACCGCCCAGACCTTCGTCCGCCTCGGGCTCGTCGACGAATACGTCCTCACCGTGCACCCGGTCGCGCTCGGCACCGGCAAGCGGGTGTTCACCGGCGAGACCAGCCTGGAGCTGACCGGCGCAAAGACCTACCGCTCGGGAGTGATCCGCGCCACCTACCGTCCCGTCCGCTGAACGCCCGCCCACCGCGCACGGTTCCGTGACGGGCGTTCCGCTGGCGTAGCCGGAGCGGGCGGACTAGTGCGTGCAGCCCTGGGTGGACACGGGCGCCGTAGCGCTGGCGGCCACCTTGGCGTCGGCCTGTACATACGAGGCCGTCAGCGCGAACCCGGTGTCCGGCACCCCGGGCTCCACCTCCTGCACCACGCCGTCGACGGTTCCGCTCGGGCTCAGCAGCGGCCCGCCGGAGCTGCCTGGCTGGACCGCGGCCCGGATCTCGTAGACCTGCCTGTCGACGTGGCCGGCCTGGTAGATGCTCGTGCCTTCGGCCTGCAGCACCCAGGCGATCCGGGCGGGCACAGCCGTGAACGCATGGTCCAGCGGGTAGCCGGCCACCACCGCGTTATCGCCAGGGCTCGCCTGCGGGCTGAACCGCAGCGGGGCCACGTTCAGGCCGGGCACGTCCAGCACCGCGATGTCGGCTCGCGGGTCGTAGAAGACGACCCTGGCGCGATACGTCACGCCGTCGGCCGTGGTCACCGTCTGTCTCTCGTTCATCCCGGCGACATCGTGCGCGGCCGTGATCACATGCTGGGGAGCATAGACAAAGCCTGATCCCTCGATCGTCCTGGAACCGCAGCTCAGAGAGGAACCAGAACCAGTAATCTTCACGACGCTGCTGCGCGCCGCCTGGACGCCAGGGCTGTTCAGCGCCGCCGGGTCGGGCGCCGAGACGTTCACCAGGTGCACCGAGCCGAAAAACCCCGCGGTGACCGCCCGCCCACCGGTGTTCCCGGCCGGGTGGCCAACGAACACCGTTACCAGCGCGATCGCCACGACGCTCGCAGCAGCGGCCAGCGGAACCAGCCACTTCCAAGCGTGACCGATCTGGGGCCCGCGGATGCGAATGAGGCTGTCGCCGGACGATATGACGTCCGCCTCGGCGCCCCAAACGGGGCTGCCGCTGGCTGTCATGACGTCCGCAGCGGCGCCGAGGGCATCCTTGAGCCGGCCCGCGGCCCGCGTGATCTCATCCTGGCTGGTCATGATGTCTCCTTAAGCACGCGGGCCAAGGCCGCCAGGCCCCGGGCGGTGGTGGACTTGACGGTGCCGGCGCTGATGCCGAGCATGGCGGCGGTTTCCGCCTCCGACAGCTCCAGGTAAAACCGGAGCACCAGCACCTCCCGGCGCCGCGGGGGAAGAGCCGCGAGCGCCGCCAGGACCTGCCTGCGGTCCTCGGACAGCATCACGGCTTCTTCCGCGGTCAGCGGCGGGCAGGGTGATTCCCTTTCTGCGTGACGGCGGGTCAGCAGCCGCCGCCGCACCGCGTTACGGCAGCTGTTGACCACCGCGGCGCGCAGGTAGGGCAGCAGGTCACCGTCCACCGGGCTGCCGCGCTGGTGCACGCGCACGAACACGTCCTGGACGACGTCTTCCCCGGTTCCCCGGTCCCCGACGATGAACGCGGCGAGCCGGACGAGGCCGGCGCGGTGCAGCCGGAACGCCTCACCGAGGTCCCCCGGGGAGTGCAGCGTGGGTTTCATACACACCACACAAACTGTGCCTCGCTTTGGTTGCCCGCCGACGGAAAACTACGCCGCGATGGTCAAGCCCCGGTAGCCCGGCGCCGGATGCATCCGGCGACCTACAAGGGCACCCCTCCGGTCAGGACGAGAATGCCTCTGGAATCGCCACCCGGCGCTTGTCCTGTTGTACCTGCGGGCCCGCTTGGCTCCGTCAGCATGCCCGGGTTTCAGTCCAGAATCCTCCTAAAACCCCAGGGGTTTTGGGAGGATGTCAACCTAAAAGCCTAGGGGTTTTGGTGTGGCGTCGGTCTAAAACCCCTGGGGTTTTGATAGCTTCATAAGGTGCGCGATGATGAAATCCAGTCCCGGCTGCGTGAAGTCAATCCCTGGTGGCGCGCTGCCGCAGTCGGTCTCAGTCCTGGCGCATGGGCAGCTGATGATCGGGTGCTCCGTGATCGGGCGCGCTATGACCTCGGCTACCGGGCCGACGTACTCAGCGATATCGCGGCTGCGCCTCTAGACGACAAGCTGATCGTGCTGCGGGGACCGCGCCGGGTCGGGAAGTCAGTGGTCCTCAAGGACGCGGTGCTGGCCCTGTGCGCTCGTCCGGACGTCGACCCGCGGCAAGTGATCTATCTCCCAGCCGACGGAATGCGGTCAAAGGACCTTTCCCGGGCGATCGCTCTTGGCCGTGCGCTGACCAGATCGGTCGATCAGCCTTCAGCCCGGCTCCGCGTCTGGCTGCTTGACGAGGTTACGAGCATCGACGGCTGGACCGCCACGATCAAGTACCTGAGAGACAACACCGTTTTCGGCGAGGAGACGGTGGTCTGCACGGGGTCATCGTGGTCTGAGACCGGTGACGTGGAGCGGGACCTGCTCGCGGGCAGGGCGGGAAGCGGCGGCACCCGGCGCTCTCGGCTGCTGCTGCCGATGGGCTTCCGGGACTACAGCAAGGTCACCGGCAGCCAGGTGCCCGCGCCGGCCCCGGTGCCACTATGGGACCTACAAGGTCCTGCGACCGCTGCGGCAGCGGAATCGCTGGTGGCGTTCACCGATGACCTTGACCTGGCCTGGCAGGGCTACCTAACTTCGGGTGGCTTTCCCAGAGCGGTGACCGAGCACTACAGGACCGGCAGCGTCAGCGAATCGTTCATGCGCGACATCGCCTCCTGGCTCCACATTGACGTCGACCGGGAGGCGCCGGTCGATTCGGTCCCGCTGCTGATGGCAGAACTGCAGGCCCGCTCAACTTCGCCCCTCAACAGGTCGAAGGCGGCCCAGGCGCTCGGCTACCAGACGCGGGGAAGCTTTGACCTCAGGCTCAACCGACTAGTACGCAGCTACGGTGCGCTCTGGGCCCACCAGATCAACGAGGCTGGGCACCGGATCCCGGGGTCACAGTCCAAGCTGTACCTGGTGGACCCGCTCCTTGCCTGGATCGGCACGCAGCTGCGGGCTGGGGCACCGGACCCGGACATGACCTCGCTGACCGAGGAGGCCATCGCGGTGGGCTTGGCTGCGGCGATCGACCAGCTCCAGCCCGGACGCTGGATGACTGGCGATACGATCGGCTACGTGCGAACCGCCTCCGGCCAGGAGATTGACTTCGGCCCGGTGGCCGTGCCAGGACCGAACGGCCCTGAGCGGACGACGCCCATCGAGGCCAAATGGGTGACCGACGGCTGGCGCGCGGAGGCGCGATCAATCGAGGCCCGGTATCAGTCCGGCATCGTGGCGACCAAGAACATCACCCGGCTGGACACCCCGACCTGGGCCATCCCTGCACCACTGCTCGCGCTGCTGCTCGCATAGCCGCTCTGGATTCCAACTGGATTGGGCCGGCCTGCACGGTGGTCGACAGCGCGCCAACGGCGAACGGGCCTGACCACGTGGGACCCGCCATCCTGTACATCGCCTGACCACCGTCCCGCGACCGGAACAGCGCATTAGGGCAGAAGGTAGCGACCATGCGCCAAATGACGGCCCGGCAGCAGGTTGCCCCAGTCGCTGCGCCTCGGGCAGGCTTGGAATGGTCAGCGGGCGAAGCGGCGTTCGTCCTGAGTGGATGAGCATGCGGGCACTGGGCCCGGCGCGATAGCCAATGACGGGTGCGCGGTCGAGTTCTACACTCTGCTGCCGGAGTTCGGCGAACCAGGGATCGTGGACGCCGCCGTGCCGCCGGGCGCTTCGATCCTTGAGCTTGGCTGCGGCGCCGGCCGGATACTACGGCCGCTGGCGGCGCTGGGACACCCGGTCACCGGGGTTGATGACTCCCCGGACATGCTCGCCCGCGTTCCGGACCTGCCGACGGTATGCTCGCCGATCCAGTCGCTGCGGCTCGACCGTACCTTCGACGCCGTGCTGCTGGCCAGCACCATGATCAACGCTGATCCCGGCACGCGGCAGGGGTTCCTTGCCACCGTACGGCATCATCTGCGCGACGAGGGCATCGCGGTGTTCCAGCAGAACCCGCCGGACTGGTTCGAGGCGTTCGCGGATGCTGATCCGGTCCGGGATGATCCCGGCGGAATCCGGCGCATCATCCGCGGGGCCCGCTGGGACCCCCCGTGCCTGCGCGTCGAAGTCGAGTACCAGGTCGCCGGCAACGTCTGGACGCACTCCTGGGCCAGCTATCAGATCAGCGACGAGGAACTGGCCAGCGACCTCGCCGGCGCAGACCTGCGGTTCGGCGGCTGGCTTACCGGCGACCACGCCTGGTTCACAGCCCGCCCCGCCTTACCGTGCGCCATAGGCGCCAGGGCGCCTGACGCGTGCTTGCGGTCGGCAAGCGTGCTCGACCGCCGTTCGCGTCCGCTAGGCGGTATTCGCCGTCGGCTTCCGGCAACTCCCGCGACCCTAGCCAGCTGAAGGGCGCGTCGGCCTGAACCGTTTTCTTGTATCGGCGGCCGGCCCTGCTACTCTCATTCCACTAAGCTCTTAGTGGAATGAGAGAATGATGATCGAGTTCCAGCTCGACGAGACGTCGGGCGTTGCCACCTACCTGCAGCTGGCGCAGCAGGTCCATCGGGCGCTGCGGATGGGGACGCTGGAGCCGGGCGACCAGCTGCCGACCGCCCAGCAGGTGGTGGCCCAGCTGGCCATCAACCCGAACACGGTGCACAAGGCCTACCGGGAGCTGGAGCGGGAGGGGCTGGTGCGGGCCCGCCCGGGTCTTGGCACGTTCGTCACCCGGGTGCCGCCCGGCACCGACCCGGTCACGCAGGCCCGGTTCCTGGCCGAGCTGACCGGCTGGCTCCGGTCGGCGCGGTCGGCGGGCCTTGGGCCCGATGACATCGAGGCGATCTACCGCACCGCGTTCCGCACCTGCTTCGCCGAGGGGGTGGCGTGATGAGCGCCGTCATCGAGACCAGCGGGCTCGGCCGGCAGTACCGGCGGACCTGGGCGCTGCGCGACTGCACGCTGGCCATCCCCGAAGGTCACGTGGTAGGTCTCGTCGGCCCCAACGGCGCGGGCAAGACCACCCTGCTGCGCCTGGCCAGCGGGATGCTCACGCCGACCCGCGGCACGATCGCGGTCCTCGGCCAGCGCCCCGCGGCCGGGCCGGCCCAGCTGGCCCGGGTCGGCTTCGTCGCCCAGGACACCGCCGTCTACGCCCGGCTGACGGTCGCCGACCATCTCCGCCTCGGCGCCTGGCTCAACCCCGGCTGGGACGACGACCTGGCCCGGCAGCGGATCGGGCAGCTCGCCCTGGACCCGAAGCAGCGGGCCGGGTCGCTGTCCGGCGGGCAGCGGGCCCAGCTCGCCCTTACCCTGGCGATGGCCAAGCGGCCCGAGCTGCTCATTCTCGACGAGCCGGTCGCCAGCCTCGACCCGCTGGCCCGGCGGGAGTTCCTGCAGGGCCTGATGGAGGCGGTCGCCGATCAGCAGCTCAGCGTCGTGCTGTCCTCCCATCTGGTCGCTGACCTGCAACGGGTCTGCGACTACCTGGTCGTTCTCGTCGCCTCCCGGGTCCGGGTCGCCGGGGAGGTCAGCGACCTGCTGGCCTCGCATCACCGCCTGGCCGGGCCGCGCCGCGACCCCGGCACTCTCCCGGCGGACCAGGAGGTCATCACCGAAAGACACACCGACAAGCAGAGCAGCCTGCTGGTCCGCACGGACGGGCCGGTCCTCGACCCGGCCTGGGCCGTGACCCCGGTCAGCCTGGAGGACCTGGTGCTGGCCTACATGAGCCGGGCCGGCGATGAGACGCCGGCCCGCCGCCAGTACCTAGGAGTTGTGTCATGATCCGGCTCAGCATGCTTCAGTTCCGCATCCAGGCCATTACCGCGGCCGTAACCCTGGCCGCCTTCACGATCCTGCTCGCGGCCACGGGGCCGCACCTGGCCAGCACGTACGCTGCCGACGGGCTCGACAATTGCCACGGCAGCAGCTGCGCAAACCTGGCCCAATACTTCAGCGGGTCGCTGGTCCGTAGCCCCTACGCGGTGCTGTTCCTGCTCAGCACCGGGATCATCCTCTTGGCGCCCGCTGTCATCGGCTTGTTCTGGGGCGCGCCGCTGATCGCCCGCGAGTTGGAGACCGGGACCGCCGCCCTGGCCTGGAACCAGTCCGTCACCCGGACCCGGTGGCTGGCTGTCAAGCTCGCGATCGGCGCCCTGGCCGCCATGGCCGTCACCGAGGCGCTCAGCCTGATGCAGACCTGGTGGGCGGCGCCGATCAGCCAGGCCGCCGTCGACGGCTCCGGCACCGGCGTCGCCCAGAGCCGGTTCAGCCAGCTGAACTTCCCCGCTCACGGCATCGCCCCACTCGGCTACGCCGCGTTCGCGTTCGCCCTCGGCGTCACCGCCGGCGCGCTGATCCGGCGCACCGTACCGGCCATGGCCGTCACCCTGGCCATCTTCGTCGCCCTCCAGGTCGCCATGCCGCTGTGGGTCCGCCCCAACCTCGCCCCGCCCGACCGCACGGTCATCCCGGTCACCTCGCAGGGAGTCTCCGGTCCGTCACAGACCGGCCCGGGCGGCGACATCTTCTCGCTTTACGCCGAGAGCATCTCCGGCCAGCCCGGCGCCTGGCTCCTGTCCAGCGGGCCCGTCAACGCCGCCGGGCAGGCTACTAGCGCCACCCCGGCCGCCTGTGCGTCGGTCGGAAGCGGCCCGGGCGCCGGCCCGCAGGGGAACGCCTTCGGACCGGGGCAGGGCCCGGCCGCCTTCGTCGCCTGCCTCGGCAGCCACGGCATCCGGGAGGCCATCACCTACCAGCCCGCCAGCCGCTACTGGCGCTTCCAGTGGACCGAGACCGCGATCTATCTCGCCCTGGCCCTGGTCCTGACGGGGTACTGCTTCCGGCGTCTCACCCGCCTCTCCTGAAAAGGCCCGCCTCGCTAGCGCGACTCCGAGTGCGAATCCGGGTGCGAATCCGGGTGCGAATCCGGGAAGAGAAGCTCGTCGCGGTTGCGGCTGGCGTTGCGCACGGCCGGGGGAACGCGCAGGCGCTCGTCGTCCCGGCAGAGCCGGTCCAGTTCCGGGTGAGAGGCGTCCGGGGTCTCGGTGAGGGCGGCGAGGCGGTCGAACAGCGCGGCCAGTTCGTCGCTGATCGTGTCTTCTGGTCGCGGCATCGCGCCCCAGCAGTCCCAGGGGAGCAGTTCGAGGTTGCGGAGCGCGGCCGCGTCGCGCATGAGGTTAGCGGCGATCCACCAGTCGCCCGCCTCATTGAGCATGCTGAGCCCGAACATCGCGGGGTCGGCCGCGCCTGACCGGTATGCCGCCCAGGCGCGCCCGGCGGTGAGGAAGCGGTCCCGCGGCACGTCCGTCACGTCGAAGTCGATGCCGAACCAGTCCCGCTGCCGTTCGTCAACCTGCGCGTCGACGAGGATCCACCGCTGCCGGGTGGCATTCCAGTACTCGCAGACCCAGTGGTCTTCGAACTTCCCGGTGCCGAAGTAGCCGCCGAAGCCGCAGCGGGCCCGGGCCGGCGTGCCGTGGGCGCGGAGCATGGCCGTCATCAGGACGGTGAAGTGCCTGCAGTTGACGGGCAGCCGGGCCGCCGGCGGCCGGGCGATGGGCAGCGGCCTGCCGTCACGGGCCAGGACCTGGGCCAGCATCTGCTCGACGGGACGGATATGGACGCTGGAACGGTCCGCCTCGGTCAGCGTCACCCCGTAGCCGTGCGCCATGTGCTCATGGATCAGGAGGCCGTGGGCGACCGCGGCCAGGCTGGGGACGTCGCCGGGCAGGCTGTCGAGCATCGGGGCGTACGGGCCCGCGGCCGTCATGGCCGCCGCCTTCGTGTACAACGCGAGCGGGTGCTGAGTGGTGATCTCCATGACCGGGACGCTACGCCGGAAATGCTGACAACCCCTGTCAGCGATCCTGAGCTAATGTGCGGCTGTGCGCGCAGATCGCCTGGTGTCCCTTGTCTTGCTGCTGCAGGCCCGCGGCCGGGTGACCGCACGGGAGCTGGCCGGCGAGCTGGAGGTGTCGGTCCGGACCGTCTACCGGGACCTGGAGGCGCTGAGCGCGGCGGGCGTCCCAGTGGTCGCCGAGTCAGGGCCAGGCGGCGGGTGCCGGCTCCTGGAGAACTACCGGTTCCCGCTGCGCGGCCTGCGTCCCGAGGAGGCCGAGGCGCTGCTTATCCTCGGCGTCCCCGATGTCCTGGGTGACCTCGGCCTTGACGGCGCCATCGCCGCGGCGCACCGCCAGATCCGCGTCACCTCCGGCCGCCCTGGCGCCGACCCGGCGCTGGTTCACCTGGACCTGCCCCGCTGGTTCCGCAGCCGTGAGCAGGTGCCGGGGCTGCGTGACCTGGCCACCGCGCTGCGGCGGCACCGGCAGGTCAGGCTCTGCTACATGCGGGCTGGCCGCGATCCGGAGCCGCGCGTCGTCGCGCCGCTTGGCCTGGTGAACAAGGCCGGGACCTGGTACCTGGCGGCCGTCACCCAAAGCGGCCGCGTCGCGGTCTTCCGCGCCGGGAACGTCACCTCCGTCCGGATCCTTGACGAGCCCGCCAGCAGGCCGCCGGGCTTCGACCTCCCCGTCTTCTGGGCGCAGTGGTCACAGGAGTTCCAGGCCAGCCGGCCGCGGCTGCCGGTCAGGATCCGGGCTTCCGGGGAAGCCATGACGGTGTTCCCGGAGGTGTTCGGCGACGCGGTCAGGGATGCCGTGAACGCCGCCCTGCCACCCGACGAGCACGGCTGGCGGGAGCTGACCCTCTCGTTTGAGCATGAGGAAGCCGCGGCCCACCGCCTGGCCGGCTTCGCCGGGCAGGTCGAGGTCCTGGACCCGCCGTCCGTCCGCGACCGCCTCGTCGCCACCGCGCGGCAGATCCTCAGCCGCTACGGCGTAAGCAGCGATTCGGCACCGCAGGAGCTCGGACCTTAGACCGCTGACTCGGCTAGCAGACTATCTGTAGCACCCAAGTGCTACACTATGAACGTGAGTACTTCGGAGATCACGCCGCGGGACCTGCGGTCGAGGTCGCGGGAGATTATCGACGCCGTCGAGCATGGGCAGTCCTTTACCGTCACCAGGGACGGCCACCGGATCGGGGAACTGATCCCGGTCCGGCGACAGCAAAGGTTCGTCTCCCGGCAGGAGCGGGCCACCATGACTCGCAACGCGCCCGCTCTCGACCGAGACGCCTTCCGCGCGGACCAGGACGCGACGGCCGACCACGAGGCTGCCAGCGCATATGAGCGGTGAGCCGCCCCGGCAGGCCATGTTCAACACCAATATCCTGATCCTGCCACTGCCACTGAGTAGGTTTCGCGCACCGTGGCCGTAGGCGTCAGTGCTGCTGGGGCACGGCTGGCCTTTCGCTGAGGCGGGGGGGCGGTCATGTCGAGCAGGATCATCGCGTCACGGTCGGGCGTGCCGGGTTCTGCGGTGTAGACGCCCAGGCGCTGGCCGGGGGGTGCCCTCGAGCTGCATGCCCTGGAAGCTGAGGATGATCGTGCCGACCTTCGACCGCACCGTGAACCCGGAGCAGGTCGCCGAGGGCTACCGCCTCATGAACGACCGGGAGGCGCTCAAGGGTCTCGTGCGCCCCTGACCCCGGGGGGATCACCACCCGGCTCGGGGGTTCGGCTCAGCGGCCGAAGATGGCAACTGGGGGTCGCCGGGCGTCCGCGCCTTCGCCGCGGCCGCCAACGACCTGGTCCGCGACCGCAAGGGCCACCTCAGGTAAGCGCGACGAGGCAATGAGCACAGGCCGGTGCCAAGCCGCAGCCGCCCTCCGCCCGTAGCTGCCGTCCGGCCGCGCCCCGGCGGCCGGTCCCGGCCGCCCGCAGCCGTCACCGCCAAAAAAGATGATTGTGGCTCAGTCAGCCATTAGTCCAGAATGTCGGTTATTGAGCGACCTGAATAAAGCAAGCACAATCGTACTTTCGAAGTTCGCATAATTTCGACAATTACAAATATGGATCGACGGCGATCCGTCAAAGCTTTGCAAAACTCCACAGACGGGCCTTGCTGTCGCGATATGTTCCCCTTTGCAGTCGATTCAGTCGGCCACGTGGCGAGCGTCGCAGAAGATGCTGATTTGGGTGCGGTCAAGCAGGGAGAAGCCGGTTCGATGGCAAGCGACAGGGGAACGCTACCGCGCTCGGCGGGGCTGAGCGCGGACCAGGCACCGTGGGCGGAGCCGACCGCCCCGTCGGGCAGGAGAATGCCGAGCGCGCCGCGCGAGCGCAAGCCGGCGCTGTTCGCCCTCGCGATCCTGCTGGTCGCGGCCGGCGCCGGGGCCGCCGGGCTGCTGGTGATCAGGGCCGGCACCCGCGTCGAAGCGATCGAGATCACCCAGCAGGTCAACCAGAACGCGCAGGTCCCGGTGGGCGCGATGGAAGAGGTCGGCATCTCCGCGGGCAGCGGGGTCAGCTACGTGCCGTGGAGCCAGGCCGGGCAGGTCGCGAAGTACTTCGCCTCGACCACGATCCCCGCGGGCACGCTGCTCACCGAGAACATGGTGGCCGCGTCGGGCAGCGCCACCGCGAACCAGGACAGCGTCGGGCTCTCGCTCAAGGCGGGCCAGGTTCCGGCCGGCCTGGCGCCCGGTGACAAGGTCGAGGCCATCGCGGTCGGCACGGTCTGCGGCGTCACCGCGGGCACCGTGCTCGCCCAGGATGCCCAGGTCACCGACGTCATCGGCGCCGCGACGTCCACCGGCTCCACCGCGTCGGTGACGATCGCCGTCCAGCCCGCCGATGCGGGACCGCTGACCTGCACGGCGGCCAACGGGAACGTGGGCCTGGCGCTGCTGCCCGGTAACGGCTAGCCCATGGCGCTGATCGTCATCGCCGCCGACAAGGGAGCGCCGGGGGTTACGACGACGGCGCTCGCTCTTGCCGCCGTGTGGCCACGGCCGGTGCTGCTCGCCGAGTGCGACCCGTCGGGCGGCGACCTCGTCTACCGGTTTCCCGCCGCCGACGGCGGGTCCCTTGACCCGCGCCGCGGCCTCGTGACCCTCGCCGTGGCGGCCCGCCGCGGCCTGCAGCCCGGCCAGCTCTGGGAGCACACCCAGAAGATGGCCGGCGGCCTTGACGTGCTCACCGGCGTGACCAACGCCGAGCAAGGAGCCGGCCTCAGCACGCTCTGGGGGCCGCTCGGCGGGCTGTTCGCCGGCCTGTCGGGCGGCGACGTGATCGCCGACTGCGGCCGGCTCGGCGCTGACGGCCCGCAGTACGACCTGGTCGCCCAGGCCGCCGTCGTGCTGCTGGTGACCCGGCCGAACGCGGGCGACGTGATCAGGCTCAGGGACCGCACCGCGGCCGTCGCCGCGGCGGCCGGCGCCCGGGGCAGGCGCGGGTTCACCTCCGCGGTCGCCGTCATCGCGGACCAGCGCACCCTGCGGGCCACGGCCGCCGAGGTCGGGCAGGCGCTTTCGCAGCGCGACGTGCCCGCCGGCGTGGCCGGCGGCATCGCCGACGACCCGAAGGGCGCGGAGCTGCTGCGGGGCGCGTGGGGCGGCAGGCTCGACAAGACCCTGCTCATCCGCAGCGTGCGGGAGATCGCTCAGCAGCTGGCGGCCTCGCTGCCCGCGACCCGCGACGACGAGGGGCCGCCGTCCGCCCCGCGCCCGCCGGCCCCGCCCCAGTCGGCCCCGCCCCAGTCGGCGCAGTCACCGCAGTACCCGCCGGGGCAGCAGTACCCGGCCGCCGGCTACCCGCCGCCCCAAGCGCAGCCCCAGCCCCAGCAGCCGCGGCACCCGTCGGCACCGCAGCAGCACCTGCCGGGACAGCAGCAGCGCGGCGCACCGGGCCGGCACTCCGCCCCGACGCAGCCCGCGGGAACCAGCCACCCCGGAACCAGCCACCCGGGAACCAGCCACGCGGGACCTGGCCCGGCGGGAGCAAGCCAGGCGGGAGCAGGCCAAGAGGCGGGTGATGGCCGGTGGACCACGGCCTAGTGAAGCGGCTGCGCGGCGAGGTCGGCGACCGGCTCGCGCAGCAGCGGCGGCAGGACGCCGCGAGCACGGTCGCGCCCATGTCGCCGGAGGACGAGCGCCAGTTCGCCCGGGCACTGATCTCCCAGGTGCTCGAGGAGCACGCGCGCAGCGAGATCATGGCCGGGCACGCGCCGCTCAACGCGCAGCAGGAAGAGGACCTCGCCGAGGCCATCCACGCCGCCCTGTTCGGCGTGGGCCGGCTGCAGCCGCTGCTGGAGAACCAGCAGGTCGAGAACATCGACATCAACGGCTACGACCGGGTGTTCCTCAGCTTCGCCGACGGCCGGGAGGCGATGGGCGAGCCGGTCGCGGAGAGCGACGAGGAGCTCGTCGAGCTCATCCAGGTGCTCGCGGCCTACTCCGGGCTGTCGAGCCGCCCGTTCGACACCGCCAACCCGCAGCTCGACCTGCGGCTCCCGGACGGCTCGCGGCTGTCCGCGGTGATGGACGTGACGCTGCGGCCCGCGATCTCGATCAGGCGGGCGCGGATGGGCAAGGTCTTCCTCGCCGACCTCGTCGGCAACGGGACCATGAGCCCGGAACTGGCGAGCTTCCTCGCCGCGGCGGTGGGGGCGAGGAAGAACATCATGATCGCCGGGGCGACCAACGCGGGCAAGACCACGCTGCTGCGCGCGCTCGCCAACCAGATCCCGGCGCCGGAGCGGCTCGTCACCGTCGAGCGGGCCCTCGAGCTCGGCCTCGACCAGTTCCCCGAGCTGCACCCGAACGTCGTCGCGTTCGAGGAGCGGCTGCCGAACAGCGAGGGCCAGGGCGCGATCACCATGGCGGAACTGGTCCGCCGCAGCCTGCGGATGAACCCCAGCCGGGTCATCGTCGGCGAGGTCCTCGGCGACGAGATCGTCACGATGCTGAACGCGATGACCCAGGGCAACGACGGCTCGCTGTCCACCATCCACGCGAACTCGTCGCTCGAGGTCTTCAACCGCATCTCCACCTACGCCATCCAGGCGCAAGAACGGCTGCCCATCGACGCCACCCACATGCTGATCGCGGGCGCCATCGACTTCGTCGTCTTCGCGGAGAAGCGCAACGAATACGACCGCGGCGGCCGGCTGCGCCGGTTCGTGAGCAGCGTGCGCGAGGTGACCGGCGTCGACGGCCGGGTGCTGTCGAGCGAGGTATTCACGGCCGGCCGGGACGGCCGGGCGCTGCCGCACGCGCCGGTCTCCTGCCTCGAGGAGCTCACCCACTACGGCTACGACCCGTCCAGGGGAGGCTGGCAGTGAACACCGCCGCCACGACCCAGCTGCTCGCGATCCTCATCGGCGGGCTGACCGGCGCCGCGCTGTTCCTCGCGGTCATCGCGCTCTACGGCCTGCCGTCCAGACCGCCGGGCGCCGGGCCCGGCCGCCTTGACCGGCTGCGCCGTGACCTGCTCAGCCCGCGCGGCGCCATCGCCGTCGTAACCGGCGTCCTCGTCCTCGCCGCGACCCGCTGGGTGGTCGCGGGCATCGGCGTCGGCCTGCTCGCCTACAGCTGGCGCTCGCTCAGCGGCGCCCGCTCCGAGCGGCAGGCGATCGCCCGGCTTGAGGGGCTCGCCACGTGGACCGAGTCGCTGCGCGACACGATCGCCGGGGCGGTCGGGCTTGAGCAGGCGATACCGTCCTCCACCCGGATCGCGGCCCCGGCGATCAGGGAGCCGCTGCTCAGGCTGGTCGACCGGCTGCACACCCGGGTGCCGATGCCGGACGCGCTGCGGCTGTTCGCCACCGACCTGGACGACCCGAGCGCCGACCTGATCATCGCGGCGCTGATCATCAACTCGCGGCTGCGCGGCCCCGGCCTGCGCGACCTGCTCGGCGCGCTGTCCCGGTCGGTCCGCGAGGAACTCGACATGCGCCGCAAGGTCAGCGCGGAACGGCGGTCGACCAGGCGCAGCGTGCAGATCGTGGTCGTCGTGTCGGTGGGCATGGCGCTCGGCCTCGCGTTCATCGACCGGGCGTTCCTCGCCCCCTACAGCTCGCCCTTCGGCCAGGTCGTGCTCGCCCTCATCGCCGGGCTCTACGGCATCGGGATCTGGTGGCTGCGCAAGCTCGCCAAGTTCGAGTCGCCGCAGCGGCTGCTCGGCGTCGCCGAGGAACCGGCCACTGCGTCAGGAGGCCGGGCATGATGACCGAGGCGCTGGTGATCGGCGGGGTGACCGGGCTCGCCCTGTTCCTCGCCGTCTTCGCGCTGATCCCGCGGCGGGTCAGCCTGGCCGGGCGCATCGCCGCGTTCGACGCGAGCCGGGTGACGCCGCTGCACGACCGCTCCGTGGAGGAGACGGGAAGCGAGAGCGCGCTCACCCGCAGGCTCGGCAGCGCGCTCGAGCGGTTCTGCGCGGAGCTTGGCTGGGAGTTCCCCTCGCTGCGGGCCAACCTGCGGCTGACGGGCAAGTCCTTCGAGTCTTTCCTCGGCACCAAGGCGCTGCTCGGCATCTTCGGCCTGATGGTCCCGCTCTTCGTGCTCAGCGGCCTCAGCCTGCTCGGACTGCACCTGTCGCTGATCGTGCCGGTCTGGGTCGGGCTGATCTTCGCCGCCGTCTTCTTCTTCCTTCCCGACCTTGAGCTGCGCGGCGAGGTGGAGAGGCGGCGCCGGGACTTCCGGCACGCGATCGGCGCGTTCCTCGACCTCGTCGCGATGAACCTGTCTGGCGGCCGCGGCGTGCCCGAGGCGCTGATGTCGGCCTCGGAGATCGGCGACGGCTGGGCCTTCCTGCGGATCAGGGACGCGCTGAGCAACGCCAGGCTCACCGGGCAGACGCCCTGGCAGACCCTCGGCCAGCTCGGTGCCGACGTCAGGGTCGACGAGCTGCGGGACCTCGCCGGCGCGCTCAGCCTCGTCGCGGAGGACGGGGCGAAGGTCCGCGAGTCGCTCACCGCGCGGGCGGTCAGCCTGCGCCGCAAGGAACTGGCCGACCTGGAAGGGCAGGCGGCCGAACGGTCGCAGTCGATGCTCGTCGCCCAGCTGGTGATGGCCGGCGCCTTCCTCGTCTTCCTCATCTACCCGGCCGTGCAGGTCCTGCTGCACTCATGAGAAGGGAACCACCAATGAACATGCTCAGTCCACCGGGGATGCTCTACCACTACCTGCGCGCGTTCCTCGGCACCCGGCTCGCCGCCGCCCGCGAGGACGGTGACCGCGGCGCGTCGGCGGTCGAGCTGGCCGTCATCACCGCGGTCCTCGTCGCCCTGGCCGTGCTGATCCTCGGGATCATCGTCACCTTCGCCAAGAACCAGGGCACCAACATCACCAACACCAACGTGCCGAACCCGGCCAACAACGGCAACTGACCGGCCGACGATGCGCAAGCGGGAGGGCTGGTGGCTCAAGAGACGGCGGGCTGCCCGTCGGCCCGTATCGCCGAGGCTGTTCGGCCGGGGGACCGACCGCGGGGCCAGCGCCATCGAGCTGGTGATCCTCGCCCCGGCGCTGATCTTCGTCAGCATGCTGATCATCCAGTTCGCGCTCTGGCTCGACGCGACCCACGCGGCGCTCGCGGCGGCGCAAGAAGGCGACCGGGCGGCGCGGGCGGCGGAGTCCACCTCGACCGGCTGGCGGCAGACCGCGACGGCCGTGGCGATGAACTACTACCACGGCCTGGACACGAGCGTGCTCGGCAACGTGTCGGTGTCGCAGATCACCTACGACGCCGCGACGAACACCGTGTCGGTCACCGTCAGCGGCCGCCTCACCGGCATCTTCCCGCTGAACATCAGCGAGACGGTCAGCGGTCCCGTGGAGTGCTTCAGGACGGCGCAGAGCGGGGGAGCGAACTGCGGATGAGGACGAAGGAGACGCGCCGCCCTTCCTCGTCCGCGTGGACGGGCCGGATACGATCGCGGTTTTCGCGATCGGGCCCGGCCGCACAGGCAGCCGGGGGGTACGGAGGGTCGCCCCCCCGGGGGGATCTGGGTTCCATGGCGGTCGAGTTCGTGGTCGCCGCCCCCGCCTTCATACTGCTGCTCCTGCTCATCGGCGCCGGCGGGCAGTGGGTGAGCGCGAGCGGCGAGGTCGGCGCGGCGGCCCGCGACGCCGCGCGCCAGGCCTCGCTCGAGGTCAGCTACGCGGGCCTGCAGCAGGCGGCGCAGACCGCGGCCCAGGCCGACCTGAACAACCTGTGCCCGGGCGCCGCCAAGACGTCCTTCCAGCTGCTGGCCAACGGGCAGCCGGTCGGCGCCGGCGAGTGGGTGAACGGCGCCCAGGTCATCGAGGTGACGGTGTCCTGCAACGTCGGCCTGCAGGCGTTCACGGCGATCGGCCTCCCCGCCAGCCAGACGTTCACCGACGCCGCCGCCGCGCCCCTCGACGAGTTCTCGGAAAGGACGCCCTGATGCGCGCTGGTTGCCGTCGTCCCGCCGCCGCGGCGTCCGCGCCCGCCGCAACCGGTCATCCAGAACGGGTGCGTGCCTCCGCTTCGCTCGCCGGTCCCGACCGCGGGTCGATCTCGCTGTGGCTGGTCATCTTCACGTTCACCACGCTGGCGCTGCTCATCCTCGTTGTCGACGGCGGGCAGACGATGAACGCGAAGTCCCGCGCGGCGGACATTGCCGAGCAGGCCGCGCGGGCGGCGGCGGACGACGTCAACGTGGCCGGCCTGCGCACCGGGAAGGGGACCGTGCAACTCGCCGCCAACGCGTGCGACCTCGACCCGCAGACCGGGCCCGCCGCGCAGCTGGTGGCCAACTACGCCAGCGGGGTGCCTGGCGCGACCGCCACGCTGACCGCCTGCACGCCGTCGATGACCACCGTCGGCGGCACCCCCTCGCTGTCGGTCACCGCGACCGTCCAGCTTTCCGTGCGGCCCGCCCTTGCCGTGCCGCCGTTCGACACGATCAGCGCGACTGCCCAGGAGACCGCGTACCTGGCCTGCGGCAGCAACACCCAGCGGGAGGCTTGCTGATGGCACCACCCATTCCCGGCCTGCGCGCGCCAGCCCGGCGACGCGGCCGCACCCCCGCGGACATCGCGATCGGCCTGCTCGCGGTGGTCCTGCTCGCGGCGCTCACGATCGGCGTCCCGGTCGCGCTCATCGGCCTCATCGGCGCGCCGCTACCGAAGACGATGCCGTCGATGTCCGTGCTCACCGGGCAGCTCAACGCGGTCGCCATCCTGAAGATCTTGTCGGTCATCGTCTGGCTCGCGTGGCTGCAGCTGGTCTGGTGCGTGATCGTGGAGATCCGGGCGGCGGTCCGCAACGTGGGCGTGCCGGCCCGGGTGCCGCTGTCCGGTGGCACCCAGTCGGTGGCGCACCGGCTCGTGACCGCGGCGCTGCTGCTGTTCAGCGCGGCGGCGGCGCTGTCGCCGGCGCTCTCCCACGCGGCGCCGCCGCGCCCGGCGTTCAGCGTCTCCGCGCAGGCCCAGTTTCCCGGGCAAGCACAGTTCGCCCGGGCAAGCACAGTCGCCCGGCATGGGCGCGACCGGGGCCGCGACGGCGCAGGCGGGGGACAACGCGGTGGAGCACGCGCAGCACGCGCAGCAGACGCAGAAGCTCTACGTCGTGACGCCGCCCCAGGGCAGGCACCACGAGTCGCTGTGGGAGATCGCGCAGCAGCACCTGGGCGACGGCCGCCGGTACAACGAGGTCTTCGAGCTCAACAAGGACCGGGTGCAGCCGGACGGGACCAAGCTGACGATCGCCAGCCTGATCAGGCCCGGCTGGGTGCTGCGGATGCCGGGCGACGCGTTCGGTCCCGGCGTGCAGACGGTCGAGCAGCACCAGGCGCAGGCGCCCGCGCACGTGGCGGCGCAGGAGACGGGGCCGCAGGGTCAGGATCGGCAGCAGCTGGCCGGCCAGCACGGGCAAGACGGCGGGGCGGACGAAGTCACCATCAGCCGTTCCGACGCCCGGTTCAGTGCCACCGGCGGTGCCGCGGCGGCGCCGCAGCAGTCCGCGCCCGCGGCCTGGCCCTACGAGCTTTCCGCGGCGAGCCTGCTGGCGGCGGGCGTGCTCGCCGCGCTCGGCCGGAACCGCAGGCAGCGGCTGTGGCAGCGCGGTTTCGGGCGGCGGCTGGCGGCGCCGGAGGGCGACGCCGCCGTGGCCGAGGCGGCGCTGCGGCTCGGCGCCGACGACCCCACCGTGCAGCTGCTCGACACCAGCCTGCGGCAGCTGTCCGCGGCGCTGGCGGCCGACGGCAAGACCCCGCCGACCGTGTTCGCGGCGCACCTGGGCGGCGAGCACCTGGACCTGTGGGTGGCGTCGGCCGACCCGGAGCCGCCCGCCCCCTGGCAGGCGGTCGACGGCGGCCAGGTGTGGCGGCTGCCGGTCGCGGCGGCAGAGTCGCTGGACGCGGCCGGCGCGCTCGCCCCCTACCCGGGCCTGGTGAGCCTGGGCATGAACGACACCGGCCGCATCATGGTGGACCTGGAGGTGGCGCACGGGCTGATCGCGGTGCGCGGGCCCGCGGACGCGGTGCGGTCCGCGCTGGCCGCGCTGGCCGTCGAGCTCGTCACGAACCGGTGGTCGGACCGGATGCGGGTGACGCTGGTCGGGTTCGGCGCGGGACTCGACCTTGTCGCCCCTGACCGCGTGCTGCTCGCGGACACGCTCGAGGAGGCGCTGCCCGAGCTGGAACGGCGCGGCGCCGAGCTCGAGGGGCAGCTGTCCGCGTGGGGCCTCGACTCCGTGCTCACCGGGCGCTCGGTGATGTACAACGTGGACGCCTGGGCGCCGCACTACCTGATCATGGCCGTGCCGCCCACGCCGGAGCAGGCGGAACGGCTGCTCGCGGTCGCCCGGACGCGGCACCGCACCGCCCTCGGCCTCGTGGTCGCGGGCGAGGTGGCCGGCGCGAGCTGGACCTGGGACCTCACCGCGGAGGGGCGGCTGCAGGCGGGCGTGCTCGGCTTCGAGGTCGCCGCCCAGCTGCTGCCCGCGGCGCAGTACGCGGCGGTGGTGTCGCTGTTCCGCAACAGCGGCGGCGACGCGCCGCTCACGCCTCCCTCGGTCGGTGAGGCGCCGGCGGCGCACCTGCGGCCGGGTGCGCGGGTGGCGGTGGAGGTCGGCCTGCTCGGCCCGGCCATCGTCAGCGCGCCCGGCCCGGTCGAGTCGGACCGGCTGGCGCAGGCGACGGACCTGGTCGCCTACCTCGCGGCGCACCCGGACGGCGTGCACCCGAACGTGCTGGCCGGCGCCCTGTGGCCGCGCGGCGTGACGAACGAGGTCAGGGACGCGGCGGTGGGCCGGGTGCGGCGCTGGCTCGGCACCGGCCAGGCGGGCCAGGCCAACCTGGTCACCGACCCGGACGGGCGGCTGCGGCTGGGCCCCGACGTGGGGGTCGACTGGCGGGTGTTCCGCGGCCTCGTCGCCCGGGCGGGCCAGGGCGCGGACGCCACGACCGCCGCCGAGTACTTCCAGCGGGCGCTGAGCCTGGTTCGCGGCCAGGTGCTCGACGGGCGGGACGCGGGCCGGTACGGCTGGCTGGCGACCGATGACTTCGGCTACGAGGTGACCGCGCTGGTGGCGGACACCGCGCACAGCCTGTCCGCGCTGCGCCTGTCCTGGGGAGACGCGGGGGGCGCCATGGACGCGGCCCGGGCCGGGCTGCGGCTGGCGTTCGACGACGAGATGCTGTGGCGCGACCTGCTCCGCGGCGCGCACGCCACCGGCCGGGAGCAGACGCTGCGCGCGGTCGTGGACGAGGTATCGGCCCGGGTGGCACTCGATGAGGTCATGCCGCGGATGGCGCCGGAGACGGAGGCGCTCATCGACGAGCTGCTCCCGTCGTGGCGCTCGTCCGCGGCGTAGAACACGCAACGACGCAGGTGAGGAGGAGACCATGAGGGCAAGGGCAGTGCCGGTGCCCAGGGTGCTTGGCGTCCCGCCGCGCGCGGCGGCGGTGCTCGCGGCCGCTGTGCTCGCGGGCGCCGTGTTCGGGGTCACCGCGTGCTCCGCGGGCGGGCCGGCGGCGGCCACGTTCACGCCGGAGGGCGGCAGCGCGTCCGCGGGCGGGGGGCAGGCGTCGGAGGCGGCGGCCCCGGGAGGCTACGTCATGCCTCCGTTCGGCGCCAACGTGCACGTTCAGATGACGTCCTGGCTGCCCGCCAGCGCCAGCGAGGCGCAGGCGGTGAACACGGACAAGGACTACGAGCTGGCCTTCCTGTACGCGGAGTACAAGGGCGGACAGGACCAGAGCTGGGTGAACTACGTCAGCCCGGTGATGCAGACGGCCGTGCAGCAGTCGCTGCAGGCTTCTGACGTCACCACCGAGTCGTTTACCGGCACGATTGAGTACTTCGACATGAGCGTGATCCCCGACCCGCTGGTGAAGGGGGATCTCGACGTGTCGGCCTGCTTCGACAACGCGGGCTCCTCGAACACGGACCTCACGACGGGCAAGGTCATCCCCGACCCGGGTTCGCCGGACTCGCACTACGTCCGCATCTCGGACGAGCTGAGGAAGGACTCGGCCGGACAGTGGCAGGTCGTCTCGAGCCTTCCGGCCGTGTACTACCCGGAGGCGAAACAGTGCAAGCCATAAGCACGGGGCAAGCCATAAGCACGGGGCAAGCCAAAAGCTGGGCGCGCGCGCCGAAATATCGCGTTATATCAGCCGGCGCGGCCCTCGCCTTGGCGGCGGGCGCGCTCGCGCTGCTCGCGGCCCCGGCGAGCGCCGCCGACGGCCCGCCGGTGGTCGGCTGTACCACCGGGTCGAGCTGCATGGTGGAGCTGAACTACCAGGTCACCTACACGGGCAGCAGCGGCGGCTCCAACGGGGTGGTGATCAAGCCGCCGCCGTGCATCGGCATCCCCATCGGCGACGCCCACACCGGAAGCCAGGCCATCATCAGCCTGTACGGCAACACCGCCCCGGTCGCGCAGCCGAGCACCGCGTCGCCGAGCTCCACCGACTCGTCAGCCCCTGCGGGCTCGTCGGCTCCCACGGACTCGGCAAGTCCCGCCGGCCCGGCTAGCCCCACCGACTCGGGCAGCCCCGCCGCCTCGACGAGCCCCACGGCCTTGACGAGCCCCACGGCCTTGACGAGCACCGCCAGCACCACCGCCCTGGTCCTCAGCGACCAGCAGCAGCAGATCCTCAACCAGGCGCAGGGACTGGTCAACAGCAACCCGATCACGCCGGGCGAGTGGTACCAGATCTCCGGCAACCCCTACGCCACCTCGACCGCCCAGCAGAAGTGCGCGAACCTGCCGCCCTACATCTGGGTCGCTGGCAATAACGGGGAGCTGCGGGTGAAGGGGCTGAACATCCCGGCGGCGACCCTCGCGGCGCTCGCCTACAGCCAGCTCACGACGGCGCGGCTCGCCGCGGTGACGCTCAACCCGCGGGGCACGAGCGACACCAACCTGCCCACGTTCGTCGACGTGGCGCTGCGCCTGCCCGTCCGCGGCATCCTGTCCGTGACGGCGGACGGCGACCCGTACGTGTGGGCCACCGCGGCGACACCGGACGGCGAGGCGGCGACAGTCTGGGCCTGGGTCACGGGCCTGAGCATCAACGCGGGAACGACGAACGCGACCGTGTTCAACGACCAGCGCTGCACCACGGCGCACCTGAGCGCGAACGGACACACGTTCATCCTCGGCTCGCGTTACACGGCGGCGGAAATGCACCAGGTCGGCGCCGGCCAGCAGATCGACTGCGGCGTGACCTACACCGCGCCGGGGACGTACCCCCTGACCGCCAGCGTCACCTGGAGCGCCTGCTGGGCGCGGGGCCTGGCCACGGCGGGCGGCCCGCCCGCCAACTGCAAGCCGGTACCTGGCGCGGGCGGCCTGGCGGCCAGCACCTCGGCGCCGCACCAGGTCACCGTGAGGGAAATCCAGTCCGTCAACAACGGCTAACCCGCGCGGGACCGCGGGCTCACCGTGCGCACCAGCCGTGCATGAGGGCAGAACCCTCGACCGCGGCAAGCATGCCTTGGCGCCGATAACAGCAAGAAGAGCTGGTGGGCCTTGACGGCGGCCTCGGTGCGGGTGGCGGCGCTGAGCTTGCCGAGGATGTTCGACACGTGCACGCTCGCCGTCTTGGGGGAGATGACCAGGGCGGCGGCGATCTCCCGGTTCGACTGCCCGGCCGCGACGAGCCGCAGGACTTCCAGCTCCCGGCCGGTCAGGCCGGGGTCGTCGGCGTCACCGTCGGTCCCCGCCCGGCGGGTGAGGTCGGCGACCTGGGCGGCAAGCGACGTGGCGCCGAGCCGCTTGGCGATCGGCGCGGCGCGCCGTAGCCGCTCCGCCGCCTCCCGCCCGGCCCGCTCCGCCAGGGCGATCCTGGCGGCGTGGACCAGCGCGACGGCCTCCTGGTGCGGCTGCCCGACCGCTTCCCAAGCGGCGGCCGCCGCGTCGGCGACGGCGAGCCGCCCGCCGTCACGTCCGGCGTCGGTATCCGACTCAAGGTCCAGCACGTAGGCGGGGTCAAGTGACGCGTACGAGAGCTCCCACGCGCGCTGCACGGGACCGAAGGCTCCCAGTTTCTCCGCGAGCGCCCGCAGCCGGTCGAGCAGCGCGGCGGCTTCCCCGCCGGGCGCCTCGACGGCCGCCACGGCCGCGCTCACCAGCAGCGGCCACGCGTACCGGGGGCTGCACAGCGACACGTCGTACCGCTGCAGTGCGTCGGCGGCGACGGTGACGGCGACCACCGGCCCCTCGGCGGCCAGCGCGATCTCGGTGTCAAGCCACGCCAGCGGCAGGTGGTGCTGCTCGTCGAAGCCGCCGGGGGCGAGCACCTGCCTCGCCGCGTTCGCCCGCCTGACCGCGGACGCGTGGTCGCCGCGCGCGAGTGCGATCGCGCCGTCCATCACCCAGAGCCCGACCCGGGTGCGGACCGGCGGCGCGAGGTCCAGGGCCTGCCCGGCGACCCGCACCGCCTCATCCCACTCGCCGAGGTAGTACAGCGGCTCCGCCAGGTTGATCGAGAGGAACGCGCCGCTGGTCCTGGCCAGCCCGTGCCGCTCGGCGTCGGCGATGCCGCGCCGCGCCGCCCGCGCAGCCTCCGCGAATTCGCCCGCGCCGCACAGCAGGTGGGTCTCGGTGATGACCAGCTTGACCGTCGGGTGGTACGCCCGGGCCTGCTTGGTGAGCTCGCGCGCCTGTCGCAGCAGCCCGAACGCCTCGCTGTCGCTGGCCGCGCTCTGGCTCCGCCCGGCCTCGATCATCGCCAGGTTGGCCAGCGCCTTCGTCTCCGCGTCGACGTCGCCGAGCTCGCGCGCGATCCGCAGCGCGTCCTGCCCGAGCACGCGGTACTGCGGTCCGGCGACGTCGATGCCGCAGTGCGCGACGGCGAGCAGCAGCTCCACCCGGGCCGACGCGGAAAGGGACTCAGGTACGAGGTCGAGCGCCCGGTGCAGGTCGTCCTCTGACGGGGTCAGCCCCTGGTCCTTGCGGAACGAGAAGCGCCGCCTGAGCAGCAGCGCGTACCTGACCGGCTCGGCGGTCTTGTCGAGCTCGGTGAGCGCGAGTTCCACGAACGCCAGGCCGCGGTGCGGCTCCCCGGCGTCGCCGGCGGCCGATGCCGCCTCTTCGAGCACCCGCACGTGGTCGGCGCTGATCTGCGCGGAGGCGTCGGGCACCTGGTTCCACAGCTCAAGGACGCGGTCGAGGAGCATCAGCCGCTCGGCGTGCGCGACCGCGTTCGAGGCCTGGATCGACGCCTGCCACGACCCGATGAGCCCCCACGTCGTGTTGTGCGCCGAGTACCAGTGGTGCGCCTTCTCGATGTCGGCCCGGCCCCTGGGCACGAGCGCCGGGTCCGCGTCGATCGCCTCGGCGAACCGGGTATGCACGGCGGAGTGCTCGCCGGGCAGCAGGTCCGCGTGCACGGCCTCCTGGATCAGCGCGTGCCGGAAGGAGAACCCGTCCCCGGTCGTCACCAGCACGTTGGCCGCCACGGCGGGCCGGATGGCGGCGGTCAGCTTGGCCACCCCGTACCCGGTGACCTGCGCGAGCAGCATGTCGCTGGTCACGCCGGTGCCCGCGCTGGCGACGCGCAGCACCTCCTGGGTGTCTTCCGGCAGCCGGCGGACGGCCGCGAGCAGCAGGTCCGCGAGCGTGTCGGGCACGACCTCGCAGTCGCCGCCGCAGGCGAGCAGTTCCTCGGTGAACAGCGGGTTGCCCTGGGCGCGCTCGAAGATCGCGTCGCACAGACCGCGCTCGGGTGACCGTCCGAGCACCACGGCGGCGAGCTCCTCGGCCTGCCCGCGGGTGAGCGGCGGCAGCTCGATCCTGTCCACCCAGTCGATCCGGGCCAGCTCGGCGAGCAGCGGCCGGAGCGGGTGGGTACGGTGCAGCTCGTCGGAGCGGAACGTCACGACGATCAGCAGGTTGCCGACGGCCCGCTGGTAGCCGATGAGGAACGCGAGCAGGTCACGGCTTGACCGGTCCGCCCAGTGCGCGTCCTCGATGATCAGGACGAGCGGCCGCTGCTCGGCGAGCCGCTCGAGGAGGGTGAGGAAGCCCTCGAACAGGTGCGCCCGCGCCTCGCCCGCGGTCATGCCGCCCGGGTAAGTGTCGTCACCGGCGGCCAGGGCAGGCTCGCCCGGCGCGCGGTCGCCGGTCAGCTCGGGAAGCAGCCGCGCCAGCTCCCGCGCGGCCCGCCGGCTGCCGGAAAGCAGCGTGGCGACCTCGTCGGGTGCGGCCTCCCGCACGAGGTCACGCAGCATCGCGGTAAACGGGCTGTACGGCAGTCCGTCGGCGCCAAGTTCCAGGCACGCCCCGGTTAGTACCCGGACCCCGGCACCTCGCGCGGTCGCCGTGAATTCGCCGATCAGCCGGGTCTTGCCCATCCCGGCCTCACCGCCAATGAGCACAGCGGCAGGCTCACCCTGGCGGACCGACTCAACCGCGGCCTGCAGGGTGGCCATCTCGCCGGCCCGTCCGACGAGGACTGGGCTGCCCCCGCGTCTGCTCATCACAATGTCAAGCATTTCATCGGGGCCTGACATTCCAGCCCGCCCAGACCTGGGCGGGCTGGAATGTTTGCCAGGTTTCTCCTCGCTCGACATCGCGGGGGCCGGTGCCTAGCCGCGGCTGGTTCCCGCGTGCCGGGCACGCGGGGTCTCCTCGCGCGGCGCGGGAACCGCGCCGCGGGCCGTACCGAACATCTCGTGCGCGAAGTCGGGGATCGCCGGCACGGCGATCGTCTCCTGCGTCTCCTTCCGCGCGCGCCGGGCGGCGCGGGCCGCCGCGCGCCGCCCGCGTGCCTCGCCAGCCTGCCGTGCCGCGCGCTGCTGCTCGGCGACCCGCTGCCTAGCCACCTCGTACAAGGCGTTCCCGTTCATCTGGGATCCTCCCCGGTCATCCGCGGGAAGCCGCCTTGGCTTCTCGCGCTCTTACAGGTTCGGGCTAAGGTCCCCCCGCGCCGCTATCGGTCGTTCGCCGTATCTTGCGCCTCATGAGCGGCCTAGGCGGCCTAGGCCGCCTTAGACCCGGGCGGGCGGCGGTAACCCCCGCGTCAGGCAGGAATGGCACCGGAGGTCACGGCGTTATTGAAGCGGCAATAGACTGGTGAGTGCCGCGCTTCGCGGCCAAGCCGCCGGTTAGCCCGACCACGGGCAGCAGCCGCCGTGGTCCATCCCTAGGCCGAATGAGCGAGACTCACGCATGCCCGCACAGCAGGAGAGCACCATGACGACCGCGACGGAGCTCGCGACCCGCGACGACATCCGCAACGTTGCCATCGTGGCGCACGTCGACCACGGCAAGACCACGCTGGTCGACGCCATGCTCTGGCAGTCCAACGCGTTCGGAGCGCACGCGCACGTGAACGAGCGCGTCATGGACTCCAACGACCTGGAGCGCGAGAAGGGCATCACGATCCTCGCGAAGAACACCGCGGTCAAGCACGGCGGCCTGACCATCAACATCATCGATACGCCCGGCCACGCGGACTTCGGCGGCGAGGTCGAGCGCGGGCTGTCCATGGTGGACGGCGTGGTGCTGCTGGTCGACGCCAGCGAGGGCCCGCTGCCGCAGACCAGGTTCGTGCTCCGCAAGACCCTGGAGGCCAGCCTCCCGGTCATCCTGGTCATCAACAAGGTGGACCGCTCGGACGCGCGGATCGCCGAGGTCATCGACGCCTGCTACGAGCTGTTCATCGACCTGGACGCCAGCGAGCAGCAGATCGAGTTCCCGATCGTGTACGCGTCCGCGCGGGCGGGCCGGGCGAGCCTCAGCCGCCCGGAAGACGGCGGCATGCCGGACAGCGACAACCTTGAGCCGCTCTTCGACGTCATCCGCGGGACCATTCCCGCGCCGACCTACGACCCCGCCGCCCCGTTGCAGGCGCACGTGACCAACCTCGACGCGTCTTCCTACCTGGGCCGGATCGCGCTCTGCCGGATTCACAACGGCACGATCAAGCGCGGCCAGCAGGTCGCCTGGTGCCGGCACGACGGCTCGGTCCAGCGGGTGAAGATCTCCGAGCTCTACCTTACCGAGGCGCTTGAGCGAGTGCAGGCCGACGAGGCCGGCCCCGGCGACATCGCCGCGATCGCCGGCATCCCCGACATCATGATCGGCGACACCCTCGCGGACCCGAACGACCCGCGGCCGCTCCCGCTGATCACCGTGGACGAGCCGGCGATCTCGATGACGCTCGGCACCAACACCGCGCCGACCGCGGGCCGCGACAAGGGCACCAAGGTCACCGCGCGGCTGGTCAAGGACCGGCTGGACCGCGAGCTCATCGGCAACGTGAGCCTCCAGGTGGTGCCGACCGAGCGCCCGGACACCTGGGAGGTCCGCGGCCGGGGCGAGCTGGCGCTGGCGATCCTGGTCGAGACCATGCGCCGGGAAGGCTACGAGCTGACCGTCGGCCGCCCGTCCGCCGTCACCCGGGAGATCAAGGGCAAGGTGCACGAGCCGGTCGAGCGCCTCTCGGTCGACGTGCCCGAGGAGTACCTGGGCGCGGTTACCCAGATGGTCGCGGTGCGCCGGGGGCGGATGGAGACCATGACCAACCACGGGACCGGCTGGGTGCGCCTGGTCTTCCTGGTCCCGTCCCGCGGGCTGATCGGCTTCCGCACCCAGTTCCTCACCGAGACCCGCGGCACGGGCATCGCGCACCACGTCTTCGAGAGCTACGAGCCCTGGGCCGGCGTCATCAAGGGCCGGGCGACCGGCTCGCTGGTCGCCGACCGCGCCGGCGCCGCGTCCACGTACGCGATGTTCAACCTGCAGGAGCGCGGCTCGCTGTTCGTCCCGCCGACCACCGAGGTCTACGAGGGCATGATCGTCGGGGAGAACTCCCGTGACGACGACATGGACGTCAACATCACCAAGGAAAAGAAGGTCACCAACATTCGCCAGTCCAACCAGGAAGAGCTGGAGCGGCTGGTGCCGCCGCGCATCCTCAGCCTGGAGCAGGCGCTTGAGTTCTGCGCCGAGGACGAGTGCGTCGAGGTGACCCCGACATCCGTGCGGCTACGCAAGACGATCCTGGACGCCAAGGAGCGCGGTCGCGAGCGCGGCCGGATCTCCCGCGAACAGGCCTAAGGCGTCCCGCGCGGGGAGTACCTTCAAACAGCCCTTCGCCGGCTAAAGCGAAGGCGCCGCGCGCCCGCCCGCGTACCGGGTGTCATGTCGCGACATATCCCGCATCCAGTATCGGTATACCCGTTTCTCCGGTATCGGTATGGCCGGCCGGGTGCCGCCCATAGGCTGTCCATGTGCGCCATGGCTCTCCCGGGACCGCCTTCGGCGCGCGACGCAATTGCGTCGGCGCAGCTGAGGGGCGTGCGTCGGCTGGAGGGGTGCGGACCGCCCGCGGCGCAGTGCGGGCGGTAAGCAATTCGCCGCGGACGATTTTCGCCGGCTCGCCCGGAAAGTAACGGCGCCGCTCGAAGCCATTTAACCCTGAAAACGGTAATTCGCCAGATTCGGCCGTGAAAACGTAATGGAAAGCTTCGCCTCGTTGGCGTGCCGCGCGTTATCAAGCCTACGAATAAGGGGATCTGGGTAGGGTACACAGGACTTCGAATACGGCGATCGCCGCCGGGGGCGTTAATTCGTAGTGCGGCGACGCTGCCAAGGGGGAAGTCATGAACCAGCCGCTGGCTTCATTTTCGGTAAGTACCAGCTTCCAGAACCTGCTCGACACGGTCTTCCACGCCATCCCGAAGATCCTTGTCTTCCTGCTCATTCTCGTTATCGGGTGGTTCGTCGCTAAGGCGCTGGAGCGGATCGTCATCATGATCCTGCACCGGGTCAAGTTCGACCACTTCGTCGAGCGCGGCGTCGTCGGCCAGGCCCTGGCCCGGTCGAACTCCGACGCGACCACCCTGATCGCCAAGATCGTCTACTACGCGATCCTGCTGGTCACCCTGCAGATGGCGTTCGGCGTCTGGGGTGCCAACCCGATCTCCACGATGCTGGACGCCGTCGTCGGCTGGCTGCCCAAGGCCATCGTCGCGATCATCATCATCGTGATCGCGTCGGCGATCGCGAAGGTGGTCAAGGACCTCGTCAACGGGGCCATCGGCGGACTGTCCTACGGGCCGTTCCTGGCCAGCGTGGCCTCGGTCATCATCATCGCGCTCGGCGCCATCGCGGCGCTCAACCAGGTGGGCATCGCGACGACGGTCACCGAGCCGGTCCTGTTCACCGTGCTGTTCACCGCGGGCGCGGTCATCGCGATCGGCGTCGGCGGCGGCCTGATCAAGCCGATGCAGGAGCGCTGGGAGCGGATGCTGTCCGCGGCCGAGCGGGAGACCAACACCCAGATCGCCTCCTACCAGCAGGGCCGCTCCGACGCGATGGGCGCGCCGCAGCCCGCTTGGCAGGCCCGGACCGCACCGCAGCCCAGCTACACGGGCGGCCAGGGCTCCACCGAATACCCCCAGGGCCCCCCGGGGTCAGGCCCCGGTTACCCCGAGGGCCCGGGCTCTGGTTACCAGCAGGGCCCCCAGGACCTTCAGGGCCCGGCCGGCGAGCAGGGCACCGACCCCGGCGACTGGCTTGACCCCGGCACCCGCTAGCACGAGCCAACCAAAGACCCATCGTCCCGAACGGATGCGGCTGACTCTCCGCGGTCAGCCGCACCCGTTCGTCCTAGCTGCCCTAATGCCCGACGGACCGCCCGCCCGAATCATGAAAATTCCGGTGTCCCGCCCCCGTTTACGCCCGGGAGAGACGTGGATCGCTGAACACGCCAGAGCGTGCCTAACGATCCACGATCATTGAAATCGCTCTCTGCGCACGGGCCGTCAGGCGGTGATGCCGAGGCCCTGGGCCTCGATGAACATGCGGCAGACGGCGGCCAGGCGCAGGGACTCCCAGTCAAGGGCGGGCTCGTCCTCCCACGGGTCGCGCTCCCGGCGGTGCGGCGGCCACCAGCCGCGGGCGATCGCGGCCTCCATGAACCCCTGAGCGTAGGAAAGCAGCGCGGCGGGGGTGACCTTGCGCCCGGCGCCGGTCAACGCGTCCCGGATCTCCGAAGCGTGCTGGTCGATCGACGCGCGGGCGCCCGCCTCGTCGGCGGAACGCGCCAGGCTCACCTGGCCGGCCTCGCCGGCAAGTCGAAGGATCATTCCCGACAAATCCACATGTATAGCATCAGAGGCCGACATATCGAAAAGCTACCTTACGGGGGGCGGCGCGGGTGGCCGGTTGGGGAACCGCGCCTTCGTGCCCATCAGCGTATCCGTCGGCCCGGGACGCGCCTGGTGATTCGCCGGACCGGAGGTGGCGGGGACGGTTGCGCCGCGGCTCTCAAGTAGCACCGAAATTACGGGGTCTTGCGCGCCGTCGGCGTTGCGCCTTGAGCCACAGAGCAGCATTGATTACGTTCCGTGCGTGAGGAAGTTGCATAGGGTGACTATTTTGCGCACCATGGCGCTCGGCGGAGTGGCGGTGGCGTTGTCCCTCGCCGCGGTGCCCGGCGCCCGCGCGATGGTCACGCAGCGAGCCGGCGCACCCGTTCGCGGGCTCGACATATCGGCATACCAGCACGCCGGGTCGCCGATCGACTGGGCGAAGCTCGCCACGCAGGGCATCCGCTTCGTCGCGATCAAGGCCTCTGAGGGAACCTACTACCTCAACCCCTTCTACGCGTCCGACGCGCGGGCCGCCGCGGTCGCCGGACTCGAGGTGATGCCGTACGTGTTCGCTAACCCCGGCCGCAGCCGGGGCCCGGCGACGGCGAACTTCGCGGCAGGCGCCCTTGGCGCCCAGGGCCGGGCCGCCAGGCTGCCGCTCGTGGTCGACCTGGAGAACGACCCCTACAAGAAGGCCGACGACTGCTACGGGCTCGGCATCCCCGCGATGATCGCCTGGATCGGCGGTTTCACCAAGCGCGCCGAGGCGCTGACGGGGGAGTGGCCGACGATCTACACCACCGCCGACTGGTGGCGGGAGTGCACCGGGCCGACCGGCCGGTTCCCGCATGACCCGCTCTGGCTGGCCGCGTTCGGCGGCACCGCGCCTACCGTGCCCGCGCCCTGGCAGGACTGGACGTTCTGGCAGTACGACAACGCCGGCCTGGTGCCCGGGATCGGCCGCACGGACCTGGATTACTACCAGCCGACCGGCGGCCTGCCCGCGCTCCGGGCGCCCGCCCGGGCCGCGTCGGGCAAGGCGCGGGCCAAAAGGCGCGCGGCCGCGGCGAGGTCTAAGCGCCATCAGGAGAGCAAGCACAAGAGCCACGCGAAAGCCAAGGCCAAGCCAAAGCCAAGGCCAAAGCCGAAGAAACGCAAGGGCCATCACCAGTCCGTGTCCACCCGGTACCGGGGAGAGGCCTGACCGCGAAATAAGGCCAGGCAGGCCGTGACCAAGGCCAGCAAAAGCGCCCGTGACCGGGAATCCCGGTCACGGGCGCCTTGGTGATAACGGCCAAAGGCCGGTAAACCCAGCGATTTACCGCTTGCCCGGCACCACCGGGGTGCCCTTCGACTTCGGCCGCATCGAGATCTTCTCGCCCAGCCACACCAGCGGGTCGTACTTACGCCCCGCCACGCGCTCCTTCATCGGGATGATCGCGTTATCGGTGATCTTGATGTGCTCGGGGCAGACGTCGGTGCAGCACTTGGTGATGTTGCAGTACCCGAGGCCGAAGTCGTCCTGCGCGATGTCCCGCCGGTCGGCCTCGTCCGCCGGGTGCATCTCAAGCTCCGCGACGCGCATGAGGAAGCGGGGACCAGAGAACGCATGCTCGTTCTCGGTGTGGTCCCGGATCACGTGGCAGGTGTTCTGGCACAGGTAGCACTCGATGCACTTGCGGAACTCCTGCGAGCGTTCCACGTCCTCCTGCTGCATCCGGAACTCGCCCGGCTTGACGGACGGGTCCGGCGTGAAGGACGGGACCTCCCGGGCCTTGGTGTAGTTGAACGAGACGTCGGTGACCAGGTCGCGGATCACGGGGAAGGTCCGCATCGGCGTGATCGTCAGCGTCTCGTCCTCGGGGAACGTGTTCATCCGGGTCATGCAGCCCAGCCTGGGCATGCCGTTGATCTCCATGGAACAGGAGCCGCACTTGCCGGCCTTGCAGTTCCACCGGATGGCCAGGTCGGACGCCTGCGTGGCCTGCAGCCGGTGCAGCACGTCGAGGACGACCTCGCCCTCGTTGACCTCGACCTTGTAGTCCTGCAGCGCGCCGGACCCCGCGTCGCCGCGCCAGACCCGGAGCTTAGCCAGGTACGCCATCAGTGCCCTTCTTCCAGCGCGGCCGCACCAGGGTGCCCGGCCAGTTCTTCCTTGGTCATGTACTTCTTGAGCTCCGAGATGTCGAACAGTGCGAGCAGGTCGGGCCGCATGACGGGCAGCGGCTGGTGCACCATGTTGACCTTGTCGCCGTCGAGCGTGAGGATCAGGTTGACCTTCCGCCACTCGGGAGACATGGCCGGGTAGTCGTCCCTGGTGTGCCCGCCGCGCGACTCCTGCCGCTCGAGCGCGGCCATCGCCACGCACTCCGCGACGAGCAGCATGTTCCGCAGGTCGATCGAGTAGTGCCAGCCGGGGTTGTAGGCCCGCTCGCCCGGCACCGCGACCGACGCGGCCCGCTCCTTGAACTTCTCAAGGTCGGCGAGTGCCTCCTTGACCTCGTCGGCGGTGCGGATGAGGCCGACCAGGTCGTTCATCACCTGCTGGAGCTCGGCGTGCACCACGTACGGGGACTCGCCCTCGGTCCGCTCAAGCGGCGCGAGGGCCTCGGCGACCGCCGCGTCCAGGTCCGCCTGGGATACGGCCGGCTTGGCCCCGCCCAGGGACTCCAGGTAGTCCGCCGCGCCAGCGCCGGCCCGCTTGCCGAAGACCAGCAGGTCGGACAGCGAGTTGCCGCCGAGCCGGTTGGAGCCGTGCATGCCGCCGGACACCTCGCCCGCCGCGAACAGCCCGGGCACCGAGGCAGCGGCGGTGTCCGGGTCCACCTCCACCCCGCCCATGACGTAGTGGCAGGTCGGCCCGATCTCCATCGGCTCCTTGGTGATGTCCACGTCCGCCAGCTCCTTGAACTGGTGATACATGGACGGCAGCCGCTTCAGGATGTACTCGGCGGGCCGCCGGGAGGCGATGTCGAGGAACACGCCGCCGTGAGGTGACCCGCGCCCCGCCTTGATCTCGGAGTTGATCGACCGCGCGACCTCATCGCGGGGGAGCAGCTCAGGCGGACGCCGGTTGTGGTCAGGGTCGGTGTACCAGCGGTCGGCCTCTTCCTCGGTCTCCGCGTACTGCGCGCGGAACACGTCGGGCACGTAGTTGAACATGAACCGCTTGCCCTCGGAGTTGCGCAGCACGCCGCCGTCGCCGCGAACGGACTCGGTGACGAGGATGCCGCGCACGGACGGCGGCCAGACCATGCCGGTCGGGTGGAACTGCACGAACTCCATGTTCATCAGCGAGGCGCCCGCCAGCAGGGCGAGCGCGTGCCCGTCGCCGCTGTACTCCCAGGAGTTGGAGGTGACCTTGAAGGTCCGCCCGATGCCGCCAGTGGCCAGGATGACAGTGGGCGCCTCGAACAGGACAAACCGCCCGGTGTCCCTGATGTACCCGAAGGCACCCGCGATCCGGCCGGCCGGGTCCTTCAGCAGCCGCGTGATCGTCGTCTCCGCGAACACCCGGATCTTCGACTCGGGGTCGTCGAACTCGTAGGAGTCCGCCTGCTGCAGCGCCACCGCGCGCTGCTGCAGCGTCCTGATCATCTCCAGGCCGGTCCGGTCGCCCACGTGCGCGAGCCGCGGGTACTCGTGCCCGCCGAAGTTGCGCTGTGAGATCTTCCCGTCGGGCGTCCGGTCGAAGATCGCGCCGTACGCCTCAAGCTCCCAGACCCGGTCCGGTGCCTCCTTGGCGTGCAGTTCCGCCATCCGCGGGTTGTTCATGAACTTCCCGCCGCGCATCGTGTCGCGGAAGTGGACCTGCCAGTTGTCGTTGGGGTTGACGTTCCCCATGGCGGCGGCCGCGCCGCCCTCGGCCATGACGGTGTGCGCCTTGCCGAACAGTGACTTGGAGATGATCGCCGTCCGCAGCCCGCGCGCGCGGGCCTCGATGGCCGCGCGCAGCCCAGACCCGCCAGCGCCGATCACTACGACGTCGTAGGTGTATCGCTCGATCTCGGTCGAGGTCGAAGCTGAATCGGAGGTAGACATAAGCCTTTTCGCCCGTTCCGGGATCAGTTGAAGATTCGCGGGTCGCTGAACGCACCGCTCGCGACGAGCATGATGTAGAGGTCAGTGAGCGCCAGCGTGGCCAGCGAGATCCACGCGAAGGCCATGTGGTGCCGGTTCAGCATCGAGACCTGCGTCCAGGCCCAGTAGCGCACCGGGTGCTTGGAGAAGTTCTTCAGCCGCCCGCCCGTGATGTGCCGGCAGGAGTGGCACGAGAGCGAGTACGCCCAGATCGCGACCACGTTGATCAGCATGATGATCGAACCGAGCCCGATGCCGAAGTCGCCGTCCGGCCCCCGGAACGCCTGCACCACGTCGTAGGTGAGCAGGATCGCGATCACGTTCGCCATGTAGAAGAAGTAACGGTGGAGGTTCTGCCCGATCAGCGGGAACCTGGTCTCACCGGAGTACTTCGCGTGCGGCTCGCGGACGGCGCACGCCGAGGGCGAGCGCCAGAATGCCCGGTAGTAGGCGCCCCGGTAGTAATAGCAGGTCAGCCGGAAGCCCAGCACGAACACCAGCGAGACGAAGGCGTAAGGGATGATCGGCGGGACGGCCGGGATCCAGTGGCCGAGGGCCGCCGACCCGGGCACGCACTCGCCGCTGACGCACGGCGAGTAGAACGGCGTCAGGTAGTGGTACTGGGACACGTAGTACCAGTGCCCGGTGAAAACGCGGACCGTCGCGTAGGCCAGCCAGATGGTCAGCAGGGTCGCGACGACGCGCCCGCGGTTCCACCAGGGGTCCGTGCGGAGCGTCCGCTCCTTTATCTGCGCCCGCGTCCTGGCCGGCGCATCTGAAACTTGTGTCATCCAGCGTCCTCGCTGCCTCGTGCGTGATCGTGACCGCGGCGCTTCCAGGCGACCCTCGTTGCGGGCAGGGGCGGGGGCGCGCATGCGATGCCCACGAACTTATTCCAGTTATTCTCAGCATGCCGCATCAGGGCGCCCTTCCAGCATGTGAGACTGGCTACACTGCCGGCTTTCAGCTGCCTATCCGCGCACATTAGTGAGCAGGTTCACATTCCAGACGCGGTCCGTGAATCCGTCAAATCGATACACGTGCGACGACGGCCGAACCTCGCCCGCTACCCGGCCGCCCCGGAAAGGCCGAGTGCCTGCTTCAGGAACGCCACCTGAAGCAAGAGCATGTTCTCCGCGACCGTCTCCTGCGACGTCATGTGCGTGATCCCGGACAGCGGCAGGACCGAGTGCGGGTACCCGGCCGCGAGCAGGGCCGACGACAGGCGCAGCGAGTGCGCGACGAAGACGTTGTCGTCGGCGAGCCCGTGGATGATGAGCAGCGGGCGGACGACGGACTCGACCGCCCGCCGCGGGTCCTCGAGGAGGGAGCTCACCTGGTAGGCGGCCGGGTTCGTGGCGGGGTCGCCCAGGTAGCGCTCCGTGTAGTGGGTGTCGTAGAGCCGCCAGTCGGTGGGCGGTGCCCCCGCGATCCCGGCGCGGAACACGTCGGGCCGGCGCAGCACCGCGAGCGCCGACAGGTAACCGCCGAACGACCAGCCCCGGATGCCGGCCCGGCCGGTGTCCAGGTCGGAGAACTTCTCCGCCGCCGCGCCCAGGGCCGTGACCTGGTCCTCGAGCACGCCAGTAGCGAAGTCCCCTGCGATCGCCTTGTCCCAGGACGGCCCCCGCCCCGGCGTGCCGCGGCCGTCGGCGACGACGACGGCGAATCCCTGCTCGGCGAACCACTGCGGGGTGAGGAAAATGCTGGCCGTCTTCACCACGCGGCGCATGCCGGGGCCGCCGTAGGGGTCCATCAGCACCGGCAGCCGCGTGCCCGGCTCATGCCAGGAAGGGAACAGCACCGCCGTGCGGATGCCGGCCGGCCCGGCCTCGATGAACTGCGGCGCGGGGTGGGGCAGGTTCGGGCGCTGCGCGTGCGCGGCGATGTCGCCGGTGACCCGGCCGTCCCGTGCGATCCGCACGGCGAGATCGCTGCTCGCCAGCGTCCTGCTGGCCACCACGGTCGTCCCGCCGGCGGCCACGGCGGCGTGCACCCCGGGCTCGGTCGCGACCGGCGTGAGCCCGCCCGTGGTGAGCGAGCCCGCACCGTACCGCCAGACACCGACCTCGGTGGACTCCGTCGACCCGGTGAACAAGACGTCGTCGCCGTCCGCGGCGATGACGGCCTGGACCTGCAGCCCAGGCGGGGTGACCGGGGTGGCTGTGGCCAGCCCGGCCGCCGGGGCGATGATCAGGCCCCTGGTGTCGCCGCTGATCCCCGTCCACACGATGTCGCCGCTGGCCAGCTGGGCGGGCACGCCGTCGACGACGTCCGTCCAGTCCGGGTCCGTGTCCTCGCGGACCACCGCGCCGGTGACCGCGTTGACGATCCGCATCGTCTTCTGGTCCCTGGTCTGCACGACGAGCAGCAGGTCGTCGCCCCAGTGGGCGTTGACGAGGTAAGGGAACGCGGCCCGGTCCCAGCCGGCCACCTCGGTGAGCTGAGCGCCCGCGGGCGAGATGACGGCGAGCGGGGTCTGCGCGATGTGCACCGTGTCGTCTTGCGTCGCCGCCGGGAGGGCGGCGACGAGCAGCGACACGTCCGCGTTGGCGGTTCCCGCGGCGGGATAGCGGACCTCCACGGGGGCCTTGTCCGGGTTGGCGGGGTCGGCGATGTGCCAGCGGGCCACGCCGGCCTCGTCTACCCGGGCGACCAGGAGCTTCGTGCCGTCGGGGGACCACCAGTAGCCGCGCGACCGGTCCATCTCCTCGGCGGCGACGAACTCCGCGAGCCCGAAGGTCACGCCCTCCGCCTGCGCCACCACCATGTCCTCGCCGGTGTTCAGGTCGATGACCCGCAGCGCGCCCCCGTGCACGTAGGCGACCTTGGTCCCGGTCGGGTCGGGCCTCGGGTCGAGCGCCGGCGCCTTGGCGGGGACCAGCCGGGGCGGCAGCGCCGAGCCGCCGAGCGGACCCGTGCTTAGCGGACCCGTGCTTAGCGGACCCGTGCTTAGCGGACCCGTGCTTAGCGGACCCGTGCTTAGCGGAACGGCGTAGACCTGCCCGGAGAGCGCGAAGACGGCAAGCGTGGCGGCCCGGTCGGTGGCGTAGGCGACGATTCCGGCGGCGGTTTCCCTGACCCGCTCCCGCCGGGCCCGCTCCCCGGCGGGCAGGTTCTCGTCGTCGGCGCCGAGGCTCCGCGGGTCGGCGATGAGCCGCTCCGCGCCGCTGGCGGCGTCGGCCTCCCACAGGCAGGTAACCGGGTCATCGCCCGCCTTGGACCGCAGGAACGTGACCCGCCCGCCGTCCGGTGACACCTGAAACGCCCGGGGCACCCCGAGCCGGAACCCGCGCGTCCGCGCCTGCTGCCTGGGAAAGCTTTCCGTCATCAGTACCCCTGTACCTTCCGGGGGACGCCCCCCGGACCCCCGGCTGTCCGCCCGGGCGGGCCTGATCGCAAAAACCGCGATCGTATCAGGCCCGCCCGGGCGGACGGAGTCGCGCGGGTGTCCGCGTCATTTGGATCGGATTGTCGGCGCCCGTGGGCGGGCGGCCAGCACCGCGCAAGCGGTAGCGTCATGACCGGGTAGGTTCCGCGCTGTGCACGCGAAGAAGTTACCCGATCAGGACCAGGGCTTCGGAGGGACACGGTGGAACGCAGCCTGCTGCTCGTGCACGCGCACCCGGACGACGAGTCGATCGGCACCGGCGCCACGATGGCCAAGTACGCCGCGGAGGGCGCGCGCGTCACGCTGGTCACCTGCACGCTCGGCGAGCTCGGTGAGATCATCCCGCCCGACCTGCGCCACCTGTTTCCCGACGAGCTCGGCCAGCACCGGATCGTCGAGCTTGACCGCGCCTGCGCGGCTCTCGGCGTCGCGGACCACCGCTTCCTCGGGGGCGAGGGCAGGTACCGCGACTCGGGGATGATGGGCCTGCCGGACAACGACGACCCGCGCTGCTTCTGGCAGGCCAACGTCGAGGAGGCGGCGGACGCGCTCGCCAAGGTCATCGAGGAGGTCGCGGCCGACGTGATCGTGACCTACGACGCGAACGGGTTCTACGGGCACCCCGACCACATCCAGGCGCACCGGGTCACCAGGCGAGCGCACGAGCTGACCGGCGCGCGGGCGAAGCTGTACGCGACCGCGATGCCCCGCTCGGTGCTGGCGGAGGCCGCCGAGCTGCCCGAGGACAGCTGGTTCGTGAAGAACACCGACTGGTCGGTCGGCGTTCCTGACGACCAGGTCACCACCGAGATCGACGCGACCGGGTACCTGGACGCGAAGCGGGCGGCGATGCGCGCGCACGAGACGCAGATCACCGTGGACGGCGATTACTTCGCGCTCTCCAACGAGGTTGGCGCCCGGATCCTCGGCCGCGAGTACTACACCCGGCTCGCCGGCCCGCGAGCAGCCGACGATCAGGGCCCGCGCCACCAAGAAGACCGCTACTCCCGCGACCTGTTCGCCCGCTGAAATCGGTAGCCTGCTTAATTATGGGGAGATCGCAAGGCCCGCCTGCCGCCGGGCAACGGACGCTCACGGCCCTTGGCTACCTGGCGCTGTTCGTGCTCGGCGCCATCCAAGGCCTGATCGGCAGCTTCCAGTACGGTCAGCCACCCGCGCCGCTGATCGCGATCGTCCTCGTTTTGATCATCTTCGCCACGTGCGCGGGCTGCGGCTGGGGCGTCGGCACGTTCGGCGCGGCGCTGCTCCCCGCCCTGGGCTGGATCCTCGCGTCGTTCATCCTCGCGATGCCCAGGCCCAACGGCAGCGTGGTCATCACCGCGTCGGCCGCCGGCGAGTGGTACCTGTACGGTGGCGCACTCGCCTGCGCGGCCGGCTGCGTGACCGGGTTCTTCACCAGGCTCAGGCGCTCAGTACCGCCTCGCTGAAGCGCTCAAGCCCCCAGGACAGCTCATCGGGGGTGATGACCAGCGGGGGAGCGAGCCTGATGGTCGAGCCGTGGGTCTCCTTGGCGAGGACGCCGAGCGTGGCGAGTCGTTCGCACACGGCCCGGCCGTCCAGGCTTGTGAACGTCACCCCGGCCCACAGGCCGCGCCCGGACACGGACGATACCGCCGACGACGGCAGCGACTTGAGCCCGGCGTGCAGCACGGCGCCGAGCGAGGCGGAACGCTCCTGGTACTCGCCGGTCCGCAGCATCGCGATCACCTCGCGGCCCACCGCGCAGGCGAGCGGGTTGCCGCCGAACGTCGACCCGTGCTGTCCCGGCTTGAGCACGCCGAGCACCGAGCGCGAGGACACCATCGCGGACACGGGGACGATGCCGCCGCCGAGCGCCTTGCCGAGCAGGTAGGCGTCCGGCACCACGCCCTCGGCCGCGCAGGCGAAGGTCGTACCGACCCGGCCGAGCCCCGACTGGATCTCATCGGCGATCAGCAGCGCGCCCGCGGACGTGCAGAGCGACCGGACCCCGGCGAGGAACCCGGGCGGAGGCACCACGACCCCCGCCTCACCCTGGATCGGCTCCATCAGTACCGCGACGACGCGCTGCCCGTACGCGCGGAAGACGCCCTCCAAGGCGGCCATGTCGCCGTACGGCACCGACACGAAGCCCGGCGTGTACGGCCCGAAGTCGGCCCGGGCGTCCGGGTCGGAGGAGAACGACACGATCGTGGTCGTCCGGCCGTGGAAGTTCCCGTCGAACACGACGATGACCGCCTCGTCGTGCGGGACCCCGCGGGTGACGTACCCCCACTTGCGGGCCACCTTGAGGGCCGTCTCGACCGCCTCGGCCCCCGTGTTCATCGGGAGCACCATCTCCATCGAGCACAGCTCGGCGAGCTCCGCGCAGAACGGCCCGAACTGATCATGGTCAAACGCCCGCGAGACCAGGGTGACGCGGGAAAGCTGCCGCGTCGCCGCCTCCACCAGCCGGGGGTGCAGGTGGCCGAAGTTAAGCGCCGAGTACCCGGCCAGCATGTCCAGGTACCGCCGCCCGTCCACGCCGGTCACCCAGCAGCCCGCCGCCGACGCCACCACGACCGGCAGCGGGTGGTAGTTGTGCGCGCTGTACCGGCTGGTCAGCCCGGACAGCTCCGCCTGCGCCGTCAGGTCGGTAAATGTATCGGTCATGGCCGCTCCCTCACTTCAAGCGTGCAGCACTTCGCGCCGCCGCCGGCCTTGAGCAGTTCCGACATGTCCACGGGCACGGGCTCGAAGCCGCGGGCCGAAAGCGACCGCGCGAGCTCCGTGGCCTGCGCGGCGAGCACCACGTGGCGCCCGTCGGAGACCGCGTTCAGCCCGAGCACCTCCGCGTCCTCGTCCTTCGCCTCGATCAGCTCGGCGAACAGCGACGCGAGCGCCGCCCGCCCCGCGTCGTCGAACGCCGCCGGGTAGTACATCGCCGTCGACGCGTCGAGCACGCACAGCGCGGTGTCGAGGTGGTAGAACCGCGAGTCGACGAGCCGCAGCGACACGACCCGGCGCCCGAACACCGACGCCAGCTCCCCGGCCGCCGCCTCGTCCGACCGGAACCCGTGCCCCGCGAGCACGGTGCTGCCGGTCAGCGGGTCGCCGGCCACCAGGATGTCGCCCTCGCCCTCGTTCACGAAGGCCGGCGCGTGGACCGGGTACCCGTGCGCGCGGAACCAGGACATGTACGCGGCCGCCTCGGGGACGCGCTCGGCGTGCCTGAACCGCACGCCAAGCACGGTCCCGTCGATCACCGTCGCGCCGTTGGCCGCGAACACCATGTCCGGCAGCCCCGCCACCGGCTCGATCGTGGAAACCGAGTGTCCCAGCGACTCGTACGTCGCCCGCAGCGCGGCCCACTGCCGCATCGCGAGCCCAGGGTCGACGGGGGAGTCTGGGCGCATCCACGGGTTGATCGCGTAGGTCACGGCGAAGTACTCCGGCGGGCACATCAGGTAAGACCGGGGTATAGCCACCCGGTGCGTCGCGTCGCTCTGCATACCCTGAGCGTACGAAGGGCCCCATGTGGCTAACAGAGGGTAATGATGCGTCCACCTGGCGATCCGTTGCGTTTTCCAGGGCAAGGCAAGCGATTCATTGCGCCGGCGCGGACCTGGCTAGCTGAAGGTCATCCCCGCGTGCGCCGCCTTGATGATCTGGACGACCTCGTCCGGGTCGTCGGCGATGTGCAGCAGGGACAGCTCATCCTGGCCGATCTTGCCCTCGGCCAGCATGGTGGTCTTCAGCCAGTCAAGGAGGCCCGACCAGTACGCGCTGCCGACCAGGACGATGGGGAACTTGGTGATCTTGCCGGTGGCGACGAGCGTGACGGCCTCGAACAGCTCGTCCATCGTGCCGTAGCCGCCTGGCAGGACCACGAAGGCCTGCGAGTACTTGATGAAGCAGGTCTTCCTGACGAAGAAGTAGCGGAACTCGACGCCCACGTTGACGTAGTCGTTGAGCCCGGACTCCATCGGCAGTTCGATGCCGAGGCCGACCGAGACGCCGCCCGCCTCGCTGGCGCCCTTGTTCGCCGCCTCCATGACCCCGGGGCCGCCGCCGGTGATGATGGCGTAGCCGGCGTTGACGAGTCCCTGGGCGACGTTATCGGCCAGCTTGTACTCGGCCTCGTCGGGCTTGGTCCTGGCCGAGCCGAAGATCGAGACCGCCATGCCCAGCTCGGCCAGCAGGCCGAACCCCTCGACGAACTCCGCCTGGATGCGCATGACCCGCCACGGGTCGGTGTGCACCCAGTCCGACGGGCCGCGGCGGTCGAGCAGCCGCTGGTCGGTGGTGGTCGCCGGAATCTGCTTGCCGCGCAACGTCACGGGTCCCTGGCGACGGACCCTGCGCGTGTTTGCTCCACCCATAGTCCTATCTAAGGTATCCATCCGCGGCCGGTGCTCCGACGCGAAACACGCGGCAAAAAGATAAACGCACGGCGAATTAACAAGGGCAGGAAAGGCGCGTCGCGCCAGGTTAAGTGGCCGGGACTAATCAGCCGTCGACGCCGTGGTCGCGGAGAATCGCGTTCAGCTCGGCCTTGCTGTGCCGCTCGCCCTCGGGAAGGCGCTTCAGGATGAGCACGGCCGGCATGCCGAACGTGCCGCCGGGGAACTCGCGGAACCGGGTGCCGTTGATGGCCACCGACCAGGCAGGCACCTCGCCGCGGGCCAGTTCCTCGCCGGTTTCCACGTCGATCACGTGCGTTGAGGCCGAGATGTTGGTGCCGGGGGCGAGGACCGAGCCGGCCCGGATCCTGGCGCCTTCTGTCACCATCGAGCGGGAGCCGATCATGCACTCGTCCTCGACGATCACCGGGACCGCGTTCGGCGGCTCGAGAACGCCGCCGATGCCGACCCCGCCCGACAGGTGAACGTTCTTGCCGACCTGGGCGCACGAGCCGACCGTCGCCCAGGTGTCCACCATCGTCCCCGCGTCCACGTACGCGCCCACGTTGGTGAAGGAGGGCATCAGGACGGTGCCGGGGGCAATGTAGGCGCCCCAGCGGGCGATCGCGCCCGGCACCACCCGCACCCCGTCAAGGCGGGTCTTCAGCGGCACCCGGTCGTGGTAGCGGAAGTCGCCTACTTGCGACTGAGCCATCGGAAGGACCTTGAAGGCCAGCAGGATCGCCCGCTTGGCGCGCTCATCCACCACGACCTCGTCGGTTTCCGCGTCCACGAACGCGACCCGGGCCGCTCCGGCGTCGATCTGGTCCACGGCCCCCACCACCTCAGCGCGGGCGGCGGCATCCTCAGGGCTCAGCTCACCGCGCCGCTCCCACAGTTCATCGATGACGGCCGGCAGCGGCGACTTAAGCTCACTCATGGCCAGCGAGCCTACCGCTAAGGGCGTCCGGTTCGGGGACGCCCGGCCACAGCAACCACGGCGCTCTACCCCCGGCCCGCAGCGCGGCGGGCGGGCGGGCCGGCCTGCTGCGCGATCACGTAGGTCTTTGCTGGAACACGCGGCCGTCTCACCTCGGTTGCCAGCGAGATCGGCAGGACGCGGGTACCTTCGAGAATGTGCGGACGTCTCCTCAATGGCAGCCGGCTGGTGAACGGCAACCCGCCGACTACCGGTACCGGCGCCCATCGCGACGACGTCCGTTGATCGTGCTCGCGGTGATCGCGATACTCCTCGGATTGCTCGCTTACGGCGTCTACGCGGTCTACCACCGGGTTACCCAGGCGCTGGTCATCCCCGGCTGCCAGGCGGGCGCCGGCGACAACGCCGTGGCGCTTGACTTCGGTCAGGCGTCCGACGCGGCCGCCGTCGCCGGCGTAGCCGTCCGCGAGCACCTGCCGGGCCGGGCGCTGACCGTGGCTTACGCGACCGCGTTCCAGGAATCGAAGCTGGAGAACCTGACCTACGGCGACCGGGACTCGGTCGGCATCTTCCAGCAGCGGCCGTCCGAGGGCTGGGGCAGCACCGCCCAGCTCGAGGATCCCGCGTACGCGGCGCAGGCGTTCTTCGGCGCGCTCGTCAAGGTGCCCGGCTACACGACCATCCCGGTCTACGAGGCCGCCCAGGCCGTGCAGAAGAGCGCCGACGGCTCCGCCTACCAGCAGTACGCGCAGACCGGCGCGCTGCTCGCGGCCGACTACACGTCGGCGCCGCACGCGGTCACCTGCTGGTACAACCCGGCGCAGCAGGCCTCGAGCCAGGGCCTTTCCACCAAGCTCAACCTGCACGGGGCCGCGGAGGAACTGGACCACGTGTTTGGCGCGCCTGGGCAGGGCGGGGCGCTGACCGGAGTAAGCCGCATCCGTTCGGGATCAGCTGATTCGATCACCACCGCGGCCGGCGCGGGCTGGGCCGTGGCGAACTGGCTTGTGACCAACGCCACCTCGTACGGGATCACGCAGGTCAGCTACGCCGGGTACCAGTGGAAGGCGCAGCTGAGCGAAACAAGCTGGCAGGCAAACTCCGCCGCGACAGCGGGGGGTATTGTCGCCAGCTAGCGAGGCGAACCACCATACTGGGTGGTAGCTGAAGTGGGTTAAGACGTTAAAGAGGAGCTCCCGTGACCTACGTCATCGCGCAGTCATGCGTCGATGTGCTCGACAAGGCATGCATCGAAGAGTGCCCGGTGGACTGCATCTACGAGGGCGAGCGCATGCTTTACATCCACCCGGACGAGTGCGTGGACTGCGGCGCTTGCGAGCCCGTCTGCCCGGTTGAGGCCATCTACTACGAGGACGACGTCCCCGAGCAGTGGAAGGGCTACTACGCGGTCAACGTCGATTTCTTCAAGGAGCTTGGCTCTCCGGGGGGCGCGTCCAAGGTCGGCAAGATCGGCAAGGACCACCCGGTCGTCGCGGCGCTGCCGCCGCAGGCCGAGCACGAGTGACCCTCGCCACACGCCTGCCTGAATACCCCTGGGACGAGCTCGCGCCCATCGCCGAGAAGGCGCGCGCGTTCCCTGGAGGCGCGGTTGACCTGTCCGTGGGCACCCCGGTCGACCCGGTGCCCGCGGTCATCCAGGACGCCCTCGTCGCGGCCGCCAACGCGCCCGGCTACCCGCTGACCGCGGGGACGCCAGGGCTGCGCTCGGCGGCCGCGGGGTGGCTGGCCCGTTCGCTCGACGTGCACGTGGACCCGGTCGCGGTGCTGCCGGTGATCGGGACCAAGGAGTTCATAGCCTGGCTGCCGACCATGCTCGGGCTCGGTCCGGCGGACACGGTGCTCTACCCGTCGCTCGCCTATCCGACCTACGACATCGGGGCCAAGCTCTGCGGCGCCACCTCGGCGCGGATCGGCGACGTGGCCGAGAGTGCTGTTGACCACGGTGCCCTTTCACACGGTGCCCTTGACCACGGTGCCCTTGACCACGGGGCCCTGGACGCCGCGCCCGCCGGGTCCCGGCTGCTCTGGGTGAACTCGCCGTCCAACCCGACGGGGCGGGTGCTCCCGGCGGCTTCGCTGCGGGACGCCGTCGGCTGGGCCCGGTCGCGCGGCGCGGTGCTCGCCTCCGACGAGTGCTACGTCGAGCTCGGCTGGGACACGACCCCCGTGTCCGTCCTGCACGAATCGGTGCGCGGTGGCTCGCTCGACGGGGTGCTCGGGGTGTTCTCGCTGTCCAAGCGGTCCAACCTCGCGGGCTACCGAGCGGGCTTCGTGACCGGGGACCCCGCGCTGATGAAGGACCTGCTACTCGTCGGCAGGCAGGCCGGGATGATGGTGCCCGGCCCGGTCCAGGCGGCGATGGTGGCCGCGCTGTCCGACGACGAGCACGCGGCCGAGCAGAAGGCCAGGTACGCGGCCCGCCGCGCGATCCTCGCGGCCGGGCTCACCGCGGCGGGCTTCCGCATCGGGCACTCCAAGGCCGGCCTTTACCTGTGGGCCACCCGCCCCGGCCTGGACTGCTGGGCCGCCTGCGAGCTGCTCGCCACCGAATGCGGCCTGCTCGTCGGGCCTGGCTCCATTTACGGGCCGGAGGGCAACGCGTACATCCGGGTGGCGCTCACCGCGACCGACGAGCGGGTCGCGACCGCGGGCGACCGCCTGCGCGCCTTCGCCGCCCGCTAATCAGTTGCCGCTGCCGGTACGACTTAGTCGGTAGTTCGTGGCACGATTTCTACGTGCCTGTTGTCTTGGTGATCGCCATCATCGTCGTCCTCGCTGTCGTGGTCTACATGGCCAGGGGGCGCGGCGGCGAGTTGTCCGCCGAACGAAACGACTACGTCCCTCTCGACCTCGGGCCGGTATCGGCCACGGATGTCGCCCTGCTGCGCCCGCCGACGGGGCTGTGGGGCTACAACATGCAGGCGACCGATGAGGCGCTTGAGCGGGTCGCCGAGTCGATCAGGGAGCGGGACGTGCGCATCGTCGCCCTTGAGCAGCTCGTCACCGACCTGAGCCGGGACCACGCCCCGATGCCGCTGCTCTCCAGCCCGTACGTCGGGGCCAGGCACCGCCGGGCGCCCGTCGACACGACGGCCATCAACACTGGGGAGACGGAAGCGGTCCAGGTGGCGCACGACGCCACCGCGACGGAGCCGGCCCGGCTGCCCTACGACCCGCCCCGGCTAACCTTCGACCCGCCGCGGGTGCCCTTGGAGTCGCCCAGGCAGACCGGCGACGTCACCGGGCCGCCGGAGCGCTCCCATGACTGACCCGGCCGCCGAGCCGGGCGCGACGCGGCGGCCCACGGGGCCGGTGGCCGGGCCCGACGGCAAGCTGCGCTGCCCGTGGGGGCTGAGCGCGCCCGAGTACGTGGCCTATCACGACGACGAGTGGGGCCGTCCGGTCCACGGCGACCAGGCGATCTTCGAGCGGCTCTGCCTCGAGGCCTTCCAGTCGGGCCTGTCCTGGCTCACCATCCTGCGCAAGCGGGAGAACTTCAGGAAGGCGTTCGCGGGGTTCGACATCCCGGCCGTCGCCGCGTTCACCGACGCGGACGTGGCCCGGCTGCTCGCCGACGCGGGCATCGTGCGCAACCGGGCCAAGGTCAACGCCGCGATCACGAACGCCCGGGCCGCTCTCGACCTCGAGGAGGGACTGAGCGACCTGGTCTGGAGCTACGCCGACACCGCGCCGCGCCCGGCGCCGCGTACCCTCGCCGACCTTCCGGCGCAGACTGCCGCCTCCCAGGCGCTGGCCAAGGAGCTGCGCAAGCGCGGCTTCGCCTTCACCGGCCCGGTCACGGTCTACGCCGCCATGGAGGCCTGTGGGCTGGTGAATGACCACCTGGAAGCGTGCTTCGCCCGTATCCGGTAGATCACGCCAAAAGCCGTCATATTCGCGTATTAGGCGTCAGCTATGCAATTTCACGGGCAGGCATGTCGCGGTCGTGTAACAATACGCGGCATGGGTGATGCGGAACCCGATATCGCCGAGCTTTTCGCGCCGTTGCGGCCGGCGCAGGCCTCCGATGTCGTTTTGAGTGAGGCACGGGAGGTCCTCTCCCACGTCAAGCAGCCGATCGACGCGGAGCTGTGGGGCTCTGACATGATCGGGGCGCTGTCCGGCGGTGGGTCTGACGGCACGGAAGTGATGAAGGAGCTCAAGAGTTCCCTCGTGCCTGCCGTGGAGATGAAGGCGACGCCGGAGGCGCTCTTCTTGTTGCGCGTCCTCGGTGCGATCGGTTCCCCCGAGCTCAAGGAAGCAGCGACCGCGGCGGCGGAGCGGCTGACTGCCCAGGGCATGCCCGATCCCGACTGGGCGGCGGCGGTCGGCTCGCCGACGGTCGGCCGGTGCTGGCATTACAGCGACATCGGCGGCCGGCAGGAATCGGTCACGGTGAGCTTCGGCTACGGCGCGTCCGAGCACGCCCTCTCGGTCCTTATTGACCACGGTAAGGGCGGCAAGATCAAGGACGCCTGGGTCGACGACGCCACGGGCCTGCTCGACAAGACGTGGCTCGCCGCCGAGAACGACCCGCTCATCGTCTTCGAGCCGATCGAGCGGGCGGACGCTGGCGCGCGACTGGCGAAGGGCGGTCGCCGCGGGCGAGTGCCCGAGCAAGCCGGACGAGGTCGACGACCTGACCGCCCACCGTGCCCTGCTACACGCGAGAGTCGATTACCTCGCAGCGAACTGAGGAGCTCAACCCGCCGCCTTACGGGGTCAGGGCCAACGTGGCCCCGGTGAGGGTCAGCAGCCGGTGATACCCCGGCGCACCCGGCAACCGCACCAAGTCCCCAGATATCCGCTTGTACGGCCCGGACGGCCCGGCAAGCACCAGCCCGTCGGCTCCCACCGCGACCAGCGACCCGGAATCTCGCAGCAGCACCGCGCCGTCCCGCGACGCCGAGATCGCCACGCGCCCCGCCCGGAGCCCCTCGAGCACGCCCGGCACACTCGCGTCGGCGCACGAAACCCACGTCGTCGGCGTCCCGAGCGGGGCGTCAGACCCCGGCCGGTGCCAGTCGCTGCCGCCGACCGGGATCGCGGACGGGTCCCACGCCTGCCACCAGGACAGCGGCGTCGTCCAGGTCAGGTCGAGCCACGACCAGTGCCAGACCTCGAGCAGCGGCGGCCGCCGCGGCATCGGGTGCACCCACGAGACCGGCCCGCCGAAGGGGTGGTTGACCGACATCAGCCCGCCCCGCGACTCGGCGAACGCCAGCCACGACGAAGCCGGCGAGCGGAAGTCGACCCACCCGGTATCCCCGAGTACCCCCGCGTGCCCGAGTTCCGTCGTCACCTCCTGCCCGGGCAGGAGGGTCACGCCATAGCGGGCGGAAGCCCGCTCGAGCTGAGCGTGATGGCTCACCGTGTTGTGGTCGGTGACGGCGACGAAGTCCAGCCCGCGCTCTACCGCGTGCGCGGCTAGCTCGGCCACGCTCATCACGCCGTCGGAGTGAAGCGTGTGCGCGTGCAGGTCGCCGGCGAGCCAGGTAAGCCCGTCCGCGGCTGGCAGCGAACGCCTGGCAGGCCGGGAAGCGGGCACCGGCGGCGCGTCCGGCGCCGCCAGCCACGAGGACAATTGCCCGCCGAGGGAAGCCGCGTCAGAAGACAAGGCCTCCGCGGTCACGGTGAACGGAAGCCCGCGAGGCCGGCACCAGGTGCAGCCCGATCACCACCTGCCACAGCCCCGCGGTCACCGGCCCGGCCAGGTACCCGGGCGTCGCCCCGAACTCCGCGACCACGAACGAGTCCCGCGCGCCCCCGGACCACCCGCGGAAGCCGGCGGGGTCGAAGCACCCCAGGTCCATGACGGCCCCGGAGTCCCGCGGGTAAGACAGCGTCACTCGCAGCGCGCCTGTCCCGGCGGGAACCTCGACGGGCAGGTAGTGCCAGGGCGCGGCGAGCCGGTCATCGATCGAGAACGTCCCCGTGTGCGTGGTCAGCGACGCCATGCCAACATCTGATCAGGTTGCCTGGTCCAGAGGGAAGCGTCACCCGCGGCCGGGAAGAAAACCAGATGACGCCCGGCTATCCGAGTGTTAGGGTCTTGAGCTTCGCGCCGAATCACGCGCCACTCAGCACGAGGAGCTCAAGGGGGTCAGCCATGCCCGCCGACGCCGGGCCAGCGGCCGCGCAGACGGCCACCGCAGACGACAACGACGACTCCGAGGACGGCGTCATCGCCGGCGAGCGCGCCCATCTGCAGCGCTCCCGCGACTTCCTCCACCTCATGCGCGAGAACGTCCTCACGCTCGCGCAGAACCCGATGGCAGGCGACCGGGTCAGCCTTGAGTACCTGAAGGCCGACCTCTACCGCCGGGCCGAGGCGCTGAAGGACCTGCCCGACGCGCCGCTGTTCTTCGGCCGGCTGGACTACTCCGAGCTGGCCAAGGCAGACGAGGACTTCGCCGGGAGCGGACTTCCACATCGGAAGGCGCCACGTGCACGACCAGAACGGCACCCCGGTCGTCCTCGACTGGCGGGCCCCGGTGTCCCGGCCCTTCTACCGGGCCAGCCAGTCCGACCCGATGGGCCTCACGCTGCGGCGGCGGTTCGGCTTCGCGGGGGGAGCGCTCACCGCCTATGAAGACGAGCGGTTCCGGCTGAGCGGTGAAGCACGCGCCCGTTCGGCCGAATCGACCGCCCAGCCCGCCAGTAACCTGCTGATTTCCGAGATCGAGCGGCCACGGTCCGGCCCGATGCGGGACATCGTGGCCACGATCCAGCCCGAGCAGGACGACATCGTCCGCGCGGACGCCGCCACCACCGTCTGCGTGCAGGGCGCGCCGGGCACGGGGAAGACCGCGGTGGGCCTGCACCGGGTCGCGTACCTGCTGTACGCGCACAAGGAGCAGGTGACGCGCCGCGGCGTGGTCGTCGTCGGGCCGAACCTGGCCTTCCTCTCCTACATCAGGAACGTGCTGCCCGCGCTCGGCGAGCTCGACGTCACCCAGACCACGGTGGCCGGCCTGGTCGCGTCGACTCCCGTCAAGGCCACCGACACCGACGAGGCGGCCGTGGTCAAGGGCGACGCCCGCATGGCCGAGGTGCTGCGCAACGCGCTGTGGGCAAACCTCAGGGCGCCGCGGGAGGCGCTCATGGTCAGCCGGGGCGCGCGCCGCCTGCGGCTGCCCGCGCACGAGATCGAGGCGCTCGCGGCCGAGCTGCAAGAACCGCGGCGTCCGCTACGGGACCGGCCGCGAGCTGCTCGCCCACCGCATCGCGCACGTCCTGCTCACCCAGCTGGAAGCGGCCGGCGAGACGTGCGACGACCGCACGCACGACGCGGTCCGCCGGTCCGCGCCGGTGCGCAAGTGCGTGGACGAGGTCTGGCCGAAGGTCGACCCGAAGAAGCTGGTCTTCACCCTCCTCTCAGATCCAAGATCAAGTCATCCGGAACGGAATCGGCTTGCTCTCCGACGCCGAGATGGCCGCCATAACCTGGCCGAAGCCGCCGCGCGGCCCCGGTTCGGCCCCCTGGACGCGCGCCGACCAGGTGCTGATCGACGAGGCGGCCGACCTCATCGAGCGCACGCCGTCGATCGCGCACATCGTGGTGGACGAGGCGCAGGACCTGTCGCCGATGGAGGTGCGGGCGATCGGGCGGCGGTGCGCCACCGGAGCGGCGACCGTGCTCGGCGACATCGCGCAGGGCACCACGCCGTGGGCGGCGACCTCCTGGCCGACGTTGCTCTCCCACCTGGGGAAACCGGACGCCGCCGTCCGCGAGCTCGACGTCGGCTACCGGGTGCCGCGGCAGATACTCGACTTCGCCTCCCGGCTGCTGCCCGCGATCGCCCCCGGCCTGTCCCCGGCCAGGTCCCTGCGCGCGGACCCGAACGCGCTGCGGATCGTCGCCGGTGGCGCGCGGGCGAACTCGGCGGGCAGGTGGCGGCGGAGTGCGCGACGGCACTGAGCCGCGCGGGCTCGGTCGCGGTGATCTGCGCCGACCAGCAGGTAACCGAGGTCGGGGCGGCGCTAGGAAAAGCCGGGCTTGCCTTCGGCGTGCTCGGCGACAACGACGCCCTGGGTTCAGCCGGCGCCAGTTCCGGAGCTCCAATCGAATCCGGGAGCGTGTCTCCAGTCGAATCCGGCCGCGTATCCGGCCGGGAATCCGGAACGCCGGGCACAAGCTCGGCCGATATTCCGGATATGTCGGTTATTTCCAATGAAGCCAGCCGGCTAACGCTAGTGCCGGTCACGCTGGCCAAGGGCCTGGAGTTCGACCACGTGGTCCTCGTCGAGCCTGGCCGAATAGCGACTGGTGAGGCGTACGGGCTCAGGCGGCTCTATGTGGCACTCACCCGCGCGGTTTCCCGCCTGACGGTATTTCACGCTGAACCGCTCCCCGCCGAGCTCTCGTTACATACCATAAGAGCAGCCTTCGAATTAGGGCCGTGTCGCGGCCGGAGGGCCGCCCCGTGCTTTCGCAGCGGGGGTCGGGGGTTCATTCCCCGAAGAGAAACTGCGTGACCAGCACAGGCGGCATCCTTCGGGGGTCCGGACGCGCCTGGTTCTGGCAAAACTACGATCAGTAGCAACGGTGGTGTTCTGTGGAAGGCAAGGGAAACCACGCATCGGCGACTGTCTACCTGGACAAGCTGGCCGAAGAGCTGACCAACCGAGGCCTTGAGGCCTGGCTGATGGCTCCGCCGGGGCGGGTACCCAGCGTGTACATCACGAACCCGGGCGCCCGCGCCCTTGAGGAGAACGTCTACGCCAACCAGGGCAAGGACGGCCTTTTCTGGTTCTGGTGGTCCTGGGCGGAGCGCATCTCGATGGCCGACGACCTGGACACCGCCGCGACGAAGATCGCCCGCGTGCTGTCCTTGCCGCGCCGCGATTAGAGCCGGTTAGCCGGTCATTCCTGGGAACGCGACCGTGGAGCCGCTCCAGGCGAGCGCCCGGTTCGCCGAGGCCTGCATCGCCTTGGCGGCGAACGCGCGCAGGGCCGGGTCGCTCACCGCGACCAGGCCCAGGTAGGCCCGGGTTACCCCCTCTTCAAGGGCGGCGGCGAGCCGTTCCGCCGACGCCGCGCCGGTGACCGCGAACGGCAGCGCGTAGGCCGGGCTCGCGGCCACCGGGGTCGCGCCAAGCTTGGCCAGCGTCGCTTCCAGGGTGTCCCTGGCGACTTGGTGCGCGGTCCAGTCGGCGCGCGCGTCGGCCTGCGCGCCGCCTGTGAGCATGGCGCCCGCGACGCCGTAGCCGTATACCGCCGCGTGCTCGGCGGCGAGGGCGCCCTGAAGCGCGGTGACCGATGCGCTCATGAGGACACCTCGCTGGCGCTCGGAGTCCGCATTCGCGGACGCACTGTGCTTGCCGGTTCGCTCGCAAGCTCGCTCATGAGGCGCCAATCCTGGCGCCGAGCACGCTGACGTGCGTCGCCTCGGAGGCGGCGATCGACGCGTACAGCTGCGCCAGCGACGGCGACGCGGCGTTCAGCCGGCTCATCAGGGTCTTGACCGCGTCCTGCTCGGCGGCCCGGAGCTGGGCGAGCGCGGCGGCGCCGGTAACGCCGAGCGCGGGCTTCGCGGTCACCGTGTCGGGCACCTGCTTGCCCGGCGGCTCGATGACCCGGGCGCGCAGTTGGGCCAGGTGCGCCTCATGCTCGGCCCGCAGCGGCGCGGAGCGTCGGCCCGAGGGCGGAATAAGCGGCGATGGCCTTGTTGTATATCCAGATCAGGTTCTGCTCGGCGGTCACGGCGTGCAGCAGCGCCTGCGTCTGGGGCGACACGGTGGGCGGCGCGCTGAGCACGGCGGGACCCTTGCAGGCGCTCAGCGCGAGAAACAGGGGCAACGTCGTGGGCGACGCGGCAAGCAACTGACGCCTTGACAGCATAGGCTCTAAGCATGCCACGCGCCGCCGGCCGGTTGGATGACCGCCGCCGAGCCGGCGCGGTACCCGCGAGCCGAAGGGCGCGCCCCTGCCCCGGACTGAGGAGCGAGGGAGGAGGCAGGGGCCCCAGCGCCCGGAGGCGAGCGGGAAAGCACCTGCGCATCGCGGCGATGGCGACGCGCAGGGCCTCTGGCCTATAGGCTGGACCTGGGGAAATATTAAGCCCAGGATAACGGCCCAGGCGACGCAGACGAGGAGGTCGAAATGCCCGGTAGCCTTCGCTCCACCGCTAGGCCGGTGGACGACAGGAAGCTGGCTGGCCTGATAGAGCCTGCGGTCGCCGCCGCCGGGATGGACCTGGAATCGGTGCGGACGACCGTCGCGGGAAAGCGCCGGCTGGTGCGCATCGTCGTGGACAGCGACCACGGGGTCAGCCTCGACGACGCGGCCGATGTCAGCCGGGAGATCTCCGCCCTGCTCGACGCGAGCAACGCGCTTGGCGAGGCTCCCTATACGCTGGAGGTTTCATCGCCTGGCGTGGACCGGCCGCTGACCGAGCCGCGGCACTGGCGGCGCGCCCGGGGCAGGCTCGTCCGGGTGAAGGTGACGGGGGAGGGTTCCGTGGAGGGACGGCTGCTCGCGGCGGACGCCGACGGCGTCACGCTCGGCACTGTGTTGACGGGCAGGCGAGCGGCGAGCGCCGGTTCCCTTACGCCGACTTGGGCGCGGGCAGCGTCCAGGTGGAGTTCGGCCGTATTCCGGACGCCGAACTCGACGACTTTAGTGATCCGGAGCGTGACGACGCGGTGTCCGACGACACCGACCTTGGAGCTGGCGGCGATGGACATTGACCTGAGCGTGCTGCGCAGTCTCGAGAGCGAGAAGGACATCTCGTCCGAAACGGCGATCAAGGCGATCGAGGACGCGCTGCTGATGGCGTACCACAAGACGGACGGCGCCAACGCGGCGGCGCGGGTCGATGTGGACAGGAAGACCGGACACGTCACGGTCTGGGCCAAGGAGGCGGGCCCGGACGGCGCGCCGGGCCGGGAGTACGACGACACCCCGGCGGGCTTCGGCCGCATCGCCGCGACCACCGCCAGGCAGGTGATCCTGCAGCGGCTGCGCGATGTGGAAGACGAGATGACGTTCGGCGAGTACGCCGGGCACGAGGGCGACATCGTCGCGGGCGTGATCCAGCAGGGCAAGGACCCGCGCACGGTGCTCGTCGACCTCGGCAAGATCGAGGCGGTACTGCCCCTCGCGGAGCAGGTGCCCGGCGAGCGGTACGTGCACGGCGAGCGGATCCGCTGCTACGTGTGGCGGGTGCGCAAGGGCCACCGCGGCCCGTCGGTGACGCTCTCCCGCACGCACCCAGACCTCGTGCGCAAGCTGTTCGCGCTCGAGGTTCCCGAGATCGCGAGCGGCGCGGTGGAGATCGTCAAGATCGCCCGCGAGGCGGGGCACCGGACGAAGATCGCGGTGCAGTCGCACCAGCAGGGCGTGAACGCCAAGGGCGCGTGCATCGGGCCGGTCGGCAGCCGGGTGCGGAACGTGATGGCCGAGCTGCACGGCGAGAAGATCGACATCGTCGACTACTCCGACGATCCGGCGGACTTCGTCGCGAACGCGCTCTCGCCCGCCCGGGTCACCCGCGTCGAGGTCATCGACCGCGACGCGATGGAGGCGCGGGTCACGGTCCCGGACTACCAGCTCTCGCTGGCTATCGGCAAGGAAGGGCAGAACGCCCGGCTGGCCGCCAGGCTTACCGGCTGGCGGATCGACATCCGCTCGGACGGCGCGGTCGGCGCCTCGGCGCCCGCACCGCGCGCTTCCGCCGCCGAGGCCGCGAACCCCGAGGCGGCCAGCGCCGCTGGTGCTCCCGCCGACGCCTCCTGACGGCGTCCACCGGGGTGCACCCGCGTACCTCGGCTGTGCCCCGCCGCGGCGAGGCGGTACAGTAGGAGGCAATGGCCGCACGAGCTGAGTTGCCCAGCACGGGGAAGAAACCTATTCGAACGTGTGTTGGGTGCAAAGAGCGTGCGGCGAAGTCTAGCTTGCTTCGCCTAGTGGTGGCCGGGGACGACATCGTGCCCGACCCCCAAGCGCGGCGACCAGGCCGGGGCGCGTACCTGCATCCCAGCCTGGCTTGCCTCGAACTGGCGCAGCGGCGTCGGGTGTTCCCTCGCGCTCTGCGCGTCCCGGGTTCACTTGACACCGCACCGCTGACTTCGTACCTTTCCCGTGCCGAAGCCGGGTCATAACATGACCGACGGCAACAGCACTTGAAAGGGACGAAGCGGAATGGTCACGGGCGGCGGGAAGCACGCTTGACATGACGGAAACCTGTACGGAAAGCAGGTCGAGAAGCTTATGAGCGCTCGATGAGCACAAGGCGATGAACGGCACGAACTGACGCCGACCCGGAGCACCCTATGCACCGGATCGGCTGACGATCCGGTTTTGATGGCCCTTGGGAAGGGCCGGCAGAGGAGCATAGTGGCGAAGGTCCGGGTTTACGAACTCGCTAAGGAGTTCGGCGTAGAGAGCAAGGCCGTCATGGCCAAGCTCGAAGAAATGGGCGAGTTCGTGCGTTCCGCGTCCTCGACGATCGAGGCGCCTGTGGTTCGCAGGCTCAAGGAAGCATTCAACGGCGGCGGCGCCAAGGGCGGCGGCGCCGCGACGCGTGAGAGCGGCGGTCGCGACCAGGGACGCCGCGAGCAGGGCGGGTTGGGTGACCGCCCGCGCGGCGACCGTCCGGTCCGCTCGGAAGGCGGTCAGTCCGCACCTGGCGGCGGTCACGCTGGCGGCCCGTCGGCGCCCGGGCCGATTCCCGGCCCGGGTAACAGGCCGGTGCCGCGTCCGGTACCGCCGCGCCCCGCCGTGCCGCAGGTTCCCGGTGTCGGTGCGCCCGCGGCGAGCGCCCCGCGAGTGCGCCCGAGGTGGACGCTCCCGCTGCGTCGGCGGCGCCAGCGGCGCCCGCGCGTCCCGCGCCAGGGCCGCGCCCGGCGGCGCCGGGTCAGTCGCAGCCCGGCGGCGCCTGGTCAGTCGCAGGGCCCGGGCCAGTCCCAGGGCCCGCGCCCGGTGGCCCCCCGTCCCGGCGCGCCGCGCCCGGGCGGACCGCAGGGCGGTGACGGCCAAGCCACGCAGGGAACTGGCGGCTCGCAGGGCGGCTCTTCCGGCGCGCCGCGTCCCGGCGCCCCGCGTCCGGGGTCACCGCGGCCGGCCGGCCCTGGGCAGCGCGGCCCGCGCCCCGCGGGCCCGCGGCCAGGCAACAACCCGTTCAGCTCGACGGCGACCGGCATGGGCTCCGCGCCCGCAGCCCGCCCGGAGCGCTCCGACCGGCCGGAGCGCTCCGACCGGCCCGAGCGCGGCCCGACCGGCCCGACCGGCCTGACCGGCCTGATCGGGGCCCGCGCCCGGCTGGGCCCGGCGGCTTCGGCGATCGTGACCGGGGCCCGCGTCCCGGCGGCGACCGCGGCCCGCGTCCCGGCGGCGACCGGGGCCCGCGGCCCGGCGGCCCGGGCGGTTACGGCGACCGGCAAGGCGCAGGCACCGCCGACGGCGGCCCGCGTCCCGGTGGTCCCCGTCCCGGCGGCCCGCGTCCCAGCCCGATGAACATGCCGTCGCGCCCGCAGAGCGGCGGCGGTGCGGGCGGCCCCGGCGGCCCGCGTCCCGGCGGTCCCGGCGGTCCCGGCGGCCGGGGCCCGCGTCCCGGTGGCGGTGGCGGCTTCAGCGGCCCCCGTCCTGGCGGCGGCGGCGGCCGTCCGGCCGGCGTCGGTGGCGGCGGCCCGCGTCCTGGCGGCGGTGGCGGCTTCAGCGGCCCGCGTCCTGGCGGCGGCGGCCCCGGCGGCAGCGGTCCCGGTGCCGGCGGCGGCGGTGCAGCCCGTCCTGGCGGCGGTGGCGGCGGCGGTCGTGGCCGTCCAGGCGGCAGCGGTACCCCGGGTGCCTTCGGTCGTCCGGGCGGCAAGCCGACCCGCGGCCGTCGGTCGAGGAAGCAGCGCAGGCAAGAGTTCGACAACATGCAGGCCCCGACGATCGGCGGCGTGCAGGTTCCGCGCGGCCAGGGGCAGGCCATCCGCCTGTCCCGGGGCGCCAGCCTCAGCGACTTCGCGGACAAGATCGGCGCCAACCCGGCGAGCCTGGTGCAGGTGCTGTTCCACCTCGGCGAGATGGTCACGGCGACCCAGTCGGTGAACGACGAGACGCTGCAGCTGCTCGGGGCCGAGCTGAACTACAACGTCCAGGTCGTGTCCCCCGAGGAGGAGGACCGCGAGCTGCTCGAGTCGTTCGACATCGACTTCGGCGACGACGAGGGCGGCGAGGAAGACCTCGTGGCGCGACCGCCGGTGGTCACCGTCATGGGCCACGTCGACCACGGCAAGACCAAGCTCCTCGACGCGATCAGGCACACCAACGTCGTCTCGAAAGAGGCGGGCGGCATCACCCAGCACATCGGTGCCTACCAGGTGCAGACGGAGGTCGACGGCGAAGAGCGCAAGATCACCTTCATCGACACCCCGGGTCACGAGGCCTTCACGGCCATGCGAGCCCGCGGCGCGCAGACCACCGACCTCGCGGTCCTGGTCGTCGCGGCCGACGACGGCGTGAAGCCGCAGACGACCGAGGCGCTGAACCACGCCCAGGCGGCCGGCGTGCCGATCGTGGTGGCGGTGAACAAGATCGACAAGGAAGGCGCCGACCCGAACAAGGTGCGCGCCCAGCTCACCGAGTACGGCCTCGTGGCCGAGGAGTTCGGTGGCGACACCCAGTTCGTGGACGTGTCCGCGACCAAGGGGATCGGCATCGACAACCTGCTCGAGGCGATCGTCCTCACCGCCGACGCCTCGCTCGACCTGCGGGCCAACCCGCACCAGGACGCGCAGGGCGTTGCGATCGAGGCCCAGCTCGACAAGGGCCGCGGCCCGGTGGCGACCGTGCTCGTGCAGCGCGGGACGCTGCACGTCGGTGACTCGATCGTGGCGGGCGAGGCCTACGGCCGCGTCCGGGCCATGCTCGACGAGGACCTCAACCAGCTCAGCGAGGCGCCGCCGTCTCGCCCGGTGCAGGTGCTCGGCCTCACCGCCGTGCCGAAGGCGGGCGACAACTTCCTCGTCGTCACCGACGACCGGATGGCCAGGCAGATCGCCGAGCGCCGGGAGGCGCGCGAGCGGACCGCCCAGTTCGCCTCGCGCCGTCGCCGGGTGACGCTGGAAGACCTGGACTCGGTGCTGAAGGCCGGCGAGCGCCAGGAACTCCTGCTGATCATCAAGGGCGACGTGTCCGGCTCGGTGGAAGCCCTGGAGGACGCGCTGCTCAAGCTCGACGTCGGCGAGGAGGTCCAGCTCCGGGTCATCGGCCGCGGCGTTGGCGCCATCACGCAGGACGACGTGAACCTGGCCATCGCCTCCGACGCGATCATCATCGGCTTCAACGTCCGGCCGGCCGGCCGGGCGGGCGAGCTGGCGCAGCGCGAGGGCGTCGACATCCGCTACTACTCGATCATCTACCAGGCGATCGAGGAAGTGGAGTCCGCGCTCAGGGGCATGCTCAAGCCGGAGTTCGAGGAGGCCCAGCTCGGCACGGCGGAGGTCCGCGAGGTCTTCCGGGTGCCGCGCGTCGGCAGCGTCGCGGGCTGCATCGTCCGCTCTGGCACGATCAACCGCAACAGCAAGGCGCGGATCATCCGGGACGGCGTGGTCATCTCCGACAACCTCACGGTCGAGAGCTTGCGCCGGTTCAAGGACGACGTGACCGAGGTCCGCGAGGGCTACGAGTGCGGTGTCGGCGTCGGCTACAACGACATCAGGATCGAGGACGTCATCGAGACGTTCGAGATGCGGGAGAAGCCGCGGGTTTAGTTCGGCCTGATCGCAAAAACCGCGACGGAGCACAGTGCTCCGCGCAAGAAAATTCAATATCCGTAAACCCGCAGGCCCGGTAGCCTCTTACCGGGCCTGCGGGCGGCGGGACCGGGGCACCGCTGCGGTGAGCTAACGCCCTATTGCCCATGTATGTAGCTGCGCTGGCGCTCGACGTGCTGCTCGGTGACGTTCACTCTCTCAAGCAGAAGAGGGGCGTCGTGCGGCCGCTCGTCGCCGAATTGCGCCGCCGCTACCCCGGCGTCGCGGTCGCAGAAACAGGTCACCTTGACCTGCATCGGCGAGCCGAGATCGGGGTAGCAGTGGTCTCTGCCACCGCAGGGAATGCCACCCAACTGCTAGACGAGTGCGAGCGGATGGTCGCGTCGCACCCCGAAATCGAGCTGCTGTCCGCGCGGCAGCGGCTGTACAACGAAGAGGAATAGCGACGCGGTCGACGCGTTGCCGCCGATTCCCAGTGCTTGATTAAGCACAGGGGCCAAGAGGAGTGACCGACCATGGACGACGCCAAGACGCGCCGTCTGGCCGAACGGATCCTGAAGATCGTCGCCGAGCTGCTCGAGCGCCGGATCAAGGACCCGAGGCTGGGCTTCGTCACCGTCACCGAGGCGCGGTTGACGAACGACCTGCGCGAGGCGAAGGTCTTCTACACGGTATTCGGCACGCCCGAGGAGCGCGAGGACACGGCGAAGGCGCTCAAGAGCGCGACCGGCATCATCCGCTCCGAGGTCGGCCGCCTGATCGGCCTGCGCCACACCCCGAGCCTTGAGTTCATCGCCGACGAGCTGCCGGAGAACGCGCAGCGGATCGACGACCTGGTGGCGGCGGCCAGGCGGAAGGACGAGGAACTGGCCCGCGCCAGCGAGGGCGCCCAGTGGGCCGGCGACCCCGACCCGTACAAGAAGCCAGCCGACGACGACTGGGACGAAGGCGCCGACGACGAGGACGCCTGACCAGGTGCCGGGCAAGGAGCACGCCACCGACCGTCCGGCCCCCTGGGAGTCCGGGCTCGTCATCGTCGATAAGCCGGGCGGCATGACCTCGCACGACGTCGTCGCGCGGATCCGCCGCCTGGCGCACACCCGCCGCGTCGGCCACGCCGGCACGCTCGACCCGATGGCGACGGGCGTGCTCGTCATCGGCGTCGAGAAGGCCACCCGCCTGCTCGGCCACCTCATGCTGACCGAGAAGACCTACGAGGCCACGATCCGCCTCGGCCAGTCCACGACCACCGACGACGCCGAGGGCGAGCCGACCGGGACAGCGCTTCGACCGGCGACTGAGGTCTCCACCGCCGCGCTGAACGCGGAGATCGCCCGGCTCACCGGCGACATCCGCCAGGTCCCGTCTAGCGTCAGCGCGATCAAGGTGAACGGCCAGCGCGCCTACAAGCTCACCCGTGCGGGCGAGGCGCCGGAACTGGCCGCCCGCCCGGTCACGATCTACGAGTTCCGCGTCGGCGGCGTCAGCGAGGCCGACGGCTTCCTGGACGTCGACGCGCGCATCCGCTGCTCAAGCGGCACCTACATCCGCGCACTCGCCCGCGACCTCGGCGCCGCCCTTGGCACCGGCGGTCACCTGACCGCCCTGCGCCGCACCGCGGTCGGCCCCTACACGCTCGCCCAGGCGCACACCCTCAAAGAGCTAGAAGATCAAGCTCAAGACCAAGAGAATTCGCCCGAACCAATGCGGGCCTACTCTGGACGCCCCCACGCTGACCCCACTGGCCGAGGCCGCCGCCGCCGCGTTCCCGCGCGTGGACCTGACCGCCGACGAGGCCCGCCGCCTGGCCCAGGGTGCCCGTCTCGCCCTCCCGGCTAGGGCCGCGGGTTCCGGTGACCACCCTCACGGAAGCCCGCTGGCCGCCTTCGACCCGGAAGGCATCCTGGTCGCCCTCGTAACAGAGGAGGACGGGCGGCTGCGCTCGCTCGCCGTCTTCGTCGACGCCGCGGCAAAGACGCGGGACACTTAGCGCCCCGCCGGGGGCCGAAAGTATCCCGCGTCCTCGGGTTCGCCGTGTCAGTCGCCGATGATGCGGCGCATCCGGACCCAGTTGTCGCGTACCGGGCCCCACTCACGAAGCCTGGTGGCCGCCCGGTAGGCCGAACTGGGGCGAAACCGGAACACCCCGACGGCGGTCTCGGGTTCACCGCCGAGCGAGTGCTTAATGACGCGCACCCCGTCGCTCGGCACCCCGCCCATGTCGTACGCCAGTTCCCGGTCGCGCGACCACTTGATCGAGTCCCAGTGCAGCAGCGTATGGGGGCTCATCGAGCGGACCGACGGGCCAACGATCTGCCAGCCCCACAGCCGGTCGTCCCCGATGATCGACGCCGTCATCCCGTACAGGGTGCCGTCCTCGCCCTTCGCGGTTCGCCACAGCATGCGCGGATGAGGCGCCAGCCGCTCGGTGAGCGACTGAACCACGGCGAGGCTGTAGGCGGGGATTCGCCCCTCCCGCGCGTACAGGGTCGCTCATCTGCCCGGGGAACCAGCCCGAGATCTCCTCGACCGAGCTGTCGTCCACCCCGACGCCGCGCCTTTTCGGTCTTCTTGACCGACTGGCGTCGCCCGGTCGACATTTTCTTCCAGCAGTCATCAACCGACTTGGCGGCCGGCATGACGAAGTTTTCCCACTCGAATATCTCGAACTTCGGGATGGCCAGGTCCTCGGCGGTGAGATGCAGCCCGGGCGAGAATGCCCACCGGGCGGCCACTGTCCGGTGACGTCGCAGCACCGGTCCCACCCCGCGCAGCAGCTCACCGACGCGCCTCGCGCGCAGCGCCTCCCCGCGGATCACCGGGCCGATGCAGCCGACCGGCAGGAAGTTCACCATCGAGAGCGGACCGCTGCGCCGGAACAGCAGCGGAACCACGCCCAGCCGCTCGCCCCCGGAGTCGACGGCAAACGCCCGGAACTCATAACCGAGCGCGTCGGCCAGCGCGCTCAGGAAGAACCAGTGATGGTAGCCAGAAACCCCGACGCACTGGCTGACCTCGGCCTCGTAGGTCTGCTCGTCGTTTAGCTCAGATATCGTCGCCATTGCCCAGCCGCTTCAGGAAACGTTGAACTCCGTACCATGGGATGAATAAGCCCCTTGAATCGTCTCGGCCAAGCCCCGAGCGCCCCGTACTCCACTCACAAGTGGTAAAACCGCAGCAAAGCGTAACAGCTGGCTTTAGCGGCACGCATGAACTTTCACAGTTTCGGCAAAGCGCCCGATGGTCGCCCGAGGTAAGACGGCCCGCCCGTGGAGCCGGTGCGGCTCGGCATGGCTAGGCTTGATGCCGAGCTAAGGAGGGCCGGAGACTCGTGTACCGCTGGCAGGGCCTTAACGAGGTCCCCGCAGGATGGGGTGAATCCGTCGTCACCATCGGCGAGTTCGATGGCGTGCACCGCGGGCATCAGCACATCGTTGCCAGGGCGGCGGAGCTCGGCCGCGAGCACGGCCTGCCGGTGGTGGCGATCACCTTCGACCCGCACCCGGACGAGGTGATCAGGCCGGGCAGCCACCCGCCGCTCCTCTGCTCGGCCAGGCGGCGCGCGGAGCTGCTCGCGGGCTCGGCGTGGACGCGGTCTGCGTGCTCCCGTTCACGCTCGAGTTCTCCAGGATCGACCCCGATGAGTTCGTGCGTACCGTGCTCGTCGAGAAGCTGCACGCGTCGGCGGTCGTCGTGGGGGAGGACTTCCGCTTCGGCCACAAGGCGCGGGGCGACGTGCAGCTGCTCGACAAGCTCGGCGAGAAGTACGACTACACCGTGGAAGGGCTGCCGCTGCTCGTGCTGGACGGCGTGACGATCTCCTCGACGGCCATCAGGGCGCTGCTCGACCGCCGGCGACGTGGCGGAAGCGGCGCGGCTGCTCGGCCGCCCGCACCGCGTCGAGGGCGTGGTCGTCCGCGGTCACCAGCGCGGCCGCCAGCTCGGCTTCCCGACCGCGAACGTCGAGTCGCCGCCGCACACCGCGATCCCGGCCGACGGCATCTACGCGGGCTGGCTCGCCACCCTGGACGAGACCGGCGCGGAGACGAGCCGCTGGCCCGCCGCGATCTCGATCGGCACCAACCCGACGTTCGACGGCCAGGTCCGCACGGTCGAGGCCTACGCGCTCGACCGCACCGACCTGGACCTGTACGGCCTGCACGCCGCGATCGACTTCGCCGTCCGCCTGCGCGGCACCCTCCGCTTCGACTCCATCGAGGCCCTGGTCGACCAGATGCGCGTAGACGTCGACCAGGCGAGGGAGATCTGCGCCCCCGAATAGCCGCCCGGGCGCGAAGCCGGGCCGTTCAGAGTAAGCCGCAGTCGTCGGAGTAACCTCTGTCTTTGAACGAGCGGACAGAGTACCTGCTCGCACGTGGTACCGTGAAACGCTACCGGCAAAAGGCCGGTCCGGGCTGGCTGCACCCTCATCGCGGCCGCCCGTCACGGGGAAACCCGCACTCTCTGAGCAATTCTAAGGAGCCACGTGCCGCTCGACGCTGAAGTTAAGAAGCAGATCTTTGCGGACTACGCGATCAATGAGGGTGACACCGGTTCGCCGGAGGTCCAGATCGCGCTCATGACCCGCAGGATCAACGACCTGAACGAGCACCTGAAGGTGCACCAGCACGACCACCACAGCCGCCGCGGCCTGCTGCTGCTCGTCGGCCGCCGCCGTCGCCTGCTCGGCTACCTGCGGACCACCGACATCACCCGGTACCGCACGCTGATCGAGCGCCTCGGCCTGCGCCGCTAGGGGCGAGGGTCTGGGTGACCCTGTGCGCAAAAAGCGCGCACCGGAGTCACCTCGCCGTATCCCCCGGGGGGACGACCCCCCGGACCCCCCGACGTGAGGCGCAAAGCGCCTCACGGGGAGGGGTGGCCACACGAGGCCGGACGGCAGGGAACGCCTCGGTGGGGCCGACACTGGACCGGGTGACCCCGGGCCGGTACTGTTGGCTCTGGCCTGGGTGATAACAGAATACGAGCGAAAAAACACATCCCGTAGCCCCCGGCCCGAGCGCCTGGGCCGGTCCTCGGTAGTGGTCCCCGGGTGCAGCGGTGCTTACAGCCAGCCCCGAGGGCTTCGATCGAAGACCGGCCGGCGTACCCGCTGGCTAGCAAGCGGGTAAGCCAGAGCCGACCACGGCACGGCGGCGGGTGGGTGCGGGATCTACCGCAAGGAGGTCTCACCCGTGAAGGGTGTGAAGAGCGCCGAAGCCGTTATCGACAACGGCGAATTTGGCGTACGCAAAATCAGGTTTGAAACCGGCCGCCTCGCCCGTCAGGCGTCCGGCTCCGCCCTCGTCGTCCTGGACGACGAGACCGTCGTCCTGTCGGCGACCTCCGCGTCCAAGCAGCCGCGGGAAGGGCTCGACTTCTTCCCGCTGACCGTGGACGTCGAGGAGCGGATGTACGCGGTCGGGCGCATTCCCGGCTCGTTCTTCCGCCGCGAGGGCCGCCCGTCCGAGGACGCGATCCTCACCTGCCGGCTGATCGACCGCCCGCTGCGCCCGTCCTTCGTCAAGGGCCTGCGCAACGAGATCCAGATCGTCGAGACGATCCTCGCGCTGCACCCCGAGCACCTGTACGACGTGGTGGCGATCAACGCCGCGTCCATGTCCACCCAGCTCGCGGGCCTGCCGTTCGCCGGCCCGATCGGCGGCGTCCGGGTCGCGCTGATCAAGGACCAGTGGGTCGCGTTCCCGACGCACCCCCAGCTCGAGCTGGCCACGTTCGACATGGTGGTCGCCGGCCGGGTGCTCGAGGACGGCGACGTCGCGATCATGATGGTCGAGGCCGAGTCCACCCCGCAGACGCTCAGGCTGCTGGCCGACGCCGAGAACACCGGCGCGGTCGCCCCCGACGAGGAGACCGTCGCCGAGGGCCTCGAGGCGGCCAAGCCGTTCATCGCGGCGCTGTGCGAGGCGCAGCGGATCCTCGCCGCCGCGGCGGTCGAGGCCGGCCTCGCCCCGGCGACCACGTCGCAGTTCCCGATCTTCGCCGACTACGGCGAGGACGTCTTCGAGGCGGTCGCCGCCGCGGTCACCGACGAGCTTGCCAAGGCGCTGACCATCGCGGGCAAGCAGGAGCGGGCCGCCGAGGAGGACCGGGTCAAGGTCCTCGCGCACGAGCGGCTCGGCGGAGAAGTTCGAGGGGCGCGAGAAGGAGATCAACGCCGCCCTCCGGTCGCTGACCAAGAAGCTGGTCCGCCAGCGGGTCGTCAACGACGGGCTGCGCATCGACGGGCGCGGGCTCACCGACATCAGGCCGCTCTCGGCCGAGGTCGGCGTGCTGCCCCGGGTGCACGGCTCGGCGCTGTTCGAGCGCGGCGAGACCCAGATCCTGGGCGTCACCACGCTGAACATGCTCCGCATGGAGCAGATGATCGACACGCTCAACCCCGAGCGCACCAAGCGCTACATGCACAACTACAACTTCCCGCCGTACTCGACCGGTGAGACCGGCCGGGTGGGCTCGCCGAAGCGGCGCGAGATCGGCCACGGCGCGCTCGCCGAGCGGGCGATCCTCCCGGTGCTGCCGACCCGCGAGGAGTTCCCGTACGCGATCCGCCAGGTGTCCGAGGCGATCAGCTCCAACGGCTCGACCTCGATGGGCTCGGTCTGCGCCTCGACGCTGTCGCTGCTCAACGCGGGCGTGCCGCTCAAGGGCATGGTCTCCGGCATCGCGATGGGCCTCATCAACGAGGGCGGCCAGTACGTCACGCTGACCGACATCCTCGGGGCCGAGGACGCGTTCGGCGACATGGACTTCAAGGTGGCGGGCACCGAGCAGGTGATCACCGCTCTGCAGCTCGACACCAAGCTCGACGGCATCCCCGCCTCGGTCCTGGCCGGCGCGCTGAAGCAGGCCCGCGGCGCCCGGATGACGATCCTCGGCGTGATGCGCGACGCGATCACCGCGCCGGGCGAGATGTCGCCGTTCGCGCCGCGGATCATCACCCTCAAGGTCCCGGTGGACAAGATCGGCGAGGTCATCGGCCCGAAGGGCAAGATGATCAACTCGATCCAGGACGACACCGGCGCCGAGATCACGATCGAGGACGACGGCACGATCTACGTCGGCGCCACCGACGGCCCGTCCGCCGACGCCGCCCGGGACGCGATCAACGCGATCGCCAACCCGCACATGCCCGAGGTGGGCGAGCGGTTCATGGGCACGGTCGTGAAGACCACCACGTTCGGCGCGTTCGTGTCGCTGCTGCCTGGCAAGGACGGACTGCTGCACGTCACGCAGATCCGCAAGCTGCACGGCGGCAGGCGGATCGAGAACGTCGACGAGGTGATCCACATCGGCGACAAGATCCAGGTGGAGATCCGCGAGATCGACGACCGCGGCAAGCTGTCGCTCGTTCCCGTCGAGGTGATCGAGCGCGAGGCGGCGGGCGAGGACCTGAGCGGCGGCGAGCCCGGCGGCGAGCGGGAGGACCGTCCGCGCCGCGACCGTGGTGGCGACCGTGGTGGCGACCGCGGCGGCGACCGCGGCGGCGACGGCGACCGCCGCGTCCGGCAGCGCTCTCGCGGCGGGCACCGCGACTAGTGAGTGCTTTTGGTTCCTTCGGTGATGCCGAGTCGACCGTGCGCAGGACCGTCCTTCCGGGCGGCCTGCGCGTGGTCACCGAGTTCCTGCCGTCCGTCCGGTCGGTAGCGCTCGGCATCTGGGTCGGCGTCGGCTCGCGGGACGAGGACGAGGCGCACGCGGGTGCGACCCACTACCTTGAGCACCTGCTGTTCAAGGGCACCCGCCAGCGCACCGCGCTGGACATCTCCGCGGCGATGGACGCGGTCGGCGGCGAGCTGAACGCCTTCACCGCCAAGGAGTACACGTGCTACTACGCGCGGGTGCTCGACGCCGACCTGCCGCTGGCGATCGACGTGCTCTCGGACATGGTGACGGGCTCGCTCATCGAGCCGAAGGACGTGGACGCCGAGCGCAACGTGGTGCTCGAAGAGATCGCGATGAACGAGGACGACCCGACGGACACGGTCCACGAGGCGTTCACCGCGCAGCTCTTCGGCGACACGCCGCTCGGCCGCCCGGTCCTCGGCACGGTTGAGTCGATCAACGCGATGACCCGTGACCAGATCTGGGAGCACTACGCCGCCAGGTACACCCCGCCGCACCTCGTGGTGGCGGCGGCGGGCAACCTGGAGCACGACGCGCTGGTGGCCCGGGTGCAGGCGGCGTTCGAGAACGCGCTGCTCGCCAACTCGCGCGAGGCGCCGGCGGCGCCGCGGCTGCGCAAGCCGGGTGCGGTGCTCTGGGAGGGCTACGGCCCGTTCGCCGGGGCGGGCGTGAAGCTCGTCTCCCGGCCGATCGAGCAGGCCAACCTGGTGCTCGGCTGCGAGGGTCTCGCCCGCACGGACGACCGGCGGTTCGCGCTCGGCGTGCTGAACGCGGCCCTGGGCGGCGGCATGTCCTCCCGGCTGTTCCAGGAGGTGCGCGAGAAGCGGGGCCTGGCCTACTCGGTCTACAGCTTCGCCTCGCAGCACGCCGACACGGGCCTGTGGGGCATCTACGCCGGCTGCCTGCCGTCGAAGGCCGACGAGGTGCTGTCGATCTGCTCCGCCGAGGTGGCGAAGGTCATCGAGTCGGGGCTGACCGACGCGGAGCTCGAACGCGGCAAGGGCCAGGTCCGCGGCGGCATCGTCCTCGGCCTTGAGGACCCGTCCTCCCGGATGACCCGCCTCGGCAAGTCCGAGCTGGTCTACCCGGGGCTTGAGCCGGTGGACGACGTGCTCGCGGCGATCGACGCCGTGACGCACGACGACATCCGGGCGGTCGCCGCCGAGATCCTCACTCGGCCCAAGGTCCTCGCTGTCGTGGGCCCGTTCGAGGACGAGTCGGCCTTCTCGACGGCTCTCTCCTGAATTCAAGATCAAAAGCCAAAACCTAGTCTGCATGGGTCGCGGGGGCGGAAGGTGTCCCCGCGCGCAGTCGTGGCTCAAAAAGGCGAGCCCCGAACGCGCGCGGATGACACCTCCGCCGCCCCGCTCCTCACGCCACCAGGGGAAACCCAGTCCCCGGGGCGTCTCCCCTCGGGGGGCGACATTGCTCACGCCGGGGCGGCTGCCAAGTCCCTGGCGTTGTCTTTGCGCTCGAACGGATCTCTGGTCGGCGCGGTTGCCGGGTCGGCTGCGTTGCCTTCGCGACCGACATTTCCCTCGTCGGGCGAGTCGGCCTGTTCTCCTGGCCTAGTCGAGGCCCAGCAGGGGCTCTATGCCGACCGTGAGGCCCGTTGGCAGGTTCTTGATGCCGCGGACCGCTAGCAGCACGCCGGGCATGAACGAGGCGCGGTCCAGCGAGTCGTGGCGGATCGTCAGGGTCTCGCCGTGGCCGCCGAGCAGGACCTCCTGGTGCGCGACTAGGCCGGAGACGCGCACCGAGTGGACGTGGACGTCGTCGACGGTCGCGCCCCTGGCGCCCGCTAGTTCCTGCTTGGTGGCGTCCGGGGAAGCGCCGAGTCCCGCCTTGCCCCTGGCCTCGCCGATCATGGCGGCGGTGCGCAGGGCGGTGCCGGACGGGGCGTCCATCTTGTTCGCGTGGTGCAGCTCGATGATCTCGGCCGACTCGAAGAAGCGGGCGGCCTGCGCCGCGAAGCGCATCATCAGCACCGCGCCGACGGAGAAGTTCGGTGCGATCAGCACCCGGGCACCGGGTGAGGCGTCCAGCCACGACCGCACCTCGGCGAGGCGCTCATCGCCGAAGCCCGACGTGCCGACGACCACGTTCAGGCCGTGCGAGACGCACCAGCGCAGGTTGTCCATCACGGCGGCGACGTGCGTGAAGTCGACCACGACGTCGCTGCCGAGCAGCGCGTCGAGCGCGTCCCCCTGGTCGACCTGCGCGCTCAGTTCCATGTCCGGTGCGCCTTCCACGGTCTCGCCGACCGTGCGGCCCATCCGCCCCCGGGCGCCAAGCACCCCAACCTTGATCATCACGCCTCCCTCGTCCGAAGCTCGCGCAGGATTCTACGCCGCCGGCCTCAGCCGCCGCGTCGGCCGCTGGCCGGCGATGCCGCTGCGCCCGGACACGTAGGCTGCTTCCATGTGTCGCTCCATCAAGACCCTGCGCCCGCCGTACACCGAAGCCGTGACCGAGGCCGACATGCGCGCCGCGGCGCTGCAGTACGTCAGGAAGATCAGCGGCTTCCGCGCGCCCGCCGCCCATAACGCGGCCGCCTTCGACCGGCGGTCGAGGAGATCGCGGCGAGCACCGCCCGCCTGCTCGCGACGCTGGAGGTACGCGCGCCGGCGAAATCGGGGTGAAGTCGTGACGTTACGGGTAGTGAGTGAATCATGAGGCTGATCCTCAACCTGATCTGGGTGGTCCTTTGCGGCTGGTGGATGGCGATCTTGTACGTCCTCGCCGGGATCGTCTGCGCCATCTTGATCATCACGATCCCGTTCGCCATCGCGTCCTTCCGCATCGCGTCATACGTGATCTGGCCGTTCGGCCGGTCGGTCGAGATGCGCCGCCGCGCGGGGTGCGCCTCGATCATCGGCAACATCATCTGGGTAATACTTGGTCGGCTGGGAGCTGGCCATCGGCCACCTGACCGCCGGGCATCGTGCTGTGCCTCACGATCATCGGCATCCCGCTCGGGCTGGCCAACTTCAAGCTGATCCCGATCTCGCTGGTTCCGCTCGGTGTGCGGATCGTCCCGTCGGGCGAGCTCTATCCCGGCTACAACCCGCGGCACGCGGGCGGCACCTACGCGTGACGCCGTTGGTCGTACCTGAACCGGGGCGGCGGCAGTAGCCTTGGGCCATGGAGGAGACCGAGAGCCGGGTCGAGGTGTACGTGACCACGGACACTTCTGGCGCGCCGCACAAGGCCGGCGAGCCCAAGCTTTACGTCATGTACGACGCCGCCAAGCCCGAGGCGGGCAAGCTGTACTTCACCGAGGCCGAGTGGGACGCGTTCGTGCTCGGCGTCAAGGACGGCGAATTCGACCTGGACGAGAACGGCAACTTGCCGCCGGTACCCGCTCGACCAGCGGCACCTGGCCAGCGGAACAGTAACGCGCGGCCCGGAGCGGCGGCCGCAGGTGGTTAACGGTCTGGTATCGCCCGGATTGCAGCGGTTACCCTACCTTTATGTCTCCCCGGGCGTCCCGGCCAGTCCTCGACTCCGCCCGGTTCGGCCGGACGCCCGTTCTCTTCCTTCTCGGGCTCGCCGCCTGCTGCCTGATCGCGATCGTCGCGCTCGTCCTCGTCGTGGCGCAGCGCGGCCCGGCCCCGACCCTGGTCGGCCTGCTGCTCGCGCTGCTGCCGATCCCGCTGCTCGTGGCGCTCATCCTGTACCTGGACCGGCTGGAGCCCGAGCCGCGCGCGCTGCTCGCGGCGATATTCGGCGCGGGCGCGGGCATCGCGGTCATCACCGCGCTGCTCGGCCGCGCGCTGCACACCGGCGTGATCACCACCCCGGACCTCGACCCGCACGCGAGCGTCGGCGGCCACGGTGTCGGTGGGGGCGGCGATCGGCGGCGCGCTCGTCGCGGAGACGCTGAACGGGCTGGTCCTGCTCGCCCTGCTCGCCTCGCGGCGCACCGAGATCGACGGCATCGAGGACGGCGTGGTCTACGGGTCCATGGTCGGCCTCGGCTTCGCGCTGGTCGCCAACGTGTACGCCTACGCCGTGGCGTGGAACTCCGGCGCGGGCGCGATCGCCGAGGAGTTCGCGCGGCGCGGCATCTTCGGCCCGGTCTTCCAGGCGCTGTTCACCTCGCTGATCGGGCTCGGCGTCGCCTACGCGGCGGCCCGTCCCGGGGTACCCGGCCGGAACCTGGCGATCCTCGCCGGCTGGGCCGCCGCGGTCGCGCTCGACGCGCTGTGGAACCACTCTGCGTGGGCAGGGCGAAGTGGCGCTCCAGGCCACTTACGTCATCCTCCTCGTCGTGCTGGCGGCCCTCGTCGTCGCGGTGATCGCCGACCGGCGGCGCGTCGTGCACCTGATCACCAGCTTCCTGCCCGACTTCGAGGACCCAGAGGTCGTCACCCTCCAGGACATCCGCATGCTCGCCAGCCTGCGGCTGCGCCGCCTCGGCCGGCACTGGGCCCGGCTCAACCTCGGCATCGCGGGCAAGCAGGCGATGACCCAGTACCAGCTCGCCGCCACCGAACTGGCGATGGCCTGCCGCCGCAAGAGCCTCGGGCAGACGACCGAGGACGCCTACGCCAGGCACCGCGACGACTCGCTGACCCTGATGCGCGCGGCCGCGGAGACTCGTCCGCGCACAGGAGCAGCTGGTACCCGCCGCCGTGGATCGCCCCGGACTCCCCGTCCGTCTTCGTCACCTACCGCGGCCCCGCCGCCGCGCTGGCCCGGCCCGCGCCCGCGCCTAGCCGAAGAGAGTGGGCTGGAGGTCGGCGGCGCCGGTACACCCCCTCGTGGCGCAGCAGCCACTCCTTGCGCTCGACGCCCCAGCCGTACCCGGTGAGCGAACCGTCCGCGCCGATGACCCGGTGGCACGGCACGATGATCGAAATGGGGTTGCGCCCGTTGGCGAGCCCGACGGCGCGGGAGGCGACCGGCGACTTGCCGAGCGCGGCCGCGACCGCGCCGTAGCTCACCGTCGAGCCGAACGGGAATCCGGGTGAGCTCCGCCCAGACCGCGAGCTGGAACGGCGTGCCGCGCGGCGCGAGCGGCAGGTCGAACTCCTCGCGCGTCCCGGCGAAGTACTCCGCGAGCTGGCCGGCCGCGGCCGGGAACAGGCCCTCGCGGCGCGTCCACCCCGGCCGGACGGAGGCGGAACGCTCCCCGGCGTCCAGCAGGTAGAGCCCGTCGAGCGCGCGCTCGTCCCCGGTCAGCAGGATCCGCCCCACCGGCGAGTCCACGATGTCGTACCAGGTCGGCGTCGCCGGACCGGCCGGCAAGAACGGACTTGTCATCACGTCATCGCCTCATTCCGCGTTCTTAGCTGTAACGTCGCTCACGGCTCGCTGGCCGCTTCATCCCGGCGCCGCCGCCGATGGCCGATTCGAGCGCGGCCCACAGGTGGTGCGTCGCGTACGAGCGCCACGGCCGCCAGCGCTCCGCCATCATTGGCGATACCGCCGGCGACACGGCCGGCGACCCCGTCAGCCAGCCGCAGCGCCCGCACCACGCCGACGTCCCCCGGCAGGAACACGTCCGGGTCGGACAGCGCCCGCATCCTGATGTAGCCGGCGGTCCACGGCCCGATCCCCGGCAGCGCGACCAGCCGGGCGTCGGCCTCCTCCCGGTCCGCGCCCGGGTCGAGGCTGATGTCACCCGACGCGAGCGCCGCGGCCAGCGTGACCAGCGCCCGCCCGCGCGCCAGCGGCATCGGCAGCGTGGCCGGGTCAAGGGCGGCGATCGTGGCCGCGTCGGGAAAGACGTGCGTCAGCCCGTCCGCCGCTCCGATCGTCACGGCAAAGAAGTCGGTCCGCGTCGAGCGACGTCGGGCAGCGGCGTACCGCACAGCACGACCAGCCGCGCCGCCAGCCGCCGCGCGGCCGCGAGCGACACCTGCTGGCCGAGCACCGCCCGGAAGGCGATCTCGTTCCCGTCGACCGCGCCGACCGCGCGCCGCCCGGGCAGTCGGCCGCGAGCGGCCCTATCACCGGGTCGCCCGCGAAGAACCCGGAGATCGCGCAGGGGTCCGCGTCCAGGTCGAGCAGCCGCCGGGCGCGCTGCGCGGCGGCGGTCACGTCGCGCAGGTCAGAAAGCGCCAGCGAGCACTCCACCCAGTTCGCGCCGGCAACGGGGCGCAGGGAGAGCAGGCCGAATCCGTTCGGAAGGCTGATCGTTCTCCTGTACTCATCGGGAGAGGCGGCCTCGATCCCGGGAATGGCGCGCGCGGCCAGGTAGCGGAACATCCGGCCCAGGTCGATCGGCGGGCGGAACGCCAGTCGCAGCCGCAGCACGCCGGTGCCCGCCTTGACCAGCCCGGTCTTGGCTGGCCCGGTGTTGGTCAACGCGGTCTTGGTCAACCCGGGCCCGTCGCGCCGCCTGGCCCGCTCGCGCAGCCCGGAAGGCGGCGTGTCGTACACCTCGAGCATCGTCGCGTTGAACTGCCTGATCGAGGTGAACCCGGCGGCGAAGGCGATGTCGCCCATCGGCAGGGACGAGGTCTCGACCAGGACGCGCGCGGTCCGGGCCCGCTGCGCCCGGGCGAGCGCCAGCGGCCCCGCGCCGACCTCGGCGGTCGAGCAGCCGCCCGACCTGGCGCGGCGAGTAGCCGAGGGAGGCGGCGAGGCCGGGCACCCCCGACCGGTCCACCACGCCGTCCGCGATCAGCCGCATCGCGCGGCCCGCGACGTCCGACCGGACGTTCCACTCGGGCGAGCCCGGCGAGGCGTCGGGCCTGCACCGCTTGCAGGCGCGGAACCCGGCCTGCTGCGCCGCGGCGGCGGTCGGGTAGAAGACGACGTTTTCCCGCCTGGGCGTCATGGCCGGGCAGGACGGCCGGCAGTAGATCCCGGTGGTCCGCACGGCGGTGAAGAACACGCCGTCGAACCGGGCGTCCCTGCTGCTCGCCGCCGCGTACTGCTGCTCGTCGTCCATCACGGTTCCACTCAACCACCCGGCCGCCGCCGAACACTAGCGGAAATCGGACATGGACGACGCCACTGGTGGCCGGGGTCGTCGCGCCACTCTCCCGCACCGCCGCGGAAGCAGGTGATCCCGAACGGATGCGTGCTTGCACCGGCCCGGCCGCCGCGTCTCGCGAAGTCGGCCGAAGCGCCGGGGAGCGGCGACTCAGCCGCGCCAGAAGTCGTACGGGTCGCGGCCGGGGCGGAAGCCGGCCGCCTCGACGACGTCGACGGCCAGCTTGAAGCGGTCGCCGACGCGGTTGGGCAGGTGCGCGTCGCTGCCGAAGGACACGGCCGTGCCGCCCTCCTCCCGCCACCAGCGGACCAGGTCGACGGACGCCAGGGGGGACTTCGTGTTGATCTCGAGCACCCGGCCCGAGGCGGCGAGCGCGCGCAGCGCCACGCGGTACTCCTCCTCGAACGGCTCTTCCCGGTAGAGGTGCGGGCCCTTGGGCCAGTAGCGGCGCGGGAAGTCGAGGTGGGCGAGGACCTGGAACAGGCCGCTGCCCTCGATCAGCGCGACCAGTTCGGCGAGGTAGTAGCGCATCGCGTCGTCGGCCGGCATGGGCCCGAAGAGCGCGTCGGCGGCCACGAGGCGCCCGTTGTAGGGGACCGCGTGCAGCGAGCCGAGGACCCGGTCGAAGTCGTGCGCGCCCACGATCGCGCCCGCGCTGGCCCCGAACAGGTGCGGCTCGCCGGCCTCCACGCCCGACAGGATCCGCAGGCCGGGGAAGCGCTGCCGGCAGTCCTCGATCGACGCCAGGTACCCGGTCACGTCAAGCGGCTTGATCCGGCTCCACCAGCGGTGATCGGTGGCGATGTCCACGATCGCGTCGCCCGCGCCGCCCCGTGAACTCCAGGTGCTCGGTGAACGCGATGGCGGGCAACCCGATGGCGACGGCCTGCTCGCAACTGCGCACCATCGACGCGTCCGCAGACGTGTCGTATGACCATTCAGTATGCACGTGATTGTCCGCAGGCAGCACGGTGACGATTGTTTCACGTGCGGAAAGCACTAGGCCGGGCAGGCTACCACTGGGCGTCGCGCTGCTTGGCCGAGGTGATGACGTAGATCTCGCCGGTCTGCCGCGCGTTCTGCGGGACCGGGCCGTTGCCGGGCTGACCGTCCGCGGCCTGACCGCCTGCGGCCTGACCGCCCGCGGGAAGCAGCGCCGCCTGGCCCTTCTTGCCCGACTTGGTCAGCCTGCCCCAGCGCTCTTCCCAGTCGCCGACGTCGCCGCCGCAGGCGTTGACGTAGGCGATGAGCACCGGAAGCGTCGGCAGCCGGAGCCCGCCCGCCGCCGAGGCCAGCGTTCGCATCGTGTAGTGCGACTTCTCCGCCATGTCGGGGTAGTCAAGCCCGGCCTTCGACCGCAGCACCCGAAGGTCGCGGGCGAACGCGGCGACGTTGTCGGTCTCGATCGCGGCGATCGGCCCCTTGGCGCTTGGCGGCGGGTCGGGCAGCGCGCTGTCGCGCTGCCTGATGACCGGGCTGCCGGCGTGCGAGAACCCGCCGGTGTTGCGCAGGCCGGGACCGCCGGGCCCGGGGTACGGCTGGCCGGGATAGGCTGCTGTCCCTGGTACGGCTGCTGCCTGGCCCGGCGGCGCCCGGGGCCCGGCCGCCTGCCAGGCGCCCGTGTTCCTGACGCCCTGGCCGAACTGGCCTGCGCGTACTGATCCTGGCCGTACTGCCCCTGCGCGTACTGATCCTGTCCGTACTGATCCTGCGCGTACTGATCCTGTCCGTACTGATCCTGCGCGAACTGCCTGACCGGGTACCCAGCCGGTCCCGCTGCGGTCCCGCGGCCTGCCAGCGAGCCCGTGTGCGTACGCCCGGCCGCCAGGTCCGGGTGCCCAGCCTTGTCCCTGCTCGGGCCCGGCGGCCTGCCACGAGCCCGTGTCCCGCGGGTTGCCGCCGAAGTCGGCGAACCCGGCGCCCGGTGCCTGCCAGCCGCCGGCCGGGCCGGCGCCGGGTCTGTGCGGCGCCTGCCGCGCGGCCCAGTCCGGCCCCTGCCCGGGATCCGCTGCCTGCCAGGATCCGGTGTTCCGCGCGTTCGGGCCGGGCGGTCCCTGGCCGGCGGCCCAGCCGGGTCCTGCTGCGGCCCGGCGGCCTGCCAGGACCCGGTGTTCCGCGGGTTCTGGCCGAACTGGCCCGGCATCTGCGGGCCGCCGGGCTGCCCGGCGCCGTACGGGTTGGTGTTGCTGTACGGGCCCGCGACATACGGCATCTGGCCGGGCGCCTGGCCGTACGGCCCGGCCCCGGGCGGCTGGCCCTGGCTGAACGGGGCCTGGACCGAACGGGCCCTGGCCGGCCGGCCCTGGCCCTTGCTCGCGGCCCGGACTGGCCGGGTCCCGGCTGCCCGGCGGCGAACTGACCCGGCCCGTAGCCGGCTGGCCCCTGCCCAGGGTCTCCTTGCCCGTAGCCGCCCGGGCCGGGCGGCCACGGCTGTCCCTGGCCGGTAGGCGCCCGGCCCGGCCGGGGCCCTGGCCCGGCCGCCCGGGCCAGCCAGGGCCCTGCTGGCCTGGCCGCGGCTGCTCCCGGCGTACTGGCCGGCACCGCCTGCCCGGCCGGGCACGGCCCCGGCTGCCTGGCGCCCGCGGCCGCCCACTCCTGGGCGGCCTGGTATCCCTGCGGCTGCCCCGCCTGCTCCGGCGCCTGGCCCGGGCAGGCCTGCGCCTGCCCGGTAAAGCCCTGTCCCTGGTATCCCGGCGGCTGCTGTCCTTGATAGCCGGGTCCCTGCCCCGGGTACCCGGGGGCCTGCGGCCCCGCGGCCGGGCCGGCCCGGACCGGGACCCGGCCCGGGAGCGTACGCGTAAGGCCCGGGCCGCTGCGAGTCGTAGGATCCCGCCGGGCGCGGCCCGCGGGGTGGCGCCGTGCGCTGCTGGCCGGGACGCGGCTGGCCCGGGGGAGCCTGGCGCGGGCGCGGGCCGGCCGGGCGCGGCCGCGGCCGGCCAACGCCTGGCATCGCGTCCTCGGGGCGCTGCCAGGGCGATCCCGGGTCGTACGCCGCCTGCCTGGCCGGACCGCGGCGGGTAGCCGGGCCTGTGGCGGCATGCCGCGCTCCGGCCGGGTGCGGGTCGGCCCGGGCGGCGTGTCCGCGGGGCGGGGCCGTTCCCGCTCCCGGCCGCCCGCGTAGCCCTGGTAGCCGGGATCGACGGGGTACGCGTCAGCCTCCAGGTAAGAGTCCCGCTGGTAGGCGTCCTGGTCCGCGTAGGCGGCGTCGCTGGCCCGGCCGTGCGTGCCTCGGCCAGGCCCGCTGCCCTGACGATTCACCCGGCACCTCCTGGACACCACCGTGCGGCGCTCGCCACCCCAGATCGAGTGTAGGGCGGTCACGGCTTCCGGATAGGGCCGACGGGTAATTGGCGCCTAGTTCGACACCGTTTTATTTCGGCGGGCAGCGGCCCGCGGCGTGAGGTGTCGGATGCGTGCCGGCGGGGCTACTCTGGGGTTAGGGCACGAGCGATTTGCCCGCGCCATGAGGATTTGCGACGCGTAAGCGCCGCGCCGGAGTTGTCCTGCGGAGCGGCCATGGTGGCATGGATCGTCTGGCTGATCGTGGCGGCCGTGCTCGGCGTCGCCGAGCTGGTCACGTTCACGTTCGCGCTCGGCCTCATCGCGGTCGGCGCCTGCGTCGCCGCCGGCGTCGCGGCCCTTCAGCTCGGCCTGCCCTTCCAGCTGCTCGCGTTCGTCATCGCCTCGGCGGCCGGGCTTGGCACCGTCCTGCCCATCGCCCGGCGGCACGTGCGGCAGCCGCCGCTGCTGAAGACCGGGCCCGCGGCCCTGGTCGGCCGGTCCGCCCGGGTGCTCGAAGAGGTCAACGGCCACAGCGGCCGGGTCCGTATCGGCGGCGAGGAGTGGTCGGCCCGTGCCTACGACGAGTCGCTGGTCATCCCCGTCGGCCACACCGTCGACGTCATGCAGATCGAAGGCGCGACGGCGCTCGTCTACCCGCGGGAGTTAGAACCTCCCACCTGCCCTGACCGCACGTCCTTGTACCCCAGCAGCGTCAATAGAAAGGGGTTCTCAATGGTCATCGCGGAGCTCATCATCGTGGCGGTGATCGCCCTCATCGTCCTGCTGACCGTTGTCCGCTCGGTGCGCATCATTCCCGCAGGCGCGGGCGCGGAACGTGGAGCGGTTCGGCCGGTACCGCAAGACCCTTGAGCCGGGCCTGAACTTCATCGTGCCGTTCGTCGACCGGGTCAAGGCGCAGATCGACCTGCGCGAGCAGGTCGTCTCGTTCGACAGCCAGCCGGTGATCACCGAGGACAACCTGGTCGTGCAGATCGACACGGTGCTGTTCTTCCAGGTGACCGACCCGCGGGCGGCGGACTACGAGATCGTCAACTACATTCTGGCGATCGAGCAGCTCACGGCCACGATGCTGCGGTCGGTCATCGGCTCGATGGACCTCGAGCAGACGCTGACCTCCCGCGACAAGATCAACACGCTGCTGCGCGGCGTGCTCGACGACGCGTCGGGCAAGTGGGGCATCCGGGTGACCCGGGTGGAGATCAAGGCGATCGACCCGCCGAAGTCCGTCAAGGACGCGATGGAGAAGCAGATGCGCGCCGAGCGGGAGAAGCGCGCCGCGATCCTCACGGCCGAGGGCCAGCGGCAGTCGCAGATCCTCACCGCGGAAGGCGACAGGCAGAGCAAGATCCTGCGCGCCGAGGGCGACAAGCAGGCCGCGATCCTGCGGGCCGAGGGCGAGGCGCAGGCGATCAGCCAGGTCTTCGGGTCGATCCACCGCAATGACCCCGACCCGAAGCTGCTCGCCTACCAGTACCTGCAGACGCTGCCGCAGCTGGCCAACGGCGCGGGCAACACGTTCTGGGTGATCCCGAGCGAGGTGACGACGGCGCTGAAGGCGGTGACGTCGGCATTCAGCGGGCAGGCGACCGAGCCGGGCGCGGGCCCGGCCGTCGCGCCCGCGCCCGGCGCGGCGGTGCCGGGTACGGCGCCGCAGGCGGTGGAGCAGGCGGCCGCGCAGCCGATCCCGAGGCAGCCGGGGCCGACCGAGATCGCCTTGCAGCAAGCCGAGATGGCCGCGCAGCAGGCCGAGATCGCGGCGCAGCAGGCAGAATCGCTGGCACCGTCGGCGACGCGGACGGAACTGGCCACGGATCCCGGGCAGGCGGTCCCTGCCAGCATCACGCCGCCGGGCTCGCTCAACGGACTGAACGGAAGCGCGCCGTCCTCAGGCGAAGACGGCTAGCAGCACGGCGAGCACGCAGAGCAGGACCGCGGCGAGCACCACGACCCTGGTCGTCGTCGGCGCGCGGTTGGCGCCGGTTACCGAGGCGGCGGCAACGGGCTCGGCGGCGGCCTTCGGCGCCCGGGCGGCCCGCGGTGCCGCCCCGTTCACCGGAGCCGCCGGGCCGGCCGCTGCGCTCGTCACGGCGGCATCCGCGTCCGCCGGGTGGCTCGCCCAGGGCGCCGTGCCCCAGGGTGCGGCCCCGGAAGCCCCCGTCGTGCCGGTACCGGCGGAGGACACCGAAGGCCAGGAAGGCACTGTTGCCCCGGAAGACTCGGCTGGCACCGCGCCGCTGCCCGGCTGGTCGGTCAGCGCGGGCGCGTCCGGCAGCACCGGCCAGGCGGACGACACCCGGATGGGGTCCCAGCCCGACGGGGTGTCGCTGGTGTCCCAGCCGGCCGGCTCGTCCGGGATCACCGGGTCGGATACCGCCGGCTCGGATACCGAGGCGAGCAGGTCGTCCGCCGATGGCAGGTCGTCCGGCACCGTGACCGAGGCAGTGCTGGGGCTGGCCATCTCTTCGGCGACCCGGTTAAGCGCGGCGATGATGATCGAGGCGTCGGGATTGTCGCCGACCTGCGAAGACCGATCCTGGCGCCCGCGGTCGCCGCGTCCGAGCGCCCCGCGTGCCGGGATGCGGCCACCGGCAGCGACGGTGTCCTGGTCAGCGAGCGCCACCGCTCTTCCCATTCCTCGGTGGTGCCACCGCAGCCGCGGACGTACGCGGAGAGCACCGGCAGGTCGGGAAGCGACGGGCCGACTTCGGCGGCCCTGATGGAGTCATAAGGGAAATGCGCGCGCGCGGCGAGCTCGGCATGCCCGAGCCCGGCGCCGTCCCTGAGTTGGCGTAGCTCACGCAGGAACCGAGCCGCGTCGTCGGCCGACGCGGCGAAACCTGCCACCTGCCGTACATCGGCGTTACGGTGCTCCACCCAGGCACCCCTCCCCTGAATCCGCTTGGCCGGTTGGACACGGGGTTAGCCTCTGCCAACCAGGATTCACCTGCAGGCTATCGTCTGCGATTGCACCGGGCGTCGCATCCGCCAGCATTAGGCACGCCGATTTCGCTCGCTGCGTGAATTACTCCGTTTGCGTGCGGTGTTGTTGAGTCATGTCGTCCGGACTATCCGTGGATGGCCAGACCCACCGTGAATGCCACCCCAAAGGCCAGTTGCAGCCGTCCCGTCTGCCCGAGCGTGGCGATCAGGCCGGGCCCGGAGACGCCGCCGCGCACCGCCCGTACCGGGGGAACGGCTAGCGGCAGCGCGACGAGCGCGAGCGGCGCGAACGGCCGGTACACCGCGATCAGCGCGGCCAGCGCGAAGGGCACCAGGAGGAACAGCAGGTACGCCGTCCTGGCATGCGCGTCACCGATCCGCACGGCCAGCGTCCGCTTCCCGGCCGTCGCGTCCGACCCGATGTCCCGCAGGTTGTTGACCATCAGCAGCGCGCAGGACAGCAGCCCGGCCGGCACCGAGGCCGCCAGCCCGAGCCATGACAGCCGGTCCATCTGCACGAACGCGGTCCCGGCGACCGCCGCCACGCCGAAGAACAGGAAGACCGACACCTCGCCGAGCCCCCGGTACCCGTAGGGGCGCGATCCGCCGGTGTAGAACCAGGCGGCGAGCACGCACAGCGCCCCGCCGGCGACGATCCACCACGAGGTCACCGCCGCGAGCGCCAGCCCGAGGCAGCACGCCACCAGGAACCAGGAAAAGGCGGCGACCTTCACGGCGCGCGGCGTCGCCGCGCCCGACCCGACCAGCCGCATCGGCCCGGCCCGGCGCCCCGCCGCGTCGGTGCCCCGCACCCCGTCGCTGTAGTCGTTGGCGTAGTTCACGCCGACCTGCAGCGCGAGCGCCACCAGCAGCGCGAGCAGCGCGCGCCACCACGAGAACGCGTGGTACCCCGCCGCGACACCTGAGCCAATAAGCACCGGCACCACAGCCGCCGGCAGTGTCCGGGGCCGCGTCCCGGCTACCCACTCGCGTGCACTAGCCACCGGCAGATCCTATGCGGTCCCCGTGACCCGGAACGAGCGGCGCCGGCTGACGAACTCTTCGGCGACAGCCGGGTGTGCAGCCGCAGCACCGGCACCTTCACGCCCATGTCCAGGTTGGACCGGCTGCCGTCGGGCGCCCAGCCCGCCGCCGCCAGGAACGTCGATCCGCGTCTCGTCGCCGGCCAGCGCCCAGGTGTACCCGGTGCTGAAGCCGTCCTCGGCGAACGTGTCGGCGACCGCGTGCAGCAGGCGGCCGTCATGGCCGGTCCCGGCGGTCGCGGGCGCCACGTGCAACTCGTAGAGTTCCCCGTCGGTCCCCGGCCACAGGTCCTCGTCGGTGGCGGGCCCGGCCGCGGCGAACCCGAGGATCTCGGGGTCACCGGGCTCCGCGACCGCGACGTGCACCCGGTGCTTGGACGTCGGCGGGGCGCTGATCGCCTCCCGCCAGCGCCCGGTGAACTGGCCGACGGCCTGCTCGCTGGTCAACTCGGCGATCACCGCGTCCGGCACGAGCCCGGCGAACGCCGCCCGCCAGCTAGCGGCCTGCACTCGCGCGAGCCCTTCGGCGTCCGACGCGCGCGCGGCGCGGACAAATCCGCCCGTCACGATCGTTCTCCTCGCTTGATCAAGCGCGTCTCCCAAGATGGTGGATAGCTTCAGACCCTATCGGGGCTGAAGCTATCCACCTTCCCTGGCCTGGTCGGCGGGCGCGTCGTCAGCGACGGACTCCAGCCGCCAAGCGGGGAGTGAGCGCCGGAATGCCGGGCGCTGGCGCGCCCGGCATTCCGGGAATTTCAGCATCTGGGCGCTAGGCGCCCGGCGTCTCGGGGGCGAGCCTCGCGAGCGCCGAGATGTCCCGCGACGCGCCGGTGGACGCCGACGTCGCGAGCGCCGCGTACACCTGCAGGGCCGCGCTCACCGGCCGCTGCCGCGACGCGGGCCGGTACGACCCGAGCGACGCGAGCAGCGCCTGCCTGCGCTCGGCCAGCTCGGAGTCGGGGACGTCGAGCCGCAGTTCCCGGCGCGGGATGTCGATGACGATCGTGTCGTCCTCGTGCACGAGCGCGATGTCGCCGCCGCTCGCCGCCTCGGGGGAGATGTGCCCGATCGACAGCCCCGAGGTGCCGCCGGAGAACCGCCCGTCGGTGATCAGCGCGCAGGCCCGGCCGAGGCCCTTGCCCTTGAGGAACGACGTCGGGTAGAGCATCTCCTGCATCCCCGGACCGCCGCGCGGACCCTCGTACCTGATGACGACGACGTCCCCGGCGGAGACCCGTCCGGCGAGGATCCCGTCCACGGCTGCTTCCTGCGACTCGAAGACCCGGGCGGGACCGGAGAACGTCCACAGCTCCTCGGGCACGCCGGCGGTCTTCACGACCGCACCGTCGGTCGCCAGGTTCCCGTACAGCATGCAGAGGCCGCCGTCGACGGTGTACGCGTGCTCGATGTCACGGATGCACCCGGAGGCCGCGTCGCGGTCAAGGGACTCCCACCGCGCCGACTGCGAGTACCCCTTGGTCGTCCTCACCCCGCCGGGCGCCGCGTGGTACAGCTCCACGGCCTCGGGCAGCACCGACCCGGACCGCAGGTCCCAGGCCGACAGCGGCGCGCCGTGCACGGTGTGCACGCCGCGGTTCAGCAGCCCGGCCCGGTCGAGCTCGCCGAGGATCGTGTAGATCCCGCCGGCCCGGTGCACGTCCTCCACGTGATAAGCGCTGGACGGTGCCACCTTGCAAAGGCAGGGGACCCGCCGCGACAGCTCGTCGATCTCCTTGAGGCCGAAGTCCACCTCGGCCTCGCGCGCCGCCGCGAGCAGGTGCAGGATCGTGTTGGTCGACCCGCCCATGGCGATGTCGAGCGCCATCGCGTTCTCGAACGCCTCCCGCGACGCGATCGACCTGGGCAGCACGGACTCGTCGTCCTGGCCGTAGTACCGGTTCGCGAGGTCGACGACCAGGGCGCCCGGCCCGCTCGAACAGCGAGCGGCGGGCGACGTGCGTCGCCAGCGTGGTCCCGTTGCCCGGCAGCGCGAGCCCGATCGCCTCGGTAAGGCAGTTCATCGAGTTCGCGGTGAACATCCCGGAGCAGGACCCGCAGGTCGGGCAGGCGTTCTCCTCGATGTCGGCCAGCTCCGCGTCGGACACGGACGGGTCCGCCGACGCGACCATCGAGTCGATCAGGTCAAGCTTGCGCACCCCGGACGGGGCGGCGCCGGAGACCGTCGCGACGACCTTCCCCGCCTCCATCGGGCCGCCGGAGACGAAGACCGTGGGGATGTTGAGCCGCATCGCGGCGATAAGCATCCCCGGCGTGATCTTGTCGCAGTTGGAGACGCAGATCATCGCGTCCGCGCAGTGCGCGTTGACCATGTACTCGACCGAGTCGGCGATCAGCTCGCGGGACGGCAGCGAGTAAAGCATCCCGCCGTGCCCCATCGCGATGCCGTCGTCGACGGCGATCGAGTTGAACTCCCTGGGTATCCCGCCCGCGGCCCGCACCGCGTCGGCGATGACCCGGCCCACCGCGGCCAGGTGCACGTGTCCTGGCACGAACTCGGTGAAGCTGTTGGCTACGGCGATGATCGGCTTGCCGAAGTCCTCGTTGGCTACCCCGGTCGCGCGCAGCAGCGCGCGCGCTCCCGCCATGTTCCGACCGTGCGTGACCGTGCGTGACCTCAACGGCGGCATCGCCGAACTCCCCTCGGAAAGCTGCAAGCTTGCGGGAAGTTCAGCCTACCGGGGTATAGGCGCTGGACGACGCGGTAACGTCCGGCAGCACCCGCGACGCCGTCTCGTAGATCGTGCGGACTTCCTCGCCGGTGAGCCGGACCACGCCGTCCTTCATCCGGCCGCGCCGCTTGAGGTACTTGCGCAGCGCGGGCCCGGTGAACACGTCGACGTTCCTGATCGTGGCGATGTCCCACGGGATCTTGGGCCCGTAAATGGCGAGCGCGGGCCTGACCGTGATCTCGGTGCCGAGCGCGCCGGACAGGATCTCGCTGGCCTGCGCTGCCTCCCACACCGCGTGCTCGAGGCGGTCCTTCTGCGACTCGGGGCCGTGGTACAGCTTCTTGCCGTTCCAGGTCCTGATCGGCAGCTTGGGGTCCCACTTCTCCGAGTCGATGGCGTACACCCCGGTGGGTCCGACGACCAGGTGGTCAATGAACTCGCGGCTGTTGGGGATGGGCCGCGCGTCGAGCGCGAAGTACCCTTCCCGCCGCATCTTGGCGAGCTGCTTGATCGTGCGCCTGCGGGCGCCGGGGTGAGAGCCGCCGTTGACGTACGCGGCCGCGTTCCGCGACCGGCGGATGGTGTCAACGATCCCGGCGAGTATCGCGAGCGTGAGGGCGATCTCCCAGCTCCTGGTGAGGGCGGCGAACACCGCGCCCACGACCACCATGATGATGATCCGCAGCCGCCAGAAGCCCAGCTGCACGTCGGGCGGCAGGTCGCGCACGCTTACCCGGGCCTCGTGCTCGTCGGCGGGCGGGCTGGCCCACGGCCTCCCGCGCACCCGGTCGAACGGGTTCGGCTTCTTCTCTTCCTCCGCCTCGTCGCTCGCCACGGGCGGCGTGGAGATCGTCTGGTTCCACGTCGCGCCGATCGGTATCACGCGCGTCGGCTGCCGGCCGGCGGGCTTCTCGGCCGGGACTTCGGTGGTCGCCACCCCGCCGAAGATGTCGAGCCCCTCGTTGGGCTCAGCCGGGCGCCCCGGTCGGCTCGGGGCCAAGCGGCTCGGAGTAGGCCGGGCGCGGTGCCTCGTAGACCACGCCGACGTCATCGTAGGCTTCCGGCGTCTCGCCCACCGGGGCGGGGCCGCGCAGGACCCGGCCGGAAAGCACGGTGCCCGGCAGTTCCGTGCCCGCTTCCGCGGGGTCCGAGATCGCCGGGTCCGGCGCCGCCGCGTCCGGCGGCCTGCCAACGGTCTCCGCGGGAACCGCCGTGGCGTCGTCGCTCACGGAGTGCGCGTACCTGATCGGGCGCAGCCGTCGGCTGCCCCTGGGCGGGTCGGCGGCGACTGCGTGTCTGGTGCCGCCGACCCCGGTGTTCTGTCCTGTACCGGGGAACGGCTCAGCGTCGGGCGCCGGGGTTACGGTTGCCTGCACGCCGTCGTGCGGGTGCGTACCGGGCTGCGCTGATGACCTGGAGTTCTTGCTGCGGGGCCAAGCCATCCATCTCACCATCTCAGCGTACCGATTTGCCGCCGTGAGGCGGCGCTCTGTAATCGATGTGCCCTCTATGGTCCCTTAAAAACCGACTTCCGTCCCTGATGACACTGTAAATGGATCGGTCCGATCCGCCTAGACCGGTATTTCCCCGGTAGTCGCTCCAGTACCCACGGTGACGGCGTAAAAGGGTCCCCAAAGGCGAAGCGGACTATTCGGGGTGCCTCAGCGGCCAGCTCATTCGGGCCCGGGGGCACACGGGGCCGTATCTCTAGCGCCCCCGGTTGCCCTTGGATGCCTTCGTTTTGGCCTTGAGGCACTCGGGCACATTAACGCAAGAATTTCCCTCCTCCGCATCGCGCCCGTTCTGCCCGGAACATCCCCGATGGCGTCGGGGGTTCACTTCCTGAACAAGAGGAATTTTCGCCAATAAGCCAATAAACGGAAATCCTTCGTGATCATGGCCGGCGAGCCGTCGGCGGCTGCGTCCCGTGACTTCTGCCAGCGCGCCCTGGGCCCCGCCCCGCCGTCGCGTGCGCGCTCCCGGCCAGGGAAGGCTGCCTCCAGGATCGCGGGCTGGCGGGCGGTGGAGTGGTTTGTGGTAGAACGTGCGGGATGTTCAAGCGGGTGAGGCCGGGTCGCGGCCAACGGGGATCGCGGGCGCGCCAGGTCGTGAACCTGGTCGGCGCCGTTGTCGTGTCGGCTCTGCTAATCGGCGTTCTCGGGTTCGGCTTCGGCAGCATCCCGGCGCTCGGCCCGGCCCTCGACCCCGGGCGGGGTGCCTGGACGGCGGCGTCCGGCGGGCAGCCGGTCAGCTCGGAGCAGCTGCGCGTGCCGGGGCTTACCGCTCCTGTCACGGTTTCATTCAGCGCACAGGGGCTGGCGTCGGTATCGGCGGGCGACACCCGCGACATGTTCCTCGCGGAAGGCTACGTGCACGCGAGGTTCCGGCTGACGGAACTCGACGCGGAGCGGCGCCTCGGTGAGGGCCGCCTCGCGCAGCTGGCCGGCCCGAGCGACCTGGCCAGCGACGAGTTCGAGCTGCGCCTTGGCCTGCTCCGCACCGCCCAGAACGAGTGGGCGCGCACCACCGGCGCCACCCGCGCCGCGCTGCTCGCGTACGCGCAGGGCGTCAACGACGACATCGCGCAGGTCCGCGCCTCCGGCGACTGGCCGTCGCTCTTCTCGCTCGCCGGCCAGTACCCGGGCCCGTGGACCCCGGTCGACACCCTGGTGGTGCAGGGGGTGCTCACCCAGGAGCTCGACTACACGACGGGTCCCCTGGACGATGAGCTCCTGACCAAATCCCTGGGGGCAAACGTCGCCGACTGGTTTCCCACCCTGGCGAAGAACGTCCAGGCGCCCTACGACCCGGGCCCCTACGTCAAGTTCCCGCTGACCGCGGTTCCCGCGGACGTGGCGAGCTCGGCCCCGGGGTCGGCGGCCACGACGGCCACCACGACCGCGGTTGCCCCAGCGTCCGGGGCAACGGCGACCCCCGACTCGCCAGCGGTGGACAAGTCGGTGGCGAGCGTGCTTGACCAGCTCAGCCAGCTGCTGCCCAATCAGATCCATCACTACCCCGACTCCAACGCGTGGGCGGCGAACGGGCCGGCGGTCGCGGGAGCCTCCGCTAGTCAGCCCAGGGCGCTGCTCGGCGGTGACCCGCACCTGCCGCAGACGATTCCGTCCGTCTGGTACGAGGTCGCGCTGTCCGCGCCCGGGTACCAGGTCGCGGGCGCGAGCGTGCCCGGGGTGCCGGGCGTCCTGCTCGGGCACAACGCGCATATCGCCTGGTCGCTTACCGACACGCAGAACTCGGCGACGTTTTACTACGCCGAGAAGATCCGCGGTTCGCAGTACTACCGGGACGGCGCGTGGCGGCCGATGACCGTCGTGCACTACTCGATCCCGGTGCGCGGCGGCGCGTCCAGGCAGCTGACCGTGGACATCACCGCGCAGGGGCCGATCGTCAGCCAGGCCGGCCAGCTGATGGCCGTGGACTGGATGGGCAACGCCCCCTCCGATGACCTCGCCGCGCTCATCGGGGTGAACACCGCGTCGACGTTCGCGCAGTTCAAGGCGGCGCTGGCAGGGTGGCACGCGCCGACGCAGAACTTCGTCTATGCCGATACGGCCGGAAATATCGGGGCGATCGCCCCCGGCTACTACCCGCAGGTCCCCGCCGGCTGCAAGCCGTGGCTGCCCATGCCGGGCACCGGGGCGTGCGACATCACCGGGGTGATCCCGTACCAGGCGGTGCCGCAGTCCTACGACCCGCCGTCGCACCTGATCGCGACCGACAACCAGCGGCCGGTCAGCGGCGGCTACCCGTACTACGTGGGGACCGCGCTCGACTTCTACGACCCCGGCTACCGGGCCGCGCGCGCGTACAGCGCGCTCAAGGCGGCCGAGCCGCTGACCCCCGCCAAGATCGCGGGCCTGCAGAACGACCTGACCGACCCCCTCGCCGCCCGGGTGATGCCAGCGGTGCTCAAGGCGCTGTCGAGCGCCGGGCTGTCCGGCACCGACCAGGAGGCGGCGGCCCAGCTGCAGTCCTGGAACTACGGGATGGACCAGGACTCGGCCGCGGCGTCGCTGTGGTGGACGTTCTGGGGCTCGTACCTCAACGCCGTCTTCGCGCCCTGGTGGCAGGCGGGGAAGGTCCCGGTGAGCAAGGACAGGCTTGACCTCGGCGTGACGCCCGGCCTCGCGCCGCTTGACGAGGACCTGGAGGCGTGGACGCTCGGCGACCAGTCCAACGCCGCGTTCGCCGGACCGGACGGGCACGGGGACGGGACGGCCGACCAGGCGATCGTGGCCGCATTCAAGAAGGCGGTGACGCACCTGTCGGCCAAGCTCGGCGGCGCGCCGGCGACCTGGACCTGGGGGCGGATCCACACCCGCTCGTTCCCCTCGATCACCGGCGCGGACGGCCTTGGCTACGGCCCGCGCGCGGCCGGCGGCGACCCGTTCACCGAGGACGCCGCCGACGGCGGCCTCAACGCCTCCACCGGGCCGAGCTGGCGGATGATCGTCGCCCTCGGCAACTCCGTCGGCGCCGCGCCGCCGCCGCTGCCCGGTACCCCGGCGGCCGCCTCGCGGAACGGCGTCTACGCGGTCGGGGTGTATCCAGGCGGCCAGTCGGAGAACCCGGCCTCCCCCTGGTACCAGAACCTGATCGGCGCCTGGTGGAACGGCGAGTACCTGGCGGTCCCGGTCCCGGGGCAGCCCGCCGGCCCGACGGCCTGGAAGCTCAGTGGCTAGCCCCGCGGCCGAGCCGCTTCCGGCACCGCCGGCCCCGCGCGCGGCGGCCGGCCCGCTGGCGCTCCGGCTCGCCGTCCTCGTGGTGGCCGCGGTCGCCAGCGCCCTCGGCGCCTGGCTCGGTGCCTGGTGGGTCCCGTTCCTCGTCGGCCTGGCCGCCGGCGCCCTCGGCCGGGTCGGCGCCCTCGGGCAGGCCCGGGGCCAGGGCCCGGCCAGCGGCCGCCGGCCGCGCGGCGGCGTGCTGCCCGCGGTGGCCGGCGTGATCCTCGGCTGGGCGATACCGATCTGGGCGCTCGCGCTTGACGGCCAGCCCGTCGGCGCGACCGGCCGGGCCATCGCGGCCCTGGCCGGCCTGCCGCCCTACGCCGGCGTCACGGTCGCGGTCGTCCTGCTGCTCGCCGCCCTGCAGGTGCTGGCCGGCGCCTGGCTCGCCCGCGGCGTCATCCCGAGCCCGGCCAGCCCGAGAGGCCATCAGCGAGCAGGAAGTCCCGCAGGCGTGAATATCGGTCAGGCGTGATGCCCGGCCGACGATAGACTCCCAGCGGGGGGCCCTGGACCTCCCCTGGCTTCTTCACCGCCTCTCCGGACGTCACGTCCGGTTCCGAGCAGGCAGACGCGACAAGACGGAGTAAATCGTGCGCTGGTCAACCATGCACATCCCCACGCTGCGGGAGGACCCAGCAGAGGCGGGTGCGCCCAGCCACCGGCTGCTGCTGCGGGCCGGGTACATCCGCCAGCTGATGGCGGGGCACTACTCGCTGCTGCCGCTGGCGGTCCGGGTCCGGCTGAAGGTCATCGGCATCATCCGCGAGGAGATGAACAGGATCGGCGCCCAGGAGATCCTGATGCCGGTCATGCACCCGGCCGAGCTCTGGCAGCGCAGCGGCCGCTGGGACGTCATGGGCGACGAGATGTTCCGGCTGAAGGACCGCAAGGGCGCCGCCCTCGCCCTCGGCATGACGCACGAAGAGGTCGTGTCCACGCTGGCCACGGAGCTGAACTCGTACCGCGAGCTGCCCCAGATGTGGTACCAGTTCCAGGCGAAGCTGCGCGACGAGCCGCGGCCGAAGGCGGGCCTCATGCGGACCCGCGAGTTCACCATGAAGGACTCCTACAGCTTCGACCTCGACGCCGCCGGGCTCGACAAGTCGTTCAACGCGCACCACGCCGCCTACGCCCGCGCCTTCGAGCGGATGGGCATCCCCGCGATCCCGGTAGCGGCGTCGAACGGCTCCATGGGCGGCTCGGGCTCGACCGAGTTCATCTGCCCGTCGGAGACCGGCGAGGACGACATCGTCTACTCGCCCCAGTGCGGGTACGCGGCGAACGTCGAGGCGGCGATATCGGCCCTGGAGCCGGTCGACCATGCGGCCGACGCGGCCGCCGCCCTGGCCGCGCCGCTGCGGTTCGACACGCCGGGCGTCCGGACGATCGAGGACCTGGCCACCGGCTACGCCGCGCCCGCCGACCGGCAGGTCAAGACCCTGGTCTACGCCCTTGACGGCCGGCTGACGCTGGTGCTGCTGCGCGGCGATCACGCCCTCGAGGAGCAGAAGCTCATCGACGCGACCGGCGCGGTCGCGGTACGGCCCGCGGAGGCCGGCGAGATCTTCGAGGCGCTCGGCGCGCACCCGGGCTCGCTCGGCGCGGTCGGCGCCCCCGCCGACCTGCCGGTCATCGCCGACCTGGCGCTGGACGGCCGGTCCGGCATGACGACCGGGGCGAACACCGACGACGTGCACCTGCGCGGCGTGGACGTCGCCCGCGACATCAGCGTCGGCAAGTGGGCCGACCTGCGCGCCGCGGAAGAGGGCGAGCCCTGCGTCCACTGCGGCAACCCGCTCACGGTGATCAAGGGCATCGAGGTCGGGCACATCTTCAAGCTCGGCTACAAGTACTCCGACGCGCTCGGGCTGTCCGTGCTCGGCCCCGAGGGCAAGCCGGTCAAGCCGATCATGGGCTGCTACGGCATCGGCGTGGAGCGCGCGATCGCCGCCTGCATCGAGGTGCACCACGACGACAAGGGCATCGTCTGGCCGGCCGCGGTCGCGCCGTTCGAGGCGGTCGTCATCGTCGCGCAGCAGAACGACGCCGCCGTCGCCGAGGCGGGGGAGCGCGCCTACCAGGCGCTGCTCGACGCCGGCGTCGACGTGATCATCGATGACCGCCCCGACCGGGCCGGCGTGAAGTTCAGCGACGCCGAGCTGGTCGGCATCCCGTTCCGCATCACGATCGGCAAGCGCGGCCTCGCGTCGGGCGCCGCCGAGCTCACCGACCGCGCCACCGGCGAGACGATCTCCGTCCCCCTGGACGACATCGCCAAGCACGTCCGCGAGGCAGTAGCCCAGGCGCTCGCGGCGACCGCCGCCGCATAAAACAAGCATTGTCCCGAACGGCCGCGGCTGACTCTAGCCCGAGACGCCATGCCCCTTCGTCCGGTCGGGGCGCCGAGCTTGGCGCGGCCTACCGCGTGCGCTCGCGACCAACACGTCATGACACTCTCGCAGGGTCGAGGGACCTCGGAACATGGCGTGGCCCCACCCGCGTGCGCTCGTCGACCAAAGGGCGGTCGCCGAAGCACGCGGCCCGGGCCTCGCCGCGCCCGTGACTGCGAATCGTTTCTTCTGCAGTACCTTGAGCGATCCCACATTGTCGCTCGCGATGCGGGCTCGTCACGGCTGCACCGGGGCCAGTTTCAGGAGCCGGGCGAGCGCCCGGCCGCATTCCGGCAAAGCCTGACCCCCCGCATGGGACAATGCCTTCGTGACCGACGCGGACCGGCTGGCTGATCTGCAGCAGGAGTTGCGCTGCCTCCTCACCGGCGGGACCCGGTCGGCGCCTGCGACGAGTCGCTCGGCTTCCCGCCTGATGAGCACGACCGCGTCATCGGTCCGCTTCTGCTCAGGCTGGCCCATGCCGGCAACGGAATGGTTCCGGGCGCTGGTAATCAGCTGTAAGGCTAGTTCTGCCCGTCGGATGGCTGACAGCACGCGGCACACGCGTGTCGCGGAAGCACCCGAAGGGCTTGTACCAGCCGCCGCGGCGCACCTCGCCGTACAGTTTGCCGGCGAGGCATGACCAGGAGAGGCAGGCAGATGACCAGCCATGACGCGGCGGTTCATGACGGCGGCACTGACCGCGGGGCCGGCCCGCTGCCGTTCGACACGAGCGTGGCGCACCAGGCCCGGATGTATGACTACATGCTCGGCGGCAAGGACAATTACGCCGCCGACCGGGCGGCGGTCGAGGAGACGCTCAAGGTCTACCCGGACGCGGCCTTCACCGCCCGGGCGAACCGCGCGTTCCTCGGGCGGGTGATCCGCTACCTCGCTGGGGAGGCGGGGATCCGGCAGTTCCTTGACATTGGCACCGGCATACCGACGGCGGGCAACACGCACGAGGTCGCCCAGGCGATCGCGCCGGAGTCGCGGGTGGTGTACGTGGACTACGACCCGGTCGTGCTTGCCCACGCCCGCGCGCTGCTGACCAGCAGCGAGGCGGGCTCCACCGAGTATGTTGACGCCGACCTGCGCGACACTCCCGCGATCCTCGCCCAGGCTGGGAAGCTGCTGGACTTCACCAGGCCGGCAGCGGTCACGCTGATCTCTGTCCTGCACGCGGTGCCGGACTCCGACGACCCGCACGCGATCGTGGCCAGGCTGCTTGACGCCGTGCCTTCCGGCAGTTACCTCGTCGTGTCACACTGGGCGGCGGATCTCCTCGGCCGGGAAACCAAGGACAGCCTGCAGGACATCGGGAGCCGGATGGTCCAGCAGTCGCTTGCGCTCCGCAACCGGGAGCAGGTGGCGCAGTTCTTCGCGGGCACGGACCTGGTAGCACCCGGTCTGGTGCGGGTGGAGGAATGGCGACCGGAGCCCGGCACCGGCGACACAGGCAGGTCGTCTCTTTGGTGCGCGGTGGGTTGCAAGCGGTGAAACGCCGCTGAAGCGCCCGTGCCCCAACCGGCGGTAAGCGAAGAAGGCATCGAAATGACCAGCGGAGGCCCGGCCAGGCCGCTCCAGATCCGCCTTACCTGCATCGGTCGGGGACCGCAACGGGGGGTTTGGGGCGTGCTTGAGTCTGCTCCCTGTCCCTTGATAGCTGCCGGGTTCTGCGAGGGGGGCGGTCGGGTCACAGGGGCGCGCAGCGCCCGCGGAGCGGCGCCGCAGGCGCCCTTGACGCGACCGCCCGGTGAGCGGATCATGCCGGGGGCGGCAAGGGGCGGGGGCCCTGGTTGGTTCGGGATGTTGCGGTTCTGCGGTTCAGTTCAGGTTGCCGGGCCTTTCTGCGGGGGCGGTGACTTTTAGCCCGTGGCCTGGCCCCGTGGGCGGGGCGTGAGCAGCCAGCCTTACCTGGGTCCGCGGGGCTTGGCGCTGCCCCGGTGACATGATGATTGATTGGGTGTCCCCGCCTGCGGGGATGCGGCCGCTCAGTCTAATCAGGCCGTCCGCCTGGCCCGTTGAGGGCGGGCCGGCAGCAGCTGACAGCGGATCGGCGGGAGCTGGCCGCGGTGGTGCCCCATCGGGTGAGCTCGGCTGCGGTGCCCGCGCGGCGGCGGTCACGGGTGGTCGTCACGGCGGTGGTTTCAGGCGGCGGTGAGCGCGTCGTCGCCGAGTTCGTTCAGGATGTGGCAGGCCTGGCGGAGGATCTTGCGGGCCTCGGACAGGGCGGCCCGCTTGCCGCCTTTGCGGTCCTTGACGGCGGCGTAGTAGCCGTGATCCGGGGCCGAGGACCGGGCGTGGGCCTTGCCGGCCTCGTAGACCGCCCAGCGCAGCACCGGCGGTCCCTGCCGGGACAGCTTCCCGGGCGGTCCCTTGCGGTCGGAGGAGTGCACGGTGACGTCCAGCCCGGCGAACCGGACCGCCTGTCGGGAGGAGGAGAACCTGCCTGCCCCGCCCAGCCAGCAGGTCATCGCCAGCGCGGTGACCGGCCCGACGCCGTAGATCCGCGCGGCCAGGACCTTGGCGCCGGCCAGGTGCCGGGCGGCGTCCAGCAGCTGGTGCCGCACCGCGTGCAGCCGCTCTTCCAGGGCGGCGGCCACCTCCAGCGCGGTGGCGACCTGCAGCTGCCCGGCCGGCGACAGGTGAGCGGCCGCGGCCTCCCGCAGCGCGGCCAGGCCCTGCTCGCTGCGCAGCGCGCCCTCGCCCAGCGCCGGGACGCCCTGGTGGAACAGGACCGCGTGGATGCGCTGGGTCCAGGCGGTGTGCTCGGCCCGCAGGTCATGGTAGGCCTCCAGCAGCGCCCGGTACTCCAGGATGCGGCCCGGCGGGATCCAGCATTCGGGAAGCCGGCCCTCGGCCAGCAGCGTCCGCAGGTGCCGGGCGTCGGTCCGGTCGGTCTTGGCGTGCCGCTTGCGGCCGCGGGCGAAGGCGGTGTCGGCCGGCTCGGCCAGGTGCACCGTGATCCCGGCCGCGGCCAGCTCCTCGGCGACGTACCGCCACCCGGTGCACGCCTCCACCGCGAACGCGACGTCGTCACCGCCGGCGAACCGCGCCAGCCAGGCGCGCAGGTGCTCCCGGTCGGCCGGGGCGACCTGGCCGCGCCGCACCTGCCCGGTCACGGCGTCGAGGTAGTCGAAGGTCAGCTGCCTCCGGTGAATATCCAGCCCTCCTATGATGGGCATCGGGACCTCCTCAAGCTCCCGAGGGCACCAAGGCGCCCGAACGTGAAAATGCCTGCGACTCAATAGTCACGCAACTGAGCTGAGGAGGTCCTGCCGCGCATGCGGTAACACGCACCAGCCCAGCCGCCCCGCCGGCCAACCAGCCGATGCATGTCATCTAATTGTTCATGGAAGCGCTGCGATGTTGGTCGTAGCGTTTGAGGGGTCCGGTGGGCTGGCTCCCGAACCGCCTGCCGACCGCTTGGCCTGGCTTTAGATCGATGTGCCAGCCCGCCGGACCCTGCCGTGGCGTGGCTCGAAAGAGGTGCGACCGCTGACCGATCCGGAATTAGGCATGCCCGCCACGGGATCCTCGCTCGGGTCACACCATGGTCTCGCGCCCTCCGAGCCGACGAAGCCACCGAGATCGTATCCATGCTCTCCAGAGCAAGAACAACGCATAGAAGGGGACCGCCGGACGTCGCTTGTGTAATGGCCGGTCAGAGGCTTGCCGTTTCCTCGATTGTCAGTCGGCGAACCAAACGAGCGTCTGCAGATCCGGCGCTTGCTGTTGTAACGACACCAACGGCACATCCACGCGGACAGCAGGGGAAGAGCAGGAGCGTGTATCCGGCATGTCGGGCGCTGGCGCGCCGCGACACGCCGGATATTTCATGAAACGAGAGCGTCAGCCCTGCGCGGCCTCGCGGTCGCGGTACTGGTTGCGGATTGCGCGGGCCACCTCGTCCCTGCCCTCGACCAGCAGGCGGCGGAGCGCGGCGGGCGCCTCGGGCGACGACGCCAGGTAGACGTCCGTGGCCTCGATCGTCGACGCGTCGACCGCGCCGATCGAGTAGCCATACTCCACGAAGTCCTGCGCCATCGCCGAGGACCAGTCCCGCCATACGTCGCCGAGCGCGGCGAAGTACTCGGGGCGGTACGGCTCGACGAGCGCGGGCTGGTCGGGATCGGCGAAGCCGATGAGCGTGGCGCGGAACATGGCGATGGTCAGCTTCCCGTCGGTCAGCGTCTCCCAGGTCTCGCGCTTGGCGTGGAGCGTCGGGACAGCGGCCCGGCAGCCGGCCGCCTGGCGCTCGCCGGCGTCCGTGGCATCCCGCGACAGCTCCGCGTCGATCGCCTCCTCCCCGCGCACGCCCCGGCTGGCCAGGCGCCGCAGGAGTGCCCAGCGCAGGTCGGTGTCGACCGCGAGCCCGTCGAGGCGGACCGTGCCGTCGAGCAGCGCGGACAGGAACTCCAGGTCATCCGGCGCGGTCGCCACGGCGCACAGGGCGCGGACGTAGGCGAGCTGATGGTCGGAGCCGGCCGGCGCCGCCGCGAGCAGCGACCGTAGCGCGGAGGCGATGAAGGGCAGTCCCTCGGCGCGCCAGGACGGGTCGGCATACTGCCGCGCCGCCGCGGTCGCCTGCCGCAGCAGCGTCTGCACGACGCTTATGTCCCGCACCGAGTCGACGCCGCCGAGCACGAGCCGCACGTAGTCCCGCGCCGCCATTTCCCCGTCGCGCACCATGTCCCATGTCGCGGCCCAGACCAGGGCGGCGGGCAGCGACGAGGTGAACGAGCCGATCGACGAGACGGCGGTCCGCAGCGAGTGCGGGTCGAGCCGGATCTTGGCGTAGGTGAGGTCGTCGTCGTTGATCAGGACCAGGTCGGGCCGCTTGACGCCGACGAGCGCGGGCACCGGCGTCCAGTCGCCGGCCACGTCGGTCTCCACGGACGAGATCCGGGTCAGGCCCTCCGGGGTCAGCGAGTAAAGCCCGATCGCGATCCGGTGCGAGCGGAGCGTCGGGTGCGAGGGGGCGGCGGACTGCAGTACGGAGAACGCGGTGAACCGCCCCTCCGCGTCGACGCTGTAGGAGGGCCGCAGGGTGTTCACGCCCGCGGTTTCCAGCCACTCGTGCGACCACGAGCCGAGGTCGCGCCCGGACGTCTCCTCCAGGGCGGACAGCAGGTCGGCGAGCGTGGCGTTGCCGAACGCGTGCAGGGCGAAGTACGCCCGCACCCCGGCCAGGAAGTTGTCGTACCCGACGTAGGCCACGAGCTGCTTGAGCACCGCCGCGCCCTTGGCGTAGGTGATCCCGTCGAAGTTCACCTCGACCGCGTGGATGTCGGGGATGTCGGCCGCGATCGGGTGCGTGGAGGGGAGCTGGTCCTGCTTGCAGGCCCACGCCTTCCACGCGGTGGTGAACGTGGTCCACGAGTGCGACCAGCGGGTGGCCCGCGCCTGGGCCTCGGTGCCCGCCCAGGTGGCGAACGACTCGTTCAGCCACAGGTCGTCCCACCAGCGCATCGTGACCAGGTCGCCGAACCACATGTGCGCCATCTCGTGCAGGATCGTCTCGCCGCGTGCCTCGCGGGAGAAATCGGTCACCCGCGACCGGAAGACGTAGTCCTCGAGGAAGGTGACCGCGCCCGCGTTCTCCATCGCGCCTTCCTTGAACTCGGGCACGAAGAGCTGGTCGTACTTGCCGAACGGGTACTTGATCCCGAAGGCAGCGTGATAGAAGTCGAAGCCCTGCCGGGTGACCTCGAAGATCTCGTCCGGGTCCAGGTAGCGCGCCAGCGACTGGCGGCAGAAGATCCCGAGCGGTATGCCGTCGTGCTCGGACCGGACGGCGTGCCACGGCCCGGCGGACACGTGCGTGATGTAGGTCGCCATCAACGGCGTCGGCGGGAACTGCCAGGAGCGGGCGCCGCCACCGGCGTCGACCCCGCCCTCGACCTCGGGCGCCATGTTGGACACCACGGTCCACTCCGGCGGCGCCAGCACCACCAGCTCGTAGCGCGCCTTCAGGTCGGGCTGGTCGAAGCAGGCGTAGACCCGGTGCGCGTCGAACGTCTCAAGGTCGGAATACAGGTACACGTTGCCGTCCGCCGGGTCGGCGAACCGGTGCAGCCCTTCGCCGCTGCGCGAGTAGGCGCACTCGGCGTCGACGGCAAGCACGTTCCGTCCGGCGCGCAGGCCGTCGATCACGATCCGCTCGCCGTCGAACGCCGCCGGGCTCACCGGGGTACCGTTCAGCGTGACGGAGTGGACCTCGGGCGCCGCCAGGTTGATAAAGGTACTTGCCCCGTCTCGCCCGCAGTCGAACTCGACGGTCGACGTTGACCGGAAGGTGGTGTCACCGCCGGTCAGGTCGAGCTGGACCCGGTAGGCAACGACGCTGATCAATTCTGCACGGGTACGCGCCTCGTCACGGGTGAGGTTTGTCGCCACCAAATGGTCCCTTCGTGATCGCGGAGTACTTGTGTGATCTTCCCATGTTCCAGGAGGCCGCCACACTGTGCTGCCCGCGTTCGCCTCCGCGCGCTCGGGACCCCTGCCTCCTCCCTCGTCGCTCGTCCGCTCCTTCGTCGCTCCCTCGCTCCTCGGTCCGGGGGCAGGGGCGCGCCCTTCGGCTCGCGCTCAGGTTTTCCCGCGCTCGCCTCCGCGCGCTCGGGACCCCTGCCTCCTCCCTCGTCGCTCGTCCGCTCCTTCGTCGCTCCCTCGCTCCTCGGTCCGGGGGCAGGGGCGCGCCCTTCGGCTCGCGCTCGGTGCTGCTCGCGCTCGCATTGTTGTCATTATTACACGGAGTGTCTGTTTAGTCATCAAGTGTGACTGATTTTCCGGCCGCCGAAACCCGGATCCGTGTGCCAGGCCGTGGACGTGCGGGGGAGTCTGGCAGACTAGGCCGGTGCGCGTATACCTCGGCTCTGATCACGCCGGATTCGAACTCAAGGCGGCCGTCATCGCCTGGCTCGGCGGGGCCGGCCACGAGGCGGTCGACTGCGGTCCCGCCAGCTACGACCCGCAGGACGACTACCCGGTCTACGTGCTGCGGGCCGCGCAGGGGACCATCCGCGACCCCGGCAGCCTCGGAATCGTGATCGGCGGCTCCGGCAACGGCGAGCAGATCGCCGCCAACAAGGTTCCCGGCATCCGGGCGGCGCTCGCCTGGACGCTGGATACCGCTCGGCTCGCCCGCGAGCACAACGACGCCAACGTGCTCAGCCTCGGCGCCCGCGAGTACAGCACCGAGGACGGGGTGGCGTTCGCGAAGGTCTTCGTCGAGACCGCGTTCTCCGGCGAGCCGAGGCACGCCCGGCGCCTCGCCATGATGGCCGACTTCGAGAAGACAGGCGAACTGCCCCCGCTGTTATCTCCCGGAGGGCGACCCCCCGTACCCCCCGGCTGTCCGTGCGCGGCCGGGCCTGATCGCAAAAACCGCGATCGTATCAGGCCTGCCCGCGCGGACGAAGAACTGCGGCTTCCAAGGGTCGGGAACCAAGCTGCGGCTCCCAAGGGCCGGGGAATGACTAGCGGCCCCGGCGCCGTCGCCGCCGGGTCGGCGCCGGCTCCGGCAGGCTGGGCTTCGCGGGCGGTGGCGGTGGCGGCGGCGAAGGCGCCGGCGCCTTCGCCGGCTTAGGCGGCGGCGCCTCCGCATGGCGTGCGGCCGCGTCCTCGCGCACCGCCGCCTCGGCGAGGTGCTGCTCGTGCGGCCGCGACACGTCCCGCGCGCGCATGGCGGTGGACAGCGTGATCTTGGTGACCGGCATGCCTCTAGTGTCCGCCACCGTGGCGCGTTCACGCCATTCGGCGCCCACCGCGTCCCGCGGGAACGACCGGATCCGGGTGACCCCGATAACGAAACCGGCATCCAGGCGTCGGCCAACCCGCCGAATCGCTGGCGTTTAGCGTCATTGTCCGTCAGCTCGGGAGGTTGGGGGAATTTGCCGCATTTGCCGGTGAGGGCTGCCAAACTAGCCTCCAGGCGCGACGGGAGAACGCATTCACGCCCGAGGAGGTGCGAATGGCGAGCGGGTTCACCGGGCGGGCGCGCGGCTTCTTCGGACGGGTGGAGCCCGGCAGCCGGATCGCCGGCTACGTGATCGAAGAGCAAATCGGGTCCGGCGGAATGGCGGTTGTGTTCCGAGCGCGCGACGAGGCGCTCGGGCGGCTGGCCGCGGTGAAGATCATCGCGCCTACGGCGGCCGACGACGAGGAGTTCCGGGCGCGGTTCCTGCGCGAGTCCCGGATGGCCGCGGCGGTCGACTCGCTGCACATCATCCCCGTCTACGGGGCCGGCGAGGCCGATGGCCTGTTGTACATCGCGACGCGGTTCGTCCAAGGCGGCGACCTGGAGGCGCTGCGCCGGCGTTCCGGCGGAGTGGTGGCCCCGGCCCGGGTTGGCGCGCTGGTCGGGCAGGTTGCCTCGGCCCTGGACGCCGCGCACGACGCCGGGCTGGTGCACCGCGACGTCAAGCTGCAGAACATCCTGGTGGACACGCTCTCGGAGCGGGCCGAGCACGCCTTCCTCACCGACTTCGGGCTCAGCAAGGGGACATCCTCGACGGGGCTGACGGCTACCGGCCAGTTCGTCGGCACCCCCGATTACTGCGCGCCCGAGCAGATCAGGAGCATGGGGACCGACGGGCGAGCCGACCAGTACGCGCTCGGCTGCGTGGCGTTCGTCCTGCTCACGGGGAGACTGCCATTCCGCCGCGGTGACGCCATGGCGACGCTGTACGCGCAAGTTCACGACCCGGTGCCCGCGCTGACCGCCCTGCGCCCGGACCTGCCCCGCGCCGCGCACGACGTCGTCGCGCGGGCTCTCGCAAAAACGCCCGCCGGCCGCTACGCCCGCTGCGGCGAGTTCGCCGAAGCGCTGGAGCGCGCACTGCTCCCGTCCCGGTCGGCCACGTCCCCGGCTCAGTTGTCCGACTGGGCCAGGTCAGCGCAAGCTCCGCAAGCCTGGGACAGTGACTCGGTGCTGCACGCCGTCATGGAGGACCTCGCCGCGGCGGACCAGTGGAGCGATGGGCACGCGAGCACGGTTGGCGGCGGTAACGCCAACTCAGCTAGCACGCGGGGGCCGCTGATCGGCGGCCGGAGAAGGCACCCACGGCGCCGGCGCGGCGGCCGGGCCGCCGTCATCGGCGGGACGGCGGCGGTAATCCTCGCCGCGGCCGGCATCGCGGCCGCGATCGGCCTGCCCGGCAGTTCGCACGCCACGGCTTCAAGCGGTTCGCCGCCCGTACCGGGGCGGCCGGCCAAGCCCGTCCTGGCGGCCACGCTGACGGCACCGGACGGCGGCCACGTCAGTCAGGCCTGGTTCAGCCAAGACGGCAAGCTCATCGCGGGCGTGGGCAATCTCGAGCCGGCGATCTATGTATGGAATACGTCGGACCCGGGCCGGGTCATAACGCTGGCCGTGCCCAAGATAAAAATCGGCAATTCATCCTTTCTGGGTGCCGTGCATAATATCGCCTTTAGCGCGGATGACACCAGCCTGACAATGTCGATAACGGCTGCTAACGGCGACGGGTCGGCTCTGAAAGGCATCACGCCAAACATTGTTGACGAGTGGAACCTCGCCACCAGGAGGCTGACGGTCGAAGGGGAGATCAGTTCGATATCCGAGGGCGCGGACGGGGTGCTCGTCGGGGTCCTCTTCAGCGGCGACAACAGCCGGGCGGTCCGCTTTGGTCCCAACGACGGCGTTATCCGGCCGGAGGCCCTCGGTCCCGCGGCCGAGGTGGGTCCGGCGGTTACGCTGCCGGGCGCCCAGACCGACCTGGTGTCCGCCAGCATGAACGATGACGGCACGGAGCTGCTGTACGCCGGCGGGAACAACCTCAACTACGTCTGGAACCTCACCCAGGGCAAAGTGATCGCCGAACTGCCCTACAAAGGCCTCCGCCCGCTCCTCAGCCCGGATGGTGGGTCGGTCATGGAGTACCCGGCGCTTCCCGCGGGCGCGCCGGTTAAGAATTCGCCGGTTATCTGGGACGTCGCGACGCGGTCCGATATTACGCCGACCGATACCCGGTGGACCGCGCAGGAGAGCTTGTTCACCGCGCCAGCCGAATTCAGCACGGACGGCAGCGTCATCGCGACAATGCGCGCCGGGGGAAAGATAGACCTCTGGGACGTGGCGAGGCATAAATACCTGATGACCATAACGGAGGCGAACTTCAAGGTCACCAGCGCCGTCGTCGGCCCGGGTGGCGGCGAGGTCGCCGTCCTCGGGGCTGGCGGCGGCAGCCAGGTGGCCGTCTGGGAGACGCCGCTGAGCCCGCCTAAGTCGGCCCAGGCAAGCGCGAAAGCCTAGAAGATCTGCGGGCACCACGGGGCGGGGTCCCAGGTCATCGCCGCGGACAGCCGGTTCACGGTGCCGGGGCGCAGCTCGGTGACCAGGCCCGCCGCGGCGAGCGTGCCGAGCCGGGTGCCGCCGAGGTAGGCGGCGCCAAGCTCGCGGACGTCGAGGGCGAGGTCGGCCGGCCGGTCCGTCCGCGCGCAGCTGACGTCCGCGCCGTCGGCGCGCAGCCGCCACCGGCCCGCGTTGCCCGCCAGCAGCTCGTCGGTGACCTCGAGCACCACGTCCACCGGGCCGGAGTACGCGCGCCTGCTGAGCGCGCCCGGCAGGTCGACGATCCGCACCCAGACGCCGTCGCTGACGTGCACGCGCGCCCGCCGCTGGTCGAGCAGCTGGTACAGCACCGGGTCATCGGCCGAGCGGAGATCGGCGGTCACCGACGTGACGAGGTCCCAGGTCAGCAGGCTGTGCCAGAGCGCGGCGCCCGCGGCCGGGTCGGCGGCCATCACCTCGCGGACCGTCAGCGAGCCGTCGGGCAGGCCCGTGGCCTCGTCCCAGCGCGGAACGGTCGCGTAGAGCGCGTAGCCGCGCACTCCTGACCCGTCCGCCGCCAGCAGGCAGCGCAGCGGGCTGAACCCGTGCCGCTCCTCGGGGTCGTCCTGCAGGACGCGGGCCCACCAGTCCTCGGTGCGGGCGAAGAATCCCGGCTGCGTCGGCAGCACGGTGTCGTAGACCTTGGCGAGCTCGGCGGCCGCCGCCTGCGGCTCGGCCAGCCGCAGGGTGAGCGCGGGATCCGCCGGGGCCGTCGCGGCCATCGCGCCGTCGCCGCGCTCGAACCGGAAGTACGCGTTCGTCGACGCCCGCCCGTAGCCGTACCTGGCGTAGATCGGCGTCTCCGAGGCCCAGAGCACCGCGACCGGCTCCTCGCCGCGCGCGGCGAGGTCGGTGAGCTGACGGCGCATCAGCGAGCGGAGCACGCCGCGCCGCCGGTGCGACGGCAGCACCGAGACGGCGGTGACCCCGGCGACGGGCAGCGCGGCGCCCGGCACGGTCATCCGCAGGCTGTAGGCGCCGGTCGTGCCCACCAGCGTCTCGCCCGCCGGCAGATTGGCGTCGAACGCGGCCAGGGAGCGGTCAGGTTCGAATAGCCTGAGCGCGCGCGCCCAGAAGGCCGGGGAGGCCGGGCCCCGGTTGAACGCGTGGTCGTGTACCCGGCGGAAGTAGGCATACTCTTCGGCCGCAATGGGACGGATCGGGTAAGGGTCTGCCATGATGGAGTTCATATCCCGCGCGGCCCGCTGGATGCCAGTGATTTTCGATGGCAATATTTTCGCCCGGTAGGGCCTGTTGCCTGGGAAGATGGAGCGTGGACCGCGTGCGACTCTCACAATCTGCGGATAACCTGCCCGGGACATGAAAGTTCCGGCACCCTTTTCGGCGGCGCGCGCGGTCCCGCGCTCACTCAAGCGTGCCGGGCAGTGGTTCGCCGAGCAGATCAGGCAGCAGCTCATTACCAGGAACCGGCGGGTCGCCGTCGTGCTCGCGGTGATCACGCTGGCCGTCGCGGTCGTCGCCGCGCACGTGTCCGCGTGGCTGGTGTCGCCTGGCGTCATGATCCTGCCGATCCTGGTCGGCGGGCTGCTGCTGTGGCCGCGCGCGCTCCGGGTACTGATCGCGATCGGCGCGGCTGGCCTGATCTACGACGTCGTGCTGCACAAGGCGGGCCCGGGGATCGTGATCACGATCGCGGCGACCGCCTACTTCGCCGACGTGCTGTCCAACACCCGCGGCAAGCTCGGCACCAGGGGGATGCGCGCCGACCGGATGATGATCGAGCTGCGCGACCGCATCCGGGAGCAGGGGAAGCTGCCCGAGCTCGGCGAGGGCTGGGGATCGACCGGGGTGCTCCGCCCGGCGGGCGGCTCCTCCTTCGGCGGCGACTTCGTCGTCTCCTACAGCGACGGCAAGACCCTGGAGGTAGCGCTCGTCGACGTCTCCGGCAAGGGCATGGACGCGGCGACCAGGGCGCTGCTGCTATCCGGCGCGTTCGGCGGCGTGCTCGGCTCGGTGCCGAGGGAGCAGTTCCTCCCCGCCGCGAACTCCTACCTGCGCCGCGGCTCCCTCGACGAGGGGTTCGTGACCGCCGTCCACTTGTCGATCGACCTCGCGTCGGGGGAGTACACCCTGTACTCGGCGGGCCACCCGCCGGCGGCCAGGTTCGACGCCAACACCGGCCGGTGGAGCACGTCCACGGCGCGGGGCATCGTGCTCGGCGTGGTCTCCGACCTCGCGGCCGTCCCCGACGTCCCCGACGAGGGCGTGCTGCGCCGCGGCGACGCGATCATGCTCTACACCGACGGCATGGTCGAGGCGCCGGGCCGTGACATCGACGACGGCATCGCCCGCCTGCTCGGCGAGGCGGAGCGGCTGGTGGTGGCGGGCTTCAAGTCGGGCGCGCCGGAACTAGTCACCACCATGCAGAAGGCGATCAACAGCGGCGACGACTGCGCCCTGGTCCTCATCTGGCGCTCCTAGGCGCCCGAGGGATCTCCCATCACGGCCCGGGCAACGTGCGGTTTCTCACCAGCGCTCCGCCGGGCCTGGGCGGCCCCCAGGGTTGCACAGCGTGCGTTCGCCACGGCACAACGCGTCAGAATGTTTCCGCAATGTGTCGAATCCGGGATTTCAGCCGACTCGGTGCCGACGGGCATGAAAATGGCGCCAAGCGGATGAGGCGCCAGGGACGAGCTCTACCACGGCGGCCGGCTCCGCCCGTACCTAAGGCGGAAACAAAGCGTCTTCCCAGGTCAGCAGGGACTGAGCTAGCCTTTTTTGCATTGCGTAGCATATCGGCATTCCCTGCTGCAAACTAATTAGGTGCGGGCAATGTGGTCCGAGAAGTGACCGCAAGCCGTTTCCTGACAGGTCCGTCATAGTTCTCCGACAGGCGTGTCAGGTGACGGGGGTGTCATTGTTTGCATTTATTTCTGAGCTGTGCCCAAATAGACAGGTGACAGGCACAGGGGCAGGCCGTGCGGGGAGTAGCGGCACCAACGGGGCAGGCACGGCCGAGGAAGACGATCGCGGGGAAGCGGTCGCCGTCGCGGCGCGGGTCTCCCTCGCGGTCGCGGCGAAGGCGTCCGCGGAGAACTTTCCCGTCGCGCTGCGCGTGCTGCCGAAGCGCTGGCGTGCCCACCTGACCGCGCTCTACGGCTTCGCCCGGCTGACGGACGACATCGGCGACGAGCCGTTGCCCGGCATGCCGCGCGACGCGACCCGGGAAACGATCACCGCGACCCGGCTCAAGCTCCTTGACGAGCTGCAGGGCGACGTGGCGCGGATCTACGACGACCAGGCGCCGGAGCCGGACCTGGAAGCCATCAAGGCGCTCAAGCGCACGGTCAAGGACTGCGCGATCCCGGCCAAGCCGTTCTACGACCTCATCCTGGCCAACCGCCAGGACCAGCTCGTGACCAGGTACGACACCTACCAGGAGCTCGAGGACTACTGCAAGCTGTCCGCGAACCCGGTCGGCGAGGTGGTCTTGTACATCATGGGGGCGGCGACCCCGGAGCGCATCGCGGCCTCCGATAGCATCTGCACTGCCCTGCAGGTCATCGAGCACACCCAGGACGTCGCGGAGGACCTCGCCAATGGCCGGATCTACCTGCCACGGCAGGACATGGACGCTTACCAGGTGACGGAGGCGGACCTCGCGGAGAAGACCGCGAGCAAGCGGGTCACTGACCTCGTCAAGTTCGAGGCCGACCGCGCGCGGCGGCTGCTCGACGACGGCGCGCCGCTGGTCGGCACGCTGCCCGGCGCGGCCAGGCTCGCCATCGCCGGCTACGTGGCCGGCGGGCGCGCGACCCTGAAGGCGATCGAGGCCGGCGGCTACGACGTCTTGCGGAGCACGCCGCGGCCGAGCAAGGCAGACACGCTCGCCATGATGGCGAGCTGTTACTTCAAGGGGAGGTGACGGTGAACGCCGACGAGGCCTACGCCCAGTGCGAGCAGATCACCTGGGAGCAGGCAAGGAACTTTGCCTACGGCATCAGGCTGCTGCCGCCGGACAAGCGCCGTGCCCTCGCCGCGGTCTACGCCTACGCGCGAAGGATCGATGACATCGGCGACGGCGACCTGCCGGCCGCGGAGAAGACGGCGCAGCTGGAAGCCGCCCGGCAGCAGGTGCAGGCCCTGGTCGCCCGGGTCAAGGGCGACAGCGCGGTCACGCTGGACGATACCGATCCCGTGCTCGTGGCGCTCACCGACACGGGCCGCCGCTTCCAGGTGCCGCTTGAGGCGTTCGAGGAGCTCATCGACGGCTGCCTCGCCGACGTCAACCAGGCGACCTACGAGACGTTCGACGACCTGCTCTGGTACTGCCGCTGCGTCGCGGGCAGCATCGGGCGGCTCAGCCTCGGCATCTACGGCGCCACCCACCCGGACAGCCAGCGCAAGCTGGCCGATGACCTCGGCGTCGCGCTCCAGCTGACGAACATCCTGCGCGACGTGCGCGAGGACTTCCTCAACAACCGCGTCTACCTGCCGAAGGAAGACCTGGACAAGTTCGGCATCGAGTTCGCGCCGTTCGGCTCGCCCGCGCCCTTCCCAAGCGAGACCATGCAGGCCAGGTTCGCGAACCTGGTCGAGTTCGAGGCCAACCGGGCCCGCGAGTGGTACGGCAGCGGGCTGCGGCTGCTCGCCACGATCGACCGGCGCAGCGCGGCGTGCACCGGCGCGATGGCGGGCATCTACCGTCGCCTGCTCGAGCGCATCGCGCGCAACCCGCACGCCGTCCTTGAGGGCCGCATGTCCCTGCCGGGCGGCGAGAAGGCCCTCGTCGCGGCGCAGGCCCTGGCCGGCTTCGACCGCTGGAAGTACCGCAAGGGAACCCAGGACGCGGGCGCCCCCATTAAGGGAGCGCTGCGGTGAAGGTCGTCGTGGTGGGCGGCGGCCTGGCCGGCATCACCGCCGCGGTCGCCCTCGCGAAGGCGAAGCACGAGGTCACACTCCTGGAGGCCAAGCCGAGGCTGGGCGGCGCGACGATGTCGTTCAACCGCGACGGGCTGGTCATCGACACGGGCCAGCACGTGTTCCTGCGCTGCTGCACCGCCTACCGGGGCCTGCTTGACCGCCTCGGCGTGGCCGCGCACGCGCCGCTACAGCCCCGCTTCGACGTCACGGTCGTGGCGCCGGGCAAGCGGGCCGTCCTGAAGCGGCGCCGGGTACCCGCGCCGCTGCACATGCTGCCCGCCCTGTTCGGCTACCCGTTCCTGAACACGGCGGAACGGCTGCGGCTTGGGCGGGCCGCGCTCGCCTTCCGCCGCCTCAGCGAGGCCGACCCCAAGACGGACGAGGTCAGGCTCGGCGACTGGCTCGAAGCGCACGGGCAGGACGAGCGGACCCGGCGCGTGCTCTGGGACCTGTTCTCCGTCTCCTCGCTGAACGTCCCCGGTGACGACGCCAGCCTCGCCCTCGCCGCCGTCGTCGTGAAGACCGGGCTGCTCGGCGACGCCGACGCGGCGGACATCGGCGTGCCCGCGCTGCCGCTCGGCGAGTTGCACGGCACCGCGGCCGCCCGCTTGCTCGGCAAGCTCGGCGCGACGGTCCGTCTGCAGGCGAAGGTCGCCGCGATCGAGCTCACGGGCGAGCAGACCGACGGCGCCTTCCGCATCGAGCTGGCGCGCTCCGACGCTGACAGCGACGACGCGGGGGAGGACTTGATCGCGGACGCCGTCGTGCTCGCGGTGCCCCACGAGCAGGCCGCGACGCTGGTCCCGGCGGGCGCGCTGCCCGCGGAGACCGTCGACGGCTGGGCCGGCCTCGGCGCCGCCCCGATCGTGAACGTGCACGTCATCTACGACCGCAAGGTGATGGACGTCCCGTTCGCGGCCGCCGTCGACTCCCCGGTGCAGTGGGTGTTCGACCGGACGCGCATCTCCGGCATGCACGCGCGCGGCGACGAGGGCCAGTACCTGGCGATCTCGCTGTCGGCCGCCGACGAGTACGCGAACGCGCCGGTCGCCGAGCTGCGCGAGAAGTTCGTGCCCGCGCTCGCCGAGCTGTTCCCCGCGGCCAAGGAAGCGACCGTGACCGAGTTCTTCGTCACCCGTGAGAAGCGGGCGACGTTCCGCCAGGTGCCGGGCACCGCCAAGCTGCGCCCGAAGGCCGCGACCGCGCTGCCCGGCCTGGTGCTGGCGGGCTCGTGGACCGACACCGGCTGGCCCGACACGATGGAGGGGGCGGTTCGCAGCGGCCTGAACGCGGTGATCGCGCTGCACGAGGGGGCACCCCTAGGCACAGACGCAACTGTTAACGATATCGTTAACAGTTCAGCCGAACCGGTAACTGACTCCGGAGCAGATCCCGAAGCCTCAGAAACTGACGGCGACCGGGAAACGGCAAATGAAGTGACCGAAGTGAATACCGAAGTAGAGATCGAAGCGGATGAGAGGGAGGTGCGCTCGTGACGGTCGTGATGCCCGCTGGCGTCGCCGTGGCGCGTGACCTGGTCGGCCCGGCCACGGAGGCCGCGATCAACCGGCTGAGCCCCCGCGTTCGCCGGGTGGCCGCCTACCACTACGGCCTCGCCGACGCGCAAGGCAACCCGGTGCGCGTGGGAAGCGGCAAGGCGCTGCGTCCCGCGCTCGCCCTGCTCTCCGCCCGGGCCGCGGGCGTGGCCCCCGAGCGCGGTGTCAGCGCCGCGGTCGCGGTCGAGCTGGTGCACAACTTCTCGCTGCTGCACGACGACATCATGGACGGTGACACTGAGCGGCGGCACCGCCCGACCGCCTGGACCGTTTTCGGCGTGGGGGCGGCGATCCTGGCCGGCGACGCGATGCTCGCCCTGGCGAACGACCTGCTGCTTGAGGACACCGCGCCCGGTGGCCTGTGGGCGGCGCGCTGCCTGTCCACCGCGGTGCAGCGGCTGATCGCCGGGCAGGGCGAGGACCTCGCGTTCGAGGAGCGCGGCGACGTGACGCTGCCCGAGTGCATCGAGATGGCCGGCGACAAGACGGCCGCGCTGATGGCCTGTGCCTGCACGATCGGCGCAGTCCACGTGGGCGCGCCGCCCGAGCTCGCCATGGGCCTGGCCGAGTTCGGCGGGCACGTCGGCCTGGCGTTCCAGCTGACCGACGACCTGCTCGGCATCTGGGGGGCGCCGGAGGTGACCGGCAAGCCAGTCATGGCCGACCTCCGCGCGCGGAAGAAGTCGCTGCCCGTCGTGGCCGCGCTGACCAGCGGCGCCCCGGAGGCCGTCGAGCTGAAGGCGCTGCTCGCGCGCGAGGACGAGCTGTCCGAGGACGACCTGGTCCGTTCCGCCGACCTCATCGCCGCCGCCGGCGGCAAGGCGTGGGCGGAGAAGGAGGCCGACGACCGCCTGGCGGCCGCCGCCGCCTCGCTCGACGACATCGGCGTGCCCGCCGAGGTCCGCGGCGAGTTCCTGGCAATCGCCGAATTCATCACCGCTCGCCAGTGGTAACGCTAGGAGCAGCAGGACAATGACAACGGCAGTCCGCCGGGCGCCGACGCGCGGCACGGAAGCGGAGGGCGCCCGGCGCAGCGCCGGCGCCACCGCCGGGAACACCGAATCCGGAATGACCGCATCCGGAATGCCAGGTACGGCCGGCATGGACAGCGCCGGCCCCGGTGACCTGGACCAGCTGGCCGCGGCCACGCTCGCCAAGGCCCGCGACCACCTGCTCGGCCTCCAGGACCCGCGCGGCTGGTGGATCGGCGAGCTTGAGACCAACGTGACGATGGACGCCGAGGACGTCTTGCTCAGGCACTTCCTCGGCATCCTGACCAAGACGGACGCCGCGGAGACGGCCGTGTGGATCCGCTCGCAGCAGCGCGAGGACGGCACCTGGGCGAACTTCTACGGCGGCCCCGGCGACCTGTCCACCACGGTCGAGGCCTACGTCGCGCTCAAGCTGGCGGGCGACGACCCCGACGCCGAGCACATGAAGCGCGCGGCCGCCTGGATCACCAGCCAGGGCGGCGTGACCGCGACCAGGGTCTTCACCCGGATCTGGCTGGCCCTCTCCGGCCTGTGGTCGTGGGATGACCTGCCGGTGATCCCGCCGGAGATCATCTACCTGCCGTCGTGGTTCCCGCTGAACATCTACGACTGGGGCTGCTGGGCCAGGCAGACGGTGGTCGCGCTCGCGGTCGTCGCCTCCTTCAAGCCGAGCAAGCCGCTGCCGTTCCCGATCGACGAGCTGTACGCCCGGGTCCCGGGCAAGCACCCCAAGGCCCGGCAGCACGACGCCTGGTCCGTCGCGTTCAACAGCCTCGACAAGGCGCTGCACAAGCTCGAGCCCAGGCTGCCGAAGAACGCCAGGCGCGCCGCGCAGCGGCGGTGCATCGACTGGATCATCGCCCGCCAGGAGGCCGACGGCTGCTGGGGCGGCATCCAGCCGCCGTGGGTGTACTCGATCATGGCGCTGTACCTGATGGGCTACGGCCTGGACAATCCGGTCGTGCAGAAGGCCATCGACGGCCTTGAGGACTTCACGATCCGTGAGGACGGCATGCGCCGCCTGGAGGCGTGCCAGTCCCCGGTCTGGGACACCATCCTGTCCATGACAGCGCTTGAGGACGCGGGCCTGCCCCCCGACCACGACGCCCTCACCCGGGCCGCGCACTGGGTACTCGACGAGGAGGTCAAGCAGCCGGGGGACTGGCAGGTCCGCCGCCCGCACACCGCGCCGGGCGGCTGGGCGTTCGAGTTCCAGAACGACAACTACGCCGACACCGACGACACCGCCGAGGTGATCCTCGCCCTGCGGCGGCTCGACCTCAAGGAACGGACGCCGGAGAATCGCGCCGCGATCCGCCGCGGCCTGCGCTGGCTCGAAGGCATGCAGTGCAAGGACGGCGGCTGGGGCGCGTTCGACGCGGACAACACCCGCGAGCTGATCAACAAGCTGCCGTTCTGTGACTTCGGCGCCGTCATCGACCCGCCAAGCGCCGACGTCACCGCGCACGTCGTCGAGGCGTTCGCCGCCGAGGGCCTCGCCGCGGAGACCGCCTGCAGGCGCGGCGTGATCTGGCTGCTGAAGAACCAGGAAGCGGACGGCTCCTGGTTCGGCCGCTGGGGCGCGAACTACCTCTACGGGACCGGCGCGGTGGTTCCCGCGCTCATCGCGGCCGGCGTCAAGCCGGGCAAGCCGCAGATCCGCAAGGCGGTCGCCTGGCTCGAATCGGTGCAGAACGACGACGGCGGCTGGGGTGAGGACCTGCGCTCCTACGATGACCCGAAGGGGTGGTCGGCCAAGGGCGCGTCCACCGCCTCGCAGACCGCGTGGGCCCTGCTGGCGCTGCTCGCGGCGGGCGAGCGCGACAGCGCGGCGACGGAGCGCGGCCTGCGCTGGCTGGCGAGCACCCAGCGCGCCGACGGCACCTGGGACGAGCCCTACTTCACCGGGACCGGCTTCCCGCGCGACTTCTACCTGAACTACCACCTGTACCGGCTGGCGTTCCCGGTTTCCGCTCTCGGCCGCTTTATATCGGGGGTGCGGGGGTCGTCCCCTACAAGTCAACAGAGTCGGTTCGTCGGGGGTGCGGGGGGTCGTCCCCCGCAAGGCGCAGAGTAGATACGTGAGGGGTACCTTGCATGACTGAAACCATTCCGCAGCCGCGCACCGCGGCGGCGGACCACATCGAGGACGGCGCGCCTGAGTCTGCAAAACCGGGCCTGCTCGTCCTCGCGCCGCTGCGGCTCGAGGCCAACGCCGTCCGACGCGGCCTTACCAACCCGACCAGCCGCGTCCTGCAGACCGGCGTGGGCGCCGCCCGGGCGAGACGGTCGGCGGGCAAGAGGCAGCCGCATCCGTTCGGTGCGATGGTCGTGATGGGGACGGCGGCGGGGCTCGGCGACGACCTCAGCCCGGGTGACCTGGTCGTGGCTTCCGAAGTGACCGACGGCGAGACCACCGTCGCGCTGCCCGGTGCCGGCCTGCTGGCGGCGGAACTGCGCCGGGCGGGCCTGTCCGCCCGCGCCGGACGGCTCATCACCGTGCCCAAGCTAGTGAAGTCCGCGGACCGGCTCCGGCTTGCGACCGGGGGCTACCTCGCCGCCGACATGGAGACGGCCGCCCTGCTCGGCGCCGCCGACGGGCGTCCCGTGGCGGTCATCCGCGCGGTGTCCGACACCGGCCTGGATTTGGGAATACTGCGCCCCGGCATGGTCGAGCGGCGGGATCGCGGCTTTGCGGGCGCTGCGCAAGGCGGCGCCGGTCGCGGAGAAGTGGGCCGCCGCCTGCCGCGAGCGCACCGTGCTGCTCGCCGGGCCGCGGTCGTTCTGCGCGGGCGTCGAGCGGGCCATCGAGATCGTGGAGCGGGCGCTTGAGATGCGCGGCGCCCCCGTCTACGTGCGCAAGCAGATCGTGCACAACACCCGCGTGGTCTCCGACCTCGAGCAGCGCGGCGCGGTGTTCGTCGACGAGCTCGACGAGGTGCCGGACGGCGCGACGGTGGTGTTCTCCGCGCACGGCGTGTCACCCGCGGTCCGCGACGACGCCTCGGGGCGCGGCCTTTCCGTCATCGACGCGACCTGCCCGCTGGTGTCGAAGGTGCACGCCGAGGCGCGGCGCTTCGCCCGCGAGGGCTACACGGTCGCGCTGATCGGGCACGCCGGCCACGAGGAGGTCGAGGGCACGCTCGGCGAGGCCCCGTCCTCGACCGTGCTGGTGCAGACGGCGGCCGACGTCGCCGCGCTGAACGTGGACGACCCGGCCAAGATCGCCTACCTGATGCAGACCACGCTCGCGATCGACGAGGCGGCCGACGTGGCCGGCGCGCTGCGCGAGAAGTTCCCGCAGATGCGCGCGCCGGGCTCGGACGACATCTGTTACGCGACGACCAACCGCCAGGCCGCCGTGCGCAACGTGGCCGCGGAAGCCGACATCGTGCTCGTCGCCGGCTCAGCGAACTCGTCCAACTCGGTGCGGCTCGTCGAGCGCTCCGTGCGGGCGGGGACGCCCGCGCACCTCATCGACGGCGCGACCGACATCGACGTGTCCTGGCTGTCCGGTGCGTCGGTGGTCGGCCTCACGGCGGGCGCCTCGGCGCCGCCCGCGGTCGTCAGCGAGATCATCGAGGCCCTGTCCGGTCTCGGCAAGGTCACGGTTACGGAACGAGTGACCACGACGGAATCGGTCCAGTTCGGCCTGCCGCGCGAGGTGCGCGGCTAACTACGATCGTCAGGGCCCGCGCGTAATCGCGGTCGTCAACGGCCTGATCAGAAAAGCCGGGCGCTAACCCGCCCGGCTTTTCATATATTTCATGAAATCGGAATCATCTTTTGATCTTGCCCTCGACAGCCGCCGAGTTGCGGTTGCTTCGTAGCTAGGGCTCAGAAACTCTTCAGGAATCAGCGCCAGCATGTTCCCTGGCGCGGACGTCGCGCGGGGTTTGATTGCGCTCCCCTGGCGCGACGTCTCCGCGCCGCCATTGCCAACGGGGGGCAGCCCCCGCAAATCCCGGCGTGGGGCCGATCCCCACGCCGGAATAAAGCTGAGTCCGCTGAGGAGTCTGATGTTCCTTACGTACCTCTGGCGCGAGCTGCGGCGGCGCGCTCGCCAGGCCATCTTCATAGCGGTGGGCCTGGCGCTAGGAATCGGGCTGGTGATCACTGTTACCGCGGCGTCCGCCGGGGTCAAGAACGCTCAGTCCACGGTCCTGCACTCGCTTTACGGCGTTGGCACCGACATCACGGTGACGAAGACCCCGACCACCAGCGCCACGGGTGGCGGCGGGTTCGGGTTCAGTTTCCGGCAGAACACTGGTACCAACAAGCGGCCCGCGGCCGGCAGCAAGATCAACGACAACACGCTGAGCCAGGACTTCACCCTCGCCTCGCTCCGCTTCCTCGAACGTGACCACGATTTCCAAGCTGTCTAACGTGGCGGCCGCGGCGGGCGGGCTCACGCTCACCGACCGCACGGTGACCGGTACGGTCCCGGCCTTCAACACCGGCGGCAGCGGCGGTGGCGGCGGGTTCGGCGGCGGAGGCAGCGGCGGTAGCGGCGGTGGCGGCGGTGGCGGCGGCTTCACCGGCGGCGGCACGTCCAGCTTCAACACCAACAGCTACACCGTCACCGGCGTCGACATCAGCCACGGCCAGCTCGGCCCGCTGTCCACCGGCACGATCAGCTCCGGCCGCACCTTCACCACGGCGGACGACAGCAAGGACGTCGCGCTCGTCGAGGCGAGCTACGCCACGTCGGAGAAGCTCAAGGTCGGCTCCACGATCGCGGTCGGCAACTCCAAGGGCACCGCGACCAACTTCACCGTCGTCGGCATCGTGAGCGAGCCGTCGGGTGACAGCCCGTCCGACGTCTACCTCCCTCTGGGCGTCGCTCAGTCCCTGGCCAACCTGAAGAGCGACGTCAACACCATCTACGTGTCGGCGACCAGCAACAATGACATCACCACGCTGGCCAGCACCATCAAGAGCACGGTGTCCGGCTCGACCGTGACCGACGAGAACAGCCTCGCCAGCGAGGTCACCGGCTCCCTGTCCAGCGCGGCGTCGCTGGCCAACAGCCTCGGCAAGTGGCTGGCGATCGCGGTTCTCATCGCCGCGTTCCTGCTCGCGAGCCTGCTCACCATGTCGGCGGTGTCGCGGCGCATCCGTGAGTTCGGCACGCTGAAGGCGCTCGGCTGGAGGTCCCGCCGAGTGGTCGGCCAGGTGCTCGGCGAGTCGATCGCCATCGGCATCGTCGGCGGCGTGGTCGGCGTGGGGCTTGGCTTCCTCGGCGCCGCGCTCGTCGACCACTTCTCCGGGTCGCTCAGCGCCTCCCTCGGCTCCGCGACGGGCAGCGCGACCCCGGGCGGGGCCCAGCGCTTCGGCGGCGCGGGCGGCGGCACCGGCGGCACCGGCGGCGACCAACCCCTTCCGCGGCGGCTTCGCCAGCGCGGCGCGCACCGCCGACACGGTCGCGGTGCACCTGTCCGCGCCGGTGACGATCACCGCGATCGTCCTCGCCGTGGGCCTCGCGGTCCTCGGCGGGCTGATCGCCGGCGGGTTCGGCGGCTGGCGGGCGGCGCGGCTGCGCCCCGCAGCGGCACTGTCCAAGGTCGCCTGAGCGGGCCGGAAAGGAAATCACAGCCCATGTACAAGCTCACGAAGGTCGTCAAGGACTACCCCAAGGGCCGCGACGTCGTGCACGCGCTGCGCGGCGTCAACCTGGAGATCGCGGACGGCGAGTGGCTGTCCATCCAGGGCCCGACCGGGCACGGCAAGTCCACCCTGCTCCAGCTGCTCGGGGGCCTCGACCGGCCGACCTCGGGCTCGCTTGACCTGAACGGGCAGGACCTGGCCAAGCTCGGCGAGACCGCGATGACCAAGGTGCGGGCCGCCAACATCGGGTTCATCTTCCAGACGTTCAACCTGATCCCGACGCTGTCGGCGCAGGAGAACGTGGAGACCGCGCTGGTGCCGCTCGGGATCAGCAACGCCTCGCGGAAGTCGCGCGCGGCCGAGGCGCTCGCCTCGGTCGGGCTCTCCGACCGGGCCAGGCACCTCCCGTCCGAACTGTCCGGTGGCCAGCAGCAGCGCGTCGCGATCGCCCGCGCGCTGGTCAAGGAGCCCAGGGTGCTGCTCGCCGACGAGCCGACCGGCAACCTCGACGAGGACACCCGCGACGAGATCATCGCCCTGCTCGAGAAGCTCTGGCAGGACAACGGCCTGACGATGGTCATGGTCACCCACGACAGCACGATCGCCCGGCGCGCGCAGCGCCTCGGCACGATGCGCAACGGCCAGCTGACCGTCAAGCAAACGGTCAAGTAGCGGGCCCGCTTCCCGGGGGCGCCTGCCTCCTCCCATACAGGCGGCCCAGGGAGTAGAGCCCCAGGACGTGTCCCCCGGCACGCCTGGGGTTCTTTTGTTGCCGGGCCTGCCGTCAGGGGGTGATAACCGCGGGATTTCCCGCGGTCCAGATGCTGGTGATCCCGCGGTAGGTGAACCGCCATCCGTCGCGCGTGCGGCGCAGCCGGTCGTCATAGCGGCCTCCCGCGAGGAACTTCTCGCCGCCGGGCAGGCCCAGGCGAACATGCTGGGCCTGGTAGTAGCACGTGTGCTCTGCCTCGTAGCCCTGCACCGCGGTGCGATGGTTGCCGTTCAGGTGATGGGTGGCATCGAATCGCCCCACGCTGACGCTGATCCTGGCAACGATCATGCCAGGTCCGGAGAGCCGTTCTCCCGAACCGTGGTACTCCCAGCAGGCGTCCTCGGTGAACAGCGCGCCCAGCCCCTTCCAGTCCCTGGTGTCGACGGCCGTCGCGTAGGCGATGACGACATCCACGATCCCGGCGCGGTCAGCGAGTTCCTGAATCATTGAGCCACCTCCCGATTTGGTGCACGATTTGATACGGAGTACATGATTGGTGACTGTCGAGCCCGGCGGAAGAAGGCACTTTCATGTCCCGTAGTCACATCGATGTGTCCGCCCTGGCCAGCGAGGCGTGCCCGGTCTCAGAGGTCCTTGATCACGTCTCCGGGAAATGGAGCATCGGCATCCTGGTCGCCGCCGCGCAGGGCCCAGTTCGGTTCACCGAGCTGGAACGCTCGATCAAAGGAATCAGCAGGCGCATGCTCACGCTCACGCTGCGCAAGCTGGAGCGGGACGGCTTGCTCGTACGCACCGTCCATCCGGTCGTTCCGCCCAAGGTCGAGTACACGCTGACGGAGATGGCCAGGGAACTCCACGAATCACTGCTGGCGCTCACCGACTGGGCCAAGCGGCACGGCAGCACGGTCGCCGCCGCCCAGGCCGCCTACGACCGCGAACATAACCTGTGAGGGCGCCGCTCGGACTTGCCCGCGTCGTAGGCATTCTGCCGATCGCCCGGCCTAAGCCGGGGCCACGAACCCGGACTCGTAGGCGATGACGATGAGCTGCGCGCGGTCCCGCGCGGCTAGCTTGGTCAGCAGCCGGCTCACCCGTGCGGAGGTGCCCGCAGCATGAGGCGAAGGCTTATTGCCGCGCTCATCGTGGCGGCCCTCATCGTCGTCTCCGTCTCGGGCTGCCACCTCCGCGTCACCGTGCACGCCGGCCCGGCGCAGACGCTGCCCAGGATCGATCAGGAATCGAGAAGCTCAACGGCGTCCCGGGGCTTAGTTTTTTAGATGGGCAGCATTACCCGAGCCCTGGGCACCGACAGGAGGCCAGAAATGCCCGCGAAGACTTCTGACACCGGATCCGGCTTCAGCGCCGAGGAACGCGCCGCGATGAAGGCCCGCGCCGCGGAGTTGCGCGCGGAGGGCAAGAAGGGCGCCAGGCAAGCCGACGACCTGCAGGCGGCCCTCGACGCGATCGCCAAGATGGCGCCGCAGGACCGCGCACTCGCCGAGCGCGTGCACGCGACCGTGACCGCGAATGCCCCGGAACTGTCGCCCAAGACCTGGTACGGGATGCCCGCCTACGCGAACGCGGACGGCAAGATCGTCGTCTCCTTCAAGAACTCCGGCAAGTTCGGCACCCGCTACTCGACCCTGGAGTTCCAGGACGCCGCGCACCTTGACGATGGTGAGATCTGGCCGGTGTCGTACGCACTGCAGAAGTGGAGCCCCGTGGTCGAGAAAAAGATCGCCGACCTGGTGAAGGCCGCGCTCGCCTGATGGTGCCGTTCAGTTGACGGGGCGGCGTCGAATCGCCCTACGGCCGGACTCGGCTGAGCCCCTCCGGCACGTGACCGGCACCCTGGCCTGGCCAGGCCCTCCGGGCCGGCCAGGCCAGGGTGTTCAGGCGCCAGGGGAGCACTGACTTCCGGTGATGCACCGGCGGGCACTAGCGTCCACAAACTGAAGAATATTATTCAGTTTGTGGAAGAAGGCCTACGCCGTCGCTCCTGTATGCGGGTCTGGGTTGTGGCGTCGCGGTGAATCCCTAAGATGCCGGTGCGGTTAAGCGATGCTCCTCGTGGCGCATAAGGGTTTGCGGGCCATCCCGGCGTAGTGGGATGCGGCGTGCGGGTCGACTGGCTCGCCGTCGTCGGGGTGCCAGGTCAGGATCGGCACTACGCCTGGCTCGACTAGGTCGAGGCCGGAGAAGAACGCGGCGATCTCCGCCTGGGTGCGCGGCACGTAGGTCACGCCGCTGTGCTGTCCCGCCGCGACGGCATTGGCAGCCTGTTCGGGCTTGATGAAGTCCGCGGTGATGTGCGAGATGGTGAGGTAGCTGCCCGAAGGCAGGGCGTCGAGCAGCGTCGAAACGATGCCCTGCGGATCTTCGTTGTCCCTGAAGAACGGCAGGATCGACAGCAGCATCAGGGCAACCGGCTCGGCCAAGTCGAGGGTCTCGCGCAGTGCCGGGTCCGCGAGGATCTTGTCCGGCTCGCGCGCGTCCGCCTGGATGAAGGCGGTTGCGCCGGCCGGGTGACTGCTCATCAGCGCCCGCGCATGCGCGAGCACGATCGGGTCGTTATCGACGTAGAGGGCCCGGGTGTCTGGCGCGAGTGCCTGCGCGACCTCGTGCGTGTTTCCCGCTGACGGGATGCCGGTGCCAATGTCGAGGAACTGCCTGATGCCCCGTTCATTGACCAGGTAACGCACGGCACGCCCAAGGAACGCGCGGTTCGCGCGGGCTGAGTATTGGGCCGACGGGATCTGCGCGGTAAGCGCGTCACCGAGCGCCCGGTCGGCGGCGAAGTTGTCCTTGCCGCCGAGGAAGTAGTCGTAAACCCGGGCTGGATGCGCGACGCCGGCGTTGATCCCGGGAGGCAGCCAGTCCGGGTCCTCGTGGACCGCCGCCACCGGGAAGGGCACGTTCGGACCGCCAGCTTCCGGCATTGAAGTCAAGCCTCCGCGTAAGAGAGGAATTCTCGGCCTTGTGTTCCCGTCAAGTCTAGCCCTTGGCTTTCCCGCCCGCTGTGCGCGTCCCCGCCGCCCGGCCGTCGCCAGCGTGACCTTCTAATAAGAAGCTCCGACGTGGCTTGCGCCGCTGGTTGCCTTAGGAATCATGGGTGCTGACCGCGATGTCGATGAGCTGAGAGAATCCCTTCGGGAAAGCGTTATGCCCCACGCTCGGTATCCGCCAGTCCAAAAAGTGGAATTGAGATGATCGGAAACCGGTTATGCGCATCCCGTTCCGTCGTCGGCCTGTTCCCCCTGCCCCCGGCCTCGGTCCGAGCCGCCATGCGGACATACTCAAAGGTGCCACGTTCGCCAGCCCGGCCGACGCGATAAAGGCCCCTGCGCGGTTACGTGATGCCTCCGGACAAGCTTTCGGCCGGCGCGGCCGAGAACGCGCCCGAGATACTGCCGGGCCTGGTGCTCGCCGTTGCCACGTGGGTGGATGAGGAACTGGGCTTCCTGCCGTACTCCAGCATCGCGGCGCTAAATTCGGTTGCCCGCGGCCGTCACCCGGTGGGATAGTGCGGTCGAATCAGGTTTTGGTGCTGACCCCGCGGGACTGCTCGCCGAGGGTCGGCTGTGGAAGGGAGGCGTCTGTGATGCCAGCGCCCGTTGCGGGCTTTTCCAGCCCTGCCCTGACCACTGCCCACCTGAGGAGCACCACTCATGCGCGACAGCGCGGACTCCGACGACTACGGAGTCACCCGCCGCGGTAAGAAGAACCGCAAGTTCCACGACGACGACCCGTCCTCCGTCAAGCGCGACCGTCACCGGCCCAGGCTTCAAGCCGAAGACAGGAACGACGCCACCGACGGCCTCCCAGAAGGCGACCGGTGGTCCACGTGGGATCAGAGCATCCCGACCGAGCGCGGCCCCCGGCCGCACCCGAAGTGGCTGGTCACCGACCTCGCCGCGGTCGACAGCGAGCTCGGCGTCCTGAAGACAGGCAAGGAAGCCGACGTCTACCTGATCCGCCGCTACGTTCCCGGCACCGGCAAGTCCTGCCTGCTCGCCGCCAAGCGCTACCGGGACGCGACGCACCGGCAGTTCCACCGCGACGCGGGCTATCTGGAGGGCCGCCGGGTTCGGGAGAGCCGGGTCAACCGGGCGGTCGCGAACCGCAGCGAGTTCGGCCGCCAGGCGATCGCTGGCCAGTGGGCGAACGCGGAGTTCAGCGCCCTCGTCCAGCTCTACAACGCCCACGTGCCCGTCCCGTATCCGGTGCAGATTCTGGGGACGGAGGTCCTGCTGGAGTTCATCGGCGACGCGGACGGCACCGGCGCGCCCCGCCTCGCCGAGACCCGCCCCGACCCGGCTCAACTCGCCAGCCTCTGGAGCCAGCTCGTCGAGGCTATGGCGACCCTCGCCAGCGCCGGCTTCGCGCACGGCGACCTGTCCCCTTACAACCTGCTCGTCCACCATGGACGGTTGGTGATGATCGACCTGCCCCAGGTGGTCGACATCATTTCTCACCCGAACGGCCGCAGCTTCCTCCACCGGGACGCCAAGAACGTCGCCACCTGGTTCGCAAGGGCTGGCCATCCCGACGCAGACTCCGAGACGCTGACCCGGCTGCTTGCCGAGGAGGCCCGCCTGGCCTTAGCCGTTGGAAGCTGATTCTCCTGCTACGGGAGTGCTGGCCTGGCGTGTCCGCGGGATACTGCGGGGGTTATCTCTGACTGCTGGGCGGGACATCCGGGTTGACGAAGTACGGCCGTCAGGGAATCGTGACATCTGCCGGGGCTTCGTCCGGGGTGTCCAGTTCGCAGTCGGAGAAGAACTCACCCTGTGGGCTCTGCCCATGGTGGTCGCGGAAGACCATCGTTCCGGTCCGCAGCCATTGGTAGCTACTGGTTACCTGCTGGCTGACCTGGTCTTGAACGGGCTGCCAGACGACCTGCCCGGAGCCGGAGGCGCCGTTGTCGATGCACGCGTCGTCGGCCGGCGGATAGAGGTAGTCCGTGCTGTCGCCGACCGCGCCGTAGCTGACCGTGGTGACGTCCCCGGACGTGTGCGCGCCGAAGATGACCATGGCATTGTGGCCGAAGTCGATGACGCCGAGGTTGCCCGCGGTCACCGAGCCGAGGGGGATCAGGGTGTCCGTGCTCTGGTCGAGTTGGCACTCCGGGTTGACCAGGTAGCTGCCGGGGATGGCCGCGGGGAAGACCGCTTCTGCCCGGCCGTGCACGGTGACGGTGCCGACCGGCTCTTCGGTGATGGCCGGGACCGGCAAGCCGTCGGCATTGGGGACGTCGGCAGCCGGCACGATGATGTTGATGCAGGGAGACGGGCTACCGGGCAGAGCGTTGACCGACAGGAGCAGCTCGTCGCCCCGCAGCGTCGGCTGGCCCTCGATTCCCGCCTCGGCCAGGGCCACCGTGTCCGCGCTGTACTGGCTGCTCAGGCGGAACGCGGAGGTGACGCGGGGCGCGGCCGCCTGTGCCTGGGGGACCAGGGTCGGCTAGGCCGGCGGCGTGGTCTGCGTTTCGGTGCTGGCCGGGGTGCCGCCTCCGCCGCCCTGGACCACAAGGGCCCAGAAGACGGTGAAGCCCAGCGTGAGGAGGCCGAGGATCGCCGGACCTGCGCTCTTCCTGCGCCTGACCACGACCGGGGCCGGCCGGCGGGCGGGCGGGAAGACGGGCGCCGGGGGAGCGGGCGGCACGCCCTCGACCCGGGCGGTGAGCGCGACCGCGACCGTCGCGTCGTCCAGGGTCACGGTGAACTGGCCGAGCTTCTCGCCGTCGGCCGTCCCGGCGCGGGCCTGGGCCCGCAGGGAGAACACCACGCGCGACGGGTCGGGCATCGCCGCCTGCAGGGTGGTCCACCAGTCATCTTCCGTCCCGCTGGTGATCCGGGCGGGCGCCTGCCCCGTCCACGACACGGTGATCTCGGCGTCAGTACCCGGCTGGCCGGACCTGAGCACCTTGAAGTCCACGGCATCGGGCGCGACGAAGATCCCGGGGACTGCCTCGCGTCCCCGGACGGCGCGGGTGCGGTCGTACGCGGCCCGGGCCGCAGGGTCGGAGAGCAGCTCGAAGGCCTGCTGTATTTCGGCAAAGCGGGCGACGGCGCCGGGATCGCTGTTCACGTCCGGGTGATATTCGCGGCTGAGCCGCCGCCGTGCGGCCGAGATCTGGGCCCGGGTGGCGTCCCTGGGCAGCCCGAGAGCCGAATAGGGATCAAATGCCGGCGCCACGAAGCCATACTAATCTTGCTCTTAAGTAGCTCAACCGCGGGAGGATGCCGGCATGCCAATCTGGCCTAGGCGCGGCGGAGACAAGAATGTCATGAAACCTCAGCCGACAATGCTGGAACTCGGTAACGGCCGTTCCGTAGCGCTGCGGCCTGGAATAGAGGTAGCAATAGCGCGGCCAACGGCAGATATCTGTATCGTTTTCGATACCACCGCGTCCATGAGCGGAAAAATCGAGGGCCTCATCAACTGCATGGCCGACTTCGCCGCGGAACTCGCCCGGCTCTCCCTTGACTGGCGGCTTTCTGTCGTGCCGTTCGGTGACCTGACGGTGCCCGGTGACCGGATCGACGCCGGGCTGCCCTTCACGGCCTCGGTCGCCGGCGCGGTGAGCCAGCTGCGCACGATGCCCCGGTTCGCCGGCGGCGGCAACAACGGCGAGTCCTCAATCGAGGCGCTGCTCAGCGCGGTCGCCAAGCCCTGGCGGGCCAAGGCCGTCCGCGTCATCCTGCTGCTGACCGACGAGCCGGCCCTCGGGTCTGACCGGGCCGGGGAGGTGCTCCGCGGGCTGCATGCGGCCGAGGTCATCTGCTTTACCGCCAGCCCGGATCACCCCTATTTCCGTTCCTGGGCGGCGAAGACTGGCGGCCGGTGGGCGAACATCAGCCAGACGATGGATACCAGCGCCGTTCTCGACTTGCTGCGCGGCTTGGTGGGTGACGTGGCCAAGGCTGCCAGTGACATGCATGCGATAGCGGGCGGCTCCTACCGGAAATACCTGGAGATCACGGCGGGGAAATGACCTATTCGTGAGCGATCTGCCGGAGTATTAGTGGGCGCTCGGCCGATACTTATGCGGTGGATCTGCTGTCTGTCTGAAAGCGTCACTAGCGTATCGGCGAGTTACGTGGCCGCGCCGTTTAGCGGGCACGCCAGAGGCCTGCCCGCCGCCGGCCCGGGCGCGCTCGCGTCCCGGGCGGCGGCGGCCAGGCCTGGCTGACCGAGCCGGTGCTAGCTGGTTGTTAGCTGTCCTTGCCGGCGGTGCCTGAGTCGCTGGAGCCGCCGGTGAACAGGTCGTGCATGACCTTGCGGGCGCTCTCCTCGGCCTTCTTGACGGGCTCGCGCTGACGCAGGTCGGTCAGGGCGCTCTCCGCCTTCTTGGCGGCGTCGGTGGCGCGCAGGTCGTTGAGCGCGGCCTCCGCCTTCTTGGCCGTGTCGCTCGAACGCAGGTCGCTCAGCTTGCTCGCGGCCCGCTGGCCCCGCTCGCTGTCGCGGAAGTCCTGCACTCGGCTCGCCGCCCGCTGGGCGCCGGCCGACGCGCCGCGCCGCAGGTCGTCGGCCCTGCCTGCGCCCTGCTCCCTAGCGGTCTTGGCGGTTGAGTTCCACCACTGCGACAGCCGGGCTGCCAACCCCTTGAACCAGCTCATGATTACCTCCTGGTAAACCGCGTCCCCCGGCGGGACGACTCCCGGGCCGGGCGATCATCCATACCATACAACAAGATATGTCGCGTTCTTAGTTCTCGTCGGACTGGGGGCTCAGCGAGGTCGGGGGAGTGTGACGAGCCGAACATTGCGCGCAGGCACGCCCCCGGTGATCGTCAGAGTTGGAGCTAGCTGGGTTCCCATCCACCTCTTCTTGATTGGCGTCATGCCCGCACAACGCGCTTCCGTCCCCGGTTCCCCTGCCATCCCTACCCACAATGAGCGAGATATTCACCAGGACACGGCCCGGTCGCGCTTGCGGCTCGCGTTGATCCTGGTCGCCTCGTTTATGGTGGTGCTCGATTTCACCATTGTGAATATCGCGCTGCCGTCAATGGAACGTGACTTGGGCGTGGCCACCTCGGTGGTGCAATGGGTGGTCACCGGGTACGCGATCGCCTTCAGCGGGCTGCTGATCCTCGGCGGCCGCGCCGCCGACATGCTCGGCCGCCGCCGCATCTTCATCGTCGGCCTCGTCGTCTTCTCGCTGGCCTCGCTGGCGGGCGGGCTCGCCGGCGACCCGGTGCTGCTCGTCGCGTCCAGGATCGTGCAGGGGGCGGGCGCGGCGCTGGTCGCGCCCGCCGCGCTGTCGCTGATCACGACGAGCTTTCCGGCGGGGCCGGGGCGCACGCGGGCCATCGGCCTCTACGGGTCGATGGCGTCCGTCGGCTTCGTCGCGGGCCAGGTGCTCGGCGGCGTGCTCGTGGAGTGGACCAGCTGGCGGGCGGTGTTCCTCGTCAACGTCCCGGTCGGCCTGGCGGCCGCTTTCCTCGCGCCGCGGCTGATCACCGTTCCCGCCGCGGAGCGGGCGGCGGGCGCCGGCGGCCAGCGGGGCAGGCGGCTCGACGTGCGCGGCGCGGTGCTGATCACGGCGGCGGTCGCGCTCGCGGTGTTCGGCATCTCCCAGGGCGATGTGCTCGGCTGGACGTCACCGCTCGTGCTGGGCGCGGCGGTGATCGCGGTCGCGGCCGCCGCGTGCTTCGTGGTGGCGGAGACGCGCCATCCCGCGCCGCTCGTCCGGCCCCGCCTGCTGCTCCGCCCCGGCCTGCGCAACGGGGCGGCGCTGGCCTTCCTGCTCGGCGTGTGGAACGGCGGCGAGCTGCTCGTGCTCTCGCTGTACATGCAGCAGGTGCTGCGGTTCTCGCCGCTTGCCACCGGGCTGATCATCGCACCGCAGGGCATGGCCGGGTTCACCATGGGCATGCTCGGCCCGCGGCTCGCCGGCCGGTTCGGCGTGCGCCGGGTTGCGCTGGCCGCCGGCGTGTCCGCGACGATCGGCTTCGCGGCGCTCACCCAGCTGCCCGCCGTTGGCTACAGCCCGCTGCTGTTCGTGGTGATCCTGGTCGGCTTCGGCGGCGCGGGCACGGCCTTCGGCTCGATTGTGCTGGCCAGCCGCGAGCTGTCCGACGGCGACCAGGGCCTCGCGGGCGGCGTCGTCAATACCAGCCGCCAGATGGGCGCCGCGGTCGGGGCCGCGCTGCTCCCCGCGGTCGCCGGGTCGATCAGCGGCGTATCCGGCGACCGCGCCGCGATGCTCACGGCGACCACGGCGGCCCTGGCGGCGACGGCGGTCTCGTGGCGCGCCGCCCGCCAGGCGTCCGCGCCTATCGGCCCGGCTTAGCGGTCGGCCCGGCGGCGGGGGCGGGGCAGGCCTGGCTGACCAGGGCGGGCATCGTCGCGCCGGGGGCGGCCGGGTGACTGGCCACGCCGCCGGAGGCGACGAACGCCGCGGCGAAGGCAGCCGCCGCGGCGATACCGCCGCACACGAGAACCCACAGGTCGGCGCGCGGGCCGCCAGCGGGAGTCTCGGCCAGCCAGGCCCCGCCGCCCAGGTCAGCGAGACCCGCGACGTCCCCGGCGCCTGCCGTCTCCGTCACCCCCGGGACACCGTGGTGAACCACGGGCCCCTGGGGAACGGTGCAGTACGGCTCGACCCGCGGCAGCGCCCCGCCGTGGGCGTACCTGATCCGGCCCCCCGCGCGCCTTCCGGCGCGCGCGCCCGGCCTCCGATACGTCGGCAGCATCCGCGCCAAGCCCAATCGGTTGCCAGAGAACTCTTCGCGCATAACCGGCTCCTCGTCCGACGTACCGAACCATGCATCGCGTAATCGATTGACCACAGAACGTCTCATAGGGAACTACGTACGGTGCCCGGATTCGGCTCAACGCCAAGGCGCGCTATTTCCGCGGCCGACCCGGCCGCGTCCTATCACGGCGAAGGCCAGGCATCGGGAGGAACGGTGGCGGCTTTCCCGGTCCGCGCCGTCGATACTGTCGGGGGCGGTGGACACGTCCGCGGGCGCTCGCCCCCCGGGCCCGGGCCGGAGCGGGCACTCACCGCCGCGGCCGGGCCTGCAGGCGGGGATGCCTCGCCCCGCCGATGCCCGCGCCGCGACCGGCCCTGCGTGGCCACTTGACGCCGTCAAGAAACAAAACCAATCCAGGTACCCGGTAAAGTTAACGCAGCGTTAATAGACAGTGAACACAATTACCACTCGATGGTGAATTTATGATTAAATACCTCGAGATGTGAGCATCGCCGGGAGAGGAGTTGCGATGACCCCTGACCTGGCAGGCTTCATTGCCGAGGGTGACGATCCGCAAACGTCGGATGAGATTACGCCTGCCATACTCGCGGCCCTCACGGCGGAGTTCAACGTGCTGCCCGACCACGCCGGCGCTGGTGCCGGCGCTGCGGCGCAGCGCACGACCTGGCTCGACACCTTCGACTGGCGGCTGCACAAGGCGGGACTGACCCTGGAGTACGTCCCCGCTCGCGGCGGCGGCGAGCTGCGGCTGTCCGCCGCCGATCCCGGCAAGGCCGCGACGCAGCTGGTCACGGGCTGGCAAGCGTCCCGGCCGCACCTGCTCGCCGCGCTCGCGGGCGGCCCGGTCGGCACCCGCATCGCGGGCCTCGTTGCGCCGCGCGCCCTCATCCCCCTCGTCGCCACCAGCACGGTGACCTCGGTGTACCGGCTGCTGAACGCGGACAACAAGACGGTCGCCCGGCTGCTCGTCGACCGGCCGACCGTCGTCGGCCCGCGGCCGGGTGAGCCGCCGGCCCCGCTGCCGTCCCGGCTGACGATCGCCGAGGTCCGCGGCTACCCGGGGCAGGCGCGCCGCGCCGCCCGGCTGATCGCCGCCGTTCCCGGCGTCCAGCCGGCCGGCACCCGGCTGGTAACCGACGCGCTGCGCGCCATCGGCCGCCGTCCTGGCGATTACTCCAACAAGGTCGACGCCGCCATCACCCCGGGCATGCCCGCCGGCGCGGCGGCCGCGGCCATCCTGTTGCGCCTGCTCGACACGGTCGAGGCGAACGTGGACGGCACCCTCAAGGACATTGACACCGAGTTCCTGCACGACCTGCGGGTCAGCGTGCGGCGGACCCGCAGCGCGCTGAAGCTCTTCGGCGACGCCCTGAGCCTCACTCCCGAGGAGTCCGCGTCCTTCGCCGCCGAGTTCAAGTGGGTCGGCGACCTGACGACGCCGACCAGGGACCTGGACGTGCACCTGCTCGACTTCGAGGAGACGGCGCGCGGCCTCGCCGCGGCCAAGCCGGACGACCTCGAGCCGTTCCGCGCCTACCTGGAGCAGCGGCGGCGCAAGGAGTTCCGCGCCCTGGTCCGCGGGCTGCGCTCGGCGCGGTTCACCGGGCTCATCAGTGGCTGGCGCGCGCGCCTGACCAGCATTAAGCAAGAAAACGGGAAGCCGGCCGCAGGCACCAGGGCTCGTTCCGGGCAAGCCGGCAAGGCCGCAGGGGCGACCACCGGCCTGCTGGCCGCCGAGCGCACCCGGGTGGCCTTCGCCAAGGTTGCCAGGCGCGGCGCGGCGATCACCCCCGACACGCCCGCCGAGGCCCTGCACGACCTGCGCAAGCGCTGCAAGGAGCTGCGGTACGCGCTGGAGTTCTTCGCGCCCTTGTACGACGCCGCCGGGTACGCGAAGGTGGTGGGGGACCTCAAGCGGCTCCAGGACTGTCTGGGAGAATTCCAAGACACAGACGTGCAAATCGGCGCTATCAGGGCGCTCGCCGCGGCCATGCTCGCGGCGCGCGAGGCGCCGGCGGTGACCCTGCTCGCGATGGGCGAGGTCACGGCCGGCCTCGCCGCCCGCCAGCGGGCGGCGCGGGCCGACTTCGAGCGGCGGTTCGCCGCGTTCGCCGACGTGGACGGGCAGCGCCGGATGTCTGCCCTGCTCCGGGGGAGGTACCGCATAAATGCAGATTTATGCGGCATACAACATCAAGGGCGGCGTCGGGAAGACCACGACGGCGGTCAACCTCGCCTACCTGGCCGCCGAGTCCGGACTGCGCGCCGTCCTGTGGGACCTGGACCCGCAGGGCGCGGCGAGCTTCATGTTCCGGGTCAAGCCACGGGTCAAGGGCGGCGGCCGGGCGCTGATCAGCGGCAAGCGCCCGCTGGACGACGCGATCAAGGGAACCGACTTCGACAACCTGGACCTGATTCCGGCGGACTTCACCTACCGGAACATGGACCTGCTGCTTGACGTCGGCAGTGACAAGGACGGCGGGGCGAAACTCGGCGACGTCCCCGGTGGCAAGCCGGCCCGTAAGCTCTCCAAGCTGCTCGCGCCGCTGGCGGCCGAGTACGACGTGGTTTTCCTCGACTGCCCGCCGTCGGTCTCGCTGGTTTCCGAGAACGTGCTGCACGCCGCCGACCTCATCGTGGTACCGCTGATCCCGACGACGCTGTCGGTGCGGACCCTGGAGCAGCTGTCGGACTTCGTCGACGAGTTCAAGGGGCACCGCCCGGACATCCTGGCCTTCTTCTCGATGGTCGACCGGCGCAAGAAGCTGCACCGGGAGATCACGGAGAAGCTCACCGCCGAGCGCTACGAGGTGGCGCGGACGCTCATCCCCGCCCTCTCCGTCATCGAGACGATGTCGGTGGAGCGCGCCCCGGTGGCCGTCTTCGCGCCGTCAAGCGCGGCGGCGAAGGCCTACCGCGGCCTGTGGGCCGAGCTGCGCGACCGCGAGGCATTGCGGAGCAGCTGACGGGTCGGGCGGAGCAGCTGACCCCGCGGGCGCAGCCGTGACGGCCGCGCCACCGGCATGGGACCGGTGCTTGCCCGGGACCGCCGACGGCGCGGCGCGGTCGTGCCGTTGCCGTGGTGGATCGTGTCCACGTTAAGCCCGGTGCGCAGCCGGTCGACGTGGGCGAGGATCTCACCGCGCAGCGGCCACTCGCTCGGCGCGTCCGGCCTGGCCTGCGGCTTGAGCAGGGCGGCGAGCTCGTCCTGGAGCCGGTGCGCCTCATCGAGCTCGGCGGCCAGCTCCGATTCCAGCGGCTCGCTGCCCGCCGGGGTCGACTGGATGAGCCGCCCGTAGGTGCGGATCGCCTCGCCGAGCTTGGCGAGCACGCCCGCGAGCTGAACCCGGGTCTCCCGGTCCCTGACCGGGCTGGCCTCGGTCTGGATCCCGGCGCTGTCGAGGACCGAGCGGGCCAGGCCGCGCAGCGTCAGCGCCGCGTGCTCGAGGGCCTCGAGGCCGCCGCGCAGCGCCACCGTCGTCTCGGTGACCGGCACCGCGCCGGACGGCGTGACCAGCGCGCGAGGGTTCAGCCGGGCGCTTTCCGTGGCCTCGCGCAAGGTGTCGTCAACGCGCTCGATCTCATCGCGCAGCGTCCTGGCCTGCGCGAGCCACTGCGCGGCCTCAGTGGTCAGGTCGTCGCTGGCGCCTTCCCGCTCCTCGTCGGCCAGGTCGGACGCCATCCGGTCGAGCAGCCCCGCGACCTGGCCCACCAGGCGGCAGACCGCCGCCCGGGCGGGCTGCACCCGCGGCTTGCCCGCGAAGATGAGGCCGCCGGCGAGCCCGGCGGCGGCGCCCACGAGCGTGTCCACCATCCGGCCGGTCGCGGCGGCGTGCGCGCCCACCGACGAGAAGATCAGCATCGCGCTGATCGGCACCTCAAGGATGTCGTCGCCCAGCCGCAGGGCGCGGCCGATGCCAAGCGCGGCGGCGATGACCACGGCCAGCTGCCACCAGGAGAAGCCGATGAACTCGGCGACGCCCACCGCCACGAGCACGCCGGCGGTCACGCTCAGCACCTTGCGGATGGCGCTGCGGATCGTCTGGTAGAGGCTGGCCTGCAGCACGAGCAGGGCGGTGAGCGGCGCGAGCACCGGCCGGGACGTTCCCGCGGGGATAACCAAGGCAAGCAGGTAGGCGAACGTCGCGGTCGCGGTAAGCCGGGAAATGTAAAGGAAGCCGGGACGGGTGGACCTGACGCGGCGGAACGAGGCAAAGAGCATGGGCAGACGTGTGTTGTTGAGTGACTAACAGGGGAAGGGGGTCGTGACGGCCCCTGGGAGGCGGCCCGTCACTAAGGAGACAACGTGGTCCGCCCCCAGGTATTCCACCGCGACTGAATGCCGCCCCTGATACCCGTGTGAGGAGCGTCATGCCTGAATTCGCGATTTCTGGTCACCCCCCGCCGGCTTCCCGCAACCCTCTGACATCGACCGCGGAACGTAATAATGTCAGGACCGGGGGAAGGGTCGGACAACTTTGATAATGCACGGGGGAAGGCTGCCCGCGGAGACCTCGAGGTTCTTCGGGCGGTCACAGGAGGCTGCCGCCGTCCAGGACGCGCTTACCAGGTCAAGGCTGGTCACGCTCACCGGACCGGGCGGCATGGGAAAAACGCGGCTGGCGGTCAAGGTGGCGGCCAGCCGCGCGCGGGCATTCCCCGCCGGGGTATTTCTCGCTGACCTGTCTGCCGCGCGGGACGCGGGCGCCGTCACGCGCGCGGTGACGGCCGTACTCGGCCTGCCCGGGCCGCCCGGGCCGCCCGGGCAGGCGGCCCGGCCCGGGGGGCAGGCGGCCCAGCGGGACCAGCCGGGGCCCGAGTGGCTCGCCGGCCAGCTGAGCGGCGAGCGCGTGCTGCTCATCCTGGACACCGGCGAGCACGTGGTCGACGCCTGCGCCCACGTCGCCGACGCGATCCTGCGCGGCGGCGAAGGCCCGGTCCTGATGGTGACCAGCCGTCAGCCGCTCAACCTGCCGGGCGAGGTGGTCTTCCGCCTTCCCCCGCTGCGGGCCGACGACGCGGTGAGCCTGTTCGCCGACCGGGCGGGGGCGGCGGCCCCGGGATTCGAGGTGACCGCCGACACGCTGCCCAAGATCGCGCGGCTGGTCCGGCTGCTCGACGGCATCCCGCTCGCGATCGAGCTCGCGGCGCTCCGGCTGCGCGCCGTCGGCCTTGACGACCTGCTCGCCCGGCTCCCGGGCCGGCTGCGGCTGCTCGGCCAGGGCCGCACGGCGGCCGGCGAGCGCCAGCGGTCGCTGCAGGCGTCCATCAGCTGGAGCTACGACCTGTGCTCGCCCGCCGAGCGGCTGCTGTGGAGCCGGCTGTCGGTCTTCGCCGGCGACTTCGACCTCGCCGCCGCGGAAGAAGCGTGCGCGGGCGACGAGTTCGGCGCCGACGAGATCCTCGACACCCTCGTCGGCCTAGTGGACAAGTCGGTCGTGCTGCGCACGACGGACGCCGACGGCGCGGCGCGGTACCGGCTGCCCGGGATCGTCAGGGAGCACGGCGCCGCGCTTGGCTCGGGCCACCCGGAGGTCGACCCGGAGGACGCCGCGTACGCGGGCCACTGGCAGCTGCTGACGCCGCGCGAGCGCGAGGTCGCCGGGCTGGTCGCCCGGGGCCTGACCAACCGGGAGATCGCCGCCTGCCTGGTGGTGTCCAAGCGGACCGTCGACGCGCACCTCGAGCACATCCTGGGCAAGCTCGGCTACAACTCCCGAACCCAGGTGGCCGCGCTCGCCTCGCACGAGCAGGCCGTCCGCGAGGAGGGTGGCTCCGTGCCCGCGCCGCGCACGGAAGCGGCCGACTCCAGCACGGGAGCCGGCCGCTTCTGGTGAGCCGCCGGTGCTACTCGCCCGCGTTACTGGCGGGTGCCCGGCGTGAAGGACACGCCGCGCACTACCTGGCCGTAGCGCGGGGCCACCACGGTGAGGAACTTCTCACCGGACGGCAGCGAGGTCGCGCCGAGCTTGTCGGTGACCGAGACCAGCTGGTTCGGGTCCGCGCCCTGGTCGCCGCCGCCGCTGACGGTCGAGGTGACCGCCCAGATCGAGACGGTGCCGTTCGGGTTGACCTTGCCGGTGATGTTCCGCAGGCCGTCGAGTAGCCGGCGCCCACGGAAGACTGGTCACCGAGTTGGTCCCGGTCGGGTAGCCCCGCACGCTGTACGGCGTGCCGAGGTCAAGGCCGTTCTGCAGCGTGTAGGCGAGCTGCCACTCGCCCGCGGTCGCGTTGTAGACCCACTTCTGCAGGCCGGCCGTGGTGGTGGAGGCGGCCGCCGCGGTGTAGGACCCGTTGGCGTAGGCGTTGTCGCCGGCTCCCTCGTCGGCCAGGTAGAGCGTGGTCGGGTTGGCGAACCAGAGGCCGAACGGGTAGTCGGACGCGTCCGTCGCCGACTTGGCGAGGACGGTCGGGAAGCCCTTCAGCACGCACATGTTGCTGGCCAGGCCGGCCGAGGTCAGCGTGGACGCGATGCTCGTGGTCGGCAGCGGGGCGTTGGCGGCGGGCACGCCGACGCCGTCCGGGCAGGCCGTCCCGGTGGTGTCGAGGAAGTACACCGTGTCGACGCCGTTGCCGCCGCTGCCCTTGGTGTAGTACAGCACGTTGTTGAAAAGCGCCAGCCCGCGGAAGTTGTCGTCCTTGCCGACCTTGTCGGCCTTGTCGCCGAGCTCGGTGACGTTGAACGAGCCGACCGGGGTGGGCTGGCCCGGGTTCCGCGCCGACTCGGGCAGGCGGCGGCGGCGAGTGGTCCCGCCACGCCGACCAGAGCCACGAACGCGGCGATGCCGGTTCTTGGACGCATAAGTCCTCCCTTGTCGCGGGGCGCCCATTTCCTGGAACATTCACGCGCCCGGACGTCCCCGTCGACATCGAACCGGCGGCGATCGTCCGCTACCCGTCTCCCGGGTGAACAAAAGGTGCCATTAGCGTGATTTGTTGACCGTTGTTAGGTCATATCACGCGCACCCGTTACATCAGGACAAGAGCGACGGTTAGATCGGCCTGAATATCGCCCGGCTTTGCCCCGCTTTGCGAGTTACTGTCGAGTAACTCGTCGCATACTCCCGCTCCGGATGGGGTAGACCACCTAACCCGGCAAAGGAGGCAGATACCATCTCGTACAACTTCCACCGCGGTGCAACCAAACGAATCAGGATTTCGTTATATGAGCATGACAGTCTGGGAATGGTTTGAGCAGCGCTCGTATCACCACCGGGACTTCGAAGGTCTCGGGGGATCGGGCGGTAACGGGGCGGAGCGACCCTCCACGACCCTGATCTTCCCGGCCCGCAATGTCGCAGGCACCATCGGTAGCATCCTCTCCGTCGTCAACGACCTCCGGGACCGGACCGGGCTTCCGGACCAGGTCATCGTCATCGACGCGGACTCACCCGACGGCACGGCCGATGTCGCCCGTGCCCATGGCGCCGAGGTTTACTCGGAGAATGAGCTCATGCGGGCCTACGGCCCGGCCCAGGGCAAGGGCGACGCGATGTGGCGCGCCCTGTCGGTAGCACGCGGTGACATCGTCATGTTCGCCGACGCCGACACCGATGACTTCGAGGAGCACTTCGTCTACGGCACGCTCGGCCCGCTGCTCGCGGATCCCCAGCTGCAGTTCGTCAAGGCCGCCTTCCGGCGGCCATTTAAGCAAGGGGAGGAAAAAATCCCCGACGGGGGCGGCCGGGTCACCGAGCTGATGGCCAAGCCGCTGGTCAACCTCTTCTACCCGGAGCTGGCCGGCTTCGTGCAGCCGCTGGCCGGCGAGTTCGCCGCGCGTCGCGAGGTACTCAGCAGCGTCCCGTTCTTCACCGGCTACGGCGTGGAGATCGGCATGCTGATCGACGTGTTCGACCAGGTCGGCCTCAAGGCCATGGCCCAGGTCGACCTGGGTACCAGACAGAACCGCCACCAGTCGCTCGCCAACCTCAGCCGCATGTCCTCGGTCGTGCTGCGCACCGTGGCCGCGCGCGAGGGCCTGGCCCAGCGCCTCGACCGGGATCTCAGCAATGGCGTGTCCGGCCTGTGGGAACAGCCGGACACCTACCTGCACGCCGTCGCGACCGAGGACGGCCTGCGGATTGACGAGCACCTGAACGAGCTGGTCGAGCGCCCGCCGCTCGCCAGCCTCACCGACGACACCACGCTCAGCACCATCGTGTAGTCGCGTACCCGCTCACTCACGGCGCCTGGCGTCTTCGTGGCCACAAGGACGAAGACGCCAGGCGCACTTTTTTGTGCCGCCGCCTCAATGACATCGCGGGCGAAGTTCGCATGATGTGACCAAGAGCACGGCCGAGCGCCAGGCGTCAGCCCGGCCCCGGGACCTGGGAGGCGGCATGTCAGCCGAAGAGTTCGACCACATCGTCGTGGGAGCCGGCTCCGCTGGCTGCGTGATCGCCCGCCGCCTCGTCGACGCCGGGCGCAAGGTCGCCCTGGTGGAGGCCGGCGGCCCCGACTACAACCCGGCGATCCATAAGCCCAACCGCTCCTGGGAGCTGTGGAACTCGCCGGAGGACTGGGCCTACAACACCGAGCCCCAGGAGCACTCGCTCAAGACCCCGCTCTTCTGGCCGCGCGGCAAGGTGCTCGGCGGGTCGAGCGCGCTCAACGGCATGATCTACATCCGGGGCGCGAAGTCCGACTTCGACGCCTGGGCCTACAACGGGGCGCCGGGCTGGTCGTACCGGGACGTCCTGGAGTACTTCAAGAAGTCCGAGGACTACGAGGACGGCCCGAGCGAGTACCACGGGGTCGGCGGGCCGCTCCCGGTCACCCACATCAAGGAGCCGAACCCGGCGACGCTCGCCATGATCGAGGCGGCCGCCGAGGTCGGCGTGCCGAGAAACGACGACCCGAACGCCGGCGACATCCTCGGCGTCGGCCTGACCCACATGACCGTCTCCGGCGGCCGCCGGATGTCCACCTGGACCGCGTTCATCGAGCCGATCGTGGATAACCCGCTGCTCACCGTCATCGTCGGGGCCCAGGTCAAAAGCCTGGTCTTCGACGGTGCCGGCCGCGCGGCCGGCGTAGCCCTGCGCCGCCGCGGCCTGGTCTACTCATCCAGAACGGACCCGGCTGACTCGGCACCGCGCCTGGCCCTCCCGGCGTGGGCGGCGACCGAACTGCACTGCTCGGGCGACGTCATCGTCAGCGGCGGGGTGATCGGCTCGCCTCAGTTGCTGCTGCTCTCCGGCATCGGCCCGGCCGACGACCTGCGCCCGCTCGGCCTCGACGTGCGCGCCGACCTGGCGGGGGTGGGCGCCAACCTGCACGACCACGCGCTGGCGACGCTCCTGTACGAGTCCGCGCGGAAGATCCCCGAGGGCAAGGCCAACAACCTCGAGGCGCACTTCTTCGCGACCAGCGGCCCCGGCATGACCGCACCGGACCTGCAACCGCTGATGTCGCACTTCCCGATGCCGGTCGAGGGCTACCCGCAGCTCGAGTACGGCGACGGCTACGCGATCGTGGCCGGCATCATCCGCCCGCTGAGCCGCGGCCGGCTCTGGCTCAAGTCGGCGAACCCGGCCGACCACCCGGTGATCGACCCGCACTACCTGGAGGAGCGGGCCGACGTGCGCGCCCTGCTCGCTTCGCTGAAGCTGTCCCGCGCGGTGGGGCAGGCCAGGGCGCTGGACGAGTTCCGCGCCCGCGAGATCGCTCCCGGCCCGGACGTCCGCACCGACGAGGAGCTCATCGAGTACGGCATGCGGAACCTGATCACGTACCACCACCAGGTCGGCACCTGCAGGATGGGCATCGACAACCTGGCCGTGGTCAGCCCCGCCGACCTCAGGGTCTACGGCGTCGACGGGCTGCGCGTCGCCGACGCCTCGGTCATGCCGGCGGTCACGTCGGGCAACACCAACGCCCCGACGATCATGATCGGCGAGCGCTGCGCCGACTTCCTTCTTCAGTAAGCCGCTCTTCAATACGCCGTTCCAGTCGCCGGCCCGGCCGCGCCGAGGGCTGGAAGCCGCCCTTCCCCGGTGCCGGCAGGTCCGGCGGGACCAGGAACGCGGGCGAGGCGTCCAGGTCGAGCGCGCCCAGCGGGGAGATCGCGGCGGCGTCCCTCCGGGTCAGCGGGGGCAGGTTCCACTTCTCCGCGATGAGCTTGAGCACCGAGGTGTGGTCGAGGACGTCGTGCAGCACGAAGTCGGGCCGGGCGTAGGGGGAGACGATCACCGCCGGGACCCGGAACCCGTAGCGCTCGTAGCTGACCGGCCCGTCGTCGGCGTTCTCAAGCTGCGCGAGCAGCTTCGGCGCGAGCGCGCGCAGCAGGGCGCGCGCCCAGGGCCGGGCGAGCTGCCAGTTCTGCGCGGGCACGTCGTCCGGCGCCACCGCGGCGGGCGGCGGCACGTGGTCGTAATAGCCGCCGTGCTCGTCGTAGATCCACAGCAGCAGCGTGGACTCCCACGCCGGCCCGTGCATCACCGCGTTGATCACGGCGGCGGAGAAGGCCTCGCCGTCGGCGATGTCTTGCGGGTTCTCTTCGGAGTAGGCGTCGAAGTCCGGGTCCACGACCGACACCGCGGGCAGCGTCCCCGCGGCCGCGTCCGCGAAGAACTGAGTCGTGGTCCGCAGGTGCCGCACGGCACCCGCCAGCCCGAGCGGGTACAGGTCGGCGGTGAACGACTTGTTGCCGCGGACCGCGTTCGCCACCCCGGGAATCCACCGGCCGAGCGCCGCGAGCCGCCGGAGGAACACCAGGCCGCTCCCGCCGAGCAGCCGCCTGAGCACGACGAGCGCCGGGCGCACGTTGTGGTAGTTCGCCCACGAGATGTCGTGCCAGGAGAGCGCGTCGAAGATCGTCCCGGCGGGCGGGTAGTCCACCAGGTCCCAGGGCAGGTCGTCGATAAGGCCGTGCGCGGTGCCGCTGATGAGGAACCGCCGGTTGGGGAACGTCGGCCCCAGGCAGGAGCAGAACCAGCGGTCCGCCACCGGGAAGGCCCGCGCGAGCCCGTGGTAGAAGGGCAGGTCCGCCTCGGTCCAGTAGCCCATCGGAACGGCCGGGTCGGCGCCGGCCACGGTCTGCCAGACCGACGCGGCGAACCCGCCGCAGGTGCCGTCGTCGTCGGCGAGGTGGCTCGCGTGCCAGGTCTGCGTCGGGTTGCCCTTGACCTGGACCGTCGTCGGCAGGTGCCAGCCGGCGACGCGCTGCCCGTTCGGCAGCGCGTTCTCCGCGGTCGGCGTCCCCGAGGCGTCAACCGGCAGGCCGTCGCCCCGGCCGGCGAGCGTGCCGAGGTAGTTGTCGTAGGAGTGGTTCTCCATCATCAGCACCACGATGTGCTTGATGGCGGGGAGCAGGTCGGTGCCCGCCGGCAGGTCGGGGCGCGGCCGGTCGCCGGGACCTAGCACCAGCCCGCGCCGTTGGATGCCCCGCTTCTCCACGCGTTCCCACATTGCCGCAACCTCCCGGCCTCGGTTCCGTCGGGCGAATCATGTCACCAAAAGCAAGATCAAAAGCATCGGCAAGAGGAACGACTGGTGGTTACTTGCCGCCGCCAACTACCCCGCAAGACGGCCGCCAACTACTCCGCAAGACGCCAGAGACCGCCCCGGCGCGGAGCCGGAGCGGTCTCGTGGGTTTCTCGTCCGGGGAGCGCCCCCGCGGCTCCCCGGATGAGGGCCGGCTAGCCCTGCGGCACGATGTTGCCGCAGAGCAAAGGGCGGAATTTGATCGTCGGGTTGCCGTTGGACAGGATGTTGTTGCTGTTGCCCTGGTGCAGGTTGAGGTACCAGCCGCTGGCGGGCAGCGGGGTCGTCACGCCCGTGACCGTCCGGGTCTCGCGCACGATCCGGCCGTTGGCGTTGGCGGTGAAGTCCATCAGCATGTACTGCACGGCGCCCTGCGACGCGCAGCTGCCGATGTGAATGTGCGCGGCGTGCGCGCCCGGGGTAAGCCCGCTGGCGCTTACCGTGACCGAGATGGTCTTCGCGTAGGGGTCGTAGGTGACGGTGGCCCAGCCCCGCGGGGTGCCGTAGCGCGTGCCGTCCGCGCTGACCTCGACCGGGGTGAGCCAGTAGGTGCCACCGCGGTCGGCGTGCCGCGTCTGCGCGATGGGCTCGGCGGAGACCGGGTCGCCCGCGGTGCCGTTCAGGATCACCACGCGCGCGCCGTCCAGGTGATGCCGGTACCGGCTGCCGAGGGAGGCCCAGGCCTGGCCCACGCCGTTCGCGGTCAAGGTGCCGAAGCCGGCGACCACCCGGCCGTCCCCGTTGACCAGCTCAACCGGGTGCGACGAGCCCGGCGTCAGCCCGAAGGCGCTCACCGTGGCGTCAACGGCGCCAGAGCGGTCGCGGCCCAGCCTGACCGTGCCCTGGGGCATCGGCGTCAGCTGGATCCGCGCGGTCTGGTTCGCCGAGTCGTGCGCGGTCAACGTGGCCCGGGTCAGCGGCGCGGCCTGAGCGGTGGCCGTCAGGGACGCGGCCAGCGTGCCCGCCACCACCGCTGCCCCCGTGGCCACCGTCGCGGCCGCGATCCGCGTGTTCCGGCGGTTGATCTTGCGCATCGGACTTCCTCCTTAGTGTCCCCGTCCGCACCGGTCCGGTGCGGCACAGTCCGTACGTCCCAGCGAACGGCCCCGGCCCCGAACTGGTTCAGCGGCGCTGGGGGATTCACCGGGGGGCCCGCCAGCCCCGGCGGAAAACGAAACGATCGCCCCGGCCGGGAGCCGGGGCGATCGTCGCGCGGGCCGCTAGCGGCTACGCCTTGTGCGGGAGGGCGAGCATGCCGTCGGTGTTGCCGGCCGCGTCGACGTAGAACCCGACCAGGTCACCGGCGTCGTTCACGCCGTTGATCGTGGTGGTCCCGATGCCGTGCGGGTCGTCGACCGTGACGAAGCCGCCCCGGGGGGTCGAGGTGAACCCGTGCATGACCGCACCGCTGCCGCTGCCGACCGTGTACGTCCCGACCACCTCGTCGCGGTCGTTCACGCCGAGCGCCATCGTGGACGACGCGCCGGGCACGGACAGGTCGGTGAACTTGCCGTGGACCTTGAGGAATCCGTCGGTGTTCCCGGTGGCCGGGCTGGTGTAGAACCCGGCGATGTCGCCGCGCGAGTTGATCGCCGCGGCCGTCAGGCTGGCGCCGGGCGCACCGGGATCGGTGACCGAGCTGAACCGGTCCGTGTTGAGGTTCACCGTGTAGCCGTGGTTGTTGCCGTTGGCGTCCGTCCAGAAGCCGACCGCGATGCCGCCGTCGTTGACGCCGAGCAGCTGGTCCACCGGCGGGCTGCCCGCGTCGCCGGTCGGGAAGTCCGCGTTGTGGAACTTGCCGTTCCGCTCCCAGAAGCCGAAGTTGTCGTTGACCATGCTGGCGTTGTTCATCGACGACCAGAACCCGACCGTCACGCCCCGGTCGTTCAGCCCGGTGACCTGGGTCTGCACGGAGCCGGGAAAGTTCTCGTTCACGTAGTTCCGCTGCCTGTAGGCCGGGTAGAGCAGGTAGCCCTTGTTCGGGTGGCCGGCCGCGCCCGAGCCGAAGTACCCGGCGATCGTGCCGTAGTTGTTGATCCCGAGCAGCTGGTTGAACGTCGGGTCGTTGTTGTTGTTCAGGGTCTCGAACTGGTAGCTGGTCGCGCTGGCAGCACTGTGCGCCAGCGGTGCGGCCTGGGCCGACGACGCGGCCAGCGCGCTGCCTGCCAGCGCGATCGCTCCCGCGGCCACCCCTGCGGCGGTGACCCGCAGCCCCCGGCGGTTGGTCTTGCTCATCGGATTTCCTCCTTGGTTTCCCCGCCCGTGTTATCCGGCGATTCGTCGTCCGGTACGGCGTTGTTCCGGTACGGCGTGTTCCCCGTACGTTCCAGCGAACGGCCGCCCGCCCGGCGAGGTTCAGCCGGCCTCGTGAACACCGGGGGATTGGCCAGGGGATGCACAGGGAGAGCACTGGGGGCCACTGGGTGAAACGAATTCCCAATAATCGCCTCGCAGGGCCCGTGTCCTATTCCGCGCCGCGTCGCGATTGGTTAGCTTCATGAATGAAATGAACTGACAAACCGGACAACCGGCAGACGCGGAGCGTGCGGGCTCACACATGACGGTGCTGACCACAGGAAAGCTCCCGGTACGGCTGACGCCGCTGGTGGGCCGGGAGGCGGAGCTCGGCGAGGTGCATCGTGCCCTCGCCCAGTGCCGCCTGCTCACGCTGACCGGCCCGGGCGGCGCTGGCAAGACGCGGCTGGCCCTGGCCGCCGCGACCGGGCTGGCCGCCGCGGACGGCGCCCATGCCCTCGATGCCAGCGGTGCCGGCCAGCCAGCCGACGTCGCCTGGGTTGAGCTCGCCCCCTTGACCGATCCGCAGCTCGTCGCGCCGGCGGTGGCCGCGGCCCTCGGCGTTCCCGAGACTCAGGAAGCGGACCAGGCCGCCGCCATCGCCGCGCACGTGGGCGCCCGCGGCGACGCCGGCGGCGGGCCGGTCCTGCTGGTGCTCGACAACTGCGAGCACCTCGCCGCCGCCGTCGCGGGCCTCGCCGAGCGCCTGCTCACCGACTGCCCGGCGCTCCGCATTCTCGCGACCAGCCGCGAGCCGCTCGGCGTCGAGGGTGAGCGATCCTGGCCGGTGCCGCCGCTGGACCGGGCGCACGCGGCCATACTGTTCCAGGACCGGGCACGGCAGGTGGCGCCGTCGTTCACGATCACCGACGCCAACAAGCAGGCCGTCGCCCAGGTCTGCGCGCGGCTCGACGGGCTGCCGCTGGCGATTGAGCTGGCCGCGGCCAGGATCCGGGTGCTGTCGGTCAGGCAGCTGGCGCAACGGCTCGACGACGCGCTCGGGGTGCTGCAGGGCGGCGCGCGGTCCGCCCCGGCGAGGCACCAGGCGCTGCGGGCCACCCTCGACTGGTCCCACGACCTGCTGACGACGCAGGAGCGCGCGGTCTTCCGGCGGCTGGCGACGTTCGCGGGCGGCTGCCCGCTCGCCGCCGCCGAGCAGGTCGCCGCCTTCGGCGGCATCGCGGCCGGGGACGTGCTCGAGCTGCTGGCCCGGCTGGCGGACAAGTCGCTGCTCCGGGCCGAGAACGAGCGCTATCAGCTGCTCGCGACGATCCGCGAGTACGCGGCGGAGAAGCTGAGCCAGGCGGGCGAGCGGGACCAGGCGCGCGACGCCCACCTCGCCTACTACACCCGCTTCGCCGAGCGGGCGGGCGCCCGCGTGGAGCACGCCACGGCGGGCGAGCTCGAGGCGGAGCTGGGCCGGCTCGACCAGGAACAGGCCAACCTGCGAGCCGCCGCGGAGCACGCGCGGAGCAGCGGCGACGCCGTGGCCGCGCTGCGGATCGTCGGCCAGCTCGGCCGGTACGCGTACCTGCGCGGCCACTACCACGAGGTGCGGGAATGGATGGACCAGGCCGTGGCCGACGGCGCGGGCGCGCCGCCCGGGTACCGTGCGCGGGCGCTGTACGGCAGCGGCAGGCTCGCGCACCTGCAGTGCGATTACCAGCCCGCGCTCCGCCGCCTTGACGCCGCGCTGCTGCTGTACCGCGAGCTCGGCGATAACCCCGGGGCCGCGGCCTGCCTGCAGGCGCTCGGCAGCGTGGCCCGCGAGCAGGGCGACTACCCCAGGTCGGCGCGGCTGCACGGGGAGGCGCTCGAACTGGCCAGGGCCGCCCGCGACGAGCGCGCCGAGGCGGGCGCCCGTGGCTACCTGGGCTTCGTCGCGTGGCTGCAAGGCGACCTGGACCAGGCGGAAACCGAGTGCACCGGTGCGCTGGCGATGTTCCGTGCGCTCGGCGACGTCGAGGGCATCGCCTGGTCGCTGATCAGCCTCGGCGTGGTGGCCCGGTACCGCGCCGACCCGCGACGGGCGGTCGCGCTGCTGCGGGAGGCGCTCGACCGGTCCCGGTCGATCGGGTTCCGCGAGGGAATCGCCTGGTGCGAGGAGCAGCTTGGCCTGGTCGCGCTCGAGCGCGGCGACCTCCGGGACGCCGAGACGCGGCTGCGCTCGAGCTACGCCACGCACCGTGACCTCAGGGACCGCTGGCGCATGGCGAGCGTGCTGGAAGACCAGGCGGCCGTCGCCGTCGCCGCCAGTGTTGCCGCCGGTGCCGCCGCCAGCGCGGACGCGGACCGCATGGAGCGCGCGGCGTGGCTGCTTGGCCTGGCGGACGCGACGCGCGCGGCGATCGGCACCGTCCTCGCGCCGTGCGAGCGCCCGCAGCATGAGAAGTCCATCCGGGCGGCCAACGCCGCGCTCGGCGCGGCCGCCTATGACTCCGCCTGGCGGCGGGGCGCCGCCGCCTCCGATCCAGACGAGTTCCGCGCGGAGATCCGGGCACCGTCGTCCGCCCCGGTGCAGACCCAAGCACCGGCCGCCCCGTCCCCGGCTGCCTCGCCCCCGCTCGGCGCGTCCCCGGCCGCCCCATCTCCAGTCGCCCCATCTCCGGCTGTCCTGTCCTGGGCTGCCTCGCCCCCGCTCGGCGTGTCCTTGGCCGCCGCGTCCCCGGCCAAAACGACAGCGCCGCCTGATCCCGTCGTGTTCATGACGTCGGCGCTGACCGGGGCGACGCCGATCCTCCCGGGCCCGCCGCTCTTCTCGCCGCTGACCGGCGCCAGCGCCATCTTCCCGGGGACGCCGCCGAATCAGTCGGCGAGCCCGCAGGGCAACGGCGGCAGTCCCGCTCGGCCGGCCCGGCGGGCACAGTCGACCGGGAGCGGGGCGGCCGGGGGCGGGGCGGCCGATCGCCCGTCCGGCCCGCTGCGGGTGCGCGCGCTCGGCCAGGCGACGGTGGAACTCGGGGGCACCGCGCTGACGGCCGCCGACTGGAGCTACGCCAAGCCCCGCGAGCTGCTGTTCCTGCTGATCACGTCGCCGCCGCTGACCAGGGAGCAACTGCGGGCGTCACTGTGGCCCGAGCTGTCCGCCAAGCAGCTCGGGAACGCGCTGCACACCGCGCTGCGGGAACTGCGCCGCGCGCTCGGCGCCCACGACTGGGTCCGCTACGCCGCGGGCCACTACTCGGTCAACCGGGACCGCGCGTTCGACTGCGACGTCGACACCTTCGAGTCGTCGCTCGCCGCCGCCGGCCGCGTCCGCCCGGCGAGTGCCGGGCTCCCCGACCTGCGGCGGGCGGTCGCGGCGTACGGCGGTGACTTCCTCGCGGGGATGACCGCGGGCGAATGGGCGAGCGTCCGCCGCGACGAGCTGCGCCGCCGCTACGAGACGGCACTGCTCGCGACCGGCCGGCTGCACGCGGCGGCGGGCAACCACCAGGCGGCGGTCACCGCCTTCCGCCGCGCGGTCGAGCACGAGCCGCTGAACGAGTCGGCCCACCGCGAGCTGATGACCAGCTGGGCCGCACTCGGCGAGACCGCCCGCGCGGTCCGGCACTACACGGAGCTGACGGCACTGCTCAGGGACCAGGTAGGCGTCCCCCCGGCCGCCGAGACGACGGCCCTGTGCGAGCGCCTAGCCGCTCGCCCACCCGATATTTCATGACGTGAAAGCCGGTCTCGCCGCTCTAGTCAGCGGGCGGCGCGCGGGTAACAATGATCGCCATGACTTCCAGTGACTTGCCTGGCGCCCCCGCCGACGTGGCCGCCGTCCGGTCCTCGATCGAGCACGAGATCGCAGGCTCCACCCTGCTCACCGAGTTTGCCCAGACGGTGGCGCAGGTACCCGAAGTAGTGGCGCACCAGTGGCTGGCCGGCGGCGCGTGGCAGACCCTGACCTACCGGCAGGTCCATGACCGGGTGCGGGACGCGGCGCTCGGCCTGGCCGCGGCCGGCCTGCGGCCGGGCGAGTTCGCGGCGATCTGGTCGCGCAACCGCTCGGAGGCGACGATCGCCGACTACGCGGTGATGCACGCCCGCGGCGTTCCCGTGTTCATTTACCCCACGATCGCCGCCGACCAGGCCGCCGACCTGATCGCCCACTGCGCGGCGACCGTGGTGATCGCCGAGCGGGAGTTCCTCCCCGTGATCGACTCGATCCGCGCTCGGCTGCCGCAACTGCGCGTGCTGGTCGTCCTGGGCGATGACGGCGCGGAAGGCGACCTTCAGGCCGGGGGCGCTGCCCAGGCCGCCGAGAATGGCATTCTCACCTGGCGGGAACTGCTTGACCGCGGGCAGGCCGAGGGGGAGCGCGATCCCGGCGCGTTCGAGCGGTCCTGGCGCCAGGTGACCCCGGACAGCCTGGCGACGCTGATCTACACCTCGGGGACCACCGGCCGCTCCAAGGGCGTCATGATCACCCACCGGAACGTGCGGTACGAGCAAGAGGCATCGCTGAAGCTGACCCCGCTCGCGGACCAGGTCGGCGCGGACGGCGTGGCCAGGATCGTCACCTACCTGCCGATGGCGCACGTCACCGGGCGCACGCTGGACCACTGGGCACCCATGACGCATCCGGTCACGCTGGCGTACTGCCCCGATCACCTCCGCCTGTTCGAGATCGCGGCCCAGGTCCACCCGACCTTCCTGATGGGCATCCCGAGGGTCTGGGAGAAGCTGCACGCCGCGCTGCGCGGCGCGCTGCCGGACGTCAGCCCGGCCGCGGTCCGCGCGCTGCCCGACGCGGTCAGGCAGGTGGTGCTCACCCGGATCGGCCTGGACGAGTGCCGGCTCGCGGCGACCGGGTCGGCGCCGATCGACCCGGAGATCGTCGAGTTCTTCCGCGCGCTCGGCGTGCCGCTGACCGAGGGCTGGGGGATGAGCGAGTTGTCCAACGCCGCGACGTTCGCCCCCGCGGCCGAAGCCCGGTCCGGCGCGGTCGGCCGCGCGTTCCCCGGCGTGGAGGTGCGGGTCGCCGACGACGGCGAGGTCCTCGTACGCGGCCCGATCGTCATGGGCGGCTACTACAAGGATCCGGAGCTGACCATGGCGACGGTCGACGCCGACGGCTGGCTGCACACCGGCGACATCGGCGAGTTTGACGCCGACGGCTTCCTGAAGATCATCGACAGGAAGAAGGAGCTGATCATCACCTCCGGCGGCAAGAACATCTCGCCCGCCTCGGTTGAGTACGAGCTCCAGCGGCACCCGCTGATCGGCCAGGCCTGCGCGATCGGCGACCGGCGCAACTACGTCACCGCGCTGCTCGTGCTCGACCCCGAGACGACGCCCGCCTGGGCCAGGGAACGCGGCATCGCCTTCGACTCGCTTGCCGACCTCGCGGCCCACCCCGACGTCGTCGCCGAGGTCGAGCGCGGCGTCGCGACGGCGAACTCGCGTCTGGCCCGGCCGGAGCAGGTCCGCCGGTTCACGCTGCTGCCCGCTGAGTGGACCGCGCAGTCGGGCGAGCTCACCCCCTCGATGAAGCGCCGTCGCCGGGTGATCATCGACCGCTACGCGAAGGAGATCGAGGAGCTGTACTCCTAGCCCCTATCATGGCTTGGGTGACAGGACAACAGCTCAGGCTCTACAACTCGCTCGGTCGGCGGATCGAGGATTTCACGCCGTCCAAGGATGTCGTGGGCCTGTACAGCTGTGGGCCGACCGTCTACTCCTACCAGCACCTGGGCAACATGCGGCCGTACGTGTTCGCCGACACGCTGCGCCGCGCCCTGCGCTGGAAGACGGTCCCGGTCCGGGCGGTCGTCAACATCACCGACGTCGGGCACGCGGTCGCCGACTCCGACACCGGCGAGGACAAGCTCGAGGTCGCGGCCGCGCGGGAGCGCCGGTCCGTCGAGGAGATCGCGGAGTTCTACACGGAGGACTGGCTGGAGGCCATGGCCGCGCTTAACGTGCAGCCCGCCGACGTGTACCCGAGGGCAAGCCAGTACGTCGAGGAGATGATCGCGTTCGCGATCGAGCTCGAGGCGCTCGGCTACACCTACGAGCTGCCGACCGGCCTGTACTTCGACACGTCCAAGTCGCCTGGCTACGGCGACCTGGCGCTACTCGACCTCGCGGGCCAGCGCGAGACCGGCCGCGTCGAGCACGTGGAAGGCCGCAAGCACAACAGCGACTTCGCCCTCTGGCGCGCGGAGGAGCCAGGCGTCCGGCGGGTGATGCGCTGGAACTCGCCGTGGGGCTGGGGCGCGCCGGGCTGGCACCTGGAATGCTCGGTGATGTCGATGGCGCTGCTCGGCGAGCACTTCGACATCCACACCGGCGGCATCGACCACCGCGAGCTGCACCACGTCAACGAGATCGCCCAGTCCGAGGCGTTCCTGCACGACAAGCAGCCGTGGGTACGGTACTGGCTGCACAACGAGTTCATCCTGCTCGACTCGCAGAAGATCGCGAAATCCGCGGGTCACACGCTGCGCCTGGCCGACCTGGTCGAATGGGGCTACCATCCGATGGCCTACCGGCTGTTCCTGCTCGGTGGCCATTACCGCAGCCAGCTCGACTTCACGACCACGGCGATGGACGCCGCTCAGGTGACCCTGCGCCGCCTGATCGCCCGCGTCGCGCCGCTGCGCCCGCTCCCGGTGGCCGAGACCTACGAGGCGGCGCGTGCCCTCGTGGACGACACCGACAAGGCCGCGCTCGCGTACGTCGAGGCGATCGACGCCGCGATCGCGAACGACCTCGCGACGCCGAAGCTCCTGGCCACGCTGCAGGACGCGCTCCGCGACCCGGACATCTCGACCGAGGGCCTGCGCGCCGTCGTGGCCGCCGCCGACGCCCTCCTCGGCCTCCGCCTCGCCGACCTCGACCCGGCCGAGGTGGACCAGCGCCGCACCAAGGACGATCTCACCCCGGAGGAGGTCGCCGCGATCGAGCGGCTGCTCGCCGAGCGCACCCAGGCGCGCAAGGAAAAGAACTGGCCCCGCGCCGACGAGATCCGCGCCGAGCTAGACGCCCTCGGCGTCCAGGTAACGGACACCCCCACGGGCCCCACCTGGCAACTCCGCTGACGCGGCACCGTAAGCGGCCGGTATTCGCGGGTCACGCCGATGGGGGTTCAATTCGGGCCTGCCAACGAAACCCCCCACGCGCCCGGTCACCTGCCCCCACATTCAATGTATCGGGGCGAATGGCGGCAGGGTCAAAACCTCAACGTACGCAGTTTGCTCGTGCAACGGATTTGTCAAGAGAACCTCCCTCCCCGCTGCAGCAGCCTGCACCTGAGTGCTACGGATGATCTCGCCATCCGGCAAGTCTCCTGTTTCAAAGCTTCGATAGCGCTTTGATAGGTTCGACCTGCTCAAAGTCAGCTCGCGCCAACGCGATCAGCTTCCCGCGGCTCGGCCGCAGGAGTGAAGCGACCGACTGATCACCTGGCCCTTCCCTGACGACCCTATGTACCTCGCCAGCAAGGTCGCGCGCAGCCTCACTAACTTCGGCCGGGCAGACGAGTTGAACAGCCCGGAGTCTCATCCAGAGCTGGTCTAGCAGTGCCTCCTTCCGCTCTCCCACTGCCTCGAACTCGCGTAGATCAGCCGTCTACTGTGAGCGGGACCATACGCCCCGTCCAGCCGGTGGACCGGCCAAATCATTGACGAGATGCTCAGGGCATTGCAGAACAATCGCCCGGACATCACGGAAGAGAAGGCGACCCGCCTTCGATCCGGATGCCGTTGGCGAGGACCAAGGCAAAGCCGCTTACCCGCAGAGTTCGCGCTCCAGCGGCGTGCGGAAGCGCGGCGTGACCCGCGCCGGCCCGAGCCACGCTTCCAGCGCCGCCGCCTCGGCCGCGACGGCGGCCGCGGCGTCCGCCCCGATGTCCTCAAGCAGCCGGTACACCACCTCGCCGGTCGCGCGCTGGGCCCAGCCGCCCACCACGCGCCCCGCCCACCACACGGTCGGCCCGACGTTCCCGGTCCGGTCGAACAGGCGCGGCGCGTGCGGGTCGAGGTACCACGACCGCGACTGCCACCCCATCGGCGTCGGGTCGAGCGCGGGCAGCAGCGCGGCCCCCGCCGGCGCCTCGGCCGGGAAGTCAAGGTCGTCCGCCAGCACGACCCCCGCCTGCCCGCCCAGGTCGACCTCGGTCACCGGCAGCGCCCCCAGTGCCGCCTTCGTCTGAGCGCCCGTCCACCCGGCCCACCACTGCAAGTCGGCGACCAGCCCGGGCCCGAACGCCGTCAGCCAGCGCCGCGCCAGTTCCACCCGCGCGGCAGCCGCGTCGAACCCGGCGCCCAGGCCCGCGTCGAGCCCGGCGCCGCGCGCCGCGTTCTCGCCCCCGGGCAGCCCGCCCCGCAGCCACGCCTCCGGCAGGAACCACTCGAACTGCCCGGACGACCACCCGCCCCGCCGGTGCCCGCGGATGGTCCGCCCCTCGGCCGCGATCAGCACGAGCACTCGCGACGTGATGTTGGCCGCCCCGCCGTACGACTTGTCCGGCGCGTAGACCAGTTGCGTCCGCAGCCGCGGCTCGTCCGCCGACAGCTGTGCCCCGGTCGCGCCGCCGCCCCGCGCCGCCAGCGCGCGCAGCACCCCCTCCTCCACGGACCGCAGCCAGCCACCGGGGTCCCCGTCGCCGACCCCGCCGCCGGCCAGGTCCTTCTCGATCCCCCGCCGCATCCGCTTGGCGACGTCATCGGTGCAGGCCGCCTGCACCACGTCCGCGAGCCCAGCGGGCACCACGAACACCGTCCGCCGCATGCCCAGCATGCGCACCACGGCCCGGTCCGCGTAGAGCGCCGCGTCCACGTCCTCGACCGCGCACCGGCTCCGCGCCCGCGCGGACAGGTACACCGTCACCGGATCGGTGGCGTGCAACGCCACGAGCGACTCGGCGACCTCGCCCACAGAGGCAACGGGCGTACCAAGCAGCTGCCGCTCCACCAGCCGCCCCCGCCGCGCGGCAACATCGACCTTAAGCGTCATGCAAGAAACCTATCGAACTGAGTCCGCTCCCAGCTCGGCCATGCAGGCACCGCATAGTGGATATTTTCGCACCCTCCGTCCGGTGTGCAGGAATATCCACCATCCCGGCTTCGCCCCTCAGGCGCTGTCGACCGGCCGCACGCCAGCGACGACGGTGGCGCCTGACTCGTCATCCTCGTGCACCTGGGCGGTGAGCCCGGCGGCGGTCATCACGTCGGCCATCAAAGGGGCCTGCTGCTCGCTGGTCTCCACCAGCAGCACGCCGCCCGGCGCGAGCCAGGCACCCGCGTCGGACGCGGCCCGCCGCAGCACGGCCAGCCCGTCCGCCCCGCCGTCCAGCGCCATGAGCGCCTCGTGGTCGCGCGCCTCGGCCGGCATGAACGCGATCTCCGTGGTCGGCACGTAGGGTGCGTTGCAGATCAGCACTCCGGCCCGGCCCCGCAGCGAGCCGGGCAGCGGAGCGAACAGGTCGCCCGCGTACACGTGGCCCCCGGCCGGCTCGACGTTCCGCCGCGCGCACGCGACCGCGGCCGGATCGAGGTCGGCCGCGTGCAGCTCGACGCCGGCCAGCCGTAGGCCGGCCGGCGAGGCCAGCCGCGAAGCGACCGCGAGCCCGAGCGCGCCGGTGCCGCAGCATAGGTCGACGACGACGCGGGGGACACCGCCGTCCTGAGGGCCAGCCAGCCGCACGGCGACCTCGACAAGGAACTCGCTGCGTCGGCGGGGCACGAACACGCCGGGGTCTACGAGCACCCGCAGCCCGGCGAACTCGGCCCAGCCGACCACCTGCTCCAGCGGCTCGCCGCCGGCCCGCCGCGCGACCATCGCGTCAAGCTCTTCGGGGGAGGCGGCGCTGGCGGCGAGTATCGTGGCCTCCTCCTCGGCGAACACGCACCCCGCGGCCCGCAGCCGGGCGACCACTGTCGAATCGACCTTCACGAGCAGTGCAGGCTAGCGGAGGTTCCCGTGACAGCTCAAGCGGTTACCCACCTAAGCCCCAGCCGGACGCCATCGCGCTACGGCGCGGAGGAGCCACCGCCGTACACCGAGCTGATGTTCTGCACGACCTGCTGCCCGGTTTGCACGCGCTGCTGCGTCGCCTGGCTGAGGGTGCTCGCCTGCTGCCATATCCCGAGTACGGTGACGACGATCGCCGCGAGGTACGTGATCACCGCGCGGGTGTCGCCAAGCCGGTAGATGCGGCTAAAAAGACCCGTCGATCCGCCGTACCGCTGGATGGTCTTGACGTCGACAAGCACGCCGAGCGTCGAGAGAAAGAAGAGGAAGACAAGGCTCTCGACGACGTAATCGGGCGAAGTAAAGGCGCCGGCCCAGTAGAAGATCCAGTCGGCCAGCCCGAGTGCGACGGCGTGGACGACCCCGACCGTGACGCCCTTGACGGGCCCCCTGATGCCGCGGATATACGGCAGCAAGGCGCCGAACGTGAAGGCGACGAGCGCCCACGCGAGAGCCGAGTCGATGACTTGGAAAAAGGCATCCGACAGGCCGAACGGGAACGAAGAAAGCTGGATCTCACCGTCTCGCACTTCGCGGTATACGACATAGGTCGTCGCGGCGACGATGAGAGGCAGTCCGCTGCGGACGGCCTGCGTGCCGTTATCCCACCAGTCGAGCCATGGCCCGGAATCGAGCAGTACGCGGGCGGGGTCAGCAGGCTGCGGCAACATGAGGTACTGCTGCCTTCTCCGGCGCAGCCGCCCACGGAGGCCACGCGGTCGGTCGACGGCAACGGGAACCCGGACGTGCAGTTCGGCGATCTCAGCGCGCACTTGAGCGTGCGTGTCGCGTTCGGCGGTGCTGCTCTGCCCCGCGCTTGGGCTGCTAGTGAGCTGGCTGTTGAGATCGGCGATGCGCTCCGCGGCATCGAAGAACGCCGGCTTGTGCCGTGCGAGAAGGCGGTCGTGGCTGGCTCCGGGCGTGGTTATGCCCATCCCGTGGGCGATGGTCGGCGTGCCTTTCCTGGACAAGGCGACGTAGCGGAACCCGAGAATGAAGAACAACAGCCCGGCCGGCGCCGGGACGGCCGCGACGTTGCCCCAGACTCCCTCGAACACGAAACCAACGAGGATCATAAGCGACCAGATCTCCAGGCTTCCGGTCCACGGGAGGAAGATGTCCCGCTGGTCGTCGGCCGCCGCCCGAATCACGGCAATGAATGCGACCGCCACGAGCAGCCAGAGCGCCATCTGCAAGTCGCCGTCGAGCCAGTCGCTTTCGCCGTTATAGGCGACGCTGGTCGTTACCCAGGTCAGTCGGCTGACTGCCGGATCCGCCAGATACCAGTGGCTCCAGTCTCGAGTGGAGGTAATCGCCGGGTCGCCGATGTCCACCGCGGTGAGTATGAATGCTGCGGCATAGGAGACGCGTAGTTGCGCGCCGGACAGTCGCGTCGCAAGGGGACTGGCCAGGTCCTTGCCGTCCCGGAGGCGGATGCAGTTCCACAAGCGGCAGGCCCACAGCGCTATACCGGCGTAGAAGGGGAACATCGCCAGGGCGAGGGGAGCCATGCCGATGAGGAGGGTGACCGGGTGGCGCGTCAACAGCGCCGGAACTGCCCCGATGGCTACTGCGAACAGGCCGCGGAACGCCCAACTGTACTTCTCCTTGCGGCGGGCGCTGAAATAACAGGTCGCTCCGGCCAGCGCCGCCGCGTAAGCCTGAAGGGTCCCTGTGAAGTGCTTGGATATGCCCTGTTCATTGGCCAGGCCGATGAGAATATCGTTGAGGTATCCAGCCAGGTACAACACGCTGCCCAGAATCGCCAGGAACTGGGCGGCCCGCGCCGTCTCCCGCAACTGCGGGCTGGCGTCGGCCCGCCGGGCGAAGCGGCGGCTCAGGAACCAGACGAGTAGGTAGAACGCCAGCCCGTAGCCGAGCACGTTGAGTAGGTCGGTGCCGAGGCCGGCGGCCGGGTCCAGTCGTCCCACTCCCACGTCAGCCTGTCCGGCAAGGCAACGGTCGCTGTCTCGAAGACCGTGCCGTACTTGCCGGTGGAAGCGGTCCAGGTGAGGTCTCCGTGCCCGTCCTCGCTGGTCGGCAGCGGCTGAGGCTGGCTGATCGGCAGTCCGTCCGTCCGCAGCGCGAGCGTCCACTTGACCGGCATGGGCTCGGTGAAGTTTCCGAATTGCACGGCCAGGGAGTTCGCGTCCTTGGAGACGCGCCACAGGCCCACGTTCCAGGTCGGCCGGTCATGGTAGAAAATGTCCGCCGGGTTTGCCGTGACGGTCGCGGAATCGACGATAACGACCTTGGAATCGGCCGTTTTAATCGTTGGCGGCGCGTTACGGTAAACGTCTTGATCAACCGGCAGGAAGCAATCAAGTGCATCCCATCGAGAGGTGCTGCCGCCGACGAGGAGTTTCGCCCCCGACCATGCGTCGGGGACGGTGATCGTGGTCTGCTCAGTGATGTTGACCTGCGAGCGGTACGCGGTTCGCAGGGTGAGTACCGAATTCACGGACGCGGACTGCGTGATGGCGTCCGAGCAGACGTCTGCCTGACTGTCTCCCGCCGCGCCCGCTCCGACTGACGTAATAGCCAAGATAGCTATTGCCATGAACGACTGCACTACCACGCAAGCTGCCCCCGTATCCCCCCGGCAAGCTCCCCGTCAGTGGATACAGGTATAGCAGGATAAGAGTCAGCGGTTAATAACAATACCGACATAACGAGATTAGAGCTGGCCGACGTCGGTGACGTTGACCACGGCCGCGCCCTCTTCGTCGGAGGCGGCGAGGTCGACGGTGGCCGAGATGCCCCAGTCGTGGTCGCCGGCCGGGTCGTCGAAGATCTGGCGGACCGTCCAGGCGGTCTTGCCCTCCTCGATGATCAGCATCGCCGGGCCGCGGGCGTCCGGGCCCGTGCCGATCTCGTCGTGCGCCTCGAAGTACGGGTCGAGGGCTTCCTCCCAGGCGGCGGCGTTCCAGCCGCCGGCCGCGTCCAGGTCGCCGAGCTCGTCGTACCGCTCGACGGCGGCGAGGGTGACCCGACGGAACAGCGCGTTCCGCACCAGCACCCGGAAGGCCCTGGTATTGCTGGTCAGCGTCTTCGGCTGCGCCCGCAGCTCGGCGGACGACGGGTCGGGGTTGGTGAGCTTCTCCCACTCGTCGACCAGCGAGGAGTCGACCTGCCGGATGAGCTCGCCCAGCCACTCGATCAGGTCGGTGAGCTCCTCGGACTTGGCCTCGTCGGGGACGGTCTGCCGCAGCGCCTTGTAGGCGTCGGCGAGGTAGCGGAGCACGATCCCCTCCGACCGGGACAGGCCGTAGAACTGGACGTACTCGCCAAACGTCATGGCCCGCTCGAACATGTCGCGGACGACGGCCTTGGGGGAGACCATGTAGTCGCCGACCCACGGGTGGCCGCGCCGGTAGATCTCGTAGGCGGCCTCAAGCACGTCCTCGAGCGGCTTGGGATAGGTGACGCTGTCGAGCAGCTCCATCCGCTCCTCGTACTCGATGCCGTCGGCCTTCATCGCGGCGACCGCCTCGCCGCGGGCGCGGAACTGCTGGGCGGACAGGATCTGCCGGGGGTCATCGAGCGTCGACTCGATGACGGAAAGCACGTCGAGCGCGTAGGTGTCGGCCGCCTTATCGAGCAAGTCGATCGCGGCCAGGGCGAAGGGCGACAGCGGCTGGTTGAGCGCGAAGTCGTACTGCAGGTCGACGGTCAGCCGGACGTACCGGCCCTGCTCATCGGGCTCGTCGAGCCGTTCGACGACGCCGCCGGCGAGCAGCGCCCGGTAGATCTCGATGGCCCGGTGGATGTGCTTGCGCTGCTTCGCCCGGTCCTCGTGGTTGTCGGTGAGCAGGTGCTTCATCGCCTGATAGGCGTTGCCCGGCCGGTCGATGACGTTAAGCACCATCGCGTGCGTGACCGTGAAGGACGAAGTCAGCGGCTCCGGCTCGGCGGCCACCAGGCGCTCGAAGGTGGGCTTGCCCCAGGAGACCATGCCCTCCGGCGGCTTCTTCTTGACGACCCGCCGACGCGCCAGCGCGGCGTCGCCGCCGGTCTTGGCGAGGGCCTTGGCGTAGGACTTCTCGTTGTCGATGACGTGCTCGGGTGCCTGGACGACGACCCGCCCGGCGGTGTCGTAGCCCGCCCGGCCGGCCCGGCCCGCGATCTGGTGGAACTCGCGCGCCTGAAGCAGCCGGGTCTTCTTGCCGTCGTACTTGGACAGGGCGGTGAAGACGACGGTGCGGATCGGCACGTTGATGCCGACGCCGAGGGTGTCGGTGCCGCAGATGACCTTGAGCAGGCCTGCTTGCGCGAGAGTCTCGACGAGCCTGCGGTACTTGGGCAGCATGCCGGCGTGGTGCACGCCGATGCCGTGCCGCACCAGCCGGGAGAGCGTCTTGCCGAACCCGGAGGCGAACCGGAAGTTCCCGATCAGCTCCGCGATCGCGTCCTTCTCCTGGCGGGTGCACACGTTGGTGGACATGAGGGCCTGAGCCTGCTCAAGCGCCGCCGCCTGGGTGAAGTGCACGACGTAGACGGGGGCCTGGTTGGTGGTGAGCAGCTCGTTCAGCGTCTCGTGCAGCGGTTCGAGGCTGAAGGAGAAGACCAGCGGGACCGGGCGCTCCGTGTTCTTGACGACCGCCGTGGGCCAGCCGGTGCGCTTGGTCAGGTCTTCCTGGAACCGCGTGACGTCGCCGAGCGTGGCCGACATGAGGATGAACTGCACCTTGGGCAGCTCGATGAGCGGGACCTGCCAGGCCCAGCCCCGGTCCGGGTCGGCGTAGTAGTGAAACTCGTCCATGACGACCTGGCCGACGTCGGCCTCCGCACCGTCCCGCAGCGCGATCGAGGCGAGCACCTCGGCCGTGCAGCAGATGATTGGCGCCTTGGGGTTAACCGAGGCGTCGCCGGTCATCATGCCGACGTTGGCGGGGCCGAAGACCTCGCACAGCGCGAAGAACTTCTCGCTGACCAGGGCCTTGATGGGCGCCGTGTAGTAGCTGCGCTGGCCGTTGGCGAGCGCGGTGAAGTGCGCGCCGGTGGCGACCAGGGACTTGCCGGAGCCGGTCGGGGTGGACAGGATCACGTTCGACCCCATGACGACCTCGATGAGCGCCTCTTCCTGGTGCGGGTAGAGGGCGAGGCCGCGTTCCTTCGCCCAATCGGCGAAGGTGCTGAAGATGGCATCCGGGTCCGCCGGGGTCTCCGACGGCGGGGGGAGCAGGTCGCTGAGTGTCGTCATGGCGTTATCTATCGTGCCTTGCCACGGCGACTGCCTGAGCCGTGACGGCATGCTCTTAAGCTTCGCTTTCTCGTAAGTTCGGCGATAATTGCCGGTCAACTGGAAAGAGGGGATTTCCGTCAGTGCTTACAACAACCGGAGCCGCGCCTTTGTGCCCGGAGCTGGCCCCGCCCCGTCGACGGGTGGGCCGCCGGAGCCGCCAGGTCCGTAGCCGGTCGCCAGACGGCCCTCCCGCGACGCACCGATTCCCCCGACGAGACGGCTTCCGCGCGTCTACCGGTCATCCGCATGACTTCTCGCGTTAATGTGATTACTGTCCGTGATGTCGTGTTCTTCGGAATATCATGAGGAATTCGACCTGCGAGTTGCCCGCTTAATGTAAAGGCATTTCCGATTGGTTATTGAACCTTAAAGGAAATAACTCGGTGGCAACGTCTGCCGCCCTCACTCGCCCGTGTGAACGCGCGGTCGTTCGCATGTTTGTTGGCGACGGCCGGAGGGCGGGCGCCGGCGATGCCTCCGGCCGCCACAGCGCCGCGAACATCCGGGCCTACCAGTGCGATCAGGGCCCGGACGACCAGCCGTCCCAGCCCGATCGGGTTTCATCAATCACCCACAAAAATAAACAGTAGATGAAGTGCTTGATAACAGTCTGGCGTGTTGCGGACCGCTGCCTGTATAAGCGGGCCGGGCTGGTCGGCCGGGCCCCGGAACAGGGCGCTTTACGGCTTATTGACAATGCCGTCGCGCGTGCCGCATCATGGGGTCGCTTGCCACCGCAAGCAACCCTTTCCAGGCCATTTACCTTAGCCACCGGATGTCCTCTATGACTAAGCAGCCCCGATTCGTCACGCTCAGCAAGTACCCGCCATACCGGTCGGGGCACGCAAAGCAAGCGCTATGGAATAACACGGCGCTTGCCGCGCTCACGGGAGCCGAGCAGCATCAGGTCACGTACTGCGGGGTGTCCGCCGATCCGGAGGACGACGCCGGCGCCGGAGTCCAGGTCCACCAGGTTAAGGAAGTGCGCGGAAACCGCCGGGTGCCCGATGGGCATCTGCTCCGCGCGGTCGCGGCCGAGCTTTTCAGCGTCGCGCTGGCAAATGATATCGACGTCATAAACACTTACTACATCGACCCGCACGCGACGATCGCGAATAGGGTCGCCGACGCGCTCGGCCTTCTCGGCCGCCGGCCAATAGTCATCCACAGCATTGAGGGCAGCGACGTCCTCGAATCGGTCTGCGAGCACCTCGCCGACGGCTCGGCGGGCCCGCTGTTCGGCGACGCCATGCGCGCCGACGTGCTGTGCACCGTGTCGCACTACACGGCGCAGCGCTTCCTGGCCGGGGCCGAAGTCATCGGCGGCGCGCGCCTCGCGGACACCCTGGCCGAGTCGATCGTGCTGCGCTACCCGGGCCTGCCGCCCGCCGCGTTCGCGCAGCCGGACACGGAGCAGCTCAGGGAGTTCCGTCACCGCGCGGGACTGCGCCAGGACTCGGTGCTGGTCTCCACCCTCGGCCGCCTGGAGGAGGAGAAGGGCCTCGACACCCTGGTCGCGATCGCCGAGCTCGCCCTCGCGACGCGGCCGGAGCTCGAGTTCGTCATCGCCGGGACCGGCTCCCTCGGTGACCAGCTCGTCGAGCGGGCGCGCACGGTCGCGAACCTGACCGTGCTGCGCAACATCAGCTCCCACGACGCCCAGTGCCTGCGCGCCACCTCGGAGATCGGCGTCTTCCCGACGCGCGTCATCCCCGGCTTCATCGAGACGTTCTGCGTGGCGGCCCTCGAGTACGAGGCGCTCGGCGTTCCGGTGCTCGCATCCGCGATCGGCGGCGTCCCCGAGGCCACCCCGGACGACCGGTTCCTCGTCGCCCCGGGCCGGACGGCCATCGAGTGGCTGGCGCGGATCGACGAGGTGCTCACGAACCGCGCGGAGCGCAGCGCGGTCGCGGCCGCCTACGCGGGCCGGTTCACCAGCGCCCGCAGCGCCCAGCGCCTCATGGACCTGGCGGACCTGGCCGCGGACCGGCTCAACCGCCAGGCCCCGCTGAAGGCCGACCCGTTCGACGACTACCTGCTCACCTGGCCAGCCCGCCTCCCGCTGCGCACAGAAGCCGCGGAACCAGCCTCAATGTGACCCAACCCCGCCGCCCCACCCCTCCAGAGCAATAGCCAAGCGCCAAAAGGCAGCCACCCTCCGTTCGGAGCCCCGCTGACCTTGACCTTGGCCTGGCTCTTGACCTGTGACCTTGGCCTGGCCTTTGACCTTGGCCTGGCCATTTGACCTTGACCTTGGCCTGGCCTTTGACCTTGACTTGGCCTTTGACCTCGGCCACGAACCGTCAAGAGGCGCGGGGCGCCGAGAGATTAGCCCGCGGCCTTCCGAAGGAGCGCCGCGGGTAATCTCCCGGCGCCCCAAGCCCAGTTTTTGGCTTTTGACTTGGCCTTTGACTTTGGCTTTTGACTTGGCCTTTGACTTTGGCTTTTGACTCTTGACTCTTTGAGATCTTGGTCTTGGTCTTGGTCGAGTACGAGGCAGTCGGTTAGGACAGCGAGGTCACCCGGCGCAGGACTTCGTCTCGTCCGAGGGCGGCGCAGGTCTGCTCCAGGTCGGGGGACTGGTGCGAGCCGGTGATCAGCACACGGATCACCGCGGGCGGCGTCCGCGATCGAGCCGGGGTAGGCGTCGGGGTTCTTCTTGTAGTCCTTCTGCCGCAGGGCGAAGCCAAGCTCGCCGGCGAGGTTGCGGATCTGGTCGAACCAGGCCACGTCCGGGCCCGGCTCGACGTAGCCGGAAGCGAACCCGGACGCCATCGCGCGCACCATGTCCGGCGCGAGCCCGGCGAACCGATCGTCGGCCGGGTCGGTGACCAGCTCGAAGATCTCGGGGAAGAAGAAGCCGTACACACCGCGGAAGTCCGCCCACTTGTGCAGGTCCTTGCGCGGCTTATCGGTGTTGACCCGCTCGACGTCGAGCGCGCGCAGCGCCAGGTCGCGCTCGGCGCTGACGACCGCCGCGAGGTCCTTGTCGTACTCGGTGAGCCAGGGCAGCAGCCGGTCGAGGATCTCCGCGCCGGGCAGCGTCGCGACGTAGTCGGCGCTGACGTCGTCCAGCTTGGCCATGTCGAGCAGCGGCCCGGCGACGCCGAACTCGGGAAGCCGCAGCGGCTCGGCGAGCGCCTCGCGCAGCGGCATCTCCGCGAGCCGACCGTTGGCGAGCCCGCGCAGGTAGTACAGCACCGCCTCGGCGGGGAAGCCCTGCTCGATGTAGTAGCCGACGCTGGCCTCCGGGTCCCTCCGCTTGGACAGCTTGCGGCGGCTGCCGCCGTCCTGCTTCATCAGCGGCGCCACGTGGGCGTAGGGGATGCGCGGGAAGCCGAGCGCGTCGAAGAGCTGGTGGTGCAGCGGCACCGAGGAGATCCACTCCTCGCCACGGACCACCAGCGTGATCCCCATGAGGTGATCGTCGACGGCGTGCGCGAAATGATACGTGGGCAGCCGGGGCGCCGCGTCGCTGCGCTTCAGTATGACCACGTCGTTGCGGTTGTCGTCGGAGGTGATCTCGCCGCGGATCAGGTCGGTGAAGCTGACCCGGGTGCCGCCGATGCCGGGGGACCGGAAGCGGACCACGTACGGGTCGCCGTCGTCGAGCCTGGCCCGCACCTGGTCTTCCGGTGCGTCGCGCCAGATCGCCCACTCGCCGTAGTAGCCGGGGAGCGCGCCCACCGTCTTCTGCCGCGCGACCCGCGCCTCCGCCTGATCGGGGGTCTCGAAGCACGGGTAGGCCTTGCCCTGCCGCATAAGCTCGCGCACGAACGTCTGGTAGATCTCGGCGCGGGCCGACTGGGTGTAAGGGCCGTACGCGCCGCCGGCCGCGTCCGACTCGTCCGGCTCGATGCCGAAGTACTCGAATCCCGCGTCGAACTGCGCGAGCGCGCCTTCCTCGAACCGCGCCTGGTCGGTGTCCTCGATGCGCAGCAGGTACACCCCGCCGCTGTGCCGTGCGAGGTCGAGGTTGACGCTGGCGGTGAAGATACCGCCGATGTGCAGCCAGCCGGTCGGCGACGGCGCGAACCGGGTCACCGCGGCCCCGGCGGGCAGCGCCCGCGGCGGGTACCTGGACTCCCAGTGCGCCGGGGACGGCAGGTCGGCGGGGAAGAGCGAGTCGATCAGCTCCACGCTAAGCATGGCCTAAGCCTACCGATCGGCCGCCGGCGGCTGGTCAGGATCCGTCACTGGTCGCGCCCGCGGGGCCAGCGGAACCGCCCGCGGGACGGCGGGAGCGCCCGGTACTCGGTGACCCGCGCGGCGACCGGGCCGGGAAGCCAGGACCGCGGCTGCTGGCCGATCTCGTCGGCCAGCCACGCGTGCAGCTTCGCGGCGGCCGGGCGGGCCGTCGGGTCGGCTGCCAGGCACGCGCCGACAACCGGCGCCAGCAGGGGCGGGCACCCGGTCAGGTCGGGTTCGTCGGCCAGGACGGCCACCACGGGTGCGCCGGGGACCGTGCCCGCCGAGTCGTCGCGCCACGGCGAGCGGCCGACCGCGGCGAAGAACACGGCCGTGCCGAGCATGAGCACGTCATCTTCCGAGGTTCCCGGGCCCGAGAGCAGGCTGGTCCGGCTCGTGCCCAGGTCGGTAAGCACCGGGCCCTGCGCGCCGAGCACCACGTTGTGCGGGGAGATCGCGTCGTGGGTGAACCCGTCCTCGTGCAGCGTGCTGAGCGCGCGGGCGAGGCCGAGGGCGATCCAGCCCGCGGTGTCGGCGGGCACCGGCCCGGTCTCCGCCATGGCCGCGGCCAGCGACGGGCCGCGCACCAGGCCGCTCGCCACCCAGGGCTGGTCCTGGTCGTCGACGGCCGAGTCGATCAGCGGCGCGACGTGCGCTTCGCGCGTGACGCAGGCCGCGATCACGCCAAGGGACAGGCGCCGCCTGACGGCCGGATCGGCGACCAGGCCCTGGTCGAAGATCTTGAGCGCGGCCCAGCCGGGCGCGGCGTCGTCGGCATCGGCGCCGGAGCCGCCGCTCGCGAGGTAAACCTGTCCGGCCTGACCGGAGCCGACCCGGGCGACGATCCGGTACCCGCCGACTTCCCGGGGATCGGCCGCGCCGAGCGGCAGGTACGCGGGCTCGCTCCACTGACGCGTCGACAGCCATATCCAGGCCGGCCCGGAGAATTCTTTCGCGACGACGTTCGCCTGGGTGAACTGGCCGGCGGGAATCCCCGGATAGCCGGGCTGGATGATCAGCGTGTACGCCTGATCCGACAGCGCGACCGCGAGATCGGCGGCGGGCTCGCCGGAAAGCGCCGAGCGCAGCGCGGCGCTGTCGACCAGCCGGTTGATGTCAACGATCACCGGTCCGCCGAAGCCGGCCGCGCGCCGCTCGATCAGCCCCACGCCGATCGCCATCCGCAGCCTGATCCGGTCGGCGTGCCGCGCGTTGTCCGCGCTCAGCCCGGCCGCCAGCGACCGGATCAGCACGCTGAGCACGGCGGGAGGGTCGATGTCGGACGGGAGGACAGCATTGATGCCGTCGCCGGTCCACTGATGATCGACGACCCGCGGGTCGAGCGTCAGCCCGCATCTCCCCAGCATCGCGACCACCAGTTGCTTGAGCCGCCGCTGGACGTCGTCCCGTTGCGGGACCGCGCGCGTGCCGTATGCGGCGACATCGAGCACGAATCCGATGCGGAGCGTGCGGCCAGACTGCCGCCCGCGTGACGCGCCGATGGTACGCCGACCGCCGGGCCCGGGGGTAAATCCAGCGCCCGCGCCTCGCAATTTTTCACGCTCCCTGGACATAGCGTAATAGCTATATTCACGGACTTGCCTGTCTTAGTTCCCGTTATCAGTCCATGAGATCTGGCACACTCAGTAGTGTGGCTTCGTCGCTATACTCTTTGCCCGCTTCTTCCGTGCGCGCACAGGTACGGGGAACGCCCATGACTCGTGCTGGCAACGAGGCGTGGCCGGAGGGCAGCTTCGTCCAGCAACTCCCGGACGCCGACCGCACCGCGCTGCTTGACGCCGGCACGCCGCTCCGCTTCGAGGACGACCAGATCCTGCTGGTTCAGGGGGACGCCGGCGACTTCCTTTACGTGCTGACCAGCGGCCTGGTCAAGGTCATCGTCGAGACGGTGAACGGCGCGCAGACGACGCTCGCCATCCGGTCCCGGGGCGACCTCGTGGGCGAGTTCGCCCTGCTCGACAACAAGCCGCGCACGGCGACGGCCCGCGCGGCGGGCCCGGTCACCGCCCTGAAGGTCGGCGGCGGGGCCTTCCTCGCGTTCGCCGGCCGGTCCCCGGCGGCCCAGGCGGCCGTCACCAAGTACCTGCTCGCCAAGATGCGGGCCGCCAGCGACCGCTGCGCCGCCGAACGCGTCTGGGACGCCAGGGAGCGGCTCGCCCAGGTCCTGTACGACCTCGGCCGGCAGCACGCGCAGCCCGACGCCGACGGCATGATCCGGGTCCCGATCACGCAGAGCGAGCTTGGCGAGCTGGCCGGCGTGGCGGTGTCCACCGCCGAGCGGGTGCTGAAGGACCTGCGCAGGCAGGGAGTCGTTAGCACGCGCTACCGGGAGATCACCATCAGGGACCTGTCCTACTTGGACAGCATTCGATTTCCCAGGGAAAGGCGCGAAAACCCCTTACCGGCGGGAATCTATGACGCTCTAATCCGCTAGCTTCTCTAATCGGAGATATGTCCTTGCGGAGGGATAGTCCCACGACGAGCGACCGGCCGCAGGTGCTGGCCGGTCGCTCGCCTTTACTAGTTGCCTATATGGCCGGCCGCCAGGAGCGGCTAGGATGAGGGACGCGAAGGGGAGTAGCTCCTCGCCGGGACGCCGACAATCGCGGTTCAGTGGCCGGGTATGCCTGCCAGCTGGATCCGGTGCCCGGGGGCCGTCACCTGGCCTGAGTGAGACCTTCGGCCGACAGCCGGTGCCCCGGTAAAGGGGGCGCCGCCAGTGCTGCCGTGCCGGAGGCCCGGGTTTGCCCGCGACAGTCGGCGCGGCCTGATCGATGGAGCTAGCCCCCGATGAGCTTCACCGCAGCCGGCGCGACCTTCCTTGCCGTGCTTCCCGCAGAGATACCCGACAAGACGATCCTGGCCTGCCTGATCCTGTCGAGCCGATATCGCCCGAGCGTGGTGTTCAGCGGTGCTGCCGCCGCCTTCCTCGCCCAGGTGGTCCTCGCGGTGGCCGCGGGCGGCGCGCTGAGCCTGCTGCCGCATCACATCGTGGAAGCGTGCGCCGCCGCCGCCTTCCTGGCCGGCGCCGTGCTGCTCTGGCGGCAAAAAGAAGACAAGGACGAAGACGAAGAGGACACGGGCAGGGACGGCCTGCGCAGCGGGACCTGGCCCGTGTTCGGCACCGCCTTCGCGGTGGTGTTCCTGGCCGAGTTCGGCGACCTCACCCAGTTCCTGACCATCAGCCTGGCCGCGCGCTTCCACGATCCGGTCTCGGTCGGCATCGGCGCCACGCTGGCCTTGTGGGTAGCCGCGGCCGTCGCCGTCACGCTAGGCTGGCGCGTGCTCAAATTGATCCCCATGCAGTGGCTGACCAGGGGCGCAGCCGTGGTCATGGTCGTCCTCGCGGGTACGAGCGCCTATGCCGCCGCGAGTTGACGTGAGTCGACCTCCCGCCGTCGGCCGCAAACCTTGAGCGTTAGGGCTAGTGCTGACCAGTGCGTTATCAGGATAAGATTTTGTAATGCTTGATATCCGCAGGCTCCGCATGCTGCATGAGTTCGCGGCCCGGGGCTCGATCGCGCGGACCGCCGAGGCCCTGGGCTACACCCCGAGCGCGGTCTCGCAGCAGCTCGCGGTGCTTGAAAAGGAGGCGGGCACCCCTCTGCTCGACCGGACCGCGCGCAGCGCGGGCCTGACCGACGCGGGCAAGCGCCTAGCCATCCACGCCGAGCGCATCCTCGCCATGGTCGAGGCGGCCGAGGCGGACCTGTCCGCGCAGGCCGCCCAGCCGAGCGGCCGGGTGGTGGTGACCGCGTTCCCGTCCGCGGCGGTCGCGTTCGCCCCCGCGCTGGCCCGCTCGCTCAAGGAGCACCAGCAGCTGTCCCTGCTGCTGCGCGAGGCGGAGCCCGATGACGGGCTGCAGCTGGTCAGGTCCGGCGAGGTCGAGGTTGCGATCGTCGACGACTGGACGGGCCGCATGTCGGCCGACCTGGAGGCCGCGGACGCCGGGCACGGCGTGCTGAGTTACTACCACCTCGTCAGGGACCCGCTCATCCTGGTGGTTGGCCGCGACCACCCGGCCGCCGACCCGGAACGGCCGGTGGACCTGCGGGCCCTCCGCAACGAGTCGTGGCTCGCCGCCCCCGTCGGCGAGCCGTCCCGGCAGGCCGCGGACCGGCTGCTGGCCGCCGTGGGCATCACGCCGCCGGTCCCCTCGGAGTTCGAGGGCCTCGGCACGGTCGCCAACCTAGTTGCCCGCGGCCTCGGCATCGCGATCATGCCGCGCCTCGCGGTCGGCGCCTACGAGCGGCGCGTCGTGGTCCGCGAGCTGCCGGCCGGCCTCGACCTCGCCAGGGACGTGTTCGCGGTGGCGCGCACCGCGTCGGTGATCCGGCCGTCGGTCGCGGTGATCGTCGCCGCGCTGCGCAGCGCGGCCAGGGTGATGGCCCGCCAGTCGGCCGTCGGGTTCCCCGACGTGGCTTAACCGGATTCTCCGGTAGCCGCGCCGCTCGCGGCCGGTAGGTTGGTCCGCGTGGACCACGACCTTGACCTGCACGCCGATGGGCCCGAGCTCACCGCCGCCCTCGTCGACATCTCCTCGGTCAGCGGCGAGGAGGGCCCGCTGGCCGACGCGATCGAGCGCGCGCTGCGCCCGCTGCGGCACCTTCAGGTGACCCGCCATGGCAACACCCTGGTCGCGCGGACCACGGCCGGAAAACCAGAAAGAGTGGTGCTGGCCGGCCACACCGACACGGTGCCGCACGCCGGTAACTTCCCGTCTCGATGGAATCCAGAACGAAGTCGGCTTGCTGGGGTGGGCACCTCGGACATGAAGGCGGGGGTGGCGGTCCAGTTGCGCCTCGCGGCCACCCTGCCCGAGCCTAACCGCGACGTGACGTACGTGTTCTACGAGTGCGAGGAGGTCGACACCGCCCGCAACGGTCTCTACCTGCTGTCGCGGGATGCCCCGGAGCTCCTGTCCGCCGACTTCGCCGTCCTCCTCGAGCCGAGCGGCGGGGCGGTCGAGGGCGGCTGCCAGGGGACGCTGCGCGCGGCGATCACCGTGAAGGGCGCCCGGGCACACACCGCGCGCTCGTGGATGGGCAAGAACGCGATCCACGAGGCGGGCGCGATCCTCGACGTCTTGCGCGCCTGGCAGCCGCGCAAGCCGGTCGTCGACGGCCTCGGGTACCACGAGGGCCTGAACGCCGTCGCGATCTCCGGCGGCGTGGCGGGCAACGTCGTTCCCGACGAGTGCGTGGTCACGGTCAACTACCGGTTCGCTCCCGACCGCTCGGAGGAGGAGGCCCAGGCCTACATCCGCGACCTGTTCGCGGCCTGGCCCGTCGAGATCCTGGACTCCGCCCCGGGCGCGAAGCCGGGGCTGACCTCGGGCCCCGCCGCCGACTTCGTCGCCGCGGTGGGCGGCGAGCCAAGGGCCAAGCTTGGCTGGACCGACGTGGCGAGGTTCGCCGAGCTGGGCGTCCCCGCCGTCAACTACGGCCCGGGCATCTCAGAGATCGCCCATACCCCGGGCGAGTACGTCGACGCGTCCCCCGTCGTGGCCGCCGAGCAGGCCCTCCGCAGCTGGCTCACCGGTTGACGCCAAAAAGATAGCGGATCGCTGGAGGCCCTAGGGCGGGTCCAGCGATCCGCTATCTTCGCGTTGGTCGTTGCGGCTGGCCGTTACTTGGCCCATCCGGTCAGGGTGACCGTGGCGGAGTGCTTCGTGCCGTACTGGTCGACGTAGTTGATCGCGAACTGGTCGCCCGCGTGGGAGTTCGCGGTCTCGTTGGTCAGCCCGTCCGCCGAGCTGATCGTGGTCCCGTTGACCGAGGTGATCACGTCGCCGCTGACCAGGCCGGCCGACGACGCGGGGGAGTCGGGGTAGACCTGGCAGATCAGCGCGCCGGAGTTCGCGGGGGAGCTGAACCCGCCGAATCCGCCGAAGCCGTCGCCGCCGCTCGAGCACTCGCTCGGGCTCGACGCGTCGGCGACGTTGACGCCCATGAACCCGGCGAGGCCGATGTGCACCGTCGAGGACGCCTTGCCGGCGTTGATGTTGTCGGCGATCGCGATGGCGGTGTTGATCGGGATGGCGAACCCGGTAGTGGCCGCCGAGTAGCCGCCGAATCCCCCGGAGGAGGAGTTGGCCGCGGTGTCCATGGCGACGACCTGGCCGCTGCCGTTGACGAGCGGGCCGCCCGAGTCGCCCTGCTCGATCGGCGTGTCCGTCTCGATCATGCCGTGCAGCTTCTCGGTGGTGCCGGCGCCGCTGTCGCTGGCCTCGATGGACTGGTTGAGCTTCTGGATGGTCCCCTGCGCGGTCGAGGGGAGGCCGCCGCGGCCGCCGGCGTTGCCGAGCGCGAGTACCGCCTCGCCGACCTTGGCCTTGCTCGAGTCCGACAGGGTGACGGTCTTCAGGTTGGACGCCCCGACGAGCTGCAGCAGCGCCACGTCGTCGGTGGAGTCGTAGCCGATAACCTTGGCGGTGTAGGTCTTGCCGGACGTCACGAGCGTGGCCGACACGCTGGTCGCCTGGTCGATGACATGGTTGTTGGTGAGCACGAGGCCGCTTGAGGAGATCACCATGCCGGTGCCCTCGGCGGTGGCGTCGCTGTACTTCAGGTTGGAGTCGACGTCGACGATGCCCGGGTCGACCTGCGTCGCGAGCGCGCTGGCGTTGAGCGAGCCGGAACCGGTGTTCGTGCTGCCGGAGCCGCCCGAGTTGGACCCGTTGCCGGCGCCCGAGGACGGGAACGGGTTCGCGTTACCGAACGGGTTTGACCCGGAGCCGTTCCCGTTGAGCGGCGAGCTGGCGGGGGAACTGGCGCTGCCCGAGTGGTTGAGCGCGACGGCGGCACCCGCGCCGGCCGCGGCCGCGAGCACCGCGACGGCCACGTAGGCGAGCGTCCGGCCGAAGCCTGACCGGGGCGGCGGTGGCGGCGTGCCGTACCCGCTCCACGGGTACTGCCCGTACCCGGGCTGGCCGTAGCCGCCGTAGCCGGGCTGGCCGTAGCCGGGCTGCCCGTAGCCGGGCTGGCCGTAACCCTGCTGCCCGTAGCCGGGCTGGCCGTAACCCGGCTGCCCGTAGCCGGGCGGGGGGTACCCGGGCGGCGGGTAACCGCCTTGCCCGTAGCCGGGGCCGTTGCCCAAGGCGACCGTGTCGCCGTCCTGTCGAGGCTGGTCACTTCCGGCCGAGCTGTCACGGGACGCGCCGCCGGAATCCCCTTCTTCTTCCGGGTTCGACGCCGGGATCCAGGGACTCACGTACTCCGGTGGCTGCCAGCTGCCGTGCTGGTCATTACCACTTTCGTCGTCGTGCATCTATCTCGCCTTCACAGAGAACAGCGTATGGGTTACGTGCCTGACGGCGGCGCCCAAGCCTACGCCGTCACCCTCTAGTAAGCGTCTGCAACCTGGAAGGAAGCTGAAGGGGCGCTAAGGATTGACGGCCACAGGCGACCTAAGGCTTGCGAAAACTTCAACGGCGGACGATCGCCGAATTATGCCGCCGAGCCGGAGAAAGCCGGCGAAAGCGCGGGAAGTCCGGCGGCCAACGGCGTCGGGGCGGCCGCCCCCGGCCGCCCGGTTCAGGCGGCCGGGGCCGGGTCAAGGCGGATCGTCGAGGTCCGGGTGAGCCCCGCCGCGCTGACCCAGGTGACCGACATCAGCGAGCCCGGCCGGCACCCGGTCAGGATGGCGGTCAGCGCGCCGGCCGACTCGACCTGGTGCCCGTCCGCGATGATGATCACGTCGCCCGCCGCGATCCCGGCCGCGGCGGCGCCGGTCCCGCACAGGACGCCCATCACGAGCGCGCCGGCCGACGCCGGGGCGATGGTCGCGGGCGTGGCGACGGCATCCTGGCTGGGGAGGCAGTGGCTCTCGCTCGACGCGGTGTCCGTCCCGGTCACGGCGCCGCGCTCTTGCGCCTGCTGCCCGGCGGGGGAGCGGGTGGTGCCCGAGCCGACGATGACCCCGAGGAACCCGTCGGTGCCGAGGCTGATCCCCTGGCCCTGCTGGCGCCCCGTGATCAGCCGCTCGGCGGCCATCGCGGCGTCGATGGGAATCGCGTAGCCGGTGTCCGTGCCGCCGGTGCCCGCGGCCGTGTCCACGCCGATCACGGTGCCGGTCGAGTCGGCGAGCGGGCCGCCCGAGTCGCCGGGCTGTATCCGGGCGGTCGTCGCCAGCATGCCGGGCAGCGTCTCGCTGAACCCGGCCGCGCCGTCGTCGGCCTGGATCGTCCGGTTGGTGCCGGTGATGACGCCGGACGCCACCGCGGGCAGGCCGCCCTCGCCGGCCTGGTTGCCGAAGGACATGACCTGCGTCCCCGCCTTGACCGTGGCCGAGTCGCCCAGGGGAGCGGTGGCCAGCCCGGCCACCGGGCCGATCTGGAGGACGGCCACATCGGCGGGCACGTCCACGCCCACGATCTCCGCCTGGTAGATCTGGTCGGTCGACGGGACCGTGACGGTGACGGAGGTCGCGTCCCTGATCACGTGATTGTTGGTGAGGATGAGCCCGGTGCGCCCGTTGACCACGAAGCCGGTTCCCGAGGCGGTCTCGTTGTCGTAGGTCAGCGTCGCCGTCACGTCGACGACACTCGGCTCGATCCTGGCGCGGACGACCGCATCCGACAGCGGGCGGGGCTCCGACTGCGCGTCGCGCCTGACGGTCAGCTGCGATGGGGTACCCGGCGCGAACTGGCGCAGCAGCGCGATGCCGCCGACGCTCAGCCCGACCCCGAGCACGGCCACCAGCAGCGGAATAAGCGTCCGGCTGCGCGGGCCAGGCTTAAGCGGCGTCACGCAACGGATTTTTCCCGCGCGATCCTCCGCATATACATCCGGTGAGCAGGTAACATACCCGGCGGTAACTTCTACCGCTCATTCGTGAACTGTTAACGGTATTGTTAACAGTTCACGAGGCGGACGGTACCCATATTGGCAGGCTGGGAAACGCCGCGGTCGCGCCCGTGGTTTTCTTGGCCGCGGTCCATATCGCGTCGATGGCGCCGCGCTGCCTGTCGAGCGACGTCAGGTCGGTGCTCAGCTTGACCTGCGCGCTCGACTTGGCGGCCGGGGTGGTGGCGTTGAGCGCGGCGAGCATGTCCGCCTGGACCGCGGTGGCGTCGAACGACCAGGTGATGACGTCGTTGTCGGCGGTGTCCAGGTTGAGCGTCGAGAGCGACTCGGTGACCTGGTAGCTGGCGAAGTCGGTGAGCGCCTGGTTGCCCGCCACGGTGCAGTTGGACCCGCCGTAGGTGAAGACGGACTCCGCGTTCTTGTTCAGGGCCGCCTTCCCGGCGAGCAGCTGGCCGTAGGCGTTCTCGGCGTCGTGCAGCCCGGCCGCGCAGGACCCGATGCCGGACTTCACGTCACCGAAGTACCCGGCGAGGTCGCTGGCCCGCTGCGACTGGGAGGGCTTCTGCGACAGCGAGACGAGGACAACGCCGACGGCGACGACGACGAGAACGGCGAAGACCCATATCGGGGTGCGCTTGGTGGCCCAGCCGCCGTGCCGCAGCGGCACGTACGGCGGCTCCGTCTGCGTGGGAGAGGTCATGCCGTGGTCACCCTTTCGCCGGAGCCCCTCACCAGGGCCCGTTCACCGTGGCCGCTAACGAGGCCGAGTTCATCAGGCTGAGGCCCTTGGCGAGCTCAGCCCTGGTCACCGCGCCGAGCACGTGGTCGACGATGCGGTGCTGTGCGTTGAGGAAGAACGTCTGCGGAAGCCCGTCGACGTTGTAGGCGAGCGCCACCTTCACCTGCGGGTCGAACCCGATCGGGTAGCTGACCCCCTTGGCCTGCGCGAACTTGAGCGCGTTGGCCGTGGTGTCGTTCTCGTCGAGTCCGAGCAGGACAACGTGGCCGTGCTGCTGCTTGTACCAGCTGGCGAGCAGCGGGGTCTCCTGCTGGCACGGTTCGCACCAGGAAGCCCAGAAGTTGACGATCACCGGCTTGCCCGCGTACTGGCTGAGCGAGACCTGCCGGCCGGACTGGCCAAGAGCGGGCAGCGTGAACCCGGGGGCGGCCGCATTGGTTGACCCGGCCGCCGCGGCCGGGTCGCCCGGGGACGCGGGGGTCCCGCTTGTCGCCAGGCTGACCGCGATGACTGCCACGATGAACGCCGCGGTGATGGCGGTGATCACCTTGTGCCGCCTGACAATGCCGGCCGTCCGCCGGGCCGCGCCCGGCAGGCTCATCGCGCTCATCGACTGGAACTCCCTTGATCTTCCGCTAGCGTCGCCGCCGCCGTCCGGTCGACGGGTCCCCTGTCGGCCAGCCCCCTGTCGGCCAGCGCGGCGGGCAGGGCCGGCCGGGCAGCGGCAGGGTCAACTCGAACTCGCTGCCCCGGCCGCACGCGCTGCGGACGGTCACGTCGCCGCCGTGCGCGAGCGCCACCGCGCGCACGAGGGGAAGACCCAGGCCGGTCCCCCGTGACTGCCCGCCGTCGCTGGTCCGGAACCGGTCGAAGATGAACGGCAGCAGGTCCGCCGGGATCCCGCCGCCGGCGTCCGCGACGACGATCCGTACGGGCATCCCCGGGTAGTCCCGGATGACAGACAACTGTATGCCACCGTCGGTGGCGGTGTGCCTGGCGGCGTTCTCAATCAGCGCGTCGAGCGCCAGGCCGAGTCGTTCCCGGTCGGCGCGCACCGTGACCACGTCGAGCCGTCCGATCCGCAGGTGCTGGCTGATCGTCGGCCGCCAGCGGCGGACGTGCTCGGCGATCAGCTGGTCGAGCTGAACGTCCTCGGCGTGCAGGAAGGCCGGGTCGCCGGCCGAGGCGATGAGCAGGAGCCGCTCGGAGATCCGCCGCAGCCTGCTCAGCTCGCCGATCACGACCCCGATGTCGTCGCCCTGCTGCTCGCCGGTCAGGTCGGTGGCGAGGAGCTCCGCGTGGCCGAGCGCGATCGTGATCGGGGTTCGCAGCTGGTGCGCGGCGTCCTGCAGGAACTGCCGCTGGTCGGTGAGCAGGCGCGCGTTCTGCTCGCTGATGAGCCGGACCGACCGCTCGGCCGCCAGCTTGCGGTGGCTGTGCCAGACCGTGGCGACGAAGACGGCCGCCATCAGCGGTACCTCGGTCAGCTCCTCGGCGGGCTCGGTGCCGCGCCCGACGTCGAGGCCGATGCCGGAAGCGGTCGCCAGCATGACCGCGCCGAGTATCCACATGGTCGGGCCGGTGGGCCACGAGCGGAACCCGTAGAGCAGCGTCAGGCTGATCCAGATGAAGTGAAAGGGGACTGTCTCCCAGTAGGCGAAGTAGTAGATCGCGAACAGGTTGACCGCGGAGAAGGCCACCCAGATCGCGTCCAGCGCGAGCGGGCTGAACGGCCAGCGCAGCGCCCGCACCCATGCGGGAACGCCCGAGGTGGCCGCGGCCAGGCCGGCGCTAGGAGACGAGCTGATAGCCCTCACCCCGCACGGTCTTGATCAGCTCGAAGCCAAGCTTGGAGCGGATCCGCCGCACGCACACGTCCACCACGTTGGACCCGGGGTCGAAGTCGTAGCCCCAGACGGAGGCGAGCAGGCTTCCCTTCGACACCGACCGCCCGGCGTGCTCGGCGAGCTCGCGCAGCAGCAGGAACTCCAGCCGGGTGAGCGGCACCGGCCCCTGCCCGATGTCCGCGACGAGCTTTCCGACGTCCAGGGTGACGTGGCCGGCCCGGATGATCTCGCTGTGCGCGTGACTGGTGGGCTGCGGCGCGCTCAGCGGGGGCATGAGCGGCTGGGGCTCGGCCAGCGCGTCCGCGGCCTGATGGTGCTGCTCGGCGTGGTGCGCCTCGCTGCGCAGCCGGACGCGGACCCGGGCCAGCAGCTCGGCGAGCGAGAACGGCTTGGTCAGGTAGTCCTGCGCCCCGCGCTCGAGCAGGTCCACCTTGGCGGCGACGTCGGCCACGCAGGACAGCACGATGACCGCCTGCTCCGGGTGCACCGACAGCACCTCGCCGAGCACCTGCCGTCCGTCCATGTCGATGATGACCAGGTCCAGGATGACGAGGTCGTACCGCGCGGCGGTGCAGCTGCGTACGGCTTCGGCGCCGCTGGCCGCGAACTCGGTCGCATAGCCGGCGGCGGTCAGGGCACGGCCGATGAACGAGCGGATCTTGGGCTCGTCGTCGACGATGAGGATTCGCCCGAGATGTGTCATGTTCACCCGCCTTGCACGGTCAGCTGCGACTTGATGGTGTCTGTGGCTTTCCCAACGGTCAACCGGTCGATGGCGCTGTGTCGGACTTGTTACGCGAACGTGCCGCAAACGATTGTAAGTCCGCAGGCGGCGACTGTGTCGATGACATGCTTGTCACCCGTCAAGCCCGCATGACAATTTTGTCATCCAGGGGTCCGGGTGTTGCGTATGCGCCATAACGAACGTCACCATCAGGGCGTAAGTGGGCAACCCGCCTGCGAGAGCGGCACTCGGTGACGAAATGGTGACTTAAGCAGTTCTTTGTAATTACCTAATATCACCGGACCGCCGCGATCGCGGGAATGCCGTGAGCTCGGCACAGCTGGGCGCAACCGTAAGGCGTTGCGCAGGAACGAGGTGGATCCGGTGTCCCTACCGGCTCGGGTGGCGACCCTGGTGGTGGCCTTCCTGGCGGTTGTCGCGGGCGTGCTATGGGTCGTGTTCGACATCATCGGCCCGCAGCCGCAGACGGAGAACTACGCGGCCTACGCCAAGGACGGTCAGGTGAATGTCACCATGATGACCACCGCGCAGACGACCGTCACCAATAAGCCTGACTGGGTTAGCTATTTCATTCAGAACCCGTCAACTAAGCAGTTTGACCACACGACCTACTTCTCGGTGCCCGCGAACACCACCGTGAATGTGACAATCCTGGGTTACGACGGCTGCACACCGCTACGCAACCCGGTGTGGGGCAAGGTCGCTGGCACGGTCGGCAACGTCGAGAACGTGCAGTTCTACAACGGCAAGGCCTTGTCGACCGCGGAGAACCTCTCGACGTTCGACTCGTGGGCCAACTGCTCGGTGCAGCACACGTTCGCGATCCCGAGCCTGGGGCTCAACGTCCCGATCGCGTCGGTGACGACGCTGAGCGAGAACAACAACCTCTGCGGCACCTCGCCGTGCACGGCGGCTAACCAGAGCAACACCGCCCCGCACACGGTCGTCAGGTTCAGCTTCAAGACGCCGAGCACGCCCGGCGCCTACCGCTGGCAGTGCTTCGTGCCCTGCGGCCTTGGCTACGTGGACGGCAACGGCGGCCCGATGGGCACGCCGGGCTACATGATGGGCGAGATGGAGGTGCAGGCCTGATGGCCGCCGACGCGTCAAGCGCCGCAGGCGCCCCGGTCCGGCCCAGCTGGCGCAACGACCGGGACGTCGTATGGCTGCTCACCCTCTGGATTGTGCTGAGCATCATCGGCTGCCTGCTGGTCGCGCTGGTGTTGGGACCGCACATGCCCCCGGGGCGTGCGTCCAACACGGCGGCGAGCCAGGCGACCGACATCACGGTCCTCGCCACGATCGCCGCCCCGGTGGTCATCGGCATCCTGCTGTACTTCGGCTGGGCGCTCACCTTCTGGCGGCAGAAGCCGGGGGACGAGACCGACGCCGCGCCGCTGCACGGCCACATCCGGATCCAGGCGGCCTGGATCATCGGCACCAGCGCGATCGTGCTCGCCCTGGCGGTCTACGGGACCGTCGAGCTGATCGCCCCCGCAGGCGCGGGCGCGGGCCAGGGCCCCCAGCCGATCTTCAAGAACGGCATGCCGCCGGCCGCGTCGGCCACCTCCTGGTCGCCTAACTCGAACAACATCCTCCAGGTCCAGGTCATCGGCCAGCAGTGGGCATGGACGTTCCGGTACCCGCAGTTCGGCGGCTTCGAGACGACCGAGCTCGCGCTGCCGGTCAACCAGCCGGTGCAGTTCAACGTCACCTCCCTCGACGTCATCCACTCCTTCTGGGCGTACACCCTCGGCGTGAAGGCCGACGCCAACCCCGGGGTGAACAACGTCGCGTACACGACGCCGAACACGGTGGGCGAGTTCCAGGTCCGCTGCGCGGAGCTGTGCGGCATCTGGCACGGCTCGATGTACGACACCGGCACGGTCATGACCGACTCGAACTTCATGGCCTGGACGCAGTCGGAGAGCGTGAAGCTCGCGAGCGTCACCAAGCTGCTGCCGCCGTACGCCCTCACTTACGACCCGACCAACCTCAGCAACCTGGGCAAGGTCAACACGGCCCTCGGCCTCACGGGCGCGGGCGGCGGCTTCTACAACCCGGCGGACCCGGAACAGCCGTAGGAACAGGAGCGAGGAAACCCATATGGCTATCGAAACCCAGCCGGACAGCGCGCACGCGCCCGGCGGCGGTGACCCGGGTGCCGCCCACACGCAACGCCCCTGGTGGATGCGCCCGAACGTCCTGACCGCCCTGGCCTGTGCGGTCGGCGGCTACTACCTCGGTCACTGGCTCGGCAACTTCATCGGCAGCCAGTACCAGCAGATCAGCACCTCCGATGACAACGACATGGCGATCGTCATCGGCTACGCCTTCCTGATCCTCGGCTGGCTGATCGGGCTCGGCGTGTTCAACGACCTGGTCCGGATGATGCTCGGCAAGCCGCTGAACAGGAATATCACCCTCCACGAGGGTTATGAGACCGGCAAGGGCGTCAGCAAGTACTTCCGGTTCACGCTCGACCACAAGGTCGTGGGCCTGCAGTACCTGGTCGGCATGCTGGTGTACTTCTTCACCGGCGGCCTGCTGGCGATCGGGATCAGGACCGAGCTGCTGTCGCCGTCGTACCACATCATGTCGCCCACCATGTACCTGCAGGTGGTCGGCGAGCACGGCACGATGATGATGATGATGATGACTTCGGTCGTCGTCGGCCCGTTCGGCAACTACCTGGTGCCGCTGATGATCGGCTCCAAGCGGGTCGCGTTCCCCCGCATCGAGGCGCTGAGCTTCTGGCTCACGCCCTGCGCCTACGTGATCCTGCTGTCGAGCTTCCTCGACGGCGGGTTCCCGACCGGCTGGACCGGCTACGCGCCGCTGTCCATCCAGGCCGGCGAGGGCATGGACGGGTACGCGATCGCGTTCGGCCTGATGGGCATCTCGATCATCCTGGCGGGCTTCAACATGATCGTCACGATCATCTGCTACCGCGCGCCGGGCATGCGCTGGTCGCGGCTGCCGATGTTCGTGTGGGCGATGCTGACCACGGGGTTCCTGTTCGTGCTGGCCGCCCCGGTGCTGGTCGGGGGCATGTACATGATCATCACCGACCGGACGGCGCAGACCGCGTTCTTCGTCAACCAGCTCGGCGGGTCGAGCTACCTGTACGAGGACCTGTTCTGGTTCTTCGGCCATCCCGAGGTCTACATCCTGGCGCTGCCGGGATTCGGCATCGTCCAGGAGATCATCCCCGTCTTCACGAGAAAGCCGCTGTTCGGCTACAAGGTCGCCGCGGCCGGCATGTTCGGCGTCGCGATCCTGTCGTTTTTCGTCTGGCAGCACCACCTGTTCGACTCCGGCATGGACCCCGACATGCGGCCGCTGTTCATGCTGACCACGGAGCTGATCTCGATCCCGACCGGGTTCATCTTCCTGGTGGCGCTTGGCACCTTCTGGAAGGCGAAGATCCGGCTGACGGTCCCGATGCTGTTCGCGATCGCCTTCTTCATCAACTTCCTGATCGGCGGCATCAGCGGCGTGCTCCTGAGCGACGTGCCCGCGGACACCACCGCGCACGGCAGCTTCTTCGTGATGGCGCACTTCCACTACACGATCATGGGCGGCCTGATCTTCGCGTTCTTCGGCGGCATCTACTACTGGCTGCCGAAGGTCATGGGCGTCACCATGAACGAGCGGCTCGGGAAGATCCACTTCTGGACGATGTTCATCGCGTTCAACTCCACGTTCCTGCCGCTGTTCGCGGTCGGCATGCTTGGTCAGCCAAGAAGGGTCTTCGAGTACGCGGCCAACCTGCAGACGCTGAACGACTGGGTGTCGATCTCCGCGTTCTGCCTGGGCGGCTCGCTGTGCGTCTTCGTATTCAACTTCGTCATGTCCACGGTGATCTGGCGGAAGCGGGCACCGCAGAACCCGTGGAACGCCCGCGGCCTGGAGTGGCAGGTGCCGAGCCCGCCGCCGCCCGAGAACTTCCAGTACATCCCGGTGGTCCTGGCCGGACCGTACGAGTACGGCGACCCGGACGCGTTGCCCGTGGCGGACCTGCATCCGCCTGCGGGCGTGATCGGCGGCGCGCTGACTTCGGTCGGGGCGAGCACCGGATCGGAGGCATAGGAAAGCAATGGCGGACATCACCGCCCCGGGTAGCGGCGAGGCCGCTACCCGGGCCACCGAAGAGGCGGCCTTCTACCACGAGGCCGCGCTCAACGCCTCCTGGACCGGCAGCAGGCTGGCCATCGGCGGGCTGTCGTTCCTGTTCGGAGCGTTCGCGTTCGCGTACTTCTACCTGTTCTCGTCGAACGGCCACGGCAAGTGGCTGCCGAGCACGACACCGGTCCCGTCGTATCACTACGGCGAGGCGATCGTGGGCCTGATCGCTCTCAGCGCGGTCATCCAGACCGTCGGCCTGCAGCGGATCAAGGGCGGGAAGAAGGGCGACTGGTTCATCTCGGCGCTCGTCGCGCTGGTCTTCGGGCTCGCGGCGGTGGCGCTGCAGATCGTCGAACTGCTCGTCCTGCCGTTCCAGCCCGGTGCGTCCGGCTTCGCCAGCGTCTTCGTCGGCTTCTACCCGGTGGCCCTCGTATGCTGGCTGTCGGCGATGATATGGCTGGAGGTCATGGTCGCCCGCTCGCGGAGCATCCCGGCCATCTCCTTCGTGGAACAGCCGCCCACCTACGCGCAAGCGTTCGAGGTGCAGCGGTTCCAGTCGGCGCTGAGTGCTTTCACCGTCGTGTGGAACTACCTCGCCATCGTCGCGATCATATTCTGGCTGCTGTTCTACGTGCGTTGAGCTGGAGGAATGACAACCGTGTCCGTACCCCTGGCAGACGGCCCGGCGATGTACTTCGGCGGGACGATCATGACGTTCGCGCTCCCGATGGGCGCGTTCATCGTGGCCACCGTTGTGCTGTTCTACCTGTTCCGGTCCCAGCACTCCGGGCCGCGGCTCAAGTACCTGGCAGGCGCCGCGTTCAGCTCCTTCGGCACCAGGGAGCCGGGCCGGGTTCCGGCCCCGCCGGTTGCGGCCGCGTCGGCGGCGCCGGTCGAGGAGCTGGCGGCCGACCCCGAGACACCGATCACGCTTGCATCCACCGAACCGAAGTCGACCGAGGAGCCGGAGGAGTAGTGACCTCCTCTCCCACCGCGCTCGCGGCGCAGGCTGGCCGGGTGCCCGGCCAGCCTGCCCGCCGGCGCACCCCCAGGGCGGTAATCGGCGCGCTCGTCGCGCTGACCAAGCCACGAATCATCGAGCTCCTGCTCGTCACCACGGTCCCGACGATGCTGCTCGCCCAGCGCGGCCTGCCGTCGCTGAAGCTCGTCCTCGTCACGCTCGTCGGCGGCACCCTCGCCGCTGGCAGCGCGAACACCATCAACTGCTACATCGACCGCGACATCGACGCGGTCATGAAGCGCACGTCCCGCCGCCCGCTGGTCAACAAGCAGGGCACGATCAAGCCGACCGAGGCGCTGATCTGGGGCATCGTGCTCGGCGCGACCGCCACGCTGCTGCTCGGCCTGGAGGCCAACTGGCTCGCCGCGTCCCTGGCCGACGCCGCGATCCTCTTCTACATCTTCGTCTACACGCTGCTGCTCAAGCGCCGCTCCCCGTCCAACATCGTGATCGGCGGGGCGGCCGGCTGCTTCCCCGTCCTCGTGGGCTGGGCCGCGGTCAGGGGCACGGTGGCGCTCCCCGCGATCTTGCTGTTCGCCGTGATCTTCCTGTGGACCCCGCCGCACTTCTGGGCGCTGGCGATGAAGTTCAAGGACGACTACGCCCGCGCGAACGTCCCGATGCTCCCCGTGGTGGCGAGCCCAGCCACGGTGACCCGCAAGATCCTGCTGTACTCCTACGCGATGGTCGCGGCGACCCTGGCGCTTGCCCCCTACGCCGGCTGGATCTACGGGGCCGCCGCCGTCGGCCTCGGCGGGTGGTTCCTGGTCGAGGCCCACCGCCTGGACGCCCAGGTGCGAGCGGACGGCACAGTGCTCTCCGGAGACACCCCAGGCCCCAGTGGGAAGCCCTTCCCCATGCGCCTGTTCCACCTCAGCATCGCCTACCTGACCCTCCTGTTCGTCGTGGTAGCGATCGCCGCCCTGCTCCCGGTCGGCCGCTGGTAAAAGCAGGATCATCCCGAACGACTGCCTGGTCCCAGCTCCCGGTCAGCTGTTTCTTTTGGGTTGGATCCTGAAAGTCAAAGGCCAGTTATGGACCCGCCTTCGGTGGGGTGAATTGGGGGTTATTGTCCGGGGGATGTGGCACGATGTCGTCGTGTCCGAGGTAGCGGAACGGGCGGGCGAGGAGTTCCTTGCCGCTGCCTATCCCGATGAACGGGAGCGGCAACACGCCGAACGGTGGCTCGGCCTTTTGGCCTGCCTGGCCGGCGGCGGGAGAATCCGCTGGTGGGAAATCCCCCGGCTGGCACCTGGGCAGCCGGTTCTCGCGGTGCGCCGCCTCGTCCTCGGCGTGGCGCTCGTCGTGGTCATCGGCTGGGGGAGCTACGTCGGGATCGTGCTGAGCCCGGGCAGCCTCTTCGGCGCGTACGCGATTGTCCTGTTCCTCGTCCTCAGGTGGGGCGGCCCCGCGTTGATCGCGCGGTTGCGCCGCCCGGCCGGGCAACTGCGACTTGACCCGCCCCGCGAGCTGCGCCCGCACTGGCCGCGCGGGTGGAAGGAGGCCGGCCAGCTCCTCCGCGGTGCGCTGCTGCTCGGCCTCGGGATCCTGCCCGCCCTGGTCAGGCAGTGGAGCAGGCGGGCCACGGATACCACCCCGGCCGGCACTTACCGCGACGAGCGACTAGCCTGCCTGGCCACCGGACTGGCCTGGGCGCCGGCCGGGATGCTGCTCGGCGCGCTGCCCGCGCTTGGGACCAGCCTGCTGCCCGCGGTCGTGGCGGCGCACGTGCTGGTCGCCGTGGCCTGGGGCGTGCTGCTGTCTGGCCCGTACCCGCTGCTCAAGCTCTCCGAGCGGGTGCTGTCGGCGGACTGGGCGGATCGCGTCCGGTTCCTGCCGCTGCTCGAGGACGCGGCCGACCGGGGCGTGCTGCGGCGCGCCTCCGGTGGCTACCAATTCCGCGATGACGCCCTGCTCGCCCAGCTGACGGCCAGCGGGCAGGCCGCCCTGGCCGCCCACGCGGAGGCGCGGGCCCGCCGGCTGGCCGGCCAGGGCGTGCGGGCGGCGCTGGTCAAGTACCTGACGCCCCGCGGGCGCAAGCGGGCCTGCGCGGACTTCACGGCCGGCGCTATCGCGGCGGCGGCCGTCGGCTTCGGCATCCTCACGGCCAGCCACCGCGGTCCGGGTCCCGTTGACTGGCTCGTGTTCCCGCTCAGCGCGCTGATCGGCGCGCTGGCGGGCTTGCCGGCCGGCGCCATCATGTTCTTGCTGCTCCGCTTCGTCCACGGCGGCAGCGAGATGACCCTGACCTACCTGCCGCGGCTGTCCCGGCGGCGCCGGCTCGGCCTGGTGACGGCGGCCGCCGTCCTCGTCGCGGCGCTGGTCGCCGCCGCGGGCACGGTCCTGGCCGAGATCGTCGCGTTCGCGCTGCCCGCGGCGCTCGTCCTGGCGTGCGGCGGCTGGGCCTGCGTGTTCGCCTTCCGCCGGACCCGCGCGCGGCGCCGGCGGTGGCTGCGCGCCGCGCCGGACGTGGTCGCCGCCGCCACCGTCGGGGCCACGCTGCTCCTGCTCATGGATCACCGGCTGCTGACCGCCCTGCCTGCCGCCGGGTTCCTGTTCCCCGTCGCCGGCTGGGGGTCGTTCCTGCTGTGGCGGACGATGAACGGTTCCGCGCGGCTCGCCGTCCGGGCCGCGGCCGACCTCGTCTTCGCCCTGCTGCTCGGCGCGATCACCACGCTGCTGCTCGTCTGGCTGGCCAACCTCCTTGGCATGCCGCGAGCCGAGGTGGCCACGGTGCGCGCCGTGCTTGACCGGGTCGGTGCGCTCGCCGACCTGCCCTGGTGGGCGTGGACTAGCGCGTGGCTGCTGCTGGCGGCCGCCAGCCTGGCGTTCATCCGCTGGCCAGGCCGGCTGAAGGCCGCCGCCAAGCGGTTCGAGCGGTGGCAGGCCGTCGCGGTCACGGAGATTACCGAGCGCGCGCTGACCGGCCTGCACGTCGGGCTGCTCACCATCGTGTTCGTCGGCCTGGCGGCCCCGCCGGCGGTGACCGCCACCGTTGGCGACCGGCTTGACGCCGCCTACCAGGTGGCCTTCCAGCGCGAGCTCGTCGAGGAGGGCGAGGTGGCCGCCTACACCGCCATCGCGACCGAGCTGGCGACCCAGCCGAAGTCGCCGGTGCTCACCCGCCTCGTCACCCGGATTCACGACATCGGCCCGGCCGCGGACCCGGACGAGGCCGCCGCCACGGAGACGGACAACGCCCGCAGGCTCGGCGAGGCACAGGCCCTCGCGCTGGCGATCGCGGCCGCGCCGTCACTAGACCCGGCGGCGCGGGCCGCCGCCGCGGCGGCCGGGCTGACCGACCCGGTTCCCGAGCCGTCCGACCTGGCGAACCGGGCGGCCGACGTGCACCAGGAGGAGACGAAGGAGGACGACGCCGCCAAGCGGATCGAGGAGGCCGGAGACCTCGCCGCCAAGGTGGTCGCCAGCCTCATCTCGATCCCGTCGCTCAGCGACAACGAGGTCGTGCAAGTCGTGCGCGAGTACCTGGCCGGGCTGATCGAGGACAGCCCGCTGAAAGACACGTTCGCGGCGTGGATCGAGCGGCTGCCCGGCGCGAAGCCGCCGCCGGATCCGGCGGCGGAGGTGGTCCCCGTGCCCGAGCGGCTTGAGCAGGCCGCCGCGGAGGAACTGTCGACCGCGTTCACCGCCGCCGGCGGTGAAGATCCCGTCACCGACGAGTTCGCCGCCGACCCCGCGCTGAGCGAGGCCCAGGCCGAGGACCCGCTCGACGGCGCGGTGGACATCGTCAACCAGGCCAGGTACGCGCAGGAGCAGAGCGGCCCGTGCGCGGGCTGCAGCGTCCCCGCCAGCGGCGACGACAACCTGCCAGGCGACAACCTGCCAGGCGACGAGCCGCCGGAAGATCACGTCGAAGTGCCGTGACCCCGGCATCAGGCCGCGCGGCTGCGAAGCCGCCGCGGTTCACCGGCCGGCGTTTTCAGCCGCCTTCCTCGGTGCCGTTGAGGAACGTCTCCATGGGAAGCGTCGCGGCGCCCCTGGCCACCGCGTCCGAGCCCAGTTCACTCAGCTCAACGGAGGTGGCGGCGAACAGGTTGCGCAGGGAGTGGCGCCTGGCCGACTCCCGGATCTCCGGCAGCAGGCGGGGGCCGAGCAGCAGGCCGGCCCAGCCGCCGAGGATGACCCGCTCCGGGTTGAAGAGGTTGATCACGGTGCCGATTCCCGCGCCTAGGTACTCCGCGGTCTCACCGAGTACCGCCGCCGCCCGGGGCGACGCGTCGGCGGCGCCGATGAGCTCCGCGAGCGCCAGTTCCTGGTCATCGGCCGCCATCGGCCGGCCGTAGCGCTCCAGGATCGCGGCCGCGCCGGCGTAGGCCTCCAGGCAGCCCGCCGCGCCGCACCGGCAGGTGCGGCCGCCGACGGCGACGGTGACGTGCCCCAGTTCCGCCGCGCTCGACGTGGCGCCCTGGTAGGTGGTGCCGCCGGAGATAAGCGACGCGCCGACGCCCGAGCCGATCAGCACCATGACCGCGTTCCGCGCGCCCCGCCCGGCGCCGAACCACAGCTCGGCCTGGCCCATCGTCTTCGCTCCGTTGTCGAAGCGGAGCGGCAGGTCGGTGTGCGCCCGCAGCAGCTTGCCGAGCGGCACGGCGTCCCAGTCGTAGGTCTGGCCGTGGACGAGCGCCTCCGGCCCCCGCTCGATGATCCCGGGCACGCCGACGCCGACGCCGAGGATGGCCGCCCGGTCGATCCCGGCGCCGGCGAGCACCGTGTCCAGCCCGGACGCGATCTGCCTGACGACCACGGCCACGTCGTGCTCGGCGGCCCGGTCGAGCGGGTACTCGGCCTTCGCGCGCTCGGTCATGGTCAGGTCGAAGAGCTCGACCCGGGTCCGGGTTTCGCCGACGTCGACCCCGATGACGTAGCCGTACCCCGGGTTCATGCCGAGCATGGCCCGCGGCCGCCCGCCGTCGGACTCGGCCAGGCCCGTCTCGAGGACGACGCCCTCGTCGATCAGCTCGCGGATCACGTTCGTCACCGAGGCGGCGCTGAGCCCGGTCGCCGCGCTCAGCTCCGGCCGGCTGCGTGGCTGGCCTAGGTAGAGCGACCACAGAACCGCGGCCCGGTTCTCGCGCCGCAGGTCACGAACCGTGGCGCGCTTACGGTCCCGCATGCGGCTCCCCAGTTCAAAGGAATGAAATCACGATATATCCCCGCCGGGGGAACTGCCGTGGCGGGCGCGTTGCGGATCGAGGCGCGGAGAGGCGGGCAGGTGCCGGCCAGCCGGGTAAGCGGCTGGTCACCGGGAGCCGGACGACCGCCCGCAGCCCCGTCGCGGGGCCGGAAACGTCACCCGCGGGCGTGGCCGGCCCCAGCGTGGCGGTGCCGCCGTACGCCTGGGCGGTCGCCCGGACGATGGCGAGTCCGAGCCCGGCGCCCCCCGCCTCGTCCCCGTCCCGGCTGCGGGCGTCATCGAGCCGGGCGAACCGGTCAAAGGCCCGCTCCCGGTCGGCCGCGGGAATGCCGGGCCCGTCGTCAGTCACCGCGAGCTCCGCCCACGGCCCGACCCGGCCGACCGAGACCACCACCGAGGACTTGGCGTAACGGACCGCGTTGTCCACCAGGTTCACGATCAGCCGGTCCAGCCGCGCCCGGTCGCCGCCGACCAGCACGCCGGTGACCCGCACGCCGGCGACCAGCCCGCCGTCGCCCGGCTCCGCCGCCTCCGGCACCGCGAACGTCACCGGGACGCCCGCGTCCGCGTAGCGGCAGACGACCGAGCGGCTGAGCTCGGCCAGGTCGACGGGCGAGCCACCGTGCACCCTGGCCTGCCCCGCCTGCTCGTCGAGCCGGGCGAGCAGCAGCAGGTCCTCGGCGAGCCGGGCGAGCCGCAGCACGTCCGCGTGGACGTCCCGCGCCGTGGTCTCCCAGTCCTGGGTGGCGGGGAAGTCCAGCGCGACCTCCAGCTGGGTCCGGATCGACGCGATCGGCGACCGCAGCTCGTGCGCGGTATCCGAGACCAGGGCCCGCTGCCGCTGCTGCGCCTCCGCCAGCCGGGAGAGCATGTCGTTCAGGGTCAGCGCGAGGAGGCGGACCTCGTCGCGCGCCTCGGGGACCGGCAGGTCGGACGGCACCGCGGTCGCCGTGACCCGGGCCGCGCCCCGGCGCAGCGCGCCGATCGGCCGCAGCGTCGAGCCAGTGACTAGCCAGATCGCCCCGGTAAACGCCAGGAACAGCACCGGCGTGAAGATCACCAGGGACCGCGCCACCACGTTCAGCGACCCGGACGCCTCGCTGAACGGCACGGCCGCGATCACCAGCTGCCCGCCGTCGGCAGGTACCACCACGACCCGCAGCAGCGACGGCATGTCAAAGGGCGCGCCGTGGATCAGGATCGCGCCGCCGCCGTCCGCGAGCGCCCGCGCCTGGGCGAACGACACGATCGGGACCAGCCAGTCCGCCTCCGATGACACGTTGGTAATGACGCCCGTGGCGGTGACCACCTGGACCGTGACGTCAGAAGGGACGGGCACCGGGGTAGGCAGCCGGCCGGCGTCGATCAGCGTCTGCACCTCGACCGCGCCGGACCGCGCGGAGTCGTCGACCGACCGGGTCAGCGACACCCGCAGCGCGTTGAAGAGCAGCAGGTCGGCGGCGACGAACGCGACGATAAGCCCCAGGGCCGCGGTGAGCGTGACCCGGGCTCGCAGCCCCCGCCGTCGCCACCAGCGGACGACGAGCCCGAGCCCGTGCCGCACCCACCACTGGCCGGGCGGCCATAGCATCAAGCCCACCGGGGGGGAGCGGCGCGCGTCCCGCGCGTCAGCCACCGTCGCCCGCCAGCAGGTACCCAGCGCCGCGGACCGTCTGCACGGACCGCCGCCCGAAGGGCGCGTCGATCTTCCGCCGCAGGTACCCGACGTACACCTCGACGACGTTGAGGTCCGCGATCTCATCCGGGTCGTCCCAGACGTGCGCGAGCAGCTCCGCCTTCGACACCACGGCCCCGCAGCGCCGCATCAGGTACTCAAGCAGCGAGAACTCCCGCGCGGTGAGCTCCACGCAGGCCGCGCCGCGGCGCACGACCCGGGACGCGGGGTCGAGGGACAGGTCGCCCGCCCGCAGCACGGCGGGCCTGGGCACGGCGCCGCGGCGCAGCAGCGCCCGCAGCCGCGCGGCGAGCACCACGTAAGAGAACGGCTTGGTCATGTAGTCGTCGCCGCCCAGGTCGAGACCGTCCGCCTGGTCGTACTCCCCGTCCTTAGCCGACAGGAACAGCACCGGCACCCAGTTCTCCTCGGCCCGCAGCTTCTCGCAGACCTTGTAACCGGAGAGGCCGGGCAGCATGACGTCGAGCACGATGCCGTCGTAGCCGCCCTCGCGCGCCATGTGCAGCCCGCTGACCCCGTCAAACGTGATATCAACCGCGAACCCCGACGCCTCGAGGCCGCGCTTCACCGCGGCGGCCAACCGCCGCTCGTCCTCCACGACAAGCACGCGCACGCGTCCAGTGTGACTCACCGCGGGAACCGGCCGCACCGCGCTCTCAGCTCATCCTCAGTATTGTCCCCGCTCACAGTGCTAGCCCCGCTCGCCTCCGCGCGCCCTGAAGGCGGCCTGTGCTCCCTCGTCACTCAGTCGCTCGTTCCTCGCTCCGTCGCTCCTCAGTCCGCGCAGGCCGCCGGCGCGCTTTGGCTCGCGGGAGAGACGAGCTCTCAGCTCATCCTCAGGTCTCTCAGCTTGGTCACAGCGATCGAGGACGAGAGTAAGAATAGACAAGGTACGACGAAGAGCCCGAGGACGGGTGAGGAGCATGCGAGTGAAGTTGTCAAGGCGAGCCCGCTGGGCGGTGCCGGGGACCGCCGTCGCCGTCACCGCGATCACGGTCGCGGCCCTGCAGATCCCGGCGGCGCAGGCGTCGCCTGACCTGCCCAACAAGACCCCCGTGCAGCTCCTGGCCAGCATCAGCGCCGACGCCAAGGTCCCGCCGATGACCGGCACGGTCGTGGAGACGGCCTCGCTCGGCCTGCCCCAGCTGCCGCAAACCGCGGGCAACCCGACGAGCATGACGTCGCTGCTGACCGGATCGCACACGATGAAGGTCTACTACCAGGACTCGAAGCACTACCGGCTGTCGATCCCGCAGCCGTCGTCGGAGACCGACGTCATCGCCAACGGTTCCACGGTGTGGCTCTGGCAGTCCGCCAGCGACTCGGTGACCGAGTTCACCGGGGCGGACCAGGCCAGTGCCAAGAAGGCGGTGCCCCAGGTCACGCAGACGCCGCTCACCCCCCAGCAGGCCGCGAACCAGGTGCTGGCCAAGGTCGGCGCGACCACCCTGGTCTCCGTGCAGGCCAACGTGATGGTGGCCGGCGAGCCGTCATACGAGCTGGTCCTGGCGCCGAAGGACTCCCGCTCGCTGGTCGGCAAGGTCGTGATCGCGATCGACGGCAAGTACGGTGTCCCGCTCCGCGTCCAGCTGTACGCCAAGGGCGCGGCTTCCCCCGCCTTCCAGGTCGGCTACACGGCGCTGCAGTGGGTCGCCCCGGCCCCGGCCAACTTCAGCTTCACCCCGCCGAAGGGCGCGTCCGTCGACGTGGTCAAGGACCAGGGCAAGTCCGCGGGCGGCAGCACGTCGCCAAGCAACACGACCGGCTTCGGCAGCTACGGCAAGAGCTGGCTCACCGTCGTGGCGTTCCCGCAAAAGGACCTCATGCAGGGATTCGGAACGACTGCCGGCTCCTCAAGCAGCTCCAGTTCCTCTAGCGGGCAGCAGAACATCGCGTCAAGCAACAACAGCGGCGTCAGCGTCTCCTCCCAGGAGCTGCTGAGCGCGCTGCTCGGCTCGGCCAAGCCGGTCCACGGCAGCTGGGGGAGCGGCACCCTGGTCACCACCAGCCTGGTCTCGATGCTCATGACCGGCGGTGAGGTTTACATCGGGGCGGTGCAGCCGACCGTCCTGTACGCGGCGGTGGGGCACACGACCTCATGACCCAACCTGGGGACGGAACGGAGCTGGCGACCGCCGAACTGGCGGTCGCCAGCTCCGCGCTCACCAAGCGGTTCCGCGGTGGCCAGCTCGCCGTCGACCACGTTGACCTCGTGGTTCCCCGGGGAGCGGTCTACGGCTTCCTCGGCCCGAACGGGTCAGGCAAGACCACGACGATCCGCATGCTTCTCGGCCTCGCCTTCCCGACGAGCGGGTCCGCCGAGCTGCTCGGCGTCCCGATGCCCGAAGGCTCCACGCGGGTGCTCTCCCGGGTCGGCTCGCTGGTCGAGGGCCCGGCGTTCTACCCGTACCTGTCCGGCTGGGACAACCTGGCCCGCTACGACGCCGCCGACCGGACCGCGTCCGCCCGGACGGCGAGGGCCAGGATCGGCGTGGCCATGGAGCGGGTCGGCCTGACCGCCGCCGCCAAGAAGCGGTTCCGGAACTACTCGCTCGGCATGAAGCAGCGCCTGGCGATCGCGGCCGCCCTGCTCGCGCCCCGCGACCTGATCATCCTGGACGAGCCGACCAACGGCCTCGACCCGCAGGGCACCCGTGAGGTCCGCGCGCTTGTCCGGCAGATCGCCGCCGACGGGATCACGGTCTTCGTCTCCTCGCACCTGCTCGCCGAGGTGGAGCAGGTATCCACGCACGTGGGCGTGATGCGCCTGGGCAAGCTCGTCTTCCAGGGCGAGCTCGCCGCGCTGCGCCGCACCGCCGCCCCCCGGGTCGCGGTCCGCACCGGCGACACCGCGGCGGCCGCCGAGGTCCTGGCGAAGCTCGGCCTCGTGGACGCAGTGGTGGTCAACACAGGGGTTAACCCGGGGCTCGCCGACGGCCTGGTCACGGCGGAACTGGGCGACGTCGCCCCGGAGAAGGTCACCGCCGAGCTCGTCCACGCCGGCGTCGGCGTCCGCGGCCTGTCCGTCGAGGCGCCCAGCCTGGAGGACCTGTTCGTCGGCCTGACGGGAGAGGGCTTCGATGTCGAGGCTGGCTGAGGGCGCGATGGCAAAAACCGCCATCGTATCGCGCCCTGAGCCAGCCGATATCCCCCGGGGGGACGACCCCCCGTACCCCCAGCTGTGCGCGCTGGCGCGCGGACGACGGATTCCCGGTTGAAGGGCGACGAGAGATGGCAGCAAATGTGCGCACCCCTCCAGAGGAAATAGTTGCCCTACCCGAGTCGGCGGCGGCCGTTCGGACTAGTTTGCGGTTCTTCGCCAACGAGCTGCGGGTCACCTTCTTCCGGCGCCGCAACCAGCTGCTGCTGCTCGTCGCCGCGCTGTTCCCGCTGCTGATCGGCATCGGCCTGAAGCTTTCCATGCCGCACGGAGGCGGCGGCGGGCGCGGGCCGGGTGCGAGCGGCGCCGCCTACTTCAGCCAACTCGCGGGCAACGGCGTGTTCCTCACGTTCGTCGCGCTGTCGCTGCTGCTGATCCTGGTGCTGCCGGTAGTGGTCGGGGTCGTCGCCGGCGACTCGATCGCCGGCGAGGCGGGCTACGGCACGCTGCGCTACCTGCTCGCCGTGCCCGCCGGGCGCACCCGGCTGCTGGCGGTCAAGTACGCCACGATCGTCGTGTGGGCGGTGGCCGCGACGTTCGTCGTCTCGGTGATCGGCCTGGTCGTCGGGGTGGCGCTGTTCGGTGCCGGCCCGGTCACCCTGCTGTCAGGCACCACGGTGTCGCTCGCCGACGGCCTTGTCCACGTGCTGTGGGTGACGCTGTACGTGTGCGCCGCGATGGCGGCGTTCGGCGCGATCGCCCTGGCGATCTCCACGTTCACCGAGCACTCGATCGGCGCGATCGCGGCGGCGCTGATCATCGTGGTCGCCAGCGAGGTGGTCGACAACATCCCGCAGTTCGGGCCGGTTGCCCCGTACATCCCGACGCACTGGTGGCTGTCGTTCGACTCGCTGCTGCGCACCCCGATCGACACGACGACGCTGACGCACGGCCTGCTGAGCTTCGCGGTCTACGCGGCGCTGTTCTGTTCGATCGCCTGGGCCCGCTTCACCTCGGCCGACGTCACCAGCTGAGCCTGCTCGCCGGTCACGAGCCGACGTACAGGAAAATTAGCCGAATGATGACGAGGAGGACGAGGATCAGCATCGGGATCACCGTCATCCAGGGGACGCGCTCAGGCACGCCTGGCCTCGCGGTGCCGGTGCCGGGGACCGGCGGCGGCCGGTCCAGGCCACCGAACTCCGCCGTCAGCGGAACCGTGATCGACGCATCGCCCAGGGTGACCGTGAACTCGCTGCGCTGCGGCCCATCGGGCATCCCGGGACGGACCTCGGCGCGCAGGTCGAACAGGGCGACACCCGAATGCGTCCCCACGGCTGAGGCCACGGTCTTCCACCACTCGCCACGCGGGTAGCGCGTGATCTCGCCAGCCCCCGCCGCGCTCCAGGTGACCGTCACCTTGGCGTAGGCCGTAGGCCGGGTCGGGCCGAGCCGCCCGAAGTCCACCGCGGCCGGCTCCGCGACGAGGCCAGACTTCCTCGTCGCGGGACCCGGCCCGCTGCGCGTGCCCGGCCGCCCGTCGTGGTCGTAAGCCGTCCGCGCCGCCGGGTCGGACAGCAGGTTGAACGCCCGCTGGACCTCGTCGAAGCGCGCGGCGGCGTCGGCCGCGGGGTTAACGTCGGGGTGATACTGGCGGCTGAGCCGCCGCCGGGCCTGCGCGATCTGGCCGGCGGTGGCATCGCGGGACACGCCAAGCACCGCGTACGGATCGAAGCGCGGCGCCATGTCCCGTCCTTCCTGCCTTCCCGGCGCTAGGTGAAGTCTTCCTCCCAGAACTCGGTGACGCCGCGGACGCCGCGCGGGCCGTCCTCCTGCGCCCGCAGTTCGACGCGGCGGATCTTGCCGGAGATGGTCTTGGGCAGGTCGGCGAACTCGACCCGGCGGATCCGCTTGTAGCCGGGCACCCGCTCGCGGACGAACGCCATGATGTCCTGCGCGAGCTCGGGTCCCGCCGTGGCGCCGGCCGTGAGCAGCACGTACGCCTTCGGCACGGCGAGCCGGAGCGGGTCGGGCGAGGGGACGACCGCCGCCTCGGCGACCGCGGCGTGCTCGATCAGCACCGACTCAAGCTCGAACGGGGAGATCCGGTAGTCCGACGCCTTGAAGACGTCGTCGGTGCGGCCGACGTAGGTGATGTAGCCGTCCTCGTCCTGGCTGGCGACGTCGCCCGTGTGGTAGTAGCCGCCGCGCATCGCCTCCGCGTCCCGCTCGGCGTCGTCGGCGTATCCGGTCATCAGGCCGAGCGGCCGCCTGCCGAGGTCGAGGCAGATCTCGCCGTCGCCGTTCTCACCAGCACGGGCTGGTTCCCCGGTCACCGGGTCGACGAGCACCACCGGGTAGCCGGGCAACGGGCGGCCCATCGACCCGGGCTTGAGCGGCTGGCCGGGCGGGTTGCCGACCTGGGCGGTGGTCTCCGTCTGCCCGAACCCGTCCCTGACGGTGATGCCCCAGGCCTTGCGGACCTGGTCGATGACCTCGGGGTTGAGCGGCTCGCCGGCCGCGACGCACTCGCGCAGCACGTCGATGTCCGCGGCGGACAGGTCCGCCTGGATGAGCATCCGCCACACGGTGGGCGGCGCGCAGAACGTGGTGACCCCGTAGTCGCCGAGCGCCTTGAGCAGTCCCTGGGCGTTGAACCTGGACTGGTTGAGTATGAGGATCGTCGCCGAGGCGTTCCACGGGGCGAAGAAGTTCGACCAGGCGTGCTTGGCCCAGCCGGGTGAGGAGATGTTCAGGTGCACGTCGCCCGGCTGGATGCCGATCCAGTACATCGTGGACAGGTGGCCGACCGGGTAGCTCACCTGGGTATGGCCAACGAGCTTGGGCTTGGACGTCGTGCCCGAGGTGAAGTACAGCAGCAGCGGGTCGCCCGCGTGGGTGACCCCGTCCGGGGTGAATCCGGCCGCCGCGTTCAGCCGAGTCCGCATAGCGATGCCAGGAGCGACGGCCGTCCAGTACGCCGTAGTAGTGCGAGCCGGACAGGGTGGGCGGTACCACGACGGCCGTCCACTCGCCGGTGACCTCGGCGAACTTGGTGATCTGGCCGGCCTCCGCGATCACGTGCCGCACGTGCCCCGCGCAGATCCGGTCCTCCAGGTCGGCGGGCTGCAGCAGCGTCGAGGCGGGGATGATCACGGCGCCGAGCTTCATCGCCGCGAGCATGACCTCCCACAGCGGGACGATGTTGCCGAGCATCAGCAGCACGTGGTCGCCGCGCCGCACCCCGAGGCCGCGCAGCCAGTTAGCCACCTGCGAGGACCTGGCCGACATGGCCGCGTAGCTCAGGGCCTCGTCGGACCCGTCGTCGCCGACCACCCGCAGCGCGAGCCGGTCGGGATGCTCGGCGGCGATCACGTCGAACCAGTCGAGCGCCCAGTTGAACTCGTCGAGCGCCGGCCAGGCAAAGCGGTCGACGGCCGCGGTGTACTCGGTCCGGTGGGCAATCAGCAGGTCGCGCGCCGCGCGCAGCGCGGCCGTACCCGGAGTACCAGCGCCGGGAGCGAGAGGAGAGGCGTCGTTGCGCATTGCTAAATACTGGCAGTTCCGCCCGGTCAGGCAAAACCCCCGCGGGCGCTGCCGCGGGCCCCGCTGCACTCAGAACATTCGCAGATACTTCCGCGACTGCGTTTTCAGCCGGGCGTGTGACACTGATTAACGTGAACAACTGGCAGGAACAGGGACCGAGGCCCGCCAACCGCGAGGCGGCGCGGCAGGTCGCGCGCGCCGTCGCCGAGCGCGAGCAGGGCCGCCGCCGGCTGAACGCGACGACCACGACCGTGTCGCTGGCGAGCGTGGCCCTGGCCGGGGTGGTCGCCGTGGTGCTTCCCGCGTCCAGCCACGCGGCGACGACCAGCACGGGCGGCAAGTCCTCGTCCAGTTCAAGCTCGTCCACCGGCCCGACGTCCAGCTCCGGCTCCACGCGGGTCGAGCGGCTCCGGCTCGTCGGACGGATCCAGCAGCAGCTCATCGAACAGCAGCTCATCCAGCAGCGGTCTCCAGGCGCCGTCGAGCGGCGTTCAGTCGGGCGGCGGGCGGTGCCAACTCGACCTCCGGTGGTACCTGATCCGTATGGTTACGGGCGATCTCTCACGCCCCGGGGGCGAGCCGTCGCCCCCGGGAGACGCGACGGCGTTCGACGCCTGGACGGCCCTCGGGATGCTGGTGCAGCTCGTGGTGACCCCGGCCCGGCAGCTTGGCCGCGGCCAGGGAACTGCTCGAGGCCGATTGCTCGCGCTTGACCTGGCGTGCAGCCGGTTCCGGGCCGACTCCGAGCTGGTGGCCGTGGGAAACGTCGCCCGGGGCGCCTCCGCCCCCGTGACCGTGAACGTGAGCCCGTTGCTCGCCGAGGCCGTGGCGGTTTCGCTGCGCGCCGCGCAGTTGACCGACGGGGACGTGGACCCGACCGTGGGCGGGGCGCTCGCCGAGCTCGGGTACGACCGGGACTTCGCCGAGCTGGCGCGGGGCGAGGCGGCGGCGGACGCGCGCGCCGGCGCTCCGAGACGTGAGCCGTCCGGGTGATTCCCGGGTGGCGGTCGGTGCGGGTGGACGTCGACCGGCAGCGGCTCACCGTGCCCGCCGGGGTGCAGCTTGACCTCGGCGCGACCGTGAAGGGCTGGGCGGCCGACCGGGCCGCCGCGCGGATCGCGGAAGTGCTCGGCTGCGGGGTGCTCGTCAGCCTGGGCGGGGACACCGCGGTGGCGGGGGCGCCGCCCGCCGGGAGGATGGCGGATCCGGGTGCAGGACCGGACGGCGCTGCCCGGCGCGGCGACCGACGGGCCCAGCCAGGTGGTGACCATCCGGGACGGCGGGCTGGCCACGTCGTCGACGGCGGCGCGCCGCTGGCGGCGCGGCGGTGACGTGCTGCACCACATTCTCGACCCGCGCACCGGCCGCCCGGCCGCCCCGGTCTGGCGGACGGTCTCGGTGGCGGCCGCGACCTGCGCCGACGCGAACACCGCGGCGACGGCCGCGGTCATCAGGGGCCGCCAGGCGCTGCCGTGGCTGACCGGCCTCGGGCTGCCCGCCCGCCTGGTCGCGCAGGACGGCGCCGTCCACACCGTGAACGCCTGGCCGGAAGAAAACGGCTGATCAGGGACGCTCCCGACGGGCCGTGGTTTTCTCCCCCCACTCCAGGAAGAAAACCACGGCCCCCCCTTTAGGCGGCGACCTTACTCCTCGTCGAGGAGCCAGTCGAGGGCGGCGGCCGCCGTCCACGACTGGTTGAGCGAGCCGAGCGGCACGCCGGTCACCGGGTGGTAGTACTCGCCGAACTTCTCGTCATCCAGCTGCGCGAGCGAGGCCGCGCGCAGCGCGGACGCCGGCCGCGTGCTCGCCCGAGCGCCACAGCGCCCAGGACAGCAGCCAGGTGAAGACCGGCCACACCGGGCCGCGCCAGTAGCACGACGGGTTGTACGCGGCCGAGCAGGGCGACGTCGAGGGCGGCAACGGGAACTTCAGCGACGGGTGGCCCGCCCACCGGTCGCCGAAGAGCAGCGAGACGAGCCGCCGCCGCAGGGTCAGCGGCATGCCGCCCGGCGATCAGCGGCGCGAAGCCGGCGATCGTCTCCGTCCTCAGCCACGTCCCGGTCCGCAGGTCAACGTCAGCGGCCAGGCCCGACGCCTCGTCGACGTGGCAGAAAACAGCCGCCCGAGCCTGGGCGGCGTAGTCCTTGAGCTCGGCGGCATCGTCGGTTCTGTGCAGCCTCACCGCCAGGGACGCCAGCAAGTCAGACGCGCAGGCGAAGATAGCGGTGAACAGCACGTCGCCCACCTGGAACGACCCGGTCTGGCGCAGCAGCCCCGCGTCGTACGAGGCCCGCTTGGCCTCCTCGACCAGCCACAGGTACCGGTCGTACTCCCGGTCGGTCGGCCGCTGGGCGGCGTCCGACACGTGGGCCGTGTCCTTCCTCTCGTAGAGGGGAAGGCCCGGGCCCACCGCGACCCCGGCGTACGGCGCGTCCCAGCGCGGGGAGTTGTCGGTGCCGGACTCCCAGCCGTGGAACAGCGTCATCAGCCCGGTTTCCTTATCGGCCCGGTCGCGGGCGAGAAACCGGTGCCAGGCGAGCAGCTTGGGGTAGATGGCCAGCGGCCCACTCCATGGTCCGCGCGTACTCTTCACCGCCGGCCCGCGCCGCGACCGCCAGGATCCGGTCGACCGCGATCGCGTGGACCGGCGGATCTATGATCCCGCTAGTCGCGGGCGCGGATGGGGCCTCCTCACTGTGAAGAGCGCAGTCCCACTGCGCCGGACCGGGCCAGTAGCCGTCGGCGGCGGGATCGAAGACGATGTGCGGCAGCAAACCGTTGCGCCACTGTCCGGCGAAGAGCGAGTCGAGCTCAAGCCGGGCGCGGGCGAGGTCGGTGGTGGCCAGGCCGATCGCGTTGAACGCGGCGTCCCAGCTCCACTGGTGCGGATAGAGGGTAGGGGCGGCCTTCGTGATGAGGCCCGTGCTGTTGTCTCGCAAGATGTACGCCGCTCTGGCGGCAATGTGATAGTGACCCAGTCATCTCGTAACAATCAGGTTTCCAGAATGTGTCGATCATGTTAACTCTGCTGGCAGCAAGGATCTTCCGGCAAACGAAGCGCGGCTTGTAGTGCGCTGTACCACAGGCGAAGTTACCCGTCGTGCGGCTACCCGCGCCATGGACGAGACAGCTCAGAAGGCACACCATTGGTGAAGCCGGGGGATAGCAGCCGTTACGGTCCGTTAACCAAAGACCGGCCTCAGAGCGGCTTCAGAGCAGCCTTGTACCCGCCGCTGGGCTTAGTGACGCATCCTTGAAATCGTGAGCGGAATCAACTCTTCTACCGCGCTTTGGTACACGAGCCGGGCCACGGGCGTAGTCGCGCTGCTGCTGTTGACGGCGGTGATGCTGCTCGGGCTGCTCGTCACCAGGCAGGGGCGGCTGCCCGGGATGCCGCGGTTCGCCGTCGAGCGGGCTGCACAGGAACCTGTCGCTGCTCGCGACGGCGTTCGTGGCGGTCCACGTGCTTTCCGCGGTGACCGACGGGTACGTGAACATCCCGATCACCGCCGCGGTGGTCCCGCTGACGTCGCCGTACGAGCGGTCTGGCTCGGCATCGGCGCGGTGAGCTTCGACCTGATGCTGGCCGCCGTGGTGACCAGCCTGCTCCGCCGCCACCTGTCGCGGAGGGCCTGGCGGGCGGTGCACCTGACCGCCTACGTCAGCTGGCCGGTCGCCTGGCTGCACTCGGTCTTCTCGAGCGGCGACCTGCGGCACGGCGCGCTGCTCCTGCTCGCCATCGCCTGCGCGATCGCCGTGATCGCCGCCGCCTTGTGGCGGGTGGCCGCGGCGGGCAGGGACGTGCCCCGCGCCGAGCGGGTCGGCCTGCTCATGTCCGCCGTGCACGGCCGAGGCCCAGCGGCGGCGCCCGCCCGGGAGACGGACGCCGCGCCAGGGCGAGAGGACGCTCAGCCAGTGACCGCCGTGACCGAGGACACCAGGGGACGCCGCGACGGAACTGCCCCGCCTGCTTCCGCCGCCCGCCGACAAGAACAAGAACGCGCCGGACTGGTACGCGCACGCCGGCCGGCACGGGGGACTGCCGTACCGCGACCGCCAGGGCGTCCTGATCAGGGACATCGAGGCGGCCGGCCTCACCGGCCGCGGCGGCGCGGCGTTCCCGGTGCACCGCAAGCTCCAGGCCGTGCTCGAGGCGGCCGACAAGCGCCGCCGCACCCCGGCGGTGATCGCCAACGGCGCCGAGTCCGAGCCGGCCAGCGACAAGGACGCCACGCTGCTGTGGCTGTCGCCGCACCTGGTGCTCGACGGCCTGCAGCTCGCGGCCGAGGCGGTCGGCGCCGACACCGCCATCCTCTACACGCACGTCAACCGCGAGCACGACGTGGGCGCCCGGCTGCGGGAGGCGCTCCAGGCGCGGCAGGCGGCGGGCGTGGACCGGGTCCCCGTCCAGCTCGCCACCGGCGCCGGCGCGGTTCCTTTCCGGCCAGGAGACCGCCCTGGTCAACCACCTGTCCGGCGGCGCGGCGATCCCCACGTTCATGCCGCCGCGGATCACCGAGCGCGGGCTGCGCGGCGTGCCGACCCTGGTGCAGAACGCCGAGACCCTCGCCCACCTGGCGCTGATCGCCCGCAAGGGCCCGCGCTGGTTCCGCGCGCGTCGGCACGGACGCCGAGCCCGGCTCGATGCTCGCCACCGTCCGCCGCGCCGACGGCCAGCCGCGGATCAGCGAGCTGCCGCTCGGCCTGCCGCTGCAGGACCTGGTCGGTGAGCTCGAACCCGGACCGGGCGGTGCTCATCGGCGGCTACCACGGCACGTGGCTCACCGGCGCCGAGGCGCGCAGGCTGACCCTGGACAACCGCTCCCTGGCCCAGGTGCAGGCCAGGGTCGGGGCCGGCATCGTCATCACGCTCCCGCCCGACCGCTGCGGCCTGGTGGAGACCGCGAACGTCGTCCGCTACCTCGCGCTGGAGAGCGCCGGCCAGTGCGGCCCCTGCCTGAACGGCCTGCCGCAGGATCGCCGCCGCGCTCGCCGAGATCGCTGGGCGGCCGGGCGCGCCCGCAGGTCATCGCCGACGTCGAGCGCTGGTCGGGCCTGGTGACCGGCCGCGGCGCCTGCCACCACCCGGACGGCACCACGCGCTTCGTCCGCAGCGCCCTGCGCACGTTCGCCGCCGAGGTCGACCGCCACCAGCGGGGCCGCTGCTCGGCGACCGTCACGCGCCCCTTCCTCCCCATCCCGAAGGACGCCGCCCGCGCGGAAAAGGACTGGATCGTGATCCACATGGCAGAGAAACTCCTGGTCAACCCCATCGACTGCGAGGGCCACGGCGCCTGCGCCGAACTGCTCCCCGAGGCGATCACGCTGGACGAGTGGGGCTACCCGATCGTCGACCCCCGCCCGCTCCCGCCCGGCCTCGAGCGCAACGCCCGCGCCGCCGTCTCCGCCTGCCCCACCTTGGCCCTGCGCCTGGCGCGCGTAAACACAGTACAAGATCAAACCACGCATCCCGAACGGGTGCGTGCTTCGCCTCGACGCGAAGCACGCACCCGTTCTGTTGCTGAGTTCTGAGTCCGCTGGCCGCACTCCCCGCCATGGTTGACACTCCCAAGTGGCGTCTATATTTTGAGAGTAACTTTCATTTAGTGGTTACTCCCTGAAGGTGGTGACTGTCATGACAGCTCAGTCCGGCCAGCCCCTCCACCGCCTACTGACGACCGTCCCGACCGCCGCGATGTCACGCACTCCGCCCGCCGCTGGTGGGCGCTGGTCGCGATCGCGGCCAGCGTGCTCGTCGTCGGGCTCGACCTCACCGTGCTCAACCTCGCGCTGCCGACGATGTCCGTCAGCCTGCACGCGTCAACGAGCGACCTGCAGTGGATCACCGACTCCTACAGCCTCGTGCTCGCGGCGCTGATCCTCCCGGCCGGCCTGCTCGGCGACCGCTACGGCCGCAAGCGGATGCTGCTCATCGCCCTGGTCCTCTTCGGTGCCAGCTCGCTCGCCTGCGCCTACGCGACCTCGGTCGGCGGGCTCATCGCCGCGCGGGCCGTGCTCGGCATCGGCGCCGCGGCGATCTTCCCCCTCGCGCTTTCCGTGCTCCCGGTGCTGTTCGCCCCGGAGGAGCGGCAGCGGGCGGTCGCCGCCATCGCCGGGGCGACCATGCTCAGCTTCCCGATCGGCCCGATCGTCGGCGGCTACCTGCTCAGCCACTTCTGGTGGGGCTCGGTCTTCCTGATCAACGTCCCGGTCGTGGTCATCGCGTTCGTCGCGGTGGCGATGCTGATGCCGGAGTCCCGGTCGGAGCGGCGGCCGAGCATCGACCTGGCTGGGCTTGCCGTGTCCACCCTGGGCCTGGTCGCGCTGACCTACGGCTTCATCAAGGCGGGCCAGGACGGCTGGTCCGACGCGACGGCCGTGGCGCTCATCGCGGCCGGCGTCGTCGTGCTCGCCGCTGCTGCCGCTTCGTGGAGCGCCGGATCGCCAGCCGGGGCGGCCAGCCGCTCGCCGACCTGCGGCTGTTCCGCTCGGCCAACTTCCGCTGGGGCACGATCCTGGCGACGCTCGTGTCGTTCGCGATGTTCGGCATCTTCTTCGCGCTGCCCCAGTACTTCCAGGACGTCCGGGGCGCGGACGCGCTCGGCAGCGGCATCAGGCTGCTTCCGCTGATCGGCGGCATGCTGGTCGGCATGGTGGCAGGCACGCGGCTGTCGGCGGCAAGGAACGGGCGAGGAGCGCCGGCCGGCCCGCGGACCGTCGTGACCGCCGGCTACCTGCTGATGGCCGCCGCCATGGTGCTCGGCGCGCTCACCACGCTGGGCAGCTCAACCGGGTACGTGCTCGCCTGGGTCGCGCTGGCCGGCCTCGGCCTCGGCCTGGTGATGCCGTCCGCGATGGGCGTCGCGCTCGGCGCGCTGTCCGCCGAGCGCAGCGGGGCCGGGTCCGCGCTGCTCACGGCGATGCGCCAGGTCGGCTCGACGATCGGCGTGGCCGTGCTCGGCACGGTGATCAGCAACCGCTACAGCAGCGGCGTGGCCGGCGGCGGCGGCTCGGCCTCCCGGCGCAGGCGGCGGCGGCGGTGCGGTCGAGCGTGGGCGCGGGCGTCGGGGCCGCGGGCAAGCTCGGCTCGTCCTCGCTGCTTGACACGATCCGCTCGGCGTTCGTGCACGGCATGGACCTGATGCTGTGGACCTGCGGCGGCATCGCGGTCGCCTGCGCGCTGCTCGCGGTGCTGTTCCTGCCGCGCCGGACGCGGCCCGCGGACGCCGGCGACGTCACCGCGGATTCGGTTCCCGGTTCGCTTCCGGTCGCTTAAGGGGCAGAATCAAGGGTGTGACGGACATGATCGCGCAGGCCGGCCTGCGGGAGCGGAAGAAGGCCAGGACGCGTGCTTCCCTGCGGGAGCACGCGCTCCGGCTGTTCCGCGAGCAGGGCTATCAGGCGACCACCGTGGAGCAGATCGCCGCGGCGGCCGAGGTGTCGCCGTCCACGTTCTTCCGCTACTTCCCGACCAAGGAAGACGTGGTCCTCCAGGACGACATGGACACCCGGCTGGTGGAGGCGTTCGCCCGGCAGCCGCCGGACCTGGCGCCCGATCCCCGCGGTCCGCGCCGCCATGCGGGAGGCCTGGGGCTCGTTCACCCCGGCCGAGTGGGAGCAGATCAGGGAGGGCGGCCGGCTCTCGCATGGAGGTGCCGGAGATCCGCGCCCGGTCGATGAACGAGTTCTCCCGCATCGATCAACGTGGTCGCCGGGGCCCTCGCCGGCCGCACCGGCCGTCTGCCCGACGACCTGCGGGTCCGCGTGCTGGCGGGCGCGGTCATCGGCGTGATGATGTCCGTCTTCCTGCCCGAGCACCTCGCCGCGGAGGCCGGCGCCGAGATCGTGACGCGACACCGTGTTCGGGCCGGACTCCGTGGCGCGCATCGACGAGGCGCTGGCCCTCCTGGAAGAGGGCCTGCCGCTCTAGCAGCCTCGAGCCCGCTGCGCTGCTCTACCGCGGCCCGGAATATTTGAAAGTTCATACATCGTTCCCTCGGTAAGCTGCCAGTGAGCGGGTAACCACAAGGAAACCCGGTCCGAATCCCGTAGGGGGCGCTCATTATGCCGGCCGTAACCGTCGAGAACCTGCTGGTCCTGCCCCGGGTCACCGAGCCCGCGGCGGAGGGGGACCGCCCAGTCGTCAAGGTCACCACCGCGCCGTCGGGCTTCGAGGGCGAGGGGTTCCCGGTCCGCCGCGCGTTCGCCGGCGTCAGCCTGCACGGACCTCGACCCGTTCATCCACATGGACCAGATGGGCGAGGTCGACTACGCGCCGGGCGAGCCCAAGGGCACCCCGTGGCACCCGCACCGCGGCTTCGAGACCGTCACCTACATGATCGACGGCGTGTTGCGCCACCAGGACTCCAACGGCGGCGGCGGCCTGATCACCAACGGCGACACCCAGTGGATGACCGCGGGCGGCGGCATCCTGCACATCGAGGCGCCGCCGGAGGAACTGGTGATGAGCGGCGGCCTGTTCCACGGCTTCCAGCTCTGGGTCAACCTGCCCGCCAGGCTCAAGATGACCCAGCCGCGCTACCAGGACATCCGCGCCGGCCAGGTCGCGCTGCTCACCTCGCGGGACGGCGGCGCGCTGCTGCGGGTCATCGCCGGCGAGGTCGACGGCCACGCGGGCCCCGGCAGCACGCACACCCCGATCACCCTGGTGCACGCCACCGTCTCGCCGGGCGCGCAGGTCCGCCTCCCGTGGCGCGCGGACTTCAACGCGCTCGGCTACGTCCTCGCGGGCGCGGGCACGGTCGGCACCGAGTCACCGCCCGGTCCGCACGGGCCAGCTGGCGGTCTTCGGCTTCGGCGAGTCGATCACGTTCGCGGCCGACGCGAAGATGGACGGCCCGAGCCCGTCCCTGGACATCCTGCTGCTCGGCGGCGAGCCGATCCGCGAGCCGGTCGCCACCTACGGCCCGTTCGTGATGAACACCCGCGCGGAGCTGGCCCAGGCCTTCGAGGACTACCAGAAGGGCCGCCTGGGCAGCATCCCCGCCCAGCCCGCCAGCACCCCGCTCCCGACCGACCACCCAGGCCACGACGTCCTCTAAAGGGGAACGTCTCCCCGGACTGGTCCGTGTGCCCCAAGGCCATTTGCTTGCGTCCCGCTGGCACACAAGGCCAATAGAGCTGCGCTTGTGTGCCACCGGGCCAGAATGTTCTGATCTGCGTGGCACGCCAGGCCGAGATCCCGCGCTAGCTGCCGGTGGTGGGGGTGGTGCCGCTGAGCAGGGTGAGCAGCGCGGCACCGTTCGGAGAGCCGAGGCCGGTGCAGGCGTCCCAGCCCGGGCCGGCCTTGTAGGCGCCGTTGTTGCCCTGGACGATGTCGTTGAACCCGGGGGCGGCGGCACCCGGGGCGGCGCCCGCGTACAGCATCGGCTGGAGCAGGCCGAACCGCTTGCCGGTCGCCTGGGCCAGCCGCGCGATGAGCCCGGCCCACAGCGGCGCCACCGCCGACGTGCCGCCGATCGGCTCCCGCTGGCCGTCCACGACGACGAGGTACCCGGTCACCGGGTCGGCGTTGCCCGCCACGTCGGGCACGCCGCGCCCGCTGCCGCCGCCCGGCCGCCGACTTCGGCACCCCGGCGTTCGCCTGGTACGACGGCAGCGGGAACACGTCGGAGACGCCGCCGCCGCCCGCGCCCTCGTTGCTCGCGAGCTCGTTCCACACCACCTCAGAGGTGATCGCGAACGACGACGTGTTGCCCGACGAGCTTGGTCCCGCCGCAGGCGAGCGCGTTCGGCGAGGAGGCGGGGAAGTCGCAGTGCACCTGCGTCTGCTCGCTCGGGTCGTCGCTCGACCCGTTGTCGCCCGCCGCGACCGTGACCGTCACGCCGAGCGCGGCCGCGTCGGCGAACGCCTGGTCCATGGCGGTGCGGGACTGCGCGGACCACTGGTCCTCCGACTGGCCCCAGCTGATCGAGACCGCGATCGGGCTGGGCGTGGCGTGCACGGCCGTGGAGATCGCGTCGATGAACCCCTGGTCGGTGTTGGTGCCGAAGTACACGACCTGGACGGCGCCCGGCGCGACGCCGCCGACGACCTCGATGTCCAGCTCGACCTCGCCGTCGGCCGACTGGCCGGGGGAGTTGGAGCCGCCGTCGACGCCCACAGCGGTCACCGAGGGAACCGGCAGCCCGAGCCCGGAGAAGTAGGTGGAGAGGTCGGACGCCGTGTACCCGCCGCCGAGCTCGATGATCGCGACCGTCTGCCCGGTACCGTCGGTGCCCGCGGGGAACTGGTAGAAGCTCGCGACCTGGGGCGCGGTCAGCGGTCCGGCCGGTGGCGGCAGGCGGCGCCTTGTCCGTCCTCCTGGTCTGGACGTGGTCCGGGCGCCGAACTGACGGGGCCGCGGCGGAACTGGGGGCGGGCCTGCGGCCGGTCGTCGAGGCCGAGCACGGCGGTGATGATCCCGGAGAGCTGGGCGGGGACGGAGAGGGAGCCGGTCCGGTAGCGGTGCCGCACGTCGCCGGACCCGTCCGGGTGCGGCGAGGTCACCGCGGACAACGTGGTGCCGAACGCCGCCTGCATCGCCGCGATCGTCCCGCTCACCATCAGCCGGCGGGACGCCAGGTGGGTCTCGGTCACGGTCAGCCCGTACGACCCGAGCACCTCGGAGACAAGCTGCGCGTCGGCCGGGTCGGCGCCGTAGCGCTCGCCCAGCTCGGTCGTGCTGATGGTCTCCGGCCCTTCGACCAGCTCCGTCGGCACCTCCGCGCGCCGCCGCAGCAGCACGGTCACGGTGATCACCTGGCTGTCGTCGAGCGGCGCGGGCGCGGGGGCCGCGCCCGGCAGTTCCGAGCGCTCGCTTCCTGGCAGCGGTACAAGGTCTGGCATCGGGTTCCTCCCGGCGAGTTTGGCCTGTGGTCTACCGCGATTCTGGCGCGGTATCCGAGCCAGCACCCACCGCTTCTGCAGCTATATTTCTTTGTATTTCTTTCTGTGGGTTTCGCTGTGCTGCCCTGTGAGAACTAGCGAGGTCCAGGTGTCACGCATCGTGATCTCCCGTCCGGTTACTATCCGTGCTCATTTCTGTCTACATACATCATCGGACAGTAACCACGCGCAGGCCAGGCGGACTTACCGGCAGACTACGGGTCGTGCCTAGATCTGCCGCTAGTCGGACCGAGCGTAGAAAGCTACGGAGCGTAAAGATCAGGCCGCGCCGGCGTTCACGCGCGGTCTCGGCCGCCCTGCGTATCGGGCCGCCCGAGCACCTCCTGCTTGGCCTGCGCCCGGCCGCCGGCCAGCGCGGCGAGCTGGCCCTTGACCGCGCCCGCCGCCGGGTGGTGCAGCGTCCGGAGGATCAGCAGCGACTCGTCCCACGCCTCGCGCGCGCCGCGCAGGTCGCCGGTGGACGCGTACGTCTCGCCCAGGTGGGCGAGCACCATCGCGAGGTCGTACCGGTTGCCCATCTCGCGGTCGAGGCGTGACGGCGCGCAGGAAGCACGGCACGGCCTCGGCGTGCGAGCCGAGCCGCTGCAGGACGACGCCGAGGGTGTCCCAGGTGCCCGCCTCGCCGGGGGAGTACCCGATCGCCTGGCACAGCTCGATGGCCTTCAGGCAGAAGGCCCGTGCCTCCGACAGGTCGCCGAGCTGCACGCTGTTCCAGGCCGAGCCGTTCAGCGCGCTGGCCCGCACCAGCATCATGTGCCGGTTGGCAGGCGCGCTCTCCGACAGCCGCAGCGCGTCGTCCATCGACCGCCAGGGCCTCGGCGAACCGTCCCTGGAACTCCAGCGCCTGCGAGAAGATCACGTCGGTCCGCGCCAGCCCGAGGTCGTCGCCGAGCGTCGCGGAACGCCGCCTGCGCCGCCGCCAGGCACTCGTGCGCCTCGTCGAACGCGCCGAGCGACATCGCGAACGACCCGAGCCCGCGCAGCGTGTGCGCCTGCCCGGACAGGTCGCCGCGCCGCCGCGCCGCCTCCAGCGCGAGCCGGTGCAGCCGGGTGCCGTCGTGCCAGTGCCCGCACACGTTGTGGAAGGTCCACAGCACGACGGGCAGCCGCCAGGCGTGCGCGTCGAACCCGCTCCGCGGGCGGCGAGGTCGGTCACCTTGAGCAGCACCTGGTACTCGTCCTCGAGCCAGGCGAGCGCGGACGCCTTCCCGCCGAACGTCTCCGGGCGTGACGCCGCTGGCGCACGCGTCGAGGTCGATCAGCTCCCGCCCGGGGTACAGCACCCGGTGCGCGGCGTGCGCGGTGTGCAGGTAGTGGTCGAGCATCCGCCGCGTGGTGCTCGCGACGCCCTCGGGCGACGTCCCCTGCTCGGCGGCGTAGGCGCGCAGCAGGTCATGGAACGCGAACCGCCCGGGCACGACCTCCATGAGCAGCGACGCCCGGGTGAGGTCGCGCAGCGCGACCCGGGCCTGCGCGACCGGGCACGCCCGCGAGCGAGGCCGCCGCGGCCGCGCTGATGTCCGGCCCCGGGTGCAGCCCGAGCAGCCGGAACATCCGCGCGGCGCGTCTCGGGCAGGTGCCGGTAGGACAGGGACAGCACGGTCCGCACGTTCGCCGCCGGGTCGCCCGCGTCAAGCGCGTCGAGCCGCCCGCCGAGCTCGGTCAGCTCGGCCGCGAGCGAGGACAGCGGCAGCTTCGGCGCGGCGGCGGCCCGGGCGACGACGACCGACAGCGCGAGCGGCAGCCGCGCGCACAGCGTCGCGAGCTCGGTGACGGCCCACGGCTCGCTGCCGCCCGCTCCTTGCCGAGCCGGGCGACGAGCAGCTCGTTCGCCTCCTGCTCGGACAGCACGTCGAGCTGCAGCAGCCGGGCGCCCTCGCGCGCGGCGAGCGCGGCCAGCTCCCGCCGGCTGGTCACGATGACCAGGCACTGCGGCGAGGCGGGCAGCAGCGGCCGCACCTGCGCCGACGTCGGCGGCGTTGTCGAGCAGCACGAGCATCCGCCGCCCGGCGAGCACCGACCGGTACAGCGCCGCGAGCCCCTCGACGTCGCCGGGCAGCCGCTCCGGGTGCACCCCGAGCGCGTCGAGGAACCCGCGCAGCACGTCGCCGGGATCGGCGGGCCGCCCGTCGCCCGCGTCGAACCCGCGCAGGTTCGCGTACAGCTGCCCGTCGGGGAAGCGGTGCGCGACCCGGTGCGCCCAGTGCAGCGCGAGCGCGGTCTTCCCGACCCCGGCGGTCCCGCCGATCGCGGAGATCACCACCCCGGCGGCCCCGACGGCCTGGTCGGACGCCGCCGCGTCGAGCACCGCCGTCGAGCAGCGCGAGCTCTTCCGCCCGGCCCGCGAAGTGCGGCACCCGCGTCGGCAGCTGCCGTGGCACGGTCACGCCCCCGGCGCCCTCGTCCCCGTCGGCGGCCGGGGCGCCGTCGCCGTCCTGGCCCGGGCTGGCCGCCCCCGGCCTGGCTAGCCCGGTGCCGTCGCCGGCCCGGTACCGCGCGACAAGGTCGGTCCCGGCCGCCTCGGGCAGCCCGAGCGCCCGCACGAGCGACCGCACGGACGACGGGTAAGGCTTCCGCGTCCGCCCGCGCTCAAGGTCCGCGATGGCCCGCACGGACACCCCGGACCGCTCCGCCAGGTCCTCCTGAGTCAGCCCAGCAGCAGCCGCTGCTGACGCAGCCATTCGCCCGGGCCTGCCTGACCGGGATGTGCACCCATGATCACCCACCTACCCGTGACCACCCCGTCACGGAAAGTCTAACTTGCCCAAGCTTGCGCGCGAAAGTTTGGCAATAGCGAAAACCCAAAGTCATATGACACAAAGTCAAGATCATCCGGATCCCGAACGGTAGCGGATTTCACATATTCATCCGCGATGACTGTTTGTGCCCGCAGAGCAGGGGCGGAAGAGAGACCGGCCGCGCAATCGTGGGCCACAGGCCGCCTCCCGAAGCGCACCGCGCATCTTCGCCCCCACTCCTCTTCCGGGGCCACCGCAGCCGCATCTTGCCCGCCGCGCGCGCCTCGCCTGGCGGAAGGTCCCGCCACCAGCGCGCCTACGCGCGGGGCGGCCCCCGCTCGTCTCCGCCGCGGCAAATTCGGCCCAACACCATTCACGCGCGAGGCTCCCGATCACATAAATCCCGCGGGCCACGACAGCGCAGTTAGAAGCTCCTAAGCCCATCGGGGGCTCTCGCGTCTCCCGCTCACTGTGAAGCCTTGCGAGAAGTCAGCGGTGCAGGTGGGTTTCATCATGTATGCGGGAGAGCTTCTCCGGGTTGCGGACTGAGTACAGGCCGGTGACCCGGCCGTCGTCGATGCGGATCGCGATGACCGAGTCGATCGCGCCGTTGAGCCGGAGAATCAGCGCCGGGTAGCCGTTGACCTGGGCCGGCCGCAATGACGCAGCGGCACCGAACCGGGCCAGGCCGGCGACGAGCGCGGCCACCCGGTGGGCGCCCGTGACCGGCTTCAGCGCGGCCTGCACGACTCCGCCGCCGTCGCCGAGGAAGACGACGTCCGGCGCGAGGATGTCGAGCAAGCGCTGCAGGTCGCCCGTGTCGACGGCGCGCTGGAACGCCTCGAGCGCGCCGCGCGCCTCGGCCGCGGAAACGACACCGCGCGGCCGGCGGGCGGCGACGTGGACCCGCGCCCGGTGGGTGACCTGCCGGACCGCCGCCGGGCTCTTGCCGACCGCGCCGGCGATCTCGTCGTACTCCAGGCCGAACACCTCGCGCAGGACGAACACCGCCCGCTCGACCGGCTGCAGCGTCTCGAGCACCAGCAGCATCGCCATCGAGACGCTGTCCGCCAACTCGACGTCCTCGGCCACGTCGGGACCGGTCAGCAGTGGCTCGGGCAGCCACGGGCCGACGTAGGACTCCCTGCGCCTGCGGAGCGTGCGCAGCCGGCCGAGCGCCTGGCGCGTGGTGATGCGCACCAGGTACGCGCGCTGGTCCCGCACCGCGCCGAGATCCACCCCCGCCCACCGCAGCCAGGTCTCCTGCAGGACGTCCTCCGCGTCCGCGGCCGAGCCGAGCATCTCGTAGGCCACCGTGAAAAGCAGGTTGCGGTGGGCGACGAACGCCGCGGTGGCCGGGTCGGTGCGGCCGGGCGGCCCGGCCGCGTCCCTGGTTTCCTCGCTCACGGCCCTCTCCCGCCCGTTCGTTCCGGCCATTCCATACGCACAAGACGTCGGCCCCCACCGCTTTTGTGACACCCGCCGCCTGTGGCGCACGTCACATCGCCCGACGGTCACAGCAGGGCGGGCCCCGGCATCTCCATGCTCGCAAGGGCACCGCCGGGACCGTCCGGTGCCCGCGGGATCAGCAAGGGAGAACCAAGCGATGGAACCCCGTCTCAACCTGATGACCAACGAGTTCGGCGCCAAGGTCGGCAAGCGGTTCGCCAACGTCGGCCTGGCCATCATGCAGTCGACGCTGCCGCACCCCGTTCAGCTGCTGGTGACGCTGCGCGCCAGCCAGATCAACGGCTGCGGCTTCTGCGTCGACGCCCACGCCAAGGATGCCGCGGCCGCCGGGGAGACCGCGGTCCGGCTCAGCCTGGTGGCCGCGTGGCGTCATTCCACCGTGTTCACCGAGGCCGAGCGGGCCGCGCTGGCGCTCGCCGAGGAGGGCACCAGGCTGGCCGACGCCTCCCCGGGCGTGTCCGATGAGACCTGGGACCAGGTCCGCAAGCACTACGACGACGACCAGGTCGCCGCGCTGGTGTACCTGGTCGCCATGATCAACGCGGCCAACCGGCTCGGCGTGATCGTCAACCAGCAGGGCGGCTCGTACCAGCCGGGCGCGTTCGCCAGCATGGTGAGCTGACCGGCGGCCGCGCCCTGGTCGTAGGAGAGAATGCTGTCGCCTGGCCGCGCCCGCGCGGCCAGGCGACAGCAGGGACAACCGACGAGGAGGGCGGCATGTCGTACCCGAGAGAGCTCTACCACGGGGACAGCGGCGAGGTCAGCGGCAGGCTGTGGAAGGCAGACACCCCGGCCGACCTGGTGATCGGCGGGCGCACGAACGTGCACTACGTGGCCACGGGGGAGTCCACCGGCGGACAGTACGGCCTCTACCGGTGGGACATGGGAAGCAAGCCCGGCGGCCCGGGCCCGCACTTCCACCGGACGATGTCGGAGTCGTTCTTCGTCCTGTCCGGCACGGTCGGGCTCTACGACGGCGAGCGCTGGGCCGACGCCGCGCCCGGCGACTTCCTGTTCGTCCCGCCGGGCGGGATTCACGCGTTCCGCAACCCGGAGGGGGCCGCCTCGATGCTGATCCTCTTCGCCCCGGGGGCGCCGCGGGAGGCCTACTTCGAGGAACTGGCGCAGAACGCGGCCAGCGGACGACAGCTCAGCAAGGAGGAGTGGACCGACCTCTACCGCCGCCATGACCAGTTCATGGTCTGAGGCGAGATCACGGGTGCCGCTCTGGTCACACGAAGATCGTTTTGTCAGTGATGTGCCGAATGTGACCGTTTCGCCGCGAAGAGTCGCCGATTCTGCCAGCATGGCAGTGGGTAACCGGTCGAGCCGCATGCGTGGCCACCGAACCGCGCAAGGCCGGTGCCCAAGAATGAAAGGGTCGCCGTGTCCCTGTCTACGGCCCGCCGCTCGTCCTTCCGCGAAGTCTTCGCTCAGCCCGAGTTCCGCGCCCTCTGGCTCTCCTACGTCCTGTCCGCCGCGGGCGACCGTCTCGCCCTGGTCGCGCTGACGCTCCTCGTCTACGACCGCTCCAAGTCGCCGCTGCTCGCCGCCGATCACGTTCGCGGCCGGCTTCGTGCCCTATCTGTTCGGCGGGATGTTCCTGTCCGGCCTCGCCGACCGGCTGCCCCGCCGCTCGGTCATGGTCACCTGCGACCTGATCCGCTGCGTCCTCGTGGCGGCGATGCTCGCGCCCGGCGTGCCCCTCGCCGCGATGATCGCCCTGCTCTACGTGGTCACGCTGCTCCAGCCGCCGTTCGACGCGTCCCGCTCCGCGACCGTCCGCGACATGATGGAAGGCGACCGCTACCCCCTGGCCATGGCCGTGATGGGCTCGACGACCCGCGTGGTGGTCGTGGCGGGCTCGGCCGCGGGCGGCCTCATCGTGGCGCTGTTCGGCGCCCGGCCCGCCCTCGGCGCGGACGCCGCCACCTTCATCGCCTCGGCCTTGCTTATCCAGTTCGGCGTGCACGCCCGCCGGCCGCCGCGCCGCGAGCGAAGGCGGCCCGAACCCGCTGGGCCAGCTCGCCGACGGGCGTCCGCCTGGTCTTCGGCGACCCGGCGCTCCGCACCCTGCTTGGCCTGGGCTGGCTGGCCGCGTTCTACGAGGTCCCCGAGGGGCTGGCCGCGCCGTACGCGGGGCGTCTCGGTGGCGGGGCGGTGGCGGCCGGCCTGCTCCTCGCCACCTCGCAGCTCGGCGCCGCGGTCTCGACCCCGTTGTTCACCAAGAAGATAGGTCCGCTGACCCGGCTGCGCTGGATGGGCCCGATGGCGGTCGTCGACCTGCGGAATCCTCGCGGTGACGATCCTTCGCCCGAACCTGGTCGTCTCGATGGCACTGTTCGCGCTGTCCAACAGCTTCGCGATGTACCAGATCGCCGCCAACACCGCGTTCGTGGAGCGGATACCCGAACGAGAAGCGGGGGCAGGCGTTCGGCCTCGCCAATGCGGGCCTGGTCGTCGGTCAAGGGGTGGCGTTCGCGGTAGCCGGAGCGGCCGCCGAGGTGGTACCGCCCTCGACGGTCGTGGCTCTCAGTGGCGGAATCGGTGCCGTTATCGCCTGTGGCCTTGCGTTCCGTTGGCGGGGAATGTCACCCGCCGTCGGCCGTCACACTGCGAGACATCTTGGCCGAGAGGCCTCGCTTACCAGGCAGACACCTATCCGAAGCGGCTCGTTGTGATTGGGGGTAATGCAGATGAAGCTTGGATCTAGCTATCGGGTCCAGGTGTCACGCATGATGCTCACTCCTTTCAATGAGTTGCGTGTTCTTCTGATGACAGCGTGGAGTTTCAGTGCCAGACGGTGTTGCGCACAGCTATGCCTCCTCCTCATGCGTAACAGCAGACACAGCTTTCACTGCGTCCACTTCACTACCTCTGACGCGGATTGGTCTCTCCTGCCTCCGCGCCATCGCTGTTACGCACTATTAAGCTCCGCCTTGTCCGGACATGTACGGGAAACTGCACGCAATAGTTACCAAGCCCGGCAAGATGGGTTATGGTAGCTATACGCAGCTAGTCATTTACGGTCAGCAGCTACTAGAAGCAAGTAACAGGTGTCACAAACGGAACGGTGGAACATGCAAGCCTCGTCCCTCGCCAGCCGCCTCAAGCAGGGCGTGGCTGTACGGGAGTGGCGCTGGTGGCAGCTTCCCCCGCTGCTGCGCCTTTACGTTGCGGCTGATTCCAGTTGGCGCGCTTGCGGTTATCGGCGTCGCGGCCGCCTTTACCGACTGGCGGACCGTCGACGTCGATGAAGTTTCTCCTGCTCGTGTGCTGCGGGATGATCTCGGTCGCGTCCACGCCGCGGATCATGTACGCGGTTCCCGGCGTGACCAGGGACTTCACCACTGTCTGGGTGCTACCTGCGGCTATCTTGCTGCCGCCCGTCTACGCGGCCGTAATAGCGTTTGCTGATATTTGCGATCTTGCGTCTATTCGTTCATCGCGGAGTACTGCATCGCATGGTGTTCACCGCGTCGTCAGTTTGCGTGAGTTACGCCGCGGCGTCGGTGGTGTTCCGCTGGCTGCCTAACTCTTTCGCCGGGGCAACGGTAGGGAGCGGCATTGCACGCTTTCACGTGGTCGCTCGGCGGTTGCCGCCTGCGAGGTCCTCGGCGGCAGGCTCCAGCACTTCATGGTCGTCGGCGCGGTGAAGCTGGCCGATCCGAAGGTCCGCGTCTGGCAAATGGAGTGGAACCGCGAGGCGCTCCAGGAGCTCTTTGTCGAGATCGACCTCGGCGTGCTGATCACCCTCGCGGTTGGCGCTTAGCCCCGCGCTGGTCGTGATCGCGCTTCCGACGGTGCTGCTCGTGCGCCGGTTCCTCGTTCATCCGCTCCTCGTCGCGCAATCCCGCCTGGACTCGAAGACCGGGCTGCTCAACGTCTCCACCTGGGAATCCGAGGCCGAGTCGGAGCTTTCCCGCGCCGTCCGGAACCGTAACCCGATGGCCCTCGCCCTGGTCGACATCGACCACTTCAAGGTGGTCAACGACACCTACGGGCACCTGGTCGGCGACCGGGTGCTGAAGGCCATCGCCGAGGCGCTCACCGGCCAGTCCCGTGACTACGACCGGGTCGGCCGGTTCGGCGGCGAGGAGTTCGTCCTGCTGCTGGCCCAGACCAGCGAGCCTGACGCCTGCAAGATCGCCGAGCGGCTCCGCGGCTACATCGCGTCCCTGGCGATCCCGATCGACGACCGCCCGGACGCGCCCACGCTCAAGGTCACGATCTCGGTCGGCGTCACCGCCATGGCGCGCGGCGAGTCGTTCGAGCTGACGGACCTGCTCGCGGCCGCCGACTCGGCCATGTACGCGGCCAAGCAGGCGGGCCGCAACCAGGTGGCGTACGCCCCGCCGCTGCGCGACATGGGCCTCGACGCGCCTGGAGCGCGCCGCCGAGGACGGCCCGCACGCCGGCGCCGCGTCCGACGGGCGCCCCCCTGGGCAGCACCCCGCTGTCCGGCCACCGAGTGGTGCTGGTTCAGACGCGAGCAAACCGCCGCTTCTTTATGTCCGCCGAGGTGACTCTCCGTGCTCATAAGGGCACTGCCTGAGTCTGCACGTGCGATGCAAGGTAACATTGCACGGTTGTCGCTGAGGACGCGGCCGCGGTCACCGCGCGACCACGAGTTGACGAGAAACGCGATAGATCTCGATTCGGGTTCGCGCTAGCATGGGGCTGGCCGCTGCCTGGCAGCGGTGGCTCCGGCGGGGCGGGAAGGGCGACGTGAACACGGCGGCGGACACGATGCGGGTCGGCGTGCTCGGCCCGCTCGAGGTGAGCGACGCGGCGGGCCGGCCGGTGCGCGTGGGCGGGCACCGGGTGCGCGCGCTGCTCATCCTGCTCGCCCTGGACGCGGGGCGCGTCGTGCCCGACCCACGCGCTCATCGACCGGTTGTGGCCGGCCGAGCGGCCGGCCGACGCCGCCAACGCGCTGCAGTCCCTGGTCTCCCGGCTGCGGGTGGCGCTCCGGCAGGCGGGCGTGCCCGATGGCGTGGTTGAGTCGTCTCCGGCCGGCTACCGGCTCGCCGTGCCGCCGGAAGCGGTCGACGCCACCGCCTTCGAGTCCCAGGCCCGCGCCGGAAGCCAGGCGCTGGCCCGGGGCGACGCGCGGGAGGCCGCGAGCCTGCTGCGCGCGGCGCTCGGGCAGTGGCGCGGCAGCGCACTCACCGACGTGGCGGGGGAGGAGTTCGCGTTCGCGCCCGCCGCCCGCCTCACCGAGCTCAGGGCCGCCGCGACGCTCGACCGGATCGAGGCCGACCTCGCGCTCGGCGCCGCCGACGCCGTCGATGATCGGCGAGCTGCGCGAGCTCACGGCCGCCGACCCGCTGGCCGAGCGCCCGGCCGCGCTGCTCATGCGCGCCCTCGCCGCGACCGGCCGCCAGTCCGAGGCGCTGGCCGTCTACCAGCAAACCCGCGAGCACCTTGCCGAGCACCTCGGCGTCGACCCGTCACGGCAGCTGGAACAGGCCTACCTGGCGATTCTCCGCCAGGAGATCCCGCAGGCCGCACCCGCCGTCCCCGGCGCGCCCGCCGCCCGCCAGGTCGCGATCCGAGAGTCAGCACCCGGCGGGCGCCCCGCCCGCCGCCAAGGTGCGCCGCCCGCCGACGAGCTTCATCGGCCGGGACGACGACGTGGCCGGCGTGATCAAGCGGCTGCGGGCCGAGCGCCTGGTCACGCTCACCGGCCCGGGCGGCGTCGGCAAGACGAGGCTCGCGACCGAGGTCGCCGCCGGCCTCACCGTCCCCGCCTGGTTCGCGGAACTCGCCCCGGTCACCGACCCGGCCGAGGTCCCGTACGCGGTCCTCGACGCGCTCGGGCTCCGCGAGCGGTCCATCGCGCCGCGCGGCGGGGACATGGCGGGCGACCCGGTCGACCGGCTCGCCGCGGCGCTCGCCGACCGGGACGCGGTGCTGATCCTGGACAACTGCGAGCACGTCATCGACGCCGCCGCCGGCCTGGCGGCCCGGCTGCTGGCCGACTGCCCCAAGGTCAGGGTCCTCGCCACCAGCCGCGAGCCGCTGCAGATCCCCGGCGAGACCCTGCACGTCGTCGCCCCGCTGCGCCGCGCCGCGTGGAATCCGACCTCCCGGAGGTCTCCACCACCTACCCGGCGGTGCGGCTCTTCGCCGACCGCGCCGCCGCCGTCCTGCCCGGCTTCGAGCTCGAGCGCGGCCAACGCGACGGCCGTGGCCAGCATCTGCCGCAACCTGGACGGCATGCCGCTGGCCATCGAGCTGGCCGCCCCCTGGCTGCGCACGCTCGACCCCCGCCCAGCTGGCCGCGCGGCTCGACGACCGCTTCGCGCTGCTGACCGCGGGCAGCCGGACCGCGCTGCCACGGCACCAGACGCTGCGCGCGGTCGTCGACTGGAGCTGGGATCTCTTGTCGGAACGGGAGCGCGTCCTTGCCCGACGCCTCGCCGTCTTCCCTGGCGGGGCGACCCTCACCGCGGCCGAGCGCGTGTGCGCCGGGCAGCCGGGACCGGAGATGCAGCCCGCTCCCGGCAGGCGCGGTGCTGCCCACGCTGGCCGGGCTCGTCGCCAAGTCGCTGCTCACCCGGTCAGACGCCGAAGGCGACGGCGAGCCCCGCTACCGGATGCTGGACACCGTCCGCGCCTACGGCCTGGAGCGGCTGGCCGAGGCCGGGCGAGGACGCCGCCACCAGGGACGCGTCCGCCCGCTACTACCTGGAGCTGGCCGAGACGGCCGACCCGCAGCTGCGCACGAAGGCGCAGGGCCGCTGGTTCCGCGTGCTGACCGCGGAGCAGGACAACGTGCACGCCGCGATCCGCTGGGCCGTCGCCCGCCAGGACGCGGATACCGCGCTGCGGTTCGTGCGCGCCATGGGCTACTACTGGGTCCAGCGCGGCTACGGCGAGGCGGACGCGCTCTGCCGCGAGGTGCTTGGCTTGACCCCGCCGCCGCTGACCCTGCAGCTCGCCGAGGCGCGGGTCATCTGCGCGCTGCTGGCGGCGGGCTGGAGCTGGGACATCGAGCGGGTCAGGGAACCGCTGACCGAGGCGCTTGACGCCGTGAACGGCCTGGGCGCGGACTACACGTCCTTTCACCCGCTGGTCGCGATGGCCGAGCCGGTGCTCATGCAGTACGACGGCGCGAGCGACCAGGCGCTGCAGCTGTTCGAGCGCTACATCGCGTCGCGCGACCCGTGGCTGCGCGCGATCGGAAAGGTCTACATCTCCAACTACGCGCTCTCGCTTGGCCGGCTTGACGGTGCCGAGGAGCGCTGCCGGGCCGGCCTTGCCGAGCTGCGCGCGCTCGGCGAGCAGTGGGGGGTCGCGATGGCGCTGACCATGCTCGTCGAGTTCACCGAGCTTCGCGCCGACCACGCCGCCTCGGTCGACGCGCTCACCGAGGCGGCCGCGATCGGCCGCGAGATCGGCGTCTGGGGCGACCTCGGGTACGTGGAGGCACGGCTGGGGGTCGTCTACGCCCGGGCCGGCGACCTCGACCGGGGGTACGCGGAGATCGGCAAGGCGCGGCGCGTCATGGGGGCGCGCGGCGGCGAGGTGGACAGCGACCGCTGGGTCACGTTCATGCTCGCCGAGCTGGCCTCGCTCGCGGGCGACTACGCCGAGGCGGCCAGGTGCTGCGAGGCGGTGCTCGCCGCGATCGCGGACAACGCGGCCCCGTGGTGGGAGTCGCTGCGCGCGCAGGTGAAGGCCCGGCTCGCCGTGGCCGTGCTGAGGCAGGGCGACCCGGATCGCTGCGCGCGGCTCCTGCGGGAGTCGCTCGACGCCGCGGCCGTCCGGCTGCGAGCATCCCGCCCTGGCCGCGGTCGTTGACGCCTGCGCCGTCTACACGCTCAGCCGGGATTCCGGTGATGAACGCGGCCGGGCGGCCGCCGCCGAGCGGGCCGCCCGCCTGCTCGGCGCCGCCCACGCGGTCCGCGGCGCCTTCGACGAGTCCAGCCTGGACGCGTCGCCCACCCGCGCGCAGGCCCGCGAGGCACTGGGCACCGAGGCGTTCCAGGCGGCCTACGAGTCCTCGCTGGCCAGCACCTACGAGTCCGCCCTGGCCCTTGCCGCCGACCTTCTCCCCGCCGCCTAGCCGGCGCAGCCGAGCCTCGTCCGCCTCCGGTTTACCCGGGTCGGCCTCAGAGAGAGCGAGGTCCGCGCCCTCCCTAAGGCCGAGGCGATCGCCCGCCTCCAGCAGTGCCGGATGCGGGAAGGCTGACCCGGGTCAGGCCGATGGCACCTTGTCGAGGAAACCCAGGACAAGCGCCAGCCGTCCGTCGCCGTCCCGCATGGCCACGTCGAACCCGACCACGAGTCGGTGCCGTCGGGGCCGAGCTCCCAGGTGAACCGCGCCTGGTCGTGGTGCGCGTCGACCGCGCCGGCCAGCCTGAACGTCATCCCCGCGAACTGCTGCTGCGCGGCCGCGATGACCGCGTCGATCTGGTCGCGCCCGGTGACCTCGGCGAGCGGGTCGATGTAGCATCCGTCCTCGGCCCAGACCTCGTCGATCAGGGCGCGCCGCGCCGCCGGGTCGGTCTCGTTCCATGCGGCGATGTACTGCTCGGCGAGCTTGGTGAAGTCGGACATGATGGGTTTCCTCCCTAAGCGGTGACCGGCGCTAGCCGCGCCGGCCTGTGCTTCGAGGATCGGGCCGGCGCCGCCGCCGGTCGATTACGCCAGAGGTAACCGAGCCCGGCATTACCCGGCACGTAATCGCCGCGCTTACCGGTGCCGCCTACCATGGCCAGGTGACCTCCGCGACAGTTACCCCGCCGGACGCGGGCGAGCAGGTTCCGGTGGGCAAGCTGCTGCGCGGCTGGCGCGAGCGGCGCATGCTCACCCAGCTTGAGCTCGCGCTGCGGGCGGAGGTGTCGGCCAGGCACCTGTCCTTCGTCGAGACCGGGCGGTCCCGGCCAACCAGCGAGATGATCCTCCGCCTCGCGCAGCAGCTCGACGTGCCGTTGCGCGAGCGCAACGTGCTGCTGCTCTCCGGCGGGTACGCCCCGGCGTTTCCCGTCAACCGGCTGGCCGATCCGCCGATGCAGGCGGTGCACGAGGCGATCGAGCAGGTGCTGCGCGCGCACCAGCCGTATCCGGCCGTGGTGATCGACGCGGGCTGGGAGCTGGTGGCGGCCAACGACGCCGTTCCGCTGCTGACCGCGGGGGCGTCCGCCGAGCTGCTCGAGCCGCCGGTCAACGTCCTGCGGCTGAGCCTGCATCCCGAGGGCATGGCGCCGCGCATCGTTAACCTGGCCGAGTGGCGGGCGCACCTGCTCGACCGGCTGAGCCGGGACATCGAGTCCACGGCCGCCCCGGCGCTCATCGCGCTGCGCGACGAGCTGCGCGGCTATCCGAGCCCGGCGCTCGCCGCGCACCCGGACACCCGGGCGATCCTGGTCCCGCTGCGGCTGCGCGTCGGCGACACCGTGCTTTCCCTGTTCAGCACCACGACCGTGTTCGGCACGCCGCGCGATGTCACGCTGTCCGAGCTGGCCATCGAGTCGTTCTACCCGGCCGACCCGCCCACGGCCGCGTTCCTGCGCGGCAGCCAGCCCGCGGCGGACGCCGCCCGGTAATCCCGCGTCCAGCGCGGACCCTTCGCCGATGACGCGGTCGCTGCGGTGGGCGGCGAACCAGGCCGACTGCCTGGCCATCCGCTCGGCCGGCGCTCGGATCAAACCTCGGGAACCGCGCCACGGTGCTCAATCAGCACATTCCGAGCATGCCCGCGAGCGGGACTGGTAACACGCGCCCGTGCCGGGGCACGGCGAACGTCACGAAGCCGGCGGCCGGGTGGTATCCCGGCCCCCGGAGCAGCCGGCGGCTCCGGGGGCCGGGGCGTCACGTGCGGCGGCGGTAGGCGGCGACGGCGAGCGGGGCGAAGACCGCGAAGATGCCGACCGCCCACAGCAGCGAGCGCTCCACGGCGGTGGCGGCGGGGCCGCCGATGAACAGCGCGCGTTCCGCCTCGGTCAGGTAGGTGACCGGGTTGACCTTGACGAACGCCTGCAGCCAGCCGGGCATGGACTTCGTCGACGTGAGGATGTTGCTGCCGAAGACTAGCGGGAACATGAGCAGGAAGCCCCACCACTGGACGCCCTGCGCGGACTTCACCAGCACGCCGAGCATGGCCGACATCCAGCACATCGCGAAGGCGAACGCCATCAGCAGCAGGCAGCCCATGACGACGGCCACCACGCTCGTCTGCGCGCGGAACCCGAGGACGTAGCCGAAGCCGAGCGTCACCAGGATCGAGATCAGGTACCGGACCAGGTCGCCGAGGATCGCGCCGGCCAGCGGGGCCCAGCGGACGATCGGCAGCGCGCGGAACCGGTCGAAGACCCCGGTGCTGATGTCCTGGCTGAGCATCATGCCGGTGCCGAGCGTGGCGAAGACCACGGAAAGCACCAGGATGCCGGGCAGCGAGAACTGCAGGTACTGGTGCGTGCCGCCGGCGATCGCGCCGCCGAACACGTACGTGAACAGGATCAGGTACATGATCGGCTGCAGCCAGAGCCCGAAGAGGTCCTCCGGGTTGGTCTTGATCTTGAGCACGGAACGCCAGGCGAGCGTGAACGAGTTCGCGACCGCGGTCGCCGGGCTCGGCCGGCGCGCCAGGGCGGGCACGGGGGCGGGGCGTCGGAAGGGTGGCCGTGGTCATCGGGAGCTCCTGTCAAGTTCGCGAGCGGGGGCGGCCGCCTCGGCCGCTCCGGCTTTTCCCGCGTCTTCCGACGTTTCTTCTCCCGCGGTTTCTTCTTCGGCGCGGTGACCGGTGAGGGCGAGGAACACCTCGTCGAGGCTCGCCCGGCGCAGCGCGAACTCGGCGAGCTCGATCGACCGGTCATCGAACGCGCGGATGATCGGCGGCAGCGCGCTGCCGCCCTCGACCTGGACGCTGACCTGGCCGGACTCCACGCCGATGGCCGGCGTCGCGCCGGTCAGCCGCTCAAGCAGCTCGGCGACCGCGCTCAGGTCGGCCCGGCTGGCGGGGGTCACCTCGAGGACCTGCCGCCCGGCGCTCGCCTTGAGCTCGTCCGGCGTGCCCGTCGCGATGACCGCGCCGTGGTCGATGACCACGATGTCGTGCGCGAGCTGGTCGGCTTCCTCCAGGTACTGCGTGGTGAGCAGCACCGTGGTGCCGTCCGCGACGAGCTGGCGGATCATGCCCCAGACCTCGTTGCGGCTGTGCGGGTCGAGCCCGGTGGTCGGCTCGTCGAGGTAGAGCACGCGCGGCCGGCCGACGAGGCTGGCGGCCAGGTCGAGGCGGCGGCGCATGCCGCCCGAGTAGGTCTTGGCCGCCCGCCCGGCGGCATCGGTGAGCTCGAACCGCTCGAGCAGCTCGGCCGCGCGGGCGCGGGCGGCCGGGCGGCTCAGCCCGAGCAGCCGGCCGATCATGATCAGGTTGTTGGTGCCCGACAGGCCCTCGTCGACGGACGCGTACTGCCCGGTCAGCCCGATGAGCTGGCGGACCTGGTGCGCGTCGCGCACAACGTCGTACCCGCTGACGGTCGCCGACCCGGCGTCGGGCCGCAGCAGCGTGGCGAGGATGCGGACCGCGGTGGTCTTGCCTGCCCCGTTCGGTCCCAGGAGTCCGAGCACGCTGCCGGTCCGCGCGGTCAGGTCCACCCCGGCCAGCGCCGTCGTCTTGCCGAACCGCTTGACCAGCCCGTGCGTCTCGATCGCGTAAGTGACGTCTTCCATGCCCCCATGCTGGGGCACGGCACTGTCAGCGCCCGCACGGTTTACTGTCAGCCTCGTAGCCTCGCTGTCAGGCTCCGCACGGGCGCGGCCAGCACCGGATCTGCCTAGTACTCAAAAAGCCCTAGGGGTTGTGAGCGCGAGCCGAAGCGCGCGCCCCCCTTCGGACTGAGGAGCGCAGGAGCGGGGAACGAGCCACTAAGCGACGAGGGAGAAAACAGGGCCGCCCCGGCGCGCGGAGGTGAGCGCGGGGAACGCTGCGAGTGCGGGTAACACAGTGTTCGCGGGCAACTCGGTGCCCGCGCCCCGGCGCCGGACGTGCACCAGGTCCGGCCGGGCGAGCGCGGCGGCCAGCTCGCCGGGCGCGTCTTCCGCGCCCTCGACCGTGAAGCCGGCGTCGGCGATCATCGCCAGGTCGGCCGCGCCCGGCTGGCCCTCGCTGGTCAGGTAGTCGCCGAGGAAGATCGAGTTCACCACGTGCAGCGCCAGCGGCTGGAGCGTGCGCAGGTGGATCTCGCGGCCGCCGGCCAGCCGGACCTCGGCGTCCGGGTTGACGAAGCGGACCATCGCCAGGATGCGCAGGCAGCGCTGCGGCGTCAGCTCCCAGCGGCCCTCGAGCGGCGTCCCGTCGAACGGGATGAGGAAGTTGACCGGGACCGAGTCCGGGCGCATCGCCCGCAGCGCGAACGCGACGTCGACCAGGTCGTCATCGGTCTCGGCCATGCCCGCGATCAGGCCGGAGCACGGGGACAGCCCGGCCGACTTCGCCGACTCCACCGTCGACACGCGGTCCGCGTACTCGTGCGTGGTGCAGATGTCGGCGTAATGGCCGCCCGAGGTGTTCAGGTTGTGGTTGTAGGCCGTGGTGCCCGCCGCGGCCAGGCGCTCCGCCTGTCCGCCGGACAGCAGGCCGAGGCAGGCACAGACCTCGACGTCGGGATTGCGCTCCTTGAACGCGGCGACCGTGCCGGCGACCCGGTCGATGTCCTTGTCCGTGGGCCCGCGGCCGCTGGCCACCAGGCAGACGCGCCGCGCGCCCCCGGCCACGCCGGCCTCGGCGGACGCGATGACCTCGTCGGTCTTGAGCCAGGTGTACTTGAGCACGTCCGCGGCCGAGCCGACGCGCTGTGAGCAGTAGAAGCAGTCCTCGGGGCAGAGCCCGCTCTTGATGTTGACGAGGTAGTTCAGCTTGACCCGGCGGCCGAAGAACTGGCGCCGGACCCGGAACGCGGCGGCCACCACGTCCATGAGCTCGTCGTCGCCGGTGGCGAGCACCGCGAGGGCCTCGTCCCTGGTGGGAAGCTCGCCGGCCACGGCCTTGTCCGCTAGTGAGTCAAGCCACGTCATGGGACAAGACCGTACCAGCCAGGCGGTTGCCGCCTCCGCGGGAAGCACAGGCACGGTGCCGGACCGGAGTCAGCCGGATCCGTTCCGGCCCCTCGTGTTACCGCGCCGCCCGCGGCCGCAACCTCGGTGCCGGACCTGACGTTTAAGATAAGTACGGTTCGTCAGTTGATCCAACATACATTTCCTACTACTTAAGTTGACTTTGATCCGCCGGCGTGATGTCCTTGACTCGAGGGCGGTCTACGGAGAGAGGACAGGTCTATGGCAGCGATCAGGCCTCGTGACCTCCTCACTGACGGCCTGCTCGGGCGCCTTGGGCGGGCGGGCGCGCCGGCGCGGCGACATCGCCGCGCTCGCCGAGGCCGGCTACCTGAACGTCGCGCTGCCCCCGGAGTTCGGCGGGCTCGGCTGCACGCTCCGGCAGGCCGCCTGCGGCCAGCGGCGGCTCGCCCGGCACGCACCGGACACCGCCCTCGCGGTCAGCGCGCACCTGTACTGGACCGGCGCGGCGGCCGACGCCTACCGGGCGGGCGACGACTCGGTGCGCTGGATCCTGGCCGAGGCCGCGCGCGGCGCGCTGTTCGCGGGCGGGCACGGGGAGGCGGGCGGTGACCTCCGGTTCGCCGACCCGCGGTCACGGTGCGAGCCCGCGGGGGAGGGCGGGTACCAGTTCCGCGACCCCGGCGTGCTGTCCACCAGGACGCCCGCCTGGGACTGGATCGCGCGTGCACGCCGTGCACGCGCCCGGGCGGCCCGGGGATCAGCGCGGCCGCAGTCGGTCATCGCGTTCGCCGGGCGCGGCGCCCGATGTACGCCGGGGTTCCGCGTCGCCCGGGTCGCGGCCGCCGGGCACTCCCGCCGACGTCTTCACCACCAGCGCGCTCACCTGGGGACACTCGATTCTCGCCAGCGTCCAGTACTCCGACGCGCGGCGCGCGTTCAACGACGCGATCACCGCGTGCGCCGAGGCGGCGACGCCCGCCGCCTTCGCCGATCCCGCTGGCCCGGGCGCCGGCCCTGGTCCGGCCGGGACCGGCGTGCCCTCGGCCCGCCGCCCGGCCGGCCGCTGGCCGGTCGCCGAGGCCGGCGTGCTGCTCGACGAGATGAAGGCCAAGATCGCCGAGATCACCCATCCCTGGCAGCTCGTCCAGGCCCCGACGCCCGACCTCGGCGGCCAGCACCTCATCAGCCTGCACGCCATGCGCCACGAGGTTGCCGAGGGCGCCGCCACCGTGCACGCCCTGGTCGGGCAGCTAACCGGCACCGCCGCCCCGGCGCGCCCCCTGGCCATGTAAGGCCCGAGCGCGGGTGACGCGGTCACCGACGCGCCGCCCCGCGGCCGCCGAGGCACTTACATGCCCGAATGGGCGAAATGCGATCATTGCCGGATGGAAACGATCATCGATCTTGAGCGGATGGCGGCCGCGCACTGGCGCGGAACCGAGGAGGAGTGGCTGGGCGACTGGCTGCTCCGCGCTGCGGAAGGGTTCACCGGCCGCGCCAACTCCGCCCTGCCGCTCGGCGCCCCGGGCCTGCCGCTCGACGAGGCCCTCGTCGCGGTGACCCGGTGGTACCGCGCCCGCGGCCTGCCGCCGATGATCGCCGTGCCCACGTCGCTGCAACCTGACTGTCACAGGCCAGGCGCTCGACAACCAATTGTCGGAACGGATGTGGCTGACTCGCCCCGGCCCCGCCTTCGTCATGGTGGCCGACCTGCCGCTCCGCGTCCCCCCGGACGGGCTCGCCGCCTACCGGGAAGTCCGGCTGAGCCCCGAGCCCGACGACGCCTGGGCCGCCAGGTACCACTACCGGGGCCAGGACCACCTCCCGCCGGTCGCGCGGAAGGTGCTCACCTCGGCGCGGGAGCAGTCGTTCATGAGCATCAGGGACGGCGATGAGGTGCTGGCTATCGCCCGGCTGTCGATCGCCGGCGGCTGGGCCGGCATCACCGCGGTCGAGGTGCACCCGGGCCACCGCCGCCAGGGCCTCGGGCGGCGCGATCACGGCGGCCGCGTGCCGACGCGGCCCGACAACGCGGCGTCTGCCGGGTCTTCCTGCAGGTCGAGGTGGGCAACGCCGGCGCGCGGGCGCTCTACAAGGGGCTCGGCTTCCGCGACTCGCACCGCTACCACTACCGCCTCGCCCCGGCGTAAGCCACTGGAACCCAGTGGTCTTCGAGGCCCCGAATCCCCTTCAAACCAGCGACACGCCGGGGCGGCGGATGCTTAGGGAGAAGCCGGGGTACTCGTTACGTTTGGGATTATGGCTACCTCTCGGTCCAGGGGCTCGTCAGGCTCGCGGGGCGGGCGGGCGGGCACTGTCGGCAGTGACTACTACAACGACGAGTCGCCTGAGGTGATACTGCCGAACCCGCCGCCCGGCGGCGCCAGGGGCGGGGGAGCGCGGGGTGGCTCCCGGTCGGGCGGTGGCACCGGTGGTGGCACTGCCCGCGGCGGGACGAAGTCCGGCGGCGGGCGTAGCACGGGAAGCGCGCGCTCCGGCGGGACGCTAGCGGGCAAGGGCGGCGCCAAGTCCGGGGGCAAGTCGGGAAGCCGGTCAGGCAACACGCGGGGCGGCCCGGCCAGTCGCGGCAAGGCCGGCCGCGGCCGGCAAGGGCCCGGCGAAGGGCAGGGGCGCGGCCGCGAGGAACGCGCCCTCGCAGAACCTCCTCATCGTGCTCACCGCGTGGCTGTTTCGCGCCATCGGGATGGCGTGGCTGCTCGTCGCCGGGATCGTGGGCGGCCTCGTCCGCCGCTTCGGCCGCAACGCGCGGGAACTGCACCCCGATCACAAGCGCGACGGCCTCGGCCTTATCTTCCTCGGGCTCGCGATCGTCTTCGCCGCCGCCGTGTGGGCCCGCATGCAGAACACCGCGTTCGAGGGCATCTACACCCTCACGAGCTCGGTCGTGGGCGAAGGCGCCTTCACGGTCCCGGTCATCTTCGGGCTGATCGGCTGGCGGTTCATGCGCCACCCGGACAGGAACGCGGCGCTCCCGCCGGCGGAGATCGGCTGGACCGCGCTGATGATGGGCGCGCTGGGCCTGCTGCACATCGCCAAGGGCGTGCCGACGCTGTCCCACCGGGGCGGCGGCTGGCCGGCGGTCAGGACCGCAGGCGGCCTGGTCGGGATGGTCGTCTCCTGGCCGCTCGACAAGGGACTGACGGCCTGGGTCGCGACGCCGCTGCTCGGCCTGCTGGCCGCCTACGGGGTCCTCGTCATCACGGGCACGCCGATCCGTGAGGTGCCCGAGCGGCTGCGAGAGCTCAGGGCGCTGTTCGGCTACCCGGTCGACGAGTGGAACGACGGGGCCTTCGACGGCGAAGAGGACGAGGACGAGGCCGTCGAGGGCGGGGCGCGGCGCCGCGAGATCAGCCGCGGCGCGATCCGGCTGAAGGGCGCACTCGAGTCGGGCGACCAGCGCAAGCCCTACGACCCGCAGGTCCTGGTGACCAACGAAGAAAGGCGCGCCCGCCGCCCAGCCGCCGGAGGCCAGGATCGGCGAGGGCCTGCTCGACGACCTGGGCTTCACCACGGAGACCGAGCCGCGGCGCCCCCGGCCGAGGAGCCGCCCGCGGCGTTCCAGCCGGTCCAGCCAGAGCCGGCCAAGCCGGCGCCGCTGCGGACGGTGCCGCCGGCCCCGGTCCTGCCGGGCGAGCAGCTGACGCTCAGCGGCGCGGCGGCGGGCAGCTACACGCTCCCGCCCGCCATGATGCTGCGCGAGGGCACCCCGCACAAGGCGCGGACCAAGGCCAACGACAAGGTCGTCGCCGACCTGCAGGACGTGTTCGAGCAGTTCAAGGTCGACGCGACCGTGGCGGGCTTCACCCGCGGGCCGACGGTCACCAGGTACGAGATCGAGCTGGGCGACGGCGTCAAGGTCGAGCGGGTCACCGGTCTCTCGAAGAACATCTCTTATGCCGTCAAATCCGCCGAAGTCCGCATCCTGCCGGTCATCCCCGGCAAGTCGCGATCGGGGTGGAGATCCCGAACCTCGACAAGGAGATCGTCAGCCTCGGCGACATGCTCCGCTCCGACGTGGCCATCGCCGACCACCACCCGATGGTCGTCGGCCTGGGCAAGGACGTCGAGGGCAAGACGGTCCTGGCCAACCTGGCGAAGATGCCTCACGTGTTGGTGGCGGGCGCGACCGGATCGGGGAAGAGCGTTTGCCTCAACGGGCTGATCACGAGCGTGCTCATGCGCGCCACGCCGGATGAGGTGAAGATGATCCTCATCGACCCCAAGCGGGTCGAGCTGAGCATCTACGAGGGCATCCCGCACCTGATGACGCCGATCATCACCAACCCGAAGAAGGCCGCCGAGGCCCTGGAGTGGGTGGTCGGCGAGATGGAGACCCGCTACGACGACCTGGCCGCGTTCGGGTTCCGGCACGTGGACGACTTCAACAAGGCGGTGCGGGCGGGCAAGATCAACCTCCCGCCGGGCTCGGAGCGCGAGCTGCGCCCGTACCCGTACCTGGTGGCCGTGGTCGACGAGCTCGCCGACCTGATGATGGTCGCGCCGCGCGACGTCGAGGACAGCATCGTCCGGATCACCCAGCTGGCCCGGGCGGCGGGCATCCACCTGGTGATCGCCACCCAGCGCCCGTCCGTCGACGTGGTCACCGGCCTGATCAAGGCCAACGTGCCGAGCAGGCTCGCGTTCGCGACCTCCAGCCTCGCCGACTCCCGGGTCATCCTCGACCAGCCGGGCGCGGAGAAGCTGGTCGGCCAGGGCGACGCGCTGTTCCTGCCGATGGGCGCCTCCAAGCCGCTGCGGCTGCAGAACGCGTTCGTCTCCGAGAAGGAGATCAGGGAGGTCGTCGAGTACTGCAAGCCGCAGCAGCAGGTCGAGTACCGGCAGGACGTCGCGGCGGCGCCGGAGAAGGCCAAGGAAATCGACGGCGAGATCGGCGACGACCTCGAGCTGCTGATCGCCGCGGCCGAGCTGATCATCACCAGCCAGTTCGGCTCGACGTCCATGCTGCAGCGCAAGCTCCGGGTGGGTTTCGCGAAGGCGGGCCGGCTGATGGACTTGCTGGAAAGCAGGGGTATTGTCGGGCCAAGCGAAGGTTCCAAAGCGCGGGACGTCTTGAAGCGGCCAGATGACCTCGACGAGGTGCTGACCTCTCTTCGCGGCGGGTAAGCGGGACCACAAAATTTGGGCGCGCCAAGGGCAATCCGTGGGCGGCCGACCCCACGAGACGTTACTTTAAGTGACGAGTACAGTTCGCTGGGTAAGAAGAGTTCAGGGACGAGATCTTCCTGGAGGCGCGACGTGAGCATCGGTGACACCTTGGCGGAGGCGCGACGTCAGGCCGGTCTCACTATCACTCAGGTAAGCCAGCAGACCCGGATACGAGAATCGATCGTCCGGGCGATCGAACAGGGCGACTTCTCGCCCTGCGGCGGCGACTTCTACGCCCGGGGGCACATCCGGTCGATCGCGGAGGTGGTCGGGGTCGACCCGGTGCCGCTGGTCAGGGAGTACGACGAGGAGCACCCGCCGGGCAGCATGCGCGCGTCGCAGATCTTCGAGCCCGCGACGCCGATCAAGATCCGCGAGCCGCGGAACCTGCACCTCGGCCGGGTGCTCGCGGTGGCGCTGCTCGCCGTGATCGGCTTCGGCGCCTACCGCCTGGTCTCCACGCACGACGCGCACAACTCGGCCACCCCGGCGGCGACGATCCGCCCGGTCGCGACCGCGAAGCCGAAGGTGACCACCAAGCCGGTCACGCACAAGGCGGCCGCGGTGCCGAAGGACGAGGCGGTCATCACGCTGACCGCCACCTCGGACTGCTGGGTCGGGTTCGACAGCCCCACCGGCCAGTCGCTCTACCGAGGGCACCGTCCCGGCCGGGCCAGACCATGACCTGGCACGAGAAGCACGCGGTGTCGATGGTGATCGGCAACCCGCCGGGCGTCAAGCTGACCGTGAACGGCCAGCCGCAGCAGATGAGCTCGGTGAACGTGGTTACGCTGAACATCGACCCGTCAAGCAAGACCCCGGTAACGGTCGGCTAGCGAGCGTCCGGCGGACCGGTGACCTGAGGCAGCGCCCGATCACGTACCCTCTGTTCGTGTCTAATTCCCGTACCGTAAGCCTGGTCACGCTCGGTTGCGCGCGCAACGAGGTGGACTCGGAAGAGCTCGCCGCGCGCCTTGCGGCTGGCGGCTGGACGCTGCGGGGCGAAGGAGAAGACGCGGACGTCGTCCTCGTCAACACCTGCGGCTTCATCGAGGCGGCCAAGAAGGAGTCCATCGACACCGTCATGGAAGCCGCCGACTCAGGGGCCAAGGTCGCGGCCGTGGGCTGCCTGGCCGAGCGGTACGGCACTCGAGCTTGCGACGGCCCTGGATGGCGAAGATGTCGACGCCCAGGTGCTCAGCTTCGACGACTACGCCGACATCGCCGCGCGCCTCGACGACGTGCTCGCCGGGCGAAAGCGCGCCGGCGCACGTGGCCAGGGACCGGCGCACGCTGCTGCCGGTGAGCCCCGCGAGCCGCCAGCAAGCCCAGCGAGGCGACCGTGGACCTCACTGACCTGCCGCCGGGCGTCGCGCCTGCCTCCGGGCCGCCCGGTGCTCCGCAAGCGGCTGGCGGGCGGCGTGGCCGCCCCGCTGAAGATCGCCTCCGGCTGTGACCGCCGCTGCTCGTTCTGCGCCATCCCGTCCTTCCGCGGCTCATTCGTCTCCCGGCGCCCGCACGAGCTGCTGAAGGAGGCCGAGTGGCTGGCCAGCCAGGGAGTGCGCGAGCTGGTGCTGGTCAGCGAGAACTCGACCTCCTACGGCAAGGACCTCGGCGACCTGCGGCTGCTTGAGACGGTCCTGCCCGAGCTCGCCAAGGTCGGCAAGCATCGCCGGGTCCGGGTCAGCTACCTGCAGCCGGCCGAGGTCAGGCCGGGCCTGATCGAGGTGATCGCCGCGACCCCGGGCGTGGCACCGTACTTCGACCTGTCGTTCCAGCACGCCAGCGGCCCGGTGCTGCGCCGGATGCGCCGGTTCGGCGACCGCGCGCGGTTCACCGAGCTTGATCGAGCGGATCAGGCAGCTCGCGCCGGACGCGGGCGTGCGGTCCAACTTCATCGTCGGCTTCCCCGGCGAGACGGCCGAGGACCTGCGGGAGCTTGAGCTGTTCCTGAGCGAGGCCCGGCTGGACGCGATCGGCATCTTCGGCTACTCCGACGAGGACGGCACCGAGGCCGCGACGTTCGCCGACGACATCAAGCTCGACGAGGACGAGGTGGCCCGCCGGGTGAGCGAGCTGGCCGACCTCGCCGAAGAGGTCATGGCGCAGCGCGCGGCTGACCGGGTGGGCGAGACGGTCGAGGTGCTCATCGAGGAGGCGACCGGCGACGGCCGCTACGAGGGCCGCGCCGCCCACCAGGCGCCAGACGTGGACGGGTCGACGACCGTGCTCGCCGACCGGCCGCTCGCGCCCGGGGACCTGGTGACCGCGCGGGTGGTGGAGTCCATCGGCGCCGACCTGGTCGCCCGCGTGTGACCTGGTTACCGTGAACGACGTGCAGGGAACTCCCGGAGAGGGCACGGCCGCCGCCGGTCGGCATCGTCAACGTCGCCAACGTGCTGACGGTGGTGCGCATCTTCCTCGTCCCTGTCTTCGTCGTCTGCCTCGTTCACGGCGGCACCGGCTGGCGGCTCGGCGCGCTCGCCGCGTTCGGCGGCGCGTCGTTCACCGACTTCCTCGACGGCCAGCTGGCGCGCAAGCGCGGCCTGGTGACCGACTTCGGCAAGATCGCGGACCCGATCGCGGACAAGGCGCTGACCGGGGCGGCGCTGATCACCCTGACGGCCCTCGGCGAGCTGCCCGGCTGGGTCACCGGGCTGATCCTCGCCCGCGAGGTCGGCATCACGGTGCTGCGCTTCGCCGTCATCAGGCGCGGCGTCATCGCGGCGAGCCAGGGCGGCAAGCTGAAGACGCTGCTGCAGATCATCGCGATCTGCCTCTACGTGCTGCCCCCTTCCCTCGGCCTGCCCGCCCTGGTCAAGGAGGTTGTCATGGGCGCCGCGCTCGTGGTGACGCTGGTGACCGGAGCGGACTACGTGGTACGCGCCGTACGGCTGAGCCGGTCTCCGCGCGACAAGGCGGAGGGCACGGGCAGTGCGCCGGCCAGTCATCCTGCGGCCCCCGTACCCCCCGATGTCCACGCGCCGGGGCCCGATCGCGAAAGCGGCGATCGTATCCGGCCGCCGCGCGCGGACTAGGGGTAGAACAGTTGCTTTGTTCGGCGTGTTTTAGATGGCATGAGCTCGTTTCGAATGGCATACTGATTGTGCGGGCTAGGCCGTCGGCCGGGTGCCGCGCGACAGGGAACCACGCCGCCCCAGAGGACGCGGCCTGGCCAGCCCAGGCGCGGGCCAGGAACGTACCGGCGGCCGCGGCCGCACCCAGGAAGCCCTCCGCCCGCGAGACCCCCGGCAGCCAGTGGCACCAAGACCGGCAGGCCCCACAGGATCACGGCGGGCAACCAGGCGGCCCAGGACCGTTCGGGGCCGCCGGCCAGCCAGGACCAGCTCCTGCTAGCTCAAGAGGAACGGTTGCGTGGTGACTGCGCAAGGGCGGGATGGCGGCTATCCTCCTGACTCAGGCCCACAGGCCTTCCCACACGGGCACGGCAGGCAAAGGCTGCGCGGTGACTGACACAACAGATGGCGTGGCGGGCGCGGCCGCCCGAGAGCTCGCCACGGAGATCATCCGGGTGCTGACCCAGGCCGGCGAGACCGTGGCCGCCGCCGAGTCGCTGACCGGCGGGCTGGTCGCGGCCGCGCTGACCGACGTGCCCGGCTCCTCGAACGCGTTCCGCGGCGGTGTCGTCGCCTACGCGACCGAGCTCAAGGCCCAGGTGCTCGGCGTGGACGTCGGCATGCTCAAGCGGCACGGCCCGGTCTACGCCCCGGTGGCGGCGGCCATGGCGGACGGCGTACGGCAGCGCCTCGGCGCGACGATCGGGGTGGCCACCACCGGCGTGGCGGGCCCGGGCCCGCAGGACGGCCACCCGGCGGGCACGGTGCACGTCGCCGTGAGCCTGGCCGGCGACACGGTGGTGCGAACGATGGCGCTGGCCGGAACCCGGGACGAGGTACGTAGACTGACTGTGGAACGGGTACTTGGTTTGCTACTGGGGCGGCTTAGGGAAGAGTGTCCGTGATTACAGTGTTACGTCGAGAGTGAACACACCGGGTAGTGGCCTCGCGAATTTACCGTACTGAAAGGTACGGTGGAGTTAGCAATGGTCGCGATCCGGTAACTTCGCAGTGAACCCCCGGCAAGCGGTTGCGCATCAGGAAGGGAGTGCGACGATGGTTCTGCTTCGTCAACTGCTCGGCGACGTGCTGCGTCGGCTGCGCGTCAGGCAGGGTCGCACTCTGCGCGAGGTGTCCGCGTCAGCGCGAGTGTCTCTTGGTTACCTGTCCGAGGTGGAGCGCGGCCGCAAGGAGGCGTCCTCCGAGCTGCTCGCCGCGATCTGCGCGGCCCTTGACACGCCGCTCTCGCAGGTCTTCCGCGAGGTTTCCGACAACTTCGCCCTGGCCGAGCTGCAGAACGAGCCCGTGCTCGCCGGCGCGCTGCGCGAGCCCGGCCTGCGGATCCCCGGCGAGCGCCTGCCCGGTGGAGCGCGGCGGCGTGGACGTCCCCGGGGCGGCCGGCCCGCTCGACGACGGCCTCGACGGCCTCGACCAGCTCCCCTCGGTCGTAGGCGTTTAAGCAGATAGCACGCAGCCGGGCCACCGTGCTCGATGACCTTCGGTCATCTTCGCGGTGGCCCGCAGTATTTCCCGGGGGAGCCGCCCCCCGGCTGCGGGTTTCGCCCGCGGTCGCGCGGTTTTCGCCTCAAGCCGAAGGTCAGGCCGGTTACACCCAGGCCTGCGGGCTGTCGGTCAGCACGGCGACGGCCGGGGGAAGCTCGCCGGACACGATGTCCGCGAGCGTCACGGTCTCAAGCACGGCCCGCTCGTTCGCGCGCAGCGCGATCCACACCCGCTGCAGCGGCTCGGCCGCGCCCGGGTAGGTCACGTTCTCCGGGCGCTCGCCGCGCACGCCGAGAAGCTGGCCGTCGATGGCGCGGATGATGTCCGCGAGCGAGATCTCCGACGCCGGTCTGGCCAGCCAGAAGCCGCCGTCCGGCCCCCGCTGGCTGCGCACGATGTTGCTGCGCCGCAGGTGGGTCAGGATCGTCTCGAGGAACTTGCCTGGTATGTTCTGCGCCTGGGCGAGCTGCTCGGCCGTGACATGGCCATCGTGCGCCGCGGCAAGCTCGATGGCGGCGCGCAGCGCGTAGTCGGCGCGTGCGGACAGTCGCATGTTCGCCATTATGCAGCTTCCCGATCGGAAAACTGACATCAACGAGGTAAGGATGCTGACGGCAACCGGGCGAAGGCTATGCTGCAATCGTTCGCATTGACGGCGGCGAAGGCCGCCGCGAACAGCCCGGCGCGGTTGCAGGCAGCGGTTGTATACATGAGTTGCCGCAGTCGCCTGGTCAGCCAGCAGAACGGAAGTGGTGCACGTGCCCGCCGCGCGTGAGGTATCCGTCCAGCTCACGGTTAACGGCGCCGCCGCGCGCCGCGACCGTCCCGGCCCGCACCCTCCTCGTCCACTTCCTCCGCGATCACCTGCGCCTCACCGGCACCCACGTCGGCTGCGACACCACGCAGTGCGGCGCCTGCACGGTGGCGCTCGACGGCGTCGCGGTGAAGTCCTGCACGGTCCTCGCGGCCCAGGCCGACGGCCACGAGGTGACGACGATCGAGGGCCTCACCAGCCAGTACGGGGCCGACCAAGTCGGCGGCGGCGCCCTCCACCCGGTGCAGCAGGCCTTCCAGGACGAGCACGCCCTGCAGTGCGGCTACTGCACCCCCGGCATGGTGATGGCCGTCCGCCAGCTTCTCGCCGACCACCCGAGCCCGACCGAGGACGAGGTCAGGCACGCCCTGGACGGCAACATCTGCCGCTGCACCGGCTACCAGAACATCGTCGCCGCCGCCCTCAGGGCCGCCAAGGCCGCCCGCCCCGCCGAGGAAGCCGCCCGCCCCGCCGAGGAAGAGGGATAACGGCAAGCAATGTTTCCCGCCGACTTCGCCTACGCCCGCGCCCGCTCCCTGGACGAGGCCCTCGACCTCTCGACGAGGCGGCCGCGGCCGGACGAGGAGGCCAAGCTCATCGCCGGCGGCCAGTCGCTGCTCCCCATGATGAAGCTCCGCCTCGCCGCGCCCCGAGGTCCTCATCGACATCGCCGACCTCCCCGAGCTCAAGCGAGGCGGGTTCACCGGTCACAGCCACACCATCGGCGCCCTCACGACCTACCGGCAGCTGGCCCGGCAGCGGTACGTCAAGCCGTGACGGGACGCCCGCCCGCGTCAACGGGGCGACGGGCCTGCCCGACGAGGTCCCGGCCCTCGCGGACGCCCTCGCGGTCCTGGCCGACCCCCAGGTCCGCGCCCGCGGCACCGATCGGCGGCGCGGTCGCGCACGGCGACCCGGCCGCCGACCTCCCGGCGGTCCTGCTCGCCCTTGACGCCGAGGTGGTCATCGCCGCCCGCGCCGGCAGGCACGAGCACAAGCCCGGCCCGCTGCCGGAGCTCCTTGACCGCACCGGGCGCGCCCGTCGCCTCGAGTCCACGGTGGACCGGCAGACGATGCTGCTCGACGACTTCCTCCAGGGCATCTACGCCACCGACCTGGCCGAAGACGAGATCATCACCCACGTCAGGATCACCACCCGAGGCGCTCGGGCAAGCGCCTACGAGAAGTTCCCGCACCCGGCGAGCCACCTTCCGCTGGCGGGCGTCGCGGTCGTCGTGACCTTCAAATCGGGCACGCTGACCGACGAGGACGGCCGCGTCACCTCGCTTCACGACGGCAGCATCGCCCACGCCGCGATCGCCGTAACCGGGATCTCCCCCCGCCCCTACCGCGCCCGTGGGGCGGAAGCCGTCCTCAAGGGCGCCTTCCCCACCGCGGACACCCTGGCCGCGGCCGCCGCCCAGGTCGCGCGAGCCCCGGACGGCACGGAGCTGAGCCTCCTCGGCGACCAGCACGCCAGCGCCCCGTACCGCGCCCACCTGGCCGAGGTCCTCGCCCGCCGCGCCCTGGCCGGGCGATCGCCCGCGCGCGCAGGCCCGGAGCGCCAGCCGGGGACCCGTTGACGCGCGAACCGGACACCCTGGGAGCAGCCACGGAGGAACCGCCATGAGCCTGATCGGCCAGCCGCTGACCCGCCGGGAGGACCCGGCGCTGCTCACCGGGCGCGGCCAGTACGTCGACGACTTCGCCCCGGCGGGCACGCTGCACGCCTTCGTCGTCCGCAGCCCGCTGGCGCACGCCCGCATCACCGGCGTCGACGTCACCGAGGCCCGCGCGGCCGAGGGCGTGCGCCGCCGTCTTCACCGCGGCCGACCTGGCCGCCCAGGGCGTCGGCCCGCTCCCCGGCGGCGAGGGCCTGCCGCCCGGCGCGCTGAACCCGGCGCACCCGGTGCTCGCCGGCGACAAGGTCCTGTGGGCGGGCCAGCCGGTCGCCCTGGTGGTCGCCGACACGCCGGAGCGCGCCGCCGACGCCGCCGAGTTCGTCGATCATCGACTACGACGACCTGCCCGCGGTCACCGCTGTCCTTGACGCCGCGGACCGGCGACGCGCCGCTGCTGCACGAGGACGCGCCGAGCAACGTCGCCTTCCGCAAGCGCCTCACCGCCGGCGACGCGACGCGGCCGCGTTCCAGCGACGCCGCCTACACGGTCAGCCAGCGGATGACCAGCCAGCGCCTCGCCCCGGTGGCGATGGAGCCGCGCGGCGTCCTCGCGTACCCGGCCGCCGACGGCCGGCTGGAAGTCCGCCTCCCCACCCAGCGCGCCCACGGCGCCCGGAACTGGCTCGCGAAGATCCTCGGCCTCCCCCGGCCCAGGCTCCACGTCATGACCGGCGACGTCGGCGGCGGGTTCGGCGCGAAGGGCCCGCTCTACCCCGACCAGGTCGCGGTGATCGCCGCCGCCAGGGCGCTCGGCCGGCCGGTGAAGTGGATCGAGGAGCGCAGCGAGTCGTTCACCGCCACTACGCACGGCCGCGACCAGGTAGCCGACCTGGAGCTGGCCGCCGACGCGGACGGGAACATCACCGCGATGCGCGGCACCGTGCACGCGAGCATGGGCGCGTACTTCACCGCCGAACGGCCCCGGCTCGCTGCTCGGCCGCCTCGGCCCGATGCTCCCGCAGGCCTACCGCCTCGAGCACTTCGACGTCGAACTGGTCGGCGTCTTCGCGAACACGACGCCGATCGGCCCGTACCGGGGCGCGGGCCGCCCCGAGGCCGCCTACTTCACCGAGCGCCTCGTCGACATGCTCGCCAGGGAGATGCAGCGCCGACCCGGCCGAGCTGCGCCGCCGCAACTTCATCCCGCCGGCCGCCTTCCCGTACACCACGGTCACCGGCCTCACCTACGAGAGCGGCGACTACCACGCGGGCCTCGACCTGCTCCAGGAACAAATTCAACGCCGGCTCGCCGCGAGCGCCGCCGGCTTACTGCCCGGGGCCAGCTCCTCGGCCGGGGCATCGCGACGTTCGTGGAGCCGGGCGGCATCGTGCCGCGGGCCCCGGGCCCGGACGGCACGATCGGCGACAAGGCCACGGTCACCGTCGGCCCCGACGGCAAGGTCACCGTCGCCGTCGGCACCAGCGGCCACGGCCAGGGCCACGAGACCGCCTTCGCCCAGCTGGCCGCGGACCTGCTCGGCGTGGCCTACGACGACGTGACGGTGGTGTTCGGCGACACGGACACCGCCCCGTTCGGCTACGGCACCTTCGGCTCACGGTCACTGGCGGCGGGCGGCACGGCGATCTACAACGCCTGCCAGGCCGCCCTGGACGCGGCCCGCCGGGTCGACGCCCCGATGCCGGTCAGCCGAGGCGGCGGCCCGCCTCGGCGGCATCCAGGCGACCGGCTCGTCCGGCGCGCCGCCGGAGACCTACGCCTCGGGCGCGTACGGCTGCGAGGTCGCCGTCGACCCGGACACCGGCCAGGTCACGCTGCTGCGCGTGATCGCGGTCGACGACTGCGGCGTGCTCGTCAACCCGCTGCTGGTCGAGGGCCAGGTGCACGGCGCGGTCGCCCAGGGCGTCGGCCAGGCGCTGACCGAGCAGGTCAGCTACGACGAGAACGGCCAGCCGATGTCCGCGTCGCTGATGGACTACGCGGTGCCGTTCGCCGCGACGCTGCCCGCGCATCGAGTCCTACTCGGTCGTCACCCCGTCCACGCTCAACCCGCTCGGCGTCAAGGGCATGGGCGAGTCGGGCACCATCGGCGTCACCCCGGCCCTGGTCAACGCCGTCATGGACGCCCTGGCGCCGTACGGCATCCGCCACCTGGACATGCCGCTGACCGCGGAGAAGATCTGGACCGCCATCCAGCGAGAGCCCCGGCCCCGCCCGTCCCCGCGGGCGGAACCGGGGCAGGCCGTGAGCGCGTAACCCGGATACGCCGAACGACCCACTAGCTCTTACGAGCCAGCGGGCAAACGGGATTGGCGGCGCCCGGGTGAATTGCCCGCCCGGCCCTCGCGGGCGGGCCGAGGCCACGACGGCGGGGCAAGTTCACGCGGGCCGAGCCCGCGGTCGAGCCGGGCGGGCCAGTCGGCGTCGGCGAGCTCAGTACAGACCAGCAGGCCGCGCGAGCCGCCCGCGCCGCTCTCTTACGAGCCAGCGGCCGAATTGGATTGCCCGCCCGCCACGATCGCCCGCTCAACCGGGCTGAGCGGCGCGGTCAGCGGGAACTGGTCGTGCAGCGCGACGCCGGGCTGGGCGATCATCCGCGGCCGCGGTGCCGCGGTGCGGCCAGGTCGCCGCGTGCACCAGGAACGGGTGGCAGAGGAAGACGTCGCCCGCCCGCCCGGTGGCCAGCACGGTGGGCAGGTGCTCGGTGGCCGCCGCGGCGGCCTGCGCCGCCTCCAGCCACGGGCATCCCCGCGTCCCCGGCCGGCGCGAGCACCCGCGCCGCGTCCAGGTGCGACCCGGGGCGCAGGCGGGTGGGCGCGCTGGCCTCGTCCACGTCCGTCAGCAGGTAGAGCGCGAGCAGGCCGCGGGCCCGCGACCGGTAGTTGACCCGCTGGTTCCCGTCCTCGGCGTAGCTCGCCTCGATGTGCCACCCGGCGTCACCCGGATCGCGCTCGCTCGGGAAGCGGACCGGCAGCGGTCCCGCCCACGCCGGGCCGCCGCCACCAGCGGTCGGGCGCGCCCGATCAGCTGGTCGCACGCCTCCCAGACCGACCGGCTGCGTCCCCGCGGCGACGAACGGCCCGCCTTCCGGGCAGGAGATCCGCATGACCGGCTCGGTCCACGACGCGGGATCCTCGGTCACGCCCTGCTTGCCAGCTCGGCCCAGATCACCTCCTGGCAGGCGGCGACCACGTCGCCGGGGACGGCCCCCCGGATCGCGACGAACCCGTCCGCGACAAACGACTCCACCTCATCCGTGGTCAGCACGGCCCCAGGGTGCCATCCGCCCGCTCCCCGGCGCATCCCAATTACCGGCCGCCCGTCCGCCCCGCGCCGCCCCCCAGCGCCTGCCCGCGCCGCCCTCCCCGCCCGCAGCACCCCGTCCGCCACTCCGGCGGTGCCCTGCCACTCACGCCGCGCACGCCTACCGCTGTAGCTACTTCCGCTTTTCCCGTGTGGCTTTGGGCCGGCTATAGCCGGCCCAAAGCCACACGAGGGGCGTCGCCGCCTTCATGGACAGGGAAACCATCGTCGAAGGCGTGCCCCTGCGCGTGGCCGAATTGACGGGCGAGCCGGGGGACATGGTCTTCTGCCATCCGCTCATGGTCCACTGCGTCGCGCCGAACCGGGGCACGCGGCCGCGCTTCATGCGGATCAAGACGCAAGTGCTCACCCACGAGGGTCGTAAGCTGCGCGACCGGCTGGAAGCGGGAGGAACCGCTCCACGATGACTCATGTTTCCCAGCCGCCCGTCCGCATCGGCGTGCAGATCAAGCCGCAGCACGCCAACTACGCGCAGATCCGTCGGCCGCGACCCTGGCACCATCGAACGATCGGTACTGCTGGCGGGCCCGCCGGAGGATCTCGGAGAGCAGCACCTGGCCCTGGGCGCCACGCTGTTCGTCCTCATGATGAACCCGGCAGACAGCCTCGCCGAGGTCGAGCAGTGGGTGGCCTGGCGCGACCGCCGCAACGCGTGAGACGAGTCGCGGCCTCACCATAAGCTCCTGAAGGCATCGGCTCAGAGCGCCCTGAACTCCGATAAGTTGGGAGGAGTAGCCGGTGATATGAGATCCGTGCCACCAGCCGTATTGACGTTTCGCCTTTCTGATCCCATTCGGCCCAAGCCGGGACGACAGGCCGGGAGCTAAGCGGGCCTGGCGATAGTGGCGGTCCAGCTCGTTGGCGTACGTGCGGCCGAGTTCGCCGCCGTGCGCGGCGATCCAGTCCATCAGGCTGGCCTGCCCGGTTGACGGCGCGTCCGAGGTCGCCAGGCCGTCCGCCATGGCCCGGTACTCCTCCGCGGTGAGCAAGACGTCCCGCAGCGCGGCGCCGAGGGCCGCGGCAAGCGGCGGGATCAGCCAGCCGGGGGCAGGCACGAGCAGCGCCCGGCTGCCGGTGGCGGAGCGGATCGCGGTGACCAGCTCGCGGAAGGTGGGCGCGTCCGGGCCCACGGCGTCCACCGTGACATTGTCCGTGCGCCCGCCAAGCTCGACGCAGAGCCTGGCGAGGTCGTCGACCTCGATCGGCCGGACCCGGTAGCCGCCGCCGTCGCCGATGCCGAAGACCGGCAGGTGGCGCAGCAGCCAGGCGATGTTATTAACGAGGACGCTGGCGGCGCTGCCCAGGCCGTCCGACGAGCCGAACAAGATCGAGGGCCTGGCGACCGCGTACGGCACCCCGGTCGCCGCGAGATGCCGCTCCACCTCGGCCTTGCCGCTGAAGTACGGGTACGGGGAGTCCGCGTCCGCGTGCAGGATCGAGATGTACACGATTCGCTCAACGCCCGCGCGGGCGGCCGCGTCGAACAGCACCTTGCTGTTCGTGACCGCCGACTCCCGCGTCGACGGGCCGTGCGGGAACCGCACCCAGTAGGTGCAGTACAGGGTGTGCGCGCCGGTCAGGTCGTTGACGAGCGCCGCGGGGTCGCCGAAGTCGAGCGGCCGCGTGTCGATGTCGCCCCGCCCGGCCGGTCCCGGTCGGTCTGGGCGCGCGGGTGCCCCGTCAGCGTGCGTACCTGGTGCCCGGCCGCGCGCAGCTCGCGAGCGATGGCCGCCCCCGAGTAGCCGAACGCGCCGGTAACGACGTCGGTCTGCATCACTTCTCCTCTCGTTTCCGCGTCCCGCCCAGGTCGAGCAGGGCAACGACCGGGCGGAGCCGGTCAAGAACGTCGGCCACCGCCTGGGCCCGATCGAACAACGCCAGCGCGGCGGCCCGGTCGCCGTCCAGGTTGGCCAGCATCTCCAGGCCGAGGAGGCCGGCCACCACCGCGTGGGCGGCCTCGTCGGCGGGAAGCAGCTGCGCGACCGGGGACGCCGCCAGGACGCCGCGGACGGCCTCCGCGGCGAAGTCCCGCCACGGCGCCAGGACGGCCGCGACTCGTTCGCCGAGCCCGGGCACGGACTGCGCGCCGCTGATCATCTCCGTCAGCACGGTCACGTGCCCCGCGTCCAGATCCGCCTCGAACACGCCGCGCGCGCCCGCGATCAGCTCCGCCAGCGTCCCGCTCCGGTCGAGCAGGTCCCGGTAGGCCGCCATCCGCCGCGCGCTGACCTCCTCGAGCGCGGCTATCAGCAGGTCGTTGACCGAGCCGAAGTGGTAGAAGACCAGCGCCTGGTTGCACCCGGCCCGCTGCGCGATCCGCCGCGCGCTCGCGCCGGCGAACCCCGACTCACGCAGCGCGGCGATGGCCGCCTCGATCAACGCGGCCCGGGTGTCGCCCACGGCAGACCTCCGCTTATTGAGCGGTCGCTTTAAGCAGTCGCTCAAAAAGCGTAGGCCGCAAGGCCCGCGTCGTCAACGGCACGGCGGATGCTGACGCGGCTTCGCCCGTCCGCCCCGCGAATCCGCCGGGGCATCGCGAGGATCCGCGTCGGCACGGCAGAATGCATGCGTTGAGGTGAGGGTTTCCCGCACGACGCGGGCAGAGCGAGAGGTGGCGGACATGCGGAACGCCCAGCGGCACGTCCTTTTCTACGAGAGCGGCGACCTCTCGCTGGCGGCCGAGCACTTCCCGGCGCACCAGGCCAGGTACACCGAGTTCATGGACCGCGGCGTGCTGCTCGCCCTCGGCCCGTTCACCGACAGCGCCGGCTCGATGGCGGTTTTCACCACCCACGAGGCCGCCATGGAGTTCGCCACGGGCGACCCGTTCGTCGAGCACGGCGTGGTCAGCGGCTGGCAAGTCCGCGAATGGCGCGAGGTAACCCCCGGCTAGTTCGGCGTCAGCCGCGAAGGCGGAGGCCGCGGGGGGTGTGGCGGAAGCCGGCCGATTCCAGGGCGCGGGTGAGCGGTGAGTCGTGGGCGACGATCCCGCCGTCGGCCTTCTCGACCGTGATCCGGCCGAGCGCGCCCATCGCGGACGGCGCCGGCGAGGGCCTGGGCGCACGGCTCAAGCGCGGCCGGGTCCTCGGTCCAGGACAGCAGCGTCTTGCCGCCCCGCTCGACGTACAGGACCAGTTCGCCGCCGAAGAGCACCGCGACCGCGCCCGCCTTGCGTCCCGGCCGGTGCGAGGACGCGGTCTCCTCGGGGCGGGTCGGCCATGGCAGCGCCGCGCCGTAGGGCTGCGCGGGGTCGGCGGCGGCGAGCACCACCGCCCGCCGGAGGTCGTCGGGACGCGCCGGCGGACCCGCAGGGAGCGGGTTGAGTAGGAACTCCGGGTTCGGGTCCGTCGGCGGGGTTCCCGTGGCCGTCGCGGCGACCGCGTCCCCGGCGAGGGCCCGCATCCGGTCGACCGCGCCGGGCAGCGCGAACTGGGCGCCGCCGAGTCCCTCGACGAAGTAGCCCCGGCGGCACTGGCCGGTCTCCTCCATCGCCCGCAGCACCGGGTAGACCGCGGCGAAGCCGCCGGGTATCCGCTCGGCCGCGACGGCCCCCTTGGTCACCACGCCGTGCCGCTCTAGCAGGGTCAGCGCGACCGCGTGCGCCCGCATGGTGGCCGCCCCCGGGTCGGCGCCGCCGGCCGGGGCCGGGCCGCCCGGCAGAGCGTCCGCCGCGAGCAGGTCGCCCGCCACGGGCAGCCCGTACCGCTCGGGCAGCAGCGACCACCGGCCGGACGCGGTCGGCGGCCCGGTCCGCGTTGGCATGGAGGCCCGCCGGGTGCCGCGTCCGTAACGGCCGGACCCGGCGTAGCCGCCGGCGAACCCGCTGCCGCCGCGCGGCGCGGGCCGCGGGTTGAAGACGCCGGGAATCGACCCGCCGCCGGCCGCGCCGCCGGACCCGCGCTCGGCGCTCAGCCCGCTGAGGTCGGCCGCGAGGCTGGACCCGCCCGGCCGGCGGGGCGCGGGGCGAGGGCCAGGTCCCCGGGCCGGAGAACCGCCGGAGGTCACCACGCGCAGCGGCGCGAGCGTGTCGTTGCTGATCAGTCCCGCCCAGGCCAGGTCCCAGAGCGCCGCCACGAGGTCGCCGTCATCGGCCGGGTGACCGTCGAGCACCGCCGCCACCCGGTCGCTGAGCATGCGGAAGAACATGCCGCCGCCCCCGGCGAGCGCGGTGAGCAGCGCGCCGTGCAGCGGCGTCATGGTCAGCTCGCCCGGCTCTGGCAGCAGCAGCGGCGCCGACTCGGCGGGCGCGAGCACCAGCCAGCCGTCACCGCTGCCCACGCTGCCCGCGCCCGCCCAGACCACCTCGCCCGCGGCGGTGAGCTCGTCGAGCAGCGCCGGGGAGTAGCCGGGCACCCGCCCGGGCAGCACGAGCGTCTCAAGCGCCGACGCGGGCACCGGCGCGCCGGCCAGCCGCTCGACCGCCTCAAGCACCGCCCCCGCGTCCGGCCGGCGCGACCGGCCGGACCCGATGCCGTGCCAGGCGGGCAGGAACCGGCCGAGCACGGCGGGCGGCACCGGCTCCGCCTCCTTGCGCAGCCGGGCCAGGCAGCGCCGGCGCAGCATGCGCAGCACCCCGCTGTCGCACCACTGGGTGCCGCGCGCCTCGGCGAGGAACTCGCCCTCCGCGACCCGCCCGTCGGCGGCGAGCCGCCGCAGCGCCATCCCGACCACGGCGGCGCCGAGCCCGTACCGCTCGGCGAGCACGGCGACCGTGAACGGCCCGTGCGTCCGCGCCCAGCGCGCCACCAGGTCACCGAGCGGGTCGGGCAGCAACTCGGTGAACGCCTCGGGAATGCCGACGGGCAGCGCCACCCCGAGCGCGTCCCGCAGCCGCCCGGCGTCCTCGATCGCCGCCCACATCGGCTGCCCCGCCACCCGTACCTCGATGGCGCGGCGCGCGCGCAGCGAGCCCGGCCAGCCAGCCGGGAGCCGGCGTCGGGGGAGACGCACCGCAGCGCTACCTCGTCCGCGGACAGCGGCCCCGACGTGCGCAGCAGGTCGGCGACGGCCTCCGCGTCCTTGCACTGCCTGGACGGCGACAGGTGCTGCAGGTCGGCCTCGGTCTCCGCCACGACCGCCGGGTCGAGCAGCTCCCGCAGCGCCTCGGTGCCGAGCAGCTCCGCGAGCAGGGCCGGGTCGAGCGCGAGAGCCTGCGCGCGCCGCTCGGCGAGGGGCGCGTCCCCTTCGTACATGAACGCGCCGACGTACCGGAACAGCAGGTTCTTGCCGAACGGGCTCGGGGTGACCGTCTCCACCTCGACCAGGCGGATGCGCCGCGCCGCGAGGTCGCGGAGCACCTCGGTCAGCGCGGGCACGTCGAACACGTCCTGCAGGCACTCGCGGACGGTCTCGAGCGTGATCGGGAAGCCGGGGAACTGCGCGGCGATCTCGAGCAGCTGCGCCGACCGCTGCCGCTGCTGCCACAGGGGCGTCCGCCGCCCCGGCTGCCGCCGGGGGAGCAGCAGCGCGCGGGCCGCGCACTCGCGGAACCGGGAGGCGAACAGCGCGGACCCGCCGACCTCGGCGGTGATGATGTCGCCGATCTCCTCCGGGTCGATCAGCGCGATCCCGGCGGGCGGCGGCTCGTCGGAGTCGGGCACCCGGATGATGATCCCGTCGTCGGTGTGCAGCGCCTGCACGTCCATCCCGCCGTAGCGCTCGCGGAGCCTGGCCGTGATGGCCAGCGCCCAGGGCGCGTGCACCCGGTCGCCGTAGGGGGAGTGCAGCACGACCCGCCAGTCACCGAGCTCGTCGCGGAACCGCTCGACGACCAGCGTCCGGTCGTCGGGGACGTGCCCGGTGGCGGCCCGCTGATCGGAGAGGTAAGACACGAGGTTCCCGGCCGCGAGCGCGTCGAGCCCGCTCGCGGTCAGCGACGCGACGGCGGCCTCCTGCGGCAGGGCGGCCAGCTCGCGCACCTTGGCGCCCAGGGCCTTGCCGAGCTCGGCGGGCCGCCCCGGGCGTGTCGCCGTGCCAGAACGGCAGCTTGCCCGGCAGGCCGGGCGCGGGCAGCACCAGCACCCGGTCGGGCGTGATGTCCTCGATCCGCCACGACGAGGCGCCGAGCACGAACACGTCGCCGACCCGCGACTCGTACACCATCTCCTCGTCGAGCTCGCCGACCCGCCGTGGGTGCCCGGGCGGACTCCTCGGCGGCGGGCAGGAACACGCCGAAGTAGCCCCGGTCGGGGATCGTGCCCCCGCTGGTCACCGCCAGCTTCTGCGCGCCCGGCCGCCCGTGGATCACCCCCGCGACCCGGTCCCACACGACCCGCGGCTTGAGCCCGGCGAACTCCTCGCCCGGGTAGCGCCCGGCGAGCATGTCGAGCACCGCCTCAAGCACGGGCCTGGTCAGCGTGGCGAACGGCGCGGACCGCCGGACCACCGCCTCCAGGTCGTCGACCGCCCAGTCGTCGAGCGCGGCCATCGCGACGACCTGCTGCGCGAGCACGTCGAGCGGGTTGCGCGGTATCCGCAGCTCCTCGATCGCGCCCGGCCTGCATCCGGTCGGCGACCACGGCGGCCTGGACCAGGTCGGCGGCGTACTTGGGGAAGATCACGCCGCGCGAGACGTCGCCGACGTTGTGCCCGGCCCGGCCGACCCGCTGCAGCCCGCTGGCCACCGACGGCGGCGACTCGACCTGGATGACCAGGTCAACCGCGCCCATGTCGATGCCGAGCTCAAGGCTGGAGGTCGCGACCACGGCGGGCAGCCGCCCGGCCTTGAGCGCCTCCTCGATCTCGGTCCGCTCCTGCCGGGACACCGACCCGTGGTGCGCCCGGGCGATGACCACGGTCTCGGCGTCCGCCTCACCGCCCGGTACCCCGCCAGCCGCGACGAAGGCCCGCTCGGTCGCCAGCTCGTTGAGCCGGCCGCACAGCCGCTCGGCGAGCCGCCGCGAGTTGGCGAACACGATCGTGGACCGGTGCGCCTGGATCAGGTCGAGCACCCGCTCCTCGACGTGCGGCCAGATCGACCGGCGCGCCGCCGGGTCGTCGTCGCCGGCGCCGCCGCCGGGCTGACCTCCCCCGGGCGACATGTCCGACAAGTCGCGCATGTCCTCGACGGGCACGACGACCTCAAGCTCGATCTGCTTCGTGCTCGCGGGCTGCACCACGGTCACCGGCCGCGAACCGCCAAGGAACGACGCGACCTCGGAGGGCGGCCGCACCGTCGCCGACAGGCCCACTCGCTGCGCGGCGCGCTTCCCGTCGGCGGCGCCTCGCAGCGCGTCGAGCCGCTCAAGCGAAAGCGCGAGGTGCGCGCCCCGCTTGGTTCCCGCGACGGCGTGGATCTCGTCCACGATGACCGTCTCCACGCCGCGCAGCGTCTCCCGTGCCTGGGAGGTGAGCAGCAGGAACAGCGATTCCGGGGTGGTGATGAGGATGTCGGGCGGGCGCGTGAGCGAGCTTGCGCCGGTCTTCCGTCGCGGTGTCCCCGGTCCGCACCGCCACCTGGATGTCCGGCTCGGGCAGCCCGAGCCGCCGCGCCGCCTGCCCGATCCCGGTGAGCGGCGACCGCAGGTTCCGCTCGATGTCCACGGCCAGGGCCTTCAGCGGCGAGACGTACAGCACCCGCGTCCGCCGCTTCCGGTCGGCGGGCGGCGGCGCGGCGGCCAGCCGGTCGATGGCCCACAGGAAGGCGGCGAGCGTCTTGCCCGAGCCGGTTGGCGCGATGACGAGGGTGTCTGCCCCTTCCCCGCCCGTATCCCTCCCACCGATCGCCCGCCACGCCTGCGCCTGCGCCTGCGTGGGCACGGCGAACGCGCCCTCGAACCATGCCCGCGTCGCCGTCGAGAACCCGTCAAGCGCCGCCGCGCTGCTGACTGGCCCGCCGCTGCCGCTGCCGCCGCGGCCGGCCGCCGCTGACCCCTTTCCTGCCATCCTTCCAGTCTGCCCCCACCCGCCGACATTCCAGTCCACCCAGCCCGCCCGCGGGCCCGTCCACGCCGGGCCCGGCGGGCCAAGGACGTGGGATTCTTCAGGCCTCCGGGGGGCACGAAGTATCCCGCGTAACTGACCGGGCGCGTTCCCGCGTGGACCCGGACCGGCTCGGGTAGTTCATCCATCGTGAGAAGGCGGGACACCGGAGTCAGGCCGAAATTCATCGCGGCGACAGCCCTGGCCCTGGCCCTGGCGCTGCTCGCCGCGCTCGCGGGCTGCTCAGGCGGTGCCGGGGCGACCGCCAGGGCGAGCGCCGGGGCGACGGTGAGCACCCGCCCGGTGAGCGCCACCCGCAAGGCGACGCCGGCCGTGAGCAAGTCACCAAGCCCGACGCCCACCCCCACGCCCACGTCCACGCCCACCCCGTCCGCCCTCCCCGTCGGCCCCGCCAATGCGGGCAAGCTCCCGCAGACCAGCGCCCTGCCGAAGACCAGCGGCCCGGCCTTCAGCAACGCCGTGCACGACCTCTGGCTCGCGGTCACCACCGGCAACCCCGATTACGCCAAGCCCGCGTTCTTCCCCGAGCAGGCCTACGAGCAGGTCAAGGCCATCGCCGACCCGGAATCGGACTGGCAGGGCCGGCTCTGGCTGCGACTTCACCCTCGACATCGCCGCCGTGCACAAGCTCGTCAAGCCGGGCGCGAAGCTAACCAAGGTGATCGCCCCGACGGAGTACGAGCAGTGGACTCCCGCCCGGCGCCTGCTACAACAGCACCGGCTACTGGCACCTGCCCGGATCGAGGCTGGTGTACCGGCAAGGCGGAGTCACGCGGTCGTTCGGGATCGCGTCGTTCATCTCCTGGCGCGGCGACTGGTACCTGATCCACCTGGGCGCGCTGGTGCGCGGCGGCGCCTACGGCATCGTCGACGACCCGGAGACGGGCGAGGGGTACCCCGGGCCGGCCGGCGGCTGCTAGGGGCGCCGGGCCCGGCTAGTCGGCGCTGGCCGTGGCCCCCCGCACCGACCCGGTGAGCTGCCCGGTCGTCGCCCGGACCTCGCAGATCACGCTGCGCGTGCCCGCCTGCCACGCGACCGAGTCCGGGTACACGTAGGTGGACGTCAGGCTGATCGCTAGCTGCGGGTTCACGTACCCGGTGAGCCGGCTCGCGCAGCCGCCGCTGGCCTTAGCCTGGACCGCGCTTGCGCCCGGCCACGCCGTGCCGGTCAGCGCGAACGTCGCGAATACCTCGGCGTCGTGCGGCGCGTCGCAGGAGACGAGCGTGTACGACTGCGCCCCCTGCGGGTCGAAGCAGTCCCCGGTCTTCAGCGAGAACACCGCCGACGTCTTGTAGGTGACCTTCACCGGCTTCTTGAAGCCGTGCGTGACCGAGCCGACGATGGCGATCGCCCCGCCGACGATCGCCGCGGCCAGCACGACGAACCCGCCGGCGAGCAGCAGCCGGGGCCAGCGCCGCGCCCGCCGAGGCTCGGCGGCCGCACCGGGCTCGTCGTCCTCGTTGTACTCGTCGTACTCGAAAGCCTCGTCGTACTCGAGGGCTTCGTCGTACTCGAGGGCCTCTTCGTCCTCAAGACCGTCATCCTCAAGGCCGTCGTCCTCAAGACCGGGGTCGTCCAGGTCCGCTTCGTCCGCAAGACCCTCGTCCACGGCGAGCTCGGGAGCCTCGTCGTCCGCGTACTCTCCGTAGTCCTCGGGCTTGTCGGGTTCGCCGGGCTGATCGGACGCGCCAGGCTCATCGAGGCTCATCGGATTCGTCGGGCGGGGGCGCCGCGCTGGCCGCGCCCGCCGAGATGACCGCGCCCGCGGCTGGCTCGATCGCGTCGACCGCTTCCGGTCTGCTGTCTCCGGTGGCTTCCGTGGACATCTCACTCCTGCTCCGCGGTGCCGGACAGCTGGCCGCACGCTCCTCTTGCACAACAAGTTTCCCCGTCTTACCAACGACATACCAGCGTTAAATATCCCGATTATCCCCGAGACCGGCTGAAAATCTCCTGTGGGTCGGCGTTCCCTGCCAGAACGCCGGTAACCTGGGCCGATGCGGCTGACGGAGTTCTGGGGACGGATGCGCGAGCAGTTCGGCGAAGCCTACGCGGAGAGCGTGGCGAAAGACTTCGTGCTCGCCCGCCTCGGTGACCGCACCGTGAACAAGGCCCTGGCCGACGGGGAGGACGCGAAGGTCGTCTGGCGCGCGGTGAGCGAGCAGTTCAACGTCCCCGACCGGCTGAGGTAGCCGGATTCATCCCGAACGGATGCGGCCCTTCACCCGTCCCGTCCCGCTGGGCCGGGTCGGCGCGCAGGCCGGCTGCCAGCCGCTTTGCGGAGCGCCCCCGCGATCGATCGAACGAGCCGGCGTGTCTTGCCCCCGATCGAACAGTCGTTCCCCTATAGTGATGAATGTCGGGGCGCCGCGCGTCCGCGACGCGTGTTCGCCGGGACCACTGTGATCCAGGAAATCCGTGATCCAGGAGTGACTGTGACCCGGGAATGTCGGTGGTGACGCGTAGCGTGTGCGGTGTTGGCAGCGGGCGCAGTACTTCAAGTGCGAGTACGTCGAGTGTTGGTACTTCAAGTGCAGAGCGCCGAAGGTCGCAGCCAGCCTGACTGAGGCACTCAAACAACAGGGAGTCCCCATGGCACCAAGCGGCAAGACAGCGATCCCGGACCGGGCCGGCGACAAGAGCAAGGCCCTCGAGGCCGCGCTCCTGCAGATCGAGCGGCAGTTCGGCAAGGGCTCGATCATGCGGCTCGGCGAGGAGACGCGTGTTCCGGTCGAGGTGATCCCCACCGGCTCGATCGCACTCGACGTGGCCCTCGGCATCGGCGGCCTTCCGCGCGGTCGGGTCGTCGAGATCTACGGCCCAGAGAGCTCGCGGCAAGACCACCGTGGCGCTGCATGCCATCGCGAACGCGCAGAAGGGGGGCGGCATCGCCGCGTTCATCGACGCGGAGCACGCGCTCGACCCCGAGTACGCGCAGAAGCTCGGCGTCGACACCGAGGCGCTCCTGGTCTCCCAGCCGGACACCGGCGAGCAGGCGCTGGAGATCATGGACATGCTGATTCGCTCCGGCGCGATCGACATCGTGGTCATCGACTCGGTGGCCGCCCTCGTCCCCAAGGCCGAGATCGAGGGCGAGATGGGCGACAGCCACGTCGGCCTCCAGGCCCGCCTCATGTCCCAGGCTCTCCGCAAGATCGCCGGCGCCCTCAATCAGACGAAAACAACAGCGATTTTCATCAACCAGCTCCGCGAAAAGGTCGGAGTAATGTTCGGAAGTCCCGAAACCACCTCCGGCGGGAAGGCGCTGAAGTTCTACGCGTCGGTGCGGCTGGACATCCGGCGGATCGAGACGCTCAAGGACGGGACCGAGGCGGTCGGCAACCGGACGCGCGATCAAGGTCGTGAAGAACAAGATGGCGCCGCCCTTCAAGACCGCTGAGTTCGACATCCTCTACGGGGTCGGGATCTCCAAGGAGGGCAGCCTGATCGACCTCGGCGTGGAGCAGGGCATCGTGCGCAAGGCCGGCGCCTGGTACACGTACGAGGGCGACCAGCTCGGTCAGGGCAAGGAGAACGCGCGGAACTTCCTGCGCGACAACGCTGACACCTGCAATGAGATCGAGAAGAAGATCAAGGAGAAGCTCGGCGTCGGCCCGCGCCTGGACAACGCCGCCGCCACCGCTGTCCCCGCCGCTCCCGCCCCCGTCCCCGTCCCCGTGCCGGCGGGTGCCGCCGGCCGACCGGGCGCCGCTAGCTGAGTTCGATGTCGCGTGACGGCGGACCGTGGCCGGCGTCCTCCGGCAGCCTCCCCCAGGGGCCGCGTAACGCCCCCTGGGGAGATGCGCCCGAGACCCCCCTGCCCGAGGACCCCGCCCTGGTGGGAAACCATAAGGGCGGCGCTGGCGGTGCCGGCGATAACCCGGAAGAGCGGGCGCGGCAGGTGTGCCTGCGGCTGCTCACGCTCGCGCCCCGGACGCGCGCGCAGCTCGCCGACGCGCTGCGCAAGCGCGGCATCCCGGACGAGGCCGCGGACGAGGTGCTGAGCCGGTTCGAGGACGTCGGCCTGATCGACGACGCCGCCTTTGCCCGCGCGTGGGTGGAATCGCGGCACTACAGCCGCGGCCTGGCCGGCCGGGCGCTGAGCGCCGAGCTCAAGCAGCGCGGCGTGGCCGCCGAAGAGATCCGCGCGGCCATCGAGGAGCGGCTTGGCCCCGACGCGGAGGCCGCCGCGGCGCGGCGGCTCATCGACAGGAAGCTGGGGTCCACCAGGGGCCTGCCGCCGGAGCAGCGGACCCGGCGCCTGGCCGGAATGCTCGCCCGCAAGGGCTATCCGGCGGGCCTCGCCTTCCGGGTGATCCGTGAGGCCCTGGAGGCCGAAGGGGCCCCCGCGTTCCCAGAAGACGAACCGCCCTTCGACGAGCCCGATTCGGACACAGAGTGACGTAAACACGCACGCGGCGCGTCCGGGTCAACGCCCCGCACCGCTCGGCCGCACCGACAGCCACCTACAAGGCCGGGGAGTCTCGTTGCTTCTCCGGCTCACTCGGTGCCGCGCCCGGAACTGCGCGTGGCCAGTGACGCAGCTTGCGAGCAGTGGGCCGCGAGTAAAAAATAACTTCCACGGACAGCGTAGATATCGGCTTCATAACGCCTGAACTGCGGCAACGTCTCTACCTGCTGTTTCGCAGATCACGGTTTTGTGACGGACAATGTAGACAGACCCCGTAATCAACGCTTAACCTCACGGCAGTGAGGCGTTATCTGGCGCCGGACGGGTGACCCGCACGCCCGACCCCGATACGGCCAGCGCGCGGCACAGCCGTGGCCAGCCGCCTCAACCGTAACGCCAGGGTCCCGTGACCAACGGGGACGAAAGGGGTGAACCGTGAGCGGCGCAGACGCGCTCTTGGTGATCGGGCTCGTCGCATTGACGCTGGCGTTCGGCGCGTTTGCCGTCGTCTTGCGCCGGTTCCCCCCGCGCGGAACCCCGGCCGCCGTCCAGGAGGAGCAGTCCGCCCAGGCCCAGGCCGAGGCGGAGCAGATCCGGGTGCACGCGCAGGCCGACGCCGACCGGATACTCGACCGGGCGGCCGAGGCCGCCGAGCAGGCGGTGCAGCAGGCCGCGGACGGCCGCCGCGAGGTCGAGGACGAGATCCGCGCCGTCAAGAGCGAGATGCGCCAGCTCCGCGCCGACCTGGAGCGCCGTGAGCAGCGGATCGGCGAGCGTGAGCAGCGGCTCGACGACGAAAGCCGGCGCCTTGAGCTGCGCGGGCAGGCGCTCGAAGAACGCCGGAACGAGCTTGACGAGCGGGCGAAGGCCCTCACGGAGTCCGACGCTCGCGGCCAGGGCCGAGCTTGAGCGGGTCGCCGCGCTGACCGCTGAGGCAGGCGAAGGCGGAACTCGTCGCCACGATGGAGAACCAGGCCAAGCGCGAGGCGGCGCTGTCGATCAGGGACATCGAGGCGACCGCCAAGTCCGAGGCCGACAAGCGCGCGCGGAAGATCGTGACGCTCGCCATCCAACGGGTCGCGGTCGAGCAGACGAGCGAGTCGGTCGTCTCGGTGATGCACCTGCCGGGCGACGAGATGAAGGGCAGGATCATCGGCCGCGAGGGCCGCAACATCCGCACCTTCGAGTCGGTGACCGGCGTCAACCTGATCATCGACGACACGCCCGAGGCGGTGCTCCTGTCGTGCTTCGACCCGGTGCGACGGGAGATCGGCCGCCTCACGCTTGAGCGCCTGGTCAGCGACGGCCGGATCCACCCGCAGCGCATCGAGGAGGCGTACGAGCGCGGCAAGGCCGAGATCGAGCTGATCTGCCGCCGCGCAGGCGAGGACGCGGTCACCGGGCTCGGCATCACCGACATGCACCCCGAGCTGGTGAACCTCCTGGGACGGCTGCGCTACCGCACGTCCTACGGGCAGAACGTGCTCATCCACCTCATCGAGTCGGCCCACATCGCGGGCATGATGGCCAGCGAACTCGGCCTCGACCCGGTGCTGCTCAAGCGCTGCACGGTGCTCCACGACATCGGCAAGGCGCTGACCCACGAGGTCGAGGGCAGCCACGCGCTGATCGGCGCGGAGATCGCCCGCAAGTATGGCGAGTTGGACGACGTGGTGCACGCGATCGAGGCGCACCACAACGAGGTCGAGATCCGCACCGTCGAGGCCGTCCTCACCCAGGCGGCGGACGCGATCAGCGGCGGCCGCCCCGGCGCCAGGCGCGAGTCCCTGGAGATGTACGTCCGGCGCCTCGAGCGCCTCGAGCAGATCGCCGCGGACAAGGAAGGCGTCGAGAAGGTCTTCGCCATGCAGGCCGGCCGCGAGATCCGCGTGATGGTCAAGCCGGAGCAAGTCGACGACATCCAGGCCCAGGTCATCGCCAGGGACATCGCCAAGCAGGTCGAGGAGGAACTTACCTACCCCGGCCAGATCCGCGTCACGGTCGTCCGCGAGTCCCGCGCCACGGAATTCGCCCGCTGACCAAGGTCAGCGGAGCTCGTGCCAGACGGTGTCCTGCGCGAAGTTAGGATACTCGGCCATATCGACCCCCTTCGATTGCCGTACTCGCCATTCTCGTTAGGGTCACCTCAGGCGTCAAGGCACCCCCACGTGTCCATCACCCACCGGAAGTGGGGTCAAGCGGCTTGAGCCCCGAGAGGTCATTGATTTCATGCGCGTGATCGTAGTTGGCGCGGGCGTCGTCGGGCTGACCACCGCGGTGAGCCTGCTCGAAGCCGGATGTGACGTGCGAGTGGTGGCCGACGCGCCTGTCGAGGCGACAACGTCGTACGTCGCCGCCGGGGTCTGGTTCCCCACCCATGCCGGGCCGCCGGGCAAGGTCGCCGACTGGGGGCGCCGGACCCTGGAGGTCCTCGCCGGGCAGGCCAGGGACTCGGTACCCGGGGTGGTCATGCGCGAGTCACTGGCGCTCTACCGGCAACCCCCGGGCCGGCCGGATTGGGCCGCGTCGGTCGGCGGCATCCGCGAGGCCACGAAGGCGGAGTTGCCGCCTGGCTATGCCTGCGGCCTGCGGTTCGCGGTACCCCAGGCGGAAATGCCGGTGTACCTGCCCTGGCTGATGCGGCAGGTGCGGGACCGGGGCGGCGAGATCGTCGCGCAGCACGTCACCGCGCTGGCCGAACTGTCCGGGGAAGGCGTGGACGCGCTCGTTATCTGCCCCGGCCTGGCCGCCAGGGACCTAGTCGGCGACCAGTCGGTATATCCGGTGCGGGGCCAGATCGCCCGGGTCACGAACCCGGGCATCACCCTGTCGGTGCGTGACGAGTTCCATCCGTCCGGCCGGGCCTACGTTCACCCGAGGGCCAGCGACTGCATCCTGGGAGGCACGCTGGAGGACCACCAGTGGGACACCCGGCCCGATCCGGCTACCGCCGAGGCCATCCTCGCCCGCTGCGGCGAAATCTTTCCCGCCGTGCGGGACGCCACCGTCATCGAGCATCTGGCCGGCCTGCGTCCCGGACGTCAGGAGGTCCGGCTGGAAGAGAGCACCCCGGAAAACGGCGGCCCGCGCATCGTGCACAATTACGGGCACGGGGGCTCCGGCGTGACCCTCAGCTGGGGATGCGCGGAGGACGTCGCAAGAATCGTCGGCAAGCAGGCAGCGGCGCGCCGCTAGACAGCCCGGCCTCGAGCGGGGCGATGACCGTCTCCGTCTTCCTGAAGCGGCCCGCGTTGGCACAATGTGGGCATGACCGACAATTTGCCGGTGGCCGGCCCGCGCGAGTTCATCCCGGCGGTCTACCCCGGGGAGCGGCAGCGGGCACCGCGCGCTGATCGTGGCGCGCCTGGCCGACCCGCGGGTCCGCCGGGCGGTGATCCCCGGGCTGACTCGCGCGGCGATCAAACGGGTCACGGGGGACACCGCCGCCGGCGCGGGGGTCGCCACCGCCATCCTGGGGATCGCGATCCTGCGCTTCTACGGCAACCTGGGGCACTGGGGGTGGCTTCTGGTGCTGCCGGTCGCGGCGATGACCGGCGTCATCGGCGTGATCACCTTCTTCGGCCTGCGCCTGGCGACCTGGCTCGCCCGGCTGGCGGTGGCCCACGTTCCCGGCTGGCCGCGTGCCGTCCGGTGGTTCATCGCCGCCGCTGCCATCGTGATCGCTGCCCTGCTGGTCGCCTTCGAAGGGGCGGCGCTGGCCGCGACCCTGGCCTTCTGCCTGCCGCTGGCGCTGGTCGCCGGCTCCGGCGGGTGGGCGTGCGCGCTCGCGCGGCGCCGGACCCGTGACTCGACCCGGGGCTGGCAGCGGCTCGCGCCTGACGTGATCGCCGTCGTGACCATCGCCGCCTTGCTGGTGGCGCTTGTCCACCGCGGGCTGCTGACCGCGGGCCCGGCCGCCGGCCTGCTTTTCCCGGTCGCCGCCTGGGGCATCGTGAAGCTCTGGCGCGCGATGGCGGGCTCGCCCCGGCCGGCGGTCAAGGCGGCCGCGAACCTCGTCGGCTCGCTGCTGTTCGGCGGCGAACTGGTGCTGCTGCTGGTGTGGCTCGCGAATGTGCTCCACTTCTCCGCGTCCGTCGTCGCCGTGCTGCGCTGGTGGCTTGAGCAGGTCGGGTCGCGCGCGGACCTGCCCTGGTGGGTCTGGACTGGCCTCTACGCCGTGCTCGCCGGGCTTGGCGTGGCGATCGTCCGCTGGCCGGGCCGGATGAAGCGCGTCGCGTCCCGGATCAAGCGGCTCCGGGTGATCCCCGCCTCCGACCGGTCGCAGCAGGTGCTGACCTGCGTGCATATCGGGCTGCTGGCGACCGTGCTCGTCGGGCAAGCCGCGCCGCCGGCGGTTGGCACGGTGCTCCGCCGCCGGCGGTTGGCACGGTGCTCCGCCGCCGGCTGCCCGCGGCGTACGTGGTGGCGCTGCAGCGCGAGTTCGACGACGCGGCCGAGCGGTTCGCCTACCAGCAGATCGCCGCCGCGTACACCCACGCTCCGGCCACGGGCACGCTGACCGCGCTGGTCACCAAGATCAGTGACGTCGCCGGTCCCGGCGACCCGCGGCAAGGCGCTACCGGCACCGAGAAGGACCTGGCCAGGCGCGTCGGCGAGGCCCAGGCGCAGGCACTCGCCCTGCCGCCGTTGCCGTCACTGGACGATGCGGAGCAGCAGGCCGCCGCCCACCAGCAGGCCGCCGCGGGGGACAGCCTCGCCAACGAGGCGGACACCCTCGCGAAGCTCGACGAGGCCGACGAGGAATCGGACAAGCAAGTCGAGGACGCCGCCGACCTGGCCGCCAAGCTGGTCGCGAGCACGATATCCGTCCCGTCGGTCAGCGACAACGAGGCCTTCCAGGTGGTGCGCGAGTACCTGAGCGGCCTCATCGAGGGCAGCCGCCTCACCGACGCGGTAGCCGCCTGGCTCCACCACCTGCCGGGAGCCGCGCCCGCGCCCGCGCCGGATGCCCAGGTCAATCCCGACCCCGCCCGGCTGGAGGCGGCGGCCAGCGCGACCCTTTCCGCGGTGACAACCGAGCAGGGCATGGACGACCCCGTCACCGACCCGAACGACGACAACGACCTGGCCTACCAGAACGCGCAGGACGAGGCGCCGGTGGACGGCGCCGTCGACATCGTCAACGATGCCCGCTACGCGCAGGACCCCACGGGCCCGTGCGACAGTTGCATCGCCCCCGCGATCCCCGACCTGGGCGGGCTGGAACGAGCGGCAAACGACGTGTTCACCCCCGAGCCGGGTGAAGAGCCAGGCGAAGAGGGGCCTGACGTCCACGAGCCCTAGACAAGATCAAGATCGGCATCCCGAACGATCCCGTGCTTGACCCGGTCGCGCCCGTGACCGACCGCCCTTGACGCGCGCACCGATTGGGAGGACGCTCAGCCGAGCACGGTTCCTGATTGCCGATTTGTTCATGCTGGTCGCAATTGTGACGATGGGTCTGTGTGATGATGCGCGGACGGATGCTGGGCCTGGCGGTTATCTGTACGGCCGCGGTGAGCGGGGTAGGCGTCGCCGCGGCGCCCGGGGCGCTGGCCGCCGCAGCTGTGCTCACGGGGCCTGGGGTTGCCGCCCCCGGCGCGCCGGGGGCGGCGTCGTACTTCGACCTTGCGAGGAAAGACTGCGTGGGCACCGCGGCGAGCCCGGCATCCAAGGTCTGGTACACGGTGGCGGGCGGGGTGCTCTCCGACGTCTACGAGCCCACGATCGACAACACCGACGTCAGCACGCTCCAGTACGTCGTGACCGACGGGTCCACGTTCAGCGACCTGCAGACCAGGGACATGACCTACACGGTCAGCGCCGATCCCACCGGGATGGCCTGCACCGTCACCTCGACCGACGCGAAGCACGGGTTCAGGCTGGTCACCACCTACGTGACCGATCCGTCGAGTGACGCGGTGCTGATGAACACCCGCCTGCAGGCCACGCCGGGCTCGACGACCAGCCTGGCCGGGCTGCGCCTCTACGCGCGGCTGGACGCGCACGTCAACGGCAACGGCGGGGGCGGGACGCAGAACGCGGGCGCCAACTCGGGCGTGGTGGATACCTCGTCGGGCGCCCCGGTCCCGGTCGTCTTCAGTACGAACACGGTCACGAACGCCGCTAACCGCGACTACGCGGTCCCGACCTACATGGCGCTTGACGCGAGCGCCCGGCCGGCGGCGGCGAGCGTCGGGTACGAGGGAACGGCAAGCGACGGCCTCACCCAGCTCGACAGCTCGCACACGCTGGCCTCCTACACCTCCGCTCCCGACGGGCACATCGTGGCGACCGAGGACGTCACGCCCGCCCGCGGCGGCTCGGTGACGCTCGCGCTCGGCTTCGGCCGGACGCAGGCGCAGTCCGTGGCCGTCGCGAGGAAGTCGCTTGGCCCCCCGTTCGTCGTCACCGCCGCGAAGTACCTGCTCGGCTGGGTGGCGTACGACGCCGGGCTGAACCGGCCGCCCGCCCAGTTCGCGGGGAAGACCGCGAGCCAGGCGGCCAGCCTGGACGACCACTATTACCTGTCGGCCAACGTCCTGAAGGCCAGCGAGGACAAGACCTACCCGGGGGCGATCGTCGCGTCGCTCGCCAGCCCGTGGGGTCAGTCGGTGCCCGCCGGGGTGCTCTCCGGCGGCGAGCCCTCGTACTTCGGCTCCTACCGGGAGGTGTTCGCCCGCGACCTGTACGAGGCGGTGACCGGCTTGCTCGCCGACGGCGACGTCGCCACGGCCAGGGCGGCCACGCTGTTCCTGTTCGACCGGCAGCAGTTGCCGACCGGCGCCATGCCGCGTAACTCGCTGCTGAACGGCGAGGCCGCACCGGACACCGGTGGTACCCAGCTCGACGAGACGGCCTACCCGATCCTGCTCGCCTACCTCACCGGGCTCGGCGGCGACAAGGCGCTTTACACCGGTCACATCCGGCCGGCCGCCGACTTCCTCGTCGCCAACGGGCCGTCGTTCGGCGTGGAGCGGTGGGAGGAGCAGTCCGGGTACTCCCCGTCCACGATCGCGGCCGAGATCGCGGGCCTGACCGCCGCGTCCGCCATCGCCGCGGCGCAGGGCGACACCGCGCGGGCGAACCTGTACCAGGCCACGGCCGACGACTTCCAGCGCAACGTCGAGAGCTGGACCGTGACGACGACCGGCCCGGACGGACCCAGTTACTTCATCCGGCTGTCCAAGACCGGCGACCCGAACGCGGCGATCAGCTACAGCCTCGGCAACGGCGGCCCGACCCTTGACCAGCGCAGCGTGCTCGACGGCGGCTTCCAGGAACTCGTCCGGCTCGGCGAGCTTCCCGTCAGCGATCCCGACGTGCAGTCGTCGCTCGCCATCATCGACTCGCACATCGCGGTGGCCACCCCGAGCGGGACCGGCTACTACCGCTACGGGGACGACGCCGCCGACGGCAGCGCCGACGGGTACGGCGACTGCTACCAGCCGAGCCAGACCTCGTGCACGACCGCGGGCGCGCCGTGGCCACCCACCGGCACCGGCACCGGGCACCTGTGGCCGGTGCTGTCCGGTGAGCGGGCCGAGTCCGACGTGGCCGAGGGGAACGCCGGCGGCGCCGAGTCCCTGCTCCAGTCGATGATCAACTTCTCGTCCGGCGTCGGGCTGGTGCCCGAGCAGGCGTGGGAAGACCCGGACCTGGCGGCCTCGCCGTACGGCAGCGACCCGTCGACCGCGTCGATCGGCTTCACCGACGGACAGGCGGCCGGCTCGGCGTCCCCGCTGACCTGGGCCCAGGCCCAGGAACTGCGGCTGATCCGCTCGGTCGGCACCGGGCGCGACGTTGACACGCCCGCGCTGACCAGCGAGCGCTACGTCGCGCACGGGGCGCCGGGCAAGCTCCCGGTCACCATCACCGCCCCGGCGTCCGGCGCCCTGCTCGCCGCCGCCTCCACCACCGTGACCGGGACGACGACGGCCGGGGCGAAGGTCACCATCCAGGCGGCCGACATCACGACCAGCGCGCCGCCGACGGTGACAACCGCGACCGCGGCGGCGGACGGGTCCTTCTCGGCGACGGTCCCGGTCAGCTTCGGCACCAACGCGGTCACCGTCACCGCTACCGTTCCGGGCGGCCGTAGCACGGGGTACGCCCAGGTCACCGCCACCAATGAGGGCGGCGGGAGCACCGTTCTCGACGTGACCGACCGGACCGGCGACGACAACGGGCCCGGCACGTACCAGTACCCGACCGCGTCTGACTTCGTGGCCGGGTCGTTCGACCTGACCAGGTTCCAGGTGCTGAGCGACGGCACCTACGCGTACCTGCGGGTTACGCTGAAGACCCTGGTACCGACCTTCGGCTCGCTCGACGGCGCGCAGCTGCTCGACGTCTACGTGCACGCGCCCGGCGCGTCGGCTACCTCTACCCAGGCGGCCTACGCGTCCCGCAACTACACGATCGCGCCGTCGGGCGCGTGGAGCCAGCGGGTCGAGGTGCAAGGCTTCGCGTCACCGGTGTGGGTGAACGCCGGCGGCGCAAGCGTCGGCACCGCGTCCGTGCTCGCCGAGCAGTCGGACCGGACGATCACGGTGGCGCTGCCCGAGGCGCAGTTCGGCGCCCCGGCGTCCGGGTGGGGCTTCAGCGTCGTGCTCGCGGGCCAGGACGGCTTCAGCTCCGACCAGGCGCGCGCGTTCACCGCGACCCCCGGGGCGTACACGTTCGGCGTGTGCGCCGCCGGCAACACCGCGCCGATCTGCTCGGTTGACCCGTCCACGGCGCCTAAGGCCATGGACGTGATCGCGCCCCCGGGCGTCTCCCAGGCCACAGAACTCAACCCGGTCCTCGGCCCGGTTGTCATCCAGCCGGTCGTGGTTCCGTAGCGGCACCCGGTCCGTCGGGTCCGCCCGCGGCTACGACAGCTCGATCGGCGCCACCCCCGGCGGGGTGAAGCCGAAGATCTCGCCGTAGAACGCCAGCTCGGCCTCAAGTGCGGCGGTGACCGTCTCCGCTTTCCTGAAGCCGTGCGACTCGCCCGGGAACGCGATGTACGCGTGCCTGATGCCGTGGTCGGCCAGGTCGGCGGCGATCGCCTCGGACTGCGAGGGCGGGACGATCGGGTCATCGAGGCCCTGGAGGAGCAGGATCGGGCAGGTGAGCCCGGTGACGTGGCCGACCGGGGCGCGCTCGGTGTAGAGGGCGTCGGACTCCGGCAGCGGGCCGATGAGGCCGTCCAGGTACCGCGACTCGAAGTCGTGCGTGTCGGTGGCGAACGGCCGCAGGTCGGAGACGCCGTAGAAGGTCTTCGCCATGCAGGCCGGCCGCGAGATCCGCGTGATGGTCAAGCCGGAGCAGGTCGACGACATCCAGGCCCAGGTCATCGCCAGGGACATCGCCAAGCAGGTCGAGGAGGAGCTTACCTACCCCGGCCAGATCCGCGTCACGGTCGTCCGCGAGTCCCGCGCCACAGAATTCGCCCGCTAACCGGCAGGGCCAGAACCCGGGATCATCCCGAACGAGTTCGTGTTCCACCCGGACGCGCCTCCATGACCCGGCACCGCGCCGGCGGCGGGGCGGGGTTGCCGTACCGCCGCCACACGCGGAATGGGGAGCCGGGTCAGCGCAGGGAGATCTTCCCCGCGCCGTTGAGCCAGACGAGCTGGCGGCCGAGCGCCACCGAATGGGTGCACGGGACGGGGTGGGCTGAGCTGGCCTGCGCCGCCGCGCAGCCCGCGATCATGACTGCTCCGGCGGCCGCGGCGGCGACTGCGTAGCGAATGCTTTTTATGAGCAAAACGCTATGGTGGCGCCGTTTCCCGCGACAGTAGGCCATCACCCGGCTATCCCATGGGGGATATCACCCACGAGGAGATTGGCGGGGCCATGGACCCATGCGGCTCCTGGGGCTAGGTTCCGGAGAACGAATTCGACGAACATGAATAAGGCACTGTGCGGTGAACCAATTGTGTCCATTCACGGTTGTGTTCAGAACACGAAGGAGGGGCTGATGTAGCTCTGTTCTGAGTGGTGCTGCGTGGGGGATGAAGGTGTGGCCCTTCGGAGTCGCCTTGCAGGAGGAGGCTTCAAACCGCCTCATGCTGCGTTGGCTGAAGACCGTCGTGGTGAACGATGAGGAAAAGGGCTTTTTACCGCTCTGAGCTGTATCCCCTCCTGGGCCGCATCAACAGTTACCTGATGCGGTGGATGCGGAAGAAGTACAAGCGGCTGCGGAAACGGAAGAAAGCCCATCGGGCATGGGAGCGGGCCGTGACCTCACGGCCCCGGTTCTTCGCCCACTGGGCCTGGATTCCGTCAGTACCGCGAGTCTGGTGATCAGAACGACAAGAGCCGTATAACGGGAGACCGTTACGTACGGATCTGTGAGGGCCGGGGGCGCGATTCCCCCCGGCTACTCGGCGTTGCCTGACCTAACGATCTTTAACGGCGGGAGTTACGAGTCCGGGGTCAGCAGCCTTGACACTGGCTGCGGCAGCCCCAGGCTGGTCGGGGTAAGCCGCGGCCGGATGTACTCCTCACCGGGCGGCCAGCGGGCCACGTGCTGGGCGCCGGTCGCGGGTTCGGACCCGATGTAGGTGAGGTCAGCCGCCTCAACGATGAACAAGGTGAACTGTCCCACGACCGGCTGCCAGCCGATCTGTTCCCGGACTGAGGCGGCGTAACGTTCCTGCCGGTCCTGCTCGGTCACCACGTGGGCAGTGCCGCGGACCTTGATCTCGGCCGGGGGACTGGGGCTGGTGATCACGCTGTTCAGCACGACCCGCGGGTCGCGGCCCAGGTCGCGGCCCTTGGCTGAGCCGCTCATCATAGACAGCCACAGGTCACCGTCCAGGACCAGCGGCTCCACGCCGCTGATCCGGGCCGTGCCGTCGCGCCGGATCGTCCCGGCCAGCAGCACCCCCGGCTCGATCAGCAGCCGGCTCGCGACCGCCCCCAAGGCTGGCTGCCGGGCCGAGATCTCAGACCAGCGCATTGCTCTGCGTATCCTCCCTGAACCGTGGCCGCCGCCCGGCAGCCCTCTGCTGCTGCGCCGCCCGGGGGGGCACCGCTGGCGACGTTGACGGCGGTACCCTCTCAGGCCTGACCGTAACTCCCGCGGTTGAGGATCGCCAGGTAAGCGTTCCTTTCGCCTGGCGGGCTCGGCGCGCGTCTATTTGCCCGGTGCTGGCGGGCGCGGGAGCCTTCGGCGCGTGCCTGGTGAGCTCGTTGGTGATGCTGGCGGGCTTCGTGCTGCGAACGCGCGGCTGCGGGGGCTGCTGTCTGAGCGGGACGCCGAGATCGCGGGGCTGCGGCTGGAGTTGGATGCGGCGCGGGAGCGGGAGCGGCGGGAACGGCGCTGCCCGGGAGGGGAAGGAAGAGGCGGACCCGCAGGAGAAGGACGGCAAGGCACCCGCCGGGGCGCCGCACGTGCTGGTCGTCCGGACCCCGGGCGGGCTGCTGGCCTGGCTGCCGGCCATCGGATCCCGGCGCAAGGGCGAGGTCGGCGGCGGGATCCCCGCCGCGTTCACCGGGACGCTGATCACCGACGGGTACACGGGCTACCAGCACCTGCTGCCCCGGCTGGCCGGCATCCAGCAGTGCTGCGCGCACGTCATCCGCCGCTGCCGCGCCGTGGAGGGCCTCGGTCCCGGGACCCTCCAGTCCTGGGCCGGCGACGTCATCACGATCTTGCGCGAGGCTCATGCGGCCGTGGAGGCGGCCCGCGCCCGCGGCGACACCAGCCTGGACCCGGAAGTACTCGATGACCTGCGGAAACGCTACGACAAGGCGATCGGCCACGGCATCATCCACAACCGGCTGCGGGACTGGCACGACGGCAATCACCCCGGCTGCACGCTCGGCAGCCGGCTAAGGGACTACAAGGAACAGGTCCTGCTGTTCACCCGCGACCCCAGCGTGGACCGGACGAACAACGTCTCCGAGCGCGGCGCCAAGGCCGTGAAAAGGCACCAGGCCGTCTCCGGCTACCGGCACTCCCTCGCCACCCTCGCGCGCTGGTGCCGCATCCGCAGCTACCTCGACAGCGCCATCGCCCACGGCATCACCGCCATCGACGCCATCCGCACCGCCCTCGAAGGCAAGCCCTGGCTACCCCCCTCCCCGCCATAGCCTGAGCTAAATCACCAGGTCACGGACCCCCGTGAATGGACACGACCAATTCTATAGCGCGATTACACGAGCGTTATCCAACCTTCCTTGACCATTCCCGCGTACGGGCGGATTCTTGGGCGCGTCAGGGTTTCACGAGGGATGCGTACCAGGAATTCGGTGAGCAACGCCCTCAGGACGAAGGAGTCCCATTGTCAGGAGACCGAGATCATCGACGTTTCGCACTTGGTCGTTTCAGAATGACCCGTACCCGTCTCGCGGTAGCGGTCATCGCGGCGGTCGCCCTGGCCAGCCCCGGGGTGGCCCGCGCGGCCACGTCCCACGGCAGCCGGTCGAGCGTCCTCACCGCATGGGTCGGCACCTGGGCGGCCAGCCCCATGGCCGGTGCCACCTCCTCGACCTGCCCGGCCGGTGCCGGCGGCTTCAAGGACGAGACGGTCCGCGACATTGTCTATCCCAGCGTCGGCGGCGATAAGGTGCGCGTCCGGTTGAGCAATGCGTTCGGAACAGCTCCGCTTACCGTCGGCGACGCATCGGTCGCCGTCGACGAGACCGGTGCCGAGACAGTACCGGGGACAACACGCCAACTGCGGTTCGACGGCAGGACCAGCGTGACCATCCCGGTCGGCAAGGAGGTGCTCAGCGACCCGGTTCAGTTGCGCGTGCGTGCGCTGCAAAACCTTGCCATCAGCGTGTACGTCCCGGCCCTCAGCGGGCCCGCGACCTTCCACTGGACCGCCATGCAGACGAGCTTCGTCTCGAAGACAGGGGACTATGCGACAAGCGATAGCTCGGTGGCCTATTCGACCTCCATCAACTGCTGGATGTTCGCCGATGGCATTGAGGTGTCGGGCTCACCGCAGGTGACAGGCTCGGTGATCGCGTTCGGCGATTCGATTACCGACGGATTCCAGTCTGACCCCAATGCCAATGACCGCTGGCCCAACGTCCTGGCCCGCCGCCTGGACGCCTTCGCCGGGCCCACGATGTCCGTCGTCGACGAAGGTATCACCGGCAACCAGTTGCTGACGGACTCCACTGTCGCAGGCGTGAGCGGCCTGCACAGGCTTGACCGCGACGTCATCGCGCAGCCAGGCGCCAAGGTCGTAATCATGCTCCTTGGCATCAACGACATCGGCTTGACCGATCTGGGCGTTGACAAGCCGCCGGCCACGGCCGCCTCCATCATCGCCGGGTACAAGCAGGTCATCGCCAGGGTGCACGCGGCCGGCCTGCGTATCATCGCTGGCACCCTGACCCCGTTCCTGACACTGCCCGTCGCGACGAGCGGATACCAGGACGCCGCGGGCGAGGTCATGCGCGAGGAGGTGAACCACTGGATTCTCACCACCGGCGCCTTCGACGGCGTCATCGACTTCTCATCAGCTGTCGCCTCCCCGTACGACCCGCAGGCCATCAACCCGGCCTACGACAGCGGCGATCACCTTCACCCGAACGACGTCGGGTACCAGATCATGGGCGACTTGGTCCCGCTGCGCCTGCTCTTCGGCTAGAAGCGGCGGCCAGCGCGGCCGCCGCTGGCCGCCGCACCACCGCGGCTATGACAGCTCGATCGGCGCCACCCCCGGCGGGGTGAAGCCGAAGATCTCGCCGTAGAACGCCAGCTCGGCCTCAAGTGCGGCGGTGACCGTCTCCGCTTTCCTGAAGCCGTGCGACTCGCCCGGGAACGCGATGTACGCGTGCCTGATGCCGTGGTCGGCCAGGTCGGCGGCGATCGCCTCGGACTGCGAGGGCGGGACGATCGGGTCATCGAGGCCCTGGAGGAGCAGGATCGGGCAGGTGAGCCCGGTGACGTGGCCGACCGGGGCGCGCTCGGTGTAGAGGGCGTCGGACTCCGGCAGCGGGCCGATGAGGCCGTCCAGGTACCGCGACTCGAAGTCGTGCGTGTCGGTGGCGAACGGCCGCAGGTCGGAGACGCCGTAATAGGACGTCGCCGCCGCGAAGACCGCCTCCTTGGTCCCGGTGAGCGCGGGGCCGCTGGTCACCGCGGCGAGCGCCGTCCAGCCGCCGGCCGAGCCGCCGCGGATGCCGAGCCGGTCCCGGTCGGCGTCGCCGGACTCCGCGAGGCCGAGGGCGGCGGTGTACGCGTCCGCGACGTCGACGATGCCCCACTGGCCGCGCAGCCGGTTGCGGTACTCCCGGCCGTAGCCCGTGGAGCCGCCGTAGTTGACGTCGATGATGCCGATGCCCCGGCTGGTGAAGAACGCCTTCTCCAGCGAGAGAACCGGGAGCGAGTGCGACGTCGGGCCGCCGTGCACGTGCACGAGGAACGGCGGGAGCTCGCCCTGCGGCCCCGTCACCCCGGGACTGGCGGGCAGGTAGACGATGGCGTGCACCACGCCGCCGTCCGGGCTGCTGGAAAGCTGTACCGGCCGCGCGTCCGGCAGGTAGGCAGGGTCGGGAGCGGCCGCCTGCTGGCCCTTGATCACCTCGACCTCGCCGCTCGCGGTGACGCGCAGCACGCTCCACGGCGGTGCGCGGCCCGCCCGCCACCGTGGTGACCGTCGTGCCGGAGACCGCGAGGTCGCCGCCGGTCGTCCGGTAGCCGGGCAAGTCGACGTCGGTCAGTTCGCCGGAGGCCGGGTCGAGCACGCCGAGGTGGTGCTCGCCGAGGCCGTGCTGCACCGCCAGCCGCCCGTCGCTGAGCAGGCCGAACGGCCGCCCGCCGAGCTGCCACAGCGGCCCGGCGAACTCTTCGGCGAGCGGGTGCAGCGCCCGCGGTGCGGCGCCGGCCGAGGCGGCTACCTCGTACAGGTTCCACCACCCGGAGGCGTCGGAGATCACGTAGAGCGTCGCGTCGTCGCGCCACAGCGGCGCGAGCACGGACTCTTCGCGGCCGCCCATGACCAGCGCGGCGTCCGCGACGCGCACGGGCTCACCAGGCCCGGGCTCGTCCGGCCCGGCACCGCCGGGCACGGGAGCGACGCGCAGCTCCGTGCCGTCCCACGGCATGTTGGGGTGGTTCCAGCTGATCCACGCCAGCTTCGTGCCGTCGGGTGACGGGGTGGGGAACGCGAAGAACTGCGCGCCGGAGACGAGCACCCGGATGGCGTCGGCGGAAGCCGCGGCCGACGCCGTCGAGCGGCACCGCGACGATGTCCCGCCGCACCGCCACGCCGCCGCCGACGTGGAAGCCGGCCGGCGGCTCGGCGCCCCCGGCGAGCGGCAGCACCGTCTCCCGCACGCACCAGATCTCCTGGCTCGCTGGGAGCCAGGACCAGGTCGGCGAAGCGGAAGCCGCCCTCGGCGGGCGTCAGCGGCACCGGCTCGATGCCCGCCTCTACCGCGCCGCCCGCCGCGTACAGCCGCTGGTCGGCGAAGTTGGCGAAGACGAGGTCGAAGCCTCCGGCCAGCGACAGCGACGGGACGGGCAGGTACGACTTGCCGCCGTACTCGTGCACCCGGTTCCTGGCGTTCCACGGGGCGGGCAGCAGTTCCCGCGGCTCGCCGGACGCGCCGGCGGACGCCATGATCGCCGTCCGGCCGCCCTCGGACGGCCGCCGCTCCTGCCACCACACCTCGCCGCCGGCGATGGACGGGTACGCGACCCCCACCGTCCCCCTGGCCACGTCCGCGGCGCTGATCGGCGACTTCCACGTTCCATAGGCAGCGGTTTCAGTCATGGACCCATCCAATATCACGGGACGCCCTGCTGGTGCGCGTCCGCCCCTATCCTGGTCACGTGGGAGAAGGACGGACGTACGAGATCCGCACCTACGGGTGCCAGATGAACGTGCACGATTCCGAGCGGGTCGCGGGGCTGCTCGAGGACGCGGGCTACGTCAAGGCGACCGACGGGCAGCCCGCCCGACCTGGTCGTGTTTAACACCTGCGCGGTCCGCGAGAACGCCGCCGACCGGCTGTACGGCAACCTCGGCCACCTGCTTCCCGCCAAGAAGGCGCACCAGGGCATGCAGATCGCCGTCGGCGGCTGCCTGGCCCAGATGGAGCGGCAGCAGATCACCGACCGCGCCCCCTGGGTCGACGTCGTCTACGGCACGCATAACATCGGCGCCCTGCCGAGGCTGCTCGAGCGCGCCCGCGAGCGCCAGGAGGCGCAGGTCGAGTTCGAGGAGACGCTCACCACGTTCCCGTCCCTGCTGCCCGCCCGGCGCCAGTCCGCGTACTCCGCGTGGGTGTCGGTATCGGTGGGCTGCAACAACACCTGCACCTTCTGCATCGTCCCGTCGCTGCGCGGCAAGGAGAAGGACCGCCGCCCCGGCGACATCCTCGACGAGGTCAGGGCCCTCGTCGATCGACGGCGTCATCGAGGTCACCCTGCTCGGCCAGAACGTGAACTCCTACGGCGCCGAGTTCGGCGACAAGCTCGCGTTCGGCAAGCTGCTGCGGGCCTGCGGCGAGATCGAGGGCCTTGAGCGGGTCAGGTTCACCTCGCCGCACCCGAGGGACTTCACCGACGACGTGATCGAGGCGATGCGCGACACGCCGAACGTCATGCCGTCCCTGCACATGCCGCTGCAGTCCGGGTCTGACAAGGTGCTGAAGGCAATGCGCCGCGCCTACCGCCGCGACCGCTACCTCGCGATCCTGGACAACGTCCGCGCGCACATCCCGCAGGCGGCGATCACCACGGACATCATCGTCGGCTTCCCCGGCGAGACGGAGGCGGACTTCGCCGCGACCCTCGACGTGGTCCGCCAGGCCAGGTTCTCCTCCGCGTTCACCTTCCAGTACTCGATCCGCGCGGGCACGCCGGCCGCGACCATGCCCGACCAGGTGCCGCGGCCGGTGGTGCAGGAACGGTACGACCGGCTCGTCGCGCTCGTCGAGCAGGTCGCCACCGAGGAGAACGCGAAGCAGGACGGCGCGGTCGTCGAGGTGCTCGTCGCCGAGGGCGAGGGCCGCAAGGACGCCGCCACGCACCGCATGTCCGGCCGGGCCCGCGACAACCGCCTGGTGCACTTCGCGCCGCACGGCACCGGCCCGCGCCCGGGCGACGTCGTCACCACCCGCGTCACTAGCGCCGCACCGCACTACCTGCGCGCCGACGACGCCCCGCTGAGCGTCCGCCGCACCCGCGCGGGCGACGCCTGGGCGGCCCGCCAGCACGCCGCGCAGCCCGCGGAGGCCGCGTCCGCGGCCGGGCCGGCGCCGGTCCTGCTCGGCATGCCGGCCCGCCGCGGCTAGCCCGCGAATGAACCTGATCGCGGTCGTCGGCGCGACCACGGCGGGCAAGTCCGACCTCGCGGTCGACCTGGCGCTCGCGCTCGACGGAGAGGTCATCAACGCCGACTCGATGCAGCTCTACCAGGGATGGACATCGGCACGGCCAAGCTGACCCTCGAGGAGCGCCGGGGCGTCCCGCATCACCTGCTCGACGTCTGGGACGTGACCCAGGCCGCCAGCGTCGCCGAGTACCAGGACCTGGCGGACGCGGTCATCACCGACGTCACCGCCCGCGGCAAGGTCCCCGTCCTCGTCGGCGGCTCCGGCCTCTACATCCGGGCCGCGCTCGGCGACCTCGAGTTCCCTGGCACCGACGAGGCGATACGCGAGCGGCTGGAGGCCGAGCTGGGCGAGCGCGGCCCGGCGCCGCTCTACGAGCGCCTGCGACGGGAGGACCCCGCCGCGGCCGCCGCCATCCTGCCGAGCAACGGCCGCCGCATCGTCCGCGCGCTCGAGGTCATCGAGCTGTCCGGGCGCCCGTTCAGCGCGACTATGCCCGGCTACGACGGCGGCCGCCCGGCGGTACAGCTCGGCGTCGAAGTGGACCGCGCGGAACTCGACCGGAGGATCGAGGCCCGCGTCGACCGCATGTGGGCGGCGGGCTTCGAGGCGGAGGTGCGGCGGCTGGCCGCCCGCGGCCTGCGCGACGGCAAGACCGCGAGCCGCGCCCTCGGCTACCAGCAGATGCTCCGCGTGCCTTGACGGCGCGCTGACGCTGGACGCAGGCCCGCGACGAGACCGTCCGCGCTACCCGGCGCTTCGCCCGCCGCCAGGAGTCCTGGTTCCGTCGCGACCCCCGCGTCCGGTGGCTCGGCGCCGGGCGGCGGGCTGCGGGACCGCGCCGTGGCGGAAATAGCCACCAGGACGAGGGCGTAACTCCGCGTCGTCGATCAAAGGCTCTGTGCCCGCTATGGGGGCCTTTGCGGGGCCGTACTGTCACGCACAGTAGTAAAAATACGGTCGGTGGCCGGCGCATCACGGCGGGTTCACTAGTTAGTTCGGGCTATTCGTCGCCGCGGGTGACTGCCGTTGTCACGCCAATGAGCCCGGCCGGGATCTCCGTCACTGTCGGTGTTCCGCGGGCGGCCCACTCGCCTGCCAGTGATTGACGCGTCAGTAGCCTCACCGGGCCATATGCGGCTAAACGTGCTCGACGGCGTTTAGCTGCTGTAACGCTGTCGGGGAGCGATTTTCCGCTGGTAAGGCCTGGTGAGAGGGAACCCCCCAATGACCGCGTAACCGGGCGAGGAACGGCGTTAGGGATTTCTTGACCGCAGGCACGAGGCGTAACGGCACCAGCAAGTTCGGCTCCTTCAAGCGGGCGGCAACCGCCCGCTTCGGCGGCGCCGAGGGCCAGGCTCAAGATGGACCGCGGCGTCGTGGAGGTCTTCGGCTACGACGAGTACGGGGACATCTCGAACGACGACACCGGCGCCTACGCCGAAGACGGCGCTTACGGCTACGAGGAGCCGGCAGACGCCAGGCGGGGCCCGCGGTGTGGACGCGGGTGACCCTGTCCAGGCGGGTCACGACGCGGAGCCGGGCCGGAACGGCAAGAACTACGCCGGGCGGCACGCGAGCCCCCGGGGCAAGACGACCCGGAAGCGGGTCGGCAGGGTCGTCCCGGTCGCGGCGGTGGCCGCAACCCTCGCGGCAGGGACGGCCGCCGCGGCCTACGGCCTGGGCGGCGGCCAGCCGCAGACGGCGCACCTGAACGCGGCGATGTCCGCGGGCTCAGGCAACATCGCCGGCGCGCGCGCTTCCACCGCGGGCAACGCCAACGCGGCCGCTTCCGGGCTGATCAAGGTGGCCAAGGCCACGGACGGAAGCGCCGCCCGCGCGACCGCGAAGGCGACCGCCAAGGCGACCCCGAGCGCCAAGCCGACCGCCGCCGCGACGCACGCCGCGGCGGCCAGCGCCCCGGCCGCGACCACGCAGGCGCCCGGCCCCGACCCCGGCGACCAGCGACGTCCAAGCGGCGGCCACGACGCTGAGCTGCAACCTGAGCTACGGCATGCTCCCGGACAACGTGACCGCGATCGTCAGCTTCCTGCTCGCGAACGGCTACAGCGACAACGCCGCGGCCGGCATCGCGGGCAACATGTACCAGGAGTCCAAGGGCGACCCAGAGTCGGAGGGCATGGGCGGCGGCGGCCTCATCGGCTTTACCCCGCTCCCGGCGGGCTACGTCACCGGCAACCCGGCCACCGACCTGCAGACCCAGCTCAACGCGGTGCTGACCTACAACCAGGGCTGGGCGTCGTACCTGCCGGCGCTGAACGCGGCCGCCTCCCCGGCCGACGCCGCCTACATCTACGTCACGGACTTCGAGCGGGCCGGCATCCCGGCCGCGTCCACCCGCGAGGCCTCCGCCGCGAACGTGGCCAGCGCCTGCGGCATCTAGCTCCTCCCGCCCCGCGCTAGACCGCGAACCCGCCCGCCCCCGCGGCCGTACCCCCGAGCGGCCGCGGGGCGGGCTCCCTCTGGCCGCGTGGCCCCTAGGCCGGGTCGACTGACCCGTCCGCGGTACCGCCCGACCGCGGGACCCGATTCGGCCGTGTCGGCCACAGTGGCACCCGGGCGCCATATCTTGGCAATCCGAGCCCAGGCGTCACTGCGGCCTTCAGCCTGGGCACGGGACTCTGCCAGTTCAGGCCGCGTCCGGATGGTTGCGGCACCGGGCCGCCTGTTACCGGCTCATCACCGCAACCACCGGGTGGGTCCCGCCGATCGCATGCGGCGGCTACAGTCCAGCCGGTAGGCCCGGCGGGCATTCTCGGCACCAATGAGGCGGGTGATGCGCTCGGCGTCGGCGTAACTCATATCGTCGGCGTCGAGCCTGTCCGTCAGGAACGCGGACAGCGCCCGGCGGAACAGCAGCGTCCCGAGGTAATACAGCTCGGGCAGCCCGAAGGCATCGGAAGAGAACAGGAACTTCCGCAGCGGCACCAGCTCAAGCGCCTCGGCGAGCAGCGCGGTGGCCCGGGCGCCGACATTGTGCGTGGCGAGCCCGAGGTCCGCGTAGACCAGCGGGAAGACCTGTGCCAGGTAGCCGGCCTCCCGGTGATACGGGTAGTTGTGCAGCAGCATCACCGGCACCCCGGTCGGCTCGAGCGCCCGCAGCAGCCCGGTGAGCAGCAGCGGATTGCACCGGTGGAGGTCGATGTCCCGGTCGCCGTACCCGACGTGGAACTGGACCGGCAGCCCGAGGTCGGCGCCGCACCAGACGAAGAACCGGTGCAGCACCTCGTCGGCTAGCCGCGGCGGCGCACCGTCCGCGCCGCCGGCGCCGCCAAGCCAGCGCGACGCGGCGGCGGCGACCTCGCCGTCGCCCGGCCGCCGCCCGTCAAGCTCAAGCCCGACCCGGTACGCCGCGATCGACTTAAAGCCCACGACGGTGATCCCGAACGAGGGCGTGGTGACTCGGTCTCGCTAAGCGCCGTCCGGTACGCGTCGGGGAAGTCGGCGGCGCGCACTCCCGACCGGCGCCAGCGACTCCGCGACCTGCTCAAGCCGGACGACCTCGAACGCCGCCGCCCCGGCGAGGCTCGCCGTCTCGCCGGGGGAGAGCAGGCCGGCCGGCGTGTACCCGGTGTCCACGCAGAGCGCGGCGAGCCCGGACGCGCCGAGGAACCGGCGGCTCACCTCCTCCAGGCCGAGCGCCGCCCGCCGCTCGACGTAGGAATCGACGCTCGCGTGCGGCGGCAGCCCGAGCAGCGGCGGGCACCAGCGCCGCAGCGCGAGCCCGGCCAGCGAGTCGAAGGGCATCCCGTCGGCGGCCGCTTCGCCATCGGCCTCGTTGAGCAGCCCGGGCCAGATCGCCGCCGGCCCCGAGCAGCCCGTGGCAGTGATGGTCGACCAGCGGCTGCGCGGCGACGAAGGGCAGCAGGTCCGATACACCCATGCCGTCCATGCTAGAGGGCCATTGTTTCGCGATGTGATTTGCGTGATCACTGCGGATGAGCGTGGCGCCGTTTCATTAATGGTCAACGAGCAAGAGAAAACGCACCGGGAATCACGTGAGGCACGGAAAGGCGCCGACCCGGCAATCGCGATATCCCGGCATCACTGAGAGTAAGCATCACAAAACTATTTGTGATTTTTTTGCCCTCAGGGTCTGGGTATTTCGCATCCCAGTCGTTACCATCGAATCAAGAGCCAGGCGATAAAGGGATCCGGGCGCAAAACTCGCGTCAAGATCTGTTACAGAGAGTTACTTTAATAAGACCCGGAGTAACCGATGACCGATCCGCGAAACGCTCAGCCCGGCTCTTACGGGACATCCGGATATGGCGCCGGAGCCGGGGAAGAATCCCGGATGGCAGTCAATTCCGGGAAAGCCAGCGTCGGGCCACGGTGGCCTGGCGCGGCTAGTCCGGCGGGCTGGTTCCCGCCGCCGGCCGGGGAAGCGGCCCCCCCGGTCCGGCACAGGGAGCCAGCCCGCTCGGATGGAGCGTCGCCGTACGCCGCGGGGTATTCAGCCTCGGAGTACGCAGTAGAGACGCGGCCGACCTCGATGTACCTGGTCCCCTGGCAGACCGCGCGCCAGGAGCGGCTCCGTCGCTCCCTCGGGAGACTCCAGGCCCCCAAGACCCGCTCCGCCCCCGCCGCCCCCGCGGGCCGGACATGCGCTGGCCGTCGCTCGCCGGCCGCGGCCCGCGGAACATCCCCGTGGTCGGCCCCACGGAGGCGCTGCGCGGCCGGGCCGGCGGCCCCGGGGCCGACGTGCCCCCGGGCGCGGTCCCCGGCCTGCTCGACAAGGAGCGGCAGTCCGGCTGGCAGCTCGCGCAGCGCGTATGGCGGGAATCCGGCGTCGACTGGGAAGACACGCCCGGGCCCGCCGAATGGTACGAGGCGCCCGATCCCTACGCGCCCGAGCCGTACTCGGCCGACGCGTACCGGCCCGCCCCGTTCGCGGACTCGTACGTGCCCGACTATTACCCGGACGACCTCGACGACGACCTGATCGACCCGCACCCGACCCGCCCCGACCTGCCCGTCCTTCCCCCGGCGGACGACTCGCGGCACGGGATGGGCCCGTGGCCGGTCCAGCCGCCGTCCGGCGGCGCCGCGGCCGAAGTTCCCTGGTCCGGAGCCGGATCAAGACTTCGAGAACGCCGCGGCGCCGGAATCGGCCGCCAAGCAGGCCGGAGCGCAGGCGCCGCCGCTGCCCAGGCGCATCCGCCGGATGGACGACAACTGGACCGAGAACCCCCGGGGAGGCTCCTCCGGCCAGGCCCGGGCCCGGTGACCGCGGCGGCCAGGCGCCGCCGCTCCGGCCCGAGGGGCCCGCCGCTTCTTCCGCGTTCGTGCCGCCCTCACCCTTCGCCCCGGCCTCACCGTTCGCACCCTCGCCGGCGTTTGCGTCGCGCCACTCGTTCGGCCCGGTCGCGGTGCCGGAGGAGTCCCGGGCGCTCGCGTCGGCGCCGCTCGGCGCCCCGGTGGCGCCCGCCGCGCCTCCGCTGCGCCGGGCCCGACGAGCTTTTCCGCGCGTGGCAGGGATCGGTAGACGAGGCCGTCGGCCGGCGTGCGCCCAGGTCCCCCGCCGGCCCGCCAGCGCCGGTGTTGACAGCCCCGGGGTCGGCAGTCCCGGGGCTGGCGGCACCGGCGTCGGCGGCACGGGGTTTGGCGGCACGGGGTTCGGCGGCACGGGGCGGCGCGGGCGCGGTCGGCAGGTCGCGAAGATCGGCGTGCCCGCCGCGGTCATCGTCACCGTCGGGGCCGGGGCGCTGATGATGCTGACCGGCCGGGCGAACGACATGCTGGCCGAGCGGGCGAGCTCGGGAGCGCTGTCCGCCGGGCAGCCGAGCGCCAGTGCCGTCCCCGTCAGGCGGCGTCAGGCCGCGGGCCTGACGCCTGGCCGGTACCCGGGCGAGCCACGGCGCGGTCGGCGTCGCCGCGCTCTGGTCCGCGGGCGGCACCACCATGGCCGTCGGCTACGCGGACGCGCACCCGGCCGTCTGGCGGCACGCCACCGACGGCACCTGGTCCCTGGTGTCGGCCGCCGCCCTCGGCGGCCTGACCGGGCACCTCACCTCGGTCTCCGAGGGCCCGTCGGGCTGGATCGCCGTCGGGTCGGCGAACGAGAACGGGACGGTCGAGCCGGTGGTGTTCTGGTCGCCGGACGGCGTGACGTGGACGCCGCAGCCCGCCCTCACGAACCTCGCCGGAAGCGGCGCGCAGTTCCTCGGCGTCGCGGCTGGCCCCGGCGGGTACCTGGTCGTCGGCAAGGACGGCGGCGGCAACCAGGCCCGCGCCGCCCTGTGGTGGTCCGCCGACCTGAAGAACTGGACGAGCGCGACCAGCGGCGGCGCGGGCTCGTTCGCCACCGCCGCGGTCGCCGTGGGCAACGGCTTCGTCGCGGCGGGCTCGGAGAACAACTGCCACACGATCTGGACCTCGCCGGACGGCCAGGAGCTGGACCGCCCACGACCTCGCCAAGCCGTCCGGGGCGACGCACCGCGGCCCTCAGTTCGGTCGCGGTCGAGCCAGGCCGGCCGCTTCGTGGCGGCGGGCTACGCCACCGACGGCGCCGGCGACCTTCCCATCGTGGTGACCTCCGCCGACGGCGGCGCGCACGTGACCCAGGTCGTCCTCAGCGCCCCGCAGGGCCAGGCGCACGGTTACCGCGGTCACGGCCACGAGCGACGGCTTCGCCGCCGTCGGCCTCGCGGGCCCGGCCAGCGCGCAGGCGCCCCGTCGAGTGGACCTCAGCCGGACGGCGTCACCTGGTCCGCCGCCACCCAGGTCACCGCGGCGGGCAGCCAGCCAGATCACCGCCCTGACCGACACCGGCACGATGGTCACCGGCACCGCCCAGCGCGGCGCGGCCCCGTCGGTCCTGAACCTTCCCGCTCCCTGAGACCGCGACCCGGCCGCGCACCCGCCCCGGCCGGCAAATCGCCCGTAGTCCTTTTGACCGCCTCCCCGGCCAAGATGTGGGATACAAGCGCCCCCGCACCGGGGCCTTGTATCCCACATCTTGCGCCTGCCGGGGGGCTTGCGTCAGCCGAGCGGTACCCCGTTGATCGAAGCGTCGAGGACCTCGGCGGTGTGCGCGGTCCGCAGCGACACGCCCCGGCTGGCGAGCTCCGACGAGATCTGCAGGGTGCACCCGGGGTTGGCCGAGATCAGCAGCGACGCCCCCGAGTCGAGGACCGAGTCGGCCTTCCGCGACCCGAGTTCCCGCGCGGCCTCCGGCTGCAGCAGGTTGTAGACGCCGGCCGAGCCGCAGCACATCCCCGCGTCCGGCAGCTCTACCAGCTCAAGCCCGGGGATGCCGCGCAGCAGCGCGCGCGGCGCGGCGGTGATCCGCTGCGCGTGCCCCAGGTGGCAGGCGTCGTGGTAGGCCGCCCTGACCTCCACCGGATGCCGCTCCGCGGCCGGCCCGAGCGCGTCGAGGAACTCCGCGAGGTCGCGCACCTTCGCCGACAGCGCCGCCGCCCGCCCCGCCCACTCGGGTGAGTCGGCGAACAGCAGCTCGTACTCCTTCATCGCGGAACCGCAGCCGGCCGAGTTGACGACGATCGCGTCGACGCCGGCCGCCTCGAACGTCTCGATGGTCCGCTGCGCGAACCTGACCGCCTCGGCCGCCCGCCCGGAGTGCAGCGACAGCGCGCCGCAGCAGCCCTGCGACGCGCGGGATGATCACGTCGCATCCCTCGGCGGCGAGCACCCGCGCCGTCGCCGCGTTCACCCGGGGGAAGAACACCGACTGCACGCACCCGGTGAGCATGCCGACGACGGCCCGCCGCTCCCCGCGCGCCGCGACCCGCTCGGGGAACCGCCCGGGCGGCATCGGCCTGGCGGCGGGCGGCGCGAGCCGCAGCGCCTGCTCGGCGGCGGGGGAGACCCGCCCGACCAGGCCCGGTCCGGGCGATCAGCCGGTCGGCCCCGGTCCGCTGCAGGACGCGCAGCGGCGCGGTCGCCAGCCGCAGCCGGCGCCGGGTAGGGGAACAGCGCGAAGATCCCGGCCCGCGTCAGCCGGTCGCGCAGCGGCCGGCGGGCCTCGGGCACCGCGCCGCCCGGAGCGACCCCCGCGGGCCCGAGGCCGTCGGAGCCCTCGTCAGAAGGCTGAGCGTCGGCCGCCTCGGTCCACTCCCGCGCCGCCTCGATGATCTGGTCGTACTGCACGCCGGACGGGCAGGCGGTCATGCACGCCATGCAGCCGAGGCACCGGTCGAAGTGCTCGCCCGCCGCCGGGGTCAGCGGCGCCCCGTCGAGCAGCTGGCCCACCAGGTAGATCCGCCCGCGCGGCGAGTCCATCTCCTCGCCCCACAGCGCGTACGTCGGACAGGCGGGCAGGCAGAACCCGCAGTGCACGCAGTCCTTGACAACTGAACGGATGCGGTCTTGCGCCCCGCCGGTTCCGGCCGCCACGGTTCCCGCGCCTCGTCACTCATTCATGATCCTTCTCGGGAAACCGGCCGGGTGCCATCCGGTGCCCGGGGTCGAACTGGTCCTTGACGGCCCGCATCAGCGCGAGCCCGGGCACCGCGCCGTTCATCCCGCCGCGCGCGGCGAGTTCCTCCCGCACGGCTGCGGGCGCGGCGAGCACGGACTACCGCGCCGCGCTCCCCGGCCACCGCCCCGGGCTGGTCCCCGGCGAGCCCTTCCCGCAGGGCCCTCGCGAACCCCGCCACCGCCACCGCGGGCCGCGCCGGCCCGCACGTACAGCACGCCCGCGCCGGCCGAGCCCGCGATGACCGGCGACACGCCGGCCTTGCCGGCCGCCGCCTCGATCGCGTCAAGCACGCGGGCGAGCGCGGACACCCAGAAGGACACCCTGATCAGCGTCTCGCCGGCGCCGGCCCGCGGCGCGCCGGGCCACCAGGCCGGCGGTTCCGTCCGCGACCTCGGCCTTGCCGAGCAGGCCGGCCATCCGCAGCGACCGGGCCTGCACCCCGTCCGCCGACCCCTCGAGCAGCACGCCGACCCGGATCGGCCCGCCCGGCTCGGCCCGCGTCAGCTCCACGGCGGAGGACACGAGCGGCGAGTTCGCCGCCGCCGCGACCGCGTCGCACGCCACCGAGACGGCGACGTACTCGGCGGTCACGTACGCGCGGGCGGCGGGCAGCGGGTGCAGCCGGAACGTCGCCTCGGTGATCAGGCCCAGCGTTCCCGCGGACCCGGCGAACAGCTTCCCGAGGTCGTAGCCGGCGACGTTCTTGACGACCTTCCCGCCGGACTTCGCGACGGTCCCGTCGGCCCGCACGATCGTGATCCCGATCAGCAGGTCGCGCGGCGTCCCGTAGCGCAGCCGCCGCGGCCCGGCGAGCCCCGAGGCGACGACGCCGCCGACGGTGGCGTCGCCGGGCACGTCGAGCGCGATCTCCTGCCCGGCCTGCCCGAGCACGGCCGCGACGTCGCCCATCCGCGCGCCCGCCTGCACCCGGGCGACCAGGTCGCCGGAGGCGTGCTCCACCACGCTCGACATCCGTGACATGTCAATGACCAGGTCGCAGCGCGACGGCGGGGTACCCCACGCCAGCCGCGACCCGCCGCCGCGCACCACGACGGCCAGCTCATGCTCGGCGGCGACCCGCATGACGGCCGCGGCCTCCTCGGTCGAGCCCGGCTCCGCCACGAACGCCGCGTCGGCGCCGACGATCGCGTCCGCCGCGTCGCCCTGGCGCACCTCACCGCAGGCGGCGACGAGGCCCTTCCGCACGACTTCCAGGCTCGCGGTCACCACAACCTCCCGGAGATCGTGAGGCGGAGAGAGTAAGCCGGATCCGTTCGGAAGCTCATCAAAAGATCTCCGCGCCGCTCGAGGCGGCAGGGCGAGGACCGCGGCGGTGACCAGGGACCTCGCCGCAGAGCCGCGGGGTGGGGAAGACCTTGCCCGGGTTGCACAGCGACGCGGGGTCGAAGGCGCAGCGGACGAGCTGCATGGTGTCCAGGTCCTCGGCGCTGAACATCTTCGGCATGTAACGGGACTTGTCCACCCCGACGCCGTGCTCGCCGGTGATCGACCCGCCGTACTCGATGCACGTGTCGAGGATGGCCCCGGAGACCATTTCCGCCCGTTCCGCCTCGCCGGGCACCGCGTCGTTGTAGAGCACCAGCGGGTGCAGGTTCCCGTCGCCGGCGTGGAACACGTTCGCGACCCGGATGCCGGTCTCCGCCGACAGCTTGGCGATCCGGGCGAGGACGTCGCCGAGCGCCGTGCGCGGCACCACGCCGTCCTGCACGATGTAGGCGGGGGACAGGCGCCCGACCGCGGCGAACGCGGACTTGCGGCCCGCCCAGATCCCGGCCCGCTGCGCGGGGTCGTCGGCCGCCCGGATCTCGCGCGCGCCCGCGGCCTCGCAGATCCCGCGGACGGTCGCGAGCTCCGCCTCGACCTCGGCGGCGGGCCCGTCCAGCTCGACGAGCAGGACCGCCGACGCGCCCTCCGGGTAGCCGCAGTGCACCGCGGCCTCGGCCGCCTCGATGGACAGCGCGTCCATCATCTCGATCGCGGCGGGCACGATGCCCGCGGCGATGATGTCGGTGACCGCGCGGCCGCCCGCCTCCAGCGAGTCGTAGGCGGCGAGCACCAGGTGCACCGCCTCCGGCGCGGGGGTCAGCTTGACGACGACCTTGGTGACGATGCCGAGCGTGCCCTCCGAGCCGGTGAACGCGCCGAGCAGGTCATAGCCCGACGTCACGCCGGTCCCGTCGCCGAGCCAGGTCAGCTCGCCCGACGGGGTGACGATCTCGAGGCCGAGCACGTGGTTGACCGTGAACCCGTGCTTGAGGCAGTGCGCGCCGCCGGAGTTCTCCGCGACGTTGCCGCCCACCGAGCAGACCACCTGGGACGACGGGTCGGGCGCGTAGAACAGGCCGTACGGCGCCGCCGCCTGCGTCACCGACAGGTTGGTCACGCCCGGCTCGACGACCGCGCGCCGGGCCACCGGGTCGATCTCAAGCACCCGGCGCATCCGCGACATGACGATGAGGACGCCCTCGGCGTGCGGCACGGCGCCGCCGGACAGGCCGGTGCCGCTGCCGCGCGCCACGAACGGCACGCCGGCGTCCGCGCAGACCCGCACGACCGCGGCGACCTCGGCCGCGGTCTCCGGCAGCACGACGAGCGCGGGCACGGTGCGGTGCGAGGTCAGCCCGTCGCATTCGTAGGTCCGCAGCTCGAGCGGGTCGGTGAGCACGTCGGCCGGGCCGCAGATCTCCCGCATCGCCGCCGCCAGCGATGCCGCGCGCGGCACGGCCGAAGACACCGGCCGGAGAACGCTCTGGGCCATGGCTCCCTCCTAGGGCATGCGCTCGTACGCGGGCAGCGTCAGGAACTCGGCGAACGAGTCCGCGAGCGCCACCTCGGTGAACAGCGCGACCGCCTGGCCGTACCGGTCGGCGTCGAAGCTGTCGCCTGCGAGCCTCGCGGATCTTGACCAGCTCCTCATCGATCATGCGCTCGACCACGTCCTTTGTCACCAGCGGCCCGTCGTCGAGGATGACGTCGCCGCGGATCCACTGCCAGACCTGCGACCGCGAGATCTCGGCGGTGGCCGCGTCCTCCATCAGGTTGAAGATCGCGACCGCGCCGTTGCCGCCCAGCCAGGCGGCCAGGTACTGCAGCGCGACGGAGATGTTGTTCCGCAGCCCCGCCTCGGTGATGCCGCCCGGGGTCTTGTCGACCGCCAGCAGGTCCGGCGCCGTGACCGAGACCTCGGGACGCTGCCGGTCCAGCTGGTTCGGCTTGTTCCCGAGGACCGAGTCGAACACTTCCTGGCACACCGGCACCAGGTCGGGGTGCGCGACCCAGGAGCCGTCGAACCCGTCGCCCGCCTCGCGGGTCTTGTCGTCGCGGACCTTCCGCAAGCGCAACCTCGTTCACCTCGGGGTCGCGCCGGGACGGGATGAACGCGGCCATGCCGCCCATCGCGAACGCGCCGCGCTTGTGGCAGGTCTGCACGAGCAGCTCGGTGTAGGCGCGCATCAACGGCGCGGTCATCGTGACGGCGTTGCGCTCGGGCAGCACGAAGTCCCGGCCCCGGGTGCGGAACTTCTTGATGATCGAGAACAGGTAGTCCCAGCGTCCCGCGTTCAGGCCCGCGCTGTGCTCGCGCAGCTCGTACAGGATCTCATCCATCTCGAACGCCGCCGGGATCGTCTCGATCAGCACCGTGGCCCTGATGGTGCCGCGCGGGATGCCGAGGTAGTCCTGCGCGATGTCGAACGCGTCGTTCCACAGCCGCGCCTCGACGTGCGACTCCATCTTCGGCAGGTAGAAGTACGGGTCCCTTGCCCTTGTCGAGCTGGCGCTGCGCGCAGGCGGCCATGTAGAGCGCGAAGTCGGTGAGGCTGCCGGAGGTCCGCCGGCCGTCGATGAGGATGTGCTTCTCGTCCAGGTGCCAGCCGCGCGGCCGCACCACGATCGTCGCCAGGGTGTCGTCGGCGCCCAGCGCGTAGGACTTGCCCTTCTCGTCGCGTGAAGTCGATCGTCCGGTCGAGCGCGTCCTTGAGGTTGAGCTGGCCCTCGATCATGTTGGACCACAGCGGCGTGTTGGCGTCCTCGAAGTCGGCCAGCCAGACGTTCGCGCCGGAGTTCAGCGCGTTTATCGTCATCTTCCGGTCGGTCGGCCCGGTGATCTCCACCCGCCGGTCGACGAGCCCGGGCGCAGGCGGCGCCACCCGCCAGGAGTCGTCGGCGCGGATGTGCTCGGTCTCGTGCAGGAAGTCGAGCATCCCCCCGCCGGACAACTGCGCCTGCCGCCGCCTGCGGGCCGCCAGGGCCTCGGCCCGCCGGTCCGCGAGCGCGTCATGGAGGATGACGAGCAGCTCCAGCGCCTTGGGGGACAGGATCTCGACGTACCGCTCCTCGGTCGGCCCGGTGATCTCCACGCGCTCAGGCATAGTCAGCTCCTCCCAGCTATGACGTTCCATCCTAGGCCGGGCTTACTCGCTCGCACGAGGTCGGAGACGTCACATTGAGGCTGGCCACAGCGGCGCGGCGCCAGCGGCCGCGGCGGGGCGCCGGTCGAGGGCACGAGCGGCGAGCGTGAATTGCGGGGAAAGCGGCCGTGGTACGATTAGCTAATCTCGCCAAGGCAATAAAAAAGCCAGTAAATACCGGCTCCCAGGAGTATATCAACCATTATGGCAATTCGTCAAACGGATTCCGAGCCGACCGTGGAAAGCGAAGCGGAAAGCCCTGATGAGGCCACTGGTTACGCCGGTGCCGTGCGGGCTGAGCAAGAATACGTGACGATGCTCTACGCCCTGCTTGACCAGGCGAGAGAGCGTAGTGAGCGGGAGCTGGTCGAACGTGCGCGCCCGGGGCGGCGCCGGCGGCACTCACCAGGCCCGCCTGGAGCGCGACGTTTCCGCGGCCGAGCACGAGAAACGAATTGCCCAGCTCAACCTGACCGAGCGCGGACTGTGCTTCGGCCGCACGGACGACGATAAGCAAACCACTCTTTACATCGGCCGGATCGGCCTGCGCGATGACGATTACGAGCTGAAGCTGATCGACTGGCGGGCCCCGGCCGCGCGGCCTTTCTACGCCGCGACGCCGCGTAACCCGGTCGGACTGGTTCGCCGCCGCCACATCTACACGCGGCAGCGCGTCGTCACCGGCGTCGATGACGAGGTATTCGACCTGGACAAGCTGTCCGACAAAGACAAAAGCACGCTTTCCGGCGAGGCCGCGCTCATCGCGGCGGTCTCCTCGGCGCGCACCGGCCGGATGGCCGACGTCGTCGCGACCATCCAGGCCGAGCAGGACCGGGTAATCCGCGCCGACCTGCCGGGCGTCCTGGTCGTCCAGGGCGGCCCGGGCACCGGCAAGACGGTCGCCGCGCTGCACCGCGCCGCCTACCTCCTGTACACCCACCGCCGCGCCCTGGAGCGCCGCGGCGTGCTGGTCATCGGCCCGAACGCCACCTTCCTGCGCTACATCAGCCAGGTGCTGCCGTCCCTCGGCGAGACCGACGTGGTGCTGCACACGCTCGGGGACCTGTTCCCCGGCGTGCACGCGACCGACAACCGTGACCCCGCCGCCGTGGTCAAGGGCGACGAGCGGATGATCCGGGTCATGCGGCAGGCGGTCCGCGACCGGCAGCGGGTGCCGCAGGCACGACATCACGGTCGACGCCGACGGCGTTGCCATCCCGCTGCGCCGGGCGGCGATCCTGCGCGCCCGCGACCGCGCCCGCGCCACCCGCCGGGCGCACAACGTCGCGCGCAAGCTGTTCGTCACCGACGTGCTGAGCGAGCTTGCCCGCGCCGAGGCCCGCGTGCTCGACCGCCCCTTCGACGACGAGGACCTGCCCTACGCCCGCGACCGGCTCTGGGGCGAGCCGGGCGTCTACGGCGCCCTCGACGGCCTATGGCCGCTCCTCACCCCGGAACGGCTGCTCGCCGACCTGCTCGGGTCCCCGCAGTCGATCCGCTCCGCCGCCGCCGACGTCCTCGATCATTCCGAACGGACGCGGCTGACTCGGTCCGGCCACCCGTCTCGCTGGACGGTGGCCGACGTCCCGCTGCTCGACGAGGCTCGCCGAGCTGCTCGGCGTCGACGATTCCGCGCAACGGGCCGCGCGCCGCGAGCTCGAGCGCGCGCAGCGCCTCGAGGCGAAGTACGCGGCCGAGGTGCTCGACATCACCGGCATCGCCGACCTCGGCATGGTCGACGCCGAGACGCTCGCGGCGTGGAACCGCGACAACGGCCCGGCGCTGTCCACGGCGGAGCGCGCCGAGGCCGACCGCTCCTGGGCCTACGGCCACGTCATCATCGACGAGGCGCAGGAGCTGTCCGCGATGGCGTGGCGCATGGTGCTGCGGCGCAACCCGGTCCGGTCCATGACCGTGGTCGGCGACGTGGCCCAGACGGGCTCGCCCGCGGGCGCGACAAGCTGGAAGGACATGCTCACCCCGCTCGTCGGCGGCCGCTGGCGCGAGGAGCGCCTGACGGTCAACTACCGCACCCCGTCGGAGATCATGGTGGTGGCCGCCGACGTCCTCGCGTCGGTCTCACCGGGCGAGCGGCCGCCGGACTCGGTCCGCTCCGAGGGCGTCGGCCCGAGCGCGGTCCACGTCCCCACCAGCGGCCTGTCCGCGGGGGTGGCCGCCCAGGCCCGCGCCGACCTGACCGCGCTCGGCGGCCCGGACGGCGGCCGCCTCGCGATCATCGCCCCCGACGCCCTGATCCCGGCCCTGTCCGCGGCGGTACCGGAGGCGATCCCCGGCGACCAGCCCGAGTCGCTGGACGCGGCGGCCGCCCTCCTCACGGTCTCCCAGGCGAAGGGGCTTGAGTTCGACCGGGTCGTGGTCGCGGACCCGGCCGGCATCCTGGCCCAGTCGGAAAACGGCGGCCACGACCTCTACGTCGCGATGACCCGCGCGACGCACCGCCTCACGGTCGTCTACGACGGCGACCTCCCCCCGTCGCTCGGTTCCCTCCGGTTACGATTCGCCTTATAACTCTGGAAGGCCGACCTGCCCGCGAGGCGGCCCGCGCCCTCCTGGCCCCGGGCCTGACGCTGTGATCCGCGCCACCCTTGTGTAAGGGTGGGAAGCACCATAGCCCAGGAGGTAGCGATGGCGTTCGAGAAGACACCGGCCGGCACCCGTGGCACCAACATGCCGTCTTTCCTCACGCCGGTGATGAAGCTCGTGAACAACCAGATGATCAGGCGATTCCGCCGCCCGGGGGCCGGCGGCGGCAAGGCGGCGGGCATGGACGGACTGGTGCTGACCACCGTCGGCGCCAAGACCGGCAAGCGGCGTCAGACGCTGCTCGGGACGTTCCCCGACGGGTACGACAACTGGCTGATCGTCGCCTCGGCGGGCGGCGCGGCCAAGAATCCGGCCTGGTACTTCAACCTCGCGGCGCACCCCGACCGGGTCCAGATTGAGGTCGGCGGCAAGTCGCTTAACGTTACGGCGACCCAGCTGACCGGCCAGGAACGCGACGCCGCCTGGCAGCGCATCACCGCGGCCCAGCCCCGCTACGCCGGCTACGAGAAGAAGACCGACCGCGTCCTGCCCGTCATCCGCCTCACCGCGATTTAGCCACGGTCCGCCGGTGCACGGTTAGCCGGCGCCGGGTTAACCGCGCGCCGTGCGCGCGGCTACCTTAGCTGGATGAACGCCGCCTCGGTCGGCGAACCGGGCGCGGCGCAGTAGGCGATGAGCCGCTGCCCCGTCTCGGCGACGTGCAGCACCTGGCACTCGAACTCCAGCGGCCCGGCCTGCGGGTGGGCAACGCGCTTGAGCATCGGCCCGCGGGCCTCCACGTCGTACTCGTGCCACATCTGCGCGAACTGCGGCGAAAGCGCGAGCATCTCGCTGACCACGCTCTCGATCTCGGGATCGCCCGGGTAGCGGGCGTAGTTGGCCCGCAGGTCGGCAACCGTGGACCTGGTGAAGCGCAGGAAGTGCTCGTCATCCCACACCACGTCGGTCGGCGCCCGGCGGAACGTCCAGCGGATCATGTTCCGGTCGGTGGACGCGGCCAGGTTGCCGATGAAGTGAACGGCGAGCGGGTTCCAGGCCAGGATGTTGTAGGCGGCGTCGACCACGTAGGCGGGCGTGGCCGGCAGGCCGTCAAGCAGGTGCCTGATGCCGGGGGAGATCTCGCGGCTGGGCCTGACCGGCGGCGGCGGCGCCACGCCGCCCATCCGGAACAGGTAGTCCCGCTCGTCCCCGTTGAGCATCAGCGCCCGGGCCAGCGCGGAAAGCACCTGCCGGGACGGGTGCGGCCCGCGGGCCTGCTCCAGCCGGATGTAGTAGTCGATGGACATGCCGGCGAGCTGGGCCACCTCCTGGCGGCGCAGCCCCGGCGTCCGCCGTCGGCCCACCTCGGGCAGCCCCGCGTCGCGCGGGGACACCCGGGCGCGCCGGGCCCGCAGGAACGCCGCCAGCTCGGCCCGGTTCAACGTGCTCATATGCCTACCTTGCCGCATATCGGCGCCGACAGGGTGGTACCGGGAGTCCCAGGCTCCGCCGGTCTCTTCCGGCTCAACGGGGGCCGACCTAGCCTGAGGGGCATGACAACGAAGATCGCCCTCATCACCGGGGCCAACAAGGGAATCGGGTACGAGACCGCGCGCGAGCTCGGCTCCCAGGGCATGACCGTGCTGGTCGGCGCCCGGGACGCCGACCGGGGGCGCGCGGCGGAGCAGAGCCTGCGCGACGGCGGCGCCGACGCCCGCTTCGTGCCGCTCGACGTCACCGACGCCAAGTCCATCCAGCGGGCGGCCGAATGGACCGAGGGGGAGTACGGCCACCTCGACGTCCTCGTCAACAACGCCGGCACGGCGACGGTCGCCCGTCAGGGCTACCCGCCGAGCCAGACGTCGCTTGACGACATGCGGGCGGTGTACGAGATCAACGTCTTCGGCGTGGTGGCGGTGACCAACGCGATGCTGCCGCTGCTGCGGCGCGCGCCCGCCGCCCGGATCGTCAACGTGTCAAGCGAGGTCGGGTCGATCACCGGGCAGAGCGACCCGGCGCACCCCCTCGCCCAGATGCCGGCGTCCGTGCAGTACCCGTCGTCCAAGGCCGCGCTCGACATGATCACCGTCATGTACGCCAAGGAACTGCGGGACACGCCGATCAAGGTCAACGCGGCCAACCCCGGGTTCACGGCCACGGACTTCAACAACCACCGCGGTTTCCGCACGGCCGCCGAGGGCGCGGAGCCAAGCGTGTACCTCGCGACCTTGCCGGCCGACGGCCCGAGCGGCATCCACTGGGGCTACGTCTGGGCCACCGACGGCGGCGGCGGCTACGGCGTCATCCCCTGGTAGGTCGCGGCGACCCGGCGGAACACCGCCGCCGCGCCCGTCTCTTGAATTGCGCCGGATGCGTGAGTTACGATGATTACACGTGTAACGCACGTAAGCATGCGGCGGAGGCTGACGGTGGAGCAGGCGGAGTTCGAGCGCGCCCGGCAGATGTTCAAGGACGAGGTGGCCACCCGGCTCGGCGGGACGATGGTCGACTCGGTCGAGTTGCTGCAGTACGGCGACGCCCCCGAGATCGAGCCGGGTGAACTGCTCGGCAAGATCTTCATCGCGGCCCCCGAGGGCGCGGACCCGGCCGACAACGCGGTCCGCCACAAGGCGTTCTCTGACTTCAGCAAGCTGCACCGGCCGGCCCTCGCGGAGCTGCGGAAGGTGCTCGAGGTGACCTCGTTCGGCGGCGGACTGCACGACCTGAACTTCCCGAACACCACCCTGTCCTCACCGCGCGGCCCCCTCGTGCACATGACGCTGAAGGCGGACCGCATCCAGACGATGCTCGGCCGGGACGGCGACGATACGGTCACCGCGGTGATGGCACGGCTGGGCCGGGAAGACCTGGAAACCCTGGACACGCTCATCGCGGCCGGGATCGCCAACAGCCGCGCCGAGGCCGTCCGCTGGGCCCTGGCCCGCATCCGCGAGCGCCCGGCCTACGAGCAGATCCGCGCCCGCTCCCGCGAGATAGAAGCCCTGAAGTCCCAGTTCTAACCCCGCGCCCATACGGCCAGGCCAGCCGGCCACGAGCCGGGCCCGACGGTGCGCTAACCCCCAGGGGAGTAGGGGTAACCCCACGACGGAATGGGGGATCTGCCGGATAGTCCGACACCGCATGTCGCTTCTAGCGTTGTGCACATGATGGTGATGATCGCGACCGCGCTGATCGCCGCCGTGCTCTACGGGGCCGGCGCGGCGGTAGAGCAGCGACAGGCGGCCGCGGCGCCGGAGACGTCAGCTGGGCGACCCCGACTCCTGTTTCACCTCGCGCGCCAGCCCTTGTGGCTGTTGGGGATGGTCACCCAGGTCGGCGGCTTCGCCGCGCACGCCGTGGCCTTGGGATCGGGACCGCTGGCGACCGTGCAGATGCTGGTGGCCCTGGAACTGGTCGTCGCGGTGGTCATCGTGCGCCTCTGGTCCGGTCATCCGCTCAGCCCGGCGTCGTGGGCGGCGGCGCTGACGGTCGTCGGGGCAATCGCGGTGTTCCTGGCGGTGACCTCGTCCGATCACCGCCCCGCGGCCAGCCACCCGAACTACGCCGTGGCCGCCGGCCTTGGCGCTGCCGCGACGGGGGGCGCCGCGCTCGTGGCGGCCGTCGCCGGCCTGCGCGCCACCGGGCGCGGCCGCGCGGTCCTGCTGGCGGTGGCGGCGGGGCTCGCCGATTCCTGCTCGGCCGTGGTGACCCTGGGGTTCTCCCACGTCGTCGGCCACGGCCTGATCGCGCTGTTCACCTCGTGGACCGTCTACGCGCTGATCGTCTGCGGCGCCGGGAACGTGCTGCTGACGCAGACCGCTTACCAGACCGGCCAGCCCATGATCACGCTGCCGATCATCGCGTCCGTCACCCCGGTGGCGAGCGCGGCCATCGGCATCGGGCTGCTCGGCGAGAGCCCGCACACAGGCGTGGCGGGCGGAGTCGCGGCCGGCCTCGCGGTGCTCGTCACCAGCGTCGCCCTCGCCTACCTCGCCCGCTCCGCCCCGCATCCCGAGCCCCGGGACCGGGAGCCGGCGGCGCCCGCGGCCTACGGGGCGGACGGAACCCGCGCGGCAAAAGAAGCGGAAGAGGCAGATGACCATCTGCCGGTGCTGGCGGGGGCGTGCGGGCCGGGAAGATAACCGGTACCGGGCCCGCCGCCGGCCTGCTGCATAGTGTTGCTATTGCAAGTAACTTGCAATAGCAACGATCTTCAAAGTAGCGTTGCCCTCATGAGCAGCGGCCGGGCCGGCAAGATCAGCAGGATCAGCGCAGCGCTCACGCCGGCGGAGTGGCTGAGGGCCGCCGCCATGACCGCCGCGGTCATCGGGCTGCACGTGATCGGCTGGGGCGCGCTGCTCGCCATCGTGGTGCCGCACCATTACAGCATCGGCACCCAGACGTTCGGCGTCGGGATCGGGCTCACCGCCTACACGCTCGGCGCCCGGCACGCCTTCGACGCCGACCACATCAGCGCCATCGACAACACCACGCGCAAGCTGATGGCGGACGGCAAGCGCCCGCTCAGCGTCGGCTTCTGGTTCTCCCTCGGCCACAGCAGCGTCGTCTTCGCCCTCAGCCTGCTGCTGGCCATCGGGGTCAGGGCGATCGTCGGCCCGGTCAAGAACGGCGGCTCCGGCCTCCACCAGGTCACCAACCTCATCGGCACCGGGGTTTCCGGCTTCTTCCTCTACCTCATCGCCGCCATCAACATCGTCGTCCTCGCGGGCATACTCAAGGTCTTCAGGGAGCTCAAGCAGGGCCGGTACAACGAGCAAGAGCTCGAGCAGCACCTGAACGAGCGCGGCTTCGTCATGCGGTTCTTCAAGAAGCTGACCGGCTCCATCCGCACGCCACGGCAGATGTACGGGGTCGGGCTGCTGTTCGGCCTCGGCTTCGACACGGCCACCGAGGTCGCGTTCCTCGTCCTCGCGGGTACCGGCGCGGCGAGCGGCCTGCCCTGGTACGCCATCCTCACGCTGCCCGTCCTGTTCGCGGCGGGCATGAGCCTGCTCGACACGATCGACGGCAGCTTCATGAACTTCGCCTACGGCTGGGCGTTCGCCAACCCGGTCCGCAAGGTTTACTACAACATCACGATCACCGGCCTCAGCGTCACCGTCGCCCTGCTGATCGGCACCGTGGAACTCGTCGGCCTCCTCGGCCAGGAGCTCAAACTGACCAGCGGCGTCGTGGGGCTGGATCGAGGGGCTGAACATCAACACGCTCGGCTTCTTCATCGTCGGCCTCTTCGTGGTCACCTGGGCGGCCGCCCTCGGCGTCTGGCGCCTGTTCGGCTTCGAGCACCGCTACGCGACCCAAGCCGATCTCTCGGAAGCCACCGAGTAAGCCACAAGGCAAGCGACCGGGCAGTAACGTTTTCGCGGTCCGCGTCGATCTGCTTAGTGGGCCGGTCGTCGCGTGCTCCCCCGCCCACTCATCGCGGCGACCGGCCCACCCGTTCCCTGGGGCCGCCAAGGTACCGATCGAGGTGCGATTAGCAGCCGATTGGCGTGATTCCTGCCCGAATTCGGGCAGGAAGTTGCCGGAAGAGCTCATCGCCTGGCAAGATAACGGACACCTATGGATGATTCGCACCCGCAGGACCTGGTCCGCCACGTAGCGAGAAGCACCGGCCTGGACGAAGCGACCGCGTCGCGGGTCGTGGCGGACGTCATGGCGTACTTCGGCCAGACGGTCGAAGAGTACGTCATCCAGCGTCACGAAAACCTCAAGAGCAGGAATCGCAAGAACGACGAGATCTGGCCGCTGATCATGGACGAGCTCAAGACGCGCCGGTTCACGGCGGACGGGCTCTCGGAGCGCAAGCTCCGTCGGATGGTCTACGGCGGCTAGAGCAGCTGAGAGGGAGGACAGACGACCGATGTGTGGGATCGTGGGGTACATCGGCAGGCGGGACGCCACCCCCGTGCTTGTCGAGGGGCTGCACCGGCTTGAGTACCGGGGGTACGACTCGGCGGGCCTCGCCGTCGTGCACCGGGGCAGGCTGCAGATCACCAAGACGGCCGGCCGGGTCCAGGACCTGAGGGACAAGCTCGACGGGAAGCAGACCAAGGCGACGATCGGCATCGGCCACACGCGCTGGGCCACCCACGGCGAGCCGAACGACGCCAACGCCCATCCGCACACCGACGCGCAGCACCGCGTCGCGCTGGTGCACAACGGCATCATCGAGAATGCCGAGGCGCTCCGCCACCAGCTCACCGCGGACGGCGTGAAGTTCGTGACCGAGACCGACACCGAGTGCCTCGCGCACATGATCGCGATGCCGAACTGGCCGAGAGCGACGAGCGGACACTCGAGGAAGCCGTCACCAGCACCCTGCGGAAGGTCGAGGGCACCTACGGCCTTGTCGTGCTCGACACGAGGAACCCCGACGCAGCTCGTCGTCGCCCGCAACGGCAGCCCCATCGTGCTCGGGCTCGGCGAGAACGAGATGTTCGTCGCCTCCGACGTCGCGGCGCTGGTCAGGTACACCCGCCAGGTCATCTACCTGGAAGACGGCGAGGTCGCGACCATCAAGGCGACCGACTACCACACGACGACGCTGAGCGGCCCGGCGGATAACAGCATCAAGACCCCCACCACGGTGGACGCCGACGCCGACGACTACGAGCTCGGCGCCTTCAGCGACTACATGCGCAAGGAGATCCACGAGCAGCCCGACGCCATCCGGCGCGCGGTCATGGGCCGCCTGGACGAGCGGTTCGCCACCGCGAAGCTCGGCGGCGTGAGCCTCGACGCTCGCGAGCTGCGGAACATCAAGCGGGTTAAGTTCCTCGGCTGCGGCTCCGCTTACTACGCGGGGCAGATGGGAGCGAGCCTCATCGAGGAGCTCGCGCGCATCCCCGCCGACGCCGAGCCCGCGAGCGAGTTCCGCTACCGCAGCCCGGTCGTCGACCCGGACGCGCTGTACGTCGCCGTCTCGCAGTCCGGCGAGACCAGCGACACGCTCATGGCCGTCCAGGAGCTGAAGCGCAAGGGCGGCCAGGTCATGGGCGCCGTCAACGTCGTCGGCAGCGCGATCGGCCGCGAGTGCGGCCACGGCATCTTCCTGCACGCGGGGCCGGAGGTCGCCGTCGCCTCCACCAAGGCCCTCACCAACATGGTGGTCAACTTCGCCCTCCTTGGCCTGCTCCTCGGCCGGGTGCAGGGACCTAGTCCGCCGCCAACGGCGGGCGCGTCGTCAACGGCCTGCGGAACCTCCCGTCGCAGGTGACCACCATCCTCAACGCGGAAGAGGAGATCGCCACGGTCGCGCACCGGTACGCCGAGGCCGACCACATGTTCTTCATCGGCCGGGTCCGCGGCTGGCCGGTGGCCCGTGAAGGCGCGCAGAAGCTCAAGGAGATCTCCTACGTGCACGCCGAGGCCTACCAGGCCGGCGAGCTCAAGCACGGCCCGCTCGCGCTCATCCAGCCGGAGATGCCGAGCGTGGTGATCATCCCGTCCGACGACCTGATCAGCCAAGAACATCTCCACGATCGAGCAGATCAAGGCCCGCGGCGGCCCGGTCATCGCGCTGACGAGCGCCGACATCCCCGACGGGCTCGCCGACGCGACGATCAGGGTCCCGCGCGCCGAGCCCGAGCTCGAGCCGATCCTGTTCAATGTCCCGTTGCAGATCCTCGCCTACCACGCCGCCGCGAAGCTGGGCCGCGACATCGACAAGCCGCGCAACCTGGCAAAGAGCGTGACGGTGGAGTAACTGATAGAAGAACGTGAAACCACAATCCGTTCGGGATAGGTCAGAAGATTAACCTCAAAGGCTTCTATCCCGAACGGATTCCGGCTTTACCAGTCCCGCCGCAATGACTCCCCCGAGCGCGCCTTCCCGCGAGCCAAAGCGCGCGCCCCTGTTTCTGGACTGAGGAGGGAGGGAGCGACGAAGGAGCGACTGACCGACGAGGGAAGAAACAGGGGCCTCGGGCGCGCGGCGGCGAGCGGGGCAAGCAGAGTGAGCGCGGGTTAGACAGTGGCGACTTCCGCCTCTAGGACGGGCGCCTCGGTGCCAAGCGCCGCGAGCATGGCCACGGTGACCTGTTCCGGGACCGGCTGCTCGCACCAGACCACCTTGCCGGTGGCGGTGCGCCGCACGCCCCAGTGGGCGGCCATCTGCGAGACGACGTGCAGGCCGCGGCCGTTCTCCGCGTCCTTGTCGACCTGCAGCACGCGGGGCAGCGCGGGGGAGGAGTCGTGCACCTCGCAGACGAGCTTGTCCGGCTCGAGGATCAGCCGGAGCATGACCTCGCCGTTGGCGTACTTGATCGCGTTCGTGACCAGCTCGGAGACGAGCAGCTCGCTGGTGTCGATCAGGTCCTCCAGGCCCCAGCGCTTGAGCGGGTCGCGGATCAGCGACCGCGCGTGCCTGACGGAGGACAGCTCAGGCTCAAGATTGAAGCAGATCCGGTGGTCCTCGGGGATGCGCCGCAGCTTGGCGATGAGCACCGCGATGTCGTCGCGGTAGGCGTCGGAGTAGACGCCGTCGAGTGAGGTCTTGCAGAGGTCTTCGAGGTCCTGGTCGGGCGCGCCCGGGCCGAACGCCGATTGCAGCCGGTCCAGGCCCTCGGAGATGTCGCGGTCGCGCGACTCGACCAGGCCGTCGGTGTACAGGACGAAGAGCGACCCGTCCTCGACCGTGATGACCTTGGTGTCGACCACGCCGTTGCCGATGCCGAGCGGCGGGGACGGGGTGAACTCCAGGTACTCGTTGCGGCCGTCCGGGTGCACGAGCAGCGGCGGCAGGTGCCCGGCGACGGCGAGCTCGATCTCGCCGGTGACGCAGTCGTAGACCGCGTAGGCGCAGGTGGCGAAGTGCGGCTCGCGCTCGCCGATCGTCTGCATGAGCTCGTCGAGCTGCTGCAGCGACTCCGCCGGCGGCAGCTCGAGCATGGCGAGGGTCTGGATGGCGGTGCGCAGCCGCCCCATGGTGACCGCGGCGCGGACCCCGTGCCCGGCGACGTCGCCGATGACCAGCGCGACGCGGGCGCCGGGCAGCCGGATCGACTCGTACCAGTCGCCGCCGACCTCGACGAGCTCGCTGCCCGGCAGGTAGCGGTGCTTGACCTCGATGGAGGACGGGTAGGTGAGCCCGGTGGGCAGCATGGCCCGCTGCAGCGTGAGCGCGGTGGCGTGCTCGCGGTTGTACCGGGTGGCGTGGTTGAAGAACACGGCCGACCGGGCGGCGAACTCCATGCCCATTTCCATGTCGTAGCGGTCGAACTTGCGGGTGCCCGCCTCGCGGAAGCAGCAGAACAGCCCGAGCACGGTGCCCTTGGAGACGGCCGGGATGACCAGCATGGACATGTCGGAGAGCAGGCCGCCGACCGGCTTGCGCCGCCAGGACTTGGCGAGCTTCCGCGCGGAGTCGGCGGAGAACACGTGCTCAAGGATGGGCAGGCCCGTCTCGATGCAGCGGGTGTAGGGCGAGCCCGGCGGGAAGCGCAGGATCTCGCCGATGGGGAAGGCGGACTGACCAGGCGGCGTTCTCGCCGCGGTCATGCCGGACGTCGAGCCGGCGCAGCGCCACGTTCTCCGCGGAGACGTGCGTGGGGATCTCGTTGTCGCCGATTAGCGATTCGAGGACGAGGACCTCGGCGGTCGAGCAGAACGCGGGCACGAGCTGCGCGGTCATCTTCTTCGCGAGCTCGCTGAAGTCGAGGGTGTCCTCGTCGGTCGGGCCCGTGTCCCGCAGCAGGATGTCGCGGATCAGCGCGGGGTCGACGAACCGCTCGGCGGACGGGATCGGGATCTGCATGATCACGAAGGCGGCGACATCGCTCGACCCGGTCTGCATCGGCTTGGCGGTGACCACGGCGTCCGCGCTCAGCCCGCCCGCGAGGGCGATGGACAGCACGGCATTTCCCTCGCGCTCGGACCGCATCGCGTCAAGCAGCATGTTGATCGAGATGCCGGTGAGCTTGTCAGACGGATTAGCGGTGATGTCGCTAAGGTGAACTCCGAGGAGATCGTCCGTTGATCGTGCGAGAATCTTGGGTGCCGTTCGATCGTGCTGGACAATCCGGCCGCTACGGTCGATTCCGAGAATAAGGGTTCGCACCGACGTGTTCGCTTCCACGTTCGCCGGCGGTGCCTTTCGGCTGGCCCTCTTGCCGGTTGTCACGGGCGACTCCTGAAAAGTTTGTGCACGGCGCGCTCTCGCTCATTATGGGCCAACCAGCGGCGGAACTGAGACCGCTTCCGATTCTTCCCTTTAGTCCTGTATGCCCAAATATGCCACAGCTTGCCGGTGACTGCAGTCGCTTCCGGGGACACGCGGCGTTGCCGTTGTCAAAAATTTCATACAAGAGTTACTGGCTGAGAGTCGTGTTACTCGCTGAGGCTGTAGCGACGATGCCCTGGCTGTTCACGCTCACGGACCTGACCACGAGCCCGGCGGGCAGCTTGGGGATGTCGATGGTGTACGACTGGCCGGACGTCGAGCCGAGGATCGAGGCGAGGCCGGTCGCCCCGTTCAGCGAGACGATGATCTGGCTCGTGCCCGACAGCTTGACGGTCCCGGTCACGCTGCCCGCGATGCCCAGGTCGGCCTGGACCGCGTTCGGCCCTTTGCGCGGGTCCGCGCTGAGCGTGACGCCGCTTATGGGCAGCAGGGTGGCCACCGACGAGAACGGCAGGACCGCCTGGCCGTTGATGTTGTCGACGGTCGCGCTCGCGCTGCTCGACAGGCTGCTGAGGTGCACGCCGGTCGCCTTGGCGGTGAAGTTGAACGCGACCTTGCTGCCGCTGGCGGTCTCGTTGTTCCCGCTGATGTCGATGACCTTGATGTCCTTGGCGGCGAGCTGGGTGAGGAACGGCCAGCCCTCGATGCTGACCGACGGCTTGGCGCTGAGCCCGGACGACTGGATCTTCTGGGCGACCGTGTTCTGCGCAACCGACTTGGCGACCTGGTCCCCGATGCCGAGGATGGCCAGGATCACGCACGATGACGACGGTGAGCACGATCGGCCAGCGCTTGCGCCTGCGGCGGACGGCGCCTCGCCCGCCGGCCTGCTGCCCGTGGGTCGCCCTCTCCCACGACGGCTGGTCGTAAGACCCGGGACCGTAGCCGTAGTCCGCCTGGCCGTGATCTCCCTGGCCCCCGCCGTTCGCGGGTGGCTGGGACGGCCATCCGCCTTGCGGACGAGGCTGGTATTCGCTCACCCGGGGCTCCCTCGGTGATCAGGCGCTGCTGCTTCGGTCCATAGTCGTTTATACCGGCAGCAAGGACTCGGCGCCCCCGTATCTTTCCGGGGGTGCAGTGCTTCCCGCGCGCGCCTCCGCGCGCCTCCGCGCGCTCGGGGCCCCTGTTTTTCCCTCGTCGCTTAGTCGCTCGTTCCTCGCTCCTGCGCTGCTCAGTCCAGAAACAGGGGCGCGCGCTTCGACTCGCGCTCCGAGTGTACGCGAGGGAGCCGTCAGGATTTGCTGAACGTCGCGTTGGTCGCGGCCGCCGAGACGGTCAGGCCCTGCGAGTTGAGCGTCAGGTTGGTGATCTTCAGGCTGGCGGGCACGCCCGGCGGCAGGCTGAACGAGAACGAGCCGAACGAGCTGAGCACCGAGCCGAGCGCGCCGCTGCTCGGCAGCACCTTGATGCTGATCGTCTGCGGACCCGGTCTGCGAGATCTGCGCTTCCTCGGTGTCGGAGAAGACCCCGCCGAGGCCGGCGGTGATCTTCACCTTGTTCGTCCCGTCAGGCGTGACGCGTGATCCCGGTGCCGTCGCCGACCCCGCCCGCGGCCGCGAGCGCGCCGAACGAGACGAACGCCGTCGCGGTGATGTGATCGACGCTTGGCGCTCGCGGTCGACGAGTAGCTGCTGATGTGCAGGCCGTTGATCGTCGCGTGGATGCTCGTGATGGATAGGCTCCCCCGGTCGGGAGGTTGACCGGGACGTTGCTCGCCGAGATGTCGACCTTGTTGAAGTCCTTGGCGGCGAGCTGGGTGAGGAACGGGAAGCCCTCGATCGTCACCGACGGCTTGACCGGGAGCCCGTTCTGCTGGAACTGGCTCGCCATGTCGTTCTCCGTGACGGCCAGCGCCACCCGGTCGCCGATCACGAGAAGGATCAGGATCACGATGACCGTGAACAGGGCCATGACCGAGCGCCGGACGCGGCGCTTGCGCGTGCGGCGGCGGAACCGCGGGCGACTGGCCGGGCGGCGGCACCGGCGGCTGCGCGGGCGGCTGGGCCGTCCCGGGGTTGGGGCGACCACTGCGGCGGCGGGGCGTCCTGCGGCTCCTGCTGCCACTGGGCTGCGGTTGCTGCCACCCCTGCGCCGGTTGCTGCCACCCCTGCGGCGGGCGCTGCTGCTGCGGCGGCGGCGGTGGCTGGTGGTCGCGCCGCGCCGAGAGTCCGCCTTGGTCCGTCCTGGTCGGCGGGGACTGCGGCGTCCTGACGGTGGCGCGCCTGGCGGGGGCGGCGGCTCCGGCCGGTCTTGCTTTGGCCCGGGAGGCGGCGGCGGGGGCGCCGGCCACTGCGGCACGGGCTGGGTCGGTGCCTCTTGCCCCCAGCGGCCCGCCGGCTGCGCGGGCGCCTGTACCGTTGGCGGCGCCGCCGTGGCGGGCGGCTCCTCCGGCGGGACAGGAGCCTGCACCGGCTGCTTGGTGGGATCGGTGCTCATGGTCAGCCCCCCGGTTCTCCGCTGCTGAATTCGAAGTATCGACAGATATCGACGTCTACGTCAAAACGCCTCGACGTAGTTATAGTTCACCAGATTCCGGAAATCACGCTTGAGCCCTAGACTCAAGGGGGGCTCAAGCGGCGCTCAAGGACAGTCCGGGATTGTGGGGCGGGCAACCAAGCAGGTGATCGCTTGTATAACCGTACGCTAACAAGCATGCGACGAAAACATAAAGCCGCCGCGAGGCGGATTGAGCGGGAGGAATTCAGCGGTGGGGAATCAAGTGGCGCATAGTTCTCATGCCGCACCTCCGCTGCTGGTACGCACGGTGCGTAACACCCACCGGCTGGACAGCGGGCAGGAGTACCGCATCGGACGAGACGACCGGGCGGACATCCCGCTCGCCGACGAGCGGGTTTCGTGGGAGCACGCGGTGATCCGCGCGGAGGGACCAGTCTGGGTGCTTGAGGACCGGGGCAGCCGCAACGGCACGTTCCTCGGCTCCGAGCGGGTCAACCGGCTGGAGATCACCAGCCCCTACGTAGTGCACTTCGGGCATCCGGAGGACGGCCCGGTGCTCCGCTTCGAGCTGGTCCGCGCCGGACCCGTTCGCGGACTTCGCGCGGTCGCCCGCGGCGCCCGCGGTCGTCCTCGGGTGACACCACGTTCATGCCGGGCGTCCTGCGCGAGCCCACCTCCCGGGTGCGGATCCAGTCCAAGACCATGAAGATCGGCCGCCGGCAGGACAACGACATCGTGGTCCCCGACCTCGGGGTGTCCAAGCAGCACGCCGAGCTGCGCGTCTCGCCGACCGGCCGGTACTCAGATCATCGACCTGGGCAGCCACAACGGCACGTTCGTCAACGGCACCCGGGTCAACCAGGCCGAGCTGCAAGGACGACGACATCATCGCGATCGGCCACGCCACGTTCCGGCTGGTCGGCGGCGAGCTGATCGAGTACGTCGACGACGGGCGGGCCACCTTCGAGGCGCACGACCTGCAGGTCGTGGTGCACGACGGCGGCAAGGACAAGGTCCTGCTCGACGGCATCACGTTCCCGCTGGCCGAGCGGTCGATGATGGCGGTGATCGGCCCGGCCGGCGCGGGCAAGTCCACCCTGCTCAACGCGCTGACCGGCAAGCGCCCGGCCACCACCGGCAGCGTGTTCTACGACTACCGTGACCTGTACGAGAACTACGACGAGCTGCGCCAGCGCATCGGCCTGGTGCCGCAGGAGTCGGTCACGCACGACCAGCTCACCGCGAAGACCGCGCTCGGCTACCAGGCCGAGCTCCGCTTCCCGCCGGACACCGGGGAAGCAGGAGCGCAACCAGCGGGTCGGCGAGGTGCTCGACGAGCTGTCGATGACCACGCACGCCGAGACCCGCATCGACCGGCTGTCCGGCGGCCAGAAGAAGCGCGTCAACATCGGCATGGAGCTGCTGACCAAGCCGTCCCTGCTGTTCCTGGACGAGCCGACCTCGCCGCTCGACCCGCACCTCAAGCGCGACATGTTCACGCAGATGCGGACGATGGCCGACAAGGACGCCGCGGCGGGCCAGTCGGTCATCGTGATCACCCACGACGTCGAGTCGAAACTGATCGACCAGTGCGACCGGCTCATCGTGCTGCAGCCGGGCGGCAAGATGGCCTACTTCGGCCCGCCCGCCGACGGGCTGCGCTTCTTCGGCCGGCGAGGACTGGGCGGACGTCTTCCAGGCGTTCGCCGACGAGCCCGAGCGTGACTTCGCCGCCGAGTACCGGGCGTCGCCGGAGTTCGTGAAGTACGTGGCCACCCCGATCTCCGTCCGCCAGCGGCGGCTCGACGCGGGGCGGCCGGAGGGCGAGGAAGCGGCCCGGCCCAAGCAGCGCAGCAGCCTCAGCCAGGTGTTCACCATGGCCCGCCGGTACCGCCGGGTCATGCAGGCCGACCGGGTCTTCATCGCCACCACCGTCCTGATGCCGATCCTGCTCGGCGCCCTGGTCCGGGCCACGCCGACGCACTTCGGCCTCGTAAACTCGACCCCGGCGGGCGGCCTGAACGTCAACGCCATCCAGATGGTGATGATCCTCGTGATGTCCTCGGTCCTGGCCGGGACCGCCCTGTCCATCCGCGAGTTCATCAAGGAACGCGACATCTACGAGCGAGAACGGATGGCGGGCCTGTCGGCCAGCGCCTACCTGTTCTCGAAGGTCATCGTGCTCAGCCTCATCGCCATCCTGCAGTCGGCGCTGGTCACGCTCGTCGGCCTGGCCGGGCAGAAGGTCCCGTCCAGCGGGGTGGTGATACCGGGAACGGCACTGATCGAGATCTTCGTCGCGCTCGCGGTGCTGTCGGTGACGTCCATGCTGATCGGCCTGGCGATCTCCACGCTGGTCACCAAGGGCGACCAGACCATGCCGATCCTCGTCGGCGTCACCATGGTCCAGGTCGCGCTGTCCGGCGGCTTGTTCCCGCTGGCCGGCACGCTCGGCGACGTGGCCTTGATCGCCCCGGCGCGCTGGGGCCTGGGCGCGGTGGCGTCGACGATCAACCTGAACGTGATCCAGTCATCGGTCAGCCAGGGACCCAACGGCCAGAAGCCCGACGCCCTGTGGACGCATGACGCGGCCCACTGGCTGACCGGCATCGGCGCGATGCTCCTGCTCGGCGTCGTCTGGATGGTCATCGCGCGCCTCCGGCTGTCCACGATCGGCCCCCGCAAGCGCAAGGAGAAGAAGTCCACCGTGCCGAACGCGGTCAACCAGCCCGTCCGCGTTTGACCCGCATCGCCGTCGGCTAGCAGGCCTAACGGGTGCCCGGCGTCGCCCGCCGGGCACCCGTTATTCGTTGCCGGGCGGGGCCCGCGGTCGTCGTCAGCGCGGTGTTCTTCCCGTCCATGACGTTCATGAACGTCATGGACGGGACGTAGTCGGGTGCACGGCACTCCAGGCAAGCGGAAGCCCCGGCCCGCTAAGGGAACCGGGGCTCTTGCGCTGAAACGGGTCAGGCGTCCGCGGACAGCCGGTCGGACTCCTCTGCCGGCGCGATGCGCATCACGCTGCGTGCCTCCCAATCCTCCCGGGCCGGCCCGGCGCCGTGTGACCCGTATCGCGGGCCGCGCCCCTGGTACAGCGGAGACTTCCGTGCTCTGCTAGAGATTTGTGAAGTTTCAGCGGCCGGTGCGTCCCGTCAACCAGAAGGTCGTCGTCAGCGCGGTGTTCGTCGCGGCGATGTTCATGAACATCATGGACTCGACCGTGGTCAACGTCGCACTGCCGACGCTGTCGCGGTACTTCGGGGTGCCGATCGGTTCGGTCAGCGGCGTGGTGACCGCCTACCTGGTGACGCTCGCGGTGGCCATGCCCGCGTCCGGCTGGATCGGTGACCGCTTCGGCGGCCGCAACGTCCTGCTCGCGGCGATCACGGTGTTCACCGCCGCGTCCGCGCTGTGCGGCCTCGCGACCTCGCTACCGGAACTGGTGGCGTTCCGCGCACTGCAGGGGCTCGGCGGCGGGACGCTGATTCCCGTCGGGATGACGATGATCACCCGGGCGTTCCCGCCGGCCGAGCGGAACAAGGCCAACCAGGTGCTGATCATCCCGACGCTGCTCGCTCCCGCGCTCGGCCCGGTGATCGGCGGCGCGCTGGTCGACGGCCTGTCGTGGCGGTGGATCTTCTACGTCAACCTGCCGGTCGGGGCGGCCGCGATCCTCGTCGGGCTGCTGTTCCTGCCCGCCGGGTCCGAGCACCCGGCGGGCCGCTTCGACCTGCCGGGCTTCCTGCTCGCCGGCGCGGGCTTCCCGCTCGTCATGTACGCGCTGTCGACCGGCTCGTCGTCCGGCTGGGGCTCGGCGGCCGTGCTCGGCGCCGGGCTGCCCGGGCTGGTGCTGCTCGCCGTCTTCATCGCGGTGGAGCAGCGCGCGGCGGAGCCGCTGCTCCGCCTGCGGTTGTACCGCGACGGGCTGTTCAGGATCACCAGCCTGCAGCTCACCGCCGCCGCCGGCGGGTTCATGGGCACGCTGTTCCTCGTGCCGCTGCTGCTGCAGAACGGCCTCGGCTTCTCCGCGATCCACTCGGGCCTGTCCACCTTCACCGAGGCCCTCGGCGGCATGACCGGCGTGCAGCTGACCACCCGCCTGTACAAGCGGGTGGGGCCGCGCCGCCTGATGACGGCGGGCATGGGCGGCACGGTCGCCACGATCGGCCTGATGGCCCTGGCCGGGCCGTCGGACGCGTTCTGGATGATCCCGCTGCTGATGTTCGGCACGGGCTGCTCTTTCGGCTTCGCCATGTCCCCGGCGCAGACCGCGAACATGGCCGCGGTCTCCGTGGCGGAGACCGGCCACGCCTCCACGCTGCAGAACACCGAGCGCCAGGCCGGCGGCGCGGCCGGCGTGGCGCTGCTCGGCACGGTGCATCGCCGCGACCGGGGCGGGCGCCGCCGACCTGGCCGGCTACCACCTGGCCTTCCTCGTCGCCGCCGGCCTGATGGCCCTCGGCGTGCTGGCCGCCACTTCGTCAACGACGCGGACGCCGCCCCCACGATGGCCGCCACCCCCAAGGACGGCCTCGCCGGCACCCTGCCGGAAGCCGCCTGAGCCCAGTCCCGCCCCGTGGTCGCGGACCCGCTCCGTTACGCTGACCGGGTGGCTACTGCTGACGGCGCCGCCCTTACCCTGTCCCTGACCCGCGCGATGCTGAGCCGGTTCCCGCTGATCGACGGGCACAACGACCTGCCGTGGGCGATCCGCGAGAAGTTCGGCCTTGACCCGGTCAAGGCGGGCCTGACCGGGCACGTCGCGGACACCGACACCGACATCCCGCGCCTGGTGGAGGGCGGGGTCGGCGGCCAGTTCTGGTCGGTCTACGTCCCGTCGAGCCTCGCCGGCGACTCGGCCGTGACGGCGGTGTTCGAGCAGGTGGACATGGTGCACCGGATGATCGCCGCCTACCCCGGCCGCTTCCAGCTCGCGCTGACCGCCGACCACGTGGACGCCGCGTTCAAGGCCGGCAAGATCGCCTCCCTGCTCGGCGCGGAGGGCGGCCACAGCATCAACAGCTCGCTCGGCGTGCTCCGCTCGCTGTACGCGCTCGGCGTCCGCTACATGACGCTGACGCACAACGACAACGTCGGCTGGGCCGACTCGGCGACCGACGAGCCGGACTGCGGCGGCCTGTCCGACTTCGGCCGCGAGGTCGTGGCGGAGATGCAGCGCCTCGGCATGCTCGTCGACCTGTCGCACGTCGCGGTCACGACGATGAACGACGGCCCTGGACGTGGCGCGCGCCCCGGTGATCTTCTCTCACTCCAGCGCCCGGGCGCTCACCGACCACCCGCGCAACGTGCCCGACGACGTTCTCGCCCGGCTGGCGGCCAACGGCGGCGTGTGCATGGTGGCGTTCGTCCCGTTCTTCGTCTCGCAGGAGTGCACCGACTGGTTCTACGCGCTGAAGGCGTTCGCGACCGGCCGCGGCCTCGACCCCGATAACCTGGGGAGGTGTTCGGCCTGATCCCCGAGTGGGAGAAGGATCACCCGATGCCGGCCGCCGCCATCACCCAGGTGGCCGACCACATCGACCACGTCCGCGAGGTGGCGGGCCTCGCCCACGTCGGCATCGGCGGCGACTTCGACGGCACCCCGAGCTTCCCGGTGGGCCTGGACGACGTCTCCCGCTACCCGGCGCTCTTCCACGAGCTGCAGCGCCGCCACTGGTCGGAGTCCGACCTGCGGTCCCTGGCGGGCGCCAACATCCTCCGCACCCTCCGCGACGCCGAGTCCCACGCCGCGCAGTGAGCATGCTTCCTGCCGCCCGGTGGGTCGCCGTTGAGGCCGCTCCCGGTCGGTAGACTCGCTGGCGATGAACTCGCCAGACGCAATCCAGGGAGCCGCGCCCGCGCGCGGCCAGGTCTTCCGGTACGAGGGGTTCGCCGCCGACGCGGAGCGCGGGCTGCTGACCTGCCGCTACTCCCTCGACGGGCGGGAGTTCGCGGAACGCGTGACGCTCGTGCCGGGGCCGGGCTGGGACACTCCCGCCGCGCGGGCGGCCGCGCGCATCGTCTACCTGCTCGCGGGCGTCTCCTACTACAAGACGGCCGCGCCGCCGGTCATCGACCTCGGCGACACCGCGCTGACCGGGCGCGAGCGGGCCTTCCTGCGCGAGTTCTACCTCTCCGGCCTCGGCGAGTACGCCTACCGCAACGGCCTTGACCTCAGCGACCTCCGCATCGAGGCCCCCGTGGCGCGGGGACGACGCCGCGCCGTCCGCGACCCCGCGCGCCGTACAGCCAGCCTGCGGCCGCTGATCCCCTTCGGCGGCGGCATCGACTCGATCGTGACCGTCGAGGGCGTCCGCGCGAAGCGCACCGGCGACATCGCGTTGTTCGTGGTCAGCCGGCCGGGCGACCGGTTCGCCGCCATCGAGCAGCCGGCCGCCGTCAGCGGCCTGCCGGTGATTCGGGCCGGCCGCGAGATCGACCCCCAGCTGCTGCGCTCGCCAAGAACTCGGCTTCCTGAACGGGCACGTGCCGGTGACCGGCATCATCTCCGCGATCGCCGTCCTCGCGGCGGTGCTCAGCGACAGGACGGCGGTCGTGATGTCCAACGAGTGGTCGGCCTCGGTGCCGACGCTCGAGCACGACGGCAAGCCGGTCAACCACCAGTGGTCCAAGTCGGCCGCCTTCGAGGCGAGCTTCCGCGCGCTGCTCCAGGCCGATCCCGCGGGCCTGCCCGACTACTTCTCGGCGCTCCGCGACCGGACCGAGCTGTGGGTGGGGGAGCGGTTCGCCGCGCTGACCCAGTACCACAGCACGTTCCGCAGCTGTAACCGGGCATTCCACCTCGACGCGAAGCAGCGGCTCGACCACTGGTGCGGCCAGTGCGACAAGTGCTGCTTCATCGACCTGATCCTGGCCCCGTTCATGTCGGCCGAGCAGCTCGGGACGGTGTTCAGCGGCCGACGGCGGCGCCGAAGCGGAGCCGCTGGACAACCCCGGGCTGAAGCCGAAGTTCCAGACTCTCCTCGGCTCCGGCACCAAGCCGTTCGAGTGCGTCGGCGAGGTCAACGAGTGCCGCGCCGCGGTCGTACTGGCCGCCGGCCAGGCCCGACCGCGCGCCCGCGACGCTGCTCCAGGAGCTCGCGGCCGAGGTCACCGGCCGCCCCGACGCGCCGACCGGGGCAGAGATCGAGGCCATGCGGCGCCCGGTGGGCGCGAGCTTCGTCCCGGCAGGCTACTCCTTCGAGGAACCGTGACCGGCCAGCGCCCGAAGCTCGGCTGGTCCGACCTGACGCGGGGCGCGCGGGTCGGCGTCTGGGGCCTCGGCAAGGAAGGCCACGCGGCGGTGCGGAAGCTGCGAGCGCTCGGCATCGCGCCGGTGCTCGTCGACGATAGCCCGAACGAAGTCGGCGTACTCTCCACCGCCGACGGGGGCCTAGACGCGCTGAAGCGAGTCCGAGGTCGTCATCAAGACCCCGGGCATCAGCCCCTACGGCGCCGCGGCGGCGGAACTGCGCGCGGCCGGGGTGACCCTGGTCGGCGGCCTTGGCCTGTGGGCGAACGAGGCCGACCTGTCCCGGGTCGTCTACGTCACCGGCACCAAGGGCAAGTCGACCACCTCCTCGGTCATCGGCCACCTGCTGCGCGGGCTCGGCCGCAAGGCCCTGGTCGGCGGCAACTTCGGTGCCGCGCCCTACGACCCGGACCCGCGGAAGCGACTACGACTACTGGGTGATCGAGGTCTCCAGCTACACGGCGACCGACCTCGCGGTCACCCCGCCGGTCACCGCGGTCACGTCGCTGCACCCGGACCACCTCCCGTGGCACGGCGGCGTCGAGCGCTACTACCGCGACAAGCTCTCCGCGACGTCCCAGCCGGGCGCGGACCTGACGGTCGCCAACGGCGACAGCGAGCTGCTCCGCGAGCGCGCCGGCCTGCTCGGGCCGCGCGTCCAGTGGGTCAGCGAGGCCGACGACCCGGGCAGCGACCTGGATCGGCCGGCTGGGCCTGCCCGGACGGCACAACCGGCGCAACGCGCTGATCGCCCGCGCCGCGCTGCGCGCCCTCGCCGCTGCCGCGGGCGACGCGGACCTGGTCGGTCGGGCCGCCGACGACGGCGGCTCGCGCGCCGCCGCCGCGGGGTTCACGCCGCTGCCGAGCCGCCTCACCCCGGTCGGCACGGTCGGCGGCGTCACGTTCATCGACGACTCCCTGTCCACCAACGTGCTCCCGACGCTGGCCGCGCTCGACTCCTTCCCCGGGCGGCGGGTCGCGCTGATCGTCGGCGGCCAGGACCGCGGCATCGACTACACCGCCCTGGCGGAGGGCGTTAAGCGGCGGGCGGAGCCGACATCCGTGCTGACCCTCCCGGACAGCGGGCCCCGGATCACCGCGGCCTTCGCGGCGCACCGCAGCCGACCGCTGACGCGGGTTTCGCGGGCATCGGCGACTGCGCGGACCTGGACGAAGCGGTGGCGCGGGCCTTCGCCTGGGCGCGGCCCGACGGCATCGTCCTGCTGTCGCCCGCGGCCCCGAGCTTCGGCCACTTCCGCGACTACCGTGACCGGGGCGACCACTTCGCCGCCGCGATGCGCGCGCTCAGCGGGTAATAGTGCGGTCCCGCTCTCAGTCCGTCACCGTGATGCCCAGGTGGTGCGCGAGCAGCGGCGCGAGGGTCATCAGTTGCAGTGAGTCGATCCTGGTGCCGCCGCAGGCTGTCGTAGCCGGCCTTGATCCCCGGCGTGTCCTCGGTGCCGAGCCGCGCGCCGCGCAGGTCGACGTCCTTGCACTGCGGCACGGGTGAAGTCGGTGCCGACGAGCGTGCTCCCGGTGAACCGCACCTTGGCGAGCTTCGCCGAGCCGAAGTCGACGTCGCGCAGCACGCAGTCCTCGAAGGTCCACGTCGGTCAGCTTGCAGTCGCGGAAGTTCACCGAGTCCAGCTTGCAGCCGCGGAACAGCACGCGCCTGCCCACGCAGGAGAACGCCTGCACCCCGGCGAACACGCAGCCGCTGAACCAGACGTCGGTCAGCGACGACTCGGCCAGGTCGACGGCCACGAGCCGCGTCTCGCCGAACCACACGTCGGACAGCCGGGCCCGGCGCAGCCGGCCGCCGTCGAACCCGGTGCCCCGGTGAACGCGCACTCGGTGAACCGCGCGCCGCCGGCGTCGGCGTCCGCTGGCCGCGAACCCGGCGAACAGCACCCGGTCGTAGTCGCCGTCGATCTCGAGGCCGCCGTGACCGTCGCCGTCGGGCAGTGCCCGCAATTCCGACGCGAATTGAAGATCGTCCACCGTGGTTGGTGACTTCACGTTTCCATTCCTAAACTGAACGTCATGACAGAGTTCCGTGCGCCGGAGGTCGACGATGTCAACGGCAACATCATCGCTGAATTCCGGGCCAACGGAGGCCGGGTCGGCGGTCCGTTTCAGGGGTCCGACATCCTCCTGCTGCACCATACCGGGGCACGCAGCGGGATGGCGCGGGTCACCCCGCTCGCTTACCAGTGGGTGGGAGACTCGCTGGCCGTCTTCGCCTCCAAGGCGGGAGCGCCGCGAGAACCCGGCCTGGTTCCACAACCTGCTGGCCTACCCGGAGACCGTCGTAGAGGTGGGCACCCGGACCGTCCGCGTGCGGGCCAGGCTGGCGCAGCCGGCCGAGCGTGATGTCATATACAGCAGGCAGAAGCAGCGCCATCCCGCCTTCGCGCAGTACGAGGCCAAGGCGGCGCCGCGCAAGATCCCGGTGGTCGTGCTTGATCCGGTTAAATAACCTAAAGTCATACAAACCATGCCTTTCATCGCTCCACTGACGTAGCGGGAGGTCGCCCCATGGGTCCAGCCGAACCCGAGGTTTCCATCACATCCGGCCGGGTCCGGGGGCGCGTCGAGCACGGAAACGCCGTCTTCCGCGGCATCCCGTTCGCGCAGCCGCCGCTCTTCGACCTACGGTTCCAGGCCGCCGGTGCCGCCGGACCGGTGGGACGGGGTGCGCGACGCGGCGGAGTTCGGCCCGCAGGCTCCCCAGGCGGTGTTCCCCGGCACGCCCGGACGCCCGCGAGGTGCCGGAGGACACCACGGGCGAGTGGCTGACCGTCAACGTGTGGACCCCGGACCCGGAGGCGCGCACGCTCCCGGTCATGGTCTGGATTCACGGCGGCGCCTACCTGTTCGGCGCGGGCGGTCCCGGCTACGACGGCACGCCGTTCGCGAGCGCCGGCGTGGTGTTCGTCTCCTGCAACTACCGCCTGGGCATGGAGGGCTTCGCCCAGATCCCCGGGGCCCCCGCCAACCGCGGCCTGCTCGACGCGGTCGCGGCGCTGCGCTGGGTCAGGGACAACATCGAGCGGTTCGGCGGCGACCCCGGCAACGTCACCGTCTTCGGCGAGTCGGCGGGCGCCGGCGTGATCTCCGCGCTGCTCGCGATGGACGACGCGAAGGGCCTGTTCAAGCGGGCCATCGCGCAGTCGGTGCCCGGCACGTTCTTCAGCGCCGAGCTGGCGGGCACGATCACCGAGGCGATCGCCGCCACCGCCGGGCTGCCCGCCGAGCCTCGAGGCGCTCAGCGAGGCCGACCCCCTGCGCCTGGTCGCGGCCCAGATGGACGTCACGGCGCGGATGACGGAGTTCCTCGACTGGGGCGCCGTGCGGATCACCGACACCCCGTTCTCCCCGGTCGTCGACGGCGAGGTGCTGACCCGCGCCCCGTGGCGGGCGCTCGTGTCCGGCGCGGCCCGCGACGTGGAACTGCTCACCGGCCACAACCGGGACGAGTACCGCCTGTTCGTCGCCATGAAGGGGCGCCTCGGCCAGATCACCGAGGACGAGGCGGCGACGGTGCTCGACTACTTCGCCCCGGCGCCCGACGGGCCGGCCGGGTACCGCAAGGCCTACCCGAACGCGGACGCGAGCGGCCTGTTCGAGGTCGCCTTCTCCGACTGGCTGTTCCGCATGCCGACCCTGCACCTGGCCCAGGCGCACGCGATGTCCGGCGGCACCACGTACCTGTACGAGCTCGCCGCGCAGGCGCCGGCCGGGCCGTTCGGCGCGTGCCACGCGCTCGACGTGCCGCTCGTCTTCGGCGCCTACGGCGAGGGCATCAGCCGAGGTGCTGACCGGCCCCGAGCCGCCCGCCGAGTTCGTCGCGCTCGGCGACCTGATGCGCCGCGAGTGGGTCGGCTTCGCGAGCTGCGGCCAGCCCGGCTGGGCGCCGTACGGCACCGAGCACCGCACCACCCGCGTCTACGACCTGCAGCCGGACGTCCGCTCCTATCCCGAGGAGGCGTCGATGCACCTCTGGGAGCGGCACATGTTCGACGCGCTATCCCTGCCCGAGGCGCTGTAGGGCGCCGCGGACCACCTGGGGGTCCGTCGTCTGCCAGAAGGGCGGCAGCGACGCCCGCAGGTACTCGCCGTACCGCTTGGTGACGAGCCTGGGGTCGAGGATCGCGACGACGCCGCGGTCGTCCACGGACCGCAGCAGCCGCCCCGCCCCCTGCGCGAGCAGCAGGGCGGCGTGGTTCGCCGACACCTCCATGAAGCCGGAGCCGCCGCGCGCGTCGGCCGCCCGGGTGCGCGCCGAGGCAAGCGGGTCGTCCGGCCGCGGGAACGGGATCCGGTCGATGACCACGAGCCGCAGCGACGGCCCGGGCACGTCCACCCCCTGCCACAGCGACAGCGTCCCGAACAGGCAGGTCGGCTCGTCGGCCGCGAACTCCTTCACGAGCTGCATGGTGGAGTCGTCGCCCTGGCAGAGCACCGGGTAGGGCAGCGACTCGCGCATCGCGGCGGCGGCCGCCTTGGCCGCCCGCATGGACGAGAACAGCCCGAGCGTCCGGCCGCCCGCCGCTTTGATCAGCTCCCAGAGTTCGTCCAGGTACTCGGGCGGCAGCCCGTCCCGCGACGGCGGCGGCAGGTGCTTGGCGACGTAGAGGATGCCGCTGCGCCCGTGCGCGAACGGCGAGCCGACGTCGATGCCCGACCACTCGGTGCCGATGGCCTTGGCGTCCAGGCCCCACTGACGCGCGAGCGGGGTGAAGGAGCCCCCGAGGGTCAGCGTGGCCGAGGTGAGCACCACGGTCTTGTCCGCGAACAGGTGCTCGGCCAGCACCTCGCCGACCTCGAGCGGCGCGACGTGCAGCGAGGCGGGCCGCGCGTTGTCCGCCCAGTCCTCCGGCCGCTCCAGCCAGACGACCTCCTCGCGCTCGCTGATCGGCTGGTCGAAGGCGGTGATCATCCGTTCCGCCACGACGGCGAGCTCTTCGAGGCTGACGAGCGCGGTCTGCGCGGCGGTGACCTCGGCGGGGTCGGCGTCCTCGTCCTTCGCGACGGCAATCTTCCGCACCTGGGCGGCGCAGGCCGTGGCGGCGTCCCGCAGCGCGGCCAGGGTGGCGCCGAGGCCCTGGTCGAGCTGGTCCATCCGGCCGCCGGGCAGGGTGGCGAGCAGCGGGGTCAGCGCGTTCCCGGCCTCGGACAGCCGGGCGATCTCCGCCTCGTCGGCGAGCCGCCCGGTCCGCCGCACCGCGAAGTCGATCGCGTAGGCGGACAGCTCGCCGGTGGCCACCGAGGTGACCCGGTCGACGAGCTCGTGCGCCTCGTCGACGATCACGACCCGGTGCTCGGGCAGGATCCCGCCCTCGCCGAGCGTGTCGATGGCGAGCAGGGCGTGATTGGTCACCACGACGTCGGACTCGGCGGCCAGCCGCCTGGCCCGCTCGGAGAAGCACTGGATGCCGAAGGGGCAGCGGCCCGGCCCGAGGCACTCGCGCGCCGTCACCGCCACCTGCCGCCACGCCTGGTCGGGCACGCCGGGGACGATCTCGTCCCGGTCCCCGGTGGTGGTCGACGCGGCCCACTGGTGCAGCCGCTTGACGTGCGCGCCGAGCTGGCTGGTGGGCGCCGCGCTGCCGAGCGCGTCGAACAGCGAGTCCTGCTCGTCCTCCGGCCCGTTGCGCAGCTTGTTGAGGCACAGGTAGTTGTTGCGCCCCTTGAGGATGGCGAATTCCGGGGTGCGGCCGAGCGGCTCGCGGAGCGCGGCGGCGAGCCGCGGCAGGTCCCGGTCGACGAGCTGGCGCTGCAGGGCGATGGTGGCCGTGGAGACGACGACGGGCCCGCGCTTGCTGGCCGCCAGCTGCATGGCGGGCACCAGGTAAGCCAGCGACTTGCCGGTCCCCGTCCCCGCCTGCACGGCGAGGTGCGTGCCGTCGGCGACCGCGTCCCAGACGGCCTGGGCCATGACGGTCTGACCGGACCGCTCCGTCCCTCCGATGGAGCTGACGGCGGTGGCGAGGAGCGCCTGGACGGGCGACTCTCCCGCCGCGGGTTGCCCGGCGGGGGAGTCAGAAGTCGGGGAAGGTGCCTGAGTGCTGGCCACGAACCGAGACGCTACCTTATGGGGGTGTCAATTTACGCCCTGGATGTCCACGACCTGGGTGGCTTCCGGGAACTTGGCGGCGGCGATTCCCGAGATCCAGGCGGCGCCGTCGACGAGGACGGTGAGCTGGCGGACGTGGTCCGCGCCGCGGCGGATGCCTTCTGCTTTCACGAGGCCCGCGAAGACCGGGGCGGGCTCGAAGGTGGCGATGACGCTGGTGGAGGCCCGGTCGCGGACGGGGTACCCGTCCTTGTCCAGTTCGTCCTGGGTGAAGAAGACGCCGAGCTTGACCTCGCGGGTGCGTGCCCGCCCGTCCTCGCCCTTGCCCTTGCGGCCTGCGGTCTCCCTGCCGGTCATGGGGACGCCGGTGCCGTCGATGGCGGCGTAGAGCTTGTCCGGCAGCGGCGACGGGAGCAGCGGGACCAGCTTGCGGGCGGCGGTCAGCTGGGCGCGCTCGCGCCCGGCCGCCGCGACGGCGGCGCCGCTGGCCTCGGCGGCCCGCTCGACGCGCTTGACGGTCAGCGTGACGCCGCCGATCTCCTCCAGCAGCCGGGCGGCGCCGGCGAACGGCCCGGCCGCCGCGGCCAGGTCGTTCATCGCCGCCAGCCCCGGCGACACCGACGTCCCGGTCACGCAGACTCCGCGTCCCGGGGAGCGAGGCCGCGGCCGCATTCCGCGCAGTGGTACCAGGCCCGCGTGACGGTGACCGGGCCGAGCACGGTGTCGAACGTCTTGTCCCGGTAGCCGGCGAAGCGGGCCTCGTGGCCGTTCCCGCACGGGACCCGCAGCCCGCGGCGGCCCCGGTCCGCGGACAGCACCTCGCCCAGCATGGCACCGCCCAGGCGCAGCAGCCCGGCCCGGATCACCTGCTCCGCCGCCTCCATGCCGGCGTCGCCGCAGCCCAGGACCCTGGCTGCCTCGCCCGCCAGCCGTCCTAGCTCGGCGGCCCGGGCCTGCGCGAGCGCGTCCCGGAGCCCCCTTTTTCCGCTCCCGTCCCGGGAGAGGGAGCGTCCTCCGCGTCGCCCGGCACTGCCGGGCGGGCGGACAGATCGACGATGAGCCGGAGATCGACGAGCTGGCTTACGTCGCGCCTGATGCTGTTGTTATCGGACGAGTGAAGATCGGCCCGGAGGCCTCGGTCTGGCCGGGCGCGGTGCTGCGCGGCGACCACGGCTACATCACCGTCGGCGCGCGCACGTCGGTGCAGGACGGCACGATCGTCCACTGCACCGCGCAATGGCCGACCATCATCGGCGAGGACTGCGTGGTCGGCCACAACGCGCACCTGGAAGGCTGCGTCGTCGAGCCCGGCTGCCTGATCGGCTCGGGCAGCGTCACGCTGAACCGCGTCGTGGTCGGCCGGGGCTCGATCGTGGCCGCCGGGGCCGTGGTCTCCGAGGGCTTCAACGTCCCCCCGGGTTCCCTGGTCGCCGGCGTCCCGGCTACGATCAAGCGGTCCAACATCGACGCCAGCTGGACCGAGGGCTCCGTGCAGACCTACATCGCCACCGCGAGGCACCACCGGTCCGGCCTGCGCCGCATCCGTTAGACGATCTTCAGCTCCTCGGCCGGGGAGTTGCCCGGCACGAGCAGCCGCTCGAGCATCGCCAGCTCCGCCGGGTTCAGCTCGGCGAGCCGCCTGAGCAGCCGCCTGATCACCCGGTCGGCGAGCTCGTCGTAGTCGATGGCCGCCGGGAAGGCGACCGGAACCGGGGGCCGGGCGTCCTCGCCCGTCCTGGCCGGCTCCGTGGCCAGCCGGGTGGCGGGCTGCGCGGACAACGTGATCCGGTAGGTCCGCTTGCCGCGTACCTCCCGGTTTATCAGGCCGTCGCGATCCATGCCCGACAGCAGCTGCGCGAAGGCCACGCTCGATCCCGGGTAGCCGACGGCCTCCGCCAGCCTGGTGCTGGCCATCCCTCCTCCGTCGGCGACCTCGGCGACGAGCGCGAGGTGCGCGATGATCCGGTCCCTGGTGCCGACGGCTCGCCGCCGCACGGCCGTACGTCTAGTGTCGGGACGCGAGGTCCTCGACACTGCCGTTGCTTCCCCCACCAAGCTCTCCCTACCCGATGGCAACTGACGGCACCCACCTGCCGTCAAACGGCACCCACCTGCCGTCAAGATGATAGTAAGGCCTGACCTGCCGATATATACGTGGGAATAGCGCTCTCGCAGGATGAGAGGCGAATCAGGGCGGAAAAGGGCCCGCGTGACCGGGAACGTTATCATTTCGCGCTCGTGTTGACCGGTGGTCGCGGGTAAGAGTGACGCGGACGGGCGACGCAGGTCGTCGCGCCTGTCCGCCGGGCGGCCTGGGCGCGGTTAGTGTTAACACCAAAGGGGAGGGGAGACCCCCGAGCCCGCCGGATAACCCAGGAGCAGCCGCGATTATGAGTGCAGTGAGCTAGAGCGCCGTGGACGTCGACATCAGCCTCGACTACGGGCTCACGCTGCTGGCCGCGCTGCTGATCGGCACCGGCTTCGTGCTGCAGCAGCACGCGGCGCAGCGCGAGCCGGCGTCGCGGTTCCTGTCCCTGCGGCTAATCACCGACCTGCTGCGCCAGCCCCGCTGGCTGGCGGGGATCGGCTGCATGATCGGCGGCCAGATCCTCGCGGCCTGGTCGATCGGCAACCTGTCGCTCGCGTTCGTGGAGCCGCTGCTGACCACGAACCTCGTCTTCGCCCTGGTCCTCGCCGTGCCGATCGCCAAGGCGACGCTCCGGTTCTGGGAGATCTTCGGCGCGGTGGTGCTGTGCCTGGGGGTGGCGCTGCTGTCGGCGGCGCGGTCCGCGAAGCCCATCGGGCTGTCGTTCGGCTCGGTGACGCACTGGCCGGCCGCTGCGGTGATCGCGGCGATCGCGTTCGCTTGCGTGCACGCCGGGCGGATGCACCCGGGCCGGCTGCGGGCGATGCTGACCGGGCCTGGGCGCGGGGCTCGTGTTCGGCATCCAGGACGCGCTGACCAGGCAGACGCTGCAGACCCTGAGCTCGAACGGCGTCGGCGCGATGTTCACCACGTGGGCGCCGTACGCGCTCGTCGGCGCGGGCGCGATCGGCATCTGGCTGATGCAGAGCGCGTTCAACTCCGGCCCGCTCCCGCTGTCCCTGCCGGCCATCTCGGCGGGCGAGCCCATGGTCGGGATCCTCCTCGGCGTGCTGGTCTTCGGTGACCGGATCCAGGTCAGCCCGGGGGAACTGGCGCTGCAGGCGGGCGGCATCGTCGCGCTCATCGTCGGCGTGATCCTGGTGGGCCGCGCCCCGGCTCTGTCCCAGCTGCGCAACTGGACCCCCCCGAGCCTGCCCCACAGCCTGCCCCACATCACGGGCAGCCTCCCGTCTCTCCCGTCCTTGCCGTCCCTGCCGAGCCTGCCGGGTAGGCGCTCGGGCGACGACGGCACCGAGGACACGGACCAGCCGCCCGAGCGGCGGAAGACGCCCGCCCCGGCGGCAATCTACTAAACGGGCACGCGTCGCCCGGTCTGACCCGTGCCCCAGACGGCCAGCCGGCCGACGAGCCGGCCGACCATCCCAACTCCTAACCCGGACCAGCCCGTCTAGCGCGGGGCGCGCGCCGTCCAGGAGCGGGACGTCGCGCCGCGGCTGCCGGAGCGGACGAACCGGTCCAGCGCCGTCCCGATTCCCGTCTCGTCGCTGAGCAGCTTCCTGATCGTGATGATCATCGTGGGCAGCGCCCAGAAGTCACCGCACACCCACAGGATGGCCGCGCCGATCTGCTGGTCCGCGAACGGGGGCAGCGTCACGCCCGGCACGTGGTCGTACGGCGCGTAGATGGAGTGGTTCGCGAAGATCGACAGCGCCATCGCGATGAAGATCATCACGACGTTGGTGGCGAGCAGCGCCGCGGCCCGGCCGAGCAGCGGCATCCGCGACCGGAACGGCGGCGACGGGATGAACTGGAGCCAGAACAGCACGCCGGTCGCGAAGAACGACCCGTGCTCAAGCCAGATGTGCACGGCGGAGTTGTTCGCGGCGAGGTCGAACGCGGCGGGGACGTGCCACACCACCATCGCGAGGTTGAACAGCACCACCGCGACCACCGGCCCGGTCAGGAAGGTGAAGGCGGCGCGCAGCGGCCGGGACCAGCCGCCGGCCAGCACCGACCGGGTCACCGCCTGCCCCCACCGGCCGGGCAGCCCGTCGAGGAGCGGCTGCCCGGGCGCCCCGGCGACGACGAGCGACGGGGCGGCGAACATCAGCAGCAGGTGCTGCACCATGTGCACCATGAAGTAGGAGTCGGACCAGTAGTCAATCGGCGAGTCGACGGCAAGCAGCAGCACGAGCAGCCCCGCGTAGAACCACAGCGACCGGATCCGCCGCTCCCGGGTCCGCTCCGCCCGTGACCGCTTGGCCAGCCGGCGGAGCCCGATCTCGTGCCAGACGACAACGACCGCCACGACGATGACGAACGGGTCAAACGACCAGTTGATCCAGGATGTAGTGCATGAAGACCCGACCTAACTGGATGAACCGTACTGAAGCGGCACGGTGATCGTCTGAACCCTTGACCACACTGCTGACCCGCTGGCCAGCCGCCACACCGTCAGCGTCGCCCCCGACACCGCCAGCGCGTCGACAGCGCCGTCCGGCCCGGATGCCAGCGTCGTGGTGTGCGCGGGCACCGGCGGCAGCAGTAGCCACGGCGGTAGCGCGCTGGTCGTCTGCGCCGGGGCGCTGATCGTCGCGGCGCGCCCGCCGGGCAGGAGCACCCAGGCCCCGGTGCCGGCTGGCGCCCCGAACCCGGCGAGCGCCCCAGGTCCGGCGGCGGGCGCGGAGCCGGCCAGCGCCCCGGACGCGATGATCGGACCGGAGACGGGCAAGGCCGGAGACGCGGACCAGGACGTCTGGCCGGGCTGCGCGGTGTTCGCCGACGGCATCCCGCGCCACAGCGCGCTCAGCCCGGACTTGCCGAGCACGACCGCCAGATCGTCGGTCAGTCGCGCGATCTGCCCCGATACGGGCATGTTCGCGCGCTGCCAGCCCGTGCCCGGTGAGTACGTGAACATCGCGGTGGTACCGGCGGTCCCGCAGGTGCCGCCCGCGAGCACTTCCGTACCGGCTGGCCCGAACGAGATCGTGGTGACTCGTACCGCGCCACCGCATCCCTTGGCGGCGGAGGAGGCGGCGACGGCGCCAGGCCCGGCCATCGTCGACCAGGTCGCCCCGGCATTGGCGCTGGCCTCGATGGCCCCGTTGCTGAGCAGCGCGACGAGCTTGCCGCCGAAGGCGGACAGCGCGCCGGGGGAGGCGGCCACGGCCGCGTTGATCGGCCCGCCGGTCGACCAGGAGGCGCCGCCGTTGGCCGTCTCCGCGAGCGGGGAGTACCTGAGGTCCTGGGTAGGCCGCACGGCGACGGTGAGGGAGTTCGCGCCGTCGGCCGAGGCGACGAGCCCCCCGTTGCTCGCCACGCCCGGCGGGGTGGCGAGCTTCCACGTCCCCGAGTTCGCCGCCCGGGCGAACACCTGCCAGAACGTGGGATCGCCCGACATCGGGACGACCGCCCAGCTGCCCGCGGACGTCGCGAGCGAGGTAGCCATCGAGCTTGTCCCCGACGTGACGGCTCCCGCCCCCGACGCGGACGCGGACGAAGACGCCGAAGACCCGCACGCCGCGACCGCCCCGGTGGCCACGAGCGCCACGGCAGCCGCAAGCGGCGAAAAGATCTTGGATTGCTGGCTACGCCATAGCGGTCTCGACAATCCAGGGTCCTCGCCGGCGGGCGGCCGGACACGTCTCATGACTGGCCCATCGTTTGGATGACGGAATTGGCCAGGAGGCCGGCGAACGACGACTTCGTCGCGGAAGTGCCAGGTCCCGGGTCGTCGCTGATCTCCTGCCGCACGTTGCCGCCGGCGTCGATCACGAAGGCGAGGTCGTTGTGCGCGGCCATCGCGCCTGCGGGCAGGTCCTCGACCTCGATCCCGTAGTCGTGCCAGACGTCCTTGAGCTGGTTCAGCGAGCCGGTCAGGTACAGCCAGTTGGGCACCTGGCCCAGGTTCTCCTGGTCGGTGAACGCCCTGGTGTAAGCGGTGGAGAGGTAGGTCGGGTTGGCGACGACGGCAACCAGTTCGGTGTCGCTCGCCCTGGCGCCGAGCATCGTGTCCGCCGACCGCATCTCCTGGGCGATGAGCGGGCAGTCGGTGCTGCACACCGGGTCGAGGAAGGTCAGCAGCACGACCTTGCCGTGCAGGCTGGCCAGGGAGACCTGCTGCCCGTCCTGGCTGGTCAGCGTGAAGTTCGCGGCCGGCGTGTCGAACTGCCCGCTGGTGCCCGCGATGGCCTGGGCAGTGATCGGGTCGGCGTTGGGGTTCGATGGTGGCGAACGCCATTGGCGCGGCGCCGACCAAGATCACGCCAAGCGCCCCGATCCCCGCGACGGCCCGGATGGGCGCCCCGGCGAACCCGCGCACCAGCCGGGAAGCCCGCCAGGTGCCCCCGGCCGGCCCGCTGGTTCCGTGCGCGTCCTCGGTGGGCTGAGGGCTGCCGGGGGGCTTGGACGCGTCCCTGGGGCCGTCCACCGGGTCAACGGCGTTCTCCGCCGTCACCGGGCCGTCGGCCGGCTGCGTGGCAGTGAGGGCGGGCTCAGGCGTGCCGGGTCCGGATGGCTCAGCGGGGCCCCCTGTGACTTCGGGTGCGCCGGCCGACGCGACGGCGCCCCGGCCCCGTTCGGACGCGCTCGCGGAAGCTCCCGCGATGGCCGCCGTTCCCGCGAGGGCGGCCGTTCCCGCGCCGGTGGCCACCTCGACCGGGGCCGCGGCGCTGCTCGCGAGCGCGGCCCGCTCGATCCCGGCCGGGACGCCGGCCGTTGCCGCCACCGCCGGCCAGGCCGGGGCGGGCGCGAGCCCGAGGTAGCCGGCGGTGAACAGGAGGATCAGCGGGATCATCGAGTTCGGGTCGGTGCCGAGCCCGCCGAGAAAACCGAAGTCCTCGACGAGAACCCAGTCGGCGAGGCAGAACACGGCGCCGGCGACGACCGCGATCAGGGCGAGCCGGGCGTTGGCGCGCACGGCGGCGGCGGTCAGTCCCGCGCCGATCAGCACGAGCGCGATGACCGCGACGAGGTTGACCGCGAACCCGTGCGCGGCGGTGAGGTTGCCGAACCAGGTGACGAGCACCGCAAGCGGGTGCGGCTGCGACGTGCCCGCCATGGACTGGACCATGGCGGCGAGTGACCCGGGCTTGCCGTCGATCGTGCCCTGCCAGAAGCCGCGCCCCGGCCAGGCCTGAAGCAGCGCCATGCCGAGGAGGAACACGCCCGTCCCGCCCAGCAGGAGACGGCCGACGCGGGGGCCGTCCCAGGCCCGCCGGGGCAGCGCGAGCAGCGCGCCCGCCACGACGTAGAGGAGAACCGCGCCGGGCGCGCCGAACAGGACGGTGAGGCCGGGGGCGAAGATCCCGCCGAACGACTCGCCGAACGCCCAGACGACCAGTCCCCAGGCGACGCCCGTCAGGCCGGCGAGCCGGGCGGACCAGCCGCGCACCGCGAGCAGCATCCACAGCCCGATGCCGACCTGGATCCACACCGATGCCGTGGCGGCCGTGACGGGGTGATAGTCCCAGAGGTTCACGCCGTAGTTCACCAGGTGCTGCACCCAGCCGGGCGAGGTGGCCGCGGTCGGCTGGATCACCTGGTCGGCGAGGCCGCCAGGCATCTGCGGCTGCGCCTGCAGGAGCCCGTCAAGCAGCCAGATGAGCCCGAAGCCGACCCGGAGCAAGAGCCGGGCGCGGGGCTCACGCCACGATCGGCTGCCGGCAGGCGCAGGCGTGACCGCCATCGAGCCGAAGATCGCCGTGCGCGCCGCGCCCCAGGCGATCAGCAGCAGCATGAAGATGAAGGCGACGATCAGCCACTGCTGCAGCAGCGCCGACCTGAACGCGGACACGAGGATCGAGCTGGCCGGGTTCAGGCCCGAGTTCATGCCGGGCATGCGGTCACCATACTGAGGGGAAACGCCAGTGCCCAGGTCAAGCGAACGAACGTGAACATAATGTCATGTACGCGGACGTCGTCCGCGGGGGGCGGCCGGCCAGCCGCGTCTTGCTACTCCCGCCGGGGATCGAGCCCCCAGATGGCGGCGCTGAAGACGGTGATGCAGAACAGCAGGAACGTCACGATGTGGACGCCGGTGCAGTACTCGCAGATGTCCCCGATCTGGTAGAGCTCAGCGAAGATCAGGTACATCACGAAGCCCATGCCGACAACGACCGACGCGAGCCGCACCACGTGCACCTCACGCCGCTTCATGCGCCAGGCCCACGGGGAGAACAGCGGGACCGCGGCGACGTAGAACGCCAGGCCGAGGACCGCCACCGGGATCACGCCGAACACCATCGACTGGGGGCTGGTGATGACGGCGGTGCAGTTGAACGTTCCGCCGCCCCCGGTCGGGCAGCCCGCCAGGTGCGACCCGTTGAAGTGGGCGTACGTCTCATAGGCGGAGATCACCAGGCCGAGGATGGCGAGGCCGAACGTCACCAGCTGCAGCCACAGGGGCTGGCCCGCGGGCCCGGGCTCCTCTTCCGGCTCGATGACCTCGTCCTCGGCCGCGGCCGGCTCGACGTCCTCGGCCTTGAGGGCCGGCTTACCGGCCCGGCGGCTCGTGGGCGTGGCGGAGACAGCCGCAACCGTTCGGACAGATCGGTTCTTGGCCTTTGCGTTTGCCATCGCGTCGGTCTCCAGTGATCGCTTGGTTACTGTTCGCCGTCATCCTAGCTGGCGAGGTTAGCTTCCAGCTTCTGAATCGTCGGCGTGCAGGCCGTCGCCGGCAGGTTGTTGGTCAGCTTGCAGATGCCCGCGGTCATGTAGTTCGCGTTGCCGATCTCGGCCTTGCCCAGCGCGGAGGACGGGTCGTTCATGGCCGCGCCGACCTGGGCCCAGCTCTTGCCCGACAGCAAGGTCGGGCTGAGCGGCGCGAGGTTGCCGACCTGGACGTACTTGTTGCCGAGGTCGATGAACGGGATCGAGCCCGTCGGGTCGTAGGTCTGCCCGATCGACTGCTCGGCCGACGTCGGGGTCTGCAGCGTCTGGTAGTTCGTGTCGTGCTCGTGGTGTTGCCGATCCGGTAGTTGGTGTACTCCTCGACCGGGGTGAAGCATGAGGTAGTTGCTCTTGTACGTCGACTTGTAGAACGTCCAGGTCGGCGTGTTCGCGTCGACGTCGGTGCTCGACGAGTGCGTGGTGGTCAGGCCGGAGAAGGTGCCGAACCGGCTGAGGGCGTTGATCATCGCCCAGCGCTGGGCGGCGCAGTACGGGCAGTACTCGCCGCCGAGGTAAAGCACCTCCGGCTTGCCGCCGGACGTGAGCGAAGTGCCGTTGGCGGTGCCGAAGTAGGAGCCCAGCTGCGACGAGGCGTTGCTGACCTCGGTGCTGGTCTCCGTCTGGACGAACAGGCTCTTGTTGACGCCGCCGCCCGCGACCTGGTCGGTGACGCTCGTGGGCACGTTCTCGACCTGCTTGGTCAGCGAGGCGAGGGCGGCGCCGGTGGGGCCGTTGCTCGCGGCCGGCGGCGTGCCACTGCCGCTGTTCAGCTTCACCAGGACGAGCGCGATGGCCACGATGGCGACGACGAGGATGGCCCCGCCCGCCAGGTAGATCCGCTTGCGCTGCTCAGCGCGGCGCTGCGCCTCCCGCTGCTGCCGCGATGCGCGCGCGGCGGTCGCTGTCTTGCTTCGTCCTGCTGGCTTTGCCCATGGAAATATCGTAGGGGGATTTAGCGGGATTCTGTCCGCCTTCAAGCTGAGAGAAACCTCTCGGATAGCTTGATTGTTAGATCTCATTCCCCGGCTGGCGCTAGATCTTCGCCTGGAGGGCCTTGACGGCCGGGGTGCACGCGGTCGCCGGCTGGTCGCCGGTGAGGCTGCAGATCGCGGCGGTGGCGTAGTTGGCCGTGCCAAGCACCCCCTTGGCGACCGCGCTCGACGGGGAGCGCAGGTCGTCGGCGATCTGCGACCAGGAGAGCCCGCTGAGCACGCCCGGGTCGTAACTGGCGCCGACGCTCATGTACTTGTTCCCGTAGTCGATGAACGGGATCGCGCCCTGGTTGGCCGCGTCGTACTTCTGGATGAGCGCCTGCTGCTCCGCGGTGGGCGTCTGCAGCGTGGTGTACCCGCCGGTGGACGAGTCGGGGATGTTGGTGAACTCCTCCACCGGGCGTGAACGTGAGGTAGTTGCTCGCATAGCTGGACTTCGCGAACGTCCAGGTCGCCGTGTTGCGGGAACGGCTCGGCGGTGCCCGCGCCGTTGCGGGCGGCCGAGCGGGTCGTGGCCAGGCCCTTGAACGTGCCGAACCGGGAAGGGCGGCGATCATCGCCCAGCGCTCGGCGGCGCAGTAGGGGCAGTACTCCGCGCCGATGTAGAGCATCTCCGGCTTGCCGCCGCTGGTCAGCGCCGCGCCGGTGATCGTCGTCGGCGGCGAGGTCACCGTGCCGCGCGCCCACCTGCTCGAACGTCGCGGCGGGCACCGAGGTGACCTGGCCGGTGAGCGCGGTGAGGGCGCCGCCGGTGGGGCCGGAGGGCCCGCTCGCGGTCGAGCCGCTGTTGCCGCCCTGGAGCAGCACGAGGGCCAGCACCACGGCCACGACGACCACGATCGCGCCGCTCGCGAGCAGCAGCCGGTTCCGTCGCTGCGTGCGCTGGTCGGCGGACCGTTGCGCTGCGATCCGCGACCTGCGGTCGCCCTCCTGCTTAGCGGAACTCGCCTTCCCCATCGCCGGACCCCCGAAACGTCAACGTTGTCACCGTCAGCAACTAGCTAGCTTCGGAGTGTAGCCGATCGGGAACTGCGCCGACCCCCACGGTTGGAGTGAGGGGGAACCGTGGAGGTCGGCTGTTCCATGGCGAGGGGCACCAGGGGGGTGTGCCCTCGCCTGTCCGGATGGCGGTGATACGCGCCAGGTACCGGACGCGGCGGCGGCCGGGGGTGGGTGGGGTCCTTGTCCGGCCGCGTGTTCGCTTGTTTAGTGATAGTCGGGCAGGCTATAGGTGATCTGGATATTTTCTAGATGCCCGTACATGCCTGGCAGTAATCTCCTAGCTGTACCACTTGGTTGCGCGGCGTAATTGTGGCAGATGCAATTGCAGCGTCGCGGCGGCCGGGGCAGGTGTATAGTCCGGCGCGGAGGGGCGGCTGGTGGTGAGTCATTTTCGTCCTGATGCGGCTGGTTTCGCCGTGTCTGGGGAGAACACAGCGTCCTCGGGCCAGGTGCAGGATGAAAAGGGTTCAGCGGTGCCGCTGCGGGTGGGGGTGCTCGGTCCGGTCACGGTCTGGCGTGACGGCCATGAGGTCATGGCGGGGCAGCCCCGGCAGCTCGCCGTGCTCGGCCTGCTCGCGAGCCGGGCGAACCGGGTGGTATCGCGCGGCTGAGCTGGTCGACGCGGTGTGGGGTGACCAGCCGCCTGCCAGCGTCGACAGCGGCATCTACACCTACGTGGCGGGACTGCGCCGCGTGCTGGAGCCGGACCGGCCGCGCCGGGAGCCGGACAAGTCACGGCGTACCCCGGGCCGGGTGCTCGTCTCCTCGGGCGGCGGCTACCTGCTGCGGCTCGGTCCCGGCGGCCTCGACGCCGCGCAGTTCGAGGACAGCCTCGGCCGGTCGCGCGAGCTGCGCGCGGCCGGCGACCTCGCCGGCGCGGCCCGGGTCGTGGACGAGGCGCTCGGCCTGTGGCGCGGCCAGCCGTTCGCCGGGGTGCCCGGGCCGTTCGCGGAGGCGGAGCGGCTGCGGCTGACCGAGCTGCGCACGACCGCCGCGCGAGGAACGGGCCGACCTGCTGCTCGCCCAGGGGCAGCCCGCGGCGGCGGTCCCCGAGCTGACCGCGCTGGTGGCCGAGCACCCGCTGCGCGAGCGGGCGCGGGGGCTGCTGATGATCGCCTTGTACCGGTGCGGCAGGCAGGCCGAGGCGCTGCACGTCTTCCACGACGCGCGGAAGCGGCTCGCCGAGGACCTCGGCATCGACCCGGCACCGAGCTGACCAGGATTCACCAGCGGGTGCTGGCGATGGACCCGGCGCTTGACCTGCCCCCGTCAGCCCCGCCCGTGCCCGTATCGCTGTCAGTGGTGCAGGCGCGGGCGCTGGCCGCGCCGCCCGCCGGGCAGGAGCCGGCTGCACCGTCGCCGGCGGCGGCGGCCGAGCCCGCGCTCGTGCCCGGCCCAGCTGCCGCCCGAGCCCGCGGGCTTCGTCGGGCGCACGGCCGAGCTCGACTGGCTGCACGCGCTGCTGCCCGGGGCGCCACCCGGCGGCGATACCGCGCCCCGGGCCTCCTCGGTCGCGCTGATCACGGGGACCGCGGGCGTGGGCAAGACGACCCTGGCGATCCGGTTCGCGAGGCAGGCGGGGCCGCGGTTCCCCGACGGGCAGCTGTACGTGAACCTGCGCGGCTTCGACCCGGCGAGCGCGCCGATGCAGGCGGCCACGGCGCTGCAGTGGTTCTTCGACGCGCTCGGGGTCCCCGCCACGAACGTGCCCGTCGGCCCTTGAGGCGCGGAGCGCGCTGCTGCGCACGCTGCTTGACGGCAAGCGGATGCTGCTGCTCCTCGACAACGCGCACGACGCCGACCAGGTACGGCCGCTGCTGCCCGGCAGTCCCGGCTGCATGGTGCTGGTGACCAGCCGGTCCCAGCTGACCGGGCTCGTCGTGGAGGGTGCCCGCCCGGTGCCGCTTGACGTGCTCGACGCCCGGGAGGCGGCCGAGTTGGTCGCCAGCAGGCTCGGCGCCGAGCGCGCGAAGGCCGAGTCGGCGGCGGTGGCGGCGATCGTCGAGCACTCCGCGGGGCTGCCGCTCGCGCTGAGCGTGACCTGCGCCAGGGCGGTGGCCAGCCCCGCCTTGCGGCTCGCCGACCTCGCCGCCGAGCTGGCCGACACGCGGGGCCGCCTCGACGCGCTGCGGACCGGCGAGGAAACGACCGACCTGCGGGCGGTCTTCTCTTGGTCGGCCGACAAGCTCAGCGACCAGGCCGCGCGGATGTTCCGGCTGCTCGGCCTGCACTACGGGCCCGACATCTCGGCGGCCGCGGCGGCCTCGCTCGCGGCGGTCACGCCCGCCGCCGCGCGGACAGCGCTGGCCGAGCTGACCAGGGCCTCGCTGCTCACCGAGGACGCGGCGGGCCGGTTCGGCTGCCATGACCTGCTGCGCGCCTACGCGGCCGAGCTGGTGGCGGCCACGCTGAGCGCCGCCGAGCGCGACCTGGCCAGGCAGCGCGCGTTCGACCACTACCTGCGCAGCGCGCACGCGGCCGCGGCCCGGCTGTACCCGGCCCGCGGCCAGGTGCCGCTGCCGGCGCCGCTAGACGGCGTGACGGCCGAGGAGTTCTCCGGCCAGGAGGCCTACGACGCGGCGCTCGGCTGGTTCGGCGCGGAGCATGACGTCCTGTACAACGTCGTCGAGCAGGCCGCGGCCCGGCGCCAGGACGAGTACTGCTGGAAGCTCGCCTGGGACCTGGGCGCCGCTGCTTAACCGGCGCGGCAGGCAGCACGAGCTGCTCGCGGTGCAGCGCACCGCCGCGCTCGCCGCGGGCCGGCTCGGCGACCGGGACGCGCTCGCCCACGTCCACTGCGAGCTCGGCAACGTGAGCGGGCGCCTCGGCGACTTCGGCGCGGCCGACGAGCACCTGCGGCAGGCGCTTGAGCTCTTCACCGACCTCGGCGACCAGGTCAGCGTCGGGCTGGTGCTCTACGGCCTCGGCGTGCTGCTCAGCCAGCAGAACCGCTACGACGAGGCGCTCGACCACGCCGTGGAGGCGCTGCGGCTGCGCCGCTCGCTCGGCGGCAGCGCCGCGATCGCGTACTCGGAGAACGCGGTCGGCTGGATCCTGGCGCACCTCGGCCAGCCGGACGCGGCCCTGTGGTACTGCCGCCGGGCGCTGGACATGCACGGCGAGGCGGGCAGCCGCACCGGCGTCGCCGACACCCTCGACAGCATCGGCTACGCCCACGGCCAGCTGGGCGACTACGAGCAGGCCATCGCGCACTACGAGCGCGCGCTGGCGATGTACCAGCTGCTCGGTGACCCGCAGGGCGAGGCGACCGCGCGGCTCCACCTGGGTGACGTGAAACTCGCCGCCGGGCTGCCGGACGCCGCGCGGCGCAGCTGGGAGCAGGCGCTCGCGCTGCTCGCCCGGATCCCCGGCGCCGACACTAGCGAGGCCAGTGGGCGGCTGGGGCGGGGCGCCGGAAGCCCTCGAGCCTGGCGGTAGGAATGATCGGGCCGGCCGTCGTGCTGTAAAGTTACGAACGCCCGTCAGTGGTGTTTCGGTGGGGAATTTTCTTGGGGAAGAGGTGCTGACGCTGGACACGCTCAACCGTGCCTTGCTGCTGGAGAACATTCACCCGGACGCGACGGCTCGACTGACGAAGGCTGGCTATCAGGTAGAGACGGTGACGCGCGCCCTCGGCGAGGACGAGCTCATCGAGAAGATCCAGGGCTTCAGCCTTCTCGGCATCAGGTCCCAGACCCAGGTCACCGACCGGGTGCTGGCCGCGGCCCCCGACCTGCTGGCCGTCGGCGCGTTCTGCATCGGCACCAACCAGGTGGACCTGGCGGCCGCCGCCAGACGCGGCATCGCCGTCTTCAACGCGCCCTTCTCGAACACCCGCTCCGTCGTGGAGCTGGCGATCGCCGAGATCATCTCGCTCGCCCGGCGGCTGCCGGAGAAGAACGTGAAGATGCACGCGGGCGTGTGGGACAAGTCCGCCAAGGGCGCCCACGAGGTCCGCGGCCGCAAGCTCGGCATCATCGGCTACGGCAACATCGGCACCCAGCTCAGCGTCATCGCCGAGTCCCTCGGCATGTCGGTGTACTTCTACGACGTCGCCGACAAGCTCGCGATCGGCAACGCGCGCCGCTGCTCCAGCCTGGAGGAACTCCTCGAGTCGGTGGAGACGGTCACGATCCACGTGGACGGCCGGCCAGGCAACCACGGGTTCTTCGGCGAGGAAGAGTTCGCCCGGATGAACCCGCGGTCGCTGTTCCTCAACCTGTCCCGCGGCTTCGTCGTCGACCACGCCGCGCTGCGCAGGCACATCGAGTCCGGGCACATCGCGGGCGCGGCCGTCGACGTCTTCCCGAAGGAGCCGAAGGGCAACGGCGAGGAGTTCGTCTCCGAGCTGCGCGGCCTGCCGAACGTGATCCTGACCCCGCACATCGGCGGCTCTACCGAGGAGGCGCAGCAGGACATCGGCGAGTTCGTGTCCGGCAAGCTCGCCGACTTCGCGGACGCGGGCGCCACGGCGATGTCGGTCAACCTGCCGAGCGTCGCGCTGCCCGCCGTGCCCGGCACGCACCGCCTCATCCACCTGCACAAGAACGTGCCCGGCGTGCTCGCCTCGATCAACCGGGTGCTGGCCGATCACGGGGTGAACGTCGAGGGCCAGCTGCTGCGCACCCGCGACGAGCTCGGCTACGTGATCACCGACATCGGCACCCAGTACAGCGACGAGGTGCTCGACGAGCTCCGCGCCATGGACGTGACGATCCGGTTGCGCACGATCGAGTCAGAGACCGAGTAACCACCGCCGCGTTAACCCCGGCGAAAGCACCGCGGCCCCCGCGCTCAGCCGATGAGCGCGGGGGCCGCGGTGCCTGGCGGTGCTACTTGACCCGGTAGCTGTACGGCAGCGCCGCGAGCTGGCTGCCCGACAGGAACTGCAGCGAGTCCACGAAGTCGTCGACGTAGAGCGTCCCGCGGACGACGGTCCCGCTCGGCCCGGACGGCCTCACGGTCAGGCTGATCGTCCGCGTCTGCCCGGGGTCAACGGCGAGCAGGTTGTAGGACGCGGACGCGGCCAGCGGAGCGGCCGAGAACCGCCAGAAGTCGCCCGTCGCCGGGCTTGCCGAGGTGTCGAACTGCTGCGTCACCGCGGACATGGCGGCCGTGACGGTCGTGCCCGTGGCGCCGTTCGCCGGATACGGCCCGATCTCATCGGGGGCGGCGAACCAGAGCCCCGGGGTGACCGGCGTCCGCGCGTTGCCGAACGGGTAGGTGGCGCTGGCCGTGCGCCCCGTCGAGCTCGCCTCGTCGGGGTCGCCGGGGAACGGGCCGAAGTCGAACATGACCGGCACGGTCGAGATCGCCTGCGCGGACACGCTCTGCGTCATCGTCGGCACGATCCACTCGGGCGGGCTCGCCGAGGAGGAAAGCGGCAGCTTGAGGCCGGCGACCTGGTCCTGCGGCTGCAGCAGGTAACCCTGGAGCGAGCTCAGCCGCGGGTCGAGGAAGATGTCCTCGGGGGCCGCCCCCGTGTTGTGCACGGCGATCTTGTAGGTAACCGGCTTGCCCGCGGTGAGCGAGGCCGCGGGCGAGTCGGGCAGCGCCCCGCGGCTGGCCGACACGGCGTTGAACCGGATCCGCCCGGTGAACGGGTCGGCAAGCTCGCTGCCCGGCACCGGCGACGTGAAGTCGATGATGACCGTCCACACGCCGGGGACCGGGTCCGCCGCGTACATCGAGAGCTGCCGCCCGGGCGACTCCACGGGCACGCCGCCGCTGTCGAACCCGGTGGTGAGGAAGTTCGACCCGTACCCCATCGTCTCGCCGCCCGGCGCGACCAGGTAGCCGCTGACCTGGTTGGCCGGGTCGTTGGCGAGCGTCACGTCAACGTCGACGTCGCGGGCTGTGACGGGCGGGTTGGACGGCCCAGTGCTGGACGGCCCAGTGCTGGATGGCACCGTGTTAGTTGGCACCGTGAAGGAGTAGGCGGCAACCTGTCCCTCGCCCGGCGCGCGCCCGTTGCCGCCGGTCAGCACCCCGCTGAAGGTCCCGGTCACGCCGGGCCGGGCCTGCACTTGCCCGCGCAGCGTGACCGGCACGCTGACCGGGCCGGCCGCGGTCGTGAAGACGACGGACCCGCTTGAGTCGCCCGCCCCGGCCGGCACCCGGGCCGACACGTGCACAACGTCCGAGGCCCCCGGCGCCAGGACGAGCGTCGACGGTGACACGGTGCCGAACGGCTGCGCCGACGATACCGACGCGCCGAAGCGCACCGTCCCCGCCGTTCCCCCGGACTTGGCGGTGTTGCTGAAGATCACCGCCGTCCAGCTGCCCGCCGCCGGGTGCAGCACCTGCGCGCTGCCGTACCCGCCGACGCCCTGCGGCAGCGAGTGCGCCGCGAGCCTGCCCGCCGGGTCCACGAGGATGACCCGCACCCGGGCGTTCAGGTTTCCCATGCCGGACGCGCTGGCCGGCCAGGCGATCGACGCGTTCAGCAGGGCCTGGCCGCGCGGGACGCCGAACTTCACCGTGCCGAAGTTGGACGCGGTCCCCGCCCAGTTCGTGAACTGCGGGCTCTTCGTGTCGGACAGCATCACCGTCGCCCGCTTGACCACGGAGCCGGCGCTGAAGCCGCGCCCGGACACGGCCACCGTCTGCGCGGGCGCGCGCCGCGTTGGCCACGGTGACCGACCACGATGCGGCCGCTCCCGGCTTGCCCGCGTAGTTGAGCTGGTTAGCGGACAGCTTCAGCGTCGGCCCCGCCGGGTCGCGGTGCGGCGCCCACGAGGCCAGTTCGACGGCCTTGAGGCTGTTCAGCAGCCCGGTGCCCTGCTCGGTCGCGGGCGCCCCCAGGTCGGTCGCGGTGGACAGCAGGATCTGCTTGACCGCGGCCGGGCTCGGCGGCGTCCCGTGGTGCGCCATCTCGTACGCCTGGAAGACCAGCGCGGCGGCGCCGGCGACCGTCGGCGAGGACTGGCTCGTCCCGCCGCTTTCCTCGACGGGCGACGGCTTGCCGAGGAAGTTGACGCAGTACGCGTAGCGCGCCACGTTGGGCGTGCACGAGGCGAACGACAGGTCGCCGGGCGCGACCAGGTCCAGCGTCCGGCCGTCCTGGGTGTAGCCGCTGGACGACAGGGAGCTGATGTTGTCGCTCTCCCAGCCCCTGGGGGCGAACTGGTCCGCCCCCGCGTAGTTGGTCTGCGCGTAGAACCGGAAGTCGGTCGACGCGCCGACGGAGATCACGTGGGGGTCGGAGGCGGGGGAGCCGATCGTGTTGAACGGCCCCGCGTCGCCGGAGGCCACGACGACGGTCGTCCCGGCCCGCACGGCCAGGTCGTTGAACTCCTTGACGGCGTCAAGCGAGGTGACGTCGGGGAACGGGTTGGACCCGAACGACTCGTTGATCACGTTCACGTGGTCCACGCTCACCGCGTAGTCGATCGCCTGCAGGAAGCCGGAGGTCGTGGAGACGCCGGAGTTGCTGAACACCTTCAGCGCGACGAGGGAGGCGCCGGGGGCCGTGCCCTCGATCCTGACGAGGCAGGGCGAGGCGGGGACCTGCGCGCTGAACCCGGCGACGTTGTAGACCTTCGATCCCTGCCCGGCGATCGCGTTGGCGTCGAGGAACGCCTCGCCGCCCGCCGTCGGCGCGTTGGTGCCGTCGCCGCTGAAGTCCTTGTAGTCGCTGATCACCGGCTTGCTGCCGCGCATCAGGTTGGCGTTGGCGGTGTCAATGCCGTCGGCGAGGAACGCGACCTTCACGCCCGCCCCGGTGAAGCCGAGCGACCGGGCGGTCTTCGCGCCCTGGACCGCGGAGTCGGTGCCGGTCAGGGCGAGGCCCTCGGGCTCCAGTTGCGGCGTGGCCGAGCACGCGCCCGGCGGCGCCTTCGGCGCGTGGCCCGGCACCGCGGTGCCGTTCTCGGCCGGGGCGCCCGCCGGCGGCACCCCCGGGTTGCCCGCCATCGGGGCCGGCCCCTCGATCGGGCTGTCCGGTATCACCGACGACACCCCCGGGCTGGCGCTGATCGCGCCGAGCGCCGAGGCGGGGACCCGCGCCGAGATGGCGTCCACGAGCCGGTAGCCGTGCATGTCCGTCGCGCCGAGCGTCTGCAGCTGTCCCACGTACGGTGCCTGCGCCGCCTGGATATTCGTCAGAACGGATTCGGCTTCCTGCCTCGGGCCGCTGCTTCTTCAGGAAGATGATGACCGGCTCGGTTCCGCTCGCGCTCGTGCGCGCGCCGGTGGTATTCGCCGGGCCGGCCTTCGTCGCGGCCGCCGCCGGCTCGGCCCCGGCCGGGGCCGCGGCGAGCGCCAGCGCGGCGCACACGCCGGCCGACACCAGCCCGCCAGAAATGACTTTTCTTGCCTCGCATCCAGTCCTGCCCCCGTTGCTGCCGTCGAGAGGTTGCGCGACGGCGTGACAACGGCCCCCGTCGTCACGCTTCGCATCAGAAGGCAGACTACGGGTGACAATGCGTGATGCCCGGAAAGCACGCCGGCCTGAGCGGGATATGTTCCCAGCTCAGGCCGGCTGTGGGTGATTCCGTCCGTTAGGCTCCGAGTGATTGCGCCCGTTAGGCTCCCGCGAGCAGCGGCGGGAGGGACGAGGCTACCCTTCGCTCCGAGTAGTGCATCTCCGCGGCCGCGATGAGCGCCCCGAACAGCCGGGGATCGTCGCCCTGCTCCGGGTGCCACTGCACGCCCGACGAGGAACTCGCCGGTCGTGGTGGACTCAATGGCCTCGATGATCCCGTCGTCGGCCCAGGCGACCGCGGTGAGGCCGGAGCCGACCATGTCCACCGCCTGGTGATGGTGCGTCGGGACGTCGAAGAACTCGCCGCCAGGCAGGATGGAGGAGACGATCGTGCCGCTGGTGACGCGTACCTTGTGCTTGCCGAACCCGTTGGCCGGGCCGCCGTGCTGCATCGTGGCCGACGAGGTCGGGCACGTGCTGGTGCAGGGTGCCGCCGCAGGCGACGTTGAGCATCTGCGCGCCGCGGCAGATGCCGAGCAGGGGCACGCCCTGCCGGACGGCCGCCTCGGCGATCGCCAGTTCCCAGGAGTCGCGGTCAGGCGCGTTGACGTCAGTCTTCTCGTGCTTAACCGCACCGTAGATCGCCGGGTTGATGTCGCCCCCGCCGGCGATGACAATGCCGTCAAGGACGGCCACAGTAGCTTCAGCCTCAGACACGTCGCCACCCGGCGGGAGCAGAACCGGACGGCCCCCGTTGTCCCTGATGGACTTCACGTATGTCCATGGCAGCAGGGCACCCTCCTCCGACCAGCCACGCCAGTTGGCGTTGGTGTGGTACGTGGTGATGCCTATAGTCGGCGCCATTTGTCCCCTTCGTGGTGAATGAAGCGCACCGATCCGCCTTCATTTTCCCCATGGCCGACCCTGGAGGTGACTCCCCGGAACCTCCGCGCGTGCGGCCAGTCAATTGGGGAAGGCGAGCGAGTTGCCGAAAACAGAGGTTACTAGCGATGCGCCCGCCATTGCTGCCGATCGCGGATACTACTCACCGTTACCGACGATATAAGAACGCCTTGGCCGCCCCAAAAGTTCCCAAATGGCACCTGCGGCACGGAACGTTCTTCATCCTGGCAAACCGACATGCGTCACTCCGCTCACCCTCGCAACGGGGGTAGCGCAGTGTAACACCGCGCTACGCCCGTGCGTGAGGCTAACGCCACCAGGGCCGCCGGCGGATTTCCGCCAGCCGCAGCGCCGGCTCGCTCACCATCTGCGCGCTGGTGCTCAGGTGGTGCAGGTGCTCCTGGACCCAGAGCAGGTGCGGGTGCGGCAACTGCTTGGCGGGCGCGATGACCGCGGCGGCGCGCCCGGCTCGCGGCGGGGCAGCGCCGGGCCCACCATGACCGGCAGCGGCACTAGCTCGGGCTGGCCGGCGCTCCGGCTGGCCCACCTCGTCGGCGATCGCGTCGTAGAAGCCGGCCAGCCCCGCGGTGGCCGTCCGGAGCGTGGTGCAGGCGGGCGCGCCCGCGTACTCGCCGGAGCCCGCGAGCGGCAGACACGCGCCGCCGAAGTCGCCCTCCTCGATCGGCGCCGGGGTCCGCAGCCCGGCCAGGGTGTACGCGGTCAGCCGGAGCCTGGAGGCGGCGTTGACGAGCGTCCACAGGTCTTCCTTGCGCAGCCGCTTGCTGCCCTGCTCGGTGAGGAGCCCGCGGATGGCGTCGTCGAGCCGGACGGCGGCGCTCGCGGCCTGGGCCGCCGCGCTCGGCGGCACCATCAGCTCGCTCAGCGCCCACTCCACGGACTGCGTCAGGTAGTCCGCGCCGCGGCGGAACGCGTCGGCCAGGTCCTCGCCGACCACCGTGGACACGCCGCGCGGCCAGAACAGCACCCCGACCACCAGGCTGACGCCACAGCCGATCGCCACGTCCTCGATCCGCAGCAGGCCGACCGTCCAGCCAACCGGGACCAGCAGGTTGAACAGGACGACGATCGTGATCGGTGAACGCCGCCTGCCCGACGAGGAACGGCGTGGTCCCCGGCGCGTAGGCGGCGACGAGCACCGCTACCGGGAACACGGCCCACAGGGCGTCGGGATTGGTGCCGATTCCGATGAGCAGCGCCCCGCCGATGATGAACCCGACGACGGTCCCCGCCAGGGCCCGCCACGCCGTCGCCCCGGTGGAGGCGGCGCTCGTGCGCAGCACCGAGAGCGTGCCGAGCACCACCCAGAAGCCGTGCTGCACCCCGGACAGGTCCGCGACGGCGACGGCCGCCGCGAGCGCCACCGCGCCGCGCAGCGAGTTAAGGAACCAGACCGAGCGGAACGTCGCGTGCCGCCGGACGACCGCGACCGCCCCGGCGAGGCCGGTGAGCCCGCTGGTCGTGACCAGCGTCTCGACGGTCGCCTCGAAGCTGGCGCGGCGGCTGGCGATCAGCGCGTCGGCCGCGGCGCCGCGCGCGACGACCGCGATCGCCTGCGCGTGCACCGCCTGCGCCGCCGCCAGGCGGGAGTCGGGCTCGCCCGGCCCGGCCGGACAGCTCCCGCAATTGCGCCGCGGACCGCTCGCGCGCGGTCTCGAGCGCGGCGAAGTCCGGTTCCGCCGCCTGCCCGGCGAGCAGCGCGCGGGTGTCGTCGAACAGCGCCGACGGCGTTGCGCAGCAGGTCGCGGTCGGCCGTGCAGCCGTTGGTGAGGTCGATGTGCCCGTCAAACGCGTCCATCGCCTGCGAGACGCCCCACTCGAGCAGCTGGACGAGGCTGGACAGCGCCTGGTCCGAGACGGCCAGGCCGGTCGGGCGGTACGGCGCGGCGGTGAACGCGGTCTGGAGCCGCTGCTTGGCGGCCCGCATCGCCTCCGGCTTGGTCGTGTTGCCGTCTGCCGCGGCGCGCACCCGGGCGGCCAGTTCCCCGGCGAGGTCGGCGGCCGCCGCGCGCAGCCGGCTGCCCGGGGCGCGCGGCGAGAACATCAGCACCGCGATCGTGCCCGCGGCCGAGGCCAGCCACCAGCCCTCCAGGCGGCTCGGGATCGTGGCGGCGGCGCCCGCCGAGGCGACGGGCAGCACGTAGGCGAGCATGGCGGCGGTGGTCCCGGCGGCGGCGTTCGGGCCGCCGATTCCCGCGAAGAAGATCGCGAACGCGGTCGGGACCGTTACCACCGCGGCCAGCCAGGTGGTCCCGCTGACCAGCGTGCCGATGATCAGCGCCACGCTGCCGGCGACGGCGAGTCCCGTGTGGGCGGTGAGCTTGTCCCGCCTGGTGCCGCCGAAGCTGGCGAAGAGCAGCGTCGCGAACCCGCCGAACGTCGCGAACAGCGCCATCTGCGGGTCCCCGACCACCTTGTCGGTGATCGCGAAGAGCCCGGGAACGACCACCGTCGCGCGGGCGGCCCGCATCGCGGCAGGCACGCTCCACGCAGGCTTCCACCACCCTGACTCCATCGCTCTCTTCAGTAGCGACTTCTCAGCCGGCTTCGTCGCCTCCTGAGGAACAACACCTGCCTCGTTCTCCCGTAGCTGCGCCATGGGCAAGAGCCTAAGTAACGCACGCGGCCCGTAGCCAGACCTTTAACGGTGCGTTTACCGGCGCGCCCGCCCTACTGGTCGTCGGGACTCGGCAGGTCAAGCTCCACCGTCAGCCCGCCGCCGGGGGTGTCGGCGAGCCTGATGGTTCCGCCGTTGGCGGTGACGAGCCGGTGCACGATGGCGAGGCCGAGCCCGGTGCCGTTCTGGCTGCCGGTGGTGTACCGCAGGAAGGCGCGCGACCGCTCGTGCGGTGTCATGCCGGGGCCGTCGTCGGCGACGATCAGCATGGTCCCGGTCTCCGAACGGGCCACGGAGACGCGGACCGTGCCGCCGCCGTCGCCGACGGCCTCGATCGCGTTGTCGATCAGGTTGTCGAGGACCTGCTCCAGGTGGCCGGCGCCGAGCGCGACCCGGGGGACGGGGAGCGAGGGCGTCTCGGCGAGCAGCTTGACCCCGTTGCCGTCGGCCACCGGCTGCCACGCCGCGACCCGCTCGTTCACCGTGTCCAGCACGTCGATCTGCTCAAGCTGCTCGGTGACGGCCTCGGCCCTGGCGGTGGCGAGCAGGCCGTCGACCAGCCGGGACAGCCGGGCGATCTCTTCCTGCGCCCCGGCGAGCTCGGCGGCGGCGGCGGGCGCGGAGTCCGCCGCGAGCAGGTCGAGCCGCAGCCGCAGCGCGGTCAGCGGGGTGCGTAGCTGGTGCGAGGCGTCGGCGAGCATCGCCCGGTGCCCGTGCACCAGGGCCTCGAGGCGGCCCGCCATCATGTTGAACGTGGCGGCCATCCGGCGCAGGTCGGGCGGCCCGTACCCGGTCTTGGCGCGGACCGCGAGGTCCCCGTCGGCGATCTTCCGCGCGGCCGTGTCCAGCCGGGCGAGCGGCCTGCTGACCCAGCGGGCGAAGTAAATCGCGATGAGCACGGCGGTGACCATCGCGGCGCCGCTGAGCGCGACCAGGTACAGCCACAGGTTCGCGATGTTCTGGTTGAGCGGCCCGGTGGGCCGCTCGAGCACCACGGTGCCGATCGCGGTGCCGCTGAGCTTGCCGCCGTCCCACACGGTCTGCACGGCGATGGCCCGGTTGCTGGTCAGCTCGGTGGTCGGGTCGTTCTGCGTCGTGGACTGCTCGACGAGCTGGTGCCAGGCGGGGTTCTGCGGAGTTCCCTGGGAGACCACGACGCGGCCGTGCATATTGAGCAGGAGTAGCTCATCGCCCTGGCGGGCGGCGGTCACGAGCGCGTCGGACAGCGCGCGGTCGTCGGAGACGTGGTCGCCGAGCCGCGCCTCGGCGAGGCCGGCGATCGAGGCGGCGCTGCGCGCGGTGTCCTCGACGAACGAGTCACGCTCGTGCGCGATGGCCCCGAGCGCCAGCGGCACCACCGCCGCGACCAGGATGGCCAGCGTTAGCGCGAGCAGCGCGGCGGCGACCCGCCTGGTCACTTAGTCCGCCAGCACCGGGCGGTCGGCCAGCCGGAAGCCGTGACCGTACACGGTCTCGATGAGCGAGGGGTCACCGAGCTTGCGGCGCAGCGCCGCCAGGTGCACGTCGAGCACCTTCGTCGGCCCGTACCAGTGCTCGTCCCAGGCCCGCTCGACGATCTCCTGCCTGCTGATGAGCCGGCCGGGGTCGGTGGCCAGGCACTCGAGGATGGCGAACTCCTTCGGTGTCAGGGCCACCTCGGCGCCGGTCATCGTCACCTTGCGGGTGCGCAGGTCGACGGTCAGCGGCCCGTGCCGCAGCACCTCGGCGGTACCGCCGCCCACCCGCTGGCCGCGCCGCAGCACGGCCCGGATCCGGGCGAGCAGCTCGGCGAGCCCGAACGGCTTGACCAGGTAGTCGTCGGCCCCCTCGTCGAGCGCGAGGACGCGGTCGGCCTCCTCGCCGCGCGCGGTTACCACGATGATCGCCGCGTCCGAGTCCGCGCGGAGCCGGCGGCAGACGTCGATGCCGTCCACGTCGGGGAGCCCGAGATCAAGCAGCACCACGTCCGACGGGGGACGGCGCAGCGCCTCGGCGCCCATGGCGACGCTGTCTGCTGTGTAACCGGCCCGCTCAAGGCCGCGAACCAGCTGGGTGGCGATGCCCGGGTCGTCCTCAACCACGAGCACGGAAACCTGCGGTGATGTCACGCATACACGTTAGGCCGCCCAGCACCCCCAACAGAAATCGGTCGTCATTCTTAGGAATTCCTGAAGAAATCCGCCGTCACTCAAGGCTCTCCCGCCCCGCCGCTCGCGCCGTCGTCAAACATCGGTGACTCTTCGTTAATATGGCTGTGCTTACAGTGACCCAGGCTCGGGAGCGGGGGCGTGCGAGGCAGTGCCGGCGGTGAACGAGGTGTTCTTGCGCTATCTTGACCCGGCCTTCGGGCGCCAAGGGCTGACCGGCGTCGCGCTGGCGCACCTGGTGACCAGGGACCTGTTCGGTTACACCCTGCCCGCCTGGTACCAGTCCCTCGAGCTCGTCCGCGACCTGGCGCACTTCGAGGCCGTTCCCGACCAGGAAAGAATGCAGGCGGGTGACCTCGTCTGGCTCGGCGCGGACCGCCCGCTCGCGAGCCTGGAAGAGTTCGTCCCCCGGTACCGCGGCCACGAGCCGCCGGACGGCCCCGACTTCCCCGCCACCCACGTCGCCATCTGCACCGGCGCCCGGGCCGGCGCGGATCACCTGCTGCTGCACGCCAGCACCGTGGACGGCACCAGCGCGCTCTGGCCGCTCCGCAAGTTCGATGACTATGCCGGCTGCCGCCGGATCCACGCGATCCGGCGGCTACGGCAGGAGTTCAGGTACCCCGGAGACGCGTCGGTGCGTACCGGGTAGCCTGCCGGCTATGCCTCGTGCCGTCACGCTGATCCGCTCGGCGACCCTGTCCGGCGTCGCCGAGTACGCCTACGCCGCCACCGCGCCCGCCGAGGCGCGGCTGGTCTTCCTCGCGGGCGCGTGCCCGCTGAACGACGACGGCTCCACCGCGGCCGTGGGCGACTACGCGGGCCAGGCCGCGAAGGCCTTCGCGAACATGCGAACCGCCCTCGCCGACGCCGGCGCGTCCGTCCAGGACGTCATCAGCACCCGGGTCCTAGTCGCGTCCAGCCGTCAGGAAGACCTGGTGACCGCCTGGGAAGTGGTCAGGGACTCCTTCGGAGCCCACGACGCGCCGAGCACCCTGCTCGGCGTCACCGTGCTCGGCTACCAGGACCAGCTGGTCGAAATCGAGGCCGTCGCCGCGGTGCTCGACTAGGCCTCGCTCGCGCGGTCGAGGACGCCGGCCAGCCACGGGGTGAAGTCCTCGGGCCGTGCGGCGATCTCGGCGGCCAGCGGTCCGGGGCTCGCCCACCGGACCTCGCTCACCTCGTCCGGGTCGGCCGCGGTGACCCCGCCGATGAGGGTGGCGCGGAAGACGTGGTCCCACTCGTACTCGACGTACTTCGCCGCCGCGTCGTCGGCGCGGTAGCGGTACACGCCGGCCTCGGTGAGCGGCGTGAGCTGGGCGGCGGTGACGCCGAGTTCCGCGGTCAGCCGCGCCAGGGCGGCCGCCGCGACGTCCTGGCCGGGTGCGGGGTGCCCGCAGCAGGCGTTGGACCAGCGCCGCGCGAAGCGCGTCTTGGCCGCCGCGCGCTGCTGCAGCAGCACCCGGCCCGCCGGGTCGTAGAGCACCACGGAAAACGCGCGGTGCAGGCGGCCCGGCGCGGTGTGCGCCTTCAGGACCGTGCAAGTGCCAAGCGGCAGGCCCGCCCGGTCGACCAGCTCGACCGGCAGCTGCTCACGGTCGCGGGCCGCCGGCGCCGCCCCGGCCACGTTGGTCACCATCCGACGTAGTCCGCGACGATGAGCATGTACTGGAGGCTACCCTCGCGGTACGCGGTGAGGAACGCGTCCTCGATCCCGGTGGCGAGGTCAGAGGCGGAGCGCAGCCGCCAGTACGGGACGGTGTCGCGGGTGAGGTCGGCGACGGTGACCGGCACGAAGCCGTTCGCGGCGAGCGCCTTCAGGTACTCGGCGCGCGGGTGGATGTCGCAGGTGTAGTGCCGGGCGATCCGGCCGACCGCCGCGGACCGCCCGCCGCTGAGGTCGTCGGCGCAGCCGGCGACGCAGACGTAGCGGCCGCCGCGGCGCAGCAGCCGGGCGAACTCGCCGTACAGCTCCGGCAGGCCGACGTACATTGTGGTCTCATTCGTCCAGATCACCTGGCGCGACCCGGCGGCGAAGCCGGTGTCGAGCATGTTGCGGTAGTGGAACCGCACCTGGTCGGCGACGCCCCGCGCTGCGGCCTGGTCGTTGGCGAACCGGACGTGGGCCGCGGAGATGCTGACGCCGTCGACCGCGCAGCCGAAGCGCCGGTGCGCCATGAGGCTCGTGCCGCCGTGGCCGGAGCCCGCGTCGAGCAGGCGGTCGCCGGGCTGGACGGCCCCGCAGTGGTCGAGCAGCAGGTCCGCCTGCGCGTTCTCCAGCCGGTGCAACTCGGCCGCGATGGCCTGGGCCCGCAGCTCGACGGGTACCTGAAGCGCGGACGGGTCACGGTCGCCCAGGCCGCAGTGGTGATGGTGGAAGCCGTCGGCCTCGGCGGCGGACCGCTCGTACGCGGCTGGCTCGGTTACTGGCACCTCCCGCACACTACTCGGCTCTGACCTGCGAGAACAGGAGGTGAGGGCAGCAATCGAATGTAAGTCGGCCATGGTCAGCACCGGCTTGATCACGTCACCGCGGTGGGAGGCCTCCAGGGCCTCGTTCACCTGGTCAAGCGGGAACTTCTCGATCAGCCGGTCATACGGGAACCGGCCCTGGGCGTTGAGCGTGATCAGCGTGTTGATCAGCGACGCGGACCGGCCCTCGCCGCCCAGGATGCCGATGACCCGCTTTCCCCACAGGGTGGACATGTGGTCGAGCGAGAACGACGCGCCCGCGGGCGCGCCGCCGATCAGCGCGACCGTGCCCCGCATGCCCACCGAGTCGGCGGCCTGCCGCAGCACGCTGACGTTCCCCGCGCAGTCCATGGCCGAAGTCCGCGGGCCCGCCGCAGATCTCGTGGACCGCCGCGACCGGGTCCGCGCCCGCCGACACGTCAATCATCTCGGTCGCGCCGAGCTCGGTCGCGAGCGAGAGCCTGGAGGCCAGCCGGTCGACCGCGATGATGTGGGTCGCCGCCGTCAGCCGCGCGGCCATGATCGCGGAAAGGCCGACGGCCCCGGCACCGTACACAACGAGCGGCCGACCCGGCGAAGGGCCGCAGCACGTTGAGCACCGCGCCCGCGCCGGTGGAGAGCCCGCAGGCCAGCGGGCCGAGGATGGCGACGTCGGCGTCGTCGGGGACCCGGACGAGGGCGCTCGCGGCGCAGATGGAGTGCGTCGCGAACGACGACTGGCCGAAGAAGTGGCTGTGCAGCGGCGACCCGTCAAGCCGCCGCAGCGAGGTCGACCCGTCGCCGCGCGACCCGGCGATGACCAGGGGGCCAAGCTCCAGGCAGTACCGGGGCTGCCCCTCAAGGCAGTTCCGGCACGACCCGCACCACGGCCACCCGATGACAACCTTGTCACCGACGGAGACGCCGGTCACGCCGTCACCGACCGCGGCGACGACGCCCGCGCCCTCGTGCCCGAGCACGCCGGGGGCGGGGAACGGCATGTCGCCGTCCCTCGCGAGCGCGTCGGTGTGGCAGACCCCGGAGGCGACGATCCGCACCAGCGCCTCACCGGGCCTGGGCGCGTCGATCTCCACCTCGGTGACCGAGAGTGGCGTGAACAGCTTCTCGAAAACCGCCGCGTTGGCGCGCATGGCTGGCTAGCTCCCTTCCACGGCGGACCGGATCGCCGCCCCGGCCTCGGCCACCGCCTTGTCGGCGTCGTCGAGCAGGCCGGTGAACGTGAAGAACCCGTGGATCTGCGACCCGTAGTGCCGGTGCTCGACCGGCACCCGCGCGGCCCGCAGCCGGTCCGCGTAGGCGAACCCCTCGTCGCGCAGCGGGTCGTGCTCGGCGGTCACCAGGTACACGGGCGGCAGCCCGGACAGGCTGGACGCGCGCAGCGGCGAGGCGTACGGGTTGACCCGGGCGCCGGGGTCGGGCGCGTAGTGGTCCCAGAACCAGATCATGTCCCGCCGGTTCACGATGAGCTCGTCGCCGTCGTACTCGCGGTAGGACCGCCGGTCGAGGTCGAAGTCGACGACGGGGTAGACGAGCACCTGCAGCGCGATCGGCGGCCCGCCGGAGTCCCGCGCCCGCAGCGCCGACACGGCCGCGAGGTTACCGCCCGCGCTGTCCCCGGCGACGACGATCGGGCGCCCGCCCGCTTGTCCAGGGGAACCGCCGAGACCCGACGCGGAGGCGGCCCAGGCGAGCGCGTCGTAGGCGTCGTCGGCCGCGGCGGGGAAGACGTGCTCGGGCGCGAGCCGGTAGTCGACGCTCACCACGTCGCACCCGGACGCGACGGCGAGGCCGCGCACCGAGGCGTCCCACCCGTCGAGCGAGCCGACCACCCAGCCGCCGCCGTGGAAGTAGAGCACGAGCCCGGGTGCGGACGGCGACGGCGAGTACACCCGGGCGGGCATCCCGCCGGCCTGCGAGGGGATGACGATGTCGCGCACGGACTCCAGGTCGGGCCCGGCCGGGATCATGCGCGCTGTTCGCGTCGACCATCGCCCGGCCCTCGTCGGGCGACAGCTCCCAGAGCGGCGGCGCGCCGGCGGCGGCCTTCCCGTCGAGGACCTGCTGCGCCTGCGGATGCACAGAAACGCCCACCGCTTAACCTCCGAGACCTGACAGTCGCCGTTGAAGCCAGACAGGATTGCCGTTGAAGACGCCGTTCACGAGCCGCCGAGCGCGAACCCCTCATACCCAGCGGCGGCGACCGCGTCACACTTGGCCCGGTACGGCCCGCACCCGGCCAGGTACGAGGTGAACACCCGGGGCTTGCCGGGGATGTTCGCCCCCACGTACCAGGAGTCCGCCTTGGGGAACAGCGTCGCGTAGGCCACTTCCGACACGTGCTCCATCCACGCGGACTGCGCCGCGGCGGTCGGCTCGATCGTTGCGTGCCCGTGCGACCGCAGCCAGGCGATGCAGTCCCGCACCCACTCCACGTGCTGCTCGATGGACAGCACCATGTTGGAGAACACCGAGGGCGACCCCGGCCCGGTGATGATGAACAGGTTCGGGAACCCGGCGGTGGCCACCCCGAGGTACGTCTGCGCCCCGGCTGCCCACGCGGAGCGCAGCGGGACGCCGCCGGCGCCCCGGATGTCCATCGCGAACAGCGCCCCGGTCAGCGCGTCGAACCCGGTCGCGAACACCAGCGCGTCGAGGTCGTAGGAGTCGGTCGGTGGTCTTCAGGCCGCCCGGGTACACGGACTCGATCGGCGTGGACCTGATGTCGACCAGGGACACGTTCGCCCGGTTGAACATCGCGTAGTAGTCGTCGCTCTGGCACAGCCGCTTCGCCCCGACGGGATACCCGCGCGGGCAGAGCAGTTCGGCGACGGCGGGGTCGGCGACGGTCTCGCGGATCCGGTCCCGCATGAACTCGGCCACCACGTCGTTGGCCTCCTGCGACACCAGCACGTCGGTGTACGCGCCGAGGAACGGCATGCCGCCGCCCGCCTCCCACCGCTCCGTGAAGAGCCGCTGCACGTCCTGCGGCGGCTCGGTCAGGACCGGCCGCCCGGTCCCGGCGATCGGCACCCCGAGGAACGACTCCCGCGCCTCGGCCCGATACTCGCGGTACCGGACTTGAACGCGCGCTCCTCGGCCTCCGCCCACGGCCGGTTCCTGTTCGGCACCGCGAAGTTCGCCGTCCGCTGGAACACGTACAGGTGCTCGGCGACGGCCGCGATCTCGGGCGCGACCTGGATGCCCGAGGACCCGGTGCCGACGAGCCCGACCCGCTTGCCGGTGAAGTCGACGCCCTCCTTCGGCCACCGTGACGTGTGGTACCAGGGCCCGTCAAACTCCGCGAGGCCTGGCAGGTCGGGCACTTGGAACTCGCGACAGGCAGCCGGCGGCCGAGACGAGGAACCGTGCCGTGACGGTGGCGCCGTCCGACGTGGTGACGCGCCACGAGGCCGTCGCCGCGTCCCACGAGGCCCCGGTCACCCGCGTGTTCAGCTGGATGTGCGGCCACAGCCCGAACTTGTCGGCGACGTGGTTGAGGTACCGCAGGATCTCCGGCTGCGCGGGGTACCGCTCGCTCCAGGACCACTCCTGCTCAAGCTCGGGGGAGAAGGAGTACGAGTAGTCCTTGGACTCAACGTCGCAGCGCGCGCCCGGGTAGCTGTTCCAGAACCAGGTACCGCCGATGCCGTCCCCGGCCTCGAACGCCCGCACCGTGAGCCCGGCCGACCGGAACGCGTGCACCGCGTAGATCCCGGAGAACCCCGCTCCCACCACCACGACGTCAAGGTCGACCACCGGGCTCCTCCTTCGCAAACCTCGCATCTGACGTTAAGAGAAGCGAAAACCGGCGGTCAATGACCTTCTTGCACAAGCCGCGCGCCTGCCTTGTGGTGTCCCGCCCAAGTCATGCCGGGGGGACGCCATCAAGCGGCGTCCCCCCGGCATCTCATGACCCGGCCGCGGCCGGGTCCATCCGGCTCGCCCGGCTCGCCTGGCTTGCTCTCCGCGGCCGGCGCGGCGGTGACGGCCTCGGCTGGCGGCCTGGCGGCCACCCGCGTCCGGCGGTGCGGGCGGCCGACGGGTCGACGATCGATGTTCCAGGGTCTTGCGCAGTTCCAGCCACACGTTGGCCAGGTTGAGTGCGTACGGGCTGTCGCCGCGGATCGCCGTCGTGGTCGCGGAGCGTTGTCGGCCTCCTCGCCGACCGCTCCGGTCGGCCGCGCCCGCCGCGCCCGCGACTTCCTCGCCGGCCTGCGCCTTGCCCGCCTGCCGCGCGGCCGCGGCGGCGCGCGCGTGCCTCGGCGCGCAGCGCCTCCTTGCCTGCCTCCACGATCACCGGGTCGGTGAGCACGATCGTGAGGGCACTCGTCGGAGACCTGGATGGCCATCTGGCGGCGGCCGGCCTGTTCCGGCTGCTCGTCGCTGGTGCCCGTCACCTTCGCGGCGCGCAGCTTCGCCCGCAGCTCGTCGAGGTCCACGCCAAGCGAGGCGAGCGCCGAGGAGGCGGCCGAGTTCGCGTCCTCGAGCGCGGCGAGCAGCAGGTGGTGCGATCCCGACCGGGAGCGGCCCGGCCAGCCGCGCGGCCTGCTGCAACGCGGCCTCGACGGCCGGGGTGCCGCGCGTTGCCTGCTCGGCGCCCGGCAGCTCGGGGCGGAAGGGGACGCTCGTCCCGTGCCGGGTCAGCCGCTGCCGCAGCCAGCGGAGCACGGCGTTGGTCTCCTCCTGGGCTCTCCGCCTTCGCTCGCCCGGGTCGACGCGGCGGGCACGGCGCTGAGCACCGCGAGCGCGGATTCGAGCAGGTCCACGTGATCGCGCAGGATCTGGGCGGCGACGCCCTCGCCCTCCCGGATCAGCCCGAGCAGGATGTGCTCGGTGCCGATGTAGTTGTGCTTGATCGCGAGCGCCTCGCGCAGGGACAGCTCCAGGGTCTTCTTCGCCCGCGGCGTGAACGGGATGTGCCCGCTCGGCGCGCTCTTGCCCCGGCCGATCTTCTCCACGACCTCCTCGCGGACGCCGTCGCGCGTGAGGCCGAAGCTGGCGAGGACCTGGCCGCCGATCGACTCGGGCTCTCCGAGCAGGCCGAGCAGGATGTGCTCGGTCCCGATGTAGTTGTGGTTCAGCAGCCGCGCCTCTTCCTGGGACAGGACGACGACGTGGCGCGCTCTGCTCGTGAATCGCTCGAACATGCCTCAAAGCCTGCGCCTGTGACTATTAACCCACGTCAATACCATGCTAATAGTAGGGTAATTGATCAGAAGGAAGCCCGCGCAGTTTAGGATGGGCGCGTGGACTGGGAAGACCGACTCGACGACTGGGAGCTTGAGCTAGAGCTTGGCGCGCGGCTCGACGGCTCCGACTGGGTGACGCTGGAGAAGGCCGCCGGCGGAGACCGGCGTGTCCCGCGCCGCGCTGCGCACCTGGTACCGCAGCGGCCAGATCCCGTCGAGGCTGGTCGACGGCCCGCACGGCCCGCAGCGGCTCGTCCCGCTCGCCATGGTCGCCGAGCGCGCCGAGGCGAGCCCGCGCGTCCGCAAGACCGCCGAGCGCCGCCTGGCCGACGAGGCCCAGCTCGAGCTGCTGCGGCACCGCGTCGACCAGCTGGAACTCCGCCTCGCCGAACTGGAGCGCCGCCTGAACCCGCCGGACAGCGCCTAACAGGCCACGGTCCGCCCGGGAGAGTCAGCCGCGGTCGTTCGGAAGAATCTTCTTGTTAAATCTCGCCGAAGAGGCGGTCACCCGCGTCGCCGAGCCCGGGCACGATGTAGCCCTTGTCGTTGAGCCGGTCGTCGACCGCGCCCGTGACCACCCGCACGTAGTCGCCGGGGAATGCCTCGTCGATCCTGGCCAGGCCCTCGGGCGCGGCGAGCAGGCAGATCGCGGTGACCGCCTCCGCGCCGCGGTCCCGCAGCATGGAGATGACCGTGACGAGCGTGCCGCCGGTGGCGAGCATCGGGTCAAGGACGAAGACCTCCCGGCCGTCGAGCCGGTTCGGCAGCCGGTTCGCGTAGGTCGAGGCGACGAGCGACTCCTCGTCGCGGACCATGCCGACGAAGCCGACGCTGGCCATCGGGAGCAGCCGGGTCATCCCGTCGAGCATGCCGATCCCGGCGCGCAGCACCGGGACGATCAGCGGCTTCGGTGCCGTCAGCCGGGCGCCAGTGGCGGGCCCGACCGGCGTCGTGACGGAGACCGGCTCCACGCGGATCTCTCGCGTGGCCTCGTAGGCGAGCAGGGTCACCAGCTCGTCCGCCAGCGTGCGGAAGGTGGCGGTGTCGGTGCGCTCGTCGCGGAGCAGCGTGAGCTTGTGGGTGACCAGCGGGTGGTCGGCGAGCAGCGTGCGCATGGTCAGTAAGTGTGTCAGGTCGCGGCTGCCCGCGCTCGCGTCGCGGCTACCCGCGCTCGTGTCGCCGCGGCCGCAGCGCCCGGGCGAGCAGCCCGGAAAGCGCGGCCGCCGTCCCGATGCTGGTGAGGGCCACCGAGCCGACGGGCGCCTCCTCGTCGAGCAGCTGCAGCGCGCGCAGCCGGTGCCGCAGCACGTGGATCTCGCCGCGGATCGCGCTGGCGAGGCTGCCGCCCGACCGCGACGCCCAGCCCTCCGCCGCGTGCAGCTCGGTCAGCCGCGACGCCAGCTCCTCGTAGCCGACGGGGCTGTCGTGCAGGGTGATGAGCAGCAGCGCGGCCTCGCGCACGGCGACGGTGAAGTCCGGGTCGGGGCCGTCGTCCGGCCCGATGAGCGCCGCGGTCCCGATGTGCCAGCGGACCGCGGCGTCGTCCGCCATGAGCCGTCCGGTCCTGGTCAGGACCAGGGCGGAGCCGCTGCGGCGCACCGCGCCCATCTCGTGCTGCGCCAGGCGCGCGCAGGGTGTGCAGCGGGTAGACGTCGAGCTCCTGGTGCCGCCGGGCCGCTCGCTCGGCGAGCGCCGCCGCCCGGCCCCCAGCCGAACCGCCCCGCCGCCTCGCCGACCAGCGCCGGCGCGATGTAGTGCCGCGCGGTCAGCCGCAGCCCGTTGCTCGCGTGCCCGAGCAGCCAGGTAAGCGTGGGCAGCGGCTCGTCCGGCAGGTCCGGCGGCTCAAGCAGCTTGGGCATCACGCTGCGGGCGAGGCGGGAGCGCTCGCCCGGGTGGCCGTGCGCCCACTCCTCGATCCGCTCGGCGCTGATCCGGCTGAGCCAGGTGTCCATACCCGGCGTGTGGGCGGCCCGGGTGAGCCAGCGCTCGACGAGCGCGGCGCGCTTGGTCTTCCAGCCGCTGACCCCGACCTTCAGCTCGCGGGCGGCGACCGCGAGCTCGATCGCGGCGGCGCACGCGTCATAGGCGGCGCGCTCCTCCGGCCCCATGACCGAGGACCAGGCGAGCAGGTCGGTGTCCGGCGGCACGGCGTGCGAGGTGGCGAGCGCCCGGGAGTACGCGGCGACGCCCTCGGCCCGCGAGTTCGCCGTACGCGCCGAGGATCTGCGCGGTCTCCTCGCTGGCGCAGACCTCCGCGTAGCGCTCCATCCCGGCGAGGGTGAACAGCCGGGCGAGCGCCCGGGTGACGGCCAGGTACTCCTCGGCCGGCTGCGGGACCCCCGCCGGCAGCCCGTACCACAGGAATTCCTGCAGTCGCAGCAGGGAGATCGCGCCGAGGCCCCCGCCCGATGTCAGCGAGCGGAGTGCGGTTCTCGCGTCGTCGGCGACAGCGGGATCTTCGCGCGCCAGGGTCTTGAGTGCCTCCGCCTCAGTCATCATGCGGTCAGTCTGCCCCACGAGGTCAAGTGGCGGTAGATGCGTTGCGGATTTGACTGGTGATGTTCGGGTGCTGTTGCTGTCACCGTGCGCAACCACGCCGCTTCCCCTCAGAACTCTTCCGAACGAGTGCGGGCCTTCGCCCCGCTCGTCCCGTTTTCTGCCCCGGCGTTCCGCCCGCGGTCCCATGGCCGCGCCGGCTACGGCATCATTGCTCGGGTGAGCGGCATCTACGACGAACCCGAGCTGTACGAGCTAGCCTGCGCCTACCGCGACGTCCCGGCGGAGGTAAGCGCCCTTCAGGCCTGGTGCGCCGCGCACTTCGCGGGCGCCCGCGCCGGGGCCGGTGCTGACGGCCACGCTGTGGTCGGCTCGGTGCTCGAGCTCGCCGCCGGGCCGGCCGAGCACGCCAGGGAGCTGGCCCGGCGCGGCGTGCGGGCGACGGCGCTCGACTGGTCGGCGGCGATGTGCGGCTACGCGGCCGGCCAGGCCAAGGCGGCCGGGGTGGCGCTCGACGTCGTCGAGGCCGACATGCGCGACTTCCGCGTCGGCGGCCCCGACGGCGGCCAGGTCGCGTTCGACGCCGCCATCACCATGCTGAACTCGGCCTGCCACCTGTTCACCCTCGATGACCTGGTCAGGCACCTGACCGCGGTGCGGGCGCACCTGGTCGAAGGCGGCCTGTACATCGTGGAGCTCGCGCACCCGGCGGACTTCTTCGCGCCGGAGCCGCGCACCAGCAGCGAGTGGACGGTCGACGCGCCGGACGGCCTGCACGCCGAGGTCCACTGGGGCGGCCGCGGGCGACCGGATCGACCCGCTGACCCAGGTGACCAACGAGCACATGACGATCACCGCGACGGCCAAGGACGGCACGATCCGCACGGTCAGCGACGTGGTGCCGAACCGGTTCTGGACGCTGACGGAGTTCACCGCCGCCATCGCCTTGGCAAACGCGGGCGCGGCCGGCCGGTTCGAGCTGGTGGCGTCCTACGGCGACTTCGACGAGACCACGGCCCTGGACGCGCCGACCGCCTGGCGGATGATCCTCGTCCTGCGCAACACCTGACCGCGACAGCGGCCCGTAACCCGAGATGTGGGATACAAAAGGCCCCCCGGGGGGCCTTTTGTATCCCACATCTGGTTGGCGTCGCTACTCGACCGGGATCTCCTTGTTGATCAGGGAGAGGTCGATGCCCTGGCGGGACCTGATGACGCGCGCCGCTAGGTAGATCACCAGCGCCAGCACGTACATCGCGCCCATGTAGATCAGCGAGTCGTGGTTGTTGACCGCCGTACGCGTCGTTGGACAGCCACTCGTACAGGCAGTACCCGATGAGCCCGATGGTGACCACGCCGGCGGCGGGCACGACCGGCACGCCGCAACAGCTTGAGCCGCGAGGCGGGGGAGGCGGCCCACAGGTCCGGCTTGCGCCACGGCAGGATCACCACCGCGATCGCCGAGAACAGGTACGTCACCGCGATGACCAGCGTCGCGTCCAGCGTGTAGGTGTGGAACGTCGAGTTGTACGAGTAGAGCGCCGCCAGCCCGACCGCCGGAAGCAGCATGAGCACCAGCGACCAGACCGGCACCCGCCGCTTCTCGGACACCTGGGCCGCGCCGTCCGGCAGGATCCGGTCGAACGCCGCCGCGAAGATCACCCGGGTCGACGACAGGAACAGGGTCCCCACCCAGGCGAAGAACCACAGGCTCATCAGCAAGATCAGGATCACCTGGAACGCCTGGTTGTTCACCAGCCACCCGACCAGCAGCGTCGGGTAGGGGAAGATCGGCAGCGCGTGCGCTGGTGCCGCCGTAGCCCGCCCAGTTCGCGTTGACGTCCTGGTAGAAGACGAAGCCGAAGGTCTTGGCGAACAGCGCGAGCAAGATCACCGACAGCAGCACCGTGGTCCACAGGCCGAAGAACATCCCGCTGAACACCCGCTTGAAGTCGGACGCCCCGCGGATCTCGCCGTAGAGCGTGGTGCCCCAGTTCGGCCAGAGCAGGTAGAACATCAGCATCGGGACCAGCAGCATGGACTGCCCGAAGGTCGCCGCTGAAGCCGAACCGCGGCGGGGTGTACCCGATCGGCCTTGGTCGCCGTCCGCGGTGGTGCCCGCGTACGCGTTCTTCATGCCGAACAGCTTGGCGGTCTCGTTGTTGAACGACGGAGATGAAGTCCGCTCCGGCTGACTGACCAGCATGACGATCACGATGATGGCGAAGCCGAGCAGGCCGCCGTAGAAGCACCACTTCTGCACCCTGGCGTAGCCGGCCATGCCGAGCGAGACCAGGATGCCGGCCAGGGCGATCGTGATCAGCGTGACGACGAACGTGCCCGTGTGCGTCGCGAACCAGGCCGCACCCGACGGGTCGTGGAATGCCACCCACAGCGGCTGGAAGAACTCCTCGGAGAGCACCTGACCCGTAGATCGGCGCCCACAGCCAGAGGATGAACCACCAGCCGGTCGCGGCCATCACGAACCCGAGGCCGCTGCCGAGGATGCGGCTCTGCCAGACGTAGTCGCCGCCGGCCCTGGGGATGGTGACGACGAGGCCGCTGTAGGCGACGACCAGGAACGACACCCAGACGCCGGAGATAAGCACGGCGGTGAGCAGTTCCCCGGTGGCGAAAGCGTCCTGGTAGGCGAATTCCACCAGGCCGAGCGTGACGATGTTGGTGGACAGGCAGGCGTAGATCAGCGAGTCGCGGACTGACCAGCCGCGCACCAGGCCCGTCGCTTTCCGCAGGAATAGCGTTGGTCTTTCGTCGCCGAGCGCATCAGTGGCCATGAGCACCCTCCGGGATTTAATCGAAAAGTGTCAATCTGTAACCTTGCGTCACGGGAGCACCATAACATTCACCCGTTAACTAGGACATACTTGACTTTTCCGTTTTTCGGATTGATATCGATCAGGGCGGCCTGAAGGACACCATCTCCGTACGAACTTCCGGGGTTGACGGTGCGGGTCCGGCCGAGCTTGGCTACGCCGCGGCTTTCGTGAATGTGCCCGTGCACGGAAAGCGGCGGCTGGTATTTCAGGATCGCGTCGCGGACGGCGGTGGAGCCGACCGGCTTCATGACCGCTCCGCCGTGCGTGGGCCGCATGCTCGCGTCCAGCTCGGGGGCCTCGTCGAGCCCGGTGCCGTACGGCGGCGCGTGGAAGTTGAACACGGTCCTGTTCATGTCGGGTACCCGGGCGGCGACGGCGTCGATCCGCGCGGCGAGCTCTTCCTCCGGCGCCTCGCGGTGGGTGTCCCACGGCGTCGGGTTGGTGTAGCCCATCGAGATCATCGTGAACCCGCTGCCCGCGAGGTCGACGACCTTGCCCTCCGCGAACGTCACGCTTGGCGCGGACTCGATGATCGGGTCGATCTCGAAGATGTCGTCGTTGCCGCCGTTGAGGATGCACGGGATCGCGCCGCCGCGCAGCTTGCCGTCGGCCATGTCGAGCCAGCGGTCGAGCGAGTGGGTCATCTCGGCGTTGAACCGCTCGTCGATCGCCTCCTGCGAGCTGAGCTGGTCGAGCTCCTCCCGGGTGACGATCGCCGGGTAAGAACCGCGGTCCCGCAGTTGCTGCTCGACCTTGAGCAGCTCCTCCCGGCTGTCCAGGCGCAGCCGCTCGCCGCGGACCGTGACCTCCCAGTAGCCGTGGTGGGCGACGATCGGGACCATGACCTTGCCGGTGACGTCACCGCCGAGCACGACCAGGTCGGCCTTGTAGAACGCGGCTGCGTTCAGGAACTTCTTCCAGCAGATCTCTGACCCGTGAATGTCGGTGGCGAAGAACATCTTCATGCGCGGTACCGCTTTCCCTGCTTAATGGGCTACCTCTTCTGGCAGCTCGTACCAGCGGACCCGGTCCCCGACGTTGGACCGCAGCTTCCACTTCATCGACTTGGGCACCGACTTGGCCACGTCGAGCAGCCGGGCCGCCTGCTCGACCGCGTCGAACCGGGGCTGCGGCGGGATCATCTCCGGGCTCTCCGCGAGCAGCGCGGGCAGCTTCTCCAGGTTCCCGGTGGTGGTCCGCCACCAGCCCCAGTCCCCGGCGAGCACCTCGCCGAAGCGGGCCGTGCTGATAAACGGGGCGCCGTCGCCCGGCGGCCGCTCGCCGGCCGGGACCCCGGACAGCAGGTGCGTGATGTCGCGAGCGTCCTTGGCGTTCAGCTCGAAGATCTGCAGCTTGGACAGCAGCAGGTCGGCGGGGTCGAGGGTGAGCGAGGCGTTGCCGAACGAGGGCCGGAAGTCCAGCGTGTGGCACATGACGAGCCGGTCGACCATGACGTCGACGGGCCGCCCGGACGGGGCGGTGAAGTACATCTGCCGGTCGCCGTTGAGCGAGTTGAACATCTTGTCGGGGACGCAGCCGCTCTTTTCCAGGTAGGCGACGACGTCCCGCCGCCCCTTGGACCCGCAGGCCAGGTCCATGTCCTGGCCGGCCCGCAGGCGGGCGGGAAGTCCGGGCAGAGCACCCGCACGCCGAGCCCGCCGAGCAGCCGGAGCCTCAGGCCCGCGCGCGCGGCCCCCTCGACGAGCGCGACCGCCTCCGGGAGCGGGTCATCTTCCGGGCCGGGCATAAGGGCAGCTCCCATCGATCGGTCATTGATTTGCACATGATGATGCGGAGATTCCCCGTCTACTGTCCAGACATTCACCGCCATACCGCGATTGGTTCCACGATGTGGGCAAACGGTCCTATTGCCTCGCTGGCCCCAGGCGCCCCTCCCGTTACCTCTCCGGGCCAAAGGGACACCCCAATTGCCGCGCGGGCCCGCCGCCCATATGGCCCCGTGGCACCCACGGCCATTCCGGACCGGCCTTGTGGCCCCCAGGGCCAGCTCTATCGGCCTTGTGGCCCCCGAAGACGCTTTGATTTGCCCCGGTGGCACACAAGGATGGCGCCGTTTTCGCCGTGTGGCACACAAGGCCGACGCGGCATCGGCCCCTACTCGACGCCCGCGCCCGATTCATGGCGGTAATACGGAATTGCCTCAGGCGTGAGCGGCGTGTTGCCCATGATCAGGTCGGCCGCCTTCTCCGCGATCATCATCGTCGGCGCGTAAATGTTTCCGTTCGTGACATACGGCATGACGGACGCGTCAACGACCCGCAGCCCCGACACCCCGTGCACCGCGAGCGACTCGGGATCGGTGACCGACAGCGGCCCGGTGCCCATCGCGCAGGTGCAGGACGGGTGCAGCGCGGTCTCCGCGTCCCGCGCCACCCAGTCGAGCACCTCCTCCTCGGTGGACGACCGACGGGCCAGGCGACAGCTCGCCGGCGTTGAACTCGTCGAACGCCGGCTGGCTGAGGATCCGCCGCGCGATCGCGATCGCCTCGGTCCACTCGGCGCGGTCGGTGGCGCGTGGACAGGTAGTTGAACCGCAGGGCGGGCTTGTCGAACGGCGAGGCCGAGGTCAGCTTCACCGTGCCGCGCGAGTCCGAGTACATCGGGCCGATGTGCACCTGGTACCCGTGGCCGCCGGCGGGCGCGGACCCGTCGTAGCGGATCGCGATGGGCAGGAAGTGGAACATGAGGTTGGGGTAGCGGACGGCGTCGTTGGACCGGACGAAGCCGCCCGCCTCGAAGTGGTTCGTGGCCCCGGGCCCCGACCGGGCCAGCGCCCAGCGCAGCGCCACGGAGGGGCGGTTGCGCCACTTCAGCGCCGGCGCGACCGACACCGGCAGCTTCGACCCGTACTGGACGTAGACCTCCAGGTGGTCCTGCATGTTCTCGCCGACCCCGGGCAGGTCGGCGACGACGGGGATGCCGAGCGCCGACAGGTCCGGCGCGTTGCCGACCCCGGAGAGCTGCAGCAGCTGCGGCGAACCGAACGCCCCGGCGCACACGATCACCTCGCCGCCGTAGGCGCGGCGCGGCGCGGAGGCGACGGTGGCGACCCCGGCGTCACCGCGGAGCACGAACTCCACCCCGGTCGCCCGCGTCCCGTTGAACAGGATCCGCGTGGTGTGCGCCCAGGTCACCACCCGCAGGTTCGGCCGGGACATGCACCGGGTGCAGGTAAGCCCGCGCCGCCGACAGCCGCCGCCCGTCGGAGATGTTCCTGTCGAAGGCGGCGAACCCCTCCTGCCTGAACCCGTTCACGTCGGTCGTCAGCGGGTACCCGGCCTGCTGCACCGCCTCGAAGAACGCGCCGAACAGCGGGTTGGTGACCGGGCCGCGCTCGAGCACGAGCGGCCCGTCGGTGCCGCGGAACTCCTCGTCGGGCGTGCCCGGCGCCGCCAGGCAGTTCTCCATCCGCTTGAAGTACGGCAGGCAGTGCGCGTAGGACCACGTCGACATCCCCGGGTCGGCGGCCCACCGCTCGTAGTCGAGCGGGTTGCCGCGCTGGAAGATCATCCCGTTGATCGACGACGACCCGCCGAGCACCTTGCCGCGCGCGTGGTAGATCCGCCGCCCGTTCAGGTGCGGCTCGGGCTCCGACTCGTACTTCCAGTCGTAGAACCGCGAGCCGATCGGGAACGTCAGCGCCGCGGGCATGTGGATGAACGGGTCCCAGCGGTAGTCAGGCCTGCCCGCCTCGAGCACGAGCACCCGGGTGGTCGGGTCGGCCGACAGCCGGGCGGCCAGCGCGCTGCCCGCCGAGCCGCCGCCGACGATGATGTAGTCAAACTGCTGTGGGGCCATGACGAGTCACTCCGTCGCCGCTTGCAGGTTGTCCCTGACCGTGCTGGTCATCGGGTGGTCCGCGCCCAGGTACCGCTCGCAGTCGGCGAGCGCGCGGCGCAGCACCCTGACCCCGTCGGTCATCCGGCCTGCCTCGTAGTACGCGGTGGCCAGGTTGCACCTGGCGGTCAGCGTGTCGATGTCGCCGGGGCCGAGCGCCCGCTCGCTGTCGGCGACCACCCGCTCGTAGGTGGTGATCGCCTCCCGCAGCCGCCGTCCCTGCTGGTAGGCGGAGGCCGAGGATGGCCCGCGCGGCGAGCGTGTCGCGATGGCCGGCGGGCAGCAGCCGCTCCCGGTCCGCCACCACCCGCTCGTACTGCGGTATGGCGTCCTTCAGCCGCCCGGCGGTGCGGTAGGCGTAGCCGAGGCTGCCGCGCGCGGCGACCGTGTCGGGGTGGTCCGCGCCGAACAGCCGCTCCCGGTCGGCGAGCACCCGCTCGCAGCAGGCGATCGCGTCCTTGGTCTTGCCCGCGGCCCGGTAGGCGCCGGCCAGGCTGGCCCGCGTGGCCAGCGTGGCCGGGTCGTCCGCGCCGGCCGTGCGCTCGGTGTCGGCGAGCGCCCGCTGGAACGCGGCGATCGCCTCGCGCGCCTGGCCCGCGCCAGGTACGCGCCGCGCCAGGCTGACCCGGGCGGACAGCGTGTCCCGGTGCGGTCGGGCCGAGTTCCCGCTCGGCGTCGGCGAGCGCCCGCTCGTACAGCTTGATGCTGTCGCCGCGGCTGCCCGCCGCCTCGTAGGCGGCGGCGAGCTGTACCCGCACCGCGAGCGTCTCCCGGTGCCCGGGCCCGCCCGCCCGCTCCCGCGCCGCGAGCACCTGCTCGTACAGCGCGATCGCCTCGGGCTCGCGCCCGGCCGCGTTCAGCGACCTGGCCACGTTCAGCCGCGCGGTGACCGTCTCCGGGTGCTGCGGCGCCGAAGGTCGCCTCGCGGTCGGAGAGCGCCGCCTCGAAGACGGGCAGCGCCTCGGCGAGCGCGCTCGCTGCCGGCGAAGGCGTCGGCGAGCCGGTCCCTGGCGAGCACCGACTGCGCGTGCCCGTACCCGAGCAGCTGGCTGCTCGCGGCGCTGAGCGCCTGCCAGTACCCGATCGCGGCGTCGGTGAGCGCCGGGGCCTCCGTGAGCGACGTCCCCGCCCGCAGCAGCACCGGGTGCGCCTCCGGCTTCCACAGCAGGTCGCCCGCGAAGGCGCGCAGCGCGGCGGCGGAGTCCCGCAGCGCCTGGCTGAGCTGGGGGCCGCTTCCCGGGGCGCCCGGCTCCGGCCAGGCCTCGAGCAGCGCCGCGGCCGCGGCCGCCGCCACCTGCTCGACGTTGCCCGGCGCCAGGTAGGCGCGCACCGCGGCCCGCACCGCCGTGTGCAGCCAGACGGTGCGCACCGCGCTGGCGCGGGTCCACGCTGAGCAGGCCGAGCCGCTCCAGGGCGGCGTAGGCGGACCGCACGAGGTTCCCGTCGGCGCCCGCCTGGCCGTCGCCAGCGGTGCCCGTGCTTCCGGTGAGACCCGTGCTTCCGGTGCCCGTGCGCCCCGTGATGTAGCGCGCACGCGGCGGGGGAGGTGAGCACGGCGGCCGGGATCCCGCTGGTGTCGAGGGCCGCGGCGAAGACCAGCGCGGGCCAGGAAAGGCCGGCAGGCGGCAGCTCGTGGGCGTGCTCGACGGCGAGTGACCAGGTGGCGAGCAGCGACTGCGGGCAGCCCTCGACGAGCGTCTCCGTGGTGGTCCGCAGGCGCTCCGCGTACGCGGCCCGGTAGTCCCGGCAGGTGCTCTCCGGCCACGCTGACCACCGCGGCGGCCTGGGCGAGCGCGATCGGCAGCCCGCCGAGGTCCTCGGCCAGGTCAAGCGCCTCGATCCGCTGGTCGGGGAAGGCGGTGAGCCGCGCGTTGAGGTAGGCGAGCGCCTCCCGCCTGCTGAACCCGCCGACGGCGTGCGCGGTCACGCCGGCGCCGGACCAGGCGAGCTCGGACTCACGCAGCCGGCTGGTCACGACGACCTGGCCCGCCGGGCCGCGCGGCCACAGCTCGTCGACGTCGACGGGGGAGGCCACGCCGTCGAGTACCACCGCCCAGCGGCGCTCGGTCGTGCGCAGCCAGTCGAGGAAGCGCCGCGCGGCGCTGTCGGCCGTGCCGGCGGACGGCTCCTCGTCGCCCAGCAGGCCCAGGTCCGCCGCCGCCCGCGCGTAGCCGGCGATGATCGCGCTCCGGTTTCCCGCGGGGACCCAGGCCAGCAGGTCAACCGCCCGCGCCGACCACATCGCGTGCGCGAACCCGATCGCCAGCTGGGTCTTGCCCGTCCCGCCGGTCCCGAGCAGCGCGGGGACGAGGAGGACCGTCTCGCCCGGCCGCAGCGCGTCGGCCAGGTCGAAGCCGGTTTCCTGCCGCGCGTGGTAGAAGGGGGCAAGCGGAGGGACGGATCCGGTGAGGACCGGTGCCCCAGCACGCTGAGCACCCATGTTCGCTGCCCTCCCACATGCGAAGCGGTGTAGGGGGCATCTTACGGGCGGCATACCGCAAAAACCGCGTGTCGCCGCAGAAAAGTGGCGACCGCCGAAGTAACCGCCGTCCGCCAGGCGGCGAATTAACGATGATCGACAGATACCTATTTACCGGCTTCGCATCAGGCCCTGGCGGCCGGAGTATCCCCGGTCAGCGCGACGATTCAGCACCGCGCGCAGCGCCGGATGGTCCGCGACCACCGTGGCAGATCCAGGCGCCACCTCGGTGAATCCGCCGTCGGTCACCACCGGCAGCCCGCTCGCGAGCAGGTCCGCCCATTGCTCCTCGCCCGCGGTCCGCACGGCGAGGTCAAAGTCACGGTCAAGCCATTCGGAACGGGCGCGTGGTGACAGTCGCCCACCACGCCAGCTGGGCCCCGTGCCCGGCCTGCGCCATCGCCTTGCCCGCCGTCATGGGCAGCCCCGGGTTCAGCCAGAGGACGGGCGTCGCCGCGGCGGGCTCCCCTGGCGCCCGCGGGTCATCGAAATCGGTTCCGGACACCTGCAGCCGGGCGAGGTCGGCGGGCCACTCATCCACCGGCACCGGCGGGTAGACGCGGACCTCGGCCGAGCGGTGCGTCACGGTGATCCCGGGCAGCGCGCTCGCCCGCTCCCAGGCCGCGCCCCGCGCCCGCCTGACTACCTTCCTGATGCGCGCGTCCTCCCAGGCCCTGGCCGCCGCGGCCCATTCACCGCCCGGCTCGGTGACCCGGGGGTCGGACAGGAAGCGCAGCACCGCGCGCGCCGCCCCCTCAAGCGCGTCGGTCCTGGCCGGCGGCGTGGCCCGCTCGACCCGGATGACGAGCGGCAGCGCGAACTGCGGCCCCTCGTCCCTGCTGGCGTCCTGCATCCCGGCCGGCGTTCCGTCCGTCTTCTTCAGTCACCGGTCAAGCATGTCAGCCGCCCGACCTGCCCCCGCACCCCCAGCCCACCGTTAGCCGGGCTTGTCGGCGAGCTGGTCACGCCTGGTCTCTTCGGCCAGTTGCTCACGGGCGGTCGCGTCGCCGGCCGGATCGCGTACTCCGCCAGGGCTTGTTCCGCGCCAGCCAGTACCCGCCGCAGGCCAGCAGCACCAGGCAGAGCGTCCAGCCGAGGGCGGTCGTGCCCATGCCCGCGTACTTGAGCCCGGAGGCGAAGATCACGAAGGTGATCACCGGCCTGATGTACTTGTCCGGCGCCCGCGAGGACAGGAGCGAGCCGACGAGCACCGCGGGCACCGACCCGATGACGACCGCCGTGGTCAGCCCGAACTGCACGTGCCCGAACAGCAGCGCGCCGAGCGCGGCGGCCGCCGTCAGCGGTACCGCCTGGGTCAGGTCGGTGCCGACGAGCTGCCCGGCCGCGAGCGCCGGGTAGGTGAACAGCAGCAGCACGATCATCAGCGACCCGGAGCCGACCGACGTCATGCCGACGACGAGCCCGCCGACCGCGCCGATCGCGATCGTGGCGGCGGGCCGGACGCGCACGGCGGCGACGGACTGCGTCCGCGCCTGCCCCGACCGCCGGTCAAGCCACGACCGGAGCACCATGGCCGCCGTGCCCGCGAGCAGCGCCGCGCCGAGCGCGATACTCCACGTTCTGCTGCTGGGCCGCGCCCTGCTGACTGAGCCGGCCCCGAGCAGGTGCAGCAGGTACGCGCCGAGGAACGCCATCGGCACCGACCCCGCGCACATCCAGCCGACGAGCCGGTAGTTGACCGTCCCCTTGCGCATGTGCACGAGCGACCCGACCGGCCGCATCACGACGGCGGCGACGAGGTCGCTGGAGATCGCCGCGGCCGGCTTGACGTTGAACAGCAGGATCAGCATGGGCGTCATGAGCGCCCCGCCGCCTGCCCCGGTCAGCCCCACGAGCAGCCCCACGACCGCGCTGCCAAGCACCACATAGGGGTTGAGATCCAAAGCAGACTCCAGTTCACCGAGCCCGCCGGGCCGCCGGACTCCCTACTATCCCGGTAGCCAATATATCTCTTGTAAACAGATCGTAAAAGTGTAAACAGGTCACACCGCGCCGCCACCACCGCGCGCCGCCACACCGCGCCGCCGCCCCGCCACCGCGCACCGGCAACGGCCCGCCAGGCAAGGCCGTGGCGGGCCGTTCGCGCGGCACAGAACAGCTGCGTCTGTTCGGCGCTGTTTACGCATGGCTTGAGCTGCGTTTCGCATGGATTCTGACGGTGCGGGCTAGGCCGTCGGCCGGGTGCCGCGCGGCAGGGAACCACGCCGCCCCAGAGGACGCGGCCTGGCCAGCCCAGGCGCGGGCCAGGAACGTCACCGGCGGCTACGGCCGCGCCCAGCGAAGCCGCTCCGCCCGCGAGACCCCCGGCAGCCAGTGGCACCAAGACCGGCAGGCCTCACAGGATCACGGCGGGCCACCAGGCGGCCCAGGCACCGCTCGGAGCCAGCCGCTTGCGCGCCAGCCAGGACCAGCTCCTGCTAGCTCAAGAGCAACGGTTCTCGCGATGACGTCTACGCGGGGACGGCGACCTCGGCCGACGCGCTCGAGCCGGGGCGCGGGGCCCGCAGCGCGGCGGCGTTGGCGGTGGCGAAGTCCTGGTAGCGGCGGAGTTCGGCGGCACGGCGCCTGCGGTTCCAGCCAAGCAGCCCGGCCATGATCGCGGTCACCTCCGGCGCGGCGGAAAGCCCGGCGTCGGACGACTCGATAAGCAGCCGGACCCGGCGGGCGAGCACGTCCTCGGCGTGCAGCGCGCCCTCGTGGGTGACCGCGTAGGCGACCTCCGCGCGCAGGTACGGATGGCCGTCGAGCAGCGGCCGGCCGAGCGTCTTGTCGTCGCGGATCAGGTCGAGTACCTCGGTCGCGAGCGAGCCGTACCGCGCGATCAGGTGCGCGGCCACGGCCAGCGGGCACGTCGTAGTCGGACGCGAGCCGGGCCGCGGACGCGCGGACCGCGGGCAGCCCGTCCGCGCCGAGCAGCGGCAGCTGGCCGGTCACCGACGGCGGCGACCGGCCCGGGCAGGTCGGCGACCGCGGCGTCTACCACGTCCCGGGCCATCAGCCGGTAGGTGGTGAACTTGCCGCCGGCGATCGACGCGAGGCCGGGCAACGGCGTGTCCACGACGTGCTCGCGGGACAGCTTGGTCGTGGGCTTCTCGGTGCCGCCGGCCTTGTCTCCCGCGCGGGGGTCGGCCGGGGGCTCCGCGACGAGCGGGCGCAGGCCGGCGTAGACCGCCAGCACGTCCGCGCGGGTCAGCGGCCGGGCGAGCACGCGGTTGGCCTCGCGGAGTATGTAGTCGACGTCCTCGGCGGTGGCGGCGGGCTCGGCCCGGTCGCCCGACCACTCGGTGTCCGTGGTCCCGACGATCCACCGCGTGTCCCAGGGGATGAAGAACAGCACGCTCTTGCTCGTCCGCACGATCATCCCGGTGTCCGCGTCGATGGCGGACCGCGGCATCACCAGGTGCACGCCCTTGGACATCCGCACCTGGTAGCCGGCCCGCACGCCGCTCGCCTCGTGGACCAGGTCCGACCACACCCCGGCGCACACGATCACCCGGGCGGCGCGCACGTCGAAGGTGCGCCCGGTCTCCTCGTCCCGGACGACCGCGCCGGTCACCCGCGAGCCGTCGCGCAGCAGGGACACGGCGGACGCCCGGGTAAGCACGTGGGCCCCGTGCCTGGCGGCCGTGCGCGCCACCGTGATCGTGTACCGGGCGTCGTCTACCTGGGCGTCGTAGTACATCATCGCGCCCGCCAGCCGGTCGGGCCGCAGCGCGGGCGCCCGGCGGAGCGCGCCCCGCGTGGTCAGGTGCCGGTGGTGCGGGACGGGCCGCTTGACGCCCTTCCATCGCGTCGTACAGCACGAGCCCCGCGCCGACGTAAGGGCGCTCGACGACCTTCTTGTACAGCGGGTAGAGGAAGGGCACCGGCCGCACCAGGTGCGGCGCCAGCCTGCTCACCAGCAGGTCGCGCTCCCGCAGGGCCTCCTTGACCAGCTTGAAGTCGCCCTGCTCCAGGTAGCGGAGCCCGCCGTGGATCAGCTTCGACGACCGCGAGGAGGTGCCCGCCGCCAGGTCGCGTGACTCGACGAGGCCGACCCGCAGGCCACGCGACGCCGCGTCGAGCGCGGCACCGGCCCCGGTGATACCACCGCCGATGACCAGCACGTCGAGCGGCTCCGCGGCCAGCGCCTGGATCACCGAGTCACGATTACGTGCGTCAAGAACACCTGGCATGGACGACAGCTCCTTCCCGGGAGCCCGCGAAGGGACCCCTCGCGTCCATCGTAAGCAGCTAGAATCGTCTAGTTACTTACAGGTAAACAAACCCCAGGTGAAGGTAATGCCCAGTCCGCGCGGCGCACGACCGGCCGCGCGGTTGTGGTACTGGTCACCGGACTGGGTAGACGTTCGTTAATGTCTGTCAGGGACGAGAGCGCAAGGGGGATCGCAGTGGTAAGTGTGCGCACGGCGGCGGTCGCCGCGCCGGTTGGCGACGTGGCGGCGGTGCTCGGCGAGGGCCCGTACTGGGTGCCGGAAGATGACTGCCTGCTCTGGGTGGACATCCACCGCGGCCAGCTTGCACCGCACCTACTTCCCGTCCGGCGAGACGGCCACCATCACCTCGGCGCGGTGTCGGCGGCGTTCCCCGCCGTCGGCGGCGGCATCCTGACCGCGGGCGGCAGCCAAGCTCGCCCTGCACCTGCCCGCCGAGCGGGGCGGGCAGTGGACCACCCGGGTCATCGCGGAAGTGCCCGCGCGCGAGGGCGTCCGGTTCAACGACGCGGGCGTGGACCCCGCGGGGCGGGTCTGGGTCGGCTCCATGCACGTCGACGAGAGCGAGCCGCTCGGCGAGCTGTACCGGCTCGACGCCGGCGGCGTGCTGACCACGGTCGTCAAGGGCGTGACGGTCTCCAACGGGCTTGGCTGGTCACCGGACGGCGGCGCGGATGTACTACGTCGACTCCCCGATGCGCCGGATCGACGTGTTCGACTACGACCCCGCCGTCGGCGAGGCGTTCCAGCGCCGCGTCTTCGCCGACCTGTCCGCCTTCGACGGCGTCCCCGACGGGCTCACGGTGGACGCGGACGGCTACGTCTGGGTCGCCATGTGGGGCGGCGGCGTGCTGCGCCGGTTCGCGCCGGACGGCGGCCTGGACGCGGTGCTCGAGGTGCCCGTCTCGCAGCCCACCAGCTGCGCGTTCGGCGGCCCGGGAATGAGCGACCTCTACGTGACGAGCGCGAGCGTCGGCCTGACGGAAGCGGAGCTGAGGGCGCAGCCCCTGGCCGGCCGCCTGCTCCGCCTCCACCCCGGCCCGGTCGGCCTGCCAAGCACGACCGCCTACGCCGCCATCCCCGCCTGACCGCCGAGAGCGGTCCCTCGCCGGCAGAGCATGGACGTCATGGTGCTGTCGTCCTAGCGACACCAGACGCACGTCCACTGTTGCCTGCAGAGTCAGCCCGCCAGTCGTTGCGCCCGCGCGGTCCACCTAGGACATCCGGGCACCGGCGAGCGGTCATGCCGCCGCGAGCGTCGGCCGCGTCTGCCGGCGAGGGCGGCGACCTGGATCCCCCGGGCCCCGCCTTGGACGGTGCAGCGTCGCCACCGCGCGCGGCGTCTGGCCGGTAGAGCGCTGGACCGGCTGGACCCGCGAGCAGCAGGTGCCGACCGCCCGGTGCCCGGCCAGCACGGCGGGCCCGAGGCTGGCCGGGTCGGTGCCCTAGACCGCGACGAGACTGCCGCAGCAGGGGCCGTCCCGCGTAGGAAACCCGCAGCACCGACCGGGCCCGTCCCGCCCGCCTCGCCGTGCCGCCCGAGCAGATCTCGTCGCGGAGCACCAGCGAGGCGCCGGCCGCGAGCGCCACCGACACGAGCGTCGCGTGCCGGGCCCCCGCCGTGACGACGACCGGCTCCGGCAGGTACTCGAGCCGCCCGCCGTGCGGCGACGGTCACGGAGACCCGCAGCACCGACTCGAGCCCGTCGAGCCCGGGCAGCGCGATCGCCGCCGCCGCCGTGCGCACCCGGAGGAAGGCGCCGGCCCCCACCGTGATGCGCAGCGCGAGCGAGTCTCCGCCGAGCGGCCCCGCCGCCCCGCCGACCAGGTAGACGGCGGCGGGCGTGCGCCGCAGCACGAGCGGCGCCTGCGAGGCGAGCACCGGCAGCCGGGTCGCTCCGCCGGGCCCCGCGGCCGCCTCGATCGACGCCGCGGCGCAGAGCCGGTTCCCGGTGAAGCGCGCGGCCGTGGGAGTCATCACGCGGTCGTCCGGCTAGACCGTCGCGGCCTTGCCGACGGCGGCCCGCACCCAGGCGGCGACCTCGGCCGCCAGCGGGTCCTCGCGCAGCGAGGTGAACAGCACCGGGCGCCCCCGCGCGGACCGCGGCGGCGTCGCGCGCCATCACCGCGAGCGACGCGCCGACCAGCGGCGCGAGGTCGGTCTTGTTGATCACCAGCAGGTCGGAGAAGGTGACGCCGGGACCGCCCTTGCGCGGCACCTTGTCTCCGCCGGACACGTCGAGCACGAAGATCTGCAGGTCGGCCAGGCCCGCGGGAGAACGTCGCGGTGAGGTTGTCGCCGCCGCTCTCCACCAGCACCAGGTCAAGCGGCCAGAAGCGCTCCTCCAGGTCCTCCACCGCGTCCAGGTTCGCCGCGATGTCATCGCGGATCGCGGTGTGCGGGCAGCAGCCGGTCCGCACCGGGACGATCCGGTCCAGGTCGAGCACGCCCGCCCGGCGCAGGAAGTCCGCGTCCTCGGTCGTGTAGATGTCGTTGGTGACCACGGCGAGGGCGACGTCGTCCCGCAGCGCCCGGCACAACGCCGCGACCAGCGCCGTCTTGCCCGAGCCGACGGGCCCGCCGATGCCGATCCGCAGCGCCCGCCCCGCCCGCGGCGGTGCCGCGTGCTGGTCGACGCTATGGTCGTGCGGGCCGTAGCCCCGTCAAGGGCCCCGTGGTCAAGGGCCCCGTGGTCAAGGACACCGTGGTCAAGGACACCGTGGTCCTGGGTGTTGTCGTGCGCGCTTTCAGGACTCAAAGAGCCGCACCTCCGCTCTGATATGCGTTTCCGCCAGCAGGTCAAGGGCCGGCGCGGACGCGCCGGGCAGGTCGACCGAGCGGCCCCTCGGCGTAGTCCGGCGCCCAGGGCCGCGACCTGGTCGATTCCGCGGGCGAGCCCGGCCAGCACCCCGGTCGCCCGCATCGGGTCGAGGGCGAGCAGCCGGACCGCCGCGCTGGCCGGCCCGGCGACGGCCTGGTAGGCGGCGATCCGCGCGGCCTCGGCGGGCACGCACCCGGCCGCCGCCGCGGCCGCCCCGAGCACGACCGCGTGATGCGGCCCGCCCGTTGCCGGGCGACGGAGGCCGCGAGGCGCGCCAGCCCGGCGCGTCCGGCCAGGCGACCCGGGCCGCGCGCAGCAGCGCCCGCCCCTGCCGCCGCGAGGCCGCCCGCTGCGCTGGGGCCGGCGTCCGCGCGTCGGCCTCGGCGTCGAGCTCGCGCCAGAACGCATCGTCCCGAACGTCCGCCGCCGACTCCTCCCCGGCCCAAGCCAAGGCGCCCGCGCACGCCGCGGCCGACAAGGCGGCCGCGACCAGGCCCGCCGTCCGCAGGCGCCCGCGGAGGAACCACTCAAGGCTGTCCAGGTCGGTCACGGTGCCGGCCGTCACCGCCGGCTCAACGCCGCCCGAGTGGCGTGCCCCCCGGCGGGGAACCGCGAGTCCCCGAGCAGGAGGGCGGCCACGCTCATCAGCACCTGCCCATCAGAACAGGAAGTAGCGCTGGGCCATCGGGAGCTCGGCGGCCGGGGCGGCCTCGACGACCTCGCCGTCGATGCGGACGGTGAACGTGTCCGGGTCGACCCGGATGTCGGGCAGCGCGTCGTTGTTCACCAGGTCGGCCTTGCCCCGGCGAGCGACGTCCGCGACCGGGACCAGCTCGCGGGCGAGGCCGAGCCGGTCGGCCAGGCCCGCCTCGAGCGCGGCGGGGGAGACGAACGAGAGCGACGTCCGCGCGGGCACGCGGCCGTAGGCGCCCCACATCGGGCGGGGCAGCACCGGCTGCGGGGTCGGGATCGACGCGTTGGCGTCGCCCATCGCGGCCCAGGCGACGAACCCGCCCTTGAGCACCACGTGCGGCCGGACGCCGAAGAAGGCGGGGTGCCACAGCACCAGGTCCGCCAGCTTGCCGGGCTCGACGGAGCCGATCCGGTCGTCGAGCCCGTGGGCAATCGCCGGGCAGATCGTGTACTTCGCGACGTAGCGGCGGGCCCGGGCGTTGTCCGCGCCGCGGGCGCCGTCGCTGTCCGACGGCACCGCCCCGTAGCCGGCGAGCGCCCCCCGCCGCGACTTCATCACGTGCGCGGTCTGCCAGGTGCGCAGCACGACCTCGCCGATCCGGCCCATCGCCTGGGAGTCGGAGCCGATCATGGAGATCGCGCCCATGTCGTGCAGGATGTCCTCGGCCGCGATCGTCGACGGGCGGATCCGCGACTCGGCGAACGCGAGGTCCTCGGGCACGGCGGGGTTCAGGTGGTGGCAGACCATGAGCATGTCGAGGTGCTCGTCGACGGTGTTCACCGTGTGCGGGCGGGTCGGGTTGGTCGACGAGGGCAGCACGTTGGGCTCGCGCGGCCACCGTGATGATGTCCGGCGCGTGGCCGCCGCCCGCGCCCTCCGTGTGGTAGGCGTGGATCGGCCGGCCGGCGATCGCGCGGAGGGTGTCCTCGACGAACCCCGCCTCGTTCAGCGTGTCGGTGTGGATCGCCGCCATCACGCCCGCCGCCGCCGACACCGACAGGCAGGCGTCGATCGCGGCGGGCGTCGTGCCCCAGTCCTCGTGCAGCTTGAACCCGGCCGCCCCGGCCCGCAGCTGCTCCCACAGGGCGTCGGCGGACACCGTGTTGCCCTTGCCGAGCAGCACGATGTTCACCGGCCAGGCGTCGGTGGCCTCGAGCATCCGGGCCAGGTGCCACGCGCCCGGGGTGACCGTGGTCGCCTTGGTTCCCTCGGCCGGCCCGGTGCCGCCGCCGATCAGCGTGGTGATCCCGCCGCCGAGCGCCTCGGGAAGCTGCGTCGGCGAGATCATGTGCACGTGGCAGTCGATCCCGCCCGCGGTCAGGATCAGCCCGTTGCCCGCCATCACCTCGGTGGACGGCCCGATCACCAGGTCGGGGTGGACGCCGTCCATGATGTCGGGGTTGCCGGCCTTGCCGATCGCGCGTGATCCGGCCGTCCCGGACGCCGACGTCGGCCTTGACGACGCCCCAGTGGTCGAGGATGACCGCGCCGGTGATGACCAGGTCGGGCGTGCCCTCGGCGCGCGTGGCGACGCCTGGCCCATCGACTCGCGGATCACCTTCCCGCCGCCGAAGACCGCCTCGTCGCCGCCCGCGCACAGGTCCCGCTCGACCTCGATGAGCAGCGAGGTGTCGGCCAGCCGGATCCGGTCGCCGGCGGTCGGCCCGTACAGCAGCGCGTAGCGCTCGCGGCTCAGCTCGCTCACTGAGTCTCCTCAGCGAGCGGCGACTGCCGGGCGTCGAGGAGCCGGCGGCCGCCCGTCTGCAGGCCGGGCACGACCCGCCGCCCGGCCAGCGGGACCAGCGACACCTCACGCTCGACGCCCGGCTCGAACCGCACCGCGGTGCCGGCCGGGACGTTCAGCCGGCGGCCCCAGGCGAGGTCCCGGTCGAACCGCAGCGCCGCGTTGGCCTGCGCGAAGTGGAAGTGCGAGCCGACCTGGACCGGCCGGTCGCCGGTGTTCGCCACCGTCAGCGTGACCGCGGCCTGCCCGCGTTCAGCGTGACCGGGCCCTCGCCGGGCAGGATCTCGCCGGGGATGACGTAGGCGGAGCTCACGGGATCGGCTCGTGCACGGTGACGAGCTTGGTCCCGTCGGGGAACGTGGCCTCGACCTGGACCTCCGTCAGCATCTCGGGCACCCCGTCCATCACGTCCTCCCTGGTCAGCACGGTCCGCCCGGCGGCCATCAGCTCGACCACCGCCCGGCCGTCGCGCGCGCCCTCCAGGAGGAACGACGTGATCAGGGCGACCGCCTCGGGGTAGTTCAGCCTCAGCCCGCGCGCCCGGCGCTCCTTCGCGAGTCCGGCCGCCACGTGGATGAGCAGCCGTTCTTGCTCGTGCGGGGAGATCAGCATGCCAGCACAATAGCCCCGCTAGCCGGGCCCCTTGTTACAGCGGGATGACGAATTATCACGCCGTGTTTCGCGCTGCCGGTAATTTCCCGCGGCCGGGCAACCGGCCTCGCCGTAGCCGTCCCCCTTCGGGAATGTCCCGTTCGGCTGCCCTGGCCGGCGGAACGTGACTCGGGCTGGCACCTACGAGCGGGGCGGCGGCCCTTCGATGCCCTGTCAGTCCACCCACGGGTCGTAGTCGACCTCCAGCGGCTCCTGGGGCGGGCGCTGCGGCCCCGGGCACGTGCTCCAGGTTGACCCGGATCCTGGTCCAGGTGGAGCTGCGGCCGCGCATCGAGTCCACCAGCACGTCCTTTGCCTCTAGCAGCGGCCAGACGTCCGGGTGGCGTGACTTCCAGCGCTCTAGGCCCTCCAGCGCCTCGTCCTTGGTCTTGGCGCGGGCGATCTCTATCAGTGGCTTGGTCGACTTGCGGCGGCCGGTCGGGCTCGGTGAATCGGCTTCGCCGCGCTCGGCGGCGCCCTGGCCGCTCGTGCCGCCCCCTCGCCCGGCCTTCGCGGGAGCGCGGCGCTTGGACGGCTGGACGCGGGCGTCCTCGCCCTCCTGCTTCTCGTAGTGCGGCGGCCAGGGGGCGTCCGGCAGTCCGGCGGCCTCGTCGCGGGCCGCCTGCTCGAGCAGCGCGTCGAGCGAGCCGGCCGCCTCGTCGATGCCCGACCAGGGGTCGCCGATCTGCGCGAAGCGCGCGGGCACCGTGTCGATCGTGAACGCGGAAGGGTCGCAGGCAGGGACCTCGTCCCAGGTCAGCGGCGTCGATACGCGCGCGTCGGGCAGCGGGCGGACGGAGTAGGCCGACGCGACCGTGCGGTCCTTGGCGTTCTGGTTGTAGTCGACGAAGACCCCGTGCCGCTCCTCCTTCCACCACTTCGACGTGGCCAGGTCGGGGGCCCGCCGCTCGATCTCGCGCGCCACCGCCACCGCCGCCCGGCGGACGTCGGTGAACGACCAGGAAGGCGCGATGCGCGCGTAGATGTGCATGCCGCGCGAGCCCGACGTCTTCGCCCAGCCGGTCAGCCCGAAGTCGGCGAGCACGGCCCGCGCCTCCAGCGCCACGGCGATGATCTGCGGCCACTGCACGCCGGGCACCGGGTCCAGGTCAACGCGCAGCTCGTCGGGATGGTCGAGGTCGGACGCGAGCACCGGGTGCGGGTTGAGGTCGATGCAGCCCAGGTTGGCCACCCACGCCAGGCCGGCGGCGTCCCGCAGCACGACCTCGTCGGCGGTCCGGCCGGAGGGAAACCGCAGCTCGGCGGTCTCGATCCACGCCGGGCGGGACGACGGGGCGCGCTTCTGGAAGAACGGCTCTTCCTCGGCGCCGTTCACGAACCGCTTGAGCGCCATCGGCCGCCCGGCCGCCCCGCGCAGCGCCCCGTCGGCGACGGCCAGGTAGTACCGGACGAGGTCGAGCTTGGTGTGCCCGGTTCGCGGAAAGTAGACCTTCTGCGGGTTGGAGACCGCCACCTCCCGGCCCCGCCACCTCGATGACCGTCTTCGGGTCAGCCATCCAGTCAGCCCCTATCGCTTGAGGATCATGGATTCTTGCCAAGGATTTCCGCCAGGCTGTAGCTGACCGGCTCCTCAAGCTGCTCGAACGTGCAGGAGGACGGCGCGCGGTCCGGGCGCCAGCGGACGAACTGCGCCGTGTGCCGGAACCGCGTCCCCTCCATGTGGTCGTAGCGGACCTCGACCACGCGCTCCGGGCGCAGCGGGACGAACGACAGGTCCTTGCCCACGTTCCACCGGCTGTACTCGGAGCTGCGCGGCGTGCGGGTGCCCGGCTCGGGCCTCGCCCAGTTCCACGGGTGGCCTTCGAACGTCGTGACCAGCGGCTCGAGCTCGGCCCTGCAGCTCGCGCCGCATCGCCATCGGGAACGCGCCGATCACGCCGACGCTGGCGAGCTCGCCCGTGGCCTGGTACAGGCCGAGCAGCAGCGAGCCGATCGCGTCGTCGCCCGTCTTGTGCGGCCGGTAGCCCGCCACCACGCAGTCCGCGGTGCGCTCGTGCTTGACCTTGAGCATGACCCGCTTGTCCGGCTCGTACAGGCCCTCGGGCGACTTGGCGATCAGCCCGTCGAGCCCCGCGCCCTCGAACTGGGTGAACCACTGCTCCGGCCACCGCCCGCGATCAGTCGTCGTCGGCGTGAGGTGGACCGGCGGCCGGACGCCCGCCAGCGCGGCCTCAAGCGCGGCCCGGCGCTCGGCGAACGGCCGCTCGGTATAGTCGTCGGAGCCGAGGGCGAGCAGGTCGAACGCGACGAAGTGGGCAGGCGTCTGCGCGGCGAGCAGCCGCACCCGGCTCGCCGCCGGGTGCAGCCGCAGCTGCAGCGCCTCGAAGTCGAGCCGTCCGGCCGCGAAGTCGGGCAGCACGATCTCGCCGTCGATCACGCAGCGCGGCGGCAGCTCGGCGAGCGTGGCGTCGACAAGCTCGGGGAAGTAGCGCGTCATCGGCCGCTCGTTCCTGCTGCCGAACTCCACCTCATCGCCGTCGCGGAACACGATGGTGCGGAACCCGTCCCACTTCGGCTCGAAGACGTAATCCCCTGACGGGATCCCGTCCACCGGCTTGGCCAGCATCGGTGCCACCGGGGGCATCACGGGAAGATCCATAGTCCCAGCTTGTCACCTCCGTCCCGCGTCCAAACCCAGGCGCCAGAACCCCGCTGGCTAGCCGAGCCCCGTCCATTCCGCGCTGTACCTCCACAGCAGCTCGGCGAGCTCCGGCGTGGCCACCCGGCTCGGCGCGAGCGCCGCGCACTTGTCGTAGTACAGGCCGCTGTCGCCCGCCACCGCCGCCGATGTCGCGCAGTACAGCGAGGTGACCGCCCCCTGCTCGGTGGTCAGCATCCGCCGGGTGATGAACGGCCGGGCCAGCCGGGGCACGCGGCGCCAGATGTCGGAGGCGACGACCCCGGGGTGCAGCGCGTAGGCGGTGACGCCCGTGCCGCCGAGCCGCCGCGCGAGTTCCTGGGTGAACAGCACGTTGCACAGCTTGGAGACGGCGTACTCGCGGGCGCCTGCGAACGTCGCGGTGCGCCGCCGTACCGCTTCGAAGTCGATGCCGCGCGCGTTGTAGTGCGCCTCGCTCGAGACGTTGACGACCCGCGCCCCCGGGCCGCTGGCCGTCAGCCGGTCAAGCAGCAGCTGGGTCAGGGCGAAGTGGCCGAGGTGGTTCACGCCGAAGTGCAGCTCGAAGCCGTCGGTGCTGACGCCGCGCTGCCCGCCCACCCCGGCGTTGTTCACCAGCACGTGCAGCGGCTCGTCGAGTGCGAGGAACTCCGCCGCGCAGGCGCGCACCGAGGACAGCGACGCCAGGTCGAGCATCAGCAGCCGCACGTCGGCCGAGCCCGAGGCCGCCTTGATGTGCGCGACCGCGGCCTCGCCCGCGGCGGCGGAACGGCACGCGATGAATACCCGGCCGCCGTCCCGCGCCAGCGCGATGGCCGTGGACAGCCCGATGCCGGTGTTGCCGCCGGTGATGAGGAACGTGGTCACGCGCCCCAAATTATCCGCCTCCCACCGCGCCGACAACGAGGAACGGCCAGGCCCTGTCCTGGACGGACCACGCTGGTGCGCGAGTGTCATCCCCCGCGCGCGGCGCTCGGCAGGATAACGTGGACCGAACCAAATGCCCCAAACCCCCTACGGGAGCAAACAATGGCCGGTCAGCCGCCAGAACCTTCCTTCCAGCCGTCCGGGCAGGACCAGGCCATGACGCAAGGCCGCCCTGCCTGGCAGCAGCCTTCCTACCCTCCGCCCGCCGCCGCCGACGCCCAGCCGGGCTACGCCGCGCCGACAACCTACACCCCGCCGGGCCAGGCGTACGCCTCCCAGGAGCAGTCTTACCCCGGGCAGGAGCAGACGTACACGAGCCAGGGCCAGGGCCAGGACTACCAGGGCGGGTACCAGGGCTACCAGCCGCCGAGCTACGGCGCCCAGCCGGGCCAGGGCGCGGGCGCGCCGCCGCCGCAGTGGCAGGGCGCCCCGCCCGTCGCGCCCGCGGCGGCGCGCGCGAAAGACCCGGGGGAGAAGGGCTTCATCGGCTCGCTCTTCGACTTCAGCTTCACCTCGATGGTAACGCCGAAGATCATCAAGGTCCTCTACGTGCTGTTCACCATCTGGACGGCGCTCGTCGGGCTGACCTTCCTCGTCCTCGGGTTCCGCACCGGCGGCGTGGCGGGCGGCCTGTTCGTGCTGATCATCGTCGAGCCGATCTTCCTGCTGCTGACGCTCGGCATCTACCGCGTGGTGCTCGAGGCGTTCATGGTCATCTTCCGCATTTATGACGAGATGAAGAAGATCAGGGAGAACACCGAGAGCCAGAGCTGAAGCGGCAAGTTTTTCCCGCCGCCGTCATCCACAGCCGCCGCCCGGTTGTCCACAGCGCGGACCCCAAGCGTGCGCGGGCTGACCGGATCGGGATGTCCACAGCGGAGAACCCCTAACAAAGGGGTATTCCACAGCGCGACCCCGGTTACGCACATGGTGATCCACAGGAGGCCTGGAGTACGTTACCTGTCCCGGGGCACGGAAAAACCCGCAGCGCCAAGCTCTAGCGGTTAGACCGCCCCACGGGGACCGGGGAAACACGATGGCAAGCCGGGCAGGACATCAAGTCATGACCAGAACCCTGACGCAGCCGTTGGCCGCCGAGACGGCTAGGCACTCTCGTCACTTTCAGCTCATCGTTGACATTCACCTGCTGCTGGTCGCCAACGGCGACCTGCTGCTCGGCAGGCGCGCCAACACGGGGTACGGCGACGGCGCCTACGAGCCGCCGTCCGGCCGCCTGGCCGAGCGCGAGACCCTCGTTGAGGCCGCGGTCCGGGTGGCGGCGGCCCAGATGGGCATCGCGCTCGAGCCGGCCCGGGTGGCGCTCGCCCACGTGCTGCACGATGTCTCTGGCGCCGGCCGCATGGCGTTCTTCCTGACCGCCGACGGCTGGGCCGACGAGGCCTGCCAGGTGCCGCCCTCCGTCCAGGGCACGCGCAGCTACAGCGACTTCGGCTGGTACCCGCTCACCGACCTCCCGGCGAACATGATCGACCGCGCCCGCGTCGCGGTCCGCAACTACGCCGCGGGCGCCCGCTTCTCCACGTATCCCGCCTTCGGCATGTAGCCGGTAGGCTTGCGACCTGATGAGGCTGGTCAAGACCCACGGGTCGCTCAACGAGATCTTCGCGCTCGACGCGTCGCCGGACGCGTGGGCGTCCGACGCCCGGCTGCGGGAGTTCGTCGCCTCGGTCTGCGACCGGTCCTCGTGGACCGGCGGCAGCGACGGGATCTACCTTTACGACGCCAGCGGGCCGGACGCGCGGGCCTGGTTCTTCAATCCCGACGGCTCGTCCGCCGAGTTCTGCGGGAACGGGATGCGCGGGCTCGGGCGGCTCATTCTCGACCTGCGCGGCACCGACACCGAGGTCGTGAACAGCGGCGGCCGCGACTACACGGTGCACCGCGCCCCGTCGACGCCGGAAGGCGTCCGCCAGGTACTGCTTGAATTGCCGCCGCTGCGCTTCGACGACGCGGTCTTGCCCGCGCCGTTCGCGGGCTTCACCGCCGTGGCGGTGCCGAACCCGCACGTGATCGCCGTGGTCGACGAGTACTCCGAGCCCGACCTGATCGAGCTGGGCAAGCGCGCGGACGAGGTCTTCGCCGCGGGCGCCAACGTCTCGTTCCTCCAGCCGCTCGACGGCGCCGGGGACGCGGCGGCGGAGGTTTTCGTCCGCACCTTCGAGCGCGGGCGCGGGACTGACCCCGTCCTGCGGCTCCGGCGTGGTGGCGTCCCGGGCCGCCTACTCCCGCGTGTCCGGCCTCGACCCGGCGCGGCGCCTGGTCGTGCGCAACGCCGGCGGGGTGGCCGCCGCCTCGATCCAGGTCCGCGACGGCGCCTGGTACCCGGTCCTCGAGGGCAACGCCACGGTGGTCTACCGCGCCGAGGTCGACTCCCGGGGCAACCAGGCGGGCTCGCTGGAGTGAGGCCGCGGACGAGAACGCCGCCTACGCGGCCCTCGACGAGCGGAACACGGCGTACCTCAAAGGCCACCGGATCCAAACAGCGCACCCGTAAATACGCGGCGTAACCGAAGAAGGCGCCGGCAAGGGCTGGGCAGCGGGTTTACCTGGGTGAAATGCGGCGTTTATGGACGGCGCAGCATCACGATACTCGCCGCCTACCAGCAGCAATACTGTTACATCGAATGCTGCAACTCGTGACTACCCTGGCGGTAAGCTTCCGGGCATAACCGTAGGGCTGTAGTACCTCTTGTAGTTCTCAACGGAAGCGATCGTGCCGACGGGCTTGATCGTCGGTACCGGCCTAGGGAGCCGATCCACACATGGCTACTGCTTACGCGGACGATGTCTTCACTTCTGACATGTCCGACATTCATGACCTGCCGCTTGACGCGGAAGTCAGCTTCGATGAAGTCGAATACGCCCATATAATGCGCCGGATCGGCATCGTCGAGGGCGAACAGGGAACGTCGGTCTCCGCCTTCAATTCTTCTATCTGAGCGTTGGCCGAGTCGGGGCGCGACCTGCCGTTCCGGCAGTTCGTCCTCAAGATCCACAGCCGGTGTGACCTGGCCTGTGATCATTGCTATGTCTATGAGCACGCCGACCAGAGCTGGCGCCGCAAGCCCACGGTGATCTCGGCGGAGACGGCCGCCAAGGCGGGGGAGCGCATCGCGCAGCATGCCAGCGACCACCGTCTGGCGGAGGTGCGCGTCATCCTGCACGGCGGGGAGCCGCTGCTCGCTGGCCGCGACCTGCTTGGCTCGATCGCCCGGTGCCTGCGCCGGGTGATCGAGCCGGTTTGCCGCCTTGACCTGCGCATTCACACCAACGGCGTGCGGCTGGACCAAGAGCTGTGCGAGCTGTTCCTGGCCGAGCGGGTGCTTGTCGGCATCTCGCTCGACGGTGACCGGGCCGCCAACGACCTGCACCGCCGGTACGCCAACGGGCGAAGCAGCTACGACCAGGTGCTGCGGGCCGTCGCCCTGCTGCGCCAGGAGCGCTACCGCGAGATCTTCGCGGGGCTGCTCGCGACCGTGGACGTCCGCAGCGACCCGGTCGCCGTCTACCGCGCGCTCGTCGCCCTCGAGCCGCCCAACCTCGACTTCCTGCTTCCCCACGGCACCTGGGACAGCCCGCCGCCCGGGCCGGCGAGCCCGGGCTGACCGAGTACGCCGACTGGCTGATCGCCGTGTTCGGTGAATGGACGCGAGATGGCCGCCGGGTGCCTATCCGGATGTTCCAGTCCATCATCGCGACCTCATCCGGAGGGGGCTCCGCCACCGAGTCGCTCGGTCTCGCGCCGAGCGACGTCGCCGTGATCGAGAGCGACGGCACGATCGAGCAGGCGGACTCGATCAAGGTCGCCTACGACGGCGCACCGGAGACGGGCCTCGACATCTTCCGGCACCCGCTTGACGCCGCGGCGGCTCACCCGGCCGTCACGGCGCGGCAGCGTGGCATCGCCGGCCTGTCCGCCACCTGCCGCCGGTGCCCCGTGGTCACGAGCTGCGGCGGCGGCCTCTACGCGCACCGCTACCGGACCGGCAGCGGGTTCGCGAACCCCTCCGTCTACTGCGCTGACCTGGAGAAGATCATCACTCACGTGCGCGCGCAGGAGGCCGCCAGGCGTCGGCCCGGGCACTCCTTGCCGCAAGCCCACTTCGACGCGCTGGCCGCCGGGTACGGCGACGCCGCGTCGGTCGCCTGCCTGGGCGCGGCCCAGCGCAGCGTGCGCCGCGCCCTGCTCCTGCTGCTCCGCGAGCGGGCGAACGAGGATGCCAGCGGCACGTTCGCCGACGGCTGGAGCCTGCTGACCCGGCTGGACAAGTCCGCGCCCGCCGTGGTCGACGAGGTGCTTGCCCACCCGTACGTGCGCGCCTGGGCGGAGCGTTGCCTGCGCACCGCGGGTGCCATGCGGGCGGACGCCGGCCACCTGGCATCGATCGCCGCCGCGGCGGCCGTCCGGTCAGGCACGCTCGCCGAGCTTGACCTGCCGGTCGCCGACGGCTACCTGCACCTGCCCACGCTCGGGCGGCTGCGGGTCGGCAACACCGCGACGGCGACGGTCGCGGCCCGCGGCGAAGGCGCCTTCGAGGTGCGCGCCTCATCGGGCAAGTGGGACATCGACCTCGCCGCGGCCGAGCCCGACCGGGACTGGCAGCCAGTGCGCGAGTTGCGCGCCGGGGAATTCGCGGTGCGGCTCGAGGACACCGATCCGTACCGTGACTGCCATCAGTGGCCGCCGGCGGCCGGCTGGCCGCCGGCGAACTGGCCGCCTGGCAGGCTCAGTTCGAAGCGGCCTGGCGGCTGATCGAGCGGGACTACCCCCGTTACGCGCCCGGCATCGCGGCCGGGCTGACCACGCTGCTGCCGCTGGCCAACGACGTGCCCGGGCGGGAGATCAGCGCCGCCGCCAGGCAGGCGTTCGGTGCGGTGGCCGCCGCGCGTCCGCCGAGCGACGCGGACCTGGCGCTGCTTATCATCCACGAGTTCCAGCACGTGAAGCTTGGCGCCCTGACCGACATGTTCGACCTGTGCGACCGGACGGACCAGCGGGTCTACTTCGCTCCCTGGCGCGAAGACCCGCGGCCGCTCGGCGCCCTGCTGCAGGGCACGTACGCGCACATCGGCGTCACGGACTACTGGCGGGTGCGGCGCCGTCAGGTTGCCGGGCCAGGCGCGCTCGCCGCGGCCGAGCGGTTCGCCCGGTGGCGGGCGCTGACCGCGGAGGCGATCGAGACCCTCGCCGGCTCGGGCGCGCTGACGCCGTTCGGCGCCCGGTTCGTCGACGGCATGCGGGCCACCGTCGGCCCTTGGCTCGGTGAGCAGGTGCCCGACGCGGCGGCCGCGGCCGCGGAACGGTGGGCCGCCGAGCGCCGGCTGGCGTGGCATCGACCGGGGGAGTCGTAAGGGGCATGCTAAGCCAAGTCAACCTGACGATCAGGTCCGCCCGTACGCCGGTGACGAGGCGGCGCATCGTCCGCGACCTGCGCAGGCTCGGGGTCGAGCCCGGCCAGGCGCTGCTCGTGCACGCGTCGCTCCGTTCGCTTGGCTGGGTGACCGGCGGCGGGCGGGCCGTGGTCGACGCGCTGCGCGAGGCGGTCGGCCCGGAGGGGCACGTGGTCGTGCCGACGGGGACGGAGGCGAACTCGAAGACCTCGCGGGTGCACCAGGCGCATATCGCGACCCTGACCCCCGAGCAGGTCGAGAGGTTCCACCTCGACATGCCCGCGTTCGACAAGGACGCGACGCCAAGCGGGATGGGCGCGGTCAGCGAGGCGCTCCGGATCGCCAAGGGCGCGGAGCGGAGCGGCCATCCGCAGAGTTCATTCGCCGCCATCGGCCCCCAGGCCGACCTGCTGATGGCCGATCACCCGCTTGACTGCCATCTCGGCCCCGACTCGCCGCTCGGGAAGCTCCACAAGATGGAAGCGCAGGTGCTGATGATCGAGGTCGGCTACTGGGCGTTCACCGGATTCCACCTCGCCGAGTACCTGTACACGCCGCGCCCGCCGCTGCGGACGTACGCGGCCGTTGTCGCCAACGCCGACGGCACCAGGCGCTGGGAGGAATACGAGGACGTGGTGCTCGACGATCAGGAATTCGAGGATATAGGCAAATCCTTGGAAGAGAACATGACCGTCAAGAGCCGCCGGGTCGGTCGTGCCCAGAGCCGCCTGGTCCCTCTGGCCAGTGCCGTTGAGTTCGCGGCGAAATGGATGGCCGAGCACCGGCGATAATCCAGGCTAATGGGTCGTCGTGATCTTTCCAAACTTATTACGGTCTCATATAGTGATGACTCCTACCCAATGCCGGCATGCCTGCCGCCTGGCTGGAAGGGGGCCGCGTGCACGGAGGGTACGTGCCCAGGGCCGCCGACGACGATGGGTATCCGCTAGGCGCCGATGAAGGGCCACTCTTCTTTCTCAGCTACGCACACGGCCCACGGGATGACAGGAGTGGCAGGGACCCCGACCTGTGGATAGCGCAGCTTTACGATGACCTCTGCGATCACATTAAATCGCTAGCTGATTTGCCGCCGGGCCAGAAGGCCGGTTTCATGGACCGGGAACTGCGGCAGGGACACGAGTGGCCGGAGCGGCTGTCGAACGCTCTCGCGACCTGCCGGGTCTTCGTCCCGCTTTACTCGCGGCGGTATTTCAAGAGCGAGCATTGCGGCAAGGAATGGTTCGCCTTCAACCGGCGCAGGCTCAACCACAAGGCGAAGAACGCCAGCCCGGTCGAGACGATCGTGCCCGCGCTGTGGATTCCCATGCCCGACGACCTGCTCCCCGAGGCGGCGGCGTCGGTGCAGTACAGCGCCACCGGGTACAGCCCGCTGTACGCGGAGCACGGCTTCTACGGGATCATGAAGGTCAGCCGCTGGCGGGACGTGTACGAAGAGGCGGTGTACCTCCTCGCGAAGCGGATCGTCACCGCGGCCGAGGTCTCGCCGCCCGTCGGCCCCGGCGGCAACGGCCCCTACGATTCGCTGCCGTCCGCGTTCGGCGGCCAGGGCGCGACCGGCCCTGGCGACAAGCCGCTGCGGGTTACCGTCGTCGCGCCGAGCAGGGACGAGCTGCCATCCGACCGCGAGCGCTCCTATTACGGGAAGGACATCAGCGAGTGGAACCCGTACCGGCAGGACTCGGTGCGCTCGCTGGCGGACCACGCGGCGGAGCTCGCTCGCAGCCTGTCTTACACCCCCGAGGTCGGCGACCTGTACCGGCACGAGGCCGGGCTGGTCGGCAGCGAGCCGCCGTCCGGGCCCGAGGTGCTGCTGATCGACCCGTGGGCGGCGCTGCAGCCGGAGTGCCGTGACATCCTCCGCAGGCTCGACTCGATGGACAAGCCCTGGGTCCAGGTCATCGTGGTGTGGAACCAGCAGGACGCCCAGATGCAGGCGGACACGGAGCTGATCAGGACGGCGCTCGACGCGGCGCTGCCCCGCAAGCTCAGGGAAGGCCGCGCCACGTCGGCCCTCGCGGTCCGCGGCGTCCCCTCCCTTGACGATTTCGGCATGGTGCTCCCCGCGGTGATCGCCGCGGCCGCCCGGCACTACCTCAGGACAGCGTCGGCCCGCCTACCCCAAGAGCCGCACGACCCCGACGAGGCTCCGCAATGAAACGCGACCACACGACCAACGTGGCCACTCCGACATCCCGGGAGCGCGCTCATGGCTGACGAGACGAACAGCGCAGGCAAGGTCGTCACCTTCTACTCCTTCAAGGGCGGCACCGGCCGCACCATGGCGCTGGCCAACGTCGCGTGGATCCTCGCGAGCAATGGCCTGAAGGTGCTCGTCGTGGACTGGGACCTCGACTCACCCGGCCTGCACCGCTACTTTCACCCGTTCCTCGACCCGGCGAAGGTCGCGGCCACCCAGGGCATCATCGAGCTGATCACCGACTACGCCTGGGACGCCACTCAGGGCGGTGACCGGTCAGCGGACTGGGTCAGGAAGCGTGCGCAGATCATCCCGCACGCCGTCTCCCTGGCCTGGGAGTTCCCCGACGGCGGGATGCTTGACTTCGTTTCCGCCGGCCGCCAGAACCGGGACTACTCATCGGCCGTGACCGCGATCGACTGGGACAACTTCTACGACCGGCTCGGCGGCGGGCAGTTCTTCGACGCGCTGCGCGACGACATGAAGCAGCACTACGACTTCACCCTGATCGACAGCCGGACCGGCTTGTCCGACATCGCCGACATCTGCACCGTGCACCTGCCGGACACCCTGGTGGACTGCTTCACGCTGAACGACCAGTCCATCGACGGCGCGGCCGCGATCGCCAGGAACGTCGAGCAGCGCTACCACTACCGCAAGATCCAGGTGCTGCCGGTCCCGATGCGCATCGACGAGGCCGAAAAGGACAAGGCGGACGTGGGCCTGGCCACCGCGCGGTCCCGGTTCGGCGGCAGCCTGCACGAGCGGCTCGGCGACTACGAGGCCAACGACTACTGGGCGGCGGTGGCGATCCCGTACAAGCCGTTCTACGCGTTCGAGGAGACCCTGGCCACGTTCGGCGACGCGCCCAGGTCACCGCTGTCGCTGCTCGGCGCCTACGAGCGGCTGACCTCCGCGATCACCAACGGGCGGGTGCGCGCGCTCGGCGTGATGAGCGAGGAGACCCGGCTCACGTACAAGGCGGCGTTCATCCGGCCCCGGCAGCCGCCGCCCGGCGACATCTACCTCAGCTACGTGCCCGAGGACCGGATGTGGGCGGACTGGATCGCCGCCGTGCTCGCGCCGCGCGGCATCACGGTGGTGCGGCCGTCGAGCGCCGCCAACGCGGGCGGGAGCACCAGGGAGGACGCGGAGCGCGGCGCCTCGGCCGCCAGCCGCACGATCGCCCTGCTGTCCGCCGCCTACCTGCAGTCGCCGCAGGCCCAGGGCGTCTGGGACGCGATGGGGGCCGCGGACCCGGCGGGAACGGGCCGGCGGCTCATCCCGATCCGCGTGGGCGAGACCCGGCTTGAGCAGCCGTACTCGGAGCGGACGGTCGTCGACCTGACGCGGCGCGATCAGGGGCAGGCGACCGAGGAACTGCTCAAGGCGCTCGGCTACCCGCCGAAGATGGCGGATCAGCTCACCGGCCCTGAGCCGAGGTACCCGCGCACGATCCCGCCGGTGTGGCGCATGCCGACCAGGAACGCGTCCTTTACCGGCCGCAACGAGATCCTGGAGAAGCTGCATGACCAGCTGATCGGCGGGAGCACGGCCGTCGTCCTGCCGGTCGCGCTGCACGGCCTCGGCGGCGTCGGTAAGACGCAGGTCGCCCAGGAGTTCGCGCACCGGTTCATGGCCGACTACGACCTGGTCTGGTGGGTGCCCGCCGAGCAGCGGGACCTGATCAACCCCAGCCTCGCCGAGCTGGCACCGCACCTCGGGGTGCGGCCCGCCGACTCTACGGCGGAGACCGCGGAGGCGGTCAGGGAGGCGCTCCGCCGAGGCCGCCCCTACGACCGCTGGCTGCTGATCTTCGACAACGCGGACGAGCCGCGCGAGGTCGAGGATTTCTTCCCCGGCGGTCCCGGCCACGTCGTCGTGACGTCGCGGAACCCGGCGTGGTCGCAGGTGGCCGAGCCGGTGGCGATCGACGTGTTCTCCTCTTCCGAGTCGCTCGCCTACCTGCAGCGGCGCGTTCCCTCGCTGTCCGCCGCCGACGCGACGCTGGTCGCCGACGCGCTGGGTGACCTGCCGCTCGCCATTGAGCAGGCGGGCGCGTGGCTGTCCGCGACCGGGATGCCCGCCGCCGAGTACGTCGCGCAGCTGAGGGAGCAGTTCGCCGCGACCATGGCGCTCAGCCAGCCCGCCAACTACCCGACGTCGGTCGCGGTCACCTACCGGCTGTCGTTCGACCGGCTCAAGAGCCAGTCGCCGGGGGCGGCCCGGCTGCTTGAGCTGTGCGCGTGCTTCGCCCCCGACCCCATCTCGCTAACGCTGCTGACCGGCGACGAGATGATCAAGTCGCTCATCCCCTTCGACCGGCGCCTGCGCGCGGCCCGCACCGTGCTCGGGCTGCTGATCACCGACATCACCCGGTTCTCGCTCGCGAAGGTCGACCGGGACGTGGGCAGCAACTCCATTCAGGTCCACCGGCTGATCCAGGCGGCCATCCTGGACCAGATGCAGCCCGCCTACCGCGAGGAGACCAGGCACGAGGTGCACAAGGTCCTTTCCGGGGCGCGGCCGCGGCAGGGTGATACCGACGACCCCGCCAACTGGGCGCGCTACGACCTGATCTGGCCGCACCTGAACCCGTCGGAGGTGTGGAACTGCGACGACGAGGAAGCCCGCCAGCTGCTCATCGACCGGGTGCGCTACCTGTGGAAGCGCGGCGACTTCGAGGTGGCGCTCGAGGTGGCGCACCGGCTTGACCAGCAGTGGCAGGACAAGATCGGGCCGGACGACGAGCAGGTGCTCGCGCTGCGCTTCCACATCGCGAACGTGCTGCGCTCGCAGGGCCGGTTCCAGGCCGCCTACGAGCTGGACACCGCGATCTTCGCCAAGCAGCGGGAGATGCTCGGCGACGACCACCCCTCCACCCTGCAGACCGCGGGCAGCCTCGGCGGCGACCTGCGCGGGCTCGGCCGGTTCGGCGAGGCCCTCGAGCTGGATGAGGAGACCTACCGGCGGACCAGCGACCTGCTCGGCCCGGACGACCCGAACACGTTGTCAAGCGCGAACAACCTCGCGGTCGACCTGCGCCTGGTGGGCGACTCCTTCCGCGCCCGCGACCTTGACCAGGAGACGCTGAACTACCGGCAGGTCGTCCTCGGGCACGAGCACCCTTATACGCTGCACTCGGCGTCGATGCTCGCGCGTGACAGGCGGGAGGCGGGCGACTACGAGGGCTCCGTGGACCTGCTTCAGGAGACCTACGAGCGCTACCTCCGCGTCCTCGGCGAGGACTTCGTGGACACGCTGCGAACCGGCAAGAGCCTCGCGGTGTCGCTCAGGAAGATGGGCCGCCTCGACGAGGCCTACGTGCTGACGAGGGACATCGATGAGCGGTACGCGCGCATCTACGGCGCGGACCACCCGGACTCGCTCGCCTGCAGGCTCAACCTGGCCTGCGACCTGTCGGCGCGCGAGGACAAGGTCGGCGCGTTCGAGGTGGCGAGCCAGGTGCTGCAGGCGTACCAGGCCACCATCGGCGGCGTGCACCCGTTCACGCTGGTGGCCCAGAACAACATCTGCACGTACCTGCGCGGGGTCGGCCAGGTCCGTGAGGCGCTCGGGCTCGTGGACCGCACGCTGAACATGATGCGCGAGTCGCTCGGCGACAACCACCCGTTCACCCTGTCGTGCGAGGTCAACAAGGCGAACAGCCTGCACGACCTGCGGCGCCTCACCGACGCGGAAGGCCTGCAGCGGGAGACGGTCGAGCGGTTCAAGAAGACCCTCGGCAACAACCACCCCGACACTTACGTGTGCGAGGCGAACCTCGCGATCGTGCTGCGCGCCCAGGGCCGCCTCGACGAGGCGGAGGCGCTGCAGCTCAAGGTCATCGCCGGGCTGAGCCAGGTGCTCGGCACCGACCACCCTAGCGTCACGGCGCTGCGCAACTGGAAGCTGCAGAACCGGGACCTCGAGGCCCAGCCCACGTAGTCTCCCGGGGGGACGACCCCCCGTACCCCCCGGCTGCGCTGCCGCGCGACGTTGGTCACTGTATTACTCGGATTCCCGATGACCGCTCGGGCGGGGGCGACCCCCGTACCCCCTGGCTGCGCTGCCGCGCGACGTTGGTCACTGTATTACTCGGATTCCCGATGACCGCTCGGGCGGGGGCGACCCCCGTACCCCCTGGCTGCGCTGCCGCGCGACGTTGGTCACTGTATTACCCGGATTCCCGATGACCGCTCGGGCGGGGCGACCCGGACCAGGCGAACTAGACGGGCCTTATGAGCCAGGAGAGCACGTCTGGTACCACCTCCAGGGCGCCGAAGTGGGCGGTGTTCTGGCGGATGGACATGATCGCGCCCGGAATCTGGTCGGCCAGCCAGCGGGCGTGCGCCGCCGGCGAGAACACGTCGTGCTGGCCGTGCCAGAGCAAGACCGGCACCTTGATGTCGGCCAGGTCGAAGCCCCACGGCGAGCAGAACGCGAGCGCGTCGTCGATCCAGCCGGCCGCGGAGTCGCGGAGCGCCTCGGCGAAGTTCTGCGCGAGCAGGGCGCGGATGCCGACGTCGGCCACGATCCGGCGGTCCGCCTCCGGCATCTCGGGGCTGAGCGTGTTGACGTGGCTGGCGGGATCGGCCTTGATCCGGGCGGCGGCCTGCACCAGGTGCGCCGTCAGCGCCTCGGGCGCGGTCGCCGCGGCGGTGAACTCGCGCACGTTGGAGTCGGCCATCCCGGCGAACCAGTCGAGGCCCTCCGCCGCCCACGGGGCCAGGCTCACCAGCACGCCCGCCCGGGTGACCCGCTCGGGCAGCAGGGCCGCGCACGCAAGCGCGTGCGGACCGCCCCCCGACCGGCCGATGACCGCGAACCGGTCAAGCCCAAGCTCGTCGGCGATCGCCCGCACGTCCGGCACCACGTCGGCCACCAGCCGCGACACGAGCCGGTCGGACCAGCCGTAGCCGGGCCGGTCGAAGGTGATGAGCCGGACGCCAAGCTCGTAGAGCACTCGTCCCCGTGGCAGCGGTCCCAGCCTGCTGCCCGGCGTCCCGTGCAACAGGAACACAGGATGGCCACTGGGGTTCCCCGTTTCCTGCACCGCTACCCGTCGGCCGTCGGCCGAACGTACAAAGGTCGTCACCGGTCCGCATCACCACAAAAAAGGCGCATGCAGTAACGAACCGCCGTAAAACTCCCCATGTGTTGATCTCACCCGTTAGGTTTTGCGCAGTCAAGCGCTAAGCCGCTGAATATGCGTTCGCGCTGCGGCGACCGCTAGCCGCCCGGTTCGCGGGGGAGGCGGTCGCGGGCCTGCCGGGCCCGGCGCTCCGCCGCCTCGGCGTGGCGGGCGCGCATCCGGGCGGTCGCGAGGTCGGCCCGGGCCTGGGTCAGCCGCTGCTCTAGGTCACGGACCTCCGCCTCCAGGCGGTCCTCCGCGCTCGTGGCGGCGGCGGCCGTGGCAGCCGAGGCGGCCACCAGCCGTTCGGCTTCCTCGCACTGTTCCTGGCGCCTGGCGGCCCGCTCCGCCGCCTCCCGCGCCAGTCGCTCGTTCAGCTCTGCCTGCCGCCGCGCGGCATCGGCCGGCGGGGCGGCCGGGACGGCCTGGACGGCCGGGGTTCGCGGCGCCGGCCGCGCCGCTCTCGCGCCACCGCCCGACCGGCCCGTGCCGGTCGCAGCCCTGCCGGTCACGGTGGTACCGGCCGCATCCCGCTCCGCCAGGCCCGTGTCGCCCGTGTCGCCCGTGTCACCCGTGTCACCCGAGTCCGCCGGCAGCACGCCGAAGCCCGACCACTGCACCGCATGAGTCAGCGTTCCCGCCGCGAAGTCCGCCGCGACCTCGGGGTCGGCGATCGCGGCGGTCAGCGTCTGCGTGACCTCGAGGCGGAGCGACGGCGGCGCGTCGGCTACCTCGGCCACGGCGAGGGCCTGCGCGGTGAGCGCGTCGACGAGCGAGCCGCGCGCGGCGGACAGCTCCCGCAGCCGCGGGCCGTGCCCGGCCTGCTGAGCGGCGCGCAGCGCGGCGGCGAGCTCCGCCAGCTTCCCCGGGGCGCCCGGGTCGGCGCGCGCCAGCCGGTTGACCACCCACGCGGCGCGGGTTGGCCTGCGCAGCGCGGATATCCCCTTCGCGGCCGCCCGGTCGCCGGCGTCACGGGCCGCCGCGGCCAGTTCGCCGCGACGGCCCGTGAACGCCTCCGGGGCCGCGCCGTACAGTTCGCCGACCGCCGCCGCGAGCCGGTCGCCGGTCGTGACGTCGCCGGTGCCGGCGCCAGCCCCGTCACCGCGCCGATCGTCGCGACCGCTGCCCACGTAGCCGGTTATGCCCCGCTTCGCAGCCCGGCGAACAGGTCGTCCTCGGGGAGCGGCGTGCCCGTCGTGTCGGTCTTCCTGATGAAGTACTCGTAGCCGAACGCCTGCTCCGCGACCTCCGGCGGGATCTTGCTGAACCACGAGTCGTTGATCTGGCTGCCGTGCGCGAACAGCGCCGCCCGCTTGCGCTCGAGGACCGGCCGGATGTCGACCGTGGTGGTGATCCGCGCCTCGGACTCAAGCCCCCGCTGCCAGCGCTCCCTGGCCTCGGGGGAGTCGTTGTCCCAGTTCGGCACCTCGACGCCCGCCTCCCGCAGGGCGTCCCAGATCTTCTGCCAGTTGGAGCCCTTCATCGTGGACAGGTATACCTTCGCCGGGATGCCGGTCGTCGCGGCCGCGGCCTGGGCGGCGCGGCTGGCGTGCACGTGGTCCGGGTGCTGGTAGGCGCCCGCGTCGTCGTAGGTGACGAGCACCTGCGGCCGGTACTTGGTGATCAGCTCGCCGATCCGCCCGGCCACCGTCTCGAGCGGCACGTTGGTGAAGGCCTCAGGCCGGCTCTTGTAGTCCCACTCCTCCATACCGGAATCGTGGTAGCCGAGCGTCTCCACGTCGCTGACCTTAAGGATGCTCGCCGATTTCTCGAGTTCGGCGAGGCGCAGCCGGGCCACCGCCTCGGGGTCGTGCCCGGGCTGCCCGGGTTTGATCCCGCCGGGCGCGTCCCCGTACTCGCCGTTGGTGCAGGTGACCACGATTGTCTGAATGCCTTGGTCCGAGTAGCTGGCGAGTATGCCGCCACCGGACGCCTCATCGTCGGGGTGTGCGTGAACTGCCATCAGGGTTAGAGGCTCTGCCATACTCCAGCCAACCATGCGGCGCCGACACTTTGTTTCACCCACTTTCCCGACCGTTTTACTCAGTAACCCAGCCATCCAGAAAGAATTCGCCACGACCCGACCGCCCGCCCACCCAGAACGCACCCGCCCCAGGCAACCACGACCCCGCTCGTATGCCAGCGCCCACCCCACCCCAGCAGCCCGTCTAATCCCGAGTCGTCCAGCCGGCGCCCACTGCCGGCGGAATTTCCACCTGCCCGCCGGGCACCCGCGCCGTTACGCGCAAGGCCCCTGGCGCGCGAGGACGCGCTGGCCCAGTGCCCCAGGCGCCCAAGGCAAACTGGCCCTGTGGCCCCCAGGGGCACAACGAGATGGCCTTGTGCCCCGCAGGACCACTAAAAACTGGCCTTGTGGCGCCCCGGTGCAGCTCTATCGTCCTTGTGTCCCCCCGGCCTACTTCCAGCTGGCCTTGTGGCACCCGTCGTCATTGCTCCAGATGGCCTTGTGGCCCAGGGACGTTGCCCGAATGGCCTTGGGGGTCACAAGGCCGATTCCGGCTGGCTCGTTGACACCTACAGGCAGCTGCGCCGCGCCCCCGCGGCAGCCCGCCACCGGCGGCGTTCCGGAATGCCGGGCGCGGGCCCGCGCCCGGCATTCCGGAAATTTCACCACGTGCCGGCGTGCTAGGCGATCTTGTCGAGCGCGGCCGGGCTGGTTCCGTTGGCGCTCGGCGCGGAAACCACGGCCGTGGACTTCTTCAGCAGGTCAAGGATCGAGACGCCCTGCGCGACCAGGCCGGCCATGACCTCGTTAACGCCCTGGGTCCCGTTGAGCACGGTGAGGTTGGCTCCGGCGAGCCCGCGGGCCGCCGCCTCGACGAGCGCGGGCAGGTGCTCGATCAGCGTGCTCGCGGCGATCAGCTCCTGGTTGCCCTCCCGCAGCGACGCGGCGAGCGCCTGGTTGGCGTCCGCCTGCCCCTGGGCCTGGGCGCGCTCGGCGTGCGCGTGGGCGTCCGCGTGCAGCCTGGTCGCCTTGGCCTCGGAGTCGGCGAGCGTCGTCTGCCTGAACGCCTCCGCCTCGGCGGCGAGCTTGGCCTGGTCGCGGTCGGCCTCGGCGATCTGGCGCTTGCGGAACGCCTCGGCCTCGGTGGTGAAGCGGGCCTGGTCGCGGCTGGCCTCGGCCAGCGTCCTCGTCCGGTAGGCCTCGGCGTCGGCCGGTCGGCGGACCTCGGCCTCAAGCCGCTGCGCGGCCAGCTCGGCCTCGTGCTGCGCGAGGGCGGTCAGTTGCTGGATGACCTGCTGCTTGGACGACGCCTCGGCGAGCGGCCCGGCCTGCTCGGCGCGCGCCTTCGCCTCCTGCGTCTCCGCCAGGTACCCTGCCTGCTTGATCGACAGGTCCCGCTCGTACTGGGCCTTCATCGCGAAGGCGGCCATCTCCCGCTCGGCCGCTTCCATGTCCGCCTTCGCCTTGGCGATCCTGGCCTGGCTGGCCACCTGGGCGGCGTGCGGCGCCGAGAGGTTATTGATGTAGCCGGAAGAGTCCTCGATCTCCTGAATCTCCAGGGCGTCGACGACGATGCCCAGCTTCTCCATCTCGCCGTGGCTGCCGTCCTTCACTTCCTGGGCCACCCGGTCCCGCTCCCTGATGATCTGCTCGACGGTCAGGCCGCCGATGATCGACCGCAGGTGCCCGGCGAAGACCCGGCCGACCAGCATCTCCATCCTGTCCTGCTCCGACAGGAAGCGGCGGGCGGCGTTGGCGATCGACGCGGAGTCGTCGCCGACCTTGAACGCGGCGACCGCCCGCACATTCAGCCGGATCCCCTGGTTGGTGATGCATTCCTCGGTGATCTCCGCCTCCCGCAGCGCGAGCGAGAGCACCCGGGCCCGCTGCTTGACGGGCATGACGAAGCTGCCGTGCCCGGTAACGATCCGGAACTGCGTTGCGTCCTTCTGCCGTTTGGAACCCGAAATGAGCAGCGCCTCGTTCGGGGCCGGTACGTGCCAGAACAGCATGACGATCTCCCTTTCCCTGGCTTTTCGCAGGGATGTTGGGTGGGAAGGGAAGCTCAGATCGGGGTTGGGGTGACCAGCACGGATCGAGCCGACAGCGCATCAACGACGACGACACGGGAATGCCGCGGAATTGGCTCGTCTGACCAGGCGGCGAATGCCTCGCTACCGCCACGGACAGGCAACAGGACCTCGCCTGGGCCGCTTGCCGGAATGGATACAGTAACCCGCCCGATCGTGCCGATCAGGCTCTCTGCCGCGCCACCTTTGGCGTCCACGGCCACATCACCGGCTTTCGCGTTATGCGCCTATATCGGTATACCACTGCTCTTTAGCGGGGGGTGCGGCCACCCCCCTCATTTGCCGCCTCGGCACGCCGGTAATTCTATTAGCGACTTATGTGATCCGCCTTTAGTTAAAGCTTCGTTAAAGGCGGGGCATTCGCACCGTCAAGGCGCTCGGCACGACGGTAACCGTGAGCGAATGGCCGGCCGTCACTAGCTCGCCGTCCACCTCCCGTGGGAGTGACACCGTGGCGCTGATCTCGACCTTCCTTGCCTGGAACCGCTCGAGCATCCGGTCCCGATGGTGACTGTGCGTCAGCACGCGCGTCGCCAGCCGCGGCCAGCCGAACGGGCCGCGCGGCGCGAGCACCCCCACGTCGAGCAGCCCGTCATCGAGCCGTGCGTCGGGCAGCAGGCTGAACCCGCCGGGCAGCAGCCCGGAGTTGCCCACCACGACCGAGCGGGCCTCGCGCTCGACGGGCGCGGCGCCGTCGAGGCTGATGCTGAACCGGGACGGCGGCGCGGCCAGGTGCGCGGCACCGGACACCGCGTAGGCGAGCCAGCCGAACTGGTGCTTCAGCCTGGTCCCGGCGACGACGGCGGCGTCGAGCCCCATGCCCGCCATGGCGGTAAACGGGACCTCATCGGCGACGGCGAGGTCGATCGTGCGGTCGACGGCGCCTCCGTCTCGCGTGACCGCGAGCGCGACGGCGAGCGCGGCCCGCGGATGCCCGGGTATGCGTAGCGACCTGGCGAGCAGGTTGGCGGTGCCGTGCGGCACGATGCCGAGCGGCACGCCGGTCCTGGCCAGCCCCTCCGCGCAGCCCCGCACGGTCCCGTCACCGCCGACGGCGACCACGAGGTCGATCTCGTCAAGCGCCGCCGAGTTCGCGGCCGCCACGCCGGCCTCGGCCTTATCGGTGACCAGGAACTCCGCCCGCCACCCGTGCCGGGCCGCGGCCTCCCGGCACAACGCCAGGAAGTGCCCGCTGCCCCGTACCAGCGAGCCATTGACCACGAACGCGACACCAGGCATACGCCAACGAGGTTACCCGCAGGGACTGCGGGAAACCTCGCCTTCGGCGTTACCTCAGGAACAACGGCTTACCTCAGGCACCAGCGGTGCGGCGCGATCAGCTTCTCCACCGAGGCGGGGCCCCAGGTGCCCACCGCGTAGGGCTGCACCGGCGGGGGAGCGGTGAGCAGCGGCTCGGAGATCTCCCAGACCCGCTCGATGCCGTCGGCCCTGGTGAACAGCGACTGGTCGCCGAGCATCGCGAGCAGGATCAGCCGCTCGTAGCCCTCCAGGGCGTTGGCCGCCGCGAACGAGTCCTCGTACTTGAACGTCAGCCTCGACGCGCCGAGCGTCATCTCGGGACCTGGCATCTTGGCCATGAACTCGATGCTGATCGACCCGGGGTCCGCGAAGTCGATGATGACCTCGTTGCCAAGGCCAGCGGGCACATCGTGCCGGTGGGCACGGAACATCCGCACCGGCGGCGTGTCGAACCCGAGCGTGATCGTCTGCCGGGATTCCTTCATCGCCTTGCCCGACCGCAGGTAGAACGGCACCCCGTGCCAGCGCCAGTTCTCCACGTCGACGCGCAGCGCGATCATGGTCTCGGTGTCGGAGTCGGCCGGCACGCCGCGGATCGACCGGTAGCCCTCGTACTGGCCGCGCACGACGTGCCGCACGTCGATCGGCTTCAGCGCGTCGAATACCTTGCCCTTCTCGTCGCGCAGCGGCTTTGCGGCCAGCGACGTGGGCGGCTCCATCGCGATGAAGCCGAGCACCTGGAACAGGTGGGTGACCACCATGTCCCGGTAGGCGCCCGTCGCGTCGTAGAACGCCGCCCGCTGCTCGACGGTCAGCGTCTCCGGCACGTCGATCTGCACGTACTTGATGTACTGCCGGTTCCAGATGGGCTCGAAGAGCCCGTTCGCGAACCGGAAGGCGAGGATGTTGTCGACCGATTCCTTGCCGAGGAAGTGGTCGATGCGGAAGATCCGCGACTCGTCGAACACGTCGTGCACGGCCGCGTTGAGTTCGATCGACGATTCCAGGTCGGTGCCGAACGGCTTCTCGATGATTACCCGGGCGGTGTCGTTGGCCAGTCCGGTGGAACCGAGCATCTTCACCACGGACTCGAACGCCGACGGCGGCACGGCCAGGTGGAAAAGCCGCTCGACGCCGGCGTGCCCGTTCCCGTTCCTCCGCCGGCTCGTCTCGGCGGTGATCGCCTTCTCCGCCGCCTCGACGGCGTTCACCAGCCCCGACGGGTCATCCGGGGACGCGGCGCCGAAAGAGAGCCTGGCGGCGAACGTGTCCCAGGACTCGTCCGGCTTGCAGTTGCCGAACTGGTTGCAGGCCGCCTCCGCCTGGGTGCGGAACTCGGCGTCCGACACCGCGAAGTCCGGCGGCGCCGACCCGATGATGCGGAAGTGCTCGGGCAGCAGGCCGGCCCGGAACAGGTGGTGCAGCCCCGGCAGCAGCTTGCGCCTCGCCAGGTCTCCGGTCGCGCCGAACAGCACGATCACGTGCGGGCCGGGCTTCGCGTGCCCGTGCCGCGGCGAGTGTCCTGAGGGCCGCGCCGGCCCCGCCTGTTCGGAACGCGTGCTCACTTGGCGGCCTTCTGCTCGGCGTGGCCGCCGAACTCCGACCGCATCGCGGAGAGGATCTTGCCGGTGAACACGCCAAGGTCACGCGACTCGAACCGCTGGAACAGCGCCGCGGTGATGACGGGGGCGGGCACGCCCTCGTCGATCGCGGCCTCCACGGTCCACCGGCCCTCGCCGGAGTCGGACACCCGGCCGCCGAACTCGTCCAGGTTCGGCGACTTGGCCAGCGCGGCGGCGGTCAGGTCGATCAGCCAGGACGAGATCACCGACCCGCGCCGCCAGACCTCGGCGACGTCGCCGACGTTGATGTCGTACTGGTAGTACTCGGGGTCGCGCAGCGGCGTGTTCTCCGCGTCATGGACGGCGTTCTCCTGGTTGCCGATGTCGGCGCCCTTGATGATCGACAGCCCCTCCGCGATCGCGGCCATCATGCCGTACTCGATCCCGTTGTGCACCATCTTGACGAAGTGCCCGGCGCCGGACGGCCCGCAGTGCAGGTAGCCCTGGGCCGCCTGGGATTTGGGGTCGCGGCCGGGGGTCGGCTCGACGCTGCCCTCACCCGGCGCGATCGTCTTGAAGATCGGGTCGAGCCGCAGCACGGCGGCGGAGTCCCCGCCGATCATCAGGCAGTAGCCGCGCTCGAGTCCCCACACGCCGCCGGAGGTGCCGACGTCGAGGTAGTGCAGCTTCTTCGGCGCGAGCGCCTTGGACCGGGTGATGTCGTCGTGGTAATACGAGTTCCCGCCGTCGATGATCGTGTCGTCGGCGTCCAGCAGCGGCACCAGCTGCTCCAGCGTCTGGTCGACGATCCCGGCCGGGATCATGATCCAGACGTTGCGCGGCTTCTCCAGCGTGTTCACGAAGTCGGCCAGCGTGTGGGTGCCGGTGGCGCCCTCTGCCTCCAGCCCCTTGACCGCGTCCGCGTTCACGTCGTAGACGACGACGTGGTGGCCGTCGTGCATCAGCCGGCGGGTCAGGTTGGCGCCCATCCGGCCCAGCCCGATCATGCCAAGCTGCATTGGTGTGTCAGTTGCCATGGAGAATCAGCTCCCCGTTTTCATGGACCGGTAACGCCGGATCAGCGCGTTGGTGGACGAGTCGTGCGACAACTCCGGCTCCGACTCCGACGTCAGCTCCGGGATGATCCGCTGGGCGAGCTGCTTGCCGAGCTCGACGCCCCACTGGTCGAACGAGTCGATGCTCCAGATGGTCCCCTGCGTGAACACCGAGTGCTCGTACAGCGCGACCAGGGTGCCGAGCAGCCGCGGGGTGAGGATGTCGCACAGCAGGGTGTTGGTCGGCCGGTTGCCCTCCATGACCCGGTGCGGTACCACCGCCTCGGGGGTTCCCTCCGCGCGGACCTGCTCCTCGGTCTTGCCGAAGGCGAGCGCCTCGGCCTGCGCGAACACGTTAGAGGACAGGTAGTCGTGGTGGGCGCCGAGGGGGTTCAGGGTCCGGGCGAACCCGATCAGGTCGACCGGGATCAGCACCGTTCCCTGGTGGATGAGCTGGTAGAACGAGTGCTGCCCGTTCGTTCCCGGCTCACCCCAGTAGACCGCGCCGGTGTCGTAGTCGACGTGCTTGCCGTCCAGAGTCACGTGCTTGCCGTTGGACTCCATCGTCAGCTGCTGCAGGTAGGCCGGGAACCGCTTGAGGTACTGGTCGTACGGCATCACGCCGACGGTCTGGGCGCCGAAGAAGTCCCGGTACCACACCGCGAGCAGGCCCATCAGCACCGGCAGGTTGGACGCCAGCGGCGCGGTGCGGAAGTGCTCGTCCATCGCGTGGAACCCGGCGAGCATCTCGTCGAACTGGTCGGCCCCGAGCGCGATCATCGTGGACAGCCCGATGGCGGAGTCCATCGAGTACCGCCCGCCGACCCAGTCCCAGAACCCGAACATGTTCGCCGTGTCGATCCCGAAGGCCGATACCTTCTCGGCGTTGGTGGACACCGCGACAAAGTGGTTGGCCACCGCGTCGGGCGAGCCCAGGGCGGAAACCACCCATTCCTTGGCCGACTCCGCGTTGGTCAGGGTTTCCAGCGTCCCGAATGTCTTGGAGGAAATGATGAAAAGGGTCTCATCCGCGCTGAGGTCGCGCACCGCCTCAACGAAGTCGGTGGAATCCACGTTGGATACGAAACGGAAGGTGATGTCCCTGGTGCAGTAATGCTTGAGCGCCTCGTACGCCATGACCGGCCCAAGGTCAGATCCCCCGATGCCGACGTTGACGACGTTTTTAATCGGCTTTCCGGTATGACCCTTGAATTCTCCGGAACGGACGCGGCCCGAGAAGTCGCGCATACGCGCGAGCACGGCGTGGACGTCCGCCACGACGTCCTGCCCGTCGACGACGAGCGTGGCCGTGGCCGGCAGCCGGAGCGCCGTGTGCAGCACCGCCCGGTTCTCCGAGACGTTGATGTGCTCGCCGCGGAACATCGCGTCCCGCCGCTCGGGTACCCCCGACTCCTCAGCCAGCTCGACGAGCAGCGCGAGCGTCTCATCGGTGACCCGGTTCTTGGAGTAATCCAGGTAGATTCCGACGGCCTCGGCCGTCAGCCGCTCGCCCCGTCCGGGGTCGGCGGCGAAAAGCTCGCGCAGGTGGGCACCGGAGATTTCCGCGTAATGACGCTCCAGCGCCTGCCACGCCTTCCGCTCCCGTAGCGGAGTAGCCGGCATGATGTTTCTCCCCTCGTCGTAAGGGTCGTGACTCCTCTGGCGTTACGGCTCTGATCCTTCCACGCGGAGGCGACCAGCAAGTGTCTGGGGTCCAAAGTCAAAGTCAAAGTAAAGCCCTGGCCTCCCGGCACGGCCCGGCATCCGAGAATCCGGCATGTCGGGCGCCGGCGCGCCGCGACATGCCGGATATTTCATGATCTGGCGTAATTGCCGGAAGCGGCCCGCGCTACCGCGCGGACGCGGTCAATAACGGCCAGGTCCTCAAGCAGGACCGGTCGCCCGTCCGGGCCGCAGAGCGGGAGCCGCCAGTTCGGGTACTCATCGCAGGTGCCCGGCATGTTCTGGGAGCGGATCTCGCCGACCGCCTCGGCTAGGTTGACGCCGATCAGCTTGGCCGGGGTCCGCGCCAGGTAGGCGTAGAGGGCCACGGTGAACTCGTCCGCCGTGGGCCGCTTGCCCGCGGCCAGCAGGCCCTGCTCGACGAGGGCGCCGATCCAGTCGTTCACGGTCCGGTCGGCCTCCGCCCGCTCCTCGGCCTCCGAGCGCGTGAGCAGCCCGAGGTTGAGCCGGTCGGTCACCTGGGACCCGGACAGGAAAGCGGCGGCGGGCGGGAGGTCGTGGGTGGAAACCGTCACCAGCGAGTTGGCCCGCCACCACTGCGGTGCGAGCGGCTCGCCGGACCAGCCGCGCTCGAACCAGAGCATCTGGGTGCCCAGGATGCCGCGCGCGGCCAGCGCCTCGCGCAGCCACGGCTCGACCGTGCCGAGGTCCTCGCCGACCACGACGGCGCCCGCCGCGGCCGCGGCGGCCGCGAGCGTGCCGAGCGTGCCGGGCGCGTTGTAGTAGACGTACGCGCCCGCGGTGGGCGGGGCGCCGGCCGGGATCCACCACAGCCGGGACAGTCCCATGACGTGGTCGATGCGCAGGCCGCCGCCCAGGGAGAGGTTGGCGTCGATGAGCTCGGCGAGCGGCCGGTACCCGGCGGCGGCGAGCGCGCGCGGGTGCATGGGCGGCAGGCCCCAGTCCTGGCCGCGCTGGTTGAACGCGTCCGGCGGCGCGCCGACGGTGAAGCCCCGCGCGAAGAACTCCTGGCCCGCCCACGCGTCCGCGCCGCCGGGGTGGGCCCCGATCGCCAGGTCGGCGATGATGCCGATGCTCATGCCCGCCGCCCGGGCCGCCGCCTGGGCGGCTTCGAGCTGCGCGGCGACGAGCCACTGCACCCACGTGTGGAACTCGGCCTGCGCGGCGAGGTCGCCGCGCCGCACCTCCCGTTCCGCCGACCGCGGGTCGCGCAGGCGGGCCGGCCAGGCCCGGTAGTCGGGCCCGTGGACCTCCGCGAGGGCGCACCAGGCGGCCCAGTCTTCCAGCGCTCGCCCGTGCCCGGCGCGGAACTCGCCGAACGCCGCCTGCCGGCCATCCGACAGCGGCACCTTGCGCAGCATTTCCAGCGCCTCGCGCTTGGCCGTCCAGACCGCGTCCCGGTCAATCAGCCCGGCGGCCTGCGAAGCCTGGCGAAGCGGTTCGGAAAGCAGAGTAAGCCGCTTCCGTTCGGAATAACTCAAATCGCCGTATTCCGGGATGTCCTCGATGCGCAGGTAAAGCGGCGACACCCAGCGCCGGCTAATCGGCAGGTAGGGCGACGCGCTGACGGGAGGCAGCGGCTCGGCGGCGTGCAGCGGGTTGATCAGCACGAACCCCGCGCCGAGCTCGCTGGCCGACCAGGCGGCGAGGTCGGCGAGATCTCGCAGGTCACCGTGGCCCCAGGAGCCGCGCGAGCGCAGCGAGTAGAGCTGCACGGCGAACCCCCACGACCGGGCGGCGGGCGCCGGCGCGACCGCGTCCGGCGGGCGGTCCGCGCCGTCCACGGGCGGCGCGTCCTCGAGGACGGCCACGATCGCGGCGAGCGTCTCGTCGGGCACGACGACCTCTTGCCCCCGCCAGTCCCAGTAGCTGACGGAAACGCCCAGCTCAGCGGCGCGGTGCCGCAGTTCCGCGTTGCTCACGGGCACCAGTTTGCCGTATTAGCCGGAGTTCGCAAATCACAGCGCCGCCGCGTGATCGGGAACAAATGTCTGCATGTCGATGGGAGTCCGGACGTAGCCGGTGGAGGCGGGCCGGGGTGGCAGCTTCAGCTTCGGCTCCGGCACGTCGTGGTACGGGATCGTGGACAGCAGGTGCGCGATCATGTTGATGCGCGCCCGCCGCTTGTCGTCGGACTCGACTACGAACCAGGGCGACTCGGGGATGTCGGTCATCGTGAACATGTCGTCCTTCGCCCGCGAGTAGTCCTCCCACCGGGTGATGGACTCCAGGTCCATGGGGGAGAGCTTCCACCGGCGCACCGGGTCGTCGAGCCGCGACTCGAACCGCGCCTGCTGCACCGTGTCGCTGACCGAGAACCAGTACTTCCGCAGCAGGATGCCGTCCTCGACGAGCATCCGCTCGAAGATCGGGCACTGGTGCATGAACCGGGCGTACTCCTGCTTGGTGCAGAACGCCATGACGTGCTCCACGCCCGCCCGGTTGTACCAGGACCGGTCGAACAGGACGATCTCCCCGGCCGTCGGCAGGCGCGCGACGTACCGCTGGAAGTACCACTGCGCCTTCTCGCGGTCGGTCGGCTTGTCCAGCGCGGCGATCCGCGCGAACCGGGGGTTGAGGTACTGGTTGATCCGGCTGATCGTGCCGCCCTTGCCCGCCGCGTCCCGCCCTTCGAAGACCACGACGACCCGCGCGCCGGACGCCCGCGTCCAGTTCTGCATCTTCACCAGCTCCGCCTGCAGCCGGTAAAGCTCGTTCTCGTACGCCTTCTTCGGCAGCTTCTCGCCGCCGTCTTTTCCCGACATGAAGCTCCCTGGTCCCGGCCGCGGTCTGCGCGCCGCTCTTGGTCTCATGCCCGCTTTAGCCGATCCCGAACGGCCGCGGGCTTCGCCTGGCACCGCTCCCGCTATACATTGACCGTTGTGAGCGAACAGCCAGCGCGCCGTTACGAGACGGTCGAGTTGTACCGGACCGGGGCGGCCGCCAAGATCGTGCTGAACCGGCCCGAGCGGATGAACGCGTGGTCTAGCGCCCTGTCCAGGGACCTGCTCGACGCGCTGCGCGACGTCGCGGGCGATGACGCGGTCCGCGCGGTCATGCTGACCGGGGCGGGCAAGGCATTCTGCTCGGGCGCCGACCTCAAGGAAGGCGCGCAGGACGCGGCCGCCAGCGGCGGCGCGCTGGACACCGACGGGATCCTGACCCGGTGGTACCACCCGATCGTCACCGCGATCCGCGAGATGCCCAAGCCGGTGATCAGCGCGGTGAACGGCCCGGCGGCCGGCGCGGGCCTGTCCCTCGCCCTGTCGGCCGACCTGGTCGTGGCGAGGGAGACGGCGTACTTCCTGCTCGCGTTCGTGAACATCGGCCTGGTCCCGGACGGCGGCGCCTCGCTGTTCGTCCCGGCCCGCGTGGGCTTCGCCCGCGCGGCCGAGATGGCGATGCTCGGTGAGCCGGTCCCGGCGCCGAAGGCGGCGGACATCGGCCTCATCAACGCGGCCTGGCCGGACGAGGAGTTCGAGAAGAACGCCGAGGCGCTGCTGCTCCGCCTGAGCAACGGCCCGACCCGCTCGTACGCGGGCACCAAGCGGGAGCTGAACCACTGGATCTACTCCCGCATGGCGGAACACCTGGCCCTGGAGGCATCGATTCAGGGAGAGCTGTCCAGGAGCAAGGACTTCGCCGAGGGCATCACCGCGTTCCTGGAAAAGCGCCCCACGCGGTTCACCGGCCAGTAGCACGAGCCGTTGTCCGCGCAATTCGAATGGCTCGCCGGCCGGGCCGCCAGGGCGGCCATCGTGACCGTCGGCGAGCCCATGTCCGCCTTGCCCGTTTAGCCCGCTCTGCCGCGCGCCAGTCAACACCGAAATCCCGCTCAACCGGTAAACTAAGGGGCACCTTCCGCCCGTCAACGAGATGCCGGGGGTTCGTGAGCCCCGGTCAGGCGGGTAGTGAAGTGCCCGCCGAGGCCGGACCGGCTAGCGTGATGATCATGACGGATCAACGAGTGGCGGTCGTTACCGGCGCGGGCTCCGGGCTCGGGCGGCTCATCACGCTCACGCTGGCGGGCAAGGGCTGGCAGGTGGCCGCGGCCGGCCGCCGTCTGCTCCCCCTCGAAGAGACGGCACATCTAGCCGCGGCCCGCGCCGGCGCCGCGGCCGGCTCGGTGTTCCCGGTCCCGGCCGACGTGGGCGACGCGGACTCGGTCGCGAACCTGTTCGTCGCCGTCGCCCAGCGATTCGGGCGGGTGGACCTGCTGGTTAACAACGCGGGGACCGGCGCCCCGCCCGGCGCGGTCGACGAGCTATCGCCCCAGGGATGGCAGTCGATCGTGGCCACCAACCTCACTGGCTCCTACCTGTGCGCGCACCACGCGGTGCGAATGATGAAGGCGCAGGACCCGCAGGGGGGACGGATCATCAACAACGGGTCCATCTCCGCCCACGCGCCCCGGCCCGGTTCCGTGGGGTACACGGTGACCAAGCACGCCATCACCGGCCTGACCAAGTCGATCTCCCTCGACGGCCGCCGGCACAACATCGCCTGCGGCCAGATCGACATCGGCAACGCGAACACCGAGATGACCCAGTGGATCGCGGCGGGCGCACCGCAGGCGGACGGGTCGATCATGCGGGAGCCGACGTTCGACCCGCAGCACGCGGCCGACGCGGTGGTCTTCATGGCCGAGCTGCCGCTTGACGCGAACGTTCAGTTCCTGACGATCACGGCCACCACGATGCCGTTCATCGGCCGAGGCTAGCGAGCGCGAGGAAAGTACGCCGCCGACGGCCGTGGTTGATGGCGGACCACGGCCGACGGCGGACTTAGAAGGCTCAGCCCCCGGGTCCGCGCGCCGGACCCGTTGACGGAGCCCCCGGACGGGGGGGCATCCGGGGGCTCCATTACGGGGTAAGCCCTGTTACCGGAACGACATCCCCGGCGCGGCCGTTACAGCTCCGATGAGATTTTTTTCAGTGACTTTATGAATGCGAAACGTGATCGCTATAGCCCGTAGGCCTCGAGTAGCCGCAGCCAGAGCTCGCTCATCGTCGGGTACGCCGGGACCGCGTGCCACAGCCGGTCAAGCGGCACGGCGCCGACCACGGCGATCGTCGCGGCGTGGATCATCTCGCCGACGCCGGGGCCCGCGAGGGTCAGGCCGACGATGACGCGGCGGTCCTCGTCGACGACCATCTGGGCGCGGCCCTGGTAGTCGTCGGCGAACAGGCGGGCGCCCGCCACGTTGCCGATCTCGTACTCGATGACCCGGACCCGCATTCCCGCGGCGGTGGCCTGCTCGGCCGTGATCCCGACCGCGGCCACCTCCGGGATCGTGAAGATGACCTGGGGAACGCGGTCCTTGGACGCGATGTCGTGAACGGCGGGCTCGCGCCCGGCGGCGCGGGCCGCGATGGCGTCGCCGCACACCCGCGCCTGGTACTTGCCCATGTGCGTGAGCAGGGCGAGGTGGTTCACGTCGCCGCAGGCGTACAGCCACCCGCCCGCGACGTTATTGACCCGCAGCGTGTCGTCCACGGAAAGCCACCCGCCGTCCTTCAGGCCGACCGAGGAAAGCCCGAGGTCCGCGGTCTTCGGCGTCCGCCCGAGAGCGGCGAGCACCTCGTCGGCCTCGACCGCCGTGCCGTCGTCGAGCGTCAGCGTGACGGGCCCGTCCGCCCGCGTGGCGGAGCCGACGTTGACCCCGGTGCGCACGTCGACGCCGGCCTCCCGCAGGCCGGCGGCGACCAGCTCGCCGGCGAACGCGGGCAGCCGGTCGAGCAGCCCGCCGCGCGAGACCAGCGTGACCCGCGAGCCGAGCGCCGACCACGCGGCGGCCATCTCGCAGCCGACCACGCCGCCGCCGACGACCGCCAGCCGGGCGGGCGCCTCCTTGGCGCTCGTCGCCTCCCGGCTCGTCCACGCCCCGACGTCGGCGAGCGCCCGCGACACCAGCGCGTCCGTCCCGGTGGCGATGACGACCGCGTGCCGCGCGGCCAGCGTCCGGTCGCCGACCGACACCCGCCGTTCCCCGCTCAGCCGGCCGTGCCCTCGGACCAGGGTGACCTTCGCGGACTTGAGCCACTCGACCTGGCCGTCGTCGCTCCAGTCGTGGGCGAAGGCGTTCCGCCGGGCGAGCACCTCGGGGGGGTCGAGCCGGGCCCCGGTGACCCCGCGCACCGCGGCCGCCTCGGCGACCGCCCCGGCCGGCCGCAGCAGTGCCTTGCTCGGCATGCACGCCCAGTACGAGCACTCGCCGCCGACGAGCTCTGACTCGACGATGACGGCGGACAGCCCGCCGCGCACCGCCCGGTCGGCGGCGTTCTCTCCCGTGGGCCCGGCTCCGATCACGATCACGTCGTACGAGTCATCAGCCACGCGCGTCTCCCCTTGAAGTCCGGGCTGTTTGAGTCTCAGCCGTCCACCGTCATGTCACCGTACAAGGGCACGGCGTTACGCCGGCGGGCACGGATTTACAGCTGCCCGGCGGGCGCGTCGCCAACCATCACCGGCCCGCCGTGTCACAACCGCGACAATCCCGACTCAGGCCGACTCTTGACGCTTCTACCACCGGGCGTGACTATGAGGCTTCCGGCAGTTGCAATCCAGGGTCTCCCAACCTGGGGCGCGCGACCGGGTAACGCCGCCCGTGGAGGTCAACGATGATCAAGCGCAAGGGCCGACGCAAAGCACGGAGCCGTATCGGCCGGATCGCCGCGGCGGCGGCCGGCATCACCCTGGCCGGAGGGGCGCTGAGCGCCTGTGCCAGCGCCAGCGCCGGGACCGGGCCGGTGACCCTGAACTTCTACTTCTACCCGGACACCTCGAACGCGACCAATGAGGGGGTCGCCAACTGCAACGCGCAGAGCGGCGGCAAGTACAAGATCTCCTACCAGGACCTGCCGCAGGCCGCCGACGGGCAACGGCAGCAGCTGGTGCGGCGGCTGGTCGCGCACGACCCCTCGATCGACATCATGGGCCTCGACGTGACCTGGGAGGCCGAGTTCGCCGAGGCCGGCCTGATCGTCCCGTGGACCGGCACCTACAAGGCGCAGGCCGAGGACGGCACGCTCAAGCCGGCGCTGCAGACGGCCATCTGGAACGGCCAGCTCGTCGGGGTGCCCGACAACACCAACACCCAGCTGCTGTGGTACCGCTCGGACCTGGTGCCCAACCCGCCGACGACCTGGGCGCAGATGATCGCCGACGCCGAGCAGCTCGCCAAGGAGGGCAAGCCGCACTACATCGAGATCCAGGGCGCGCAGTACGAGGGCGCCACCGTCTGGCTCAACACGATGATCACGAGCGCGGGCGGCAGCATCCTGAACGCCAGCGCCAGCGGGCCGTCCCTGGGCGCGCCCGCCGTCAAGGCCCTGTCGGTCATGAAGCAGCTCGCCGACTCGCCGGCCGCGGACCCGTCGCTGTCGGTCCAGATGGAGAACCAGAACCGGCTCGCGATGGAGGCGGGCACCGCCGCCTTCGAGCTGAACTACCCGTTCGTGTATCCGTCGATGAAGATGGACGAGCCGGCGCTGTTCAAGAACTTCAAGTGGGCGCTGTACCCGGAGGTGACCGCCGGAGTGCCGGCGAAGGTGACCATCGGCGGCACCGACCTCGCCGTCAGCGCCTACTCACAGCACAAGGACCTGGCCTTCCAGGCGGCCCTGTGCCTGCGGGACAAGCAGAACCAGATCATCGGCGCCAACGTCGGCGGCGTCCCGCCGACGATCGCCAGCCTGTACAACGACCCGGCGCTTTTCGCCGACTACCCGTTCCACGCCGACATCCTGACCGCGCTCGAGAACGGCAGCGTCCGCCCGCAGACCCCGCTCTACCAGGTGGTCTCCATCGACCTCTCGCACCAGATCTCGCCGGCGTCAGCGATCAACCCGCAGGGCACCGAGCAGTCGATGGTCGGCCAGATCAACAACGCCCTCGCGTCCAAGGGCCTGGTCCCGTGAGCCGAAGGAGGAGCCGATGAGCACTACCGTCCCGGCCACGGGAGCGGCGACCACCCCGGCGCACGCGAAGCCGAGGAAGGCGCGGCCTGTGCTGTCGGAAGGCGCCAAGCAGGAACGCCGCCTCGCGTTCTGGCTCGTCGCCCCCGCGGTGCTCGTGATGATCGCGGTGACTGCGTACCCGCTCGTCTACGCGGTCATCCTGTCCCTCGAGCGGTACAACCTGGAGCTGCCGCAGGACACCAAGTTCATCGGGTTCGCCAACTACTCGGCCGTGCTCGAATCCCCGTACTGGTGGCAGGCGCTCGAGGTGACGGTGATCATCACGGTCTTCTCCGTGGCGATCACGCTGGTCCTCGGCATGCTGCTCGCCGAGGTGCTGCACCGCACGGTGTTCCTCCGCGGCACGGTCCGCACGATCTCGCTCATCCCCTACGGGATCGTGACGGTCGCGGCCGCCTACAGCTGGCAGTACGCGTGGACGCCCAACGAGGGCTACCTGTCCGCGCTGTTCAACAACAACGCGCCGCTGACCCATCAGGCTCAGGCGATCGCGGTGATCATCGTCGCCGAGATCTGGAAGACCACGCCGTTCATGGGGCTGCTGCTGCTCGCGGGGCTCTCGCTGGTGCCCGACGACCTGCTGCGGGCGGCGAAGATGGACGGCGCCTCGGCCTGGCAGTCCTTCACCAGGATCACGCTGCCGCTGATGAAGCCCGCGATCCTGGTCGCGCTGCTGTTCCGCACCCTCGACTCCTTCCGCATCTTCGACAACATCTTCATCTTGACCAGCGGGAACAACGGCACCGCATCGGTGTCCACCCTCGGTTACGACAACCTGTTCAACGCGCTGAACCTGGGGATCGGGTCGACGATCGCGATCCTCATCTTCGTCTGCGTGGCGATCATCGCGGTGGTATTCATCCTCGGGTTCGGCACGGCCGCGCCCGGCTCCAACACGGGGACGAGGTGACGGCGTGGCCACGGCTAACCTGACCGGCCGGCAGCGGAGCGGCTGGGCGGTGGCGAACCTCGTCGTCGTTGTGCTGGCCCTGATCCCGGTGCTCTGGCTGGTCTCGCTGTCGTTCAAGACGCCGGGCGCGGTCACCGACCCGTCGTTCTGGCCGGCCGCGTGGACCGGGGGCAACTACGGCGGGATCCTGACCAGCTCGCAGTTCCTGCGGCCGCTGCTGAACTCGATCGGCATCGGCCTGATCTCGACGCTCGTCTCCGTCGTGCTCGCCTCGATGGCGGCCTACGCCATCGCCCGGCTGCGGTTCCCCGGCAAGAGCGTGCTGATCGGCCTCGCGCTGCTGATCGCGATGTTCCCGCTGATCGCGCTGGTGACCCCGATGTTCACCATCGAGCGGACGCTCGGCCTGTTCAACACCTGGTTCGGCCTGATCATCCCCTACGTGGCGTTCGGCCTGCCGCTCGGCATCTACACCCTGTCGGCCTTCTTCCGCGAGATCCCCTGGGAGCTGGAGAAGGCCGCCAAGATGGACGGCGCCACCCCGTTCCAGGCCTTCACCCTGGTCATCGCGCCGCTCGCCGCCCCCGGCATGGTCACCACGGCCATCTTGGTGTTCCTGGCCTGCTGGAACGACTTCCTGCTGGCGATCTCGTTCACCTCGACGATCAGCTCCAGGACCGCGCCGGCCGCGATGGAGTACTTCAGCGGCGGCTCGGTCTTCACCACCCCGACCGGGCCGATCTCCGCGGCCGCCGTGGTCATCACGATCCCGATCATCATCTTCGTGCTCTTTTTCCAGCGGCGCATCGTCGCCGGCCTCACCTCAGGTGCGGTCAAGGGCTAACAGGAGGAACTCATGGCCCCTATCACCCTCGATCACATCACCAAGCGCTACCCGGACGGCGCCCTGGCGGTAGACGACTTCAACCTGGCGATCAGGGACGGCGAGTTCGTCATCCTGGTCGGCCCGTCGGGCTGCGGTAAGTCGACCACCCTCAACATGATCGCCGGCCTGGAGGACATCACGTCCGGCGAGCTGCTCATCGGCGGCAAGGTCGTGAACAACGAGTCGCCCAAGCAGCGCGACATCGCGATGGTCTTCCAGAGCTACGCGCTCTACCCGCACATGACCGTCCGGGAGAACATGGGCTTCGCGCTCAAGCTCGCCCACACGCCCAAGGACGTCATCAACCAGAAGGTCGAGGAGGCCGCGCGGATCCTCGACCTGACCCAGCACCTGGACCGCAAGCCCGCCAACCTGTCCGGCGGCCAGCGGCAGCGGGTAGCGATGGGCCGCGCGATCGTCCGCGACCCGGCCGCGTTCCTGATGGACGAGCCGCTGTCCAACCTGGACGCCAAGCTGCGCGTGCAGACGCGCACCCAGGTCTCCCGGATCCAGAAGCGGCTCGGCACCACGACCGTGTACGTGACCCACGACCAGGTCGAGGCGCTGACGCTCGGCGACCGGGTGGTGGTCATGCGCAGCGGGGTGGTGCAGCAGGCGGGCACCCCCGGCGAGCTTTACCACCTGCCGTCCAACCTGTTCGTAGCGGGGTTCATCGGCTCGCCCGCGATGAACTTCATGCCCGGCCGGGTGGAGGAGGGCAAGCTGCGCACCAGCCTCGGCGACTTCCCGCTCACCGACGCGCTCCGCCGCGAGCTTGAGAGCGCGAACACCGCCCGCGACGTGATCGTCGGCATCAGGCCGGAGAACTTCGAGGACGCCGCGCTCGTCCCGGCCGAGATCCGCGCCCGGGGGATCACGTTCAAGACCACGATCGACGTCCTTGAGTCGATTGGCTCCGACGTTTACGTGTACTTCGCCCGGGGGCACGACATGCAGGTGAACGCGGCCGAACTCGACGAGCTGGCCGCCGACTCCGGCGCGACGGACGCCGGCGCCGACCTGGACACGATGACCGCCCGGCTGGACGTCGCCACCAAGATCCGCGAGGGCGCGGACGCCGAGCTGTGGGCCGACGGCGCCGCGATCCACGTCTTCGACCCGGCCACCGGCCGCAACCTGTCGGCCGCGGCGAAGGCCGGCGACCCGGTGCCCGCCGCTCCCGCGCCGGGGGCAGCGCCCGCTGATCCCAGCGCCGGCTAGCCCCGGCATCGGCTAACACCGGTACCGGCTGACCGCGGCTACCTGACCTTGCCGCGCAGCCGCCCGACGATCTCGTCGCTCCACTCGTGCGCCCGGATCAGCCGGTACCGCTCGGCGGCGACCAGCATTTACGCGTGCTCAGTGAGCACGGGGGCCAGCGGCGCGCTCGCGGACGTCGAGGCCGCGCGCGGCGAGCGCCGCCTCGGTCCGGTAGATGTCCGCCTGGGTCGCGCCGTCGCCGGGCGGCGGGCTGACGCCGAGCCGCTGGCACGCCTCGGCCAGCGTGTCCAGGTACGCGCCCCGCACGCTGCGCACGTGGAACCGCTTAGCGGTAAGCTCCGCGCTCGTCTCCGTTTCCTCCAGTTCGGCCCGCAGCCGCCGCAGGTTGGCCGCGAGCCGGTCCACGGCGACGGGCGGCGGCGCCTTGCGGCGCTTCTCCTCCAGCCACCGCGCAGCCCGTACCCCGCCGATGATGGCGTATCCGGCGGCCGGCATCAGCACCACGACGAGGACCAGGTCCACGACCGAGCTCACAAGTCCAGTGTCGGAGCGCCGCCCCCGTTAGGCAAGCACGGCGCCGTGGTTAGGTAAGCCCAGGCGTGTCGCCCACCATCGAGGCCGGGTCGATGACCCGGTCGAACTCGTCCGCGGAGATGTAGCCGAGCGCCAGCGCCGCCGCCCGCAACGTGGTGCCCTCGTGGTCGGCCTTGTGCGCGATCTCGGCGGCCTGGTCGTAGCCGATGACCGGTGACAGCGCCGTGACCAGCATCAGCGACCGGTCGACGTGCTCCGCGATGCGCGCCTCGTTCAGTGCCGCGCCCTCGACGCAGAACTCACGAAACGCTACGGCCGCCCCGGCGAGCAGCGAGGCCGAGTGCAGGAAGTTGGCGATGATCACCGGTCGCATCGTGTTGAGCTCGAGATTTCCCTGCGCCGCCGCGAACGCGATCGTGGTGTCGTTGCCGAGCACCTGCGCGCACACCATCAGCATGGCCTCGCACTGGGTCGGGTTCACCTTGCCCGGCATGATCGATGAGCCGGGCTCGTTGGCGGGCAGGATCAGCTCGCCGAGGCCCGCCCGCGGCCCGGAGCCCAGCCAGCGGATGTCGTTGGCGATCTTCGCGAGCGGCACGGCGAGCCCGCGCAGCCCGGCGGAGGCGGCCGCGACGGCGTCCGCGCCCGCCAGGGCGGCGAACTTGTTCGGCGCGGTCACGAACCGGTGCCCGGTCGACTCCGCGATCCGCCACGCCACCTCGGCGCCGAAGTTGGCCGGCGCGTTGAGCCCGGTGCCGACGGCCGTGCCCCCGGCGGCGAGCTCGTAGAGGCCCGCGCAGGACCGGGAGAGCACGTCAAGCGCCGACGTCAGCTGCCGCGCGTAACCCGACCATTCCTGCCCCACCGTGAGCGGGACCGCGTCCTCCAGGTGCGTCCGCCCGATCTTCACCACGTCCCGCCAGGCGACCGCCTTGTCGGTGATCGCGTCCCGCAGCGCGGTCACGGCGGGAATCACCGACTCGGTCACCGCCCGCACCGCGGCGACGTGCATCGCCGTCGGGAACGTGTCGTTCGAGGACTGCGCCATGTTCACGTGATCGTTGGGGTGCACCGGAGACTTGGACCCGATCTCCCCGCCCACGAGCTGGATGCACCGGTTCGCGATCACCTCGTTGACGTTCATGTTCGTCTGGGTGCCCGACCCGGTCTGCCAGACCCGGAGCGGGAAGTGCTCGTCGAGCTCCCCGTCGATCACCTCGTCGCAAACCTGCGCGATCAGCGACGCCATCCACGCCGGCAGCCGCCCGGCGGACCCGTTGGCCTCCGCCGCCGCCTTCTTCACGTGCCCGAACGCGTGGTACACCGCGAGCGGCATCGGGTCCGCCCCGATGCCACCGAAGTGCAGCAGCGAGCGCTGCGTCTGCGCCCCCCAGTACCGGTCGGCGGGCACGTCGATGACGCCCATCGAATCCGACTCCCGCCGGTGCCCGCTCGCACCGATCCCCACCGGCATGTCCCGCACCAAAGGCTCGTCGCTCATGCCCCCACTCAAGCACATCCCCTCCGGCTAGCGTCTTCCCCCAGTCACCACAAAGACCAAGACCCAGCGCCGGAGCAACCCGAACGACGACCCATCCCCGCCGCCGTCGCGACCGGTCCCGCCGCGACCCGCCCCGCGGCCGGACCCGTCCCGCGCGTCAGCGGTCCAGTGGCGCGGCGGTCAGCGCGAACACGGCTACGGCGCACAACAGGAGTCCCGCCACGCCAATCGCATGGGTCCACGGCGTGTCAGTGAACACCAGCAGCCCGGCTCCTGCCACGAGCCCCAGCGCTGCGGCCGTGCCCCAGCGCCTCGTCCCGCCCCGCGGGCCTCCCGCCACGACGGCCGGATGCGCAGCGGTGCCCACCCCGCCCGACGCGGTGCCCGCCGCGTGCACCGCGCCCACCGGGCCCGCCGCCTCAGACGAGCCCGATGCTGGCGCCGGGCCGCTGACCTCACCCGATGCCGCGACGACACGCTCTTCGACGGCGTGCGACTCCGGCGTGTCCAGCCGCCCCCGCAGGAACAGCGTGAACAGCAGCCCGAGCGCCGGCACCAGGACCACGGAGCCGCAGCCGACCGCGGTCACCAGGGCGACCAGGGTGGCCTCGCCCGCGGCGGCCTGCGTCACGGTCAGGCCGGGCAGGAACCTGGGCGCCTGCGCCGCCGCCCAGCCCACGACGACCGCGGCGACCGCGAGCGCGGCCGTCAGCCGGGCCAGCCCGAACCGGGAAGCCCAGCACAGGCCCAGGGTGGCAAGCCCCGCGACCCCAGACAGGCACACGAGCGCCAGCGCGGCCCCGTGCGTCAGGTCGAGCCCGGACCGGCGCATCACCAGCAGCCCGGCTAGGGCAAGCCCGCCGGAGAGCGCGCCTGCGAGGAGCGCCCGCCACCGGAAGGCGGCCGCCAGCGAGCCCGCGCCGTAACGCACCGAGTCGGCGGCGAGGAACACCGCCGCCAGGTACCCGGAGAAGACCACGGCGAGCGCACCGACTAGCAGCGGCGCGGGGGAGAGCCAGGAGGTCACCTGGTTGCCCGCCGCGTTCCCGACGGGCACCCGGCCGACGGCGATCGCACCGACCGCGGTGCCGAGCGCGAACGGGGTGAGCACCGAAGAGACCGCGAACAGGTTCTCCGCGCCGCGGGCGGCCCGCGACGTGTCCGCGACGCCGCGCAGCGCGTACGCCGCGCCGCGGAAGATGATCCCGATCGCGGCGATCAGCAGCGGCGCCGCGAGGGTCGAGGCGATCGAGCCGAACGCCACCGGGTACGCGGTCCAGCACACCACCAGCACGAAGATCAGCCAGACGTGGTTGGCCTCCCACACTGGCCCCATCGCGTGCCTGGCCTGGTCCCGCACCCGGTGTCCAGAAGGCCCGAAGGCCAGCAGCGTCCAGAGCCCCGCGCCGAAGTCGGCGCCCGCAAGCACCGTGTACGCCGCCATCCCGGCGAGGATGAAGGCGACCGGTACGTAAGCCACCGCTCGCCCCGAGCGAGGAAGCCGGGAGTTCCGGCGGGTCGGTCACCTCGGGCGGCAGCGGTATCCGGGCGAGCCGCCGCAAGATCAGGAACACGATCCCGGCGAGCATGAGGTACACGACCGACAGCGTGCCATAGCCAACGGGGACGTTGCTTGCCCCCGTCACGGCCGAAGACACCCGCATCACGTCGTACACGATCCACGGCTGGCGCCCGACCTCGGTGGTGATCCACCCGGCGATGAGCGCGACCACGGACAGCGGCCCCGCGGCGACGACGGCCCACAGCACGACCCGGGGCAGGCCGCGGCGCCGGAACCGCAGGTACAGGTACACCAGCCCGAGCAGCGCGAGCAGGGTCCCGATGCCGACCATGGTCTGGAAGGAGACCCGCACGACGTTGACCGGCGGCTGGTCGGCGAGCGGCACGATGTCCAGGCCCTTGACCACGGCGTTCGGGTTATGGAACGCCAGCAGGGACAAGAGCCGGGGGATCTCGACGCCCCAGACGACGGCGTGCCCGTTGTACCAGCCGAGCAGGTGCTCGGCCGCGCCCCGCGTGGTGGTGGCGAGCCCCTCCATCGCGGCGAGCTTGACCGGCTGGTAGGTGGCCACGTCCCGCGCCGCCCAGTCACCGACGATCACCTGCAGCGGCGCGGCGACGGAGGCAACGGACAACGTGATGCCGAGTGCGGTCCGTTCATAGCGCCCGCGCCGACCGCGGAGGAACGCCCAGGCGTAGGCCCCGGCGAGCAGGAAGCCGCACACGATGTAGGCGGCGAAGTACATGTGCACGTACTCGCTCCAGAACATCGGGTTGGCGAACAGCGCGGACCACGGGTGCACGTCCGTCGCCTTGCCGTTGACCAGCGTGAACCCGGTCGGATGGTTCATCCAGCCGTTCACCGCGATGACGAACAGCGACCCGGCGACGCCGGCGACCGCGACGGGAATCCCGGACAGGAAGTGCGCGCGCGGTGAGAGCCGGTCCCACCCGTACGCGTAGATCCCGATGAAGATGGCCTCAAGGAAGAACGAGAACCCCTCGAGCGTGAACCCGAGCCCGAACACGTTCCCGAAGTCCTGTATCCACACCGGCCACAGCAGCCCCAGCTCGAACGACAAGATCGTGCCGGTCACGACCCCGACCGCGAACAGCGCGAGCATGATTCGCGACCAGCGCCGCGCGAGCGTCCGGTAGAGCTCGTCCCCGGTTCGCAGGTACCGCCACTCGGCGAACAGCACGATCACGGGAAACGCGATGCCGAAGCACACCAGCGGGATATGCACGGCCAGCGAGAGCGCCTGCATCTGCCGCGCCTCGAACAGATAGTGCTGGTTCACGTCCATCGCAAACCACCCTATACCGGTTACTACAAGCCGTAGTAAATGCCCCATCCCCGCCCCGCGGTCGTGTCGTCCCCGCCGCGTCCGCGCCGCCGCCCGTGTCCGCGCCGTCCCCGCCGCCGACGGTTCAGGCGCTCCGCGCGCTCGGACCTTCGTATATTCACGAATCATCCCTGGTGGCATGCGGGGTCCGAAAAAGATAGTGGATAGTTGCACGCGCCGCGGCGTGTGCAACTATCCACTATCCGCGCGCAGCGGTTGCCCGGTCGGCACGTTCGGCTTGCCGAATCGCAGGCCCAACTTGCGCACGGGCAAGACCCGCCCACCAAACTGCCAGCCGCATCGGGGAATGTTGAGGCGCTGGCGCCGCCGTATCCGGGAATGTCGGGCGCTGGCGCGCCACGACATTCCCCCGGTATTCCATGAAATGGCAGAGGGCGTCAACCGATGGCGGGGGAGAGGGACTCCGAGGCGGCCTCCACCCGCGGGGCAGCGGGGGTGAGCGCCGAAGGCAGGGCGGGGAAGGCCAGCCGCACGGTAAGGCCACCGCCGTTCAGCCGGGGCGTCACCGTGAGGTCGGCGCCGTGGGCGGCGGCGATCGCCGCCACGATGGACAAGCCGAGGCCAAGCCCGTCGTCGGGGCCGGTCCGGGAGCGGGCCCGGTACGCCGCGCCCGGCTCGCCGCCGCGCTGGAAGGGGAGCAGCAGGCGGTCCACCGCGTCGGGCGGGATCTCCGCGCCGGTGTTCGCGACCGTCAGGACCGCGCGACCGTCATCCGTGTCCGCGGTGATCCAGACGGAGCCGCCAGGGGCGTTGTGCCGTAGGGCGTTGTCCGCCAGGTTGCCCACGGCGCGCTCCAGCAGCGCCTCGTCGCCGCCGAGCAGCCCTGGCTTGAGGGTGACCGCGACCGTCAGGCCGCTTGTCGCGATCTGCTCGGCGCGCGCGGCGAGCACGTCGCGGGTGATCGCGGCTAGGTCGAGCGGGACGTGGCGGGCGAGGCCGCGCTGGCCGCGCGCCAGGATCAGCAGCGCCTCGATCAGCCGTTCCTGCTCGGCGCCGGCGGCGATCGCGCGCTCACAGGCGGCGCGCAACGACCCGGGCGAAGCGTCGGGGTTGCGCAGCGCGACCTCGAGAAGCGTCTGCGACCGGGCGAGCGGCGTGCGCAACTCATGCGAGGCGTTGGCGACAAACTGCCGCTGCGCGTGCAGTGACGCGTCCAGCCGGGCGAACAGCCCGTCGATCATGTCCGCTAGTTCCCGCAGGTCGTCGTCCGGGCCCTCGAGCGCGAGCCGCTCGTGCAGGTTCGTAGCGGAGATCCGGCGGGCGGACTCGGTGATCCGGCGCAGCGGCCGGAGCGCGCGGCCGGCCACAAACCAGCCAAGCGCCGCGGCGACCACCGCCATTATCCCGAGCGCGATGCCGAAGTAAAGCAGCAACGCGTCGTCTTCCCGCGCCCGGGTGACGTCCGCTTCGTCCTTCGCCCGCACCTGCGCCTGCTGCGGGTCCGGCAGCAGGAGCCCGCCCGCCGCGCCCGGGCTGATCAGCGCCAGGCCGCCCGATGAGCTGCCTGACCCCGAGCCATCCGCCCCCGAGCTGGAGGGGGTCGGTCCGTCAAGCGGTGCTCCCGAAGTGACGCGGACGGAGATGATCTCGTTGTTCGCATGGCTCAGCAGGCCGTAGGTGATGCCGAGGAGCCCGGCCCCCGAGACGAGGAACAGGCTGGCGAACAGCACCGTGAGCCTAAGCCGGACACTGCCCCTCGTCATGACCCCTCCTAGCCGACGCGCGGCGTCATATCCGGTACCCCGCCCGCTCCACCGTCTCGATCACCGGCGGTTCGCCCAGCTTGCGGCGCAGCCGGCTGACCGTCACCTTGACCGCGGTGGTGAACGGGTCGGCCATCTCGTCCCACGCCCGTTCCAGCAGTTCCTCGGCGGACACCACGCGGCCGTCGGCCGCCATGAGCAGCTCGAGGACGGCGAGTTCCTTCGCGCCTAGGTCCAGGGTCGCGCCGCACCGGGTGGCAACGCGCCGGGCCGGGTCAAGCGTGATGCCCTTCGCGGTCAGCACCGGGGGAACCGCGGGATGGCTCCGCCGCGCGAGCGCGCGGAGCCTGGCGACGAGCTCGGCGAAGGCGAACGGCTTGGGGAGGTAGTCGTCGGCGCCGCGACCGAGCCCGGCGACGCGGTCCTCGATCGTGCCCGCGGCGGTCAGCATGAGGATGCGCGCCCTGACCGCCGCGACGAGCCGTCCGCAGACGTCGTCGCCGTGCAGCACAGGAAGGTCCCGGTCGAGCACGATGACGTCGTAGTCGTTGACGAGGGCGCGGTCGAGTCCGGCGGCGCCGTCGAGCGCGGTGTCGACGGCCATGCCCTCCAGGCGCAGCCCGGCGGCGATCGCCTCGGCGAGCTCGTCGTCATCCTCGATCACCAGCACCCGCACGATCGTCTTCCCTCCCGGGGCCATTGCAGCACGCGGTCACTGAGCAGGGCCTGAAGGGAGGCTGGCAGGATCCTGAATGGAGTCGGCGGTCAGCTTCCCGTTCGCCTCACCTCCGCCCGGCCAGCCTTCCGCGCGGCCGGTTGCACCGGGGTTACGTCGCGTGTCACTGGCGCGCAACCGGCCCGGTCCTACAAACGAGGGCATGTTCTTCTTCACTTATCTAGCGCGGGAACTGCGCCGCCGCCTGCGGCAGGCGATCTTCATCGCGCTCGGCCTCGCCGTCGGGGTGGGGCTCGTGCTTACGGTGACCGCCGCGTCCGCGGGGGTCAAGAACGCCCAGGCGGGCGTGCTCAAGGGCCTGTACGGCGTCGGCACCGACGTCACCGTGAGCGGCGCGGCGCCGTCCGCCCCGACGCCGGGCAAGGTCAATTCCGGCGGCGGCACCGGCGTCCAGATCCAGCTGGGCCCAGGTGGCGCGCAGATGTGCGTCAACGGCAAGTGCCGCCCGCTCAAGGACGGCTACACGATCGACAACCTGGCCAGCACGTCCTACCAGCCGATCGGTGACGCCGAGGTCGCGAAGGTCGCCGGGCTGCCCGACGTGGCCGCGGCGGCGGGCGGGCTGCTGCTCACCGATAACCAGACCACGGTCTCGTCGAACCCGTCGCCGCCCACGTCGTTCACCGTGGACGGCGCGGACATCAGCCAGCCGAAGCTCGGCCCGCTCAGCGACGCCGGAGTGAGTTCCGGCCGCGCGTTCACCGCGTCCGACGCGGACAAGAACGTCGCCCTGGTGGACCGGGGCTACGCCGCCTCCAACGGCCTCAAGGTCGGCGGCACGATGAAGGTCGGCGGCACCGCGTTCACGATCATCGGCCTCGTGGAGCAGCCGGAGGGCAGCAGCCCGCCGGACGTCTACATCCCCCTCGCCCGCGCGCAGGCCATCGCCGAGCAGGGTCCCGGCGGCGGCCACTTGAAGAACGACGTGAACACCATCTACGTGACCGCCGCCAGCGCCGCCGACATCGCCACCGTGCAAAGTGAGATCGCCAAGCTGCTGCCGACGGCGCAGGTCACGACGCCGAGCAGCCTGGCGAGCCAGGTGACCGGGTCGCTTTCCTCGGCCGCGAAGCTCGCCGACGACCTCGGCAAGTGGCTGTCGATCCTGGTGCTGATCGCCGCGTTCGTCCTCGCGGTGCTGCTGACGATGGCGGCGGTCGCCCGGCGGGTGCGCGAGTTCGGCACGCTGAAGGCGATCGGCTGGCGCGGCCGGCGCATCATCGCTCAGGTCATGGGCGAGTCCCTGGCCGTGGGCATCCTCGGCGCGGCCGCCGGGGTCGGCCTTGGCTACGCGGGGGCGGCGGTCATCAACGCCATCGCGCCGAAGCTGTCGGCGACCCTGACCGAGGCGACCGGCCTGCACGTGATGACGCCGAACGGCGCGGTCAGTCCGACCACCAGTCATACCGTCTCGGTGCCGCTCGCGGCGTCGGTTGGCGGTACCGCGATCCTGGCGGCGGTCGGGCTCGCCATCCTCGGCGGCCTGCTCGCCGGGGCGTTCGGCAGCTGGCGGATCGGCCGGCTGCGCCCGGCCGACGCGATCGCGAAGGTGGGGTGAGCCCGGTGTACGAGCTGACCGGGGTGTCCAAGGTGTACCGCACGGGGGCGCGCACCGTGGAGGCCGTGGCCGGCGTCAACCTCACGGTTGACGACGGCGAGTGGATCGCGGTCAGGGGCCGCACCGGGCACGGGAAGTCGACGCTGCTCAACCTGCTCGGCGGCCTCGACCGGCCGACGAGCGGCCAGGTGCGGCTGGACGGCGACGACCTCGCCCGGCTGGGCGACGCGGAGCTGACCCGGGTGCGGGCGGCCGCGATCGGGTTCATCTTCCAGACGTTCAACCTGGTGCCCACGCTGTCGGCGGCGGAGAACGTCGAGGCCGCGCTGATCCCGCTGCACGTCTCCGGGGCCGCCCGGCGCCGCCGCCGGGTGGCCGCCGCGCTCGACAGCGTGGGGCTCGCCGACCGGGCAGCGCACCTGCCGTCGGAGCTGTCGGGCGGCCAGCAGCAGCGCGTCGCGATCGCCCGCGCCCTGATCAAGGAGCCGAAGGTCCTGCTCGCCGACGAGCCGACCGGCAACCTCGACGAGGAGACCAGGGACGAGATCATCGCCCTGATGGAGAAGCTGTGGCGGGAGCGCGGCCTTACGCTCGTGCTCGTCAGCCACGACGCCGCGATCGCCCGCCGGGCGCAGCGCACGGCGGTCATGAGCCGCGGCCACCTCACGCTCCGGTCATGAAAGACACGGTCATGAAAGACGCGGCCGACGCCGCCGGCCCGTGGTGCTAGGGCCGGCCGCCGCGGACATCCTGAGAGGCCCCGGCATCCTGAGAAGCGAGGTGCCAGCGGACGATGCGGAAGCCGTGGCCGATGGCGGCGGCCAGCAGTCCGGGCTCGAGGCTGCCGTCCGGGCGGCGCGGCAGCGGGATGAACCGCGTCGCGCGCGGGTTGCCGGCCGCGATGACGCCGAGCAGCCGCTCGACCTCGGCCGGGTCGCTGATCAGGTCGGCGTGCGCGGGCACGCTCCGGCCGCGCAGTCGCAACGTGACCTGCCTGCCGCCCTTGAGGTTAAGCGTCCACCGGCCGCCGCCCGGGGTCAGCAGCGCGTCGCCGTCGCGCGCGTAGCTCACCGGCTGCCGGTACGCCCGGCCGGACTTCACGCCGGTGTAAGAGACGAGCATCAGGTTCGCCGACAGCGGGGTGGGGAACGGCAGGCGCAGCACGGCGCGCATGGGCACGTTCACTATCCGCATGATCCGGGCCTGCCTGCGGCCCGCGGCGGCCGCGTCTTCTGGGAAGGCTGTCATGGCCATGGCGATGCTCCTTTCCGGTTCTGGACTACACGGGAACCGCGATTACAAGGGGAGTGCGATTACACGAGGACCGCGCCGCCGGCCACGTCGAGGATCACGCCGGTGATCCAGCCCGCGTCGGCGGAGGCGAGGAAGGCGGCGGCGGACGCGACGTCGTCCGGCGTGCCGAGTCGTTTCAGCGGGTGCCAGCCGGCCAGCGTTGCCTGCTGCCCGGCCGGGATCCGCGCGCGGTTGCGCTCGGTCAGGATCGTCTCGGGCGCGATGCAGTTCACCCGGACGCCCGCCGGGCCGGCCTGGGCCGCTACCTGCTGGGTGAGCAGGGCGATCCCGGCCTTGGCGGCGCCGTAGGGGATGGGGGAGCGGGCGTCGGCTCGGCGGCCGGCCGCCGAGCCGATCGTGATGACGCAGCCGCGGCGGCGCGCCTTCATGCCCGGCAGGAAGCTCTTGAGCGTGAGGAACGTGGCGAGCAGGTTGCCGTCCACGGTCGCCCGCCAGCCTTCTTCCGGTATGTCCTCAAGGAGGGCGGGCGGCGTGAAGTTGCCGCCCGCGTTGGCGACGAGGATGTCTACCGGGCCGAGTTCTGCCTCGACCTGGGCGCGGATCGCCTCCACCTGGGCGAGGCCCGTCAGGTCGCCGGTCACCGCGATGGCCTTTCCTCCGTCGCGGGTGATCGCGGCGGCCACCTCACCGACGGCCTGGCCGTCACGACCGTGGACGGCGACCGCCGCGCCCTCGCGCGCGAGCCTGGCCGCGATGGCCGCCCCGATGCCCCGCGAACTGCCGGTGACCAGGGCCACCTGGTCGTTGAGAGTGTTCATGTGATATAAGTTAGACATCTAAGAGTTAGATGTCAAACTCTTCGTCATCGATGGGTGGGTGTTACGCTGACGGGCATGCCAGAGCCGTTTCCCGTTCCGATCGGGCTGCGCCTGAACCAGGCGGCCCGTGCCGTCGGGCGCGCCTTCGACGAGGCCCTGGCGGAGGCGGGCGGCACCCTCCCGGTGTGGCTGATCTTGCTCAACCTGAAGATCCACCGGCCCGGCACGCAGCGCGAGCTGGCGGAGGCCGTGGGCATCCGCGAGGCAACGCTGACCCATCACCTGAACGCGATGGACGGCGACGGCCTGATCACGAGGACCAGGGACGCGGCGAACCGCCGCGTCCAGGTGGTCACGCTGACGGACAAGGGCGATCAGGCCTTCCGGTCCATGGCCGGGGCCGCCCTGGCCTTCGACGCGAAGCTGCGCACGGGCCTGGGCGAGGCCGACCTCGCCACGCTCGACACCCTGCTAAGCCGCCTGTCGGCCAACGTCGCGGGCTCGGCCGACGGCATGCCGTGGGCCGGCCTGGCCGACGGTCACGAGCGGAGGGCGGGGAAGCGGGGCGCCTAAAGCGCGGAGCGGACGGACAGCCCGTCAGCCTCCTCGAGCCACGGCCCGAGCTGCTCGGCGGACGTGACCCCGAGCTTGCCGAAGACGCTCGCCAGCTGCTTCTCGACCGTACTGGTCGACCGGTACAGCTGCCGGGCGATCTGCTCGGCCGACAGCCCGGTCTCCGCGAGGTAGGCGACCTCCCACTCGGTCTCGGTCAGCTTGCCCGGCTGGGGGATGCCGGGCACCCGCTTGCCCGGCGCCTCGGCGCCGGCGATCGCGAGCGCGACCATGTCGTCGTGCGGCGCGGTGCTGGCGCGAGCGAACAGCGAGTCGAACCGGCGCTGGCCCAGGCCCGTGCGGCAACGGGCGATCGACTCATCGTGGACCCGCAGCAGGGCCGCGGTGCCACCGAGCCGGCCGCCCGCCCGCTGCCAGAGCGGCTCCGCGGCGCCGAGCAGCCAGCAGGCCCGCACGGGCCGCCCCGCCCGGGCGGCCAGCCAGCCGTGGATCTCCAGGCAGTAGGCCGTGCCCACCATGTCGCCGAGCTCGTGCTTGAGCAGCAGCGACTTGTTGAGCACGCGCGCGGTCTCCGCGTCCCGGGTCGGCTCCCAGTACAGCGCCATGCCGGAGATCGCGTAACCCCAGGCGGAGGCCCACCACTCCTTGGCGCCGCCGAACCGGCGCACGGCCCGCTCGCCGTAGCGGAGCGTCTCTTCCGGGTCGTCGCCGGCCAGGTGGGAAAGGTGCGCCCAGTGGCAGTCCAGGATGGCGAGCCCGGTGCGGTCACCGAGCGCCTCGAGCTTCTTCTCCGCCTCCGCCGCGGTCACCCGCGCCTCGTCGTAGCGGTCGGCGATCGTCAGGGCGAGCGTCAGGTAATTGTAGCCGCGGCCGATGAGCCGGTCGTCGCCGAGCTCGTGGCCGATCTGGGTGCCCGCGGTCGCGTCGGCCACGGCCTCGGCGGCCTCGCCCTGCATGGCGCCGAGGTACCCGCGGCTGGCCAGGGCCCAGCCGCGTTCCGGGGTGGAGGTGTCGGGCAGCGTGTCGAGCACCTTGCGGTACCAGTAGCGGCCCTCGCGCAGCAGACCGGACATGTGCCAGTACCCGTACAGGGCGTTAGCGAGCTCCGCGCCCTGACGGATCCGCTCGCGCCGCTCGTCGTCGAGCGTGTACTGAAGCGCGGCCCGGAGGTTGCTGTGCTCGCGGCGCAGCTCGCGGAACCGCTCAAGCTGCACCTCGTCGGTCAGGTGCTCCGCGAAGTACCGCGCCTTGGCCAGGTAGCGGCCGATGAACCGGTCGCGGACCGCATCCTCGCTCCCGGACGCGCGCAGCATCTCGGCGCCGAACTCATGGATGGTGTCCAGCATCCGGTACCACGCGGGCTGGTCCTCGTCCTGAGCCCCGACCGTGATCGGCTCCGTGCGGACCAGGACCGACTTGTCGACGAGCCGGATGATCGTCTCGAAGATGTCGCCGGAGTCGAGGTCGGCGCTCGCGCAGACCTCCTTGGCGGCGGCGACGTTAAAGGCGCCGGCGAACACCGACAGCCGTGCCCACAGCGCCCGCTCGGCGTCGGTGCAGAGCTCGTAGCTCCAGCCGATCGCATCCCGCAGCGTCCGGTGCCGGCCGTCGCTCACCTCGTTCCCGGCGGTCAGCAGCGGCAGCCGGTGCTCAAGCCGGGCGGCGAGCTCGGCGACCGACAGCGTGCGCAGCCGGACGGCGGCCAGCTCGATGGCCAGCGGTATGCCGTCGAGCCGCTGGCAGAGCCTGATCACGTCGGCCCGGTTGGCGTCGGTCACGGTGAACCCGGGCGCGACCGCGGCGGCCCGGCGTGCGAACAGCTCGACGGCGTCGCCCGCGGTGGCCGTCTCCGCGTCGCCGTCGGGTTCGCCGTCGGCCGGGAAACCCGTCATCCCGAACGAGTGCGGGCCTTCGCCGGTCCCCTCCGGCTGCGTCACGGGGAGCGGGCGGATCGGGTAGGTGGTCTCTCCGTCCACGTCCAGCGGCTCGCGGCTGCTGGTGAACACGGTCACCTGCGGCGCCGCGATGAGGATCGCCTCGACCAGCTCCGCGACGGCGTCGATAATATGCTCGCAGGTGTCAAGGATCAGCAGCAGGCGGCGGTCACTGAGGTGGGCGAGCAGCGCGTCCCGCTGCGAGGCGACGGACTGCTCGGCCAGCCCGAGCCTGCGCGCGATCGTGTGCGGCAGCAGCTCAGGGGCGCTCAGCGCGGAGAGCTCGACCAGGCAGATGCCGTCCGCGTAGCGGCCGGCCGCCGCCTCGGCGGCGCGCAGGACGATGCGGGTCTTGCCGACACCGCCCGGGCCGACGAGCGTAACCAGTCGCGCATCGCGCAGCAATCCGTCGATCTGGCGCAGTTCCGTCGTCCGCCCGACGAATTCGGTCGTCTGCGCGGGAAGCTGATCAACCCCCGCGGCCTGAGTGACAGCCATGTCATCACCATTATGTTATGGCGGGCGCCGCGTATAAAGCGCCCTGAAGGTAATTGAGCGGCTCAGCGTCCGCGGGTGCTGAACGGCTCCCGTCGGGTCCACGAGCATGGTGCCGGAGCGCGTCGGCCGGGCGTGGCCCCTGGCCCCCGTATCGCGTGCCCCTGCGCGTAACTGCGGACTCGCTAAGCGTACTGGCGGAGAATACCCGGCGCTACGCGTTCGCGCCGGCGTCCGTCGCGGCGGAATGCTCGCGCAACTGGATCGTGAGCATTACCCGCGACGTAATTCCGAGCTTGCCGAATATGTGCTCAAGGTGCGCGTCGACCGTGCGCCGGGAAATGAAGAGCATCTCGGCGATCTGCCGGTTGGACAGGCCCGCGGCGACCAGGCTCGCGATCTCCCGCTCCCGGGCCGTGAGCTGGCTGGGCAGGCGGATCCGGGTGCCGCCGCTCTCCACGTGCTCGCCCGCCGGGTCCCCGACCTCGTTCAGCGCGAACGAGATCATCGCCTCGCTGGGGTGCCGCGCCCCGCGGCCGAACAACTCGGCGAACAGCTTCCCGCCGAGCGCGCCGCCGCACCTGGCCACCGCCTCGGTGTGTAGCCGCTCGAACGAGGCGGTGGCGGCGAGCCGCCCGCCCGCCCGTTCCCAGAGCGGGTCGGCGCCGCCGAGCAGCCAGGCGGCGCGCTGGTGGGTCCCCGCCCTGGCCGCCAGCCAGCCAAGCAGCTCAAGCGTGAAGGCGATGCCGAGGACGTCGCCGATCTCCTGCTTGACCTGCAACGCCCTGGTGGCGGTCCAGGTGGACTCGATGTCGCGGCCCGCCAGGAACAGCGTGAGCGAGGCGAGCATGTACAGGTGTGCGTGCAGCCACCGCTCGCGGGAGCCGCTGAGCTGGCGCAGGCCGCGCTCCACGTGCCCGAGCGCGCCCTCGATGTCGTCGTTGAGCAGAGCGAGGTAGGTGAACTGGATGTCCAGGCTGGCGAGGCCCAGCTGGTCGTCAACCGCGGCGAGCCGCCGCCCGGCCTCCTGGCCCGACTCGGCGGCCGCCACGAGCCGCCCCCGGCCGCTCAGGGCCGCGGTCTTGACCAGGTAGCCCCGGGCGGCGAGGGCCTTGTCCCCGAGCGGCGCCGCCAGCGCGATGGCCTGCGACGCGGCGGCCAGCGCGCCGGCCGCGTCGCCCTGCATGGCCAGGAGGTAGCCGCGCTCGAGCACCGCGTGCCCCTGCTCGGCCGAGTCCCGCGGTGCCCGCTCGGCGGCCCGGCCGAGCCAGTGGCTGCCCTCGCGGGCGAGTCCGCGGGCGCGCCAGTAGACAGAAAGCGCGATCGCGAGCTCGACGCCGCCCGACTCCCCAGCGGCCGCGGGCGTTTCCGTCGGGCGGTCGTCCTGCGGCTCCGGCCCGCCGCGGGCGGGCCGCGGGGGGCCGTCCCCCTCGTCGCCGAACGCGTATTCAAGCGCGGCCCTGACGTTGGCGTGCTCGCGGCGCAGATCGCGCAGCCGGGCCACCTGGTCGTCGGCGAGGAAGTGGCCGTGGAAGTAGCGGGCCATGGCCAGGTAGCGGTCGATGAAGCGGCGCCGCGTGCCGCCCGCGGCACCAGACGCCTCGAGCCGCTCGGCGCCGAACTCGCGGATGGTGCCGAGCATGCGGTACCGGGTGGGCGAGCCGTCGGCGCCCGCCGCCGCGTCGCTCCTGACGATCACGGACTTGTCCACCAGCCGGATGATCACCGGCATCACCTGGTCGACGTCCGTCCCGTCCGCGCACACCTCCTCGGCGGCGCTCATCGTGAACGGCCCGGCGAAGACGGAAAGGCGCGCCCACATCTCCCGCTCGGCCGGGGTGCAGAGCTCGTAACTCCAGCTGATGGCGTCCCGCAGCGTCCGGTGACGGCCGCCGCGCTGCCCGCTCGTCAGCAGCGCGAGGCGCTGGTCGAGGCGGCCGGCGAGCTCGTCGAGCGACAGCGCGCGCAGCCGCACGGCGGCGAGCTCGATGGCCAGCGGGATGCCGTCGAGCCGCTGGCAGAGCCTGATCACGTCGGGCAGGCCGGCGGGGGTGGCGGCGAAGCCGGGGACCGCGGCCGCCGCGCGCTGCAGGAACAGCTCGACGGCGCTGCCCGGGATCGCGTCGCCGTCGGCCTGCTGGGAGGGGACTGGCAGCGGGGCGACGGGGCAGGCGTTCTCGCCGCTCACGTCCAGCGGCTCCCTGCTCGTGAGGAGCAGGGTGACGCGCGGCGCCTGGACGACGACCGCCTCGGCGAACATGGCGCACTCGTCGATGAGGTGCTCGCAGGTGTCGAGGATCAGCAGCAGCTGCCGGTCGGCCAGGTGGGCGAGCACCGCGTCCAGGCGGGAACCGCGGGACTGCCCGGGAAGGCCGAGCGCGCCCGCGACCGCGTGCGCCAGCAGCCCGGGCTCGCGCAGCGCGGCCAGCTCGACCAGGCAGGCTCCGTCGGCGAAGCCCGGTGCCGCCGCCGCGGCGGCGCGCAGCGCGAGGCGGCTCTTGCCGACGCCGCCCGGGCCGGTCACCGTGATCAGCCGGGCCTGTCCGAGCAGCGCGCTCAGCCGGGCCAGCTCCGCCTCCCGGCCGATGAAGCCGGTCGTCTCAATGGGGAGCTGTCCGGGCGGCGGCGCGCTCTGGCAGACGGACATGCGATCCTCGGCTGCGGGGAGACTCTCGGGTACGCGGTTGAGTGACTGGACGGTCATTCTACGCTATCGGCCCAGACCGCGACCGGGTCCCCGAGCTCGTCCTCGTCGCCGAGGGCACGCTCGATCGCGTGGTCGAGTGGCGCCGCGGCGCCGGCCGCGCGCAGCTCCCAGAAGCGGTCCTCGCCAAGGCCGTTGCGCGCTACCCGCTCGGCGACGCCGTGCAGCGCCTCGAACGCGGGGGCACCCGTGTACCACCGCCCCGACCGCTCCCACAGCGGCGCGGACGCTCCGAACAGCCAGCTCGTGCGCTCGTAACGGCCCTGGCCAGCGGCGATGAACGCCATCGTGCCGAGTCCGAAGGCGATGCCCACGTCCTCGCGCAGCTCGCCCTGCAGCTCCAGGCTGCGCCGCGCGGACGGCCAGGCCCGGTCGAAGTCGCCGCGCAGGAACAAGCCGAGCGACTGCAGGGCGAGCAGGTAGGCGGTGCACCAGACCTCGTCCTCGGGGAGCCGGTCCAGCCCCCCGGCGGCGCTCTCGAGGGACCGGTCAAGCTCCCCTTCCTGCAGCCGGAGCATGGCCCCCACGAGGTCGAGCTGCGCGAGGGCAAGGATGTCGCCGACGCTGGCGAGGCAGGAGGCGGCGGCGTCCGCGGCGGCCTGCGCATCGGCCAGGTTCCCGCTGTAGGTGAACACGCGGTGCAGCGTGCTGTGCGCGCGCCCGGCCGCGGCCAGGTCGCTGAAGACCGCGGCCATCTCGATGGCCGCCTCGGCGTCGGCCCGCCCCTGCGCGAAGTCACCCAGCAGCGTGCGGACGTACCCGCGGGTGCTCAGCACCCTTGCGCGCACCACCGACCCCCCGGGGCAGCGATCAAGCGCCTGGTCAAGCCAGTATTCCGCCTCCCGGAGCAGCCCGGAGATCCGCCAGTAGACGAACAGTGAGGTAGCCAGCACGATGGCCGCGCTCTCGTTGCCCGGCAAGCCGAGCGCGTAGTCGAAGGCCGCCCGCAGGTTGGCGTGCTCCCGGCGCAGCCGCCGGTACTGGCCGACCTGGTCGGCCGTCGGCTCCCGCTCGAACACCTCGGCGAGCGCCAGGTAATGCGCGATGAACCGGCGGCGCACGGCGGCCTCGGCCTGCCCGACGTCATCGCCGTTCCACTGCGCCCGCCCGGCCGGAACGTCCCGCCTGCGGGCCAGCGCCCGCGTCCTGGCCTGGCGGGCCGGGGCCGCGCGCACTCGGCCCCCGTGGGTTGAGCTCCCGTGGGTTGAGCCGAGGTGGAGTCGCTCGGCGCCGAACTCGCGGATCGTGTCGAGCATGCGGAACCCGGGCTCGGCCGGCTGCCCTACGTCCGGCTGCCCCTCATCCGGCAGGCCGGGGCCAGCCGCGCGCTCCCGGCTGAGCACGTTCTTGTCGACCAGGCTGATGAGGGTCGGCAGGACCTGTTCCTCGGCGAGCTCGCCGCCCGCGCCGACCGCTTCCGCCGCCGCGATGTCGAAGCCGCCGGCGAAGACCGACAGCCGCTCCCACAGCAGCTGCTCGGTCGGCGTGCACAGCGAGTAGCTCCACTCGATCGCGGCCCGCAGCGTCTGGTGGCGCGGCGTCCCCGAGCGCCGGCCGCCGGTGAGCAGCCGCAGCCGGTCGTCGATGTGCTCGGCCATCTGGCGCAGCGGCAGCGCGCGCAGCCGGACGGTGGCGAGCTCGATGGCCAGCGGAATGCCGTCGAGCCTGCGGCAGACCGTGATCACGTCCGCGAGGTTCTCCGGGGTCACGGTGAAACCGGGCACCGCCGCCGCGGCTCGCTGCGCGAACAGCTCGACGGCGTCCGCCTTGATCGCCGAGTCCTCGCCCGGGTCCGGCACGCGCAGCGGGCGCAGTTGCAGCACGGCCTCGCCCGGCGCGTCGAGCGGCTGCCTGCTCGTCGCGAGGACGGTGACGCCCGGCGCCCCTCGCAGGACGGCGTCCGCCAGGGTGGCGCACGCGTCCACGAGGTGCTCGCAGGTGTCGAGGATGAGCAGCAGCTCGCGGTCGCGGATGAAGCCGAGCAGCGCGTCAAGCTGTGATCCCTGGTCAGCCTCGGCGTTGGACAGCTCGGCGAGCGTCAGCTCCGCGGCGACCGTGCACGTGAGCAGCCCCGGATCGCGCACTCCCGACAGCTCGACCAGGTGCACGCCGTCGCGGAACCCGTCCGCCGCCTCGCCCGCCGCCCGCACCGCGAGCCGGGTCTTGCCGACACCGCCCGGCCCGGTGACGGTCACCAGCCGCGACTCCCGCAGCAGCTTGCGCGCCCGCCCGAGGTCGGCCACGCGGCCGACGAACCCGGACGTCTGCGGCGGCAGCGTGCCGGGCGTGCGGTAAGACGTGCCGGTAGCCATGGCGACCTCGTGCGCTGGGGATTAACGCAAGGCTACTACGCGTGGGCGGCCGGAGACGGCTCGTCGACCAGCCGTACGGGCGCCCGGTCGCGCAGCCAGATGGTCAGCTGCACCCGCGAGGAGAGCCCGAGCTTGGCGAAGATGTGGTTGACGTGCGCGTCCACGGTGCGCTTGGAGATGACGAGCCGCGCGGCGATGTCCCGGTTGGACAGGCCGCGCGCGACGAGTACCGCGATCTCCCGCTCGCGGGCGGTGAGCCCGTCGCTGTCGTCCCAGCCGCTGACATCGTCATCGGCCGTGCGGTCGGCCGGCTCGGGCAGCACGTCGGCGCCGGCCACGGCCAGCGCGGCGATCTGCGCGATCGGCCTGGCGGCGCCCGCCGCGTGCAGTTCGGCGTACTTGGCGGTGCCGAGCATGCTCCTGGCCAGCGCGACGGCGCGCTGGTGGTAGCCCTCGAGCACGGCGCTGCCGCTGAGCCTGCCGCCGTTCCGCTCCCACAGCCCGTGCGCCGCGCCGAGCAGCCAGGCGGTGCGCTGGCACCGCCCCGCGTCCGCGGCCAGCCAGCCAAGGACCTCGAGCGCGTAGCCCTCGCCGACCAGGTAGCCGATCTCCTGCGTTTCCGTGACGGCGGCGCTGGCCGTGTGCTCTGCCTCGGTCTGCCGCCCCGGCTGCTGGTAGTACGCAAGCGCGGACAGCGCGTGCCCGTTGCCGCGCAGCCAGCGCTCGCCCGGCGCGAGGTCGTGCAGCAGGCGCTGCGCGGCTTCAAGCGCCGCGTCCGAGTTCCTCGCCATCACGTGGGTGAAGCCGAGCTGGAGGTCGAGGGTGCGCAGTGCGTGGTCGGCACCGAGCGCCTCGAGCCGCCACCGCGCCTGCTTCGCCACCTCGAGGGCCTCCTGGTAGCGCCCCGCGGTCGTCAGGGCGAACTGCAGCGCGAGGTACCCGCGGGCCTCCGTCCGGTCGTCGCTGACCCGCGCGGCCATGGCGATCGCCTCGTTGGCCTGGCCCGTCGCCTCGGTGACGCCGACGGCGGAGCCGAGCAGCGACAGGTTGGCGAGCGCGCTCGCGCGTTCCGACGACTGCCCGCCGAACCGGTCCAGCACCTTGTCTTGCCAGCGCATGCCCTCACGGATGGAGCCGGACATGACCCAGTACGAGAAGAGCGAGGCGGCTAGTTTGGCCGCCGCCCGCGCGCGCGCCGCCGCGGCGGCGGGGTCGGCCTTCTGGCAGGCGTCCGTGAGCCCGTACTCAAGCGCGCCGCGGATGTTCGAGTGCTCCGCGCGCAGCTGGCTGAGCCGGTCGGGCTGCCCGTCGGCGACTAGGCGGTGGCTGAACTCCCTGGTCAGGCCCAGGTAGCGGGTCAGGTGGAGCTCGCGGCAGGCGGTCTCCTCGCCCGCGTCGGCGAGCCGCTCGGCGCCGTACTCGCGCACCGAGTCCAGTAGCCGGTAGCGCGCCGCGCCCGCCGGGAGCACGACGGACTTGTCCACGAGGCCGCTCAGCGCCTGCTCGGCCGCCTCCGGCGGCAGGTCTTCGCCCGCGGCACCGGAGCCGGCGATCAAGTCCCTGGCGACCGCCAGGTCGAAGGTGCCCGCGAATACCGACAGCCGCCGCCAGACGGCCTTCTCCTCGTCGGTGCAGAGCTCGTACGACCACTCGATGGCCGCGCGCAGCGTCTGATGGCGGCTGATGGTGCCGCGCCTGGTGCCCGTGCCCACGGCCAGCCCCGCGTCTATGCGCGCCGCGAGCTCCGCGACCGGGAGTGCCCGCACCCGGACCGCGGCCAGCTCGATGGCCAGCGGGATGCCGTCAAGCCGCCGGCAGAGCCGGAGGACGTCCGGCAGGTCGGGCTCGGTGAGCCGGAACCCGCTGACGGCGGCCGCGGCGCGCTGCGCGAACAGCTCGACCGCGTCGCCGGCGCCCGCGGAGGCTTCGCCGGGACCGGGTACCGCCAGCGGGCCGAGCCTGAGCACCTGCTCGCCCGGCACGTGCAGCGGCTGCCTGCTCGTCGCGAGCACCGTTATCTGGCTCGTCTCCCGCAGCACGGCCCGGACGAACCGCGCGCAGGCGGCCGTCAGGTGCTCGCAGGTGTCGAGGACGAGCAGCAGGCTCCGGCCCCGGAGCTCGTCGAGGACCACGTCGAGCCTGCTGGCCGAGCTGGCCCGCTGCAGGCCGAGGCGCAGTGCGACGGTGTCGGGGAGCAGCTCAGGGTCGGTGAGGCCGGACAGCTCGACCAGGCAGTTGCCGTCGGCAGCGGCGGCGGTCGCGTCGGCGGCGGCGCGCAGCGCGAGGCGGGTCTTGCCGACGCCGCCGGGCCCGGCAACCGTCACCAGGCGAGCGCTCTCCAGCAGGCCACACAGCGTGGCGAGCTCGCCGCCGCGCCCGACAAAGCCGGAAACGTCGGCAGGCAGCTGCCAGCGTCGCTGCCCGTCACTCGGGCCGCCGGGCGCAGCCGGGGAATTCATGCGCGCACCTCACGTAGTCGCGTTCCGCCTCCGCATTATCTCTCACCGCGGAGCCGCGAACCTACGCATCATCACAAAGAGATTTCCGCGACCTGAAGTTTTAACCTGCTAGGACGCCTTCCCGGCGGTCGGCGGCGGGTCTCGCGCCCGCTGCAAAAAACGATCATCCTATCGGGCGGGCAAGTTGCGGCCAAGGCCTCGGCCGGCTCCTTCCGCGGAATGTATTTTCCAGAGCCTGCCGCCGCGTTCTTTGCTTTTCCGGGTACTTAGCCCATTTTGCGGTTTTTAGCGCGATCATTGATCGCAGGCGCACGGCATGCCGACTCCACACCGGCCGGGAGATGACCGTGCGCGGTCGGAGCGGTGCGGCTACCCCGCGGCCACCGGGCACGCTCGGTGAGCAGGCCCTCCGACAGCGTGGGGGCCGCGGGCCGCGCGCGGAATTGATCCTGACCCTCGTTGCTCCCGTGCGGGAAGCCTAGGGAATAAGCGCCGGCCAGTCCGGGCCATGCGGCCAAATTGGGTGCGCGGCTAAACCTCGGCGCGGATGGCCGGGGTCAGCAGTTCGCCGACCGCCTCTACCAGCCGCGTCATCTCATAGGAAACCTGGCGGGTATCACATTCCGGTGCGGCGAGTACCGCGAGGCTCGAGCCGTCGCTAATCGCCTTTACGAACATCAGCCCGTATTCCATCTCAACGAGCGCCTGCATAGGCAGGCCCGCCTCCATGATCCGCGCGGCGCCCGCGATGAGGCTGGTCAGCCCGGAGGTGATCGCGGCGAACTGCTCGACCGCCTGGCCGGGGATGCCGGAGGAGAGCGCCAACGGCACTCCGTCGGCGGACACCACCATCGCGTGCGCGATATCCGCGACGCGGGTAGTGAAATCGGTGACCAACCAGTTCAGGTCCTCGCGGTATGCGCCGGTCAACGGCTGTTCTCCTCTCCTGCGAGCGGTGCCCGTCCCGTCGGGCCCGCTTGCACGGCATCACGGCTGCCGAGCTGGAACCCGGACAGGCGGCTGCGCGCCGCCTCGGGCGTGCGCCTGCGGGCCGGCACGGGTTCCTGATGCGTGGCCTCCTGGTACGTGACACCCTGGGAGGCCATTCCGTCAAGAGGCGCGGCAAGGACCGGCGCCTCGGCGCCCGGCTCCGTGAACGGCATAGCGAACGGCACGGCGGAGCCCGGGATGTCCGAGCCCGGGCGGCCACTCGGCCGCGGCACCCGCCGCGGCAGGCCCGAGGAGGTCATTCCGGCCTGACTGGAGGCCGCTCCGTCGTCGGCGTTCCCGCTGCTCGCCGTCGACCGCCAGCCAACCGCGAGGTCTTCCTCGGACACGGCGGTGCCGCTCGACGGGCGCTTGGCGGCGAACCACGCCGTCGCCGCCGCCGACCGCGCGCGCTGCCCGCCCGGCCTGCCCGCGAGCGGCTGCTCGTCCGTGAGCGGCTGCTCGCCGCCGGCCGCGAGCCCGGTGCGGTGCCGCCCGGTCATGTACTTGGCCGGCGTGGACCTGATGGTTGACACTGGTCCCGTCGTGTCGAGCCCCCACGACCCGGGGTGGCCGCCCGTCGACTGCCCCGGCTCGCGCTTGGCGAGCGTGCCCGGCAGCCAGACCAGGGCGGACAGCCCCTGCGGGGTGCCTGGCCGGAGCTTGACCCTGATTCCGTGCCTGGCGGCCAGCCGGGACACGGCGTAGAGCCCCATGTGCCGGGAGATGGACACGTCCACTACCGGCGGGTGATCGAGCCGCCAGTTCATGTCCGCGAGCCGGTTGGGCGAGACGCCGACGCCGTCGTCGCGGACCTCGACGAGCACCCCGCCGCTGCTCAGCTCCATGACGGTGACGCGGACCTGGGTGCTCTGCGGCGAGAACAGCGTGGCGTTCTCGATCAGCTCGGCGAGCAGGTGCACGACGTCGGCCGCGGCCTGCCCGGAGATCATGATTCCCGGCTGCACCGCGAGGGCCACCCGGCTGTACTGCTCGATCTCGCTGGCGGCGGCGCGCGCCACGTCGGTAAGCGGCACCGAATCGGTCCACTTGCGCACCGGCTCCTCGCCGGCGAGCACGAGCAGGTTCTCCGAGTTCCGCCGCATCCGGGTGATCAGGTGGTCCATCGAGAACAACTTGGCCAGCTGCTCCGGGTCGTCCTCGCTCTGCTCCATCACGTCGATCATCCGGGCCAGCCGCTCGATCAGCGGCACGCTGCGCCGCGACAGGCTGATGAACATCGCGTTGAGGCTGCCGCGCAGCTGAGCCTCCGTGCCGGCCAGCCGCACCGCCTCCGCGTGCACCTGGTCGAACGCCCGGGCTACCCGGCCGATCTCGTCGGTGGACTGGACGCCGATCGGCTCGATCACGGGGGCGCCGTCGGTGGCCTCCGTGCCGGCGGCCGCGGCCGCCACCCGCGCGGGCAGCCGGACGGCCGCGATCTCGAGCGCGTCCGCCTGGAGCCTGCGCAGCGGGTTGACGAGAGTGCGCCCGACCAGCGCGGTCGCGAGCAGGACGAGCAGCACCGCCACGCCGCTCACCGAGGCCGTCAGCACCGCCGAGTTGAGCGCGTCGTGCTCGAGCGTCTGGCTGCGGGTGACGATCGAGCTCATGACCTGACCCTCGATCGTCCGCATCTGGCCGATCACCGCGGTCATGTCCGAGTACCAGGTGGGCGCCACCGTGGCCTGGTCGTAGCCGAGCGAGGTCTTGCTGCCGATCCGCTCGAACACGAGCCGCGGGTCGTTGGGCAGGCTGATGAAGCCCTCGATGAGCTGCGCGTCGTTCTGCTGCGGGCCCGCCACGGTGGCCAGGTAGGCGTTGGACTGGTCCGTGGTCGCCGCGTCGGTGAAGTCCGTCAGGTCGTTGAACTCAAGCCCCTGCGAGGTGGTGAGCGTGCCGAGCCCGCCGGCGTCCTCCAGCGTTTGCGCGGTGCTGGAGTTGTTAAACGGCGCGTGCTTGCCGCCGCCGGCGTCATTGACCGACACCTCGAGCAGCGTGCTGTAGACAAAGGCCCGCTGCTGTGACGCCTGGTCCTTGGCGCGGGACAGCGCGCCGAGGGCGAGTACCTCGTCGGCCAGTTGGGCGTCACCGCTGCCGCTCGTGATCTCGTCGTTGAGCACGAACAGGTCGCCGATCGAGTTCGAGTAGCTGTCAATCACCTGGGCGGCCGGCTCGCCCGCCAGCGCGCTGCGCAGCCCGGGGATGCTGTCGATCATGGTGATGACGCTCTGCGCCTTGGCCTGGACACTTACCGGGAACCCGGCGCCGATCGCGGCGGCGAGCGTGCTGACCTGCTGCGCGTCGGTGTTCGTGACCTTCTCGGCGCCAATGAGCTGGTTGAATGCCGTCGTCTCGGCCGTGTTGAGTGACTTGGTGACCGACGGCGCCGCGTTGTTGGTCTTCGCGTCGGCCGCCAGGATCTCGTAGGCGGCGTAGCCGGCGGACAGGTCCCGCTCGTCCTCCATGGCCTGCGCCAGGTTGGTGGCCTGCTCGCCGAGGAGGGCGACCTGAGCGGTCCGGCCGTACGCGTCCGAGGTGCTTATCGCGTCGGAGACGCGGAGCCCGCCGAATACGAGCCCGGTCACGCTCGCCACCATGAAGACCCCGACGAGCCGCGTGGAGACCGGCCAGTTGCTGAGCGAGAGCCGGGCCGGCCGGCGGCCGAGCCGCCGTGACTTCCTGCTCGTGTGCCGCCCCGAGCCCAGGGCGCTGCCGCCTTGGGCGGCGGCGGCGCCGGCGGCCGGATTGCCGTTGGGCGGCGTGGAAGTGCCTACCGTCATCTCCGCACCCGCCCCGCACCGCGGATCATCCCCATGCGCGCGACGGGCAGCGCCGACCGCCCGCCTCGCCGCTCGTCGTCGAGCGTCTCAGGGCTCTTCATCGCTCTGCCCTCGCCTGTGTTTCATGTCTTAGCCGCAGATAAATATCGACATGAGCCGACCGCAGGCCCGCGATTGAGGTAGTCGTGCACGCTCCGCAGTTGGCTAGCGAGAAGTCTAAAACGCGGCCTGCCGGAAATTCGCCGAAATCGCGATTTACGGGAAAAACCGCCGCTCATGCACACCTTTGCACATTATTTTCATTGGCGTCAATAAGTACTCTGACGTGCGATTTCCTCGGTGGTCACTCTCGGTACGTGACGCTCCGCCGGCGCTAGGCGAGCAGGAACTTCACCGCATCGAGCGCCGCCTCGATGTTGGCGACCGAGTTGGCGTACGACAGCCGGAGGAACCCCTCGCCCCACGGCCCGAAGGCGGTCCCGGCCAGGGTCGCCACGCCGGCCTCGGCGAGCAGCCGCCCGGCCAGCTCCGTGGCCGAGACCCCCGTGCCTGAAATATTGGGAAATGCGTAGAATGCCCCATCCGGCAGCGCGCAGCTGATCCCGGGAATCGCGTTCAGCCCGGAGACGATCACGTCGCGCCGCCGCCGGAACTCCGCCAGCATGGCGGTCACCCCGTCCTGCGGCCCGTCGAGCGCGGCGATCGCCGCGTACTGGCTGAACGCCGAGGTGCAGGAGACCGAGTTGATCGCCAGCCGCGTCACCGGCTCCACGAGCGCCGGCGGGAAAACGCCGAAGCCGAGCCGCCAGCCCGTCATCGCGTACGTCTTCGACCAGCCGTCGAGCAGAACCGTTCGCGCTTCCATCCCGTCGAACTCGAGCACCGACGCGTGCGGCCCCGCGTACCGCAGCGCCCAGTAGACCTCGTCGGAGAGCACGACGAGGTCGTGCCTGACCGCCAGCTCGGCGATGGCCGCGCAGTCCTCGCGCGTTAGGGCGGACCCGCAAGGGTTGTGCGGCGAGTTGATGATCAGCAGCCGCGACCGCGGCGTGATCAGCGAGGCGAGCTCGTCGACGTCGATGCGGAAGCCGTTCCCCTCGCGCAGGGGCACCGGGACCGGCGTCGCGCCGGCGAAGGAGGTGATCGACTCGTACATCGGGAACCCGGGATCGGGATAGAGCACCTCGTCACCCGGCCCGGCGAGCGCGAGGATCGTGAAGAACATGATCGGCTTCGCCCCCGGCGTCACCACCACCCGGTCGGGGGAGAGGCCGCGCAGCCGCCCGGTCCGGTCGAGGAACGCCGCGACGGCCTCGCGGAGCGCGGGAATTCCCGGCGCGGGCACGTAGTGCGTCTGCCCGCCGAGCAGCGCGTCGATCGCCGCCCGCGAGATGTGGTCGGCCGTCGGGAAGTCGGGCTCGCCGATCTCCAGGTGGATCACGGTCTTTCCCGCGGCCTCCAGCGCCTTCGCCCGCGCCAGCACCTCGAACGCCGACTCGGTTCCCAGCCGCCCCATCCGCTCCGCAAGACGAATTTTGGTCACATCGCCCATGGTAGATTCCGCTCCCGTCAGCGGACGAGGTCTCGGGGCCGTCACGCCGCCCTTCCTCAAGCCTTGTGGCCCCCCGAGCCAGCACCGCTTGGCCTTGTGTCACCCCGGCACAGCTCTACGGGGCTTGTGGCCCCCCGAGCCATTTCCGAGTGGCCTTGTGTCCCCCGGTGCCATTTCCCCCCGGATGGCCTTGTGTCCCCAAGGTCACCGCGCGTCATGGCCTTGTGTCACCCATTGTCGGCCGGCCTGCGAGACTGTGGGCGTGGAGGCGAGCCGCGAGCCGCTTGAGCGGGCCTACCGGGACGAGGCGACCCGGATCAGGGCCGCCCTCGCCGCGCGCACCGGCGATGTCGGGCTGGCCGAGGACGCCGTGCAAGAGGCGTTCATTGAGGCGATCGAGCACTGGCCGCGAACGGGGGTGCCCGCCAACCCCGGCGGCTGGCTCGCTACCACGGCCCGCCGCAAGGCCCTCGACCGGCTCCGTCGCGATCGGGTCGGGGGCGACAAGCTCGCGCTGCTGGCCGCGACCGAGGCGTGGGCCTGCCCTGACCTCAACACGGGCGCCGGCCCGGGGCCGGCGCGGCGGCCAGGGACGGCGGGGGAGCGGACCGGCAGGCCGACGACGAGCTGCTCAGCCTGGCGTTCGCCTGCTGCCACCCGGCACTGGCCACCGAGGCCCAGGTCGCGCTTACCCTGCGCGCCGTCTGCGGCCTGACGACCGGCCAGATCGCCGCCGCCTTCCTGGTCAGTGAGCCGACGATGGCCCAGCGCCTGCTCCGCGCGCGCAAGACGCTCAGCGGGCTGAAGGCCCCGGTCACGATCCCCGACCCCGACCACCTGGCCGGCCGCCTCGCCCAGGTGCTCTCGGTTGTCTACCTCGTGTTCAACGAGGGCTACCTGGCCAGCTCGGGCCGCGAGCCCGCTCGCCGCGACCTGGCCGCCCAGGCGATCGCGCTGACCAGGACGCTGCACCGGCTGATGCCCCGCGAACCCGAGGTCCTCGGCCTGCTGGCGCTGCTCCTGCTGCACGAGTCGCGGGCGAAGGCGCGCTTCGACGGGTGGGGCCGCCTCATCCGCCTCAAGGACCAGGACCGGGCCAAGTGGGACAGGCGGCTCGCGGACGAGGCCGCCGTCTACCTCGAGCGCGCCATCGCGCTGCGCCGGGCGGGCCCGTACCAGGTGCAGGCGGCGATCGCCGCGCTGCACGCCGAGGCGCCGTCGTACGAGCAGACCGACTGGCGGCAGATCCGCATGCTTTACACGCGGCTGCAGCAGCTGGCCCCGTCCCCGGTGGTGCTGCTGAACCGGGCGGTCGCCACCAGGCACGCCATGGGCGCGGAACAGGCCCTGGCCGAGGTCGAGCCCCTGTCCGCGGACCTCGACGGCTATCACCTGTTCCACGCCCTTCGCGCGGCCTTGCTCGCCGCCGTCGGCCGCGACGCCGAGGCCGAGCGGGTCCGTGAGCGGGCACTCGCGCTCGCCGGGAACCCGGCCGAGCGCGAGCTGCTCGCCCGCGGCCTCAGCCTCTGACCTAGCCCATCTCGATGACGGGCCTGACCTCCACGGTGATCCAGCCGCGGTCGACGCCCGGCCAGGTCTTGGCGACGTCGACGGCCTCGTCGACCGAGTCGGCCTCGATGACCGAGTAGCCGCCGACCACTTCCTTGGTCTCGATGAACGGCCCGTCGGTGACCGAGCCGCCCCTGATCGTCTTGGCCGTGTCCGCCCCCTGGAGCTGGTGCCCGCCGTCGAGCCGGCCCGTCGCGCCCCACTTCTCGTACCAGGCGCCGATCTCGGCGAACCAGGCGCCGTACTCGGCGGTGTCCGGCTTCGGCTCGTTCGGCGTGTCAAGCAACAGCAGCACGTACTTCACGCGAGTCTCCTTCTCGTCGCGGGCGCCCGCTTAACGGCCCCCTACATCCCTCCCACGAACGCCGTCTCCGCGAATCCGACACCAGCCGGAAATTATGGGTGACTTTTTCGCTGACTTGCCACCTGGCACCGAACGCAGCATCCTGAAGCAGGCAGGCATTCAGGGGAGGGCTCTGTGGCCGAGTACGCGGTCGTCATCGAACAGGCCGACGACGGCGGCTACGGCGCATGGTCTCCGGATCTGCCGGGTGTTGCGGCCGTGGCCGGGACCGAAGCAGCGGTCCCGGAGGAAATGCGGCGGGCAATCGAATTCCACCTCGAGGGACTTCAAGCGGATGGGGAGCCAATCCCGCGCCCGTCGACTGTCGCGGCAGTCGTTGTTACAACCTCGAACGCCGCCTAGACGCGGTTGCTCGTGCGCCAGACGAGCCGGAGCCCCGACCAGTCCTCGTCCACCGCCGCGACCTTGACGTCCACGAGCCCGAGTTCGATGGCGCAAGACCGCACGACGTTGTCCGTGATGTCGCTGACGTGCCCGGCGGCCCGGCGCGGCCACAAGGCCCACACCGCGCCGGCCGGGAACACGCGGTGCGCCAGGGCCGGCAGCCGCTCGGTGATCTCGCCGGCGGCGCGGAAGAACGCGACGATCAGGTCCGCACCGTCCTGATCGGGTGCGAGCAGCCCGTCGGGGGGACTGGTCAGCGCCCAGCCGGCCGGCGGCGCGTCCAGCGCCACCCGCATCCCCGGCTTCAGCCCCAGCTTCCGCGCCTGCGGCGTCACGGTCATCGAGGTCGCAACCGGCAGGCTAGGGGACCGGCGCGTCGTGGTGGGACAGCGCGAACGAGCGCTCGGCCTCGGTGAGGTCGGCGGGCTTGACGGGGTGCACCAGGTCGACGTGCCCGCCCACCGGGCACCACTGGATCCGCCAGAACCCGAGCCGCAGCGACTTAACCGACGCCCCCGGGATCCATACGGTTGAGAACAGGTGCCCCTGGCGGCACCGCACGATGGCGTTCTTGCCGAACGTGTAGCCCTGCCGGGTGGCGATGATCGTCCCGACGATGTAGCCGACGGCGATCGTCGCGAAGACCGCGAGCCGCCGCTTGCCCTTAGCCGATGTCATGTCGCCAACGCTACTCCGCGGGCGTGCGGGCGACATGGAGCACCGCGCCCCAGTGCCGCCGCACCAGTCCGCCCGGCCGGAGCGCGAGCCGCCGCCGGATCTCCCCGTAGAGCCGGTCCCGCTGCCAGGGCTCCATCGCGATGTGGCCGGAGAACGTGCTGAGCAACCGGATGTAGTCCGCCGCCGAGTAGCGGACCTCCCACTCGAACCGCCGGGTCACGGCGTCCGCGAACAGCCCGGTCGCCGCGATCTCGGCCGCGAAGGACGGCAGCGTTTCCGTGGTCGGCGACACCCAGTCTCCCGGCAGGCCCTCGCCGATCTCGTCGTAGATGTCCTGGATCTCGCGGAAGAACGGGTCGCCGTCGCCGGGGATGACGTGCACCGCCTCCCAGAACGCCAGGTGCCCGCCGGGCCGCAGCAGCGCTGCCGCCTTCCGGTACTTCAGGCCCGGGTCGATCCAGTGCCAGGCCGTCGCCGCGAACAGGAGCCCGAACCGCTCCCCGGCTGGCGGCAGCCACGTCTCGAAGTCGGCGTTGACCACCGTCACCCGCTCGAACCCGGCCAGGTTCCGCCGCGCCTCAGCGGCGAGCGCGGCCCCGAGCTCCACGCAGGTGATGGCGAAGCCCCGCCGCGCTAGCGGCAGCGTCGCCTTGCCCGAGGCGCTCCCGACCTCGCAGATCGCGTCCGTGCCGGGACGCGCTCCCGTCAGGTCGAGCAGCGCGTCATACAGCCGGCCGGGGTACTCGGGTCGCGCCTCCTGGTAATCGCGCGCGACCGCGTCGAAGGTCTGCCGCAGCCGTTCCCGCCCTGAAACCTGGTCCACTCCGCTGACCCTAGCCGCCGGCGCTGCCCCTAGCCGCCGAAGCCGGTCATCGAGAATGCCTCATTGAGGGCCAGGTGCCACGGAAATGAGTCCTCGGTCGTGCCCGGGGGCGCGGTGCCGCCGGGCCCGACCAGGACCGACACGCCCTCGGCGCGCAGCGCCTTGAGTGACCGCGCGAACTGCGGCCGGGACGCGAGCGGGGGGCTGACCGCGGGCAGCGCGACGATCGGCAGGCCCGTCCCGGTCTGCTCCGCGAGCACCGCGAGCGCGTAGGAGTCGGCGACCCCCAGCGCCCACTGGTTGAGCAGGTTGAACGTGGCCGGCGCGACGACGATGGCATCGGGCACCCGCGACCGGGGCGTGCCCGGTGCCCGGTGCTGGCTGCGCACCGGAGATCCCGTGAGCCCCTCGAGCTCCGCGGCGTCGAAGAACGCCAGGGCCGACGGCGTGGCGATCACCTGGACGGCCCAGCCCCGCTCAATCGCCTGCTTGACCAGCGACCCCACGTCGGCGGCCGGCGCCGCGCCCGACACGACAACAGAAAGCACCCCGTTCTTTCGCGCCATGAAGACGAGCATAGAGCGGTGCGGGCGAATAGGCGCGGGCGAATGGCGGCGCCGCGCGGCGCCGCGCCGAGCCGCTTGGCGCGGTTGGCGCAAGGTCGCATAATGGCGGTATGCGCGTCACCCGGCCCGACGGCAATGTCCGGCAGGCGCTCGCCCGCATGAGGCGGGCCGTCGCCGACCGGGTCATGCGGTGGCGGGGACGCCCGCCGGAGCTGGCGGGAGTGCGCGAGCCGCGCCGCCCGAAGCCGACGCTGCCCGCCGCCGCCGTGGCGCTCGCCGAACCGCGGACCCGGCCGCGGCACCTGCGCTGGATCTGGACCAGGTAAGGGAACCGACCCCGCGCCGCCTTGACGAAGCACCAGGCAGGGGGCCGTTCCCGCGTCTCCCGAGGCGCGTTGCCGTGAGCGGGAACAACGACACCGTTCGGGATGATGAACTCAGCCTTGGGCGGTGAAGTCGCCCGGCCGCCAGCTCCCGTCGAAGGCGGGCGCCTGGGGCCCGTAGATGCGGAAGTAGCTGAACCAGCCGCGGCCAGGGACCGCAGCGCGAGGAGCACGAGCCACGTGTCGGACACGCCGCGGCGTGCCGTCCCCGGCCGGACCCTGACCCGTTCCTCTCCGGCGTAGCCGTTTGCGGTCCCTTCCCGCGGGCAGGGTGCTGTCCGTCAGGCTTCGGTCGTGGAGGTGCCGTGAAGATTCTGGTGGAACTCCTGCTCTGCTTTCTCCACCCGGTGGCGGTGGTGCTGATGTGGGTCAATCTGGCGTCACGGTCCGATCTGTCCACGGTCGGCAAGCTGGCCTGGGGCATCTTCGGGCTGATCCCGTTCGTGCCGTTTTTGTACGTACTGACTGGCGGCGAGCTCTTCTGAGCTAGCACCGGGCGGCTGGTAGTCCCTTCGCGCGAACGGGGCTACAGCGCTGTCATATCGGTCGTTGCCGTCGTTGCCGTCGTTACGGTCGTTACGGTCGTTACGGCTTGCGCGGCCGGTCAGCGGGCGGCGTTCAGCTAGCGGGGTGCCGCTCCCTGCGGCGGGCCTTGGCCTGGATGACCAGGCCCGTGCCGAAGACCGGGAAGCCGATCAGCATTGCCGGGAAGATGATCGGCTGAAGCGCACTCCACTCGGAGTGGCGCTGCCGGTGAGCGAACCCGCCGATGACCGCGGCGCTGTTTATGATCAGCAGGCCGGCCGCCTGCCACCGGAAGCCAGTCCCTCGCCGCAGGACGCCAGCTAGATCAAGCATGAGCACCGTCAAGATCAGGACCCAAGAGCCCGCAAGGACGCCTGCACCGAGTGTCATGGTCTCCCTTGCCAGTCTGCTGAGTACCCGCCAGCTCGCTGGCGCCGTTCCGGTCGTCCATCCTGCCCCGTGCAACCTACGGGCTCACGGCCAATCGCGCCTTCACTACGTGGATGCCTAGAGTCGACTCGTGCATGCCGAAGGCTGGTACCGTGACCCCTACGGACTCCACGATGACCGCTGGTTCTCTGACGGCCGCCCATCCAGCCTGGTCCGGGACGAAGGCATCGAGTCTCACGATGAGCCGCCGCGGAGCGAGCCGCCGAAGCCACCCGAATCTGTCGCCGAGATCGAGACAAGCGACGGCCGGGACCTGCTGCGGGCTGACGACGCCGAGCGGGAATCCGAGTATGAAGTCGAGAGGGACGAGGGCTTCTGATGCGGAGCGTGACCTATTCGATGGGCGTCTCGCTTGACGGCTACGTCGTCGGGCCGGACGGCGGCTTCGACTGGACGGCGCCGGACGAGGAGGTCTTTAGCTTCGTCACCGACGAGATACGGCAGGTCGGCGTCCACCTGCTGGGACGGAAGCTGTACGAGACGATGCTCTACTGGGAGACCGCCGACCAGGACCCGTCGCTCGACGACTCCATGCGCGAGTGGGCCGCGATCTGGAAGCCGCTCCCGAAGGTGGTGTTCTCCAGGACGCTGTCGGCGGTACAGGGCAATGCCCGCCTGGCCTCCGGCGGCCTAGCGGAGGAAATCGAGCGGCTGCGAGCCGAGCCGGCGGAGGGCGACATCGCGATCGGCGGCGCCACTCTCGCCGCCGAGGCCGCCGCGCTTGGCCTGATCGACGAGTACCGGGCCAGGGTCTACCCGGTGCTGGTTGGCGGCGGCATTCCGTTCTTTGCCCAGCGCGAGCGCCGGGTGGATCTCGAACTCATCGAGACCCGCACCTTCAGCTCGGGAGTCGTCTACCTCCACTACCGCGTGGCGCGCTCGCCGGCTCGTCCGCCAGCAGGAGCGTCAGCTAGCGGTCTTCACCTTCCGGGACGTCTGCCCCCTCGGCGTGCTGCTCGGGCGCGCCCTTGATCGCGATTGCCGCGCGGGACTCGAGAGCCGCGTCGAAGAGTTCGGCCACCGACTTGCGGATCTCCTCGCGCAGGGCCGCCTTGTCCCGGCAAAGGTTCTCGACGTTACGCTGGTAAAGCACGAACCGGTCCCCGAAGGAGGCGCGCGAGCGCGCCCCCGCGGCGAAGTCCCCGCCCAGCGCGCCGAACTGGCTGTCCGGATCGCCGCCGCCAGTGCTTGGCCCTTCCAGGTGCCACCGGCTATCGGGGTCCACCCCCCGCTCGACCCGCGACTTGTCCGGCAGCAACGCCACGAGTGAGGGGCAAGACGTCCGTCCACTCTTGCGGGCCGACGCGCGGGACCGGAGTTACCAGGTGGTTTCTGTCCCTGGCCGCGCCGTAACCGGCCACGCCGCGGGGAGCAGCGGCGCTGCGTCACAGTCCTTGAACAGGAACTAAACGGAACGGGTGACGTTAGAACCGGTGAAGGGAATCAAACCCGCCTGACCAGCTTGGAAGGCTCTGAGTGGGTGGCTGTGATCAGTGACGAGGAACGGCGACGCCGGATCGACGCGTACCTGGCCGGCGCTGCCGACGAGGAGAAGGGCGCGGTCATGCTCGCGCTCTTTGGCCACGCCTTCATCTTCTTGCTGCTTTTTGCGGCGGAAACGATCTGGCTGGGGTCCACGGTGACCCGGGTGTGGCGGCGCCGGGAGTTGGGCGTGACCCAGGCAGTACGAACCGGCGTCCACAAACCCAGCCTGGTGGTCCTCATCGCCGTGCATGTCCTCTATCTGTTGCTCAGGAAGGCGGGCATTGCGAAGCTCGACCAGCGGAGCCGCGAATACATGGTGGGCAAGCGTGACGCATCGGCGACGCCGGAACACTCGTTAACCAGGGCGCAGACGCGTGCCGTGTGTTAATGAGTGGCGCCGGGCTGGAATTTACGGCTTTCGGTATCGCTGGGAGCCGGGCCGTTACCCGTGCCGGGTGTCAGCATGCTTGCGGCGGCCGGCCACGGTCGGCAAGATCCGCGGGGCCCGCCCCGGCCGCGCCACGTTCTTCAGCTGGAATGAGATAGCCCGCTCGCGACCGGGTGACAATCAGCGGCTGGCTGCCCGGTGGCTCCAGCTTGGCCCGCAGCCGGCTGATGTACACGCGAATGTACTCCGTCTCCGCCTCGTACCCGTGGCCCCAGACCTGGCGTAGCAGGTGCGCGCGGGAAAGCAGTCTCCCCCGGTTGACGGCGAGTTCACGCAGTAGCGCGAACTCGGTCGGAGTGAGGCGCACCTCGGCATCGGCGAGCCGTACCTGCTTGGTCGTCAGGTCGATCGACAGGCCGCCGATGGCGATCCAGGCCGGCGCGGGCTCGGCCGGGGCCTCGGCGACGGGCCGGGCCCGTCGCAACGTGGCTCGTATCCGCGCCAGCAGCTCCTCGATGCCGAACGGCTTGGTCATGTAGTCGTCGGCGCCCATGTTCAGCGCCGTGACCTTGTCCTGCTCCCCGCCCCGAGCCGACACCACGATGATCCCGACGGGTGACCGCTCGCGGAGCTCGCGGCACAGCTCGAAACCGTCGGCCTCGGGCAGCATGAGGTCGAGCAGCACCATGTCCGGCTGCTCGAGGTCGAACAGGTCGGTCACCTTGCTGCCGGCCGATACGACCGTGTCGAAGCCCCGCACGGCCAGGTTGGAGCGAATCAGGTCGACGATGTTCGGATCGTCTTCGATAATCAACACCTTGGTCGCGACCATCGGATTACTCACCGTAGTCATAGGCTTTCTCCAGTGATTCAACATCCCCGTATCGCGCAACTATAAGACGGTTTGCCCGCCATGATCCAGCATCCACAAAACGTAGATTGAAGTTGCGTAGCGCCCAATGCGTTGCCGTGCCGATCCGCTGATTTTCGTGTTTGTTTCGCGAGCTTCCTGAACGGGGGAGAAGGGCTTCCGCCTCGCTAAGTCCGATCTCGGTCCAGCGGGTCTACCAGCGCAACTGCGACTCGACAGGAGCCCGTCCCGCAGTTAGCGGACTTCGGCATCGCGATGCCTACGCTGCGCTACTGCCCAGTGACGGGTGAGCGGGGTACGCTTGTCGCCTAGGAGCTGGACTCGATCGCTACGTGCCGCCAATCAATGCGGACTGATTTAGTACTCAACTAGCAACCAAAAATTATTGATAAAATATTAACGTATCGGCGATGGCATACACATTGACCAGTGCCCAATCTGCGACTACTTTGCTTGGCCGCCGTCGCTCTTGCGTGAGCCAGATACACGGGTCTAGTCCAATTAGATCACGGGTGGGTTTCGGCCCTTGAAGTCTAGCGTTCCCAAGATCTACCTTTCATCCCGAAGGACACGCCCGTGGTGCGGTGTCCCGCGGTGGCGTATCCAAGCGCATTGTGGCGAAAGGGGTATGGGATGCTACTTGATAAAAGAGCACGAGGAGGGCGGTCCTCCAGTTCAGGAGGCCACGGCCGGTCGAGGTTCGCGCCTCGGTTGGGCTTTGTGGCGGTGGCAGCGGTCACTGCCATGGTGGCCGCGGGTTGCTCGTCGTCCTCGTCGACGACTACGGCGCCCGCATCGACCTCAGCGAGCGCGGGGACCTCGTCTAGCCCGACTACGAGCAGCTCGGGCACGGTTCCCTCGGGGCTGAGCGTCAGCTCCTTCACCGTTGACATCGCGTCGACGATGTCCACGCTCAAGGGGCTGACCGGGTCCGCCGGGTCCGGCCTGCAGATCGGCGTGGTCCTGCCCGACACCACGTCGTCGACGCGGTGGGTTGACTTCGACGCGCCGTACCTGACGACGGCCTTCACCGCCGCCGGGCTCAGCAGCTCGCAGTTCAAGATCGACAACGCGCAGGGCAGCGACGCGACCGAGCTGAGCCTCGCGACCGCCGACATCAGCGCGGGCGCCAAGGTCCTGGTCGTCTGCCCGCTCGACGGCCCGACCGGCGTCGCGATCGCGAAGCTCGCGGACCAGAAGGGCGTCACCCTGATCGCCTATGACCGCGCCATCTTCGAGGGCTCGAAGACCTACTACGTCAGCTTCAACAACGAGAAGGTCGGCGAGCTGATCGGCAACGGCTTCAACCAGTGCCTGACGTCCTGGGGCGTTAAGAGCCCGCAGGTCTACGTGCTGAACGGCGGCGAGGACACCGACCCCAACGCGATCTCCTTCGCCACGGGTTACAACAAGGTGGTCTTCAACCAGCCGGCCAAGACGGTCGCCGCGGGCGCGAAGGGCACCGCGGGCGGCGCCACGCTGGTGGCCGAGAACTTCGCCCCAGGGTGGGACAACACCAAGGGCGGCACCATCTTCCAGCAGGCCTACACCGCCAACCCGAAGATCAACGCCACCATCGAGGCCAATGACGGTCTCGCCAACGCGGTGATCACCGACCTCAAGACGGCCGGCGTCAAGCCCAAGACCGTCCCGACCACCGGCCAGGACGGCACGGCGCAGGGCATGGCCTGGATCCTCGAGGGCTACCAGTGCGGCTCCGTGTACAAGGCCGTTTACAAGGAGGCCCAGGACGCCGCGGCCATGGCCGTCATCCTGCTGGCCGGCCAGACTCCGCCCGCGTCTCTGCTGAACAGCACGACCGTCGACCCGGCCAACTCGTCCATCACCGAGCCGGCGTCCCTGATCACCCCGGAATGGGTGACCGCGGCCAACATGGAGTCGACGGTCGTCAAGGACGGCTTCGACAAGGCCTCGGCCATCTGCGCGATCGCGGGTGCGAGCACCTGCTCCGCGGCCGGGATCAAGTAATCATCTGACCGGGGCTGGCGGGCTCGCTCTTGCGGCGGGCCCGCCAGCCCCGCGACGATGTGATGGCTATGCGGACAAACGTGGGCAAAGCTACTGACGGGTATTAAAAATGACTGAGGTGAACGAGGTTCCCGAAGGCGCGAGCCGCGGCGGGGACGGGGCTGGGGCTGAACCCCTGCTGAAGCTGCGAGGTATCGACAAGCACTTCGGGCCGGTGCAGGCGCTCTACGGGGTCAACCTGGACCTGCCCGCGGGTCAGGTGACCGGCCTCTGCGGGGACAACGGTGCCGGGAAGTCGGTGCTTACCCGCACCATCGCCGGAGCACACCAGCCGGACGGCGGCCAGATCTACTTCGAAGGGCGCCCGGTACATATCCGGAGCACCCGGGACGCCTCCGCGCTGGGGATCGAGACCGTTTACCAGGACCTGGCGCTGGCCGACAACCTGGACATCGTGCAGAACATGTTCCTCGGCCGGGAAAAGCTGAGCTACGGCCTGCTTGATGAGGACTCCATGGAACTGCAGGCGGCCGAGACCCTGAGCACCTTGCGGGTGACCACGGTGCGCTCGATCCGCCAGCCAGTGGCCTCGCTCTCCGGAGGTCAGCGGCAGTCGGTGGCGGTCGCCAAGGCGGTCATGTGGAACTCCAAGCTGGTGCTGCTTGACGAGCCCACCGCCGCCCTCGGGGTGGTGCAGACCCGGTCAGTGCTTGACCTGATCAGGCGACTCCGCGACCGCGGGCTGGCGGTGATGGTGATCAGCCACAACCTGAACGACGTCTTCGAGGTCGCGGACCGGATCGCGGTGCTGTACCTGGGGCGGATGGTGGCCGAAGGGCCGACCGCGGAATTTGACCGGCAGAGCGTGGTCGAGTACATGACGACCGGTACCGCCAGCGGGCGGCCGTACGAGTCAGCCGGGTCCGCCAGTGGCAAGGGCTGAGGCGGATGGCCAGGATCGAGAAGTGCCCGTGACCGCGGACCCGGGCGAGACCTCGGAAGGGGCGGCGGGCGCCGGGACGACCGACCTGACCCTCGACGCCAAGGCGGCCGCGGCCGACGTCCCGGCCGTGCTCACCGCCCAGTCGCTTGGCCAGTACCTCCGGGCCCTGGGGCTCCGGGTCCGCAGCGGCAACAGCGGTGTCCTGCCCGTGATCCTGGCCATCGTGATCGTCGCCGTGGTCTTCGAGATCATCACCCCCGAGCACGCCTACCTGCGGCCGAGCAACCTCGTGTACATCTTCGGGCTGAGCACCGTGTACATGATCCTCGCGATCGCCGAGACGATAGTCCTGCTACTCGCGGAGGTCGACCTGTCGGTCGGCGCGGTCGCGCTGATCGGCGGGGCGATCGCCTTCAAGCTGGTACAGCAACCGGGGCCGAACTGGCCCTGGTGGGCCGCGATACTGGCCGCCTTCGTTATCTGCGGCGCGTTCGGCGCCCTCCAGGGAGCGCTGACCGCCGTGCTCAGGATCCCGTCCTTCGTGGTGACCCTAGCCGGGTTCCTCCTGTTCTCGGGAATCCTCATCATCATCCTCGGCGGGGCCGACTCCACGGTGAGCCTCAACACCGATGTGCCCAACCAGAACTTCATCTACGACATGGTGCAGGGGCTGATCACTCCCGCCGTCGGCTGGATCATCCTGGCGGTCGTGGTGGTGGCCGCCGGCGTGTCCCAGTGGCGGCGCTCTGCCGCGAGGCGGCGCCGGGGCCTGGTGACCCCGCCACTGAGCCTGACCGCGATCAGGGTCGCGCTGGTGGCGATCGTGGGGGCGGCGCTGGTGATCATCTGCTCGGTCAACCGCGGCACCTCACTGAAGCACGTCACGGGAATCCCGTGGGTGATCCCGATTGTCCTCGTCGTGCTCGGCGCCTGGACGCTCGTGCTCCAGCGGACCCGCTTCGGCCGCTACATCTACGCGATCGGCGGCAGCCCGGAAGCCGCGCGCCGGGCCGGCGTCAGCCTGCCGAAGATCCGTATCTGGGCCTTCGCGCTGTGCTCGGCCACCGCCGCCCTTGGCGGCATCCTGCTCGGTTCCTTCTTCTACGGCCAGTACAGCACCAATACGGCCGACCCGGGCCAGCTCGTCCTGTACACCGTCGCCGCCTCGGTTATCGGCGGGGTCAGCCTCTTCGGCGGGCGGGGCAAGGCGATTCACGGTGTGCTCGGCGGCCTGCTCATCGGCGGGATCGCCTACGGCGTGTCCCTGCTCACCCTGGGCTCGCTGTCCACGCCGTTGACCTACATCCTGCCGGGTGGCGTGCTCCTCATCGCGGTGCTGATTGACGTGCAGTCACGGCGCGGGTCGGGGAGCGTGACCGGTGTCTGATCACATGCGGAGGACAAGCGATGAGGAAGTGCCCGTGACCGCCGATCCCGGCGAGACCCCGGCAGGGGCCGCGGGCGCCGGGACGGCCGACCTGACCCTCGACGCCAAGGTGGCCGCGGCCGATGTCCCGGCCGAGCTCACCGCCCAGACGCTCGGCCAGTACTTCCGGGCCTCGTGGCTCCGGGTCCGCGGCGGCAACAGCGGTGTCCTGCCGGTGGTCCTTGGCCTCGTGGTGGTCGCCGTGGGGTTCCAGATCGCGAACTCGAAGTTCCTGTCGGCGCAGAACCTGGTTAACCTCTTCGAGCAGAGCACTGTCTACATGCTGCTGGCGATAGCCGAGATCTTCGCCCTGCTCCTCGGCGAGATCGACCTGTCGGTCGGCCTCGTCATGGGGCTTGGCAGCGTCGTGGTCGCCGAGCTTGTGCAGCCGAGCGGCGCGAACTGGCCGTGGTGGGCGGCGATCATCGTGACGTTGCTCCTCTGCGCCGGGTTCGGCGCCATCCAGGGAACGCTCGTAGCCCGGCTGAAGATGCCGTCGTTCATCGTCACTCTCGGCGGGCTGCTAATCCTGGAGGGCGTGGCGATCATCGTCCTCGGCGGGTCGCTGGTCGGCATCGGCAACTCCGGGTTCCGCAACGAGCTCTACCTCTACAACATCTTCTGGGGAACGTTCAGCCCGGTGGTCGGCTGGATCTTGCTCGTGGTGGTGGTCGGAGCCGCCGGCACGGGGTTCTGGCTGCAGGACGCTCGCAGGCGCCGCCGCAAGCTGGAGACCGCGCCGCGCAGCCTTACCCTGCTGAAGATCGTCGTCATCGCGGTCGCCGGAATCGTGGTCGTTGCCATCTGCAATGTCAACCGGGCCCACTCCGGGACGATCGAGGGAGTTCCCTTCATCATTCCGATCGTCCTTGTCGTACTTGTCGTCACGACGGTCCTGCTGCAGCGGACCCGCTTCGGGCGCTACGTGTACGCCATCGGCGGCAATCCCGAGGCGGCTCGGCGCGCCGGCGTCCGCCTGCCCGCGATCCGGACCGTGTGCTTCATGCTGGCCGGCCTGATCTCAGGTATCGCCGGCGTGCTGTTCGCCTCGTGGCAGGTCTCGCTGACCACCAACATCATCAAGGCCGCCAACAGCTACGTGCTGCTGGCGGTCGCGGCGGCGGTCATCGGCGGCACTAGCCTCTTCGGTGGCCGGGGCAAGACCATCCACGGCGTCCTTGGCGGCCTCGTCATCGGCGGCATCTACAACGGCCTCTACTTGCTGGGCGTGTCGAGCCAGTGGATTGACGTCGTAGTCGCAGGGGTCCTGCTCGCGGCGGCGCTCATCGACGTCCTCTCCCGGCGAGGCGCGACGGGCCCGGGCCGAGTGTGACACCGGGCCGCGGGGCTGGCCGGCTTTCCTTGACGGGAACGTCGCCAGCCCCACGGCCTCACCTCACCGGCCGGCTAAGGCTTGCGTTTGCCTGCGTATCCATTCTGGTAATAGGCGCAGCCACCGGGTGCAGCGGGTCGTCGTCGGCACCCGGGTCAGGGACGGGCCCCCTTACGGGCGGCCAGGCCGCCCCGGCGCCGTCCAGCGCTGCGCCGGCCCGGGGAGCAGCGACCAACCTCGACTATGGCCTGGGCATCGAAGACCCGACGTCAGTGTCATGCCCGTCCGTAAGCTTCTGCATGGCCGTGCTCGTGTCAGGCTACGCGGCTACGTATGACGGAACCAGGTGGAGTCGGCCCGCCAGGCTGTCTACGTCCGCCGGCGAGCCCGATTCCGTGTCATGCCCGACCGTCAGTTTCTGCTTGGCCGTAGACGCGCGAGACTCATCCGCCCATGTGTTCAATGGCAGCACGTGGAGTTCTGCTCCAGGCATTAACGATCCTGCCCCGAGCACCCAAGTGGGCATGGCATCGGTATCGTGCTCGTCACCGGGCTTCTGCGCCGCCGTTGACAACGGCGCCAACGCGTTCACGTTCAGCGGGGCCTCCTGGAGCCCCGCGACGGTCATAGATCCTGGCAACGAACTGAGCACGGTGTCTTGTCCGAGCGCGAGCTTCTGCGCCGCCGTCGACTACGGCCCGAACGTGGTCACCTTCAATGGCACCTCCTGGAGTAAGCCGTCCGCCATCGACCCGGGCACCCGCCTGCAGGCAGTGTCGTGCGCGTCGGCTAGCTTCTGCGTTGCCATTGATCGCAAAGGGAACGCGCTCACGTTCAACGGCCGCGCCTGGAGCGCGCCCGTCAACGCCGATCCGGACGGTCTCAGCATGGGGGAGGGCGGTATCTCCTGGCCCGTGGTTTCTTGCCCGGCCAGCGACTTCTGCGCCGCCGTCGATGGCAACGACGGCGACCTGGTCACCTTCGACGGCACCCGCTGGACCGCGCCCGTCAACATCGACTCGCAGGCCGCTAACTCCGACAAGGGACCGGTCCTCATATTCCTCATGTCGGTGTCCTGCCGATCTGCCAGGTTCTGCGTAGCCGGCGACTCCAGCGGGGATGCGTTCATCCGAAGCTAATGGGCATGCCCGCCAAGCAGCCGAGGCCCAGCGGCGCTACGGCACGCGGATGAGCAGTTCGCCGTGCAGGACGCTGATCCAGCCGTCCGGGTGGGCCGCCCACTCGCGCCACGCCGCCGCGATCGCGTCGATGTCCTCCTGTGTCCCCAGTCCGCTCGTTAGGAGCTGCTCGGTGATCGCCGAGCCGGCGATGCGGTCGGCCCACATGTCGCCCCAGGCGTCCCGCGAGGCTGGCTCCGCGTAGCACCACGTTGACGACGTCGCCGACACATCCGTGATCCCGGCGGCATGGGCCCATGCCAGCAACCGTCGTCCCGCGTTCGGCTCGCCGCCGTTCGCTCGGGCCGCCGACTGGTACAGCTCTTGCCACCGATCCAAACCGGGGAGCTCCGGGTACCAGGTGAAACCGCTGTAGTCGCCGTCGCGCACCGCCACCACGCCACCTGGGCGGCACACCCGCACCATCTCCCGCAGTGCCGCCACCGGGTCGGCTACGTGCTGCAGCACCTGGTGGGCGTGCACCACGTCGAATGATCCCGACGGGAAGGGCAGGTCATGGATGTCGCCCGTGACCAGCCGCGCCGACGTGCACCCGCGGCGCTCAAGCTCCGCCCGGGTCACCGCTAGCGCCGCCTCGGTCACTTCCACCGCGGTGACCGGGCCCGGCGCCACCCGTTCGGCCAGGTCGACCGTGATCGTCCCCGGCCCGCTGCCGATGTCGAGCAGCGACAGGCCTGCCCGCAGGTAGGGGAGCAGGTAGGCGGCGGAGTTCTCCGCCGTCCGAGTCCGGTGCGAGCGCAGCACGCTCTCGGCGTGCCCGTGGGTGTAAGTCGCAGTATCAGGCATACGGCCGACTTTATCACCGGCCTCCATAATGCGAGATAGACGTCTCATTATCCGAGACTGCGGGCAGGCCTCGACCTGGCCGTTTCCGGTCATCGTGCCGTGGGTGAGTGTGACTGCCCGCTGTCACCGTCGCGTGTGGCACGTGTGTTGCACGACGAACCGCCCCGTCTCTCACCGTCATGGCAGGCGAGGTTCGATGGTTACCTGTTCAGCGGCCCGGCGGAATTGCAGTGTCAGGGTGCGGGCGAGCGGGTTGAGCCTCGGCAGGAACCTCAAGGTAAGTTCCTCGTGGTCGCCGTGACTAGAGCTGCCGTCGAACTGGCTCAGGTAGATGCCGCCGAGGTCGTCTTCGGCGTCGACTGCCATGGCAGCCCATTTGCGGTTCCGGTCGGCGCTGTAGGTCCACCAGCCAGGTTCGGTCCGCAGATATAGCTTCCAGGTATCCGGCTCGGAGGCGAGGCTGTCGACCCGCACCCAGATGCCACTCGACCTCGGGCAAGGCAGCGGCAATGTCGAGGTGCTGCCGAGCACCGTCGGTACCGTTCGTGGCGCTGATCATGCCGGACCATTCGGGCGGAAGGCCGTCGGCCGGCCCTTGCCCCGTGAGGTAGGCGCAGAGCCGGGCCAGTCGCGAAGCCGTAATCGCGGGCCACCGCCAGCTGGGCGGCAGACAGCGACACTCGTTCCGAGACCGCACGGATCCGGGTCAGGGCGGATGGCTTGCCGTCAGCGGCCGCACGAAGCAGCTCGCGCGCCTGGCGGCGAAGCTGGTCGAGGTTGGGGCGGCCAGGAAGCTCGGACACGACGTCTCCTCACGGCCCAGGCTTGCATGTGGGCTCGGTAAGAAGACGATCTTGCCGAAAGCATCAACAGACAACAGAGGTGGACTCAGGTCCTGCCCGCGAACCCGGCGGCGCCCTCTTACGCCGGCAGGAAAAGCGTATATCGCCCACAGCTCCGGGTCCATCCCAGGACCTCGATGAGCTGGACATGGCCCGTCGGCCTGGGCGGCCCGGTTAGCTTGAGCGGGGAGTAAGGCGGATAACCGGGATTTCCCTGTCGGTCTTCTCCGCGTACCTGCCGAAGCGCGGTATGCCCGCCGTGAGCGTCTGCCAGGCAGTCTCGCGCTCGGTGCCGTGGAGCTGCTCGGCGGCGACCGGGATGGTGGCTCCGTTGATCTCGATGCGTGCCTTATCGGGGGCGGCGGCAAGGTTGTGGTACCAGGCGGGGATGCCAGCCGCGCCGCTGGCCGAAGCTGCGATCAGCCAGCCGCCGTTCCCGTCGGAGACCCAGCCGAGGGGCGAGGTCCGCTCCAGGCCGCTCTTGCGGCCGGCCGTGGTCAGGAGCAGCATGTCGAAGTCCAAACCCGGCGTCTTGCTGCCCTTACGGAGCCGCCTTGCTACGAAACCGTTTATCCAGAGCACGAGGCGGCCTCTGGGCTGCCGGGTACCGCGGGTACCGGGGCGCGCGTCGAAGGTGGTCATCGGTTGTCTCCTTCTAATCGATAGGGATTGCAGTCGGCCATCCCCCGGGTGCGCTGAGCAGCGCCGGAACAAGAAGAGCGCAATGTCCCCGGCAAGCCGCCCGTTGCCGTCTGGCCGCTATTAGGGGCTAGCCATGACGGGACTGAAGCAACAGCGCGTTCAGTTCGCTAAGCGGATGGCTTCTGGTGGCGTCAAGGTCATAGGCTTCCCAGTCCGTGACCTTGCGGACGCGGAGCTGGTCAGGGCGGATGCCGACTGCTGCGACCAGCACCGTGTCGCTGCCGACGCGGCTGTAAGCCAGGGAGAACCCGTTGCCCGCGGCCACCTGCGACAGCGATCCGCCGGGAGCCATGACCGGGCCGGGAACCCACAGCTCGTCACTCTCGGAGTACCGCCGGGTCTCCCGTTGGACCGCCGCCGTAGAGACGGGCCGGGAGGGAACCGGCAGCGCGGTTCCGCCGAGGGCCAGATGGGCTGCCGTCAGCCGGGCGAACACCGTCGGCTCGTCCCGGCCCGAGGTGGCCACCAGCACGGTGGCGCCGGCAGTTGACCAGGCGAGGGTGACCTCCTCCGCAGGTTGGCTGATGAGCCCGTTCCAGTGGCTGAACCACCGCTGACTTGACTGCGTGCTCAGCCCAGACGGCTCCTCGTCGAACTCGAACAGATCGAATCGAGGCGGAACGTAATGATTCACCCACGAATGATAACAAAATTGGACTGGGCCTAGATCTTTTGATTTAGATTTTATGATTTGGCCGGTGGCCTTTCCCGAAACGGTCCCTGCCGTGATTCTAACGAGCTTCTCGTTTCGCCCCTGCGGCCTTTCGGCGCGGCTACCGGCTGATGACGGGCAAGGTTAGCTGGCTGAGGTAACCGGGACCGTGCAGCACCCGGTTGACGGCGACGGTCGCCTGGTCTTCCGATTCGTCGGCGATGACGCCGCCGGTGTTGGTGTTCCGGTCGAAGCGCGGGAAGTTGCTGCTCGAGACTTCGAGGCGGATCCGGTGCCCCGGCAAGAAGACATTCGACGTCACCGACAGGTCCATGCTGAGCTCGTACGGCTCGCCGGGCGTGAGCAGCTCCGGCTCGGCCAGCGAGTTGCGGTAACGGGCCCGGATGATGCCGTCGGTCAGGAAGATCGCGCGCCCGTCCGGGGACACGTCAACCAGCTTGCCGGTGAAGTCGGTATCCGGGGCCGAGGAAGAGGCGAACAGCGTCAGCTTTACGTGCCCGGTGACCTCGAGCGGCTCGGTCAGCGCCGGAGAGGTGAAGCAGAGCACGTCGTCGCGTTCCTCAACCGGCCGCTGGTCGACCGGGCCGGCCGCGTTCGCGGTCGTCGGGAGCATGACCCGCCCGCCCAGGGTGGGCACGGGCCGCCGCGGGTCGTACAGGAAGGTGTCCGTCGCGGTTTGCGCCGGTGCCTCGGGGCTTAGCTCCCCGTCGCCCGCAGCGGTGTTGGCCCGGCCTGAGCCGTCCAGGTAGTAGGGTACGTACCGGGTGTCAGGCAGTGGCCAGTCCTGCTCGTCGCGCCATTGGTCGATGCCCATCACGAAGATCTTCACCGGGGCGGAGCCATCAAGCGCGCCGCGCCGTCCCCGCAGCCACCGGTCAAAGAACCGCACATGCTGGCCGGTCAGGTCCTGGGTGATCGCATCGCCGGCCAGGCCGAACCGGCGGTCCGGGTAGATGCCGGTCGCGTTCAGGTGGTCCCACGGACCGATGATCAGCCGCTGCCCGTCGCGGGCCTCTTCGGTCCCGGCCCGGGCCCTCAGCTCGGTGAACGACCGGGCCGTGTTGGACACGAAGATGTCGAACCAGCCGCCGATGTGCAGGGCCGGCACGGTGACCTGCTCGGCCTGGTCGATCACGGACAGGCCCTGCCAGAAGGCGTCGCGAGCCGGGTGGGACAGGAATTCGGCCCACCACGGCCAGACCTTCTCTATCGCAGGCTGCCGGCTGGACGGCATCGCCGCCAGGTGCGGCTGCGGGTCACCCATCGTCGCAACCAGCTCGCCCAGCAACTGGACGTCGCCAGAGCCCCGGCCGACCTGGCGCAGTGCCTCGACCATGGCCATCTGGGTGCTCCATGACTGGAGCGTGTGCCAGGAGGCGGCGCCACCCTCGGAGAACCACGGCGTCGTGTAGTAATCGGTCGTGGTCACCGCCGGAGCAATCGCCTTCACCGGCGCGCCCGCTGAGACGCTCGCCCACTGCACGAAGCCCAGGTAGGACGGCCCGTAACTGCCGATGTTGCCATCGCACCACGGCTGGCGCAGCAGCCAGGCTACGGTGTCGGCGCCGTCGTTGGGCTCGTTCAGCATCGGCACGAACTCCCCGCCTGACCGCCAGGTGCCCCGGCAGTCCTGGTAAACCACCGCGTAGCCCGCCTCTACGAGGGCGAACACGTTCGGCACGAGCCCATAGGCCAGCAGCTGAGGCAGGTCCTTGCCGTAGGGCAGTCGGACCAGCAGGGTCGGCGCCGGGGTGACGGACGGGATCCAGGCGTCGGTCGCCAGCTCCACGCCGTCCCGCATGGCCACCATGACGTCTTTTTCCACCGTAAAGCTCATGCTGGCTCCCTGACCATCTCGGCGGCGCTGCTGAACCAGCGTAGATCGGCCGTTCCCGGCAGGAAAGACCGCACGTCAGCAGGTGGCCATCGATCGCCCAGGGACCATCTTCGGCAGCTCTCCCTAGGTGATCGGCGTGACGGTTACCAGGTCTCTTGCTCCCAGGTCCGCAGCCCGTCGGTGACGACCAGGTGCGCGTAATGGTCGCCGTCACCGGGAATGACGGAGGTGCCGGCCAGGAATGCCGCGGCCAGGGCGGCCCGCAGCGCATCCAGGGCAGGAGCCGTCCGATGGCCGCCGGTCTCGGACACGAGTGCCAGGTCGCCTTCACCGGCGGCCACGATCAGGTCGCCGCCGGCCGCGGCGGAAAGCGCCGTCACGGGGGAGCCGCCCAGCACGCGGTGCGTGGCGGCCTGGCCGCTGTTCAGGTCGGTCTCGATGGGGGCCCCGGTCGGCGTCCCGGCCCAGATCGAGCGACCGTGGTTGCGCGTGATTTACCGCTCGATCGGGCACGGTACGGGCACGGCCGGGACCGTCCGAATCGGTCCGGACGGTCGGCCTGACCAGGATTGTGGGCTGTCTGTGGGTCTCTGGTGATGCTTAGCGGCGTTGCTGCTCGTGTTGCCGCCCAGCGCGGCTGGCGGGATCATCGTCCTCGGCCGCCTGCTTTGCGAACGGGGGGCGTCGCGCGACCGTGGCGGCGGCGATCGCTGCGCCGAGCAAAAATGCCGCGCCGCCGATGATCACGGCGATGTGGAGGCCGCCGATGAAGTCGGCTTGGGGGGCCGCTGACAAGGGCCCCGAGCACCGCGACGCCGATCACCCCGCCGACCTGGCGGGCGGTGTTGATCGTCCCGGAGGCCGGCCCGGCCCGGTCGGCTGGCGCGCCGTCGACAACTGCCGTGGTGGCTGCGGGCATCGTGAATGACATCCCGAAGCCCGTGCCCACCAGCGGAACGACCAGCAGCCCATAGGCGGTGTGAGCGTCGGCGATGGCCAGTCCCAGCAGGCCTGCGCCGCCGACGATCAGGCCGATCAAAAGAGTCGGCTGAGCGCCACCCGCGCGTGCGGAGCGGATGACGGGAATCGAACCCGCATGACCGCTTGGAAGTTCGGTCGCCCGGCATGGCGACTGACCTGCGCGAGCATTGGTCCTGGTCATCGGCGTCGACTTGTCCGTGAGTGACCGTGGCTAGCCCTTGGCACCCTGGCGTATGGCAGGTGTGTGGCGCGCGCCGGGGTGCTGCAACTGCCTCGTCTATGCCTCGGGATGGCGTGTACGCGTGGCCGGTGTCGTCTCGCTACGACTCGTCCTCCGTGAGCGTGGAGAGGAAGCGTCGGCCGGTTCCTGGTCCTGAACGGACGCGTAGCGGGCACGATTGGCTCGTGGCCGAGGACACAAGGAAGCCCGAGATCAGTATCGAGGTCGCCGAGGTCTTGCCGGGGACGGAAGGATTTGAGGCCGTACTTGAATTGGCGGCCCAGGTGCTAGCGCAGGATCGTTACCTCACCCCTGTCTTTCCAGCTGCGGAGGAGTCGCATGTCCTCGGGGCCTTCTGGGGTGCCCGCTGCGTTGGCTTCCTGCGGTACCTGATTCAGGTAATTGGTGCCGACGAGGGGAGGCCTGCAGTCAGATACAACGGTGCGGCGCTCAGGGAAGGTTACGTTGAGGCGTTCGGCGTTGATCCTCAGCTACGGCGCCGCGGCGTCGGTACCGCGATGCAAGAGCACGCAATGCGGCAATGCCGGGCCGCCGGCTGTTACCAGATGCGGTCGCGTAGCCCGGTGTCCAGTGTTGAGAACTATGCGTTGAAGCTCTCCGCGGGGTATGTGCTGCATCCCAGTAGGGAGAACGACTCGTACTACTTCATCATTCGCTTGTAGATGCCGCTTCCTGTCTCGGAGCTGTCGCAGGTCCCGCGACCTCACCGCGAGGGATCGATTAGTTCAATTGACTAGCCGCTGGGCGTATCAATCTCGTGGGCTGCCACTCGACCGCGAGTCACCCCGGAAGAGGCACAAGAGTCAATGCCGTTGACTAGCTAGGCTGGCGAAGCCATCGCGTAGCGACGCCGTAGGCGGCCCAGACGCGGTGCCTGCGAGCTGGACAATGGAAGCCGAGGAAGATGGCACTCGTGGTCCTGCGCGTACCCGAATAGGGCGTATTGATCTGCGGCTGCTGCGGTGCGTTGGCGCGCCCGTGCCGGGCGGGCGCGGCAGCGCAGAGCCCGGCGACGGAGCGCGCCAGCGGCGTCAGAGGCGCCGCCTTGATAGAAGTATTAAGGCCAATTCGGCAACACACCTGCCCGGGCTAGCTGAAACGAGCGTCAGAGTGCTTGATTTCGTTGCTTCGAGTGGGCCGGGTCAAGCCCGCCAACGCGCAGCCGCACCCGGACGTACCAGACCTGGCCGTCCGGCCCGCGCTCCACGTCCGAGAACTGGAGCCCGTCGTCCTCGCGTCCCACCGTCGCCGCATCTACAGGCACATGCTGCCCCCTGGACCCCCGAGCCGCACCCGGAATTCCTCCCAGGCGGGCACCGCAGGATCTCCGGGGCGCGTCGCACGTCAAGCGGAGCCGATGTGTCGCACATCAAGTGGAAGTAGGCACGGGTGGGCGACAGGGTGGGCGCCGGTGTCGGGCTTCGCTAGATGCGCGACGCCATGGCCCTGCGCTCTAGGTTTGTGGGTTCACCGCAGGTCGCACCATGAAGATGTCCACCGGATCCTCGCTCTCGACCACGAAACCATTGCGCTCGTAGAGCGCACGGGCACGGCTCCCCTGCAACACGTTCAGCCTGAACGGCCGGTCGCCCGCAGCAGATGCCAGGTGCGCCGTCAGGACAGACGACCCGATCCCGGCCCCCTGAAGCTCGGGTCTGAGATAGAAGTGCTCGATCCACAGCGTGTCGTACTCAAGCCGTACGGCGATGGAACCGACGTCGCGGCCGTCGACGACCACTACCTGGGTCACCGCCGGATCGAACGCCGAAAGAAAGCGCCGCCGGACGCGGACCGGATCGAACCGCCCCAACCGCTCCAGGTCGGCGCGCAGCACCACCGCGCGGAGTTCGGCGATCCACTGCGCGTCATCCGCGCTCGCCTCACGCAGTGACCAATGGGGCATCGGGCGCTGAATCACTGGCACAGCGTAGCCATGTCACCAGCCCCGCAGCTGCAGACCCGGTGAATGCAGCGCACGATCTTGGAAGTTCGGTCGCCCGACCTGGCGGCTGACCTGCGCGAACGCCGGTCCTGGTCATCGGCGCCGACTTGCCCGTGAGTGACCGTGGCTACCCCGAGGGCACCCTGGCGTGTGGCACGTGTGTGGCACGCGCCGGGGTGCATGTTGCCGCGGTCCTCGAAGGCCGGGGCATCCGCGCCCAGCCGCCGGTCGGCGAGGCTGGGCTTTACGACTGGATAGTGCTGAGCCTGCCGGTGATGCCGGCGCCGGATGATTCCAGTCCGGATCCGAGGCCTTCGGATGAGTGGTTCGAGCACCTGATGTCGGTCGTGCTCGTCTCTGAGCGCGAAGTCGAGATGTCTTTCGCCAGTCCCCTGCTCCACGGTCTCGGCTACTGCTCCGAGCATGAGGCCGCGGGGTTCCGCTTCGACACCTGGGAGGAGGTTACCCGCCGGAGGATCGAAGCCGATCTTGTGTACTTCGCTGATGAGCGTAACTCGCTTGACGATGGCGTCCCTCTAGTCCTGGTGGAAGCCAAGGGCTCAGACCAGGCTCCTGATGCGGGGACAGGGCAGGCCAAGAGTTATGCCTACTGGCTCAAGCCTGCGTACTACGTCACGACGAACGGCCAAGTTGTCGTGGTCTACAACTACCAGGGTGGCGCGGTCCCGGATGTGAAGGTGCTGGACTTCAAGCGCTCCGAGCTACGCGAGCGGTTCGATGATCTTTACCGTGTGCTCAACCCGAAGGCAGCCGCCGTGGCACGGCAGGCGAAATCGACAAGCTCCGGGGGCCCTCACCGCAAAAGCCCGCCCCTGCCATTTAGGCTGCGGCGTCACAATCGGTCATCGCTGGGTTATGAGTGGGGCCACATGCCACGCGGGTTTCTCGCGGTGACCATGTGAATCGTCTTGTTTCCATCGCTGGTGTTAGCGCGGCGTTAGCAAGATCGGCAGTCTCCACAGGCGTGAGCTCTTGACGCTTATACATCTCTCCCCGGACTGCCCGAAGCTTGGTATTTCAACAGCGCAACCCGTCGGCGGCGCGCGTGGGCTGCTGCATATCACCAAAGTTTGGCCTAGTGGTCCTTTAGCGATAGCCTTACGGATGCGCCTCACTTAACTTGACATATCCGGCGATACTGGAGCATTTCGGCAAGCACAGGGTGTCGGGTCGAACTGACTCTCGGTCCTTCCTGGGATGGTTCTTGGAGAACTACTTCCGCCTTGATCAGTTGCGCGTGGAGGATTCGATCTGCGATGGGACAGACGACAAGGGCATCGATGGCATCTACGTTGATTACACGCTGGAAGTCATCTACGTGTTTCAGGCCAAGCTCTTGCAGAAGGCCTCCAGGACGCTAGGGGACTCCGCCCTACGGGAGTTCGCCGGTACTCTAGGACAGTTCGATTCGCCGCAGAGTGTCAAGGCGCTCGCCGACTCCACAAGCAATGTGGAGCTCAAGAACCTTATCCTTGACGAGGGTTTGGCAGCTAAGACCGAGACTGGATACGAGGTCCGGGGGGTCTTCCTCACGAATGCGGTACTGGACCGCAACGGCAAGTTGTACCTCGCTGCGAACAGTCAGATTACGGTCTATGACCGTGCTCGCCTTGCGAACGACTGGCTCCCGATGGGTAACACCGATCCGGTCGAAAAGGAAATTGCCTTCCATCTTGATGGCTTGGGACATATCGAGTACAAGACAGAAAATGCCAGTGTGTTTGTGGTGTCCTTGCGAGCAACGGAACTAGTTCAGATGGCGGGCATCGAGAGTCAGGCGCTCTTCGAATGGAATGTACGACAGTCGCTTGGTCGAACCAAAGTCAATCGTGCTATCGCCGAGAGCGTAGCGTCCCCCGCAGAGCACAAGAACTTTATGCTTTATCACAACGGGCTCACGGTATTGGCGATTGATGTAGACCTCGATAGGCCACCTGACCAGCGGCGCAACCGGTCCGCGAGTGACCGTGAGACACCCCTGATCATCGGGGTTAAGGGCACGCTAATGGCACGGCAAGCCGGGCCTGACCTGCGCTCACCTAGGCGCCGCCACGCTCGGCGAGACGCCCGCGGGCATCGTCCGCCAACTCACGGTATTTGCCTTCAAACGGCTCTGTAAGGACGCTCTCAAGGCGGGTGGAAAGCATCCAGAGGGGAGTGGCGCTTGGTCTGTTCGGCTTGCCCTGGGCCGATGGCGACGGGATGGGCAGAATTTCACCTCAGCCACCCGCCAACCTCGACCAGGCGGCCGACGTCCATCCTGGAGCCCGAAGTCCCCGCCGGAGGCATAGAATCTTTGTCTGGTGACCTAGGGCCACATAGCGGAGGCGGGAGTGAGACGGTTGGGAGCTGCGGTACTCGCTGCGCTTGCCGCCGCTGCCTCCGTCATTGCAGGTCAAGCCCACGGATCGGTCTTGGGGTATCTAGTTACCGTTGTGACCGCCTTGGCTGCGGGTTTGGCTGCTTACGCCGCACAACCGTCAAAAAAACCTTCCGGGATGCAAAAACGGGCGTTTCTGTTCCCCGCTTCCCACAAGCCGCGTTGCCAGAAAAAAAAGACTTCTGGAATGTACTCCCGTTTGACGCTTACGACAGACCACATCGCGACGACCCTGTATCCAGGCCCGTCATGTGAAGTGTGGCGGCTGGTGTCTTGTTAGAGGACAGAAGGGATGGCTCAGCGACTCCGTGTCCGAGATGGCCGTCGTGAGTGGTTCTCAAAGCCACCTCTGCCCGCCGCGCCGGGTCGGCCGCCAGGGCCGCGCACCCGGCGCGAGTGCGGCGGGCGCGGCGGCGCGGAGTGCGGTCATCTTGATAGAAGATCTAAGGGTTATTCGGCAACTCAGCCGCTCAGGTCAGATGTGATCGCACCAGAGAAGCGAATTCGTTAACGCCCGCTCAGCGGGTATGGTGGTCGGTCGGTGGAGCCGGTGATCGTTGTGAGCATCTGTGGGGAACTCGTCGTAGAGGGCGCAAGATACCGTTGGGTCGACGATCTGATCGGTCCTGGTGGATCCGTAGTCGAAGTCCTTGTGTTCGACGTGACCGAGATCGACGTGCCGGCAGCGCAGCGGCGATGTGCGCTTGTCGTCGGGGTCGGGCCGGCTGGCGATCAGCTCGGTAGCTCTCGGCGGGAATACGAGTGTCCGCTAGTATGCCGGTCGTGGCAGATAGGCGGCGCGTCGGGGGAGCGGTGGCGCTCCGGATGATGACGCGCTCCGCTGATCGAGGAGCGTCGCTCGACATGACGTCGGGATCGTCTCGGTAGGGCGAGCATGAGATCCTTGACAGACAACGGAAACAGGAACTGCGTTTCGAAACGGTCAGAAGAGTAGGCATAAGTAAGGAAGGAGCGTAGCCGCTATGTCGGTGATTCTGCGCGTCCTTCCGACTGCGCTCGCGGCGATCTTGGAACGCGAGCAGTCTCCAGCAGATGCGGCGGTGGCGGCTCGCGGGCAGGAACTCGACGGGCTGCGCCGGAATCAACGAGACCTGGCACGAGGGAGAGAGAGAGAGCAGTTCGGCAGCCTCAGAGGCGTGAGCAGACTCGGCGGGGATAGCCATGACGGCGAGGCCGCGAGGTTGCTCGCGGCGCTGACGACCAGCCGCAGGAGGGATGAAGGCAGATTGATCTCCGTGCCGTCGACAGTGCGCAGCACCAGCTCCGCGCTGCCCAGGATCCCGCGCGCTCAGGCTGTCTAGCGCCTGCGTGGTCGGCGTGAACGGACGATCCGCGTGGTCTGGCAGAACACCTTCGCGTGGCATCGTCCGTGCAAAGGGCCTCGGCATCGGAAATGGGCGACGGAGCGTCCCTAATCGGATATGGGTGCAGCTCGTTTCGAGTGAGGCTGGGTCAGCGCCGACCGTGTATGCACCTATATAGAACATTTGACAGGAGCTAGGAGACCTATTTAGAGTTCTTGCATGGCACTGAGGCTGACCGTTCAGGTGCAACTGGTCGTGCAGGCGCTGCTGCGCGATCCGGCCAGGGAGATGTACGGGCTGGAACTGTCTGAGGAGACCGGGCTGCAGCCCGGGACCGCCTATCCGATTCTCCTGCGGTTGGAGCACGAGGGCTGGGTGGCGAGCCGCTGGGAGGACATCGACCCGCGGGCGGAGAAACGTCCGGCCCGCCGGTACTACCGCCTGACGGCAGGCGGCGCGGTCCAGGCCGGCGCCGCCCTCGCGGCGGCGCGGCGCCCTAAGGGCACGGCGCTGCGCCGCCTGGCCGGGGAAAGCGGCACCGCATGATGCCCGGCACCGATCGTGAGAAGCGAAGGAAGAAGCACGCGCGCGTCGCCGGTTTCATCGCGCTCAGCGCGGTGGCGGCGGTGACCGTGCTGCTCCGGCCCGGCTATCAGTGGGTGTCGCTTACCGTCGGCGTGTGCGGCGCCATCGCCGTGGCCGCCAGCGACCTGGCCGTCGGCCGCGGGAGGCCAGGCCCGTACCGGGAGCTGACGAAGAAGCGGGCGCGCGTCGGCGGTTTCATCGGATGCGGCACGATAATAATCTCCGGGCTGTTCCAGCCTGCCTGGCAATGGCTGCCGTTTGCTGTCAGCGTGCCCGTCGTCGTCGCCGTGCTCACCAGCGGCGGCCTGCGCGGCGGCGGGAGGAGAGGTCACGGGCGGGGCAGCGGCCTCAGCCGGGACGGCTGTGATGATGACGGGCCTGCCGGCGCGGCGCACCGGTGGCGCATGCTGGCCATGGTGTCGCGGCTGATGCCTGGCCCCGGGGGCCGCCGGTGGCTTGCGGAGGCGGAGAGCCTGCTGTCGGAGATCGCGCCCGCCGGGCGCGGCGCGGCGATTCGCAGCTACCTGCTGTCCGCGCCCAGGCTCGTGGTGACGATGTGGGCACGCGAGGCCCGGCGGCGGGCGCGGCTTGGCCCGCGACGCCCTGGATAACGGCCGTCTGTCCTGTGGTGCTGCACAGGGCAGGTCAGGCGCCGGGCGCGTACTGGCCCTGTGCTGTGCCGGGGTAGAGCCGCTGGTGCTCGCGAGCGAGGTGGAAACGCCAGTAGTCCTCGAAGTCGCCGTTATCCCGAACTCGGCATAACGCCGACATCGGGATAATCGCCGTTGCTGATCACTGCGCGCAGGGTGAGGACGGCTTCGGCGCCTTCCAGGCCCCACCGTGCCCCGGTGATGCCGAGCCGGTCGCCGATCAGGTGGCGGCAGGCTCCCTCGATGGCCCCGGTGGCGATGGGCCAGCCCGCGGCCAGGGCCTGGTCGTAGCGCAGGTACTCGTTGGTGGTCAGGTAGCGGACACAGGCGTCAGTGCCGGTCCGCAGCGCGGCAGCGAGGCCGGCGGCGTCCGCCTCGGCGGCGATCTCGGCCGCTGCCCGGGCGCTGACCCCGGCCAGCACCGCTCAACCAGCCTCTTCAGCTTCGACCGCAGGGTCTCCACCTTCGCCTTGTCCGTGCCCAGCCCCGCCGCCGCGGCGATCTGCGCCGCCCGCAGCGGCCGCCCCGCGTCCTCGGCCACCTCCACCAGGTCCCGGTAGGCCTGCGGCAGCACGGAAACCTCAAGCCCCGCCTGCCACAGCGGCACCGCAAGCACCCCGACCGCCGGCGAACGGCCCGCAGCCTCAGGCTCCGCCGCCGGCGGGACGCCCGCGTCGGCCTCGCCCAGCACCTCATCGACCATCTCCAGGGCGATCACCAGCCGAGACACCCGCTCCGCGACCACGGTCAGACGCTCAGCCAGCTCGGCGATCCGCCCGCGCAGTTCCTCCGCCTCCGCCCGGGCCGCCGCCTCCCGGCGCTGCAGTTCATCGATCAGCGACCCCATCAAGCGCCCTCCTTGCTCCTGCCCGAAACAGTAGAAGCCAGCAGGCGCCGACAACAGCCCAACCGTCAACTCTCCAGGTCAGCCAGTCACTTCAGACGAGCTGCACCCCGTTCGATCAGCTGCGGGCGTTCGCGCTCAGCCCCGCGCGGTCGGTGCTGCTGCGCGGCCTGGCTGGCGCCTGACACTCATTTACGCCCGGTCCTTCCGTCCAGCGTGCCCGCACGGTGGACGGACCGGTCCCAGCTGGACCGTGGCTCGGCCGCTGCCATCTCCGGCTCAGCCGCGCCGCCAGTGGCCCGCAGGGCCCCGAGTGACTACCCCGCGCTCGAAGTGAGGGATGAACTATGCGTACCACCCCCATCGCCGCCGTCCCGGAGCCGGATCGTCTCGGTCTGCCCGGTGAGGTGCTGACCCGCCGGGCGGTCACCGCGGTCACCGCGACTATCGTCGCGATGACGTTCGCGTTCTCCCTGGGCAACGTGACCCGTCTCTGCCTGAACCTGGGCATTACCGCGTGGATTGCCTGGCTAGTCGCCCCGGCGGTCGACCTCAGCGTCATCGGCCTGCTGACCGGGATGCGGTTCCTATCCCTGCACGGGTACGCCGACGCCCAGCTGGCCGGGCTGCAGCGCATGCTGCGGTTCTGCGGCCTGCTCACCCTGGCCCTGAACACCGCCGGCGCCATCGGCCACCGCCAGTACGGCACCGCCCTGGTCGACGCCGTCGGCCCCGCCCTGCTGATCGGCTGGAGCGAGGCCGGGCCCTGGCTGCTGCGCCAGATCCACGCCGTCTGCCCGCCAGTCGCACGACCCGAGCCTGCCGTCCGTCACGCCGTGCCAGACAGACACCCGCAGCAACCCGACAGAACTAGCGAATAAGAGCCCTGACCTGGCCTGAAATGATAAGAGCGGATGACGGGAATCGAACCCGCATGACCAGCTTGGAAGGCTGGGGCTCTACCATTGAGCTACATCCGCCTGGCTCGTCCCGCGACGAGCACCACCAGCAGCGTACCGGGTCGCATGGCCAACCAAAGAATTATCCCGAACGGCCGCCTGCTTCCACCCGCCGCGCCGCCCGTCTTCGCGGCCGTCGGCCGGCCCGGCGCCCTGCCAAGTTCCCCATAGTGGAACATTGCTGTTGACGCGTGACTGACGGCCCACCCCTGGGTCATGGGCCGCCAAGTGAGGCAGCGTGTCACACGCGCGTAACAATCCAACGTTGACGGCGTAACCTTCGGCGTTTCTGCTGTGAGCATGGCTTTTCTTGTTGATGCCCAGGACGCGGCCGGCGGACTGAACGCCCCGGCACCGCACCCGCTCGCCCCGCTGACCGCCGCCGAGATCGAGGCCGCCGCTAGCGTCGTCAAGGCGGCCAAGGGCCTCAGCGAGACCGCTCGGTTCGTGTACCTCTCCCTCTACGAGCCGCCGAAGCAGGAGGTGATCGCCTTCGAGGCGGGCGGCCCCGTCCCCGACCGGCTCGTGAAGGCCGTCATCAGGGAGCGGGCCGAGCACGCCACCTACGAGGGCGTCGTCCGGCTCCCCGACGGCAAGGTCGTCAACTACCAGCGGGTCCCCGGAGTCCAGCCGAGCGTCATGTTCGAAGAGTTCATGGCCGCCGAGGACATCGTCCGCAACGACCCGCGCTGGCAGGAGGCGATGCGCAAGCGCGGCATTACCAACTTCGACCTGTGCATGATCGACCCGTGGTCCACGCCGAACGTCGAGCCCGGGGTCGGCCCCGAGGACGGCCGCTTCGTCTCCCCGCTGACCTGGGTGCGCGACGACCCGGACGACAACGGCTACGCCCATCCGGTCGACGGCGTCGTGACCAGGGTCGACCTGGACACGCTGACCGTCGTCAGCGTCGAAGACCACGGCGTCCGGCCGCTGCCGCCCAAGAAGGCCAACTACTCCGCGGCGAAGATCACCGACCCGGACAACGTGCCGTACTTCCCCGACGGGCCGCGCGCGGACGTCAAGCCGCTCGACATCATCCAGCACGAGGGCCCGAGCTTTACCGTCGACGGCCACCACCTCACGTGGCAGAAGTGGGATCTGCGGATCGGCTTCACCGCCCGGGAAGGCCTGGTGCTGCACCGCATCAGCTACGCGGGCAGGAGCATCGTCCACCGCGCGAGCCTGAGCGAGATGTTCGTTCCCTACGGCGACCCCGGCCCGATGCACTACCGCAAGCTCGTGCTCGACGAGGGGGAGTACGGCATCGGGCTGCTCACCAACTCCCTCGAACTCGGCTGCGACTGCCTCGGCGAGATCGCCTACCTGGACGGCGTGGTCAACGACAACGACGGCAAGGCCGTCACCCTGCCGAACGCCGTCTGCCTGCACGAAGAGGACCACGGCATCGCGTGGAAGCACACCGACTTCCGCACCGGCTACGTGGAAGTGCGACGGATGCGGCGGATGGTCGTGTCGAGCATCGTCACCGTCGGCAACTACGAGTACGCCTACTACTGGTACCTGTACCAGGACGGCACGATCGAGTACGAGGTCAAGCTGTCGGGCGTGATCTCCAACGGCGTCGTCCGCCCCGGGGAAACGCCCGAGCACGGCGTCGTCGTCGCCCCCGGCGTCTACGGCCCGCACCACCAGCACTTCTTCAACGTCCGGCTGGACATGGCGGTCGACGGCGCGACCAACCGGGTCTACGAGGTCACCCCGACCGCCGACCAGGCCGGCCCGTTGAACCCGGTCGGCAACGCCTGGCGGGCACAGGAAGTCCTCATCGCGGACGAGACCATGGCCAGGCGCGAGGCGGATCCCCTCGCCGGGCGGTACTGGAAGATCGCCAACGACAACGTCAAGAACGAACTCGGCCAGCCCGTCGCCTACAAGCTGATGCCTAGCCACATGATCAGGCCGTTCGCGCACCCCGGCTCGGCCGTCGCCAGGCGGGCGCCGTTCATGTTCAGCCCGCTCTGGGTTACCGCCCACGACCGGGACGAACTGTTCGCCACCGGCGACTACCCGAACCAGGCGGCGGGCGGCCAGGGGCTCCCGGAATTCGCCGCCAAGGAGCGCAACCTCACGGACACCGACGTGGTGCTCTGGTTCACCTTCGGCACCAACCACGTCGCCCGTCCCGAGGACTGGCCGGTCATGCCCGTCCACCCGATCGGCTTCAAGCTGCTCCCTGCGGGCTTCTTCGTCGGCAACCCGTCGCTTGACAACCCCGAGCCCGGCGGCGATCACTGTCAGCATCATTAAACAAAAGTCAAAACAAAGAGATAACGGCAATAATTAGAGGAACGGATGTATGGCCACTGCCCAGACTGACCTAGCCGTTGATTCCGGCATCACGCTCCAGAAGCGAGTCCTCTCCACGCCGGAGGTGCTCGCCCAGTCGGTGGCCAACATGGCCCCGAGCGCGGCAATGGCGCTGCTCCCGCTTTTCGTCTTCCTTGACGCCGGCAATGGCGCCTGGCTGTCGTTCGGCATCAGCATCGTCGTCCTGCTGGTCGTCGCGTACTGCGCGGCCCAGTTCGCCACCAGGATCAACTCGGCCGGCTCGTTCTACGTCTGGGTAACCCGGGCCCTCGGCCCCGGCGCGGGCAGCGCGGCGGGCTGGGGACTGGTCCTCGGCTACCTGTTCACCGGGATCGCCTGCGTCCTCGGCTTCGAGATCTACGGCGACAACCTGCTCGTCGGGTTCGGCCTGTCGCCGGGCAATCACGTCGTCCGGGGGCTCCTCTACATCGTGGGCGGCCTGGCCCCGGCCATCATGGCGGTGTCGGACATCAAGATCTCGCAGCGAGTGGCGTTTATCCTTGAGTCCGTCTCCGTGACGATCATCCTGATCCTGTGCATCGCCGTCTACGTGCACAACGGCGGGGTCATCGACACCCACCAGCTCTCGCTCACGGGGGCGAAGCCCGGCGGCATCGTGGTGGGCATGGTGCTCGCCATCTTCGCGTTCGTCGGCTTCGAGTCGGCGGGCGCGCTCGGCCAGGAGGCGAAGAACCCGGCCCGCTCCGTGCCCCGCGCGATCATCTGGTCCTGCGGCATCATCGGCGTGTTCTACCTGATCGTGGTCTACGCGCAGATCTACGGGTTCGGCGACGCGGCCTTCGCCAAGGCGAGCGCCCCGCTGCCGCAGCTCGCCTCCGTCGTCGGCCTCGGCGAACTCGGCCACTTCATCGCGATCGGCATCACCTGCTCGATGTTCGCCTGCGCGCTCGCCTGCCTCACCGCGGGCTCGCGGATGCTGCTGTCCCTCGGGCATGACGGGCTGCTGCCCAAGATGTTCACGCACACGTCCAAGCACACCCACGCGCCCTCGTTCGCGATCTGGGCGGTGGCGATCCCCATGACGGTCATCCCGGCCGCCTACATCCTCGCGGGCTCAAGCGACGCGGTCCTCAGCAGTGAGGAAGGCACCCTCGCCACCTACGGCTTCATGGTCGCGTACGCGCTTGTCGCCCTCGCCGCTCCGCTCTACCTGCGCAAGATCGGCGAGAACAAGCCACTCGCGTGGGTGATCGGCATCCTCGGCGCGGTCACGATGCTGTTCGTCTTCTACGTGAACTGGATACCGACGGCCATCCCGAACGACATCTTCCCCGCGCTGGCCTGGCCGTACAACGCGCTGCCGTACGTGTTCCTGGGCTGGACCGCGATCGGCCTGGCCTGGTACTTCGTCATCAAGTTCACCAGGCCAGAGGTCGTCCGCTCGGCCGGCACGTGGGGTGACGCGTCGGACCCGGCCGCCGCGGCGGAGGAGGCGGCCCACCGCGCCTAAGGGCAGCCGCTCACTGGATCGTGGACCGCTGAACACGCCCTAGCGCGCTCATCGATCCACGATCTGTGAGCCGTCGGCCGACGGCTGACGTCAGATCACCAGCGACGAGATCTGCCGCGCGGTCCCCTGCAGCACCGGACCGAACTGATCGGCCAGCTCGCTCATCGGCGCCGGAGACCAGGGGAACGCGAGGTTCACCGCCGCTACGACCGGCCCGGACCGTGACCTGATGGGCGCCGCGATCGACCGGAGCCCGCTGTCAAGTTCCTCGTCGTTGAGCGCGAGCCCGGTGCGCCGCACCTGGCTGAGTTCCGCGAGCAGCGTGGCCCTGGTCGTGTGGCTGCGCGGGCCCCGGGGGAGCAGCTCGATCCGGTCCAGCAGGTCGTCCAGGTCGGGCTGTGCCAGGAACGCGAGCAGCGCCTTGCCCGTCGCGCTGCAGTAGGACGGTATCCGCGAGCCCGCGTGCAGACTGAATTCGAGGTGGTGGTACCGGCCGGGCCGGCCCCGGATCCGGTCGATGAGGATCACGTCGGTGTCATCGCGGATCGCGAGGTTCGAGGTGTGCCCGGTGGTGGCGCTGAGCCGCTGCAGGTGCGGTGCCGCGATCTCGCGCAGGCCGAGCGCGCCGAGCACGGAAAATCCGAGGTCGAGGACGCGGATGGCGAGCCGGTACTTCCGCGTCGCCTCGTCCTGGTCGAGGTAGCCGAGCTTGGCGAGGGTGGAGACGTAGCGGTGCGTGGTACTGCGGGTGAGATCGAGCTGCTGCGCCAGTTCGCTGATCCCGAGGGCCGGGCGGTCCGGGGTGAACGCGCTGAGAATCGCCAGGCCACGTTCGAGTGACTGCGAAGAAGCGGAATCGTCATGCGGCATGTTCCAAATATTAGAACGCCGTGTTGACAACTGGACTTCGCATCCCAGACTCGGAACATGCTCCTTGCGAGCCGACAGCTAACCCAGCAGTAGCCACGATCACCTCACGAATCCCTTAGCGATCGATAACAGCTACCAGGTACACCGCAATATCCGACGTCATCCCGGTGCGAAAGCGGTTCATCTCCACCGGAATGCCAACCGAGAGGTTCATAGAGTGACAGAGCATGACGTTTCGAGGCGCACCCTGTTCCGCGCGGCTGGCGTCGGCGCGGCCGTCGTTGGCGGCGGCGCCCTTATTGAGGCCTGCAGCTCGGGGATTCAGGGCGCCGCCTCCTCGTCGACATCGTCATCCGCGAGCACCGGCAGCAGCGCCTCGGCCGGGACCACGAGCAAGGAAATCACGATCGGCTGGATTCACCCGGTGACCGGCTCGCTGGCCGGCTTCGGCTACCCGGACGCCTGGGTGCTGCAGCAGGTGATGGCGACGTCGCAGTTCAAGAACGGGATCAAGGCCGGCGGCTCCACCTACTCGGTCAACATCAAGTCCTACGACACCCAGTCGAGCGTGACCCGGGCCGGGGCGCTGGCCAAGCAGGCCATCCAGCAGGACAACGTCGACCTGCTGTTCGCCTCTTCCACCCCGGAGACCGTGAACGCGGTCGCCACCGAGGCGGAGACGCTGGGCACGCCGCTGGTCTGCTCCAACATCCCGTGGGAGTCCTGGTACATCAACCTGGGCGGCAACCCGCAGAAGCCGACGCTCAAGCCCAAGTGGACCGTGATGTACTTCCTCGGCGCCGAGCACCTCGCGCTCGCCTTCGAGCCGATGTGGAACCGGATCGGCGAGAAGTACGGCAACAACCACAAGGTCGCGGCCGCGTTCCCGAACGACCCTGACGGCAACGCCTTCCGTGCCGTCTTCCCGCAGGTACTCAAGCCGCTGGGCTACACGCTTGACCTGTCGACGGCCTACCCGGACGGGCTGACCAACTACACGTCGATGATCACGACGTTCAAGAACGGCGGCGACGACTTCTTCACCAACGTCCCGCTGCCCCCCGACTTCGCCACCATGTGGACCCAGTCGCTGCAGCAGGGCTTCAAGCCCAAGCTCGCCACCGTCGCCAAGGTGCTGCTGTTCCCGACCGACGCCTACGCCATGGGCTCCAAGGTCTACAACATCGCCACCGACGCGTGGTGGGTGCCGGAGCTGCCGTGGCACTCCTCGCTGACCGGGCAGACCTGCACCGAGCTCGGGGCCGCGTTCACCGCGGCGGGCCTGGGCCAGCCGAACCAGAACATCTCCAACTTCACGCTGTTCGAGATCGCCTACGCGGCGCTGTCCGCGGTCGACAACCCGCACGACAAGGCGGCCCTGATGACGGCGCTGACGCAGGTCAAGCTGCCGGAGGCGGTAGCGGGCCCGATCGACTACACCTCCACCAACGCCAAGACCAACCCCGCCCCCGGGGTCGCGATTACCCTGCCGGTCGGCATCCAGTGGCAGAAGGGCACCAAGTACCCGCTGGAGTACAAGGTGGTCGACAACACGCTGCAGCCGAACGCGAAGGTCAACGGCGACCTGCTGCCCACCTTCGCGTAGCCAGCAACGCCGAATGCCTGGTCCGCCCGCGCAACACCGCCGGGCGGACCAGGCAACGACTGTAAGCAGCCGCGCGATCAGCGGGCGAAGCCCGCAGCCGGGGGTCGTCCCCCCGGGAAGGTACTGCGGACTGCGGCGAAGCTGGCCGAAGGCCAGCGAGCACCGCAGCCGCCGGGTTGGCGGGCGGAGCCCGCAGCCGGGGGGTCCGGGGGGTCGTCCCCCCGGGAAGGTACTGCGGACTGCGGCGAAGCTGGCCGAAGGCCAGCGAGCACCGCAGCCGGTCTCGTCGGGCTGGCGGGACTCGAACCCGCGACCTCGTGCACCCAAAGCACGCGCGCTAGCCAAGCTGCGCTACAGCCCGTGTCGCGAAGAGTCTAGCGCCTCCGTGACCCGCTCCGGATGGACCGAGGACGACCCGCGCCCAAGCATCGCCGCTCACGTCGGCGCGGGCGCGGGCGTGGCCCCGGTGGCGGGGGCCAGGTCGTCTCCGCCCTTGATCAGAACCGACAGCACGGAACGGACGCTCGACGTCACCGCGTCGAGCTCAGGGTCCGTCGGCAGCGGGCCGGCGGGCCGCGGCGGCGTCCCCGCCTCGATCGAGTCCGCGACCGCGCGCATCGTTCCCGTCAGCGCGTGCACCGAGGCGACGGAAGGCACCGGCGCACCCTGGCCGATCGCCACGACCGTCGCGGTCACCGCGTCCATGACCTCCTCAAGCGCCACCACGGCCGGCCACCACGCCGTCGCCCGCCGGCTCACCGACGGCGGCTCGGACATTGTTCGCTGGAACTCCGCGCGCAGGTTGGACAGGGACTGGTACGCGCCTCGCCGCAGCCGCGACCGCTGGCCGGGCGCCTCTCCCGGCGCGCGCTCGGGGGAGCGGGCCGTCCCCGACGCCGCGATCCGCGCCGCCGGCATCGTCACCAGCGCCTCGTCCGTGTACGCGGACACCGTCCGCAGGGTCTCCGCGAACTGCCCCGGCAGGTGCGCCTGCCACGCCGACGGCCAGGGCGCGTACCCGAAGACAAGGACGATCAGCGAGGCGAGCGCGGTGTCTACCAGCCGGTCCTCGGCCAGCCGCCAGCCGCTCACCTCGAGCAGGTCGATGAGCAGCACCACCAGCGGCGTCAGGAACGTCGCCGCCAGCCCGAAGTTCCTCGCCTTGCCGTATGGCAGCAACGCGGCGAGCACGCCGAACGGCAGCAGCAGCCAGGGCCCGTACGGCACCAGCGCGAGGATCACCGCGCCGAGCACCGCCCCGACCATCGTCCCGACGCCGCGCTGCACCGCCCGCGCGAACACCGAGCCGTAGTCAGGCTTCAGGATGATCGCCACGGTGAGGACTACCCAGTAGGACCGGGTGAGCGGCAGCACCTCGCTGGCTACCGCCGCGATCCCGGTGCACAGCATCAGCCGGATCGTGAACTCCCAGGCGATCTGCCCGCCGATCAGCTGCTCGACCACCGGCCGCGCCCGCATCCGCAGCCGTTCGCGCCAGCCGCGATCCGCCGCGCCGCTGTCGGGCAGGGTCTGGGCCGGCGTCCAGTTGCCGGAGAGCACCCGGACCAGGTTCACCATGGCGTCCCTCAGCGCGAGCGCGCCCGGCGAGGACGACCACTGCGGCGGGATGAGCGGCAGCGGCGGTCCGCCGGCGGACCGCCGGCTGCCGAACCCGACCGCGCCTGCCCCCGGCCCCTGGTCGGCGAGTATCGCGTCGCCAAACCGGTCGATCTCCTCGGTGACCAGCGGCGGCACGGGTTCCCCGGTCGCCCGCAGCGCCGCGTCGGCCTCGGCGAACTGGTGACTCACGTTGAGCACGGCCATCAGGTGCATGTCCCGCCGTGACCGCCCGCTGGACGCGGCCCGCCTGGTCAGCATCGCGTCGTAGGCGGCGTTCAGCGCGCCCGCGAGCGCCACCCGCGCCCCGGCCGCGCCGGGGGTGCCGATGAGCCGCAGGTCCCGGGCGAGCGCGTGGTAGACCTCGGCGACGGCCTTCCGCTCGGCCGACCGCGGCGAGAGCAGGTACCCGGGTGTTATCAGCAACAGGGCCCACACGACCCCCGCGAGGAACTGCAGCGCGGTGTGCCACCACGGCCGCAGCATCCCGAGCGGCCCGAGCCCGAGCGCGCTGTAGACGAAGAGCTGCAGCCCGGTGACCGACCCGATCGCGCCGAGCCGCGCGAGGATGGCCGACACCCCCGCGACCACCACGACGGCGATGACCGCGACCCAGCCGCGCCCGTGGATCAGCGTCCCGATCAGCAGCCCGGGCGCGCCGCCGAGGACCGCCGCCGCGCCGATCCGCTCCACCCGCAGCCAGTAGGGCCCGCCGGTGTCGATCATGACCGACAGCAGCCCGCCCATCGCGGGCAGCAGCGCGAGTTCCCGCCGCCCGGTCGCGAACCCCACTGCCATCGGCACCCACAGCGCGAGGACCGCCTGCGCCATCGCCGTCCACGGCACCGGCGCCTTCTTGGGTCGCATCACCTCCGCGAGCCACTCGGGCACCACTTCGCTCAGCCGGTCGGGCACGGCCGCCCGTGCCCCGCTGACCACTCGCGTTCCGCTACCGATCCACACAAGATCAAAGGCTAAAGACAAAACGGGGAGATCGATAACTCCGAACGTGAGCGTGGTGACGCCAGGCGCGCCCCGCGCGCCCGCCGGGTTCGCGGAACCCGCACGGCCGGTCCGGCGTCCAAGGAACATGACACGCTTTCGCGTCTTGAAGGTTGGAGCGGGAATCGTAACGGCGTGCGCGGCGTATTCCGGTCTTGTCCTCCGGCGAAAGGCCGGCCCGCTCCGGTAAAAAGAGGGCCATGAAGATCCTCCTCCGGATCCTGGTGACCGCGGTGGCCCTCGCCGTCGCGGCCTGGGTGGTTCCGGGAATTCACACCGAGCAGTGGACCCTGCACGGCAGCTCTGCCGTTTCCAACGACGCGTCGATTGCCAAGACACTGCTCATCGTCGCGGTCATCTTCGGCTTGATCAACGTGATCATCAAGCCGGTCATCAAGGCCGTCGGGTGCGCGTTCTACGTGCTGACCCTCGGCCTGATCGCGATCGTCGTCAACGGCGCGCTGCTGTACCTCACCAGCTGGATCGCCTACGACAAGCTGCACCAGCCGTTCCACGTCACTTCGTTCCTCGCCGCCGTCGAGGGCGCGCTCATCGTCGGCGTCGTCACCTGGTTGGCGCACCTGCTCCTCCGCGACGAGGATTAGGTTACCCGCGGGGCCCGTCGACGCTGCGCAAACCGCCGTGCCTGGGGCTTAGCCGCGCTGCTATGGTCATAGACTTAACCGCCCATACATTCTTGCTGCGCTGTCCGTTCGCGCAGTCAATCCATCCACGTTTCTGGAGTCACGCCGCCGTGAAGACCGATGTCGAAGAGCTGAGCCCGACCCGTGTCCGGCTGAGCGTCGAGGTTTCCTTCGAGGAACTCAAGCCGAGCCTCGACAAGGCTTACAAAGAGGTGGCGCAGCAGGCGCGCATCCCCGGCTTCCGGCCGGGCAAGGTTCCGCCGCGTGTCATCGACATGCGGATCGGCCGTGGCGCGGTGCTGACCGAGGCGGTGAACGACGCCCTGCCCGAGTTCTACAGCAAGGCGGTGCAGGAGGCCGAGGTGTTCGCCCTCGGTACCCCGGACGTCGAGATCACGCAGCTGGACGACGGCAAGGAGCTCACGTTCACCGCCGAGGTCGAGATCCGGCCGAAGTTCGAGCTCCCCGACCTGTCCACGCTCAGTGTCACCGTCGACAACGCCGAGGTCACCGACGAGGACATCGACGAGTACCTGAACAACCTGCGCGAGCGCTTCGCGAGCCTCAAGACCGCGAGCCGCCCGGCCGAGGACGGCGACTACACGACGATCGACCTGTCCGCGAGCGTGGACGGCGAGCTCGTCGAGGACGCCCAGGCGACCAGCCAGTCGTACCAGATCGGCAGCAGCACCATGCTCGACGGCCTGGACGAGGCGCTCACCGGCCTGTCCGCGGGCGACTCGACGACGTTCAAGAGCGAGCTGGCCGGCGGCGCGGCCGAGGGCCGGGAAGCAGACATCACGGTGACCGTGCAGGCCGTGAAGGTCAAGGAGCTGCCGGAGCTCGACGACGACTTCGCGCAGCTCGCGAGCGAGTTCGACACGCTCGACGAGCTGAAGGAAGACACCCGCAAGCAGCTCGAGCGGGTCAAGAAGCTCCAGCAGACCACGCAGGCCAGGGACCGGTCCGTCGAGGCGCTCGTGGACGCCATCGACATCCCGCTGCCGGAGAAGTTCGTCGAGCACGAGCTGCAGCACGCGCAGGAGAACATCGACAACCAGCTTGCCCAGATGCGGATGTCCAAGGAGGACTACCTCTCGTCGATCGAGAAGACGGAGGAGGAGTTCGACGCCGACCTGGTCGAGCAGTCGCAGCGCAGCGTGAAGACCAGCTTCGTCCTCGACGAGCTCACCAGGGCCGAGAACCTGTCGGTGAACCAGGCGGAGCTGTCCTACTTCGTCGCCGACCAGGCGCAGCGGCTTGGCGTCAGCCCGGACTACTTCGCCCAGCAGCTGGTCCAGAACAACCAGATCAACGTCGCGGTCACCGAGGTGCTGCGCGGCAAGGCCGCCACGGTCGTCGCGGAGCGCGTCAAGGTCACCGACGAGGCGGGCAACGCGATCGACGTGACGGCCGAGATCGCGGCGCTCAACGCCGACGTGGACGCGATGCTCGCCGCCCAGGCGGCCGAGCAGGCCGCCGCCGCGCCGCAGGGAGACATCGCGGTAGACGACCTCTCGCTCGACGTGGCGGGCATCATCGAGGCCGAGGACGAGGCGGAGGCCGATGCCGCCGCTGACGCCGTCGTCGAGGCCGAGACCATCGTCGAGGCCGAGGCCGTCGCCGAGGAGATCGTCGCGGAAGCCATCGAGGAAGACGACGCCGCCGAGGACGGCGAGGACGGCGAGGACGACGAGGCATAGGCAAGACCCACCGCAGCGCGTAACCAGAGCCAGGAGCACCTGGCTCTGGTTATTTTTTCCGCGCTCACTCTGCTTGTCCCGCTCGCCGCCGCCCGCCCGAGGCCGGCGTTTTTTCCCTCGTCAGTCAGTCGCTCGTACTCCGCTTCCCGGCTCGCCTCCGGGCGCCCGAAGCCGGCGTTTTTCCTCGTCAGTCAGTCGCTCGTACTCCGCTTCCCGGCTCGCCTCCGGGCGCCCGAAGCGGCGTTTTTCCCTCGTCAGTCAGTCGCTCGTTCCTCGCTCCCTCCTTCCTCAGTCCAAAAACGTCGGCGCGCCCTTTGGCTCGCCGGGGTGCTCCCTCGCTCCTCAGTCCGCGCAGGCCGCCGGCGCACTTCGGCTCGCGGGAGGCTCCCTCCCTCCTCAGTCCGGGGGGCAGGGGCGCGCGCTTCGGCTCATGCTGCGCGTTCTTGAGCGCTTTTTGCCGCAATTGTCGGGCGTCCGCCCGGGAGATGCTCCGCCGAAAGCGAACAGGTGGGTACCGGGGACCTAGTTACTCCCGGCTGGCGTTAATGTCCATTGAACGACACCCGAAGTGATCGGAGCAGGTGACCACGTGACAGAGCTAGTCCAGCCAGTTGCCCGGACGGCTACCCCTGACGCCCCCGTGATTCCAGGGGACCTGCTGTTCCAGCGGCTGCTGCGGAACCGCATCATCTTCCTCGGCCAGCAGGTCGACGATGACATCGCGAACCGGATCGCCGCCGAGATGCTGCTGCTGTCCGCCGAGGACCGGCAGCGCGACATCACCGTGTACATCAACTCCCCAGGAGGGTCGGTCTACGCGGGCCTGGCGATCTACGACGTGATGCAGTTCGTGCCCAACGACGTCGCCACGTACGCGATGGGGATGGCCGCGAGCATGGGGCAGTTCCTGCTCACGGCGGGTACCCCGGGCAAGCGTTACGCCATGCCGAACTCCACGATCCTGATGCACCAGCCGTCCGGCGGCATCGGCGGCACCGCGACCGACATCAAGATCCAGGCCGAGCAGATGCGCTTCGTGAAGAAGACGCTGTCGGAGCTCACGGCCCGGCACACCGGCCAGCCGCTTGACAAGGTCCTCAAGGACGCCGACCGCGACCACTGGTACACCGCGCAGGAGGCCAAGGAGTACGGCTTCGTGGACCACGTGGTCGCCAGCGCGGAAGAGACCCCGTCCGGCACGGTCGCCTCCTGACGGCCGTCGTGCCCCGTCAACTCCGCAGACCCAACTCCGCAGACAGGAGAAGCCGAACGTGACCCAGTACCCATCGTCCAGGTACGTGCTGCCGTCCTTCGTCGAGCGTACGTCGTACGGGGTCAAGGAGATGAACCCGTACAACAAGCTCTTCGAGGAGCGCATCATCTTCCTGGGCGTCCAGATCGACGACGCCTCCGCCAACGATGTCATGGCCCAGCTGCTCACGCTCGAGGCCATCGACCCGGACCGCGAGATCACGATGTACATCAACTCGCCCGGCGGGTCGATGACCTCGATGATGGCGATCTACGACACCATGCAGTTCATCCAGCCGGAGATCACCACCTGCTGCATCGGCCAGGCGGCCAGCGCGGCGGCGGTGCTGCTCGCGGCGGGCACCAAGGGCAAGCGGATCGCCCTGCCGAACTCGCGGATCCTGATCCACCAGCCGGCCACCGAGGGCGGCTACGGCCAGGCGAGCGACATGGAGATCCAGGCCGACGAGATCGACCGGATGCGCAAGGCCATGGAGACGATCCTGGCCCGGCACACCGGCCGGCCGGAAGCCGAGATCGAGCGCGACATCGAGCGGGACAAGTTCCTGAGCGCGGCCGCGGCCAAGGATTACGGCCTCATCGACGAGGTGCTGACGGCGCTCAAGCGAGGCCAGACGGCCGCCGTGCCGGTAGGCTCTTAAAGCGGGAAGCGGTTCACCTCTTCCCTCATGGGCCGCTGAGGGGGTTTGATTGGTCCATCGGACTCCACAAGGCGGTACCGTCAGATAGCAAGTGGTTGACGGCATGGCGGGACATGCCCGCCAGGCCGGGCCGGAAAAGCGCAAATCGTTCCCACGAAGCGCCCGAACGGCCCGGTTCTGGCGGCCCCATGTAAAGGAGAAACTGGGTGGCACGCATCGGTGACGGTGGCGACCTGCTGAAGTGCTCGTTCTGCGGAAAGAGCCAAAAGCAGGTGAAGAAGCTCATCGCCGGCCCAGGTGTGTACATCTGCGACGAGTGCATCGATCTCTGCAACGAGATCATCGAGGAAGAGCTCTCCGAGCCCGACGGCATCAAGTGGGACAGCCTGCCGAAGCCGCGAGAGATCTACGAGTTCCTCGACGCCTACGTCATCGGCCAGGACAAGGCCAAGAAGGCTCTCTCCGTCGCGGTGTACAACCACTACAAGCGGATTCAGAGCGGTGGTGAGCGCGCGGGCGACGAGACCGTGGAGCTGGCGAAGTCCAACATCCTGCTCCTCGGCCCTACGGGCTCCGGCAAGACCCTGCTCGCCCAGACGCTGGCCCGGCTGCTCAACGTGCCGTTCGCGATCGCCGACGCCACCGCGCTCACCGAGGCGGGCTACGTCGGCGAGGACGTCGAGAACATCCTGCTCAAGCTGATTCAGGCCGCCGACTACGACGTCAAGAAGGCCGAGACGGGCATCATCTACATCGACGAGATCGACAAGATCGCCCGCAAGAGCGAAAACCCGTCGATCACGCGTGACGTCTCCGGTGAGGGCGTGCAGCAGGCGCTGCTGAAGATCCTGGAGGGCACGACCGCGAGTGTCCCGCCCCAGGGCGGCCGCAAGCACCCGCACCAGGAGTTCATCCAGATCGACACCACGAACGTGCTGTTCATCTGCGGCGGCGCGTTCGCCGGGCTCGAGAAGATCATCGAGCAGCGGTCCGGCTCCAACGGGATCGGCTTCAACTCCGTGCTGCGCGTCCGCGCCAACATCACCATGGACACCTTCTCCGACGTGATGCCCGAGGACCTGCTGAAGTTCGGCATGATCCCCGAGTTCGTCGGCCGGCTCCCGGTGATCACCAGCGTGCACAACCTGGACCGCGAGGCACTGATCCAGATCCTCACCGTCCCCCGCAACGCCTTCGTCAAGCAGTACAAGCGGCTGCTCGAGCTGGACGGCGTGGACCTGGAGTTCACCTCCGACGCCGTCGAGGCCATCGCGGACCAGGCGCTCCTGCGCGGCACCGGCGCCCGCGGGCTGCGCGCGATCATGGAGGAAGTCCTCCAGTCGGTGATGTTCGAGGTGCCGTCGCGCAAGGACGTCGAGCGCGTGGTCATCACCCGCGAGGCGGTGCTCGAGAACGTCAACCCGACCCTGGTGCCGCGCGACGTCTCGCGCCGCACGCCGCGCGAAAAGTCGGCCTGACACCGGTATCTCCCGGGGGACGACCCCCCTGTTCGCGCTGACGGGCCTGATCGCCAAAACCGCGGTCGTATCAGGCCCGTCTCCGCGTCCGACGCCACCGTGGCCGCCGCTTCGGGTCCTGTTACCCCTCGCTACGCGTAATGGCTACTTTGCCGGTATTGCCGTTCCCGTCGGCTGTGCCCCTATACGCTCGTTGGGGTACTGCCAGGAACACGATGGGGAATGAGCACGCACATGAGCGGCTGGGACGTGTCCTCCACGCCAACTTGGGGTCCGGAAGACGGGCCTGAAGACACCCAAGCCTTCACGGGCCAGGACTTCGGCAACCGAGACTTTGGCCGCGGGGGAAAGAGTTCCCCCGCGGCAGGCTTCCCCGAGGCCGGCGACGGCTTCCAGGGCGAGGGCCAGGCAGGCGGGCCGCCATCTGAGTTCTTCGGCCAGGAGTACGGCCAGGACCAGGAGGGTGCCTTCCCGCAGCGCACCCCGGGCCGTAGCTTCCAGGACCTGCCACGGCGCGAGTCGCACGGAAGGCACTCCTCCGCGCCAGGCGGCGGCTACGGCCAGGACAACGGCTACGGGGCAGAGAACAGCTACGGGTCGGAGAACGGCTACGGCTCCGACAACGGCTATGGCTCGGAGAACGGCTACGGGTCGGAGAACGGCTACGGGTCGGAGAACGGCTACGGCTCTGACAGCGGCTTCGGCTCGAGCGGCGGGTTCAGCTCGGGTAACGGCTCCAGCCGGGAGAACTCCTACGGTCACGACGGCGGCGGCTTCGGCCAAGAGAGCGGTTACGGCCAGGACAGCGGCTCCGGCCACGAGAACGGCTTCGGGCCGGACAGCGCCTACGGGCAGGGCTGGGGCGGCGCCGCGGGCCAGGCCGACAACTGGGGGCCGGGCGGCCAGGACGGCGGCGACGGCTGGGGCCGGACGGCCGGGCGGTCGGCCGCGCCCTGGGACGAGCGCCCGCAGCAGGCCGGGGGCTACCCGGGTCCCGACGGCCAGGAATTCGGCCAGCAGGAATTCGGCCAGCAGGAGTTCGGCCGCCAGGATTACACGCGCCAGGCCCCCCGCCCCGACTTCGCCGCCCAGGGCTACGAGGGCCAGGACTTCCCCGCCCAGCAGGGCTTCGGCAGGCAGGAGCCGCCGGGCTTCGGCGGGCAGGAGCCGCCGGGCTTCGGCCGCGGCGGCGACCGTGGTGACATGGCCGCCCGGATGGACCCGGCGCTCTCGGACTTCTTCGCGCCCCAGCGCGGCGAGCGTGGCGAGCGTGCGGCGAGCGCGGCGGCGGGTCCGGCAGTTACCCGGCCCAGGGGCCGGGGCGGCCGGGCGAGCCAAGGGAGCCACGGTTCCGTCAAGCTTCCGCCGACTGGGCCAACCCGGGCCGCGGTCCGCGCACGGGCACGGGGCCGCGGCCCATGCCGCGCGCTCCGCGCCGGGACGACGACGACGATGAGCCGCGCCGCGGCCTCGGCATGCGCGGGCTGATCGCGATCGGCGCGGTGGTCGCCATCATCATCGTGGTCGCCGTGGTCGTGCTCACGCACAAGAGCGGCGGCGGGTCGCCCTCGGCCAGCAGCAGCACGGCCGGGACCGCGACGACGCCCGCCGCCAAGCCGTCGGCGAGCAAGTCGACCGGGTCCGGGACCTCGGCCGCGGGCGGCGGCACGGCGGCCGCGTTCACCCTGTCCACGCCGGCCACGGCGGGCAGCTACGCGATGGGGCAGGACCCGCACTTCCTGGCCACTGCCAAGGCCACGGCCACGCAGATCGCGGCGGCGGTGAAGTCGGGCGGCGGCGGCGCCTCGAAGGCCAACCCGGTGTCGGCGGCCTACCAGCTCCCCGCCAGCCAGGTCATCACGTTCGTCGGCTACACCGGCACGTTCACCCCGGCCAAGATCGAGACGATCCTCGCCTCGCTCGGCAGCGACCCGCACACCTACCCGGCGGGCCCGAACGGCGGCATCCTCGGCTGCGCGAACACCACGGTGGCGCCGGACGGCGCGGTCTGCGTCTGGGCCACCGCGACCACCATGGGAGTCACCGAGTTCTTCACCGCGTCGGGCCCGGAGACGCTGAACTCGGCCCAGGCCAAGGGCGCGGCCGACACGCTGAATCTCCGCAACGGCGTGGAGAAGAAGTCCTAACCCGATAACAGCAAGACGGTGCCCCTAGAGTCCGGGGCGAGCTAAAGACGTGGGATACCTCAGGCCCTTATGAGGGCACAAAGTATCCCACGTCTTTGCTATCGGCGATGGTTGCCATGAGCGCGGGAGCACAGGCCGCCTTCCGGGGCGCGCGGAGGCGAGCGCGGGAAATTCTGTACACAGCCAGTCGGCAGGATTCGTAGACTAATTTGCTGTGACAGCACAGCAAGAAGGGCTTCCCTCGCAGTACGCGCCCGCCGAGGTCGAGGCCCGCCGTTACGAGCACTGGGAGAAGGCCGGCTACTTCACGCCGGAATACCTGGGGGACGCCGCCCAGGAGGATCCCGACGCGCCGAGCTACACGATCGTGCTCCCGCCGCCGAACGTAACCGGCATCTTGCACATCGGCCACGCGCTGAACCACACGCTGAGCGACATCCTCGTCCGCCGCCGCCGCATGCAGGGCTACCGCACGCTGTGGCTGCCGGGCATGGACCACGCGGGCATCGCCACCCAGAACGTCGTCGAGCGCGAGCTGGCCAAGGAGGGGCTGTCCAGGCACGACCTCGGCCGGGAGGCGTTCGTCGAGCGGGTCTGGCAGTGGAAGGGCGAGTACGGCGGCCGGATCCTGTCCCAGATGCGCCGCCTCGGCGACTCCGTGGACTGGACCCGCGAGCGGTTCACCATGGACGAGGGGCTGTCCCGGGCCGTCCAGACGATCTTCAAGCGGCTGTACGACGACGAGCTGATCTACCGCGCCGAGCGGATCATCAACTGGTGCCCGCGCTGCCTCACCGCGCTGTCCGACATCGAGGTCGACCACTCCGACGACGACGGCGAGCTCGTCTCCATCCGCTACGGCTCTGCTAGCCCGGGGGGACGACCCCCCCAAACCCCCCCGGACAACGACGAAGTCAGCATCGTCGTCGCCACGACAAGAGCCGAGACCATGCTCGGCGACACCGCCGTGGCGGTCCACCCCGACGACGAGCGCTACCAGCACCTCATCGGCAAGACCGTCATGCTTCCGCTCACCGGCAGGAGCATCCCGATCGTGGCCGACGCGCACGTCGACCCGTCCTTCGGCACCGGCGCGGTCAAGGTCACCCCGGCCCACGACCCCAACGACTTTGAGATCGGCCGCCGCCACGACCTGCCCGTGCTCGCCATCATGGACGAGCACGGCGTGATCACCGCGCACGGGCCGTTCGAGGGACTCGACCGGTTCGAGGCCCGCCCGGCGGTCGTCGCCGCGCTGCGCGAGGACGGGCGGATCGTCAAGGAGACCCGCCCCTACGTGCACGCGGTCGGGCACTGTTCCCGCTGCGGCACCACGGTCGAGCCGCGGCTTTCTCTCCAGTGGTTCGTGAGCGTGGCCCCGCTCGCCAAGGCGGCGGGCGACGCCGTGCGCGACGGACGGGTGCAGATCTCGCCGCCGGAGATGAACGCCAGGTACTTCGGCTGGGTGGACGACATGCACGACTGGTGCATCTCCCGCCAGCTCTGGTGGGGGCACCGGATCCCCGTCTGGTACGGGCCGGACGGCCCCGACGGCACCAAGCAGGTGCGCTGCGTCGGCCCGGACGAGGCCGCTCCCGAGGGCTGGACGCAGGATCCCGACGTCCTCGACACCTGGTTCTCCTCCGCGCTGTGGCCGTTCTCCACCCTCGGCTGGCCGGATGACACCCCCGACCTGCGCGCTTTTTACCCGACGAGCGTGCTGATCACCGCGTACGACATCCTGTTCTTCTGGGTCGCCAGGATGATGATGTTCGGCCTCTACGCGATGCGCGGCAAGTCACCGCAGGATGCGGTGCCATTCCAGACGATCGCGCTGCACGGCCTGGTCCGCGACCAGTTCGGCAAGAAGATGTCTAAGTCCAAGGGCAACGTGGTCGACCCGCTGGAGTGGATGGACCGCTTCGGCACCGACGCGACGCGCTTCACCCTCGCCCGGGGTGCCACCCCCGGTAGCGATGAGGCGATCAGCGAGGACTGGGCGGCGGGCTCGCGGAACTTCTGCAACAAGCTGTGGAACGCGACCAGGTTCGCCCTGATAAACGGGGCCGAGGTCGGCGCCGAGCCGTCGGCCGCCGCGGGCACCGCTTTCCATGATCCCGAACGGTTCGTTGTTTCAAGCCCAGCCGACCGCTGGATCCTTTCCCGCTTGTCGGCGGTGATCGCCGAAGTCGACAGGCTGCTTGAGCAGTTCGAGTTCGGCAAGGCCTGCGAGGCGCTGTACCACTTCGCGTGGGACGAGTTCTGCGACTGGTACGTCGAGCTCGCCAAGGTGCCGCTCAGCTCGGGCACCGAGGCCGCGGGCCAGACCAGGAAGGTGCTCGGCTTCGTGCTCGACCAGATGCTGCGGCTGCTGCACCCGGTGATGCCGTTCGTCACCGACGAGCTGTGGTCCGCGCTGACCGGCGAGGACTCGGTGATGGTGGCGGCCTGGCCGCGCTTCGAGTTCACCGACGCGGCCGCCGAGGCCGAGATCGGCTCGCTGATGCGGCTGGTGACCGAGATCCGCCAGTTCCGCGCGGGTCAGGGGCTGCGGCCGGGGCAGCGGGTGCCCGCGCGGCTCGCCGGCCTGGACGCGACGCCGCTCGCCGCGCAGGAGGAGTCGATCCGCGCGCTGCTGCGCCTGACCGCTCCGGGGGACGGCTTCACCGCGAGCGCGTCCCTGCTTGCCGAGGGCGTCACCGTCGAGCTTGACCTCGCGGGGACCGTGGACGTGGCGGCCGAGCGCAAGCGGCTGGAGCGCGACCTCGCGACGGCGCGCAAGGAGGCGCAGTCGATGACCGCTAAGCTGGGCAACGAGGCGTTCACCGCCAAGGCACCGGCCGAGGTCATCGAGAAGACAAGGGCCCGGCTAGCGGCGGCCGAGGCAGACATCGCCCGCCTGGAGTCCCGCCTCGCTGCGCTGTTATCCCCCGGGGGGACGACCCCCCGTACCCCCCGGCTGCGCTGCGCGCGACATTGGCATTCGGGCGCGTGTGGCCGGGGGAACGTCAGGTGGGCGACCCCCCGTACCCCCCGGCTGCGCTGCGCGCGACATTGGCATTCGGGCGCGTGTGGCCGGGGGAACGTCAGGTGGGCGACCCCCCGTACCCCCCGGCTGCGCTGCGCGCGACATTGGCATTCGGGCGCGTGTGGCCGGGGGAAGGTCCGGTGGATGACCGCAGTAGGCTGATGCCCGTGGACGATATCGCTGAGCGGCTGCGCGAGGTAGAGCTTGAGATCGGGTCGCGGCGGGCGGAGCACCAGATCGACCCGACGCTTGACCGGGTCGCCGCGCTCGTCAGCCTGCTCGGCGACCCGCACCGGGCGTTCCCGGTTGTGCACGTCACCGGGACCAACGGCAAGACCTCGACCACGCGGATGATCGAGTCCCTGCTGCGCGAGCGCGGGCTGCGGACGGGGCGCTTCACCTCGCCGCACCTGGTGTCGATGCGGGAGCGGATCTGCATCGACGGTGAGCCGCTGTCCGCCGAGCGCTTCATCGAGCTTTACGAGGAGATCGCGCCCTACGTCCAGCTGGTCGACGACCAGCAGCCGGCCAAGATGTCCTTCTTCGAGGTCCTCACCGGCATGATGTTCGCCGCGTTCGCGGACGCCCCGGTGGACGTCGCGGTGATCGAGGTCGGCATGGGCGGCCGGTGGGACGCCACCAACGTGGCCGACGGCCAGGTGGCCGTGATCATGCCGGTCGCGCTGGACCACATGCAGTGGCTCGGCGACACGATCGAGGAGATCGCCACCGAGAAAGCGGGCATCATCAAGCCGGGCGCCACCGCGGTGATCGCGCAGCAGCAGGTCGCGGCCGCGGAGATCCTGCTGGAGCGCGCCGCGCTCGTCGGCGCGACCGTGGCCCGCGAGGGATTCGAGTTCGGCGTGATCTCCCGCGAGGTCGCCGTGGGCGGGCAGCAGCTCGTGCTCCAGGGGCTGCGCGGCATCTACGGTGACGTGTACCTGCCGCTGTTCGGCGCGTACCAGGCGTCCAACGCCGCGTGCGCGCTCGCGGCCGTCGAGGCGTTCGCCGGCGTTTCCGAGACGGCGGTAAACGAGGACGGCTCGACCGTGACCCTCGGCCCCGGCCTGTCGACCGAGGGCCTCGACCCCGACCTGGTCCGCGCCGGGTTCGCCCGGGCGAGCTCCCCTGGGCGGCTCGACATCCTCCGGCGCTCGCCCACGGTCATCGCGGACGCGGGCCACAACCCCGCAGGCGTGGCGGCGACCATGGAGGCACTCACCGAGAGCTTCAGCTTCGAGCGCGTCATCGGCGTCGTCGCGGTCCTGGGGGACAAGGACGTGGAGGGCGTGCTCGACGAGCTTGAGCCCGTCCTGTCCGAGATCGTGGTGACCACGAACTCCTCGCCGCGCGCGATGCCCGCCGACGAGCTGGCCGAGCTTGCCCGCGACATCTTCGGCGAGGACCGCGTCCACGTCCAGCCGCGCCTCGACGACGCCATCGAGGCCGCGGTGGCGCTGGCCGACGAGGCGGACGCGGCGATGGCGGGCGATGCGGGCGGCGGGCCCGGCCTCGGCGCTACCGCCGTCCTGGTGACCGGCTCCGTGGTCACCGCGGGGGATGCCCAGCTGCTCCTCGCCCCGGCGAGCGCGGTCGGCGCGAGCTCTAACGCGGGCTACAAGGAGAAGTGGCCGGCGCGATCGAAGCAAGGAGGCCTGAGGTGAAGCGCCTGCTGACCACCGTCCTGTCGATGGAGGCCGTCGTCGTCCTGCTCGCGATCGTCCCCGCTAAGCAGCTCGAGCACGTGAACGCGGGAATGGCGGCCGCGGTCTGCGGCGCCATCGCGATCGTGGCGTTCGCGCTCTGCGGCTATGTCGGCCGCGGCCGCGGCGCGCTGTGGGCGGGCTCGATATTCCAGGCCCTGGTCATCGCCTCCGGCGTGCTGCTGTCGGCGATGTACGTCCTCGGCGCGATCTTCGCGGCCCTCTGGTTCACCGGCATCTGGCTCGGCCGCAAGTGGGAGCGCGACCAGGTCAAGCCCGCCTGACCCGGACGTGCGCGGCGCCTGCCCGCGCCCCGGTAAGCTCATGCGTGATCCAGTAAATCAAAGGCATGTAAAAGGAAACGCAAGGAGCAGTAGTGTCACAGCGCACCCTTATCCTCGTTAAGCCGGACGGTGTCCAGCGCGGCATCATCGGGGAGGTCATTTCCCGAATTGAGCGCAAGGGCCTGAAATTGGTCGCGTTGGAACTGCGCACAATCGAGACCGAGACCGCGCACGCGCACTACGCCGAGCACGCGGAAAAGCCCTTCTTCGGGCAACTTGTCGATTTCATTACGTCCGGCCCGCTGGTCGCGCTCGTCGCCGAGGGCGACCGGGCCATCGAGGCGTTCCGCGCGCTGGCCGGCGCCACCGACCCGGTCAAGGCCACGCCCGGCACCGTCCGCGGCGACTTCGCGCTGGAGATCTCGCAGAACATCGTGCATGGCAGCGACTCCCCCGAGTCGGCGGAGCGGGAGATCAAGATCTTCTTCCCCGAACTCGTTTAGCCGGGCGCGGGTTAGATAGATACCTGTAGTAGTACTCGGGCACGGTCGGGGCCGCGAGCCGCGACCGTGCCCGATGCAAATGCACGTTCAAATGCACGATCTGCCGCTCCGGGTCAAATCGGGGCAAGTCGGCACTTTGTCAAAATTTTGTAAGAAATACCGCAGAGTTTACGGAGTATTGTCTCCATGTTTAAAACACGGGGGCGGCGCTCCGCATTACTCAATGCATATCCGATAGCCTCGCCACAGGTTCCCGCGCCTGATGATCGGAAGGGTTGCCGCACCCCTATGAGCAATGCGTTGACGTTCCTTGGCCGCGACATGGCGGTCGACCTCGGCACCGCCAACACCCTGGTGTACGTGCGCGGCCGGGGAATCGTCCTCAACGAGCCGAGCGTGGTAGCGCTCAACACCAACAACGGCCAGGTGGTCGCCGTCGGGGTCGAGGCCAAGCGCATGATCGGCCGCACCCCGGGCAACATCGTGGCCGTCCGGCCACTCAAGGACGGCGTGATCGCGGACTTCGACGTCACCGAGCGCATGCTGCGATATTTCATCCAGAAGGTGCACAAGAGAACCCGGATGGCCAAGCCGCGCATCGTCGTCGCGGTGCCGAGCGGCATCACCGGCGTCGAGCAGAGCGCGGTGAAGGAGGCCGGCCACCAGGCCGGCGCCCGCAAGGTCTACATCATCGAGGAGCCGATGGCCGCGGCGATCGGCGCGGGCCTGCCGGTCAACGAGCCGACGGGCAACATGGTGGTGGACATCGGCGGAGGCACCACCGAGGTCGCGGTCATCTCGCTCGGCGGCATCGTCACCAGCCAGAGCATCAGGATCGGCGGCGACGAGCTCGACCAGGCGATCATCACGTTCGGCAAGAAGGAGCACAGCCTGATGCTCGGCGAGCGCACCGCCGAGGAGATCAAGCTGGCGCTCGGTTCCGCGTTCCCTGCCAAGGAGGAACCGCACGCGGAGATCCGCGGCCGGGACCTCGTCTCCGGCCTGCCCAAGACGATCCTCATCTCGGCCGCCGAGGTGAGGCGGGCGCTCGACGAGCCCATCAACCTCATCATCGACGCGGTCAAGTCCACCCTGGACAAGTGCCCGCCCGAGCTGGCGGGCGACGTCATGGACCGCGGCATCGCCCTCACCGGCGGCGGCGCCCTGCTGCGCGGGCTCGACCAGCGGATCCGCGAGGAGACCGGCATGCCCGTGCACATCGCGGACAGCCCGCTCGACTCCGTGGTGCTCGGCACCGGCAAGTGCGTGGAGGACTTCGACACCCTACGCCAGGTGCTCGTTCCCGACCGGCGGTAACCTGTCGATCACCACCGGTAGCGCAAGGGACGGGAGTTGCGCATTGCTTGAAGCGAGACGGACACGGGTGGTTCTCATCGTGCTGCTCGTCGTGGCGGTCGCACTGATCACGGTCGATTTCCGTGACGGCGGCAACTCGGGCGCGTCCGGCGTCGGCGGCCGGGTCTTCGGCCCCGTCGAGCGGCTCGCCGGCGACGTCACCGGAGTCTTCAGGGGCACCAGCGGCAACGGCAGCGAGATCGCGAACCTGCAACGGCAAAACGACCAGCTGCGCGCCCAGCTCGCCCAGGCGCAGGCCGGCGACGCCGACGCCGCCCAGCTCGCCCGGGTGCTGCACCTCACCGCGGGCAAGTACAAGGTCGTCACCGGCACGGTGATCGCCGCGGGCGGCAGTTACGCGGACACGGTGACGATCAACATCGGCAGCGCGGACGGGGTCACGGCCAACGAGACCGTACTCAACGGGGACGGTCTCGTCGGCACGGTCGTCGCCGTCACCGCGGGCACCGCCACCGTCCAGCTGGTCACCGACGCCGGCACCACGGTCGGCGTCCGGATGGAGGGGGACGGGCAGATCGGCGCGCTCTCCGGCAGCGCCGACACGCTGTCCGGCAGCGCGCCGCTCAAGCTCACGCTGTTCAACGCCGGCGCGACGCTCAAGCCAGGCCAGGAGCTGGTCACGTTCGGCTCGGTGGGCGGCCGTCCCTACGTCCCCGGCGTCCCGGTCGGCACGGTATCCGCCGTGACCACCCAGCCCGGCTCGCTCACCCCGACCGCGCTCGTCAAGCCGTTCGCCGACTTCACCGGCCTTGGCGTCGTCGGGGTGGTGGTAAGCAAGTGACGCCTGAGGTCTCTTTCCTCCGCAAGGCGCTCGCGGCCGCCATCCTCGCCATGGCCCTCTTCGCCGCCGTCGTCATCCAGCTCACCCTGGTCAACCGGCTGCCGCTCCCCGGTGCGACCGCGCCGGACCTGGTGCTGCTGCTAGTCGCCGCGATCGCCGTGGCCACCGGCCCGGTCACGGGGGCCATCACCGGCTTCGCCGGCGGCCTCGCGCTCGACATCGCCCCGCCCGCCGCCCACTACGCCGGCGAGTACGCGCTGATCTTCTGCCTGGTCGGCTACGCCGCGGCCCGGGTCGTCCGGGCGATCTGGAACGTGGCGGGCGAGCACGACCCGGTCACCGTCTTCACCGTGATGGCCGTCGCCGTCGCGGCCGGCGAGGCGGGCAAGGCCGCGCTTGGCATGCTGCTTTCCGACCCGGACGTGACCACCGCCGCGGTCAGCCGGGTGCTGCCCGGCGCGGTCCTTTACGACCTGCTGCTCTCGCCGCTGGTGTTCTGGCTGGTCACCCGGCTGACGCGGGGCGCCGTCGGCTGGCGTGCCGTCAGCCGGAGCACGGGGCCGGAGCGCGCCCAGGCGGCCGGGTTCGGCGTGCTGCAGCCGGCTTCGGTGTTCCGGCAGGCGTCGGCCGGCGCCGTGCCGAAGCTGCGGTTCGCCGGCACGGGAGACAGCTACGGAAGCCCGTCGCCGTCGCGCCGGGTCCCGAAGCTGCGGCTGTCCGGCGCCCGCACGGCCGCCAGCCTCAGAACGAATGCGGCTGGCTCCGTCGGCGCACCGCTGGCTCTGGCCGGCGGGCGGACCCCGCGGCTGAACTTCGCGGGAAGCTCGCAGGCGCGGCCGGTGAGTGGCGCCGGGCGCCGGGCCGTGCGGACCCCGGGCAAGAACTGGCTCAGGTCGTCGGCGTCGTCCGCCGTCCCCGCCCGGAAGCGAGCGGCGTACGCCCCGTCACGAGGCTGGCTGCACGCGGCGGGCGCGGGCGGCCGGGCGCGCGCAAACCCGGGCGGGCGCAGTAGTGCGCGCCCGCGCAACTTCGCGCACGGGGTCGGCGGCACCACCCATGCCGCGGGTTCACCCATGGCCGCGCGCCCGGCCCGGTCGGCGGGGGAGGCCCTCGCCGCCCGGTCGGCCCCGTCCGGCGTGTCCGCGCTGTCCGGCGCGGGAACGCCGCTGGCCCGCCGCCGTTCCCCGTCGCGCGGCTGGCTGCGCGGTTCGGGAACGGCCGTGACGTCGCTTTCCCGGCCGCGGCACGCCCCGCGCAGCGGCTGGCTCGGCGGCGCCGGGCGCCCGCGTACCGTCATCGGCTCGGGCGTGGGCAGCCGGCGCGGGACGTTCCGGCGCGGGACATCCCCGCGCGGTGCCTTCAAGCACGGGGCCTTCAAGCACGGGGCCTTCAGGCACGGGGCGTTCCCGCACAGCCGCGCCGCCCGGGGTAACTGGTACACCGCGTCGCCGTCGGGGGCGTGGCTGCGGCGCGGGCGTCACCCGTGGCGTAAGCGCAGCCAGCGGCTGCTGCGCTTCGTGGGGGTGGGCCGATGATCCCCCGCTCGCGCAAGCGGCTGCTCGGCCTGTACGTGATCGCCCTGGCCATGCTCGTCGTCCTCGGCGGCCGGCTGTGGTACCTGCAGGTGCTCAACACCACCCAGTACAAGTCGCTCGCCCAGGTGAACCAGACGCGGACGGTCGTGGTCCCCGCGGTGCGCGGCATGATCACCGACGACACCGGGCAGGCGCTGGTGACCAACCAGACCTCGATGACCGTCTCGGTGAACATGATGCAGCTCTCGCAGACCACGCGCGACGACGGCAAGGCGGTGCTCGCCAGGCTCGCGCCCCTGCTGGGCATGTCGGACAAGACGCTGACCGAGAAGGTCAGGCTCTGCACGCGCGGCGTCCCCCAGCCCTGCTGGACCGGGTCGCCGTACCAGCCGATCCCGGTGGCCGAGCACGTCAGCGACACGGTCGCGCTGCAGATCATGGAGGAGCCGACGCTGTACACCGGCGTCACCGCCCAGTTCTCGCCGGTCGTGGACTATCCCCAGCCGGACGGCGCGAACCCGGCCCAGGTCCTCGGCTACCTGCAGCCCATCACCCAGGCGGAGATGGCGAAGCAGCACCTGCCAGAGACCGGGTTCGCGGGCGATGACCTGGTCGGCCAGTCGGGCCTCGAGGCGCAGTACAACACGGCGCTGACCGGCAAGCCGGGCAAGCAGATCGTGTCGGTGAACGCGGGGGGCGACGTGCTCGGCACCGTGGGCGGCACACCCGCCCAGACCGGGGACACGCTGGTGACCTCGCTGAACGCCGGGGTCCAGGCGGTCGCGCAGCAGGCGCTCAACAGCGCGATCGGCCGGTCACGGGCGGCGGGCAACAACCCCAACCAGGGCGCCGCCGTCGTCGAGACGACCACCGGCCGGATCGTCGCGATGGCTAGCTACCCGGACTACAACCCGAACGTGTGGACCAGCGGCATCTCCCAGCAGGAGGTCGACTACCTCTTCGGCCTCGGCTCCAAGTCCGGCTCCGGCGAGCCGGCGGTGAACTGGGCGACCCAGGGGCAGTACGCGCCCGGCTCCACGTTCAAGGTCACCTCGACCGCCGCCGCGGTCGCCGACGGCTTCCCGCTGCACGGGCTCTACGCCTGCCCGGCCTCGGTGAACATCGACGGCCGCTCGTTCATCAACGACGGCAACCCGAACATGGGCGACATGACGTTCGCCGAGGCGCTGATCCAGTCCTGCGACACGGTGTATTACAACATCGGCTTCCAGATGTGGCAGACCGACGACAACAAGGCCAACAGCCAGCTCAACCCGAACGCGCCGGTGCAGAAGATGCAGCAGATGGAACTCGCCTGGGGCTTTGGGAAGAACACGGGAGTCGACCTGCCGGAGGAGTCCACCGGGACGATCCCGACCCGCCAGTGGCTGTACAACATGTGGAAGGACAACGCGCACAAGGGCCAGAACTGGTGCAAGAACGGCAACGCCAACGGCTCTTACGTGCAGCAGATCGAGTACGACGACTGCGAGAGCGGCTGGGTATGGGAGCCGGGCCAGGCGGCGATCGCGGCGATCGGCCAGGGCTACGTGACGTCCACGCCGCTGCAGCTCACCAACGCCTACGTCGCCCTCGCCGACGGCGGCACGCTGTACGCGCCGCGCGTCGGCGAGGCGCTGATGACCCCCGCGGGCAAGGTGGCGCAGATGATCGACCCGCCGGTGGACCGCAAGCTGCCCGCCTCGTCGGAGACCCTCGCCTACATCCGCTCCGCGCTGGCCGGCGTGGTGACCCAGGGCACCGCGGCGGGCGCGTTCGGCGGGTTCCCGCTGAACCAGGTCTGCGTGGCGGGCAAGACCGGTACCGCGCAGATCATGGGCAAGGTCGCGACCTCGGTGTTCGCGTCGTTCGCCCCCTGCAACAACCCCAAGCTCGTGGTGGTGGTCATGCTGCCGAACTCTGGCTACGGCGCGGACGCGGCGGCCCCGGCGGTCCGCCAGATCTGGGACGGCATCTTCGGGCTTGAGGGCAAGAAGGCGGCCATGCCCGGCGGCAACCTCCCGGGGCTGCCCACGCTCAACGCGACCTCAGGGAAGGAGACCGCCAAGTGAGCAGCGCCGGGCTCCCCTCGCGCGGCTGGGCGGGCCCGCGGGCCGGGACGTTCGCCCCGCGCCGCCGGTCCGGGCTCGCGCGGGCGTTCGCCAAGGGCGGCGTCGCGCGGTCCTGGGACTGGCCGCTGGTCTTCGTCACCTGCGGGCTGACCGTGCTCGGCACGGTGCTCGTCTGGGCGGCGACCGAGCCGTCGCTGCGCCAGGTGGGCCTCGACCCGCACACGTACCTGAAGAAGGCGGCCCTGTGGGCCTTCCTCGGGCTGATCCTGATGTTCGCCACCGCGTTGATCGACTACCGGCGGATCCGGCGCTGGGCCCCGGTGCTGTACGGATTGTCGCTGCTGCTCCTGCTCGCGGTGCTCGCCGTCGGCCAGTCGGTGAACGGCGCCAAGGCCTGGATCGCCCTGCCCGGCGGGTTCCAGGTTGAGCCGTCGGAGTTCGCCAAGCTCGGCCTGATCCTCATCGCGGCGTGGCTGCTGTCGCGGCGCAAGCTGCCGGCGGGGCGGCCCACGATCAAGGACGTGCTCCTCACGTTCCTCGCCGCCGCGCCGCTGATCGCGCTGGTCGAGAAGGAGCCGGCGCTCGGCGTCACCCTGGTCCTGGTGTTCACCCTGGCCGGGATGATCGTCGTGTCCGGCATCCGTATCTACTGGGTGCTCGGCGGCCTCGCGGCGGTGTCCGGCGCCCTTTACGCGGTGGGCAGGCTGCACCTGCTCAAGGGCTACCAGCTGACCCGGCTGACCTCGTTCCTGCACCCGGAGCAGGACCTGGCGGGCTCCGGCTACAACGGCCTGCAGGCCAAGATCGCGATCGGCTCCGGCGGCCTCCACGGCCAGGGGCTGTTTCACGGCACGTTCACCGGCGGCAACTTCGTCCCCTCGGTCCAGACCGACTTCATCTTCACGGTCGCGGGCGAGGAACTGGGCTTTGTCGGCTGCGCCGTCATCGTCGCGCTGCTCGCCTTCATCGTCTTCCGCGCGATCCGCGCCGCGCAGCTAGCCGACGACATGTTCGGCATGCTGGTGGCGTCCGGCATCGCCGTGTGGTTCGCCTTCCAGTCGTTCGTGAACATCGGCATGACGATCGGCATCATGCCGATCACGGGCCTGCCGCTCCCGTTCGTGTCCTACGGCGGCTCCGCCATCTTTGCCGACATGACCGCGATCGGCCTGCTCCAGTCCGTCCGCCGCCACCACGCCCTGTTCACCTGAGCGGTCGCGGTTGAGCCGCCCCCGCCGGCCTCGCGCAGGCGGGGGCGGGAGCGTCAGCGGGCTTGCGGTGCCGGGGCGCCGCCGGCCCGCCCGGTGCTGTCAGGGGAGCCCTTGCTGCCAGCAGGCCCGGTCCCGTTGGGCGCCAGGGGGCGGCGCAGGAAGTAGCGGCGTTCCGCGATGCCCCAGGCGACGGTGGTGAGCAGGTAGAGGGCGGCGGCCAGCGGCGCGAACGCGGCGATGACCACGGTCACGTACGGCAGCACCCGGGTAACCACGCCCGCGGCCTTGCTGTTGGCGAGTGCCTCCGCGGGGTCGGGGCTGGCGCCCGTCGCCCGACCCCGGCTGACCTGCCTTCCGGCCGGTCCCCGCCCCGCCGCCGGCGCCACCATGGCGGGGACCGTCCGCTTCGCCAGGCGGGCCGACAGCCAGCACAGGGCGGCGAGGGCGGCCAAGACGGCGACGAAGAGCACGTCATGGACGCTGAGCAGGCCACCGGACAGCCAGTGGGCGCCAAGCGGCACGCCAAACAGGCCGTCGGACAGCAGCTGATTCGGCGCCCCGTGCACCGTGCCGGAGCGGAACAGCAAGTACATGACGCTCAGGAACGGCCACTGGGCGAGCAGCGGCCACAGGCCGGAGAGCGGGCCGGTGCCTTCCCGCCGGTACAGGGCCGTCAGCTCGCGCTGGAAGCGCTCCGGCTGCCGCCGGTAGCGCGTGCGCAGCGCCTGGACCTGGGGCGCGACCCGGGCCATGGCGGCCTGGCCGCGTAGCGCGCGCAGCGAGAGCGGGGAGATCAGCAGCCGGACGGCGGCGGTGAACAGGATGATCGCGGCGGCCGCGGCCAGGCCGCCGGCGACGGGGGAGAGCAGGTGCGTGAGGGCGAAGACGAGGTGATACGCGGCGTCGACCGGGACGCCGAGGAAACCGGACATGACAGGAGGCCTTCCAGCTCAGAACGGAAACGGGCTGGAGACGGCCGCGGACAGCGGAACGGCTAACCGGGCGTGAGGGCAGCGGTGATAACCGGCGTCGGGGCGCGCTGCCGGGCGCGGCAAGATAATGCCGGGCGCGGCAGACACGGCCCAGGAGGAGCTGTCAGGCGGCCGCCGGGACCGCCGCCGGCGCTCTCGGCCTGGACCGGCCGCGGGCATCGGGGTCGCGCAGCCGGAGGAACGCGACGCGCCAGGACTTGTCGCGCAGCGCGGTGACCCGGCGCACGACGGGGAGGGCGGCCGGGACGCGCTCGACGCGGACGGCGGTGGCAACACACCCCGCCGCGACGGCGGCCAGCACGGCGACCGCCAGCACCGCGAGGCGCTGCGGGCTGACCGGGTCGCCGAGCAGCAGTTGCCCGGCCAGCTCGCCAAGCCAGAGCAGGCCGAGGGTCGCCAGCAGGCCGGTCAGCCCGGCCCGCGCGCCTGTCCGCACGCTGTCAGCATATGAGCGTCGGGCGGCCCGGTCCAGCGCGCGGGCAAGCCCGGGCGGCCGGCCGCGGCGTCCCGGGCGTGTCGCCATGCGTGAACTCGATCATTTGTGTTCACTACTGATTCATGTGTGCTCGCCAACGCCGGTCACCTCGCCGGACGAAAGTCGTCCGCGTGAGACGTACGCAACTTCTGGCGGCCGGGCTCGTGCCCCTCGTGGCCGCCGTGACGGCCCTGACCTCGGCGGCGACGGCGGCCGGGGGGCGCACCCAGGCGGCCGGCCCCGTGTTCGTGAGCCCCGCGTCCGCAAGCCCCGCGTCCGTGAACAGCGCGTCCGTGAACAGCGGGTCCGCGGGGATCACGGGCTCGCCGATCAAGCACGTCATCGAGATCATGATCGAGAACCACTCGTTCGACAACTTGTTCGGTAGCTTCCCCGGCGCCGACGGGATCCCGGCGAACGCGTCGTTCCTGAACCCCGGTGCATACTACGACTCGGCCCCGAACGTGTCGCCGGTGCAGGCGACGCCCGACGAGGGCGATGTCCAGGGCGCGATCAACAATTCCCGGGTGGCCGAGCAGATGGCCATGGATTACGTGCCGGGCAAGGGCTACCAGATGGATCACTACACGACGTTCCCGCAGGACGGGATGTCGGCGATCACGGAGTTCGGCCCGTCGTTCGACCCGAACGAGCAGTACCTGGCGGGCAGCTTCGAGCTGGCCGACCACAACTTCCAGCCGCTCATCGCCCCGACGCAGCCCAACGTGATGACCGCGCTCAACGGCACGGCGCACGGCTGGTACTACAACAACCTGGAGCCGGGCGCCACCCAGCCGTGGAACTCGATCTTCGACGAGCTGAGCGCGCATGACCGGACCTGGAAGGTCTACTACGCGCTGCCCACGTCGGTACTCAACGGCACGATCTGGGACCAGATCGTCCCGCCGGGCGGGACCGCCGGCCTGACGACCGGCGACCAGTTCTTCACGGACCTCGCGGCCGGCACCCTGCCCGACTTCTCCTTCGTCCGCCCGGGCGTCGGCTACAGCACCGAGCCGCCCGAGGACGTCGGCGAGGGCGACGCCTGGATCGGCCAGCTGGTCAACGCGGTGGCGCGCAGCAAGTACTGGGACTCGACCGCGATCTTCGTCACCTACGACGAGGGCGGCGGGTTCTGGGATCACGTGGCGCCGTCGTACGCCAGCGGCTACGGCACCAGGACCCCGATGATCATCATCAGCCCGTACGCCAGGAAGGGCGTCTACCACCAGCAGACGACCAACGTGTCGATCCTGAAGTTCATGCAGACGCTGTGGGGCCTGGCCCCGCTGACCCCGCTGAACGCGGAGCAGAACGACCTCATGTCCGCGTTCGACCTCGCCCAGGCGCCGCTCGCGCCGCCCGCGCCGCCGGCCGCCCCGGTGGACACGATCGGCTTCCACGGCAGCGGCGGCATCCTCACCGACATCGGCACGCCCGGGGTGAACGGCTCGCTCACGATCAACCTGGAGGCCGAGACCGGCGGCCTGTCCCTCGACTCCGCGGTCAACGGGCCGGTCACGCTGACGCTGACCCCGCCACCGGGCGCCGGTGCCCCGTCGCCGTTCCCGGCGTCCGAGACCCTCACGGGCGGCCAGGCGACCGTTTCCGTCAAGTTTCCCGCCGCCGGCTACTGGCGCATCGCGGCGCACGGGCCAAACGGCAGCCTCGGCTGGGTGACGGTGGACGTGAGCGTCAATCCCGACACCGCCCCCTAGCGGTCCATCCCATAGGGTGGTGAGTCATGCGCTTCGGACTTTTCGTGCCGCAGGGATGGCGGCTTGACCTGGCGGGCATCGACACCAAGGACCACTGGCCGACCATGCTGAGCGTCGCCAAGGCGGCGGAGGACGGCCCGTTCGAGTCGATCTGGGTCTTCGACCACTTCCACACCGTGCCGGTGCCCACGCAGGAGGCGACACACGAGGCGTGGACGCTGATGGCCGCCTTCGCCGCCGCCACCAGCCGGGTCCGGCTCGGCCAGATGTGCACCTGCATGGGCTACCGCAACCCGGCCTACCTGGCCAAGGTCGCGGCGACGGTGGACGTGATCTCCGGCGGCCGGGCCGAGATGGGCATCGGGGCGGGCTGGTATGAGCACGAGTGGCGCGCCTACGGCTACGGCTTCCCGGGGGCGGGTGACCGCATCGGCATGCTGGACGAGGGCGTTCAGATCATGCGCCAGCTCTGGACCGAGGGCACGGCGACCCTCGACGGCCAGCACTACCAGGTCAACGGCGCGATCTGCCGGCCGCTGCCGCTGCAGGACGGCGGCGTCCCGCTGTGGATCGCGGGCGGCGGAGAGAAGCGGACCCTGCGGATCGCCGCCAGGTACGCCAACTACACCAACTTCGACGGCACCCCTGAGGGCTTCCGCCGTAAGTCGGAGATCCTCGCGGGGCACTGCGCGGAGGTCGGCACCGACTTCGACGCGATTACCCGGACGGCGAACTACAACGTGGTCCTCGGCGAGACCGAGCGGGACGTCCAGGACCGGCTCGCGTGGATGAAAGGTCACCTGCTCAGCTGCGGCGTCCCGGAGAACGTGGCCGAGGGACGGATGCGGGACTTCGCGAACGGCACGCTGACCGGCACCCCCGAGCAGCTGTCCGAGCGCCTCGCCGAGCTCGGCCGGCTCGGGATGAGCTACGCGATCGTCAACTTCGCCGACGTGGCCTACGACCGGACCGCCCTCACGCTCTTCACAGAAAAGGTGGTCCCCGCCCTCACCGCGTAGACCAGGCAGGGCGCCGAAGCTGGCGGCGGCCGCCGCTAAGTCGCCTCCGCGGCTCGCCGCTGCTCGGGCAGGACCGGCGCGTGACCGAAGGACGCCGCCACCTCGGTGACGACACCGCGCAGCCACGTTAGCCCCATATCGGTGGCGTGCAGGGGGTGCCACCAGGCCGCCTCGACAAATTCAACGGGCCCGAACGGAGGGTCGATCAGGGCGAGGCCCGCCGTAGTGCTCACCCGGCGGGCGAGGCGTTCCGGCACCGCGCCGACCAGGTCCGTGCCCGCGATCAGGAACACCAAGGGCAGCCAGCCCGCCGTGGTGAACAGCACATTCGGGCTGATGCCGCGCTGCAGCAAGGCGAGGGTGGCCGGATCAGACCCGGGGTCGGGCAATCTGGGGGCCGCGTGCGGGAGCGCGGCCAGGTCGTCGATGGTAAGGCGGCCATCCCGCAGCCGCGGGTTGGCGGGATCGGCCACGTACACCATCCGGTCCCGCACGAGCACCTCGGGTGGCCCGCTGGACTGGAGCCTTGGCGGTGCGATCAGCAGGTCATATCCGAGCAGGCTCCGGTCACCGTCCGTCAGTTCCCCGGTGGCGAGCCGGAGCTGGATGGTCGCCTCCGGCGCGAGCTCGTGCACCCGGCGCAGCAGCGGCCCGCCGAGCACCGTCATCGAGTAGTCAGAAAGGCAGATGGTGAAGACGCGTCCCCTAACCGGAGGCTGGTCGGCCTGCCGAGGGGAGAATGTAAGTCCCATGAGCCGGGTAGCTTCCTGTGCCGACGGCAGCAGCGACCGCGCGAGGGGAGTTAGTTCATAGCCGTTGCCGGCCCGTATGAGCAATCGGTCCCGGTAGTGCCTGCGGAGCCGGGCCAGGGCGTTGCTGACCGCGGGCTGCGGCATTCCGAGGCGTACGCCCGCGCGGGTGACGTTGCCCTCTTCGAGTAGCGCCTGCAGGATGACCAGCAGGTTCAGGTCGATGCCACCGAGTGCCATCTAGCGACCCCTGTCAATATCAGGTCGTTATCGCCTGTGCAAATGATATGGTTTTAATGTTGAAAAGTCGCTATTTGTCGAATTTGGCCGCCGAAAGGAATTTCGTGGCGAGTGCTGCGGGCATCGACCTGAACCTCCTGGCCGTGCTCGGGGCGCTGCTCGAGCACCGGAACCTGACCAGGGCCGGGGAGCGGCTCAACCTCAGCCAGCCGACGATGAGTGGCGCACTGGCCCGGCTGCGGCAGCATTTCGGCGACGAGCTTCTCGTCCGGTCCGGACGCGAGTACCACCTCACCCCGATGGCGGGCGGCCTGCTGCCCGCCGTGCGGGAGGCACTCGCGCAGGTGGAACGGACGCTCAGCGTGCCCGCGGACTTCGATCCGGCGACCAGCCTGCGCCAGTTCACGATCGCGATCTCGGCGCAGTCCATCCTCGCGTTGAGCGGGTTGCTCGGCCGGGTGCACGAACTGGCGCCGGGCGTGCAGTTTGACACCTGGCCGATCACCACCGCGCTGCTGGAGACCGGCCGCACCCCGCTCGGGTACGACGTGCTTATCGGGCCCGAGGGGTTCCGCGCCGACGGCGACCCGGAAGTGATCCTGCGGGACCGGATCGTGTACGTGGCCGATCCTGCCAACCCCCGGCTGCGCGACGGGCGCCTTACCGCCGAGGACCTGGCCGCGCTGCCGCATGCGACCGTCCGGCTGCCGCAAGCGAGCCTGGTCGCGGCCGCGCTCGCCGGGATCGGCGTTACCCCGAACGTTGTGGCGACCACGGGGGGCTGGCTGCCGCTGCCTTTCGTGGTCGCCGGAACCGCCTTGGTCGCCGCCGTCCCGGAACGCGTGGCCCGCCGGGTGAGCGGCGCGGCCGGCGTCACAGTCACCGAGCCCCCGTTCGGAACCGTCGAACTGGTCGAAGCCGCGTGGTGGCATCCCCTGCACGACATCGACCCAGCCCTCACCTGGCTTCGCGGCGTCATTCACGGCTCCCTTGAGTCACTGACGGTGGGCGGGAGTCAACTCCCGCCCCACGCGCTCGACGAGCAGGCTCATCTCGTAGGCAACGAGGCCTAGATCGCAATCGGACGTGGCCAGCACGGCGAGGCTTGAGCCGTTGCTGACGCTCATGAGCACGAACAGGCCGGCCTCCATCTCCACCGCCGTCTGAATCACCCGGCCGGCCTGGAACGAGCGCGCCGCCCCCTGGGTCAGGCTCGCCAGTCCCGATGTAATCGCGGAGAGCTGGTCGGCGTGATCGCGCGGGAACCTCACGTTGTATGCCAGGGGGAGCCCGTCGGCGGACACGACGACCGCGTGGGCCACATCCCGGACCCGGTCGACAAAATCCGTAACCAGCCAGTCAAGATCGTGCCCGGACTGCTCAGTCGCGCTCACCCGCGCTCCTTCTTTATCTGTATCGCTCTGTCGCTGCCCACGGCACGGGCTCGCGCCGGCCATCGCCCTTGCTCAGTTCTCATTCGTTCCGGGCGGTCGCGGCGCCTCGGTGCGCCCTTCCCGGCCGCGCACCTGGAAGCCCTTCAGCCGGGTGCGCGCCTCCTCCGGCGACCGGACCGGCCTGACGGCCGGCGGGGGGGTCTGACCCGCCTGCTGGCCCCTCGGCCTGGTGCCGATCGAGCCGGGGACAAGGTTCGCGCTCGGTACCCGCTTCGGCAGTCCGGCGTTCGTCGTCCGTCCGACGGCGGGGGAGCCGACGGTCTGCGCGGCGCGGCGGAAGCCCTCGTCCGCGGGCGAGGTCCAGGAAGTGCCCGCGGGCTGGGCCGCGCCGTTGAACGACGTGCTGCCGCGCCGGAACCACTCCGACTCGATCGAGTCGTAGATCGGCAGGCGCAGGTCGGAGGTGGTTTCGGCGGCGTTCGCGGCGGACTCCGCTTCGACGGGCGGTTCCACCACGACGACGGCGGCGGGCGGCTCCGGGCTGGGGACGGCGACCGGGGCCGGGCTCGGAGCGCGGGCCGGGGCCGCGGCCGCGGCATCTTCGCCGGTGTCAAACCAGATGGACTTCGGGCGGGCCGCCACCTTCACCCCCATCACTGGCGTCCCGGCTCCGCTCGCCGCTGACGCCGGGCTGGCAATAATGACCGGGTTGCCCCCGGTGCCGGAACGGCGCCGCGAGCCAAGTATCGGCGCCGGCTCGGTCTCCGCCACCGTGTCCGGCACCCAGATCAGCGCGGACAGCCCGCCGCTCTGCGCGCGCCGCAGCCGGACCTTGATCCCGTGCCTGGCCGCCAGTCGGCCCACCACGAACAGGCCCATCCGTCGCGACACCGCGACGTCGATCACCGGCGGGTTGTCCAGGCGCCAGTTCGCGTAGGCGAGTTCCTGCTCGGGGATGCCGAGCCCCTCGTCGGTGATCTCGATCAGCACCCCGTTGCTGACCAGCACCTGGCCGGTGACGTACACCTGGGTGTCCTTGCGGGAGAACGTCGTCGCGTTCTCCACTAGCTCCGCCACCAGGTGCACCACGTCGCTCGCGGCCCGCCCGGCGATGACCAGGCCCGACTGCACGTTGAGGGCGATCCGCTCGTACTGCTCGATCTCCGAAAGGGCGGCCCGCAGCACGTCCACCAGCGCCACCGGCTGCGTCCACTTGCGCGGCGCTTCGTGCCCGGCGAGCACCAGGAGGTTCTCCGAGTTGCGGCGCATCCGGGTCGCCAGGTGGTCGAGCCGGAACAAGCTGCTGAGCCGGCCGGAGTCCTGCTCGGTCTGCTCGAGCGACTCGATGATGCCCAGTTGCCGCTCGATCATCGTCTGGCTGCGGCGCGACAGGTTCACGAACATGGAGTTCAGGTTTGTCCGCAGCATGGCCTCGTCGCCCGCGAGCCGGACGGCCTCGCTGTGCACCTGGTCGAACGCGCGGGCCACCTCGCCGATCTCGTCGGTCGAGTCGATGCCGATGGGCTCAAGTTCGACGCTCTCGCCCGAGCCCTCGCTCTCGCCGAGCCGCCGGACCATGTCGGGCAGGCGGTTGCCCGCCACGTCCAGGGCATCCGTGCGCAGCCGGCGCAGCGGCAGGATCATGGACCTGGCCATCACCACCGTGATGGCCAGGACGAGCAGGAGCAGGATCAGCACCACGATCCCGGTCAGCTTCTCCGAGTTCCGCGCTCCCTGCTGCACGGAGTTGGCCTGCACGGTGGCCGAGGTCAGCTCGTTACCGAGCACGTTCCGCGTCTGGCTGAGCGTGAACGTCATGTTGCTGAACCAGTCCTGCGGGCTGTCGACCCCGTTCAGCGACTGGCCGCTGACCACGGCGTCCTGCTCGGTCGCCAGTGCGGCCTCGACATCGGGCCCGGCAACGGTGTCGTTGTACTGCTGCTCCTCACTGAGCGCGGGAGACAGGCCCGTCGGGGCGACGTAGGCGGGCAGGTCGACAGCCACCTTCTGGAAGGAGGACAGGTCGCTCGCCTCGCTCGACTGCGCGCTGGTGAGGGTGGTCAGGGCGCCGAGCTCGAACTGGCCCTCGATCAGCCCGGAGTAGAGCACGGCCCGCTGCTGTGAGGTCTCCTCCTCCGCCTGGGCGAGCGCCTCGATCGAGGTGACCGTCTGCGCGAGCTGCGCGCTCGGGCTGCCCGCCGCGATGTCGTTGTCGAACGCGAGCAGGGACGCGATGACGGTGGAGTAGTGCACGGTCAGCGTGAGCGCCGTGATCTGGCTGTGCGCGAGCGAGCGCAGCTCGGTCAGCCCGGAGAGGCTGCTCAGGGCGGACGCCAGGTCCGTCTGGGCGGCGGCCGGGTAAGCCGGGCCGATCTGGCCCGCCAGTCCCTCGACCGCGGCCATGCGGCTCCCGGTGACCGAGTACTGGCTCTGCAACTCGCGGAGGGAGGACGCGGCCAGCGCCCTCTGGTTGCTCTGCTGTGCGGCGACAAAGCCGGCGGTGAGGTCCCGCTCGTCCTCAACGGCCTCGGCGAGCGCGGTGATGTCGCTCCCGAGAACACCGAGTTGCGCGGTGCGCGAGGCGGTGGCCGCGGTGCTGCTCGCCGCCTGGACGCGGAGGGCGCCGAGCGTCAGCGCCGCCACCGTGGGAACCAGGACGAGGGCGAGCACCCGCCATCGCATTCGCCAGTTCCGCAGGTGCCAGCGGGTCGAAGTCCGGCTCGGCCGGCTGACGCCGCTGGGACCGGCCTGTCGAGGTGCGCCGTCGGCCGCGAGTACGCCCGCGATGCTCCCGCTGTCCTTACCGACCATCCCAGGGGGCCCTCTGCTTCCCATTCGCGGAACCCGCCGAACCGGGGAGGAGGACGGCGGGAATTACACGTGTATTGATGCAAACAGCTAAACCGAGGGCTCGGAACCCTGGGTGACCGCTCCCAAAGCGCAGTTGCAAAGCTAATCAAGCGTGCGCCGCCATGCGCCGCTAATTTATGAGACATTTCCATTCCGTAATGATATGCCGGGGTATATAGATTTCCGATGGTTAGGTTAAGCAGGGAATCCTTCGTTTGCGACGTCGGCGGCGCGCGATGATTAGGTATTGTCCTAACCCGGGCGCGGCTTGGCCTGCGCATTTACCCGCGCAACTTTCTTAATGCAAATTTGTCAATGTAACGAACTGCAAGAACCGGTGCCCCAGGCGGTACAAACCGCAACATTGGCAACGGCCGTAGTCAGCTCAATTGGCAAGCCGAATAGGGAGCACCGTGCTTCAGACCACCGGGCTTGAGGTAACCGGCCTGACCCGGGCCTACGGGTCTCACCTGGCCATCGCCGACGTCAGCCTTCAGGTGACCGACGGGGAACTCGTGACGATCGTCGGCCCGTCCGGGTGCGGCAAGTCCACGCTCCTGCGCTGCCTGGCGGGCCTGCTGCCGACGACGAGCGGGCAGGTGGTGCTCGGCGGGGTGCCCGTGACCAGGGTTCCCGACCGGCTCGCGGTGGTCTTCCAGGACTACGGCCGCTCGCTCTACCCGTGGCTGACCGTCGCGGACAACGTGGCGCTCCCGTTGCGCCGCGCGAAGAACGGCATTGCCAAGAACGGGCGCGCCGCGCGCCGCCAGCGCGCCTTCACCGCCCTCGAGTCGGTTGGCCTGGCCGGCCTCGCCGGCCGGTATCCGTGGCAGTTGTCCGGCGGCATGCAGCAGCGGGTCGCCATCGCCCGTGCGCTCGCCTGCGACCCGGTGCTGCTGCTGATGGACGAGCCCTTCGGCTCGATGGACGCGCAGATGCGGGAGGACCTGGAAGACCTGGTGCTGCGGGTACGAGCCGAGCGGAGCATCACGATCCTGCTCGTCACGCACGACATCGACGAGAGCGTCTACATAGGCGACCGGGTGGTGGTGCTCAGCCACGGACCCGGCCGAGTCGTGGCCGACGTGCCGGTCGACCTGCCCGCGCCGAGGGACCAGATCGCCACCAAGGAACTGCGCGAGTTCGCGCGGCTGCGCGCCGAGGTGAGCCGCCTCGTCCGCGCGGCCAAGCTGCCCGAGCCTTGCTGACCTGCCGAAGCCGCATACCCGAGACCCAGCACATCTGGGCTAACTGTTTCACCTCGGTTACCAGGAATTAATAAATAGGAGGACAATGAAAGCCTCGCGCATGTACCGCAGAGCGCTCGTGCTCGCGATAGCCGGGCTCGCTGTTGGCATTACCGCGTGCAGTTCCGGGTCAAGCGCCACCGCCGGCGGTGGCGCAAGCAGCGGCGCCAGCGGCGCGCCGGAACTGTCCACCATCACGATCGGCACTCTGAAGAGCGCGGACACCGTGACCATACAGATCGCCGAGGACAAGGGCTTCTTCAAGCAGCAGGGGCTAAATGTCAACCTCACCACCGAGGCGACGACCAACCAGACGGTGACCGGCCTGATCAGCCACACCATGGACTTTGGCGATCAGAACTACATCGGCATGCTCGAGCAGGAGCAGACGGTTCCCGGCCTGAACCAGCGGGTCGTGGCCGACGACACGCAGGCGTCGAGCGACAACGACGTACTGCTGGTAAGTAAGAACTCGAAAATCACGTCGCTTGCGCAGCTCAAAGGCAAGAAGGTCGCCATACCCGCGCCAGGCGTCAACTTCGGCGCGGTCGCTCTCGACGTCCTGATGAAGCCGTACCAGATGACGAGCGCGGACTACACCACCGTGGTGGTTCCCTTCCCCAACGCGCAGCAGGCGCTGGCCAGGAACGAGGTCGACGCCGCCTTCATGATCGAGCCGTTCGTCACGATCGCGGAGGCCGCCGCGGGCGACCGGATACTCGTCGACATGACGACCGGTGCGATGTCCAGCTTCCCGATAACGTGCTGGGTCACCAGTGCCTCCTTCGCGCAGAAGTACCCCAAGACCGTGGCCGCCTTCCAGCGCGCGATGGGCGAGGCGCTCCAGGTCGCCGCCAGCAACCCCAGCTACGTCCGGAGCGAGCTGCCCAAGTTCATCCCGACGATGAAGCCGGCGATAGCCAAGGTCATCTCCCTGCCCACGTTCAACACGACGCTCAGCCTGACCCGGCTGGAGCGGGTGGCCGAAGTGATGGAGCAGGTTGGTGCCCTGCCGAAGAGCTTCGACGTCAAGCCCATGTACGATCCCCTGGCGGGCTCGGAGAGCTAATGCCCGCCGTCTTGCACCGGGCTTACCGCGGCCGCAGTGTTTTCCTGGGCTCGGTCGGGCTGGTCCTGCTGTTCGGGGCCGCGCAGCTGGCCCTGTGGGCCGGCCGGGTGAGCCCGGCGACCTTCCCGCTGCCGTCCGCGGTGCTCGGCAGCGCCGCCGACCTGGCCAGGAACGGCTCGTTCCTGGCCAGCGTCGGCTCCACCATGGAGGAATGGGCCGAGGCGATGGCGATCGCGGTCGTCATCGCCGTGCCCGTGGGCCTGCTGCTCGGCACGCTGCCCCTGCTCGAAGCCGCGGTGCGGCCGGTGATCGAGTTCGTGCGGCCGGTTCCCGCGGTCGTGCTCGTCCCGCTTGCCCTGCTGATCATCCAGGACAACCAGCGCACCGAGGTAGCGGTCGTCGCGTTCGCGTCCGTGTGGCCGGTGCTGATCAACACGATCTACGGGGTGCGCAGCGTCGACCCGCTGGCGGTGGAGACGCTGCGCTCTTTCGGCTTCGGTCCGCTGTCCGTCGCGCGCCTGGTGTCGCTGCCGAGCGCGGCGCCGTTCATCGCCACCGGCGTGCGGGTCGCCGCGTCGTTCGCGTTCGTGGTCGCCGTCGCCGTCGAGCTCATCGGCACCGGGATGGGCGGCATCGGCGCCTTCGCGGCCCAGGAGGAAAGCGGATCGGGGGACATGGCCGTCATGATCGCGATAGCGGTCTGGACCGGGCTGATCGGCCTGGCCGTCAACGGCGTGTTCGCCGCGGCCGGGCGGCGCCTGTTCCGGTGGCACTTCGCCCTGACCGCCACCGCCGGCGCGCAGTCGTGAGCCGGCGCATGACCATCCCGGCGGCGCGGCGACCCGCCCGCCCGCCCGCCGCCCGCCCCGCCGACGTCCGGACCCGGGCCGGGAACCGCCGCCTGCTCGTGCTGACGCTGCGGCTGCTCGCGATCGCGGCCGCCGTCGGCGCCTGGCAGCTCGCCACCGAGGCGGCGAGCAGCCCCTACTTCCTGCCGCCGTCCGCGATCGTGCCCGCGATGTACCACCAGTGGTTCTCCGGGCCGGCCAGCCACCTGTGGCTTACCCCGGACGCGACCGCCAACCTGCTGCCGAGCGTTGAACGCATGTTCGCCGGCTGGGCCATCGCCTCCTTCGCCGGGATCGCGGTCGGCGTGGCGATCGGCCGGGTGCCGCTGCTCGCCGACCTCACCGAGCCCGTCGTCCACTTCGCCCGGGCCGTCCCGCCGCCCGCCCTGGTGCCGGTGTTCCTGTTCGTGTTCAACATCGGCACGCCGATGGAACTCGCGACGATCATCTTCGGCGTCATCTGGCCGGTACTGATCAATTCCATCGACGGCGCCCGGCACGTCGACCCGGGCCACCTCGAAACGGCCCGCGCCTTCCGCATCCCGCCCGCCACCCGGCTGTTCCGCATCATCCTGCCGAGCGCGGCACCCAAGATCCTCGCCGGCCTCCGGCTGAGCCTGGCGCTCGCCCTGGTCATGATGGTCGTCTCGGAGTTCGTCGGCAGCACGAACGGCATCGGCCGCGAGATGCTGCAGGACCAGTCGGTCTTCAACGTGCCCGGCATGTGGAGCGTGATCGTCTTCCTCGGCCTGCTCGGCCTGCTGCTCAACGCGGCGTTCAGCCTCCTTGAGCGCCGCGTCCTGGCATGGCAGCGCACCGCCGGCCCGGCCGCATGACCGACGATCGGGCCCGGACGATCCGGGCGGGATTCGGCAGGCTCGCGGTCGCCGTCGCGGTCATCACGACGCTCGACGACGGGCGACCGCACGGGTGCACCGGCATGGCGTGGGCGGAGCACGCGACGCCGCCGTTGCTCTTGACCACGCTGCGGGCCGGCGGCCGTACCCGTGAGCTCGTCGGGACGGCGCGCCGGTTCGGCGTCAACGTGCTGAGCGAGGAGCAGCAGGCGTACGCCGCCACGTTCGCGGCCAGGTCACCGGAGCCGGGTGCCCGCTTCTCGGGCGTGCCGTTCTCGCCTGGTCCCGCCGGCGGCGTCCCGGTGCTCGACGGCTGCGTGGCGGCGTTCGAGTGCGAGGTCGAGGACATCTATCCCTTTGGCGGGCACGACATCGTGGTCGGCCGGGTCACGTGGGCCTCGGCCGCCGGCGGCGGACGGCCCGTCATTCACTACGACGGCCACCTGCGGGGGCTGCGGGAGGCTACCGGATGACGCATACGCCAGCTCCTGAGAGGCGGCGCCGGATCGTGGTGGCCATCACGGGCGCGTCCGGTGCCGTTTACGGCGTGCGCGCGGTCGAGCTGCTGCGCGACATGCCCGAGATCGAGACGCACCTGATCATCACCGAGGGGGCGCGCAAGACGCTCGCGTACGAGACGGCGACCGACGCCGCCGCGGTCATGAAACTGGCCGACGCGGTGTACCGCGAAGACGACCTCGCCGCGCCCATCTCCAGTGGCTCGTACCGCACGGACGGCATGATCGTGATCCCCTGCAGCATCAAGACGCTGTCCGGCGTCGCGAACTGTCACAACGACAACCTGGTCGTGCGCGCCGCCGACGTCGTACTGAAGGAACGCCGCAGGCTCGTGCTCGTCGTCCGCGAGACGCCACTGCACCTGTCCCATCTTCGCCTGATGACCGAGGTGACGGCGGCGGGCGGCATCATCGTGCCGCCGGTGCCGGCCTTCTATCACCGCCCGCAGACGGTCGACGACATTGTCGACCAGACCGTCGGGCGGGTCTTCGACCTATTCGGCCTGGACAGCGACGCCGTACAGCGCTGGGAAGGCAGCCAGCCGGCCGCCCGGCGCGCTCGGGCTCACCGGAAACCGCAGTAACCACCCGTTGGAAAGAGGAGACATGAACGCACGCGATGTTGATCCCGACCGCTTCCGCCTGCGGAGGCTCGTGGAGCAGCTGACGGAGCTCGGCGAGGTGGAGGTGCACGATGAGCCCGTGGCGCTTGCCGATATCAGTTCCATCGTCGAGGCGTCGGGCAAGGCGGTGCTCTTCCGCAAGGCCGGACCCGGGCAGCTGGAGCTCGTGGTCGGGGTGATGGGATCGCGACGGCGCCTGGCCATCGCCCTTGGGGTCGAAGAAACCGACAGCCTGCGCGAATACGGGCGCCGGCTGGCCAATCCGCAGGCACACTTCGAAATACCCTCCTCCGACGCGCCTGTTCACGAGGTCGTGCTTACCGGCGATGACATCGACCTGACCAGGCTGCCCTTCTACCTGCAGCACGACCTGGACGGCGGTCCCTACATCTCCTCTGCGATCGACTTCTCGCTCGATCCCGCCACCGGGAAGCAAAACGTCGGCTGCCGGAGGCTGATGCTGCGCGGCCGCAGGCAACTGACGACGAACCTCACCGCGCCGTCGGACCTGAAGGCCACCTACCGGGCGTGCGTCGAGCGGGGCGAGCGGCTTCCCATCAGCTTCGCCATCGGCTCCCATCCCACGTCCTACCTCGCGGCCACCTCGCGCCGTCCTGGTGACGAGTTCGACCTGGTGGCGACCTTGCGCGGTGCTCCCCTGGCGATGGTGCGAGGAGTGACCAACGGCGTTCCGGCCCCCGCCGACGCCGAGATGATCATCGAGGGCTACCTCGACGAGCTGGGGTACCGCGAGCTCGACGGGCCCTACGGCGAGTTCTGGGGATTCTACGGCGCCGCCCACATCGACCCGGTCTTCCACGTCACCGCGGTCGCGATGCGCCGCGATGTGCTGCACCAGAGCGTCCTCCACGGTGGCAGGAACATGGCACGGATGGAGGGCACGCCGGTCGCGTCCCTGCACACCGAGTTCGCGGCGCAGGCGACCCTGCGGGCGGCGAGGATCGTCCCGGCCGCGGTGCACGCGGTGGACGCCGTGGCGGTCGGGCAGCACGTTCGCGTGGCGCTCGACCCGGCCGCGGCACCGGGCCAGGCCCGCTCGGTGATCTCCGCGCTCTTCGCGCTGCCGGGCATGAAGCACGTGGTGGTCGTCGACTCCGACGTCGACGTGCGGAACGACGCCGACGTGGAATGGGCGCTGTCCACGCGGTTCCGCCCGGATCGTGACCTGGTGGTGGCCGAGGGTTTCCCCGGGTACTACTCCGATCCGACGGTCTCCGACAGCGGGACTCTCTCCAAGGTGGGCCTGGACGCCACCGCCGGACTCCCCGGCGACTCCATGGAGAAGTGGCGCCCGACGCCGCCGCAGGTGAGCCGCGAGCGCCGCGTGGGCAGTGTCCGCGAGGCATTGCAGGACGGCCCGCTCTACTTCCGCGAGATCATGGACGCCCTTGGCAGCGACGACGGCCGGGAGATCGTCCTGCAGCTTGACGAACTCCGTGAGGAAGGCGTGCTGGCGCGCGGGCCCAACTGGCAATGGGAGCTGACCAAGACGGAGGGCTGATCGCCTGGCGGCGGTGACGGTGCCCGCAAGCGCTGCGCGCCTCCTCGCTGCCAGGGGGGTGGCCGCTCACCGCCGCACCTGGCTGGCACGTGGCCTGGCGTGCCGGCCGGGCAAGAGGGCCGCCGCCGAAGGCCGCGCCGCTAAGCTGTCAGGCTATGGATTACCTGCCGTATGACCAGCGCCCCGTTTCCACGGAGTACCGGCGGGTCCTCGAGCGGATCCTCGGCGCGGGCATCGAGACCGAGACCAGGCAGGGCGTCAACGCGCTGACGGTCATGCAGCAGACGATGACGTTCCCCCTCGCCCTGGGCTTCCCCGTGATCACCGAGCGCAGCATTAGGTCATTCTGGCGCAAGCCCATCGGCGAGCTGTGCGCGTTCATCAACGGCGCGACCACGCTGAAGGAGCTCGAGGACTTCGGCGTGGACTGGTGGGGCCCGTGGGCGACCCCGGAGAAGACGCTCAGCAAGGGGATCGAGCCCGGCAGCATCGGGCCGGGCTCGTACGGCGCCGCCTTCCACGACTTTCCCGCGCCCGACGGGCCGCCGTTCGACCAGTTCAAGCACCTCGTCGAGCAGCTGCGGGAGCTGCCCGAGCTGCGTACCCACTTCGTTGACCCGTGGATCGCGCCCTACCAGGTCAGGGGTGCGGGCAAGCAGCCGAGGACGACGATCGCGCCGTGCCACGGCTGGGTCCACGTGCGCGTGCTCGACGGCGGCCTGCACCTCCACATGACCCAGCGGTCCGGCGACGTGCCGGTGGGCGTCCCGGCCAACATGATCCAGTACGCCGCGCTCGCGCTCATGCTGGAGCAGCTCACCGGCTACCGGGCGGTGGCCTACTACCACACGATCTCCGACGCCCACATCTACGCCGATCAGGTCGACGCCGTCCGCGCCATGCTGGCCACCGAGCCGCGACCGCTGCCGACCGTCACGCTCAACGAGGCCGGACGGGCGGTCACGGACATCCACGACTTCCGCGCGGAGCACTTCGACCTGTCCGACTACCACCCGAACCCGCCCATCGGCAGCATTCCCGTCGCCACCTGAAACGCCAGGCACCGGCCCCGACGGCCGGCGGGCGAGTCCCGTTACCCAGGGCAGACGCCCGGCTAGCATGATGAAAGATGGACCTCGCTCCTTTGCTGGCGCCGCGACGGAGCAAGGTTCACTGGACAAGGGAGCCCCATGAAGACGATCAGGCAGCTATTCGGCCGGGAGAGCAGCCGCCGGCCAGGCGCGGGCTCGTCTTCCGCCGGCACTGTGTCTGCCAGCACCGGGGGCAGGAGCTTCGGCCCGGCCCCGCTGGTGCAGCCCCTGGGCGTCTCGAACAGCCTGTTCGCGGACGCGTCCAACTTCGACCAGCGCTTCGTCGAGGACTACGAGAAGATTGAGACGACGGTCAACGCGCTGCGCACCCTCGGCTTCAAGATCGTGCTGACCAGCGGCTCCTTCGACATCCTGCACGAGGGCCACTCGATGTACCTGGAGGCGGCCCGCCAGTTCGGCGACTTCCTCATCGTGGGGCTGGACAGCGACGAGAAGATCCGCGCCCGCAAGGGCGAGAACAGGCCGGTCGTCCCGCAGATGGAACGGCTCCGCATGGTTACCCATCAGCGCGGCGTGGGGCTCGTCACGCTCAAGCAGACCAGTCACCTCAAGTGGGCGCTGATCAAGGCCGTGCGGCCTGACGTCCTGGTCGCCACCGAGGACACCTACACGCAGGCGGAGATCCGCGAGCTCGAGGCCAGCTACTGCGGCCGGGTCGAGGTGCTCGAGCGCATGGCGACCGTCAGCACGTCGGCGCGGCTGCGGGACATCATCATCGCCAACCCGGCGCCGCCGGTCTCCGCGGGCAACGCCGGCTCGGCCCGCAGCAAGCTGGCCTCGGCCACCCGGTCGCGCAGTTGAAGCAGGTACTGCTGTACCTCCCGGTCGTGCACGCGGGCCACGAGGCCCTGTTCACCCGGCACGCGGACGCGGCCGAGGCGCTGGTCCTGGGGGCCGGGTTCCGCGACCGGTTCAAGAGCCTGGCCAAGGACATCCGGGCGCTGCCGCCGGAGCGGTCCGCCCAGTTCCTGCGGGTCATGCTGCCGGGCACGCCGGTCCGGGTGATCGAGCCCGCCGACCTGCCGGCCGCCGTGACGGCGGAAACCCTGGTCCTGCCGGACGAGGACATCACGCGGAACCTGGCGGCCGAGCACCACCTCGGCAACGGCCGGGAACTCGTCTTCGACCAGACCTTCCTGCGCTGGGACAGAGAGTGGAGCCAGGCACGGCGGCCCGCCGAATTCGACGGCACGGTCGCGGTCGGCGAGCTTCCCGGCCGGCTGACCGGCTACGCCATGAAGCTGGCGGGCCACAGCTCGGACTGGTGGCGGCAGGTCGGCGCCATCGCCTGGCGCGGTGAGGAGATACTCGGCGCGGCCTGGAACCATCACTGCCCGACCGAGTACGCGCCGTACACCGACGGTGACCCGAGGGACGGCTTCAGCCGCGGGGTCCGCACCGACCTGTCGACCGCCATCCACGCCGAGGCGTCAGTGATCGCGCAGGCCGCGCGGGCGGGCCGGGCCCTCGACGGCGCGGACCTCTACGTCACGACGTTTCCCTGCCCGGCCTGCGCCCGCCTCATCGCGGAGTCGGGCTTGCGCCGCTGCTACTTCACCGGCCCCTACTCGGTGCTGGACGGCGACAAGGTCCTGCACGCCGCCGGCGTCGAACTGCTCTGGGTACCCCCCGCCACCGCAGACCCAGCCCCGTAACACGGACACCCCCAGCCACCCCCTTCCAGCGACGCTTCGAACCACCCCGCTCGCAACCATCCCGCTAGCAACCATCCGGCCTGGAATCATCCGGCCTGGAATCATCCGGCCTGGAACCACCCCGCTTCGAGCAGGTTCTCGGGCCCCAGCCGCACGTTATGGCCTTGCGGTCCCCAGGACTAGGGCATTTCTGGCCTTGCGGCCCCCAGGGCCAACGCAACCTCGCCTTGTGGCACCCAGGGACGCATCTAGCGTCCTCGCGGCACCCAAGGCCGGTATTTCTGGCCCGGTGGCACTCAAGGCTGGGAGGGGCGGCGTCGTTTTCCGCCCTTGTGGCCGCCAGGGCCAACGCATCCTGGCCTGGTGGCACCCCGCCCAGCGCATTCTGGCCTTGTGGCACCCATGCTTAACATTTTCTCGCCTTGCGGCACCCAGGGACGCATCTAGCGTCCTCGCGGCACCCAAGGCCGGTATTTTCTGGCCCGGTGGCACTCAAGGCTGGCGCTGGTCGGCGTCATTTTCGTCCCTGTGGCACCCCGGGCCGGGACGGCCAGCGCCGGCCGCCGTTGCACAAGTCACTAGCAGCCACTCTGGTAACCACGAGCAAAACAGTCACGGCGCCGACGCGTGAAACAGGAACCCGTTCTGGATAACTCTGCACACCAGCCGCCCGCGGACCCGCAGTGGCCGTGTTGGCTAGCACGGGGCTAGCGGGGGCGGGAGCTGAAGCGCATGCGGACCGGGACCTCGGGGTCGAGGGACGGGTCGCCGACGAGGACGTGGGCGTGGACGTGCGCGATGGTGGCGCCGGTGAAGTTGCAGTTGCCGTTGCGGACGCCGAGGCCATAGTGGTCCAGGCCGAACCGCCCGCGGACCTCGCGCACCGCGCTCCAGAAGTCGGCGAGTGCCTCGTCGTCCAGGTCCGCCATATCGCTCACGTGCCGGTGCGGGACGACGAGCAGGTGCAGCCGCGTGCCCCGGTACGGGAACTCGTTGGGCGTCACCGCCCAGTGCCTGGTCTCGAAGATCACCTGCTGGCGGGGGTGCGCGCGCAGCGACGCCGGGCAGAACAGGCAGATTCCCGCCGCCTCGAGCCGCCGCATCTCCTCCAGCTGCTCCTCGGTCCGGTAGTTACCAGTGCAATACAGGCTCAAGCCAATCCCGCCTCCGTCGCTCCCGCGCGCTCAGGTAGCGCAGTGATCATGCTAGAAGCCCCGGCGCGCGAGGCACGTCCGGCCGCCGGGACGGCGGCAAGTGGCGACTGTCCGTTCGCAGGCATAGGTACCCTGGGGGTATGCCTATCGAGTCGGTCTTCCCTCAGCTAGAGCCGCTACTGCCGCTGGTCCGCAAGCCGGTGCAGTATGTCGGCGGTGAGGTGAATTCCGTGGTTAAGGCGTGGGATGACGCTGATGTCCGGTGGGCGCTGCTGTACCCGGACGCCTACGAGGTGGGCCAGCCCAACCAGGGCATCGCGATCCTCTACGAGGTGCTGAACGAGCAGCCCGGCGTGCTCGCCGAGCGCACCTACAGCGTCTGGCCCGACCTCGAGAAGCTCATGCGGGCCCACGGCATTCCGCAGTTCACCGTGGACGCGCACCGCCCGGTGTCGGCCTTCGACGTCCTCGGCGTGTCCTTCTCCACCGAGCTCGGCTACACCAACCTGCTGACCGCCCTCGACCTGGCCGGCATCCCGCTGTCGGCCGCGGACCGGACGATCACCGACCCGGTCGTGCTCGCGGGCGGGCACGCGGCGTTCAACCCGGAGCCGCTCGCGGACTTCCTCGACGCCGTGGTCATTGGCGACGGCGAGGAGGCCGTGCTCGCCATTACCGCGATCGTCCGCCAGTGGAAGCAGGACGGCTGCCCGGGCGGGCGGGACGGGCTCCTGCTGTCGCTCGCCGCGACCGGCGGCGTCTACGTCCCGAAGTTCTACGACGTGACGTACCTCTCCGACGGGCGCATCGCCCGGGTGGCGCCGAACCGGCCGGGCGTGCCCGCGTCGGTGCGCAAGCACACGCTGCTCGACCTGGACGGCTGGCCCTATCCGAAGGCGCCGGTCGTCCCGGTCGCCGAGACCGTGCACGAGCGGTACAGCGTGGAGATCTTCCGCGGCTGCACGCGCGGCTGCCGCTTCTGCCAGGCGGGCATGATCACCCGGCCGGTGCGCGAGCGGTCGATCACCACGGTCGGCAACATGGTGAAGTCCGGCCTGCAGTCGACCGGCTTCTCCGAGGTCGGGCTGCTATCGCTGTCGAGCGCCGACCACAGCGAGATCAACGAGATCGCCATCGACCTGGCCGACTGCTACGAGGGGTCTAAGGTCGGCCTCTCCCTGCCGTCGACCCGGGTCGACGCCTTCAACGTCACCCTCGCCGACGAGCTGTCAAGGAACGGCAAGCGCTCGGGCCTGACGTTCGCCCCGGAGGGCGGGTCCGAGCGGATGCGCAAGGTGATCAACAAGATGGTCACCGAGGAGGACCTCATCCGCACCGTCACCACGGCCTATGCCAACGGCTGGCGGCAGGTGAAGCTTTACTTCATGTGCGGCCTGCCGACCGAGGCCGACGAGGACGTGATTGCCGTCGCCGACCTGGCCAGGAAGGTGATCGCGGCCGGGCGGGCGGCGACCGGCCGGAAGGACATCCGCTGCACGGTGTCGATCGGCGGGTTCGTCCCGAAGCCGCACACCCCGTTCCAGTGGGCGGGGCAGTGCCCGCCCGAGGTGGTCGATGACCGGCTGCGCCAGCTCGGCGCCGCGCTGCGCGCCGACAAGGCGTACGGCCGGTCGATCGGCTACCGCTATCACGAGGGCACGCCGTCGCTGATCGAGGGGCTGCTGTCGCGCGGTGACCGGCGGGTCGGCCAGGTGATCCTGGCCGCCTGGCGGGACGGCGCGCGGTTTGACGGCTGGAGCGAGTACTTCTCGTTCGACCGCTGGACCGCGGCCTGCGAGACGGGGCTGACCGGGGGGCAGGTGGACCTCGCTTGGTACACTACGCGCGAGCGTGACTACGGCGAGGTTCTGCCGTGGGACCACCTGGATTCTGGCCTCGACAGGGACTGGCTCTGGGAGGACTGGCAGTCCGCGATCGAGCCGGCCGGGGCCGGCGAGGTGGAGGACTGCCGGTGGACCCCGTGCTACGAATGCGGGGTCTGCCCAGCGATGGGCACGGAAATCCAGACGGGCCCGACAGGAGAGCGGCTGGACGGAAGGCGCCTGCTTCCCGTGCTGGCGACCAACGGGAGATAGCCATGGGCGCGATACAGAACGGCGGCGAGCCGGTCACGACCCAGCATCTTCTCGTCCGGTATGCTAAACGGGGAAAGATGCGTTTTGCCAGCCACTTGGATGTGGCGAGGGCCTTTGAGCGAGGAGTGCGACGGGCAGGCCTGCCGATCGCGTACTCGTCCGGGTTCACGCCCCACCCGAAGATTTCCTATGCAGGCGGCGCCCCGACCGGGGTCGCGAGCGAGGCGGAGTACCTGAGCCTCACGCTGACCATCCGGACCGAGGCGGACTCCGTGCGGGAAGGGCTGAACGCAGCGCTGCCTGATGGGATAGACGTGATCACTGTCACTGAGGACTCCGGGGGACTGCCGGCGAGTCGGCTCACCGCGTCCGAGTGGCAGGTAGCGCTTCCCGGCCTGCCGGCGGACAACGTAGTGCCGGTGGTTCGTAAGTTCCTCGCCCTGACCGAGGCGCCGGTGGAGCGGCTGACCTCGAAGGGCTTGCGGCGCATGGACGCACGAGCGGCCGTGGTCAGCCTCAATGTACTTGGCGACCCCAGCGCCGGATCGGCGCTGCGCATGGTCGTCCGGCACACCGTCCCGTCCGTACGGCCGGACGATGTGCTCAACGCACTACGCGACGTTTCCGATGTGTTCCCCGCGGGGCAGCCGCTGATGACGCGGCTCGCGCAGGGATCACTCGGCGAGTCCGGGGTGGTCCAGCTATGACCCCAGTGGTGGTCACAGTCACCCCGGAGCTGAAGTACTCATCCATGCCTGGGCCCAGTGCCCGTGTACTTGCGGCCCGCACCGCCGCGCGTGACCTCTTCCCGCGCGGCGGCGGCAGTGTCCCAGGCGAACGATCACTACGAGCTTCCGTGCGGCGCGCCGACACCTCGCGTGCGGCCGACACCTCGCGTGCGGCCGCGCCCGGAAGCCTGACTGGAGATTGCCCGTATGCTCGACAGCGAGCGCAACAGCCACGAGACAGACAATAACAACGAGGCCAATGGCCAGAGCGCGGGAACCGCTCCCGCACCGACGGTGTTCAACGGGCCGGCCGAGTCGCCTGTGACATCCGGCCCGGTGACGCCTAACACGGGGCCCGCGGTGCCCGCGGCGCTGTTCCAGCCGCCGCAGGTGCTCTTCCAGCCGCCTGCGCCGGTGGCGCCGCCGTCGGCCAGTGACCGGGACTCCGCCGACCGCGAGCCTGGCGGCAGGACCGAGCCAGACGCCGAGTCCGGACGGACAACCCGCAGGACGCGCGGCCGGGGTCGTAGCTCCCGGGTCCGCGACGCGGCGACGGACGACGACCTGTTCAGCGCGGAGAGCGTCGGCGCGGTCGCTGAGGCGGACGAGGCCGACGCGGACCCGACCCTCGCCGCGGCGGTAACGAGCGCCGCGGCCGTGACGGGCGCCGACGAGGGGGAGGAGTCCGCCGGCGGCCGCCGCCGGCGGCGCCGCAACCCGCGCGGCCGGGTCCGCGCCGAGGCGCCGGCCGATGACGATGCCGACGGCCAGGCGGCCGCCGACGACAGCACGGGCGACGACGCCGACGCCGACGCCGACGCCGACGGTGAAGGCGATGCCGGCGATGACGGCGGCGCCTCGGGCCGCCGTCGCCGTCGCAAGCGGCGCCGCGGCTCGGCGGATACCGACATGCCGTCGCCGGACGACCCGCCGGACACCGTTGTCCACGTCCGCGAGGCGCACAACCCGGCCGATGACGTGCGCGCCATCAAGGGTTCCACCCGCCTTGAGGCGAAGAAGCAGCGCAGGCGGGAAGGGCGTGAGTCGGGCCGCCGTCGCCCGCCGGTGGTCACGGAGTCGGAGTTCCTCGCCCGCCGGGAGTCCGTCGAGCGGACGATGGTGGTCCGTCAGCGGGGCGACCGGACCCAGATCGCCGTCCTCGAGGACGGCGTCCTCGTCGAGCACTACGTGAACCGGACGACGCACGCCTCCTATGTCGGCAACGTGTACCTGGGCAAGGTACAGAACGTGCTGCCGTCGATGGAGGCCGCGTTCGTCGACATCGGCAAGGGCCGCAACGCCGTCCTCTACGCCGGCGAGGTCAACTTCGACGCGAGCGGCCTGGAGGGCCAGCCGAAGCGGATCGAGTCCGCGCTCAAGCCGGGCCAGTCCGTGATCGTCCAGGTCACCAAGGACCCGGTGGGCCACAAGGGCGCCCGGCTCACCAGCCAGGTCAGCCTGCCCGGCCGGTACCTGGTCTACGTGCCCGGCGCGTCGATGACCGGCATCAGCCGCAAGCTCCCCGACACCGAGCGGACCAGGCTCAAGCAAATCCTGAAGAAGGTGACGCCGGAGAACGCGGGCGTGATCGTGCGCACCGCGGCCGAGGGCGCCGCCGAGGCTGAGCTCGACCGCGACATCACCCGGCTGGCCGCCCAGTGGGAGAACATCGAGAAGAAGGCGAAGACCGCGACCGCGCCCGCCCTCCTCTACGGTGAGCCTGACCTGACGGTCCGGGTCATCCGCGACGTCTTCAACGAGGACTTCAGCCAGCTGATCGTGTCCGGCGAGGACGGCTGGGAGATCATCGACGAGTACGTCAGGTACGTCGCGCCGCACCTCGCCGAACGGATCAGCCGCTGGGACAGCCCGGACAACGAGTACGCCGGGGATGACGTCTTCGCTTCCTACCGCATCGACGAGCAGCTGGCCAAGGCGCTTGAGCGCAAGGTGTGGCTGCCGAGCGGCGGCTCGCTGGTCATCGACCGCACCGAGGCGATGACGGTCGTCGACGTTAACACCGGCAAGTTCACCGGCCAGGGCGGGAACCTTGAGGAGACCGTCACCAGGAACAACCTGGAGGCCGCGGAGGAGATCGTCCGCCAGCTCAGGCTGCGTGACGTCGGCGGCATCGTCGTCATCGACTTCATCGACATGGTGCTTGAGTCGAACCGCGAGCTGGTCCTGCGGCGGCTGCTCGAGTGCCTGGCCAGGGACAGGACCAAGCATCAGGTCGCCGAGGTGACCTCGCTCGGCCTGGTGCAGATGACCCGTAAGCGGGTGGGCGCCGGGCTGCTTGAGGCCTTCTCGCAGCAGTGCGAGTGCTGCAACGGCCGCGGCGTGATCATCACGCTCGACATCCCGGCCGAGCCGGCCCACCGCGCGTCGGCGGGCACCGCCCACCGGCCGGTTCCGGCCCCGCCGAGCCACGCCACCGGCAACGGGAACGGAAAGGGAAACGGCTCGGGCAACGCCAAGGCGGGGTACGGCAACGGCCGCCGCGGCAACGGCCGCCGTGACGATGACCGCCGCGACGATGACCGGGACGCGAGGGACGTCTACCCGGCCAGCGCCGGGCCGCGGGCCGACGCGCCGGACGCCGACGCGCCCCGCTCCGAGGCCGTGGAGGCGGCCGCCGCGCCGCGGGCCGACACCGCCGCCGGCAACGGGTCGGCCGGTCCCGAGGGCACCGGGAACGAAGGCAACGGCAACCGCCGCCCGCGCCGCAGCACCTCGGCGGGAACCGCCTTCGCGACCGCCGTCCTGGTCGACGACGCCCCGGCTCTTGTCCCCGTCGTCCCGTCGGCCGACCCGGCGCCGGCCGTCGTCACCCCGGCCGCGACCGGCGACACGGCTACGGACCCGTCCGCGCCCCCGGTCCGCCGCACCCGGGCCGGCTCCGCCGTGGCCCGCGTCACGGTCGTAACCGAGCCCACGCCGGAACCGACACCGGCGCCGGCCGCCGACGCTAGCGACGCGCACCAGCCGACGCGCCACCAGCCGACGCGCCACCAGCGGAGCCCGCCGACGAACCGCGGGCGAGTGACGCGGCACCGGTCACGGACGCGCCGACGGCGTTGCCTGCCCCCGAGGAGTTCCCCGCGACCGAGGCGGCGGCAATGACGGCCGATGCGGCGGCCACGACCGAGCCGGCCACCTCCGAGCAGGTTCCCGCGCACGAGCCCGACTTCCCGGCATCCGCCGACACCGAGCCGGCGATCGTGGCGGCCAGCGTGTTCGATCTGGCCCCGGCCGAGTCGCCCGCCCCCGTGGAGCCGCCCGCGACCGTGGAGCCGCCCGCGACCGAGCCGGCCTGCCAGCCGAGCAGCCGGCCTGGCCGAGCCGGTCCTGGCCGAGCCCGTCCTGGCGGAACCCGTCCCGGCCGAGCCGGTCGCGGTTGAAGCCGAGGAAGCGGCCGCGGCCGAGGAAGCCCCGGCCGAGGAAGCCCCGGCCGTGCCGGAAGGGTTCACCCTGGAGACGAGCGCCTGGCCGCCGCTCCCGTCCGAGGCGCAGGAAGGGCCGGCTGCCGGCGAAGCCCCCGCCGAGCCGCGGGAGCCTGGTTCAGAAGCGGCAAGCCCCGAGTAGTCCCGGGGGTCGTGACGACCGCCGTGGAAGGCGGGGGTCCGGGAACGCCATAACGCTCCCGGACCCCCGCCTTCCACTTTCTCGCCACGACGAGGACCACACGACGAGGACCGTCAGCGCCACCTGGCCGGCCGGGTACCGCCAGCCCCGGCGCCGTGACGCGGATGGCCGACTCGGCCCTCAAGACCTGGTATGCTTCCCAGGAGCGATCAACGTGACCGTCACGCCTGCACGGTGTAACGCCGAGGCAAGTGAGGTCGCGGGTCGTCATCATGCACGTAAGATGGCATGTCAGGTTCGTGGCGAGCCCGCTATAGGCAACCAAGCCAATGACGGCGGAGCACGCTCTCAGGGAGAGGCAGTTCTCGGGTGTACGCGATTGTGCGCTGCGGTGGCAGGCAGGAGAAGGTCGCCCTCGATGACGTGCTCACCGTCGACAAGCTTGCGGACGAGGAGGCCGGGTCGAGCGTCTTGCTCCCCGCGCTGCTCGTGGTGGACGGCGACACGGTCATCAGCGACCCAGCGGAGCTCAGCGGCTACGAGGTGACCGCCGAGGTGGTCGGTCCGGCCAAGGGTCCGAAGATCAACATGATCCACTACCGGAACAAGACGGGTTACAAGCGCCGCCAGGGTCACCGGCAGCAGTACACCCAGGTCCGGATCACCGGCATCGAGAAGCCGGAGAAGGCCAAGGCCGCGAAGGCCAAGGCCGCCAAGGCTGAAGCTGAATAAGGCGCAAGGACAAGAGGGCAAGCAGAGATGGCACACAAGAAGGGCGCGTCGTCCAGCCGCAACGGCCGGGACAGCAACGCGCAGCGGCTTGGCGTGAAGCGCTTCGGCGGCCAGAAGGTCAACGCCGGCGAGATCATCGTCCGCCAGCGCGGCACCCACTTCCACCCCGGTCTCGGTGTCGGCCGCGGTGACGACGACACGCTGTTCGCACTGGTCACGGGGAAGGTCGAGTTCGCTCGCTTCCGCGGTCGGCGCGCGGTGAACATCGTTCCGCAGCCGGAGCCCGAGAAGGCCTCGGCCTAGCGGTCGCAAATAGCAGACGTTCGTGGCGGGCCGGGATTCCCGGCCCGCCATCGGCGTTTACGGGGATGGCGCGGGGGCTCCTCCCCGAGGATGACGGTGAAGGGGATAGATCATGGCGGAGTTCGCTGACCACGCCGTACTCAAGGTGCAGGCTGGCCACGGCGGTCATGGCTGTGCCTCGGTGCACCGGGAGAAATTCAAGCCGCTCGGCGGCCCTGACGGCGGCAACGGCGGCCGTGGCGGCAGCGTGATCCTTGAGGTGGACGCGTCCACCTCAACGCTGCTCGACTTCCACCGGCGACCGGTCCGCAAGGCGGCCAACGGCCATCAGGGCGAGGGGTCCAACAGGAACGGCGCCGCCGGCGACGACCAGGTCGTCAAGGTGCCGACGGGGACGGTGGTGCTCGGCAAGGACGGCCAGGTCCTCGCCGACCTGGTCGGCACCGGCACGCGGTTCGTCGCGGCGGCGGGCGGCCGGGGCGGCCTCGGCAACGCGGCCCTCGCCTCGCAGAGGCGCAAGGCGCCCGGCTTCGCGCTCAAGGGCGAGCCGGGGGAGGAGCGCGACCTCACGCTCGAGCTGAAGACCGTCGCGGACATCGGCCTCATCGGCTTCCCCAACGCGGGCAAGTCCTCCCTGATCGCCGCCATGTCCGCCGCGCGCCCGAAGATCGCGAACTACCCGTTCACCACCCTCATCCCGAACCTCGGCGTCGCGGAGGCCGGCGACGTGCAGTACGTCGTCGCCGACGTGCCGGGCCTGATCGCCGGCGCGAGCGAGGGCAAGGGGCTCGGCCACAACTTCCTGCGCCACGTCGAGCGCTGCGCGGCGCTCGTTCACGTGCTCGACTGCGCGACGACCGAACCCGGCCGTGACCCGATCACCGACCTGGACACGATCGAGGCCGAGCTGGCCGCGTACGAGGACCTGGTCGGCACCGCACTTGTGAACACCGGCATCACGGGCACCAGGCTCAGCGACCGGCCGCGGATCATCGCGCTCAACAAGATCGACGTCCCCGAGGCCCGCGACCTCGCCGACCTGGTGAAGCCCGAGCTTGAGGCGCGCGGCCTGGCGGTCTACGAGGTCTCCGCCGCGACCACGGAGGGCCTGCGCGAGCTGAAGTTCGCGATGGCCGGGATCGTCGCCCAGGCCCGCGCCGCGGCCCCCGAGCCGGAGCCGGCCCGCGTGGTGATCCGGCCGCCCGCGGTCAAGGACTCCGGGTTCGAGATCGTCCGCACCGACGATGGCGCGTACCTGATCCGGGGCGAGCGGCCGTTCCGGTGGGTCAACCAGACGGACTTCACCAACGACGAGGCGGTCGGCTACCTCGCGGACCGGCTGGCCCGCCTCGGCGTCGAGGAGGCCCTGGCCAAGGCGGGCGCCGAGGCCGGCGACACGGTGCTGATCGGCGACTTCGACGACGCGGTCGTCTTCGACTGGGCCCCGGAGCTGCCGGCGGGCGGCGGCCACGCGGCCGGCCCGCGCGGCTCGGACTGGCGTCTGGAAAGATGAGGCCGTGCATGACCCTGCCGGCCACCGCGCTGCCCGCCCTGACATAGCAGGATCGCCAAGGACCGTCGTCAAGATCGGCTCGTCGTCGCTGACCACGAGGAACGGCGCGATCGACGACGCCCGCATCGCGGCGCTGACCGGCGCGATCGCCGCCCGGGCGCACGCCGGCCACCAGGTGCTGCTGGTCACTTCCGGCGCGATCGCCACGGGCCTGGCCCCGCTCGGCTTGGCGAAGCGCCCGCGCGACCTGGCTACCCAGCAGGCGGCCGCGAGCGTCGGCCAGGGCCTGCTCATCGCCCGCTACACGGAGGCGTTCCGGGTGCACGGCCTCGGCGTCGGCCAGGTGCTGCTGACCGCGGACGACCTGATGCGCCGCGGCCACTACCGCAACGCCCACCGGACCCTCGACCGCCTGCTCGAGCTCGGGGTCGTCCCCATCATCAACGAGAACGACACGGTGGCCACCGACGAGATCCGCTTCGGCGACAACGACCGGCTGGCCGCCCTCGTCGCCCACGTGAGCCGGGCCAACGCCCTCATCCTGCTTTCCGACGTGGACGGCCTGTACGACGGCGACCCGAGAAGGGGCGGCGCGAGGAAGCTCGAGGTGGTCGCCTGCCCGCGCGACCTGGATCACGTCAAGGCGGGCAAGGCCGGCGCGAGCGGCCTTGGCCGGGGCGGCATGTCCACGAAGGTCGACTCGGCGCTGATCGCCACCTCCGCCGGCATTCCCACGGTCGTGACCTCGGCGGCGCACGCGGCCGCGGCCATCGCCGGGGAGCAGACGGGAACCTACTTCGCCCCCACCGGCCAGCGGCAGCGCACCCGGCTCCTCTGGCTGGCCCACGCGGCGGTGGCCAGGGGCGCGCTGAAGCTGGACCAGGGAGCGGTCGAGGCTGTCATCGGTCGCCGCGCCAGCCTGCTCCCGGCCGGCATCACCGGCGTCGAGGGCACCTTCGAGGCGGGCGACCCGATCGACCTGACGGACGAGGCGGGCGTCCCGGTGGCCAGGGGGCTGGTCAACTACGACGCCAAGGAACTGCCCGCGCTGATGGGCCGCTCCACGCGCTGGCTGTCGTCCAAGCTCGGCCCGGAGTACGAGCGCGAGGTCGTGCACCGCGACGACCTGGTCATCCTCTAGCCGCGAGCCCGGGTAGCCGCGAGCCCGGGCACTTTAGTGCACGGCCGGCTTACTCAAGCAATGACGCCAGGGCGGAAAACGCGAGAGCGGGGCGCCGGGAGTATCCCGGCGCCCCGCTCCGACGCTGAACGGTTAGTTGTTGTCGTTCGAGTCCGGGCCCGAGCCGGACCCGCGGTTGCCGCCGAGCCGGTCGAACAGCCCGGAAGCCGCGCGCACCCCGGTCTCCGCGACGCCGCGGAAGATCCCGGCGAGCGGGTCCTCGGACCGGTTCCAGCCGTCACGGTAGGAGTTGGCCGCGTCACGCATGGAGTCGGTGAACTTCGCGTCCCGGTCGGTGTCCCGCCGCGGGTAGTCGCCGGCCAGGATCGCCTCGTACGAGCCGTCGGTGGCCCAGCGGTCGAGCTCGGCGAACCGGACGACGGCGAAGGGGTGCGTGTTCCCCTGCAGCTGGAGCAGCTTCAGGATCGAGTCGCGCAGGTCGGGCACCGCGTCGTACTCGTGCGCCTGCTCGCGGAACGCGTCCGGGTTCAGCTCGGACAGGTACGGCCCGCCGGCGAGCTTCATCAGCGCGCGCCGCGCCGCGTCCACGTCCTGCCCGGCCAGCAGCCCCGCCCGGTCGCAGGAAAGCTCGGACTTGCGGAACCACTCCTCAAGCCCCCAGATGATGGCCCGCAGCCCGAGGTACCCGATCGGCATCCAGGCGATGCGGGCGGCGAGCTGGATGAGGATGAGCATCATCGTCCGGTAGACGGCGTGCCCGGACAGGATGTGCCCGAGCTCGTGGCCGATGACCCAGCGGAGCTCCTCCTCGTCGTGCAGGTTCACGAGGCCGGTCGTGATCACGACGAACGGCCGGTCACGGCCGATCGCCATCGCGTTGACGATCGGCGACTGAATGACGAAGCAGTCGGGGACGTCGGGCAGGTCGAGGATGTAGGCGCCGTCCCGCACGAGCGCGTTGATGTGCGGGAACTGGCGCTCGGAGACCTTGACCGCGCCGGCCAGGAAGGTCAGCCGCAAGGCACGTTCGTTGATGAGGCCGAATAGCTTGCTCAGCAGCACGTCGAAGCCGCTCAGCTTGCGCAGCGCGACAAGTGCCGAGCGGTCGGCCGGGTGCTCGTAGGCGCGGGACGAGATGCCGGTGAGCCGGACACGGGCCCGATCGGGAACTGAAGTCATATCTCGAATGGTAGCCCCACCGCGACAGTGCCGCATCATCCTGGAGGGGTATCCGCGGAAGTATAGGCCTAGCCCCACTAGCGCGGTAGGCGTACCCCCAGGGGTGGCCAGGGCAACTTACGAGGCCCTGACTAGACCGGCCCAGGAACAATTCACCGCTCAAGGTCCCTATAGCATCTCAAGACCATGCGGTGAAGGAGACGGCAGTTGATCAACGGGCGCAGGCGGGTCGGCGTGATGGGCGGTACCTTCGACCCGATCCACCACGGCCACCTCGTGGCCGGGAGCGAGGTGGCGCACATCTTCGGCCTCGACCAGGTCATCTTCGTGCCCACGGGCCAGCCGTACCAGAAGAACGAGAGGAACGTGTCGAGCGCCGAGGACCGCTACCTGATGACGGTGATCGCCACCGCGTCCAACCCGAGGTTCTCCGTGAGCCGCGTCGACATCGACCGCCCAGGTCCCACGTACACCATTGACACGCTGCGGGAGCTAAAGGAAGCGAACGGCCCGGACACCGACCTGTACTTCATCACCGGCGCCGACGCTCTCGCGAACATCCTCACCTGGCACGACGTCGACGACCTGTTCAGCCTCGCGCACTTCATCGGCTGCACGAGGCCAGGTCACCGGCTCACCGGCGCCGGCCTGCCCGACGGCAAGGTCTCCCTGGTGGAAATCCCCGCCCTGGCGATCTCGAGCAGCGAGTGCCGCCACCGGGTAGCCGCCGGCGAGCCGGTCTGGTACCTGGTGCCCGACGGCGTGGTCCAGTACATAGCCAAGCGCGCGCTGTACGCGCGCACCGCCGGCTGACTCCTTTAGCCCCTGACTGAAGATCAATCGGATCCCGAACGGCCGCGGATTTCCTCTTCACGCGCCCCATTACCCGGCGGCACCGGGAAACCGGCCAAGCGGTGCCTGCCCGCCACCCAGCGCCGGGCCGCGGCGCCCGCGGCGTTGCGCCCGCCGGGCGGCAGCCCGCCCCGCCTGTTACGCAAGTGCGCGCAGGTACCGGCCGTGTCACAGTCGTGTGAAACCTGGCCGGCCCCCCTTGACGAAAATATGTAAGTAGGGTCAACTAACAAAAACCTTCCACTGGGCGACCACTGTCAGACAGCCCAGCTGATCGCAAAGAGAAGAGACCCCGATGGACAAGAAGTTCGCGAGGCGCATCTCCGGCGCCGCGCTCGCGGCCGCGGCCGCACTGGCCCTGGCTGCGTGCAGCAGCAGCGGCAGTTCGTCCGGTGGCAGCAGCAGCGGTACCACCACCCTCAAGCTCGTGGTCGCCGACTACGGCACTGGCCCGAGCAACGCCAGCGCGAAGTACTGGGACGGCATCGTCACCGCCTTCGAGAAGGTTCACCCGAACATCAAGGTCAACGTCACCTCGATCGCCTGGACCAACTTCGACCAGCAGGTCCAGACGATGATCCAGAACAAGCAGTACCCGGACATCACCGAGGGCGACTACTTCTCCAACTACGCCAAGGACGGCCTGCTCTACCCCGCCTCGGACGTGCTGTCGGACCCGGGCAACCTGCTGCAGACGTTCCAGGCGCAGGGCACCTACAGCGGCACCCAGTACGGCATGCCGTTCACCACCTCGAGCCGGACCCTCTTCTACAACAAGAAGCTGTTCACGCAGGCGGGCATCACGTCCGCCCCGCAGACCTGGGCCGGCATCCAGGCCGACGCCGCCAAGATCAAGAAGCTCGGCGACGTCGGCTTCGGCCTGCCCCTCGGCTCTGAGGAGGCCCAGGCCGAGTCGCTGCTGTGGATGCTCGGCGACGGCGGCGGTTACCAGACCGCCGGCAAGTACACCATCAACAGCGCGGCCAACGTCACCGCCTTCACCTTCCTCAAGGGCCTGGTCTCCGCCGGTGACACCGAGCCCAACCCGGGCACCGTCAACCGCACCGACCTCTGGCAGCAGTTCGCGCAGGGCAAGATCGGCATGATCAACGGCTCGCCGGCGCTCATCCCGATCATCCAGTCGGCCGGCGTGCTCCAGTCGTCCGACTGGACCTCGGTGCCGATCGCGGGCAAGGCCGGCCCGCTGACCGACACCCTCGGAGTCTGCGACAACGTCGCGGCGTTCAAGCCGAACGGCCACGAGGCGCAGATCAAGGAGTTCCTGGACTTCGCCTACCAGGACAAGTACCAGATCGCCTTCGACAAGGAGTACGACCTGCTCCCCGCGACGACCACGGCGAGCAAGGCACTGGCCTCCGACTCGGTCTTCGGCCCGTTCCTCACCGCGCTGCCCAACTCGGTGCAGTACCCGAGCGACACCTCCTGGGCCAACGTGAAGGCCAAGATCCAGCAGACGATCGGCACCGCGGTCACCGGCAGCCCGTCTACGGAACTGTCGCAGCTGCAGCAGATCGCCACCACGTCGGCCAGCTGAGATAGTCAGCTGACCGATGCCGCGCGGGGCCTGGCTCCCCCTCCGCCGGGTCCCGCGCGGCCCCACCCCTAAGAGGATGCCCGTTTAAAGATGACAGTGATGCCCGCCCTCCGCCGCCTGGTGCCGTTGCTGTGGCTCGGCCCGGCCATCGCGCTCATCGGCGTGGTCGTGCTCTGGCCGGTCGTGGTCATGGTGCAGTCGTCGTTCCAGCAGATCGGCGGCGAAGGCTTCGTCGCCGGCTACAACGGCACCACCAACTACACCAACCTCTTCCACGAGCCCGACTTCGTCTCCGTCCTGCTGCGCACCGTGGTCTGGGTCGTGGTCGTCGTGGCCGTGACCATGCTCATCTCGCTCGGCCTGGCGCAGCTCTTCCACCAGAAGTTCCCCGGCCGCCAGGTGACCCGGTGGGCGCTCATCATCCCGTGGGCCGCCTCGGTGATGATGACCGCGCTGATCTTCAAGTGGGCGCTCGACCCGAACGTCGGCGTCATCAACGTGATCCTGCACCACATCGGCGTGGTCAAGCAGCTCGGCTCCAACCAGGCGGACTGGCTCGGCAACCCGACCAGCGCGCTGGCCTGGATGATGGCCGTCGCGATCTTCGTCTCGCTGCCGTTCACCACCTACGCCCTCCTGTCCGGCCTGCAGGGGATCCCCGGCGATGTGTACGAGGCGGCCTCGATCGACGGCGCGACCTCCTGGCGGTCCTACCTCGGGGTGACGCTGCCGCTGCTGCGCCCGGCCATCCTGGTCGCGACGCTGATCAACGTCATCAACGTCTTCAACTCGTTCCCGATCATCTGGGAGATGACCCGCGGCGGTCCCGGCTACGAGACCTCGACCTCCACCATCTACATGATCGACCTCAAGGTGAGCGACGTCGGCCAGGCGGCGTCCATGTCGGTCTTCAACTTCCTGCTGGTCATCGTCATCGTCCTCGTCTACCTCAGCACCACCCGCTGGAAGGAGCAGGTCGGCTGATGATCACCACGACCAAGCCCGCCCCGCGGCTCAGCGGCACCGCCCGGTCGGCGCCGCGGCGCTCCCGGCCGCTGCGCACCTGGGTCATCGCCATCGCGGCCTACGTCATCGCCGCCATCTTCGTGCTGCCGTATCTCGAGATGCTCATCATGGCGCTGCGGCCGAACAACGAGCTCGGCCTGGCCACCATCCTCCCGAAGCACTGGACCTTCTCGAACTTCACCACGCTGTGGTCAACCGGCCTGGGCGGCAGCATCGGCACCAGCCTGGAGATCGCCGCCGGCGCCACCGTCATCGTCCTGCTCGTCGCCCTGCCCGCCGCCTACTGCACCGCGCGCCGCCGCTTCCGCGGCCGCACCGCCTTCCTGCTGCTCGTCCTCGCCACCCAGATGTTCCAGCCGGCCGCCATGCTGGTCGGCATCCAGCGCGAGTTCGTCAACTTCGGCCTGCCCCCGACGCTGTCGCTCGTCATCGTCGACGCCGGCTTCAACCTCGCCTTCGCGGTCTGGATACTCAACGCCTTCTTCTCCTCGATCCCCGCCGAGCTCGAGGAGGCGTCGATGGTCGACGGCCTCGGCCGGCTGGGCGCCCTGACCAGGATCACGCTGCCGCTGGCCGCCCCGGGCATCGTGACCGCCCTGATCTTCACGTTCATCGCCGCCTGGAACGAGTTCCTGGTCGCCCTCACGCTCAGCCTCGGGCAGTCACCGTCGCAGCAGCCGCTGACGGTGGCGATCAACAACTACATCGGGGAGTACTCTGTCGACTGGGGACACCTGTTCGCGGCTGGCCTGGTCGCCACTGTGCCGGTAATCATCTTGTTCGCATTCATCGAGCGGCGCGTCGTGAGCGGCCTGACAGCGGGAGCGGTTAAGTGAACTCAGGCGGAGTGCGTCCCCGCCCGCTGCGCCCGATGGGCAAGCTGCTGGCGGAGGACACCCGGCGCCACCACCGTTCGCTTATCCTCCAGCACCTGTTCGCGGAAGGCCCCGCCTCCCGCGCCGACCTGGCCCGGGCGACCGGGCTCACCCGGGTGACGGTCTCCGACCTGGTGGGCGGGCTCATCGCCGACGGCCTGCTCGGCGAGCTCGGCGCGCCGGCCGAGAGCAAGGTCGGCAAGCCGCCGACGCTGGTCGGCCTGCTGCCCGATGCCGCGCACATCGTCGCGCTCGACCTCTCGTCCCTCGACCGGATGGCCGGGGCCGTCGTCAACCTGTCCGGCCAGGTCAAGGACCGCGTGGAGGTACCGCTTCACGGCGCCTGCGGTCAGGAGGCGGTCGGCCTCGCCGTCGGCCTGGCCGAGAAGCTGCGCGACGCCATCGACGGGCCGGTGCTCGGCGTCGGCGTCGGCACCCCCGGCGTCGTCGACGGGCACGGCGTGGTGCTCGTCGCGGACAACCTCCACTGGGCCGGGGTCGACCTGACCGGCATCATCCGCCGACGGCTCGACCTGCCCGTCTACGTCGCCAACGACGCCAACACCGCGGTGCTGGCCGAGTACACCTTCGGCGGCACCACCGCGGCGGACCTGATGCTGCTGCGCATCGAGACCGGTGTCGGCGCCGGCCTTGTCGTCGGCGGCGCGCTCGTCCAGGGGCACGCCTGGGCCGCGGGCGAGATCGGCCACGTCGTCGTCGAGCGCGGGGGCGCGCCCTGCGCCTGCGGCCGGACCGGCTGCCTGGAAACGATCCTGGCCGCGACGCAGTTGCGGCGCGGCCTGCGCCCGCTGGCGTCCGTCGGCACCGTGCTCGGCGATGTGCTGTCGCCGGTGGTCGCCGCGCTCAACCTGCACGAGGTCGTGCTCGCGGGACCGCTCGACCTGCTCGACGGCGACCTGCGCGAAGCGCTCGACGCGACGATCAGGCAGCGGGTGATGGCCGACTCGGCGGCCGACCTGGTTGTGCGCATGTCGCCGCTTGGCGACGACGTCGTGCTGGTCGGCGCGGCGGTGCTGGTGCTCTCAGGTGAGCTGGGCGTCTCGTGACCAGCACCCTGAGAGTCGGCCTGGACATCGGGGCGACCAAGATCCTCGGCGCCGTGATCGACGCCGACGGCACCGTCATCACGCAGACCCGCCAGGACACCCTCCCGGGCCCGGACGGGGTCCTCGACACCACGACCACCGTCCTCGACCTGCTCGCCACCGCGCTCGACGGCGCCCTGCCGACGCGGGTCGGCATCGGGATCCCGGGGATCGTCGACCGCCACCGCGGCACGGTGGCCCACGCCGTCAACCTCGGCCTCGGCGGCGAGTGGTTCCCGCTCGCCGACCAGCTGGCCGACCGCACCGGCGCCACCGTCATCGTGGAGAACGACCTGAACGCGGCCACCTGGGGCGCCCACGTGCTCAGCGGCGCCGACGATCTGGCCTACCTCGCCCTCGGTACCGGCCTGGCGGCCGGCTTCGTGCTGTCGGGAACCCTGCGCCGCGGCATCCACGGCGCGGCCGGCGAGATCGGGCACGTGCCGGTGGACCCGGCCGGCTCGCTGTGCTCGTGCGGGCAGCGCGGCTGCCTGGAGCTGCGCGCCTCCGGCTCCGCCCTGTCCGCCGCCTGGCCGACCCCGGGCGGCCAGCCGCCGGCCGAGGCCCTGTTCGCCGCGGCGGCGGCGGGAAACCCGGAAGCGGTCGCGGCCCGTGACCGCTTCGCCGCCGGGGTGGCCGACGCGATCAGGATGCTTGGCCTGGCGGTCGACCCGGCCGCGATCATCATCGGCGGCGGCGTCGCGCACGTGGGCGAGCCGCTGCTCGCCGCGGTCACCGCGGCGCTGCGGTCGCAGGCGGCGGCGTCGCCGTTCCTCGCCGCCCTCGGCCTGGCCGACCGCGTCCGGCTGCTGCCCGGCCGGCTGCCCGTCGGCGCGATCGGGGCTGCCCTGATCGAGAATGCCGGGTGAGCGCCCGGCAGGCGCGTAATGCCCGCTGAAGGGCGCGAGATGAAGGGAAGCTGCTGATGGAGGTCGTGCCGCTCGGATCGGCCGACGAGATCGCCGTGCTGGCCGCGGACACCGTGGAGGCGGTCGTCCGGCGCAAGCCCGCCGCGGTCCTCGGGCTGGCCACGGGGTCGACCCCGCTGCCGGCCTACCGCGAGCTGCGCCGCCGCCACGCGGCCGGCGCCGGCCCCGGCTACGCGGCGGTGACCTGCTTCAACCTCGACGAGTACGTCGGCCTGCCGGCCGGCCAGGCGCAGAGCTACCGGGCCACGATCGCCCGCGAGCTGACCGACGGCCTGGACATCGGCCCAGATCAGGTGAACGGCCCCGACCCGAGTCCCGACGGGCTGCCGACGGCGGGGGAGCGGTACGAGGCGCTGATCGCGGCCGCGGGCGGGGTCGACCTGCAGTTCCTCGGCATCGGTTCCGACGGTCACCTGGCCTTCAATGAGCCCGGGTCGTCGCTGGCCAGCCGCACCAGGATCAAGACCCTCACCACGCAGACGCGCAAGGACAACGCCCGGTTCTTCGGCTCGGCCGATGAGGTGCCCACCCACGTGCTAACCCAGGGCATCGGCACCATCCTCCAGGCCCGCCACCTGCTGCTCATCGTCACCGGGGAAGGCAAGGCGGCGGCGGTGGCGGCCGCCGTGGAGGGGCCGGTCTCGGCGTCCTGCCCGGCGTCGGCGCTGCAACTGCACCCGCACGTCACCGTGCTGCTCGACCGGGCCGCCGCCGCCCGCCTCGACCGCCTCGACTACTACCGCGAGGTGTACGCGGCCAAGCCGGCGTGGCAGGGCCTGTAGATCGGCCAACCGGTACTGGTCGCGTCGGATGGTAGCCTCCCTACTCGCTTGCGTAAGCATGAGAAACTGGACCAGTAACATCTCCGACCAAGGAGGCCGAGCCAGCCACGTGACTGCCACACCAAGGGCCATCGAGCTCACCGAGACCGCCGCGCTCGCCGCGGCCGAGAAGCTGGCCGCTGACATCGTCGCCTACGACGTCAGCGACCAGCTCGCGATCACCGACGTGTTCCTGCTGTGCTCCGGGGCCAACGACCGGCAGGTCCGCTCGATCATCGACGAGGTAGAGCTCAGGCTCAAGCAGGCGGGCGCCACCCTGGTACGCCGCGAGGGCGAGAACGAGGGACGCTGGGTGCTGCTTGACTACGGCGACATCGTGGTCCACGTCCAGAACAAGGAGGAGCGCGTCTTCTACGCGCTCGAGCGGATCTGGAAGGACTGCCCGGTCATCCCCCTGCCCGAGGCGGCCACCGTAGGCAACCCGCCCGTGGTTGGCAGCACGGTGAGCGGAGACGCGCGCTGAGCACAGCCAAGCGGCTCGTGCTGTGGCGGCACGGCCAGACGACCTGGAACGTCGAGCACCGGTTCCAGGGGCAGACGGACATCCCACTTGACGAGACCGGCGTCGTGCAGGCCGAGCAGGCCGCCCGCCGCCTGGCGACGCTGCGTCCGGACGCGATCTTCTCCTCCGACCTGACCCGCGCCCAGCAGACCGCCGCTCCGCTGGCCCGGCTGACCGGCTTGCCGGTAACGCTGGACAAGGACCTGCGCGAGCGGTTCGGCGGCGACTGGGAGGGCCTGTCCGACGCGGAGATCCGCGAGCGCTACCCGGCCGAGCGGGCCACCTGGAACCCGCCCAACGGCGAGTCGAGCCGGGCCGTCGCCGACCGGGTGGCGGTCGTGCTCGACCGCGTCGCCGAGTCCCTCGGCGACGGCCAGCTCGCGGTCTTGGTCAGCCACGGCGCGGCGCTCCGCATCGGCATGGAGCGCTTCCTCGGCATCTTCGTCGAGGACACCCCGATCCTCGGCGGCCTGGCGAACTGCTCCTGGTCCGTCATTGAACTCAGGAACGGCCGCCGGCGCCTGCAGGAGTACAACGCCGGCTCCTCCCCGACCCGGTGGTCATCGGCGACGACCAGTAACAAGCGCCAGAGTCAGCACCGGCATTAACCCGAACGACCGCGTGCCTCCGCCGCGCACCCTCACGACCCTCAGGACGCGGGGCGGGCGGGACCGGCGAAGCACGCGGCCGTTCGGGCAAAAAATGGTTTTTCTCCCGACCCGCCGAAGAACTAGGGTGGCGAACCGTGGCCGTAGCCAATGTCGGCGCGCTTGTCGCGGGCGGCAGCAGAATCAGCGGGCGGCAGTCGTGGCGCCTGCTGTGGGCGTCGAGCAAGCCGCTGAGCGCGGGCGTCCTCGCGTGGGCGGCGCTTGACACCTTCGACGGGCCGTTCGTAGTCGCCGCCTTCGGGTTCGTGGTCGGCGCGGTCCCCGCGGCCATCAGGGACGGCATGTCGTCGGCGGCCGGTGACCGGCTGATCGCGGCCCTGGTCGTCGCCGCGCTGCTGTACGCGGGGTCGCTGATCCTCGACCCGGCCGGCGCCGCGCTCGGCACCGCCGCGAGCCAGCGGATCGGCGGCCAGCTGCAGGCCCGGCTGCTGACCGCCGTCACCGCCCCGGTTACCGTCGCCCACCTGGAGGACCAGGAGACGCTGAACCGGCTCGCCTCAGCCGAAGGGTCGCTGACCGGCTTCTTCCCCGGCAACGCCCCGGTGACGTGGGTGGGCTCGGTCGCGGGCCGCTTGTCCGGCGTCATCGGCTGCGCCGTGATCGCGGCGTACTTCTGGTGGCTGGGCCTGCTGCTGCTCCTCATGTGGCTCACGGTGCGCCAGGTGATCCTGAAGTCCGTGCTCAGGCAGGCGATCGACATGCGCGGCCAGACCACCGAGATGCGCCGGGCCTGGTACTACACCGGCGTCGGCTCCAAGGCGCGGGACGCCAAGGAGGTCAGGGTCTTCGGCCTCGCGGAGTTCTTCGGCGGCCGCTACGCACGGCACTTCACCGAGTCGATCAGGGCGGGCCACGCCGGGCTGCGCGGGCTGCACAAGCGCGCGGCCGCCTGCTTCGTCGTTGTCACCGGCGGCTACGCCCTCGCGATCGCGGCGATCACCGACGCGGCGCGTACCCACGAGATCAGCACCAGGTCGCTGGCGATCATGCTGCCGATGCTCGCGGTCACGGCCGCCGCCGGCAGCGTCTCGATGGACGACATCACGCTCGCCTGGACCCTGTTCGGCCTGCCGGACGCGGACCGTCTCGAGCAGGACCTGCGGCCCCCGTCCGAGCTCGACGGGTCGGCTGACCCCGGCGACGCCCCGCGCGAGGCCGTGCGGTTCGAGTCGGTCACGTTCCGCTACCCGACCGGCAACGCTGACGTCCTCGCCGGGGTGGACCTTGAGCTGCGTTCTGGCACGTCCACCGCGCTCGTCGGGGTCAACGGCGCGGGCAAGTCGACGCTGGTGAGCCTGCTTGCCCGGCTCCGCGACCCGACGGGCGGCCGGATCACGGTCGACGGCGCGGACGTGCGCACGCTCGACCCGGGCCGGTGGCAGCGCATGATCGCGCTGATGCCGCAGGACCCGGTGCGGTACCCGCTCAGCGCCTACGACAACGTCGCGTTCGGCGCGCTTGAGCACGCCGACGACCGCAAGGGGGTGGAACGCGCCGCGAAGCTGTCCGGCTTCTCGTCGGTCGTCGAGGGACTGCCGCGCCAGTGGGACACCGTGCTGTCGCGGGAACTGCCCGGCGGCGCCGAGCTGTCCGGCGGCCAGTGGCAGCGCCTCGCGCTCGCCCGCGCCTTGTTCGCGACCTTCCACGGCGCGCGCGTCCTCGTGCTCGACGAGCCGACCGCCGCGCTCGACGTCCGCGCCGAGGCCCGCTTCTACGAGCGCTTCCACGAGATCACCGCGGGCCTGACGACGCTGGTGATCTCGCACCGGTTCGCCACCGTCCGCCGCGCTGAGCGCATCTACGTCCTGGACGGCGGCGTGATCACCGAGCAGGGCAGCCACGACGACCTGGTGCGGGCCGGCGGCACGTACGCCGAGATGTACGGGCTGCAGGCCGCGAGGTTCGCGCCGTGACCGCGGTCACCGACCCCGAAGCCGCCGCCCCGCCCGGCGATCCCGAGCCGTCCGGCGGAAAGCGCCCGTCACCGCGCCGGCTCGCGCGGCTGGCCACCATCCTGTTCTTCGACGGCTTCCGCGCCGCCCCGGGCTGGATGGCCATGGTCACCGCGATGCTCGTGCTCGGCTCCATCGCCGCCACCTGCTACCCGCTCGGCTACAAGCTGCTGGCGGACGGCGCGCTCGCCGGCAACAGCGGCGAGCTGGTCGAGGGCGTCGCGGTCGTCGCGATCCTGCTCGGCCTGGCCTGGGTGCTGGTCGGCATCGGCACCACCGAGGCGATGGCGCTGTCCGACCGGATCGCCGTCTACCGCACCCGGCGGATGATCGAGCTGATCAGCGGCGTGCCGACGCTTGAGCACCTGGAGCGGTCCGACTACCTCGCCCAGGTTGAGCTGCTCAACTCGGGTCGCCGCCAGCTCGCGTCCGCGCCCCGGCAGATCCTCAGCAACGTCTCGATGGCCGCGCGCATCATCGTCCTGCTCATCCTGCTCGGCTCGGTCTCCCCGTGGCTGCTGCTGCTCCCGGTGACGGCGGTGCCGCCGCTGGTCGCGGACCGGGTGGCGAAGAAGATCACGAAGAAGTCCGAGGACGAAATGGCCGCCGACCGCCGCCTGGCCGGCCTGGTCTTCGATATCTCGGCGGCGCCGTTGGCCGCGGGCGAGCTGCGCTCCTACGGCCTCGCGCCCCGCCTGAAGGCCCTGCACGCGTCCCTCACCGGCACGCTCAGCCGGCGGGCCGCCCGCGAGGCCCGCCGGGTGCTCGCCGTCCAGTCGGTCGGCTGGCTGCTGTACGCGGCGGGCCTGATGGGCGCGATCGCGTTCGTCGCCGTCCGCGCGTCCGACGGTTTCATTTCCCTGGGCACGGTGCTCATGTCGGTCTCGCTGATCCGCCGGTCCCGCGCCCAGCTGGCCTCGACCGCCTCGGCCTCGGCCGGCATGATCGCCACCCTGGCGACCGCCGACCGCCTGCTGTGGCTGGAAGACCACCACGCGGCCGCCGTCGCCGCCGCGGGCACCGAGCCGGCCCCGGCCCGCCTGACGTCGGGGATCGTGCTCCGCGACCTGTCGTTCACGTACCCGGGCACCGAACGGCCGGTGCTTTCCTCGCTTAGCCTCACGCTGCCCGCCGGGGCGACGGTGGCGGTCGTGGGGGAGAACGGCTCGGGCAAGACCACGCTGGTCAAGCTGCTGCTCGGGATGTACCAGCCGACGTCGGGGACGATCGAGGTCGACGGCATGCCGCTGAGCTCGATCTCGCATGACAGCTGGCGGTCCCGGTGCACGGCCGCGTTTCAGGACTTCGCCCGGTTCAGCCTGCCGGCGGTCGAGTCGGTGGGCGTGGCCGACCTGCCCGAGCTGTCGTCGGAGCCCCGCGCGCTCGCCGCGCTCGACCGGGCCGGGGCGGCCGGGCTCCCCGCGCAGCTGCCCGAGGGCCTGTCGACCTACGTCGGCGGCCCGTACACCGGCGGGCACAACCTGTCCGGCGGCCAGTGGCAGAAGCTGGCGCTCGGCCGCGCCATGCGCTCGCCAGACCCGCTCCTGGTGGTGCTCGACGAGCCGACCGCCTCCCTGGACGCGCACGCCGAGCAGGCGCTCTTCGACCGCTACACCGAGGCGGCATCCGGCTACGCCGCCACCGCGGGCACGATCACCCTGCTGGTCTCCCACCGCTTCGCCACGGTAAGGACGGCCGACCTGATCATCTACCTGGAGGAAGGCCACGTCACCGAGGCGGGCACCCACGACGAGCTCATCGCCCGCGGCGGCCGCTACGCCGAACTGTTCACCCTCCAGGCCAGCGCCTACCGCTAAGTCCCCCGCCTTCCTTTCACCCCACTGGCCTTTCACCCCACTGGCCACAGCCAGAAAATTACTGGGTGTCTTTAGGACCCAAATTTGGGTCCTAAAGACACCCAATGACTGGAGCGAGCGGTTCGGGCAACGACAGGCGGCGCGATCAGGACACTCCGGCCAGTCGCAGCAGCGCGGTGACGCCGGCGGCGGCGACCACCACGACCGGGAACGGCGCCCGGCGGGCGGCCAGCACCCCGGCGACCAGCACCCCGACCGGCAGCGCCCAGCCCGCGAACCGGTGGCCAGAGGTCAGCGCGGAGGTGGCCGCGAGCGCGATCAGCAGCACGGCGGCCGCGTCCGCGAACAGCCGCTCGGCCGCCGCCGGCACCGTCACCCGCCCGCGCAGCAGCGGCCCCGCCAGCCGGAACCCGTACGTCGCCGCGGCCAGTACCACGATGGCGGTGATCGGCATCATCGCTTACCTCCAGCCGATAGCTCCCTTGGGTCAATAGCGGCCTCGTCGTGAGCGGGCCGCGCGTCAGCGGGCGGCGCGTCAGCGGGCGGCGCGTCAGCGGGCGGCGCGCTCGCAGGCTCCGCGCCGACCGACCCTGCTCCAGCCGCACCACGCGCGCCGCCCCCCTGACCCCGCCCGCGCCGGCCACCCAGGCTTCGCCAGCCGGTCCAGCGCGTGCCGAGCCCGGCGAGCGCGGCGAGCAGCGGCAGCCCCGCGGGCAGCACCGGGGTGAGCGCCACCGCGATCACGGCCCCGGTCCCGGCCGCGAGCCGGGTCGGCCGTGAGGTCAGCGTCGGCAGCGCGAGCGCGAGCATGACCGCGGGAAACGTCGCGTCAAGCCCGAGCGCGTTCGTGTTCCGGACCGCGGATCCCAGGACAACGCCGAGCAGCACGGACACGTTCCAGAGCGCGAACAGCGCCACGCCGCACGCCCAGAACGCCGACCGCCGTCGCTCCGGGGAAGACTGCCGCAGGGCGAACGCCACCGACTCGTCGGTGATCACGTGCGGGCCGAGCATCCGGACGAGCCAGCGCCTCCCGGCCGCGGCGAGACCGCTTCCGGTGCCCGCGGCGCCGGCCTGCCCGACCACGTCGGCGACCGCGAACCCGTAGGCGAACAGCCTGGTGTTCAGCACCACGCCGGCGAGCACGGCCGCGACCGGGGAGCCGCCCGCGAGCACCACGCCGACCGCCGCGATCTGCGCGCCCCCCGCGAACACGAGCACCGACAGCGCGACGGGCACCCACCAGGCGAGCCCGCCGCCCACGGCGGTGGCGCCGAACGACACCCCGACGATCCCGTCGGCCAGGCAGACCAGGCCAACGTCTCGCAGCAGCGCCGGTGAGGCCGTTCGCCATAGAAACCGCATGTTCACTATAATGAACAAAATGGCGCCGTTCGTCAAACCGAACAAGTCAGTCGATGGAGCGAACACTATGTCAGAGGCAGGCACCCCGGCCGACATCGTCGCGGTCGTCTCGATGTCGCTGCGCCGCGAGCGGGCCCGCGCCGCCCTGTCCCTCACCGAGCTCGCCAAGCGGGCGGGCATCGCCAAGTCCACCCTGTCCCAGTTGGAAAGCGGGACCGGCAACCCGTCCCTGGAGACCCTGTGGGCGCTCGGCACCGCGCTCGGCGTGCCGCTTAGCCGCCTCATCGACCCGCCGCGGAGCGACATCCGGGTGATCCGCGCGGGGGAGGGCGTCGTCATGCACGCCGAGCGCGACCCCTACGAGGCGGCGATGCTCGCGTCCTGCCCGCCGGGCGCGCGGCGCGACATCTACCGGGTCGGCGCCGAGCCGGGCGCGGGCCACCTGGCCCGCCCGCACACCGCCGGCACGGTGGAGCACCTGATCCTCGGCACCGGCCGCGTGCTCGCGGGCCCGGAAGGCGAGACGGTCGAGCTCGGCCCCGGCGATTACCTCCGCTACCCGGGCGACATCCCGCACGTCTTCAACGCCCTCGAGCCGGACACGCTCGGCGTGATCATCATGGAGCACGTATGAAGGCAAGATCCAAGGTCACGAGCATCCTCAGGCGACTGCCACTTACCCGGCCTCGCATCATGACTCCCAGGGGCGTCAGACCGAGCCCGCCTCCCTGAGCTCGTCGATCTGATCGGGCCGGTAGCCGAGCGAGGCGAGGATCTCGTCGGTGTGCTCGCCGAGCAGCGGCGGCGGCGCGACGTCCACGGGCGAGTCCGACAGCCGCAGCGGGCAGCCGACCGTCTTGAACGGCCCGCGTTCGGGATGGCTCACCGTGACGACGGTGCCGAGCTCCGCGAGCGTCTCGTCCTCGATGAGCTCCTTAGTCGACAGGATCGGCCCGCAGGGGATGTCACGGGCGTTGAGCAGGTCGAGGACCTCCCACTTGCTCAGCCCCGAGGCCCACCCCTCGATCAGCCCGAACATCTTGTCCAGCTTGGACAGGCGCGCCTCGGGGGTCGCCCACGCGGGGTCGTCACCGAGATCCGGTCGGCCGATGAGCTCGGTGATCCGCTTCCAGCCGACCGGCTGGACGATGATGTAGATGTAGTCGTTGGGGCCGCCGGGCGCGCACCTGACCGCCCAGCCGGGGTGCCCGCCGCCCGACGCGTTGCCTGAGCGGGGCACCGCGTCGCCGAACGTCGCGTTGGGGTACTCGCTCAGCGGCCCGGACGCCAGGCGCTGCTGGTCGCGGAGCTTGACCCGGCACAGGTTCAGCACGGCGTCCTGCATGGCCACCTCGACGCGCTGGCCGCTGCCGGTCACTGTGCGCTGGTAGAGGGCCGCGAGGATGCCCGCCACCAGGTGGATGCCGGTGCCCGAGTCGCCGATCTGGGCGCCGGTCGCGGTGGGCGGCCCGTCCTCGAACCCCGTGGTGCTCATCGCGCCGCCCATGGCCTGGGCGACGACCTCGTAGGCCTTGAAGTTCGCGTACCGGCCGGGGCCGAAGCCCTTGATGGAGGCGTAGATCAGCCGCTCGTTCAGGTCGTGCAGCACCGCCCAGGGGTAGCCGAGCCGCTCAAGGACGCCGGGGCCGAAGTTCTCCACCAGGACGTCCGCGTCCCCGACGAGGCGGTCGAAGACCTCCTTGCCGCCCGGCGACTTCAGGTTCAGCGTCAGGCTCCGCTTGTTGCAGTTCAGCATGGTGAAGTAGAGGCTGTCCACGTCGGGCAGGTCGCGGAGCTGCCCCCGGGTGACGTCGCCGCGGCCGGGCACCTCGACCTTGATCACGTCCGCGCCGAGCCAGGCGAGGATCTGCGTGGACGAGGGACCGGACTGGACGTGCGTCATGTCGACGACGCGCACTCCGGTTAGCGCCTTGGTCATCTGCTCCTCCGGTTTCGCTGCCGTGGTTGGCGGCCCGTGGTTGGCGACTGGTCGCGCTCACCGGGCCGGTGACTGGAGGACCTGCGCCAGCAGGTCCGTGGCCGCGTGCACGGTGCGCAGCGTCGGGGCGGGCGCGCCGGTCATATCGGCGAGTTCCACAACGGCGGTGACCAGCGCGTCGAGTTCGAGCCGCTTGCCGGCCTCCAGGTCCTGAAGCATGGAGGTCTTGTGGTGACCGACCCGGCCCGCCCCGCGCAGTCGCCGCTCCACGGTCATGTCCGGCTTGCTGCCGACCCTGGCGGCGATGTCGAGGATCTCCTCCATCATCTGCGCCACGACCTGCCTGGTGCCCGCGTGCTCGTAAATCTCCGCCATCGTGGCCCTGGTCAGCGCGCTGACCGGGTTGAACGCCGCGTTGCCCATCAGCTTGATCCAGATGTCGTCGCGCAGCTCGGCCTCGACCGGGGCCTTCAGCCCCCCGGCGACCATGGCCTCGCTGAGCGCCGTGCAGCGCGCGGAGACCTCGCCGGACGGCTCGCCGATGGAGAACCGGGTTCCCTCCACGTGCCGGATAACGCCGGGTGACTCGATCTCCGTGGCCGCGTAGACCACGCACCCGATGGCCCGCTCCGGCGGGAGGGCCGCGCTGGTAGCGCCGCCAGGATCAACCGCCTCGATGCGACGGCCCTGGTACGGGCCCGGCAGCTTGTGGAAGTACCACCACGGGATGCCGTTCTGCGCCGCGATCACCGCTGTGCGCGCGCCGAGCAGCGGCTCGACGAGCGGGCCGCAGTCCGGGTACGAGTACGCCTTGAGGCCGAGGAAGACGTAGTCGACCGGGCCGATCTCACGCGGGTCAGCGGTCACGTGCGGGCGCGCGGTGAAGTCGCCGCGCGGGCTGAGCACCCGTACGCCGTTTTCCCGCAGCGCTTCCAGGTGCGCGCCCCTGGCGATCAGGTGCACGTCGGCGCCGCCGCGGTCCAGCGCCGCGCCCCAGTAGGCCCCGATAGCCCCCGCGCCGACGACGGCGATCCTCACGCGACCACCTCCCAGGTGGATTGAAGACTGTATGCATAAGGTATGACCGCGGCCGCGGTGCGGCAATAGCCGCGGACGGTACATTGCATACAAGATGCGGTATCGTGCGGGCACGGGGAGCGTCCATTCAGGCCCAGGACCGCCGAGGAAGTGATGAGCATGAGCACGCCCGAGTCACTCGCCGCCGGCTCGCGCCGGGTGGCGCGCCCGGCGCCGTTGCGGCAGGCCGTCTACGACACGCTGGCCGAGATGATCGCGAGCGGCACGCTCAGGCCCGGGCAGCACCTGGTGGAATCCGAGCTGGCCGAGCAACTCGGCGTCAGCCGCCAGCCCATCCGCGAGGCACTGCAACGGCTCGCGGTCGACGGCTGGGTCGAGCTGCGTCCCGCCTACGGCGCCTACGTGCACGTTCCCACCACGGAAGAGGTCGCGCAGCTGCTCAGCGTCCGCTCCGTGCTTGAGGCCTACTCGGCGCGCGAGGCCGCGCAGCACGTCACCGAGGAGCACGCGGCCCGGCTGCACGAGCTTTACGACGCGGGCATGAACGCCCTCGCCGCCGGCGACCCGGGCGGGCTCGTCGCGGCCAACGCGGAACTGCACGCGCACATCGTGCGGATGTCCGGCAACCGGGTGCTCGCCGAGCTCATCGCGCAGGTAGAGCGGCGCGTCCGCTGGTACTACACCCCGATCGCCCGGCCGCGCGGCAAGGACGCCTGGCACGAGCACGACGGCCTGATCAGGGCCATCGCGGCCGGCGACGCCGACCTGGCCGAGCGGCTGATGCGTGCCCACACGGAGCGGACCGCGGAGTTCTACCGCAAGGAGTTCGTCCCCGGGTGACGGGTGACGGGCCGCGGAGCGACGCGGCCCCGGCCGCCCTCGGCGTCGTCAGCTAACCGGTGCCGCCGCGACGGCCCGCAAGGTCTCCTCCTCGACCAGGTCGGCGTTGATCACCGCCCCGGCGAGCGCCCCCGCCGCGGCCGCCGCGCCTACCTGCGCGCCGAGGTCGGTGACGTTCCCGGCGGCCCAGACGCCCGGCACCTCGGTCCGGCCGGCCGGGTCGGCGGGAACGTGCGCGCCCATCCCGCTGGGATGCTCGCTGGCCTTGAGCCCGAGGTCGGCGAGGAACCCGGCCCGGGCCGTCATCCGGGCCGCGACGGCGAGGGCCCGCCGGGCGACGACGGTGCCGTCGGCCAGCCGGACCCCGGCCACGCGGTCGTCGGCGATCACCACGGCGCTCACCTCGCCCTCGACGACGCGGATGCCGCGCGCGGCCAGCCGCGAAGCCGCCGCGCCGTCCAGCGCCGTTCCCCGCCTGAAGTAGACGACGTCGTCGCTGAGCTGGCGGAACAGCAGGGCCTGGTGCAGCGACGTCGGCCCGCTCGCCAGCACGCCGATGGGCTGGTCCCGGACCTCCCAGCCGTGGCAGTACGGGCAGTGCACCACGTCCCGCCCCCACCGCTCGCCCAGCCCGGGGATGTCGGGCAGGTTGTCGACCAGCCCGGTGGTCACGAGCAGCCGCCGGGCCAGGACCACGCGTCCGTCCCCGAGGGTGACCGTGAAGCCGGCGGCAAGGTTCCCGCCCACGGCCGTGACCTCGCCGGTCACGACCTCGCCGCCGTACCCGCGCACCTCGTCCCGTCCGCGGGCGAGCAGCTGCGCCGGCGGCACCCCGTCGTGCCCGAGCAGCCCGTGTACCGCGGCCGCCGGCCGGTTGCGCGGCTGCCCCGAGTCAACGACGAGCACCGACCGGCGCGACCGCGCCAGCTGCAGCGCGCCGTTGAGCCCGGCGGCGCCGCCCCCGATCACCACCACGTCGTAAGCGTCCCTGACCTGACCGCTCATCGCCGACCTCCTCGCCAGCTGGAAGTTCTTCCCGCGTTACCGAAGCTAGGAGCGCGCCCGGCGCAATGGCAAACGAGTTTGCTAATATGGCAAACTATGAGCACGGTCGATGACCTGGAGCCTGCGCTGACCGCCGTCGGGCCGAGGCTGCGCGCGCTGCGCCGCCAGCGCGAGATCACCCTCGCCGACCTGTCCGCGCAGGCCGGCATCTCGGTGAGCACCCTGTCCCGCCTTGAGTCAGGCGACCGCAAGCCCACCCTGGAACTGCTGCTCTCGCTGGCCCGGGTGTACGGGGTCACGCTGGACGAACTGGTCGACGCCCCGCCCACCGGCGACCCGCGCGTCCACCTGCGCCCGGTCAAGCGGCACGGCATGACGATGATCCCGCTGACCCAGCGGGCGGGCGGCATCCAGGCCTACAAGCTGGTCATCCCGGTCGGGGGCCGCCGCGGGCACTTGGAGCAGGAACTGCAGACCCACGAGGGCTACGAGTGGGTCTACGTGCTTAACGGCCACCTTCGCCTCCGGCTCGGCGACCACGACCTGACCCTCGGGCCGGGTGAGGCGGCCGAGTTCGACACCCGGGTACCGCACTGGTTCGGCCCGGCCAGCGACCGCGAGGCCGTCGAGTTCCTCAGCCTGTTCGGCCGCGAGGGCCAGCGCGCCCACCTGCGCGCCCGCCCGGCCCGGCCCCCGGCCGCCTCGACCGGCTGACCGGGGCCGTCCTATCCTCACCTCATGAGGGACCGGCCAGCCACCGCCGCGGACGTGCACGAACTCGCCCGGGCGATGCCCCACGTCACCCGCCTGGACGGTTCCCAGGGCAAGCCGGTCTACCAGGTCGGCGGCAAGTCCTTCATCTTCTTCCGCAACCCTCGCCCGGACGCCACGGACCCGGTCACCGGCGAACGCTACGACGACGTCATCGTCTTCTGGGTCGAGTCGGCCGCCGACAAGCACTCCCTCGTCGACGACCCGGGCTCCCCGTTCTTCACGACCGACCACTTCAACGGCCACGACTCGGTCCTGCTGAGGGAACGGGACGTCGAGGCGCTCACCTACGCGGAGCTAACGGAAATAGTCCAAGACGCCTGGCTCTCCCGCGCTTCCGCCCGCCGCGCCGCCGACTGGCTAAAATCCCAGCCCTAACCAGCCGCGTCAAGCGTCCGAAGGGCCGCCCGCTCCGCGATAGGGAGGATCCGCTACCAGCACGCGCCGCATTAGCCGCAAACCGGGCGTGAACATTGCCACCGCGCCCCAGCCCGCCATTATTGTGTGAGTTTCGGACGTCCACGACGTCCGAAACTCACACAATCACGTGGAAGCCAATCCCGCTTACGTTGCCCGCACCTGGCTCAACATTAGAGGCGCTTAAACCCGAGGTGAGTCGCGGAAGCCGACCATGGGCAGCCGCCTCCGTTCGGACGGAAAGTGAGCCTTGATCCTGGCCGGGACGCGGGCGGCGGCGGCCGCGGTCAGCCGGACGGGACCAGGATGCCTTGCAGCTGGTCGGCTTGATTCTTGCTGGGCAGCATGATGGTGAACACTCCGCGGGTGAGTGGCGCGATCGCCAGGGGGAGTCCCCAGACCTTGCCGGCCACGCTGATGTCGAGGGCGCCCTGGACGTTAGAGGCCTGCGTGGTGACCGCGGTGAGCTCCGCCCGGTCGGCGGCGGGCACGGCGATGAGGAGCCCGTACCCGGTGGGCGGCGCGTTCACCGGGCCCGCGGTGGGCCCAGGGGAGACCGCCGCGGAGGTGAACGTCACCGGCGCGCCGAGCGGCCGGTAGCACGCGGCGCTCTGCCCCGGCGCCGAGAGCCTGGTGAAGCCGGCCGGGCACTCGCCGGTCGACGGCACGAAGTCCTGCACGTCCATGGCTTGCAGGACGATCGGTGCCCGCAGCTGCTGTGGCCGCGGTGCGGTCGGCCCTAGCGGAGTGATGTGACTGCAGCCGGCGCCGGCCAGCATGAGGCCTGCGGCCAGCGCGCCGGCCAGGACGGGCGCCGGGCGCGGCCGGGGCGGGAACGGCATGGGTTCCTCCTCGCCGAGGCTTAAACCACGACACTAATATATTGGAATCCAAGATATAAGTCGACGACTGACCTGAATTGGCCCGCAGTTGGACCGAACGCGCGGCCGCGGCCGGCAACCGAAGCGGGGAGGCGGATACTGGCGGAATGATCGACAGGCAGATCGCACTCGACGCCGCGGTACGTCACGCGCGCGGCTGGCTCGACGGCCTCGCCACCCGCCCGGCCCCGCCGCAGGCCTCCGTCGCGGAGGTGGCCAAGGCGCTTGGCCAGGAACTGCCCGACGGCCCGACACCAGCGGACGAGGTCATCGACCGGCTGGCGACGGCGTGCGACCCCGGCCTCACCGCGATGCCCGGCGGCCGGTTCTACGGGATGGTGATCGGCGGCACGCACCCCGCCGCCCTGGCCGCGGACTGGCTGGTCAGCGCCTGGGACCAGAACGCGACGCTGCGCCTGCTGACGCCCGCGCACTCGGCGGTCGAGGATATTACGACCGCCTGGCTGCTCGACCTGCTCGGCCTGCCGGAAACCAGCGGCGTCGGCTTTGTCACCGGCGCGACGATGTCGAACTTCACCTGCCTGGCCGCCGCCCGGGACGCGGTGCTCAAGCGGCGCGGCTGGGACGTCGCGACCCGCGGGCTGACCGGGTCGCCGCGCGTCCGCGTGCTCGTGGGCGCCGAGCGCCACGACACCGTAGACCTGGCCCTGCGCTACCTCGGCCTTGGCGCCCCGGAGCCCGTAGAAGCCGACGGCCAGGGCCGCGTCAGCCCCGCCGCCCTGGCGAGCGCCCTGGACCAGATCCCGGGAGGAACCCCGGTCATCGTCGTCCTGCAGGCGGGCAACGTACACTCGGGCGCCTTCGACCCGTTCGCGGAGGCCATCGCGGTCGCGCGCAGGCACGGCGCCTGGGTGCACGTCGACGGCGCCTTCGGCCTGTTCGCCGCCGCCTCCCCGAAGACCAGGCACCTCACGCACGGCTACGAGCAAGCCGACTCGTGGACCACGGACGCCCACAAGACCCTCAACGTCCCGTACGACTGCGGCATCGCGATCGTCGCCGACCGCGAGGCCCTCCGCGCCGCGATGGGCATGCACGGCGACTACTTGATTCACGACGCCGCCGGTGATCCCCTGGAAACCGTGCCGGAAGTGTCGAGGCGCGCCCGCGCCATCCCGGTCTGGGCGGTCCTGCGGGCCCTGGGGCGGGACGGTGTCGCCGGCCTGGTTGAGCGGCTGTGCGCGCACGCCACGGCGTTCGCCGCGGGCATCGCCGCGATCGATGGCGCCCGCATCGTCAATGACGTGGTGTTCACGCAGGTCTGCGCCACCTTCGGCACCGATGACCGCACCGCGGCGGTCACCCGCGCCCTTCTCGCCGACGGCACCGCCTGGATGTCCGGCTCCCGCTGGCACGACAAGACGGTGCTCCGCGTGTCAGTCAGCAACTGGTCCACCACCGGCGACGACGTGGCCCGCAGCCTGGAGGCGCTGCGCAAGGCCGCGGGCTAACGTCAGGAGTATCCCGAACGACTGCGGCCCTTCGCCGGCCCCGCACGCCATTACCCTCCCGGGCGGGATAGCGTTCGAGCGTCCGCGCATCACCGGCTGCGCGGCAAGACGACGCGGGCGGAGGAGTGGCGTTGAACGACGACGCGCGGGTGCTGCTGATCTCGGGAAGCACGCGGAACGGCTCGGCGAACACCGCCGCCCTGGTCACCGCCGCGACCCTCGCTCCCGAGCGGGTGACGCCGGTCCTCTACGGCGGCCTGGCGGACCTGCCCGCGTTCAACCCCGACCATGACGGCGACCTGCTCCCGCCCGCCGCGGCCGCGCTCCGCGGCGAGATCGCCGCCGCGGCGGCGGTCCTGTTCTGCACGCCGGAATACGCGGGCACCTTGCCGGGCAGCCTCAAGAACCTGCTCGACTGGACGGTAGGCGGCGGCGAAATGTACGAGAAGCCGGCGGCCTGGATCAACGTGGCCGCCCCCGGCCGGGGCGGCGGCGCCACGGCGACCCTGGCCTCCGTGCTGTCCTACGTGAGCGCCGCCGTCATCGAGGCGGCCTGCCGCGACGCCCCGGTGCCGAGGGACGCCGTCACCCGGGAAGGCACGGTCAGCGACCCGGGATTCGCCGTCGCCGTCGCCGGCATCTGGGCCGCCGTCCTCGGATACCTGGACGCCGCGTCGTGACCGCGCTCAGCATCCCGCTGTTCGCGTTCTTCACCGTGGTCACGGTGCTCATCCTGTCGGTGGCGCTGCGCCGGCTGATGGGGATGCGGCTGTCGCCGCTGCGCACGCTGATCGCCGCGCTGATCGCGCTGTTCTCTGCCTCGCCGATCATCACTGCGATGGCGGGCAGCGCCGTGTCCGCGAAGAACCCCGGCGTGCTGCCGGGCCTGTGGTTCGTCATCCTCGGCGTCGCCATCGCGATGCTGGTCGGGATGATCTTCCTGGTCATCTCCGAGGCGCTGGTGCCGAGCGGCTCGCTGCCCGGGCCGCTGTACGTGCTGGGCGCCGCGCGCAGGCTGGCCGGGCGCACGCGTCGCTACTCGCAGATCAGCCGGATACTCGCGCGCCACGGCCTGCTCCCTTACCTGCGCGGCGGCCGCCGGGCCGAGCTGGCCAGCGCGGACGGGCGGGCCAGGCTGGCCCGGTCGCTGCGGCTGGCCCTTGAGGACGGCGGCGTCACGTTCGTCAAGCTCGGCCAGGTGCTCTCCACCCGGCGCGACCTGCTGCCCCCGGAATTCATCCGCGAGCTGAGCCGGCTGCAGGACGACGCGCCCAGGGTGCCGTGGCCGGACATCAGGGTGGTACTCGAGGACTCGCTCGGCGGCCCGGTCGACGAGAAGTTCGCCAGCTTCGACACCGAGCCGATCGCGGCGGCGTCCATCGCCCAGGTGCACGCCGCGACGCTGCTCTCCGGCGAGCAGGTGGTGGTGAAGGTCCGCCTGCCGGAGGCCGCCGGCCTGATCGGCTCCGACCTGGAAATCGTCCAGCGGCTCGCCGGGCGGCTGCAGCGCGGGACGCGCTGGGGCCGGTCCGTCGGCGCCGTCGACCTCGCTCAGGGATTCGCCGACGCGCTGCGCGAGGAGCTCGACCTGCGGATCGAGGCGCGGAACATGACCGCGGTGGCGACCGCGACGGCCGCGCGGAACGAGGCCGTCCAGGTGCCGGCGCCGTACGAGCCGTACTGCGGCGAGCGGGTGCTCGTGATGCAGTTCTTCGCGGGCCGCCCGCTGGTCGCCGCCGCGGCGGCCCTGCCGGAGGAGACGCGCCAGTCGCTCGCTAGCGAGCTTCTCGACAGCCTGCTCGGGCAGGTCATGCTCGACGGGATCTTTCACGCCGACCCCCATCCGGGCAACATCCTGCTGCTCGCCGACGGTCACCCGGGGCTGCTTGACTGGGGGTCCGTCGGCCGCATCGACGCCGGGCTGCGCGGCGCGCTGCAACGGCTGCTGCTCGCCCTCGACCGCGGCGACCCTGTCATGGTCACGGACTCCCTGCTCGACGTGGTCGAACGGCCCGAGGAGCTGGACGAGCCGCGGCTGGAACGCGCGCTCGGCCGGTTCCTCGCCCGGTACTTCGCGGCGGGTGTCACGCCCGACATGCGGATGTTCACCGACCTGTTCAGGATCGTCACCGAGTTCGGCCTGTCGGTCCCCGCGGAGATCGCGGCCGTGTTCCGGGCGCTCGCGACCATCGAGGGCACGCTGACGCAGCTCGCTCCCGGGTTCGACCTGGTGGCCGAGGCGCGGCGCTTCGGCGGCGAGCAACTGGCCGCGCAGCTGAGCCCGGAGGCAATCAGGAAGACCGCGACCGACGAGCTCGCGGCGCTCGTGCCGCTGCTCCGGCGGCTGCCGCGGCGGATCGACCGGATCGGCGGCGCGCTCGAGGACGGGCGGCTGACGCTCAGCGTCCGCCTGCTCGCGGACCCGTCCGATCGCCGGTACCTGACCGGCCTGGTCCACCAGGTGCTGCTGACGTTCCTGGCCGCGGCCGCGGGCATCATGGCCGTGCTGATGATTGGCCTGCACGGCGGCCCGGCGCTGACCAGCACGGTCAGCCTGTACTCGTTCTTCGGCTACTGCCTGCTGGTGATCGCCGCGATCCTCGCCGTCCGGGTTCTCGTCCAGGTGTTCCGCCCCGGCCCGCAGCAGTTACCCGGCCGGCAGTCTGGACCAGCGAGTCCGGGGTCGCGGTGCTGACCTACCAGCCCGCCCGGTGACCCCGCCGCGGGGTCGGCGCCGCCCGCGCCGGCCCCGGGCGGCAGCGGCCGGGAGCGGGGCCTCACTTCATCCCGCCAGGCTGCCGCGCCTGGGCTTTGGCGGAAACCGGACCTCGCGGCACCCTTCCACGGAATTAAGATGTAAATTCTGCGCGCGATGTAAATAAAGCAGTCGTCACAAGTGTTTTTCCTTCGTGATAAGCAAAGTTTTTACAGTAGGCGCGAAATTTACATTGTTAATCCTGAAGGCATAAATCAGTATAAAAGATGAAATCGGAGCCCGGTGCTCGCGCGCCTAGAAAGAGCCTGATCGTGAGTAGCGCTATAGCGGGCTCGGATATCCAGCATCATCGACTACACGTCCTGCGCGGAACCGCGGCTCGCTTTGCTCCCGGGTTTCGGCCCCCTGTCCGCCCGACCCTCCGGAAATCTAATGACCTGGTAAGGGGTAGCGGCCCGGCTAATGGCCGTCCGGCTCCTCAGGGGACTTGCTGGACGGGAGGTCTCCGTCGTCGTTGGGGAAGTACCGGGCCCAGCGGCGCCCGTCGAGCATCGACAGCCACCGGATGTGCCGGATCTCGAGGACGAACAGCGCCAGGGCGGTCGCCTCGGTCGCGACGAGCAGGCGTCCCTGGCCCGCCGCGGCACCGATCCCGGCGGCGGCGAATATCGCTGCCGCCGTCGTTATGCCCATCACCACCTGCTGCGAGCCCACCGCCTGGCGGAAAACCAGGCCGCCGCCGATGAAGCCGATCCCGGTGATCGCGCCCGCGAGGGCGTTGGGCGCGCCATTCAACGCGATGATCCCGACGACGCCGGAGCCCGCACCCACCAGCGCGAACACCCGGTCGCCGGTCGGCGCGCCGCGCACGTCCCGCTCGAAGCCGAGCAGGTAGGTCAGCGCCACGGCGACCACCAGGTGAGCCGAGTCGGCCCCGCTCATTCCCATGGCGTCAGCGTACGCCCCGGTCGCGCGCCCGCTGCGCGGTCCGGCTGGCGGTCGTACAGTGCTATCAACTGGCTGACCTTCCTAGAGCGTCAACCGGAGGCGACAGCCCCGCGCCGGAAGGACGATATTTCATGAGCACTGAAGAAGTGGCCTCGTACCTGCGCTGGAGGCAGGACGTGGCCGAGCACGACTACGCCGCGGCCTCCAGCTACCTCAGCATCCGGTTCGGCGAGATCCGCGCCGCGACGGTGGCGGCGGAACTGCGCAAGCTCCCGGTCATCTCGCGGCGGGCCAACGACATCCTGCGCGCCACCGGCCGCCAGCCGCTGCCGTTGTCCGATCCTGGCGTGCTGAAGGACCTGAAGAAGGTGCTCAGCGGGGAGAAGCTGTCGCCGGTGCTCGTGGCCGAGGCGGACATCGCGGACGGCTACCACCGGGTCTCCCTCGCCTACGCGCTCGACCCGTACGCGGTGGTCCCGCTCAAGCTCGGCGGGGTATCCGCGGACTTATAAGCGAGCCAGGTCGGTCGCTGCCACCGGGGCTAATCAAGCGGAACCGCTCGGTCACCACCAGCGTGTGATCGTCGATTACCGGCGCGGCGCCGAGGAACCGGGCCACGCGCTCGCTGGTGAAGAAGTCCTCGTGCGCCCGGCGCCACTCCGCGGCGTCGGCGTAGCCGCGGCCCTCGGCACGGGCGTACTCATCGCCGACCGTGCTGATCGGGACCACGGCCACCTCGGTCAGCTCGATCACGGCCGCCGGCTGGCCCGCAGAGTCGACCACCGAGAAGCGCTGACCCGGCTGTGGGAGCGGTTCACCCTCGTGCTGGTGGATCTGCAGCAACGGCAAGAACCTACCCGTTCCACCAGATTGCCGCCCGGTGCGCGCGAGCCGCGCGCACCGGGCACCCTGACGGTTTAACCGGCGTTCCAGAAGGAGCACTGATGCTCGGCGCCGAAGGTGGCGGCGCTGATCAGCTGGGTCTGGCCGCCGGGCCGCAGGGACATCAGCTGGCCGCTGCCGTACCGCGGCCACGTCGGCTGGCCAGGGACTTCCGGCCTGCCGGTAGTGACGAACGCGCCCCAGTACTTCACCATCTGCTGCGACAGCTCCAGCTGGGCCGGCGTCAGCAGGTCGTAAAGCGAGTAGCCGTTGTTAAAGCTCGGCCAGAGATAGGCCAGCTCCATGGCGTGCCCGGCGCCCCACTGGTACCCGGGGTGGTCGTTGTTCAGCCCGGGCGCGTGCAGGTCGTCGAACTGGTAGAAGTACGTCCGCGTCGTGGACGCGAACTGGCTGGCCAGGTTCTGCGTGGGGCACCCGCCGATTCCGGTGAGGAACCCGCTGTCGGTCCAGATGTCGCCGATCATGTAGGCGGCCGTGTACGGGCTCGGGTAGGAGCTCCACGGGTAGCGCGCGAGGACGCCCGCCGCCCGCGAACCGTACTCCGAGGTGATCAGCGCGTCGGCCTGGGCCTCGGTCAGGCCGGTGAGGCCCTGGGAGAACGTGCGGCCCTCGTCGTGGTTGGTGCCCATGAGCACCGGCACGTGGTCGTAGTTCCCGGCCGCCACCGCGGACGCGTCCGCGACCGGGAGCTCCGGGCCGCCGTAGGTGAACTCGGGCTGGTAGCTGGCGCTGGCGCTGAGCAGCGTCGCCTCCGGGAGCGCGCGCAGGCACGCGGCCGCGGTCGCCGCGGTCGGGCAGCCGGCCTGCTTGGCGAACGCGAGGCTCGCGGCCTGGGCGGTGGCCGGGCTCTGCGAGGCGCAGCTGCCGCTTTCCATGATCACGCCGCGGAACAGCCCGCGGGCAGGCGGCGAGGCCAGCAGCGCGCAGTCGGACCAGCCGCCCGCGGACTCGCCGGCGATCGTGACCTTGGCCGGGTTGCCGCCGAAGGCGGCGATGTTGCGCTGCACCCAGCGCAGCCCGGCCTCCTGGTCGAGAAGTCCGAAGTTGCCGTTCGCGGAGGAGGCGGTGGTGCCGAGCCCGGGAACGTCGAGGAAGCCGAACGGGCCGAGCCGGTAGTTGATCGACACGACGATGATGTTGTCGGTCGTGACGATCAGCGAGCCGTCGTGCTGGTCACCCGCGCCGGTGGTGAGCCCGCCGCCGTGGATCATGACGAGCACGGGGAGCCCTCCGCCGCGATCCTGGCCGTTGCCGCCGGGCGGGCTGTAGACGTTGAGGTACAGGCAGTTCTCGTTGTCCACCCGGGGGCCGTTGCCGCTGGCCAGCTGACCGCAGCGGCCGCCGTACGACGTGGCCGGCCGGATGCCCGGCCAGGACGGCGCCGGCTGGGGCGCCGCCCAGCGCAGCGCGCCGACCGGCGGCGCCGCGTACGGGACGCCGAGGAACTGATCGGTCCCCTCGGCGGACTTGCCCGCGATCAGGCCACGGTCGGTCCGGACGATAAGCCCGTTACCCTGGCCAGCGCCGGCCAGCGCGGCCGACGCCCCGGGCGCCGCGGTCACGCCGGCGACCAGCGCCGCGGCGGCGAGCAAGAGCCCGGCCGCGATCCTGCGTACCTTCATCACTTCACCTCCACGGAAGCGGTCAGCGGCAGGTCGGCCGAGGAATCGCCGACCTTCAGGGCGTACGTTCCTTGGGTGACCTCCCAGTGTCCGTTCCACCAGGCGAGGTTGTTACGGGAGACGGTGAAGGTCACCCGGGTCGTCTCGCCGGGGCGCAGCGTCACCCGCTGGTACCCCTTGAGCTGCTCGGCGGGCTCGCCAGTGGACGCGGGGTCGCCGACGTACAGCTGGGCCACGTCGGCCCCGGCCCGCTCCCCGGTGTTGGTAACGTCGGCGCTGACCTGGTAGCCGCCGTCGCGGCCGGGCCGTACGGCCAGGTGGGAGTACGCGAAGGAGGTGTAAGACAGTCCGTACCCGAACGGGAACAGCGGGGCGATGCCCTTGGTCGTGTACCAGCGGTAGCCGACCAGGACGCCCTCGGAGTACTGGACTGTCCCGCCGGTCCCCGGCCACTGCGCGGCGGTGCTCGCCGGCACCTGCGCGAGCGACTGCGGGAACGTGACCGGTAGCTTGCCTGACGGGTTCACGTCGCCGAAGAGCACGGCGGCGATCGCGTCGCCGTCGTTCTGTCCCGGGTACCAGGCCTCGACCACGCCCTTGACCTGGTCCAGCCATGGCATCGTCACCGCCGAGCCGGTGTTGAGTACCACCACGGTCTTCGGATTGGCGGCGGCGACGGCGGAGATCAGCTGGTTCTCGCTGGCCGGCAAGTCGATCGTGGTGAGGTCCGCGCCCTCGGTCTCGTAGTTGCTCGCGAACACGACCGCGACCGAGGCCTTCTTGGCCGCCGCGACGGCCTGGCCGAGGAGGTCCGCGGGCGGCTGCCACCCCAGGGTGACGCCGTCTGACCCGAACGGGATCGTGTCGGCGTAGTCCACCTCGATGCTGGCGGTCCCGGCGGGCAGGGAGACGGCCGCGCGGGCGACGCTGCCGAAGCCGGTCTGGCTGGCGAACACGCTCTGGCCGTTGATGGTGACCGACGCGGCGCCGGTTAGCGAGAGCGACAGCGCGTAGCTGCCCGCGGCGGGCAGCTTGATCGTGCCGGTGAGCTTCGCCGACCACCCGGTGGCGTTGACGCCGGAAGCCGGTGACTGGCCGGCCGGGGACAGGTCCACGTTGGAGACCTTCCCGGTCGCCGCGGGCGTGCCGGTGAATGTGGTGTTGTTGTAGTACGTCGCGGTCAGCCCGCTGGGGAAGGCGGACGCCGGCACGGTGGCCAGCGCTCCTTGCGCCGGAATGTCGCCCTGGGCGTAGCTGACGCTGTCGCCGGCGGAAGCGGCGCGTTGGGTAATGCCCTGGACCGGGGTCACGGTGTACGGCGGGATCACGCCGGCGCTCCCGCCGCCGGACGTCAGCGCGTACTGTCCGGCGTCGCTGCCGATCACGGCGATGTCCTGCCCGGACCGCCCGGACAGCGGCAGCACGTTCCCGTCGTTCTTCAGCAGCACCGTGCCGGCCTCGGCGACGTCCTGGCCAGTCTGCGCGTGCCCGGGAGTGGTGACGGTGGCGGTCAGCGACCCGGTCGGCGGATGGTCGAACAGGCCGAAGCGGAACATCTCGAGCAGGATCCTGGACACCATGTCGTTCAGCGTCGACATCGGCACCTGGCCGGCCTGCACGGCCGTCTTCAGGGCCGCGCCGTAGTAGTCGGGCCCGAGCAGGGTTCCGCCGGGCATCGACAGGTCAAGGCCGGCCAGCGCCGACGGGACCGTGGAGTGCGTCGCGCCCCAGTCAGAGGTGACGAAGCCGGGGAACCGCCACTGGTTGTCGAGGATCCCCAGCAGGTCGCTGTTCTGGCAGGCGTACTCGCCGTTGATCGTCGAGTAGCTGCACATCACCGAGGCGGCGTGGCCCTGCGTCACCGCCGCGTAAAACTGCGGCAGGTAGATCTCCTGCATCGCCCGCTCGCCGACGATCGCGTCGTCGGCCGCCGTGTTGCGGTTGGTCTCCTGGTTGTACACCGCGTAGTGCTTGACCTGGGACATCACATCCTGGCGCTGCACGCCGTCGATGAAACCGACGGCGGTCTGGCCGGACAGGTACGGGTCCTCGCCGTAGCTCTCGAACGCCCGCCCCCAGCGCGGGTCGCGGACGATGTTCACCGTGGGGCCGAGGTTCACGTCCGCGCCCTTGCCGTGCTCCTCGCTGCCGACCACGGAGCCGTACTCCTGTGCGAGCGCGGGGTCGAAGGCCGCGGCGAGCGCCACCGGCGCCGGCAGCTGGGTGACGCCAGGGACGCCGTCTGCGACGCCTTGCGGCCCGTCCTCCAGGTTGAGCGCCGGGATGCACAGCCGCGGGTTCGCCGCGATCTGGCCGACGTAGCCCGCGGTCCCGGAGGTGTACCCGGTGCCGTCGACCATGGCGAGCTTGTCGTCGAGGGTCATGTTGGCGAGCACCTCGGCGGCGCGGGTGGCGGCCGGGGCGGTGGAGCCCGCCCACGGACAGGCGGTAGCGGCGGCCGCGGCCTGCCCGCCGGCGGTGGCGCCGACGAGCGCCAGCACGGAGCACGCCAGCGGCGGCGGCCACGGCCGCCGCCGCGGCGCGGCGAGCACCTCGCCTGCGACGCGGGTTACGCCAGGTGCGAAATACGTCGGGAGTCACGGGCCCTCCAGCGCTTGGGTGGCTGCGGTGACACTTGTCACGCTGATATCGGGACCATCTGGCAATTCTGTGAGCTTGTCAAGAAATGCATGAAAAAGTGATAATCGCGGGTTCAATTCGTCAGATCCGAAGAAATATCCCGTTCTCGGGCCGCATTTTGACCGGATAATCGTTAGTATTTCCGGCATGCAGCCACGCGTCCGGACGGACCGGCCGGCCCCACGCTCGACGCGGGACCTCGTGCTGACGGCGCTGCGGGCGCGCGGCCCGATGAGCCGCGCGGACCTGGCCCGCTACGCCGCTGTCGCCCCGTCCACGATCAGCGGGCTGGTCCAGGAGCTGCTTGAGGCCGGCCTCGTCGTGGCGTCGCCGCACAAGTCACCGCCAGGGTCATCGCCTGGGGCCGACACGGCCCAGCCGGGGCGCCCGGGGCTGAGCCTGACGCTGAACCCGCGGCTCGGCGCGGTCGCCGGCGTGGAGTTCTGCTTCGACGAGCTCCGCGTGCTGCTGTGCGACCTGGCCCATAACGTCATCGCCACGGCCAAGTCCGAGTTGCCGCACGCGCACAGCAGCGACGCCGCCCTCGCCGCCGCCGGCAGGCTGATCGGCGAGGCCCTCGCCGCCGCCGGGCTCGGCCGGGACGCGCTCATCGGCGCGGGCGTCTCGGTGCCGGGCCCGGTCAGCCGGAACCCGGACGCGGTCACGCCGTCGGCTATCCTGCCCGGCTGGCACGGCGTCACCGGAGCGGAGATCGCCGCCGCGCTCGGCGTGGCGGTGAGCATCGACAACGACTCCAACCTGGCCGCGCTCGGCGAGCACGTCTGGGGCGCGGGACGCGGCTGTGACGACAGCGTGACGCTCAAGTTCCACTTCGGCATCGGATGCGGGCTGTTCGTGAACGGCACCCTCGTGCGTGGTTCCGGCGGGGCCGGGGAGATCGGCCATACGGCCGTCGACGAGCGAGGCCCGCTGTGCCGCTGCGGCAAGCGCGGGTGCCTGGAGACCTACGCGGCGATCCCGGCCATCATGGAGGCGCTGCGGCCGCAGCACGGAGAGCTGACGCTGGCCCAGCTCATGCGGCTGCTCGCGGTCCGCGACCCCGGCGCGGTGCGCGTGGTCGGCGACGCGGCCGAGCTTGTCGGGATGCACCTGGCCGCCGTCTGCAACCTGCTCGCCCCGCAACGGGTGATCGTGATCGGTCCGATGGCGCAGGCCGGCGAACTGGTCCTGGAACCTATCAGGACCGCCGTCAGGCGGCACATCGCCCCCAACGCCGTTCCCGAGATCGTCCTCGGGTCCCTGGGAAACCGGAATACCGCGCTCGGCGCCATTGCCCTGGCCCTGGACGAGGCCACCTGGCTCCCGGCGAAGCGCCCGCTGGCTAAGCGCCACCACCGCCCGGGCGTTCCTTGAACTCGATGATCACGACCGACCAGCGCTCGACGCGCGATCCGGCGGCCGGACGCTGATCGGTCACGATCCAGGTACCAGGCCAGGTCAGCGCGCCGAGCGGCGGGCCGTCGAGATCGGCCGAGGCGACCACCACGCCGCTGTCGTGGCCCATGCTCCGCGCCGCGCGCACCGTCATGCCGACCAGGCTCGGCACCGCGACCCGGGCGACGCCCGCAGGCTTCGCGTCCATGCCTCGCACATTACTCCCGTAGATCTCCAAGCGGGCCGCCTATCGCTCGCGGCGGGATGAATAATCAGAAACGCGCACCTGCGGAATTCGCCATGGTAACTTTCGCTTAGCCCGGTCATTTCCGCCTCACGAGTGCCTTTTTGTTAAGCGTGTGTGCCACCCTTGATCTGGCCGGGAATGTGGGTTTATGCTTAAACCCGTTTCACGGAGAGCCGGGGCCAAATAACTGCCCACGGCGTACGAGTTACCGCTAAGCGGCGACCCGACGATCTGTCCTCGTGACACTCGCGATCCAGACACCATATGGATAGTCGAGCTTAATCCTGAGCCTGACCGGCCCGCGTCCCGATTAACGCCACCTAGCGAAGGGGCATATTCGCCATGAAACGCGCCAGACTCGCAATGCTGCTCCCTGTCGCCGGCCTTCTTTCCCTGCTGGCTCCCGCCACGACCGCCCAGGCCGCGACCGATCAGGCGACAACGGCCTACACCTGCTACCCGGACACCCCCGCCGCATTTGACGTCACGGTCAGCACGGTGGTGAGCAAGCAAGCGACCACGACGATCAGCGACGGAACGCCCATACCCGGCGGCTACGTGGCCCAGAGCGACCCACCGAACTATCCCAACGTGACCACCGGGCTACTGGTGCAAACCTTCACCAACGAAAAGACGGGAAAGAGCGTCACCAGGAACGTAAGCGGGCCTAACTGGTTCACCTACGACCCGACCCCGACGGTGGCGGGCGCCCTGGCGACTGGCACCTACGTCACGACCGGGCCCAACGCCCAGTTGTTCGGCCCGATGAGCTTGGCGGCCCTCGCGGCGGCGGGCATCCACGAGCCGACGCTCGTCTTCGAAAGAGGGCTTCTGGTCATGCACTTCGTCGTGGCGTCGTCAGGACCGTACGTGACCAGCTTCTCGCTCAAGGGAACGCAGCAGAACGGCTGTGCCCTCCTCGCGGGCTGAACTCACCCGGGCCAGGCCGGCGGGCGCCGGGTCAAGGTCATTTACCGACCGGCGGCGCTTACGTACATTGTTCCTTGAGGTGCCGGGCGGGGTGATCCGCCGAGCCCGGCCACAGTGTCCAATGAGGGGCAGGTGCGATGCCGGACATCCTTTCCGTCTATGCCCAGAGTCAGCCGGATAAGTTGGCCGTCATCGACGACAAGCCGGACGGGACCGTCGTCAGCTGGACCTACGCCGAGCTTGAGGCGCGGGCCAACCGGCTGGCGAACCTGCTGCTCGCGCTGGGCGCCGGGCCGGGTGCGAAGATCCTCTGGTGCGGGCCGAACTCGCTGCAGGTGGTGGCGGTGATGAACGCGGCCAGGAAGATCGGCGCGATCGCCGTCCCGCTGAACTACCGGCTCACGCCGGAGGAGGCGTGCTACGTCATTGACCACAGCGACGCCGGCATCGCCTACGTCGACCACGAGCACGCGCCCATGTTCGCGGCCCTGCGCGAGCGCCTGACGAAGGTGCGGCACATCATCGCGGTTGGCGGCCCGTGGTTGGCGGCCCCGTGGTTGGCGGTCCCGTGGTTGGCGGTCCCGTGGTTGGCGGTCCCGTGGTTGGCGGCACAGCCCCGGACGGGATGCTGACCGACGCCGACATCGCGGCCGCGCCGTCGGACCCACCCGACGTCGGTGACGCGGCCGGCATGGGCGGGACGATGATCTATACCTCCGGAACCACCGGCAAGCCGAAGGGAGCGGTTCGCAGCGGCGGCCAGGACCCGGAGGTCCTCGGCGCCCTGCTGAACCTGTTCGGCTACCGGCCCGACGACACGTACATCACTTCCGGGCCGCTGTATCACAGCGGCCCCAGCGCGTTCATGGGCGCCGGGCTGCTCTTCGGGCAGACGATCGTCGTACAGCGCAAGTTCGACGCCGAGGACTGGCTGCGGCTCGTCGACAAGTACAAGGTGAGCTCGACGTTCTCCGCACCCGCGCTGATCAGGATGGTCTGCGCGCTGCCGGAGGAGGTCAAGGAGCGCTACGATCACTCCTCCATGCGCGTCATGATCGCCAACGCGGCCCCGTGGAGCTACGCGCTCAAGCAGCAGTACGTGGCGAACTTCCCGCCGGAATCGCTGTTCGAGGTCTACGGGTCCACCGAGCTCGGGGTGGACACGGTGCTGATGCCCGAGGACCAGATGCGCAAGCCGGGATCCTGCGGCAAGCCGGCCCCCTTCATCGAGATCAAGCTGATCGGCGACGACGGCAACGAGGTCACCGGGACCGGGCCGGACCACCCCGGCGAGGTCTTCGTCCGGTCCAAGAGCGTCTTCGACGCCTACTACAAGAACGACGCCAGCTACGCGGCGAACAGCCAGGGTGACTTCCACACCGTCGGCGACGTCGCCTACTGGGACGACGAGGGCTACCTGTACATCTGCGACCGCAAGACCGACATGATCATCACCGGCGGCATGAACGTCTACCCGGCCGAGATCGAGGCCGTGCTTGAGCGGCACCCCGGGATCTACGACGTGGCCGTCTTCGGCATCCCGTCGGAGGAGTGGGGAGAGGTCGTCCACGCGACGGTCGTGCGGTCGCCCGGCTCGGCGCTGACCGGCGAGGAGATCACCGCGTTCGCCCGCGAGCACCTCGCCAGCTACAAGGTGCCCCGGTCGGTCGAGTTCACCGACGAGCTGCCGCGCACCGGCTCGGGCAAGCTCCTCAAGCGCCAGCTCCGCGCCCCGTACTGGAACAGCCAGCCGGGCCGGTAGCCCCCGGCGGGCGGACAAGAGGCGAGGTGAGCACCCCGCGGACTCACATCACCCCGCTGAGGTGAGGTGGGTTCCTAGGGCTACCGCGCACGATGGTGAAGATGTCGACGCCACAAGACCCCCGCGTGCTGCTGCGGAGCAAGGGGTACCTGGGACTGCTGGTCCTCGCCGCCGCCCTCGGCGTGCCGGTCTCGGCCGCCGCGTACGGGTTCCTGCAACTCGTCAGCTACCTGCAGGGCGAGGTCTTCACTCATCTTCCGAACGGGCTGGGCTTTCACGGCGCGCCGCCGTGGTGGCCGCTTCCCCTCCTGACGGCGGCCGGCCTGCTGGTCGCACCGGTGATCCGGTTCCTTCCTGGGAAGGGCGGCCATTCGCCGGCTGACGGATTCAAGGCGGGCGAGGGCGCGCCCACGCCCGCCCAGCTTCCCGGCGTGCTGCTCGCGGCCCTGGCCACCCTGAGCCTCGGCGTCGTGCTTGGGCCGGAGGCGCCGCTGATCGCTCTCGGCGGCGGGCTCGCGGTACTCGCCGTACGGCTGGCCAAGCGCGACCTGCCGGCCCAGGCGACCGCCGTGGTGGCCGCGGCGGGGAGCTTCGCCGCCGTCAGCACTCTCCTCGGCTCGCCCATCGTCGGCGCGTTCCTGCTGATGGAGGCCTCAGGTCTGGGCGGTCCCTTGCTCGGAGTGGTACTGCTGCCCGGCCTGCTGGCCTCCGGCGTGGGTGCACTCATTTTTGTCGGCCTTGACGCATTGACCGGGCTCGGCACATTTTCATTGTCCGTGCCTGGCCTGCCCCACTTCGCGCGCCCAGATATCGCGGAGTTCGGATGGGCCCTGGTGATCGGGGTCGCGGCGGCCATCGTGGGCACGGCGATCCATCGGCTCGGGCTCTTTCTCCGGCCCCACATCGAGCGGCGGATACTCCTGCTGACGCCGGTCGTAGGCATAGCCATCGCGGGACTGACGATCGCCTACACCGAGGGAACTGGAAAGAGTTCCTCCGATGTGCTGTTCTCTGGACAATCGCAGCTGGGGCCGCTGATTAGCCACGCGGCCAGTTACTCGGTCGGCGCGCTCCTGCTGCTGCTTGCCTGCAAGGGGCTTGCCTATGGCGCGTCACTGAGCAGTTTCCGGGGCGGGCCGACCTTCCCTGCGCTGTATCTCGGGGCGGCGGGCGGCATCGCGCTTTCGCACCTGCCCGGCCTGCCGCTGGTGCCGGGGGTGGCGATGGGGATCGGCGCGATGTGCGCCGTCATGCTCCGGCTTCCGCTGACGTCGGTGCTGCTGGCGAGCCTGCTGCTGTCTTCCGACGGGTTTGCCGTCATGCCGCTGGTGATCGTGGCGGTCGTCGTGGCGTTCGTGGTGTCGGCCAGGCTCATCCCGGCCCCCACCCCGGCCCCCACCGCGGCTGCAGCCCCAGGCTCCGCCTCGGCTGCGACAGCCACGGTGCCCCCGCAGGTTCCCGCGACAGAGCCGGCCACGCCGCCGGTTCCGCACGCTAGCTCACCGGATCAGGGCATCGGGCCGAAGAGTACGCCGTGACGAGGCCGTCTGACCGGAGGCTGCTGCGCTACGCCCGCCCGGTCCGGGCGCACCTGGCCGGACTTGTCGTGGTCACGGCCGCCATCGCGGGCCTGGTCATCCTGCAAGCGCAGCTGCTGGCCACGGCGATCGCCGGCGCGTTTAGCGGTGGCCTTGGCCTGTCATCGCTTAGGGGCACGGTCGTCGCCCTGGCCGCCGTGGTTGCCGTCAGGGCGGCGCTGGCGTGGGCCGTCGAAGCGTTTTCCTACCGGGCCTCGGCCGGGGTGAAGTCGCAGCTCCGCCTCGACCTGCTGCAACGCGTGGTGGAACTCGGACCGCGCTGGCTCGCGACCCGGCAGGCCGGCGAGCTGGCCACGCTGACCACGGTGGGCGTAGACGGGCTGGACGCCTACTTCGCCAAGTACCTCCCGCAGGTCGTGCTGGCCGTCATCGTCCCGCTGGCGGTGGTGGCGCGCTTGCTGCTGGCCGACCCGCTCTCGGCGGCGATCATCGTCATCACGCTGCCGCTCATCCCGGTGTTCATGGCCCTCGTCGGGGCGACCACGGCCGAGCGGACCCGCCGCCGGTGGCGGGAACTGGCCCGGTTGTCGCACCACTTTCTAGACGTGGTGGCCGGCCTGCCGACGCTGCGGGTGTTCGGCCGCGCGAAGGCCCAGGCCGAGTCCGTCGGCGAGATCACCGATGCCTACCGCCGGGCCACGCTCGGGACCTTGCGGCTCGCGTTCCTTTCCGCGCTGGTGCTTGAACTCCTGGCGACGTACTCGGTCGCGCTGGTCGCCGTCGCCATCGGGCTGCGCCTGCGGGGCGGCCACCTCGACCTGCGGACCGGCCTGCTCGTCCTGGTGCTCGCGCCCGAGGCCTACCTGCCGCTGCGCCAGCTCGCAGTTCACTATCACGCGAGCGCGGACGGCCTCGCCGCCGCTGCCGACGTGTTCGACGTCCTGGATACGCCGGACCCGGCCGGCGACCGGGCCGTGCGCCCGGCCGGGCACGTGCCCGGCGCACCCGAGGCCGCGCTCGCTCGCTCCGCGGGGCAGGCCCAGGCGCTGCCGGCGGCGGCACCCGCAGAGCCGCTGCTGGTGGAGGCGGTGCGGGTAGAGGACGTGCGCGTGCGGCACCCCGGCCGGAGCCAGCCCGCTCCGGACGGCGTCGCCCTGAGGTTCGCCGCCGGGGAAGTCGTGGCGCTGGCCGGGTCAAGCGGGAGCGGCAAGTCAACCTTGATCGGTGTTCTCCTCGGCTTCATCAAGCCTGACGCGGGCCGCGTGCTGATTGAGGAGGCCACCGGTGAGCTGAGCCTCGACCAGCTGGACATGCGGGCGTGGCGGACCCGCGTCGCCTGGGTCCCGCAGGATCCGGTGCTCCAGCACGGCACGGTGGAATCGAACATCAGGCTCGGCCAGCCGGGCGCGCCGCGCGAAGCGGTCGAGTGGGCAGCAGACCGCGCCGCCCTGCACGAGGTGGAACTCGGCCGGCCGGTCGGGGAAGGGGGCAGCGGCCTTTCGGCCGGGCAGCGGCGGCGGGTCGCGGTCGCCCGGGCGCTGCTGGCTGAGCGGCCGGTGCTGCTGCTTGACGAGCCGACCGCCGGGCTGGACACCGCCACGGAGGCGAAGGTACTCGCCTCGGTCCGCCAGCTGGCCAGGGACGGCCGGCTGGTACTGATGGTGGCGCACCGGCCGGCGGTTCTCGCGGCCGCCGATCGCGTCGTGACGTTGCCGGCGCCCGCGGATATCCCGGCCGCGGCCGGCCGGCCGGGCGCTTACCCGGGGGCATCGACGGGAGCAGCGGTGTGACCGGTACGAGCCTGGATCGCGCCGCGATCAAGCAGCTGACCCTCGCCGTGGCGGCGGGCGCCCTCGCTAGTGTGGCCGCCATCGCCCTTACCGCGACCTCGGCCTGGCTAATATCCCGGGCGTCGCAGCGGCCGCCGGTGCTCAGCCTGACCGTAGCCGTGGTCGCGGTGCAGGCCTTCGCGCTCGCGCGCAGCGTACTCCGGTATCTCGAGCGGCTTGTCAGCCACGATGCCGCGCTCCGGGCCCTGGCGACGATGCGGGTCACGGCGTACCGTCGCCTGGAGCGGCTGGCCCCGGCCGGGCTGCCCGCCTTCCGCTCGGGCGACCTGGTGAGCCGGCTGGTGGCCGACGTTGACGGCATCGCCGACCGGTGGCTGCGGGTCCTGCTCCCGTACACGACGGCGGCGGTCGCGGGGGCGGGCACGGTCTGCTTCGCGGCGCTGCTGCTGCCGTCCGCCGCCCTCGTGCTGGCCGTCAGCCTCGTGGTCGCCGCCGTCGTCGCGCCGTGGGCGGCGGGCATCGCGGCCCGGCAGGCGGAGCGCCGGATCGCACCGCGCCGCGGCGAGCTGGCGGTCGCGTCGCTCGACCTCCTGCGCGGCTGCGCGGAGCTGGTCGCCTTCGGGGCCGCCGAGGCCGGCCTGGACCGCGCCGCCGCGGCCGACCGTGCCCTCAGCCAGGCCGAAGGCCGCAGCGCCAGCGGGCGGGGCATCGCCGCGGCGGTCACCGCGCTGGCCGCCGGCGCGTCGGTGTGGGCGTCCCTGGCGCTCGGGGTCCCGGCGGTCCGTTCCGGGGCGCTGCCGGGAGTCGCCCTCGCCGTGCTCGTGCTGACGCCGCTCGCCGCGCACGAGGTGTTCGGGGCGCTGGCCCCGGCCGCGCAGCAACTCCCCAGAATCCGCGGCTCGGCCGCGCGCGTCCAGGCCGTCTTGCGGCACCCTGATCCCGTCCGCGAGCCCGCATCGCCCCTGCCGCTGCCCGCGCCGCCCTATGACCTGCGGATCGAGGGCCTGTCCGCCCGCTGGGACCCGGCCGGGCCGGACGTGCTCAGCGGAATCGACTTGAGCGTGCCTGCCGGACGGCGCGTGGCGATCGTGGGCCCGAGCGGGGCGGGCAAGACCACCCTGGCCATGGTGCTGCTGCGGTTCGTTGACCCCTCCGCCGGGCGGGTGACGCTCGCCGGGACCGACATCACCAGCCTGGACAGCGGCAGCGTCCGGAGGATCGTCGGGCTGTGCGCCCAGGACGCGCACGTGTTCGACACCACCCTCGGCGAGAACCTGCGGCTGGCCCGCCGCGACGCCACCGGTGAGCAGATGCGCTCGGCGCTGGGCCGCGCCGGGCTGCTCGGGTGGGCCGAGGGCCTGCCGGCCGGCCTGGACACGGACGTTGGCGAGCACGGCGTCCGACTGTCCGGTGGTCAGCGGCAGCGGCTATCCCTCGCACGCGTGCTGCTCGCCGATTTTCCCGTCCTCGTCCTCGACGAGCCAACCGAGCACCTCGACGAGCAAACCGCCGACCAGCTGACCAGGGACCTCCTAGCTGCCACGGAAAGCCGCACCATCCTGCTCATCACCCACCGCGGCGCCGGGCTGGACCAGGTCGATGAGGTCGTGCGGATCGAGGACGGCCGCCTGGCCGGTTCCTAGCGTTGCCGGGCCGCCACGTTCTCCGCTGAGCGCCGCCACGACGCCCGAAACCGGGCGGGATTTCGCAGTAAGCCGCCTGCGAACCGCTCGGCCATCGTGATCTGGATGTTGTCCACGTAGGTGCGGCTGAGCAGCGGCTCGAGCATCGAGTTGGCGAACCGGGCGAACAGGACGTTTTCCACCGGGTCGAAGGCCAGCCAGTCGTCGACCCGGAAGATCGCCTCTTCGGGAAAGTGCTCGTGCATGGTGTCGTTGAGCTGCATTGAGCTGGCTAGGTCGGTGCCGAACGGCTTCTCCACCATGACCCGGGCGCCGCGCGCGCGGCCCGCGGCCGCGATCCCCTGGGCGATCCTCCCGAACAGGAAGGGCGGCACTTCCAGGTAGTACAGGACGTGCTCGCCCGAGCCGATCTCGTCGGACATGGCCTTGTAGGTGGCCTCGTCGGCGAGGTCACCGTCCACGTAGCGCAGCAGCTCAAGCATCCTGACCGCCGCCGGCTCGGAGGGATCCATCCCGTTGAGCCTCAGCGACGCGGTCGCGTAGTCGCGGAACTGCTCAAGTCCCCACCCGCTCTTGGCCACCCCGATCACCGGGACGTTAAGCACGCCCCGCTTGACCAGCCCCACCAGCGCGGGGAAGGTCTCGATCTTGGCCAGGTCACCGGTCGCGCCGAAGATGACGAGCGCGTCGATTCGGTCGGCTGCCACTGTTCGCTCGTAATCGTCGCGGTCAGTCTCGATACGACCACGGCCGGGACCGGCCCGCGCCACCCTTCGCGGGTGATGCGCACTGCTCGCCGCGCTACTGACAATGACGGCTGAGCAGGTGCCGGGGCCTTCGCGGCGGCTGAAGGGCGACTGAAAGGGAGCCGGATGTCACTCGATCTCGCGCGGTGGCAGTTCGCGTTCACGTCGGTCAACCATTTCCTGTTTATCCCGATCACGATCGGGCTGGCCTTCCTGACCGCGTTGCTGCAGACGTCGTGGCACCGCAGCGGCCGCGCCGAGTACCTGCGGCTGACCAGGTTCTTCGGGACGCTGCTGGTTATTAACGTCGCGATCGGCGTCGTCACCGGAATCGTGCAGGAGTTCGAGTTCGGGATGAACTGGGGCGCGTACTCGCGGCTGGTGGGCAACATCTTCGGTGCCCCGCTGGCGATGGAGGGACTCGCCGCGTTCTTCCTGGAATCGACCTTCCTGGGGTTGTGGCTGTTCGGCTGGGACAAGCTGCCCAAGCGAGTGCACCTGCTGACGATCTGGGCGGTCGCGGTCGGCAGCGCGCTGTCGGCGGCGTTCATCATGGCGGCCAACTCATGGATGCAGCACCCTGTGGGGTACGTGATGGTCAACGGCAAGCCCGTGCTGAACGACATCTGGGCGGTGTTCACCAACCCCGTGTTCGTGTGGGGGTACGCCAAGGTGCTGCTCGTCTCGCTGGTCACCGGCGCCTCGGTCATGCTGGCGATTTCCGCGTGGCAGCTGCGGCACGGCGGGGACCGCGGCGCGTTCACCCGGTCGGCGCGGCTCGCGCTTGTCGTCCTGGTCCCGGCGATCCTGTTCGCCATGCTGGTCGGCGACGAGCTCGGCGTGATCGAGGGCCAGTACCAGCCGATGAAGATCGCGGCCGCGGAGGCGCAGTGGACCACCTGCCAGCCGTGCTCGTTCTCGTTGTTCCAGATCGGCGGCGGCAACAACGACCAGACCCCGACTCAGATCCTTGAGATCCCGCACCTGCTGTCCCTGCTGGCCACCAACCACTGGAACGGCAAGGTGGTCGGGATGAGCCCGCTGCAGGCGCAGTACAGCCAGCAGTTCGGGCCGGGCAACTACGTGCCCAACGTGTTCATCCAGTACTGGAGCATGCGGGCGATGGCCTACCTGGGCGTGGTGGTGCTGCTCATCTCGCTGTGGGGGCTGTTGCTGATCCGGCGCAGGAAACTCGCGACGTCGCGGGTGTTCCTGTGGGTGGCGGTGTGGGGAGTCGTGCTGCCGTTCCTGATGAACACCGCGGGCTGGCTGCTGACCGAGAGCGGCCGCCAGCCGTGGATCGTGCAGGGCATCATGCTGACCAAGAACGGCGTCTCGCCGACCGTCAGCACCACCTGGCTGTGGATCAGCGTGCTGGCATTCGTGGTCCTCTACGGCACGCTCGGCACCGTCGACCTGCTGCTCATGCTCAAGTACTCGCGCAGGGAACTACCGCCGCCGCCCGCGGAGGCTGACCTGGAAACCCCAGTTCCAGCCGTCCAGTACTGAGGTCACGATGGCTCTCGTCCCGTTCTGGTTCATCGTCATCGCGGTCTTGTGGACCGGCTTCTTCCTCCTCGAGGGATTCGACTTCGGCGTCGGCATGCTGCACAGCGCGGTCGGCCAGGACGACGCAGGGCGTCGCGCGGCCATCAACACGATCGGGCCGCTGTGGGACGGCAACGAGGTCTGGCTGATCGTGGCGGGCGCCGCCATGTTCGCCGCGTTTCCCGGCTGGTACGCGACCATGTTCTCCGGCTTGTACCTGGCGATGGTGCTGCTGCTGATGTCGCTCATCATCCGCGGCGTGGCCTTCGAGTACCGCGGCAAGCGCGACGCGGCGCGCTGGCGCCGCACCTGGGACGTCGCGCTGACGGTGGGCAGCCTGCTCGCTCCGCTGCTGATCGGCATCGCCCTGGGCGACCTGCTGCACGGGCTGCCCATCAATGCCGCCCAGAACTTCACCGGCTCCTTCTGGGACCTGTTCCAGCCGTACGCGCTGCTCACCGGGGTCACCCTGGTGCTGATCTGCCTGCTGCACGGCGCGACGTTCCTGTCGCTGAAAACCACCGGCAGCCTGCACGAGCGGTCCCGGCTCCTGGCCAGGCGGGTGGCGCCGTTTACCGCCGCGGCGGTGCTGGCCTTCGCCATCTGGACGCACGTCGCCTCCAGCAGCACGTTCTTTCTCCGGCCGCTTGAGCTGCTCGCGATCCTGGCGGTCCTCGCCGCGGCCTGGCTGGTCTACGAGAACCGCGACGGCTTCGCGTTCGCCGCCACCGCGGTCACGATGGCGTCCTGCATCGCGTCGATCTTCGTCGGCCTGTACCCCAACGTGATGGTGTCAAGCACCAACCCGGCGTACAGCCTCACCGTGCACAACACGGCGTCCGCGCCGTACTCGCTGAAGGCGATGACCGTCGTTGTCGTGATCTTCCTGCCGCTGGTGCTGGCCTATCAGACCTGGACGTACTACGTGTTCCGGCGGCGGGTGAGCCGGGAGCAGTTCATCCAAGGGACCCCGCCCGCGGTGCCGCCCGCGCCAGTGCCCGCGCAACAAGGGCCGTCCGGTGCCGCACCCGGCCCCCCGCCGCCTGGGCTAGCCCGTAAGAGAGGAGCCAGACATGGCAGAAGGTTATGACGTCATCGTGATCGGGACCGGTGCGGGCGGCGGCACGCTCGCGCGCCACCTCGCCCCGTCGGGCAAGCGCATCCTGCTGCTCGAACGCGGTGACTGGCTGCCCCGCGAGCCGGCGAACTGGTCCACGCTTGACGTATTCGTGGACGGCCGGTACGTCTCGCCCGACAGCTGGTACAGCGCCGAGGACAAGTCCTTCTTCCAGCCGCAGGTCCACTACTTCGTCGGCGGCGCCACCAAGCTGTACGGCGCCGCTCTCTACCGCATGCGCGAGGAAGACTTCGGCGAACTGCGGCACCACGACGGACTGTCGCCCGCGTGGCCCATCAGCTACCAGGACATGGAGCCGTACTACACCGCCGCCGAGCAGTTCTACCAGGTGCACGGGGCGCGCGGGGAGGACCCGACCGAGCCGCCTTCCAGCGCACCCTACCCGTATCCTGCGGTCTCCCACGAGCCGCGCATTCAGCAGCTCTCCGATGACCTGGCGAAGTCGGGCTACCACCCCTTCCACGCACCGTGCGGGATCCTGGTCAACGAGGCCAACCTGCCCTACAGCACCTGCGTGCGCTGCGGGGAATGCGACGGCTTCCCCTGCCCGCTGCACGCCAAGTCCGACGCCGAGGTGATCGGCGTCCGGCCCGCCCTCGAGCACGGCAACGTGACCCTGCTCAGGAACGCGCGGGCGGTGAAGCTGGAAACCAACCCGGCCGGCACCGCTGTCACCAGCGTGGTCGTCGAACGGGACGGTGAAACCGAGAGGTACGCGGGCGACATCGTGGTAGTGGCGTGCGGCGCGGCCAACTCCGCCAAGCTGCTGCTCGCCTCCGCCAGCGACCGGCATCCGAACGGCCTGGCCAACGGCTGCGACCAGGTCGGGCGCAACTTCATGTACCACGACTGCCAGGCGGTGCTGGCGGTGTCGAAGGAACCCAACCCGACCGTCTTCCAGAAGACGCTCGGCGTCAACGACTTCTACTTCAGCGGTCCCGACTTCGAGTACCCGATGGGCAACATCCAGATGATCGGCAAGTCGCAGGCGGAGATGTTCCGCGGCGAGAAGCCCGTGGAGACCAAGTTCGCGCCAAGCTGGGCGCTGCGCGATGTCGCCACGCACGCCGTTGACTTCTGGCTGTCCACCGAGGACCTTCCGCAGCCGGACAACCGGGTAACGCTCGGCCCCGACGGCAGCGTCCACATCTCGTACCGGCCAAGCAACCCGACCGCCGCCGGGCAGCTATTCGGCCAGCTCAAGTCGATGCTCGGCTCGCTCGACATGCACGAGGGCCACCTGGCCCGCCGGTGCATGTACATGAAGACGGACATCCCGATCGCCGGATGCGCGCATCAGGCCGGGACGGTCAGGTTCGGCGCCGACCCGGCCACGTCGGTGCTCAACGCCGACTGCCGCGCGCACGAGGTGGACAACCTCTACGTGGCTGACACCAGCATCTTCCCGAGCATCAGCGCGGTGAACCCGGCCCTCACCGCGATGGCAAACGCCATGCGAGTCGGCGACCACCTGCTCGAGCGGCTCGGCTAGACAAAAACATGCTGCACGTCCGGGTGGTGAGCCCGCCCGGCTCGACCGACCGCCTGGTCGAGCGGCTTTCCGCTGATCCTGGCGTCAGGAACCTGGTGGTCATGCGGGGCGCCGCCCGCCGCCCGGGCGGCGACGCGGTGCAGTTCGACCTGCTCGCCCGGTTCGCCAACCCGGTACTGGGGGAGTTGCGGGCCCAGGTACAGGATCACGGCTCGGTGGTCATCCAGCGCGTCGACGCGGCGATCAACGGGCCGGGGGAGCCCGAAGACCACCGTAGAAAGCGCTTCGGTGAGGTCGCGCCGGTGTGGGAGATGGTCGAATCCCAGATTCGCGCGGGCGGCGAGTACCCGCTCAGCTTCTACGGGCTGCTGATCATCGCCGGCCTGATCGGCGCGGTGGGCATACTCACCAACTCGCAGATCCTGATCGTCGCGGCGATGGTCGTGGGCCCGGAGTACGGCGCCATCATGGCGACGGCGCTGGGCATCGACAAGGCCGACGGCCACGCGGTCCGGCAGGGCCTGGCCGCCCTGGCGGCGGGGTTCGCGATGGCGGTTGTCGCGACACTCGTCTTCGGGCTGCTGATCCGGTGGTCCGGTGAGACTCCGGGGCTCTACCGGGACGGCGTGCGGCCCGTCTCCGACCTCATCAACTCACCGAACGTGTTCTCGGTCATCGTGGCGCTGCTGGCGGGCGTCGTCGGAGTCGTCTCGCTGACCGAGTCCCGGGCAAACGCGCTCATCGGCGTGTTCATCTCCGTTACGACGATTCCCGCCGCCTCCGACATGGGCCTGTCCGCCGCTTACGGCAGCTGGCCCGAGGCCCGCGGGTCAACGTTTCAGCTGCTGCTGAACGTGGCGGTGCTGCTCATGGTCGGCGCACTTGGGCTCCGCCTGCAGCGGGCAATCTGGCGGGGCGGAACGGCGCGGGCCGCCGCGCGGGCACGCCGGTCCGCGCCGGATGCGTAGCGGCCGCGGCTCACGTGCTCGGCGACAGCACGGGGCTGGGCGCGGTGGAGCCGTGGTCGAGCTGGGTGTTAAGGTCCTCGCTACCGAGGGAACGCCGGCTGCTCCCCGCGAACGAATGTAAAGGTCCCTATCCCGAACGGAAGGTGGCGACTCCCCGAAGCCGCCCAGAAAGCCGCCCAGGAGCTAGGCCTGCCGTACGCGGCTGACCGCTGAGTCCACGCGGCTGGCGACGGAGTCGAGGAACTCGGCGGCGCGGGACTGCGACTTGCCCTTTTCCGGGATGAGCGCCCAGGCGGCGGCGTAGGCCGGGATCGCCACGTGGCCGAGGACGGCGACGGCGGCCAGGCCGACTCGCGTGGCGGTCACGTCGGTGCCGAGGTAGTCGGCAAGGCCGGCGCCCACTCCGGCGAGGAGCCGGTCCTGCGAGGAACGCCGCAGCGTCCGCTGGCCGGCAGGATTCCCGGTGAGCGAGTCGTCGCGCGGGCTGTCTTGCGGGGGGATGTTGTTCGTTTCCATGGCTCCATGATCGGCTGACGGGCCGCCGTCCCGCCTCGGGAAGATCCCTCATTCGGCCCTGATCCCCCCGCGGCCGGCCAGGCTCCACCTAAGGGTCGTGGAGCGTCTCTGGCGTCGTGCGCCGATCTGCGATGTGAGGAAATCATCACAGTTGCGACGTTCGAATATTCTCACGTGAACGGGGGTGGTCGAGGGGAGCGCTACCGTACCCGGCGGATGGTCTCGCGGATGGCGAGGAGCGTCGGCATGTCCGCCAAGCGCAACGCGGCCAGGAAGTCCGCCAGTTCGGCGTCGAGATCATCGGCGAGGATGTCGACGAGGCCGGTCTCCGCCGCCCGCGCCGCGTCAATACGTCCGGCCGTGAACAGCAGATGACTGGCCCGTCCCGAGCCCATCAGCTCGACTAGGCGGGTAACGGTCGGGCGGTCGTAGACGATCCCGTGCCGCACAGCCGGGATAGCGAAGCTCGCGCGCGGGCTGGCCAGCCTGATGTCACAGGCCAGGGCCAGATTGTTGCCGCCCCCGATGCAGAGGCCGTCGATCACGGCGACGGTCGGGAGCGAGAAGTCCCGGACCGCGTCATAACCGCGCAGGGAGATTTCGCGGTACCGGGCGGCGGCCTCCCGGTCGCCGCTCTTCAGCGCGGTGAGGTCCGCGCCCGCGCAGAAGACCCCGGGCAGGCCGGTGAAGACGAACGCCCTGACGTCAGGCCGGGCCGCGGCCTCGGCGAGCGCCGCGCAGATCGCCTCCCACATTGCCTGGGACAGGGCGTTGCGCTTGGCCAGGCGGTTGAGCTGGAGTATGGCCGCGCCGTCGTCAACCCGGAAGATGACGTAGCCGCCCGCCCGCACCTCGCGGTCCTGGTCAGGCATCGGTACCGCCGGTCGGCCGGAGCGGGGGCGGGGAAGCCGGCGGAGGGAGCGCGGGATCGTAGACCGCGCCGGCCGCCTGCAAGGCGCTCACGTCCTCGGAGGTGTAGCCGAGGGAACCGAGCACCTGCGCGGTGTGCTCGCCGAACACGGGCGCGGCCCGGCGGATCTGCGGCGGCGTCTTCGACAAGCGCAGCGGAGAGCTGAGCGCCCGCACCGGACCCAGGACCGAGTGCTTCACGGTGGTCGTGATGCCGCGGGCGGTCAGGTGCGGGTCAGCGATCATCTGGTCGTACGCGTTCACCGGCCCGGCCGGTACCCCGGCGGTGAGCATCGCGGTGACCCAGTGATCGGTCGTGTCGGTGACGAGCACCGACTGGATGTCTCGCTCAAGTTCGTCGCCGTGGGCGAGCCGGCCCTCGGCGGTGGCGTACTCCGGGCGCGACGCCCAGTCCGGTCGGCCGAGCACCTCGGTGCACAGCGCCTGCCACATGCGCTGCGTGTTGCCGCCGACCGTCACGTACCCGTCCTTGGTCCGGTAGGCCTGGTACGGCGCGTTGCGCCGGTGCCGCGTGCCGGCTGGCGCGGCCACCTCGCCGCTGCCGAAGTAAGCGGCCGCCTCCCAGACCGTCCAGGCAACGCCCGACTCGACCAGCGACGTGTCGATGTACTGTCCGCCCTCGCCCCGCAGCCGCGCGATGTAGGCGGCGAGGATGGCCTGGACCGCGGTCACGCCGCCGGCGATGTCGTTGATGGCGATCCCGGACTTCGCCGGCGGACCGCCCGGATGGCCCGTCATGCTGAGGAACCCGCTGATGCCCTGGGCGATGATGTCGTAAGCCGGGCGTTGCGCGTAGGGGCCGGTCTGGCCGAAGCCCGAGATCGAGCAGTAGATGACGTCCGGACAAACCGCGCGGACCGCGTCGTAGCCGCAGCCGAGCCGCTCCGCGGTGCCCGGCCGGAAGTTCTCCACGACGACGTCACTCCGGGCGGCCAGGGCAAGCAGGGCCTTGAGCCCGTCCGGGTGCTTGAGGTCGAGCGCGACACCGCGCTTATTCCGGTTGACCTGGGCGAAGCAGTAGCTCTCGCCGTCGCGGAACGGCCCCATGGCCCGTGAGTCATCGCCGCCAGGCAGCCGTTCTACCTTGATCACATCCGCCCCGAGGTCGCCCAGGACCATGGTCGCGTACGGGCCGGCCAGCACCCGGGTGAGGTCAAGGACGGTAACGCCGGCGAGTGGCAAGGACACGTGCGGTCCTCCATTTCCATCACCGTGATTGTCATGCGCCACGGCAGGCTGCGCCAGGCCCGGCCCTGACGCAAACAGCCAAGCCCTAGTCGAGCGCGGCGATGGCCTTGTGCACTGAGGCGATCGCGCTGGCACCTTCGCCGGTGGCCGCGGCGACCCGCTTCATCGAGCCGGAGTGAACGTCGCCGACGGCGAACACACCGGGAACGTTGGTCTCGAACGGAAGCGGCGTCCGCCCCTGGTCAGCCCAGGCTGGCCCTAGGTCAGTGTTGTGCAGCTGGACATCGGTCCGGATGAAGCCGTTATCCTCGGTGGCGATCCCCGTCAGCCAGCTTGTGGCCGGCTCGGCGCCGATAAAGCAGAACAGGCCCGAGCACGGCTGGGTTCGCGTGGTGTCGGTGGCGCGGTCGGTGATGTTGATCTCCTCGAGGAAGTCGGCGCCGTCCAGCCGGGTGACCTCGCTGCGGCAGCGCACCGTTATCCGGGGATGCACGAGCAGCCGGTCGACGAGGTAGGCGGACATCTCGGCCGCGATGTCCGGGCCGCGGACGACGAGCGATACGTCACTTCCCCGGCCGGCCATGTAAAGCGCGGCCTGACCGGCGGAATTCGCTCCGCCGATAACCGTGACCGGGCTGCCCACGCACCCGCGGGCTTCCAGTTCGGTGGCCGCGTAGTAGATCCCGGCGCCCTCGAAGTCGGGCCAGCGTTCCAGCGGCAGCGAACGGTAGCGGGCGCCGGTCGCGATGATGACGGCCTTGCTGTCAAGGAATTCACCCTCGGGCAGGTGCAGCCGTCAGCCGGCCGCCGTTCCGGTCGGTGTCGAGCTTGACCGCCTGGCAGGGGCTGGCCAGCTGGGCGCCGAACTTCAGCGCCTGCAGGACGGCGCGGCCGGTCAGGTCGGCACCGGAGAGACCGAACGGGAAACCGAGGTAGTTCTCGATCCGGGAGCTGGCCGCGGCCTGCCCGCCCGTGCCGACGGCGTCGAGCAGAACCGTGTCCAGGCCTTCCGACGCGCCGTAGACGGCGGCCGCGAGTCCGGCCGGGCCGGCGCCGACGATGGTCACGTCGACGGGCTTCTTGGAGGAGCGGTGGTAGGTGAGGTTCAGCTCCTGGCCCAGCGTGCCCGGAGTCGCCCGTTTCAGCGTCACGCCGGGCATAACCACGGCGGGCAGGTCGTCCTCGGTTAGCCCGGAGGACCCCATCAGCGCCTCGCCCGCCGCGCTGCCGGCATCGAACCAGACGTGGATCAGACGCTGGCGGGCGGCGTAGGTCCGCAGCGCCAGGCCGGAGGCCGACCTTGGGTTGCCGACGATCTCCACGGCCTTGGCGCCGGCGTTGCGCCGCAGCAGCTCCCGGCGCGCGACCAGCGCCCTGAAGATGATGTCCGAGAGCTCGCCGTCGTTCGCCATGAGCTGGCGCAGGCGCTCCGGGGTGACCCGGTAGACCGTGCCTGCCTCCCGGACCCGGCACAGGAGGTAGACGTTCTGCCCGGTCAGCAGGTTCAGTTCGCCGACGAACCCGCCAGCCGGGACTTTGGCCACGTTCCCGGCGGGTACGTCAGCGGTCTCCGTCCGGATAACGTCAACCGAACCCCGGGCAACCACGATCAGGTCGACGTCCACGTCACCCGGGCTGAACAGCACGTCACCCGGTTGGGTCTCCTGTCGCGTGCCATAAGCCACGAGGCGGGCGAACAACTCGTCGCGCAGCCGCGGCGAAGCGGTCTTAGGCGATACGAGCGGCCCGTCCGGCTGCACTGCTCCGCCGTCGGCGCGCCGCGAGTTCACGTTCGACGGCACTCCCCAGCCCAGTGGTTGAGCCAGGCCGCGGTCGCCAAACTCGGAGCTGCTCGAGGCCCCCAAGGTGCTGGTGGGCGGCAATTCATCCATCGCGCAACCTCCTGCCTGCCCTGACTCCGTGAGCAATCAGTGAGCGGCCATCATCGCGGTGCCTCACGCTGGCCGTCCTGAGCTAGGTTATGGCGTGGGCGTGCGGCCCCGGACATCCGGGCCGAAGCCAGCAATCACGCCGTGCGGAGAGCAGCGGGGACCGTCGGCCGCGAGTCGACCCACGTAACCGTGCTCAGCCCGGCATCATGACGGGATTAATGCGGATGATCTGCTGCGCGGTCGGCTCCCAGACGGCCCCCGCGATGAGGTAGACCTGCGAGTAGTACTGGCTGCACGAGCCGCCCGGATACACGCGGCTCACCGGGTTGCCCGAGGTCGTGCCGGTCAAGCTCGGAACCCTTCGATCTGCAGTCGGTGCGGATGCTGCCGAACCGCCGTGTCACGCCGCCGGCGCGTCAGAGCCAGATTAGACCTGGCCCGGCTGCGCCGGCTGCAACGCAGGCGGCGTGCCGGACAGGCGGCCGAGTCTGCCGCCCTCGGCATCCTTTTCATAGACCTGGACGGCCTGCTCCACCGACAGCCCCTTGGTTTCCGGCAGGAACCGGTACACGAACCCGATGGCCACAATGCACAGGCCGGCGAAGCACACCATGACCCAGCCGAGCCCGATCGTGTTGCGCCAGATCGGGAACGCCTCGATCAGGGCATAGTTTGCCAGCCAGTCCGCGCACGCGCCGATCGCTGCCGCACGCCCCCGGACAGCCGTGGGGAACACCTCGCCCTGGATCAGCCAGCCGGTGCCGCCGACGCCGATCGCGAACGAGGTGATGAAGAACGAGAACCCGACCATGACAAGCACGACCTTGGGGATCCCCGCCAGGAATCCCACCCCGAGGGCGGCGACCAGGATGAACACGGTCATGCCCGCGTAGCCGCCGATGGCCAGCGGCCGTCGGCCCTTCTTGTCGATCCACCGGAACGCGAAGTAGGTGGCAACCACGTTGACCGCTCCCAGGATCGCGGTGGCCTCGACCCCCGCGACCGCGGCGGCCACCGCGTTGTTCCCGGACATGAAGTACGAGGAGAGGATGGTCGGGCCGTAGTAAAACGGCACGTTGATCCCGGTGATCTGCTGGAAGATGAAGAACAGGCAGACGATGATCAGCGCCCGCCGCACCCCCCTAGTCCATTGCATCCTGCCCTTTTGCTGCCGCTGCTCCCGGTACAGCTGGTCCGCCGCGCTCCTGACCTCTTCCTCGGTGACGTCCATGCCCAGCCGGCCGAACGCCTTGCGGGTGTCCGCGTACCGCTCGTGAAGCATCAGCCACCGCGGCGACTCGGGCATGTTCGAGCGCAGCGCCACGGCGATCAGCGCGGGAATGGCGCCCAGCCCGAGGATCAGCCGCCAGTCGGCGTTGCCCGCGCTGCCTGGCGCCGCCTTGAGAATGATCACGGCCACGATGTAGGCGAACAGGATCCCCACCGTGATCATCCACTGTTGGATGATGCTCAGCTGGCCGCGCCGACTGCGCGGCGCGAACTCCGCAATGTAGGAGGTGGCGATCGCGGAGTCGGCGCCTATCGCCAGCCCGATCAGCGTGCGCGCGAACAGCAGCACCCCGGCGTCCGGCGTGACCGCAGAAAGGATCGCGCCGACGGCGTAGATGGCGGCGTCGGTGATCAGCAGGGCCTTGCGCCCGAAATGGTCGGTCAGCGGGCCGGCGATGAGCGCGCCCGCCGCGGCGCCCAGAGACGCCCCGGCCACCAGGTAGCCGGTGGCGAAGCTGGACAGGTGGTAGGGAAGGAAACCGAGCGCCGACCCGATGTTGGACGTGTCGTATCCGAAGAGGAACCCGCCGATGCACGCCAGGACCGCGAGGTACCAGTAGAAGTTCGTGGGGATGCGCGAGTCAAGATCGTCCAGGACGTTGCGCCCCCCGGGCTGTGCGGCTCTGGCTTCCGACACCATTCCCGAACCTCCTCGTTCGCATCGCTACCCGGCTCACACCGCTACCCGACGTGAGAGTACGGAAACGTCGCGGGGCGCCCCTCAGGCGAACGGCAGCCAAGCCTCACCGTAGGCGGCGAGGCGGGGCTGCCGTTCGCCTGAGGTTACGCGTCGCGCCGGGCGAGAAGGATCCCGGCGACGGCCAGCAGGATGGCCGTCCAGAGGCAGAGGACCCCGAACCCCTCCCATGGCGAGAGCAGGTCGGTTGCCCGCTGGCGGGTATTCGTGACGAGGATTCCGGCGTTGGCTGGCATGTAGGCGTTGACGTACTTGCCGACGGTGCCCGGGATGAGCTGGCTCAGGTCACCGAACGCCACGAAGATCACGACGACTGCCGTGATGGCACCTGCCGTATGCCGGACCAGGGCGCCAACGGCGAAGGCGAACAGGCCCAGGGCGGCCAGGTAGAGGCCGACGCCGAACGCGGCGCGGAGGTTCGGCGGGTCACTGAGCGACTCCGGGACCCGGCTGCCGAGCAGCGCCTGCCCGATGGGGACGCATCCGAACGCAAGCAGTTCCCCGGCCGCGAAGGCGACCGCAGCGAATACGGCGGCCTTCGCCGCCAGCAGCTGTTTCCTGCTCGGCACCGCGAGCAAGCTGGACCTGATCATGCCGGTGCCGTACTCGCTGGTGATCACTAGGACGCCGAGCACGCACATCGGGAGCTGGGCGAAGTCCAGCCCGGCCCCGAAGGCCCCCTTGACCGTGATCGCCTGCCGGTCGGCGGCGCTGACGGTAGCCCAGTGGGCCGCCGTCACGCCGTCGATGACCGCGGAGAGGCCGATGCCGCCGACGACGACGATGGCGAGCGACCAGGCCGTTGACCGGACCGACCAGATCTTCGTCCACTCGGAACGCACCAGCCGGCCGAAGACGACCAGCCTGGAGCCGCCGGTCGCCCCGGCGGCCCGCCCCGGGAGAAAGGTCATGGCGCTCATGCGATGCCCCCCCGCAGGGAGTGGTCCCCGTACTCAAGGCTGCCTGCGGTCAGCTCCATGAAGGCCTCCTCCAGCGACGCGCCCTTGGTGAACTCGGCGATCGGGCAGTCGGCGAGCAGCCTGCCGCGGCCGATGACGATCAGGTGGTCGGCGGTCACGGCCATCTCGTTCATCAGGTGGCTGGAGACCAGCACCGTCCGGCCCTCGGCCGCGAGCCGCTTTATCAATGTCCTGACCCACAACACGCCCTCGGGGTCAAGCCCGTTAACCGGCTCGTCGAGCAGCAGCACCTGCGGGTCGCCGAGCAGCGCCGCCGCCATGCCGAGGCGCTGCCGCATGCCGAGCGAGAACCCGCCGACCCGCTTGCGAGCCACGCTGGCCAGCCCGGTCAACGCGATGACATCGTCCACGCGCCGGGACGGCAGCCCGTGCGTCTGCGCCAGGCAGCAAAGGTGGTTGCGGGCGCTGCGGCCGGGATGGACGGCCTGGGCTTCGAGTAGCGCGCCCGCGGTACGCAGCGGGAACCGGAAGTCCCGGTAGGGCCGGCCGCCGATCCTCGCCTCTCCCTCGTCCGGACGGTCGAGGCCGAGCAGCAGCCGCATGGTGGTTGACTTGCCGGCCCCGTTCGGCCCGAGGAAGCCGGTGACCTTGCCCGGCGCCACGGTAAAAGACAGATCGTCGACGGCCTGCCTCCGGCCGTACCGCTTGCTGAGATGGCGCGCCTCGATCATGGCAGCGCTCCGTTTGCCTGCAGCCCCATCGGGTGCTTTCCTTTCACTGGAGGTACGTACTTTCGCGTGAAGGCGCACGCCTTACGGCGTGGTGGTACTGCTTCCGTCTTGCTGGGCCGTCGAGTTGCCGCTCGGCGGCCCAGCCTGCGTTCACTCTCCTTCGGCGGCGCCCCCCGGTTGCTCGGACGTGGCGGTGTCGATGTCGATGGCCGGCGGAGCCGACGTCGGGTAGGCCAGGAAGCTCGCGACCACCGGCCGGGCGTCCGGCGGGATCTCCCCCGGGGCCCGCCGGTAGCGGCTGAGCAGCTTGAGGTACTCCGCGTAGAACTCCGTCAGCTCATCGGCGGTGACCTCGATGAACCCGCGGGAGTAGGGGAGCTGCTCCACCCACGCCTCGCCCGCCGCGTTATCCAGCCCCAGCTGCGCGGAGGCGAACGCCTCCAGGTCGGTCGCGAGATCGAGCCGGACCATCTGGTCCAGCAGCGCCCGCATCTCCGGGCCCTGCTCTTCCCTTGGCGGAAGGCGCCGGTCCATGCGCGCCGAGCGCCACCATCGCTCCCGGCCGCGGGCCAACTCGGGCACCTCCTCAACGAAGCCGTGCTTCGCCAGCTCCCGCAGGTGATAGCTGGCCAGCCCGGTGTTCCAGCCCATGGCCCGCGCGAGCGTCGTGGCGTTTACCGGGCCCTGCCGCAACTGCTCCTGTATCCGAAGCCGCGCGGGCTGGGCTAGCAGCCGCACAGCCTCCAGGTCGAGCACGCGGGTAATGGGTTGATCTCGCTTCTCCACAGTTGCAAGTCTATGCATGCAAGTCATGTTTGCAAGTATGACTTGCAACTGAGGCGGCGGTCACCGGGGCTGGGTCAGCCCTACGGAGTCATAGTCCTCTTGAAACTGACGGGGCTCTTACCCCGTCATGGTCACACTTGGGCGCGTTGGAGGTGCGGTGTTCGCAGGCGTGGGCAAGCGATCGCCGCGGCCGGGCTGGCGCACACAGCCGACGGAGGCGGCGTACGGCCCGCCGCCGCGGCCCTGCGGAACTCGCTTCAACACCAGCGCCTTGCTGCTTTCCCGTCACCGCCGCTGGCGGGGAGAGAGCGCCGCGCCAGCACCCCGTTGCCGTCGTTTCACCCCGGGGCCAAATCCCGTGCAACCGTTCCTTCCCTAGCAGTTAGCCTCCAGCTTCTTCGGCACGCCGGAGCACGTGATGAGGCCGTCCGACTGATTCGCCGCAATATATTGCAGCAAGTACTGGTAGAAGCTCTTGGCTAGCGCCGATGGATGCGGGGGCATGTACAGGTTGGCCACTGTCGCGAAATTATACAAGCCATTGCGAACGTTCGCCGGCGTAGGCGCGATGCCGTTGATGCTGAGCACGGAAGCATGGAGATAGCCAGCGGGATTCCCATTGGATTCCTGGTCAACTTCCGCGTAACCGATCGCGTTCCGCGTTTCATTCACGAAACTGAGAAGTCCCGTATTACTGTCTTCAGTGCAAGCAGCACTCCCCGCCGGGGGCGGGCAGCTATTGCCCGAAACTTGCGCCCCTGGTCCTTGCCCTTGGAGGAAGCCCAGCAGGGTAACACGGGTTCCAGTGCCAGCCTGGCGGCCGACCGCGACCTTGCCAGGCTCGCCGCCCTGCAGGAAGAGCCGCTTCAGCTCACTACTGCTGATGTCCGATCCGGAGTAGAGACCGGTATGCGCGACCACGGCGAAAATGAGCACGCCCAGCGGGTCGGGCGTCAGGAACGGGGCGATGGAGGTTTCTCCGTTGTACATGGCGATCATTGACCCGGCTTGCGTAGGCTTACTTCCCACGGCCGCATTCACCGTCGCCGCGCCATAGGCGCTGTCTATACCTTTACCGCCGACGTCACCGTAGACCACGTTGATGCTAGCGTGGCACTGCCGCGTATAAATGCCAGCCGCAGCCTGCACGAGCGGGCCGAAGGTGGAAGAACCGATAAGCTCGATCGAACCTGAGGCGCAGGATATGGCGGAGGCGGCCGACGTCTGCGGCAAGGTCGGCCGGGCCGGCTTAGCTAGGAGCGGCGACTTATTGCTACCGCCATGATGCGGCGACCCCAAGAGGGCTGCTAGCGCAGCGGCAACCGCGACCATGACGGCCGCACCAGCAAGAACGCCGCGTTTCCGCTTGAAGTGCCAGATGCCCGGGGCTGGGGTGGGGACCTCGCCGCGCCGCGGCGTTCGTTCGCCCGGACTGGCCGGGCCCACGGCCACGGCAGTGTCGTGCGCCTGTGTCCGGTCCGGGCTGGTGGTGTCCGGTGCGGCCAGGCTGCCTGGACGCCCGTAGCGGTGCACTTCGGCGGCTAGCTCGGCCGCGCTTGCGGCAGCCGGGTCCTGGTTCTGGCTGAAGCCTTGGTTGTACCCCCCGCACCAGGTGCACGGCCACGGCATGTGAAATCCCTGCAAGCCGTCGACATAGCTGACCCTGAAGCACGCCGTGCAGCGCCGCAGGAAGAAACCGTTACCGCAGTTGCTGCACTGCCAGTGGCTCTGCTCGGGATCCAACTCGCCGGATGCCCCGCATTCTGGGCACGGCACATGCGTAAGTTCCTGTCCTATGCTCGACGGCGCATGCGTAATTTCCTGTCCCATGCTCGAATGCTGGCACGCGCGCGGTGACGGCAGGCTCTGGCGGCGAGCCCGTTAGAGCGCCGTAACGTTTGGGCGACGCAAGTCGACCGGCGGCGTCGCGAAAAACCGGAGGTGAACTTTCAGGCGTCCAGGGCAGCATCCCTAAATCTCTGGATATACATCCAGGTTCATTGATATCGAAATCAAGAACACCATTCGCTTTCATCAAGAAGATGATCTTGGCATGGACGGTGCCGAAGGGATGCTGAGGGTAACCCACGGGCGTGACATCGAGTGCCCGCTGAGGGGCGCCGGCGCCGTTCCCTGGATCCTGGGATGCGAACCTACTCCCGCAGCAGCGGCAGCACCCGGGTGCCAAGCAGCCTGACGCCATCGGCGTCGGTCAGGCCGCGAGGGGTGCCGAAGTCAATGCGGCCCGCGCCCGCCTCGACGACGGCGCGGGCCTGGGCGGCGACATGCTCGGGTGTCCCGCTGAACGCGAACCGGTCCAGCACGTCGTGCGGGATCAGAGCACCTGCGGCGGCGTCATTCCCGGTCGCCAGGAGTTCGGCGATCGAGGAGACGAGCCCGTCCGGCAGCCCGGCCGTAGTGTCGAGCGCGCCGACGACCGCGAGGTACATGGCCACCTCGGACCGGGCCCGCCGACGCGCGGTGGCACCGTCTTCGGCGACCACGGTGACCGCGCCGGCGACGACCCGGACGCCGCCCGGCGCCCGTCCCGCGGCCAAGCTGGCCGCGGTGACCCGCTGCCGGCCTGCGCGATGGGGTGCAGCGACGCCGACGGGTCCTGGGAGACCATGGCGACCTGTCGGCCGCGGACGGCCCGCAGCCGCCGGCCCCGCAGCGCGGGCAGGTCGGTGCCGTCGAGGCGGGCCGATCCGGCGACCCGGGCCCCGTTCGGCAGCAGCCCGAACAGGGACAGGGCGGTGATCGTCTTGCCGCTGCCGCTTTCCCCGGCGATGCCCACCACCTCACCCAGGCCGACGGACAGCGACAGGTCATCGACCGCGTTCCGGTACCCGGCGCGGGTCGGCACCGCCACGGTAGGGTTCTCCGCCTCGAGCAGGGCACTCATGACAGCCGCACCCGCCCGGGCCGTGCACGGGTCGAGCGCGTCGCCGATGAAGTTGAAGGCGAGCACCACCGTCAAGATGGCCAGGCCGGCGAACGTGCCGACCCACCAGTCGTTGAAGTTCAGCGTGCCCTCGGCGACGGCCAGGACACGGCGACGACCGCGATCACCACCCGCGCACCGACCACCACGACCCCGACCGCGGCCAGCGGCTGCCGCCACGGCGCGGGAACCCGGAGCCGGCGGCGGCGGCGCCGCACCTCCGCGTCCAGGCTCGGGGTGGCCGAGGGCAGCGGCGGGTCCGGGGGAAGCGGCAACTGGGTCATGACAGCCTGATCCGCGGGTCGATGACGCCAATACAGCAGGTCGACGACGAGGTTGAGCACGATGTAGACCAGCGCGATGAACAGTGACACGCCCATGACGGCGGGCAGGTCGAGGTTGACCGCGCTGTGGTACGCGTACTGGCCGATGCCGGGCCAGGCGAAGATGTTCTCTACCAGGACCGTGCCCGACAGCAGGTTGGCGAAGGCGAGCCCGCCGACGGTGATCACCGAGATCAGCGCGGGCCGCAGCACGTGCCGCAGGATGACCACGTGCTCGGGCAGCCCCTTGAGCCGGGCCGCCCGCACGTAGTCGTTGCCCATGATCTCCAGCATCGAGGCCCGGGTGAACCGGGTCAGCATGCCGATGGTAGATGGCGAGGACCAGGCCGGGCAGGACCAGGTGGCGGATGGCCGACCACAGCAGCTCCCACTGCCCGTGCACCAGCGCGTCCACCGTGTACAGGCCGGTCAGGTGGGTCGGCGCGACCTGGGCGGGGTCGAGCCGGCCCCCGCCTGGCAGCCAGCCGAGCCGGAAGAACAGCAGGTAGAACGCGACCAGGGCGATGTAGAAGACCGGCATCGACACGCCGGCCGGGCTGATCACCCGGATCACGTGGTCCGGCCAGCGGTCCCGGAACGCGGCGGCGACGATGCCCAGGCCCACACCGACCACCAGCGAGGCCACGATCGCGAACAGGGCCAGCTCGATCGTGGCCGGCACGTACTCCTCCAGGTCAGCCAGCACCGGGCGGTGGGTTCGTGACTGTTTGCGCAGGTAACAGCTTGGTTGCGATGCTTGTGTGACCTGCTGCGGACGGCCCGCCAGGGACCGGGTAGCGTTGCGCAAACGTTGCCCCTGCGGCTTCACAAGGCGAGGAATCCCCGTGCGCGAGCTCGACGACCTAGGGACGAGGTTCTGGGCCTGGCGCGCCAGCCAGCAGCCCCGCACCCGCGACGACATCCCCCGGCTTGACCGGCCGCCCGGCTGGCTGCCCGAGGTCGACCCCCGCCTCGCCGAGCGCCGGGGCGAGGAGCTCGCGGTGTTCCGCGCCGAGCTCGACCGCATCCGCCCGCCCGCCGGCGAGGTACCCGACCAGGTCGACCGTCGCCTGCTGCACTCCGCGATCGCCAGGGTGACCTGGGAGTCCGACATCCTGCGGGTCCGGTCGGTCCCGCGCTACTGGACCGATCAGGCGCTGGGCCCGGTCTTCGACGCGCTGCTGCGGCCCGGCGTGGACGACGCCAGGATCGCCGAGGTGATCCGGCTGCTGCGGGCCGTGCCCGGTACCCTGGCCCATGCGCCGGCGGCGCTGGCCGGCGCGGCCCGCGAGTTCGCCCGCCTGGCGCTGGCGGAACTCGGCGACGCGGGCGCCCGGCTGGGCGAGTGCGCCGCCGCACTCGCCGCGCTGTGCCCCGCCCGCGGGGCAGACCTGTGGTCCGCCGCCCGGGACGCGGCCAGCGCACTCGACGACTTCGCCCGCTGGCTGGCTGCGGCGCTGCCCGGCCTGCCGCCCGCCGTCCCGGTCGGCCCGGAGCACTACCAGTGGTTCCTCCGCGAGGTCGCCTGCGTGCCGCTTGCCATCAGCGAGATCGAGGCCGTCGGCCGCCGCGAGTACGACCGGGCGGTATGGCTCGAGCTTGTCCACCGCAACCGCGCCACGCACGTGCCCGAGCCGCCGCTGCCCGCCAGCGCGGCCGAGCAGTGCCGCGCGGAGGACACCGCAGAAGCGCGGGTACGCGCGTTCTACGAGCGCGAGAACCTGCTTAGCCAGCCTGACCGCCTTGGCCGCTACCTGGCGCTGCCGATGCCCGCCTACCTGGAGCCGCTGCGCTTCCTCGGCGTCGCCGACGAGCTGACCGGCCCGGGGCGGCTGACCGAGAACGGCGTCGCCTACGTACCCGGGCCCGGGTCCGGCCTGCCCTACTTCTACGCCGCCAACGCCCGCGACCCGCGGGCCGGAATCATCCACGAGGGCGTCCACTACCAGCAGCTCGCGCTGTCCTGGGGGAACCCACGCCCGCTGCGGCGGCACTACTACGACTCGGGCGCCAACGAGGGCATCGCCTTCTACAACGAGGAACTGATGCTGGCCGCCGGACTGCTCGACGACGCGCCCCACACCAAGACCGCGGTCTGCAACTTCATGCGGCTGCGCGCCCTGCGGGTGACCGTAGACGTAGGCCTGGCCACCGGCGGCCTCACCATCGAATCCGCCGCCGCCGAGCTGGCGGACCGCGTACCGATGGACACCGCCACCGCCGCCGAGGAGGCTGCGTTCTTCGCCGAGACCCCCGGCCAGGCGCTGACCTACCAGATCGGCAAAACGCAGCTCGTCTCCCTGCTCGCCGACGCCGCCCGGACCCGCGGCGACCGCCTCGACCTGCGCCAGCTGCACGACGACATCTGGGCGAACGGCAACGTTCCGATCGCCTTGCTGCGCTGGGAACTACTGGGACTGACCGACGAGCTGGCCGCCATCGGCGTCGCCGCCGGCTAACCGCCCGCGGCCGGCGGCCCGCAGGAATCTCGTCCGACCAGCCGGCCGTGCCGGGCCAATTCCCGCTGGACGACCTCCGCGATCGTGTGGAAGCTCGTGTTGACGAGGTTGGTCACCACGAGGCCGATGAACTCTTCGCCTGCGTGGCCGCGCTCACCCGCTCTGACCCCCGCAGGGCCCGAGATGCGGTAGACACTGAAACGCCGCTACGCCGCGCTACGTCCCGCAGGTCAACCGCCACTGCTCCCGCTCCTTACCCAGCGACCGAGCACAATCCAGATTGCAAACGTTCTCGCAGCCTTGCCGCGAACGTCAAGCCATACCAGCCGCTAACGCTCAAGGAGCTTTAACTCCATGACAAGCCTCAGCACAAATGAGTCGACTCCGGAGGACAGCCGGATCGCCGCGGCCAAAGCAGCGATCTGGGACGCGTTCCTCGAGATCTACCGGGGTGCCGTGACCGGCCGCCGCGAGCTCAGCAACCGGCACATCGCCCTCAACGCCACGCTGTGGGACGCGGGCGAGCCCCAGCTCATCAACGGTCTGGCAGAGCTTGAGCTGGCCCGGGACCGCCGGGCGTCCGGAGACAGTTCACTGGTCTCCATCTCCCCGGAGCCGCCGGTGATCGACGTGTGGGGGGCAACCGCTCTCGTCCGGCACTACTTCGAGGTGACCTTGGCGACCACTTCTGGCACCGAGTCGACGCGAATCAGGAACACAAGCGTCTGGCGGGAGATCGCCGGCCGGTGGGTGATGGTGCACAACCACGAGGATGCCGTCGGCCCCCGCACAAGACGGGCGATCGAAGGAGAAAAGTCGCACGAGTAGGCGCGACCTGGCGCTATCCGCCCAGGTTCTGCAGGAGTTCTACGTCCAGGCCACCCGTGCCAGCAGGCCGGACCCCATTACGCGCCGGCAGCGTCGATGCTGAAGCCGCCGCGCTCATGTCGATACCACGATCATGACCGTGTGGCCGATCTGGATCTTGTCGCGCCTATTTAGCAGCTGGACTGAAAGGATGGGGCGCCCGTTGAGCGTAGTGCCGTTGGTGGAGTCGAGGTCTTCGACGTACCACAGGCCGCGAACGGTCAGGAAACGGGCGTGCTGGCCAGAAGCGAAATCATCGTCGATGATAAGGCTGCCCTCACGGCCGACCGTGAAGTCGTTACCGAACGTATGACGCTGGCCTCCCATTTGGATGACCAGGGACTTGCCTGGCGGCGGCTCACGGAGAGTGCCGCCGGCTTCCCCGGTCACGGCGGACACGGCCGTCTTCCAAGCTTGCCGCTCCTGCTTAGTGATGTCTTCCCACGGCAGGACGCGTGTGGGAAGGGCGCCGCGGTACGCCTCGTAGGCAACTTGAGCGAGGCGATCAAGGAGGGTGGCCACATTTCGATAATGCCAGAAATGTCGAGCTAAGCCAGGTGTCTCCGGCGCTGTTTAAAGGTGAGCGCGGATGCTGCGCAAGGCAAGCTGCATTTCGGTGGCCGTGGAGAAGCGGTCACGACTGGCCGGGGCACATGCTTTGACGAGGAATTCCGCGAGATCAGCGCCGAGGTCGGAACGGGACGTTCTCGGGTCGGTCACCGCTCCGTCGACCACGGGCATCGCATTCGGATACGGGTGGTTGCCGTTGCAGAGCAGCTGGTAGAGCAGCACGCCGACGGCGAACAGGTCCGTGGAAACGTCCCAGCGCGTGGGGTCGGCGTCGGGCGGCTGATAGGGCGGCGTGCCGGACTGCGTATGCACCGGGTCGCCGAATCGGGAAGCGATGTTGAAGTCAAGGAGTTTCGCTCCGGCGCGGGTGAGCATGACGTTGCGCGGTTTGATGTCGCGGTGGATCAGCCCCCTGCCGGTTAGTTCCGTCCACTCGCGCGACTCGGCTTCCTGCAGGTCTCCTTGGCGGCGCATGGCATCCAGCTGCTTAAGGCGCGCCGCATCAGGGTGGAAGGCGACGAGCGCGTCAAGCAGGTCGAGCGCGACGTCCACCGCCTCCCGGTCACGAAGATTCCGCTTTCCGGTGACGAACTCCTCCAATGACTCCCCGTCGATGAACTCGGTAATGAGATACCAGTCGCCCGCGACGGTCTTGCCAGCCCAGAAGACCTCCACCACGTTGGGATGATGGATTTCCCGCAGGGCGCCGATCTCGCGACGCACGGCCTCATACCCGGCGGCGGTGTTGAAGAGCTTGAATGCTCGCTCCTTACCCTCGACGTCATCACGGACCCGGTAAACCTTCGAGAACCCGCCTTGCCCGAGTACCTGGAGTATCTCGAAGCGGTCGTCGATGACGTCCCCGGCAGCGTGGTCAGCGGCACTGGCCGCAGCCGAGGATCGCACCTCCGCCGGGTCAGGTTCCGGGAGCGCTTGACTGCCGGGGCGCAATGTGGCGGCCGGCGGCACCCTGCGCTTAGCAGCCGGGAGCGGGCGGGTGCGGCGCGCTTTCCCGGCGCCAGCAAAATCCTCCCGGACGTGCTGGATTCCACCGACGGCGTACATGAGGCACGGATGCAGTATGTAGGTGCTCACGTCCGGCGGAAAGTGAAACTGCTCGACGTCGCCCATGGAGTAGAACCGGCGCTCCCCGGACTCGTCGACGTATCCCAGCAGCCCGTTCTGCCACAACACGGAGGCGAGGTGCGTCGCCCTCTCGAAGTGCAGATCCGCCAATTCCTGCAGTGCTGCGAGGTCCCCGCGCGAGAACCGGTCAACGCCCATCATCCGAACGAAGGAGCGGACGTCCTCTTGCACCCCGCTGATATAAGCCTGGGTGCTGGTGAACAATTCGGAGTAGTCCTGCAGGGCGGCGTTCTTCGGCATCAGGTCCGACGAGATCTGGTTGGCGCACTGCGCGAGCTGGGAGTCGCCGAACCGTTTGGCGCAGCGTTGCACCACCCCCTGGACGGCCGCCGCGGGCATGCCGTCGAGCCCAGCCTGCTTCTGCCGCAAGACCTCCTCGCTCAGGTCATTACCGAGCGAGATGATGTCGCGCGGGATCAGCCTTGTATGGCTGAGCAGGTAGTCCTCGATGGTCGCGTCCCCATTAGGTCCCGGCCAGTTGCCGTTGACCCCGAGCCAATCATGGATCGTGGGTGGTCCGCTGGTGGTGCGCCGCATCAGCAGTGACGGAGGCAGCCGCCGCAGCTTTTGCTCGAGCAGGTAAAGCAGCGAGCTGCGGTCCCAGGTCAATACGCGTATGTGCGGTTCGTTGTAGTACCGCGGCGCATGCTCTGACCGGTACACCGACGACATGACGATGTCGCGGATGCAGACGACGACATGCAGCCGGCCGCCTAGCTTGTGGTCGCGCAGCAGCCTCATCACCTGGTAGAAAAGCCCCTCCTGACACTTGAGCCAATACATCGGGGCATGGCTGAACTCTTCGTCTATTGCATCAAGATAGAAATAGATCGGCTTGCACTGGCTGAGAACCTCGCCAAGCAGGTCCTCTAGGTCGTCCCAGAGCGGATCATCGAGGTATTTGGACAGCTGATGGGCGGTCTGCCACTGATTGATGATGTCGCGGATCTCGCTATAGATCGACCGAGGACGGCGAAAATCACCGAGCAGGCGCCCGTACGACTGCTCGAACTCCTCGACCTGCTCGTCGCGCAACTGCTGACGCAACTCGGGATGACGCAGCAAATGAGACGACAGCGACCGCATGATCGCGCGCTCCCAGATCTGCATCCACTTCTCGAGCAGGACACGATCCGAGAACCACTGGCACGCCTTCACTATGACTTCCGTCTTCGGCAGGCTCTGCTGCGGCGCACCGGCGTAGACGGAGTCTTGATGTGCCTGGAAGTCCTGCAGGCGCCGCAGATAGACCGTCTTGCCGGCCCCGAGCTTCCCCACGATCACCCGCACCATGGAGTCGTTCGCACGGGTCGCGAGGTGACCATACGCGGGATTGCCGCCGAAATCGACGAACTCGCTGATCAAGTCCTCGATGTCGGCCCGTGACCCGTCCGGGTTGCCAAAAGGCCCCACCGGGTCAAGCCGACGTCGCCTGCTGCTCATCCTCGCTCCTAGCCCGAATCGTAGCGCTCCTTAGGGTAAAGGACCACGCCCCGAGCGGTCGCGAAGAACAACCTGATTCGAATTCAGCAGCGGTTCCCCCGCTGGCGCGTCATCATTCGTGCTAATAAGCCGGTGCCTCGCGCCCTTATGATCGCTCCACGCAGAAAACCGAGGGCACTGAAACAGCAACCGGCCCCATGGTCACCAGTGCGGTTTCCCGGAGAGGGTGTTGCGGGAAACTTGACACAAACGTCCAGAAGCTAGCGACCAAGGATCTCTAGGTTAGTCACTAGTGGTCGAACCCAAATCCGGAAAATCAGTGAGGTCTTCACGTTTAGGGATGCGGAGTCGAACGGAGAGCCTCTCACAGCCACCGAAGGTCGCTACGCCAACGGTATCGATGACAGCCGTGCCGGGGCCGCCTTCTCGGTCGGCTTGCTTTGGGGGTGGTCAGCCAACTTCGTGCACCTCCGCCGTGTCGCGTTCGCGAGATACCCCTCGCTCGCGATCACATCGTTCAGTCCCTACCGAAGACCAAGACCAACCTCAGTCGAGTCTGATCCACTGTGAACCCGGAGATCATCAAGCGGTGTCCGCCTCATGTCCCTCGGCGCCCTGACCGGCACCCGTTATCCATGTCACCCCCATGTGGTGGAGCACATTGCGGGTGAGCGCCTGTATCCCGGGGTCGACCGCGAGCGCGCCCGTGTAGTTGGTCGTGCCCGCGTTGAAGACGCGGCCCCCTGCCGGCCGGTCCCAGTAGATGAGGTCGGCCCCGTAGCCGCGGTCCGCGCCCCAGTGCGCGACGAACCTCGGTCCGTGGTCGGCGTGGCCGAGCACGGCCAGGCCCTGGGGGCCGACGGCGGGCATGCCCTGCGCCTCTGGCAGGCCGTCCACCTCGTAGCCGCTGACCGCCGGGCCGTCGTGCGAACGGGTGCCGATGAGCGAGCCGCTCTCCAGCGGCACCGGCTCGGGGGTCTGCATCAGGAAGTGCCCGGGCGCGGTTACGGTGAACGGGGCGAACGCGGTCTTGTCCCCGCTGTCGATCCATCCCAGTGTCTCCAGCCCCAGCAGCTCGCTCGGGGCCTGGCCGAGGTAGGACCACTTGCCTCCCGGCTTTCCGTCCGTGTGCCAGCGCTCGCCCCACTCGTCGGGCGGGAGCCAGGCGACGCCGGTGCCCTCGCCCGGATGGGTCGTCTTGCGGGTCTCGATCACCTTGGCCTCCTGGTCGTAGGACACCCGCCAGAACGCGGTGTTGCCGCTCAGCGCGAGCACGTTGCCGCCGCCACGCAGGTACGCGTCGATGCCGTCGCGCATCCGCTGCGTCCAGTACTCGTTGTGCCCCACGATCATGAGCGCGGAAAAACGTTGCAGCAGGCTCGGGTCGGCATCAAGCTCCGCGTCCGTGATGCACTCGTAGCGGTAACCCTCACTAGCCAGCCACGCCTCCGCCTGCCGCTCGGGACGCACCAGGTGCTGGTGCGTCGTCGCGTCCCGCAGGTGGCTGCGGTGGATGTACGGCTCAACCCGGGGCAGGGGCATCCGCATGCCCAGGTTGAAGAACAGCCTTCCGCTCGCGTTCCGCGTATAGGCCGAGGACATCAGTCCGGGAATGCTCGCGCCGTCCACCGGGCGGCGCGCGTACGCCGTCCAGGTGAAGGTGGCGTAGAGCAGGGCGACCGAGCCGTGACGCCGCGGCTCGGGCCGCACCACCACGAAGGGCAGCTCGAGCGGCTCGTCGTCCCCTCCCGCGAGGGTGACGCGCACGAGGTACGTGCCGCTCTCCGCATCGTCGGGGACCGTGATCTCGGCGGCCGCCGGCCAGCCGCAGTCCACCAGGTCATCGGAGGCGAAGCGAATCGAGCCCCCGCGCGTCAGGTCGCCGTCCGGGTCATAGCCGGGACGGCCGATCGCGGTGGAGGCCGAGGGGCCGGGGATGTTGAGGACAGGGGTGTTAACGAGGAACGCGTCCCGGCCGTGCCCGCTGCTGTCGGCCGCCCTGGTCCCGGATCGCTCGCGCAGCGGCCAGTGCGCGATCAGCGACTCGCCGGCCACTGGAACGGCCGGCGACATAGCCTTGTCTTCGGTCAGCGCGACGATCTCAGGCCGGGTAAGCGGGCGGGAGAAAAGCGTCACGTCGCTGACGTCGCCGTCGAGGAAGTGGTCGGTGCGGCCGCTCTCGGCCGCGGCGCCGATCCGCAGGATGCCCTGGTCACTGGACCAGGCCCTGGCCAGTTCGGCCGCCCCGCCCTCGCCTGCCACGTCGCCGTCCAGCCACAGCCGCACCTGCGGGCCGTCCACGGTGAACGCGAGGTGCACCCACTCGCCGAGCCTGCGCAGCAGCGACGAGCTGGCGAAGCACCACCAGGTCCGGTCGTGCTGCCCGCCGTCGCCTGCGTAACAGCCTGGGTGGCCGTCCGCGTCGATGCCGAGCGCCCAGTGGCAGCGGCCCGGGTAGTCCAGCTCGCTGACCACGGCGGACCAGCTCGAGGTTTCCACTGTCGCCGGGAGGTGCCAGACCCGGACCCAGGCGGAGACCGTGCCCGGCCGGCTCGCCGCCCATCCCGGCACCTCGGCGTACGAGCCCGGGTACACGTCGTGCCGGGCGGCCACGGCGTAACCGCGGCGGCCAAGCAACTGTTCCTCTGCGCGGTCAGCCGCGTCGTCGGGCTCCGGGCGCAGCAGCGCGCCGCGCCCCAGCCGCGCCACCGCGATCTCGTGCGCCGCCGGGGCGCTCAGGTGCACGCTCAGCGTCTCGCCCGGCTTGACGCCGACCGGATCCAGGTAGCCGGTCAGCCCGGCCACCCGGACCGGCCGCCGCGCGGGCGCGGGCGGCGCGCCTGCGGCGGCCGGGCGGGGCACCCAGTTCTGGCCGGTTTCAGCCTGCTTCGCGGTTTCCGTCGTCATGGCTCACTCTTCCCTGGAGTCTTGGCGCCGGTCAGAGTCCGGCGCGCCGGTCGAACAGCCTGCGCGACCCTAGGTAGCCGGCGACGGTCAGCGCCGCGCACCAGCCCACCGCTTGCATCCAGTCGGCGCCTATGTGGGTGCCGAGCAGCAGGCCGCGCAGGGTCTCGGTGATCGGCGTGAACGGCTGGTACTCGGCAAACTGCCGCAGTCCCGGGCTCATCGAGGCGGCTGGGACAAACCCGCTGCCGAGGAACGGGAGCGCGATGACCGGCATCGGCAAGCTGCTCGCGCCTTCCGGGGCCTTGGCGGACAGGCCCATGGCCGTGGCCGCCCAGGTCAGCGCCCAGGCGGTCAGCGTGGCCAGGCCGATGGCGCCCAGCCAGTGCAGCGCGTCCGCGTGCGGCCGGAAGCCGACGGCCACCGCGACACCAAGCAGCACCCCCATGGCCGCCACGGCCTGGATCCAGTTGCTGACCACGTGCCCGGCGAGCAGCGCGAACCGCGAGATTGACATGGTCCGCAGGCGGTCCACGATGCCCGCGGTCATGTCCGTGCACACCGACACGGCCGTGCTCACCATGCTCGACGTCGCCGTCATGATCAGCATGCCGGGGGCGAGGTAGTCGATGTAGGACCCGCCGATACCGGCCCCGAGGGTGCTGCCGAACGCGTACCTGAATAGCAGCAGGAACATCAGCGGCATGAGCAGGCTGCTCAGCGACATCGCGGGATAGCGCAGGGCGTGCAGCAGGTCGCGGTGCAGCAGCGTGCGGGTATCGGTGAGGGTGTAGGCGGAGGTAGTCATCGGGCTGCTCCGTTCTCGGTGACCGCGGCGGCCGCAAGGCGGGCCGGACGGCTGGTCAGGGCAAGGAAGACGTCGTCCAGGCTGGGAGTGTGCACGGTGAGCTCCGCCGGCTCGAGGTTCGCCTGGCCGAGCCGGCCCAGCAGCGAGTACAGCGACCCGACACCGCCGTCGCCGGGCACCTGCAGGATCAGGTCGTCGGCGTCGCGGCTGATCGTGCCGAGCGCGCGGGCGGCCCGGCTGAGCTGGGCCGGGTCGGTGAAGCGGAGGGTCACGTGGCCGCCGGGAACCAGCTGCTTCAGTTCGGCCGGGGTGCCCTCCGCGACGAGCCTGCCCTGGTCAATCAGGGCGATCTGGCTGGCGAGCTGGTCGGCCTCCTCCAGGTACTGGGTGGTCAGGAAGACCGTGGCGCCGTCTTGTTCGACTAGGTCGCGGACGATCTGCCACATGGTGCGCCTGCTACGCGGGTCGAGCCCGGTGGTCGGCTCGTCCAGGAAGATGATCCTGGGCTGGCCGACCAGTGTCATTGCCAGGTCCAGCCTGCGCCGCATGCCGCCGGAATAGGCGGCCAGCGACTTGCCCGCGGCCTCGGCCAGGTCGAATTTCTCCAGCAGCTCCGTGGCCCGCCGCCGCGATTCGCGCTGGCCCAGGTGGTGCAGCCTGCCCATCAGTACCAGGTTCTCGAAACCGGTGAGCAGTCCGTCGACGGCGGCGAACTGCCCGGTGACGCCGATCGCGGCGCGCACCGCGTCCGGTTCGCTGGCCAGTTCTCTCCCGCCGATCCAGGCCTGCCCCGCGTCCGGCCGGCTCAGCGTGGACAGGATGCGGACCATGGTCGTCTTGCCGGCGCCGTTCGGCCCGAGGAGGGCGAAGACCGTGCCCGCGGAGATCTCGATGCTGACCCCGTCGAGTACGGTGTGATCGCCGTAGGACTTGCGCAGGCCGACGACCCTGATCGCGGCAGTCGTGGTCATTTTCGGTTTCCTTTCGAGCGGGTCGCGTACTCGAAAGTCTGCCGGCCGCCCAGTTTCCCGGGTAGAAGCGGATGTGTTGGGTTGGTGATGACTAACGTCAGGCTGCCGCTGACAAATGTCACACCCAGCCGGCGTCGCGCGCTATCCGGATGGCGTCGAGGCGATTGCGCCCGCCGGTCTTGGCGATGGCGTTCGACAGGTAGTTCCGGACGGTCGTCGACGCGAGCGACAGGCGCAGCCCGATCGCGTCGGTAGACAGGCCCAGCTCGGCCGCGCGCAGCACGTCCGCTTCCCGCGCGGTGAGCGGGCTCGCTCCCGTCTCCAGCGCGGCCGCGACCATGCCGGGGTCGATCACCCGTTCCCCGGCCGCGACCCGCCGGATGCCGTCCGCCAGCGTCTTAGCCGGCGCGTCCTTCGGGATGAACCCGCGCACGTGCACCTTCAGCGCCCGCAGCAGGTTCCCGGGCTGGGTCATCCCGGTGAGGATCACCACCTGGCACCGCGGCAGTTCCTCATGCAGCCGCTCCGCCGCGGTCAGCCCGTCGAGCCCGGGCAGTCCGATGTCCAGCACGGCCACGTCCGGGTCGGTCTTCAGCGCGGTCGCCACGATCAGGTCACCGCGGTCGAGTTCGGCGACGACCTCCATGTCCTTCTCCAGTCCGAGCAGCGCCGCGATCGCCCCCCGGATCAGGTGCATGTCCTCGGCGATCAGCACCTTGATCATGAGACCTCCACTACCAGCCGGAACCGTCCGTCGCCGGCCGGGCCCGAGTTGACGTGGCCAGAAAAAGCGCGCACTCGTTCGGCTAGTCCGGTAAGGCCGCTGCCCGCACCGGGCGGGCGGGCCGTTACCCCGTCGTTGATGATTTCCAGCCGGTGCCGCGATGCGGTAATCATGCAGGTGGTGGCCTCGGAATGGCGCAGCACGTTGGTCACGCCCTCCCGTAGCGCCCACGCGAACACGGTCCGAACGGCGGGTGGTATGTTCTCGCCCCCGAGCCGCACCACGGTCTCGATGCCGGCCGCGGCCAGCAGGGCGCGGGCCCCCTCGGCCTCGGCTTGCAGGTCAACCGCCGCACCGCTCCTGGTCACGGTCAGCACGTCGTGCAGCGCGTTGCGGGCGGTCGTGGTGAGCGTGGCCATCTCCGCCCGCGCCGCGTCCAGGTCCTGCTCGAGCAGCGCGAGCGCCAGGTCACCGCGCAGCGAGATCGCGGTCAGGCTCTGCCCGGCCAGGTCGTGCAGGTCGCGGCTGACCCGCAGCCGCTCGCGGGTGATAGCCAGCTCGGCCAGCTCGGTCCGCGCGACTCGCAGCTCGCTGACCACCCGCACCAGCCGCGCCGCGCCGTACAGGGCCGTGATCGCGCAGCTCATCGCGATGCCCCACCAGAACAGGGCGAACACGACGTCATTGACGCTCGAATCGGCATGAAAGTAGGTCCAGCCGTCGTAAGCCGGCGTGCCGATCACCGGTGCCGCGGCCAGCGCGACCGCTATCCGGCGGCAGGGAATGAGCATGAGCGCCGATGCCCCGAGCAGCTCCTGGGTCGCCCACCAGTTGCTGGTGTACCAGTACATCGGCACGTAGACGAGCGCCGCGGTCACGAGAAACGTCGGCCCCGCCCACCGCGGCCGTTCGCCGCGGGAGGCGGCGTAACTGGTCCGCACCTGCAGCGCGGCGAGGGCGGCGCCGCACGCCGCCGGCCCGTACGGCGCCCGTCCCGGCTGTCCCGGCGAGCCGAGCGAGGTAAGGACCGGGCTGATCGCGGCCACCGCCAGGGTGAGCGCGATCATCGCCCGGCGCGGGTTCTTCGGTGTCCAGAACGCGGTGGTCACGCCGCGTCCTCACGGTACCCGCGGCCCGCGGCCCGGCTCAGCCCGATGACAAGCTCACCGTTCGTGATAGCCGCGTTGAGCGCGCACTCGCGCAGGCCGCGGTCCTCCAGCGCCCGGGCGACCGTCTCGCGCAGCGCGGTGCGGGCGGCCGCGGGCAGCTCAGCCGGGAGCTTTCCCGGAGAACCGAGTGACAGGCTGGCGCGGATGCCAGCGGCCGACAGCAGCGTCACGGCCGCGCGCAGCTCGGCCTCCGCCGACACGTTCCGGTAACTGGACAGCATCGCGCGCGCCTGCGCCAGCGTTTCCCGCGATCGTGCGGTCAGCGCCGCCAGCTCCTCGGCGGACCGGTAGGCAGCCGATCCGGCCAGCGCCTGGGCCAGCTCGCCGCGCGCCACGATCTGTCCCAGCGCGGTGCCGAGCGTGCTGGCCACCTCGTCGTCTATCCGCTGGCGTTCGATGATCACGGCCTTAGCGGCAAGCTGGCGACGGGCGGCGTCCAGCTCCCTGACGGTCCGGGTCAGCCAGACCAGGACGGCCAGAGCCACCCCCACCCAGATCACGACTATCGCGTCCGTAGCGCCGTACTGGACCTTGTCCTGCGAGCCGAGCAGCGGCGACGATGCGGCGGGGTGCGTGCTCAGCAGCGCTACCGAGACCCCCGTCAGCCCCACCACCAGCGCAAACGCCGCGATGCTGGCCGGCGGCCGGAAGTAGACGAGCGCCAGCGTGGCCGGCATCGTAAGCATCAGCGCCCAGTCGTAACCGCTCAGCGGCGCCACCGCGGCCACCGGCAGCGCGACGGCGGCCAGCAGCCAGCCGGACAGCCGCGGCCGGACGTTGCGGATGGCCGCGGCGATCAGCGCCATGTCGGCCGGCAGCGCCAGCGCCAGCGCGCCCGCCTGCCACCAGACGGTCTGCGGAGTGTCGGTCAAGGCCAGGTAGGCGAGCCTGCCCACCTGCCCCAGGTTCCACAGCACCACCCCGGCAACCCCGAGGCGGGTCACCAGCGCGACGGGCTCGTGGCCTTCTGCCGCCCCGACCCGCCACCGCTTGCCCATGACAGCTCCCCGGACGCCCGTCACCATCCCGCGGACGGTCAGTGCAAAATGGCGATACCGGCAGGATAGGGGCGGATACGGTGCCCGGCCAAGGGAAGCGAACATCACCGCTCATTTTCGCAGCGCTTCCCGCCTTGTCATAGATGCGAATGTCACAACATAAGCGATTGGGCCCGACCGGGCGGAACTGCGGCATCCGTCTGTGCCGCGGGTGATCTGGGCGCTGCGGGGCGGAACGTGTCACCGACAGAACGCCGCTCATGGCCTGCCGTCAGTTGGCTGGCATCGACCTGCCGTTCAAGGCCCTGGCTTGGCAAGATGAGCGCGGGCGGGTTGGGCCGCGAGCAGTAGGTGTCGGTGGTCAATGGCTTGTCGTGATCGGCGTTGTAGCGCTGCCGCGCGGCTTGGGCCTGCGTGTGGAGCCCGGCGTAGAAGTCGTCCGGGGCGCCCTCCTCGCAGATGCCGGCGGCGACGAGCCAGTCAAGTGCGTCTTCGCCTGGCTCGTCGCAGAGCACCGCGCCGCGCCAGCGCCCGGTCTTCACCTTGAAGAGGACCACGTCGTCGACGGAGGCGATCCGCTCATGCGGGGTGTCGCGGGCGGCGAACTGCTCGGCCGCCTTCCTGAGGATTGGGTGGTCGATCTCGTCTAGCGGGACACGGGCTGTCGGCAGCGGCAGGTGCAGGTCGTCGCGCAGGCAGCGGAGTCTCGGGCGCACCGTCATCGGTCAGTCCTCCCAGTCCCCGGTGCCACCGAGTTCCTCGATCCGCTCCGTGGGCAGGTCGGTGAGCATGGACACTGCCGAGGTCAGGGAGCCATCGAGCAGCTTCATCGACTCCACCATGCCGCGCCGGATCTCCTCGCGCCGCAGCTCAAGATAGGCGGCCGTGGCGGCGGTGCTGGCCGGGGCGACGTCGTTCACCGCGGTCGGCGAGTGGGTCGCGGATGCGCCGCCGCAGGTCCTGGCCGCTCTGGGCGTCCGCCGTGATCCGCTGACCCGGCGGTTCGTGCCGCCGGATGAGGCTACCGTCCGCCGCGTGCTGGAAGCCGTGGACGCTGGCCGGCTGGATGCCGCCGTCGGGTCCTGGCTGGATGCGCGGCTGCACGCCGACGGCCAGGCAGCAGGACACGGGCGGCGCCGCCGGCGGGCGGTCGCGGTGGACGGCAAGGCGGTGCGGGGCACCCGTCACGCCAGCGCCGGCGGCCAGCCGGTGCACCTGCTGGCCGCCCTCGATCAGCGCTGTGGTGTTGTGCTCGGCCAGGTCCGGGTGGACGGCAAGACCAGCGAGATCACCCGGTTCGCGCCGCTGCTCGAGCCGCTGGACCCGGCCGGGCACGCCAGCATCGCCGCCGCCTGCAGGCACCACGCCCGGGACGCCACCCGGACCCTCGAAACCCTCGGACTGCGCCCAGCATGAGCAAAACGGACACGACGCGGTTACGCCGAGGCCCTGGAGGCTGCCGTACTCCTCTGCCGTACCGTCACCGCCTGGCCCTCGCAGACGGTGAAGTTGCCGGCGTGGCCTGCGCTCGCTCAGGTGACCCGCGCGGCCACCAGGGTCTCGAAGGTATAGGGCCGCAGCCCATCGGTGCGGCCGGCGAAGTACCGCTGCTGGAGGTCTGCACGTGCGGGGTGGTCCACGACCGTTAGCCCGCACCGGCTGATCAGCCTCTCGATCTCGGATACCGGCCAGCCAGGCTGAAGAGGCTCGCCGGCAGAAGCCGCGATCGGCGTGTAGATACGGGCGAATTCCGTCCCCGCGTCGTCGAGCGCGCAGTCCTCGGCCCGGTAGGAGAACACCACCTCAGACCCGGGAGCAGCCGCCGCGATCGTGCGCAACGCCGACTCGATCGCCTGTGCCGTCAGATAGGGGGCGACGCCCGTCCAGCAGAACATCGCCGGCCGCGCCCAGTCGAACCCGGCCGCGCCCAGAGCATCCTGAACCGGCCCGGCCTCGAAGTCAGCCGGCACGAATACCTGCGAGTCGCTGAGCGGCAGGCCGAGCTCCCTGACCCGCTCGAGCTTCCAGGCCTGGGAGGCAGGGTGATCAACCTCGAACACCGTGAGCGAGCCGAGCAGATCCGGCCGCCGCCACGCGAACGAGTCAAGCCCCGCGCCAAGAATCACGTACTGCGTGAAGGCACCAGCAGCCAGCCGGTCCTCGGCGTACCGGCTGCGGGTGCAGACAGCCGCACGGGACTCGCGGCGGACCGGGCCGGGGAACAGCGGATCGAACTGGTCTCGCAGCTGCTGCCATACCGGGCCGACAAGCACCAGGGCCAGCACGTCGTCCAGTACCCACGGCGACGCCGTCTCCAGGCGAAACAACCCGCGCGACACGGCCGCAAACATCGCCGTCCTGCTCGGCGCGCTTTCCATGCATTCCTCCTCGCCGGCCAGAACCCAGCATGCTGGCCACGCCCGCCCACTCCGCGCACTTCACAGGATGCGCCGGAAGCGCCCTGACGGCCACAGCCAGATCGCCCGGCAGCCACGACCTGCTCGCCATCGGGATCCTCCAAAACGGCCAGGCACTCCACCATCACAGCCGCCTGCACGCCACCACGCCCGGGACGCCAGCAGGACCCCCGAGACCCCCCGACCCGACCCGCCATGAATAAAACGGACATAACTGTTCGCGTGGCTGCGCACGCTGCCGTTCGTCGACGACGGCCCGAACGGCCTGTATCCGCATGACGTGGCCCGTGACGCTCTCGACGCGGATCTGCGCTGGCGCGACGCTGACCGCTATGCCGAGCTGCACCGCAAGCTCTCCACTGCGATGCGAGCCAGGATCCTTGCCACAGCGGACGAGCGGGAGCAGATCCAGCTGCTGGCAGACACGATCGCAGTGGCCGGCGCCCGGTCCAAGGTAACGACGTGCTCGAATCCGCCGGCGACAATGCAGGCATACACCGACACCCTGCAGGACGGCGACCGGGCGCCGATCATCGCCATGACCGCCGCGTGGCAGGGGAAAGAGCAGGCCGGGCTGGCTGCCTACTGGCTGGACCGCCGTCCCGAGGCGTTCCGCGTCTTCCGCACCGCGTCAGGCGAGCCGCGCGGCTACGTCGCGTGCCTGGAACTGGCCGAAACGGACCTGGGCGCGGATCCAGGAGCAGACGCGATGTGGCGATACGCGCATGAACACGGCGCGCCCCGGGCCGGGGAGAGGGTACGAGCCTGGCGTTTCTTCCTCGACTGTGACCACGGCCAGCTCGCGTCGCCCTCGGTAACCCTGTTCGCCGCCTGCCAGACCCTCGACGCCCTGACCCGCCACGACACGGCATGGACCCTGGTGGGCGCGTACGCCGACCCCGCACTGTGGGCACCTACCATGCACAACCTCGGCTTCGAGCCAGCCGAGGGCGCCGAATACACCATCGGCCGCACGCGGTATCCGGTCTTCGCGCACGACTGGCGCCGCACCGATGTCGAGGAATGGCTGGAGATCCTCCACGCTCGCCAGGAAGGCGCGCCGGCCACAGCAGCCGACGACGCCGGCAAGGCGGTGCTCTCGGAGCCGCAATTCGCCGGGGCGGTCCGGTCCGCCCTGCGGGACCTGCACACGCCGAACCTGCAACACGAGAACCTCCTGCTGCGCTCGCGCGTGGTGCGGCAGAGCCAGCGTGACGGGATGACTCCCGCCGAAACCTTGGGAGAACTGCTCCAGACGGCGGTCAGGGTGTTCGGCTGGACCGGATACTGGTCGCTGGCGGGCACCTGCGACTGGTCCTCGGCGAGTACGCCGATCACTACAATTCGCACCGGCCGCACCGGTCACTGCAGCAGGAGCCGCCCGCCGCATCCGCCTGTCGAAGTGACCGATATGGGCATTCTGCGCCGGGACCGGCTCGGCGGGCTGATCCACGAATATACGCAGGTCGCATAGGGTGACAGCATTTTCGGCACCCACGGGGCTCGCCCGGTGCGGGGCGGCTTGACACCGCGTTCCTGCAGGGCCTGCCGAAAATGGTAGATTGATGGCATGAGGACTGCCATTGACGCGGCCGGGCGCATTGTGGTTCCCAAGGCGCTGCGCGAGACTTTGGGACTCACGGCCGGGCAGCCGCTTGAGATCGTCGAGCGTGACGGGCGGCTCGAGATCGTGCCGTCCCCGACGCCGATGCGACTGGTGGACGAGGGCGACGGCGTCACTGCCGTCGCTGACGCTGAGATGCCGGTGCTGACGGCGGCGATGGTGCGGGAGACGCTGGAGCGTGTCCGCCGGTGAAGGCCGTTGACTCCAGTGTGGTGATCGCCGCCTTCGCCAGCTGGCACGAGCACCATGCGATCGCCCGCAAGGCCATGATCGCCCGGCCCCGCTTGATCGCGCACGCGGCGGTCGAGTCGTATTCGGTGCTAACCCGGCTGCCGCCTCCGCACAGAGCGAGCCCGGACATCGTGCACGCGTTCATCACCGAGCGTTTCACCGAGCCGTTCCTCATCCTGTCCGAGACCGGTTACCAGGAGCTCCTCGCCACAATCGCGGCCGGCCAGATCCTCGGAGGGCCTGCTTACGACGCTCTGATCGCCTTCACGGCCGCAGAGCACAACGCCACCCTGATGAGCCTCGACCAGCGGGCGGCAGCGACCTACGGGACAGTAGGTGCCCAGGTTGAGCAGATTGGCGCTCCAGCATCGTGATCTGATGACGCACGGCGAGGATTCCGCGTCCTTGTCACGATCGCTCGTCGGGTGTCCAGCTCGGAAACTCCGTACCGCTTCAGAAGTCCTTGAGAGCCTGTGACCTGCGATTTGGCGGGATGGATGGGTTGAGGCCTGATCGCGGCTTGTGCCTGTCCGTCTGCTGCACCTGTTCATGATCCGCGTGTTCGGCTGGCTGATCCTGCTGGGCCGGGGCCAGGCGTCCCAGGATGCGGAGATCCTGGTGCTGCGCCATGAGGTCATGGTTCTCCGCCGCCAGGTGGCCCGGCCTAAACCGGACTGGGCCGACCGCGCGGTCCTGGCCGCCTTGGCCCGGCTGCTGCCAGCCGGACTGCGCGGCGGCCGTCTGGTCACGCCGGGAACGTTGCTGGCGTGGCACCGCCGTCACGTTGCCGGCAAGTGGACTCATCCCACCCCGCCTGGCTGCCCGCCGGTCGGCCAGGAGGTGCGTGACCTGGTGCTGCGGCTGGCAGGGGAGAACCCGGCGCCGAGGAAGGCTGTGGCCGGCGCCGGCGTCAGCGCCGGCCACAGTGGTGAGAGCGTTAGCCGATACTCGCAGCGAAGACGTGCATCGCGGGCTGTCCCTGCGCCACGCCGGCGCTCACGTCGGGCAGCGTGACGTACTTGACCGTCTTGCCCTGCTGCAGCGGTACTCCGACGTAGTACAGGCTGACGTGCTGATTCTCCTTCCCCGTCGGGGCGTTGATGTAGGGCAAGGTGGCCAGGATGTCGCCACCGGACGGCGCGCTGTTCGACCACCAGTCGGGGAACGTGACGGTGAACTGCTGGGTGCTGCCGTCGGTATAGGTGACGGTTCCGTCGCCGGAAACGCTTCCGTAATCCCCGGTCCCGATCAGGCCGAGCGTCGATCCGGAACCGGAGAGCGCGATCGTCTGGCCGCCGGCGACGACATTATCGTTTGTGGCCGGCTGGGCGTTCGGCCAAGTGAAGGTGAGGCTGTCGTGGGTGAACGACGTGCCCGCTGTCAGGCCCGCCGCGGCGAGCGCCTCGGCCGAGTAGCTCGTGTTGCCGCCGTCTAGGTTGCCGGCGCCTGGGTTGCTGTCGTCGCTGATGCCCGGGTTGTTGAAGGCATCGGCCAGCGACGCGTAGGGCACTGAGACCTGGCCTACCGCGGTCGCGCTGCCAGGGCCGTTGGCGTCGGTGTAGCTGGCGGTGGCGGTGATCTGGTTCTCGCCGGGCGCAGCGCTGGCGGGAACCGTGACAGCCCACGTGGTCTGCGCGGTCTGGCCGGGCTGCACCGTGGCGAACGAGGACGGCGAGGTCGCCGTCGCGGTCCAGTCAGTCGGCACGTTCAGCGTGGTGCTGACATTGCGCAGCGGCTGACTGCTCTTGTTCGGAACCGCCGTGGTGACCTGAGCGGTCGAGCCGGGAGTCACCACGTTAGGCGTAGTGAGCGTGAACGGCTGCTGCACGACGATCGGGGTCGTGCCGGTGACGCCGTTGACGGTGACGCTGATCGTCGCCGTTCCATGCCCGACCGCGGTCAGCATGCCCGTCCTGCTGACGGTGGCGACGTCCGGGTTGCTGCTGGCGTAGCTGACATGCGCTCGGGACAGGTCAGCGAAGGACTGGTCGTTGTCGACCGCCTCGACGATGTTGTCCGCGGCGGCGTGCGACTGCTCCAGGGACGGGTTGGTGTCCGGGGCGATCCACGGGTTCTTGCCGGTCAGGTCGAAGGTCTGTCCTGGCTGGAATATGGCCTGGTCCGGCTGGACGGTGACGTACTGCACCCGAGGAGTGATCGCGCCGTGCACCGTCACGGTGCCGGAGCCGGCCACGGCGGCTGAGCTGGCACCGACGCGGAACTGATACGGGCCGTCGTAGACGACCTGCTTGAGTGACGATTCGTCCCACTCGCTGAGGTCGGCGACCTTCACCGCCAGCGTGATGTGCTGGCTGTGCCCTGGAGCGAGCAGGCTGGTCCGCTGGAACCCCGCAAGCTGCTCTTCCGGCAGTTCCACGCTCGGCACAGTGAACTGTGGCGCGACGTAGAGCTGGGCGACGGTCGCACCGGGCGTGCTGCCGGTGTTGGTGACGTCGAAGCTGACGCGGACGGTACCGTCCGCCGAGGCCGTACGCGGCCCCACCGTGACGTGGGAGTACTTGAACGTGGAATAGGACAGGCCATAGCCGAACGGATAGGTCGGGCTACCGGTGAAGTACATGTAGGTGCGGCCCAGCCCGCCGGTCTGGGACGGGGTGAGCCCGTAGTTCAGCATCGGCGGCAGCTGGGAGTCATCGGCGTACCAGGTGAAGTCCAGGTGCCCAGACGGGTTGACCTGGCCGAACAGCACCTGGGCGAGCGCGGTGCCCTGGCTCTCGCCGTTGTAGCCGGAGAACACGATCGCCGGGAAGTCGCCCTGGGTGCCGGTGATGTCCACCGGGCCGCCGGACTGGATGACCATCGCGGTGCGCGGGTTCCCGATCGCGTTCACCTGGCTGATCAGGGAGTTGTAGTTGCCGGGCATCGCGAGGGTGGTGCGGTCCTTGCCCTCGGTGGCCACGTTCAGGTCGGTGCCGGCGAAGACGATGACGAGGTCGGCGGTCTTGATGGCCGCCTGGGTGGCCGCCGAGCAGGACGCCGGGGCGGTCGCGGTGGTGGAGGTGCCGCACGAATCGTAGATCACGGTGGCGCCAGGGTTGGCGGCCTTGACCGCGGCGGTGATCCCCTGCACCGCGTTCACCTGCAGCGTCGGGTCGCCGGAGTAGTCGCCCAGGGTGACGGTGTTGGCCAGGTTGCCGACGATGACCACGTCGTTGAGCTTGGCCGGGTCGGCCGGCAGCAGCGGTGCCGAGCTGCCGGCCGCGTTGTCGTTCTTCAGCAGGACCAGGTCGTCGTCGGCGACCTTCTCCGCCAGCGCCTGGTGCGCGGGGTTCTGGATCGCGGCCTTGGTGATGCTTGGTGTAGGCGACCTGGGACGGCGGGTCAAACTCGCCGGTCTGCATCCGCATCGTGAACAGGTGCACCAGCGCGTTGTCGATGACCCCTTCGGACAGCACCCCGGCGTTGATCGCGGCCTGGATGTTGGCCAGGGTCGGCTCGCCTCCGGTGCAGTTGACCTGCGTGCCGGCCCGCTGCGCGTACGCCTGTCCGCCCGCGGCGGCGGGCAGCGTCTGCCCGGTGGCGCTGTTGGTCCACGTGGTCGCCGTCGGTCGTCCAGCCGGGCGGCGCCCAGTCGTGGCTGCCAGAGCTGTAGATGTCGCCGACGGCCCCGCAGTCGGAGGTGGTGTAGCCGTTGAACCCGTAGGTGCGCTGCAGCAGTTCGTTGACCGTGTAGGTGTCGGCCGGCGACGGTGTGCCATTGACCGCGTTGTAGGAGGTCATGACGCCGGCGACGTGCGCGTTTTCGGTCAGGCTCGCGAACTGCTTCGTGTAGTAGTCGCGGATGTTCGCGTCGGTGGTGTTCGAGCTGTCGGCGTGGCGGTTGTTCTCGTTGTCGTTCAGCGCGAAGTGCTTCGCGGTCGACGCCACCTTCAGGTAAGGGGTCATCGGCGTGCCGCTCATCGTCTCGCCCTGGTAGCCGTCGACGAACGCGTCGGACATCTGGCTGGCCAGGTACGGGTCCTCGCCGAACGCCTCGTCGGTCCGGCCCCAGCGCGGGTCGCGGTCCATGTTCACCGTCGGCGCCCAGTAGGTCAGCATGCCGTAGTCGCTGGCGGAGGGGCCCAGGTTGTTCTGGCCGGTGCCCCACAGGGACTTGTCGAGGAATCCGCGGGCCTCGTCGGAGATCGCGGTCGTCTCCTGGTAGGCGAGCTGCGGGTCCCAGCTCATCGTGGACGCGAAGTTCACCGGGAAGCTGGTCGCGTGCACGCCGCCGGTCACGCCGCCGTTGTTGGTGTCGGCGAACATCGTGTTGATGCCGTGCTGGCCCTCGCTCCAGTACGTGTACTGCTGGACGCCGAGCCTGGGAATCGCCGGAGCGCTGTTGGACATCAGCTGGCCGACCTTCTCCGCCAGCGTCATGCACGACACCAGGTCGGCCGCCCGCTCGGCGAACGAATACCTGGTATCCCGGTACAGCGGGGTCCGCCCGGATCCGTCCGGGCATGCCGGAGGCGCTGACCGTGCGGCCATTGCGGGCACGGCGGTCACCTGAGCTTGCGCGGCCGCGGGACTCGCATGCGCCCCGCCCGAGAATGCGACCATCAGCACGGTCACACATATGGCACCGGCAGCTGCCGGCCTACGCCAGAATCTGCGTCTCACGTTCGCTTCGGCAACGCGAAACATCGCACTGATCACCTCATCATGGAGAAGAATCGACATACGTCACACGTTTCGTACCATGTTGCCTAGAGCGCGTCTAGAGGCGTGCCACACAGATGACCTGTGCCGTGCCAAAACCCTGCGCATGGCTTGACCTTGTGCTTCACGCTCGGCGCTTGTGCTCATTCGCCTCATCTACCTGTTCATGGTCCGGGTGTTCGGCTGGCTAGCGCTGTTGGCGCGCAGTGACGCAGCGAAGGAGGCGGAGATCTTGGTCCTGCGCCATGAGGTCGTGGTCTTGCGGCGGCAGGTCGCGCGCCCGCGTCCGGACTGGGCTGACCGCGCCGTGCTCGCCGCCCTGGCGAGGCTGCTGCCGGGGCGGCGCCTGCGGCTGCACCGGATCGTGACCCCGGGAACCTTGCTGGCCTGGCACCGGCGGCTGCTCACGCGGAAATGGACCTATCCGAACGCCTCAGGTCGGCCACCGGTCACGGCCGAGGTGCGGGCGCTAGTGGAGCAGCTGGCACGGGAGAACCCGCGCTGGGGGCACGGCGCATCCAGGGCGAGTTGCTCAGCCTGGGCCACCGGGTGGGAGAAGGGACCATCCGCCGGATCCTGGCCGCCGTCGGCCTCGGACCGGCACCGCGGCGGGCGTCGCTGACCTGGCGGCAGTTCCTGGCCACCCAGGCACACGGCATCCTTGCCTGTGACTTCCTGCACGTTGACACCGTGCTGCTCCAGCGGCTGTACGTGCTGTTCGCAATAGAGATCCAGACCCGGACGGTGCACATCCTGGGCGTCACCGCCCATCCGACCGGGGCCTGGACAGCCCGGCAGGCCCGCAACCTTCTGATGGACCTCGACGAGCGGGCCGTGCAGTTTAAGTTCCTCATTCGCGACCGAGACAGCAAGTTCACCGACGCATTCGACAGCGTCTTCTCTGGTAACGGCACGCGGGTGATCAAGACACCGGTCCGGTCCCCGCGTGCGAACTCATACGCGGAGCGGTTCGTGGGCACGCTGCGTCGCGAGTGCCTGGATCACATGCTGATCCTGGGCGAGCGGCACCTCCGCAGCGTCCTGACCGAGTACGTCCGGCATTACAACAGCCATCGTCCGCACCAGGCGCTGCAGCAGGAACCGCCGCTACGCGAGTACGGCCACGCCGTCGACATCACCGCCCGGATCGAGCGCAGGCAGGTCCTCGGTGGCCTGACCAGCGAATACCGCAGAGTAGCCTAGCGAACGCGAAACGCCAGGTCAGCGCCCATGCGGGAGTATTGGCA
>CAVYEZ010000002.1:0-78295 GCA_963767685.1 uncultured Actinomycetota bacterium
AGGAGATCAGCACCCGGTTCGACTTCAAGGGCGTCGGCGCTTCCATCGCAGTGGTCCGGTCGAGGACGGCGTGGAGATCCGCGCCAACAGCGAGGAGCGGGCCAGCGCGGTCCTCGACGTCTTCAAGGAGAAGCTCGTCAAGCGCGGGGTCTCGCTCAAGCACCTCGACGCGGCGGAGCCGAAGGTGTCCGGCAAGGAGTACCGCATCGCGGTTGCCCTGAAGGAGGGCATCTCCCAGGACAACGCCAAGAAGGTGTCCAAGATCATCAGGGACGAGGGGCCGAAGGGCGTCAAGGCCCAGGTCCAGGGCGAGGAACTGCGCGTGTCGTCCAAGAGCCGTGACGACCTGCAGTCCGTGATCAGCCTGCTCAAGGGCAAGGACTTCGACTTCGCCCTTCAGTTCATCAACTACCGCTGAAGACCCGCCCGGCGGCCGGGTAAGAGCGGGCCGCCCGACAGCGCCTCGAGGCGGCGGACCCGCTCGCTGGTCGGCGGGTGGGTGCTCAGCATCCCGCCGACCCCGTCGGCGGCGAACGGGTGGGCGATCATCAGGTGGCTGGCGGCGGCCAGCGTGCCGCGCGGGCGCAGCGGCTGCGCCGCGGCGGCGGTGTCGATCTTCCGCAGGGCGCTCGCGAGGGCCATCGGGTCGCCGGTCAGCAGCGCCCCGTCGATGTCCGCGCCGTACTCGCGGCCGGACGGGGCGGTGATGTGCAGCACCACCGCGATCAGCGGGCAGGAGGCGACGAGCGACGCCAGCCCGGCGGACCAGGAGGAAACCGCAACGTCGCGCCGGGCGACGTGCGCCAGCTCGTGCGCGAGCACGGCGCGCAGCTCCGCCAGGGTCAGCAGCCGCAGCAGCCCTTCCGTGCAGCACACGGCCGCGGAACGGGCGCTGTACCCGACCGTGAGGACATTCGGCTGCGCGGCCGGGGACACGAACAGCCGCGGCACCGGCAGGTGCGCGGAGAAGGCGAGCTCCCTGACGATCCGGTAGAGCTCGGGGCGCTCCACCTCACTGACGGGACGCGCGCGGAGGGCGGCCAGCACCGAGCGTTCCGAGTGGAAGTAGATGATCCAGCCGAGGGCGACCAGCAGCGCGCTGACGACCGCGGCGCCGACGAGCCCGAGCCAGAGTGAGGCGCCCGCTAGCAGCGCCGCGCACAGCGCGACGGCGAACAACGCCGCGCGCAGCCCGTAGCAGCGCATCGCGATCCCCTCCAGACATGACACTAACGTCACTCCGCCAAGACTGCGACCCATCGGCCTGCGGCCGGCGGCACACCCTGTTCAACGGCCCAGCGCCGCCATAGGTTTCCGCACGTCATGCGTACCGGGTAAGGACAGGAACACCGAGATTGCTCTACACTAAAGTCGCAGATGACTACGGAAACGTGGCATAACAAACACTGAGGTGTGGCTAATCACACGGCCAATGGGTGTCCAGGTCCGCGTAAACTTTATCCCGTCCTGCACTCACGCCCCCGGCCGTAGGGGTGGTGCTGAACAAGGGCGCCGGCCTGGCGTGCGGAGGAGGCTTAGCGCTGTGACCAAGCAGGTCCAGGAGCTTGACCACGTAATAATCAGGTTCGCGGGAGACTCCGGTGACGGGATGCAGCTCACCGGTGACCGGTTTACCCAGGAGACCGCGGTCTTCGGGAACGACCTGTCCACGCTCCCCAACTTCCCCGCCGAGATCCGCGCCCCCGCCGGGACGCTGCCCGGCGTAAGCAGCTTCCAGCTGCACTTCGCCGACCACGACATCCTGACGCCCGGCGACGCGCCGGACGTGCTCGTCGCCATGAACCCGGCGGCGCTCAAGGCGAACCTCAAGGACCTGCCGCTGGGCGCGGAGCTCATCGTCAACACCGACGAGTTCACCAAGCGCAACCTGGCCAAGGTCGGCTACGAGAAGAACCCGCTGGAAGACGGCTCGCTCGACGGCTACCAGCTGCACCCGGTGCAGCTGACGTCGCTGACCGTCAAGTCGCTCGAGGGCCAGGACATCTCGCGCAAGGACGCCGAGCGGGCGAAGAACATGTTCGCCCTCGGCCTGCTGTCGTGGCTGTACGGGCGTCCCGCCGAGGGCACGCTGAGCTTCCTCGAGGCCAAGTTCGGCAAGAAGCCGGAGATCTACAAGGCGAACGTGACCGCCTTCCAGGCCGGCTGGAACTACGGCGAGACGACCGAGGACTTCGCGGTCCGCTACGAGGTCAAGCCGGCCACGATCGCGCCCGGGCGCTACCGCAACATCACCGGCAACCTCGCCCTCGCCTACGGCCTGATCGCCGCGGGCCAGCTCGCCAGGCTGCCGCTGTTCCTCGGCTCGTACCCGATCACCCCGGCCTCGGACATCCTCCACGAGCTGTCCAAGCACAAGAAGTTCGGCGTCCGCACCTTCCAGGCCGAGGACGAGATCAGCGCGGCGAGCGCGGCGCTCGGCGCCTCGTTCGGTGGCTCGCTGGCGGTGACCACCACGTCAGGCCCGGGCATGCTGCTGAAGGCGGAGACCATCAACCTCGCCGTCTCGGTGGAGCTCCCGCTGGTCGTCGTCGACGTGCAGCGCGCCGGCCCCTCCACCGGCATGCCGACCAAGACCGAGCAGACCGACCTGCTGATGGCGCTGTACGGCCGGAACGGCGAGTCGCCGGTGCCGGTCGTCGCGGCGGCCTCGCCGTCCGACTGCTTCTTCGCGGCGATCGAGGCCGCGCGGATCGCGGTTACCTACCGGACGCCGGTCATCCTGCTGTCCGACGGGTACCTGGGCAATGGCTCGGAGCCCTGGCGGATTCCCGACACTTCGGAACTGCCGGACCTGTCGGCCGGGTTCGCCTTCGCCACCCCGGCCGACAAGCCCGCCGACGGGTCGGACTTCCAGCCGTTTACCCGTGACCCGCAGACCCTCGCGCGGCCGTGGGCGATCCCGGGCACGCCGGGGCTCGAGCACCGCATCGGCGGCATCGAGAAGGCCAACGGCTCGGGGAACATCTCCTACGACTCGGACAACCACGACCTGATGGTCCGCACCCGGGCGGCCAAGATCGAGGGCATCGCGAACTCGATCCCGCCGCTTGAGGTCGACGACCCGTCCGGCGCGGCGCGGCTGCTGGTGCTCGGCTGGGGCTCGACCTACGGCTCGATCGGCGCCGCCGTCCGCCGCGCCCGCCAGGCGGGGCACAACGTCGCCCAGGCGCACCTGCGGCACATGAACCCCTTCCCCGCCAACCTCGGCGAGGTGCTGCGCCGGTACGACAAGGTGCTCGTCCCCGAGATCAACCTGGGGCAGCTCGCGCTGCTGCTGCGGGGCAAGTTCCTGGTCGACGTGATCTCCTACAACCGCGTCCGCGGCCTGCCGTTCCAGGCGGGCGAGCTCGCCGAGGCGATCGAGGAAGTGCTCTCCCATGAGTGAAAACGAAGCGATCATCCCGAACGGCAGCGGCCGACTCCGGTCCCTCGAACTGGTTCCCCGCGCGGCCGGACTGGCGGCGAAGGAGTTCAAGTCCGACCAGGAGGTCCGCTGGTGCCCCGGCTGCGGCGACTACGCGATCCTGGCCGCGTTCCAGGCGTTCCTGCCCGAGCTTGAGGTGCCGCGGGAGAACGTCGTCGTGGTCTCAGGCATCGGCTGCTCGTCCCGGCTGCCGTACTACGTGTCGTCCTACGGCATGCACTCGATCCACGGCCGGGCGCCCGCGATCGCCAGCGGGCTCGCATCCTCCCGGCAGGACCTGTCGGTCTGGGTGATCACCGGGGACGGCGACGCGCTGTCCATCGGCGGCAACCACCTGATCCACGCGCTGCGCCGGAACGTGAACATCAAGATCATGCTGTTCAACAACCAGATCTACGGGCTGACCAAGGGCCAGTACTCGCCGACCTCCGAGCAGGGCAAGGTCACCAAGTCCACGCCCTACGGATCGCTTGACCACCCGTTCAACCCCGTGTCGCTGGCCCTGGGAGCGGAAGCGTCATTCGTGGCCCGCTCGATCGACTCCGACCGCAAGCACCTGCAGTCGGTCATGCGCGCGGCCGCCGACCACAAGGGCACCGCGTTCATCGAGATCTTCCAGAACTGCCCGATCTTCAACGACGACGCGTTCGCCGCGGTCAAGGAGCCGAAGTCGCCCGGCCTCATCCGCCTCGTGCACGGCGAGCAGGTCCGTTTCGGTCCCGAAGGGTCCCTGGGCCTCAAGTACGGCCGCTACGGCTCCATCGAGACCGTGCTGGCGGCCGAGGTCCCGGACTCCGAGCTGATCGTGCACGACGCGACGCTGGACGACCCGTCCTACGCCTTCGCGCTGTCGCGGCTCGACAGCTACGAGTTCACCCACACCCCGATCGGCATCTTCCGCTCGGTCGAGCGCGGCTCCTACGACGACGCGATGGCCGCCCAGATCGACACCGCCCGCGCCAGCGGCGACGGCGACCTCGCCAAGCTGCTCGCGGGCAACGACACCTGGGAAGTCGGGTAGCAAGCGAAGACTCCGCCTCCACAGTTAAGGGCGCCGGTTCCCGCACAGAGGAACCCGGCGCCCTTTGCTGTCCCACGCCTCTCGCTTCCCCGCGCGAGCCAAAGCCCGCCTTCAAGGGCGCGCGGCCCGGCGAGCGCGCCTAATCGCTCTTGATCAGGCCAACCGGGCAGCTCACGCCGGTGCTGTGGTCGGGGCAGTAGCCGCGCGGGACCTTGTACAGGTACTGCTGGTGGTAGTCCTCGGCGAAGTAGAACTCGCTCGCCGGGACGATCTGCGTGACTATGTCGCCGTAGCCGCGCTCGCGCAGGCGCTGCTGGAAGTCGGCCGCCGACTGCTCGGCCGCGGCCTGCTGGGCCGGGCTGTGGTAGAAGATCGCCGACCGGTACTGCGTGCCGATGTCGTTGCCCTGGCGCATGCCCTGCGTCGGGTCGTGCGACTCCCAGAACACCTTCAGCAGCTGCTGGTAGGACACCTTCTGCGGGTCGTAGACGACCCGCACGGTCTCGGCGTGGCCGGTCCGCCCGGTGCAGACCTCCTCGTAGCTGGGGTTTGGGGTAAAGCCGCCCTCGTAACCCACGGCCGTCGTGTACACGCCGGGGACCTGCCAGAAGGTCCGCTCCTCGCCCCAGAAGCAGCCGAGCGCGAACTCCGCGATCTCCAGGCCCTCCGGATAGGGCCCCGGCAGCGGCGTGTGCAGGACCTCGTGCAGCGCCGGCACCGGCACTGGCTCCGGCCGGCCCGGCAGGGCGTCCTCCGCACTCACCATCTGCGTCTTACGGAACCCGAAAATGCTCACCGTGCCTCCTCTTTCGACCCCCATAACCACAGTACGGGGAGCCCTGTCCCCCGTTACAGGCGCGAAGAGGCGAGCCGTAACCGCGCCGACGAGGAGGGAGGGAGCCTCCCCGCGAGCCGAAGGCGCGCCGGCGGCCTGCGCGGACTGAGGAGGGAGGGAGCGAGGAACGAGCGGACTGAGCGACGAGGGAGGAGGCAGGGCGCCCAGGGCGCGCGGAGGCGAACGGGGAAGCGGAGCACGGAGCGACGAGGGAAGAAGAACAGGGGCTTCGGGCGCGCGGAGGCGAGGGCTAGCAGGGCGACGCGGGTAACGCCGTACGGGTGTTCACGAAGTCGCAGAGGGACTCGAACGCGGCGCGCGCCGGGACGTCGGGGAGCTGCGCCAGCCGGTCGCTCGCGCCGTCGATCCAGGTCCTGACCGTCCGCCTGGCCTCCTCGACCGCGGGTGACTTCCTGAGCAGGTCGAGGGCCTCCGCGTGCAGCGCCGCGTCGGTGAGGTCGGCCTCGAGCAGCAGCTCGCGCAGGCGTACCTCGTCCCGGTCGGCCGACGTGCCGCGCAGCGCGTAGAGGACCGGCAGGGTGCGCACGCCCTGGCGCAGGTCCGTGCCCTGCTCCTTGCCCGACTCCGCGGAGGTGGAGGCGATGTCGAGGACGTCATCCGACAGCTGCCAGGCCACCCCGATCCGCAGGCACGCGTCGGCGATCAGGTCCGTCATCTCGTCCGGCACCCCGGCGAACATGGCGCCGAATCGCCCGGAGGTGGCGATCAGCGATCCCGTCTTCTCCGTGATGACGTGCATGTAGTGGTCGAGCGGGTCCTCACCGGGGCGCACGCCGACCGTTTCGAACAGCTGGCCGTCGACGAGGCGGCCGAACGTCTCCGCCTGGATCCGGATGGCGTCCGGGCCGAGGTCGGCCAGGATGCGGGACGCCCGGGCGAACAGGTAGTCGCCGGCCAGGATGGCGATCGAGTTGCCGAACCGCGAGTTGGCCGACTCGTGGCCGCGGCGAATCGACGCCTCGTCCATGACGTCGTCGTGGAACAGCGTCGCCAGGTGGGTCAGCTCGATGGCGACGGCCGCGGGCACGATCCGCTTGTCGCGGCAGTCACCGAACCGGGCGGCGAGCAGCACGAGCATGGCGCGGAAACGCTTGCCGCCCGCCTGCATCATGTGCCGGGAAACCTCGGCGAACATCTCGTCACCGCCGAAGGAGGTGTCCCGCAGGGCTGCTTCGACGACGGCGAGGTCCTCGGCCATCTCCGCCGTCAGGGCGGCGTCGGCGAGGTCGACCGGAAGAGCGATGGTCACACGAACTCCATGTCGTCGGCGTACTTAACCCAGCGTACGAACACACCAGTGTACGCAGACGCCCCCATGCGCGGCTTCAGCCAGGTTGCCGATGGCCGCCTGCCGCTCTCTATAACGCTAACAAGCGGAGAGCGGCGGGCGGCCATCGGGTAAGGCAAAACTGGTTAACGGACGAATAGTTGCGTCGCCGCGTGGCTCGCCAGCGACAGCACCGGCTCCGGGAAGATGCCGAAGCACCACGGCCGACAGGGCGCCGAGGGCCACCGCGGTCCCGGTGAATACCGACGGCACGGCCACCACGGGACCGTCCGGCACCGGGTCGCTGAAGAACATCAGCACGATGATCCGGACGTAGAAGAACGCGGCGATCGCCGACGCCAGGACGCCGACGATGACGAGCGGCGTCGCGCCGCCCGCGATCGCCGCCTGGAAGACGGCGAACTTACCGACGAACCCGGACGTCAGCGGTATGCCCGCGAACGTGATGAGGAACAGCGCGAAGACGCCCGCGACCAGCGGCGACCGCTTGCCGAGGCCGGCCCAGCGGGACAGGTGGTCCGCCTCGCCGCCCTGGTCCCGGACGAGCGTGATCACCGCGAACGCGCCGATCGTGCTCAGTCCGTAGGTCGCCAGGTAGAACAGCGACGACGACAGGCCCGCCACCGACGAGGAGATCACCGCGGTCAGGATGAACCCGGCATGGGCGATGGAGGAGTAGGCGAGCAGCCGCTTGACATCGGTCTGGGTGATGGCGATCACGGCCCCGACGACCATGGTGAGGATCGCGACGACCCAGAACGCGGGCCGCCAGTCCCAGGTCAGCGTGCCGAAGGCCACGTAGAACACCCGCAGCAGGGCGCCGAACGCGGACACCACGGTACAGGACGCCATCAGCGCGGTGATCGGGGTCGGCGCGCCCTGGTACACGTCCGGCTTCCAGCTCTGGAACGGCACGGCGCCGATCTTGAACAGCAGCCCGACGCCCGCCAGCGCGAGCCCGCCGAACAGCAGGGTGTCGGAACCGGTGCCGGCCGACACCGCGGACGCGATCGTGGCGAGCGACACCGAGCCGGAGAACCCGTAGAGCATCGCGATGCCGAACAGGAAGAAGGCCGAGGAGAACGAGCCGAGCAGGAAGTACTTCATAGCCGCCTCGTGCGAGAGCAGGCGGCGACGGCGGGCAAGCCCGCACAGCAGGTAGAGCGGCAGGGACAGCGTCTCGAGGGCCACGAACATCGTCAGCAGGTCGTTCGAGGCCGGGAAGAGCAGCATGCCGCCGACGGAGAACAGCATCAGCGGGTAGATCTCGGTGTGCACCAGGCCCGCCCGCAGCCCGGCCCGTTCCTCGGGCGAGCCGGGGACCGCGGCCGCCTGGCCGGCGAACGAGGACACGTCGTGCGAGTCGTCCGCGATCAGCAGCACCGTGACGGCCGCGAGCACCAGGATCGTGCCCTGGATGAACAGGGTGGGACGGTCGACGGCAACCGCGCCCATCGCCGCCGATGTGCCCGGCGCTGCCCTTGGCGAAGATCGTCGAGGACGCGGCGATCACGCAGGTCCAGACGAACGCCGCGACGAGCGCGCCGAAGGTCACCAGCAGGTGGACGGCCCGGCGCAGCTCCCGGGGCACGAAGGCCTCGACGAGCACGCCGACGATGGCCGCGCCGAAGACGACGAGCATCGGGGCGAGCTGGCTGTACTCGATGCTCGGCGCCTTGATGGGGGTGGCGGCAGCGACAGCGGCGGCGGCGGCGAGGCTCACGGCTGGATTCCATTCTGCGCGGCTGCGGGATGAGCGGGCACCGGGTCAGTGGAGCCCACCTGGGACATGGTGGCCTTGACGGCCGGGTTAATCACGTCGAGCACCGGCTTGGGGTAAACGCCCATCGCGACGATCAGGGCGACGAGCGGCACGACCGCGAGCAGTTCCCGCAACCCCAGGTCGGGCATCCCGATCACGGCCTCGGCGGTCGGCCCGTTCATCGTCCGCTGGTACATCCACAGGATGTAGATCGCGGCGAGGATGATCCCCGCGACCGCGAACGAGCCCGCCACCTTGTACCGGGAGAACGTGCCGACGAGCACGAGGAACTCCGACACGAAGGTCGACAGCCCGGGCAGCGACAGGCCGGCGAGGCCGGTGACGAGGAAGAGCCCGGCGAGCACGGGCGCCACCTTCTGCACGCCGCCGTAGTCGGCGATGCGGTCGGAGCCGCGCCGGACGATCATGAACCCGGCGAGCAGGAACAGCGCGCCGGTCGCGAACCCGTGGTTGACCATGTAAAGCGTGGCACCGGACTGGCCCTGCGAGGTGAGGGCGAAGATGCCGAGCACGATGAACCCGAAGTGCGAGATCGAGGTGTACCCGATCAGCCGCTTCATCGAGGTCTGCCCGATCGCCACGATGGCGCCGTAGATGATCGAGATCACCGCGAGCACCAAGATCAGCGGCGTGAAGTAGTGGAACCCGGCGGGGAACAGCTCCAGGCAGTACCTGATCATGCCGAACGTGCCGACCTTGTCCATCACGCCGAGCATCAGCACCGCGGCGCCCGGCTGAGCGGACGACGCGGCGTCCGGCAGCCAGGTGTGGAAGGGCCACAGCGGCGCCTTGATCGCGAAGGCGATGAAGAAGCCGAGGAACAGCCACTTCTGCACCGTGGACGACAGCGCGATGTGGGTCAGCGTGTAGAAGATGAACGTCCCGTGGTGCCCGGTCAGCGCCGACTCGCCCGAGTACACGTACAGCGCGATCACCGCGACCAGCATGAGCAGGCCGCCGAGCAGCGAGTAGAGCAGGAACTTGACCGCCGCGTACTGCCGCGGCCCGACGCCGAACGACCCGATCATGAAGTACATCGGGACCAGCATGGCCTCGAAGAACACGTAGAACAGGAAGACGTCGGTGGCCGCGAACGTGCCGATCATCATCGTGTCCAGCACCAGGATCAGCGCGAAGTAGGTCCGGGGCGAGCGCTTTACCTCCGGACCGTCCGCGTCGTGCCAGGAGGCCAGGATTACCACCGGCATGAGCACCGCGGTCATCCCGATGAGGACCAGCGCGATCCCGTCCACGCCGAGCGCGTAGTGCACGCCGAACTGCGGGATCCAGTTGTACTGCTCGGTGAACTGGAAGGTCGGCCCCGAGGTGTTGAACTGGGTGGCCATGACGATCACCCAGACCAGGTCCGCCAGCGCGAACAGCAGGGTGGTCACCTTGGCGAGCCGCACGGGCAGCAGGGCCACGACGATCGCGCCGAGCAGCGGGATGCCGCCCGCGACGGTCAGCCACGGTGTCCCGCTGTTCGCCAGCGCCGCAACAGGGATCATTTAGAGCCTCACCACGTAAAGGCCGGCCAGGATCAGCACGGCGCCGATGAGCATGGTCAGCGCGTAAGAGCGCACGTACCCGGTCTGCAGCTTCCGCATCCGTCCCGACGTCCCGCCGATGGTCGCGGCCAGCCCGTTCACCAGGCCGTCCACGCCTCGGCTGTCGAAGAAAACCGACAGGCGGGTGAGCCACTGCCCGGGGCGCATCAGCACGGACTCGTTGAACGCGTCGCCGTACAGGTCCGCGCGGGCCGCGCGGGTCAGGACCGAGCCGCGCGGCGCGGTGGCCACCACCGGCACCCGCCCGTACATCGCCCAGGCGATCCCGACCCCGAACACCACCAGGATCAGCGCGATGATGCCCGGCCAGGTCCAGATCCCGTGCTTGTCCGGCGGCAGGCCGACCACCGGCCCGAGGAAGTCCGCGAACCGCGAGTTGACGATGAGGAACCAGCCCGCCGCGACCGAGCCGACCGCGAGCAGGATCATCGGCACGGTCATCACCCAGGGCGCCTCGTGCGGGTGCGGGATGTGCCGCTCGGCCGCGGTGTAGGGCGGGTGCGCGCCGGCGCCGCCGATCACGCCTTCCTCTTCCCAGCGCGGGCGGCCGAAGTAGGTCATCAGCATGACCCGGCTCATGTAGAACGCGGTGATGCCGGCCCCGATGATCGCGCAGGCAGCCAGGATCCAGCCCGAGGTGCCGCCCTTCTCCCAGGCGGCGTCGATGATGCCGTCCTTGGTGAAGAACCCGGAGAACGGCGGGATGCCGATGATCGCCAGGTAGCCGAGGCCGAACGTCACGAACGTGATCGGCAGGAACTTGCGCAGGGCGCCGTAGCGGCGCATGTTCACCTCGTCGTCCATGCCGTGCAGGACCGACCCGGCGCCGAGGAACAGGCCCGCCTTGAAGAACCCGTGCGCGAGCAGGTGCGCGATCGCGAACACGTAACCGGCCGGGCCGAGGCCCGCGGCCAGCGTCATGTAGCCGATCTGCGACATCGTGGAACCGGCCAGGGCCTTCTTGATGTCGTCCTTGGCGCAACCGATGATCGCGCCGAACAGGAGGGTCACGGCACCGACAACGGTGACCGCGAGCTGGGCGGTGGGCGCGTCGTTGAAGATCGGGTTGGAACGGACGATCAGGTAAACGCCAGCCGTGACCATTGTCGCCGCATGAATAAGGGCCGACACCGGTGTCGGGCCCTCCATCGCGTCGAGCAGCCAGGACTGCAGCGGCACCTGAGCGGACTTGCCGCAGGCGCCGAGCAGCAGCAGCAGGCCGATCGCCGTGGCGACCCCGCTGCCGCCGGACTTGGTCGAGTCGAACACCCCGGTGAAGTTGAACGTGCCGAACTCGGCGAACATCAGCATGATCGCCAGGGACAGCCCGGCGTCACCGACGCGGTTGGCGATGAACGCCTTCTTGGCCGCCACCGCCGCGGTCGGCTTGAACTGCCAGAAGCCGATCAGCAGGTAGGACGCCAGGCCGACGCCCTCCCAGCCGACGTAGAGGCTGAGGTAGTTGTCCGACAGCACCAGCAGCAGCATCGACGCGATGAACAAGTTCAGGTAGGCGAAGAAGCGGCGCCGGCCGGGGTCGTGGGCCATGTAGCCGACCGCGTAGATGAGGATCAGCGAGCCGACCCCGGTGATCAACAGCACGAAGCTAATAGACAGCGGGTCAATGAGCAGGCCGATGTTCGCCTGGAAGCCGTTGACCGGAATCCAGGAGTACATGTGCAAGTCTTGGCTGCGCGCGGCCCCGGTCTGGCCAAGCAGCGTGAAGAACGCGATCAGCCCGTAGACAAGCGACGCCAGCGACATCAGGACGCCGAGCAGATGTCCCCACTTGTCGGTGCGACGACCGCCAAGCAACAGGACTACCGCGCCGAAGGCCGGAAATGCGAGCAGCAGCCACGAGTATCGGAACACGCCGGTAGCGGCGAGTGTCGCCATCGCGATAAATCTCCTCAGTTCTTGAGCAGGTTCGCGTCGTCGACCGACGCGGACCTGCGGGCGCGGTAGATGGCCATCAGGATGGCGAGGCCGACGACCACCTCGGCGGCGGCGACGACCATCACGAAGAAGGCCACCACCTGCCCGTCCAGGTTGCCGTGCATCCGGGCGAAGGTGACGAACGCCAGGTTGCACGCGTTCAGCATGAGCTCGATGCTCATGAAGATCAGGATCGCGTTGCGCCGGACCAGGACCCCGACCGCGCCGATGACGAACAGGATGACCGCGAGGAATATGTAGTGCGCGGGGCTCACTGGCCTTCCCTCCCCCGGGCGCCCGCCTCGATCTGGCGCTCCTCTTCGATCCGCTCCTCGGCGGCGAGATCGGCGGCCACGTCGCCCTGCGGGTCACGGCCAAGCTCCACGTCGCGCTGGACTATCGCGTGCGATACCGAACGGTCGGTGGTGGTTCCGTCCGGCAGCATGGCCGGCAGGTCGACGGCGTTGTGCAGCGCGTACACCCCGGGCGGCGGCTCGGGCTGGACCTGGCCGCTCTCGATCTTGCGGCGGGCCACCTCCCGCTGGGTCGGCTTGGGCGAAGTGCGCTCGCGGTGCGCGAGCACCATCCCCCCGAGCGCGGCCGTGATCAGCAGGGCGCTGGTGACTTCAAACGGGAAGACGTACGTGGTGAAGATCAGCTGCGCGATGCCGGTCAGGTTGCCGGTGCTCTGCGCGCTGGTAGCCGGGGCCGCCGAGCCGATCGCCGCGTGCCCGATGCCGACGATGAGCAGCACCGCGAGGCCGACGCCAGCGAGGCCCGCCCACAGCCGCTGGCCCCTGATCGTCTCCGTCAGCGAGTCCGCCGAGTTGACGCCGATCAGCATGACCACGAACAGGAACAGCATCAGCACCGCGCCGGTGTAGACGATGACCTGGACGAAAGCGAGGAACGGGGCCCCCTGCATGGCGTACATGACCGCCAGGGAGAGCATCACGACCGCGAGCATGAGCGCGCAGTGCACGGCCTGCCGCACCAGGATCATGCCGAGCGCGCCCGAGACCGCGAGCACCGCGAGGATCCAGAACAGGGCCTCGTCGAAGAGCGGGTCAAGGTTGGTTCCGCCGGCACCGCCGTTCGCGAGAATGAGAGAGTGCATCACAGCTCCGCTTCCTGGCCGCTGTAGGTGGCCTGCTCGCCGCCGGGTCGCACCTCGTCCTGGCCGGGCACGTAATCGCCGGTGGCCGTGGCCTGCACGGCGGGGCCGGTCGGCCCGCCCGGCCCGGACGCTCCCGGTGCCCGGCCGGTGGGCGATATCCCGGCGCCGCCGAGCCGGTAGTAGTCCCTCTCATCCTTGCCAAGACGCATCGGATGAGGCGGGGCCTCCATGGTCTCGAGCAGCGGGACCAGCAGCTGCTCCTTGGTCCAGATCAGCTTTTCCCTGTCGTCGTCCGCGAGCTCGTACTCGTTGGTCATCGTGAGCGCCCGGGTGGGGCACGCCTCGATGCACAGACCGCACAGGATGCAGCGCAGGTAGTTGATCTGGTAGACGTGCCCGTACCGCTCGCCCGGCGAGTAGCGCTCCTCGGGCGTGTTGTCCCGGCCCTCGACGTAGATCGCGTCGGCGGGGCAGGCCCAGGCGCACAGCTCGCAGCCGATGCACTTCTCCAGGCCGTCGGGCCAGCGGTTGAGCTGGTGGTGACCGTGGAACCGGGGGGCGGTCGGCCGCTTGTCCTCCGGGTACATCACGGTGTCGACCTTCCTGAACATCTCTCGGAAGGTGACGCCGAATCCCTTGACGGGGTTGAGGAAATCAAGACCCGGCACCGGAGACCTCCTTCGTCACGCCATCGCCGGATGCCGCGGGCCCGGTGGCCGCGGGCACGGCCCCGGCCACCGCCATGCCGCCGAGCTCAAGGCCGTGGTAGTGCGGCAGGTCAAGCGGAGGCACCGGGAACCTCGGCACCGGCTTCTCGAGCTTGACCAGCTCGCCGTCTTCGTCGTAGTCCCACTCGTCCTCTTCCTCGGCGGGCGGTGCGGGAGAGATCCTCGCCATGTGCTTCTGGTAGCCGTTGTCCCAGAACGTGAACAGCAGGACGAACAGGACGAGGACCACCCCGGCCACCGCGTACACGACCGGCGAGTGGTTGTCCTCGCGCAGCGCGCGCACGGTCGCGACGAGCAGCAGCCAGACGATGGAGGCCGGGATGAGGATCTTCCAGCCGAGCGCCATCAGCTGGTCGTACCGCGTCCGCGGCAGCGTGCCGCGCAGCCACACGTACCCGAACAGCAGGATGAAGACCTTGATGAGGAACCAGACCACGCACCACCACGGGTTGAACACCCAGCTCCCCAGCAGGGTGAGCGGCGGGACGGGCCGCCAGCCGCCGAGGAACAGCGTGGTGGCGAGCGCGGAGACCGTGGTCATGTTGATGTACTCGGCGAGGAAGAACATCGCGAACTTCATCGAGGAGTACTCGGTCATGTGGCCGGCGACGATCTCGCCCTCGCCCTCGGGCAGGTCGAACGGTATCCGGTTGGTCTCGCCGACCATCGTCACCAGGTAGATGATGAAGGAGGGGAACAGCACCCACACGTACCAGAAGTGCGCCTGCGCGTTGACGATCCCCGTCGTCGACAGCGAGCCGGCGTCGAGGAAGACCGCGACGAACGACAGGCCCATCGCGATCTCGTAGCTGATCACCTGGGCGGTCGAGCGCAGCGCGCCGAGGATCGAGTACGGACCGCGCGAGGCCCAGCCGGCCAGCACGATGCCGTAGACGCCGATCGAGCTCATGGCCAGCACGAGCAGCACCGCCACCGGCAGGTCAGCGACCTGCAGCGGGGTCCAGTGGTGGAAGATCGACGCCAGCGGGCCCCACGGGATGATCGCGAAGCCGACGAACGACGTGGTCGCCGCGATCGCGGGCGCGATGAAGAACACCAGCTTGTCCACCTTGGTGGGGACGATGTCCTCCTTCAGCGGCAGCTTCAGCGCGTCGGCGATCGGCTGCAGCAGGCCAAAGGGCCCGGCCCGGTTCGGTCCCGGCCGGTTCTGCATGCGGCCGATCACCCGCCGCTCAAACCAGATCATGAAGACGGTCGTAAGCAGCAGGAACACGAAGACGATGGCGACCTTGAGCAGCACCATCCACCAGATGAGCTGGTTGAAGTCGCTCAGCGTCGAGTCCACCGCGAGCGTATGGGGCATTTCTATTCGGCCCTCCTCAGGGACACCCTGCTGCCGTGGCCCGCGGCGAGGTCCGTGCGGACCGCGGCGCCGGAGCTGTTGGTGGGCAGCCAGACCACGCCCTCGGCCATCTCCGTGACCTCGAGCGGGACGGTTATCGCGCCGGCCGTGGTCGCCACGGTCACCTTGTCGCCGTCGACGGCCCCGGCCGCGACCGCGGTGGCGGCCGCGACCCTGGCCACGGTGGGCCGGGCGGTGCCGGCCAGGTACGGCTCGCCGTCCTGCATCCGGCCCGCGTCCACCAGCTGCGCCCAGGTGGCGAGCCGGACGTCCGTCTCTGTCCCCGTGGCTGGCAGCCCCGCGGCCGACAGCCCCGTGGTTGAGTGCGCAGTGGTCGCCGACGGCGTGGAGTACACCGCGGGCGCGGCCGGGCGGGCGCCCCGCCACGCGCCGAGGGCGGCGAGCTCGGCCCGCGCGGCGGCCGCGTCGGGCAGCCCCAGGTGGACGTCCATCTCGTCGGCGATCGCGCCGAGCACGTAGAGGTCGGTGCGGACGCCGGGAACGGTGAGCGCCGGGGCGAACGTGCCGCCGCGACCCTCCCAGTTCACGAACGTCCCGGCCTTCTCGGCGACCGTCGCGACGGGGAAGACCACGTCCGCGCGGTCGGTGATCGCGCTGGCCCGCAGCTCGAGCGAGACGATGAACGGCGTCCGGTCGAGCGCGGCCAGCGCGGCGGCCGGGTCGGGGAGGTCGGCGGCGTCGACGCCGGCGATGACCAGCGCGGCCAGCTCGCCGTTGGCCGCGGCCGCGAGCAGCGCCGAGGTGGAACGCCCGGGCGTGGCCGGCAGCGTGGCCTTGTTCCAGGCCTTCGCGACTTCCGCGCGCGCCCGGGGATCGCCTACCCAGCGGCCGATCGGCAGCAGGCCGGGCATCGCGCCCGCCTCGACGGCACCGCGCTCGCCGGCCCGCCGGGGGATCCACGCCAGCTTCGCGCCGCTGGCGTCCGCGAGCCGCGCGGCGGCCGCGAGCCCCCCGGGCACCTCGGCCAGCCGCTCGCCGACCAGGATCACCGCACCGGGCTGGGCGAGCAGTTCGGCGGCCCGCGCGATCTCGGCGTCGCTGCCGCCGCCCGCCGCGAGCGCGGTCAGCGTGCCGGGCTCGGCGCCAGGCACGGTCGGCAGCAGCGTGCCGAAGACCTTCGCGAGCCCCGGCGTGCCGAGCGCCGCGACGGAGAACACCGCGAGGTTGTCCTTGCGGGCCGCCTTGCGCAGCCGCAGGAACACCATCGGGGACTCGTCCTCGGGCTCGAACCCGGCGAGCAGCACCACCGGCGCGGCCTCGAGGTCGGCGTAGCTGACCTCGATGTCGCGGCCCGCGACCCGGGCGGCGAGGAACTGCTCTTCCTCCGCCGAGTGAGGCCGGGCGCGCATGTCGATGTCGTTCGTGTCCAGCGCGAGCCGGGTGAACTTGGCGTAGGCGTAGGCGTCCTCAAGCGTCAGCCGGCCGCCGGTCAGCACGCCGGCCCCGGACGGGCCCTCGCCCGTGTTTGCCCGAGCGGCGTCGCGAGCGGCGGCCAGGCCGCGCGCGGCAACCGCGAAAGCATGCTGCCACGAAGCCGGCCGGAGGATTCCGTCCTCGTCCCGCACCAGGGGCGTGGTCAGCCGGTCCGACTGGGTGGCGTAGCTGAAGGCCCACCGGCCCTTGTCGCAGTTCCACTCCTCGTTCACCAGCGGCTCGTCGCCCGCGAGGCGGCGCAGCACGGCGCCGCGCCTGGTGTCGGTGCGCTGGCGGCACCCGGACGCGCAGTGCTCGCAGACGCTCGGCGTCGACACGAGGTCGAACGGGCGGGACTTAAACCGGTACTGGGCGCCGGTCAGCGCGCCGACCGGGCAGACCTGCACCGTGTTGCCGGAGAAGTAGGAGTTGAACGGCTGGCCCGCCGCGGTGCCGATGTACTGGCTCGGTCCCCGCTCGAGGAACTCGATGAAGTCGTCGCCCGCGATCTCTTCCGAGGTCCGCACGCAGCGGGTGCAGGAGATGCAGCGCTCCCGGTCGAGTAGCACCTCGGTCGAGATCGCCACCGGCTTGTCGAACTCCCGCTTCTCCTCGCGGAACCTGGACTCGCCCTGCCCGTTGGCCACGGCCTGGTTCTGCAGCGGGCACTCGCCGCCCTTGTCGCACATCGGGCAGTCGAGCGGGTGGTTCACCAGCAGCAGTTCCATCACGCCGCGCTGCGCCTTCTCGGCGACCGGGGAGGTGTACTGCGTCTTGACCACCATGCCGTCGGTGCAGACGGTGGTGCAGGACGCCAGCGGCTTGCGCTGGCCCTCGATGTCCACCAGGCACTGCCGGCAGGCGCCGATCGGGTCGAGCAGCGGGTGGTCGCAGAACCGCGGGATCGTGATCCCGATCGTCTCGGCGGCCCGGATGACCAACGTGCCCTTGGGCACGCTGATCTGGTAGCCGTCGATGGTGACGGTCACCGTCTCGGTCGCTGTTGGCTGAACAGTCATCGGTTTCACACCGCCCACGCGGTCGAAGCGGCCGGGTCGAACGGGCAGCCGCCATTCTTCTGGTGCTGGATGATCTCGTCGCGGAAGTACTTGAGGGCCGAGGTGATCGGCACCGGCACGGCGTCGCCGAGGGCGCAGAACGCGCGGCCGATGATGTTCTCGCCCACGTCGAGGATCGTTTCCAGGTCCTCGTCGGTGCCCTCGCCGTTCTCCAGCCGCTGGAGCGTCCGCACCATCCAGTACGAGCCCTCGCGGCACGGCGTGCACTTGCCGCAGGACTCGTGCTGGTAGAACTCCGTCCAGCGGAGCGCGGCCCGCAGCACGCAGGTGGTGTCGTCGAAGATCTGCAGCGCCCGGGTGCCGAGCATGGACCCGGCGGCGCCCACGCCCTCGAAGTCAAGCGGGACGTCGAGGTGCTCGTGGGTGAGCAACGGGGTGGACGACCCGCCCGGCGTCCAGAACTTGAGCGGGTGACCGGGCCGGAGCATGCCGCCCGCCAGGTCGATCAGCTCGCGCAGGGTGATGCCGAGCGGGGCCTCGTACTGCCCGGGGGTCTTCACGTGACCCGACAGGGAGAAGATGCCGAAGCCCTTGGACCGCTCGGTGCCGAGCCCGCTGAACCACCCGGACCCGTTGCCGATGATCGACGGCACGCTGGCGATCGACTCGACGTTGTTGATGACGGTCGGGCTGGCGTACAGGCCCTCCACCGCCGGGAACGGCGGCCGGTTCCGCGGCAGGCCGCGGTACCCCTCCAGGGAGGTCAGCAGCGCCGTCTCCTCGCCGCAGATGTAGGCGCCCGCGCCGGCGTGCACCACCAGCTTGAGGTCGAAGCCGCTGCCGAGGATGTCCTCGCCGAGGTAGCCCGCTTCCTGCGCCTGGGCCACCGCGTACTGCAGCCGCCGGATGACGTGCAGCACCTCGCCGCGCACGTAGATGAACGCGTGGCTGGCCCTGATCGCGTAGCAGGTGATGATGATGCCCTCGATGAGCACGTGCGGGTTGGCCATCATCAGCGGGATGTCCTTGCACGTGCCCGGCTCGGACTCGTCGGCGTTGACCGTCAGGTAGTGCGGCTTGCCGTCGTTCTGCGGGATGAAGGACCATTTCATGCCGGTCGGGAAGCCCGCGCCGCCGCGGCCGCGGAGCACGGCGTCCTTCACCGTGGCGATCACGTCGTCCGGCTCCATCGCGAGGGCCTTGGGCAGTGCCTTGTACCCGCCGAACCGGCGGTAGCCCTCGATCGTGAACGAGTCGGGCTGGTCCCAGTTCGCGGTAAGTACCGGGGTGAGGGTGTCGGTCATGAGGACTCCTTGCTGTCCCGGGGGGACGACACTCCGGAACCGCCCGCCGCCTCATGCTGAGGAGGCAGGCTGCCTTTTTCCGCGGCCCCGATTTCACGGGACGTCTCCGGCTGCCCGGAGTCCGATCCGGAATCCGATCCGGAATCCGATCCGGAATCCGCCGGCGGCGCCTTCCAGCCTCTTTCCTTGGCCAGCTCAAGGCCGACCAGGCTGGCCGGCCCGGCCGACGGGCCCTCGGTGGCCTGGCCGTCGCCGAACCCGGCGAGGATCCGGCTGGCCTGCTTCCAGGTGCACAGCCGGCTCGGGCCCCGGGTCGGCACCACCTGCTCGCCCGCCCGCAGGTCGTCGACCAGCTTCTTCGCCGACTGCGGCGTCTGGTTGTCGAAGAACTCCCAGTTGACCATCACCACGGGGGCGTAGTCGCAGGCCGCGTTGCACTCCAGGCGCTCCACCGCGACCTTGCCGTCGGGGGACTTGATGTCCCCCTCGTGGGCCTTGCCGCGCGTGTCATTGACGTCGCCGTGGCGGCCGAGGGCGAGCGGGTCGCCGTGCGGCTCGTCGGCGCCGGCGTCCGGGCGGCCGGCCACGTGCTTGGCGAGCTCGGCGTAGATCTGGTCGCCGCCCATGATCGCGCAGGTCGTGTTGATGCAGACCCCGACCTGGTACTCGGCGGCGGGCTCGTGCTTGTACATCGTGTAGAAGGTCGCGACCCCGCGCACCTCGGTCTGCGTGATGCCGAGCACCTCGGCGCAGAACGCCATCCCCTCGCCGGAGACGTAGCCCTCCTCCGCCTGCACCAGGTAGAGCAGCGGCAGCAGCGCGGACCGCGCCTGCGGGTACCTTCCGGTAATCTCCGCGGCGTCCGCCTTCAGCCGGGTCAGCGTTTCCTCACTGAACGGCATTACCGGTCAACGCCTCCAATCACCGGGTCGATCGACGCGATCGCCGGGATCACGTCCGCGAGGTTGCCGCCTTCGCACATCAGCGAGACGGCCTGCAAGTGGTGGAACGAGGGGTCGCGCAGGTGCGCGCGGTACGGCCGCGTTCCGCCGTCGCTGACGACGTGGCAGCCGATCTCGCCCTTGGGCGACTCGATCGGCACGTAGGCCTGGCCCGCCGGCACCCGGAAGCCCTCGGTCACCAGCTTGAAGTGATGGATGAGGGCCTCCATGGACTGACCCATGATGTGGGCGATGTGCTCGGGTGACGGTCCGAGGCCGTCCGGGCCGAGCGACAGCCGGGCGGGCCAGCCGATCTTCGCGTCCTTGATCATCCACGGGTCGTTCGGCACGCTCGCGCGGTCCGCCAGCCGGTCCAGGCACTGCTCGATGATGCGCAGCGACTCCTGCATCTCGTCCATCCGCACGAGGTAGCGGCCGTAGGCGTCGCAGGTGCCGACCGTCGGGACGTCGAACTCGTAGGTCTCGTAGTCCAGGTACGGCTGCGACTTCCGCAGGTCCCAGGGCAGTCCGGTCGCGCGCAGGAGCGGCCCGGTCACGCTGAGGGCCATGCAGCCCTCCAGGTCGAGGTAGGCGATGCCCTGGGTCCTCGCCTTGAACACCGGGTTCGCGTCGATCAGCGTGCGCAGGTCGTGGATCCAGGCCGGGGCCTTGCGCAGGAAGTCGCGGATCGCCTCGATCCCGCCGGCCGGCAGGTCCTGCGCGACGCCACCGGGGCGGACGAACGCGTGGTTCATCCGCAGCCCGGTGATCAGCTCGAACAGGTCAAGGACGTTCTCCCGCATGCGGACGCCCTGCAGGAAGATCGTCGTCGCCCCGAGCTCAAGCCCGAACGGGCCGATCCCGCCGAGGTGGGAGGCGATCCGGTTCAGCTCGAGCAGCAGCACCCGGATCAGCTTGGCCCGCTCGGGCAGCTTGTCCTCGATGCCGAGCAGCCGCTCCACCGACAGGCAGTAGGCCGTCTCGTTGAATATCGGCGTCAGGTAGTCGGCCCGGGTGACGAACGTGGTGCCCTGCGTCCAGGTGCGGTACTCCAGGTTCTTCTCGATGCCGGTGTGGAGGTAGCCGATCGACGCGCGGACGTCGGTGACGGTCTCCCCCTCCAGCGTCAGGACCAGCCGGAGCACGCCGTGGGTGGACGGGTGCTGCGGGCCCATGTTGACGACGATCTGCTCGTTCGAGCCGCGGTCCTCGTCGTTGGTGACCAGCTCGTCCCAGTCACCGCCGGCCACGTTGTAGACGCGTCCCTCGGTGGCCTCGGCCTCGGCGTCGGTTGCGCCCGCGGTCGCGTGCGTGGTGTCGCTCATTACGAGTACGACCTTCTTTCATCCGGCGGCGGCACCTTGGTGCCGCGGTACTCGACCGGGATGCCGCCGAGCGGGTAGTCCTTGCGCCCCGGGTGGCCCAGCCAGTCGTCGGGCATCTCGATCCTGGTGAGCGCGGGGTGCCCGTCGAAGATGATCCCGAAGAAGTCCCAGGTCTCCCGCTCATGCCAGTTGGCCGCCGGGTAAATACTCGTCACCGACGGCACGTGCCGGTCCGCGTCGGGGGTGCTTACCTCGAGCCGCAGCCGCCGGTTGTGCGTGATCGATACCAGGTGGTAAACGGCGCGCAGCTCGCGGCCGGCCTCGGCCGGGTAGTGCACGCCGGACACGCCGGAGAAGATCTCGAAGCGCAGCGCCGGGTCGTGCAGCAGCTTGTCGGCCACCGCGACCAGGTGCTCGCGGCGCACGTGGAAGGTGAGCTCGCCGCGGTCCACGACGACCCGCTCGACCGCGTCCGCGAAGCCGCTCCCGTCCGCGGCCAGCGCGACGCCGAGCGCCTGGGCCACCGCGTCGAAGTAGCCCCCGTAAGGCGGCTCGGAGGCCGGCGGCGGCGGCTTGAGCACCTGCAGGCCGCCGTACCCGGACGTGTCCGGGGTGTCGTGCACGCCGAACATGCCGGTGCGGACCACCGGGGCGGCGAGCCGCTCCTCGCCCAGCTTGGCCGGGAGCGACTCGTTCTCCTCGGCCTCCTCGGCGGGCGGCTGCCCGCCCGAGGGGGTGGTCATAGCTCACTCCCAAGGTCATTGATGCCGGCGCTGACCCGCAGCGGGAGCAGGTTCAGCCGCGCTTCCTCAAGCTCGGTGATCTCCTCGTCGCGGTCGGGGCCGAGCTTCGTGTTCATGATCTTGTCGTGCAGCTTGAAGATCGAGTCCATCAGCATCTCCGGCCGCGGCGGGCAGCCGGGCAGGTAGATGTCCACCGGGACGATGTGGTCCACGCCCTGCACGATGGCGTAGTTGTTGAACATGCCGCCGCTCGACGCGCAGACGCCCATCGAGATGACCCACTTGGGCTCGGCCATCTGGTCGTAGATCTGCCGCAGCACCGGCGCCATCTTCTGGCTGACCCGCCCGGCGACGATCATCAGGTCGGCCTCGCGGGGAGTTGACCCGGTCTTCTCCATGCCGAACCGGGCCAGGTCGTGCCGCGGGCCCCCGGTCATCATCAACTCGATCGCGCAGCACGCCAGCCCGAACGTGGCCGGCCAGACCGAGCGGGCCCGGGCCCACCCGACTACCTTCTCGACCGAGGTCAGCAGGACGCCGCTCGGCAGCTTCTCTTCGATGCCCATCGCTAGTCCCATTCCAGGCCGCCGCGCCGCCAGACATAGGCGTACGCGACGAGCACGGTGATTACGAAGGTGACCATCTCGACCAGGCCGAACACGCCCAGCTGGCCGAAGGTCACCGCCCACGGGTAGAGGAAAACGATCTCGATGTCGAAGACGATGAACAGCATCGCGGTCAGGTAGTACTTGACCGGGACCTTGCCACCGCCAAGCGGGATCGGGGTCGGCTCGATGCCGCACTCGTACGCGTCGAGCTTGGCCTTGTTCCAGCGCTTGGGCCCCATCTGCATGCCCGCGAATACCAGCGTGAACACGGCGAAGCCGGCGGCGAGCAGGAACAGCACGAGGATCGGTATGTACACCTTCACCGTGAATTCGCCCCCTTCCTGTGGTCATTCATCCTAGGCACCGGGTTACCTGGAGCTCGGCGCGAGTCGGGTCATGGCGCTGATGACGCGGTCGCTGGCGTCGCCGTCCCGCGGGTCGGTCAGGTTGGCCAGCAGCTTCAGGGCGAACCGCATCAGCCGCGGGTGGTTCATGCCGCGACTTGTCGCGTACCGCATCAGCCTGGGCTTGCCGAGGAGCTGGACGAAGACCCGGCCGAGCGCGTAGTACCGGCCGTAGGCGGCCTGCAGTTCCTCCGGGTAAGAGCGCAGCACCCGCTCGGCCTCGGCGCGGGTCGGCCGCGCGAGGGCCTGGGCGACCACGCGGGCCAGCAGCTCGCCCGACTCCATCGCGTAGGCGATGCCCTCGCCGTTGAACGGGTTCACCATGCCGGCCGCGTCGCCGGCCAACAGCAGGCCCTTGTGGTAGTGCGGCGTGCGGTTGAACCCCATCGGCAGCGCGGCGCCGCGCACCGGCTCGGTGCGGTTCTCCTCGACGTAGCCCCACTCTTCCGGCATCGACCTGAGCCAGCGCTTGAGCAGCTCGCGGTAGTCGGTCTTGCCGAACGCGTCGGAGGTGTTCAGCATGCCGAGGCCGACGTTGGACGTGCCGTCGCCCATGCCGAAGATCCAGCCGTAGCCGGGCAGCAGCCGGTCGCCGTCCCACAGGTCGAGCCACGACTCCAGGTAGTCGTCCTCGTGCCGCGGCGACGTGTAGTAGGTGCGGACAGCGACGCCCATCGGCCGGTCGTCCCGCTTGCGCAGGCCCATGGCGACCGACAGGCGCGAGGAGTTCCCGTCCGCCGCGACGACCACGCGCGCGCGGTACGTGACACTGGAACCATGCACCCGTTCGGCGTTATCGAATCTTGACCTTGACTTTGACTTCTCTTCAACCTCGGCCGTCGTCTCGACACCCACGATGCGACCGCTGTCGTCGAGAACCGGGCCGGTGACCGTGGTGCCCTCAAGCAGCTTGGCGCCCGCGGCCTGCGCGCGCCGGGCCAGCTGCTCGTCCAGCGACGCGCGGGTGCGCACCAGGCCGTAGCCGGGCCAGTTGCCCAGCTCAGGCCACTCAAGCTCGAGGCGCAGGCCGCCGCCGATGACGCGCAGGCCCTTGTTGCGCAGCCAGCCCGCTTCCTCGCTGACGTCCACGCCCATCGCGACCAGGGACTTAACCGCGCGGGGGGTCAGCCCGTCGCCGCACACCTTGTCCCTGGGGAACCGGGACTTCTCGATGAGCAGCACGTTAAGGCCCGCCTGGGCCAGGTAGTACGCGGCCGTGGAACCAGAAGGACCGGCGCCGACCACGATCACGTCGGCGTCGTCGTCCCGCTTGGCTGGCCCGTGTGAAGTCACTTGATGCAATCCTGGGGTTCTTGTGAACAGCTTCACAAATTCTTTGCCGTTAGTTTATTCCTGGCCCTGTTCGAGGCATTGGTCGCCCCTACCCTAGCGCCCCCGGTGTCAGAGCTTGCTAGAGGTTCCTGGCAACGTGGACGGCCACAATGCCGAGGGTGAGATCTCGCCACCGGACCGACGACCAGCCGGCCGCCCGGATCACGTCGGCGAGCTCCCGCTGGGCAGGCCAGTCGCTGATGGACTCGGCGAGGTACTCGTAGGCCACGGGGTTGCGCGCCGCGCGCCGGGCGATCGCTGGCAGGACGCCGGTCAGGTAACGCCGGTACAGCATATCGAGGGGCGCGATAGTGATCTCACTGAACTCACAGACCACCAGCCGCCCGCCGGGACGGGTCACGCGGCGCATCTCCTCCAGCGCGGCGCGCGTCCCGTGCACGTTCCGCAGCCCGAACGAGATCGTCACCGCGTCGAACGCGGCGTCCTTGAACGGGAGCCGGAGCGCGTCGCCCGCGGCGAAGGCGACCCGCCCGCGCGTCTTGGCCTGGAACGGGTCGGTTTTCGCCTGCCGCGCCTGGCCCGCCTGCAGCATGCCGAGCGAGAAGTCGCAGGCCACGACGTCGGCGCCGAACTGCGCGAACGTGACGGAGGAGGTTCCCGTGCCGGCCGCCAGGTCGAGTACCCGGTCGCCGGGGCCCGCCTGCAGGATGCGCTGCACCCGGCGGCGCCACCAGCGGACCTGCCCCATCGACAAGACGTCGTTCATCAGGTCGTAGCGGCCCGCGAGCGCGTCAAACATCGCCGCCACTTCCGAGGGCTTCTTGTCGAGGTCAGCGCGTGTCATGGACCCAACGCTATAGCAGGTCGGGCTGCTCCCACTGACCGCCGAGCACGTGCTGGCCGAGGAACGCGAAGATCGTCTCGTACCAGGCCTTGACGTTGCCCGGCTTGAGTACCCAGTGGTTCTCGTCCGGGAAGTAGAGGAACTTCGCCTCTTTGCCGTGCAGCTTCAGGTCGGACCACAGCCGCAGCGCCTCGCCGACCGGCACCCGGTAGTCGCGGTTGCCGTGGATCACCAGCATGGGCGTGGTGATGTTGTCGATGTTCAGGTGGGGCGAGTTCTTCTCGTACCGGCCCGGATCGGTGAGCGGCTGGCCGAACTCGCGCTGCCAGAACTGAGGGCCGTCGGTGGTGCCGAACATCTGGTCGAGCGCCCAGAGCCCGGCGTGGCTGACGATCGCCCGGAACCGCCCGGTGTGGCCGGCGATCCAGTTCGCCATGTAGCCGCCGTAGGAGCCGCCCATCATGGCCGTCCTGGTCGCGTCGACGTCGTCCCGGCCGACGACCGCGTCGGTGATGGCCATGATGTCGGCGTAGGGCCGCGGGCCCCATTCCTGGTAGCCGCGGGCGATGAAGTCCCGGCCGTAGCCGGTGGACAGCGCCGGGTCGGGCAACAGCACCGCGTAGCCGCGCGCGGCCGCCAGCCACGGGTTCCACCGCCACTGCCAGCCGTTCCAGCTCGACACGGGGCCGCCGTGGACCCACAGCAGCAGCGGCGCGGGGCTGGCGCCGCTGGCGTCGTCCGGCAGTACCAGCCAGCCGCGGACCGGGTGGCCGTCGTCGGCGGTCGCGGTTACCTCGGTGACCCGCCCGGGAACCCGGGTGACCGCACCCGGCGCGTCCAGGCGGACGACTTCCCCGGTGACCAGGTCGATGCGGACCGGGGCGGGCGGCTCGCTGATCGCGTCCCGCAACGCGTACAGCGCCGTGCCGTCCGGGGCGGCGCACAGGTTCGTGTAGTGCGCGTCGTCGCTGGTCATCCTGGAGACCTGGCCGCTGGCGAGGTCCACCGCGAACACGGGCCTGCGGCCGGCGTCGTCGGCGGTGAAGTAGACGGTTCCGCCCGCAGGATCCCAGGCCGGACCGCCCGGCCTCCGGTCGAAGCCGGGCAGCAGGTCGGTCCCTCCGGGGAACAGCACCAGGGTGCTGTCCCCGGGCGCGTCCAGGGTGTCGTGCGCCTCGCGGAGGCAGACAATGCGGTCACCGTCCGGCGCGAACACCGGGTCGCCGTAGTCGAACCCGGGGCTGGCGTCGCGGTCGGCTTCGCCGGCGGCGGAGACGGCGGTACGCGAGCCGGAGGCGACGTCGATGGTGACCAGCTCCGAGTGCGCCTGCACACCGTCCCGCCAGCGCCACCAGCCCGCCGCCACCGTCGTGCCGTCCGGGCTCAGCGCGATCGCCTGCTCGGCCAGGGCCCGGCCGGCATCCGGGGCGAGGTCCCTGAGGGCGTCTGCGCCGCCCGCGCCGCCAGGGGCGACGACGGCGGCGAAGACCCGCAGGTCGTCGGGTCCGAGATCGTGGTCCCAGTACCGCACGGGAAGGCTGTCGTGCAAGATCGCGCTGACCCCGGCGTCTTTCCTCGCCTGTCGCCGCCGCTCGTCCTCGGCGACTGTGGTCATCGTGCCCGGCAGGGCCGGCCCGGTCACGATTACCCTCGGCGCGCCGGCCGCCGTCTCCGCGTCCGCGATGCCGCCGGGCAGGGCGGCCGCCTGCCTGGCTTCGCCGCCGCCGGCCGGCAGCAGCCAGAGCGCCGCCTGGTCGTCGGCGTCCCCGCCGTTGCCCGCGCTGTCCGGTCGCTCCGGGTCCGGGCGCTTGGTCGTGAACAGCAGCGCGCCGTCGGGCAGGAACCGCGGGTTTCCCTCGCCGTCGGCCGACCTGGTCAGCCTGGCCGGCGGGCCGCCTGCCGTGTCGATCCGCCAGATGCTGGTGACGTACTTCTTCTTGTCCGGGCTCAGGGACTGGACGGCGGCCGCCAGCCAGGTGCCGTCAGGCGACAGCCGGAAGCCGGTCACCCGCGGGATCGCGAGGTAGTCGTTCAGGTCGTGGAACGGCGCGTCCGCGGTCACGTAACCGTCCTTCAGCTAGCGTCGGTGATCATGACCGTGCCGACGGTCGTGTTGGTTGCCTCGTCGATGAGGATCAGCCCGCCGGTCAGCCGGTTGCGCGAGTACGGGTCGACGAAGAGCGGCTGCGTCACCCGCATCCGGATGCGGCCGATCTCGTTCAGGCCGAGGCGCGTCGCCGACTCGTCGCGGTGCAGGGTGTTCACGTCGATCCGGTACAGCAGGTCACCGACGATGCCCTTGACGGTCCTGGTGGTGTGCTTCACGATCAGCCGCGACCGCGGGGTGAGCGGCCGTTCCGCGCTCATCCAGCAGACCATGCCCTCGATGTCCTGCGCCGACCTGGGCCGGTTGTTCGGCCGGCAGATCAGGTCGCCGCGGGAGATGTCCACGTCGTCCTCGAGCAGCAAGGTCACCGACATCGGCGGGAACGCCTCGGCGACCTCCCTGCCCGCGAGGTCGATCCGGCTGATCCGCGTGCGGAAGCCCGACGGCAGGTGGAGCACCTCGTCACCCGGCTTCAGCACGCCGCCGGCCACCTGGCCCGCGTAGCCGCGGTAGTCGTGCAGTTCCGGGTCGCTGCTCGCGTGCGGCCTGATCACGTACTGCACCGGGAATCGCACGTCGATGAGGTTCCGGTCCGAGGCGATGTGCACGTGCTCCAGGTGGTGCAGCAGCGAAGGGCCGTCGTACCAGGGCATGTTCGCGCTCCGCTCGACGACGTTGTCGCCGTTCAGCGCGGAGACCGGGATGAACGTGAGGTCGGCGATGTCGAGCTTGGTCGCGAACTTCGAGAACTCGGTGCAGATGTCCTCGAAGACCTGCTGGTCGTAGCCGACCAGGTCCATCTTGTTCACCGCGAGCACCAGGTGCGGCACGCGGAGCAGCGTGGTCAGGAAGGCGTGCCGCCGTGACTGCTCGTTGAGGCCGTTCCTGGCGTCGACCAGGATGATGGCCAGGTCGGCGGTCGAGGCGCCGGTCACCATGTTCCTGGTGTACTGAATGTGGCCGGGCGTGTCGGCGATGATGAACTTGCGCCGCGGCGTGGCGAAGTACCGGTAGGCGACGTCGATCGTGATGCCCTGCTCCCGCTCGGCCCGCAGGCCGTCGGTGAGCAGCGCGAGGTTCGTGGTCTCTTCGCCCCGGTCGCGGGAGGTGCGCTCGACGGCCTGCAACTGGTCTTCGAAGATGGCCTTCGAGTCGTAAAGCAGCCGCCCGATCAAGGTGGACTTACCGTCGTCGACCGAGCCGGCGGTGGCGAACCGCAGAATATCCACTAGAAGTAGCCCTCCCGCTTGCGGTCTTCCATCGCTGCCTCGCTGGTCCGGTCGTCGGCCCGGGTCTGGCCGCGCTCGGTGATCCTGGTCGCGGCGACCTCGGCGATCACTTCGCCGACGGTGGCGGCCGTGGAGGCGACCGCGCCGGTGATGGTCATGTCACCGACCGTCCGGTACCGCACGCTGGCGGTGAACGTCTGCTCGTCTTCCGACCGCGTCAGGTACGGGTTGTCGGCCAGGAGGATGCCGTCCCGTTCGAACACCACCCGCTCGTGGGCGTAGTAGATGGAAGGGATCTCCAGGTTCTCCCGCTCGATGTACGACCAGACGTCAAGCTCCGTCCAGTTCGACAGCGGGAAGACCCGGATGTGCTCGCCGCGCCTGATCCGCGTGTTGTACAGGTTCCACAGCTCGGGGCGCTGGTTCTTCGGGTCCCACTGGCCGAATTCGTCGCGGAAGGAGAACACGCGCTCCTTCGCGCGCGCCTTCTCCTCGTCCCGCCGGGCGCCGCCGAAGAGCGCGTCGAACCGGTGCTCCTCGATCGCGTCGAGCAGCGTCACCGTCTGCAGCCGGTTCCTGCTCGTCCACCGTCCGGTCTCTTCGATGGCGCGGCCCTGGTCGATCGAGTCCTGGACGCTGGCGACGATGAGCCTGACGTTCAGCTCGGCCGCCCGCTTGTCGCGGTAGTCGAGCACCTCGGGGAAGTTGTGCCCGGTGTCCACGTGCATGACCGGAAACGGGATGTGCGCCGGGGTGAAGGCCTTCGCGGCCAGCGCGAGCATGACGATCGAGTCCTTGCCGCCGGAGAACAGCAGCGCGGGACGCTCGAACTCGGCCGCGACCTCACGCATGACGTGGATCGACTCGGCCTCAAGGACGTCGAGCTGTGACAACAGGTAATCAGATCGCATGCGTGGCTTCCCTGATGGCGTTGAGCAAGACCGGTGCGATTGCCGGCAGGCATACCAGGATATCTGGCAGCAGCGGATCCTCCTGGTTGTAGACGACCGGGCTGCCGTCGATGCGGGACACGTGGAAGCCACGCTGCCTGGCTACCGCCGCCGGCGCGGCCGTGTCCCACTCGTAGAAGCCGCCCGAGTGCAGGTACACGTCGTTCTCGCCCAGTACTACCGTGGCAACCTTGGCGCCAGCTGAACCACAGGGGACGAGGTCGGCGTGTATTAGTGTTGCGACTTCTTTGACCAGCTCGCTCGCTCGGCTGCGGCTGACCACCATTCGCAGCGGGCGCTGCGCGCCCGGACCGGGGGATATTCCCCCCGGCGCTCCTTCGGAAGGCCGGTGGGAATATCCCCGGCGGTCCGGTCGCTCCGCTTCCCCGTCCGCTTGCGAGGCCGACTTGGCGACTGTCGAGAGCACACGGTTTTGCGCCGGCAGGGCCACAGCGCCGGCAACCAGGTCTCCTGTCCCTGCTGCCGCGGTACCCGTCCCTGACAATTGCTCCCCGGAGGCTGCCGCAATCCCGGTCGGTTGCCATTGCTCCCGGGGCGCTGGCGCATTGCGGGACCAGAGGGCTACATGGACGGCCCAGTCTGTTCTGCCTGGGTCACCGAACTCGCGGGTGCCGTCTAGGGGGTCGACGATCCATACCCTGTCGGCGGACAGTCGGGCCTTGTCGTCGATGCCCTCTTCTGACAGGACGGCGTCGTCCGGACGTTCCCTGGCCAGTTCCGCCATCAAGAACTCATGGGACTGGCGATCGCCGGCGTTGCGCAGGACGTCGGGGTCTCCGCCGCCGGCGCGAAGCGTGAGCAGCAGGTGTCCGGCTCGCTCCGCCAAGTCGGCCGCTAGGGCATGGTCGTCAAGGGCCGGCAAGTGATCTCCTCCGGAGGGTTACAACTCTCTCGAACCCGTAACGACGCCAGGGCCCGCAATCTTCCGCCCCGCCGGCTGCGCCGCGCCTTCGCCCGAAATCGCCCCCGGCCCGTGCGCCGAGCGCAGGACTTCGCCTGCCCGTAGCTAAACCGGGTCGGTGTGGTACTCGTTCTGGGCCTCGGTCAGGCCCTTGGTGATCAGGGCCTCGACGGCGTCGGCGCAGCGGTCGAGCGCGAACGGGAGTTCCTTGCGCTCCGCGGCCGAGAAGTCCTTCAGGACGAACGCAGCCGCGTCCATGCGGCCGGGCGGGCGGCCGATGCCGAAGCGGGCCCGGTAGTAGTCCCGGGTGCCGAGCGACGACGTGATGGAGCGCAGGCCATTGTGGCCGTTGTCGCCGCCGCCCAGCTTCAGGCGCACCGCCCCGAAGGTGACATCGAGCTCGTCGTGAATAACCACCAGTCGTTCGGGAGAAAGCTTGTAAAAGCTCAGCAGCGCGGAGACGGGGCCACCGGAGAGGTTCATGTACGAGTGCGGCCGGGCCAGCGTCACCGGCTGGCCGGACAGCCGGCCCTCGGCGATGTCGTTGCGGGTGCGGTGCGCCTTGAACCGGGCGCCGACCCGGTCGGCGAGCAAGGTGAGGACCATCTGCCCGGCGTTATGCCGGTTGCCCGCGTACTCCGGCCCCGGGTTACCCAGTCCGGCGATGATCCAGCGCTCGTCCGTCATGTGCGGGTCCCCGCGTGCCGGCGGGGCGCGGGTGAACCCGCGCCCCGCCGGTCTCGCGTGGTCTTACTCGGCCTCGGCCTCGGCGGGCGCCTCGGCGCCCTCGCCCTCGGCGGCCTCGCCCTCGGCGGCCTCACCCTCGGCGGCCTCACCGAGGTCGACGGCCTGCGCGCCGAGCACGTGCAGCACCAGGGCCTCGGGGTCGGTCACGAGCGTGGTGCCGTCCGGCAGCGCGATGTCCCCGGCGTGGACGGAGGTCCCGATCTCCATGCCCTCAACGTCCACGTCCACGCCGTTGGGAAGGTGCGTCGCCTCGGCCTCGACGGCGATCTGCACCAGCTGCTGGTCGAGCAGGCCGCCGGGGAACACGTCGCCGGTCACCCGGACCGGGATTTCAACGGTGACCTTCTCGCCGTGGCGCACCTCGATCAGGTCGACGTGCTCGATGTCGCCCTTGATGGCGTGGCGCTGCACGGCCTTCGGCAGCGCGAGCGTCGCCCGGCCGAGGCCCTCAAGCCGGATCAGCGCGTTCGGCGTCTTCAGCGCGATCATCAGATCGTGCTCCGGCAGGCTGAAGTGGCGGTTCTCTGCGCCCTGGCCGTACATGACAGCAGGCACACGACCCGCCCGGCGGGTACGGCGGGACGCCCCCTTGCCGAACTCGGTGCGTGGCTCGGCTTCGATACGGACCTCAGGCACGGTCAGTCACTCCTCGTTGGGTACATTGATGCGCCAGCGAAGTCTAGCCGGCAGCCCGTCCCTGGGATGACGCCCTCATGCAACGTCCCCACTTTGGCACGGAGGCAACGCGGTTCGCGGTTCGCGGTTCGCGGAGCCGGCCGCCCTTCACAATCGCAAGGATTTCATTAGATGTAAATCAATCATCGTATGAGCGTGAAAGTTTTCACGATCATTTCAGCTCGAACCCACGATATCCGGCGGGAACCACAAAGGGTATTACGTGGCTGCGAGAAGGTTTATAGCTCAGCATCTCCATAAGCCGACACATATAGGCGCACGGCCAACTTCTGCCAAGTGCGTGCGGCTGCGGAAGTCCGCAGCCGCACGCACTTGCATCACTCCTAGCCGGAGAACTTAGAGTTCGCCGCCCGCTTCGTCCTCGGGGCCAACAGTGTTCTCGGGCCCCACGGTGTTCTCAGGGCCAACCGTGTTCTCGGGCCCCACGGTGTTCTCAGGGCCCACGGTGTTCTCAGGGCCCACGGTGTTCTCAGGGCCCACGGTGTTCTCAGGGCCGACCGTGTTCTCGGGAGCAGCCGCGTTATCTGCCGGCAATTCACTCATGTTTCCCGTCCTTTCAACATCCGGCACACAGGCGTATGCCGGAAGCCCCTTTTCATCCCATCCTGCCAGGGAATGCTGCGCCTGGCACGCGTTCGTAAGCCTAGTGGCGACACGACACGATAATCACACGATCACGGCAAATGGTGTGAGCTGCGGCACTTAAGAGATGCTTAGAGCGACCCCAGCGCCGCAGTTACATCAGCAGCCTCGTCAACCTCTCCAAGTTGCTGGAGTATCGTTTGCGCGGTAATCCACATGGAACGGGCCGCCGCGATGTCATTCTTCTTACGGTGCAGCCAGCCCAGATTCCTGAGCGCCATGGCCTCACCAAATAGATCCCCAGAGGCCCGGTGCACGCGCAAGGCCTCGGTAATGCGGATACTCGCATCGTCGAGTCGATCGAGATCCAAGTAGACACGACCTAGATTGTGCAGCGCATGGCCTAGGGCATGGCCGCCGATCTGCTCGGATATGTCGCGAGCCTCGTCGTAGCACTCCGCGGCCCGGGACAGGTCTCCAAGCTGGTAATAGACCTCACCCAGGTTATTCAGCGCGACGCCGAGCAGGGCTGTCGCTCCGTCTGGGCGCAGCAGTTCCACCGCCCTGCGCATGCTGCGGAGGGCCGCTTCCCCAGGACCGTCCATGTTAAGGTGCGCCTCACCAAGTGCGACAGCTGTTTGCGCCTCACCATGTGTGTCGCCGTGCTCCCGCCGGATCGCAAGCGCCTGCTCAAGGTGGCCGAAGGCCTCGTCGTCCCGCAGCCTGGCAAGAGCGAAGCCGAGCACGAAGAGCGCCCAGGCCTCGCCAAGCCGGTCGTTCGCCTTGCGCGCGCTCTCAACCGCGATACGTTGCGTGATCACGCAGTCCGCCCAGTTGCTACGCCGGTTGAAGACCGGGTACAGGGTCGGCGGCATCCGCGATGCCACATCATGCATCCCGGCCGCCGCTGCCTGCCTGATCGCGCTGACGATGTTGGCCCGCTCGTCCTCATACCAGGCCAGGGCGTCGTCCGGGCCGGTGAAATCCGGCTGCGGGTAGCCGAACGCCACGGAGTCGCGAAGCACCCGGTACCGCCGCGGTGATACGACGTCCATGGCGACCTCACTGGTACTCAGATACCAGTACAGCAGTCGGCTGACCGCCTCAGCCCGGACGGCCTGGGGTTCCTCCGCCTCGGCCCGTTCGGTCGCGTAAGCCCGGAGCAGGTCGTGGAAGCTGTACCGGTCCGGCGCCGGCGACTCAAGCAAGTTGATGTCGACCAAGGTCTCAAGCGCGTCCGCGACTTCGTTCTCCGCCGCCCCGAGCAGGGCCGTCGCGGCGTAAAGACTGATCGTCGCTCCCTGCCAGAGGCCAAGCAGCCGGAAGACGCGGGCCGGATCCGCACCGCGGCCGACCTTGCCCAGACTGTCGTAACTCACCTGGAAGCTGGCCCGGACGGCGAGGTCACCGGTCGTCAGCTCGTCTAGTCTGCGGTGCTGATTGCGAAGCCGGTCCGCAAGGGTGGAGATCCGCCACTGCCGGCGCTTCGCCAGCCGCGCTGCGCAGATCCGGATGGCCAGCGGCAGCCCAGCACAGGCAACGAGGATCTCGGCGGTGGCGTCCGGCTCGGCCGCGGCGCGTTCCTCACCCACGATCCGAGAGAACAGCGCCAGCGCCTCGGTGTCCTCAAGCACGTTCAGGTCCACGAACCGCGTGCTGGCCAGGTCCGCGCTCCGGTTACGGGTGGTGACGAGCACCGCGCACGAGGAAGTGCCGGGAAGCAGCGGCCGGACCTGGGCCGCGTCTTTGGCGTTATCGAGCAGGATCAGCACCCGGTGGCCGACCAGCGTCGTGCGGTACAAGGCCGCCCGCTCGTCATCGCGCGCAGGGATCTTGTCGCCCTCGACGCCTAGGTCGCGAAGGAACCGGGCGAGTACTTCGCCGGGCGGGGCCGTCTGGGAACTGGCGCCCTGAAGGTCAACGTAGAGCTGGCCCTCGGGGAACTGCGCGCGGACCTGATGGGCGGCGTGCACGGCGAGCGTGGTCTTGCCGAGCCCGGCGGCACCGTTCACCACCACGATCCGGACCGCGCCCGGGCTGCTCTCCGCGTTGCCCGCGAGTAGCAGGCTAGACAGTTGCCTCACGTGCGTCTCGCGCCCAGTGAAGTCGCCGATGTCGGCTGGGAGCTGGGCGGGTCGCGGGAGGCTAGGGAGAACGCCCGCCGCCTTCTCCGGCATTTGCGGTTCGGCCTCGGCCTCTTCTTCGGCGGGTCCGAGGAAGGTACCGATCGCGATGGTTCCCGGCGGCTCGGGACTCGGTTCCTCGGCGTCCGCGACGCCCGGGCCGGGCTCTGCCGCCGCCTCCGCGTCCGGCCGCGCCGCCGCCGCGGCGACCGGGGCCGCCGGTTCGCGGGCGCGGCCCTGGCGCGGTCTCGCTACGGGTGGCGCGGAAGGCGGCGGCGACGCATCGGAGGCGAGCAGGTTCGCGTACAGCCGCTGCAATTCGCTGCCAGGATCCACGCCAAGCTCGTCCGCAATGACCTCACGTGCCTTGGCGTACATCTCAAGCGCCTCGGCGCGGCGTCCCGCCTCCTCGAGGGCCCGGATCAGCAGCGCCCACAACCGCTCGCGCAGCGGGTGCTCCGACACAAGGCCGCGCAGCTCCGCCACCACCTGAGCCGCCCGGCCGCAAGCGAGGTCCGCGTCGATGCGCAGCTCGGTCACGGCCAGCCGCTGCTCCGCCGCGCGGTTGACCTGCGTGACAAGTAGCGGAGACAGCGGAACGTCGGCAAGCAGCGGCCCGCGCCACAACTCGAGCGCGTCGCCGAGCAGGGCGGCCGCCTTCCTCGGATCGCCCTCGGCCAGCGCGGCCCTGCCATCGGCCACCCGTGACTCGAACTCCTGCATGTCCAGGTCGCTGGGCGAGAGGCGCAACAGGTACCCGGGCGCCCGGTAAACCAGCACCCGGCCCTCGGCGTCGTTAATGACCTTGCGCAGCCGGTGCACGTAGATGCTTACGAGGTTGTTCGCGGTATGCGGCGGGCTCTCGCCCCAGATCTCGTCGATCAGCACGTCGGTCGGGACAAGCTGGCCAGGCCGCACAAGCAGGCAGGCGAGCAGCGAGCGCCACTTAGGGGCGCCGATCGCCGTCCACCCCTCCGTAGACAGCACTTCAAGCGGACCAAGGATGCGGAACCGCATCAGGTCGGCCTGTCCGAACGCACGCGCTCCTCCGGCCTTCAGCTGGACGTTGGACCCCACTTAATCACGACTCAACCGAACCGTAAATCGGACACGTCATGATGTAGCGCGATTGTTGGGGAGACAGCGCGGAGTGTAGCGAGGAGTCGGCCGTGACGGCCGGGGTTACGCGTCGGCCGGCGGGCGGATACGGCGCGAGTTAACCCGATTAACTCCGGCGGTGGGCCAGTCTCCCGGGACGCGGCCCGTTGACTAAATCGTCGCTTAACCGGGCTCTGGCAATCTCTTGATCAGCGCCAGAAGCGCAGCGGGGACCGCGGGGCATGTGTCCCGCTCCGTATTGGACGGTTACGAGGGGCACCGTCCCGTACGAAGCGGGACACGGCCACCGCGGCGCGCTTCTGGCACCGGAGCTGGCGATCGGGACCCAGGGGTGGCGGGTCCCGGACGCCACAGAAGCCCCGTCCCGCCAAACCGGGGAATGGCGGGACGGGGTCTTCTTGCGCGCCCGATGGCAAAAACCGCCATCTTATCGGGCGCGCAAGAAGAAGTACCTCCCGGGGGACGACCCCCGGACCCCGGCTGTCGCGTTCCGCGACATTGCGCCCGTTCTCCCGTTAGCTTTGCCCGTCGAAGAGGCTGGTCACGGAGCCGTCGCTGAACACCTCGTTGATCGCGCGGGCGATGAGCGGGGCGATCGACAGCACGGTCAGCTTGTCGAACCGCTTCTCCTGCGCCACCGGCAGCGTGTTGGTGATGACCACCTCGCTGATCCGGGAGTTCTTCAGCTGGTCAACCGCCGGCCCGGAAAGCACGCCGTGCGTCGCGGCGACGATGACCCGCTCCGCTCCCTGCTCGAACAGCGCGTCCGCGGCCTTCACGATCGTCCCGCCGGTGTCGATCATGTCGTCCACCAGGATGCAGGTCCGTCCCTGGACGTGCCCGACCACCTCGAAGACCTTGACCTGGTTGGCGACGTCGGGGTCGCGCCGCTTGTGGATGATGGCGAGCGGCGTGCCGAGCCGGTCGGTCCAGCGCTCGCAGACCCGGACCCGGCCGGCGTCCGGCGCGACCACGGTCACGTTCCGCACGTTCAGCTTGCTTTCCAGGTAGCCCGCGAGGATCGGCAACGCGAACAGATGGTCCACCGGCCCGTCGAAGAACCCCTGGATCTGCGCGGTGTGCAGGTCAACCGCCATCAGCCGGTCGGCGCCCGCGGTGGCGAACAGGTCGGCGATGAGGCGCGCCGAGATCGGCTCACGGCCGCGGCTCTTCTTGTCCTGCCGCGCGTAGCCGAAGAAGGGCATGACCACGGTGATCCGCTTGGCCGACGCGCGCTTAAGCGCGTCGACCATGATGAGCTGCTCCATGATCCACTGGTTGATCGGCGCGGTATGGCTCTGCAGCACGAACGCGTCGCTGCCGCGGACCGACTCGAGGAACCGGACCATGATCTCGCCGTTGGCGAAGTCGTACAGCGTCGCCGGCGCCGTCTCGACCCCCATGCAGTCGGCAACCTCAGCGGCGAGTTCCGGGAAGGCCCGGCCGCTGAACAACATCATCTTCTTCTGGCTCGGCGCCGTCATGCCGCTCACCTAGTACTGCTCTCCCTCGGCTCGGGCCGTACGACCAAAGACAAAATTCATTGCGATTCATCCGAACGACTGCGGGTCGCTGCCTCCGCCGACCGTGTCCCTTCCCGGTGGCGGAGCACCCACCCGTCGGAATTGTGCTGGTGTCCCCGGGCGATCCCGAGGTCACCAGCCTGCACTTCCTGGTGAATCACCGACCCGGCCGCCGTGTAGGCGCCGTCGCCGATCGTGACCGGGGCCACGAGCACCGTGTTGCTGCCGACGAAGGCGCTCTCGCCGACCTCGGTACGGTGCTTGTGCTGCCCGTCGTAGTTGGCGAAGATCGTCCCCGCGCCGATGTTCGTCCCCGCCCCGATGGTCGCGTCGCCGACGTAGGTGAGGTGCGGCACCTTCGCCCCCTCGCCGATGTGCGACTTCTTGAGCTCGACGTAGGTGCCGATGTGGGCGCCGTCGGCGATGCTGGCCCCCGGCCGCAGGTAGGCGAACGGGCCGATGGTGACTCGCGGGCCGATCTCCGCCTGACGGCAGACCGCGTGCAGCAGCACGGCGTCCTCGCCGACGGTCGTGTCCGCGAGGAGGCAGCCGGGCCCGACCTTAGCGCCCGCACCGATCACGGTGGCACCCTCAAGCTGGGTCTGCGGGCCGATCTCGGCGTCCTGGCCGATCTCCACCGTGACGTCAACCCAGGTAGACGCCGGGTCGATGATCGTGACGCCGGCGAGCATCCAGTCGCGGAGGATCCGGTCGTTGAGCGTCCGCCGCGCTTGCGCCAGCTGTACCCGGTCGTTGACGCCCCTGATCTCCGCCGCGTCGGCGGCGAGCACGGTGCCGACCCGGTGCCCGTCGCCGCGCAGGATCTCCACGACGTCGGTGAGGTACTCCTCGTGCTGGCTGTTGTTGGTGGTCACCCGCTTGATGACGTCGGTGAGCAGCGCGCCGTCGAACGCGTAGCAGCCGGAGTTGAACTCGTCGATGGCGCGCTCGGCCGCCGTGGCGTCGCGCTCCTCGACGATCCGCAGGAAGGTACCGTCGGCGTCGCGCACGATCCGGCCGAAGCCGGGGAAGTCGCCCCGCGCGGTCAGCACGGTGACGGCGTTACCCGCCGCGACGTGCCTGCTGGCCAGTTCGCCGAGCGTCCGCCCGCGCAGCAGCGGCATGTCCCCGTAGGTCACGATGACGGTCCCGGCCATGGCGCCGAGGGACTCGATCACCATCCGCACCGCGTGCCCGGTGCCGAGTTGCTGCTCCTGAACGACGATGTCCGCCGCTGGCGCCGCGGCCACCGCCGCCGCGCTCACCTCTTCCCTGGCGTGCCCGACCACGACCACGAGCCGCTCGGGCGCCAGGTCGCTCGCCGCCGCGATCGCGTGGCCGATCAGGGGCCGCCCGGACAGCGTGTGCAGCATCTTGGGGGTGCTGGACTTCATCCTGGTGCCCTCGCCCGCGGCCAGGATCACGACCGCGGCCGGTGCGAATACTCCAATTTTGCCCTCACCGGAGACATGACTTCCGTCCGACGGACGCAAAATTGGAGCACTCGAAGTTTCGCTCACGAGTAACGCATCTCCTCGGGTATCGCGCCGAACACCGACCGAGGCCATCGTAACGAGCACGTGGAGGGCTGAGGCGACGACAGCCTGTTTACCCGCCCCTCACCCGCAGGATACCTGCTTGTAGCCAACGAGGGACAGGAGGCGCCCGCGGGACTCGCATCCGGTACCGCGCATGCGCCACACTCGGACGTGCCTTGGGCGGGACGCCACCCGCCTAAGTTGCGATTTTAACTAGATATCCCGGGCTTGTCCGCCGGCTCCGACGGGTCGTCAACCCCGTCAGGAGCGACAAGCTCGCTCGGTTCGAACGAGCCCTCGCCCGCTACCGCCGCCAGCTCGGAACCGAGCGACTCCGCCTGCGCCTGGGCCGCGGCCGCCGCCCGGCTCCGGCCGGTGAGCGCGGACGCGACCGCCCCGATGACGCTGGCCGCGATGGCGAAGCCGAAGGCGACGCCGAGGCCATCGTGGAACGGCCCGGTGATCAGGTTCGGGAAGAACTCGCGGCCGGTCACGTAGGCGGCGTGCGCGGACGGCAGGTGGCTGAGCAGCGGCCCGAGCAGCTGCTGCATCGGGTTGTAGCCGAGGAACGCCGCGAACAGCACGCCGATCGGCGGCAGGTGCGAGATCGTCGCCGCCGCCGACGCCGGGATGCCCTGCGCGGTGAGCCCGCTGAACATGGACGCCGGCAGCTTGCTCGCCAGGCCGGCCACCATCAGCGAGAAGAAGATGCCGATCGAGAGCACGGACGCGGAGTTCATGAAGGTCGCGATCATGCCGCCGGCCGCGCCCCGCTGGTTGGCCGGGACCGAGTTCATCATCTCGGCGCGGTTGGGCGATACGAACAGGCCGGTGCCGAAGCCGTTGAGCGCGACAACGAGAGCGAACTCCCAGTACGGGAAGTTCACCGGGACGAAGATCAGGACCAGGAACGTCACCGCGGCCAGCAGCGAGCCGCCGACGGTGAACGCCTTCGCGCCGAAGTGGTCAGACAGGACGCCGGACAGCGGCGCCGACAGCAGGAACCCGAGCGTCAGCGGCAGCAGGTAGATGCCAGCCCACAGCGGGGTCTGGCTGTAGCTGTAGCCGTGCAGCGGCAGCCAGATGCCCTGGAGCCAGATGATCAGCATGAACTGCATGCCGCCGCGGCCCAGGGCGAGCATGAGGCTGGCGACGTTTCCCGCCGCGAATGCCCGGATCTTGAACAGCGACATGTGGAACAAGGGCTCGGCGACCCTCTGCTCGACGAACACGAACACGACCAGCAGCACGACGCCGCCGATCATCGCGCCCAGGACGAAGGGGTTCGTCCAGCCCATCGCGCTGCCCCCGTACGGCTGCAGGCCGTAGGTGATGCCGACCAGGATCGCGATCAGGCCCACGCCGAAGAGCAGGTTGCCCCACCAGTCCATCTTCGCGTGCTTGCGGATGCCGATGTCGTGCAGCATGAAGTACGCCCAGACGGTGCCGAACAAGCCGACCGGGGCCGAGACAAGGAAGATAAGGTGCCAGTTCACGGGGGCGAGCACGCCGCCGAGGATCAGGCCGATGAACGAGCCCGCGATCGCGGCGATCGAGTTCAGCCCGAGGGCGGTGCCGCGCTGGTTGGCCGGGAACGCGTCGGTGAGGATCGCGGTCGAGTTGGCGAACAGGAACGCGCCGCCGATGCCCTGCACGACCCGCCAGACGATCAGCCACAGCGCGCCGGCCACTCCGTGCATCCAGGTGACGGTCAGGAAGATCGAGGCGACCGTGAACACCGCGAAGCCGAGGTTGTACATCCGCACCCGGCCGAACATGTCGCCCAGGCGGCCGAACGAGACCACGAGCACCGCCGTGACGACCATGAAGCCCATGAACATCCACAGCAGGTAGCTGGTGTTGCCTGGCCCCAGCGGGTTCAGCCCGATGCCCTTGAACACGGCCGGCAGCGCGATCAGCACGATCGACTGGTTGATCGTCGCCATCAGCACGCCGAGCGTCGTGTTCGATAGCGCGATCCACTTGTAGTTCGGCCCGAGCACACGACCGGCCTGGTCAGGCACCCTGTCCCCCCACCTCGTCGGGAAAGTCGGAAGGCTAAGCAGATGATCAGAACTTGCTTAACCCCAACCAACCATAACGCACCGGAGCCAGCCTCCGCATACTGGTACGCCCCCACCGCAACCCGGCCCTCGCGGCACACCGTGACTAGAAGAGGGCTACTTATCGAGTTAATATTTGAATCCTTTAAAGAAGCCTGCTCTGCTTTGGCTCTGATAACCACAACGTAACATTCACATTGCCCTATGTAAGCCGCATGGTTTCGCGCTGCTTCTGGCCTGGTACTTCCTTTTCGTGATCGTCGCGGTCACCGGGATGGGCGCCGAGCGCGGCACCCGCTCATGAAAAGGCGGGCCGAGTCAAAGGGTGGTCCCTTGACGGGGGACTAGGAGGGGAGACCGAGATGGCGAGCGACTGGGCCCACGACGGGCCGCGCCGCAGAACGCGGCCAGCGTTCGACCCGGGCGTGCTGGCCGCCATCCACCAGTCGGCCGCCTTGCTCGCACGCGACCAAGACGCGTTCATCAGGCAGTTCCACGACGACGTCAAGAGCCTGATCCCGGACTCGGCGGTGCCCCCGGCCTTCGACCTGCAGGCGTTCTGTGACCGGATGGCCCAGGCGCTGCTCTGGGTAGCCCTCACCGAACGGCAGCCGGGCCTCGTGGTCGACGCAATGCGCCAGCTCGGCGGGCAGAACTGGTACGAGGGCTTCCCCGACTCGCAGTACGCGAGCGTCGCGCACGCGCTGATCCAGACGGTGCACTACCTCAGCGCGAACATCTGGTCCACCTCGACCGGCTCCGCCTGGATCAGCTTCTTCCTGTGGGTGCGGCCGCACCTGCTGGCCGGCGCCCAGGACGCCGCCACGCGAGAGGCCGCCGCCAGGGATGCGGATGCCCAGCAGGCCGCCGCGCAGCGCGCCGCCGCCGAGCGGGAGGCCGCCCGCGTCGCGGCCCTTTCCCGCGGGCACACTCAGGTGGCCGGCGACGTCGACATCGAGCGGGTGGCGAGACTGCTCGACGACGACGAGGACGACGACGTGGGCCTCGGCCAGATCATGCTCGGCATGACCCGCAAGAATCCGCCGCGGCCCTTAGGCGCCAGCCAGTCCGCGATATCCCTGACCACCGCCGCGTCGACGTGCTGCGGGCGCGCGTAGTCCGCGGGCGCGGACTTGCCGGTGCCCGCGAAGAACAGGTGGTCGTCGGCGTCGTAGCTGCGGATCGTCACGGCGCGCCGGCGGGCAAGCCCCGCCCGCCAGAGGGCCAGGTCGCCGTCCGCCGTCACCTGGTAGTCGCGGCCGCCCTGCAGGATCAGCACCGGCTGGTCAAGCGCCGCCGCGACGGCGACCTGGTCGTACTCACGGAGGTCAAGCCAGTACGCGGCCGGCCAGCCGAAGAGCAGGTCCGCGGCCGGCGTCGCGGGAGACAGGTCGGCACTTTCGACCCGCGCGGCCTGCCGCGTAACCGCGTCAACGGCGGCCGTCGTGTCCGCACCTGGCTCCAGCTCGGCCAGGTACCGGGCGACGCGGACGGCGGAACGGCTCAGCGGCAGCGTGTCGCCGGCCAGGATCACCAGGCCTGCGACGGACGGCTCGGCGGCCGCGACCCTAGGCGCCGCCTTGCCGCCGCCGCTGTGACCGAGGACGAAAACCCGCGCCGGGTCCACCTCCGGCTGCCGCCGCAGCACGCGGACCGCGGCGACCGCGTGCGGCACGTACTCGTCGGCCATCGTGAAACCAGGCTCGGTGCCAACCTGACCGTGCACGTGGTTGACCTTGTCGAAGCGCAGCACCGCCACGCCGCGGCTCGCCAGGCCCCACGCCAGGTCCTTGAACGGCTTGTTCGGCCCCGTGGTCATGTCCCGGTCGGCGGGCCCGGAAGCGAGGAGGACCACGCCCGGCCGCCGGCCGCGGCCCGTCGGCAGGGTCAGCGTGCCGGGCACGGCCAGCGGCCCCGAGCCGAGCGTGACCTCCCGCTCGGTGAACCTTCTGGCCGACGCGTAGCGGGGCGGCCTCCACGCGCTGGTGGCCGGCGGCGCGAGCCGGAAGCCGTTCAGCTTGCCGTCGGCGTCGATCGACACGACGACGGTGAGCCCGCCGCGCTCGCCGCTCACTGGGGTGCTCACGCGCACCAGCCCGCCCTTCGCCGGCTCGCTGAGCGGCGGGCCGACCGCCGCGACGGGCCCGATCCTGGCCGTCTCCGCGGCCCATGCGGCCTGGATCGTCTCCGCGGACACCGCCGCGCGCAGCGGCGGCGCGAACAGCTCCTCGATGCCGGTGAAGCGCTCGGCCCGCGCCATCTCAATCACGGACGCGGCGATCGCCACTGGGTCTACGGCCACGCGAATCCTCCCTCACAAACTATTCTCATCTTTTGCGAACGTTAGCATGATGTGAGAAAGTTGAACAGTGGATGCCCTTGAACTGCTTGCCCACCCGGTGCGACTGCGGATCGTGCACGCGTTGCGCGGCGGCCGCACGCTCACCACCGCCGGGCTGAGCGCCCTGCTGCCCGACGTGTCGAAGGCGATGCTGTACCGGCACGTCGACCTTCTGGCGAGCGCCGGGATCCTGGAAGTAGCCGAGGAGCGCCGCGTGCGCGGCGCGGTGGAGCGCCTTTACCGGCTGCGCCCTGACCGCGCCACCGTGACCAGCGAAACCGGCGCCGCACCGGCACCCGAGGACTATTGGCGCGTGTTCAGCACGGCGCTCGCCGTGCTGACCGCCGAGTTCCGGGCCTACGTGGATCGGGAAGACGCCGACCCGCCGGGCGACCTCGTCGGCTTCCGGCAGCACGCCATCTGGCTCAGCCGCGAGGAACTCGAGCAACTGATCACTGACCTGCGACTGGCGATAGTTCCCCGGCTGGCCAACCAGCCGACGCCAGAGCGCGGCCGTTACCTGCTCAGCCCGATCCTCTTCCCCATGGAAGCCCCTCCGGCCACCCCCCAGCCCGAATAGGGGCGGCACGCCCGGCCGTTGCCGATGCCGGCCCCGCGCCTGTTGTTTAGCTAGCCGGCTCTCGTGAAATACACGGCACGCGCTCGCTTTCGCCGGTCCCGCCCATCAGGTGGCGGGATCCGGCCCATTGGGCGCACCCCGGTTGACTGGCTCTTTCAGGACCGCCCTAAACGGGCTCCGGACCCATCCGCACGCCCATTACTCATAGGTAAAACCGGGAAGGCGGGTTGCGGCAGGCGACTGGTCCGGGTGGGTGGCGGAGGCCTACGTCGATGTGCGGGTACGCGGCGCTGCCCGCCGTGGTGCCGGCCAGCGCCCGCGACCGAAACGGGCCAGCGTATTGCCCTGGGCATCGAGACTGCACGCCGGACGCAGGGCCGCGCGGACATGGATCCGCCGTGGCGCCCCATCTTCTGCTCCCGCGCGGTCGCCCCCCGCGGGCCAGCACCACGACGGGTAGCGGTGACTGCGCGCCGCACGCCAGGCCGGGCGCACACGAACCCGCCTCGGCGACCGCTCTCCCGCTCCCGCGCACTCCCCCTGCGGGCCGGTGCCACGGCGGGGGCAGCGTCGGCGACCCGCGCCGGGCCGCAGCCCGGGCCTCCCACCCTGACCACTGACCACCGGTACCGCCCTTTCAGGTTTTCCTCGCCAGTAATGCGCGCGCGGACGGGTCCGGAGCCCGTTTAGGGCGGTCCTGAGAGAGCCAGCCAGCCAACCGAGACCAGTTGGTGGCCGTTACGGCTTGGACGGCGGAGGTCAAAGGCCAAGACTGCGGGTCAAATGAGGGCCGGGCTCCGGCCGGGGTGACGGACGAGCGGACATTTGCCTCGTCTGGTTACGAATCGCCGCCAGAATCGGGCGCCCGGCGTTATCGCGGGTCAACGGCGGCGAAGTTCGCCGCCGTTGACCCGCGATAACGGATGGATACCCTATGGGAGTATGGCCTCAGCCCGAGGCTAACTTGATGGCATTGAGCCGCGAGGAACTCGAGTAACTGACCGCCGACCTGCGCCGGGCGATCGTTGCCGGCTGGCCAACAAACCGACCCGGGCCCCCGGCCGTCACCTCTTCAGCCCCATCCTCTTCCCGTGGAGGACCCTGGGCCACCCCCCAGCCCGAATAAGGCACGCTCGTACCGCGATGTCGGCGTGTCGCACCATAAATACGTTTCTTTGTAGGTAGCATTCGAATATAAGAACCCCTCAGCAACTCGACCAGCTCCGCGAGGAAGCCGTCGCGCTCCGTCTCGCGGGCAAGTCCGTCAGGGAAATCAGGGAGGCGCTAGGCCCGGTCGGCAAGCGCACCCTCAGCGCCGCGCTCGGCGGCACGCCGCCCGCCGAGTGGACGTACCGCCCCAACGCGAAGGACGACCTCCGCGACCGAGCCCGCGAACTGCGGACCCAGGGCCTGTCCTACAACGAGATCGTCGCCAAGCTCGGCGTCTCGAAGAGCTCGGTCTCGCTCTGGGTACGCGACGTCCCTTGCCCGGAGAGGTTCAGGTACGTACACAACGAACGACGCCAGGAGGGACTTCGCAAGTACAACGCGGCCCGGTCAGTCCACCATGCTGCGGAGACCGAGAGTGCAGCCGCCGAGGTCGGGCAGCTTACGACCCGTGAGGTGCTCATTACGGGCGCCATTGCCTACTGGTGCGAGGGCGCCAAGAGTAAGCCGAACCGCAAGGCCAACCGAGTGGTGTTCATCAATAGCGACCCAGGGTTGATCAAGTTTTTTCTTTACTTTCTGGATGTTGCCGGGGTCAACCGAGACGACTGGATACTCCGCGTCTACATCCACGAGAACGCTGACGCCGAGGCGGCCCAGCGGTTCTGGCTTGAGGTCACCGGCGCTCATCCCAGCCAGTTTCGGTCGCCGACGCTCAAGCGTCACAACCCCAAGACTGTTCGGACGAACGTCGGCAAGGACTATCACGGGTGCCTGAGGGTCGATGTGCGGCGTAGCGCCGCCCTCTACAGGAGGATCGAAGGCTGGGCACTGGGCGCGATGACTCCCAGAGCGCTTAACGCGGCCCAGGACGAGCCGGTATCGTGGTGTGGGTAGCGGCGTTAGGTGACGCTTGCCATCTGTCCGCTTAGTCCGGCGTTGGGTAATTGGCAGCCCGCCAACCTTTGGAGTTGGTTTGTCCTGGTTCGAGTCCAGGCGCCGGAACTACCCCTTTTGTCCGATTCTTGACCGGACGCCGCCCAGATACGACCGGCAGCGGTCACACCCTTCGACAATGCCCTCGCCCGTGCGGCACCTCTTCGCGCCCTCAGTAGATGCCATGAGTGTGTTCTCCTGCTCGCTGGGTAGTGGACCGCCGCTAGGCCCTTTACCTGGCCATTTCCAAGAATTCATCTGAGACCCTTGCGCAACCTACGGTTTCGTAGGCTACGGTTACGTAAGCGTACAAGGCCACCGCCTGCGGGCGCCTCACCTCAGGGGAGAACATGGCACGCACTACGGACCCACGGGGGTCAAACACCACGACACTCGCGGAGAGCGAGGACATCGCGCTCTCGGTCGACCCGGGTGCCGCGCCGATCCTGCGCAAGGCCGTCGGCGACTACGACGACGAGAACCCGAAGACGCCGGCGCAGCGCCTCCTGATCGCGGTCTTCGTCTTCCTGCCGATGGCGGCGCTGATCGCCGCGATCCCGTTCGCCTGGGGCTGGGGCCTCAACTGGCGTGACATCCTGGTCGCGGCCGTCTTCTACTGGGTATCCGGGCTGGGCATCACTGTCGGGTTCCACCGGTACTTCACGCACAGCTCGTTCAAGGCCAAGCCCGGCCTGCGGGTCGCGCTGGCGATCGCGGGCAGCCTCGCGATGGAGGGCCCGGTCGTCAACTGGGTCGCCGACCACCGGCGGCACCACAAGTACAGCGACAAGGAGGGCGACCCGCACTCCCCCTGGCGGTACGGCGATGACGCGAAGGCCCTGACGAAGGGGCTGCTCTGGGCGCACACCCTCTGGCTGTTCGACGAGAACCGGACCTCGAAGGAGAAGTACGCGCCGGACCTGCTCGCCGACAAGAAGATCCGCGCCGTCCACTACTGCTTCCCCGCGATCGTCGCGTTCACGCTGATCGCCCCCGCGCTGATCGGTGGCTTCTGGAACTCCAGCGCGGCCGTCTGGTCCTGGCACGGCGCCATCGAGATGTTCTTCTGGGCCAGCCTGGTCCGCGTGACGCTGCTGCACCACGTGACCTGGTCGACCAACTCGATCTGCCACACCTGGGGCGGCACGGACTGGGTGTCCCGCGACCGCTCGGTGAACGTCTCCTGGCTGGCCATCGCCTCCTTCGGCGAGTCCTGGCACAACCTGCACCACGCCGACCCGACCTGCGCCAGGCACGGCGCGCTCAAGGGCCAGATCGACCAGTCCGCCCGCGTCATCCAGTGGTTCGAGAAGCTCGGCTGGGCCTACGACGTGCGCTGGCCGGACGAGACGCGGCTCAACGCCAAGCGCGCGGCGAACGCGACGCGCAGCCTCGGCAGCATGACGATGCGTAACGATAAGGCTGCGAAGCCGGTAAAGTCATCTAACCGGGCGGCGGCCTAAAGCCATGATGTTCCGGTGACCGACCAATCCCCGAAAACCGCCAGAAAGCGGATGACTGGCCAGGAACGGCGGCAGCAGCTTCTCGACATCGGGAGGCGGCTGTTCGCTGAGCGGGGATTCGAGGGCACCTCGATCGAAGAGATCGCCGCCCAGGCGGGGGTCTCCAAGCCCGTGGTGTACGAGCACTTCGGCGGCAAGGAGGGCCTGTACGCCGTGGTCGTGGACCGCGAGGTGGAACGGCTCACCACCGTGACGGTGACGCTGTCCGAGGGGCCGTACTCCAAGCCTAAGTTCGAGGCAGCGGCGGTCTCCCTGCTCCGCTACATCGAGGAAAACGCCGACGGCTTCCGGATCCTGGTGCGCGATTCCAGCCCAGGATCCGGCGGCGGCACGTACGGCACGCTGCTCGCCGACATCGCGGGCCAGGTGGAGTACATCATGGCCGACTTCCTGAAGTCACGCGGCCGGGACCCGAAGCTGGCCCCGATGTACTCCCAGATGATGGTCGGCATGGTCGCGTTCACCGGCCAGTGGTGGCTCGACGCCCGCAAGCCGAAGCTCGAGCAGGTCGCGGCGAACATGATCGACCTGGCCTGGAACGGGCTCGCCCAACTGGACGCCCAGGCCTAGCCGATGTTGTGGCGGCGGGCGTAGCCGATGGCCGCGACCCGGTCCCTTGACCCGGTCTTGGCGAAGATCCGGCTGATGTGCGTCTTCACGGTGTGGTTGCTGAGAAACAGCCGCGCGGCGATCTCCGGGTTGGTCAGTCCCTGGGCGATGAGCGCCAGGATCTCGGCCTCGCGCTGCGTTATCCCGTCCGGCGCCGGCAAGGCGGCGGCTTCCGTGGCCGCCGCCAGTGCCGCCGGGGCCGCCGCGGTAGCGGCGGCGACCAGGGCGGCCTGCACGCGGGCGTCGAGCACCGACAGGCCGCCCGCGGCCGCCCGCAGCGCGCTGGCGATGTCGGCCCGGTCGGCGTCCTTGGTGAGGTAGCTGCGCGCGCCGGCCCGCAGGGCCTCGAGCACCGATTCGTCATCCGCGTAGGTGGTCAGGATGACGACCGCGACCCGCGGGTGCTCGGCGGCGAGCCTGCGGGTCGCCCCGATGCCGTCGAGCACCGGCATGTGCAGGTCGAGCAGGATCGCGTCGGGATCGTGCTCGGCCACCAGCGCCAGCGCCTGCTCGCCGTCCGCGGCCGCGCCCACCACGTCGATGCCCGGCAGCCCGCCGAGCAGCAGCACCAGGCCCTCGCGCACGCTGGCTTGGTCGTCCGCGATCACGACGCGCAGCGGCGCACCATCAGTACTCATGCGATCATTTTCTCAGTTGCCGGACGGTGAAAGTGGCACTTGCGCCGTGACCACCCAGCAGCTGCCCTCCCGGCCCGCGGCCAGGGTCCCGCCAAGCAGCCGCAGCCGTTCCCGCATCCCGGTCAGGCCGTAGCCGGCGTCGACCGTGCTCAGTTCCACGGCCCGGGGCGCGACGGCGTCGACCTCGTTCCTGACCGTAAGCCGGACGGCGGCGGCGGCAAACTTCAGGCGGACCGTCACGGGCTTGCCGGCGCCGTGCTTAGCGGCGTTGACCAGGGCCTCCTGCGCGACCCGGAGCAGCGCGACCGTCGCCTCGGCGGGCACCGGCCGCGGCGCGCCCGCGGTATCGAGGCTGACGGCGACGCGGTAGCGCTCGCCGTACGTGCTCACGGCCTTGGCGAGCTCCTCGGCCAGCGGCAGCGTGTCCGAGCGCAGCGCGTGCACCGCCCGGCGGGTCTCCGTCAGCCCCTCGCCAGCCATCCGCTGGGCTGCGGTGAGCAGTTCGACGGCCCGGTCGACGTCGCCGTGGTCGGTGAGCACCGAGCGGGCGGCCTGGATCTGGATGCCGAGCGCGCCGATGGAGTGCGCGAGCACGTCATGAATCTCGCGCGCGATCCGGGTGCGCTCGTCGAGGACGTCGGCCCGGCGCTGCTCGGCCTCCAGCCGTTCCCGCTGCGCGAGCAGCGCGGCGGCCTGCTCCGCCTGGACGCGGAAGGCGCCCCGGTTGCGGCCGATCAGCAGCCCGGACGCGATGATTATGGGGAACCCGATCAGGGTGGTGACGCTGGCGCCGAACGCCAGCCCGGCGACGTCGGCGGCGAGGATCCCCGCGCTGGTCACCGCGATGGCGGGCGCCAGGTCGGTGTCGCCGCCCGCCTGCATCGCCGCGACGAGTGCGAAGACCAGCATGGCCAGGTTGCCGTCGGAGGCCGAGGTGGCCGCGGCCCCCATGGTCACGGCGATCACGCCGAAGATGACCGGGAGGGCGCGCCGACGGTACCGCGCGGCGCGCGGCGAGTAGTCGATCAGCGCCAGGCCGATCATGCCAAGCCCGGCGATGGCGTAGGCGATGGCCTGGAACAGCACCTCGGCCCGCCCGCTGGACGGGTAGATGCCGAACGCCAGCGCGCCGACCCAGGCGAAGCCGAGGGACCGGGACACGAGGTTGACCGAGCGGTTCATGGCTCAAGTGTGGCGTGCCCGGCGGCCAGGGGGATCAGACCGCGGGCTGACGCCTGGTCTGACTCGAGCGGCTTACGTGGTACCAGGTAACGCCGGCCCGGGTCATGCCGGAGGTCACCGCCTGCTCCGATTCGCGGACGGCCGCGCTTAGCGAAGGTTGGGACATCAGCCACTCGCGGTCGTCAAGTAGCCGCGGACCTATGAGGAGCATGAAATGGTCTCCCAGCTCACCGAGGCAATGATCGTCAACGGTGTCGTCCTGGCCACGGTTCTCGCTAGCGACGTGGGCCCGGCGCGGAAGATTGGCCGGATGCGCCTGCTGCGCCCGGTGATCGCCGCCGCCGTGATCGTTCCGATCTTCCTTGACCACCCGGCCACCAGCGGCAACGGGCTCGCGGTGGAGATCGCGGGCATCGCCGCCGGGGTGCTCGGCGGCCTGGCCGCCGCCGCGCTGATGCGCGTGTACCGCAGTCCGCTGACCGGGAAGCCGGTCAGCAGCGCGGGCTGGGCCTACGCCATCTTCTGGACCGTCGTCATCGCCGCGCGGGCGGCGTTCTCTTACGGCGCCGCGCACTGGTTCACCGGCTCGATCGTTGCCTGGGCAATCGCCAACCAGGTATCGGAGGCGGCCATCACCGACGGGCTCATCTTCATGGCCATCATCATGGTGATCGTCCGCACGGCGGGGCTCGCCGCCCGCGCGTCCCGCCTGCCCGAATAAGAAGGCGGGCCCTGCCCCCGGCGCGATCTCGACGGTACGCTCGTCGGGACGAGCCGTGGGCAGGCCCGCCTGCCGCCATGCCTGGTAGCCGCCGGCCACGTCGGTGGCCAGGTCCAGCCCGAGGTCCTGCAGCGCGGCGGCCGCCAGGCTGGACGTGTACCCCTCCATGCAGATGACGATCGGCCGCAGGTCGTACCCGCTGACCCAGGGCAGCCGGGCATCGCTCGCGGGGTCCAGCCGCCATTCCAGGTGGTTCCGCTCGATCACGACCGAGCCAGGGATCTCCCCCGCGGCGGCCCGCTGCGCCGCGGGCCTGATGTCGATCAGCGTGGCCCCGTCGGCCCACGCCGCGTGGGCCTCCGCGGCGTCAGCCGGCGCGAGGCGGTCCCGCGCCGCCGCCAGGGTCTCGCCGATGGACCGCGCGCCCTCCGGCTTGTGCGTCACCAGTCGTCAGCCCCTTCCGTCCGGATTGTCACCAGGCCGCCCGGCGTGAGATCGTACCTGGTCATGGCGGACAGCGGCGGCGAGTACGCGTGCACGCTCACCGCGACGGAGCCCGCCGCGGAGTTCCGCACGTCGTGCACGTGCCGCGGCCCGAAGGACCGGATCAGCCCGGGGGTCACCGGGTTGGCGGCGGAGCTGGCCCCCCGCGCGATCACGTGCTCGTCCAGCTGGCCCCACACCACTCCGAACGCCCCGTTGGCGCCACCGTGGTCGTGGAACCCGGTCGACTGGCCAGGCAGCCAGCTGATCAGCCACAACTCAAGACAGTCGTCCACCCGGATCTGCTCGTACCAGCGGCCCTCGGGATCAAGGCGAACCCTGGTCACCCATTCGGCTGGGGCGGAGGTCAGCCGCCGCACCTCGGCGGCGAGCTGCTTGGGCGGGATAACCCGCTGCTCAGAAGTGGTGGTCGTCCGTTGCACGGATAGATCATGGCATGAAATCCCTAGTAACTCAATTGGAATAGTCTGTAAATCTCCTGGGCATCCTACGCCATCGCCCGCTGGTACGCCCGCGTCCCCCACCACCCGGCCAGCGCCGCGATCACGGCCATGACGAGGAAGCCGAGGCCGACGGTGCCGGTGACCACCGTCCCCGCGGCGAGCGAGCGGGCCGCCTGCACGGCGTAGTACATCGGGTTGAAGTGCCCGAGCACGCGCAGCCAGGTGGGGCCCAGCGAGAGCGGCAGCAGGATGCCGGCGAGCAGCGTGAGCGGCAGTTGCACCCCGGTGACGACCGCGGCGAGCGACCCGATCTGCTTGAGGTTCAGCCCGAGGGCCGACGATGTCGCCGAGCACGCGGCGGTGAGCAGCGCGAGGAGCACGAACAGCAGCGCGAGCCCGCCCCAGTGCACGTGGTACCCGAAGGCCGCCCCGACCGCGATCACCACCACGCCGGGCACCGCGAACATCACGATGTCGCGCAGCACCGTGCCGAGGAGCAGCGCCAGCCGGCTGGCCGGGGTGACGCGCAGCCGCTCGATCACGCCGGAGTCCAGCTCCCAGATGACGGGCCACCCGGCCCCCATGCCGGCGCCGAACGCGATCAGCACCATGATTCCCGGCACGAACACGTCGAGCACGTGCCCGCGCGGGAACCCGGGCGCGCCGGCGAATGACCGCAGCAACGGCGCGAACAGCGCCAGGTACAGCACCGGCGTAATCAGCCCGGTGATGATCCAGACCGGCTGGCGGAGCGTCTCAAGCAGCTTACGGCGGAAGAACAGACTGGTCTGCAGCGCGAACGGGGCGAGCGTGGTCATGCGGCCACCTCCTCGGCGGCGGCGTCCGCGGGCCGCCGGTGACGGGCTCCCGTCGCGCAGCGAACGTCCCGTCTCCCGCAGGAAGACGTCGTCAAGCGTCGGCCGGGCGACCGACGCGGCGCGCGTCGGGACGCCGCGCGACACGAGCGCGGCGAAGACCGCGGCCATCGCGCGGGTGGCGTCGGTGGCCGTCAGCCGGATCGTCCCCTGGCCCCCGGCCCCCGGCTCCACCACGGCACTCGTGATGAACGGGGCATCCGCGAGCTCGCGGGCGACGGCCGCCAGGACGTCGGGGCCCGCCTCCGGGGTGACGGCGATCGTGTCGGCCGAGTACCGCTGCTTGAGCTCGTCCGGGCGGCCGAGCGCGATGACCCGGCCGTGATCGACGATCGCGACCCGGTCGGCGAGCTGGTCGGCCTCGTCCAGGTAGTGCGTGGTGAGGAAGATCGTGGTGCCGGCGTCGCGCAGCAGGCGGAGCTGCTCCCACAGGTTGGCCCGGTTCTGCGGGTCAAGGCCGGTCGTGGGCTCGTCGAGGAACAGCACGCGCGGGCGGTGGACGATGCCGAGCGCGACCTCGAGCCTGCGGCGCTGGCCGCCCGAGTAGGTGCGGACCGGGCGGTCGGCGAGCGCGTCCAGGTCGAAGACCTCCGCCAGCTCCGCGCAGCGCTCCTTGGCCCCGGCCGCGCTCAGCCCGTACAGGCGGGCGGCGAGCATCAGGTTTTCTCGCCCGGTCGCGTCCCGGTCGGCGCCGCCGAGCTGGCCGACGTAGCCGATCGCCCGCCGGACGCGCCCGGGGGCGTGCCGGACGTCCTCCCCGGCGACGTAGGCGTCTCCGGCGTCGGCGGGCAGCAGCGTGGTGAGGATGCGCAGGGTCGTCGTCTTTCCCGCGCCATTCGGCCCGAGCAGGCCGAAGATCTCCCCGGCCGCGACGGTCAGGTCGATGCCGCGGACGGCCTCGATGGCTTTGCCCGCGACCCGGAACGACTTGCGCAGCCCGTTGACCTGGACCGCGGGCACTGGTGATGAGGACATGCCGATAACTCCGTTCGTGCGTTGCCGTGAACGTCACGCGCGGCCGCAGGCATATCCTCGAAGATGCCGAGTCCACGGGTAGCCGGGTTGGCCGCGCGCTCATGGATTCCCGCGGTCTCCGGGGTTGCCGCCCCGGAGACCGTTTTCTCGCGCCCGTCAGCTCATGAAGCCGGCCTCCTTGAGCTCGTCGGTCGTCGGCCACGGGAACGTGCCGTCCCGCAGCTGCGCGATCGTGCCGCGCACCCAGGCGAGTTCCGCCTGCCGCATGGCCTGCGCGTACTCATCCTCGATCCCGAAGATCCGCGGGAAGTCCGGCATGTCCGCCAGGAACGCCCGGCGGAAGGCGTCGTTTGACGAGATCTCAGCCTCGAGCCGGGCCGCCCGCTGCTGCAGCGCCGCGATCGCGCGGTCCTTGCCCAGCGAGTAGATGAACATCAGCGGCGCCGCGAACTCCGGGTACTCGGCGGCCGGCTCGCTTGCCAGGTCCCACAGCCACGCGAGCAGCTCATCCCGCCCGGGCTCGGTGATCGCGTACACGGTCCGCTCGGGCCTGCGGCCCTCCCGGCTCACCTCGACCGGCTCGATGAAGCCGCGGTCGGCCAGCCGCGCGACGGTGTCATAGACCGAGGACTCCCTGATCTGAAGGCCCGGTCATGCCGCCGCTCCCGCATCAGCGACCGCATCTCGTACGGGTGCATCGACCGCTCGTTGAGCAGGCTGAGGACGGAAAGCGCCACCGGCGTCCGCGGTAGCGGGCGCTGGCGCCTCGGTTGACGGTCGTCGCTCATCGCCGGATCCCCTACTCAGTCTCGATTACTCAGTAGCGAGTATATCGCGACTATATCTCGAGTTACCGGCGCGAGCGCAACCCCTTTCCGGTGGATCGGCGGAAAAGCCGGTCAGCCCCGGCCGAGGTCCGCGCGGCGGACGACCGCGAACACCCGGCGGAAGGGAAAGATGGTCCCGAACGAATGCGGGGTGTACTCCTGCCGCAGCCGTTCCCCGTACTCGCGGACGAACGCGTCCGCCTGCTCCGCGCCGAGCGCGGCGAGCACCGGCCGCAGCGTGGTCCCCTTGGTCCACTCGAGCACGGGGTTCTCCCCGGGCAGGATGTGCAGGTAGCTGGTCTCCCACGCGTCCACCGTGAAGCCCGGCCGCGCGAGCAGGGCCACGTAGTCCGCCGGGTCGCCCGCCTGCCGGTTCAGCCGCGCGTCCGCGAGTCAGCCGGCGCCAGCGCGGCGAGCCCGCCATCTCCCTGACGATCGCGTGGCTCGGCTGGTCGAAGTTGCCTGGCAACTGGAACGCGAGCCAGCCGCCCGGGGCGAGCAGGTCCGCCCAGCGCAGCAGCAGTTCGTCGTGCCCGGGCACCCATTGCAGCACGGCGTTGCAGACGAGCACGTCGAGCGGGCGCTCGGGGCGCCACTCCCGCACGTCGCCGACCGTGAACGAGAGATTAGGCACCGGCTCCGTGACCGCGCCCGCCTGGGCCGCGGCGATCATCTCCGGTGAGTTGTCCACGCCGACGACGGTCGCGTCGGGCCAGCGCTCGGCCAGCGCGGCGGTGAGGTTGCCGGGGCCGCAGCCGAGGTCGGCCACGTACCGGGGACCGGCCGCGCCGACCTGGGCGACGAGGTCAAAGAACGGTCGCGCCCGCTCGCCGCCAAAGCGAAGGTACTGTCCGGCGTCCCACATGCGTCATCCCCTCCGTTGGGCCAACAACTATCGACGTAAAGAATCTTGATATCAAGGCACTGATACCAGATCAAGCATCTTGACGTCAAGAGATAAGCTAGGCGGATGGTGCAACCCACCGACGCAGCGGACCAGCAACGTCAGCCACCTTGGGGGGGTCACCGGGGGGGTCATGCTCCCGGGGGAAACAGGGAACGCGACGAGGTCGACGACCTCGTCACCGCGTGGCGGCACCAGCGACCCGACCTCGACGTCGCGCCGCTGCAGGTGCTTAGCCGGGTCTCCCGGCTCGCCCGGCACCTGGACATCGCCCGGCGCGGCGCGTTCGCCGACCACAGCCTCGAGTCGTGGGAGTTCGACGTGCTCTCCGCGCTGCGCCGGGCGGGACCGCCGTTCCAGCTCACCCCGGGGGCGCTGCTGCGCGCCACCCTGGTCACCTCGGGCACGATGACAAACCGCATCGACCGGCTCGCCGAGGCGGGGCTCGTGTCGCGCGAGCCCGACCCGCGCGACCGCCGCGGCGTGCTCGTCACCCTGTCCGAGCGCGGCCAGGCCGTCGTGGACGCGGCCTTCACCGACCTGCTCGACCGCGAGCAGGCACTGCTCGCGCGCCTCGGCCCCGGGCAGCGCCAGGTGCTCGCCGACCTGCTCCGCACCCTGCTCGTCCCCTTCGACGAGGGGACCTAGACCTAGCTCATCGACAGCGCGGTGGTCACCTGGGTCCCCCCGCTGATCAGCAACTGGTCCGTGGTGACGCCGGTCAGCGTCAGCGGTATGGCGCCGGTGACCAGGTTCGCCAGCTGAAGCAGGCCGGCGTTCGGCAGCTTGAGCAGGTTCGCGACGGTGATCGTCGACGGGGTCAGGTCCAGCGATGCCACCGGCAAGCCCTCCAGGTCCCCGGAGAGCTCGGTCGCGTAGAGCGTGACGCCGTCGCTGAAGTCCTGGCTGGCGCTGACCGTCGTCACCGTCACTCCGTCCTGGGTGACCGTCACCGTGACCGTGCCGCTCAGGTCGATCGAATCGGCGGTGAACTCCATCATCCGCTGACTGCCGGCGGCGGTCGCCACGTCGACGTTGCCCACGAAGTGGAACCCGGTGATGTTCGCCGTTCCCGCGGTCAGCACGGCCGTGGCGTCGGACGCGACCAGGCCGGACGGGTCGGCCGCGTTCTTCGGCGTCCCCGATGCGGAGCTCGCAGTCGGGCTCGCGCTCGGGCTGGCCGTCCCCGACCTTGTCCCGCCGCCCGCCGGGGAACTCGTGGTCGGGCTGGCCGACAACCCGGGCAACGGCAGGCCGAGCGAGGGCGTCGGGATGGCCAACGACGGGCCCGGCGTCGGCGCCGGGGAAGCAGACGGGCTGGGGATGCAGATGATGCCGAGGATGCACCCCTGGCCGGCCAGCGGCGCCGCCATGGCCTGCCGCGCTCCCGTCACGCCGACGAGGGCTACGGCCGCGAAGACGGACAGCGTCGCGGCCGCGAGCAGCCGCCTCATGAAGCCGCCGCCGATCCCGTGTCCGCGTCGCGCTTGTGCCTTCCCCGCGCGCCCGCGCCCGCGTCGTCGGTGAGAACCGGCGACCAGGCGTACCCGAGCGCACCGCCGATGATGGCGAGCAGCATGCCGAGGAAGAGGCCGCCGAGGTTGGAGGCCGGGAAGGACACGATGCCGAGCACCACCCCGACGATCCCGTAGAACGAGCGGTGCCCGGGATTGACGAGGAGCGCGGTCCCGGCCGCGATCAGCAGCGCGCCGATGAGCACGCCGAAGACGCCGCCGATGCCGATGTAGATGACCAGCTTGAGGCTGCCGTGCACGAGCAGGCCGCTCAACGGGAGAAGCACGAGCTCAAGGCCGGCCAGGAGCAGCAGCAGGCCGCCCCAGAAGGGGCGGCTCCGCCGCCACGCTTGCCACCGAGGCCGCGCCGGCTGACGGCGACGGGCAGCCCCCGCCGAAGCCAAGGCTGAGGTCGGGCAGGGTGAACGTGCCCGCGGTCGTCAGCCAGGTGTGCTGGACCAGGTTGTCGATCTCCATCGAGTCGGCCTGCTGGCCGAAGCCGCCGGACGGCGCCGGCCGCGCCCGGGTCCTCGTTGAGCGTTCCGGAGTCCAGGCCAATGCTGATGTTGTGGAAGGTCGCCTCGCTGCCGGTCTGGCCGGCCGCGTCGACGATCAGGTTCTGCGCCTGGACCGGGGTCGCCGCCGCCGCCCGCGGTCAGGTGCAGGGTGATCGGGCCGATCGTCACGGTCTGGCACAGGTCGGTCAGCGTCGCGTTGTGGATGGCCGAGATGATCACCGGCTCGTTGCCCGCGGCCCCCGGGATCGTTCCGCCGTACTGCTCGAACCCGGTCCCGGTCAGCTTGGTGGCCGTGATCAGGTACTCCTCGCCGGAGACGGAGATGCTGGAGGCGATGGCCCCTTGGGCGGTCAGCGCGATGAGCGCGGCCGCGATGAGGGCGCCGGGCACCGCTACGATCGCGAACCGGCGCCACTTGACCCTGCCTTGCGTCCTGCTGCTGTCGACCGACATGGCGCTCCCGTTCGGGCTGTCCGTGGTGTGCGCCCACCACCGAACAGCGGGCGCTGCCCGGTAAGTTACTCCCCGGTAAAATTCGCCGTCAAGCACTTCACGACAACAATGCGAGCAGAACGCACCCCTTGTCGCGAGAACGCACGAATTTCAACCCTCGAGCGAGCTGGCGACCTCCAGCCAGCGCTCCTCCAGGTCCGCCTTCTCCGCTTCCACCGCGGTGAGCTGCGTGCCAAGATCGGTCAGCCGCTCGTAGTCGGTCGCGTTGGCGGCGAGTTCCGCGTGCAGCCTCGCCTCGCGCTCCCCCGTGCGGGCGATCTGCCGGTCCAGCCGGTCAAGCTCCTTCTTGGCGGCGCGCTCGGCCGCCGACCCCGGGACGAACCCGCCGTCGGCGGGGGCGGGCGCCACCGGCTCGGGACGCGCGACCGGTGAGCCGTTCGCCGGCGCCTGGGCCCGCCGCCGCAGGTACTCGTCGATTCCGCCGGGCAGGTGGCGAAGCCGCCCGCCGAGGATCGCGTACTGCTGGTCGGTGACCCGCTCCAGGAAGTAACGGTCGTGCGAGACCACGATGAGCGTCCCCGGCCATGAGTCGAGCAGGTCCTCGATCACCGCGAGCATGTCGGTGTCCAGGTCGTTGGTCGGCTCGTCGAGGACGAGCACGTTGGGCTGCTCGAGCAGGATAAGCAGCAGCTGCAGGCGGCGCTGCTGGCCGCCGGACAGGTCCCGGACCGGGGTGGACAGCTGCGCCGCGGTGAAGCCGAGCCGTTCGAGCAGCGCGCTCGGCGTCAGCTCCTGTGCCCTGGCGCCGCTGCCGATCGTGTAGCTGGTGCGGAGCCGTTCGATGATGACCCGGACCGGCTCGTTCATGTGGTCTTCGAGCTCGCCGAGGCGCTGGTCGAGCGCGGCGACCTTGACCGTCTTGCCCCGCTTGACCGTGCCCGCGGTGGGCTTGACCGCGCCCGTGATCAGGCCAAGCAGGGTGGACTTGCCCGCGCCGTTCACGCCGAGGACGCCGGTCCGCTCGCCCGGCGCGATCCGCCATTCGACACTGTGTAGTACTTCAACACTGGGCAGGACCTCGGTGCCGTCATAGCCGGCCGAGACGTCGAGCAGGTCGACGACGTCCTTGCCGAGCCGGGCGACGGCGAGCGACTGCAGCGACACCTTGTCCCTGATCTCCGGCACGTCGGCGATCAGCGCGTTGGCCGCGTCGATGCGGAACTTGGGCTTGGACGTGCGGGCCGGTGCGCCCCGGCGGAGCCAGGCCAGCTCCTTGCGGGCGAGGTTCTGCCGCTTCGCCTCGGCGGACGCCGCCATCCGGTCCCGCTCGACCCGTTGCAGGATGTAGGCGGCGTAGCCGCCCTCGAACGGCTCGACCAGCCGGTCGTGCACCTCCCAGGTGGCGGTGCACACCTCGTCGAGGAACCAGCGGTCGTGGGTGATGACCAGCAGCCCGCCGACGTTGGCAGGCCAGCGGCGCTTGAGGTGCTCGGCGAGCCAGGTGATCGCCTCGACGTCCAGGTGGTTGGTGGGCTCGTCGAGCAGCAGCACCTCCCACTCGCCCGCCAGCAGCGCGGCCAGCGCGACCCGGCGCCGCTGGCCGCCGCTGAGCGCGGTCAACGGCGCGTCCCAGGGGATGTCGGCGAGCAGCCCGCGGATCACGTCCCGCACCCGGGCATCGCCCGCCCAGACGTGCTCTTGCATGTCGCCGACGACCGCCTGCTCCACCGTGAGCTCGTCGGCCAGCGTGTCGCCCTGGTCGAGCACGCCGACCCGGACCCCGCCCCTGACCGTGACCCGGCCCGCGTCCGGCCGTAGCCGCCCGGCGAGCATTTCCAGCAGGCTGGTCTTGCCGTCGCCGTTCCTGCCGACCACGCCGACCCGGTCGCCGTCGTTCAGGCCCAGGGTTACGTTGTCGAACACGACTTTGGTCGGAAACTCCAGGTGTAGGGACTCGGCCCCGAGAAGATGCGCCATATTGCTTTCCAGGCTAGGACATAGCTTCTTGTCTGATTGCCGCGCGCTGCACGGGGCTTGGGGGTGTCCCGCTTGCACGCGGTACGCAGGGGTTCAACCCGAGGTAGTCGTCTATATAACGGTCGCACCGCGGGCCGGGCCGGTGGCCGACGTTACGGTGCGGCTTACTCTCGCGCTTGACAACTTATTCGCGAGGGTGGTCGCCTGGTCGGCGGTTTCTGCCAGGAAGAAGCACGTTGGACCGGATCCCGAGATCAAAGCACTCAGGGCGCCTGCTTCTATTCCCGCTGCCAGGGTCTTGCGCAGTGCTGGGAACAGCTTTAGGGCCGGTTCCTGGAGGTCGTTGGCTAGCGCCGCGCCTAGCCTCGTCGGGTCGCCCGCATTGAGCGCCTGCATTAGGTCGGCTGACAGGGCCGGTTCTGCGACTTCGCTGCCGTGACGTTGTCTGTCTAGTTCGCGGAAGACCTTGGGGGTGGACAGGTGGCCGTCGGCTAGGGCTAGGACCCAGTGGTAGGTCGTCTCGGCGGGCGTTTGCACTGGGGTTAGCAGTTCGCCTCGTCCTTGGCCGACTGCGGTGTCGCCGAGGACGGCGAATGCTACGTCGCTGCCGACCTGGCTGCCTAGCGCGCACAGATCCTGCTTGGACAGGCCGGTGTCCCAGAGGGCGTTGCAGGCGACTAGGGCGGCGGCGGCGTCGGCGCTGCCGCCGGCCATGCCGCCGGCTACCGGGATGCGCTTCGCGATGGTTACGGCAACTCCGCCGGGTGTCACGGCGACGCCGCCGACCGCGGCACCACGGCGCCGCGCGAGTGACTGCCGCAGCGCCCGGACGGCGCGCAGCGCGAGGTTGTCGCCGTCCTCAGGGACCAGGGTCGCGCCCTCGCCGGTGACGGTCACGACATCCGTCTCGGCAGGCGTGACCGTAACGTCGTCGAACAGGGAAACCGCGTGAAACACCGTTACCAGGCCGTGGTAGCCGTCGGGGCGCAGCGGGCCGACCGCGAGTTGCAAGTTGATCTTCGCGGGAACCCGGACCGTCACACTCGTCACAGAAACCAAAGCCTACCGGCTCCCCGAAAAAGATCCTGGATCGATGACCACGCTATGGGGTGTTCAGCGATCCACCATCTTTGCAGCACCGCCCGCACCCCCGCCGTTTTGGGCGATTCGCGAGAATTCCGCCACGGTTAGGGCCTCGCCGCGGACGCCGGGGTCGACGCCGGCCGCGCGGAGCGCCGCCTCCGCCTGCGCGGGCGAGCCGGCCCAGGCCGCCAGGGCCGCCCGCAGGGTCTTGCGGCGCTGGCCGAAGGCGGCGTCGATCACCGCGAAGACCTGCTCGCGGCTGGCCGTGGTCGGCGGCGGGTCGCGGCGGGTGAACGCGACGAGCTTGGAGTCCACGTTCGGGACCGGCCAGAAGACGCTGCGCGGCACCGTCCCCGCGAGCCGCGCGCTCGCGTACCAGGCCAGCTTCGCGGACGGCACGCCGTACACCCGGCTGCCGGGCGCCGCGCACATCCGGTCCGCCACCTCCGCCTGCACCATGACCACCCCGCGGAGCAGCGACGGCAGGGCCGCGAGCAGGTGCAGCACTACCGGCACGGCCACGTTGTAGGGCAGGTTGGCCGCCAGCACGGTCGGCGCGGACGTCCCGGTGTCTTGCTCGCCCACGGCGAGAGCGTCGCCGGTGAGCACCGTGACCCGGTCGGCGACATCCGGCGCGCGCTCGGCGATCGTCTTGGGCAGCTCCGCCGCGAGCACCGGGTCGATCTCGACCGCCACCAGCCGCGTCGCGGTCGACCCCGCTGCGGCCGGCGGCATCGCCGCCAGCAGCGCCAGCGTCAGCGACCCGAGGCCGGGGCCGACCTCAAGCACGACGTCGCCCGGGCTCACGTGGGCGAGTGCGGCGATCTGGCGGACGCTCCCGGGCTCGACGACGAAGTTCTGCCCGAGCTTCTTGGTCGGGTGCACGCCGAGCCTGTCCGCTATGTCACGGATGTCCCTCGCGCCAAGCAGCCGCACGGCTCCCGCGGCACTACCAGCCGAAGACACGGGCGCCATTGGCCTGTAGCTGGGCGCAGAAGTCGGAAACGTCAATGCCTTTCAGGGCGGCCAGGTAGCGGATGGTGTACGCGGTCATCGCGGGGGAGTTCGGCTTGCCCCGGCGCGGTACCGGGGTGAGGTACGGGGCGTCGGTCTCGGCCAGCATCAGCTGCGCCGGGGCGACCTGCGCGGCTTCCTGCAAGGGGATCGCGTTCTTGAACGTCACGTTCCCCGCGAAGCTCATCGGGTCAGCCGGCCGCGGCGCACCGCTCCGCCATCGCCGCGTCGCCGGAAAAGCAGTGGAAGATCACCGAGTACGGCGGCCACGGCGCGTACTCCTCCAGGATCGACAGCACGTCCTCGTGCGCGTCCCGGTCGTGGATCATCAGCGCCTTGCCGGTCCGCCGGGCGAGCTCGATGTGCGCGCGGAACCACGCCTGCTGGACGTCCCCGGCCGAGTAGTCCCGGTAGTAGTCCAGGCCGGTCTCACCGACCGCCACCACCTTCGGCGACTCCGCCAGGGCGGTGATCGCGGCGAGGACGGGCTCGCGCTCCCGGTACACCGCGCCCGTCTCGTTCGGGTGGATGGCCACCGCCGCGTACACGTCCGGGTACTCCTCGGCGCACGACACCGACCAGCGCGAGGACGGCAGGTCGCAGCCCACGTTGACCACCCGCTTAATCCCGGCGGCCGCGGCGGACGCGAGCAGCCCGTCAACCGGCAGCCCGACGATGTCCATGTGCGTGTGCGCGTCGAAGCCGCCCGGCTCCGGCAGTGCTGGTATCTCCCGGGGGGACAGCTCCCAAGCACGGGGGGCTCCCGCCCCCCGTTCCCCCTGGCCCCCGTACCCCCCGGCTGCGCGCCCGATGGCAAAACCCGCCATCGCATCGGGCGCGCGTTCTGGCCCCTCGGAATGAGCAGCGGCGACCGGCGAAGACATGCTCTCGTTCGGACTATTCATTACCAGCGAGGCGGGCGAGCTCCTCGTCCACCACCGAGTCGTCCAGCTTCTTGAACAGCGGGGCGGGGACGGTCAGCGGCGCGCCGGCCGTCACCGGGCGCGACTCCCAGCGGAACGTGGAGTCGTAGTCGCCGGTGATCACCGGGTAGGAGGGCCCGCCGTCCTCGTCGACCCGCTCGATCCGCGGCATGCCCGACCACTCGCCGGTGCCGCCGAGCATCTCGTGCACGGACTGCGAGGAGCGCGGCAGGAACGGGGTGAGCAGCGTCTTCGCGTCGGCGATGGCCTGGAGCGTGACGTGCAGCACGGTCCGCATCCGCTCCGGGTCCTCGGTCCGCAGCTTCCACGGCGCCTGCTCGGAGAAGTACTTGTTGGCCTCGCCGACGGCCCGCATCGCGTCGTTGACCGCGAACTTGAACCGCGAGTGCGACAGGTGGTCGCCAACGGCCGCGAAGGCACCCGAGGTGACCTCGAGCAGCGCGCGGTCCGCGTCGGTGAGGTCGCCGGCGGCGGGGATCGAGCCGATGTTCTTCGCGGCGAACGAGACCGCCCGGTTCACCAGGTTGCCCCAGGTGGCGACCAGCTCGTCGTTGTTCCGCCGGACGAACTCGCTCCAGGTGAAGTCGGTGTCGTGCGTCTCGGGGCCGGCCACCGCGACGTAGTACCGCAGCGCGTCCACGTCGTAGCGGTCGAGGAAGTCCTTGACGTAGATGACGACCTGGCGGGAGGAGGAGAACTTCCTGCCCTCCATGGTCAGGAACTCGCTGCTGACTACCTCGGAGGGCAGGTCGAGCTGGCCGAGCGGCCCCGGGGTGCCCCCCTTGGCCCCGCGGCCCGCGTAGCCGAGCAGCATCGCCGGCCAGATCTCCGCGTGGAAGACGATGTTGTCCTTTCCCATGAAGTAGTAGGCCTCGGCGCTCTCGTCGTTCCACCAGGCGCGCCAGGCGTCCGGATCACCGGTGCGGCGCGCCCACTCAATGGACGCGGACAGGTAGCCGATCACCGCGTCGAACCAGACGTAGATCCGCTTGTCGTTGCGGTCCCGCCAGCCGTCGAGCGGCACCGGCACGCCCCAGTCGAGGTCGCGGGTGATCGCGCGCGGCTGGAGGTCGTCGAGAAGGTTGAGCGAGAACTTCAGGACGTTCGGCCGCCAGTCGCCTTCCTTGGACTTCAGCCAGTCGCCGAGCGCGTCGGTGAACGCCGGCAGGTCGAGGAAGTAGTGCTCCTGCTCGACGAACAGCGGCGTCTCGCCGTTGATCCGCGACTTCGGGCTGATCAGGTCGGTCGGGTCGAGCTGGTTGCCGCAGTTGTCGCACTGGTCGCCCCGCGCGCTCGGGTAACCGCAGATCGGGCAGGTGCCCTCGATGTAGCGGTCGGGCAGCGTGCGGCCGGTGGACGGCGAGATCGCGCCGAGCGTGGTCTTCGGGAAGATGTACCCGTTCTTGAGCAGGGTCAGGAACATCTCCTGCACGACCGCGTAGTGGTTGCGGGTCGTGGTCCTGGTGAACAGGTCGTAGGTCATGCCGAGGTTGGCGAGGTCGTTGCCGATGACGCCGTTGTACCGGTCGGCGAGCTCCCGGGCGGACAGGCCCTCCTTGTCGGCCTGGACCTGGATCGGGGTGCCGTGCTCGTCGGTGCCTGAGACCATCAGCACCTTGTTGCCCGCCATCCGCTGGTACCGGCTGAACATGTCGCTCGGCAGCCCGAAGCCGGAGACGTGCCCGATGTGCCGCGGGCCGTTGGCGTAGGGCCAGGCCGGCGCGGTCAGGATGTGCTTTGGATTGGCGGATGACATGGTTAAAGCCTACGGGCTGTGGCGTGGTCGTCGCTTACTTTGAGTTCTGCCTTGCCGCCCACCGGGACGTGCCTGGTCTGCTTGATGCCGAGGATCGACAGGAAGAACGTGCCGAGGATCAGCTGGCAGCTCAGCACCAGCGCGGTCACCGACGGGACCATCAGCCGCAGCGCGTGCTCGTAGTTGAGGTGCCCGAACGCGTGGCCCTGCCAGTAGGTGAGCGAGAAGATCACGCCGACCAGGCCCGCCGCGCCCACCGCCGCGCCGGTCAGCAGGCCGCGCTCGAGCGACAGCTTGCCGAGCAGGGTCTGCACCTTCGGCTCGGTCGGCAGGAATCCCTCCGAGCCGGCGTAGACCTGGGTGAACAGCCAGAAAAGGATCGCCTGGAAGCCGATGTCGACGCAGGCGCCGCAGGCGACCAGGGTGTCCACGTCGAGGGAGACCCCGCCGATGGTGAGCGGGCCGGTCGCGACCGCCGCGCCGAGGCCGAGGCCGATCAGCAGCAGCACCAGGCCGGGGTAGAAGAACAGCCAGCGCGGGCTGAACAGCAGCAGGAAGCGCAGGTGGCGCCAGCCGTCGCGCCAGCTGCGGAGGTGCGGCGGGCGGCTGCGGCCGTCCTTGACCAGCGTGGTCGGCACCTCGGTGACCTTCTGCTTCGCCAGGGTGGCCTTCACCACCATCTCGCTGGCGAACTCCATGCCGGTGGCCTGCAGGCCGAGGGCGATCGCGCTGTCCCGCCGGAAGCCGCGCAGCCCGCAGTGGAAGTCGCCGATCGCGGAGGGGAAGAACAGGCGGCCGACGAAGGAGAGCACCGGGTTGCCCAGGTACTTGTGCAGCGGCGGCATGGCGCCCGGGGCGATGCCGCCCTTGAAGCGGTTGCCCATCACCAGGTCGTAGCCCTGGCGGAGCTCGGTGACGAACGGCATCAGGTTCGTGAAGTCGTAGCTGTCGTCGGCGTCGCCCATGATCACGTACTCACCGCGGGCGGCCAGGATGCCGCCCATCAGGGCGTTGCCGTAGCCGCGCTCGGGGATGGGCACCACCCGGGCGCCCGCCTCCGCGGCGAGCTGCCTGCTGCCGTCGGTTGAGCCGTTGTCGGCCACCACGACCTCGCCGTCGATCCCGCTGTCCGCGATGAACTGAACTGCCTTGCGCACGCAGGTTGCCACGGTTTCCGCCTCATTGAGACAGGGCATGACGACGGTCAGCTCCACGTGGACTCCATTCGCCGTATTACGGTGAGACTCGAACCCTTAGCGCCCGATTTGGCGTACATTGCACGGGCGCGAGGCGCGGGCGGACGCACGATCACCATTGCGCCCCCAGAAGTAGGAGGATACGGGCTTGAGGGTAATGCCTGCGGTGATATGGCGGTCGATTACCCGGCTGATCGCCGGCAACCGCCTGTTCGCCGTCGCGGGAGTCCCCGCGCTCGCGCTGCGCGTGGACGCCGAGCTGGGCTACCGCTGGCAGTCCTGGTTCAACGACTCGTTCACCTACGTCCGGGCCGCGGTGACGCTGACGCCGAACACGACGCGGCCCTCGGGCTACCCCCTCTACCTGTGGCTGCTGTCCCCGGCCCACAGCTACCTGCTCGTGACCGCGTCGCAGCACCTGATGGGGCTGCTCGTCGCCGTGATGATCTACGCCCTGGCCAGGCACCGGTTCCGCGCGTCGGCCGGGGTCGCCGTCCTGGCCACGCTGCCGGTGCTCTACGACGGGTTCGAGATCCAGCTCGAGCACCTGATCATGGCGGACACGCTCTTCCTCTTCCTGGTGATGGCCGCGGTCACCGTTGCCTTGTGGTCGCCGCGGCCGTCGTGGCGGGCCTTCCTAGCGGCCGGACTGCTGCTCGGCGTGTCCGCGACGGTGCGCCCCACCGGGCTGCCGCTGCTCGCCGTCCTCGCGGTCTACGTGGTCGTCGTCCACTGGCGCGGCTGGCGGTCCCTGGCGGCGGCGCTCGCGGCCTGCGTGGTCGCGTTCGCCGTGCCGGTGCTCGGCTACGAGGCCTGGTACCAGTCCGCGCACGGCGAGTACGCGATGACGGACTCCACCGGGGTCTTCCTTTACTCGCGGGTGATGACGTTCGCCGACTGCTCCCGGATGTCGCTGCCGACGGACCTGCTGCCGCTCTGCACGTCGGTGCCGCCCGGCCAGCGGCCGATCGCGCAGGCCTACATCTGGACGCCGGCCAGCCCGCTGCTGCGCTACCCCGAGCCGATGTTCTCCCCCACGGTCAACAAGCTCGCCGAGCGGTTCGCGATCGACGCCATCGAGGCCCAGCCGCTCGACTATGCCCGCGCGGTATGGGACGACACGGTGCGGTCCTTCGCGTGGAACCGCTCGGTCTTCCCCAACCCGCAGACTTACGACGCGTACCTGTTCAGCCCCCGGCCGCTCGCCGTTCCGTCCGGCTCGCCCTACGACGGGTACTCGTCGGCCGAGGCGTATTACGCCCGCGGCAACCCGCAGACCGCGGTGGTCAACCCGTTCGCCGCGGTCATCAGGGACTACCAGCGTTACGTCTGGCTGCCGGGCACCGGGTACGGGCTGATCCTGCTGGTCGGGCTGTTCGGGATAGTCCGCCGGTGGCGGCGGGCCGGGAAGGCGGCGCTGCTGCCGTGGCTGAGCTCGCTCATGCTGATCGTGGCGCCGGCGGCGACGGCGGAGTTCGACTACCGGTACGTCACGACCGCGGCGCCGTTCGCCTGCCTAGCGGCCGCGCTCGCGTTCGGCAAAGCGAGCCTCGCGCCGGGCGGCGCGCGCGACGGCACGATCGGCGGCGCGGACGGCCGCCTGGCCGACGCCGGCCACGACGAGCGTAATCTCACCGCGGACGCCCCCTGAGGCCTCCTGCTCCGCCGCCCAGGCCGCGAGCTCGGCGAGCGAGCCGCGGACGATCTCCTCGTGTGTCTTCGTCAGCTCGCGGCAGACCACCGCGGCCCGGTCGTCGCCGTGCGAGTCTCGCAGCTCAGCCAGGGTCACCGCCACCCGGCGGGGCGACTCGAACAGCACGTGCGTGCGCGCGTCGGCCGCGAGCTCGCCGAACCGCCGGGCCCGCTCCCCGGCCTTGCGCGGCGGGAAGCCCTCGAAGCAGAACCGGTCGGTGGGCAGGCCCGAGACCGCGAGCGCCGTGGTCACCGCGGAGGGCCCGGGCACCGCGGTGACCCTGATCCCGGCCGCCGCGGCGGCGGCGACCAGCCGGTAGCCGGGATCGCTGATCGCCGGCATCCCGGCGTCGGTGATCACGAGCACGTCCCGGCCCGCCTGGAGCTCGGTCACCAGCTCGGCGGCGCGGCGCACCTCGATCACGTCGTAGTAGGAGACCACGCGCGCGCTCAGCCGCACGCCGAGCGCGGTCGCGAGCTGCCTGACCCGGCGGGTGTCCTCCGCCGCGATCACGTCGGCGCTGGCCAGCGCCTCCGCCAGCCGCGCGGGGGCGTCCTCCGGCTGGCCGATCGGCGCCCCCGCGAGCGTGAGAACGCCGGCCTCGCCGTTACCTGCGCGTGCCTCAGCAGGTACGCGATCGCTCACATTTCTGGTCCCCACGCGGGCGTTCCTCCACATAACATGGCGTTCGATGACCGCTACACAGGCCGGGCAGCCGGCCCAGGATCCCGAAGACGGCCACGATGCTAGCCGCTCCGCGGACGGCGCCGACGGCACCGTCACGTTCGACCCTGGCTATGCCGGTGCCGACCGGGCCGATGAAGCCGCGCTGACCGCTGGCAGCGAGGTTACTGGCAGCGGGGCGGCCGAGCGGATCGCGGCCCTCCGCGCCCGGCTGATCACGCCCATGCCCGACGACCGGCTGCTGGGCTGGATCGGCCCGCTGCTGGTGACGCTGTTCGCCGGCTTTCTCCGGTTCAACCGGCTATCGGTGCCGAACGCGATCATCTTCGACGAGACGTACTACGCCAAGGACGCGTGGTCGATCCTCAGGCACGGGGTCGAGTGGAACTGGATCGCCAACCCCACGAATAACGCCAACTACGTCAACGGCCTGGTCGCCGGCGGCCACTACTCGGCCAGCCTCTTCCAGTCGTGCACGGGCACCGGCTGCGGCGAGTACGTGGTCCAGCCGGAGGTCGGCAAGCTCCTCATCGCGGTCGGCGAGTGGCTCTACGGGCTCACCACGCTCGGCTGGCGCATCGCCCCGGCGCTCTTCGGGACGCTGGCGATCCTGGTGATGTGCCGGGTGGCGCGGCGGCTGACCCGGTCGACGCTGCTCGGCTGCACGGCCGGGCTGCTGCTGTCGCTGGACGGCCTCGAGTTCGTGCTGAGCCGGACGGCGATCCTGGACATCTTCCTGATGTTCTTCGTGCTGGCCGCGTTCGGCGCCCTCGTCGTCGACCGGGACGTGTCCCGGGCGCGGCTGGCCGAGGCCGTGGTGCTCCGCCCGGCCGACGACGCGGGCCCCGGCCTCGGGATCAGGAAGTGGCGGGTCCTGGCCGGGGTACTGATCGGGCTGGCCGGCGGGGCCAAGCAGGACGCGGTCTGGTACGTGCTCGCCTTCATCGGCCTGTGCCTCGCCTGGGACACCGGCGCCCGCCGCACGGCGGGCCTGCGCGGCTACGTGCGCGGCGGGCTGGTCCGCGACGGCAGGTGGCTGCTGCTCACCCTCGGCGTCATCCCGCTGGTCACCTACGTGCTGACCTGGACGAACTGGCTCGTCACGAGCACCGGGTACGACCGGAACTACGCGCAGGGCACCGGGTTCAACGTCCCCGTCCTGGGCCCGCTGTACTCGCTGTTCAACTACCACGAGCAGATCTTCCAGTTCATGGACGGCCTGAGCACGCGGCACCCCTACGAGTCCCAGCCGTGGGACTGGTTCTTCATCACCCGGCCGGTCGCCTTCTACTGGACCAGCTACACCGATTCCGCCGGGCTGCACGCCCCGAAGGCGGGCACGACCGGGCCGTGGGTGCAGGAAGTGCTGGCGATCGGGAACCCCGCCATCTGGTGGGTCTCCATCCCCGCGATGGCCGTGTGCCTCGGCTGGTGGCTGACCCGCCGGGACTGGCGGGCGGGCGCCGCGCTGCTCGGCGTGGCCGCCGGCTGGGCGACCTGGCTGCCGTTCACCTCGCGGACCAAGTTCTACTACTACGCGCTCGAGTTCGAGCCGTTCCTGATCATCTGCATCGTCTTGTGCCTGGGGCTGATCATCGGCCCCGCTTCCGCCTGGTGGCTACGCCGGGCGATCGGATCGGCACTCGCCGGAGTCTATGTCCTTGCCGTCCTGGTGCTGTTCTGGTACTTTTATCCGATCCTCGCGGGCAAGATCATCCCGTACTCGGACTGGCTGTCCCACATGTGGTACAGCGGCTGGATCTAGGGCCCGGCGAACCTTCAGGCACTGGCCTGTCATCTCGCTTATCAGCGTTTTCTCAGGGTAGTTGAAGTCTACTTGGATCAACGCGACATATCTTAAGGTGATCTAGGTCACACAGTGGACCATCGAGGCCCTTTCGTACGTCTATATGAGTGACAGGGAACCGACCGACCTCCGGAGCCAGGTATGAGCCAGATTGAAGACGACGACGACAGTCGCGTCCGGTTCGAGCGCGAAGTCATTCCGCAGCTCAGCCAGCTGTACCCGGCGGCACTGCGGATGACGCGCAACCCCACTGACGCCGAGGACCTGGTCCAGGAGACGTCGGTGAAGGCGTACGCGGCCTTCCATCAGTTCCGCCCTGGCACGAACCTGCGTGCCTGGCTCAACCGGATCCTCACCACGACGTTCATCAACGTCTACCGCAAGCGACGGCGCGAGCCGCAGCAGGCGCTCGGCGCCGACCTGCAGGAATGGCAGATGTCGGCCGACCGGCTGGCCCCTCCGGTCCAGTCGGCGGAGGCCGAGGCGCTTGCCCACATGACCGACTCCGATCTGCTGCGCGCCCTGCGCGGGCTGCCCAACGAGTTCCGCACCACGGTCTACCTGGCCGACATTGAGGGCTACCCGTACCGGGAGATCGCCGAGATCATGGGCACCCCGGTCGGCACGGTCATGTCCCGGCTGCACCGCGGCCGCCGGAAGATCCGCGAGCAGCTCGGGGACAGCGGCCTGCTGCCGCCGGCTCCCGTTGAAGGCTAGCCGCCCGTCAGCCAGCCCAGGGCCGCCGGGTCAAACAGGCGCTCGACGTAGATCTGGTGCCACAAGGAGAAGACGACGAGCGTCCAGACCTGGCGCCAGGGGACGTCCGCGTCGCCCGCCCGGAACCGGCGGAGCACCTCCATGACCACGCGCTTGTCCAGCCACTCCTCCGTGCGCGCCTCGCGGATCACCTGGTCGGCGTAGCCGGACAGCTCGCCGCGGAACCAGTGCCCGATCGGCACGGGGAAGCCGAGCTTGCGGCGTTCCGCGCTTTCCTGGGGCAGCAGGCTGCCGACCGCCTCGCGCAGCGCGAACTTGGTCGTGCCCGCGGCCGTCTTCTCCGCCCGCGCTAGCCGGCTCGCGACGGTCATCACCTCGCGGTCAAGGAACGGCGTGCGCAGCTCGAGCCCGTGCGCCATCGACCCCCGGTCCGCCTTGACCAGGATGTCGCCCGGCAGCCAGGTGTTGATGTCGACGAGCTGCATGGTGGCCACGTCGTCAAGGCCGGCGGCCTCCGCCTGGTCGAAGAGCGGACCGGTCACGTCGTAGACGGTGCCGCCGCCGTACCTGGTCAGCACGTCAACCTCGTCGGCCGCGAAGATGTTGGCATTGCCGATGTACCGGCTGCGCAACGGCGTGGCGATTCGCTCGAGGAGGCCCTTGCCCTTCTGCCCGGCCGGTATCCGGTCGGCCATCGCCTGGGCCAGCGACCGGCCCGGGCCGATCTTCGTCGCCGCCCTGACCACCCCCGGCTGGTAGTAGACGCCGTAGCCGCCGAAGAGCTCGTCGGCGCCCTCACCCGACAGCACCACCTTCACGTGCCGCCGCGCCTCCCGGGCAACAAACCAGAGCCCCACCGCGGCCGCGTCCGCCACCGGGTCGTCCAGCTGCCAGATGATCTCCGGCAGCCTGGCCACGAACTCCTGCGACGTGATCACGTAGGGGACGTTCCGCAGCCCGAGCGCGGCCGCCGTCTCCTGCGCCTCCTCGATCTCGCTGTAGCCGGAACGGGCGAACCCCGCGGTGAACGTCAGCATGCCCGGCTTTGACTCGGCGGCGATCGCGCAGATCGCCGCCGAGTCCACGCCGCCCGACAGGAACGCGCCCACCGGCACATCGCTGCGCAGGTGGGCGGCGACCGAGCCGCGGAGCGCGGCCAGCACCCGTTCCGGGGTATCCGGGGCCGGCGACTTGGCCGACCGCAGCATCGGCCGCCAGTAGCGAGTAGGCCGCTCAAGCGGGGTACCGGGCCGCACGCTTAGCGAGCAGCCCGGCGGCAGGCAGATCACCGGGGGCGTCATCGTCGACGGCGGCGGGACGTACTGGAAGGACAGGTACCGGCGCAGCGCGTCGGGGTCGATCACCGTCACTTCGCCCGGCGCGAGCAGCGCCTTGCGCTCGGACGCGAAGCGGAACTGCCTGCCGCCGTCCGCAAGCGCGTAGTAAAGGGGCTTGATGCCGAACGGGTCGCGCGCGCAGAACAGCTCACCGGTCTGCGCGTCCCAGATGGCGAAGGCGAACATGCCGCGCAGCTTCCTGAGCGCTTCCTTGCCCTCGGCGGCGTAGGTCTCGAGCAGCACCTCGGTATCCGAGCCGCCGCGGAGGGCCACCCCGCGCGCCCGCAGCCGGTGCGCCAGCTCGGCGTGGTTGTAGATCTCCCCGTTGTAGACGATCACGTAGCGGCCGTCGGCGGATCGCATCGGCTGCCGCCCGGCGGCCGACGGGTCGATGACCGCCAGCCGCCGGGCGCCGAGCGTCACCGGGCCGTCCGAGATCACATGCTCGTCATCCGGCCCCCGGTTCGCCATCCGGCGCACGGCCCGGAGGACCCAGTCCGCGTCCGGCCTGGTCCCTCCGGCCAGTGCGAGGCACCCCGCGATCCCCGCCATACCACCCCTACCGATGTCACTTCGGCTGGAACCGGATGCCGCCGTCGAATCGAACGACCTCCGCATTCATATAGTCGTTCTCGATCAGCGACCGCACCAGGTGGCCGAACTCGTCCGCCCGTCCGAGTCGCTTAGGGAATACCACCGGTGCCGCCAGCCTGGCAAGGAACTCGTCGGCGTCGCGGCCCCCGCCGGCGATCGACTTGTAGATCGGGGTGAGGATGACGCCCGGGCAGATCGTGTTAACCCGGACGCCGATGACCGAAAGGTCACGGGCCGCGGGAACCGTCATCCCGATGATCCCGCCCTTGGACGCCGAGTAGGCGATCTGCCCCGTCTGGCCCTCGATCCCGGCGACCGACGAGGTGTTGATGATCACACCGCGCTGCCCGTCCGCGTCGGCGGGCTCGGTCTTCGCCATCGCCGCGGCCGCCAGCCGCAGCACGTTGAAGGTGCCGGTCAGGTTGACCGCGATGACCCGGGCGAAGCTCGCCAGGTCGTGCGGCGAGCCGTCGCGATTGACCGTACGGGATGCGAAACCGATGCCGGCGCAGTTCACCGCCACGCGCAGCGGGTGGCCGGACCCCTCGGCGGCCGCCACGGCCGCCAGCACGGCGTCGGTGTCCGTCACGTTCGTCTTCGCGAACTGGCCGCCGATCGCGGCGGCGACCTGCTTGCCGGCCTCCTCGTTGAGGTCGGCAACGACGACATGCGCCCCGGCGGCGGCGAGGACGCGCGCCGTCGCCTCGCCAAGGCCGCTCGCGCCGCCGGTGACAATGGCAGAAGTTCCATTCAGCTCCATGGCTGCGAGCATAGTTCTCCCGGCTGGCCGGCGCGCGGGTCCGGCTCGGCGCTAATGGCCGCGCAATCCGTCTACGCTTGGCCACTAGAGGGACCTGCGGAAGCCGCGGCAGGCCGCCCACTCCGATCACGGGAAGGGCCCGGGGAAGACACACGTGAGCCATGTGCCGCCGAGCCACGAGGACGCCCGCGAACCGCTTCAGCTGCCGCTTGGCAACTCGGGCAGTGAGCCGGTGATCGCGGTCGACGCGATGGGCGGGGACTACGCGCCCGACGAGATCGTCGCCGGCGCGCTCGCCGCCCAGCGGGAGCACCGCCTCACGACACTGCTCACCGGCCCGCCCGCCCGGCTCCGGCCCGTCATCGCCCGGCTCGGCGGCGGCTCGGAGCTGCGCGTGGTGCCCGCCGAGGACGTGGTCGGGATGGGCGAGGGCGCCCTCGCCGGTTTCCGGCGGCCCCGGTCGAGCATCGCCGTCGCCTGCCAGCTGGTGCGGCGCGGGCAGGCGAGCGCCGTCGTCTCCGCCGGGTCAACGGGCGCGATCGTGGCGAGCGCCCGGCACCGGCTGCTTCCCCTGCCCAGCGTGCCGCGCCCGGGACTGGCGGTGGTGCTGCCGACTTACCCCAAGCCGACGGTGCTCATCGACGCCGGCGCCACCGCCGACCCCAAGCCGGAGATGCTCGTGCAGTTCGGCCACCTGGGCGTGGCGTACGCGCAGATCGCCCTCGGCGCCGCGGCGCCGAGGGTCGGCCTGCTCACGATCGGCGCGGAGCCAGGCAAGGGGAACGCGCTCACCAGGAGGGCGCACGAGCTGCTGGCCGCCGAGCCGCAAGGCGGCGGCCTCCCCTTGCCCTTCGCGGGCAACATCGAGGGCGGCGACCTGATGGCGGCCGCCGTCGACGTGATCGTCACCGACGGGTTCACCGGCAACGTGGCGCTGAAGACCCTGGAAGGGGCCCTGCGGTTCGCCGCGTCGGAGCTGAGCACCGCGCTGACCAGCACCCGGGCGGCCCGCCTGGGCGCGACATTGCAGCGGCGCGGCCTGCGCGAGCTGAGCCACCGCCTGGAGCCGGAGACCTACGGCGGCGCGGCGCTGCTCGGCATGGGCGGCACCGTGGTGATCGCGCACGGCGCGTCCACCGCCCGCGCCGTCACCGCCGCCTGCGAGCTCGCGGCCAACCTCGTCCGCGGCGACATCACCGAACGGGTCAAGGAACGGATCGGCGTCACCGAGGCGCGCCGTTCCCCCACTTCCTCCGCCGCGAGCGGTAACGCCCCGTGATATATCGGTCGGCTCGCTGCGGGCGGGCCGATAGGCTGGTTATATGGCAGATCCACAGCAGGTCCTCGGCGCCCGGGTGCGCGACGCCCTCGTAGCCGCGTATGGCGCGGACTACGGTGACGCGGACCCGCTGATCCGCTCCTCTCAGTTCGCTGACTTCCAGTCCAACGTGGCGTTGCCGCTCGGCAAGCGGCTGGGCAGGGCGCCGCGCGAGGTCGCGACCGAGATCGTCGGCCACCTCGACGTCGACGACGTGACCGAGCCGCCCACCGTCAGCGGCCCCGGGTTCATCAACTTCACGCTGCGCCCGCGGTGGATCGCCGACGCCACGACCGGGCTGCTCGCCGACCCGCGGCTCGGCACGCCGCTGAAGTCGCGGCCGGAGACGGTCATCGTGGAGTACTCCTCGCCCAACATCGCCAAGGAGATGCACGTCGGCCACCTGCGCTCGACGATCGTCGGCGACGCGATCGCCCGGGTGACCGAGTTCGTCGGGGACCACGTGATCAGGGACAACCACGTCGGCGACTGGGGCACGCCGTTCGGCATGCTCATCGAGCACCTGGTCGACGTGGGCGAGGACTCCCCGGAGGCGGGCCTGCTGCGCACCGACCCGAACGCCTTCTACCAGCACGCGCGGGTCAAGTTCGACTCCGACCCGGTATTCGTCGACCGGGCCAGGGAGCGGGTCGTCAAGCTGCAGTCGGGGAACGACCCGGCGACGATGGAGCTGTGGCAAGACCTGGTCGACATGTCCAAGGCCTACCTGCGGGACACGTACGCGAGGCTGCGGGTCACCCTCACCGACGACGACATCAGGGGCGAGTCGTTCTACAACGACATGCTTTCCGACGTCGCCGACGACCTCGTCGCCATGGGCCACGCCTGGATCAGCGACGGCGCCCTGTGCGCGTTCCCCGAGGGGTTCACCAGCCGGGACGGGACCCCGCTGCCGGTGATCATCCGGAAGAGCGACGGCGGCTACAACTACTCGACTTCCGACCTCGCCACGGTCAGGTACCGGGTGGACAAGGTCAATGTGGACCGCGCGATCTACGTCGTCGGTTCCGACCAGGCGCTGCACTTCCGGATGGTTTTCGCCGTCGCCAGGGAAGCCGGCTGGCTGCCCGCGGACAAGGACTTCGAGCACGCCCAGATCGGCCTGGTCCAGGGCAAGGACGGTCACCGGCTGCGGACCCGGTCCGGCGACAACGTCAAGCTCAGCGACCTGCTCACCGAGGGGGTCGAGCGCGCCCGGGCGATCCTGGACGAGGTCGAGCGCGACACGGTATCACCCAAAGACGGGGGCCTGGACCTCGACGCGATCGCGGAGGACGTCGGCATCGGCGCGATCAAGTACGCCGACCTGTCGACCGCGCGGGACAGCGCCTACATCTTCGACTTTGACCGGATGATCTCCTTCAAGGGGAACACCGGCCCTTACCTGCAGTACGCGACCACCAGGATCAAGTCCATCTTCCGGCGGGCGGGGATCGGCGAGGACACCCCCGGCGGGCCCATCGTCGTGACCGAGCCGGCCGAGCGGGAACTCGCGCTGAAGCTGCTCAGCTTCGGCACGGTCGTCCGCCAGGTGGCGGACACCGCCGAGCCGCACCAGCTGTGCGCCTACCTCTTCGAGGTCGCCAGCCTGTTCACCACGTTCTACGAGCAGTGCCCGGTGCTGAAGGCCGACGATGAAGAGATCAGGCAGTCCCGGCTGGCCCTGTGCGCGGTCGTGCTCCGCGTGCTGACCACCGGGCTCGGACTGCTCGGCGTTCCGCTCCCCGAGCGCATGTAACGACGGCGGCCCGCACGCGGCGGGCCGCCGCCAGTGGTCCCCGCTACTGGTAGAGCATGAACTCGCCGACCGGCAGCGGCCGGTTCACGATGCGGACGTCGCCGACAAAGCCGTGGAAGATCTGGTTGATCGCGCCGCCGTACTCATAGCCGCCGAGCGCCCACGGCAGCGCCAGCTGGGTGATGCCGGTGGACTGGACGAGGGTCGGGTTGTCGACCGTCGGGCAGCCCTCGATGTACATGACCGTGTGCTTGCCGTCGTTGACCACCGCGAGGTGCCACCAGGTGTCCTCGGGCAGGCCCTGGCCCCAGTTGGTCGTCGGGTACGTGAGGTTCAGCGGGTAGGCGTTCCACTGCGGTTCCCGGTCGCCGGAGAAGCTGAACGTCGCGATGGGCTCGAGCGGGTCGGTGTTCTGGCCGGACTTGCCGGCCTGGCCGCTCTCGCCCCAGCGGCTGAGCACCGCCATCCACGAGTTGTTGTTCGAGTTCCAGTCGAGCGGGATCTTGACGTAGGTCTCGATCGTGAAGCCGCTGGCGAAGGTCTCGGTGTTCAGCGGGGCGTTCGCGCCGGTCGTGAGGTACGCGCCCTGCAGCGGGTTCTGGCCCCCGTCGAAGTACAGGCTGCCCTGCCCTGGCTGGCTTGGCGCGTGGTCGGTTGACCAGGTCAGGGCGGTGTTCGGGCTGCCCGGCACGGTGACGAGTGTGCTCAGGTCATTGCCGTGCCCGGACCGGTCGGGGATCGTGGTGCCCGCCGCGACCGGTGCGCCGTTTGCGCCGCCGTTGTCGAACCGCCAGTAGGCGAGGGTGCCGGGGACCAGGACCGAGCTCGCGGGCCGGGCAGACGTCACCAGCGCCGTGGTGGTCGCCAGCCCGATCGTCGTGGCGGGCTTGGCGAGCCGGGTCGCGAAATCGATCGGCACGGCGAACCGGTCCACGGCGGTGGTGAGCCGGGACTCCTGCGCGGCGAGCACGTTGCGCTGCTGCGGCGGCCTGGTCAAGGCCCACGGCGACAGCGTCTCGACGTCGATGGTGTTCCGCGTCAGGTCGAAGTGGTACAGCCGCAGCATCGCGCCGCCGCCGAAGTACATGTTCTGGTAGTTCGTGATGTGCATCTGCACGTCGTTGCCCCGGGCGTTCGGCGCCGTCATCCGTCCCGGCGGCCAGTAGTGGCCGTTCAGGGTCAGGAAGATCTGGTCGTTCTCGTTGATCAGGCTGTCCCAGACGGTCTGGCCATAGCTGGAGAACGCGGCGTCGTTCGTCGGGTCGCCCGCCTGATACGGGTACACGTTGTCGTCGTAGGTCGACCCGATGATCTCGTGCGTGGTGAGGATGACCGGCAGGGTCGGGTTCTCCGCGATGACCTGGTTGGCCCACGCGAACCCCCCCGACGAGGTCCGCCAGTCCATGGCGAGCAGCAGCCATTCCCGCCCGCCCGCGCGGAAGATGTGCGCGGTGTTGTACCCGGAGGAGTCCGAGCCTGCGAACGTGGCCGAGTTCTTGAACCGCTGCGGCCCCATGTTCTGCAGGTACGGCGTGCTGCCGCGGGTGTCGTCGCCGCTGACGTCGTGGTTGCCCGCCAGCACGCTGTAGCCGACCCGCTGCTCGTCGAGGATGTCGAACGCCTTGCTGACGTAGCCGAACGAGGACGCCTGGGCGTCTTCGGTCAGGTCGCCGAGGTGCGCCATGAAGACGATGTTCGACTCGCTTGAGCTGTTGGCGATGACGTAACGGAAGGACTCCTCCTGCGGTTCCGGGTTCACGCTGCCCTGCGAGCCCCAGTAGAGGAACTGGGTGTCGGGCATGACCGCCAGGGTGAACCGGGGGCTGTCGGGATCGGGGTGCCACGCCGCGCCACGTCCGGCCGCAGCGGACTGCCCGGCCGCCGTGGCACCGGCCGCGGACGCCGGGGACACGGTCGCCACGCCCAGGGCTGCCGCGCCGGCCACCCCGGCCCCGGCCAGCCCGGCCGTGCGCAGGAACGCTCGCCGGTTCGGTCCGTTCGACGGATGCGATGACGGGTCAGCGTCCCCGTCATGCTGACACAGGATTTCCTGGCACATGCTGATTACCTCCAGTACGGGCATGCAGTAGGCGAGTCGCACTGTACGCAGGACCGAGCAAGAGGGATCAAATACCGGGTGTCGGGCACGGATCGCGGACGTGACCAGAGCAGTAACCGACGTGGCCCGACACGTCCGCTAGACGTCGTAGGCGGTCGCCGTTGTGACGTGGGTGCGGCCTGATGGGGTGGTCCAGGCGGTGCCGTCGGGGGTGGGCTGGGTGACGGTCCAGCCGGGTGCTTGCTTCGTGCGGTGGTGGCGGCGGCATT
>CAVYEZ010000003.1:0-45343 GCA_963767685.1 uncultured Actinomycetota bacterium
GCCCGACAATGCGGTCATGCGGTGCCGGGGGCGCCCGGTGGCCCGCCCGGGGCGCGGCGCCTGCGGGGCGCGGGCCGTGGCGCGGAACTGGGCCCAACCGCCGCCGGGCCGGGACCGGCATGGTAAGTAGTGCTAGCGGAGCGGGTAACTGAAAGGACGTGGCATCATGCGGGCGATCGTGGTGCGTGAGCTTGGCGGCCCCGAGGCGATGGTCCTCGGCGAGTGGCCGGACCCCGTCGCGGGGCCGGGGCAGGTCGTGGTCGAGGTCGCGGCGGCCGGTGTAAACTTCATCGACATCTATCGCCGCTCCGGCGTCTACAAGCAGCCGGTGCCCTACGTCCCGGGCAGCGAGGGCGCGGGCACGGTCGTCGCCGTGGGGGAGGGCGTGCACGAGTTCTCCGCGGGCGACCACGTCGCCTGGAGCGAGGGCCCGGGCAGCTACGCCGAGCGCGTCGCGGTCGCCGCCGCCCAGGCGGTCCCGGTGCCGAACGGAATCGACCTGAAGGTCGCGGCGGCCGCCATGCTGCAGGGGCTGACCGCCCACTACCTGTGCCGCAGCACGTTCCCCGTCACCGAGGGAACGTTCGCGGTGGTGCACGCGGCCGCGGGCGGCGTCGGGCTGCTGCTTACCCAGCTGATCAAGGAATTCGGCGGCACGGTGATCGCCACCACGTCGTCCACGGCGAAGGCCGCGCTCGCCAAGCAGGCGGGCGCCGACTTCGTGACGACCTACGAGGAGTTCCCCGACGTCGTCCGCGAGGTAACCGGCGGCCGCGGCGCCGACGTGGTCTTCGACGGAGTGGGCAAGGCCACCTTCGACGCGAGCCTGTCGGCGCTGCGGCCGCGCGGCATGATGGTGCTCTTCGGCGGGTCAAGCGGCCAGGTGCCGCCGTTCGACCTGCAGCGGCTCAACAGCGGCGGCTCCCTCTTCGTGACCCGCCCCACCCTGGCCCACTACGTCACGGACCGGACGGAGCTGGTGTGGCGGGCCGGCGACATCTTCGAGCGGACCGCCAAGGGGAGCCTGCACGTTCGCGTCGGCGCGGACTACCCGTTGGCCGACGCCCCCCGCGCGCACGAGGACCTGGCCGGCCGCCACACCACCGGCAAGCTCCTCCTCATCCCGTAGCGGTCCAGCGGCGGCCCGGCAGCGCGAGCTCAGTCGCCGGCGTGATGAGCGAGCACCTGGCCGGCCACCGCCGCCACGTCCACCGGGCGGGTCGTGTCCACGGTGACGAGCGCGCCGATGCCCACCGGCCGGTCGTACTCGGCCATGGCCGACACCGGCAAGGCCTTGATGACGTGCACCGGGTGCGTCGCCCGCGCGGTGTAGCGGGCGGAAGCGACCTCGGCCGGGCACGCGCAGTGCACCTCGACCGGCAGCCCGCCGAGTCCGTGCAGGCGCCCGCGCTCGTACTCGCTGTACGGGCGGAAGTTCGCCTCGATCACCACCGCTGGCGCCCGCTCCGCCAGCGTCCACAGCAGCTCCATCGAGGCCGCGCCGAGCCGCCGCGACCAGGCCAGGTCGGCCAGCGGGGCGCCCAGCGCGTCGTGCAGCGTCTCCTTGATCGTGTCCTTCGTGATCAGCGCGTATCCGAGCGCGGCGGCGAGCGGCCCGGCTAGGCTCGACTTCCCCGCCCCCGGCGCCCCGGAGACGTACACCAGCCGCCGCGCTCGCGTCATAGCCGACTTTCTACCAGCCGGCCGCCCGCCCCGCCACGGCCGCCGGGACCGCCCGGGTGATCACGACTGAGCTGCGATAACTGTTACGTTAACCGACACGCGTGTCGGTTAACTCACCACGCCAGCAAGACCAGCGGGGATGACCGCCACTAGTATCGGGTAATCCATCGCCGAATGCCGCATGAGGAGCAGCCGTGACCTTGCTTGAGCGCATCAACGGCCCGGAGGACCTTAAGGACCTCACCCAGGAGCAGCTGAGCCTCCTGGCGGCCGAGATCCGCGATGTCCTGGTGGAGACGGTAACGAGGACGAGCGGCCACCTGGGCCCGAACCTCGGCGTCGTGGAGCTGACCATCGCGCTGCACCGGGTGTTCGACTCACCCAAGGACAAGGTGATCTTCGACACGGGGCACCAGTCCTACGTGCACAAGCTGCTGACCGGGCGGCTCGCGGAGTTCCACACGCTGCGGCAGACCGGCGGCCTTTCTGGCTACCCGAGCCGCGCCGAGTCCGAGCACGACCTCGTGGAGAACAGCCACGCCTCCACGTCGCTGTCCTACGCCGACGGTATGGCCAAGGCGTACAAGCTGCGCGGCGAGCACGACCGCACGGTCGTCGCGGTGATCGGCGACGGCGCGCTGACCGGCGGAATGGCCTGGGAGGCGCTGAACAACATCGCGGTCGCCAGGGACAGCAGGCTCGTGATCGTCGTCAACGATAACGGCCGGTCCTACCAGCCGACGATCGGCGGCCTCGCCACCCACCTGAGCTCCATCCGGGTCAGCCGGCGCTACGAGCAGGTGCTCGACCTCATCAAGACCACGGTCACCGCCGCCCCGGTGGTGGGCAACCCGCTGTTCGGCGCGCTGCACGGCGCGAAGAAGGGCCTGAAGGACTTCCTCCAGCCCCAGGTGCTCTTCGAGGACCTGGGCATCAAGTACATCGGGCCGATTGACGGCCACGACGAGCTGATGACCGAGAACGCCCTGCGCCAGGCCAACGAGTACGGCGGCCCGGTGCTGGTGCACGTCATCACCAGGAAGGGCTTCGGCTACGCCCTCGCGGAGCAGAACGAGGAGGACTGCCTCCACCAGGTCCCCGCCACCCCGGCCAGGCCGGCGGGCGCGAGCGTGACGCCGGCCACCCCGCCCGCGCCCAAGCGCTCGTGGACCGACGTGTTCGCGGCCGAGATGGTCGCCATCGGCGGCCGCCGCCCCGACGTGGTCGGCATCACCGCCGCGATGCTGCACCCGGTGGGACTCGCGCCGTTCAAGCAGGCCTTCCCCGACCGGGTCTACGACGCGGGCATCGCCGAGCAGCACGCGATGACGATGGCCGCCGGCCTGGCCATGGCCGGGCTGCACCCGGTCGTGTCGGTCTACGCGACGTTCCTGAACCGCGCCTTTGACCAGCTGCTGATGGACGTCGCGCTGCACCGGCTCCCGGTCACGGTGACGCTGGACCGGGCCGGCGTCACCGGCCCGGACGGCGCGTCGCACAACGGCATGTGGGACGGCTCGATCCTCCAGGTCGTGCCCGGGCTCAGGGTCGCCGCGCCGCGGGACGGCAGCCGGGTCGCCGAGCTGATCAACGAGGCCGTCGGCGTCAGCGACGGCCCCACGGTCGTCCGCTACCCGAAGGGCGACGTCGGCGCGGAGGCCGAGGCGGTCGGCAAGCTCGGCCAGATGGACGTCCTGGCGGTCCCGGCCGGCGAACTGAGCCGGGACGTGCTGCTGCTCGGGGCCGGCCCGATGGCGGTCACCTGCGTGGAGGTCGCCAGCCGGCTGGCCGGCCACGGCATCGGCGTCACCGTCGTGGACCCGCGCTGGGTCAAGCCGGTCGACGAGGCCGTCATCGCGGCGGCGCGGCAGCACCGGCTGGTCGCGGTCGTCGAGGACAACGGCCGGGCCGGCGGGTTCGGCGACGCGGTGGCGCGGCTGCTGCGCGACCACGACGTCGACGTGCCGGTCAAGACCTTCGGCCTCGCCCAGGAGTTCCTCACCCACGGCACCCGCAAGGAGATACTCGAGGCGGCCGGGCTGAGCCCTCAGCACCTCGCGCGGCAGCTCACCGAGGCCGTTGCCCGCCGCACCCCGGAAGCCACGCCGGCCCAGGCAGGCGCCGCCCGGGGACGGGCCGCGGCGGACGCGCCGGGGAACGACTCATCGACGCAAGGGCGGCTCTCCGAGTAGCTTTACTGCTATGCAGTCGTCTTCCGGGGAGTCCGTCCCCCGTGCCCCGCGGTTGAGAGTCGCCGTCGTCGGGTCGGGGCCGGCCTGTACACCGCCGAGGCGCTGGTCAAGCAGTCCGCCCTGCTCCCGTCGCCGGTCGCCGTCAGCGTTGACGTGCTCGACCGGCTGCCCACGCCCTACGGGCTGGTCCGCTACGGCGTTGCGCCCGACCACAAGTCGATCAAGTCGGTCGCGAACTACCTGCGCCGCGTCCTTGAGTCACCCGGCGTCACGTTCGTCGGCGGCGTCCACTTCGGCGCGGACGTCACCAGGGAAGACCTGCTGAGCAACTACGACGCCGTCGTCTACGCCACCGGCGCGATGCGCGACCGCCGCCTTGGCATCTCCGGCGAGGACCTGCCGGGCAGCCACGCGGCCACCGACTTCGTCAACTGGTACTGCGGCCACCCCGACGTCGACCCGGGCGCGTTCACCCTCGACGCCGAGTCGGCCGCCGTCATCGGGGTCGGCAACGTCGCGGTGGACGTCGCCCGCATCCTGGCCCGCGACCCGGCCGACCTTGAGCAGACCGACATTCCCGAGCCGGTCATGGACGCGCTGCGCGCGTCCAAGGTCCGCGAGGTGCACGTCATTGGCCGCCGGGGACCCGCCCAGGCCAAGTTCACCACCAAGGAGCTGCGCGAGCTCGGCGAGCTGGGCGGCGTGCACGTGTCCGCCGACGAGGTCGAGCTTGACCTGACCGACGGCTTCGACCGCTCGGGCGAGTCGGCCGCCCTGGCCACGTCCGACCGCCGCGTCCGCGGCAACCTGGTCGCCATGGCCGGCTGGAACAGTGCCGGCCCGGCGGCCGGCCAGGCCCGCAAGCTGCGACTCCGCTTCTGGCTGCGCCCGGCGGAAATCCACGAGTCGGCCGGGGCGGTATCTGGTCTTCGCCTCGAGCGCACGCGCCTCAACGAGAACGGGGCGTTCGAGGGCACGGGCGAGTTCGAGACGCTCGAAGCGCAGCTGGTGCTGCGCAGCGTGGGTTACCAGTCCGTCCCGCTGCCCGGCGTCCCCTTCGACGAGCGGACGCACACGGTGCCCAACGCCAGCGGCCGCGTCCTGTCCGAGGACGGCGAGCCGCTCCCCGGCGAGTACGTCGCCGGCTGGCTGAAGCGCGGCCCCACCGGCGTCATCGGGACCAACAAGGCCGACGCCGCCGAGACGGTGCAGGCGCTGCTCGCCGACCTGGCGGGCGGGCCGGACGTGGGGGAGGAGAAGCTGCCCCGGCCGGGCCTGCTGCGCCGGCCCGAGCACGGCGGCCCGGACGGCACCGGCGACGCGGCGCTCGAGGCCGGCCTCGGTGAGGGCGGCGGTGACGCCGCGGTCCGGTCGGCGCTGGCTCCGGTGCTCGCCTCGCGCGGCGTGCAGCCCGTGTCGTACGCGGAGTGGCTCCGTATCTCCGCCGCGGAAGAGGAGCTCGCCGCCTCCCTCGGCCGCGGAGACCGGGTCAAGCTCCCGCACCGGGACGCGATCTGGTCCGCGGCGCGCCCCCGTCCCAGGTAACGGTTTCCGCTGCGTCTCGCCCGTGGCCTTGCGGCTGAATGTCACCGTCCGTAAGAATGTCACTACCCCTCGACATCATGGTGTTACAGCGCGGGATCGCGATGGGTCGGCTCCGCGTCACGGCGGCCAGGTGCACCGGGCACGGCGCCGGCCGCCAAGGCTCCCGCGGCGAAGGGGAATTGACATGCTGGACGCTTCCGGTACGCAGCACCTGCTGCTCGCCGAGACCCTCGGGCTCGCGATGGCGCGGCGGGCCTCCGACATCCTCGAACGTCACCGCGCGGCGCTCACCAGCGGCGCCGACGCGGCCGGGACCGGCCAGGAGGCCGACGAGGACCAGTTCGCCTGCGACAACGCCATCTTCACCGCCGTCCTCGACGCGGCCAACGAGTGCCTTGGCCGCTTCGATACCCGGCCCGCCGACGACCGCTGGTGCGACGCGCTGCTTCAGGTCATCTACCTGGCCCAGCTGTCCGCGCTCACGAGTGAGGGCTAGCCGGGACGGGCGGCTCGCCGGACCGGGGCCAGCCGTCCCGCCGGTTGACCGCCGGCCGAAATTGCTATTATTATCATCGGAATAGTAGTTAATGTCGGCACTTCCTTGTGCGGGGAGACCATGGCGCTGCCTGATTTCCTGGTGGCCGGAGTCCCCAAGGCGGGGACGACGGCGCTGCATGCCGCGCTGGCCACGCATCCCGGCCTCTACCTGTCACAGATCAAGGAACCGAAGTTCTTCCTCACCGACGGGCCGCCGCCGGCCAGGGGAGGTCCGGGGGACGCCCTGACCTACCGCGAGCATGTCTGGGAGCGTGACAAGTACGAGGCGCTTTTCGACACCGCGCCTCCGGGCACGCTGCGCGGTGAGGCGACCCCGCTCTACCTGTACGACCCGGCGGCGATGCGCCGCATCCGGGCGCTTATCCCCGGCGCCAAGCTGATCGTCGTCATCAGGGACCCGGTGGAGCGGGCGCACTCGAACTGGACGCACCTGTGGTCGGCCGGCCTTGAGCCGGTCGGCGACTTCGTCCGCGCCTGCGCCGAGGAAGAGCGCAGGATCGCCGCGGGCTGGGCCTCTTTCTGGCACTACTGCGGCCTGGGCCAGTACGGCGAGCAGCTTGAGTACGCGTTCTCGCTATTTCCGCCCGAGCAGGTGCTCGTGCTCCGCTACCGGCTGCTGATCGATGACCCGGTGGCCACGCTCGACAAGATCTGCGGGTTCCTCGGCGTCGCGACCGGGGTGCTGGCCGAGATCCCCAGGGAGAACGTCACCGCGCACCCGGAGCACACCCTCGCGCATCGCGCGGTCTCCCTCGGCATGCGCGCCAGCGACGCGGTCGGCCGGCTGCTGCCAGGGTCAACGGCCACCACGGCGACCCACCGGCTCGAGCGATTCCTGCAGCGCGGGCGGCGCGAGCGCCAGCCGCTGAGCTGGCAGCAGCGCGAGGCGTTGCTGCCGAAGTTCACCGCCGACATCAAGAAGCTGGAGACCGTGCTCGGCGAGGACTTCAGCGACTGGCTGGCGCCCCGCGACCGTTCGGGGAACATGGTCGGCACCCGGCCGGCCGGCCAGGCCCAGGCAAAGAACGGCTTTCGTCGCTAGCCCGGTCCCGGGGGGCGCCTGGGTTAGCGCAGTTCGGTGACGAGGGCGTGCGAACCGCCGGGCTGGGCCATCTCGTAGTAAAGGCGCGTCCGCCCGTCCGGCAGGTCGACCAGGTCGAGGTACCGCAGGCCGCCGGGGTAATGCGGGGAGCTGACGGCCGGGCCCGCGCCGGGACGCGACGTGGCCGTCAGCGCCGCGGGGTCGGTACCGAGCGCGATTCCGGTCCGCTCCTCGTAGTTCTCCGCGGCGGTGGCGCGCCCGTCGTAGTACGCGGTGACCGGGTACCGGCCGGCGCCGCCGAAGCGGACCGCGGTGACCCGGGTGCCCCTGCTGTCCCACTCGCCCGCCCGGCCGGCCAGGGCGACGCCCTGCCAGGTCCAGTCGAGGCCGTCCGCGCTGGTGGCGTACTCGGTCGTCATCTGGTCGGTCGCACCGGGATCGGCCAGCGGGTGGATGGTTGCCCACAGGTGCCACCGGCCGTCATGGCAGGCGATGACCGGATCCTTGACCGCCCGCTTGCGCAGGTCGCCCGGCAGCACGACGCGGCGCCGCCGGACGTCGAACTCGGCCGGGTGCGCGGCGTCGGTCGCTTCGACCCGCCAGTGCTTGGTCCCCGTGGTGGCGCAGCTCAGGTACAGGCGCCAGCCGCCCGCAGGAAGGCGGATCAGCGCGGGGCGCTCCAGCGACTCGGTCGCGACGTCCTCCTTCGCGATCACCGTAAGGGGAGCGCCGAAGTGGACGCCGTCCGCCGCGAACGCGACACCGACCGCGTAGCCGCGTCCGCTGCCCACCGGGCGGCGCAGCCGGTAAGCGAGGTAGACGCCGCCGTCGGCGGCCACCGCCGACGGGCCGCCGGCCCAGTAACCGGAGCCCGGGCCCGGCGGCTCGACCACGATGACCGCGTCGTCCGGACGGGGGAGCAGCACGCCGTTATCGCCACTAATCACATAGGAATTATAGGCACTGGCCGCGACCGCCAAGGCGGACCTAGGCCTAGGCAAACCCGTGTGTACAGGTCAAGATGGGTACGTACGCGGTGATCGTTGCGAGGGGGCTGCGATGCGGGCACGCGCGAGCCTGGGCTGGCGACTCGCCACTGCCGTGGCATTCGGTGCCACCGCGGCGCTCGCGGTCGTCCTTAGCCGCGGCACCCACGTGGACGCCGCGCTGACGTCCGCGAAGGGGCCCGACGCGCAGCACGCGGCGGCCAAGCTCGCGCCCGGGCCGGTAACCGCGCGGTGCGCGGCGCCCGGGCTGCGCATCTCCCTTGGCCCCGGCGCCCGCGTGACCGCGGTGATCACCCGCTACCGGCTTGACTTCACCAACGTGTCCCGCGCGTCGTGCGCGCTCGCCGGCTACCCGGACGTGGCGGCCTACCGGGGAGACGGCGTCCAGGTCGGCGCCGCCGCCGGCGACGACCGGGACACCGCCGCGCACCGCGTCGTGCTCGCCCCCGGGCAGTCCGCGCACGCGACCCTGGACGCGGCGGTGCCGGCGTCCCGGTGCGGCCCGGTGCGCGCCACCGGGCTGCGCGTCAGCACACCCGGCGGATCGGCCCCCCGCTACGTTAGGCGCCCGCTGACGACCTGCGCCGCCCGCGCGCCCCGGGGACAGGAGTACCTGCGGGTGCACGCGATCGCGGCCGGCACCGGCGCCGGGAGGACGGCCGGCACCGTCGCCGCGTACGAGCCCGCGCCCGGGCTCGCCCGCTCATCCTCGCCCGCGCACCCGGCCGGCCCCTTCGCGCGGCCCGGTAATCAGGCCGACTGACGGGACCAGGTCCCCAAAGGGTGGGGTGCCGCTTTTGACGAGAGCGCGCACGGGAAAATGAGGATCATGAGCGTCAGCGAGACCGGGACCGTAACAGGCGACTCGGCGGCACCAGAGGACAGCCCGCGAGCGGATGTCACGGATATCGCCGAAATAGAGGAGATCTCAGAAACGGGCTATCCGGCGGATGCGGACGACGCCGCCCTCGGCGACCTAGGAGAGGGGAGCGGCCGGGCGCGCGCCGAGCTGCCCGCCCAGCGGTACCTGGACCGGGAGCAGAGCTGGGTGCTGTTCAACCAGCGGGTACTCGAGCTCGCCGAGGACGAGCAGACACCGCTGCTCGAGCGGGTGCGGTTCCTCGCCATCTTCGCCTCTAACCTGGACGAGTTCGTCATGGTGCGGGTGGCGGGCCTGATGCGGCGGATGGCCGCCGGGCTACCGGTCTACATCCCCTCCGGCTACACCCCCGACGAGCTGCTCAAGAACACGCTCGTCAAGTCCGGTGAGCTCGCCAGCAGGCACGCCGCCGCCTTCGCCGACCTCATCAAGCCGGAGCTGGCCCGCCACGACATCGAGATCCTCCGCTGGAAGGAGCTGACCGCGGGCGAGCGCGCCGAGCTCGCCGAGCTGTTCAGGAACCGGATCTACCCGGTCCTCACGCCGCTGGTGGTGGACCCTTCGCACCCGTTCCCCTTCATCTCGGGGCTGTCGCTCAACCTGGCGGTCACCCTCAGCGACCCGGTCAACGGCCTGACGCTGTTCGCCCGGGTCAAGGTCCCGCCGTCGCTGCCGCGGTTCCTCAACGTCAACCGCTACCGCTACGTCCCGATCGAGGACGTGATCGCCGCGCACCTGAACCAGCTGTTCGGCGGGATGGACATCATCGAGCACTACGTCTTCCGGGTGACCAGGGTCCGTGAGCTCGAGGTGGACGAAGACGTCACCGAGAACCTGCTCCAGGCGATGGAGCGGGAGCTTGTCAAGCGGCGCTTCGAGCCGGCGGTCCGGCTCGAGGTCGAGCAGGACATGTCCGACGACGTGCTGATCCGGCTGGCCAGGGAACTGGGCGTGGACGACAACGCGCTCTACCGGCTGCCCGGGCCCCTGGACCTGACCGGCCTCAACGCGATCGCCGACCTGCCCGTCGCGGAGCTGAGGTACCCGCCGTTCATCCCGAACGCCAAGGCGGTGCCGACGGACATGTCCATCTTCGCCGCCATCGACGAGCGCGACATCCTGGTGCACCATCCCTACGACTCGTTCACGACGACCGTGCAGCGCCTCGTCGAGGAGGCCGCCGCCGATCCCCGCGTGCTGGCGATCAAGCAGACCCTCTACCGCACCAGCGGGCAGAGCCCGATCGTGGACGCCCTCATCGACGCCGCGGAGGCGGGCAAGCAGGTCGTGGTGGTGGTCGAGATCCAGGCCAGGTTCGACGAGCGGGCGAACATCGCCTGGGCCCGCAAGCTCGAAGAGGCGGGCTGCCACGTCGTCTACGGCTTCGTCGGCATGAAGACGCACGCCAAGGTCATGCTCATCGTCCGCCAGCAGCCCGACGGCAGCCTGCGGCGTTACTGCCACATCGGTACCGGCAACTACCACCCGACGACCGCGCGGCTGTACGAGGACTTCGGCCTCCTCACCGCCGATAACCGGGTGGGCGAGGACGTCACCGACCTGTTCAACCACCTCACCGGCTACAGCAGGAAGAGCGGCTACCGCCGCCTGCTCGTCGCCCCCGACTCGCTGCGCGCGGGCATCGTCGGCCGCATCGGCCGCCAGGCCGCGCGGGCGCGCGCGGGCAAGCCGGCCAAGATCGCGTTCAAGTGCAACGCGCTCGTCGACGAGGTGGTGATCGACGCGCTCTACCGGGCCGCGCAGGCGGGGGTGCCCGTCGACATCTGGGTGCGCGGCATGTGCGCGCTAAAGCCCGGCGTGCCCGGCCTGTCGGAAAACATCAGGGTGCGCAGCGTCCTTGGCCGGTTCCTCGAGCACTCCCGGGTCTACGCCTTCGGCACCGGCGAGCCCGACCCGCGGCCGCAGCCCGGTGAGGACCCCGACGCCGGCAACGAGGTCTACCTCGGCAGCGCCGACATGATGCACCGCAACCTCGACAGGCGGGTGGAATCCCTGGTGAGGGTGACCGATCCGGCTCATTCCACTAGACTGCGTGACCTGGTCGCCCTCGGCATGGACGACGGCACGTCCTCCTGGTGGCTCGATGGCGACGGCAACTGGACAAGGCACGCCCGCGACGAGTCCGGCCTGCCGCTGCGCGACGTGCACGAGAGCCTGATCATGGACAAGATCCGAGGACGTCTTCCTGATGCCTAACAACAAGCCGGGATCCAGGCTGATCAAGGCGGCCGGCGGGGTCGCCTGGCGGCCGGGGCCGGACGGCGAGCCGGAGATCCTGCTCGTCCACCGCATGAAGTACGACGACTGGTCGCTGCCCAAGGGCAAGACCGAGCCCGGCGAGCCGCCCCCGGTCACGGCCGTCCGGGAGGTGCTCGAAGAGGGCGGCGCGCGGCTTGCCCTCGGCCGCCGCCTCGTCTCGGTCCGTTACAACGTCGGCGGCCGCCCCAAGCGCGTGCACTACTGGGCGGCCCGGGTGCTGTCCGTCGACGAGCGCGCGGTGCCGAACTCCGAGGTCGACGAGGTCGCCTGGGTGCCGGCCGCCCGCGCCGTGGACCGCGTCAGCTACACGCACGACCACGGCGTGCTCGCCGACTTCGCCGCCCGTCCTGCGCAGACGGTCCCGCTGATCCTGCTGCGTCACTCACGGTCCGTCGCGAAGAGCGGCTGGAAGCGCGCCGACTCATCGCGCCCGCTCGACGACTCCGGCTGGTCCGACGCCAAGGCCCTCGCCGACCTCCTCGCGTGCTTCGCCCCAACCCCGCGGCTGATCAGCTCGACCGCGGTCCGCTGCGCGGACACCCTCCGCCCGCTGGCCGAACTGACCGGCGAGCAGGTGCGGCTCGAGCGGTCGCTTTACATTCACAACCAGTCATCCCGAACGGATGCGGGTGACTCTGGAACCGAGATTGCCGCCCTGGTCCGCGAGGCCATCGCCGCGGGCGAGCCGACCGTGATCTGCGCCCACCGGGAGAACCTGCCCGTGCTGCAGGAGGCGGCGCTCACGGCCCTGGCCGGCTACTCCGCCGGCGAATCGGGCATCGAGCCCGGCGACGCCATCGCGGACGTGCCCAAGGAGTGGGATGACGCGCTTCCCACGTCCGGCTTCTGGGTGCTGAACGTGGCCCCGCTGCCCTCGGTGAAGGAGCCGGCGGGCCGTGTCGAAGGGCCGCCGTCGACGGCCGGCCTGGTGGCGGCGGCGCCGTCGGCGTCGCGCCCTTGGTGGCGGCGCATCCTTGGCGGGCTCGCCCCCGACCGCACCAGCCCGGCCAGCACCCCGTCGGCCGGCACCACCCCGGCCGGCGGCCAGCCGGGCGCTGACGACCGCGACGGCGGGCAAGCCGCGGCCGGCGGTGGCGCGGCGGGCGGCGGTGGCGAACCCGCCGGCCCGGTCGGCGTGCTGGTCTCCGCCGACCGCTACGACCTCTCGGAGTCCTGAGAGCCCGTGCGCCCCTGGCCCGGGCGGGCCGCCCGGTCCCGGCTGCCGTCCTCGCCGGCCGCCACGCCTTGCCGCTCGCCGCGGCCGTTTCCGTCGCGGCGGCCGCCGTCGGCGGCTTCCGCCTGACCACTGCCGGCCTGCTCGCGGGCCGCGGTTTCCGGTTGGGCGCCGGCCACGGGCGGCGCGGCGGTTTCCTGCTGCGCGGTTTCTGGCTGGGCGGCGTCCGCTGGCTGAGCCGCGGTTTCGGCCTTGGCGGCGGCCTCCTGCGGTGCCGCGGGCCCGGGTTGCCCGGCCGCAGCTGGCTGAGCCGCCGTTTCCCGCCCGGCGGCCATCTGCTGGACCGCGGTCGCCGGGGACCGGCGGCGCTTGCGCAGCCGGTGCACCACCCAGGCGGCGATCAGCACCACCGCCGCGATCGCCGCGTACAGCGAGTACCTCGTGATGGTGTTGTAGATCGTCGTGATGTGCTGGCCCGCGAAGTAGCCGACGCTCACCCAGGTCCCGACCCAGAGCGCGGCGCCGAGCGCGTTGTAGGCGACAAAGCGGAGCCAGTGCATGTCGGTGATGCCGGCGATGATCCCGTTGGCCTGCCTGAGCCCCTCGATGAACCGCGCGATCGTGATGATCTTGCCGCCGTGCCGCTTGAAGAACGCCTCCGCCTTGTCGAGTCGCTCCGGGGTGATGAAGACGTACTTGCCCCACCGCTCCACCAGGGCGCGCCCGCCGAACCGGCCGATCCCGTACCCGATGTTGTCGCCGAGCACCGCCGCGACGAACCCGGTGACGCCGACCGCGACGATGTTAAGCCGCCCCGACCCCGCGAAGATGGCACCCGCGATGAGCACGGTCTCGCCGGGCACCGGGATACCGAAGTCCTCGAGCAGCACGAGCAGGAGAATCGCCCAGATCCCGAAGTGCTCTAGCGGTGACGACAGGGAATTGAGGAATCCCGGCAGCACCGGCTGCGATCCGCTGCCCAGTGCCGCGTGAGCCAGTGCCGCGTGAGCCAGTGCCGCGTGACCGAGCGCGGTGGCGGCGGCGGTAAGCACGTGGCGGTCAGTCCTCCCGGTGGATCCTCAGCCGTCGCTGCGTTGAACGACAGGTTGCCGTCCAGCGTAGCCGAGGCGGTGGCCGCGGTGATCATGCTCCGGCGGCGGTCGCGAACGCCTCCGCGAGCAGCCCGGCCGTCAGCCCCGCCTGCCAGGGGCGTCCCCCGGAGGCCGTCAGCGCCGCGGTGATGGTTTCCGTGGTCGCGGGTTCCGGCGGCTCCCAGGCCAGGCGGCGCAGCGCGTCCGGGGGAAGCAGGTTCTCCATGGGCACGCGGTGCGCCGCGCTGAGCGCGCCGATCGCCTCCCGCGCGGCCGCCAGCCGGGCCGCCGCCGCCGGGTCGCGCTCCGCCCAGCGGTGCGCGGGCGGCGGGCCCGGGGCGGCGGCCGCGGCCGCGACCTCGGGCAGCTCGGCGTCGTCGAGCTGGCGGGCGCGGAGGACGGCGGCCGCCCAGCGGTCCGAGTACTTGCGGGCGTAACGCGCGTGGAACCCGCTGATCCGCTCAAGCTGCGGCCGGCCGGTCGGCGGCGGCTTGGCGGCCTCGGCCCGCGCCGCATCGACGATGGCCTGGTCGCTCAGCACCCGGCGCGGTGACAGGTCGGCGTCGCGGGCGATCTCGTCTCGCGTCTGCCACAGCTCGCGCACGACCGCGAGGGCCCGCCGGGTGCGCACCTTGTGTATCCCGGAGGTGCGCCGCCACGGGTCGGCCCGGGGCGGCGGCGGGGCAGCGGCCGCGATCGCGGCGAACTCTTGCCTGGCCCACTCGGTCTTCCCCTGCTCGCGCAGCTGCTCGGCGAGCGCGTCGCGCAGGTCGATCAGCACCTCGACGTCGAGCGCCGCGTACTTGAGCATCTCCGCTGGCAGCGGCCGCACCGACCAGTCCGCGGCCGAATGCTCCTTAGCCAGCCGGAAGCCGAGCACTTCCTCGATCATCGTGCCGAGGGCCACCCGCGGGTAGCCGAGCAGCCGCCCGGCCAGCTCGGTGTCGAACAGTTCCCTTGGCTGGTAGCCGATCTCGGCGAGGCAGGGCAGGTCCTGGGACGCGGCGTGCAGCACCGCCTCGACATCGCCGAGGACGGCGCCGAGCCCGGACAGGTCAGGGCAGGCGATCGGGTCAATGAGTACCGTCCCCGCCCCCGCCCGGCGGAGCTGGACGAGGTAGGCCCGCTGCCCGTAGCGGTACCCGGAGGCGCGCTCGGCGTCGACGGCGACCGGGCCGGTGCCCGCCGCGAGCCGGGCGACGGCCGCCGTCAGGTCTTCCGCGGTCGCGACCACCGGCGGCAGCCCGTCGGCGGGCTCGAGCAGGTCGATGACCTCCCGGCCGGGCTCGTCACCGACTGCGTCCGGCCCGGCCTCATCGACGCCGGCCGCGCCGGGATCCGCCGCGACGGTACCAGGCTCGGTCTCCGGCGCCTGAGGCTCTTCTTCGCTCGGCGCGCCCGCGGCCGTCACTGGTGCCGCCTGCTGCCGCCGCCGGTTCCCCGGCGGCCCCGCCGCCCGTGACCGAGGGCCCGGGTGCCGGGGGGCTGGGCGGGCAGGCCCGCCGCGGCCGCGAGCGCGTCCGACCAGGCGAGGACGGCGCCGTAAAGCTCGTCTTCGATCTCGTCGTCGGCCGGGCACCAGGACGCGCGCAGCTCGAAGCCGGTTGACGGCGGCTCGTCCGCCTTGGTGCCGTACCCTTCGGTGATGACCCTCGTCACCGTCCCGCTCGCGGCCCCGTAGCCGGGTGCGTGCAGGTCGAGCGCGTCGGTGAGCCAGGACCAGCCGACCTCGCCGAGCAGCGGGTCGGCCGCCATCTCCTCTTCCACGTCGGCGTGCACCTGCGCCACCACGCGGAACGTGCCCGTCCAGCCGTCTTGCCCCGCCGCGTCATGCAGCAGTACGAGCTTCCCCGTGCCCGCCTCCTCGCCGTCCCGGTAGGCCGTGATGGCGAGGGCGAACGCGTGCGGCGCGAGCCGCTTCGGCGCCGGCCAGTCCTCGAAGGCGAGGTCGTCCCTGACCTCGGCCACCGCGTCACGGCCCGCCTGGAGCGCGGCCACCGCCGTGACGAACGGGACCCCTGTGCCGCCAGAAGCTACTGTGCTACCAGGGACCGTGCCAGCCGCGTCCGCGTCCCCGCCTGCCCGCGCTGGCACGGGCGTGTCCGCCAACCTCATGGCCTGAGGGTACGTCGTGCCTGGAAGCGCCCGGTGCACGGGCGGGCCGCCGGCCGCCGGGCAGTGCGCGCCCCGGCGCCGCGGCTACGCGGCACGGGCGGACTGTCTGGCCGGGGCCGCGGTGGCTTCGCCGGCGACGGGCGTGGGAGTGCCGATGATCACAGTGCCCATGAATACCCCGGCACCGCAGGCCGAACACACCCACTCGGGGCATTCGCCGCCGGAGTCCGGGCACCGGACATCCGCGTGCACCGGTTCGAAGGGCTCGTCGCCTCCACATCCGGGACAATTCCCAAGCGGCTGCCTCATCGCGGTGCCCCCTACAATTGCGTCGCTGCTATTCACTGCGTACTACATGGCTTACTGCGTGGTACGTGGTGAAACTCCCCCCGATCTTGGCATGTACGAGCGTGATTTCGGCGTATCTCGTCCGGCGTGTCGTCGGGCCGGCCCCCTGTGGAGAGCAGTGGTGGAGAGCAGTGGTGGAGACCCCGTTCGATACACTCGCTGGGTGACCGAGCCCCAGCCAGGTAAGCAGCCAAGCTCGCCCTTCCTCCGCGCCTGCCGGGGGGAGCCGGTGCCTTATACCCCGGTCTGGTTCATGCGGCAGGCGGGGCGGTCGCTGCCCGAGTACCGCCGGGTGCGGGAGGGCATCGCGATGCTGGAGTCGTGCACCCGGCCCGAGCTGGTCACCGAGATCACGCTGCAGCCGCTGCGCCGGTACGACGTCGACGCGGCGATCCTGTACAGCGACATCGTGGTGCCGCTGCGGGCGATCGGCGTCGACGTGGACATCAAGCCGGGCGTCGGCCCGGTGATCGAAAGGCCTTACCGCACGCTTGGCGACGTCGAGCGGCTGCGCCCCCTCGAGCCGGACGACGTGCCGTACATCAGCGAGGCCGTGAAGTCCCTGACCGGCGAGCTCGGCGGCAAGCCGCTGATCGGGTTCGCCGGCGCCCCGTTCACGCTCGCCTCGTACCTGATCGAGGGCGGCCCGTCGAAGAACCACGACCGGACCAGGGCCATGATGTACGGCAACCCCGAGCTGTGGCACGCGCTCATGGGCAGGCTCGCGGCGATCGCGACCGCGTTCCTCCAGGTGCAAGTCGACGCCGGGGCGGCCGCGGTGCAGCTCTTCGACTCCTGGGTCGGCGTGCTCAGCCCCGAGGACTACCGGCACGCGATCCTGCCGCACACCAGCCGGATCTTCGCCGCCCTCGCGCCGTCCGGCGTGCCGCGGATTCACTTCGGTGTCGGCACCGGCGAGCTGCTCGGCCTCCTGAGCGAAGCGGGCGCGGACGTGATCGGCGTGGACTGGCGCATCCCGCTCGACGAGGCCGCGCGCCGGGTCCGCGCCGCCACCGGCCACGACCATAAGGCCCTCCAGGGCAACCTCGACCCGGCCCTGCTGCTGGCCGGCTGGGAGGCGGTGGAGCCCCGCGCCCGCGCGATCCTCGACCGCGGCCGGACGCTCAGCGGCGGCCACATCTTCAACCTGGGCCACGGGGTCCCCCCGGAAACCGACCCCGACATCCTCGCCCGCCTCGTGGACCTGATCCACGAGAGGGGCTAGGCGCCGCGACGGCGGACGAGCCAGACCGTCGCGCCGGTGAGCGCGGCGCTCACTGCCGTGAGCCAGGCGCCCTCGATGAGCTGGAACTCCCAGAACCGCGAGTCGGGCTGCAGGCTGGTCCACGAGGTGTAGCCGTGCCTGGTCAGCCAGGTGGTGAACGCATTGGAGTTCGTTGAGTTCTGGACGCTGGACGGCAACCGCTGGAAGTCGTGGTACAGGTCGTCCCGGCTCAGCACCTGGCCGTTCGGCGCCTTCTCGAGGTCGCTGATCACCCAGCCGCTGCTGTTGCTCGCGCCCGCGCTGCCAACGGCCCCGGACGGCACGGTGACCGGCGTCGCGTAGTGCGGCCTGATCGCGGTCGCGGTCGCTATCGCCAGCACGATGTAGAGCACCAGCGTCAGCACCATCGCGAGCACGCTGCGCCGGAAGACGGCGCCGAGGAACGCGGCGAGCGAGTAGGCGAGCAGCGTCCAGGCGGCGAACGCCACCCCGAGCAGCGCGAACGACAGCGGGAGCATCTCGCTCACCTGGCCGAGCGCGAGGAACGGCCGCAGGTACCAGTAGAAGATCGCGGTGAACGCCCCGGTCACCGGCAGCACGACGAGCGCGGGGAGCACCAGCGTGCTGAGCGCCCACCGGGTCCGGCCGGCGCCCTGCGTCCAGGCGAACCTGAACGTCCCGCTGTCCAGCTCACGGGAGAGCAGCGGCGCGCCGGCGAACGCGCCGAGCAGCACCGGCACCGCGAACAGCAGGCTGGACACCGTCTGCGCGCCGCCGCTCGGCAGCGCGGAGTTGTCGCCGCCCCAGTAGTCGCTGATGAAGGCGTTCTTGGGCTCTTGGCAGCGCAGCACGCCGGCCGGGTGACAGGCCGCCACGGCGGCGTAGGCGTTGTTCTCGATGATCGCCATCACCACCAGGTAGACGGCGATCAGTCCGAGCAGCACGCCCAGGCCGACGAACAGCCCGCGATGCTGCCGCAGCGTCACCCAGGCGAGGCTGCGCCAGGGCACGGGACGCGCCTTCGCGGCGTTCCCCGCTGGGAGGCTCATGGTGGGCGTGCTCATTCCGCCGCCTCCGTTCTGGCTGAGGGGACTACGGCCCGGAGATAGCGGAGAGCGATCTCCTCGAGCCCGGCCCCGTGGGACGCGATCAGCTCGCTGACCGGGCCGGCGACTCGCACCTCGCCGCGGCCGAGTACCACGAGGTAGGTGGCGACCCGCTCGAGTTCGGCGAGCACGTGCGAGGAAAGCACCACGGAGATGCCGTCGCCGCGCGCCGCCTCGACCACGGACGCCAGGAAGTCGTCGCGGGCCACCGGGTCGAGCGCGGAGAACGGCTCGTCGAGCACGAGCAGCGCCGGCAGGCGGGCCAACGCGATCGTCAGCGCGAGCTGCGCCTTCTGCCCGCCGGACAGCGTGCCAACCCGCTGGCCGAGGGGGATCTCAAGGCGGACGAGGCGGTCTTCCGCGTGCCGCTGGTCCCACCGCTTGTTGAGGTGGCGCGCGACGCCGAGCATCGCGCCGACCGGCAGGTTCTTGTAGAGGGGGGCGTCCTGGGCGACGAAGGCGATGCGGTCGAGCGCGTCCGGCGAGCCGGCCGGCTCGCCGCCGAGCACGGCCAGCGTGCCGCAAGAGGGCCTGGTCAGTCCCACTGCCAGGCCGAGCAGGGTGGACTTGCCCGCGCCGTTCGGGCCGACAAGGGCGACGAGGTGGCCGCCTGGGATCGCGAGCGTGCAGTCGTGAAGCGCCCACTTGCGCCGGTAGCGCTTGCCAAGCGCGTTGGTCTCGATGACGTTCATGCCCGCAACCGTAGGAAGCGGGGCGGCTACGGCGACATACGGCTGAACGGCGTCTGCGGGTAGACCTAGGTACACCATCCGCTCCGGGGTGCTGGCGACACTGCGTGACCGGGGCCGCTGGAGGCAGACTAGAGGGCATGGCACCCGACATCATGGAGCGGTCGCCGGGCGGCGGGCCCGGACAGCCGGACCGCGGCCGGCGGGGCATCCGCGGCGCGCTGCTCGCGCTGGTCCGGGCGCTGGCGTTGGCCGGCCTGCTGCTCGCGGGAACCACGCTGCTTGTCGTCACGGTCGCGCCGGTCGTGGTCGGCGGGCTCGGCCTCGGCCACCTGGTCCAGGACGCGCTCGGGGGCCGACTTGCCCAGGGCGGCCAGGACCTTACCTACCTGCTCGGCGTGCTGATCGGGGCGTGCTGCTGCTGGCTGGTGCTGCCCGCGGCCCTGCTCACGGGCCGGCGGTACGCCAGTCTCACCCGGCGGCTGAGCGCGCGGTGGTGCGGCCTGCCGATCCGCCAGGCGTACGCGCCGGCGCCGCCAGGAGTGCGCCGGGCCTGGTGGCCAGCCACGAGCTTGCCCGGCTACCGGCAGCGGATGAGCTGGCTGCTGACCGACCCGGCGACCTGGCGGGACCTGCTGTGGCTCGCGGCGAACGCCGTGGCCGGCCTGCTGCTCCTGCTCGTGCCGCCGACGTTGTTCGGCGCCGGCATTGTTGCCTTCATCATCCCGGCGCTTGGCGCCCTGCCCGGGTTCTACGGCCTGCAGCGCCTGGTGCCGCCGCCGGCCTTCCCCGGCAACACGCCGCTGGTGCTGTTCATCATCGGGCTCGCCATGGTCGCCGCCGGCGCCTGGATCGCGCCGCCGCTGCTGCGGGGCTACGCCCGCCTGGCCCGGCTGGTACTCGCCCCGTCGGCGCAGGCCGAGCTCGAGCTGCGGGTGGCCCATCTCGCCAGGACGCGCAGCGAGACACTGGACACCGGGGCGGCCGAGCTGCGCCGGATCGAGCGCGACCTGCACGACGGCGCGCAGGCCCGGCTGGTCGCGATGGGGCTGACGCTCGACGCCGCCGGGCGGCTGATCGAGACCGACCCGGCCGCGGCCCGCGCCCTGCTCTACGAGGCGCGGGACGCGTCGGCCCGGGCCCTGGTGGAGCTGCGCGACCTGGTACGCGGCATCCTCCCGCCCGTGCTGGCCGACCGCGGCCTCGCCGACGCGGTCCGCGCGACCGCGCTGGACAGCCCGCTACGGGTCCTGGTAACGGGAACGCTGCCGGGCCGCCCGCCCGCCCCGGTCGAGTCCGCCGCTTATTTCGCGGTCAGCGAGCTGCTGGCCAACGTGGCTAAGCACTCGGGCGCGAGGGAGGCGGAGGTGGACCTGCGGCACGAGTCCGGCGCGCTGCGCATCAGCGTCAGGGACAACGGAGCCGGCGGCGCGGACCCGTCCCGCGGCACCGGGCTGCGCGGCATCGAGCGCAGGCTGGCCGCGTTCGATGGCATCCTGGTCGTCACCAGCCCGGCAGGCGGGCCGACCGAGGCGATCCTGGAAGTGCCGTGCGCGTTGTCATAGCGGAAGACCTGTTCCTCCTGCGCGAGGGGCTGATCAGGCTCCTCGAGGCATACGGCTTCGAGGTCGCGGCTGCCACCGACAACGGCGAGGACTTCCTCGCCGCGATCAGGAAGGGCGGCTGCGACGTCGCCGTCGTCGACGTGCGGCTGCCGCCGACGTTCACCGACGAGGGGCTCCGGGCGGCGCTCACGGCCCGCGCCGAGATCCCCGGCCTGCCCGTCCTCGTCGTCTCCCAGTACGTCGAGCAGCTCTACGCTCGCGAGCTCCTCGCCGACGGCGCGGGCGCCGTCGGCTACCTGCTCAAGGACCGGGTGCTCGACGGGGCGCAGTTCACGGACGCGGTGACCCGGGTCGCGCACGGCGGCACCGCGATGGACCCCGAGGTGATCGCCCGCCTGCTGGCGCGCAACACCGCGACCGAAGGGCCGATCGGCAGGCTCAGCCGGCGCGAGCGCGAGGTTCTGGAGCTGATGGCAGAAGGCCGTTCCAACGCGGCGATCGCGGCCCGGCTATTCGTCACCGAGCGCGCGGTCGCCAAGCACACCGCGTCCATCTTCGCCAAGCTTGACCTCCAGCCGTCAGACGACGACAACCGCCGCGTCCGGGCCGTTCTCGCCTACCTGGGCCGCTGATCCCCTCACTGTTCACCGGGGGTTTGCGGACGCGGTGGGCCGGCCTGTTGCTGCAAATGGGACAATAGGGACGTGGCATGGATTGAGCTAGAAGGCGCCGTGAACGTGCGCGACCTGGGCGGGCTGCCCACCACCGACGGCGGCACCACCGTGACCGGCAGGCTGCTCCGCTCGGAGAACCTCCAGGAGCTGACGGCAGGCGACGTCGCCAGGCTCGTCGACGACATCGGCGTGTCGACGGTGGTGGACCTGCGCTCCACGAACGAGGTGACGATCGAGGGACCCGCGCCGCTCGACGCGCTCGCGAGCGTGCGGCACGCCCACCACCCGGTGCTCAGGGAGTTCCTCGACGTGTCCGACACGGTGAAGGCCGCCCTGGTGACCGAGGCGGCCGCGGCCGACCGCGAGCGGTACCCGGACGACCCGATGTGCGGGCACTACCTCGGCTACCTGGAGAACCGCCCGGAGGAGGTCGTCGGCGCGCTCCGCTCGATCGCCACCGCGCCCGGGGCGGCGATCGTGCACTGCGCCGCCGGGAAGGACCGCACCGGCGTGGTCATCGCGCTCACCCTCGCCGTGGCCGGGGTGGAGCAGGACGCCATCGTGGCCGACTACGCGGCGAGCGACGAGCGGATCGAGGCGATCATCGAGCGGCTGGCCCGCTCCAAGATGTACGCCGGCGGCGTGAACGGCGTCCCCGTCCGCGCGCACGCGCCCCGCCCGGAGACGATGAAGGCGTTCCTCGAGCAGGTCGCCCTGCGTTACGGCGGCGCCGTGAACTGGCTGACCGCCCGCGGGTTCACTGCCGAGGAGCTCGCCCAGCTCCGCGCCAAGCTCAGGCAGGCGTGACCGCGTGGTACGGGCCTGCCTGATCGACGTCTACGACACGATCCTGGAGTCTCGCTTCGTCGCGCGGACCGAGGAGCTCATCGCGCCGCTCGGGATCGCCATCGGCGACTGGCTCGCCGAGTGGGACAAGATGCGCGAGGACCGCGACCGCGGCAAGCTGACCTGCGCGGAATCGTTCGCGCGGACGCTGCCCGGCGTCGGCATCGAGCCCGAGCCCGGCCTGGTCGCCGACCTGGTGCGGCGCGACCTCGAGCTCGCCCGCCGCTATGCGCGGGTGTGCGATGACACGGTGGCGTTCCTGGAATGGCTCAGGTCCCAGGGAGTGCTGACCGCGCTGGTGTCCAACTGCGATGACACCACGCGCGCCAAGCTCACCTACCTGGGGATCATTCCGCTGGTCGACGCGGTGGTCTTGTCCTGCGAGGTCGGCTCGATGAAGCCGTACCCGGAGATTTACGTCACCGCGCTCGAGGAGCTCGGCGTCGCTGCGGTCGACGCGCTGTTCATCGACGACCAGCCGACGTTCTGCGTCGGCGCGGAGGCGGCGGGCATCCGGCCGATCCAGATCGCCCGGGCCGAGGCCGACGGATACGTATCGCAGTGGAATTTTCCTGTCGTTCATTCGCTGTTCGACGTCCAGTCACTCCTGTGAGCCACCTGACCTGTCCGGGTACGTTACCTTTTGAGACACCGCGTGTGCGCATGAGAGACCGGGAGGGCGGGTTTTTATGGCGCCGGGTGGTCCGCCTGCCTTCAGCCCGGACGGCTTGCCCGGCGGGCGCAGTGCGCTGCTCATCACCACCGCCGCCTACGCCGACGCGCAGCTCGCATGGCTTCGGCCCCCGGTCAGCGGCGCGCATGACCTGGCCGCCGCGCTCGCGGATCCCCGCGCGGGCGGCTTCGCGGTCGACATGCTGACCGACGGGACGGAGACCGAGATCCGCCTGGCCGTCGCGCGGTTCCTGAGCGGCCGGTCGCCGGATGACACTGTCCTGCTCTACCTGGCGTGCCACGCCATCAGGGACCGGGCCCGGCTCTATTTCGCGGCGACGGACACGTGGCTGCGATACCCGCAGCGCAGCGCCCTGCCCGCCGCCGCCATGCTCGGCGAGCTGGACCGCTGTGCCGCCGGGAGTCGGCTGCTCATCCTGGACTGCTGCTTCAGCGGCGGCTTCGCCGAGGAGAAGGGCGAGCTTGACGTGGCGGCGGAGCTTGCCCTCGAGGGCCGCGGCATCGCCGTGCTGTCCGGCTCGAGGGCCAGGGAGTACTCCTACGAGGGCAGGCCGATCGGCCCCGAGCTGCCCCGGTCGGTCTTCACCGAGGGGCTCGCCGTCGGGCTGGCCACGGGCGCCGCGGACGCGGACGGGAACGGGATCGTGACGGTCGCGGAGGGCTACAACTACGCCTACCGCCGGCCAGTCGGTCTACGACCTGGCGTTCAGCCCCGACGGGGCGCTTATCGCGACGGGCGGCCGGGACGGCACGGTCGCCTTGAGCGAGGCGGCGACCGGCAAGAAGGCACGGGCGCGCAAGCCGGGCGGCTCGGCGGTGCGCGCGGTGGCCTTCAGCCCGGACGGCGACCTGCTCGTGTCCGCGCACGAAGACGGCGTCGCCCGCCTCTGGGAGACCGGCACCCTGGGCCGCCTGCACGAGCTGCGGGCGGAGGGCGAGACGATTTTCAGCGCTGTCTTCAGCCCGGGCGGCACGCACATCGCGGCCGCGTGCTCGGACGGCGCCATCCGGCTGTGGCTCACCGCCGGCGGTGAGCCGCGGGTGTTCCGCAGGCACGTCGGCTGGGCGACCGGCGTCACGTTCAGCCCGGACGGCGCGCGGATCCTGTCATCCGGGGCCGACGGCTCGGTACAGCTGCAGGACGTGCGGACCGGCGAGGTGGTCCGCACCTTGCGGGCGGGCGACGGCATCGTCAACGCCATCGCGCTCAGCCCGGACGGCACGCTGGTCGCCGCCGGCTACGAAACGGGCGCGGTGACCGTCTGGGAGATCGTGAGCGGCCGTTACGAGACCCTGTCCGGCCACGCGGGCCACGTCAACGACGTGGCGTTCAGCCCGTACGCCCGCGCCCTCGCCTCCGCGGGCAAGGACGGCGCCGTCCGCCTGTGGCGCTGAGGTTTCCCCGCGAATAATAGGCTTGGGGCCATGACGGTTGACGCGACGGCACACGTGGTGGTGATCGGCGGGGGGATCGCCGGCCTGTCCGCCGCCTTCTTCCTCAGGGACCAGCACCTGCGGGTCACGGTCCTTGACGGCGCGCCCCGGCTGGGCGGGAAGCTGTCCGCGTCGGACGTCGCCGGGGTGGCGATGGACGAGGGGGCGGAGGCGCTGCTGGCCAGGCGGCCGGAAGGCATCGAGCTGGTCACCGCGGTCGGCCTGGGCGGCGACCTCGTGCCCGCCGGCGTCGCCTCATCCGCCATTTACACCCGGGGAGCGATGCGCTCGCTGCCGCGCAGGCAGTTCATGGGCGTGCCCGCCGACCTGGACGAGCTCGCCGCGACCGGGGTGGTCTCGCCGGAGGGCGTCGCGCGGGCCAGGGAGGAGCCAGCCCGGGCCGCCGGCGCCGGCGACGCGTCGGTCACGGAGTACATCGGCTCGCGCCTCGGTGTCGAGGTCGTCGACCGGCTGGTCGACCCGCTGCTCGGCGGCGTGTACGCGGGCCGGTCGGAGGACCTGTCCTTCCGGGCCACGCTCGCACCGCTCGCGGCGGCGGCACAGGGGCACGCCACCCTGACCGGGGCGGCCGCCTCGCTGCTCCCGCCGGCCGGCGCCGCCGGCCAGTCCGCCGGCGCCGCGGCCAGGCCGGCGCCGGTCTTCGTCTCGCTGACCACCGGGATCGGCGCGCTGCCGGAGGCGGTGGCCAAGGCGTCGGGCGCCGACGTCCGCACGAACGCCATGGTCCGCGAGCTCAAGCGCACGGAGACGGGCTGGCGGCTCACCGTCGGCTCCGCCGCCGACCCCGAGTACCTGGACGCGGACGCCGTGATCCTCGCCACCCCCGCCGCCCCGGCCGCGCGGCTGCTGAAGGACGGCGCGGGCGAGGCGGCGGCGCGGCTCGCGGAGATCCCGTACGCGTCCATGGCCATCGTCACGCTCGCGTTCCGGGCGGAAGACTTCCCCGCCCAGCAGCGCAGCGGCTACCTCGTCCCGGCGGTGGACGGCCGGGCCGTGAAGGCCGTCACGTTCTCCACCGTCAAGTGGCCGCACCTGGCCGCCCGGGCCAGGGCCGGGGAGCAGGTGCACGTCGTCCGCTGCTCCGTCGGCCGCAGCGGGGATGTCGCCGTGCTGCAGCGCGACGACGAGGACCTGGCCGCCCTCGCGGCCGCCGAGCTGGCCGGCGCCATCGGGATAACGGCGAAGAGCATCGCCCGCCGGGTCACCCGCTGGGGCGGCGGCCTGCCCCAGTACAACGTGGGCCACCTGGACCGCGTCGCGGCGATCCGGGCCGCCGTCGCCACGCAGCCCGGCCTCGCCGTCGCCGGCGCCGCCTACGACGGCGTCGGCATCCCCGCGTGCGTGGCAACCGCCAGGTCCGCCGCCGCCCAGGTCACGGCGTACCTGGCCGGGCGGGGCAACGCTCCCGTTCGGGATTACTAAGCTTGTGGTCTATGACTGAGACAGCGGCGGGCAGGGACGACAAGCAGCGGCCCAAGGCGCGGGACCTCAACGACCTCATCCGGTACACCATGTGGGCCGTGTTCACCGTGACGGACAGGGACTTCGGCGCGGTGGCGGGCGGAAGGGCGGGGGGCGGGGAGGTTGGCAGAGAGGAAATCGCGGCCGAGCTCACCGACGTCCTCGAGCAGGCGAAGGGCAAGGGCATCATCACCCGGGGCTGCTATGACCTGCAGGGGATGCGCGCGGACGCCGACTTCATGTTCTGGTGGATCGCGCCGACGTCCGACGAGCTCCAGGAGATGTACGTCAACTTCCGGCGGACCAAGCTCGGGTACGCCTGCGAGCCGGTGTGGTCCGCGATGGCGCTGCACCGCCCCGCCGAGTTCAACAAGGGCCACATCCCCGCGTTCCTCGCCGACGAGGAGCCGAAGGACTACGTCTGCGTCTACCCCTTCGTCCGCTCGTACGAGTGGTACCTGCTCGACCCGGCGGAGCGCAGGAAGATGCTCGCCGAGCACGGCATGATGGCCCGTGAGTACCCGGACGTGCGGGCCAACACGGTCAGCAGCTTCGCGCTGAACGACTACGAGTGGATGCTGGCCTTCGAGGCCGACGAGCTCCACCGGATCGTCGACCTCATGCGTCACCTGCGCGGCGCGGAAGCCCGGCGGCATACCCGGGTCGAGATCCCCTTCTACACCGGCCGCCGCAAGCCGCCGGCGGAACTGGTCTCGGCGCTCGCCTAGGCCGCCGTTCTGGCTTGCCGCCGGGAGTGAGGCACGCCTATCTCCCGGCGCTAGCGAGAACTAACGCGAATCGGCGGGCGTACTCCGCGGCCGGGTGAGCCGGCGGCGGACCCACCAGGCGAGGACGCCCACGACGGCCAGCGCCACGGCGAACGGCGCGACCGCGCCGACGACCGTCAGCAGCCAGCTGACCGTCACCCGCAGCGCGTGCCACCCGCCGGCGAGCCCGCCGGAGAGACCGGGCGGCCGCGTGCTCTTCGCCGGGGGCTTCGCGGGAGCCTTGGGCCCGACGAGGGTGAGCGTCACGGTCGCGTAGGAGGTCTCGTGGTTGAGCGCGTTCTGCTGCGCGAGCATCGACTCCAGGTCGGACTCCTGCGAGTCGATCTGGTTCTGCACGGACAGCAGCGAGCTGACGTCCCCCGCGTGCTTGAGCAGGGTGCGGAGCTGCGCGATCGCGGCCTCGTCGGAGTTGACCCGGCTGCCCACGTCGGCGACCTGCTGGGTGACGTCCTGGGCCTGCTGCGCGAGCGAGAGCTGGGTGCCGAGCCCGCCGCCGGACAGCGCCGCCAGCGTCGTGGCGTACTGGGCGACCGGGATCTTGAACGTCACCGTCGCCGTGGCCTGGCTAGGCTGGCCGGAGCCGGAGGCGGCGTTCTCCGCGGACACGTACCCGCCGGCCGCCGAGACGATCGAGGTGGCGTGCGAGATTGCCGCCCCGACGCTCGCCGCCCGCACGGTGAGCTGCGCGGTATAGATGAGCTGCTGGCCCGTGGGGGTGTACTTGACGGCGGTCCCGGCGCCGGTGCCCCCGGCCGCCGGGGCGTTCGCGGCCGAGCTCCCGGCGTCCGCGCCGGCGAAAGCACCGGCGGCGGAGCTGGCGGCGGACGGGGCGGCCGCCGCGAGGCCGGACGCCGAGGAGGAACTGCTGCCGGAGCAGCCGGCCACCGTGGCGGCGAGAATCAGGGATCCGACGGCCGCCGCGCCGAGCCGGCGGCGCGAAGAGCGCGAAGAGCGCGAAGAGCACGGGAAAAGCAAGGGAAGGGCACGCTTGGTACGCATGCCCTTTGGACGGCAGCGCGGGACCGGCCGGTTGCGCCGCCAGGTCACGATTCGGCCGCACACGGTGCCCGCGGCCCGGAACCGGCAACACCGGGCCACCTGGCAACACCGTGCCCGCAGCGGCGGTCCCCGGACGGCGGGCCGAAGCTCTCCGCCGGATGCGCGAGACTTAATCCATGCCAGACGACCTTCGCGTGAACCGCTGGCTGGTAATTCCCTCTGGCGAGCTGCGCGAGCGTTTCTCGCGGTCATCGGGTCCTGGCGGCCAGTCGGTCAACACGACCGACAGCCGGGTCGAGCTGTCTTTCGACGTCGCGCGCTCGCCGTCGCTGCCGGAGCGGGAAAAGAACCGCGCGCTCGCCCGGCTCGCGCCCCGGCTGACCGACGGGGTGATCACGGTCGCGGCGGAGACCGAGCGCAGCCAGCTCATGAACCGCGACGCCGCCCGCGGGCGGCTCGCCGCCCTGCTCCGCGAGGCGATCGCACCGCCGCCGCCGCCGCGCGTGCCCACCAAGCCGACCAGGGGCGCCCGCGAGCGCCGCCTGGCGGACAAGCGCCGCCGCGCGCAGACCAAGCGGCACCGCCGGTACGACGCGGGCGACCAGTAAAAGCCGGGTCACGCCTCGGCTGCGGGCTCCAGCGTCAGCGAGACCGAGTTGATGCACCAGCGCTCGTCGGTCGGCGTCCCGAACCCCTCGCCGGTGAACACGTGCCCGAGGTGGGAGTCGCAGCGCGCGCACCGGGCCTCGACCCGGATCATCCCGTGCGACTGGTCCTCGATCAGCGTCACGGCGTCCTCCGCCGTCGGCTGGTAAAACGACGGCCACCCGCAGCCCGAGTGGAACTTGGTGTCGGAACGGAACAGCTCCGCGCCGCACGCCTTGCACCTGTACACGCCGACCGTCTCGGAGTCCGTGTACTCCCCGGTAAACGCCCGCTCGGTCCCGGCCTGCCGCAGCACCGCGTACTCGGCAGGCGAGAGCAGCTCGCGCCACTCCGCCTCAGTCCGCTCCACCTTCTCCATGTTTCTCCACTCCCAAAGGTTTCCGCCCCGGCACCGCAAAGGCTCGGGGGGTCAGGGCCACCACTGAAAAGAGGTTCGGTGATACTGGTATTCCCGTCATCCCGAACGGGCGCGGGGCTCCGCTCGTCCTGCCCCTTACATCCGGACGTCGGGCGCGAGGGCCTCAAGGATCTCCGCCGCGCGCAGCACCGCCTTGCCCTCGTCGGCGGCCGGGTCACCGACGGCCGGATCGAAGTTCAGGTCGTAGAACACCTCGGTTACCCCGCAGCTCTCCAGCCACCGGATGTCCTCGCGGATCTGCTCGTACGAGCCGGACAGCAGCCGCCGCTGCCCGCTCGTCTTGGAGACCGACGGCTGGCCCGGGCGCACGACGCCGCGGCAGACGATCCGGGCCGGACCGCGCCCGGCCGCCCGGGCGGCGCCCTGCACCACCTTGGCCGACTCGGCGATCACCGACAGGTCGGCGCTTGACGCGGTCACCCACCCGTCGCCGATCCGCCCGGCCCGCTCCATCGCCGCCCGCGACATGCCGCCGATGAGGACCGGCGGACCCGGCCGCTGCACTGGTGCCGGGTCCTGCCGGCCCGGCGGGATCGAGAAGAACGCCCCCCGGTACCCGCCCGCGCCGCCCCACAGCGCCCGCAGCGCGGCGACGTAGTCGTCCGCCCGGGCGCCGCGCTGGTCCATCGACGCGGCCGAACCGGTGAACTCCTCGCGCAGCCACCCGGACCCGATGCCTAGGTCCAGCCGGCCGCCGGACAGCACGTCCACGGTCGCGGCCTGCTTGGCGAGTAGCAGCGGCGACTGAAACGGGTGATTGACGACCGCGACGCCGAGCCGAATCGACGAAGTGGCCGCGGCGAGGTAGCCCAGCGACACCATCGGGTCGAGCACGGACCGGTATACCGGCGCCAGCTTGGCGCCGGACGGGGCGAGCAGCCGCTGGAACGTCCACAGCGAGCGGTATCCGAGCCGCTCCGCCCTCCGCGCCAGCTCCGCCAGGTTCCGCGGCGTCGCCCAGGCCCCAGCGACCGCCGCCCCGAATCCGATGTCCATCCCTCCACCCTATTTACTGGCCTCGTGGACATCCGAATCCAGTGCCTGTGCATCGACTCCGCGCACCCGTCGAAGAGCGCGGACTTCTGGGAGGCCGCGCTCGGCTGGCGGCGGACCCACGACAGCGACAGCGAGGTGGTGCTCGAGCCGCCGGAGGGCAGCCCGGAGGACGGCGTCGCCCCCGACCTCCTGTTCCTGAAGGTCTCCGAGGCGAAGTCAGTCAAGAACCGCCTCCACCTGGACCTGCGCCCGGGCGACCAGGCCGCCGAGGTGGCCAGGCTCGTGGCCCTCGGCGCGCGCCGCGTCGACGTCGGGCAGGGCGACGTGAGCTGGGTCGTGCTCGCCGACCCCGACGGCAACGAGTTCTGCGTGCTGAAACCGCTTACCTGAGCGCGAGCCGAAGTGCGCGCCCCTGCCCCCGGACTGAGGAGGGAGGGAGCCTTCCCGTGAGCCGAAGCGCGCCGGCGGCCTGCGCGGACTGAGGAGCGGGGAAACACGGTACGAGCGACTGAGCGACGAGGGAGCACAGGCCGCCCTCAGGGCGCGCGGAGGCGAGCGGGGAAACACGGTACGAGCGACTGACCGACGAGGGAAGAAACAGGGGGCTTCGGGCGCGCGGAGGCGAGCGGGACAAGCAGAGCGAGCGCGGGCAACGGAATCAGAGGAGGTGCCGTGACTGGTCCAGGAACATGGGAGACTGCCACGGTGACCGATCTGCTCCTGCCCGGGGTGCCGTTCCCCTTCGAGTCCTCTGGCACTCCCGCCTGCCAGGCCACTATGGACGGCGGGACGCTAACGCTGCTCGGCGGCCCCAAGTCCGACCTGTTCATCGACCCGGCCGGCGACGAGGCCACGCGCCCGGACGCGGGCCGGTGGACGGGCCTGCCGGGCGAGAGCGACTTCACGTTCTCGGCCCGGGTGACCGTGGGCTTCGCCAGCACCTTTGACGCCGGCGTGCTGCTGCTGTACCTCAGCGAACGGCGCTGGGCCAAGCTCTGCTACGAGCTGTCACCGCAGCGCAAGCCAACCGCGGTCACTGTGGTCACCCACGGCACGTCCGACGACAGCAACTCCTTCGAGACCGCGGGCGGCCCGCTGTGGCTACGCATCACCAGGTCGGGACGAGTGTGGGCGTTCCACGCCTCAGCGGACGGCGCTTACTGGCAACTGCTGCGCTACTTCACGCTCGGCGAGGCGTCCGGCGCCCGCATCGGCTTCCTCGCCCAGTCGCCGACGGGCGCGGGCTGCACGGCGATCCTCGACTCGGTCACGTACAAGCCCGGCGCGCCCGCCGACCTGCGTGACGGCACCTAGCGCGCTGGCACCAGACGAGACCGGACGGGAGATATCGCACAGGGCGCACCAGTCGGCGACATTCACGTGTGCCTGCGCGTCACCTCGATGTCACGGAATGGCTAGCCAGGGTCCATCGGCCACTTCTACGCTCCCCTCATGACCGATGACCCGGGCAAGAACAAGACAACGCGACGTGCCTTCATGGTCGGCGGCGCCGCGGCGGCCATTGGCGCGGCCACCGCGGGCCGCATCCACCCCGACAAGATCTCCGACGACCAGGCGCGGCTGCTCGACCAGGTCACCGCCGCCTCCACCACGAGCGCGAGCCTCAGCGACGTCAAGCACGTCGTGATCCTCATGCAGGAGAACCGGAGCTTCGACCACTACTTCGGCACCCTGTCGGGAGTCCGCGGCTTCTCCGACCCGGACGTGCCGCAGAACTCGAACGGCACGCCGATCTTCGACCAGTACGGCTTCCAGCCGGGCACCGGGCCGAGTAGCGCGGGCTACATGCAGCCGTTCCGCCTGCTCAACAACCCGCCGTCGGAGAACGGCGAGGACACCAACGACATCGACCACAGCTGGGCCGGCCAGCACAACAGCTGGAACGGCGGCAGGCTCGACTCGTTCATCACCTCGCACCTGGCGACCGACGGCAACTCCAACGGCCCGGTCACCATGGGCTACTTCACCCGCAGCGAGCTCGCCTTCTACTACGCGCTCGCCGACGCGTTCACGATCTGCGACGGCTACCACTGCTCGGTGCTCGGCCCGACCGACCCGAACCGCCTGATGGCGATGTCGGCCTGGATCGACCCGGCGGGCAGCCATGGCGGCCCGGTGATCACCACGGCGTCCGACCGGCTGGCCATGACGGGCAAGCTGAGCTGGGAGACCATGCCCGAGGCGCTGCTCAAGGCGGGCGTCAGCTGGAAGGTCTACAACGACCCCACCGGCATCCTGGGCCTCGGCGTCCTGTCGTACTTCAAGAACTACACCAATCCCTTCAGCCTCACCGGTCTCGAACTGATCGCCAAGGGCCTCACCCCTAACTTCCCCGGTGACTTCGAGAGCGACGTGAAGAGCGGCAGCCTGCCGAGCGTCTCCTGGATCGTCCCGCCGCTCGCCGAGTGCGAGCACCCCGCCGCGCCGCCGGAGTGGGGCGAATACCTGGTCCAGCAGATCCTGAGCATCCTCGTCTCTAATCCCGACGTCTGGGCGCAGACCGTGTTCATCGTCAACTACGACGAGAACGGCGGGTTCTTCGACCACGTGCCGCCGGCCGCCGCCCCCGCCGGGACCGCAGGGGAGTACCTGACCGGCACGCTGCCAAGCTCGGCGGGCGGCATCGCCGGCCCGGTCGGCCTCGGCTTCCGCACCCCGGCGCTGGTCATCTCCCCGTTCAGCGCCGGCGGCTACAAGTACTCGGGCACGCTGGACCACACCAGCACCCTCCGCCTGATCGAGACCCGCTTCGGGGTCACGGTGCCGAACCTGTCCGCCTGGCGCCGCTCCGTCACCGGCGACTTCACCGGCGCGCTCAACCTCACGAGCTCCCCGGTGACCGCGGTCCCCGCGCTGCCGTCCACCTCGATCGGGTCCAACCTCACCGTCGTCGAGGAAGCCGTGCTCAACGCGCTCACCGGCACCCTCGACGTAGGCCTGCCCTACCCGCTGCCCACGAGCAACTCCATGCCCGCCCAGGAGACAACCCCGGTCAGGCCCGCGGTTCCTTAGTAAGCGTTCATCGTTGTGTGAGTTTTGAGCGCGGGGGACGCTCGAAACTCACACAACGATGGCAGGCGAGGAGCTAGGGAGCGAGAACGGCAAGCGCGGCTTCCGCGCATTCGTCGTCTTGCCCGGGCACCATTCCGCCGCTTACCGCCAGCGCGCCGAGGACGGTGTCCCCCCGCAGGACGAGCGCCGCGCCGGCGCCCGCCAGGATGGGCACCCGCACGGCCCGGCCCAGCTGGGCGAAGAAACCAGGATTGGTCTCCTGCATCTGGCGCAGGGCGGCGCCGTCGCGCCGGAAGAGGGCGACGCTGGCCGCCTTGGTCTCGGCGATCCGGGCTGAGAGCGGCGCTGCGCCGCTCATGCGGCCGAGGGCCTGCAGGTGCCCGCCTTCGTCGACGACCGCGACCGTGACCAGTGCACCTACCTTGGCGGCGCGCTCGTGGGCGCCGGTGATGACTGTCTGAGCCTCTTGGAGCGTTAGCGGCATTGTGATCCTTTAAATTATGTGGACAACTGTCCTTGCATGAACAAGCGTATCGTTAGCGGCGGCGGCGACGCAAGAACGCGAAGCTAGAATGATCGGGCGATGGACGACACCACCTCGGCCGGCCTCTCCGTCGGCCCTCGCCGCCCCAACGCGCGCGGGCAGGGGGAGCGGCTGCGGGAGGAGATCATTTCCGCCGCCGTGCGGATGCTCGGCGACCTAGCCGACGACGAGGCCTTGTCGCTGCGCGCGGTCGCACGGGCGGTGTCGATATCCCCCACCTCCATTTACCTGTACTTTCCAGATCGGGACGCGCTCGTCGCGGCGGCCATGCGACGCTGCCACGCTGAGATGGTCCAGGCCGCGGACGAGGCCGAGGCCGCACAGGAGGACCCTGCTCTCGGCTTGCGCGGACGGATCCTGGCGCAGGCGGCCTGGGTGCAGGATCATCCCGGCCTCTACAAGGTGATGCACGAGAGCAAGGTCGGCATGCCGTTCAAAGAGGTCCTGTTCACGCGCACCACGGCCGCGGTGCAGCGCTGCATGGACGCTGGGGTTGCCCCGCCAGGGGACGCCGCCACCGTCGCGCTCGATCTGCGGACGGCCGTCATCGGCATGCTGTCCCTGCGAATTAATGAGCCCGACCTGCCCTGGCCGCCCTTCCCCGAGCAAGCCGATCGGTTCCTCTCCAAGCTCGTCGGGCTCGCGCCGCCGACGGGGAGAGAGCACTAACGCCTTAGGGTGCCAGCGGCGCCCGTCGGACCGGGGCCGGACCAGGGTGAAGGTCTCGAAGAGCCGGTAGTCGTCGGTCGGCCCGCCCTGTGCGCCCGCGGGGTCGGCCCCGGCCTGCCCAGTGTCGGCCGGTACAGTGTCGGCCGGCCCAGTGTCGGCCTGGTCAGGGCCGGCCGCGTGGTAGTACCGCACCGTGATGGACGTCTGGCCGCCCGCCTCACTGCCGGGGCTGACGTCGAACACCGCGATGCCGTACCCGGTCGAGGTATCGCGCCGCGCCGACCAGGTCGCGGGCTCCACCGCGTCGGCGGGCCGCGGATCGCCGCCGGGTGCCCGCTGGTCGGGTACGGGCACGGGCGCCGCGGGCCGGGTAACCACCGTGGCCGTCCGGGGGAGCGACGCCGCCGTGCCCTGCGGGCCGCGCGCGCCCCCGGCGCCTCCGCCGGAGCCGAGGACCAGGTGCACGGTGCCCTGGCTGGTGTCGAACACGCCGCTGTCCACCGTGGTCACCGGGCGGGGCCGTTGCGTGTCCGCCGTCGCGCCGGTCAGGGTGTCCGTGCCGGCCGCCGCGTCGAAGCCCCGGACAGGGAAGGACCGCTCGTACCCGTGGTCGTGCCCGGACAGCACGAGGTCGACCTCGTAGGTGTCGAACAGCGGCAGCCACTCCCGCCGGATGCCCAGGTCGGACCCGCTGCCCGTGAGCGCCGACGAGCACGCGCACTGGTGCAGCTGCACGACGATCCAGTCGATGGAGGCGTCGGCGCGGGCGGCCGCCAGGGTCGACTCAAGCCACCGGGTCTGCGCGCCGCCGGAGTAGCCGCGTCCTGAGGGGGTGCCCTCGGGCACGGGCGGGCCGCCCGCCGACGGCTCCGGCGGCAGCGGGGCGGGGACGGCCGCAGGCGCGGCCGCCGCCGAGTAGGCGACGTCATCACCGCTCAGGGAGACGAAGAGCGCCGTGCCAACCCGGAACGCGTACCACCGCCCCTCCAGGCCGTCCACCCCGTTGGCGGGCAGGGTGTACCTGGTGAGGTAGGAGGCGGGCGCCTGCTCTCCGCGGTCGGCCGCGAGCTCGTGGTCACCGGGCGCGGGCAGCCAGGCCCGGTTCGCCGCCGACGCCTGGACGTTGTTACCGACGTCCCGCCACGCCTGGGCCCGGGCGGCCGGGCTCGGCGCGCCAGCGGCCGCGTCGGCATTCGCGAGGTCGCCGTTGAGCAGGTGAAACAGCGGCTGGAAGGTCTCCACCGCGCCCACCGCATAGGCTGCCTGCCAGTTGTCGCCCGGCGCGCGGAGGACACCAGGCCGCGCCTGGCCGGGGGCGGCGAGGTCGCCGAAGCTGGTGAACCTGAACGCGGCCCGTCCCGCGGGCGCCGTCGTGAACGTGGCGCTGAACGGGTCGGCCGCGTTCGCGTCGTTGTCGGCGGTGACCGCGTACCCGTAGGTGGCACCGGGGCGGAGCCCGTCCACCCGGGCGTGGTAGGTCCAGGTGACGCCGCCGCCCGGCGCTTCGCTGGCGGCACGCTCGGTGGCGGCGATGACCCGCTGCCCGATCCGCACGCGGGGCCGCTCCGCCTGGCCGGGCGACGCCCACGACACGACCACCGTCCGGGTCGGATCGTCGGCCCAGGTGAGGTGAATCTGCTCGGGTGTACCGTCCGCGGCCTCTTGCCGCCCACGGGCCGCGGAGCGGGCCGGCCCCGCAGCGGTCGCGGCGATCAGGCCGGTGGTGCCCGCGGCGATCATCTGCCGCCTGGACAAGCCGGGCCCCGAGTCATCTGACATGCGGAGACTTTGCCGCCCGACGGTAAACGACTGGTGACGGCAGGGAAGGTAGCGCCCCCCGATCTTGATGAATATTGGGATGGTCTGATTACCGTGCAGGTCAGGACCTGTGCGCAGATAACGGGATCAGCTGGATTCCCTGCGTTCGAGCACCCAGGCGGTGAGCTGGGCGCGGGAGGAGAACGCCAGCTTGGTGAAGATGTGCTCCACGTGCGAGTCCACCGTGCGCTTGGAGAGGTAGAGCCGCTGGGCGATCTCCCGGTTGCCGAGGCCGTCGGCGACCAGTTCGGCGATCTCCCGCTCGCGCCGGGTGAGCGCCTTCGCCCCGGCCCCGGGCTCGGCGGTGCCCGCGGGGCAGCGGCGGCATGGCCGGCGTCTCGCCCTTCGCCACCGCGAGCGCGACGTGCAGCGACATGGAGTAGCCGTGCCCCACCAGCGCGTCGAAGCGCTCTTCGCCGAGCGCGTTGCGCGCGGTATCCGCGCCGCTCTTGCGGATCTCGGTATAGGCGGGGCCCATCAGCACCGGCGCGTTCAGCAGCGTCCACAGCTTCTCGCTCGCCCCGTGCAGCACGGCGGCGCGCTCGACGTCACCGGTGGCCACCAGGCAGACGGACAGCAGGTCGAACGACATCGCGATCGTGTGCAGGTCGCCGAGCCGCTCCTTGATCCGCAGGCAGGCGAGCACATCCCCGATGGCGGCGGCGTTGTCGCCGGACAGCCAGCGGGCGGCGCCGCGCGTCCACAGCGCCGTGCCGCGCGCCCACTGCTCACCGGTCTCGTCGCAGCGGCGCAGGCACTCCTCGCAGAGGCCGACGGCCCGGTCAAGCTCGAAGGTCAGCAGGCAGACTGAGGCGAGCCTGCTGTAGGTGACCAGCGCCGTCGGGTCGCCGAACCCGGCGCGCTCGTCGACGGCGAGCGCCGCCTCGAACTCGGCCTGCGCGGTGACCAGGTCACCCGAGTTGAACGCGAGCAGGCCGCGCGCGTCGGTGACGTGCGCCGCCAGATCCTCGTCCCCGCTGGCCCCGGCCAGCGACGTCGCCCGGGTGAGCAGCGGGCCGCCGGTCGCGAAGTCGCCTTGCTGCACGGCGAGCACGCCCGCGCCGAGCACCGTCCAGGCGCCGTCCGGTGCCGCGGACGCGACCGGCAGCGCCCGGTCGTGCCACCGCCTGCCCTCGGTGAACTGACCGGTCATCAGCCAGTAGGTCAGCAGGCGGCGCGTCATGCGCAGGCCGGCCGCCGCCTCACCCGGCGTGCCGAAACAGAAGTCGAGCGCGACCCGCAGGTTCGCGGTCTCCGCGCCAAGCCGGGTCAGCCAGGCCGTCTGCCCGGCGGTCATGCTCCCGGCCGCGGCCCGCTCCGCGAGGCCCAGGTAATAGTCGCGGTGCCTGGCGCGCACTTGCCCGGCCACGGCGGCGCCCGCCCCGTTCAGGAGTTCCGCGCCGAACTCGCGCATGGTGTCAAGCAGCTGGAAGCGGTCCTCGGGGCTGCCCCCGGCATCGTCGGCGTCGTCGGGCGCGGCGGCGGGACGTGCCTCGCCCACCGCGGGCGACGGCTGGACGACGGACTTGTCGGCGAGCCGGCGCAGCGTCTCGCCGGCGCCTGGACCGCAGACGTACTCGGCCGCCGCCAGACCGAAGCCGCCGGGAAATACCGACAGCCTCGCCCACAGCTGCTGCTCGGCCGGCGTGCACAGCTCGTAACTCCAGGACACCGCGGCCCGCAGCGTGCGGTGCCGGTCGGTGGACGTCCTGGCGGTCCCCAGGACGCGGAACCGGTCGCTTAGCCTGGCAAGTATCTCCTCGACGGGCATGCCGCGCAGCCGGACGGCCGCGAGCTCGAGGGCGAGCGGTATCCCGTCCAGCCGCCGGCACAGCTCGGCGACGGCAGGGGTGTTCTCCTGGGTGAGCCCGAAGTCGGGGACCGCGGCGCGGGCCCGGTCGACGAACAGGGTGACCGCGTCGGCGTGAGCGGCGGCCGCGTCGTCCGTCGCCGGCAGGTCGAGCGGGGTGACCAGCACCGTGTGCTCTTCCGGCCCGTCGAGCGGGGAGCGGCTGGTCGCCAGGATGCGCACCCCGGGGGCGGCGGCCAGCAGCAGGGCGGACAGCTCCGCGCACGCCTCGGTGAGGTGCTCGCAGGTGTCGAGCACCAGGAGCAGCTCGCGTTCCGCCAGGTTCCGCGCGAGCGCCTGGGGCGCGTCGCCCGCGGCCTCGTCGGGCAGCCCGAGCGCCGCTGACACGGAGCGCGCGAGGAGCTCGGGTGCCCGCAGCGGCGACAGCTGGACCAGCCAGCAGCCGTCCGCGAAGCTGTCGCGCAGGTTGGCGGCGACGCGCAGCGCGAGCCGGGTCTTGCCGACGCCGCCCGCCCCGCGCAGGGTGACGAGCCGGTGGCGCTCGATGGCGTTGGCGATGGCCGGCAGTTCCCGCCGTCTTCCGATGAACCGGGTGACCTCGGCCGGGAGATTATTTCGCTGGCCCGATGTCAGCGCGGTCACGATTTCCCTCGTATCGTACGGCCCGCCATATGGCTCACCCGCGGCGGGCATTTGGTGGTTTCCGGGCATCGTACAACGCCACCACCCGCCGTCTCCCGGGAAACGGCCGATCCGGCCGCGGCCCGCCCGCGCCATTTTCTCTTTCCTGGGCATTTTCAGGAGAAGCTAAGCGCGCACGCCCGGGTGCCGGGCAGCCCGTCGCCCAGGAAGGGCGGCCGACGTCAGCGCTTGCAGGCCGGCCGACCGGAGAGATAACAGCAAGAAGCGCGGAGCGCCGCTCCTGGCGTCTGCCTCTCCCGCTCGTACGCGATTGACATTGTTATCGATGAGCCAATAACGCATTCTTGCGTTGGAAAATACGACGTGCGGTTCGCTCTCCGCGTGAAGCACGCCCCCGTTGGGAGGAAAAGGCATTAATTCTTTTCCCCCAACGGGGGCGTGCCGACTTCCCAGCGTCAGATCTTCGTCCACGCTTCGGTGAGCACCGCGCGGAGGATCTGCTCGATCTCGTCGAAGTGCTCCTGCGTGCAGATCAGCGGCGGGGCGAGCTGGATCACCGGGTCCCCGCGGTCGTCGGCGCGGCAGACGAGGCCGGCGTCGAACAGCGCGTGCGACAGGTAGCCGCGCAGCAGCCGCTCGGACTCGTCGGCGTCGAACGTCTCCTTGGTGTTCTTGTCCTTGACCAGCTCGATGCCGTAGAAGTAGCCGGCGCCGCGCACGTTACCGACGATCGGCAGGTCGGTCAGCTTGTCGAGGGCCGCGCGGAAACCGTCCTCGTGGGCCCGCACGTTGCCGAGGAGGTTGTCCCGCTCGAAGACGTCGAGGTTGGCGAGCGCGACGGCGGACGACACGGGATGCCCGGCGAACGTGATGCCGTGCAGGAACGTCGCGGTGCCCTGCAGGAACGGCTCCATCAGCTCGTCGCGGACGATCATGCCGCCGAGCGGCGAGTAGCCGGAGGTGACGCCCTTGGCGAAGGTGATGATGTCGGGCTGGTAGCCATAGCGCTCGGCGCCGAAGTAGTAGCCGAGCCGCCCGAACGCGCAGATCACCTCGTCAGAGACGAGCAGCACGCCGTACTTGTCGCAGATCTCCCGCACCCGCTGGAAGTAGCCGGGCGGCGGGGTGAAGCAGCCGCCGGAGTTCTGTACCGGCTCGAGGAACACGGCCGCGACCGACTCGGCGTCCTCGCGCAGGATCGCCCGCTCGATCTCGTCCGCCGCCCAGACGCCGAAGGCGGCCTCGTCGTCCGCGACGAACCCGGGCGCACGGTAGAAGTTCGTGTTCGGCACGCGGACGCCGCCGGGCGGAAGCGGCTCGAAGTCGTGCTTGATCGCGGACAGCCCGGTAACGGCGAGCGCGCCCATCGACGTGCCGTGGTAGGCGTACTCGCGGCTGAGCACCTTGTACCTGGTCGGCTCGCCCTTGCGCTTGAAGTAAGCCTTGGCGAGCTTCCACGCCGACTCGACGGCCTCGGAACCCGACGTCGTGAAGAACACCCGGTTCAGGTCGCCGGGCGCGAGCTCGGCGAGCCTGGCGGCGAGCTGCACCGCGGCCGGGTGCGCGTATGACCACAGCGGGAAGTAGGCCAGTTCGGAGGCCTGCTTGGAGGCTGCCTCGGCCAGCTCGGTACGGCCGTGCCCGACCATCGACACGAACAGGCCGGCCAGCCCGTCGAGGTACCGCTTGCCCTTGTCGTCGTAGACGTACGGGCCGTTGCCGCGCACGATGACCGGGATGTCCCCGTCGTTGTACGAAGACATCCGGGTGAAGTGCATCCACAGGTGCTGCTTGGCCGCCGCCTGGAGCTCGTCTGATGAAAGGGTCACCGCGTCCCCCACGTGTAAGTCTGCTTGCGTAGTTTTAGATAAACAAAAGTCTCGGTTGACGCGACGGACGGTACCCTGCGTACCCGGCTCAGAATCTCCAGGAGGTGGTCGTCATCTTCACAAACCACCTCGAGGAGAAGGTCGAACGAGCCGGCGGTCAGCACGACGTAGTCGATCTCATCCATGTCCGCGAGCTGGTCCGCGATCTGCTGCGCGTCGCCGTCGCAGCGCAGGCCGATCATCGCCTGGCGCCGGAACCCGAGCTTGAGCGGATCGGTGACCGCGACGACCTGCATGACGCCGGCCTCGTGCAGTCGCTGTACGCGCTGCCTGACGGCGGCCTCCGACAACCCGACCGCCTTGCCGATCGCCGCGTAGGACCGTCGCCCGTCCGTCTGCAGCTGCTCGATGATCTGCTTGGAGATCTCGTCGAGCACAGGCAGGACGGCCGGGCCGCCGCGCGGGCCGTGGGCCATCCGTTCACTTCCTTCCGTGTTCACTGATGCCCCCTCATGCTTGTCGCGTTTCGCATTCGTGTCAACTAATTTCGTAGATAAAGATCATGTAATCCACGGATTCCCTCGTTACGGGAACTCAATTTTGCGAAGCCCGTCGGTCCGCGCCGGGTTACCCGTCCTCGCCGCCCGGACCACTGCCAGCCCGGCGGTGCCACGCCCACTCGGCGTACCGCAGGTTGCCCGCCCCGTCGCCGTCCGCCGGGCCGGCGGCGGGGAGATCGTCGGCGCGGGACGCCCCGGCGCGGCGACCGGCAGGGACAGGCCGGCGGTCGCGGTCGCGCCGCGCGCGTCGGTCACGGCCACCGTAACGGACACCGCGAGCGCGGCGAGACCGGTCCCGAGCAGGCGATGGTTCCGCACCGCTGGCCTCACCACCCTCGTCGCCGGCTAAGGCAGGCGACTGCTGAAAGTAGTTAGATATGCACAGTCGGTAAGTATCATGCGCGGTTGGGTGCCATACCCAAACCTCCGGCCACTTAAGTTCACCCCGCCGGGACGCCGGCCGGCGGCCGGCGCCGGTGAGCCTAAGCGTCGGCGGCGCCCCTGTTGCCGGCGTCCGAGTTGCCGGCCTCTGGGTTGCTCGGGCCCGTGTTGCTTGGACTCGCGGTGCTTGCCCCCGTATCGTGGCCGTTCCGCGACGATTCCACGTCGCGCACCAGGGCGACGACCTCCCGCGTGAAGTCGACCGACGGGCCGCCGATCAGCTCCCACGACCGGGAGATTCCGATCAGGAAGCAGATGATCACGAGGAACCCGATCCCCTGCAGCGCGCCGGCGTTGTTCGGCTGCCCCTCCAGCCTGATCGCGTAGATCAGCTGGAAGACGAACACGACCGCCTGGCCGGCGAGGAAGACCGTGTCCCGTACCGTCGTCAAGCGCAGGCCCCGCACCCGGATGAGGGACAGCAGCGAAGCCACCACGAACAGCAGGCCGAGGATGGCCAACGTCAGCGTTGTCGTGCCGATCCCGCCGTCCGGTATCAGCGCGAACAGCGAGACCGCCAGCGCGTTGATGAAGCCCGTCAGCGCCCCGTACGCGCGTATCCGGAGCATCTGCGACGAGGCCTCGGCCTTGACGAGCCGCTCGCCGGAGACCGAGATCGCCACGAAGAGCAGGCCGATGAGCGCGCCGGCCACGCCCGCGCTCGCCAGGAAGAAGTCGTGCATCTCTGTTTGAACCACCGGACGATCCTCCCATGCCGGGCGCCGCGCCCGCCCCCGCGTCGGCGGAACACGCATCCGTTCGGGATCACGGGTTTGATGTCTTGTCATCGGTAAGCTGAGCTGCATGGAAATCACGAAGCCAGAAGTGGACTACCCGGAGGGCACGCCGCCCAAGGCGCTCGAGATCACCGACATCTGGGAGGGTGACGGCAAGGTCGCCGGGCCCGGCGACACGGTCGAGGTGCACTACGTCGGGGTCGCCTACTCCTCGGGGGAGGAGTTCGACGCGAGCTGGAGCCGGGGCGAGCCGCTGCGCTTCCGGCTGGGCGTCGGGCAGGTCATCCAGGGCTGGGACCAGGGCGTCCAGGGCATGAAGGTCGGCGGCCGCCGCAAGCTGGTCATCCCGCCCGACCTCGGTTACGGCAGCCGCGGCGCGGGCAGGTCCATCAAGCCGAACGAAACCCTGATCTTCGTCTGCGACCTCGTCTCCGCGTAGCCGGATAACAGCAACAAGCGCCGTGCGCTCCGCCTAGCCGGGCGCACGGCGCTCTCGTGCGGCGGATCGGAGCGGGCGCGACCGGGTGCCCGCCGCGGCTTGACCCTCCTGTAACCGGAGGCCGGAGGGTCAGGCCATGACAAGCCTGAGCACGCCAAGCCGCACCGAGGCCGCAGGCCCTGCGCCGGCCCGGCCCGCCTAGCGGACGCTCGTCCAGAGCCGGGTCAGGCCGTGGATCGCGTCCACGTTGGGGGTAGGCACGCCGACCAGGGCGCCAAGCTCGCGGACGGCGCCGGTCAGCGCGTCGAGCTCGAGTGGGCGCCCGGCCCGCGCGTCCTGCAGCATCGACGGCACGAAGTCACCGAGCTTCCTGGTGACCGCGTGCCTGTCCTCAGGGGACTGCGCGATCGGGCAGCCGATCCGCTCGCCGATCGCCCGTGCCTCGAGCATCGCCCGCGAGATGAAGTCGCGCACCAGGTCGTCATCGAGCGCGGGCCCGGTCGACGCGCCGGTGAGCGCGCAGATCGGGTTCAGCGTCAGGTTGCCCCACAGCTTGTACCAGACGTCGTCGCGGACTCGCGCGGACACGGTCACGTCGAGGCCGCCGGCGCGCAGCACCGAGGCCAGGACGTCGAGCCGCGGCGATGCCGACCCGTCGAGCTCGCCGATGATCATCCCGTTCCCGCTCCGCCAGGACACCTCGCCGGGGGCGGGCGACGACGCCGACAGGTGCACCGTGCCGCCGATGACCCGGGCGGCGGGCAGCACCGAGGCGATGAATCCGCCCGGGTCGACGCTGTCCAGGTGACGCCCGGCGGCCGGACCGCCGAACCCGTCGAGGAACCACCACGGCACGCCGTTGAGCGTCGAAAGGACCGCCGTCGCCGGCCCGAGCAGGCCCCGGATCGAAGCCGCGACGCCGGCCATCGACTGCGCCTTGACCGCGACGACGACGAAGTCCTGCTCGCCGAGCTCGGCCGCGTCATCGGACGCCGCCACGCGGGCAGTGACCGCCTTCCCCGCGTTCCCCGGCGCGGGGAGCACCCGCAGGCCGCGCTCCCTGATGGCGGCGAGCGTCGCCCCGCGGGCGAGCACGGACACGTCCGGGGTCCCGTCCGTACCCTCGGCGGCGGTGGCCAGCCGCGCCGCGATGACCCCGCCGATGGCCCCGGCGCCGACGACACAGATACGCATGGGCTCATGTCTATCCCGACCTGGCCCGTATGCGAAAGTCGGAGCATGACCGCTCAGCTTGTCGACACCGTCGTCGCCCGGTCCCTGGCCGGCGCCGTGCCGCGCTCGTTCTGGCTCGACCAGGCCGGTGCCCCGGAGCCCGCCGCCGCCCTGGCCGGCGACGTGACCGCGGACCTCGCGGTGATCGGCGCCGGGTTCACCGGCCTGTGGACCGCGTTGCTCGCCCGCGAGCGTTACCCGGAGCTGGACGTCGTCCTCATCGAGGCGAGGACAGCCGGCTGGGCGGCATCCGGGCGAAACGGCGGGTTCTGCTCCGCGAGCCTCACGCATGGCATCGGCAACGGCCTCGAACGGTTCCCCGAGGAGATGCCGCTGCTTGAGCGGCTCGGCGAGCAGAACCTGGGCGAGATCGGCGAGACGGTCGCGCGGTACCGCATCGACTGCGACTTCCAGCCGACCGGGGAGCTGGCCCTCGGCACCGCGGCGTGGCAACTCGACGGCCTGGACGAGGAGGCGGTCGCCGCGCGGCGCCTCGGGCACGACGTCGAGGTGCTCGACGCGGCGGGCGCCCGGGCGGAGCTCGACTCGCCGCTATGGGCAGGCGGCCTCAAGTACACGACCGGCAACGCGATGGTGGACCCCGGCCGACTCGCCTGGGGGCTGCGCCGGGCCTGCCTCGAGGCGGGGGTAAGGATTTACGAGCACACCCCGGCCACGTCGCTGTCCGGCGTCGCGGCGGGCGCCGGGATGCGGGCGCGGACCCCGTACGGCTCCGTCCGCGCGGCCAAGGTCGCCCTCGCCGCGGGCGTGCCCGGCGGGTCGCTGCTCCGCCGGATCGGCGCGTACGTGGTCCCGGTCTGGGACTACGTGCTAATGACCGAGCCGCTGTCGGCGGCCCAGCTGGACAGCCTCGGCTGGCGGCACCGGCGCGGCGCGTCCGACCTGGGCAACCAGTTTCACTACTTCCGACTTACCCGCGACAACCGCGTGCTGTGGGGCGGCTACGACGCCGTGTACTACAACGGCGGCAAGATCCGCGAGGAGCACGTCGCCCGCCCGGCGACGTTCGCCAGGCTCGCGGCGCAGTTCTTCGCCACCTTCCCGCAGCTCGAAGGCGCGGCCTTCACTCACGCGTGGGGCGGCGTCATCGACACCTGCAGCCGGTTCTGCGCGTTCTACGGCAGCGCGCACGCGGGCCGGGTCGCTTACGCAGCGGGGTACACGGGACTCGGCGTCGGCGCGTCCCGCTTCGCCGCCCAGGTGCTGCTCGACAAGCTGCACGGCGAGGATTCCGAACGACTGCGGCTGGCCCTCGTCAACAGCAAACCATTGCCCTTCCCGCCGGAGCCGCTGCGCTCCGGCGTCATCCAGGCGACCCGCGCGTCGATCGCCCGCGCGGACAGGAACGAGGGGCGCAGGGACCTGTGGCTGCGCACGCTCGACCGCCTGGGGCTCGGCTTCGACTCATGACCCGCGGGCCGCCGCCCGGCCGGTCAGGAGCCCGGGCGGGTTGGAGCGGGAATACCGCCGCGGCGGCCCGCGTTACACCTCTACGAGCACAGGGACTGGCCCGTGCCCGCCGCGTACGTCTACCGCCTCGCGGCACCGGGCCAGGCGGCCGGAGACTCAGGTCCCTGGAGGACCAGGGCCCAGGCCGGCGACTGGCGGATCGGTGGCCGATCCAAGGTTTGGGACCCCGCGCCACGGGGGACTACAACTTGCCAGAAACGATTTGACGATGGTGCCTGAGACCCGTAAGGTTCTTCTTGCCCCGAGGGGGAGGGAACGCCGGAAGGCGGGCCCGGACCCGGGGAGCCACCAGTAGAAGGTCTCTACGGAGCTTCGCGTGCGTGTCCGCACCACTCCGGAAGAGCCGGTACGCTGATGGCTTGGGAATTCCGGAAAAGCCAAATCAGGCTTAACGGTCCGAATAGATCGGGCCGGAGCTGATTTGACTAGAAGGAAGACTTGGGTAAATTAAAAGAGCTTGGCCCGGGAAATTCGGCAGGTCAAACTGGTCTAGCGGTTCGAATAAATCGAACCAGGGTCGATTTGACAAGACGAAAGAACCTGGTAAATTAAAAGAGTCGCCGCGAGGGACGGAACGAAAGTTCCGAAACACGGAGAGCGT
>CAVYEZ010000004.1:0-528624 GCA_963767685.1 uncultured Actinomycetota bacterium
GAAGGGCTGAATTTAGGACGCTGACCCTGGCGGCATCGGACAACTTATGTGATGCCTTGTGGGGACCCGTGGTTACGCGATTAGTTAATGTCATACTTGCGCGTTTCTATTGTCACATATCGCACGGGAGTGTACATGCGGATCAGCAGAGCCGCTGTCAAGGCCGGACTCGCCCTCCTTGCCTCGAATGGCTGCCCTCTCAGGAATGACCACCAGTGCCAGCGCCGCTACCGGCCGAGACGGATTCGGCATCCTCAATGCCAGCGCCGCAAATCAGGCGCACGTATGTCAAATCCTCGGCACCGACGCCTACGATCACCAGGAAATCGTCTGTGTCGACATCAACACGAAGGTCTCCGGTGACCAGGTCCTCGTCCAGGGCCAGGTCGAGGCCTACTGCCAGGACGACAACGGCACCGACGTCCAATGCGCGAACATTATGTCCGGCGGGGAAATCTCCAGCACCGGCGGCGTCTGGTCAAGTTACGCGGCGACCGCGGCCATTCGTCGGGGCATGTCCGACGGGCAGGGAGTACTCCCACAGTAACTGGATGGGTGACGGCACTAGTGGGAAAGCGGCTGCGCATCGAACCCAGTCCAGGCCCTTTGGTCATCGCGGTCGGCGTGGTGACGACGATCGAGTCCCCGGGTCAGACGACTCGTACACGCTGAGCAACACCGCCCCCAACGACGGCGCCAACGAGTCCACCGGCCATTACTACATCTGCTACAACTAGCCCGGCCTTCAGCCCCGTCGGGCAGCCGCCGCGCTCCCATTTGACCTGGACGCCTGGCCGGCGTAGTCGGCCAGGTCTTCACGCCTCCTCGCAGGGACTTCTCGCGGCGGGCCGCGACGGCCGAGCCGACCCGCGGCGGGCCGTCCGCCGCAGCATCGCGGGGGCAAGGGCGATGCCCGCGACCGCCCACACCGACAGGACGCCGAACGTGGCCAGGTGGCGCGAGGAGTGGCCGATTTCCACCGCCGCCATCGCGCTCGGCAGCAGCGCCGAGCGCATTCCGAGCCCCAGCCAGTAGAGCGGGAAGAGTTGCCCGGTCCACTGCAGGAAGGCTGGCAGGTGGGTGATCGGGTAGAAGATGCCGGAGATCGAGGACAGCCCGCCAAGCAGCAGCAGCCACCAGGGCCCGGCGCTGCGCTGGCTGGCAAACAACGACCCGAGCACCGCTCCCGCCGGCAACGTGGCAAGTAGCCCGAGCACGAGTACCCAGGTCAGCGTCAGCCAGCGGCCAGGGCTGCCGATCGCCAGGCCGGTAAGCAGGAAGCCGCCGGTGAACAGCGTGATCGCGACAGAGAGGGGCGACCTGCCCGGAGGTGCTGACGACCTTGCCGAGAAGGATAGCCGAGCATGCCGTTCGGGGTGGCCTTGGCCCGCAGCAGCGTGCCGTCCTCGCGTTCGACCACGAGCAGGTCGCCCATCGTGACGACCCCGTGGACCACGAAGTTGAGGCCGAGCACGCTGGCCAGCGTCGCGGTGCCAAGCGAGAAGTCCGTCCCAGGCAAGCGGGTGTGCCTGGTCCAGATCACCACGGCGAGGAGGGCGCCGATCCGGAAGAGGAACCCGACGAGGTCAGCCCGGAGCTGGTCAGGGTCCGCTCAGCTCGATCCGGCCGCGGGAAAGGCCCGCTCGCACCGCTGCCAGCGTCGGGTTCATCCGTCACCGCCGTCAGCCCGCGCGGCGCACGGTGCTCCGCCTGGCGGACCAGGACCATGTACGTGTTCTCCAGGCTGGCCCGGCGCACCTCCAGGTCCTTGACCGACTCGCCGTACTGACGGAACAGCTCCCAGAACGGAACGCCGCGCGTCGTCGACCGCGTGCGCGAACCGCTGCCCGTCCCGGCTCCAGCGCACCTCGGACTGGCCAGGAAGCGCGCGCGCCAGTTCTTCGGCGGAGCCATCCGCGATGATCGCGCCGCCGGCCAGGATCAGGATGCGGTCCGCGAGCCGCTCCGCCTCGTCCAGGTCGTGGGTGGTGAGCAGGATCGTCACTTCTTGCCGGTTGGCGAGAGCCGCCGCACGACGTCGTGGAAGTCGCGCCTGGCCTCGGGGTCAAAGCCGGCCGTCGGCTCGTCGAGGAACAGCAGTTCCGGCCGCCCCGCGATGCCGATCGCCACGTCGAGGCGGCGCCGCTGCCCGCCGGACAGGCTGTGCACCCGCTTGCGCGCGTGCGGGGTCAGCCCCACGGTCTCGAGCAGGTCATCCACGTCCCAGGGGCGCGTGACCTCCGGCGTGGAATACGGCGCGTAGTAACGGCCCAGGTACGCGAGCAGCTCACGGACCTGCCATTTCGCGTGATCACGCCAGGACTGCAGCACGATGCCAGTCCTCGCCCGCCACGCCTCGCCAGCCTGGGCGGGGTCGGATCCGAGGACGCTGACCTCGCCCGCCGAGCGCATCCGGAACCCCTCGAGGATCTCGATTGCGGTGGTCTTGCCCGCCCCGTTCGGCCCGAGCAGGGCCAGCACCTCCCCGCGGCGCGCCGCGAAGCTGACACCGTTGAGCACGTCGGTTTTGCCGTAGCGCATCCGCAAGTCGCTGACCCGCAGGACGCCTTCCGCGCACTGCGCCGGTGCCGAGGCGGGGATCGGGGACAGCCTGGTTTCCATTCGCTCTCCCAAACGACATTCACGGCTGCGTGATCATTTACGATCAGAGTGATCATTTACGTCTAAGTGAATGATCGCACGAACGTGAACGTGTGGCAAGATGGAGCCATGCAGCAAGAGCCAGAGACCCGGTTCATCGAGGACGTGGCGACGCTGCGGGCGCTGGCCGAGCCGACCGGCTCGCGATACTGTCCGTGCTGCTCAAGCCGCCGTGGCCCAGGATCATGTCGGTGAAGGAACTGGCGGCCGAGCTCGGGCATGTCCCCCACCCGGCTCTACCGGCACGTGCGGCAACTCGAGGAGGCACGCCTGGTCAAGGTCGCCGAGACCAGGATGGTTTCCGGCATCCTGGAACAGCGGTACCAGGCCAGCGGGCAGGACGTCCGGTTCGGCGCGGATTTCCTGCAGCACCACCCGGACGAGTCGATGGCCGCCTTCCACGTGCTCTTCGACGAGTTCGTCAGGGGATTCCTCAAGGCCAAGAGCGACGCGGCCGGCCGCGACGATGCGGACGCCCAGGCGTTCAAGCCCATGATGGTCGCGGCGGACGCCACCATCGCACCCGAGGCGGCGGCGGAACTGGCGCGCAGGATGCGCGCGCTCAACGACTGGTTCCACGAGCAGCCCGCCGACCCGGACGGCGTCCCGATCAACATGGTGTTCGGCTTCTACCGCGGTTAAGCACCGGCCAACGAATCAGACGGAAATCGCCGTCTTGTCATCCGGCGCCCGCACCCGCCTCAGGGACGGCGGTCAGGGGATCCGCCGACGCGCGTACCCGACCGCGCCTGCGGCAACGCGCCGTCCAGTCCCTCAGAGGCTACGCTAATAACTGACCTGCGCTTTACCTAAATTTTTGTTGCGGGAGTGTCGGATCTGGACCTATCCGGCCTGGTTTTGACCCCCGGGCATTGCGGTTGTGACCTTGCAGGTATTGACCATATTGCCGTTCTGCTGTTAATTAGTTCATGGTCACCGGTGAGCCTGGGGAGTGAGGGTGGCCGGGGGTCGCGCCGTATATTCGGCGACAAAACAAATTCCTGGGGGGGAATTATGAAATCCAAACGGTCAATCAGGCTTGCCTGTGCGCTGGCGGCGCCATTGCTGGCCGCCACCGCGATAGCGGCACAGGCATCGGCAGCATCAGCCGCCCCGGCGGGGCACCGCAGTCACGCCTTGTACGTCTCGCCGAAGGCATGGCCGAAGGCCAAGGATCGATCATGCAGGACCGCGAAGTTCAGGACGATCCAGTCCGCGGTCAACGCTGCCCCGGCAGGCGGCACGGTGGTGGTATGCGCCGGAACCTATCGGGAGCAGGTGGTGCTCTCCAGGCCACTGACCCTGCAGGGCCAGCATGCCGTCATTGACGAAGCCGGGGTCAAGCCCGGATTCAAGATCACCCTGCCCGGCCTCGGAACGGCGACCATCTTCGCGGGCGTGGTCATCGTGAGTTCTCGCGTTACGTTCACCGGGTTCAAGGTGACGAACGCTCAAGGCGAGGGAATTCTCGCCGCGGGACTTGGCCGGACAATCACCGGCCTCAATATCTCGGGCAACGCCGTAGTCCACAACGACCTTGGCGGCGGAGTCCCGCCGAAGTCGCCGTATTTCCAGTGCGCGGCCCAGGGACAGGTTCCCGGTGACTGCGGTGAAGGCGTCCACTTCGCGGGCGGCGTCGCATACTCCACCATCCGCGGCAACTTCATCGCCAATAACTCCGGCGGGATCCTGCTGAGCGACGACATCGGTCCCACGCACAACAACCTGATCGCTGACAACATCGTGACCGGCAACACCGCAGACTGCGGGATCACCGTGCCCGGGCACAATCCCATGGCGCTCAACGCGAAGGGCAAGCCCCAGCCTCAGGTCGCTGGTGTCTACAAGAACGTCATCAAGAACAACGTGGTGACCAACAACGGAGTGAAGGGCGAGGGCGCCGGCGTGCTGTTCGCGAACGCAGGACCCGGCACCGCGTCCTACGACAACCTGGTCCAGGGCAACTACATCGCGGGCAACGGGCTGTCCGGTGTCACGATGCACGCCCACACCATCGCCAAGGGCCAGTTCGAGGACCTGAACGGCAACGTGATCGTGAGCAACGCCATCGGCAAGAACAACCTCGACGGCGACACGCTTGACGGGCCTCCCGTGACCGATCCGCACACCACCGGCGTGCTCGTCTTCTCTGGCGGCACGCGAGTCTGGGTCGAGATCGCCCACAACCACATTTTCAACAACACCATCGGCATCTGGCTCAGCAAGGTCGTCACGGCGGCCGGGCTGCGGACCAACACGTTCACCAACGTGACCACGCGGGTTTCCGGGGGCCACTGACCTGACGGGAACCGGGTGGCTGGCCACGGCGCCAGCCACCCGGTTCCCCTTGCCGGCAGCCGGGCCCGCGGGGTCGCCGCGCCGCACGCCGGCCAGAGGGCTAGTCGGACAGGCCTGGCACGATGACGCCGGCCTCGTAGGCGAGGACCACGACTTGAACCCGGTCGCGAAGGTCCAGCTTGGTGAGGATGCGGGTGACGTGGGTCTTGACGGTCGTCTCGCTGACCACGAGGTGGCGGGCGATCTGCTGGTTGGAGTGACCCCGGGCGATGAGCCGGAACACTTCGTTCTCGCGCGGACTCAGCGTCGTGAGCGCGGCCGGCGGTGCCTGCTTGGCCGCCCGTGCTGAGCTGGTGAATTCTTCGATCAGTCTTCTGGTGATGCTCGGGGCGAGCAGCGCCTCCCCGTTGCGGACCAGCCGGATGCCCGCGATGAGCTGTTCCGGGCGGCACGTCCTTGAGCAGGAAGCCGCTCGCGCCGGCGCGCAGCGCGTCGTACACGTACTCGTCCAGGTCGAATGTCGTCAGGATCACCACCCGCGGTGCCGCCTCGCCGCTGTCGGCGAGAATGCGCCGCGTCGCGTCGATGCCGTCCGTGTCGGGCATCCGGATATCCATCAAGATCACGTCTGGTTGCGTCGTCCGCGCCAGCGCGATCGCTTCGTCCCCGGTGCTGGCCTCGCCCACGACGTCAAGGCCGGGTTGCGTCGCCAGGATCATCCGGAATCCGGCGCGGACCAGTTGCTGGTCGTCGGCGATGAGCACACGGATCGCGGTATCTGTGTTCATGCTGTCAGTGCCTCCGGCACGGTGAACGGCAAGCGGACAAGCAGCCGCGGCACCCGGTCGCCGTCAGGTGGCGCCAGCACCGCCCCGTGGCACAGCGCTACCCGTTCGCCCACGGTGAGCCGCAATTGCCTGGACAGGAGCAGGCCACCGCCGGCGACGTCGATTTCGACGCTGTTGCCGCTGAAGCGCACCATCACGGTGACCGCGCGGGCCTTGCGCGGGTCGGCAGCGGCCAGCGCGGCCTCGATGATCCGGTAGGCCGTCAAGTCGACTCCGGCGGACAGCGGGCCCGGGTCGCCTTCGATGGTGAGCTCGACGGTCCTGCCGCTATCGCGGAGTCGCTGGATCAGCGGGTGCAGTTGCCCAAGGCCCGGCTGCGGCCGCACCTGCGCCGATGCCTGCGGAGCGCGCAGTACGCCGAGGATGTCGCGCATTCGCGCCAGCGCGTCGCGGCCGGCCTGCTCGATCGCCTGCGTCGCGGTGATCGCCGCATCGAGATCGCTCAGGAAGGTCCGGCGGGCCGCGGTGGCCTGCACGATCATCGCCACGACGCCCTGCGCCACCAGGGTATGCAGCTCGCGGGCGATCCGGGCGCGCTCGGTGGCGATCGCCAGCCGCTCACGGTCGTCGCGCTCGGCCGCGAGCAGCGCATGCGCCTCGGCCAGCCGCTCGGCGAGCATCCGCTGCCTGCGCCATACCCGGCCCGCCGCCCACAGCAGGCACGACATCACCAGCCCGCCGGCGATGCCCGCGACCGGCTTGTGCCAGATGACACCGGACGCGATGACTCCGGCGGTCCAGCACGCCAGTCCCGCTACGGCACGCGGTCGCGTCTCCCAGGCCGCGACCGTGAACATCGGCACCGTCACGCAGTAGAAGCCGACCAGGGTCGAATGAGCCGAGGTGAGCCCGGAACTGAGCGGGACGGCCGCGAGCCCGACGACGAGCACGAACGGCAAGGGGAAGCGGCGGCGCCAGGCGAACGCGGTGGCCATGATCGCGACCGCCGCGACATTGACTCCGATCGGACCGCGACGGTACTGGTCGGTGAGCGCGTCCAGCTCGAGCGCTATCAGCCACCCGCCGGCCAGCAGCAGGTCCGACCACGGCTTGACAGCGGCCAGCCAGCGCGTCGCGGCGACGGCCCGCCGCCGGCGAGGCGAGTCGCCGACGTCGGCATCGTCGCGCGCCTCGTGCCGGTCAACCGGCTCGGTCCGCAGGGGAATGGTGGCGCGCACCTCGAAACCGCCCACGGCTCGATGGCCGCTTTCCAGCGTGCCGCCGTAGAGCTCCACCCGTTCGCGCATGCCGGCCAGGCCGTGCCCGGACGCGGGCAGCCCGGGTGCCGCGGACCGCGCGCCGTCGTCGGTGACCGTCACCTCGAGCACCTGCGGGCCGGCGCTGATCGCGACGCGCGCGGTGGCGGTGCGGGCGTGCTTGACGACGTTGGTGAGCGCCTCCTGGACCACGCGGTAGGCGACAAGGTCCACGGCGGCCGGCACCTGGTCGACCCGCCCGCTTAGCCTGGACGTCAACCGCTACCCCGCTGGACCGGGTGCGCCTGACCAGCACGTCCAGGTGCCTGAGGCCCGACGGCAGCGTCGCGTCCGGCACGTCTTGGCGGCGCAGCACGCCCATGATGCGCCGCAGGTCGGTCAGCGCCTCGCGGCCGGACTGCTCGACCACCCGCAACGCTCGTACCCGCCGCGGCCGCGTCCGCGGCGGCCATGAGCCGCGACGCGCCGGCTTGAATGACCATCACGCTTACGTGGTGTGCGACGACATCGTGCAACTCGCGCGCGATCCGGTTGCGCTCTTCACCCAGTGCCCGCGCGGCCCGCCCCCGCTGCTCGTCGCGCAGGCTGGCGGTCGCCTCCGCCAGCTGGCGCGTCAACCACACGTGGCGGGCCACGATAAGGCCGGCCGCGGCCGGGATCAGCATGATCGGCCACGCGGCGAGGGCGCCGACCAGGGAGAACGGTCCGGTGCCGGCTTCTATGAGCAATGCGGCCGCAAGCGCGCAGCCGAGCAGCGCGGTCAGCCGCCGCCACGCGCGGCGCTCTGCCGCCGACCTTGCCGCGTAGTAGTAGACCAGGACGATCGCGGGCGCCATGAACGAGCCGTCGGGGTCCCTGGTCGCTATCTGATAGACGGTCAAGGCGGCCGTGGCCGCTAGCGCGGCGGTGAACGGGACGCGCCGGCGCACCGCCACCGACCCGGTGCAGGCAACGCAGGAGGTCACGCCGACGGCGGCAGGCGCCGAATACGTCAGGTGGGCGACCGCGGCAAGTCCGCCTACGGTCAGCACCACCGCGACGATCACATCGACAGCGCCGAGCAGGCGGCTGGCCGGCACGCGCAGGCCGGCCCACCGCCCTGGCGCTGCCGCCGCGATGGTCATAGCGCGAGCCTAACCGCGGCAGCCGCCGCCGACATCCTGCGCGAGGTCGAATATGAAATCCGCCTAAGGGCTACACGCAGTCATGCCGCCGCACGACGCGCCCCGGGCGGCGGCCAGGCGATGCTCGCTTATGTCAGCGCAGTAAGAGCGCACGCCACGCAGAAAGGCGCATCCAATGTCCCTAGTCCCAGTCCCGCGCTTGACGCGCACCGACATGCTCGCCGGAATCGGCTTCATCGTCTTCTTCGTCGGCGGCGTGGCCTCAAGTTCCCCGCCAGGCAACAACGCCTCGAACGCGCAATGGATAGCCAACTACACCGGCAACGGCAACCTGTGGGGTCATGTCCTGACCGGCATATTCCTGATCCTCGCCGCGCTGAGCCTGATGGCCTTCCTGACCGGGATGTGGCAGCGCATCAGCAGCGCCCGCCCGGCCGGCACGACCAGCCCGCTGCCGCTCGTCGCCGCCGGCGTCGCGGCGGCCTGCATGGCCTTCGGCGGCATCCTCATGGCCTACATCGCCGGCAGCGAGCTGAGCGGCAGGTATCCCCTGCCGTCGGTGGACCTGCTGCGGTTCTCGAACGACCTTGGCTTCATCGTCACCGGCATCCCCGGCATGGCCGCGACCGCATTGTGCATCGCCGTGCTCGCCGGCCAAGCGCGCCGCGCTGACGTATTCGGGCCCAAGATGGCCATCTTCACCTGGATCGTCGCGGCCGTCCTGCTGCTCAGCTTCCTGTTCGTGCCGATCGTCGCGCTCATGGTCTGGATCGTCGTCTGCATCATCGGCGCCCGCCGCGCGCCCGCGGCGCATACCGTCAGCCAGCCTGACCAGCGCGCCGCGGCCCTGACCAGCGACCGGTGAAACGTTGAGCGGGCCGTCTGGCGGGTGAGCCGGGCGGCCCGCTCTCCTGTCCTGGCTTTCCTGTTGCCGCCGGGCGGCGCGCCGCCGAACGCCCCGCTCAGTTGCCGGCTGGGCTACTGCTTGCCGAGCGCGTGGGGCTGCCGGCACCGGTGCTTGAGGCCGTACCGCCCGAGGGAATTGTGACCGCCACGGAAAGGCCGCCGTCATCCCTGGAGCGGGCGGTGACCGCGCCGCCGTGGATAGCGGTGATCGACGCGACGATGGCCAGGCCGAGCCCGAAGCCTTCGTGGGTCGTACGCTCCCTGAGCCGCTCGAACGGCTGGAAGATGCGGTCGGCGTCAGCCGGACTGACGACCGGGCCGGTGTTGGCCACGGTCAGCTGGCTGCCGCCCGCCGTGATGCGGGTGCTGATCCAGATCTCGCCGGCGGCGAGGTTATACCTGACCGCGTTGTCCACCAGGTTCGCGATGAGGCGCTCGGCTAGCACCGGGTCGCCCGATATCACCGCGGGCTCCAGCGTGGCGTGCACCCGCTGGCCGCCCAGGGCGGTGGTGTCGAGGACGTCTTCTGCGACCGTGGCCAGGTCGACCTCTTCATGAACCCTGAGCCCGGCCTCGTTGCGCGCGAGGATGAGCAGCGCGCCGATGAGCTGCTCGGCGTGGTCGACCTCCGCGCGGATATCGGCCGCCATGCCGCGCAGGTCGCCGGCCGTGCTGTCCGGGTTGCCGAGCACCACATCGACGGACGCGCGCATGACGGCGAGCGGAGTGCGCAGCTCGTGGGAGGCGTTGGCGATGAACCGCTGCTGGCTCTCGAACGCGGCCTGGAGCCGGGCCAGCATCTCGTCGAACGTCTCCGCCAGCTCGCGCAGCTCGTCGCGGGGACCGCTCGGCGCGACCCGCGCCGACAGGTTGCGCTCCGACGCCGCGCGGGCGGCCGCGGTGATCAGCTGCACCGGGCGGAGCGTCCGCCCGGCGAATACCCAGCCTAGAATCGCGGCGAGCGCGATGACCACGGCCAGCGTGATCAGTGAGTACTGCAGCAGATGCGACAGGGTGAGGTCACGCTGGTGTTGCGCGGCCTGCAGCGCGGCCTGCTGCTGGAGGTGTGCGGCCTGCTGCTCCAGGTAGGAGGCGCACTTGGCCAGGACGCGTTTGTCGATATAGGCGCCCGTCTGCTGGGACTGGCACTGCGCCGCGATGCTGGCCGGAGCATCGCCGCCGGCAAGGGGCTGCTGGGCATTCCCCTGGCCCTGCGCGGTCACCGCCAACCGCGCCATCAGCGTGTAGCTGACCGCAACGACGATCGCACCGCACGCGGCGAACAGGCCGGTGTACAGCACGGTCAGCCGCGCCCGGACGGTCAGTCGAGGGCGGCTCACATCCGGTACCCCTTCCCTACCACGGTCTCGATCAGCGGCGGGTCGCCGAGCTTGCGCCGCAGCCTGGCCATCGTCACCGAGACGATGTTGCTGAACGGGTCGGCATTGGCGTCCCAGACGTGCTCGAGCAGTTCCTCCGCGCTGACCAGCGCGCCGCCGGCGGCCAGCAGCGTCTCCAGGATCCCGAACTCCTTGCGAGTCAGGGACAGCGGGCTGGCGCCCCGGCTGGCGCGGTGCCTGGCGCGGTCCACGGTCAGGTCACCGCGGCACAGCACCGGCGGCGCGGACGGCGCACGGCGCGACAGCGCCCGCACCCGGGCGACGAGCTCGGTGAACGCGAACGGCTTGCCGAGGTAGTCATCCGCGCCGAGTTCCAGCCCGTCGACCCGGTCATCGACGCCGGCGGCGGCGGTGAGCATGAGGATCCGCGGGCCGCCGCCGGCCAGGGTGCGGCACACCCGGTCACCGTGCATCACCGGCAGATCACGGTCGAGCACGATTACGTCGTAGGCTGCCTGCGCGGCGGCCTCGAGCGCCGCCGCGCCGTCATAGACGGCGTCGACGGCCATCCCGGCCTGACGCAGCCCCTGAGCGATCCGCCCGGCCAGCGTCACATGGTCCTCGGCCACCAGCACCCGCACACACACATTGTGCGCCGGCCGGCATGACATCCGTGCGACATCGCCGGTAGCACTGATGTCACCCGGCCGAGCGTATGAATTGCGAGCATGAGGCCAACCCCATGCCGTGATTCGCGATGGCGACGGACCGCGGCCGCCATCATCGCCGCGACCGTCCTGGCCCTGCTTGCGGCGTGCAGCGGCAGCTCGTCATCCACCGGTGCCGGCGGCACACCGAACGCGGCACAGGCGGCGAGTTCACCGTCGGCGGTCGTCTACTCCCGCTGCGTGCGCTCCCACGGCGTGCCGAATTACCCAGACCCTGGCAGCGACGGAGCCCTCCCGAAGGGCAACGCCCAGCAGTTCGGCGTCAGCAGTTCCCAGCTCCAGGCGGCCGAGAGCGATTGCCGGAACCTGTACCCGGCCAACGACGGGGCGATACAGCAGTGCGAGACGACCGGCGACTGTCCGCAGGCCGTGGTGCAGCGGGCGCTGAACATCATGCGGGAGTACGCCCAGTGCCTGCGCTCCCACGGGGTGCCGCACTGGCCCGACCCCACCCTCGATTCCGAGGGGCAGCCCTCTTTCGATGTCAGCGCAGCCGGCCTGAGCCACCAGTACACCCATTCGCCAGCGTTCGAATCCAAGGACAGCGAATGTGAGCGCCTGGTAGGCGGCTCGGCCGGTGTACCCGTGCCGCTGCGGTGAGACCGCGGAAAGGCACTGCCGCACAAAGCGTAAGGAACGGAGACGGATGGTGAGTAAGACGGTTTCGCGCGGCCAGGAAGCCGGGCATCTGGCAGGGATCCCCTCGGGGCAAGCACCGCCGGGCCGCCCGCGTAGCCGCGGCCGCTTGGTGGCCCTGGGCGTGGTGGTCGCGGTGGCGGCCGGGGCGGTGGCGGCATGGCGGGCGGGGGCATTCTCCCCGGCAGGCTCGCCGGGAACCGGGCAGCAGGGGGCGCCGCCGCCGGCGACGAAGCCGGTGATGCGGGAGGACCTGTCGGCGACCACGCCGGTGACCGCGACGCTCGGGTACGCCGGGTCCTACCCGGTCACCGGGCACGGGGACGGGACGCTGACCTGGCTGCCGTCGCCGGGGCGGGTGATCGGTCAGGGGCAGGCGCTTTACCAGACAGGAAACGGCAGCCCGGTGGTGCTGCTGTACGGCAGTGTGCCTGACTGGCGGACGCCTGGACGGAGGGCACGACCGGGGCGGACGTGGCACAGCTCAACCACGACCTGGTGGCGCTCGGCTACGCCGGCCGCGCGGATGTCGCGGCGCTTGGCTGGGACTACTACTCCTGGGAGACGGCGCACGGCGATGCAGAAGCTGGAAGGGCACCTGGGGGTCTCCGCCCCGCCAGGGTCGCTGTCGCTGGGGCAGGTGGTGTTCGAGCCGGAGGCGCTGCGGGTCGCCCAGGTGACCGGGCAGGCTGGGCGGCCCGGCGTCCGGGCCGGTGCTGACGGCGACCTCGGACCGGCACGTGGTGACTATCTCGCTGGATGCCTCCGCTCAGTCGGAGGTCAAGGCGGGTGACGCGGTGACGCGTCACGCTGCCGGACGGGACGACCACGCCGGGCGTGGTGTCCTCGGTCGGCACGGTGGCGACCACGCCACGTCCGGATCCGGGGCAGGGCACCGAGCACGACGATCCCGGTGCAGGTGAAGCTCACTGACCCGGGCGCGGCCGGCCGCCTGGACCAGGCACCGGTGACGGTGTACATCACCACCGCAAGCGTGCGGAACGCGCTGGCGGTGCCGGTGACGGCGTTGGTTGCCCAGGCCATCGGGAGGGTACGACGTGGAAGTCGTCGAGCCCGGGGAACACGCGGCGCTGGGTGCCGGTGACGCCGGGGATCTTCGACGACAACTCCGGCCTGGTGCAGGTGACCGGGGGGCTGGTACCCGGGCAGAGCGTCGTGGTGGCGGCGTCGTGAGCGACGGCGCCCGGGTGGCGTCGGCCGCCGGGACGTCGCCCGCGCGGCTCGCGCCGGCGCCGGTGCTGGAGCTGGAGCGGGTGTCGAAGGTGTACCAGGGGCAGCCGCCGGTGCGGGCGCTAGACGAGGTGAGCCTGGCGGTGACGGCCGGGGAGTTGACGACGATCGTGGGCCCGTCCGGGTCGGGCAAATCCACGCTGCTGCACCTGATGGGCACCCTGGACCGGCCCACCACCGGGCACGGTCCGGGTCACCGGCCTCGATATCGCGGTGCTGACCGACCGGGAGTTGGCCGCACTGCGGGCGTCAAGGATCGGGTTCGTGTTCCAGCAGTTCTTCCTCGCCGAGCACCAGACCGTGCTCGGCAACGTGGCCGACGGGCTGCTGTACGCCGGGGTCCGCCGGAGCGAGCGGCGGCGGCTGGCGCTGCACGCCCTGGACCGGGTCGGCCTGGCGCACCGGGCCGCCGCCCGGCCCACCCAGCTGTCAGGCGGGGAACGGCAGCGGGTCGCGATCGCCCGGCGGTCGCGGGCGCGCCCGCCGGCGGTGCTGGCCGACGAGCCCACCGGCAACCTGGACTCGGCCACCGGCGCGTCCATCCTGGCCCTGCTGGAGGAACTCAACGCTGGAAGGGACGACGGTCATCATCATCACCCACGACCACGCGGTCGCCGCCAGGACGCGGCGTCGCATCGAGATGCTCGACGGGCACGTCGATCGCCGACAGCCTTCCAGGGAGTTCGGACACTGACCACCACGTCCGGCGCGGCCAGTGCCGCACCGGCCGTGCCGTCACCCGCACGGCTGAGTCCCGCAGACCTGGCCGCCCTGGCCAGCATCGGGCTGCGGACCCGCAAGCTGCGCGCCGGGCTGTCCGCGCTAGGCATCGCGATCGGTGTCGCCGCGGTCGTCGCCGTCCTTGGCCTGGCCGCCTCCTCCCAGGCCGCGGTGCTGAACGAGATCGCCAGGCTGGGTACCAACCTGCTGACCGTTACCAACGGGCAGGACCTCGCAGGCAGCACCGCCGAGCTGCCGGTAACCACGCCCGGCATGATCGCCCGGCTGCCCGGCGTCACCGCGGTGCAGGACACCGGCACGGTCAGCGGCGACTAACGTTTACAAGTCGCCGCTCATCCCCTCGGTCGAGACCAACGCCATCAGCGTGGACGCCGCGACGCTCGAGCTTGCCCGGCCGTCGCGGCCACCGGCATCGCTCAGGGCCGGTACCTCAACGCCGCCACCGCCCGCGAGCCCGTCGCGGTCCTCGGTGCCACCACCGCTCAGCTGCTAGGCATCGACCGGATCGGGCCAGGGACGCGGATCTGGGTCGGCCCGAGCCCCACGGGGGGCCAGTGGTTCTACGCGGCAGGCATCCTCAGCCCCAGCCCGGCCACCTATGCGCCGGAGATCGACTCGGCGGTCCTGGTCGGCTTCCCCGCCGCGGAGAAGTACCTGAACTTCGACGGGCACCCGACGACGATCTACGTCCGCACCACTCCGAATGACCGGGCCGTCACCACCACCGTCGACAACCTGCTCGCCGCGCAGGCCAGCCCGGAAAACCCGGGCCAGGTCAACGTCTCCCAGCCGTCGGCCGCGCTCGCCGCTCAGGCCGACGTCAAGGGCGCGCTCGACATCCTGTTCCTCGGCCTCGGCGCGGTCGCACTGCTGGTCGGCGCGATCGGGGTGGCCAACATCATGATCATCTCCGTGCTCGAGCGCCGCCAGGAGATCGGGCTGCGCCGCGCCCTAGGTGCCACCCGCGGCCAGATCCGCGTCCAGTTCCTCGCCGAGGCCGTCATGTTGTCCCTGGCCGGCGGAGCCGTCGGCGTCATCGTCGGCGCCGCCACCGTCACCGCCTATGCCCGCACCCACGGCGAGGCCGTCGTCATCCCGCTCGACGCCTGGGCAGGCGGGCTGGCCGCCGCGGTCATCATCGGCGCCCTGGCCGGGCTGCTGCCCGCCATCCGCGCCGCCCGCCTGTCGCCCACCCAGGCGCTCTGGAGCATCTAACAAAATTTCGCGGTGCCACGCGTCCGTGACTTCGCGACCTGAACCCATTGATCGCGGTCACGGACCGGCCGGCCCGGTGCTCGCCTGGCGCTTTCTGCCGCTGAGTTCGCCGAGGTGCGCCCGGGCGGTCATGCAAGCCCTGAGCTCCCGCAGGACACGCGCCGTTACGGCGAGATCGCGCAAAAAAACTGGGCAAGGCAGCGAACCGAACGCCCTGGATGTTCGTCCCAGTATTAGGAGAGAGATCGCGGTTTCACCTACTATGTGGATCGCGCGGGTTCGCTTATGTTTGTGCGTGCCTGAATGGGGGCGATTTTCACCGATGGACCGGGTCCTTGCCGGACGTTACGAGCTTGAGGTCCCGCTAGGCCGCGGCGGGTCGGGTGAGGTCTGGCGCGGCCGGGACATGGCGACACACCGGCCCGTTGCCGTCAAGCTCGTTGAGCTTTCGCTGATCGACGACCCGGGCACGCTGGCGGAGACGATCGGCCGGTTCCGGCGCGAGGCCACGGTGATCAGCGGGCTGCGGCACCAGAACATCGTGGGCGCGCTCGACGCCGGCCGCATGGCCAACCAGCTGTTCATGGTCATGGAACTGGCGCCGGGCATCTCCCTGGCCAGCATGATGGACGAGCGCGGCGCGCGGGGGATGGGGCTGTTCCCCGTCAGCAGCGTGCTCCGCATCGCCGAGCAGGTGTGCGCCGGCCTCGCCGCCGCGCACGAGGCGGGCGTCGTGCACCGTGACATCAAGCCGAGCAACCTGATGGTGACACCGCAGCTCGGCGTCAAGATCATCGACTTCGGCATCGCGCGGCTGCTCGCCGACAACTCCCCGCGGCTGACGCTGCCCGCGCAGACGGTCGGCACCATCGCGTACATCTCGCCCGAGCAGGCCCAGGGCCTCGACGTGGACGGGCGCGCCGACCTCTACTCGCTCGGCTGCGTGCTGTACCAGTTGCTGTCCGGGCGGCCGCCGTTCTTCTCCACCCTGCCCGGCGCGCTGCTCATGATGCAGGTCATGGACAGGCCCACCCCGCTCAACGTGGTCCGGCCCGACCTTCCCGCCGGGCTTTCCGAACTGGTCGGCGACCTGATGGAAAAGGAGCCGGCGGCGCGGCCGGCGACCGCGGCCGAGGTCGCCAGCAGGATCGCGGCCATCGAGCAGCACGCTCGGCGCCGAAGAGCCTGAGCACGAGGCCGACCGGGAGACGATCAGGGCCGGTGACCATCGCGGCACGGCGGGCGACACCCGGCTGCGACGAGGGCTGGCCGCAGTCGGGCCGGTCCACCGTCCTTAGCCCGGAACGGATGACCGGCCCGCCTGGGCCCGGCGTTCCCGGCAGCCGCCGCGTGGGAGTCGCGGGCCTCGCCTGGGCCCGCCTGGCCCGCCTGGCCAGCCGCCGGCGCCGTCCCCGGTGCCGTCCCAGCCGGGCCCGCCGGTCGGTCGGCGCCGCAGGCGGCCACCGGAAGGGCAGACTCGGCGCCCGAATGGCCCGTGGCCAGCAGCGCGGGCCCCGCCGGTCCGCCTGGCGCGGCGTGGTCAGCACCCTGGTCACCGCCGCCATCGTGGCCGGCGTGGGGGTCTACCTCTGGGAGCGGGCCCACCAGACGTTGAAGATCACCGACGTCAAGGTCACGGCCGCCAAGCAGTCGGTGGGATGCAACGGCACGGCGGACATCATCGGCACGATCTCCACCAACGGTCACGGCGGGCCCATCAGCTACCAGTGGGTCCGCGGCGTCGCAAGCGGATGCGCCGCTCGTGGCCGACGACGCCAGCGGCAGCGATACGGTGCAAGTCACGCTGAAGTGGGCGTTCCACGGCAAGGGAACTGGGCAGGCCGTCGCCGAGCTCCGCGTCCTCGACCCTCAGCAGGACGAGTCCAGCATTATCTTCCCTATTCCTGCCCCAAGTGAGACCGGCGTGAAGGTCACCCGCTGCGTCCCGCTCGCCGGCCAGGGGCGTGATCGCCAGGTACGGGGCCCTGGTCGGCGTCACCGCCGCCCGCGACCCCGACCCGACCCGCTGCTCAGCGCGCTCGACCGAGGCCGCCGCGTCAGCCGGCGACGGCGGCGACCTGGTGGTCAGGGCCGCGCGGGCCGCTCTCCGCGGCCGCGGACAGCCCGCCTGGGCCTGCGCGGGCGTCACGGCGGACGGCGGCGTGGCCGTGCAAGTCCACGGCCGCGCGGTCGCCACCGTTCGCGTCGACGGGGGCCCGGAGGTCACGCTCACCGCCGGCGACTCGGTGACCCCGGTGAGCAGGAAGTTCACCGGGGCGACCGTGACCCTCGGCCTGGCCGTCGGCGCGACGGCGCCGCCCGACCCCCAGTTCTGGCTCGGCGACGGCGTGGTGTGCGGCGGCGGCCTCGCGGTGACGGTGACCGCCGACGTGCCCGCGATGGCCACGCCGGGGCGGGACTGCCAGTCGGCAGGGCCCGGTCGGCTGGCACCCGCCGACGGCTGACGCGCCCGCCCTCGACGACGCCTGGCGGCCGTCACGCGGGCGGACGGTCACGGCGGCAGGGATCGCGGGCGAGCGATGACCGCGCACGCCGTCCTGGTGGACGGGGTGCTATGCGCCAGGGACCACTTCAACGACCCGGCCGCGCGGGCCTGCCGGCAGTGCGGGATCGGCCTCGACCAGCCGCCGAGAAACTTCACGCGGCGCCCGCGTCCGCCGCTTGGCGTGCTGGTGCTCGACGACGGGACCAGCGTCCCGCTCGACGGGGACTACGTGCTCGGGCGGGAACCGACGTTCGACAGCGACGTGATCGAGGGGCGATCGCGGCCATTGCGGATCAATGATCCGAATGGCACCGTATCCCGACTGCACCTACGGATATCCTTGGTCGGCTGGCAGGTCGAGGTCAGCGACCTTGGGTCGGCGAACGGGTCAGTTCTCCAGTCGTCGGACGGTGAGCGCGCGCTCCCTCCGCACGAACCGACGATGATCGAGCCGGGCGCGCGGATCGGTATCGGGCACCGAAGCATGCAGTACGTGGCTTACCAAGGAGTTCTCCCATGAGTGCGTGGACGGTACCCAGCTACGCCGACGACTGGGCGGTCCCTGGCTACACCGAAGAGCGGGAGCTGGGCCGCGGGGCATCGGGCAGGGTCGTAGAGGCGGTCAACAACGCGACCGGCCAGCGGGTGGCGATCAAGTACCTCAGCCCCTCCCTGGTCCGCGACCCCGCGTTCATGTGGGGATTCCGCACCGAGGCCCAGATGCTGCAGGTCGCTCGGCGTTCCGCAGGTCGTGCAGGTCTACGACTACGTGGAGGAGCCCGGGCAGGGCGCCGCGATCGTCATGGAACTGGTCGACGGGGTCTCGCTGCACGAGATGATCGCGCGCCGCGGGCCGACAGGACCCGAGGCCGCGCTCGTGGTGCTGAAGGGCTCGCTGCTCGGGCTGGCCGCCGCGCACACGCTCGGCATCGTGCACCGGGACTACAAGCCGGAAAACATCCTGGTCGATACCGCGGGCAACAGTAAGCTGGCCGACTTCGGCGTGGCGGTCAAGGCGGGCAAGCAGGCGTCCGCGGCGGGGACGCCGCTGTACATGGCGCCGGAGCAATGGCAGGCGGCGCCGGCCAGCCCGGCGACCGACGTCTACGCCGCGACGGCTGTCTTCTTTGAATGCCTGACCGGCAAGACCCCGTTCTCCGGGAAGCTGCAGCAGCTGCAGGAACAGCACGTCACGGCGGCGGTGCCGGTTGACCGGGTCGACGCGCCGCTGCAGGGCCTCATCGCGCGCGGCATGGCCAAGAACCCGGCGGGCAGGCCGCAAAGCGCCATCGCGTTCGTCGCCGAGCTTGAGGCGGTGGCGGGCGCCGCCTACGGGCAGGACTGGGAAGAGCGCGGCCGGCGCCACCTGGCGGAACGCGCCGCCGCCCTGCTGGCGCTGCTGCTTCGCAACGGCGGGCCCTGGCTCCTCTGGCACCTCATACGCCTCGACCTGGCTCGGCGGCGGCCGGGGCGGGCGCCGCCGCAAGGTCGTGAGCATCGCGGCGATCGCGACTGCCGCGGTCGTCGTGGTAGCGAGCCGCGGCGACCGCGGTCACGCTGAAGGAGCGAAACCACCAGCAGAACCGTGAACAGCTCCTCCCAGGCGGCGGCGATCACGCCGTCCTTCAAGGCGGTGGCCAACGTGACGCCGCCGGTGGCGGCGTCAAAGTGCACCACGCCGACCTCGTTCGCCTACACCGGCACGCTCACGGCCACGGCGCAGGGGACCGTGAAGTACCAGTGGGTGTACTCGGCCGGGAAGCCCGGGCCGGTGCAGACCGTGAGCTTCACGGGCGCCGGGGACAAGACGGTGAGCGGCGAGACCGTCAAGACCAAGAAGGCCGGCAGCGGCTGGGCGGAGCTCAAGATAGTCAGCCCCGTCGCGCTGACCTCTAACAAGGCCAGCTACAAGCTCCTGTGCGGAGCGGCCGGCGCCGGCCAGGTCAGCGCGTCGGCGTTCGTCCAGGTGCCCTCGGGCACCGGCACTTGCCCGGCGACGCCGCCGACCCTCACCGCCACCGGCTCGATCACGAGCGCCAAGGCGGGGACGGTCACGTACTACTGGGCGCAGTCGGACGGCCAGGACTCGGCCCCCGCGACCCTCACCTTCACCGGGCCAGGCACGATGGCGGTGGCCGCCGCTGGCGATCGCGCCGCCCGCCGATCCCGGCAGCGGCGACGCGGTACTGGTCGTGACCAGCCCGGTCGCCGCGGCCTCCAGCCCCGCGACGTACACGCTGTCGTGCACGGCGCCGAAGACCCCGCTCGCGCTTGGCGCGACGACCGCGGTCAGCCCGGCGAGCCAGTCGCTCACGTCCTGCTCCGCCGCCGCGCCGACGTTCACCTTCAGCGGGACGATCAGCGACAACAAGGCCGGCTCGGTCAGCTACCACTGGAAGCTGCCGAGCGGGAACGGGCCGACGCAGACGGTGAAGCTTCACCCAGGCGGGCAGCCAGACGGTCACCACGGCCTATAAGCCGGCCAGCGACAGCGCCAGCGGTTCTGGCACGCTCGTCATCACGAGCCCGGCCAGCGTGACGTCGAACGCCGCCGCGTTCACGCTGACCTGCGGCCAGGCCCTGGCGCTGACCAGCAACGCCCCGGCGACCGCCACGGTCGGCCGGCTTACTCGGGCACGGTCACCGTGTCCGGCGGCAAGGGCACCTACACCTGGGGCGCCGTGACCGGCCTGCCCGGCCGGGCTGAAGGCAAGCGCCAGCGGCGGCGACGCTCACGATCAGCGGCACGCCCACCGCGGCGGGAGCAGCCACGGTCGCGCTGTCGGTGCACGACAGCGCGACGCCGCAGGGGACGGGGACGACGAGCCTCACGATTACCGTCAGCGACGCCGGCGATGTCGATCGCCAGCGGCGCCGCGACGACCGCCACGGTCGGCCAGGCTTACTCCGGCACGGTCACGGTGACCGGCGGGAACGGCACCTACACCTGGGGCGCCGTGACCGGCCTGCCCGCCGGGCTGAAGGCAAGCGGCAGCGGCGCGACGCTCACGATCAGCGGCACGCCCACCGCGGCGGGGACCTCGACGGCGACCGTGACCGCCCGCGACACCGAGTCGACACCGAAGACCGCGGCGACGACCCTCACGATCACCGTCAGCGCGCCGGCGCTATCGATCACCACCGGCTCGCTGCCCAACGGCACGGTCGGCACCGCCTACAGCGCCACCCTCACCGCGACCGGGGGCAGCGGCACGGCCACCTGGGCGGCAGAGCGGGCTGCCGGCCGGGCTCACGATCGACTCGCAGACCGGGAACGATCAGCGGCACGCCGACCGCGTCAGGCAGCTTCCCCGTCACCATTACCGCCACGGCCGGCACGACGGCATCTGTTAAGTTCACCCTGGTCATCAGCCCCGGTGACCATCACGAGTCCACCGCCAAGCGCGACGCCGGCATCAACGACCGTCCTCGCGTGAGGCGCGTGCCCGCCGTGCGAGACCCACTTGCGGCGCGCCTTCCACAGGCTCGGCATCTCGTCGCGCGCGGACCTGCCCGCGCGGCTGGCCCGCGGGCATGAGTGAGACTAGTAAGGTGCTGCGCGCCATCGAAGTTGACCGGGCCGACGACACCCGGCTGGCGGACTACACCAGGCTGACCGACGCCAGCCTGCGGACGCACCTAGAGGCCGAGCACGGCCTGTTCATCGCCGAGGGCACCAAGGTCATCACCCGTGCCGTCGCCGCCGGGTACCCGGTGCGCTCCATGCTCCTCGGCAAGAGCCGGCTGGCCGACCTGCCCGCCCTCGCCGAGGCGGGCGGCGCCAGCGCGGCGAGCGCCGCCGAGCGCGGCGGGACCCGCGCCGGTGTACGTGGTACCCGACGAGGTCGTCGAGAGCCTCACCGGGTACCGGGTGCACCGGGGAGCGCTGGCATCGCTCGCCCGCAAGCCGCTGCCAGAGGCCAGCGCGGTGATCGGGCAGCGCACGGCGGATCATCGTGCTCGAGGACCTCGTGGACCACGGCAACGTCGGCGCGATCTTCCGGTGTGCCGCCGCGCTCGGCGTCGACGCGGTGCTGCTGTCGCCGCGGTGCGCCGACCCGCTGTACCGGCGCGTCGGTCAAGGTCTCGATGGGCGCCGTGTTCGCCATCCCGTACGCGCGGATGACCGGCTGGTACGACGGTCTCGCGGAGCTGAAGTCCGCCGGGTTCCTGGTACTCGCGCTGACCCCCGACGAGCGCGCCACGCCGATAACAAGCGCGCTGCGCGACGCCCGGCGGGTCGCGCTGCTGCTCGGCACCGAGGGGGACGGGCTGTCCGGGCGATGGCTGGACGAGGCCGATGAGGCCGTGCGCATCCCGATGAACCCGGCGGCGCGCGCCGCGGGGGTGGATTCACTCAACGTGGTGGCCGCGGCCGCCATCGCCTGCCACCTGCTCGTCGGAGGAAATCATGACGGCTCCTAGCCACGCCGTAGTGATCGGTGCCAGCATCGCGGGGCTGCTGGCGGCCGCGGCGCTGAGCGGTGCCTGCCCCCGGGTGACGCTATTCGAGCGGGACACCCTCCCCGCCGAGCCCGGGCCGCGGCGCGGGGTGCCGCAGACCCGGCAGCTGCACGCCCTGCAGGCCCGCGGCGTGCAGGCGCTTGACGAGCTGCTGCCGGGACTGCGGGACGAACTCGTGGCGGCGGGCGGCGTGCTGGCCGACATGCAAGGGGACATCCACTGGTACCTCGATGACTACCTGCTCAAGACGGCGCGCACCGGGCTCGAGGGCATCGGGATCAGCCGTCCGCTGCTGGAGTGGCTGATCAGGTCACGGGTGGCGGCGCTGCCCGGCGTCACGATCACCGACGCGACGGACGTGGTGGGGCTCGTGACGGCCGATGACCACGTGACGGGCGTGACGGTACGCGCCGCGCGGACGCGGGACGCCGCCGAGGAGACCATCGCCGCCGACCTGGTGATCGACGCGGCGGGAGCCGGCTCCCGGATCCCGGCCTGGCTGCCACAACTCGGCCTCGAGGCGCCGCGGACGACCAGGGTGCGGGCCGGCGTGACCTACGTGACCCGCATGTACCGCAGGGACCAGAAGCAGCTCGACGGACGCTTCGGCTCACTGGTCACGCCTTATCCGGGCCGGCCGTTCGGCGGCGCCGTCTTGCGCCAGGAAGGGGAGCGGTGGGTGGTGCTGCTGGCCGGCATGGTGGGCACCGAGCCGCCGCTCGATGAGGACGGGATGATCGCGTTCGCCGACCAGTTCGCGTGCGGGGACATCGCGGCGGTGATGCGGGAGTCGGCGCCGCTGACCGAGCCGCTGAAGTACACCTACCCGGAGTCGGCCAGGAACCACTACGAGAAACTTGGCGGGCGCCTGGGCGGGCTGCTTGTCATCGGCGACGCCTACTGCGGCTTCAACCCGATCTACGGCCAGGGCATCACGATCGCCGCGCTCGAGGCCCTGATCCTGCGCCGCCTGCTCGGCGCCGACCGAAGGCAGCGCCGCCGAAGGCAGGGGCACGGAGGGCAGCGGCGCCGGCCTGGCACGGGCCTACTTCCAGGCGGCGGGCAAGCTGGTCGACGAGGCGTGGGAGACCTCCGCCTCCAGCGACCTGCGCTTCCCCGAGGTCGAGGGCAGGCGCCGCCGGGGCGCCGGGCTGATCAACGCCTACGGCGAGAAGTTCCGCGCCGCCGCCTCGGTCGACCCGGCGCTCGGCGAGACGTTCCTCCGGGTCGCGAACATGGCCGACAAGCCAGCGAAGCTGCTGTCGCCCGGCACCGTGCTGCGCGTCTTCCGGTCGGCGGGGAAGGCGGTACGCGCGGGGCGTGGCAAGTAAGCCGAAGTCGTTCGGAGGCCTCGTATGTCCATGACCGCTAGATGGCGGAATTGGAATGGGTTCCGCTGGCCGCGCTGCGCCCCGCGCTGCCCGCGCCCCGCGCTGCCCGCGCCCCGCCCCGCCACGATGTCGTCAGGGCCGCACGTCGGTCTCGGCCAGCCTCCGGAGTACCGCCATGTCGTCGATGTCCTTCTGCCGCCATGGCCGGCCATGGCGCAGGCGCGGGTACTGCTCCTTCATGGCGAGCATGCCGGCGACGCTCATGGCCAGTACCGGCATGCCGTCGAGCGTCCCTGGCTCGTCGCCGAAGGAGCCTGGCGGGAACAGCCAGTCCGACCATCGCCCTAGAAGCTGGATGGACGATCCATCTGGCTGCCGGTCGAAGTAGGCGGTGCTGAAGTCGGCGCCGTCCCAGGTGAACTCGCAGGATTCCTCGGGCGGCTGAGTCGCGAGGGCCGTGGCGCCGGCTCCCGTGAGCACGGCTTTCGATCGCCCGGCGTCAGTGCGCTCGACCCAGAACTCGACATCGCCGTGCTCGCGGGTGATCCGGCCGATCCTCGCGTCAAGGCCCCAGCCGCCGAACAGCCATGCTGAGATGCCGGCCGCGTCCAGCGTGTTCACCACGGCCCTGATGATGCGCAGCTGGGCGGTCATCCGCTCGTTCACCGCACCAGTCTGCCCGGCGCACCGTCAGCGGCGGTAGCCGGCAGCGCCTCGGGCTGATCACCGTTGCCTGGCCGCGCCTGCTGCCGGGGCTCGCTGGAGGGTGCGGTATACGGTCGCGCGGGAGATGGCAAACACCTCGGCGAGGTCGGCGATCGTGTACTCGCCGGCGCCGGCCATCCGCGCCGAGCTGGCGCTGCTGCCTGACAGCTTGGGTTGCTTGCCGCGCAGCCTGCCCTCGGCACGGGCGACGGCCATGCCCTCGCGGGCGCGCATCCGCAGCAGGTCGACCTCAACTCGGGGAAGGTGGCCAGGATGTTGAAGAACGGCGAGCCGGTCAAGTTTCGGTACCACGAGCGTGTCGCCGGCGCGGACAGAGGCCAGGGCCTGGCCGAGGCCGGGGCGGTTGCGGTTGGTGCTGGTCAGCCCGCGGTGAGGTCGCCCCATAATGCTGGTCATCAGACGCGATCAGTGTGCGACAATGTGCTGGTGTCGGTCGCTGATCATCAGACGTTGCGGGTGCTGGAGGGTCGATACGTACTGGAGCGCGCGGTATCGGACGTCGAGGTCGGCCGTGATGGCGAGGTGCTCGCGGTCGTGCGCGGCCCTGACGGCGGAGCTTGCATGCGACGCCAGGATGCGGCCGACGACGCTTGGGTGGCGCTGTGGAATGGCGACGAGGCGCACCCGCCGGACGCGACCGGCATGTTGGCTGCCATCGTGGCACCGCTCGCAGCCGGTAATGTGCCTGTCTGGGTCGCGGCCAGCTTCGACGGCGACATCGTGCTGATCCCCGTTGATCAGGTAGACGAGGCGTCTGAGCTGCTGCGCCGGGCCGGCCACCGGGTGATTGGCTGAAGACTCCGAATGCGGTGCCCGCTTCCGTCTCGTGCAGGAGTTCCCGGCGGTACCGTCAGCGGCCATGGACGTCTATCCGGCGGTGACTTTTCGCGACGTCGGGGCGGCGCTGAGCGCGAGGGTCGCGCTGACAAACGGGAACTGGCCGACGCCTTCACGCCGGCCGACGCCGAGGCGGAGTGGGCGCGCAGCAAAAGAGAAACTTTGATCTCCGAACGCAACGGCGGACTGAGCCCTTCTCCCTAATCTCAATATTGTGCAGCTAGTTCAAATTTGATGCTTTACAGCACCTTATGAGCGATGCACAATATCACTTGTTATCCGCCCCAGCCGCCCCTGTGATCTGGGAAACAGCGCCCGGGAGCGCCTTACCTGGCGCGGCGAAGGATTTCTGATCATGCCGGGCGGACCAAGTATTGGAGGAACTGAGGAGGTCCCCGCATGGATTCACGTCACAGGAATACCCGGATCCTTTTCAGGCGGCCCGTCTTCGCCGCGGTAGGTTGCGCAGCGGCGGTTGTGCTGACCCTGGGCATGTCGGGAACAGGGGTCGCGACCACCCGGCAGTCATCCCCTCAGTCGGTGCAGCCGCTTTCCTGGGCACTGCTCAGCCGTATGACGCCGCAGCAGATCGCGGCCGTGCAGAATCCGCTGATCGCCCTGGCCGACCCGATCCAGCAGGCGGGCGTCCGCATGCCAGGCCTCTACACGTCGATCGCGCTGGACACGCCGGATCACGCGATCGACCTCTACGTCACCGACGTCGCACGGGCCGGGGCGCTGCTCACCGCCGCGCAGCGGCTTGATTCCCGCATCAACTTGGGCGCCGTCCGGGTCATGGCAGCGCCCTACTCAATGGCTCAGCTGACCACCGCCGCGAGCCGGGTGATGAGCGCCAGCATCGCCGCACGCCTGCCGTTCCGGGTTTCCTCGGTCATGATCTCGCCCACGGGGCAGGGCCTACAGATCCGGGTGCCCAGCCAGGTGCCGCAGGCCGAGACGCGCTCCGCCGAGCCGCTGGCCGCGCTGGCCGGCCAGTCGGTGCAGCAGCTGGCCGGGGTTGCCGTGTCGTTCACTCAGGGCGCGGCGCCGGAGCCTTCCACTAGGGAGGACGACGTGGCGCCGTTCATCGGCGGTGACTACGCCTTCGGCTGGAATTCAACCTCGAAGAGCAGGCCGGCGTGCACACTGGGCATCCCGGTGGAGAACTCCTCAGGTGAAGACGGCCTGATCGAGGCCGGGCACTGCTTCACCCCGAACAACGGCGTCTATACCGAGAGCTTCGGCGCCTACATCGGCAACAGCAGCGCCATCGTGAACCAGCAAGACGCCGAGGTCATCTGGACCGGGAAATACAACGGGCCGGCAGCAACGCCGACGAAGGGGAGAGCAACACCGCCAACGGCGGCATCAACTGGTTCGCGCTGGTCGACACGGACAACCCATACATCAACGAGTATGTCTGCCAGGACGGCATCGCCTCCTACATGAACAACAACCGCGTGCCGTGCAACATCTCGGTTGTAGGCAACACCTACTGGGAGAGCTGCGAAGCGAACGGGTTCTGCGGCCAGGTCGCCGGCTGGCAGGGGAACAGCACCAACGGCAACTGGGTGGTCCAGCACGGCGACAGCGGCGCTGTCGTGTTCACCATCCACAGCAGCAACACCCGCAACGCCCTAGGCATGGTCTCCGCGCAGTGCTGCGGGGGCAATCCCGCCGACACGGTGTACTTCGCGGGGCAGGCCCAGGTCCTGGGCGAACTCGGCGTGCACCTCAACCCGCACACCTGAGTCCAGCAGCGCGCATCATCGCATTGATCACGAAGGGTTGTACGCCTGTAGCGCGGATAACCCTTCGTGATCGTCTTAGGTGTTACTAATGTGACGCACGGACGTTAGTGATAGGGGATTTGATTGAGTCGGGCCGGCCTCGGCGATGGCGCGCCGGGCAACCGCGCGTCGGCCGGGTTCACCGCCGAGCCAATGGCAGGCATGTCCGGCTTATCCCGAACGAAGGCGGCCGACTCATCACGGGCGCCGGATCTCGAGCCCGAGCCAGGCGGCGATGCCGGCGATTTCCTCGTCGATCGCGGCGGCCATCTCCTTGGTGAACGGGACGTCCTGGTGGACCGCGTGCACCGTGAGGACGCCTGCCTTGCGGTCGGCGGCGGCGTCGAGCTTGCCGACGAGGCGGTCGCCGTACAGGATCGGCAGGGCGTAGTAGCCCCAGCGCCGCTTCGCGGCAGGCTTGTACATTTCCAGCTGATACTCGTAATCGAAGATCTCGAGCGCGCGGACGCGGTCGTGGACTAGCCGGTCGAACGGGGAAAGCAGGGCGGCGCGGCCCGCGAAGGCAGCGCCCGCGTTCCCTTCGAGGTACGACGGGTCGACGCGCCACCGGCCCTTGACCCCCTCGACCTCGGCAGGCTCGCCGGCCTCCCCGACGACGGCGGGCTCCATGGGAACCTCCGGCCCGGCGGTGCCGGGCGATCCCGAGGGCCGCGAGCCTTCGCCGGCTCCGTTCCCGCTCGGCCTCCGCGAGCGGGAGGACCGGGTGGTCGGGGTAGATCCGCTCGGCGAGGTCCCACAGCCGCTCTCTGCCCTTGCGGCCGGCGACCGCGACCTCGCCGCGCGACACCATGAATCCGAGGAGCCTGGTGACGTTCTTGTTGTTGGTCCAGCCGGTGGACTGCCACGGTTTCACGCACGTGTCGGGCAGCTCCCTGGACTGGAGCGGGCCGTCGGCGGCCAGCCTGGCCAGGATCTCGCGCCTGCAGCGGTCGTTGGCGGCGACCCAGTCGCGGTTGAACACCTGCCAGTCCCGCAGCTCGCCCGCGCCCGGCCACGCCGCCATGTCCGCCCGGTAGAACGCGAAGTCCTCCGCGGGGCGCAGGAAGGCCCGCAGCTCGATGACGCTCCGGCTGGCGATCGCCGCCTTCAGGTCATCGGGATGGTAGGCCGCCCCGAGCCTGGACCAGGCGACCAGGTCGGCGCTCGGCGCGACCGCGCCGACCGGGTCGAGCTGGAGCATCGTCAGCCGCCGGACCGCGGTGAGCAGGTCTGGCGGCCGCTGGCTGGTCAGCATCTGGGCGCGCACGGCAACCCGCCGCGCGTCCGGCCGGCTGAGCTGGTGCACCGTGGGCATGAGGACGAGGCTACGCCTTGCCGCGTCGACAGCGCCGCGTTACGCGCGCCGTCCGCCTGTCCGCGAGCCGCGGTCCCGCGGCCCGCCGGTTGGCGGGCCGGCGTTACTTCGTGCCCCGAGGACGGGCTGCCCGCCGCGCCCGCCGCGATAGCCGACGTCCCACGGCCAGCGCCCGCGGTCGTCCGCGTACACCAGCTGCACGGCAGAGAACCGCGGCCCGTTAAGCGCGGCGGCGACCGCCAGGTGCGCGCCCGGCTCCGCGACCCGCACGAGATCGCCGCCTGCGCAGCTCCGTGGTACCTGTGGGAGCCGTGTGACGAGGAAGCTGCCCTCGCCCGTTTTGCGCGGCGGCGATTAACGTGAAGACCTGCACCACGGGAAGGCTCTTGCGCAGCCCGAAGGAAAGCTCTCGTGCCGCCAATGCCGCTAGGGTTGACGTCGACCGCAGCCGGTCTCCGTCGTCCCATTTGCCCGCTTTGCCGACGGCGATTAACAGGTAAATTCCGTGCAACGCGAAGACTTTGTACTAGGCGAAGATGAAGCGTGTCTGGTGCGCGCTTTTCCTACATCTTGTACTTTATTTACCCGCAGTACAAAGTTTACCCGTTAAATTCACAGCGCCATATCATGAAAATGCGGGCATACCGGGCAGGTGCGTCGCGACAGGCGCCGCCCGTGGCGGGCGGGCACCGCCTCAGGGACCTGAGATGGTCAACCCGCGACCTGGCGGGGTATTTGACGGGACGACGGTCCGGTTCCCGCGTTATTCAGATTCACCCCAGCCGAGGCCGCATCGGCGCGGCTCTCGGTTGCCAAAGCGTGGCCGGAAGGGTGATAGTCGGATCTTTGAGAGGACCCAGATGCTCCTAACGATCCATCATCTGACGGAAGCTGAATGACCCTCCTGGCGCCAGGCATAGAGAAAGCTTGCGCGGCACACCGGGGGCGCGATCTTTGTTTACCTCGGGAGCAAATTTGCTAATTAATTCCCCGGTCCTGCGGCGACCGCGCGCAGTGCCGCCGCGACTTGCCTGGGCGAAGAGATCATCGTCAGGTGCCGCCCGGGCACGGAGACCGGCGGCGGCGCTCCGATACGGACCGCCGTCGTGGCCTCGTCCGACGCGGACATCTGCGGGTCGTCGGCGCCGTAGACCACCAGCTTCGGCACCGGGAGGGCGCGCAGCGCGGCGAACTGGGCGGAGGTCATGCTGGGGATTCCGTGCCGCAGCGTGTAGGTCATCGCGCCCGCGAAGCCGGGCTGCTGCAGCGGCAGCCGCCAGGTTCGCACTCCGGCCGCGCTGAGCGGCGGGCACAGCGGACCGCACTGCGCGTTGTAGAGCTGCCTGACCAGCCAGTCCTGGCTGAGCGCGAGTCGGAGCAGCGACGTTCGGTACGGGTCGATCAGCAGCCAGCCGAGGAGCCCTGGCCCGCTGAGCGGTGTCGCGTCGCCGTCCAGGAACACCACGCCGCGCACCGCCCGCGCACCCCGCGCACCCGCGCACCCCGCGCACCCCGGGTCACCGCGGCGAGGCCGGCGACGGCGGCACCACTCGAATGCCCGACGAGCAGCGGCGCATTGGCGCCCGTCAGCCTCTGCGCCGCCAGGAAGGCGAGCAGTTGCGCCGCCAGCCGTGGCGTGCTGTAGGACGGGCTCGGCGCGCTGTACCCGGTTCCGGTGAGGTCGATCGCGAACACCCGGTGCTCGGCCCCGAGGACCGGGCCGAGTGCCGCGAACGTGTCCGCGGTCTCGAACGCGCCAGGCACCAGCACGATGGGCGTGCCCGTCGTGCCCCACTCCAGGTACCGCGTGTCGAAGCCGCCGCCCGTGGCCATGAGCAGGCCGGACGGCCGCGGCACCGGGCCGTTGGTGGAGAGGTTGTAGCCGAAGCTGGCCGCGGTGAGCGCCACCGCCAGCACGATCCCGGTCAGCAGGAACCACCGCGCGAACCGCCACGCCCGCACGCGCCAGCGCCGCCTGGGCCGGCCGCGCGCGGGGCCGCCTTCGGCCAGTTCGCCGACGAAGACGGATGGCAGTCCGTCGGACCACGTCATGGACTCGCTCATGATGGGCCAACCCTAGGCCGTTAATCGCCCCAGGTCACGCCAGCCGCGTCGGCCATATGGCCGGTGTCGGCCCGTGGAAGAGCAGTGCAGCGGGTCAGCGGAGGCGCGCCACGATGGAGTCGGCCTGGGCCACGGTGACGGGCATCTTGATCTCGCTGACCGGGACGGTCCGCACGCCTCCGTCGAGGAACACGACCTGGTCCTTCGTGCACCCGCGCAGCTCGGGGTAGCGCGCCACGATGGCGTCCTGCTCCGCCTTCGACTGCTCCCACTGCTGCTGCGCCTGCGCCGCCTTCGCCTCCATGGCGGGCACGACCTTCTCCTCGAAGGCCTTCTTCATCCGCCGCCCGATGGCGCGCCCGGCGAAGCCGAGCGCCGCCCCGAGCACCGCGCCGCCGACGTCATCGATCACGTTGTCGCCCCGGAGTCGAAGTCGAAGTCGCGCCGTCGCTGGCCCTGGTTCCCGCCGCGGTTCCCGCGAAGCTGGCGATCGGAGCCCTCGACGTTGTAGTGGTCGTAGTCGTCGTCATCGGCGCTGCCGGCGCCCTGCCACTGTCCATGGGCACGGGCCAGAGCCCGGGCGCCGGAACTGGTTGATGCGCTGGAAGGCCTGCTCCCGCGCGCCGTTCATCATGTCAAAGAGCTCGCGGGCCGTGCGCACCTCGGCGCTGCTGCCGCACTGAGGGCACACTGACGGCCCTGCCTGGTAAGCCACGGTCCCATCATGCTCCGCTTTCCCGCCTTCCTGATAGGCCAATCAAAAAAGAAGGCGGGCGTATTCCTGCCGCCGCCGTGCCCCTTTTCGCAAATCGTTGCTCTCGGGTAATTCGGGGGTGCGCCACCCGTGATTAATGGCAGATTATGAGTGGTTGTGTCGCGGGTGAGTGCCGTCCGCTGATCACCGAGGGGCGTGTTGAGCCGTCGCGGTATAAGTGACTCATGACGGCAGAAGAGACACGGTACGTTCCTTTGGACGCGGATGGGGCTGTTGCGCTGGCGGTCGACGGCTGCCGTGCCCTGGCGGCCGCCGGCCAGGCGGACATGGTGTGGGGGCACCCGAGCGTCCGTGACCCGGCAGGCCGCGGCGTCTGGATGAAGGCCTCCGGCTGGGGCTTCGAGGAGGTCGACGCCGGCCGGATCGTGCTCGTCTCGCCCGCTGGTGAGGTGCTGGCGGGAACTGGCCCGCGGCACATCGAGTACCCGATCCACACCGAGATTATGGCCGCCCGCCCTGACGTCGGCGCGGTCGTGCACACGCACTCGCCGGCGGCCTGCGAGTTCGCCGCGCTCGACGTGCCGCTGCGCCCGCTGGACCACGCGGGCTCGCTGTTCTGCTATCCCGACATCCCGCGCTTCACCCTGACCGGCGGCCTGATCAAGAACCAGTCGCTCGGCCAGGCCCTCGCGGCGGCACTCGGCGACGCGGTCGCGATGCTGCTACCGCAGCACGGCATCGTCACGGTCGGCCCCGACCTGCCCGCGGCGGTCATGGCCGCGGTGCTACTTGACCGGGCCTGCCGCGCTCAGCTCACGGCGATGGCGGCGGGCCCGCTGCGCGTATGGGGCTCGTCAGAAGACACGGTGGCCAAGCGCGCCGACGTCTGGGCGCCGAAGCAGCTTCAGGCGGGCTACGAGTACCTCCTCCGCCGGGCCTGAGCGCTCCGGAGCCCGGGCGAACCCCGACGCCGCTTTAGGCAGTCCCTGCCGAGAGCGAGTCGCGCTGCTCGTTGATCAGGCGGGCGGCTTCGGCGATGAACTGGCCGGGATTGCGCCGGTACTGAGCGAACGTGGCCGGGCTGACCTGGCGCAGGATCGACGCGACCGTACGCCGGGTGAGCATGTGTCTTGGCCGCTATTTCGCCGATCAGGTCGTACGCGACCTGGGACGAGGCCGACACGGTTGCCGCGTGCGCGTAGAGCCGAATGCCAGACGTACCGACGCGCCAGAAACGGTGGAGCCCGCCTGGCCCGCGAGATCGGCCGCCCGCAGCTCGCCCTGCTGCACGACGTACCGCAGCCCCGCGACCCTGAGCCGATAGTCCAGCGCGACGACGCACCGGCCGATGAGGACGCCGGAGTCAACCGCGACGTGCGCGCCGAACTCTTCCGCGCCGGCGTCGTCCTCGACGCTGCGGCGCCGGCTTCCGCCTTCGCCCGTCGGCCGGCCGCGGATAGCGCGCCCGCCCCGCCTGGTCGGGCGGCCGGGCGACTCGCTGACCTCGCGCTGCAGCCCGTCGACGAAGGCGGTATAGGACTCGTCCGTCACGACCGTCAGCTCGTTGACTGAGTGCACGGTCACCGGGTCGTCGGTCCGTTCGCCACGCTGATCCACGGACAGCCGCAGCCCGCGCCCGATCTCCTGGCGGCGGGAGACGGTGTTGTCGCTCCTCTTCAGCACCCCGAGCACGAACACGTTGGGGTTGTCCCAGCCTTCGCGCAAGGCCGAGTGCGAGAAGATGAACCGCGCCTTCTCGCTCGAGCGACAGCAGCCGCTCCTTGTCCCGCAGGATGAGGTCGTAGGCGTCGGCGTCGGCGGACTCGCCGCTCTCGCTTCACGTCACCGTCGATGGACCGGCCGGTCCTCTTGTCGATCGGAGAAGTAGCCCCGGTGGGTGCTCTCGACGGGAATGCCCGCGAGGTAGCTCAGGTACCCGGCCGCCGTCGGGTCGGCGGCGAGCACGCCGAGCAGCTCGTCCACCTGCGCGCGGTATTCCGCGACGAAGGCGCGCGCGTGCACGCCCAGGGTGTCCGCCCTGCCGTAGTCGCGGTACTTGACGACCTCGTCGATGAAGAACAGCGAGAGCACCTTGATGCCGAGGGGGAAAAGCGCGCGCTCCTTGTCCAGGTGGGCCCGGATAACCTCACGGATCTGGATGCGCCGCTTGACCTCGTCGGTCACGTCCGCGGTGACCTGCCCGAGCGCGATGACGGCCCCCGAGCTGAGCTCGATCACGTCCCGGCTGGCGTCGATGTCCGTGATGACCAGGCCCCGGTAGGCGTCGAGGCCGCCCGAGACCTCGTGCAGGTCCGCGCCGAGCCCAAGCCGCTTGACGACCCGCCTGACGCCGGACGCGCTCCGCACCTCAAGCTCGACCCGCGCCCGGGGCCTGGCACCGGGACGACCTCGATCGCGTCCAGGTAGAGGTAGGCGGCGGCCCCGGGTAGCCCTTGCACGGTGATGCCGCGCACCGCGATCTTCTTGACGAGCCGCTGGCTGTAGGCGTCGAGCGCGTCAAGCCGGTACACCAGGTCGTGCGCGACCCGGTGGGTGGCGGAGTACCGCAGCACCATCAAGGGGTTGAGGCGGGAAAGCGCCGCAAGCGACTTGGCCGCGCCGATCCGCTGCGGCTCGTCGATGATGACGACCGGCCGGCTCCCGCTGATCACGTCGATGGGCCGGCGGGACTGGAAGGGCGTCGAGCACGTCGTAGATGCGCCGGTCATCCTTGCCCGCCGCGTTGAACGCCTGGATATTGATGATCATCACCTGCACGCCGGCATCCGAGGCGAAGCGCTCGAGCTCCGGCAAAACCGAAGATTTATAGCAGAACGACTTCGGCTTACTGCCGTACGCCAGCTGGAAATGCTCGGCGGTGGCGGCGAATGACCGGGACACGCCCTCGCGGATCGCGACGCTTGGCACCACGACGATGAACTTCGACCAGCCGTAGCGCTTGTTCAGCTCCATGATCGTCTTGATGTAGACGTAGGTCTTGCCGGTGCCCGTCTCCATCTCGACGTCGAGGTTGGGCGTGTCCGGCGCGGCCGGCCGCCGCGACTCCGCGCGAGCGCGGCCGACTCGGGCAGCCCGCGGCCGCGCTGCACGGCGCGGATGTTCCGCAGCAACTGGGCCGGGCTGAGGGTGATCTCCGCGTTGGCTCCGCCAGTCGCGTCAAGGCGCGGCTGACCCGTGAAGCAGTCGGCCACGGCGTCGACGGCTTCGGTCTGGTAGCGCTGGACCTTGAACCGGAGCTTCACCGTGTTCAGATCACCCGGACCTCGGTGGCCGGCGAGAGGCGGGCGAAGGTCCGCTCGGCGTTGATCCGGTCGGCGTCCGTCGCGAACCCGGAGTCAAGGAACACCGCGCGCGACGGCGCCCGCTGCGCGATGGCCCGCACCACCGCCGGTGAAGGGTCCCTGGCCAGGCAGGCGATGAGCGCGCCGTCGGCGACGAGGAAGACCTCGCGCCCGTCGATCTTCTCGACCGCGATGGGCGCGGAAAGGTCAACCCCGCAACCGATCATGACCTCGAACAGCACGTCTTCCGCGGCCCTTTCCCGCTTGACGGTCTCGGTGAGGGCGGCGAGGTCGTCCTGGGCGAGGAGATCGGGGATGCGGTGGACGTCGGTCATGTTCGTGGAGTCGACCCGCAGCACACGGAAGCCGGTGTCCCCGTCCCACCGCGGGTGGTGAGCGGCCTGGCTGGCCGCCGTTCCCGCGCGGCGGATCCGCTCCTGGCAGATGTCGGCGATCGTCGCGAAGCCGGCCCTGGACGCGGCCGACCTGGGCGGGCATTCCTCGGGAACCTGCACGGCGATGAACCTGCGCGCGCCGCCGTCTTCCGCGTTCAGCTCAAGCACCGCCTGCGCCATGGTCCCGGTTCCCGCGAAGAAGTCAAGCACGAGCGACGACCCGTCCGTGGCGTGCTCAAGTACCCGCTTCATCAGCTTCACCGGCTTCGGGTTGTCGAATACCTTGCCGTCGATCAGCCCGGCGAGGTCCCTGGTCCCCTCGTCGGTGTGGCCGGCGTACTCGTGGCTCCAGAAGTTCGTCGGCGTCAGCCCGCGGACCTCGGAGAGGAACATCTTGACCGAGGGCACGGGGCTGCGGCCGTCGGCACCCCAGTAGAGCAGGTCGTCCGCCGCGAGGCGGTCGAACTCGGACCTGGTTCTGCGCCAGGCATGGGCCGTGGGCCGGGTGACCTGGCCGGTATTCGGGTTCCTGATCTCGTAGCAAAGGCTCGGGCGCTGCGCCGGCGTCGCCGGATTCAGGAAGGAGGCGGCCTTCCACGGGCCCCGCGGGTCGCCGTCCGGGTTGGCGTACCGCGCGTTCGCTTCCTCGGTTCGCGGAAGCAGGTTGACCGCGAACTGGTCGCTGCGGGAAAAGACGACGATGTTCTCCACGACGGCGGTGAAGTCCCTGGTGTTATTGCTGCGCGTGTACCGCTTTTGCCAGACGACGTTGGCGCGGAAGTTGTCCTCGCCCATCAGCTCGGTAAGGAGCCGGGTGAGGTTGGCGTGCTCGGTCGAGTCAATGCTGACGAAGATCGCCCCGTCGTCCGCGAGCAGGTTCCTTGCCAGCTTGAGGCGCGGGTACATCATGCTCAGCCAGTCGGAGTGGAAGCGGCCGTTGGACTCGGTGTTGGCCACGAGCCGGCTGCCACTGGAATCCGCCTGCCCGGACCTCGCCAGGTACTCCGCCGTCGTCTCGGCGAAGTCGTCGTCGTAGACGAAGTCGTTGCCCGTGTTGTACGGGGGGTCGATGTAGATCAGCCTGACCTTGTTGAGGTAGCACTCCTGCAGGAGCTTCAGCGCGTCGAGGTTGTCTCCCTCGATGAAGAGGTTCCGCGTGGTGTCGAAGCCGACCGACGCGTCGCGTGCCGGCCGGAGGGTTTTCGCGACGGGGGCATTGGCCGTGAAGAGCGCCTCGCGCTTACCCGGCCAGTCAAGCTGGTAACGCTCCCGAGGACCCTCGACGACGTGGCCGGACAGTTCCTGGCGCAGTAGGTCGAAGTCGACGGCCCTGGTCAGGCGGCCGTCGGCGGCACGGCTGGCGGTGATCACGCCGGGGAACAACCCGGCGATCTTGTCAATGTTCCGCTCGGTAACGGAGGGCGAGTGCGCCCCCAGCTTCTCCATCGCCCAAGGCTAACGGCCCACGTTCGACCCTGCAGGCCGTCATCCATGCCTGCCCGCGCACCTAGTTAAGTCGCGCGGCGAAGGGAAAACCTTTAACTGAACAACCTGGCTGTGTGTCTTTGCACTAACTACTCGCAAAGGGGATCAAAGTCCGCCATGATGTGGCCCTGGAACCGCATGAGAACAGGACATGTACGAATCGTGTCCGGCAATGCGGTTCTTTGTTAACGCTAGGAGAAGGAATGCGTTTTCGCCTTGTTATGGCGGTATTGGTGCCTGTCGGGGCCGCGTCGGCCCTTGCTATCCTGCCGGCCGGCGCGTCCGTCGCGGCGCCTGCCGGGTCGCCCGTGGCCGGTCACGTGATCCCGGAGGCCAGCTCTCCGCTGGCGTACCGGTACGTGGGCAAGGACAACTCGCCCGCCGCCAGTTCCGGCTACCGGTTCACTTGCCAGGAGCCGGGCGCGTCGCCCAACTGCTACACGCCGCAGGAACTCGCCACCGCCTATGACATTCCCAAGAACCTGACCGGTGCCGGGCAGACCATTGTGCTTATCGACGCCTTCGGCGACCCGACGCTTGGCCAGGACCTTGGCGTCGAGGACAGCACGTTCAAGCTTCCCGGCGCGAGCCTCAGCGTCTTCTACCCCAACGGCAAGCCGGCCTTCAACCCGGCCAACGCCGACGAGGTCAACTGGACTGGCGAGATCGCGCTTGACGTGGAGTCCGCGCACGCCGTCGCGCCGGCCGCCAAGATTGACCTGGTCATCGCCAAGAACGACCAGGACCCCGCCATCCTGAGCGCGCTGCGGTACGTGGTGGCGCACCGCCTCGGCTCAGTCCTGTCGCAAAGCTACGGCGAGGCCGAGTCCTGCGAGGCCCCGTCGGTCGTCAAGGCCGACCACACCCTGTTCGCGGCGGCCGAGGCCCAGGGCATGACGGTGTTCGCGGCCTCCGGTGACTCCGGCGCCGCCCAGCCGAGCTGCAACGGGTCGACCTACATCAAGTCCGCCGGCCTGCCGGCCGCTGACCCGCTGGTGACCGGCGTCGGCGCGACCAGCCTCACCGCGGCCCAGCCGGCCGGGAGCTACAAGTCAGAGACGGCGTGGAACGACTCGTACGGGTCAAGTGGCGGCGGTTACAGCAAGACGTTCAAGCGCCCGTCCTACCAGAACGGCTTCGTCCCCTCCAGCGGCCGCGGCGTACCCGACGTCTCCTACAGCGGCGACGTCAACAACGGCCTGCTGATCGCCTGGTCCCAGGGCGTGGCGGCCAACGTGGGCAACATCTACGAGTTCGGCGGCAGCAGCGCCGCGTCACCGCAGTGGGCCGCGATCATCGCGCTCGCCGACCAGGCAGGCCACCGCCGGCTTGGCTTCCTGAACAGCGACCTCTACTCCCTCGCGCACGGCTCGCGCTACGGCTACGTCTTCCACGACGTCAGCCGCGGCAGCAACACCGTTTCGCTGGCCGGGCTCCAACAACGTGACGGTGCGGATCACCGGCTACCCGTCGGCTAAGGGCTGGGACGCCGTGACCGGCCTCGGCACCCCGAACGTCGCTCACCTGATCCAGTACCTGCACTAAGGCCCCGGCCAGGGCCGCGGGCCCGGGCGCTAGTAACGCCGGGGCCTGCGGCCGTAGGGCTCGTCTATCGGCTCCGTCGGCTCGTGACCGCGCGGCTCGGGGACGTAGCCCGGGTCAGGCCGGTAATCCCGGGCGGGCGGGTAACCCTGCTCCGGGCCGTAGCCGCGCTCGGGACCGTGCCCGGTGCCATCGCCGTAGGCCGGCGGCACCGGGCGGCGGACTGCCCTGGCCGCTACCGCCGCGAGCAGCGTCGTGATCGCGATTCCGAGCACCAGGTCGACGATCGCGGTGGCGGCCTTCTGGTCGAGCGGCGCCGCGGTGCTGAACGGGTAGACGACCGCGGCAAGCGTGGCAAGCCCCATGATCCAGTCGAAGAACATGTTGGGCTGCGGCGTGCCGAGCACCAGCAGGTAGAGCAGGCCGCCCGCGATGATCGCGATCACCGCCGAGACGAGCGCGTACTCGGCGGTGTGGGCGTTGCCCCAAGCGCCGTCCCCGGCTGGTGCCAGGATCGGGATGTGCAGCGTCCACCGGCAGATGAGGATGCCGACCAGGGCGATTAGCGCCGCGACGACCGCGGTCGCCACGACACCCGCCCAGAACTGGGCAGAGTCGGGCCGGACGCGGTTGGTGGCCGCGTCACGTGGCGATGCGGGATAGGTCATTTCTGCTCCTCGCATGTTGAGGTTCCGCGCCTCAGCTACCCATGCGAGCCCCGCGAAACCCGCCGGGTTTGCCTGCTCTGTCCGCTGCGCCCGGCTAGCGGCGGGCCAGGATCCCGCCGTATGGTGGTGCCAGGCCGTGACTGGCGTTCGGGTGGAGCACCACCGGGGAGCGGCCTGCCGGGCTGATGCCCGGGTAGCCGTGCGCCTGGGCGAGCATGTGCCGCCGTCTGCAGGAGCACGCGTATGAGCAGCCAACTTCCCGGAACCGCGCCGCCAGGCCCGCTACTTCCTGCGGGAAATCCCCGCATCGTCGGGATCGTCAACATCACCGAGGACTCGTTCTCCGACGGCGGCCGCTACCTCGGGCCCGCGGCCGCGGTCGCGCACGCCCGCAACCTGCGAGCTGACGGCGCCGACATCATTGAGCTGGGCCCCGCCGCCAGCCACCCGGACTCGGCACCGGTCTCGGTCGCCGAGGAACGGCGGCGTCTTGCCCCTGTCCTTGAGCAGCTTGCCGCGGACGGGGTTCCCGTCTCGGTGGACTCGTTCCGCACCGAGACCCTCAGGTACGCCATGTCCGCCGGCGCGGCCTGTCTCAACGACATCCACGGATTCGGCGACCAGGACCTGTACCCGATCCTGGCGGCATCGCAGTGCCGGCTGGTCGTCATGCACGCCGTGCAGGCGGCCGGGCCCGCCACCCGGATGGTGACCGACCCGGCAGCGGTCAGGGACAGGATCTGCCGGTTCTTCGCCCGGCGGCTGGCCGCGCTGCAGGCCGCAGGCGTCGGCAGGGAACGGCTTGTGATCGACCCAGGGCTCGGCTACTTCGTGGGCAGCACCCCCGGGCCCTCGCTGGTGGCCCTGGCCGCGATCCGGGAGCTGAAGGCTGCCTTCGGCGTGCCGGTCCTGGTGTCGCCGTCGCGCAAGTCATTCCTGCGGGTGCTGACTGGCAGGGACGTCATCCGGTCCGGGCCGGCGACGCTCGCCGCGGAGATCTTCGCCGCCTGGCAGGGCGCCGACTACATTCGCACCCACGACGTCGCGGCCGCCCGCGACGCGTTCACCCTCCTGGCGGCCATTACCCGCGAGGCCAGCCAGGCTTAGCCCCGCCCCGGGGCAGCAGTCCGCGGTCAGTTACGGCAGCTGTAGTTCGTGATCGTGCTGGTGGTTTCGCAGGTCGGGCGCGGGGGCGTGGTGATGGGCGGCTGCCGCCACCAGCCGCAGCTGGCGGCGGAGGAAGACCACCAGCAGGCCAAGCAGTGCTCCGGCCTCGACAAAGGCCAGGTCACCTGCTGGGCATCCTGGCACCGCTGGACCGCGCTCTGCCTGCTCGCCTACCCCACCAGCGTTGGAACGCCTACGCCGGCACCCCGCCTGATCACAACGGACTACAGCTGCCGTATCTGAGCTGGCTTCTTGCTGGCGCTGCGCCCCTGCGCCGCACTCGCGCCGGACGGCGGCCTTAAAGTGCCCACCGAGGAGCCGGTCATGGGTGGCTCGTTACAGCATGTCGCCGTTCCTCGGGAGGGCGGCCGGATCTTGGATCCCGAGGTGGTCGCAGAGCATCGTGGCGATGGAGCCGGCCCATCGTTGTCGTTCGGCTCGGGTCATGGTCCGGGTGGCGATGGCCTTTCCGGTGGCTTCGAGCGTCGTGATAAGCAGGTCGGCAGCGAAGCCGGCGTCGCCGGTTCGGCCTGATTCGGCGGCGAAGTCGCTGAACCGCCGGTGTACCTCCTCTTCGATGGGGTCACCGGGGTCGTGGCGGACGAAGACGCCGATCTCGTCGAGGACCGGGCCGATGCGTTGCGACTCTTCGGACTCGGTGGCGAAGAACCAGGCGGCGATGTCTGCGACCTTCTGGCGGGGCCCGCGCGCGGGGTCGTCGAGGATGGCCTGGACGTGTTCCCAGCCGCGCTCGATGGCGTCGTGGTGCAGCGCGAGGACCAGGGCGTGCTTATTGGGGAAGTACTGGTACAGGGAACCGACGCTGACGCCTGCCTCGTCGGCGACAGCGGTGGTGGTGAACCCGAGGGCGCCGTCTTCGGCGAGAACACGAACCGCGGCCTGGAGGATGCGGGCCTGCATCTGGCGAGAGCGCTCCTGTTGTGGCTGCTTACGGGGCTTGAGCAGGCGTTCGGGCATGGGCGGCACCCCGGAGGGAGAAATGCGAATGGATAAATGCGAAGGATAGTTCGTATTCTACGGTTATGGCAATCAGACCAGTGGTTGATCACGGGCGCTGCGAGGCGAAGCAGGCCTGTGTCGCGGTGTGTCCCAGCGACGTGTTCGAGGTGCGGCGCCTGGACCAGGCGGACTTCGAGCAGCTCAGCATGCTCGGCAAGCTCCGGACCAGCGCCCATCGGCGGATGACGGCGTACGCGGTGCGGGCCGACCAGTGCCAGGAGTGCGGCAAGTGCGTGACCGCCTGCCCCGAGGGCGCCATCACGTTGGCAGAGGTCACGTCGCAATGAGCAGCTTCGCTGTCACCCGGGTGATCAACGCCTCGGTGCTGCTGGAGCTGCCCGGCGGGGCCGTGCTGACCGACCCGTTCTTCGAGCCGCCTTGGTACCTGCGATTCGACGAGCCTGTCGGTCTTTCGGCCGGGCAGCTGCCGCCGCTCGCCGCGCTGGTCGGTGGCCATCGGGTCGCCGATCACTGGCAGCCCCGGAGCCTTCGCTCCTACCCGTACCGAGAGGCAACACCCGTCTACGTGGCGAGCCGAGGCATGGCCCGCTCGGCCCGCCGGGCTGGATTCGGAACGGTCGAAGTCCTCCGATGGGGAGAGCGCCGGCGGCCGGTGAGCGACCTGGAGATCGTCTGCCTGCCCGGTGAGCGCGCGGGCGGGCTGCGCACGAACAGCTACCTGGTGTCCTCCGGCGGCATCAAGTATTCGTGGGCACCGAGGCCCGCGGCCTCGGCCCGATCCGGGCGGCGGCAGCGGCTCACCGAGTCGACGTGGCCATCCTCCCCATCAACGGCATCCGGCTTCTCGGCCAGCCGCTGGTGATGGACGCGTCCACCGCCGTCGAGGCAGCCAGGCTGCTCGGCGCCAGCGTGCTCATCCCGATCCACTTCTCCCAGCGGCCTATCCCGCCGGTCTTGCATCCCCGGTCCGGTCCTCGTGACCTGCCCGGCCGGACCGAGGGCGGACGCCACCTGTCCATCGACGTCATCGGCACAGGACAGCGACGAGTCATCGAGACGGCGGCACCTCACCGACCCGCCCCAGATTCCGAAGACCCCTACAGCTAGTCACGCTGGTGTTGCCGAAGCGGCGGAGGACGTGGTTCTTGGCCCGAGCCACGAGGCCGGCCGCCGCCCCGATGATACGAAGGCGGCAGTTCGTGACCGTGGGGATGCTGGTACGGGTCAGCTGCACTGGTCGTCCTGGCGACCACCGCCGCCCGCACCGAGCTCACCAACGCTCGGCAATGCCTACGTCGAGACAGCACCATGATCCCAACGAACTACAGCTGCCGTATCAGTGCACCGCGGCCGCCGTAGCCGCACCAGCGAGAGGCCTGGGACCGATGGACGGACGCGAAGAGGTCAGGTTCAGGAGCGACGTGACCGTCGAACTGATCAAGCACGCGGCTTCCGACGCCGACGTGCTGTGGGCGGCGCGGGTCTCGACGAAGGGGGAACAGTCGCTCGCAGAAGTCGAGGCCGACCCCGAGCGGTCCGAGGGCTTCATCAACTTCCTGATGCGCAACCGCCACGGCACGCCGTTCGAGCATTCGTCGATGACGTTCTACGTGCGGGCGCCGATCTTCGTCTTGCGCGAGTTCATGCGGCACCGCACGTTCAGCTACAACGAGGAGAGCGGCCGCTACCGCAGGCTCGAGCCCGAGTTCTACGTGCCAGGATCCGCCCGCAAACTGGTCCAGCAGGGCAAGCCGGGCGCATACGAGTTCACCGATGGCACGCCCGCCCAGCACAAGCTGGTTGACGAGGCGGTGAGGAAGTCCTGTCGCACCGCCTACGCTGCCTACCTGGAGATGCTCAATGCCGGGGTGGCGCGCGAGGTGGCCAGGACCGTGCTGCCCGTCGGGATCTACTCCTCCATGTACGCGACGTGCAACGCGCGGGCGCTGATGAACTTCCTTTCCCTGCGGCGGCGGAGCGAGGCCTCGACGTTTCCCTCGTTCCCTCAGCAGGAGATCGAGATGGTCGCCGAGTTGATGGAGGGCGAGTGGGCGCGCCTGATGCCGCTCACTCACGCCGCGTTCGAGCGCAACGGCCGCGTCTGCCCGTAAACCCCACCTCGTGTCACCAGGACAACGGCCAGGCAGGCGATGAGACGTCAGATGCGGTGGAGCAGCTCGGAAAGCAGCGTGCCGACCTGGGCGGCCTGGGCGCCGGTGGCGGCGAGCACGTCCTGGTGGTCGATCGGCCCGTCCGACAGGCCCGCCGCCTGGTTGCTGACCATGGAGATCCCGAGCACCTCCGCGCCGAGGTGCCTGGCCGCGATCGCCTCCATCACCGTGGACATCCCCACGAGGTCGGCGCCGGCGGTCCGCAGCATCCGGATCTCGGCCGGCGTCTCGAAGTGGGGGCCGGGAAGCGCCGGCGTAGACGCCCTCGGCGAGTGACGGGTCGAGTTCCCTCGCCAGGTCGCGCAACCGCCTGGAGTACACCTCTGTGAGGTCGGTGAACCGCGACGGGACCCGCGCCGGCAGCGGTCCCGAGAGAGGAGAGCGCCCGGTGAGGTTGATGTGGTCGCTGATCAGTACCGGCTGCCCGACCCGGTAGCCCGCGTTGATGCCACCCGCGGCATTGGTAAGCACGACGGCGCGGCAGCCTGCCGCGATGGCGGTGCGCACGCCATGCGTGACCGAGTGCGGGTCGTAGCCTTCAAAAAGGTGAATGCGCCCGAGGTACAGCAGCACCCGCCGCTGCCCTTTCTTGATATAGCGAACGGATGGTTCGTGACCCTTTACGCTCGGTTGCTTAAACCCGCCGAGTTCCGCGAGCGGCATTTCGACCTCGGCCGCGCCGATCGCGTCCGCGGCGGCCCGCCAGCCCGAGCCGAGCACCACGGCGGCATCGAAACCGTCGACGCCGGCCCGCTTGCGCAGGGCCGCCGCGCTCGCCTCCGCCTGGGCGAAGGGGTCCGCGTCCGGCATCGTTTCGTCACTCACAGGATCGATGATCCCACAGTTTGCCGATGCATGTCACGGTGCGTGTTATGAGCCTGTGATTAGAGTCACAGAATGCTAAGTATTACGTCCCGCCTTTCTTCGTGAAGTCGCGAGCGGCGGATGTTTCTTTCTGGCATCGTTGATCGGCAGCGGTAGATGGGTGCGGTATACGCACGACATGGACCGAAGGGACTGCGTTGTCACGACATCGATCAGCGATGCTGGCGGAACGGCCGCAAGCGTCGACGGGCGACACGCGGACTTACGGCATTGGCTCGGCTGGTACCGACCTTGACCTCGCCAGCACGCGCGCGAGTGCCACGGGCACGGGCTCGTTCGGGACCCGGAGCGCGCGCGAAGAAGCGCGGGCTGTTCCGGCGCAGCGGCATCGCGGTGCCCGCGGCGGGCCTCGCCCTGCTGCTCGTCGTCGTGGTCTGGGGCGCCGCCAAGGTGATGAACCCCCAGGGCACGGGCGCGAGCAGCCTCTTCCAGGCCATTGACGGCCTCGGCCACAGCGGCTCGGTCGCCCTGCTCGAGCAGGAGCGGCAGACGCTGATCGAGATGACCGCCGCCGCCAAGACGCTGACGGTGGCGTCGAAGCCGGCGATGACCGATCCCGCAGCAGATCCTTGAGGCGCAGAACTCGAACACCTCAAGCTCGAGCCAGACGACCGGCGGCACCGGCGTCGCCACCCTGGCCGCGCCCGCGGACCCGACCGCCGCGCAGGCGACCGCGAAGGCGATGCTCTCGAGCTTCGGCTTCGGTTCGACCAGTGGTCCTGCCTGTACTCCCTGTGGGAGCGCGAGAGCACATGGAACGTGTACGCGGAGAACGCGGCGTCCGGTGCCTACGGCATTCCGCAGTCCCTGCCCGGAGACAAGATGGCCTCCGCCGGCGCGGACTGGCAGACCGACGCCGCCACCCAGATCAGGTGGGGCCTCGGCTACATCAAGTCCGTTTACGGCACTCCCTGCGGCGCCTGGCAGAACGAAGTGAACCTCGGCTACTACTAGTGAGCCAGGCCCGCCCACACCATGAGGTCGGCGCGCTGCGTATTTCCCTTCGCTCAAACGGCATTTCCAGCCGATGCAGGCGCCCGGGGCGGCGCGCCGTGCGCGCCGCCCCGGGCGCCGCCCTTGCGGGCTTACTCGAAGCGGACCGTGGACGGTGCCGTCATCCTGCGCAGCAGCGGCAGCGTCACCGTGATGACCCCGAAAGCGATCACCAGGCCGATGCCCATGATCGTGTAGTAGTCGCGGCCGAGTTGCGGGATCGCGGTACCGGCGGGCGCGAGCCGCAGGAACGCCAGTCAGCGAGGTCCCGTAGGCGATCGCGGCCGCGACCACGGTGGCGGCCACCAGCGGTACCGCGGCCTCGAGCAGGACGACGCGGGACAGCACGCTCACCGGGGTGCCGCTGACCCGCAGCAGGGTGAACGGGCGCTTCCGGTCGACGAGGCCGCCGCCGACCGTGACCGCCAGGCTGCACCCGGCCACGATCAGCGTGAGCGCGACCGCCGCGTACAGGATCCGCTCGAACAGCGCGGCGCGGGCGGTCCTGATCTGCAGGGTCTCGCCGAAGGTCCGCGGCGGCGTGGGCGATGCCCCGTAGCCGCCGCCGACCTGCGGCGGCGCGTGGACGGCGAGGTAGGTGCGGACCCGCTCAAGCGTCGCCGGGCTGTTCACCTTGACGAGGACCGTCTGCAGCGGCAGCTTCGTCAGGTTCCGGTGTACGCCGGGGTCGGTCGGGCTGACGAACGGCTTGGTCTGCCGTAGATCGGGTTGTCGTCGAAGAGCGAGTCATCGACGGTCTGCACCGCCTGCAGGCCGGGCGCGCACTGCCCGAGCGCCCCGATCGCGCGCATGCTCGCGCAGCTGACCGCGACCGTGTTGCTGTAGTACGCCTTCTGGTTGACCACGTTACCGCCGCTGCCCTGCCCGGCAGCTGGCCCGCGACCAGGCTGGCCATTGCCCGCCTTGCCGCCACCCCCGGGATGGGTTCCCCTGGGTGCCGCGCCCCCGCCGGCGCCGCTGTCCTGCTGCGGTGACACGTACAGCGGGTAGACGGTGGCGCCGGGAATGGCGCTGATCCCGCTGATCAGCCGCTGGCCCGCCGCCGCGGGCAGCCCGACCTGGCCGATCAGGATGTTGCTGAGCGCCCCGGCGGTCGGCGTCTGACTCGGTCGCGTTCACGGCCGGCACCAGCGCGCCGACCATCGTGCCGAGGAAGACCGCGAGCACGAGGCCCGATCACCGCGCGGAAGGCGCGCTTCGGGTTGTCGGCGAGCCGCCGGGCTGGCCAGCAGCGCCGATGACCCGCTGGCGGTCCTGCCGAAGAGCCGCGCCGCCTGCCCGGTGAGCCAGCGGGCCGGCGATCACCAGGCCGATCATCGTGAGGATCAGCCCGGGGTAGGCGGGCGCGCCGATGCTCTTGTGCGTGGTCTTGCTCAGGCCGTAGAGCGTACACGCCGAGGCCGATCACGAGCGCGACCGATCCGCCAGAACTCGGCGGCTTAGGGGTGGCGCGTCGGCTGACGCCGAGCGGGGAGATCTGCACCCGGCGCAGCGACACCAGCGCGGCGACGGCCGCCGCGACCGGCACGCCGACGAGCATCGCGACGTAGCCGGCCGCGGTCGGGGTCAGGTCCGACTCGAAGTACCGCGTGCCGACGAGCGCTGCCCCGGCGAGCGGCGGGCCTGACGAGCAGGAAGATGACGGTGCCGAGCACCGCGCCGAGGAACGCGCTGAGCATGGCCTCGACCGATGGCGACGGTCCTGATGTCGGCCGGCGTCCCGCCGACGAGCCGGAGCGCGGCGAACCGCTCCTCGCGCCGGTCGGCGGCGAGCCTGGTGGCCGTGCTGATCAGCACCAGCATGGGGAACAGCACCGCGAGCACGCCGACGCCGAACGCGTACCGGAAGAACGGGGAGAACACCTCCTGCCCCGGCGCGCGGTTGATCGAGGTGACCCACTGGGTGCCGGGGATCGCGTTGAGCCGAGCGGTCGTGTGCCCGATGTAGACGGCCAGGTCGCCTGGCCCGCGTCGAGCCCGGCCTGGCCGATCGTGCCGATCAGTCGTGCCAGGGAACCGCGCGCCGAGCTGGTCGGCGGGCACCGTCTTGAGCAGCGCGGCCAGCGCGGGGGAGGCGTAGTAGTCGCCCGCGGGCGGGCAGCCGCGTGATGCCGGGCGGTACCGGCGCGTCCGGGCCGAGCGCCGCGACGTCGAGCCGGCTGATGGTCTGGCCCTGGTAGAAGTCCACGCTGTTGTTCCACAGCTCGCCGTGAGCCGGAAGCGTGGCGGGCACCGACGCGCCGTGCGTGCAGGACCAGCACGGCTGGTTGGCGTTGGCCTGGAAGGCGTGGAACTCGGCGAGCACGCCGAGGAGCAGCGCCACGCCGACGGCGACCGCGGCCGCGGTGATCAGCAGCCGGACCATGGCCTCGCGGCCGCTGCGCAGGGTGAGCTGCAGGCCGAGGCGAAGCATCAGTGCGCGCCCCTCGCGGCGGCGGACGACGAGCGCGGTGACCGTGGAGCGGTCGATGGCGGAGACGAGGCCGTCGCGGACCATCGCCACGCGGTCGGCGTACGCCGCGATCCGCGCGTCGTGGGTGACGAGGACGACGCGTGGCGCCCTGCTCGCGGGCCAGCCCGGTCATCAGGTCCATGACCTTCTCGCCGGTCAGCGAGTCGAGCGAGCCGGTCGGCTCGTCGGCGAAGATGACCTTCGGCGCGAGCGCGAGCGCCCGGGCGACCGCGACCCGCTGCGCCTCGCCGCCGGAGAGCTCGCCGGTCCGCCGGCCGCCCTTGTCGCCGATGGCCGAGCCTGTCGAGCCAGGTGTCGGCGGTCTTGTAGGCCACCTTGCGCCTGGTGCGGTTGAGCAGCAGCGGCAGCGCCACGTTGTCGGCGGCGGTGAGCTCCGGCACCAGCTGCCCGAACTGGAACACGAACCCGAACGCGGTGCGGCGCAGCTTGGTGCGGTCGGCCTCGCTCATCGTGTTCACCACCTGACCGTCGAACAGCACGTCGCCCCGCGTCCGGGGTGAAGATGCCCGGCCAGGCAGTGCAGCAGGGTGGACTTGCCGGAGCCGCTCGGGCCCATGATCGCGAAGATCTCGCCCTGGCCGACGGTCACGTTCGCGCCGCGCAGCGCGGGGGTCTGGCCGAATGACTTGAAAACGCCGCGGGCCTCGATCAGGCTGCCGCGGCTCACGCTTGCGGGCACAGCAGGGGTGTTCATCAGTTCCTTACCGCCTCAGCTAGTTCCTTCAGCCGGACTGACGTGAGATCGATCCACCGGAGGTCCGCCTCCAGGTGGAAGAGGGCATGGTCGGCGAGAAGCACGTCGACCAGCGGGCCGGTCCGCTTGAGCTCGGTGAGCTCCTGCATGCGCCGCATGTGCGCGGCACGCTGGGTGTCGAGGTAGGCCGTCGGCCGGCTTGCCGAGCATGAGCGCGAGCGTCACCTTCGCGAACAGCACCGTCTGCAGGTGCGGCTCGGGCTCGACCGGCTCGGCCAGCCAGTCGTCGACCTCGTGACGGCCCGTGTCGGTGATGGCGTAGCGCTTGCGGTCCGGGCCGTCGCCCGGCTCGGCATCGCCTGCGATCACCTTGCCGTCGCGTGCCAGCCGTCCGAGCGTGGCGTACACCTGGCCGAACGGCAGCTGCTTCCCGCGCCCGAAGAAATTGTCGTAGTCGCGCTTGAGGTCGTAGCCGTGGCTCGGCTCCCGTTCAAGCAGGCCGAGCAGGGTGAGTGGGACGCTCATGCAGGCCACTATATCCTGAGTGTATACCTCAAGCAAATACGGACTGCAGGTAGCAGTTCAATTACTTATAGTGAAAAACCTTGCGTAAGCGTGACAACGTGGCCCAACTCACAAAAGTTACCAGCGGGTAACAGAAAGTCCTGATGGGCCGGCGTTTCGCGCGTGTTACCGACTCCGCGCACCGCTCGTCCCGTCGGAAATGCTGGAATGTGTGTGCGGCAATCGATTGTTCCATGGCATCGTCTGCTGACAACAGCACCTCGCCCGCGAGACCAAAGGCTGCCCGAGCAGCCCGGCGCCCTGCCCCCGCGTCAAGTCCGTGTGCCGATGCCTGCCGCGCTTCCCCCCGGTGCGCGGATCGTGGCGTCAGAGGTGGAAGATGATCGCGCACGGCGCGAGCTATCAAGGGTTTTCTTTTGGCAAGGCATTTCTCCCTGCCCTCTTTCCTGTCCAACAAGCGCTCGCGCGTGATCACGATCGCCACCGCGGGCACGCTGGCCCTGGCGACTGCCATTTCCCTGACTGCCACGCTGCCGTGCGGCTCCTCGCTGGTACCGGCGAGGGCCGACGCCGCTTACTCGGCCACGATCGGCCAGCAGGCCGCTGCGCAGTCGGCGTCGGACGGCGTCGGACAGGCTGTCATGTTTGCACGAATGCGGTCCATCCAGGGCGAGCGCCAGCAGCAGCAACTCGCGGCGGAGAAGGCGGCAGCCGCCAAGGCGGCCGCGCGCAAGGCGGCGGCAGCGAAGGCCGCCGCAGCGAAGGCGGCGGCAGCGAAGGCCGCCGTTCTCAAGTCTGCGCGGGCGGCCGTCACAAGGAAGGCGGCAGCGAAGCCAGCGCGGCAGGCCGCGGTCGCCACCCCGTCCGGGTCGGCGGAGCAGGTCGCCGAGCGGATGCTGAGCCAGTTTGGCTGGTCGAGCAGCCAGTTTTCCTGCCTGCAGCCCCTATGGGAGCACGAGAGCGGCTGGAGCGTGACGGCGGAGAACCCCGCGTCCGGTGCGTACGGTATCCCGCAGGCGCTGCCCGCCTCGCAGATGTCGAGCGCCGGCGCCGACTGGCAGACCGACCCGGCTAGCCAGATCCGCTGGGGCCTGACCTACATTCAGGGCCGGTACGGTTCGCCCTGCGGCGCGTGGGCTCATGAGGAGTCCGACAACTGGTACTGACACGGCCCCTATGCGCCGCTCGCGGCTGCCTCAGGTGAGGGAGGTTCGTCCCCGGCGGTCGACTTCGAAGGCGAGGCTCAGTTCGGCTATCCCGCGGGGATCAGACAGGGAGCGTCCGGTGAGCTGTTCGAGCCGGCGCATCCGGTGCCGGACCGTGTTGGGGTGGCAGAACAGGCCGCTGGCCGCCTTGCCGGCGGAGCCGCCATTGTCGAGCCAGGCACCGAGGGTAGCGATCAGGACCGTCCGCTGGCCGGCCGGGATCTGGCCCAGTGCGGCGAGGATGCTGCCGGCGACGTGCCGCATCACCTCCGGGTCGCTGCCCGCCGCGACGGCGAGCAGGTCGCGGTCGAAGACCGTAACGCGCTGAGCGGCGAACGCGCTGCGCAGCGCGATCCTGGCCAGCCTGAGATTTCGGGCGGTGTGCCGGAGATCGTGGTAGCACGGGCTGACCCCGACCAGGCCCGGGCTGAGCGAGTGCAGGGAATCCGCCAGAGGGAGAACGGCTACGCCACCGTCGCCCCCGGCTGGCCCGATGACCCGGCAACCACCGACGAGGCCCGGGCCAACCCGCGGGCCTTCGCGGGCAAGAGCGTCGGGCAGGTGACCAGCCACATGGCGGAGGCCATCGCGGCGCTGCGGAACAAGCCAGCGATCATCGGGCACTCCTTCGGCGGCCTGATCACCGGCAGCTCGCCGGCCAGGGACTGGCCACCGTGTCCGTCGCGATCGACTCGGCCCCGTTCCGCGGGGTACTGCCACCGCCGCTGTCCGCGCTCCGGTCGGCCATGCCAGTCATCGGCAACCCGGCCAACTACCGGCGGGCAGTCATGCTCACCTACGAGCGGTTCCGTTACTCCTTCGCCAACGCCATCAGCGAGAACGAGGCCAGGCGGCTGTATGAGGTCTATCCCGTTCCGGGCTCGGGGATCCCGCTCTTCCAGGCCGCGACAGCCAACATCAACCCGCTCACCGAGATCAAGCTGGATACCAGAAACCCGCACCGCGGCCCCATGCTGCTCATCACGGGCGAGAAAGACCACATCGCCCCGCATGCCATCGCCGCCGTTTCCTACAGAAAGCAGAAGCGGAATCCCGCTGCGACCCAGATCCAGGAGATCCCGGACCGCGGCCGCTCCCTGGTCTTCGACAGCGGCTGGCAAGACGTCGCCGAAGCAGCCCTGGCGTTCATCAAGGCCAGCTAGATCGTCAGCACAAGGCGCTGGCTGCTTGCACTTCGCCGAGTGCTCGCCGCGCCACTTCACCGAAGTCGTCGCCGCAGGCCGTGTCGCTCCAGCGCTCGTAGGCGATCTTCCCGGCGAGCGCGCCCAACTCCGCGGCCACGCGCGAGGTCAGGTCGGGAACGCCGCGCCGCTTGAGCGCGCCGGTCATCGACGCGGTGAGGCCGAGGCCCTTCAGCGCCTCGCGCTCTTGCAGTTCCGGGTTGGCGGCGATCACCGCCCGCCTGCGGGCGCTGAATTCGCGGCGAGCGGGTGTGAACGCCTCCCTGCCCGACCGCGTCCAGGGCATGAGCCACCGCTTCAAGCGGGGTGGCGGTTGCCGGCGCCGCGGCTATCGCCTCGGCGAGCAGTCCGGTCATCGTGCCGTCGCCGAAGAGCACTTCCCGCTTGTCCTGGAAGTGCCGGAAGAAGCTGCTCTTCGTCAGCCCGGCGCGCTGCGCGATGTCGATCACTGTCGTGTTCTCGTAGCCCCGCTCCGCGAACAGTTCGAGGGCGGCCAGGGCTAGCCGCTCTGATGCGTTCGGTTGCCAGCGGGCCATGGGAACAGGGTACGGCACTTGGTCCCGTCACTCTGTAGTATAGTGATGAGACCAAGTCCCGTCACCTTTGCCTGCAGGAGGCCCGCCCATGAGCCGAGCTGTCATCTACGAGACGTTCGGCGGCCCCGAGGTACTGGAGCTGCGAGAGGTTCCTGAGCCGCACGCAGGCCCGGGTGAGGTTCGCATCCGAGTGGCGGCCGCCGGGCTGAATCCGATGGACTGGCGCATCGCCTCGCGGCCTGAGGCGGCGGCGCGGTTCGGCATCACCGTGCCGTCCGGCTTCGGATACGACTTCGCCGGCGTTGTCGACGAGGTCGGCGGCGGCGCCACGGGGTTCGCCGTGGGCGACCGCGTCTACGGCGGCGCGCTGGGGAGGGCCGCCGCCGACTTCGTAGTAGTCAAGGCGTCCGCCGAGGGGCCCGAGGCGCTCTTTCACACGCCGGATGGCATCAGCGACGAGGTGGCGAGCACGCTTCCGGTGGCCGGCGCGACCGCCGCCGCCGCCCTGGCGGCGATCGGCCTGCGGTCCGGCGACACCGTCCTGATCGGCGGCGCGGCCGGCGGCGTAGGCGTGTTCGCCGTGCAGCTCGCCAGGCTCGCCGGCGCCACCGTGATCGGCACCGCCTCGGAGGGCACCTTCGAGTTCCTGCGGCGGCTCGGTGCCGGGCCCGTGGCCTACGGCCCCGGTCTGGCGGACCGGGTCCGGGCACTGGCTCCCGGTGCAGTGACCGCGGCGACGGACCTGTTCGGCACCGAGACGGCCGAGGCCGCGCTTGCGCTCGGCGTACCGCCCGAGCGGATCTCCACGATCGCCGCGGGCCCCAACCCTCCCGGCGGCGTGCGCGCCACCGGCGGCATCGACGCAGAGCCGGGCGCCCTGCAGCGGATCACCGATGCGATCCTCGCCGGCAAGATCACCGTGCCTATCGCCGCGATCTTCCCGATCGAGCAGATCCGCGACGCCGTCACTCTGCAGGCCGGACGCCACGTCCACGGCAAGATCGTGGTCACGCTGTGACCGCGCCCCGGTGAAGAAGGGCAAGCCAGCCAGGACCAGCTCCTGCTAGCGCAACAAGAAGGGTTAGCTCGCCGGGACGGTCTGGAAGGTCGGCAGGATCTTGTCGAAGAGCGGCAGGCTCGTGCTGCCGAACGTGCTTGACGGCGACCTTAGGTACACGGCGTAGTCCTGCACGCCGGCCGATGTCTGCTGCGCGAAGAAGATGTCGTCGACCGTGTACTGGATGCCCCCTGCGGGCGTCCAGTTGAACTTCCAGACGGCGCCCTCGGCGTGCCTGACCGGCTCGGCCTGCAGGTTGAGGCGCTTGTAGTCGCGGAAATGAGTCGCCGCCTCGACCTGCCTGGCCGCGGTGAGCATGTTGGAGGTCGGCTGTGCGTCAGGTCGATCTCCAGCAGTAGGTTTCCTGGGCCGATGAAGTCGGTGGCCAGGTCCTTGCGCGTCTCTTTCCAGCCAGGAGGCAGGTCGATGCTGAACCCGGCGGCGGCGCTGTTGGCGTCGGCCGCTCGTCACCGTCACCGTCGACCAGCCCGCCGGAAGTGCCGTCGACGGGCTGTTGAGCGCGTCCACTGACTTGAATCCTGTCGGGGTGTCCGCGACCGAGGGCACCGTGCCGGGCTCGAGCCGCCGCCCGCGTTGCCGGTGCCAGAGTTGTTCTTGTTCAGCGCGAGGGCCGTGCCGACGCCGATCGCGGCGGCGACGATAACGGCCACGGCGAGCCAGAGGATTCGCCTTCCCTGGCCTCGGCCGCGTCCCGTCCGGCCACCGCCCGTGCGGCCACCGCCCGTGCCGGGCTTGTACTGCCCGGCGAGGTCGGGGTGGGGCTGCGACGGGCCCGCGTACTGTCCCGGCGGCAGGCCCGTACAGTGCGCCGGACGGGGGAAACGGCGGGGTAACCCCCTGCTGCTGCGGCGGCGGGTATCCCTGCGCCGCGCGCCGCTAGGACCGTACGCCGGCCGGTCCGGCGGGGTGAGCGGGCGGGCCGGGCTTGGCGGGCCGCGGGGCGGAGAACGTCGGCGCCGCGCGGTCCGCTCGGCTTGGCGGCGGTGAACGTCGGGCCTGGCTTCTTGGCCGGCGTGGGCTCCGCCGGCTTGGGCGCGGCTACCGGCTGGGCCGGAGCCGACGGCGTGACCCGCGCGACCGGGATCGAGACCTGCGTCGGCTGGTATCCGGCTGCTCCCTGGCCGGGGATCACGGTCTCAGCCGCGCGGGAACGCTGCTTCCTCCGCGGCGGGTCGCGCGTCGAGCAGCGCCGCGGCCGCCTTCGACTCGGCGGCCGCGACGTCGGACGGGCACCGCTTCAGGCACCGGGACCTCGGCGACCTTCGGGGCGTCGGCCTTAAACTCCGCGGTCTCAGCCGCGGGCCTGGACTCGGCTTCAGCCGCGGGCTCCGGCTCGGCCTTGGCGGCATCGGGGGCGGCTGGTTCCTCGGCCTCCGCTGCGGAATCCGCACTGACCGCCGGGCGCTGCTTCGTCGGCGGCTTCCTCGGCCGACGGCAGGGTGCCTGCGCCGCTTCCTCGGCTGCCTCTTCCGCGACGGCGACGCCCGCGGCGGGCTGCTCGGCGGCCGGTGCCGGGCTTGTCCGCCGACTTGGCGCCGTCTGGAGCCGTCACCGGGGCGGAGGCCACCGGAGCGGCAGGCGACGGCACGTACGCGGACCGGATCGTCGGGGGGTGGGACATCGGGCGGCGGTTCTTCTGTCGACTTCCGACAACTGCGGCAGCGCCTGGGCGAACATCCGCTGCCGCGGCCGAAGCGGACGGCCTCGTGGTCGGGTCGCGGCGCAGCAGCGCCGCGATGACCGGGGCGAGCTTCCCGGCGTGCGGCGCGATGGGCGCGTCCTCGTTGATGATCGCGGACATGGTGGTGATCGCGCCGCCGCGCTGCTCGTACGGCCCGCGTCCCTCCACCGCCGCGTAGATGCGTCGCGCCAAGCGACCACAGGTCGGACGCGGGCGAGGCGTCGCTGCCCCGGATGCGCTCGGGCGCGGTGAACCCGGGCGAGCCCATCACCATCCCGGTCTGCGTCAACCGGGGGTCGCCCTCGAACTGCGCGATGCCGAAGTCGGTCAGCACCGCCCGCTCGTCCCAGCCTTCGCCGTTCTTGTTGGTCGCGATGAGCACGTTGCTCGGCTTCACGTCCCGGTGCAGCACCCCGGCCGCGTGCGCGGCGGCGAGCGCGGAAAGCAGCTGCTGGCCGATCCGGCCGGCCCGGGCCGCGGGCAGCCGCCCCTCCACCACCAGCACCTGGTCGAGCGACTGCGACGGGACAAGCTCCATCACGATCCAGGGGCGGCCGTCTTCCTCGGCGACGTCGTAGACGGCTACGACGCCGCGGTGCGACAGCCGCGCTGCGGTCCGCGCCTCGCGTAGCGTCCGCTGATAGGCGTTGTGTCGCTCATCCGCGCCGATCAAGGCCGAAATGACGACCTCCTTGACCGCGACATCACGGTCAAGGAGTTGGTCGCGAGCGCGCCACACCACGCCCATGGCGCCGCGGCCGATGGGGTGCTGCAGGTTGTATCGCCCGGCGATGACCCGTCCTGTCATTGGGGGCATAGCCGGACCATACCAGCGATTAGGGGTGGCTGCCGATTGACAGCAGCGGGCCAGCGGCCTCCGCGAAGAAATCGTTGCCTTTGTCGTCGACGATGATGAAAGCGGGGAAGTCCCTGACCTCGATCTTCCACACCGCCTCCATGCCAAGTTCCGGGTATTCCAGCACGTCAACCTTGGTAATGCAGTCCTGCGCGAGCCGGGCGGCGGCGCCGCCGATCGAGCCGAGGTAGAAGCCGCCGTGACGCTTGCACGCCTCGGTGACGGCCGCCGAACGGTTCCCCTTGGCCAGCATAACCAACGACCCGCCAGCGGCCTGGAACCGCTCCACGTAGGAATCCATGCGGCCCGCGGTCGTCGGGCCGAATGACCCCGACGCGTAGCCTTCTGGCGTCTTTGCCGGGCCCGCGTAGTAGACCGGGTGATCGCGCAGGTACTCGGGCATCGGCTGGCCGGCGTCAAGCCGTTCCGCGATCTTCGCGTGCGCGATATCGCGGGCAACGATCACCGTCCCGGTGAGCGACAGCCGCGTCTTTACCGGATATTTCGTCAGTTCGGCCCGGATTTCCGACATCGGCCTATTGAGGTCGACAGAAACGACCTCCGCCGTGTCCGAGGTAATCGACGCGGGATCCGGCATGTACTGGGCGGGATCGGTCTCGAGCTGCTCGAGGAAGACACCCTCCGCGGTGATCTTGCCAAGGGCCTGCCGGTCCGCCGAGCACGACACGGCGATCGCCACCGGGCAGGACGCCCCGTGCCGGGGCAGCCGGATCACCCGCACGTCGTGGCAGAAGTACTTGCCACCGAACTGCGCGCCGATCCCGATCTTCCGTGGTGATCTCCAGGACGGCCTGCTCAAGCTCCAGGTCCCTGAACCCGTGCGCGAGGGGGGACCCGGCTGTCGGCAGCGTGTCCAGGTACCGCGCCGACGCGTACTTGGCGGTCTTCAGCGCGAACTCCGCGCTGGTCCCGCCGACCACGATCGCCAGGTGATAGGGCGGGCAGGCGGACGTCCCGATGCTCCGGATCTTCTCCTCAAGGAACGAGGCCATCCTGGTCGGGTTCAGCACCGCCTTCGTCTCCTGGTACAGGTACGACTTGTTCGCGGAACCGCCGCCCTTGGCCATGAAAAGGAACTTGTAGGCGTCCCCGTCCGTCGCGTAGAGCTCGATCTGCGCCGGCAGGTTGGACCCGGTGTTCTTCTCGTCCCACATGGTCAGCGGCGCCATCTGGGAGTAGCGCAGGTTGAGCTGGGTGTAGGCGTCGTAGACGCCGCGGGCGAGATGCTCCTCGTCCCGCCCGTCGGTGAGCACTCCCTGGCCGCGCTTGCCCATCACGATCGCGGTGCCGGTGTCCTGGCACATCGGCAGGATGCCGCCGGCCGCGATGTTCGCGTTCTGCAGCAGGTCACGCGCGACGTAGCGGTCGTTCGGCGAGGCCTCGGGGTCATCGAGGATGGACCGCAGCTGCTTCAGGTGCGAGGGGCGCAGCAGGTGGGCGATGTCACGGAAGGCCGTCCGGCTCAGCAGCGTGAGCGCCTCAGGATCGACGGAAAGAAAGGACCGGCCGAACGCCTGCCTGGCTTCCACCCCGCCCTCGGCGATCTTCCGGTAGGTGGTCTCGTCGTGCCCGAGCGGCAGCAGATCCGTGTAGGAGAACTCAGCCATAGCCCCAAGCTTAGAACCGCTAGCAGCACCAATACGCGTGACGTTGGTCGCGTTGAAGAAGTTAGAAAATTCATGGCCCTGTCGCGAACTTCCCGACTTGTTTGGGTATCCGCAACCTTGTATGGTGACGGTGTGCGGCGGCGCTGCGCCACGCGGTGCCCCCGTCCGCTTGTGGACTTGCTCGCCACGCAGTGCCCCCGTCTGCGGAGGCTGAGCGGTAGCGCCGTCGCACCCAAACTCGCCATCAGCCTGTTCAGTGGCGTGGTATCTCCCGCTCTAACCGGCACCACGGCGGGGAGCCGCCGGGAACCCGCACCGCGGCACCGAGCCCAGTCACTCAGCTGAGCAGGCGTCTGCCGTAACCGCCTCTTCGTTTTCCCTTCCCAGCCAACGTGAGCCTGACGTGTCCCTGAGCCCGTTCACGCTGTCCCGTCAAGCCTGGCCAACGGGCCAGAACGTGGCACTCCCGGCCTAACGGGTCACGCCCCAGTTGGTTCCGGTGGCAGGTAGCCCGTCGCGGTCAGCAGGGCGCGGGTGAAGCGGCTGAGCGGGATCGTGGGGAGTTCTTCGCGGGTGAACCAGGCAACGTCACTGAGTTCGCCGTCGGCGGGCGCGGGGACGCCCTCGACGACGCTGGCCTCGTAGACCGCGGTGACGTAAGCGGCGCGATCGCCATTCGGGTAGGTCACCTCGTAGTCAGGGCCGCCGAGCACGTCCATCAGCCGCGTGAGCCGGATCTCGACGCCGATCTCCTCGCGCGCCTCCCGGATCGCCGCCTCCGCCGGTGACTCACCCGGGTCAACGGCGCCGCCGACGGTTCCCCAGCCATCGCTGTGACCAGCGGCCCAGGCGAGAAGTACCCGTCCTCGCTCATCGAGCGGCAGGACGGTGGCGCACGGCAGCAGCAACTGCTCGTGCCCGACGAAGGCCCGCAGCCGGGCAATATGCGGTGCTATCCCCATACCGGCAACCTACCGGTGCTCACCCGGCGGCTTCCGTGGTACCGGGAGTTAGGCCCAGCATTGGGCAATGCCGTTGACCTCGGTGCTCCCAGCCTTCGCGCCGGGCCCGCGCGTGCCCGTTCTGTCCGGGATGTCCCGGCGCCACCGCGGCCCGGCCCATGATCGTGGAAACTCCGCAGCGTATTACCTGTTTTATTTCCACGAAAAGCGAAATCCTGACCGATAAGGCCACGCCGCGCGCGGGCGCCGCATCCCGGTCCGCGCATGGCCCTCACGGTCACCACCAACCACTAATCACTAACCACTAACCACGAGCAAAACGACATTGCCCAAATGCCTGGCCCAACTCCCGGCACTAACGCCAAACAGGATTTAGCGGTTGGCTAGGCGGGGGAGGAGGAGGGCGGCGCAGGTGATGGCCGCGACCGTGGCGCCCACCAGGACGGCCACGTCAAGCCACAGCGTCGTCGCGGTGCCGATGAGGAGGCCGCGGAGGGCCTCGACCTCATAGGTCAGCGGGTTAATCTTGCAGATCACCTGAAGCCAGCCGGGCATGATCTTCGCCGGGTACAGGGCGGAGGAGCTGAAGAACAACGGCATCGTGATCGCTTGCCCGATGCCCATGAGCCGGTCGCGCGCGACCACGACGCCGGCCAGCGACATCGACAGGCAGGAGAAGAAGGCCGAGCCGAGCGCCAGGATGACGAGGGCGGCGATTATCTTGAGCGGGTTGTCCGTGAAGGACACACCGAGCAGGGCGGCGATGACAACCACGACCACGCCCTGGATCAGCGACCGGACGCTGGAGGCGAAGGCCTTGCCGGTGATCAAGGCGGAGCGCGGGGTCGGGGTGACCATGAGCTTGGTCAGCACGCCCGCGTCGCGTTCCCAGATGATCTGGATGCCGTAGAAGATCGCGATGAACAGCGCCGACTGCGCCATGATCCCGGGTGCGAGGTAGGCGAGGTACGGGATCCCCGCGGGGGTGGGGATCGCGTGCACCCGGGTAAAGACCTCGCCGTAGATGAGCAACCACAGGGCAGGCTGGATCGCCCGGGTGTAAAGCTCGGTCCGGTCGTGCCTGATCTTCCGCATCTCCACCCAGCAGAGCGTGCCGATGCGGTTAATCAGGCGGCCCGACGCCGCGACGGGGCCGCGAGTGAGCTCAGCCAAGTCGGCGGGCGGTGCGCCGGGCGCGGCGTACGTCACGGATGCCTCCTTCTTCCGTAGCCTTGTCCAGGGTGTCGCCGGTGTAGTGGCGGAAGACGTCGTCGAGCGTCGCGTCTTCCCCCAGCCCGGCCCGCAGCGAAGCCGGGGTGCCGGTGACGCGGATCTTGCCGCGGTGCATCAGCGAGATCCGGTCGCAGTAGGCGTCGGCCTCGTCCATGTAGTGGGTGGTCATCAGCACGGTCATCTGGTGCTCGGTGCGCACGCTTGGCGATGTACTCCCAGACGACGCCGCGGGCGATCGGGTCGAGGCCGACCGTCGGCTCGTCGAGTACCAGCAGTCGCGGAGCGCTGATGAGGGACTGGGCAAGCTCGAGGCGCCGGATCATGCCGCCCGAGTAGGTGCCGGCCAGCCGGCCAGCCGCCTCGGTCAGGCCCATGGCGTCAAGGGCCTCGGCCACCCGCTGCTTCCTTGAGCGGCGCGGCACGTCGAAGAGCCGGGCGAACAGCTCCACGTTCTCGACGCCGGTGAGGTTGGCGTCGGCGGACAGTGCCTGCGGCACGTAGCCGATGACCCGCCGGACGAGCATCGGGCGCGCGGCCGCGTCGATGCCGAAGACGCGCACGCTGCCGGTCGCCGGCGTCAGCAGCGTGGTGATCATCCTGATCGTGGTGGTCTTGCCCGCGCCGTTCGGCCCGAGGAGGCCGTACATCTCGCCGGGCGCGATTGACAGGTTCACGTGGTCCACGGCCAGGTGCGTGGCGAACTGGTAGCTCAGGTCCACGCAGTCAACGGCCTGGGTCACCATCCGCGGTGCCACCGAGGCAGCGTCAACGGTCAAAGCTCCTCCATCTGCTCGGCCAGCCGGGTCAGGGCGGGGATCGCGGCCACGAGGGCCTGCCGGTCGGCCGGGGTCAGCCGGTCGAGGGCCCGGCCGGCCAGGTCGGTGCGGATGTCCCGCCACTGCTCGATCCGGGCGGCGCCCGCCTCCGTGACGGTCAGCCGGACCGAGCGCCCGTCGCTCGCGCCGCGGCCCCGGTTGAGCAGCCCGTCCTCGGTCAGCTTGCTGACCATGGTGCTGACGCTGTTCGGCGCGAGCCGCAGCTCCGCGGCGGCCTCGGCCACGCCGATGCCGGGCCGCCGGGCGGCGAGCCGCAGCAGCTCGGACCGGGCGGGCGGCAGCGGGTCGGCGACCGCCGCGGCCCGCACCGCGCGCCGGGCCACCCGGCGCACGGCCCCCATCGCGGCCAGCAGCTCGGCTGCCTCGGCCTTGGCCCGCTCGGCCGACGGCGCCGGCCGAGCCGTGTTTACATCGTTCACAGAGCTAACTATATGGCAGCCCGGCGGCGCGCGCCAAGAGGGCTGCGAGGGCTATCGGGAATGGCGGCCGCTGCGCCTTGGACCGCGTGTAACAGACGGACAGTTACCAGGTGTGCGCCGGAAATTTAGGGTAACGAAATCGAAAAATTACATCGCCGCGAGACCGGAGGGGCACAGAGGCAGGAGTGAGTTCCTGTTATCCGCGACCCGTTCCTCCCCGCCTCGGCCCTGAGACCTGACGTGTCCCGCCACCGCCAGGACGGAATGTTCAAGGAGCGCACACATGGCGACGACGTCCTCCACCACGACGAGCAGCCGGTACATCCGCAGCCTGATCCCGGCGCGGATCGACCGATTGCCCTGGTCGAAGTTCCATACCCGGCTGGTGATGGCGCTCGGCGTCGCGTGGATCCTCGATGGCCTTGAGATCACCATCGCCGCTAACGTCGGGCCCGACCTGACGCTCAAGAACACGCTCAACATGTCCGCCGGCGCGGTCAGCGACATCGCCTGGTGGTACCTGATCGGCGAGGTCATCGGCGCGCTGTTCTTCGGGCAGCTGTCCGACAAGCTCGGCCGGAAGAACCTCTTCATGATCACGCTCGGCGTGTACCTGATCGGCAGCGGGCTCACCGCCGTGACGCCCGAGCGGCGGCCACTGGTTCATCTTCCTGTACGCCACCCGGATCATCGCGGGCATGGGCATCGGCGGCGAGTACGCCGCGATCAACTCCGCGATCGACGAGATGATCCCGGCCAAGTACCGGGGCCGGATCGACCTCGCGGTCAACGGCACGTACTGGGCGGGCGCCATCCTCGGCACGATCGTCACGCTGTGGTGCTCAACCACGTCACCGCCGTTCTGGGGCTGGCGGATCGCCTACATCGTCGGCCCGGTGCTCGCGCTCGTCATCATCTACGTGCGGCGTAACCTGCCCGAGTCGCCGCGCTGGCAGATCATGCACGGCAGGCAGGCAGCGGCCGAGGCCTCGATCAGGGAGATCGAGGACGACGTCGCCGCGACCAAGGGCGCGCTCCCGCCGGTCGACGAGAGCAAGGAACTGGAGATCCGCCCCACCGATAAGATCGGCTACCTGGCACTGCTGCGGACGCTGTTCCGGCACGTACCCGGGCCGCTCCATCCTCGTCTCCGCGCTGATGATCACCCAGTCGTTCCTCTACAACGCCATCTTCTTCACCTACGGCCTGGTCCTTGAGTTCTTCTTCCACGTCAAGGCCACCGACACCGCCTACTACTTCTTCGCGTTCGCGGCGGGCAACCTGGCCGGCCCGCTGACCATCGGCCGGCTGTTCGACACGATCGGCCGCAAGAAGATGATCTCCGGCACCTACATCACGGCCGGCGTACTGCTCGCGGTCACCGCCCTGTTCTTCAGGGCGGGTTACCTCAACGCGACCACGCAGACCCTCTGCTGGGCCGTCGTCTTCTTCTTCGCCTCGGCGGGCGCCAGCGCCGGCTACCTGACCGCGAGCGAGGTCTTCCCGCTCGAGGTCCGGGCGAAGTCCATCGCGGTGTTCTTCGCCATCGCCCAGTGCTTCGGCGCCTTCGGCTCCGCACTGGTACGGGCACCTCATCGGCAACGGAACCGACCGGAACAGCCTGTTCGTCGGCTACCTGGTCGGCGCGGTGGCGATGATCCTCGGCGGCATCGCCGCGATCTTCTTCGGCGTCAACGCCGAGGGCAAGTCCCTGGAGGACGTCGCCACGCCGCTGTCGGTCATCGGCAAGCCGCCGGAGGCCATCTTCCGGACCGGCGGCGACGAGCGTCGGCGTCGACCCGACTGGGCTCCCGGTCGGTGCCCGACCCGCGCCTGGCCGGGCACGATGATCCCGCGAGGACGCGGCCGGAGACGACGGGATGCCGCTGGCCTAACCGGCGAGGCACCAGGGACAGGCGCCGCCAGCACTGGCTGCAGGCTAGAACTTCAGCCAGTGCTGGCGGCACTCGTACTCGGCGTCGTGCAGCGGAAGTGCTCCGCTTCCGAGCGCTTCACCGCCAGGTAGGCCGTCGAGCGCAGCGGCCCGAGCGCGGACATCAGGAAGGAGTCCGCCTCGAGCGCGTCGAGCGCGGCGCGCAGCGAAGACGGGAGCCTGACCACAGACAGCCGCTCCCGTTCGGCTGAGTCAAGGACGGCGGGGTCGACGAGCAGCGGCTCGCCCGGCGACAGCGACCGCCGGATACCGTCGAGGCCCGCGTAAATGAACGCGCCGAGCGCGAGGTACGGGTTCCCGGTGGAGTCGACCGGCTTCAGCTCGAGGTTCACCGAGCCGAGCGAGCCGATCGGCGAGCAGATCCGCAGCGCCGCCTCCCGGTTGTCCGGGCCGTAGCAGGCGAACGCGCCCGACCACATCTGCGGGGCGAGCCGCCGGTAGCTGTTGACGGTGCCGCAGGTCAGCGCGACCAGGCCGGGCAGGTGCGCGAGCACGCCCGCGAGGAAGTGGTAGCCGACGGCGGAGAGCCCGTACTGGCCGGCCGGGTCGGCGAACGCGTTGGCACCGTCCGCCCACAGCGACGCGTGCAGGTGGGCGCCGTTGCCCGCCTGCTCCGGCAGCGGCTTGGGCGCGAAGCTCGCCCACAGGCCGTGCCGGATGGCGACGGCCCGGACGGTCTCCCGCAGCAGGACGTGGTTGTCCGCGGCGCGGAGCGCCGACGCGTGCCTGATGGGTACCTCTTGCTGGCCGTGGCCAAGCTCGGGGTAATAGTGCTCGACCTCTAGACCTTGTTCGATCAGCGCATCGACGAGGTCGATCGTATAGTCGTGCGCCAGGTGGAAACCGGTAGCAGAGTAACAGAGGCTTTCGTCAATGGGCGTGAATGATGCGCCTTCGTGACGTCCGAGGCTGAATTCCGGCTCAAACGACGCCTGGAGTTCATATCCCTCGCCGGCGAGTTCCGCGATCGCCTGCTTGAGGAAGGTGCGGGCGCACCCGTCCCACGCGCTCCCGTCCGGGTTGACCTGGTCGGCCAGCATGGCGGCCGCGCGCGGCGCGTAGGGCAGCATGACGAATGTGTCGGGATATCCGGCTTAATGCGGACCTCTCCGACCGGGCCCATTCCCTCGACCGGGGCCAGCTCGTCCATCATCGACATCGCCATCATCGCCCGGGTGTGGCCGATGCCCGACTCGATGCGCTCGGCCAGCCTGGCCGTGGCCGCGGCCTTCCCGCGCACGACCCCGCCGTGGTCGACGTACAGGAACCGCGTCAGCGAGACGTTCGCCGCCATGGGCACGCCGCTGCGTTTCGCTCGCCGGGGAAGGCGCTTCTGTCATTGCGGAAAGGTATCGTCCTAACATGCCCCCGCGCTCCGCGCCCCGCGATCTGCGGGCGTCCGACAGCGACCGTGAGCGTGTCGTCGCCCTGCTGGGCGAGGCGCTCGCCGACGGTCGCCTTTCGCATGACGAGTATTCCGAACGGATGCCGCTGTGCTCTGGCCGCCCGCACCCTGGGCGACCTGGCCGGGCTGACCAGGGACCTGGCCGCGCCCGAGCACCAGCCGGTCCAACTGGACGGCGGGCAGCCGGTCGCGGCGCTGTTCACCGCGGCGGACCGGCGCGGCCGCTGGGTGGTGCCTGCCACCGTGACGTGCGTGGCCGCGTTCGGCGAGGTGGTCCTGGACTTCACCGAGGCGATCCTCCAGGAGCGGCACGTCGTGGTCACCGTCTACGCCCTGTTCGGGCGGGTGCGGCTGATCGTGCCGTCCGGCGTGGAGGTCGTCATGAGCGGTAACAACATCCTCGGCCGCCAGCGGGGCGGGACGGCCAGGCGCGTGCCCACGTCGTCCGAAGTCCCGGTGATCGAGGTCCGCGGCTACGTGGCCGCGAGCGAGGTCCTGGCGCGGACGCCGCCGCGCCCGCGCCGCTGGTTCTCCGGCTGGCGCAAGTCGATCTCCTAGGGCTCGGGGTTCACCCCTCCCAGATGAAAAGGTGAAGTCATGGACTTCCAGCATTCCAGTGAGATCTGGCGCGACTTCCCCGAGCTAGTCCCCGGTGTCGTGTTCGCCCAAGGGATCACGCCCGACGCCGCGGCGGGCGATCGCGTCGCCAAGTTCACTGCCATCGCGCGGCTCCCGGCTTGAGCGGGAACCGGAAAGTGAACTGCCGGAAATCCGCGCCTGGCGGCGTGCCTTCACCAGGATGGGGCTCAAGCCGACCCAGTACCGCTGCGCCTCAGAGGCGCTGCTGCGGCGCTTCAGGAAGGAAGGGACCCTTCCGCAGTTGCACCCGCTCGTCGACGTGTGCAACGCCGTTTCTCTTGCGTTCGCGATCCCGGTGGCCGTCTTTGACGTCGCCAAGATCTCCCACGGCCTGGAAGTAAGGTACGCCGCGGGCGACGAAGATTACCTGACCTTCGCCGGCGAGACCGAGCATCCCAGCCCGCACGAGGTGATCTTCGCTGACCAAGCGCGACAGGTGCACGCCAGGCGGTGGACGAACCGGCAAAGCGGCCTGTCGGCCGTGCAGGCCTCAACCGCGACCGCGCTGATCGTGACCGAAGCCATGCACGACACGGCGCCATCCGACGTGGCCGAAGCTCATCGCGACCGTCGCCGCGGAACTGAGCGCCATCTGGTCCATTACCCGGCCGCCACCGTGCTCAGCCAGTCCGCACCGCGGTTCACGTTCCCGGCGTAACCACCGCGCCACGCGCCTCCGGCGCCTGGAGTTCGAGCGCGCCGTCCTCGCCGAGGCCCTGCTGCTCCAGCGCCTCGGCACGACGTCTCCTGAGCGTGTCAGTCGTAGTTGACCGTGCTGTAGGCGCTGAGCTTCCACAGGGCGTGCTCGCTGCGGATCGAGCGGATCGTGCCTGACCTGGAGCGCATGACGAGCGAGTGGGTGGTCGCGCCGCCGGGCTTGTAGCGGACGCCGGCCATCAGCTCGCCGTCGGTGATGCCGGTGGCGGCGAAGAAGCAGTCCTCCGACGAGACCAGGTCGTCGGTGGTCAGCACCCGGTCAAGGTCGTGCCCCGCGTCGAGCGCCTTGCGCCGCTCGGCCTCGTCCCTCGGCGCGAGCTTGCCCGAGGATCACGCCGCCCATGCACTTGAGCGCGCAGGCCGCGACGATGCCCTCGGGGGTGCCGCCGATGCCGAGCATCAGGTCGATGCCGGTGTCCGGGCGGGCCGCCATGATCGCGCCGGCCACGTCGCCGTCGGTGATCAGGTGGATGCGCGCGCCTGCCGCGCGGACCGCCTTGATCAGCCCCTCGTGCCGCGGCCGGTCAAGGATGACCACGGTGACGTCGTGCGGCGTGATGCCCTTCGCCTTCGCCACCGCCGCGATGTTCGCCGCGGGCGGCGCGTTGAGGTCCACCACGCTGGCCGCCTCGGGGCCGGTGGCCAGCTTGGTCATGTAGAAGACCGCGGACGGGTCGTACATCGAGCCGCGCTCGGCGACCGCGAGGACGGACACCGCGTTCGGCATGCCGTTGGCGCACAGCCGGGTGCCGTCGATCGGGTCCACCGCGACGTCGACGGCCGGCCCCGTGCCGTCGCCTACCTCCTCGCCGTTGAACAGCATCGGGGCGTGGTCCTTCTCGCCCTCCCCGATGACCACCACGCCGCGCATGGACACGGAGTTGATCAGCGTGCGCATCGCGTTCACCGCCGCGCCGTCCGCCCCGTTCTTGTCGCCGCGGCCCACCCAGCGGGCCGCCGCCATCGCCGCGGCCTCGGTCACCCGGGCAAGCTCAAGCGCCAGGTTCCTGTTCGGCGCGTGCTGCGCGGGCTCAGGCGTCCCCGGAACGCCGGTTACGTTCGCATCGGTCATGGTTTGAGCCTTCCTTACCCGCTCCGTTACGTCCGCTTTACCCGTTGAGCGCGCGCGTTCTACCAGGTCCGCGCGCTGCAGGTTGTCAGCTCTTGCGTTCCCAGGCCTGGTTGAGCGCGCTGGCGAACAGTTCCGCCGGCTGCGCGCCGGAGGCGCCAAGCGCCATGTCGAACACGAAGAACGGCACGCCGCTGATGCCGATCTGCCGTGCCTGCGACTCGTCCTGCCGTACCTCGTCGGCGTAGGCGTCCCCGTCGAGGACCTTGCCGACCTCGTCGGCGTCCAGCCCGGCGCCCGCGGCGACCTCGGTGAGCACGTCGCGGTCGAAGACATCCCGCGCCTGCGCGAAGTAGGCCTCGTTGACCGCGCCGAGCAGCGCCTGCTGCACGCCCCTGTCCAGGCCAAGGTGGAGCACCCGGTGCACGTCGAAGGTGTTGCCGACCGGGCGCTCCGAGTCGAAGCCGAGCCCCTCGGCCCGCGCCAGGCTGCCGACCTGGTCGTCCAGGGCAAGCGCCTCGGCGGGCGACTTGCCGAACTTCTTGCTGAGCATCGCCAGGTTGGACTCGCGCTGTCCCCGCGGCGAGCTCGGGTCAAGCTCGAACGAGTGGTAGACGACCTCGACCTCGTCGCGGTGCGCGAAGCTGTCAAGCGCCTTCTCGAACCGGGCCTTGCCTACGTAGCACCACGGGCAGATGACGTCGCTCCAGATATCCACGCGCATGCTTACAGCCTAGATTGCGTGGCGGGCACCCGGTATCCCGCGCCGTGTGACCTTAAAGGCGGTTAAAAGGGCGCGTTCGGGGCGGTTGCCGCCCCGTTCTTGCCCTGGTCCCCGGAGTCCTGCTCGGTGGTGTCGCGGGCGGCCATGGCGTTGGTCAGCCTGGCGCGGGCGCCGTCCAGCCACTCGGCGCAGATCGCGGCCAGCTTCTCGCCCCGCTCCCACAGGTCGAGCGACTGCTCAAGGGTGAGCCCGCCCGCCTCAAGCCGCCGCACCACGCCGATGAGCTCGTCGCGTGCCTGCTCGTAGGAGAGGGTTTCACGATCTGTCACGGAAAAATCCTATTCGTGATCACGTCGGAGGCTCACGGCGGGTCGTCCCCCCGGGAGATGACAGCGACGGTCAGCTGGTCCTCCGTGAACCGTACCGTTAGCTGCTCACCAGCGGTGACATCTGTCGGCCGAGCGGACGACCGTGGCGTCCTCGTGCTGGACGATCGCGTAGCCGCGACGGAGCGTCGCCGCGGGGGAGAGCGCGAGCAGCCGGGCCCGCGTGTGCGCGATGTCGTCGCCGGCCCGCTTGAGGCTCGCGTCCACCGACTGGCGGGCGCGCCCGAGGAGGGCGTCCACCTGCTCGGCCTGGCGCTCGATCTCGCGGACCGGGTCGGCGAGGGCGGGGCGCGACCTGGTGCCGTCAAGCCACGCCTGCTCGCGCTCGAGCCAGCCGCGCACCGACCGCCGTGCCCGGTCCCGCAGCTGGGTGACGAGCGCGAGCTGCTCGGCCACGTCTGGCACGATCCGCTTGGCCGCGTCGGTCGGCGTGGAGGCCCGCAGGTCGGCCACGTAGTCGAGCAGCGGCGTGTCCTGCTCGTGCCCGATGGCCGAGACCACCGGCGTCCGGCAGGCCGCCACCGCGCGCAGCAGTGCCTCGTCGGAGAACGGGAGCAGGTCCTCGAGCGAGCCGCCGCCCCTGGCGATCACGATCACGTCGACCTCGGGGTCGGCGTCCAGCTTCCGCAGCGCCTCGATGACCTCGCCCGCCGCGTACGGGCCCTGCACCGCGGACTGCTCGATCCGGAAGCGGACGGCGGGCCACCGGCGCTGCGCGTTCTGCACGACGTCCCGCTCGGCCGCCGACTCCCGCCCGCATACCAGGCCGATGACACCGGGGAGGAAGGGCAGCGCGCGCTTGCGCTCGGCCGCGAACAGGCCCTCCGCCGCGAGTTCCTTGCGCAGCTTCTCAAGCCGCGCGAGCAGCTCGCCGATCCCGACCGCGCGGATCTCGATCGCGGTGAGCGCGAACGAGCCGCGGGTGGCGTTGAAATCCGGCTTGACGAACATCACGACCCTGGCGCCCTCGGCCGGGCTCACCGCCTCGAAGACCGCGCGCGTGCAGATGACCTGGGCGGACACGGCCGCGATCGGGTCCCTGAGCGTGAGGAAGACGGTGTTGCCGCGCTTCTTGCACTCGGCGATCTGCCCCTCGACCCAGATCCGGCCGAGCTTGCCGATCCACCCGCCGACAGCCTGCAGCACGGTCCGAACCGGGACCGGCGCTTCCGCGGACGTCTCAAGGGCCATGCCCTCTATCGCACCACACCCGGCTGACATCCGGGCCGGCAAGCCGCGTAATCGGCTGGCCCCGGGTGCCACAAGGCCAGAACGAGAACTCGGGGTCGCCTGGCCTTGTGCGCCACAAGGCCAGGACGACGCCCGAGCAACGAGGCCCGAACGAAGGGCCGGCCCTGCTACTCCGCCAGCTTCGGCAGCCCCGTCGTCATCTTGATGAGCCGGTTCTGGAACATCTTGATCACCTCGGGCCGGTTCTGGTGCGCCCGCTCATAGGCCATGAGCTGGTTGAGGTCGTCGTTGGACAGGTTCCTGAGCCGGGCGCGCAGCGACGCGACCGTCAGCTCGTCGTAGTTCGCGAGCGGCAGCGCGCCGCTCGGCTCGGCGGCGGCCGGGCTGGACCGCCGCGTCCGGCGCCGCGGCTGGTCTCTCGGCGACGACCGTCACGGGCTCGGGCTCCGCGGCGACGGCTCGGGGCCGCCGACGGTCTCCGGGGCGCCGCGGTCTCGGGCGCCGCGACGGTCTCTGGCTCGGTCGACGGTCTCGGCGGCGACGGTCTCCGGCGCGGCGGTGTCCTCGGCGGCAGCAGTCTCTTCCGGTGCCGGGGTGGTTGCCGCGGCGGGGGCTTCGGCGTCGGCCGGGGCCTTCGCTGCGGGCTTGTTGCGCACCCTGTCCATCACGGACATCAGCGAGCCGAAGCCTGCGAACATCGCCCGCAGCATCGACGACGCCGGGCCTTCTTTCATCTGCGGGGCGCTCATATCACACTCCTCGAGGGGTAAAGGTGCCCCAAGTCTGCCGCAGGAGGCGCCTCGTCCGTTGTGGGTTAATAAAGGTGGGACCGACGTGTTTTCCGTTGGTACCCCAAATTCGTGATCAAACAGGCGCTGATGTCATGGACGGCTGCCGATACATGACGGGCGTCTGGCGCACGGGCCTGGCGGGCTCGCCTACCATGGGAGGCATGTCTGAGACGCCACCGCCGGGTCCTGCTAGCGAAGCCTCGCGGCTACTGCGCAGGGGTCGACCGGGCCGTCCAAGCCGTGGAGATCGCCCTCGGCAAGTTCGGCGCTCCCGTATACGTGCGCAAGCAGATCGTGCATAACACGCACGTGGTCAGCGAGCTGGAGAAACGCGGCGCCGTCTTCGTCGAGGAGACAGAAGAGGTGCCCGAGGGCAGCGTCGTCGTGTTCTCCGCGCACGGCATCGCCCCCGAGGTCCGCGACGAGGCCAAGCGGCGGAACCTGATGGCCATCGACGCGACCTGCCCGCTCGTCACCAAGGTGCACAACGAGGCCAGGCGCTTCGCGGCGAGCGACTACGACATCCTGCTGATCGGCCACGAGGGCCATGAGGAAGTCGTCGGCACGACCGGCGAGGCACCGCAGAGCATCCACCTGGTCGACGGGCCCGGCGGGCGCGCAGAGCGTCACGGTGCGCGACCCGGCCAAGGTCGTCTGGCTGTCCCAGACCACGCTGTCGGTCGACGAGACGGTGCAAACCGTCTCCGCCCTCAAGGCACGGTTCCCCCAGCTCATCGACCCGCCGAGCGACGACATCTGCTACGCGACGCAGAACCGGCAGGCCGCCGTCAAGGTGATCGCGCCGGACTGCGACGTGGTGATCGTGGTCGGCTCGACGAACTCGTCCAACTCCGTCCGCCTGGTCGAGGTCGCCAAGGACGCGGGCGCCCGCGCCGCCTACCTGGTCGACGACGCGGGCGAGGTCGACGCGGCGTGGTTCGACGGCGCGACGACCGTGGGCGTGACCAGCGGCGCCTCGGTGCCAGAGGAACTGGTCGAGGGCGTGCTCGGCAAGCTCGCCGCGCTCGGCTTCGGCGACGTGGAAGAGGTCGAGGCCGGTCAAGGAGCGGATGCACTTCCAGCTCCCGCGCGAGCTAGGAACTAAGGAAGTAGCTCGGGCGCCCGGTCGTCCGCGATCAAGCTCCGGCGCCGACAGGAGCCGCGCGGTCTCGCTGACCGGCGCCGGCGCGGTCAGCTCCGCGTCCACGACGCCGAGCGCCGCCAGCTTCCGCGCGCTGACCAGCACGCGGGTCTCCAGCGTGCCGACCGCCTGGTTGTAGGACCCGACGGCGGACGTCAGCGACTTGCCGACGCGCTCCAGGTGCCGTGCCGAGGCCGGACAGCCGGTCGTACAGCTCCCGGCCGAGGTCGAACACGGCCCGCGCGTTCTCGGAGAGCTTCTCCTGCTGCCAGGCGTACTGGACGGTGCGCAGCATCGAGACCAGCGTGGTCGGCGTGGCGATGTGCACCCGGCGGGACAGCGCGTGCTCGAGCAGCCCGGGATCCTGGTCGAGCGCGGGGGCGAGGAACGCCTCGCCAGGGACGAACATGACCACGAACTCCGGCGTCTCAGGCAGCGCCGACCAGTACGCCTTCGACGCGAGCTGGTCCACGTGCGCCTTCAGGTGCCTGGCGTGGGCGGCCAGGCGGGCCTCGCGGACGGCCTCGTCCGCCGCGGACGCGGCCTCGAGGTAGGCGGCGAGCGACACCTTCGAGTCGACGATCACGTTCTTGCCGCCGGCCAGGCGCACCACCATGTCCGGCCGCAGCCCGCCTTCGACGATCACCTGCTCGTCGAAGTCCACGTGCGCGGCCATGCCCGCGAGCTCGACGACCCGGCGCAGCTGGATCTCGCCCCACCGGCCGCGCGCCTCCGGCCGCCGCAGCGCGGTGACCAGGGACTGCGTCTGCTCGCGGAGCTGCTCCGCGCCGCGCCTGGTGAACTCGACCTGCTGCGCGAGCTCGGCGTGCGACCTGGCGCGCGCGACGTCGGACTCGCGCAGCTGCTGCTCGACGCGGGCGAGGGTCTCGCGCATCGGGCCGACGAGCTGCTCGACGTCGAACCGCTGCGCGAGCTGGCCGTCCGCGAGCGCCGTCCGCTCCGCCGCCGCGCGTTCCAGGATCGCCGCCCGCTCCTGGGCCGCGCGGGCGCGCTCGGTCGCGGTCGCGGCGGCGGTGCCAAGGCGGTTGCGGGCAAGCAGGTAGCCGAGCGCGACACCGATCGCGATCCCGGCAAGCAAGGCGAAGACGGTCATGCTTTCCAGTATCGGCAGCCCGTCGCCGACCCCGCCGGACGACACGCGCGGGAAGGCGGAGACAATGGGTAGCGTGCAGGCGGCCATCGAGGCGCGCGCGGTCACCTATCGCACGCGCGCCGGGGAAGTCACGGTACGTGATGTCTCACTAACTGTTGGCCAGGGCGAGCTGGTGGCGATCATCGGCGGCAGCGGGTCGGGCAAGGCGACGCTGCTCAACTCGATGTCGGGGCTGTGCCCGCCGACCTCCGGCACGATCCTCCGGCACGTTCCCGGTGACGCGCGACAGACGGGCGGCCCGCGCTCCGGGCAGATCGGGTACGTCCCGCGCGGGGACACGATCCACCCGGTGCTCCCGCTCGCCAGGGCGCTGCGCTACACCGTCGCGCTGCGCGGGGTGCACGCCTCGCACCGAGGCGGTCGGAGTACGCGCTCGGCATGGTCGGCCTGACCGCCGAGGCGGCGCGTTCCCTGCGGCGCCCTCGACCCGGGCGAGCGCAAGCGCGCCGCCATCGCCGCCGAACTGCTTGCCGGGCGGCGGCAGCTCTTCCTCGACGAGCCCACCGCGGGACTCGACCCGGCGCAGGCCACCGAGATGGTGCGGCTGCTCCGCCGCCTGTCCCGCGGCGGCATGACCGTGCTGCTCACCACCAGCAGCCCGCTCGACGCCGCCCGCTGCGACAAGGTGGCGGTGCTCGCGACCGGCGGCCACCTGGCGTTCTTCGGCACGCCCGCGGCGGCCCGCGGCTACTTCGGCGCGGACAGCCTTGAAGAGATCTACGAGCGGCTGGCGGGCCTCGGCGACCCGGCCGCGGCTTGGTCTCGGCGCTTCTTCCATTTTTCCCGAACGAGGGCGGGCTTCACCCAGGTCCCCACCACTCCGCGCGCCCCGGGCCCGGCGGTCCTGGTGCCTGATGCGGCGGGCCCGCACTCGGCGGGCCGTCCCGGCCTGGCCTTCCCCGGCGGACCGTTCCCTGGTGAACCGGCCGCCGGGGACGACACCGACCTGCGAGGAGGCGGAGCGCGCCGCCGTTCGCGGTCCCCGCGTCGGCGGCGAGCGCCCCGACCCGCGGGCAGCGGCCGGGCGGTACGCTCCGGCCGCTGCGGCAGCTGTCCGTCCTCATCCGGCGCAACGCGGAAGTGCTCGCGCGGGCCCGGCGCACCCAGGTCATCCTGGCCGTCGCGCCCGTCGTCGTCCTTGCTCGCGTTCTGCGCGCTGCTCGGCGCGGGCGCGCTCGACGGTCCCGCCGCGGTGACGCTGGCCTGGGCGGTGCTCGGCGGCCTGGCCGCCGGCCTGGCCTACGAGCTGCCCGACAGCCGCACCGAGTCCGGCGTGCTGCGCGGTGAGCGGTTCTCCGGCCTGAGCGCGGCCGTGTTCGCCTTGTCCAAGGCCGCGGTCCTGCTGCCCGTCCTGGCGGTCGCCGACGCGCTCATCCTGGCCGTCCCGGCGATCGCGGGCCGGCTGCAGGCCGGGTTCGCCCGGCGTACCTGGCGGTGCTGATCGCGTCGGTCGTCGGGCTGGCCGCCGCGCTCGCCGTGCCGGTGCGTCTCGGCCAGGCGGTGACCTGCGGGTCTCCGGCCGGCCGAGGCGGTGGCAGCTCGTGACCCCGCCAGGGTCGTTCACTATCGTGATCACCGCTGTCGATCTCTTTCTATGCGCGGCGCGAGGGGACTTAGGACATGAACGCCAAGAACGGACGGTCGCGGCCCTGCTCGCCGATTACCTTCGCCAGGCGGGGGTCACGCACGTGTTCGGGTACCCGGGGGAGTCCCTCGTCGAGTTCATCGAGGCGGCCCGCCTGGAGGGACCCGAGGTCGTCTCCGCGGTGCGCGAGGCGTCCGCCGCGTTCATGGCCGAGGGCGCGGCGATGCGCACGGGAACCGTCGGCGCCTGCCTGTCCACGCTCGGGCCGGGGTCGACCGCGCTGCTCAACGGCGTGGCGTCCGCGCACCTCGACCGGGTGCCCCTGCTCGCGGTGTCCGGGCAGGTGGACAGCTCGCGCGAGCAGTTCTGGACGCATCAGCTGATCGACCACAACCGGCTGTTCGCGCCGGTCACCAAGCTCACCGCGCGACTAGAGGCGGCGTCGGCGGACACCGTGCTGCGCCGCGCCCTGCGGACCGCGACGGCGGAACGCCCAGGCGCTGTGCACCTGACAGTCACCATGGACTCGTTCGGGAAAAGCGGGACCGGTACCGGGGGCGACGGGAAAGTTCCGCCGCTGACCTCGGCGGGCGCGGGCCTTGAATTCTTCGGCGACGAGCCGCTGCGCGCGCTGCGCGCGGCGCGGCGGCCGGTGCTGCTCGCCGGGGCGGGAGCGGTGCGCTGCGGGGCGACGGGCGCGCTGACCGAGCTTGCCGCGCACGCCGGGCTGCCGGTCGTGGTCGGCGCGATGGCCAAGGGGGTGATCGCCGAGGACAGCCCGTGGTACGCGGGGACGCTCGACATGGCCGGGCACCAGGTGATCTGGCAGCTGCTCGCTTCGGCGGACCTGATCGTGACGGCCGGGTTCGACCCGGTGGAGCTGATCACGCCGTGGCGGCTGTCCGTGCCCGTGCTGCACGTGGACACGGTGCCCGAACACCGACCAGGTGTACCCGGCGGGCATCGAGGTCGTCGGCAACGTGGCGACCGCGCTCGCCTGGTTCCTCGCCAACTGGGATGACGGTCCCCGCTGGTCGGAGGCCGAGCTCAGGGCGCACCGTTCCGCGCTGCACGCCGCCTACCACGTGGGGTACACGGTCGGCCGGCTGAACCCGTCCGAGCTGGTGGAGACGGTGCGGGAGTCCGCGCCCGCGGGCACGGTGGTCACCGCGGACGTCGGGTCGCACAAGATCATGACGGGGCAGGCGTGGACGACGTTCTCGCCCAGGGAGACGCTGATCACCAACGGGCTGTCCGCGATGGGCTTCGGGCTGCCGGCCGCGATCGGTGCCGCCTTGTCATCGGTGCCGGGCACGCCGGTCGTCTGCATGACCGGGGACGGCGGGTTCGCGATGACCGCACCCGAGCTGTCCGTCGCGTCCCGGCTCGGGCTCGGCCTGGTCGTCGTCGTGTTCTCCGACGGCGGGCTTAACCGGATCGAGCTGCACCAGGCCTCGGTCGGCTACCCGCTGGCCGCGACCTCGGTCGACCGCACCGACATCCCGCTGCTCGCCGAGTCGCTCGGCTGCGACGGCGTGCGCGTGGAGAGCCTGTCCGGCCTCGAGAAGGCGCTGTCCGGCGCGTTCGGCGCCGGCCGCACCCGCCCGCTGGTCATCGAGGCGAGGATCGACACGGCCCAGTACTCGGCGCAGTTCTGAGCCGGAGTCCGCCGTAAGCCGTCGTTCAGCCGATCAGTTGCCCTGGCCTTGTTGCTGGTAGCCTTGCTGGTTGCCGTGCTGGTTGCCTTGCTGCTCGTTCGGTGCTGCTGGTTGCCTCGGGCCTGCTGGTTGCCCTGGTCCGGCTGGTTCTGCTGGTTCTGCCCTTGCTGATCGCCGCGGCCAGGCTTGCTTTCCGCGGCTGCTCAGCGTCCTGCTCGCCCGCGTGCCCTGCTCCGGTTGGTCCTCGCGTACTGCCGGTGTCATCCTTGAGCATGTCGAACTCGCTCATCGTGACCTCCGTTCGCATCGGATACAGGCCGGATGTCCGCCGTGTGCCCGGCGGACCGACCCGGCCTCTGGCGCTACCCGCGGCCAACTGATCCACACGCCGCCCAACATCGCGAGAGCGGATTTGTTGTACGCGGCGGGAGGAGCCGCTTAATTGACCCCGCTGCGGCGGCGGGAGCTTGGGACCCTTTGGCTCGCGGGGCTTATTAGACTCGGCGGTCGTGAGCCTGTCTATCGGAATCGTCGGGCTGCCCAACGTGGGCAAGTCCACCCTGTTCAACGCGCTGACCAAGGCCGGGGCGCTAGCCGCGAACTACCCGTTCGCCACGATCGAGCCGAACGTCGGCGTGGTCGGCGTGCCCGACCCCCGGCTCGACGCGCTGGCGAAGCTGTACAACTCGGCGCGGGTGGTGCCGGCCTCGGTGCGGTTCACCGACATCGCCGGCCTGGTGAAGGGCGCATCGCAGGGGCAGGGGCTCGGCAACCAGTTCCTCGGCCACATCAGGGAGACCGACGCGATCTGCCAGGTCGTCCGGGTCTTCCGCGACCCCGACGTGACCCGGGTGGAGGGCTCGGCCGAGCCGGACGGCGACATCGAGACCGTCGTCACCGAGCTGATCCTCGCCGACCTGCAGACGCTGGAGAAGGCGGTGCCGCGGCTCGCGAAGGAGACGAAGTTCTCGAAGGACCCGGAGAAGCTTGAGACCGCCGCGGCGGCGCAGGCCGCGGTGTCGGTGCTCGATTCCGGCAAGACGCTGTTCGCCGGGGCCGCGGCCGCCGGGATCTCGCTGCCCGCGCTGCGCGAGCTGCACCTGCTGACGGCCAAGCCGTTCCTGTACGTGTTCAACATGGACGTAGGGGAGCTGTCCGACGAGGGGCTGAAGAAGCAGCTCGCCGACCTGGTGGCGCCGGCCGAGGCGATCTTCCTCGACGCGAAGACCGAGGCCGACCTGGCCGAGCTGTCCGACGAGGAAGCGGCCGAGCTGCTCGCCGAGGCGGGCCTCGGCGAGCCGGGCCTGGCCCAGCTGGCCAAGGCGGGCTTCCGCGCCCTCGGCCTGCAGACCTTCCTGACCGCGGGCCCGAAGGAGTCCCGCGCCTGGGAGATCCCGATCGGCGCGACCGCGCCCGAGGCGGCCGGCGTGATCCACACCGACTTCCAGAAGGGCTTCATCAAGGCCGAGATCGTCTCCTACGACGACCTGATGGCGGCAGGCTCGGTCGCGGCCGCCCGCGCGGCGGGCAAGGCCCGCATCGAGGGCAAGGACTACGTCATGCAGGACGGCGACGTGGTGGAGTTCCGCTTTAACGTCTAACCATCGAAGTTGCCGGGTGCTGAGTCTGGTGGCCTGGGCAAGCAGCCTCGTGTGGGTGCCGTCGGCGGCCACCTCGGTGGCCGTCAGCGCTGCCGTCGGGTGCCTGAATCGAACGGGTTAGCCGGTTTGCTTCGGGCTGACCGTGCTGAGCGCGTCGTCCAGTAGCGGAGGGAACGTGTCCGGGTGCTTGGCGAGCAAGTAGGTCATGACCGCGACGAGGCATGGTGGTTGAGCGCATTGACGCGGGTGATCCGCAGCTCGGCGGCCGCCTCGCGGGCGTCGGTTTCTGAATCGGCCATGCGCTCCTGCTACCCCTTACTGGGTTATTCATCCCGCTCACCGCCACCGCGGACGGGGCACCGACGCTCGTATGGCATCTCCTGACGCCCCCGACTGGATAGCCGCACTGTCGGCCTGCCGCGGCTGTGAACACGGGCAGAGCCCTCACGGCTGCCCAGTGTGGCGGAGCCCCGGCCACTATCATGACCCCGGTTCCCGGCCAGGCGGGGACACGCCCGACTACCCGCTGGAAAGGCTAGGTTATGGCTATCTACCAGCACATACGACATCCGCGCATCGTCGCGAGGGAAGCCGACCGCCCCGTACGAGTCGTCGATCTCCTGCCCCGGGGCACGGCCGTCAACCGGTTCAACACCCGGGTCGCGGTGCTGGTAACCCGGGCGGTCGGCAGCAGTGGTGCGCGTATGTGTTCGCACTGTTCGACCTGATCAGCCTCCCCTCCGCGATTCGCAACGGCCCGTCGGCGATCGTCACGTGGGTGGCGCAGACCTTCCTGCAACTGGTGCTGCTCTCGGTGATCATGGTCGGGCAGAACGTCCAGGCCGCCGCGGCCGACAAGCGCGCGGAGGCCACATTCCACGACGCCAGCGCCGCCCTGCACGAGATGGCACACGTCCAGGGACACCTCGCCGCGCAGGACGAGCTGCTGACCAAGATCGCCGTGCGGCTCGGACTTGACCCGGTGCCCGTCATCGATACCCCGCCCGACGAAGCAGTAGCCGGGCCAGACCCGCAGGACTGACGCTCCGCGATCTCGTCCTACCCGTGGCACCTGCCGCTGGTCCGGGCCACCGTCTCGGGGTCAGCACCGGTCACGCCCCGTGGCCGGTCTCCTTCGATCAGGCGAGCGGTCACTTGCTTGGCTGGGGCACGTGACAGGCGACCTTCGGGTTCACCCCCACGTAGTTCAGCGGGCCCGCGAGGATCGTCACCGCGATCGTGCCCGTGCCAGCACAGCTTTCGGATGACTCAGTGTAGTAATGGCGCTGGCCGGCGGCCACCGCCCCGATGACCAGCCATATGAGCAGGACAAGCGAGCCAATGCGCATTCTTGACCTCCAGTTGGCGGCGGCCACGCGAGCTGCCCGTGGCGACGATCTACTGATACCTGATAATCGCGTTTTGACACCTTTCGCGGCATATAGGAAATCAGCGCCAGCCGACGCGAAGTCTTAGCGTCGCCGTCGATGGCCCACACTGGTTGATACGCACGGCGAGTGATCGCTGCCCGCGGCCAGCGGCGCCGTGGTCGCGGGGTACCGAAGGACCGCCGTCCGACGACCTCCCGGCCGTCCGACGACCTCCCGGCCGTCCGACGACCTCCCGGCCGTCCGACGACCTCCCGGCCGCCCGACGACCGTCAGGTCCGGCGGGAGTTCACTTGTTGTTTGCCTGGATGCCATCTTGGCTCGACGTGGGCGATTGGTTGAGCGGTTTTGCTCGCTCTTGATTCCCTGGCGTGCTCTAGGAGGACTTGCGAGGCATGGACATGGACAATTCGAGCGGTCGGCCCGAAGGTACGGTGCCTGGCACCGACTACCGTTCCCCGGCACCCTTCCGGGCGGCCGTCAGCCGCCGCCGGTTCCTGCAGGTGGGCGGCGCGCTCGCCGGCGCGGCGGCGGTCGGCGCCGGCGCCAGCCAGGCCGTCGGCCTGGTCGGCGCGGACCCGGCGCGAGCGGCGAGCTTCACCCGCACGATGGCCGATCTCAAGCACGTCGTGATCCTGATGCAGGAGAACCGGTCGTTCGACCACTACTTCGGCACCCTGCGCGGCGTCCGGGGCTTCTCCGACAAGCAGCTGCTGAAGTACCAGAACGGGACCACGATCTTCGACCAGCCCGACCCGGCGCGCACCGACCTCGGGTACCTGCTGCCCTTCCACATGGACTCCACCAAGGTGGACGCGCAGAACGCGGGCGACCTCGACCACAGCTGGACCGGCGACCACAGCGCGCGCAACGGCGGCCTGTGGAACAACTGGATCGCCGCGAAGACCGCGCAGACGATGGGCTACTTCACCCGGGGCGACCTGCCGTTCAACTACGCGCTCGCTGACGCGTTCACCATCTGCGACGGCTACCACCAGTCGATACTCGGGCCGACCAGCCCGAACCGGATGTACTTCTGGGCGGGCACCTCGGCCGGCTGGACGACCAACCCGGATGACTACACAGTCGAGTTCGCGGACGTCACCACCTACCCGGAACTGCTGCTCAAGGCGGGCATCTCCTGGCAGGTGTACACGAACCACGAGGTGGGCGACGGCGGCGGCGCCGACGGCTGGGTCGGCGACTACGGCGACAACCCGCTGTGGTTCTACCAGCAGTACCAGACCTCGGAAAACGCGGCCACGGCAGCGGGTCAGCAACTCGCCGTCCAGGGCGCGGTCCAGCCGTGGCAGCCGAACGCGGGCGCACCGCTCGGCCCGAACCACGTCAACCACGTGCTCGCCCAGTTCATCGCCGACTGCGCGGCCAGCAAGATCCCCCAGGTCTCCTGGATCGTCGCGCCGTATGAGTACTCCGAGCACCCGGCCGCGAGCCCGAGCTACGGCGCGCACTACGTGCGGACGGTGATCGAGTCATTGATGAGCAACCAGGAGCTGTGGGAGAGCACGGCGCTGTTCATCACCTACGACGAGCACGACGGGTACTTCGACCACGTGCCCCCGGCGTTCCCCGAGACGTCGGTCACGGACGAGTTCATCAGCGGCCTGCCGATCGGTCCCGGTCCCCGGGTGCCGATGATCATCTGCTCGCCGTGGACGCGCGGCGGCTTCGTTGACTCGAACTCCTACGACCACACGTCGATGCTCCGCTTCCTCGAGACCTGGACCGGCGTGAAGGCCCCCAACATCACCGACTGGCGGCGCTCGCTGACCGGCGACCTGACCGCGGCGTTCGACTTCACCCGCCCGGACTTCTCCATCCCGGCCCTGCCGGACACGGTGCCGCTGATCACCCAGTCCGACGCGGAGAAGTCCTTCCCCGCGGTGACGCCGCCCGCCGAGGGCGCGCAGGCGATGCCAGCCCAGGAGCCCGGCGCCCGGCCGCACCGGCGGTCCCTGCTCATGCCGCACGCCGACGTCATCGTCGACCGCTCCGCCTACACGGTGACCGTGACGATGGCGAACAGCGGCCAGATCGGGGTCTCGCTGATCGTCTTCCCCGACAAGTACCAGGCGCCCTCGGCGACGCCGTTCACGGTCACCCGCGGCGCGGACAAGACCTACACCTGGACCGCGGCCGCGGCGGACAGCTACGGGTACGCCTTCTCCATCTACGGCCCCGACGGGTTCGTCCGCTCGTTCGCCGGGGACATCGTCCCCGCGGGCACCGCCACCGGGCCGATCCCCCGGGTGACCGCGACGCCGGCGGCCGGGCACGGGCGGTCGCTGCGGCTCACGCTGGCCAACGACGGCACCACGGCGGTGGCGTACACGCTCACGGCCAACGACTGCGCGGGCACTACCCGCACCGTGACCGTGGGCGCGCACCGCTCGGCCAACGTCGAGTGGCCGTCGGACGCCGACGGCTACTACGACGTGATCATCACCGCGAACACGAGCGACGGCTTCACCCGCCGCTACGCGGGCCGGATCGCGTAACCGGCAGAAATTCAAATTCATCGGCCCGAACGGATTCGGGTTAAACGCGGGCCCGGCTGAACCGGCGGGCCCGCGCCGGCGTCGGGGACGGCTCGTGTTCGCAAGAAGCCGCGGCAAGCCCGGCGTGGCCGTCCAGTTTGCATGCGGAGGCCGGAACGCAGATATTTGGTTCCGACAGCGAGCTGCGGTTGGAGGGGTGATGATCCGGGTCCTTATCGCGGAGGACATGCGGATTCTGCGCGACACCCTGGTCTCCGTGCTGAACCTGGAGGACGACATCAAGGTCGTCACCCAGGTCGCGGCCGGCCCCGACATCGTTCCCGCGGCGCTGGCGGAGCGCCCGGACATCGCGCTGCTGGACATTGACTTGCCGGGCCTCGACGGGCTCACCGCCGCCGGGCAACTGCACGAGCGGCTGCCCTCGTGCCGGGTCGTGATCCTGACCGTGCTCGGGCGTCCCGGGCAGCTGCGCGAAGCGCTTGACAAGCACGTGTCGGCCTTCATGGTCAAGGACGCGCCGTCGGACCAGCTGATCGACGTGCTGCGCCGGGTCGCGGCGGGGGAGCGGGTGATCGACCAGAAGCTGGCCCTGGCGGCGCTTGAGATGAAGGAAAGCCCGCTGACCGAGCGTGAAACCGACGTCCTGCGCCGGTTCGCGGCGGGCGCGGACCTGCCCGAGATCGCGGCGGAGCTGTTCCTCTCCTACGGGACCGTGCGGAACTACCTCGCCGCCGCGGTGACCAAGCTCGGCGGCCGTAACCGGATGGAGGCCGTGCGGATCGCCACGGAGGACGGCTGGCTGTAACCGGGCCGCGGCCGGGGCCCGCGCGGGCAGCGGAAGCTCGACGGCCAGGCTGAAGGTGCCGTCTTCCCGCCTGGCGGCCGTCAGGCGCCCGCCCGCGGCTTCGAGGCGGGCCGCGAGGTTGCGCAGGCCGGTGCCCGTGCGGCCGGCCGTGGCCAGCGGCGCGCGGCCGGCGTCGTCGCTGCCGTCGTTGCTGATCAGCAGCTGCAGCAGGCTCGCGTCAGCGGTCAGTTCGAGCACGCAGTAGCTGGCGCTGCTGTGCTTGAGGATGTTCGTGACCGCCTCCCGGACCACGGGAACGAGGACCGCGGCCGCCGCGGGCGGCGGGTTCGCGCCGACGCGGGCGCGGACGTCAATGCCAGCCGACGTCAGGACGTCGCGGGCGGCCGCGAGCTCGGCGTCAAGCGGCAGGTTCCTGGCCTCGCCGGCCACCAGGCGCACGTCGGCCCTGGCGCTGGCGCAGACCCGGGTGAGCTCGGCCATTTCCTCGCCCGCGCGGGCGTCGTCGCGGCCGATGAGCTTGCCGATCAAGTCGGCCTTCATCGCGATGGCGGACAGGCCGAGGCCGAGGAGGTCGTGGGTATCGCGCGCGACGCGCAGGCGTTCGCCGGCCACCGCCTTGCGGGCCAGTTCGCCGCGCAGGTTCTCCAGGCGCACGGCCAGCCAGGCGAGCCTGGTCAGCCCGTACACCAGCAGGCCGAGCGCCGCGCTCTCCACGGTAAGGAACAGCATCCCGCCCAGCGACTCCAGGGTGGTCAGCCGGGGCGGGGGCTTCACCGCCCACAGCACGGGAACGCTGGCGATCACGGCGGCGAACGCGACCAGGCCAGGCACGCCGGGGACGAGCAGCAGCGCCGACCCGGCGAGGAACCCGCACATCGTCATCGGGTGCCAGCCGGTCGCCGGGACCAGCGCGTACGTGAGGACGGCCTGCAGGAGGAGGGTGGCCGACCAGGCGCGCGGCCGGCCAGTGCTGTAGGTGCCAGCGCCACGTGACGGCCACGAGTGGCGCAGCTGCAGGATGACCAGCGCGACCGCGTCCGCGATGGTCCAGGCGACGACCAGGGTGCGGTAGCCGCCAGGCACGCCGAGGTCGTTCACCGCGACGAGGGACGGGTACAGGACCGCGAGACCGCACAGCATCACCACGAGGACCGCCTGCGCGAGCCGGGGAGCCAGCAGTTCCCCCGGTTCGGCCGGCCCGGCCTCCGGCCACGGCACGTCCCGGTACCTGGCCGCCACCTCCCGCACCTGGGTGAGTGCCTCGCGAGCGGTCACCGCCGCCGCCGCGACGTGCTCCCGGGCCAGCGACGGGCTGGCGGCGATGGCCTGCGCCGCCGCCGCGGACCGGTCGGCCACCTCGGCCAGCCGGCCGCCGATCGCGGCCCGCAGGCTGTCGGCCGCCCTGACCCGCTCAGCGATGACCGCCGCCTCGGCGAGCTCGTTCCTGGCCGCGTGCACCGCCGTGATCAGGTTGGCGAGACGTGCCAGCCCGAACAGGATCAGCGCGTCAAAGACGAAAGCGGTCACGGCCCACACCGCCGCCAGCGTTATGGGCTGGCCCGGGCGGGCAACAACGACTATGCCCGACCATAGGGCCACCTCGAGCGCGGCCAGGAGCGCCGTCACGAACCCCGACGCCGGCCACGGAACCGTCAGCAAGACCAGACCCGCCAGCCATCCCGACGGCGCCCAGTTCGCGCCGAACCAGGCGAACGGCAGGTAGGTAAGCGCCGCCTGGACGGCCAGCAGCAGGTAGCGGTGCCGCAGCCACCACGGCCTGGTCGCCGGAACCACGTACAGCAACGGCGCGGCGGCCAGCGCCGCGACCACCGGCACCTCGCCGAGCCCGCCGTTGGCGGCGCCGTAACCCGCTTCTGAGACCACGACCAGGCACATGACTACCGAGACGAGCGCGGTCGCCCGCCGTATCGCCGACTCGTCGGGCACGCCGGCCGTCCTCGGGTAGGCCGTCCTGGCCGAGGTCGTCACCGCGCTCGCCTAGTACTACAACAGCATCTCGTGATCTCTGAGGCGTCGGGCATAGTGCGATTTGCGGGCGGTGGCCTGCCGGTAGCGTCTCCAGTCTGACCAGGACTCGTGGAATGCGGGGGGCCGGGTGATGTTCGTGTGCAGGTTGAACAGGCGGCGGGCCTCGGCGGCGGTGAGCGGGATCAGGTCACGCCCGGTTTCGTCGGTTACGAAGGCTGGCGGTGCGTATGCCCTGGGCGGGGCAAAAAGTTGTCCACAACCGTCAGGTCCCCTTTTTCGCGGGCTCGCTTCCGGTGTTCCCGCTGGCCGGGGCGGGTTCGGGCGACGAGGGCCGGGCGGTGTGCGCGGTGACGGCGAGGAAGGCGTGCGCGAGCATGGACAGGGTGACGTGCCGGTACCAGGCGCGGTAGCGGCGGACCTGGTAATGGTCCAGGCAGGCCTCGTTCTTGGCCTCTGCGAAGCAGTCCTCGATTCCCCATCTCGCGCCCGCGACCGCGGCGAACTCGGCCAGGGTGACCGGCTCCGGCGAGTAGCAGCGGTAATAGGCCAGCTCAAGCTCGCCCTTCTCGCCGGGCTGCAGGGACCGGCGGACCATGAGGTGCCGGTTGTCGCGGTCCGTGCCGATCAGCGCCCAGTCATAGAGGCGGGGGCCTTTCGACCCGTCCGCGCAGCTGATCCGCTGCCATGCGCCGTCCGGCACCAGGCCGGCGAGCTCGTCCGCGCGCTTCGCGCCCGCCTTCGTCTGGATCACGGCGTTGCAGGCGACTGCCAGGACGTAGCCCTTCTTCTCTGATTCGAGCCATTCCCGCAGCTCCGGGCTGGCTCCGTAGACTTCGTCGCCGGCCGCCCACCGGAACGGGACCCCTGCTTTCACCGCGCGGGCGAACATCCGCCTGGCCAGCCGCGGCTTCGTCGCGAACGGCACGTCGTCGCCGATCCCGGCGGCCCGGCACCGTTCCCGGTCCTCCTCCGCCCACTTTTTCGGCAGGTAGAGCTCCCGGTCGATCAGGGCGCGGCCCCCGTCCGGCGCGCAGTAGGCCAGGAACACCCCGACCTGGCAGTTCTCCACCCGCCCGGCCGTCCCGGTATATTGCCTGGCCACGCCCGCGGACATGCGGCCCTTTTTCAGGAACCCCGTCTCGTCAGGGGCCAGGACCGCGCCCTCGTCACCGAGCTCCCTGACCACGTACCGGCTCAGAGCATCCCGGCACGCGTCCTCGTCCCACGGGGAGGAGTTCAGCAGCCGCTGCAGCCCGTCGGGCGACGCGTCCCCGGCGAACTCCGCCAGCTGCCACGACGTCTTCCGCTCTGCCTGCGACAGCAGACCGAGCAGGTAGGAGCGCCCGTGCCGCCGGACCCTCGCATTCGCGAAGCAACCCGCTACCTGCGCGAACATCTCACTGAAGCGCTCTGACCACACGGCATGGGCATCCGCCGCCTGCGTCCGCGCGTCCTCCATGACAGCCAGCATGCCGCAAATCCTGGCCAGAACGCCGCGTCAGGTCACGCAGCCACGCCGCACAACATAACAGCTTGCTGTTGTAGTACTAGCTGCCCTCTGGTGCCACGCCGTCAGGCTAAGCGCGGGCGTCAGCGCCGGACAAGGCAAAGCACCCGCGACGTGCATTTTGCACATTCGGCGCGTGGGCGGCGCATGCCCAGGTCCTGGGCGGCCCACGCCAGACGGGTAACCGCGGCACTGCCGGGCGCGGCCCGCCCTGGCGGAAGCTCGAACCCTCACCGGGGCAAGTGTCCCGGTCCCGCAGCGCACGCTTCCGTTTTGGAGATTCATCATGAGCCGACCGCAGAGCGCGGCGCACTACGAGCCCCCGCCAACTGACGTCCTCCCGCCGCGGCGCCGCGCGCGCCGGCCGGGGGTGGAGGCGATCGCCGGGTGGAGCGCCCGGCACCGCAAGACCGCGATCTTCGGCTGGCTTGCGCTGGTCGCCGTCGCCTACCTCATCGGGCAGCTGCTCGGTTCCCCCAGCCTGCCGCAGAACGACCTCGGCCAGGCCGGCCAGGCCGAGCAGACCTTGCAGCGCCTCGGCGTGGCCGCGCCGTCGTCCGAGGACGTGCTGGTCCAGGCGCGCACTCCGGGCGCCACGTTCGCGACCGACACCGCGATGCGCCAGGCGGTGAGCCAGCTGACCGCCGCGCTGTCCCGGCTGCCGGGGGCCGCGTCCGGGATCAGTTCGCCGCTGAGCCCCGGCGGGCAGGCGCTGGTCTCCGCGGACGGCCGCAGCGCGCTCGTCACCTTCACCGTCCCCGGCCCGGCCGCCGACGTGACCACGGCGGTCACCCCGGCGCTGTCCGCCGTGGCCGCGGTGCAGGCCCGCCATCCCGGCCTGCTGGTCGCCGAGGCGGGCGACGCCAGCCTCGCGCAAGCGGTGAGCAACCAGGTCAGCAGCGACTTCGGCAAGGCCACGAAGACGTCGCTGCCGCTCACCCTCATCCTGCTGGCCGGGGTGTTCGGCACGCTGGTGGCCGCGAGCATCCCGGTGCTCCTCGCCCTGACCTCGGCCCTGACCGCGACGTGGCTGCTGGCGATCCCCGGGCACTGGCTGCCGGTCGGCTCGCAGACCTCCACCGTGGTGCTGCTGGTCGGCATGGCGGTCGGCGTCGACTACTCGCTGTTCTTCCTGCGCCGCCAGCGCGAAGAGCGGGCCCGCGGTGCGAGCTTGCCCGAGGCGATCAGGGGCGCCGCCCGCACCTCCGGCCGGGCGATCGTCGTGTCGGGCCTGACCGTCATGGCGGCGCTGGCCGGGCTGTTCCTGACCGGTTACGCGCTGTTCAGCGGGATGGCGATCGGAGCCATCGTCGTGGTCGGGATCGCCGTCACGGGCTCGCTGACGGTGCTGCCCGCGCTGCTGTCCTGGCTCGGCGACCGGGTCGACAAGGGCCGTATCCCGTTCCTCGGCAAGCGGCGAGCCGCGGCGGCGCCATCCCGGGTCTGGGCCGCCCTGGTGCGCCGGGTGGTCCGGCGCCCGCTGGCGTGGGGCGGCGCGGCCACGATCGTGATGCTGGCCATCGCCGCGCCCGCGCTCGGCATCCGCCTCGCCTACCCGGCAATCGACGCCCCCGCCGACCTGCCCGTGGTGTCGACCATCCACGCGGTCAACGCGGCCTTCCCGCAGAGCCCCGCGCCCGCCGAGGTGGTCGTCACCGGCCAGCACCTCACCGGCCCCGCCGTCACCGGCGCGATCAGCAAGCTGGAGTCGCTTGGCGCGACCGGGGGCGCGATCCGGGAGCCGGTCACCGCCGCCCTCGTCGCCGACGGCCGGGCGCTGATCGTCAGCGTCCCGCTGGCGGGCAACGGCGGGGACAGCGCCTCCTACGCCGCGCTCGACGAGTTGCGGGACCACATCCTGCCGCAGACGTTCGGCGGAACCGGGGTTACCTACGCGGTGGCGGGCGACACCGCCGCCGATCACGACAACACGAGCCAGTTGAGCGCGCGCACGCCGCTGGTGCTCGCCGTCGTCGCCGCGGTGGCCTTCTGCCTGCTGCTGCTCTCCTTCCGGTCGGTGGTCCTGCCGCTGGTGTCGATCGCGCTCAACTTCCTGTCCGTTGCCGCCGCCTACGGGCTGATCACCCTGATCTTCGTCGGCGGCAGGCTGCAGGGGCTGCTCGGCTACGCCGGATCCGGCGCGATCACCCCGTGGGTGCCGCTCTTCCTGTTCACGTTCCTGTTCGGCATCTCGATGGACTACCACGTCTTCATCCTGAGCCGGATCAGGGAACTGCGGCGGCGCGGCGAGACCACGTCCGGCGCGGTCACGGACGGCATCGCCACCAGCGCCGGCGTCGTCTCCAGCGCGGCGCTCGTGATGGTGGCGGTGTTCTCCATCTTCATCGTCATGGACCAGGTCGAGCTCAAGATGCTCGGCGTCGGCCTGGCGGCCGCCATCCTGCTTGACGCCACCGTCGTCCGCGGGGTCCTTCTCCCCGCCGCCATGACCCTGCTCGGCGACCGGTGCTGGTACCTGCCCGGCTGGCTGTCCTGGCTCCCCGGCCGCACGGTTCTCCCCGGCCGGCCTGCGCACCCTGACCGCACCTCCGCGGGCCCCAGGAGGTAGCGCTTACGCGGAAACCGAGGGGCTGCCGCCCGGCCGGGCGGCAGCCCCTCGCATGCGATTGGTCAGCGGATGACGACGCGTACCGCGTTAGTGGTGGCGTACCCGCCGTTGAGCACCGCGCGGAAGGTGACCGGGCCGCGGTGGCTCTCGGTCAGCGTGAACACGTACGACTCGGCCCAGGGGTTCGTCCGGCGCAGCGGGTGCGACGGGCCCAGCCACTGGTAGCGCCCGTGCGCGCCGAGCACCTGCAGCCGCGTCGAAGCGCGCTTGGCGCCGGCGTCGTCACCCACCCAGACCGTCAGCCGGAACGCGTGCCGTGCCTGCGCGACCCGCGGCCCGGTGAGCTGGGTATCCGACTTGGCGAAGGCCGGCGCCGCGGCCCCGAACAGCGACGCGGCGGTCACCGCGGCGACCCCGGCCGACACCACCGCGGCCCTGAGCTTGGTAGCCATTTGATCCCCCGTCCCCATGGCTTATCAGCAAATTCCCAGCGTTTTCACAGGATAAGACGAGCGTGCCACCCTGTTTGGTTGCGGAGGAAAAATCCCGTTTTGGTAACGAAAGCGGTCCCCGGGCGCGGTGCGCCCGGCCGCCGTCGGCTCGCGACCCGGTGCTGCGAGGCGCTCACGGAGTCGGTGCCCCCGTGAGCCAGTTGCCAATCCTGTTGTGACCTGCGCGAATGGAGGTCCTGCGGTGGCGAGATTGCCGCCTGAGGCCGACCTGCCCGATACCCCTGTGGGGTACCAATCCAGGAGTGCGTGACTTTCGCGCAGTCCGAGTGCGCGGAAGTCACGCAATCTGCTCCGGGGCCCGTCGAAGCCTGCCGATGTCGACGGTTCGTGGTGACAAAGAGTGATATGTCCGGCTTCTATACCCTTTGGAGGCCCTCGGGCCGAGAGGGCACTGCCGGCTGCCGCGCTGGGGTCAGAGCCTGCCGGCGCCCGGCGCCGGTGTGGGCGGGGCAGGCCTTCGCAACCCGTGCCCCACGGGTGATCCCGGGGGCCGGCGCCGCGTGGCATTGGCGGCCGGCCGCGCCGATGGCGGCCTGCCCGTTGCCGGGTATAGGAAAATGTCGATGCACGTGGGCTGATTACGCAGCGTATTGATGATCTTGATGGCTTCTGCCCGGCATCGGGCGATAACCAGCGGCGATGAAGTTTTCTGCACGATGCACTGAACCGCCGTGTTGGTCATTGCGTATCACTATGTAACGAGTTACCGTCGGCAGGGTGGTCTAGTGCGGTGGCGGAACCGGCGCTGTGTCGGGTGTGACTGGAGGTAACTTCAGTCGCGTATCGATGCGGTTTGTTCGGCTCTAAAGGCGCACGTGTGGTCGGTTTATGCCGCACAATGGAGCACGGGATCGGCAGTGGCTCGCCCGCGCCTGGCTGCCAGGCGCGGTCGGCCGAAGGAGTGATGGTGCGCAGGCTCAGCGTTGCTAGCCGCGATAGCGGTGCGGAGTCGCCCGTGTACGGTGAAGAACCGTCGGCTTCGGCCGACCGCGGCCCGGCGGAAATGCCGCCACGGGCCGACGGTCACGGGCGGTGGGCGGCGCGGCCCAATTTCCCCCAGGCGCGCGCCGGCGGTGGCCGGGCGGCGGCTGGCCGGAAACTCGCAGCGGGGGCGGCGATCGGCGGGCCTGGCGGTGCGATCGGCGTCGGAGGCATCACCTCGCTTCCGGTTCCGCGCGGCGGGGCGGCACGCGACAGCTCGGTGTCAGTGGGCTTGGCCACTCCCGGGCAGGTCGGCACGGGGGGGCCGCGACTCGCCACAACTTGTGACATGTCGGTCGTCGACCGGCAAAGCGGAAGATGGTATGTAAAGGACATCCGTGCATCTAACGCAGCCGATGGGAACCCAATGACCTGGTTCGCGTCATCGTGGGCCGCGCGTCGCGGTCCGCGGTCCCCTCGCAAGCTCACTGATGTCCACGGAAGGGAAGGATGATGTCCATATCGCTCATCGCCGCGGTTGCCCCCCAAGCGGCGATCAACACCCAAAATCTCGTCAATTACCTACAGGGCCTTTTCGGTCCCCTATTTCTGGGAATCGTAGGTATCGTGGCGATCTTCTTTCTCTTCTCGCGCGAGATCACCCGGTTCGTCCAATTCATCGTGCTGGCTATCCTGATCGGCGTGGTCTTCTACGTGCCGCAGATCGTGGAGACCCTGGCCAAAGGAATAGCGGCCGCCCTCGGGGTCCACTGAGTTATTTCGCGCTGAGGAGTGCAGTCCTGTGGACCTGCCCACTTATACGAATATCTGGCGGATAGAAAAGCGGCTCTACAAGCTATATGACCTCCGGCTGCCCATGCCGCTGCCCATCAACTGGATCGCCGTATTCGCTGGGATCACGATCCCCTATATCGTCCTGCTGATCGCCATAGGAGTGCCTGTCAGCCACGACCTCCTCTGGCTGTACGTCCTGCCGCCAGGGGTGCTTACCTGGGCGACCACCAGGCCCGTCCTCGAGAGCAAGCGGCTGCCGGAACTGGTGGAGTCGCAGGCCCGCTACCTGACCGAGCCGCGGACCTGGGTCCGGCTCCAGCCGCTCAGCGAGAAGGACCAGATGGTCCTCACCGCCCGCATCTACCACCCCCGCGCCAAGCGGCCGGCGACCGCCCGGCCGTCGACGCCCGCGATCGCGCGCCAGGCGCTGCCCGCGGCGGAACAGGACCGGCAGGCCAGCCCGCTGCGCCCGGCGCCGGGACCGGTGCTGAAGCCCACCTCGGTCTTTCGGCCGGAACCGGGCCAGGCCGTTGCCCAGGGGCCCGTCCGCGGGCGTCGGGGCCCGGCCGGGCCGCCGCGCGTACGAGCACAGGAGGGCGCCGGGGATCAGGAGCGGGTCCGGGTCAGGGAGCGGTCAAGAAGTTCGGGGCTCGGGCCGGGCACGCTGCGGCGCGCGCCGGAGCTGCCGCCCGTCCGCCCGGTTCAGTCGGCCAGGCCCTTCATTCCGGTGATTCCCGCCGCCGCGCCGGAGCCGTCCGGCCTGCCCGCGCACGCCATGCCGGACGTTGTCCCGGCGGTGGCGGCCGCGTTCGCGCCGCCGCCTGCCCGCGGCCCGCAGCTCCGCGCCCGAATGCCCGCGGCCCGCAGCCTCCCGGCCCGCGCCCGCCCGCGGCCCGCGGCTCGCGCCGAGCCCGCAGTACGCGCCGGCGCCGCCGCCGGCCCCCGGTCCGCAGTCCGCGTCCGGATCGCCGCCCGCGCCCGTGCGGACGCCCGAGTCAGCGCCGACGCCCCGACCGGCCGCGCAGCCGGCGCCGCCCTTCCGGCCGGCGCCGCCCTTCCGGCCGGCCCCGGTCCGGCCGGCCCCACCGGCCGACTCACCCGCAGTGCAGGCCCCGCCGCAGTCCGGGCCCGCGCCACAGCCAGGGCCCACCGGGGTGCCGGCGCGCGCCCGGACGGGCCGCCCCGGCAGCGGAAGCCTCGAGGTTTCGCACGACGGGCCGAGGCGACGCCCGGGGACGGGCCAGCCGCCGTCGGCCCAGGCACCGGCCCCACCGGTTCAGCCAGCCCCGGCAGCGTCGCCCGCCCCGCAGTCGCCCGGGCCGCAGTCGCCCCTGCAGTCACCCGTACAGCAAGGTCCGGCGGCACCGCTCACGCCGGCGGCCCCGGCGCTCGACTGGCCGGTGCCCGCCCGCCCGTTGCGCCCCGTGCCGTCCTCTCCCGAGGAACGTCCCGCCCCCGCGACGCCAGCAGACCCGGCGGCGTACGAGGAAACCGCGACCAGAACCGAAGAACACCAGCCCCCTGCGGCCGCGGCGGCCGCGGCCCCGGCGGCGGCAGCGGCGGCGTTCGTTCCCGCCGCGCCCGCCCCCCAGGCGCCCGCCCCGGCCGTCCCCCCGCGCCTGGCCGCCCCGGTGGCAGCGCCCGCTCCCGTAGCGCCCGCCGCGGCAGCGCCCGCTCCGGCAGCGCCCCTGGTCCCCGACGAGGCGCCGCCCGCAACGCCCGTGTTCCCGGCCGCCAACGCCGCCGCGCCGACGTCCTCGGTACCCGACTCCGCCGCGCCCGCGTCCTCAATACCTGACTCCGTCGCGCCCGCCCCGGCGGCGACCGTGACTCCAGCGGCCGCCGCGCCGGCGCCGCCGGCCCCGGCCGAGGCTCCCGTCCCGGCGCCCGCCGAGCCGGCCGCCGACGTCGCGCCGCCCGCCGAGGCCGCCCTGGCGCCGCCTGCCCAGGCACCGGCCCCCGCCCCGATGCCGGCCCCCGCCCCGACCGCCGCGCCCGCCCCGGCCCCGGCGCCCACCGTCCAGCAGGCCGCGGACGTCAGGCTGCCGTCGATCGAGCGGGCGCTGAGCGGCCCGTCCCGCGACATGAACGCCCCCTGGGGCGGCAAGGTCAAGATCGTCACCGGCAACGGCGCGGTGCCGGGCCCGGGCGCCCGCGACCAGGAGGCGCAGGACCGGAACCGCGCCCGGCTGCCGATCGCCGAGCCCAAGCGGATTCTCGTCCTCGGCTGCACGAGCGGCGCGGGCCAGTCGGTGACCACCCTGATGACCGCGTCCATGCTCGCCAGCCTGCGGGAGCACCCGGTCGCCGCGGTGGACCTGCACGACGGCACGCTGGCCCGCTACCGCGCTCCCGCGGCCTGGCTCGAGGAGTTGCTCGCCGGCAAGCCGCCGCAGCACATCAGGCCGACCAGGCCCGACGGCCTGCACCCGAGCCCCAAGCCGAGCCCGGCCAGGCTCGACGTCGTCGCCTCGCACGAGCCGCTCAGGGAAGGCGACGAGATCAAGCTCGCCGTGCAGTTGAACCGGCACTACCTGCTGACCCTGCTCGACCCGGGCGCGGCCGCCCTCACCCGGCTGCTGAAGGTCACCGACCAGCTGGTGGTGGTCGTGCCCGCTAATGTGGACGCGGCGGGCGCGCTCGCCGACACGCGCGACTGGCTGGACAACAACGGCCACGCGGACCTGGCCATGCAGTCGGTCACGGTCATCAACGGCGTCAGCCGCCGCTCGCTCCCGGACGTCGAGAGCGCCGAGTCGATCGCCCGCGGCCGCTCGCGGGCGATCGTCCGCGTCCCGTGGGACGACATGCTGCCGGTGGCCGCCGCCAGCCCGTCCACGCTGCGCCCGCAGACCCGCGTTGCCTACACCGCGCTCGCCGGGGTGCTGGTGGCCGGTCTTGCCGCCGTCCCCGCAAGGAAGAAGCCATGATCATCGCAGCGGGTGCGGCTGGCTCTCCCACCCCCATGACTCAGGAGGCCCGGTGAGCGCTAAATCAAAGGGGCGCAGCCGCCTCGCCATCAGGTACTTCGACGACCGGGTGCTGCTCACCGACATGCACGCGTGGGCGTACTACCGCATCCCCTCGGTGTCGTACGAGTTCACCACGCCGGACGAGCGCGAGGCGCTGGCCACCAACATCACCGTGGCGCTGGCCGCGATCAGGATGCAGGACGCCGAGGTGCACCTGCGGATCGCGCACCGGCCGTACCCGGCGGTGGAGTGGGCGACCGGCCTGGACAACACCGCCGACGGCGGGCCGGGCTGGCGGGAGTACCTGGAGGAGATCTACCAGCACGTCTGGGCGAAGGACTTCTGGTCCAAGGAGATCTACCTCGGGGTCAGGCTCGGCCAGCGGTCGGTCCGGGCGCAGCTGAGCGACGGGCTGTTCGGGAACCTCTTCAACAACTACCGGCCCGCGGAGCGCAGGGCCCGGAGGAGGTCACGGTGCCGGCCGGCGAGGTCGGCAAGTGGACGGACCAGGCGGAGCGGCTCGGCCGCGCGCTCACCGCGTCCGCGCTCGCGGCGCGGCACGCGAGCTCGCGCGAGGTGGCGTGGCTCTTCCGGCACACGCTGATGGGTTCGCTGAGCGACCCGCCGCCGTCGGCGACACGCCGAAGGGCTTGGCTGGCAGGCGAGATCGAGCAGCTGTACGAGGGCGCGGTGCACAATGGCCGTACGATGCTGCGGCTTGAGCAGGTCCAGGGTGACTCGTGGGCGGCGTTCCTGTCCTTCGCCCGGTTCCCCGACCTGATGTCGTTCCCCGACGGCGAGCCGTGGCTGCACTACGCGGACTCACTGCCGTTCCCCGTGGAGGTTTCCTCGCGGATGCACCTGATCCCGCCGGCCAAGGCGTCCAAGGACGTGTCGCGGCGGCTCGCGCACGCCCGCGACATGGACGCGCACATCCGCGAGGCGGGCGCGGAGGCGCCGATCGCGCTCGCGGAGCAGATCGCCGCCGCCCGCATGCTCGAGCACGGCATCACGAAGGAGCGGCTGCCGTTCGTCTACGGCTGGCACCGGCTGATCGTGACGGCACCGACCAGGGAGCTGTGCGTGCGCCGGGTCGAGGCGGTCACCGAGCACTACCGGGACATCGGCATCGACCTGGTCAACTCCACCGGCGACCAGTTCTCGCTGCTGTCGGAGTCGCTGCCGGGGGAGAAGGTGCGGCTGTCCTCCTACGTGCAGCGCCAGCCGCTGTACACGATCGCCGGCGGCATGCCGACCGCGACCGTGGAGCTCGGCGACCGGATCGCCGAGGGCGTCGGCTGGATCGGCCCGTACATCGGCGAGACCCTGGGCCGGGCCCGCTCGGTGGTGCACTTCGACCCGATGCTCGCGGCGGCGCGGAACCGCCCGACCGCGGTCGCGATCACCGGCGAGCCGGGCGGCGGCAAGACCACCCTCGCCATGCTGATGCTCTACCAGCTCGCCCTGCGCGGCGCGTCGGTGGCGGTCATCGACCCCAAGGGCGACGCCGAGCCGCTGGCCGAGTACCTCATCCGGACCGGGCGCAAGGCCCGGGTGCTGCCGCTGTCGTCGGCGGCGGCCGGGCTGCTCGACCCGTTCTCGTTCGGCGACGACCTGGCGGAGAAGCGGACGATGGCGACCGAGACGCTGCGCCTGCTGCTGCCGAGGATGAGCGAGGAACGCGAGTCGGCGATGATCCAGGCGGTCGGCGCGGTGGCCGCCGGGGCCCGGCCGAGCCTCGGCAAGGTCGTGGTGATGCTCGAGGAGTCCGACGACCCGGCGTGGAAGAACCTGGGCGCGGTGATGCGCTCGGTCTCCGAGATGCGGCTCGCCCGGCTCTGCTTCGCGCCGTCGGGCGGCCAGCAGATCGACGCGCAGGGCTGGACGACCGTGTTCACGCTCGGCGGGCTGACCCTGCCCGACACCAACACCGGCCGGGAGGACTACTCCTACGAGCAGCGGCTGTCCGTCGCGCTGCTGTACCTGGTCTCCCAGTTCGCCCGGCGGCTGATGAACACCCTCGACCGCACCGTGCCGAAGGCGATCTTCCTCGACGAGGCGTGGGCGATCACTTCGACCCCGGAGGGCGCCAAGCTCGTTCCCGAGGTGTCCCGGATGGGCCGCTCGCGGAACACCGCTCTCGTCCTCATCTCGCAGAACGCGGGGGACCTGCTCAGCGAGCAGGTGACTAACTGTATTTCGAGTGTTTTCGCGTTCCGTTCGTCGGAACGGGCCGAGGTGGCGAACGTTCTGTCGCTCCTCGGCGTCGAGCCGTCCGAGGAGCACAAGGCGATCCTTCGTGCGCTCGGCAACGGCGAGTGCATCTTCCGTGACCTCGACGACCGCGCGGGCCGCATCGGCGTCGATCTCGTGTCCGAAGAACTACAAGGACTGGATCGACACAAACCCGACACGAGCCCGTCGGCCGCAGCCGGCGGCAACCCCTCAGTAAGTACCGCCGAATACAGGAGCCCCCCGAGATGGCTGAACCCCGCCCGCGAGCCGGCACGACGAGAAGGCGCCGGCGCCCGGCCCGTGCCCTGCTGCTGACCAGCGCGATCCTCGCGATCGTGTTCAGCGGGCTGTTCATGTCCCGCTCGGCGTAGCGCCGCCCCGCGTCACCACGGCCGCGACCGCCGCGACCGCCGCGCCACGCCAACGTCGCGGCCCAGACCGAGAAAACTGTGCACGCCGAGGTCGTGACGCCCGTGGCCCGCGTGGCCGTGGGCCAGCACAACGCGCTGATCGCGGAGACCGCGACGACCGGCGTCTGCAACGTGCCGGGGATCGGCGACATCGGCTCCCTGGTCGGGCTCTGCAACGCGGGCCAGTCCGGCTTCGTCGGCGACGTGAACAACATCTGTACCTCCGGTGCGCCGGCGCCCGAGCTGGCGACCTCGGGCATCGACTCGATGATCACCACGCCCGGCACCCAGGCCACGGGCAAGACGCTGTACGACAACTACGGGATGGCCGGGCAGTTCTGGGCGTCCACCGGGCTGACCTGCTCGCAGATGACGTCGACGATCGGCAACAACGTCGCCGGCATGGTCTTCGACATGGCCAAGTCGCTCGACCGGGTCACGATCACCGTCTACCAGTCGGCGGCGAGCGCCAACATCCTTACCTGGCTGAGCAGCTCGATCGACAAGCTGATCAACTCCCTCGGCAACGCGGTCTACTACCCGTTCCTCGCCCCGATGGTGATCATCGGCGCGATCTGGCTCGCCTGGCAGGGCCTGGTCCGCAAGCGGGCCACCAGGACCTTCGAGGGCACGATCTGGATGGTCGTCGCCTGCGTCGCCGCGATCTGGCTGATCGGCCAGCCCGGCGACTTCACCAACGTCGGCACGAAGGTCTCCAACGGCACCACCTCGGTGCTCAACGCGGCGTTCGCCAAGCTGCCCGCCAACGCCGCCAGCAACTGCCTGCCGGTCACCGCGGGCGACACCCAGTCCGAGCCCGCGAATTACTCCTTCACCTCGGGCAACGGCCTGGTGGACCAGAACGCCAACGAGCTGTGGACGGTGCTCGTCTGCAAGCCGTGGCTGGACGGCGAGTTCGGCACCACCCAGTACGCCACCCCGGGCACCCCGGCGGCGACGACCAACCTGGTGAACCTTTACGGCCGGTCGCTGCTGTGGGCGCAGGCGGTCGCGAGCAACGAGCAGCCCACCTCGGCGAACGTCAGCGCGAAGCAGGCGGTCTACACCGGCATCGCGACGGACCTGCAGCAGAACAACGCGGCCACCTACTCGCTGTTCCAGGGTGATCAGTGGACGTCCCGGCTGGAGATCGGGTTCGAGGCGCTGTTCGCCGCCGTGGCGGCGGGCCTGCTCATCCTGCTGATCGCGCTCACCCTGATCATGCTGAAACTCGGCTTCCTGCTGCTGCTCGTGGCGGGGCCGTTCTTCCTGATCATCGGCATCCATCCGGGCTTCGGCCGGGTCGTCGCGGTCCGCTGGTTCGAGATGCTCGTCGGCGTGCTGCTGAAACAGGTAGCGGTGGCGCTGACGCTGAGCGTCCTGCTGTACTGCTACTCGCTGATCATGAGCACCACCGACCAGGTGCTGCCCTGGGCGCTCAAGATCATGATGATCGCGCTCGTCACGGTGACGGTGTTCATCTACCGCAAGCCGTTCCAGCACCTGTTCTCCTCGGTCGGCTACGGCATGCTCGGCGCGGACGAACGCGCGCAGGTGAGCTGGCGCGAGTCCACCTTCGGGTTCCGCCGGGTGACCGCGGGCGCGGCGAGCGCCGTCGCGCCGGGCATGGGCGCCCGCGCGGCGTCCCGCTGGGCACGGCGGGGCGCGGACACCGGCGGCGGCGCCGACGGGACGGCGCCGGAGTCCGGCGGCGTCTCGGCGGCAGGCGCCACCGTCCCCGAGGGGATGGCGGGCGTGCCCACCGCGGACAGCCACGTGACCGCCCGGCAGTGGCCGGACGCGGGGGGCGGCGCCAACAGCCGGACGGCGCCGCCGCTGCCGCTGTCGCCGCCGGGCGGGCCGCCCGTGAGCGGCCCCTCGGCGGGCTGGGCGCGCAGCGGCGCCGCCGGGGCGGGTAGCGGGGCCCGCGGGCCCGCGCAGCCGCCGGTCCGCCAGACCGGACCGCAGCCGGCGGCCCGGCCGAGCGGGGCGCAGCCGGCGGTCCGCCAGGGGCCGCCCGCGCAGCCGCCGCGCCCGACGACCGGGAGCGGGTGGCCGACGGGAGTCAGCCGCCCCCGTTCCGACTCATCGAATGGCGCGGCCGGGGGAGCGGGAAAGCCGCCCGCGGCGCCGTTCTGGGCGCGATCGCGGCGCCGGTCCAAGTAGCGGGGGCTCGTCATGGATCTAACCCCCGGACGGCAGCGGCTGATTTTCGTGGTCGTCGCCGTCGTGCTCGTCGGCTTTGGCATCTTCCTGATCAAGAGCCGCCATTCAGGCGGCCCGAGCGCCGCCCCGTCCCCGTCCGCGAGCACCCCGCAGTCGTCCGCGAGCACGGGCGGGTCGGCCGGGTCGCAGGCGGGCGGCGTCCCGCCGTCGTCCGTCCCGGCGGCCGCGCCCGGCCTCGACCGCGGGCGGCGCCGAGATTTACCAGTGGCTGCCGTTCACCGCGGCGAACCTTTCCGCGGCCGCGCAGGCCACGCTGACCTTCGCCAAGGACTACTCCACCTGGAGTTACCAGGAGTCGGCGGCGGACTACGCGGCCACGATGAGCGCCCTGGTGACCCCGACGGAGCTGGCGATCATCAAGGGCACCTACACCACGCCAGGCGTGGCGACGCCGCGGTCCGCGGACAAGCAGGTGTCGACCGGCACCGGCACGATCGACTCGATCCGCTCGTTCGCCGCGGGCCCGTCGATCACGTTCGTGGTCACGATCAACCAGCAGGTCACCTCGTCGCAGCCGGCCACCGCGCAGTCCAACCAGTACGCGATCACGGTCGCCTCGTCGGGCGGCGCCTGGCAGGTCAACGACATCGAGCTGTCCCAGCTAGGCAACACAGGCAACACATGAACCGCCGCGCACTCGGGCCGATCATCGTCGGCCTTATGGTCATGCTGCTAATCGCCTTCCTGGTGATCCCGATGGTCGCCGTCGGCGGCATGTCGCTGCTGTTCGCCGGGGGGTCGGGAAACTGCGCCTCCACGACGGCGAACGCCGCGCAGCCGGGGGTGTCCACCGAGGCGGCCAACTCGATTCCCGCCCTCTACCTGAAGTGGTTCCAGAAGGTCGGCCTGCAGTACAACGTGTCGTGGACGATCCTGGCCGGCATCGGGAAGGTCGAGAGCGACGACGGGCGGACCACGCTGCCCGGCGTGACCCAGGCCACCGTCGCCAACTCCTTCGGCGCGGCCGGGCCGATGCAGATCGGCATCAGCGGCGCGTCCGGTAACCAGTGGGGCGGCGCGCGCGTCCACCCGGCGAACGAGGTGGTGAACGGGGTCGCCACCGACGAGGACGGCGACGGGGTCGCCAGCGTCTACGAGCCGGCGGACGCGATCGCGGGAGCGGCCAAGTACCTCATCGCGCACGGCGTGCAGCAGAACCCCGCCGCCGCGATCTTCTCCTACAACCACGCGGACTGGTACGTCCAGGAAGTGCTCCAGTGGGCGTCTACGTACGCGGCGGGCGGGTTCACGGTCTCCGACACCAACCAGGCGGGCAGCACCGGGGTGGCCGCCGCGGGCGGCGGCGGGAAGGCGCAGTGCACGGGCAACGGCAACGGCGTGCTCGCCTCCTTCGTCGCGCCGAACGCGATCGTCAGCACCGCGGTGCAGTACGCCGAGGCGCAACTCGGCAAGCCGTACCTGTTCGGCGGCACCGGGCCGGCCGCGTTCGACTGCTCGGGGCTGGTCATGATGGCCTACCGGGCGGCGGGGGTTGACATCGCGCGCACGTCGCAGGCGCAGTGGACGTCGCTGCCGCACGTGCCCGCGAACAAGGTGCAAGACGGCGACCTGGTGTTCTTCGCCGGTTCCGACGGGACGCCGACGGCACCGGGGCACGTCGGCCTTGTGGTCGGCAAGAACCTGATGATCGAGGCGTACGCGACGGGGTTCCCGGTCCGGGTGTCCGCGTTCGGCACGGCGCAGTCGGCGCCGGGTGACGGGGCGGTTGTCGGTTTCGCCCAGCCCTGGCCGGACAATCCCGGCAATATAGCCGCTTCCGGGTGAACGGCCACCCCGGCCGCCCGGCCGCCGTGACCGCCGGCTTCCGCCCGGCTCTTACCCGTCGTCGGCGGGGAGCCGGGTGAGCTGATCGTTCAGGGACCGGCGTTCGGCGTCGGTCTGCGCGAGTTCGAGTGCGCGCCGGTATGCCTGGCGCGCCTCGTCCGCTCGCCCGGCGCGGCGCAGCAGTTCGGCGCGGGCCGAGTGGAGGTAGCGGTAGTGGCCGAGCGGCAGGCCGTCGAGTATGGCCAGGCCTGCCTCGGGACCCTCAAGCTCGGCCACGGCGACGGCCCGGTTGAGTTCGACGACCGGCGAGCCGGTCTGGCTGGAGAGCGTGCGGTACAGGGCCGCGATCTGCCCCCAGTCGCGTGGCTCCTGCAGGTGCAGGTCGGCGATGGCGGCCTGCACGGCGTAGGGGCCGGCCTCGCCGCGGCTGATCGCTCGCTGAAGCAGCGCGCGGCCCTCGCCGATCTGCCGGTCGTTCCACAGCGCGCGATCCTGGTCGTCGAGCAGGACGATCTCGCCGTCGCGCATCCGCGCGTCCCGCCGGGCGTCGTGCAGGAGCATGAGGGCGAGCAGCGCGAGGACCCCGCCTTCGTCGGGCATGAGCTCGGCCAGGGCGCGGCCGAGTTGGACCGCCTCGGCGGCGAGGTCGACCCGGCCACCTCCCCAGCCGTGGTTGAACACGAGGTAGACGACGGCGAGGACCGCCGCCAGCCGGTCCGGGAGCTGGTGGTCAGGGGGTACCGCGAACGGTATCCGGGCGTCGCGGATCTTGTGTTTCGCGCGGGTCAGCCGTTTGCTCATCGTCTCGGCCGGGACGAGGAACGCGAGCGCGATCTCCTCGGTCGACAGGCCGCCGACGGTCCGCAGGGTCAGCGCCACCTGCGTCTCAAGCGCGAGCGCGGGGTGGCAGCAGGTAAAGATCAGTTCCAGTCGCTCGTCGGGAAAGGTGGCCGACTCGTACACGGCTGCCTCCGCCTCCACGGTAGACGCGCGTGCGATCAGCCTCGTCTTATCGGCCAGCACGCGTTGCCGGCGGATGTGGTCGATCCCCCGGTTCCGGGCGGTCGCGACCAGCCAGCCGACGGGATTGTCCGGCTCCCCGTCGCGTGGCCACCGTTCGGCCGCGATCGTGAACGCCTCCTGCGCGGCATCCTCGGCCAGCTCGATGTCGCCGAAGATCCCGACCAGGGTGGCCACCACCCGGGCCCAGTGCTCGCGGAAGATCCCGTCAAGCGCCATGGAACGACGCTTCGAGGACGGGCCGCACCTCGATCGCCCCGCCGGTCCTGGTGTCCTGCAGTTCCTGCGCGATGGCGAGCGCGGCGTCGAGGTTGTCCGCCTCCACCACGATGACGCCGGCCAGGAATTCCTTGGTCTCGATGAACGGCCCGTCGGTAAGCAGCGTCCGCCCCTCGTCGTTGCGCACGGTCGTGGCCGACCCGTCCGCGTGCAGCCGGGCCCAGCCGGTCACGTAGGGCCTGCCGAGCACGTCGGCGATCGCGGGCGCCACCGGGTCGTCGGGGGTCCGCTGGCTGCCATATGCGAGCAATGCGTACTGCATGGCCTCTCCCGTCACTGGTGGTTACCGGCTTCGAGTATCTGACGAACGGCGCCGGCTCCGACGGACAACCCCGGCGAAAAAATCCTCGGCGGAAAATTTTGCCCGTGGCTGTCCGGGCCGGGCCGGGCCGTTCGTCACTCAGGCAGTTCCGCCGCCGGCGGTGATGGCGTGCACAGGGCGCGCCCGCTCTTGAAAGGACGACCGACATGGCGAAGTTCATTTACCTCTACCGTGGCCCGTCGACCCCGCTGGCCAACCGGACGCCGACGGAGGACGCCGAGCGGGCGGCCGCGTTCGGCGCCTGGATGGAGAAGGCTGGCGCGGCGCTCGTCGACGTCGGCAGCCCGTTCGGGTCGAGCGCGTCCGTCCGCGATGACGGCACCGAAGGAACGGCGGGCAGCCTGATCGGCTACACGATCGTCGAGGCCGGCGACCTCGCCGCGGCGAAGGCGCTCACCGGCGGCCTCCCGTTCCTGTTCCTGTCCGACCGCGACGGGCGGTGCGCGGTGGAGATCTTCGAGCTGCTGCCGATGTAGCCGGTACGGTGGCGAATGGTGGTGAATCGCCAATAAAGTCCGGTTTTCCGGCCTGGATCGGCCCGCGCGATGCTAGCCTGGCGCTAGTAACTGCCCGCGTGAGGGGGGTCACCGTGTGGAGTCGCGTGCGTGGCTTGCTGGCCGCGGCCGGCGTTCTCGCGGCGGTCCTGGTAACGGCGGCCTGCCACGTGACGACGGCGGCCGCGCCGTCCGCGGACCGCTCCTCGGCGGCGGCCTACTCGGCCAGTTCCGGCCCCGTGGTCGCGCTCGGCGACTCCTACACCGCCGGGGGGCTGCTGCCGCTCGACCCGAAGGCCACGCCGTCCGGCTGCCTGCGGTCGACCAAGGCGTACCCCGTCCTCGTCGCCGGCGCGCTCGGCGCGTCGCTGGTCGACGTGGCCTGCGCGAGCGCCGGGGTCAAGAACATGACCGCGGCGCAAAAGACCTACCTGGGGACGAACCCGCCGCAGCTCGGCGCGCTCGCGGCGGACGACCGGATCGTGCTGCTGACCCTCGGCGGCGACGACGTGGGCTTCCTCAACGTGCTCAAGGAATGCGTGCTGCTCTCGTTCACCAATCCGTGGGGCAGCCCGTGCCGGGCGCACTACACCAGCGGCGGCACCGACCAGCTCGCCGCCAGCGTCGCGGCCGAGGCGGCGAAGGTATCCCAGGTCCTCGCCGCCATCGCGGCGCGCGCCCCGCACGCGCGGATCGTCGTCGTGGGCTACCCGGACATGTTCCCGCAGTCCGGCGGCTGCTGGCCCGGGGTGCCCATCACCACCGGCGACGTCGCCTACCTGCGCGGCATCGAGGTCAAGGCCAACGCCATGCTGGCCGCCGACGCGCAGGCGGCGGGCGCCACGTTCGTGAACACCTACGCGCCCACCACCGGGCACGACTTCTGCCAGCCCGAGACGTCCAGGGACGTCGAGGGCCTGCTGCCGGGCTCGCTGGCCCTGCCGTTCCACCCGAACGCACGCGGCCAGCAGGCGATGGCCAACGCGGTGCTCACCGCCCTTAGGGGCTAACGGCCCGCGTGCCTGCCCCCGCCGCCGCGCCGCAGTGAGCGGGTCCGCTGGCGCGGCTCCGGCGCGCTCCTGGACAGCTCGTCCGGCAAGCTGAGCAACGGGTTGGCCGTGCTGGCGACCACGTCCTGCGCGAGCTCGGTCACGCGGGCGCCGCGCGCCCGGGACGCCTTGCGCAGCAGGTCGAACGCCTCGCGGGGGCGGAGCCGGTGCCGCTCGGCGAGCACGCCGATCGCCTGCTCCACCCGGACCCGGGCGGCGAGAGCGTGCTCAAGCTGGGCGACGGTAACCGCGAGCCGGGCCGCCTCGTCGGTTTCGCTCGGCTGTTCGAGGCCCGGCGGGATCCGCTGCGCACCAGAGTGATTCTCCCGCGGTAGGGGAGCGGTGGGACGGGGCTGGGGACGCGGCGACCCGCTCTCGTCGACCGCTTCCACGACGCTGGTGTCGTCATCGTCCGCCTGGTCGGCGGCGAACAGGTCGGCGAGCACCATCGCGCTGGTCAGGTCGGAGACGTTCTCGTCGCCGACCACCCAGCCGCGCTCGGCCTTGCGCACCACGACATCGTCAGGCTGCCCGGTACTGTCGGATCCCTTAACGCCCATGTTTCCTTGCCTCCCCCACCAACATGTTCCCCGGGGCTCCGCCTAGGCTACCCGCGTAACACCGCAGCCCGGAAATCCGATTCGTTGGTACATTCGCCCATAGAGGGGGGCAAGTCCGCGCCGGTTCGGAATAATCCTCCCTTATCGTCCCTCGACAGGTCCGAAGGTCAGCGCTCCGCCGGTGTGGCGGCGAGCTCGGCGAGCTTCTTCTGCACGTCGGCCGCGGACGGGTTGCACATCGTCGAGCCGTCGGCGAACAGCAGGGTGGGGACGGTCTGGTTGCCGCCGTTCACGCTCTCCACGAACTTGGCCGCTTCCGGGTCACGCTCGATGTCAACCTCGGTCATCTCTATCCCGGCCTTGCCGAGCTGACGCTTCAGGTTCTTGCAGAACCCGCACCAGGTCGTCGTGTACATCGTGAGCGGCACCGGGGGCCTCCATGTCGATCGGGGAGCAACCGCTTGTTTTGCGGCGATCTTCGGTGTGATGCAACAAATTTTCGCGGCCGCTCCTTCCCGCGCGGGCGCCGTGGATGTCCGCGGCATGCGGCACCATAGGACGAATGGACGCCGACGAGCTGCTGACCGCGCTCGACCCCGAGCAACGGGCGGTAGCGCTCGCCCGCTCGGGGCCGGTGTGCGTGCTGGCCGGCGCCGGGACAGGGAAGACCCGGGCGATCACGCACCGGATCGCCTACGCGGTCGCGACGGGGACGGTCAACCCCGGGCAGGTGCTGGCGCTGACGTTCACCGTCCGCGCCGCCGGGGAGCTGCGCGGGCGGCTGCGCGCGCTCGGCGGCGGCGCGGCGGCGGTCAGGGCGACCACGTTCCACGCGGCCGCCCTGCGCCAGCTCACCTACTTCTGGCCGCGGGTGATCGGCGGCCACCCGCCGCGGCTGGTGGAGTCGAAGCTGCCGCTGCTCCGGGAGGCCGCGCGGGACCTGGGACTGCGCGTCGAGGGGCCCGCGCTCGCCGAGGCGGTGACCGAGATCGAGTGGGCGAAGGTCTGCCAGGTGCACCCCGACTCCTACGTGTTCGCGGCGACCGAGGCCAGGCGGGGGCCGTCGGCCGGCGTCGAGGACACCGGGCGGCTGTACGCGGCGTACGAGGCGCTGCGCCGGGACCGGCAGCTGATCGACTTCGAGTCGGTGCTCGAGCTGACGGCGGCGATCCTGCTCAGCGAGCCCGCCGTCGCCCGCGAGGTGCACGCCGCCTTCCGCTATTTCACCGTGGACGAGTTCCAGGACGTGAACCCGCTGCAGAAGCTGCTGCTCGACGCCTGGCTCGGCGGCCGCGAGGAGCTGTGCGTGGTCGGCGACCCGCGGCAGACGATCTACTCGTTCACCGGGGCCACGTCCGAGTACCTGCGGTCGTTCACGGCCGATTACCCCACGGCCACGATGGTCCGGCTGGTCCGCGACTACCGGTCGACCCCGCAGGTGGTGGGCGCGGCCAACCGGCTGGTGGCCGGCCCGGCGAGCGTCGGCCGGCCAGGCCGGCCGTACGGCCGTCACCGGCCCCGCCAACTCCGGCGCGCTCGTCGCGCAGCGGACGGCAGGACCGGAGCCCGTGGTGACGCGCTACGCCAACGAGGAGGCGGAGGCGGACGGGGTGGCCGCGGCGATAGCGGCGCTCATCGGCGGCGGGGTGCCGCCGCAGGAGATCGCCGTCCTGCTGCGGATCAACGCGCAGCTAGAGCGGTTCGAGCGGGCGTTGTCCGACGCGAAGGTGCCCTACGTGGTCCGCGGCGCCGAGCGGTTCTACGACCGCCCCGAGGTGCGCAAGGCCCTCGTGCTGCTCCGCGGCGCCGCCCGGGCGGCGGGCGCGGGCACCGACGCCACCGGACTGCCCAGCGAGCTGCCCGGCGCCGTACGGCACGTGCTCGCGTCGGCGGGGCTCACCCCCGCCCCGCCTGCCGCGCGCGGCGCGGTCAGGGAGCGCTGGGAGTCCCTCGCCGCGATCGCCGGGCTCGCCGACAACCTGGCCGCCGGGCGGCCGGCGGCGACCCTGGCGGAGTTCGCCGCGGAGCTGGCCGAGCGGGCGGAGACCGGGCACGCGCCGGTCGCGGCCGCCGTGACCATGGCCACCATGCACGCCGCCAAGGGCCTTGAGTGGGACGCGGTCATGCTGCCGGGCCTGACCGAGGGCATAATGCCGATCGTGCACGCGCGAACGGCCGAGGCCGTGGAGGAAGAACGGCGGCTGCTTTACGTCGCGGTCACCCGGGCGCGGGTCCATCTCGCGCTCTCCTGGGCGCCCGCGCGGACGCCGGGGGCCGAGTCATCCAGGCAGCGTTCCCGCTTCCTGGCCTCAATCCAGGCGGTGCACTGATGAGCGACTCGCTTGACCAGCTGGTTGACCTGCTCGACCTGGAGCAGATCGAGGTGAACATCTTCCGCGGCCGGTCGCCCGACGAGACCGTGCAGCGGGTCTTCGGCGGCCAGGTGGCCGGGCAGGCGCTCGTCGCCGCCGGGCGGACCGTGCCGGGCGACCGGCCGGTGCACTCGCTGCACGCGTACTTCATCCGCCCGGGCGACCCGGCCGTGCCGCTCGTCTACACGGTGGACCAGGTGCGCGACGGGCGCTCGTTCACGACCCGCCGGGTGACCGCCATCCAGCACGGCAAGGCGATCTTCACCCTGTCCGCCTCTTTCCACCACCCCGAGCAGGGCCTTGAGCACGCGGTGCCGATGCCGCCCGTGCCGCCGCCCGAGGAGCTGCGGTCCGACGCGGACCGGCTGGCCGACGCGCTCGGCGCGCCGCTGCCCGCCCAGTTCAGGGACACCCCGATCGAGCTGCGCTCGGTGGGGCCGCTGCCCCTCGAGCTGGCCCGGGACCCGTCGCTGCGCGTCCAGGACGACCTCGGCAACCTGGTCTGGGTGCGCGTCAACGGAAGGCTGCCGGACGACCCGCTGCTGCACGTGTGCCTGATGACCTACATCTCCGACCTGACGCTGCTGCAGACGGTGGTGCTCGGGCACGGCGTCAGCTTCCTCAGCGGCGGCGTCTCGCCCGCGAGCCTGGACCACGCGATGTGGTTCCACCGCCCGTTCCGCGCCGACCAGTGGCTGCTGTACGCGCAGGATTCCCCGGTCGCCGCCGGCGGCACGGGCCTCGCCCGCGGCCAGGTGTTCACCGAGGCGGGGGACCTGGTGGTCTCCGTGGTCCAGGAGGGCCTCATCAGGCTCACCGGCACGCCCCGCGACTAACGCCCCGTGGATGGCCCCGGATAGACAGGAAACTTTTTCTTCCCCGAAGAAGAAATCCCAGGTAAAAAATGTGTTGCCCCGGTCATGGAGCCTTACGTAGGCTAAGCGTCATGTCCGTGGGCCTGAGCAACTGACCCCCTGGAAGGAGGTGCCCCCGGTGGAAATTTACACGACACACGTCGCGGCTGCCCGTACGGGCGCCGCCTGCCTTGGTGTCCTGGGTGCTCCCTCGCCGTGGGCCGACCTCGCCGGCACAGGGGTGAACCATGCCCTCCCGACGACCGCTGTCCCGGCCGTCGTGCGCCCGGGTGCGAATCGCGTCGCACACCGGCGGATCCCGGCCTCCACGCAGCAGTTCGCTCTGATGAGCGCTGAGCTGCTGCCGACCGCCAACGACACCCGTAAGCAGACGAACGTCCTGAAGACCCGCAGCAACGCCGGCGGTTACGGCGCGATGGGTCCATATCCGGAACGGGAACAGCCGGCCTAGAAAGGCCGGACAAGATCCCCGGAAGGCCGTGGACCCGCACACAGGGTCCGCGGCCAAATTGTTTTGCAGGCCCGGTCCCAATCGACCAGCACCCAGCAAAGCAAGCGAAAGGGGATGGCACCGATGCAGTGGCCCTACGCCTCGACCGAGGCGGTCGCCATGATCGAGCCGTACGTCGACAAGAACGCCCAGCAGGACACGGCCGCGAGCGGGATCGCGGCACTCTTTGGCCTGGCCAAGGTCCGAGGTAGGACTGGACCTCCCGTGCACGGACGACCCCGAGCTGTTCTTCGCCGAGGCGCCCGCGGACGTCGAGGCCGCGAAGGCACTCTGCCAGGGCTGCCGGATCCGGGCCGCCTGCCTCGAAGGCGCACTTGAGCGACGGGAGCCGTGGGGCGTCTGGGGAGGGGAACTGCTCCTGCGCGGAACGATCGTGCCGCGGAAGCGGCCGCGCGGCCGTCCCCGCAAGGAGGATGCCGAACTCGCCAAGGGCGATGAAAAGGCCGCCTAGCCCACGTCTTCACTACGGTGACACGAACGTTCCTGACCCACGGAAAATGCGGCGCGCCGGCCGCTTGACCTTCCCGTAACGGAAAGCCTCAGGCTGGAATCGGCCAGCCGGCGCGCCGCAACACAACACCGCCGCACCCCACGCGGCTACCCGACATGAGCACACGCAAACGCACACAATGCGAGGTTGCCAGACATGTATACCCAGGAATACCTGGCCAAGGAACGACATCAAGAGCGCCTCAGGCAGGCGGAGGCAAGGCGGGCCGCGTCTCAGGCCTCCGAGCTCCAGAGGCTGCAGAAGAGGCGGAGCGCGCCGAGCGCCAGCTGCTGCAGGCGTGGCGGCGCGTCGAGCAGGTCCGCTCGCAGCTGACCGCCGGCTGATCCGACCGCTAACAACTCAAGTCACGACGTCAAGTCACCGCGAGGGAACCCGGGGCGCGCGAGGGCCGTCCCGGGTTTCGTCGTTTCTCGCGACTGGTAGACGATTGGCGGCTACCGGACCAGGCGCCCCGGTCCTCGGACGGGCCTCGCTAATCCGCGACGCTCGTCCCGGCCGGGACGGTCTGGTCGTCCGCGTAGCCGGGCACCCAGCGGATCACCTCCGCGCGGAACGGCCCCTCGCACTCCAGCTGGCAGAGCACGCCGATCCCGGCGGTCGACACCCGGTGAATCAGCACGTAGGACGGCGGCAGGTTGAACTTGCGGGCGATGCTGGCCGCGCTCGTGTCGGCCACCCGGGTCGCCTCCTCGCGCATCCACTCCCTGGAGAACTTGAACCTCTCCACCGACGACGGCTCGGCCAGCGGCGCGAGGAACGCCCGCAGCGCGTCCAGGTCGACCGCGATGCCCGGCCGCAGGAAGTTGTCCGCCCGCAGCTCGCGCTCGACCTCCGTGATGTCCGGGTCCGGGTCGTGCATGATCCGCAGCAGCCGCCCGAAGATCGGCGGCAGCCCGTCGGGCAGCCGGTCAACCGCCCCGAAGTCGAGCACGCCGAGCCGCCCGTCGGCCAGCAGCCGGAAGTTGCCCGGGTGCGGGTCCGCGTGCAGCAGCCCCGCCCGGGCCGGACCGGAGAACAGGAACCTGGTCAGCAGGATGCCCGCCCGGTCGCGCTCCTCCTTGGACCCGTCGCTGATGATCTTCGAGAGCGGGGTGCCGTCCATCCACTCGGTCACCAGCACGTGATCGGTTTCCGTGACGACCCCGGGCACGTAGATGTCGGGGTCGCCGTCGTAGGCGGCGGCGAACGCGCGCTGGGCCGCGGCCTCCATGTGGTAGTCGAGCTCCTCGGCGACCCGGTCGCGGAGCTCATCGAGCATCGGCTTGACGTCCAGCCCGGGCATGAGCACGCCGAACAGCCGCCCGATCCTGGCCAGCTGGGTGAAGTCGTTCAGCAGCGCTTTCCCCGCGCCCGGGTACTGGATCTTGACGGCGACCGCCCGGCCGTCGCCCCAGACCGCCTTGTGCACCTGCCCGATCGACGCGGCCGCCGCGGGCGTGTCGTCGAAGGACGCGAACGACGGCCCGCCAGTCCTCGCCGAGGTCGGCGGCGAGCACCCGGTGCACGGTGACGGCGGGCAGCGGCGGCGCGGACTCCTGGAGCCGCGTCAGCGTCGCCCGGTAGGGTCCGGCCAGCTCGGGCGGCAGCGCCGCCTCGAAGATCGACAGCGCCTGGCCGACCTTCATGGCCCCGCCCTTGAGCTCGCCGAGCACCCGGAACAGCTGGTCGGCGGTGCGCTGCTGTATCTGCTGGGCGACGATCTCCGCCGACTCGCCGCCGATCCGCCTGGCCAGCCCGAGCGCGGTCCGGCCGGCGAACCCGAGCGGCAGCCCGGCGAGCTTCGCGCCCCGCTGCGACGCTGTTGCGCGGGACGTCGCCGCGGCCGCTCGGGGGAACCTGGCTCGCGCCGTCATTCTCCGCCAATGAAAAAACCTCTTATCCCGAACGATTGCGTAGTTCCAGCGTAGGCGCCGTCATGACAGTGGATCGGTGGACGCATCCCAGTGTGGTCAACGATCCGCCATCGTCAACCGTCCCTGCCGACGGCGGGCGCTCCCGGGCCGAATGTCGGTGGCCGGCGTCACGCTGTGTGCATGAGACCAGCACTGAAGGCGGGGCTCAGGCCGCTGTGGCGGGACCGGGGCACGCTCCAGATCGGGGTTGACCCGCGCCGCGCCCGCGCGCTGACCGGCCTTGGCAAGGCGGCGGCCATCGTGAGCCTGCTCGACGGGTCGCGGGACACCGCGGAGGTGGTGCGGACCGCCGAGGCGTACGGCATCCGCCAGGAGATCGTGTACCGGGTGATCGAGCTGCTCGCCTCGGCGGGCGTGCTCGACGACTTCCCCGCCAGCCTGCGCGCCGCCCTCCCCGACTACCTGCGCGCCCGGATCGGCCCCGAGCTGGCGTGCGCCGCCCTCGCCTACGGGCACGGCGACGGCGGCGCGGCGGTGCTCGGGCGGCGCCGGGCGGCGTTCACCCGCGTCTACGGCGCGGGCCGGGTGGGCGCCTGCGTCGCCACGTTCCTCGCCGCCTCCGGGGTCGCGTGGGTCGAGCTGCCTGGACACCGGGACGGCCGGGCCGGCGGACGTCACGCCCGCGGGCCTCGGCACCGCCGACGTGGGCGCGAGCAGGGCCGCCGGGGTCGCCGCCGCCGGTGCACCGGGTGGCGCCGGAGGTGCGCACGGCGAACGACGCGCGGCGGGTGCCCGACCTGGCGGTGATCACCGGCCGGCCCGACCCGGTGCTGCTCGCCGCGCTCATGCGCGACCGGGTGCCGCACCTGGTGGTGCACGCGGACGAGGCGATCGGCGTGGTCGGGCCGCTGGTGCTGCCCGGGCACTCGGCCTGCGTGCGCTGCGTGGACCTGAGCAAGGCGGCGCGCGATCCCGCCTGGCCGCGGATCCTCGCCCAGGCCAGCGGCGCCGGCGCCGCCCCGGCCGGGACGCAGGCATGCGACACCGTGCTCGCCGCCGCGACGGCCGCGCTCGCGACCGCGCAGGCGCTCGCGCTCATCGACCGGGCCGGCGAGCCGGCCGCCGCCAACGGGACGCTCGAGGTGGTGCTCCCCGAGTGGCAGTGGCAGCGGCGCGGCTGGCCGCCGCACCCGGCCTGCAGCTGCGGCGCGGGTCAGCCCGCGCGGCGCCGCGTGGGTGCCTGAGGCCGCCTACTCTCGGCCGGAGGACGTCCGTGCCGCCCTCTTCCTCGCCGAGGACGTCGGTGCCGCCCTCTTCCTCGCCGAGGACGTCGGTGCCGCCCTGCTTCCTGCGCCGAGGACGTCGGTGCCGCCTGCCTCTTCGCCGAGGACGTCGGTGCCGCCCTCTTCGGTGCCGAAGGTGTCGAAGTTCTCTGTGTCGTTCGCCATGCCATCGCCTCCTCGATCTGAGGCTACTCAGCTCCAGGGCTTGCCTATCACCCGGTCTAATGAGCTTTCCTACGCCCCGTCCGACTGGCCTGCCTTCGCCTCGCCTGGCTGGTCCGCCTGGCTGGTCCCCGTCGTCCTCGAAGTCGGAGATGTCCAGGTCCGTGGTGCCGCTGCAGGAACGCGTCCGGGTCCTCCAGGTCCTCGGCCGTCGGGAGCAGGTCCGGGTGCGCCCACAGCGCGTCCCGGCCCTCGGTTCCGCGCGCCTGGGTCACGCCCGTCCACAGCGCCGTCGCCTCCCGCAGCATCCGGGGCCGGAGCTCAAGGCCGACGAGGGTGGCGAAGGTGCGCTCCGCCGGGCCGCCGGAAGCGCGGCGGCGGCGGATCGCCTCCGCCAGGGCCACGGCGTGCACCAGCCGCGACTCGGCGGCGGCGGAGACGACCGTCGCCACCCACCCCTCGACCAGGGCGAGCGCCGTCTCCAGCCGGGCGAGCGCGACCTTCTGCTGCGGCGTGTCCTCCGGGCGGAACAGCCCCTCGCCGGACAGCGCCTCGCGCAGCGCCTCCTCCGGGTTGGTCATGTCCATCTCGGGCAGCGAGTCGCGCAGCTTGTTCACGTCCACGGTGATGCCGGCCGCGTACGCCTCGACCGCGCCGAGCAGGTGCTGGCGGAGCCACGGCACGTGCCCGAACAGCCGGTGGTGGGCCGCCTCGCGCAGCGCGAGGAACAGCCGCACCTCGCCGATGTCGACGGAAAGGCCCTCGCCGAACGCGGTGACGCCGGACGGCAGCAGCGCCGCGGTCCCCTCCGCGGCGAGCGGCAGGCCGATGTCGGTGGAGCTGGCCATGTCGCCGGCCAGCTCGCCGATCGCGGTGCCGATCTGGCCGCCGAGCATCGCCCCGCCGAGCTGCCGCATCATCGGCGCGAACGCGCTGAACCCGCCCATCCCGGACAGCATGGCCCGCATCTCCTCGGGCACGTCGGTGTCCAGCTGGTTGGGGTCGAAGGCCATCATGGAGCCCATCGCGTCGACCGCCTTGGCGGCGATCGGGTCGCATAGCGTGGACCAGACGGGGAAGGTAGCCTCCAGCCATTCCGACTTGGACCACGCCTCGATTTTCCTGATGCCGGACGGGAACGTCGTGACGTCGTCAAGCCACAGGTCGGCGAGCCGGACGGCGTCGGTCACCGCGGACCGCTCGTTGGCGAGCACGCTGGGATCGCCCTTGGCGACGATCGCGTGCCTGGCCAGGTTCTTGGCCAGTTCCCAGTTGACCGGCCCGCCGCTGTAGGAGAGGAGGTCGGCGAACTGGCGCAAGCGCGTCCGCGAACTGGTTCGGATTGGCCGGGTCACCGGGCCCGCCGGGCCCCCTGGGCCGCCGGGTCCGAAGCCGAAGCCGAACGGCCCCTGGCCGCCGCCGGAACCTTGGTCGCCCGAATTCGGGTCGTCGTCGCCAGGCCGCCCGGGCGGCCCGAAGCCAAAGGGAGGACGCTCAGCCACGATGCACCCCCTTCGCTCTCAGATGGTCGGGCAGGATAGAAGGGTCATAATCGCCACGCTATTCGGGAGCAGCCGACTTTGAGAAACGGCAGACGGCAGGTTCGCCCTGAGCGCAGCGTTCGCCGTGAGCGTAGCACCGCCGCGGCACCGCCGGTGGTGGCGGTCACGGGTGCCGCGCGCGGAGTCGGGCACGCGCTGGTGACCCGGCTCGCCGACTCGCCGCGCATCGGCCGCGTCGTGGCGGTCGACGATCACCGGGGCGACGCGACCGGGGTGACCTGGCGGCTCGCCGACGTGCGGGACCCCATGCTGGCCTCCCGGCTGTCGGGCGTGGACGTGGTGGTGCACACGGACGTGGACACCTCGGCCGACAGCGACCCGAGGGACCGGCGGGCACGCAACGTGCGCGCCGCGCAGACCGTGCTGACCGCCGCGGCGGCCGAACGGGTCGGCCGGGTCGTGCTCGTGACGAGCGCGATGGTCTACGGCGCGCGCCCGGACAACCCGGTGCCGCTCCCCGAGGACGCCCCGCTGCTCGCCGACTCCGGCGGCAGCCTGGCCGGGGACCTGCTCGAGATCGAGGAACTGGCCCGCCGCTCGCGCCGGGTCAACCCGGGCACTGCGGTCACCGTCGTGCGCCCGGCGGCGCTCGTCGGCAGCGCCGTCGACACGCTGCTGACCAGGCACTTCGAGGCGCCCCGGCTGCTGGTCGTGCGCGGCTGCGCGCCCCGCTGGCAGTTCTGCCACGTCGACGACCTGGTGTCCGCGCTCGAACTGGCCGCCGCGGGCACGGTCACCGGCGACTTCGCGGTCGGCTGCGACGGCTCCCTCTCCCAGGCCGAGGTGGAGTCGCAGAGCGGCCTGAAGTCGGTGGAACTGCCCGCCAGGCTGACCTTCAGCGCCGCGCAGCGGCTGCACCGGCTGGGCGTGACGCCCGCGCCTGCCGTCGAGCTGCGCTACGTGGTGTACCCGTGGGTGGTCGACTGCGCGGCGCTGCACGCCGTCGGCTGGCGGCCGTCGTTCTCCAACACCGAGGCGCTGGCCGTCCTGCTCGCGGAGCGCGCCGGGCACCACGCGGTGGTCGGGCGGCGGCTGGCGCGCAAGGACGCCGCAATCACTGCGGCGGGGGCGGCGGGGACGGCGGCCGCGGTCATCGGGACGGCCGCGATCGTCCGCCGCGCCACGAAAGAAGAACAAATCTAAGCTAAACGGAGTGCGGGTCACGAACGGATTCCGTCGGCGTTTCGAGCTTAACTAATTGTTAAAGATTCGCACGCTGAGACAGCCGGGCGTATTCATAATTTTGCGGCGAAAGAACAGATGGTCACGAGTTCTTGACGTTGAAGTGGTCATTTGCGCGCAATTTCTGCATTAGACACGTGGTATTTAATTGCATCTATTTTCGTGTATTTCTGTCCGTTTGTGTTCCGTTTTACCTCTATCAGTACTGTGGCATATTTGCTGGCAGGCAGAGTCGCATTGTATTATAGATTAGCATGAGTGTCAGCTGATGTGGAGACACTGAGGGACTGAAATCCCTCCTGTGCAGGAATCTGGCGCCTTTGCGACAGTCGTCTTATGACGATTTTGTAATCATACAGAAGTCCTGCGAAGGTTGAGATGACTGCTACACTCTCCACCAAGTGTCTGCTCGACGGGGAGTTGACGGTAGGGTGACGGCGGAAATCTAGGTGATGGCGACTCGGGCATGCCGGGCTGATGGCGTGCACGACTGGTGTCTAGCGAGAGCCCAACCATTTGATTACGGACCGCCAGTCAAGTCGCAAATCATTAGTCCGTTGCGGGGCCTCGGGGCTGTCGTAGCGGAGTTATAGTGGGAGGGGTGGAGATGGGTGATCTCCGGCGGAGTGAGTCTGCCGACTGTTGTGCTATCGGGCAGGAGTGTCGCGACTGCGGCGTCCGGGGTTGGGCGTGTGTTCGAGCCATTGAATCGTAATCGGCTTGGTCGCGGAATAGCTAAATTCGGAGTTCCTAGTGGCTGCGCTGTGAGTGCATATCCATCTGATAGGCAAGTCGGAAACCTGGCATGGGGATTACCTCAAGATCGGAAATTAACTCCGTTCTACGAGGGAATTGGGGTGGGAGCCGTGTGGGGAAATTGGCGTGCCTGTAAGACGATGCTATGCGCTGAGCGCTGCCGCTTTACGAAGCGTGGAGCCGGGCGATGAAAGCTCGCTGGCAAGTACTAGTGCTTGTGATAGCCGTAGTGATTTGCGCCGGACTGGCGCAGACTCAGCAGGGGCACGTGCTCCTCGGCGACGTCGGCCTGTACGAGTCGCCTGCCACTTATGCAGAGTTGGCGTTTAGCCAACCTACGGCGCTGCCGAGCACCGTGAAAGAGCCAAGCGGCGATGTCAAGGTGGCGTTCGGCATCCATAACGTCGCGAATGCCGCCCAGCTCATACCAGTGGTCCATCGTAGTCGTGCACTCTGGGAAAAGCCAGATCGAGGCGAGTGGGACGGCGCCGTTGTCGGCCCAAGGCCGGATCAGGGTCACCAGGTCCGTGGCGGCCACCTGCGCTAGCGGCCGGACCCAGGTCGTCGTCCGACTGGCTGCTCCGGCCGAATCGATCAACTTCTGGGTGACGTGCGTGCCAGCGGCGACCGCGAAGCAGGCCAAGTCATGACCGCGAGCCCGGCGTCCCGTTGTCGCCCTAGTCAGCGACGCCATCTACCCGTACTTCCGCGGGGGCAAGGAGTTCAGGTACCACGAGCTGTCAGCGCGGCTCAGCCGACGGGCGGATGTCCATATCTTCACGATGAAATGGTGGGACGGCCCCTCCGTACGCAGGGAAGGGCGTATCACCTTCCACGCGAGTTCACCGCTCTATGCAATGTACGTGGGAGAGCGGCGGTCATTCCGCGAAGCCATCTTCTTTGCGCTTGGCTGCCTGCGGCTGCTGTGGTTCCGCTTCGACGTGCTTGAGGCCGATCAGTTCCCCAATTTCCATATCTTGACGCTCCGCGTTGTCGCTTGGATCAAGCGGAAGCCACTGACCGTGACCTGGCACGAGGTATGGGGCCACGAGTACTGGAGCCAATACCTCGGTAAGGACCGCCAAGCTCGCGTGGTTCGTCGAGTGGCTCTCCATGCGCGTCCCCGACCAGCTCATCGCCGCATCGGACCAGACCGCGGCGCGGCTGCGTAGGTACTTGGGCGACCGAGCCTCGATCTCCGTCGTCCCCAACGGGATCGACTTGGACGGGATACGTAATTCCTATCCGGACTCCGCGAAGGTCGACATCGTCACCATAGGCCGGCTCTTGCCACACAAAAACATGAGCACGCTGCTCGACACCGTAGCGCTGCTGCACGCTGCGGGACTTGCCCGTCACCTGCAGGATCATCGGCGACGGACCGCAGCGCGAGCGCCCTGCATGCGCAGGCACAGCGACTCGGGATCGAGAGCCTCGCTCGACTTCCGGCACGACGTCTGGGAGCAGAAAGGACGTCTACGCCCTCATGAAGGCGGCGCGGAGTGGCGGTGTTTCCGACCGACCGAGAGGGATTCGGCATAGCGGTCCTCGAGGCCATCGCCTGCGGCCTGCCGGTCGTGACCACGTCAGCCCCCGACAACCTCGCGCAGTACCTCGTGGCCCGATCCTCCCTCGGTGTCGTCTGCAGCCCCTACGGCCGCGAGCCATCGCGGAAGTGTGGGGACACTGCTTGCGCGGGAGCGATGGTGGTCGGAGTCCGGAGATACCCGCCAGCCAGGACGCGTGGATCACCGAGCACGGCTGGGACGCCGCCGCCGACCAAGTGGCGGAAGTGCTTGGGCTATGAGAACGAAGGCAGGGTGATATGTCGGCTGACCTTAGCGTCGTTATCTGCTCGCTCAATGGCGCGGCCGGGGTCGAGCGGTGCCTTCGCGCCCTGGCTGATCAGAAGGACGTCGAACTTGAGATCATCGTTGTCGACGACGGCTCAACCGACGACACCAGCGAGGTCGCTGCGACAGCACGGCGCGACCGTGATCCGCCATGAGGTCAACCGAGGACTCGCCGCAGCCCGTAACACTGGTGTCCGAGCCGCGTCGGCATCGGTCGTGGCGTTCCTGGACGATGACTGCGAACCCGAGCCCGTCTGGGCCAGGGAGCTCCTGGACGCGTATGCGGACGATGTGATCGGAGTCGGCGGCGACGTCGTGCCGACGGCGCCAGACGGCTTCATGATCGGGTTTCTGCAGCGAAACAACCCGTTGCTCCCGCTTGAGCTGAATCTCGCGCAAAGCCAGAGAATCGCCTACCGGCTGTATCTTTACCTCCTAAGCCAATGGCGGCCGGAGGAGCGGCACGACTTGCGTGACGTTTACTCCTTGGTTGGCGCGAATATGTCGTTCCGCCGTGCGGCCCTGCAGCAGATAGCTTTTGATGAGCGGTTCCGCTTCGGCGCCGAAGACCTGGACATGTGCCTCCTGCTATCTCGTGACTTCCCTGGCGCTCGCCTTACCCTTACTCCCGCCGCCCGGGTTCGGCACCACTTCGTGCCCAGCTTGCGGGACACGCTGCGCCGGAGTCGCAGTTACGGGCGTGGTTGCGCTCGGCTGTACCGAAAGTGGCCGACGATGCGGCCGACCATTTTCCCTGGGCCGTTCCTCATGACTCGCCCTGCTCGTCGGAGCGGTGTTCCTGCCGGTTCTCTTCGCCGTGTGCGCGCTGCTGCCGTTGCTCATGTACCCCAAGGGTGTTCGGCTCGCGGTGGCGAACAAGCGGCCCGAGTGCCTGCTCGACTCCTACGTGCAGTTCGCCCAGGAGACCTACGGGAACATCGGCTACCTGAAGGGCATGTGGGAGTACCGGCGCTTCGTGCCGGAGCCTGCGACCTCGGCTGCGAACGCGAAGAGCCTGCAAGCCAGCATGAAGACACGGGCATAGGCATGACATTGCGGCACGATCATCCCGCGACCCGTCCAGTCGTACGCGCAGTCGGCGTATGACGGGCGAGACGCGCGAAGACTGCGCGGTGGCGCCGACCGCTCCTCGTGCCGGCCGTGGGGCTCGTCCTGCTCGCAATGCTCGTGCCACTAGATGCGTCATGGGCAGTCCAGGTGCTGCTCATCCCGTTGACTTCTCATCCTCCCTGGCGTTATTCTCCTGCGCGCGCTGCGCATCCCGGGGTCCACGATCGCCGCCAATCCTGTCTACGTCCCGTGCGCCTCACTTGTGGTGCTCATCGGCTCTGGACTGGCGGTCGACCTGGTTGGCCCCCGCCTCGGCGTGGCCGAACCGCTTCGTGCGCCATCCCTGCTGGTAGGTCTAGAGATCGCTTGCGCGGCGCTCCTCGCCTGCTCTCGCAAGGCCGGGGATGAGACGCGGATTCCATGGGACGAGATTCCCCGGCCCGGCCGGCTAGCCTGGCCGGTCTTGCTTGCGCTATTCGGAGCGGCCGGCGCCCTTCGCTTGAACGCTGGGCACGGCAATCAAGTCGCGGCGCTGGCAATCCTGGTAGTGACCGGAACGCTGGGCATAGTTTTGCTGGTCGCGCCGGTGGTGGACGATGCTCTGCTCGTGGTTGTGGCCTATCGGGTCGTCGTTGTCGATGCTCTGGTCGTTTTCGCTCCGCGGCGACCTGGTCTACGGGTTCGACATCGCAAATGAGTACTACGCGCTACAGCAGACAGTTACCGCGGGCATCTGGCACGTTTATCATCCGGGCGATGCCTACGGCGCGATGCTCAGCCTGACCGTACTGCCGACCGAGTTGCACGCGCTCACCGGGATGCCTGCCTTGCTGATCTTCAAGGTTGTCTACCCGATGATCGGAGCGCTCTTCCCGGTCGCTGTCTTCGGCATCGCCCGCCGGTACCTGGCTGGACGCTGGGCGTTCTTGGCCGCGGTGTTCGTGGTCATGCAACAGACCTTCTTCCAGGAGTATCCGGCGCTGGCCCGGCAGGAGATCGCCACAGCCCTCTTCGCCGCCATGATCGCGGCCCTGCTTGAGATCACCACAACCGCGACACGGCGCAGCCAGTGGGCCTTCCTAATTTTGCTAAGCGCTGCGATGGTGACGTCACACTATTCCACGGATTACATGACGATTATTTTCCTTTCCGTGGCCCTCGTAATTCAATTCTTCTTTTCTTGGTTTCGCGCGGTGCCGCACGTAAATGGAAGTTTGGCGGTTACGCTCTGCGTATGCGTGGGCGGAGCCTTTGTCTGGTACGGGATGCTGACTCACTCCACCGCCAACGTCTCGCAGTTCCTGTCAATCGCCAGCACCAACGGACTCGATATCCTGCCGAACCGCTCGGGTAACTTGATCAGTTCCTATCTAAACGGCGAGCAATCGACAGTGCTGTCGATCTCCCAGTATCAAAAATATATTGCGAACTACTCTGCCGTGCACATGCCGTTTCTGAAGCCATTGCCGAACGCCGGACAGTCGCAATACGCGCTCCAGGCGGCTTCGACCCGATCCCCGCGAGCACGTGGCCGCTTGGTTCTAGTGTGCTGAATCTCCTGTCACTGCTGATTCAGCAACTCATGAACCTGCTGGCAGGTATCGGCGCGCTCATGCTGTCGCTGAGCAAGAAGGCGCCAGTGAAGGTTCGCCAACTTGGCATGCTCACCTTGGCGGGAATGTTCATTCTCGTTGCTCGCCCGATTCAGCGGCACCTTCGCGGCTGAGTACAACCCGCAGCGTACTTTCCTGCAAATGCTGATAGTGCTCGCCCCTGCTATCTGCTGGCCGCTGACCGGTCTGGGGAGATGGAAGATAGCGCGCACGGTCGTGCTTGGCTGGCTGCATTGCCGGCGTCATGGTATTCATCGTCGTGTCGTCAACTTTGGAACACGACATGCTGGGCGGCGGCATTGCCGACGCGAATCTTGCCAACCAGTACGACGACTACCAGGAATTCGTGGTGTCGACCCAGGAAATCGCATCCGCAACCTGGCTGAACGATGCGGCCCCAGCCGGACAGGTCATTTATGCCGACTATTACGCGCAACTGCGACTGACGACGGTTGTCAACAACCGCCCGGGAATCTTTGACGACATTACTCCGGAGACGATCGACGCGAACTCGTGGGTCTACGCGGACCGCACAAATGTGACTGAACGGCATCGTACGATCCAACACTGGAAATTACTTCGAAACCTATGCCTTTCCTAAGCTCTTCCTTGACGAGAATTTCGATACAGTTTACTCGAACGGCATTTCTGAGGTGTTTCATCGATGATCTCGGTAGTGATCATTAGCAAAGATGAGGCGGCCCTCGACGATACGCTCACCGAGGTAGCCTGACCAAGTGAACTCGCTCGCCGAGCCCGGCGAGATTCTTGTTGTGGACGCTTCCAGCGGGCGGCTTGACTATATACGCGATCGTCATGCCGCGACCGTACGCTGGCTGGAATTCGCAGCCACTGCCCGGTATCCGGGTGACCATCCCGCACCAGCGGAATGCGGGGGTGCGCGCCGCCGCTGGTGACATTATCGTCTTCATCGATGCAGGGTGCCAGCCGGTGACTGACTGGTTGCAGAACCTGATAGCGCCACTCCGGAAGGATGACAACGCTGTTTCCGGTGCTGCGGAGGCATGGGACGGCTCCACGCCCTATGAAAACGCACCCATGGCCGGAGACGGTGAAGTTACCTATCTGCGAGAGTGCGCCACCATGAACTTCGCGTTCCGGCGTGCTGCGTTCGACGCGGTGGGCGGCTTCGACGAAAGCTTTGCCTACGGATCGGACGTGGACTTCACTTGGCGCTTGAATGACAGCGGCTATCGCATCCGAAGTGTCCCGGATGCGATCGTCAGGCATGATTATGGGTCACCCCGTCGCCAGCGCCGTCGATCGTATGTCTATGGAAAGGCGCGAGCCGTCCTCTACCGTAAGCATCGGAACCGGATCCGGCACATCCTTACGTACGACCCCATCGCCCTTGTGTACCCGGTATTCCTCGTTTGCCTCCCGATCACGCTGGTGTTCCCGGTCTATCCGCTGCTGCTGCTCATCCCCATGTACCGGAACCGCTCACAGAATGGTGTTACCGTAGTCGTGGGTCATCTGTTCTATGGCGCAGGCGTGCTGGCGGGGTTGGCCGGACGATGAGGCTGCTAGTACTGCCCCGGGAAAGGAACAACCCCTACCAGTCGCTCCTCTACGGTGCGCTCGGCCAGCACGGCGTGCAGGTCGCGTATCTTTGCGAGCTGACTGGATCTCGTACGCTGAATCAACTGCTGCTGCCGCTAGAACTGGTCAGGTGGCGGTTGCGGGGTACGCGTGCGGTTCATCTGCATTGGACCTATCGCCTTCGAACTCTACGGTATCAGCGTTACCCGGCGCTTCGCTGGGTGGCGCAGGCGTGGTACACGATGTGGCTATACACGCTGCGCTTGCTCGGCATGCGGCTCGTCTGGACCGCGCATAACGTCCTTCCGATGGGTGATCGGGTCTTCGGGAACGAGCTGCATGCTCGACGGCAACTCGTGGCCGCGGCGAGCCTGGTGGTTTCACACTCGGCGGCGACGCTCGATGAGCTCAAGTCACTAGGGATGGAGCCCAGGCGAAGCGTGGTCATTCCCCATGGTGCCTATACGGTCACCCTTGGGACGCGGGTCATGACGGCGCCTGGCACTGTGCCAGGTCCTCGGCGATTTCTGTTCTTTGGCAGGGTTGAAGCGTACAAGGGGGTGGACGTCCTCCTCGAGGCATACAAAATGTTGCCCGCCGAACTCGAGGTGCACCTCTCGATCATTGGCGAATGCCCTGACCCGGCGCTCGAAAAGGACTCAGGCAGATTGCCGAGCGGTCAGGCCATCCCGTCGAAACCTGGTTTGAAAGGGTTCCGGAGGAGAAGGTGTCCGATCTGCTGGACGCTGCCGACGTCGTCGTCCTGCCCTACCGCATGACAACCACGAGCGGTAGCGCGATGCTAATGCTGACCCACGGGCGGCCATTGGTCGTGCCCAACCTGCCAGGCTTGGCCGAACTGCCTGATGCCGCGGTAGCGCGTTACGACGGAACCGTTGAGGGCCTGAGCGGCGTGCTGGCGGATCTTGCTGACGCTGACGCAGACGTGCTGGCGGCCATGTCAGCCGCGGGTGAGGCATACTGTGCCGAGATTAGCTGGGACTCGATCGGGCAGCGCATGTTCGATGAACTGCAACGCCTGCACCATAACGTGTGATTCAGTATCCCAAGGATGCGAGATAGACATCGATGGTCGCGGTGACTACTGCGGCCAGGTCATTAACGGGCTGGGCTGCAATAAGATCCGAAGGTGAATCATTGGTGCAAGACAAGAAATTGAGCCAGGACCTGAGCCAAAGCGTTCGGATCGCACGGCGGGAACGTCCATTTGGATGTGTTATACAGATCACGCAGGCCACCCACCGCACTTGCCAAAACGGGTACCTCAAAGGCGTTGGCGAGCGCCGCAACACCACTCTGTTCGGTACGCCTATAAGGCAAAACGACTGCCGACGACGCGCGGAACCAGCCTGCTATGTCGTTCGTCGGCACGTAACCAGTGAACAGGATGTACTGCGCGACGCCAATCCTCCGACTTAGCCGGCGAGTGTGCCGCAGATGCATGTGGTCCTGCAATTCGAAAAGTCTGAATATGCCACTGCGTTGCCGGACGGCTCCTGCGACAACTATGCGAACGTTGTGCAGCAGTGCTGGGTTGTTACTGCGAACGATACGCAGTGCACTCACGAGGTCGGGCAGTCCCTTATCGACATGGATGAAGCCAAAGGCAAGTAGCACAGTGTCATCGTCTAGACCGTAGCGATCCCGTAGCTCTTTGTCGGTCGTCACATCGGCGGGCGGGTTCGCTGTGGGGTGCGGGATCACCGAAAGATGACCCAGTGGCACACCGGCCGCGTTCACGCATTCCGTTAGCGCGTCTCGCGTATGCACGATTATGTGATCACAGCAAGCGGCGAACGCGCGGTAGATAAGGCATCCGGCATTCCGAAGCCGCTCGATGTCCCGGGTCACTTCGTGCATGGTGATCACAACTGGAATCCCGGTGGACCGTATCAGCTTCAACCACTGCAGCAATGATCGCGTACGAGTACCGAAGGCAGCAACAGCAAACTGCACGTGAATGCAGTCAGGCTTCCAAGCAACCCCGAGATCGCGGAGTCTGGCTAGCTCTGCGCGCCCAGTCGGCAAGACAGCGAGAACGTCCGGGTTGTCCTGTGACTCGCTACGTGCGGCTATGACACAAGCTTCGTGTCCATTGGCGCGAAGTTCCCGGATGAGGGACTCGGTGTAAGTGCCGATTCCGTCCCGTGCTGGGGGGAAAGGGCTGACGTACAGGATACGCATGTTTACCCAACCTCACTTATGCCTAGCTGAGTGAAGCCACTATTCTAGCTGTTCGCCGAGCAGCGACATGACGAATGCTGCATAATAGTGGCTATGGGTGGGAACCGGATCAGCCAGCGGATCGTATTGACGGTTAATGCCCGAGCCGCTGAAGATGATCTACACAGTGGGGGGCGGGGGAGCACCCAGCGTCGTACCGACTTCGGAGAGTTGGCAGCGGCACTCGGAGCCTCGATGGTGGACTGGGATGTTGTTGATGAGACGTGGGCCGGGCGGGCACTTCGCCGGAAGCTCGGTTTCGGTCCGGCGGCAGCACTCCTCGTCTTCTTCACTAGTCGCCGTTACGACGTGATTTGGTGTTTCACGGAGATCGAAGGTCTGGTACTGGCCTTGCTGTTCAAGACCTTCCGCGTCCGCAAGAAGTTGTTCCTCATCGCCGTGGAGCCATTGTCTCCGAACTCATTGCTCTTTCTGTTCAAGCTAAAAGTTTGGACTCACTTCACCAAAATCCTTCCAACGAACACATATCAGTCTGCGAGCTGGTGCGGCTGGGTTTGCCTGCGGATAAAGTCGTCGTGCTGCCATACCAGGTGGACTGTCAGTACTTCACGAACACTGCGTGCAGCGCACTGTGTCAGGCAGGCCGCTGATTGTGGCGGTTGGCTTGGAATCTCGGGACTACGTCACGCTCGTCAAGGCAGTCACCGACCTTGATGTTGAGTTTTCGTGGCTGCGGCGAGTTTGTGGTCGGGGGACAGCGCGCAATTTCCGGTAACTATTCCCGCCAACGTAACGGTGGGCAGATGTAGTTACCAGGAACTAAAGGAGTTGTACTCGCGTGCGACCCTCGCGGTTGTTCCGTTGCGGGACTCTCCCTTTCAGCACGGCATCACGGCCATTCAAGAGGCAATGGCCATGGGCTTGCCAATGATGGTAACACGAACGCGAGGTCAAAGTGACGTTGTGATCGATCGTCGCCGTGTCATGCGTAGCAACCCGGAGTTGGCCACATCAGAGGGTTTTGCTCAGCTATTTCATCCAGACAGTATCGAGCTTCAAGAGAGCAACGGCTTCTACGTGGCTCCTGAGGACGACGAGGAACTGCGGAAGTGCATCCGCTACCTCGTTGAGAACCCGGACGTTGCGACGGAACTGGGCGCCAACGGGAAGCGATTCGCGCGTGAAGTCCTTAGCGTGGAGTGCTTCGTTCAGCGTGCCGTGGACCTGATAGCGCAGGCAAAAGGTACTTGAAGCTACGCGCTAGCCTGGTAGCGACTAACACGGGACATATGCGGGGGGTTTTTTCTATAGCAATCGAGATATCCAGACCATCCAGGCGACGCGTGCCGGCCGTGGCGTGGTGCTGGCCTTCTATCAGGCCGCTGGGTGCCCTACCCGAGCAGCCCATCGGGCCATGTCTGGCTGAGGGATCGGCGTGGCTGAGCGCAACCCGCAGGATCCCGGTGCGAGTCGACGTGGCAAGAAGCCATCCGCCGATGCGAAAGTTACCGGGTCTTTCATGCGCCCGAAGCGGCTTTTGTCGGGACTCGGGTGGAATACAGCCGGCCAGCTCGTGGTCATCGGGATACCTCTCGGTTTTACACCATTCCTGCTTCACCGTCTAGGTGCAACGGAATACGGCATCTTTGCGTTGGTAAGTTCGCTAAGAGGGCTGCTTAGCAACCTGGACGGAGGGTTGGGTCCCACCGGTGCCCGTTACTTCCCAGTCTACGTAGGCCGCGAAGACAAAGGCGCCACCTCTAGTTTCCTTTTTACAATTCTGACTTTGACGGCGATCATCGTTGGCACCGAGGCGTCGCGATGATTCTTTTCGCGCCGATCGTCGCTAAAGGTTTCTCGCTCGGGTCCGGCCTCGCTAGCCAGACGCCAGAGATTGCGCAACTTGTCAGGGATTTGATGCCGGCGCTATTTATCGCCGGCATTCGTACACACCTCCAGCGGCTCCTCATGGCATATCACCGCTGGGCGTTTGTCAACTATACCCAAGTCATTGCCGTAATCGCGTATACTGTCACCGTAATTTTCGTCTCCTACCGAATCCCGGGGCTACAGTGCCTCATCTGGGGCACCTATGTGCAAGAAGGTATCCTTCTTATCGCCGCAGTATGGGCATGTCGCCCCTATGTATCTTTGAAGCATCTGCGGTTGATGCCGATCTCGCAGGTACGCCAAATCCTGCACTTTGGATGGCGAGTCCAGATCGCGGCGGTGGCCAGCTCGTTCAACTACGAGGTTGATGCGCTGCTGGTCGGTTTTCTTTTTCCAATCAAGGATGTCGCCTACTACAGCATCGGGGCAAATTTCAGCCAGCAAGTCATCAATATGCCGGCTAACGGCTTGAATCCCATCGTGACAGAAATCGGCCGTAGCTACGGAAGAAGCGGCAAGAAAGGCGTGCTGCGCACATTCCCTGATACCCAGCGTATGTGGGTAACGGCTCTAGGGATCTTTCCGATGGTTGCCGTACTCGAAGGATGGTTCGGCGTCCGCACCTGGCTTGGTCCCGGCTCCCAGGTCGCGGCCATTTCTGCGGCTGTATTGGTGATCGGCTTTGCTCCGCTACTGTTCAGCTCGATTGTCGACGTGACGGCAAAAGCCGTGGGCATGCCAGAGATCGAGTCGTGGTATCTCGGCATCGGAGTGATCGTCAATGTAGCCTGCACGATCCCACTTGCTCTCCGCATAGGCGTGATCGGAGTACCTCTCGGTACGGCTATTGGCCAAGTTATCAGCTTCTTTGTCTGCATCTACTTGGCCCGGAGGAGGATCGGGAAAGAGATCACGCCGTTCTTCCGGCTATATCCGCTACGGCCCTGCGGCTGTCGCTACTGCCGTCGCGGCACCGTTGGAATGGCTCTTGCGTAACAGCCTGCCTAGTGGCGGTATTGGTTTCGTATTGAGCGGCCTGCTGACGCTGCCCGCATTCCTTATCTACTATGGCTGGGTATACCGCGAGCTCTTGCTGCACAGGCTGGGAATTCGGGTGCGTCCTGTTGAAGGACAGCCAAGTGTTGTGAGGGAGACAAGAGGAAGTCGCAGAGACGACGACAGCGCCTACGCTCGTCGCCAGCTAAGGGGGCTCCAGGCACTCATGGCGATCGCCGAGCCGGATATAACTGGTCGCCAACTGAGAGGGCTCCAGGTGCTGATGGGTCTCGCGGAACCGGAGATGGCGGCCGTCCCGTTCGCTGGCACGCCAGTGCGGCTTCGCTACACGGGCCCGCTAGAGCAAGCTTTCGGGCGACCGCTCAGTCGTCCAACCAAAGCCGAGGTAACCCTTCGCGAGTAGATTCGGAGTCTGAGACAGCTGCGTTACTGTCACTAGTGCTGGAAAGGATCATGATGCGAGGCCTACCATTTATTTCTCGCGCAAAGATCACTCCGATGAACGTACCTGTGCACCAGGTTATGTTCACCTTGGATCGTGAGCACCTATCCCACCTAAGGCAGAGGAGATTCGTTCTAGAGTCGGTGAGGATCTGTACCGGATGTGGCCCTCGATGACACGCGACGCTGATCGGCGACGCTACGGGGAGGGCTGCGGCTTCGATATGCTTCGCCCTTACTCTTACAAAGCTGATCTAGCCCGCTGCTGTATCGCCAGCCACTTTGGTGGAGCCTACCTCGATCTGTCGGTCAACGATTTCCGTGGGCTCGACGTGAGTGACTTCGATTTCGTGGGCTTCCGTGATCCGAATAACGATGCGACAAGTTGGAAATTCGCAACTCACATGTTCTACTCCACCAAGGAGTCGCCCATCCTGCGGGCCTGCATCGCTGAATGCGTCGAAAACGTAAAGCGACGCTTCTACGGTAAGAATCCGCATTTCCCGACCGGTTCCAGTGTGCTTGGCCGTGCGGTTGCCAGCTGCTCGGTTGAAATGAAGGTCCAGATCGGGGACTTCTGGGCGCTCAAAGGGCGGCGGGCCAAATATACTCTTCCGGGCCAGGGCGTGATTGGTCGCGGCAAAGTCGCGGGCCGTAAGCTCGGCGGCGTCTCGGGAGTTCGCGGTGGTAACAACTACAATTTGATATGGCAGGAGGGAACCATCTACGGGGCAGGACTACCCGGCGCACGACGCCGTTCGATGAGTGCGTGCCGTACGACCTGCACCAGTTCTACGAAGCTTGGAGGGAACTTGCGAGTGCGCAATATGCGGCGGGATATGATCCCGTCCAATATTCGAACGATCATCCTAAAACTTCGCTTGGGTAAGCGAATTGATGTTGGTTTCGATACTCATATAGGGCCGCACTGTAGGCTGATCGTCCTGAAGGACGCCAAACTGCAGCTGCGAAGCGCCAATCTTACACGCGATATCCAGCTCGAGGTGGCGCCTAATGCGCTGCTAGAGATCGGGAGATCCTACATCGGTCAAGGGACCATCATCTCTGCCCAGGAGCGTGTAAGCATAGGTGACGGGAGCATGATTGCGGATTATGTTACTATTCGCGACCAGAATCATGTACATACTCCCGAAGTCCCGCTGACGGACTGGCGCTTTACATCTGCGCCTGTTCATATTGGGAACGATGTGTGGATCGCCTCGAAAGTCACGGTCGTTCCGGGCGTCACCGTCGCCGACCATGCCGTTTGTGCCGCGGGCGCGGTCCTGACTAAAGACGTTGGGCCATGGCAGAAGGTTGGCGGCGTGCCAGCGCGTCCCCTGAAGCAGTCGAGGCACCACAGTGCTGGACCCCCGCCGCGCAGGCGAGAGCCTAGCGTGACAACACCAGTGGGGCACGGTAGAAGAACAACGAAGCCCCTGGGTTGTGGGCCGTTTTGTCGACTGTCTCAACCAGATGCTCCGCTGTTCCACCGAGGGGACACTACTTCCCGCGCATCTTCGTCGCTAGCAGCCGCATAAGTCGGAGTTTGACGGACGCGGCCCACTTGAGCGCCTCGACATTCGTGGCACGGATCGCGAGGAGGGCGTCACGCAGCTGTTCGTGGCCCGTCGCGGTCAGGCATTCCATGAACTCGCGTTCGATTTGCCAGTACAGAGGGAAAAGTTGCCAGCCCGTCCCGCCGCCTGAGATCTGATGGTGGGGGCGCTCGGCATTGAGTGCCTCCGAAGCCATGAAGAATGCCTGCGAATCCGGGCTGAGCTTCCATGGCTTGGGATATCCCGCAAAGTGCAGTATGCGTTCGTCTCCCATCGCCGGTTCAGAGACGATGTGGTTGTACGCGCGCGGGAGGATACCGATCCGCCCGGCCAGGACGAGGTTCAGCACGTCTTGGTCGAAGTACTCAAAGCCTCTGCGTGACTGCGTCGCCACGACGTCCGTCCAGCGGTCGTGCATCCCCTCCGCACGCCACCTCCTTGGATCGCCGACGAAGATTCCCGCGTTCACATAGTTCCCGTGACTGACGACGAAAGCTTCGTTGGTTCCGGCCTTGGCCATCTGGGCGAGCGTTGAGTCGCAGTCACGAACCGCGCACGCGATCACGTCCGAAGTGGCGAAGAGGTTCTCGCTGCACTCAGTGACCTGTTGCCATCCGTTCAGTACCAGCGTGTCGCTGTCCAGCCACAGGTAGCGTTCCGACAGTTGGTCAAGCAGCAAGAGTCGTGCGAACACGGTGGCGTTCCACTGATTTGTGTAGTGCACGTCCCACGTTGGCGTCTTGAGGGGGACGATCTCCGCCGAGAATCCGAGTGCTTCACTCGTGCGCAGGACCAGTTCCTCTCCTCGGGGTGAGAGCAATCCATCGACGTTTGCGATCAGAAAATTCGGGGCCTGCCCTCCACTCCTGATAGCAGAGAAAGCCGAACATGCCCAGGGCCAGAGATATTTGTCATCGAAAGCGCTGGCAACAAGATACACGCAAAATCCTAACGCTCGGTGCTGAGCACCGTCGCCCGCACGATCTCGAGTCCTGCTTTGAGGGTATTGTCGTCCACGTTCAACGGCGGCATTAGCTTGATGACCTCATCGCCACGCCCGCATACCTCGACGATGAGCCCGTTGTCGAAGCACGCGCGCTGTACGGTCGCCGCCGCTTCGGTCCCGCTTGTTGTCCCAGGTGCTCAATCCCGAGGACCAGGCCAGCGCCGCGGGTCACCACTCGCGGATCGGCCGCCCGCGAGTTCGTGTCCGAACTCCTGAAGCCGCCGTCCTAGTTCATCGAGCCGAGCCAGGAACTCCACGTCTTGCCAGAATTCCAGGGCCGCCGCTCCTGCCACGAAGGCGAGTTGATTGCCGCGGAAGGTCCCGGAGTGCTCGCCCGGGGCCCCGACAATGTCGAGTTCCGGGTTCATGAGCAGGAGAGCATCGGGTACCCGTAACCGCTGATGGACTTTGACAGTGTGACCATGTCGGGCTGGATGTCGGCCTGCTCGAAGCAGAAGAACGTGCCCGTGCGCCCGCAGCCCGCCTGGATCTCGTCCAGGATGGCAAGGGGGACACCGTACCGGCTGGTGACCTCTCGCAGCCTGCGCAGCCACTGGGGAGGGGCGGGGAAGATGCCGCCCTCCATCTGAAGCGGCTCCACGATGACGGCGGCCGGAAGGTCGACGCCTGACGCAGAGTCCGTGAACATCCTATCCAGCAGGTCGATTGCGTCGAAGTCGCCCCACGGGCCAGCGGCGTACGGCAGGAAGGTAGTGCCGTGCAGCGGCACGCCCGCAGACCGCCGGGCCGCCGCGCCACCTGTCGCGGAGAGTGAGCCAAGGGTCATACCGTGGTAGGCGCCCGCGAACGCGACGATCCCGGTCCGCCCGGTCGCCTTGCGCGCCAGCTTAAGAGCGGCTTCTACCGCATCGCTGCCGCTTGGTCCGCAGAACTGAACCTTATAAGGGAGGCCGCGCGCGGGGAGAACCACGTCACGGAACATGGTGAGGAACTGGCTCTTGGCGGCAGTGTGCATGTCAAGGGCGTGCATGAGCCCGTCCTCTTGAATATACTCGAGCAGACGTTCCTTAATCTGGCCGTTATTATGCCCGTAGTTCAACGTCCCCGCACCGCAAAAAAAGTCGATGTAGCGAGCACCGTTCGTCTCGAATCATATGCGCGCCCTGAGCCTTGCTGAAAACATCCGGAAAAATGCGACAGTAGCGACGAACCTCGGATTCGAGCGTTACGAAAATCGCCTTTTCTTCGTCGAGAATCATGCTTGACTGCTGGCTGCCATATGAGTTAACGCTCATTTCGCTCCCCACCCACTTCGTGTTATGTCGTCCGAAGCCGTGCCCCCCCTCGGGGCACTGCCTGCCATCCCTCGGACGTCAACTAAGACGACGAGGAGCTCCGTCGCTCCACTGCCAGTTCTTCGTCCAGTCACTCTGAGCACACAGGTCCCCGCTTACCGTCATGGAAGCCGGGTCCGTGTACAGGAATGGGCCACCTGTATAACGTACGGAGACGGCCGCCCCGAGTCAGTTACCAAGGGACACGAAAAATCCCAAGCTACATAAAGCTTCCAAAAGTAACATACTATGCGAAGTGTGTTCCGCTACTATCTCCTGTAGTCCTACGCCCGCATGCGTCGACCGCTCGCGCGCGATCAATGTTCAACGTTTTAACACGAAGATGAGGCGCCTTAGCTATGACCGACGTAACCTGCCGCGCTCGACTCCTACGGTGTTTCGACTTCGAAGGTTCCTACGGCATGCCGCATAAAGTGCCATACGATATGCGCGAAAGCACCGGGCTCATCCTCAACGAACTTGCACAGCAGTCGGCGCAAGCAGTTTTCTTTATCGTTGGCCGCATTGTCGAAGATCATCCTGATCTAGTCCGCGATATCGCGGATGCAGGACACGAGATCGGGTTGCACGGGTACGAGCACGACCACCTGTCACGTTATGATTCCGAGGCATCAGCCTCTTGGACCAGAATATAGCCAGGGTAAACCCTCTACTTGAAGACATCACCGGATGACGGCCCCAGTGCTTCCGCGCACCATATCTGCTCGCACCGCACTTTTACCGGACTGAGGTATACGCGATGCTGCGAGCTCAAGGATTCGTGGGTTTCCAACCGAGAGGTCCGCTATCCAGCCGAATTGCTTCGTCCAGACGTATTTCCTTTGCCCGGCATGTGGCGGGCATCGGACGGGTCCGCGCGTTTGAACCGCGATCGGCTATTGCTCGGCCCATTGAACGCAGGTCTAATAGTTAAAGAAACCTTTGGTGGTTCTCCGATCGGACGACTGCGCTGGCTACTCGGCCAGCGTTTGCCATTCACTCGTGATGGCATGACTGAAATTCCTATCTACGTGCCGCTCGACTGCGACCTGCTCGGATTGCCGAGCGTACGGACGACACGCCATCCAGACCCCCGCCTACGCGCGCGCGGTAGTGAGCGCCGCCGCGGCCGCCCCGGCCATTTGTCGATGATCACTTTCCATGACTGGATCGTTAGTGGCGGCAATAGGCTGCCGCTGCTATGCCCTCGCGGCAGCACGCGAGAACGATGTAGATATTGCGACTATCGCACAACGCCCAGAATGGCATCCTACAGTCGACTAACCGATTTCGGGTCTGGAGAATGGATCGACACGTTGGCCCGACGCTTCAGCAGCCATTTCAATCCGACAACACGGCCTGCAAAGTAAGCGAGCAGATGGGCAGCGTCGAGAACGACAGCGAAGGCGACTACATGCAATCGGCTCCGTGGAGTTTCAAAACGGCTCCGCACGTGCTGAATGCTAATGGCAAGAAGAAAGGCCAGTGGGATCAGGATCCCCGGTATAAGACTAGCCAAAGCCGCCACCAGGGCGCCTGTCACCAAACTTGCCATAATTATACCAGCCGCCATGTCCGGCATCGGGACTTCACCGGAAACAAAAAACTGCCTTGTTGCACCTTTGCCGGTCACGAACAATTAGCGGATCGAATCTGGAAAACTCTTGTTCTCCAGGTGGTCGACCGTTAGGCCGGGTATCGTCGCAAACGAAAGCTTATGCTGGGCGATCGCCTTATTCAGGGCGACATCCTCGCCTTCGCGCAGTGAGGGATCGAAGGTCACAAGGTCAAAAACCTTACGCCGATAGAGCGAATTGCTGCCGGTCACGGCAGTTGTGTGACCGACAATTCTGGGCACGAGATGGGACGCCTTGTATACGTATCCAACATCTCCGTCGGGAATGGCGGTACCGCCCACGGCGTCGTAATCGGCAAGTGCCGCCATCGCTTGGCTGAACCAGTTGACAGGCAGGAGGATGTCGGCATCGATAGTCGCGATAAGCTCCCCTTGCGCCGCTGCGATCCCAGTAGCTCGCGCGTATCCCCGGCCTTGATTTTGCGGTAGTTCAATTAGTTTAATACGCGGATTTAGTGACGCCCTGCTCGCAACGACATCGGCGGTTCCGTCGCGCGACCCGTCATTGACCACGATGACTTCGTATCGCGATTGATCAAGGCCTACGAGCGCAGTGATCCCGTCCAGTGTTCTGCCTATGTTTCCGGCCTCGTTATATGCGATAACGACGAAACTGACGTGAATCCCATCTAGATCCCCCGGCCACATGGCAGCTCAACTCCACAAGATCAGCAATGTCCCCGCTGACGAACCCTTTACTAGTTCCGTACTACAGATTTAGTTTGGCATGCCCAAGCAGCAATCTCACTGGCTGTCAAGTTTTGATTGTACATAGATGATTTCGTTTGATTAAGGCCAGTAGTGTCGGTTGTGCTGAGTCAACCGAGCGATAAATGTTCAGTTTCGCACGCAAGTCGACAGGCCTAGACTTCACGTCGTTACTGACGGCCAGTCTGAGATCACCCACGGTACTCCGCCAGTCACCGGTCGGTCAATCGCTCAAGCCCAACAGCATCCTGGCCAGCGCGGTAGTTCAACCACCTGGATACATTCGTTATCGGAAGGTGCATCTGGATCCGGGAGTAGAATTCTAGGAAGCTTTCGGTGTTTGCTGCGCTACACGCGGCCACCGGTCCTGCGGCGCTGGGACTACCTGGCGCGCATGATTCAGCGTCACCCAACATTTCGTGTGGGCTTGCTGGGCGCATGCTAGGGTGGTTAGCCGGATAGATGGATTTCGCGGCACGGAAGAATCAAAGCTTAAACATCTGGACTTAAGGAGAGCGGTCATGAAGTTGGAGGACGTCCTGTGGAATCTCGCCTGCAAGCTGCCTGATGGTCTAAGCCGCAAGGCGCTGTTTTCCCTTCGCCATCATACGCTTCCCAGCGTCAATAGTCCGGTGACGTTCAATGAGAAAGTCAATTGGAGGATCCTGAAGGACCGAAGGGAGAGCCTCGCCTGGATATGCGACAAGCTCGCCATGAAGGACTATGCGAGCAAAGTTGAAGGTGCGATGGATCATGGTCTGCGGATCCCGCAAACTTTGTGGAGCGGGACCGATGTCGGGGAACTCGAGGAGGTTGAACTTCCGGACCATTGGGTACTCAAGCCGAACCATCGGTCCGGGCTCGTCTTCTTTGGGCGCGGTCGGCCTGATGTGCCTGCCTTGCGACACACTGTGGAGAATTGGCTCCGGCCCGCCGAAGGAGCTGATCTGCACGAGTGGGCTTACCTAAAGGCCCGTCCGCTGCTCATTGCCGAAGAATGGATCGGCGGCGAGATTCGTCTCCGGGTGACTATAAGTTCTATGTATTCTCCGGCGAAGTAGCGACCGTCGACGTTCATGCTGACAGATTCGGTAACCATAGTGATCGCTGGTACCTGCCGGACTGGACCCCGCTCGACGTTACGCTCGGGGAAAATATCCTGCTATCACCAGTAGCCCCCGCGCCACCGGGAAACTATGCGAAGATGACCGAGATCGCTGTCGCGCTTGCAGGCTCTTACGATTTCATGCGAGTAGACCTGTACAGCGTCGACGAAGATGTCTTTTTCGGGGAACTAACCCCCTACCCATCGAGTGGCCTTGAGCGCTTCCGGCCGGGTTCCTTCGACAGCCAACTCGGCGCGAAGTGGAAGCTTCCCGTGTTGTAGTAACCCAGTCGCTTAGGCGGAAACCGGCTGCCATACCTTCACTGACTGAATGTCCATCGTTCCGGAACACGTTCCTGGTCCCGAAGTGTTGTCGGCCAGGTCGGCGATGAAGTGCATGGATTGATGGGGATGTCAGTCTTGGCGGAGTAGACCGTGTCGCCATCGATGTACCAGGTAATTCCGGTCTTTGTCCACAGCAACGAGAAAGTGTGCCAGCCGTCCGAAAGGTTAGCCGCCGTGGTGACCGGGCCGCCGAGAGTAGGCACGCCAGTCGCGTGGTCATAGACCTTCACTTTCTGATCGGTACCCCAGTGCTCCATGATGTCGAGCTCTGGCGGCCATTGATGGCTCGAAGCTGCTAGCCAGAGGGCCGGCCAAAGTCCCGGTCCGTATGGGATCTTGGCGACAATCTGGATGAGGCCGTAGGTAAAGTTGAAAGCGGTGTTACTGACCATTCCCGAGCGGCAAGAGTACTCCTTGGTCTTGCCGTTCTCGGTCTCTCCTTGTGTCGCTTCCGGTTGGGCAACCAGTTGCAGGACGCCCCCGTTCACGTGAACTTGTGAGGAGAGGTACCACTCTTTTTCGACCGTGGGATTGTCGGTGCAGCCATTGCTGGAAGCCCACCAATAGCAGGTCGACCAGATGCTGCCGTCTAGCGTGTTTCCAGAGAAGTTGGAGTTGAAGGTCATCTGCCAGCCATCGGGCGTCGCAACCGTTGGTAGGCCCGGCCCGTTCGTAGCCCCCTTGATCGCTACCGCCACGAGACCAATCACGATCAACGCGACCGCGGTGACGACGCCAATCACGGTGCGCGGTCTACGGGCCAAGCTCCAGCGTCGCCATACGCTAAGGTTGCTGCCCCCTTGCCTGCGGTGGGACGGCACGGCGCGAGTCCGCTCCTGATCGAGGGGCATACCTTGTCCAATCACTCTGCACTAAGCGGTAGCGCTACATCACAGCAGGTGGGGGTTGACGCAAGCTGACCTGGCTCTGTTCGCCGGACTCCTCGGGCGTAGGGTGAAGGCCCCAGTCGTGCGGCCTGAGTCGTGCCTCGTAGTGGGCGGTTGAGCATCTCGAGGCTGGCGTACCTCCCCTCCGGATTGTACCGGTATCACATCCATTCGGAGATATTGTCAGGTTCCCCGATCGGGTGGCTCCGGAGCAGACTATGCTAAAGGAATCCCTGATGGTCAATTGTGGCTCCCGGGAACTGAGTGGGTGGGAGCGTGGAAAGTGTCCCTTAGAAGACGGCTGATCATTTACGTCAACTCGGCTATCTGCACCATTTGGTTTCACCTTCGGGGGGTGCATGTCGGTGTTGTTGGGTGCGATGGACATCTGCCGGTCTTGTACGTCCGCGGAAAGGTGACAGTCGGTAAGAGGCTCGTTATGCGCAGTCGGCTAGTGTCGAGCGAAGTCGGTGCCGCATTGCCAAACGCAGAGCTTAAGATCGGGGACAATGTCTTTATCAACCACGGTGCCACGGTCGTCGCGTACGATTACATTGAGATCGGTAGTAACACGCTGATTGGCGAATTTGCAGCATTGTATGACACAAACCATCATCCGGTAGACTCCATGCACTCGCAGAAATACGGACCCGTCATCATCGGGTCTAATGTCTGGCTCGGGCGCGGCGTAATAGTGCTACCAGGGAGCAAGATCGGAGACAACTCCGTAATCGCGGCAGGCTCCGTGGTTAAGGGCGACGTCCCTGCCAATGTACTGGCGACAGGAAACCCGGCGCAGCCAGTAAAGGAACTCACGATCACGGATGGCTGGCGCCGAAAGTACGGCGCTTAACTCGGTCGAAGGACGCTGCATGAGGACATGCTGAACCAGGCCTCGCTGACGATGGGATGGGCTCGGGCCATGTCGGCGGAGCAGGCCGCACGTACACTGCCGCGAGGCCGCGCTCACCTCGCTCGGGAGCGTGTACCTCGACGGCGACGACAGCGCCACTTCGGCGCCACTAAGGGCTGAGACCGTTTCTCGCGACTGGCAGGGATCTCCGATCGGTGGGACCTGTCCCCCCTCCCTGCTCCCGAGTTTGGGGAGCGCTAAATCATCCACACTGGAGGAGCGCTTCGGCAGGTACCTTAGACGGGTGAGTCAGATCAGGTTGATCGCCATCAGGGATTCGGCGCTGTCCGTGGACGAGGTGCGGAACGCGATCGCGGACCCCGCGGCGGGCGGCGAGGTGCTGTTCGTCGGCACCGTGCGGAACACCGATGCCGATAAGGGAGTGATTGGGCTGGCCTACTCGGCGCACCCGTCGGCCGAGGCCGAGCTGCGCAAGGTCACCGAGGACATCGTGGCCAAGTTCCCCGACGTGATTGGGGTCGCGGCGGTCCACCGGGTCGGCGACCTGGCCGTGGGGGACCTGGCGGTCGTCGTCGGCGTCTCCTGCGCGCACCGGGGGGAGGCCTTCCACGCCTGCCACGAGCTGATCGACGAGCTGAAGGCCACGGTGCCGATCTGGAAGCACCAGCGGTTCACCGACGGCACCGACGAATGGGTCGGCAGCGCGTAGTCCTGGCACCGTTCAAGACTCGCGTACGGCTAGCAGGCTGTGGCCGTAGGCAGGGTCGGGCTCGACCCTGCCCGTTTCGCGGAACCCTAGCTTCTCCAGGACCCGTCGCGACGCGACATTCCAGTCCCAGACCTCTGCCCACAACCGCCGGTAGCCCGCCTCGCTCGCCCATGTGACCACGGCCCGGCCTGCCTCAGTCGCGTAACCGCAGCCGTGAGCCGTACGCAGCAACTCGTAGGCCAGCTCGGGCTCGTCGGGCGAGCCGTTCCCGTGAAAGGTCAGCCCGCAATACCCGATGACTTCGGCCGTTCCCTTCCGCTCCACCGCCAGAATCCCCGGCCCCGGCTCCCCATGCTCTGCGCGTATCTGCGCGGCGATGTCCTCCACGGTCGGCCGGCCCTCGGCGTTTATCCGCCGATGTGGCGGCACCCGGAGATCCCGCTCAGCCCACAACTGCCGATAAATGGCGGCCTCGCCCACCCTGCGATGCCGAAGGATGAGGCGATCGGTCTCCAAGGTGTCCAGCACGCGCACCGGCGACATGCTGGCATTGTGTCACCTGTCTTGTAGCACTGAAGCGGGCGCCCGGAGCGGCTCATCGCACAGAGACTGGGCCTCAGCAGGAACGAGGTGGCGCTGCGCCGGATCAAGTGCGACATTCCGCCGCGCCGTCCGACGAGCGCCGGGTTCACCTTCACGGTGATGGCCAGGGACTGGCGGGGATGTAGACGGCGACGGCGGACACGAAGCAGGCAAGAAAATCCAGGTGCTACCGTGTCGTGCGCCAGAATTAGTACACACACGCGATAGATTAGCTTTACCACCAATCCTGATCCCCAAGAATCAGGCGGGCCGCCGCGGTGCACGAACACCGGCAGCGGCCCTGGACCACCCATCCGAGCAACCGGAGGACGATCGTGAACACCAGTATTTCCCGCACCGCCAACGCCCCGCACCTGATCGGCGAGGTCCAGGGCGCCGACCGCCTGCTCGGCCGCACCCGCGACGAGCTCGCCGACGCGCTGACCTGGCTGGCCTGGTACGCCCAGGGCACCTACACCGCCGTCATGGACTACCTCGACTACTGCAACGGCGACCCAATCCCCGGCCGGGAGCCAATCGCCCGGTAGCCGGTATCCGAGGCGTAAATCTGCTCATCCGGTACCCGTCCGCTTACCAAAGCGGACGGGCACCGCTGAACCACCCATGAGCTGGACTCGCGGCGGGCCATCCTCAGGAGCACAACACCTGACCGCGTCCTCTGCCCTGAGCAGCCAAAGGGCGGTTACTCGGCCGCTCAGGTGCCTTGGGAAGTACGGGCCGCGTCGGCAGCCCTAATCATGCGGTACCTCTTCATGAATGGGCCATCGTCCCGGAGGCGTAGCTCAACGTCGGTGATGACTCCAGGCCCGGAAAGGCTGGGAGCCTTCAGCGGCCCGCTGATGGTGACCCGCACGCCATCGGGCTGCGGCGTGACGATAGTCCCCGCATCCGGGTTCCCTGCCTCGATCGCGCGTTTCAGCGCTGTCGCCTGGTCCTCGTTCACGATGCCTCGGCCCTCTCCACCAGGGACTGTGCGGCCAACTCGATGCCGCTCCCGTCAAGCACTGTGCCGAGAAGCCTGACCATCTCCGGGTCCTGTAGATAGGGCTCGAAATGGCCCATGAGAGTGTTCACCGCCTTGGTCAGGCGGCCCAGCTCCGCGTTCTCCAGGCCGTCAAGGGTCTTGCGCTCCAGGCCGCGGCTGACCCGCGCCAACGGGGGCATCCCTAGCAACTCGCGGATGTCATCGCGGAACTTCCCGGCCAGCATGAGCAGCATGCCGCCAGGTGGCAGGTACTCGGCGAACTCGATCAGGGTCTCAGCGGCGTCCCCGGCGTCTCGGAGTTCCGCTGTCGAGAGTTCCGTTAGGGATGGCATTGCGACCCCTGGCCTTCCTTTCGCAGCAGCTTCACGAGCCCCGGCCGCTGCCTGGGGTGCCCGCTGGCAGTTCAGCTAGGCAGTCGGCGGGGCGCAGCAACGACGCTACGGAGGACCACACTGTGTGGGCAACGATGTTGACGTTAGTTGACGAGAACTACCTCGCCTCCTCCGCAAGATCATCGAGAGCACGACCGATAATCTGCCGGGCCTCACGCCCGTGAACCGCGGACCGATGCAGCAACTCGAACACGCGGGCATACAGGGCGATGTCACGGGGCTGGGTGATGTTGAGGCTCGCGGAGACCGTCTCGACGCGGACCCGGGAGCCGTCGAACATCCAGAAGCTTCCCTGGGTCAGGCTGTGCCGCACGCCCGTTGCGGGGATGATGCCGATGCTCACCCGCGGCAGCGACATCACGGCCATCAGCCGGTCGAGCTGGCCCGCCATTACGTCGGCGTCCCCCACCCGGGTCCGGATGACCTGTTCCTCAATGACCACGCGGAACTGCCGGTCTCCCGTGTAGAGCACCCGCTGGCGCTCCATGCGGGCCTCCACCGCGGCATCCACGTCGTCCTTCAGGCCCATGAACGCCTGCCAGAACCTGAAAAGGGCAGCGGCGTACTCAGCCGTCGTGAAGAGGCCGGGAACGACCGTGGTGTCGTAGATCCGGAACAGGCTCGTCTGCTCATACAGCGGTATGGACGATTCCTGGAGGTGCTTCATGCCGGCCTGCATCTGGCGCCGGTACTCGTGGTACATCGCCTCGATGTGGCGGACGGTCGCGATCAGGTCGAGAACCTGGTCGCCTGCCCCGCAGGCCGCGCACCAGGCGCGGATGTCCTGCTCGCTAGGGCTACGCGCTCCGTTCTCGATCTTGCTGACCTTGGTGTGGTGGATGCCGGAAACGGCCGCCAACTCCCGGGCGGTAAGCCGCGCATCCTTGCGTATCTCTCGCAGGCGCGCGCCAAGCGATTCCCGCGCCTGCTGAACTGGGGTGGTCAACTCAGCAAGGGACGTACTCGCCGTGCGGCACCGCGATCGACCACGCCTTTTCAAAGGCAGCCGTACACCCGGCGACAAGCGTGGCGTCGGTAGTCAGCTCGTAGCCCTGGACCTCACCGTTTCCGGAGAAGTGGGTGAACACGACGGTCTGACCGTCGAAGCACCACAGGTCGTTGCCGGGTAGCAGGAGGTCAGACACCTGCTGCCGGGGCAGCCACCGGACATCCTCACCGGCCTTGACAAGCTCGGCGGCGTCGAGCCACTCGAACCTGATGTAGTCGGTTACCGGCTCGGAGACGATGCGGAGCCTGCGCAAGGTCTTCCCGGCGGCCTGGTGGCGGCCCATCATCTCGCGCCAGGGCCGCCACCACTCGGCCTCTGCCTCAAGAACGAACGCCTCGCCCGCGAGCCAGCGCCGGAACCTGCTGTGATCAGCGGCGGCGTAGACATCGCGCATCTCAAGGTGAAGCGCCTCGCGCTGGAAGCCCGCTACCAGGCTGTCGCGGTATTCACCCGTCACCCTCTGCATGGGCGTCCTCCGGCAGGTACTTCATGAGCCGCTTTGGCACCTCCACGACCGTCTCGCCCTGCGGGATGTGCATCGCGGCCAGTGCCTCTGGGTCGGTTACAACGTAACCCTGGACGAGGTACGTTTCCCGGTCGGTCGCGTAAAGGGTGGGCGAGTCGTTCGGAGTGCTGTCCTTGCCCAGGAAGGTTATCTGCATGATCTTCCCCACAGGTGCAAAGTTGACAAGAGTTGCCACTTCATGGTGAGCGAACATGTACAAAACGTCAAGGCTTGTACCCGGATGTCGCTGCTGAGATGTCACAGTGCGTAATGCCGTTCTGCCTCAATTGATCAAAGGCGACTGCGGAGATGGTTGACATGCCCGTCGGGCCCTGGCCAGTATGAGTTCCGGCGTGGCCCACGCCCAACCTCCACCGGCCGACCCCCAGCCCGGCCCGTTACGGAGGCAAAGGGACTCCTGCTCTCGGGTCATCATCCTGGTCCGTCCGTCTCGGGCACATGTACACCCCCGGTTCTGGCCCGGTGACTTTCGAGGTGGACGGGCTGCGCTTCGGGTGCGCGATGGGCATCGAGGTGCACTACCCCGAGGTGTTCGCCGAGTACGAGCGCCTCAACGTCGACGGCGTGCTCTTCTCCACCACGGGGCCGGGCCAGCCCGACGGGGCGGCCGCGTTCGCGACCGAGGCGCAGGCCCACGCGGCTACCAACAGCCTGTGGATAAGTTTCGCGATATCCGCACAGCATGGCGCGGTCGCACCCGCAGGGGTGATCGCCCCGGACGGCACCTGGGCCGCCCGGTGCCCGAGCGACGGACAGTCAGCGGTCGCCCTCGCCGACATCGACAACCGGCCGGACTCGATCGACATCGCCGTCACCAAGGCCCGCCCGTGGCGCCGCCAGGTCCGAGCCGGGCTGTACGACCCCCACCTGGTCGCCGACAACCGCAGCGACGACCGTGCCGTGTTCTAGTACCAGCTGATGCCGGGGGTCTGTCAAGCCCGTGCGCGACGCTGAAGATGCCGACGAAGGCGGCGTTCAAGGTGCCGATGGGAATTCGGGCGAGCCCGAAGCCGACGTGGAGCTCCCAGCCGGCGTGCAGGCTCTCGACCGGATCGGCATCCGGGTCGAGGCGCTTTTGACCCACGTAGGTCGCGAACCCGTGCTCGACCACGGCATCGAGCAGTCCGTTCTTGTCGCCGAAGAGCCGGTAGATCGTGGGCGCCTGCATCGCCGGCGGCGAGCGCGACCGAGCGGGTGGTCACCGCGTCCGGGCCCTCGGTGGCGAGCAGGTGCGCGGCGACTTCCACCAGCTGCGCGCGGGCCCGGTCGGGCGACGACACGGGATTCGGCCCATTCACGTTATCGATGATAACAGAAGTTTGCGAACGGCTCGTTTCCTTTGATAGCGTCATTGAAGTAACACTGATAACGCAAAGGACGGCAGCACATGATCGTCATCACCGGCGCCACCGGCGCCCTCAACGGCGCCACCGTCGAGCACCTCCTCGAGCGCATCCCCGCCGGCCAGATCGGCGTGAGCGTGCGCGACACCGCGAAAGCGCAGCACTTCGCCGACCGCGGCGTGCGCGTGCGGCGCGGCTCCTACGAGGACCCGGCGGCGCTGCTCGACTCATTCGAAGGCGCGGATCAGGTACTTCTCGTCTCGTCGAACGACCCCGGCGCCGACGGGGCTAGCCTGCACCGCGTCGGCATCGAGACCGCCGTCGCGGCCGGCGCCCGCCGGATCCTCTACACCAGCCACCAGCACACGGGACCCGGCAGCCCGTTCATCCCCGCGCGCCATCACGCCGCGACCGAGGCGCTCCTGGCCGACTCCGGCGTCGCCTGGACCTCCCTGCGCAACGGCTTCTACGCGCACAGCCTCGACTGGCTGCTCGGGCCCTGGCGCGAGGCCGGCGTCATCGCGACGCCGGCCGACGGGCCGGTGTCATGGACCGATCGCGCTGACGAGGCGGAGGCGGCCGCGGTGATCCTCGCCGGCGAGGATCACTTCGACGGCCCGGTCACGCTCACCGCGAGCGCCGCCGTGACGTTCGACGAGATCGCGGGGATCGCCTCCGACCTCACCGGCCGCGACATCCGGCGCGTCGTCGTCGACGACGAGAAGTGGGTGGCCGAGCAGGGTCGCGCAGGGTAACCCGGAGTCCATGGCCCGGTTCATGCTCGGTTTCTTCCTCGCCGCTCGCGAGGGACGCTTCGCCGGCACCGGCCCGCTCCTCGGCGACCTCCTCGGCCATCAGCCGCGTACGGTGCGCGACCTGCTCGCCGAGCGGTCGGCAGCCTGAGGGCACCGCCGTCAAGCCCAAAGCCGGCGAGTTACGCCAGCGAGACAGGCAGGTGCGGTCAGAACTGGAACTCGCAGAGGACGTCAAAACAGCCTAGTACTACAACAGCATCTCGTGATCTCTGAGGCGTCGGGCATAGTGCGATTTGCGGGCGGTGGCCTGCCGGTAGCGTCTCCAGTCTGACCAGGACTCGTGGAATGCGGGGGGCCGGGTGATGTTCGTGTGCAGGTTGAACAGGCGGCGGGCCTCGGCGGCGGTGAGCGGGATCAGGTCACGCCCGGTTTCGTCGGTTACGAAGGCTGGCGGTGCGTATGCCCTGGGCGGGGCAAAAAGTTGTCCACAACCGTCAGGTCCCCTTTTTCGCGGGCTCGCTTCCGGTGTTCCCGCTGGCCGGGGCGGGTTCGGGCGACGAGGGCCGGGCGGTGTGCGCGGTGACGGCGAGGAAGGCGTGCGCGAGCATGGACAGGGTGACGTGCCGGTACCAGGCGCGGTAGCGGCGGACCTGGTAATGGTCCAGGCCGGCCTCGTTCTTGGCCTCTGCGAAGCAGTCCTCGATTCCCCATCTCGCGCCCGCGACCGCGGCGAACTCGGCCAGGGTGACCGGCTCCGGCGAGTAGCAGCGGTAATAGGCCAGCTCAAGCTCGCCCTTCTCGCCGGGCTGCAGGGACCGGCGGACCATGAGGTGCCGGTCGTCGCGGTCCGTGCCGATCAGCGCCCAGTCATAGAGGCGGGGGCCTTTCGACCCGTCCGCGCAGCTGATCCGCTGCCATGCGCCGTCCGGCACCAGGCCGGCGAGCTCGTCCGCGCGCTTCGCGCCCGCCTTCGTCTGGATCACGGCGTTGCAGGCGACTGCCAGGACGTAGCCCTTCTTCTCTGATTCGAGCCATTCCCGCAGCTCCGGGCTGGCTCCGTAGACTTCGTCGCCGGCCGCCCACCGGAACGGGACCCCTGCTTTCACCGCGCGGGCGAACATCCGCCTGGCCAGCCGCGGCTTCGTCGCGAACGGCACGTCGTCGCCGATCCCGGCGGCCCGGCACCGTTCCCGGTCCTCCTCCGCCCACTTTTTCGGCAGGTAGAGCTCCCGGTCGATCAGGGCGCGGCCCCCGTCCGGCGCGCAGTAGGCCAGGAACACCCCGACCTGGCAGTTCTCCACCCGCCCGGCCGTCCCGGTATATTGCCTGGCCACGCCCGCGGACATGCGGCCCTTTTTCAGGAACCCCGTCTCGTCAGGGGCCAGGACCGCGCCCTCGTCACCGAGCTCCCTGACCACGTACCGGCTCAGAGCATCCCGGCACGCGTCCTCGTCCCACGGGGAGGAGTTCAGCAGCCGCTGCAGCCCGTCGGGCGACGCGTCCCCGGCGAACTCCGCCAGCTGCCACGACGTCTTCCGCTCTGCCTGCGACAGCAGACCGAGCAGGTAGGAGCGCCCGTGCCGCCGGACCCTCGCATTCGCGAAGCAACCCGCTACCTGCGCGAACATCTCACTGAAGCGCTCTGACCACACGGCATGGGCATCCGCCGCCTGCGTCCGCGCGTCCTCCATGACAGCCAGCATGCCGCAAATCCTGGCCAGAACGCCGCGTCAGGTCACGCAGCCACGCCGCACAACATAACAGCTTGCTGTTGTAGTACTAGTAGCGTAGGTCAAAACGGGCTGGTAGAGATGGATACTGGCGTTCCCGCCGGAATATCACCTCGCGGAGGCTGCGGCCGCCTTGCTTGGGCCATGAATCGTGACGGAGAACGGCTGGCACCAGGCAACGCCGGCACCACCGCGCCGGCACTCAGCCTTACGGGGGGCACCTTTCAGGAAAGAGTAGTGGCGGTAGCGCCTAGTATTCCGATCATGTCCCGACGTTCCCTCACGCTGGCCGTCGCCGGCCTGGCGACCGTCGCCGCGATCGCGGCCGCGGTGCTGATCTCCGTGCCGTACGTGATTCTCACACCGGGGCCGACGCTGAACACGCTCGGCAAGGACTCGTCGGGGCAGCCGCTCATCGCGATCACCGGGACCAAGACGTACTCGACCAGCGGGCACCTGAACCTGGTGACGATCAGCTACCAGGGCGGCCCCGGGGTGACCCTGAACGTCTTCCAGGCGCTGCGCGCCTGGCTGGCCCCGTCGGAGGCCGTGGTTCCCGAGAGCGAGCTTTTCCCGCCCGGGCAGAGCGCGCAGCAGACCCAGCAGCAGGACACGGAGCAAATGGCCTCCTCGCAAGAGATGGCCACCGCCGCCGCGCTGAACGAACTGCACATCCCGTTCCAGACGCAGGTCGAAGTGCTCTCCACGGCCGCCGGCTACCCGGCGAGCAAGTCGCTGAAGGCCGGGGACGTCATTCAAAAGGTAGACGGCCAGGCAGTGACCGGCTCCACGTCGCTCAGCTCGATGATCACCGCCCACCCGGTGGGCAGCACCCTCCAGCTCCAGGTTCTTCGGTCCGGGCAGACCCTGAACGTGTCGGTCACGAGCAAGTCGTCGGGCGGTACGCCGGTGATCGGCGTCCAGGTGCGGGAGAACTACAAGTTCCCGTTCAACGTGAAGATCGACGTGGGTGACATCGGCGGGCCGAGCGCCGGCATGATGTTCGCGCTCGGCATCATCGACATGATTACGCCGGACAACCTGACCGGGGGGAAGTTCATCGCGGGCACGGGCGAGATCACGGCGACGGGCCAGGTGGCGCCCATCGGCGGCATCCAGCAGAAGATGGTGGGCGCCCGCGACGCCGGCGCGACCGTCTTCCTCACCCCCGCCGGCAACTGCTCTGACGCCGTCGGCGCGGTGCCCGCAGGACTGAAGATCGTGAAGGTGTCAACTCTGTCCCAGGCGGTAACTGACCTGGAGGCCATCAAAGCGAACAAGCCGGTTCCGTCCTGCTAGAGCCGTTGACTGTTACATCCACATGCTTCATTGCTTCACCTACGGTGGCGTAGTCTTCGGCTAGGCAGGACCGTCGAAGGGAGCGCGTGCACAGTGGCACTTCGGGTACTCGTCGACGCGACTGACGTGCCGACTGACCGGGGCGCGCTTGGCCGCTACGTTGACGGACTGATCGGTGCGCTCGGCGGGACCGACGTGGACCTGGCCGTAGCCTGCCAGCGCGCCGACGACGAGCGGTACGGGCGGCTGGCGCCCGGTGCCAAGATCGTCGCGGGCCCCGTCGGGCTCGGGCACCGCTCTGAGCGGCGTGCCTGGGAGCAGAGCGGCCTGCCCGTCGTGGCGGAACAGGTCGGCGCGGACGTCATCCACATGCCCAACTACTCCATGCCGCTCCGTCCCGGGCTGCCGACCGTGGTGACCATCCACGACCTTTCCTTCTTCACCGATCCCGAGCGGTACACGCAAACCAACGCGGTCTCGCTGACGTCGGCGACCAAGACGGCGGGCAGGCAGGCGACGCGGCTGATCGTCCCGTCCAACGCCACCAGGGACGACCTGATCCGGGTGCTCGGAATCGATCCGGGGAAGATCGACGTGGCCCTTCACGGGGTCGACCACCGCCTCTTCCACCGGCCCGACGAGGTCCAGATCAGCCGGGTCACCGCCCGCCTCGGGCTGCACGGCAAGCCGTACGTCGCGTTCCTCGGCTCGCTGACTCCCCGCAAGAACGCGCCGGCCCTGGTCAACGGGTGGGCCGCGGCCGTCAGGGACATGGCGGAACCGCCCGCGCTGGTGCTGGCCGGCGGTGGCGGCTGGAGCCAGGAACTTGACGACGCCGTCTCCCGCGTCCCGGCTCACTTGCGGCTCGTGCGGCCTGGCTACCTTCCGTTCGGTGATCTGCCTGGCTTCCTCGGCGGGGCGGTTGTGGTGGCGGCGCCATCCCGCGGCGAGGGGTTCGGCCTGCAGGTGCTCGAGGCGATGGCCTGCGGCGCCTCGGTGCTGACCACCCACCGGAGCGCGCTGCCCGAGGTCGGCGGCGACGCGGTGGCGTACACGGAGCCGGACGCGGACGCTATCGCCGTCGCGCTCCGCGCGCTGCTGGACGACCCGGCGCGCCGGGCCGCGCTCAGCGGGGCGGGCTACGAACGGGCGATGGACTTCACCTGGGCGGCATCGGCGGCCGCGCACGTGGCCAGCTACAAGCGGGCCGCGGAGCAGGCGGCGGTGCAGGCCCGCGGCTGAGTGCCCGGGGCCTCGCGCTGGGTAACGAAAGGCCCCGGTGCTTGGTAACGCGCTTGCTGCGAATTCGTCTTTGTCCTGGGGTAGCACCAAGGTGTGGTGAGTATGCTGCACAAGTCGCCGGGCGAACCCGGTGGCACCGCCGTCCATGGAACCGACCGCTAAGGTGACGCAACCTATGCCGCGTGAACCGCTTGAGGCGATTCTTCTTGTCGGAGGCAAGGGTACCCGGCTCCGGCCGCTCACCTTGTCCGCCCCCAAGCCGCTGCTGCCCACGGCGGGCGTGCCCTTCCTCGCGCACCAGCTGGCGCGCGCCGCGGAGTGCGGCATCACGCACGTGGTGCTGGCGACCTCGTACCGGGCCGAGATGTTCACCGAGGCTTTCGGCGCCGGCGAGCAGTTCGGGCTGGCGATCGACTATGTCCACGAGGCCGAGCCGCTCGGCACCGGCGGCGGCATCCGCAACGCGGCCAGCCTGCTGCGCGGCGGCCCCGACGACCCCATCGTGGTGCTGAACGGCGACATCCTGTCCGGGCACGACCTTCCGGCGCAGGTGGACCTGCACCGGAAGAAGGAAGCGGCGGTCACGCTGCACCTTGTCCCGGTGGAGGACCCGAGCCGGTACGGCTGCGTGCCCACCGACGCGAGCGGGCGGGTCACCGCGTTCCTGGAGAAGACGCCGAACCCGGTGACCAGCCAGATCAACGCCGGCTGCTACGTCTTCCGGCGGTCCGTGATCGACCAGATCCCGGCCGGCCAGGTGGTTTCGGTGGAGCGGGAGACGTTCCCCGCCCTGATCGCGGCGGACGCGGTGGTCATGGGCTACGCCGAGGACGCGTACTGGCTGGACGTTGGAACCCCGGAAGCGTTCGTCCGCGGCTCGTGCGACGTGGTGCTGGGCGCGCTGCCGTCACCGGCCCTGGCCTGCGAGCCCGGCGACTGCCTGGTGCTGGAGGAGGCGAGCGTCGCGGACGGCGCGCGGCTGTCGGGCGGGACCACCGTCGGACGGGGTGCGGTCATCGAGGCCGGCGCCATGGTCTCCGGCAGCGTGATCTTCGACGGCGCCGTCATCGGCGCCGGCGCGCTGGTCCGCGACAGCATCGTCGGCAAGGACGCGGTCATCGCGGGCGGCGCGTCCGTGCACGGCGTGGTCATCGGTGACGAGGCGTACGTCGGGCCCGGCAACGAACTGGCCCGGGGCCTGCGGCTCTGGCCGGGCACCCGCCTGGAGGCGACCTCGGTACGCTTCTCCTCCGACGCCTAGCCGCGCCGGGCCTATCTCAGCCCCGGCCCGGCCGCGGGCGTCTAGCATGAATGACCGTGGCTGGCAGTGAGGCGATGGCGGAGCGCGAGTGGGTCGCGCCGTTCACCGTCGACGTGCGGCGCACGCTGTCCGTGCAGGGCCGGGGGAGAGGCGACCCGACCTTCAGCGCCGACGAGGCGGGCGCGATCTGGCGGACCTCGCTGACCCCGGACGGGCCCGGCACGATCCGCGTGCTGCCCGCGCCGGGCCCGGCCACCCGCGTGCGGGCGCAGGCGTGGGGCCCCGGCGCGCAGTGGCTGCTCGACGCGCTCCCCGGCGCCCTCGGCCTCTACGACGATGTCTCGGGATTTGAGGCCCTGGCCGCAAGCGCCCACCCCGTCATCAGGGACGCCGCCCGGCTGAACCCCGGGCTGCGGATCGGCCGGTCGGGCCGCCTCATGGAGGCGCTCGTTCCCGCGATCCTCGAGCAGAAGGTCGTCGTGCTCGAAGCCCACCGCGCCTGGCGGATCCTGCTCGCGAAGTACGGCACCCCGCCGCCCGGCCCGGCGCCGCGCGGCATGCGCGTCTTCCCGCCGCCGGGCACGTGGCGCCGCATCCCGTCCTGGGAGTGGCACCGGGCCGGAGTCGAGGGCGTCCGGGCCGAGACAATCATCAGGGCCTCGGTCGTGGCGGACAGCCTGGAGCGGCTGCTCACGCTGACCCACGAGGAGGCCGACCGCAAGCTGCGGACCATCCCCGGCATCGGCGTCTGGACGTCGGCCGAGGCCAGGCAGCGCGCGGCGGGCGACCCGGACGCGGTCTCCGTCGGCGACTACCACCTCAAGAACATCGTCGGCTGGGCCCTCGCGGGACGGCCCCGTTCTACCGACGAGGAGATGCTCGAACTCCTTGAGCCGTTCAAGGGCCACCGGCACCGCGCCACCCGGCTGATCGGCCTCAGCCGGGGCAACGGGACCGGCCAGGCTGCCGGCTCAGGCGCGGCCGGCGGCGTCGGCGTAGCGCGCTACGGCAAGGGCGGGCCGCCCCGTCGCGGCCCGCGCATGTCCGTCCGCGACTACCGCGGCTTCTAAATCCAAGGACCAAGCCTTCTGGGCGTCCATTTCGTATTCGCCCATTTTGCTTCTAACCGTCGTGCCGGGGCAGTCAGGGTGATGCCCGGCGGCTGCCCGGTGGTCACGCCGGGCTATGGTCGGCTGACGTCAAGCTGGCCTGTCGAGGGCCGACAGAAGGGTGGGGCTGCATGATCCGCGAGGAACTGGCAAGGCTTTTTACCTGGCAGGAGCGGCATCGCCGGCTTGTCGCACGCCTCCTCATCGCGTTCGGGCTGACGGTGGTGGTCCTCGCCATCGGCTCCGTCCTCATATGGGTCTTCGAGAGCGGCGTGAAGGGCGGGGACATTAACGGGTTCGGCGATGCGGTCTTCTTCACCGCCGTCCAGCTGCTGACCATCTCATCGTCGGTCACGAACCCGCTGACTGCTGGCGGCAAGGTAGTGGACGTGGCCCTTGAGGGCTGGGCGATCTTCGTGGTCACGGCGGTGGCGGGCAGCTTCGCCTCCTTCTTCAGCACCGGCGACTCCGGCTAGGGAGGTCAGATGGCCTGGATGCGTTCGCGCAGCAGGGCGAGGAATGCGCTGGCCGCCGGCGTGTGCCGCTGGCCGGCGCGCCAGGCCGCGCCGACGGTCCTGTGGATAGGGGGCGACACCGGGAGAACCACGACCCCGGGCGGCCGCGGGTCGCGGACGGCGGAGGCGGGGACGAAGCCAACGCCGAGGCCCTCGCCGACTAGCGCCAGGAGACGGTCATGACTGCTGACCTGAAAGCCGACGCGAGGGACGAAACCGGCTTGACCAGCCGCTCGCTCGGAGACTGCCCGGAGTCCGGTGCCCTGCTTGAAAAAGACGAACGTCTCCTGGCGGAGTTGCCGCACGGGGACGGTCTCCAGCGTAGCCAGGCGATGCGCGGCGGGCAGCGCCGCCAGCACCGGCTCGCTGACGAGCGGGAGAACCTCGAGTCCGGCGGGCTGCTCGACGTCGAGCGCGGCGATCGCGAGGTCGATCTCGCCGTGTGCGGCCATGGTGAGCATGTCGCGGGTGGAGTCCTCGCGCAGCGATACGTCGACGCCCGGATGGGCGGCGTGAAACGTGGCAAGCAGCCTGGGGAGGTCGAGCCCGGCAAGCGCCTGCATCGCGCTGATCACCAGCCGCCCGCTGGCGAGGCCCTTGAGCGCGGCGATCTCCGCCCGGGCGGCATCGACCTCCGCGAGGGCGCGGCGAGCCCGGAGGAGGAATATCTCCCCCGCCTCGGTCAGGCGTACCCCGCTGCGCGAGCGTTCGAAAAGCTCGACGCCGAGTTCCTGCTCAAGCAGCCGGATCTGATGCGAAAGGGCGGGCTGGGCCACTGGGACAGCCGCCGCCGCCCTGGTGAAGTGGCGGTGGTCGGCGACCGCGACGGCGTAGCGCAGCTGTCGAAGTTCCATACCGATTCACGATCGAAGCTAGCCGGATTATGTCTTGGACAGCTTATCGCGTCGGCAGGAAGCTGGGCTTAGGACCGATCAGGGATTCGAGCCAGGAGCAGCAATGCCACACATCAGTTACGTCAACCCGGCCACCGTCACCGATCCCGAGCTCGTGGCGATCATGGAGCGCGCGCGCCGGTTCGGCACTCCGCGGCCGGAGAGCCAGGCGATCCGGCTGCACAACCCGCCGGTCATGAAGGCATTCAACAACGCCTGGGAGGCCTTCTTCCGCCAGGGCGTGACCGACCACGCGATCAAGGAACTGTGCCGGCTTTACATCGCCAAGTCCGTGGACTGCCAGTACTGCGGCGGCCAGCGTTCCGTACTCGCCAGGGAGCAGGGCGCCACCGAGTCGCAGGTCGACGACATCCTGGACTTCGAGTCGTCGGGGCGCTTCGACGACCGCGAGCGCGCGGCCCTGTCCTGGGCGATGGCTATCGCCTGGGACCCGGGACTGGCCGACGATGCCCTCTGGAGCCGCCTGCACGAGCACTTCACCGAGCCGCAGCTCATCGAGCTCGGCCACTTCATCGCGCTGACGCTTGGCCAGCAGCGCTTCCTCAAGACCGTCGGCGTCCGCCACGGCGAGGTGCTCGCCGACACCGACGCCGGTCTCGCTCCCGAGGAAGCGGCCCGGCTAAACGTCGGTCGGCCCGCCGCCGCGACGGCATGACGCACCGGATCGAGCGGTAGCCGCTTCCGCGGCACGGGCGCTGCGCCGGCTGCCAGTTCCGGATTGTGGTGATCCGTAGACATCGTGGTGGGGATCACGCACGGGGCTCCCGGTCGAGAAGCTGGCGGCGGAAACCGCGGCCTCGTCAGTCCGGCCGAGCGATTGCGTGTATCTGGCTCTAGCTGGGTAGGTGCCCGGCGTTAGCAGGTAATGGCGCTGTCCTGGACCCTGGCAGCCTGTGGTCATTCACTGGCACGGTGTGAAGTGAGGCAGCCATGGCTATAGGGGACAAGCGCGGTTCGCGCCCGGGTGGCACGGAGTCGCATGCGGCGCGCGGCGCGGGCAGGGGCCGGCCGCGGCGGCTGTCGACGAACTTTTGCCGCAGGTCGCGAGCGGCGATGCGGAGGTTCCCGACGAGTGTGACCGGCCACCGCCCGCGCCGCCTGACGGGGTCGCGGCCCTGGCCTACCGGTCAGACCTCGCTGCGCCGCGGGCATTCGCCGCCCGGCACGCCGCCAGCCTCGGCCTTCCGGCGGACCGTGTCGCGGACCTGGTGCTCGCGGTGGGCGAGCTCGCCGCGAACACTTTTCGCCACACCGATAGAGGCGGCGTCCTGGCCATCTGGGCCACGGGAGATGAGCTGATCTGCCAGGTCCAGGACAGCGGCCACATCACCGATCCGCTCGCCGGCCGGCGCCGCCCACTCGCGGACGGGGGCGGCGGCCACGGGCTTTGGCTCGTCCACCAGGTCTGTGACCTGGTGGAGTTCCGCAGCGACCGCGGCGGGACGACGACCCGAATGCATATGCGTTTGTACCCCTGACCAAGTCGGCTGCCTGGCGGAAGCCCCGGGCGGGTACAGTTCGGGCTGCCAGTTGTCGTGGCTCCACCCTGACGTTTCGATCCATGCGACCATAGATGCCATTTTCAGTTCAGGCGTGATTCCACGAGACTGCAGGTCCGTGCGGACAGGTCAGCGCTTTACCTTGTGGCCTTCTTTCTTGCGGGCCGCCCGGCGGGATACGGCGGTGACCGCGGAGTCGGCCTTGAACAGCGCCTTCGCTGTCCGGGTAGACGGGTCACGGCGCACGGCAGCCAGCGCCAGGCGGTGCACGACCGCCCGGGTCAGCGGCAGGGCGACAGCCAGCAGCAGCCACATTCGTAGGCGCCGGGAGAAGAATGCCCACATGTTCAGGGTCCCTTCGTCGTTCTTGCAAGGTGCCCTGCGCTACCCGCTTTGTCCCGGGCTAAGCACGTGCCCGCTGTCTCCTGGCCGCCGCGGCTGAGAGGGGACGCGCCTACGGGTGGAGCTGGCCGCTAAGCTCGCGCCCGACATGATCGGCCAGAGCGCGTCCGCGGTGTGGGCGGCTGCTTGAGGCGCTCACGACATGTGATCATCGTCCCTGCACGTATTTTCTGGTCGACCTGCGCATTTCTTCCTGCACGATCTGCCGAATATCGGCTCGGCGGGCGCGGCGCCAGGTTACGGCCACCAAGAAGAAGCCTGCCAACGCCAGCAACGCGCAGACGATAGCGATGTGGACTGACACTTGGGTCGCGCGGAATTCGGCCGGGATGCCCACGACTGAATTGACCGCGTTCACGATTGGTCTGGCGAAACTGAGCACGCCCCCTGGGGCACTCACGTGCGCGGTCGTACGCTGGCTGGGCGTCAGCCAGCGTAGATCGCTGAAGTGCAGCAGTGAGCAGACAGTCACCGCGGCGGCGGAAAAGGCCAGTGCCATGGCGCCGCTGCGAATGACCGACGAAGGCACTGGCCTTGGCAAGTGTCTCCTGGCCGCGCCCAAGAGCGGCGCTGCGAGGCCGGCTATGGTCGCGAGAGTTATCACCCAGACGCGGTACTCCGCGACGAGCCAGGTGCCACTGTCTAGGTGCACAAATGCCCATCGCACCACGCCGGAACTCATCGGCTCCTCCTTCACCATTTAGGTTGGGTCGAGAGCCTCAGCTACCCGGTATCTCGCGCCGTAGCGCGTTTGGTGCCTTTTTCCGTTCGCGTCGATTTCCAGACGGATTCGACCGGAGTTCCTGAAGTAATTCATGAGATCGTCGTTGTCACGGGCCGCGAGAGACCGCAGGTCTGGCGATTGTTGCGCTGTGTCCGCAGTCAGGTCATGTTGCTGATGGAGCGTTCGAGGGGCGTGCGGACTGCTGGGGTGACGGAGGCGCCCTTCTACATCACCCTGCAGGGCAACGACCCCGACGAGATCAAGGCACAGTGGGACGGCCTTGCCCACGGCGCCACCACGATCCTCACCCCGCTTGCCCCCGCACCCTTTGCCCCGCTCTACGGCATGCTCACCGACCGATTCGGCGTCACCTGGATCGTCGGCGTCGAAGCACCTCAGTACTGACCAGCGCGGTCAGCCCGCCAGCGCGGCGGGCAACTGGTCGAGCGCGGCCACGGTGAGGTCAGGCTGCGCGCCGATTGTGTCGAACGGGGCGGCGAAGCGGTTCACCCAGGCGGTGCGCATCCCGGCCGCGCCGGCCCCCACGCAGTCGAACGCGTTGCTGGTCACGAGCCGGATCTGCCCGATCGGCACGGACAGCCGCCCGGCGGCGTACCGGTACACCGCGGGCGCCGGCTTGAACGCGCGGACCTCGTCCACGCTGACCCGCTGTCCGAAGAAGTCCCGCAGACCGCTGTTGCCGAGGCAGTTCCCGATCATCGCGGGAGTGCCGTTAGAAAACACCGCGAGCTCGTACCCTAGGCCGGCGAGCGCTCGCAGCGCGGGGGCGGCGTCCGGGAAGGGCCGCAGGTGGTCATACAACTCGATAAGCCGCTCAGCCTGGCCGTCGGGCAGGTGCACTCCCAGGGAGGCGAGGGCGAAGTCAAGGGCACGGGCCGTCACCCAGCGGAAATCCTCGTAGCGCCCCATCGCGGTGAGCCGGAAGGAGTACTCGAGCTGTTTGAGCCGCCAGAGCCCGGCGGCCTCGCGGCCGGCGGCGTCGCCGAGCAGGTGACCAAGCTCGCCGGCGATGGCGATCGGGTCAACCAGCGTCCCGTACAGGTCGAACGCCAGCACCTCAGCACGTTCCACGCTAGCCAGGCTACCGCCGCGATGATGGTGAAGGTCTTGGGAGTCGCAGCGGTACCGGACGGTGAGCGGTGATCCCGTAATCGTCGCCTGCCGCGGCGACCGGCAGGCCAAGCGCGGCGGTCACCGCCTCCTGGCCCGGCGGCGCGAGCCGACCCATGACGCGGGCGGCGGCGTGGCCGCGGGCCGGTCAATAAAACGCTGCGATACTGAGAGGCGGGCAGAGCGAGGGGTACGTGATGGACAGCGCGGAAGCCGGCTATCAGCTTGGCAGTGACAAGCTGCGGGATATCCAGTTGGTAACTGATGCGGCGCTGTCGCACCTGGACGCTGACGAGCTTCTCGCCACCCTGCTGGACCGGGTGCGGGCGATCCTCGATGCCGATACCGCCGCGGTGCTGCTGCTTGACAGCTCGGGCCGCCAGCTGACCGCCGCCGCGGCCAGCGGCCTGGAGGAGGAAGTCGCCCAGGGTGTCCGGATCCCGGTTGGCCAGGGTTTCGCGGGCCGCATCGCCGCCGAGCGGCAGCCGGTCATCCTGGACCGGGTCGAGCACGGCGTCGTGCTCAACCCGCTGCTGTGGCAGAAGGGCATCCGGTCGCTCGTGGGCGTGCCGCTGCTGGCCGAGGGCGCCGTGCTGGGGGTGCTGCACGCCGGCACGCTGCAGGACCGGGTCTTTACCGCTGACGACGCCGCGCTGCTCCAGTTGGCCGCCGACCGGGCGGCGACGGCCGTCCAGTCGCTGCGGGCGCGCGAGGATCGTGCCGCCGCGCTCGCCCTGCAGCGCAGCCTGGTGCCCACAGTGCTGCCTGCCTTGCCTGGGGTGGAAGTCGCCACCCGGTACGTGCCAGGGTCTGGCCACGTCGGCGGCGACTGGTATGACGTGTTCGCCTTGCCCTCCGGACAGGTGGCCCTGGTCGTGGGCGACGTGGCGGGCTCCGGGCTTGCCGCCGCGGTCATCATGGGACGCATCCGCAGCGCACTGCGCGCGTACGCGCTTGAGTTCCCCAGCCCGGCTGACGTGCTCCACAAGCTGGACCGCAAGATGCAGTACTTCGAGGAAGACGACCTGATGGCCACCGTGGCCTACGCCGTGCTCGACCCGGAGTCCGGCCAGCTGGCCATCTCATCGGCGGGCCATTTCCCGCCGGTCATCGCCGCCCCCGGCCAGCCCGCGGCCCTGGCTCAGATCGCGGTCGACCCGCCGATCGGTGTCACCGATCCCTCCGGCCGCCAGGTCACCACGCTGGCCCTGGCTCCCGGTACCGCGCTCTGCCTGTTTACCGACGGGCTGGTGGAACGCCGGAACGAGCCGATAGACCAGGGCATCAACCGCCTGTGCCAGGCGGTGTCCGCCGACTCGCCCGAAGAGATCAGCGTCTCGGTCATGCAGGCCCTGATCGGACGCGAGCGCCGCGGGGACGACATCGCCCTCCTGGTCCTGCGCTGGCAGCCCGGGACTAGCACCAGCTGATCCTGCCGATGGCCGGGCTTTCGCTGTAGGGCAGTGAAACCCGCCGAGAAAATGCGTTTTCGGTGTCGCCTAGCTGTTGCCAGGCTGACCATGCTGTCCCCGCGGCACCTCCGAGCCCTAGGCCGCCCGCGCAACCAGTAGACGCGGGCTCGAAGCGCGGGCCGGAAAAGCCAGAGCAGGGCCCGGCGAGACTCAAGATCACGGTGACCGCCAGCGGCCGCGGTCCCGTCGTGTTCCTGACGGGCGAAGCTGACCTCGAGGCCGCCGCTGAGCTGACTGCCGTGCTGCTTGCCCAGATTGAGAACGGCGCGGACCAGGTGACCGTGAACCTGTCCGGGCTGACGTTCGCCGACTCGGCGTCGCTCCGGGTGCTTATCGTGGCCCACCATGCCGTGCGAAGTCGTGGCGGCTCCCTGGAACTGGACCGACCCCAGCCCCACGTGGCCAGGGTCCTCAGCCTGCTCGGCATAGATCAGATACTGAGCGTGCACGGACCCAAGCTGGAACCTGATGCCTGACGGCTTGGTCACGCCGCTGACATACCGAACACCACGGTGACCCGGGATCCGTCGGGGCCGGACGACACGGTCATCCGATCCGCGGTTTCCCTGGCGATCCACAGGCCGTGGCCCTCGCGTACCGGCCAGGTCTCCAAGGTCGGCCCGGTATCGCTGACCCGGCAGGTGAGCGCGCCGCCGGGGACCGCGTGCATCACCAGCCGGCCGGCTCCGGCGCCGTGCCTGACCGCGTTCGCGGCCAGTTCGTGCACGGCCAGGACGATGTCCGATACCCGGCTGGCGGCTATGCCCGCGGCGGCCGCGCAGGAAGCTACCCGGTCCCGCAGCCGGTGCAGGGTGGCGGCGTCAAAGCCCTCGTCAAGCAGCACCCCCTCGTCGGAGGGGCCGCTGGTGCCGGTCATTGGCCGGCTGTTACCCGCGGCCGGGGGAGTCAACCGGAGAAACCACCGCAATCTCCCCCGGGGTTCGCGGCCGCGATTTGGCCGGACTGCGCATGGTCGGGAAACCAGTGGGTAGCCGACGCTAACTGAACTGCCGTCGGGACCGGCGTCGCCTGCTACTTCGGATCGCAGCCAGTTCGCTAAGGGATGGTGGCTGTGCCTGACTCGTCCGCTTTGTCCGCCGCGGCCCTCGCCTCCGGGCGCGTTTCCGAAGAGGTCGGAGCCCGGCTGGGCATCTCGCAGATGCACGTATCCCGGCTCCAGGCCCGGGCGCTGGCTTTCCTGCGAGAGCGGCTCAACGGAACGACAGGGGCTTCACCCGCAGGCGCCGCTACCTGACCAAGCTAGTCGCGCGAGCCGCAGCAGCCAGCGCCGAGGAAAATGAGTTCCATGATGACGCAACGATCGCGCTGCCGGGGTCGCGGCTTTCGCGGCTCAGGGCGCTGTCCAGCAAGGGGGTAGCGTGATGGGGCAGGGGCCCAGTGTTGGTCGGCAGCTGAGCCAGGTCCCGCACGGGGCGGTGCACCACGCAGTGCGGCGGGGCGTCGACTGGGTCTGGCACGACCTCCGATTCAGAGACCTCCGCCGGAGCGGCAAAGAGTTTGAACTCATGGAACGGGCCACCGGTTTCGCCGCCCTGGCCATGCTCACCGTGTTCCCGCTGCTCGTCGTTGTCGCTGCCGCTAGCGCCGCCACGCACCACGGCGTAGCCGTATGGGTGGTGTACGGCATGGGCCTGACCGGCTCCTCTGCCCGCGCGGTGGGGCAGGTGTTTTCCGCGCCGGCCCGGGTCCTGAGCACGACGAGCGCTTTCAGCCTCCTGCTGGCGGCCGTCTTCGGGGTGACGTTCGCGGGCAGCGTGCAGGCCGGGTTCGAAAGGATCTGGGGCCTTCCCGCCGGGCCGTGGCACAAGATCTGGCGTCAGGCGGTGTGGCTGGCCGCCCTCATCGCTTACATCTACGCGGCGGCCACGGTGGGCACGGTGACCCGCCATTCGCCGGCCGAGACGGTCAGCCGGGTGCTGGTGGCGGTGGTGCTCGGCGTCGTCTTTTTCTGGTGGGGGCTTCGCTTCCTGGTCGGCGGCCGGGTGAGCTACCTGGCGGCACTGCCAGGCGCGGTGGCCACGGTGGCGTTCCTGACCGGCCTGCGGGCGTTTTCCGCTCTGGTCTTCCAGCCGCTCCTCGTCTCGAACGCGCTCACCTACGGGGCGCTGGGCACCGTGCTGATCGTGCAGTCGTGGCTCATTGGCGTCGGCTGGGTCGTCTATGGCGGCCAGTTGTTCGGGCGCTGGTTCCACGATGCCTGGCTGCGGTCCTGGGTGGACAACCGCCGGAGCCACAGGCAGCCGGGCCGGGGGGAGAGCGGCCACGGGCAGCCGGGCGGGGAGGCGAGCGAGCGGGCGCATGGGGGTCCAAGCACACCGCCTGGGTAGTGGGCAAGGACCGCGGAAGCACCTCGACCTTAAATAGGTCCGCGCCGCGGCGATCGAACACACCGACCCGGTGCCCTCGCGGGAGCCGCGGGACCGCACCGGACGGCCATGATGCCCGAGTGACGATCCCAAGCCCAGGTGGCTACCGCGTCGTCTTGCGGCTGCCTGCGTGCCAGTCTTCCTCCTCCCCGGCCGTGCCGCTCGGCAGCCCTTGAGCTGACGGCAACGCCGTTCTGTTCTTGCCGTCGGCAGGGAGGCATGCTGTCAGGTGTCCGCGTCAGGCAGGCAACTGCCGATGAGCGACTCGGCGGCACGTCTGGCGTCCAGGCCGGCCTCCGCGGTGCCGTCGATCGACGTGACTACGCTGGCACCCTCTATGAGCAGGAGCAGTTGCCGGGCCAGTACCGGAGCGTCCGCGACGCCCGCCTGGGTCGCGCGTGCGGTCAGCAGTTCCCGATAGCGGACCAGGTGGCACCGCGCGATCGCCGCGATCGCCGGGTCGGCGCGAGTGTCGGTCACGGTGTTCACCACCGTGCAGCCGTGGTACCCGCGTTCGGCGAACCAGCGGGTCAGCAGGTCGAATACGGACAGGATGCGATCAGGCCCAGACGGGGCCCCGGCGGTCTCGCGCTCCAGCCAGGCGTGGATCCGGTCGCTGTGCTCGGTCAGCATCGCCTCGACGAGTTCCTGCTTGGACGGGAAGTACCGGTACATGCTGAGCTTGGAGGCGCGGGCCTGCGCGGCGATCTCGTTCACGCCGACCGCGTGGACGCCACGGGCATAGAAGAGGTCGGCGGCGGCGTCCAGGATCTTCGCGCGGGTGGCGGACTGTGACACGGTCAGCTCGCTAGCCATGACTTCATAGTACCAACTTGTACTCTCACAGTACCGATCGGTACTGTGAGAGCCGTGGACTCCGGCAGCGAAGCGACAGGCATGGAAACAGCGGGCACAACGGCACGGGATCGTGTGGTCTCGGGGAACCCGGCCAGCCTGCGGGTCTACGGTGCGGTCCCGCTCGCGCGGCTGTGGACGGGGGTGCTTTCCGGTTACCTGGCACTGGGCGCGACTTTGCAGGAGCTGCCGCGGTACGTGCCCCAGCGCTTCCACGCGGGGCCGTTCGCGGTCGGGCTGGCCGTCGGGCTGGCGTTCGCCGGGACCGCAGCGGGCCGGCCGTTCGCCGGCCGGGCGGGCGACAGCGGCCGGGCGCGTGGCACCGCGATGACCGGGGGCTTGCTGACCGCCGCCGGCGCGGCGGGCAACCTGCTGGCGCCCGATTTCGGGATGCTGCTAGTGGCGCGGCTGGTGATGGGGCTCGGCGAGGCCGCGCTGTTCTCCGGCACGCTGCCCTGGGCGCTCGCCGGGGTTCAGCCGGCCCGGGCCGGCCGGACGGCGGGCTGGTTCGGCCTGTCGATGTGGTGCGGCCTGTCGGCCGGCCCGCTGCTCGCGGTCATAGCCGGCCATATCGCCGGGCCGTTCGCGGTGTGGTCGCTTGTCATCGCGCTTCCGCTGGCGTCGGTCGCCGTCATCGCGAGCACGCCCCGACCGGCCGCGGTGATTCAGGCACCCCGGCAGGCGCGGCCGCTCGCGCGGCGGAGCCTCCTTCCGCGAGGCGCGGGAACGGCGGGCATCCTCATCGGCACCGCCTCGTTCGGCTACGGCACGCTGACCGCGCTGCTCGTGCTCTTCCTCGGCACCAGGGGCCTCGGCGCGGGCGGGTCCTTCGGCCTGGCGGTGTTCTCGGCCTCGTTCCTGGTCATCCGGACGGCCGGCAGCCCGCTGGTAGACCGGTTCGGGGGCCTGCCGGTCGCCCGTGTGGTCCTGCTGGCCGAATCGGCCGGGCTTTGCCTGCTGGCGGGCGCGCGTTCTGCGGCTGCCGCCCTCTGCGCCGTCGCGCTCGCCAGCGCCGGCCTCGGGCTCGTCTACCCGGCTGCCACCAAGCTCACGCTGCGCCGGGCATCCGCCTCGGCGGCAGGCGCCGCGATGGGGGCCATGACCTCGTTCTGGGACCTCGGCATCCTCATAGCCGGACCGGTGAGCGGCCTCATCGCGGCAGGCTCCGGTTTCCGCGCTGCCTTCTGGGCCGCCGCCGCGCTGCCGGCCGCCGCCGTCGCGCTGACCGCGGGCAGCGGAAACAAGATGCGGGCGGCCCGGACAGCGGCCGCGAAGGGGGCAACGAGCCGTACCGGGCACCGCCGGACTTCCGTGAAAGCGCCGAGCCCTTGCCCGGCGCGCACGGACAAGCCAAGGCGCATCTTGGGCGGCCGCCCCGCAAAATGAATGCCCCAATCCGGTAACGGGAGCGGGGAGGACCAGCTGCTGGCCCGGGAGCTGACCCCGGCCGCGCTGGTCACCCTGCTGCCGCTGAAGACCGCTCGCGGCAACCCGCAGATCACCGCAGACCTGCGGCGGTGGACTAAGGCGGCCCAGGATGCGAGGGCGGCTCGCGGCGGTACCTCGGATGTCACAGCGGTACCGGGCGGTGAGCGGTGATCCCGTAGTCGTCGCCCGCCGCGGCAACCAGCAGCCCGAGCGCGGCGGTCACCGCTTCCTGATCTCGCGGCGCGAGCCGGGCCATGATGTCGGCCAGTTCCTGCCGCCGCCATCCGTCGGCGACCGCGACCAGGTGCCGGCCGGTGGCGGTGAGCTCGAGGGTGACCACGCCGCGGTGCTGCGGCTCGGTGCCCCGGGTCACGTGCCCGGCGGCGACCATCCGGTCGGCCAGCCGGGTGACGGTCGACGGATCCAGGCCCAGCGTGCGGGCCGCCTTCCCGGTCGGCACCGGTCCCAGGTCGGCGAGCACGGCCAGCAGCCGGAACTGCGGCAAGGTCACCGCTGAGTCCAGCGCGTCCAGGCTCCGCAGCGCCACCCCGGCCAGCACCCGCGTCGCGGCCTGCAGCACCTCCGCGGCCCCGGGGGCGAGCCCGGAGCGGTCCTGATCGTGTATCGATGGCATTCCAGCGAGCCTTCCGCCTCGTAGTCACTGCGTGACCCAACTATTGCACGCACCAGCATTTGCCCGCGTCCGGTGCGCGTCGAGCGCTGTCGTTGCATGTAAGATACAACTATTGCAGTATACAAGCATTGACTAATACAAGTATTGGCTAATGCACGCGGTCCTGCCTGTCGGTGACGGTGTGAAGGTGAAGGGGCGGGCATGACGGCGGTTGGGGCGGGCAGCCTCGCTGTGACGCGGGCACTGGCGTGGCTGCGCGCCGGGCGCGGCGGGATGTTCCTGCTCGCGCTCGTGGTGGGCGCGGGGGCCGGGCTCGGCGCGGTTGCGTTCCGGTACCTGATCTACTTCTTCACCTGGCTGGCGACCGGGCACAGCGAGTTCGGGCAGGCCGGCTACGTCGGCAGCAGCCGCCTGCCGTGGCTGGGCCTGGGCTTCTTCGTGGTGATCCCGGTGATCGGCGGTCTGTTGTACGGGCCGCTGATCTACCGGTGGGCGCGGGAGGCGCGCGGGCACGGCGTGCCCGAGGTGATGATCGCGGTCGCCGACAACGGCGGCCGGATCCGCTGGCAGGTGAGCGTGGTCAAGGCCCTCGCCTCGGCGCTGACCATCGGGTCCGGCGGCTCGGTGGGCCGCGAGGGCCCGATCGTGCAGATCGGCTCCGCGCTGGCTTCCAGCATCGGGCAGTGGGTGCGGATGCCGGAGAGCCGGCTGCGGATCATGGTCGCGTGCGGGGCGGCGGGCGGCATCTCCGCCACGTTCAACGCCCCCATTACCGGCGTGTTCTTCGGCGTGGAGATCATCTTGCGCGAGTTCGCGGTCGACGCGCTGTTCACCGTGATGCTCTCGGCGATGGTCGCCGACGTCATCGCCATCCCGTTCCTCGGCGACAAGCCGTTCCTGTCCGGGTTCCCGGCGGGGATCGCGCTCCATCACCCGGCCACCTACCTGCTCGTCGCCGGGCTCGCGGTGGTCGCCGCGCTGATGGGGCTGGCGTTCGCGAAGGTGCTGTACAAGGTCGAGGACTTGTGGGACGCGCTGTGGAAGGACCGTCCCGAGTGGGCCAGGCCCGCCGTCGGCGGGGTCGCGCTCGGCCTGCTGCTGCTCGCGCTGCCGCAGATGTACGGCGTCGGCTACCCGGTCATGTATAAGACCGCCGCGGGCGGATACGCGCTGTGGTTCCTGGTCATCCTCGCCTTCGGCAAGATCGCCGCGACCAGCCTGTCGATCGGGATCGGCGGCTCGGGCGGGATCTTCGCCCCGTCGCTTTTCATCGGCGTCACCTCCGGCTACGCCTACGGCGACATCGTCAACCACCTTTTCGGCGCCAGCGCGGGCCAGCCGGCGCTGTACGCGGTGGTCGCGATGGGCGCGGTGTTCACCGCCGCCGCCCGCGCCCCGCTGACCTCGCTGGCGAGCGTGGTGGAGATGAGCGGCGACTTCTCGCTGACCCTGCCGGTGATGCTCGCGGTCGCGATCGCCACCACCGTCTCCCGGGCTCTGTCCTACGGCACCATCTACACCACCAAGCTGCTGCGCCGCGGTATCGACATCGACCGCGCCGCCCCCTGGCGGGCGCTGCAGGACCTGAAGATCACCGACGTCATGCGACCCTTCCGGCCCGCGCTTCCCGTCCCGCCAGACGCCAGGTCGCTGGCTACCGTCGGCGGGGAGGTCGGCGCCGGGGAGGGGCCGGAGGAGACGGCCCTTCCTGGCCGGGTTGCCTACCGGCATGACGTGCAGGCGCTCCTTGCCTCGGAATCGCTCGGCCAGGCGCTGCGCCAGCTGGCGGTCTACGGCCGCGACGGGCTGCCCGTGGTGTCACCGGACGAGCGGCACCTGGAAGGCTGGGTCACCAGCGCAGGCGTGCTGCGCGCGCTCGCCCACCGGGTCGCGGGCACCGCGGCCCAGACCGCGGAGGCGCAGGCGGCCGCCGACTGGGAGCACGACGACGCGCGGGCCGTGGCCGGGCACCCGTCCGTTCCGCTGCCCGGCTACTACGTCGCCGAGGTCGTCATCACCCCGGACTCGCCCGCCGCCGGGCGGACACTGGGCGACGCGGGCTGGCCGGCGGCGAGCATCCCGGTGTCGGTGCTGCGCGGCGGCTCGCTCAGGCGACCCGACCGCGACATCACCCTGGACGTCGGAGACCGGGTCAGCTTGCTCATCCCGGTAGCACCGGGCTCCGCCTGATCACCTGCGGCCCCTGGCCCGCGCCGTCCAGGGTGGGGTACCGGGGGAACCGCGCCTCCGTTCGGACTGATGCTCTCGATCTTCTGGGGGAATGAACCGCTGGCGCGGGCCGCTGACAGTTGACATGACGACCGATGAACTGCGCTCGCGGCTCGGCCGCGTAGGAATCTGGATGCCGCCTCCCGAACGGGTCGGCGTGGACCCCGCGTCCACCGCGGCGGCCATCGAGCGGGCCGGGTTCACGTCGGTCTGGGTGGGCGGCGGCAACCCGGACAAGGCCGCGTTCGCCCGCCTCCGCGCGCAACTGGCGGGCAGCGAGCGGCTGATCGTGGCGACCGGCATCGCGAACGTCTGGGCCTGGGAGCCCGCCGCGCTGCGGACCGAGGCGGAGGCGCTGGCGGCCGATTTTCCCGGACGGTTCATCCTCGGTGTCGGCGTCAGCCACGCGCCCCTCGTGGAAACGCTCGGCCACGCCTACCAGCGCCCGCTCAGGAAGATGGAGAAGTTCCTCGACGAGCTTGACCACCCGGCGTACCACGGCGGGGACCAGGAACTTCCCCCGATCGTGATCGCGGCCCTCGGCCCGAAGATGCTCGAGCTCGCCCGCGACCAGGCGCTGGGCTCGCACCCCTACTTCACGACGCCGGAGCACACCCGGTTCGCCCGCGAGGTCCTCGGCCCGGCCCCGCTGCTCGTCCCCGAGCTGGCCTGCACGCTCGCCGGCGACCCGGCGGCGGGCGCGGCCACGGCCCGCGCCTACGCAGAGCGCTACCTGCGGCTGCCGAATTACACCAAGAACCTGGAAAGGTTCGGCTTCGGTGCCGCCGACTTCCAGGGCACCGGCAGCGACCGGCTGATCTCCCAGATCATCCCGAACGGTCCCGCGCCGCTTCGTGAGCGCCTCAGCTCTCACCTGGACGCCGGAGCCGACCACGTGACCATCCAGCCCCTCGACGCCGACGGCTTCACCGCGGCCTCGCTCGCCTCCCTAGCCGCCGTCGTGGCCGAGTTCGTAACGGGATAACACCGCGGGCACCGCGACTGTGTCAGGTTCCCTGGTCGGCCTGCTCCTCACTGTGAGGACGTGACCTAAGGGGGCGGAAATGGCCATAGAGACTTTTGCCGAGTACGGGGAGCCGGACCGCGAACTGGCCGACCCGGTCCCGCGACCACGGGAGCGGGCGCCGCACGCCGGCGCTGTGCTGCGCACCCGCTCCGAGTGGGCCGCCGCGCTCGACCGCGCCATCCACGTCACCTTCCCGGCCGACTGACCGGCGGTGGACGGCCGTGCCTGGCCGCTCCCCGCCCACCGAGGCCTGACATAGGGCTCGCCGGGGGGAGTTGTCATCATGAACGACCTCAGGCCGAGCTTTGAGCGCGAAGCAGGCCAGGTAACGCTTCCAGGGCTGCCCGCTAGCGCGGCGGGAGAGGCCTTGCTGACTCCTGTGCCAGGTCTGGACCTGGCCTTTGACCGGGTCGACGGCCATCTCTGCCGGGCGGTGGTGGATGTGGCCGAGGCAGGCGGGTTCGCCGCCATTGACGAGCGGGCGGCCGCGCTGCTCAGCCGGTTGTTCGGTCAGGAAGCACCAGGGGTGGTGCTCGGAGCCGCGCTCCCGCGCGGATGCGAGCGGCGGGCAGCGCCCGTGCTCGGTGGTCCCGAACCGGAGCTGGCCAGAACGCTCTCCAGCCTGGCGCGTCTCTCCGCGGCCCAGGCCACCAGTCCGGTACCGGCGGGCTCGCCCTGGTGGGCGGCAGAGGCCGCCGAACTCGCGGAGCGCGGCGGACTGCAGGGAACGACCGGCATCCAGGCCGGCCCTCCGCCTGCCGCCGCGCGGGTACCGGTCCTGGGCGTGGCCGCTGAAGTGAAGAGCCTGGAAAAGGACTGCACGTACCTGGCCGGGCCGCAGTGGATGCTTGATCCCGGCATGGTGCCAGGAGGGCTGTTCCACTTCGGGCTGTCTCCGTACTCCGACCTCGTTGTGCTGCGCGCAGGCGGTGGCCGGGTTGTCGTCGAGGCATCGCTCGTGCCGGGAGCCGACCGACGCACGCTTGCCGACTGCCGGGCCAGGCTCGTGATTCCAGCGGTTCGCCGGATCCTGGCGCAGGCGGACTTCACCGTCGTCGGATCCAGGGCCCGGGCCGAGATTCGGTTGCCCTTCCCCTCGGACGAGCTGGCGGCAAGCTGGATCGAGGTGGTGCAAGGCAAGCGGCCGGTGCACAGCCTCCCGGGGCACTGGACCAGGCGCGCTCTGCGCTGGGCCGATGCCGCGCTGCGGGCCGAGCGGGCGCCGGCGGCGCTTGACCCGTCGGCGACCAGCACGGACTGGTCGGCACTGGCGGCCGCGGCGTGGGGCCGGTGCCGCCTCGACTGGGCGGCGGCGGGGGACGCCGACCGGGCTTACCTGGCCGCCCGGCAACAGGCCGCGATCGACCCGAGGGCCTGCGTTCCGCCGGTTCCCTCGGCCGCGGCCGCGGAAATCGCCCGCCGGGTCCCGCTCGGCGGACCCGCCTATCTGGCTGAGACCAGGGAAACCGTCGAACGGTTACCCCAGCCCGGCCGGTAAGACATTGGTCGGCTCCTCGATCGCCACGAGCACCCGGCGAGCCACCGCGCTCCCCGCCGCGTAGCCGATACGGCCGATTCGATAGCTAAGGTTCACCATCTGCCTTCCCCCGTGTTAATCTCGCGGCCCCCCGCGAGATCCATTCAGCTATTCCGAAAGGGAAGAGCAGAAGAGACGGCCGATCCTGACACTTCCGCCGGGGTGGGGCGGTTTAGCTTGCACCCCTGGGGCATGAGAGCCGAAGTACCGCCACGTATCCTGGCCGCTAGCACTGATCGCGCATGCGAACAACGGAGATCCGCAAAAGGGGGAGGTGGCATGGCGGACCAAGCCTCTGGCGCGGAGGATCCCGTTGACGCCCAGCCCCGGTCCAGGCTCCGTGACGCGATAATATTGGAAAAGGCGATGCGCGCGGCTATCTCGACGTCGCCAGAAGCCTTCCTCACGACCATCGACGACCTCGATGACAAGGAAGCGGATTACTGGGAGAGCGAGGTCAGCTCCTCTACCTGGGCAGTCATTCAAAGAGGCGATAAGGTAGTCGGCTTCGCGGTCGCTCGGTGGCCACATCATGAGATGGACCGGGATGTTGATCCAGTCGCGGCGCGCTTCATCGAGTCGGTCTGGATAGACCCGGAACTCCGCGGTAAACGCGTGGCGGAGCGGCTGGTGAGGTTTCTCTTTGAGGTTGAGCGTGCTAAAAGCCCAAGTGTAAGCCGGTTTCTGCTCTGGGTTTTCGATAAGAATCAAACCGCTATCCGTTTGTATAAACGCATGGGCTTCACGTATGTGACCCGCCAGGAACTAGGCGACCAGAGCGGCCGGACTGAACTCCGGTACGAGTACCAGTTGGAACCCGACGCGCTGGGGGCGCAGGCCGCCCTAGCTGCCCGGCAGGAGGACCTGCGCAAACACGGCCTTCACTACCGGGTGCTTGGCGAAGACAACCAGTAATCCGGGCCCGCGGCGGCGTGTTCTGGCATTTGGTTCATGGTCTGGAGCCGGGGGAGGGTGACCGCCCCGGCCGTGATGAACCGCGCCGCCTCGTCCTGGCGGAATAGATCTGCGGTGCTGTCGAAAACCCGCCCCGCCGACGACAGTCGCAGCTTTGCTAGGGCCTCTTTGACCGAGACCTCGCCGATCTCTGCCACTTGCTGCCGCCAGCCGACGAGATCCTTGCGCCACGCCTTGACATACCGTGCGCACAGGTCAGGATCGATCGTCCGCAGGCACTTGAGCGCCCGCTGGACCGAGTACACGAGCTGGCCGCGATTTACGACCTGGTCTCGGTACACCCGTGGCGCGCTGTCGGCGCGGGTGACGACGTCTTCGAGGAAACTGCGTCGCGCCTCAAGAAACTGGCCCCAGTAATCGGCTGTCGCGTCATCCACGGACCGGCCAACGTGCAGCAGGCTATATAGCCCTTCCGCCAGGACGTCGCCGAACTCCTGCCAAGCCGCCCGCCTTGGCTTTGCGAACGGGTCGTACTGCAGTTGAGTAACCTGAAGCCCCGAGTTTGCCAGTCGATTTTGCGCCGCGTAGTCGAAGAAGAAAAACCAATCTTCGTTGTAGACGTTGGGGAAAAAACCAATGTCTGCGGCGGAATCCACGGCTAGGGCAGCACCACTGACGAACACGTCCTGCGAGCCGCCGGTCATTCGATTGGCATGACAGACAATCGAATTATCTGGGTATTCTGTGATCCAAAGTCCAGCGGCCGCATACGAGCCGAGCATGTTGACCGTGGCCCGCAAAGCGGGACAGGTGACATCCCTGATGTCGTCATCGAGGAAAAAGATGCGCTGCCAGCTGAGCATCCGTGCCATGACCAGGCCAATATTGCGTTTTAGGCTTAGGTCCGTGGTGTAGAGGTGACGTTCCTCGGGAAGCTCTCGAGAGATTGCGGATAGGCTGGGAAAGTGGAACAGCTCGTGTGAATACGACGTCGGCACGTCAATGATGATCGCCTTGCGGTAGGAACGGGTGGCGAGTTGGCGCACCGCGTCGGTGCCGCGCAGTTCGCGACTGCACAGGATGAGTAGCCAAGAGCCTGCGGCGCGGGCCAGCGTGATCGCCTCGTCAAGATTCGGCGCGGGACGTGAGGCGGGAACGATGATCGCGTCTAGGCGCTGCGGTTCCCGCGGAACGCGGCCCACCCCGGTTCGCTGCGTCAGCGGGTTGTGCGTCCCGTACTGTCTGACCTCTTCGGCGGAAGGGTTCACCGGCGTCCCCGTCTAGTGGCCGGGACTGGACGCTGGGCGGGGGCGATCATGCCGCGTCCCGTCCCACTGGTAAAGAACGACACCCGGGGTGTTGAAGTCCGGCGTCATGGTCTGGTTCTCGATCACTGGCACAGACATCAGGATGCCAAAGGAGGCGGCATCGCCGAAGTGCGACGAGAGGTAGCGCTCATTGCCTTCGCGCAGTCCCGCGTCGGTCAACGTGCGAACCGCGCCGTAGACACCACGGCTGTGGATGCCGTTGCAGATGGTCAGCGTCCGGCTGGCGTTCAACGGGTTGGGCACCCGAGCGAGCAGTCCGACGTCGTCGGTGAGCACCCGGCCAGCCCTTCCCTGGTCCTGCCACTGTGGCCAGAATTCGCGTGATTCGCCGTCGACATTGGCAATGAATATCTCGCCGGAGTCCAGACCTGGATGCTCGACTTGAGCAATTGGCAAATTGGCCATATCGGACAGCCTCCCAGTTATATCATTCCAGACCACGCCGCCAAGCAGAATAACGTGTCCGCTAAGATCATCGCGCTTTATCTCAGAAGGCGTCCTGAAGTGTGCTTCAGACATAGGGTTTTCCGCGCGGATGTGTCCGAACAACTCTACCAGGGCATCCATATCGGCGTACGTCTGTAGTTCTGTGTAGTTAGGATTAGATGGGACACCGAATGGTCCGATCTGGTCGGCAGGGAGTTTCGCGCAAACCAACGTTATCCCGGCTGTGTCCGGGAAAAGCCAGGATCGCTTGAACGTCTGTTCTGCTTCTGGGGTCTCGCCGCTGGCCGCGCTCCTGAGCCGGAGCAGGTCGGCCTCAAGCTTCTCGTACGCCTTCTGCTCGTCCGCGGTGAGTTCGTCGAGTCTAAGCAGCCGAGGTTCCCCCTCCACCGATCGCGTGGTGGAAAAGAAGCGCGCGTACGCGTTCAGTCGGTGCACGGGAGGCAGCTTGGGGGACCTCAGGCTCTCCCAGGACGACACCGTGGCAGAGCCCAACTTCTCCTCGCGGCCGAAAGCAGCGGCCAACTGGTCTTGGGTTAGCCGTGGCCACTTCTGCCTGAGCTGCTTGAGTCGCTGGGCAAGTTCAAGTGCGGGGGGTGCAGGCTGCATTGACGTCACTTCCCCCAGGGATGCCGTGGACCGCGACGCTGGGGACGCGTCGTGGTCGGCCAGCAGTCTCTAGAGATATTCACGCAGAGTAGCGCGGTTCGAGCTATTGATGCTACGCATCAAGCGGGTTTACCATAAAAAAGAGTTCTCGTCCAAACTCTACACAACTTAAGTTGAGTTGGGTAGAGGCAAGTTAACTCCCCATGAATTGGGGGTGCGCCTTGGCAAGCACCACATCCCCCGGCGGACAATCGGAATTCCTGCGGCGGCTGGTCGAGATCCGGCAAGATCCCCAGGCCAGGGGCCTCGCCCGGCGCGAGGCGGGAAACCTTGACCTCGCGGAGGACGCCATGCAGGAGGCGTTCTATGCCGTCGCCAAGGTGAAGAACCCAGAGCAGATCGAGAACCTGCGGGCTTACTTCTGTCGCGTGCTGGTCCGCGAGGCGCACCGGCTGCGCGGTCAGCTGGGGGCGTATCCGGTCGATGATGTCTCGGTCGTAGCGGACGCGCGGCAAGACATGCTCGTCGGCCAGCCGCCGGCACCATCGGTCGACCAAATGGTCGGCGATCGCCTCCTCAGGAGAACATTGCACGAGCGCTTCGCTGCCCTGCGCGGGTCCCTAGTCCGGGATGTGCCCGGCCGGTCGCCCGACCCGGTGAGGTACCGGGACCTCATCGTCTCCGTGGCCGAGCACGTGCTGCTTGCCAGCGCGTTGGGGGATGTCAGCGAAGCCGATGGCAACCTGGCCTTGTCCGCCGCGTATCCCGAATGGTTCGTCGGGGAAGGCTGTGCGGTCGCGAATGGCCATCAGCGATTCAGCCGGGCGCGGGCCGACGTGTGCCGCGTCCTGCGGCTCATCGTCAACCGGACCGACCTGTTCCCCTGAGCCAGCTCTACGGGCCGGCCCTTCATAGACCCGGCTTCGCCGCCGCCGCTGCCCGGCCCGGGCTGCCTAGCCGAGATTCTGGGAGAGTGAAGCGGCCCCTGGCAGCGCCAGCCGCCGGTCGCCTGGTATGTCGTTAAGGTCCCATCCGGGAGTGCCGTAAGGTGCGAAGTATGAGCGCTTCGAACATCGATCAGGCTGAAAGCAGCGGTGTCAGCGAGGCGGCCACGCGCGCGGCGCTGGCCCGGGCGAAGGACGGTGAGCCGCTTGACCGGCCGGAAGCCGAGGTCCTGCTCCAGGCGCGCGGCGACGATCTCCCGGCGCTGCTCGGCCTGGCGGCCCGCACCAGGGACGCCGGCCTCGAAGCGGCCGGACGACCGGGAGTCATCACCTTCTCCAAGAAGGTGTTCATCCCGCTGACCCGGCTCTGCCGGGACCGGTGCGGCTACTGCACGTTCGCGACCGTCCCGCACCGGCTCGACAGCCTCTACCTCAGCCCCGACGAGGTCCTGGCGATCGCTAGCGAGGGCGCACGGCTCGGTTGCAAGGAAGCCCTCTTCACGCTCGGCGACCGTCCCGAGGCCCGCTGGAAGCAGGCTCGCGAGTGGCTGGACGAGCATGGCTACGAGGACACGCTCTCCTACGTCCGGGCGATGGCGGTCCGGGTCCTCGAGGAGACCGGCCTGCTGCCGCACCTCAACCCGGGCGTCATGACCGAGCGGGACTTCCGGTGGCTCAAGCCGGTGGCCCCGTCCATGGGCATGATGCTCGAAACGACGTCCAGCCGCCTCTTCGAGACCAGGGGCGAGGCGCACTTCGGTTCGCCGGACAAGGACCCGAAGGTCCGCCTGCGGGTACTCGAGGACGCCGGGCGGAGCAATGTCCCCTTCACGACCGGCATCCTGATCGGCATCGGCGAGACGCTGGCGGAGCGCGTCGACGCGATCTTCGCGCTGCGCGACGCGCAGCGCGCGTACGGCGGCATCCAGGAAGTCATCGTGCAGAACTTCCGCGCCAAGCCGGACACGAAGATGCGCGACACCCCCGACGCGGAGCTCGCGGACCTTGCCGCCACGATCGCGGTCACCCGCCTCGTCCTCGGACCGGAGGCCCGCGTCCAGGCGCCGCCGAACCTGGTCGGCGACCAGTACCAGCTCATCCTGGACGCCGGCATCGACGACTGGGGCGGCGTCTCACCGCTCACGCCCGACCACGTGAACCCGGAGCGCCCCTGGCCGCAGCTCGACGAGCTGGCCGGGATCACCGCCGCCGCGGGCTTTACGCTCAAGGAGCGCCTCACCATCTACCCGCCGTACATCCGCGAGCCCTGGCTTGATCCGCACGTGGCCGCGCACGTGGCCGCGCTCGTCGACCCGGCGACCGGCCTCGCGAACGAGTCCGCCCTGCCGCAGCCCCGGCCCTGGCACGAGCCCGCCGCCGAGGTTCTGGTCAGCGGTGGTCGTCCGCTCTCCCGCTTATGCTGAGCGAATGAGTCGCGACGTGACCGGCGATGGCGCCACCGGCATAAGTCTTCCGTCACCCGACAAGGTCCGCGAGTGGCTGGGCGCGGCCGCCCCGGACCCGGCGTCCCTGCCCGACGAAGGCTACGTGACGCTCCTCGGCGCGGACGGCCCGCAGCTCGCGGAGCTGTGCGAGCTGGCCGACTCGCTGCGTCGGCAGGCGGTGGGCGATGAGCTCACCTACGTGGTGAACCGGAACCTCGACACGGCAGCCGTGGCCGGCCGTGACCCGGGGTCGCGGGCGCGGCTGGCCGCGCTCGTAGCGGAGGCGCATGAGCTCGGCGCGACCGAGATCTGCATGCAGGGGCCGCTGCCCGCCGACGCCGACGACGACCACCTGGACCTGATCGCGGCCGTCAAGGCGGCCGCGCCCGGGGTCCACCTGCACGCGTTCCGTCCCGCGGAGCTCCTCGACGGGGCCGCCCGCCGCGGCCTGCCGCTCGCGGAGTTCCTCACCGCCGCCCGGCAGGCCGGACTCGGCTCGGTTCCCGGCACCGCGGCCCGCATCCTCGACGACGACGTGCGGGCCCGCATGAAGGGCGCGCCGGACTCCCCGGCGTCCCAGTGGGTCGAGGTGATCGAGGCCGCGCACCGGGCCGGGCTGACATCTACCGCCACCATGGTCTTCGGGCACGTCGAGACCTCCGCGCACCAGGTGGCGCACCTGCGCCTGCTGGCCGGCATCCAGGACCGCACCGGCGGGTTCACCGAGTTCATCGCCATGCCGTTCGTTCCCGCCGCCGCGTCGGTCACCGCTCCGGGCCTGGTCGGCCGCGACGTTCCCGGGCCGTCGGGCCGACAGTCGCTAGCCGTGCACGCGGTGGCCCGGCTGATGCTGCTGGGGCACGTCGGCAATATCCAGGCGGCCTGGCCGAAGTACGGCCTTGACCCGTCGGTCGACCTGCTGCGCGCCGGCGCCAACGACCTCGGCGGCCTGCTGCTCGACGGCCGCCTCGCGCCGGACGCGGGGGCCGAGGCCGGGCTCGTCCTAACCCTCGACGACGTGACGCGGGTCGCGCAGGCTCTCGGCCGGCCGGTCCGGCAGCGCACTACCGACTACGGCAAGGTCCTCGCCGGTGCGTGACGCAAGCGACGCGCCGGTGGTTTCGAAGACCCGGGTCGACGTCCTGATCGTCGGCGCCGGCTTCGCCGGGATCGGCATGGGCATCCAGCTCGCCCGGCGGGGCGCGGAGTCGTTCGTCATCATCGAGCAGGCCGACGACGTCGGCGGTACCTGGCGGGACAACCGCTATCCGGGCGTGTCCTGCGACATCCCCTCGCACCTGTACTCGTTCTCCTTCCGGCCGAACCCGGGCTGGTCCCGCGTGTTCGCCGAGGGCCGGGAGATCCACGACTACCTGCGCGCGTGCGTCCGGGAGGAGGGACTCGACGAGCACCTGCTGCTGAACTGCGCGCTGTCACAAGCGCGCTGGGACGGCGACGCCGCCCGCTGGCTGGTCCGCACGACACGGGGCGACTTCTCGGCCGCCAGCCTGGTCATCGCCACCGGCCGGCTGTCCGAGCCGAAGATCCCCCCGATCAAGAACCTGGACGGGTTCGGCGGGCGCTGGTGGCACTCGGCCCGCTGGAACGCGAAGGTATCCCTGGTCGGCAAGCGAGTCGGCCTGGTCGGGACCGGCGCCTCCTCGACCCAGATCCTGCCTCGCCTGGCGGCCGAGGCGAGCGAGGTCGTGGTCTTTCAGCGCTCCGCACCGTACATCCTGCCGCGCGGCGACCGGGAGTACAGCCGGGAGGAGATGGAGCGCTTCGCGGCCGACCCGGGAACCGTCACCGCGCTCAGGGATGAGCTGTTCGCCGAGGCTGAACTCGGCATCGGGGCCAGGCAGCAGCGGCACCCGGAAATCGACCTGCTCCGCCAGCGGGCCCTTGACCACCTCGCCGCCGCCGTTCCTGACCCGGGACTGCGCCGCCTGCAGACTCCCGATTACGAGATCGGCTGCAAGCGGATCCTGTTCTCCGACGACTACTACGCCGCGCTGCAACTCGGCCACGTCCGGCTGGAGCCGACCCCGCTGGCCCGGATCCCGGACGGCAGCATCACCGGCGAAGGGGGGAACCGGACCGCGGTCGCGGCGAGCGGCAACAGCTACGAGCTTGACGTGCTCGTGCTCGCCACCGGGTTCAACTCCACCCGCCCGTCTATCGCCGGGCACATCCGCGGGCGCGGGGCCCGGTTGCTCGCCGACGAGTGGAGCAACGGCATGGCCGCCCACGCGTCCACCACCGTGCACGGCTTCCCCAACATGTACGTGCTCGACGGCCCGAACGCGGCACTCGGCCATAATTCGGCCATCTACATGATCGAGACACAGGTCGGCTACGTCCTGTCCGCGCTCGATCACCTCGCGGCCACCGGCGCGGACGCGCTCGACGTCACCGCCGAGGCGGTGCACTCCTACATGCGCGATATCGACAAGATGGCCCAGGGCACGGTCTGGGTCCAGGGCGGGTGCACCAGCTGGTACCGCGACGAGCGCACCGGCCGGGTCACGCTGCTGTGGCCGGACTCGGCGACTTCCTTCCGCGACCGCCTCGCCACCTTCGCCCCCGCCTCTTACGAGCACCTGCGCCGCCCCCGCCCGTAAACCGCCAGCGGGCCGGGCTGCGCCTGTCCTCGCCCGGGCAGAAACGGAAACCTTAGCGTGCGTAACCCCGTTCCCACCCTGCAAGCAAGGTCACATTGCCCGGGGCTCTGCGGAGGCGTAGACAGGCGAAGTGAGCGAGTCAAGCATCGTTTCCACCGGCAAGGGAAAGGTCGTCACGGCGCGGGGGAGCGTAATGGCGTTCAAGGCCATCGCCGCGCAGACTGACGGGGACTTCTCCCTCATGGAGCGGACCGTGCCACCGCGCGGCCGCCGCCCACTGCCGCACCGGCACGTGAACTGCTCGGAAGCCTTCTGGGTGCTCGACGGGACGATCACGTTCGTCCTCGACGGCGTGGAGAGTCACGGCGGCCCTGACGACTTCCTCCTGGTGCCGCGCGGAGCGTCGCACACCTTCGGCAACGACGGCGACGAGCCGGCCAGGCTCCTTGTCATGCATGCCCCGGCGGCGGACGCCTACTTCGTCGAGCTCGAGGCGCTGTGGTCAAGGGAAACCCCGCCGACCCCCGATGAGGAACGCGCCCTGATGGCCCGCCACGGCATGGAACCCGGCTGACCGCCAGCGGGCGTTCCCGTTGACGCGCCGGTGTTCTGAGCGCGGCGCGCGCGGACTGGACGGCAGCATTCGCTCGCGAACAGTGGGTCCCCGGCACCGGCGCGCCGCATGCTGCAGGCAGCCCGGCTCCTAACGGGTCAAGGTGAAGGCCGCCGGGTCGCGCGGCGGGCGCGGGCGTGCCGGGCCGGCCGGGTGGCCGACGGCGACGGCGCCCATGGGCAGCCAGCCGTCCGGGAGGTCGAGGGCGCCGGCCGCGACATCCTGGCAGAACAGGGCCGACGAGATCCACGCCGAGCCCAGGTTCTCCACCGCCAGGGCGACCAGCAGGTTCTGCACGGCCGCGCCCATCGCGACCACGAACATCTCCCGCTCGGCCCGCAAGCGCCGCTCGTCCGGGTAGGCATGGGCGGCCGACAGCTCAAGGCAGGGGACGACGATGAGCGGGGCGTCCCGCAGCGGCTCGCCGCGCCGCACGCGGCGCGCGATCTGCTCCTCGCTGAACCCGTCGCCGCGCAGGTCCGCCGCCCACGCGTCCTGCATCGCGTCCAGCAGGGCAAGCCGGGCGGTCAGCGAGGACACGATCACGAACCGCCAGGGCTCGCTGTGGTGCGGGGCGGGGGCGGTGACCGCGGCCGCCACTGCCCGCTCGACGGCCGCGGGGTCGACCGGCTGGCCGGTGAACTCGCGGACGGTACGCCTGGCGGGCAGCACGTCGGCCGCGCCGAGCCGGAACATGTCCTCGTCCGACGGCCGCACCAGCGCCCGCGCGCCGGGCCCGTCGGCCTCGGTGACCAGCGCGGACAGCCCGCGAACGACGGCCACCGGCAGTTGCCGCGCCTTGCCCTTGACCAGGTCGCCGGCCGCCGCGATCTCGTCGGCCACCGCGGCCACGGTGACGTCGAGGGTATTGCCCCACGCGTCCGCCTCGCCCCGGTGGTCGCGGAGCGGCAGCACGCCGGCCGCGCCGATCGCGGTATCGGTCTGGCCGGCCCGCCAGGGGCGGCCGAAGGTGTCGGTGACGACGACGCCGACGCGCACGCCGGTCCGGCCGCGCAGCGCCTTGCGCATCCGCCGGGCCGACTCGTCCGGGTCTTCCGGCAGCAGCACGACGGTGCCGGGCGCGGTGTTGGACTCGTCCACCCCCGCGGCCGCCATCACGAACCCGTGCCTGGTCTGTGCGATCGTCGTCGGCCCGCGCCTGGCCACGACCCGCACGGTCTCCGCCGCGATCGCGTCCTCGCGGGTCATGGCGGCCACCCGGCCCTCGGCCTTGCTGACGACCTTCGAGGTGACCACCAGGATGTCCCCGTCGGCGAGCCCGGGGCCGCCGGGAGCGGCGACCGCGTCGGCGATCACCCCGGCCAGGTCGTCTCCGGGGGAGATTTCGGGAATGCCGGGAATGCCGTAAATCTGCACGGGGTGCGGAGCCTCGTCCGGTGCCGCCGGGACGGCTGACACCCCGGCCGACGGTGCCTTGGTCATGCGATGAGTTCCTTAGCGAGGTCGATGGCGGCCTGCGCGATCGCGGCCGACGACGGGATGTCGCGCATGTACAGGGGCAGGGCGCGGACGGCGATGCCGGCCAGCGACGGGTCGTCGACCGCGGCCTTGTCCTGCTCGTCGACCAGCCAGCCGTTGATCAAGGCGGGGCCGTAGTGCGCGGCGACGGCGACGGCGGAAGTCTCCACGCCGATCGCGGTCAGGCAGGCGTCGGCCATGCCGCGGACCGGAGCGCCGCCGATGATTCCGGAAACCCCGACGACGGTCTTGGCGGCAACGGCGGCCCTGATGCCGGGCACGGCGAGGATCGGGCCGATGGACACCACCGGGTTGGACGGCGGGAACAGGACGAAGTCGGCGTCCGCGATCGCCTCGAGGACGCCGGGCGCGGGCGCGGCGCCCTCGGCGCCGACGGGCGTGATCGCCTCCGCCGGGACGGCTGCGTGCAGCCGCACCCACCACTCCTGGAAGTGGATCAGTTCGCCGCCCACCTTCACGCGCGTCTCGACCCGGTCGTCGGACATCGGCAGCAGGCGGACGCCCGGCCGCCAGCGCTCGCACAGCACCCGGGTGGCCTCTGACAGCGGCTGACCCGACGCGAGCAGCTGGCTGCGGAAGATGTGCGTGGCGAAGTCGAGGTCGCCGAGCGTGAACCAGGACGGCTCCGCGCCGTAGGCGGCGAGCTCGTCGCCGATGCGATGCGTCTCGTCCGCGCGCCCCCAGCCCTGCTCCTCGTTGCTGCCGCCGCCAAGCGTGTACATCACCGAGTCCAGGTCCGGGCAGACCCGCAGGCCGAAGAGGGTGATGTCGTCGGCGGTGTTGCCAATGACGGTGATCGTCGCGTCTGGGGCCGCCGCGAGCAGGCCGCGCAGGAAGCGCGCGGCGCCGATGCCGCCGGCGAGCACGGTAATCCGCATGGGCTGATTATCCCCCGGGGGGACGACCCCCCGTACCCCCGGCCGTCGCGGCGTGCGGGCCTGATCGCAAAAACCGCGATCGTATCAGGCCCGCACGCCGCGACCAAAGACTGCGTCGTAACACCGGCGCTATGCCGCAGTCGATCACGAAGCGTGATCAGAGCCGGGTGAATCGACTACGGAGCGAAGTTTTTCGTGGAACTTACCGTGCATCTTGGACAACCAGGGGGCCAATACCACGTTCCTCGCTTGACTTAAAGCAAGACACGCGGGTGTAATTTCATTGGTGTGATTCTCGCCGACACGGGAATGTCGACGAGTGTCAATGGGGGCTCCGAGAGGGAGGATGCGCTATGACTGAGGTCATCGTCCCGCTGACACAGGTTGCGGTCCGTCCTGAGGACCTGGATGACCTGGGTTGGCAGGACCGGGCGCTTTGCGCGCAGACGGACCCGGAGGCGTTCTTCCCAGAGAAGGGCGGCTCCACCCGGGAGGCCAAGCGGGTCTGCCGGAGTTGCGAGGTTCGTGCTGAGTGCCTTGAGTACGCGCTTGAGAACGATGAGCGGTTTGGGATCTGGGGCGGGCTGTCCGAGCGGGAGCGTCGCCGCATGAAGCGGGAAATCGTCTAGCGCGGGCGGCTGGTGCGCTCCGCGCAGCCTTCGCTACGCACGGTATTCCCCTCCGGGACGCCCCCCAGGCCCCGCTGTCGCGCTTCGTCCGAGGTCAGCGTGGTGCGGCCAACCGCGGCAGGACTGACATGTGACCGTAATCCTGCCGTGTGCGTGCACGAGATGTATTGTTCACAGCGTCAACGCGGGGAGAGCTGACCGGACTGGCCTGCCGTCTCGCGGGACGGCCCTAACCCCCAACCTGCGCTGGACCCCTTGTCAACTACCGCTCCGCAAACCAGGCATACCGTTACCGCGCTCATCGTCGCGCACGACGGTGCTCAGCTGCTGCCCGCCCTCGTCAAGGCCCTGAAGGCCCAGACCTACCAGGTTGAGCAGACGGTCGGGGTAGACACGGGAAGCCGGGACCGCAGCGGCGCCGTCCTCGCCGAGCTGATCGGCCAGGACGCGGTCTTCGGCATGAGCCGCTCGGCCGGCTACGGCGAGGCGGTCGCGGTGGCGCTGCGGCACGCGGCGCAGCGGCGGTCGGGGATGACCGACCCGGGTGTCGCCCGGGTCGAGTGGATCTGGCTGCTGCACGATGACTGCGAGCCCGCCCCGGACGCGCTTGAGCGGCTGCTGTGGGCGGCGAGCCGGGACCGCGCCGTGGTGGTCGTCGGGCCCAAGGTGCTCGACGGCCAGGACCGGCGGACCCTCCGCGAGGTGGGCGTCTCCGTCGACCGCGCGGGCCGCCGGGTCACGGGCATCGACCCGGGCGAGATCGACCAGGGCCAGCACGACCACAAGCGGGCCGTGCTGGCCGTGGGCTCGGCCGGCATGCTCGTCCGGCGCGACGTGTGGGAGCGGCTCGGCGGCTTCGACCCGGCGCTGCGCTTCTTCCGCGACGACATCGACTTCTGCTGGCGGGTGCAGGCCGCGGGCCTGCGCGTGCAGGTGGTCACCGATGCCATCGTGTACCACCGCGAGCTCGGCGCGCGGCGCCGCAGGCCGATCGACAACGGCAACGCGCGCCGCCTCGACCGACGTAACGCGCTGTTCGTCCTCGCCGTCAACCTGCCGCTGCTGACCATGCTGCGGGTGGTCGGCGGCGCAGTCGCCGGCTCCCTCTTCCGCGCGACCTACTTCCTGCTCACCAAGCAGCTTGACCTGTCCGCGGCCTACGCCTACTCGGTACTCGCCCTGTTCGCGCACCCGGTCACGCTCATCCGGGGCCGCCGACGCCGCGCAGCGGGCATCGCGGAGGGGTATTACGCGGTCCGCGTCTTCATCCCGCCGGCCCGCACCCTCTTCCGGCTCGCGGAGAAGATCGCGGGACTGGTTTCTAACGGCCCGCCGCAGGCGACCTACGGCCGCCACCAGGCCACCGTCGAAGAGTCAGAAGAAGACGAGCAGTTCACCGACCAGCAGTCCCTGATCCGCCGGATCATCGGCCACCCCGGGGTCCAGCTCTTCTTCACGCTGCTGCTCATCGCCTTGATCGCCGAGCGCAGGCTGCTCGCCGCCGCCCCGCTCGGCGGCGGCGCGCTGGTGCCCGCCTGGGGCGGCGCCGCCGCCCTGTGGCAGGAGTACCTGGCCGGGTTCCACGCGGTGAGCGTGGGCTCCACCGCGTCCGCGCCCTCGTACCTGGCCGTCGTGGCCGGGCTCGCCACCTTGCTCGCCGGGCAGGCGTGGCTGGCGGTCGACGTGCTGCTGCTCGGCTGCGTTCCGCTCGCCGGGCTGACCGCCTACCTGGCCACGCGCCGCCTGATCACCGCCACGCCGGCTCGCGCGCTGCTCGCGGCGACCTACGCGCTGCTGCCCGTCGCCACCGGGGCCGTGGCGGCCGGCCGCCTGGGCACGGCGGTCGCGTTCGTCCTGCTCCCGTTGGTCGCGCTCAGCGCGGGCCGGATGCTCACCGCCCCGCCCCGCCAGGCCCGGCGCGCGGCCTGGGCGACCGGGCTGCTCATCGCCCTGGCCGCCGCGTTCGCGCCGCTCACCTGGGTGCTCGGCCTCGTGTTCGCGGCCGCCGCGCTCGCCGCCCGGCGGTGGCTGATCGCCGTCGGCCCGGTGAACGCCGCCATTGTGGTCGTCACCCCGTTCTTCGTGCTCTTCCCGTGGTCGCTGCACCTGCTCACCAGCCCGTCGGCCTTCCTGTCCGAGGCGGGCCTGTCGACCCAAGGGCTCACCACCCGCGGGCTGTCGCCGACGGCCCTGCTCGCGCTCAGCCCCGGCGGCCCCGGCCTGCCGCCGGTCTGGGTGACCGTCGGGCTCGGGCTCGCCCTGGTCACGCTGCTGCTGCCGGTCAGGCGCACCGGGCTCGTCATCGCCGGCTGGGCGGTGGCCATCGTCGGCATCCTCGCCGCCGTGCTGGTCAGCCGGTTCAGCGTGGCGCCGACCGGGGGCGGCCAGCCCGCCAGTGGCTGGCCGGGAGTCGCGATGGCGCTCGCCGCGCTCGGGCTGCTGCTCGCGGCTGCGCCGGCCGCCCAGTGGCTGACGGAGATTATCCCGAACGGCAGCGGCCAACTCGGTTCGGCCACGTCGTCCCGACCGGCGGGGCCCGGCCGCTCCCGGCGAGTGCTCGCCTGCGTGGCGCTCGCCGCCGCCGCGACCACGCCGTTGCTCGTCGCCGGGTACTGGGTCAAGGACGGGGTGCAGGGCCCGGTCGGCAGCATCTCCGCACCGCTCGTGCCCGCCTTCGTCTCCGCGTCCTCCACCTCCGGCGCGCAGTACCGCACGCTGATCCTGCGGCCCGACGGCGAGGGTCTTGACTACCTGGTCGTCCGCCAGGGGGACCCGGCCCTCGGCGAGCCAGAACTCGGCACCGCCGCGTCCGCCGGGGCGGCGCTCAGCCGCCAGGTCGCGGCCCTGGGCGCGCCGGACGGGGCCGACGCGGGCGATCCCGGCCTGGTCCTCGGTTCGTTCGGGATCAAGTGGGTGCTGCTGCCCGGCCCCGTGGACGGGGTCCTCGCCCAGCGGCTCGACGCATCGCTCGGCCTGGTGGCGCTGAACAAGGGCTCGTCCTACGACCTCTGGCAGGTGACCGGGCCCGTCGCCCGCGTTCGCGTCGTGGCCGCCGACGGCACGACGACGGTGCTGTCCTCCGGCACGGTGAACATGGACGTGACCGCCCCGGCCGGCGGCGGCACGCTGATCCTCGCCGAGCCGTACGGCGGCTGGACCGCGACGGTGAACGGGCGGGCGCTTCAGCCGGTCACGACGCCTGTGGACGGCTGGGCCCAGGGATTCTTGCTGCCCGAGGGCGGTGGCCAGCTCTCGATCACCAGGAACAACCTGGCCCGCGAGCTGTCCCTGTTCCTCGAACTGATCGCGACGCTGGCCGTCTGCCTGCTCGCCCTGCCGGGCAAGCGCGTCGACCCGGTGCAGGAGGCGCAGGCGCTCACCGCGCTCCGCGAGGCCCGCAGCGGCAGGCGCGCGGTGAGTTCCGCGGGGCGGGCCCCGCGGAGCCTGCGCGCGGCGGGCGTGGGGCACCGGGCAGACAGCGGCGCGGACCGGTTCGGCGCGCGCTTCGCCGGCAGGCGGCGGGCGGGCGAGGCGCCGCCCGAGCCGGAGCCGGCGAGCGAGGAGGCGATGGCGGGGGTAGCGACCGCCCAGACGGAAGTCGGCCGGTCGCAAGTGGACCAGGCGGCAACGGAGCAGGTGCCAGCGGTCGGGGTGGCCAAGGACGCGGAGTCGGCCGGCGCCGCCCGGCCCAGTACTGGCCGTCCGGCGGCCGGCCCGGCCGACCGGGGCCACGGCCGCCGGGGCCGCCACGCCGGGGATGACCGCGGCGCCAGCGCGCCCGGGGTCCCCTGGGACGTTTCCGGTGACTGGGACAGGCCAGGCCAGTCCGGCGGGCCGGATCGCCAGACGGCCGATCCGCTGGACACCTCGCAGCCGCTCGCCGGCGCCGGGCAGCGCGACGACGCATCCCGGATGACCGGGCAGCGGGCCGATTCCGTCCGGCTGCCCGCCCAGTACCCTTCGGCCAGGGGAAACTCGCGGCCGGAAAGCCCGGCCCTGGGCACCCCGGTATCGGAAGCCCGGCCGCCCTGGGAGTCCGGGCCGGAGCGCCCGCCCTGGGAAAGCGGACCGCAGGCCCCCGTCCCTTCCGTCAACACCGCGCCTTCGACCGACACCGGCCCCCCGACCAACACGGTGCGCGCGGCCGGCCCAGGATCCTCGACCGGCGCCCAGCCCCGCTACCCGTGGGACAACGACCGGGCGGCGCCCGCCGGGTCACCGCCAGCCTTCCGGGCCGGGGAGCAGCCCGTCGCCTGGACTGGCTCCCAGCCGGCCTCGCGGACGGGCGCGCCGCCCGTCGCGCCATCTAGCGCACGCGCCGGAGAGCAGCCGACCTTCCGGCCAGCCGGGTCGGCTGGCCCTCAGCCGTCCTTCCACCCAGCCGGGTCGACTGGACCCCAGCCGTCCTTCCACCCAGCCGAACCGGCCGCCGCGCCGGTCGCCCGGGCCGGGGATCAGCCTGCCTCCGGGACGGGCGCGCACCCGGTCCCGCCGGAGGAGGTGCCGCCCGTCGAGCGGGCGCCGTGGGAGTCGGATGACTGGGACGACGCATCGAACTGGGCCGCCGTTCCCGGCGACCGCGGCGCGAGGACCGCGGCGCCCGAGCCCGAGCGGGATTCGGGTACCGGGTCCGGGTCCTGGCCGACCGCCGCGCGCCCGGCCCGGCAGGAAAGGGGCGCGCACCGCGCGGCGAAGCACGGCAGGCCAAGCCGCTGGCGCGGCAACCGCTCGTCCGGGGACGGCGAGTCGTGACTCGCCGTGGCCTCGCCCTGCCGGGCGCGGTGCTGCTCGCGCTCGCGGCCGTCTTCGTGATCGCGTGGGGCACGCGGCCGGGGGCTAGCCAGGCCACCGGGTCGGCCGGCCAGGACACCGCGGTGACCTCGATCACCAGGTCCTGCCCGCCGTCCGCGCCGGGCTCCGGCACCGCCCGGATCTCGATGGTGGCGCTGCCCGCTCAAGGGGCTGGCGCGAACGCGGGCACCGCGTCTACCGGCTCGGCCACGTTCAGCGCGGTAGCCACCGCGGCCGCCGCCGGCAGCGGCACGTCGTCCGCGGCGGGCAAGACCGCCACGGGCGGCAGCGCGGGCGCGAAGACAAAGGCGCCGCCGCCCGTCACCGAGACCACGCCCGGCGCGGTCGCCACGGTCACCGCTCCCGGCAACGGCGGTACCGCGGTGGCCGCGACCGGCAAGATGGCCGAGGGCTTCGAGGCGGAGCAGTCGGACGCGTCCGGCACCGGGCTGGTGAGCTGCACCCACCCCGGCTCCGACATGTGGTTCGTGGGCACCGGGCAGGCCGCCGGCGCCTCCCAGGTCTGGCTCTACCTGATGAACACGGGAAACCTCACCGCGAGCGCCGACGTGACCATCCTCACCGACACCGGCCTGCAGAGCGGCCTGAGCAGTGCCATCACGATCGCGCCGAGCCAGTCCGTCTCCGAGAACATCACCCAGTACGTGACGGGCTCGCAGGCAGTCGCCCTGCACGTGGAGACGAACACCGGCCAGGTGGCCGCCTCGGCCTGGGAGGGCAACGGCTCCGGCGGCGCCTGGCTGCCGGAGGCCAGCGCGCCCTCGACGTCCGTGGTGATTCCTGGCCTGACGGTCGCGAGCAGCGCCGCGAAGCTGTTCGTGGTGGTCCCCGGCTCCACCGACGCCCAGCTGAAGGTGGTGGCCTACACCCCGGCGGGTGCGGTCAACCAGTTCCCTGGAAGCCCGGTGGACGCGTCGGCAGGCGCGGCCACCCCGCTCGCACTCAACTCGCTCGGCGCCTCGGCGGCCGGGCTCAAGCTGACCTCCAACCAGCCGATCCTGGCGGGCGTGCTCGTCCCGGGGACGGGCATCGGGTCGTTCACCACCGGGGTAGCGCCAATCACCGAGCAGGGCGTGGTCGCGGGGAACCCGGCGACCAGGGGGATCACGGTCGGCTTGCTGCTCACCGCGCCGTCGGCCGCGGCCCGGGCGAGCATCTCGGTGATCGGCGCGGACGGCACCGTCACCGCGCCCGCCGGCGGCCAGTCGGTGGCCGTCGCCGCGGGCCACACCCTCGCCGTCGCCGTCACCAGGCCGACCGATGGCAGCCGGGCGCCATTCGCGATCGTTGTCATGCCACAGCGCGGCTCCGGGCCGCTTTACGCCGTCCGGGTGGTGACCTCGGGCACCGGCGGCCTGTCGGCGCCGCTGACCTCGCTGCTGCCGGTCTCGAGCGCCATGACGTCGATCACCCTCCCGCCGGCCCAGGACTCCTACACGGCCGTCCTGCCCGCGGCGAACTCCTAGTCGAGGCCGCCCCGGTAACCGGGGTCGACCGCCTCGGGGTCAAGGCCAAGGAAGGCCGCGAACTCCTCCACGACGATGTCGAAGACGAGCTCGGTGAGCTCGGCTTCGCTCTCCGACCTGGCCATCAGCGGGCGACGGTAGACCACGATGCGCGTCGGGGTGGCGGGGCGGCCCGGGTCGCCCGAGTTCGGTATCCCCGGCACCGTCCGGGCGAGCGGCAGCGGCACGCTGTCGTCGACCAGCTCGTCGGCCTCCGGCACCTCCTGGACCGCGAACTCCACGCCGGCTAGCTCGGTCTCCCAGCGCGACTCAAGGCGGGCGACCGCGTCGAGCACCATGTCGTCGAACTGCTGCGATCGAGTCCGGTAGAGCGGCACTCCTGGCGGCACGAGCCGACCGCGCAGACCCCGCCCGTGCCGGTCCCGCCGCCTGATCCGTGGGGGCTGAGCAGCCCCGTTCTCGCCGATGTGCACAGTAACCGAGGCTATATCCACGACACCCGCGCCGGGTACCGACGACCGCCGGGTTCTCAGGGGGCAGTCCGATCCGGCCGCGGCGCGGGAGCTGCTTATGCCCGCCGCTCAGGTGCACCCGGTCGCGCGACACCGCCTTCCAGGACCAGCTCCTCGACTATTGCGCGTCACTGACCGGGACGGCACTGCCCGGGAACAATGCCGTTTTAGCCTGGGCCGAGGCCACCCTGTAGGCGGGCGCCGATGAGTTTCCGCCGCGGCAATGGTCTGACACCTGAATCGACAGGAAGGAGCGGGCCCGGTGGACTTGTACAGCGTCGTGTGCGTGCGTGACCTGGCGGCATCGCGGAAGTGGTTCGAGGTGTTCTTCGGGCGGCCGGCGGACGAGGTCATTGGCGAGGAGCACCTCTGGCAGGTCGGTGAGAACGCGTGGGTCGTCATCGACAGCCGGTACATGCGGGCCGCCCGGGTGGGCGGCACGATGATCACGCTCGGCGTGACCGACCTCGACGACATCCTGGCCCGGCTTTCCGAGCACGGCATCGAGCACGAGCCAGTGGAAACGTACGGCAGTGGCGTGCGCCACGTGGAAGTCCTCGACCCCGACGGCAACAGCCTGTCGCTCGCGCAGGTGCCCGCCCAGTAGCCCGACGACCGCCCTCGCCGGCGCTCCCCGAACGCGCTTTCAGCTGGCCTGTTGCCGGTCGAACACGTCGTCGATGACGTGGCCGCGGGCAAGGGGAAGTCGAGGCAGACAAAACGACACGATCGCGAACCATGCCCGGGTGATGGCGTAACCGCGTTCGGATAGGTACCGTCAGCCGTTGTGAGTGAGATCCAATACCTGCCGACGGCCCGGGTGGCGGCGAGACGGTCGGACGACGCTCACCCGTACCTGGTCCTTATCAGCGGGGGGACTGCGGCCACTGTCGTGATCAATATCGATCTGGTGAGGGTGGTGGGCTGGTGAATTCCCGTTGCTGCTCACGTACCGCGTGCAAGCAGCCTCCCGTCTACACGCTCACGTACGTGTACAAGGACTCCACGGCCGTGCTCGGCCCGCTCGCAGGCTACGTCGACCCGCACTCGTGGGACTTGTGCGAGATGCACGCCGCGCGGCTGGTGGTGCCGCGCGGCTGGGACGTGGTCCGGCTGCCGCCCGACCCGGCGCAGGAGCGGGCCGACGACCTGGAGGCGCTGGCGAACGTCGTCCGCGACGTGGGGCGCGCCGAGCGCGGCCCGCGCCCGGCGGCCCAGCCGCGGCCAGCGACCCGGCCGGCCGCCGCCGCGGAACCGGTCGGCCAGGGCGTCGAGGTCGGCCGCCGGGGCCACCTCCGCGTCGTCCGTTCCGCCCCCGCCCCGCAGCCGGAGTCCTAGCCCGCCGGTAACCACACCCGCCCGCGCCGTGCCTGGCTTGTCCGCTAGCCTCGGCTGGCGGTGCCTCGTTTGCGCGTCGGTGCCGCCTGACCGATAGGTTGATCCCTGGAAGTCAATTGGGAAGCCAACGACGGGCTCACTCAGAAGGCGGGGACGAAGTTGCCGGACCTGGACAAGATCTTCAAGGCGTACGACATTCGCGGCATCGTCCCCGACGAGCTCGACGAGTCCGTGGCCGAGGCCGTCGGCGCGGCGTTCGTCCGCCTGACGGGCACGAAGTCCCTCGTCACCGTGCATGACATGCGGAGCAGCAGCGAGCCGCTCGCCGCGGCCCTCGGCCGCGGCGCGGCGTCGCAGGGCGCGAACGTCATCCACGGCGGGCTCGGCTCGACCGACATGGTCTACTACGCGAGCGGTTTCCTCGACATCCCCGGCGCGATGATCACCGCGAGCCACAACCCGGCCAAGTACAACGGCATCAAGCTCTGCAAGGCGGGCGCGAAGCCGGTCGGCATCGAGACCGGCCTGGCCGAGATCAAGCGGCTGGTCGCGGACGGGGTTCCGGCCTACGACGGCACGCCCGGCACGATTTCGAGCAGGGACCTGCTCCCCGGCTACGCCGAGTACCTCAAGAAGCTGGTCGACATCTCGGGCATCCGCCCGCTGAAGGTGGTCGTCGACGCCGGCAACGGCATGGGCGGCTACACGGTGCCGACCGTGTTCGAGGGCCTGCCGATCACCACGGTCCCGCTCTACTTCGAGCTCGACGGCTCGTTCCCCAACCACGAGGCCAACCCGATCGACCCGAAGAACCTGCGCGACCTGCAGCGCGCGGTCAGGGAGCACCAGGCGGACATCGGCCTCGCCTTCGACGGCGACGCCGACCGGTGCTTCGTGGTGGACGAGCGCGGCGAAGTCGTCAGCCCGTCCGTGCTCACCGCGCTGATCGCGACCCGCGAGCTGGCCCGGGAGCCGGGCGCGACCGTCATCCACAACCTGATCACGTCCCGCGGCGTCCCCGAGATCATCGGCGAGCACGGCGGCGCGCCGGTCAGGACGCGCGTGGGCCACTCGTTCATCAAGGCGAAGATGGCGGAGACCAAGGCCATCTTCGGCGGCGAGCACTCCGGCCACTTCTACTTCAGGGACTTCTGGTTCGCCGACTCGGGCATGCTCGCCGCGCTCCACACCCTGGCCGCACTTGGCCACGACGACCGGCCGCTGTCGGCCATCCTCGCCGACTTTTCCAGGTACGCGGCCAGCGGCGAGATCAACAGCGAGGTCACCGACCAGGCCAGCACCACGCAGCGGGTCAAGGAGGTGTACGCGTCGCAGCCCGGCGTGACCACCGACGAGCTCGACGGGCTCACGATCCTCGGCGACACCTGGTGGTTCAACCTCCGCCCGTCCAACACCGAGCCGCTGTTGCGGCTTAACGTCGAGGCGGCCGATGAACTTGAGATGGCCGCCCTCAGGGACGAAGTGCTTGGCCTGGTGCGTGGAACCGGCAGTCGTTCGGAATAACGGAATTTGATCCAAACCGCGAGGGATACGTGAAGATGGAACTCGAAGACTGGGTGCTCGACATCATCGTCTGCCCGAAGTGCCGGGCCGGCTTGCGCGCCGATGACGCCGCGGGCGAGCTGGTTTGCACCGGGTGCGGGCTCGCCTACCCGGTCCGCGACAACATCCCGGTGCTGCTGATTGAAGAAGCCCGTAAGCCATGATCCGGAACCGCGACCGGCGCGTGGCCGGGTGAACACGCCGCTTGGCGGCGCCGCGCTCGCGGCGTTCCGCCTCGACGACATCGAGATCGTCGAGGCGGGCGACCCCGGCGGGATGCTGCGGCAGGTCGCCTCGTCGGCCGCCCAGGTCCGCACGGCGCTCCGCGCGTGCGCGGAGGCCGACTTGTCCGCGCTCGGCCCGGACACCCGGCCGCGGACCATCGTGGTGGCAGGTTCCGGCGGCGCCGGCGGCTCGACGTTCGCGTGTGACGCGCTGGCGGCCATCTGCGGACTTGGCTCGCCCGTCCAGGTGACCGGGGTGTCGGGCTACCAGCTTCCCGGCTGGGTGGGCGCGGCCGACCTCGTGATCGCGGTGACCCGTTCCGGGCACACGGCCGAGGCGCTGGCGCTGGCCGGCGAGGCCGCGCGGCGCGGCTGCGACCTGGTCGGCGTGAGCGCGCCCGACTCGGCGCTGCAGGAGCTCGTCGCGCAGGCGCGGGGCACGTTCATCCCGGCGGCACCGGTCGGGCCGGCGCGGGCGATGCCCTGGGCGCTGACCGTGCCGCTGCTCGTCAGCGCCGTCCGGCTCGGCGTGGCGCGTATCGACGACGCGGCCTACGAGGCCGCGGCGGCCGCCATGGAGGACGTCTCGCACCAGTGCCGCCCGAGTAGCGAGTCGTTCGTCAACCCGGCCAAGTCCCTCGCGCTCGACCTGGTGGGACGGCTCCCGCTGGTCTGGGGCGGCTCCCAGGTCGCGGCGGCGGCGGCCCGGCGGTTCGCTTCCCAGCTGGCGGCGAACGCCAAGTACCCGGCGCTACTCGGGCTGCTGCCCGAGGCCGGACACGACCAGGTGGCGGCGTTCGACGGTCCCTATACGCCGCCGCCAGAGCCTGCCTTCCCCGCGGCTGAGGACCTAGGCGGCGTCGGCCTTAGCGACGACGACTTCGGCTTCTCGGAAGAGGACGACGCCGAGCTGGAAGGCCTGTCGGGCGACGAGGAGTCGCTGCGGCTCGTGCTGATCGCCGACCCGGCGGGGGAGCATCCCGTGGTGGAGCGGACCAGGGCGGCGGCCGCGTCCCTCGCCGCGCTCAGGGGAGTCGACGTCTCGGACATCGCGATGGACGCCAGCGCCGACCCGCTGCGCCGGCTGGCCGCGACCGTGCAGCTCCTCGACTACGCCTCGGTCTACCTCGGGATCGCCGCGGGCATCGACCCGCTGGCGATCGCCGCGATCAAGGACCTGCGCGACCTGACCAGGCGCGAATAGGGCAAAAACCGTGTATCTGGTTAAGGTTGCTGCTCCTGGGACGGGTATGCTACGCCGGTGAAGGCCGTCGTCGCCGCGCTCGCGGCCAACCTGGGCATCGCCATCGCCAAGTTCGCGGCGTTCCTCGTCACGGGGTCGGCGTCGATGCTCGCCGAGTCCGTGCACTCGGTGGCCGACACCGGCAACGAGACGCTGCTGCTGATCGGCCGCGGCCGGTCGCGCCGGGCGCGTACCGCCGAGCACCCGTTCGGTTTCGGCCGGGAACGGTACTTCTACGCCTTCGTGGTGGCGGTGATGCTGTTCACCGTCGGCGCGGTGTTCTCGATCTACGATGGCATCCACAAGATCCTCGTCCCCGGTCACCTTGACTCGCCGATCGTCGCCTACGCGGTGCTCGCCCTGTCGATGGTCCTCGAGGGGTTGTCGCTGCGCACCGGGATCCGCGAGGCGAACGCGGTGCGGCAGCAGGGCCACGGCTGGCGGCAGTTCGTCCACCTGACGAAGACGCCCGAGCTGCCGGTGGTGCTCCTTGAGGACACCGCGGCCCTGCTGGGGCTCTGCTTTGCCTTCCTCGGGGTGCTGCTCTCCCAGGTAACCGGGCACGAGCAGTGGGACGGCGTCGGATCGGTCGGCGTCGGCCTGCTGCTGGCCGGCGCCGCCTTCATCGTCGGCTACGAGACGAAGAGCCTGCTGATCGGCGAGTCGGCCACGGAGGAGATGTCGGCGCGGATCGTGGCCGCGATTGAGGGGGGGCCGGAGAAGTTCCGCCTGATCCACCTGCGCACGTCCCACATCGGCCCGGAGAGCCTCCTGGTCGCCGCGAAGATCGGGGTGGCCGCCAACTTGACGGCGGCGGACCTGACGGCGGGCATCGACGCCGCGGAGAAGCGGGTGCGGGCCGCGGTCCCGATCGCGGAGACCATCTACCTGGAGCCGGACATCTACCGCCCGGGACAGGAAGACCCCTTCGACCCGTCGGTGGCCGTCGTCCAGCGCACCAGCCGCCGCCCGCGCTTCCGGCCGCAGCGCCGCTCCTGAGCCCGCGCCGGCCGCCGTGTCGCCCGGCGCCGGGCTATTCGTCTTTACCGCCCGCGCCGGGACACCGTGCCCTCCTTCGCTATATCTGGAAGTCAGGCATGCGGGCGCAGGATTTTGGGAAGAAGCCTCAATGGTTAGCCGCGCTCAATTTATTGGGTGAATTATTCGCGGTTCCGCGCTCTGTGTAACTTGTGCTGCGTGTCGTCCAGAACATGCCGGATCCGTGGCATTCGCGCCCTCGCGATTACCGGCGGAGCGATGCAGTTATACCGCACTTGAGCTGCGATGATGAGCATAAATGGGTTCATCATGGATGAAGTGGCACTGTCTCTTTGAATGCTTGGCGGAAATCTCGCTGAACTGCATCGACTTAGTCGCTCACGGTGATCACCTCGGGTATGGTTTGCGACTGGCAAGGACGTACGAATTCATCGCCGGAGCTTGCCCGGTGGTGGGAAAAAAGGGGGAAGGGTAAGTATGGTCAAGAAGACCCACGCTCTCGCGCTCACCGTAGCGACCGCGGGGCTGCTCGGCTTCGCCGCGCCGATGGCGAGTGCCGCAACCATGTCGGGTCCGTCGAGCCTGGTGAACGTCAGCAACAACCAGGTTCCGGCTCAGGTCTGCGGCAACGACGTGTACGGCAACATCATCGGCGGGCAGGTCCCGGTCGAGGGCGACGCGCTGGTTGCCAGCCTGCTCAGCCCGGGCTCGGTCACCAAGGCCAAGGCCATCAACAACCGTGGCTGCACCGAGATGAACAACCAGCAGAACAAGTCCGGTGACGACGGCTCGAGCCTGGTGAACGCCGCCAACAACCAGATCCCGGTCCAGGTCTGCGGCAACGACGTCTTCATCAACGGCATCGGCGGCCAGGTGCCGCTGTACGGCCTGGCGGGCGCGCTCTCGGTGCTGTCGCCGGCGTCGGTCACCAAGTCGACCGCCGTCAACAACCAGGGCTGCTCCTCGGCCAACAACCAGCAGAACGGCTGGTAAAGCCGTCGGGTTCGCCCGGCCGACCACTGGCCGGGCACCGAAGATCCCCGCTTGCCATCGGCAGGCGGGGATTTTTCGTTGCCGGGCGGGCCGACCGCTATCGGTCGGCCGTCCCGCGCGGCGCGCCGCCGAGCGCGCGCAGCGCCCGTTCCTTCTCGAAGTCGAGGGCCCGGCCCGCGCCCGGCCCGGCGGGCACGTGGCCCGTGCGTCGCCCCAGGTCGGCGACGGCGGCGCGGGCCGCCGGGTCGGTCAGCACCCGGAGCCCGAAGGCGAGCGCGGCCGGCGTAATGTCAAAGCGCCGCTCGATGGCGAGCCCGGCCGTGATCGTGGCCAGGTCCTCGTCGGTGAATTGCCGGTGCGCGTGGCCCCGCCCGTAGGGGCGGTCCCGCAGCGGCGGCAGCAGCCCGAGATCCTCCCGGTAGCGGAGCATCCGGGGGGACATGCCGAGCCGCGCGGCGGCCTCAGTGATGCGCATGACTAACAATCTAACATTCTCCTGTCAAAAAACGCCGGGAGGGCGTGCGTCCGGTCGTCCGCATCCCGTAGCGTCGTCATGGCCGCAGTTGTCATCCGGGGGAGGACCCCCGTATCCCCCCGGCCGCGCCCTCGATGGCACAAGCCGCCAGTCATATCGAGTGAGCGAAGACCGGGGGCGACTCTATGAAAGGGTGTTTGCATGAGCGCCGAACCGTTCCGGGTCGCCGACATTAAACTGGCCGACTTCGGCCGGAAGGAGATCCAGCTCGCCGAGCACGAGATGCCCGGCCTGATGGCTACCCGCGCCGAGTACGCGGGGTCCCAGCCGCTCCGCGGTGCCCGGATCACCGGCTCGCTGCACATGACGATCCAGACCGCGGTCCTCATCGAGACCCTGGTCGCCCTGGGCGCCGACGTGCGCTGGGCGTCCTGCAACATCTTCTCCACCCAGGACCACGCCGCGGCCGCCATCGCGGTCGGACCGGACGGCACCCCCGACGACCCGCGGGGCATCCCGGTCTTCGCCTGGAAGGGCGAGACGCTCGAAGAGTACTGGTGGTGCACCGAGCAGGCGCTGACCTGGCCGGGCGGCCAGGCCCCGAACATGATCCTGGACGACGGCGGCGACGCCACGCTGTTCGTGCACAAGGGCGCCGAGTACGAGGCCGCCGGCGCGGTCCCGTCGCCGGCCGAGGGCGACTCCGAGGAGTGGCTCGTCATCCTCGACCGGCTGCGCAACTCCCTGGCCGACGACCCCGGCAAGTGGACCAAGGCCGTCGCCGAGATCAAGGGCGTCACCGAGGAGACCACCACCGGCGTGCACCGCCTGTACGAGATGGCCAAGGCCGGCGAGCTCAAGTTCCCTGCGATCAACGTCAACGACTCGGTGACCAAGTCGAAGTTCGACAACAAGTACGGCTGCCGCCACTCCCTCATCGACGGGATCAACCGCGGCACTGACGTGCTGATCGGCGGCAAGGTGGCGCTCGTCTGCGGCTACGGGGACGTCGGCAAGGGCTGCGCGGAGTCGCTGCGCGGCCAGGGCGCCCGGGTGATCATCACCGAGATCGACCCGATCTGCGCGCTGCAGGCGGCGATGGACGGCTACCAGGTCACCACGCTCGAGGACGCGCTGCCGTACGTCGACATCTTCGTCACGACCACCGGCAACAAGGACATCATCACCGCCGGCCACATGGCCGGGATGAAGCACCAGGCCATCGTGGGCAACATCGGCCACTTCGACAACGAGATCGACATGGCCGGCCTCGAGCGGACCCCCGGCATCAAGAAGGTCAACGTCAAGCCGCAGGTCGACGAGTGGACATTCCCCGACGGCCACACGATCATCGTGCTGTCCGAGGGCCGCCTGCTCAACCTGGGCAACGCGACCGGCCACCCGTCGTTCGTGATGTCGAACTCCTTCACCAACCAGGTCATGGCGCAGATCGAGATCTTCACCAAGCCCGAGGAGTACCCGGTCGGCGTCTACACGCTGCCCAAGCACCTGGACGAGAAGGTCGCACGCCTCCACCTGGACGCGCTCGGCGTGAAGCTGACCGTGCTGAGCAAGGAGCAGGCCGACTACATCGGCGTGCCGGTCGAGGGCCCGTACAAGCCGGAGCATTACCGCTACTGATTTTCAAAAGCATCCATGATGACCGATTGGTTCCAGCATCAGGCGATGGATTCAGGAAGGCGCACTGGCGCTGTGGCCCAGGAAACTGGTGGAGGACGATGAGCGCGACTGCGGTCCCCCCGGGGGACATCCCCCCGAGGGGACCGCGCCGGTATCGGTCCGTCCCCGGGCTCGCCGAGCTCGGGGACGGCCGTATCCGGTATTCCGAACGGATGATGCCGCTGCTGTCCGCGCTCCATGGCCGGTTCAGCGCGGACCAGCCGTTCGCCGGGCTGTCCGTCGCTGCCTGCCTGCACGTGACGGCGGAGACGGCGGTGTTCATCCGCGCCCTGCGCGCGGGCGGCGCGCTGGTGGCGCTCGCGGCGTCCAACCCGCTGTCCACCCAGGACGACATCGCCGCCGCGCTCGAGGCGGACGACGGCATCGCGGTCTTCGCTCGCTCGGGGGTGGACCGGGACACGTACTACCGGAACATCGAGCAGGCCCTCGACGCGGTGGGCGAGGGCCCCGACCTGGTCATCGACGACGGCGGCGACCTGGTGAGCACCCTGCACACCGCGCGCCCGGCGCTGCTCGGCCGGGTACGCGGCGGCTGCGAAGGGACAACGACCGGCGTGCTCCGGCTGCGCCGGATGGCGGCCGACGCGACGCTGGCCTTCCCGGTGATCGCGGCGAGCGACACCCCGGTCACCAGGATCGTGGACAACACGCACGGCACCGCCCAGTCGGTGCTCGACGGGCTGCTCCGCGCCAGCGGGGTGCTGCTCGCGGGCAAGACCGTGGTGGTCGCCGGGTTCGGCGCCTGCGGTTCGGGCATCGCCGAGGCCGCCCGCGCGCTCGGCGCCAGGATAGTCATCACCGAGGTGGACCCGGTGCGGGCCCTCGACGCGGTACTGCGCGGGTTCCGGGTGCTGCCGATCGCCGACGCGGCGCCGATCGGCGAGGTCTTCATCACCGCGACCGGCTCCACCGAGGTGATCACCGCCGAGCACCTGGCGGTGCTGCGGGACGGCGCGATCCTCGCCAACGCCGGCCATTTCGACGTGGAGATCGACGTCCGCGCCCTCGCCGCCATGGCGGTCGCCGTGCAGACCGACGTCCGGCCGCACGCCGACGCCTACGAGCTCCCCGACGGCCGCCGCGTGCTGCTGCTCGCGGAGGGCCGCGTGGTCAACCTCGTCGCCGCCAACGGCCACCCGCCCGAGGTGATGGACCTCGCGTTCGGCATCGAGGCCCTCGCGCTCGCGGAGCTGGCGGGCCGCAAGGAACGGCTGCCGCCCGGCGTCCACCGGGTACCGTCGGACATTGACGCCGAGGCGGCCCGCCTGGTCCTCACCGCCCTCGGCGCCCGGCTCGACACCATGAGCGAGGCGCAGCAGGCCTACCTGGACACCTGGCGCATCGGCTCCTAACCCGCCGCCAACTCCGGGCACGGTTGGAGGCGCGAGGGTCGCCGGGTGGTGGCGGGCATAGTGGCGGGCCGCGCGCACCCGGTCGCCGCAGCGGGCCGAGCACCACTGGCGGGCGGCGTGGGCGCGGAGGAACCAGCGGATGCACCCGTGCGCGCCGCACGGGGCCGGCTGGACTTCGCCGGCGCCGGTGAGCGCGCCGAGCGCGTCGCCGGCCAGCCGGGCGAGCGCCACGTCAACCGGGTCGGTGTCCGGTCCGGTGAGCTGCTCGTCCCGCCGCGGGCCGGCGTCATCCCAGGTCAGCGCCGGGACTAGCGGCGCCCCGGCCAGCGCCGCATTCAGCGCCGACAGGTCTCCGGGCGCGGGCGCGGCCGTGTCCGCCCGGGCGGCGAAGAGCGCCCTGATCGTTTCGCGCAGCGCGCCCAGGCGCGCGGCGTTCTGACCGCTCACGGCGGCGCCCCGGGGAAGCAGGCCCCGTCCGGTCAGCCACTCGGTTGCCCCCGATGCGTCCGCGATCAGGTCGACCGGCCGGCCGGCGCTCATGAACAGGGTGTTCACCAGCGCGAGCGCGCACGACACGTCTTCGCCGGGCGCTGGCGGGTGCGAGCCCGCGCTCGCTGATCTCTCGGCCATGCCTAATGGTATCCACTGTCGTTGTCCGTTAGGAGATGCTATGGTCTTCCTAACGGATAAATATGAGGTTTACCGTTAGAAGGGAAGGGCTGGAGATGGTGCGCGTCCAGTTGGTCGGCGGCCCGACCGCGGTTCTCGAGCTTGGCGGCCTGCGGCTGGTCACCGACCCGACGTTTGACCCGCCCGGAGACTATCCGCGGCCCGACGGCGCCAAGCTGGTGAAGCTGGCCTCGCCGGCGGTGACCAGCGACGACGTGGGCCCCGTGGACGCGGTGCTGCTCTCCCACGACCAGCACGCGGACAACCTGGACCAGGCCGGCCGGGCCTTCCTCGCCAAGGCCCCGCTGACGCTCACCACGTCCAGCGGGGCGCAGCGGCTGGCCGAGGACGGGACCGGCGTGCGCGGCCTGGCTCCGTGGCAGCACGTGGACTTGCCGCGCGACGGCCGCGAGCCGGTCCGGGTCACCGCCGTCCCCGCCAGGCACGGTCCCGAGGGCTGCGAGCCGGTCAGCGGCGAGGTCACGGGTTTCGTGCTGACCGCACCCGACCTGCCCACGACCTACGTCAGCGGCGACAACGCCTGGCTCGGCGCCGTCGAGCAGGTGGCGTCCAGGTTCGCCGCGGTCGACGTCGCCGTGCTGTTCACCGGCGCGGCGCGGATCGCGGACCGGTTCGGCGGCGCCTTGCTCACCCTCGACAGCGAGCTGGCCGCCGAGGCCGCCCGCATCCTCGGCGCCAGCTCCGTGATCCCGGTCCACTACACCGGCTGGCAGCACTTCACCGAGGGTGCCCCCGTCCTCCGCGCCGCCTTCGCCCGAGCGGGCCTAACCGACCGCCTGGTCCTGCTGGCCCCAGGCGAATCCGCCGACCTGCCGCGCTAGCGTCCACGGGAACCGTCGTCGCGCTCCCCAAGAGAGCACCACCGGCACCCTGTTACCGCCGCGTTGGGCGCTGTGCCCCGTTGGCGCTCGCGAACCGGTGGATATCCTCTAGGACCGTGGACACAACAGCCGGGGCGGCGGTGCCTGGGAACGAGGCGGCGCCCAAGCCTGAGCAGGCGGGCGACGCCGCGCGATCCGCGTCGCCGGCACCATCCTGGCTGCCCGGCCGCCGCGTCATCACCGTCTGGTTCGCGATCTTCACGGTGTACGCGGGCGCGGAGATCTTTACCCGGCACGCCGACGGCACCTGGGGCGCGTGGGCGTGCGGCGGCTACGCGGTGGCTACCCTCCTCCTGCTGCTGACCAGGAACTGGCTGGCCCCGCTGGCCGCCGCCATCGCCGGGGCGTTCCTGGCGCCGCTTGTCTGGATGATCCTCAAGGTCCCGGACACGTCGACCGCCGAGGTCGTGGTCATCAACCGGTCGGCGGACTACCTGGTCAAGCACGGCACGCCGTACCTGCCGGCCAGCCTCATCACCGACTGGCAGCACTACAACCCCTACCTGCCGCTGATGGAGCTGTTCGGCCTGCCGCGCGAGGCGGGCTTCCCCGGGCTGCTCGGCGACCCCAGGATCTGGACCTCGCTGGTCACGGTGGCCGCGCTCACCGCGGCCTTCGCGCTCGTGGTCCCGGGCGCGGGCCGGGACCGCCGCGGGGCGGTAGCCGTGCTCGCCGCGATCTCCGTCGCCTCGCCGCTCGTCGCCTTCCCGCTGACGGTCGGCGTCACCGACCCGCCGATCATCGCGCTCACCTGCCTGACCCTCGCCCTGGCCGGGGCGAAGCCGCGGCCTCAGTTCCTCCGCGCGGCCCTCGTGCTCGCGGTCGCCTGCGCGATGAAGTCCACCGCCTGGGCCGTGGTCCCCGTGCTGGCGGTCATGGCCTGGGTCCGGGCGTCGCACCGGACCGCGGTCAAGTTCGCCGGAGCCGTCACCGGCGCCGCCGTCGTGCTCGCGCTCGCGGCCGCCCCGAACGCGCTCGCGACCCCGGATGCCATCAAGCAGAACCTCATCGACTACCCGCTCGGCACCTCCAAGTTCAAGACGGTGGCGGGCAGCCCGCTCCCTGGCCACCTCATCTCCCAGCTTGGCCACGCGGGCCGCCTGACCGTGGACGGGCTCCTCGTGCTCGCGCTCGCCGCGTTCGCGGCCTGGCTCCTCGCCCGCCCGCCGCACGACGCCAGGGACGCCACGGTCCGCCTCATCGTCCTGTACGCGGTCCTGTTCACCCTCGCCCCGTCGACCAGGTACGGCTACTACGCCTACCCGCTCGCCCTGGTCGGCTGGCTGGCCCTCACCAGGGACCCGGCCGCACAGAACCCTCCCTTCGCCTCCACCCTCCGTCCGCGCCGGGCCCGATCCGTACCCGGAGGCCGCACTTAGGGCCACCTGGCGTTGTCGGGCAGCCGTCGCGCTAGGGGAGACGCCAGTCGACCGGGTCGGCGCCCTGGCTCTGCAGGAGCTGGTTGGCCCGGCTGAACGGCCGGGTCCCGAAAAACCCGTTATGCGCGGACATGGGACTCGGGTGCGCGGACTCGATGCGCGGGATGCTGCCGAGCAGCGGTGCGAGGTTCCTCGCGTCCCGGCCCCACAAGATGGCGACCATGGGCTTGTCCCGCTTGGCGAGGGCGCGGATCGCCTGCTCGGTGACCTCTTCCCAGCCCTTGCCCCGGTGGCTGCCCGGCTTGCCGGGCTCGACCGTGAGCACCCGGTTGAGCAGCAGGACGCCGCGCTCGGTCCACGGCGTCAGGTCGCCGTTGGACGGCGCCGGGTAGCCCAGGTCCGCGGAGTACTCGCGAAAGATATTGACGAGCGACCCAGGCAGCGGCCTGACGCGGGGGTCGACAGAGAAACTGAGGCCGACGGGATGGCCGGGGGTGGGATACGGGTCCTGGCCAACGATCAGCACCCGCACGTCGGCGAACGGCTGCTTGAAGGCGCGCAGCACCCGGTCCCCTGACGGCAGGTACTTCTTGCCTTCGGCGATCTGCGTGCGCAGGAACACGCCCACCTGCGCGATCTGGTCCTCGACCGGGGCGAGCGCGTCCGCCCAGCCCGCCTCCACGATGTTGCTCAACGGCTCAGACATGCCCAGAAAATAGCGCAGCCCCCCGGCAAAGGGGGTGAGCGCGGGAAACCTTAACCCGGACCTCGTCAGCATATGTTGACGCTGGAGAGCTTGTCAGCATATGCTGACGGACATGCAGAGCACACTCGAAATCACCGAGGGCGCGGCCAGCAACGACCCGGACATCGGGTTGCGGGCGGTAGCCGCCCTGCGGACACTCACGGAACGGCTGGAGATCCTCCAGGTCGACAACGCGCGGAAGCTGGGATGGTCGTGGCAGGACATCGCCACCCGGCTCGGCGTCACCAAGCAGACCGTGCACCGCAAGCACGGCCACCGGATAGGGAGACGGTAGTGCCTGAACGGTTCACCGGCGACGCCCGCCAGGTTGTTGTTCGCGCGTCCGAGCAGGCGCGCCGCCTCGGGCACGGCTTTGTCGGCGGCGAGCACCTGTTGTTCGGCCTTGCCTCCGCCGACGGCGAGGTCGGTGCGGTGCTGCGCGAGCAGGGCGTCACGCCTGAGCGCGTCGAGGCGGAGTTCGTCCGCCTCATCGGCCCGGAGAACACGGCCGGCGGCAGCCTGTTCGATACCCTCGATCGCGACGCGTTGACCACGATCGGCATCGACCTCGACACGGTGCGCGAGCGGATCGAGGCGGCATTCGGGCCGGCCGCCTTCGCCCCGGACGCTTCCGCACGCCGATGGCGACGATCGCGCCCCAGCCACGTCACCGGGCAAATCCCGCTCACCCGTCGGGCAAAGAAGTGCCTTGACGGTTCGCTCCGCGAGGCACGAGCGCACTCCAGCGGCCATCTCGGTGCAGAGCACATCGCCCTCGCGCTCCTGGCGATGGATGACGGCGTGCCGCACCGCATCTTGTCGGTCATCGGCGCCTCGGCGCCGCGTTTGGGTGCCGAGATCCGCGACCGCTACCGGCAGGCCGGCTGACGGTGCGGGCACTCCGGTGACTGCGGGAAGCACAAGCGCCCGGCAGCGTGCTGCCGGGCGCTTGGAGCTGGTGATAGCTACCAGTTCTGGTTCTGACCCTGACCCTGGTCCTGACCCTGGTCCTGGCCCTGGTTGGGGTCCGTGTTGGGGTCATTGCCCTGCTGGTTAGGGTCCATGTTCTGGTCCTGGCCACCCATTTGCGAGTTCGGGTCCTGGTTACCCATGTTCTGGCCGGAGTCCATGCCCTGGCCGCCCATGTTCTGGTCCTGGTACCCGCCGCCCATGTTCTGGTCGCCGGAATCCTGGGAGCCACCCTGCTGGCCGACCGTGTTCTGCGCGGTCTGCATGTCGCCTTGGCCGCCTTGGCCGCCCTGGCCGAACTGCTGCGCCTGCTGCTGGAGGTTGGGGTCCTTCTGCGCCATGTCCTCGGCTTCGCTCTCGGCCTTGTCGAAGATGCCCATGAGATTCTCCCCGTTACTTTTCCGAATGGCGACGATCTGCCGCATTCCGTTTCGCACCTAACGGAAGGCGCGTATTCGACCTACCCCCGGCGTCGGCGTCTACCCGTGCAAACACGGCCTGACTCATAGGTTTGCGCTTACAATCGCGCCTTACCCTTACACGACCCTTACGCGGCGGGCCGATTGGCCAACCGCACCGTGGGTGGTAGCCGCGGGTTTTGCGATGATCGCGCCCCGCTTAATTATGATAATTCGATATTATCGTGTTAAGTGCGTCGATAACCCTATTGCCCGGCATTCCCCCAACGGTATTTGTCGGTATTTGTGGGAGGCGTGTGACGCCGGGCCGGGGCGCCCGCCGGGCCTGGACGGTGCCGCGGCGACACGACCGGGATTGCCCTGTGCCTGGTAAACGGGCTCCTGGGTGGTGCGGACCTGGTAAAAAGGGGTAACCTGCGCATGCGAGCGCGGGTTTATCAGCGATGGACGTCCCCGTCCGTCGTCGTGGGTGCTCTGCTTGGAGCCAGACACATGGAACGATGGGGCTCATGAAAGGACGTGTGCTGGTCGTCGACGACGACGCGGCGCTCGCGGAGATGCTCGGCATCGTGCTCCGCGGTGAAGGGTTTGAGCCGACGTTCGTCGCGGACGGAGACAAGGCGATGGATGCCTTCCGCGACACCCGGCCCGATCTGGTGCTGCTCGACCTAATGCTGCCTGGTTCCGATGGCATCGACGTGTGCCGTCAGATCAGGGGCGAGTCGGGCGTGCCGATCGTGATGCTGACCGCCAAGACCGACACCGTGGACGTCGTGCTCGGGCTCGAATCGGGGGCCGACGACTACATTCTCAAGCCGTTTAAGTCCAAGGAACTCGTCGCCAGGATCAGGGCGCGGCTCCGGCGGACGGACGAGCCGGCGCCCGAGATGCTGCAGATCGGCGACGTATCCATCGACGTGGCGGGTCACTCGGTCAAGCGGAACGGCGAGACGCTCAGCCTCACCCCGCTCGAGTTCGACCTGCTCGTCGCGCTCGCCCGCAAGCCACGGCAAGTGTTCACCCGTGAGGTGCTACTGGAGCAGGTCTGGGGTTACCGGCACGCGGCGGACACCCGCTTGGTGAACGTGCACGTGCAGCGGCTGCGCGCGAAGATCGAGCAGGACCCCGAGCACCCCGAGATCGTCGTGACGGTACGCGGCGTTGGCTACAAGGCGGGACCTGGCTGATCGACGGATGGAGCAGCGGTCTGCGGGTTTTGACCAGCGCGACCAGCCGGATGTGCGCGAGGCATGGGAGATGGCGCTCCGGCGCAAGAAGTGGGTGCGCTGGTTCGTTAGCTGGCTCCCGCACCAGCTGACCATCGCCATCCGGACCCTGCTGCGCCTGGAGCACGTGGTTGTCGCGAAGATCAGGCATCAGTGGCGCCGGTCGCTGCAACTGCGGGTGGTCGGCACCACGCTGGTGATCTCGGCCGTGGTGGTCGCGGTGCTCGGCTTCTTCCTCACCGAGCAGATCGCGGCGGGCCTGCTGTCCAACGCGGAAACATCCGCCCGCGCGCAGGTGGTGACCGGCCTCAACACCGCCCAGTCGCAGCCTGGCCTGACCACGCCCCTGAGCACCGGGCAGGGACAGTCCGCGATGCAAGTCATGGGGTCTATCGATCGCCTGCTGCAGCCGAGCAGCGGTACGGCGAGCTACAGCGTGGCCGTCGGGCTGAGCACCGACCTGAGGGGCAAGCCCGGCTTCCCGCTCTGGGCGGAGACCGGCTTCGACGCCGGCGCGACCCTCCCCGCCTCCCTGCTCGCCAACGTGCAGGCGGAACAGCTCGCGCAACGCAGCGGCAAGTCCGAGAACCTGCTGTACTACGCGAACACCATGCTGATCCCGAGCGGCGGCGGCCAGGGAATGCCGGCGATCGCGTACGGCGTGCCGCTCTACAACTCCTACCAGCTGTACTTCGTGTTCCCGCTCACCGAGGAGCAGCAGACCCTGCAGCTCGTCCAGACGACGCTCATCGGCGCCGGCGTCGCGCTGGTCGCGCTGCTCGCGGCGATCGCCTCGCTGGTGACGCGCTGGGTGGTGCTGCCGGTGCGGCACGCGGCCCGGGCCGCGCAAAGGCTGTCCGCCGGTCAGCTTGAGGAGCGCATGGTGGTCGGCGGCGCCGATGACCTCGCCGCGCTGGCCACGTCGTTCAACGACATGGCGGCGAGCCTCCAGGAGAAGCTGCACCAGCTTGAGGAGCTGTCCAAGGTGCAGCGCCAGTTCGTCTCCGACGTCTCGCACGAGCTGCGCACCCCGATGACGACGATCAGGATGGCCGCGGAGATCCTCTTCGATTCGCGGGAAGAGCTGCACGCCGCGGCCGCGCGCAGCACCGAGCTGCTGCAAAGCCAGATCGAGCGGTTCGAGACCCTGCTCACCGACCTGCTGGAGATCAGCAGGCACGACTCGAACGTCGCCACGCTCGACGCCGAGCCCGCGGACCTGTGCGACATCGTGCGCCGGAGCGCGGACGACGCGCAGCAACTCGCCGAGCGCCGTGGCTGCCGCATCGAGTTCCGGCTGCCCGTGCAGGCGTGCATGGCCGAGGTGGACCGGCGCCGGGTCGAGCGCATCCTGCGCAACCTGCTCGTCAACGCGGTGGAGCACGGCGAAGGGCGCGACGTGGTGATCACCGTGGCGGCGGACAGCGAGGCGGCCGCCGTCTCCGTCCGCGACCACGGGGTCGGGCTCGCCCCCGGCGAGGAGCAGCTGGTCTTCGAGCGGTTCTGGCGCGCCGACCCCGCCCGCGCCCGGACGACGGGGGGCACCGGGCTCGGGCTGGCCATCGCGCTTGAAGACGCCCGGCTGCACGGCGGCTGGCTCCAGGCATGGGGTGAACGGGGGCGTGGCTCGGTGTTCCGGCTCACCCTGCCGAGGGCCGCGGGCCAGCCCGTCTCGGGCTCGCCGCTGCTGCTCGGGCCCGACGAGGCGGAGATCGCCACCAGTTCCGGCGCCACGCTGGAAGCGGACCTGTCCGGGGGCCACCTTGCCTAGGCTCACGACGTCCAGGCCGACGACGCCCCGGCTGGCCTGGTCGCGCCCGGTCCTCGCCGCGCTCGCGGTCGTCCTCACCGCGCTGGCGGTCGCCGGGTGCGTGTCGATGCCGACCGGCGGGCCGGTGTTCTCCTACCCGGTGACCCAGGGGACGGCCGCGCAGAACCAGCCCAACGTGCAGATCCAGCCAAAGCCGCCAGGCGCCAACTGGACGCCGCAGGAAATCGTCGAGGGCTTCCTCAGCGCCTCCGCGAGCTACGGCAGCTACCCCCAGGTCGTGAAGCAGTACCTGACGCCGGAAGAGCAGAGTTGGAACCCGTCCTGGTCCGCGGTTGTCTACAAGACCGGCCCGACCCCGGGGAAGATGACGTACTCGCCTTCGGCGAAGAATCCGACGACGGTCACGGTGACGATCAACGGCACCGTGCAGGCGAGCCTGCTCGGATACGGGAACTACTCCCTGCCGTCGGCGTCGGCGCCCGGCGGCTCGTCCCTCACGCTGCAAAAGGTCGGCGGCCAGTGGCGGATCTCCTCCGTCCCCTCGGAACTGCTGCTCACCAGCAACTCGTTCAGCAACGACTACCAGCTCCGCAACCTGTACTTCTTCGATCCGCTGACCCGGGTCCTCGTTCCCGATCCGGTCTACGTGCCGATCCTGGCCGGCGACATCATGGACGGGCTCGTCAACGAGCTGAACAAGCGACCGGGCGACTGGCTGTCCTACGGGGCCACGCACACCGCCTTCCCGGCGAAGACCACGGTGAGCAGCGTCACGCTGGACGGCGTGACCGCGGTGGTGAACCTCACAGGCACCGCCATCGGCAAGGCGAGCACTGACAACGACGCCATGCAGCAAATCGCGGCGCAGCTGTTCTGGACGCTGTCCAACGACACGCCAACCGGCTCCACCGGCCAGGGCGTGCAGTCGGTCCAGATCGTGGTCAACGGCAAGGTATGGGCGCCTGGCGGGCAGACGAACGCGGTGCAGCGGGCGACGGTCAAGTGGGCCCCGGCCACCGGCACCGGCAGCAGGTACTACTACATATCCAGTGCGGGTTACCTGACCAGCAACAGCGTCGGCGGAAGGCCGGTCATTATCACGAGGCTCAGCACCGATTACACTCAGATCGCCGTCTCCCGGGACGGCACGTACCTGGCCGCGATACGCGGCTCGACGCTCTACACCGGCCTGGTCGGCGGCCAGCTGACCCGACGCGGCACCGGCTACTTGTCGGTGAGCTGGGACATCGACGACAACCTGTGGGCGGCGCAGGGCAGCCAGATCGTAATGTTCCGCGGCAAGCAGGACACGCGGCAGCCGCTCTCCCAGGTGGTGCCGGTCTCCGTTGGCCCGCAGGTGACCGGGCCGTTCACGGCGATCCGGGTCGCGCCGGACGGCGTCCGGGTGGCGATCGTCATGGGCGGCGACGAGCTGACCTTCGGCGCCATCTCCCAGCAGACGAAGAGTCCGCAGATCACGCTCTCCCTGGTGCAGGACTCCGTTTCCGGCGGCACTAACTTCACGGCGCTGACCTGGTACGGCCCCGATGACGTCATCGCGCTCGCGCAGCCCGGCTCGGCGGTGACCGAGTATCCCGTCAGCGGCGCGCCCGCCACGTCCATCCAGGTCGACCCCGAGATGCAAACGATCTCCGCGAGCTGGAACCAGCCGCTGATCGCCGCCTTGTCAACGGGTCACATGGTGAGCAACGCCAACATCACCGGCTCCTGGATGCCCGTCAACGACGGCGACACGCCAGCCGCGGGCATCTCGCCGATTTACCCAGGGTGACGACAGCCCCGCGGTGGCTGAGAACCCGCAGGTAAATCATCGTTACAAGTCTGTTATGTTCCGTTTCGGGGCAAATGTCCAGCCTGACATTTGGCCTCGTAAGAGCTAGCGTTCATGCATGGCACTCGCCCGGGTCCGTGGTTGCGCCGGGCAGGCGCGCCGAGCCGCACTGGCGGCAGGCGGGTCTCCCAGGCAAGCCGATGCCAGCCGCAGGCGAAACGGTCCACGTAAGGCGACTTTTCGTCGTCCGATCACGGTGCGGCTTAGAAGTAAGTCCTGCCCCGCCGGGAGGCACATGACGCTCCCCGAACCCGGGAGAAGGGCAGTAGTGGCCATGGAAGGCCGCGAACCTCTCAGCAGGCGGATGTGGGGTCGAAGACCAGGTCGGCCGGGCGAGTGTCCACCACTGGTAATCAACGCCGAAGGGGGATCGAGATGGAAATCACCTTCAAAGGCAGGCACACCAGCGTTCCCGAGCGCTTCCGCAGGCACGCGACCGCAAAGCTGGCCAAGCTAGAGAAGCTCGATCACAACGCGATTCGGATCGACGTCGAGGTGTCGACGGAGCGCAACCCAAGGCAGGCCGACCGGAGCGAGCGGGTGGAACTCACGATCAGATCGCGAGGCCCGGCCGTCAGGGCCGAAGCGGCGGCGGACGACCGTTACGCCGCCCTGGACCTCGCGTTCGCGAAGCTCGAAGGGCGGCTGCGCAAGGCCGCCGAGCGGCGCAAGGTCAGGCGCGGCGACCTGACGGTGCGCTCCACGGACGCGCTCACGGCCGTAGCCGCCGGGCCGGCGGACGCGCGGGCCATCGCGACGGAGGCGGCCGCCCTCGCGGACGTGGCCATCCCCGCGATGCCGCGGCCCGATGACGCGGCCGTGCTGGCCGGCACCCCGGTCGGCCGCAAGGCGAACGGCAAGGGGAGCGGCAAGCCGAGCGCCCGGGCGGCCGCGCGGGTCGGCAGCAGGCCGAGCGGTCAGCGCCGCCCGGAGGCGGTGGTGCCGCTGCCGGCGTTCCCGCGGGACGAGGGCCCCGGCCATGACTTCGACGGCTTCCGCGACGAGGCCGAGGCGGAGGCAACCGTCTCCGGCGTGCTGCCGATGCAGATGGTGGGCGACGGCCCGCTGATCGTCAGGGAGAAGTTCCACTCCTCGCACCCGATGACGATCGACGAGGCGCTGCTGGAGATGGAGCTCGTCGGCCACGACTTCTTCGCCTACCACGACAGCGACTGCGGCAAGTTCAGCGTCGTCTACCGCCGCCGCGGCTACGACTACGGCGTGATCAGGCTCGTTGCCGATTAGAAATTGCATAGCAATTGCGTACCGTCCCGGCTGGCACTGTCGGGGCGGTACGCGTAGCTTTAGTGACATGTCCTATCCTGTGCGTGAACTGCGAACGCTGCGGAAGGAGCGGCCGTGACCGAGCGGTCTCTTGCGGCCAAGAAGGCTACGACCGGCGTCCCCGCGCCGGCTCCGGCGCCTTCCACCCCCGCGACACCGGAGCCCGGGTCGAGCACCGACCCGATCCGGGTGCTGATCGCGGACGACCACGCCCTGTTCCGGCGGGGCCTGGAGATCGTCCTGGAAGGAGAGCCGGGCCTTGAGCTGGTCGGCCAGGCTTCCGACGGCCAGGAAGCGGTGCAGCTGGCAGGCGAAGTGGTGCCCGACGTCGTGCTCATGGACATCCGGATGCCCAAGATCACCGGCATCGAGGCCGCGCGGCAGATGAAGGAGGTCGCCCCGTCCGCCAAGATCGTCATGCTGACGATCAGCGACGAGGAAGAGGACCTGTTCGAGGCCATCCGCTCGGGCGCGAGCGGCTACCTGCTCAAGGACATCCCGCTCGAAGAGCTGGCCGACTCGGTGCGCGCCGTGCACGGCGGTCAGTCGCTGATCAACCCGTCGATGGCGGGCAAGCTGCTCACCGAGTTCGCGACCCTGGCCCGCCGGGACTCCGAGGATGAGCCGGCCAAGCACGCGCCCGCCCCGAAGCTGACCGAGCGCGAGATGGAGGTGCTCCGCCTGGTGGCCCGCGGCTTGAACAACCGCGACATCGCCAAGGAGCTGTTCATCTCGGAGAACACCGTCAAGAACCACGTGCGGAACATCCTGGAGAAGCTGCAGATCCACTCCCGGATGGAAGCCGTGATGATCGCGGTGCGCGAGAAGCTAATCGAGATCAGCTAGCCCGTTCCCGAGATCAAGATCAAGGTCATCCCGAACGGTGGCTGGCTGACTCTCCCCCGGCGCACGCCATGACACTTCTTTCGTGGGGTTTAACGGGTCTCCGGGTTTCTTCTCCTGGGCTGACATTGCTCTTATCGCGTGGGGGAGCGCCTGGCTTGGCGGGGTCCACCGCGCGCACTCGTCGACCAAAGGGCGGTCGCCGAAGGCGCGCGGCATGGACCCCGCCGCGCCCTGCGCTTCGCCTCGGCCGCAAAGTCAAGATCAAAGGCAGAGTCAAGATCAAGATCAAACCCGTGACCGGTGCCCGCTCGCATGCTCCCAGAGCGGTCTGTAACGCCCCGAGCGCCCGCAGCGCACTGGCAAGCGGCTGGGCCAGCGGAGTCGGCTGCACTCGTTCGGTGGCTACTGCCTCGCAGCCGACCCACTGCGCCGCCTCCGCCAGCGCGCGCGCCATTGGCGCGACGGCCGAAGGTTTTTCGAGGTACACGTTCTTCGCGAGCAGCGTCTTGCCCTCGCGACCGGGGTCAACCCAGCCCGCGATCCGGCCGCCGGTGAGCAGCGGCATCGTGAAGTAGCCGCGCTCGCGCTTCTCCTTCGGCACGTAGGGCTCGAACAGGTGGCGGTAGCCGAACATCCGCTGCGTCCGCTTCCTGTCCCAGATCAGCGAGTCGAACGGGGAGAGCAGCGCGGTGCGGTGCACGCCCCGGATCCCCGAGTCGAGCCAGGCGAGCGCCGCCGGGTCGGCCCAGGCGGTGACCGGCCGCTTGACGCCGGGCACCAGCACGCGGATGAGCCCGGCCGCCGCCGCGGCCTCGTCGAGCACCGGGCCATCGCGGAGGGACAGCCCGTACCCGTTGAGGCGCTGGTACTCCATGAAGTCCGCGTGGGTCGCCACGCCAAGCGCCCTGGCGACCGTCCCGACCAGGTAGGACAGGCACTCGGCGTCGGTTGGTTCCCGGTCGAGCAATTCCTTGGGCACGACCCGCTCCGGCAGGTCGTAAATGCGCCGCCAGCCGGTACGGCGCACGCAGACCGCCCGGCCGGTGTCGAGCAGCCACTCGGCGGCGATCTTCACCTCCGACCAGTCCCACCACGGCCCGCCCGCCTTCGCGCCGCCGAGCTGCGTCGCCGTCAGCGGCCCCTCGTCGCGCAGCCGGGCGAGCACCTGCTGGCAGGTCTCCTCGGAGACCTTGTGCCAGCGCTGCCCCCGCGCGGCGATGGCCCGCCGCCGCCTGGCGTAGTACGGCCAGTCCGCGATTGGCAGGATGCAGGCGGCGTGCGCCCAGTACTCGAACGTCGTCGGCTTCTTCGCGGGCCAGTACGCGTTCTCCACCCGGTCCCGGCCGACCGGCCCGAGCCGCGCGTACGCGACGAGCTCATGCGACCGGGCAAGCACCGAGATCGTGTCCAGCTGCACCGCGCTGACCCGCCGGAGCATCCCGGTCACGCCGCCGCGCCGGGCCGCGGCGCCAAGAAAACCCTGCGCATAAAGGGTGACCCGCCGCACCTCGTCGGCGCTCAGTTCTGTCGCGTCCCGGGGGGACGGCCCCCCGTCCCCCACGATTGCATCAAGGGGGGACGAGCCCCCGTAGTCCCCGGCGTCCGCGCCCGCTGCTGTTTCCTGATCATCCCGAACGGGTGCGGCTGACTCTCCCACGCCCACGACTGTAGCCGTCGGGTATGACATTCCGGCCCCGCAGCCAGTGAGCGGTCGGCCAGGCCCGCGCAAGGCGGGACGGCGGCGAGTCGGCCGAGCAGTGCCGATCTTGTCACCAAGCTTCGATATCTAAGACATTGACATCTAACTCTTAGATATCTAATCTTTTGCTATCGCGGTGGCCGGCCCCCCGGCCGACACGGCAGAGCGAGAAGGGACTTGCGCGATGAGCAACGCCGCAATCGAGGCCCACGGCCTGCGGAAGGCCTTCGGCCCCGTGCGAGAACCAGTGCGGGCGCTCGACGGGCTGAGCCTGGCGGTGCCGGCCGGGTCCGTGCTCGGGCTGCTTGGGCCGAACGGCTCGGGCAAGACCACCACGGTATCCATCCTGGCCACCTCGCTGCGCCCGGACGCGGGCCGCGCGACCGTCTGCGGCCTTGACGTGGTGACGCAGGCCGCGCAGGTGCGCCGGGTCATCGGCCTGGCGGGCCAGTTCGCGGCCGTGGACCCCAACCTGACCGGACGAGAGAACCTCCGGCTGATCGGGCGCCTGTCCCGGGTGGGCCGCGCGCAGGCCCCGGTGCGCGCCGACGAGTTGCTCGAGCGCTTCGGGCTGACCGCGGCGGCCGGCCGGCTAGTCCGCGGCTACTCGGGCGGAATGCGGCGCAGGCTCGACGTGGCCGCCGCGCTGCTGCACCGGCCGGCCGTGCTGTTCCTCGACGAGCCCACCACCGGCCTCGACCCGGAGAGCCGCTTCGCGCTGCGGGACTCGGTGCGCGACCTTGCCGGGTCGGGCACCACCGTGCTGCTGACCACGCAGTACCTGGAAGAGGCCGACGCGCTGGCCGACCAGGTGGTGATCATCTCCGCCGGACGGGTCGCCGACACTGGCACCCCCGCCGAGTTGAAGGCCCGGCTCGGCTCGGTGGTCTTCCGGCTGGACTTCGCCGGGCCGGAGGCCGCCGCGGCCGCCCAGGCGGCGCTGGCCGCCGCGGGCTACCAGCCGCGGCGCGACGGCGCCAGCCTCCAGGTCCGGTCCGCTACCGGTTCCGGCGAGCTCACCGGCGTGCTGCGCGCCCTGGAGGGCCGGGCCGCCGACCCAGTGTCCGTCGCGGTGCGCGAGCCCACGCTGGACGACGTATTCCTCTCGCTGACCCGTGGAGGCGAAGCAGCATGAGCACGATCGCAATCGCGCCCCGCCAGGGCACGGCGGGCCGCGTCACGGCGGCGACCAGCGCCGTCGCCGAAGCGCTCGCGGACACCGCCGACGTCGCCTGGCGCAACCTGCTGACCCAGTTGCGCACCCCGCAGGCGCTGGTGTTCGCCACCATCCAGCCAGTGATCTTCGTGCTGCTGTTCCGCTACGCGTTCGGCGGCGCGATCCACGTGCCCGGCACGAACTACGTGGACTTCCTGATGCCCGGCATCTTCGCGCAGACGGTCGCCTTCGGCGCCGTCGGCACCGCGGTCGGGCTGTCCGGTGACGTGCGCACCGGCATCCTGGTGCGGTTCCGCACCCTGCCGATGTCCAGGGTCGCCGTGCTCGGCGGCCGGACCGTCGCCGACCTGGCGCGCAACCTGCTGGTGGTCGCGGTGATGACCGGCGTCGGCTTCGCCGCCGGGTTCCGCAGCCCGCACGGCGCGAGCGGCCTCCTCGCCGCGCTCGGCCTGGTGATCGCCTTCGGTTACGCGCTCTCCTGGGGCTTCGCGTCGCTCGGCCTGCGGGTCAGCGACCCGGAGGCGGCCCAGGCGGCGGCCGTGCCGGTCGTGTTCCTGCTCGTCTTCACCTCGGCGGCCTTCGTGCCCGCCACCTCCATGCCCGGCTGGCTCCAGGCGTTCGGCACCCATCAGCCGGTCGACGCCCTGGTCAACGCCGAACGCGCGCTGATACTCGGCGGCCAGGCGGCGCATGACGTGCTCATCTCGCTGGCGTGGAGCGGAGGCATGCTGGTGGTGTTCGCCCTACTCGCCGTCCGCAGCTACGCCCGCATGGGGCGCTAACAGAAAGGGATCTAGCAATGGCCGTCGAACTCAACCACACCATCGTCCCCGCGCACGACCCGCAGGCATCGGCGCAGTTCCTCGCCGACATCCTCGGCCTGGCCGTCGACCCGCCGCTGGCCCACTTCACCCCGGTGACGCTGGCCAACGGGGTCAGCCTGGACTTCGATCGCTACGACTACGTCGATGAGCACCACTACGCGTTCCAGCTGAGCGACGAGGAATTCGACGCCGCCTTCGGCCGGATCAAGGACCGGGGCATCACGCACTACGCCGACCCCGCCTGCCGCCAGCCCGGCCAGGTCTACGCCAACGCCAACGGCCGCCGCGGCACCTATTTCCGCGACCCGAACGGTCACCTGATGGAGATACTGACCCCGGTCACCGGGTAACCGGCCTCATATCCGGGGGGACCGAGTACTCTAATTTTGCGTTCCGCCAGGGAAATTACTGGAGTTGCAAGGCAAAATTAGAGTACTCGCCAGTCGACTGGGCCCCGGAACCAAACGGCGCCTGTCGGCGTTCTAGTACCAGTCCGTGCTCATAGCCTTGGAGAACAACAGGATCAGGCAGCCGACGATGGCGACGCCAGCGCCGACCCAGAACACGAACCACTCCGGCTTCGGGACGAACCCGACCCCGCCGATGATGAAACCGATGATGACGACAATGGTCCCGACCCACGAGATGGGCCTGCCGGAGTTGTGCTCCATGTGGCCGGAGCCGTGCGCCAGCGCTCCCGCGGTGCCCGTGCCCTCCACGGTGCCTGTTGCCTGCTCGGCCACGACTCCTCCTCCAACCCAAGGCCTGCCTATGCTGAGGTTGTCACGAAAATACCGCAACGGGGTCCGGGACTCGGTAGCCGGCCCCCATCTCGCCTACGATGGCAGTCAAAGCCTGTCAGTTGATCCCCACGTCCGATGAGTACTGCCGCAAGGAGCACGACGAAAAGTGCCTTCGATCCTAGATAGCATCCTTCGCGCCGGCGAGGGCAAGATTCTGCGTCAACTCAAGCGGATCAGCGTGCAGGTCAACTCGGTTGAGGACGACTTCGTCGCGATGAGCGACGCCGAGCTGCGCGCGATGACCGACGAGTTCAAGCAGCGGCTCGCCGACGGCGAGACCCTTGACGACATCCTTCCCGAGGCGTTCGCCGCGGTCCGTGAGGCGGCGCGCCGCACGCTCGGCCAGCGCGCCTTCGACGTGCAGCTCATGGGCGGCGCGGCGCTCCACTTGGGCAACATCTCCGAGATGCGCACTGGTGAGGGCAAGACGCTCACCGGCGTGTTCCCCGCCTACCTGAACGCCCTTTCCGGCAAGGGCGTGCACGTCGTCACGACCAACGACTACCTGGCCAAGCGCGACTCCGAGTGGATGGGCCGCGTCCACCACTTCCTCGGCCTCGAGGTCGGGGTGATCCTCGCCGACATGACGCCGGCCGACCGGAAGAAGGCCTACGAGGCCGACGTCACGTACGGGACCAACAACGAGTTCGGCTTCGACTACCTGCGCGACAACATGTCGTGGTCACTCGAGGAGTGCGTGCAGCGCGGCCACAACTTCGCGATCGTCGACGAAGTGGACTCGATTCTCGTCGACGAGGCGCGGACCCCGCTGATCATCTCCGGGCCGGCGGAGCAGAACTCCCGCTGGTACACCGAGTTCGCCAAGATCGCGCCCAGGCTCCGGCGGGTGAAGGACGAGGAGCTGCAGGACGGCGACTACGAGGTCGACGAGAAGAAGCGGACCGTCGGCATCATGGAGTCCGGTGTCGAGAAGGTCGAAGACTACCTGGGCATCGACAACCTGTACGACCCGGTCAACACGCCGTTGGTGTCGTTCCTGAACAACGCGCTCAAGGCCAAGGAGCTGTTCAAGAAGGACAAGGACTACGTCGTCATGAACGGCGAGGTCCTGATCGTGGACGAGTTCACCGGCCGCATCCTGCACGGCCGCCGGTACAACGAGGGCATGCACCAGGCCATCGAGGCCAAGGAAGGCGTGCAGATCAAGGACGAGAACCAGACGTTCGCCACGATCACCCTGCAGAACTACTTCCGGCTCTACGACAAGCTCGCGGGCATGACCGGCACGGCGATGACCGAGGCCGCCGAGTTCATGCAGATCTACAAGCTCGGCGTGGTGCCGATCCCGACCAACAAGCCGATGATCCGCGCTGACGAGACCGACGTGATCTACCAGACCGCGCAGGCCAAGTTCGAGTCGGTGGTGGAGGACATCGCTGAGCGGCATGCCGAAGGGCAGCCGGTCTTGGTCGGCACGGTAAGCGTCGAGAAGTCCGAGATCCTGTCGGTCATGCTCAAGCGGCGCGGCATACAGCACCACGTGCTGAACGCCAAGTACCACGAGCAGGAGGCGATGATCGTCGCGCAGTCCGGGCGGCTCGGCGCCGTCACGGTCGCGACGAACATGGCGGGCCGCGGCACCGACATCATGCTCGGCGGCAACCCCGAGTTCATCGCCGACGTCGAGCTGCACCAGCGCGGCCTGTCGCCGGTCGACACCCCGGAGGACTACGAGGCGGCGTGGCCCGAGGCGGTCGCCAAGGCCAAGGCGGCCGTCGCGGCCGAGCATGAGCAGGTGGTGGAGGCCGGCGGCCTCTACGTGCTCGGCACCGAGCGGCACGAGTCGCGGCGCATCGACAACCAGCTGCGCGGCCGGTCGGGACGGCAGGGCGACCCTGGCAAGTCCCGGTTCTACCTCTCGCTCGAAGACGACCTGATGCGGATGTTCAACTCCGACCGCGTCGGGGCGATCATGGACCGGCTGAACATCCCGGCCGACGTCCCGGTGGAGAACTCGGTGGTCTCCCGGGCGATCAGGTCCGCCCAGAGCCAGGTCGAGTCGCAGAACTTCGAGATCCGCAAGGACGTCCTGAAGTACGACGACGTGCTTAACCGGCAGCGCACGGTCATCTACGGCGAGCGGCGCCGGGTGCTTGAGGGCGCGGACCTGCACGAGCAGATCCGCTCCATGATCGACGAGGTGATCGCCTCCTACGTGGCCGTGGCCACCGCCGACGGGTACCCGGAGGAGTGGGACCTGGAAAAGATGTGGCGGGCGTTCAAGCAGCTCTTCCCGATCACGCTGAAGATCGACACGGCGATCGAGGAGGCCGGCGGCGACAAGTCAGGGCTGACCACCGACCTGCTCACCGAGCTCGTGCAGGAGGACGCGCAGCAGGCGTACGACCGCCGCGAGGCCGAGCTCACGCCCGAGCTGATGCGGGAGATCGAGCGGCGCGTCGTGCTCTCGGTCCTTGACCGCAAGTGGCGCGAGCACCTGTACGAGATGGACTACCTCCGCGAGGGCATCGGCCTGCGGGCGATGGCGCAGCGCGACCCGCTGGTCGAGTACCAGCGGGAGGGCTACGACATGTTCAACGCCATGATGGAGGGCATCAAGGAAGAGTCGGTCGGTAACCTGTTCAACCTCCAGTTCGAGGTCCAGGAGAACCCGATCGTCGAGGAGGTCGGCTCGGGGGCACAACTCGCCTTCGGCGGCAGCCTCCCGGGCGTCACCGCCGGCCCGGCTGGTTCCGAGAGCGCGGCCCCGCCGCAGGGCGCCGCGCCCGCGGCCCAGGCCCCCGCGCCCGTGGCGCCGGCCAGGCACGCCAGGCCCGCCAGGCCCGTTCCTCCGGCACCGGAGCCGGTCGCCCCGCCCGCGGCCTTCGGCAAGAAGCCGGGCGGCGGTCAGCAGGCGGGCAGTCAGCAGGGCGCTGGGCAGTCGCGCGGCCGGCACGCGGCCGACGGGCGTGGCCACGCCACCGCGGCCGGCCGCGGTCAGGCGGCGACGCGCAGCAGCGGCGTCGGGGCGGACCAGCCTGCCCAGGCCGACGTGGACGTGACCGACACGGTCCCGGAGAGCACGGTTTCTGAGAGCACGGGCCCGCAGCCGGTCATGCCCTCCGGCTTCGAGCCTCGACGCCCGCGTAACCTGCAGTACTCGGCGCCGGCCGAGGGCGGCGGCGTCGAGATGCACGGCGTGGCCGCCGACGACCCATTCGCCAACGTGGGCCGCAACGACTCGTGCCCCTGCGGCTCCGGCCGCAAGTACAAGCGCTGCCACGGCGACCCCCGTCACGCCGGGTAGCGCGTCCCGAGCGCGAGCCGAAGCGCGCTCTTCCCGCGACCAAAAGCGCTTCGGGCGCGCGGCGGCGAGCGGGGCTAGCAGGGTGAGTGCGCGTAACGCTGCTTCTATGTCGGTGCACCGCCACCGCTGCGGGTCCTCGGCGCGCTCAAGGCGAACGGCGAGGGCGCGGGTGCGCGGCCCGGTCACCACGACCATGGTCATCTCGATGACGTCGGGCGCCGGGCGCGTGCTGAGCACCCGGAGCACCTTGGGCTGATGCCCGTCCGTGAACAGCGGCATCAGCCGGTGCAGGTGAACGCTCCCGCGCTTAGATAGCCAGGGCGTCAGCTGCCTGGCCGGGCGGATGCCCGCGAGGCACTCGACCAGGAAGACCGCGAACTGCCTGGCCAGCACCTCACCCGGGTCGGGGGCCGGCGGCCGCGCGCCGCCTGGCCGGGGTTGCGCCGCTGGGCCGTCGGCGGTGACTACCGCGGCCTCCTGGCTGAGGGGCGGCCAGACATCCGTGAGCGCGATGAGCTGGATGGACGCCAGGGCTGGCTCTACGGACATCGATTCCCCCGGGTGTGGACAGGCCAGTGACAACTGCTTGCGCATTACATCTACTCGCCCCCACCGACATTCCACCGCTGGCCGCCGCCGGAGGTCGCTAGGCTTTCCCGCGTGGCGCGCATAGCAACACGGTCATCTCCCGGGGGGACGAGCGTCCCTGGCATGGGGGGCTCCCGCCCCCCATATCCCCCTGGCCGTACCCCCCGGCTGTCCCAACGGCCGGGCCCGATGGCAAAAACCGCCATCGTATCGGACCCGCCCGCCGGGACGGATTCTCCCGAAGAGGCACGTCCAAGGGTCAAGAAGGGCAAGAAAGCGCAAGCTAAGCCGAGGGAGACGGCGGCGAGCAGGTCCGCGACGGAGGCGGCCGCGAAGGGGAAGGTGTACCCGTTCACGGCCGATCCCGGCCGCGCCGCGAACATGCGCGGCAACCGCCGCGCCGACACCAAGCCCGAGCTGGCGCTGCGCGCCGCCCTGCACGCCCTGGGGTACCGCTATCGCAAGGACTTCCGGCTGGATCTGCCGCTGCGCCGGGTCCGCCCGGACATCGCGTTCACCAGCCGCAAGGTCGCCGTGTTCGTCGACGGGTGCTTCTGGCACGCCTGCCCCGACCACGGCAGCAAGCCGAAGAACAACGACTGGTACTGGTCACCGAAGCTGGCCAAGAACGTCGAGCGGGACCGCGCCGCCGACGCGGCTCTCGCGCAGGCCGGCTGGACGGTGGTCCGCCTCTGGGAGCACGTTCCGCTCGCGGACGCGATCGACGCGGTGGTCGCCGCCGCCGGCGGCCCCCGACGGTAGCATTTCGGCCATGCGCGTCTACCTCCCTTCCACGATGCCTGGCCTGGCAGCCATTCTCGCCAAGGGCGAGGCGGGCCCGGCGCCGCTGCGCGCCTTCGCGGTCACCCCGGCATTGCGCGAGGCCTACGCCGGCGGAGACGACGAGGAGCTGGAGTACACGGCGATGCTCGTGGCCGCCAAGCAGTCGCTCCGGCTACTCGAAGCCGACCCGGAAGCGCCCCGCCGCCGGGTCGTCCTTGCCACCGACGTCCCTGACTCCCAGGTCAGCTGGCACGCGTACGACGACGAGCCCGCCGCCGTCCTGGTCGACGGCGCGATCCCGGTCACCGCGATCGCCTCGGGGCACGTCGACGAGCTGGACGCGGTCGCCGACGTGGCCGCGGCGGCCGACGCGATTACCGCGGCCGACGGGGGCGATGACGACGCCAGCTTCGCGGTCGACTCCGCCGAGGCGCACGAGCTCGCCTGGTACGCCACTCAGGAGCTGCAATACCTCTAGCTGGCATTAGGCTCGCCGGTGAAGGGAAGGTGGCGAGCATGGACGCCGTGACGCGGGTACCCCCGCCAATCAACGAGCCAGTCAAGCAGTACCAGCCGGGCAGCGCCGATCGCGCTGCGCTGGGCGCCAAGATCAAGGAACTAGCCGGGCAGCGGGCGGAGCTGGCCATGACCATTGGCGGCCGGGCCGTCATGGGTTCGGGAGAGCGGGTGGCGGTGGTCCAGCCGCACAATTTCCGCCACGTGCTCGGCGATTTGACCAACGCCACCGACGCTGACGTCATGGCGGCGATCGCGGCCGCGGGCGCGGCGGCCAAGGCATGGCGGGCGCTGCCCTTCGACGAGCGCGCCGCCGTCTTCCTCCGCGCGGCCGACCTCCTCGCCGGGCCGTGGCGGGCCACGCTCAACGCCGCGACGGTCCTGGGCCAGTCGAAGTCGGTCTTCCAGGCCGAGATCGACGCCGCCTGCGAGATGATCGACTTCTGGCGCTACAACGTCGCCTTCGCCCGGCAGCTGCTCGCCGAGCAGCCGGCGTCCGCGCCGGGCACGTGGAACCGGATGGAGTACCGCCCCCTCGAAGGGTTCGTGCTGGCGATCACGCCGTTCAACTTCACGTCGATCGCCGGGAACCTGCCGACCGCGCCGGCACTGCTCGGCAACGTGGTGGTGTGGAAGCCGTCGCCGACGCAGCAGCTCGCCGCCCACTACACGATGGCCCTGCTCGAGGCGGCCGGGCTGCCGCCCGGCGTGATCAACATGGTGACCGGGGACGGCCAGGCGGTCTCCCGCGTGGCACTGTCCCATCCCGACCTGGCCGGCATCCACTTCACCGGCTCGACGGGCACCTTCCAGCACCTGTGGCGCTCGGTCGGCGAGAACATCGCGAACTACCGGGACTACCCGCGCCTGGTCGGCGAGACCGGCGGCAAGGACTTCGTGATCGTCCACCCCTCGGCCGATCCCGCCTCAATCGCGACCACGCTCGTTCGCGGGGCCTTCGAGTACCAGGGGCAGAAGTGCTCCGCCGCCTCCCGCGCCTACCTGCCCGCCTCGCTGTGGGCGGTCGTCAAGGACGAGCTCGTCGCCGCCACGCAGTCGATCGCCTACGGCGACGTGTCCGAGGACCTGTCACTGTTCGGCGGCGCCGTGATCGATGCCCGCGCGGTGGACAAGCACCGGGGCGCGTTCGACCGGGCCCGCTCCCGCCCGTCGGTCAGCTTCCTCACCGGGGGCGACGTCGCCGACGAGACCGGCTACTTCGTCAGGCCGACGATCCTGGAGTGCACGGACCCGGCCGACGAGGTGTTCACCACCGAGTACTTCGGCCCGATCCTCGCGGTCCACGTCTTCCAGGACGCGCACTACCCGGCCATGCTCACCCAGGCGGCCAGCGCCGCGCCGTACGCGCTGACCGGCTCGATCCTCGCCACCGATCGCGTCGCGATCGCCGAGGCGGCCGAGGCGCTGCGGTACAGCGCGGGCAACTTCTACGTCAACGACAAGCCGACGGGCGCGGTGGTCGGCCAGCAGCCGTTCGGCGGCGCCCGGGCGAGCGGCACCGACGACAAGGCGGGCTCGGTGTTCAACCTCATCCGGTGGGTTTCCGCCCGGTCGATCAAGGAGACGTTCGTCCCGCCCACCGACTACCGTTATCCGCACATGGGCTGACGAACTCCCTTCATCCTGCCCTGCCGGAAGTCATGCGGTTGGCGGTAGGGCAGGATGAAGGGACGCGTTCTCGCGGGTAGCGGAGGGGTTGCACATTCACCGGCTGGTTCTGTGGAACATCGACCTGACGCTGCTCGATGTCGTGAAGGTCACCAGGGCAGCGTACGCCGAGGCGTTCGCAGCCGTGACCGGCCGCCCGCTCGTCCGGCTACCGCAACTGGTCGGCATGACCGAGCCGGAGATCTTCTTCGACGCGCTCGGCCGTAACGGCGTCAGCCTGCGCGCGGACGGGGAGTCCGAGCGGCTGCTGGCGCCGTTCGGCGCCGAGTTCGCGACGCGCCTGGCCGCCCGCAAGGAGCTGCTGACCACGGAGGGGTCCCTGCTGCCGGGCGCGGTCGCGGCGCTGCAGGCCGTGGCGAGGCTCGACGGCGTGGTCCAGTCGGTGCTGACCGGGTCGAGCCGTCCGAACGCCGCGCTCAAGCTCCGTGCCTTCGGCCTGGACCGGTACCTGGACCTGGCCGTCGCCGGGTTCGCCGGCTCCGAGCCGTACCCGAAGGGCGCGCTGCTGCGCGCCACCCGGCTGCGCGCCGAGGAGAAGTACAAGGTGAGCTTCACGGAGAAGGCGACCTTCTACGTCGCGGACTCGCCCCGCGACGTCGAGGCCGCGGCGATCGGCGGGGCGACGTCGGTGGCGGTGGCCAGCGGCCGGGCGTCCACCGCCGAGCTCCGCGACGCGGGGGCAGACCTGGTTCTCCCCGACCTGACCGACCCCGCGCCCCTCATCGCCTTCATCACCGCCCAGCCCTGACCGGACGTTTCTGCCGACCCCCTCGAACCCACGATGTGGGATCTTTCGGGCCACCGGCAGGGCCCGAAGGTATTCCACCGGTTGACGGTGCTGGCGCTTAATGCGGAAGATTCTTCGTGGGTCCCCCCAAGGAAACCCGCTGACCCCGACGGGCCTCAGACTCAGGAAATGCTCGCTTCGCATCTTCCTGGGCCTAGTCTGTAGATAGGAGGGCATCAGGCGCCTGCGATGCGCGCCCGTTCTTACGATGCGATATTGATCCGGATTTCACGCTAGCGGCACAGCCACCGACCCGTGGCTCCTCAGCGTGTCCGAAGGCGGTTTTGCCGCCGGGGCACAGCCGGGGGTCCGGGGGGTCGTCCCCCGGGCGGTGCAGCGCATGCCCGTGGGCAGGACGGCACAACGAAGTGCCGGATCGGCGATCACGAAGGAGTGGACAGGCAATGCCGGAACGCGCGGCCGAGACCAATCAGAATCAGGTCCCGGACGACACCAGGGAGGAACTGATCGCCAAGACGGCGGGCGAGTGGCCCGCCGCCAACGGGGGCGTGGCGCCGCCGGGGGACCTGAGCCGGGCGGTCGGTGACCTGCCCGGCTTCCTTACCGCGTACTACCGGCTCGTCGCCGTTGAGGACCTGATCGCCGCGGGGCCGGCCCGGCTGGCCGCCACCGCGGCCCAGCACGCCGCGCTCGGCGCTGGCCGCCCGCAGGGCCGCGCCGCTGTCGGCGTCATGCCCGGCGCCGAGACCGCGCTGACCGGCGCGGAGACCGTGGTCGACATCGTCACCGACGACATGCCGTACCTGGTCGACTCGGTCACGATGGAGCTGAACCGGCATGGTGCCGACATCCTCCTCATCGTGCACCCAGTGCTCACCGTCCACCGGGACGTGGCGGGCGGGGCGCACGGGACAGAAACCACGGCCGACAACCAGGCCGACGCGGACGCGGTTCGCGAGTCGTGGATCCACGTCGAGCTGGGCCACGTCGACGACACCGAGCGCCTCGCCGCCGACCTGCGCCGCGTCCTGGACGACCTGCGGGTCGCCATGGAGGACCAGCGCCGCATGCGGTCCGCCGCGCGCGACCTCGTCGAACTGCTCGCCGACGGCGGCCCGGAGGAGGCCGAGGCCAGCGAGCTGCTCGCCTGGCTGTCGGCGGGCCACTTCACCTTCCTCGGCTACCGCGCCTACGACCTCGTGGACGACGAGAAGCCGGAGCTGAGGCCCGTGCCGGGCACCGGCCTCGGCATCCTGCGGCACGACGGCCTGGACTCGTTCGCCGTCACCCCGCCGGGCAGGCACGGGAAGGAGCGGGCCCGGCTCCTCGTGCTCGCCAAGTCGTCCACGCTGTCGACCGTGTACCGGCCCAGCTACCTGGACTACGTCGCCGTCCGGCGGTTCAGCCAGGAGACGGGCGAGGTCATCGGGGAGTACCGCTTCCTCGGGCTGTACACGCAGGCCGCCTACACCGAGTCGGTCACCCGCATCCCGGTGCTGCGCCACAAGGTGGACCGGGTGCTCGAGGCGGCCGGGGTGTCCGCGGACGGGTACGACGGGAAGGCCCTCATCGAGATCCTCGAGGGCTACCCGCGCGAGGAGCTCTTCGAGATCAGCGCGGAGCGGCTCGCCCCGATCGCCATGGCCGTGCTCGGCCTCGCCGAGCGCAAGCAGGTGCGCCTCTTCGTGCGCCCCGATGCCTACGGGCGCTACGTCTCCTGCCTGGTCTACCTGCCCCGGGACCGGTACACAACGCAGGTCAGGCTGCGCGCGCAGGAGATCCTGCGCAGCGCGTTCGGCGGGGTCTCGGTCGACTACAGCGCGATGGTGGGCAACTCGGCCCTGGCCCGGCTGCACGTCGTGGTGCACGCCGCGCCCGGCTCCCCCCTCGCGAAGGTGAACCAGACGGCGCTCCAGTCGAGGATCGCCGCCGCGGTCCGCTCCTGGGACGATGACCTCGCCGCCGAGGCGCAGCGCCAGCTCGGTCCCGACCACGCGGCCACGGTGCTGCGGACCTGCGCCAACAGCATCCCGGAGACTTACAAGGCCGACACCACGCCCACCGACGCCGTCGCCGACCTCGCGGCGGTGCAGCGGCTGCGCGAGGAGTCCGCGCCGTTCGCGCTCCGCTTCTCGATGGTGCCGAACGAGTGCTGGCGGCTCCGGGTGTTCCGGCTTTCCTCGCTCACGCTGTCCGACGTGCTGCCCCAGTTGCAGCACATGGGGCTCGAGGTGCTCGATGAGCACCCGTACGAGTTCGGCGGCGCCGAGCCGTTCTGGATCTACGACTTCGGCATCCGCGGGAGCCACCCCGCTGTGACCCCCGGGGAAGCCGAGACGAGGCGCGCCGGGTTCGAGGCCGCGCTGACCGCGCTGTGGCGGGGCCAGACCGAGGACGACGACTTCAACGGCCTGGTGCTCAACGCCGACCTCACCTGGCGGCAGGTCGTCGTGCTGCGCGCCTACGCGCGGTACCTGCGGCAGGCGGGCATCCAGTTCAGCCAGAGCTACCTGCAGCGGGTGCTGCGGGCCAACCCGACGATCACCAGGCTGCTCGTCCGGCTGTTCGAGTCCCGGTTCGACCCGACGCTCCAGGCCGGCGCGGAGGAGCGCTGCACGGCGATCACCGAGGAACTGCGCGGCGCCTTGGACGAGGTGGTCAGCCTCGACCACGACCGCATCCTCCGCTCCTACCTGGCCCTGATCGAGGCCACCCTCCGCACGAACTACTTCCAGGAAAAGGACAGCGAACCCGCGCGAGCCGAAGGGCGCCTCGGGCGCCCGGAGGCGAGCGCGGAAAACACAGTAGGGGCCGTTCCTTACCTGGTGTTCAAGCTCGCCTCCGAACGGGTGCCCGTGGTTCCCGCGCCCCGGCCGAAGTACGAGATCTGGGTCTACTCGCCCCGGCTCGAGGCGGTGCACCTGCGGTTCGGCGCGGTCGCGCGCGGCGGCCTGCGCTGGTCGGAACGGCCGGAAGACTTCCGCACCGAGGTCCTGGGCCTGGTCAAGGCGCAGGAAGTGAAGAACTCGGTCATCGTCCCGTCCGGCGCGAAGGGCGGGTTCGTCTGCAAGCACCTGCCCGACCCGGCTGACTCCGGCGCCTACCAGGCAGAGGTGCTCGCCTGCTACCGGACCTTCATCAGCGCCATGCTCGACGTCACCGACAACATCGTCGCGGACGCCGTCGTGCCGCCGTCCGGCGTGGTCCGGCTCGACGGGGACGACCCCTACCTGGTCGTTGCCGCCGACAAGGGCACGGCGACGTTCTCGGACGTGGCCAACGAGATCGCCATCCGTTGCGGCTACTGGCTCGGCGACGCGTTCGCCTCCGGCGGCTCCGAGGGATACGACCACAAGAAGATGGGCATCACCGCCCGCGGCGCCTGGGAATCGGTCCGCTGGCACTTCGCGGCGCTGCGGCTGAACCCGGACACCGACGACTTCACGGTCGCGGGCATCGGCGACATGTCCGGTGACGTCTTCGGCAACGGCATGCTGCTTTCGCGGCACCTGAAGCTCGTCGCCGCCTTCGACCACCGCCACATTTTCCTCGACCCGAACCCGGACCCCGCGGTCAGCTTCGCCGAGCGGCAGCGGCTGTTCGACCTGCCCCGCTCGTCGTGGGCCGACTACGACACGGCGCTGATCTCCTTCGGCGGCGGCGTCTTCCCCCGGTCGGCGAAGTCGGTGCCGATCTCCGCGCAAGCCCGGGCGGCGCTCGGCCTCGACGCCGCGGTCCTCGCCCTGTCGCCGGACGAGCTGATCTCCGCGATCCTGCGCGCGCCGGTCGACCTGCTGTGGAACGGCGGCATCGGCACCTACGTGAAGGCGTCGCGCGAGACGCACGCCGACGCGGGGGACCGGTCAAGCGACGGGGTACGGATCAACGCGACCGAACTGCGGGCGCGGGTCGTCGGCGAGGGGGGCAACCTCGGGCTCACCCAGGCCGCGCGTATCGAGTACGCCCTGGCCGGCGGCCTGGTGAACACCGACTTCATCGACAACTCGGCCGGCGTCGACACCTCCGACCACGAGGTCAACATCAAGATCCTGCTCGCCGGGGCGATCGCGGCAGGCGAGCTGCGGCCGCAGGAGCGCGGCACGCTGCTGCACGCGCTGACCGACGAGGTGGCCGCGCACGTCCTGCGGCACAACGACGGGCAGAACATGGCGCTCGCCGTCTCCCGCCACCAGGCGCCGCGCCTGCTTCACGTGCACGGCCGGTACCTGCGCCAGCTGCTGCGGGAGAACCGGGTGTCGCTCGAGACCGACGGGCTGCCCGACGAGAAGGAGATCGCGGCCCGCCGCTCGGCGGGTACCGGCCTGACCACGCCGGAGCTCGCGGTGCTGCTCGCCCAGACCAAGATCGCGGCGGGCCAGCAGGTGCTCGCCTCTGACCTGCCGGACGACCCGTCCCTGCGGTCCACGCTGGCGGAGTACTTCCCGGTTCCGCTGCGCGAGCGGTTCGCCGACCAGCTCGGCGCGCACCGGCTGCGCCGGGAGATCATCACCACCTCGGTCATCAACGAGATGGTGGACACCGGCGGGTCGACGTTCCTGTTCCGGCTCGGCGAGGAGACCGGCCTGCCGGTGGTGGACATCACCAGGGCCTGGCTCGTCGCCCGGGAAGTCTTCGGCATGGGCGCCTTCTGGCAGCAGGTCGAGGCCCTCGAGGGGAGCGTGGACGTTGACGCGCTGATCGCGGTCGTCCTGGAGGCGCGCAAGCTCATGGAGCGGGCGACCCGCTGGCTGCTCATGAACCGGCGGTCACCGTTCGGCATCGCCGAGACGGTGAGCTTCCTCGCCGCCGGCGTCGGCACGGTCCGCTCCGCGATCCCGAAGCTGCTCTCCGGCCGCGACATGGCCGGCTACCAGGAGCGGCGCGCCTCCTTCACCAGCCAGGGGGTGCCCGCCGGGCTGGCGGACGAGGTCGCCGCGATGGTGCCGTCCTACTCCGCGTTCGACATCGTGACCAGCGCGGCGGCGACCAGGCACGGCGTCGAGGAGACGGCGGCGGTGTACTTCCTGCTCGCCGACCGGCTGCAGCTGGGCAGGCTGCGCGACCTCATCGTCGCGCTGCCGCGCGACGACCGCTGGTCGTCGGTGGCGCGGTCGGCGCTCCGAGACGACCTGTACGCCGCGCACGCCGCGCTGACCAGGGACGTGCTCACCATCGGGGCCAGCGACGCCGGGCTGACCGGCGCGTGGGCGGTGGCCGGGCCGTCCGGCAGCGCCGCGGACCGGATCGCTACCTGGGAGGCGCAGAACGTCTCCGCGGTCTCCCGGGCGGCGGCGACCCTCGCCGAGATCTGGGAGAGCAACCGGTTCAGCTTCACCACCTTGGCGGTGGCCGTCCGGGTGATCCGCACGCTGGTCGCCCCCGGCTCGTAAGGCGGAGCGGGGGCGCACCAGCGTCCCCGCTCACCTCGGTCGTGGCTTTCAGCAAACCGCGCGCCTGACCATGAAGCACAAGGCCGCCGGGCGGGGAACGGAAAGCCCGCTGCCGAACAACGCCGGCCCCCCCGGGCTGAACGTGGGCCTCGGTACCGCCCCGCCGGGGATCAGCTTCAGGTTCGGCGTGACGGCCTGGGGGAGCGAGACCTTGCGGAACCCGGCGGGGACGGGCACGGTCAGCTTGGCCAGGTTCTGCGTGGTCGGTGGCAGCCAGGCGAAGTCGGCCGTTTGCTGGATGGTCCGCGCGTAGGACGAGCGGACGATCACGCGCACGGGCAGGTATGTGCTGGGGCTGACCCAGATGGTCTCGGAGATCAGGCTGCCGGCCCGGCTCTTCAGCTCGATCGCCTCGGTCCCGTCGACGGTCTGCCGCCCGGCCACGGACAGGGACCCGCAGGAGACCGCGGTGTGCAGCGCATTGGCCACGGTCGTGGGCAGCGAACTGGTGGAAGTGCTCGTGCCGGGCAGTCCCAGCCGGAACAGCACGGGGAAGCCGCCAGTCCCGGGCCCGCAGTCGCGGGTAGCCGAAGAGTTGCCGAATGCGAGCGCCGCCGGCTGGCCCACTCCCGCCTGCCGCGCCCAGGTCTTGGTGGGGTAGCTGACCAGGGTGTAGCCGGACGTGGTGCGGTAGCCCTCGTCGTAGAGGGGGTGCCCGGGCGAGGAGTACGTTACCGAGCGCCACTCGTTGCCGTTGGACCACTCGTCGGCGCTGGTGGCCCCGCCGACCCCGCCGGTTGTCGTGATCGTCATCTGCGCGATCGTGCCGGGATCGGCCGCGCTCAGCGCGGTGCTGACGTTCTTCACCACGTACGCGGCGTCGGCGGCGGACACCCGGGGGCCGCTGACGCTCGGCAGCACCAGCGCCACGGCCGCGGCGCCCGCGGCGAGCGCCGCCACCCCGCCGACCACCGAGCGCAGCGCCACCCGCCGCCTGCGCTGCCGCGCGACTCGGTAGGTCAGCCCGGCGGGCGCCCGGAGGTCGGCGGTGTACCGCTCCATGCCCTCGCGGAGCAGCTCTTCGACGTCGGTATTCATGATCGCTCTTCCTCCCGGCCGCTCATCGCCGCCGTGTCGTTCCACTCATCGGCAAGCTCGCGCATCCGGGCCAGCCCCCGCGAGACGGCGGACCGGACCGTGCCCTCGGCGCAGCCGAGGACCGCCGCCGCCTCGGCGTCGGTCAGCTGCTCCCAGAACCGCAGCACGAGCGCGGCGCGCTGCCTGGCCGGCAGCCGTAGCAGCAGCCGGACGAGGGCGTCGCGCAGGTCCACGTCGCCGGCCGGGTCCCGCGTCAGCCGCAGGTCGGTGCGCAGCAGGCGCTCCTTCTGCCGCCAGCGGCCGGCGCGCCGGCGGTCATCGATCGCCAGGTTGCACAGCGTCCGCCGCAGGTAGCCCTCTGGGTCACCGTCGAACCGGCGCCACCGCCGCAGCAGCCGCTCGACCGCCGTCTGCAACAGGTCCTCCCCGGCCTCCCGGCCGCCGGCCAGCAGCGCGGCCGTGCGCAGCAGGTGGTCGGCGCGCTCGGCAAGGAATCGCTCAAGCTCCGCGGTGCTCCGGTCGGCCGCCATCCGCTCTCCTCCCAGTTCGCAAACCAAGTACGAAGAACCCGGCGCCACCGTTCCACCCGCCGCCAAAGAAAATCCCGCCCGCCCGCTGCTCCGGCGACCACAGCTTTGCCTACGCGGCAACCGTTCGCAGCGCGGGGAGTTACGGGGTCCAGGCCACGAGCCGGGCTGGTCCCCAGCCTCAAGCGCTCCTGGCCTGCGGATTAACCGGTAGGTTTTGCGCAGCAGGTAAGAAAAACCTGTCCCAGGCGCCTTTCCTTACCTGCTGCGAAAAGTCTTCCCGTTGTTGAAAATCTTCGCGGTGGCCGTCGCCTCGCGGGCCCCTCAGGCACCACAGTCACGTCGCGATGAAGGGGCCGCGGCCGCACGCCGCGTCAGGACGCCGAGGCGCTCGTCAGGCCGCCGCCCATGGTGACGACCTGGATCTTGGCGTTACCCGGGGCCGGGTCTACGGCCGCGAACGACAACGTCTGCTGTGACTGGAGTTGAACGAGGGGAGCGGGCTGACCCTGGGGGGAGCAGCGCCTGGACGTTGACTGGGACCACCACGGGCGCGCCCAAGGCTTCCGATATGCCGCAAAAGCGGAGAATACTGGGTTCCCGGGGGGCGACCCCCCGCACCCCCCGGCGGACGGATGCGTGTACTCATGGGCTTCTGACCTGGCCCAAGGCCCTTGAATACGCCGGGAGGCTAGTATTCGCGTAGGCTTTCCGCATGGCAGCTACCGATCCCGCCGATGAGATATCGGGACTGTCGTCCAAGCTCGACACGATCGAGGCCGTAGTCGACCCTGAGGCGATGCGCACCGAGGTCCTTGACCTGCGTGAGCAGGCCGCCGACCCGTCGCTCTGGGAGGATCAGACGCGGGCACAGCAAGTTACCCGGCGCCTGTCCTACCTTGAGGGCGAGCTGAACCGGATGGAGAACCTGCGGCAGCGGCTTGCGGACACCAGCGTGCTGTTCGAGCTTGCCAACGACGAGCACGACCAGGACACCCGCGATGAGGCCATCGCCGAGCTGGCCGGGGTACGTAAGGAAGTCGACCTCCTCGAGATCCGTACCCTGCTGAACGGCGAGTACGACGTCCGCGAGGCGCTGATCACGATCAACTCGCAGGCGGGCGGCGCCGACGCGGAGGACTTCGCGGGCAACCTGCAGCGGATGTACCTGCGCTGGGCGGAGCGGCACAAGTACCCGGCCGAGGTCTACGACGTCTCCTACGGCGAGGCGGGCATCAAGTCCACCACGTTCGCGGTGAAGGCCCCCTACGCCTACGGCACGCTCCGCGGCGAGCAGGGCACCCACCGCATGGTCCGCATCTCCAAGTACGACAACCAGGGGCGCCGCCAGACCAGCTTCGCCGGCGTCGACGTGGTGCCCGTCGTCGAGCAGACCGATCACGTGGACATCCCCGACGACGAGATCCGCGTGGACGTGTTCCGCTCCTCGGGCCCTGGCGGCCAGGGCGTCAACACGACCGACTCGGCGGTGCGGATCACTCACCTGCCGACCGGCATCGTGGTCTCCTGCCAGAACGAGCGGTCGCAGATCCAGAACAAGGCCTCGGCGATGGCCGTCCTCCAGGCCAAGCTGCTTGAGCGCCGCCGCGAGGAGGAAGCGCAGGAGCTCAACGCCCTGCGGGGCGACGGCCGCACCGCCTGGGGTTCGCAGATCCGCAACTACGTCCTTTACCCGTACCAGATGGTGAAGGACCAGCGGACGGGCTACGAGACCGCGCAGGCGGAGGCCGTGCTCGACGGCGAGATCGACGAGTTCATCGACGCCGAGATCCGCTGGCTGCGCCGCTCCGAGAAGGAAGAGCAGTAGGAATCGCCGCAGGGCCGACCCGGCGAAAAATCCATGCCATATGTGAAGAGTGGCATGCGCAGAGTAAGCGGAAGTCGTTCGGGATAACCCTGTTTTTCTTCTTGTGATCTGCGTGCAGCCGCCGTTAAGCAAGTACGTGGGTCGCGATCAGGAGGCCCAGAAGTAGCAGCAGCGCGACCGCAATGAGCAGTTGCGGCGTGAGCGTCGGGCCGTGGTGGTGGACCTCCGCGCGAGCCGCGCGGCAGACGGGGCAGCGGCCCTCGACCACCGGGCCGGCACAGTGAGCGCAGATCAGGTGCTCGCAGCTCATCTCAAACCCCTTCCGGTCGGGAGCCCCGGCGCACTTAACGTGATCTGGAGCCTTAGCTGCCAGTTTCCCCCTAGACTGTTCCCTGGCTAACCCAGGTTACCCGCAAGTTGCCGGGCTAAGCCGCAATTACCCGTGTGCTGGCCGGGCCCTGTGTGGGCGCGGTTCCCGGCCAGGTAAGCCAGCCCTTCATAGGGGAGGCGTCGAGAGATCCTGTGATGGTCCTGTGATCGAGTTTCAAAACGTCACCAAGATCTACCCGAACCAGAATCGGGCCGCCCTGGAGAACGTCGACATGACGATCAACAAGGGAGAGTTCGTCTTCCTCGTCGGCCCGTCTGGGTCGGGCAAGTCCTCCTTCCTGCGGCTGATTCTGCGTGAGGAGCGGCCGAACGACGGCCGCATCCTCGTCGCTGGCAATGACCTGGCGCGGCTCACGAACTGGAAGGTCCCGGCGCTCCGCCGGAAGATCGGCTGTGTGTTCCAGGACTTCCGGCTGCTGCCGAACAAGACCGTGGAGCAGAACGTCGCGTTCGCGCTTGAGGTTATCGGCAAGCCGCGGCGGTTCATCAGCCGGGTGGTGCCCGAGGTGCTCGACCTCGTGGGCCTGGAGGGCAAGCACGACCGCATGCCGGACGCGCTGTCAGGTGGCGAGCAGCAGCGGGTCGCGATGGCCCGGGCGTTCGTCAACCGGCCGATGATCCTGCTCGCCGACGAGCCGACCGGGAACATCGACCCCGCGACCTCGATCGGCATCATGAAGGTCCTCGACCGGATCAACCGGACCGGGACGACAGTCGTCATGGCGACGCACGACGCCGCGATCGTCGACTCGATGCGCAAGCGCGTGATCGAGCTCGAATACGGCAAGGTGGTCCGCGACCAGAACCGCGGCGTCTACGGCCAGAATTACTAACCGCGCTGCTAGCGGCCGGCTTATTACGGCCCGCTTACCGGGTGCCTCGATCGACGGCACATGACACACCAGGGATGAGATAAGGCCAGTATGCGTTCAAACTTCGTGTTCCAGGAGATCTGGGTCGGGCTGCGCCGTAACCTCACCATGACCGTCGCGCTCATCGTTGTCGTGGCGATCAGCCTGTCACTGCTCGGCACGGGGCTCCTGTTCGTCAAGCAGGTCGACGCCACGCAGACGTACTGGCAGGGCAAGGTGCAGATCTCGGTCTACCTGTGCTACGCGGACAGCGCCAACCCGGACTGCCACGGGGCGGTGACCCCGGCGCAGACCCAGGCGCTCCAGCAGCGGCTCCAGTCCATGTCCCAGGTCGAGAGCGTCACCTACGTGTCCCAGGCGCAGGCCTGGACCCTGTACAAGCAGGCGTTCTCCAACGACCAGTCCTACGTCTCGACGCTCAAGGAGACGGACATGCCGCCGTCGCTTGAGGTCAAGCTGAACAACCCCTCGGCCGACTACAACATCGTGGCCAGCGCGGTCACCGGCGCGCAGGGAGTGGACTCGGTCATCGACGAGATGAACATCCTGAACAAGTTCTACCGGCTGCTCACGGGCCTGCGGAACGCGGTCGTCATCGTGGCCCTGATCCTGGTGGTCGCCGCCATCTTGCTGGTGGCTAATACCATCCGGCTGTCCGCGTTCAACCGGCGCCGGGAGACGGGCATCATGCGGCTGGTCGGCGCGTCGAACTTCTACATCCAGCTGCCGTTCCTGCTTGAGGGCGTGATCGCCGGCTTGCTCGGCTGGGTGCTCGCGGCGATCCTGCTTGTCGGGGTGAAGTCGCTGCTGCTCAACAACCTGCAGCAGTACTTCAACTACAACGTCGGCCTGTCGGCGACCGACCTGATCGAAGTCGTCGTGCTCACGATGGTCATCGCAGTAGTGCTCTGTGGCGTAACGTCGTTCCTAACGCTCCGCCGTTACCTGCGGGTTTAGCGGCCGTCGGCTGGGGAGGTGCCAGCCGATAGCTAGGCGCAGGAAATGCCGACAGGAGAAACGTGGCACGCGAGCAGGGAAATAAGGTAATCGCCTCGAACCGGCGGGCCCGACACGACTACGTGATCGAGGACACATTCGAGGCGGGTATCGCGCTCACCGGTACCGAGGTGAAATCCCTGCGCGCCGGCCGCGCTTCGCTTGCCGATGGGTTCGCTCTGGTCTCTGACGGGGAAGTCTGGCTGCATAACGTTCACATCCCGGAGTACACCCAGGGAACGTGGACGAACCATATGCCCAGAAGGACCAGGAAGCTGCTGCTGCACCGGGGGGAGATCGAGCGGCTGGTCCGGAAGGGGACGGAGCAGGGCCTAACGCTGATCCCGCTGTCGCTTTATTTCAAAGACGGCAAAGTCAAGGTGGAGCTCGCACTTGCCCGCGGTAAACGGACATACGATAAGAGACAGGACCTGGCCAAGCGGGACGCGGCCAGAGAAGTTGAGCGTGCCATGCGGCGACGACGGTGACTCCGGAGGCGGACGGTGACTGCGCGCTCTCGTGAGCGGGGAAGCCACGCCTGCCGACCCCGCGGTAACGGCTTGCCGTTCACAGTTCCCGGGCTGTCCGGCTTCGGGACATCCGGCTCGTTTCTGAACGGCTGGCGCTCCGCGTCGGCTTCCGCCCCGGCGTCGGCCGAGCCGACCGGGGCGCCGGACGCGCCCGTGATACCCGGCGGCCCGGCGGTTCCCGGGCCGGTTGGTCCCGGCGCCGCGAGCCCGTGGCCCGGTGCGGGCGGCCCTGGCTCCAACAACGTCCTGCCGCGCCCGGCGGGCCCGCCGCTTCCCGGCGATGCCCCGGGCTCGTCCGTACCGCGCCCCGGTGCCGCGGCGCGTTCCGGCGGGACGGCGAGCGGGCGCGGCAGCCGGCATCGCAAGCCCGCGGAGCGGCGGGCGCTGCTGTCGAAACGGCAGCGAATGGCCGCCGCGCTCGTGGTCGTCGCCGGCGTGCTCGGCCTGGGTTTCGCGGACGGCTTCGGCGGCGAAGGGGCGCCGACCCCGACCGTCGCTAGTTTCCTGCTCGACTGGCAGTCGAACCACTACGCGGCGGCGGCCGCCCTCACCGACGGGGACGTCACGCAGGTGAGCGCGCGGCTCGCGGCCGCTTACACCGACCTGAACGCGACCAGCACGTTCTTCTCCCTGATGGGCGTCAGGCAGCACGGCAACACGGCGGTGGCCACCTACCAGGCCACGGTCGACCTGGCCCAGGCCGGGCAGCAGTGGACGTACACCAGCCAGTTCGGACTGACCTCGAAGAACGGCAAGTGGATCGTCGACTGGGCGCCAAGCGTCATCAACCCGCACCTCGGCCCCGGCGACCGGCTCGCGGTGCTGACGTCGTACGCGCCGCGGGCCGGCGTGCAGGACATGGACGGCCAGCCGCTGATCACCAAGTCGCCGGACTACCGGGTCGGCGTGTACCCGGGCAAGCTGAAGGACCCGACCGCGACGGCGGTTTTGTTCGGCCAGGCCACCGGGCTGGATCAGCTGCAGGTGCTCGGCCAGATCGAGTCAGCTCCGCCCAGCGACTTCCTCTCGCTGCTCACGCTTGACCCGGCGCAGTACCAGTCGCTGTTGCCCAAGCTCGCGAAGGTTCCTGGCCTGACTGCCCAGCAGCAGCAGGAGCGGCTGTTCGACTCCTCCGCCCAGGAAGTGGTCGGCGAGGTCGGCACGGAGAACTCGGGCGCGCTGCGCGCGGAAGGCGCCGCGTACCAGCCGGGCATGACCGTGGGCGTAACCGGCTACGAGCAGACCTTCCAGAACGAGCTGCTCGGCACGCCGACATCCTCCGTCGTCGTGGTGAACGCGGCCGGGCACAGCGTATCCACGCTCTGGAGCTCGCCGGGCGGCCACGCGGGCACGCCCGTGCGCACCACGCTAAACAGCCAGGACCAGGACGCCGCCGTGAACGCCCTCGCGGGGACGGGGAGCTCGGGGGAGATCGTCGCGATCGACTGGAGCAGCGGGCAAGTCCGCGTTCTCGCATCGCATGAGGCGGGCAACGAGTCGCTGCCGGCTGGCGGCGCGCTCGACGCCAGGGTGCAGCCCGGCATGGCCTTCAGCATCGTGTCGGCGGCGGCCCTGCTGTCCAGCGGGATCAGCACGAACCACCCGCTGCCCTGCGAGCCGGTGGCCGACGTCGGGGGCGTGACGTTTACCTACACGCCCGCCACGACGAGCAGTGCGACGTTCGCCTCGGACTTCGCCGACGGCTGCGGTACCGCGTTCGCGAACATGTCCACGACCCTGACCCCGCAGCAGCTGGCGAGCGCCGAACGCGGGTTCGGCATCGGCGCTTCCTGGACGCTGCGGCTGCAGTCCTTCTCCGGCTCGGCCCGGACGGTGTCCGGCGAGGCGGACGTGGCCGCGCAGGCGACCGGCACCGGCGGCGTGCTGATGAGCCCGCTCGGCCTGGCGACCGTCGCGGCCGAGGTCGCTTCCGGCACCGGGCGGTCGCCCGTGCTCCTCCCGAGTGACTCGCAGACCACCTGGCAGGCGCCGGTGTCGGGCTCGTCACTGGCGGAACTGCGGCAACTGATGCGCCTGGCCGTCACGTCGGGCTCCGCGCAGGCGGCCAACGTCCCCGGCGCCCCGGTGTACGGGCAGGCCGGCGTGGTCCAGGCGGGCAAGCACTCCTACCTGAGCTGGTTCGTCGGGTACCGGGGCAACCTGGCCGTCGCCGTGCTCGAAACGGGCAGCAGCGCCTCGCAGGCCGCCGCGGCCGTGGCCGGAGCCTTCCTCAAGTCCGTCGGCTGAGGCGTTTGTCACACCCGGTTGGCGTTCAGCCACCGGGATGTGGCACACTAGCTCCCGTGACGACCGGGCTGATTATTATCGGCAGGCGTCGGTAGCGAGCCTTACTCATCGGCCTACGGCCGATTTCGCAAAGGCTCGTAGTACTTGCCCGGGGGACGACCCCCGGACCCCCCAGTGCCGGGCTTTGCCCGGCGGTGGGGAAGGTCCCAGGGCAGGTGCTATGCCGACGCCAGACCTCTCGCGTACTCGCGGGGGGTCTTTTTGTTTGTCCGCAGACCCTGACGTCAACGCAACCGGAAACGGAAGAAACGGAAGCGACGATGCTCGACGACCAGTTCCACGTCTACGACACCACCCTGCGGGACGGGGCGCAGCAGGAAGGCCTGAACCTCACGGTTGCCGACAAGCTGGTGATCGCGCGGCACCTGGACCGGCTCGGCGTTGGCTTCATTGAGGGCGGCTGGCCGGGCGCGATCCCGAAGGACACCGAGTTCTTCCGCCGGGCGCAGACCGAGCTTGACCTGCGGCACGCCACCCTGGCGGCGTTCGGCTCGACGCGCAAGGCTGGTGTCGCGGCCGCCGACGATCCCCAGGTGGCCGCCCTGCGCGAGTCCCGCGCCCCCGTCGTCACGCTGGTCGCCAAGAGCCACGACCGGCACGTGGAGCTGGCCCTGCGGACCACGCTCGACGAGAACCTCGCGATGATCGCCGACACGGTCCGCCACCTGACCCAGGCGGGCCAGCGGGTCTTCCTCGACGCCGAGCACTTCTTCGACGGCTACAAGGCCAACCCCGCGTACGCGCTCGAGTGCGTCCGCGCGGCCGCCGAGGCCGGCGCCTCCGTGATCGCGCTGTGCGACACCAACGGCGGCATGATGCCGACCGAGCTGGCCGACATCGTGCACGCGGTCGTGTCCGGGACCGGGGCGCGGATCGGCATCCACTGCCACGACGACACCGGCTGCGGCGTCGCGAACACCCTGGTCGCCGTCGAGGCGGGCGCCACCCACGTGCAGGGCACCGCCAACGGCTACGGCGAGCGGGCCGGCAACGCGAACCTCTTCAGCGTAGTCGCCGGGCTGCAGCTGAAGAAGGGCAAGGTCGTACTCGACGGCGCGGGCATCAGGGAAATGACCAGGATCGCGCACGCGATCAGCGAGGTCACCAACGTGACGCCGGACACCCACCAGCCGTACGTCGGCCTGTCCGCCTTCGCGCACAAGGCCGGGCTGCACGCCTCGGCGATCAGGGTCGACCCGATGCTCTACCAGCACATCGATCCCGCGCTGGTCGGCAACGACATGCGCATGCTCGTCTCCGATATGGCGGGCCGCGCCTCCGTGGAGCTCAAGGGCCGCGAACTCGGCTTCGACCTGTCCGGCGACAAGGAGGTCATCGGCCGGGTCACGGACCGGGTCAAGGACCTCGAGGCGCGCGGCTACTCGTTCGAGGCCGCGGACGCGAGCTTCGAGCTGCTGCTGCGCGACGAGCTCGCCGGGGAGCGCAGGCGGCACTTCACCGTCGAGTCCTGGCGGGTGATCGTCGAGCAGCGCGAGGACGGCGTCGTGACCAGCGAGGCCACCGTCCGCCTGGAGGCCAAGGGCGAGCGCGTCGTCGCGGTCGGCGAGGGCAACGGCCCCGTGAACGCGCTCGACCGCGCGCTCCGCGCGGCCCTGGAGCAGACGTTCCCCGAGCTCGCCGCCCTGGAGCTGACCGACTACAAGGTCCGCATCCTCGAAGGCTCGGCGGGCACCGGCGCGATCACCCGGGTGCTCATCGAGTCGAGCAATGCCGAGGGCGACGCCTGGTCGACCGTCGGCGTGGACGAGAACGTGATCTCCGCCTCCTGGCACGCCCTGGAAGAGGCGGTCACCTACGGCCTGCTCCGCGCCGGCCGCGTCCCCGAATAAGCCCTGAGACGCGCCCGGAGCACCGTTACCCGCGGCGCTCCGGTCCCGCCGTGCCCCTTGACTGGCCCACAAGGCACATCAGGCATCGGCGGACGCTGCTAACTTCGGTCGACCCACAAGGCACCGTGTCAGCAGCGATGGCACAAAACCACGACCGGCCCACAGGCACCCGTGGCTTCACGCTCGCGCGTCTCAGCGCAACCAGCCGGCGCCACGCGCCGGCGGAACTCAAGATGGTGGATGGTTTTGCACACCCGGGTGTGCAAAAACCATCCACCATCTTCTGTCCGCCCCGGGAACCCCGGGAAAGCGTCGGGGGGAGGCATCGCCGGGCGGCGCCCCGCGGCAAATAGCGACTGGGCGGTTCGCCGGTATTGTGAACTAGTGCGTAATTCTGGCCGGTCGGCGGCCTCAGCCGAGACCCCAGCCAGGAGCGAGAAGTGGCAGCGCGGGACCGTTGGACCCGCGCGCTTCGCCGTCTCGGCGCATTTCCTGGTCATGGGGCTGACCGGCGGGGTATGGATGGCGCGGGTCCCCGCCGCCAAGTCGCAGGTCCACCTCTCCGATGGGACCCTCGGCGTCGCGCTTCTCGCGGTTCCCGTTGGTCTCGTGCTCGGCGCGGCCCTGGCGGAACGGCTGGTCGACCGCGTGGGCAGCCGGGTGCTGGCCCGGATCTGCGGCGTCGTCAGCTGCCTGGCGGTGATGACCCCGGGCCTGGCGCACACCCTGCCGGAGCTGATGGCCGGGCTGTTCGTCATCGGCGTGGTCAGCGGAACCCTCGACGTCTCATCGAACGCGCAGGGCGTCCGCGTCGAGGCGGCCTACGGCAGGCCGGTGATGACCTCGATGCACGCCTTCTACAGCCTCGGTGCCATCCTCGGCTCGCTGGCCGGCGGCGGCCTCGCCTGGGCGGGCGTCGGGCTGCTCCCCTCGCTGGTCGCCATCGGCCTGCTCGGCGCCCTCATCGACGGCACTGCGGGCCCCTGGCTCCTGCCGGAGACGCCCCGCCTCGCCCCGGCCACGCCCGCCGTCGCCGCTCCGGCAGCCAGTTGGCCGGACTCGCCGCCCGTCCCTTCGGGCACTAGCGTCACGAACGACACAGCGGACGCGAGGCGGCGCGTGCGCCGCCTCGTCCTGGCGCTTGGCGTGCTCGGCGTGTGCGGCCTGGTCGGAGAGGGCGCGGCGGGCGACTGGTCGGCCGTCTACCTCCAGGACAACCTGGGCACGAGCGCGGCCCTCGCCGCGCTCGGCTTCTCCGCGTTCTCGGTCACGATGACCGTCGGCCGCGGCGTCGGCGACCGGCTCATCCACCGCTTCGGCGTCGTCTCCGTCATCCGGGTCTGCGGCCTGATCGCGACCGTCGGCATAGCGCTGGCCCTCGCCACGCCGGCCCCGGCCGTCGCCATCGCGGGCTTCACCGCCTTCGGCGCCGGCCTGTCCGTCGTCGTTCCCCAGGTGTTCGCGGCGGGCGGCCGGGCCGACCCGTTCCGCCCCGGCTCCGGCCTCGCCAGGGTCGTCGGCCTTGGCTACACCGGCATGGCCGCGGGCCCGGCGATCATCGGCCTGGTAGCCGACAAGATCGGCCTCCACCTGGCCCTGCTGATCCCGCTGGCCCTGGCCGCCTGGATCGCCGTAGCCGCGTCCGCCCTGCGCCCGCCCGCCCGGGTCCCCGACTCAACTCAGGCGGAACACGCCGACCCGGACGCACGAGCGGCAGAAGCGGGCATACCTTAAGCACATGGATGACAAAGAGATCATGTCGCGGATCAGTGAGCTGATCGACACCGAGCACGAGCTGCGGGGTCAGCTTCAGCGAGGTGAGCTGAGTTCGGAACAGGAGCGGGAGCGGCTTCGTTCGACTGAAGAGGCGCTCGACCAGTGCTGGGACTTGCTGCGCCAGCGCCGGGCGAAGCGGGAGTTCGGGGACAGCCCGGAGAACGCGGCCGCCCGGCCGGTGTCTGAGGTGGAGGGATATCAGCAGTTATCCCCTGGGGCCGCAGTCGGCCCCCCGGGCACAAGCTGCGGCGTTTCTCAGTTCGGATTCCCCCAAGTAGGCTCGAATGCGACAGCGAGCAAAGGAGCATCGTGCGTATCGCGAGGTTCGCCAAGGGCGACGGCGTGGCCTATGGAGTGGTTGAGGGCGAGAGCGGGCAGCCGCAGACGATCGCGGAGCTGTACGGTCATCCGTTCGGGGTCGACCCGTCGGGCGTGCAGCTCACCGGGAACCGGTATCCCCTTGCCGAGGTACGGCTGCTTGCCCCGGTGCTGCCGTCCAAGGTGGTGGCGGTCGGCAAGAACTACGCCGAGCACGTCAAGGAGATGAACGAACTGTTCGCGGGCGGCGAGCTGCCCGCCGAGCCGATCTTGTTCCTCAAGCCGTCCACGTCGGTCACCGGGCCCGGTGACCGCATCGCTTACCCGGTAAAGATCACCGACCGGGTGGACTACGAGGGTGAGCTTGCCGTCATCATCGGCAGGCTCTGCCGCGACGTGCCGAAGGAGCGGGCGGCCGACGTCATCTTCGGCTACACCTGCGCCAACGACGTGACCGCCAGGGACCTCCAGGTCAAGGACGGCCAGTGGACGCGGGCGAAGGGCTTCGACACGTTCTGCCCGCTCGGGCCCTGGATGGAGACCGGTGCCGACCCGGCCGACCTCGGCATCACCACGACGGTGAACGGGGCGGTCAAGCAGCACGCGCGCACGTCGGAGCTGCTATGGGACGTGCCGTCGCTCGTCGAGTACGTGTCGTCGGTGATGACCCTGCTGCCCGGTGACGTGCTCCTGACCGGTACCCCGGAGGGCGTCGGCCCGCTGACCGACGGCGACGAGGTGTCGGTGACGGTCGAGTCCATCGGCACGCTGACCAACCGCGTCGTGATCCGCGACTAACAGGTCGAGCCGCGCAGGCCCGGGTTCAGGCGGGAAAGTGCCGCCGCAGGTGCTTCAGCTGTGGCTCGGCGTGCGCGTGCGGCACGCTGTGCCCGCTGTACGGGTACACGACGATCTCCTTGTCCGCGATGATCTCGTTGTAGGCGGCGAAGACCGTCGACGGCGGGCAGATATCGTCCATCAGCCCGACGCTGACCAGCGTCGTCGCGGTGATCCGGCGGGCGAGCAGCGCGCAGTCGATGAAGCGCAGGGTGTTGAGCGCCGTGTCGATGAGCGCGACGTTCTCCGCGAGGAACTCCGGGATCTCGGTGTACGGCGCGCGCGGCGCGAGGGTGATCGCCCGCTGGATGTCGCACAGGAACGGGACGTCCGCGTGGCACACGCTGACCCGGTCCCGGTGCAGGGCGGCGGCGGCCAGCGCGAGCCCGCCGCCCTGGCTGCCGCCGGTGACGGCCACGGTGCCGCCCGCTCCCGCGAGCTCGAGCGCGGTGTCCACGGCGCGCACCGCGTCCGTGAACATCCTGGTGTAGTAGTACTCCTCCGGCGTGGTGATACCCCTGGTCATGACCAGGGAATTCTCCGCGCCGGTGCCACCCCGGCCGTCCGGCGTGGCCCCGGTCGTCCACTTACCGCCCTGGCCGCGGCTGTCCATGACGAACACCGCGTAGCCGAGCGCGGGCAGCACGAAGTGCTCGGCCGGCGCGCCCCGGCCGCCGCCGTAGCCGATGAACTTCACGACAACCGGCGGGTCCGGCTGGCCGGCGGGCCTGATGTACCAGGCCCGGACCGGGTCGCCGCCGGCCCCGGAGAACTCCGCGTCGAATACCTGGAAGGGCCGGTACACGTCCGGTTCGTGCGGCGCGAAGGTGGCCGGCTGGGCCTGCGCCCGCGCGTGATCCAGGCGCTTGGCCCACCACTCGTCGAGCCCTTCCGGCTCCTGCGTGCTCGTACGGTATTCGCGCAGCCGCTCAAGCGGCATGTCGTACCAGGGCAAGGTCCCTCTTAACTCTCGGCGATCTTCAAGACTCTTATCCCGAACGGGGGCAGCGTGACCCTGTCCACGATCTCTGTCTCGCCAAGCGCGGTCAACCCCAGGGGCGGCGCGAGTTCCCCGGCCGCGCTCAGCGCCGGCTTGACGGTCAGCGTCTCGTCGGCGTGGCTGGCGATCACCGCGTACCGCGTGCCGTCGCGGTGCACCAGGACGTCGCAGGCAACGTCGGGGTCCTCGACGGTCACGCTCCGGCGGATCCCGGCGTGAGTGGCGAGCGCGGAGTAGAGCCCGACGGTGGCATCCGGGTTGACCCGGGCGACGGCCGCGGCCATGTACTCAAGCGGGTAGGTGCACAGAAGCAGGGCGCCGCGGCCGGTCTGGCGGCGCAGGAGGGCGGGGCGGCCGTGCGCGTCGGTGGCGATGACCTCCGCCGTGGTCGGGATCACGGGCAGGTAGGCGCGCGCGTGCTCGTTGCCCGCGACGGGGAACGTGAGCGCGGTTCCCCGGCTCAGGCCGCCGAAGTCCCTGGTCAAGGTCAGCTCGACGAGATCGTCGGCAATCGAGTCGACGAGGCCGACGTCGAGCTGGTGCTTGATGCCGAAGAGCTCGTTCATCGCCCCGTACGACGGGCCCCGGTGCCAGGACACGTCGCCGGCGCAGTAAGAGACGTAGACCGTCGCGCCGCCGGTCGCGAGGCGTTCGAGCGTCGCGGCGGTGGGGGCGAGGAACTGCTTGACGGACGGTGCGAGGTAAAGCCGGGCGCCCGGCTCGATGCCGTCGGTTTCCCTGGTCAGCTTGGGCGGCAGGTCGGCGAGCCGCGCGGCGACGTACGACTGGTGCAGCCCCTTGGCGATGTGCGCGTGGGTGTCCGGCGAGGTGAACGGGAACTGGGTGTCCAGGTAGCTGGACACGATCAGCGCCGTGTCGGTGTCGGCGCGCTCGCAGTTCGCGTAGTCGATGGCCCGCAGCGTCTGTGCGAAGGACTTCATCTCCGTAAGCGTGGCCTTCGGCGTGCCCTGCGCGTCGGTGAGGCCGAAGTTCTGCTCGAACGCGTGGTGCCGGTACGGGTCCTGGTGGGGGAGGTCGAAGTCGGTGTTGTTCCACGCGATCCAGCCGGTGGCGCCGGCGAGCAGCGTGCTGTGCATCAGGTGCCGGTAGTAGGTGGCCGCGTTGGCGTCGGAGGCGAAGTCCGAGCTGACGCCGAACTCTTCCATGATCACCGGCTTGCCGAACGTGCCGGACAGCTCGCAGGCGACGGCGGCCGCGTAGCGCTGCCGCACGGGATCGTCGCCGACGGGGTAGACGTGCGGCCCCAGGAAGTCGGTCATTTCCGATATGTCGGTCAGGCGGAAGCCGTTGTCCCGGCCGGTTACCTCGATGCCCCAGGCGCCGTCGCCCAGCGAGAACGGCTGGTGCCCGCCGGCCGCCCGGACCGAGTCCCTGATGGTCCGCGCCCAGGTGGATACGATCTCGTGACCGGTCTCTGACCCGCCGTAGATCGGCATCTCGTTGGAGACCAGCCAGCCCGCGACCGCGGGGTGCGCTTGGAAGCGACGGACCATCTCGGCCGCGAACCAGGCCTGCCGGCCGACCATCCAGACGTTGTCGTACAGGTGGCGGCCGTTCCGCCAGGCCGGGTCCCAGTTCTCGCCGGACATGTGGCCCACGATGAAGGTCGGGATCGTCGCGAGGTCCTGCTCGGCGTGCCGGTCGAGGAAGTCGGCGTAGCGCGCGGTCATCGTCTCGTCGATCTCGTACGGGCCCGGCATGAAGTCCGGCCAGTAGAAGAACGACCTGGTCATCGTCAAGCCGTGGCGCTTGAGCACGGCGAGTTCGGAGGCGACGACCGCCGGGTCGTAGCTGCGCCACATAAGCGGGCCGCCGGTCCGCGACCAGAAGTTGGCGCCCAGCCAGTTAACCGGCGCGCCGCCGACCGTGACCCTCGATGTGTTCCTGCGCATGTGGCCCCTCTATCTCCCGGGGGACGACCCCGACGAATGCTCTAATTTTGCCCCTGCAGCCGAGTAACTTCGCTGGTAGAACGCAAAATTAGACTATTCGTACCCCCGGCTGTTTGCCCGCCCGGGCCTGATCGCAAAACCCGCGATCATATCAGGCCCGGGCGGGCAAACGGGAGCAGCTCGATGCCGTTCCGGTTGCCTGGACTATACCGGTTTAGTGTGCGGTCGTCCACGGTAAGGGCTGCTCGCGGGACGCGTCCCGGACTTACCGGAGATTTCCCGGGACTTACCGGGACGCGTCCCGGACGCATCCCGGTTATGCTTAACCGGGATAGCGAAACTCTTCGCCCTGCCCCTGTCCGGAGTCATGGCTCCGTCACGGTCGGGAGGAAGCGATTCGGGACATGAGGGGGCCGGGATGAAGCGTCCGACCATTACCGACATCGCCCAGCGGGCCGGCGTGACCAAGGCCGCGGTCTCCTTTGCCCTGAACGGCCAGCCGGGGGTCTCCGCCGCGACCAGGGAGCGGATCCTGGCGATCGCCGCGGAGATCGGTTTCCAGCCCAACAGCGCCGCCCGCGCGCTGACGGTCGGCAAGTCCGGGGTGTTCGGCCTGGTGATCGACCGGCCGGCCCGCACGCTCGGCATCGAGCCGTTCTTCATGCAGCTGGTCTCCGGCATCCAGGCCGACCTGGCCGCGCACCACGTACTGCTTCAGTTCACGATGACCGAGGACGTGGACGCCGAGATCGAGCTCTACCGGCAGTGGTGGGCGCAGCGCCGGGTGGACGGCGTCTTCGTCGTCGACCTGCGGGTCGACGACCGCCGCATCGCGGTGATCGAGAAGCTGCGCATGCCCGCCGTGGTGATCGGCACGCCGCGCGGCGCCGGCTCGCTGCCGGCGATCTGGCAGGATGACCGCGTCGCGGTGGACCTCGTGGTCGGCTACCTCGCGGCCCAGGGCCACCGGCGCATCGCCCGGGTGGGCGGCCGGGCGACGTACTGGCACTCGGTGCTGCGCAAGGACGCGTTCGCGGCGGCGGCCGTCGCGGCCGGGCTCACGGCGTTCTCCGTCGAGGCGGACTACTCGGCCGAGCACGGCGCGCAGGCGACCGTGGGGCTGCTCGGCTCCGCCGAGCCGCCGAGCGCGATCCTCTACGACAACGACGTGATGGCGGCGGCCGGCCTCGGCGTGGCGCAGCGGATGGGCGTCAGCGTGCCTGACGGGGTGTCGATCGTCTCCTGGGACGATTCCGCGCTGTGCGAGCTGATGCACCCGGCGCTGACGGCGCTGCGCCGTGACATCGCGGGCGCGGGCTCGACCGCCGCGCGGATGCTGCGCGAACTGGCCGCGGGCGGCCGGCCGGAGAACGTTCAGGAGGCCACGCCGGTGCTCCAGGCGCGGATGAGCTCCGGCTGGGCAGGCGTGCCCGAGGTCCAGGCGCCGGCCGTTCGCTCCCGGCTGACGGCGTAGCGGGCGGGAGGGCCCGACGGTCCAGGGGGCGCGGAGGGCGAAGGCCCGCCCCCGTTCCTGATCCTCGTGATGAGCACCGGCGGAGGCCTTCACCGCGAGCGGGAACCCCGGCCGCGCGCGCCGGTTCTTGATCTTGCGCCGCGTCGTCGAAACCTGATCGCGATCCGAGCGATACAAAGACAGCCCTTTACGTGGGCGCTGCTTTGGGTTAACACTTAACCGGTATAGCCCACCTGTTCAACGGCGACATCGGAACGAAAGGGACGTAAGCCCCCTAAGATCATTAACGGTGACGCCGCACCTAGAACGGACAAACACCCCTGGTGGGGTACCGTCTCGGGAGCGGTTGGCGCGCGTCGCTGCGGCCCGCGCCCTCCGTCCTACCCCTTGACGGTGCCGCGCGCCCGGGGTCATCGCAGGACTTTGCTAGCGAGGAGGCAGTAGGTGAGACCTACAGGGAGTAGGACGGGCAGGCGGTGGCGGTATGGGACCGCCGCGGCCGCCGTACTGACGTTGGGCGTTGTAAGCGCCTGTAGCAGTGGTTCGTCGAGCACCGCGGCGTCGGGTTCGTCGTCGTCAGCTTCGGCATCATCATCGGGGGCGGCCAGCACCGGTAGCACCCTGAGCTTCCCGAGGAACGAGACCCTGTACACCAGCGGCACCGCCTACGGGCCGCCGGTGAACTGGAACCCGCTCGACACCGGTGCGTACGCGACCGGCACCCAGGGGCTCATTTACGAGCCGCTTTACCTGTACGACCCGGTCAAGAACCAGTACGACCCATGGCTCGCCACCGGCGCCGAGGCGTCCGGGTGGCAGGGCAACAAGTACGTCATCGACGTGCGGTCCGGCGTCAAGTGGAGTGACGGGCAGTCGCTGACCGGCGCCGATGTCGCGTACTCGATCAACCTGGCGCGCACCAACGCGGCCGACCCGTACTCGCCCAACGTGGCCACGGTCGCGAACGCGGTGGCGAGCGGCAACACGGTCACCGTGACCTTCAAGGGCACGCCTGGCTACACCGAGTTCACGGACTACCTGTGGAAGGCCCCGGTCCTGCCGGAGCACATCTGGTCCAAGATCCCGGCGAGTCAGATCGCGACCAACGCGAACACGCACCCGGTCGGCACGGGCCCGATGACGCTGGACACGGCTAACACGCAGGAAGTCGCTTACCAGACCAGGTCGGGCTGGTGGGCCACGGCCGCGCTCGGTTACTCGTTCAAGTTCAAGTACCTGGTGGACGTCGTCAACGGCTCCAACAGCCAGGAGCTCGGCCAGCTGAACTCGGGCAATATCGACTGGTCGAACAACTACCTGCCGGGCATCAACATGCTCGCGGCCGCGCAGGGCGGCAACGGCGGTTACACGCTCAAGTTCTACTACCCGAAGACCCCGTACATGCTGTCCGGGAACACGGTGTGGCTTGAGCCGAACACCACCAAGGCCCCCATGAGCAACGTCAACTTCCGCAAGGCGCTGGCGGCCGCGCTTAACCCCTCGGCGATCGCCCAGTCGGTGTACGGCGGGATCGCGGCCCCGGCCACCCCGACCGGCCTGCTGCCCACGCTGAACAGCGCGGGGTACGTCAACTCGTCCGCGGTCACCCAGAACGCCACCACCTACAACCCGTCGACGGCCAAGTCGCTGCTGGGGAAGTCCGGCTACAACGGGCAGACCCTCACCCTTGAGGCCCCGCAGGGCTGGTCCGACTGGAACACCGCGCAGCAGGTGATCCAGCAGGAGCTGGCTGCGGTCGGCATCAAGATCCAGGTCATTGAGCCGTCGTCGAACCAGCGGACCGCTGACCTGACCAACGGCAACTACGACCTGGCGCTGGACAACAACGCTGGCCTGGACTCCTCCCCGTGGTCCTACTTCCAGCGCGTCTACCAGCTGCCGATCCAGAAGGAGCAGTCCTCCCAGGAGAACTGGGAGCGTTACAGCTCGCCGACGGACTGGAACCTGGTGCAGCAGGCGGCTGGCGTTGCGCCGTCCGACACCACCCAGCTGAACCAGATCTACGCCACGCTGGAGAAGGACTTCCTACAGCAGCAGCCGGAGATCCCGCTCTGGTACAACGGCATCTGGTTCCAGGGCAACACCCAGTACTGGTCGAACTTCCCGTCAAGCGCGGGCGGTGACCAGAACATCCCGGCCATGTGGGCGGGCTACATCGGCGCCATGACCACGGTTCCGGCCCTGGCCCAGCTGGCGCCGACCCCGCAGAAGGCCAGCTGAACCAGCCCTGCTGGTTCAACTGATTAACCACTAGCGGTCCTCGCGCGACCCGCTTCCCGGCTCTGCTCGCCCGGGGGACAACCCCCGAAGCCCCCGAGGGAAAGGCAGCGGAGCACAGGGAGCGGGTCGCAAAGGACCGCTTTAACCACATCCGGGAGCCTGCCAGTGCGGCGCTATCTCACAAGGAAACTGATTACCTACGTGCTGGCGTTCTTCGTCGGCGTATCCATCGACTGGGGCATTCCCCACCTCATGCCGGGTGACCCGATCCAAGGACTGATCTCTCGGTTCAACGTCGGTAGCTCCGCCGCCTACGCGGCGCTTTACCAGGAGTTCGCGAAGTCGTTCGGCCTCAACGTGCCGCTCTGGCAGCAGTACCTTGATTTCTGGAAGGGCGTGCTGACCGGCAACATGGGCGGCAGCATCTACGCTCCCGGTGCCACGGTCGACTCGCTCGTCTTCGGCGCGATGCCGTACACGCTCGCGCTGCTCGTCCCGGCCACGCTGCTCTCCTACGTCGTGGGGAACCGGCTTGGTGCCGCGGCCGCCCGCCGCAAGTTCCTCGACAACAGCGTCCTGCCCCTCGGCTACATCTTCCAGTCGATCCCCTACCCGTGGCTCGCCCTGGTGATCCCTTACCTGTTCGGCGTCGTGTGGCACATCTTCCCGACCTCCTTCGGCTACGACCAGGGGCTCGTCCCGACCTTCGACTGGACATTCGTCTCCTCCCTCCTCGACCACTGGTTCCTGCCGTTCCTCACCGTCTTCATCGTGGGCGTCGGCGGCCAGGCGATCGGCATGCGGAACCTGATCATCTACGAGCTTGAGAACGACTCGTCCCGCTACCTGCGGGCGCTCGGCGCGAGTGAGCGGGTCGTCCGCGGCTACGCCTACCGCAACGCGTCGCTGCCCCAGCTCTCCGGGCTCGCGCTCTCGCTCGGCGTAGTCATCGGCGGCAACATTGTCACCGAGATCGCCTTCAACTACCCCGGCCTCGGCAACCTGATCTTCAAGGCGATCAGCAACCAGGACTACTTCCTGCTTCAGGGCATCTTCATCTTCATCGTCCTCGGCGTCCTGATCGCGAACTTCATCATCGACCTGGTGTTCATCTCGGTCGACCCGCGGACCCGGCTGAGCATGCAGGGGGCGGCGGCATGAGCGAGCGGAAGGGCGCTGCGGCGCCAGGGAAGACGTCGCACTCCGGCGCCCGGCAGCGAGCGGGAGATACGGCATGAGCGAGTCCATCAGCGAAGCGCCGGCCCCCGGGGTCGCCGTCGTTGGCCTGCCCGGCGGTCCGGCTGCCGCGGGCGTGCCCCGCAGGCGCAATGACTTCGTCCACTACGGGCTGCGGAACAAGAAGCTGCTCTTCGGCCTCTGCCTGGAGCTTCTCCTGGTCCTCGTGGCGATCATCGGCCCGTATCTCGCCAAGAACCCGCCGACGCAAATCACCCCCTTCCCGCTACAGCGCCCGGGCAGCAAGTTCTGGCTAGGCACCGACCTCACCGGCTATGACCTGTACTCGCAGCTCACCAACGGGCTGCGCGAGTCCTACCTGGTGGGCGCGCTCGGCGCGGGGTGCGCCGCGATCGTCGGCATGGCGCTCGGCTTCATCGCGGGCTGGCGCGGCGGCTGGCTCGACGAGGTACTGCAGATGATCACGAACATCATCGTGATGATCCCCAGCCTCGTCCTACTCGTCGTGATCGGCTCCTACCTGTCGTCGCGGAGCGTCCTGTTCGAAGGCGTGTTCATCGGCCTGACGACCTGGCCGTGGGTGGCCAGGGCGGTCCGGGCGCAGACGTTCACGCTGCGCAGCCGTGAGTACGTCGACCTGGCCCGGCTGTCGGGCAAGCGGCCCTTGTCGATCATCGTCAAGGAAATCGCGCCGAACATGGCGTCCTACCTGTTCCTCGTCGTCATCCTGCTGTTCGGCAGCTCCATGCTGCTCGCGGCCAGCTACGACTTCCTCGGCGTCGGCCCGACCAACGTCGCGTCGCTCGGCTGGACGATGAACCAGGCGAACGCGAACGCCGCTCTGAACTACCACTTGTGGTGGTGGTTCATCCCCCCGGGCGCCGTGCTGACCGCGATGGTCTTCGCGCTGCTGATCGCCAACGTAGGCCTCGACGAGGTCTTCAACCCGAAGCTGAGGGAGTCATGAGCGAGCTTGCGAGCGAATCAGCAAGCACAGTGCGTCCGCGAATGCGGACTCCGAGCGCCAGCGAGGTGTCCTCATGAGCGTAAGCGTTGAGAACCTCTCGGTGGCTTACCGCAGCCGCCGGGGCGACGTGACCGCCGTCGATAACGTCAGCTTCTCCCTGGCCGACGGGGAGATCATGGGCCTGGCGGGCGAGTCGGGCAGCGGCAAGTCCACCCTCGGGAACGCGCTGGTCTACCTGGACCCCCGGATGAGGGCGACGGGCGGCAAGGTCAGCGTAGACGGCAAGGACCTGCCGATCTCGGATAACGGCGCCATGCGCCACAAGCGGATGACCGAGGTCTCGCTAGTCCCGCAGTACGCGATGTCCGCGCTGACCCCGACGCGCAAGATCGGCCAGATGATCAACGACCTGCTCAAGTCCCACCACGTGAAGGACCGGCAAGCGGTGCACGTCGAGCTTCAGCGCCGCCTTGAGCTGATCGGCCTGACCGAGGAAGTGCTGAGCAAGTACTCCTTCGAGCTGTCCGGTGGCATGCGGCAGCGGGTGACGATCATCATATCCAGCCTGCTGAACCCGTCCCTGCTCATCGCCGACGAGGTGACGTCCGCGCTTGACGTGTCCTCCCAGCGCGCGGTGGGTGAGATGCTGCTTGAGTTCCGCGACCGGGGCTACATCAAGTCGGCCATCGCGATCACCCACGATCTCTCGATCCTGGCGCAGATCGCCGACTCGATCGCGATCATGTACGCGGGGCGGCTGGCGGAGCGGGCGCCGACCTCGGTGATCGTGGACAACCCGCTGCACCCCTACACTCAGGCGCTGCTCAACTCGCTGCCCGCGGTCGGGGTGCGGTACGACCAAGTGACGCTGACCGGCATACCGGGCCGCCCGCCGTCGCTGGTGAACCCGCCGGCCGGGTGCCGCTTCAGGGACCGGTGCCCGTTCGCGTTCGCGAAGTGCAGCCAGACCCCGCCGTTCGAGGAGATCAAGCCAGGCCACCTGGTCGCGTGCTGGAAGGTCAGCCAGGAGCAATCCGCGACGGTCGGCACCGGACAGGGACTGCCCCTCAAGGAGCAGGTATGACGAGTATGAAGCTCGACCAGGTTTCCAAGCTCTACCGGGCGACGAGCCGGGCCGGCGGGCTCACCCCGGCGCTGCGCAAGGTCAGCTTCGAGCTGAAGCCGGGCGAGGTCATCTCACTGATCGGCGAGTCGGGCAGCGGCAAGACCACGATCGGCAAGATCCTGCTGCGGCTGGTGCAGCCGACCTCGGGCACGGTGACCTTCGACGGCAAGGACGTCGCGTCGTACACCTCGCGCGGGCTGAAGGACTACTACCGGCAGGTGCAGGGCGTCTTCCAGGACCCGTTCAGCTCCTACAACCCGATCTACCACGCCGACCGGGTCTACGACCTCGTGCGCTCGTCGTACTTCCCCAAGGCCAGCGACAAGGAATGGTCGGCCAAGGTCGAGCAGGCCCTCGACGCCGTGGCGCTGAACCCCGGAGACGTGCTCGGCAAGTACCCGCACCAGCTCTCCGGCGGGCAGCAGCAGCGGCTGCTGATCGCCCGCGCCCTGCTGCTCGACGTCAAGGTGCTGATCGCCGACGAGATCATTTCCATGCTTGACGCGTCGACGCGCGTGGACGTGCTGAACCTGCTGGTCAAGCTTAAACGGCAGGGCCTGGCGATCCTCTTCGTCACCCACGACCTGTCGCTCGGCAACTACGTGTCCGACCGGACGATCATCCTCCGGCACGGGGCGATCGTGGAGATGGGGGCGACGGAGAAGATCTTCGGCAACCCGCAGCACGACTACACGAAGATGCTGCTGACGGCAGTGCCTGAGCTGCACAAGAAGTGGGCGCACGCTCCGCTTGAGCCAGCCGTGGCGTCTGTCAACGGCGCGACTGGCGACGTGATCAGCCAGAACGGCAAGACGACCGCGCTTGCGCGGGCCAGCATGCTCGACGAGATCACGCACGCCGAGCAGGTAGTGAAGCGCGACCTGCGCGCCGTCTTCGGCGGCGGGCGGGCCGTGGCCAGCGGCAAGTCCCAGGTAGCGGTGGCCCTTGAGCCGCCAGTCCTGCACGAGTTCGAACCCGACCACCTGGTAGCGGAGCCCGAGTAACCCGCCGGGTCCCCTCCCTGGCAATGTTCGTCTACCGCAGGGACCTGCGTTCCTCCTCCGCAGGGGCCTGGAGGTACGGGGCGGGCGCGCCTCCCGCCCCGTACCTCCAGTCACAGGCTCGGTTCGCTCTGGGACGCGGGATTCGATACACTACATCGGCGCGGTCCGGAAGCTTCGGAACCGTGTTATCAGTGGGGTATAGGGTAATTGGCAGCCCGACAGATTCTGGCTCTGTTAGTCTAGGTTCGAGTCCTGGTACCCCAGCAGAGACTCTGCGGACCCCTGTCCTCTGGTGAGGACCGGGGTCGTCTCTTTATATCGCCCGGGGGACGCCCCCCGGACCCCCCGGCTGCGGGCTTCGCCCGCGCCTAGGCTCAGCCGACCGCGAGCCGTCGGCATTCCAGCCCGGGCCGCGCATCTGCGCCACGCCGATGCCTCGCTTCGCTGCCTGGTAGCTGGGTATCAGGTGCATCGTGGGTCACGTGCTTGTACAGGCTGCTCTTAACGGCGGGACGACCCGGGATGCGCACCCGGCCGTACCGCTCACTCCCGCCGAACTCGCCGCGGAGGCCAGGGCCGCGGCCGATGCCGGGGCCGGGGAGTTTCACCTGCACCCCCGGGATGAGTCCGGGGCGCAGACGCTTGAGCCGGAGCACGTGCTCGCCGCGGTGGCGGCTGTTCGCGGCGCCACGGGACTGCCCGTCGGGGTGACCACCGGGATCTGGACCGTGGACGGGGACGTCCAGCGGCGACTGAACCTGGTCGCGCGCTGGACGGGCACCAATCGGCCGGACTACGCATCGATCAACATGAACGAGCCCGGCATCGATGAGCTAGCCGACCTGCTCCTCAGCCTGGGCATCGGGATCGAGGCCGGCGTGTGGACCCCGGTCGACGCCCGGGTGCTCGAAACGACCGGCTTCAGTGACCGCCTCGTGCGGGTATTGCTGGAACCGGAGGAGCCCACGTCCGCCGCTGCCGTCGCGACCGCCGCCGCGGCGGCCGCGGAACTGGCCAGGATGGGCATCACCGCGCGCCAGGTCCGCCATGGCTACGACCTCGCGACCTGGGACGTGCTCCGCTCCGCGGTCGCGGACGGTCAGGACATCAGGATCGGCCTCGAGGACACGACGGTGCTCCCCGACGGCACGCCCGCGTCGGGCAACGCCGAACTGGTGGCGGCCGCCGCTCTCCTGCTCCCCAAGTCCTGATATTTCCGAAGCTGCAAGCTGCGGCAATGCCTTGAATTGGCTCCACTCACCCGGAGGCGGTATGGTGTACCTCGCCGGGGATGCGGAACCCCCGGCGACCATCTCGGCCCCGTCGTCTAGAGGCCTAGGACGTCGCCCTCTCAAGGCGGTAACGCCGGTTCGAATCCGGTCGGGGCTACTCATACGAGGCCCCTGCCCGCAGAAAGCGCGGGCAGGGGCCTCGTAGCTTTTTCCCGGGGGGCGACCCCCGGACCCCCGGCTGCGGGGCTTCGCCCCGCGTGGTTGGGCTTCGCCCCGCGTGGTTGGGCTTCGCCCCGCGCGGTTGGGCTTCGCCCCGCGCGGTTGGGCTTCGCCCCGCGTGGTTGGGCTTCGCCCCGCGTGGTTGGGCCCGGGACCCCCGGCTGCGGGGCTTCGCCCCGCGAAAAGCCGTGGGCGGCGCTAGCGCGCCTTCCGTTCCGGGTCCGTTGCTCTGCTGAAACGGTCGCCCGCCCTTCTCCGCCGGAGCTGATTAGCCGGTGACTGAGGGCTGGCCGTTCTCTTGGTGGCCGGCGAAGCGGCGGGACCATGACGTCGAACTCAATGGGCGACGTGCACGCCAAGCATCGCCAGGCCGCTGAGGAAAAGCTGCACGCCGACGGCGGCGAGCAGGATGCCAAGCAGCCGGGACAGGACTTCGAGGATGCTCTCGTGGGTAATCCGCAGCAGTGGCGCGAACACCACCGCGCACAGCGCGTCGACGAGCGCGACCAGCCCGAATGCCCCCGCGATGACCCACCGCGCGCCCCAGTCGTGGGCCGAAAGCGACACTTCCAGGTCGGCGGCGACCGCGAGCGGGCTGACCACGAACGGCAGCAGCATCGCCCGGAACCCGCTCCTGAGCGGATGCGACGGGTCGGCCTCGTCGGCGTGGCCGTCGCCGTCAGGTTCCGCCGCGACATGGGCCTCAGCGGGGTCGAGGTGAATGCCGAGCACCAGGCCGACCGCGTAGACGAAGAACACGATGCCCGAGGCCAGCGCGAGCGCTCCGGGACCGATGTGGAAGAAGGTCGCCAGCCAGGGTGCGGTCAGCGCGCAGAGCGTGCCCACGACGGCGGCCGTGACCGCGGTGGCTACGGCCACGATGCGCAGCGAGCGGACGTCAAGGGGCCGGGCGAGATGAGCGAACGAGAGCAGCACCTTCTGCGGCCCGAGCAACGCCAGGAACGTGATGAACGTGTCGGCGAGGTTGAGGCTGACCATGCTTCACGATGATGGCGCGGCGGCACGCGCAGTACCAGCGTCCACCACGCTTTGTGGGACGCTAACCGCTCGGCCGTGTAATATCGGTCCCGTGTCACGGTGGTATTGGCGGTTTACGACGGCTCCGGGTGGGGCCGTGCGTAGTCACGCGCGCTAATAGTCACCCGGAGCCAGCCGCGGGCGGGGCAGCGGCCTCGCCCGAAGTCAGAGGGCGTAGCTGGCTCGCGGAAGACCCCGGGCACAGCGTGCCCAGGAGGAGAAAACCCCGATGTCGCGCGTCAGTGATACCAGGATTATTGGCTACGAGCCGCTGCTTTCCCCTGCCGCCTTGCTGCACGAGCTGCCGCTTGACGAGGCGCCGCAAGAGGTCGTGGCCCGCACCAGGGCCGAGGTCCGCGCCGTGCTCGATGGCGCCGATGACCGGCTGCTGGTGGTCACAGGCCCGTGCTCGGTGCACGACCCGGAGGCGGCGCTGGATTACGCGGGGCGGCTGGCGGGGCTGCGGGAGCGGTTCGCGGGTGACCTGCTGGTGGTGATGCGGGTGTACTTCGAGAAGCCGCGGACGGTGACGGGCTGGAAGGGGCTGATCAACGACCCGGGGATGGACGGGTCGTTTGACGTGCACCGGGGGCTGCGGACGGCGCGGCGGCTGCTGCTGGACATCGTGGGGTCGGGGATGCCGGTGGGGTGCGAGTGGCTTGACCCGATCACGCCGCAGTACATCGCGGACACGGTGACGTGGGGGGCGATCGGGGCGCGGACGACCGAGAGCCAGGTGCACCGCCAGCTGGCGTCGGGGCTGTCGATGCCGGTCGGGTTCAAGAACGGCACCGACGGCGACGTGCAGGTAGCCGTCGACGCGCTCCGCGCCTCGGCCACCAGCCACACTTTCTTCGGCGTCACGACCGTCGGCGCGGCCGCCGTGGTGACGACGGCCGGCAACGCCGACACGCACGTGATCCTGCGCGGCGGCCGCACCGGCCCGAACTACTCCTCCGAGCACGTGACCAAGGCCCTCGACCTGGTCTCGGCCGCGGGGCTGCCGCGCCGCATCATGGTCGACGCCAGCCACGGCAACAGCGGCAAGGACCACACGAAGCAGCTCACCGTCACCGACTCCCTCGCCGAGCAGCTGACCGGCGGCCAGCAGGGCGTGGTCGGCGTGATGCTGGAGTCGTTCCTCGTGGCGGGCCGCCAGAACCCGGGTGACCCGGCCACGCTGACCTACGGCCAGTCGGTCACCGACGCCTGCATGGACATCGAGATGACGACGTCCGCCCTCGAGACGCTCGCCGCGTCCGTGCGGGCCCGCCGCGGCTCCTCTTCCGAGTGATCCCGAACGACTGCTGGTTTCACCTGGCTGCGAACTATGACACTGCCGGTCGCGGGGGCGGAGGGGATCGCCGCGCGCAGTCGGCCCACGATGCAGTGCCCACCCGGGGACGCCCCGGACCCCGGGCCAATCGTGGTCAGAACGCGCGCGGACTCACCCCCCACGCCCCCGCTCCCCGCGGACACCGGGCAAAGTCAAAATCCGAACGCAATCTCGCCCAACGCTGCCGCGTAGCCATAGGGTCACGCCGACTCGTTAACTCGCTCACGCTGGCCTGGTCCGTACGATGGTCTCGCTCAGTGCTGCCGCTAACCGATCCCTTCAGCAGTCTCAGGCGCGGCGGGACTTGGCGGACTGGAGCAGGAAGCGGCCCGCCGCCTCGTAGTGCTCTTCTGAAAGGGCCAGGTGCTGCCGGGCCGCCAGCACGTTGCGGAGGTGGCGCTGCATCGGGTTGGAGAGGGCCAGGACGCGGCCGCCGCCGTACCTGAAGAGGTCGGAGACGACCTCGGCGCAGGTTTCCACCGCGTAGATCGAGGCGGTCGTGACGGCAAGTTGCAGGTCCTCGCCGGGAACCTGGCCGGCCACGGCGCTCTCCCAGGCGGCGGCCATCGCGTCGCGGTGCACCGCGCGGGCCGCCCGGATCTTAGTCTCGGCGCGGCCGAGTTCCTTGTGGAAGACGGCCCGCTCGCTGACCGTGGGCCCGCCGGGGAAGCGGGCCGTGTGGGTCGCGAGCTCGCTCATGTCGTCGAGCGCGCGGCGGGCCAGCCCGATGGCGAGCGGCGGCACCTCGTTCGACACGAACGCGGGCATGCCGAGGCGGAACAGGTCGCCGCCCCGGACGGCGGCGGTGCCCAGGTCATAGGTCAGCTCCGACGGCACGAAGATGCCGTCGACGGAGAAGTCCAGGCTGCCGGTGCCCTGCAAGCCGGCGACGTGCCAGTTGTCGATGACCTCGGCCTGGGCCTTGGGCACGAGGAACACGACCATCCGGCCGAACCCGGACTCCGCGGCCCCGCGGTCAGCAGGCGGCTCTTCGCCACCCGAGGGACCCGGGTCGTCGCCGTCCGGCTTGAACGCCCCGATTAGCCAGTCGGCGTGCACGATGCCGCTCGAGAAGCCCCAACGCCCGCTGACCAGGTACCCACCCCTGACCGGGTGCCCGGTGCCGCGCGGGGCCAGCTGCCCGGCGACCAGGGGCCGGACGCCGTCGGGGCCGGCGCCGAAGACCTGGAGGGCTCCCTCTTCCGGCAGCCACCCGCCGGCCAGCCCGTTGCACCCGGCGCCGATCATCGCGGCCCAGGCCGTCGAGGTGTCGACGTAGGCGAGTTCCTCGATCACGTCGGAGAAATCTGCCGGCACCAGCGGCGTACCGCCGAGCTCCGCCGGGGTCTTCAGCCAGAACAGGCCGAGCGAACGCAGGATCGCCACCGTGTCGTGCGGGAGCGTGCGCAGCTCCTCGGCCCGGTCGCCCGCGGACTCGAACTTCTCCCGGTTGGCGCGTATCCCGGCGATCAGCTCGTCGCGCTGCTCGCTCACTGGATGGCCTCGGTCGCGGTTCCAAGCGGACGGAGCACTGGCATCACCTCGGTAGCGAACAACTCGGCACTGCGCGTCACCTGCTCGTGCGTGGACGGGCCGATCGCGAACAGCCCGATGATCTGCCCGAAACCGCCAAGATCATCGTAGAGCTCGCCCAGCCGCTTGGCCACGGAGGACGGCGACCCGACGACCGCCTGTCCTTGGGCGAGCAGGTCTTCGTACGAGCTCACGCCGAACCCGCGCATTCCCGAGGCCAGCACGCCGCGCAGCGATCCAGGCGACATGTACCCGGGCGGCGTCACCATCTGGGCGGTCTGCCTGAGCCCCTTGTGGTACAGCCACTCGATGGCGGGCCGCCCCTCCGCGTGGGCCTTCTCGTCGGTGTCCGCGACGTAGATCGGCACCGAGAACGCGATCTTCTCCGGGTCGGCCACGTACCCGAGGTCGGCCGCCGCCTGCCGGTAGCCGTCGAACCAGCGCCGCACGATGCGCGTCGGCGCGTACACCGACATGTACGTGTACCGGCGCTCCGCGCAAAACTTCATCGTCTCGGTCGACCCGGCCCCGGGGATGAAGATCGGCGGGTGCGGTTCCTGCAGCGGCCGCGGCCAGATGTTCACGTACCGGTACTCGTAGTTCTCCCCGTACCAGGAGAACATCTCGGGCGACGTCCACGCCTTGAGGATCAGGTCGTGCGCCTCGTTGAACCGCGACCTGGACTTAGTCGGATTGATCGAGTGCCCGAAGTACTCCCAGCCGATTCCCCGGACGAACCCGGAGTCCACCCGCCCGCCCGACATCAAGTCGAGCATCGCGATCTCCTCGGCAACCCGCAACGGGTTGCCGCGGATGCCGATCGCGTTGCCGAGCACCATGATCCGCGCTCGCGAGGTCCGCCGGGTCAGGGCGGCCGCCATGAGGTTCGGCGACGGCATGAGCCCGTAGGCCGACTGGTGGTGCTCGTTGACCGCGATGCCGTCGAACCCGAGCTGGTCCGCGTACTCGAGTTCGTCCAGGTACCGCGCGTACAGCGCGCCGCCGAGCGACGGGTCGAAGTTCGCGTTCGGGTACGTCAGCGACGTCGACTCGTAGGCGGTGTCGAAGTCGTCCGGCAGGTAGGGGTAAGGCATCAGGTGGAAGAAGCTGAACTTCACCGGCTGACTCCGCTCTCGGCCGCGCCACGGGAGTGCGTGCACAGGAAACTAGTGACCGCCGAGGCGAACTCCGCGGGCTTCTCGAGGTACATCGCGTGCCCGCAGCCGGCCACCTCGGCGTAGGCCGCGCCGGGGATGCGCGCCGCGTACCGCCTGGCGTGCTCGACCGGGATCAGCCGGTCGTCGGACGGGGCGACGACCAGGGTCGGCGCGGTGACCCGGCCGAGCCGCCGCTCCAGCTTCGGGTCCGACATGAACGGCACCCAGCAGAACCGGGCGAGCGAGGTCGCCTCCCGGTACGCGGCGATGACCGCGTCCAGGTCCGGCGGGGCGCCGGGAGCGGGCGGCGGCGCGGGCGGGGGAGCGTGGAACAGGGTCGCGGCGACCTTGGCCGGCGGCAGCAGGAAGAGGTCGGTCACCGGGTGCTCCGGCAGCCGCAGCCCGGCCGCGGACAGCAGCGTCAGCGACGCGATCCGGTGCGGCGCGTAGACGGCGAGTTCGGCGGCGATCCACCCGCCGAACGACGCGCCGACCACGTGCGGCCGGTCAAGACCGAGCGCGTCGAGCACGTCCAGGTAATGGAATACGAGGTCGTCCACCGCCTCGGCCTCGGGAAACTCGTCAGACCGGCCGAAGCCCGGATGGTCGGGCGCGATGACCTCGAAGCCGGCCGAGGCGAGCAGCCCGTGAAAGGTCAGCCACTCCCCGGCCCCGCCGGCCGCGTGCAGGAACAGCACCGGTTCCCCGGCCCCGCCGCGCAGCAGGTGCACCCTCCCCCCGGCAAGGTCAAGGAACTCCTCCGCGGGAACCACGTCTGCCACCGCGCTGCCTCCTACACTCGTCGGCCTGCCATGCGCGCTGAGGCCAGAATCCGTTCCCCGTGGCGGTCGCGTCAAGGCTGCCGGCGCCGCCCCGTGCCCTTCCTGTGGACGGCAACGACCATCACCCCGCGCCTTTGGTTCGATGATCCAGGACGGATTCGGCTTCCTCTTCCCGGCCCGTTTCCCTCAGGGGCAGGAAGGCGAGTACGGGATGCCCGGCGCGTACTGCGCCCACTGAGCGGGCGTGAAACCGCCGCCGGTGACCTGGCAGGCCAGCCCCGCGGGGTCGGCGGCGATGGTCGGCAGCGAGTTGAGCGTCCAGACTTCGGCGGTCCCGTCGCTACTGCCGCTGATCAGCAGGCGGCCGTTAGGGCTGAACACCGCGTCGTTCACCGCGGCGGTGTCGTCGGTGAGGGTCTGCACGGTAAATGGCTGTGCTGGGTCCGTGACATCCCAGACCGTGGTCGTAAAGTCGTTGCTCGCCGCGGCGAGCAGGTTGCCCGCAGGATGGAAGGAGAGCGAGTTAACGGTGTAGCTTGGGCCGGCAACGGAGCCGATCTGACGGGCCGCCCCGTTCCCGGTGTATGACCACAGCAGCGCCCCCGGAGGGCCTTCCGCCGCGGTCGCGGCGAGCCCCCTGACCGGGGCGAAAGTCAGGCGTTGGCCCAGGGCGCTGACCGTGCCGGGAGGCAATTCGACGGGGTCCGCCAGGTTAGCGATGTTCCAGAGTTCTTCCGTCCCGTAGGAGCCTGACAGGATGAGGGTCTTCTCGTCCGGGCTGAGCGCTCCGGGGTCGTCAACGGCGAGGCCGGAGAAGCGATGCAGGACGAGCGGGCGGCCTGGATTGGCGGTATTCCACAAGTCGCTCCACGCCGGAACCCATTCGTCAGGGGAGCCCTGGACCAGTTGGTCCCCGCCGCCGACCAGTGTTTTGCCCCCCGAGGTGAAGGTCAGCCAGCCCACCACTCCCGGGGATTGCAGGCTCGCGAGCAGCCGGGGGTCAGCCGGGTCGCGTACGTCCCACAGTGACAGCCGGTCGTACCAGCTGCCGACGGCGAGGAGGGTCCCGTCCGGGCTGAACGCCACGGAGCTGACCGGCCCGGCGCCCGTTGCGATCCGGGCGAGTTCCGCTGGGTGAGGCGGATCGGCGATGTCCCACAACAGCACCGCTTGGCGGTACTCGGCGGTCGCCAGGATGCGACTGTCCCGCGTGACCGCGAGGGCGTCGACGATGTCGGCGGGGTCTTCCGGGTCGCTCAGCGTGGCGGCAAGCGTGGGTGCGTTGTCCGCGACGCGCCACTGGCTGATCTGCGTGTCCCAGTCGGCCGTGAGCAGCGACTGCCCGCCGTGCACGAACGTGAGGGCGCCAATCTCCGCGCTATCCTCGGCGAGCAGCGTCGACTGCGGGACATGGGCAGGGTTCGTGGTGTTCCACAGCAGGATCTTGTTGTCGTCCCCGCCGGTGGCCAGGGTGCGGCCGTCGGGGCTGAAGGCGACCGCGTTGACATCCTGGGTGTGGCCGATGAGCACGGTTAGCTGGCGGGGCCGCGCAGGGTCGGAAATGTCAAACAGCGAAACCTGGTTCGACCAGCTAAGCGCCAGCGTCTTGCCGCCGGGGCCGAACGCGATCCCGCCCCCGCCGCCCCACACCCGGATCGCGGCGAGCTTCCGCGGCGCCCGCGGGGCGCTGACGTCCCACAAGACGGCGCGGGTCGGCCCGGTCAGGGCCCCGTTGTCGCTAAAGGTCTGCTCGCCGGAGCCGGTGACCAGGATCCGCCCGTCGGGGCTGAACGCGGCGTACCGGGGGTAGTAGACGCCGCCGACCTGCGCGAGCAGCCGGGGCGCGGCGGCGTCGCCGACATTCCAGGTCTCCAGCGTGCCGTTAGCCGAATTGCCGCCCACCACTGCCAGCGTGGTCCCATCGGGGCTGAAGGCGACGGCGCTCGCGGACGGCAGCGTGAGCGAGGAAAGCAGCCGAGGCGCGGCGGTAGCAGACCACAATTCGGCCCTGCCGTCGACGACCACGACGAGTACCCGGCTATCGGGGCTGAACGCGATCCCGGTGACATTTGCCTGGGCGCCAATTCCGGGCAGGCTGGCCACCAGGGACGGCTGTGTCGGATCAGTGGTGGTCCACAGCGACACCGTCGTCGCCGTCGACTTGTTGTATACGTCGGCCAGCAGCCGGCCGTTCGGGCTGAACGCGGCGGTCTCGGCGGAGCCCCCCGGGGTCAGCGGCTGACTGCTGCCCTGGTACCTGGTGTGCAGCAGGGTGTTTACCAGCGTCTGCCTGACCTCGGCGCTCGGGTCAATGCGCAGCGCGGCCAGGCTCATGTCGAGCGACGTGACCGGCGTGGTCGCGGCGTCCACCTGCGCCACGGCGTCCAGCGACCGCTGCGTCGCCAGCGCCCGCTGCTGCTGGGCGACGGCCGCCTGCTGCTTGGCGACGACCGTCTGCCGCTGGGCGATGTTCCGCTGGGTGTTCGCGCTGTTGTACTCGATGCTCGCGACCACCAGCAGCAGCGCCAGCAAGGCGACGACGGCGCGGCCGATGCGCATTGCGCGGCGGTGCTGGTGCGCGTCCTCGCTGTCGATCTGCTCCTTGGCGCGGCCGTGCAGGCCGGCGGCGAGCGTGGCGATGTCGTCCCGGAACCGGCCGTGCCGCAGCGCGAGGTCGCTCGGGTTGCGGCCGCGGGTCCAGCTGAGGTCGACCCAGAGCGGCTCATGCGGGAACCATCCGCGCAGCTCTTCCGGCAGCGCGTCGGTGGCCCGCCAGTCGAAGTCGCCGGCCGCGTCGTCCCAGCGGATGGCGCCGTCGGTCAGCGCGATGAAGAACGTGTCCCGTTCCCGCTGCTCCTTCCAGTACCGGATCTCCCGGCGGACCCACGGCGACTGGGCCGCGGCGGGGGAGGCGAGCAACACGAAGTGGCGTGATTCGCCCAGCGCCCGCTCGATCGTCGCGTACAAGTCAGGGTCGGCGGCCAGGCTGCTCTGGTCGCGGAAGATCCGCAGCGCCTGGCGCTCGTACCAAGCCCTGGTCAGCCGCTGAAGGCCGCGCTGTAGCGCCGGCGCGAGTCGGCTGTCCGCCGCGTGGCTGTAGGACAGGAAAGCGTCATATGTTCGCTGGGAATTCGCGCCCGGCGTCCGTTCCGTCCGCGCCGCACTCATGTCTACATTTTCGCGAACCATCGGACAGTTCCGTAGCAATGCCGGGGACTTTTGCCGGCGCTAATTGCCTAGCGGCGCGTTAACTGGGGCGATGTGCCAGGTTACGGCTTAGCCTGGTCGTTCAGCCAGCGGGCGATCGCCGTGTGGTCGGCGTCCGGCGGCAGCTCCGCGAGCGCCGCCTCCCAGGTGGCCACCACCGCCTCGCTCGCCGCCGCATGCACGCCGGTGGCGTGCTCGATGCCGAGGGCGAGCTGGATGTCCTTGACCATGAGGCGGATGCTGAAGCCCGCGTCGTACTTCTCGGTGAGGATGTAGTTCGGCCACTTGTTCTCCGTTGCCCCGGAGCGGCCGCTCGACCCGTTGATGATCTCCAGCATGACCGCCGGATCCAGGCCGAACCGGCGGCCCGCGATCAGCGCCTCCGACGACGCGAGCAAGTGCGCGGCGGACATCAGGTTGTTGAGCGCCTTAACCGCGTGCCCGGCCCCGACGTCGCCCGCGCGCACGACCCGCTTGCCGATGGCGGCGAGCATCGGCTTGAACCGCTCGAACGCGCTGGCGGGGCCGCCGACCATCACCATCAAGGTCCCGGCCCGGGCACCGGAGACGCCACCGGACACGGGTGCGTCCATCAGGGTCATGCCCGCCGAGCCAACCAGTTCCGCTAGCACGCGCGTCCGCGCCGGGTCGGACGACGACATGTCGATGATCGTGGTCCCCGGGGCCAGGTTGACCAGCAGCCCGCTCCTCGCGTTCCGGCCGGCGGGCTCGCTGGCGAGGCGGCCGAGCAAGACGCGCTCGACGATGTTCGAATCGGGCAGCATCAAGATGACGGCGTCCGCCCCGTCCCCGACCGCCCCGAGTTCGGTGATAGCGGTCACTTCGCCGCCCGCGTCCGAAGCGCCGATCGCTTCAAAGTTCCCCCTGGCCTCGGCCACGACGTCGAAGCCGCGGACCTGGTACCCGGCCCCGACCAGCCGGCGCGTCATCGGGATGCCCATGTTCCCGAGTCCCACGAAGCCGACAGTGACAGCCGCTTCCGCCGTCATGACGCGTTCTCCTCCCGCTCGGTGGTGCCCTCGGTGTCGTCGCACAAGCGGATCCCGCCTGCTAGGTCGCCGATCGCGTCGACGACCCGGTTGCTGATCACTTCCCCGTACCCCAGGTTGGCCGCCGCGCCGAACGCCGCGAGCGGCCCGGCCGCGTTGAGGCACGGCACCCCGAGTTCGCGCACGTGGTCGACGTACGCCACCACGTCCTTGGTCATCAGGTTGCTGGTCAGCCCGCCCTCGAGGTAGTCGCCCTTGATGATGTGCGGGAAGCGGTTCGTGGACGCGTAACTGACCCCGCTCGAGGAGTTGATCACGTCAAGCACCGCCGCCAGGTCGAGCCCGGCCTTGCGCGCCGCGACCATCACCTCGGCGGTCGCGGACAACGTCACCGCGTTCAGGAAGTTGTTCAGCAGCTTGGTGGAGTGCCCGGCGCCGCTGTCGCCCATATGCACGATCTTGGCCGCGATCGGCCCGAACACCCAGCGCACCGACTCAAGGGCGGCGGCGGACCCGCCGACCATGATCGTCAGCGTCCCCTTCTCCGCGGCCGCCGCGCCGCCGGAGATTCCGGCGTCCAGGTACTCGACGCCGCGCTCGGCGAGGGCGGCGTGAATCCGCTGCGTCGAGGACGGCGCGGAGGTCGACAGGTCGATGATCACCTGCCCCGGCCGCGCGAAGCCGAGCAGCCCGTCCAACTCCGGCCTGGCGCCGAAGATCACCGACTCCACCGTCCGGCTGCCCGGCAGCGAAAGCAGCACGACGCTGGTTCCGGCGCACACGTCGCCGAGCGCCGCCGCGGCCACCGCGCCAACCGAGGCCGCCTGCCCGGCCCGGGTGTCGTACCCGACGACGCGGACGCCGGCCCCGACCAGGCGCCGCGTCATCCGCCCGCCCATGTTCCCGAGTCCGACAAACCCGGCTCGCTGGCCAGTCGTCACGCTTACTCCTCTCCGGCCGGCCGCGTGGACGTGCCGGGCGGCCCGTATGTTCGCTCGTCCAAGGCGCCGAAGTCCCAGGCACCCGCACCGCCGGACGGCCGCACCGTGGACACGATGGACGACCCGCCGTCCACCGACACGACCTCCCCGGTCATGTACGCCGCGTCGTCGGACAGCAGGAACGCCACGACCGACGCGATCTCGTCCGGCGTCCCTGCCCGGCGCAGCGGCGCGGACGCGGCCCGCCGGATCATGTCCTCCGCCCCGGCGGGGGTAAACAGCGTGGTCGGCACGATCCCCGGGGCCACGGCGTTCACCCGGACCCCGAGCGGGCCGCCGTACATGGCCGCACCGTGCAGCAGGCCGAGCACCGCGTGCTTGGACGTCTGGTAGGCGATCAGGTCGGCGCTGCCGCGCAGCGAGGCGATCGACGCGGTGAGCACGACGCTGCCCACGGTCCCGGTGGCGCGGTACCCGCGGAACGCGCCGCGCAGCCCGAGGAAGACGCTGCGCACGTTCACCGCCATGACCCGGTCAAACTCCTCGACCGTCAGGTCGGGAAACCCGCCGACTGACCCGGGTATCCCCGCGTTCAGGTGATGGAAGTCGATTGGCCCGAACGAGTTCGTGGCTTCGTCCAGGTACCGGTCCACATCTTCCTCACGGGAGACGTCGGCCCTCACCGCGATGCTCGTCCCTGGCAGCGACTCGGCGACCTTCCGCGCGCCGTCACCGTCGAGGTCCACGACGACGAGCCGGCACCCTTCCCGCGACAGCCGCAGTGCCGAAGCGGCGCCAAGGCCGCCCGCGGCCCCGGTCACGACGGCGACCTTGCCCTCAAACCGGCTAGTCATGACCGGATCGTCTCTCCGTTTGCGCAGGCCTGTCCATAGTGTCGGACCACCGGACAATCTGGACTTGGTGCCCCTAGCTCCCTACTGACCCAGCGGATAAGGTCAAATGATTAGGGGAGCGCTGGACGGAGAACGCGATGCAGGACGGCGGTACGGAGAGCGACGAGGATGGTCCCGTGGTCGGCCCCGGGTACGACCGGGTCGACGCCACCGTTTTCCGTGACACGCTTGCCCGGGTGCCGACGCCGGTGACGGTGGTGACCTCGCACATCGACCGCAGGCCGCACGGCACTACCGTGAGCGCGTTCTCCTCGCTGTCCCTGGAACCGCCGATGATCCTGGTCTCCCTCGACCAGAACTCCGACCTGCTGAAGATCATCCAGGAGTCCGGCCGGTTTGGCGTGAACGTCCTGGCGTCCGGCCAGCAGTCCCTGGCGACGACCTTCGCGCGCAAGGGCGCGGACAAGTTCGCCGAGGTGGCCTGGTACATGGACCACGACGCCCCCCGGCTCGCCGGCAAGGGCCAGTGGCTGGTGTGCCGCACCGGCCAGCTTGTCACCGCGGGCGATCACGTGATCATCATCGGCCTGGTGGTCCACGCGGACACGCACTCGTTCGAGCCCCTCCTGTACCGCCAGCGCGCCTTCGGCACCGTCACCCACATGCGCGGCTGACCCGGGGACAGGGACCCGCCAGGACACCTGCATGATAAGCAGACAGTCATTAGGATGACCGCGCGGTAATTGCTCGCGACGGTGTTATGGCCTGATCAGCCGGGGTGCGATGGCATACTCGCTTTCGTATGACGAACTGGCCAAGAGCGCTTCTCGTTATGCGAGGAAAATCCCCGCTTCCAGGCAGGCGTCGCCGTTTAGCACGGAAACTTTTCCGAGCGCGGAAACTAATACAAGCCACGCTATTGCCGGCAAATAGTCCGTGCTGAGCAAAGTTTCCGTGCTAAACGCTCCACCCGGGCCCGGCCGCCAGCCAGCTGGCCGCTGCACGCACCCCGAACGCGTCATGCTTCACCTTAGTCACCCCGGCTACAGGGGGTGCCTGCCGGTTGGCATCGGGTACCCAGAGGCGGGGCCGGGATCCCCCGAGGGGAATATCTAGGACCCGTCCCTGTTAGAGGTACATGCAAACGCATATAACTACCTACGCTGCGGATGCCAGGGAGGCATTTGAGATGCAGTTCGGGATCTTCTCGGTCAGCGACATCACTCGCGACCCGACGACTGACTACACGCCAAGCGAGGCTGAGCGGATCGACGCGGTCGTCAAGATCGCGCAGAAGACCGAGGAAGTCGGCATGGACGTGTTCGCGATCGGCGAGCACCACAACCCGCCGTTCTTCTCCAGCGCGCCGACCACCCTGCTCGCCTACATCGCGGCGACCACCAAGCGCCTGCTGGTCACCACCTCCACGACACTGATCACGACCAACGACCCGGTGCGCATCGCCGAGGAGTATGCGATGCTCCAGCACCTGTCCAAGGGCCGGATGGACCTGATGCTCGGCCGGGGCAACACCGCCCCCGTCTACCCGTGGTTCGGCCAGGACATCCGGCAGAGCCTGCCGCTCGCGCTGGAGAACTACAACCTGCTGCACCGGCTGTGGCGGGAGGACGTGGTGGACTGGAAGGGCAAGTTCCGCGGCCCGCTGCAGGGCTTCACGTCGGTGCCCCGGCCGCTGGATGACACCCCGCCCTTCGTCTGGCACGGCTCGATCCGCACCCCGGAGATCGCCGAGCAGGCCGCTTACTACGGTGACGGCTTCTTCGCCAACAACATCTTCTGGCCGAAGGAGCACTACATGCGCCTGATCCGGTTCTACCGGCAACGCTACGCGCACTACGGCCACGGCACCGAGAAGCAGGCCATCGTCGGCCTTGGCGGGCAGGCGTACATCGCCAAGAACTCCCAGGACGCCAAGAAGGAGTTCCGCCCGTACTTCAACGCGGCCCCGGTCTACGGCAACGGCCCGTCGATGGAGGACTTCGCCGAGATGACCCCGCTCACCGTGGGTTCACCGCAGGAGGTCATCGACAAGACCCTGACGTTCCGCGAGCACTTCGGCGACTACCAGCGCCAGCTGTTCCTGATGGACCACGCGGGCCTGCCGGTTGGCAAGGTCCTCGACCAGCTTGAGCTGCTCGGCGGCGAGGTCATCCCGGTGCTGCGCCGGGAGATTGAGGCCAGGCAGGACCCGGAGACGGCCCCTGCCCCCACTCACGAGCTGCTGGTCAGGGCCAAGTACGGCGACAAGCCCGCGCGCCAGCCGCGCCCCAACGCCAACCGCGGCGACAACGTGACCGGCGCATCCCCGTACCAGGACACGGCCGAGGACGTTAAGGCCGAGTACCCGTCGACGTTCTAGGAAGTCAGCGATGGCCGATCACAGGCTGCTTTCCCCCGGGGAGACGAGCCCTCCCAGCATGGGGGGCTCCCGCCCCCCATATCCCCCTGGCCCAAACCCCCCCGGGAAAACACGGCGTCCAGCCAACGACGCGTGGGAGGCGCTCCTCACCGCCCACGCGTCGCTGATGCGGCAGTTCAACGCGCAGGACGTCTGGGAGGACCTCTCCATGAAGGAGTACGACGTCCTCTACACGCTGTCCAAGTGCCCCGACCCCATTCGCCTCGGCGAGCTTAACCGCCACGTCCTGCTCAGTCAGCCGGCCCTCTCCCGGATGGTCGACCGGCTGGCGGACCGCGGGCTCGTCAGCCGGTCGACCGACCCAAGTGACGGTCGCGGCATCCGGCTGGCGCTGACCGAGGAAGGCCTGACCGTTCAGCGGCGCATCGGGCGCCGCCACGGCCGCGCGGTCGCGCGGGCGATGCTCACCGGGCTCACCCCGGCCGAGCTCCGCCAGCTCGAGGGGCTGTGCGGGAAGCTCGTTCTGGACAAGAATTTTGAATAAGAGTGAAGACAATGAGCGAGACATTTAACCTCGTCGTGGTCAGCGCGGGGACGTCCGACCCGTCCTCGACCAGGATGCTTGCCGACAGGACGGCGCAGCGCGTCACCGCGCTCACGGAGCGGCGTGGTGCCGCGGTGCGCACCCGCGTGATCGACCTGCGCGAGCTGGCCACCGACATCACGACGGCGCTGACCAGCCAGCTCATCACGCAGAAACTGCGGCAGGCGATCGACGCGCTGGGCGCGGCCGACGGGCTCATCGCCGCCGCGCCCGTCTACAAGGCGGAGCCGAGCGGGCTGTTCACGTCGTTTTTCCACGTACTCGACAACGACCTGCTGATCGGCAAGCCGGTGGTGCTCGCGGCGACCGCGGGGACGGCCAGGCACGCGCTCGTCGTGGATGACCAGATGCGGCCGCTGTTCGCCTACCTCCGCACGCTGCCCGTGCCGACGTCACTGTTCGCCGCGCCGGAGGACTGGGGCACCAGCGCCAGCGAGCCGGGTTACCCGGAATCCCGTGGTGCCGATGAAGGCGCGCTGAGCAGGCGCATCGACCGTGCCGCGTTTGAACTCGTGCTGCTCATGGAGTCGGGCTTCGCACGCCAGGTCCGCGGCGAGTCGTGGCAGAGTTACCAGCACGAGTTCGGCTCCGACGGCGGCCGGGAGCTCGGCATCGACACCGACAGCGACCTCATGCGGCTGGCGACGGGCGGCAGCGCCGTCTGAGAACTCGCGCCAGTCGTGCCCGTGCTGCTGGGCCGGCCGCGAGCTGCTGGCCGGGACCGGGCCGACGCATTGCCACGCGGCGCAATCCGCGATCTTCCTTCCGCTTACGGGACGAGAACGGTCTTGCCATGGTGGCGGTGGGCGCCGAGGTCACCGACTCCTTCATCGCCTCGGTCGTCGCCCAGTGGCTAGCCGACCGGCGCGACTAGCGCCACCAGGTGCGCTCGAGGGCGCGATCGGTGCCGTGCGTCCGGTCGAGTGCGTCGAGGGCGGCCATGTCCTCGTCGGACAGGGTGAAATCGAAGACCTGGGCGTTCTCTTCGATCCGCTCGCGGTGCGTGGACTTGGGGATGATCGGCACGCCATGCTGCAGGCACCAGCGCAGCAGCACCTGGGCGGGAGTGCGGCCGACGCGGGCGGCGATCTCGGTCACCCGCCGGTTGTTGAGGTGCCGTCCGGTGCCCAGCGGGCTGTAGGCCTCGGGCACGATGCCGTGACGGCGGCACGCCTCGACGAGGCCGCGCCGGTACTCCACGGCGCTGAACTGGATCTGGTTGACGGCGGGCACGACGCTGCCCGCGGCGATGACCTGGTCGAGGTCGGCGGCGCTGAAGTTCGACACGCCAATCGACCGGGTCAGCCCGCGCTCCTGCGCCTGCTCCATGCCCGGCCAGGCCCAGGTGGGCCCGCGCTGCGGCCAGTGCACCAGGTACAGGTCCACCTGGTCGACCCCGAGCCGCCGCAGGCAGTTTTCCGCCTCGGCGACCGGGTCCTTGCGCGCCGGGTAGAACTTGGTGGTGAGAAACACCTCGTCGCGGGGCACGCCGCTGTCCCGCAGCGCCTTGCCGACGCTTTCCTCGTTCCCGTAGGCCTGGGCGGTGTCGATGTGCCGGTAGCCGACCTCAAGCGCCGTGCGCACCGCGTACTCGCACGTCGCCCCGTCGGGAACCTGCCAGACGCCGAGCCCAAGCATCGGGAGCTGGTTGCCATCGGCAAGCTTAACGAACTCCATGGCCATCCCTTTCGGCGTCATCAGACTGAGAGACTCCCCGCAGCTTTGGTCCGCGTGGGCGGGCCTGATACCGTCGCGGTTTTGCGATCAGGCCCGCACGCGCGGACAGCCGGGGTCCGGGGGTGTCCCCCCGGGGGGTTACAGCAGAGTTGCTTCCAGGGTGATCTCGGGGACGCTCGCGAGCGCCCGGCTCACCGGGCAGCCCGCCTTGGCGGCCTGGGCGTGCTCGGTGAAGGTCGCCTGGTCGATGCCGGGTACCCGGCCGGCCGTGACCAGCGCGATCTTGGTAATCGTGGGAGTGCCGTCGACCAATCGCAGCGTCACCGTGGCGTCGGTGTGCACCGACTCGGCGGCGTGACCGGCCTGGGCGAGCATGTTCGCGAGGGCCATCGAGAAGCACGACGCGTGCGCCGCGGCGATCAGCTGCTCGGGATTGGACCCGGGGCCGTCCTCAAACCGAGACTTGAAGGTATACCCGCCGCTGATCGAGTCACCGGCGGTAAAGGTGCCGGCGCCGCCCTGCAGGTCGCCCTTCCATTCAGCACTTCCCTTTGCGGGCATGAGCCCCTCCGTCCTTGGCATGTCCCTGAAGTAACTAGGCCGAGCCTATCTCGCCAGCCGTACGGGGGTTCAGACGCGGCCAGCCAGAGAAACGCCGCTTCGGTCGTGAAAATTCACGATTTCTTGCACACTAGTGTTGGCTTACGGGCGATCGCAGCACAGTGGCGGCGACGAGTCCGCACCGGCACGCGGGGCGAGGCAAGATGAGTGTTCAGGTTTCCAAGATGAGTGGTCAGGTTTCGTGGTTGAACCGGTCATGGTGGTCGTGGCTGTCGTGGTGGGACCTGGCCTGGGTGGCCTTCGTCGCGCTGAACCTGACGGCGATGCAGGTGATGGACACCTGGCAGACCGTGCCGTTCCTGGTCATCTGGGTGAGCCTGACGGTGATCTACGGCTGGCGGCTGTGGCCGTTGCAGCCGACCATCATGACGGTCGCGATCGTCACGCTGGCGAGCGGCGCGATCATCGGGCTCCAGGTCATCGACGGCACCCAGGACGGTGACTACCTGGTCCTGGTCCCGCTGGTCGCGGCGATGTTCCTGGTGATGGTGTGGCACGGGCGGCGGCGCCTCGCCGCGCTCGAGGAACGGCTGGCGGCGCTTGAGGAAGTGCAGCGGGTGTCCAGGGAGAACATGCGCCTGCTGGAGCAGCAGCGGCTGTTCCTGCTTGACGCCTCGCACGAACTCGGCACGCCGATCACGGTGGCGCTTGGCCACGCCGAACTGCTCGAGCAGTCGGTCGACGGCGGGGTCGCGGCCGACGACGCCCACGTGGTCGTCGCGGAGCTCGGACGACTGCGCAAGCTGGCCGGCCGTTTGCTGCTGCTGGCCTCGGCGGGCGACCCCGGGTTCCTCGACGTCCGGCAGGTGAGCATCGACGCGCTGGTGCTCGAGGCGCTCGACAAATGGGGCTACACGCGCCGCCGGTGGCGGCTCGGCGAGATGGCCGAGGTGACCGTCCAGGGGGACCGCGACCGGCTCGGTGTGGCGATGGACGCGCTGGTGGAAAACGCGGTCGCGCACACCAAGCCGGACGACCTCATCGAGCTGAGCGCCTGGATGGAAGACGGCCACGCGGTGCTGGCCGTCGCCGATTCTGGCTGTGGCATCGAGGAGGAGGACCTAGCCAGGATCTTCGCCCGGTTTTCCCGGGCGAAGCCCTACCACAGTCGTGACGTCGGTGGCTTCGGACTCGGCCTGCCGACCGTCCGGGCCATCGCCGAGGCCCACAAAGGCTCGGTCCAGGTCCGCAGCACCGTCGGGCAAGGCTCGACATTCGAACTGCGGATTCCCGCCACCGCCGCTCAGGCGTAGACGGCTTCTCGCGGTTGTGGCTGCTACGGGACGTGCGCGTGGCGGCCAGGAGCCGCCACGCGCACGTGGGGCATCCCACAAGTCCGTCGCGAGACGGCTGCCGCAGGCTATGGCGGCGCCGGCGCGGTTCCGTTAGCGTAACTTCCGTGGTCACACTGTGACTAGTCACGGGAAGAGGCTGGAGCCAATCATGACATTTCTCAAAGATGAGACCTGGAACGGGCAGGTTTACTCGGGCGGCTGGGTCAGCCCCCAGGGCGGTACCGCCGCCGTCACCGAGCCCGCTACCGGCGCTGAGCTCGGCCGCATCGGCATCGCGACCCCGGCCGACGTCAGCCGGGCGGTGCGGCTGGCGAGCGCGGCGCAGCCGGCCTGGGCCGCCATGCCGCACACCGAGCGCGCCGCGATCCTGCGCCGGGCCGCCCTGCGCTGGGAGGAGAACGCCGCCGAGATCGAGGGCTGGGTCATCCGCGAGAGCGGCAAGATCGGCCCGGCCGCCCAGTTCGAGACCCACGTTTCCGTCCAGGAGATCTACGAGGCCGCGTCGCTGCCGTCCCGCCCCTACGGCGACCTGCTGCCGAGCGAGAAGCCGCGGCTCAGCTTCGCCGAGCGGGTGCCGGTCGGCGTCGTCGGCGTGATCGCGCCGTTCAACTTCCCGCAGATCCTCTCGATCCGTTCGGTCGCCCCGGCGCTCGCGCTCGGCAACGCGGTCGTCCTCAAGCCCGACCCGCGCACCAGCGTGTCCGGCGGCGTCGTGCTGGCCCGGGTCTTCGAGGAGGCGGGCCTGCCCGACGGGCTGCTGCACGTCCTGCCCGGCGGCCCGGACGTCGGCGAGGCGCTGATCACCGAGCCGCTGGTGCGGATCATCAGCTTCACCGGTTCGACCGCGGCCGGCAGGCGCGTCGGCGAGCTCGCCGCCCGTCACCTCAAGCGCGCGCACCTGGAACTCGGCGGCAACTCCGCCCTGGTCATCCTCGACGACGCCGACGTGGCGGCCGCCGCCTCGGCCGGCGCCTGGGGCTCGTTCCTGCACCAGGGGCAGATCTGCATGACCACCGGCCGCCACATCGTCGCGGACCGGGTTTACGACGACTACGTGGCGGCGCTGGCGGAGAAGGCGTCGCACCTCCCGGTCGGCGACCCGGCGTCCGGCCAGGTCGCGCTCGGCCCGATCATCGACGAGCGGCAGCGGGACAAGGTGCACGCGCTGGTCACCGGGTCCACCGAGCAGGGCGCCAAGCTCGCCGCCGGCGGCACCTACGAGGGCCTGTTCTACCAGCCGACCGTGCTCGCCGACGTCACGACGGGGATGCCCGCCTACGCGAACGAGGTGTTCGGCCCGGTCGCCCCCGTGCTCCGGTTCAGCGACTTCGACGAGGCCGCGCGGATTGCCGCGGACACCGAGTACGGCCTGTCCCTCGGCATCCTCACCAAGGACGTGATGCGCGGCCTCGAGCTGTCGCGCCGCATCCCGACCGGCATCGTGCACATCAACGACCAGACCGTGGACGACGAGCCGAACACCCCCTTCGGCGGCATCTTCGACTCCGGCACCGGCACCCGCTTCGGCGGTACCGCCAACCTGGAGGCGTTCACCGAGACCCGCTGGGTCACCATCCAGGGCGATATCGCCACGTACCCGTTCTAAGGGGCGGCAGGACAGGCAGCCGCTTCCGTTCGGGCTGAGGCTTTGGATCATTCCGAACGGAAGCGGCTGACTGCGGCATCGTCGATTCCTGCCGGGGCTGGGAGTAGTAAGGGAAGTCTGGGAGTAGTAAGGGAAGCGGAGTCACCCCGGAGCTTTGGTCCGTTCGTGCGGCCCTGATACGGTCGCGGTTTTGCGATCAGGGCTGCACGGACGGACAACCGGGGGTCCGGGGTCGTCCCCCGGGTTAAAGCTGGGTGGTTACCGCCTTGACTTCGGTGTAGGCCTCGAGGACCTCGTGGCCCATCTCGCGGCCCCAGCCGGACTGCTTGTAGCCGCCGAACGGCAGCGACGCGTCGAAGACGTTGTAGCAGTTGATCCAGACGGTGCCGGCCCGCAGCTTCTTCGCCAGGGCGTGTGCCTTGGAGATGTCCCTGGTCCAGATGCCCGCGCCGAGCCCGTACTCGGAGTCGTTGGCGGCGGCCGCGATCTCGTCGAGCGACTGGAACGGCGCGGCGACCACGACCGGCCCGAAGATCTCCTCGCGGACGATCGCCATGTCCGGCCGGACATTGGTGATCACGGTCGGCTCGACGAAGTAGCCCGTGTCGCCGAAGCGCCCGCCGCCGGTGATGGCCGTGGCGCCGTCCGCCCGGCCGGACTCCAGGTAGCCGGTAACCCGGCGGAGCTGCTCATCGGAGACGAGCGGGCCCATCTGGGTGCTTTCGTCCATGCCGGAGCCGAGCTTGATCGACTTGGCGATCTCGGAGACGCCCTCGACGACCTCGTCGAACCGGTCCTCCTGGACGAAGAGCCGGGAGCCGGCCACGCAGCACTGGCCGTGGTTGAAGAAGATCGCGTTCGCGGCGCCGGCCACGGCGTCGTCGGGGGCGTCGTCGAAGACGATGTTCGGTGACTTGCCGCCGAGCTCCAGGCTGACCTTCTTGAGGTTGCCCGCCGCCGCCTGCACGATCAGCCTGCCGACCTCGGTCGACCCGGTGAAGGCGACCTTGTCGACCATCGCGTGGGCGGCGAGGGCGGCGCCGGCGGTCTCGCCGAAGCCGGTGACCACGTTCACCACGCCGTCCGGCACGCCCGCCTCGGCGATCAGGCCGGCGAGGCGGATCGCGGTCAGCGGCGTCTGCTCGGCGGGCTTGAGGATGACGGTGTTGCCCGTGGTGAGCGCCGCGCGGCGCGGCTGGCTACCCCGTCCGCGGGGTACGGGGGCGCCCCGGGGGATTACGCGACAGCCACGATTACGTCCGACGCCTTGATGATGGCGGTGACCTGGCTGCCGGCGGCTAGGCCAAGCTCCTTCGCCGCCTCGACGGTGATCGAGGCGACGAGCCGGACGCCGCCCGCGTCCAGCTCGACGTTGGCGGTCGCCTCGCCCGCGGTGATCGCGGTCACCGTGGCGGGAATCTGATTTCGTGCGCTGAGCCTCATGACTACCACTCCCGTAACGATGGACGATCAACGTCCCTGCGGGTTTACGCTACCCCGTCAGGATCCGGCCATCCCTAAGGCCCGTCACGTACCGGAACGCCCTGGAACTGTCGTCCGACAGATTGTGACGATTGTCCTTGCGGCTGGCAAGCGGCATTTGCATGATGGGGTCATGCCCACCGCTGACATATCCGCCTCCGGGATGCCCGACACGGGGCAGGCCCCGGTCGATGACAGCAGCCGGCGCCGATGGGAGGAGATGCTGGGCAGCCTGACCGCGCTCTTGCCTGCCGGTTCCCCGCGCGTGCGGGTCGACGGGCCGGCCGGTCAGGCGAGCCTCTTCGCGTCCCGGCTCGCGGACAAGCTGGCCGCGGAGCGTGACCCGGGCGCGGCCCGGGCGACCCTGGACGCGGACGGGGCGTCGGACGTGGTGGTCTACTTGCGGACGGCGCCCGGCGGCCGGGCATTTCCCCGTGTATGAGAAGGACAGGACGGAGCAAGCCGCCAGGGACCGCCGCGAACGCGAGGAGCGGGCCGACATCGTTGTCGACCTGCACGACGTCGACTGGCCGGTGATCAGGCGGGTTGCCGCGCCGCTGGCCGCCCGCGGCCCCTGGTACCTGACGGAGACCCGCGCGTTCTTCGGCTGCCGGGCCGCGACCTGGGACGTCAGGTTCGGCGACGACCTGCCCGCCTACTGCGCGGCGGTCGCCGAGGCGGGCATCAGGCGCAGCGGCGTGGTCATCGACGTCGGCTGCGGCACCGGGCGGGCGCTGCCGCCGCTGCGCGAGGCGATCGGCCCCGCCGGCACGCTCATCGCCGTGGACGTGACGCCGGAAATGCTCGCCGCGGCCCGGCCGGCGGTCCAGCTCGCGGCGGCCGGGATGGTCATCGCGGACGCCCGGGCGCTGCCCCTCGCCGACGGCTCGGCGGACGCGGTCTTCGCCGCAGGCCTGGTCAACCACCTGCCGGACACCGAGGCGGGGCTCCGTGAGCTGGCCCGGGTGACCAGCCCGGGCGGCCGGCTCGTGCTGTTTCACCCGTCCGGTCGCGCCGCGCTCGCCGCCCGGCACGGCCACGCGCTTTCCCCCGGTGAGCCGCTCTCCGAGGGCCCGCTGCGCCGGTTCACGGCGGCCGCCGGCTGGCAGCTGACGGCGTACGACGACGCCCCGCACCGCTTCTTCGCGGTGGCGGAACGCCGCTGAAGCCGCCGCGCCGCTACGGCCGGCGGGACTCGGCGGGCGCGATCATGTCGAGGAAGTCCAGCGCGGCCACGGCGTTCGCGCGGCGCCAGGCGAGGAGCGTCGCGTCGAACCCCGCGCTGCGCGCGCGCCGCGACTCGATCGCCACGACGATCGGCTCCAGCACCGCGCGCTGCGCCCGCAGCAGGCTCGCCGGGTCGTCGCCCGCGCGGTCGAGGAGGGCGAGCTTGAGCAGCAGCTCCGAGCGGATCTCGCGCACGTGCTCGACCGGCGCGTGCAGCCAGCGGCCGGCGGCTTCGCGGCCGTCGGCCGACGCGCGGTAGACGGTGCGCTGGGGGCCGAGGCCGGGCTCGGTGCCCTCGGGGACGATGAACCCCGCGTCGAGCAGGCGGCCGATGGCCCGGTAGACGACCGCCTTGGGAATCTGCCACACCCGGCCGAGCTCGCCGTCCGCCGCGGTCAGCTGCGCGACCGCGAAACCGTGCGCCGGCTGCTGGCTCAGGATCGTGAGCACCAGCCATTCTGGCAGCGACATCTCGGGAAGCGTGGCGGTCATGAGACATGAGGGTAGCCGCCTGTGGGCTGGCACATCGACAGGTCCGGCAGCGGCTGGCACGCTTGAACGATGGATGTCTCCTTTGGCACGATCTGGGAGGCCATCGCCCGTGACCTGCCGGACGCCGTCGCGATCTCCGAGCCGGGCCGGGACTACACGTTCGCGCAGTTCGACGACCGGGCGGCGCGCCTCGCCGCCGCCCTGGCGGCGGCCGGGGTCGGGCCGGGCGACAAGGTCGCGTGCTACCTCTATAACGGCGCGCCGTACCTGGAGACGGTGTTCGCCGCGTTCAAGCTCGGCGCGGCGCCCGTGAACGCCAATTACCGCTACACCGAGGACGAGCTCACCGCGCTCCTCGCCGACGCCGACGCCGCGGCCCTGGTATTCAGCGGCGGCCTGGCGGCCAACGTGGTCCGCCCCGTCTCGGCCCTCTCCACGCTGCGCCTGATCGTCCGCGCCGGCCCCATGGCGGACATTGCTCAGCAGGCAGAAGACGGCGCGCGCGCGGTCGGTGACGCGCCCGAGCTAGCCGACCTGTACGCCGCGACCGCGCCCCGCCCCGGCCGGCCCCGCCCGGGAAGCGACGAGCTCTTCATGTACACCGGCGGAACCACCGGCAAGCCCAAGGGCGTCATCTGGCGCATGTCGCAGCTGTTCGGGTCCATGGGGCCAGGACTGTTCAGCCGCCTCGGCGTGGCCGAGCCCGCGACGCTCGACGAGCTGGTGGCGATCGCGCGCTCGGTGAGGGACGCGGGCCGGTCCCCGGTCGCGCTCTCCGCCGTGCCCCTGATGCACGCCACCGGCCTGTTCAACAGCATGGGCACGCTGACCGCCGGCGGCCGGGTCGTGCTGACCAAGCCGGGCGGGCTCGACCCGCGGCACGTGTGGGAGATGGTCGCCGCGCAGCGGGTCCGCACCCTCGTCGTGGCGGGCAACGCCGTGTGCCAGCCGCTCGTCGACGAGCTGCTCGCGGCGGAGGCGGCGGGGCGGCCGCACGACCTGAGCGCGCTTGAGTCGGTCACCAGCTCCGGGACCGTGCTGAGCGACCGGGTGAAGCGCGCCCTGCACGAGCGGGCCAACGTCACGATCAGCGACGCGCTCGCGTCGAGCGAAGGCGGGCCGTTCGCGCTCGCGGTCACCTCGTCGGTCGACGACCTGCCGTCGCGGTTCTACCCGGTGCCCGCGACGCGGGTGCTGACGCCGTCCGGCCGTCCGGTCGTGCCGGGCAGCGGCGAGGTCGGCACGCTCGCCTTCGGCGGCTCGATCCCCGCGGGCTACTACAAGGACGCGGCGAAGACGTCCGCCACCTTCCGGGTCGTGGACGGAGTCAGGTACACGATGCCCGGCGACCTCGCGACGGTCGAGGCGGACGGGGCGATCCGCTTCCTTGGCCGGGGGGCCGGCGTGATCAACACCGGCGGCGAGAAGGTCCACCCGCAGGAGGTCGAGGACGTCCTGCTCGCCTGTCCCGGGGTAACCGACGCCTCGGTGGTCGGCGTGCCCGACGACACCTGGGGCGAGCGGGTGGTGGCCGTGGTCGCGACCGGCAACCAGGTGCTGACCGCGGAGGAGCTGCGCGCCGCGGTCCGCCGCCGGCTGCAGCCGGCTACAAGGTTCCCCGCGCGGTCGTCCTGCTCCCGGCGCTGCCCCGCACCCCGACCGGCAAGCTCGAGCTCGCCCGCGTCCGCGGCATCGCGGCCGAGGCCGTCTCCGTTCCTCGCGACCCCGGCTCGGCGCGATCGTAGGACGGCCGGCCAGATCGTTGCTTTCGCGTACGGTAGGCGGAACGCGAAGGCGCCGTTAGAAACAACGTCACTTGGAGGCTCGCGGTGGCAAACGCCCCTGCCCTGGATGAACTGGCCGCGCTCTACCGCGACCTGCACGCTCACCCGGAGCTCGCCTTCGCCGAGCACCGGACCGCGGGCATCGCCGCCGACCGCCTGCGCGAGCTCGGTTACCAGGTCACGACCGGAGTAGGCGGCACCGGCGTGGTCGGCGTGCTTGCCAACGGGGACGGCCCGACCGTGCTGCTGCGCGCCGACATGGACGCGCTCCCCGTGCTCGAGCAGACCGGCCTGCCCTACGCGAGCACCGGGCAGGCGCACGACTCCCGGGGCGCGGAGGTCCCGGTCATGCACGCCTGCGGCCACGACATGCACGTCACCTGCCTGCTCGGCGCCGCCGCGGAGCTGGCCGCGGCGCGTGACGCCTGGCGCGGCACCCTGCTGCTCGTGTTCCAGCCCGCCGAGGAGGCGGGCCAGGGGGCGCTTGCCATGATCGACGACGGCCTGTTCGAGCGGTTCCCGGTGCCCGACGTCGTGCTCGGCCAGCACGTCATGCCCCTGCCCGCCGGAGTGCTCGGGCTGCACGGCGGCGCCGCGATGGCCGCCGGCGACGCCGTGCGGATCGTGCTGCACGGCCAGGGCGGCCACGGGTCACGCCCGGAGACCACCATCGACCCCATCCTGATGGCGGCCGCTACCGTGCTCCGGCTGCAGGGAGTCGTGTCCGGCGAGATCGCGGCCAGCGAGAGCGCGGTCCTCACGGTCGGCGCGCTGCGCGCGGGCACCGCCCCGAACATCATCCCGGACCAGGCCGAGCTGCTGCTCTCGCTGCGCTCGTTCAGCGACGAGGTGCACGACAAGGCCCGCGCGGCGATCGACCGCATTGTCCGCGGCGAGGCCGCCGCCTCCGGCGCCACCAAGGATCCCGAGATCATCACCGAGGTCTCGTTTCCCGTCCTGGTCAACGACCCGGACGCGAGCGCCAGGCTCGCCGGGCTGTTCAACGAAGCGGGCATGCTGACGCTCGACCCCGGCCCGGTGACCGGCAGCGAGGACGTCGGCCTGCTGGCCACCGCCGCGGGGGTCCCGTGCGTGTACTGGTTCCTCGGCGGCTCCGACCCGGCCCTGTTCGCTGGTGTCACGACGATCGAGGAGGCGCGGGCCATCGTGGACGGGCTGCCGTCCAACCACTCACCGCTGTTCGCCCCGGTGATTGACCCGACGATCCGCACCGGGGTAGCCGCGCTGACCACGGCGGCCCGCGCCTGGCTGTAATCCCCGGGGGACGACCCCCGGACCCCCGGCTGTCCGTGCGGCCGGGCCTGATCGCAAAAACCGCGATCGTATCAGGCCCGTCCGCACGGACCGAAGCTGCGGGCTTTCTTATCGTCAGCCTGGGAAGGCTTCCGCCAGGACCGCGCCGACCGACCCGATCATGGCACGCCATAGCTATTAAACGAACATGTGTGTCAGCGAATGGACGCGAGGATGGCCTCGGCCTGGCGGATCAGCGGGGCATCGACCATCTGGCCGTCGACCGTGATCGCGCCCTTGTCGCGCGCGCCCGCGTCGCGGGCCGCCGCGACGACCCGCCGGGCCCACGCCACCTGGGCCTCATCGGCCCGGAAGGCCTTGCGCACGACCGCCACCTGGCTCGGGTGGATGCACCCCTTGAGCGCGAACCCGGAGGCGGCCGCGTCCTCGGCTTCCGCCGCGAGCCCGTCGAGGTCGGGGATGTTCACGTAGACAGCGTCAATCGCCTGCCGCCCGTAAGCGGACGCCGCGAGCAGGACCGCCGACCGGGCATGCCGGGCGACGTCCCGGTACCGCCCGTCGGGAAACCGGCTGGTCCGGCCGCGCATGGAGGCGAGCAGGTCCTCAGCGCCCCACATCACCGCGATGACGTTCGGCGCCGCGGCGATCTCGGCCGCGTTGACGACGCCGAGCGCCGTCTCGCACAGCGCCACGACGTGCCAGTTGTCGCCGAACTCGTTGAGCTGCGCGCGGGTCTCTGACTTGGGCAGCATCACCGTCCGGTAGCCGGTGCGGCGCAGGGCCGCGAGGTCGGCCGCGTGCTCGGCGGTCCCGGCCGCGTTGACCCGGACGATGACCCGCGCAGGGTCGAGCTCCGAGGCGGCCAGCGCGGCCCGGGCCTCGTTCTTGCCCTCGGCGCCGACCCCGTCCTCGAGGTCGAGGATGACCCCGTCGGCGGCGGCCAGCGCCTTGCCGTAACGGTCAGGCCGGTCGGCCGGGCAGAAGAGCAGTGCGGGACCCGGCAGCGACGGCGGCGTCATCACTCCGCCTCCGGCTTGGCTTGGTCTCCCGGGTTTGGCCGGCACAGCATCAGCGTGGTCCGGGTGACGACGGCCACCACCTCGCCGTGCTGGTTGCGCGCCGTGTGCTCGAACGTCACGACCCCCTGGCCTGGCCGGCTGGCCGAGAGCCGCTTCTCCGTCACGACCGTCTCACCGTAGATGGTGTCGCCGTGCCTGACCGGCGCCGGGAAGCGAGCGTCACCGAACCCCAGGTTCGCCACGATCGTCCCCTGGGTCAGGTGCCCGACGGACAGCCCGACCAGCACGGACATCGTCAGCAGGCTGTTGACCAGCCGCTCGCCGAACTGGGTGGCCGCGCTGAACGCCGCGTCCAGGTGCAGCGACTGCGGGTTCATGGTCAGCGTGGAGAACAGCGTGTTGTCCGCCTCGCCGATCGTCCGCCCGGGCGCGTGCCGGTACACGACCCCGGTCCGCAGCTCCTCGAACCACAGCCCGCGCTGCTGGACAACCTCGCCGGGCGACTCGCTCATGTTCCCTCCAGAAAAGCTTGTGTCGGGAACGACCTTAGCGAGCGCTCAGACCTGGAGATGCGCGGCGATACTAGCGCAGGGCGGTGCGAGCCGCGACGATGACCCTGAGACCGGCCCGGCGAAAGGGGACGTCACGATGACGCGGATAGACCCGCGACTGCGGGTGTGGGGCTGGCTGACCAGGCGCATGGTGCCGATCGCGACCATGAGCGACGCCGACGTCGTCGCCCTGCAGGCCAGGCAGGTTCCGGTCAACGCGGTGACCAACTGGCTCTTCGGCACCGTCCCGGCGGGAGTCGACGTGACCGACCGCGCGGTACCCGGGTTCGCCGGCGACCTAAAGGTCCGCGTGTACCGGCCCGCCGCCGCCGTCGGCGACGGCGCCGCGAGCCGGCCGCTCGTCGTCTACTTCCACGGCGGCGGCTTCGCGCTCGGCGGCCTGTACATGGGCGACTGGCTGGGCGGCTCCGTCGCGGCCAGGGTCGGGGCGGTCGTCGTCTCGGTGGACTACCGGCTCGCGCCGGCGCACGTGTTCCCCGCCGCCGTCGAGGACTGCTACGCGGCGGTCACCTGGGCGGCGGGCAACGCCGCCGAACTCGGCGCGACCGGGCGGATCGGCGTCATGGGGGAGAGCGCGGGCGGCAACCTGGCCGCGGTGACCTGCCTGATCGCACGGGAGCGGGGCGGTCCCGCCATCAGCCACCAGGCGCTGACCTACCCGGCCACCGACATGACGGAGGGGCGGCCCCCGAGTGGGAACCCGTCCGCGCCGTTCTTGTCCCACGCGGAGATCGTCGCCTACAAGCGGCTTTACTTCGGCCCGAACCCCGACTTCGCCAACCCGTGGGCGTCGCCCGTGCTGGCCGACCACGCCGGCCTGCCGCCGGCCTTGATCCAGGTGGCCGAGCACGACCCGCTCCGTGCGGACGGGGCGCGCTACGCCGAGGCGCTGCGCGCCGCGGGCGTCCCGGTGCGGTTCACCGAGTACGTCGGCATGACGCACGGCTTCGTCAACTTTCCCGGGCTCTCCCGGGCGGCGCACCAGGCGATGGCCGAGATATGCGCCGAGCAGTCCGCGGCCCTCGTGCCGCCGCGGGCGAGCGTGGGGTAGCCCAGCCAGCGACCGCGGCGCGCAACTCGTTAGTCTCCTGCAAAGGCGCGGACCCCGCCGTCCCCGAACAACCGTAAGCAGGAAGCACGAGCCGTGACAGACCTCCCCTCGATACCGGAACTGCTCGACCTGGAGCAGGTCGAGCCGGACCGCTACCAGTCCACCGCCCTCTACGACGCCCCGTGGGGCATGTTCGGCGGGCAGGCGGCGGCGCAAGCCCTGTACGCCGCCGGCCTGACGGTGGAGAAGGACCGGCTCCCGCACTCGCTGCACGGCTACTTCGTGCGCCGCGGAGACACGGCCAAGCCGACCATGTTCTGCGTCGAACGGGACCGGGACGGGCGCTCGTTCTCCGCCCGCCGGGTCGTGGCCCGGCAGGACGGCGAGGTCATCTTCAGCATGTCGGCCTCGTTCGCCCTCCCGGCCGGGCCGCGGCAGGCATTCCCCGATGCGGAAGCGGAGCCTGCGCCCGAACTGCCCCCGCTGGACTCGCTGCCGCCCTGGCCCAATCCCAAGCACCCGTCGTTCGAGTTCCGCCCGGTCGACGCGGAATCGCGGCTGCCGGGCCGCTTCTGGATCAAGTGCACCGACGAGCTGCCTGATGACCCGCTAGCGCACGCGGCCGTCCTCGCCTACACCTCGGACATCTCGACCGCGCTGATCCCGTTCGAGTCCGCGGGCATCAGCACCGGCCCCAGCCTGGACCACGCGGTCTGGTTCCACCGGCCGGCCACGATGGACGGCTGGACCTGGCAGGAGCTGACGCCACGCACCGTGGCCGGCGGCCGCGGCTGGTACACCGCGACCATCTACACCCCCGATGGCACCCGGATCGCGAGCGTCGCGCAGGAGCAGCTCTTCGCCGTCCGCAGGACCCGGTGACCCTGCACCCGGTGACCCTGCACCCGGTGACCCTGCACCCGGTAATAGGCCCGGTGAGCGCCGTCGCCGTTGACGGCGCCCACCCCCAGGGTGGCTAAGGGGATAAGGCGGGGACGATCCGCAGCGGCAGCTTCTCGTGGCCGTGCACCGCCATGTTGGTGGTGACCTCGGGCTCGCCGGCTAGCTCAATCGAGGCGACGTGCCGCGCCAGGGCGGACAGCAGCGACACGCCCTCCAGCCGCGCCACCCGGGCGCCCACGCACGCGTGCACGCCGAACCCCAGCCCGAGGTGCTTGCCGACGACGTCGCGGGTGATGTCGTACCGGCCCGGGTTCTCCCAGCGGCGCGGGTCACGCCCGCCGGGCATGTGCAGCAGCAGGAGCTTCGCGTCCTCGGGCAGCGTCACCCCGTCGACGTCGACCTCCGCCGTCGCCCGCCGCCGGGTGAACCGGGCGGGGTTGTCGTAGCGGACGCCCTCCTCGAAGGCCCGCGTCGCGAACTCCTCGATGTTCGACCGCAGCAGCTGGTACTGGTCCGGGTTCTCCGCCAGCGCCCGCAGCGTGTTCCCGAGGGCGTAGATCGTGGTGTCGGAGCCCGCCGAGTACAGCGTGCGCACCAGGATCTCGGCCTCTTCCTGGCTGACCGCCCCGGTGTCCGCCGCCTCGTACATCGCCATGCAGACGCCGCCAGGCGCGACCGCGTCCCGCTTGCAGTTCGTGGCCACCCACTCGAAGACCTCGCCCGCCGCCTCCATGGACTCCCGGTAGATGTCGTTCTTCGGCCCGAACATGTTGAACTGCGCGTGCCCGAACTTGATCAGCATTTCCCGGTTGGCGTCGCCGAGCCCGATCGCGTCGGGAAACACCTTGAGCACGTACTTCTTCGCGAGGTCGGTGTGCCCGTCGATCAGCCCGCCCGGCGCGTCGAGCAGCGAGCGCACGAGCCGCTCGGCCTCGGCCGCGAAGTCCTCCTGCCAGCGCCGCAGCACGGCCGCCGACATGCCCTTGGAGATGACGGTCCGCACCCGCTGGTGGTCCGGCGGGTCGTCGGAGAGCAGGATCATCGGCTGCCCGATCTCCTCAAAGGCCGGCCGCGTGGACGAGAACGTCTTCCAGTCCCGCATCATCAGCTCGATCTGCGCGTGCCGCCCGGTCGCCCAGACGTCGTACTCCGGCGAGTAGACGACGGGGGCCGCCTCGCGGATCTGGCCGTCGTAGAACTGCGGATCCCGGCAGACCTCCGGGCTGAACCAGTCAAAGTCCGCTGAGTAGTCAAAGTGCACAGCGGAGTCAGTTACGGGCATCGGTGCCCTCCCGCCTTCACGGAATGCCATAGGCGTAATTCCGGCCCGTCATGCCGGGCTTGCCCGGAGCGTAAGCCGGCCGCAAAAGGGGGTCAAGGCACCGGACGGGCAGCCGCGACGGCATTCCCTGCCAGTCACAAACGCCGCTCTCCGTGCCTGTCTTATGGCACAACCGCTCTGGTAACGGCCGCCGCCGCGGCCTAATATGCGCGCTATGAAGGTCACCGTCGACCCCATCATGTGCGAGGCCAACGCCGTTTGCGTCAGCCTGGTCCCGCGGCTCTTCTCCATGCACGAGGACGCAGACGGAGAAGACGTGCTCGCGATCGCCAACGAGGGCGACGTCCCCGCGGACCTAGCGGACGGCGTCCGCGACGCGGTCGACCGCTGCCCCAAGATGGCCCTAACGCTCGAGGAATGACTCCCGCGGACGTCACTTAAGGCGGCGCTGCCCTAGGCCATCTGGTCGGCCACGTAAATCTGGTACGCCGGCGAGGCGCGGAACTCGGCGGCGAAGTCGCGGTTTCGTTCGTCGCCGAACTTCTGGTAAACGTCGGCCCAATCATGCGCGCCGAAGTAGCGCAGGCCCTCGGCCGGGGGACCGAAGTAGGCCATGCTTCCGCCCATGTCCTGCACGAGCACCCGGTCGCAGTCGGCGAGCGGTACGGAGTCGTGCTCATTAAGGAAGACCACGACCGACCGGCCGACCGGACTGGTCGGATCAGCCATCGCGCGCAGTTTCCCGAAGAGTTCCCCGGCGGACTCGGGGTCGAGCGAGGCGAACGGTGCGTCGAGGAAGAGGATCGCCGGGTTGGTGAGCAGCGCGAGGCCGGTGTCCACGCGCTTGCGCGCGTACGCGTACGGCCCGTCGAGCCGCTCCCGGTGAGGCAGCCCCACGTCGGCTAGTACCTGAGCGACTCGCGTGCGCCGCTCTTCTTCGGTGGTGTCCCTGGCGAACCGCAGCCGCGCCGCGTAGCCAAGCAGGGACTCGGGCGTCTGCGGGCTGCGGAGCCCGGCCGTTAGGCTGCGCAGGCGCCCAAGGGGACGGGGGCCCCCGATGTTAGACGACGAAGAGTGCCGAGGGACGACGCCGATGCGGTGCTCCAGCGCGTCAAGATGCTGGTGTAGGTCAATGTGGCCGGGATTGAAGCTGACCGAGCCGCTCATCGGCGGCTGCCCGCCCGTGAGGGTGTCGCAGATCTCCTTTTTGCGCGATGGCCCGATGACTGCGAGCAGCGAGCGCTCCGCGAGCGCGAACGTGATGTCGAAGGACACCGGCTGCGTGATGCGGCCTACCTCCACCCAGTAGACCAGGTTCGCCACTTGCAGTGCGATGCGGCCGTCATCGTCGAGTTTTCGCAACTCCCTGCCCGTATACCGGAACCTGCCGTTGCCGACGGCGACGACGTCGTTGGTCCTCAGCGTGGCCCGAGTAACCCGGGTGTCGTTGACGAAGGTGCCGTTGTGGCTGCCCAGGTCGACGACCTCCCACTCGCCGCCCGGCGTCCGCCAGACTTCGGCGTGCCGCCTGGACGCGAGGAGGTCGGGCACGACGATGTCGTTGTCCGCGGCGCGGCCCAGCTTGATGGAGTTCGGCAGGACCTTGCCCGGCCGTTCTCGGCCGGGGGGCGCGCTGGGCGAATACTCCCGCTCCCCGGTCGGGCCGGACGACGGATACGGCGCCCCGGAAGCCACCGGATCGCTGACCGGGGCATTCTCACGGGTGATGCTCGCGTCGGCGGAGAGCGGGAACGGCACGGGCGTGGACGTCGTGGCGAGCAGCCCGAGATCCGCCGCGAACTGCGGCCCGGTGAACTCGTCGAGCCGATGGAGCGCGGTCCGTCCGAGTACCCACCACCTCGACTGGAGCTGGGACTCGGCCGCCGGAGCGTCCACGATAGCGCCGAAGGTGATGCCGGGATGTTCCTCATAGAGCCGGTCAAACGGGGGGTACCAGTCGCCGCGGATTGGCCGCCGGCCGATGGTCACGACGACGGGTCGGCCCTCGAGATCGTGGCCGGCGAGCCGGTCCGCTATCACGCCGAGCGTTTCCCCGATTTCGCAGTAATCGCCGTCGGACGCCGCGAGCAGTATCGGGCTGCCGTTGAGGGTGTCCTCGGCTTGTCTAGTATCCGCCGTCCAGGCGAGGACCAGCGGCTCGCTCTCGGCGATGAAGCCGGGCGCCGACTGCCAGCCGTAAAGCACGATGGATACGCGGATGGGCGCTCCGGTGGCGGCCGTGGCGCTGATCATTTCGCTGGCGCAGGCGAGTCGGCGGTTCATCGCCGGCCCCGGGGCATCGGCCTCTACCGCGAAGATGAGATGCACCGGCCCGATCATGTCGATCCGCTCAGGGAGCGTGGCCACGATCTCCGGCCAGGCACGAGGGTCTTCCCTTAGTTCCGTCGGCAGGCCCTCGAACCGGACGGCCCCAGGGCCAAGGAGTTCGGCCGTCACGTCGTATATCCCCGCCGGGATCATGGCGGAGCTCACGAGCATGGGTTCAGCGGAAAAGTCCGCGTAGCCGCTATAGTCCTCTGCGCTCAGGATGTCGTCGCTATAAGAGTGAAAGAGCGAGGGCGTGACGGCGAAAACCGTGCCGTTGCTGTCGCTTGGCTGGCACTTGACGCGAACCGCCCGGCGGTCGCCCCGGACGGCACCAGGGGGAAACAGCGGCAGGTGGTACCGGTAAGGCTCGCCGAAAACCATCCCGTTCATGGTGAGCAGCTCATAGGAGCTGGTAAGCGGGCAGCGGGCGATGGCTTCATCGATAGCCTGGCCGACGTCTCCGTCCGTATCGACGTAATACTCGCCAACCCACGCGGCCGAGGCCGCACTCCGGGTGCGTCGGGTCTTGGTGATCGCCGCGAGTCCGTCGGCGGCCATGGGAGTCCCTGGCTTGTGGATGAACATGACCCGGTCGTCCGAAATGAGGGTGTCAAATCCCGGTATGGAGACGTCATTATCATATAGACGGCCGGTCCAGGGAAGACTGCCCATGGGGACCTGCGCAGGCGTCCCGTGCTTATCCCGGCTGATCCGCGACACCGCAGCGCCGGTCGCGTCCAGGGTGACGACCGTCAAGCTGTCGCCGTCCTTGAGCTTGCTGATCTCGTTAACGAGCACCGCAATCATGCTCTCCGGGATCTCCGGCGGCTCCGTCGGGGCGGCCGTGACCGGCTGGACCGGCGCCGCCGGGCGGTCCTGGCTGGTGCGCAGGCCGAGGCGGCTGGCCAGGGCCTCGTGCAGCGCCGCGAAGGGCTCGTCGGCCGGATCCAGCGCGGCGCTGCCGTCGGGGTCGGGGATCAGGGCGCTCAGCGGGCCGCCCAGCTGGTGGCGCGACTCCAGGTAGCGGGATACCGCCGCGTAGGCGTCCCATTCCTCGAAGGCGGTCACGCCGCGGCGCAGCCGCTGGCGGGTGTCGTCGCGGAACCGGAACCGCGCCTGGCCGGACCGGCCGTCTTCCTTCAGCAGGCCGCTCGACAGTACCTCCGCCACCTCGAGCACGCCGGTCTCCGGGGCCAGGCTCTCTTGCAGCACCGCGATGAGCGGCATGGACAGCGTGCTGGCGGTGGCGAGGATGCGGGCGAGCCGCTCGGCGCCGGGCGAGGCCCGCCCAAGGAAGTCGTTGACCAGGACGTCGGCGTCCTCGTCGGCGGCGGCCGACGGCGCGTACTCCGGGTCCGGCGGGGTGGCGGTGACCCCGATCGTCCACGCGGTTCCGTTGACGGTCGCCTGCGCCCAGGTTTCCAGGGCGTCGGGGGCCAGGGTCACGACCGGGAGCGGAACGCCTCCCGGGTCGTCCGCCCACCAGGCCACCCGGCACGCGTACTCGGCGTTCGGCGCCGCCGGGCGGCCGGCGCGGGCGGTGACGTACGGCTCCCCGAGCGCGGTCGCGGCCCAGTACTGCCTGGGCAGCACCTGGATGAGCGCGGTGGGCATCGCGGCGGCCCAGGCCGCGACCGCTTCCCACGGGCCCGGGGTATACCAGGCTTCGGCGCTCGCGCTGGTGGCGACGAAGACCACGCGCCTGCCGGACGGGTCGATCAGCCGGTGCGTCGGCTGGACCTTGCCCGAGGCGTCGGCGAGTGACACCGCGCCATCCGTGCCGGTGCCGTCGGTGATGAGCCGCCACCGTTCCACCGACCGGAAGGCGCCGGTCTGCGCCATCAGCCGGGTGAGCTCGTCGAACGTGTCGTCCCAGACCCGCATCGCCGGGGCGCCGTCGACCACGAGCGCCAGGTCGAGCGAGCGCTCCAGGGGGCGGGTGAAGACCGGCACCAGCGTCCCGCCGGCGTCGGCGGTCGCCTCCACCGTCGCGTCGACGTCCACCGCGAGCCGGGGGCCGGGGCGCCGGACCTGCCGCAGGCGGCGCAGCGCCCGGGGCAGCGCGGCGGCGTCGCGGATGGGGCGGGGCGCGCCGAACCCGACCTCGGCCGCGGGGATCAGTTCGCCCGGCTCGGAATCCGCGTCAGCGTCGGCGACGTCGCTATCGGGCCCGCCGTCCGGCAACCTGAGGAGCAGCCCGGCCGCCTCCTCACCCTCGTCGTCGTCCGTCGGGGGTGGCAGCGGGTGGTCAGCAGGCGAAGCACGCTCCCGTTCGGGATCATCGCCGCGATCGGCCACTGGGGGAGCGGCCGGTTCCGCGGCCGGGGCCGGCCGGGGGCCGGCGCGGATCGCGGACAGCCAGAGCACGTCGAGGATTTCCTCGGCGCTCAGGTCGGAACCCGTGGCGAGACCTCGGATGAGGTCCTCGATCACGTGCCGCTCAGCTCTTGCAGCAAGATCTCGGCGAGCTGCGCCCGGGCGGCGCTGTCGGGCGCGGAGTCGCCGGTGACCAGGTAGACGAACTCAAGGATCTGGTTGATCGCGAGCCGGTCGGTTTTACGGAGCCGCTCGGCGAAGTCGGCGATCGCCTTTTCCTCCGTTTCGGCCGCGGCGCTGCTCAGGTGGGCCGCGACGATCCTGGTCAGCCGGTCCTTGTCGGCCTGCGGCATGGCGAAGCGGACACAGCGCCGCAGGAACGGCGGGGAGAACGCCCGCTCCCCGTTGCTGGTGAAGACGATCACCGGGAAGTGCCGCCGCCGGACCACGCCGTCCGCGTCGGCCTCGTACTGGGTGCCGTCCGCGCCCGTCACGGTGAAGGGTCGGTCGCTGCGGGCCCGGGCGAGCACCGGGATCGTGAACTCCCCGTTCTCCATGACGTTCAGCAGGTCGCCGGGCAGGTCCAGGTCGCTCTTGTCGATCTCGTCGACCAGCACGGCGCGGACTTGGCCGGCCGCCAGCGCGGTGCCGAGCGGGCCGAGCGTCACGAAGTTCTCGACCGCCGCGTCGGCGTGGCCGTCGGCCTGGGTGGCGTGCAGCCGGCCGAGCGCGTCGTACTCGAACAGGCCCTCGGCCAGCGTGCTGCGCGAGGTGATGTGCCAGCGGAGGACGGCGCCCAGCTCAAGTTCGGCCGCGATCAGGTCCACTAGCGTCGACTTGCCCGAGCCGGGGCTGCCGGACAGCAGCAGGGGGCGGCGCAGGTGCAGCGCGGCGTTGACCGCGTCGGCCAGGCCGTCCGGCATGTCGAACACGGGCTTCCTCGGCGACCCGGCGCCGGTGGACCGCTGCCGCCATGAGCGCAGCGGCGGTATCCGTTCCCAGGCCGGGGCGCCGGACTCATTCTCGTGGGGGATCCCGGTGCCGGTGAATAGCTCCCAGCTCATCTCGCCCTCTCAGTGGTGCGGCCGCGCCGAGTGCCGCCGCGGGGGTTCGGCAGCTGGAAATCGGCACGGCCTTCCGGGTCGCTCCAGACGATGACGGGCCGGTGGACTCGCAGCTTCGCGGCGAGCCGGGCGGGCAGCTCGTCGCGCCGCTCCGGCGCGGCCACGCTCTCGGCCAGGCAAGCAGCGTCCAAGCAGGTGGCGGCGTCGGTATCGGGCCCGAACCAGACGGCGAAGCCGTACCCTTCCCACAGCAGCGTGCCGAGTGCGTCGTGGGCCTCGGTCCCCGGCTCCACGCCGGCCAGGTACGGGGGCAGCCGCGTGCCGTCCGCGTCCCGGTCGTCGAGCCAGCCCTGCAGCGCCTCCGGGTCACTGGTCACCGCGAGCGGGATCGGCTCCGGTTCGGCGGTCCAGTCGACCGCCTTGAACCGCTTTACCAGGCGATCGCGCAGCTTGTTTTCGTGCCGGTGCATCGCCCACCGCAGCTGAGGGCGGTAGTGCCTGCTCATGCTCTCGTAGCGGCCGCCGACGGAGACCACGTCCCAGCGCTCCACCCCGGCGTCGAGCCAGCGCCGGGGCAGGCACAGGTCAACGAGCACGTCGCCGTCGGGCAGGGTCGCGATCACCTCACGCAGCGCCCGCTTCACGATCTCCTCCGCGGGGGTCTCCGGGCTCGGCTCGCAGGGGATGCGGCGGGTTTCCGCGTGGCCGCGCTCCGGGATGAGATCGACGACGACGCCGGTCGGCCGGGCCCGATCGGCTGATTCCTCCGCGACCAGCTCGATGAGGGCCCAGGTCCGGCCGGCGTCGAGGGCGAGGTACTCCTCCGCGTCCTCCCGCTGCTGGGTGAGCGGGCCGGTCAGCCAGTCGGTCAGGTCCCGCAGGCTCGGGTCGTCGAGGCTGACCGCCGCCCGCCGCCCGCTGGCGACGGCGAGCACGAACCGGGCGAGGGCGGTGACCGGCTCGGGTGCGTAGCCGAGGCTGGCGGCCTGCCGCCGCTCGGCAACGCTGGCCGCGGCGGCGTGCACCAGCATGTCCTCGCGGCTGGCGGTGTCCGGCCAGCGTCCCACGTGCCGCCGGTAGAGGTGCTGCAGCTTCCTGATGCCGATGTCGGTCCCCCCGACCTCGCCGAGCACGGGCAGCGCCTGGATGCCAAGGAACAGCGCCTCGAGCGTGTCCGCCGTCGCGTCGTGCCCCCGATGCGCGCGGCGAAGACGGCCGAGTGATGCCTCGTCCCACTGGTCGGGCACGGGCAGGCCCGCCGCCTCGATCACGGGCCGGTAGCGGTCGCGGACGCCGGCCGAGAACGCGACGCCGCCGGCCGCCGCCGCGGGTTCCGGCTGAGCCTGCCAGCCGTCCGCCCGGCGGACCGGCAGGCTGCTGAGCTGCCTAATGCCGAGCGCGGCGAGGAACTCCGCTTGCTTCTCGCCCGGCAGCAAGTTCAGCGCGGTCAGCGGCGTGACCGTGAGGGTTTCCGGTCCCCTGTCCTCGTAGTACCGGCTGACCACCCCGATGATCATTTCGTCCTTGACCACGGCGGCGCCGGACATCCCGCCCCAGGGGCTGTGGCCACCGCTGGGCGCGGCCTCGTCGGGCAGGGCGTCCGCGTAGGCCGCCTCCCGGCCGACGAGCGTCAGCCACGCGCCGTCGGCCCGGCGGCTCGCGCGCAGGCCGTCGGCCGGCCGGATGGACCCGTTCACCAGCCGGGACACCCGCCCGGCAATGTCCTTGCTCCGCCTCGGGTAACCGACCGCGCGGCAGTCGGTGAGCTCGCCGCCCCAGCCACGGTCCACGAGCGCGCAGGGCATCGGCTCAACCCCGGGCACCGGGCTGCGCAGGGTCAGCACCGCCAGGTCGATGGCGTCGTCGCCGGAACGGACGCACTGGTCGACGGCCAGTTCCGTGCCGTTGTGCCAGACCCGGTGCCCGGTGCCGTTCGCGACGTGGTCGGCGGTCAGCACGGCGCGGTCCCTGGCCAGGAACCCGGAACCGGCGGACGGCGCGCCTTCTGCGTCCTTATAGAGGATCAGTACGTACCTGATGACCATCCGCGGTTACTCCGGGTCACGCAGGGACCCGCCGCTCGCGGTGGGCCCGCCTTCGTCATCGTCGCGGTCGCTGATCTGCGCCGGCAGGCGCCGGCCGGACGCGTCGTAGAATTCTGGCTGCAGCCGCAGCTTGAGCGTCTGCGTGGTGGCGTTCTCGTGCTTACGCGACCCGCCGAGCGTGAGAATGTGCCACTTGATTCCCGCCGAGCCCTCACCGCTCTTAGTGACGCCCACCTGCACGGTGAGCTCGACGGGTTCCACCTTGAACCGGACCTGGCTGTTCCGCCCGTCCGACCATGCCTTCGCGAGGTCATCGCGCAGCGCCGCGATCGCGTCTGACAGCGATGCCAAGTCGTCGTCCGCCACCCTCGCCCCCATCCCCAAGGCGCGTGCCATTTGTCCATCATCTTGACACCACTCGCCGCCTTCCTGCCACCGAAGAGCGGAGCGGACCCAGGGCCGGGAGCCTCAGCGGCGGTCGACGACGAAGCCGATCGCCACCGCGATGATGATCAGGATGCCGCGGACGATGTTCTGCCAGTAGTCGGCGACCGACAGCAGGTCGAAGCCGTTGGTGATCATGCCGAGCATCAGCACGCCGAGGACCGTGCGCCAGACCGAGCCGACGCCGCCGAAGATGCTGCTACCGCCGAGCGCCACGCCGGCGATCGCCAGCAGCGCCAACTGGCCGGCCAGGCCGTCCTGGGAACTCGTGCCAGAACCCGTCATCGACGAGTCGATCAGCCCGGCCAGGCCGCAGGCGGTGCCGGTGATCACGAACGTCCAGATCACGGTCCGGTCGACCTTGAGGCCGGAGAGCCGGGCCGCGTTGCGGTTGTCGCCGACGCCGTAGAGGTGCCGTCCGAAGACCGTGTACGCCAGCACGAGCTGCAGGACGACGGCGAGCACGACGAAGATGATGGCGGAATCCCAGATGCCGCCCGCCTTGTGCTGCCCGATGAACGTGAACACGCTGCTCGTCGGCGTGATCAGCAGGCCGCCGTGGGTCACGCCGACCGCGATGCCGCCGAACGAGAGGCCGCTCGCCAGCGTGGCGAGGAACGCGTTGACCCGCAGCTTCGTCACCAGCAGCCCGTTGATGAGACCCATGATCGCCCCGGAGCCGAGCGTGACGGGGAAGCACCACCAAACGCCCCAGCGGACCGCGGCCCAGGCGCCGAGCACCTCACTCAGCGCGAAAATCGACCCGAGCGACAGGTCGAAGTTGCCGGCGATGATCGTAAAGGTGACGGCGACGGCGGCGATGCCGATCGTCGCGTTCTGGTAGACGATGTTGAGCAGGTTGTCCCAGGTCAGGAACGTGGACGAGGCGACGGTGAAGTAGATGAACAGCGCGGCGGCGAAGACGATGATGCCGTAGTCGCGGACATGCTGCGGCGTGACCCGGAAGCGCAGGCCCGGGATGGCGACCCCGCCGACGCTAACGGGGGCGCTGGTCGCCACCGTGTCCCCGGGCGCCGGGTTCCTCGGCTCCGGGACGGGCGCCAGGGAATCGGACGCCGCCGGGTCAGTTGGCGCGGTCATGCGATTGTTCTCCCTCCGAGGCCGAACGCTGCCTCCATGACGGCATCCATCGGCGGGTCGGCGCTGAACTCGCGGGTGATCGAGCCGCGGCGCATCACGAGCACGCGGTGGGCAAGCCCGAGCACCTCCTCGATCTCCGACGAGATCAGCAGCACGGCGGTGCCCCCGGCTGCGAGCTTGTTGATCAGACGGTGAATCGCGGCCCGGGCCGCGACGTCGACGCCGCGCGTCGGCTCGTCGAGGACCAGCACGCGCGGGTCGCGCAGCAGCCAGCGAGCGAACAGGACCTTCTGCTGGTTGCCGCCGGAGAGGTTGGCCACCTTCGCCGACGGCGTCGGCGGCTGGACCGACGTCAGGTCCAGGAGTTCCCTGGTCCTTGACCGCTCGCGGGTGAGGCTGAGCACCCCCAGCCGGGAGGCGACCGAGCGCAGGTCCGCGAAGGTGGTGTTCGCCGAGATGGAGAGCTCGAGGAACAGCCCGTCGTCCTTGCGGCTCTCGGGCAGGAACGCCATCCCGGCCGCCATGGCGTCCGCGGGCGAGCGAATGCGGCGCACGGTGCCGTCGACCGCGATCGTGCCGCCGTCGATCGGGTCGGCCCCGGTGATCGCGCGGGCCAGCTCGCTGCGGCCGCTGCCGATCAGGCCGGCCAGGCCGACGATCTCGCCCGCCCGGAGCTGCAGCGAGATGTCCCGCAGGACGCCCCGGCGGTTCAGGCCGGACACGGCGAGGACCACCGGCGCCGCCACGTGCCGCGGCTTCTCGAAATGCTCGGCCGCCGCGGCGGCCCCGAACATCGCCGCGACCAGGCTCTCCTCGGTTTCCTCGGTAACCGGCGCGGTCCGGACCAGGCGGCCGCTGCGCAGCACGGTCACGGTGTCGGCGAGGCCGAGCACCTCGTCGAGGAAATGGCTCACGTAGATGATCGTCTTGCCGCGGTGGCGCAGCGCGTCGATCATCCGGTGCAGTTTTCCGGTTTCGACGCTGGTCAGCGACGAGGTCGGCTCGTCCATCACGATCACTTGCGCGTCGGACGCCACCGCGCGCAGGATCTCGGCCTTCTGCACGTCGGCGGTGCGCAGCGACTCGACGCGCGCGTTGCCGTCGAGCTCGAAGCCCCACTGGCCGACCAGTTCCGCGTACTGCCTGCGCATCTGCCGGAACTGCACGATGCCGGCCCGGCGCGGCTCGATGCCGAAGTAGACGTTTTCGATCACGGTCATGTGCGGCATCGGCGAGAGTTCCTGCGAGATCGTCACGATCCCGTCGATGCGCGCCTCGCGCGGGCTCGCGTAGCGGACCGGCCGGTCGTCGACGAACATCTGCCCGTCGTCGGGGCGGATCACGCCGCCGATGATCTTCCCGAGGGTTGACTTCCCGGCGCCGTTCGCCCCGACGAGCGCGTGCACGGTACCTCCGGCAACCTCGACGCTGACGTCGTCAAGCGCCTTGGTGCCGGAGTACCGCTTTCCGATCGAGACGAGCTGGAGTCGCGAGACAGCCGTTGTGCTCATCCGGCTCGCCCTTCGTTCATTGAACTAAGCACTTACCTCATTGCCCTCAGCACTTCGCCGGCGGCGCCAAGCCCGCCCTCGAGGTTCCAGTCCGGCACGAAGCTCGGGTGCGCGCTCAGGAACGCCTTGTTGATGATCGCCGGACGGGTGTCCGGGTTGATGATGTTCACCAGGTTCGGAACCGTCTGCCCCTTCAGGACCTCGTCGAGGTACTGGATGCCGAGCACCGACTCGGACGCCGGGTACAGGCCGAGCGTGGCGTAGACCTGGCCGGACTTGACCTCGTTGACGATCTCCTGGGCGCCGCCGTACCCGATGACCTGGATGTTCTGGCCCGGCGTGTAGCCGCCGACCAGCCTCATCGCGGTCATCGCCCCCTGCGCCATCTGGTCGCCGAACGTCGCGAACACGTTGATGCTCTTGTGCGCGGTGAAGAAGGTCTGGGCGACGGACTGCGACTGCGTCTGGTCGTACTGACCCGGGGGCATCAGGGTGAACGTGTAGTTCGACTTCCCCTTGTAGTACGCCGTCATCGCGTCTTCGCGAACCGTGTCGGTCGGGTAGTTGGCGAGCCCGGGCAGGAAGGCGATGTTGCAGTGGCCGCTGCCCACGGCCTTCGTGCAGGCCGAGTTCATCGTGGTCTCCAGGTTCGTCGCCTCCGCGCCGATCGCCTGGCCGATGGTCGAGAGACAGGTCGGGCTGGAGTTCAGGGTGCTCTGCTGCGCCAGCGAGCCCCACGTGTAGTCGGCGCACGCGACCTTGATGCCCTTGCTGATCGCCGTGTTGATGACCGGGGTGAGCGAGGGGTCGTCCAGGCCCCAGACCCAGAAGGCCTGGTACTTGCCGGTGGTGATCGCGTCCTGGATCTGCGTGGCCTGCGTTTGCGGGTTGTTGTTCCCGTCGAAGGCGTCGAGTTGGACCCCCAGCTTCGCGGCCTCCTCCTGCGCGCCCTTTAGCGACGCGACCCCGTACGGGCTCGGGTTGTAGTAGAAGATCGCCATCCGGATGCTCGACCCGCTCGCCGCCGGCGTGCTTGCGGCCGACGCCGTCGACGACGCGGACGTCGACGCGCTGGCCGACGACGACGCGGCCGACGAGGACGAGCCGGAGCTGCATCCAGCGATCAGGGCCAGCACCGCGGCTACTGCCACACCGCCCGCGGCGATGTGCGCCTGTCTAAGCCTGAACATGGTCCTCACCCACTCCTTTGAAGGAAAGACCTTTGGCGCGACGCTACATCCGCGTTTTGTTGGTTGATAGATCAATAAGATCACGATTTCGCGCGCTGATAAGGATTAGCGTTGACAACAGGAGTTGCCTGCTTATTTGGTGTTAGTCCAACAAGATCGCGATATCGCGAGCGGCAAGTAGTAAGTTTTCTTAATACAAATAACCCCAATTTCCCACCTGCATATCTCGGCCCAGTAGCACCACTAGTTGTCCGGGTTTAGGGTGAGGCGGTGAGCACCGATCTGCCGCTGCGGGCGTTTCCCTTCGACTCCGACCGGCTGACCGCGGTCGTCACGACGCGGCACGGCGGGGTGAGCGCGGGTCCCTACGACAGCCTTAATCTCGGCGGGCACGTCGGGGACGCGCCGGAAGCGGTGGCGGAGAACCGGCGGCGGCTCGCCGCCGCGCTCGGCGTGGACCGGCTGACGATCGCGGACCAGAAGCACACCGCCACGGTCGCCGTCGTCGACGGCGCGCTGGCCGGCCGGGGACACGGCGGCGTCACGGACTCGGCCGCCGCCTTCAAGGAAACCGACGCCATGATCACGAACCGGCCCGGGGTCGCGCTGACGATCCTGGTGGCGGACTGCGCCCCGGTCGTGCTCTACGACCCGGTCCACCAGGCCGCCGGCGTCGCGCACAGCGGCCGGGTCGGAACGATCAAGGGCGTGATCCCGCAGACGATCAAGGCGATGGCGGCGACATTCGGCTCGGCCCCCGGCGACCTGCTGATCGGGATCGGCCCGGCGATCGGCGCCGCGAGCTACGAGATCGGCGCGGCCGAGGCGGCCGAGGTGACGGCCGCGTTCGGCGCTGACGCGGTCCCGCGGCTACTGACGCCAACCACGCCCGGGCACGCGACGTTTGACCTGACGGGCGCGATCCGCCGCCAGCTCAGCGCCGCGGGCGTCCCCGCCGGGCACGTTCACGACCTCGCCGTCGACACCAGGACGGGCACGGACGACTTCTTCTCCGACCGCGCCGCCCGCCCGTGCGGCCGCTTCGCCGCGGTCGCCTGCCTCCGCCGGGACCCCGGGCAGTGACGCCGGGCCTCCGTGAACTGTTCCTCGTCGCGGCGGGCGCGGTTGCCGGGCTGGTCGGGACGGCGGGCGGGATCACCTCGCTCGTGTCGTACCCGGCGCTGCTGCTCGCCGGGGTCGCGCCGTTGCAGGCGAACATCGCCAACCTCGTCGCGCTCGTCGCGTGCTGGCCCGGGTCGGCGATCACCTCGCAGCCGGAACTGCGCGGACGCGGGCCCTGGCTGCTCCGCTGGGGAGTCGTCGCCGCGGCCGGCGGCGCCGCGGGCTCCCTGCTGCTGCTCAACACGTCGGCCGGCGTGTTCGGCCGGGTGGTCCCGTTCCTCGTCGCGGCCGGGTCGCTCGCGCTGCTGTTCCAGCCGTGGCTGGCCGCGCGTCCCGCCTGGCGCAGCGGTGACGGCCGGGGGAAATCGCTGGTTCTCCCGGTGGGCCTGCTGACCCTGTCCGTCTACAACGGGTACTTCGGCGCCGGATCGGGCGTGCTGCTGCTCGCCCTCCTGCTGCTGACCACCGACCCGCGCCTGGCCAGCGCAAACGCGCTCAAGAACATGCTCGTGGGCGCGGCCACGAGCATCTCGGCGGTGCTGTTCGCGGTGCTCACCCGGGTCGACTGGGCGGCCGTCGCGGCCCTGGCGGCCGGCCTCTTCCTCGGCAGCCTGGCCGGCCCCTGGGTGGCCAGGCGGCTGCCGCCCGGCCTGCTGCGCTGGCTCGTCGCCCTTTCCGGCCTGGCCCTCGCGGTCCGGCTGTGGGTTGCTCCGGGCGGCTGACGGGCCGCCAAGCCTTGACGCGACGCACCCGGCGTTCGCCGCCCGGCTCGAGGCCGGCACGGTCTGGGTCAACGGCCACGGCGGCATCCACCCGATGGTCCCGTTCGGCGGCGCGAAGCACTCCGGCTACGGCCTGGAGTCCGGCGTCGAGGGCCTGAAGTCCGTCTCCGTCCCCAGGTCATCAGCGGCTGACCGGCCGGCGAAGGGTGCCGGTCAATCCCGGATCACGACAGTCAGCCGCTCCCGTTCGGATTAATTCAAAAGCTCTTCTTCCGAACGGCCGCGGCTGACTCCGGTCCGCCCACCGTGACCACGGTGGGCGAAGATAGCAGTCGTGGAGTTCGACTACGTCGTTGTCGGCGGCGGGACGGCCGGCTGCGTGGTCGCGGGACGGCTGGCCGCGGCCGGCCAGCGCCCCAGCGTGCTGCTCGTGGAGTACGGCGGGCGGCCGGTCAACCCGCTGCTCACCGTCCCGAAGGGGTTCTACTACACGCTGCGCGGCGACCGTTATCTCTACCGGTATGTCACCAGCCCGGTCACCCCCGAGAGCGCCCCCGAGGTCTGGCTGCGCGGCCGCGTGCTCGGCGGGTCCGCGGCGGTCAACGGGATGATGTGGACGCGCGGCGCGCCCGCCGACTGGGACGGCCTGGCCGCGCGGGGCAACCCCGGCTGGGGATGGGGCGACGTGCTGCCCGCTTACCGGGCGATCGAGGATCACAGCCTCGGCGGGAGCGAGATGCGCGGCGCGGGCGGGCCGCTGGGCATCTCGGTGACCGACACTGGCGACGACGTGACCGCCGCGATCCTCGCGTCGGCGGTGGCCTACGGCTGGCGGCACGTGAGCGACGTCAACGCGGAGGACGGCGAGCGGATCGGCTTCACCCCGTCGACCATCGCCCGCGGCCGCCGCACCACCTCTTACGACGCGTTCGTGCGCCCGCTGGTCAGAAAGCCGGTGGTCAGAAGTACAGTGCTCGCGCGCCGCGCGGGAGGCGGCCTGACCGTCTCCGTCAGGACCCGCGCGGTCGCGCTGACCTTCGACGGCCGTCACGTAACCGGCGTCAGGACGGTCGACGCCCGGGGCGTGGTGAGCGAGGTGACGGCGCGCCGCGAGGTGATCTTGTGCACGGGCGCGGTCGAGACCCCGCTGCTGCTCGAACGCTCCGGCATCGGCGACCCCGAAGTGCTCCGCAAGCACGGCATCGGCCTCGTCGCCGAGTCACCCAACGTCGGCGAGCGGCTCATCGAGCAGCGCGGCGTCGCGCTTCAGGTGGCGCTGACCGGGACCAGCGTCACCACCAGGCGGCTCGGCAGCCCGGCCGGCCGGGCCCGGGAGGCGCTCCGCTGGCTGGCCACCGGCCATGGCCTGCTCGCGACCGGCGGCTACGACCTGGTCTGCCAGTTCAAGTCGTCGCCCGCGGTGACCCGGCCCGACGTCCAGGGGCTGTTCCTCCCGATGGCCCTGGACACCGGAAGCAAGGACCTGAGGCTAGCCCGGCACCCGGGCATCTTCTTCATGGCGTACCCGATCCGCCCGCAGACGGCCGGCTCGGTACACATATCGGGGGCCGGGCCGGGTGACCCGCCGGTCATCAGCGCCCGCTTCCTTGAGACCGAGCGCGACCGGGCCACGGTCGCCCCGGTGCTGGACATCGCCCGGGGCGTCCTCGCCAGTCAGCCGGTCGCCGGCCGGGTCGCGGGCGAGGAGTTTCCCGGCCCGTCGGTGGCGACCGGGCCGGACACCGTGGAGTACTCGCGCCGTACCGGTACGGGCATCTATCACGCGGTCGGCTCGGCGGCGATGGGCCCGGGGGCCGACGACGTGGTCGACCCGCGACTGCGCGTGCGCGGCGTGACCGGCCTGCGGATCGCCGACGCCTCGGTGCTGCCAGCCCAGGTGAGCGGTAACACCGCGGCCCCGGCCACGCTAGTGGGCTACCGCGCGGCCGACCTGGTGCTCGAAGAGTTCTTAGCCGACCGCTTCGACTGAGGCGGCCGCCGGGCCGCCGCGCGGCCCGGAGGGAGCCCGGTTAATGGGTGGGGAACGGGTGGGTGATGACGGGTGAGGTTCGATGATCCTCGTGGGGGCTGTCTGGGTTGGCGGTAACCCCTGTTACTCGCGGGGATATGCCCTCACCTGCGGGGATTTAAGATCCGTCACCTGACCGATGTCTGTCATTGCAACTTGCACGAAAGTTTTTTATGCAAGAGGCAATGCCCGGCCCGCTAAGGAAAGCCCATGACCCCGATGGCGCCGACCCGTCCGAATCGATCGACTCGCCCCGCTGGTCCGCTGCTCTCGCTGAGCCAGCACCAGTGCCGCATCCCGCTGATGGCGGACCTCACCGCCGCCGCGGCGGCCCGTTCCGTGATCGAGGATGCCATCCGCACATGGCGCGTCCCGGTGGACGCGGACGTGGCCGTCCTGCTCACTAGTGAGCTGGTGACCAACGCCGTCACGCACGGCACGCCAACCGCGGAAACGTTCGTGCTTCTCACGATCGCCTGCGACGCGGCCTGCCTGCGGGTGGATGTCCATGACGGGTCTGACGACCTCCCGGTGCTGGACCCTGGCCTGATCGAGGAGGCCCTCGCGGAGTCCGAAACCGGCCGCGGGCTCCTGCTCGTCACGACGCTGTCGGCCGAGTGGGGGTTCTACCGTACCCCGGCGGGTAAGGCCGTGTACTTCACTTTGGAACTTCCGCTGGACGTTCCAGAGACCGGTATCGATGCAGGTGACGGGCGCGCGGACGGACGTACGTCAAGATCCGTCAGCTGACCGATGTCTCGCAGTGCAACTTGCACGATTGTTTTCCTTGCAAGGACGCGGTGGCCGAATGGAGAGATTCGGCCCCCTGCTCCGCCCCTTCCCCGGGAGCAGACCAGACGCGTCCGAGCGGCTCAACCAACGTCAGGAAGAGGACCTGCGATGGACACGATAGCGCCGGCCACCCCGGCCCTGCCGACCGAACTGCGGCATCGCCGCGTCCGGCTTGAGCTGGGTCCGGCCGCGGCGGCGTACGCGTCCGGACACGTCCGGGCGGCGATCACCGCCTGGTCGGTCCCCGTCAACCCGGCGGTGGCCATCCTGCTCACGAGCGATCTCGTCATCAACGCCGTCACCAACGGCGCGGGCGAGACGATCACGCTCGGCATCAGGTGGTCATCGGGGCAGTTCCGGGTTGAGGTCCACGACGCGTCGGTGTCCGGCGACTCCTGGGAGACCGCCGACGCCGACGCCGATGCTGACCGTGGCCTGCTGCTGGCCGCCGCGATGGCGGCCGACTGGGGCCACTACCGGACTCCTGCTGGCCGGGCGGTGTACTACGTGCTCGCGCCCGAGCAGCAGGCCAACACCAACGCCCTGGGGAGCGCTGCCTCGCACCCCGCGGGCCTGGACCGCGGATTGCCCCCGCGGGATGCCGCGAGCGGGGACGGTGAACCGTGAGCCCCCGGAGGTTCACCGCCCCCGCTTTCGGCGCAGGCGGATGCCGCCCCGCCGACATGCGCGGCATCGGCTTCCATGGTCGCGGCCTGTCCGGCGCGGCCTGGGCCGGAGCGAGTTCTCGCGGCGTGTACGACCGTCCGGTCCGCTGCCGCCTCGCCTTCTGGTCAGGCATCAGGAGGCGTTCCCAGGGCCGCGGCCACCGCGGCCCCGACACGTCAGGAGCAGGTACATGAGGGTAAGCCAGAACCAGACGCGTGGCGGGACCATGTGGGGCCGGAACACGACGTGGGGCCGGAACACGACGTGGGGCCGCAACACGACGTGGGGCCGGAACACGACGTGGGGCCGGAACACCACGTGGGGCCGCTAGAGGCCAACCAGACGTGGGGACCCGCGCGCGGCCGCAACGCGCGCCCGGTCTCCGCACCCCCGCGGGGCCGACGGCGTATGCCGCACATCGCCCGGGCCCCGCACCCGTGGGAATGACGCGCCTTGAGCCGCACTCGGTCGCTCATTCCCGCCGCCCGGGGGATGGTGTCGCGGGCCGCAAACGCGACACCTCCCCCCGGGCCCCCGGCGCCCGGCCGCCGCAGCCGGGCGCCCGGGGACAACGTCCCAGACCCGGCCGCCATGGAACCCTGATGGCGCATGGCGGCCGGCCCACGGGAAACGAACCCGTCAGCCGGGCCTTGGCCGGACCGGCTGGCGGGCCAGACGTGGTGGTGGACCTGATCCGCCGCTGGTTCACCATCACTCCTATCCCCGGGGGACGACCCCCCGTACCCCCCGGCTGCGCGCCCGATGGCAAAAACCGCCATCGCAAGAGGGCGCGCGGGATTGTGGGGACGGGCCTCTTACCCCTGGGGACGAACGCGCCCGCGCTCCAATGGGCCGCTGCGCGGGCGTCTAATGCGAGCGGCGCGCCGGCCCCTCACCCGGCGCGCCGCTCTCTGCGTCCCCGCCGCCCGCAGGGGTGGGGTGGCCTGGGCGACGGGGACTCCGGTGGTTGCCCGGCCCGCTTCTTTCTTCCTGCTGATACTGATACCCGGGGACTCTTGTGTGATACCGGCCACAGCCACTAACCGGTGGCAATGGCGCGCAGCGCCGACTCCCGTGCGATATCCGTCCTGGTGGCGACGTTCAGCTTCTTCAGGATGTGGGACACGTGGGTCGCCACGGTCCGCCGTGAGAGCATGAGCCGCGCCGCGATGTCCGGGTTGGACAGCCCCTCCTCGACGAAGGCCGCGACCTTGAGCTCGGCGTCGGTGAGCGAGTCCCACCCGCTGACCGCCCGCCGGTGCTTGCTGTGCGGCCCGCGCCTGATCCCGTAGGCCCGGAAGTCCGACTGGATCCGGTTGAGGTCGGCCTCGGCCCCGAGGAGCTCGTATACCTCGACGGCCTGCTCGAACGCCTGCCTGGCGGCGGTCCGCTCCTCGGCTTGCACCAGGCACTCGGCCGCGGCCTCGAGGGCCTTGGCGCGGGGGAGCGGCTTTCCGGCCTCGGCGTAGCGCTGTGCGGCCTCTAGGAGCACTTCGGCGTCCTGGTCGACCAGGCCACGGCAGTAGAGGGCGTTCGCCTGCTGATGCGGGATGTCCGAGCCGTCGGCGAGCGTGGCCGCCTGCTTGCTGGCCGACTGGGCGGTCGACTCGTCGCCGATCTTGACCGCGAGCCGGACGGCATCGACGAGCAGGTCCTCGATCTCCCCGAGATCGTCGGGGTTGCCGCCGATCGCGGAGATAAGGATCGCCAGCGCCTCGGCGAGCGACCCCGTCTGTTCGCGCTCCAGCGAACGGGCAAGCTCAAACGCGGGGATCGAGCGGCATTCGATCCGCTGCCAGTGCGGCTCGGCGGTCGCGATATAGCGCCGAGCAGGCTCCGGATCGTTCCGGTGGAAAGCGACTACCGCCGCGATGCCCAGCTCAATGCAGGCGAGGTAGGGATCCTTCAAGTCTTCTGGCACGACCGCGATTCCGGTCAGCGCCTCTTCCCAGCGCCCCATCTCGTACAGGACCTGGCTAAGAGTGCATTGCGCTTGCGCCAGCCGGAGCGAGGTGCCGACCTGGTCGGCAAGCTGACGGGCCCGCCTGGCCGTGGCCAGTGCCTCATCCCACCGATCCATGCTGCCGAGCGCAATCGCCTTGTTGAACTGCAGCAGCAAGCCCAGGTCGTACAGGGCAGGATCGGTTTCGGTCACGGCCAGGGCACGGTCGTAGAGCGGCAGAGCGTCGACCAGCTCACCTCGGACGATGGCCATCGAGTCGCCAGCACGTGCAGTGCCCAGCCCTTCGCCCAGGTGTCGTCCGCCTCCGTGGCCGCGGTGAGAGCCCTGTCGGCATCCCGGTTGAGCCGCATCCGTATCGCCGAGGAACAGATGAGTGCGCGCGGCGAGCACGAGCAGCCGGGCCCGGTGCTTGGGCGTGACTCCGGGCGCGGCGAGTGCCTTTTCAAGCGTCGCTATGGACTCCGTACCCGAGCCGGAGAACATGCGGCACTGGGCCAGCGTCCAGTGCAGGTCCACGAGCAGGTCGGGATCGGTAGCGTAGGTCGAGCGCTCGCTGAGCCACCTGCTCGGCATCCGTCCTCTCGCCGGTCCGGAAGAGCGCATCGGCGAGCCGGCTGGCCAGCCAGCCGTGCCTGACCGATCCCGCCGGGACTCCGGCCACGGCCTGAGCCAAGAGCTCGGCCGCGACCGCGGGCGCCTGGCCGATCAGGGAGTCGGCCGATGTGCTGAGCCAGTCGAGCATCCATTCATCGACGGTGCCGGCTGGCGAGGACGCGCCCCGCGTGACCGGCGGACGCTCGATGTCGATGCTTGGACCGCCCAGGGTGGCTGGCGCACTCACGACCGGTGACGGTGCTCCGCCATTGATGCGCTCCGCCCAGATGAGATCGTCGGCTAGGTATCCAGGCCCGGCCGTCTTGCCCGGCTCGCCGATCGACCGCAGGAGCTGCCGGGCGACCCGGTCCGGCGCCGCGCCCGCGGTCGCGAGGGCGTGTCCAGCGTCGCGGTGCCAGGCGCTGCGCACGGCGCCGGGCAGTTCGGCGTACAAGGCCTCCCTGATGAGCGGGTGCCGGAAGGCAAGGCCGACCCCGCCTCCGGCATCGGTGAGCACGCCGGAGGCGCGGGCCTCGTCGAGCGCGGGTACGACCTCGGCCACGCTCCTGCCGAGCACGGTGGTGAGGTCGGGGACCGCGAATTCGACCCCGAGCAACGCGGCGGCGCGCAGCACCTCTCTGGTCCCCGCGGACACGAATCCAAGCCGGTCCGCGATGGCGGCGGGCAGCGACTCGGGGACTGTCCCGGCGGCCAGCTGCGCGGTGCCGGAGGGGCTGACCGCGATGCCGCCGGAGCGGCCGAGAGCGGCCATCAGCTCGGTGAGGTAAAGCGGGTTGCCGGCCGCGCCCGCGGCGAGCCTGAGCAGGCCCGTATCCGGTTGGCCGCCGGCGAGTTCCCTGACCAGCTCGGCCACGGCAGGCTGCGGCAGAGCGGCGAGCTGCACCCGGGCCTCGTCATTGACCGCTCGCCGCAGCGCCACTAGGTCTTCGCGTTGCGGGGCGGGGCGGGTCATGCCCACAAGGAGCAGCGGCACCTGCCGGGCGGTGCGCGCGAGTCGGCCCCAGAGCTTAACCGACGCGGAGTCCGCCCACTGGAGGTCGTCTATGACGAGCACGACGGGCCGCGCGGCGGTCTCGTCCATCGTCAGCGCGATGAGCTGCTCGGCCAGTATGGCGGGCACGTCGGCGCCGCGGTCGGTGGCGACCTCGCCGCGCAGCAGCCCGGCGATCGTGGCCCGCCGCGCGTTCGCCGAGGGCCGGCGCACGCCGAGTGCGTCCAGGAACGGGAGCAATGGCAGCTCTTGACCGAGTTCATCGCCCGCGCCCCGGAAAACCTGGCAGCTACCCGAAGGCACGTTGGCGAGGGCGGTGCGCACCAGGGTGGTCTTGCCGATGCCCGGCTCACCCTCGATGAGCACCGCGTTGCCGCTGCCGCGGGCAAGATCTCTTAAATACCCGTCGAGCAGCGTCAGCTCGTCAGCACGTCCGGCTAGCACGCCGGCCACGGTTACCGGATGCATGTCACAGAGCGTACTAGCTGGACATCTGCTGAACAAGCGGTTCTTTTTAGGACAGAAATTCGGTCAATTCGCCACCGACTTCGGGCGCGTGACCGTAATTATTCCGTAATCTGTCTTGCAACTTGCAGGGACACTTTCCTTGCATCGATTGAGGCAATCACACAGATTCATCGAAGGCAATCGAAGTAAAAATTGCTATAGCAATGAGTGACGCCGGTTTTACTATTTGAATATTCTTCACCGGTCGATTTATCCTAGCTTATGTAATCAGCCAAAGACTGGTGAATGAAAAACATGAACAACGCCGTTCGTGTCCGGGCCGCCGGATCCAGGGTCTAGGCAGTGACCTCGGTAAACGCATGGAGGCAGAACATGCGCATTCGGCGAAACATCCTCGCTCCGGCCATCCTCACGGTTGGCACCATCGGCTCACTCGTGGCCGGCCCCGTCCTCGCTCTAACGACCACCGCGGCACCGGCGACCACCGCGGTCGCAATCAGCGCCGTGCCCGCCATGAGCGTCATGCACTGACGAAGTAGGGTATGCGGGCGACGGCCCGCCGTCGATTCCCTCAATCGGCGGCGGGCCGCCGTTTTTGGCCCTTGTTGGAAAAACAAGAAGGCATCGATAAATCATTAAACTTCTGCGCGGCGCGCAAATCCCTGGCGTATTGGCGTAGCCACTCAGGGTGTTTTCGGCCCCGCAGGACCCGCGTGCTAAGCGGTACCTCGCGAATCATAATTTTGATCAACTCTTATCAATAAGGGCTGATTCCACACTGGACCGATGGATGACCAGCAACCACCTTGCTTCCCAATGCTCAAGCTTCATCACAACGGCCCCGGACACCACAAGAACCCCGGCAGCCTCTGCTGTTCGCGAACCATTGCGGATAGTAAGTAAGATATTACACCTTGTAATATCTCTGTGGACGACGTACGCTACCTTCTGTAATCAGCCGAAGACTGGCGAAGATTGGCACGGTCGGCCGTGTCAAGGGTGGCCGCCAGGACCAGCTCACAGGCTGTCCACCTCGGTTGACGCATGGAGGCAGATCATGCGAATTCGGCGTACCATCCTCGCCCAAGTCATCGTGGCAATCGGCACCACCAGTGCCGTCGTGGCCGGCCCGGTCCTCGCGCTCACCACGACGGTGGTGCCCGCCGGATCCGCGGTCGCGGCCAGCGTCGCGCCCAACATGAACGTCATGCACTGACCCAGGGAGACCGTTCTGGCGCGAGATACTCCCAGGGCGTGTAACCCTGAGTCATCGTGCATCACCCCCTCAATAGCCTGTGCGGGCAACGGCGCTCCGCCGATCATCCGATCGGCGGAGCGCCGCTCGCATTGTCTCCGTCCCCGTTCCGTGCTGACCGGGAACCGGATCCGCCTTGGTTTCGCCGGAGGCCAAACGCGGAACGATAACTCTCGGTAAGCCGGGCATTTGCGGGAGGGCGTCATCCCTTGTGTATCGCAGATCACACAAGGCCGCTTTCTCCACCACAGACTCGTCAGCAGATAATCGCCGCACTAATCGCTATTGAAATCTACTTCTGCCAATAAGCTCTGGTAGATCGGGTGACTAGCGCCGCATCAGACACCGCTAACCCCGACTATCGCGCCGCTAGGTGCCTGGGATCCCGCCCGTATCGCGCGTCTTTTCGCTGGCAACTATGAGTTATCCGCAAGCACGTGCGTAGTGACGATTTGATCACCTTCGGTGCGGAAAAGAGCGAATCACTGGTTTCGCCAATTCTTTCCGTGAAATATTCAAGACGACGTGGTATGCGGGTCCGCGACTCAGTGCTGCCCCGGCCAGGGCGGCGCCGATCGCGGGCCGCGGATGGGACCACGGTGCGGGACGCATTAAGAGAGGAGGCGGTGCCCGGTGGTTGACGAGGGTAGTCCCACGGTCCGCCGCCGCAGGCTCGCGGCCGAGCTCAGGCAGCTCCGCGAGGCCAAGGGGCGCAGCGGCGAGTCAGTGGCGAACGCGCTCCGCTGGTCGCCGTCCAAGATCAGCCGGTACGAGCGGGCCAAGACCGGGCTGCGCCCCAAAGAAGTCGAACGACTGCTCGACTATTACGGCGTCGGCGGCACCCACCGCGCGATGCTGCTCGCGCTCGCCCAGGACGCCTCGCAAAAGGGCTGGTGGGAAGAGTACGCCGAGAGCCTCCCGGAGGACTACCAGCAGTTCATCGGCCTCGAGCACGAGGCCACCGCAGTGGCCATCTGGCACGTCGACGTGGTCGCGGGCCTGCTGCAGACCGAGGGTTACGCGCGGCACATCATCGACAGCTACGACCGAGTCGAGCCGATCGCCCCGTCCCATGTGACCCGCCTCGTCCGGGTCAGGCTGCGCCGCCAGCAGGTTCTCGACCGGGACGCACTCAAGATCAACATAGTGCTCGACGAGTCGGTGCTGCTGCGCCGGATCGGCTCCGACGCGACCATGTACGAGCAGTGCCAGCGCCTGGTCAAGGAGTGCGATCGCGCCAACCTCAACCTGCAGATCCTCCCGCTCGACGGTCCGCACACGGTCATCGGCGAGTCGTTCGTCCTGTTCGGCTTCGAGGCCGACGGCGACGCGGTCCTCCAGGACGTGGTCTCCACCGAGCAGATGCGCAGCGGCTTCATCCTCGAGGGCGAGCGCGAGACCCACCTGCACCGGGTGGCGTTCCGCACCCTCACCGAGGCGGCCCTCAGCCCCGCCGACTCCAAGCAGCTGATCCAGGACACGGCGGACAACCGCTGGGCCGGCGTCCACCGCACCGTCATCTCCTGACCCGGCTATCTCCTGACCCGGCAAGGAGGGTTTCTCGCCGCGGTCGGCGGGAGCCCGGCCCAGGCCGTCCCGGTGCCATGGAGCTATCTGGTCGCGGGTGCCGCAGGGCCAGAATATTCGAGCCTTGAGGCACACAAGCATGCATCTAGCGTCCCTGGGTGCCCCCGGGCGCCTTCGTTTTGGCCTTGTGGCACCCATGCGCGTACGCCGTTCTGGCCTCGTGGCACGCACGCCCAAGATCAACCTGGTGAGCGCATGTCGCGAGGCGATTTCCGGCTGCCGCACCGGCGCGTGCCGGTGGAGTATCTCCCCGTTTGGAATGCTGAGCGTTTTCAAATGCTTGTGCGATCTTGATTGTTGTATCTGTTAGCAAGAGGTGCTTACCAGTCAGCACCAGCGTTACTTGGGCTGAAACAGGCGCATGGTACCCGTGGTGTCTGCTAGCCTCACGCCTGACGGTTACCCTCGGTAAGGCTCACGCCGTGGGGTAGTCCGCGTGTGCAGGGCAAACACACAAACTCATTGAAGGGGTAGCTACGCTATGCCTACACTCGAAAATCAGCCCGAATGGGTGAAAAGCTCGCTGAGTTTCGCGAACGGCAACTGCGTTGAGGTGGCGAGCCTGCCTGCCGGCGAAGTTGGCGTCCGGAACAGCAGGGACGCGGCCGGCGCGGTTCTTCGCTTTACGCCGGACGAGTGGCACGCATTCCTTGGTGGCGTCCGGAACGGCGAGTTCGACCGCTTCGGCGCGTGACGGCGTAACAGCGTCACGCGGCAACGCGAGAAGGCGGGTACCTGAGGCAGTCGGGTGCCCGCCTTTTCGCGGCCTGCTTTCATTTCATAGCCGGGTCAGGGGCCTTGGGTGGCCTGCCGGCAAGGCCCGTAGGGGTGGCCTAGCGCCGGGCGGGTGGTGCTTGCGGGGCCAGGATCCGCCGTATGAGGTCGTCGGTGCTGCTGAACTGCCCGTACCTGGTGGCGGCCCAGACACTGCCGGGCTGCTCGTGGTAGGGCTTGCCGTCATCGGCCCGCAGGACGTCAGGGAATTTCCGCTGCATGACCGCGTTCGCGCACGCACGGCAGGCGGCGACCTCGAGGACCTTGGGGGCCGCCCCGCGCCCGCCACGGGGCACGTCCCGGGGCCGTTCCGTGCAGCGGGTTGAAGAAGCACAGCTGTACGGGCTCAGGCGGGTCCTGGCCGGCCTGAGCGGCCTGGGCCGCGGCGGCCTCGCAGCGGCCCGCCTGCGTCAGCACCAGCACGCCGGCCAGGTCCGGGATCCCGGTCGCGCTGTCCAGGACGTGGGCAGCGGCCTCGTACGCGTCAAGGCCGCGGGCAGTGTCCGCGTCCGCCGGCACCACAGGCGAGGTTCGCGAACGTCAGAGCTGCTCCATCAAAGGTGCTCCTGGGCGGGCTGATCCGTTTGATCACTGGGCCGGACCGGTTGCGGCTGCTGCCTTCAGCCGGCGGCCGCGCGTGAAATTGATGCCTGCAATCAGGGATACGAACGCTGCCGCGTTACGGTTCACCCGGTTTACGGGCCCGGCGTTCCGGCCCGTCACGGCGGGGCGAGGCACCCGTCGTGTACACCATCCGGATGCGCGGCGGGCACTGCCTGCTGGGACCCAGGCTCGGCCGTTACCGGTTGGTCAGGCTCGGCTGGACGGACATGGCCAGCAGGCGGACGTTGCCGGGCTGCGCGTCGTCGAAGTTGTACATGCGCCCGTATTTCGGCCGCAGCCGCTCGATGATCTGCGGCACGGCCTCGTCGACGGCCTGGTTCCGCGCCGCCGCCCACTCGCCGATCGCGCCGCTCATGAACGGGTTGCCGCCACCGCGCGACGGCTTCTCGCCGGCCACGACCTGCCTGCCGTACAGGTACAGGCCGAAGTGGTTGTCCAGCTCGGTCAGCAGCCGGGACCTGGCGTCCGCGTCCAGGCCCGCCAGGTAGTCGGTCAGCGACAGGTCGGGGACCTCGGCCGGGCGCGGAACGTACTCGTTCACCAGCGCCTCGACCTCGTCCAGGTAGGACAGGTAGAAGTCGAAGTCGGACTTCTCGCCGATGTTGCCGTGGCCGCCGCAGAACCAGTCAAACTCCAGCGCCCGGGCGAACTCGAGGTTGGGCCGGAACAGCACGAGCGGATCCTGGCCGGCGAATCCGCCGAACGGCAGCTGGTCGATGTTGATCAGGTCCGCCGAGTGCCCGACGCGCTCCTCTTCGAGCAGGAACACCGCGTGGTCGGGAGCGTGACCCGGCCGGGGCAGCCCGTGCAGCCGGACGGTCACGTCCTCGAAGGACAGCGCGCCGGACGGCCAGTCGATGACGTCCGCGGGACGCGGGAGGTCGGAGCCGAAGCGGGCCATCCAGACGGCGGTGTGCGCCGACGCGATCACCCGCGGCGGCACCCCGGCCAGCAGCGAGAACAGCCGGCGGGCACCGCCGACGTGGTCGGCGTGGAAGTGCGAGTACACGACCGCGGTCACCGGCAGCGGCGTCACCGAGGCGATCGCCGCCAGGGTCGCGTCGGCCCCGCCGAGGAAGGGATCGAGCAGCAGCACGCCCCGCTGACCGACGTAGAAGAGCGACCCGTAAAAGTGGCGGGAGACCCACCAGACCCGCTCGGTCACCCGCTGGAGGACGTACTCCTCCATGACCGCGCGCGGGAACAGGTGCGCGACCCGCTGCCCGGGCTCAATGAGGTTGGTCGCCGACGGCTCGACGTAGGCCGCGCCGGTGGTAGAGGCCGGCTCGTCCTTCCACTCAGCGCGCATCGTGAACGCCATGACGTCTCCCTTGAGTCGGCGGCCTGCGCCGATGGTCGCACACTCCCTCCGGCGCAAAAACTGGCCCAGGACACAAAGGGATAAGTCGGCGTTGCTGGAAATACGGCACCTGACCGATGTCTTGCGGTGCAACTTGCAGCAGCATTCTTAATGCAACCAGTCCAGCTCCGCTGGCGCTGGCGCTGGTGATCAACCTATCGGCTGAAGGTCAGCCTGGTTGGCGCTTTCTAGCTCCCCGCGGGTGGGGCGGTGACGCTCCCGCGAATCCGTGCCCCACATCCGTGACCGATGCCGCAACGGGACACGGATGAGGCCCGCGGGGGAGGCGGGGTCGGTGGGCCGTTGCCCCCGGAGGCCCACCGGCCCCGCTGCGAGCGCGAATTCGAGAAGAGTCAGTGAAGGGACAACGTGGGAACCCCAATGGCGGGAAGTCTGGCCGGCGCCGCGATGACCGGCCCCACCTGGGTCAAGAGTTCGTTGAGCTTTGCGAACGGTAACTGCGTCGAAGTTTCCGACCTGCCCGGAGGCACGGTCGGCGTCCGGAACAGCCGCGATCGCGAAGGACCGGTCCTTCGGTTCACGCCGGACGAGTGGCACGCATTCATCGGCGGAGTGTGCAAGGGCGAGTTCGATGACTTCGGCCGGACCCGGATGTAGCACCAGGGGACGAACCCCTGATGTCCGCGCGGGCGGACCCGAACGCAGGAGAGACGTTCGGGCCCGCCCGCGCGGACAAACCGCACGATAAACTCGTCATTCCGCAGCTTGTTCGTGCCTGACGGTCGAGGACGTCGTGCTTGTCCATGACCCCGCGGAACTGGCCGCCGTAAGCGCGGGGGAGAACCGGCGCTCGTGATGGGAGGAGCGCCGACCCCGTTCGGGATGGACCCGCTTCTTCTCGATCGCTGCGCGGGGTGGCTCGGGCTGCGCGCCGGCGACCTGGTGGTGTTCAGCCTGGCGGCGCCTACGCCTGGAACATCTCGCACCACGGCTTCCTCATGCACCCCGAGCCCTGCTTTCATTACGTGGGCACGGGCAATGCCCGGCCGGCCAGCGGGTTACCGCCCGGTGCGGGCAACCGAGAGCGCCGTGTAGCGGGCCTCGGCCTTGGGCGCGGCGTCCGAGCAGGACAGCAGGGCGGGCGAGGCCGTACCGCGGGCGACCGTCACCCGGTACGTGACCTCCCGGCCCCGCTCGGCGCGGTGGCCGACCAGGGCCTCCCACCGCTCGGTGTCATCTGGTCGCTCGGTGTCGTCTGGTGCGGCGCCGGGCGACGGCCCGAGCTCCACCAGCCGGAGCGCGTGCCTGCGGGAGTCGCCGAGCTGGACGGCCACAGCGTGCAGCGCCGCCTGGGCCGGCCCCGGCTGTCCGGACCGGCCACGGTAATGCGGGAGCAGGAACTGGCCCGCGTCGAAGCGCTCGACGGCCGCCACGGCCGTCTGCTGATCAAGCCAGCCGAACATGTCCCCGGTTGGCAACAGCAGCATCGTCGCCGCGTACCGGTGCCCGCCCAGGTGCGTGGACTCCCAGCAGTCCCAGCCGGGGATCGCGGCGACGGCCTCGGCGACCGGGCGGCCGCGGAGCGCGCAGCACTGGTCGCGCTTGCCGTTGGTGCAGACGAGCGCCACCCGCTGCGGTCCCGAGTCGGCGGCGGCGGCCGGCCGGGCGGCGGTCAGGTCGAGCCGGAGCAGGTCGTCCGGGCTGTCCCACGATCCCCACCGGACGCCCTCGGCCTCTAGCGCAGTGTCGGCCAGGGCCCACGCCCGGGGGGCACCCGCGCCCGTCGCACCGGGCCTCGCACCGGCCGTCGTGCTGGTCGTGCTGGCGGCGGGCCGCGACCGGCCGGGGCGGCGGATCAGCAGCACGTTCGCGTTCGCGTCGGCGGCGGCCCGGGCCAGCGACCGGGCGACGGGCGCGGTCAGCTGCCGCTCGTCCAGGGCCGTGCTGCCCCAGGGACCCGGCACTTCAAGCAGCAGGTACCGGCGGTAGCGGGCGGCGCTGCCCGCGAGGAGCTCGCCGCGCGCCTGCGCGACGTCCGCGCACCGGAACGGGAACGGCGGAAGCGAGGGGTCTGGGCCTGTCCGATGGCTGCGCGATGGCTAGCGGGATCACCAGGGTGGTCACCGGTTCGGTCAAGGGCGGCGGGGAAGGCGCGGCCGGGGATCGCCGACGAGCCGGTGTCTCGCGTCATCACTGTCCTTGTCCGGGCGAGGCGTCCCCACTGGAAAAATCGCCGAGCGGCCGCGCGCGGGCGCTGCCGCCATCGGTAACCTACCGCGAACGGGCCAGGTCAATGACAGCGGGCTTGCCCCCGCCGCGCAACCGGCGGAGGCAAGCCCGATCCCGCCCTGCTTTTACCCGATGGACTCCGTCTCGGTGTCGTCCGCCGTCTGGCGGCTCGCCGGGACCGGGATGGTCGGGCGCTCGACGACCTCGGTGGCGGTGATGCCGGGCACGGCGGTGATGCGCCCGGCGACCGCGGCGGCGATCAGCACGATCACGATGCCGAGCCCGGTGAAGAACCCGACCTGCTCAAGGGCGCGCATCGCCGTCCCGCTGCTCGCGGGACCACCCGCCGGCCCGGCCACGGTCCACAGCGGCGCGAACACGTTGCCGAGGGCGAACCAGGCGCCGCTCGCGATCGCGACGAGCGCGCCGAAGAGCGCGACCTGCCTGCTGCGCGCGGCCATGATCAGCAGCCCGCCAAGCAGCGCGCCGGCCCCGGGCAGGATCTCAAGCTCGAGTCGCCCGGTGGTGTAGGTCCACGCCTTGTCCGGCGTGTACGCGTAGTTAAAGTAAGGCCCGACGAACGGGATGATGCCGCCCCAGATGCCAAGCAGGGCCACGAGCAGCCCGCCGAAAATCCCGTGGGCGCGGCGTATCCGCATGATCCCAACCACTGCTATCACTTCCCCTTCGGGTTAACCGCGACATCGCCTTTCGGCGCGCAGTTACGCCTACCCCGCAGGACGGAAGTATTCCGCCCGGCGCGTAACAGCTCGCGCCGAGCGGTCGAACGTTTGCCTCAGGACTTCTGCTGCTCCGCGATCTCGCCGCGGACCTGGTCCATGTCAAGGTCGCGGACGGCCTTGATCAGCTTCTCGAGCGAGGCGCCGGGCAGGGCGCCGGCCTGGGAAAACACCAGGACGCCGTCCCTGAACGCCATCAGCGTCGGTATCGACGTGATCTGCGCCGCGGCGGCCAGGCCCTGCTGGTCCTCGGTGTCGATCTTCCCGAAGGTGATGTCCTGGTGCTGCTCGCTCGCGGCCTCGAAGACCGGACCGAACATCCGGCACGGCCCGCACCACTCCGCCCACCAGTCGACCAGGGTGATGCCCTCGCCGGTGACGTTCTCCTCGAAGTTCTGCTCGGTCAGTGCGACGGTGCTCATTGCGCTCCTAAGTCTGTGTGGTCACCGTGTCTTACGCGCGCGCCCCCGGGCGCTTGAAGCCGGCGTTTTCTCCGGGCTGTACAGCGAAAAATGACACGACAGCATTCCCGCGCGTCCGCGCCCGGCGCGCTACCAGGCCTGGGCGACCGCGATGGCGATGGCCGCGACGACGTTGGAGTAGCTGGCCCGCGCGGAGCTTGCCAGCGCCGCCGCGCCGGCCGGCGAGACGGTCACCACCAGCCGGCCGTCGGCGAGCGCCCGGGTGAGCCGCGCGGTCGCGTCCGGGTCGGCCGCGCCGGAGGCCCGCGCGGCGAGGACGTCGCGCAGCGCATCGCGCAGCCGCAGCAGGGCGCCGTGCTCGGAGTTGCTGATGGTGGCGTCATCGGGCAGCAGCCCGGCCCGGCGCAGCCAGGGAACCGCTTCCTCGCGGGCGCCGAGCAGGTCGGTGCCGTCGGCGGCGACCGTTCCGGTGAGCGAGTCAAGCAGGCCATGCCCGCGCAGCGGGGCATTGTCGGACGCGGCGGCGGGAGAGTGGTCAGTCACGCTCAGATGGTAGCGACCCTGCGCGGCCCTTAACGGGTTCCTTGCGTCGCCGGGCGGAATCATCCGCTGCCCATTTAGTTGTATCTACATAAGTACTTGGGGCGGATCACGACCACGGGAGACCAATGAGTGAGCCAGACGTGTGCCCGGCCGCGGAAACGCGGGACCAGGCCGCGCCAGCCGGACCGGCTGTCCCCGGCGACCAGCCCAGCCTGTCTGGCGGCCTCGTCCGGCTGATGGCGGTCACTTGCGCGGTGACCGTCGCCAACTTGTACTACGCCCAGCCACTGCTGCACTCCATCGGCGACTCCCTGCACGTCGGCCAGGGCAGCGCCGCGCTGCTCGTCACGCTCGGGCAGCTGGGGTACGCCGTCGGGCTGCTGTTCATCGTGCCGGCCGGCGACCTCATGCGCCGCCGTCCGCTGCTCACCGGACTGCTCGCGTTCTGCGCCATCGCGCTGGCGGGCGCGGCGTTCGCCCCCAGCCTGCCCGTGCTTGACGCGGCCGTCGCGCTGTGCTGCGTCACCTCCGTGGTCGTCCAGATGCTCGTGCCGTACGCGGCGACGCTGGCGAGCGACCACGAGCGCAGCCGGGTGATCGGCACGCTGATGGGCGGCCTGCTGATCGGCATCCTGCTGTCCAGGACGTTCGCGGGAGTGGTCGCCGACTTCGCGGGCTGGCGCGCGGTGTACGGCACGGCGGCCGTGTTCATGGCGCTTACCGCGGTCACGCTGCGCCGTGCCCTGCCGGACCACGCCGCGCAGCTCTCCATCAGCTACGGCGCGCAGCTGCGGGGCGTGCTCGAGATCGCCCGCACCGAGCCGGCGCTCCGCTGGCGGTCGCTGATCGCCGCCTGCGGGTTCGGCAGCTTCGCGTGCTTCTGGACCACGGTCACGTTCCTGCTCTCCGGCCCGCAGTACGGCTTCTCCCAGCTCGACATCGGCCTGTTCGCGCTGGTCGGCGCGGCCGGGGCGATCACCTCGCTGGCGGGCGGCCGGGCGCTCGACAAGCGTCCGCGGCTGCGCTGGCCGGCCACCGGGGCGGCGCTCGCCCTGCTCGCCGTGGCCTACCTGCCAATCGGCCTCGGCGGCGCCCACCTGGGGGCCGCCAGCCTCGTGCTGCTGATCTTCGGGGTGCTGCTCATGGACGCCTGCGTGCAGGGCGCGCACGTGATCAACCAGAGCGTCATCTACGACCTGCTGCCGCAGGCCCGCTCCCGGCTCACCACCGTCTACGTCACGACGATGTTCGCCGGGGGCGCGGCCGGCTCGGCGGTCGGCGCCCAGGCCTACGACCACTGGGGCTGGACCGGCGCGACCCTGGTCGCGGCCGCGTTCCCGGTCCTCGGCCTGCTGTTCTGGCTGGCCTCCCGGCGGCACGAGCGCCACTCCTGACCCGCGCGGCAACGATCCCAGACCGGCCGCGGGGGGCGTTGCCCGGTTAGGAGTTCACGCCCACGAGGTCCTGCTCGATCTCCTGCAGGCTGCGCCCCTTGGTCTCCGGCACCTTCCGCCAGAAGTAAGCCAGGGCCACCAGCGTCAGGAAGCCGAACAGGAAGAACACCCCGACGCCGCTGATCGCGCTGAGCAGGGTAAGGAACGAGACCGTGACGACGAAGTTGGCCCCCCAGTTCGCCATCGACGCCACGCTCATCGCCGCACCGCGGATCCGCAGCGGGTAGATCTCGGCGATCAGCAGCCAGAACACCGGCCCGAGCCCGACCGCGAACGACCCCGTGTAGATGAGCAGGCCGATGATCGCGGTGATCGCGAGCCCGCCCTTCAGGTCAGAACCGCCGAGGAAGCTGCAGCCTACGATGGCCATGCCCACCGCCATGCCCGCCGTGCCGGACAGCAGCAGCGGGCGGCGGCCGACCTTGTCGAGCAGCCAGATCGCCACGATCGTCATGCCGACGTTGACCGCGCCGTTGACCACGTTGGCGAGCAGCGCCGCGTTGTTGCCGAGCCCGGCCCCCTGCAGCAGTGTCGGCGCGTAATAGATGACCGTGTTGATGCCGGTGATCTGCTGGAACACGGCGAGCAGCACGCCCACCATGACCAGCGGCCTGACCCGCGGCGAGATCAGGTCCCGGTAGCTTCCCTGCTGCCTGCTGACCTCGTGAACCTCGCGGACCTCGGCGTCGATTTCACCGTCGTCGTACCTGACCCGGCGCAGCACCGCCCGGGCCTCGTCATCCCGGCCCTGCCGGATGAGCCAGTGCGGGCTCTCCTTCTGGAAGAGCATCCCGACGAACAGCGCCGCGGCCGGGATCACGGCAAGGCCGAACATCAGCCGCCAGTCGCCGCTTCCGGAGAGCCCGTAGTCGATCAGGTAGGAGACCAGGATGCCCGCCGTGATCGCGAGCTGGTTGAGGCTGACCAGGCCGCCGCGTACCCGGGGCGGCACGATCTCGCCGATGTACAGCGGCACGACGGTGGATGCCGAGCCGACCGCCAAGCCGATCACGATCCGCCCGATCAGCAGCACCGGGTAGGTGGGAGTGAACGCGACCAGCAGCACCCCGACGATGAACACCGCGGCCGTGATCAGCACGGTGATGCGCCGTCCGATCCGGTCCGCGAGGCGTCCCGCCGTAAGCGCGCCGAGCACCGCGCCGACCAGCAGCAGGCTCGTGACGAGTTCCTGCTGGAACGAGGACAGCCCGCCGAAGTCCTTCTTGACGAACAGCAGCGCCCCGGAGACCACGCCGGTGTCGTAGCCGAACAGCAGCCCGCCGAGCGCCGTGATCGCCGCGCTGACCGCGACGCGCCTGCGCACGTGCCGGGGATCAGCCCCGGCCGTGCGTTCGGATAGCCGAACCATCCTCATCGCCTCCGCTAATGAGCCTCATCACTCACGCGACGGCTACCCGGGCAGAGGGTTTTATGCCGGTTTATGCCGGCAGGCCTGCCATTTGGTCGCTTCAGTCCCGTGCGGCGGCTACAGAAACGAGCTGAGATCGGCGAGCAGGCGGCGCTTCGGGCGGGCACCCACCACCCGGGAAACCATCTCGCCGTTCCGGAAGACGCTGAGCGTTGGCAGCGCGAGGATCCCGTACCGCTGCGCGGTCGCCTGGTTCTCGTCCGCGTTCACCTTGGCGACGATCAGCCGGTCGCCGAGTTCCGCCGCGATCTCATCCAGAACTGGCGCGAGCATGTGGCAGGGCGGGCACCACTGTGCCCAGAAGTCGACCAGGACCGGCGTGCCGATCGAGGCGGACAAGACAAGATCCTCGAACGTGTCGTCGGTGACCTTGATGACCGCGCTGGTCGTTTCCGCGTTACTCATCGTTCCTCTTCTCGGTGTCGACTTCTGGGCGAGGGGGCAGCAGTTCGCAGCGCGGGGCCGCCGCGTCGTCAAGGCCGGCGAGGCGCTCCCAGAGCCGGTCGCGGACGTCTTGCAGCTCCGCGATGTGCTGCTCGAGGTACGCGAACTTGCGCCGGTACACGTCGACGGACGCGGGGCACTCGTCGCCTGACTCGTGGCCGGCCAGGAGGCACTCGACGAACGGGCGCACCTCCTCCAGCGAGAACCCGATCGCCTGCAGCGACCTGATCTCCCGGACGAGTCGCACGTGGTGCTCGTCATAGACGCGGTACCCGTTGGGGGAACGTCCGGTCGGCAGCAGCCCCTGTGCCTCGTAGTAGCGGAGCGTCCGGGTAGTCGTGCCGGCCTGAGCGGCTAGCTCCCGTATGCGCATTGCCATAGCTGGCCACACCTCCAGTGCGCACCAGCCTAAACATTGACGCCGGCGTCAACGCTAGCGCCGGAACCTGCCGGTTAGTTGACGGCCAGCTACCTGACGGCGAGCTACTTGATAGCCAGGGCGTTGGCGGGCGAGCCGACGCCGCCGGGGACGTTGATCGGCGCGGCCGTGAGGAACGCCTCGTACCGCCCGTCGCGGCGGCAGGACAGGGCCAGGTCCTCGAGCCACCAGAGTTCACCGAGGGCCATGCCGAACTGGCCGATCAGCACCTGGTGCAGGAAGCCGAACGGCGAGGCGGCGTCGGTCGTGTCCGGCGGCCAGACCTCGACCGACGGGTTGTCGGAGACGACCGCCGCGACGTGGGCGTTCCAGAGGTACCTGGCCATGTCCTCGTCGTGGGCCAGGCCGACGCTGCGCAGCCCGCCGCGGTCGGCCATGGCCGCGCGGACCGCGGCCCCCTGCCGCACGTGCCAGCCCAGGAAGCCGGTGTACAGCAGGAGCACGTCACCGGGCCGCCAGTCGACCCCCGCGGCCGCGCGGGCGGCGTCGAGCTCATCGACGCCGATGGCCCGGGGGCTCGCCGGGTCGAAGCCGACGCCCGCGCCGCCCAGGGCGGCGTCAACGTCGATGAGCACCGCGCGTCCCGCGATCCCGCGCGCGGCCCAGTGGCCGATCGTGTTGCGCGCCCGGGCGGTGACGTCTTCGGCCGTGACCCCGTTGTAGAACTGGTCGGCCCCGTAGCCGACGTGCGCCAGCGAGTCCCACTGGCTCGACGCCTGCGGGTAGTAGTTGTCCAGCTTGTCGTCGAAGAACGCGCGGCCCTCGTTGGTGATGAGCGAGTGCCGCACCGCGCCGCGCCGGAACAGCGGAGGCTCCGGCACGTTGGCCGGCGCGTTGAGGCTGTAGACCTCGCCGCTGCGGATCAGCCGGGCCGCGGCCTCGACCCGGTCCGTGGTCTGCAGGTTAAGCAGCCCCACGGAGTCTTCCTGGCCGAACAGCCCCCAGGCCGACCGGCCGCCGTGCGCGGCGCGCGGAAGTTCGTCGTAGGCGGGCAGGCGGGGCGCCGGTGACTCGGACATCGGGCGCCAGGCTACTGGACGCACGGCCGATTTGTCTGCCCTGCGGCTCCGCCGTGGCGGGCCCCTGGCGGGATTAGTCCTTCTTGCCGCCGACCCCGTAGATGACCTGGGTATTGCGGGTCTTCAGGAAGTCCTCGAGCGTCTCGCCGCGCATCGCCGCGTAGACGTGCAGGTTCGAGACACCGGTCACGGCGGCCAGCTTCTCGAGCATGAAGAAGATGACCCCGTAGTGGATCATGCCGGGCCAGTCCCGGTTGCGGATGAGGTCACTCTCCTCGTCCGTGAGGCCAGCCTCCTTGAAGGCCGTCTCCGGCTCGTCGAGGAAGCGGGCCCGGTGCTCGGGGTCGACCAGGTCGTGCAGGAACTTGTTGATCCGGTAGCCCTTGACGCTGCGCGCGATGTCGAACGGGTAGGTGCCGGTCATCTCCTCGACGCCGGCCAGTTGCTCCGCCATCCGGGCGCGGTGCCGGCCGTTGACGGCCTCGGCGTCGGGCAGTTCCGCCGCCTCGTTCTCCAGGACGAGCGTCGCGATGCCGGTCATGGACGGCAGGTAGTAGGAGCTGTGCACGCGCCGCACCTTGTCGGACAGCGCGCCGCGCATGACGAGCCACATGATGACCTCGGCGCCCTCGAAGCCGCCGAGCCTCGCGTACTCGGCGTGCGTCATCGCGGTGAGGCCGGTCGGGTCGTCGGTGATCGCGTCGAGGAACTTGTGGTCCCACTCCGGGTTGTTGAAGCCCGCGCCCTCGCCGTGTACCTGGTGCGACAGGCCGCCCGTCGCGACCACGGCCACGTCGATGTCCTCGGGGTAGCTCTCGATCGCGCGGCGGATCGCCTTGCCCAGCTTGAAACAGCGGGCGGCGGTCGGGATCGGGAACTGCAGCACACCGACCTGAAGCGGGACGATCTTCGTCGGCCACTGCCCGTCCGGCCGGTCGAGGAGCACGGACATGGGCGAGAAGAAGCCGTGGTCGAGCGGCTTGCCCTGGAAGTAGGCCAGGTCGAACTCGTCGGTCACCAGGCTGGTGGCGATGTGCGCGGCGAGCTTGGGATCGCCCTTGATCGGCGGCAGGTCGCGAGGGCTGCCACCCTCGTCGGCGACCGGGTACTCCTCGCCGATGCCGAGCGTGAAAGACGAGTAGTGGTCGAAGAAGAACGACGTGACGTGGTCGTTGAAGATGTAGACGATCGCGTCGGGCTGCTTCTCCTTGAACCAGTCCTCGACCGGCTTGAACGCCTTGAAGATCGGCGCCCAGGACGGGTCGTCCTGCTTGCGCTGGTCGTAGGCGAAGCCGATGGTCGGTGTGTGCGATGCCGCAACGCCGCCGATGATCCTGGCCATGTGCGCCTCCAGAGATGCCCGCGCGCTATCGTCGTCCTCGTCACGGCCTGTAATTGCCCACTTCCGTCTAGCGACAGAAGCGTCCTCTCTGGCAAACAGAGCCGGTCGCGATATATGTGACTCTATAGTTTCGTGCAAGTAATGTAAATTGACTTTTTGATCAGTAATCCATAACGTGAGGTTATGCAAGCTGGCGATTCCACGGCGCAGCCGGCCGATCGCGATGCGTTGTCTGATCACCGTGCGTCAACGCGGGAGACGGCAGCGTTGTCGCGAATCAGGCTCAGGCACCTCACGTGCTTCGTGGTCGTCGCGCAAGAACGGACGCTCGCCCGCGCGGCGGCGCGGCTGCACCTGAGCCAGCCGGCCGTCTCGAAGACGCTGGCCGAGCTCGAGGACCTGGCGGGCCGCCGCCTCGTCGAGCGCGGCCGCGGGGGCACCCAGCTCACCCCGGCGGGCGAGGAGTTCCTCAGGTACGCGGTTGACGTCACGCAGGCCCTTGAGTCGGCCGCCGCCGTCCTCACCGGGGCGGCCGTGCCGATCGCGCCGACGATCCGGGTCGGCGCGCTGCCCACCGTGGCCGGCGGGCTGCTCGTGGCGGCGCTCGCCCGGCTGCGCGAGCGCCGCCCGCACGCCGAGGTGACCGTCGGGATCGGCGACAACCCGGACCTGCTCACGGGGCTGAAGTCGGGCGAGCTCGACGTCGCCGTCGGCCGCATGGCCGAGCCGACGATGATGCAGGGCGTGTCGTTCGAGCTGCTCTACGCCGAGTCGCTGGCGGTCGTGACGCGGCCGCAGCACCCGCTCGCCGTCGCGGGGGACAAGCCGGTTTCCCCGTTCGACCTCGTCGACTACCCGCTGGTCGTGCCGGGTGTCGGCACCGCGCCGCGGCACGATGTGGAGGGATTCTTCGCCGCGCACGGCGTCGCGCTGCCGCCGGGCCGGACGGAGACCCAGTCGGTATCCGTCGCCCGTGCGCTGACGCTCGTCTCCGACGCCGTCTGGATCACCCCGCAGCACCCGGTGCAGCTCGACCTCGACCGGCGCTGGCTGCGCCGCCTCAACGTTCCCGTCCCCGGCCGCGCCGAGCCGGTCGGCATCCTGTCCCGCAGCGGCGTCTCGCCGGGCGAACTGGCCGCCCAGCTCATGGACGCACTCCGCGACCTGGCGTGACGCCCTGCGGGCAGCCGTTAGAAGCCGACGACCTGCCGGCGGTATGCGTGCGAGAACCGCCTTCCTGGCGGCGGCGAGGTCGTCGACGACCTCCACGCTGAACCCGTGCTCCTCGAGCGCGGTGACATTCGCCGTCCACGTGAGCACGCCGTGATCGTCCTCCGATGATTGAGTTAACAGCCGGTTGCCTTCTGGTGGAGGGTGACGAAATGCGTCAGCCCCGCGGCTTGGCCTTGGCCGGGGGCGTCCGAGACGGCCCGCTTCGGACGGCATAGGTTGGGTTTCGGTGACCGTCGGACGAAGGGTGAAGGACATGGAGTATCGGCAGCTTGGCCGCAGCGGTCTTCGGGTATCCACGCTGACGCTCGGCACGATGACCTTCGGCGGGGCCGACGGGTTCAGCGCCGTGGGCGCGACCGACGTCGAGGGCGCGCGCCGGCAGGTCGACCTGTGCCTGGACGCCGGGGTGAACCTCATCGACACGGCCGACGTCTACTCGGGCGGCCTCGCGGAGGAGATCACCGGCCAGGTGATCAAGGGCCGCCGGGAATCGCTGCTGCTGTCCACCAAGGTGCGCATGTCGATGGGCCAGGGTCCCAACGACGCGGGTCTGTCCAGGCAGCACATCATCGCCGGCTGTGAGGCGAGCCTGCGCAGGCTCGGCACCGATCACATCGACATCTACCACGTACACGAGTGGGACGGGCAGACCAGGCTTGAGGAGACCTTGTCCGCGCTCAACTCGCTGGTCGACGCCGGGAAGGTGCGCTACCTGGCCGCGTCGAACTACGCGGGCTGGCAGCTGATGAAGGCGCTGGCCGTGGCGGACGCCCACGGCTACGAGCGGTTCGCGGCCCAGCAGATCTACTACTCACTCCAGGCCCGGGATGCCGAACTTGAGCTTGTCCCGCTCGCTGTCGACCAGGGACTCGGCATCCTCGTCTGGTCGCCGCTGGCCGGCGGCCTGGTGTCGGGCAAGTACCGGCGCAACGGGTCACCGACTGAGGGGACCAGGCAGGTTTCCGGCACCTGGAACGAGCCGCCGGTGCGCGACCAGGAGAAGCTGTATGACACCGTTGACGTGCTGGTCGACATCGCCGACGGGCGGGGCGCCTCCGCGGCCCAGGTGGCGCTCGCCTGGCTGCTTGGCAGGCCCGCGGTGACCTCGGTGATCATCGGCGCGCGGACGGACGAGCAGCTCCGCGACAACCTCGGTGGCGCCGACCTCGCGCTGACCGCCGACGAGCGGGACGCGCTCGACAAGGTCAGCGCGCCGGACCTGCTGTACCCGTACTGGCACCAGCTCGCCACGGCCAGGGACCGCCTCGGCGCCGCGGACCTCGCGCTGCTAGGCCAGCACCTCAGGGACTCGTGACCGGGGGACGACGGGCGACCGCGCGGTTCCACCACAGGGAGAGCGCCACGGCGACGGACACCAGCAGCCCGCCGAGCGCGGCGAACGCCGCCGCGATGTCAACCTGCTTGTGCACCACCGTGAGGGCGGCGGGGAGCTTATCGAGGGCGCTGCTCAGCTGGCTGGCGTCCTGCGCGCGGTAGAAGGTCCCGCCTGTCGCCTTGGCGACCTGCATGAGCGGGGGGTAGTCGGCCGCGAACTCGTTGCCCCCGCCGCCTCCGCCCCCGCCGAACGCGCCGCCGCTGATCCCGCCGCCGAACTGAGTGGCGTTGCACACCAGCTGGGTGGGGTTGCTGGTGCCATAGCCGATCGTGTAGACGCGGACGCCCCTGGCCGCGGCCTCGCGCGCGGCCACCAACGGAGTGACGCCACGGTTGTTCCCGCCGTCAGTGAGCACGACGATCACGTCGTCCGCGTAGCCGGGGCCGAGGTTGCGCTTGACCGTCGCGCCGGTCGGCGCGACGGCGGGGTCGACCTGGGCGATCGCGTCGAGCGAGGTGAGGATGCCATCGCCGATGGCGGTGGCGCCGCCCGCCTCGAGCCCGCCGAGCGCGCTGAGCAGCTGCTGCGTGTTGGTGGTCGGCGGCACGAGAACCACGGCCTCGCTGGAGAAGTCGACGATGCCGATGCGCGGGCCGCCGGCCTGGGACCGGATGAAGGCACCGGCCGACTGCTCGGCGGCGGTGATCCGGTTCGGCTGCACGTCCGTCGCGCACATGGAGCCCGAGGTGTCGATGGCGAGCATGATCGTGTCGGACGACGAGGTCACCGGGACAGTCGCCTGCGGCCGGGCGGCGCCGACCGCGAGCACGGCGAGGCCGGCGACCAGCAGGGCGGCGGGGACGCGCCGCCGCCAGCGCGAGCGTCCGGGAACGGCGGTCCTGACCAGGGCGATGGAGGTGACGCGGACGGTGGGGCGCCTGCGCCAGCGCCGGGCCAGCCACCAGGCGGCGAACACCAGCGGGAGGATCAGCAGCGCGAGGAGGGCCCACGGCCAGGAGAAGGACATCAGACGACCCGGCCCGTCCTGGCGATGGTCGCCGCGGCGCCCGCGGCGAGCAGCGCGAGCGCGAACGCGATGAAGGCGCCGGCCAGCGGCAGCGGCTGGTGGGTGACGGTGAGCCTGAGGTTGATCGACGGGGCGATGCCGTTGAGCTCGCTCGCCGTGGAGGCGGGATGGTAGGTTCCGCCGGTCGTCTGTGAGATCGACTTGAGCGTGGCCTCGTCGAGCCCGGTGAACAGGTGGTACCCCTCGACGTCGACGGTGGTGCCCGCGGCGGTGCCGACACCGACCGTGTCGACGTGCACGCCGGCCCTCTGCGCGACCTGGGCCGCGGCGGTGGTGTCGGTGCCCGGGTTGCCGTCGCTCCCGCTGGACGCGGCGCCCTCCCCGCCGTCGGAGAACAGCACGATCGTGGCCGACGGCCAGAAGCCGATGCTTGGCGCGCTGCCGTTGGAGCCGAGGCTCACGGTCCGGTGGGTGATCGCGGACAGGGAGGCGAGGATCGCCGACCCGAGGGACGTGCCGCCCCCGGTGCTCAGCCGGCCGATCGCGGCCAGGGTGGTCGCGTGATCCGCGGTCGGTACCGCCGCCTCCAGGCCACCTTGCTCGAACGCCACGACGCCGATGTCCACGCTTGGCGGCTGCGCGTCGACGAACGCCTGCGCCGCCTTCTTGGCGGCGCCAAGCCGGCTGGGCGCCACGTCGGTCGCGGCCATGCTGCCGGACACGTCCATGGCGATGATGACGGTACCGTTCTCGTGGGTCACCGGAATGGTCACCGCGGGCCCGGCGGTCGCGAAGGCGAGCACGCCGATGCCCGCGATCGTGAACCAGACGCCGGCCACCCGGGCGCGGCCGCCGCCGGCCGTGACGCCTGCCGAGGCGAGGGTCCTGGCCCGTCGCCGCCCGGCCGCGACCGCCGCGCACGCGAGGGCCGCCGCGATGGCGAGGCCGACGGCGAGCAGGACGGGGTTGGCGAACGTCACCGGTGCCTGCGCCCCCTGGCCGGCAATCCCGTGCTCGCCACGATCTCGATGAGGGCCGTGGCCAGGTCCGCCGTCGTGTCGATGCGGTGTAGCGGCACTCCCGCCCGGCGCATCCCGGCGGCGAGGCCGGCATCCCGTTCCTCGACCGCCGTCCGGAGCCCGGCGCGCAGCAGCGGGTCACCGGAGTCGATGACGAGCTGCTCCCCGGTCTCCGCGTCCTCGACGACGACGAGGCCCGCCTGGGGTAGCTCATCGTCGGCCGCGTCGACGACCCGCAGCGCCACGACCTCATGGCGCGGCCCGAGGCGTAGCAGCGATCGCTCCCAGTTCCCGGCTCCGATGAAGTCGGAGATGACGATGATCAGCGACCGCCGCCGGGCCAGCCTGGCGACCGCGTCGAGCATGGCCGCGAGATCGGTGGTACCCCGGCGCGCGCCGTTTTCCCCCCGCCGCGTCCCGCGGCCCCGGCCGCGCCGCCCGGTGCCGTCCCGCCCGCCGCCGTCGCCGTTGCCTGGCCCGCCACCCGGGCCGGCGCGGTCAAGCTGCGCGGCGATGCGCAGCACGTGACGGCGGCCGCTGCCCGGCGGGACGGTGCGCACCGTCCCGTTGTCGTACAGCAGCGCGCCGACCTGGTTGCCGCCCCGGCCGAACATCCGGGCGAGCACCACCGCGAGCTCGCGGAGCACGTCGTGCTTGCCCCGGCCCGGTACGCCAACCGCCATGGAGGCCGAGCGGTCGAGCACCAGCCAGACGGTGAGCTCGCGGTCCTCGTTGAAGACCCGGAGCGTCGGCTCATTCAGCCGGGCGGTGACGTTCCAGTCGATGTGCCGCGCGTCGTCGCCCTCCTGGTAGGGGCGCAGGCCGGCGAGGTCGGTTCCCGCCCCGCGGTGCGCCGTGCGGTACCCGCCCGCCACGCGGCCCTCAACCCGGCGCAGCACCCGCCACTCAAGGCGGAGCAGCAGCCGTTCCGTGGCGGTGCGCGCCGGCACGGACGAGGCCCGTGCTGACGAGGACAGCGTGGCCATGGCTCAGCGACCGCTCAAGACAACGTCGGGTGCCTCGACCGCGTCGAGCACCTGCTCGATGATCCGGTCAGGGCTGACGTCATCGGCGAGCGCCTCATAAGACAGCACGATCCGGTGCCGCAGCACGTCAAGTGCCAGCTCGCTCACGTCCTCTGGCAGCGCGTAGTCCCGGCCCTGGAGGAACGCGAGCGCCCGGGCGCCGGTGACGAGGGCGATCGACGCGCGCGGGCTGGCGCCGTAGCTGACGTACTTCTTCATGTCGCCGAGCCCGGCGGCGAACGTACGGCGGGTCGCGGTCACCAGCCGAACCGCGTAGTCGACCACGGCGGGGTCGACGTAGATCTCGCGCACCCGCCCCTGCATGGCGATCAGGTCAGCCGGCGTGAGCATCTCGCGGATCTCCGCCGCGGGGCGCAGCGCGCGGTCCACGATCGCGTGCTCCTCGGTGGCGCTCGGGTAGCCGATGACGACCTTCATCATGAACCGGTCGATCTGCGCCTCGGGGAGCGGGTACGTGCCCTCCGACTCGATCGGGTTCTGCGTCGCCATGACCAGGAACGGCTCTGGTACCGGGAACGTCTCGCGGCCGATCGTCACCTGGTGCTCCTGCATCACCTCGAGCAGGGCGCTCTGCACCTTGGCCGGCGCGCGGTTGATCTCGTCGGCGAGCAGCAGGTTCGTAAAGACCGGGCCGAGCTGCGTCTGGAACTCGCCGGAGTGCTGATGGTAGACCCTGGTCCCGGTCAAGTCGGCGGGCACCAGGTCCGGCGTGAACTGGATGCGCTGGAACTGGCCGCCCACCGCGGCCGCGAGCGACTTGACGGAGAGCGTCTTGGCGAGCCCGGGGACGCCCTCCACGAGCAGGTGCCCGCCGCAGAGCAGGGCGACCGCCATCCGCTCGAGCAGCACGTCCTGGCCGACGATCGTCCGCTTGACTTCGAAGAGCACGGGTTGCAGCGGATTGGCGCGCTCGCCGGGTGACGGGTCTTGGCTGTCGGCCGGTGCCTGGGTCATCGCGCTCCTTCGTGCTTGGCTTTGCGCGTCGCGCTTGTCATATCTGCGGTCCGCTCCCTGGCCCGCCCTGGCCGCCGAGCGCGGAGCCGATGGGCACGGCGAATCCGATGCCGGCGAACGCGTCCTGTCCGTCGGGATCGGCGAGCGCCACGACGATGCCGACGACCATGCCGCGGCTGTCCAGCAGCGGCCCGCCCGAGCTGCCGGGGTTGACGGAGGCGTCGAACTGGATGAGCCCGGTGCGCTTGCCGGTATCGGTGTTGGCGGTCCGGTTGAGTCCCGAGACCACGCCGGCCGACACGCTGTCGGTCAGCCCGAGCGGGTTGCCGATCGCGACGATCGAATCCCCGATGTCGGCGGCCCCGCCGAGGGTCGCCGGGACGACGACCTGCGGCCGCTTCACCGGGCTCAGCTCGGCGATGTCGGTCTTCTTGTCGGCGGCGATGACGGTCGCGTTCGCCACCGTGCCGTCGGCGAAGGTCACGGTGATGCCGGCGCTGCCGGCGACCACGTGGTCCGCCGTCAGGATCGTGCCGTCATCGGCCACGATGACGCCGGTGCCGAGATCGTGGCCGGCCCGGATGGTGACCACGGACGGCGCGACCCGCTGGTAGACCGTCGGCACGCTCAGCGTCGGGGTCGCGGTCGCCGTTGGCGTCGGGCTGACCGTCGCCGTGGCCGCCGGCGGGCCTGGAGTGCTGGCGAGCCAGGTCGCGAGCACCGCGATCACCAGCAGCAGGACCATCCCACCTGCCAGGCAGGCAACCACAACAGGAAATGGTGTCCCCTGACCTCGCCGGGGCAGGCGCGATCCGGCGTCGTCGACACCGGCCGGCTCCCGATCCATGACCTCACGCTAAATGCGGTAGTTAACGACAGGATAAGTGCGTGAGTGAAAAGCGGGAAGAAGCGGGGTTATCGTCCGCCGCTCGCGGACGGGTCCTCGTCGGCGTTGTCGGTGGCCCGGGGGATGCTTGGCGCATGGACACTCCGCTTCCGGACGAAGGCGCCCCGCCGCGGACTCGGCTGCGCAGCTTCAGCCCGATCTTTCCCGTGCGTGACCTGCGGCGCGCGCTGGCGCACTACGCCTCGCTCGGTTTCGACGTAACGTCGTACGCCGACGGCTTCTACGGGTTCGCCGACCGCGACGGAGTGAGCCTGCACCTGTCACTGGAGGCGGGTCACGAGCACGACGGCGAGCAGGCACGCGATCACGAGCACGTCGGCAGCGCGTACCTCTACGTGGCGGACGCCGACGCGCTCTACGACGAATGGTCCAGGCCCGGCGTCGGCGGGCTGACCCGGCGCGTCGGCGACACGGACTACCAGCTCCGCGAGGGCGGGCACGTTGACCCGGACGACAACCTGATCCGGTTCGGGTCGCCGATGCCGAGCCGCCCGGCCCAGCGGCTGCGGTCGCACCTCGCGGCGACGTATTCGATCCAGGTCGAGACGATGACCGATCTCGACGTCGGCGTCTGGCGGGTCGGGCGCGCCGACGGACCCGACTGGGTGGCCCGCTGGTTTCCCGCCCGCCGCCCGGCCGAAGCGGTGGCCGGCGACGCCGAGATCCTGACCTACCTGGCGGAGCAGGATTTTCCGGCCGAGCGCGGTGCGGTCGCCGAGCCGGTCTCGGCGCTTGACGGCCGCGCGGTGCTCGTGACTGAGTGGGCCGATCCGGTTCCGCGGCAGGAGCGGCGCTCGGCAATCCGGGCCGCGGGCGGCCTGGGGCGGCTCGGCGCCCTGCTCGGGCGGCTGCACGCGCTCCCGCCCGGCGCCGGCGCGCCCGCGCGGCCCGGCGGTGCCTGGCACCACCTGGCCGACGGCGCCGGCCGCCGAAATCGCGGCTGCGTCGCTGATGCTCGCCGACGCCGAGCGCATCATCCTCGACGAGCAGCGGTCCGCCTACCATGAGCTGTGCGCCGAGGTCGGCGGGCTCGACCCCGGGGACGGCCTGCCGGAGGCGCTCACCCACCCGGACTTCGTCCTCGCGAACGTGGTCGCCACCAGGGACGGCATGGTCGTCGTCGACTGGGCGGGCGCGGGCCGCGGGCCGCGGCTGTGGTCCCTCGCCTACCTGCTCTACGCGGAGGGCGCGAAGGGCCAGCGGAGAGCGGACCTGGTGCTGGCCGGCTACCGCAGGCACGTGACCCTCACCGGCGAGGAACTCGACCGGCTCCCGGGCATCATCCGGGCGCGGCCGCTGATCCTCGCCGCGTGGGCGGTATGCACCGGCCGAAGGACGCCGGCCGAGGCCCTGACGGCCGCCGCGGAGACGGAATCCCTCGCCGAGGCTCTCGCCGCCCGTGCCCGCCAACCGCACACGGGCTGACCGGGCATGCCGCCGCCCGCGTCAAGACGGTAATTTATTACGGCTGCTTAAGCGCCAACCGCGCCCGTATTGCCCGCGGGCGCCGCGGTACCGCATGGCGCTCGCACTACCCGCACCGGTGTCGACGCTTGAGTCGCCCTGGCGAGCTAACCGGCTAGTCGGCGCCAGCGGGCGATCATCTGGCGTGCGGCGGATGATGGTGGATACTTTCAGCCCGCAGAAGGGCTGAAAGTATCCACCATCATGGGTTCGTCTTCCCCGCGGGCGGGACCGCCTGGGCCGCCCGGGTAAAGCGGGCACCCCAGTCCGCGATCCGGGCGGCCAGTTCCGGCGGCGACAGCACCCGGAAGTCAGCGCCCACCACCCCGAGCGCGATCACCGGCCAGTCGAGGTTGTCTCCGGGCGTCATCGTCACCCGGCAGCGGGCGGGGCCGTCCTCCTCGATGCTGACCCAGCGGCCGATCCGCTCCCTGATGACCGCGGCCGGCGCCTCGACGATCGCCTCGACCTGCCACATCCCCGGTGCGGCGGTGACGTTGCGGCGCACGAACTCGGCCGCGTCGGCGGCGGGCAAGGCGCGCGGGCGGAACCTGGCGCCCGTCGGCAGCGGCACGCCGATGACCCGGTCAACCCGGAAGCTGCGCCAGTCGTTCCTGGTCAGGTCGTAGGCGACCAGGTACCAGTGGCGGTCAAGCGCCACCAGGCGGTGCGGTTCGACGTGCCGTTCCGTCCGTTCGCCGTTGGCCGCGCCGTAGGCAAACCGGATGCGCTCCGCGTCCCGGCAGGCTAGGGCCGCGCTCGCGAGCACGTCCGGGTTGATGGCCGCGACCCGGGCCGCCCGTGCCGCGTCCCAGGTGGCGGACTCGGTCATGGCCGCCACCGCCTCGGTGCGGCGGCGCAACCGGGCCGGCATCACCTGGGTGACCTTCGCCAGCGCGCGGGCGGCAGCCTCGGCGATCGTGCCGTGGTCGGGGGAGTCCTGGTCCGTGCTTTCCGGTCCCGTGCTTCCCGGGCCCGTGGCGCCCTGAGTCGCGAGCCGGAGGCCGACCGCCAGCGCGACGGCCTCCTCGTCGTCGACCACGAGCGGCGGCAGCGCGGTGCCCGAGGCCAGCTGGTAGCCTCCGTCCACGCCGGGATGCGCCGTCACCGGGTAGCCGAGCTCGCGCAGCCGGTCCACGTCCCGGCGCAGCGTGCGGGGTGAGACGCCAAGCCGCTCGGCCAGCTCGGCGCCCGGCCAGAACCGGTGGTTCTGCAGCAGCGAGAGCAGGCGGAGGGCGCGGGAGCTTGTGTTCGCCATGTCGCCCATTGTTCCGCGCATTGCGGCCAGGAACTGACCGCAATGGCTCATAGCATGGTTCTATCAGGCAGTTCTTCATCCAACTCGATTCGCGAAAGGCGGCAGCTCATGACCGGGACCCCTGGCGACACCACGACCCTGACGGGCGAGCGCGCGGACCTGCTGGCGACCCTGGCCAAGGCCAGGCACTTCCTGCGGTTCACTACCCGTGACCTCACCGATGAGCAGGCGAGGCAGCGCACGACCGCAAGCGAGCTAACCCTCGGCGGCCTGATCAAGCACGTCACGGCCGTCGAGCGGAACTGGGCCACCTTCATCGTGCACGGCCCGTCCGCGGCGCCGGACTTCGCCGCCATGACCGAGGACGACTACAAGGCCTGGTCAGAAGGGTTCCGGCTGCTGCCAAGCGAAACCCTGGCCGGCGTGCTCGCCGACTACGAGGCGGCGGCCAGGCAGACGGACGAGCTTGTCGTCACGCTGCCCGACTTCGACGCCGACCACCCGTTGCCGCCCGCCCCCTGGAACCCGCCGGGGGCGCGCTGGTCCGCGCGCCGCACCCTGCTGCACATCGCCACGGAGACGGCGCAGCACGCGGGGCACGCCGACATCATCCGCGAGTCCCTGGACGGCGCGAAGTCCATGGGCTGACACTCGGCCGCCACGGTGGACGTTTGGGCACGCCGGAGCGCGCCCAAACGTCCACCGCCTTCGTCGTCCCGAGCTCATCGCGGGATGACGGGCCGCGCCGCTAACTCCACGGCGAGGCGACGGCCCAGGTGCTGTCCTCGTACCAGAGGCTGGACGCGTCCCAGGTGTTGGAGCCGCCGTCGCTGGCTACGTAGCCGACGTAGTTGTAGTGGCGGATGTACTTGTAGCTGTAGTTATAGGACATGAAGGAGTAGTTCGAGCCGCTGTTTCCCGCCCTTGGGCAGAACGTGGCATCCAGCGCGAACTGGGTAGTGCCGTCGTTCGGTTCCAGGTAAAGCTCGAAGTTGTAGTGGCGTATGTAATCGCCGGAGCCGTTGGCCGACTTGAACGAGACGCACGAGCTGTTGGCAAGGCCGGGCTCGGCGATCCAGGTCGCGTCTTCCTTGACGGTCGACGAGCTGCTCGAGGTCACCGCGTCGATGCCGACCTCGTCGCTGCTCGGGTAGTCGCCGGTGAGGTAGTCACTCGTGCAGCAGGGCGTGGTGGCCTGGAGGGAGACCTCCTCCCCGGTGGTGAACGGGTTGGTCGAGTAGTTCGTATACCCAACCGAGACGATGTTGGCCTGTACTGCGGCCTCGGTCGCGGCCGTCGGGTAGCCGCTGGTCATAACGCCCTCGTAGAAGGTGCCGGCCGCGTTGTCGCTGTTGTCGCCGCCGATGCCGAGGATGATCGCGCCCTGCTTCTTCATCGGGTTGTAGCCCGAGGGCCGGACGCCGCTGTAGTCGGTGGCGAGCGAGCCCGAGTCTGCGTTACCGCCGAGGAGGGCCCACTGGTTCGCGCCGCCCTCGAGCATCGCGGTGGTAAACCGGTAGTCGGTGGTCGGGTCGGCGGCGTTGTAGCCCGCGTTCTCACCGGAGAACAGGCCGTTCTCCAGGTCGGCCATGATCCACGGGCCGCTGCCGGAGCCGTAGCCCCAGGTGGTCTCGTCGCCGAAGTTGATGGCTTCCATCGTTCCGTCGCCATCGTCGTCGTTGTTCGTCTCGGCGTTGCCGTAGTCGAAGCAGCAGTTGTTGTCGAAGTGCGAGCCGTCGAGGACCGCGTACTCGCCCTCGGAGGCGTTGCCGGTGGCGATGTCGGTGGTGCTGTCGTCGCGGTAGCCCATGCCGAGGGAAATGTTGACCCCGTACACCTTGTGGCCGCCGGCCTCGGCCGGCGCCGCCGCCGCGTTCGCGAGGATGTCCGGGCCGGTGTCCGCGCCGCCGGCGGGCGCGTCGGTCAGGTTGTTGCCGTGACCAGACTGGTCGAAGATCTCGGTGATCGTGCAGTACGTGTCCGCGCAGAACGAGTCCTGCGTCGCCGCGTTCGCGTAGCCGCCCGCGCTGAGCGGGTAGACGTCCGTCGTGGTGCTGTCGGACGCCCGCTTGACCTGGTACAGCGGCCCGTCGTAGGCGGCGTAGAGCGCCCTGGTGGTGCTGTGCGCGGCCACGCACGGGGTGCTCGCCGCGGCGTAGATGTCACACGGCCCCTGCGTCGCCGCCCGCGACGGCGTCCCCGAGCCGCCGGCCAGCAGCCCGGCCAGGGCCAGCGTCGTCGCGGCGGCGAGAGTCAGCAGTGCCTTTCTCGTATGCCGGAATCCTGGTCTGACAGTCATCGTCGAATCTGCCCTTCCTTTCCGTGAACCCGTTGAATTCCTGGCGGTGGTCGGCCGCGCCCGTTTGACCGGGCATGACGGTATTGCCGGAAGGCATGCGGGCAACCAGCCGCCCCGCTCGTGTTAGCGATCACATCCCTTCATCAATAGGGCGCAAAAGCCCTGGCATACCGAACTTCTGTGAGTGTGAACGCTAACAAGAAAGCTGTCAACGACAACTTTCAACCCCGGACGGCCAGCCCTTGTCGCCACCGCCGCGCGACTCCGGGGCCGTCGGTCAAGGCGGGGCTCGAGGTTGGGCAACCCGTCGAACCAATTGGGGCCCGATTGCGGGGTCATCTGCGCGAGCCGCCCGGAGCACCGTCTCGGTTAGAGCGCTTCGGCCAGCCTTGCCGCCCGCGCCGTTCTGCCGTTTCCGTCATTGCGGTCATTCGCAGCGAGTATCGCCGTGCCTTGTTTCAGGACATCAAGGACGAGTGCCTTGGGATGACGCCGCGGCCCGCAGGTATACCCCCGTGGGGTACTCGCTGGTGATTGGGTGTCCTTAGGGCCCGCCAGCGGGCCCTAAGGACACCCAATCACGTTTCCGTGCCCGTCGGCGGCGGCGATTTGGTCGACAAAAGGTGATATGTCCGGCTTGATATATGTAAGGAACAAGCATGCCCGGAGCCGCCCGTCGGCGGCCGGGCTGGCCGCGAAGGGAACAGGAGCGTCCGACCGCGGGGAGAACTCTTCCCCGCAGGGTGAGTCAACCTGTCCTGCATCTCTTCAGGCATGACATGGCGAATATCGCCAGTTTTGACCCGCGATCAGGCTTGAGTGACGAATCCAAGGATAGTTTGTTCTATTTTGGCCGACTGGAATGGACGCCTTTGCTGCCATTTCCCTTTTTTGACCCGCGATCACGCTGCCGGATCGGCGCGATGGCAAGGATAAAAGGCTCACTATCTGACGACGGAACGCTCAGTAACGCCGCCGACACCCAAGGCCCCCTTCGGGGGAAGGCACGGACCTTAAGGATTCCCAACGGACTCGCGGGTTCCCTGTATCGCCATCGATGCCCAGGCATGATGCGATTGAGCATGAGGTTCGGGGAATGCGCACGGTTCGCGGCTGTGGCAGAGGCGAGAATGCGCAAGGTTTGCGGCCGTGGCGGAGGCGAGAGGATACGAGCGTGGATATCTTTCCGGCGACCGACGGGCTGGTACCGGAGATCGATCCTGCCAAGCCGCATCCCGCCCGGATCTACGACTACGGCCTGGGCGGCAAGAATCACTTCGCGGCCGATCGCGCGGTCGCCGAGCAGGTGCTGGCCAACATGCCGGCGGCGCTCACAGTCGCCAGGGAGAACCGGAAGTTCCTCGGCCGCGCCGTCAGGTACCTCGTCACGGAGGCCGGCGTCAGGCAGTTCTTGGACATCGGCGCCGGGCTGCCGACGACAGAGAACGTGCACGAGGTGGCGCAGCGCGCCGACCCGACCGCCCGCATCGTTTACGTCGACAACGACCCGCTCGTCCTCGTGCACGCGCGGGCATTGCTCAGAGGAGCGCCAGAAGGGCGCACCGGCTACATCCACGCCGACCTAAGAGACCCCGCCGTGATCGTGGCCGACACGGTGACCAGGGAAGTGCTCGACTTCAAGGCGCCGATCGGGCTCATCCTCGTCTCCGTGCTGCCCTTCCTGACCGACGCGGACCGGCCCGCCGAGATCCTCGCCACGCTGCTCGACGCCCTTCCGTCCGGCAGCTACCTGGCGGCGACGCACACCACCGCCGAGCACGATCCGGCCGGATGGGCGGCCACCGGCCGCGCCTACGCGGCGGCCCGCATCCAGGGTCAGCTCCGGGAGTCCGGCGAGTTCGCCCGAATGGCGTTCAACGGCCTCGAACTGGTGCCGCCCGGCGTAGTCCTGGTCTCGGAGTGGCACCCTGACGACAGCGGCCCGTTCCCGGCCCCGGCCGAGGTGAGCTGCTACGGCGGAGTCGCCCGCAAGCCGTAGCCCGGCCCCGGAGCACGGACGCGACAAACCGCCACGATCTCGCCAATTCCCCCCGTACCCGGCAATACCAGGCCGTGAACTGCGCCCGGTTCTGACCCTGGGTCGCCCACGACCGGATGACGGCCAAACGTGAGCGCGCCCTGGGTGCCACTAGGCCAAGCGACTGTGTGCCGGGGTGCCGCGAGCACGCTAGATGCGTTCCCGGGTGCCCCGAGGCCAAAGTTATACGGGCCGGGGTGTGGCAAGGCCAATCGAGCACGTTCCTGGGTGCCTCAGGCCAAACGATCACGTGCCGGGTGGCGCAAGGCCAAGCAATCACGTGCCGGGTGCCGCGAGGACGCTAGATGCGCTCCAGGGTGCCCCGAGGACAAATTTATACGTGCCAGAGCGCCGCAAGGCCAAACAAGCACGTGTCTAAGCGCCGCAAGGCCAAACGAATGTATGCCGGGGTGCCCCAAGGCCGGAATGTCCGCCCCTGGGTCACCCGCGACCAGATGGTGGCAGCGCGCACGGATCCAAGCAGCGCGCCAAGCCCCCGCCCGCCCCAAAGCTCGCGGCGGAGGAACCTCCACATTTCACCATTTGCCGGAATTCACCCACTCGCCTTCGCGTCACCGACGTGCGAGTCTGGTCATGTATGACACCCTCACCCGCCGAGGGAGGCGGTCATGGAAGCGACGACCGGTGACCAGATCCGCATTCACGGAAACTGCGTCGGCCATCCGGATAAGGACGGCGAAATCGTCGAGGTGCGCGGTGCCGGAGGTGAGCCGCCCTACCTGGTGCGCTTCGCCGACGGACAGACGAGGCTCCTGTTCCCCGGTCCCGACGCGGTCATCATTCCGCGCCAGCGGGCCGACCCAGGAATCTGACGGTCCGCGCCGCAAGCCCTCAACCCTTATCCCGAACGGCCGCAGCTGGCTCTCGAGAGCCAACCGTGAACCTCATGTGGGATGCAAAGCGCCCCTCCCAGGGACGCTTGCATCCCACATCATCCGTTGCGACCCGCACCGGAGACGCGGCGCCGACGCGGGCCCGCCGCCGGTAACCAATCGTGCCCCGACAGCGGCACGCGAAGCCGCAAGGAACGGCAGGGGCACGGTAGGTTACCGAGAGTGTGAAGGACACTGCAGCGGGTAGTCAAGGGCGATGATCTCGCTAGCCATGGGGCAGGCCCTGGCCGCCCTGATCAGATTCCCGACATCGCCGTTCCCGCCATTGGCGGTGGGCTTCTTTGGCCTGGGGACCGGCTACCTCATCTATGGCCCGCAAGAACTCCTCGGCTATCCGCCCCGCGGCGAAGGAGTCGACTTCGGCACCGGCGTCTGGGGCATCTGGATGCCGGGCTTCATGCAGTTCCTCACCGGCATCTACCTGTTCGCCGCCCTCACGTTGTTCGGCACGCTCACCGCGCCGGCCCTTTACATGGCCGCCCTCGCGTTCACCGCGTACGGCGTGCACTGGTTCGCGATGGGCTGGAACCGCCTCCACGGGATCGACGCCCGGGTCAACATCGGCATGTGCGTCGCGTTCATGCTCATCTCGATCCTCGGGATCATCGCGTTCTTCGGCGCGGGCGACCATCCCGTGGGCGGCCTCTTCATCGGCCTGACCGGTGTCTACGCGGCAGATCTGGTCGCCAGCCTCAAGCCCGACCTGCCGGGCATTGGAGGGCTGGGGGAGCGCGCCCTCGGCTTCTTCCACGTCTCGGTCGGCTTCTGGCTCATGTACCTGACGTTCGCCGTGGTGCTCAATACGGTCCTGAATTACACCCTGCCGGTGTAGCGTCCCGGCCCGCCCGGCCGCCCCTGTGGGAGCGGCCGCGCGGACGACGCCGGGTTAAGCGGCCGGGCGGGCGCGGGGACCAGTGGGCCGGTGCCTCCTCAGCGGCCGGCGCGGGCCAGCGGCCGGCCGAGAACGAGGGATCGCGACGCGTGCAGGCCGGGCAGGCCAGCCGTCCGAACCGGTCGTACCGCCAGCCCACGGCAACCGCCCGCGATCGCAGTTCATGCTCGCCGAGCGCCTCCACGTCCGTGTAGCGCGCGATGCAACTGCCGAACTCGCACCACAGCATCGGGGTCCGGAACTCATCGCCGATGATCGCGCGCATGGGCCGCCAGCGCCGCATGGCCGGTGCTGGTGCCTGCCGCCCGGGCGAGGCCGACCGAGGCATGGCGGGCGCCGCCTGCCGTATGGCCGGGCCAGGGGCATCCTGCGGCATGCCGACGCCCGGGGCCGCCTGCGGCATGCCGACGCCCGGGGCCGTCTGCGGCATGCCCGCGCCTGGGGGCGGCTCCCGCCTGGCCGCCGCCGGCCGCCCGTCCGCGCCTGGGGTCGCCTGCGGGATGCCCGCGCCTGGGGCTGCCTGCGGCATGCCCGCGCGTGGGACTGTCTGCGGCATGCCAACGCCTGGGGTCGCCTGTGGCATGCCAACGCCTGGGGTCGCCTGTGGCATGCCCGCGCCCGGAGCGGGCTCCCGCCTGGCCGCCGTCGGCGCCGCTTGCCGCCCGCCGGCCGTCGGGACCGCTTGCCGCCTGCCCGCCGCGGGGGCCTGCCGCATGCCCGGCCCTGGGGCCGGCTGCCGCCGCCAGGCCGCCGTCGACGGCAGCCCCGCCGCGCCCGCGGGCGGCTGCGCCGGGCCGGCCGTCGTCGGGGCAGCCGAGGATGCGAGGGCGCCGGCGGGGTCAGGTCCTGCGCCGGGAACGCGTCCGGCGGGATGTACGGTCGCCGCAGGGGGACGGGCTCCGCCGTCGTCTCCGGAGGCTGACGCCACTGTGCCCGCGGTTGCCCGCCGCCCGGCTCCGGAGGCGGGCGCCAGCCGTCCGGCTCCGGAGCCCGTCGCCGTGCAGCGGGGGTGTCACGGCGACGACGCAGCATCGGCGAAAACCTCACTCTCGAGCGTTCAGGGCGGTCACAGCGGTCAAGCCGGCCACAGCGGTCTTAAGCGGTCGGGCAGAGCCGCCGGCAAGCTGACGCAGTAACACGAAGCAAATTGCGCTAGTTTCTACCGCAGGCGACACACCCTGAAACCCAAAGATGCCGCATATTTCGGCATCTGTAAGCAGATTTGACCATCTGTAAGACGAAGCCCAGAGGGAGCAAGCCTCACCCGGGCAGCACGCCGGTGGTGATGCCCGGCAGGATCGACTTGACCTGAGCGGAGACATCGTCGGTGATGGCCTCGTCCTCGCCGGCCTCCAGGGCGTCGAGCACGCGGGCGACGATGACCGCCGGGTCGGACTTGGCCACGTCGCTCAGGTGCGCGATCAGCGGGGTGTCCGCGTAGCCCAGGTGCGCGCCGACGACCTGGGTCTTCTGGTCGGCGAGCTCAAGGCGGAGCGCGTTGGTCAGCCCCCAGAACGCCGTCTTGGAGGCCGCGTAGGCGCCCGGCCGGGCGACCCAGGAGAGGACCGAGTGGACGTCGACGACGGCGCCGCCCCCGTTGCGCGCCAGCACCGGGGCGAAGGCGCGAACGAGCAGCAGCGGCCCGAAGACGTTCGCCTCGTACGTCGCCCGGATCTCCTCCTCGGGGGAGGTCAGCAGGGACGGCGCGCCGCCGATCCCGGCGTTGTTGATAAGGACGTCGGTGTCCGCCGCCGTGGCCGCCGCGGCGACGATGTCCGCCGGGTCGGTCACGTCCAGCCGGAGCGGGACGACGCGCGGGTCGGCCCAGTCGTGGTCCCGCCGGGCGCCCGCGTAGACCTTGGCTGCGCCCCGCGCGAGTGACTGGCTGACGAACTGCTGCCCGAGGCCGCCGGTGGCGCCGGTGACGAGGACGACGCGATTGTCGAGGTTCATGGCTACTCCCTCATAACTTCGGAGAATTGAAGTCAGCTCCCCTGAGGGTAGCATGCTGACTATAGGGATGTGTAGCCAGGTACGGAGGTGCGCCGTGTCGCACGGATCACAAGCGGTTGATCCAGCAGCCAAAGACCCAGGAGCCAAATACGGAGCCGAGGCCGAAGCCGAGGCCGGGGTCTCGTTCAACGCGCACTGCCCGATCGAGCGGGCGATGGGCCTGGTGGGCTCCCGCAGTGCGATGCTGATCATGCGCGAGGCGTTCTACGGCACCAGCAGGTTCGACGACTTCGTCAACCGGGTCGAGATGGCGCCGGCCACCGCCTCGACGCACCTGCGCACGCTCACGCAGGCGGGCTTGCTGCAAAGAAGGCCGTACCGCGAGCCGGGCGGCCGCACCCGCGACGAGTACGCGCTGACCGAAGCGGGCGCCGACCTCATGCCGGTGATCTTCGGCCTGTTCGAGTGGGGCAGCCGGCACACGGACGTACAGCCGCTGATCGAGTTCGCGCACGCCGACTGCGGCAGCCCCGTCGAGGTGCACGTGCGGTGCGCGGCGGGCCACGAGGTCGGACCCGACGAGATCGAGTGGCGCCGGACGGCGTCCAACCAGCCCGCTCCCGAGCCGTGCCGCCGCCGCACCGGCCGCCCCCGAGCAGGCCGCGCCCTAGCGGCCTGCCCGGCCGCCGTGCGAAACTGGCAGTTCACTTCTCCAGGGGAGTGCCATGGGGCAGCAAGGACGCGCCCGGAACCCGATGAGCACTTCCATGGTGGCTACATCTCCCTGATTTCCAGGTAGCGCTTGATGTCCGGCAGCGACTCAACGACCGCTACCAGGATCGCCGCCACGATCACTGCCTTAATGAGATTGGACATGATCGTCCGCCCCTTCTTACCGCTGGATTTCGTCAAGGATTTCCTCCACTGCGCGGACCGCCGCCGGCAAGGCCTCTCGTACCTGGTCGGACAGTCCCATTCCCGGGCTGACGTCGGCTGGCTCGCACGCGACGACGAGGCTGCGGCCCGGGCGGCCGCCCATCGAGGCGAGCATCGCGAAGACTTGGTCCGGCGCCAGGCCGTGCGCGTCCATGACTCCGTTGGGCGTGGGCATGTGCTCGGGCTCGACCTCGAGCACCGTGACGGTGCCCGGCGCGCAGCCGCGCTGGGCGGCGTCGACGAGGACGAACACGTCGCAGCCGTCGAGCAGCTCGTAGACCAGGTGCACGCCGCGGATGCCGAAGTCCGCGACCTTCACGCCCGGCGGCCACGGCCGCCCCTCAAGCTGCCTGACCACCTCGACGCCGAACGCGTCGTCGCGTTGGAAGATGTTGCCCACCCCGGCAACCAGCGTCTTGCCCGTCATGACCGCGCCTCCTCTTCCGGGTCCGGCCCCTCGTCATCCGGCCCGACCTCGTCCGGCACGACCTCGTCGGGCGCAAAGTAAAGGAACCGCCCGTGTGCCGCCTGGAGGTCCGCCGCCGGGTCGTCCACGAGCGTGACCGCCAGGTAGGCCGTGTCGTCGACGTCGAGCAGCACCGCCTCGACGAGCGCTGCCCGGCCGGCGAGGAACATGTCCTGCGCGTCGGCCCGGCGCGAGCCGGGCCGCAGGATCACGCGGCTGCCCCGGGCGACCCGCTGGCCGACGATGACGACGAAGTCGGTGCCCGGCGAGACGGACGCGTCCGCGCCCGGGTCCCACCAGGGGACGCGCTCGCCGTCGCCGCCCGGCCCGAGTCCGTCTGGCCCGAGTCCGTCGGGCCCGAGTCCGTCGGGCCGCGTCGACGGAGCCGCGCTCATCGTGCGGATGGTGCCGTGCAGCTGCGCCATCGTCGGCGCGTCCATCGCGTCGACCCGGTCGATCAGCGCGGCCGCGCGCGGGTCGGTGGCCCGGGCCGCCGCCTTTTCCGCGTCGGAGAGCGCGAGCGTGCGGAGCGTGAGGATCTCGTCGATCTCGGTGCCGTCGTAGAGCTCGCCGGGGCTCTCGCTCGCGACCTGCGGGTTGTCGGGCAGGATGATGGGCGCGGCGAGCATGACCTGGCGGCTGCCCTCCGGGCCGGCGAGGACCGGCCAGCAGCCGCTGTTCTGGCAGGCGGCAACCTGCGGGCTCGCCCACTCGGGGGGATCGGTCATGGACAGGAACGCCCCGCCGGACACCGTGATGATCAGGTGGGCCGCGACCAGCGCCCCCGGCAGAGCGGCGTCCCGGCTGGCGGGCCCCGCGGCCTCCCCGGTGCTGGCGGACTCGTTGTCCACCTGCACGGTTAGCCGGGCCGCTTGCCACGGGCCGGGCAGCGGGGTCGCGCGGATCGACACGGTGCCCGCGAGCAGCGCGCGGCGGCGCACGACGCGCGCGCCGTCCGTCGTCTCGAGGTCCTCGCCGCCCGGCACGGAGAACCGGGTGACCCGGCCGCCGCCGAACAGGGCCTCGGCGACCACGGTCGCCGTGACCTCCTGCTCGACGGCCTCGTCCCACACGGCCGGGGCGCTCGCGTCCTGGACACTAATGTCCGGGACGATCGTGTCCCCCCTGCTTATGTCCCCCGTGCTTATGTCGGTTGTGCTTCCGTCCCCCGTACCCGCCGGCCTGGTGCCGCTCGTCCGCCGCCGCTGCACCTGCAGGAAGCGGACGGTGACCTCGACCGTCGGCTGGCCCCGGTGCTCGAATACGCACTCCGCCCGCATCGTCGATGTCTCCGACGGGTCCGCCGCGACGAAGCCGGGCGGCATCAGCACGCCGAACTGCCAGCGGCTGCGGTTCTTCTGGGCGGACGCCCGGTAGGGGTACAGGATGTAGCCCTCGTAGAGCACGGCGTCGGCGATCCGGCGCACGTCGGCGAGGCTCATGGCGTCACCGGCCGAGCGTCTGCGGCCGGCGCTTCTGGTGCGATGGGCGCGGCGGCCGGCGGGTGGGGCCGGCCGCCGCGAGCAATGCCGCCAGCGTGGCGTCCCACGTCGGCAGCGCGTGTTCCGACTTGAACAGCGACAGCGCGTCCAGCGTCTCCCGGGAGCAGCGCAGCCAGGCGCTGCCGGGGAAGTGCTCGTTCACCACGTCCTGCCAGACGGTCACCGGCATGCGGTACGTGGCCTCGCAGCTCCACGGGATGAGCTCCACCCGCATGGAGTCCCCGTGCGCGGTGAACACCGTGCCGCTGAACAGCAGCAGCAGCGGGATCGTGCCGTCGTCGAGCGCCTGCAGGTAGCGGGCCGAGGCGACCTCGAGGTCGTAGGTGCACGGCACCTGGAACTCGGTCTCGGTCACCGACGTGAACCCCGGCACCATGGTCGTGATCGTGGCGAGCTGGATGGGCTTGACCGTCTCGGCCCACCGCGAAGTGTCGCCGAACAGGTCGTTCAGTCGCCGCGCCTCGTCCGGCGAGTACCGGCGGCGGTGCGGCTCGATGCGGATCTGGCAGCGCAGCGCGATGGCGTGCACCCGGGCGTCGGTGCTCTCGGTGATGTGCAGCGTGAACGACAGCGTCGGCGTGGCCGCGTACCTGGTCGCGTGCGCCTCGGTACAGCCAAAGGTCAGTTCCGCCATCTAGGCCTCCGCCCCTGTCATACCCGTCGCCCCTGTCATATCCGCCGTCTCGGTCGTCGCGCGCGCGGGCTCAAGCGGGCGGGCGCGCTTGCGGAGGCTGGCGAGCAGGTCCGTGAGTATCCGCTTCACCTCGGACCCGCCGTCGAAGCCGTGCCACTCCAGCCGCAGCGCGCCCGCCAGCGAGTAGCAGACGTCGATGGGGACGAGGAACGTCTCGATGGGGGTGGCCTCGCGCGGCGAGCCGCCGACGACCAGGATCGCCTCCACGTCCGGCGCCGGCGCGCCAAGCAGCGGGTGGTCGGCCGCGAGCCGGTCCCAGGCGCCCAGGTCGAGTTCGCACTCGGTCACCCCGGCGGGGCTCGGGTAGCTCGCGACGACGTGGCCGAGGGTCGAGTTGAAGAAGAAGAACGCGATCCCGACGGGGATCTGAAGCTCCGCCCACTCGGCGTCGGTCAGCGGCGCGGCAAGATCATGCCGGACCCGGTCGGGCACCGTGCGGTAGCGGCCGCCCGGCCGGGTGAACAGCAGCGCGCAGGCCCGGCAGGCGCAGGCGATCGACCGCCGCTGGAGGTCCACCATGTGCGAGTGCCCGGCGCCGACCTGCTCGCCGCACAGCTCGCAGCGCTCTTCCGCCGCGGCGACGCTTGCCCGCCGCGGCGGTCGAGCGAACCGCCGCAGCCCGCTGGCGGCAGCCGGCGATTCGGCCGCGGCCGAATCGCCGGGCGCGCTAGCCCGGTCTCCCCAGCCGTTAACGGCGCCCGTCATATCGCCGCCGGGCGGCGGGTGATCTGCAGCAGCGGCGCCTCACGGGGGGCGAACTCCACTCCGGTCGTTTCCGGCGCGGCGTTGGTGATCGCCTCCCCTACGACCTCGGCCGTAGAGCCGCAGCCATGACCGAGCCGGACATGCACGACGCCCTCGCTGTCGATGCCGAGGAACTCGGCGCCCGTGCCGAGACGACCGAGCGCGCGCCTGACCCTTGTGTCGGTGTCGAGCGGGTGCAGGTCATGCACCAGCAGCAGGCTCTCCACGAGCGGGTCGGTGATGAGCAGCGCCTGCAGGCGCTGCTCATCACCGATCGTCCGCATGATCGCCTCGAGCCCCGCGCCGTAGAGGCGAACCAGGCAGGTGACGAGTTCCTCGGCGGCGCCCGCCGCCTCCGGACCCGACCGGGCCCGGAGTTCGGCGAGCAGCGTCTCGACGCGCGCCCCAGTCTCCCGGGCGTCAGTCTCCCGGGCGTCTATGGCCCCATCGTCAGTGATAGGGCCCATGTCAGATCGCCAGCGTGATGCCGGTCGGCGAGTGCGTCGTGTTGAGTACCTTGCCGCCGCCCAGGTACATGTGCACGCCGCAGGGCAGGCACGGGTCGAAGCTGCGCACCGCCCGCATAATGTCGATGCCCTTGAAGGTGTCCGGCGGGTTCTCCTCGAAGATCGGGGTGTTCTGCACCGCGTCCTCGTAGGGCCCAGGCGTCCCGTAGATGTCCCTGACGCTGCCGTTCCACGGAGTCGGCGGGTACGGGTGGTAGTTGGCGATCTTCCCGTCCCTGACCACCATGTGGTGCGACAGGACCCCGCGCACCGCCTCGGTGAAGCCGCAGCTCACCGAGTCGTCGGGCACAGTGAACGACTCCCACGTCTTGGTCCGGCCGGCGCGTATCTCGGCGAGCGCCTGCTCGACGAAGTAGAGGGCGGCCGCGGCGGCGTACGCCTGGAAGTAAGTCCTGGCGCGGTCGCGCTCGATCGCGTTGGACAGCGGCTTGCCCTGGGAGTCCATCGGCGGCGACCACTCGAACGTCACCTCGGGCCGGGAGACCGTCCTCGGCAGGTTGATCTGCACGCTGTGACCGGTGGACTTCACGTAGCCGCAGTCCACCATGCCCGCGAGCGCGGTCGCCCACAGGCGGGCGATGGGGCCGCCGCCGGTGTCGAGCGGCAGGTAGTCCTTGCCGTCGAACCAGCGCGGCGACATCGTCCAGCTGTACTTGTCGTCGAAGTCCCGCTTGGCCGGGCGCGGGATCGTGTGCTGGTTCCACGGGTGCCTGCGGTCGACCGGGTTGCCGAGCGGGTCCTGCGTGACGAACATCTCCTGGTCTTCCCAGTCCTCGTAGAACGAGTGGCCGAGCAAGATCCTGATGCCGAGGTTGATGTCGACCAGGCTGGTGGTGACGAGCTTGCCGTCGATCACGACGCCGGGGGTGACGAACATCTTGCGGCCCCAGTCGGCCATGTTCCGGTACGTGAAGTCGCAGTACTCCGGGTTGTTCAGGCTGCCCCAGCAGCCGAGCAGCACCCGCCGGCGGCCGACTTCCTCGTAACCGGGCAGCGCCTCGTAGAAGAAGTCGAACAGGTCGTCGTGCATCGGCACGACGCGCTTCATGAACTCCACGTAGCGCATCAGCCGGGTGAGGTAGTCGGTGAAGAGCTGCACGGTGGCGACCGTGCCGACGCCACCCGGGTAGAGCGTGGACGGGTGCACGTGGCGCCCTTCCATCAGGCAGAACATCTCGCGCGTGGACCGAGACACCTGGAGCGCCTCGCGGTAGAACTCGCCCTCGAGCGGGTTCAGCGAGCGCATAATGTCGCCGATGGTCCGGTAGCCGTGCTCGGCCGCGTGCGGCGCCTCGGCGGAGTTGGCCCGCTCGAGGACGCCGGGGTTGGTCTCGCCGACCATCCGCTCGCAGAAGTCGACTCCGACCAGGTTCTCCTGGAAGATGTTGTGGTCGAACATGTACTCCGCGGCCTCGCCGAGGTTGATGATCCACTCGCCTAGGTGCGGCGGCCGGACCCCGTAGGCCATGTTCTGGTTGTAGACCGAGCACGTCGCGTGGTTGTCACCGCAGATGCCGCAGATGCGGCTCGTGATGAAGTGCGCGTCCCGCGGGTCCTTGCCCTTCATGAAGATGCTGTAGCCGCGGAAGATCGACGAGGTGCTGTGGCACTCGGCGACCCGCTTGGCCTTGAAGTCGATCTTGGTGTAGATGCCGAGGCTGCCCACGATCCTGGTGATCGGGTCCCACGACATATCGACGAGGTTGCTGCTGTCGGTCGTGCCCGACATGTCCTTCTCGGTCGCTGTCATCGCAGATCACCACGTTTTCTGGTAGCCGGTGAGCAGTTCAGTTCCCTTGGTGCGCCACTTCGGTTCCTTGTCCGCCGTGCGCGCGGTGAACCCGCGCAGCGTGCGGATGACGGTGCCGTACATGCCGCTCGCGGTGCTCGACACGCGGGCGCCCGGCGGCTCGTCCATGAACGGCATGAACTTGTCGGGGAAGCCGGGCATGGTGCAGGCGATGCAGATGCCGCCGACGTTGGGGCAGCCGCCGACCCCGTTGATCCAGCCGCGCTTGGGGACGTTGCACTTGACGACCGGTCCCCAGCAGCCCAGCTTGACCAGGCACTCGGGGGAGCCGTACTCGGTGGCGAACGTGCCTTCCTCGTAGTACCCGGCCCGGTCGCACCCCTGGTGCACGGTGGCCTCGAACAGCCAGCGCGGCCGCAGGGCCTCGTCGAGCGGGATCATCGGCGCCTGCCCCGCGACCTGGTAGAGCAGGTACAGGATGGTCTCCGACAGGTTGTCGGGGTGGGTCGGGCAGCCGGGCACGCAGACGATCGGCAGGCCGGCCTTGGACGTCCAGTCCCAGCCCAGGTAGTCGGGCACGCCCATCGCGCCGGTCGGGTTGCCCGCCATCGCGTGGATGCCGCCGTAGGTGGCGCAGGTCCCGACCGCCAGGATCGCGGTGGCCTTCGGCGCGAGCCGGTCGAGCCACTCGCTCGTGGTCATCGGCTGGCCCGTCGCCGGGTTGTTGCCGAAGCCGCACCAGTAGCCTTCCGACTTAATCGCCTCGTTGGGGATGGAGCCCTCCACGACGAGCACGAAGGGGTCGAGCTCGCCCCGGTCGGCCTTGTGCCACCACTCGATGAACGTGTCGGCCCCCTGCTCGGGCCCGCACTCGAAGTCGATCAGCGGCCAGTGCACGGCCACCTTGGGCAGCCCGGGCAGGGCCCCGAGCACGATTTCCTCGATGCTTGGCTGGGTCGCGGCGGTCAGCGCCACCGAGTCCCCGTCGCAGCCGAGGCCGCCGTTCATCCAGAGAATGTGTACAACCGGTTCCTCGTCGGCGTGTGTCATGGAACGCCACCCTTCGGTTGGCTGCCCAAGGTCGGGGCGGAACGCCACCAGACCCGGGCCGGACGGTACCTGAGGGCGAAGGCGAGTTCATTCTCGCCGCGCCCCGCGCTGTGCCGGCCTAGCTCGCCGGCTCGCTCACCGTTCATCGGTCGACTACCAGCCCAGACGCCTGGCCCCCAGGGTTCCGCGCCGGTTCAACCAGCGTATTCCCGCCCCGACCCGAGTACAAGACAGAAGAGTCGACCGGTTGGACATATCTGTCCGGTTGTCCGACTCGCGGTCATTGACGTGTGCACGTACCCTGATGCGTAAGGTGCCAGCGTTGCGCTGCTCCGATTTGCAGGTAAAGCTCAGGAAAAAAGGGGCGATGGAGAGGGCAGACGACGCGATCAGCGACAACATCGAGGTCGTACCGGTCGTGGTTGTGTCCCAGACGTTTCCCGCTAGGCCCTCGTCGATTCCCGACATCCGTGACTTTGTACGCAAGTGCCTGGCGCAGTCTCCCCTGTCCGAGCAAGACACCCGCGAGGTCGGCGAGACCGTCTCCCGGGCGCTGCTCGAGGCGGCCGGGCCGACCGGCGCCATCAGCGTCTCCTTTCGCATCTTCCCCGACCACGTCGAGGTCGACGTGCTGAAGTCGGGCGCGCAGCTCGGCGCGGCCGCGGGCCTGGACGCGCTGTCGTCGCTGATGCGGGCGCACGACGCGGCCGGCGCCATGCGGCCGGTGCAGGCCGCGGGGAACCAGGCGGCCGACGACGGCGCCGTGCCTGGAAACACCGGCCGCCAGGCCATCGCCGACGAGGACGAGGAGTCGTTCGCCGACTGGATGGCGGGCGTGCTCCGCCGGGAGGGCCTGACCATGGAGGCCGCCGCGCGCCAACTCGGCGTTTCGGTGAAGACCGTGAGCCGCTGGGTCGGCGGCGCCACCGAACCCCGGCTCCGCGACCTGCGGCGGATCCGCGAGCTGTTCGGCGAGATCCCGTTCACCTAGCCGGCTGAGCCGCGCCCGGCCCCGACGCTAGACCTTTCCGCAAGTCGGTGCGTACGGTGGTGCCGTGGCTGACATCACGGGAACATACGAGCTCGGCCCGGACGCCGGCCGGGTGCTGGTCAAGACCGGGCGCGAGGGACTGGCCGCCCGGGCGGGCCACGACCTGACGCTGGAGATCACCCGGTGGTCGGCGCGACTCACGGTCCCCGACGCCGACGGCGGCGGCACCGCTTCTGCGACCCTGACCACCGAGCTTGACCTCGGCTCCCTCGCGGTCCGCGAGGGCACGGGCGGCGCCAAGCCGCTCTCCGACCGGGACCGCCGGGACATCCAGGCCCAGGCGGGCAAGATCCTCGGCAACGCGGCCACGGCCAGCTTCGCCTCCGCCAAGGTCATCCCGTCCTCCTCCGGCTCGCCGTCGGCGTCGGCCAACGGCGCCATCGAGGGCACGCTCACCCTGCGCGGCACCTCGCGGCCGCTCCGGCTGCAGGTCACGAGCCCCGCCCCCGGCACGTACCGGGGAAGCGCGACGATCCGCCAGACGGACTTCGGCATCACGCCGTACTCGGGGTTCTTCGGCACGCTCAAGCTGAAGAACGAGGTCACCGTCGAATTCGAGGTCACCATCCCGAACGCGGGCTCCTGACTCCCGCACCGCCCATGACCTCGTCAGGCCCGGCCGATCCCGATCGCGCGGTGCCGTTCGCCGGACGCGGCGGGTCCGATGACATCGCTGCCCGGACCCGGACGGCCGTCCGGGTCGAGGGCATCGTCCAGGGCGTCGGCTTCCGGCCCTTCGTGTTCGCGCTGGCCACCCGGCTCGGCCTGGCCGGCCTGGTCGGCAACGACGTCGACGGGGTGTTCGCCGAGGTGGAGGGCCCGCCCGGAGCGGTCGCCGAGTTCCTGCGCGCGCTTGACCGGGATGCGCCCCCGCTGGCGAGGGTCGAGCGGGTCACCGCGACCGCGATGGCGCCCGCCGGGACGGAGTCCTTCGAGATCGTGGCCAGCGACCCCGTCGGCCGTCGCCGCACGCTGATCGCCCCGGACACCGCGACCTGCGCCGACTGCCTGCGCGAGCTGGCCGACCCGGCGGACCGGAGGTTCCGCTACCCGTTCATCAACTGCACCAACTGCGGCCCCAGGTTCACCATCGTCAAGGACGTCCCCTACGACCGTCCGTTGACCACCATGGCCTGCTTCACCATGTGCGACGAGTGCGCCGCCGAGTACCACGACCCGGCCAACCGCCGCTTCCACGCCCAGCCAACCTGCTGCCCAACATGCGGCCCCCGCCTGACGTTGCTCAATCCCGCGGGCCAGCCGCACGATAGTGGATCGGTAGCCACGCTATGGGATGGTCAGCGATCCACTATCTCTCCGCTGCCGGGCCCAACCGCCCTGGAGGCCGCCGGCGTTCTGCTGGGGGCGGGCCGGATCGTGGCGGTAAAAGGACTCGGCGGCTACCACCTGGCCGCGGATGCCGCGTCCGCTGACGCCGTGGCGACGTTGCGCGCCCGCAAGCACCGGGAGGACAAGCCGTTCGCGATCCTGGTCGACGGCCTGGCCGAGGCCCGCCGGCTGTGCGCGGTCGACGACGCCGCGGCCGGCCTGCTGCAAAGCATGGCCCGGCCGATCGTGCTGCTGCCCCGGCGGCCGGACGCCGACGTGGCCGCGGCGACCGCACCAGGCAACCGGCAACTCGGGATCATGCTGCCGTACAGCCCGCTGCACCACCTGCTGCTTGCCGCGGTAGGCCGCCCGTTGGTACTGACCAGCGGAAACGTCTCCGACGAGCCGATCGCCTACCGCGACGAGGACGCGCTCGACCGGCTGGGCGGCATCGCCGACGCGTTCCTCACCCACGACCGGGCCATCCACATCAGGACGGACGACTCCGTGGCCCGCGCCGTCCGTGACCGCCCGGTGCTGGTCCGGCGGTCGCGCGGCTACGTGCCGGAACCCGTCACGGTCGTGGGCGGATTCGCCCGCCCGGTGCTCGCCTGCGGCGCGGAGCTGAAGAACACGTTCTGCCTGGCGAAAGGCCGGCACGCGTTCGTCTCGCACCACATCGGCGACCTGGAGAACGCGGAGACCCTCCGGTCGTTCACCGAGGGCATCGAGCACTTCAGCCGCCTCTTCGACATCACCCCGCAGGTCGTGGCCTACGACCTGCACCCGGAGTACCTGTCCACGAAGTACGCGCTCGACCTGGACGACGTTGACCTCGTGGGCGTGCAGCACCACCACGCGCACATCGCATCCTGCCTGGCCGACAACGGGGTCGATCTCAGCACCGGGGGCCCGGTGATCGGGGTCGCGTTCGACGGCACCGGCTATGGCACCGACGGCACGATCTGGGGCGGCGAGTTCCTGATCGCGGACCCGGCGAAGTACCTCCGCGCCGGCCACCTCGCCCAGGTCCCGCTGCCCGGCGGCGCGGCCGCCATCAGGCAACCGTGGCGCATGGCCGCCGCCTACCTCGAAGCGGCCGGCCCGGCCCCGGCCGCCTCTAGCCTGCCCGCCTTCGGCCTGGCGGATTCCGGGTCGGCGGGCTCTGGCCTGCCCGCCACCGGCCTGGCGGGCTCTGGCCTGCCCGCCTCCGGCCTGGGGGGTTCCGGCCTCGCGGGTTGGGGCCCGGCCGGAACCCGCGAGGTGGCGGACCTCGGCGTCGCACGGCGCAACGCCGACCGCTGGGGCCCCGTGGTCGCCATGGCCAGGCGACGGGTCAACGCGCCGCTGACGTCAAGCGCGGGCCGCCTGTTCGACGCGGTCGCCGCGATCCTCGGCGTCCGCGACGAGATCACCTATGAGGGCCAGGCGGCGATCGAGCTTGAGCAGCTAGCCGACCCGGGCGAGGCCGGCACGTACCGCGCGGCCATCGAGACCGCGCCGATCGAGGCGGGCGAGCCGTTCCTCGCGCGCGGAACGGACCTGGTCGCCGCCGCCGTCGACGATCTCGCACTGGGAGTGCCGCCTGAGCGCATCGCTGCCCGCTTCCACAACGGCGTGGCCGCGCTGATCGAAGACGGCTGCCTGCTCCTGCGCGAGCAGCACGGCCTCAACACGGTGGCCTTGTCCGGCGGAGTGTTTCAGAATCTCCTGCTCGTGGGCCGCACCGTCACCCGGCTCGAGAACCGCGGCTTTACCGTGCTGACCCACTCCCGCGTCCCCTGCAATGACGGCGGCATCAGCCTGGGCCAGGCAGTAGTGGCAGCCTCCCGCGAACGCCGGCCAACCTAGCACCCACCGTCCCCCCGCCCCATGCCAGTCAGTCATCCCCGCCGTCCCAGTCCCGTCCCAACCGTCCCACCGTCCCACCGTCCCAGCCCTGCCGTCCCAGCCCCGCCGTCCCAGCCCCGCCGTCCTACCGCCGCCACGCTGCCCCGCCGTCCCCGCGCTATCCCAGTCCCGCCTTCCCCGAACTGCCGTACCAGCCCCCAACTTCCCGGGCCGTAGCGCTTCCATTCCTCTGCCCTGAGGCACACAAGGCCAGAGGTCATTCCACCCTGAGGCACACAAGGCCAGAATGACCTGTGTCTGGGTGCCCCAGGGACGCTAGAGGCGCTCCTGTGTGCCACAAGGCCAGAATTTAAGGTCCCGGGGTGCCGCATGGCCAAAACGCTTCTGCCTGTGCGTGCCCCAAGGCCAGAACGCTTCTGCCTCTGGGGCCCCCAAGGCCAGAACGGCTAGGTGCCCGGCAGCCGCCCTGACAGAAAATTCTTGGCGGCGGCGCGCCCGGATCCGAGCTTGGTGTCGTCATAGCGACACCGAACTCACGTCCACCCGGGCCGGAACCCGGTCAGCAGATGCGGGGGAGGGGGTCGCCGACGAGCAGGTCGACGATCCTCGTCCCGCCGAACGCCGTCTTCAGCCGGACGATACCCGGCTGGTCCGCGACGACCGCGCCGATGACCGCCGCCTCCGCGCCGAGCGGGTGGCCGCGCAGCGCCTGCAGCGCAAGATCGGCGCGGTCGCCGGGCACGACCGCCACCATCCGCCCCTCGCAGGCGACGTACATGGGGTCGATGCCGAGCAGTTCGCAGGCGCCCCGCACCTCGGGGCGCACGGGAATGGCGTCCTCGCTGACCAGCACGCCCACGTCGGCCGCCTTGGCGATCTCGTTGAGTATGGTCGCCACGCCGCCCCTGGTCGCGTCCCGCATCGCCCGCACGCCCGGCACCGCGTCGAGCAGGCCGGCGATCAGGCCGTTGAGCGGCGCGGTGTCCGACACGACGTCCGCCTCGATGTCGAGTTCGCCGCGGGCCAGCATGATCGTGATGCCATGGTCGCCGATCGGCCCGGACACGATGATGGCATCGCCTGGCCGGGCAAAGGCCACCCCGAGGCTGACGTCCCGGGAGATGACCCCGACCCCCGCGGTGTTGACGTAGCACCCGTCGGCCTTGCCCCGCTGCACGACCTTCGTGTCCCCGGTGACGATGCAGACGCCGGCCGCGGCGGCGGCCTCGCGCATGGACGCGGCGACCCGGGTCAGGTCGGCAACGGGGAAGCCCTCCTCCAGGATGAAGCCGGCGGTCAGGTACAGCGGCGTCGCGCCGGACACGGACAGGTCGTTGACCGTGCCGTTGACCGCCAGGTCGCCGATGTTCCCGCCGGGGAAGAACAACGGCGAAACGACGTAGGAGTCGGTGGTGAGCGCGATGCGAGCCGTCGCCCCCGCCACCGCGCCAGGCACGGGAACGCGCAGCTCGGCGGCGTCCTCCAGCGGCTCGAGCAGCGGGTTGCGGAACGCGTCGAGGAAGACGGCCTCGATCAGCGTGTGCGTCGCCTTGCCGCCGGCGCCGTGCGACATGGTGATCCGCTCTTCCCTGACCCGCGGGCGCCGCCGCCGAGCCCGGTCGATGCGGTCGAGCACCTGCTGCTCGCGGTCGGTGACCGGCAGCGCGGTCCGCCCGTCCGGGTTCTCCGGCCGCTCGGAGTGGTCGTGCTCGCGCAGCGCCTCTTCGATCCAGCCCGAGCCGGCGGTCATCGCTGACCCGCCGGAACCGTAGCCTCCGGCACGCGGTTGCGGTTCATCCGCCCGTAGTTGTAGTAGGCGGCGCAGGCGCCCTCGGGTGAGACCATGCAGGTGCCGATCGGCGTCTCCGGCGTGCAGGCGGTGCCGAACACCTTGCACTCCCACGGCTTCAGCACGCCCTTCAGCACCTCGCCGCACTGGCAGGCCTTCGGGTCGGCGACCCTGACCCCCGGCACCGAGAACAGCCGCTCGGCGTCCATCCCGGCGAACGACTCCCGCACCCGCAGCGCCGAGTGCGAGATGAAGCCGAGGCCCCGCCACTCGAAGTACGGCCGCAACTCCATGGTCGAACCGATGGCCTTCAGCGCCACGACGTTCCCGTCCCACGGCACCACGCGCGAGTACTGGTTCTCCACCTCGGAGCGACCGGACGACAGCTGCCGCATGAGCATGTAGATCGACTGCAGGATGTCGAGCGGCTCGAACCCCGCCACCACCACCGGCTTGCGGTAGTCACGGGCGATGAACTCGTACGGCCGGCAGCCGATCACCGTGGACACGTGCCCGGGTCCGATGAACCCGTCGAGCCGCAGGTCGGGGGAGTCGAGGATGGCCTTGATGGCCGGGATGATCGTGACGTGGTTGCAGAACACCGAGAAGTTCGTCAGCCCCTCGGCGGAAGCGCGGAGCATCGTCATCGCGGTGGACGGCGCCGTGGTCTCGAACCCGATGGCCATGAACACGACCTGCTTGTCCGGGTTCTGCCGGGCGATCTTCAGCGAGTCCAGCGGCGAGTACACCATCCGGATGTCGGTGCCGGCCGCCTTGGCGTCGAAGAACGAACCAGAAGACCCGGGCACCCGCATCATGTCGCCGAACGAGGTCATGATGACATCCGGCCGCGAAGCCAGGTGCATCGCGTCGTCCACGCGCCCCATCGGGATCACGCACACCGGGCAGCCGGGGCCGTGCACGAGGGTGACGACCTCCGGCAGGTAGTCCTCGAGACCGTGCTTGTAGATGGTGTGCGTGTGACCGCCGCACACCTCCATGAACTTGTAGGAGCGGCCACGCTCGCAGAGCGCCGCTATCTTCGCGGCGAGCGCATGAGCCTTGTCCGCGTCACGGAATTCGTCGACGAATCGCATCGTCCGCACGCTCCAATCAGGAAACGGCTATTCGATCAGTGACTCGCGCAGGGCCGCGATCTCGTCCTCGTAGGCCTGGCCGATGCCCTCAAGGAAGGACATGGCCGCGGCCGCCTCGGCCTCGTCGATCTTGGACAGCGCGAAGCCGACGTGGATCAGCACCCACTCGCCCGGTTTGGGCGGGTCGTCGGACAGCAGGCCGATGTTGATCAGCCGCTTGACGCCGCTGACGTCTACCTTCGCGAGGTCAGGCTGGTCCGGATGGATTTCTATGACCTCACCCGGTATTCCGAGACACATGTGACACCTCCGCTGCGGTGAGTTCCCAAAGCACCTGGTAGATCGTCGTCTGGGCTTCCTGGATCCGGTGAATCGAGGTCGACGGGGCGACAAACAGGTAATCGATCGAAGAAAGCTCCGCCATCTGGCCGCCCTCGTAGCCGGCCAGGCCGATGGTCAGCATCCCGCGCCTGCTGGCCTCGTCGAACGCGCGCAGCAGGTTGGCGGAGTTGCCGCTCGTCGACAGCCCGACCGCGATGTCACCCGCCCGGCCGAACGCGCCGAGCTGGCGCGCGAACACCACGTCGACGCCGATGTCGTTGCACAGCGCGGTGACCACCGAGGTGTCGTTGGCGAGCCCGAACGCGGGCAGCGGGGGCGCCGCGTCCCCGGCCGACAGCCCGGAGGGGTGCAGGAACAGGGTCGCCAGCTGGGCGGCGTCGGTGGCACTGCCGCCGTTACCGAAGGCGAACAGCCGCCCGCCCGCCGCGAACCTGGCCGCCATCTCCCGCGCGCACTCGGCGATCCGCGCGCCGTCCCGCTGCGCGATCACCCGGCGCAGCTCGGAGATCTCGGTGGTCTTGGCGACCGTGGACGAGCGCACTTCCTCAAGCACGGCCGCCAGGTCGCTCGTCTCCGCGTACAGGAACGGGTACAGCGACTCCATCGCCGCCGTCCCCCGGTCATCGGTCATCGGTTACCTCCCCACCACCGCGATCGCCTCGCCGGCGTGTACCACGATCGTGTCCCCGACCCCGGCGCTGACCAGGGCCACGCTGACCCGCTCGGTTCCCTCGCCGGTGTCCACGTCGGCCAGCTCATCGGGCAGCAGCCGCAGGACCGTGACCTCGACCGCGATGTCCCCGCACGTGATGCAGTTATCTTCCGGGGGGACGAGCTTCCCCGGCACGGGGGGCTCCCGCCCCCCATATCCCCCTGGCCGTACCCCCCGCTGTCCGTCCGCGTCGGGCCGATGGCAAAAACCGCCATCGTATCGGCCCGCTCCGGACGGACGGTCGCCGCTGTCCTCCCATGAGAGCCCCGGTACCTGATATCCGGTCATGTCAGCTCACCACCCTGGGGTCAAGGACGCCCGGCTGCTCGAAGAACACGTGCACCAGCTCCCAGAGGATGTGGTAGGTGGTTACCTGCCATTCCTTGACTACCCGCGGATCGTCGGACGCCACCGTCAGCAGGTGGTCCGCCACGCGCGCCGCCGCGATCCGGCCGCCGTCGCCGCCGACGAGCGCGATGGTCAGCAGCCCCAGTTCCCGCGCCACCGCGAGGCCGGCGAGCACGCTGCCGTTGCCGCCGTCGGCCGAGATGCCGAGCGCCATGTCGGCGGGGTCGGCCAGGTAACGGAGCTGGTGGGCGAAGATCGCGTCAATGCCCTCGCGCTCGGCCACGCCGGTGACCGTGGCCACGTCGGTCGTCAGCGAGATCGCGGGCAGCGCCCGCTTACCGACGATCACGGGGTGCACGAACTCGACCGCCACGTGCTGCGCGTCGGCGCTCGGGCCGCCGGTGCCGAACACGATCAGCCGGCCACCGCGGTGAAACCTGACCGCCATGGCGTGGCACGCGTCCGCGACCGCGCCGGCCTGCCGGGCCAGATCGCGGGCGGGATCGCTCCGCAGCGCGAAAAGGCGGGTGACCTCCGGGCAGTCGACCTGTCCCGGCCCCGTCACCGTCCGCGGCTTCCCCGAGCCATAGGCGTCACCGTCGAGCCCATAGCAGCACCGTAGGACACTTATGGGGGGCTGTCCACCCTGGCCCCGGACAGTTTTGGCTGGCCGCCGCCCGGGGGATGCGCGTCAGCGACCCGTAACACCCGCACCCGTTCGGAATGGGGGAAAAACTCCGCTTCCGAACGGGCGCGGCTTACTCAGTCACGCAACTACACGCTCGTGGTCAGCTGGCGAGCGGCGTCGGCGATGTGCTCGGCGTCGATGCCGGCCCAGCCGAGCAGCTCCTCGCCGGTGCCCGAGCCGGGCATCCCGCGGACGGCGAGGCTGGTGAGCCGGAAGTCGCGCTGCCCGGCGGCGAGCAGGGCGTCGCCGACCGCCGAGGCGAGGCCGCCTTCCGGGTGGTGGTCTTCCGCGACGACGATCCGCCCGCCGGTCTCGTCGGCGGCGGCCCGCAGGGTCCCGATGTCGATCGGCTTGACCGAGTAGCAGTCGATGACGCGGGCGGTGATGCCGTCGGCCGCCAGGAGGTCCGCCGCGCTGAGGCACTCGTGCAGCGTCACCCCGGCGCCGATCAGCGTCACCTGGTCGTCGGGCCCAGAGCGCAGCGTCTTGGAGCCGCCGACCGGGAAGGCCTCCCCGTCGGCGTACAGGCCGGGGAAGGAGCCGCGCGTGGTGCGCATGTAGCTGATGCCCGGCGTGTCCGCCATCGCCGCCACCAGCGCCGCGGTGCTCGTCCCGTCGGCCGGGTAGAGCACGGTGGAGCCGTGCACGGCCCGCATCATGGCCAGGTCTTCCAGCGCCATCTGGGACGGGCCGTCCGCGCCGATCTCGACGCCGGCGTGCGAGCCGACGAGCCGCAGGTCCGCGCCCGAGATGGCGCCCATCCGGATGAAGTCGTAGGCCCGGGTGAGGAACGCGGCGAAGGTCGAGGCGAACGTCTTATAGCCGCGCGCGGCCAGCCCGGTCGCCGTGGCCACCATCTGCTGCTCGGCGATGAACATCTCGAAGTACCGCTCAGGGTAGGCGCGCGCGAACTCGTAGGCGTACGTGGAGTTGCTGACTTCACCGTCGAGCGCGACCACCTTGGCGTCCCGGGCGCCGAGCGCGACCAGCGCGTCCCCGTAGGCCTTCCTGGTGGCCACCTTCTCGCCGGTCTTGTAGGCCGGCCACTCCTTGCTCGGCTGCTGTGCCTCACCGGGCTGCTGCGGCAGCGTGCTCGGGTGCTCCAGGGCCGGGCCGGGCTCGGCCGGATCGGGGCGGGGCCCGCGGATCACCAGGCTGCGCACGCCGCCGAGCTCGGCGATCGCCCGGTCCGCCATATCGGGCGGGAACGGCTTGCCGTGCCAGTCGGGGCTGTTCTCGACCTCGGAGAAGCCCTTGCCCTTGATCGTCTTGGCGATGATGACCGTCGGCTTGTCCCCGGCCACGTTGCTGGCGGCCTCGACGTAGGCGTGGTCGATGATGCTGAGGTCGTGCCCGTCGATTTCTATGGTGCGGGCGCCGAAGGCCATGGCCCGCTCGGCGTAGGCGGCCGTGTCCCAGCCGAGGTCGGTAGCGCCGCGCTGGCCGAGCCGGTTGACGTCGAGGATGGCGACCAGGTTGGACAGCTTGTAGTAAGAGGCCTTGTCGAGCGCCTCCCAGATGGAGCCCTCGGCGAGCTCGCTGTCCCCGCACAGCACCCACACCCGGTACGGGAGCCGGTCGAGGTAGCGTCCGGCCAGCGCGACCCCGACCCCGTCGGGCAGGCCCTGCCCGAGGGAACCGGTGGCGACGTCGACCCAGGGCAGGATCGGGGGTGGGATGTCCTTCGAGCCGCTGGCCGAAGCGGCGGTAGCCGTTCAGCAGCTCTTCCTCCGAGACGACCCCGACGGCCTTGAACACCGAGTAAAGCAGCGGGGACGCGTGGCCCTTGGAGAAGATCAGGTGGTCGTTGACGGGCGAGTGGGGCTCGTCCCAGTCGTAGCGCAGGTGACGGGTGACCAGCACGGCGAGCAGGTCGGCGGCCGACATGCTCGAGGTGGGGTGACCGGATCCGGCGCTGGTCGAAGAGCGGATCGAGTCGACCCGCAGCTGCGCGGCCAGGTCGGCCGCGACGTCCAGTGATACGTCGTTTGCTTGCCCTGTGGTGGTCATGGCTGGCTCCTCCCCGTGGGGTGACGGTCCATGCGCGGCCACCGGCCTAGAACGGGCCGCAGTTCTAGGCTCTCACAGTGCCTCCCGCGCTCGCCTCCGGGCGCCCGGGGGCGCCCTTCAGCTCGCGCTCCGTGCATTCGCGCTCGCCTCCGGGTGTCAGCAGGGGGCTCGTTCCGCGCCGCTCTCCCAGTCGACGCTCTCAAGCAGCTCCCACGACGGGGGCAGCGGCTCCCGGCGCTTCCGCCGGCGGTTGCCGCGGGCGATCGCCGCGGCCACGACGACGGCCGCGAGCGCGGGAAGCACCCCGCAGACCAGCATGCCGGTCCGCGCGCCGAAGTGACTCGTGATCGCGCCGATCGTGGGAGCGCCGATCGGGGTGCCGCCGATGAAGACCAGCATGTAAAGGCCCATGACGCGGCCGCGGAGCTCGGGGTCGACGGCGAGCTGGACGGCCGCGTTGGCCATGGCCTGGCAGATCAGGTTGACGAAGCCCATGGCGATGAGCAGGGTCAGGAACAAGCCCAGGTCCGGGGCGAGCGCCGCGGTCGCCTGCAGGAGGCCGAACGCGGCCGCCGTGATCACGATGGCGCGGGTCCGCGGCCGGGTGCCCGCCCCGGCGAGCACCGCCCCGGCCGCCGAACCGAGCCCGAGCACGATGTTGAACAGGCCGTAGGTGCTCGCGTTGCCGCCGAACGTCGACTTCGCCATCGCGGTCAGCACGATCGGGAAGTTGAGGCCGAACGTGCCGAGCACCCCGACCAGGAAGATCGTCCACAGCAGGTCCGGGCGCCCGCGCAGGTACCTGACGGCCGTCGCCACGCTGCCGCGGTCCTCGCGCGCAGGCGGAGCGGGCTGGAGGTCGGCCGGCCGGAGCATCAGCAGGCCGATCGTCGGCCCGAGGTAGCAGGCCGCGTTGACCGCGAATACCCAGCCCGTGCCCGCCGTCGCGATGAGGAGGCTGGCGATGGCGGGCCCGATGAGGCGGGTCGCCTGGAACACCGCGGCGTTCAGCGAGATCGCGGCTCGGAGCCGGCTCTCCGGCACCACCTCGGTCACGAACGCCTGCCGGGCCGGGACGTCGAATGCGAAGATGACCCCGCTCAGCAGCGCGAACACGTACACGTCGGCCACCCGGACGAGCCCGGAGATCGTGATGGCGGCCAGCGCCAGCGTGGCGACGGCGTTGAACGATTGCGTGGTCAGCAGGATGCGTCGCTTCGGCAGCCGGTCGGCCACCGCCCCGGCGTGCAGCCCGAGCAGCAGCATGGGCAAGAACTGGAGCGCCATCGTGACGCCGACCGCGGTCGAACTGTGCGTCAGGCTGAAGGTCAGCCAGTCCTGGGCGATGCTCTGCATCCACGAGCCGGTGTTCGCCAGGCTCTGCCCGCCGATGTAGATCCGGTAGCTGCGCGAAGAGAGGGCCGCGAAGGCGCCTCTCGCTTGCCGATCGGTCTCGGCGGTAGTCACTGAGGGGCCTTCCTGGTCGCCTTTGTCCGTGTTGTCCGTTTATAGTTTCGGGCATCGGCGATTTATATGGAACTACAATGTTTAACCTAACAGTTATAATGAACTGTTATGACCGGCTATGACCCGCAGCTCCTCGCGACGTTCCTGGCCGTGGAGCAGGCCGGCAGCTTCACCCGCGCGGCCTCCAGGCTCGGCATCCAGCAGCCAACCGTCAGCCAGCACATCCGCCGCCTGGAGCGGCAGGTCGGCCGGACGCTCGTGCTGCGCGACACGCACTCGGTGTCGCTGACGGCCGACGGCGAGGCAATGGTCGGCTTCGCGCGCAACATCCTGGCCGCGTCCGAGCAGGCCGAGGCCTACTTCGGCGGCGACCGGCCGAGCGGGCGGCTGCGCATCGGCATCGCGGACGACCTAGCGCTCACCCGGCTACCGCAGATCCTCCGCGACTTCCGCCGGGACAACCCGCTCGTCGACTTCGACCTCAGGATCGACCAGAGCGGCCTGCTGCACCAGCGGCTCGAGCGCGACCGGCTCGACGTGTTCATCGGCAAGCGCCCGAGCGGCGAGCAGCGCGGCCAACTCGTCAAGCGGGACCGCATGGTGTGGGTGGGCACCCCGTCGACCAAGCTCGACCTGACCGTCCCGCTGCCGCTGGTCGTGTACCCGGTACCGAGCATCTCCCGCACCGAGATGCGCCGGGCGCTGAACCGGGCCGGGCTGCCGTTCCGCAGCGCCTGCCTCTGCCACGGCGTCAACGGCCTCATCGGCGCGGTCGCGGCGGGCATCGGCATCTCGGCGATGGCCGCCAGCCTCGTTCCCGCCCAGCTCGCCACGCTCGGCGCCCACCACCGGCTGCCCGAGCTCGGCACGATCGACCTGGTCATGCTCGCGAACCCGCGAACCGACCAGCGCCCGGCGGTCCGCGCCCTGATTTCCACGGTCCTGGCCAGCGGCTCAAGATCACTGACCGCCTACCGCGACGAGTAGCTGCCCCAGGGCCGGCTTCCCCGCCCCGCCCGCCGACGGCGGGCGGGCAGCGAGCGGGGAAGCCGGCCGGCCGCGGGCCAGCCCTAGTAGGGGTTGGCCGGGAGGTGGCTCGTGTAGCTGATCGACAGGTACAGGTCCTCGAGAACCTCGCCCCACGGCTCGACCCAGGCGGACTCGAGCGTGGCGCCGGTCCGCGGGTTCTCGAACGTCTCGACGCGCTCGTTGTCCCAGGTGCTGTTGCGGCTGATCTCGACGGCGGGGCGGCGCGCGCTGTCGGTGACCCCCGTCTTGACCGTCACGCCGGGCGTGTCCGCGAGCACCTTGTACACCGCGGCGCGCAGGGCCGGGGTCAGGTGCGGCTCCCAGAGCAGGTTGGCTGCCTGTTCGAAGACCAGGTCGTCATCGGTTGGCCCGGTCGCGCTGCCGGCGCCCGCGATCTTCTTGCCCGCGCTCTTCGCCTGGGCCTGCTGGTCGGCGTAGGCCTGCGTGAGCTGCTGCTTCGCCTGGGCGAGGAGGAACGCGCGCAGCCGCGCCGGGTTTTCCGGCATCGCGTCGAGCTGCGCGCTCGTCGGCGAGGACCCCGCCGGGCTGTTCAGCACGGTGGGAGGCTCGTTGGCGCCGGAGGCCGTGATGTCCTGATAGGTGACCCCGCCGCCGGTGACGGTGTCAATGACGCTCGTCTTCGGCACGGTCTCGCTCTCGCCGCCGCTGCCGAGCGCCATGTCAACCGTGTTCTCGGAGAGGACCACGTACCGGGCGGGCGGGGTTTGCTTCGCCGCGGCGGCCGCGGCGCTCAGCCCGTACAGCGTTCGCTGCGCGTCGGTGAGCTGCGCGGCCTTCGTTTCTCCAGCAGTAGCGGCAGCGCCAGCGGGATGTGCCCCCGCCCCGGTGGCGCCCACCCCGGTCGCCAGCGTGCCGACAGCCAGCCCCGCCGCGGCGGCGATGCCGGTCACGCCGAGCACGCGGGCCCGCAGCCGGCGCTGCCGCTGCCGCCGCAGTGCCGCCGCCGCGGCGGCGGGCGGGGCGAACAGGTCCGCGGTGGAACGGAACATCAGCTCGCGCATGACGTCCTCATCGGTGTCAGGCATAACGGATCCTCCTCGTCATTGCGTTGGTTGCGGCAGGCGTAAAAAGCCCGCTGAGGCCGGGGTGCTCGCGCAACTGCGCGACGGCGCGGGACAGGGTGCTCCTGACGGTGCCCGGCGCGACGCCCAGCAGGTCGGCCACCTCGCTCTCGCTGCGGTCGTCGAAATACCGCAGCACGACGATCTCTCGCTGGTGCGGGGTCAGCGTGCGGAGCGCGCCGAACAGCGCCGGCCGCAGCTCGACCGCCGACGTCGGGTCCGCCGACCGCGGATCGCGGTCGTCATGCCCCTCGGCCAGCCGGATCTCGGCCACCTGGCGCCGCTTGAGCCGCCCCTGGTCGATCACGATGTTGTGCATCACCCGGCGGCAGAACGCCCTGGGGTTGTCCACGCGTGACCAGCGCGCGGCGAGGCGGTGCAGCGTCTCCTGATAGACGTCCTCGCCAAGCCCGCGATCCGCGGTGAGCAGCGTCGCCAGCCGCAGCAGTGAATCACCGGACTCGGCGATGAACTCCTCGAAAGCACGTTCCTGCTTTCTGTCCACCTAGCCTCCTCACTTTCGCCTTCACCCCACTAGACGATGGCCGCCCGGATCACGTTGAGGGCGGATCATGTTCAGCGGGGACCCGCCGACCCGGCGGCCGAGCCGTTCGGCTAGCGTCCGTCTACATAAGCGCTTCCGGGGGGAGGGCCGTGGGGGAATACGAGCTCTTCACGCTGGCGGTAGCGATCGCCGTCGTGATGATCGTCGGCCGGGTGCTCGCCAACCGGCTCGAGGTGCCCGATGCGATCGTCCTGGTCGTCCTCGGCGTGCTCGCCAGCCTCATCCCGCAGGTCCCGAACATCGACCTGCCGCCGAACGTCGTCCTCCTCCTGTTCCTGCCGCCGCTGGTGTACAACGCCGCGTTCTTCACCGCGCCCAGGGAGACCAGGGAGAACGCGGTGCCGATCACCGCCCTGGCGGTCGGCGCGACGCTGGTGACGATCATCGGGGTCGGCGCGGTGACCCACCTCGTGCTGCCGGAGGCCGGCTGGCCGGGGGCGCTCGCGTTCGCCGCGGCGGTAGCCCCGACCGACGCGGTGGCCGCCACCTCGGTGCTGACCCGGCTCGGCGCGCCGACCCGCGTCGTGACGATCCTGGAAGGCGAGAGCCTGATCAACGACGGGGTGGCGCTGACCGCGTTCGGGCTGGCGGTCGAGGCGATGGGGCACCCGTTCACCTTCGCCCACGGCGCCGTGCGCCTGGTCGAGGTCGTCCTCGGCGGTGTCGGCTACGGGGTGGTCGTGGCGCTGGTCATCGGGCGGGTCCGGCGCTACGTCCGTGATCCGTTGATCCAGATCCTGGTCACGCTGATCACCCCGTTCGTCGCGTACGTGCCCGCCGAGGAGCTGAACGTGTCCGGGGTCCTCGCCACCGTGGTGACCGGCGTTTACCTGGGCACCCGCACCGAGGGCATGCTGCAGGCCGCGTCGCGGGTCAGCGGCACGATGTTCTGGCGGACGCTGATCTTCCTGCTCGAGTCGGCGCTGTTCGTGCTGCTCGGCCTCGAGCTGCGATCGGTCGTCGACCACCTGTCCAGGGGGTTCTCGGTGGGGTGGCTGGCCGGCACGGCCGCCGCGGTGGTCGCCACGGTCGTGGTGATCAGGATGGCCTGGGAGCTCATGGTGTCGCCGCTGATCAGGTTCATCCCCGGCAAGCATTCCAGCTACGTGCGCAACCCGTGGCGGCAGCGGCTGGTCATCGGCTGGGGCGGCATGCGCGGCGCGATCTCGCTCGCCATCGCGCTGACCCTGCCGCTCGACGCGTACGGGCACCGGTTCACCGAGCGGCCGACGCTGGTCTTCCTCGCCGCCGTCGTGGTGATCGTGACGCTCGTCGGCCAGGGGCTCACGCTCGGGCCCCTGCTCGGCGCGCTCGGCCTCGCCCAGGGCGACGAGCAGCGGCGGCGCGAGGCGGTGGCCCGCCAGCGGGTCACCGAGGCCGGCCTGGCCCGGCTCGACGAGCTCGCCGAGAACGGCGACGTGGACGAGGACACGGCGAACGTGTACCGGCAGCTGTTCGAGCTGCGGCTGGAGCGGGTCCGGGCCGCGCTCGGCGACGACGAGGGCGACGGCACGGTGCCGCACACGAGCGGCCTGCGCCACGAACTGGTCCGCGCGCAGCGCGTCAAGCTGGACGAGCTGTACCGGAACAGGAAGATCAGCGACGACATCCGCCGCTCCATCGCCCTCACGCTCGACCTTCAGGACGGCCCACGCGGCGAACTCCCGCACGCCTGATGCCCCCGCCGGAGACACGGGGCGCGGACCGAGACAGCCGCAGTCGTTCGGAAGAAAAGTCAAAAGGCATTATTCCGAACGACTGCGGCTTACTCCCGCGCGCGCCGCTGGACCGCCCACGGCGTACGGCCCGCCTGGGTAGCTCCGCCCGCGTGCCTAATGACAGAATGCGGAGGGGTGAACACTCAACAGTTCGAGAAGGTCAAGTCCGGCCACGGGTTCTTCGCCGCCCTCGACCAGAGCGGCGGCAGCACGCCGAAGGCGCTCGAGGAGTACGGCATCAGCCGGGACCGGTATTCCACCGACGACCAGATGTTCGACCTCGTCCACGCCATGCGGACCCGGGTCATCACCAACGCCGAGTTCGACGGCACCCGAATCCTCGCCGCGATCCTGTTCCTGCAGACGATGGAGCGGACGATCGAGGGCGTGCCCACCGCCCAGTACCTGTGGGAGACCAAGAACGTCGTCCCGTTCCTCAAGGTGGACCTCGGGCTGGCCGCCGAGCAGGACGACGTCCAGCTCATGAAGCCGATCACCACCCTCGATGACCAGCTGGCCAGCGCGAACAGGCACGGGATCTTCGGCACGAAGATGCGGTCGGTGATCAAGGACGCCAACGAGGCCGGCATCGCCGCGATCGTGGACCAGCAGTTCACCTGCGCCGACCGGATCCGCGCCGCGGGCCTGGTGCCGATCATCGAGCCCGAGGTCAGCATCTCCAGCCCGCACAAGGAGCAGGCCGAGACCATGCTCCGCGACGCGATCGCCAAGCACGTCGACGCGCTGCCCGCGGACGCCCGCATCATGGTCAAGATCACCATCCCGACCCGGCCCGGCCTGTACGGCGAGCTGGCCGCCGACCCGCGCGTCCTGCGGGTCGTCGCCCTGTCCGGCGGCTACAGCCGGGACGAGGCCTGCGCGCTGCTGGCGCGCGACCGGACGCTGATCGCCAGCTTCTCCCGCGCGCTCCTTGAAGGGCTGACCGAGGGCCAGACCGACGCGGAGTTCACCGCCACGCTCGGGCATTCGATCGCGGAGATCTACCGGGCGTCGGTGGACAAGCAGCCCGCCTCGCCGGCCCCAGTCACCAGCGGGGCTGCTTGCGCTCGTAACCGGGAACGACCCGCTGCATGTAGCCGGTGTCGTCCCGGTTGCGCAGGCCGCAGGCCAGGTACTGCTCGTGCAGCCGGGCCAGCTTGTCCCGGTCGATCTCCACGCCGAGGCCGGGGCTGCCCGGGACGCGCAGCGCGCCGCCGTTGAAGATGAACGGCTGCCCGGCGATGACGTCCTCGGTCTTCCACGGCCAGTGCGTGTCGCAGGCGTAGGTGAGGTTGGGCACGGCGCCGGCGAGGTGGACCATCGCCGCGAGGCTGATGCCCAGGTGCGAGTTGGAGTGCATGGACAGGCCGAGGCCGAACGTCTCGCAGATCCCGGCGAGCACCTGGGACCGGCGCAGCCCGCCCCAGTAGTGGTGGTCGGACAGGATCACCTGGACCGCGTTCTCCCGCACCGCGGGGGCTACGTGGGCGAAGGCCACCACGCACATGTTGGTGGCCAGCGGCATCGGGGCCTCCCGGGCCACCTGGGCCATGCCGTCGATGTCCGGCGTCGGGTCCTCCAGGTACTCGAGGACGCCGTCAAGCTCGTGGGCGACCCTGATCGACGTGGCGGGGGTCCACGCCGCGTTTGGGTCGAGCCGCAGCGGGTGCTCGGGGAAGGCGTCGCGCAGCGCCCGGATCGCCGCGATCTCCTGGTCTGGCGGGAACACGCCCCCCTTGAGCTTGATGGCGTTGAACCCGTAGCCGTCGATCATCCGCTTGGCCTGGGCGACGATGCCGCCGGGGTCGAGGGCCTCGCCCCAGTCGTCCGGGTCGACGCCGGGGTGCGCGGCCCACTTGTAGAAGAGGTAGGCGGAGAACGGCACCTCGTCCCTGACTGCCCCGCCGAGCAGGTCGGCGACCGGGCGTCCGGCCGCCTTCCCCTGAATGTCCAGGCAGGCGACCTCGAAGGGGGAGAAGACCCGGTCGGTCGCCGCGCTGCGGCCGATGAGCCCCGACGCGATCGTCGTCTCCGGCGGTGCGATGGCCAGCACGCGCCGGTAGATCTCCTCGGTGTGGTAGACGTCGGCGCCCTCGACGGCCCGGGCGGCGGCGTGCAGCGCCGCGAGGTGCTGCTCGTCGGCGTACGTCTCGCCGAGGCCGTGCAGCCCCGCGTCGGTCGCGATCTCGACGATGGCGCGCAGCGCGAACGGCTCGTGGACGCCGACCGAGTTCAGCAGCGGCGGGTCGGCGAACGCGACGGGCGTGATGGCCACGTTGCTGATGTGAATGTCGCTCATCGCGCTTCTCCTCAGCTCTTGACGGGTTCCGGAACGGCCGCGAGGCCGGCGGCCAGGATGCTCGCGAGTTCCTCCCGGTGCGGCGGCGGCACGTCAGTCAGCGGCGGACGGACGCCGCCGGACGGGTACCCGGCGAGCTCGACCCCCGCCTTGATCAGCGAGACCGCGTACCCGGCGCCCTTCGCCCGCAGCCGGGCGAGCGGGTGGTAGAAGGCCGTCTCCAGCGCGGCGAGCGTCTCCTGGTCATCGCGCTCGAGCGCGTCGTAGTAGGCGAGCGCCACCGGCGGGGCGAAGGCGAAGGCGGCGGAGGAGTAAAGCGGCACGCCGATGGCGCGGTACGCGCGCTGCGTCACCTCCGCCGTCGGCATCCCGTTGAAGAAGAGGAACGAAGGGTCGTTCCCCTTGTCCCGCACCGCGCGCACGATCCGGACCATCAGGTCCAGGTCGCCCGCTCCGTCCTTGAACCCGATGACCTGCGGCAGCCGGGCGACCAGGAGGGCGCTGTCCTCGTCGAAGCGGGCATTCGCCCGGTTGTAGACGATCGTCGGCAGGTCTTCCCTGGTGGCTGCCAGCACGTAGTCGACCAGGCCGCGCCCGCTCGCCTCGGTCAGGTAGGGCGGCAGCAGCAGGATCCCGTTCGCGCCGGCGTCCCTGGCCCGGTCGGCGAACCGCCGCGCGGTGCGCGCCGGCCCCCCGGCCCCGGCGAAGACGGGAACCAGGCCCGCGACCGCCTCGACGGCGGCGCGCACGACGCCGGAGTACTCATCCTGCTCGAGCGCGCTGAACTCGCCGGTACCGCAGGCGACGAACACCCCGCCCGCGCCCGCGTCAACGCCGCGCCTGACGTGCGCGGCCAGCTCGGTTACGTCGACCTCGCCGTCGCCTTGGTACGGCGTGATCGGGAAGAACAGCAGACCCTTGAACATGGTTCCCATGCTAGGTTCGCCTTTGATACACGTCTAACTCGGAAATGCTTGGTATCGATACAGAAATTGAATCGATGCTGGCCGATGGGGGGAGCCGAAGCGGACTTGGATCGATGCCGCCGATGGGGGAGCGGAAGCGGAAGTTGCACCGAGCGGGGGCGGCGCGAGCGGAAATGGCGGGGAGCGGGTAATCCGGCATGTCGGGCGCTGGCGCGCCGCGACATAGCCGGATTTATCACCATAAAAATGGCGGTGAAGGTCAGCTGCCGAACGCGGCCTTGAACGCCGCCGTCGCGTCCGGGGTCCCGCCGGACGTGTAGTTCGGTATGTCCAGCGGCAGGGTCCCGCCGCCGTAGTTCCAGAAGATCGCCGGGCCGGTGGCGTAGGCCTTGATCCAGGCCGCGATCTGGGTGATGAAGTACGGGTCGTCGCCGCCGCCGCCGTCTTGATCGGTGGACTGCAGCCCCCACTCGGGCAGGCCGGCCAGCTTGCTGTGCTCCTTCGCGAACGCGGCGAGCCAGTTCATGCCGTAGCCCTGGAAGGACTGCCCGCTGATGGAGCCCGGCGTCACCGCCGTGTAGTCGCCCGCGTTGACCCCGTTCAGCAGGTCGCTCCAGCGCGCGGCGTCGCTGCTGGTCGACGAGCCCACGTCGTCGTACGTGTCGAGCGACACCACGTCGACGTAGTTGTCGCCCGGGTAGAAGTTCTCCAGTTGCGCGCCGGAGCAGCTGGCGTTGCTGCTGTCAATCGGGTTCCAGATGAACTTGAAGTTCGCGCCGGCCACGCTGCGCATGCTCGTCACGATGTTGCGGAAAGCGGGCACGAAATCGCTCGCCCAGCTCGCCAGCCCGGAGCCGTCCTCGTTGCAGATGCCCCAGCCCATCCAGTCGGCGTTGAACTCCCAGCCGAGCCGGATGTAAGAGGAGCCGAAGCCCGCGCTGATGAGGTTCTTCGCCAGGGTCTCGAAGTAGCTGTTCGCCCCGCCGTTCGCGACCAGGTCATAGTCCGACACGTTTGTGGAGCACTGCGTCGCGGGCGCGCCGCACGGCAGCATGGGGACGCCCCAGATCATCCGGTACGGGCTGCCCTCCCAGTTCGACAGCTGCCAGGGGCTTTCGATGTGCGACCAGTCGGTGGCGTCGATGAAGTCCTGGGCGTACTTGACCGAGCCAGCGGAACCGAGCCAGCTGGCGGCGGTCTCGATGCCCGACGGGCTCGAGTTGCCGTCGTAGAAACCCAGCCCGGCCGCGTCCGCGAGCGCCGTCCCGCCGGCGGTGGCCGACGCCGTGGGATGCGCGGAGTGCTTGGACTTAGGGGCGTGAGCGGCCGTCGAGGCCTTGGCGGTGGCGGTCACCAGCGGCGCGGGCAGCGTGCCGACCGAGCTGACCTGGCCCTGGCCGAGCAGGTTGCCCAGGGCGCTGGCCGCGAAGACCTGAGGGCTAAGGCGGTCGGCGACCGGCGCGATGGCCGCGCTCGGGATGAGCGAATAGGAAACGGTGCCCGCTACCACGGCTAGCAGCACGGCCACGGGCAAGCGGTACCAGTTCGCCGGGAGGCTACGCCATTTGGCTGAGAGGCTAGGCCTTTTCGCGGAGTGGCCGTGCTTTGGAGGCGCGGGCCTTCTCTGCAAGGTCTGCATTGTCGCGAACACCCGTCCCAAAAAGAAAGTCACCCAGAGCACACAACAACGCTGGGCCGACGGAACCGGACCCTCCCTCGACCCGAAGTAACCATATCGTGATCTCACTGACTCCTGTGCGGAATCGTGAAAAATGGGCTATAGCGTGACGCAGCGTGTTTGTGTTATGTGGGTTAATAACCCCTGATGTTCTTGGTGTCCGTTTGGCGGTATCGCTACGCTCGGCTGGGTGAGCATTACGCCGGATCGGGTGGAGGGGGCCTCGCCCGGCACAGACGCTTCGCGACCGCCCCGCGCGGCCAGGTCCGCGGGCCGGGCGGGCCTGGATGACATCGCCACCGTGCAGCTGCCCAACATGGAGCGGATGCGGGCGTTCGTGGTCGTCGCCGAGGAGCTCCACTTCGGCCGCGCCGCCGCGCGGCTGCACATGACCCAGCCGCCGCTCAGCCGCCAGATCAAGCTGCTCGAGCAGGAAGTCGGCGTCACCCTGCTTGACCGCACCGGCCGCACGGTGACGGTCACGCCGGCCGGACGGGTGTTCCTCGCCGAGGCGCGGCGCATCCTGCGGCTCGCGGAGGAGAGCGCGCTGGCCGTGCGGCGCATCCCGATCGGCGCGGGCGGCACGCTGGCGGTGGGCTTCACCGCCGTTTCGGTTCACGGGTACGTGCAGTCGTTCCTGCGGCGGATGACGAAGGAACTGCCGCACGTCGACCTCGTGCTGCGCGAGCTGGTCACCGCCGACCAGGTGGAGGCGATCGCGGCCGGCGACCTCGACCTCGGCTTCGTCCGTCCCCCGGTCACCCGGGCGGGCCTGCTGTCCCGGGTCGTGCACGCCGAGCGCCTGCTCCTCGCGGCGCCGGCCGGCGACCCGCTCGCCCGGGACGGCCGGCCCGCCGACGTCGCGGCGCTCGACGGCCGCGCCCTCGTCATGTACTCGCCGGTGGAGTCCAGGTACTTCTACGAGCTGGTGCTCGGCCTGACCGTGCGCGCCCAGGCCAGGCCCAGGTACGTGCAGTACGTCAGCCAGGTCCACACGATGCTCGCACTCGTTCAGGCGGGCATCGGCCTCGCCATCGTCCCCGCCTCCGCTGCGGCCCTGCACCCGGACGGCGTCGCCTTCGTCGGCCTCGCCGACCCGGAGTCGCCCGTCGTCGAGCTGGCCGCGACGTGGCCCGAGGGCGCCGACAACCCCGCGCTCCGCCGGGCCCTTGACTTGCTCCCGGCGCCCTAAGCCAGCCTAAAGACGGGCGTGCCTGGAGTCCGCCGTGCCTGGAGCCCCATGTGACCGGCCAGTAGCATTTGTTGGGTGGACAGCTTCTACGTCCCGCTCGGGGACGGCCGGTGGCAGGCGACAGTGCACACAACGGGACCGTGGGATGCCCGCGCGCAGCACGGCGGGCCGCCAAGCGCGTTGCTCGGCCGGGCCATGCGCGACTGCGCGCCCCGCGACGACATGATGATCGCGCGGTTCACCTGCGAGATCCTGCGCCCGATCCCGGTCGGCGAGATCAGCGTCGACGCCCGCGTGGCGCGGCCGGGCCGGAGCGTGGAGCTGCTTGAGGCCAGCGCGAGCGCGGGCGGCCGCGAGGTGGCCAAGGCGAGCGCCTGGCGGGTACTCAAGACGGCCGCCGAGCCGGTGCCGTCCCGGCTGCCCGCCCCGCCGGGGCCGCCGGATGACTATCCGACCATGCGCCGGCCGCGGAGCTGGGTGGACGGGTTCCTGTCCGCGGTTGAGTGGCGTTCGATCCAGGGCGGCTTCACCAAGCCCGGGCCCGCGACCATCTGGGGGCGGCTCCGCTACCCGCTCCTGCCGGACGAGGAGCCAAGCCCGCTTGACCGGGTGCTCACCATGGCCGACAGCGGCAACGGCGCCTCCTGGGAGCTGGACATCACCCGCTGGCACTTCATCAACCCGGAACTCACCGTCCACCTGCACCGGGAGGCCGAAGGCGAGTGGATCTGCCTGGATGCCCAGACTGCCATCTCCCCGGGCGGGGCCGGCCTCGCCACGTCCGTGCTCTCCGACCGCGGTGGCCCGCTCGGCGTGGGCGCCCAGTCGCTCCTCATCGCCCCGCGCCCGGCGCCCGACGGCCATTAGCCGCGGGCCACGCAGCTTGAACGCAGAAGTTACCCGATATATCGCCTTATGCCGCATACTCCGTGAAGGCGGGGGAAGTCGTTGGCCATGGTTACATTCATTATCGTCCTGCTGATAGTAGGCCTCATCTGCGGCGCGATCGCGCGCCTGCTCATGCCCGGTCGTGACTCGATCGGGATCGTCGGCACGATCGTGCTCGGCATCGTCGGTTCCTTCGTGGGCGGCTTCCTGCAGAACCTCATCGAGTACCACCACGTGAACGTGCACAGCTTCCACGCCGTCGGCATCATCGGCTCGATCATCGGCGCCTGGGTGCTGCTGCTCCTGCTGCGCCTCACCCACCTCGAGCCCGGCCACCGCCGCCGCCGCTACTAACAACCAAGAACCGTCAGCTCCGGCCCACGCCACCCCGGGATGGTGTGGGCCGCAAGATAGCGGATCGCTGACCAGCCCATAGCGTGCATAGCGATCCATCGTCCCGGCTCCACCGTGCCAGCCGCCCGCTTTGACTGGTTTGTCCGCACCATCCACTCACCGAAATTCCGGCCCCGCCGCGGGAACAAGCCGCGCGGGGCCTTTGTTGCACCCACTGCAATGATGCTTGGAGTGCAACTTAGGGCGGACTTTAAGGTTTCGGTGAGCGCATCATGACTGTCATCCCCGCGGGACCCCCGGTCTCGCTGCGCGAGCGAAAGAAGCTGGCCACCCGGCGGCTGCTGCGCCGCGCCGCGCTTGAACTGGTCGCCGAGCGCGGCCTGGCGAACGTCACCGTGGAAGACATCGCCGAGGCGGCGGAGGTGTCACCGCGCACCTTCTTTAACTATTTCCCGTCGAAGGAATCCGTGCTGTTCGGCGGCGACCCGGACCGGGCGGCGGAGTTGCGCGAGGGGATCGCCGTCGCGGCGCCGGGCGGTTCCGCGCTTGACGCGGTGCGCGTCGTGCTCGCGCGTGACTCCGAGACGATGGCCGACGACCTGCGTTCGCTCGGTGGCGATCCGGCGGACTGGCTTCGCCGGATGAAGGTGGCCCGCACCGACCCGCACGTCCGCGCCGCGCACGCGGCGCAGATGGCGATGATCGAGCGCGCCATCGCCGAAGGACTCGCGGCCAGGATCGGCACCGACCAGGAGACCGACCCCTATCCGGGAGTGGTGGCCGCCGCCGCCGTCAGCGTGGTCCGCGCTTGCCTCTCGTTCTGGGCGGGCAGCGGCGGCGCGACCTCGCTCGGCCAGCTCATCGACGAGGCGTTTCAATCCCTCGCGGCCGGGTTCCCTGAGAACAGCGACTTGCGCCGGGTCACGGTGAACGTGACCGCGGCGAATACAACTGCAGACTGGAAGGACATCAACTGATGGCATCAGCCACCCCCGCGCCCGCCGAAGGCTCGCGGCCGACCCCGGCCGCCGACGCCGCTGACGGCGCCTTGCCGGGCCTCGGGCGCCGTCGCATCCTCATCATTATCGGCGCGCTGATGTGCGGCATGCTGCTGGCCGCGCTCGACCAGACGATCGTGTCCACGGCGCTGCCGACGATCGTCGGCGACCTCAAGGGCGGCTCGCACATCGCCTGGGTCATCACCGCCTACCTGCTCGCCACCACGGTGTCCACCCCGCTCTGGGGCAAGCTCGGCGACCAGTACGGCAGGAAGGTCTTCTTCCAGGCGGCGATCGTCATCTTCCTGATCGGCTCGGTGCTTTCCGGCCTGAGCAACTCCATGGTCATGCTGATCGCATTCCGCGCGGTGCAGGGACTCGGCTCCGGCGGCCTGATGGTCGGCGCGCAGGCGATCGTCGGCGACATCGTCTCGCCCCGCGAGCGCGGCAAGTACCAGGGCCTCTTCGGTGCGGTCTTCGGACTGGCCAGCGTGGTCGGCCCGCTGCTCGGCGGCGTCTTCGTGGACAACCTGACCTGGCGCTGGATCTTCTACATCAACATCCCGATCGGCGCGATCGCGCTCGTCGTGGTGGCCCTCCAGGTGCCGGGCAAGCTGCGCCGGGTGCACCACACGATCGACTACCTCGGCGCCATCCTGCTGTCGCTCGCGGCCACGTCGCTGATCCTGCTGACCAGCCTCGGCGGCACCACCTACGCGTGGGCGTCCACCCCCATCTACATCCTCGGCATCGCGGGCGTCGTGCTGATCGGCCTGTTCGTGCTGGCCGAGCGGTACGCGGCGGAGCCGATCCTGCCGCTGCACCTGTTCAAGACCCGCGTCTTCTCGGTGACCAGCGTGGTCGGCTTCATCGTCGGCTTCGGCATGTTCGGCGCGATCACCTACCTGCCCGCGTTCTTCCAGGTGGTCAGGGGCATCTCGCCCACCATCTCCGGCGTGTACCTGCTGCCGCTGATGGCCGGCCTGCTGCTCGTCTCGATCACCTCCGGCCAGGTCATCGCGCGGACCGGTAAGTACCGCTTCTTCCCGATCGCGGGTACGGCGCTGATGACCATCGGCCTCTTCCTGCTGTCGCGGATGACCCCGTCGTCGTCGACGGTCTTCGACGCGCTCGGCATGCTCGTCCTCGGCATGGGCCTCGGCGGCGTCATGCAGGTGCTGGTGATCATCGTGCAGAACGGCGTCGGGCACAGCGAGCTTGGCGTCGCGACCTCGGGGGCCACGTTCTTCCGCTCGATCGGCGGCTCGTTCGGCACCGCGATCTTCGGCGCGATCTTCTCGAACGTGCTGGTGGGCAACCTGGCCGGCCACCTGCACGGGCTGAGCCTGCCGGCCGGCTTCAGCGCGGCGGACGTCACCCCGGCGGCGCTCGGCCACCTGCCCGCGGCCGTGCACAGCGGCTTCGTGGCCGGGTACGCCGAGTCGATCCAGACGGTCTTCCTCATCGCCGTGCCGATCGCGGTGCTCGCGTTCCTCGCCGCCTGGCTGATCCCGCAGGTCGAGCTCAGGCAGTGGGCCGCCCCGGCCGCGTCCGCGGCGCCGACGGCCGAGGGCCAGGCCGCGGCCGTGGACGCGGCCGCCAGCCTGGACCCGGTCCGGGCCGCGGGCGACATCAGCGGTACGGGAGTGCCGTCGGAGTCGCTTGACCCGCAGGACGCAGGCCGGCGCGACGACTAAGCCGTCAGCCGGTCAGCGGCCGCCGCCCGTTCCATCGCGATGGACCGGGCGGCGGCCGCTTTTGTATGGGCATCCGGCGCGCCGGGGCCGTGCTGGTACTGTCCGGTTAAGTAGCGCAACCGAGAGGGAGCGGGCCGTTATGAGCCTTTTTCAGCGGGCGCACGACATACTTGCCGCCAAGGCCGACAAGGCACTGGATGCCGCCGAGAAGCCCGACGAGATGCTCGACCTGTCGTACAACCAGATGCTTGAGCAGATCACCGACATGCGCCGGGCGCTGGTCAGCGTCGCGGCCTCGCGCAAGCAGATCGAGCTGCAGGAGACCCAGCTACAGCACTCGGTGGATCACCTGCAGGCCCAGGCGCAGGCGGCCCTGGCCCAGGGCCGGGAGGACCTGGCCCGTGAGGCGCTGTCCCGTAAGGGAGCCGCCCAGGCCCAGATCGACGACATGGAGGCCCAGCACCAGCAGCTGTCCGAGCAAGAGCAGAAGCTGGAGCCCGCGCTCGCCCAGTTGCAGGAGCGGGTGAACCACTTCCGCACCCAGAAGGAAGTCCTCAAGGCCCAGTACACGGCCGCGAGCGCGGTGAGCGCGGTGAACGCGGACGCCGCGGGCATCAGCGACACGGGCGCCGCGCTGCAAGGTGCCCAGGACAAGATCGCCAACATGCAGGCCCGGGCCGGCGCGCTTGACGAGCTGCTGCAGTCCGGCGTGCTCGAAGACCTCAGCGGCGGAAGCGACGACATCAAGCAGGAACTCGACGAGGTCACGTCGTCGAGCCAGGTGGACAAGGAGCTGGCCGCGCTCAAGGCGCAGCTTGGGCAGGGAGACACCGCGCCCCCCGCCCTGCCGGCCGGCTGAAGCGCCCGCGCCACGGCCGGCTGAAGCGCCCGCGCCACGGCTGCACCGAGCTGGCTGGCGGGCTGCCCAGACCGGTCAGGTCGGGGCCGGGCTTGTCGCTCCCTTGTCCGGGGCTTTCGTTGACGCGCCCGCGGCCCGGCTGACCTCGGCCCGGTCAGCCGCGCGGTCCTGACGAGGTGGGCCGCCGACGTCGGCTATTCCGATGAGCGCCGCCACGCCGCCGACGAGATAGCAGATGGCCTGGACGTTGAGGAGGGGCACGGCGCCGAGCCGGTCGCCGAGGATGCCCGCCGCCACCATGCCGACCGCTTGGCCGAAGGCGGACGCCGCGCCGAAGGCCGCGAAGACGCGTCCCCGCTCGCCGTCCGTCGTCGCCTGCTGTAGCGACGAGATCAGGCCGCTGAGAATGGCGACGCCGGGGATGCCGACGCAGATGAACAGGGCCACGTAGACCGCCTCGGCGGTGGTCGCGTGCGGCAGGTTCCACGTCAGGACCGCCACGGCGCCAAACACCAGGCAGGCCAGGCCCACCAGGCGTCCTGCCCGGACGCGGGTGGCGCGGGCCAGCACGAGACCGCCGGCGATGGCGCCGATTGCCTGGACGGCGCGGAGAAAGCCGTTCTCGGCCGCGTTCCCGTGGAGGTTCCGGGCGACGAAGACCACGAACAGGACAATGAACAGTCCCTGGCCGATGTCGATGATCACGGTGACGGCAAGTGCTACCCGGACCGAGCGCCGGGCGAATGGATGTCCGCCGGGGCGTGGTGATGACGCGCCGCTTACGGGAGCCGTGGCCCTGGCCGGGCGAACGCCCCAGATCAACGCGGCCGCAAGGAGGAAACTCGCCGCGTCGCCGATGACGATCACCCAGAGGCCGCCGGTCATCAGGGCCGCGCCGCCCAGCGCGGCGCCGACCAGGCGTCCGAGGTTCTGGTTCAGGCCGATCAGCGAGTTCGCCCGGACCAGCTGGTCTTCGGCCACCAGGGTCGGGAGCAGGGCGTTCTTGGCCGGGTCGAAGAGGCTCGCCAGCGCTGCCTGGAGTGCGATCACGCCGTAGATGACCAGCAGGTGCGCCCCGGCCAGGAGCGGGAGCAACGCGGCGGCCTGGCCGAGCGAGACGGCGACAAGCAGCCGGGTGCGGTGACCCGATCGGTCAGCCAGGTGTCCGGCCAGCGGGGTGATCAGTACGGCCGGCGCCAGCTCGATGAGGAAGGCTATGGAGGTGCCAAGGGTCGATCCGGTCCGCTGGTAGACCAGGACCGGGAGAGCGACAAGCAGCATCCAGTCGCCGGTGTCGGATATGAGCCCGGCCAGCCACAAGCGGCGGAAGTCTCGATTGCGCAGAGCGATCATCGCTCTGGCTCCGCCGGATCGGATCCCTCGGGAAACGCGTGCAGGCTCAGATGGACCAGCGCCGATCCGTCCGGCCGCTCGTCACGCGTAGCGGCGATATAGGGCCGGATCAGTGCGTCCAGTTGCCGGGTCACGTCCGCCAGTTCGGTCGCGGTCATACGGAGTGTGTAGGTGTTATGAAACGATGCGTCCTGCCATGGACGCTCCAGTGTCGTGAAGCGTGCCACGGCTTCCAGGGCCTCTTGCTGGTCCTGCTGGATCGTCATGGCCAGCAGCGCCGCGGTATTGCGCCCAAGCGGGCTGTCCGGGTCGCCGGGCTGCTCCAGGCTGAAGCCGGTGACGAGAGCCCGCCAGGGGCGCTCGCGGGCGTCGGCGGAGCCGTCTGCTTCGACCCAGCCGTACTTGGCCAGCGTTCGCAGGTGATAGCTGCAGTTGGACGGCGTGTCGCCGACGGCGCGGGCGCCTTGCGACGCCGTCGCCGGACCGGAGGACATCAGGTAGTTCAGCAGCTTCCAACGGACGGGGTGGGTCAGCGCCGCTATCGCCTCCGGGTCTTCGAGATGTACCCGGGCTTCTTCGGCCACCTGCCTCCCCGCTCCCTTCCCGCGCGATCTGAAAGCCTCTTTCAGAGTTAACCACATTGGGGACAACTATGAAATCGTCTTTCAGATTTTTTTCCGCGGGCCGGTCCCGGGCCTAGGCGCCGCCTGCGGGACGGGCACGGGTACGGGCACCGGCACGGGTGCGGGTGCCGCTGGAAGGAACAGCCGCCCGCGGGCACCGTCGCGCACCGTCCGGACGGCGACGGTCAGCCAGGCGGCGACCAGCAGCACGAACAGGGCGGCGGCAGCGTAGCGCAGCATGTCGTCGCCGGTGCGCGCGGCCAGCCCGATGGTCCCGGTGACGACGGTGACCTGAACCTAGCGCGGCGACTGCTTGGCGTATGGGCCGCCGGTCGGCAGCTCACCGGCCCCGCGGCCGACCTGCGCGCCATCGCCGCCCGGGCCCGGTGAGGGGCTACCGGTAGCGGAAGCCGTCGAGGAAGCGGCGGAAGAGCCCGCCCTCGCGCATGAGCGCGGCCCCGGGCGGGGGAGCGGTGGCCCGCAGGGTGCCAACCGGCTTGTCGTAGTCGGTACGCGCGATGGCGTCGACGACCTGGGCCTCGCTGAAGTCCTCCGAGCCGTGGATCTCCGGCACGTACCCGACGAGCATGCCATCCTCCATGACCTGGGCCTCGAGGCCGGCCGTGCCGTCGGTATCCCACTCCGCCTCGCGACCGCCGGGCAACGTCACCCGCACGCCGTACTGGCCGTCCCCGCGGAACAGGTGAGCATTAACACCACGGTCACGGAGGGCGTCAACCACCCGACGCGCCCTGAACTCATCCATGCCAGCAACGTAAGGCTTATCTCTGAAACATCATTGAAAGCTAGCTCCATGCCGCCTCTGCCTCGCATCCCCGCAACCGGGAGCAGCAGGTAGGTTGGGCGAATGGACGAGAACCGGGCCCGGCGGGTGGCCGACGCGCTGCGGGACCGCGGCATCGACGCGCACCTGGAAAATGCGGGGATTGACATCTACGGGGTCCGCGTCGTGCTCAGCGGCGGGCGCGAGGCGATCTGGGGCAACGAGGGCACCACGTCCCTGGAGGCCGAGGTGCTGCTCGACGGCGACCTCGTCGGCTTCATCCCGGAGATCCCCGGCTCGACGGCATTCGACGAGGCGCAGGTCGTGGACGCCATCGCGCGGGCGGATTACGACGAGCCCGAGGGCCGGGAACTCCCCGAGGCGCCGCCGCCCGCCCCGCCGCTGATGCGCGAGGGCGGGCTGTTCCGCCGCTTCCTCGGCGGCTTCCGCTACGACTCGGAGTCGGGTACCGGGCGCTAGCCGGGGCTCGAGTCCGTGGTGAAGTTCCTGCGCTACGGCGAGGCCCGGGGCGACTACGACCAGGTCGTGGCGGTGCTCAACAACAGCGACCCGCACGGCAAGGTGACCGCCGGCTTAAGACCATTTATGTCCGATATATTCGGAACGTGGATCCGAGTGGTCGCGCCGAACACGTCGGCCAGCCCCGCATTGACGCCAGCGTGGCGCACAGCGCCCGCGTGCACGACTACTGGCTCGGTGGCAAGGACAATTTCGCCGCCGACCGCGCGGCGGGCGACGCGGTCATGGCCGCCTACCCGGGCATCGTCCAGTCGGTGCGGGCCAACCGCGCGTTCCTCGCGCGGGCGGTGCGCTTCCTCGCCGCCGAGGCCGGGGTCACCCAGTTCCTCGACATCGGCACCGGCATCCCGGCGGCGAATAACACCCACGAGGTGGCGCAGGCCGTGACTCCCGCGGCCCGCGTCGTGTACGTCGACTATGACCCGGTGGTCCTGCAGCACGCCCGGGTGCTGTTGACCAGCGCGCTGCCCGGCACGATCGACTACATCGACGCGGACCTGCGGACCCCCGACCAGATCCTGCGCGCGGCGGCGCGGACGCTGGACTTCACCCGTCCGGTGGCGATCATGCTGATCGCGGTCATGCACCTGATCGTGGACGACGACGACCCCTACGGGATCGTCGGCCAGCTCACGGCCGCGCTGGCGCCGGGCAGCTACCTGGCCCTCTCCCAGGTGGCCGCGGACATCGAGACCGAACAGGTGGCCGAGGCGCGCCGCCGCTACAACCGCCTCGCCCGCGAGACGCAGCGGCACCGCACCCGGCCCGAGGTCACCAGGTTCTTCGACGGCCTCGAGCTCGTGGCGCCGGGCGTCGTCCCCGTGCAACAGTGGCGCCCCGACTCCGACCTCACGGCCACGGCGAAGTCGACGATGTGGTGCGGCGTAGCCCGCCGCTAGCCCACCCGCCCTGTCCCTCCCAAGTACGTCACATAAAAGCCCTCGCCTAAAAAGGCTTGTTCGGCCTGCGTTCCCTTCGGCCCGGGTAGTCTCCGCGCTGAGCAAATGTTCCGTGCTAATTGCTTAGCCGGACTCGGGCGCCGGCGTGCCGGTCGCCACATGTTCTCCGGGAACATCACGCTTCACGCAAGTCACCGACCACTAGTCACCGGCCAAGCCAAGCCAGAGCAGCGGGTCGGCGCGTAGTCCTCAGTGGCGGGACGTCACGAGGCGCGGGTGGCCCGTGCGGTGGCCCGTGCGGTGGCTGGTGCGGTGGCGGCGGCTATCGCGCGCTTGAGGGCCTCCGCGGCGAAGCCGGCCGCCAGGGCGCTCAGCGCCGCGTCGAGGTAGAAGGTCAGGTCGTCGTCCGCGCGGGCCGACCAGCGGTCGTAGGCCGCTCGGCAGGCGGCCAGGGCGGACCGGCCGATGGTCAGCGGGTAGAGGGAGTCGGCGGGCTGGCCGAGGCGCCGGCCGGCGAACTCGCTGATCGCCCGCTCCCAGGCCTCGTAGTGCTCGGCCGCGCTGAACGAGAGCGCGGGCACCGTGGCGATCAGGTGCATCCGCATCCGCATCTCGGGGACGTCTTCGGCGTGGTAGTGATTCGCCGCGACCACCGCGCCGCGGATCGCGTCCATCAGCGGCACGTCGTCGGGGACCGCGGCGAGCGAGGCCCTGATCGTCTCCACCTCGGTCTCGAACTCGGTCCAGAGCACGCTCGCCTTCGTCGTGAAGTAGCGAAAGAACGTGCGCTCGCTGACCCCCGCCTCGGCGGCGACCTGCTCGATCGTGGTGTTGTCGAACCCCTGCTCGGCGAACAGTCGCAGCGCGATCAGCCGCAGCTCGCGGCGGCTCGTCGACGGCGGCCGCCCGCGGCGGGCCTGCCCCCGATCGGCTTCGCGTTGCTCGGTCAACCACACCACCCGTTGGTCACAGACGCCTTGTTATTGTCAGCTACTGACATTAACAGACACTACGCCGCCTACCGGAAAGTCACGCCACGGACGCAGCGTCCCCGGAGCGTCGCAAGCTCAGCACGAAGGTGACCTACGTCACGTTCAATTGCTTCTGTCAGTGTCTGTCATTAATATCGGCCGTATTACGTCACTGGCTGACGTAATAGCCCGAGCGATGTCGCTCCGGCCGCGGCAGGCCAGCTGAGAGCCGACTCAACCGCCAGCTGAAAGGGTCCACCCAGGCAACCGCACGCGCCGCGAACCGGTTCCCTCACCGTCCCGGGACCACGCAGTCATCCCCCGGGGACGCGGTCCCTGGGCCCGCCCGACCAAACAGTCGACCGGACGGGCAGACGAGAGGAACGCAAGGTCATGGGAAAGCTTGAAGGCAAGGTCGCTTTCATCACCGGTGCGGCTCGGGGCCCGATCCCGTGGGTCGAGCCGGCCGACATCAGCAACGCGCTGGTGTTCCTCGCCTCGGACGAGGGCCGCTACGTCACCGGCATCACGCTTCCGGTCAACGCCGGCTTCATGCAGAAGTAGACCACAAGGTATAGAGGAGAATTAGCCACTATGGCAGGACGAGTAGCAGGCAAGGTCGCCTTCGTCACCGGGGCCGGCCGCGGCCAGGGCCGCAGCCACGCGATCAGGCTGGCGGAAGAGGGCGCGGACATCATCGCCGTCGACATCTGCAAGGACTACGCGACGGTCGGCTACGGCATGTCGACCGAGGCGGACCTGGCCGAAACCGTCAAGGCGGTCGAGGCCCTGGACCGGCGCATCATCGCGAAGCCCGCCGACGTCCGTGACGCGCAGGCGCTCACGGCGGTCGTGGACGAGGGCGTCGCCGAGCTCGGCAGGCTCGACATCGCGATAGCCAACGCGGGCATCTGCACGGTCCAGGCCTGGGACGAGGTCACCCCGGCGGTCTGGCAGGACACGCTCGACACCAACCTGACCGGCGTGTGGAACACGATGGTTGCCGCCGCGCCGCACCTGATCAGGAACGGCGGCGGGTCGATCATCTGCACCAGCTCCACCGCTGGCATTAAGGGGCTGCCGTTCCTGGCCCCGTACGTCGCCGCCAAGCACGGCGTCGTCGGCATCGCGCGGACGATGGCCAACGAACTCGCGCAGTACAAGATCCGGGTCAACACCGTGCACCCGACCGGCGTGAACACGCCGATGGTCGAGGGCCTCGGAGGCCTGAACCCGCTGATCGAGCGAGACCAGAACCTCGGCCCGATCTTCATGAACACGCTTCCGGTGGAGAGCGTCGAGCCGCGCGACATCAGCAACGCCGTGCTGTTCCTCGCCTCGGACGAGGCGCAGTACGTGACCGGCCTGGAGTTCACCGTCGACGCCGGGAACACGATTCGATGAGCACGGTCCGATGAGCACCGGCCGTGACGGCCGCGAGCCACTGTCGAATGTCAGGGACCGCGTCCAGGCCAGCGTCCTGGGCCGGGAACGCGAGCTCGGCTTGGTGCTCGCGGCCGTCGCGGCGGGCCGCGACATCATCCTCGAGGGGCCGCCGGGTACCAGCAAGTCCACCCTGCTGCGGGCGATTACCGCGGAGTGGGGCATCCCGCTGGTGTTCGTCGAGGGCAATGCCGACCTGACCCCGGCCAAGCTGGTCGGGCACCACAACCCGGCCCGGGTGCTGCGCGAGGACTACAGCCCGGAGAACTTCGTCGACGGCCCGCTAGTCGAGGCCATGCGCCACGGCGGCTTCCTCTACATCGAGGAGTTCAACCGCGCGCCCGAGGACACGCTCAACACCCTGCTGACCGCGATGGCCGAGCGCCGCATCGCGGTACCCCGGGTCGGCGAGGTGATCGCGAAGGACACCTTCCGCGTCGTCGCCTCAATGAACCCCTACGACAACATCGGCACCAACCGGCTGTCCACGTCCGTGCACGACCGGCTGTGCCGCCTCGCGATCACCTACCAGGACGCGGCGGCCGAGCGCGGCATCGTCACGCTCCGCGCCCCCCAGTTTGACCTGGTATCGGCTGACCTCAAGCCCGCCGTGTACGAGCGGCTCGTCGCCGACGCGGTGGCCGTCACCCGTGCCACCAGGGAGCACGAGGACATCAGGCAGGGCAGCAGCGTCCGCGGCGCCATCGACCTGACCCTGGTCGCGGGGGAGCTCTTTCTCCTTGACTCCGAACGAGGGCTTGGCTCCGCCGGATGGGCTCATGACACTGACGGCGGGGAGGCAGGCGGCTCAGCCAACGACACCGGCAGCACGGAAACCGGCGACCGAGGCGAAGCGCCAGTCCCGGCCGAAGAGACTGAGCAGCGCTACCGTGACACCGTCTACGACGCGATGATCGTCGCGCTGTCCGGGCGGATCTTCCTCGACGAAACGGTCGAGGCCACCCCTGAGCAGGTGCTCCGCCAGATCTGGGAGGACCATTTCATCCTCGTCCCGGCCACGGCGGCCCCTGGTTGAAGAGCGGTCGCGGCGGATTCCCCGGTCAAGCGCCCGGGTGATCCGGGCCGGCGACGAGACCAGCGGGGCCCGCTCAAGCCGCTCCGCCGTAAGCCGAAGACGCTAACCGAGGAGCCGTCGCTGCGTGACGTCTCGCCCTCCGCCGCCCAGGGAGGCGGCCCGACGCTCCAGGCGGAGTCCCGCAGTCGCTCGGCAAAGGCGGCTACCTCGGCCGGCAGCGGCGGGCCAGCGACCACCGACGAGCAGGCGGCGCTCGTCTCTCCCGTCAGTGACACCGAGGGCGGTCGGGTCGACGCGGAGACGCTGCGCCGGGCGCGGGAGATCGCCTCGCGGCTCGCCGTGCGCCGGCCGCGCACCGACCGGACGGCGCGGCGCGGCGCCGGTGACGTCGCCAGCGTCCCGTACCGCGGCGGCTCCGACGACATCGACCTGGACCGGACCTTGGAACGACTTGTCGAGCATCCCGAGCTCATGGAGCGCGAGCCAAAGGCGCGCGCCGCCGTTCCCGGACTGAGCGACGAGGGAGGAAACGGCGGGTTCAGCGCGCCGGAGGAGAGCGCGGGAGACACTGTCATCATCGTCCGCGAGCGAGTCACCACCACTCGTTCGGTGGTGCTGCTTGTGGATCTTTCCGGGTCCATGCGCGGGGAGCGGGCGCAGACGGCGGCCGCCACCATCGGGGCGCTGGCCGCGGAACTGGCGCGGGACGACCTCGGCGTCATCGCGTTCTGGTCGGACGCGGCGGTGCTGTCCCGCCTCGGGCAGCACGTGCCACCGGAACGGCTGGTGGAGTCGATGCTGCGGATCCCCGCCCGCGGGCTCACCAACCTGGCGTTCCCGCTGCAGGTGGCCCGGCGCGAGCTGGCAAGGGTCCCGGCCAGGGACGCCCGGGTGCTGCTGCTGTCCGACTGCGTGCACAACGCCGGACCGGACCCGCGGCCGTTCGCGGCGCGGCTGTCACGGCTGGACATCTTGCTCGACGTGACCGGCGAGCAAGATGCTGAGCTGGCACGCGACCTCGCCGGGCTCGGCCGGGGCAGGCTCCGCCAGGTCCGGACCTATCGGGACGTTGCCCCGGCGCTTAGTGACTTTTTCGCGAGCTAATACGGCTCGCCGGAGAAAGGAGATGAAGCTACTTACGCGGCGGATAGTGGGGCCACCCACTGGGGAATGCTCATTGTTAATCAGTGCTCAGGAACGGTAGTGATGGGATTATGGCTAACAAGTGGTTCGAGACGGTGGCGGTCGCCCAGCGCCGGGCCAAGAGGCACCTGCCGAAGTCCGTGTACGGCGCGCTGATCGCCGGCGCGGAGGCGGGCGCGACGATCAAGGACAACGTCGCCGCGTTCGGCGAGCTCGGGTTCGCGCCGCGCACGGCCGGGCTGCCCGCGCACCGCGCCATGGCCACGACCGTCATGGGCCAGGAGATCTCGCTCCCCGTGCTCATCTCGCCGACCGGCGTCCAGGCGGTGCATCCCGACGGCGAGGTCGCGGTGGCCCGGGCCGCCGCCGCGCGCGGCACCGCGATGGGGCTGTCGTCGTTCGCGTCCAAGCCGATCGAAGACGTCATCGCCGCCAACCCCAAGCTGTTCTTCCAGATGTACTGGGTGGGCGACCGCGACGAGATGGCGGAGCGGATGGACCGGGCCCGCAAGGCCGGCGCGGTCGGCATCATCGTGACCCTCGACTGGTCGTTCTCCTTCGGCCGGGACTGGGGCTCGCCCCGCATCCCGGAGAAGATGACGTTCGAGGAGATGCTCCGCCAGGTGCCCGCGACGATCACGCGGCCCGCGTACCTGTACCAGTGGCTGCGCAACGGCGTCGTGCCCGACCTGACGGTGCCGAACCTGCCGGTTGGCGGCGCGCCCGCGCCGACGTTCTTCGGCGCCTACGGCCAGTGGATGCAGACGACGCCGCCGTCCTGGGAGGACGTGGCCTGGCTGCGGTCGCAGTGGGACGGGCCCTTCATGGTCAAGGGCATCACCAGGATCGACGAGGCGAAGCGGGCGGTGGACGCAGGGGCGTCCGCGATCTCGGTGTCCAACCACGGCGGCAACAACCTGGACGGCACGCCCGCCACCATCCGGCTGCTGCCCGACGTCGCCAAGGCGGTCGGCGACCAGGTCGAGGTGCTGCTCGACGGCGGCGTGCGGCGCGGCGGCGACGTGGTGAAGGCGCTTGCCCTCGGCGCTCGGGCCGTGATGATCGGTCGCGCCTACCTGTGGGGCCTCGGGGCCAACGGGCAGGCGGGCGTCGAGAACGTGCTCGACCTCTTCCGCTCGGGCATCGACGCCTGCCTGCTCGGCCTCGGCCACGCGTCGATCGCCGACCTGACGCCGGACGACCTGGTGATCCCGCCGGGCTTCACCCGCCGCCTCGGCGATTAAGCCGTTCGCGAAGGCCGGCCTCGGTCAGAGGCCGGCTTGGTTTACCGCCTGCTGCAGGGAGCCGATGTAGCCCTGGCTGGTGTAGGTCGCGCCGCTGACCGCCTGGATGTTGGCGCTCTGCGCGGTCAGCACTTCCTGGTTCAGCTGCGGGAGCGCGTTCTGGGCGATGCTGTCACCGCCCTGGGGCAGGCTGCCGTTGGCGTTGGTGATCTTCCCGTCGCTGACGGTGATCTGCACCTGCACCTCCCCGTACTGGGTGTTCTCGGCGGCCCCGGTGAAGGTGCCCGACGGGCCCGCGGGGGCCGTGCTCTTCGTCGGCGCCGGGGTGGTCGGGTGTGCTGCCGGCGTCGGCGTGACCACCGGCGCGGCCGAGTGCGTGGCCGGCGGCGTGGCCTTGGCGGGCGACGGCTTCGGCGTGGCCTTCTTCGCGGCGGACCTGGACGGTGACGGGCTCGCCGAGTGGCTCGGCGCCGGAGTGGCCGGCGTCGCGCTGACGCGCGGCGGGGCAGGCGCCGTGCTGGCCACGGCCACGCCGGCCACGTGCGACCTGTACGAGAACAGCGCGGCAAGGCCGGCGGCGGTAGTGCCGATGATCACGACGGCGCGGCGCATTAAGCCTCCTACGGGGCGATTACTTCAGGTCAGAGGTCGAAGGACTCGTGGTGCACGCGCCGCCGGGGGATGCCGGCGGCGACCAGCGCGCTCACCGCGGCCTGGGTCATGCCGGTCGGGCCGCAGACGTACGCCTCGTAGCGGTGCAGGCCGGGCACGGTCTGCTGCAGATGGTCGGCGTCGAGCGGGTCGAAGCCGAGCTCTTCGCGGGAGCCGATCAGGTAGTGCAGCGACGCCTGCCGGTCGCTGGCGATCGCGTTCAGTTCCCGGCTGAACACCACGTCGCGGGGGTGGCTCGCGCGGTACAGGAGCGTGATCCCGCCGGACATCCGCTTCGGCAGCGCGGCGAACATCGCCCGGATCGGGGTGATGCCGACGCCGCCGGCGATGAACAGCACCCGGCGGCCCGTCAGCGACGGCGTGAACGCGCCGTACGGGCCCTCGGCGATGATCCTGGTGCCCGGCCTCAGGTTGGCCAGCGAGCCGCTGTGGTCGCCGCGGGCCTTGACGGTGATCCGCATCAGGTCAGGCTGCGGCATCGCGGACAGCGAGTACGGGTGGGACTGCCACCACAGCTCGCGGGTGAGGAACCGCCAGCGGAAGAACTGCCCGGGCTCCGCGCGCAGGTGATCGAACTCGCGGCCGGAGATGAGCACCGACACGATGCCCGGCGCCTCGGGCCTGACCGCCTGCACGGTGAACTGGTGCCGCGCGGCGCTGCGCAACGGGGTGATGACCCGGTACCACAGCAGCAGCGCGCCGACCACGGCGTACAGCGCCGACCAGGCGATCCGGGCCTGCAGGCTCTCCGCGAACGCGCCGCCGTTGGCGAACTGGTGGCTGAACGCGAGCGCGATCGCCAGGTAGGTGTACAGGTGCGCGTAGTACCAGGTCTCGTAGGCGACGCGGCGGCGCGCGGCCCTGATCGAGATGGCGGCGACCATCAGCAGCAGCAGCCAGGCGACCGTCGCCATCAGGATGTCGGGGAAGGTCTTCTCCAGCGTGAGCGTCTCGCTGGTCACGCTCTCGTGCGCGGTGACCGCCATGCCCCAGATGATGAACACGACGTGCCCGCTGGTCACGCCGATCACCCACTTGCCGCCGAGGGAGTGCCAGCGGGCCAGCCGGTCGGTGCCGACGCCGCGCTCCAGCGGGGGCAGCCGGGCCATCAGCGCCACGAGGACGACGACGCCGTACCCGGCGAGCAGGCCGAGCACCTCGCCGATGTCGGTCAGCACCGCGCCCGGGGTGTGCTGGAACAACGTGTTACGCCACCACAGGTAGCCGACGCCGACGAGGCCGAGCGCGATGACCGCGAGCAGCACGATGGGCAGGACGACCCGCGCCTTCCCGGTGCCCGGAGCCATCGGCTTCGCGGTCCGCATGGCGCCGGCCGTCCTGCTCGGCGCGCCGGCGGCCCTGGCGGGGTCGAGCGTCCGGTTGCCCGTGGTGGTCCTGGCGGGATCGAGGGCCGGGTTGGCGCCGGTGCCCCTGACGGCGCCCATGGTCCTGGCGGGGGCGGCAGGCGACGGCGGGGCCGCCTCCCTGGGCGGCGACCGCCGCGGGCCTGGCCCCGCGTCCGGCAGCCGCGGCTGCCCGCCGGTCGCGGGCGCCCGCCAGGACGTCGTCCACCGGCGGCCCACCGCGGGGTCGGCCCACTCCGGCGGCGGCAGTTGCCCGGCCGGCTCCGGCCGGGCCTGCGCCTGCGCTCCCGTGCGCCGGGCGGACGGCTGCGGGTCCGCGGGCCGGGCGCGGCGCGGGGGGTACTGGCCGCCCGGCGGCTGGGCACCCGAAGAACGTCCGTGGTTAGCCATGCGCTCCTCAGGCCTGAGACGGGGCGGAACAGGACACCGGATCATTATCGTGAAACGTCTCCAGCATCGCGGCCTTCGAGGCACTAAGCGGGACATATCGCGATTTCTGAGGAAGCACAGAGCTCCGAGGAAGCACCGGGGCAACGCCGCCGCGCGTTCGGCGCGTGCTGCCCAGGTCCGGTTACGCGGGTCTAAGCCACCCGAGCGCCACCGAACGGGCGGGCCCTTGCCCGGGAACGGCGGATCGGGGCGAGGCCGGGTTCCTGGCGAGACGCCGGGCTCTGCCTGGCCGTACGTACCGGGTCACCCCGGGACCGCTGGGTCCCCCCCTCCGGTACCGGCCCTGCCCTCACGGGTGTCACCCAAAGGCAGTGCCCGGCGTCTCGCCAACTGGAGCTAACCGCACCGCGGGCCTTCCGCGCTATCCCCGAATCCGGGGGTGCCCAGCGCGGGCCCCGCTGCCTAGACTGGGCCGGTGGCCGCGCACGTGAGTACTCCGTCTGGCCAGGTCATCCGGCTCACCGAAGGCAGCCAGCTGGTGTTCGGGCGAGGACCCGAAGTGGACCTGGCGATCTCCGCCGGGCGCGGGCTGTCCAGGCGGGCCGGGGTGATCGCGGCGACGCCGGAAGGCGCCTGGATCGCCAACATCAGCAAGACCCACGCGCTCTACGTGGCGGGAGACGGGTACCGCATCCGGCTGCCGCGCGTGGAAGGCGACGGCGACCCGGCAGGGGGTTGGCTCGTGCACACTGGGACGGCGATGGTCGGCTCGCGCTCGATGCTGGACGACGGGCTGCAGATCGCGGTCACCGTTCCCGGCAGGCACCGGCGGCCGCCCGCGTCGGCGAACGCGGGCAGCCCGGCGCAGTCGGATGCCGACGGCACCGTGCTGCCGCTCTACCTGGATCCGAAGACCAAGCTCTTCCTGGTCGCGCTGATGTGGTGTCGGCCGTGGCTCCTCGACCCGGGCGCCGCGTCACCGCTGCCGCGCACCCCCGAGATCGCCCGGGCCGCGCTGGAGGTGACCGGCGCGCACCACGAGATCGAGCGGTTCGACAGCGATCCCGAGTTCCGCGACCGCCTGTCCGCCCGCGTCGCCGAGCACGTCAAGGTGCTGCGCCGGAAGATCGCTGACCGCGGGCTGGCCGGGCCGGACGTCCGTCTGTCGGACGAGGTCGCCGTCCGGATCCTCATCGAGCACGGGATCGTCGGGCCGGGGGACCTGCGGCTGCTCGGCGATCCGGCCTGGTGCTCACGCCAGGAAGACCTCTGGTGGGACTCGGACTTAGCGGCCTACGGCGGCCCCTGGCCGGGCGGGACCGGCGGGCCGCCCTGCGCGGCCGCATTGACCTGGAACGACGCGCTCGCGCTGAGCCCGCCGGACTCGCTGGCGGTCGCCTTGTAGATGCCCGGCGGTATCGGCCCGCTGAAGAAGACGTGCCCCTGGTCGACGGCGTAGTTGAACGTGCCCTGCATGTCGGTGGTGGGCTGGTCGGTCGAGGTGACCGGCTCGTACGGCCCGACGCCGACGCCGACGAGTTGCACCGTGACGGCGGTGAATTTCCGGAAGCCGGTGCCGTGGATGATGTACACCGTGTCGCCGTCGCCGAAGGGCTGGCTGACGCACAGCTCCGGCGTGGTGTCCACCAGGTGGCGCGCGCACGGCGGCGGTGACGCCACCGGGCCGGGATCGGTGACGCGGGCCGTACTGCTCGCGGTGCTAGTGCTCACCGCGCGAGCGCTGTGGCTGCTGCTCGCGGTGCTGGCGATGGCTCCGGCGCTGGGTGATCGGCTGCCGCTCGGGGCGCTCGCGGGGGTATCGCCGACCGCCCGGGCGCCGGGCCCCTGCAGCGCCGCCCCGATCCCGATGCCCCCGCCGAGCAGCACCACCGCCGCGGCCACCCGCGCCCACAACGGCAGCAGCACGCGGGTCGGCGGGCGCGGGCTTGGCTCCGCGTCCGGCGCCCGCCGCCGCCGGCGGCGGCGTCTGGTCGACTGCCCGGGCCGCGCTCCGAGGCCGTCGATCGAGTGAAAGCCCGGCAGCGGGGTCAGCGAGCCCGACGTGGGGTACTGGCTCGCCCCCGCGACCGCCGAGCCGGCCGTCGCGCTGCCGATCTCCTCCGCCTGGCCGTCGTCGGCCACGACCGGGACCAGGGGTGCCTGCTGGTACTCGGCGATCACCGCCATCGCGGCCTCGGGCAGGTAGGAATGGCCGGGGCCCGCCTGGCTGGCGAACGGGCCGAGCCTGCCCAGGATCGTGCCGTCCGTGGGCCTCATCCGCGGCACGCGCTCCAGGCAGGGGGCGACCAGGTCCATAAGCTCTTCCGGCACGCCGGCCAGGTCGGGGGGCTCGGTCGCGAGCCGGACGAGGATGTCCATGACCGTCTCGCCCTCGTACGGCGCGTGCCCGGTCGCGGCGTACACCAGCGTCGCGCCGAGGGAGAACACGTCGCTGGCGGGCGAGGCCTGGGTGGCGTCCCTGGCCTGCTCGGGCGCCATGTAGGCGGGCGTGCCGGACGCGCCGTGGGTGGCGGTGAGCTGGACCCGCTCGGCCGCCCGGGCGATGCCGAAGTCGATCACCCGCGGCCCGTCCGGCGCCACCAGCACGTTGGACGGCTTGACGTCGCGGTGCAGCAGGCCCGCGGCGTGAATGGACTGCAGCGCCTCCGCGCAGCCGGCCGCCAGCCAGCGGACGGCGGGCACGGGCAGCGGGCCCGCCTGCTTGACGAGCGTGCTCAGCGAGGGCGCGGGGACGTACGCGGTGGCCACCCAGGGCAGGTCCGCGTCCGGGTTGGCCTCGATCACGGCGGCCGTGAACACGCCGCTGACCCGGCTGGCGGCCGCCACCTCGCGGGCGAACCGGGCGCGGAACCCGGCCTCCTCGGCCAGTTCCACCCGGATCGTCTTGACCGCGACGAGCCGCCCGGCCGCGGAGCGGGCAAGGAACACCTGGCCCATCGCCCCGGCACCGAGCTTCCCGATGATCGAATAAGGGCCGATCTGTTCGGGGTCCCAGCGGCGGAGCGGCTGCACGATCGATCGCGGCATCGTCGGCTCGCCTTCCGTCAGGCAAATGCTTCGCCACAATAATGCACAATTGGCCCGTTGTAGGGCGGCGAACTGCCCGGCACTGCCCAACATTGAACCAACATCGTAACCCGGAGGACTCCGTAGACCACGGGCTGTCGCTGCCGATGTCTCAATATTTGCCGGGATTAATGGCGAAGTCATGACCCCCGTTCGGATGACTAAGCCTGACCATCCCGGACGGGGGCGGCCGACTCGCGAATCGCGTACCGTGGCTGGCCGCGCGGCGGGCGGGACAGGCGCGAGAGGCCGCCGGCTCGGTACCATCCCCGTCATGACCCAAACGCGGCGCCGGGAGGCGCTGGTGGTGCTGCTGACGGCCGCGGCCGGCGCAGTGAACGTGCTGAGCCTGACCGGGCTCGGCGGGGTCCCCGCCAGCATCATGACCGCCAACCTCGTCCTGGTCGGGCTGAGCATCACCCACCACGAGGGCGCGCCCGGCGGGCACGCCGGCGTCGCGCTGGCCGGGTTCATCGTGGCCGTGTTCCTCACGGCCAGGCTCATCCGCGCTTGGGAAGAGCACGCTAAGGCGGCGACGGAGCGCTCCGTCTGGCCCCGCCCGGCCGCGGTCGCGATCGCGGCCGAGGCGCTCCCGCTGGCCGCCGTCGCGATTGCCTGGGGGCTAGTCGACGGACGGCAGGCCGGGGCCCTGCAACTGACCTTGTGCGGGGTGGCGGCCTTCGCCATGGGCGGGCAGAGCGCGGCCGTCCGCGCGCTGGGGGTCGCGGACGTGTCGACCACGTTCTTCACCGGCACGCTCACCGACGCCGTCCGCGGCCTCGCCGGGCCAGGCCCGGTCCGGTGGTCGCGGGCCGCCAGCGGGCTGGTCGCGCTCGTCGCCGGCGCGGCCGCGGAGGGCGCGGTGCTGACCTACGGGCAGCCGCGGCTCGGGCCGCTGCTGCCCCTGGTCCTGGTCTGCTGGGTGGCGGCGCTGAGCCTGCGCGGGTTCAGCCGCGAAGGATGAATCGCTCGACGGCGTTGGCGAAGCCCTCGTCGGCGTTGGTCGTGGTCACCCGGCGGGCGGCGTGCTGCACCTCGAGGCTGGCGTTGCCCATGGCGATGCTGAGCCCGGAGTGGGCGAACATGAGGACGTCGTTGGGCATGTCGCCGATCGTGGCGATGTTCTCGGTGGAGATCGAGTACGTCCGTGCCAGGTACTGGGCGACCGCGCCCTTGTTCGCGTCGGGGTGCGTGACGTCCAGGTAGTAAGGCTGGGAGCGGGCGGCGGCCACGTGATCGCCGAACTTGTCGTGCGCGGCCTGCGCGGCGCGGGCGACGGCGTTCAGGTCGTCGCTGACGCCGACCAGCTTCGCCACGTCGGTAGTGAGCCCGTCGTAGCTGTCCACCACGGTCGGCTCGAACCGGACCGTCGCGGTTTCCCGCGCCACGTGGGGGCCCTTGGGGTCGAGGATGTACCAGTCGGCGCCCCGGTACACCCAGGTGTCCAGGCCGAACGAGGTGTTCAGCTCCGTCACCGGCACCACCAGGCCGTCGGGAATCGTCCGCTGCTCGATGACTGACATGTCCCGGTTCACGATGATGCCGCCGTTGAACGCGGCGATCGGCGTGCTGATATTGAGCGGCTCGATGAGCATCGACATGCCCTTGGGTGGCCGTCCGCTGGTGATCGCGAACAAGATCCCGGCCTCGCCGAGCTTGCGCACGGCCTCGATCGCCCGGTCGGTGAGGGCCTTATCGGGCGTCACTAGCGTCCCGTCGACATCGGCAAGCAGCAGCTTGATGGTCCTGTCCATAACTAGCTGTATACCGGCCCGCGGTGGCCAGCAGGTAAACACCCAACGCTGACGGCCAACGTCAACGAGGCCGCCGAGGCCTTCGCCGCCGAACGTTCCAGTTGACCGCGGCCGCGCATTTTAGACTGGCCGGGTGAGCATCGCCCTGCACCTGCTGGCGGACGTGCGCTGGCGGGGACGACCAGTCGCGGGCGACCGTCCCCGGGCGCTGCTCGCGGCCCTGGCGGCGCGGGGCCGCCGCCCGGTGCCGGCCGAGGAACTGGCCGGGCTGGTCTGGGGAGACGAGGCCCCCGCCAACGGCGTGAAGAGCCTGCAGGTGCTCGTGTCCCGGGTGCGCACCGCGTGCGGCGCGGAGTCGATCGTCACCGACGGTGTCGGCTACCGGCTCGGGGCCGCGCCCGCCGAGGTTGACAGCCAACGGCTCGCGGCCCTCGCCCATGACGCCGCGGCCGCGCTTGACCGGGACGCGTCCGCCGCGGCGGCGCTCGCCCGGGAGGCCATGGAACTAGCGGCCGGACTGCCGGGAGTGAGCGACGAGGACGCCGGCCCGCTGGCGGAGGTCCGCCGCGCGGCCGCCGCGGACGCCGCCGCCGCCCAGGTGATCCTGGCGCGCGCGTCCAGCCGGACCGGGGCGCCCGCGGACGCCCTGCCCGTTCTCGAGCTGGCGCACGCGGAGCGGCCACAGGACGAGCCGCTGCTCGCCGACCTGCTGCGCAGCGAGGCCGCCGTCCGCGGCCCGGCGGCCGCTCTCGACCGCTACGCGCGGTACCAGCGGGACCTGCGCGAGCGGCTCGGCGCCGACCCCGGTGAGCTGCTCAAGCAGGCCCACCGCGGCCTGCTGGCGCTTGACCGGCCGGTTCGTCGCGGCATCCGGTACGACGCGACCACGCTGATCGGCCGCGACGCCGACCTGGAGCGACTGCGGGCGCTGCTGGCCAGCTCAAGGGTGGTGTCCATCGTCGGCCCCGGCGGCCTGGGCAAGACCCGGCTGGCCCACGCGATCGCCAGGGCCGCGGCCGAGCCCGCCGTGCACGTCGTCGAGCTGGCCGGCGTCACCGCCGCGGAAGACGTCGCCGGGGAGGTCGGCTCTGTGCTCGGGGTCCGCGACTCGGTCAGCGGCCGCCGGGTCCTGACGGCGGCGCAGCGGGCCGACATCCGGGCGCGCATCGCCCACCTGCTCGGGGAGTCGCCGGGCCTGCTGGTGCTCGACAACTGCGAGCATCTGATCGGGGCGGTGGCCGGCCTCGTTGCGTTCCTGGTCTCCGCCGCGGCCGACCTGCGCGTGCTGATCACCAGCCGGGCGCCGCTCGCCATCGCCGCCGAGCGCGTCTACCTGCTCGGCGAGCTCGACGCCGGCGACGCCGCGCGGCTCTTCAGAGAGCGGGCCCTGGCGGCCCGGCCGAGCGCCCGGCTCACCGACGAGCTCGTCGCGAGCATCATCGCCCGGCTTGACGGCCTGCCGCTGGCGATCGAGCTCGCCGCCGCCCGGGCGCGGACGATGGCGCTTGGAGAGATCGACCGTCGGCTAGAGGACCGGTTCGCGCTGCTGCGCGGCGGCGACCGCAGCGCCCCTGGCAGGCACCGGACCCTGTTCGCGGTCATCGATTGGTCGTGGAACCTGCTGAACCCGGCCGAGCAGCGGGCGCTGCGGCGGCTGGCGCTCTTCCACGACGGGTTCACGCTCGCGGCGGCCGAGGCGGTGCTCGGCGACGACTCCGCCGAGGCGGTCCAGGGCCTCGTCGACCAGTCGCTGCTGAGCGTCGGGGAGACCCCGGGCGGCGGCCGCTACCGGATGCTGGAAACGGTGCGCGAGTTCGGCCGGATGCGGCTCGCCGACGCCGGCGAGGAGGCGGCGGCGCTGGCCGCCCAGCGCCGCTGGGCGGCCGCCTACGCGTGGCAGCACGGCTCCCAGCTCGCGGGCCGCGGCCAGTTCGCGGCCATCGACGCGCTCGGCGCCGAGGAGGTCAACCTGGCCGACGAGCTGCGCGCCGCCCTCGCCGACGGCGACCGCGGCGCGCTGGTTCAGCTGCTCTCCGCGCTCGGGCTGTTCTGGACCGTCCGCGGCGAGCACGTCCGGCTCGTTGTGCTGGCCGCGGCGGTCACCGAGGCGCTGAGCGACTGGCAGCCGTCCCCCGAGCTGGCGGACGCGGCCCGCGCCTCGGTAATGATCACGCTCAGCAACTCGCTGATGACCACCGGCGTGAGCGGCGGCGAGCTTCGCGCGATCTTGCTGCGGCTCGGGCAGGACGAGTCGGGCGCCCCGGAGCTGTCCGGGCTGATGCGGGTGCTGCTCGCGTACGACCCGGCGGAAGCCGACCCCGACGCCCTCGTGGGCCGGCTTGAGCGGCTCGCCGACGGCGAAGACCGGCCGACCGCGCTCGCCGCCAGCCAGTGGGTCTGCCATATGCGGGAGAATGCGGCGGACGTGGCGGGCGCGATCACCGCCGCCAAGCGCACCCTGGCGCTGTCCCGCGACGATGACGGCCCCTGGGCGGCGGCGATGCCGCGGGCCACCCTGGCCCAGCTCTCCATGCACGTCGGCGACCGGGCCGCGGCGGTCGAGCACGCCACCGCCGCCTTGCCGGTGATGCGGCGGCTCGGGGCCGGCGACGACGAGTTGCAGCTCCGTTCGCTGCTCGTGCTCTGCGCGATCGCCGACGGGCGGCTCGCCGACGCGAAGGACGAGCTCAGCCGGATCGACGACATCGGCGAGGCCCCGGCCACGTTCGGCGGCGGGGCCGTGCGCGTGGTCTGCCAGGCCGAGCTGGCGCTCGCGGCCGGCGACCACGCCGAGGGCCTGCGCCTGCACCGCGAGGGCGCGGCTCGCATGCGCGCGATGCGCCTGCCAGGAATCGCCTTGACCGGGCTGGAACCGTGGGTGCTGTTCGGCGACTCCGTGGCGCTGAGCGCGCACGCGCACTACGCGGCGGGCGACGACGCGGCGCATGGGCGCGCGCTGTTCCTCACCTGCCGGGAGAACGCGATCCGGGTGTTCGGCGGCCCGCCCCCGGGGCTTGACTACCCGGCCGCGGGCCAGCTGCTGTTCGCGCTCGGCGCCTGGACCCTGCTCCGCCGGCCAGCGTCCGATGAGTCAGTTCCGGCCGAGGTCGCCCTGCGGCTGCTCGCGCTCGCGGACCGGTTCGCCTACAACCGGATGACGCCCACCATGATGTGGGAGCGGATAACGCCGCCGGCGGAGGAATCCGGCCCCGGCCGGCTCGACGAGTTCGTGGCCGAGTACCGGCTCCGCCAGCCGCCCGACCTCCTTGCGGAAGCCTGCCGCCTGGCGGAGCGGCTTCCCGGTTAGAGGTGCCGCCGGTAGCTGCGCACCGACAGCGGCGCGAAGATCACGATCACCACCAGGCCCGCGAGCACCGTCCAGCCCACCTCGGCGCTGATCGTGGCGTGGTTGGCCAGGTCACGGGTCGCCGACACGAGGTGCGAGACCGGGTTGACCTTCACGAAGTCCGCCAGCCCGGACGGCAGCGTGCCGACCGGGACGAACGCGTTGGACAGGAAGGTCAGCGGGAACAGGATCATCATCGACAGCCCCTGCACGCTCCTGGCGCTCTTGGCCATCGTGCCGATCCAGGTGAAGATCCAGGCGAGCGACCAGCCGGTGAACACCGACAGCACGATGGCGCCGAGCACCCCGAGCACGCCGCCGCCGGGCCGGTAGCCGATGATCACGCCCATCACGAAGGTCAGGCTGGCGGCGATCAGGTAGCGGACCAGGTCGGCGGTCATCGGGCCGGCGAGCGGGGCGGTCCGGGAGATCGGCAGCGACTTGAACCGGTCGAAGACCCCCTTGTCCATGTCCTCGCGCAGCTGCACGCCGGTCGCCATGCACGTGGTCAGCACGGTCTGCGCGACGATGCCGGGGATCATCAGCGGCAGGTAGCTCTGCACGTTGCCGGAGATGGCACCGCCGAAGACGTAGGCGAACATCGCCGTGAACAGCAGCGGCTGGAGCGCGACGTCGAAGAGCTGCTCCGGGTTGCGGTGCATCTTCTTCAGCGACCGCCAGGCCATGCACAGCGTCTGGCTGACGGCGTCGGCGACGCTGGCGCGCGGCCGGGCCCGGGCCACCGCGTCGGCCGGGTCGACGACCCGCGGCGGGGCGATGTCGATCATGGTGCTCACAAGACCTCCAAGGGAATGTCGGCGGTTGTCGCGTGGCCGGTGGCGTCCTGCTCGTCCGGTTGTTCGGCGCCGTGGCCGGTGAGCGCCAGGAAGACCTCGTCGAGCGTCGGCTTGGCGACGCTCACCGCGGCGATGGACACCCCGGCCTGACGCAACCCGACGAGCACGTCGGCCGCCCGGTCGGCGGCGTCAAGCGGCACGTTCATCCGTCCCGACTCGGGCGCGAGGACCGGCTCCGCGCCCGCTACCCGCAGCACGACCTGCCGGGCGAGCTCCTGGTCGGCGCCCGCGGCCAGCTGTAGCTGCAGGGTCGAGTTGCCGACCGAGGTCTTCAGCTCGTCCGGCGTCCCCTCGGCGACCTTGCGGCCCTGGTCGATCACCGCGATCCGGTCGGCGAGCTGGTCCGCCTCGTCCAGGTACTGGGTGGTGAGCAGCACCGTGCAGCCGTCGGCGACCAGGCCGCGGATGGTGTCCCACATCTCGCCGCGGGTGCGCGGGTCGAGGCCGGCGGTCGGCTCGTCGAGGAAGATCAGCGGCGGCCTGGTGATCAGGCTGGCCGCGAGGTCGAGGCGGCGCCGCATCCCGCCGGAGAACTGCGAGATGGGCTTGTCCGCGGCGCCCTCGAGGCCGAACTGCGCGAGCAGCCGCCTCGCGGTCGCGCGGGCGTCCGCCGAGCGCAGGCCCTGCAGCCGGCCGAACAGCCACAGGTTCTCCGCGGCGGTCAGGTCCTCGTCCACCGACGCGTACTGGCCGGTGACCCCGAGCAGCTGGCGGACCCGGTGCGGCTCGCGGGCGACGTCCACGCCGAAGACCCGGGCCTGCCCGGCGTCGATCGGCAGCAGCGTCGCGAGCATCTTCAGGGTCGTCGTCTTCCCCGCCCCGTTCGGGCCGAGGACCCCGAAGATCTCGCCCTGGCGTACCTGCAGGTCGACTCCGTCGACCGCCCGGAGCTGGCCAAAGGCCTTGACCAGGCCGACGGCGTCAATAGCGGCTGTGGCTGTCATCGCATCGCTTCCTTACTGACCGGGTGTTCACGATCAGCAAGGTAAGCGGGCGCGGCTTCACCGCGGCTACACGCCGGTAACGCGGCCTCTCACCGGCTACCAGGTCGGTATCAGGCCGCCGTCGATGCGGATGTCGGCGCCGGTGACGTTGCCGGTGACGTCGCTGGCCAGCAGCAGCACCAGGTCGGCGACTTCCTCCGGGCGGGTGAACCGGCCGGTGAGCATGCTGCTCGCGGCGCCGCTGGCGACGTCCTCCGGCTTGGCGCCGGTGGCCTGCCCGATCGTGGCGGCAACCCCGTCCGCGCCAAGCCACAGGTCGGTGGCGACCGGGCCGGGGCTTACGGTGTTGACCCGGATGCCCATGGGCCCGACTTCCTTTGAAAGCGCCTTAGAAAAGCCCGCCAGGGCGGACTTCGCGGCGCTGTAGTCCATGACCGCCGGGTCGGAGAGGGTGGAGTTGACCGAGCAGATGTTCACGATCGAGCCCTTGCCCGCCGCGAGCATGGCGGGCAGCGCGCTGCGGGTGGCGCGGACCGCCGACATCAGGTTGATGTTGAGCGTGGCGAGCCAGTCCTCGTCGCTGATGGAGAGGAATCCGCCGGTTCGCGTGTGCGCCGCTCCGACATTGTTGACCAGGATGCCGATGCCGTCCCCGGCCCGGGCGACCAGCTCGGCCGGCCCGCCCGGCGCGGCCAGGTCGACCGGGTAAGCCGTGGCGGTGCCTTCGGTCGCGAGCTTGTCCAGCTCGGCCGAGGAATGCAGCGCCCCGGCGATCACATGCGCGCCGCTGGCGGCGAGCGCGCGCGTCACGGCAAGGCCGATGCCGCGACCCGCGCCGGTGACAACGGCGGTCTGCCCGGTGAGGTCGATGTTCGTCATGCATATAGACACTACGGGTGCCGCCCCCCTGGCGGCTTGGTGGCGGGCTGATGGATATTGCCGTAAGGCGGAGACCAGGGGTTGGCCGCACTGATCGGCCGGACGGCCACGGCCGCGAGGCCATCGTGCCAACCAGCGAACCCGGCGCAGGGAAGACCACGCGAGTTAGAGCCGGTGCCGACCAGACGTCCGCGACTTAACCGTAGTATCGCCGCCTGTCGCCCAGTCGCAGGGGCAGGAAGTCAATGAGGATTACTCACAGTGCGCAGGGGCTGCCGTGCGGACGGTCCCCAGCATTCGGGCCGTGCGGCCCACGAGGCCGGGACCAGCCCGTGTCCGGGGGCCACAAGGCAGAAAACCGTAGGCCAGGGTGCCACGAGGACATTAGATGCGTGCGTGGGTGCCCCGGGGCCAGAATATTCTAGCCCCGGCGTACACAGAGCTCACGAGGACATGCTGGGAAAATCCGTTGAGCGGTGTGAATGACCCTCAATGCCTTCGCCCGGCGATAACTCATCACGACTCTCGTCTCAATCATCGCTCTTATGGACATTCAGTGTCGCGATAAAGGCGAGAATCTCTTTCTCAAGCGGGACCGAAATGATGGCAGGGTCGGTGACCGGCAAATGCGGTTCCGGAACGCGCATAGCCTGTAGCAGAGCGCGGGTGTCGCGCAGTGCCCAGTGGTCAGCGTGCGGTGGGCCATCGCCCCAGGCCCGTACGTAGGCTTCGCGCGCATGTGATGCCGCTTCCGCGCTCCGGCCTAGTTCCCAAAGTGCTCGCGCGAGGTAATAATCGGGACGCCGAGACGGGTACAGGCTGGGAATGCGGATCAATGATTCTTCTACGGCCGCGACCGCCTCGCTGACCCGGCTGAGCTTAGCGAGCAGGAAAGCCCTCCGGCAGGGGACATCCCGGCCCGCGGAGCGGCCGAGTTGCTCGTATTCCAGCGCCGTAGTCAGAGCTTCCTCGAACTGGTCTTGCTGTATGAAGAAATTGGCCCGAATGTCGGCCAAGTTGCGGCGATTAAGCCAGGTGCGTATCCGCGTGGCGGCGTCATCGAGTAGGGCTAGAGTCAGAGATTGTTCGTCAAGGGCGATGACCAACTGGAGGATCTCAACGTCTTCTGCATGTTTAACTGAGATATTATCTAGCACCTTAGTCATGTTTAGCAGTTCACGCGCTCGTTGAGACCGGCCTTGGAGGTGTTCATGTGTTGCCCGTCTAATTACTAGACTGGGGTCGCTTCTCTTATTGACCTTGGCGTCGAGGGCCGTCCAGAGCCGTAGGTAACCTGATGAGGCTGCATAGGAACCGGCGTTCATTGAATAAAGTGATAGGCCATCAAGGCCGTTTATAACATTATAAATATCATGGTTGCGCAGTCTGTTAGTTACGCGCTGAATTCTCAGCCTTATTGCATCATCGTACCGCCCAAGAAGATTGTAGGCACCTGCGAGATCTGTAGAGAGAGATACGGTTCCGTCCTTTGCGATCGGCGTCAGCAGTTCGACGACCGTGGCATACGCGCCAAGGTCGTCCATAAGCACGGATTGAAAATTGCGCCAGAAGGAGATTGCCTCATAGAGGTGACCGGCGCCGACGAGAGCACGGAATATGGTGATTGTTTGGCTGAGGTCTTCCACGCTGGTCGCGCGCTGGAGATCTTCTGGTGGGAGTGCTTGGAAGTGGTCACGGATCCGGTCGTTGGCCTGGACCTGGTCGGTGCTTTCGAGCCGTTCGTAGGCGTAGGAACGGATAATGGGATGCATATCGTAGGAATTCGACGACGAGCGGTTCCACCACAGCAACCCGCGCTCTTCAAGATCCTTCAAGGCAGAGACGAGTCGCACCCTGACCTGAGTGTCCAGCGGTTCGGTCCGGAACGGGTTGATCGCCTCCAGCGTGGCCCAGCTAACGTTGCTTGGCAGTGCCGCGATCCAGCCCAGCAGCCGCTGGTGGCCAGACGGCAGGTCGGCGAGCGCGGCGGTCAGGATGTGCGTGCGCCGCTGGGTCAGGTCCAGCCTAGAGAGGCGAAGCGCGCCCCCGGCGGTGGGGTCGGCCAGCCACTGGTCGAACCCGCCTGGCTGCGGCCGGTACTCACGCACAAGCCCGGCGACGACCCCGAGTAGCAAGGGATGATTGCCCAGGGGCGTGAAGAAGCCGGCGATTGCCGACTCGCTGCCGCGCACGCCCAGACGGCCAAGCAGCGCCCGCGTATCGTCATCCGTCAAACCCGGAAGCCGTAGGTGGCGGACTCCGGGCGGTGGCTGCCCGAACCCCTGGAGTGTGGCGGGCATCAGCCTGGTGCTGATCAAGATCTTCGACGGCCCCGCCGCGGCTAGTCGGCGCAGGATGTCGTCCGCCTGCGACTCGATCAGCGTCCGCTCGTCTGGATGGACCTCCTCATCACGCACCCTTGCGGGCTCGAACCGGTGGTAGGCGGCAAGGAGCCGTTCGACGCCGTCAAGGACCAGCAGGTAGCAGCGGTTGCGCAGAACCGCCAGCACCTGGTTTGCCAGTTCAACCCGGTCGAGTCGCGTGATCTGTTCCATCGGTCTTTCTGAGGTGTAGCCGAGCACCTCCTGCAGGAATCGCGTCATCGACGCGGAGCCCTCGTAGAAGCTCCACCAAAAGCCGGCCGGTTAGCCCATTGACTGCAGTCGGCGCCCGCTCTCGGGCCCACATCCAGGTCAGCGCGCTCTTACCGGTACCGCCGAGCGCCTCGACGACCATCATGGAATCAGTCGAACGGCCCCACTCATCGAGCACATCGAGGTCCTCGACGCGGCCAGTAAAAGGGGCACCGCCAACATACGGCGGAACCGCGTGAAATTCCGGCGGGGTCGGCCGCCACGTCTCCCACGGCGGCTCTTCCAACGTCCCCGCCAGGCGGCTAGCGGGCAGTACGGTTCTTTGCAGTGTGCTGAGCATCCGCAAGAGATCCCCACTGAACGTGGCCAAATCGGCGAGACGGTGCACTGTCTGTTCTTCATGTACGCGCCGGATGAACCGGGCAAGTTCCTCGGCGTCAGTGCCCTGATCAATGTCAGGCTTCGGCCACGGGAAGGCCGGGTCCACTACGAACGCAATCAATGGCATCGACGATCGGTTGACAGCGAACTGGTATTCCCGTTCGGTGTATGAAAGCCGCTGTCCAGGGGGCCGTGACCCGTACCGGTGCGCGAGCAGCAAGACGAATACGTCGCAGTCCTCAATTTCCCGTCGACTCAGCTCTTCCGGAGGTGGTCGCTCGGGATCGAACTCTTCCATGCTTACGGGAATCATGTCGAGTCGAGCACATATTTCCATCGCGGCGAGCCGGTACGGAGCCAGCGCTCCCGATGCGCTGCTGATGAAGACCCGCAAACTCGAGCTACCAGGTGGCCCCGAAATGCGTCGTCTGGGCCTTAGCGACTCCGAGCTGTTGATAAAGTAGTTAATCTGTACATTATTGGTGCCAACGCTAATTCCTTGCCCATGCTGAATGTCGGTTGCCGGGTGCGACATATCCGGTGAAGTGTCCATTGGCCTAGCCTCAACTTCAGTGTGTCGGCCGCACCTATGTGCGGTTCACCCTCAATGGCACATCGTTTTGCCAGTGCATGCATCCGAGCTGACGCCAGTCCCGGTCCCAGACCGGGAGGACCCTGGATGGTCAGATTGGTGGCGGGTCGAAGTCCACGTCGATTCTCGACGCGCCGACAGCGGCCTCGGTCAGCGGGTCATTAGCCCCGAGGATGCCCTCGCACCGGTCCACCGTCTCGGTGGAAAGCGTCCTGGCTTCGTGGTCGGCTCCGTCAGCGGAGAGGTCAAGCGCCAGGTTCGCGGCGCAACTCAGGGTCAAGAAATGATCCTTGCCCAAGAGGCGAGTGAGCCTTGCCAGTGAGTCCTCGCCGAGGGCGCGCGCCGCCCGAGTTTCCCCCAACTCCGCTAGGTCGCTGGCAAGATTGACCGCGACCGAAAGCGAGAAGAAATGGTCGCGAGTCATCCTCCCGTCCAGCCCCGCCAGGGCCATCTCGTTCAGTTGGCGCGCGGACTGAACGTCGCCGGTCAATCGACGCAGCAGGGCGAGGTTCCCGATGCAGCCGTAATTGTAGGGATGCTCGGGACCGTAGACCTCGGGGTACCTTTCCGTGATATCCGTGGCCAGTTCGAGTGCCTGGGCAACCTGCCCGGCGGCCCGCTGGATATTAGAAAGGCTTATCGCGGCGGCCATCGTGTCCGGATTTTTCTCTCCGCGAATTCGGCTGCACCGATCCAGCGTGTCGGCGGCGAGCTCGAGCGCCTCGTCATAATCGGCGCTGATCCTGCGCATGGCGATCGGCAGATCTATCTCTGCGCGCAGTGTCAGGTAATGCTCGGGCCCAAGTTGGTGCACACCATAAACCATCGCCTCCTGGCCTAGGTCACGCGCCTGGGTGAAATTGCCGCAAAGCCGGACGGCTCTGGCTAGACCCGACCAGGCAAGGAGGACATCGGTGGCACGTACATCCGGGTTCGCGTCGCGCTGCCGTATGTAGACATCCTTGTACAACTCACGCGCCTCGACGTATCCGCTGTTGAGCACGTAGTCAATGGCGAGGTTGCTTTTGGCCCGCAATGTCTGCGGGTCGGTCGCCCCGAAAATCTCACTGTGCAGTCCGCACGTTTCTTCGTCGAGGGCGAGCGCGGCGGCGAAATCGCCGCGCGCCCGCAAGCCGGCGCCGAAAGAGTTCCGCAGCTGCAGCGTGAGGGGATGGGTCGGCCCAAGGGCTTGTTCGGCACCGTGCAGCGTGGTTTGGATGATCTGGCCGGCCGTTGCCGCTTCCCCGAGTTCCCTAAGCGCGTCGCCGAGATGGTGATTGGCATCAAGGACGTAGAAATCGGTGGGTCCCGAGTCTTTGGTCCACTGCTCGATGAATCGCTCGGCGAGCACGCGGCAGGAGACGAAGTCTCCGGAAACATAGAGGTATCGGACCACGTCCAGGGCGAACGCCCGATGCTCGGGCACTTGACAGTGCGCGAAGTCCGTCGTGGCGGAGTCGACGTGCGCGACGAGATCCCGGTACCGATCCCATGTCCTTACGTCGTCGGGATTTCCGGGTGCCCCGGCGGCAAGGATGGAGTGTGCGTCCCGGCGGTACCTGTCCTGCGCGCGGGGATCGAGTTCGTCGCGGAGCAGGGCCTGGATCAGTCGGTGCACCGTGATATACGGGCCGTCCACCTTGACGAGGGCAAACCGCCCGAGCGCGCTGATGGCACTGGACAACTCGATAGGGTCTCCTATCAGCGCGCCCACTCCGGTCTGGCTTTCCCGCGAACCGAGCTTGAACAATTCGCGCGGGATCGGCTCAGGTCCGAGGAAGGCACAGCAGCGCAGCAACTCAAGTGCCTGCGGACTCTGTTGTCGCAGTTGCCCAACCGAGATCTGCAAGGCAGCTGTCATCGATGTCGGGTACTCCCGCGCGATCCCTTGCGCCAGGATTTCCGTCACCCGCCGGTCTAGCAGCTGCAGGTAGTCATTGACCGACATTCCGCTTTCGTAGAGCAAGGCACCCGCCTGGTCCAGCGCGAGTGGCAGGTCGCCCAGGCGGTCGGCGAGTCGGTCCGCGTCCGTCTCGGACAGGCGCTTGGGTACTCGCTTCAGCAGGAACTCGACGCTCTCCGCCCGCCCGAACACGTCAAGCGAGATCGTCTCGACGATCGGTCCCCAACGATGATTCCGTGACGTGATGAGCACGTCACCGGGGCCGCCGGGGATGAAGGGAAGGAGATCTTCCGGCTGGTCGGCGTTGTCGAAGATAAGCAGCCAGCGACTGTACGGCATCCCTCGCCGAAGTGAGTCGAGAACGGCCTGGGTTGTCAGGTCGATCCCGGTAGCGGACGGTGCAGACAGGTCAAGGTAGCCCGCCAGCCCGGCTAGCGCGGCCCGGACAAGCGGCGTCTGGTCGGCGCGGATCCAGCAGACGAGGTCGTACTCGGCGGCGTACCGATATGCGTACTCGATCGCTGCCGCGGTTTTCCCCACGCCACCGAGGCCTTGCAGCGCCTGCGGCAGCTCCCCCGACAGCAGTACGGCTGGTTCGCCGTCCCCCGTACGACGCCGCAATTGCTCGAGGATGTCGCTACGCCCGGTGAAGTTCTTGTTGCGCGGCGGAACACCGACCCAGATACGGGCGGTCGACCACGACCTCTGCGGATTACCGGGAACCGTCACAGCGCCTATCGTAATGGGTTTCCTTGCCGCTACCAGCGGCTCCTTCTCCGGTTGCCGCCGTCCGACCGCCTCATGGAGACCGTGTGAAAATTGTTCCGGATGGTTTCCATGATTCGAGTTGCAACTCGCGGGAACGAGTTCAGGCGCGATCGGCGGACAAACGGACATGGAGTAGAAACCATATAGTGGCGTTCTGGGTGCTGGCTGGACCTGGATAAAGATGTGCGCCAATATAGACCGGCATTCCGGTCGTACCTCGGCGGCGTTGCCCGCTAAGGAGGAGCAGTGGCGGGTGGTGCTGCTGTCGAAAGGAGCGGCGCTGCGGAGGGGAAACCGGGCGCGCCTTACCCCGGCGTGCGCCCCTTTGGGCAGACCGATCAAGATCGGTTCTTCGGGCGCGGGACCGAGTCCAAGGCGCTGGCGGCTTTTTGGCGAGACAACCCGATCGTGCTTGCCACCGGGCCGGTCGGGTGCGGGAAGACGTCCCTGCTCCACGCCGGAGTCCTCCCCTTGATGACCCAGGGTCGGATGCGCGTCCTGCCGCCTGGCCGGGTCTCCTGGGGCGCGACGTTTCCTGGCGCGGCTCTGCCGAGGCACAATCCCTATACCCTCGCCCTGCTGCGCTCCTGGTCACCCGACGAGGCACCGAGCAGGCTGGTGGGCCTTACCGTCCTGGACTTCGTCAAGGCGCGCGCCGAGCGTCACCCGGGACCGCTCTACGCCGCGGTCGACGAGGTCGACCGCCTGCCCGCTGCTCCGGGACGGCGATGGCACTACCGAGACGACTTTCTCGCCGAGCTTATCGAGGCGGTGGCCGCCGAGCCCCGTTTGCGCCTGCTGATCATGGCGCGCGACTGCGAGGCAGAGCTGCTCGCCGTGAAGCTGCGCAGGGCGGCGAGGTTCGATCTCACCGCCCTGACCCCCCTGGGTGCGATCCAGGCCGCGGCCGGGCCAGCCGCCCGGGCCGGATGGTCATTCGTCGACGGGGCGGCCGAGGAGCTAATCACGGACCTGCAAACTAGTCGCATCGCGTCCGGCAGCGGGCCGGAGCGGCACGTTCTCGGTGACCAGGTCGAGCCCGCTCTCCTCCAGGCGGTGTGCGTGCGGCTGTGGAACTCGCTGCCGCCAGACACCGAGCAGGTGACGACTCGGGACGTGCGCCTGTTCGGGGGCGTCGACAAGGCGCTGGCCGCCTACTGCGGACAGGTCATCGCCTCGGTTGCCGACGACTTTGACCGGCCCGCGGCGTGGGTTCGCAGCTGGCTGCTGCGCACTTTCATTACCGAGCTCGGCGCGCGCGAGACGGCCTCCGAGGGCATCAAGGAGACGGCTGGCGCACCCAATGTGATCGCGCGGGCGCTGGTGGACGGGCATCTGCTGCGGGTGGCGACGCGGGCCGGATCACGCTGGTACGAGCTGCTCACAGACCGGCTCATCCAGCCGCTACAGGACACGATTGACGAGCTTCCCGCTGCGACCGACCCGGCGGGATACCTGGCCGCCGCCGAGCGGGCACTGGCCGAAGGAGAGCTCGATGTCGCGCAGCGATACGCGGACCTAACGCTGCGCCGTTCGTCCAACACCGACCTGCGGCTGCGCGCGGAGACCGAGTCCCTCCTTGGAAACATCGCGGCCGAGCAAGGCGAGGCCGTCGAGACCAAGGCGGCGGCCGAAACCCATCACCGGGCCGCTGCGAGTCTCTTCGAGATCTTGTACGACAGCTCCGCGGCGGCCACCCAGCTCACCGCGGTCGGGCAGTTGCTTATCGAACAGTCACGCATGGATGATGCGCTCGAAGAGTTGCGGGCGGCGGTGGCCCGGATGCCAAGCGATCCCGTCATCCAGACCAACCTCGCCCGCGCGCTTTGGCGGCTCGGCGATGGTCGCGCTGCTGTCACGGTCCTGGCAAGGGTCCTTTCCTTGGACGGCGGGAACACCGTCGCGCTGTGCGCACGTGGTGAAATCCTCGCCGATCTCGGCGAGGCCCGCCAGGCCATCCTGGACTTGGACCGGGTATCGCTAGCGGGCAGGCCGGCCGCCCGCGCCGCCCGCGGGCTCGCCCTGGCCAAGCTTGGCGATCAGGCCCGCTCGAACGCGGAAGTCGACGATGTACTGGCGGAGGCTCCACGGAACGGTGATGTTCTCTTCTACGCCGCGCAAGCCAAGGCCCTCAACGGTGACGAGAACACCGCGGGGGAGCTAGCCTCGCTCGCTGCCGACGCTACTGATCCCGCGCTTCCGCCCTATCACCGGGAAGTCGCGCTTCAGCTCGCCCGCGAGCACGGGCGGGCCCCAGGGCAAGTCAGTCCCGCGCCGACTTCGATTGCTGAGTCCGCGCCGTCATCAAGAACCTGGCTATCCAGCATCATTGAAAAACTGGTCGTGTTGGTGAAGGGGCGCTTCTTCCGCCGGTAGCCCGGATGCTGTCCTGGGATGACGGTCAGCGGTAACCGGCGGCCTGGATGCGGTACAGGTCGGCGTACCGGCCGTCGCGGGCGAGGAGTTCCTCGTGGCTTCCGGTCTCGGCGACGCGGGCGCCGTCGAGTACCACGATGAGGTCGGCCATCCGGACCGTGCTGAAACGGTGCGACACCAGGATGGTCACGCTCCCGTTCTTCCTGGCTTCCCTGGCGGTGGCGGCGTAGCGCTCGAACAGCTGGTGCTCGGTCTCCGCGTCGAGCGCCGCCGTCGGCTCGTCGAGCGCCACGAGCAGCGGCGCGTCCCGCATGAACCCGCGGGCCAGGGCGAGCTTCTGCCACTGGCCGTAGGAAACGTCGACGCCCGCGGGCCAGGAAGGCCCGAGCTGGGTCCCCAGCCCGGCCGGGAGGGCTTCGACGAGGTCGCGGGCGCCGGCCCGGTCGGCCGCCGTGACCAGCGCCGGCTCGTCGTCCCGCCGCGGCAGGTCGCCGACGCCGATCGCGACCCGCGCGTGGAACTCGAAGCGGAAGAAGTCCTGGAAGGCACCGGCCAGCCGCTCCCGCCAGCGCACCGAGTCGATGCTGGCCAGGTCCGTTCCGTCGACGACGATGCGCCCGGCGGTGGGGGAGTAAAGCTTCGCGAGCAGCTTGACCAGCGTGGACTTCCCCGCGCCGTTCTCTCCCACGATGGCCACTACCGACCCGGCGGGCAGGAAAAGGCTCACGTCGTCGAGCGCCAGCCGGTCGGCGCCCGGGTAGCGGAAGGTGACGTGCTCGAGCCGGATGCCCTCGCCGATCTCGTCCGGCGCGGGCCGGTCCGCGTGCTGGACCGCGGCGCTCGCGTAGTCCTCAAGCCAGGCGAGCCGCTGCGCCCCGTCCATCCAGGTGCCGCGCAGGAAGCCGATCTCGCCGACCGTGGCGTTCAGGTAGGAAGACAGCCGGGCGCCGGCGGTCAGCACGAGGATCGCCCCGGACGCCGACGCCCGCGGGCCGGCGGCGACCAGGGCGATCGCGCCGACGTAACCGAGGGCGAACACCGCCCAGCCGCCCGCGTACCAGGCGGCGGAGCGTGACCGGGCGGCGGCGACCGGCCCGTACCAGCGCTCCCACGCGGCCCGGCGCCGGTCGGCGAGCGCTGCCCCGATGCCGAGTACCCGCAGTTCCTTGCCCGGGGAGGCCGTGGTGGACAGCGCGTACAAGTGCGTGGCGAGCCGGGTCGACTGCGCGCCGCGCTCCTGGGCGACGCGCTCGACGACCGGGCGCCAGGAGGTGGCCGCCACCGTCGGGAGCGCGAACAGGACAAGCGTGATCAGGACCGGGTTCACGGTGCCGAGCAGCGCGACCGTGATGGCCAGCCGCAGCAGCCAGCCGACGGTGGAGAAGACCGACATGTACATGTGGTCGAGCGTGTAGGTCTCCTCGCGCAGCACCGCCAGCCGGTCCAGGTACTCCGGCCGTTCCTGGTGCGCGATCGTGCCGATGGTCGCCTGCAGCCTGGCCACGTGGGACTCAAGCGCGATGGTGACCTTGTCACGGAAGCGCCGCTGGATCCGCGTCGACACGGTGGAGAGCAGCCAGGTCGCCGCCGCCGAGACCGCCAGCGCGATGACCGCGAACCGCAGCAGGCCGCTCTGGTGCTGAAGCACCCCCTCGCCGAGCAGCTTGAACCAGTAAGCCAGCAGCGCGTCGGGCACGGCCGCGACCAGGGCGAGCACGAAGGCGACGCCCATCAGCGCGGGCTCGTAGCGGAAGCCGAGCAGGCACAGCCGCCACATCGAGCGCAGCGCCGGTGGCAGCGGGCCCACGGCGTCAGTGCTTACGGCGTCAGTGCTTACGGCGTCGGGGGCCGCGGGCTCAGGAGAGGACATCGAAGGTCACCTCTTCCTCGCCTTCCTCTGGGGTTCCCGCGGCGAACCGCTCCGCCTGCAGCGAGAACATGCGCCAGTAGCGGCCGCGGAGCGCCATCAGCTCGTCGTGACTGCCGAGCTCGACGACGGCGCCGTCGTCGATGACCGCGATCCGGTCGACGTGCCTGACCGTGTTGAACCGGTGCGAGATGAGAATCGTCGTGCACGACCGGGTCGCCGCGAGGATGCGCTCGAAGATCTCCGACTCGCCGCGGACGTCGAGCTGGGCCGTCGGCTCGTCGAGCAGCACGAGCCCGGCCCCCAGCCGGACCGCAGCGAGGGCCCGGGCGAGCGCCACCCGCTGCCACTGCCCGCCGGACAGGTCGGTGCCGCCCGTATACCCCTTGGCGAGCACCGTGCCCAGGCCGGCCAGTTCCGTCGCCCCGGCCGCGGCGAGCGCGGCGGCGATGGCGTCATCGAGTCCCGCTCTCCGTCACCGCCGGCGGCCTGCCGCGGCGCCACGTTTTCCCGCAGGGTCAGCTCGAACCGGACGAAGTCCTGGAACACCACCGTGACCCGGCGCCGCCACGCGGCCAGGTCGAGGTCCCGCAGGTCGGTGCCGTCGACCTCGATCACGCCGGACTGCGGGTCGTACAGCCTGCACAGCAGCTTGGCCAGGGTGGTCTTGCCTGCGCCGTTCTGACCGACGATGGCGAGCGAGCCGCCGGCGGGGATCTCCAGGCTGAGCCGGCTCAGCACGGGCCGGTCCGGGCTGGCCGGGTAGGCGAACGTCACGTCGCGGAACGTGACCCGGTGCGCCGGAAGACCGTCGGCCGGCCGGGTGCCGGAAGCGATCGTGCCCGCGCGGCCCAGGGCGCCCGCCCGGTCCTTAGTGCCCGCCAGCCGGGCGACGGCCGCGACCGGCGCGGCGGCACCGTCGAGGGCCCAGTTCAGGCCGCCGAAGGCGATCATCGACGTGCCCGCGGCCGCCGAGGCGTAGGCGATCAGGGAGCCCAGCGAGAGCCGGCCGTCAAGCGCGGCGGACCCGAGCATCCAGAACACTCCGACGTTGGCCGCCAGCACGAGGACGAGGCTCAGCAGCACGGAGCGCTCGCGCATCCGGGTCGCCTCGTACTGCAGCCGGTGCAGCCGCCTCCGGCTGGCCAGGAACCGGTCGAGCACCCAGTCGGGCAGCCCGAAGACGCGCAGTTCCTTCGCGGCCGGCGGGTCCACGGCCAGCCGGTAGGCGTAGTCGGCGTCCCGCTGCGCCTGCCGCACTTCCGGCGTGTTCCTGTCCCGCCACACGGCGCTCTCGCGCAGCAGCCAGTGCGTGCCCAGCCAGCCGCCCGCCAGCGCCGGCGGCGCCCACCAGGCGAAGCCGAAGAGCACGCACGCCTGGGCTAGCCCGGCCACCATGTTCACCAGGCTGCTCGCGATGAAGTCCATCGAGATCGACAGCGGCGGCCCGGTCATGCCCCGGTCGAAGTCGCGTGCCACCTGCAGGTCGGTGGCGAGCTCGGGATCTTCCAGGTGCCCGATTCCCGGCACCGCGACGCACGCGCCGGTGAGCTCGTCGTACAGCCAGGCCGCCGTCCGGTCCCCGAGGTTGGCGGAGAGCGCCGTGTGCAACGGGCCGAGCACCTGCATGAGGACGAAGACCACGGCCACGGCGAGCAGCGGCGCCGCCAGGCCGGAGCCCCGCTCGACGGCGGAGACCAGCAGCCCGGTCGCGATGGCGAAGCCGGCCGGCAGCAGGCCGCGGGCGGCGAGCAGCCCCCACCAGGCCGCCGCCAGCGGCCGGTCGGCCCGGCCGAGTGCCCGCGGCAAGCCGCAGCTCCTGCCGGTCAAGCAGCCGCGCCAGCACGGGCGGGCGGGCCAAGCCTTCTCCCGTCATGGCCCCATGATCTCAGCCGGGAGCCTCCATGCCTAGCTCAAATCAGCACAGAGGTTCGAGAGAGCTTCACCAATGATCTGGCCAGTGGTCATATTATCGATTACGCGAAACGGCTGACAGTGAATGAAATTCCGGCGCGTCGACCCGTCTCATTTGCGACTCAGCTGGTGCGGTCGCGAATGTGCGCCGGGACCGGGATCTCCTCCCGCAACTGCGGGTCGGGCACCGGCGAGCCGAACGTGACGGAGATCGGGAGCACGCCCGCCCAGACGTCAAGCTCGTAGTCCTCTGGGTCGTCCGCGGGCATGCCGGTGCGGATCTTGACCGACGCCTCCGTCAGCGGGAGCGAGAGCACCGAGGTGGCCGCCATCTCCTTGGTCGTGGGCTGCCTGGCCGCGGCCCACCGGCCGGGGATGAGGTGGTCGGTGATGAGCCGCAGCGCCTGCCAGCGCTCGTCGTCGTCCGTGACGATGGTCGCCGTGCCGAAGATGACGGCGCTACGGTAGTTAACCGAGTGACTGAACACCGACCGGGCGGCGACGAGTCCGTCCATGTGCGTGACCGTCACGCAGACCCGCTGCCCGTCCGCCGCCCAGAACGCGCCGTTCGCCGACGACCCGTGCAGGTACAGGGTGTCGCCCGCGCGCCCGTAGGCGGTGGGCAGCACGACCGGGGCACCGTCGGACACCACGCCAAGGTGGCAGATCAGGCCGGCGTCGAGGACTTCGTAGAGGGCGGCGCGATCGGCCTGGCCGCGCTCCCGGTGCCTGCGCAGGGTGGTGCGGGGCGTGCTGGACAAAGGCGTGGTCTCAGTGCTCATGATCCCGTAGCCTAGGCGGCAAGTGGACTGGTGCAAAGAGCCAATCATGGAGAAGGTTCGATGACCACTTTGCCGTCGGGCCTGCCGGTCGTGGTGGACCGGGCGTCCCCGACACCGCTCGCCCTCCAGATATCCGCCCAGCTCCAGGCGGCCGTCACCGGCGGCGTGCTGCGCGCGGGGGACCGGCTGCCGTCCAGTCGCGACCTGTCGGCCACCCTCGGCGTCAGCCGGACCGTGGTGACCAACGCGTACGCCCGCCTCTTCGCCGAAGGCTGGCTGGCGGGCCGCCATGGCTCCGGCACCTTCGTCGCCGACGTCACCGTGCCGCCGCGGGAAGCGCCCGGCCAGGCAACCGAGGCGGATCAGCGGCCGGGCTGGCCGCACGGCCGCGGGCCCGTCGTGGCTGCCGTTCCCGATGATCCCGAACGGAATCAGGTTTCACCTCGTCCCCACGCCGTTGCCCCTCCCGGGTCGCGGGCGGCGCCGGGCCTCATCGACCTGCAGCCGGGGATCTCCTGGGCGGAGGGGATCGAGCCCCCGATGTGGCGGCGCGCCTGGCGCCAGGCCGGCGCCCACCTCCCGTCCCGCTGGCCCGACCCGCACGGTGTCCCGGAACTGCGCGCGGAAATCGCCGCCTACCTGCGCCGGTCCCGTGGCCTGGCCGTCACCCCCGCCCACGTCCTGATCACCCAGGGCGTCTCAAGCGGCCTCGCGCTGCTGGCCGACGCCCTACTCGCCCGCGGCGACAAGGCCGGCCTCGAGGAGCCTGGCTACCCGACCGGGCGTGAGGTGCTGCGCCGGGCCGGCGCGCGGGTCGTGCCTTGCCGGGTCGACGCGCACGGCATCGTTACCGAAGAACTGCCCGGCGACCTCAAGTTGCTCTACACCACCCCCGCGCACCAGTACCCGCTCGGCGGCCGCCTTCCGGTGAGCCGCAGGCAGGCGCTCGTCGCGTGGGCCCGGGCCACCGGGGCGCTCGTCGTCGAGGACGACTACGACAGCGAGTTCCGCTACGACGTCGGCCCGCTGCCCGCGCTGCACAGCATGGACCCCGACGTCATCGTCTACCTGGGCACCGCGTCGAAGATGCTGGCGGCCGCCTTCGGCGCGGGCTGGCTCGTCGCGCCGCCCGAGCTGGTGGACCGGCTGGCGGACCTGCGGCCATGGCTCGGCACCCGGATACCGGAAGCGGTCCAGCACGCCGTGCTCGCCTTGCTGCGCTCGGGCGACCTGGAACGTCACGTGCGCAAGATGCGCCTGGAGTACGCCCGCCGCCGCGCCGCGCTCGTGGACGGCCTCACCCACGCCGACCGGGACACGGGCCGCAACCCGGGCGTCACCGGGCGCCGGGCGCCGGCGCGGGTGCCGTTCCGGCTGCTCGGCGACACGGCCGGCATCCACGTGGTGCTTGAGCTGCCAAGCGGCTACCCGGCGGGCCGCCTCGTGGACGCGGCCGCCGCCCGCGGCGTGGCGATCTACCCGCTCGACCGCTACTTCGCCGGACCGCCCACGATGAGCGGCGTGATCATCGGCTACGGCACCGCCACGCTGTCCCAGGTGCGCCGGGCCGCCGCCGAGCTCGGCCAGCTGCTGGCCGGCGCGCCCGAGCCGGATCGGTAGGCCGTGGCTCAGCCGGTCATGTCGAAGGCGGCGATGACCTTGGTCGGGCGCAGCCGGACCACGAGCTCGCCGGGAACGCCGTTGCGCTTGCCGAACTGCTCGGCGCGGTCCTCGCCCATGTACCTGGCGGCGATCGCGGTGGCGGTGCGCACGAGTTCCGCCTGGTCTTCCGACAGCTCGGCGGTGCCCTGCACCTGGACGAAGCCGTACGGCGGCTCCTCCAGGTCAACGCAGAGCGCGGCCCGGGGGTCGCGGGCAAGCGCGCGGCCCTTGGCCGTGTCCTTGCCGGTGTTGAAGACGAGCGTGCCCTCCTCGACGACGAACCAGACAGGAACGACTAGCGGCCTGCCGTCCGCGCTGGTGTACGCCAGCTTGCCGGTCCGGGTGCCTGTGCTGAGGAAGGCGCTGATCTTGGGGTCGGTCACCGATGCCACGCGGTCAGTCTACGGATCGCCGCCCCGGGCCGGGGGACCGGGCCGGGCCGCTCGCCTGACCCGGGCTAACTTGGCCTGCCCGGTCAGCGCGACGGTGACCCCGACGCCGATCATCGCCAGGCCGCCGGCGCCGCCGACGAGCTCGTACCGGCGCGGCGACCGGGCGAACCAGGAGCGGACCCCGCTGGCGGCCAGCCCCCAGGTGCAGTCGGAGGCCAGCCCGAGGCAGACGGAAATCAGCGCGAGCAGCAGCATCTGGGCCGGCACGTTGCCCTCGGCCCGGTCGACGAACTGCGGGAGGATCGCGCCGAACAAGATGTACGCCTTCGGGTTGGTCACTCCGACGATCAGCCCGTCCCGCAGCGCCGGCCAGCCGTCGCTCGCGCCGCTGGCCCGCGACATCGCCGACGCGAGGGATCGCCGGTGCCGGATCGCCTGGACGCCGAGGTAAATCAGGTAGAGCGCGCCGGCCAGCTTGACGGCGATGAACACCTCGGCGGACCGCTGCAGCAGGGTCCCGAGCCCGACCGCGACGCACGTGGCCACGATGTAGTTGCCGACCGCGTGCCCGGCCGCGGTGGCGACCGCGGTGCGCCGCCCCTGGGCCAGCGCGCGCCCGATCACGAAGAGCACCCCGGGCCCGGGGATGACGATGATGACGAGCGACGCGAGCGTAAAGCCGATCAGGTGCCCCGACGAGATCATTGGCCGGCGTCCCTCGCGGGTGCGGCAACGGGGCCGCCTGTCGCGCTCATGGACCCATTGAACCAGCCGGCCGGTTAGGTCGGTACCTCCCGCACGACCTCGCGCGGGTCCTTGTCGTCCCGCAGGCCCTGGAACCGGGGGTGGCGCAGCTCGCCGTCGTTGGTCCACTCGGAGAAGCCGACCTGGCCGACGAGCCGGGGCGTGACCCAGTGCACGCCGCGCGGGCTTGGCAGCTTGCCCTTGGCGAAGGGCACGGAATCACGCTCCAGGCCGGCCAGCACGCCGTGCAGGCTCTGCAAGGTGCGGGTGTCGAACCCGGTCCCCACCTTTCCCGCGTACACCAGGTCGCCGTCGGCGTCGTAGTAGCCGAGCAGCAGCGCGCCGAAGCCGACGCGGGAACGCTGCGGGTCGGTGTAGCCGCCGATCACGAATTCCTGCGCGTTCTCGCACTTGAACTTGAGCCAGTTCTTGGTCCGGCCGGCCAGGTAGGGCGCGTCCGCGCGCTTGGCGACCAGCCCCTCCCAGCCGTCCTTGCAGGCCTGCTGCGAGAGGGGCACGCCGTCCCGCTCCCGGTGCTCGGTGAACCGGAGCGGGTCACGGAAGTCGAGCAGGCCGGCCAGCAGCCGCTTGCGCTCGGTGAGCGGCAGCGCCCTGGTGTCCCGGCCGTCCGCGTAAAGGACGTCGAAGATGTAGTAGTACACCGGGTAGTCGTCGATCAGCTGCGGCGATGGCGACGCCACGCCGAGACGTTGCTGCAGCCGCTCGAACCGCGTCTGCGCCCCGTCAAAGGCGACGATCTCGCCGTCGACCACGCAGTCGCCGTGCCGCTGGGCCGCTAGTGCCCCGGCGATCTCCGGGAATCGCGACGAGATCTCGTGCTGGCTGCGGCTCTTCAGGCTGACGCCGTCGGGACCACAGAATGCCAGGCAGCGCTCGCCGTCGAGCTTGCGCTCGAAGATCCAGGCCGGATCGGAGAAGCGCTCGCGGGTGAGGGTGGCGAGCTGCGGTTCCACCCAGGACGGGAACGCGGCGGCCTGCGTGGGCCCGGATTCAGTCATATCCCGTGACCTACCATGATCACCCGGACCGTAACCGTGCCCGGGTGGCCGCCACCGCCCGGGACTGGAACAATACCTACACGCCACACATTTCTGGTCACCTCGTCCGGTCCTCGCCTTCAGTCGACCAGAAGGCACGCATTCGACCACGAGGACGGTTCAAAGTTGTTGATTAACGGCGGTTGTGCTCAAATTGTGGCCTCGGTGAGAAGAATTACGTAGCATTTTGTTAGATAACCTTTCCCGGAGGGGCGTCGTGCGGCTTATCAGGTTCCTGGCTGGGGGCGGCGAGCCCCGCGTCGGCGTCCTCGACGGCGACGTCGTCACCGAACTGGCGGCGGCCGGGTCGCTCGGGGACCTGCTGGCGCTGCCGCTCGACCGGATCCGGGAGATCTGCGCGAGCCCCGGCGGCGCGCCGGTCGCGGCGGCCGAGGCACGGCTGCTCGCCCCGGTGGACGGCCGCATGGAGGTGTGGGCGGCCGGCGTGACCTACGAGCGGTCAAGGACCGCGCGGATGGCGGAGAGCGAGCAGTCCGCGGACATCTACGACCGCGTGTACGCGGCCGAGCGGCCCGAGCTGTTCTTCAAGTCGGCGGCGTGGCGGGTCAGCGGCCCCGGCGAGCCCGTGTCCGTGCGCGCGGATTCGACCATCGACGTCCCCGAGCCCGAGCTCGCCGTGGTGCTCAACGCGATCGGCTCGGTCGCGGGCTACACGATCTGCAACGACATGAGCTCGCGCTCGATCGAGGGCGAGAACCCGCTGTACCTGCCGCAGGCCAAGATCTACCTCGGCGGCTGCGCGCTCGGCCCGTGGATCGTCCCCGCCTGGGAGGTGCCCGACCCGTACGCGCTGACCATCGAGCTGGCGATCGTCCGGGCCGGCGCGACGGCCTGGACGGGCAGCGCGAGCACGGCGGCCCTGCACCGGAAGATCGCCGAGCTGGCCGCCTACCTGTTCCGCGCCGATGAGTTCCCGGCCGGGGTGATCCTGTCCACCGGCACGAGCCTGGTCCCCGACCTTCCCTTCACCCTCCAGGCGGATGACGAGGTCCGCATCCGGATATCCGGCCTCGGCGAGCTGGTCAACCCCGTGGTCCGGGGCAAGCCCGCCTGGCGGCACAACCGGCCGCGGCGCGACGGCGGTCCGCGCGCCTAGCCGGCCGGTTTCCGCGCGGCGGCGATCGCCGCGAGCCCGCCGATGAACAGGTCCACGCCGAACCGGTAGTGCTCCTCGGGGTCGTCGCACGCAGTCATCGGGACGGCGCACTCGACTAGCCGCGGGTACTTGGCCGAGGGCTGCGTCGCCAGCTGGACCTGCTTCTTGCGCTGCAACTCGGCGCGCTCGGCGTCGTCGAGCTGCTCGATTCCCGGCTCGCTCATCACCAGCGTGATCGCGATCCACAGGGCCGAGGCGGCCGCGTTGCTCGCGTCCTGCGGGCTGAACCCGGCCGTCCGCAGGATGTCGAGCGTGAGCTCGGTGGCGTCGAGCGCGGCCGGGCTGTGCAGCTTCTCCCCGTGGAGCAGCAGCTGCGACGCGGCCGGGTGCGCGCGCAGCACCCGCAGCAGCGACTCGAGCAGCGCGCGGATCTGCTCCGTCCACGGCGCCGCGCGGTCGACGGTCAGGTCCATCTCGCTCCAGACCCGGTCGGCGACCCCTACGAGCAGCTCCTCCTTGCCGCGGAAATGCCAGTAGAGCGCCATCGGGGTCACGCCCAGCTCGGTCGTGAGCTTGCGGATGGTCAGCGCGTCAAGTCCCGACTTGTCGGCGAGCGCGAGCGCCCGTTCGGCCACGGCGTCCCTGGTCAGCCGGGTCCGCTCGCTCTCGTCGGTGCTCGAAGAGGAAGTCACTTGACAACTGTACGGCGTACAAGGCAGGATCGGCAACCAACGACATGTACATCGTATAAGGACGACATACAGGTACGGCTTACAGGTATGCCGTACACGAGATCGCTCGGGGAAGGTGCAGGACCCATGGCTGGACGAGCACGGTGGTGGGCGCTGACGGCGGTCAGCCTTGCCACCCTGATGACTTATCTCGACAACAACATCGTCAATGTGGCGCTCCCGACGATCGAGCGCAGCCTGCACGTGGGGACCAGCGGCCTTGAGTGGATCGTGAGCAGTTACCTGCTCGTGCTCGGCGGGCTGCTGCTGGTCGGCGGCCGGGTCGCCGACGTCTACGGCAGGCGCCGGATGTTCCTGGCCGGCCTGGCCATCTTCACGCTCGCCTCGCTGACGGCCGGCCTCGCGGGCAGCAGCAGCGTGCTGATCGCCGCCCGGGCGGTGCAGGGACTCGGCGGGGCGCTGCTGATGCCGACCGCGCTCGCGATCATCGCCGCCACGTTCACCAGCACCCGCGAGCGCACGGCCGCGATCGGCATCTGGGGCGCGGTCGGTGCGCTCGGTCTCGCCCTGGGCCCGGTGATCGGCGGCGTCGTCAGCCAGCATTTCCACTGGGGCTGGATCTTCCTGATCAACGTGCCGATCGGGGTAATCACCGCGGCGATCGCGCTCCCGTCGATCGCCGAGTCGCATGGTCGGACGGAGGCCGGGGCGAGGCTGGACGTTCCCGGCCTGATCTCCTCCGCGGTCGCGCTGTTCGCGCTGACCTACGCGCTGATCGAGGGCGAGGGCAAGGGCTGGACCTCGTCGCTGATCCTCGCCTCGTTCGGCGTCGCCGCCGTCGCCGCGGCCGGCTTCCTGGTGATCGAGTCGCGCAGCGAGTACCCCATGGTGCCGCTGCCCATCTTCCGCTCGGCGGCCTTCAGCGGCGGCCTCGGCACGATGATGATCTGGTCGTTCGGCGTCCTCGGCATCTACTTCTTCACCTCGCTGTACCTGCAGCGCATCCTCGGGTTCTCCCCGACCAAGGCCGGCCTGGCGTTCGTGCCGATGGCGCTGTGCCTGGCGGCGGCCGCGATCCTGTCGCCCCGGGTGACCGCCGTGCTCGGCGGGCACCGCACGGTAGCGCTCGGCATGGCGGTCATGACCGTGGGCCTCGCCCTGTTCGCCCGGATCGGCGCGACCGCGTCGTTCGCCGCGCTGGTGCCCGGGTTCGTGCTGTTCGGCCTCGGCGCCGGACTGATGAACGTGCCGCTGACCAACGCGATCGTCGAGAATGCGCCCACCTCGCAGGCGGGCATCGCGTCCGCGCTGCTCAACGCCTCCAGGGAAGTCGCCGGGCTGCTCGGGGTGACGGTGGTCGGCGCCGTGCTGCAGTCCAGCGAGGCCGCCGCGCTGCGGTCAGGGACGCATCCGGCCCAGGCGTTCGTCGATGGCTACCACACGGGCCTGTGGCTGACGATCGGCCTGCTCGCCGCCGGCGTCGTGCTCAGCTACGTGACCCTGCGGGCGCGGCGGCAGCCCGCCGACCGCGTGGCCGTCGGCGACGCGGCCGCGGCCGTCGGCCTGATGGAGGCGACCGGGCAAGTCCCCGGGGCGCCGCGGGAACCCCTCCGCGCCGACACCCCCGCCACCCCGTAACCCGGTCGAAAGTGACCTGCTCCACGGTGAGTGCCAGTCACTTTCGACACGCAGCACCTAGCCATGTGTGCCGCAGGGCCAGAATTTCCCGGCCCTGCGGCACACATGCACGCATCTAGTGGCCTAGTGGCACCCCAGCGCGATTCATTGTGGCCTTGTGGCACCCCGGCGCTACCTCGTTCTGGCCTGGCGGCACCAGTGCGCTTGCCTGTTCTGGCCTTGCGGCCCCCACGGTCCGAACGACGGGCACTGACCTCAGAGGGTGCCGAGGGCCGCGCCGAGGTCGCTGATCGCGCTGGACAACGTGGTCACGGCCGGGCCGGTGATCTCCCCCTGGGACTTGGCCTGCGTGTACTGCTGGACCAGCTGCGAGTACTGCTGCTGTAGCTGCTGGGCGTCCTGGCCCGGTGGAGGGAACAGCAGCTGCTGGAGCTGGTTGAACAGGTTCTGGCCCGCCTGCTGTGATACCTGCCCGTCGGTGACGCCTTCTTTCAGGTCGCCCACCAGCGCGCCCGCCGCGGCTGCCGCTGAGGACACGCCGGCCGGCGCGGACGCCGTCTGGCTCGGGTGCGCGACGGTCGAACTCGGCGCGCCCGCCGGCTCTCCGCCACCCGACTGGCCCGTCGTCAGCACGACCGCGAGGGCCACCAGCGCCGCGGCGAACGCGGCGGCGAGCACGATCTCGAGCGGGCTGAGCCGCCGTCGAGGACGCGGCCCGTCCGGCGCGACGTCGAGCACGGCGGTACCGCTGGCCCCGACGGGACTGAGCACGGCGCGCAGCCCGGCCCGGGCCGCCGCGGCGCTCGACGGCCGGGCCGCCGGGTCCTTGGCGAGCAGGAGCGCGGTGATCTGGTCCAGCCGGGCGGGCAGGCCGGGGCGCCATGCCGATGGCGGTCCCGGATCGTCGTGGACGTGCCGGTAAGCGAGCCCGACCGGGGTGTCCGCGGTGAACGGCGGCCTGCCGGTCAGCATCTCAAACAGCACGCAGCCGAGCGAGTAAAGGTCGGACCGCGGGCCGGCCGGGTGACCCGAGGCCTGCTCGGGTGACAGGTAGGCGGCAGTGCCGAGCACGGTCCCGGTCGCGGTCGCGGCGCGGGTCCCGTCGGCCCGGGCGATCCCAAAGTCCAGGATCTTGACCTCGGCCCCGGTGAGCACGATGTTGGCGGGCGTGATGTCGCGGTGCACCAGCCCGGCCGCGTGCGCCGCCTCCAGCCCGTCGCAAACCGCGGCGGCGACGGTGACCGCCTGCTCGGGCGGCAGCGCCCCGGTCTCGTCGAGGACCCGGCGCAGCGTGCGGCCGCCCAGCAGTTCCATCACGATGAACGGCGTGCCGCGCTCCACGCCGCAGTCGAACACGGTCACCAGCCGGGGATGGCTGACGGCGGCCGCAAGCCGCGCCTCCCGCTCGAACCGGGCGAGGAATTCCGGCTCGGCGGCCTGCTGGGGACCCAGGACCTTGACCGCGACCTCCCGGCCGAGCATCTCGTCCCTGGCCCGCCACACCGTGGCCATTCCGCCGGTTCCCAGGATCGCGAGCAGCGTGTACCGGCCACCGAGCACGTCGGCGTCTGTCAGCGTCATGACTCGTTCACCCGCATTTCCGCCTCGCTCCCCGTCATGCCAAGGGTGCGTACTATGCACTGCTTGCCAGCTAACCACGCCGATGACATCCACGCGTCTTTCATCCGCCAGGCAGCCGCTCGGGACCGAGCTGGGCCGGCGGCGGGGGGCGCGCCCCGTTCCTCGGGTCCCTTGCCGGATCGGGAGGGATCGCCTACGGGATCAACCTCGTCTATCAGTTCTTTGTTCACACCCAGACGATTAAGAAGCTGCCCCGCCCGGTCGAGTTCGTGTTCAACACGCCATCCCGCCACCGGGTGCACCCCGGGTCCGACCCGATCTACCTGGACAAGAACTACGCCGGCATCCTGATCGTCTGGCCGGACGTTCGGCGCCTTTCAGCCGGAACTCTTCCGCCCGACCTACGGCCTCACCCACCCGGTGGAGACGAACAACCTGGTCAAAGCTCCAGTACGGCCACTACGCCGAGCTGTGGCGTGACGTCCGCCAGGCCGCCTCGTGGCGCGACCGTCTCGGTTACCTGCTCATGCCGCCGGACTGGCAGCCCGGGTCGGCCAACGGTTTAAGTCTCGGAAGTATTGCGCTTAGCAAGCGATGGCGGATTCCCGACACCGGCGGCGCGCCCGCGCCTATCATCTAGCCTATGTGGCCGACGGGTCCGATTCCCCGGTGGCGCGCAACCGACGGTCCTGGCGCCGCGCCGGTCGGGCCCGCGCTGACCACCCTAAGGTCGGTGATCGCCTACCTGGCCTCCATGATCCGCTGCGCGGGCATCGCGTACATCGTCGCCGAGGTCACCCTCTGGCACTCGTTCTACGTCGCCTCGGCATGGCGGCTCATCGCCCCGGCCCTGGCGGTGGCCTGGGCGGTGACGGTCGTGTCCTACCTGCGCAGGCGCCCGCTCGCGCCGCTCTTCGCCTGCGCGGACTCCGTCTTTTACGTGGCGCTCGCGCTCGGCGCGCAGGCGTGCGTCCCGCCCGCCGTCCGTGACGGGGCGTTCAGCTGGATGGTCATCGCCATGTCGGGCCAGCTCATCGTCCCCGCATGGGGCGCGCCCCGCGTGTTCTCGGTGTTCCTTGCGGTGGCCTCGCCGCTGGCCTACTGGGTCGGCGCGGCGCTGCAGCCAACCACGGACCGTCGGATGATGACCGGAGCGGCGATCCTGCTGCTCGTGATTGGCGTCGCGCACGGGTACGGCCGGCGCATGCTCTACCGCCGCGCGGCCGTGGCGGATGCCGAGTTGGACCGGGCCGACCAGGCCGTCAGGGAGCAGTACGCCATCTTGTGCGGGAACATAGCGCGCCGCGAGCACGAGCGCCTGGTGCACGACACCGTGCTCAACACGCTCACCGCCGTGGCCAGAGGCGGTGGCGACGCCGACGCCGGGGTGGTGACCAGGTGTCGGCAGGACGTGGCCCTGATCGAGGCCGCGCTCGGCGGTGCCGATGACCCTGACTCCGACGATGCCGCCGCCGACGGGCTGCTGGGCGAGGTACGGGCCGTCGTCGGCGACATGCGCGCTCGCGGGCTGACCGTCCACCTCGAGGGCGAGCCGGGGCTGCTCGTCCCCGCCCGGGTCACCACCGCGATCTCCGGCGCCGTGCGCGAGTCCCTGTCGAACGTGGCGGCGCACGCGGGGACCGGAGAGGCCTGGGTTACCGTCCGGGCCGCGGCACCGGAGGACCCGGGCCTGCTGCGGGTGGTCGTGCGCGACCAGGGGAACGGATTTGACCCCGACCGCGCCGACCGGGCGCGGCTCGGCCTCCGGCGGTCCATCGCCGAGCGCACCGCCGAGTGCGGCGGCCACGCGGCGGTCTGGTCCGCGCCGGGGCGGGGCACCGAGGTGTCGCTGACCTGGCCCGCGCCGGACCCGTCGGGAGACGTCCGGTCCGGTCACGGGCTCGTGCGGCCGGGGCCCCGGTGGTAAGCCCGCACCAGGTGGCCAGGGACACCGCCGAGGTCGGCCTGACGCGGCTGGTCCGCGCGCTCGCGGTGATCATGCCGTCCCTCGCGCTGCTCCAGGCACTGGCCAACGCGCGTGACTACCGTGATCCCGCCGCGGTCATCGTGGTCTGGCTCGCGGTCATCGGCGCGGGGGCGTGGCTGGTGCCGCGGCTGCGCGCGGGCGGGCTCGCCGCGGGTGAGACGGCGGCGGCCGTCGCGATCGCGGTCGCGGCCGTCGCCGCGATCGGTGCGGTGCACCGCCCGCACGACACCCCCGCGAGCGTTGACCTGGCCATTCTTGGCACGGCGTGGCTGATTCTCCTTGTCGTCGTGAGTCACCCGGCCCGCGTGTGGGTTCCGGTCGCGCTGCTCGTCTTCGCCGTGCAGGGTGCGCTGCTCATCCGCGAACAGGGGCTGAACCTGCTGAGCCTGTCTCAGCTCGGGGCGGCGGGCTACATCATCGCGACCGTCCTGATCGCGTTCGCCGCCTTGCGGCCGACCGTGGACCTGCACGTCAGCCTGGCGGTACGGCAGGCCTCCCTGGCGAGCCGGTCGGCGGCGGAACGGGCCGCGGCGACCGCCATCAGGCGGGAGCGGCACGACCGGCTCGCGGTGCTCGAGAAGGAGGCGCTGCCGCTGCTGCGCGGCATCGCGGACGGGACGCTTGACCCCGCCGACGAGGGCGTCAGGGAGCAGTGCGCCGGGCACGCGGCGCTCCTGCGGCGCGCCCTTACCGACAGCGCGGCCGGCCGCGAGCTCGCGGCCGGCCTCGAACTAGCCCTGCGGCCCGCCGCGGCCCGGGGGCTGCTGGTAACGGTTCAGCTGATCGGCGACCTGGGATCCCCTCCGCCGCCGATCGTCCGGGCCGTCCAGGCCACGCTCGACGCCGTGCTCGGCGCGCTCCCGCCGCACCAGGCCGTGCTCACCGTCCTCGCCGCCGGCCAGGACACCGAGCTGTACCTGATCTTCGACGCCCCGCCGCGGGCCACGCCCGACCTGACGCGCGTCGGGCGTGACCTGGCCCCCGCGGCGCGCTGGCGCGCCTCCTTGAGCGGGACGGAGACCGGAGGCGGAGTCCTTGAGGTCAGCTGGCGGAAGGACGGCATCGCTTGACGGGCGTAATTAACGTCGCGGCCGTGGACGACCATCCGATCATCCGCGACAGCGTCGCGAGCTGGGTGACGGGGAACCAGGACGACATCCGGGTCGTCGCCACGGCGGCCACCGTGGCCGCCCTCCTCGGCGGCGCGGGCCGAGGGGCGGACGTCGTGCTGCTCGACCTCGACCTGGGCGACGGTACCGCCGCGGAAGACAACGTGGCCGCGATCCGTGCGGCCGGCCCCGAGGTGCTGGTCCTGTCCGCGTCCGACCGGCCGCCCGCCGTCCGGGCGGCGATACGGGCCGGGGCCCGCGGGTACGCGCTGAAAAACGAGCACGCCGACACGATACGATCCGCGATTAGAGAGGTTGCCGCAGGCAGGGACTGGATTTCCCCCCGCCTCGCCTACATCTTCGCCACCGATGACGGGGCCGACAGGCCAACTCTGAGTCATCAGGAAAGGCGTGCGCTGCAACTCTACGCGACCGGTTTGCCATTGAAATCAGTGGCCAAGAAGATGGTCATCAGCGAGGAAACCGTCAAACAATATCTGGGGCGTGTGCGTCAGAAATACACACTTGCCGGACGGGCCGCGCAAACGAAATTGGAGTTGTATCATCGAGCCGTCGAGGACGGACATCTCCCACCCCCTCCGTAACCAGCCACCCCCCATGGTTAAGGAGCCGGAAACGCCCGTCCTCGGCCTCGTTCCTTAGCTAACGTACTGGCGGTTGGCGCCTGCTGTCATGACCCCCATTCGGGGGTCAGGGCAGCGTGACCTTGTGGTTATCCCCGTTATCCCCGGTCGGCCCGGGTGACCGACTTACCGACGAGCGCCCATGGGCGTCCGGCGCGCGACTCGGTATGGTTCGGGCATGACGATCGTGAGCGGTGCTGGAGTCGTGGTGACGGGCGGTGGCGGCGGGATCGGGCGCGCGATCGCGCGCAGGCTCGCGGCCGACGGTGGCCGGGTCGTGGTCAACGACCTCAATCAGGCGGCGGCGCGGGCGGTGGCCGCCGACATCGGCGGCCTCGCCGTGGCCGGCGACGTCGGGACTGAGCGGGGCATCGAAGAAGTCGTCGGCGCGGCCGCCGGGTTCCTCGGCGAGATCGACATCTACTGCTCGAACGCCGGGACCGTGGCGGGCACCGGGCCGGAGACACCGGACGAGCTGTGGCAGCGCGCCTGGGAGGTCAACACCCTCGCGCATGTCCGGGCGGCGCGCCTGCTCCTGCCGGGCTGGCTGGCCCGCGGCTCGGGAACCTTCGTCGTCACCGCGTCGGCGGCCGGCTTGCTGACCATGCTCGGCGCCGCGCCGTACTCGGTGACCAAGCACGGGGCGGTCGGGTTCGCGGAGTGGCTTGCCGCCAGCTACGCCCACCGCGGGCTGGCCGTGCACTGCGTCTGCCCGCAGGGGGTGCGCACGCAGATGCTCGCCGGTTCCGGCCGGGCGGGCGACATCGTGCTCGCCGCCGCCGCGATCGAGCCCGAGCAGGTGGCCGACGCCCTGGCGGCGGCGATGGAGGTGGGCCGGTTCCTCGTGCTGCCCCACCCCGAGGTCCGCGATTACTACGTGCACCGCGCTACCGACACCGACCGCTGGCTGCGCGGCATGTCGCGGCTTCAGCAGCGAATCGACGACGCGAACGACGCGAACGACGCGAACGACGCGAACGACGCGAACGACACGACCGGGGAGACAGCGTGAAGGCCTGGCAGCTGAGCGGGTACGGCGAACCGGAAGACGTACTCGAACTGACCGACGTGCCCCGCCCCGCGCCGGGCGCCGGCCAGCTCCTGGTCCGGGTGCTGGCCGCCGCGGCGAACTTCCCCGACGTCCTGCAGGTTCGCGGTACCTACCAGGTCCGCCCGCCGCTGCCGTTCACCCCCGGCCTCGAGCTGTGCGGCGAGGTCGTGGAGGCCGGGGCCGGCGTGACGCGGTTCCGCGCCGGCGACCGGGTGATCGGCGGGGTGGCGCTGCCGTTCGGCGCGTTCGCGGACTACGCCGTCATGGACGAGGCACGGGCGTTCCCCGCGCCCGCGGAACTCGATGACGCCGAGGCGGCGCCGTTCCTCGTCACGTACCAGACCGGGTGGTTCGGGCTGCACCGGAAGGCGCGGCTAGCGCCCGGCGAGACGCTGCTCGTGCACGCGGCGGCCGGCGGGGTCGGCAGCGGCGCCGTCCAGCTCGGCAAGGCCGCCGGCGCGCGGGTCATCGGCGTGGTCGGCGGCGCGGAAAAGGCGCTGCTGGCCGCCCGGCTCGGCGCGGACATCGTGGTCGACCGTTATGCCGAAGACTTCGTCGCGGTCGTCAAGGAAGCGACGGAAGGCCGGGGCGCCGACGTCGTCTACGACCCGGTCGGCGGTGAATCGTTCCGCCGGTCAACCAAGTGCGTCGCGTTCGAGGGCCGGATCGTGGTCGTCGGCTTCGCGAGCGGTGAGATCCCGTCGGTCGCGCTGAACCACGCGCTGGTGAAGAACTACGACATCCTGGGCCTCCACTGGGGCCTCTACGAGCGGCTCAACCCGGCCGCGGTCGCCGAGTGCCAGGCGGAGCTGACCAGGCTCGTCGCCGCCGGCCTGATCCGCCCGCTGATCACCGAGCGGCTGCCGCTGGCGGACGTGCCCGACGGCCTGCGCCGCCTCGCCGCGGGCGGCACCACGGGCCGCATCGTCTTCCAGACGTAACCCCCCGCGCCGCGGCAGCACCGGCGAGTTCGTGCGGTCGAGCCAGTGAGCTTCCCTGCCTTCGCGCCGGCCCGCCTGCGGTGATCGCGCGTCAAATGCGGGAAAAGACGGCGGCGTGTCGCGCACTGGGATCATGCTCATGGAGTTCCAGGGTGTGCGGGGGCACCAGCGGGCAGCGCCGTGCACGGTGACGGCCCGCGCCGTGGAATCGGGGCCCCGTGATTTGCCCCAGGACAGGGGCTCTACGAGGACAGACGTGCCGGATTCACACCGGGTCCACTCCTCCACGAGCCACATTAGAGGTCTGCGACACGCGTCAAAACTTCTATTTTGAAACGTTCCCTGTTAGCCACGGATGACCCTCAATGACGGAAACGGCCGCCCTGCGCACGGGCCAAGGTGGGGCAAAGTGCTGCAAAACGGGCCGGGGCTCTGGGTCGCTTGCCCGGATGACCCGCAATCTCAGGCCCCAACCGGGCGGCTGCCGGCCGAACCCCAGGCCCGCCAGGATGGAAAAGTCAGTAATTTCAAATCCGGGCCGAACGGGAACGGCAATTTCTATTCCGTCACAGCGGCACCCCCTCCATCACGGGACATTCCTCAGTAAATCAAGGGATAACCCTTGCTGCGCGCGGCGAAGCGGTGCGCCCCGGCAATGAAGACCGTCTCGCTGCTTTCTGGCGCAGAATGTACTAATTGGGCGGCCTGTGCGCGAGGGCTCCGGGCATAGCCGGCTTTACCGGGAACGGCGGGCAAGGTCCGCCGGGCGCGCGCCGCTGAGCTGGTGCAGGGTCCAGCCGCGGCCTGCCGGGTCCAGCGGCCTGGTCAGCGTGGTGAACAGCTCCGCCGCGCGCCGGTAGGACACGCGCGCCTGCCCGGTGACCGGCCAGCGGTCGGCGGCCGGCCCCGTCACCCGCCCGCGGTCGGTCACGAACACCGGCCCGGCGGTCCGCCCGGCCAGCAGCCAGCGCAGCACCTGGCTGGTCGCCTCCTGCCAGGCGATGCCCGCGCCGGGCCAGTCGACGGACCTGGCCCGGGTCCGGTGCCGGGCCAGGTCCACGTGCTGGACGTCGAGCGTGAGCACCCGGGCCGCGCCCGCGCCCGAGTCGTACAGCAGCCGCCAGAACGCGTGCTCCCGCAGGCTGACGGGAAGGCGCAGCAGTTCCTCGACCTGAGCGGCCCGCAGCGGGGCGGCGAGCGGGTCCGGCGGCCGGTGCCGCAGCCCCGCGGTCGGGTCCGCGCGGATCCAGCCCTGGTCAAGCCACCAGCCCGCCGCGCTGCGGAGCGCGGACAGCTCGCGGTTGACCGTGCGCGCGTCGGCCAGGACCGCGCGCTCCGCGAGCGCCGCGCTCAGCCGCGCCGCGGTCCCCGGCTCGTCGAGCAGCGCCAGCGGCACGATCGGCGGCGCCGCGCCGCGCCGTCCCGCGCCCGCGGGAATCGGCTTGCCGACGATCGGCCACGCCCACCCGGTCAGCGAGACCCGGTAGACCCGGCGCGACCCGGCGCTGAGCGCCGCCTGGCCGAGGTACTCCTCGACCGCGACCGCGTACTCCACCGGCACCTGCGATCTCAAGCTGCCTCTCCTCTTTCCTGCACCCCATCATAACTCGTCCCGATGACGCATTTACTGCGGTAACACATTCTTGCAGAAAGCATTTATATTGCAGGAATGGCGAAATTCTTGGTATTCAAAAACCGCAGTAAATCATCATCTAGAATGACTGCGGATTGCTCCCGCAGTAAATATTTCCCTGAAAGGCTCGCGGTGCTACGCGCCCGGGATTTCCGTCGGTTCTATGCCGGCTACTGCGGCTCGCTGCTCGGCAGCGCCATGTCGTCGGTCGCGATCGCCTTCGCGCTGCTCGGTGACGGCGGCACGGCGACCGGGCTCGGCCTCGTGTTCACCGCGGAAATCGTGCCGATGGTGGCGTTCCTGCTGTTCGGCGGCGCGCTCGCGGACCGACGGGGCCGCCGCCGGGTGATGCTGACCGCCGACCTGGTGCGCGGCGCGGCCCAGGCCGTGCTCGCGGCCGCGCTGGCCATCGGGCACCCGGGCCTCTGGCTGTTCGTGGCGGTCGCGGTCGCGGTCGGGACCGGCAACGCGTTTTTCCTGCCGGCGCTTTCCGGCTTCCCGGTGCAACTCGTGCCGTCCGCCCGGCTTGGCGACGCGAACGCGCTGCTCGGCGCGGCCCAGGCGGCCGCCCAGGTGGCCGGCCCGGCCCTCGCCGGCCTCCTCATCGCGGTGACCAGCCCCGCCCTGGTGATCGCCGTCGACGCGGGCAGCTACGCGCTCAGCGCCCTGGCCCTGGCCCCGCTCCGCCTGGAAATGGCGGAGCCGCCGCGGCGGCAGGCGCGCCCGGCCCGGTCATTGCGCGGTGAACTGGCCGACGCATGGACGGAGTTCAACGCCCACCCCTGGCTATGGCCGCAGACCGTGCAGTTCGCGCTGTTCAACCTGGTGACCTGGGGACCGTATCTGGTACTCGGCCCGGTCCTGGCCCGTCAGTACCTTGGCGGCGCCCGGGCCTGGGGCACGATCCTGGCCTGCTACGGCGTCGGCGCGACGCTCGGCGGCCTGCTCGCCCTCGGCCGCCGCCCGCGCCGGCCGCTGCTCGTCTCCACGCTGACCACGTTCGGCTTCGCGTTGCCGCCGCTCGCGCTCGCGTTGCGGCTGCCGCTGCCCGCGGTCACCGCGGCGGCGCTCGCCGCCGGCCTCGGCACCGCGTTCGGCGACGCGTTCGATTCGACCGTGAACCAGCGCCTCATCCCCGCCGCGGCACTGTCCCGGGTCGGCGCGTTCAACATGGCCGGCGCGTACGCGTTGGGCCCCGTCGCGTTCGCCGCCGCGGGCCCGGTGGCCGCCGCCCTCGGCGCCCGTGACGTCCTCGCGTTCGGCGCCGCCGGGTCCGTCGCCACGACCCTCGCGGTGCTCACCGTCCCCGCCATCCGCCACCAGCCCTGGCCAGAGCCCGGACAGCCCGTCCGGCCGCGCCCGCCCGCACAATGACCTCGTAGATCAGCCGGCGACGGAGGACGGAATACGCATCGCGGACGATGCCCGCGCCCCGCCGCCTGACCTACGGTGGAGCGGTGTATAGCCGTCTGACGGACCTCGGGGTGGCGGCCATCCCGTTCGTGCTCGGGGCGGTCGGCCCAGGCGCGCACGGGGTCGGCTGGAGCCTGCCGCTCAGCGCGGCGATCAGCGTGGCGCTGTACTGGCGGCGTCGTTTCCCGCTCTCGGTGCTGCTGGCCTGCTTCCTCCTCGGGCTGACGCAGCTGATCGCCGCCCTCGCCGGCGGCGTCATCGACCGGACGCTGCCCGGTTTCTACGATGTCGGGATCATCATCGCGATCTATTCCGCGGTGGCCTACGGTACCCGCGCCGCGCGCTTGATCGCGGTGGCCGGCGGCATTGGCGGGGCCGCCGTCGCGGCCCTGGTGTGGGCCAGCCTCGTCAGGAACACCTTGAACGAGGTTGTCGCCTGGTCCGCCCTGTTCGCGCCGGTCCTGCTGGCCTGGGCGTTCGGGACCGTCGCGCGGACCCGCCGCGCCTACCTGGCCGGCCTGGAGGACCGCGCCGAGCGCCTGCAACGCGAGCGGGAGGCGCTGGCCCGGGTGGCGGTGGCGGAGGAACGCGAACGGATAGCCAGGGAACTGCACGACATCATCGCCCACAGCGTGAGCCTGATGGTCGTGCAGTCCGACGGTGCCGACGCCGCGATCGAGCAGCAGGACATCGGCGAGGCGCGCACGGCCGTTGCCGCCATCGGCCGCACGGGGCGTGCCGCCCTTACCGACCTGCGCCTGCTGCTCGGCGTGCTGCGGAGCGACCGCGGCATAACGGAGCCGCAGCCGGGGATCGGCCAGCTTCAGGACTTGATCGAGAGCGTCCCGCTGAAGGTGCGGCTGCGGGTCGACGGCGAGCCGCGTGACCTTCCGCAAGGGCTGGCGCTCGCCGTGTTCCGCATTGTGCAGGAGGCACTGACGAACACGGTGAAGCACGCCGGCCCGGACGCGTCCGCGGAAGTACGGCTCAGGTACTCGACCAGCGCCATGGAGGTCGAAGTGGCGGACGACGGCCGCGGGCTGATCGTCCCGAGCCGCAGCGGGCACGGCCTGATCGGGATGCGGGAACGGGCCGCCATGTTTGGCGGTACGTTGACCGCCGGCCCCCGGGCGACCGGCGGGTTCCGCGTTCTGGCCTGGCTCCCGTGGGCGTGATCCGCGTTGTCCTGGTGGACGACCAGGAACTGGTCAGGACCGGATTCCGGCTGGTCCTGTCCGGCCAGCCGGACATGGAGGTGGTCGGCGAGGCCGGCGACGGCGCGGAGGCCATCGAGATCATCCCCCAGGCGCGGCCCGATGTCGTGGTGATGGACGTGCGGATGCCGCGGATGGACGGCGTCGAGGCGACCCGCCGCATCCGGGCCGGCGACGATGCCCCCCGCGTGCTCATCTTGACCACGTTCGACCTGGACGAGTACGTCTACGAGGCGATCAAGGCCGGCGCGTCGGGCTTCCTGCTGAAGGACACGGGGGCCAGGAACCTGATCGAGGGAGTGCGGATCGTCCATTCTGGCGACGCCGTCGTGGCGCCGAGCACGACCCGGCGGCTGCTCGCCCGGTTCGCCGGGTCGGCGCCCGCCTGGCCCGGGCCAGGCGGGCAGGCCGGGCCCGCCGCCCAATCAGCGCCGGGCGCGGGCGCCCAGGGGCCCGCGGGCGGCCCGCTGACCGTGCGGGAGACCGAGGTGCTGCGGGAGGTCGCCCTGGGACTGTCCAACGCGGAGATCGCCGGGCGGATGTACCTGTCCGAGGCGACCGTCCGCACGCACGTCAGCAACATCCTGGGCAAGCTCGGCCTCCGGGGCCGGGTCCAGGCCGTGGTCTACGCCTACGAGGCCGGGCTGGTACGTCCCGGCGCGTAGCGCTACGCGCGGGCGCGTAGCCGCGAAACCGGCCGCGCGCCCGAGGCGGCCACCCCCGGTGGTTCCCTACCGTCGAGCCCATGATCATTGCTAAGGACGTCAGCAAGACGTACGGGCAGGGCCATAACGCCGTCCTGGCCCTTGACCGCGTGACCGTCGGCTTCGACACCGGAGCGTTCGCCGCCATCATGGGGCCGTCCGGTTCCGGTAAGTCGACCCTGATGCACTGCCTGGCCGGGCTGGACACGGTGACGTCCGGCTCCATCCTGGTCGGCGACACCCAGATCAGCGGCCTATCCGACCGGCAGCTCACGCTGTTCCGCCGGGACCACGTCGGCTTCGTCTTCCAGTCCTTCAACCTGCTGCCCGCGCTCACCGCGGACCAGAACATCCGGCTGCCGCTTGAACTCGCCGGCCGTCAGCCCGACCCGCGCTGGTTCCGTGAGGTGGTCGACGTGCTCGGCATCGGCGACCGCCTACGGCACCGTCCAAGCGCGCTCTCCGGCGGACAGCAGCAGCGGGTCGCCTGTGCCCGCGCGCTGATCTCCCGCCCGGACGTCATCTTCGCCGATGAGCCCACGGGCAACCTGGACTCCCGGTCCGGGGCGGAGGTACTCGGGTTCCTGCGGCAGTCCGTCCGCGAACTCGGGCAGACGATCGTCATGGTGACGCATGACCCCGTCGCGGCGTCCTACGCGGAGCGGGTCGTTTTCCTGGCCGACGGGCGGTTCCACGGCGAGTTGATGAGCCCGTCGACGGCACAGCTGCTTGACGCGCTCAAGGGGCAGGAATGCTGACCGTCACGCTTGCGGGCCTGCGGACCCGGTGGCGGAGCCTGCTGCTCTCCGCGGCCGCGGTGGCGCTAGGCGTCGCGTTCGCGGCCGGGACGCTCGTCAACACCGCCACCGTCCACGCGGCCTATTACCGTCAGTTCGCGGCCCAGGCCAAGAACGTCGACGCGTCGGTGTCGCCGGCCAGCGGGGCCTTGCTCCCGCTCCCCGACCTCGGCGCGGTGCGCGCGGTGCCGGGTGCCGCCGCGGCCGAAGGCAGGATGCAGGGCCCGCTGCCGATCGTCGGGGCGGGCGGCCGGGCCTACGCAGGCATCGCCGAGGACCTGCCCGCCGACCCGCGGTTCCGTGACTACACGGTGCTGTCTGGCGGCGGCAGCGTGCTCCTCGACCAGGACACGGCGGCGCTGGACCGCGTGACGGCGGGAACGCGGATCACCGTCATCGATAAGGACGGCCACCCGCGCCGGCTCAAGGTCACCGGCATCGTCGACGTGGGCATCTCGCATGACGCCGCCGGCGGGTCGGTGCTGATCCTGCCCGCCGCGACCCTACGGGCGCTCACGGGCGCCGACGGCTACGAGCGGATCGACGTGGCGGCCGCGCCCGGGGCAAGCCAGTCCGTGCTGGCGGCCCGGCTGGCCGGCCTGCGGTTCACTCGCGCGTCCACGGTAACCGGCGGTCAGCTCGTCGCGTTGCTCGCGGAGGAGAACGCGGGCGGAGAGGGCCTGCTCTCCACCGGCCTGCTGATCTTCGCCATGGTGTCGCTCCTGGTCGCCGCCCTGGTCATCTACAACACTTTCCGCACCCTGCTCGCCCAGCGGCTCCGCGAGGTGGCGCTGCTGCGGTGCGTCGGCGCGACGAGGCGCCAGGTCCTGGCGGACGTGCTGACCGAGTCGGCGGTACTCGGGCTCGCGGCCAGCATCGCCGGGCTCGGCCTCGGCACGGTGCTGGCGGCCGCGGTGAACTCGGGCAGCGTCTCGCTTACCCCCGCCACCGCGGCATTGTCCCTGCTGACGGGCACGATCGTCACGGTTGGGGCCGCCCTGCTGCCCGCGGCGGCGGCGTCGCGGACGGCCCCGGTCGCCGCCCTGGCGACCCCGCCCGAGGGCGCGGTGCGCGGCCGGAAAACGCGGATCATCCTGGCGGCGCTGCTTGGCGCCGTCGGGCTCGCGCTCACCGCGAAGGGCATCCCTACCGGCAAGACCGGCCTGCTCATGATCGCCGCCGGCGGCACGCTGGTCTTCCTCGGCTTCCTGGCGGTCGGGCCGCTGGTGGCCGGGCCGCTGGCGGCGGGCCTGGGCTGGCTGCCGTCGCGCCTGCTCGGCGTGCGCATGCGGCTCGCGGTCGCCGGCGCGCGCCGCAACCCGTCACGCACGGCCACCACCACGGTGGCGCTGACCATCGGGATCGGGCTGATGACGCTCTTCTCGGTCGTCCTGTCAACCGCCGACCAGTTCGCCACGCACGAGGCGAACCGCCACTTCCCCGCCGACTACCTGCTGTCCGTGAAGCAGGGAGGCATACCCGAGCCGGTCGTGAGCAGCCTGCGGGCCAGCGCCCGGATCGCCGTCGCGGCCGGGATACGGGAGGGCGGCGCGTCGCTAGACGGTCATCAGGCGCAGGTTCTGGCGACCGAGCCGTCGGCGTACCGCTCCGTGTTCATGCCGCTGGTGACCACCGGGTCGGTGACGGGGGTCGAGACTGGCACCGGCGGCATCGTGCTGAGCGGCATCGAGGCCAGCGCCCTGCACGTGGCGGTGGGCGGGCAGGTTGCGGTCGACGGGCACCCGTTCGTGGTGGACGGCACCTTCTCCGACGGTGTCCTTGACGAGACCGCGTTGATCTCGTGGACCGACTTCACCAGGTACCTCGGCCCGGGTGAGGACACCGAGGTCGCGGTGAAGGCCCGTCCAGGCGTCTCGACCGCGGCCTCCGCCGCGGCGGTGGACGCCGCGGTCGCGGATTACCCGCTGATCGATATCGCCTCGGAGGCATCGCTGCGGGCCCACATGATCGCGTCGGTCCAGAAGCTGGCCACCCTGCTCGACGCCCTGCTCGCCACCTCCCTCGTGATCTCGTTGTTCGGCATGGCCAACACGCTCTCCCTGGCCGTCCTGGAACGGACCAGGGAGTCCGCGCTGCTGCGGGCGCTCGGCCTCACCGGACGGGGACTGCGCTGGATGATCAGCCTGGAAGCGGTGCTGCTCGGCGTCATGGGAGCGGTTGCCGGGGTGGCATTCGGCGTCGGGTTCGGCTGGGCGACGGGACGGGCGTTCCTGCGCACCGACGGCGGCCCCGTCAGTTACCCGGTCCTGCAGATCACCGGCTACATCGTGGTCGCCGCGGTCGCGGCGCTGCTGGCCTCGGTGCTTCCCGCTCGCCGGGCCGCCCGGCTCACCGTCATCGACGGCCTCGCCGCGGAGTTACCCGGCTCGGCCGCGAACGCGCGCCCGGCCTTACGTGGGCAGGCCGGGCCGCGCGGCCCGCTGGCTCAGCGCGGTGGCGGTCGCCTCGTCGGCGGGCAGGAACGCCTCCAGCTTCAGCTCCGACACCGTGACGTCCACCGCGGTGGCGAAGCTGGTGATGGTGGTCATGAGCCGCAACTCGCCGTGCGGCGTGCGCAGCTGGAGCGGGACCGCGAAGCCCAGGTGGCCGGGCGCGGCGCGGGCCGGCGGGACGTACTGGGCGAGCTCGGCGCGCAGCGCGGCGAGGCGCTTGTCGGGATTGCGATTGAGCTCGGCGGTCACGGCGTTCAGCACGTGCCAGGCCCACTCGGCGAAGTTCGCGATCCGCGGCTGCATGCCCTCCGGGTGCAGGGCGAGCCGGTAGGCGTTCGCCCGTACGTGCTCGGCGGACCCGTCGGCCAGGATCTGCTGGCCCGCGTTGGCGGCGACGATGTCGCCGTACCGGTCGACGACGATGGCCGGGTAGGGCATGTGCGCGTCCAGCACGTGCCTGAGGGCGCCGAGCACGGGAGCGAGGTCGGGGCTGTCGATCGCCGTCTCCGGGTAGGCGGGCGCGTAGCCGGCCGTCAGCAGCAGCTCGTTGCGCTCGCGCAGCGGCAGGCCGAGCGACTCGGTGAGCCGGATGACCATCTCGCGGCCGGGCAGCGAGCGGCCGCTCTCGATGAAGCTGAGGTGCCGCTGCGTCGTCCCGGCGAGCAGCGCCAGCTCAAGCTGGCTCAGCCGGCGGGCGGCGCGGCGTTCCTTCAGCGCGGCAGGGAAGTCCACGCGTTCCAGTTGTAGCCGTCCGGGCGCGCTCGCGCGATTCCCCGTCGGGAATTGCCGGCCCGCGACGCGGCTCGCAGGATGGCTCGCATGGATGACATCAAGCTAGGCGTGCTGATCCCGATCGGGCAGGCGCAGTGGGGCGACGGTGCGGACCCGCGCGAGCTGGTTGACTTCGCGGTGCGGGCGGAGGAACTCGGATACTCGTCGCTGTGGGTCAACGACTTCCTGCTCACGCCGCGCATCGAGGCCCTGACGATGCTCGCCGCGGTGGCGCCGCTGACCAGCCGGGTGACGCTGGGCACGGCGGCGCTGCTCCCGGTGCTGCGGCGTCCGGTGCAGGCGGCGCAGACGCTGGCCTCCATCGACCTGCTCTCCGGCGGCCGGCTCGTGCTGACCGTGGGCGCGGCGTTTCCCGGGCGGTTCGGCGTGCCGCAGCACGCGCTGTCGGAGGTGCCGTGGGAGCGGCGGTTCACCCGGCTGGACGAGACGGTTGCCCTGTGGCGGCAGCTGTGGACCGCTCCCGAGGGCGGCGGCTCATTCCACGGGTCGGTGCTCAGCTTCGACGAGCTGCCCCCGATGACCGCGCCGTCCCGTCCCGGCGGGCCGCCGGTGTGGCTTGGCGGCGGCTCCGAGTCGGCGCTGCGGCGCATTGGTCGGCACTACGACGGGTGGATGCCGTACCCGCCGTCTACGGCCGGGTACGCGGACGGACTGGCCGCCGTGCGCACCGCGGCCATCGCGGCGGGCCGCGACCCGGCTGCCGTTACGCCCGCGCTGTTCGTGTCCGTGGCGGTGACGGACACCGTCGAGCAGGGCCGCGAGCTGCTCGGCGCGTTCGCCGAGGCGAGCTACGGGCTGCCGGTTGAGCAGCTGGAGCAGATCCAGGCGCTCGCGGCCGGACCCGCCGACGTGGTCGCGGGGCAGCTCCGCGGCTACGTGGAGGCCGGCGCCAGGCACCTGGCGGTGCGGATCGCGACCACGAGCCTGGAATCGCAGCGCGAGCAGCTTGAGCAGATCATCAAGCTCAAGGAATACCTGCGATGACGGGTACCCTGCGGCGCACCACCGCGCTCAGAGCTCGATGCGGGCGCCCATGATGACGGTGCGGTCGCGGGGGAGCCGGAAGTACTCGGCGGCGTCGGCCGTCAGCCGGGTAGTGGCGATGAACAGGCGCTTGCGCCACCGGCTCATGCCGGGCGTGTTCCCCTTCCTGACCTCGATGGTGGAAAGGAAGTAGGAGACTCCCTCCCTGTCAAGCGGCCCCTCCGCGCAGGCGTCGCGGATGAGCGGCAGCAGCGTGGGCACGCTGGGGGTGTCCATGTAGCCGACCCGGACGGCGACGTGGTAGATCCGGTCGTCCTTGTAGCCGAGGTCGTCCACCTCAAGCAGGCCCGCCTGTTCCACGTGCGGCACCGGGACGGTCTCGATCGACAGGATGATGACGTGCTCGTGCAGCACGTGGTTGTGCTTGACGTTCGCGCGCATGGCCAGCGGGGCGGTGGCCTTGCCCCGGTTGAGGAAGATCGCGGTGCCGGGCACCCGGGGCAGCGGTGGCTTCATGTTGTGCAGTTGGTCGATGAACTCGCGCAGGGATCCCTCATCGCGCTCGCGCTCGCGGGTGACCAGCTGCCGCCCCTTCTGCCAGGTGGTGAGGACGATAAAGACCACGATGCCGATGGCGAGCGGAAGCCAGGCCCCGTGCGGCAGCTTGGTGAGGTTGGCGGTGAGGAACAGCAGGTCGATGGTGAGCAGCACGGCGGCGGCGGGGAGGACCAGCCACAGCGGCTTCTTCCACTGGCTGCGGGCGATGTAAAAGAACAGCAGCGTGGTGATCGTGATCGTGCCGGTGACCGCCACGCCGTACGCGTAGGCCAGCGCGTTAGAGGTGCGGAAGGTGAAGACCAGCGCGAGCACCGCGACGCACAGGGCCCAGTTGATCCACGGCACGTAGATCTGCCCGGCCTGTTCCTCCGAGGTGTGGTCGATGCGCAGCCGCGGCAGGTACCCGATCTGCGCCGCCTGCTGGGTCAGCGAGAACGCGCCGGAGATGACCGCCTGGGAGGCGATGACCGTCGCGGCGGCGGCCAGGATCACCATCGGGATCCGCGCCCACCCCGGCGTTAGCAGGTAGAAGGGGTTGCTGATCGCGCTGGGCTGGGACAGGATCAGGGCACCCTGCCCGAAGTAGTTGAGGATGCAGGCGGGGAACACCAGGAATAGCCACGCCCGGGTGATCGGGCCGCGGCCGAAGTGCCCCATGTCGGCGTACAGGGCCTCGGCGCCGGTTACCGCGAGCACCACGGCCGCGAGCGAGAAGAACGACGTGCCGAAATGCCCGAAGAGGAACGTGAGCGCGTACGTGGGGGACAGCGCCTTGAGGATTGACGGGTTGCTGTAGATACCGCGGATGCCCCAGGCGCCGATGACGATGAACCAGGCGCACATCACCGGCCCGAACAGCCGCCCGACCGCGCCCGTACCAAGCCGTTGCAGCAGGAACAGGCCAACCAGGATCACCGCGGTGATGGGGAGCACGATGGCGCCGACGGACGGCGCCGAGACCTGCACGCCCTCGATCGCGGAGAGTACCGAGATCGCCGGGGTGATCATGCTGTCGCCGAAGAACAGCGACGCGCCGAACACCCCGAGCGCGGCGAGCACCAGCGCTACCCGCCGCCTGCTGGGCGCGCCGCGACGGCGGATGAGCGTGATCAGCGCCATGATCCCCCCCTCGCCGTCGTTGTCGGCGCGCATCACGAGGAGGATGTAGGTGACCGTCACGACGGCCACGACGGCCCAGAAGATCAGCGAGACGATGCCGTACACGTTCTCCGCCGACACCCGGACGTGGTGCGGGTCAGACGGATTGAAAATCGTCTGCACGGTATAGAGCGGGCTCGTCCCGATGTCGCCGAATACGACACCGAGGGCACCGAGCTCCAGGGCGCCCCGAGCGGTTCCGTGCCGCCTCGACCGTCCGGGCGTTGCCTTCCCGCCAACCGCAGCGTCAGACACCATCCGGCCGGCCTCCGATGCTGGTCGTGCGCGTTACGCAGATGACACCCCACTGGTACCCCCGTCACGCGCTATGGAAGCCCGTCACATTATTGCGGTCGCGGGGTGGTTATCCCGATTGGGGGTGGTCGTCACGTTCCGTGGGCCGACGGTTTCGGCACGTCAGGAGCGTGCCGCCGCGGGCTGCTCCGGCCGCATCACCAGGCAGCTGCTCGTGGCGGTGACGTACACCTTGCCCGCGGCGTCGGTGATGCGGGCCTCGGCGAGCGCGGTGCGCCTGCCCAGGTGGACGACGGAACCCTCGGCGGTGATCGGCCCCGTCTCGACCGTCACCGGGCGGAGGAACTTCACCGACAGGTCCAGGCTCGTGTAGAAGACTCCCGCCGGCAACATCGTGTGCACGGCGCAGCCGCACGCGGAGTCGAGCATGGTCGCGAACACGCCGCCGTGCACCGTGCCGAGCGGGTTGTAGTGGAATTCCTTCGGCGTCAGGAGGAACGCCGCCCGCCCCTCGCTGAAGGCAATGCCGTCGAAGTCGAGCGCCCGCATCACCGGTGGCGGCGAGATCGTGCCCGCGCCGATCGCGGTGAAGAACTCCATGCCGCTCATGCCCGCGCCCGCGCGGGCGATGGCGGCCGGATCCTCCCAGGAGAACGTCCGCTCCCGGCGCGGCGCCTCCGGCTGCCCAGTCTCCGCATCGGGCACTGGCTCGGTCTCTGCCGCTGTCGTCATGGCCACCTCGCACTGGTCTGAGTTTCTAAAGGCAACCTAGCACGCGTACCATGCCAGCCATGAGGCCGTATAGCGCTTACGACAGCGATGCCTGCTCGATCGCCAGGACGCTGTCCGTCATCGGCGACCGGTGGACGCTGCTCGTGCTGCGCGACGTGGCCAACGGCGTCGGCCGGTTCGACGAGCTGGCCAGCCACCTGGGCATCGCGCGCAACGTCCTGTCCAAGCGGCTCGCCCGGTTGAGCCAGTCCGGCCTCGTCGAGCGCACCGCCTACCGCGAGCCCGGCGCCCGCGAACGACACGAGTACCGGCTGAGCGGGCCCGGCCGCGAGCTGATCCCGATCCTGCTCGCGTTCATGGACTGGGGCGACCGCAACCTGGCCGGCCCGGAGGGCCCGCCGGCCGTGGTCAGGCACGCCGGCTGCGGTGCCCGCATCCGGGTCACGCTGACCTGCGAGGACGGCCACGAGCTGGGGGACCGCCCGCGGCTCCGCACGGAACCGGGCCCAGGCAGCCGGATCAAGTCGGGCGTGTCCTAGTCTGCTGCGCATGAGCGACTCCGCGCCCGCGTGGGTGGTGGCCGGACCGCCCGGCGCGGGCAAGAGCACGGTCGCCCGACTGCTCCTGGCGGGGCTTGCCCCGGTCCCCGCGCTCCTCGACAAGGACACGATGTACGGCTCGTTCGTGGCGGCGACCCTGGCGGCCGCCGGCCGGCCGCCGGGCGAGCGCGAGGGCCCCTGGTATGACGAGCACGTCAAGGTGCACGAGTACGGCGGGATGACCGCGGCGGCCCGCGAGATCCGCTCCTACGGCTGCCCGGTCCTGCTGTCCGGGCCGTTCACGCGCCAGATCCACGACGGTGACGCGTGGCGGTCATGGGTCGACGGGCTTGGCGGCGGCACGGTGCGGCTCGTCTGGGTCCGCTCGGACGCGGCCACGCTGCGCCACCGGCTCCTCGCCAGAGGGTCGGGCCGGGACACGGGCAAGCTGGCGGACTTCGCCGCGTTCACCGCCCGCATGCGCCTCGACGACGCCCCCGCCGTCCCGCACACCGTCATCGACAACCGGCTAACGTCCCCCGCCCCACTGAACGACCAGCTGGCGGCGTTGATCGCCGCCAGCACCACTTGACCCCGCCGTTGCCCCTTTCTCGCCGTGAAGGGCTGGCGGTCATGCCCCGGTCGCGCGGGCCACCCGGCCGGCCCCTGATTCCCGCGCCGGCACCCCGACCGAACCTTCCGCCTCGGGCGGAAGTGCGGCTATGCCTGAATTGCCCGTCCCTGTTTAGCGGGCAGGTTCCGCGCAACCGGTAAGCTTTTCGCAAGCGGAAGGAAAAGCGTGCGTGAGAAACGTTTTCCTTACATCATAAAAATTACTTACATGGTGAGCGGAGTTCACCTGCTAATTCGTGGCCCGGATATCACGGAATGCCGGGTATGGGCCAGCGAACTTAACGGGGCCCGGGACGCGGCTCACGCGTCCCGGGCCCCGGCTGTCAGCCGGCCTGGGTGGTCCCTGGGGACGCCCCGCCGGCCGAGGACGCCGCCCCCGTGTTCGACCCGCTGCTGTCCCAGGTCACCCCGAACGCGTTGGCCCCGGTGAGCGCGGATGGCGTGGCTTCGGTGACGCCAGCACCCGACACCATGGTCAGCGCGTCGGGGTTCTCGTCGCCGATCGGCTCGTTGTCGGCCGTGGCGTTCGTGAAGTTCACGGTGCCGAAATTCGACAGCGGCAGCACGGTCCCGTTGCTCGGGGCCTCCGCGATCACCTCCGCCGACCCGAGTTGCGCCGTGTTCGAGGTCTGGTTAGTGGTCTGCGTCCAGTTCTGGGTCGCGTCCGTCAGCGTCAAGGTGAACGCGCCGCCGCCGTTCGCCACCACCGAGGCGCTCATCGCGTCGCCGGGCACGACCGGGTTGTTGTAAAACACCGGGGCGTTCGGGAACATCTCGAACCAGCCCTGGTACGCGGCGGTGCCGTTGTCGCAGTCGGCCTCGGTGCCGGTCTGCTCCACCGACGGCGTCCCGTCACCGTCGAGGCCGACCCAGAAGCTGGAAAAGGTGTTGGTCGCGCCGCAGGTCACGGTCGGCTGCGTCCACGACGCCGACACGCTGGTGAACGCGCCCGCGTTGCCGGCGGCGGCGTAGCCCGACCAGTTCTGGCTCGTTACGGCGGCGTTGGCGGCCGGCCCGACCTCACGGCGTTCCCCTGCCCCGGAGCGGCCGACTGCCCGGGAGCGGGCGCCGTCGACCCGGCCGGGCCCGGCATCATCGTGTAGCCGCCCCGGCCCCAGCCGCCGGCCCCGGCCGTGGAGCCACTCGCAGAACCGCTCGCAGAACCACTCGCAGAACCGAGCGTCGAGACATTGGCCGTATTAGTCGCGGCCCCGCCGTGCGTCGCCGCCACGGCGTAGCCGACGATGAAGACGGGGACGCTTGCGCCCGCCGCGATCAGGGACACTCGCAGGGCGGTACGCGACCCGGTGCGCCGCCTCGAATTGCGGTGCGTTTTGCGGGAATACATGAATTTGGCTTCCCTTCCTCAGCGCTCCCTCGAGAAATTCCCGGCATGCCTGCAGGCCACACAGCTGAGCTGGTAAACCGCCGTATCCATCAAGGCGGCACATATGGTCATAGATTAGAGAAACGCGAATCCGCGCGCACGCCGCGAAGGAATAGCGCAAGAAGTCCGTAATATCCCGCAGGCAACCCGCACGGAACCGCGCGGAAACCGCACGGCGGCCGCGCACCGTGGCCGCGTCACCCGCCTCAAGACAGAGCGGCTAGGCGGTGACCGGGCGGGTGCGCGCGAAGATTTCCGGCCCCCGGGTCTCGAGCCGCCGGACCGCCGCCCGCGCCGACCGCCGGCTCAGGATCGCGGCCCAGCCGATCGCGACCGGCACCGCCAGCCAGCGCAGCAGCAGGCTGTGCACGATCGTGCCGGGGACGAGCAGGGCAACGGCAGGGAAGAGCACGACAACCGGGAGCACGATCAGCGCGGCGTGCGTCTTCAGCACGCGCATGGGCGACGGGCCGCCGTCGGGGGCGGGGCCGTTCACCGACCAGGCGCCGATTGCCGCCAGCAGCCCGGCGCAGCCGATGACCAGGGCCGGCTCGCCGGCCAGGACCCAGGGCCAGGCCCAGCCCTGCCCGCTGACCGCGGTGAGCACCACGGTGAGCAGCAGGCCGGCCGGCCCGACGACGAGGAACCAGGCCCATATCCGGCCGCGCACGTCCGGCCGGGCGGCGCCGGGCACGACCAGCGTGAGCCAGAGCGACGTGCCGTCGTCGCCGTAGCAGTTGGTGAAGCAGCCGGCCGCGATGAGCGTGAACAGCAGCCCGCAGAACGGCAGGCCGGTGGTCTTGCCGCTGGCCGCGCCGATGACGGCGACGACCACGGCCACCAGGAACGAGATCATCAGCAGCATGCTGCGCAACGTGGAACGCGAGTACAGCCGCAGCTCCCGGCCGAGCACCGCGCCGAGCGGCGTGTCAGGCAGGACGCCCCGCGCCGCAACGCCGTGAGCGTGACCATGACCCCGGCCACTGCCGTGGCGGCGGGCGCCGCCGGGTGCCATCACCAGGCGGCGGGCGAGCAGCGACGGCCAGGCAAGCGCCAGCACGGCGATGAGCGCCACCAGGCCGGAGAGCGACAACGCGACCAGCCCCCAGTCCGCCCGGCTCGCGGCGTCCACGGCGACCGCGCCCCAGCCGGAGGGGAGGATGCGCACCACAGCGGAGAGCGCCGGCGAGTGGCCGTCGGTCAGCCGCGCCGCTACCAGCGGCACCAGGCTGGACGCCACCGCCAGCAGCGTGATGACCAGCGCGAGCAGCATCGCGGCGAAGTCACGGCCCCGGCGCGAGCTGATCACCGGGCCGAACACGGCGATCGCGACCTGGCCGGCGACCACGGCGAGCACCAGGTCGAGCAGCGTCGCGGCGGCCCCGGTCAGCGCGGCCGCCGGGCCGGCCTGCGCGCCCAGCGCGATCAGGGCGGCGAACGCGATCAGGCTGAACGCCAGCGACACGTCCGCGAAGGCGGCGCCGAGCATGGCGTAGCCGAGCTTGCGGGCGGGGATCGGCAGCAGCTTGAAGTAGTCCATCCGCAGCGCGGCGTCGTCCCCGGTGATCAGCGGCCCGCTGACCCAGCCCAGCAGCCAGCCGAAGCACAGGGTCGCCACGACGTTGGCCCCCGCGCCCGCGTAGTGGTACTGCCGAAGGCCCGCGAGCAGGGTCAAGGCCGCCAGCAGGAGGACGAACAAAACAAGCAGCAGGGTGCCGGCCGCCCGCTTGCCGGCCGTCTGCCGCCGCGTGACGGCGGCCCGCATCTCGATCAGGACGCCAACCATGTCAGTCCCTCCGCGCCGTCGGCGCGCGCGCCGACGATGCCGACGAACGCCTCCTCGAGGGACTGTCCGCCGCGCACCGCGTCGAGCGACCCGGCCGCCACCACCTTGCCGGCCGCGAGCACGGCCAGGTGGTCGCAGAGGCGTTCGACGAGCGCCATCACGTGGCTGGAGAAGATCACCGAGCCGCCGCCCGCGACGAACCGCTGCAAGATCGTGCGAATCGTGGCGGCCGACACCGGGTCGACCGCCTCGAACGGCTCGTCGAGCAGCAGCAGCCGCGGGCTGTGCAGCAGCGCCGTGGCCAGCGTGATCTTCTTCCTCATGCCGGTCGAGTAGTCCACGACCGCGGTGGTTTCCGCGTCGTCGAGTTCCAGGACCCTGAGCAACTCGTCCGCGCGCTGCTCGACCACGTCCCTGGGCAGCCCGCGCAGCAGGCCCAGGTAGCGCAGGATCTCCCGGCCGGTCAGCCGGTCCGGCAGGGCCAGGCCATCGGGCAGCACGCCGATTAGCGCCTTGGCCGCCACGGGGTCGGCCCAGACGTCGTGGCCGAAGATCCGGACCGTGCCGCCGTCGGGACGCAGCAGGCCCACGGCCATCGACAGCGAGGTGGTCTTCCCCGCTCCGTTCGGGCCGACGAGGCCGAAGAACGAGCCTGCCGGGACAACCAGGTCGATGTGGTCGACGGCGGCGTGCTCGCCGAACCGCTTGACCAGCCCGGTGAACTCCAGGGCCGCGAAGTCGTTCCCGTCCATACCGCTGACGCTATAGGACAAGCGTACTAATATCAAGCTATGCGTACTAGCGATGACGACGATGCCGCCGCGGGCGCGGGCAGCAAGGGCACCTTCACGCAGGCGGCCAGGAAGGCCCAGCTGGTCGACCGCACCATCGACGCCCTGGCCGAAGTCGGTTACCAGCAGACCACCGTGGCCGAGGTCGGGCGGCGGGCCGGGGTGAGCAAGGGGGTAGTGACCTACTACTTCCCCGCCCGCGACGACCTCGTCTGGGCGGTCGTGGGCGCGGTCTTCGCCTCGGTCGGCGAGCAGGTGGGCAGCCGCCTCGCGGACGTGCCGCCGGCCAGCTTCGTGGCCACCTACCTGGGGGCGTGGGTCGACTTCTACCGGACCCACCGGCGGGAGATGATGGCGATCGCGGAGATCTGGACCAGCTTCAGGGACGCCAGCGGCCGCCCGCACCTCGACGCCAGGACCCTTGGCCGGGAGCGCGCGCTCGTGGAGGCGGCCCTGGCCGCCGGCCAGGCCGAGGGGACGCTCGGCGAATTCTCCCCCCGGGTGATGGCCGTGACGCTGAAGGCCGCCCTGGACGGGCTGCTCGCCCAGCTGGCCATGGAGCCCGCCCTCGACCTCGACGCCTACCGGGACGAGCTGGTCGCCCTGTTCGACCGCGCGACCCGCGCGGCCTAGATAAGCACGGGCCGAACAACGCCGGGTGGTTTCCCCGGCCGCAGGCATGGGAGATGATCCGGTATGGGAGAGATCCGGGTCGGCACGGCAGGCTGGACCGACAAGACGCTGATCGACTCCGGCTGGTACCCGGAGGGTGCCAGCAATCCCGAGAAGCGGCTCAGGTACTACGCGAGCCAGTTCCCGCTGGTCGAGGTCGACTCCGCCTACTACGCGCTGCCCGCCGAGCAGACCGCGGCGGCCTGGGCGGACCGGACCCCGGCGCACTTCACCTTCAACATCAAGGCGTTCAGCCTGTTCACCCAGCATCCCACCCCGGTCAAGGCGCTGCCAGCCGACCTGCGCGAGGAGGCGGGCAAGGCAGGCAAGGACCGGGTCTACCTCAAGGACGTCGACCCAAAGCTGGCGGCTGAGGCGTGGAAACGGTTCCTCACGGCGCTTGAGCCGCTGCGCTCGGCGGGCAAGCTCGGCGCGATCCTGCTCCAGTTCCCGCCGTGGTTCCCGATCGGCCGCGCGAACAAGCAGTACATCCTCGACTGCGCGGAGCGGGTCGCGCCGGACCGGGTCTGCGTCGAGTTCCGCAACCACACCTGGATGACCGAGGACAACCAGCCGGAGACCCTCAAGTTCCTGGCCGACCACCAGCTGCCCTACGTGTGCGTGGACGAGCCGCAGGGCTACTCGAACTCCATCCCGCCGGTGCTGGCGGCCACCAGCGACCTGGCCGTAGTCCGGCTGCACGGGCACTCCGACCACTGGGACGCCAAGACCGTCCAAGAGCGGTTCAACTACCGCTACAGCGACGAAGAGCTGGAGCAGTGGGCCGGGAAGATCAAGAAGCTGGCCGAGGATGCCGACGAGACCCACGTGGTCTTCAACAACTGTTACCGCGACTACGCCCACGTCAACGCCCGGCAGATGGAAGGCCTGTTCGGCACCTGACCTGCGCACCGCGGCATTTGACTTCAAGCGCTTGAGGTATGTGACGCTGAGGGCATGACCGCGATGACGATCCAGGAGGTATCCCGCCGCAGCGGGCTGAGCGAGCCCACGCTGCGCTACTACGAGGAGGTCGGGCTGGTCGGCCCGGTCGACCGGGACGAGCGCAGCGGTCACCGCCGCTACGGCGACGGGGACCTCGACGTGCTCCAGGCGCTCGCCTGCCTGCGGGCGCTCGGCCTGGGCATCGAGGACATGCGCACCTACCAGGCCAACCGCGGCCGCGCCAGCCGGGGCGAGCACGGCCGCACGGTGGCGGCCGAGCAGCGCGACCTGCTGCTCCGGCACGCCGACCGGCTCGCCGCGGAGATCGCCGCGCTGCATACCCGGCTCGACTACCTGCGCGAGAAGTCGGCGCTGTGGGATGCCCGGGCGCGCGGCGACGCCGCCGCCGAGGCCGAGGCCCAGCAGCGGGTGCACGCCGCCCTCAGCCGCATGGACATGGAAATGGAGATCAAGCGATGAGCCAGATACTGGTCACCGGAGCATCCGGGTACGTGGGGACGCAGCTGCTCGCCGCGCTGCTGCGCGACGGCAACACGGGAAACCAGACGGTGCGGGCCCAGGTCCGCGACCTCGCCCGCGAGGACGACCTGCGGGCCGCGGTCCGCCGCGGCGAGGCCGACGACGCCGGCCTCGAGGTCGTGACCGCCGACCTGACGTCCGACGACGGCTGGAAGGCCGCCATGGCCGGGGTGGACGAGGTCTACCACGTCGCCTCGCCCATCCCGGCCGCCCAGCCGAAGGATCCCGACGAGCTCGTCGTCCCCGCCCGCGAGGGCACGCTGCGGGTGCTGCGCGCCGCCCGCGACGCGGGCGTCCGGCGCGTCGTGCTCACCTCGTCCTTCGCCGCGATCGGCTACACCCCCAAGCCGTCCGCCGAGTTCACCGAGGACGACTGGACCGATCCCGACATGCCGGGACTGCAGCCCTACCCGCGCTCCAAGACGATCGCCGAGCGCGCCGCCTGGGACTTCATGAACAGCGAGGGCGCCGGATCCGAAAATGGCGGCACCGAACTGGTCGTGGTCAACCCGACGTTCATCCTCGGCCCGCCGCTGACGTCCGCCACGGGCTCCTCGCTGTACCTGATCAAGGCGATGTTCGGCGGGGCCATGGACGTCGCCCCGCGGCACCGGTTCGGGATCGCCGACGTCCGCGACGTGGCCGACCTGCACATCCGGGCGATGGCCGCGCCCGCGGCCGCGGGCAAGCGCTTCATCGGCGTCTCCGACCACCCGGCGATGAGCTACCTGGAGCTCGCCGAGATCCTGCGGCGCCGGTTCGGCCCGCTGGCCGCCAAGGTGCCCACAGAAGAGGCGCCGGGAGATGACCTCCCGCGGCCGGTGATCCACAACGACCGGGCCAAGAACGAGCTCGGCTGGCGCCCGCGCCCGGCGGAGACGACGATCGTGGACACGGTCGAGAGCCTGCGCGAGCGCGGAGACCTCACGGAGCAGGAGTAACGGCCGTAGCTGAGCCACCCGATTCCGTAGGACTGCTCATTTATTACCGGGCGGTAATGGGCCCGGGCTAGTAATACCAGGGGAAGCGCTCCCAGTCGGGGGAGCGCTTCTCAAGGAACGCGTCCCTGCCTTCCGCCGCCTCGTCGGTCCCGTAGGCGAGCCGGGTGGCCTCGCCCGCGAACAGCTGCTGGCCGACCAGGCCGTCGTCGATGGCGTTGAAGGCGTACTTCAGCATCCGTTGCGACGTCGGGCTCTTGCCGTTGATCTTCGCCGCCCACTCCAGCGCGGTGCTTTCCAGCTCCGCGTGCGGCACCGCGGCGTTGACCGTGCCCATCCGGTGCCCTTCCTCGGCGTCATAGGTGTCGGCGAGGAAGAAGATCTGCCGGGCGAACTTCTGCCCGACCTGGCGGGCGAGGTAGGCGGAGCCGAAGCCGCCGTCGAAGCTGGCCACGTCCGCGTCGGTCTGCTTGAACCGCGCGTGCTCGCGGCTGGCGAGCGTGAGGTCGCAGACGACGTGCAGGCTGTGGCCGCCGCCCGCGGCCCAGCCGGGCACGACGCAGATGACGACCTTGGGCATGAACCGGATGAGGCGCTGGACCTCCAGGATGTGCAGCCGCCCGCTGCGCGCCGGGTCGATGGTCTCGCTGGTCTCCCCGTCGGCGTACCGGTAGCCGTCCTTGCCGCGGATCCGCTGGTCGCCGCCGGAGCAGAAGGCCCAGCCGCCGTCCTTCGGCGACGGGCCGTTGCCGGTCAGCAGCACGCAGCCCACGTCGGAAGACATCCGCGCGTGATCGAGCGCGGTGTACAGCTCGTCCACCGTGTGCGGACGGAAGGCGTTGCGCACCTCGGGCCGGTTGAACGCCACCCGCACGGTGCCGGACTCAACCGCGCGGTGGTAGGTGATGTCAGTGAAGGAAAACCCGTCAACCGCGCGCCAGCGCGCCGGATCGAAGATCTCAGAAACCATGGGGTCCATTGTGGTCCCTGCCGCGATGTGGCCTACCTCACCGTGGACTGGATGGCGAAGTTAGGTTAGCCTAACCATGCTTACCCCAAAACTACCTTGAGACCCAGCTCGGCCTGGTCGAGCAGCTAGGCGAGCAGCTCTACCTGGCGCGGCTGATCGAGCAGCCGAGCGACTGAGGCGGCGCGGTTCTCCGCTTAATTCTCGACCGTGACCGTCGGCGCGTGCTGGTACCAGCTCGCGATGAGCGAAGAGACGAGCGGCCCCGAGCTGAAGTCGACGCGCAGCCAGTCCGTGCCCGACCACGTCTGGACCGAGTACCCGGCGGCGGGCACCGCCGTCACCAGCTGGGCCGAGTCGCCCGTCAGCTCCAGCGTCACCGTCCCCCCGGTCAGCGCGTAGGCGTGCACGTCACCGGACGGTGAAGCGGACATGCGGGCAGATGCGGCCGGGCGGCCCGTGCTGACCGACGGGCTCGCGGGCCGGCGCGGCCGGCTGGCGCGGGGGAGTTACCGCGGCGGTCGCGGCCGGCGTGCTCGGGCCGGAGGGCGCGGTGGGGGACGCGGAAGCGGACGCCGTGGCCGACGGGAGCACCGCGGCGTTGATCACGGGCATGCCCGGCCCCACGCCGGCGTTCCTGACCACGACGTTCGCGCCGAGCCAGGCGACGCTGACCGCGATGGCGGTGCCGGCGATCCAGGCCGCGAGCCCCACGATGAGCCGCCACATATCGGCAATAATGCCGCAAGCGACCCCTTGAATACGTACGGTTCGCATTATGGCCCGTGTGCTCATCGTCGAGGACGATTCGTACGTGCGCTCAGCGATGGTCGCCGACCTCACCCGGCGGTCGCACGTCGTCCGCACAGCCGGCACCGCGCTCGACGGCATCAGGGAGGTTAGCAATCATCCGCCGGAGCTCATCGTGCTCGACCTCGGCCTGCCCGACCTCGACGGCGGCCAGGCGCTGAAGATGATGCGCACGGTCACCACCGCGCCGGTCATCGTGGCCACGGCCAGGGACGAGGAAGCGGAGATCATCCGGCTGCTCAACGACGGCGCCGACGACTACGTGGTGAAGCCCTTCTCCGGCGAGCACCTGGCGGCCAGGATTACCGCCCTGCTCCGCCGGGCGTCCCCGGGGAGCGCGCCGGCCGCCGTCGTCGCCGTGGCCGGGCTGAACATCGACCAGGCCCGGCGGGAGGCGCTGCTTGACGGCCGCCGCCTGGACCTGTCGCGCCGCGAGTTCGACCTGCTCGCGTACCTGGCCGCGCGGCCCGGGATGGTCGTCTCCCGCCGGGAGCTGCTGACCGAGGTGTGGCATCAGGCCTACGGCGACGACCAGACCATCGACGTGCACATCTCATGGCTGCGCCGCAAGCTCGGCGAGACCGCCGCGCGGCCGCGGTACCTGCACACGGTGCGGGGCGTCGGCGTGATGCTCGACGCGCCCCGGTAATGAGCTCGGGATGATGCGCACCGAGATGGTGAGCTCCGCCATGACGGCTCCGGGGCGGAACTCGGTCAGGACGACGCTGGCGCTGGTCGCGGCCGCGGTGACGTCGATGGTCGCGATCGCCTTCCTGATCCCGCTCGCGGTCATCGTCAAGGACGTGGCCAGTGACCGGGCGTTCACGTCAGCGCAGCTGACCGGGGCCGCGATCGAGCCGGTGCTCAGCATCACCACCGATCCGGAGACCCTGGAGCGCGCGATCGTCAGCACCCCGGCGGGCGCGCTCGGCCAGGTCGCCGTCTACCTCACGACCGCGCCCTCCGCCGCCCTCGGCGGCGGCGACGGCGATACCGCGAGCCCGCCGGGCACGCTGATCGGCGGCCCGCAGCGGGCGAGCATCGCCGACCTGCGGATGGCGGCCGCCGGGGCCAGCTCCTTCATCGCCCCCGTTCCCGGCGGCTACGCCGTGCTCCAGCCGGTCGCCCTTGGCGGCGGGCGGCTCGCGGTCACCGAGGTCTACGTGCCGGCCGCCCAGGTGTCGCGGGGCGTGGCCGCGTCGTGGGCGGTGATGACGGGCGTCGCGCTGGCCCTGATCGCCGTGTCGGTGATCGTGGCCGACCGCCTCGCGTCCCGCGTCACCCAGCCCGCCCGCGAGCTGGCGCAGGCCGCCGCGCTGCTCGGCGACGGCGACCTGAGCGCGCGCAGCACGGCCCGCGGGCCGGCCGAGCTGGCCGCCGCCGGGCGGGCCTTCAACGCGATGGCCGAGCGGCTGACCGGCCTGATCACGGCGGAGCGGGTGATGTCCGCCGACCTGCCGCACCGGCTGCGCACGCCGCTGACGGCGCTGCGGATGAACGCCGCCGCGCTCGGCCCGGGCCGGGCTGCCGACGACACCAGGAAGGCCATCGACCGGCTGGAAGAGCAGGTCGACCTCATCATCAGGGCCGCCCGCCGGCCAGGGCCGGACGAGCCGCCGGGCTGCGACGCCGCCCGGGTGCTGACCGACCGCTTCGAGTTCTGGTCCGCGCTCGCCGAAGACCAGGGCCGCAAGTGCCGCCTCACCGGCGCGGGCGTGCCCGTTCCCGTGCCCGTCCCGCGCTCCGACCTGGCGACCGCCGCGGACGCGCTGATCGGCAACATCTTCAAGCACACGCCGGAGGGCACCGGCTTCGCCGTCACGCTGCACCGCGGCGAGGAGCTGGTGCTCGTCTTCGTGGCCGACGCCGGGCCCGGGATCGCGGACCCGGGCGCGGCCTTGCGCCGGGGGAGCAGCGGCGCGGGCTCCACCGGCCTCGGGCTCGACATCGCCCGGCGCGTCGCCGAGTCCACGGGCGGCGGGCTGAAGATCGGCACCTCCGCGCTCGGCGGCGCCCAGGTGCAGCTGCTGCTGCGTACCGGGCCGCCGGCGCCGGCCGGGCGCCGGGCCCGGAGGCGCCGCTTATCGGCCCATGAGCCCCGCCTTAAGCGCTACTTAACTCCCCGGGCGCGGACATGGGCCCTCGTTAGCGTGTCGCGGGAAGTGCCGTTCCCGTGAAAGGTCACCGATGTCACGTTCGCGCAGGCGCCGCGACCCGCTCCGGCCCGTACCGATGTGGTCCGCCGCCCGGGACACCGAGTGCCCCGGCGGCGCGCAGCGCTTCGCGCAGCCGGCCTGCAGCAGCCTCGTCCAGACGCCGGACCAGTTCATAGCCACCCTGGGCGCCGACCGCGAGTGGCGACAAGATGGTGGATCGCCGAGCACGCCCTGAGAGTAACGCCAGGAACCAAAACAGCCCGGCTCCTTAACTCCCGGCATTCCGCCGTAGCGTGGCCAGCGATCCACTATCCCGGCCCCCGAATTGCGAGCCGCCCGCCTTGCCTGGTTCATCCCGGCGAGCGGTCACCTTATTAGTTCAATTCCGGTAAGACGCGCCGTGCGGGGCCACCTAGCCGAGGCTCAGCGTGTACACGCCCTGCCCATACCACCAGGAGGCACCCGAGCTCGTGTAGGAGGGCCCCGAGTACTTGAAGACCCCGCCGGGCGACATAGAGGCGGGAGCGTAGACGTTGCCCGACAATCCGCCGCCGGCGTTGTTCCCCGGGATGAGCTTGTTGTCGCCGTAGGAGAACTCGCTAATCCCGGTGTTGCTGTAGATGGTGGTGTTGGCGTCCAGCGTCGTGCCCGAGGCGATGGCGAAGGCCCAGGACACCATCACCTCGTGGCCGGTGGGCAGGAAGCGGAAGGCCACGTGCCCGGTAATGCCGGCCGGGAACCCGCTGCTGATGGTCGCCCAGCCGCCTGGCAGCGTGTTGTCCCCGCCGGTCTGCCCTGTGAAGGAGAAGACGTTGCCGCTGTTGTTGGACGCGGTGAAGGTATCGCCAGCGGCGCCGAAGTTCAGCGCGCCGTAGCAGCCGCTGATCGAGTTACCGCTGGCGCCGAACACGATGGTCTGCGGCGTGTAGTTGCCAGTCTTGCTGGCGCACTCCACGCCGATGTCCACCATGCTGTCCACGATGCCGGAGTAGGCCGGCTTTCCGTTAACGGTCTGGTAGCCGGTGAGCCGCAGCGCCGCCGAGGTCACGGCGGCGCTGCCGTACCCGAAGTTGCCGCGGATCTTCAGCGACCCGTTGGTGACGAACGCCCCATTCTGGAACACCACCCCGTCAAAGCTGGCGGTGTCCTGGTCAATGTAGATGTCCAGGTCGCAGCGCTCGAAGCTGCCGGTGGCGGTGGACGCGGCACTCCTGCTCACGTCGAACACCACGTGGCTCGCGCATTTCTGCGCGTAGATCCGGCCGAACGTCTGCTCGGTCCAGTAGTAGTTGTTGTCGAAGTGCACCCCGATGCTGCCGGACTTCGAGAAGTTCTGCACGGTCAGGTCCACTTCGTACTGCAGCAAGTCGCCCACGTGCAGCCCGGTCGCCGCGCCGGTGGTATTCGTCCCGTCGATCGTGATCCCCACGACGCCGCCGCCGAACTTCGTCCTGGCGCCATAGGTCGAGTCGTCGTAGATCCGGAAGCAGTCTCCCGACCCGTAGAACAAGATGGTGCTGGCCCAGGCGCCGTCGCCGACGAAGTACACCGGCACCGTCGTGCAGGTCAGCGTCCCGGAGATCTTGTAGTTGCCCGCCGGGATATACACCACGCCGCCGCCGGCGCTGTTGCTTGGCGGGCTGGCGGTGAACGAGCTGATCGCGTTCTGGAAAGCGGTGGTGGAATCGGTCGTCCCGGTCGGGTCGGCGCCATAGGACGTGACGTTGACCCAGTCCGGGGCGGTCGCCGTCGTCGCGGCGGCGGCCGGGGTCTGGCCGGCCACGTCGGTGACCGCGATCGCGGCGCCGCCCGCGAGCAGCCCGGTCGCGCCCATCGCGAGCAGGGACCTGCGCGTCGACGCCGGGTGCGGCCCGCCGTGAAGTTTGGATGCCAAGAAAATTCTCCTAGTAAGCACGAGTGAGTCATAGGCGCCCCCGCCCGGGTACTTTCAAACCGCTCGGCGGTTACTAAACACGACCCGGCTACGGGTTCGCTACGGAACCGCGATGCGAGCCCGTAGCCGGGTCAGCGGCGCCTCACCCGGGCTGGCCGGCCGCTGAGGGCGGGCCGTCCGCCACCGGCGCAACAACTCGCCAAAGCCCGTTCTCGAAGCAGTTGTCGCACTGACCAGGCATCCCTCATCCGCGGCCAGCACCAGGCTAGTGGGCCCGCACCAGCTCCGCGTGGCGCAGCTCGATCCGGCCGGGGCCGGCCAGGAACACGCCGAAGATGACGGTACCGGCATCGGGCGGGATCGGTGCCGTTACCTGCCAGCCGGCCCAGTCGTGGCCGTCCGGGATCGTGACGAGGTGGTTGGCGGGGTCGTCGACGGCGGCGCGCGCGGTGAGCGGCATCCGGCTACCCATCCCGCTGACGACCCGAAGGAACAGCCCAGCGCCGCCCCCGCCGCCTTTGCCGGCCGGGCCCGCGCTCGCGGTGCCCTGGGTGCGGAACTCGCCGCGGAAGGTGACCGTGTCGCCGCGGTAGTCGTCGGCGAACATCTCCTGCGCGAGGAAGGCGAACCCGGCGGGCCGCGGGACGGTCGCCGACAGCACCGCGACGCCGTCGCCCGCGCCCCCGGAGTAGTCCTGCCAGTGCGAGTGGCTGGCGTGCTGGGTGAAGCTGCCGCCAAGCAGCCAGCCGTCCAGGGCCCGGGCGAACGCCAGGTTGCGCGGCTCATAGCGTTGCCGGCCGACCGGGCTCAGGATGGCAAGCGCGGCCGCTGGCTCTGGCAGCGGCACCGGTCCCGCGTCCGGCAGCGGCACCGCCAGCCGGTCCATCACCGGCTCGGCCACCCGGACCGGCGCGCCCGCCGTGAGCGCAACGGCCAGGCCCTCCGCGACCCGCGCGGTAACGCTCCTGGTTCCCGCCGGAGTAGCCAGGCTGATCCGGGCGGCGGGCGGCATCTCGGGGCCCAGCTCGTCGATTTCCACCCCGGTCACGCCGGCCCCGGCTGCGCGCAGCAGCCGGGCGGTGAGCTCGTCCACGGTCCGTGCCGCCGTCCCCGCCTGTTCACCGTCCGCGGCCGGCGGCTCGAACCGCCGGGGGTCGACCTCCTGCAGCCACAGCGGCAGGGCCCGGCGGCCCGCGTCGTCGGCGAGGATGACGACGTGGCTGGGGAAACCGATCGGCGAGGGGCCGGGCGGGATGCGGCGCTCGGTGCCCGCGAAACGGACGGTGATCATGACTACCCTCCTGGTGGCGGCGGGGATGAGATCGGGACGGTGCTCGGTAATGTAGGCGCGCAGCCGGAGCCGGGCCTTGTGCAGGCTGGCCCGGGCCGCGCCCGCGGACTCGGCGATCTGACCGGGCGGCAGGTCGGCGTAGTAGTGCAGGGCGATGGCGCGGCGCTGCCCGGCGGGCAACCCGGCCACGGCCGCGCGCACCGCGTCCGTCCGGTCCAGGTCCTCGGCCGAGGGCAGGCCGGCGGTGGGGTGTAGCGGCTCCGGCCAGTCCGGAAGCAGCGTGACCGGGGAACGGCGCTGCAGGCCGCGGCAGACGTTCGCCACGATGCCGCCCAGCCAGCCGGCGAACCGGTCCGGGTCACGCAGCCGGTCAAGCCTGGTGTACGCCCGCAGGAAGGACTCCTGCACAACGTCGTCCAGGTCGCTGGGGTTGCCGCACAGGCCGCGGGCGCGGGCGCGGGCCATCGGCTGGTGCCGCTCGACGAGCAGCCGGAACGCTACCGGATCGCCGTCCCGGGCGAGCCGGACCAGATCGCCGTCGGAGACATCGGCATTCATGAGCGTCAGCCGCTCTCGCGTCCGCCGGCTGGCTCGGCCGCCCGCAGTTCCGGGTTGCGCAGGGCGATGCCGCCGCTGCCGGCGAGCATGATGCCGAACCGGATCACGTCCGCGTCTTCCGGGATCAGCGCGGTGATCTCGTGCCTGGGCCAGTCGGGACGGCCGCCGGCGACCGTGAGGCCGTGGTCCTCGCGCGGGCGCCCGGTGCGCCACCAGTGCCTGAGGATCTCCAGGCGCAGCCCCGCCTGCTCGGTACCGGGCTCCGTGCGGATCTCGCCGCCGAAGGTGACCGTGGCGCCACGGTAGTCGTCGGCGAAGATCGACTGGATCAGCGAGCCGGCGCCCGCGGGCCGGGGCACCGCCGAGGACAAGACCGCGGACTGGTCGTCGGCCCCGGCCGCGTAGTCCTGCGGGCCGGACGGGTCGCCGTCGCGGCGGCAACTGCACTCAAGGTCCCACCGGTGAAGGCCATCCGCGAAGTCCAGGTTGCGCGGCGCGAAGCGGGGCCGCTGTCCGGGCAGGCCCGCCACCGGCCAGCCCGCAAGCCCCCGGCCGGGCGGCACCCGGGCGAGCGGCGGCACGTGGTCGAGGAGCGGGCGGAGCAGGTCATCGCCGGGCACCGGCACGGCCACCCGGTCCATGACCGCGTCGGCCAGCCGCACCGGGGCGCCCGCGGCGGCCGCCATCGCCAGGCCAAGGGCAAGGGCCGCCGAGACCTCCCGGTCACCCGCGGGGCCGGTGAGCCCGATCCGCGCCACGGCGGACCGCGGGGTCAGGGTATCGCTGTCCGCCCCCGTCACGTCGATGTCCACCCTGCTCACGCTGGCGCCGGCCGTGAGCAGCAGCCCCACGGTGAGCTCCTCGGGAGCAGCGGCCGTGCTGACCTCCTCGGCCGACCCGGCTTCCATGAGCCGCGCCAGGTCGGCTGCGCCCGGCTCGCCCCGCAGCCAGACCGGCACCGCCCGGTGGCCGGCGTCGTCGGCCAGCACCACCAGCCAGCCGAGCGTCTGGAATTCCCCGTTTTCCAGCCTTCCCGGCCGGGGCTCGGCATGCGCGATACGGACGGTGGTCATGAGCGTCCTCCGGAAAGACGGCGACGGGAGGCGAGAACCTCCACACCCCCTAGTGTCCGGCGACCACCGCGTTGTTACCTAGGCGCGCTAGCGCTTCCGGTCTTTGCCGCCCTTGGCCAGCTCTCGCCAGCTTGATTCCGATACCTCGACGCCGTAGCGCTTCGCGGCCGCCTGGATCCGCTTCCATGCCTGGTCCCGCTCGGCGTCGGTCACGCCCTCGACCTGGTCGAACCGCGCGATCGCGTTGCGCACGTGCCGGGCGTCGGTCAGCGGCTCCTTGCGCTCCTTCGGGAAGGCGAAGTCCTTGTCCGCCAGCTCGTCCTTCTCGGCGGTGCTCAGCCCCTCGCCTTGCCGGGGAATGTCCTTGCCGTGCGCCCGGGCGCTCTGCGTCCCCCTGGCCTTCTTGATGTTCTGCCTGGCCGCTTCCTTCTGCTTTTCTGTAGCCATGGTGCTTCCTTTCCGTGCTGGTGGGCGCGGTACGACGGCCTCTTACCCCGGTCCGTCCGCCCCATGCACGGCGCGTCACCGGCCCGCGGCGGGACCGGCCCGCGCGGTCACGCCTTGACGGCGTACAGCCCGTCGTCGGAGGAGCCGATGAAGACGAGTCCGTTGTCGACCACCGGGTTGCCGAGGAGCTCGGCGTTGTTCGGCGCGCTGAAGGCCCACACCGGGTCGCCCGACTTGGCGTCGAGCGCCTGCAGGGCGAGGGCGGTGGTGTAGTAGACCCGGCCGCCCGCGACCGCCTGCCCGTATATCCCGGTGGCGGTGGCCGTCTTCGCCCATAGCGGCTGCTTGTTCGCGGCGTTGAGGGCGTGCACGGTGCCGTTGTTGTCCCTGAAGTAGACCACGCCGTCGGGGACGACGACAGCGGACTCCATGCCGCTGCCCGGGTGGTAGGTCCAGAGGACCTGCCCGCTCGCGCCGTCGATCTTGTACAGCGCGCCAGAAACGGTGCCTGTGTAGACGCTGCCGCTGTCGACCGTCAGGCCCGTCCCCGTCACGTCGTCGCCTGAGAGCAGCTGCTTGTGCCAGATCTCGGCGCCGGTGGCGACGTGAAAGGCGTAGATCACGCCGCCGCGTCGATCGCGTAGAGGACGCCGCCCGCCACGCTCAGCGCCATGACGTAGGGCTCTTGCGTGCTATAGCGGACGCCCGGCGTGCCCGTGGCCGCGTCATACGCCTGTGGCGGCGTGGCGTCCGTGCCGAGGATGACGTTGCCGCCGTCGACCGCCCAGGTCCTCTTGTAGGTCGCGGGCACGCTGGCATCCACGTCCCAGGCGCGCTTGCCGTCGGCGGCGCGCAGCGCGTAGAAATGGCCCGCGCTCGTGGACAGGCAGACCACGTTGCCGACGACCTCGGGAGCGGCGGTACGCTGCCGCGGGTCCTTGGCCAGGCACGCCTCGACGAGCCCGCGGACGTCGGCGGGAACTCCGCCGAGGTCCGGCTCCCCGTGCACGATGCGGAACATCACCGAGGCCGACGGCGCGCCCGGGGCCACCCGGAACGGGTCGGACCCGGCCCCGGCGAAGGCGAGGACGGAGCCGAGCGAGAAGACGTCGCTCGCGGGCCCGGTGTCCAGCGCCTGCACCTGCTCGGGGGACATGTAGCCGAGGGTGCCGATGATGGCCCCGGTGGCGGTCAGCCTGGTGTCGGTGACCGCCCGGGAGATGCCGAAGTCGATGACCCGGGGCCCGTCCAGCGCCAGCAGCACGTTGGCCGGCTTGAGGTCGCGGTGGACGAGCCCCGTCCCGTGGATGGCGCGCAGCGCCTCGGCCAGCCCGGCGGCCAGCCGCTACACCGCGGGGAGCGGCAGCGGACCGTACCGGGTGACGATCTCCTCCAGGGACGGCCCGGGAACGAACGCCGTCGCCAGCCACGGTGGGTTGTCGTCGACCCCCGCCGCCACGACGGGCGCCGTGTACCAGCCGCTGACCTTCTGCGCGGCCTCGACCTCGTTGCGGAACCGCCGCAGGAAGTCCGTGTCCCGGCACAGCTCCGGGTGAATGACCTTGACCGCGACCATCCGGCCAGCCAGCGAGGACGCGAGGAAGACCTGTCCCATGCCGCCCGCGCCGAGCCGGGCGAGCAACCGGAACTCTCCGACGGCCCGCGGGTCCGTCGCGCTCAACGAGTCCATCCCTGATCAGCTCCAGTAGCGGTCCGCCGGCACGATCAGGGAGAGACTATTGCGGCGATGGGCGAGAAATTCGGGAATGCGGTATTACACCCCGCCGGTCAGCGTCACGCCGCCGTCGAGCACCACGGTTTGCCCGGTGACCCAGCTCGCCTGGTCGGAAAGCAGGAACACGACCGCGCTGGCGATGTCCTCGGGCACGCCGAGCCGCTTGAGCGGGTAGGCGGCCGACACCTGCTCCTCGCGCCCCTCGTAGAGGGCGGTGGCGAACTTGGTCTTCACCACGGCGGGGGCCACGGCGTTGACCCGGATCCGCGGGCCGAGCTCAACGGCGAGCTCCGTGGTCACCCGGATCAGGGCCGCCTTGCTGACCCCGTACAGGCCGATCCCCGGGCTTGGGCGCAGGCCGGCGACGGAGGACACGTTCACCACCGAGCCGCCGTGCTCGCCCATCCACGCGTCCCGCGCCCGTCGCGTCCAGGCGATCGGCGCGAGCACGTTGACGGCGAAGGTCTTGGCGGCCGCCGCCGGGTCGACGTCGATGAGCGGGCCGTAGACGGGGTTGATCCCGGCGTTGTTGACCAGCATGTCCAGCCGTCCGAACGCCTCCATCGTCGTGGCCACGGCCTCCGCCTGGTGGTCGGCGTCATCGGCCTTGCCGGCCACCGCGATGGCCGCGCCGGGCCCCCCGAGCTCGGCCACGGCCGCTTCCAGCGCCTCCGCCTTGCGCGCGGTGACGCACACCCGTGCCCCCTGCCGCACGAGTTCCGCGGCGATCCCCAGGCCAATGCCCCGGCTACCGCCGGTGACGATGGCGACGCGATCCTTCAGCGATTCCATGTGCCTCTTCCCAGCCGTCCGTCTCGCTCACGGCGACCGTATCAGCCGGGCGCGCGCAAAGCGGACGGGACATGAACCGCCGGCGACCGCCCGAGAAGTGCCACGGCGAAGCCGGGACAGGAGTCAGCCGCACCCGTTCGGGATAAGGAGTCGGATTATCCCGAACGGATGCGGCATTCCCCCAGCGGGAACTATGAATTCGCCGGCCGTCGCCAGGCCCGGCATTCCGGACCTACGGCAGGCCCACGAAGCCGTCGGTGTTGCCCGCGGCGTCGGTGTAGAAGCCGACGATGTCACCCTCGTTGTTCACGCCGTTGACGGCGGTGGAGCTGGCGCCCGAGTAGTTCACGGTCGTCCACTTGCCGTTCAGCCAGGTGAAGCCGTGGGTGACGGCGTTGTTGCCGGTCCCGACGGTGTAAGTGCCAACGACCTCGCCGCGGTCGTTGATGCCGAACGCCTGGGTCATCGACGCGCCGGGCACGGCAAGCGTGGCGGTGCGGCCGTTGGCCCACTTGACGAAGCCGTCAACGGCGCCCTTGGCGTTGGTGAAGAAGCCGGCGATCGTGCTGGAGTCGTTCACCGCGGCAGCGGTCAGCGAGGTCGCGCCGTAGACGGTGACCGGCCTGAACCAGCCCCCTTCGAGGTTGTACGCGTAGCCGTGGGCGTTGCCCTTGCTGTCGTTGTAGAACCCGACCGCCCAGCCGGAGTCGTTGACGCCGAGCAGCTGGTTGACCGGCGGCTTGGAGTTGTTCCTGGTCGGGAAGTCGACCTTGTGGAAGCGCCCGTGCTGGCTCCAGAACCCGAAGTTGTTGTCGTCCGCCGGAGTGGCGCCGTTCTGGGTGGAGAAGAAACCGACGGTGACGCCAAAGTCATTGAGCCCGGTAACCTGCGTCTGCGCCGAGTGGGGGACGTTCTCGCTGTTGAAGTCGCCCTGGGAGAAAGGCGGGGCAATCACGTATCCCTTGTTCGGGTGGCCGGCGTTGCCGCTGCCGAAGTAGCCCACGATCGCACCCTCGTTGTTAATGCCGAGAAGCTGGTTAAACGTAACGTCGCGGGCGCTATTAAGCGTGAGCACCTGAAAGCCGGCGGCCTTTCCCGCGACTATCTGCGCCGCTGCGTTGCTCGTGGTCGAGCCGGCCAGCGAAACGCTCTCCCCGGAGCCGCTCGCGCTCGTGCCGCCGAGCGCGGAACAGCCGGCGGCGGCCAGCGCCGCGGTGATCACCACTGCACCAGACAGGAGTGCGCGCGGGCGGAGTCGACCGGGAATGAACCCAGCCGCCTTGCCTGGTGTCCTGAACGCGATCTTCATGCCGAGGTCCTTTCGGTTGGCTGATACGGCAAACAGAAAGGCCCCGCCCAACGCAGCCGTTCATGAGTTGCCGGGGCTGAGCCTAACTACCCCGTGGCCTGCAACCTCGCGTTCAGACGACTGCTTAATGAGCACGTAAGTTTCCCCGAGGCGATTACTAAGAACTAGTAAGTGCGCCTCGTCAGACAGCGCCGCCCATAACACTCGCGCAATGGCCCTTACAGACTGGTGATGCGGCCGCTCACGAGCCCTGGAAGGTCGGCTTTTCCTTGGCCAGGAAGGCCCGCACGGCGCTGCCGTGGTCGGCAGTCACGCCCAGCCGGCCCTGCGCGGCCCCCTCGGCGGCGAGCGAATCGGCGAACGGCCGGGACGCGCCGTCGATGAGCAGCCGCTTCGTCTCCGCGTAGGCGGCCGTCGGCCCGGCCGCCAGGGCGCCGGCGAGTTCCGCCGCGGCCCGGGCCACCTGGTCCGCTGGGACCAGCTCAAACGGCATTCCCCAGGAGACCGCCTGCTCGGCGGTGAACGTCGTCGGCCGGAGCAGCAGCGCCCGGGCCCGCGGCATCCCGACCGCCGCGGGCAGCGTCACCGAGAGCCCGGAATCGCAGGTGAGCCCGATCCCGGTGAACGCCGTCCCGAGCACCGCGCCCGCCGCCATGACGACGAAGTCACAGGCCAGCACGAACCCGAGGCCGGCGCCGACGCAGGTCCCGTTGACGGCGGCAATCACCGGCTTGGGCATGGTCGTGAGCGCCGTGACGATCGGGTTGTAATGCTCCCGCACCGTGTCGAGCGCGGTCGCCGGGTCCTTGTCGAGCGCCGCAGCGTGCTCGGCCAGGTCTTGCCCCACGCAGAAGGCCCGGCCGGTTCCGGTCAGCACGACGGCCCGCACCCGGTCGTCGTCGGCGGCCTCGCGCAAGGACGAAAGCAGCCCTTCCTTCACGGCCAGGCTCAGCGCCGGCCCCGGCAGGACGACGGAGGCGACGGCCCCGTCTCGTTCGAGGGTCACACTGGTCATGGGTGTCTTCTTCCCTCCGTTGCTGACGGATGCACGGGTGCTCGCTTACCTTCCGCCGGGTGACCTCCGTATTATTGACCGAACGTTCGGCAAATATCTAGCCGGGGAGACCCATGTCGCAGCCCGTCGAACGCGATCGCGCATACCGCGTCCGCCAGCGACGTAGCCGAGGCGGCCGAGGCGGGCCGATACCACTCCACGATCGAGTTGACCGTGCCGAACATCAGCCGCGCGGTCAGCCGCGGGTCGATGTCCGCCCTGATGTCGCCGTCCCTTTCGGCCTCCTCGACCAGGCTCGCGACCAGGCCGTCGAACGCCCGCCGCCGGGCTAGCGCCTCCCGTTCGACGGGGGTGTTGCCCCGGACCCGCAGCAGCAGGGTGACGTAGGGCAGCCGCGCGACCAGCACGCCGACCGCGTCGCGGACGAGCGTCTCGAGCCGAACGATCGCCGGCTCATCCAGCGAGCGCGCGCGCTCGGCCGCCTCCCACAGCCCGTCGAGCGCCCGGTCGAGCGCCATCCGGAGCAGCTCTTCCTTGCCCGACACGTGGTGGTAGATCCCGGACTTGGCGATGCCGAGGCGCTTCGACAGGTCCTCCATGCTCGCCCCGTCGTACCCGCGCTCGTTGAAGACCTCGACCGCGACCTGCAGCACCGCCTCCAGGTCGTAGCCGGGACGCCCGCGGCGCCGCGGCGCCCGGTTGGCCGAGGCAAGGGCGCCCGGGCCGACGGAGTCCGCGGTCGGGACCGTAACCCGCTCCGACACGCCGCGACCTCCTGGCTCGATGCTGAACGGCAAGAATATCCATCCGCCACCGGGGGATCGTTTCCTCCGGGGGCCTCTGGCCAAGCTGCCTACGAGTAGAGTAAATTACCGAATGATCGGTATGTAAAGAGATGGAAGCCGAGGAACGCTCATGGCGCTAGTCCGCAGCTACGTCGCAGGTCACTGGTTCGCGCCGGCCAGCGGCACGCCGGTCTTCGACGCGGTCACCGGGGAACCGGTCGCTGAAGTCTCCTCCCAGGGTATCGACTTCGGCGCCGCGCTCGCCTACGGCAGGCAGGTGGGCGGCCCCGCGCTGCGTGACCTGACCTTCCACGAGCGCGCCGAACTAGCCAAGAGCATTGGCCAGGTGCTGCGCAAGCACCGCGACGAGCTCTATGAGCTGTCCTACCGGACCGGCGCGACGCTCTACGACTCGAAGTTCGACATCGACGGCGGCATCGGCGTGCTGCTCGGCTACGCCAGCAAGGCCAAGCGCGAGCTGCCCAACGACACGGTGATCGTGGAAGGGCCGCCCGAGCAGCTCGGCAAGGAGGGCGACTTCCTCGGCCAGCACCTGCTCACCCCTCGCCTCGGCGTCGCGGTGCAGGTCAACGCCTTCAACTTCCCCGTATGGGGGCCGCTGGAGAAGCTCGCGCCCGCGCTCATCGCCGGCGTGCCGAGCCTCATCAAGCCGGCCTCGCAGACCGGCTACCTCACCGCGCTGATGGTCGAGCTGATCATCGACGCGCAGATCCTCCCGGACGGCGCGCTCCAGCTGGTCAGCGGCAGCGCGGGCGACCTGCTCGACCACCTGGACGAGCAGGACCTGCTCAGCTTCACCGGCTCGGCGAGCACCGCCAACCGGCTGCGGAGCCACCCGAACGTTGTCGCCCGATCGGTGCGGTTCAACGCCGAGGCCGACTCGCTGAACATGTCGGTCCTCGGCCCCGACGCCACCCCGGGCACAAGAGCGTTCGACCGGTACGTGAGGCAGCTGGTCACCGAGATGACCGTCAAGGCCGGCCAGAAGTGCACCGCGATCCGCCGCGCCTTCGTCCCTAATAAGCAGGTAGGCCAGGTAGTCGAGGCGGTGAGCGCCGAACTAGCCAAAATCCAGATCGGCAACCCCGCCGACAAGGCCACCAAGATGGGCGCGCTCGCCAGCCTCGACCAGCGCGAAGAGGTCCGCCGCTCGCTCAAGGCCCTGGAAGACGCCGCCGCGATCGTCTTCGGCGACCCGGAACACGTCAACGTACACGGCGCCGACGCCGAGCGCGGCGCCTTCCTGTCCCCGATCCTGCTGAAGGCCCGCGACGCCCGCCGGCCAGAACTCCACGAGGTCGAGGCGTTCGGCCCGGTCAGCACGCTGATCGGCTACACCGCCACCCAAGACGTCATCGACCTGGCCGCCCTGGGCAGGGGGAGCCTGGTCGGCTCGATCGTCACCGAGGACCCGGACTTCGCCCGCAAGATCGTCCTCGGCACCGCCCCCTGGCACGGCCGCCTCCTGATCGTCGACGACGACGCCGCCCCGGAGTCCACCGGCCACGGCTCCCCGCTGCCGATGCTCGTGCACGGCGGCCCGGGCCGGGCCGGCGGCGGCGAGGAAATGGGCGGCATGCGCGGCGTCTACCACCACCTGCAGCGGACCGCGCTCCAGGCCAGCCCGCGCATGCTGCGGGCCGCCACCGGCCGCTGGGTCAAGGGCGCCCCGCGCAACCTCGACGACGTCCACCCGTTCACTAAGCCGCTGTCCCGGCTGCGCATCGGCGACACGATCTACGCCGGCCCGCGCACCATCACCCTCGAAGACATCGAGCACTTCGCCGAGTTCACCGGCGACACCTTCTACGCCCACATGGACGAGGAGGCCGCCGCGAAGAACCCGTTCTTCGGCGGCCGCGTCGCCCACGGCTACCTGATCGTGTCGCTGGCCGCCGGCCTGTTCGTGCAGCCCGACTACGGCCCCGTGCTCGCCAACTACGGCCTCGACAACCTGCGGTTCCTCACCCCGGTCAAGCCGGGCGACGCCATCACCGTGATGCTGACCTGCAAGCAGATCAGCCCCCGGGCCGGCGACTACGGCGAGGTCCGCTGGGACGCCGAGGTCAAGAACCAGGAAGGTACCGTCGTGGCCACCTACGACGTGCTCACCATGGTCGCCAAGGAGTGGGACGAATGACCGAGCAGGACCTGGAGACCCACTTCGCCGGCACCATCGCCCGGATGAGCCGGATCGAGCCGCGCGACTGGATGCCGGACAAGTACCGGGCCACCATGATCAGGCAGATCGCGCAGCACGCGCACTCGGAGATCATCGGCATGCAGCCAGAGGGCAACTGGATCACCCGCGCCCCCTCGCTCCGCCGCAAGGCGATCCTGCTGGCCAAGGTCCAGGACGAAGCCGGCCACGGCATGTACCTCTACAGCGCCGCCGAGACGCTCGGGGCGGACCGCGGCGACCTCACGGAACGGCTTATCACCGGCCGCCAGAAGTACTCCTCGATCTTCAACTACCCCACGCTCAGCTACGCGGACGTCGGGGTCATCGGCTGGCTGGTGGACGGGGCGGCGATCTGCAACCAGGTGCCGCTGTGCCGTTCCTCCTACGGCCCCTACGCCCGGGCGATGATCCGCATCTGCAAGGAAGAGTCGTTCCACCAGCGGCAGGGTTACGAGCTGCTGATGACGATGATGCGCGGCACCCAGGCGCAGCGGGACATGGTCCAGGACGCCGTCAACCGCACCTGGTGGCCGTCGCTGATGATGTTCGGCCCGCCCGACGAGAACTCGCCGAACACCGAGCAGTCGATGCGGTGGGGCGTCAAGCGGCACACGAACGACGAGCTGCGCCAGCGCTTCGTCGACATGACCGTCCCGCAGGCGGAAAAGCTCGGCGTCACGCTCCCCGACCCCGAGCTGCGCTGGAACGAGGAACGCGGCCACTACGACTTCGGCGCCGTCGACTGGACCGAGTTCAAGGCCGTCGTCGCGGGCGACGGCCCGTGCAACGCCGAGCGCGTCGCGAAGCGCAAGGCGGCCCACGACGAGGGCGCCTGGGTCCGCGAGGCGGCGCTCGCGCACGCGGCGAAGCACGCAAGTCAAGAGCCTCAAGACGATCAGCCCGAACGGCAGCGGCCGACTCAGGAGGCCACCCATGACTGACGACAGCTGGCCGCTGTTCGAGGTGTTCCTGCGCGGGAAGCGCGGACTGAACCACGTGCACGTCGGCAGCCTGCACGCCGCCGACGCCGAGATGGCCCTGCACCACGCCCGCGACCTGTACACCCGCCGCAACGAAGGGGTCAGCATCTGGGTGGTCAGGGCATCGGACATCACCGCGTCGAGCCCGGACGAGAAGGACCCGTTCTTCAAGCCGTCGGGCGACAAGGTGTACCGCCACCCGACGTTCTATGAGATCCCCGACGACGTCCCCCACATGTGAGGGCCCCGTGAGACGAGCTCCGCGACGATGAGCACCCCAGAAGACGACTTCGCCGACAACCCGTACGTCCTGCTCGCCGAGGACCACGACGAGGGCCACCGCTGGGCGTTCGGCACCGGGTTCACCGACCCGCTCGAAGGCGTCGACACGTCCGTCCCCGATGGCCTCGACCCGGGCGCGCTCGTCCGCTACTGCCTGGCCCTCGGCGACGACGCGCTGATCTACAGCCACCGCCTGCAGCAGTGGGTCGCCGGCCTGCCCGAGCTCGAAGAGGAGACCGCGGTGGCCAACATCGCGCTCGACCTGCTCGGCCAGGCGCGCCTGCTGCTGGCGCGGGCCGGCGGGATCGTCGGCCAGACCGAGGACCAGCTCGCGTTCCTGCGCGAGGAGAAGGAGTTCAGGAACGTCCGCCTCGCCGAGCACGCCGACCGCGACTTCGCCGAGCTCGTCGTCCGCCTGCTGATGTTCTCGACCTGGCGGCTCGCCCTGTTCGAGGAACTCGCCGGGCTCGATTCGTCAGCGGGCGCAGTACCGGCAAGCACGGGCGACCCGGTGCTAGCGGCGATCGCGGCCAAGGGCGTCAACGAGCTCGCCTACCACCGCGACTACGCGGCCCGCTGGGTGGTCCGGCTAGGCGACGGCACACCCCTGTCGCACGCGAAGACGCAGGCGGCGCTGGACGCCCTGTGGCCGTTGATGGGGGAGCTGTTCCGCCCCGACCCCGACGCGCTGGCGACCGTCGACCAGTCCGCCTTCGACGCGATCCTGGACACGGTGCTCGGCCTGGCCGGCCTTGACCGCCCGGCCAGCGCCCCGCTGGCCGGGGTGAGCGGCCGGGCCGGGCGCGACGGCGTGCACACCGAAGCGATGGGCTACATTCTCGCCGAACTCCAGTCCGTCGCCCGCGCCCACCCGGGCGCGACGTGGTAGCGCGGGCGGCCGGCACCGCGGCCAGGCGCACGCCGGCCTGGGACGTGGCCGCGGGCACCGCGGACCCGGAGATCCCGACGCTGACGATCGAAGATCTCGGCATCCTCCGTTCGGTCGATTACTCTCCCGGCCGGGGCGTCGTGGTGACGATCACCCCGACCTACAGCGGCTGCCCGGCGATGCGCGAGATCGCCGCCGACGTCCAGGCCCGCCTCAGCCGGGCCGGCTTCGAGCGCGTCACCGTCGAGACCCAGCTGGCCCCGCCGTGGAGCACGGACTGGATCACCGAGGAGGGTCACCGCAAGCTCGCCGCGGTCGGCATCGCCCCGCCCGCGCCGGCACCCGCGCGCGGCGGCCCCGTCCCGCTGACGCTTGGCCGCCGACCCGACTCGGCTGCCTGCCCGCGCTGCGGCTCGCCCGACACCCGGCTGACGGCCCAGTTCAGCGCCACCGCCTGCAAGTCGCTGCACCGCTGCAACTCGTGCGGCGAGCCCTTCGAAGCAGTGAAGCCCATATGACGCAAACCCCGATCAGCCCCGCCGTCGGCCCGGTTACCCAGGCAAGCAGGCGGAGCCGCGACTTCCACCGGCTCACGGTCAAGCGCGTCGAGCGGCTCACCGACGACTCGGCCGCGATCACCCTCGCCGTGCCTGGCGACCTGGCCGACGTGTTCGCGTTCGCCGCCGGGCAGAGCCTGACCGTCCGCCGCGGCGACGAGCGGCGCAGCTACTCGATCTGCGCGCCGGCCGGTGCTGACCCGCGGATCGGCGTCCGTGAGGTAGCTGGCGGCGCGGTCTCCGGCTGGCTGGTGCGCTCGCTCAGGGCAGGCGACATCCTGGAGGTCCAGGCGCCGAGCGGCACCTTCACCCCCGACCTGACCGTGCCGGGCCGTCACGTGCTGATCGCCGCGGGCTCCGGCATCACCCCGATGATGTCGATCGCGGCGTCGGTCCTCGCGGCGGATGACAAGTCCACCGTCACGCTGCTGTACGGCAACCGGCGCAGCGACACGGTCATGTTCGCGGACGAGGTCGCCGACCTCAAGGACGCCTATCCGGCGCGGATGCAGATCGTGCACGTGCTGTCCCGCGAGCCGCAGGAGGTGGAGCTGCACAGCGGCCGGCTCGACGCCCGCCGGCTGACCGCGCTGCTCCCGGCCACCGTTGACGTGGCCGCCGTCGACCACTGGTGGCTGTGCGGCCCCTTCGCCATGGTCACCGACGCCATCGAGGTGCTGCGCGGGCTTGGCGTGGACGCCGCCCGGATCCACCGCGAGCTGTTCTGGGTCGGCGACGAGCCGCCGGCCGAGGCAACCCACGACGACGCCCAGGTCGGGGAGGGCAGCAGCCTGACCGTCATCCTCGACGGGCGCAGTTCCACGCTCACCCTGCCCGCGGGCACGCCGGTCCTCGACGGCGCCCAGCGGGCCCGGCCTGACCTGCCGTTCGCCTGCAAGGGCGGCGTCTGCGGCACCTGCCGGGCCCGGGTAACCAGCGGCGCGGCCGTCATGCGCCGCAACTACGCCCTCGAGCAGCGCGAAATTGACGCCGGATACGTCCTCACGTGTCAGGCACTCCCGGAAACCGACGAAATCACCGTCGATTACGACGCCTAGGAGACCCCGTGACCGCGCCCCTGTCGATGAGCCCGGGCACCCCGCCGGGCGAGTTGGAGCCGATTGAGACCGCGTCGGCGGATGAGCTGCGGGCGTTGCAGTTGGAGCGGCTGCGCTGGTCGCTGCGGCACGCCTACGACAACGTGCCGTACTACCGGAAGACGTTCGACATCGCCGTGGTCCACCCCGACGACCTCAAGGACCTGTCCGACCTCGCGAAGTTCCCGTTCACCAGCAAGGCCTCGCTGCGCGACAACTACCCGTTCGGCATGTTCGCGGTGCCCCGCGAGCAGGTGGCCCGCATCCACGCGTCGTCCGGCACCACCGGCCGCCCTACCGTCGTCGGGTACACCGCGGCGGACATCGACACCTGGGCGAGCGTCATGGCCCGCTCGATCCGCGCGGCCGGCGGCCGGCCGGGGCACATCATCCACGTTGCCTACGGGTACGGGCTGTTCACCGGCGGGCTCGGCGCCCATTACGGGGCGGAGCGGCTCGGGGCCACGGTGGTGCCGGTCTCGGGCGGGATGACCGAGCGGCAGGTGACCCTGATCCGCGACTTCCAGCCGGACGTCATCATGGTCACCCCCTCCTACATGCTCAACATCATCGACGAGATGGAACGCCAGGGCCTCGACCCGGCCCGGTCGTCGCTGCGGTACGGGATCTTCGGGGCCGAGCCGTGGACCAACGAGATGCGCGCCGAGATGGAGGCCCGGGCCGGCATCGACGCCACCGACATCTACGGCCTGTCCGAGGTCATCGGCCCCGGCGTCGCCCAGGAGTGCGTGGAGACTAAGGACGGCCTGCACGTGTGGGAAGACCACTTCTACCCCGAGGTCGTCGACCCGGTCACCGGCGCGGTGCTGCCCGACGGGCAGCCGGGCGAGCTGGTCTTCACCTCGCTGACCAAGCAGGCGATGCCGGTCGTCCGCTACCGCACCCGCGACCTGACCCGGCTGCTGCCCGGCACCGCCCGGACCATGCGCCGCATCGAGAAGATCACCGGCCGCACCGACGACATGATCATCGTGCGCGGCGTCAACCTGTTCCCCACCCAGGTCGAGGAGCTCATCCTCGCCGTCCCCGCCCTGTCCCCGCACTTCCAGCTCCACCTGACCCGCACCGGCCGGATGGACGCCATGACCGTCCACGTCGAGCGCCGCCCGGACGCCACCGACGCCGACGCCGATGCCGCAGGCGCCCAGCTCGCCGACCGCATCAAGAACACCATCGGGGTCACCGCCGCCGTCGTCGTCGAGCCCCCCGGCACCATCGAGCGCAGCACCGGCAAGATGCGCCGCATCATCGACGAACGCCCCCGCTAACCACCGCGCCGTCCGCGCCCGTCACCGCCGTTAGCGCGGAAGCGCTTCTTATCGAGGAGAGTTTGAGGGTCGTGCACGACGCTCAGCGGGATTTCGCGTCATGCCCCAACGTCCATGAGTGCCCCCGGGACAGATTATTTTGGCCCCGGGGCACACACGCACGCATTTAACGTCCTTGTGGCACCCTGGCCCGCAGTGGACGACGCCGAGGGCACGATGGTGGGAATGAGCGCGGCCGCGGGCGAACTCGCGTTGCGGATACATCGCGCGCTGCGGCCAGTGACCGGTGACGGAGCGGCGCCGGGCGCGGTCTCCGCGGCCTGGGGACTCGCTGACGGCACCCGGGTGTACGCGTCGATCGTCCACTGGAGCCCCGAGACCGGCGAGCGGAAGTCCCGGCCGATGTCGGCAAGGCCACGTTCACGATCGTCGAGTCAAGTCCGACGATGAGCAGGCTCAGGCAGCATATCGCCAGTACCAGGTACCGGCGCTGGCGGCTCAGCTCAGGCAACGCGAACCCTCCATGCACGCAGGGGTCAATAGTTGCTTAATGACAACTAATGATGCAGCCCCGCTTATGCCCGCCCTGGAGGTCGCTGAATGTGACGTTCATCCCCTGTCAACTGCTGCGCCGGGGGCGGCCGCTCCACTCGTGCAGGCCGCATTCGAGCTGCTCGGGTGAAGCCGGAAGCCCGGGAAGGCGCCGCGTATGGCAGGCCTTCATGCCATCCAAGACGATGGCGAGGTGACGGCGCCACTGGCCGGGTGAACCGTCCCCGGTGATGTCCATGGTCCGGGATACGCCGATAAGGGCGATGGTGAGATCGACGGCGGTTAGGTCGGCCCGGACCGAGCCCGCCTGCTGGGCGCGGCTGAGCAGGTCGCCCAGCATGGCGCGGGCCTGCTCGCGCCAGGCCGGAGAGATGGCGAACAGCGCGCGGATGGCACAGTTGCGGGTGCCGTCGGCGAGGAAGTCTTCGAGGAAGCTGACCAGGCCGTGCCAGGGATCGGGATCGGCCAGCGCTGCCTCGGCGACGGCCTTGCGCCGCCCGGACCAGTCCCTGAACAGCTCCTCGATCAGCTGTTCCCGGGTGAAATTACGGTGCAACGTGGCATTGCCGACGCCCGCGCGCCTGGCGATCTCGATCATGCTGACGCCCACGCCTTCGTCCGCGAACGCCTGGGCGGCCGCGGCGAGAATGCGGTCCCGGTTCTCCCGTGCGTCACTGCGCAGGCAGCGCGGGGCGTCAGCTGATGTACCCACGTAAGCACTATAGGTCATCTGGATAGCGCTATCCGGCTCTCTGGCAAACATGCCGCCCGCCCGGTGTCCCGACGTCAGCAGGCGACACTAGAAGCTAGCCGCATTCCCGTAACCCGCAGCTAGCCATCCCCGGGGGCGATCCGGATAGGCCTAACCGGTCAGTGATAATCTAGTTCCACAAACGGATAGCCCTAGCCACTTGGTGACCCGCCAGGAGACCCGATGGTACTTCCAGACAACCTCCGGCACTTCAGGAAGGTGCGCGGTCCGCGTACCCGTCGTGTCGCGTTCGTCTTCCAGGGCGGCGGCAGCCTCCGCGATGCTGCCCGGCTGATCGATGAGGGCTACCGGCTCGCCACCGGGTGGCTGGCCAGCCACCCGGTCCTGGCCCCGGTTGTCGCGTGAAGGGGGCATGAGATGGCCTGTCTGCCCGTCAAGACGGCGCGTGATTCCCTGGCCGGCGGTGAGCTCATCGCGTGGCGGGCGCGTGCGGGCAGTTCCAGCTGGACGGTTCCGGGGTGGGCGATCGCATCGGCCGCCCTGTCGCCGGTCGTGATGGTGGCAGGCTGGCTGGCGGCGGACGCGCTCCAGCCGCCTTCCTACAGCCCGGTCCGCAGTTCGGTCAGCGGCCTGTCCGGCCTGGGCGGAACCGACCGCTGGCTCATGACGAGCGCCCTGATCCTGGTGGGAGCGTGCTACTTCGTGACCGCCGCGGGCCTGACCGGCATCCGGGTGCCGGCCCGGATTGTGCTCATGGTCGCGGGCCTGTCCAGCATCGGCATCGCGGTATCGCCGGAGCCGGTCCGCGGCTCGACTCCGCAGCACCTCGCCTGGACCTCACTCGGCGCGGTCGCGATCACGATATGGCCGGCCTTCACCGCCCGCCGGGAACCGTCGCAGCCGCTGATCCTGAGTTTCCGCGGCGCGATCGCCGTGACCGTCGCCTTCCTTGTCCTGCTGGCCTGGCTCGTCTTCGAAACCCGGGACGGTACCGCCCTGGGCCTGGCGGAGCGCATGGTCTCCGCCGTCCAGGTGACGTGGCCCCTCATCGTGGCCCTGGCCCTACGGCGCGCCGCCGGGCCGCGCGCACGGCCCGGTGAGTTCGGGGAGGCGACGACGGATCACGCGGTCAGGCGCCAGCGTCATGCTCGGCCCGCCGGGCCTGGGCCGTTCTCAGCTGCTGGACCAGCGGCAGGACCCGGTAGCCGACGCGCTGATTGAGGGATATCTCGGTCTTCGTCCGCGTTACCCCGGGCAAGGCCAGCAGGGTCTGCACGATCTCCTCCAGGTGCAGGTTGCTCCTGGCCGCCACCCGGCAGAGCAGATCTCCCTCGCCGGTCGTGGTGTGCGCCTCCAGTACCTCGGGTAGTGCAGTGAGCCGGGCCACCACGTTGTCGAGCTGGCCCTGAGCGAGGTAGAGGTGGACGAAGGCGAGCACCGTGAAGCCGAGGCCGGCCGGGCTGATCGCCGGGGCGTGCCCGGCGATGACGCCCTCGCGCTCCAGCCGGACCAGGCGCGACTGCACGGTGCCCCGGGCGACGCCGAGCAGCCGCGCGTACTCGCGCATGCCCGCCTGCGGCTCCTCGAGCAGGAGGTTCAGCAACTCAAGATCCAGTTGGTCCAGATGCACAAGCCCACAGCTCCAAAACGAAGCAACTTACCGATAAATAGTGAGCCAATGGCTCAATCAACGCCCTTGATACTAGACCAATAGACCAGTACGAATCTAGAGTGACCTCATGACGGCAGTCTTCAGCCCGCGCGTGACCAGCCTCGACGAGCGCTACCAGCGCGAGGACGGGACGATCTACTTGACGGGGATCCAGGCACTCGTCCGCATGCTGCTCGACCGCGCCCGCTACGACCGGGAGCACGGCCTGGCGACGGCCTGCTACGTGTCTGGCTACGAGGGCTCGCCGCTCGGCGGCTACGACCTCGAACTCGCCCGCCACCGCCACCTGCTGACCAAGCACGGCATCCTGCACCAGCCCGGCCTCAACGAGGAGCTGGCGGCGACGTCGGTGTCCGGCACCCAGCTGGCCGGCCACGTGGGTGACGCCAAGCACGACGGCGTGACCGGCGTCTGGTACGGCAAGGCACCGGGCCTGGACCGGGCCACCGACGCGCTGCGGCACGCCAACATGATCGGCACGTCGCCGACCGGGGGAGCGGTGGCGCTCGTCGGCGACGACCCGGCGGCCAAGTCCTCCACCCTGCCGTGTTCCTCGGAGATGGCCCTCGCGGGCCTCATGATGCCGACGTTCTACCCGGCCGATCCGGCCGAGGCCCTGCTGCACGGCCTGCACGCGGTGGAGCTGTCCCGCGCCAGCGGCCTGTGGTCGGCCATGAAGGTGGTCACCGCCATGGCCGACGGCGCGTCCACCGCCCAGGCCGGCCTGCCCTGGCAGCCGCCAGGCCTGTCGGACCTCCCTGGCGGCCTGCGCGCCTACGGCCACCAGCCACGCGCCCGCTTGCTCGGCGCCGAGCTGGCCGAGCTGGAGCGGAGCCAGAACCTCACCAGGCTGCCGATCGCCGTTGAGTACATCCGCCGCAGCGGCCTCAACGTCATCACCGGCCCGCGCAGTACCAGCGGAGAGCACCGGGCCCGGATCGGCCTGGTCGCCGCGGGCAAGACCTACCTCGACGTCCGCCAGGCCCTCACCGCGCTCGGGCTGCGCGACGACGACCTCGAACGGCACGGCATCCGGCTGCTCAAGCTCGGCGTGATCTACCCGCTCGAGCCGGGCGTCGTCACCGAGTTCGCGGCCGGCCTCGACGAGATCATCGTTATCGAGGACAAGCGCGCCTTCCTCGAAGACGCCGTGAAATCCGCGCTCTACGGGCAGTCCGCCGCCCCGGCCGTCTACGGCAAGCGGGCGCGGGACGGCGCTCCGCTGTTCGCGGCCGTCGGCGAGCTCGACGCCGACCTGGTCGCGGACGGCCTGGCCCGCCACTTCGGACCCGCCGGAATTCCCGTCAACAGCCGCCCGCCCCGCGAGCGGGTCATGCTGCCGCTGGCCCCGCGCATGCCGTACTTTTGCTCCGGCTGCCCGCACAACTCCTCCACCAAGGTCGCGCCGGGCACGCTCGTCGGCGGCGGCATCGGCTGCCACGCCATGGTCGCGTTCATGCCGGAAGAGCAGGTCGGCGAGGTCATCGGGCTGTGCCAGATGGGCGGCGAGGGCGCGCAGTGGATGGGCATCGCGCCGTTCGTGACGCAGCGGCACCTCGTGCAGAACCTCGGCGACGGCACGTTCGCCCACTCCGGCAGCCTCGCGATCCGGGCCGCGGTGGCCTCCGGCGCCAACATCACCTTCAAGCTCCTGCGCAACTCCGCCGTCGCGATGACCGGCGGCCAGCGGGCGGTCGGCGAACTGCCGGTCGACCGGCTCCTCGCGCTGCTCGCCGCGGAAGGCGTCCGCAAGACCGTCGTCACCACCGATGACCCGGCCCGGCTGCGGCGGCAGCTCGGGGCGGGCAATCTCAAGCACCGGGCTGACATCCGCCATCGCGACGACCTGATCGACGTGCAGCGGGAACTGGCCGCGATCGACGGCGTCACCGTACTGGTCCACGACCAGGAGTGCGCCGCGGAGAAGCGGCGCAAGCGCCGCCGCGGCAAGGCGGCGGCGCCGGCCCAGCGGGCGTTCATCAACGAGCGGGTCTGCGAGGGCTGCGGCGACTGCGGCCGGGTGTCCAACTGCCTGTCCGTCCAGCCGGTCGCGACCGAGTTCGGCCGCAAGACCCGGATTCACCAGTCGTCCTGCAACCTGGACTTCTCCTGCCTCAACGGCGACTGCCCGTCATTCCTGAGCGTGACCCCGGCGACGGCCAAGGCCCCCCGCCCGAGGGCGGAGCCACTGTCGACGCCGCTCGAGGAGCCGGAGCGGCTCTTCGGCCCCGACGGCTTCACGATGCGGATCACCGGCGTCGGCGGCACGGGGGTGGTGACCATCGCGCAGATCCTCGGCACCGCGTTCGCGGCGGACGGCTACCAGATCCGCGCGCTCGACCAGACCGGCCTGGCCCAGAAGGGCGGCGCGGTCGTATCCGACCTGACCGTCAGCACGGCGCCAGCCGACGGCACCGCGCCGGCCGAGCGCTCGGCCAAGCTCGGCTACGGCGAATGCTGTCTGTACCTCGGCTGCGACTCCCTCGTCGCCACCGACGGCACCCAGTTGCGGGCCGCGAGCAAGGACCGGACGGTGGCCGTGGTCTCCACGACCGAGGTGCCCACCGGGCAGATGGTCGCCGACGTCGGCCAGCGGTTCCCGGCGGTCGGCCGGGTCACGGCCGCGATCGAGGCGCAGGTGCGCTCGGCGCGCTTCCTGGACGCGGCGGCGCTGGCGACCGACCGGTTCGGCGACGAGCAGTACGCCAACATGATCCTGGTGGGCGCCGCCTACCAGGCGGGCGCGCTGCCGGTTAGCGCGGCGGCGATCGAGCACGCCATCCGGCTCAACGGCGTGGCGGCCGACACGAACATCCAGGCGTTCAGCGCGGGACGCGCGGTGACCGAGGCGAGCACGGGTCCCGAGGCGAATACGGGGGCCGGGGCCGCAGCGGAACCGGCCGAGCGGGACCTCGCTGACGTGATCGCGCTGCGCACCGAGGAACTGACCGCGTTCCAGGACAAGGCCTCCGCCGCCGACTACGCGCGGTTCGTCGACCGCGTCCGGGCCCGCGAGGCGGCCGTTACCGGCGGCGAGACCCTCACCCGGGCGGTCGCGGAGAACCTGTACAAGCTCACGGCCTACAAGGACGAGTACGAGGTCGCCCGGCTCAGCCTGGATCCGGCGCTCGACGAGGCGGTCCGCGCGCAGTTCGGTGACGGTGCCCGCTACCAGTACCGGCTGCACCCGCCGGTGCTGCGCGCACTCGGCCTCAAGCACAAGGTCAGCCTCGGCCCCTGGTTCCGCCCGGCCTTCGCTTCCCTGGTCGCGATGCGACGGGTGCGGGGCACCTGGCTCGACCCGTTCGGATACACCGAGGTCCGCCGCACGGAACGCGCCCTGATCGCGGAGTACCGCAACGTCGTCGAGCAGCTCCTGGCCGGCCTGACCGAAGGCAACCACGAGCTCGCGGTCCAGATCGCCGCCCTGCCCGACATGGTCCGCGGTTACGAGGAAATCAAGCTGGGAACCGTCCGCGCGTACCACGAGAAGCTGGCGGAGCTCCGCGCGCAGTTCGCCAGCTCAGCATCACCAACCCTCGTCCGCTAGTCGGGCAACCGGCTTGCTACTCGTTTCTGGCGGCCTCGGGGCCGGTGATGCGGGCCAGGAGGGGGAAGGTGGCGGCGATGATCACGAGGGAGATCACGATGCCGCCGGCGGTCAGCAGGTAGTACGCGATGCCGGGGGCGACCATCGGGTACTGCTGCGCCTCCCGGGCGAACATCGCGGCGCCGGCGAAGCCGGTGCCGATCGCGACCGCGGCGACGGAGAGCAGCGGAACGGCTCCCTCCAGCGCGACGACGCTGCGCAGCGTGGACAGCCGGGCGCCGGCGAGGCGGAGCATGCTGAACGGCCGCTTGCGGTCCGCGAGCCCGGCCGCGATCCCCGCGACGAGGGTGCAGCCGGCGATCGGCAGGCTGACCAGGATGACCACGTTCGCGAGCTGCTGGTAGCCGTTGTTCGCGGCGTCGTCCGCCACGACACTGTCCTGCGCCGTGGACGGCGGGCTGAGGACGGGGTAGGCGGGCTCGGTCTCCAGCACGGTCCGCGCCTGCTCGATTGTCGTGGCGGTGCCGTCCGTCTCCGCGCCGACGGCGTCCACGCCGAGGGTGTCTAGCCGGGCGGCCGGGACGTTCGCGGCCGGCCAGGTGAATCCGCTTATGTCCTGGCTGCCGAAGAACCCGTTGGGGCTGAAGGTGCCCGCCGGGATTGCCGCCGCCGTCGCTCCGGCCGGGCAACGTCCGAGGGCGGGAATGGTCGTGAGCTGCGCGCACGCGGCCAGGTCGGCCGGGATCGGGCGGTCGCTGCCGCCGAACGCGTTGGCGCCCAGGTCGTGGAACGTGCCGGGGATGGTCAGCGTCGGGTCCGCCCTGAGCACGACTACCCCGTGGATCCCGTGGATGGCTTCCAGCCGCGCCGTGAGGGCGGCGGCGGGCGCGGCCGGCCCCGGGTCAGTCACCCCTGAGCCGCTTGACGACGGGGCCGCTATCTGGTCGGTCATCAGGTTCGCCTGCGCCGCGGGGCCGAGCCGGTTGGGTTCTTTGGCGTCCTGCGTGGTGATCGCGACGACGGCCGCGGTGGTGATGAACAGCGCGAGCACCAGGCCGCTGACCGCGCGGAAGGCGGCCCTGGGGTCGTCGCCGATGCGCCGGGCGGCTAGCAGCGTGGCGGGCCGGCTGGTCCACCGGGCCATGGCCGCCGCCGCGGCCATGGTAAGCCACGGGCCGGCGATGAAGAGGCCGACGAGGATGACGAAGAAGCTGGACGCGAACGCCTGGATCTGCCCGGGTATCGAGGCCGGGTGACCGTGGACGGCCCAGAAGCCGAGCTCAGCGAGGCCGGCCAGCAGCGGGATCACCCGCCAGGCGCCCGGTGGCTTGGGCCGCGCCCGGCGGGCGACGCCGAGCGGGGAGATGTTCACCCGGCGCAGCGCCAGCCGCGCCGCCAGCGCGGCGAAGAGCGGTACGCCGAGCGCGACCAGGAGGATGTCGGGCAGGCTGAGCGTCAGCTCGGCGGGGAAGAACGGCTGGCCGATGAACGGGATGCCCGCGACGGGAATGCGCAGCAGGAAGAAGAGCCCGAACCCGATGGCCGTCCCCAGCACCGCCGCCGCCGTCGATTCGATGGCCGCGATCAGCGAGACCTGCCCGCGGGTGGCACCGGTCAGGCGCATCGCCGCGAACCGCTCCTCGCGGCGGGCGGCCGACAGCCGGGTCGCGGTGCCGATGAAGATCAGCACCGGGGTCAAGATCGCCAGGGCCACGACGGCCAGGATGAGGTCGATGGAGCTTGAAGCGCCGCCAGCGTCGTTCGGGAAGTAGGGCAGGCCGCTGGGGTTCGGCACGTGCCGCCCGCAATCCGGGCCGTAGCACGGCGGCACGAAGGTGCCGGGCATCACGTCGTTGACCGACGTTACCCGCACGGTGTTCGATGTCTGCGCTAGCTGCGCAGGCGTGCGCCCGACGACGATGACCAGGGAATCCGGCGACGGCAGGCCGGCGTCGCCAATCGTGCCGGCCAGGCGGCCCGGGTAACGGTCGGCCAGCTGGCTGGCCGGGGTGTCATGAATCAGCGCGGCCAGCGCGGGCGAGGCATAGTACGTGCCCGGGGCCGGGTCGCGGGGGAGGCCGGGCGGCACCGGGGACGAGGCGCCGGTGGCGGCCACGTCGAAGCGGTCGATCTGCTGGCCGTCGAAGAAGTCGCCGACGGGGTGCCACCACAGGGGCGCGGTGCCGGCCACGGCGGTGCGCGGAGCTACGGCCGAGGTGCCGGTCCAGAACCAGGCGTGGCGGTTGTTCCAGGTGACGGCCGCGTTGGTCGCGGCCACCGCGGTCAGCAGCAGGCCGACGCCGAGCCCGACCGCGATCGTGAGGATCACCAGGCGGGTGATCGCCTCGCGGCCGCCGCTGATGATCAGCCGCAGCGCGAGGGAGATCACGGCTGGGCCCCGGTGAGGGTGGTGACCTTGCCGTCGCGGACGATGACCTCGCGGTCGGCGTAGGCGGCGACCCGGGCGTCGTGGGTGACCAGCACGACGGTGGTGCCGCGCTCCCGGACGGCGGCGGTGAGCAGGTCCATCACCAGCTCCCCGGACATGGAGTCGAGTGACCCGGTGGGCTCGTCGGCGAACAGCACCTGCGGCCCGGCGACCAGGCCGCGGGCGAGGGCGACGCGCTGCGCCTGCCCGCCGGACAGCTCCCCGGACCGGCGGCGCTCGAGCCCGTCGAGGCCGAGTACCGGGAACCACTTGCGGGCCGCGGTCATCGCCGGGCCCCGGCGGGTGCCGGACAGCAGCAGGGGCAGGGCGACGTTCTCCTCGGCGGTGAGCTCGGGGACCAGCTGCCCGGACTGGAACACGAACCCGAACTTGTCGCGGCGCAGCGCGCTGCGCCGGTCGTCGCTGAGGGTGTCGAGCCGCTGCCCGCCGTGCCAGACCTCGCCTTCGTCGGGCACGAGGATGCCGGCCAGGCAGTGCAGCAGCGTGGACTTCCCGGACCCGCTCGGCCCCATCACCGCGACGACCTCGCCCTCCCGCACCGCCAGCGACGCCCCGCGCAACGCCGGCGTGCTGCCGAACGACAGCGACAGGTCCCGCGCCTCGACGATCTTCGTGTTGCTGGCTACCCCGTTAACGGCGGGGAGGTCCGCGGTCACCGGAGCACCTCCCGGGCGAGCTGATCCAGCCTGGCCGCCGTGTGGTCGATCCAGCGCAGGTCCGCCTCCAGGCGGTACAGCGCGTGATCGGCGAGCAGCACGTCGAGGGTGCCGCCGCCTTGCTTGAAGCTGGTGAGCTCGCGCATCCGCTGCAGGTGGGCCGCCCGCTGGGTGTCGAGGTAGCTGTCGGCCCGCTTGCCGAGCATCAGCGCGAGCACGACCTTGGTGAACAGCTCGCTCTGGAGGTCGGGGTCGGGCGGGACCGGCTCGCCCAGCCACTTGTCGACCTCGGCGACGCCGTCCTCGGTAATGATGTACCGGCGGCGCTCGGGACCCGCCTCTTGCTCGACGGGCCCGGCGATCGCCTTCCCGTCCCTAGCCAGCCGGGACAGCGTCGCGTACACCTGGCTGTAGCGCAGCGGCCTGCCCTGGCCGAAGTAGGCGTCGTAGTCCCGTTTCAGGTCATACCCGTGGCTCGGCCCGCGCTCAAGCAGTCCAAGTAGTGTCAGCGGAACGCTCATGCCTGGAAGAATACCTTAAGAGTATTCTCCGAGGTAGTAGAACTACTCTCCCAATGTAGTTCTTTGCTATCGCCAGGTCGGCCCCTGATGCCACCGCGGTAGCGTTCACCTTCATCTCATTGCAACGAATGGCCGACTGTTCATTGCATTAACTTCAGGGTCACTGCAATGATTTCGTGGCATCTAGCTGGATAGTCTCTATTAGTACGCAACACTCTTCTTGCGTGATCCATGAATGCAACGTAGCGTTTCCAATGTCGGAAACAACAACGAAGCACCGGAGAACATCATGCAGAAGTTCAACACCCCCAGCCCGATCACCGCCGTCATCGACATCCCCGCGGGCCGCGTCCAGCTCATCGCAGCCGACCGCGCCGACACCACCGTCGAGGTTCGCCCGGCCGACCCGGCAAGCGGCCGCGACGTCAAGGCGGCGGAGCGGATCACGGCCGCGTACGCCGACGGCGTCCTGCGGGTTGAGGCCGCGGCCGCGAACCGGGTCCTCGGCAGCTCCGGGTCGGTCGAGGTGACGGTCCAGTTGCCCGTCGGCTCCCAGGCCGAGGGCAAGGCCGCGAGCGCCGAGTTCCGCACCGTCGGCCGGCTCGGCGATGTCACCCTCGACGCCGCCCAGGCCACGGTCAAGGTCGACGAGGCGGCCACCGCTCGCCTCACCCTGCAGAGCGGCGACGTCACCATCGGCCGCCTGGCCGGCGACGCGGAGATCCGCACCGGCAAGGGCCGCATCCAGGTCGCCGAGGCCGCGGCCGGCAGGCTCGTGCTCGACACCCAGGACGGCGACATCGAGGTGGTCGCCGCCGCCGGCACCTCCGCCGCCCTGGACGCGGGCACCACCCGCGGCCGCATCCACAACGCGCTCAAGAACGCCGAGGCCACCCCCGGCCTGACCATCCACGCCACCACCGCCCGCGGCGACATCACCGCCCGCAGCCGCTGAAAGCCGCAGCTGAAAGCCACCACCCCCGCAAGGCCAGGCCATGAACCAAGCCGGACAGGGCCGTCAGACCACCAGGTCTGGCGGCCCACCGCTTTGCGGGGCGGCCCTGAAGCTAGCCGGCCGACACGGTCGCGTTGTGCACCCGCAGGGCGACCGTCGCCGCGTCGAGCAGCGGCGTGCGCACGCCGGCCTTCCGGCCTTCCGCGACCAGGTCGCCGAGGATGGTCTCGACTTCTACGTGCTTGCCTTCGCGCAGGTCACGGTACAGCGAGGAGGTCGCAGGCGAGCCCGGCGCGGTCAGCGTGTTCGTGATCTGCCTGACCCCGCCGTCCGAGAGCGGGTAGCCGGCGGCGCCGGCGACCGAGATCGTCTCCGCGGCGATCCCCCGGGCGATCTCGTCGCCGCCCTCCACGGCCACGATCTGCCCCACCGAGCCGCCGAGCAGGCAGTTCAGCGCCCCCACGGACGCGATGAACGCCCACTTCTGCCACATGGCGGCCATGATGTCGTCGCTGACCGAGGCGGTGAAACCCGCGCCGGACAGCTCGCCGTCGGCCCGGTCCACGACCGGGGTCCGCTGACCGCCCTGGTCGCCGAAGGTCAGGCTGACCTGGTCGTTGAGCTGCCGGACGTCGCCGTTGTCGTCGAGCTGGGTTGCTATCAGCGCTACCCCGCCGAGCACCCGGGACCGGCCGAAGGCGTCGTTGAGCAGCCCCATGTGGCGCATCCCGTTGAGGACGGGGACGATCGCCGTGCCTGCCCCCACCGCCGAGCGGATTTCCGGGATGACGGCGCCGAGCCCGTCGGCTTTCACCGTGACAAGCACGACGTCGGCCGCGAAGCCGGGCAGCACGGCGGTAACCAGGGTCGGCGCGATCGTCTCGGCGCCGCCGCCCGGACCGATGATGCGGAGCCCGCGCTCCTTGAGCGCCGCCGCCCGGCGCTCCCTGACCAGGAAGGTCACGTCGCGGCCGGCCTGGGCGAGACGGCCGCCGAAGTATCCGCCGGTGGCACCGGCGCCAACCACAAGGATGCTCATGTCACGAGCCTACGAGCACCCGGGGAAGGCCGCTCACCGGAGGCCGGCCCGCACCTCCGCGCTCACCGAGCGGACGGCGGAGACCGCCGCGGCCATCCGCGGTGACAAGTGCTCGCCGTCGCGGACGATGAGGACGCTGTAGCGGTTGGTGTCGATGCCCTCGATCGGCAGCCGGATGACCGTCGCCGGCGCCGCCGCCGGGGTGAGCTCGGGCGCGATCGTGATGCCCCACCCGATGCCGACCAGGCTGATCGCGGTGCCGACGTCGTGCACCGTCGCGCCGACCCGGGGCTGGAAGCCCGCGGCGATGCACATGCCCCGCACGAGCCGGCCGAGCGAGGTGGCCGGGCACATCACCCACGCCTCGTCGGCCAGCTGGCTCATCGCGCAGCCGGGAGCGCCGGCCAGCGGGTGGCCGGGGGGCACGCACAGCCGGAGCGGGTCGTGCCCGAGAATCCACTCGCGCAGCCCCGGCCTGGCCGTCTCCCGCTCGTTGCCGTAGCGCGACACGATGGCCATGTCCAGCTGGTCCCGGTGCACGGAGTCGGGGCCTTCCTCGTCGCTGATCGCGGCGAGCCGGATCTCCATGTCGGGGAAGCGGCGGCGCATCTCGGTCAGCGCGCGGCTCATGATGTGCGGCCCCTCGCGGAACGGGATGCCCACCCGCAGCAGCCCGGTGATCCGCGTCCCGGCGCCGGCCAGCGTCGCCTCGGCCGACCGCAGCTCCACGAGGATCCGTTCGGCGTGCTCGACCAGCGCGCGGCCGGCCGGGGTGAGCGTGATGCGGTTGCCCGTCCGGTCGATGAGCGCGGTGCCCGCCTCGGCCTCGAGCGCCGAGATCTGCTGGGACACGGCCGACCGGGTGTACTGCAGGCGGCGGGCGGCCGCGGCGATGGTTCCCTCGGCCATGACGGCCTCGAGCATGATCAGCTTGCGCACGTCGAGCACGGGAACGTCACATCCATTAACGCTGCATGTCGTCGATAGTAACTCCAGATTACTTGTTTGCGGCCAGGGCGGTTGCTGTAGTGATGCCATGCCAGTGACCCTGACCGAGGTCCAGCGGATTCCCACCTCGGGCGCGCGGGCCGTCGAGCCCGTCCGGGTGGGAGGCCACGACCTCCTCGCCATACCGCAGCTCGCGAAGGACATCCCCGGCAGCCCACCGGGAATGAACGGCGGCGACAGCGACACCGACCTGCTGCTGCTGACCCGGGCCGGCGGCCGCGTCGCGCCCTGGGCAACCCTGCCCGCGCCGGGCGGCGAGGACGCGGAGTTCTTCACGATCGGCCAGCGGAACTTCCTCGCGGTCGCGAGCATCAGGACCGGCGCGGGCCCGTACGAGTTCGCGGCCACCTCGACGATCTTCGAGTGGCAGGGCGAGGCGTTCACCCCCTTCCAGGAGATGCCGACGTACGCGGCCAAGCAGTGGAAGCACTGGCAGATCGGCGACCGGCACTTCCTCGGCCTGGCCCAGGGGGTGGTCAGGCCCGGGCAGGCCAGCCAGGACTCGGTCGTCTACGAGTGGACCGGCGAGTCGTTCGCCGAGTTCCAGCGCATCCCCTCGCGCTGGGCCTACAACTGGCACGCCTTCCAGGCCGGCGGCGAGCACTTCGTGGCGCACGCCGAGCACGCCGGCCCCAGCGTCCTGTACTACTGGGACGGCACGCGGCTACGAGCGCGGCAGGAACTGGCCGGCGAGTCGGGCCGCGCGTTCGCCACGTTCGCCGACGGCCGCGAGACCTACCTCGTCGTCGCCTGCATCGCCGCGCCGACCCGGGTGCTGCGGCTGGCCGGCGGCGAGTTCACCGAGATCCAGGTGCTCGACGGCCTCGGCGCCAGGGAACTGGCCGTGGCCCGCTGCGCGGGCCGCACGCTGCTCGTTCGGGTCAACTTCATCCTTGGCACCCCGGCCGACCCCCACCCGTCCCTCGAATCCCAGGTTTACGAGTGGGACGGCGCCAAGCTGCACGCGGTCGCGACGTTCCCCACCTGCGGCGGCACCGACGTCGCGATCCTGGACAACGGCCACGGGCTCGAACTGATCGTGACCAACTCACTGACCCCGGACCTCCGCTTCGGCGCCGAGACGGTGCGCTACGAGCTGACCGCGGGAGCCCGCTGATGCCGCCGGCGACCGTCGTGAGCCCCGAGCTCGTCGACCTGTTCACCACCTACACCGCCAGCCCCGACAGCATCGGTGCGCACCTCGCGCAGGCGACGGCCACGGAGACCGAGCACGACCCGCTGCTCGTCGTCACCGGGACCGACCTGGCGCTCTACCCGGGCGGCGGCGCGGCGCCGGTCATCGAGCCCTACCGGCTCGCCAGCCGGGGCTTCAAGGAACTGGCCGGGATATCCCATCTCGGCCCCGCGGTCGCCACCCTCGCCCGGTTGCGCGAGCTGGCCGACGACAGGAAAGGCCATAAGGGCCAGAAAGACCAGAAAGTCGAAGAAGGCAACGACTGGCGCGCCGACGCGGCCCGCCTGCTCGACGTCACCAAGGCGGCCCGCGCGGCCAGTTCGGTAACCCTCTGGCGCGACCAGCTCGCGGTCGCCGCGTTCGCGGGCCGCGAGGAGCGCATCGCCGCGCTGGTCGACTACTCCTGCCTGCTGACCGAGCGGTTCCTGCAGCGCGCCCTGGACGACCCCGCCTACCTCACCATGGCCAACGTCCGCCGCGACCACCTGGCGGGCCCGCCCGGCCACGGCGACCTCCCGGTCCCGTTCAACAAGGTCATGATCGCGACGTTCTACCTGACCGGCCTGGACATCGCGCACCGGCTCATCACCTGGCTCGACGCGGCCGGCGTCGACTGGGAGCGGGCGATGGTGATTTTCGCGGGCCAGTCTGGTCGGCCGACCGCGGGGGTCACCCTGGAGTCGCACAGCGTCGCCGGCGTGGTCCGCGCGGTCTCCCGGGGCCGGCTGGCCCCCGAGCGGGTGTTCATCGCGCCGCACGCCCCGGTCTTCAGGCCATACGACCCGGCGAACAACGACACCTCATACGCCCGCGACCTGGAACCCGGCTACCGCCGCCTGTGGGCCGGGCTGCGGGCCACGTCCGACCTGGCCGGCGGCATGTTCGCGGGCTACCCGCGGTTCGCCGCCCCGTCATCCAGGCAAGCCGCCATCGCCCCCGGCACCGCAACCGTCAGCGCCAAGCCGGCCATCAAGGGCCCCGGCGACTGGCTCGCCCTCGTCACCCGGCTGCGCGTGGTGATGGAGGACCCCACGCAGCTGCTGTCCGGCGCCGTCACCGACTACGCGAGCAGCGAGCTCGTCGCGCACGGCAACGACCCGTCCGCCGTCACCGTCCCCGGACTCGACGGCGAACCCTACCCAGACCTGACCCAGTAAGGACCAAGCAAGAAGGCAGTCAAGCATGAACAGACAAAGTCGTCACCGCCCCAACCGGCTCCCCGTCCTCGCCGCTGGCGCGGCCCTCGCCGTCACCGCCCTGGCGGCCTGCGGCTCGGCCGGCACCGGATCAGCGGGAGCGGTCCCGTCCGGCCCCATCACCATCGGCATGTCGCTGCCCATGACCGGCCCGGTCGCCGACGTCTCGAAGTCCGGCTACCAGGGCTACGAGCTGTGGGCCAGCCAGGTCAACGCGGCCGGCGGCCTGCTCGGCCGCCAGGTCAAGCTCGACATGCTGGACGACGGGTTCGACCCGAACCAGACCGCCGCCGACTACACCCGGCTGATCAGCCAGGACCACGTCAACCTGCTCCTCGGCACGTTCTCGAGCCTGCTCAACGCGCCCGCCTCGGCGGTCGCCGCCCGGCAGGGCATGCTGTACGTCGAACCCTCCGGCGGCGCCGCGACGCTGTTCACCCGCGGCTTCTCCGACCTCTTCTTCGCCCAGCCGGGCACCACCACCAGCCTGCCCGACCAGTTCGTCGCCTGGATCGCCAGCCTGCCCGCCAGCGAGCGGCCCGCGACCGCGGCGTACGTGACCCAGGACGACCCGAGCGCCAGCCCGGCGGTCGCGGTGTTCAAGACCCGCCTCCAGGCGCTCGGCGTCAAGACCGTCTATTACCAGGTCTACGACCCGAGCACGACGAACTTCGACTCCATCGCCGCCGCCATCGCGCACACCCAGCCGCAGATGATCATCCAGGGCGCGGTCGCGGATGACGGCGCCCAGTTCGTCCGCTCGTTGCAGAAGCTCAGCTACAACCCCAAGATCCTCTTCCAGACCAACGCGCCGACCGACGAGGCGTACCCGAGCGCCATCGGGGGCACGGGCAACGCCGACGGCGTCTTCACCGCGCAGTCCTGGAGCTCGACGGCGACGTACTCCGGCAACCAGGACTTCGTCGCGGCCTACACGAAGAAGTTCGGCGCCCCGCCCACCGAGGACGCCGCCAACTCCTACACCGCCGGCCAGGTCCTGCAAGCCGCCGTCAAGGCCGTCGGCAGCCTCAACCAGGCCGCGCTCGCGAACTGGCTGCACGCGCACACGGTCAGCACCATCGTCGGCCCGCTGAAGTGGGACAAGGTCGGCGACCCGGAAGGCACCCTGCTGCTGTCCCAGTGGCAGCACGGCACCCTGCAGGTCGTGGCGCCGGCGTCGGCCGCCACGACCAAGACCGTCCTGCTCACCAAGCCCGTATGGGGCAACGGATGACCGAGCTGCTCCAGGCCCTGATCTTCGGCGTGCTCACCGGCGGCGTATACGCGCTGATGGCCACCGGGCTGACGCTGACCTTCGGGGTCATGAAGATCGTCAACATGGCCCAGGGCGCGCTCCTCATCCTGTCCGCCTACCTCTGCTGGACGCTGTGGACGCACCTGGGAATCGACCCGCTGCTCGGCTCCCTCATCGTGACCGTGCCGCTGGCGGCGCTCGGCGTCGGCATCTACCGGTTCATCGTCGAGCGCGTGCAGCGTCACGACCACGGCCTCACCATCGTGGTGACGTTCGCCGTCGCCCTCGTCGCCGAGGCCGTCATCGCCTTGATCTGGGGCCCCAACCCGGCCGCGACCACCCCGGCGTACTTCAACCAGGCGTTCAAGCTCGGCTCGCTGACGATCCCGCGCGCGCAGCTGTACGCCTGCCTGCTCGCAGTCGCGGTCACGGCGCTGCTCCGGCTGGGCCTCAAGCGCACCTGGCTCGGCCACGCGATCACCGCTGCCGCGGAGAACCCGGAGGGCGCCCGCCTCATCGGCGTCGAGCCGAAGCGGATCGGCACCTGTATCTTCGCCATCGCCACCGCGACCACCGCCTTCGGCGGTGCGGCGCTCAGCTTCCTCTACCAGTTCACCCCCGACTCGCAGGACACCTGGATCGGGCTGACGCTCAGCGTGGTCATCCTCGGCGGCCTTGGCAGCGTCACGGGCGCGTTCGCCGCCGGGGTGCTGCTGGGCCTCGCCGAGTCGGTCACGACGACCTACATCTCGGTCCGCTGGTCGGAAGCCGTCCCCACGCTCCTCATCCTGCTCGTGCTGCTCATCCGCCCGCAGGGCCTGTTCACGCTGGCGACCAGGCAGGACGTTCCCGCATGAACGGCAAAGGCATGAGCCAACCAAGGACCCGCCGCTCGCTCATCGCCCTCGCCGTGGTCGCCCTGGCCGTCTTCCCGCTCGTCTCGAACGACCTGTACTACCAGACGATGCTGATCCTGACGTTCCTGCTCGCGATCGGCGCGACGGGCTGGAACATCATGGGCGGCTACGCCGGCTACATCTCGCTCGGCAACAGCGCCTTCATCGGCCTCGGCGCGTACGCCACGGGCATCCTCGCCGCCAGGGACAACATCTCGCCGTTCCTCGGCTGCCTGGCCGGCGGCCTCGTCGCGGCGCTCGCGGCGGCCATCCTCAGCCTGGTCACCCGCCGCACCCGCGGCATGTACTTCATCATCGTCACGTTCGCCGCGCTGCAACTCCTCGGCATCGTCGCGACGATCTGGTCGGGCCTCACCGGCGGCAGTCAGGGCCTGGCCCTGCCGATCCCGACCTGGCCGCTGGCCTACCAGAACTGGCCCTTCTACTACCCGCTGCTCGCCCTGCTCGTGCTGGCCGTCGCCGTCTCGGCCTGGGTGCGCCGCAGCAAGCTCGGCCTGGGCCTGTTCGCCATCCAGGACGACGAGGACAAGGCCGCCGGCCTCGGCCTGGCGACCAGCGCCTACAAGCTGGTCGCGTTCGTCCTCGGCGGGACCTTCCTCGGCGTCGCGGGCGGCATCTACGCCTACTACGTCACGTTCCTCAACGTCAGCGCCGTCTTCGACATCGTCACGAGCATGCTCATCGTGCTGTCCGCGCTGCTCGGCGGCCGCGGCACGCTCTGGGGCCCGGTGCTCGGCGCCTTCATCATCGAGCCGCTCGCCAACCTCACGAGCACCAGCCTGGGCGGCGCCAACGCCGGCGCGATCCGCCTGCTGCTGTTCGGCGGCCTGCTCGGCCTGGTCGTGATCTTCCTCCCGCGCGGCCTGCTGCCGACCGTGTCCGCGTGGCGAACCCAACGCCAAGGCCGCGATCAGCAACAAGATGATCCCGAACGGCCGCGGCCGACTCAGCCCGCCACCATAACTCCCGAGGAGGGGCAGCGCCCCCAGGACCCCGCCGCCCTCGCCCTCGCCATCACCGGCACCGTGCTGGCGGCGCGCGGCCTCGGCCGGTCGTTCGGCGGCCTGCGCGCGGTCGACGACGTGGACCTGGACCTGCCCCCGGCCAGCGTCACCGGCCTGCTCGGCCCGAACGGCTCGGGCAAGACCACCCTGTTCAACCTCATCGACGGCACCGTGCGCCCGTCGTCGGGCCGGCTCACGCTCGCGGGCCGCCGGCTTGACCGCGCGAGCCGCCCGGCCCGGGCGCACGCCGGCCTGGCCCGCACCTACCAGTTGCCCCGGCTGTTCCCCAGCCTGACCGTGCTTGAGAACGTGATCGCGGCCGAGCGGCGGCTTTCCCTGTCCCGCCTGTTTCTCCCCCGGGTGACCGCCGCCGAGCGCGCCCGGGCCATGGCGGTGCTCGCTGACCTCGGGCTCGCCCGGTACGCCGACGTCAGCCCGGCCGCGCTCAGCTACGGGCAGCGCAAGCTCATCGAGCTGGCCCAGGTGCTCTGGCTCGCCCCGGCGCTCGTCCTGCTCGACGAGCCCGCGGCGGGCATCAGCCCGGCCCTGTCGCACCGGCTGGCGGGCATCATCCGCCGGCTGCGCGCCGAAGGAGTCGGCGTCCTCCTCGTCGAGCACGACGTCGCGTTCCTCGCCAGCCTGTCCGACCGGGTTTACGTCATGGCCAACGGCAAGATCATCGCCGTCGGCACGGTGGCCGAGGTCAGCGCGGACCCGGCGGTCGTCGACGCCTACCTTGGCGACCAGGTGGCCCTGGCGGTCGGCAGTTCTCTTACCGTCGCGAACACGGGGGAGTCGGCGTCATGATCGAGATCAGCGGCCTGGTCGCGGGCTACGGCGGCCTCGACATCCTCCGCGGCGTGGACCTGAGCGTCGACCGGGGCGGCATCACCTGCATCGTCGGCCCGAACGGCGCCGGCAAGTCCACCGTGCTGAAGACCGTCAGCGGCGTCCTGCGCCCCACGGCTGGCTCGGTCAGGATCGACGGCGCCGACCTGACCGGGCGCGACCCCGAGGCGATCCTGCGCGCTGGTGTCGTACAGGTCCCGCAGCGGGGCGGCCTGTTCACCCGGCTGTCGGTCCGGCAGAACGTGCTGATGGGCGGCTACGTGATCAGGAAGCGGCGCAAGCACCTCGAGGCCCGCTACGACGCGCTCGCCGAGACCTTCCCGATCCTCGCGACCCGGCCCGGGGCCCTGGCGGGCGCGCTGTCCGGCGGGCAGCGCCGGATGGTCGAGTTCGCCCGCGCCCTGATGCTCGAGCCCACGGTCGTCCTGCTGGACGAGCCCACCCTCGGCCTCGACCCGGCCAGCCTGGCGATCATCGGCGAGAGCGTCCGGGCCATGCTCGCCGCGGGCACCACGATCCTGATGGTCGAGCAGAACGTCCGCTTCGGCCTCTCCCTCGCGACGCACGCCACCGTGCTAACCGCGGGCACTGTCGCGCTCAGCGGCCCGGCCGCCGAGATCGCTGCCCACCCGGGCCTGATGGACCTGTTCTTCGGCGACGCCGCCGCCCAGCACCGGGTTGACCAGGACGGGATTGGCCACCACAGTGTTGGCCAGCCCAGCGCAGGCGCCCGGTGAACGAGTTCCTCGGCCGGCTGCGCGGCCGCGACCCGGTGCTGATGCTCGCCATCCGTACCAGCCGCACCGCCGACGTCGTGCGCATCGCCAAGTCAACCGGGCACCATGCGGTCATGGTGGACCTCGAGCACTCGACGATGCCGCTCGACGTCGCCGCGAGCCTGTGCGCGACAGCGGGCGACTTGGGCCTGTTCCCCTTCGTCCGGGTCAGGGAACGGGAGTACGGCGCCCTCGGCCCGCTGCTCGACGGCGGCGCCCAAGGCGTCATCGCGCCCCGCGTCGAGACCGCCGCCGAGGCCGCGACGATCGCCCGGGCCTGCCGGTTCGCCCCGCGCGGGCAGCGGTCCCAGCTCGCCACGGCGCCCCAGTTCGGAATGCGGCCGACCCCAGCCGCGACGCTGAACCCGGCGCTCGACGACGCCACGGTCGTCCAGATCCTCATCGAGACCCCGGCCGGCGTGGCCCGCGCCGGCGAGATCGCCGCGGTCGACGGCGTGGACATGCTGGCGTTCGGCGCGAACGATTTCACCGCCGAGCTCGGCGTGCCAGGCCAGTACACCGACCCGCGCGTGACCGCGGCGATCGCCGCCCTGGCCGCGGCTTGCCAGCGGCACGGCAAGCCGCTCATGGTCGGCGGCATCGCCGACCCGGCGCGGCTGCGCGACCTGGACGCCCTCGGCGTCTGCCCGCTGCGGCTGACCGGGACCGACACCGACATGCTCTACACAGGCGCGGCCGCCCGCGCGGAAAGGTTCCTCGCATGACGCAGATCCTGCGCTGCACCCCGATGCGGGCCGCCGCGACGCTCACGCCCCCGGCCTTCACCCTGCCCCGGGGCGCGTGCGATGCCCACTTTCACGTGTTCGAGCCCGGCTACCCGCACGTCACCGACCCGCTGTACACGTTCCCCGACGGCACGGTCGACCAGTACCTCGCGATGACCGAGGTCCTCGGCATCGAGCGCATGGTCCTCGTCCAGCCCACCTTCTACGGCACCGACAACAGCCTGCTCGTCGACGCGCTCAAGCGCCTCGGCCCGTGCTGCGGCGGCGTGGTCCGCATCGAGGAGGACACGACCGAAGCGGAGCTGGACGCGTTCCACGCCATCGGCGTCCGCGCCATCCGGCTCGACCTGTTCGCGCGCGCCGACTGGCCGACCGCGGAGCTCATCGCCTACATCCGCCGGATGGCCGCCCGCGCCACCCCGCGCGGCTGGCACCTGCAGTTCTACACACCCGGCACGATCGTCCGCGACCTGCTCCCGTTCCTCGCCGACCTGGAGGACACCTTCGTCATCGACCACATGGGCTACCTGACGGAATCAGACCCGGACACCGAACGCCGCCTGCTCGCCGTCCTGTCCCAGGGGAGCTGCTGGATCAAGCTCTCCGGCGCCTACCGGGTGGCTAAGGACAAGCCGCTCGGCCCGGTGGCTCCCTGGGGCCGCGCCCTGGTCGCCGCCCGCCCCGACCGCCTGATCTGGGGCTCGGACTGGCCGCACCTGCCCAACGGCCACCGCGACACCGGCGAGCTCCTAAACTTGCTGGCCGACTGGGCCCCCACCCCCGAGTCCCGCCAGGCAATCCTGATAGACGGCTCCACCCAGCTGTTCTTCGCCTAGCCAGCCCGCCCGGCTGTGCGGCCGCCGCCTTTCCGTACGGTCGGCGGTCCGTTTCCCTGGGGGGCCGACCAGAAACGGCCGACCTAGGCTGAAGACGTGAGCGAGGAACCGCCCTCCGAGGCCGCCGCGAGAGCCCGGCCCTCCGCTGCCTGGGGTTCCACGCTGAGCTGTCAGGAGTTCGCCGCCGTCAACGGCGTCGGCTTCGCTCCGGTCGGGCACGTGTTCGGCGCGGCCGTCTACGCCGCCGGGTCGGCCACCGGATCCTGCCCGGGACGCTTCGACCCCTTGGTGGAAGCCATGTACCAGGCTCGGCGCACCGCCGTCGACCGGATGACCGCCGAGTGCGCGGCGCTCGGCGGCCACGGAATCGTGGGAGTCCGGTTGTCCAGCGGAGGCATGTTCTCCTTCGGCGAGCTGGAGTTCACGGCCATGGGCACGGCGGTGCGCGCGGCGGCCGCGGCCGGGCCGCCGGCGCCCTTCACCTCCGACCTGTCCGGGCAAGATTTTGCCCGGCTGGTCTCGGCGGGCTGGGTGCCGGTCGGGCTGGCGCTCGGCATCGCGATCGGGTCGCGGCACGATGACTTGACCGTCACCCGGCAGGCCCGCCCGTGGTCGGGCAATGCCGAGATGGTCGGCTGGACCGAACTCGTGAACCAGACCCGCCGGGACGCCCGGCGCCGCCTGGATCAAGACGTCCGACGGCTCGGTGCCGAGGGCGTGGTGACCGCCGACATGCGGATGCGGGTCCGCCAGCGCGACTGCCCGGCGACGGTCGGCCGCCGCGACCACATCGTGGAGGTCCTGCTTACGGGGACCGCCATCGTCGGCTTCGCCGGCGCCGACCGCCCCGTCGGGCCGGCCCTGGCGATCATGCCGGTCGGCCCGTGGCGCGGGCCCCGGCCGGGACGGCACTAAGCGGTGGCGGATACGGGGCCCGGACATGACAGCGCCCCCGGGAGCGTTCGCTCACGAGGGCGTGCCGTGGCCGGTGCGCAGGCCGCCTCACGGCGAAAGGCGCAACATGGCTCCAGCCGAACGGTATTCCATGAAGGCAAAGGTTAGGCCCGGGGGGCACTAACGCATCGACCAGGGATATGAACGCGACCCCCGCCGAAGCTATTCCATCGATTTTCAACGGTCCGACGCCGGCGGCCGGGGCTAGGCCGCGCGCACCTCGTCGCCTACCCGGACCTGGCCGGGGTGCAGCACCTGGGCGTAGACACCTACGCACGGCTGCGGGCTGAAGTCAGCGAACGCGCTGATCCGGTTGTGCGCGGCGGGGACGCGCAGCGCGTCGACGTCGCGCGGCAGGTCGCCGTGGGCCAGGGTCGGGATGGCGCAGCGGGGCGTGCGGGCCATGACCCGGATCGTCAGGTCGCTCCCGATGCGCAGGTCGCGGCCCGTCCAGTCGTTCTCGGTGAAGCCGGCCGCGGCGGTGCCGATGACCACGTTGGGCCGGTAGCGCTCAAGCTCCACCGCGCCGCGCGGGCTGAGCTCGGCGACCCGGTCCAGCGTCGAGGTGGTCACCAGGTGCAGCGGGGCGAAGTCGAAGAACGTGCCCGGCGGGGCCGCGCCGCCAAGCTGGCCGACGTCGACCCGCACCGGGGTCTCGATGCCGTCCCGCAAGACCTGGTCGGGGTCGGCGCGGTCGAAGGCCGCGTCCGCCGGCGGGGTGCCCGTCAGCGTCACCGGGTGGCCGAGGAACTCCGACAGCGCGGCGTGGATGCCGGGATCGGTGCTGACCATGGCGGTCCCGTCCGGGAAGGCGATCTTCACGTCCGGCCCGGAGGCGGCGGCCAGCCTGAGCATGCCCCGCCACAGCCGCGGGTTCTTGGCGCTGGCGATCTTGCCGGTTTCACGGTGCACGACGCCAAGCACCCGGTCGCCGTCCAGGCCGCGCCCGGTCACGCGGCAGGCGTCGACGTTCTCGCCGAGCATCGACTTGACCGGGTACCGCCGCAAAACCGCCACCGCCCCGAGAAGATCCCGCTCAGTCACTGGGTCACGCCCGCGATCAGCTGGTCGAGGACCTCGATCATCTCGGCCCGCGCCCGGGGGCGGTCCGCGGCTTCCACGACGTAAAGCGCGGCCTCGTCACTCGCCCCCATCATCACGTGGGCGAGCGGGCGCAGCGGCTGTCGCCGGATGCGCCCCGTCTCCATCGCTTCCGCCAGCACGACTTCCACCAGGCCGAACACGTGCCGCTGGCACACCTCCCGCCAGCGCGCCCAGCCGAGCACCGACGGCCCGTCGATCAGCGCGATGCGGGCGATCTCCGGCTCGGCGCAGATCTCCAGCCAGGCCCGGACCGCCCGCCGCATGACCTCCACCGGATCGGACACTCCGGCGGCGGCCGCGTGCTCGGCGAGCCGAGCCGCGATATCGGCCTCGACCGCGTCCACCACCGCGTCGAACAGCGCCACCTTGTCGGCGAACTGGTGGTAGAGCGCACCGCGGGTGACGCCGGCCTCGGTCGCGATCGCGTCGGTCCCTACCTCGGCGTACCCGTGCGCCGCGAAGAGCCGGCGCGCCGCCGTGAGCAGCGCGTCCCTGGTCGCGGCGGACCGATCGGCCTGCGTGCGGCGCGCGGTCGGGCGCGCGGAGGTCGGGGTTGTCATCCTTCGATTCTGCACAACATCGCCGTCCTTGGCATATCAGCTCTCGTCAGCTCTCGACAAACATACATGCAGCATGTATGTTTTTGCTCATGACGACCGATCACGCATCCGCCGCTACCGCGACGGTCGAGCTGCCGCAGGGCAAGCTCGCCTACCGCACCGCGGGCCCGGCCACGAGTAACCAGCCGCCCGTCGTGCTCGTGCACGGCGCGCTCGTCGATGCCCGGCTGTGGGCACCAGTAGCCGACCGCCTCGCCGCCGACGGCATCCGCAGCTACACCCCGACGCTGCCGCTCGGCTCGCACCCGTGGCCGATGAACGCCGACGCCGACCTCTCGCCCCGGGGAGTCGCCGGGTTCGTCCTCGACTTCATCCGGGCACTCGACCTCCGCGACGTGACGATCGCCGGCAACGACACCGGCGGGGCGATCTGCCAGATTCTGCTCGGCGCCGACCCGAGCCTGATCGGCGCCGCGGTCTTCACTAACTGCGACGCGCTCGGCACCTTCCCGCCGAGAAGCCTCGCCCCGCTCTTCTTCGCGCTGCGCCATCCGCGTGTCGTCGCCTGCATCGCTCCGGGAATGCGATCCAAGGCCATCAGGAACGGCCCGCTCGCCTACGGCCCCTTGTCCAGCGGCCCGATCGACCCCGCCCTGACGCTCGACTGGGTAACGCCCCTCGCCGACCCGGCGATCCGGCGCGACCTCGCGAAGGTCGCACGGGGCGTGCACCCGCGCGTGCTGCTCGACGCCGCCAGCCGGTTCGGCCAGTTCAGCGGCCCGGTGCGGGTGCTGTGGGGCGAGGCGGACTCCATGTTCCGTATCAAGCTCGGCCGTCAGCTGAGCGAGGCGTTCCCGCGCGCCACGTTCACGACCGTGCCGGGTGGCCGCACCTTCCTGCCCCTTGATCACCCCGACGCAGTGGCCGACGAGATCGTGGCGGCCGCCCGCGACCGGCAGGCGCGTCCGGCGGGCTGAGCCGTCCCTCAAGCACGGGCGGCCCGGCCTTAGCGGGCCGGGCCGAGCGGATCCGGCTCGAGCACGGCGGCGAGGGTCCGGACGGCATGGCCGGCGGCCCCGGGTGGCCGAGGTAGCAGGGGAATACCCTCCCCGGTCCCGCCGCCGACCGGGACGCGGGCGACGACCGAGTACACCCGCGCCCGGCCGGTCGCCTGGCCGGCGCGCGCCAGCCCGGCCCGTGCGCACGCGGCGTCGATCCAGTCCTCCGCCTCGGCCAGCCACCGGGGGTCCCGCCACGGCGGGACCCCCGCGTCGGGCTCCGGCGCCTTGATGTCGGTGAACTCCACGACAACCAATCATCATCCAGAACGACCGCGGCTGGCTCCCCGCGCGCACCGCGTTTTCGCCCGCCGGCCAGCGCCCGGCCGCCGCGCCCCGCACGCGCCGGCGTAGCGTGGCGACTATGCGGGTCAGGATCGGGGTTTCCCTGGGGGCCGCCGGGATCCCTGGTGAGTTCGAGGCGGCGGTCGGTCTGCTCGAGTCGACCGGCATCGACTCGCTGTGGCTGCCGGAGAACGTGTACGGGCCGACGGTCGAGCCGTTCACCGGGATGACGTACGCGCTGGCGAAGACCACGCGGCTGAAGGCGGGCAGCGGGATCTCCATCCTGCCCGGCCGCCACCCGGTGCTGGTCGCCAAGCAGCTCGCGTCGCTCGCCGGCCTGGCCCCTGGCCGGGTGCTGCCCGTGTTCGGCCTCCAGCCGGCGCTGGCGGCCGAGCGCGCGCTGTTCCCGGTGCCGCCGGGGAAGCGGGGCCCGGTGTTCGACGAGGCGCTCCGGCTGCTGCGGCTGATGCTGACCACCGACGAGGTGACGTTCCACGGGAACTTCTTCACCGTGGACGGCGCGTCGGTCGGCCCGCTGCCCGCCAAGCCGCTCGATGTCTGGCTCGCCGGGTCGGCGCCGCCCGCGCTGCGCCGGGTGGGACGCCTCGGCGACGGCTGGCTCGGCTCGCTGCTCACCCCGGCGGAAGCGCGCGCCGCGGTCGCCACCATCAACGCGGCCGCCGACGAGGCGGGGCGCGCGGTCGACGAGGACCACTTCGGTACCAGCCTGGCGGTCACGTTCGACGGCATCCCCGAGGCGCTGGCGGCCGCCATCAGGCGGCGCCGGCCCGAGGTCGACCCGGCGTCCCTGGTCGCGGACGGCTGGGCGGGCGCCCGAGCGATGATCTCCGCGCTCGTCGAGGCGGGGCTGAGCAAGTTCGTGGTCCGGCCCGCGACATCAGCCGCACCGGTCGAGGACTTCATCGCGGGCTTCGCCCGCGAGCTGATGCCGCTGCAGACCTAAGCCGGGCCGGTCACAGTCAGGCGGTCACAGTCAGGCGGTTACGGCAGCAGGCCGCGCCGGGCCTGGGCGGGCGTCGCCTCTTCGAAGATCAGCACGGTCTGGGTGGAGTGGACCTCGGGGATCTCCTGGAGCCGGGCCACCACCACGTCGCGCAGGGACACGGCGTCGCGGGCCCGGACGCGCAGCAGGATGTCGTGCTCGCCGGAGACGAACGCGACGTGATCGACCTCGGGCATGGTCAGCAGCTGGGCGCGCACCGATTTCCACGACCGCTGCGCGATCTTGAGGTAGACGTAGGCGGACAGCGCGTAGCCGGCCCGCACCGGGTCGATGAGCGCTGCGTACCCGGTGATCACGCCTTCCCGCTCCAGCCGCGCCACCCGGGCGTACGCGCTCGCCCGGGAGATGTGGATCAGGTCGGCCAGGGCGCGCATGGACATCCGGCCGTCGGCGCGCAGCGCATCGACGATCATCCGGTCGGTGTCGTCCATCGCGACCATATGTCCATGCAGGCTGTCCTCGGGAACATCGCTCGTAGTCATATGGTCAAAATAGCCCGTTGATGGACGCAATACGTCTCGACTTTCGCCTCACTGTTAGAAACTTGGCCGTTTCGGGGCAGACTTTTCTGGAAAGCAGCCGTCGAAAGGGAGGGGCCGTGACGACCCACGCCTACCCCAGCGCGGCGGACGCCGGACGCCTCTTGCCGAGCGCGGCACCGCTGCAACTGATCGATAAGGACGGCCGGCCCGGCGGCAACCCGGGCGGGCTGAACCTCCCGGAGCCAGACGTGCTGCGCGAGCTGCACCGCCGCATGGTGCTCGGGCGCCGCTTCGACGCCCAGGCAACCGCGCTGACCAAGCAGGGCAGGCTCGCGGTCTACCCCTCCTCGCGCGGCCAGGACGCTTGCCAGGTGGGTGCCGCGCTCGCGCTCCGCGACCAGGACTGGCTGTTCCCCACCTACCGCGACTCGGTCGCCGTCCTCACCCGCGGCGTGCCCGCCGAGGAGACCCTGACCCTGCTGCGCGGCGACTGGCACTGCGGCTACGACCCCTGCGAGCGCCGGGTCGCACCGCAGTGCACCCCGCTGGCGACCAACACGCTGCACGCCGTCGGCCTCGCCCACGCCGCCCGGCTCAAGAAGCAGGACCAGGTCGCGCTCGTGCTGCTCGGCGACGGCGCTACCAGCGAGGGCGACACGCACGAGGCGCTTAACTTCGCCGCCGTGTGGAAGGCGCCCGTCGTGTTCCTCGTGCAGAACAACGGCTACGCGATCAGCGTGCCGCTGGCCAAGCAGACCGCGGCGCCGACGCTGGCCGCGAAGGGGATCGGCTACGGCATCCCGTCGCTGCTGATCGACGGCAACGACGCCGCCGCCGTCTACGCGGCGGCGCGGGCCGGCGTCGAGCGGGGCGCCGCCGGCGGCGGCCCGACCCTCATCGAGGCCATCACCTACCGGATCGAGGCGCACACCAACGCCGACGACGCCACCCGTTACCGGTCATCCGCCGAGGTCAGCGCCTGGCTCGAACGCGACCCGATCGCCCGCCTCGAGGCTCACCTGCGGGCCGCCGGCCTGCTTGACGACGCGGCGGCCGGGCGGCTGGCCGCGGAGGCCGAGCGGCTCGCCGAGGAAGTCCGGACGAGGATGAACGCCGACCCCGGCATCGACCCGGCCGAGCTGTTCGAGCACGTCTACGCCCAGCCGACGGCCGCACTCGAGCGGCAGCGCGCGGCGCTCCTGGCGGAGCTCGCGGACCTTGAGGAGACGCCATGACCACCGTGATGCCGCCGGCCCGGCTGGCCGGCGCCGCCCGCCAGGCCCCCGCGCCTCGGGCCACCCCGCCCGCCGGCCCGTCGCCGGTCACCATGGCCGCCGCGCTCAACCGGGCGCTTGCCGACAGCCTGGCCGCCGACGACCGGGTCGTCGTCTTCGGCGAGGACGTGGCCACGCTCGGCGGGGTCTTCCGGGTCACCGACGGGCTGGCCGGGCAATTCGGCGAGCAGCGCGTCTTCGACACGCCGCTCGCCGAGTCCGGCATCGTCGGCACGGCCATCGGCATGGCGATGAACGGCCTCGTCCCCGTCGTCGAGATGCAGTTTGACGCCTTCGCCTACCCCGCCTTCGAGCAGGTCACCAGCCACCTCGCCAAGCTCCGCAACCGGACGAGGGGCAAGCTCGCGCTGCCCGTGGTCATCCGGGTGCCGTTCGGCGGCGGCATCGGCGGCGTCGAGCACCACAGCGACTCCTCCGAGGCGTACTACACGCATACCCCTGGCCTGCGGGTGGTCTCGCCGGGCACGCCCGCCGACGCCTACCGCCTGCTGCGCCAGGCGATCAGCTGCCCCGATCCGGTCGTGTTCCTCGAGCCGAAGCGCCGCTACTGGTCCAAGGAGACCGCCGTGCTGACGCCGGAAGGCCCGCCGATCGACCGCGCGGTCGTCCGGCGGCCGGGCAGCGACGTCACCCTCATCGCCTACGGCGGGATGGTGGCCACCGCCATGGAGGCGGCCGAGGCCGCCGTCGAGGAAGACTGGGACGTGGAGGTCATCGACCTCCGCTCGCTCTCGCCCTTCGACGACCAGACGCTGACCGAGTCGGTGCGCCGCACCGGCCGGGCTGTCATCGTGCACGAGGCGGCGGGCTTCGCCGGCTACGGCGCCGAGGTCGCCGCCCGGCTGACCGAGCAGTGCTTCCACTACCTGGAGGCGCCGATCCTGCGGGTCACCGGCCTGGACATCCCGTACCCGCCACCGCACCTCGAGCGCTTCCACCTGCCGAACACCGACCGGATCCTCGACGCGATCGCGCGCCTGCAGTGGGATGGGGACAATGCCTGACTTCCTGCTCCCCGACCTTGGCGAGGGACTCGCGGAGGCCGAGGTCATCGCCTGGCGGGTCAAGCCAGGCGACCGCGTCACCGTCGACCAGGTGATCGCCGAGGTGGAGACCGCCAAGGCCGTCGTCGAGGTCCCGGTTCCCTACGCGGGCGTCGTCGCCGTCCTGCACGCCGAGGCCGGAAGCACCGTCTCCGTGGGGCAGCCGCTGCTTACCGTCGAGGCGGAAGAGCCGGCCGCGGGCTTCCGCGAGCCCGGTGTCGTGGTACCCGAGCAGGCCCCCGCCGGGGTTAACGGGGCCGCCGGGGTCGCCGCCGGGCCCGCCGCTGAGGACGCCGCGACGCGCGGCGCGCCGGGCGGCGACGAGGAAGCGAGCGGCAGCGTCCTGATCGGTTACGGCACCGGCTCGGGAACCGCGCCGGCCAGGAGCCGCCGTGGCCGCCGCCGCGGCGGCGCACCCGCCGCGCCGCCGGCGGCACCCGCCCCCGCCGCGCCTGACCGGCCCGGGCGGGTCCCGGTGATCTCGCCGATCGTCCGCAAGGAAGCCAGGGACGCCGGCCTCGACCTGACCACCCTCGCCGGCACCGGGCCGGCGGGCGCGATCAGCCGCGGGGATGTCCGGCAGGCCATCACCGAGCGGGCCACGCGGGAGCACGCCGCCCCGAACGCCGAGACCGGGGCAGGTACGGGCGCGGGCGAGACGGGCGAGCGGCGGATCCCGCTGCGCGGCGCGCGGCGGGCCATGGCCGATAAGCTGTCCCGCTCGCGCCGGGAGATCCCGGAGGCGACCGTCTGGGTCGACGTCGACGCCACCGGCCTGGTCGAGACGCGGCGCGCGCTGAACGCGGCCGACCCCGCGCGGCCGGTCAGCCTGCTCGCCCTGCTCGCCCGGTTCACCATTCTCGGCTTGCGCCGCTACCCGGAACTCAACGCGCGGGTCGAAGGGGACGAGATCATCGTGCCCGAGCGGGTCAACCTCGGCTTCGCCGCGCAGACCGACCACGGCCTGGTCGTCCCCGTCGTGCCCGACGCGCACCGGCTCACCACCCGGGACCTGTCGGCCCGGCTCGCGGAGCGCACCGCGGCCGCCCGCGAGCGCCGCCTTGCCCCGGCGGACCTGGCCGGCGGCACGTTCACGGTCAACAACTACGGCGTGTTCGGCGTCGACGGGTCCGCCGCCATCATCAACTACCCGGAGGCCGCGATCCTCGGCATGGGACGCGTCATCGACCGCCCGTGGGTGGTCGCCGGCCAGCTCACGGTCCGCAAGGTCACCGAGCTAACCCTGGCCTTCGACCACCGCGTCTGCGACGGCGGCACGGCCGGCGGCTTCCTCCGCTACGTGGCCGACTGCATCGAGTCGCCCGCCACCGCCCTAGGCGACATGTAACCCGTCCGTCCTCGGTGCACACGGCAAGAGATCGATCACTTCACGTAAACGAGCGTGTCCTGTTACTTCCCGCTGGGAAGCTTGACCCTGTGGGCGCGGTCCGGGAGAGGACGCAGGAGCAGCCGCAGACGGTCCGCCGGTGGCGCCGCTGGCCGTGGGCCGTCGGCACCGTGCTCGCCGTGCCCGCGCTCATGTTCTGCTACCTGCGCGTCGCCGGGGCCACGGAAGTTAACGCCGACGCCGCCGGGCTGGTCCTGCAGGCCAACGACATGCTGCACGGCAACCTGCTGCTGCACGGCTGGTGGGACACCGACGTCTCCTTCATCACCACCGAGCTGCCCGAGTACATGGGCGTGACCTGGGCCGCGGGCATCCGCCCGGAGGTGGTGCACATCTGCGCGGCACTGACCTACACGCTGCTCGTGCTGCTTGCGGCCTTCGTCGCGCGCGGCCGGGCCCGCGGCGCCGAAGGCGTGGCCCGCGCCCTGCTCGCGGCCGGGGTCATGCTCGCGCCGCAGCCCACGTGGACGACCCCGGTGCTGCTCGGCAGCCCCGACCACGTGGGCACCGCGGTACCGCTGCTCCTGCTGGTCCTGCTGCTCGACCGCCTGCCGCCCAGCCGGGCCCGGCTGCGCTGGTACGTCCCCGCCTGCTGCCTGGCCTGCGTCGTCACGGCCGTGCTGCTCGCGGCGGTGATCGTGGGGGACCCGCTGGCAGAGGTCGTCGGCGTCGTCCCGCTGGTCATCGCCTGCCTGCTGCGGGCGGTCAGGATCGTCGTCATCCGGCTGGTCAGGGCCTGGCACGCGCGAGCCGGGGCAGGCGGCGAGCCAGCATCCTCACCAGAAGCGACAAGTGACCCCGGGGTGGACACCGCGGCGGACACCGCGTGGCGCGCGGCCTGCTACCACCTGCTGCTGGCCGCCGCCGCGGCCGCCGCCGTGCCGCTCGCCCAGGTAGCGAACTCCTGGATCACCCGCCACGGCGGGTACCAGCTCGGCCCGAATCGCTACGGCCTGCTGCCCTGGCACCAGATCCTCCAGAACGCGCCGACGGTCTGGCAGAGTTTCCTCGCGCTGTTCGGCGCCGACTACGTGGGCGTGACGGGCTGGCAGGTCGTCATCGCGTTCGTGCACTTCATCGGCGTGGCGGTGGTGATCGCCGCCGTCATCTTCGCCGCCTGGCGGCTGCTCGTCCCCCGGCGCGCCGCGCGAGCCGGTGACCTGGTCGCCGACTTCCTGGTAATCGGGGTCCTGGTCAACGTCGCGGCCTTCCTCGCCTTCGTCAAGCCGGTCAACATCTACGACGCGCATGAGATCGGGCCGGTCGTGTCGTTCGGCGCGGCCCTGGCGGGCCGGATGTTCGGCGGCCCGCTCCTCCGGTTCCGGCCCCGGCTCGGCGTCAAGGTCCTGGCCGCCGGGCTGGCCTGCTACGTCGCGCTGCTCGGCCTGGCCGCCGCGACCCCCCAGGGACCGCCGCAAGACGTCGCCCTCGCCACCTGGCTTGACCAGCACGGCCTGCGCAGCGGGCTGGCCTCGTACTGGGAGTCGTCGAGCGTCACCGTCGACTCCGACGGCAAGATCATCATGCTCGCCGTCGGCATCCACGGCTGGCGGCGCCTGCTCGGGCCCGACGCGTGGGAGACCGACCAGCGGCTGGCCGACCCCCCAAACCGCGCCAACTTCATCGTCGTCGGTCCTGACCGGATCGTCCCCGCCAAGCTGGCCGTCCAGCAGTTCGGCAAGCCCGCCCGCACCTACCAGTTCCCGCCGTACACGATCATGGTCTGGAACAAGAACCTGATCGCCGAGCTGAACCACTAGGCCGGCGGCCGCTCCCCGCGGCCCCTCGCGATCAGGCGTCCGACGGCGAACAAGCAATATCCCGAACGGTTCCCGGGTTCGCCCGCACGGTCAAGCTGCCTCGCGCCGCGTGGCGCCCAGACGGTACCCGGGATTCTGGCCTTGTGGCCCGCAAGGCCAGGGCACAGGGAGGCGCCTGCGTGCCGCAAGGCCAGCCTCGGTACGTGCATGAGTGCGGCGAGGCCAGAAAATACGAGCCTTGAGTGCCGCAAGGCCAATAGAGTCGCGCGTGAGTGCCGCAAGGCCAGAATGTTCTGTCCCCGTGGCACTCAAGGCCAAGCGTCCGCAGAGGCCGACGTGATCAAAGCGTTCGCAGAGACGGGCGTGATCCCAAATCCCGGCGCAGTATCCAATGACCGGCTAGCCGCCGTTATCCATGGAGCGGCTACCCGCCATTGAGCGGGCCGCCGGGGTTGGCGGGGAATCCGCCGGGGAAACCGCCGGCCGGGACTGCGTGCCGCGAAGCGGAGGACACGACCGTGACCATCAGCAGGGCGGCGAGGACGACCAGCGCGAGCCCCGCCCAGCCGAGGATTATCCCGGTCAGCGCCATGCCGTCACCGCGCTCGCCCGTCCGGCGGATCGACCGCCGGGCCGCGTGGCCGAGCACGAGGGCGGGGATCGCCGCCGCGCCCAAGGTGAAGAACTCGGCGATGCCGAAGGCGAGTGCGGCCACGGCCAGCCCGTTGACGCGCGGCTGGACCGCGGGCACCGGGTAAAAGCCGTCCGGGTACTGGCCGCCGGGGTACTGGCCGCCTGGGTACTGGACGGGGCCGCCGAACGGCCCGGCGGGCAGGTCCGCGACCAGGGGTTCGAGTTCCCCGTAAGTCCGGGCGGCGTAGACGCGGGACACCCGCTCGTCGTATTCGCCCTTGGTCAGCCGGCCCTCGGCGAAGCCGGCCTTGAGCACGTCGATCGCGCGTTCCCGGTCCGCGTTCGCGGCCCGGTTCGCGGGCGCGCCCGCGAACCGGGGGTAAGGCATCGGATCGACTGTCATTGACCCTCCAGGTCTGGTCATCCTCGGCTGCCGGCGCTCGCCGTCCGCTGCGGCTAAACAAAACGTGAGCGTCGGCCCTGTTGTCCAGCATGGCAGTCCACTGGTGTCAGCCAGGTGACACCTTCGGCTACCAAGCTACCCGCCCCGGCAAAGGCCGGCCTTGGTCAACGGCTGGCAGCCGACGGGGCCCGGCGAGCGCGCGCTCCGCCGGGCCCCGCCACGCTAGAGAGCAGGAGGAAGGCCGCCTACAGGGTGGTGTCCTCGTAGCCCTCCGGCTGGCCCTCGAGGATCATGAACTTGGTCTCGAGGAAGTGCGGGAGGCCCTCGTGCAGGCCCTCGCGGCCGATGCCCGACTGCTTGAACCCGCCGAAGCTGACGCCGAAGTCCGTGCGCATCGCGTTGTGCCCGACCGTGCCCGACCGGAGCCGCGCGGCGACCTGGCGGGGCCCTGTTCACGTCATTCGTGAAAACAGACGCGTTCAGCCCGTAGATCGTGTCGTTGGCGATCCGCACCGCGTCGTCCTCGTCGGCGGCCGGGATCACGGAAAGCACCGGCCCGAAGATCTCCTCCTGGGCGATGACCGAGGAGTTGTCCACGTTGCCGAACACGGTCGGCTCTACGTACCAGCCCCGGTCAAGGTCCTTCGGACGCCCGCCGCCAGTCGCGAGCGTCGCGCCGTCGGCTTTGCCCTTTTCGATATACCCGAGCACCCGGTCGCGCTGCCGCTCGGCGGCCAGCGGCCCCATCTGGCTCTGCGCGCTGAACGGGTCGCCGACGCGCACCTGGCTGAACGTGGCGGCCAGCGCCTCGAGCAGCTCGTCGTGCCGCGACCGGGGCACGACGATCCTGGTCAGCGAGGAGCAGACCTGGCCGGACAGGAAGCACTCGGCCTGGGACAGCGTCCTGGCGGCGGTCTCGATGTCCGCGTCGTCGAGGATCACGGCGGCGGACTTGCCGCCGAGTTCCAGGGTGACCCGGGCGATCCGCTCGCCGCAGATCGAGGCGATGCGCCGCCCGGCGGCGGTGGACCCGGTGAAGGTGATCTTGTCGACCCGCGGGTCGCGGACCAGCAGCTCGGACACCTCGCGGTCGGCGGTGACGACGTTGATGACGCCGGCCGGCAGGCCGACGGCCTCGGCCGCCTCGGCGAGCAGGTAGCCCTCGCCGGGGGCCTCCGGCGAGTTCTTCAGGATCACGGTGCAGCCGGCGAGCAGCGCGGGCGCGACCTTGTTGCTGATCAGGCCGATGGGCGCGTTCCACGGGATGAGCGCGCCGACGACGCCGACCGGCTCGCGGACAAGCAGGCCGAACTGGCCGGCCGACGGCTTCGCGGGCTCCTCGAACGGGAACGTGCTCGCCAGGTCGGCGAATCCGTTGAAGGTCCGCTCCGCGCCGATGCCGCCGCCCCGGGCGATGGCGGCCAGCACGCCGGACTCGCGCGGCCAGATCTGGCCGATGTCCTCCGCGCGCCGCTTCAGCTCCGCGCCGATCGCCCGCAGGTACTCGGCCCGCTGCTCGTGGGTCAGCCACGGCCACGGGCCGTTGTCGAAGGCCTCGCGGGCCGCCCCTACCGCCCGCGAGATGTCGGCGGCCGGCGCCTCGGGAACGCTGAAGTAGAGCTGCTCGGTGTCGGAGTCGATGACGTTGATCTTGGCGTCGGACGACGGCGCGACCCACTGCCCGCCAATGTAGAAGCGGTCGCTGTGGCTGATCGGCGCGATTACCTCGGTCATTGAGTGCCCTCCCGGCACGGCCCGCGGCCACGCCTCAGGAACGCGCCCCGGAGCCCAGTAGTCTCATTGTGACTACGACACTAAACCCCGACAGGGGCGTAGCCAAGGGCTGCCGGCCCGCATGCCCGCCGTCTGGTATCACGGCACAGCGCGATCGCCCGGCAGTGTGCGTCCACCGCCAAAGAAGCAAGAAGGGCCTCGCTTGGTCCCCGTGTGGCGTTGAGCGGGCAGTCGCCGGCTCAACGCCACACGGGGACGGGTGCCTGGGTCAGCGGCTGACCTCGGAGCGGTCCTCGGCCCACAGCGTGTGGAAGCTGCCCTCGCCGTCCACGCGGCGGTATGTGTGCGCGCCGAAGAAGTCGCGCAGCCCCTGGACGAGCGCGGCCGGCAGCCGGTCGGCGCGGAGCGCGTCGTAGTACGCCAGCGCGGCGGAGAACCCGGGCACCGGGATGCCGTTGTTCACCGCGGTGGCGATCACCTCGCGCCAGGCGTCCTGCCCCTCGGTGACCTCCTTGCCGAAGTCCGGGTCGGCGAGCAGCGTCGGCAGCTGCGGGTTGGCCGCGTAAGCGGCGCGGATCCGGTCGAGGAACGCGGCCCGGATGATGCAGCCGCCGCGCCAGATGACCGCCGTCTTCCCGAGGTCGATGTCCCAGTCGTACTCGTCGCTGCCCGCGGCGATCATGTTCCAGCCCTGGGCGTAGGACACGATCTTGGACGCGTACAGCGCCTGCTCGACCTTGTCGGCGAATTCCTCGGGGTCCGAGACGGCCTCGCGGCCCGGTCCGGCGAGGTCGCGGGCGGCGGCGCGCAGGTCGGTGTGGCCGGACAGCGACCGGGCGAAGGTCGCCTCGGCGATCCCGTCGACCGGCACGCCCAGGTCCAGGGCGATCTGCACGGTCCAGCGGCCGGTGCCCTTCTGCTCGGCCTGGTCGAGGACGATGTCGACGAAGGGCCGGCCGGTCTTCGCGTCGGTGTGCGCGAGCACCTCGGCGGTGATATCGATGAGGTAAGAGTCGAGGCGGCCGGTGTTCCAGGTGCGGAAGATCTCGGCGATCTGGGCCGGCTCGTACCCGCCGGCGTACCGGAGCAGGTCGTAAGCCTCGGCGATGAGCTGCATGTCGGCGTACTCGATGCCATTGTGCACCATCTTCACGAAGTGCCCGGCCCCGTCCGGGCCCACGTGCGTCGTGCACGGCACGCCGTCGACCTGCGCCGCGATCGCCTCGAGCATGGGCCCGAGTGCCTGCCACGACTCGACCGAGCCCCCCGGCATGATCGACGGGCCGTTGAGCGCGCCCTCCTCGCCACCGGAAACGCCCATGCCGACGAAGTGGATGCCCTGCTCCCGCAGCGCGGCCTCGCGGCGGCGGGTGTCGGCGAAGTGCGCGTTGCCGCCGTCGATGATCATGTCGCCCGGCTCAAGCAGCGGTGCGAACTCGTCGATCACCGCGTCGGTCGCCGCCCCCGCGTTCACCATGATCACCAGGCGGCGCGGGCGCTCCAGGCTCGCGACGAACTCTTCCGCGGTGCGGGCGGGGACGAAGGTGCCCTCGTGACCGAACTCCGCCACGATGGCGTCGGTCCTGGCGGTCGTCCGGTTGTGCAGTGCCGTCGCGTAGCCGTGCCTGGCAAAGTTGCGGGCAAGGTTGCGGCCCATCACGCCAAGTCCCGTAACGCCGATTTGCGCAGTCGCTTGGGCGGTCATGTCGTTCTCGTCTCCTCAGGTCTTCCCCGGTTCGGGCTATGGCTAGGTTACTTCCGCGCCTCCTGGCGGCCGTCGGTACGCCGGCCCGGCCCGACAACCGTAAGACCCGGCCTAGGACCTGGTGCCTTGCATGAGCGCGGGTCAAAGACGGCGCCGTTTGCCTCGGCTGACCCTCATCCCGGTCAGATACTCCGCGGGGGTATGGCTGGAGCGCCGCGAGCGGCAGGAATGCCGGGACGTAGGAGGGGGAGCCTACGGCAGGACGGCATTGAAGCCCGTGGTGAACGACTGCACGATTTCCGTACCCTGCTGATGCTCCTGAAAGGGGTAGGGGATCGCTTTACGCCAGAAGGCCGTGGCGGCGGGATTCGTCACCTGCTGCCGGACGGTCCAACGGCCAGGAAACTGACCAAGCAAGGACGCGGCAGCCTGCGCCCCGACTCCTCGCCCGCGGTATTTGCGCATCACAAAAAATTCAGCGATGTCGTGCGGTTCCCCGGTAAAGACCAGGGCAAAGCCGGCCAGTGCACCCGCCGTGCGGAACAGGAACGCCTTGCGGTCTGCGTCAGTCCAGTACTCGTCGAAGTAGCGATGCAGGTACTCCCCGTGCGGATTGACATCACTGCCATCGAACTCGGAGAAATCGTAGTGATACAGCTGAAGCAACCGTCGGACGACTGTCCGGTCGTCGTCGAGCGCCTCGACCACCTCCACGTCCACCTGCTCATAGTGCCTCACTCCACCTGGTAACACGATTTTCACCTCGAGATGTTGACCCGTACACAAGATCGCGACATGATCGGTCAACAACGGTCAGGAGGTGGTCATCATGATGCCGACTCAGCGACGCCAGGCGATCCTCGCCGAGGTGCGCAAGGCGAGCGCCGTGTCCGCCGACGGCCTGGCCGAGATGTTCGGCGTCTCGGTCGAGACCATCCGGCGTGACCTGCGCGGACTGCGAGACAAGGGCCTGCTTGAGCGCGTCTACGGCGGTGCGCTGCCCGTGCAGTCCACCGAGGGCACCTTCGCCGCGCGCAGCGTCAGGCACCACGACCGTAAGCGGGCCATCGCGGCGCTGGCCGCGAGCCTGGTGGCGCCGCAGGACACGATCATCATCGACATCGGCACGACCGCCCTTGAGGTCGCCAGGGCGCTGCCCGCTGACTTCCGCGGCCGGGTGCTCACCAACTCCGTCCCGGTCGCCATGGAACTGTCGGCCAGGGACCAGATCGAACTGCTGCTGTCCGGCGGGCAGGTGCGCCAGGGCGACGCGGCCTGCTACGGCGCGCAGGCTGACGCCTTCTTCGCCGAGGTGTACGCCGACAAGGCGTTCCTCGGTTCCGGCGGAGTGGACGCTCAGGCCGGGCTCACCGACTACTACCCGCATGAGGTCGCGGCGCGGCGAGTAATGATCGCCCACGCCGGCTCCTCCTACGTGCTCGCGGACTCCAGCAAGCTCGGCCAGGTCGCCGTGCACCGGGTCTGCGCGCTCACCCAGGTAACCGCCGTCATCACCAACGCCGACAACCGCGAATCCGTAGCCGACGCCGCCGATCTCGTCGCCGACGCCGGCTGCGACCTGCTGCGGGCCGCCATGAATCCGATGCCGGAGGCGGCACCGCAGTAACCCGATTGACCCTTCCCTTGAGGGAGACGCGATAGCCATGGACCAGGTCACCACGCCGCTGGCGGAGGACGCCGAGCTCAGCAGCTTCGGCTACCGGCAGCAGTTCACCCGCTCACTGCATCATTTCGAGTCGTTCGCCGTCGCGTTCTCGTTCATCTCGATCACGACCGGCATCTTCACCACCTACGCCTTCGCGCTCGCGACGGGCGGCACCCGGTCCATCTGGACCTGGCTGATCGTCGTCGTCGGCCAGGCGCTCGTCGCCCTTCTGTACGGCGCGCTGTCGTCCCGCATCCCGCTGTCCGGCTTCTCCTACCAGTGGGCATCGAGGCTGGCCAGCCCGCACGTGGGCTGGTGGTTCGGCTGGACGTCGTTCGCTTTCCTGACGATCGTCACCGTGTCCGTCGACTACGGCCTCATCCAGGTCGCGTTCCAGCCGCTGATCGGCGAGTCGTACACACCGACGAGCGCGGCCCTGGAGACCCTCGTCGTGCTGGCCGTCCAGGCGGTGCTGATCATCACGTCGACGCGGCTCACCACCCGGGTGAACAACACGGCCGTGGCCACCGAGATCGTCGGCATCGTCGGCCTCACCGTCGCCTTGCTGATCGCCGCGGCGGTCAGGGGCCTGGGCCACTGGTCCAACCTCACCAGCACCGGGCCGGTGCCCGCCATCGGGTATTACGCCTGGCTGGGCCCGTTCATGCTGGCCACGCTGCTCGGCGCGTACACGATCGTCGGCTTTGAGTCGGCGAGCAACCTGGCCGAGGAGACGCACGAGCCGCACAAGGTCATCCCGCGGGCCATGGTCCGGGCCGTCCTGCTGTCCGGCGCCGTCGGGTTCGCGTTCCTGCTGATCCTCGCGTTCGCCACCGACAAGGGCGCGTACTCAAGCTCCGCCCCGGTCGCGTACATCGTCGGCGCGGTGCTTGGCAGCGTGGTGCAGAAGATCTTCCTCGTCTTCGTGTGCGTCTCGATCTTCGCCTGCGGCCTTGTCATCATGGTGACCAACGGCCGGCTGATCTTCTCCATGGCCCGCGACCGGCGGCTGCCGGGCCACCAGTTCCTCAGCCGGGTGCCGAGGAGCACCGGCGGGCCGTCCTGGGCGACCGTCCTGGCCGCGACCCTTGGCGGGATCATCGTGCTGGTCCTGCTCGCCGACACCAACGCGCTGTTCACGCTGTTCACCGCCTCCACCATCATGCCCGCGCTGCTGTACGCCGGCACCGTGCTGCTCTACATAGCGACCCGCCGCGGGCACGGAGCCACCAAGCACGGGGCCACAAAGCACGGGGCCACCAAGCACGGGCGCTACGGCCGGTGGGAGTGGCCGGTCATCGCCGGGGCCGTCATCTGGCTCACGTACGAGCTGATCGTGCTGATCGGGCCGGGCGCGTTCCGCGACGCGCAGTATTACGTGCTCGGCGCGCTCGGCCTCGGCCTGGTGTTCTACGTCGTCCAGCTGGTGACCGAGCCTGCCGCGATGCGGTCAACGCCGGACGCGGAGTGAACATCCTCGCCATCGACCAGGGCACGTCGGCGACGAAGGCGCTGCTGATCGGCCCCGGTCACGCGGTCCTGAGCCGGGCTGAGGTCCCGGTGCGCACCACGGCCGTCGACGGCGACGGCGTGGAGGCCGACCCGGAAGAGCTGTGGCGCTCCGTCGTCAGCGCGGGCGCGCAGGCCCTGGCCGCCGCCCGGCGTCCCCGCGCACGCGGTGGCGCTAGCCAACCAGGGCGAGACCGTGCTCGCCTGGGACCGGGCGACCGGAAAGCCGCTGAGCCGGGCGATCGTCTGGCAGGACCGGCGCTCGGCGGCCATCTGCGAGCGGCTGAGCGGCCGGGCGGCCGAGCTCGCGGGCATCACCGGCCTGCCGCTCGACCCGTACTTCGCCGCGCCGAAGATCACCTGGCTGCGGGAGAACGTCACCACCGACGGCGTGGTCACCACCACCGACACGTGGCTGCTGCACCGTCTCGGCGCCGGGTACGTGACCGACGCGGCGACCGCCTCCCGCACGATGCTGCTCGACCTCGACGCGGTCCAGTGGTCGGACCCTGCGTGCGCGGCGTTCGGCGTCGAGCCGGGGACCCTCCCGCGCGTCGCCGACTGCGCCGGGGTGGTCGGGGAGACCACGGTCTTCGGCGACAACAGCCCGCTCCCGGTCGCCGGGATCGCCGTGGACCAGCAGGCCGCGCTCTACGCGCACGGCTGCGTCCGCCCCGGCGACGCCAAGTGCACCTACGGGACCGGCGCGTTCCTGCTGGTCGCCACCGGGGACCGGGCGCCCAGGTCGAGCGCCGGCCTGTCCGCGTCGGTCGCCTGGCGGCTGGCCGGCACCACCGCCTACTGCCTCGACGGGCAGGTGTACACCGCCGGGTCCGCGCTGCGCTGGCTGGCCGAGGTCGGCGTGCTGCGCCGCGCCCGCCGACCTCGACCGCGTGGCGGGCACGGTGCCCGACTCCGGCGGCGTCACGTTCGTGCCCGCGCTGGCCGGCCTGGGCGCGCCGCAGTGGGCGCCGCACGCCCGGGGCCAGCTCGCGCGGGCTCACGCTGGCCACGGAAAAGGGACACATCGCCCGGGCCGTCGCCGAGGGCATCGCCGCCTCCGTCACGCTGCTGGCCGAGGCCGCCGCGGCCGACCTCGGCGGCCCGCTCACCGCGCTGCGGGTTGACGGCGGGCTTACCCGGTCACGGCTGCTCATGCAGGCCCAGGCCGACCTGCTCCAGGTGCCGGTGCTGGTCAGCCGCACCCCCGACGCGACCGCGCTCGGCGTCGCGGCGCTGGCGGGCCTCGCCCTGGGCGAGCGCCGGCCTGGGCGAGGCCGGGTCGCCGGCCGAGGTCGAGCTCACGGTGCAACCCGCGATAACCCAAGATCAAGCGGCGCAGCGGTTGGCGCGTTACCGTCGTGCGCTCGCTTCCAACGCTGTCATGAGCTGGGACGTAGCGATCATCGGCGCCGGCGTGGTCGGCACGGCCATCGCCAGGGAGCTGGCCGGCTACCAGTTGCGCTGCGTCCTGATTGAGGCCGCGGACGACGTCGGCACGGGCACGTCCAAGGCGAACACCGCCATCCTGCACACGGGGTTCGACGCCACGCCCGGAACCCTGGAGAGTCGGCTGGTAGCGCGGGGGAGCGCGCTGCTGCGCGAATACGCGGAACGCACCGGGATCGCCGTCGAGCGGACCGGCGCCCTGCTGGTCGCGTGGACGCGGGAGCAGGCGGACGGCCTGGCCGCCATCGCGGAGAAATCGAGGGCGAACGGGTACGCCCGCATCCGTTCGGAATCCGCGGCCGAGGTCTACCACCGGGAGCCGAACCTCGGGCCTGGCGCGCTCGGCGGGCTGTGGATTCCCGACGAGTGGGTCATCGACCCGTGGTCGGTGCCGCTCGCGTTCGCGATCGAGGCGGTCCGCGCGGGCGTGGACCTGCGGCTCGGGACGCGGGTGACCGGAGTGTCGGAGCTGGGCGGCGGCGACGGGTTCGAGCTGGCCGTCGCGCCGGGGGCGGAGCCGGTCCGCTGCCGGTTCGCGGTCAACGCGGCCGGGCTGGCGAGCGACGACGTGGACCGGATGTTCGGCGGCGGCGGCTTCACGATCCGCCCGCGCAAGGGGGAGCTGATCGTGTTCGACAAGCTCGCGCGGCCGCTGCTGACGTCGATCATCTTGCCGGTGCCCGACCGCGCGGACGAAGGGGGTGCTCGTCGCGCCCACCGTGTTCGGCAACGTCCTGCTCGGGCCGACCGCCGAAGACGTCGGCGACCGCGCGGACACCTCGACGAGCGCGTCCGGGCTGTCGGCGCTGCTGGCCGCCGGGCACCGGATCCTGCCGGGCCTGGAGCAGGAGGAGGTGACCGCGACGTACGCGGGGCTGCGGGCCGCGACGGAGCACTCGGACTACCAGGTCGCCGCGCACGGCCGCTATGTGCGCGTCGCCGGGATCAGGTCGACCGGACTGACCGCCTCGCTCGGCATCGCCGAGCACGTGGCCGGGCTGCTGGACGAGGCGGGCCTGGCGCTGAAGCCGCGCCCGGCCAGCCACCGGGAGCCGCCGCGGATGCCCTACCTGGGCGAGCGCGGGCGGCGCCCCTATCAGGACGCGGAGCGGATCGGCGCCGACCCCGCGTACGGCGCGATCGCCTGCCACTGCGAGCGGGTCACCCGGGGCGAGATCCGGGACGCGCTGGCCGGCGAGATCCCGCCCGCGGGGGTTGACGGGCTGCGGCGGCGGACCCGCGCGATGAACGGACGGTGCCAGGCGTTCTACTGCGGCGCGGCGGTGTCCGCCCTGTTGCAGGGAGGCGGTCGAAAGGGTGGACGTTGACGTCCTCGTAGTCGGGGCCGGGGCCGGGCCGGACTGACCGCCGCCGCCGAGTTGCGCCGCCGCGGCGTGCCGCGCGTCCTGGTTACAGACCGGGAGGCGGCGCCCGGCGGGATTCCGCGGCACAGCTGGCACACCGGGTACGGGCTGCGCGACCTGCACCGGGTGCTGTCCGGCCCCGCGTACGCGCGAACCCTGGCGGACGCCGCGACCCGGTCGGGGGCGGAACTGCGGACTGGTTGCACCGTCACCGAGGTCACGCCCGGCGGCGAGACGCTGTCAGCCGTCCTGACCAGCGCGGCCGGCATCGAGGAGGTGCGCCCGTCGTCGGTGCTGCTCGCTACCGGCTGCCGGGAGCGCCCCCGCAGCGCCCGGCTGGTGCCCGGCGACCGGCCGCCCGGCGTGCTCACCACCGGCGAGCTCCAGCAGCGCGTCTACCTCGACGGTGAACGACTGGCGGGCCGTGCGCTCGTCGTCGGGGCCGAGCACGTGAGCTTCTCGGCGGCGGTAACGCTCGCCCACGCGGGCGCCAAGGTGGTCGCACTGGTCACCGAGCACGAGCGGCAGCAGAGTTACGCCGCCTTCCGGCTGGGCGCGGCGCTGCGCTGGGGCGTCCCCGTCTGGTCCTCGACGGCCGTGACCAGGGTGGTCGGCGCCGGCGGGAAACTGGCCGGCGTGGAGGTAGCGGACGGGGCGGGCGGGCAGCCGCGGATGGTCGCGTGCGACTGGCTCGTCTTTACCGGAGACTGGGTTCCCGATCACGTGCTCGCGCGGTCGTCCGGCCTGGCGATCGACGCCGGGACGCGCGGCCCGGCGATCGACACCGGCATGGCGACATCGGCGCCCGGCGTATTCGCCGCCGGGAACCTCGTCCACGCGGCCGAGACCGCCGACGTGGCGGCGCTGTCCGGTCGGCACGCCGCCCGGCAGATCCGTTCGTTCCTGGCCGGGCGCGCGCGCTTCGACCTCCCCGGGTATCGCGGTGGTCGCCGAGTCGCCGCTGCGGTGGATCTCACCGAACGTCGTCGCGGCCGGCGCGGGACGGCCGCCGCTCGGCCGGTTCACGCTCCGGGCCGCCGAGTTCCGGTCGGCTGGCCAGGCTGGAGGCCCGGCAGGACGGCAGGCTGCTCGCCCGGTCACGGCCGCTGCGGCTGATCCCGGGCCGCGCGGTGTACCTGCGGGCCTCGTGGCTCGGCAAGCTGGATCCCGGTGGCGGCCCGGTCCGCGTCGGGGTCGAGAACGCCGGGTTATGCGTCAACGAGCCAGGCGGGCGTCCCACCCCGGCGGTCCCGAATTATAAACTGGGATTCTTCCTAAGAATGCATTGACATTCGGGGAGCGGCCGATCGAAAATGGCTTCGGCTGGGCTCGTAGCGGTCATCCCAGGGGAAAAGGGAGCGCAGGACGGCCAGTCGAGTTGCGATCAGAGCGGGGACAGGCATTACAGGCTTAGCGATCACGGGGTCAGAAAGCACTGCCGGGACGCGATGTAATCACCGGTGAACTCGGGCTGGGCGGGAATCCAAGCCAGGAGCAGTAACATCGCGTCCTTAATTACTCATGTGGTGAATTCTTCCCGTGCTGCCGCGAACAAATCGTCATGTATCAAAAAGGGAGGACCGGTAATGGCATACATGCTCGGTAAAGACCGTCCAGTCGTCGACAACCGGACCATGCGCTTCGCCACGTACGTCAAGCCGGCGCTGCCGGCGCCGCCGGCGGCGGTCAGCTACGGCACCAAGGTCCCGACCTGGCCGATGTACTACAACGACCAGTACGGCGACTGTACCTGCGCCGCGGCCGGGCACATGATCCAGAACTGGACGGCCAACGCCGTCGCCGAGGTCACCGTGCCGCAGGACAGCGTGCTCTCGTTCTACGAGCACTTCGTGGGCACCCCGCCGCCCCCGGACCGCGGCTGCAACATGCTGTCGGTGCTCAAGTACTGGCGCCGGGACGGGCTCGCCGATCACAAGGTGCTGGCCTTCACCACCCTCGACCTGCGGAACCAGGAGGAGGCGGAGAGCGCCACCTGGCTCTTCGGTAGCGTCTACATCGGCGTCTCGCTGCCGGACTTCGCGACCACGGGCGACATGCTCGCCGTTCCGTGGGTGGTTCCGCCCGGCGGCCCGGTCGGCAACGCCGCGCCGAACCCCAACAACGGCCACTGCATCCCCGCGGTCGCGTACGACGCGGAAAACCTCTACGTCGTCACGTGGGGCGAGATCAAGCCGATGAGCTGGGAATTCTACAACGCCTACGCCGACGAGGCGTACGCGGTGATCAGCCAGGACTTCATCGAGGCGAACGGGCTCAACCCGGCCGGCTTCGACCTGGCCGCGCTTGAGGCCGACCTGAAGGAACTCGTCAGCTGACGCGGGAAACGCGCCCGGGTGGCCGTGGGCAGCGACCAGGACAAGCGCCGCCGCCCACGGCCAGCCGTGATCAGGTCGTCGTGTAGACGGCGACGTAGCCGACGCTCATCGCCGCGCCCGAGCTGGTCGAGCCGCTCGGTGAGGTGCAGCCGCAGACCCCGTTCGGGTAAGCGCCGCCCATGGCGAGGTCGAGGATGATGAAGAAGCCGTGGTCGACCGCGGCCTGCCAGGCGGACGTGCCGACCTGGCTCTCGGTCACGGTGTAGTACGCGGTTCCGTTGAGGTAGTAGGTGATGGACTCGGCGCTCGGGTTGGTCCGGTTGACGATCACCGAGTAGGTGTTGTAGCCGGTCTGGCAGCCTGAGCAGGCCTCCAGGCCGCTGCTGATGCCGGTCGTCTCGTTACAGGGACCGCCCGGGTCGGTGCCGCAGTGCAGCGTGCCCGAGTGCTCCGACAGCGCGTTGACGTCCTCCATGATGTCGATCTCGCCGATGGACGGCCAGTTCGCGCAGTCCATCGTGCCCGACGTGCCGGCGCCGCTGGCGCGGAACCCGGACCCGAGCATCCAGAACGCGGGCCAGTAGCCGACGCCGGTGGCCGGGTTCGGCTGCCTGATGGACGCGGTGACCTCCATCTCGCCGCCGGACGGCGCCGCGAAGTTGTCGGCCGTCGTCTCGATCCGGCCCGACGTCCACGACGAGCCCGACCTCACCGCCGTCATGTTCAGGTGCCCGCTGCCGTCCTCGGACACGTTGGCGGCCGAGCTGGTGTTGCTCTCGACCTCGCCGGTGCCGTAGTTCGCCGTGCAGCCGGTCCCGTTGTACTCCGTGCCGGTGTCATAGGTCCAGCTGGAGTCCACGCCGGTGCCCGCCGCGCCGGAGAAGCTGTCGCCGTACGCCGTCGTCCAGCCGGACGGCGGCGCCGGGACCGTGGTGGCGGACGCCGCCGGCGCGGTGCTGACGACCGCGGCCAGCGCGGCCGCGGTACCAAGCGCGAGCACCGCCCCAATCGCGGCCAGCTGTCTTTTCTTCCCATTCCGTGCCCCCCATGGACTGGTCCCCCGCCACATCGGTGTAATGAGGTGGCTTCGCATGAAGAATCTCCTTCCTGGAGGGGCCGTGAGAGGCGGCCTAATCGCTCCTGCCGCGGCGGGCAGCCGCAGCTGGCACGGATGACGGCTTGAGTTGGCAGCACCTCGACTGCCGGGGGGAGCGACGGGTCGTCGATCCGGGCGAGCAGCCGGCGGGTGGCCTGGCTGCCAAGGTCGCGGAACGGCTGGCTGACCGTGGTCAAGGGCGGGTCGATGACCCGGCTGTCGTGCACGTCGTCGAACCCGGTCACCGCCACGTCGGCCGGGATCCGCACGCCCCGCTGCTGCAGCTCGCGGACGAGGCCGATGGCCATCTGGTCGTTCGCGCACACCACGGCCTGCGGCAGCGACTTGCGGCCGAGCAGCGTCCTGGCGGCCGCGACCCCGCTGCCCTCCGCGAAGTCACCGTGGATGACCTGGGTGATGCCGCTGCCCGGGCTGGCCGCGACGACCTGCTCGAACGCGAGCCGCCGGGCCACGGCGTCCGGCGCGTCCTCGGGGCCCGCGACGAAGCACAGCCGCTGGTACCGGTGGTCCTCGACCAGGTGCCGGGTGACGGCCGTCATGCCGCCGGCGTTGTCGCCGCGGAAGACGTCCATCGCGTCCTGGTCCGGCAGGCCGGCGATAACGACCACCGGTATCTGGGCGGCCAGCGCGCGCAGTTCGCCGGGCGCGAGGACTTCCTCGGCCATGATCAGGCCGTCGACCTGCCCGGCGAGCGACCGCACCCGCTTCTCGAACAGCTGGTCGCGCGTGCCGAAGGTCAGCAGCAGCGAGTACTCGGTCCCGCGCAGCGCCGCCTCGGCGGCGTGCACGATGTGGTCGACGAACAGCAGGCTGCTGCGCTCGATGTCCATCTCCGCGATGCCCCGCTCCACGGCCACCAGCCCGATGATGTCCTTCCGCCGCCGGGTGAGGCCGCGCGCCGACGCGTCGGGCACGAAGCCGAGCGTCTCGATGACGGCGAGCACGCGCTGCCGCGTCTTCGGATGAACCAGGTCAGACCCGCGCACCACCCGGGACACGGTGGCGATGGACACCCCGGCCACCTGGGCGACGTCGTAGATAGTCGTCATGCGGATCCGATCATCATCATTGGGGTCGTCTTATGATGACAGCGCTTACATCGACCGCTACATGGTGACGTTAAGAATCGATGTAAGCGCTGTCAATAGGTTGTTAGCGCTCAACCGGGCGCCTCCCAAGAAAATTCAAAATTCAAGTGATCCCGAACGGACGCGGCTGATTCAGCCCGGCCGGGCCGCCTCGGTCAGGAGGCGGGCATCACGGGCCAGACGCTGCACGTCGACGGCGGCGAGCCGCTGACCTGACCAGGACTATCCTGAAAGACCCAGGAATACTGAGAAAGGCAGAGGCCAATGCCAGTGGAATGGGGCAAGGTTGCCCACGACGACGTGGTACGCGCCATCCGGGAGTACGACCGCCTCGGCGCGGAGGCCTTCTTCTCCGCGCACGGTTTCGCGCCCACGACCACGTACGACCTGATCTGGGACGAACGTCGTTACCCGCCCAAGGCGATCCTCGGCACCGCCTACGAGTTCGCCACCGGCCAGCGCCTGGCCTCCGGCGACTTCGAGGGCGGCAAGTCCGGCGCCGTCAAGGTCCTCGGCAGCCTGGGCTTCACCGTCGAACCCCGCAGCCACCACGGTTAGCTGGGAACTTGCCGCACGGGAAATAACGGCTGGCGTTCCCTGTTGTCCGGTTGTAGGCAGGTAGCAGCCACACCGGGAGGGTTCCGCCATCATGACCGTTCAGGACGCCCAGGCCACCGAGTTCGCCGCCGAGTGGGAGCGCTGGCACAAGCAGCACGAGGACCGGCTGGCCGCACCGGACGGCTTCCTCGCGATCACCAGCATCAACTGGCTCGACGAGACCCCCGCGCGCTTCGCGGACGCCCCGGGCGCGTGGGCCGCCGACGACTCGGGCGTCTGGGTCGAGCTTGGCGACGGCGAGGAACTGGAACTCGACGGCGCGGTGCTGCGCGGCCGGCACCACTTCGGCCGGATACCCGAGCGCGGTGGAGTCTTCCCCCGGGACGCCCACGGCGTGTACGAGGTCGCCAGGCGGGGCGGCAACGACATCCTGCGCCCGCGCCGACCCGACCATGGACTGCGCGCCGAGTTCCACGGCACCCCCGCCTATGCCCCGGACCCCCGCTGGGTAATCACGGGCCACTACCGGCCCTTCGACGCGCCGCGCGACACCACGGTCGGCTCGGTGGTCGAGGGACTGCAGCACGTCTACGCGGCCCCGGGCGCCGTCGAGTTCGTGGTCGACGGGCAGCCGCTGGCGCTGACCGCCTTCAACGGCCACGCCCCGGGCAGCCTGCACATCCTGTTCACCGACGCGACGAGCGGCGTCACCACCTACGCGGCCAACCGTTCGCTGCAGGTCGCACCGCCGGACGCGGACGGTACCGTGGTCGTGGACTTCAACCGGGCGACCAACCTGCCGTGCGCCTACACCGAGTTCGCCACCTGCCCGTTGCCCCCGGCAGAAAACCACCTCCCGATCCCGGTGGAGGCCGGCGAGCAAATCCCCTACGAGGCCGCCCAGCCAGCCTAACCGCGTCCAGCCGGCATCACTGCGTCCAGCCGGCCTAACCGCGCGTCCAGTCGGCAGCCGGCCTAACCGCGTCCAGCCGGCCTAACCGCGCGTCCAGTCGGCAGCCGGCCTAACCGCGTCCAGCCGGCATCATCGTCGCGCCTGGATTCTGCCCGCGTGGGTCACAAGGCCAGAACCGTCTCGGGCCTGCGTGCCACAAGGCCAATATGAAAGGCGTCCGGGTGCCACAAGGCCAGTAGATGCATGCATGTGTGCCGCAGGGCCAGAATATTCTGGCCCTGCGGCACACATGACCAGAATTAGTGGCGGGACGATCACCAATTACATTGCCGGCATTTACTGGTGTTACCCGCGCGGTATTTGAGCCTCCGCCCGCACGACGGGCATTCGACGGTGCCGGGCGTTTGCAGCAAGGACGTTAACAAATCCGGCCGGAACGAATCCGGAACCCGGCCACTGCCGCCACAGACGGAGCACCAGTCCAAAGACTGGCTGTGTGGTTGTACGCCTCACCGCTCCCGCGGCACCCCGGACAATCTTTCAGGTCCTGCTCCCTCTTTCATGTCCCGCTCCCTGTCGGCATGTCCCGCTCCCTGCCGGCCGCCTGAGCGCTTGCGACCCACCGCGCCGTATATCGCCGACTGGCCCGCCTCGGCCGGGCCGGGCTCCGGCCGCCATTCCTCGACGCCACGAGACCCGGCGGCTACGAGGTCCATGCCCGCGAAGAACCGCGGTCACCTCCTCGCGGCTACGGGGCGAGTAGCGCTGCTGCATCATCTGGTTGATGACGCCTCGGAAGCTGTCTCCGGTCTCCTGGTCGAAGAGATCCGTGCCCGAGTGCGTGATGGCGAGGTAGCTTCCGGACGGGACGGCATCCGAGCAGCCTGGCCACGATCGCGTGCGGGTCGTCGGAGTCGGGGATCACGTGCAGGATCGCGAGCAGCGTCACCGCGACCGGCTGGCTGAAGTCAAGCAGTTCCCCGGCCTGGCGGAGGATGGCGGAGGTGTCGCGCAGGTCGGCGTCAATGTAGTCGGTGGCGCCCGCCTGGTTGCTGGTGAGCAGCGCGCGGGCGTGGGCGAGGACGACCGGGTCGTAGTCGACGTACACGACCCGGGACTCCGGCGCGACGGCCTGGGCGACCTGGTGGGTGTTGCCCGCGGTCGGGATGCCGGTGCCGATGTCGAGGAACTGGCGAATGCCCGCCTCGGCGGCGAGGTAGCGGACCGCCCGCCCGAGGAACGCCCGGTTCGCCCGCATGGCGAAGCCCATGTCCGGCCACGCCTTGAGCCCGGCCTCGACGGCCGCCCGGTCGGCGGCGTAGTTGTCTTTACCGGAATAATGGGTATTAATGCAGGTGAAAGGGCTGCAGGACATTCCGGAGTCAGGCAAAAGTCAGGAGTCATGAAAGTGCCCCGAAAGACATCAACGGTCGCGAACGCGCTTATTCAGGCAACGATTGTCAAGAAGTGCGACCGCACGAATCACCGGCCTGACTCCAATAAGCAGTGCGCGAACGGGACGTGTCAGCACACGTGCGACCCCGCCCAGGTCCAGGATTGCGGGCATAAGTGGACGGTGCGCTATTCGGTCAACTCCCGCCAGCGCGAGCAGTCGTTCGCCACCGTCACCGAGGCCCAGACGTTCCAGCTCACGCTATCGACAGGCAAGCAGACCCAAGGGCAGATGTTCACCGACCCCCGCGCCGGGCTGGCCAGGTTCCTGCCGTTGTGCGGCCCGTACATCGGCAAGATCGCCAGGGCCAGCGCCAGCACCAAGGCGACTTACCGCAGCAACTTCAACAACCCCGCAGTGACGAAGCTCTTGCAGGACCGCAGCGTGGCGGAAGTCGCGCGCATGGACGACGAGGTTACAACCCTGCTGAATGTCACGCTAGGGGCCTACAGCGACGACTACCGGGGGGTTGTCCGCCGCATCATCACCGGCACCCTAGACGAGTGCGTGAGGAAGGGCACCATCCCGCGCCACACGCTGACCGGCATCGAGCTAGCCCCCCAGGTCGTGACGGCCGAGCAGTACGAGGCCCGCAACAAGGGCATGGTGCCCCTTGACGACGACACGGTAAGGGCACTGTCCGAGGGGATCACCGTCACCGGCCAGGACCGCAACGGCCACAAGCGCACGCGCGTCATGGCCGGCCTGGGCATCGCACCGTGGCTACAGCGCACGATGGGACTGCGGATCAGGGAGGCCCTGGGGGTCCGCAGGTCTGATTTCATGACGCGGCCGGACGGAACCCGCTACCTCCACCTGATGTGGCAGGCCAGCGAGAACGGCCGGGAGCACGAGCCGTTGAAGCACCGGCAGGCAGGCGATTACCGGGACATCCCGGTACCGGACATGGTCTGGGACATGGTGCAGGCCCTTCCGGACGGCCCGCTTTGCCCAGGCCCGAGCGGCACCCCGTACATGCCCTACAGCACGGCCCGGAACCGGTTCGGGCGGATGCTGGATTACCTGGGGATCACCGGGGCGCACACCCATTCGCTGCGCCACCAGTTCGCCAGCGAGGCCCTTGACGAGGCCCCGCGCGAGCTGGCGAACATCAGCCAGGTACTAGGCCACGATTCGGTTGAGACCACGCTGCGTTTCTACATTCACGCCTCAGCCAACGCCGAGCAGCGTATCGGCGCGATGATGAACGCCCGGTGGACCACCGGCCCGGCACTCGCGGCCGCCGCGTAGCGCGGCCGCTGCCTGCACCAGGACCACGAACCCGACGGCAGCAGCCAGGACACGAGGCCCGCCAGGACCAGCGTCCGCACCGCCGCCCAGGCCCCCCGGTACCACCGGGCCGGGGGCCGGGGCGGAAGTGCCCTGGCCATCCCGCCGCCCCCGCCCGCCGCCCTTCCCGCGCCAAGACCACGCGCGGGAAAATTCACAGTCAAGGACCAGGGGCAACAAGGCGCTACGCGCTCATTCTCGCCGGGGGACCCCAGAACCCTCCCCCGGACCCCCACCCGCCCTAAGGGTCGCTGCGCTCCAACCGGAAGTCCAGCCCGCAAGAAACAAAAGGCGCGCTGCGCGCCCTCACCCCGAAAACCGGGCGGCCCTCACCGCGCCGGGTTACGCGCCGCCGCGCGGGTGCCCGCGGTGCCAAAAGGCAGGCATCGCGGGCACTGCCAGTTCACCAGGGAAACCGCCAGCGCCGCCCGTGTCAATGTGCGATCTCAGAACTTCCCGGGTTCGCACGGATCCGTCATGGCATGCGGCGCGCTGCCGGGCGGTCCTAGTGCGTGCCTGCCCCGTCGCGCCGCTTGCGGCCGGCTGCGGTGATGAGTCCGGCAAGCACGCGGGCATGCCTCACGGCCGCCGCTCCCATGAACAGCGCTGATGACACGATCCCGGACCCGGTCGGCGAGCAAGCGGCACCGCCCGCCGCCCCCGACATGACGAGGGCAGCCGGAGCGCACGCGGAACCGCTGACCGCCTCGTCCACGCTGGCGAATACCAGCCCGCGACTGACCACGTCACACAGGACGAGCAGGCGGAGCACCATCGGCTGAGGGCCGGCCAGCACCAGGTCACCGCCCGCCCGCCGGGCCCGCGCCCGGACGGCCATGATCTCGTTCAGCGAGTAGCAGTCCATGAAGGCCAGCCCCGCCAGGTCAACGACTACCCGCGCCCCGGCAGCGGCCGGGGCGGACAGCGCGCTCAAGCCGTCTGCGGCGGTGCACACGTCGAGTTCCCCGCGCACCGCGACGACCACGCAGCCCGCGCGCGCGCTCTTCTCTGCACTGACCCCGGACATATAGCCCTCGCCGTCATCACTGGGCAGCCTGCGGGGTCCCGGCACGCACCTACGAATTCTCGCTCCTGCGCTTAACCCTACGCCCGGAAGCCCGCGCCGGCACCCGCGCCAGCGCCGCAATGTCCTGCACGGCCGGCGATTACGCCGGACGTGCGCTCACCGCACGGGTCAACAAGCAGCCCGTCAAGCTCGACCCCTGGCGACGTCACGCACGTCCTGAGAACGATTGGCAAAGCACGCCCTGAGACCCCACCGACACCCCGGACAAGCCCGGCAGCCCCCGGCCAGCGCCAAACCAGGCCCGCAGTAGCCCCCCGATCGCCTGTCACGGCGCTGTCAGCCCCCCAAACGTTCGAAAAATACGGCCCTTCAGGGCCGGGGTGGCTGGCGGCTCTCCGTTCCGTCGCCGTTGACCTCACCCCCTCAAAGAGCAGAGAGAGTGAGGTCAACAACAACTCCACTCCAATCCACCAACCACCCAAAATCAAAGTCAAAAACAAAAGTCAAAATCAAGATCAAAGTCAAAGTCAAAGTCAAAAGAAAAACCATCAGTGGTCACGCTGTCAGCAAAAGGTACAGGTTAAACCGAGGCTGGGGCAGCGCCGAGACCGCGCAAAAACCACGCGGCCCCGGACACTGCCCCAGCCTGAAACTCTCAGCGGTGACCGCAGCAGCGAAACGCGCGGTACACCCCTCAAAGAGCGGAGAGAGTGTGGCCGGTCCCTCCTCCACTCCAATACAGCAGCCACCCTCTCTTAAACCAAAAACCAAAAGTCAAAGTCAAAACCACCAGTGGTCAGCCTGTCAGCAAAAGCTGCGGGTAAATCGGGCCGTGGTAACCACGTATGCAAAACGTGCAGGTCAAACCAGCTGCGGTACAAGAGCAGCAAAACGCTAGGGTTAAAATCAGCGACGGCCACGCAGCAGCAGACGTGCGGGCAAAACCCATCGGGTCAGCGTCGCGGGTACCTTAGCGCACCTGCCGCTCGCCGTCCCTTGGAGGTTCCTCGACCGCGCTGAGCCGAGGACTGTGAGAACGTCCGCTACCAGGGCCTCCCGATCCGTAACGGGCCGCCCGTGCCCCCGTGCCGTCGGCGCCACCATGAGCCATCGTAGGATGGCACCCGTGATCAGCGCGGTTGTGTTCGATGTGGGAGAAACGCTCGTTGACGAGACCCGCGAATACGGGACGTGGGCCGACTGGCTAGGTATTCCACGGCACACGTTCTCTTCAGTGTTCGGCGCTGTTATCGCTCTCGGGATGGACTACCGGGAAGCTTTTCAGTACTTCCAGCCCGGCTTCAACTTGGATGACGAGCGTGCCCGGCGCGCTGCCGCCGGCCAGCCCGAGACGTTCGGGGAAAGTGACCTGTACCCGGACGCACGTCCCGCCCTGGAAGCACTGCGAGCGATGGGTGTATGGGTCGGGATAGCCGGCAACCAGACATCACGAGCTGGCGAGATCCTGCGGAAGCTTGATCTGCCCGCCGACATGATCGCCACCTCTGATGACTGGAAGGCGGGTAAGCCGGACCCGTCGTTCTTCCGCGCGCTTCTCCGCGCAACCCCGTGCGCGGCTGATCAAATCGTTTACGTAGGCGACCGGCTGGATAATGATCTGAAACCTGCCAAGGCTTCGGGTATGCGTACCGCGTTTATCCGGCGTGGGCCGTGGGGGTACATCTGGGAGCGTCACCCGGAGATGTCAAAATGGGCTGACTGGCAGGTCTCGACACTTGCCGATCTGCCGGGATTGGTCGCAGACGTTAACTCGTCAGAGCGCTGATCGTGGTGTTCCAGGCGTAAAGCCTTTCGTCCAGCTGACGGACACACGGTAGCGACCCCCATTGCGAGAGAGATTCGCGAACCGAGCGCACTCTCGCCATTCCAGTTGCATACCAGGTACGCGCTAGCTGTTCGAGCGCCATTTCGGCCAGCCGGCATGCCTCTTCTGGGTCTTGCGCGCTCACCGCGACCGCAGCCAGGTCACCAAGGATGACTGAGCGCTGCTTCGCCGCATCTTCGGGAAGCTGTTCCAGGACAGCCAGGAGCGTTGCCTTCGCAGGCCCAGGCTGGTGATCCATCAGCAGCGTATTGCCCTTGAACCCGGCTAGCCGCACCGGGGAGAACCAGTCCAGCCATGCTGGCAGCGGACGGGGCGTTTCGGTGGCGAATATCTCCTCGGCGTGGTGGATCAGTTGCAGCGCCTTGCGCGTGTCACCGAAGCGCGTCTCTGCTTCCGCTTCGACGGCGTCTATCCAGGCGAGCATTTCGGGCGGAGCCGATGCGCGCCGCGCGAATGTCCGGGCCGCTCGTATCTTGTCGCGCGCCTCATCGGCGCGCTTCATGTCACCGGAAAATGCCGGGATGAACGCCATGTGCGCCAGAACGGCCGAGCCGATCAGGGAATCATGCGCGTCTTGCGCTGCTTGGAGTGCGAGTACAAGGCTTTGCTGTGCCCGCCCAGGATCTTGCATGTCGAAGAATTCGATACGCCCGACAAGCAGGCTTGATTCTGCTATCGCATCGGCTAGCGGGCGGCTGGCTGCCTCGGGAATGGATGCTGCTAGAACGATGCCGAGCTTTACATGACTCGCGACGGCATCATGCAACTGCGCCGGCGGAACGGTCCAGTACATGTGCCGGTAAGCGGAAGTGATGACGATGTAATCCGTCGCGATGGAACTTGGCAAGGGATCGCTGACAGCACGTCGGGGAAATATTCCTAGCGAGCCAGCACCTGTCATCGCCGATACCTCAAGCCGCTTCCCCGGCTGCGGGATCTCTGTCTCGCCACTCGCCCACGGCGGAGCGAAGCCGAGTTCGGTCACTGTCCGGCCGAACAGGTGCTCCAGGGCAGCTTGATGGTCAGGGCTTGGCCACGGAGGATTGTCAGACTCCCAGCGGCGAACGGTGCGCTCGGTTATCGAGACGCGCAACCCGATCTGTGTCCCCGAGCGCGTGACCGCCTCAGCCAACTGCTGCTGCGATCGCAGCCCGAGCGCTTGACGCGCCGCACGAAGCCGCGTGTTGCCTCCGGATTCGGCTGCCATCGCGGTCCTCCCTCCGTGTCCGTGATCTTGATGCTCCCCCGAATGTAGGCCAGGTTCGCCACAAAGCGGACACCGTCATGAAGCAGATCTGTCAATGTCCTGTGTCATGTCCGATCTACGTCCGCCTGTGCGACCTATTACCGGACATGATGACCGGCCATCATCAGAGTACAGGGACATCACCCGCAAGTGGCCATCGTGAAGGGAGGTGATGTCGGTGCCGGCCTCGCTCTGGGAATGGACTGTGGATCGCGGGATCGACAGCGCCCCCACAGGAGTCTGCGGAGCCCTTGACCGTGCGATGCAAGCGCTTTCGCGGTCGCTCGTCAAGGCGAGCGGACCCGCTTCCGGTCACGTGGTGCCAGTAGCACTGGTGGACGCACCGTTCGGCTTTGCATACACGCGCCTGCGTCCCGTGCTTACAGCGGATTGCAAGAAAGGGGTTATCACGTGGAAATGAACGGGGGGCAGCCGGCGCAGGGGCCGCCGAACGGTTTCTCCGTGGTGCCGTTGCTGCCCAGACGCGCCGATGACCGATCGGCGGCCACGCCGTCAGCGTGGCTCCGCCGTGAGCGGTTCGCGCGCGACCACCCGAAGATCCCGCTCAGCAGCTGCCGCGTGGGCACCCGCCTGGTATTCAGGGTCACCGAGCTGGACGGCGTCCGCGAGTACGACGACGCCGCCGCCATGATGGACGACCTGGAAGCCAGGTACCCGTGACCGCCGCCCACGCACTGACCTGGGCCGGGTTCGTCGTGACCGCCGCCCTGCTGGTCAAGGGCTTCCCGGCCCTGCTGCCGCAGCTCAGGGAAGCACGGGCACAGCTCAGGGAAGCCAGGGCGTACTCCCGGGCAGTCCGGGCGCGGCTCACGGCACCGCGCCCTGAACCGGAATCGCTGCCCGGCCAAAGAGCGATCCCGGCCAGCGCACGGGAGCACGCCGAATGACTGAGACAAGCAACCTGGCCGCCAGTCCGGTAATCAGGGCATGGGCTACCCACTATTCCCTGACACGGCAGCTAGCCGCCAGGCTCGCCCGGGAACTCGCACTGCGCCCCGATCACTCGCAAGTTGAGTCGAGCATGAAGACCGCCAGGCGGCACGGCACGTCAAACACCATGGCGGTTAACGCCCGGAACCTGCTCGCGGGCGCGCACCTGATCTACAAATCAGGACGGCATTACTACAAAGCCGCCCTCCCTGGTAACGGAAACGGAACCGAAGGATGATTGAGGATGCGAGACCGATGAACAGGTTTGACGCATCGGCCCCTAACGTGGCGCGGATATATGACTACCTGCTCGGAGGCAAGGACAATTACGAATCCGACCGGCAGGCCGCAGCCAGGATTCTCGGAATAGAACCGGACTCGGCCGGCGTCGCCCGGCAGAACCGCGCGTTCCTCGGGCGAGTCGTCCGGTTCCTTGCCGGGGAAAAAGGTATCCGCCAGTTCCTTGACATCGGCTCGGGCCTGCCGACCGCAAGCAACGTCCACGAGGTAGCGCAGTCGGTCGCCCCCGAAAGCCGGGTCGTCTACGTCGATAACGACGCGACCGTCATCGCCCATGCCCGCGCGCTGCTGGTCGGCACCCCGGAAGGCCAGTGCGGCTACGTCCAATCCGACCTCCGCGATACCGGGAGCATCATCACGCAGGCGGCCGAAATCCTGGACTTCAGCGAGCCGGTTGCCATCCTGCTATTTGCCATCCTGCATTTCGTGCCGGATCAAGATGACCCGTGGGGAATCACCGGCCGTCTCACGGCCGCCGTGCCCCCCGGCAGCTACCTCGCGCTCTCGCACGCGACACTGGAGAGCTTCACCGACGCCACCAGGGAAGAACTCCTCAGCAAGATCTACGCCGAAACGGCATCCGGCGGGGTCACCCCCAGGCCGAAAGCGGAGATCGAGCGCTTTTTCAGCGGACTGGAAATGGCCGATCCGGTGGCCAGTATCTCAGCGTGGCGGCCCGCACGGGGCGCCCCTTCAACGCGAACGCTTTTCTACGGTGGCGTAGCAGGAAAGCCCTAGCTGACCATGAGCCCCTCACCCCGCACCCACGCCCGGCCGCCCCGGCAAACCAGGAAAGCGAGCCCAACCGCGATGTTCAGCGACGCCGGGGAACTGACCCTCGAAATGGCCCAGGCGGCGGCCACCTTCCTGTACCGCAGGCGCCGCCTCCTAGAGCTGGACAAGCAGACCACAGCCCGCCTGAACACGCTCTACACCGACATCGCGGCCGAGCTGGAGGACCGCGAAGCCGCCAGGGCCCAGGCAGCCGCCGGGCCCGCCGAGCCCGCTGAGGAGGAGTGACCGCCATGGCCAGCCTCACCGCAACCGACCTCGCGAGGCTCAGCGCCTCCCGCACCCTCGCCGGGCGGACCGCCGCCCGCCTCGCCCGGCAGCTTGACGGCAAGCGCCCCTGGACGCCCGTGGAATCCGACGCCAGCCTCGCCGCCGAGTTCGACGTATCGGCCTCCACCGTGCACACCGCCAAGCTGAAGCTCGCCGAACTCGGCCTGCTCGTCAAGCAGGGCGCCGGCTACTACCTCACGGCAGCCGCCCGTGAAGCCCCAGGCCCCGCACCGCGCAGCTGAGGGACGCGCCGTGCGGGAAACGGCCCCCGGCCAGCCCTCAAGCGGCCCGGGGGAACTTCCGGGGGCCACCCACCAAGAAACTTGCGAGGCCAAATGCCAAGCGTGAAAACCGCCTTCCTGTGGGCCGTGCAGTTGTTCCTCTACAACGATCACCTGGAGGTCATCGGGTGGGGGCCGAACGGGCCCGTCGTGATTGAGCGGGACACCCGCCAGGAGGTCACGCAGTCAAAGGACGCGATTAACGCTGATGCCGTAAGGAGTGCAGGAACACCCGCTACTGACGTCGAAGCGCCTGGGTTTCTTCTACGCGCGGAAGAGCCCTGCAAGGAACCCGAAAACCGGAGGTAACGATGCGTTATTCGCTGGTTTATTCGCTGATCTCCGGTGTCATCCGCGAAGGTGCGTGAAATGGTCAAGTTCCGGGCTTCAATGTCCAAGTCCTCTTTGGCGGACATGTCTCTTCCCCCGGAGCAGCGCGGCCGGAAGAAGAAAGGGAAGCGCCCCGGGACCAAGGGCGTGATCGCCCAGTTGGGCCATGCGAACGGTAAGCCCTTCTTCAACGAGCGCCGCCGGGAGTGGGAGAAGACAAATAAGCGCCGCCCGCAAGAGCGACCCTCCGGCCAGGCCGCCGAAGAGCAGGACGACGAGTAAGCCGGCGGCCCCTCAAGACGCCTCCCGGCAGGTGCTAAGCGGCTCCCTGCCGGGGGGCCGGGAAAGGACCTCAGCCCGCCACCACCCCTGGCGGGCTGAGGTCCTTTCCCGCTTCTGCGGCTTCCGCCAGGCCCGGCTCAGCAAAGCCGCAGCTTAGGGACAGGTGCGAACCTGTTAATTCACGTGTGATCTGCATCACATGAGCGGATTTCCCCCGCCTGGTTGAATCTGCACAATCGCACGGGCGTGACCTGCCGGTTCCGCCGCCAGCCGCGCCGCCCGCTGCACAGGATTTCCGCCGCCCAGCGCGCGTTAACGGTCACGAAAGCGCGTCACCGGCCGTCAGCGGCGTTATTGGCCCCTTTGTGCGGATTACGTGCGCAGGGTTAGATTCCTCGCATGCCTCACTCCCAGTATCCAATTGACCCCGTACAGTCACGGCCGCGGCGCCGGTCCGACGCCGGGCAGATCCGCCTCCAGCCCCGCGACGTGACCGGCCTGCTCACCCTCGCCGAGATGTACGCCGCCCCCTACGACCTGCTCGCCGTCCGCCTGGGCGTCAGCGAGGACCGGGTGAGGGGCATCACCGCCCGGTGGCGCGGCGCCGGGCTCGCGGCGACCGGGCAGCTGTCCGAGGGGCCGTTCTGGTGCTGGCTCACGGCGGCCGGGATGCGCCAGGCCGGCCACCGGTGGGACGCGGCCCCGCCGCCGCTGGCCCGCCTGGCCCACGTCCGCGCCGTCCTCGCCGCCCGCATCTGGCTCGAAGGCGGGGAAGCGTGGAAGGCCGGCCGCGCCTGGTGGAAGTGCGAGCGGCGGATCCGCGAGGGCCGGCCCGCCGCCGGCCAGGCCGGGCACCTGCCCGACGCCGAGGCGCTGTGGCCGTCGATCCCCGGCAGCCCGCGCGGCGGGGAGACGTGGTGCGTTGAGGTGGAGCTGACCCCGAAGGGCGCCGCCCGCACCCAGCAGATCATGGCCGGGCTGCTCGCCCAGCCGTACGCGCAGCTTGTCTACCTGTGCGCGCCGGCCGCGTTCGCCGTGGTCAGCCGCGCCGCCGGCCAGTTCCGCCCCGAGCAGGCCGCCCGCGTGCTGGTCCGCGAGCTGCCCGCTGTTGCGCTCATGCGGGACGCCGCCTGATGTGGCGCGACCCGGCCCGCGACGACGCCCGCCGCCAGGCCGACCGGGACCGCGAGGAGCGCATTGCCCAGGCCGTGACCATGCTCGCCATTACCGGCGTCCTCGCCGTGCTGTGGCCGTTCCTCATCGTGGCCGCCGTCACCGCCGGCGCCGCGTGGCTGGCCGGCATGCACCCCGCCCGGCTGCTGCGCGCCGCCGCCGCGTCCCTGGCCATGGCCGGCGTCTACGTGGCCGCCGCCGCCTGGCAGGACAAGCCCTGGCAGCCCGGCCGCCTCGTCACCTGGGCGAGGCAGCCCCTCACCGACTACCGGGCCGCCACCCTTGACCTCCTCCGCCCGGCCCGCGTCCCGGCCGCGCTGCTGACCGTCGCCCCGCTCGCCGTCCCCGCCGGCCTCGCGATCGGCGCGGCGCTGTGGTGGTGGCGCTGCCACCAGATGACCCACGGGCTCATGGGCTCCTCCGCGCTGTCCCCGGTGTGGTGCGAGACCCGCCAGTGGCGCCGGCAGGCCGCGACCGCCCGCCGCGACGCCGCCCAGCCCGGCCGCGTCCCCCTCACCACCCGCCGGGGCATCACCGCCGGGACCGTCATCCGCGCCGCCCGCGCCCCCTACCGCCGCGTCCTGGCCGTCCCCCTGGCCGACTTCAGCCGGCACATGGTCATCGTCGGCGCCACCGGCACCGGCAAGACCACCCTCATGATCCGCCTGTGGGCCGGCTGGACGCGCGCCGCGCTGCGCGCCGGCGGCCCGCGCCCGCTGCTGGTCGTCATCGACGCCAAAGGAGGCCACGACAGCCGGGCCAAGGCCGCCCAGGCCCGCGCCGCGCTCGCCGCCGCCGGCTGTCGCCGCTTCGCCACCTGGCCCGACGTGCCGCTGAACATGTGGGACATCGCCCCCCGCGAGCTGGCCGTGCTGCTGCACCAGCTCATCGAGCACGGCGACGGGGCAGCGTCCTACTACGCCGACATCTCGCAGGCCGTGATCGCCCTGGCGGTACACGCCCCCGGCGGCCCGCCCCGCTCGTCCGCCGACTTCCTCGCCCGGCTCAGCCCCGGCTGGCTGGAACGCGCCTACGCCGCCGGCCGGCCCGCCGACCTGTCCCGCGTCACCGCCGCGAAACCCCACCTGGGCGACATCGCGATGCGCTACACCGTCCTGCTCGACCGCCTCGGCCACTCACTCGACGGGCAGGCCCGCCTCACCGACGCCGACGCCTGGTACTGCATCCTCGAAGGGACCGCCGAGGCATCGGTAGCCGAGGCCCAGGCCATGGCCCTAACCGAGTTGGTCGCCCGCGCCGCCACGACCGGCCCCCGCCGCGCGATCTTGCTCGCCGCCGACGACTACAGCGCCGTGTCCCGCCGCGTCCCGCTGTCCAACCTCTACGAGCGCGGCCGGTCACTCGGCCTCGGCGTCCAGGTATCCGCCCAGTCCTGGGAAGGACTCGGCGCCGACGACGACGAGCGCAAGCGCATCACCAGCACCGCAGACGGCGGCATCTGGCTGCTGCGCACCCCCTCACCCGAGCCGCTCATCAGCCTCGCCGGAACCCGCCGCGTCCTCGAATCAGGCCGCAAGCTCCTCGGCGCCGGCGTCACCGGCGACGAGGGAACCAGCCGCGTCGCCCACACCTGGACCGTCGACCCCGACCGCATCCGGCAACTCGACACCGGCCAGGCCGCCTACATCCGCCACGGCGGCGCCACCTACGTGCACGTAGTCCCCGCTCCTGCCACCGCGCCCGCGCCACCGCCCCCCGGGCCCGGCCCCGGCGACGGCGGCAACCAGGGCCCCGCCGGCGGGCAGCCAGCCGCCCCGCTGGCCCACCGTGCCCCTTCCCCGCCAGCCCTAGCGCCGGCACCCCAGGCCCCCGCCCGCGCCACGCCGGGCAGACGCCGGCGGGCAGCACCGCCCGCCGGCCCACCAGAAAGGAACCGCCGTGAACACCCAGCCCACCGACGATGCCCGCCCCCGGCTGACGGTCGACCAGATCGCCCGCGACGCCGCCGCGCTGATCGACGAGGCCCGCGACGCAGGGCTAACCCTCCCGTGCGCGATCAACTGCCACGACTACAGCCCGCCCGCAGCGAGCCTGTTCGTCTCCCGGTACGACACCCCCGACATCTGGGACGCGCTCCAGCAATGGGCCGCCCGCTACGGCACCGAGGTCACCACCCGGCCCACGGCCATCCCCGGGAACACCTACGCGTCCGCCGAGTTCGACCGCGACGGCGTCACCTACGAGATCTACACCGTCATCCGCCCCGCCCCCGAAGACGACGACACCACCCAGCCCGAGGCCGCGTGAACACCGAGTTCCCCGCCCCCTGGCAGGCCGCCGCCGCCCTACCCGGCCGCCTCACCCGGGGCAGGCCCGCCCGCATCACCGCCCGCGCGATCGCAGCCGCCGCCCTCGCCGCAGCCGCCGCGATCCTCATCCCCGGCACCCCGTCCGCCCCCGCCATCCAGGCCGCCGCCCTGCTCTGGCTCGTCCTCACCGCCTACCCAGAGCTAGCGCCGGACTGACCCGGAAGGAGGCAAGCCAGTGCCAGCCCGCGCCCCGCCCGCCGCAAGGCACAGCCGCCCAGCCCGCGCGACCGGGGAGCCCGCGCTCCCCGGCCCGTGCCCGTCAGCGGACGCCACCACCAGGACGACCAGGGAGAGACCAGCACCCACCCTCTGCAAGGAGCGACGATGACAACCCACCCCGACCCGGCCCGCGACAGCCCGGCCCCCGACGACAAGCTGCTCAACTCCGCCGAGGTCGCCCAGATCCTCGGCGGCAACGTCACCGCCACCACCGTCACCAGGAGATGGCGGAAATGGGGACTGCACGCCCAGCGCGTCGGCCGCGAACTGCGCTGGTGGCAGTCCAGCGTCTACCAGTGGATCGACAGCCACCCCGCCTAGCACCGCCAGCAGCGCCAGGGACGCCCCCACCCCCGTACGGGGCACCCCGGTCACCCCGCCAGGAAGACCCGCGTGACAGCCACCGCCGCCCAGATCACACCCGCCAGCGGCCCCGAAGGCGGCCCGGCATGGGACATCACCACGACCCGCCGCCACGCCCAGGCCATCGCCGCCGCCATCCCCGGCACCACCACCCGCCGCGCCGACCCGCGCCAGTGGACCGCCCGCATCCCACGCCCGGCGCTCGCCGTCACCGCCACCCGCACCGACGCGGCCACGCTTACCGCCACCCTTGACGACGCCCCCGCCGCCGGCCCGATCGCCCTCGCCTTCCACCCGTGGACCGCCGCCGACGTGATGCCCCTCCTTCCCCCCGCACTGCCCGCCGCCGGGCGCCTCACCATCCGCGACATCCGCATACACACCCTCACGGGCCGCACCGTCCGCTACCTCATACCGGCGTTCACCACCGCCTGACTGCCCGGCCCCAAGCCAAAGGCCAAGGCAAGGACAAGGACAAGGACAAGGACAAGGATGAGGGATCGTATTTACGCGAAGCGTCGTCACGGCGGTCACCCACGGGCGCACAAAGCAGCGCCCGCGCGCCCGCCCTCTCACCGGCCGCCGGCCTTACAGCCACAAGGCCAAGGCCAAGATCAAGGGCAAGGTCAAAGGCAAGGGCCTGCGCCTGCCGGGGGTGGGTTCCCCCACCCCCGCAATCCAATCGTCCAAGCCGCCGCGCCCTGTCAAATAAAGGGCGATTTGACAGCCCCCGGACGACAAAGTCAAAACCAGCCCCCGCCAGCCGCCGCCGGGGAAACCCCAGCCCGCCGCAGGCCCGCACCGGGCAGGCCACCCCGGCCACGAACGCCATCCGTGGCACGCAGGCCCCGGCCACCCGGACGGAAAGCCCCAGCCCACCAAAGCCAGGAGCGGCAACCCGAAACCCCAGTCCAGGCAGGGAAGACGAGCCAGCGGAGTCAGGCCAGAGTCAGGAACCCCCATCCAGTAAACCGGACATTAAGTCCTATACAGGTATGAAGCAGACCCATGACAGCGACAAGCTACGTTTTCGAATAAACCGCTTCACGTGGCTGTATGGGCAATGTCAGGGCACTGCACAGGGTCACCCGGCCCACTTGACTAATGTTGTCCTTGC
>CAVYEZ010000005.1:0-2263647 GCA_963767685.1 uncultured Actinomycetota bacterium
GGGGCGCTGCTCTTATGGGCTGGTGCGGCTTCGGCTCTGGTCTTTTTCGCCTTGTTGAGCGAGGAGCGCCGGCGCCAACTGAAGGAGCTGGCATCGACGCTCGTCACCCAGGTTCAGCAGCTGATGCAGGACATCCAGGGGTACGACGAGGAATTCTAATCGACCCCATTTCGGCAAGCGCGCAATTTTTCGGATTTCCGCGAAGGGCACATTGCTAAACCGCGGCGCGGCTGGTGACGGCACCATGGCAGCGCTTGTACTTTTTGCCACTGCCGCACCAGCACGGATCGTTCGCGCCGATCTTTCGCTTGCGGCGAGGGGAGCGCTGGCCATCTTCGCGGTTCGTGGCCATGGCTTCCTCGGTGACGCGCGTCCGGACTGGTTGCTGCGCGATCACCGGCTGGACGCGGTAGATCGTGTAGGCGACGTCGTGCTGAATGTTCCGGAGTAGCTGCTGGTACATGTTGTACCCCTCGGTCTTGTAGACAACGAGGGGATCCTTCTGGCCATAGGCTTGGAGACCGACGCCTTCGCGGAGATCGTCCATTTCCGTCAGGTGCTCGACCCAAAGCCGGTCGATGACGGCGAGAAGAATATGCCGTTCAACGTCACGCATCGTCTCCGGACCGAAGCGGGCTTCGACCTTCTCATACGTCTTGTCGGCGTCTTCTTCCAGGAGGTCGACTAAGTCGTCTCGGCCGAGACCCTCGATCTCTCCCTGTTTCAGCCCGGTGTCCTGAGTCATGGTGACATAGGCGGAGTAGATCTCGCCGTAGTCGGGCTCGGCGTCACGGGCATCGGGGAAGTTGGCATCGACGAGGGTGACGATCTCATCATCGATGAGATTCAATACCTTCGATTTCATGTCGTCGCCCTAGACGATCTTTGCCCGATCAGCGTAGATGATCTCGCGGTGCTTGTTCACCACATCGTCGTACTGGACAACATGCTTGCGAAGGTCGAAATTATGGCCCTCGACCTTGGTTTGCGCGCTCTCGATTGACCTGGAAATGACCCGATGCTCGATCGGTGTCTCTCGTCCATGCCGAGTCGATCCATCAGGCCCGAGATCCGCTCGGAGCCGAACCGCCGCATCAGGTCGTCTTCGAGCGAGACATAAAAGCGCGAGGAGCCTGGGTCGCCCTGCCGACCGGCGCGCCCCCGCAACTGATTGTCGATGCGCCGTGCCTCATGCCGCTCGGTGCCGATGATGTGCAGGCCGCCTTTGTCGTGACGCCAGGGCCGAGGACGATGTCCGTGCCGCGCCCGGCCATGTTCGTGGCAATGGTGATGGCACCGGGCTGACCCGCTTCCGCGACGATCGCGGCTTCGCGCTCGTGGTATTTCGCGTTCAGGACTTCGTGGGCTAAACCCGCGCGCTTGAAGGAGTTCGCTTAGGCGCTCCGAGGCTTCAATCGACATGGTGCCAACCAGCACGGGGCGACCATCCTCGTGCATCGCCGCGATCTCACTCACGACAGCGTCGAATTTGCCGCTTCTCGGTCTTGAAGACTAGTCGCCCGCATCGTCGCGGATCATATGCTGGTTCGTGGGGATGGAGACGACTTCGAGATTGTAAATCTTGTAGGAACTCTTCCGCTTCGGTCGTGGCGGTGCCGGTCATGCCCGCCAGTTTCTCGTACATGCGGAAGTAGTTCTGAAAGGTGATAGTGGCAAGCGTCCGGTTCTCGCGCTTGACGTGGACGCCCTCCTTCGCCTCAATCGCCTGATGCAGACCCTCGCTGTAGCGGCGGCCAAGCATCAGCCGGCCCGTGAACTCGTCGACGATGATGACTTCGCCGTCGCGGACGATGTAGTCTTTGTCGCGATGGTAAATGATCCTGCGCTTTGAGCGCGTTTTCGAGGTAGTGGGTCAGATCGACGTAGCGCTCGTCGAAGATGCTTTCACCTTCCGGGATGTTCGCCGACGTTCGACGTAATCAATGCCGTCGTCAGACAGAGCCGCGTTTTCGTCTTACATCGATTCGTAGTCGCGTCTTTCGCGCAATTGCTTGGCGATCTCCGCGAACTGGTAGTAACGGTCGGTTGATTGCTCGGCCGCGCCGGAGATAATCAGCGGCGTCCGGGCCTCGTCAATCAGGATATTGTCCACCTCATCCACGATGGCGAAGTCGAGTCGCGCTGGCCAGCTGATCCGCCGCGACGACCATATTGTCGCGCAGATAATCGAAGCCGAACTCGTTGTTCGTGCCATAGGTGATGTCGGCCTCATAGGCCTCGCGCCGCTGCTCAACCGGTCGCAACCGGGCAAGTCGGGGATCTTCCGATTCCCAGTCCGGATCGTAGAGGAACGCTTCTTCGTGTTGAATACAGCCGATCGTCAGACCGAGCGCGTGATAGACCTGGCCCATCCACTGGGTATCACGCTTGGCGAGGTAGTCATTGACGGTGACAACATGGACCCCGCGCCCGGATAGGGCATTGAGCGATGCCGCCAGCATGGCGGTCAACGTCTTGCCCTCACCGGTTTTCATCTCGGCGATCTTGCCTTCATGGAGGACGATGCCGCCGATAAGCTGGACATCGAACGGTCGCTGGCCGATCGTCCGCACGGCGGCTTCGCGGGCGGCGGCGAAGACTTCGGGCAAGAGATCGTCGAGTTCCTCGCCGTTGGCCAGACGGAGGCGGAATTCGGAGCTGAGGGCTTTCAGACCCTCGTCGCTCAATTGCTTCATGTCAGGCTCGATCTCGTTGATATCGTCAACGAGTGGCATGGCCTCTTTGATCGCCTTCGCGTCGGTGTCTCCGAATACTTTCTTGATGATGCTTCGCATTGATGGAACTCCATACGGCGACGTGATGCCCGCTTGATCCCGGCGCACCAGTTAACGCCAAAGTGTACGCAGTATGAGTATACCCCGCGTGTCCAATCGCTTGGGGAAAGGCGGCAAATGCCAGGGCATGATGATTATTACAAACGCGTCTATCAGGTGGTGGCCCAAATTCCTTGCGGGCGCGTAACTACGTATGGCCGGATTGCGCACGCACTTGGCTCGATCCGTGGCGCACGGATGGTAGGCTGGGCGCTCGCGATGGCCCCGGACAGAGATGAATTGCCGTGTCATCGTGTGGTCAATCGGGTAGGCGAGCTGAGCGGTGGCTGGCACTTTGGCCATCCCGACATAATGCGAGCCCGCCTCGTTGAAGAAGGAGTTCCGTTTCGAGACGAATATCAAGTCGATCTGGCGAGATCTGTGTGGGACCCGTGGGAAGGCGAGCCGGCCGGCACCGATTCAGCCGCCGCCGACGAAGTGAACGATCTCGACCTCGTCTCCGTCATTGAGCGTCGTTGACGAAAAAAGCGCGGGCTTCAAGATGATCTTGTTGTGCTCAACCGCAACGAGCCGCTGATCGAGCTCTCGCACTCGCAGCAAGTCGACAATTGTTGCTCCGCAGGGTAACGCCATCGGCTTGCCATTGACGGTGAGCGAGAGGGTGGGCTCAACTTCACTTGTGATCCACGGCATTGGCGCCTTCTCCCCAATTGCACGATCGATTTCGCGTCGTAGTTCCGCGGCCGCCGTTTCTGGGTCTGCCGCGGTGCCGATGGCACCGATCACCGCAACACCGTACGCCCCGGTGTTCATGACAGCTGAGATTCGCTCGGCGGAAATGCCGCCAATGGCTAGCACCGGCACCGGCGCGGCGGCGACCATGGCCGCAAGACCGTCGAGTCCGATGGGCGCTGAGTCGGGCTTGCTGACGGTTGGGAAGACGTGGCCGACGATCAGGTAGTCCACGCCATCGCTCCTCGCCGCGTTTTCGGCAGTGTGAACGGAACGGCCAACGAGTGCCATTGGCGCTAACAACCTCCGCAAATTGGCGGATAACTCGCGGCGCTCGGGCAAATGAAGGCCGCAACCCAGCTCGGCGGCGAGCGCGGAATCGTCATTGACGAGCAAGCGGTGGGCTGACCCAATGTATGAGGCAAGCGCGGTCGCCAAGGTCTGCCGCGCGCCCCTGCTCAGTCCCGGTTCGCGTAACTGGACCGCATCTACGCCGCCAGCGACGGCGCGCTCTGCAAGCTCCGGTAGAGGCAGGACGGCGCGAGCCCGTGACGTAATCAGCATCAGGCGAGGCACGGGTGGCATGGGATCAGCCTCGCGCTTTGGCTTCGTTGACGATGAGCGCCAGTTGGAATGTGGCGTCATGAGGGTCCGGCGCGCTGAGAATCGCGCTGATCACCGAGACGCCGACCGCGCCGGCCGAAATCACGTCCGCGGCATTGCTGACATTGATCCCGCCGATGCCAACTCCCGGCAGTGACGTCAGGCGGACTCGGCGCCGCAACGCACCGAGACCGATGGCGTCCCCTGCATCCGGCTTCGAGCCAGTCGCGAACACTGGTCCGATGCCGATGTAATCCGCGCCGTTCGCTTCCGCCTGCGCGACTTCATTGTCCACTTGTGGTGAGTAACCGATCACGAACTCTTTCGGGACGAGCGAGCGAGCGGCGGTGACGGGAAGGTCATCGACGCCGAGGTGGACGCCGTCTGCTTCGGCGGCCAGGGCGAGATCGAGCCGGTCATTGATGATGAAAAGGGCGTCGTGGTTGCGGCAGAGCTGGCGAAGGCGCTTGGCGAGCTGAAGGGCCGCGCGATCGGTCATCGTCTTGGCCCGCAGCTGGACTGCCGTCGCACCGCCACTGAGCGCGGCGTTCACATCATCAAGGATGTTTCGCCGAGTTTGATCTGGATCGGCGATCACGTAGACGGCGAGCTGGCCGGCCAAGGTGTCGCTGCCGATTGGCATGTCACGAGCTCCTGGCGCCAACGAGCCCGATGGTTGGGCTGCTGGCCGAGGCGTACGGCTTCCGTGGGATGCGACCGGCGAGAAATGCCTTCCGCCCTGCCTCGATCCCGCCGGCAATTGCCGAGGCCATCAGTGGCGGATTATCAGCGAGGGCGATCGCCGTGTTGACAAGGCACGCATCCGCCCCGGCTTCCATCGCCTGGGCGGCATCGGATGGAACACCGATTCCAGCATCGACGACGACCGGCACGGTCGCCTGCTCAATGATGATCTGAATCGCGGCGAGGTTGATCAGGCCCTGGCCGGAACCGATCGGTGAGCCAAGCGGCATGACGGTGGCGGTACCGAGTTCTTCCAGCCGCTTCGCCAGGACAGGATCGGCGCCGATGTATGGGAAGACGGTGAAGCCGTCATCGATCAGGGTGCGGGCGGCATCCAACGTACCAATCGGATCGGGCAAGAGATACTTGGCATCGGGAATGACTTCGAGCTTGATCCAATCCGAGAGTCCCATGGCGCGGGCCAAGCGGGCGACGCGAATCGCTTCGCCGGCCGTTTGGCAACCGGCGGTGTTGGGAAGAATCGTGTAGTGCTTCCAATCGACGTCATCGAGGATCGATCGGCTGGCCGGGTCGTCGAAATCAATCCGGCGGAGGGCGACAGTGATGATCTCGGCTTCGGCTGCGGCGAAGGCCGCGAGCATCTCGCCGGACGAACGATATTTACCAGTGCCGAGGAGTAACCGGCTACGGAAAGTCTTGCCGCCAATGACCAGCGGCTTGTCACCGTCAATTGCCATTGATGCCTCCTAGCGCGCCTGCGCTAAAGCGGGCGGCGTAGAAATGATTGACCGGCGAATGGCCGCCGCCGATGGGATAGCTTGCTCGTAACGCATCGGTGACGAATGATTTAGCCCGGGAGATTGCCTCCAGCGGTGATAGACCGTGAGCGAGCCAGCCAGCGATTGCCGACGAGTAGGTGCAACCGGTGCCATGCGTGTTGGCAGTGTCGATCCATTCTCCCGGCAGCTCGGTGTAGCCATCGCCATCAAAGATGACGTCGATCGGATTACGCTCACGATGGCCCCCTTTGATCACGACGAAACGAGGACCAAGCTCGTGAATCGCGGCGGCGGCGCGGCGGATATCGCTGTCGGTCGTCACGGGCAGGCCGGTGAGGACTTCGGCCTCAGGCAGATTCGGGGTGACAACCATGGCCAGCGGGAGCAGCTCTCGATTGAGGGTGGAGACAGCTGATGGTTGGAGGAGATGGTCGCCGCTCTTAGCGACCATCACCGGATCGACGACGATCTTGTCGATGCCCCAGGCCCGGAGTCGATCGGCAACCGTTGCAATGATCGAGGCGCTGGAGAGCATGCCGGTCTTGACCGCATCGGCGCCGATGTCGTCCATGATCGCATCGATTTGGGCGGCGACGACTTCTTCCGGCACCTCCGCGATCGCCAAGACACCGCGCGTATTCTGGGCGGTCACCGCAACGATGGCCGAGGTTCCGTAAACACGAAGCGCGGCGAAGGTCTTCAAGTCGGCCTGAATGCCGGCGCCCGCCCCCGAATCGGAGCCGGCGATCGTCATAGCTCGCGGGAGAGATGAGCCGCGGTGCCCTTCGTCGGTCACGGTCCCTCCTTGAGAGGCAGACAAGGTACAAAAAACCGCCGACAATCGTCAGCGGTGCGGGGGACGTGCGTTCCTCGTTGCCGTCCCTTCGCCGGTACGAACCGGATCAGGTTCGGAGGGTTGCGGATTGAATCATCCGCTCTCAGCGCCCCCGCGCACCCCTGGCAACCTACTGTTTAGCCTACCATGTCGACCAGGCCAGCAACCAGGCTGATCGAAGGATGGTGATATACTGACCAGTCCGGGGCGCCGGATGGCGCGAGTTGAGTGCAGAGCAGAACTAAGGGGCGCCCATGAATGTCCTCGAAGGACTGACCGCGATTCGCGAGAAGCTTGAAGAGAACGACGCCAATCCCGCTACCCTCGAATGCGTTGACCTGATCATGCGCCGGGCCGCGTTGCCAGCGGCGGCGCCGGCCACAGCGAATTCGCAGCTGCAGTTGCTGCATATGCTGATGCGAACGCCGATGGCAAACAGCAACATCCGCGTCTACAACGACTTCCTCAAAATTGAAGAAGAACTCGATAAGGCGGCGGCCGAAGCCCGCGAACGGCGGGCGGCCGAAGAGTCGAGACCTGTCCCTAAAACCAAGAAGTATTACAAAGAGCTGAAAGAGCGGCAAAAGAAACAGCAGTCGAAGTCGGCCAGCTGAGCCGGAACATCGATTTCCTTCATAAGCTGACGTTTCGCTTCGACCTCCTTGGCGCGTGTGGGACGAGGAGCGCCCAAATGGCCATGCCACGCGACCAGATCCGCCTAGCCGAGCTGGTGGCAACACGTTCATTGGGCACCGATCTGGGTTTCGGCCAACCGATGGAGCACGTCATCCGCCAGACCCTCATCGCGCTACGGATGGCCGAGCACTTGAGTCTTGGCGCCGCCGAGCGCACGGTCCTGTACTACGGCGGTCTGCTAGCCTGGGTGGGGTGTCACACTGATGCCTATGAGCAAGCCAACTAGTTCGGCGATGACATCTGGCTCAAGGTCGACCATTTTCAGAATCCCGACCCAGGCCTCGGTTGGGTGGCGCGCTATCTCGGCGCGGGCCGGCCACTGCTGGATCGGGCTCGTCTCGGCGTCGCCCTCCTGACGAGCAGGCTTAGCGACATGCGGACGATGCTTGAGAATCACTGGCTAGCGACTGACGAGCTGGTCTCACCGGGCGGGAAGTCGAAGTGCTTCGACTTGTGGCGCGGGGCCTGTCGAACAAAGAGATCGCGGTGCAACTGACGATCACCGAGCGAACGGCCGGTAACCACGTCCAGCATATCTATGAGAAGACCGGCGTGACGAATCGGGCCAGGGCTGCTCTATTCGCGATGAAGCATGGCTTGACGGGTGATCTTCGGAACCCGATTGGGTACGCGTAGCCCTCGGGTTTCTTCCAAAAGATGAGCAAACGCCTCATGAAGCGCACTTCAGCCTTCCCTAAGCTGGGACCGCAACCTTACCGTAGCGGCCCTTTACGGCAGGGAGGCATTTCATGACAGCGACAGCATGGTCTGCCAAGGCGAAGACGGGGAGCTACGCGACGATCGACGGTCTCAAGCTTTATTACGAGGTCCGCGGCACGGGGAACCCTATCGTCATTCCTGGTGGCCTAATGACGATCGCAATGATCGAACCACTGTCGCGGCCCTGGCGGCGTCGCGTTCGGGTGATAACGCTCGAGCGGCAAGCGCACGGGCATACTTCCGATGACGACCGGCCGCTCGCTTATGAGCAGTTGGAACAGATCATACGGCTGCCCTGATCGCTCATCTTGGGCTGGGGTGCGCCGACGTGTTCGGCTTCTCGCTTGGCGGAGGAGTGGCGCTGCAGACTGCCACCCGGCAACCCTCGTGCGGTTCCAGCAGATGGCCCGCGCGAGCCGGTCCGGGTACTGCGACGATGCGGCCGAATTGCACGCTTCAATTGGACCGACGGCTGAGAGGACCCAGGTTGTCGGGACGATGACCGGCAGTGCGCCTGGGAGCAGCAGATCAATGGACTAAGCAAGATTCTCAGTTTGACGGCAAGATGTGTGCGCGCACCGGTCGCCAGTCGCCGATAGACCTGGAGGACTGATGCGGCAACGGCTGGCCAGCCGAATCGCTCGGCGCAAATCCGAGCACCTCGTCCCAAAGACGCCTGGAGTGACGGGTTCGAAAGGATACGGTCTATAGCGCTGGCAAACGCTTCGGGTGCACCCGGCGGTACCAGGTAGCCGGCCACATCTTCTTCGATGGTGAAGCGAAGACCGCCCGCCCGGGCGGCGACAACCGGAGTGCCACAGGCCATCGCTTCCACCGCGACCAATCCGAACGACTCATAGCGTGATGGCACGATGGCAACATCGGCCGCTTGATAGAGCAATGGCAGCTGGTCTTGCGGCGATGATCCGGCGAAGCGAACGCGGTCGCTGATGCCCATGTTCGTGGCTTGTGACGCGACCGCGGCGAGATCACCAACTGGTTGGCCAGACTCGTCGAGGGTGCCGCCGACAAGGAGAAAGCGCGGCGTCGATGCGGAATCACGCAAGATCTTCGCCGTTTCGAGCAGGGTATCGATTCCCTTGATCGGATCGATCCGGCCGACGAAGAGGACCATGCGCTCATCAAGCGGGAGTTCGAGCTGATGGCGGGCGGCTCGGACGTCGCCAGGAGTGAAGAGGTCGAGATCGACGCCAGGCGGAATCGTGCAGACATGATCGGCGGCGGCCCCGAGGTGCCAGATGAGATCGGCGCGCTCGTCCGGATTGGCCGCGATAATCCCGTCAGCCTGGGCGACGAGCCGGCGCTCTTCGCAGAGCCGCAAATCCGATTCTCGCTGGCCATCTGCGGTGACCGCGTTCTTCATGTGAGCGATCGTGTGAAACATTTGGACAAACGGAGTTTGCCAGTACCGTCTGACGAATGTGGCGGCGCGGCCCGAGAGCCAGTAATGGGCGTGGACGGCATCGTACGAAACCTGCCGTTGCTGGGCGTAGAGGGCCATACTGGCGGCGAATTCTGGCAGGTGGCCGAACAGTTGGTCCTTCGATAGCTGGTGAGGAGGACCAGCGGTGATGTTGATGACGTTGACGCCGGGAATGAGCGGAGTAACTTCGGGGAGGGAGGGATTGGTGCGTCGGGTAAAAATATCGACGGTTGGGCCAAGGCGGGCGAGGTGTTGGGAGAGCTCACGAACATACACATTCATGCCGCCCGCGTCCCGGCTACCCAAGGTCGCGAGCGGCGACGTGTGGACGCAGATTTCGGCAACCCGGCGGAGCGGTCGGTCGGTCTATATCCAAAAACGGACGGACCGCGATAGTCATAAGTCTTCACGGACTGGCTAACCTCGCTTCGATGTAGCGCGTCGCGCATGCTGACGCACCGACAATCCCAGATACGCTCCCACCGACGCGTCCAGTCCGAGCTGGTACCCGGTATGGCGCCGTTCAACGAATCGACAGCTACTTCCGCGATGATAGCATGGGGAGCGTGCGATCGGAGATTGAATTCAATGGAGAGGCGGGCACGTGAACGCATGCCCGCCGACAGCTTGCCGTCGATTTCAGGCGAGTCGTTGCGGAATCAAGAGGCCATATGTTCCGTCGCGCCGGCGGTAGACCACGTTCATTTGGTCCTCGTCCGAATTGAGGAAGAGGTAGAAATCGTGCCCGACCAGCTCGAGCTGTTCGATCGCTTCGAGCGGGTCCATCGGCTTGACTGAAAACCGCTTCGTCCGAACTAGCATCGCCGCGGATTCGTCGTCGCCATCGGGCTCGAACGCGGCGGCCGTGAGCCCATCGAGGACGACGACCGGCTCGGTCCGCGGCGCTTTCCGCTTGCTGCGCTTGTTCTTGAAGCGGCGCACCTGCCGTTGCATCTTCTCGAACGCGCGATCAACCGCGCGATGGGGATCGCGGTCGCACTCTTCCGCCCGGAGGATTTGACGACCAGTCTGAATCGTGATTTGCGCGACAGTGACTTCATTGCTGGCTCGATTGGTGAGGGTTTTGAGCTCGATTTTGGCATCGAGCACGTGCTCGAGGAGATGATCGAGTTTTTGGGCTCGTTGCTCGATGAAGCGCCTCATGCCGTCAGAAACGACAACGTCCCGACCGCGAACTTGAAGCTCCATACCTGCCTCCGCCACGAACAACTGCCGTGCCGGGTGCCCGCACTGGGGCGGCACGGACCAGGTAGCCGGCGATCGGCCGGAGCCAGGAGCGCCGGCTGGCGCCCGCGGAGGGACTCGAACCCCCGACGCCCACCTTAGGACGGTGGCGCTCTATCCGCTGAGCTACGCGGGCGGGGGGCAACCACGACACTCCTTGCGATGGATGCTAGCACATTCCGAGCCGGTTGCGTTGCTCCTCCGACGTGGTGCACTCAGTTGCAGTGGCACGCTCGCTATGCTATCTTCCGGACGATCGCGGGGAGTAGCGCAGTCCGGTTAGCGCGCAGCGTTCGGGACGCTGAGGTCGGAGGTTCAAATCCTCTCTCCCCGACCTGACAGGAGCGGCAGTCCGCCGCTCCTGTGGTGTTTTCAAGCCTCCATCATGAGACGTGGCGGTCCCGGCTGTCTCGGAAATATGGGCTGCGCCGCGGGTAAAAGTGGCGATGCCGATCGGTGAGAAGTGGGGATCTGACCCAGGAGCTCTTGCAGTGCCGACGCATCGTGCTCGCGTTGGGCATCTTGGATACCGGCTTGCAATTGGCGCATCAGGAAGTCGAAGCGCTCTCTGCTGAGGAGCTCCAGCGCCTGCATCGCTTCATGGTGGACCTGGCCAGGGAGTTCAGCTGGGGTCGCGGCTAAGGTCGCCACTAGGCGCTCGGCGTGATCAGCCAAGATGTCGTCCATCCCGGCGATGAGTTGCTCGACGCTGACATCCGGCACGCTGGCGTCCGCCAAAAATTGAAGCAGCTGGCGGTTGCGTGCATCGAGGAGATCCTCCGTCGGGACTTGAGCGATGATGTCTCGGCACAGCTCGCGATGGCGGACGAGCAGCGCCATCAAGTGGTCCTCGTGCGAGATGCGCTGAAGCCGGGGCCGAGCCTCGGTTCGAGGTCGAGCCGCCGTGCGCAGCCCGTTCCGGCGAGTCTCGGAGCCGACGGTCTGTTCAGGGAGACCCAGGCGCTCGGCGAGCAGGCGAATGTAGTGGGCTTGAACGACGCGGTCGGCGATTTGCCGGAGCACCGGCGCGGCTCGAGCGACCGCAGCCGATTTCGCTGGGGCGTCGTTGGCGGCGACTCCATTGGCAATCGTCTCGATGTAGAAGTCGAGAAAAGGACGGGCGGTGGCGACGACTTCGAGCCATTTCTCCGGCGCTCGCCGGATCAACTCGTCCGGATCTTTGCCCTGCGGTAACTGAACAATCGAGATCTCGGCGTTGAGACGGCGCTCAAAGTGGATCATACCCTGGGCGTCGGGCACCGGCACCTCGTCGTGATCGAGCGCCTCGCTCATCGTTTCCAGGCCGCGCAGAGTCGCCATCTGACCGGCCGTGTCGGCGTCGAGCGCGAGAACGAGATGTTTCGTCAGCCGCTTGACGAGACGAACTGGCTCTCGGTCAGCGCCGTGCCCATCTGGGCTACAACGTTGGCGTGGCCGAATTGATGGGCGGCGATCGCATCCATGTAGCCTTCGACGATGACAACGTGATCGCGGCGGCGAATCTCATCTTTGGCGAGATCGAGGCCATACAGCAAACTGCTCTTGTCGAAGATCGGCGATTGCGGGGAATTGAGGTATTTCGGCTGGCCGTCACCGAGGATCCGACCGCCGAAGCCGACGATCTGACCGTCGCGATCGCGGATCGGGAACATGAGGCGGCCGCGGAAGCGGTCATAGTACGAGCCGTCATCCCGCTTGCTCAAGAGACCTGCTTCCGCCGCGACATCCAGCGGGACGTTGCGGCTGGCGAAGAAGCGGCGGAGCGCATCGAAGCGGTCGAGCGCATAGCCAAGCTGGAACCGCTCGATCATTTCCTGATTGACGCCACGCTGCGCGACGACCTGGCGGCCCGGCGCTCCCGCCTCGCTCTGCTTGAGGATGTTGGCGAAGAAGTTAGCGGCCTGAGCGTTGAGATCGAGGAGGCGCTGCCGGTGGGCATCGACTTCCGGGGCGACGGTGGGGATCGCCTCGAGCTGGACCCCAGCGCGGCGGGCCAGCTCTTGCAGGGCCTCGCGAAATTCGACGTGCTCGACCCCCATATAGAAGGTAAAGGCGTCGCCGCCTTTGCCACAGCCGAAGCAATGAAAGTTCTGGGTATCGGGAAAGACGACGAAGGAAGGAGTCTTCTCTTGGTGGAAAGGGCAGAGTCCCTTGAACGAGCGTCCAGTTCGCTTGAGCTGGACATAATTCGAGATCAGATCAACGATATCTGTCCGTTCTCGGACTTCAGCCACCGCATCGCGTGCCATGACTGGATTGCTCCTCACAATCACGCCGGCCAATAGCGCGGCACGAAGAGTTGCTCGTAGAGCTCGATCGCGAAGCGGTCCGTCATGCTGGCGACGTAGTCGGCCGCTTGGCGTACCGGCGGATCGGGGCGATCAGGCGGGCAAAACTCGGCGGGGAGCTGGTCGGAATGATGCAGATAATACTCGACCAGGGACCGTACGACATGCTGCGCCCGATACGCATCCTCCCGCTGATTGAGGGGGGTGTAGAGCCGCTCGAAGAGCAAATCGCGGAGGGCGTTGGCGGCGCGCTCAATCGGCGGTGACATCGTGATGAGCCCTGGGTCGCGGTCCACCTGGGAGGTGACGATGATGTCGCAGACGAGGGTATTGATCCGCTCAGCGTGCGACTGCCCCAAGGCCAACAGCATAGAGTCTGGGATTTCGGTCCAATCGAGCAGCCCCGCTCTGAGCGCGTCGTCAAGATCGTGATTGATGTAGGCGATGGCATCGGCGATCTTCACCACAGCACCCTCGCATGTCGCGGGGGCAGCAGCTTGGGCGTCTGCAATTCCTGATCTCGCTTTGGAGTGATTCAAGATTCCGTCGCGCACATCGTTTGTCAGATTCAAGCCCCGGCCATCGCGCTCCAGCACGTCGACCACCCGCAGGCTCTGCTCGTTGTGCCGAAAGCCAAGCAAGATCTCGGCAATTGCTCGCTCCCCGGCGTGGCCGAACGGCGTGTGACCGAGATCGTGGCCAAGACCGATCGCCTCGATCAAGTCCTCGTTCAGGCGGAGGGCGCGGCCGATCGTCCGGGCGATTTGCGTGACTTCCAGCGTGTGCATCAGGCGGGTGCGGTAGTGATCGCCGAGCGGAGCGATGAAGACCTGCGTCTTATGCATCAACCGGCGGAAGCTCTTGCTATGGGTGATCCGATCGCGGTCGCGCTGAAATGCGGTACGCACCGGCGACTCCGGCTCCTCGCGCCGACGCGTCGCATCTTGGCTGAGGCGGGCGGTCGCGGCTAGCATCGCCCGCTCGCGTGTCTCCAGCATCTCGCGAATCGCGATCAATTTAGGCGGCGATTCCACCACTGCCAATACTGCCTGAAGTCCTTTCCAAGTTGTACGTACACCCTGTTCGTGCATCGGGATCGCGCAAGGATAGCATCAATCAACCGATCACATCGAGCTTGGCGAGGCTGGCGAGGAGACGCCGCTTACCAGACCGCCTAAAGTCGATCTCCAGCTCCTGATCACCGGCGCGGGCGGTTGCCGATTCGATGATCCCTTCGCCGAACTTCGTATGGAAGACGCGTTGACCTGGCGCGAGCGTTGGGAGAGCCGGGAACTCGGGCGAAGCCGGCTTCGGTTCGAGAAACGACAAATCGCGGCCGCCACCTGCCCGGACCCGGTCGCGCAGACCCCAGCTGCCGCCCTGTTCGTGGCCGCGGATGCGACCGTTGACGTGTTCCGCGGGCAGCGCGGCAAGAAAGCGGGACGGCGCGCCTGCCATCGCCCGCCCATAGCTGGCGCGGCTGTTGGCGTAGGTAATGTAGAGCAGTTTCTCGGCCCGGGTAATGCCGACGTAGAAGAGCCGGCGTTCTTCCTCCAACTGCGTGTTGTCGAACGGCTCCGCCTCGACTGCCCGGCTGATCGGGAGGAGCCCATCTTCGACGCCGACGATGAAGACAACGGGAAACTCCAGCCCCTTGGCCGAGTGCAAGGTGATCAACGTGACGCTGCCGGTCGGGTTCTCATCTTCCAAGAGGTCGATATCGGCAACGAGGGCGATTTGCTCCAAGAATGTTGCGAGGGCCGACTCGGGATCGACGAGATCGTAGCGTTCGAGATCGTTGCGCAGCTCCAACACATTGGCCCAGCGTTGCAGCTCGTTCTCATCGGATTGATCGAAGGAGTCGCGGTAGCCGGTCTCATCGACGATCCGGTCGAAGAGGGCGGCCAACGTCAGCGAGGCTCGCTCATCGCGCAGCCGGCGCAACGTGCTGCCGATCCGCTGGGCGGCGGAACGGGCCGAGCCGCTCGAAATCCGGCGTGGAGGCGAATTCTGTTTGGCCCGGGGCAAAGCCGAGGAAGCCGTCGATCATCGTCCGATCGTTCAGGGTCGCCCAGAGGCGAATGGCGTCGAGCGCCTTCGGCCCGATGCCACGGCCAATCGGCATGTTTTCGAGCATCCGCTCGAGACTGATCGTGTCGGCCGGATTGTGCAGCAGGCGGAGGACGGCAAGGACGTCTTTCACCTCTTTCCGTTCGTAGAAGCGGACTCCGCCAACGATGCGATAGGGAATTCCGCCCTGCCGGAAGCCCTCCTCCAGCACACGGCTCTGCGCGGTCGTCCGATACATGACTGCGACGCCGTCGCCGCGGACCCCCTCGGTTTCCATCAGGCGGCGGATCGTGTTGACGACCCACTGCGATTCATGGGTTTGATCGGCGAGGCCGCGAACCATGACTCGGGCGCCGTCTTCGTTCTCCGTTCGCAACTTACGATCGATCCGCTGAGTATTCTCGCGGATGACGTGATCGGCGGCGGCGACGATTCGACCGGTCGAGCGATAGTTCAATTCGAGATGGATCATCCGGGCGTCTGAATAGTCCTTCTCGAAGTCAAGGATGTTTCGAATATCGGCGTGGCGCCAAGCATAGATCGACTGATCGGGATCGCCGACGACGAAGAGGTTGCGATGCTTCGCCGCCAGGGCGGTGATCAGCACGTATTGAACTCGGTTCGTGTCTTGATACTCATCGACCAGAATGTATTGGAATTGGTCCTGGTACCGTTCAAGGAGGGACGGCGCGGCGTCGAAGAGCTGGATCGGCAGGGCGAGGAGATCTTCGAAATCGACCGCGTTTGCCTTGCGCAGCGCGCGTTGATACTCGCGATAGACGCGAGCGATGATCTCATCCCCGTAGTTTTCAACCTGATTCGCGAATTCTTCGGGTGTCAAGAGCAGACTCTTGGCGGCCGAGATGCGGGAGAGCACGCGGCGCGGCAGCACCTGCTTCGGATCGAGCCCGACGGCCGAGATCGCCGTCTTGACGACGGACTGCTGATCGGCGTCGTCGTAAATGAGGAAGTTCGGTAGGATGCCGAGGCGATCGGCCACGAGACCCGGATTCTGCCGGAGAAAGCGAACACCGAGCGAGTGAAATGTCCCCATCACGAGCCCGTGCGCCGCGTGCTCCCCGAGCAATGCCTCGATCCGCGTCCGCATCTCACGGGCCGCTTTGTTCGTGAAGGTCACTGCCATAATGCGGTCGGGAATGACGGCTTGTTCTTCGATCAAATAGGCGATGCGATGGGTGAGCACGCGAGTCTTGCCCGAGCCCGGCCCGGCGACGACGAGGACGGGGCCCTCAGTCGTCACGACCGCTTCTTGCTGCGCCGGATTGAGCCCGGCGAGGAGATCGATTGTCTGATTTTGCATCATGTACTTCCTTACGGCGCCCGACCCGGCGCCGTATGGCCAAACGGCGATCTGAGTCTAGCATCTCGGCCGATTGGACGCGATCAGATGCGCCATTGGATGCAGAGTGGAGCGTGCTTTTGGAGTGTGATGATCGTCCGGCTGGAACGGTTTGACGGGGACGAAGGCGCTTTGTTAGCATGATATTGAGAGCGGCTTGCCGACGTAGCTCAGTGGCAGAGCAGGGGACTCATAAGCCCTTGGCCGGTGGTTCAAATCCACCCGTCGGCACCATCGTTTGACACCCTCCTTTCCTAGGCTGGCGGGCCCGTGCGGGACCTCAAACAAAACAGTTCACCACGACGTACCGCGACCGGCTCTGGCTTGGAGCAGCGGGTACTGCGTCGTTCCCGCGACTTGGGATTGCCCAACCAATGCAGCGTGGTCGTTGGTTTTTCCGACGGCGAGGATTCGCTCGCGCTGCTCGGTGTGCTGACCGGGATTCGAGGGCTGAGCGGCATCGAGCCGATTGCCGTCCATGTTGACCATGGGCTCCGGCCCGAATCGGCGGCTGAGCAGGAGACCGCGAAGCGAATGGCGGCGAATCTCGGCGCTCGGTTTGTCGGGGTGCGGATCGACGCAGAGGCATGGGCGCGCCATCCCAGCGTTGGCATCGAGGACGCGGCGCGACGAGAGCGCTTCGCGCTCTTAGCCCAGATCGCGCATGATCACGATGCGGCGGCAATCGCCCTCGCGCACCACCAATCGGATCAGGCGGAAACCGTGTTACTGCACCTGTTGCGAGGCGCCGGGCTCACAGGTGCGGTGGCGATGGCAGACGCCTGCGTCCGCCGGTTCCCATTAGCTCATCATCTTCATAACGAGGATGCCAGTTTCGAGGTCGTGATCTGGCGACCATTCCTGACCGAGGCGAAGTCTGACATTGCAAGCTACGCGTCGTTGCTCGGACTCACGCCGATCGACGATCCGTCCAATCACGATTGCCGCTTCCGACGCAATGCCATCCGACATCGTGTCTTACCGCTGCTGGAGGAGATTCAGCCGGGTGCGACGGCAGCGCTAGCTCGGTATGCGACTCTGGCGGCGGCCGACGAAGAATTGCTGGCCGGTCTCGTCCGATCGCTGCTCGATGCTGAGAATGACGAGATCGCGCTGCTCGAGAATGCGCGGGTCGTCGGCCAGCCGGTGGCACTTCAGCGGCGGCTGATCCGCGTCTGGTTGGGAGAGATGATTCCCGGAATCGAGGTCAGGGCGGAGCGGATCGAAGCCGTACGGGCCCTGGCACTTTGCGGTGAACCTGGCAAATTGATCGAGGTTGCCGCTGGCTTTGGTGTCACCTTACAGGACGGTTCATTGCGGATCGTCGCGGTCGAGGAGCACCACTCCGCACTCGCAGCAAAGGCAACCCAACGGCAAACATGACGACATGAAAGGAACAGAATGGGATGACAGAGCATGGAATTGCGACAATCGATCCGGATAGCGCGGCGGGGGAGATCGGCAAGAGCGAGCGGCGGTCTGATGGTATTGCCCGCGTCCTGATTGGCCAGGAGGCGATCTCGCAACGGGTGGGGGCGCTGGCGCGTGAGCTCGATGACTATTACGGTGAGACGGCGCCACTCCTGGTGGGTGTGCTCAACGGGGCCATTGCATTCATGACCGATCTGATGCGAGCAATGACGATTCCGCTGACGATCGACTTTATGGCAGTTTCGAGCTATGGCCAGAGCACGAAGACCTCGGGGATCGTCCGAATCCTCAAAGATCTGAATGAAGATATCGAAGGGCGGCATATCCTGCTGGTCGAGGATATCGTCGACAGCGGGCTGACCCTGGATTATCTGCTCGATGTGCTACGCCGCCGCAACCCGGCGGAGATTCACGTGGTCGCGCTTTTGCGAAAGGAGAAAGCGGGCGCGGCGGTCCAGGTGGACCGCGTCGGCTTCACGATTCCTGACGAGTTCGTCGTTGGTTATGGCTTGGACTATGCCGGGCGGTATCGCAACCTGCCGTACGTGGCGGTGCTCGACCCGGGCGCAATCTCGGTGGAATAGCCGCAATGCTATACTTCGGCGTCACCGCGCCACCTTCGGTAAACCAGGCGGAAGGGAACGGGTCGGCGCGGCAGCGGAGGTCTTTGAATGGGTGAGCAAAAGTGGCTGCGCAACGGCTTTGTCTGGATCATCCTGATCATTGCCGTTATCGCGCTCTGGTTTACGTTCGTCAGCAACGGCAGCTCGACGCCGACGATCGGGATCAATCAGGTTGCGTCCGATATCAAGAACGATCAAGTGGCCCGACTTGAGCAATCGGCCGACAATCAGCTGAGTGTCCAGGTCTACTACAAGAGTGGCAGCCACAAACAGGCCGTCTTGCCGCCGGGCACGAACTTGCCCGATGTCCTCAAGGCGTACGGGGTAGATCTCAGCAAGTCGAACCTCGATATCAAGACGAAGCCGGCGAGCCGCTGGGGTGGCTGGCTGAGCGCCTTGACCTTCATTCTGCCAACGCTGTTCTTGATTGGGATCTTCGTCTTCATGATGCGGCAGGCGCAGGGGACGAACAATCAAGCGATCTCTTTCGGCAAGAGCCGGGCTAGACTCTTTACCGGCAATAAGCCGACCGTCACGTTCGCTGATGTGGCCGGGGTCGATGAGGCCAAAGAGGAGCTCGTCGAAGTCGTCGAGTTTCTCAAGTACCCAGAGAAGTTTGCCTCGCTCGGGGCACGAATTCCGCGCGGAGTGTTGCTGGTTGGCCCTCCGGGCACCGGAAAGACCCTGCTGTCGCGGGCGGTGGCTGGCGAAGCCGGTGTGCCATTCTTCAGTATCTCCGGCTCGGAGTTCGTCGAGATGTTCGTCGGTGTCGGCGCCAGCCGGGTCCGCGACCTCTTCGACCAGGCCAAGCGGAGCGCCCCCTGCATCGTCTTCGTCGACGAGATCGACGCCGTCGGCCGGCAACGTGGCGCCGGCTTGGGCGGCAGTCACGACGAGCGCGAGCAGACCTTGAACCAAATCCTGGTCGAGATGGATGGCTTCGATAGCAGCACGAATGTGATCGTCATCGCAGCCACGAACCGACCGGACGTGCTCGATCCGGCGCTCCTGCGGCCGGGGCGATTTGACCGCCAGGTCATTCTCGACCGGCCCGACATTGCCGGCCGGAAGGCGATTCTCGAAGTTCACGCCCGCGGCAAGCCGCTGGAAGAGGGCGTCTCGATCGATAACCTCGCCCGACAGACGCCGGGCTTCTCCGGGGCTGATCTCGAAAATCTGGTGAATGAGGCGGCGATTCTCGCGGCCCGGCGCAACAAGAAGACGGTCGGCCGGGATGAGATGACCGAGGCGATCGACCGGGTAATCGCCGGGCCGCAGCGCAAGAGCCGGGTGATCTCGGAGCGGGAGCGGACGATGACCGCCTATCATGAGGCGGGACACGCGCTGGTAGCGCGGATGCTGCCGAACTCCGACCCGGTGCGGAAAGTCTCGATCGTCGCCCGTGGCATGATGGGTGGGTACACCCGGGTGGTGCCAGACGAAGATCGCCTGTTTAAGACGAAAGCGCAGTTTGAGGACGATCTGGCGGTGTTCATGGCCGGACAGGTTGCCGAGAAGCTGGTGTTCGAGGAGCAGTCGACTGGCGCCGCCAATGATATCGAGCGGGCGACCGCTGTCGCTCGGCGGATGGTGACGGAATTTGGGATGAGTCCGACCCTGGGGCCGATGGCCTTTGGCAAGAAGGATGAGCTCGTCTTCCTCGGGCGGGAGATCAGCGAGCAGCGGAACTACAGCGACGAGGTCGCGTATCAGATCGACCAGGAGATTCGCCGGTTGGTCGAGTCCGCCGAGAAGCAAGCGCGGACGATCATCACCGAGAACCTGGACAAATTGGACGCGATCGCCCAGATGCTGATCGACCAGGAAACGCTCGAAGGCGACGAGATGGAAGCGCTGTTCGACTCGCCGCGGCCGAAGCCGGATCTGGTCGGACCGCCGAGCGGACGGCCCGCGGCAATCACGCAGGGCCCGTCAGTCGATGGCGATGGCGCTACCGAGCCGCGACCAGCCGATCGAGGCGAGCGCGAGTTGCCACCGAGCGGCGCCGGACAGCTCCGGCCGCAACCAGCCGGTTGACCGAATCACCAGAGATAAGCGAAAGGCCCGGCATGATTACCGGGCCTTTCCTGTGCTCGCGGGTGGAGGCAGGGGGACTCGAACCCCCGACCTCTACAGTGCGATTGTAGCGCTCTCCCAGCTGAGCTATGCCCCCCTGAGCGACGGTGGGAGTATACGAGACCGCCAGTAACACGTCAATAAAACATTTCGCAGGGAGAAGGAATCTTCCCCTCATTTGAGCCGGTCGATCGACCGGCCAACAGCGCGGGCTGAATGAAGCCAGAAACTTCCACCCGGTCAATCCCTGCGCCATGATCGTACCGGCGACGACGACGGCATCAATACTGCGGCGTCCCTGCTTGGCCCAATAGACATCTTTCAGATTGAGCCAGAGGGCGAACTCGTCCAGGGTCAAGGCCGCTCCGGTGCCAAACCCGATGGCGTGGAGCGACCGTTCTTTCGGTCGTGGCTCGCTCACCCCGAGATAGCCGAAGGTGAGGGTCATGATGATACCGGGGACCATGTGATGGATGTGAACGCCGCCAGGACCTTGAATATTGTGCAGCACATGTTGGAAGCGGTCGTCCTTGATCGCGTGAGTGATGAGCCGGACGCTGGAGAAGGTTACCAAGAAGCTGTCGAGGAGGAGAACTGAGGCTGCTTGCCTGGCTTGACGATGTGCTCCTCATACCCGCGGACGATATCACGATAAAAGCGAGCGAGCTCACTTTCGTCCGGACTCCCTTTACTCTCCATCTGTTCTTTCTCCCTCGATCACGACCAGTGCGGCAATAGCACAAAGGGTGCCAAACATTGCAATGTCTGGGGCCAGAGACGACTCTTGACGATTGTGTCCCTTGGTCGAAATCATTGTGGTTCGACGATGATCGAGCAGATGAGATGGTCAGCTAGCGGCCAATCATTTGGTCAGGAGAGCCTCGGCCACCAACATGGACGGCATGTGACGCGAGTGGTATAGTCTGCACGTCGGAAGGGCGTTCCGCGGGTGTAACTCAGTTGGTAGAGTGTCTGCTTCCCAAGCAGAATGTCGTGGGTTCGAGTCCCATCACCCGCTCCCAGCGTTTGCCGCTGAATCCTCGTTTGGTTGACATTCCAAGAACATCGTCTCACCCGTCTGTCTCATGTGAGAAGAGATGGTCGTTCGTTTGGGAGACGGAATTCCCCGAACGGCCTGGTTAGCCTGGTTGCCGCCTGTACTCGTCGTCGGTGACGTGGTCGCCCCAAGTCGCGCTCGTGCCGTCGTCGCCGATGGCGAGCATCGCGATATGCGTCATCAAGCGCTCGGGGGCGGCGCCGTGCCAGTGCTCCTCACCGGGCTCGAAGAACACACAGTCACCGGGGCGGATGACCTCGATTGACCCGCCCCGCCGCTGGCACCGGCCAACGCCTTCTGTGACATAGATCTTCTGACCCTGAGGATGGCTGTGCCAGGCTGTGCGGGAGCCAGGCGTGAAATGGACACTGCTCGCGTTGAGGCCCGAGCCGTCACCGGGCGTCGCGATGGCATCGACGTAGACGGTGCCGGTGAACCACTCTCGTGGTCCGTCCGAAGTCGCGTTGGTGTTCCTGCTGACCTTCATTGCTTGCTCCTCGATACTGAAGTCTTGCTCTATCCGCTGGCTGTGCGGACAGGCGGTCCGGTGAGGACCAATCAATCGAACCGGGCAACGACCTGATCCGCGAGGCGAGCAACGATGTCGTCTGGATAAGGATGGGTCAGCGCCAGGACGAGGTGCGTGGCGCCGGCCTCGACAAGCGGCCGGAGCGCGGTGACCGTGGCCGACAAGTCGTCATTGTTGACCCGAGTTTGCACCGAAAGCTCAATTTCATCCGGATTACGGCCGATGGCGGCACAGTGCTCGTGGAGGACGCGCACTTTTTGCCGAAAGGTCTCTGCATCGCCGCCCGCGAAGTTCCAGATGTCGGCATAGCGGGCCACGACGCGCAGGGTGAGCTGCTCGCCACCGCCGCCGATGACGAACGGCGGATACGGCTTTTGGATCGGCTTGGGCTCGCAGCGCGCCTGTTCGAGCCGATAATAGCGTCCGTCGAAGTCGGTCAGGTGCTGAGTGAAGAGCCGGCGGGTGATCTCGCACGCCTCGCCGAGGCGGCGGATGCGCTCGCCAGGAGCGTAGAGCGGAATCCCCATGCTTTCATGCTCGTAGACATTCCAGCCAGCGCCGATACCAAAGTCGAGGCGGCCGTTGGAAATAATGTCCACTGTTGCGGCCATATGGGCATGGACGGCGGGATGGCGGTACGTGTTGCCTGCGACCATCAACCCCAGGCGGAGGCGCGAGGTCTGCGCCGCCAGGGCCGCAAGCAGCGTCCATCCCTCGAAACATGGGCCGTCCAGGTCGCCCTGAATTGGCGCGAAATGGTCAAACAGCCAGGCATGCTCGAAGGCTGACGTCCGGTCGGCGTCCTGCCAAACCGTGAGCAGTGCGTCATAGGTCGTATGCTGCGGCGCTGTCTTGATTCCCCATCGTAGTCGCGGCATCGTTCGATTCCCTCCATCCGACAGTGCGAAGCGGCGAGGCGAACAGATCGCCCGCTGGAGCCCAACAGGCTCGGGGCATTATCGCGCTTGCCGCGTCGAGGTTGCGCGCAAACGCGAATTCAATCCTTAGCGTTTTCTGTTCCATCGCCAGAAGCCTAAAGCGGGTTGCGGAAACGCTGACCACGGTGCCGCGTTCAGCGCCACCGTGTCGAGCTATCGGCGATCCTCAGCCCGGATCGCCGACCATGGACCGGGGCGACTGAAGCAGCGACCGGTCGACTACCGCCAGACCGTAAGTGAAATGGTGGGCTCAGACCGATGAGCAGGTTCGAGGCCATTCCCTAAAGTGGAAGTGTCGTGGCGCAGCCTTGTTCGAGCCAGCGGAGGCGATGGGCGAGCCCAGCCTCGGCGAAGGAGCGCTCGATGTCGACACGGTTTTCCGAAAAGTGCTTCCAGCCCTCGTAGTGAACTGGCACGATCGCTGCGTCCGTAAACGCTCGCGCGGCCAAGACGCCTTCGTCCGCGGTGAAGGTAATGTGATTCGAGCCGGAGGCGGCCACGCGAGCCGCGCCCATGAAGAGGACGGCGATGCCGACAGGGAAGCGTCGGCTGACTTCTGCAACGCCGTCGAACCAGACCGTGTCGCCGGAGATGTACATGGCGGTATTAGATCGGCCTGGCACACTCAACACAAAGCCGATGACGGGGCCACGGTCGCCGCTTGCCGGACCGTGGCGGGCCGGCGTCGCCGTCACGTGGACCGCGTTTCCGTTTGGCGCGAGCAAATTGAATTCCTGCCAGGGAGCGAGACCGATCGCGTTTCCCCCGAGCCGTGCCGCGCCAGCGACCGTCGTCAGCACATACTGCGCGGTTGGTAACATGGCGCGACCGGCGTGATCGAGATTGTCGAGATGGTGATCGTGGCTCAGCAGCACCGCGTCGACGGGGCCGATCGCGTCGGCGGCGATGGCAGGTCCGGCCGTCTTGATCAACGAAATGCTCGGGTCCGTGTCGGGTGAGGATGGCGGATCAAGTGTTGGATCGGTGATCAAGCGCAGACCGGCGATCTCCATGAGCAGGGTGGGACCGCCGATGGCCGCGACCGTTACCTGATTGTCGCTCATCATGGCAATCTCCCGCGACGAACCGGGCACCACCACTTCATGGCGGTATCGGCCCGGCCCGTGAGTGTCAGCCTTACTTGGCGTGCTCGGAGATGGTCACCTTTTCCAGCGTAATTGGCTCGGTCGGGACCGATGGCTCATTCATCGGCGGACCCGAGAGGCGGGTAGGCGTGTTGCCGATCTTGGTGACAACGTCTTCGCCGCCGCTGACCTTACCGAAGATCGTGTAATTCTTGGGCAGGCGACCTGTCAGATCACTCAATACGATGAAGAACTGGCTGCCGTTTGTGTTTGGACCAGCGTTGGCCATCGCCGGGGTCCCCGGCAAGTAATCGCGCTTGACTGGCTCATCGTTGAACTGATAGCCGGGGCCGCCCGACCCGGTGCCGGTTGGATCGCCGCCCTGGATGACAAAGCCGGCGAGAATCCGGTGAAATGGCGTATTGTCATAAAAGCCGGCGCGAGCCAGGCAGACGAAGTTGTTGACCGTCTGGGGGGCGTCATCTGGGTCGAGCTCGACCTCGATCGTCCCCTTGTTCGTTTGCAGCGTGGCCGTGTAGCTCTTGCCGGCATCGAGGGTCATTTTCGGGGGGGCGGACCATTGCTGAATGTCCTTCACTGTGCCGTTTTCCTCCTTGTATTGCTCGATACGTCGTTGGCTCGCGGTCCAGCAAGACGACGCCGCGCCTGCCGCCGCGCCCGTCGCGGGTGGCGTCGATTTGGCTGAGGCGCCACATCCCGCCAACATCAGACCGGTGATCAGGGTAAGCAGCCAGACGGCGCGCGATCGCTTCACGCGGCGCCGTCGCCGGCGAGACCGAGCGCCTCCGCGTTCGCGGCCATCGCGGCAATGACAAAGGCGACGTGCTCGTCGAAATCGACGCCCAGTTCTTCCGCCGCGCTGATCATCGTCTCGCGATGCACGGCCCGGGCAAAGGCTTTGTCCTTCATCTTCTTGCGGACAGCCTTAGGGGTAACTTCGGCAACTGCCCTCGAGGGACGGACGTAGGCGACCGCGCTGATGAAGCCCGTCAGCTCATCGACGGCATAGAGCGTCTTTTCGAGCGGCGTCTCGCGCGGCACCTCGAGATACTCCGCGTGGCTGCGAATCGCCCGCAACACCCATTCTGGATAGCCGCGCTCTTCCAGAATCGGAATGCCGGCCAGGGGATGCAGCTCGGCCGTGGGATGGATTTCCCAATCGAAGTCGTGGATCAGGCCGACGAGTCCCCAATCGTCGGGCGACTCGCCGAATTTGACGGCATAGGCCCGCATCGCGGTTTCGACCGCGAGGCAATGACGGCGAAGACTCTCACTCTCGATATACTCGGTGACAAGCGCCCAAGCGTCGTCACGCCTCGGTGTCACGCGAACTCCTTTCCCTCGCTGACCGGAGTTTGATTGTGCTCGATCCGGTCAGAGCAAGAGCGTGGCATCGCCGAACGAATAGAACCGATAGCGCTTGGCGATGGCGGCGGCATAGGCGGCGCGGATCGTCTCCCAGCCCGCAAAGGAGCTTACCATCATTAGCAAGGTGGAACGGGGCAAGTGGAAGTTGGTGAGGAGGGCATCGACGATCCGCCACCGATAACCGGGCACGATAAAGAGATCGGCCATCCCGACGTAGCCATGGGGGTCGGCCGGATTCCAGCCCCGTCCGAGCGTTTCAAGGGTGCGGGCGACCGTCGTGCCGACGGCGACGACGCGCCGGCCGGCGGCTTGGGTTTGCGCGATCCGTTCGGCGGTTTCGTCGCTCACCTGGCACCATTCGCGATGGATCTTGTGCTCGTGGACCACTTCTTCTGTCACCGGACGGAACGTATCGAGCCCGACGTGGAGCGTGACCTCGGCCCAGCCGACGCCGCGCGCCGCAAGATCGTGCCGCAATTCATCGGTGATATGGAGCCCAGCCGTGGGCGCGGCCGCCGAGCCGAGGATCCGGGCGTAGACCGTCTGGTAGCGCTCGGCGTCGGCGAGCGGCTGCTTGATATAAGGTGGCAAGGGCGTTTCGCCGTATGGGTCGAGTGCTGGCGTCACCCCGCCGGCGAAGGCAATGACCACCTCGCCCTCGGCTCGAATCTCTTCCACCGTGAGGCCGATCTCGGGATTGGCGTCGCCTTGCTTGGGTTCGAGTGTCAGCCGCGAGCCCGGTCGGAGGCGGCGCACGGGCTTGGCCAGAGAGTGCCAGCGACCAGGTGCTTCCTCGCGAAGCAGGAGCAGCTCGATCCGACCACCGGTATCGCGTTTCCGGGCATGGAGGCGCGCCGGCAGGACACGTGTGTTGTTGACGACGACGAGATCACCAGGAGTGAGCCAGCGCGGTAGCTCGCGGATCTGGGAGTGGTGGAGCGCGCCCGTTTGCCGCTCGATCACGAGGAGGCGGGATGCGGCGCGATCCGGCAGCGGAGTTTGGGCAATCAACTCCGGCGGCAGGTGGTAATCGAACTGGTCGACGCGAAGGTTGTTTGGTCCCGCTTGCTCAGTCATTCGTCGTTGAAGAGCGCGCGCTGGGTCGCGTCGATCGTACTCGGCGGTGTCAGACCGAGATGCTGATAGGCATGGCTGGTGGCGATGCGACCGCGCGGCGTGCGCTGCAAGAAGCCGAGCTGGATCAGGTACGGCTCGTAGACATCCATGATCGTGTCGGTCTCCTCGCTGGTCGCGGCCGCCAGCGTCTCGATGCCGACCGGGCCACCATCGAACTTGTCGACGATCGCATGGAGGATCCGGCGGTCGATGTCATCGAGACCTAGCTCGTCGATTTCCAGCATGCCCAGCGCGTCACTGGCGACGGCCGTGTTGATGACCGTGGCGTCGTGTACTTCGGCGTAGTCACGGACTCGCTTGAGCAAGCGATTGGCGACGCGAGGGGTGCCTCGGGAGCGAAGGCCGATGGCGCGGGCGCCTTCGTCGTCAAGCGGCATGTCGAGGATCGTCGCTGAGCGTCTGATAATCTCGCACATCGCATCAAGCCCGTAGAAGTCGAGCCGAACTGAACCCCAAAGCGATCGCGGAGGGGGCGCGGTGAGGAGGGCGAGGCGGGTCGTCGCGCCGACCAGGGTGAACGGCGGCAGCTTGATCCGCATCGTGCGAGCGGCGGGCCCCTTACCGAGGACGATATCGACCGCGAAGTCCTCCAAGGCCGGATAGAGCACCTCCTCAACCACGCGATTCAGCCGATGAATCTCGTCGATGAAGAGCACATCGCCTGGCTTGAGATTCGTCAGGATCGAGACGAGATCGCCGGGACGCTCGATGGCGGGACCGGAGGTGATGCGAAGACTGACGCCCATCTCGGCGGCAATGATGGCGGCCAGCGTTGTCTTGCCGAGGCCTGGCGGTCCGTGCAGAAGGACGTGATCCAGCGACTCTTCCCGCGCCCTGGCGGCGCGAATGAAGATTTCGAGACTGGCCTTGACCCGTTCCTGCCCGATGTAGTCACCTAGCCGGCGCGGGCGGAGATTGCGGTCGATCGCGCCATCTTCGCCGCGGGCCCGGCCGGTGACCAGGCGGTCGATCTCGGTTGTTTGCCCATGCCCTTGGGCCGGAGCCGGCGCTCGCTCACTCATGCGGCCAGTATACCATGGGTAGCGAACATTTGTTCGCTAGCGATCGTCGTCGGCCAGCATATTCGGTATGCCATCCTCGATCGGGTAGGTGCGGCCGCAGCTCGTGCAGACGAGGTTGTCCGCTTCGAGCCGCAGGTCTGCCTTGTCGACGGGGCAGACGAGAATCTCCAACAAATCGGTGCTCAGACCGACTGATGTCGCTTGTTCCTGATCGGCTTGAACTGCCACAGTTAGGTTCCTTTCGTTGGCGTCGCCGGGGTGGCCGCTGACGGCGTGGCCCGGCCGATTGACTGCAATTGTTGCTTAGCCCGCTCGGCAAGAAAAGAGGTCGGCGCGACCTTGATCACCGTGTCATATTCGCGGGCGGCGTCGTCGAGACGAGGCGGCTGCCAGGTCCGATAGAGCTCTCCGAGGTAGTAATGAGCGTCCGGGTTGTTGGGCTGGGCGGTGATCACCTTCTGGAATTGCAGCTCAGCATCGGGCCGCATTTGGCCGTTGGCGAGCGATTCAGCGAAGTCGAGCCGCGTCTTCCAATCATTGGGATTCAAATCGAGGACTTTTTGGTACCAGCCGATGGCCGCTTCGAGGTTGCCGTCGTTGGCGAGCGTATTGGCGAGCAGTGCCATCGACACCGTGTCGCGCGGGTTTTGTGCCACCTTCGTTTCCAACGAATGTTCGAGATCGCCGCTGGTCGACGAGTAAGCGGCGTCGGCCGTGCCGTTCGCGCCGCCGTTGTTTCCGTTGAAGGCGACCCCGCTGAGACCGAGCAAGAGCATGAAGCAAATCACGACCAAGCCAACGATGGTCACCATCAACTCGGCCCGGCTCATGCGGCGGAGTCGCCGCCAGAGGCTCTGGCGGCGCGGCTTCGTGGGGCGGGATTTGTTTTTCGAAGATGGCGTTTGGCGCACTCGCTTGGTCCAACTCGTCTTAGCCAAGAAGCGTGGCCGGCGGATCGAACGGGCTTCCCGCACTTCGGGCTCCGTCGCGGTTACTGGCGGCAACGATACCATGCAGGGCGGGCGTCCGACCCGTCCGGAGGACAGGCGCGACCCCAGATATGCTGCATCGCAGTCGGATCGAGCTTGCGGCGTGGCACTGTTCTTTGTGGGCTGATTTGGGGCAATTGCCCGCAGTTGCCAGCGTTGTTGGGGCTAGGGTATACTCGGTGCGCCTTGCGAGTCGGGCGCAGTGCCGGCGTAGCTCAGTGGCAGAGCAGCTGTTTCGTAAACAGCAGGTCATCGGTTCGAATCCGATCGTCGGCTCCACTGGCCGAAGTGGCGGAATCGGCAGACGCGCTACGTTCAGGGCGTAGTGGCCGTAGGGCCGTGAGGGTTCAAATCTCCTCCTTCGGCACCATGTCGACCATCCCGATCGACCGTAGCCGGCGCCACTGTGGCGGCACATTGACAAGGCAGATGGGGTATAGGCAGGATGGCCGCTGGGGCGCGAGCGACCAGAGGAAAGTCCGAGCTGCACAGAGCAGGGTGCCCGGCGAAAGCCGGGGCAGCACTCCGCAAGGATGCTGACAGTCCCAGATTGGCACGCGGCGCGCAAGCGTCGCGTGCGGGCGACGTGTGGGACCACGCGAGAGCAACAGAAACGGTACCGGCCGCCTCGGCGGGCCGGAGTGAAACGGGCAATCCTCCCTGCTGCAATCTCCGATCCGGTCGCATGCAACCTGTGGTTGCTGACGGTGACTCGCCGAGACCGAAAGTCGAGAGCCGCCGCGAAAGCGATGACGCGGCCCGCCCTGTTATGGGGCGGAGAGAGATGGCCATCAGCGCAGCGATGCAGCTGCGTGAACAGAACTCGGCTTACGCGCCTGACCTATCCCTTGTGCATTATGGTGCCTTTAGCTCAATCGGCAGAGCGCCGGCCTGTGGAGCCGGATGTTACGGGTTCGAGCCCCGTAAGGCACCCCACCAAAGGCGCTTCCTCAGGCGAACCATGCGGGCCAGTCATTGCATCTGACCGGCCCGCATGTGTCGTTCTCCCCCACTCGGGCGGACGACCCCGGCATCGCCCGTTCGCCGGCTCAGGCATGGTCCTGGCCGCGCCGCCGGCTGCTCGCGCGGGGTTTCGTTTACCACACTCCCTTAGGGGTGGGGGATTGAGGAAAACCCCCAGCCGATCGCAACAGAGCGGATTGCACAACGCGTGATCGGCGAGCAACCCTCACCCTGGCGGAAGACCCTCACCCGGCACCGGCGGTGCCACTTGCCTCCCTCCCAACCTCCCTCCGGTGGAGGCAGGAGCATCTCCCAATCCTGGGCGAGGGTACGAACGAAATCCCCTCTCCCAATTCTGAGAGAGGGGTGGCCCGTAGGGCCGGGGTGAGGGTCTTATACCAAATCGCGATCATGCCTTCGGCAATCATCACGTCTCGGCGCAGCCACGCAAGCTGATTGTCATTTCGAGCCGGACTCCGGCAGCGAGAAATCTCGCTGTTCGCGGTCGGCAAAAGCGAGATTTCTCGCGGGTCCGGCTCGAAATGACAGGAAACGTGAGCGGCAACGCCCACCGTCAGCGGTCGGCGAAGCAATCACCGCGATTCGGCATTACGCCGGTGTGAGGGCGACCCCGCCTCAGTCCCGGCCGCCGACGACATCGAATACGTCCCGTGGCCGGCCACCCTTGGCGCCTGGTACCGTCTGCCGCTTAGCGATGATCCCGGCCGCCACCAGCTTCGGATAGGTGGCGCCGGGCAGTGTCAGCCGAACACTCCAGCCACGCGCTCATGGTCGTCGCATCGGCGCCATCGCGCCCAATTGCCGCTTCAGCGCGTGAATCGCGGCGATGATCTCGTTCGCCTTGGTCGCCGTCTGGAGGGCAAGGCCGCCGGCATACGTCACGGCCGCGGTGCCCGGCGGCTTCGTCGACCGCGAGCACACCGCTGAATGGGGCGAGCGGCTGGTGATAGCGGCTCTTGATCTGGGTCAGGGTGGATCGTGCATGCCGCTCCTCACCAGCGGCGGCGAAGAGGATCGATTCCGGCCAGGCCCGCTTCTCACTCGAGCCCCGCAGCATCTCCTCCGGGTCGTTGATCAGGCTCTTCTTCCGCAGGTGATCGGTGAAGAGGATGGCCGTGCCATACGCCCGCATCAGGGTCTTGGCCACCCCGAAGATATCGGCCATCTCGCCCGCGCTATTCTCGTCCCGCCCATGCAGCCGGGTGAGCGAGTCGAAGATCGTCAGTCCGGGCCGGACCCGCGCCACTAGCGTGGCGACATGGGTGAGCCCATCTTGGGCATCGAGCCGCGCGCCATGCCCCACACAGTAGTGGATCGGCAGCGCGACCGCCCTGCGGATCCGCCGCTTGGAGCAGCTTGATCCGGGCTTGCATCCCCGGCAGGTTGCCTTCTTCGTCGAAGATCAGGACACTCGCCTGGCGGGTTGGCACCTGTCCGAGCCAGGGGGTGCCACTGGCGATCGCCCGGGCCAGGCTGAGGATCAGCCAGGTCTTGCCGAGCCCCGGCGGGCCGGCCAGAATCATCCCGCTGGCTTCATCCAGCAGCCGTCCACCAGGATTGCAGCGGCGGAATGGCGCGGCGCAGCAGCTCGCCATACCCGATCCCTTCCCGCTGATCGGGGATAACATCGGCCGTGGCCGGCCCATCATGGACATCGAGCATCAGAACAACCTCCTAACTACCTGCGGCGTGCTCGCTCCCGAACCGGAGGAGGCGCCGCTCTCAATCCGGGCGGTGGCCCTGGCGGCAGCGAGCGGGCGACGGTTCGCCCCCTGGCCTGGAGGCCGCGGGGGTTTTCCTCAAAACCTCACCCCCTAGTGCATTTCCAAGCGGGTTCGTGTGCGATGGGCTATAGTGATGGACATGAAACCACCTATCTTTGTGCGTCCGCTGACGGACGCCGAGCGGCAAGCCTTGGAGGCGGGCCTGCGCTCGTCCGACGCGTTCGTCCTCCGTCGGTGCCAGATCCTGCTGGCGAGCAGCAGGGAGGAGCGACCACCGCAGATAGCTCGGAGCCTGGGCTGTGCAAGCCAGACGGCGAGGAACGCGATCCGCGCGTTCAACGAGTGCGGTCTGGAGGCGCTCACCCGTGACTCCACGGCGCCCAAGCAGGTGAGCCGGGTATTCGATGGGTCGCGTGCCGCAGACCTCAAAGCACTGCTGCACCAAAGTCCGAGGCAGTTCGGCAAAGACACAAGCGTGTGGACGCTCGACCTGGCCGCCGCCGTGAGCTTCGAGCAAGGATTGACGCCCACGCGAGTGTCCGATGAGACGGTCCGGCAAGCCCTCAAGCGGCTGGGCGTGGGCTGGAAACGCGCCAAGACGTGGATCACCAGCCCCGACCCAGCGTACGCCCGGAAAAAAGGGCTCGCGATCGGCTGATCCGGCTGGCTGCGGCGCATCCCGAGTGGGCGTTGGGCTTCGAGGACGAGACGTGGTGGAGCCGCTACGAGCAGCCCGCAATGCACGCGTGGGCCGAGGAGGACAGGCCGGTGAGGCTCGTCGAGCAGCCGATCGCCAAAGACGATCCAGACCCGAAGGCGCTGGCCTGCTACGGGCTGCTGGTGCGCCTGCGGGAGGAGGGTGAGCAGCCCCGGGAGGAGATGTGGCTGCGATTCGCCGATGGCCGGCCGGTCAGCGAGCTGACTTGCCGCTATCTGGATTGGTGTTGCCGGAAGCTGGAGGCGCTGGGCAAGCACGCGCTGCTCCTGGTATGGGACAACGCCGGCTGGCACATAAGCAAGCGAGTGGAGGGATGGATCGGCGGGCACAACCGGAGGGTCAAGCAAGCCGGCCAGGGGGTGCGCATCCTCCCCTGCCCGCTGCCCACCAAGAGCCCCTGGCTGAACCCGATCGAGCCCAGGTGGGTGCACGGCAAGCGCAAGGTCGCCGAGCCGGATGAGCTGCTGAGCGCCGCCGAGCTCGAGGGCCGGATCTGCAACTGCTTCGGCTGTGCCCGCCAGGATCACTTGTCCATCTCACAAGAGGTCGCTTGATCATGCACTAGGGGGTGTGGTGAAGGAAACCCCGCTGGCAGCCAACGCGGGACCATCCGCGGTCACGGGGGTATCACCGGTCTCTGGGACCGGAGGGCACGGGTTCGAGCCCCTCGGAGCAGGGTGCGGTACAGATTGGCCGCGTTGTCCGAGAAGCAGGGCAGCCCCCCGTGGCTGCCCTCGTTCGGAATTGCCGTGTTAAACCTATTGAACGCATTCTGGCCGGCGCCAGCGATCAGCGCGGGCCGAATCCCGGCATAATTGATTGCCAGCCGCGCGCCGGATCGCGCGCGGCGGCGGCTGCCGGCCAGTCCCACGTCGCACGGGCCACCTGGGTATAATTGGCGTCAAGGGCGCCGTCGAGCAGGAGAATGGCGGCGATCCGGCGGACGATGTCGCGGAACAATCGGGCTTCCTCCACTTGTAACGGCCGGCCGAGGATCGCTTCTTCGCGATAGGAGAGCCACTTCTTCAACACCGGATAGCCGCCGAGCGTGTACTGCCAGACCCGCTCCGGCACATGGCGCCAGCACGCCCGATCATTGAGATAGACGTCGTAGGTCCCCTCGCCGAGCGGCGCGAGCGGTGTCGACAGCGCCAGACCGAGCGGATTGATCGCGGTCTGAATCGCGGCCTGCTCTTCCGTCGTCAGCGGCCGTTTGACCGCGCGACCACGTCCAGGCATCACCGGCTGGCCGTTGCCGCCGCGGCCCCAGCCGGCAGTGAGGGCAAGATCGGTGGCCAGATTGATGGTCCCGGCCCTGGCGCTCGTGACCGCGCCCAAGGCACGGAGCTCCGGCCGTAGCATCGCGGTCGTTACCCCTTCGACCGGCTGCTCGACATCGAGCAAGGCGGCGAGTTGGCGACCGAACGTTGCTGAGGCGCGCAGGACAGCGCCATCGCTCGGCAGCGGCACCCGCGGCCAGTCCTGGCGCAGGGCGCCGCCGTTTTCCGTCCGGTAGGCGGGTGCGTGGAGCACCGCGAGGGACATGGAAGAACAGGTCGTCTTGACCGCGCTTCCATGCTCCCGCAGAAAGTCGGAGGCAATAGCGACTGAGTTCGGACGGTTGCCCGACGACAATCCATCACGGCGCCATGCCGACGCAATGAGCATCGGAAACATGCCGACAGTCGATTGCCACGAGATTGATCAGCAATCAGTGACGACCCAGCCACTGGTCGAAGTTTCTTTCGGTTGCCGCTGGCCCGCGCTTCGATCCAGACGTTCCCCGGAACGACATGCGGCCGGTAGTCCTCGCGCTTCTCGTCGAGCAGCTTGGTTTCCGGGTTCCCAGTAGAGCCAGCGGACATCAAACGGGCGATAGGCGTAGCGGATGACGCACTCCGGCTTGAACCCCCGCCGGACGAGCGCCGACCGGACCGCCGGCGCGTTGAACCGGGCCGTCGAGCCCATCGCGCCGGGCATTTCCCGCGCGATCTCCGCATTGCTCACCGCCGGATCAAAGTAGCGCTCCATGCGGGCGATCAGCCGGTCCCGGTCGATATCGACGACCAGGTCATCCCGGCTCGTTTTGACGCCAGGAAACGACGTGGAAACAGCTCCGGCAGCAGCGGCCAGGCGACGTAATCGTCCGACCTGGTGGACGGCTGGAAGGGATAGCCCAATTCCAACGACGGCTCGACCCGCTGGTAGAGTGATGCATCCCGCTGATGCGCCGTCCGGCTAAGCTGGGCGTGCTTGCTCCGTGCCCCAGAGGTTCGCGGAAAATGGACGCCGTTGGCCGGGACGGTGCCGCTTCCGCCGGACCATCAGCGCAATCGCCGTGCCGACCTGGATGCCCTCGCGGTTGCACTCGGTGGAGAAGATGCTCGGGTCGGGCAATCCCTCCGGCGTCACTTTGCCCGTCTTGTACTTGTCGCCGTTGAGGTTGTCGATCCAGATGTGGTCGAAGACGTCCAGATAGCGCTCGCGCATCGCCGTGAAGGACAGGCCGTCCAGCCAGGAGTAGTTGGAGATGAAGCAGACGACGCCCTGCGCCGGTGCCCTCGACGATCCGCCGCTCCGCCATGCGGAAGAAGCGGACATAGAGGTCGTTCAGCCCCTGCCCTTGCGGCTGCTTGGTGCGCGCTTCGCCGCTGCGGTAGGCGTCGGTCAGATCGCGCTCCTCGTCGACCGGCCATGCCCGCGTAGCCGTTGTACGGCGGGTTGCCGAGGATGACGAGGATCGGCGCTCTCGCGCTTGACCTCGCTCGGCGGCGTCGCGCTCCTGCCGCCAGCTCCGGGAAGACGCAGCTGCTGCTCTCGGCCGCTCGGCGGCTCCCAGCCGGTCAGCGCGTTGGTCAGATAGACGCCGGCCCGCTCGCCGCTCGTCCGTCGAGCGGCGCGCCGAGTGCTGCAGCAGCAGGCCGAGCTGCAGATGGGCGACGACGAACGGGCGCGGGCAGGAGCTCGAAGCCGAAGACGCGGTCGATGGCGGCCTGCTTCAGGTCCTGCGCCGAGCAGAGCGTCCTCGCCGCGTTGCGACCAGTGTCGCGGCGATGCGCCTGAGCACCTCGACCAGATAGGCGCCCGTGCCGCAGCAGGGGTCCAGCACGTAGACGCTCGGATCGGCGAGCCCGTCCGCGGATGCCCAGTTCGTCGCGCAGCACGCGTGTCGACGCGCGCGACCATGTACCGCACGATCTCCGGCGGCGTGTACCAGACGCCCAAGCTGCTTGCGCAGTTCCGGGTCGAAGGCTTCCAGGAACGGCTCGTAGAAATACTGAACGGCGTGCTCTTCCTCGAAGTGGTCGAAGAATGCTGCCTGGGTCCACCCGGTTCAGCGTCGCCCCCGTCCAGATCGAGGACGTCGATCAATCCGAGGCGCTTCGAGCCGCCGAGCGCGGCGAATTCGCTCGAAGAGCGGCGATACACCGGCACCTGCAGATACCAGCCGGCCAACCGCCAGTCGAAGCGGTCGCGATCTCGACCCCGGGGTTCTCCTTGGTGCCAGAGCACCCAGGCCGAGAAGATGCCGTAAAAGAGGGTTTGCACGAAGGTCGAGCGGAAGAAGTGCTCGCCTCGCGCCGATTCGAACTCGAGCGCCCAGATTCGCTTCGAGCGCCCGCCGGACGTTACCAGCTCGCGCAAGGATCGGCCTTCAGCCGCGCACTCACATCGCGCGCATACGACGCGAGGAAAAACGCCACGTCTTGCGGCCGGGACAACGAGACGGAGCGAATCAGTGACCGGTGCAGAACTCGGCGAAGCAGCTCGATCTTCTCTCGGGATAGCGATGCCGGATCACGGGCAAGTTCCAGAACTCGGCGGCCGTTGGGGCCAGCGTGAACTGCTCGCCCAGCCGAATTTCACCAGAGTGGTCATGATCGACGATTAGGAAGTCGCGGTAGTTGGTCACCAGCACTTGCTTGTACACGCCGACGTAGTCGCGAACTTGTTTGGTCTTGGCGATTTGCGCGACATCGTCCGTGGGCGGCTTGATCTCCATCGCCCCTCGCGCCGGCAACTGGGCGCCCGAGGCCGCTTGCTCGCGGTCGCGCTTGCGCTGGTCCTCCGTGAACAGACCCGCGTCAGGAATGCCGGCGCCGACGTTTCGCGGGTGCTGGATGAATGTCACCTTTGGCTGCAGCTTCGCCCCTGCCGCATTGAACAGCCTGCCGAGGGCCGGGTAATAGGATGTCTCTGGAATTGCCGCCCCGCTAGCATGAATGTCATGCATGTCACGGAGATACTGTCGGATTTCTTCGTGCATCACGTCGCTGTCCCACTCTCCCCGAATCCTCTTCCCCTGCGCCCCAGTTTCCGGAAATCGACGCGGTTTGTCGAGGCCACGGTCCGCAAGGTCGGGCCAAGGTGCTCGGTAAGAGCCGGGCCGTCACTTTTTGGCACGTGGGAGACTCAGGGTCGAAGCTTCGAGCGCGGTGGGGCGGAAGTATGGCGTGCCGGCCCGATTTTGCTGGTCATAATCCGGCACGGGCCGACACCGCTCAGGGTAGAATAGGTGAGTTGCCTTCGGGCAACGCCGATTTTGGCGCGACAATCGGCCCTTTGGGCGTAACCGTGCCAATGTCCGCAACCGTCGTCCCTCGACCGGTGCTCGGGTGACGGCCGATCAGCCGGCGAGGAGAAGCATGCAGGGAGAGCGTACGGCCTCCTCCTCCGATCGAGATTCCTCATCCCCGGGCGGAGGCGAGTCCGCGCGCGGTGCCTCAGAGCCAGCACTGGGCGGGGCTGGCGCGTCGTGCTACTCCGTTGCGCCTGGCGTTATGCCAGACGATCGCGGCTGCCGTGCTGGTCATCTTCACCTTGGCGGCACCGGATTCGCGCCCCGGATTCCTTGGCTTGTCCGGCGACACGAATGACTGGCGAGCGTACTATCGCTTAGCGACCTGGACCAGCGGTTTGGGGCGGTTTGGTCAGTTTGTCGCTGGACTTGAGCTTCCTCCTACGCTCTATGTCTGGACGTTGCGCGGCGCTTTCGTCGCCCTGGCGGTGACTCAGCTCGTGGCGGTTGTCGCATGTCTGTACCAGACAACCTTCGGGGCTCGGCAGCGGGCATGGCGTCGGCTCGTCGGCCCGATTCTGTCCCTGCTTGTCGTGCTGGCTTATCCGCCGCTGTGCTCGGACGTCTACTACTACGCGATGAGCGGCCACGTCGTTAACGCCGGTGGCAACCCCTACCGCTATCCACTCGAGCGGTTCGTCTCCGACCCGCTCCTGCCGTTCCAAGACTGGCCCGGTATCACTTCGCCATATGGGCCACTTTGGACGACGATCAGCCGGGGCATCGTCGGGATCACCGGCCCGGATCCGGTGACCAGCGTGCTCGGGTTCAAGCTTTTCGCCGCGGCCTGTGCGCTCGGCCTCACCGGGGTAACGTACCTGCTGGCCCGCCGTCTGACGGACGATCGGCGGTTGCGCCTTGGCGCGCTGGTGTTTACCGCCTGGCAGCCAGTCGTCCTTATTGAATCGGCAGGGAGCTCGCACAACGATGCCCCGATGATGCTCTTGGCGCTCGGTGGGCTGCTCGTCCTGACGACGCCACGGCGAGGCGCGATCCGGACAGGTCTGCTCTTGATCGCCGCGTCGGCTCTGATCAAGTATGTGACGCTGCCGCTGCTCGCCTACGCGGCGCTGTGGCGCCTGCGATCACGCAAGACCGGGGAGTCGTGGCGCCGTGTCATGGGCCAGTGGTTCCTTGATGCGGTCTCCGCCGTGATCCTTGGCGCGGTCGTCTTTGCGCCGTACTGGGTCGGACTGGCCACCTTACGGTCGTTGCTCGAGCAATCGGGGAGGCTGGTCACCAGCACGCTCTGGCTGGTCCCTGCGTGGGAGTTCGCGGCAGCTTACGCCGCGTTTGGTGGCGGTCAACTCGATCGCGTCGCAGTGGACATTACCTCCGTCGCCCCATACATCATCCTGCCGCTGATCGCGCTGCTCGTCGTCTTGACGGTGCGTCGCCTCTGGCCGGCCATGGTAGGAGATGGCTCGGATTCGCTGGCGTCGTGCGGCGACTTCGCCCCCCTCACCGCGCAGGTAACCGCATGGTCCGTCACGACCGTTGCCCTCGCCTTTCTCCCAATGAACACCCACTCTTGGTATGCGGTCTGGACGGTCGCACCGGTGGCGCTTGCCTGGGTTGGCCGCAGTCATGCCGAAGCCAACTCCGGCGGTTGCGAGGCTGAGGATCCCTTGGTGCGCGATGTAGAAGACCAGCCGCCGCAATTGCCGCGCTGGCTGGTGTTCTTTTGCGCCTGGTTGCTCATCAACACGCTCGTCTATCACACGCGAGTGATTCGCTGACGCTGAGCAAGTGCCCAGTCCGGACTGTCAAGGTCGCGAGTGCGGCAGGACCAGACTTGGCGGCAGTCACCGCAGTCACGACATATCCTCGCCATGCGAATATTGATCCGCAAGACGGGCGAAACGGAGATCCTCGACCCGGTCGTGGGGCGTGGGCTGACAGCACCCAGAGGGTATTCATCGGCCCCGACGCGAGCTTATCAGTAATCCGGGCTATGACCAACGTCATAGTCGGCTGTCTGGCCAGCGCCCGGCGAAATATCCCCTTCGGCCGATGCGGGCGCGACACGCCCGGCCCATCCTCGTGACCAGGCACCTGCCCGGCCAGCGGGTCTGCCGGATGCCCTGCGCGGAACACGCAGGACTTCATCGGCGGTGGTGTCTGTCGGACATAGCCCGAATTATTCACGAAGCCGGGTCAGGGCCGACGGGTAACCCCTGGGTGCTGTCTGCCCGCGGCCCACTCCAACGCTGGGAGGCGGCGACGGCGGAAACAGAGTGCGACACGAGGCCCGCTCCTACCCCGATTCCTCCTTCAGTGGTTCGTGAACGATCCGGGATAGAGGCCCGTGCCGCGCTCGAGCAGGAGCAGGACCGGTAGCGACCTGACGAGTTCGCCCCGCAGGTAGTTCAGCGGTGAGTGGAGAAGATGACGCGATGGCAGACACGACACGCGCCGTAGAGCTGGTCCAGACGATCGAGCGGGATGAGGCCTTCCGGGCCGAGGTGGAGGCGGCACCAACCATCACGGCCAAGCGAGCGGTGCTCGATGCCCACGGGTTTCAGGACGTCGGGCTGGAGGAGATGCGGGCCTACGTCGCGAGCCAAGGCGGCACGCTTACTCTCTTGGCGGGCGGGCAGGAGCTGAGCGAGCAAGAGCTGGCCGCCGTTGCCGGTGGTCAGACGGCAGACGAGGTCGGCCATGCCGTCGCGGCGGGCGTGTCCGCGGGCCTCGTTGGGGGTGGGCTGGTGGTGACGGCGGCGGTTTGAGAGGCAACGCGGAACCCAGGTGGCGACGTGGTTGGCGCGCCGGGACGGCATGGACAACGAGCAGGGCGGGAAGACCATGACGGACGTGACGCGGGCTGAAGGATTGGCGGTGGCGGACAAGCGCTTCACCCGTGGGACACACCGCACGGGCTCGCCCGCGGAAACGTGGGAGCGGATCAAACCCCACTTCGCCAAAACGAGGCTCACCCGGAACGCCGACATCACGGGCCGGGACCGGCTCGGCATTCCGGTGACCCTGGCCTTCCGGCCCGATGCCCCGACGATGGCCAACTCAACCGGGAAGGGGCTGACGCGGGAGGCGGCGCTGGTTTCCGGCGCGATGGAGGCGATGGAGCTCTAGCATGCCGAGCATGTCGAGCTGCCGGTGCAGCGGGCATCCTGCGAGGAGATGGCGCGGCGCTGCCGCTGGGCGACATCCGTCTAATGCGCCTTTCGCTCTTTTATCCGCGCCGGCCGGAGGATTGGGTTTGCGGTCACGCCCTCCTGACCGGAGAGGAGATCGCTGTCCCGCTTGGGCTCGTCGCCCTCTGGGATCCGAGCTTCGATCCGCTGCACAACCTCCGCTCGTTCCAGGTTGGCTCGAACGGGCTGGCGTCGGGGAACATCCTGCCGGAGGCGATCGTTTCGGCCCTCGACGAAGTGATCGAGCGCGACGCGGTGACCAGCCACAAGGTGGCCGGTTTCCAGACCGGGCGATTTGCGCCGCGGGTCCGGCTGGAGACGATGACCGCGCCCTGGTGCGGGACATGCTAGCGCGCATCCAGCGGGCCGGCGTCACCCCGGTCTTGCCCGACTGCCGCACTGACACCGCCGTTCCGGTCCACCTCTGTGACCTGTTCGACGGCCTCGACCCCGAACTCGACGTAACCATTGGCGACGGCGCCCGCCTCGATCCAGAAATCGCGTGCCGCTGCGCCAGCCCCGGTCGCTGCGATTGCGCGGGCGGGCATCGGGCGGGCGCCAGCCGCCGCTGCAGCGGTCGTGAGGTGCCGGGCTCAGGCCCGGCTCACCGGGGGCGGCAGAAGCTCAATGCCGCCAAGGAGGAACTCGCGAAGGGACGCGACCTGACAGCCATGAGCTAGACAGTTGGCGACTGCCTCGACCGATGACTCCAAGACGTCGTCCAGCCAATGGGGGCGCCCAAGAGCTACAGTAGCTACGCCCAGGTTGGCAAGTCACCGCGCACAGTCCAGTACATCCGAAATGTGCTCCGACTTGCGCTTAGCCATGCGCTCAAATGGGAACAGGTGACGCGCAACGTCGCCTTGACCGACCCGCCGCGCCAAGTCAAACACCAATGCCAGCCTTTTACCCCGGAGCAGGCACGGCAATTCTTCGCTGATATTGGGGCGACCGATTGGAAGCGCTCAACGCCGTCGCCTGGCACAGGACCTTCGGCAAGGAGAGGCGCTTGGTTTGTGCTGGGAGGATGTCGATCTGGACAGTCGAACATTGCGGATTCGCCACGCCTGGCAGCGCGTAGATGGAGAGCGTCAGTTGAAGGAGCCCAACACAGCAATACCGCCGCACGCGGTCATTGCCGCCATCCCTCGCCGCGATGGTACGAGCCCACAAAGTGCAGCAGCCGGAAGAGCGGCTATTTGCCGGATCGCCTTGGCAAGATGATGGTCTCATTTTTTGTACCGCAATCGACACTCCACTCGGGCCCGCCAACGTGCTGCGGCAGGTCAATGCGATCCGCGCCCGTGAAGAGCTGCCCCCGCGGGGGTCCCATGATCTGCGCCACAGCGCGGCGAGCCCGCTCTTGGCGCCAAGTGTCCCCAGGCGCGTCGTGATGGACATTCTCGGCCATGCACAGATGGCGCCTACTGCCGATCCCGATTCGCACGTTCTCCCTGCCGCTCACGACGAAGTGGCGAGCCTGATGGATCAACTGTGGGCTGATGTCAACTGCGACCGCGTTGGCATTACCGTTGGCATCACATAATGAAAACAGCCGGTGAGAGATCAACCCTCACCGGCCATTCGGGACTTCCAGAAGCGGAATGTGTCTGGCTGGGGTGCAGGGATTCGAACCCCAACTACCTGATCCAGAGTCAGGCGTCCTACCGTTAGACGACACCCCAATGGCCTGTAGTTTACCACGGGCTAGCCAGGCGGACAAAATCTGCAACGGATTGAGTCATGTATTTGCCGGTCGTAGGTCACGCCCTGCGACCTCATTCGGTCGCGGCGCTAGAAGAGCTCTGGCTGCGAAACATAATCCAAATGGCCGTGATGGGCGGCGAAGCCGGCGGCGATGACGTTGCTCATTAGGGTCAACGCGGTGACGGGACCGGTGCCACCCGGTACCGGCGTCACGGCGGCCGCGACCTCACGAACGCTCGCCAAATCGGCGTCGCCGACGAGTTTGTTGCCCACGACATTGACGCCGAAATCGATGACGATCGCGTTCGGTTTGAGCATGGCGCCGGTGAGGAGACCGGGACTGCCCGCGGCGAGCGCTACAAGATCGGCTCGACGGGTGACGGCTGCGAGATCGCGCGTCTGGCGGTGGCACAGCGTGACGGTGGCATTGCGTTGCAGGAGGAGGCTGGCCAGCGGCCGACCGACGACATTGCTGCGGCCAATGACCACGGCGTCGAGGCCACGGGGATCGATCCCGTAGTAGTTGAGCAGGACGATTCCACCCTGCGGTGTGCTAGGACGGAGCGAGGGCAGACCGAGATGGAGCCGGCCGGCATTGGTTGGGGTGATGCCATCAACATCTTTTAGCGGCGCCAGGTGCTCCAAGACGAGATCTTGCGACAGCTGAGCTGGCAGCGGCATTAGGACCAGGATGCCGGTAACCGCTGAATCATGGTTCAATCGGTGGAGAAGGTCGACGAACTGATCAGGCTTCGTGGTAGGTGCCAAAGTCTCAGGCCAATGAACGATGCCGACTCGCTCGCTGGTGCGGGCGATCGAGGCGCGATAGGACTGTGCGGCCGGGTGATCGCCGACGAGCACGGTCACGAGTGTCGGAGCGGAGCCGACGACGGTTTCGAAGCGCTCTCGCCCGGCGATGACATAGGCCTGCAACTCCTTCGCGACTGGCGCCCCGCGCAGCAGTTGCGCGGTCATCGCCGTCCACTCCGGTGAGCCCGCCGAATAACTTTGAACCTACGCACCCTCGGGCGTGCCGTAATCGAAGAAAACAACATATGCAGATTCACCTCATGCTCCATCCAGGGCCGCGGCAGGCCGGCGCCGTGAGGTGGTCCCCGGAGCAACTGGCATCTGGCGCAATCGTCACACATCTGCCCGAAACGAACCAGGGCATGATGGAAACCACGCAAGCCAGGAGCGCCCCGTTGTCACAATTCTGTCCGGACATTGAGTGAGCTGACCGGCGCCTTTCGCGGCAATCCCCACCGGCGGCACAACGAATTGGCGATCTGACGGGCGAAGGGAAGAGCCGCCGTCAGCTGTCGATACCGGTCGGGTTAGGGTCAACCCCGATGCTGGCCGCAGAGGCCGAGGATCGCCGAGGACGAGTCCAACTGCCGCTGCTGAGGCATCATACGGCGCGAATCCATCCCGGTTCCGACAGCTAAGAACACTATATCGACAGTCTAATGACGCGGATTAACGACGTTTCGCCAGTGACGAAGCACGACTGTCGTTTTTCGGTCACAAAAGACAGTACATGGCGTGAGTGGTGGATATTGTGGAGACGTCATTGACCAACTGGCAATCTCGTGTTACTCTATGCCTAATGAGTCACTATGTGATGTGACTCGCGGGCAACGGCGATTGCGGGATCGCCGGCAGTCACCAGACAGGAGTGCGGGGCGATGACAGACAGGGACAGGATGGGAGCCGACTTTGGCGCCGTGCTGAAGCGGTTTCGAGAATCGCGGCGAGTGTCACAGAGCAAGCTGGCCGAGCGGGCGGATTTCGATCACAGCTATGTCAGTCGGTTGGAGAGCGGCGCCCGGATGCCAACCCGGGAAGCAGTCGAGCGATTGGCCGAGGCGTTGCAGCTCGATCAGAACTCGCGCGATGCGCTGCTGGCGGCGGCCGGTTTCTTACCGCGAGATGTCGCCAGTCTTCTCTCGGATGAGCCGGTGGTTGGCGCGGTGCTCGATCTCCTCCAGAACGAAGCCGTGCCAAGCGAATATCGGAATAGCATGCGCCAGGTTCTCCAGCTCCTCGCCGAGCAGGCACGCTTCACGCTGCAAACCCACGGCCCGGCCGGCTTGGCCGGCGTCGCCGCGTGAATCCGTTCGCACTTCCTCCGCCCCGCTCAAGCTCGTCACGAATCCCCGCACCCCCGCCTATTCCCCGCAGTCCCGCTTCGCCGCCCCAGCCCCGGGCCCCGCATCTCCCCGAGAACAATGGCTCCGTTCGTCGATCCATCACCCAGCCGCATGGCGGAGTCTCTGACGACGATTCGTGACCGCAGCACGGACAGCCCGATCCGGTCTGTTGTCGTTGGCGGCAACACGAGTGAACTGTCCTCTGCCTGGATGCTTGCGCCGAATGCTTGCAGCGATGAGTGCGGAGCACTCGGTCGCGATGTACCCGTTTGTTGTAGGATGAACTCCCCGCTCGGCCGGCGCCGAAGAAAGTCAGGATGAGCTGTATTCGGGAGGTTGAAGGTGGCGGAGTTCGCTCACCTGCATTTGCACACCGAGTATTCCCTCTTGGATGGGATGGGCCGGATCAACGAGTACGTGGCCCGGGCCAAGGAGCTCGGCGTGCAACACCTGGCGATCACCGATCATGGCGTGATGTACGCCGCGATGGATTGGTACAAAACGCTGACGAAGCATGATCTCCACCCGATCGTCGGCGTCGAAGCCTACCTGGCCGAAGGGAGTGCGAGGAACCGTGAGCGAAAGTCATACCACCTGCTTTTGCTCGCCGAGAATGAAACCGGCTACCGCAACCTCCTCAATTTGACGACAAAAGCGAGTCTCGAGGGGTATTACTACCGACCGCGGATCGATCTCGACATGTTAGCCCAGCATCACACTGGGATTATCGCGACGTCGGCCTGTCTCGGCGGCCCGGTCGCCAACAACTACCTGCACGGCCGGCCAGAGCTCGCCCGGGACTATGCCGGGAAGCTGGCCGAGATCTTTGGACCGGATCGATTCTTCATCGAGATCCAAGATCATGGCATCGCCGAGCAGCGTCAGGTCAATATGGAACTGATTCCGCTGGCGCGCTCGCTCAATTTGCCGATTGTTGCCACGAACGACGTCCATTACTGCTCCCAGCCAGATGCTCCTGCCCAAGATCTCCTGGTCTGCATCCAAACGAACTCGTCGCTGAATGATCCAAAGCGGCTGAAATCGGAGTCCGATCAGCTCTATTTCAAAGGGCCGGACGAAATGGCCCGGGTCTTTGCCGAGATTCCGGAAGCGCTGTTGAACACGATTCGGATCGCCGAGATGTGCCAGCTGGACTTGAGCTTCCACGGCTACCATCTCCCCCATTTCGCAGTGCCCGACGATTTCACACCGGAGACCTATCTCGACCAGCTTTGCCGAGCAGGCGTGAAGCGGAAGTACGGTCATGATGGTGGCGCGGTCGGTGAGCGCCTCGCCTACGAGCTCGGCGTCATCAACTCGATGGGCTTCACGAATTATTTCCTGGTCGTCTGGGACTTTGTTCGATTCGCGAAGGAACAGGGAATCCTGGTCGGTCCAGGCCGTGGCTCGGCCGCGGGCAGCATCGTCACCTACGCGCTCGACATCACCGCCCTCGATCCGCTGAAGTACGATCTGATTTTTGAGCGGTTTCTCAATCCGGCCCGGATCTCGATGCCAGACATCGACATCGACTTCGCCGATGACCGGCGAAGCGAGGTGATCGACTACGTCGTTGCCAAGTACGGGGCGGATCACGTGGCCCAGATCGCGACGTTTGGCACGCTGGCCGCGAAAGCGTCGGTGCGCGACGTTGGGCGGGCGATGGGCTGGTCATTTGGCGAGACCGACCGGGTAGCGAAACTGATTCCGGGGGGACCGGGCGTCTCGATCGCGGGATCATTGGAGAAAGTCACTGAGCTGAAGACACTCTATGAGAGCGACGCGCAGGTGCGAGAGCTGCTCGATGCCGCGCAAAAGGTTGAGGGAATCGCTCGCCACGCATCGACGCATGCCGCTGGCGTGGTGATTTCGCGCGATCCCCTGGTCGATCACGTGCCGCTGCAACGAGCGGGCGGCAAGAGTGAAGGGGAAATCACGACGCAGTATCCGATGACCCAGCTGGAGTCATTGGGTCTGCTCAAGATGGACTTTCTCGGGCTGAAGACGCTCACTGTCTTGGGGAAGGCGGTCGAGCTGGTCCGGCGGCGCGGTCACGACATATCCCTTGAATCCATCCCGCTTGACGACGGGAAGACGTATGACCTGCTCTGCCGGGGTGAGACGGTCGGGGTATTCCAACTTGAAGGCGGGATGACGACTCGGATGACGATCGATGTCGCGCCGCGCTGCTTTGAGGATCTGATCGCCCTGATGGCCCTGATCCGACCGGGACCGATGGAGATGGCGCCCGACTATATCGCCCGAAAGCACGGCCGCACCCCGATCGAATACGATCACGCGGAAATCGAGTCAGTGTTGCGGGAGACATACGGAATCGCGCTCTATCAAGAGCAGATCATGCGGATCGCCAATGTCCTGGCCGGCTTCTCGATGGCCGAGGCGGACGGTCTGCGGAAGGCGATGGGGAAGAAGCTACCGGAGGAGATGGCCAAATACCGCGGACGGTTCATCGAGGGCTGCGTTGCGCACGGGCTCAGCGAGCAGCTCTCGGGGGCGATCTACGACATGATCGAGCGGTTCGCGGGTTATGGCTTTGGCAAAGCCCATAGTGCCGCGTATGCGGTGATTGCCGCCCAGACCGCCTATCTGAAGGCGAATTTTCCAGTCGAGTTTATGGCGGCGCTGCTTTCATCTGAAATTGGGAACACCGAAAAGATCGTCTTCAATGTTGCCGAATGCCGGCGGACCAAGATCAAGATCTTTGCCGCCCGACGTCAATACGAGCGACTTCGAGTTTTCGGTGGAACCGGTGGCCGATGACGAGCTGGCTGTGCGGTTCGGGCTGGGCGCGATCAAGAATGCTGGCGAAGGGGCGATTCGAGCGATCCTGGCGGCGCGAGCGAAGCAGGCAGCAGGGAGCTTCGCGAATCTCGAGCAATTCTGTGACGACGTTGATTGGTCGGCGGTCAACCGACGCGTGGCGGAATCACTGGCGAAATCTGGGGCGCTTGATTGCTTTGGGCCGCGAGGGGCAGTGTTGGCATCGCTGGAACCGGCGATTGCGGCGGGGCAGCAGCGGCAGAAGGCGAGCGCCCGCGGCCAGATGGGACTGTTCGATCTCGGCGGCGGGCAGATCGCGCCGCCGGCCGCGACGCGACTAGCTGATGCCCCGGACGTACCGCTCAAGGAGATGCTGGCCTGGGAAAAGGAACTCGTCGGGCTCTACCTCAGCGATCATCCACTGAACGAAGTGCTGGCGGCGGCGCGGCGAGATCGCGTCATTGAGATCGTCAATCTGGCCGAGCGGACACCAGGCGAGAAAGTCAAAGTCATCGGGCTGGTCGCGGGGGTGCGGCGAATCACGACCAAGAATAACCGCACGATGGCGGTGATCGACTTCGAGGATTTGACCGGCACGATTGAGCTTGTTGCCTTTCCCGACTGTTACGAGCAGCACGCTGAGCTTTGGACGAACGACCGGATTCTCAGTGTCAATGCAAAACTCGACCGGCGCGGTGAGCAATTGCAACTGATCTGTGAGGCGGCGACCGATGAGATCGAGGCGGCGCCGAAAAACTGGCCGGATCGCACCGAGCGATTCACGTCTCGTTGCCTGCATCGACCGATGTCTGGGCGGACATCCGGCTCATGCAGGAGCTCGATGCGCTGCTCCGCCGCTTCGAGGGAGATGATGACGTCATTCTGCATGTGCCGGTGGGGCAGCGGACGGTCAATTTGCGCAGCCGCAGTCATCGGATCGACTGGACCCCGGATCTCGAGCGAGAGTTGCTCGCTGTGGTTGGAAAGCAGCACGTGTCACTGGTCGAAGGCGCTAAGGTTGAGCCAACCATCCGCCAGAGCGCTTGAGGGACCGGTCTAACCGCGGGCCTTGAGCCAGGCGTCGATCTGGTCGAGGGGCCAGCAATTGATGATCCGATCGGGCGTCGCGCGGGCGCGGCGGGCGGTGGCGACGCCATACTCTAAAACATCGAATCCGTCGGGATGATGGGCGTCGCAGTTGATCGTCAGCAAGCAGCCACAGGCCAAGGCTTGTCGGGCGTGCTCGCCACTGAGGTCGAGCCGGGCGGGGTCAGCATTGATCTCGAGGAGCGTGCCGGTCTTGGCCGCCGTGGTGAACGCCTGCTCCCAATCGAAGTCGCCGCCCGGACGCTGCTCGATCAGGCGGCCGCTCGGATGGGCGATGATATCGACATTCGGATTCTTCAGGACCCCGAGGAGGCGATTGGTCAGCTCCGCCCGTGGCTGCCGGAGTCCGACATGGAGCGATGCGATGACCACATCGAGGGTCGTGAGCGTTTGATCGTCAAAATCGAGGTGGCCATCGCGCGCCACCTCGACCTAGGAACTGGCATAGATTCGCAGCTTCGGCCGGAGCGGACGAATGGCTTCGATCGCGAGGCGCTGCTCGCGAAGGCGGTCTCGGTTGAGGCCACGGGCGACGCCGAGAGCGCCGCTGTGATCGGATATGCCAAGGAATTGGTATCCATGCGCGATGGCCGACGCAGTCATCTCTTCGAGCGTGCCAGTACCATCACTCCAGGTCGTGTGGCAATGGAATTCGCCCCGAATGTCGGCGACCGTCACGAGCCTGGGCAGAGTCCCGGCTCGGGCCAGCGCGATCTCGTCCTTACCCTGGCGCAGCTCGGGCGGGATCCACTCGAGACCGAGCGCGCGGTAGAGCGTCTCTTCGCTGGCAGCGTCGGGCAGCGAGCCGAGCTGGGTGACGTGATCGCGGGATCCGGTTTGCTCGACCAGGACCGTGCCAAATCGCGCTGGTGCGACTGTCCGTAGCTCGACCGGGATGCCACTTTGCAGCTGAAGCAGGTGGTGGTCGGACGCCACCAGCGTCGAAGAGAACACGTCGGACAGCCGCTCGATCAGCGCCAAATCACGCGCGGAGTTATCTGTGGCGATGACCAGGTTAATATTGCCGACTGTCTCTTCCCAGCGGCGGAGACTGCCGGCCAGGCTGATCTGGCTGGTTGGCGGCAATAGGTCGCGGACGCGATTGATGAAGCGGCGTGCCATTGGCATGGCGGTGCCGAGCCGGAAGCGGCCAGACTGGTGGAGTCGGGCTCGGAGACTGTCGCGTAACCGCGTCTCCGCTTTGGCTCCCATGCCGGCGATGCCGCGGAGCTTGCCGGTGTTGAGTGCGGCCTCCAGGTCGGTGAGGGTTGAAATGCCAAGCTCGGAATGGAGCCGGGCGACCGTCTTCGGGCCGACGCCGGGGAGGTCGCGGAGCTCGAGCAGCGACAGGGGAAGTGATTGCTCGAGATCGGTCAGCGGCTGGAGTATGCCGGACTTGACCATGTCGGTGAGGAGCGCGGCGATACCGGCGCCGATCCCCGGAATCTCCAGAAGCTGCCCATGTGCGGCGACGTCAGCGATGGGTTGTGAGTAAAATCGGATCCCTTCGGCCGCGCGTTGATAGGCGCGGATACGGAAAGAACTCTCGCCGGCGATTTCGAGAAGTCCGGCGAAGCGCTCCAAATCGTCGGCAATCGTGGCATTGGTCAACGAATCGCGATCAGACATCGACCGGGTCCAGACGAACGACGCGGGAGGCACGGGTTACCGCTCGGCCGACCGCGGCGGGATTGTCCGCGATGACGAAAAGCAAATCGCCCGGCCGGATTAGCTCCAGGGCACGATTCATTGCGATGCGCTCAGTTGGCAGATGCATGAGGAGTGGCGGCACTTTGTTGGCTGCGATGCCATCCCGTAGCAATCCCGCGCGGGCCGGATTGATCTCGGCGGAATGAACCATGACGACACCACCAGCGCGGCCGATCAGGCGGCCGACGTCGGCAAGATCGCCAGATGGGACTTCGGGCAGCTGGCCGACGACCGTCAAAGTTCGGGCGTGTGCCGTGTGACTAATCGCCCGCAAACTCGATCGGAGAAACCATGACGGAGCTGGGCGCTCAATGACAACTGAGGCGCCAGCGACTGAGATAACATTGAACGATCCGGGCATGATGTCGAGCGGCGCCTTGAACTCACGCAGGGCGCGAGCAATGACCGAGGCCGGGATGCCGCAGTTGATCGCAAGCGAGCCGGCGATGAGGGCGTTGGCCAGCTCGAAGCGGGCCGCGCCGGCCAGCGCGAAATCGAGTTCCTCGCTGTCGGCAAGCTGAATCGCGTCAGGACATTGGCCGTAGAGAAGGCGGCGATCGTCCAGCCAGGCGGCGGTGCCGCCGGCTTCGAGATGGGGCCGGAGCAATGGGTGCTCCCGATTCAACCCGACAAGAATCGTCGCCGCCGGATAGTCGGTTTCGGCTCCGGCGACGGCGAAGTCTTCCCCATTCAAGACGAGGAGTCCTTCAACATGAGCGGCGGCGATCACGGAGTCCATAGCACGGAGAGCCCGGCGGGTATCCTCTTGGATCAGGCATTCGTCGTTGTTGACGCAGATATTGGTGATCGCCACGAGTGGATAGGTGCCGGCCGGCAAGCCGACGGCGCTGACCGTCGCCCAATCGAGCTCCTGCAAAGCGACATCGATTTCGCCCGAGCGGAGACCAGGCAAGGCCTGAGACCACGGGCCAAGCTCCCCGCGCTGGTGCCGGCCTTCCACTTCGACCCCGGTGTCGGTCCAGGTCGCGGTTCTTAACCCAGCCTCGCGGAAGATGGCATCGAGCAGGCGAACGACAGTGGTCTTGCCACGAGAGCCGGCAACGGCGATGACTGGGAGAACACCCATGTCGGCAACCGCCTGGCGCCAAAATCGGAACGAGATCGGCGGCGGCGAAACCGGAATCGAGGGGCGCGGCGCGAGTTGAATCATTGCCGTGCCCCCCATTGGCCGAGGTCTTCCAGTGTAGCGAGGAGGGCGGGCAAGATGGCGCGAAAGGCGCGGCCCCGATGGCTGATCTCGTCTTTCTCTTCGGGCGACAATTCGGCCATCGTGTGGCCATCTGGGAAGAGAAAGAGCGGGTCGTAGCCGAATCCGTGCTCACCGCGCGGGGAAGTGGCGATCGCGCCTTCGCACGTGCCTTCAGCAGTGGCAATCAGATGGCCTGGTCGGGCGAGCGCGACGGCGCATCGAAACCGGGCGGTTCGGTTGGCGGGCTCAATTCTCGACAAGGCAGCGAGAAGCTTCTGGCGATTCCGCTCGTCGGAGGCAGGTTCCCCAGCGAAGCGAGCCGAATAGATACCGGGTGCGCCGCCGAGCGCGTCGACTTCGAGGCCCGAGTCATCTGCCAGCGTCAGCGTGTCAGACTGGCGGGCGGCGGCCAAAGCTTTGGTCGTGGCGATTTCCGTGAAGCTGGTGCCGTTTTCAGGCGGGAGATCAACTAGGACGTCGTTGAGGGTCAGGAGGCGGATGCCAGACGGAACGAGGCGGGCGAATTCCTCTCGCTTCCCCGGATTGCTGGTGGCGATCAAAAGCGATTCAGTTGCGGTCGAAACCATTGTTGCTCCGTTCAGGGCGAGCACCGCGCGTCACTGCGCGTCTAGTCAACGAATAAAGACGATTCGCGCGTTTCGTGTCGTCTGCTCGGCCACCGCAGATACGGGCTGTTCAAACAACTCAGCCAATCGACCGGCGATCGCGGGAATCTGGGCCGGCTCATTACGCCGGGCTTTGATGCCCGCTGGCACGAGGTAGGGCGAATCGGTTTCCAGGAGCAGCCGCTCCCGCGGGAATGTTCGGATGAGCTCGCGAATGTGAGCCGATTTTGGCCTCGTCATCAATCCACCGACGCCGATGTAGTAACCCCGGTCGCGGGCAAGACTGGCGAGCTGCTCTGTTCCCTCAAAGCTGTGGAGAACGACATCGAGTCCGACGGCCTCGCTCGTCAGTACGTCGATGAGATCCGCTTCGGCGGCCCGCTGGTGAATCACAACTGGACGATGAAGATTTCGCGCGATGGCGAGCTGGGCCTGAAAGACTTGGCGCTGCCACTCGGGAGGTGACCCTGGCCGGAAGTAATCGAGGCCGATCTCGCCGATGGCGACGGCGCCGGTCGTCGCTAATCGGCGGGTGAGCTCCTGTTCGATATCTGTGGTCCATTCGGCCGCATGCTGTGGATGGACCCCCAACGTGAAGCCGATGTCGGGATGATTCGAGGTCAGGGCAATCGTACTGTCCCAGCGGGCCGGACGATAGCCGATGTTGATGATGCCGCGCACTCCGGCAGTAACGGCGCGAGCGATGACCTCGACGCGATCAGCGTCAAACGCCGGTTCGTCGAGATGGGCGTGCGTGTCAACAAAGACGGGGGTGTCTGACGTACGGATTGCCGCTGGATCGAGCCAACGTGCCATAGAAGGTCACTTTACCGTCACGCTCTTGGCGAGGTTTCGCGGCCTGTCGGGATCGTGTCTACGGGCAAGGGCCGCGAAATAGCCGAGCATCTGCGCCGGCAACGCATTCACCAGCGGGGCCGCTTCCCCGACATCCGGCGTCGCCAAATGGACGTCGAACGCCGGATCCGGTTCCGGTCCAATACCGATGATATACCCTCCGCGGCTGCGAAGCTCCATCGCGCCGGAAATCATCTCAGTCCGGCACTCATCATTTGGCGCAAAGATGATGCACGGCGTGCCTTGTTCGATCAGCGCAATGACACCATGCTTGAGCTCGCCGCCGGCGAAGCCCTCGGCGTGGATGTAGCTTGCCTCCTTGATCTTCAACGCCGCCTCGAGGGCAGTCGGGTAGGAGAGCCCGCGGCCGAGAACGTAGAGATGGTCATGCGCCGCAAGCGCGGTTGCGAGCTCAGCCAATTGGTTCCGCCAGTGCTCGCTCATCATCTCGCGCAATGCCGCCGCAGTCCGGTGAATGAGCTCGGTGCCCACTGACAGCGTGCCGCGGAGCGCATGGCTCGTCAGCAAGAGTGCGGCGATCTTCGCAGTGTAACTTTTCGTGGCCAGAACGCAAAGCTCGGGTCCGGCCCCGAGATTGATGCGCAGATCGACCATCCGGTCGAGTGTTGATTGCGGCACGTTGACGAGCGCGGCCAGGCGGGCGCCAGCCTGGCGAGCTGTCAGCATCGCGTCGATGATGTCTGCGGTCTCACCACTCTGGGACAAGGCGATGACGAGCGACTCCGGCGAGAGAAACCGTCGGTAGTGGCGAAACTCGGAGCCAGCAATGTAGTGGACGTGATGCGACGCGATCTGGCTGAAAAGATACGTGCCAGTTTGCGCCGCGTAGGACGCAGTGCCGCAGCCGGTGAGAATCGTGTGCTGCGATTTGGCGATCGCTCTTGCCAATTCGCCCGCCGCTGCCTGGCCGTTGGTGACCAAAGCGTCCAAGACGTCCGGCTGCTCGGCGATTTCCTTGGCCATGAAGTGAGGGTACGGACCAAGCTCGACCGAGCCCGAATCGGCCGAGAGCGGCATCCACGATGGTTGAATGGGCGTCATGGTGTGACGGTCATAGAGCGACAACAGGCCTCGCTTCAGGTGGACCAGCTGGCCATCTTCAAGGTAGATGACGCGATTTGCTGAGTCTTGAAGTGCGACCACGTCGGAGGCGATGGCGAACCCACGGGGGCCGGCGCCGACGACGAGCGGCGATGTGGTCTTGGTGGCGACTAGCTCCAGGCGGCGGACATCGAGGGCGATAACCGCGTTGAGCCCGGTCATCCGGTCAAACACGCCGGAAAGAGCCGATGCCGCATCGGCGTCGGGCTGGGCCAGCTCGTCTTCCAGCAAATGGGCGACAACTTCGCTGTCTGTCTCAGAACGAAGGCGATGACCGCGGCCAATGAGCAGGGCGCGCAACTGTTGGTAGTTCTCGACGATCCCATTGTGAATGACCGCTAATGTTTCGGAGCAATCGAGATGAGGATGGGCATTGGCGATGGTTACCCCGCCGTGGGTTGCCCAGCGAGTGTGACCGAAGCCAATCGCCGAGGCGGGAAATGAGACGGATGCGTCGGAGATCTTCCCGGTGTGCTTCTCGACCGCGATCTGACCGTTCACGCCAACGGCGATGCCCCAGGAGTCATAACCGCGATATTCGAGCCGGCGTAGAGCGCGCAGGATCTCCGTGCCGACATCAGTCGGCGCACCAAGGTAGGCGTAGATTCCACACATGATCGACGTCCCCCGATCGAGGCGACCAGGTTCGAGCGAAAGCCGCAACTGACGGTGCGATGGCTAACGGCAGGCTCGTGCAGATCCCGGTCGCATTCGCCTTGGATTTGAAAGTAGATTCAATTCTCTGGGGAGACGTGCGGTTCGCCGCGCAAAGCGAGCCTTTGCACCATGGTCGGTCTTTGTCGGCGAATCACTTCGCCGGTTTGTTCCGACCATAACGACCGTGCCAGCCGGGGAGCCATCCGCCGAAGGGTTCGATCGGCTCCCGCCTCGTCAACTCGCGTCCTCCCCGCGAGTCCTGGCGCTAATACGTACGTGCGCGTCGCCACGCGTCACCCTTGCTTCGAGTCTAGCCGCTGGCCTTGGCGGAGACAAGTGAGGTTCGGTAGGAAACTTCGTCACGGGCCACCCGATGTTGACGGAAAATCAGCTATACTTGTCGCGCGGACTTGCACTGGCAATCCGTCTGCCGTGTCTTTACCCCGCTGCCAAGGAGATGGTCCAAGGTGATTGGTCGCTACACCAGACCGGCGATGGGCGCGGTCTGGAGCGACGAGCGAAAGATTGCCGTCTGGCTGGAGGTCGAGCGCACGGTCTGCGCAGCATGGCACCGGCGTGGCCGAATCCCCGATTGGGCGATGATCCCGATCCAGCAAGCTACCTGTGACATCGAGCGGATGCGCGAGATCGAGCGCGAGACCGATCATGATGTCATCGCTTTTTTGCGGGCCACCGGTGAGACGATAGGCGAGGCGGCGAGGTTCGTCCATCTCGGGCTCACGAGCTCCGATGTGGTGGATACCGGGCTCGCCGTCCAGGCGCGGGATGCCGCGGATTTGCTACTCGTCGGACTAGATGACCTGACGGCCATCGTCGGGCAGCAAGCGATTCGCTACAAAGATACGATCACGATTGGCCGGACTCACGGCGTTCATGCCGAGCCGACCACCTTCGGCTTGAAACTCGCGGTCTGGTACGACGAGCTGCGACGACAGCGCCAGCGACTGGAGCTAGCGCGAACTGACATCGCAGTTGGCAAGATTTCGGGCGCGGTTGGCACGCACGCACATGTGCCATTGGCGGTCGAGGAAGAGGTGTGCGTGGCACTCGGGCTTGGGGTGGAACTCGATTTCCACCCAGGTGGTGCAACGCGATCGGCACGCCTTTTTCTTGACCGTGCTAGCGGGGATCGGGGCCAGCCTGGAGAAGATGGCGATCGAGATTCGCCACTTGCAACGGACCGAGGTGCGAGAGGTGGCCGAGCCGTTTGACGCCGGCAACCAAGGATCTTCGGCGATGCCCCACAAGCGAAATCCGCACGCATCAGAGCGAATCAGCGGCTTGGCCCGCTTGCTCCGTGGCTACGCAACCACGGGTTTAGAGGACGTGGCGCTCTGGCATGAGCGGGATATCAGCCACAGCTCGGCTGAGCGAGTCGTTTTCCCCGACGCCTGCATCGTGCTCGATTTCATGCTGGCGTCGATGACCGAGATCTTGAGCCGTCTGACCGTCCGGCCCGAACAAATGCTGGCGAATCTCGATGTAACGGGTGGTCTGATCTTTTCGCAGCGGGTGCTGCTGGCGCTGGTCGATGCTGGGATGGATCGGCAAGCCGCCTATAAATTGGTCCAGCGATTGGCGATGGCGGCCTGGGACGAAGGGTCTTCCTTCCGCGAGGCGCTCAGCCGGGCGCCGGAGGTGACCGCGTCTCTCTCCCTTGATGAGCTGGCGGCGCTCTTCGATCCAAGCGAGCAGCTTCGAGCGATCGATCAAATCTTTGCCCGGGTTGGTTTGCTCCCGGTGGTAACGCATGTCGAGAACAGGGAGATGCAGCCGGCATGACTTTCCCAGTCGGCATCCCCGGTCTGCCGATGCTCTATCAGGGTAAAGTGCGCGACATCTATGAGCTCGATCCTGATCGTCTCCTCATGGTCGCCAGCGATCGGATCTCCGCGTTCGACGTCGTGTTGCCAACGTTGATCCCAGGCAAGGGCGTGGTCCTCACGCAATTGTCCCGATTCTGGCTTGATCATCTGCGCGGTCTGATGTCGAATCATCTGATCGACGCTCAAGTGCGCGATCTGCCACCCGAACTGGTCAAATACGGCGATCAACTGGCCGGGCGTACGATGATCGTCCGCAGGGCGGAGCGGATCGAGATTGAGTGTGTGGTGCGCGGCTATCTCGCTGGATCGGCGTGGGCTGAGTATCGCAAAAACGGAACCGTGGCGAGTGTGCCACTGCGCAGTGGATTGCGCATCGCCGATCGCCTGCTGGAGCCGATGTTTACCCCCGCGATCAAGCACGACCAGGGGCATGACGAATCGATCACGCGGTGGCAATTGGCCGAGCGCATTGGCAGCGATTTAGCGACCCGGTTGGAAGAGGCAAGCCTCGAAACTTATGACGCGGCCGCTGACTTCGCCGAGCGCCGGGGGCTGATCATCGCCGACACGAAATTCGAGTTTGGCTGGATCGATGGGAGATTGGCTTTGATCGATGAGGTCTTGACTCCCGACAGCTCGCGTCTGTGGGATGGCGAGACCTATCAACCGGGGATCGATCAGCCAAGTCTCGATAAGCAACCGGTACGCGATTGGTTAGTGGACAGCGGCTGGAACAAGCAGGCGCCTGGACCAGAGCTGCCGGTCGAACGTCGTGGCGGCTACCGTTCAACGATATGAAGCAGCTTTTGAGCGGCTGACTGGCAGTAAGCTCCAGTCGCTGCCATGAGACCTGGTGAGGCGGGAGATGCCGTTCGAGGGAGAAATGCCGTCGCCGACCAGAACCTGGGTCGCCGATGTCTTGGTAGTGCCAAAAGAAGGAGTCAACGATCCCGAGGGCGAGGCGATCCGGGCTGGTCTCCAGATGCTGGGAAATGAAGGGATTGATCGCGTCCGCGCGGGCCGCTATCTCCAACTCCATCTCAGCGCGGCCGACGCGGAAGTGGCAGGCGCTGCCGTCGCGGCGATGTGCGAGCAGCTACTGGCCAACCCGGTGATCGAAACGTATCAGATCAGCGTGACGGAAGTCGTCGAAGAGTGCGCGGCCACAATGGAGCAAGGCAGGCAATGACAAGTCGCGTGGGCGTCGTCACGTTTCCGGGCAGCAATGGTGACCACGACGCCTTCTTTGCGTTCAGCGAGCGCATTGGCGTACCGACGTCGCTCGTCGATTACCGCGAGACCGATCTCAGCGACATCGCGGCCGTGGTCCTCCCTGGCGGGTTCTCCTATGGCGATTATTTGCGGTGCGGCGCGATAGCCCGATTTGCTCCCGTCATGAACGCAATCCGTGAGTTTGTTGCTCGTGGCGGCCCAGTGCTTGGGATCTGCAACGGTTTTCAGATCCTGACCGAGGCTCATCTCCTTCCTGGCGCGCTTTTGCCGAACAAGACGCTACGGTTTCACTGCCACTGGACGCATATTCGGATCGAGCAGACGAGCACGGCTTGGACGAGTCAATTGTCCCGCGGGATCGTGCTGAGGTTGCCAGTGGCGCATGGCGGTGGGGCGTACTTCGCGGATGCGGCGATGATTGCCCAGCTGGAACGCGACGGATGTATCGTCGCGCAATATTGCGATGTTGACGGCAATGTCACTGACGGGACGAATCCCAACGGATCGGTCAATGCGATCGCGGCGGTCAGCAATCAGCAACGAAACGTGGTTGGGTTGATGCCGCATCCGGAGCGGGCGGCTGATCCTCTCGTCGGCGGGAGCGATGGACTGCTGATACTTAATTCGGTATTTGAGATGCTCAATGTCCCAGCGTGAGGGTGCGGTGATCGAGGAGCCAGCGTTGGCGATTGCGGCAGGGCAGTGGCGTGAGGTCGCCCTGAGCGACGCTGAATACTTCCATTTGCGTGAGCTGCTCGGTCGGGAGCCGACGCCGGTCGAGCTTGGGATGTTCGGCGCGATGTGGAGCGAGCATTGCGGTTACAAGCATTCGCGGCCACTGCTGCGCCAATTGCCGACCGACGCTCCGTGGGTGTTGCAAGGGCCGGGTGAGAACGCCGGGGCGATCGACGTCGGGGACGGACTCGCGGTGGTGTTCAAGGTCGAATCGCACAACCACCCGAGCGCAGTCGAGCCGTACCAAGGGGCGGCGACCGGGGTCGGCGGGATCGTCCGCGATATCTTTACGATGGGGGCGCGACCGATCGCGTTGCTCGATGGCTTGCGATTTGGGCCCGCTCGATCAGCCGCGCAACCGGTACCTCTATGCGAACGTCGTCGGCGGCATCGGTGGGTACGGCAATTGTCTCGGGATTCCGACCGTGGGCGGCGATCTCGCGTTCGATGCCACATTTTCCGGGAATCCGCTGGTCAACGCGATGTGTGTCGGCGTCGCCCCCAGGGACGCCTTGATGCGGGCGACCGCGAGCGGGCCGGGCAACTTGATCGTGCTGATCGGGGCGGAGACCGGGCGAGACGGCTTGCACGGGGCGACGTTCGCCTCGGTGAACGATCCGGAGGCATCGCACCGGGGCGTGGTTCAAGTCGGCAATCCTTTCCTCGAAAAGCTTCTGCTGGAAGCGTGCTTGGAATTGCTCGGGAACAATGCCGTGGTGGCGATGCAGGATTTGGGGGCGGCGGGGCTGACAAGCTCGGTGGTGGAATGCGCCAGCCGGGGCGATGTCGGGGCAGAAATCGATGTCGCATCGGTGCCGCGGCGGGAAACGGGCATGACGGCGTACGAGGTCATGTTGAGCGAGAGTCAAGAGCGGATGCTGCTCGTTGTCCAGCCCGACCACTTTGGCGAGGTCCGAGACGTCGTCGAGCGATGGTCGCTCAAGGCAGCGGTGATCGGCCGGGTGACCGATGACGGTCTGGTTCGGGTGCTCGACAGCGGCGAATTGGTGGCTGAGATCCCCGCCAAGCTATTGACCGATGAGTGCCCGACATATGTGCCCGAGGCGGCCGAGCCTCCGACTTGGGCGGAGCGCCGGCAGCTCGACCTTGCTGAGATCACCGATTTGACCGGAGGCGATGGACCGGGGACGGTTGGCGGCGCGCTGATGCGGCTCCTGCAATCGCCGAACATTGGTAGCCGGCGCGCCGTCTATGAGCAATACGATTACACGATTCTGACCAACACGGTCGTTCCCCCGGGCGCGGGCGATGCGGCGGTGTTGCGGTTGAAAGGGACTGGTCGCGGGATCGCGGCGTCGCTCGATGGCAATTCGCGCTATTGCGCGCTGCGGCCCGAGCGCGGGGCGCGACATGCTGTGGCGGAAGCGACGCGGAACGTCAGCTGCGTCGGCGGGCGACCGCTGGCGATCACGAATTGTCTCAACTTTGGCAATCCGGAGAAGCCAGACGGGTACGAGCAATTGCGGCAGGCGGTGGCGGGGATGGCCGAGGCATGCCGCGCACTCGAAGTCCCGGTCGTTAGCGGAAATGTCAGCTTGTACAACGAGACGGCCGACAGCCCGATTCAGCCGACGCCGATGATAGGCGCGATCGGCATACTCGACGATATCCGGCGGCATGCGACGATGCGCTGGCGGGCCGATGAGACAATTCTGCTCATTGGCAACGAACGACCAGAACTGGGCGGCAGTGAGTACCTGGCCTATGTCCATGAATTGACCCGAGGCGAGCCGCCAGCGATCGATCTTGGCCGAGAGGCCGCAGTGCAAGCGGTCGTGAGGATGGCGATCGCTGACGATCTGATTGCGACAGCGCACGATTGTGGGGTCGGTGGTCTGGCCGTGGCGTTGACCGAGATGGCGGTTGCCTCAGACGTTGGCGCCCACGTGATCGATGAGATGCCGGAGGGTGAGCACGGCCGGTTAGATGAAGCGTGGTTTGGGGAGGCGCCGTCCCGGATCATCGTGAGCTGTGCTGATAGCAAGGTGGCCGAGATGGAGACTCTTGGGGCGAACCATGGCGTACCGGTCAGGATCCTGGGCAGGACCGGAGGGGCGCGACTCAGGCTCGGCCGACTCGTTGAACAGGCGGTCGATGAGTTGCGGCGTGCTTATGAATCTGCCCTCTCGGTTGAGGCGGATTGATCGGGGAGGACGGGCCGGTGGAAGGTCTTCGCGCGGAAAGGCACCCAATGTCTGAACATGCCACCTTCGATGACAAACCGCACGAAGAATGTGGCGTGTTCGGCGTCAACGCGCCGGGCGAGGACGTGGCGCGTCTGACATTCTTCGGCCTCTATGCCCTGCAGCATCGCGGGCAAGAGAGCGCCGGCATCGCGACCAGCGATGGCTACGGGCTCAAGATTCAGCGCCGTCAGGGCTTGCTCAGCCAGGTGTTCAACGAGGTGGATTTGGCCGCGCTCACCGGCAACGCGGCAATTGGTCACACCCGCTATTCCACCGCCGGTTCAAGTACCGCCGGCAATGCCGGGCCGATGATAACCGATAGCCCGCTCGGGCCGATCGCGGTCGCCCACAATGGCAATCTGACGAACGCCGTTGCCCTCCGCGAAGAGCTCGAGGAGCGGGGCGAGCGCTTCGAGACATCGACCGATAGCGAGGTCCTGACCCGGTTGATCGCGTTAGCGCCCGGCAAAGATCTCGTTGCAAAGGTGCGGCGGGCGATGTCGCGGATGATCGGTGCCTTCAGCCTGACGATCCTGACCCAAGACCAATTGCTGGCGGTGCGGGACCCACTTGGCGTCCGGCCGCTCTGTCTCGGAATGCTGCCTGACGGCCATTTCGTGGCGGCATCGGAGAGTTGCGCTCTGATGACAATTGGAGCGGAGTACTTGCGAGAAGTCGAACCGGGCGAGATTGTCGAGCTTGGCCGGAGTGAGTTGATTTCACACGGTGTCGTTGACCGTCGACGCCACGCGGTCTGCCTCTTCGAGCTGATCTATTTCGCCCGACCAGACAGCCTGATTAACGAGCAACGGTTGCATCTGGTTCGGCAGCGGATGGGCGAGGAGTTGGCAAAGGAACAGCCGGCGGACGCAGACATCGTTGTCCCGTTGCCGGATTCGGCGGTGCCGGCGGCTATTGGGTATGCGCGGGCTTCCGGGATTCCTTATATGGAGGGGCTGATCAAGAACCGCTACATCGGGCGAACCTTCATTCAACCCGACCAGCGGTTGCGCGAGATCGGGGTCTCGCTCAAGTTCAATGCGCTGCCCGAAGTGCTGGCGGGGAAGCGGGTGGTCCTGGTCGACGACACGATCGTTCGTGGCACGACGAGCCGGCCAATCGTTCAGCTCTTGCGCCATGCCGGGGCACGTGAGGTCCATATGCGGGTGCACGCGCCGCCGATGATGTGGCCGTGCCATCTTGGCGTCGATTTGGCCCGGCGCGATGAGCTGATCGCGGCGAAGATGAGTGTGCCTGAGATCGGAAAGTTCATCGGCGCGGACTCGATTGGCTACCTGTCACTGGACGGTCTGATCCGCGCCATCGACTCAGCGGACGGCGGGTTTTGCACCGGCTGCTTGACCGGCAATTATCCCGTTCCCGTGCAGTTGGAAATGGACAAGCTGGTGCTGGAGCGGCGAGAGCAGGATGCCCTTGCCGCAACCTGACGAAGATTGACACGCCAATTTGCGCTCCCCTAGAATCGGGCGCGTTGTCGGGCGTGGAGGTGGAGAGATTTGGTCGAACATGAAAGAGGGTCCGAGGGTGGCGAGCGCCGGACGCCGCTGTACGAGCGGCATGTCCAGCTCGGCGCCCGGATGATTCCGTTTGCCGGTTGGGTGATGCCGGTCCAATACTCCGGAATCATCGATGAGCACCGCCATGTCCGCGCCGCTGCAGGCATTTTCGATCTGGGGCACATGGGGCAAGTCGATGTCAGCGGACCCGATGCGCTGAATTTTCTCCAAGCCGTGACAACGAACGACGTGGCCAAGCTCACGCCCGGCCAGGCGCAGTATTCATTGCTGCCGAACGAGCGGGGCGGGGTGATCGACGATATCTTGGTCTATCGGCGCCCAAATGGCGATGGCTATATGGTGGTCATTAACGCCGCCAACATCGCGAAGGATGTCGAGTGGCTGGAGCGACAACGAGCGGCTCGGTCCGATCTCGACGTTTCGGTTCGCAATATCTCGGATGAGCTCGGGATGATCGCGGTCCAGGGGCCGCGGGCGCTCGCGATCGTGCAGCGGTTGACGGATGTCGATCTCGATGCCATCCCGTACTACAGTTGGCGGGAAGGCAGCGTGGCCGGCGTGCCGGCGATGATCGCCCGCACCGGATACACGGGCGAAGATGGCGTCGAGCTCTATCCCGCGATCGAACACGCCGGTGACGTCTGGGATGCTGCCATGGTGGCGGGTGAGACCGATGATCTGAAGCCGATCGGTTTGGGCGCGCGCGACACGCTTCGACTGGAAGCCAGAATGCCGCTCTACGGCAACGAGCTGAGTGACGACATAAGTCCCTACGAAGCCGGGGTGAGCTGGGCCGTTGCCCTCGACAAAGGCGATTTCATTGGGCGCGAGCCGATGGCGGCGGTGAAGGAGCAAGGGGCGAAGCGGCGCACGGTCGGATTTCGACTCACCGAGCGCGCTGGATCACCGCGGGCTCATTTCCCGGTTCAAGTCGATGGACGGGAAGTAGGCTACGTCACGAGCGGCGCGTTTTCGCCGACGCTGAACGAACAGATCGGCTTGGCGTTAGTCGAGCGATCCAGCGCGGGCGTTGGCAAGCCGCTCGATGTCGTGATTCGCGGGAAGCCGGTCGGCGCGGTCCAAATCAAGATGCCATTCTACAAACGGCCATACGCCGACACGTGAGCAGTTTTGCCAAGAGCGCTTAGGCAAAGGAAGTGGGTATGAAGGCACCCGATGGTCTCAAATATACAAAGACGCACGAATGGGTCAAGGTCGATGGTGACATTGCGACCGTCGGCATCACTGACTACGCGCAAAATGAGCTCGGTGACATCACCTTTTTGGAGCTGCCGGACATTGGAGATGAGGTGCAACAGAGTCAGCCATTCGGCATCGTCGAATCGGTCAAGGCGGCAACCGATGTCTATGCTCCGGTGAACGGTGAAGTCGTTGAGCGCAACGATGATGCCGTGGACGCACCTGATCTGGTCAACAGCTCGCCGTACGAGCGCGCTTGGCTGATCAAGGTGCATGTCAAGGATCCGGCGCAATTGGAAGGATTGATGGATTCCGCCGAATACAATCACTTTGCCGAAACGGCGACGCATTGAGGGCAGGGTAGATTCTCATCGGCAGAATGCGTTTTGCTGGCGCCACACGTTCGCATATTTCCCAAGATGATCTGAGGACATAGATGACGTTCAATCCCCACACGCCCGAGGATCGGGCAAGCATGACCGCGGCGATCGGGGTCGATGCGGTTGATGATCTCTTTGCTGCCGTGCCGGAGCGAGTTCGATTTCCCGAATTGCGTCTGCCGCGGATGCTGACCGAGATGGAAGCGGCGTCGCGGTTGAGCGAGCTGGCCGAACGCAATGTCTATCCCAAGAACGGTGACACCTTTCTCGGGGCCGGCTCCTACCATCATTACGTGCCAGCGACGGTCGGTCAGATCCTGGCCCGGGGCGAATTCTATACGGCATATACGCCCTATCAACCGGAAGTCTCGCAGGGAACGCTGCAGGTCATCTACGAGTTTCAGACCATGGTCGCCGAGCTGTTTGGCATGGAGGTGGCGAACGCCTCAATGTATGACGGGGCGACGGCCCTGGCGGAAGGGGCGCTGGTTGGCGTCTCTTCGAGTCGGAAGCGGCACAAGATCATTGTCGCTGGCACCGTCAATCCATCGTACCGAGAAGTCTTGCGCACGTATTTCTCTGGTTTGTCATTGGAGCTCGTCGAGTTGCCGGTACCGACGCGGAGCTTCGTCACGAGCGTCGAGGATGTGCTGCCTCAGCTGGGTGACGATCTTGCCTGCGTCGTCGTGCAGTATCCCAACTTTTTCGGCGGGATCGAAGATATTGAAGCGATCGGCCAGGCGGCGCACGATGCCGGCGGTCTGCTTGTGGTCAGCTGCTATCCAATTCCGCTCGGTCTCTTGCGAGCGCCGGGTGACCTCGGTGCCGACGTCGTCACCGCTGACGGCCAGGCACTCGGCGTGGCGCAGAGCTATGGCGGTCCCTACGTGGGTCTGCTGGCAACCCGGCAGAAGTTCGTGCGCCAGATGCCGGGGAGGTTGGCCGGCGAAACGATTGACACCGACGGCAAGCGCGGATTTGTCCTGGCGCTGCAAACTCGTGAGCAGCACATCCGGCGCGAGAAGGCGACCAGCAACATTTGTACCAACCAGGGCTTGATGGCGACGGCGGCGACGGTCTATATGGCGTCACTTGGCCCCGAAGGATTCCGCGAAGTCGCGACCCGCTGTTATCAAAACGCGCATTACCTGGCAGACCAGTTGCAGCGATTGCCCGGCTATCACATGGCGCTCGATGTCCCGTTTTTTCATGAATTTGTGATCGAGCTGCCCGAGCCAGCGGCGGCGATCAACGCCCGCTTGGCCAAGGCGGGTATCATCGGCGGGTATGATCTTGGCCGGGTCGAACCCTCATTGGCGCGTCACATGTTGATTTGCGCGACCGAACTGAATGGCAAGGCGAGCATCGACCGCTTGATTGCCGCGCTGACCGATTAGCTGATCAGAGGCGCGAGGCAGGCCAGTGACTGAGCGCAGGGGTGGATTGCGCCGTCTGATATACTCGCAGTTTGCTCGGCTCCCCGCGTGACCGAGTATTGAGTTGTGCGCCGCCGTACAAAGCGACGTCATCTGGTGTTGGAGCATCCGTGACTAAACCGATTGTCGCCATTGTTGGGCGGCCGAATGTCGGCAAATCGACGCTGTTCAACCGGCTGATCGGCGAGCGGCAGGCGATCGTGCAGGATGAGCCGGGCACGACGCGGGACCGTATCTACGGCACGGTCGAATGGCAAGGGATCGAATTCACGATTGTCGACACGGGCGGCTTGCAGGCCGAGGAAGAGATTGCGCCAGCCCAGCCCTCGCAGGCTGACATCGCGCGTGGTACCCGCAACCAAGCCCAGAGCGCGATCGCAGAAGCGGATGTTATTGTGCTGATGGTCGACACCAAGGCTGGTCTGACGGCCGGCGACTATGAGGTTGCCGACCTGCTGCGGGTGACGCAGAAACCGACTCTATTGGTCGCCAACAAGGCGGACAATTCGGGCCGCCGGCTGGAAGCACAGGAATTCTACAGTCTTGGCCTGGGCGATCCGGTACCGATCTCCGCCTACCATGGGATGGGGACTGGAGACCTGCTCGACCGGATCGTCGAGGCGCTGCCTCCGGTCGAGACCGAAGAGGAGACTGATCAGCCATGCATCGCCATCGTCGGGCGGCCGAATGTTGGCAAGAGCCGGCTGCTCAATGCCTTGCTCGGTCAAGAGCGGGCGATCGTCAGCGATATTCCGGGAACCACGCGCGACGCGATCGACACGCAATTAATCTGGAGCGGCCAGCCGGTGACGCTCGTCGATACGGCTGGGATTCGGCGGCGAGGGCGGGTCGAATATGGCATCGAGCAATACAGCGTGCTGCGCTCGATGCGAGCCATCGATCGCTCGGATGTCGTACTTCTGGTGATCGACGCGACCGAAGGGATGACAGCGCAAGATTTACATATCGCCGGGTACGTCGATGAGCAAAAGAAAGGGATGGTCCTCGTCGTCAACAAGTGGGATCTCGATCGAAAAAGATGTCACGGACGATGGACAGTTTCGCGCCAAGGTGGCGGAATCGCTCAAGTTCATGCCGTACGTGCCGAACGTCTTTATCTCAGCTAAGTTCGGGCAGCGGGTGCAGCAGACGCTGGAACTGGCGCTGGCGGTAGTCAAAGAGCGGGAGAAGCGGGTGCCGACCGCGGCGCTGAACAAGCTGTTGCGCACCGCGGTGACGAAGCACGCGCCGCCAAGCCGACCGGGCAAGTGGCTGAAGTTCTACTACGCTACTCAGGCCGCCGTATCGCCACCAACGTTTGTCTTCTTTTGCAACGATCCGGCTCAGCTCCATTTCTCCTACCGGCGGTACCTGGAGAATGAGATTCGGCAGGAGTTTGGCTTCACGGGTACGCCGATCCGGATCAGCTTCCGCGGCCGCGAGGAGCGGATTTAGACGGTCGTCTTCTGTCTCAATCAGGGTAGCCGTTGGGGTGCCGCTGCATCCACTCCCAGGCGCTGCCAATTATCTCGGGCAGGGTTGAGCGACGCGGCGTCCAGTCAAGGAGCTCGCGGGCTCGGCTGCTGTCGGCAATGAGGGCGGGGGGATCACCGGCCCGGCGCGGAGCGTAGACGATCGGCAGCGTATGGCTCGCCGTGGCTTCAATTGCCGCGACGACCTGCTTGACCGAAAAGCCCTCCCGCGTGCCGAGATTCATCGGACCGAGCGAGCGATCGAGCCGCTCCAACGCGAGCAGGTGGGCATCAACGAGATCGACGACGTGAACGTAATCGCGGATCGCAGTGCCGTCGGGGGTTGGATAATCGGTGCCGAAGACATCGTAGTGAGGGCGCTGCCCGAGCAAGACCTGGAGGGCGACGGGAATCGCATGAGTCTCTGGCCGATGGTCTTCGCCATGTTCCGGCGTCGCGCCGGCCACGTTGAAGTAGCGGAAGGCGGCGTAGCGAAGCCCGTACGCCACCGCATACGCTTCGAGCATCTGCTCGACGGCCAGCTTTGATTGCCCGTAGGGATTGATTGGGTGAGTCGGCGCGGATTCGCGGACGGGCAAATGATCAGGTGTGCCATAGACGGCGGCGGTGGAGGAAAAGACGATCTTCTCGACGCCGGTGGCTTGCATCGCGGTCAGCAGATGAAGCGCGCCAATCAAGTTGACCGAGAAATAGAGAGCCGGGTCTCGCACCGATTCTGGAACAAGGGTTGCGCCGGCGAAGTGGAGGACCGCATCGGGGCGGACTCGCTTGAGATGTTGGGTGAGCTGCGACCCGTTTCGAAGATCACCTTCAATCAGCTCAGCCCCTCCGGACATGGCGGCGCGGTGGCCACGCCAAAGGTCATCGACGACGACAACCGAGTGACCGGCCTCAAGTAGCCGCTCAACGGCAACGCTCCCGATGTATCCCGCTCCCCCCGTGACTACTATACGCATTCCCAACGCTTCCTTCTTCGACATCGTCCGGCCTGATTTTCGCTGGCTGCATGGTACACTACGGCCGATTGCGTACCGCCCCGTGAATGTTTGAGCCATACTCGACTGCGCTGTGCTTAGGCGACAACCAACAAGAGGAGCTCAGAGGCAATGTTGACGATTCCCACCCTTCGCGAGTCGGATCCGGCAGTCGCGGCGGCGATCGCCAGTGAGGGCCGGCGCCAGCACGACGGCATCGAGCTGATTGCCTCCGAGAACTTTGTCAGTGCCGCAGTTTTACGGGCTGTCGGCAGTGTCATGACCAACAAGTATGCGGAAGGCTATCCCGGCAAGCGGTACTACGGCGGCTGCGAATTTGTCGATGCGGTCGAAGAATTAGCGATCGAGCGGGCGAAGTCGCTGTTCGGCGCCGAGCATATCAACGTCCAGCCCCATTCCGGCGCCAACGCAAATCTGGCCGCCTATTTATCGGTGCTCGACCCTGGCGACCGAATTCTTGGCCTGAGCTTGCAAGAAGGTGGCCATCTGACGCACGGGCAGGCCGTGAATTTCTCCGGCCGCCTGTTCGAGCCGTACCTGTATGGCGTTGATCATGCCACGGGCCTCTTCGATTACAACGCGATCGCGGCCCAGGCGCGCGAAGTGCGGCCGAAGGCGATCATCTGCGGCACGAGCGCCTATAGCCGGAAGATCGACTTCAAACGATTTCGGGAGATTGCCGACGAGGTTGGCGCCTATCTGATCGCCGACATCGCGCACCCCGCTGGACTGGTCGCCTCCGGGCTCCACCCGAGTCCAATTCCCTACGCCCAGATCACGACGACCACAACCCATAAGACGCTGCGAGGTCCGCGCGGCGGCATGATCATGTGCGGCGAGGAGCTTGGTAAAGCAGTTGATAAGTCGGTGTTTCCCGGTACCCAGGGCGGACCGTTGATGCACGTCATCGCCGGCAAAGCTGTCGCCTTCGGCGAAGCGTTGCAGCCATCGTTCAAGGTTTATGGTCAGGCGATCATCGAAAACGCGCAGACAATGGCGGCAGCCCTTATGGCGCGCGGCCTGCCGATCGTCTCTGGCGGTACAGACAACCACTTGATGTTGGTCGATGTCGGGGCGCTCGGCATGAGCGGCAAGAAGGCGGAGCGTCTGCTCGATCAAATTGGGATTACCGCCAACAAGAACACGATTCCCGGAGATACTCGGCCACCGGCGCAGGCGAGCGGCCTCCGCCTGGGCACACCGGCAATCACCACCCGCGGCATGGGGCAGGCAGAAGTCAAGGAAATCTCGGAGATTATCGCCATGGTGCTGCACGCCCCGGACGATACGGCGCTCCAATCACGGCTTGAACAACAAGTACGGCATTTGGCATCGCAATTCCCGCTGCCCGGTCTCGATGAAGGCGAGCACTAGGCGGCGGTTCGGCGCGATTGACTGAGCTGCAAACGCCATGTCGCACGCGGTTACCGCCGCAGTGGTCTTTCTCGCAACGACCGCGTTGTCGGCGCTGTTCGTCTCTCGTGCCATCCCGCTCTGTCAGCGATTGAATTTCCTCGATAAAGTCGATGAACGTCGGGCCCACGCCGTGCCGATGCCGCGAGGCGGCGGCGCGGCGATCTTCGTCGCCTTTACTGTTGGCTTAGGTCTGACGTTTGCCTTTGACGTCCGGCGATTCCCGGTCGAGACCGAGCGCATTGTTCTTCTCTTGGCGGGATCGGCGCTGCTGACCGCCGTTATGATTTACGACGATGCGCTCGATATCGCCCCGATTCCCAATTTGCTCTGGCAGATTGCAGCGGCGGGTTTAGTGATCCTGCCACGGCTTCACGGGCCAAATCACGGCCTCGTGATCGACAAATTCAATTCGCCCTTTGGCGGTGAGATTGTATTGCCACTCGTGCCGGGGATGCTGTTGACGTTGTTTTGGATCGTCGGTATGACCAATACGTTGAACTGGATCGATGGGCTCGATGGCTTGTCCGGCTCGGTCACGCTCGTCGCCTGCGCGGTCTTGTTCGCCCACACCTATTTTTGGCCTCGTGGAGACCCCCAGTTCACCATCTCATTACTGCCGCTGGTTCTGGGGGCGGCAGTCCTCGGCTTTTTGCCGTTCAACTGGTTTCCGGCGCGGATCATCATGGGTGATGCCGGTGCCCAATTCATCGGTTTTGCGCTGGCCGTGATCTCGATCATCGGCGGTGCCAAGATCGCGACCGCGCTGCTGGCGCTAGGGTTGCCGATTCTCGACGTTGCTTGGGTGATCTTGTACCGCATCTTTCACGGCCGCTCGCCGCTCGAGGCGGATCGCGGGCACCTGCATCATCGCCTGGTCGATATCGGCTGGAGTCATCAACAGGTGGTTCTCTTTGTCGCCGGGGTGGGGGCAGCGTTTGGGGTCGCGTCGCTGCTGCTGCCGACGCGGGTGTCGAAGCTGGTGGCGATGGTCATGATCGGATTGCTGTTGCTGGTCACCGTGGGAATCTTGGCCTATCAGGATCGGCGGAAGCGAGGCGCGGGGGCCGGGGCGGAAGCGCAGGAGATTCCGCGCTGAGGTCGTGGTCACAACATATCCCCTGAGATTTCAAGTCTAGCTATTCTATTGCAGCAGCAGATCGAACCGCAGTTCGTCCCGATCCGTTGAGCTGAGGCGGCGATCGAGCAGACCGATCAGGGCGGCAACCGCATGGGACATGTGATCGCTGAGCAAGGTGCCGACGATCGCGCCCGCGAGGCCGCCGACGGCCGCGCCAATCAGAAATGGCACGACGACAGGGTGGGTTGGAGTGGAATCCGCTCCCTCCCCCGTTTCGTTCATGGTCATCTCCGCATCCTGCCCAGACACTCGTCGTTGCCTCCGATCACCGCTGACCGTCGTTGCCTTTACTGTATGGCCAAGAGGGTCGGGGCTTCCGCCCAAAGCTCCTCCAACCGGTAAAATGCCCGCTGGTCGAGATTGAAGATGTGGACGATCACGTCTCCATAGTCGAGCAAGATCCAGCCAGACTGGGCACTCCCTTCGACCCGCTCCGGGCGAGTTCCACCCTCGCTCAGTTTCTCGGCAATCTCTCGCCCGATGGCTCGCAATTGGCGTTCGTTTTCACCGGAGCAGACGACAAAATAGTCAGCGACCGAAGAGAGTCGGTGGATATCAATGACGCGGGTATCAGCGGCCGGCGTCTCCGCGATCAACTCGGCGATTCGAATCGCCAATTCACGACTCGCGCTCGCCAGCGCGTCGGCATCGGAAGCTCGATGGTCGATCGAGGTGCTCTCAATTCCTGACAAGAACGCCCAACTCCCACCACTATCAAGACACGAGAAGGAAACGTGTGAATACGGTCACCCGCATCCGCCCCTGATCGCGAGATTGCCAGGTGGGCCCGGCAGGATTCGAACCTGCGACCCTGGGGTTATGAGCCCCGTGCTCTGCCTCTGAGCTACGGGCCCGCATGCCGCACCCGCAAAGGAAGACCCAGCATGTAGCCAGATCTTCGTGGATGATACCATCCTGGCCGTCCAGATCGCGTTCTCGATCCCGTTCGGCAGAAGGAGCGGCCTCCCGCCTTGCCATAGTGTGAGCCATGACTGATAATTCACCCCATGGCTAGACAAATAGCGGACAAACGAAGTGAAGTGGATCTCGCCCCGCTCGCAGCGTCGCTCTTACCCGAGAGCCGACTCCCGCTGTACGAGCAACTGGCCATGCTCTTGGCGGAAATGATCCGGCGGGGCGAGCTCAAGCCGGATACGTTGCTGCCACCCGAGCCGGAGTTAGCGCGCGATCTCGGTATCAGCCGGCAAACTGTCCATCAAGCGATGTCATGGCTGGCGAGGCGTGGTCTCGTGACGCGGCGGCGAGGTGTCGGAACTCGCGTGGCGATGCCCTATATTGAGCAACCGCTCGACAATCTTTACAGCTTTCTCTTGACGTTGACGGCGCAGGGGCGGTTGACCTCGGCCCGTCTACTCGGCTCCCGCTTGACCGTGGAGGCCGAGGCATCAATGGTGCTAACGGGCCGAGATGATGGCATCGTGCTCGAGATCACCCGGGTTCGCTCGGTCGAACATGAACCGCTGGTGCTTGAGACGATCTATCTCAATTCCGATTGCGGCGAGCATCTGCCTCTGGACCGGATCACGACGGAGCCGCTGTACGTGTTGATGCGGACAAACTGTGGCATTGACGTGACGGCAGCCGAAGAGACGATGCAGCCAATCGTGGTTGGCCGGGCGGAGGCCGCGCTGCTTGGCTTGACCAGTGGTGACCCGGCGTTTCTCGTGCTGCGGACCGGTCTCGCTGGCGACAAGGCGGTCGAATATCGGCGCAGCTTGATTCGTGGCGACCGCTATCGATTTCGGGTTCATCTTTCGGGGCCGCAGCTGGCGACTCCATAGCGCGTCATCCGAAGGAAGAGAGGATGCTGGGAATCGATCTCTTTCTCATCGTGCTGTTCTGTGCGGCCGTATCGGCTGGACTGTTGGGCTCGTTGGTGGGGCTGGGCGGCGGCGTGCTAATCGTGCCAATCCTGAGTCTTGGCTTTGGGCTCAACATCCGACTGGCGATCGGTGCAAGCATCATCTCGGTCATCGCGACATCGAGTGGCGCGGCGGCGGCTTACGTCCGCGATCACCTGACAAACGTGCGGGTGGCGATGCTGTTGGAGTTGGCAACGACGGTCGGCGCCGTCACAGGCGCCTTCGTCGCGACGTATTTGAACCCAAAGGTCCTTTTCTTGCTGTTCGGGTTCATTCTACTGTTCTCAGTCATTCCGATGATCAAAAAGCTCGGAGAGGAGATCCCGCACAACGTTCTAAATGACAAGCTCGCCGAGCGATTGCGGCTGGCCAGCTCCTATCCCGATCGCCGGATGGGGAAGATCATTCCCTATCAGGTGACCGGCGTGCCCCTGGGCTTCGGCATGATGTATATCGCCGGCATCGTTTCGGGATTGCTGGGGATTGGCTCTGGGGCGCTGAAAGTGCTGGCGATGGACACGGCGATGCGATTGCCGATGAAGGTCTCGTCGGCGACCAGCAACTTCATGATTGGCGTCACCGCGGCGGCGAGTGCCGGGATCTACTTCTGGCGAGGCGATATCTTGCCCGTCGTCGCGGCCCCAGTAGCGATCGGTGTCCTCGTCGGAGCAACGGTTGGCGCCCGATTGCTGGTCCGGTTTCGCAATGCCACCGTGCGCTGGATCTTCATCGTCGCGATGCTCGGGGTTTCGATCGAGATGTTGCTGCGCGGACTGGGAATAGGCTGATGGCTGACAAGGACTCGATTCTCGAAGCAAGCGTTCCGAATTTGAGCCAGCCGCCGGTAGCACATACGCCAGGTGGGCATCCGATTGAGATCTGGATCAGCTACGTGCTTCGGATTGGTGTAACTGTTGCAGGGGCGATCATCCTGATCGGCGTCCTCGTGTTCCTGATTCGCGGGCCTGTTGCCGGTGAGCCCGGCTCGTATCATGCCGTGACCGGCGGCGGTGGTCATTCGATCGCGATCAGCTGGGAGGACGTTTGGAACGGAGTCAAAGCCGGCCAAGGCCTGGCGATCGTCCAACTTGGTCTGCTCGTTCTAGTCCTGACGCCATTGATGCGAGTCGGCATGACCGTGATCCTGTTTTTGGCCGAGCGCGACATACCGTTCATCGTCGTGACGACGATTGTCTTCATCATCCTTGTCATTGGGTTTCTCGGCGTCATCTAGCTGCCGCGCGCTCCGACCAGTCGGAAGTATCGCGAATGAAGGCGCGCAGGTGACTCTCTCACGACATATCCCAAGTTATAATTGACAGTTTGAGCCTAATCCCACCAACCACGCTTGTTCAAGAACGGCGGCGATGATACAACGGGGCCACGCGGCGGCAGGGTGGCCACCGTGGCCACCCGAACCACCGGCTTCGATCAAGGAGCGCGCGCATGGCAACGACAGGCAGGTTGTGGGCTCTGTACGAAGACATGAAGGCAGGACGCATTTCCCGTCGACAATTCATGGTAGGAGCCACCGCCCTCGGGGTCAGTCTTCCGATCTTCCAGTTCATCATGGCGGCCACACCCGCCGGTGCCCAGCAGGCCAGCACCCACCTCGACCCGCGATCGGCATGGAAAACCGCAAACGCGGAGCAGGCGGCGAGCTCAAACTCCTGCAATGGCAGGCCCCAACCACGCTCAACGGCCATGTCAATCAGGGGACGAAGGACAATCTGGCGATTTCGTTGGTCACCGAGCCGCTGATCAGCTTTCTGCCGGATGGGGTCACTGATACCAAATCTGGCGAAAGAAGTGCCGACGAAAGCGAACGGCTTGCTTGCCGCGGACCTGACCTCGGTCACCTACAACCTGCTCGAAGGGGTGACCTGGAGCGATGGCCAGCCGTTCACCGCCGATGACGTTGTCTTCACCTGGCAATGGATCATGGATCAGGCGAACAACTCGACCGACTACGCGATCTACCAGCCAATCAGCAAGGTCGAGGCGCTCAGCCCGACGCAGGTCAAGGTGACTTTTCCGAAGCCACAGCTCGGTTGGTTTGTACCTTTCGCCGGCTCGTACACGGGCGGCATCTTCCCGCAGCATGTGCTGAAGGCGGCGAGCAAGGATCAGGTGACCGCGTTCGGCCAAAAGCCGATCGGCACGGGACCGTATGTCGTCGACACGTTCAAGCCGGGCGACCAGGTCATTTACGTCAATCAACGACAAGTATCGCGAGCCAAACAAGCCGTACTTCGCCCGGGTCAATCTCAAAGGCGGCGGCGATGCCCCGTCGGCGGCGCGGGCCGTGTTGCAGACCGGAGACTGGGACTTCGCCTGGAATCTTCAGGTCGAGCCGGCCGTGCTGGCGAATTTGGAAAAGGCGTGGCAAGGGCAAAGTCTATGCCTCACCCGGGAACTGACGTTGAAAAGATCTTCTTCAACTTCTCCGATCCGAACAAGGAAGTCAATGGCCAGCGCGCCTACTGGAAGCAGCCGCACCCGTTCTTCACCGACCTGCCGTCCGCCAGGCGCTGATGCTTGGCTCCGACCGCAAGACCGTCGTCGACGAGTTCTATCTGGCCCCGATCGAGAGACCGACCGCCAACATGTTGACCGGGCTCCCGCCTATCGAGTCGAAGAACACGACCTGGGAGTTCAACATCGACAAGGCGAAGCAGGTGCTGGACGCGGCCGGCTGGAAGCTGAACGGCAATGTTCGCGAGAAGAACGGGATCAAGCTCCAGCTCAGCTACAGCACGACGATCAATGCCGTGCGGCAGAAGACGCAGGCGGTGATCAAGAAGGACTGGGAAGAGATCGGCTTCCAGGTCCAGCTGAAGCAGGTCGACGCCGGCATCTTCTTCGACAGCTCGGCCGGCAACGACCAGAACTGCGGCGCACTTCTATAACGACGTGCAGATGTACACAAACAGCCCGACCAGCCCCTACCCGCAGAGCTACATGGCGAATTGGTACGCGGGGCCGAACGGCAAGAACATCGCGCAGAAAGAGAACGACTGGTCGCAGCACAACTCCAGCGGTACAGCAATCCCGAAGTACGACAAGCTCTACGAATCGCTCGATACCGAGACCGACATGGAGCAGGCGGCGCAGACGTTCATCAAGATGAACGACATCTTGATCGACAACTTCGTGGTGCTGCCACTGGTCAACCGGGCATCGGAAAAGTACGCGATCGCCAATACGCTCCACAGCGAGAACGTCGCGGTCAGCGACTTCGAAACCGACTACTGGAACATCGCCAACTGGAACCGGACGACGTAGGTATCGCTGGCGCATCGCATACCCAGAAGGCAGAATCCGCCGGGCAGCCATTGCCCGGCGGATTCTGCCTTGCCGCGGCGGAGTTGGAGCGGGAGACGGGTCTCGAACCCGCGACCTAGTGCTTGGAAGGCGTATTCCGCTCCTCTCGATAGTATACGATAGAATCTGCTTACGTGCGGTTGAGCGCGTCCGTATGCGATAAAACGGCATGCCGCTAGTGTATGGTATTCTGTATACGTACGGTTCTGTCTGCCTGTTTTTGGTCGCGTCCGTGAACAAATCGTGAACAAATCGTGAACGAGAATGGCCCCGCGCCGTGGGCAAAACGGCCGGGGCAGAGACGCACGACTGACAAGGAGTCGGACGTATGGGGAGCATACTCGAATCATCGGCCGTCAGCCGAATCCAGCGCCGGCGCCATGAGCTGGTCCTCGACCTGGCGTTACAACGCGGCGCATCGTGGGCGATGGTGGCGGCGATCCGTCAGCGATGGGGCATTACAGCCAGTCCACAGCTTCCGCCCGCACTGCCGCCCGAAGTCATTCTCAAACCCTGGGAAGGGACCTATTACTTTCCGCCTGAATGGCCACAACGCCTCCCAACGTCACCGCTGGCCGGCCGTTGCCCGGAAGCCGACGAGCTCACAGACGACCCACCGCCCGATATGGCGCTGAGTACGGAGTACTCATCTCTCGAACTCGCGGTGGCGAACTGGCTGGGGTTCACGATCCCGGATGGGGGGCGGATGGAGCCGGACGAATTGCTCTGGCGCGTCTGGTGGTTCAAAGACTTGTGGCGGTTGCATGACGAGCTGATCCCGGAGTCGTGCCGGCATCATGGCCCGTGTCCCGCCGTCGCGTGGGCGACGTTCTTCTCCGGTTGCCTCGTATACGACCCGCCGCGCTCGCAGTTGCTTGCGTTTGCTGATGGATTCCCCGTGATCGCGGATTATCCCGAGGCGCTCCTCGACCCTGGCCTCGACGATCCAACCGAAGATGAGGCGGCGGTGCTGATGGCCCATGCGCCATTGGTGAGGTTGCGCGACGAGCGGGCGCTCCAGAATGCCATGACGGCCTACAACGAAGCGGTCTTCTCCCTGTTGTGCGCGGCCGTGGCACCGTCCGGCATTGATTTGCGCCGGTTGCGCGAGCGCGTCGTTGCCGATCACCCAAAACTCACCGAGCGGTTTCGTGAGCAGCTCCGGGCGGCGCCGCGACGGCGGTATATCGACGCCGATCGCGACGGCGTCACCGAAGAGGATGTGCGCGCCGCGGCGAAACTACTGTGGGCTGGGCGGAAGTCACATCCCGCTGGCCGGCTCCCGCGTGACCTGCTGGTGTGCGTGCAATGTGCGATCTGGCGCGACGAGGACAATTGGTCACTGGCCCAGATGGCGGACCGCTTTGGCTGGAAAACCCAAGAGCCGAACTATGCGGATCGCGGGGAGGTGCGCTGCGAGACCGCCCGCCAGCATATCCGTGAAGGACGGGACATCCTCAAGAAACAGAGCAACCCCTCGACCTAATTCTGTAAACACAGAGAATAGTTGCATCCTATCTCTGGCTTTACCGCGCGACTAAACACCAAATAGCCTTCAGGAGACGATACGGGCGCACGGCGCCGTAGTCTCTTGGAGGCAGGCCATGACGGCCACAATCCCTAACCGGTTGAGTCCGGACCGCAAGACCTATTCGATTGAAGAAGTCGCACGCTTGCTCGGCATCAACAGATCCACGAGCTACGAACTGGCGCGGGCAGCGAGCTACCGGTGCCAGTCATTCGCTTGGGCCGGCGGATGGTCGTGGGCAAAGCGGCACTGGATCGCGTGCTCGCGGGCGAGGCGGCATCATGACAGTCCGCAGACGCGCTGATGCCGCCAGCGAACCGGCGGCATCAGCGCGAGAGGTGGCGTAGCATGGGCGGCACTTCTCAGGCTTCCTCAACCGTTGACTATTGTAACCCGGATACCAAGCCGATCGCGCTAACCGTAGACCCCGCCGCGATTCCTGATGAGCTCCAATCCCGACGGCAATGGGTCTTCTGGCGCTGGTGGTGGAATGAAAAGCGACAGAAATGGGATAAGCCGCCGCTCAACCCTTGTACAGGCGGCAATGCCAGTCCGACTGATTGCACGACGTGGGGCACGTTCGATGCCGCCTACGCTGCGATGCAACGGCGCGACGGCGACGGACTCGGCTTTGTGCTAACGGCCGATGATCCCTACTGCGTGGTGGACCTCGACCATTGCCGCCATCCTGAAACCGGCGCGCTCGAACCGTGGGCACAGGCTGAGCTTCACCGATTCCACACCTATACCGAGCTCAGCCCGACGGCGGGCGGTGTCCATCTGTGGATGCTCGGCACGCTGCCGCCGAAGCCGGACGGATCGTATGGGCGGAAAAAGGGACCACGAGAAATCTACGACCGCGAGCGGTATTTGACCGTGACCGGGCATCCGCTGGAGGTGGAGCGATGATCGCTGACCGCCAGCTAGAAATTGACGACTTCATCCGGGAACACTGGCCCGACCCGCAACCGCAACCGAGTGCCGGTCCCAGCTACAACGGCCGGCATGCGCTCAGTGATGAGGACGTGCTGAGGATGTGCCGGGAGGCAAACAACGGCGCCAAGTTCATCGCGCTGTATGCGGGCGATCCCGGCGGCTACCCGTCTGAGTCTGAAGCGGATTTGGCGCTGGTCACGCTGATGACCTTCTACACCCAAGACCGGGCGCAACTGGAACGGCTCTGGCGTCGCTCCGCATTGTGGCGGGGCAAAGCCGAGAACCGGCCGGATTATGTGAAACGGACGATTGACCGGGCGCTGAACCGGTCTGAGTTCTGGGAACCGGTGGGCAGCAACGGGACCGGGGCGAATTCGCACAACGGCCGGACCGATCCCGGTAACGAAGCGGCGGATGATGAGGAAGACGAAAAAGACCGGAATACTGCGAAGCCGAACCCCGCGGCAAACATCCCCGCCGCACCACGCTTTCCGATCGAAGCCTTCCCGGCCGATATTCGCGCCTATCTAGTGGCCGCAGCCAAGAGCGTCGGGGATTCCCCGATTGAAATGGTGGCGATGCCATTTCTGGCCGCAGCCGGGGCACTGATCGGGAATCGCTTGGTGATTCAGCTGAAATGCGGCTACTGGCAGATGCCGACGCTCTACGTGGCGATTGTGGCCGATCCGGGAACCGGCAAATCCATTCTGACCGCGCACGGCCACCGCGCGTTGACCGTCATGCAGACAGAAGAGCACGACGCCTATAAGCAACGGCTGGCGACCTACAAAACCGACCTGCGACGGTGGAAGGATGCGCCACCGGGCGAGCGTGGCGACGAACCAACCCTCGAACCCGAGCGCGACTTCTACTCCACTGACCTCACGACCGAAGCACTCGCCAAAATCCTGTCGAAGGATCCCGGCGTCGCCCTGGTCCGGGAAGAGCTCTCCGGCTGGGTGGCGACGATGGATCAATACCGGGGCGGCGGCAAGGGCGGTGATCGCCAAGTCTTCCTCTCACTCTGGTCCGGTGAAGTGATCCGCGTCAACCGCCGCACGGGAGAGACCGTTACGCAATCCTGGCCCGTGGCGGCGGTAATTGGCGGGATTCAACCCGATCTGCTGCCGATGCTCCATAGCAGGGATGGCAAGCGTGAGGGCTTCATTGAACGGGTCCTGCTCATTCGACCTGACGCCGACTATGTGCCATGGACCGAAGATGAACTCGATCTCGACGCGCTTGAGAAGGTGCTGACCACGTTCAAGCAGCTTGACGAGAAATTACCGCCACGCAACGGCCGGACGGTCTGGACAACCCAACTGCACCCGCACGCCAAGCAGGTGTGGAAGGACTTCTACGCGGACAATACCGAGGCGGCAAAAGCGGCCGTAGGTCTGCGGCGGGGCTTTTTTGCCAAGCTGCCAAACCAAGTTGCTCGATTCGCGCTGATCCTCCACGCGCTGCACACCGCTGGTACCGACCCGCAAGTCATGGTGTCGGCGGCGACGATGGCCGATGCCGTCAAGCTCGGGGAGTTTTGCCGTCTCCACATCGAACGCTGCCTGCCGTTGATCGGGATTGCCGCGCTAACGCCATCGGACATGGTGAAAGAACGTATCCGCCGCTTGTTGCGAGACACGGCGAATGAGGGCGGCTGGGTCTCGCGGCGCGACCTGCTGCACGGGCTCGGAAACGTCTTAGCGGTAGACCTGACCGCCGCTTTGAGCGAGTTGGAGACCGCGGCCGAGATCGAATCCCGGACACGGCGAACCGCTACCAATACGGCCGAGGAGTGGCGAATCTGCTTGCAAAGTCCGATTGACCATTCGCGCAATTCGACCAATTCGACCACAGATGACCCGCTATCGGGGAATTGCGCGAATTGTTCGAATGGTCAACCCAACATGCACAAGCAAAGCGGCGCTGCTGATGACGAGTGGGAGGACTTGCTATGACGCCGGGCGAGCTGGTGATTCGGATTGAAACGGCAGGCGGCGCCTTCTCCCTGGAAGATGGCGAGCTGCGCTGCCGAGTGCCACGCGGCGCGGTGTCGGCTGAAACGGCGGCGGCACTGCGGCGACACTGGCAGCATGGGGCGCGGCTGATGGGCGCAGAGCGGGCGCGACTCTGGCAGCTGATCGGGGCGGCGGATGCCGAGAACGGCGGCGGCGCTGGCGCCGGTGGCAGTGGCGGCGGTTGACCGGGGCAAGCGCGAGAGGGTAACACAAATGGGATGGGAATCTCGCGGCAGCGGTCGCTATTACACGCGGTCTCGCAAAGAAGGCGGCCGGGTGATTCGGGAATACATCGGGGCGGGATTGGCCGGTGAGCTCGCCGCTGAAGCCGATGCCCGCGACCGCGCTACACGGGAAACCGAGCGGGCCAGGCTGCGCGAGTTAGAGCAGGAGCGGGCGGCGCTGGCCGCACCGCTGGCGGCATTACGTATGGCGAGTGAGGCACTGGTACAGGCGACGCTGCTGGCCGCCGGCTATCACCGCCACCACCGGGGGGAATGGAGGAAACGACGTGACGAGAGCGACGGACGGGACGCCAGCGAAACGACCGCCACTGCCTGTGGCCGTCGCGGAGGCGACGCAGCCGATTGTGGCCTTGATGGCTAAGGCGGATGCTGGCGACCAGGCGGCGCTGGCCGAGTTGCGGGCGACACTGACGGACGCACCAGAGCTGGTCAAGACGGCCTCAACTCTGGCCCAGAGTGCCGAACACGCGCTGCTCGATGCCCTGGGCCTGGCGAAGCAGCCAGGAACCCGAGTGATCGTGCAACGGCAGCTGGCGATGATGCGGCGCGACCTGCGAGACGACGAGGCCACACTACTGGAACGGCTCTTAGCAGAACGGCTGGTGATGGACTGGCTCTTTGTCCAGTACCACGACCTGAAGTACGCGACGGCCTGTCAGGCGGGGATGAGCTTCAAGGAAGGCGAGTACTGGCAGCGAGCGCGGGAGCGGACGCAGCGCCAGATGTTGCGATCCGCGCAAGCATTGGCGACGGTGCGGCGATTGCTGGGACCAGCGGTCCAAGTCAACCTCATCGACAAGCAGCTGAACGTGACCCGCTGACGCCACGTGCGTAACCGGCGCAGCGAAAAAACGCGATCAGGCGGTACTCCCAGCTCCACTAGCGGCGGGGCGGTGGCTCCGGCGACGATCGTCAAGCACAACGGCACGCTGAAGGGCGATGAGTTGACGCCGGTGATCAGCAATGCCGAGCAAGGCGCGAGCTTCGCGACGGCGATGGATTCCGGCTTGGCCCGCGCTTGGGGTGGGGCGGTGATGATGCTCGTGCAAAGGCTGAATGATCACCGTCCAGGGGGCGCTTGAATCGACCTTGATGACCACGCGCGTTGCTTGTTGGACTGTCGCCAGATCCTCGCCTTGCAGTTCCCTGGCCACCGTGGGACCGGCCAGTGTTGTCCCATCCGGAATCGAGATGATGAACGCCCCGGACGCCGGCGTAGGCGTCGTCGTGGCGACGCTCACGCGATCCGTTCCAGCTGGGCAGGTCAAACGGATCCCTGACGACTGCCGACGCGGTGCCGCTCCATCACCAGATCCCGCCTGTCAGTCCCGGCCGACTGCCGGTTGGCGGCGGGACACACGCTGCCGGTGTTGCCGGCGCACGGCATGCCTCTGCCCGTCGCGGCTGCGCCTGGGTGGACGGAGCCGGCTGTTGTAGAATTGCCATGCCGCGCCTCCAGAGGCCCACGCCGTTGCCATACGCCGCGAGCGAGACTGGGTACCGATGCGGGGCACGATGCCGTACGGACGTGCTCCTCTGCCCCGACCGGGAGGTCACCCATGGCGCACTCACCCACGACACCCCGCCGTCCCACGGCCCGGTCCGCCCGCCACTTGCTCACCCTGGCGCTGCTGTTGGCGCTGATCAGCGTCGGCCCCCTTGTGATCCAATCGTTACCCACCACGGCCCAAGCGCCGGGCACCCGCTACACCAGTCCGACCTACGGCTTCACCCTGACCTACGGCGCCGCCTGGATGATCCCGCCGGACGCCCCCGCCCACCGTGCCGACGCCCTGCGCCTGACGGACGGCATCAGCGTCGTCGCCGTGGAGGCCGGCACTGCCTTCGGCGGGGATGCCCTGACCTGTGCCCAGCGGTTGCAGGCCCAGGCGGCCATCGAGCCCGGCGTGAGCGGCGTCCAGCCACTGCTGGGTAGCGACGGCCAACCGCTGGCGCAGGCGTCACCGACACTCGCCACTGCCGTCACCACCTTCACCCTGACCCGCGCCGGCACCGTCCTGGACCTGACGCAGCAATTGGCATGCCGGAGTCTGGTGCCGGGCCGGGCGGTCCTGTTGGTCGACGCCCTGACCCCGAGCGACGCCTACACCGCGGAGCAGCCGGCCCTCGCGACCCTCTTCGCCTCCGTCACCCTGGCGCCACCCAGGCCTGGCGCCGGCACCCCACCCGCCGCTGGCCCGCCGCTCACCGTCCCCTCGATCGCGGACCTCGTCGCGCTCCCGGTGGGCGCCGTCATCACCATCGCCGAGGACGGGGTCAACCTGCGCGACCGGCCCGGGCTGTCGGGGCCGGTCGTGGCCACGCTCAATGTGGGCGACGAGTTCACGGTCACCGGCGCCGCCCAGACGGTGGACGGCTACAGCTGGACACCACTGCAGAACGGCCAAGGCATGGCCGGCTTCGCCGCCACCCGGTACCTCTCCAGCCCGCAGGCGGCCACGATCACCAGCGCCCCGCCCCAGCCGGCCGCTGGCCTGGCCTCCCCGGCCGGGCCAGCGGCGCCGCCCCTGGCCCTCATCGCTCTGACCTCGCCGGTCGCCCCCGGTGCCGAGGCGACGATCCGGGTCGCGACGGCCCCCGGCGCCCAGTGCGCAATCGAGGTCGACTACCTGAGTGGGCCAAGTACCGCGCAGGGGCTTACTCCCCAGCAAGCCGATGCCAGTGGCCTCGTGACCTGGACGTGGCAGGTCGGCACACGGACGACACCGGGCAGCTGGCCGGTGACCGTGACCTGCGACGGGCAGACATTGCGGGAATCCCTCGTCGTGGCGCCAACGGTGCCCACCCCGTCGCCAGCGTTGGCGCCGGTCCCACCGGGGCCCACCGTCACGCCGGTGCCCACCCTCACGCCTCGGCCGCCCACCGCGCCACCCACCGCGCCACCCACCGCGCCGCCTACCGCGCCACCCACCATGCCGCCCACCGCCCCGCAGGGTTCAACGGTGACTGGCTGAGGACCGCGACCGCCCTCATGCTGGCGTGACCCTGAGCGACGGCGAGTGAGGACCAGTCACGCCGCCGGCAAGCCATGCGCAAAGGAAGGAGAAAGGAGGCACGATGGGACACCGCGAGGTCCCGCGCCATCATCAATCCGTGGGTCTCCACCGAGGAACCGGCACACGACTACAGCCTAGCCACACAGGTGGAATCCTGCCGTCGCTACTTTGCTGAGCCCAGTGTTGGAGTCATTGGCGAATTCAGCGACGCCCAGAGCGGGACCGAACTCGACCGCCCCGGACGAAGGGCCGCTTCAATATAGGTGCGGTGATCGGAGGTGGAGTGCACAGCGGAGCGCATCGTCGGGATGCCGATCACTTCGGCCAGCTGCCGTGGACCTGGGGCGGTGATCCAGCCCGTGCCGCGGCAGATGAGGCATGTCTCGATCGTGACAGCGCCATCTTCCTCATGGACGCGCTGCTGGCCGTCTCCGCTACAGCCGGGGCAGCGGCCGCCGGGGCCGATCGACGCGGCGGGGATGGTGGCCGGAGCACTTGGCTCCGGCCCGGTGAACGCATCCTCGAAGGCGGCCCGGCATTGATGGTAGCACCGGTGAAACCGGGTGAATCCCTCGCATTGGCACTTCGTCGCGGTGACGATGTAGACGAGCGGGGCATCGCGGCTTGACCGCATCGCGTACCGGCCCTGACCGAGCGGCTTCACCGCGATGTCTTTCTCGAACGAGCGGGCGACCGCCGCATCGAACCATGCCGCCGTCATGTTTGCCGGAATCTCGACTTCGACGGGAACCTGCACCGTCTGCTGGGCCTTGACCTGAGCAACCATTTCCGTTTCTCCCTTTGGCTACCTACCGTTTCCGCTGAAGCAGTCCCTTGCTTCTGTGACTATAGTATCATAGGATTGATACAGTATCAATAGATTGACACGAGAATGATACGACCGTATGATGTGAGCGAAAGGAGGTGCGATCGTGGTGAAGCTCAGCGAAGCGCGGCGGCGCCGGTTGCTGTCAGTCCGCAAGCTCGCGGCTGCGGCGGATGTGGCGCCGGCGACGATCTATCACATTGAGCATGGCCGGACGATGGCGAGTTTCCGCGCCATCCGAGACGTGAGTGCGGCGCTCGATATGGACCCGCTCGACATCGACGAATTCGCGGCGGTGATCGAAGGAACTGGCGCGGGAAAAGCCGCCGCCTAGAACAACCCTAGGCGGCGGTGGGACTGCCTCACGGCCGGTAGGCGGCCGGGAGACGACTGGCAGCATAGCACGGAGAACAGACGATGCGCGGGAGCATTCAGAAACGACAAGGCAAACTAGGTGTCTCGTATCTGGTGCGGGTGGAATATCCGCCCGACCCGATGACGGGCCAGCGGCGCCAGCGGGCGGAGACGTTCCCGACCCGGAAGCAAGCTGAGACGGCGCTGGCGCAATGGACCGCGAAAGTGCAGACCGGAACGGCGGTCCTGCCGGACAAGTTGGTGGTAGGTGAGTTGATGGACCGCTGGCTGGAAGATGTCGCCAAGCACCGGCTGAAGGAAACGACCTGGCAGGGGTACAGGCGAACGATCGTTCGCCATGTCATGCCGAAGCTAGGTAGCATCTCGGTGCAAAAGCTAAGCGCCGCTGATGTGCAGCGGTCCTTGAGCGCGCTCCGATCCGAGGGCGTTGGGGCGCGCTCCGTTCAACTCGCCTACATGCGGCTGTCCCAAGCCTTGAACTACGCGGCCCGAATGCAGTTGGTCTCGCGCAATGTCTGCGATCTGGTGGACGCGCCAAGAGCGCCAGCCAAGCGCGGCCAGACGTGGACAGCTGAGGAGGCGCGCAGCTTCCTGGCAAAGGCGGAGCAGGCGACCTACGCGCCTCTTTGGCATGTGCTTTTGGCGGCCGGCTGCCGGATCGGGGAAGCGCTCGGCGCTGCGCTGGCAAGACGTGGACCTGGCCGGTGGAGCCATCCACATCGAGCGAACGCTCGCCATCCTGCAACGGGGCAAGGGCGAACATCTCGATCTGGTCTTTCAGATCGCCGAAGTCGAAGCGGGACGGCGCGCCGTGGCGCTGCCGCCGGATTGTCGCGACCCTCAAGCGACATCGGACAGCGGCGGTCGAAACGCTTCAAGGCGGGCACAGGGTGGCAGGATGATGCGCCTCGTCTTCGGCCACGGAACGGGACGCCAATTGACCCCAACAATGCCCGTCGCGTCTTCGACCGCCGTGTGCCGGCCGCCGATGTACCGGCGATCCGCCTGCACGATCTGCGGCATACCGAACGCATGCTTGCTGATCGCTCCCGGCGTGCCGATTCCCGCGTTAGCGAGCGCCTCGGACATGCCCGCCGATCATCACGGCGGATATCTAAGTCACGTCCTAGCATCCAGCCGACGAACATGGCGACAGACGATGGCGGACTTTTGTTCGACGACGCTAAGACTGTGCTGTCGTGAGATCTCCGCGAACAAACGTGAACAAATGGCGCAGACACCAAACCTACCGGGCTGCACTCTGGCCGGCAGTTTCGGCTTCCTGATGCGGAGAACGGGGAGCGGGAGACGGGTCTCGAACCCGCGACCTAGTGCTTGGAAGGCACTCGCTCTGCCAACTGAGCTACTCCCGCGTGGCTGACGAGAAGTATACCTGATTTGGTACGGGGGAGATGGCGCATTCTTTCTAGGGATATGTTGTGCTGGGACGCTGAGGTCGAACGAATAGAACGAAACGGCCGGTCGGGGTGAGAGGACTTGAACCTCCGACCTCAGCGTCCCAAACGCCGCGCGCTACCAACTGCGCCACACCCCGATATTCTCGTCCTGGCTGAGTATACCGAGCGCACGATGTCGACGCCAGAAGTCATCACCTAGATCCAACTAGTTGCGCCGGTAGATGGCGACCTGACCTTGGGCAAAGACTTTCGTCCACCCGGGTCCGGGGTAACCTGTCCGTCCGACGCCAGCGTAGGGGCCTGCAACTTGGCAGTCGGACGGCACCGGGTTCGCCCGCTCGTAATGGCCGACGTAGAGCAAGGTGACGCCATATTTCGCGATGAGCGGACTCTGGGGATCATTAAACATAGTTGCCACGTCTTGCTGGCGAATTTGGATATCGGCCTCCAAAGCCGGTTGCCCGCCCCGCCATTGCCCCTCATGCCCACCCCATCCAATGACCGTCGGAATCCCAGTATAGGCCGAAGCACGGTCGAAGGGCATGAGGCTATTCGGCAGATACGAGCAACCAGCCGATTCCAGCAGCACGTCACTCTTCGATGCATGCGTCTTTAGCCAATCGATCGCCGCTACCTCGTCGCTGTTGCCGTCATTCAGATACGATAATCCGTTCAGCCCTTGCCAGTTGGCAAAGTGATCGGTCCATTGATATGAGGCGAGCGTCGGGTAGACCGCGCCCGCCAAGAGTGCAATCGCCAGGCCAACGGCCACTGCCGGCCGGACGATCGTTCGTACCCGTTGGCTCTCCCAGAGGCAGACCACGGTCGCGGCGGTCGCGATCGCAAACAATGTCCACGCCTGGTAATAGACCTTGAACAGGGTATTCATCCGGCTTTGAAAGACGTCCTGAATGTAAAAGAACTCAGTCAGCACGATCAAAACGAGACCAACCCCGAAGAGGAAAAGCACAACTGTGGACAGATCGATCTCTCGCTGCCGGGTGAGCAGTATGACGATCAGCAACGCAGGGATACCGCAGACAATGACCAGTGGCGCACTGCTGAAGATGCCGAGCGCCACGAGCGCGAGTAAGGACACGACGACCGGCGTGCCAAGACCAGACAAAGCTCCGGCGCTCCAGCGATTGAAGGTCATCGGAATCACCAGCGCTAGGCATGCCACGAATGGCACGGCAAAGATTGTCAGAAATTCACCAATCGACGTGTGAGCGCTGGTCGCCCCGATGGTCGTCAGCAGCTTCGTTAGCCCAGGGACATTTTGCAACGCCGTGGGGAGGTTCGATTTGCTGCCGCCCGCAAACGGCTTGAAGGTGACGATAAACGGGAGCCAAGGAATGATCGAGAACCCGATCATGGCCGCCAACGGCGTCAATCGGGTCCACTGCTGCCGCCACGGCACGCCGAGCCAAAGCGCGATCAACCCAATCAACAGGTAGGTCGGGAAATCCCAGCTATTCATCATATAGAGCGCGCCGACCACCGCCCCGCTGATGCCGATGACGATCCAGTCGGAGCGATTCAGTTGTTGCGTATCCTTGCGACCACGCAGCAGCAGCAGATTGAAGGCGAGACCCAGTGCAACCAGGGTAAACGGAAGTGCCATCAAATGCGGATGGAGATCACCGAGCAGGAAACTGAAGTAGGGAAACTCGTTGATCGTCTCGTTCGAACAGGTGAAACCCGTCCACGTGCCGTCGCAAACGACCCGGCTCGACAGCCAGCCGATGTTAACCGTGCCGGATGGCCACCAGGTGGCGTTGATCGTCGCGCTTGGTTCCTCGACGAACTTGGTTGCAGCGTACATATTTCCCATGATGGTCAGAAAGACAGCGGTCAAGACGGCCGCCCAGACAGCACGCTTGCGCGATAGCCAGACGCGCGCCAAGTTGTAGCCGACGCCCGCCGCGGCAGTGATCGTCATGCTGAATGTCGTGGCGAGCGCCAGATTGAAGCCGAAGTTGGTCGGGACCGCCGCCATCCGGCTGATCGAGCCGTGGAGCAAATAACCAAGATAGTAGTAGTTGAGCGATTCCCCCGACATCCATGGGTCTTGCGGCGGCATGACGGTGGTCCGGGCCGTTGCGCTGAGAAACGCCGAATCCATCGGCTTCTCAGTGTTCAGCATCGCTGGCGTGTAGCCACGCAACCAAATGTAGGCGGCGAAGGCGGCCAGCGAGATCCCCTCCGCGATCAGCATCAGCCGCAGCCACTCAGTCGAGATTTGCCTCGTCCTGATCGCCCAGGCCCAGCCGGCAGCCGTCAAAAGACCGAGGGTCGCCCAGAGACCGGCAGTGGAGTAGGGGAGGACCTTGAGACTCGCCAGCAGCCAGGTGGGGTAGACGACACCGAGCAGGGCCAGCGGCCGGACCAGCGTCACGCCACGGTCCGGCAGCCGCCGGCAGACGAGCATGACGAGTGGCCCGAGCCCCCAGCTCGCGGCGACCAGAACCAGATACCACTTGACGCTTTCACTCAGCCACGTCATCGCTGGGTGTTCCTGTCGGTATCGCTGCTCATCGCATCACGGACTATTGCTCACGACGCGATAGACCGTAGTTCCATACTGTTGAAACGCGATCTCGAGGGACGTCCCGACCATCTGGTCAAAGACTGCCAGACCGGCGGCCGACGCATACGGTGCGCCATTCGCATAGGGCCATTTCCGCTCGACGTCGCCGACGATGACATACTGAACATCGTACTTATGCAGGATCGCGAGCTTCTCCTGCGGGTCGGTCGAGTTGTAGAGCGTGTAGAGATCGTTCGATCGCTCTTGAATTCCCGCCGGATAGCGTTGCTGATACTCGTGGCGATCCCATCCGAGCACGTCGGGCAAACCAGTGGCGATCGAGATTCGCGAGCCGTCGCCCCGATACGGACCAATGGCCGCCTCAGCGATGACCGGCGTCCCGTGGACATGATTGTTGAACCAGTCGATCGCGGCGAGATCACCCTTGAATGCGATCGTCCCCCCGACCCCTGGGATCGTGCCATAGTTCATCCAGTCGAGCCCGTTCAACGTGCCGGAGCCAAGCTTATTGGTAAAGCGCTGTTCGAGCCGCGGCTTGGTCGCCACTACCGGATAAACAATCGACGCGGCCAGGACGATCACCGAGAGCACAACGCCGAGCTTTGCCCAGCTCGGCCGTACCGTCAGCGTCGCTCGCCGCTCGCGCGCTTTATCCGGTTCCTCCTTCGCCTGGGCCGAGGAGGCGGCGTGGGCAAAACCGAGCTGGGCCGAGGGGCCGCGCGGCCAGCTAAGCTTCGCGTCAACCACCATTTTGGTCAGCAACGCCGCTCCGCTCAGGGCAAACAGCACCCAAAGCTGGTTATAGAACTTGAAGACCGTATTCATCCGGTAATAGACGGGATCACTGTGAAGATCATCGACGACAAAGATCAGCTCGACGCCGGACCCGACGAGCGCCGCCGCCGCGATCATCAACCCGGCGAAGCGATGTGCCGTCGTGCTGCCCCGCAGCCAGGCCACCGTTGCCGCGGCCGCCACAACGAGGAGAAGCGCCAGCACGAATTCTTTGCGCATGATCAAGATCAAGGTGATGCCAGCCATCGCGGCAAGGCCGAGCCGGGCCAGGGCAACTCGCTTCAGTTTTGGCGCGAAGTCGGAGCGGCTCCAGGCCGCTATTAGGAGCGGCGCGGCGAGACTCAAAATGACGACGCCAGTTAGGGCCGTACCGAGTCTGGCGTTGCGGTCGCCGACCACCCAACGGATGAGCATCAATGTGAGGGCGATGACGAATGGCAGCAGCGGCTGCAAGAGCACACCGCCAGTCGGATAGCGGCGCGGCAGCAGAACCACGATCAGTCCGAAGCCAACAATCGTCAGGAGTCCACCGAGATGCTCGGAAAATTGCCAGAAGTCAGTCGGGGCATGGGTCCGCGCGATGGAGTGGAACAGAGTGACATAATGATGAATGAATGGCAAGAAGAGGACATAGCCGCCGATCGCCATCAGTCCGGCGGTGACGGCGGCGACGCCACATCGCAGCTTGAGATCGCGGAGCAGGGCAGTGGCCATGAAGACCGCGACGACGGCCAAGGCGGCGTAGGTGAGAACATCCCAGGTGTTCGTGGGATAGAGGGTCGCCACGACGAGCGCCAAGAGGGCGAGCCGGCAAAGTACGACAACTTGCGCCCAGCCAAAGCGGCGGCCGCCAGTCAGCGCGAGCAGCACGCCACGAGTATCGCCGGCTCGGCTACTGACGTCACCCTTGCCGGTCCGGTGTCAGCTGGCCTTGGTCGGGTCGAGCCGTACCGGCGTTCGCGGGCGGCCGCCACGACCTTGGCGACCCGGGCATCGAAGGCGTCAAGTTCTTCCGCCTCGGCCGCGTTGGCGACGAACGCACGCCGGTCACACAGGACGCCGGCCCGCCAGATCCGCTCGATGGCCCGGGTCGCGGTGATGTCGGCCAGCGGGTCGCCGGATACGAGGATGAGGTCCGCGCGCCGACCGGGCCTTCGTCCATCTCGGCGAAGGACACGAATGTCACCTTGTCCTCGAGCTGGAACGTTGCGTACCTCAAGCCCTTCGGCTGGACCGAACGCATCTCCTCGTACACCTCCCGGAGCAGCTCCAGGTCGGCTTCTTGCTGTTATCTTAAGTCGAGGGCGGCGGCGGCCGCCGCGGTGGCGCGCGCGCGGGCGGTCGTGGTGAGGTAGCCGGTCACCGCGATGACGATGCCGCACGCAAGCGCCACCGCCCAGGCGCCGTGGGTGGCCGCCGAGAGCGCGACCGCCTGCGTCTCGCCGCGGGCCGTGCCGCCGCTCACGCCGGTGGTGACCAGGTCGCCCAGCACGGCGACGCCGAGGACCGAGCCGAACTGACGGGTCGCGGAGATGACCGCGGACGCGACGCCGGCCTGCGCCGGGGGCATGCCGGACACACCGGTGTTCGTGATCGGCGGGTTCACCAGTCCCAGTCCCGCGCCGGTGACCGCCAGGGCAGCGAGCACCCAGGCGGAGGACGTCTGGGGACCGAGGCCGAGTAGCATGGCCATGCCCGCCGCGATGAGCAGCCCGCTGGCGACGAGCGGGACGCGCGGGCCGTGGCGGCCCGTGACCTGGCCCGCGACCGGGGCGGCGAGAGCCATCACGATCATGGCGGGCAGGAGCGACAGTCCCGCGCGCAGCGGCGAGTCGCCGCGCACCTGCTGCAGGTAAAGGGTGATCACGAACAGGAACCCGCCGAGGACGACGAAGGCGAGCACGGCGATCACGCTGGCGCCGGTGAACGGCTGCGAGCGGAAGAACCGCAGCTCGAGCAGCGGCTCGGGGTGGCGCCGCTCGACGATCACGAAGGTCGCGAGGCTGACCGCGGCGACGGCGAACAACGCGGTGATCGGTGGCGCCGCCCACCCGGAGACCGGCCCCTGGATGACCGCGTAGGTCAGCGAGCCGAGGAACACGATCATCAGCAGCTGGCCGGGCACGTCCACGCGGCGCGGCCTGGGTGCCTTCGATTCCGGGACGCAGCGCAGCGTCGCGGCGATCATGGCGGCGCCGATCGGGACGTTCACCCAGAAGATGCTCCGCCAGCCGACGGAGCTCACCAGCACGCCGCCGACCACGGGCCCGCAGGCGGCGGCCACGCCGAAGATCCCCGACCAGATGCCGAGGGCCTGCGCGCGCTCCTTCTGGTCATGAAACGTGTTGCGGACGATGGAGAGCGAGATCGGGGTGAGCATGGAGCCGCCGAGGCCCTGGAGCATGCGCAGCGCCACGAGCGACCCGGTGCTCGGCGCGAGTGAGCACAGCAGCGAGCCGAGGCTGAACCCGGCGAGGCCGATGACGAACAGCCGCTTCCTGCCGAGGCGGTCGGCGGTCGACCCGGTCAGCATCAGCAGGGACGCGACGACGAGCAGGTAGGCGTCGGACACCCACTGCAGCCCGGCGATGGACGCGTGCAGGTCCTTCTGCAGCGTCGGCAGCGCGACGTTCAAGATCGTTGAATCAAGGTAGGTGACAAACAAACTTGAACTGCAAATCAACAGCACCACGAGACGCCGACGACGGCCGGCTGGCCCCTCCGGGATAGCCAGGTCCGGGGCAAGGGTCGTTTCGATCGCCCTTTCTCCTTACTCTCGCGTTGTGCGGTAAAGCCACCGCGCGGCCCGACGGTACGGCTTCTGGCCGCTTGCGGCCGGCTTCGTCGCGGCAAGAGCACGCGGCCGGAGCCGGTGACTAACAGCGATATCGCACGGCCCTTGGACCGCGGCCGTCAAGCTGCCCGCGCCGCTTGATCCGGCGTCACCTGGTCGGCCCGCTCGATGATGGCGGCCGCCCGGCTCGCGCTCGCTCGCCCGGCGCGGCCGCTGGCAACGAGCGCGAGCACGAGCACGCATACGCCCATCGCGGCCACGATCCACCAGGCGGGCCGCGTGGCGGACGCGAAGCCGCCGACGGCTTAGCTCAGGCAGCGAGACCCCCAGGCAGACGAAAATTTGCTTACTACAACTAACCACAGTGCCCGGGTATGCCCGCCTCCGGGTCCGGGGCGGGCTGGCGCCACCGGTACCTATTTGTCGACATCCCGCCTCAACGCTTCCTGCTGCTGCCTGACCTGGGGCCGGGCCGACGTCAGGGCGCGGTCCGTCAGCCGGCGACCACCAGCCCCTCGAGCAGGGGACGGTACCAGTCGAACCCCGGCACGTCCGCCGCCGGGTCCTTGGCCGCCTCGTCCCAGCGGCGGACGGCGACGGCGTCGGGGGCGTAGGGCCGCGCGGCGAACGCGGCGGACTCGGCGCCGGTCATCGGGCCGCCCTGGAGCGACAGCGTGTAAACCGAGGCAGGCGACAGCAGCCCGAGGTAGCCGGGCTCGGTCGCGCACAGGTAGCGCTTGGCGGCCACGTGCAGCCGCACCGGCTCGGTCACGGCCGGCGGGAACCAGCGGGCGAGCCACGCCGCTCCGCGCTCGCCGTGGTCGTTGTCCGTGCCGGCCATCAGCTGCCGGCCGCTCAGCTCGGCCGCGTCCGCCTGCGCGTCAGCGCCGCGCAGGTGCCCCGTGTCGTGCAGCAGCGCGGCGGCGACGAGGGCGGCGGGCGCGCCCGCCGCCCTCGCGAGCGCGCCCGCTTGGAGCAGGTGCTCCGCGACCGTCACCGGCTCCCCCAGGTAGTCGGCGGCCCCCTCCGACGAGAACAACTCGGCCAGCCGGTCTACCGGCGACGTGATCGCGGACATGCGTTCTCCCAGGTACTGAAGTATCGGTGCGGGCGTGATCGTACGTGGCGGAGGTGAACGCGCGCTGGCGGGGGCCAGGGGCTGGCAGTCCGGCGGCGTCTCGCGGAGACTTGGCGGTGACCAGTCCTGACCGGACCGCTTGCCTGCTGGAGGATTCATGACCGTGGTGGAGACCGCGTACGGGAAGCTGCGGGGAGCCGAGATCGCCGACGGCGTCCTGGCCTGGAAGGGCGTCCCGTTCGCAGCGCCGCCGGTCGGCGAGCTGCGGCTGCGGCCGCCGGCCCCGCCTCGGGCGTGGGCCGGGACCAGGGACGCGCTGGCGCACGGGAACCGCTCGCTGCAGCCCGACCCGGTCACCGCGGTCCCGGTGCCGCTGCCGCCGACGGCGGAGGACTGCCTCTACCTGAACGTGACGGCCCCGGCCGGGGCGGCGGGCCGCCCCGTGCTGCTGTGGATTCACGGCGGCGGGTTCGAGTTCGGCCATGGCCTCGACCAGGCGGGCGACGGTGCGGCGTTCGCGAAGAGCCACGGCCTGGTCGTCGTGACGTTCAACTACCGGCTCGGCGCGCTCGGGTTCCTCGACGTGCCGGATGAGAACCCGACCGGGGCGCTCGGCCTGCACGACCAGGTCGCGGCGCTGCGCTGGACCAGGGACAACATCGCGGCGTTCGGCGGCGACCCGGCCCAGGTCACCGTCTACGGGCTGTCGGCGGGCGGCAAGTCGGTCACCAACCTCCTGGCCTCACCGCTCACTAAAGGCCTCATCCGGCGGGCCGCCGAGTCGAGCGGCGGTGACCACGTCAAGAGCCCGGAGCAGGCCCGCGGCCTGGCCGGGCAGTTCTTGCGCGCGCTCGGCACGACCGCGGAGCGGATCCGCTCCGTTCCCGCGGCGGACATCCTGGACGCGCAGGTCGCCGTCGCCGCAGCGCCGGCCTCCACCTGGATCTGGCGGCCGTCCGTCGACGGGGCCGCGCTCACCGCCGCGCCGCTGACCGCGATCGCGGCCGGGGCGGCGGCCGGCGTCCCGCTGCTGCTGCAGACCTGCGCTCGGGAGACCGCCCTGTACCAGCTGATGGACCCGCGGGCCGCCGCGCAGGCGGACCGGGTGCTCGCCGGTTACTTCGGCGGGCAGCGGGCGGCGGCGATGGTCGCGGATTACGCGGCCGCCTACCCCGGCCTCGATGAAACCGCGCTGCGCGGCGTGCCGGTAATGACCGACGAGCGGTACGTCGTGCGCACCGAGCGCCTCGCGGCCGCCCACGCCGCGCACGCCCCGGTCTGGCGGTCACGCTACGACGGCCCCTACACCGGAGTGCAAGACGATCCCCATCCAGAGTTCGCCAGGTACGCCTACCTGCTGAACGGGGCGCACGGCGCGGACGGCGGCGGCATCTGGCTGGGCGGCGACGGCCTGTCCGGGGCACTGCACGAGGCCTGGGGCAGGTTCACCACGCAGGGCGACCCGGGCTGGCCTGAGTACAGTACCGGCGACGCCCGGCAGGCAATGATCTTCGGCGGAGACGCCCCGCACCTGGCCAACGACCCGTTCGCCTTCGCCCGCCAGACCTGGGCAGGCCTGGACTGGCAGCCAGGCCCCTGGTGGCAAGTCGACGGCGTCAGCTAAGGGCGGCCCGGGTCTAGCTTTTGCCTAGTGCCCCCGGGAGCGGGGGCGCGGGCGATTCCCCGCCCCCGCTCCCGGGCGTCATGGAACGCGGCCAACGTGGAACACGCACCCGTTCGGATGACTAATCTCCGGAACGGGCCGCCACCAGCACGGGCGCGGACGGCAGGCTGACCTGCACGGCGATCCCTGGAGCGATCTCCAGGGCCACGGCCGACGACACGTCCACCGCGACCTCGATGTCACCGGACAGCCGGACCGCGACCCGGGTGACGGCGCCGAGGAACGTGCGGTGGGTGACGATGCCGTTGCCGGCCTCGGCGGGCGCGACGGTCAGGTTCTCCGGGCGGACGAGGGCGTCGACCGGGCCGGAGGACGGGCCGCCGTCCTGGGTGGGCACGGTGGTGCCGAGGACGGTCACGACCGAGCCGCCGCCGCCGAGCTCGGCGGGCAGGCGGTTCATCGTGCCGACGAACTCGGCGACGAACGCGGTCGCCGGCCGGGAGTACAGCTCGGCGGGCTCCGCGAGCTGCTCAAGGCGGCCGGCGCGCATGACGCCGACCCGGTCGGACATGGACAGCGCCTCCTCCTGGTCGTGGGTGACGAACAGGGTGGTGGTGCCGAGCCGCTGCTGCAGGGTGCGGATCTGCTCGCGGAGCTGCTGCCTGACCTTCGCGTCGAGGGCCGACAGCGGCTCGTCGAGCAGGAGCACGCGCGGCTCGACCGCCAGGGCGCGGGCGAGGGCAACGCGCTGCTGCTGGCCGCCGGACAGCTGGTGCGGGAACTGCCCGGCCTGGGCGGACAGGCCGACCATCTCCAGCAGTTCGCCGGCGCGGTTGCGGCGGACGCTGCCGCCCACCTTCCGCATCCGCAGGCCGAAAGCGACGTTGTCCAGCGCGTTCATGTTCGGGAACAGGGAGTAGGACTGGAAGACCATCCCCATGTCCCGCTTGGACGCCGGCATGCCGGAGATGTCCTTCCCGTCGAGCAGCACCGCGCCGACGTCGGCGTACTCGAAGCCGGCGACGATTCGCAGGGCGGTCGTCTTGCCGCAGCCGGACGGGCCGAGCAGGGCGACGAGCTCGCCGGGCGCGATCTCGAGCGACATCTCGTCCAGGGCCCGGGTCGCGCCGAAGACGCGGGTGAGACCGCGCAGCGACACGCTGGTCCCGCCGCGGCGGCCGTCCGCGCTGATCCCGGCGACGCCAGTCGCGGCCTTCGCGGCGCCTGTCTTGTTGGCGGTCGTCTCGTTCGCGGTCATTAGCTTCCTATCGTCTCTCGGGGGGCCACGGTGAACAGCGTCACCTCGCCGCCGCCGGCGCGGCGCGACTGGCGGGTGGCGACCAGCGTGATCAGCATCAGCAGGGTCCAGGTCACCAGCAGGGCGAAGATCGAGGCCGCGACCGAGATGTTCGCGTTCAGCTGGTCGAACTCCACGATCCAGGCCGGGAACGTCTCCTTCAAGGCCAGGCTGGCCATGGTGAACTCGCCGAGGACCAGCGCGACGATCAGGATCGTCGCCGAGAGGATCGCGGTGCGCATGTTCGGCAGCAGGACCCGCCACAGCGTGGACACCGGGCCGGCGCCCAGCGATCCGGACGCCTCGGTGAGCGTCTTGACGTCGATCGCCCGCAGGCCCGCGTCGATCGCGCGGTAGCCGAACGGCAGCGCGAGGATCACGTACTCCAGGCCGAGCAGCCAGACGCTGGACCTCAGGGCCAGCGGCATCACCTGCAGCACGCCGACGATCAGCACGACCGGCGGGATGACGATCGGGAGGATGGTGACGCTCTCCAGCAGCTGGCGCATGCGCGGCAGCCGCAGGTGCACGTAGACCGTGGTCGGGATCATCAGCGCCATGGTGATGAGCCAGGTCACCGCCGCAAGCCGGGCCGACAGCCACAGTGACGGGGCGAACCCGGGCTGGGTGAACACCGACCCGAACGCCTTCAGCCCCGCGAACCGGACGGCCGCGTAGAGCGGCAGCAGGAAGTAGGCCCCGGCGATGACCAGGATCATCCACCGCCACACGGGGAACGACCCGCGCCGGCGCCCGGGCGCTGTCGCCGGCCGCCGGGGCCGACTCCCGGCCGGGTTTCGCCGCTACCGCAGCCATTTCGCCGCCCTTCGCTGGAACAGCACGTAGCAGGACATGAGGACCGCGATGATCACGACCAGGCCCAGGGCCAGGGCGTAGCCGACGTTCTGCTGCCCGGCGAGCACGTTGCCGTTGAGGAACGTGCCGATCTGGATCGGGGTCAGCGGGATCGAGCCGCTGGTCAGCGCCTCCGCCGTCGCGTAGGCCGCCAGGGCCGAGCCGAACAGCAGGACCAGGCAGGACATGAACGACGGCAGCAGCACCGGGGCGCCGACGTACCGCCAGTACTGCCAGGACCGGGCGCCCAGGTTCTCCGCCGCCTCCCGCCACGCCGGGCGGAGCCCCTCCAGGGCGGGCAGGATGATCAGGACCATGAGCGGTATCTGGAAGTACATGTAGACAACGGCGATGCCGGACATCGAGTACAGGGTGAAGCCCATGGTGTAGATGTTCAGCCCGATGTCGCTCAGCCACCTGGTCACCAGGGCGGTGGAGCCGAACGAGGCGATGAACAGGAACGCCAGCGGCACGCCGCCGAAGTTCGCGAACACGCCCGAGGCGGTGATCACCACCTGGCGCAGGGCGGCGGCCCCGCGGCCCCGCGCGGTGAAGATCGCGTAGGCGAGCAGCAGCCCGAAGAGGCCGGGGATCACCGACGCGATCAGCGACAGCAGCAGCGACTGCTCGAACCCGTGCAGGAAGCTCCCGTGCACCGCGGTGTCGATGTTGGACCAGGTGAACGCGTTCGTCTGCGGGTCCTGGAAGGCGTACCTGATGACCGTGATCAGCGGGACGATCATGAAGTACGCGACGTAGGCAAGGAACGGCAGCAGGGCCGCGTAGCGGCCGAGGGCACGCGCGCGCCGGGCCCCGGCGCGCGGCGCAGCGGGAATGCGGCGAGCCCCGGGATCCGCGTGGGACCCCGGGGCCGTGGCCGCGTTGGCCGTGTCAGTCATGTCAGCCGGTGACGGACGGCCACTGCTGGGCAACGACGTTGCCAGCCGTGGTCACCTGCGTGCTGGTCGGCAGCGACAGGCTCGTGCTGCCCGGCACGCTCGGCAGCGCGGCGGCGAGGGTCTTGTCGATCGTGCCCGCCGTGGTCAACGCGGCCATCTCGATCGGCCGGGTGGAGCCACCGAGGAAGAGGTTCTGGCCCTCGGTCGAGTACAGGTACTCCTCCCACAGCCGGGCGGCGGCGGGGTCGGGCGCGGACGAGCTGATCGCCTGGAAGTAGTAGCCGGCGTAGACGCCGTCCGACGGGATGACGATCTTGAAGTTCTTGTCGACCGGCTGCACCTCGGAGGCCAGCAGGTAGTCCCACCAGACGAGGATCGGGGTCTGGCCGGACTGCACGGTCGCCGGGGTGCCCTCGACAGTGACGAAGTTGCCGGCGGACTTCAGGTTCTTGAAGTAGGACACGCCCGGGGCGATGTTGGCGAACGAGCCGCCGTTGGCCAGGGCCGCGGCGTAGACCGCCGCGAACGCCGACCCGGTCTGGTTCGGGTTGCCGTCGATCGCGACCTCGTTCTTGTAGCTGCCGGTCAGCAGCGACTTGAAGGTGGTCGGCGGGTTCTTGATCTTGGTCGTGTCGTAGCCGATGGCCACGTAACCGCCGTAGTCGGCGTAGTAGTCGCCGTTCGCGTCCTTCGCCGCGGCCGGGACGTCGTTCCAGGTGGCGACCTCGTACGGCGCGTAGTCGCCGGCCGCGGCCCCCGAGACGGCGAACGAGCTGCCGACGTCGACGACGTCAGGAGCGGAGCTCTGGCCCTTGAGCTGCTTGATCGCTTGCAGCTCTTGCGCGCTGGAGCCCTCGGGGTTCGCGTCGGTGATCTTGATACCGTACTTGGCGGTGAAGCCCTTCATGATGGCGCCGTAGTTGGCCCAGTTGGAAGGCAGCGTGATGACGTTCAGGTGCCCTTCCTTCTGAGCCGCCGCGACGAGGGCGCTCATGCCGCCGCCCGCGGAGGCGGACGTGGCGGTGGCCCAGTTCGTCGAGCTGGCGGCGGAGCCGCTCCCGCTCGCCGAGCTGCCCGCGGCGGCTGAGGTGCTCGAGGAACTCGAGCTGCAGCCGGCGGCGAGCAAGATCGAACCGATCGCGGCGGCAGACGCCACGATCGCCTTTGATGCGCGCAAAGTGAAACCCTCCCCATGCCGGCCCCCAGGGATTCTCGGGGGGCGAGCGTTGGCATCTTGGCTAGACAAGTCGTCATATTGGCCAAGCGGGCTGAACGGAAGGTAACTCTCCGGTAGATGACAGCCGTCCGTCTCGTCGCGATTTGTCACGACACGACGGGCATCCCCGCTCGGGCGCGCGGCGGCGCGGCGGCCGAGCGTCGGCGCGCATGCCGACGGGCCGCCGGCGCCGGTCCCCCAACCGCCGCCGTCGGCCCGTCCGCTGCCACCGCCGCTAGCTGATACGGCGAAGAGGGCGACCCGCCCCTCTCGCCGGGTCACCGGTGGCGGCGGCCCCCCGCCGTCACCACCGGTGACCCGGCCGGGCTGCGGTCCCCGTCCGCTTCCCGACCCTCCACGGCGTTGGCTCCCCCTGCCATCCGCCGCCGTCGAACCCTCCGCGCCCCGCGCCCGCGCCGGGCGGAGAGGGTTCTTTCATCCCCCGGCGGCCGCGTCCTCCTCGCGACCGCGGGGGAAGCCCCGCGAGAAACGTCATACCGAACGGATGCGGCCGTCCCTGCCCCGCGCCCCGTTCCCGCCTGGCTCCGCGCGCGACGGCCGCCCTGGGCCCCTGCGGTCACGCTGGTCCCGTTCCCGGCGCGCGTGCAACTGGCGCTCGTCTTCGGTGGTACCGCCCCATACCCCGTGCACCTGGTGCGTGGCCAGCGCGTACTGCAGGCACTGGCAGCGCACCCGGCAGGCCGCGCAGACCGCCTTCGCCCTGGCTATCTCCCTGGCCGCCGGCCCGTGGGCGGTGATCGGGAAGAACAGCTCAGGATCCGCCTCCAGGCAGGCGGCAGACCGCCACCAGTCGCGCCGTTCCTCCGCTAGCGCGGCGCGCTGGGCTGGTAGCTGAGTAATGACCATGCGCAGACCCCCCGAATCACTCCTGTCCTAGAGTCACTGGTGACTCTCCGTCGCGCATCGGTAACTCTACCTACACCGCTTACCTATATGCCCACCTCGCTACGGAGCGTGCGTTCGCCGGGCTATATGCCGACAAGCCTGGATACCGGGGTGCGGCCGCGCCGCGAGCGCGCGGACGACCGGGCCCCGCATACCGATCAGAGGCAGTCACGCTGCGTAGCGGAAGTGCCCGCGACGCCGGCGAGAGCGGGAGTTCGCGCGGCTCAGGGCGGCGGTCGCACGGCTCAGGCAGGGGTCAGCGGCCGAAGATCGCGGCGGCGTTGTCGTGGCAGACCGCGCGCAGCCACGCGGCGCCGAGCCCGGCCCGCTCCAGCGACTCCAGGGCGTCCGGGTACGGGTAGGGGATGTTCGGGAAGTCGGTGCCGAGCAGCACCCGGTCGCCGAGGTCACGCAGCCGGGGCAGCCCGGCCGCGGGAAACGGGGCTTCGCCCTCGATGAACGGCGTGAACGCCATCGTGGTGTCGAGCAGCACGCCGTCGTGGCGCTCGGCGAGGTCAAGGAACTCCGAGTACTCCGGCATGCCCAGGTGCGCGACCACCAGGCGGAGCCGGGGGTGGCGGGCGAGGAGCCGGTACACCGGGCCCGGCCCGGTGTACCGGCCGGGCACCGGGCCCGAGCCGCAGTGCGTCACGACCGGCACGCCGGCCGCCGCGAGCTGGCCCCACGCCTCGTCGAGCAGCGGGTCGTTGGGGTCGAAGTCGCCCACCTGGAGGTGGCACTTGAAGACGCGCGCACCCTGGTCAAGCGCGCGGCGCACGTCGCCGGCGGCCGACGGCTCCGCGAAGAGCGTCGCGGTGTGCAGGCAATCGGGCGTGCGGGCGGCGAAGCCCGCCGCCCAGTCGTTCAGCGAGCGGGCCATCCCCGGCTTATGCGGGTACAGCATCGCCGTGAACGCGCCGACGCCGAACGAGCGCAGCGCCGCCAGCCGCGCCTGCTCGTCTTCCCGGTAGACGATCGGCCAGGGCCGCCCGACGAGCGGCCCGGCCGCGTCGAAGTACGCCCACACCGCCGCGAGCAGCCGCTCGGGCATGAAGTGGGTGTGCACGTCAATGAGGGTGTCCAGGCCGATCCGGGCGCGGAAGGCCGCGGCCCGCGCCACGTCGGGGCCGGCGCTCGCGTCAGTGCTTCCCGCGCTTCCCGCAGTGCTTCCCGCGCTCGCCTCCGGGCGCCCGAAGCGCCCTTCGGCTCGCGCTCTTTCCTCGAGGAAGATCTGGGCGCACAGGGAGCCGCGCGACGCTGCCTCCGCCAGGGTTCCCGGCTCGGTGGTGTAGCGGCAGGCGGTGTACTGGGTCATCGAGTCGTCCGGCTGGGGGACGGCCGGCACCCCGGCGAGGATCGTGGCCGCGTAGTCGGCGAGGCGCAGCGCGTAGCCGCCCCGGTCGGCGGTCTTCTCGCCGATCCGCGCGCCCGCCTCCAGCTCCACGCCGAGCTTGACCCGCCCGGCCCTGACCACCGCCGCCCGCTCGTCCTCGCCGTCGAGCAGGGTGACCGCCGGGAGGCCCCAGGCGCCGGCGAGCGGGTCGTCAGGGTCATCCGGCCGGCGGACAACCAGGAACGCGCCGTCGGGCCGCCGGATGACGACCGCCACCGACCGCTTCAGTGGTTTCATCGTGCCCATCATCGCACCGCACCGGCGATGGGCGCGATCGCGGCGGCGAGGTATGGTCGGCTGGTGGGGGTAATCGCGGAAGGTGCGGCGGTGCGCTCGCCCGGCGTGCGCCTGGCGGTGGGCGTGATCGCGGCGGCCGTGCTCGCCGCCGACCAGGTGAGCAAGTCCCTGGTACTCTCCGCTCACCCGGCGGGCGTGGTCGGCCCCGGCTGGATCTCCGTGCGGCTGGTCCGCAACACCGGCGCCAGCGGCGGGCTCGCGTCGGGGTACCCGGTGCTCGTCACCCTGGCGGCGCTCGCGATCACGGCCCTCGCCGCCGGGTTCGCGCTGCGCGCCCGCGGCCGGGTCGTCGCGCTGCCCCTCGCCGCGGTGCTCGGCGGGGCGGTGGGCAACCTGTCCGACCGGCTCTTCCGCGCCCCTGGCTTCGGCCGCGGCGGTGTCGTCGACTGGATTCACTTCGCCGGGAGCGGCGGCTCGATGGACATCGCGGACATCGCGATCCAGCTGGGCGCGCTCGGCGCGGTTACCGCGATCCTAGCGGGCGAGCGCGGACGCAAGGCGCGCGCGTCCCGCGAGGCCAGGCAGCAGCCGCACGAGACCCGCTAGGCTCAGCCGGGCCTGGTGACGCTGACCGTATGCGTCGCGGGGGCCTTGTCCGCCTTCTTCATCACCGGCACCAGGTTCTGGTGCCAGACGAAGATCGTGAACGGGCCGTACTTGTAGCTCTTCACCGGCTTGCCGAACGTCGCGAAGACGGCCGACCGCCGCACCTTCTCCGCGGGCGAGATGAGGACGAAGTGCGCGGGCGGCATCTTGTTGGGAAGCAGGGTGTTGGTCTCCCACTTCTGCGGCGCTACGTGCCCGTGCCAGCCGCTGTCGGTCACGGCGAGCACCGTGACCGCTCCCCCGGAGTCGACGTTGACGCTCGCCGCCTCCCAGTAGGGAGCGAAGCCGCTGGTCAGGTGGTTGCGGGCGAGCCACGCGGTGAGGCCCACGTTGCGCGGCGGCGCCTCGCGGTGCGCGGCGGCGATGCCGAGCAGGACGGCGTAGACGGCCAGCCCGGCCGCCAGGGCGGGGAGCAGCACGCGCCGCGACCGCGCCGGGCGGGCGCCGGCGTCCTGAGCGTCGCCTGGAGCGGCACTGGCCGACGCCGGCTCCGCCCAGGGCCGCCTGCCGTAGACCACGCTGCCCAGGGTCCGGCCCGCCAGCGCGGCGCCCAGCGAGAGCACCGGGGCGATCTCGTGCGAGGAGTAGATGTTCTCCATCGGGACCTCGAGGACGAACGCCGCGCAGTTGGCCACGATCGCGATCACGAGGAAGTCGGTGACCAGGTCGCCGGGTGCCACGGCGGCCGCACCGAGGCGGCTCGCCCGGGCGAGCCTGGCGAAGGGCCGCAGGAGGCACCACACGCCGAAGCCGAAGCCGACGAGCGCCACGGCCACCCCGATGAGGTGCACGAGCGCGAAGGCGACGTTCCCGGCCCCGGTGACCGTCTTGTAGTCGGCGCCGAACAGCACGAGCACGCTCTGCGCGGCGATCCGCAGGCCGTGCACCATCTCGTGCAGCGACTGCAGGCCGTACGCGGGCTTGGCCACGGCGTACCCGCCGAGCGCCCGGATCAGGTGGTTACCCGCCACCGCGACGGGAACGGCCGCGACCGCGGCCAGCGCGAGCGACCACTCGTACGAGGCGGCGGACCACGCCCGGCGCGCCGCCCCCGGCCCGGCCGGCCCGGTTTCCTCCTGCGCGACCCGCCGCGACCACAGGATCCAGCCGGCCCGGAGCACGCTGGCGAGGAACAGGGGCACGACGCCGACGACCTCGATGAGCGGATCGCCGACGATCGACCAGGCGAGCAGCAGGCCGGCGACGACCGGGACCCACCAGCGGGCCCGCCCCGCGCGTCCCGCCGCCCAGTCGAGCAGCAGGAGGAGGACCAGCACGGGAACCCCCGTGCCGACGTGGTCCGGGTTGCCGAGCAGCACCAGGGTAGGGCCCGTCGGCTGCGGGGCGAGGATGATCCCGGCCGCCAGCAGCGCCCTGACCAGGCCCTCTCCGCCGCGGGCGCGGCCCCGGGCGACGAAGGCGGCGAGCAGCACCAGCAGCGTGTAGGTGAGCGCGGAGCAGATGTGGACCACTTCCGGGCGGACCCCGCCGACGGCTGTCACCACGAGGTACTCGGGCAACTCGGTCGTGTAGAACGCGACGTCCGTCGCCCACCAGCCGTGCAGCAGCAGGTTGCCGTGCAGCATGTCGGAGGCTTGCGACACCAGGCCCGCGCCGTCGGAGTTGACCTGGGTGGCGCCGGCGATGCGCAGGTAGCAGAACATCAGCACGGCCGCTGCCAGCGCCGTGCCGACGACCCACGGCGCCCAGGCCCTACCGCGGTCCGCGACCGCCGCCCTGGCCCGGTCCGGCTTTACCCCGCTCATCGCTCGCACGCCTGGAAGCTACCCGATAGTCCGCCCTCCCTGAGCTTCCTACACAAAACCTTAAGAAGTCACTTCCGTTTCCTGAGCAACGCCTGAGGAGCGTGGGCACGGACATCGATCTTCAGAGGGAACCGAGCGGAAACGAACAGCCGCGGCGGGCTGATTTACAGCGGAACCCAGGGTCCGCCCGGCATAACCTAAACCATGCTTCCACCTGCGGCCCACGACCTCGCCCGCAGTGTCATCACGGACGACGGCGTCGCGCCGTGACGGCGGTCACCGCCCGGCGCGGCCCGCCGCCCGCCGACGTGCCGCGCGCCCGTCCCGGCGCGCCGGGACGGGCGCGCCCGGGCGCGGTCCTGGCGCTGATCGCCGGCGGGGCGGCGGCGACGCTCTGCCTGTGGTGGCACGGGACGCCGTCGCTGCACGGCTTCGGCGACTGGCTTACCAACGCAGGCCGGATCACCGGGCTTGAGGCCGGCTACGGGGTCGTCATCCTGGTGGCGCTGATGGCGCGCATCCCGCCGGTGGAGCGCGGCGTCGGCGCGGACCGGCTCGCCCGGTGGCACGCCATGGGCGGCCGCTACGTCATCGGCCTGGTGGTGGCGCACGCGCTGCTCATCACCTGGGGGTACGCGGTCACCGCGCACACGACGGTCATCCACCAGACCTGGACGCTGCTCGACAGCTACCCGGACGTGCTGCTCGCGACCGCGGGCGGCCTGCTGCTGGTCATGACCGCGATCGTGTCCGCGCGCGCCGTGCGGCACCGCATGCGCTACGAAACGTGGTACTACCTGCACTTCTACACGTACCTGGCGGTCGCGCTGGCGTTCAGCCACCAGTTCGCCGACGGCGCGGAGTTCATGACGAACTACGCCGCGCGGGTCGCCTGGTCGGCCCTGTACGTGGGCGTCGGGTCCGCCATCGCCTGGTTCCGGTTCGTTACCCCGGCGCGGCAGGCGCTGCGGCACCGCCTGCGGGTCACGGAAGTCAGGCCGGAGGCGCCGGGCGTGGTGTCCGTCGTGATCGGCGGGCGTCACCTGGCGGAGCTGCGCGCGGAGTCCGGACAGTTCTTCCGCTGGCGCTTCCTCACCCGCGACCTGTGGTGGACCTCGTCCCCTTACTCGCTGTCGGAGCCGCCCCGGCCCGACCGGCTGCGCGTCACCGTCAAGGCCGCCGGGGACCACAGCGACGCCCTCGGCAGGCTGCGCCCCGGCACGCGGGTCGTCGCCGAGGGCCCGTACGGCGCCCTGACCGGGGCGAGGCGCCGCCGGCGCAAGGTGCTGCTGATCGCGGGGGGCGTCGGCATCACGCCGCTGCGCGCGCTGCTTGAGTCGCTGCCCGCCGCGCCGGGCGACCTCACCCTCATCTACCGGGTGAGCAGCCTGCGCGACGCCGTGTTCCGCCGGGAGCTTGAGGAGATCGCCGCCCGGCGCGAGGCGAAGGTCTGGTTCGTCGCGGGCAGCCGCGCCGAACTGGGCGACAACCCGCTGGCCGGCGGCGAGCTGACCAGGCGGATCCCCGGGCTCATCGACCACGACGTCTACCTGTGCGGGCCGCCGGGACTGACCGCCGCGGTCACCCGCGAGCTGACGAGCGCCGGGGTACGGCGCAGGCAGATCCACCACGAGTCGTTCGAGTTCTGACCAGGAAAGGCACCTCATTGCGCCGCGTCATCCTCGCGATCTGCGCCACGGCCGTCGGCCTGGTCCTGCTCCTGTCCTTCAAGTCGCACACCCAGTCCGCGCCGGGCACGTCCCCGGCCGCGGCCCTGGGCAGCCCCACCCCCGGAAGCACGGGCGCCTCCGGAACCGGCGCCTCGGGCGATGGCGCGGCCGCCACCCCCGCAAGCGCCGAAAGCACGGGCAGCGCCGCCAAGAGCGGGACCACCGCGAGCGGCACGGGCAGCGGCTCAGCGAAGACCGTGGCCGGCGCGGCCTGGCCGACGATCTACGGTCCCGTCCAGGTGCGGATCACGGTCACGGACGGCAAGCTCACCGCCGTCACCGCCACGGAGTACCCGGAGGAGACGCCCCGCGACTACCAGATCAACTCGTTCGCCATCCCCGAGCTCAACTCCGAGGCGCTGGCCGCGGGCAGCGCCAAGATCGACACGGTCTCCGGCGCCACCTACACCTCGGGCGGCTACGTCGGCTCGCTGCAGAACGCCCTCGACAAGGCGGGGATCGCGTGACCGCCGAAGCCGCGGGTTACCGCCGCCGCCGTTCCCGGACCGTCCGAACGTAAGCGGCTGACCGTAGAGGGAACGCTCAGTCAGTACCGGCTGGCGACCGGCAGGTCGATGGCGGGGAAGCGGGTGAGGATCTCGGTGCCGTAGTCGGTGACCACGACCTCTTCCTCGATGCGGGCGGCGGAGATGCCGTCGGCGGCCGGGCAGTACGTCTCCATCGCGAACACCATGCCCGCCTTGAGCTCGACTGGGTGCTCGAGGGAGTTCAGCCGCGAGATGATCGGCCGCTCGTGCAGGCCGAGGCCGAGCCCGTGCGCGAACTGCAGGCCGAACGCCGCGAGCTCGCTGTCGAAGCCGAAGTCCTGGGCGCGCGGCAGCGTCAGCGCCACCGTGCCGGAGGACACGCCGGGCTTGATCGCGTCCAGGGCCGCGTCCATCCACTCGCGGGCCTGCTTGTAGGCGTCCTGCTGCGCGGTGGTCGCCCAGCCGACGCCGAACGTGCGGTAGTAACAGGTCCGGTAGCCGTTGAACGAGTGGATGATGTCGAAGAACGCCTGGTCGCCGGGGCGGATGAGGCGGTCGGTGAAGTTGTGCGGGTGCGGGTTGCAGCGCTCGCCTGAGATCGAGTTCACGGCCTCGACCTGGTCGGAGCCCATCTCGTAGAGCCGCTGGTTGGCGAGGGCGACGATCTCGTTCTCGCGGCGGCCCGGGCGCAGGAACCCGGCGATGTCCTGGTAAACGCCGTCCACCATCGCGGCCGCCTGGTTCAGCAGCATGATCTCGTCGGGCGACTTGATCACCCGCGCGTCGAGCATGGGCTGCTGCGCGTCGCGGACGGAGATGCCCTGCCGCTGCAGCTCGAACAGGAACGGGGGCTCGACGATGTCGATGCCGAGCGGCGCGTCCGCCACGCCGGCCTCGGCGAGCAGCGACTTGACCTCCGTGATCGCGTCCCGCATGAGGCCCGCCTCGGGCGCGACCGCCCCGCGGAAGCCGAGGAAGCCCGGCCGCCAGTTCTCGTCGGGCAGCCACTGGGAGTACAGCTTGTGGTGCTTCACGGCGGAGCCGAAGTCCCACTCGACCGGCGGGCGGTCCCGGAAGAGCAGCGCGTAGCGGATCATCTTGTCGCCGAGCGCGCCGCCGATCCAGGTCTGGGTCGTGTAGCGGATGTTGTAGAAGTCGAACAGCAGGAACGCGCCGCAATCGGTTGCCCGCAGCGCGTCGGTGGCGCGGGCAAGGCGGTAGTCGCGCAGCCGGCTGAAGTCGACCCGCTCCTCGTAGTCGACGCCCATGTGACCGGGCGCGCCGATCGGCCTGACCCCCGCGGGCCGCTGCGACGGGCGCTCGAACCGGCGTTCTGGCTCCGGCATGCGCGGTTACGCCTCCTCGGGTGCGAGCCCGTCGTCGACCAGGGCGTTCTCCGCCTCGATGGCGTAGCCGGACCTGCGGGCCTGCTCAAGCACGAGCGTAGCGAAGTCCTCGCTGGAGTAGCCGGCCCCGATGGCCTGCGCGATCAGCATGTCGGTGGCGGCGGCGAGCGGCATCGGCACGCCGAGGTCCTTGCCCGCCGACAGGCCGAGCTGCAGGTCCTTGCGGAGCAGGACGGTCGTGAACGTCGGGTGGAAGTCCAGGTTCACCAGCGCGGGCGACTTGTAGCGGGTGAACGCCGAGCCGAGCACGGAGTCGTTGAGGAACTCGAGGAACGCGGCCCGGGAGACGCCGCCGCGCTCCGCGAGGACGGTGATCTCGGCGAGTGACTGGATCACGACGCCGAGGAACACGTTGTGCGCGATCTTGACAAGGCGGGCGACCTCGCCCTCGCCCACGTAGGTGACGCCCCGGCCCCAGGTCGCCAGCAGCGGCTCGACCTCGTCGAAGGTGGACCGGGGGCCCGAGGCGGCGACGGTGAGCTTGCCTGACGCGATCACCTTGGGGTTGCCGCTGACCGGGGCGGCGACGAACTGCGCGCCCGCGTCCTCGACGATGCCGCGGACCCGCGCGGAGGCCTCGGTCGAGACGGTGGAGGAGTCGACGACGATCCTCGGCCTGTCCTCGCCGGTGAGCAGGCCGTCCGGGCCGGTGATGACCGCTTCGAGGTCCTTGTCCGCCGCGACCATGATGAACACGATCTCCCGGTCGGCGAGGTCCGCGGGGGTGTCGACGATCTTGGCACCGAACTCCGCGAGCGGCTCGCACTTGGCCCTGGTGCGGTTGTAAGCGGCCACGTCGTAGCCGGCGTCCAGCAGGCGGAGGACGAGCTGATAGCCCATCCGTCCGGTACCGATCCACCCGACGGTGGGCGTGGCGGCGGCCATGCGATCCTCCTCGTAAGGACTTCTGACGACATCCATGCGACAGCTGACGGCACCGACGAAACCACGAAGGTGCAATCGTTTGCAACTTTGGCGATAGTTCGCGGCAATGTCAAGTCATTCGCCACATGCGTCCCGCGCCCACGGCCTAGCCGAAGATCTCCGGGTGCCTGCTCAGCTCCAGGCGGGTGCGCCTGATGTGCATGACGAGCACGCGCTCGGCGTCGTCGGCGTCCTCGCGGCGCAGGCAGTCGAGCAGCAGTCGGTGCTCCAGGTGCGTCGCGCCGAGGCTCGCCCGCCGAGCGGCGAGCTTAGTGAACTCCCGCCGGTAATGCTGGGTGGTATTCCACATTCTCCCGATGATCTGTGACGTCTCTCCGGGCGCGGCCGCCGAGTACGAGGTGAGGTGAAACTCCCGGTCGGCGCGGAGGAACGCGTCGACGTCGACGCCCGACCGCTCCATCTCCTCGGCGAGTTCCGCCAGCCGGCCGAGGGTGGCGCCGTCGAGGCCGGGCAGGGACGCGCGCAGCAGCAGCGGCTCGAGGCGCTCCCTGATCTGGTACAGCTCGGCGCACTCCGCCAGGGTCAGCCGCGTCACCCAGGCGCCGGAGTTCGCCACGAGGGTGACCAGGCCCTCGGCCTGCAGCATCCGCAGGGCCTCGCGCACCGGGATGCGGCTCGCCCCCGACCGCGCGGCGACGTCCTCCTGCCTGATCCGCTCGCCGGGCCGGTAGCTGCCGTCCAGGATCGCGGTGCGCAGCGCGTCCGCGATCCACTCGCTGAGGGTGTTTTCCGCGCCCGTTCTCGGCTCGCGCTCGGCGGCGCTGTAGCCGGCGGTACCGCCGGTCATAGTTCCGGGTGGGCCGGGTGCCACAGCTTCACTCTTGTCTCATTCTCGGGCGCGTCGTGCTCGTAGGCCTTGCCGCCGGGGTAGCTGACCAGCTCGAACTGCATTCCCCAGGGGGCGAGGAAGTACCGCCAGCGCTGCCCGGCCGACGCGTTCCTGCTGGCCACGGGGCCGGCCAGCAGGCGCACGCCCTTGGCTTCGAGGTACGCGCAGGCCGCGTCCATGTCATCGACGTAGAGCGCGACGTGGTGCCCGCCGAGGTCGCTGTTGCGCGGCACGTCCCGCTGCCCCTCGTGCCGCTCGTACTCGAAGACCTCGAAGTTCAGCCCGAACCCGCAGCGGTAGAAGCGGATCTCGCTGACGGCACGGCGCGGGTCGACGTTCAGGTGCTCGAGCATCCAGTCGTCGTCGTGCCGCATCTCCGGCAGCGCGTACACGAACTCGCAGCCGAGCACGCCGACGAGGAACTGGTGCGCCTGCTCCATGTCAGGCACGGTGATCCCGATGTGGTCGCCGCCGCGCAGCCCCGGTATGCCCATGAACCCACTCTGCTTTCCTGCTCGCCTCCGCGCGCCCGAAGGCGCTGTTTTTTCCCCTCGTCGCTCAGTCCAAAAACACGGGCGCGCGCTTTCGCTCAGGAGAGAATGTATCCAATGTAACCCTTGAGAGGCCGGTAATCCGCCCAACTGAGGCAGATTGCGGTTGAAATGTATTCATCTTCGGGCTAGCGTGGCGAGCATGCCACGCTTTAAGCGCCTCACGCCGGCCGCGGAGTGGAGCGAGCTGTCCACCACGGCCGCGGACTGGAAGGCGGCCGACCCCGCCCTGCTCGCCACCATGCTCGGCCAGCTCCACCTCATCCGCGCCTTCGAGGAAACCGTGCTCGAGCTGGCCGGCGAGGGACTGGTGCACGGGCCCGCGCACTCCTCCATCGGCCAGGAGGGCGGCGCGGTCGGCTCGATCGTGGGCCTGCGCTCCTCCGACGCGGTCAACGGCTCGCACCGCGGGCACCACCAGTTCCTCGCCAAGGCGCTCACCCACGTCACCAAGGGGGCGCTGTCCCTCGACACGCTGGTGACCCCCGAGGTCGCCGAGGTACTGCAGCGCACCCTCGCGGAGATCCTCGGCCTTGCCCAGGGGTACTGCGCCGGCCGCGGCGGTTCGATGCACCTGCAGTGGTTCGAGGCCGGCGCCCTCGGCACCAACGCCATCGTCGGCGGCGGGGTACCCATGGCCGCCGGGAACGCCTGGGCCCAGCAGCATTCTCCGGCCGGGCCCGACGGAACGGACCTGACCGTCACCTACTTCGGCGACGGCGCGGCCAACATCGGCTCGGTGCTCGAGTCGCTGAACCTCGCCTCGGCGTGGAAGCTGCCCGTCTGCTTCTTCATGGAGAACAACGGGTACGCGGTCTCCACCACCGTCGCGGAGGCCACCGGCGAGCCCCGCCTGTCGGCCCGGGCCCTCGGCTTCGGCATCACGTCCTGGCGGGTTGACGGCATGGACCCGCTCGCGGTGCACCTGGTCATGGAGAAGGCCGCGCAGCGGCTCCGCGCCGGGGAGGGGCCAGTCGTCGTCGAGGCCCTGGTCTACCGGTTCTTTCACCAGAACGGCCCGTACCCCGGGTCCGCGTTCGGCTACCGGACCAAGGAGGAGGAGGCCGAGTGGCGGGCCCGCGACCCGCTTGACCGGGTCGGCCGGGAGATGACCACGCTGGGGCTGATCGACGAGGCGGGCATCGCCGCGGTGCGCGCCCAGGCCGTCGAGGCGATGCGGGCCGCCGCCGCGGCGCTCGTCGGGCCGGACCCGGCGCCTGGCGCCAAGGTGGGCGCGCGGCGCATCCGCCCCGAGCTGTGGCCGGACCCGGCGTTCGTCAACGTCGGGGTCCGCGGCGACCTTTCCGAGCTCGCCGGGGCGCGGACCGCCGAGCAGCCGGAGTTCACCGGCGAGCTGCGGCGCGGGAAGTTCATCGAGGCGGTGGCGGCGGTGATGGACCGGCGGATGGGCGCGGACCCGCGGATCGTCGTCCTCGGCGAGGACGTGCACAAGCTGGCAGGCGGCACCAACGGCGCGACCAAGGGGCTGGTCAAGAAATATCCGGGCCGCGTCCTCGGCACGCCGATCAGCGAGAACGCGTTCGCGGGCCTCGGCGGCGGGCTCGCGCTCGACGGACGGTTCCGGCCGGTCGTGGAGTTCATGTACCCGGACTTCCTCTGGGTGGCCGCCGACCAGGTGTTCAACCAGATCGGCAAGGCCAGGCACATGTTCGGCGGCAGGAACCCGGTGCCCCTGGTGCTGCGGACGAAGGTCGCCATGGGGTCCGGGTACGGGTCGCAGCACCTCATGGACCCGGCGGGCATCTTCGCCACCTCGCCCGGCTGGCGGATCATGGCGGCGTCTACCCCGTTCGACTACGTCGGGCTGATGAACGCGGCCCTGGCCGTCGGCGACCCGGTGCTCATGCTCGAGCATGTCGACCTGTACGGGTCAGAGGGCGAGATCCCGGTCGCTGACCTGGACTACCAGATCCCCTTCGGCAAGGCGGCGGTGCGCCGGGCAGGCGCCGACGTCACCGTGCTGACCTACCTGTCGATGGTGGCGCACGCGGCCGAGGCCATCGAGCGCACCGGGATCGACGCCGAGCTGATCGACCTGCGCTTCCTTGACCGGGCCTCGCTCGACTGGGAGACCGTCGGCGAGTCGGTCAGGAAGACCAACGCGGTGCTGATCGTCGAGCAGGGCGCGCTCGGCACCTCCTACGGCGGCTGGCTGGCGGACGAGGTGCAGCGCCGGTTCTTCGACTGGCTCGACCAGCCGGTGCAGCGGGTGCACGGCACCGAGTCGTCGCCGTCCATCTCCAGGGTCCTCGAGCGGGCCGCGATCGCGAAGACCGAGGAGGTCGCGGCGGCACTGGAACGGGTACGCACGGGCTTCGGAAACACTGGGTTCGGAAACACGGGCTTCGGAAACACGGGCTTCGGAAACACGGGGGCCGGGAAGGTGACCGGCTGATGGCCACCGTCGTGCGGATGCCTTCCGTGCTCGCGGGCGCCACCGAGGCCGCGCTCGCGCACTGGCTCGTGGCGGTCGGCGACACGGTCGCGGTCGGCACGCCGATCGCCGAGATCGAGACCGAGAAGGCGCTCGTCGAGTACGCGGCCGAGCAGGCCGGCGTCGTCGGGCGGCTCGTCCTCGGCGAGGGTGACAGCGGCGAGATCGGCGACGCGATCGCGGTGCTCGTCGCCGCCGGCGAGACCGAAGCGGACATCAACGCCGCCCTTGGCGGGCCGGCCGCGGTAACGGCGGCGCCCAGCGGCCCGGTCACGTCATCGGCCCCGGCACCGGCCGCCACGCCCGGGCCCGCCGGTGCCGCCGTGGGCGGGACGAACGGGCACCAGGCGCCCGCGAGCGGCGGGCGGATCTTCGCCAGCCCGCTCGTGCGCAAGCTCGCGGGCGAGCGGGGCATCGACCTCGCGGGGCTGGCGGGGACCGGGCCGAACGGGCGGATCGTGCGCCGCGACCTAGAGCACTTGCCGGCAGCGGCGCCCGCCCAGCCGCAGGCAGCCGCCTCCGCGCCCGCCCCGTCCGGCGAGGCAACGGCGGGCGGCGAGGTTCAGCCCGCCACCGTTCGGAATAGCGCTCTTCCCTTGCCGCGGGCGGACAGCGGCGGGCCCGGCCCGGCCGTCGGGGACCTCATCCCTCATACGCCCATGCGGCGGGCGATCGCGCGGCGGCTGACGGAGTCGAAGGCGACGGTTCCGCACTTCTACATGGCCGCCGAGCCCGTCGTCGACGAGCTGCTCGCGCTGCGCGAGCGGGTGAACGAGGCACTGCCGGCGAACAGCCAGGGGGCGGGAAAGGTATCGGTCAATGACTTCGTGATCGCGGCGGTCGCGGCGGCGTTCTGCGACGTGCCGGAGGCCAACGTCACCTGGAGCGACGAGGGCCTGATCGCGTATCGATCTGTCGACGTATCGATAGCGGTCGCGACCGAGACCGGACTCGTGACCCCCGTGCTGCGCGGGGTTGAGGGCAAGAAGCTGTCCGCGATCGCCCGGGAGGCCGCCGCCCTGGCGCAGCGGGCCAGGGACAGGAAGCTGCTGCAGCACGAGCTCGAGGGCGGTACCTTCGCGGTCTCCAACCTGGGCATGTACGGGACCGTGGAGTTTTCCGCGATCATCAACCCGCCGCAGTCCGGGATCCTCGCGGTCGGGGCGGCCAGGGCCCAGCCGGTTGCCGTCGACGGCGAGGTGCGGGCGGCCACGGTGATGCGCTGCACGCTGTCGGTCGACCACCGCGCGATTGACGGGGCACTCGCGGCCCGCTGGCTCGCGGCGTTCACCGCCCGCCTGGAGAGCCCCCTCAGCATGCTGGTCTAGCCACCCGCCGGATTCGGCGCTCCCGCTAATGGTGCCTGGCGGCAGGTACGGGCGCCGTGTCCCGGCCCGCGCCGGTCAGGCGGGGTCGACCGTGATCTCGGCGCGGTCGGGGTAGAAGGCCACGTGGCCGGCGATCTCCGCGACCGACGGGTACGGGTGCTCGTAGGTCCAGATGACGTCGGTCTCGGTGCTGCCGTCCGGGGAATTGACCGTGTAGTAGCTGGCGTCGCCCTTGTAGGGGCAGTAGCTCTGCGTGGTGGTGCGCTCAAGGAGCGACTGGTCGACGTCGGCGAGCGGGATGTACTGAACGACCGGGTAAGTCGACTCGGCCAGGGACAGCGCGTCGTCGGTCTTGGCGACCACCGTGCCGCCGACGCGGACGGTTACCCGCGAACCAGTGGGACGGATGGTGATCGGGTGGGTGGCGTCCGGGATCTTCACAGTGCGGCTCATGGGAACTCCTCCTGATAGGCCACTTGTCTGTACCGTAACCCACGGGGCGGCCACGGCCATTCCGCCGGGTTGCTGGCCGCCGATTGTGCTCGTGGATTTCATGTTCGGTTGTTCGCGGATTCGTGGAAGGGACGTGCCGGCCGTGTTCGTCCGCTGGGCGTCAGGCACGCCGAGTTCGTCCGGGGCCACGTGGCCTGAGCGATGAGGCGCGGATCACGTGACTGGCGGGCCCGGCGGGCCCGGGCGGTCCCCTAGGATTTTCACTGTCCCCTGGTGATGCTGACGTGACTGGCAGGTAGCGACCGCTCTTATGGATGTGCAAACGTTCGCGGCCCCGCCCGTGCTGGAACTTCAGGACGTCACGTACCGCCGGGACGGCAGCGAGATCATCCGCGGCGTCAGCTTCACGGTGCGGGCGGGCGAGCGCTGGGCCATGCTCGGGCCGAACGGCGCGGGCAAGAGCACGCTGCTCGGCGTTCTGCGGGGCGGTCACCCATCCTTCCTCCGGGACCGTGCACGTGCTCGGGCAGCAGCTCGGCCGAGTGGAGCTGCAGGCCCTCCGCCGGGCGATCGGGCACGTGAACCCCCGTCACCCGCTGCGGTCGCCGCTGCCGGTCCGCGACATCGTGCTCACCGGCCTCACCGGCACCATCGAGACGGCGCCGCGCTGGCGGCCGACGCCCGCGGGGGCCGCCCGGGCCGATGCGCTGATCGAGTCGCTCGGCCTCGGCGGCAAGGCGGGGTTCCGGTGGAACGTGCTGTCCCAGGGCGAGCGGGGCCGCGTGCTCATCGCCCGGGCCCTGGTCTGCGAGCCCCGGCTGATCCTGCTCGACGAGCCGTCGACCGGACTCGACATCGCGGCCCGCGAGCAGCTGCTCGAGTCCATCGACCTGCTGACGGAGACGCACCCGGACGTCGCGTCCGTCTTGGTGACCCACCACTTGGAGGAACTTCCCTCCTCCACCACGCACGCGCTGCTGCTCGCGGACGGGCGCGTCGTGTCCGCCGGGCCGGCCGCGGACGCGATCACCTCCGAGCACGTGTCCGCCGCCTTCCGGCACCCGATCGAGGTCGGCTTCGACGACGGCCGGTGGCGGGCCCGCGCCGCGAGCCGACAGCGCGCTAGCGCCTGACAGCGTCCAGCGCCCGGGTCGCGTACACCGCCAGCGTTCTGACGTCACGTCCCGGCCGGGTGCCTGGTCCGCGTGCTCCCGGTCTGGCCTGCCCGGACGCGGTCGCCCGGCTACTTGCATTGAACAGACCTGTCTGTTTTAATGATGACCGTGGATAGACAGACTGGTCTACCCAGTGGATACGGACCGGGAGTCATCGTCATGAACCAGAACCGCGCCACGGACGAGCTCGCGCCCGCGACGGCCGCCCCCGCCGACCAGCCCGGGGCCGGCCTCGCCCGGCGGCCCGCCGCGGCGGGGGCTGGCCTGCGGGGCGGTGCCCGTAACCAGCTCGCCCGCCCGGGGGACGCCGGCGTCGTGCTCGGCCTTCCCGAGGACCCGCTCTCGCGCCGGGGAAGCCGCCGCCTGCGCCTGCCCGGCGACGGCCAGGGACGGCTAGCCGGGACGCCGGCCCTGGTCCTGCTCGCGTCGCTGATAGTTTCGCTGCTGTCCGCGTCCAGCGCGCCCACGCCGCTGTACGCCATCTACCAGCAGCGCTGGGGCTTCAGCCCGGTCACGACCACGATCGTGTTCGGCGTCTACGCGCTCGCGGTGCTCGCCTCGCTGCTGACCCTGGGCCGGGTGTCCGACTACGTCGGCCGGCGGCCCGTCCTCCTCGGCGCGCTCACCGTGCAAGCGGCCTCGATGGTGGTGTTCGCGACCGCGGGCGGTGTCGGCGAACTGATGATCGCCCGGGTCATCCAGGGCCTGGCCACCGGGGCGGCGCTCGGCGCGATCGGCGCGGCGCTGCTCGACATCGACCGGGAGCGCGGCACGCTCGCCAACGCCCTGTCCCCCGCTATCGGGACCGGCACCGGAGCGCTGCTCTCGGCGCTGTTCGTGCAGTACCTGCCCGCGCCCACGCACCTGATCTACCTGGCGCTCATCGGGGTCTTCGCGGTCCAGGCCGCCGGGGTCGCGCTGCTGCGGGAGACCGTGACCGCGAGCCCGCTCCCCGCCACCGTCCTGGTCCCCGAACTCCGGCTGCCCCGGTCGGTGCGCCGGCACGTGCTCGCGGCGGCGCCCGCGGTGTTCGCCGTCTGGGCCCTTGGCGGCCTGTACGCCGCGCTCGGCCCGGCCCTCGTCCACGCGCTGACCGGGTCGGACAGCGTGGTCCTGGGCGGCGGGTCGCTCACGCTGCTCACCGTGACCGCGGTCACCTCCGTCTACCTGCTGCGCACGGTCCGGCCGGCGGCCGTGCTCCTCACCGGCATCGTGGCGCTGGTCGCCGGCGTCGCCGTCACGCTCGTCGCGCTCGGCACCGGGTCCCCCGCGCTGTTCTTCGTCGGCACGGCGATCAGCGGCATCGGGTTCGGTAGCGGGTTCCAGGGGGGCATCAGGACGGTCGTTCCCGCCGCGGCGCCGCACGAGCGGGCCGGGGTGCTCTCGCTGCTGTTCACCGTCTCCTACCTCGGCCTCGGGGTCCCCGCGGTGGCGGCCGGGTTCCTCGCGGTGCACGGTGCGGGCCTGACCGGCGCGGCCAGGGACTACGGCGGGGCGCTGATCGTGCTCGCCGCCCTCGCCCTCGCCGCCCTGTCCCTGGGCCGCCGGGCGCGGTGAGCGCCGGCGGCGAGGCGCGGCGCCGCCGGCACCGGTGTCGCTATGTCGACACCGGTGCCGGCGGCGGATCCGCACCGTCCGCGACGCGAGCCCTGCCCGGGCGGCGGTGCGGCATGGTACTAATAGACAGATCAGTCTAGAGAGGTGATCGACGATGAGCGCTAAGGCCGCGGCCGGGCTCTCGGCGCGGGAGCGCCTGCTCGAGGCCGCCAACGAGCTGTTCTACGACGAGGGCGTGCACACCGTCGGCATTGACCGGGTCATCGAGCGCGCCGGGGTGGCGAAGGCGTCGCTGTACAACACCTTCGGCAGCAAGGACGAGCTGGTCCGCGCCTACCTGGAGACCCGGCACGCGCGGGTCGCCGCGCGGATCACCAGCTACCTGGAGCGGTACAGCACCCCCAGGGAACGGCTGCTCGGCGTTTTCGAGGCGCAGGGCGAGATATTCGCCGATTCCGGGTTCCGCGGCTGCGCTTTCGTCGCGGCGAGCGCCGAGTCGCCGGGCGAGGCGGTCTCGCGCGCCGCCGATGACTACCGCGGCTGGGTCTGCGGCCTGCTCACCGGCCTGGCCCGGGAGGCGGGGGCGCCCGACCCGGAGACGCTAGGCCGCCAGCTGCACATGATCTACGACGGCGCTTCCCTGTCCGCGCGGATGGACCGCGACCCTTCCTCCTCGGTCGCGGCCCGGGCGGCCGCCGGGACGCTGCTCGACGCTGCCCTCGCCTAGCACCGTCCCGGCTTCCCCGCGAGCCGTCAGTGGGCCGGGCGCCCGTCGTCCGCGCCCCGCAGCACCGGCGGGACGAGGAACACCGCGATGAGGGCGGCGGCCAGGGCACAGGCCGCGCCCGCGGTGACCGCGCCGCGGAAGGCGCTCACGGCCGGGTGCGCGGCCACCATGGCCGCGCGGAACGGCCGCGGCCGCCTCGCCCGGGTCAGAGCAGGCCCTTGGTCGGGTTGGCGTCGCCGAACCCGGTGGCCTCCTCGACGTACCCCGCGAACGCGCGGGAGCCGTCGGCCCAGCGGCCGTGGCGGCTGACGTTCAGCGGCTGCGCGCCAGCCCGCAGCATCGCGGTCGCGCCGCCGCGGCGCAGGCTGTGGCCGCTGTAGCGGCGGCGGTCGGCCTGCTGCCCTGGCGATGGCGCCTCGCCCGGCACCGCGTCGGGGGCGGCCAGGCCAGCGGCCGCGCACGCCGCCGCGACGATGTCGCCGATCGCCTGCGGGCGCAGCCGCCCGTCCCGGCCTGCCCGCGCGGGCCCGCCGGGGCCGGCCCGGTAGCGCCCGCCCGCGCCGGCCCCGAGGTTGCCCCAGCGGTCGATCCTGGTGAACAGCGGCCCGGTGGCGACGCCCGCCGCGCCCAGGTACTCCAGCCAGGCGAGGACCGCGCGGACCGGGCAGACCGCCTCGGCCGAGGCGTAGTGGATGCGCCGGACGACGCCGCGCGCGGACTGGTCGGTCTTGGACGCCCTGATCGTCACGGCCAGCCCCTCGCCCGGCACGTGCTCCACGTCGCTGACGCTGAGCGCGGCCAGCTCCGCGCGGCGGGCAAGCAAGGCGAACCCGAGCAGGATGACGGCGCGATCGCGCAGCCCGGCCGGCGTGCCCGTGTCGCCGGCCGCGACGATCGCGGGCAGGTCGGTCGCCATGACGGGGACGGCCTTGCGCGGCCCGTACCGGCCCGCGCGCGCCGCCTCGCGGCGCTGCGCGGCGACGACGACCTTCCGCGCGGCCAGCCCGTCGGGCGGCGCCGCCCCGGCACCCCGGTGGACGGCACGGATCGCCGTCAGGTGGGCGTCCGCCGTGGTGGCCTTCAGGCCGCGGTCAACCGCCAGGTGGGTCAGGTAGGCCGCCACGGTCTGCGCGGTCGCGGGCAGCGCGACCCGGCCCGCGTCGCTGCACCACGCCTCGAACGACCGCCAGCGCGAACGGTAGGCAAGCGCGGTGTTCTCGGGCACCGCCTCCCTGATCAGGGCGACGGTCTCGTCGGGCACCGCGTAGTCGGCGCCGCTGTAGGGCCCTGCGGCCGGTGATCCGCCGGCCGGCCTGGCCAGCTGTTTCTCAGTCACGATATGTCAAGAGTATCGAGAGTGAGGCCCAGAATCATGCTTTCTTTCTCTCTATTATCAATCTAACAATCTGGATTGGAGTGATAGAATGGCTTCTCGTGAGCGATGCTGACGCCGCCGTCACCGAGGACCGGTGTATCTGGCCCGGATGTACGAGGTCCCGCGCGCCTGGCCGCGCGTCGGGCTCCGGCAGGCAGAAGGAGTACTGCCTGCAGGCCGACCCGCCGGAGCGGGGCGGCGGGCCGGTGCACAACGCGCGCAACCGCTGGGCGGCCCTCCGCGCGGGCGGCGGGCGCGACGGCGGCGCGGGACGGGCCGGCCACGAGCTGCCGGGCGGCCGCGACGGTGACGGCCAGCGCCGGCCGTACGCCGGCGGCGGACCGGGCGGCGGCGACCCGGGTACTGGCCAAGCCGCAGAAAACGGGGATGACGGCGGAGAGTCGGCCGCATCCGTTCGGGGGCCTGGGCCTTTCTCTTCCGCGAAGAAACGCGCCAGTGAGCTGCTTGAGCAGGCCAGGCGGCAGCATGCGGCGGCGCTCGCCGGGCTGCGGGCGGAGCGCGAGCTCTACCAGCGGGTCGGCGAGGAGCTCGCCTCCCTTGCCGACCCGGCGGCGCTGGACCTGGAGATCGCGACCGTCGCGGCGCGGGCCGGGCGGCAGCTCGCGCAGGCCGAGCAGGACGCCGCCGACGCGCGCCGGGCGCAGCTGGCCGCCGAGCGCGGGCGCGACGAGGCGGTTCGCCTCAGGGCGGCCGCGGACGAGGCGGCCGAGCAGCTCACCGAGGATGCGGAAGAGGCCGAGCGGCTGCTCTCCGAGCGGACCGCCGGGTTCGAGCGTGACCTTGCCGACATGGTCAGCCGGGCCAGAGCGGCGGAATCGGCGCAGCGCGCGGCACTGGACGAGGCGGCGGCGGTCAAGGCCGCAGCACAGTCAGAGACGGCCGCAGCGCAGGAACGGGCCGAGCAAGCCAGCATGCGGGCCGAGGAAGCAAGGGCAGCGGCGGCGGCCGCGCAGGACCAGGCGCGCCGAGAGGTCGCCAAGGCACAGACACGCGCGGACAGCCTCGTGGCCGCCACGCGGCTGGAGGCGGAGAAAGCAGCCGCCGCAGGTCGGGAGCAGGCGGCGAGAGAGCGGGCACTGGTCGAGCAACGGGCCTCAGCAGCGGATGCCGAGGCGGACCGGGCCCGGGCGGAACGTGACCGGGCGCAGACGGCGGCCGCCTCGGCCATGGCAGCCGGCGCCGCCGCGGAGGCACGCGCGACGGCTGTCACCGGTGAGCTGGAACGCCTGCGCGACGAGCTCAACCGCCTGCGCGACGTCCACGCTGGCGAGATAGCCCGGCTTGAGTCCGCACACGAGGCGCTTCTCGGCGCCGAGCGAACGCGAGCCGCCCGAGCCGATGCAGATCTTGCTGCCCTACGCGACGCAATGACGTAATGTCGCCACGATCCCGCGTCCATAAATCTGGAGCATCTCTATGCATTACACCAGGCGGATCTTGAGGTGATCCGACTGGAGTGCCCTGCAGCACGTCACCGCCAGCCCCACCGGCCCTGGGCAACGACGATAACGCGGAAATTCCGCACTACGCGAATACATTGCACCACACGTAAAGAAATCTCTCGCCACGCGCAATGACATTGGCTTAGGGCGCTCTCGCCCCTCGCGCCGGGCTCGAGCGTGCCCGTTACGGCCGGTTTGTCCCGGCGACACCGCGGCCCGGCCCATGATCATGTTAATTCCGCAGCCTATTTCCTGCCGATCTCACTCTTCGGTCTCAGCAGCCCCTCATGACCAGCGCAAACGACTTTGCGGGACACCCTGAAGTACAGCCGATCCCCGATGGGCACCCTCTGAGGGTATTTGCAAGGAAATTCACCCAGTCACACCAACGTGTTCGATAGATGCCGGAACGAACTCGCCTGCGTGGACGTTGAGCCGGTCCCTGCCGCATACCCGGACCTGGTGCGGCGCGCGAAGTGCGGGCTAGGGCGCGCCGGACCGAGGACGAGCTCGAGCTCGACGCGGCGCGCTCGAAGTAGGGTTTGTGGTGTGACTACTGACCCGCCGGGGACGCTGCTAGCGCCGGAGACCGAGGTTGCTCGTGGCTAGCCTGCCGGCTAGACCACCTGCTGCGTAAGGGTTTTGCCGCTATAGAAGTCGATCGCAGCCAGTACGTCGCGCTCCGCCGTGAAATGATATCGCGCGAACAACTCTACAGTATGTTCTTCTTGATCATATTTTAGCCGATTGCCGCCGTAGCCCGCGCCGAACCTATTGGCAACAATCACAGCAGTCACCGTAGTCGACTGCTCAATGATTGACTCAATCTCGTTCCATCGAAAGGTGAAACTCTGACCATCATCAAAGTCGAGCACTAGGCCCGATGGGCCGACCTGTACACTACGAACAAATTTCATTTTAGCTGGGATGTTCTCAGATCCGGCTGCCCACGCGAATAGTGCGACCAGTAGAAATAGTGCGAGGCACACCCAACCACCCCACCCATGGATGAAATAGTGGGCGACAGCGGCACACGCGGTGGCGATGCCTGCAGTGAGCATCCCTCCCCAACTCTTCAACGCCCTATTCAGCGCCGCCGATGTCACAGCGAACCCCACGACAGCCAAGGCCGTAAGTCCATAAGCGGCATTGGTCAAGTCGCTTTGAGTTATCCCGTGACCAGGCTTCGCATTGCCAGGGATATCAAAGAAATTGACGATGGCGAACACAGCGGCCAAACAGACAACGGCGGCCGTGCTTCTGTGGCACCGCCTGACCTGAGCGATAGTCCGGATCTGGCGAGCCTGAAAGCTAGTTCCAGCGGGCGGGAATTTCACTGTCGGCACCGGCCGCTTGCGTCTCCAATCGCTACGCGGCGCGGGGCGATTGGCCCGAGGCGGAGCGATCTCCGGCCGTGCGTCAGTCATCGCGGACGCGAGCGACGGGGCGAAGACCGGGACGGCTGCTGCTTGAGGCTGAGCGGGAGTCGGGGGCCGCGCAATATCTTCAGGATCTTCGGGAGTTGCCGATGACCGCTCAGGGAGCGGCTGATCTGGGATGATCGCCCGCTGGCGGGCGTGTCCATCGTTTCCATGCGCTGACATGTTCGCGAACGCGAGTGCATGCAACGCCGCGCCATGTACCACAGCAAGTTCGGGGTCCTCTACCCGCATCACGGAGGCATGTTGCTTTCCGCTGCGTCGGGCGATCATCTCGCCTACGATCGGCAACCTACTGCTGCCACCGACCGGCACTACCATGTCGATCCCACTCCAGTCCATGTCGAGGCTCCGAAGCAGCCTCTCGCATTCGGCGATCGTCTCCGTCAGCATGGGGGAAATCAGCTCGGCAAGCTCAGTCCGGGTAAGACTGAAGTTTGCGTCGGGAGCGAGTTCGGGGAGCATGCCTTCGAAGTTGAGCTCCGTTGAAAGGTAGCGCTTCACGTACTCGCATGTATCACGGATCTGCAGGCGGCGCTGAAGCACTTGGATATCATCATTTCGCCTGGTGAAGAGCTGGTCCATCTCCTGCGGGAATCGGCTCCTGACGAGCCTGAGGATTTCGCGGTTGAAAATTACCCCGCCGACATCGTCGAGCCCGCCAGCTTCCCCGAGTACCTCGAATCCGGTCAGCTTGCTTCCTCGCACGATGGCGCAATCGAAGGTTCCACCACCAAGATCGTATACAAGCAGTGTCTTTTCTTGATCTCCAATATGCTCTTGAACCGCATACGCTACTGCAGCCTCCGGTTCCGTCACCAGGCGAACACGCGAGTGCTCGAATCCGGCGATCGCGGCCGCCTGGAGCATCTGGCCGCGGTTACTTGCCTGCCATGAAGCCGGCACGGTAATGACAACCAGATCAACATCGCCAGGGACTTCATGCTCGGCCTGCTCGCGCAGCAGGCGCAGCACCTGTGCGACTAGAAAGTTAATCTCAAAGCTGCGGCTGCCTCTTGTGTCACCTGGATTCTCCGGCGGAAAGATAAAAGGCACGGAACGGCCTATGTCACGTTTGAACTCATCGCGGTACCAGGCCGGGCGTTGCAATCTCATGCGCCACGCTACACTCCCTACCACGAGCGTGTCATCCGATCGCAAGCACACCACGCTTGGAATGTCGTAGATGCTCTCTACCGGATTACGTACTCGGCGAATCCTGCCATCCGGAAGCCCGACCATGATCGCCGAGTTTGAGGTACCGAAGTCGATGCCGTAAACGAGTCCCATCACTGTGCCTGTCCGAGAGCCAGGGCGCGCTCACGGATGGCGCCGAGCCAGTGTTCGAACCTACTGAACTCAGTCAACTGGAACGTTAGCTGCCCGCGCCGCAACTGCCGTTCCTCTTCGGTGGCCATGCGGTGCTCCTCGAGAGCCCTGATGGATCTGGCGACTGAATCCTGCGCGGCGGCGATCTCGTCATCAAGCTTGGCGAGCAGGCGGTCCCGTGCCGCCTCAGTCGCCGCCTCCGCGTCGCTGAGGATGCGGTCAATAACCCGTTCCAGCCTCGGCTGGACCAAGTTGACTAGCAATCCACCCACTTCTTCGCGCCGCTCTCGGCCGGATTTCACGTAATGGTCATATACGCCCGACACCAGTCCGACCAAGCTGCCCGCGAGCCCGCCAGCAAGGCCCACCGCGGTGCCGACGCCGGGAAGGATTAGCGTGCCAATAGCACCGCCTACGGCGGATCCCACGCCAGTCCCGAGCGCGGCGGCCTTGAGCGCCGATTCCACCAGTCCGGGGTTATGCCGACGGTCCGTAATAGCGGCAGGCAATCGGAGGCTCACTTCAATCTGCGATACTCCTACCGCCGCGGTGAGTTGCAGTAGGGTCTGGTCTGATGCACGCGCGGCGACTCGTTCGCACGCGTCCCGCAGCTGCGAGCCGGCTTCTTCCACGGCATCGACGAGCCGAGCGGTACATTCCCTGACCAGCGTCTCCGGCGAGCTTGCCGCCCGATCGGAATACGCCGCGCCCACGAAATCGTCCTTGACGGCGGCGCACGCCTCGCGCAAGACCTCTCGAATCATGTCGGCCTCTCGCTTGAAGCTGACGGCCAGTTCGCTGCGCCAGCCCGCCGAGTCTTCAGCCAGTTCGGCTGCGCGAGCACGGGTCATGTCCAACTCGGCACGGACCTTCGTCAGCGCCCCGTCGCTGCTCAGGGCAAGCATCTCGTTCTGAATTGGGGCAGCGGTCTTATCGAGACCTCTGCTGACGGCATCGAGCGCGCGGTTCAGGCGCGATCTCCCCCATGTGCCTGCAAGACTTGTCGTCAGCAGTTCCTCAAGCTGCGGGAACCCAGACTTGTTCATCAGGTCCCGGTTATGAGCGCGTAGGGCCTCGTGCATCCGGCGGGCCGACACGGCGGTAACCAGGACCTCTTCCGGAAGCTTTCCACTGGCCTTCGCGATGCGCTCGCGCGCGACCACAACCTCATTTTCCGGTCCAGGGTCGTATAGCTTATCCGCCTTCGTCAGGACCGTGATCAGCAGCGGACACCTGGTCATCGCCCTGGCAAGGTAGGACAACTCGGTCGTGCTCATCCGTTCGTCGGCCGCGCCGACGAAGATCACCGCATCGGCCTTGCCGATCGCGGCATAGGCAGCCGTCGCGTGCTCGACGTTAAGGCTGCCGATCCCGGGCGTGTCAACAAGCACCATGCCGTACCGAATGAACTCCAGCGGAAAAGCCAGCCGCACTAGCCGGACGTCCTTGACATTGGAGGGGTTATCCTGCTCCGTAAGGTAGTTAGCAACCGCCAACACAGTCATGGGTTCGGTAGCGTCGCCGAGCCATACTTCAGCCGACTCCCGTTCTCCCCAGCGCAGCTCGGTGACAACGGCCGTAGTGACGTCGACGCCAACGGGGAACAGCCCTGAACGCCCTACCAGGGCGTTCAGCATGCTCGATTTTCCCCTGCTGAACTCTCCGGCCACGACAACGACACAGTCACTCATCAGGTCATCAGCGCATTGGTCAAGCTCCCGGCGCAACGGTTCCGTCAGGCCGAAGGTGCGCAGCGCGTCGATAAGCGCACATGTCTCGGTGCGCAGTTCCACGAAGGCGGCCGTGGTCACGGCGACTCCGCCCGCACGAATGCGACAACTTCTTGGGCACGCAGGATCTGTCCACGCCAGGCATAACCGGGACGCACCGTCGCCGCTATGTGGTTAACCAGATCGCTCTGTGTGACGCCGCGGACCTCTATGACCTCATGCCTCGTAGGATCGACCTCACCATCGTCTTCAATCGGGTAAATCCCGCTCTGCTCAAGCAGGCGAGTGATGCTGCTGTTCAGCCACCCAAAATCCGGGTTATCCCTCTGGTTGGCACATCGGTCGACGAGTCCGATCAGTTCACGCGAGATAGCGGGTGGGGCTGTTGGCGTGTCAGCAGTTCCCTGGCCTGTCTTCGTTGTCTCGATGGCATGACGGAGCGCCGCGTTCTCGGCGCGGAGAGCGGCGAGTTCCCTCTGCATATCACGGCCGCGCTGGCTCGCGATGTCAAGCAGGCCGCGCGCGGTTCCGAGGAGAGCCGCGGCATTCACCCGCTCAGGCTCAACTGATGCGCCCTCCTCACCGGCCAATGCCGCCGCGAGCATCACTACTTCGAAGGCGAGCTGACGCACTGTCTCGGGTGTCGGAGAACCTCGACGCCACGGGCGGCGCTGCACAATATCGGAGAAGCTCATTCAGTCCACCATTTCCAGGAACCTCATAGCCAAGCGGATACGGTGTGCGATGCCTTCATAGCTCCTGAGGACAGTACGCGCTACTTGTCTGCCGTGACGTTCTAGCAGCGGATCATTTGAGCGCATAGTCCAGTAACGTACACGTTCCACTGCCCTGTCGGTGAGAACCGTCAACGAGGCATCGGCCGACAAGCCCAAGCGGCTGGCACAATGCGTTCCCCGCTCACCGGTAACTTCAAGCAAATCATTAATCTCTGACTCCGCGAAATCATTCAGCTGATGCCTATAATAGGCAGAAAGTGCCGCGATTTCTCCGAAACCCTGCTCTGACCTCTCCAGCAGCTCGATTCGCTTGCCGATTTCCTCGATCAAAGGGCCTTCTCTGTCACGCTGAGCCGATAGAATCAACCGTACGGACCTGACGGCCTGACTCAGTTTAATAAGGGTAGCCCGGTTGCCGAAATGCCGACCTATGAGTTCGCGTACCTCGCTTACTCCGCTTTCCGTGAGAAGGTGGTTACGAACCTTTTCCGCAGTCAGACCCTCGCGTAGCGCCGCACAGGCGAGGTGGATTCCCCAGGGACCTAGCAGCACTAGCAGGCGACGCCGCGCGACCGCAGGAATCCACTCCGCGGAACCAGCGAACTTCGCCTCGTCCGACAACTCCCTCGCCAGGCTTGCGGGATGGTTACGAGAAAGCTCTTCGAGCCAGGTCAGATGGTCCGCATCGAGTTCGGCTGCCCCGGCCGCCACTCTCGCGGCGACCGGCACCACGACATAGAAATACTGGCGTATATCGGACCGACTGAAGTAGCGGTCGATGACCGTGCTCGCATGGTCGCGGAGCGGGTGATACGAGAGCGGATCGCCAGATCCGACCAGTTCCGAGCCCCCTGGCCAATAGTCATCGCACTTGCTGAGCACACCGAAGGCCTTCAGCGGCGTCAAGGAGTCCTGGCGGTTGCTGGAGAACTCGGAGAGAACCATCCGGTCCTGCTGATGGATCCCCCGGTCGAATAGGTACAGGACCGCATCGGCCTGATCAAGCTCGGTGAAGCTTTCATTGGCGATGACACCGGGCCCGCTGACCATGTCATGGAAGGCCGCCCGCAGACTCGGGTCTATCGCGTCTATGTCAAGGCCAATTTGAGAAAGCGTTGCTGCCGAATCGGCCATGTGGACGCTGCCAAGGCCTGGCGTGTCAATAAGGTGCAGGTCACGGAGCAGTTGATTAGGCAAGCCAAAGGTCACTTTACGGACACGACGCAGGTCGGCCAGATATTGCGGGTCATAGCTCGTCCAGTGGGACAGTTCTTCGCGCGTAACCCTCCGCGCCGGAGTTCCGTCTCTGAAATGAACGACGATGGTCTCTGATTCCGCGAAGTGCAGCTCATTGATAGTGTACGTCAGTTCCTGACGACCGGTGGCCACTATTCGAGAGCCTAGCAGCGCGTTGACCAGGGTCGACTTCCCACGATTAACCTGACCCACGACCGCGAGCCGCATGGGCTCATCAAATCGCCGACCAACCGCACTCAAGGCCATTGCCAGCGGATCGGCGACGGGAAGCGACTGAACACATTCAGACAGCACCCGCCTTGCCCGAACGGATCCGAGGCTCGGCAGGACGCCAGCACTCATCCGGTTCCCCTTCCCCCTACCGGCAGCACCCGTCCCAAAGTAGCTTTGTAAGCCCGCCGGTCGCCCCACTCACTCTCTTTCCGCGATCTTCGTTACCTTTCAGAAACAAGGCCCTCGCGCGTTAGGCAACAATGAACGGCGGGCGTACAGTGACTTCTTGCTGAGCGATAACAAGATACACCTTAGATTTCTCGCAAGCTACTGAACGCCAAAATTACAGACCTGGGACGACCGAGCGCTTCAGAGGCGCATCGATGCCGGGGACAGACGCACGTGCGACCAACTCGATGATGCGCCCATGATCGCGCTGCGCGGCAAGTCCCGATAGGCTTTCCTCCTATGACTGAGTCCTCGCTGTACCGGAAGGTCGCCGAGGACATTAAGGCGGCCATCGCCGCCGGCGCCTACCCGCCGGGCGCGCTGCTGCCGTCGGAGTCCGAGCTCGCCGAGCGGTACTCGGTGTCGCGCGGCACGGTGCGCCAGGCGTTCGCCGCGCTGCGCGCCGACGGGGTGATCGCTTCGCGCCGCGGCGCCCGGCGCGTCGTCATCGGCGGGCCGCGGGTGCAGTCGTTCGGCGAGCTGCTGTCGTTCTCGCGCTGGGCCCGGGCGATCGGCGAGGAGCCGACCGGGCGGGTGGTGTCGCTGGAGCGGCGGCCCGCCACCGATTCCGAGGCCGCCCGGCTCGGCCTGCCCGAGGACGGGCTGGTGTACTTCCTGGTCCGGGTGCGGCTGCTGTCCGGGCGGCCGGTCATGCTGGAGCGCGCCGCCTACCCGGAGAAGGTCGGGGCCCTGGTGGCGGGCCTTGACCTGGCCGCCGACTCCATCGCCGCGCGCCTCGAGGAGCTCGGCGTCTTGTTCACCGACGCCGAGCACGTCATCGACGCGGTGCCCGCGTCGGCCGAGGACGCCCGCTGGCTCGGGATCCGGGCCGGGGTGCCGCTGCTGCGCGAGCGGCGGTTCACCACGGACCGTTCCGGAGTGCCCGTCGAGTGGTCGGACGACCGCTACCTGGGGACGGAGGCGGCATTCAGCGTGCGCAACTCCGTGGCGGTGAACGCGCTGTCCCGCACGCCCCGTTCGTAGCGGTTCTCCCCGCCGGCGCCCGGACAAGCGTGCGACCGCACTTCCGCGCTTCTTGCTGTTATCAAGGGCTCCGGGCGCCGTGGCGAAGACTTGGGAACGTGCCGGCGGCTAACCCAACTTGGCTATACAAGTTTCCGAATGGCTACACTAGTTGCCGTGATAGATGCTTCTGGGCGGGTTGTCATTGTCGGCGGCGGGATTATCGGCACGATGCACGCGGTCATGGCGCGGCGGCGCGGGCTGGCGGTCACGCACCTGGAACGTGAACAGGAAGGGCGCGGCGCGAGCGTCAGGAACTTCGGCCTCGTCTGGGTGAGCGGGCGGCGGGCCGGCCCGAGCTCGCCCTCGCGCTGCGCGCCCGCGAGTTGTGGGAGTCGATCGCGGCCGACGCTCCGGGGACCGGGTTCCGGCCGGCCGGGTCGCTGACCATCGCGACGACCGGGTCGGAGCTTGCCGTGATGCGGGAGGCAGCCGAACTGCCCGACGCGAAGCAGCGCGAGTTCGAGGTCCTCTCCGCCGGTGACGTGCGGGAGGTCAACCCGGCGCTGCGCGGTGAGTTCCTCGGCGGGCTGTGGTGCCGGGCCGACGCGATCGTGGAGCCGCGGGTGGCACTGCCCGCGCTGCGGGCCTGGCTGGCCTCGGCCGGCGGGCCCGGCTACGAGTGGCTGCCGGGGCGGGAAGCCGTCGAGGTGGCCGCGAACGGAGTGCGTGACCAGCTGGGCCAGTGGCACCGGGGCGACCTGGTGGTGCTGTGCACGGGGGCGAACTTCACCGGCGTCGCCGGGCCGCACCTGGCCGCCTCCGGCGCGCTCGCGGGCGCCCAGGCCGGTCAAGCACCGGGATCCGGCCGCGCGGGGCTGCGGCGGGTGCGGCTGCAGATGCTGCAGACGCGCCCGTTCCCCGGCCGGTTGCTCACCTCGGTCGCCGACGGCGACTCGCTGCGCTACTACCCCGCCTACGACGTCCCGTCGCTGTCGTCGCTGCCGCCCCAGGCGGCGGTGGCCGCCGAGAACCGGGCCCAGCTGCTCATGGTGCAGCGCCTCGACGGGTCGCTGACCATCGGGGACACCCACGAGTACGACGAGCCGTTCGCGTTCGACGTGGACTCCGCCGCGTACGAGCACCTGCTCGCGCGCGCCTCGGCGCTGCTCGGCGCGGAGCTGCCGCCGGTACAGCGGCGCTGGGCGGGCGTCTACAGTGAGGTGACCGGCACCACGGCGCTCTACCACCGAAGCTCCGTCGGCCCCGGCGTGGTCCTCGTGACCGGCCCGGGCGGGCGCGGCATGACCTGCTCCCCCGCGATCGCCGAGGAGACCTTCCTGTGAGCCGTTTCTCTGTCATCTGCCTCGACATGGCCGGCACGACCATCCGCGACGGCAACTCGGTCATGGCGGCGTTCGCCGCCGCGATCGCCAGCAGGAACCTGACGGCCCGCGGCTTCAACAGCGCGATGCAGTACGCGCGGGCGACGATGGGCCAGTCGAAGATCGAGGTATTCCGGCACATCCTCGGCGAGGAGGACGCGGCGCGGGCCGCCAACGCCACGTTCGAGAAGCATTACGCGGGCGCGGTCGCGGGCGGGGAGATCTCGCCGATGCCTGGCGCGGTCGAGCTGTTCGCCGCCTGCCGGGACGCGGGGACCCGGGTATGCCTGTCCACCGGCTTCGCCCCCGTCACCCGCGACGCGATCGTGGACGCCCTCGGCTGGCGGTCCGTGGCCGACCTGTTCCTGTCCCCGGCCGACGCCGGGCGCGGCAGGCCCTGGCCGGACATGCCGCTGACCGCGCTGCTCCGGCTGGGCGGCGACTCCGTGGCGTCCCTCGCCGTCGTCGGCGACACCCCCGCCGACGTCGAGTGCGGCCTGCGCGCGGGCGCGGGCCTCGTCGTGGGCGTGCTCTCCGGCGACTCGGCGCGCGCCGACCTCGAGGCGGTGCCCGCGGCCGCCGGCCTGCCGGGCCGCCCGCTGATCCTGGACTCGGTCGCCGACCTGCTCCCCCACCTCGGCTGAGTTCGCGGCACGGAAAGGGCGGGTCACCGGGGCGCAGTCCGGCAACCCGCCCGCCTGGTCCGGGCGGGCGCGGGCGCCACCCCGCCCGCGCCCGCCCGGGGCTCGTTCACCGCGCGTTGCGCGCGCGGACCTCCGACTGGATGATGCTCATCGCGTGATCGTTGCCCTTCCAGGCGATCTTGCCGCCCGAGGACACGAAGCTCTCCCCGCCGAATTGCGTCGTGACCTCAAGCTGCTCTCCGTTGACGATCGACACGGTGAACTGGTGCATCGACGAGATGTCCTTCTTCTTCTGCCCCTCGCCGACAAGGACGAGGTTCGCCAGGTCTTCGATCTTCTTGGAGGCGGGAGTGGAGACGGACGAGACGCCGACGATGTTGCCCCAGTGATACTGGCGGGTCTCGTCCGCCAGCAGGTCGCCAGTGGCGAATTCAAGTACGCACCGATAGGTGCTGACCACCTGCCGGGTGAGGAAGAGGATCAGCACGTTGTAGTGGTTAGCCCGCACCTGGCCGTCCGCCCCCACCCGCAGGGCGAGCCGTCCGTTGCGGGTGTCGCTGAGCGCCGGAACGCCGACCACGACGATCGGCGGCGTGATCAGGTCGCTGAGGGCGAGGTCTTCGTCGAGCCGCACCTGGAGCTTGCGCGCGCCCTTGCGGGTGATGTCCGCCGTGTCGTCCCGCAGCCACGCGTCAAGCTCGGCGTCGGCCGGCTTCGGCTCGGCCGCTTCCCACGCCTTCCGGAACTTCTGGTACTTCTTGTACTGGTCGTACCCCTTCTTGGCGACCCAGGCGGCGCCCGCGACCAGGACCACCGCGAAGAGGCTCTGGCTGACGATCGCCAGGATCACGAGGAGCGCCGCGCCGCCGAAGAGCATCGCGTGCAGGGCCGGGTTGACCTGGTCCGGGGTCTTCGTGAAGTACTTGATGACCTTGGTCCGGCGGTCCGCGGCGATGACGCGCGGACCTTCGTCGCCGGCCACGGCGTGCGTGGCGTAGCCGTGGCTGGCGGCCAGGGCGGCCATCTCGCGCCAGGTCTGGCCTTCGGCCGCGCCCAGGTGCATGGACAGGTCCTCGAGGTCCCTGGGCGCGACGTACCCGAGGCTGCCGCGCAAGTCCTGCGCCTGCGGCGGCCCGGTGGGAATGCCTCGCTCGTCGTAGAAGTCTTCCTTGACGACGGCGAGCACGACGTCGGCCATCGCGGCCACGGACGTGCCGTACCCCTGGGTCCGCGCGCTTTCCAGTTGGGCCTCAACCTGGCGGATGACCTCGCTCGAGTGATAGCTCGGCCGGGCCCCGTTGAGCAGCCCGAGAACGATGTAGACGTGCGCTTTCGCGGCCCGCGGCTCATCGCCTTGCGCGTCGGCGGCGGCATCGGCCGACTCGGCCGTGCTGAGGAAGTCCGAGAACCGCGCCACCACCTGCGCGTACTCGCGGTGTTTCAAGGCCTCGAGGCCGCCCCTGAACAGGTCCTGCATGTGCTGGTACACATTGAACGTCATCGAGCCGCTGCCGGTGTTGTTGTACTGCTGGCCGCGCGCGTTGTTGTACTGGGTTCCGTTATTGTTGGTGAACTGCGGACCGCCATTGCTGTTATATTGCGGCCCACCTTGGTTCGCGATTACTCTTTCACCCTGGTTTCCCTGCTCATACCAGCGAGGCTGGTCATTCATCTGATCCCCCTAGGTTGACATGCTGTGTGCCCTGGTTGGCGACGACGGTGCGTCCAATGTTGTGTTGTGAGAAATTCGCTCGTGAGTTGAAACCGTCAACGAACTGAGGCTCTCGGCCGCCCTGTTCGCGCGGGCCTGCGCCGGTCTCTGATCCGCCGTCGCCATGCTCGCCGTCTTCTTCCCGGCCGCTATCCGTGGCCGTCGGCACGAGATCGGCCGGGCCGGCCGCGAGTTCTTGCGGATAATCGAGGCCGGGATCCTGGTTTAGGATCTTCTTTTCCAGCATGCGAAGCTCCCTCCCTGCTTCTGCTCCATTTCTCTTCAGTGACTCGACGGTGCGCTGGTAGGCGCGCAGCGCCTCGGACTGGCGCCCGCACCGGTAGTAGGCGCGCATCAGCAGCGCGGTGAGCCGCTCGTCGTCCCGCCCGGCCTCGTCGGCGTCGGCGAGGCCGGCGAACTCCGCGAGCACCCGCTGGGCGCCGCCTCGCCGGAACTCGGCTCCGGCCAGCTCGACCAGGAGGTCCCGGTGCTCCCCGTGCAGGGTCAGCCGGTAGTCCTCGGCCCAGTGCCCGGTCACGCCGACGAGCGGCTCTCCGCCGCCAAGCAGCGTCGTCTCCGGTCCCCACTCGCGCAGCGCGTCGCGCGCGAGCGTGACGGCAAGGTCGTCGTCCTGGCGGAAATGCGCGCGCGCCCTGGATGCCTTCGCCCGGAACCTGAGCACGTCAACGGCGTCCCTGGGCACTTGCAAGCGGTAACCGCCGCCCGTCGCTGCCACGACGTTCTCGCCCGCCTCCCGTGCGCCCCGCAGCGCCGCGCGGACTCGGTAGGCGCAGGTGTGCAGCCGTGCCCGCGGGTCGGCGGGCGGGTACCCGTCCCAGAGCCGTGCCTCCATCCTGGTCATCCCGACGGGCTGCCCCGCGTCGAGGGCAAGGATGGCGACGAACAGCCGGTGCATCGGCTGAAGGAGCGCGAGCAGGTTGCCTTCCGTGCCGTCCGCGTGCGCGGTGACCTCCCCTAGCAGGCTGATGCGCATGGGCAGTGTCCCCCTGTTGGCCGCGCTTCCCTTTCAAAGTGCACGGCCTGTCTGCGTTCTCTCATTTGACCGGCCGGGCGAACAGGAAAAGAACAGGATTCGCCTAGCCCGCGAGCTAGATGACGGTACAGGTGCGCCCGCGAGGCTTTTCTCATGGACGGCGCGGAAAGGCCGCGCCGGCTAGCGGAAAGAGAAATCCGATGAACGGAATGGTTAGCTTCATCCGGCCTTGCGAAGGCGGCGGGGCGTGCGTGGAAGTCGGACGACTGGAACTGGTCGGGGTCCGCGACTCGAAGAACCCGGACGGGCCCGTTCTCTGGTACACCGTCACTGAATGGGCGGAGTTCGTCCGCGCGGTCAAGGCCGGCGAGTTCGACTTCGCCTGACCGGGCCGCCGGCTCAGGGGGATGCAGCGCCCCCGCATGAGCTGCATCCCCCGCCCGGCGAGAAGCCGCCCGCGGAATTAAGGTCATGGATTTCCTGATATCGGATCCGATGGCCGCCAGGAAGTCACGCGCGGCATCCCCGTAACGCGCCATCTGCGCGAGCAGCGACCAGCGCGCTCGGTACAGGGCGATGCTCTGCGGGTCATTCACGACCAGGTTGGCGTGGATGGTCTCGACTAGTGCCATGGCGTCGCCCTCTTCGCGTTCCGCCATTTCGAAAAGGAGGAATGTGTGCGAGGTATACGCCACCGCTTCAACGTCAAGCGGAATGACCCCGACCGAGACGTTCTCCAGGGTGCTCAGCGACGTGATGCGGTCAAGCTGGGCAAGCAGCAGCGGGGACGGCCCCGGCCGCCAGCGGAGCGCCGCCTCGGTGATGAGGAACTCGAACCGCTGGCGGCCGGCGAACAGCGCCAGTTGCCGGTCGAGCCGGGCGGCGAGCACCTCCGGGATCTCTTGTTCCAGGTACGGCGGCTTGAACATGGTGAACACCCGGCGCGCGTACTCCGCGGTCTGCAGGATCCCGGGGACCAGCGAGGGCGAGAAGGTCAGCACCCGCCGCGCCCGGTTCTCCAGGTCCTGGATGTCGCCCTGGATGTGCGGCCGCTCCTCCAGGAGGCTTCCCCAGTTGTGCACCTCGGTGTAGACCGCTTCGGTCAGCGCCGACAGCAGGTCGGCGACCTCGTGCGATGCTCCGGTCGCGGCTGCCCACGCGGCCACCTCGGGGAGCGAGAGCAGCGCGGAACCGGACTCGGCCCGCGAGACCTTGGACTGGCTGATCCCGATTCGCTGCGCCAGCTGGCGACCGGAGAGGCCGGCGAGTTCCCTGGCCCGCCGCAGCTCAGCCCCGAGACGCTCGCGCTTGCTGCCCCGCGTCCCCTCACCAGCACCTGGAGTACCCACGCAGTCATCCCGGATCCGTTCGGTGGCCTGAGTGGTCATGAATCACCTTTCACTCGATTCACCTTGATTCATAGTGATTCATGCCGATGTCAAAGTAGAGCAGACCGGTCGACCCCGCGTCAAGCGGAACGCACGGTGGCTACCTTCGCGCGACCGGCCGGCGGAATGCTCCCCGCCGTCGCCCTCTGGCTCCTGACCCTGTCCGCCATTTACCTGGCGGTACGCCGGTCCGGCGCCTACGGGCTGGTGACCGACGCGCAGAATTTCATCGCGATCTTTGGCGTCCTGCGCGCGGCCGTGTACGCCATTGAAGCGCGGCGGGCGATCCGGCGACGTGGTTTCACCGGTCTTTTCCGTCACGGCTTTGTTAAAATCCCTTATAAGCGGGAAACTCGGTATCGATGGGTCAATCGGGGAGATCATCGGACAGAGTTAGCCGCGTGACTTGAGAAAAGTCCCGGTATTCCCTTACGACCGTTTTCACGCCTTATCTCCCCGGAAACCGGGCGGCAGGCCCCGCCGTGTCAGCCGACGGCGGCGAGCCGCGGGCGGCCGCGCAGGGCCGGGAGGCTGCTCATCAGGATGCCGCCGAGGATGGCGATGCCGCCCGCCAGGAGCCGGGGTCCCGCCGGGTCGCTGAAGGCGACGACGCCCACGAGGGCGCCGACCAGCGGCTCCAGGTTGAGGAACGCGCCCGCGACCTCGGTCGGCAGCTTGTGCTGGCCGTAGGCGAACAGGGTGAACGGCGCGAGGGTTCCCACCGCCGTCAGGCCGGCGACGGCGAGGACCGCGAGAACGCCCGCGCCGCCGGCTGGCGGGACGGGCGGCGCGCCCTCGGCACAGGCCGCGATGGGGAGCGCCGCGAGGGTCGCGCCGACGAACTGCACGGCGGTGATCGCCGCCGGGTCCTGGCCTTCGAGCAGGCGCGCCTGCGCCACGGTCATGGTGGCGACGACCAGCACCGACAGGAGGACCAGGGCGTCGCCGGAGCCGCTCGCCCCGCCACCCCGGCCGCCCGCGACCACGGCCACGCCGCCGAGCGAGATCGCGAAGCCGCCCCAGGCGACGGGGCGGGCCACGGTGCGGTGCCAGGCCGCGGCGATGACGGCGACCAGGACCGGTCCTGCGCCGACGAGCAGGGCGGCGTGCGTGACGCTGGTCCTGGCGAGCCCGGCGTTCTGGATGAGGACCGAGCCGCCGAGCCCGGCCGCTCCCCAGGCAAGTACCTGCCAGCGCAGGGCGGCGCGCAGCGCGGCCTGGTCGACGGTGGCGAGCAGCACCGCGGCGGCGAACCCGAAGCGCACGACAACCAGCCAGCCGGGCGGCAGCCACGACAGCGCCGCCTTGGACAGGGGAACGCTGGTCCCCCAGGCGACGCCTGCCACGGCGAGCGCGGCGACGGCGCGGGTCTGGCTTCTGGCGGCGCCGGCGCTTGGAGAGGTGGCAGTGAGGAGGCGGCTGGTCTTCATGTCTCCCAGGATGCCGCCGTGCCGGGCATCGTTTGCTACTGAGCGCGGACGGCGAAATATAATTTGGCGATATGGCCGTCAAACTAGATGAAATTGACATTCAACTGCTTACCGCGCTGCAGGCCGACGCGGACCGCACCAACGTGCAGCTCGCCCGGCTGACCGGCCTGTCCCCCGCCGCGACCCTGCACCGGGTGCGGGCGCTCAAGGAGTCCGGCGTCATCAGGATCATTCGCGCCCACGTGGACCCGGCCCTCGCGGGCTTCCCGCTGCAGGTCTGGGTGACGGCGACGCTGTCCCGCCACGACCCGCGTTCAAGCGCCGTCTTCGAGGACCACGTCCGGTCGCTGCCGCAGGTCATCGCGGCCGACAACCTCGCGGGCGAGACGGACTACCTGCTGTCGGTGGTGGCCCGCGACGTCGCCGAGCTCCAGCAGGTGCTGGCCAGCCTGTCCACCCGCGGCGGCCAGCGCCTGGTGACGTACCTGCGGCTGGCGGAGGTCAAGCCGCCGTCCCCGCTGCCGCTCGGCCCGCAGGCCGCCCCGTCGGCGCCGGCGACGCCTCGTTCCCTGCGCCAGCGCCGCTGAAGACCGGGATCACGGTTCAGAACGGCGGCGGCCGACTCGCCCCGGCCGGTTACTGGCCGGCGAGCTGCCTGGCGAGGTCGAGGGCGTCGTCGATGGGCATAGCGGGTCAGGCTCAGCCCCGGCAAGATCGGCGACATCGCCAAAGCAGCGCTCGTCCTCATCCTGTTCGAGCACAAGATGATCATCTGAAAGCCGCTGGAACCTCGATGAGTTCGGTTACGCCGGCGTGTCTGACTTGTGACCGCGCATGACGAAAGGTGGATCGATGGCTGACCTGCACGGCACGCTGCAGAGGTACGTTGACGACGGAACGCTCCCGGGAGCGGTAGGGCTGGTGGCTCGCGGCACCCGGACCGAGCTGGCCGTCGTCGGATCGGCTGCCGTGGGCGGCGTGCCGATGGCCGGGGATTCGATCTTCCGCTTCGCGTCGATCACCAAGCCGATCACCGCCGCGGCGGTCATGATGCTGGTCCAGGACGGCCGGGTGGCGCTCGGTGACCCGGTCGCCCGGTGGCTGCCGGAGCTGGCGGACCCGAAGGTCGTCCGCACGCCTGCCGGCCCGGTCGATGACGTGGTCCCCGCAGCCCGGCCGATCACCGTGTTCGACCTGCTCAGCTTCCAAGCGGGATACGGCTTCGCGTCCGATTTCACCCTCCCTGCGGTCCAGCAGCTGTTCCCGGTGCAGAAAGACGGCCGCGAGCCGGCGAGCTTCCCGGCGCCGGATGCATGGATGGCTCAGCTTGCCCGGGTGCCGCTGGTGTACCAGCCGGGCGAGGCGTGGTTGTATGACACCTGCTCCACCCTCCAGGGCGTGCTGATCAGCCGGGTGACCGGCCAGTCGCTGCCCGGCTTCCTGGCGGAGCGGGTGTTCGGGCCGCTGGGCATGGCCGACACCGGATTCGAGGTTCCGGCCGCCAAGCGCGGCCGGTTCACCAGCTACTACCGGGCCAGCCCCGCCGGCGGGCTGGAGCTGGCCGACGGCCCCGACGGGCAGTGGAGCACGCTGCCAACGTTCCCGCTGGGCAACGGCGGGCTGGCCGGGACTGCCGGCGACTGGCTCGCGTTCGGCCGGATGCTGCTGGCCGGGGGCGCCGCCGCCGACGGCCGCCAGCTGCTGACCGCCGATTCGGTGCGGCTGATGACCAGCGACCATACCACCCCAGCTCAGCGTGAGATCGGCAAGCTGTTCCTGGAGGGCCAGGGCTGGGGTTTCGGCGGCTCGGTGGACATCACCGCCATCGATCCGTGGAACGTGCCAGGCCGCTACGGCTGGGTCGGCGGAACGGGGACGTCGGCGCACATCACCCCATCCGCCGGCACGATCGCCATCCTGCTCACGCAGACGGCGGCCGACAACCCGGTCCCGCCAAAGTGGATGCGGGATTTCTGGCGGTACGCGGCCAGCGCCGACTGATACCAGCGACTGGCGCAACGCTCAGCATCAAGTCAAGTCCGAATGGCCGTCGACATCTGCCGTGCCAGACCCAGGCCCCCCACTCAGCTTGGTGAGAAAACCTCATTGAGCCTTTCCATCCTGGTGAGCTTGGGTTCGGCCGGCCGCCGCCTAATTGGGATAGTCGGCGATCACCGAAATCCGGGCTCGTCCACGCCGGGCGGGCGCGGCCCGGGGGCGGGCGGCGCGACCTCGCCGGCCTCGCCGCCCGCCGGCGTCCTGGTTCCCGGCCTGGGTTTGGTTACCCTCGGGTTGTGAGCGGTGAGCGCGCGTTGCCCGAGCAGGCGAGCCTGCGGTACCTCAAGCTTGAGGCGAAGCGACGGCGCGCGGCCGGGGAGTTCCCGACGCTGCACGACGCGCAGCGCGCGATCGCCAGGGAGCACGGCCACCTGAGCTGGGCCGCGCTCAGGGACGCGATCGGCGCGGCCGGGAACGAGGGGCACGCGGCCGTGCAGCTCCGGTGGATCGCCGCGCGGTTCCGCGGCGCCGCGGAGCCCGCCTGGCTGGCCCCCGGCGACGACGAGCTGCGGGAGCATTTCTCCGGGGAGTTCCTCGCGGCGATCCCGCCCGACCGGCTCGTTGCCGTCATCACGGCGGTGGCCGCTGAACTCCGCGGAGACGTCGTCATAGCCGGCCAGACGCCGTTTACCGCACAGGCACAGTTCGCCGGGCGCCTGGTGAGGGCGGTCACCGAGACCCGCCCGCCCTACCGGCTCACCGGACTGCGGCAGAGCCTCCTCGGGGAGCGGATCAGTGACCCGCGCACCGCTGAACCACCCACCTCGGCCAACGGTCCCGTTCCTGGCGCGCTCCGCGCGCAGGCCGCCGACGCGGCCGTGCGGCTCGGTCTCGCGGGCCTCGCGCTCGCCGGCGCGGCCGCGGGGGAAGAGGCGTGGGCGGCCGCGGCCGGCTGGGCCAGCCTTGAGCGCGCCGAGCCGCTCAGCACCAGCCACGTGTTCCCCGCCTACCAGGTCACGATGGCGGTCACGGCGGTCGCCGTCCTGTGCCTGGCCGCCAGCGGGCGGCTGCGCCTCGACGACCGGGCCAACACCTACCTCACCGGGGTCAGACTCGCCGACGGCGCGGTCACCATCAGGAACCTGCTCACGCACACCGCAGGCGTGAGCGACCCGGCCGGGCTCAGCGCGCCCGCCGTGCCGGACCTTGAGTCGGTGACCGGCCCGGTCATCGCGTGCACGGGGAAGCGCGGCACGTTCGGCCCTAGCCACGCCGGGTACGCGGCGCTCGGCGAGATCATCGCGGAGCGGACCGGGCTCACCTACCAGGAGGCGGTCACCCGCCTGGTGCTGCGCCCCCTGGACATGGGGCACTCACGGTTCCCCGAGACGCGGCCGGCCGACAGCGACGCCGGGTATCCGCCCGTGACCGAGTACGTCGTGACGGCCGACCAGGCGTTCACCCCGCTGGACGCAGCGGTCTGCGTCTTCCCCGCCGCCGGCGGTCTCTGGGCGACCGCGGCCGATCTCGTGCGGTTCGGGCTCGGGTGGCCGTCACTGCTCCCGCGGACCCTGACCGCGCAGGCCTGCCGGCCGCACGCCAAGCAGCCGAACGGGATCCGCGTCGGGCTTGGCTGGGCCGTCAACGAGCCTGCCCGGCTGATCGGCATCGTCGGCGAAGGCCCCGGCTCTGCCGCCTCGCTGCTGGTGAGCGCCGACGGCAGTCACGCGTGCGCGGCCATGGCCAACCGCCAGATCCTGCTTGAACCGATTGCCTGGCAGGCATTTGCCCGCATGCGCGGTGGCCCCGCAGGGGCGGAGACCGGGGACGGGAAGGGTAAAACCAGCGCCCGTTCTGAATGATGATTTTCTCTTTCCCTCATCGCGGGTTATAGTGGGCGCCGGTAGTTCCGGCTGCCTCCTGATCCGCGGGAAGGGCTGCAAGCCCGCCGGCTCTCATCGCTAGGCCATCTGGCACGTTCTTTCCTGCCCGGTGACGCGGATCCACGGGCATGGGGAAGGACTGCCATGTCCCGGCTTGAGCTGGACGGGCTAACCCGCGCGTACGGGCCCGTCACTGCGCTCGATCACCTCTCATTCTCGGTCAGCTCAGGTCAGGTGACCGGATTCCTCGGCCCGAACGGCGCGGGCAAGACCACCGCGATGCGCGCCGTGTTCGGGCTCACCGCCCTGTCCGCGGGCACCGTCCGCTGGAACGGCACCCCGGTCACCAACTCCGACCGCCGCCGGTTCGGCTACCTGCCGGAGGAGCGCGGCCTCTACCCGGGCATGCTCGTCCGCGAGCAGCTTGAGTACCTCGGCCGCCTGCATGGGCTGACCCCGGCGGCCGCCGCCGCGGCCGCGGCCGGGTGGCTGGACCGGCTCGGCATCGCCGACCGCGCCTGGAGCAAGGTCGAGTCGCTCTCCCTCGGCAACCAGCAGCGCGTCCAGCTGGCCTCCGCCCTCGTGCACAGCCCGGACCTCCTCGTCCTCGACGAGCCGTTGTCCGGCCTCGACCCGGCCGGCCTCGACGCGGTCGGCGAGGTGCTGGCCAGCCAGGCCCGCGCGGGCAAGTGCGTGCTGTTCTCAAGCCATCAGCTCGACCTGGTCGAAGACCTGTGCGAGTCGGTGGTGATCATCGACCAGGGCCGGGTGGTCGCGGCCGGAGCGGTCGACGACCTGACGACCCGCGGCAGGCCGCGCCTCGTGGTCCGCGTGGCCGGCGACCGCGACGGGGCCTGGGCGCGCGGGCTCGCCGGAGTCACGGTGTCAGAGAACGACGGCGGCGCGCTCCGCCTGGTCCTCGCGCCGGCCGCCCGAGCAGGGGCCACGGAAGGAGGGCCCGCCGACCCGCAGTCGGTGCTGCGGGCGGCCATGGCGGCGGGGCCGGTGACGGAGTTCGCCGTCCGCAGGCGGCGGCTGTCCGAGGTCTTCCGCGAGTCCGTCACCCAGCGGGCCGAGCGGCAGGCCGCGCCTTCGGCGGCGCCCGCGGTCGGATCGCCCGCGGTCGGATCGCCCGCGGTCGGATCGCCCGTGGTTCGGCGGCCCGTGGTTCGGCGGGAGGTGCACCAGTGAGCGCGCTCATCCCCATCGCCATCGGGCTCGTCGCCCTGATCGCGACCGCGGTGCTGCGCAGGACTCGCGCCCAAGGGGCGTGGACGCGTCCCGGTCGCGGCGGGCTCATCGCGGCGCTCCCGGACGCGACGCCGCCCGCCCTGCGGCTCTTGCCGCTGCCGGGCGACGTGGGGCTCGTGGCGGCGCGAGAACTGCGGACGCGGGTCCGCGGCCGGGTCTTCCGCACCGGGACGCTGCTGGTTCTCGTCATCGTCGCCGCCGCCATCGTCATCCCGACGCTGCTTAGCTCCAAGGCGAGCATCCAGCGGGTCGGCGTCGCCGGCCAGCTGAGCGCGCCCATCACGGCTGCGGTGATCGCCGACGGCACCGCCGCCGGCGTCCAGGTCGAGATCGTGGCCGAGCCGAGCGGACAGGCCGCGTCGGCCGACCTGTGGGCGGGCCGGATCGACCTGGCCGTCGTCGGCGGCCGCCAGGTCGTGGTGGCGAAGGCGATCGCGGCGTCGGACACCTCGGCACCCGCCGCTCTGACCCGGGCGGTGGCCCGCACCGTCGGCGCCGGCGAGGCGCTGCAGGCGGCCGGGCTCAACCAGGCGCAGGCCACCCTCATCACCGGGGCAAGGCCGCTTCCGGTGTCGTCGCTTGCGCCGGGCGGCCCTGGCACCACCAACAGGAACGCGACGTTCATCGGGCTCCTGCTGCTTGTCTTCATGCTGACCCAGTACAACGCGTGGACGCTGACCGGGGTGCTTGAGGAGAAGTCGAGCAGGATCGTCGAGGTGCTGCTCGCGGCGATCACCCCCGCCCGGCTGCTGGCCGGCAAGGTCCTCGGCATCGGCCTGACGGCGTTCGTCCAGGCCGGCGTGGCCGTGGCGGCCGCGGTCGCGCTGACGGAGGCGACGCACTCCCACGCCCTGGCGGGGATCACGCCCGCGTCCGTCGCCTCGACGCTCGTCTGGCTCGTCCTCGGGTACGCCTTCTACTCGTGGGTGTACGCGGCCGCCGGGTCGACGGCCGACCGCCAGGAACAGGCACAGTCGCTGCTTTTGCCGCTCGGCCTGCCGGTGATCTTCGGCTACGTGATGGCAACGTCCACGATCAGCTCGGGGCACCCCTCCGTGCTGTTCCACGTGCTCGCCTACCTGCCGCCGACGGCGCCGTTCGCCATGCCGGTCCTGGTTAGCCTCGGCGCGGCGTCGGCCTGGCAGTTCGCGCTGTCGGCGGCGATCAGCGTCGCGTGCACGGCCGGCGTCGCCGGGGGCGCCATCGCGGTCTACCGCACGTCCATCCTGCGGACCGGCCGCCGGGTCCGGCTGCGCGAACTGCTCGCCCGGTAGCGCCGGAGGCGGCTCCGTTTCCCGTGGCCCCGGTTTTCCACAATCCTTGTGGACATGGGTGTGCGCAACGCCGGCGCAGGCTGTGGCCGCTGCTGGGGATAACCGTGGATAACCTGTGCACAATTGCGGGCGATAACGTCCCCGACGTGCGCAAACAGTTGTGCATAAGGATGCGCTCCTGTGGATGATCCACACCGTGAGGCGAAAACTCCCCGAGCGCCCGTCGCGCCCCGCGGGAACGCACGTGCGAACTTCAGCTGAATTCCGTGTCGAGCAGGCCGAAGATGACGTCGTCCGCCCACCGCCCGTTCACCCACCCCGAGGACCTGGTGACCCCCTCCCGGGTAAACCCGGCCCGCTCGGCGGCGGCGATCATGGCGTGGTTGTCGGTCAGGGTCTCCAGCTGCAGCCGGCGCAGGCCGCGGATCGCGAACCCGTAGCGGCACAGCACCCGGACGGTGTCACCGCCCAGGCCGCGGCCGCGGCAGGCGGGCCGTAGCGAGAGCCCTAGGTGCGCGGACCGGTTGTGCAGGTCGATTCCCCACAGCAGCGCCTCGCCCGCGAGCTCCCCGGTGGCCAGCTCGGTCACCGCGAAGACGGCGGCGTCCGACGCCGACGGCGCCTCGTCACCCGTCCAGTGCGGTGAGCCGGGGCCGAAGGGGACCGGCACCCACGGCCGGGTGTCCGAACGCACCCAGGTATCGGTGTCGTCGTAAAGCTCCGCGTGCAGGATCCGGCCGTCGTCCTCACTTCGAGCCCGCAGCTCCACCAGTTCTCCACGCAGCATGCGGCGACCCTATCCGAGTGCGGGAAGCACTACGGGGCCGGGACCATGATGGTCCCGGCCCCGCGCGGCCATCGGTAAATCAGCCGGTGTAGTTAGGTGCGTCCACCGGGACGCCGATTCCTGGGTTAGTGGTCGAGTCGACCGCTCCGCCGGTGCCGTTGATGATCGAGTTGAGACCGCCGTTGCCGCCGATGTAGACCCCGAACACGTTGTCGACCTGCACTCCGGGAGCCTGCGGGACCTGGAACGCCTCGGTGACGTTGGTCGGGGAGTTGTTGTTGTCGATGAACACCACGTAGCTGCCCACGCCGTAGGCCTTGAAGGTCTTCACGTTGTTGGTGACCTGGATGGCCGGGTAGCCAGTGAACGTGGACGACTCATTCCACACGGACTGGCTCGGCACGTCGTAGGGCAGCTCGTTCTGGAAGAACACTTCGGTGCCGCCCTGGCCGCTCCACACGACCTCGCTCTTCTGGTAGTGCTCCACCGCGAGGCCGTAGGCGGTGACGTTGTTCCCGGTGACGACGAGGCCGGTGTCGCCCTTGTTGGCGGTCCAGCCGACGTCGTTGCCGTGGTCAGCGCGCCACGCCCACACGTCGTCGATGATCGAGTTCGACGCGTTGTCGAGCAGGCTGACCGTCGCCGACGTCGTGGTCGTCTCCGCGCCGCCGACACGGAAGAAGACGTCCTGGATCGTGTCCGGGTCAGTGGCCGACCCGGGCAGCAGCGGGACGCCGACCGAGACCAGGGCCGGCGAGTTGACCGGGCCCGCGTCGACGATGAGGCCCGAGACCTTCACGCCCTTGTTCGGCAGCACGACCAGGGCCGCGTTGCCCTTCTGCGGGACCAGGGTGGCGAAGCCGAGGCCGAGCACGACCGTGTCCGGGCGGCTGACGATGATCGGCGCGTTCAGGTTGTAGACGCCGGGGGTCAGCACCAGGTTCTTGCCGAGCGCCAGCGCCACGTCGATGGCCGCGACCGAGGTGGACGGGTTGGCGATGAAGAACGACGACAGCGGCCGCGACGAGCCGGCCTCGGTGCCGCTCGACCAGGACGGTCCGGTCGAGCTGGTCTGTACGGCGGGCACGAAGACGCGGTTGTTTCCGCTCGCGTCCTGGTAGAGGAACGGTTCTTCCTGGGTCACCGGGCTGGTGGCGAGTACGGTGTTCTGCTGGCACTGACCGGTGAAGACTGGCGCGGGCGCGCCTTCGACGCCGGAGTAGACCATGTTCCACAGCCCGTTCGGGCAGCCGTTCGCGCCGCCGATGGAGCTGTTGCGCACCATGTACTGCTGGTTGCCGTAGAAGTTGAGGTCACCGGTGATCTGGCTGTCGGCGATGAACCCGCCGCTAGCGTAGTCGTCCGCCCCGCCGCAGTAGTCCTGGAAGACGACGCTGCCGTTGATGATGGCCCGGCGGATGGGCGTGGCCTGGGACGCTGCCCACATCTCGGTGCTGTTCGCGCATCCGGCGCCGCCGGGGTCGGGCACGGGCGGCGCATAGGCCGGCGCCGCGGCCGGCAGGTCGACGTTGAGGTCCAGGTTGGACAGCGACCGCCAGAAGTTATCGTCGGCGTTGCAGGTTGGGTTGCCATTGGAGTCGGTGCCGCACAGGTTGTCGAACACGTCGATGGCGCCGTTGACCACCGTGTCCTGCGGCATCGCCCCGAGGCCGGCGACCTCGGTGTAGTAGCCGACCTGGAAGACCAGCGGCTCGGACTTGGAGCCGTAGGTGCCCGGCTCGAAGAACACCGCGTACCGGTCGCTGTCGAACTGGGCGCTGACCGGCACCTGCTGGGTCGCGATCGCGTTAAGGTCGGCCTGGATCGCCGACTGGCTCATCGTGTCGTTGAATACGCAGACATTTGGCCCGAAGGTGGTGGTCTCGGCGTCCGGGCACAGGCTCGTGGCCGACGCCGCCGGGCTGGCGGCGGCCGACGACGATGCCTGGCCCGTGACCGCGGCGCTCGCGGGCACCGCCGCGAGCGCGCCGACGGCCAGCGCCCCGGCGAAGATCAGGGAAGGGAGAAGCAGGGGCCGGGCAATTAGATGCATGGGCGCACCTCACTGTGCTCACTGGGAAAGACTCAGCTGAAATGTAACTGAAGAGCCTTACCGTGGCACTAGGCGCGATGCATTTACATGATTTTCATTTCTTACATTTCTTACAGTGAACGCTATGCGGCCGGCGCCATTTTCGTTTTCTAGTCCAGGCCGAGCACCTTCACCGCGTTGGACTTGAGTATCTTGGCCCTGGCGTCCGGCTTGAAGTCAAGCGCCTCGAAGTCTCTTAGCCAGCGCTCCGGGGTGAGCAGCGGGTAGTCGGTGCCGAACAGCACCTTGTCCTGCAGGTAGGAGTTGGCCGCGCGGACCAGGTCGGCCGGGAAGTACTTGGGCGACCAGCCGGACAGGTCGATGTACACGTTCGACTTGTGCGTCGCGATCGAGATCGACGAGGCCGCCCAGGGCACCGACGGGTGCGCGAGGATCACGGTGAGCGCGGGGAAGTCCGCCGCCACGTCGTCGACCAGCATCGGATCGGACAGCCGCAGCTTCAGCCCGCGCCCGCCGGGCAGGCCCGCGCCGATCCCCGTCTGGCCTGAGTGGAACAGCGCGGGCACGCCGAGCGACTCGATCTCCGCCCACAGCGGGTAGAAGGCCAGGTCGTTCGGCGCGAATCCCTGCAGCGTCGGATGGAACTTGAAGCCCTTCACGCCGTAGTCCCGGACCAGCGAGCGCGCCTGCGCCACCGCGTCCTGCCCGCGCAGCGGGTCGACCGAGCCGAACGGGATCAGCACGTCGGCGTGCTCCGCCGCCTGGGTGGCGATCTCCTCGCTCGATATCGTGGCGTGCCCGGTCGCCGTGAACGCGTCCACGGTGAAGACCACGGCCGCCATGTTCAGCCCCCGGTAGAGGTCGGCGATCTGTTCCAGCGTCGGCGTGCGGTCGTGGCTGGCGCGGAAGTACTTCGCCGACGCCTCCATCAGCTCGTCGTCCATTGAGTGGTGCCCGTGCCCGTCAACCTCGATGTGCACGTGCACGTCGATGGCGGCCAGCGATTCAGTTCGCATGTTTTCGAAACCTACCCGTCGAACGCGGCGCCGAATACGGGCGCTACCGCATCCACCCGTGACGCAAGCATCATTTCCGCCCACAGAATATCAGGAAACCTGATCATCAACAGGTCCGGTGCGCCCGGACGTCGTGCGCACAGGCCAAGGGTGTCACTCCGTGACGGAGTCACCACGGGGCTCTTGTCGGCCGCGGCGGGCCTGATAAGATCGCGGTTTTTGCGATCAGGCCCGCCGCGGCCGACACCGGGGGGTACGGGGGTCGCCCCCCCCGGGAGAAAGCTGTGGCGAGCACTAAGATCACTGCTTGCTAACTAGTCGGCCTTCCCATTGCCCGCCTGCGGTCCGCTATGCGAATGTCGGCCATGTGAGCGAAGCCGCCGATTCTCTTAGCGTTCCCATGGACCTGTCCGCCAGCGACCCGGTGACCGGGCCCGTCAAGGCGGGCGATCTGCTGTGGACGCCGACCCCCGAGCGGGTCGCCAGCGCCAACATCACCGCGTTCTCCCGCTGGCTCACCGAGACTCGCGGCCTGGGCTTCGCGAACTACCCCGACCTGTGGCAGTGGTCGGTCACCGAGACCGACGCCTTCTGGCAGGCGGTCTGGGACTACAGCGGCATCATCGCCACGCTTGACCGCAACGAGCAGCCGACCGCGGTCCTCGGCAAGCGCGACATGCCCGGCGCGGAGTGGTTCCCCGGCGCACGGCTCAACTACGCGGAGAACGTCATGCGCCGGGAGGCGCCCGGCGAGGTCGCGCTGTACTACCACTCGGAGACGGTTCCCGTCACCCCGATGTACTGGGACGAGCTCGGCCCCGCGGTCAGGACCCTCGCCACCCGGCTGCGCGCGCTCGGCGTCAAGCCGGGCGACCGGGTCGCCTCAATGCTGCCCAACATCCCCCAGGCCGTCATCGCGATGCTGGCGACCACGTCGATCGGGGCGATCTGGACGAGCGTCTCCCCCGACTTCGGCTGGCGGGGCGTGCTCGACCGGTTCCGGCAGCTTCAGCCGAAGGTGCTGATCTGCACCGGCGGCTACCAGTACAACGGCAAGGCCTACGACCGTTCCGGCGAGCTGAAGCAGATCATCGACGACCTCACGTGCCTTGAGCACGTGATCTACCTGCCGTTCGGTGACGTTCCCGCCCCCGCCGCGAACGCGCGGTCCTGGCCGGAGCTGCTGGCCGGCCCCTCGGTGTCACGGGACGAGTTCACGTACCACCACGGACCGTTCGGGATGCCGCTCTGGATCTTGTTCTCGAGCGGCACCACCGGGACTGCCGAAAGCGATCACCCACAGCCACGGCGGCATCCTGCTCGAGCAGCTTAAGCTGCAGCACCTGAACATGAACCTGTCCGCCGGGCGACGTGCTGTTCTTCTACACCACCACCGGGTGGATGATGTGGAACTTCATGGTCAGCTCGCTGGTGCTGGGGGTCAAGCCGCTGCTGTACGACGGGAACCCCGGCTACCCGGAGCCGGACGCGCTGTGGCGGATGGCCGCCGATGCGAAGGTGACGCTCTTCGGCGGGTCTCCGGCTTACGCGGACATGCTCGCCAAGCGCGGCGTGGTACCGAAGGACAAGTACGACCTGTCCGCCCTTGAGTGCGTGATGCTGGCCGGCTCGCCGGTGTCGCCCGAGGTGTACGCCTGGTTCTACCGCAACGTCAAGCGGGACCTGTGGCTGCACGTCGGCTCCGGCGGCACCGACGTGTGCGCCGGGTTCACCGGCGGGTCGCCGACGCTGCCCACCTACGCGGGCGAGCACCAGCACCGCAACCTCGGCGTCGCCGCCTACGCGTTCAACGACGCGGGCGAGCCCGTCGTCGGCGAGGTCGGCGAGATGGTGATCACCAAGCCGCTGCCGTCGATGCCGGTGAAGTTCTGGGGCGACGACGCGGAGATGACCCGGTACAAGGGCACCTACTTCGACGAGTGGCCCGGCGTATGGCGGCAGGGCGACTTCTTCAAGGTCACCCCGCGCGGCGGCACCTTCGTGCTCGGCCGGTCGGACGCCACGCTCAACCGCTTCGGCGTGCGGATCGGCACCGCCGAGATCTACAACGTCCTGGAAGGCATCCGCGAGGTCGACGACGCGATCGTGGTCAACCTGGACCTGCCGGGCGGGCACTTCTTCATGCCGATGTTCGTCAAGCTCGCCGACGGCCTCACGCTGGACGACGACATCATCGGCGAGATCAAGGCGCGGCTGCGGCGCGAGTACACGCCGCGGCACGTACCGGACAAGTTCATCCAGGTGCCCGCCATCCCCACCACGCTGACCGGGAAGAAGCTCGAGGTCCCGGTCCGCAGGCTGCTGATGGGCGTGCCGCTGGAGAAGGCCGCCAACACGAGCGCGATGGCCGACCCGTCCGCGCTGGACGCGTTCATCGACTACGCGCAAACCCAGAGCGATTACAAAATGTAATGTAAGGCGAGCAGACAGACCAGGGGGTTCCAATGACGGAACAGGCAGGCTTCCCGCTCCCCTCGCAGATCGCTGACGTGCCCGGCGCGGAGAACTGGCGCTCCATGTACCAGTACTTCACCCGCTTCCAGCCGGAGGACGACAAGCGCTTCTGGTTTTACAACTCCATGCACTTCCCCGAGCCGATGCCGGCGTTCGACACGATCACCGGAGAGATCCCCTACCAGGCGATCGGCGCTAACACGGCCCGGCTGTTCGTCTTCCCCACCACGCTCGGCATCGAGCACCGGATCGTCAACGGGCGGATCTACATCACCGCCAACCCGGTGCTCGACCCCGCGGAGATCGAGCGGCGCGCCGCCGAGTTCGGCCCGCGGGCCGGGTACTACTTCGAGAACTGGGACTCCCTGTACGAGGGGTGGAAGGACCGGCTGCGCGCCCTGATCGCCGAGATCGAGTCGGTTTCGGTTCCCGAGCTGACGGAGTGGGAGCCCGCCGACGTCGTCTTCGGCGCGGTCGGGGTCGCGCAGAACCACTACCTGGTGGAGAACTTCCACAAGGTACTGGCGCTTTACTCGAAGATGTGGCACCACCACACCGAGATGCTGATGCTCGGCTACGGCGCGTACGTGGTGTTCTTCCAGTTCTGCCAGCAGGCGTTCCCCGAGATAAGCGACCAGACCGTGGCCCGCATGGTGGCGGGCATCGACGTGATCATGTACCGGCCGGACGACGAGCTGAAGGCGCTTGCGCGGCTCGCGGTCGAGCTGGGCGTCGACGACCTGTTCGCCGAGGGGTGCGCCGCCGCCGACGTGCTCTCCGCGCTTGAGTCGCGCGGCGACGCCGGGGCACGGTGGCTTGACGCGTTCGCCAAGGCGCGCGACCCGTGGTTCCACGTCTCGTCCGGCGACGGCTTCTACCACCACCACCTGTCCTGGAACGACGACCTGACCGTGCCGTTCACCGCGCTCCCCGGGTACGTCGCGGCGGCGCGCGGCGGCGGCATCCGGCCGCGGCCGACCGAGAAGCTCATCGCCGAGCGGGACCGGATCGCCGCCGGCTACCGCGACCTGCTGCCAACCGACGACGAGAAGGCCGCGTTCGACCAGATGCTCGGCCTGTGCCGGCTGGTGTTCCCGTTCGTGGAGGACCACAAGTTCTACTGCGAGCACTGGTTCACGACGCGCTTCTTCCAGAAGGTCAAGGCGTTCGGCGCGCTGCTCGCGCGGTTGGGCGTGATCGCCGAGGCCGACGACGTCTTCCACCTGCACCACACCGAGATCGACCAGGCGCTGGCCGACGTCGCCCTCGCCTGGGCGGCCGGCAGCCCGCCCCTGGGCGCGAAGCACTTCCAGCCGCTGATCGCCGAGCGCAAGCGGATGCTGAAGGTGCTCAAGGACTGGTCGCCGCCGCCGGCCCTCGGCCCCGTGCCCGAGGCGCTGAACGACCCCGCGGTGCGCATGCTCTGGGGCATCACCAGCGAGCGGATCGAGTCGTGGCTGAACCCGGACCCCGACGAGGTCGTCGGGGTCGCCGCCTCGGCCGGCGTGGTCGAGGGAACCGCCCGGGTGCTGTTCGACGTGGCCGAGATCGGCGAGCTGCGCGAGGGCGAGATCCTCGTCGTGCCGGTCACCGCGCCGTCCTGGGCGCCGGTGTTCGCGAAGATCAAGGCGGCCGTCTCCGACATCGGCGGCTCGATGTCGCACGCGGCGATCGTCGCCCGCGAGTACGGGCTGCCCGCCGTCGTCGGCTGCGGCGACGCGACCAGGCGGATCAGGACCGGGGACAGGGTCAGGGTCGACGGCGACCGCGGCACGGTCCGGGTGCTTTAAGTGGCTTTCGTCATCACGCTCACGGACGCGGCCGGCGCCGGCGCCGTCGGAGGGAAGGCCGCGTCCCTCGGCGAGCTGGCCCGGGCAGGCGTCGCGGTGCCGCCCGGGTTCGCCGTCACCACCGAGGCGTTCACCGCCGCCATGGCGGCGGTCGACGCGGACGGCACGCTGCGGGCCGGGATCGAGGCGCTGCCCGCCGGCGACGTGGCGCGGATCGCGCGGGCGGCCGCCCGGTTCCGCGCCATCGTGGCGGAGGCGGCCCTGCCGTCCGAGGTCGCCGCGGCCGTCGAGGCGGGCTACGCCGCCCTGGGCGGAAGCGCCGGCGGGGACGCACCTGCCGATGTCGCCGTGCGGTCGTCGGCGACGGTGGAGGACAGCGCGGAAGCGTCTTTCGCGGGCCTGCAAGACACCTACCTCGGCGTATCCGGCGCCGCCGCGGTCCTCGGCTATGTCCGCCGCTGCTGGGCGTCCATGTACAACGACGAGTCGGTCGCCTACCGCCGCCGCCTCGGCCTGCCCGAGGCCGGGGTGGCGATGGCGGTCGTCGTGCAGCGCATGGTCGCGCCGCGCGCCGCCGGGGTGATGTTCACCCGCTCCCCGGTCACCGGCGACCGTTCCGTCGTGGCGATCGAGGGCACCTGGGGCCTGGGCTCGGCGCTCGTCTCCGGCGACGTGACGCCGGACTCGTGGGTCATCAGCAAGATCACCGGCGAGATCACCGCCCGCCGCGTCTCGCCCAAGGCCAAGGTCCACCGCTACGACCCGGACGGCGGCGCGGCCGGCCCGGGCGGGCAGGCCGAAGTGACGGGCCGGGTGACGGTGCGCGACACTCCGCCGGAGCTGCGCGAGGCCCCGTGCCTGACCGACGAGGAGATCCGCGCCCTCGCCGCCGTGGGCCGCCGTGTGGAGGGGCACTACGGCGCCCCGCAAGACATCGAGTGGGCCGTCCTCGACACCCCGTTCGCGCCCGCCACCGGCGACTCCCCCGTCCAGGACGCGGGGTCACGGGTCGTCCTGCTGCAGTCCCGTCCCGAGACGGTCTGGGCCGCGCGCGACGTCGGAACGGCCGGCGCGCCCAGGCCCCGCGCCGCGGACCACGTCCTCGCCCTGTTCGGGAAGCCACTGTGACCGCGCCGCTCCGGGCACCGACCTGCCGGCCGGATCTCTCGGGCAAGGCGAGCGCATGGACCTGACGAACGAGGACGTAGCAGACATCCTGGCGTTGCTCGACTCGCTGCCATACGACGCGCTCGACATCGAGACGCCCCGGTTCCGGCTGACGCTGCGGCGCGCCGGCGGAGGCGGATGGACACAAGAGCCGCAGGTCCTCGCCGAGCCCACCATGGCCACGCCCGCCCCGAACGGCGATTCCGCCCCCTCTACCGCCCCGTCCGACATTTCGGAAACGTCGGCTGACCGTGCGGGCACCGACCGGCCCGGCGGAACCGGCCCTGCGAGGGAACCTGACGCCCCGGACGAGCTGGCGGCCGTGACGGCGCCGCTGCCCGGGACGTTCTACCGGGCCCCGCGGCCGGGGCCGGCCCGTTCGTCCAGGTCGGAGACGAGGTAACCGCTGACACCGTCGTCGCGATCGTCGAGACGATGAAGCTCATGAACTCGGTGCACGCGGGGACGGCAGGCCGGATCGCCCGCATCTGCGCGGAGAACGGCGAGTTCGCCCCGCTCGGCTCCACGTTGCTGCTGATCGAGCCGGCCCCGTGAACGGGGGCGGCCACCGCGGGCCATGCGCACGCGCGACTTGCTGTTATCCCGGCAGCCGAACGACCTCCGCGACCCCAGATCCACTCGCCGCGAGCGCTCCCTGCTGTTATCCAAACGGCAGCACGGTCACTGCGCAGCGCAGGCGACCGGGCGGCAAGATGGTGGATACTTTTCGGCCGGACTGGTGCTGGGCGTGAGCGGTTCTCGCGTCCTGCGGCGGGTGCTTGTCGCGAACCGAGGGGAGATCGCCGTGCGGGTCATCCGCACCTGCCGGCGGCTGGGCATCGAGACCGTGCTGACCGTCTCGGACGCCGACGCGGAGTCATTGCCGGCCCGGCTCGCGGACAAGGTCATCCGCATCGGCCCGGCCCCCGCGTCCGCCAGCTACCTCAGCGTGGACGCCGTCGTCGGCGCGGCCGTCGCGGCTTGTGTCGACGCGGTGCACCCGGGTTACGGGTTCCTGTCGGAGAACGCGCGGCTGGCGCGGGCCTGCGCGGCGGCGGGCATCGTGTTCATCGGGCCGGATCCCGGCGTGCTCGAGGCTACCGGGGACAAGCTGGCCGCCCGCGAGCACGCGATCGCCGCGGGCCTCCCGGTTCTCCCCGGCGGGACCGGCGTGGGCGCGATGGAGCCGGCCGGGCCGATCGGGTACCCGGTGCTCGTGAAGGCCGCCGGGGGCGGCGGCGGGCGCGGGCTGCGGGTCGTGCGCGATCCCGCGGAGCTTGAGCACGCCGTCGCGGTCGCCAGCGCCGAGGCCGCCGCCGCGTTCGGCGATCCCCGGGTGTACCTGGAGCGCTACGTCGAGCGCGGGCGGCACGTCGAGGTGCAGCTCATCGGCGACGGCGAGCACGTCATCCACCTGGGCGACCGGGACTGCTCGGTGCAGCGGCGTTACCAGAAGCTCATCGAGGAGGCACCCGCCCCGTCCCTCGGTGACGGCCTGCGGGAACGGCTCCGCGCGGCGGCGGTCTCGCTCGGCGAGCGGCTCCGCTACCGGGGCGCGGGCACGGTCGAGTTCCTCGTCGGCGCCGGCCCGGGCAGTACCGGCAGCACGGGCGGCACCAGCGGTGGCGAGTTCTACTTCCTCGAGGTCAACGCCCGGATCCAGGTCGAGCACCCGGTCACCGAGGCGGTCACCGGCGTCGACATCGTGGCCGAGCAGATCGCCATCGCCGAGGGCCGGCCGCTGCGGCTGAAGCAGGCGGACGTCACCATCGCCGGCCACGCGATCGAGGTCAGGCTCAACGCCGAGGACCCGGAGGCGGACTTCCGCCCGAGCCCCGGCACGATCAGCCGGGCCGTCTTTCCCGCGGGCGACGGCGTCCGGGTGGACACCCACCTGCAGGCGGGCGCGACCGTGCCGCCTTACTACGACTCCCTGCTCGCGAAGGTCATCGCGCACGCCGGGGACCGCGACGGCGCTCGCAGGGCGCTGCGCGATGCCCTGGACCGGTGCGTCATCGACGGCGTCACCACCAACCTTGGCCTGCAGCGCGCCCTGCTCGCCGACGCCGAGTTCGCGGCCGGGGGGATCGACACCGGTTACCTCGCCCGCCTGCTCGGGCGCCGCCGGGAGGGTAACGGGGGGCGAGACGAGGAACCCGCGGTCGTTCGGAATCCTGGAGACGGAGATGGCTGAGATCAGGCTTGTCGACGTGTCGCTGCGGGACGGTAACCAGTCGCTGTGGGGGGCGACCGGGCTGCGCACCGCGCACATCGCGACGATCGCGCCGCTGCTCGGCCGGGTCGGGTTCCGTGCGCTCGACTACTCCTCGTCCACCGCGATGGGCGTGTCCGTGCGGACGCACCGGGAAGACCCGTGGGCGCTGCTGCGGATCAGCCGGGCCGCGATGCCGGACACGCCGCTGCAGTTCATCGGCACCGGGTTCCGGTTCATCTCCTGGGAGCGGGCCCACCCGGAGGTGATCGAGCTCGTCTACCGCTGCCTGGTCCGCAACGGCATGGACCGGTTCGTGGTGCTCGACCCGTCGCACGACATGGACGCCGCGCGGGCGACCGCGCGGGTCGCCAAGAAGGCCGGGGGCGCCGAGGTCATCGGAGCCCTGACCTACACGATCTCAAAAGTGCACGACGACGCCTTCTACGCGGGCATCGCCGCCGCCTACCGCGACTGCCGGGACATCGACCGCGCCTACATCAAGGACCCGGCGGGCATCCTCACCCCGGACCGCGCGCGGACGCTGATCCCCGCCGTCCGGGCGGCGCTCGGCGGCAAGCCGCTCGAGCTGCACTCGCACGCCACCCTCGGGCTGTCCCAGCTCACCTGCCTCGTCGCGGCCGAGCTCGGGGTGCACGTGCTCCAGGTCGGGTGCGGGGCACTCGGCAACGGCAGCTCACTGCCCGACGCCGAGCGGCTGGCCGCCAACCTGCGCGCCAGCGGGCACGCCGTCGACGTCGACGACCGGCTGCTGGCCGCCGTCGCCAGGTACTTCGACCGGCTCGCGGCGGCCGAGGGGCTTCCGCCGGGAAGACCGGGCGCCTTCGACGCGGCGTTCATGGATCACCAGCTCGCCGGCGGGGTCCTGTCGACGACCAGGCGGCAGCTCGCCGAGATCGGGCTCGCGGACCGGTTCGACGCGCTCATGGCCGAGATCGCCCAGGTCCGCGCCGAGCTCGGCTACCCCATCATGGTCACCCCGTACCCGCAGATGGTGATCGGGCAGGCCCTCGCCAACCTGCTGTCGTCCCAGGCGGGGAACCCGCGCTACGACAACGTGCCCGACCAGGTGATCAGGTACGCGCTCGGCACCTTCGGCAAGCCGACCGCGCCGGTCGAGCCCTGGGTCCTGGACAAGGTGCTCGGCCGGCCGCGCGCGGCCGAGCTGGCCGACGAGCGGCCGCCGCTTGACGTCGCGGAGCTGCGGCAGCGGTTCGGCGCGCGGATCAGCGAAGAGGAGCTGGCGCTGCGCTTCGGGATGCCGGGCGCGGAAGTCGACGCGATGATCGCCGCCGGCCCCGCGGTCACCCACTACAACCCGGACACGGTGCCGGTGCTCACGCTGCTGCGGTCCCTGGCAGCCGGCCGGCCGCGCGGGAGCTGACGGTGGACAAGCCGGGGTTCCGGCTGTCGCTGCGGAGCGACTCCGCGCTGAAGGGAGCTTCATGAACGCCGCGCCCGCTAACACTGGCTCCTCAGACGCCGGCTCCGCAAGCCCAGGGGACCCGGCTGAGGCACTGCGCCGGCTACGGGACGCGCGCGGGTTCATCTTCGACATGGACGGCACCCTCGCGCTCGGCGACCGGGCCAACCACGGGCTGACCCCGCTGCCTGGCGCCGTGGAGATGCTGCGCTGGGTGCGCGGGCGCCGCCTGCCGTACCTGGTCTTCACGAACGGCACTAACCGCAGCCCCGCGCACTTCGCCGCCGTGCTCCGCGACGCCGGCCTCGACGTGCCGGACGACCAGATGATGACCCCGGCATCGAGCGCCGTCGTCATGTTCACCAGGCGCGGCTACAAGCGGGTCATGGTGCTCGGCGGCGAGGGGCTCACCGGGCCGCTGCGCGAGGCGGGCATTGAGGTCGTGCCCCCGGCCGACGCCCCCGGGTTTCCAAACGCGGACGGCAACCGCCCGGCGCGCGAGCCCGCCGCCGTGGACGCGGTGCTCGTCGGCTGGTTCCGCGAGTTCACCATGTCCCACCTGGAGGCGGCCTGCCAGGCCGTCTGGTCGGGCGCGAGCCTGTACAGCGCGTCCGAGACCCCGTTCTTCGCCGCGGCGGGCGGGCGGGCCCTCGGCACGTCCCGGGCGATCTCCGCGATGATCCGGTCGGTCACCGGCTGCCGTCTGACCGTCACGGGCAAGCCGTCGCCCGACGCGCTGCGCGCCGCCGCCGCCCGGCTGGGCGTCCCCGCGCGGGACCTGGTGGTCGTCGGCGACGACCCGCTTCTCGAGGTGCCGATGGCGCACCGCGGCCACGCCCTCGCCGTCGCCGTCCAGACCGGGCTGTCCGGCCCCGGCGCCTACGATCACCTGCCGCCCGCGAAGCGGCCGCACCTCCACCTGCGCGGCATCGACGAGCTGCTGTCCCTGTGCCAAGAACAAGACCAAAGCCGTTAGCCCGAACGACTGCGTGCTTCGCCCTCACCGCCACCCATCTTCTGGAGGAACAGCATGACGGACATGCGTGCCGTTGGCTTCACCGAGTTCGGCGACCCTTCTGTCCTCGGTATCGTCACGGTGCCGAGGCCGTCGCCCGGACCCGGGCAGGTCCTCGTGAAGGTCGCGGCGGCCACGGTGAACCCGACGGACCTCGGCTTCCGGCTGGGCGGGAGGCCGGTGCCCGACGGCGTCGAGCCGCCCTACATCCCCGGCATGGACCTGGCTGGCGTCATCGAGGAAACCGGCCCCGACGTGCCGGGCTGGCACGCGGGCGACCGGGTGATGGCCGCGGTCGCCCCGATGGTGCCGGGCGGCGGCGCGCAGGCGGAGTACCGGGTGGTTGCCGAGGACCAGCTCGCCAAGGTGCCCGGCGGGTGGTCGCTGATCCAGGCGGCCACGCTGCCGATGAACGGCATGACGGTGCGCACCGCCCTGGACATGCTGGCCCTGCCGCCCGGCGGCATCCTCGCGGTGACCGGCTCGGCTGGCTGCGTTGGCCAGTACGCGATCCAGCTCGGCCGGCACGCGGGCCTGACCGTGATCGGCGACGCGAAGCCGGAGGACGAGGCGCTGTGCCAGTCGTTCGGCGCGCACCGCGTCCTGCCGCGCGGGGAGGCCATGGCCGCCGCCGTCCGCGAGCTGTACCCCGACGGGGTGGACGCGGTCCTCGACGCCGCGCTGCTCGGCCCTGCGATCCTGCCCGCGGTGCGCGACGGCGGCCAGCTGCTCGCGGTCCGCCCCTACCAGGGGCCGACGGAGGACGGCAAGGCCGAGCGGGACATCACCGTCCAGGTAGTCCTCGTCGGCCGCCACCTGCACGAGGGTCACCACATCGCCGAGCTCGCCGACCTGGTCGACAGGGGCGTGCTGACGCTGCGGGTCGCCGACGTGATCCCGGCCGCGCAGGCGGCGGACGCGCACCGGCGGCTCGCGGCCGGCGGGGTCCGCGGCCGCCTGGTGCTGACCTTCTGAAAGCAGCCGCGGGTCAGTGCGCAGGCCGGCCTCCAGGGCCGCGGGCACCTCGCTGCCAGGACCCGCCCGGGCGCACTCCTGGTCGTGGAGAGCTGTTCGCTGCCCATTGGTGGCGGTTGCCTCCCCGCCCGGCTACCGTTCACCTTGAACGAGTATCGGAGGGAAGATCACGTTGCCGTTCAAGGCCGAAGACACAGTGATCGTGGTATCCGGCGGCATCGGCCAAGGCGAGCTAGAAGGCGTCCCCATCCCGTCGGCCCGGCACGTCATAGCGGCCGACAGCGGCGCGGCGACCGCGTTCGAACTCGGCCTTAGGGTCGATGAGCTCATCGGTGACCTCGATTCGGCATCGCCGGAGCAGCAGGCGCGAGTCATGGAGTCCGGCGGGCTTATACACCGCCATCCGGAGGCGAAGGACGCCACCGACCTTGAGCTGGCACTAGCTGCCGCGGTTACTCAGGAGCCACCCCCTAAGCGCATAGTTGTCCTCGGCGGGGTCGGCGGGCGCTACGACCACCAGTTTGCCGGCACCATGCTCCTCGCGGCGGAAAGCTGGGCCGGCGCCGACGCTACGGGCATACACGTCGAGGCCCGGCTCGGCCGAGCGAAAGTCACCGTCATCCGCAGCCGTGCGGTCATCGAGGCCACGGCACCAGGGGAACTCGTTTCCCTGGTGGCAGTCCTCGGCGTGGCGCACGGCGTGACCGCCTCCGGCCTGCTCTACGAGCTACGGGGAAACGACTTGAGGCCGGGCAGCAGCCTAGGCGTCAGCAACGAGTTCGTTCAGACCAGGGCCACGGTCGCTGTCTCCGAAGGCGTCATCCTGGCGATTCAGCCAGGCGAGATTGGTACTCATTACCTAAGCCGCAAGGTAAATGCCTCCTCTCTCCCCTGAAGCGCCCGGATGCTGGCGACGCAATCCGCGTTCTGCAGAATCCTCCGCCAGGCGTCCGCGCGGGGCCGCGGTGGGCCATGACAACATGGTCCCGGTTAGCCCGATGAGCTGGGACCAGACGGCGCCATGCGGGTGGCCGCCCCAGGGCGCGATCGGTTGGCGCTAGGCGTCTCGCGGGCGGATCACGCCGGGCGGGGGCGAGTCGGTGTACATCAGGTCCACGAAGGCGGCGCGCTCCGCCAGGACCTTGCGCTGGTTGACGTAGCCCTTGTCGGTGATCTCGCCGGCGTCCAGGGCCGCCGGGCGGGCCATGACGAGCAGGCGCTCGATCCTGGCCGCCGAGCCGTGGCTCTCGTTGTGGCTGGCCAGGGCGCCCGCGATCAGCGGCAGCAGGTCCGGGTCGGTGACGATCTCACCGTCGGGCGGCACCGGGTCGCGGCCGAGGAGCTTGCGGGCCTCGGCCGGGTTCAGCCAGGCGAGCGCCGCGGCGTAGTCGCGGTTCTCGCCGGCGATCACCGCGTCGGACAGGGCGGGCACGGAGGACAGCAGCGCGGTCCGGACCGCGCCGACCCGGACGAACGTGCCCGTGCTCAGCTTGAAGTCCTCCGCGATGCGACCGCGGAACACCAGGCCGGCGTCCGGGTCGCCGGGAACCGCGAACCCGACGGCGTCGCCCGTCCGGTAGAAGCCGTCGGCGTCGAACGCTTCCGCGGTCAGGTCCGGGCGGGCGAAGTAGCCGGGCGTGACGTTCGGGCCCTGGACGCGGATCTCGTAGGCGTCCTCTACGGGAACCAGCTTGACCAGCGCGCCCGGCAGCGGCGCGCCGATGCTCCGGGAGTCGCTGAACGGGAAGTTCGCGCTGGTCACGGCGGGGGCGGTCTCCGTAGCGCCCCACGAGCCGGTGACCGGGATGTCCCGGCCGGGCGCGTGCCGCGCGGCCAGGGCCTCCAGCCGCGAGCGGAGCGCCGCGGGCAGCGCGGCCGCTGCGTTGAACAGCAGCCGGAGCCGGGAGAAGAAGCGGGCGGCGAACTCCGCGTCCCCCTCGAGCGCGGGGACCAGCTGGGCATACCCGGCGGGGACGTTGAAGTAAATGGTCGGCGGCACCTCGGCGAGGTTCGCGACCGTCCGGGGGAACAGGCCGGGCGCCGGGCGCCCGCCGTCTACGTAGATCGTGCCGCCGTTGACGAGCATCATGTTCACGTTGTGGTTGCCGCCGAACGTGTGCGACCACGGCAGCCAGTCCACGATCACCGGGCGCTCCCCGGCGAGGAACGGCCACGCCTGGCGGATCATCCGCTGGTTCGCCGACAGCATCCGGTGCGTGTTCAGAACGCCCTTAGGGGTGCCGGTGGAGCCGGAGGTGAACAGGACCTTCGCGATCACGTCGGGCGCGAGCGTCGCGAACGCGCCCGACACGGCCGGGCCGGCCGTGGTTGCCCGCAGGTCGCCGAGGGTTTCCGCACCCGGCCGGGAGCCGTTCCCGACGATCGCGGTAACGCCGCCGAGCGCGTCGAGCGCCGGGCCGAACGCGGCGGCGTCATCGGCGTACGCCGCGCCAGGCGCGATCAGGTCGGCGATTTTCCTGATCCTGGCGTGATCCCCCGACTGGAGCGAGTACGCCACGCTCACCGGCGCGACGGGCACGCCGGCGGTCAGCGCCCCCAGCGTCATCAGCAGGTGGTTCACCCCGTTGCCGGACAAGATCAGCAGCGGCCGCGCCGGGCCAAGGCCGCGCTCGATCAGCCCCTGGCCGATGGCGTCCGCCGCCGCTACCGCCGCGCCGTAGCCGACGCTCCGCCAGCGGCCGTCCGCGGCGCGCTCGGCGATCAGCGGGTAGTCCGGGTCCGCCTCCGCCCAGGCGCGGACGTCGTGCAGCACGGTCGCCGGGTAGTCGCCGAGCTCGTCCGCCGAGTGCAGCAGCAAGGCCCCGTCGCCAGCCTGCTCGGCGATGATCCGGACCTTCGCGAACATGCGCGCCTCCGCCGGGACATTCCACTAGAACGTGCATTGCTGACAGTCATTTGTAGCATTTGTGTGACGGGCGCCACAAGCCGTTGCCGGAATACCGTTACCCTCCGGGTGTTTTTACCTGTTTGCCCCCCTATCACCGCTGGAGTCGTCACCCATGTGCGCAGCCTGCGGCGTGCCGACCCACGTCGCCGTCCTCGACCCGGCGGGGTCACCGGGAGCGGGGCGGCCGGCTAAGTTCGCGGCGCTGCGCAACCCCGAGTGCCGGCGCTACCTCGGCGGTGCCGCCCTCGCGATGATGGCAGACAACATTGAGCACGTCATCACCTACTGGGTCATCTGGCAGCGGTTCCACTCCCCCGCGCTCACCGGCTTTGAGGTCATCAGCCACTGGCTGCCGTTCCTGCTGCTGTCCCCGTACTTCGGCGCCCTCGCCGACCGTTTCGACTGCCGCAAGCTCATCCAGGGATCGCAGGCGCTGTTCATGGCGGTCTCCCTCGCCTGGGGCATCCTCTTCGCGACCGGCACCCTCACCGTCTGGGACGCCTGCGTCCTGCTCATCCTGCACGGCATCGCCGGCGCCCTGTGGGCGCCGCCCGAGCAGCTCCTCCTGGAGGACTTCGTCGGCCCGGCCGACCTGCCGAGCGCCATCCGGCTCAACTCGACGGCCCGCTCGCTCGGCATCCTCTGCGGCCCCGTCGTCGGCTCCGCGCTTCTCCTCGGCCTCGGCCCCGTACACGGCATCTGGGTCAACATCGCCTTCTACCTGCCGCTCACCATCCTGATGGCGCGCACCAGGTTCACCGGCCACAACCGGGCCGGAGTCGTCGCCCGCGAGCGGGTCAGCGTCCTCACCGCTATCCGGGTCTTCCGAGACGTCTCCAGGGACCGCGTGCTCGCCGCCATGATCGTCCTCGCCGGGCTCGGCTCCTTCTTCGTCGGCTCCGCCATGCAGACCGCCATGCCCTCCATCGCCAGCAGCATCACGGGCATCTCAAGCGGCACCGCGTACGGCGCCCTGCTCTTCGCCAACGGCCTGGGCGGCGTCCTCGGGGGCCTCCTGCTCGAGGGAACCGGCTGGATCAAGCTGACCGTCCGCGCCGCCCTCTGGTCCACCCTCATCTACGGCGCCTCTACCGTATTCTTCGCCGCCAGCCACGACTACCTCATCGCCGCGCCCCTGCTCGTCGTCGGCGGCGTCGCCAACCTCGCCGCCCTGTCCATTACCCAGACGGTGGTGCAGCTCCGCGCCCCAAGTGACAAGAAGGGCCAGGTCATCGGCGTTTACGGAGTCGGCGCCAACGGCATGCGCATCGGCAGCGGCATCACGGTCGGCTTCCTCGGCGCCGCCCTCGGCCTCCGCCCGGCCCTCGGCTGGTCGTCCGCGGCCCTCTGCGTCTGCGTCGCCGCCCTCGCGGCCTACCTGGCCATCGCCGCCCGGCGCGCCCCCGTCGCCGGCACATTGCCCGTCCCGGGCGCCGGGGGCCGCGCGGGCTAAGATCCGCCGCTCACGACCGGGGGCGGTGCGGGCCGCCGGGCCGCCTACTGGCCCAGGAGCCAGCGGCCCGGCGCGATGAGGTCGCCGGCCTCGGCAGGCCCCCAGGACCCGGGCGCGTACGGGCGGACCTGCGGCGGGTGCGACAGCAGCGGCTCGGCGACGTCCCAGACCGCGGCGAGGCCGTCGGGGCGCGTGAACAGCGAGCGGTCGCCGAGGAGCACGTCGTGGATCAGCCGGACGTACGGCGGCAGCGGGTCAGCGTCGGGCAGGCTGGCGAGCGGGATGTCCGCGTGGGCCACGTCGAGGTTGAGTGCCGGGCCCGGCTTCTTGGCCACCAGGGAAAGGTCGATCGCGCCGTCGCCCGCGAGGGAGAAGCAGAGCACGTTGGCGTCGCGCGGCAACTGGCCGGCGAGCGGCCCGGGCGGGTCGCGCAGAATCAGGCTGACCCGCTGCGCGGATACGGCCAGTCGCTTGCCGGTGCGCAGGTAGAAGGGCACGCCGCGCCAGCGGTCGGTGTCGACCCACAGCCGGGCGGCGACGAACGTGTCCCTGGTTGAGTTCGGGTCGATCCCGGGGATCTTCCGGTACCCGTCGAACTGGCCGAGCACGACCTCGGCGGGGTCCAGCGGACGGAAGGAGCCGATGACTCCCTCCCTGGCGGCCTGCAGGTCCAGCGCGCCAAGGGTGGCCGGCGGCTCCATCGCGACCTCGGCGGCCACCTGGAAGAGGTGGGTCACCAGCATGTCGAGCACCGCGCCGGTGGCGTCGTAGAACTTCGCCCGGTTGGCGACGTCGAGCGTCTCCGGCACGTCGATCTGCACCGACTCGACGTGCTCGCGGTCCCAGGACGACGCGAACGTCCCGTTAGCGAACCGCAGCAGGTGCAGGTCCTGCGTGGCCTCCTTGCCGAGGAAGTGGTCGATCCGGTAGACCTGCTGCTCATCGAGGACCGAGTGGACGACCTTGTCGAGCTTGCGGAAGTCCTCGCGCGAGGTCCCGAACGGCTTCTCGTAAACCACGCGGGCGTTCTTGGCGAGCCCGTGCTTGCCTAGTGCCCTGGTCAGCTCGGCGAAGGCAACGGGCGGAACGGCCAGGTAGTGGACGAGCTGCGGGTCACCGCCCAGCCGCTTCCTGGCCTCGCCGATCCCGTCAAGGAGGCTTCCCGGGCTTTCGGTGCTGAAGCCGCCGCCCGCGAAGAACACCCGCTGCGCGAAGGCGTCCCACTCCGCCTGGTCCGGCTCGGTGCCGGCATTGGTGATCGCCTCGCGGACACGGGCACGGAAGTCCTCGTGGGCCACGTCACCACGGCCGTTCCCCACCAGCAGCCACTGCGGCGGCAGCAGCCTCTCGGTCGCCAGCCGGTAAAACGCCGGAAGGACCATCCGGCAGGCCAGGTCCCCGGTCGCCCCGAAAAGGACGAATACCGTGGGATCCGGATCGCCGCCGCCGTTGTCATGCTGCGTCGCAGTCGCCATGCAGCAAACGCTACTCCTGGCAACCGCCAAGCCCCGCAGCGGACATGGCAGGGCTTCCGCGGAATGGATTGCCTTCCGTGAGGAAATATTAACGGAACGTGAGATGCCGACCAGGAAGCGGAGCCTGATGAAGGAGACTAGACCGCCAGGACCTGAACCTCCCCCGCTGACCGCCGCGGCCCGAGACCTGCCCGCGACCAGCGACGAGCGCCGCGCGGCGGGGAAGGCCGCCAGGAAGCGGGCCCGCCGGGGCGGGCTCGCCCACTGGGCAGAGAAGGACCGCGGCCACGACGCGCTGCAGACGATCCTGGCGCAGAACGAGACCAGGGTTCCCGACCTCGTCCCCATCCGCCACCACCGGATGGCCGTCTCGCCGTGGAACTACTACCGGGGCGCGGCCGCGGTCATGGCCGCCGACCTGGCCTCCGAGCCGGACAGCGGGCTCACCGTCCAGCTCGGCGGCGACGCGCACGTGCTGAACTTCGGACTGTGGGCAACACCAGAACGGAACCTCGCCTTCGACCTGCGCGACTTCGACGAGACCCACCCCGGTCCCTTCGAGTGGGACGTCAAGCGCTTCGCGGCGAGCCTCGTGGTGGCGGCACGGCAGAACGGCGTCGGGCAGGCGGCCGCCGACGCCGCGGTCACCGCGGGCGTGGACGCCTACCGGCGGCGGATGCGGCATTACCGCGCCGTGCCCGAGCTCGACATCTGGTACGACGCCACCCGGGTCGACAACCTGATCAACTACTTCGAGCCCGCCGACCGCGACCAGGTGTCCGTGTACATCGAGCGCAAGCGCAAGCGGCGGGACAGCCGCCGGGCGTTCACCAAGCTCACCCGGATGGCCGACGGGCGGCCCCGGATCACGGAAAGCCCGCCGCTCAGGGTGGCGATCAGCGAGGACGAGCAGGCCGAGATCGCCGGAGAGCTGCTCGCCGGGTACCGGCAGACCCTCCAGGACGACCGGCGGACCCTGTTCGACCGCTTCACCCTCACCGACGTCGTCCGCCAGGTCGTGGGCGTCGGCAGCGTCGGCATGCGCGTCTACCTCGTGCTCCTCGAGGGCCGCACCGGCGCCGACCCCCTGTTCCTGCAGATCAAGCAGGCCGGCCGCGCCGTCTACGAGGTGCACACGCGGCCCAGCCAGCACGACGGCCACGGCGCGCGGGTCATCGCGGGCAAGCGGCTGCTGCAGAGCGCCACCGATATCTTCGTCGGCTGGGGCACGCTGCACGGCGACGACTACTACGTCAGGCAGTTCAGGGACATGAAGATCATCCCGAGCACCGAGCTGATCGCCCCGCGCCTCGCCGAGTTCGCCACCGCCTGCGGCGGAACCCTCGCCCGGGCCCACGCCCGCACCGGCGACCCGATGGCGATCGACGGCTACATCGGAAAAGGACCCAGGTTCACCGCGGCGATCAGCGAGTACGCCCGCCGCTACGCCGACCAGAACGAGCGCGACCACGCCCAGCTCGTCCGCGCCATCGCCTCGGGCAGGGTCGAAAGCCGGCCGGGCTGACCCAGCCCGCGACGCGCTGCTGGCCACGGCGCCGCCCTCGGCGCCGGCTGGGGCAGGCGGGGCCCGGGTTTCGCGGCTGTTTCACTTGCCGCTGCGATGGTGCCTTCCGGCTTATGCAAGACGATGGCTGGCAGCGCCTCGTCTTCCCCGGCGACGGGGAGATGGCGCGGCGGATGCGCGACTACCCGTGGGGCCGGTCTCCCCTCTCCCGGCCCGGCACCCGCCTGGCCAGTCGCCGAGGTGCTGCGCAGCGGGCAGCCGGCCGCGCTGGCCAACCCGGCGGACCGCTTCGGGCCGCTCCCGTCCGGGTGGACGCGGTCACCACCGTCGCCTCCGACGCGGCGGAAGGAAGTCACGGTAAGTAACGAACGCCACGCTGCGCTCACTTGTCACTAATTGTAGTTGAATAGAGACTGATAGTTACTCTGCGTGCCAGACTTGTGCCATGACTCACCCCCCTGCCCGCCAGACCGCCCCCGAGCTGCTGGCCATCCCCATCGTCACCGACAGCGACGTTCTCGACCGCGTCGCCGCCATCGTCACCCCGGCCGCCAGGCGGTACCGGACCCTGTGGCTGTTCTTCCTCCACCGCGACGGCATCCAGGCCAACCTGGTCGTCCCGGTCGATGACATCCCCGAGCACCCGGAGGCGGGGGTCATCCACAACGTCTGCTACGTGGCCTCCGAGTCGATCGCACAGGCCCCGAGCCTGCTCAGCGTCGTCATCACGCTGAGCAGGCCCGGCCCGCCGCGACGCACGGAGTCCGACCGGCGCCTGCTGCGCGCCCTGCAGCACGGGGCCAGCCTGGCACGCGACGCCGGTCCGGATGCTCGTCCTGGCCACCCCCGAGGGTGTCCGTGAACTCGGACCGGTCAAGCCGCAGCGGTGACGCCGCCCGCGTCAGCCTCGTAACGCGCGCCGGGTGATGCGGGCGGCGGCCAGGTCACGGAGGCTGACCACGCCGCGTACCTCGCGGCCGGCCAGCACCGGGAGGTGGCGGAAGCCGTGCAGCAGCATGAGCTGGAGGGCGTCCTCGACGGTGATGTCCGGGGACGCCTGCTCGGGGTCCTTGGTCATCCACGCGGATACCGGGGAGTGCGTCAGGTCGTTACCGGACCCGGCGGCGCGGAGCACGTCCCGCTCGGTGAGGATGCCGGCGAGGAAGCCGCTCTGCATGATGAGCGCCGATCCGACTTTCCGCCGGATCATGGCCGCCGCCGCGTCCGCGACCGAGTCGTCGGGGCTGGTCGTGACCACGCGGGTGGTCATCACGTCGCGTACGGTGAGCCCGCGGCCTGGGCGGCTGGGATCGTCAGCCACTTTCGCCGACCTCATCGAGTTCCGGGTCCGTGTGCGGGGTGGACGGCCCCGACATTTCCTCGGAAAGCATGCGCCACAGCGACCCGGTCCATGCGGACAGCTGCGGCCACCGCTTCCAGAACAGCTGCAGGGTGGTCTCGTCGAACTCGTTATGCGCTTGGTCGGGGGAGACCGCGTCGGTGAAGTCCTCGAACTGATGGAGGAGTTCGAGGAAGCTGTCTGCGTTAGCTTCCATGTGATGACCTTTGGCTAGCGACGGACGGCAGGCCGGGGCGGGGTGCCAAAAACGGCTGTTTGCGCCGAGTGCGAGGGTCTATACCCTGAATGACCGCGGCCGAAAAGCGGCGAGCCAAGCCAGGCGGCGATGGCCCGCTTCCTGCCACTCACTAGGCGTGGCCTGCTCGCCCGGCTCGGCGGCGACGGCTCAGCCGAGGAACTCGCGCAGGACCGGCAGCAGGGCCGCGGGCTGGTGGAGGACGCCGTGGTCCTGGCCGGCGAGCGAAAGGAACCGCCCGTCGGGGACGGCCCGGGCCACCTGCTCGGTGGCCTGGGCGAGCCAGGGGAAGGTGTTCGACCCGGCGATGGCGAGGACCGGGACGGTCACCTCGGCCAGCCGGCGCGGGCACCGGGGACCCGGTGTCGAAGAGCGCGTAATCGTAGGGAAGCGAGTGGGCCAGCCCGGTCAGGTATCCCCAGACGTCGCTTTGGCGCATGCCCTCGACCATCTCGGCGGGAAGGCCGACCACCTCGGTCTGGAAAAGGGCGGTGGCCTCGTCGCGGTCACCCGCCCGGACCAGGGTCACCAGCCGCCCGGCGACGTCTGGGGCCGGGCGGGGCCGCGACCCTTCCGGGATGAACGGCGTCTCGTAGGCGGCGACCCGCTCCACGGGCAGCCCGCGCCTGGCCGCCTCGAGCGCGAGAACCGCCCCCGAGGAGTGCCCGAACAGGCTCGCGGACCCGCCGGCGTGGCCGATCACGGCGCGCAGGTCATCCATCTCGCGCTCCACCGAGTAGTCGGCGCTCACGTCGCCGCTGTCGCCGCGGCCGCGCCGGTCGTAGATGACGGCCCGGTAGTAGGGGGCGAGCACCCCGGCCAGGCCGGTCATGGTGGTCCGGTCGTTGAACGCGCCGCCGATCAGCACGACCGGCCGGCCCTCCCCCGTCGCTTCGACGGCGATCTGGGTGCCGTCGGCCGAGGAGACCCGCTGAAGTCTCGTCATCATGTCGCTTCCTTCTTCATCACGCGGGCGGAGCTCGCCTCGCATGGATAAGTCGGAGCCGACGTCGCCTTCTCGACATCGCGGGCGGGGCCGGCCCGGGGCCGCGTACCCGCCTGCCCGTAGCGGCCCGCGTTCAGGGTCGCTACGCGCCTTCGCGGTAGGCGATGGCCGCCGCCTCGGTGCGGCTGGCCGCGCCGAGCTTGCCGAGGATGTTGGATACGTGAACGCTCGCCGTCTTCGGGGTGATGAAGAGCTCCGTGCCGATCTCGCGGTTGGACATGCCCCTGGCGAGCAGGCTCAGCACCTCGCGTTCGCGGCCGGTCAGGGCGGCGAGCGGGCTCGTACCGCCGGATCCGTCGCCGCGCCCGCCCTGGTTTCCGTTCCCTGGGTCCAGGCGGGCGCGGCGCGCCAGGTCGTCGAGGGCCGCGCCAAGTGGCGCCGCCCGCAGGCGGGACGCGGTGTCGCGGGCCGCGCGCCAGACGGCGGCGGCCTCGTCGCGGCGGCCGGCCTCCGCCAGCGCCTCGGCGAGCCGCCACCGGGTGCGCGCCGCCTCGTACACGTAGCCGGGCCCGAACTCGGCGAGGACCTTCTCCCAGGCATCCGGGGAGTTCCTCCCCGTGAGGCGGGCGTACTCGGCTTCGCAGCGGGCAAGCCAGCCGCGGCCTTCCGGCCCGAGCACCGCCCGGGGCCGGGCGGGGTAGCTGGCGCCCTCCCTCGCTACATCGAGCAACGCGGCGCCGGCGGCCGCTTCCGCGCCCGCGCCGGCGGCATCCCCGGTCGCCCGCAGCAGCGCGGCCCGGTCGGCCCGGGCCGCGAGGGCGATCGCCGTCACCCGGATCACCGAGGGGCTGTGGGCGGGCCACGCGTCTGCGTCGATAGCGGCTTCCGCCTCCGCCAGGGCACTGTCGAAGTGCCCCTGCCACAGGGCATGCTCGGCGAGGATCCCGCGCGCGATGTACGCGACGAAGACGTCGTCCCAGAACGGCTCCAGCCAGACCCGGCGCTCGCTGACAGCCGGGTTGCCGCGGGCCACGTCGATGAACAGCGCCATCGCGGACAGCACCGCCTCCGCCTGCCTGGTGACCCGCACCGGGAACCCGTCCGCCAGCTCCTGCGTGGCGTCCCAGCGCCCTTCGGCGAAGTGCGCCTGGAAGTGCAGGTGCTGCAGGTCGAGGCCGAACGGCGCCAGGACGAGTCCCTCCGCCTCCGCCCACTCCATCCCGCGGTGGGACAGGTTGCCTGCCTCCAGGAGCTCGCCGCGCGCCAGGTGTTCCGCGGCTAGCTGGTAGGCGGCCCGCAGCCGGACGCTGACCGCGCCGGTCGTCGATCCCGCCAGCTCGATCGCGGCGGTGAACATGCCGATCGCCTCGCCGGAGTTGCCGCCCCGGAGTGCGAGCTGGCCGGTCGTGGCCAGCGCGTCCGCCTCTACCGACGCCGACCCGGCGGCGCGGGCCGCCTCCCGGGCCCGGCCGGCCCAGTCCCGGGCGTCGTCGTAGCGGTGCGCCGCCATCAGCGCGATCGCGTAGGTCGCCATGGCGCGGGCGCGGTACCAGGTCGGCGGCTCGTCCAGCGTCTCCCGCACGGTCGCCGCGGCCACGCCGAGCGCCTCGGCGTACCACTGCGTGTTCTCGCTCTGCAGCAGGTGATACGCGAGCCGCTCCCCGACCCGGCAGCGCAGCTCGGCGTCCTCCGCGGACCCGGCCTCACCGGACACCCAGTCGCGGATGTGCCTGAGCAGGTGCACGGCGCGGGGCACGTCGCCGCTGACCGCGGCCGCCAGCGCGGACTTCAGGCCGAGCTTGCCGCGGGTCATGCCCGCGGTCCGCTCCGCCGCTTCCACGCGCACCCACAGTTCCAGGGCCAGGTCGTAGTGGCGGTGCGCTTCGGCGGGGGCACCGATGCGCTCGGCCTCGGCGCCGGCCCGGATCGAGGCCGCGAACGCACCGGGGATGTCGTGGCTCGCCATGCTGTGGTGCGCCAGTTCGGCGGCGGCGCCGGGCACATCGGCGAGCAGGCTCGCGAGCCGGGCGTGCAGCCGGGTCCGCTCGCCTGGCATCAGGTCGCCGTACACGGCCTCGCGCAGGAGCGCGTGCCGGAACCGGTACCCGTCGGGACCGTCGGGGGCCAGCAGCTGCTGGCCGGCCGCCTCCCGGACGGCCAGCTCGTAAGCGTCGCCGGGCAGGCCAGAGGCGGCCCGGACCAGGTCGTCGTCGGCGCCGCCGCCGGCGACGGCCGCCGCCCGCAGCACCTGCTGGGCCGCGTCCGACACGCGCTCAACGCGTGACAGCAGCAGCTCGGCCAGCCCGGTCGGCAGCGTGCCCCCCGTGCCGTCCTCAGCGCACGACGACGCGGTCAGGAGCTCCTCGGCGTAGTAGGCGTTCCCTTCCGCCCGCTCCACCAGGGAGTTGAGGGTAGCGGCGGACGGGGGCAACGGGAAGTTCTGCACGTTGGCCAGGATCTCGGCCAGGGCGGCGGCGGAGAGAGGGCCGAGTTCGACCAGGGCGACCATCGGCAGCCGCAGCAGCTCCGCGATCACGCCGCGCAGCGGATGCCGGCGGTGCAGGTCGTCGGTCCGGTACGTCCCGATGATCGCGACGCGCTCGCGGTGCAGCATGCGGGCGAGGAACGTGACCAGGTGGCGCGTGGTGGCGTCGGCCCAGTGCAGGTCCTCGATGACCAGCAGGACGGGGGTGTCGGTGGCCAGCTCGGAGAGCAGGCTGAGCACGGCGCCGAACATCTGCTGGCGCGTCAGGCCCGCCCAGTCCGCCTCCTGGGCCTGCCCGTCGCCGTCTGGGAGCAGGCGAGACAGCACCGGGCGGGCCTTGATGGCCTTCTCGATGCGCGGAGGGGCAAGGCGGAAGGCGTCCGCGAACGGGAGGTACGGGACGCTGTCGCCGATCTCCGCGCACTGGCCGCACAGCACGGTGAACCCGTCGCGTTCGGCGATCTCCATCGCCTCGGCCACCAGGCGCGACTTGCCGATGCCGGCGTCGCCGCTGACGAGCCCCGTCACCGCGCGGCCCGCCGCGGCGTCTTCCAGGAGGCCGCGCAGCTGAGCCAGCTCCGCGTCCCGCCCGACCAGCGTGCCCATGTCCCTATTATCCGCCCCGCCCTGACACCGCCGCGAATCGATTACCTCCTGGTCTGGCCGTGGCAGGGCCGGCCGCGGCCGGGATGGTGCTTCTTGAGGCCCGCGGCCGGAGATGCGTAAGGCGAATTGAGGTACCACCAGGCGTTCGGCATCAGGCATTTAAGGATTTTTCCTCATGATCAGCCGCGGGTCTTACTGCGAGCCTGGAGGCAGAGCACGCAGGGAGGCAACAGATGAAGACGACAGTGCGGCGGGTCGCGGGAAAGCTCGCGGACGCCTTTCGCGAGATGAACGAGGCGCAGCGGCTGACGCTGGTGCTGCGGACCGCGACCGACCGGTACATCGAGAACCCCGATGCCGCGCCCGACACCTATGGCGAATTCCTCGTCAGGACGTCCGGAGCGCTGCTCCACGAGCCACCCGCCCGCAAGCGGGCCAGGAAGGCCCGGCGCGTCTAGAGCCCGTCGCCTACAAGCTGGTCCCCCAGCACGCGGGCGCGCCGCTGCTCGCCCAGCCGGACGCGGCCATCACGGCGCGGGCCACGTTCGCGACCAAGCACCTGTGGGTGACCCCGTACCGCGAGGAGGAGCGGCGGGCGGCGGGCGACTTCCCGAACCAGCATCCCGGCGGCGACGGGCTGCCCAAGTGGACCACGGCGGACCGGCCGGTCGCCGACACCGACATCGTGCTGTGGCACACGATCGGGGTGACCCACTTCTGCCGTCCTGAGGACTTCCCGGTCATGCCGTGCGAGTACGCGGGGTTCACGCTCAAGCCGTTCGGCTTCTTCGACCGCAATCCCGGCATCGACCTGGCGCCGTCGTCCTCGGCGCACGGTGACCACTGTTCCGCGGGGTAACGGGGTTGCGGGTAACGGGAACGGCCGGGCTCCCGGACTGAGCGTCGTCAGGTACTACGAGAGGTAGTACCATGGCGTCCGTGAACGGCACCGTGCCCACGATCATCATCGTCGCCGGCCTTGTGCTCGCCGGGTACGCGCTGCTGACGACCGCCTTGAACCGGCGAATGGGCCTTGGCCTGCTCGTCGCGCTCGGCGTCCTTGAGATCCTGCTGCTTGTCGAGGTCGGCATTGTCGTGGCCAGGCTCGCCGACGGCAAGCACCCGGCCAGCGTGGCCACGCTCGTCGGGTACTTGATCGCCATGCCGTTCGTGCCGGTGGCCGCGGCGTTCTGGGGGGCGATGGAGCGGTCCCGGTGGGGCCCGGCGGTCATCGCCGTGGCCGGGCTCGTCGCGGCCGTGCTGATGGTCCGGCTGCATGAGATCTGGCCGGTGATCCATGCCTAAGTCCCCGGCATCGCCGGAGCCTGCGGCCTCGGCGCCCGACTCGACCAGGACGGGTCCCGGCCGGCTGCTTGTCGCCGTCTACGGCCTCTTCGCACTTTCCGCTTCCGCCCGGGCCGGGGTGCAGATCGCGACGAAGTTCAGCCACGCGCCGGTCGCCTACGTGCTGTCGGCGATCGCGGGCCTGGTCTACATCCTCGCCACGGTCACCCTTGCCAACGGCAGCGTGACAGCACGCCGGATCGCCGTCGCGTCCTGCTCGGTCGAGCTCGCCGGCGTGCTCGCGGTCGGTACCTGGAGCCTCGTCGACCCGGCCACCTTCCCCGACGCGACGGTGTGGTCTGGCTACGGCGGCGGTTACGGCTTCGTCCCCCTCGTCCTGCCCGTTTTCGGCCTGCTCTGGCTGCGCCACTGGGCCAGGCGGGCAAAGGCCCGGGCCGCGATCGCGACGTCAGCGGGAGACGCGGGCCTCGCGGGCGAGACCGTCGAGCAGGACACGGCGGGCGGTCGCTCCGCGTAGCCTGAACCGCGTGACTTTGCCCGCGCTGCAGCAGCCTCAATGGCCCGACCGCCATCGCCTGGAAGAGGTGGTCAGCCGCCTAGAGGGCTTGCCGCCGCTGGTGCTCGCCGCCGAGTGCGACCAGCTAAGAGAGCGGCTGGCCGCGGTGGCGCGCGGTGAGGCCTTCCTGCTGCAAGGCGGTGACTGCGCGGAGACGTTCGCCGGCACGACCGCCGACAGCATCAGGGGCAAGTTCCAGACGCTGCTGCAGATGGCGGTCGTGCTGACCTACGCGGCCAGCGTTCCGGTGGTGAAGGTCGGCCGGATGGCCGGCCAGTTCGGCAAGCCGCGGTCAGCGGCCACCGAGGTCCGCGAGGGCGTGGAACTCCCGGTCTACCGGGGTGACGCCGTCAACGGCATCGAGTTCACCGCCGCGGCCAGGACGCCCGACCCGGGCCGGCTGCTCGAGGCTTATCACTGCGCGGCGGGCACGCTGAACCTGTGCCGGTCGCTCGCCAGCGGCGGCTACGCCGACCTGCGGCAGGTGCACGCCTGGAATCAGGACTTCGTGGCCGGCAGCCCGGCCGGGCAGCGCTACGAGCAGCTGGCGGGCGAGATTGACCGGGCGATCGCGTTCATGCACGCGTGCGGGGCCGACCCCAGGGAGTTCCGCGCGGTGGAGTTCTACTCCAGCCACGAGGCCCTCCTGCTGGACTATGAGCGCGCCCTGACCCGGGCCGACGCGCGGACCGGGCACGCCTACGACCTGTCAGCCCACCTGCTGTGGATCGGGGAGCGCACCCGCGATCCCCGCGGCGCACACGTCGAGTTCGCCCGCCAGATCCGCAATCCCGTGGCCGTCAAGGTCGGCCCGGACGCCAGCGCTCAGGACGTGCTCGAGCTGATCGAGGCGCTCGATCCGGACCGCGAGCCTGGCCGCCTCACCCTCACCACCCGGATGGGCGCGCGGCGGATCCGGCAGGCGCTGCCCCCGCTCCTCGAGAAGGTGACGGCCAGCGGGGCCGCGGTCGTCTGGGTGTGCGACCCGATGCACGGCAACACGGTGGAAGCGGCCAGCGGCCAGAAGACCAGGAACTTCGACGACGTGCTCGACGAGGTCGCCGGCTTCTTCGAGGTACACCGCGCGCTCGGCACTCACCCCGGCGGCATCCACATCGAATTCACCGGCGACGACGTGACCGAGTGCATCGGCGGCGGCCACCACATCGCCGAGAGCGACCTCGGCTACCGCTACGAGACGACGTGCGACCCCCGCCTCAACCGCAGCCAGTCCCTCGACCTGGCCTTCCGTGTCGCCGGGCTGTACCGCCAGCACCTCGACCCCGGCAGCGGCGAATGAGCCGCAGCCGCGCAAGGCTGACTCCGGAGGAGGAGGTGGCCGGGGCGGCTGCGCGGCGCGCCGCCGCGCTGGCCGAGGGGGATGAGGCGGCGCTGCGACTGCTCATGCACCCCGGCCTGCGGTGGACCACGTTCCGGGGCGAGGTGCTCGGCTACGAGGCGTACATCATCGGCAATACCCGCGGGAACCTGCGATGGCGCGCGCAGCGCCTGGAAGACGTGCAGGTCGCCGTCGTCGCGGACACCGGAATCCTGATCGCGGCAGTCACCGATGAGGCATCCCGTGACGGGCGCGACCAGACTTTTCGCCTGCGCCTCACCCAGACCTGGGTTCGCACGCCGCAAGGCTGGCGTTGCCTGGCCGGACATGCCAGCCTGCCAGCCGCCTGAACCGCGGCCTGGCAATGTGGCGGACCTGGCGGCAGCGGCGCCAAGGGGCCGTTTAGAAGCGGTGCAGGGTGTGGCCGAACTTGCCCTCGGCGAACGCGAGTACCTGGTCGGGGCGCACCGAGTAGGTGAGCACCTCGAAGCCCCCCGGGTGGAGCAGCCGGCCCCCGCTGGCTTCGTAGGCCCACCGCCCGTCCCAGCGATGACGCCACGCGGCCGCCAGCCGGGCGAGGACCGCCGGGTCGGTCACCAGGGACGCCCGGCCCTCGACGACCACGTCGAGGCCGTCCTCCCAGTCCAGCCCGCCCACCTGGAGCAGCACCCGGTCGTCGGCGCGCAGGTTCCTCCCCTTCTGCTCGCTGCCGCCCGTGGTGAAGTGCATGCTGTCGTCGACCCACACCGGCACCACGGGCGTGGTGTGCGGCCGTCCGCCCGGGCGTAGGGTGACCAGCCAGGCGAGCTCGGCCGCCTCGAGCGCAGCGGAGGTCACCGCCCATGGCGTCGGTGCCGCAGCGGGATCGCTGTAGCGAGGGTCGAGCGTGGTCTGGGGTTCCGTCATGGCATTCCTTCCGCCGGCCGCTGCTTGCACGGACTTGGACTCCGGCGACGCGGCTAAGTCATCGCCAGCCGGCCGGGGCGGGCCGGGCTAGGCCCCTGGCCAGGTCATGTCGGGGAAGAAGCTGGTGCCGTGCTCCCGGCCCGCTTCCATGATCCGCTCTACGCCCGGGATGAACGGGGGCTGGCCGGGGGCGGCGGAGTCGGTGAGCGTGCCCATCTTCTGGAAGAACCGCTCGAATCCCCCGCTGAGCACCCCAGCATCCTCGCGTCCTCCTCGACCCGGTAGGCGTGGGCCAGGCCCGCGGGCAGAAAGCCGAAGTCGCCCGGCTCGAGCAGCGACTCCTTCCGCCCCTCCGGGTGGGCGACGTAGACACGGACCTTGCCCGATAGCACGTAGAAGGTCTCATGCGTGGCAGCGTGGGAGTGCGAGGGGATGATGCCGGCGGCCGGGGCGTCGCAGTGAATGATCCCGAACTGGCCGTCGGTCTCCGCGCCGCTGACGAGGACGGTGAACAGGTCACCGAACAGCTTCGCGTGCTCGCCTTCACCGTTCTGCAAGAAGCACGGAGCGGGGTGGCCGGGCAGCAGGCCACGCCACTGCGGTCCCTGAGCGGGGTCTGCGAGGTACTCAAAGCTCATCGGATCTCCCGGGTGTCGGCGTCGTCGCCCTGGCCGGCGGGTCTCTAACTGGGCCGGTAGAACTCCTCAATCGGCACCCGCGCCTCCTCGAATAGCGCCGGGCCTTCCTGCGGCACCGCCGGCCAGTCCGACCCCGGGTTGAGCGTACGGAACTGCTCGGTGGCCAGCGCGTACACAACCCGCCCAAGCCCGGAGCGGGCGATGCCGCCGGTACACATCTGGCAGGGCTGGCAACTGGTGTACATCGTGGTCCGCGCGGCCGCCTCGGGGGTGAGCTCGCGAGCCGCCCACCGGGCGAGCTTCAGCTCCGGGTGGGCGCTGATGTCGTTATCGCGACCCACAGTGTTGTGGGCCTCGACGAGGATCGCGCCGCCGGGGTCCGCCAGCAGGGAGCCGTAAGGCGCGTCGCCCTGGGTGATGGCACTGGCGGCGATGGCGATAGCGCGCCTCAGCAGGGCCTCGTCAGCGGGCGTGATCACGATGCTGTCCTCCAGTTGTTAGCCACAAGGGTGAGCGCTTCCCAGGCCACGTCGGGCCGGCGGGTTTCCTCCGGGTCGCCGTGGTACGGGTCGAGCACGACCGTGTCGGCGCCGAGCCGCACTAGCTCGCTGAGGTCGCCGAGGACCTGCTCAAGGGGGCCGACGCCGGCCAGCCGCCCGGGGTCGTCGACCGGAGACTCGGTCAGGCGCAGGGCGATGCGCGGCGCGAGCCCGGCTAGCCGGTGGGCCGCCACCGCGTCACGGAGAAAGGGCAGGGTGAACCGCAGCGGATGCCAGGCGGCGTCGAAGGCGACGGACCGGCGGATCGCGGCCGCGCTGTTGCCGCCGACCCAGATGGGGATCGGGGACTTCCCGCCCCACGCCTCCCGCAGCGTGGCCAGGTACTCGTCGGTCAGCCGGCCGCGATCGCCGAACGGCACGCCGAGCGCCTCGAACTCCTGCCGCGCTCCGCCGACGCCCACCCCGAGCACCAGCCGGCCGCCGCTGAGCTCGTTGAGGTTGGCGGCCATGCGCGCCACTAGCAGCGGGTGCCGGTACGGCAGGACGATCACCGTCGTGCCCAGCCGCACCCGGGTGGTGATGCCGGCCAGCCAGGACAGCGTGGTGAACGGCTCGAAGAACGGCTCCGGGTAGCGGACGGCCACGTCGGGGGTGACGACCACGTGGTCTGACATCATGAGGAGATCGAAGCCGAGCCCCTCCACGATCCGCCCCCACTCACGGAGTACGCCGGGATCGGTTCCTGGCCCGTAGTTCGGAACGTTGACGCCGAGGTGCATAGCCGGAGGCTATGCGGTCAGGGACCGGCTAGCCGCCCGGCTCGCAAGTAAGCCTTCCGGTGCCAGCGCGGGCGCGGTCACGGACGGGCTACGGCGCGGTGAGGATCACGGGCCCCTCATCCGTGACGGCGATCGTGTGCTCGGCGTGGGCGGCGCGGCTGCCGTCGGCGGTGCGGATCGTCCAGCCGTCCTCGTCGAGGTAGATGCCGTCCCTGCCGCCGGCGATGAACCAGGGCTCGATGGCCAGGACCAGCCCGGGGACGAGGCGCAGGCCGCGTCCGGCCTTGCCGCGGTTGGGGATGTGCGGGTCCTCGTGCATGGTGCGGCCGACGCCGTGGCCGCCGAGGTCGGTCGAGATGCCGTACCCGGCGGCGCGGCCGACCTGGCCGATGGCGGCCGAGATGTCACCCAGCCTGCCGCCCGGGCGGGCCGCGGCGATGCCCGCGGCGAGCGCGGCCTCGGTCGCGGTGACGAGCTTGGCGTCGCCGTTCGCGGGCGCGCCGACAGAGAAGGAGACAGCGGCATCGCCGACCCAGCCGTCGAGGGTCGCGCCGGCGTCGACGCTGAGCAGGTCGCCGTCGCGGAGCCGGTAGTCGCCCGGGATGCCGTGCAGGGCGGCGTCGTTGACCGACGTGCAGATGACCGCCGGGTAAGGCACCGGGGCGAACCTCGGGTGGTAGTTCAGGAACGGGGAGGTGGCGCCGGCCTTGGCGAGGACATCCCTGGCGGCGGCGTCGAGCTCCTTGAGCGTGACGCCCGGTGCCGCGACGGCCCGGGCAGCCGCGAGGATGTCCGCCACGACCCTCCCGGCCGCGCCGATCGCGTCGATTTCCCGCGCCGTCTTGATCTCGACCACCGGCCGCCCTCCTTCGCCTGCTAACTGGCCTAGGATACGAACCCCCGCGGGCTCCGGCGTACCGGGCTGGCCTTCTGGGCCCCTCCGCTCCCCGCCCAGGAGGGTCACGGGGCGCGGCGGGAGGAGCCGGAAGTCGTTCGGGATAACGGTTTTGACCCGGTGTTGAGTGTTTTCAGGCGACGACCGACATCACCGCGGAGTTGATGAGGTCCCAGTCGATAGCGGCGCCGAGGCCAGGGCCGGTGGGGGCGTGAACGTCGCCGTTGGCGTCGACCGCGAACGGCTCGGTGAGGCCGTAGCTGACGTGGGCCAGGCTGTGGTCGCCCGCGCGGTTGAACGCGAGGACCTCGAGCCAGTCGCAGTTGTCGATGGCCATCATCACGTGCGTGCCTGCGACGTTGTTGAGCGCGTTGTAAGAGTCGTGGACCTCGCAGTTCATGCCGAAGGCCTCGGCGAGGTGCGCGATCTTCATGAGGCCGGTGATGCCGCCTTTGATGACGACGTCGCCGCGCAGGAAGTCGGTGGCGCCGCTGGTGATCCAGGGCGGGAGGGCGGCGAGGCCGCCCGGGTTGATCTCGGTGGCCAGCAGCGGGATGCTCAGGTGCCTGCCGAGCCTGACGTAGTTGTGCATGTCGTGGGTGGGAAACGGGTCCTCGAACCAGTGATAACCGAGGTCCTGGATGGCCTGGCCGACCCTGAGGCCCTCCGTGTAGGAGTAGGACCAGGAGGAATCCAGCATCAGCGTCATGCCCTCGCCGACCGCTTCCCTGACGGCGGCGCACGCCTCGATGTCGAAGTCAACCGGCGGCGCGGCGCCGGGCAGCCACGGGCTGCGCGGCGGGTGGAGCTTGTAGCCCTTCCAGCCTTGTCCCTGCCAGTAGGCGGCTTCCTCGGCGTAGTCGGCCGCGCTCTGGTGGTGCGCGGTGGAGAAGTAGGCGGGGATGCGGTCCCTGCAGGTACCGAGGAGTCGGTGGACGGGCAGGCCGGCCGCCTTGCCCGCGATGTCCCACAGGGCGACGTCCACGGTCCCGACGGCGTGCGGTGACAGGTAGTGGACGAGGTTTTCCAGCCGCCGCCAGTGCCTGCCGATGTCGAGGGGGTCCTCGCCAAGCAGCCACGGCTTGACGACGGTGACGATCTGCTCGGCGATCTGCGCCGGGCCGGGGCCAGGATTGGACAGGAAGGCGTTGCCCTCGATGCCCTCGTCGGTCTGGATCCGCAGCACGCCGAGGGGCACGGGCCTGGCGGGCCCGAAGCTGGCGGAGGCGGTATGCCTGCGTTCATGGAGGACGACGGTGATATCCGTGATGCGCACGTCTCCTGACGTTACTCGCCTCACGGCGGAACGCCGGCCGCTGGTCGATGAGACGGGCGGCCGGCGTTACCGTGGCCGGCGAACGCGCTGGCTCAGCCCATGCCGATGGACTGCAGGAAGCCTTCCGCGACCGTCGTGTAGTTGGCCTTGTCCGTGATCACCGCGTTGTCCATCTGCAGCAGGGCGGCCGTGGTGAGCTTGGCGGACACGGCGTTCAGGGTGGCGCTGATCGTGGGGGTCAGCCCGGGCTTGTAGACCAGCGGGATGACGTTCTGGGCGGCGAAGTTGAACTTCGGGTCGGCGAGCGAGACCAGCTTGTCGCTGACGATCTGCGGCGTGGTGGTGAACACGTCCGCGGCCTGGACCTTGCCGCTGGTCAGCGCGGCCAGGGTGATCGGCCCCGACTCGTCGAGCGGGTCGAACGACTTGAACGTCAGCCCGTAGTTCGCCTTAAGGCCGGCGATGCCGTCCGAGCGGGTCTTGAACTCCGGCGGCCCGCCGAGCACCAGGCTGCTCGCGTAGGGCTTGAGGTCGGCGATGGTCTTGAGGTGGTACTTGGTCGCGGTCGCCTGGGTGACCGTGATCGAGTCGCTGTCCTGGGCCGGGGCCGGGTTCAGCACCGTGAGCGTCGACGGGAGCTTGGCCGCGAGGGCGGCGTCGACGTCCGCCGTGGTCTTCGCGGTTGAGGTCGGGTCGGCCTCCACGGTGAGCAGGGTGCCGTTGTACTCCGGGATGATCGTGATGGCGCCGCTCTTGACCTGCGGGTAGTAGACCTCCCGGGCGCCGATGTTGAGCTTGGTGGTGACCTTGACGCCCTTCTTCTGCAGGGCGATCGCGTAGACCTCGGCGAGCAGCTCGTTCTCCGGGAAGTTGGCCGAGCCGATCACCACGGAGCCGGAGGAGGTACCGCCGCCGAGCGGGTTGCTCGAGCCGCTCGAGGCGGACGCGGACGCGGACGTGGTGGCGGAGGCGCTCGTCGAGGTCGTGGCGGAGGAGCTGGAACTGCTCGAGCACGCGGTCACGGCGGCGAGGCCGATGGCCGCCAGCGCGGCGAGGCCACCCGTCGCGGCGATCCTGAGGGTCATATGGATTTCCTTTCGGAAGGATTGGTTTATTCGGTCTTGGCCTGCTTGCGCAGGCCGGCCGGGACGACCAGCCGGGAAAGGCCCGCGAACAGGGCGAGCACGAGCACAGCGAGGATGACGACGAGCAGCGCGCCGCCGGCCACCGGGCCGTACGCGTCGCTGGCCAGGCCGTCGATGATGAAGCGGCCGAGGCCGCCGAGGCCGATGTAGGCGGCGATCGTCGCGGTCGCTACCACGAAGATCGCGGAGGTCCGCAGGCCGACGAGGATAAGCGGGAGCGCGTTCGGGACCTCCACCCTGGTTACCTGCTGCCACGGGGTCATGCCCATGCCCGCGGCGGCGTCCTTGACGCTCGGGTCGACGGCGGCGACGCCCTCGTAGGCGTTCACGAGGATCGGCGGGATCGCGAGGACCACCAGCGGCAGCAGCCAGGTCAGCGGGGAGAACCCGAGGAAGACGGCGAGCAGGATGAGCAGGCCGAGGGTGGGGATCGCCCGCCAGGCGTTGGCGATGTTGATCACCACGACGGCGCCCTTGCCGCCCCGGTGCCCGATCGCGACGCCGGCCGGGACGCCGATCAGCGCGGCGATGAGCAGCGGCAGGGCGCTGTAGCCGAGGTGGGCGACCAGCTGCTGCGGGATGCTGCCCGATCCCGCCAGCCCGTCCCGTGCCAGTAGGCGTCGGTCGTCACCCAGTCCCAGGCCCAGCTGAAGAAGCTCACGGGGTCGCCTCCGTCAGTTGCCGCAGGCGCTGCCGCCGCTGTTTCCGCTCGGGCCGCGCCGCCCACGGGGTGAGTGCCCGCTTGACCGCGACCAGGATGAGGTCGCAGACGAGGGCGAGGACGATGACCAGGAAGAGGCCGACGTAGATCTCCGTCGGGAAGGACCGCTGCAGCCCGTCGATGAACAGGTACCCGAGGCTGGACACGCCGATGAGCTGGCCGACGCTGGCCAGGCTGATGCTCGCCACCACGCCGACGCGGAGCCCCGCGAGGATCACCGGGACCGCGAGCGGCAGCTCGACCGTGACCAGGCGGCGCAGCGGGCCGTAGCCCATCGCCGTGGCGGCCTGCGTCACCGGGGCGGGGACGGCCCGCAGTCCGGCGACGACGTTCGGCAGGATGACGCACAGGGAGAAAACGGTGAGCGCGATGATCACGGTCGTGTCGGTCAGGCCGAACGCCGGGATCAGCGCGATGAACAGTGCGAGGGACGGGACCGCGTACGCGATGTTGACCACGGTGAGCACGGGCGGGTAGATCCAGCGCCAGCGGGCCGCGACGATCCCGATCGGGAGCGAGATGACCAGGCCGACCAGCGCCGGGACCACGCCGAGGTAGGCATTCTCGCGGGTGAGTTGCCAGATCAGCGACCAGTTCTCCGGGATCCAGGACCAGATCATGACGGCGGCACCCGCTGCGCCGGCTGAACCTGCCTGGTGTCCTGGCCGCCGTTGCCGTCGGCGGCCTGGATCGCGGCGCGGAGCTGGTCGAACGTGGCCACGCCGAGCACCCGGCCGTCGTCGTCCACCGCAACCGCCTGGCCGGCCGGCGACAGCACGGCGGCGTCCAGCGCGGCGCGCAGCGAGTCGCCGCCGACGGTGAAGGGGTGGCCGATCCGCTCGGCCCGCACCTGCGCGAGGGGGGTGCCGCCGGGGAGCGCGGCGAGGGTGGCCGTGTCGACCCAGCCGCGCGGGCGCTCTTCCTCGGTGACGCAGATCCACGGCCGGCCGGCGGCGAGCGCCTGCGCGACGGTGGCCTGCGCGGGCAGCACCGCGCCGGTGTCCAGGCTCAGTCCCGCCGTGGACACGAACGACAGCCGCCGGATGCCCCGGTCGAAGCCGACGAAGTCCGCCACGTAGTCGTCGGCGGGCGCGGCGAGCAGTTCCTCCGGCGGCGCGAGCTGGGCGATCTTGCCGTGCGGGCGGAACAGCGCCACCAGGTCGCCGACCTTGATGGCCTCCTCGATGTCGTGGGTGACGAGCACGATCGTCTTTCGCAGCTCCGCCTGCAGCGACAGCAGCTGGTCCTGCAGGGAGGCGCGGACCACCGGGTCGACGGCGCTGAACGGCTCGTCCATCAGCAGCACGGGCGGGTCGGCGGCGAGGGCGCGGGCGACGCCGACGCGCTGCTGCTGGCCGCCCGACAGCTGATGCGGGTAGCGCTTGGCCAGGGCCGGGTCGAGGCCGACGAGCGTGATCAGTTCCCCCGCCCTGGCCCTGGCCTTCTTGCGCGGCCAGCCGTTGAGCACGGGGACCGTGGCGATGTTGTCCTCAACGGTGCGGTGCGGGAACAGCCCGGTCTGCTGGATCACGTAGCCGATGCCCCGGCGCAGGTGCGCGGGGTTACGCTCCCTGATGTCGGTGCCGTCGAGCCGGATTGTGCCCTCGGTCGGCTCGACGAGCCGGTTGATCATCCGCAGGGAGGTGGTCTTGCCGCAGCCGCTCGGGCCGACGAGTACCATCGTCTTCCCCGCGGGGACCTCGAGGTCGAGCCCGTCGACGGCCACAGTGCCGTCCGGGTACCGTTTTGTCACTGCCTCGAAGGTGATCAACCCGCCGCCAGCTGCATCCGCATAAAACGCTCTTTTCCGACCATATTTATCTGAATATACCGGCACCTTTGCCTGCACATCACCCGGATCACTGGCCCGAGCCGCATTCAACCACCCTAACCGGCGTCACCGGCCACGAGCATAACCGCGCGTTCACCTGTAGCTAACGATTTAAGCCGTCCGTCCACGCCTACCCCGCTGCTCGCCGCTAACCGCGCCCGAGGGGAGCCTGTGCCCCGTTCATCTGCCCGTAGAACGGCGTGCCGGGGGCGAGGTCCTCGGGGGTCACCGGCCTCCTGGTGAAGGCCGAGGCGTATATCCCGGCGACCAGGGCCATCGTGGGCCGCGCCGCCGCCGGGCCGACCGGCGGGCGGCGCCCGGCACCGAGCGCGGCGAGCACGTGCGCGAACTGCGCGGCGTGCCCGCTGCGGGTCCCGTTCTCGGCGTCCTTCCATGCCGTGAACACCTCGTCGTGGTACCCAGGCGCCGGCGTGACCCGCCAGTCGTCGTCGCCGTAGCCGTACAGGTGGGTCACCTCGACCGTGCCGCGCTCGAAGTCGAAGCGCAGGTAGGACTCCTCGCGCGGGGACAGGACGCTGTTCACGACGCTCGCCACCGCGCCGTTGGCGAACGTCACGTGGGCGAGCGACACGTCCTCGGTCGGCATGGTCCTCGCCTGCGTCCTCGCGACCGCGGAGACCTCGGTCCAGTCCCCGAGGACGTCGAGCAGCATGTCCATCTGGTGAATGCCGTGCCCCATCGTGGGCCCGCCGCCCTCGGTGTCCCACCGGCCGCGCCAGGGCACGTCAAAATACGCCTGGTCGCGGAACCACGTGGTGTGGCAGATCGCCACGAGCGGGCGGCCAAGCGCCCCGGACGCGGCCAGCGCCCTGAGCCGGCGCTGGCCGGACCCGAACCGGTGCTGGAAGACGGTGGCGAACCACGGCGGCCCGTCCCCGGCGGGCCCGTCCCCCGCGGCACCGGACCCGCCCTGCGCGGCGGCGAGCCCGTCAAACTCGCGCAGGCTGATCGTGGGCGGCTTCTCGACGAGCACGCTCACCCCGGCGCGCAGGCAGCCGAGCGCCAGCGGGGAGTGGGTGGCCGGCGGCGTGCAGACGTGCACGAGATCAGGCCGTCCCTGGCTGAGCAGGTCGGCCAGGTGCCGGTAGGTCCCGCGGACTCCGAACTCGGCGCCGAACGAGCTCAGCTGGCTCTCGTCGACATCCATGACAGCGACGAGCGCGGCCTCCGCCGGCCCGCCCGCCGAGGTGACGGCCGCGAGCGCCTTGGCGTGGGCCCGAGCGATGTTCCCCGTGCCCACGATCGCGACGCGCAGCGGTGCCATGGAAACCAGCCTAATTTCGGCGACTGGAACCGGCCAGCCCGTGCACGATGCCGGCCCGCCCTGGTTGGGTACGGTGACCGTGTGGACAGCGACGATGACCTGGCCGCGCGGTTGCGCGCGATCTGCATGGCCTTGCCCGGGGTAACGGAGCGGGCCTCGCACGGCGTGCCGGCGTGGTTCGTGCGCAATAAGAAGTCGTTCGCGCAGCTGTGGGCCGACGGCCATCACGGCGATAACTTCCCCCACCTGTGGTGCGCGGGGCTGCCCGGCGCGCAGGAGGCGCTCATCGGCTCGGCGCCGGACCGGTTCTTCCGGCCGCCCTACGTCGGGCACCGGGGCTGGGTCGGCGTGCGCCTCGACGGTGACGTCGACTGGACCGAACTCGCCGAACTGTGCGCGGACGCCTACCGTGCGGTCGCCCCCGCCAGGCTCGCCGCGCTTATCGACGCCCGCTGACACCGGAACCGCGCGCCTGGCCGGGCTCACCCGGCGTCCGCTCGTGTGACGGTCACACGGAGGCGTCGTACTGGGAGGCCTGGATCGTGTACAGCTCGGCGTACTGACCGCCCAGGGCCAGCAGTTCGCGGTGCGTGCCGGACTCGATGACCTTGCCGTGGGCGAGGACGTAGATACGGTCGGCGTGCCGGACGGACGCCAGCCGGTGGGTGATGATCAGCACCGTGCGGTCGCGGGCGAGGGTGCGCAGCGAGGAGAACAGGGCGTACTCGGCCCGCGCGTCCAGGGCCGCGGTCGGCTCGTCCATAATCAGCAGCGGGGCGGTGCGGTAGAAGCCGCGCGCGGCGGCGATGCGCTGCCACTGGCCCCCTGACAGTTCCGCGCCGCCCTTGAACTGGCGCGCGAGCAGCGTGTCGTAGCCTCCCGCAAGCTCCGCGATCACCGCGTCCGCACCCGACGACGCGGCCGCGGACGCCAGCAGCGAGTCATCGAGCAGCCGGCCCATGATGATGTTGTCCCGCACCGTGAGCGGCCAGTTCCCGTGATCCTGCGCGATGACCGCGATCCGCTCGCGCAGCGGCTCGCCGTGCACGTCCGCGATCGAGACGTCGTCCCACCGGACGGTCCCGGCCTGCGGCCGGTACAGCCCGGCGAGGATCTTGGCGAGCGTGGTCTTGCCGGACCCGTTCTCCCCGACCAGGGCGATGACCTCGCCCCGGCCGATCTCGACCGACACCTCGCTCAGCGACGGCTCGTCGGCTCCCGGGTAGGTGAAGGTGACGTCCGACGCGAGGATCCGGGCGAATTCCTTCGGTGCCTCGGCCACGCCGGGCGGCGTGATCCGGGCCTGGGCGTCCTCGCAGAATGACACGTAGTCAGAGAAGTACAGCCCGTCCTCGTAGCACTGGTTAACCGAGTACATCAGCTGCTGCAGCGATGTGGCCGCCGACCGGAGCGCGAGGACGGCGGTCCCCGCGACCGACAGGGCGAGGAATCCGGTGGCGAGCAGCACGCCGAGCACGGCGTACACCCCGGCGGTCGCCAGACCGCCAAGCGCGCTGCCGGCGAGCTTGGTCATCGTCTGCTGCTGCGCGGCCCTGAGCTCGGCGTTGCGCACGTAGGCGGCCAGCCGGGACACGCGGTCGAGCAGGTAGGCGCGCATGGTGAACGAGCGGAGTTCGGCGGCGGTACGGCGCTCGGCGATCAGGTCGGCGAGGATGTACTTGCGCCGGTAAGCGTCCACCAGCGCGAACCGCGTCAGGTAGTTGATCCGCGCGCTGCGCACGGCCGACCAGGCGCCCGGCAGCTGGGCGATCAGCAGGACGGCGAGCAGGATGGGCTGGAGCACCCCCACGACCACCGCTGCCGACGCTAGCCCGGCGAACGCCGTGACGAAGTTGATCACGTCGTTGACCAGCGCCGACGCCGAGTACACGCCCCGGTCGCGGGCCCGCTGCATCCGGTCGTGGAAGTCCGGGTCGTCGAAGGCGGCCAGGTCCACCTGGGCGGTGAGGTCGTAGAGCCGTACCTCGACTACCTGGTCGACCTGCGGCTCAAGCCGGCTCTGCGCCCATCCGGCCGCCGTCGACACGCCCGAGCGGATCGCCGTGGCCACGGCGACCAGGATCAGCGACGGCAGGGCCGCGCGCACCCGGTGCGGCGTCGGGCCGCCGGCGAACAGCGCCTGCAGCACCCCGGTGGTGGCGAACAGGGCATACCCGCCGAACACCCCGGAGGCCAGGTTGAGCGCGATCGTCGCCGCGGTGTCCCGCCGGTTCGCCGACCAGCCGAGGCGCAGGGCCTGGCCGATCAGCGCGGGAAACCGGCGCGCGACGTCGCTGAACTTCACCGTGGCAAGGCGCTGGTCGTAGGCCCGCCAGTACTCCTCGGTCAGCTCCGCGGTCTCATGATCGGCGACTTCAACGTCGGCCGCCCGCTCCTCGGCGGACGGTTCGTCACCCGGCGGCTCGCGGCCCGCTGCCCCGCCGGCCCGTTTCCGCCCTGCCGTCAAGCGAAGGCGCGAGAGCCCGCGCCACCACCGCCCCATGCCATGAGTATGGGACTCCCGCTGACATTGGGCTAACGAATAAATCCGGCTAAGGACGGACGGGGGACGGGACTTAAGTGGCGGCTGCGAGCCGGACCAGCGGGAACTGGATGTCGCGGCGGTGGGCGAAGCCAAGCTCCTTATAGAGCCTGATCGCCGACGCGTTCGTGGCGATCGCGTGCAAGAACGGGGTATCGCCGCGGGCGACGATGCCGGCCGCCACCGCCCGGGTGAGCCGGGAGGCGAAGCCGTGGCCGCGCCAGGCGGGATCCGTGCAGACGGCGCTGATCTCGGCCCAGCCGGGCGGCCGCAGCCGTTCGCCCGCCATGGCGACGAGCTCGCCGTCGCGCCTGATCCCGAGGTAGCCGCCGAGCTCGATGGTCCTGGGCAGGAACGGTCCCGGCTTCGTCCGCTCGACCAGCCGGAGCATGTCGGGGACGTCGGCGGGGCCGAGGGTGACCGCTTCATCGTCGGGCCTGGCTTCGAGTCCGTCGGCAACCAGCTGGACGCCTTCACCGAGGCCGAGAACCTCCCAGTCCGGCGACGGGGCGGCACCAACGCCGGGGAACAACACCATCTCACCGGGCACTACCAGGCGGGCCACGTCCGCCCAGTCGGCCGCGCCGGGTTCGCTGGGGAGAGCGCAGAACGGGCTGACGTCGGCGGGGTAGCGAGCGGCCAGGCCCTGGACGAGGGCGAGCCGGGCATGGGTCCCGGTCAGCGACTCGAGCACGGGGTTATCGAGAGGGTGCGTCATCGCGTCAGCTGATCCCTTGCGTCTTCCTGCCCGCCGGGCGGCCGGGCGTCGAGGCCGAGGCGGCGCTGCTCGATGGCCAGACAGCGGTTCTCTACGTACAGCAGGCCGGCGGCCTCAGCGATCTCCCGGGCTTCCGCCGACGAGATGCCCAACTGGAGCCAAAAGGCGGTCGCGCCCACGGCAACAGCCTGCCGGGCGACGTCGGCCGCCTGACTGGACGGCCGGAAGACGTTGACCAGGCCCACCTGTTCCGGAACCTCGGCGAGGGTTGGATACGCCGGCTCGCCGAGGATCACGCCGTGTCTGGGGTTAACCGGGATGATCCGCCAGCCGTGACGCTGCATGAAAGCCGGGACGCCGTGCGCGGCCTTGGCCTGGTCACCGCTCGCACCCACTACGGCGAGCGTGTCGTAGGAGGTAAGGATCCGCTCGACTACCCCGTCCGTGCCTGCCACATCATCTACGTTACGCGGGATGCTCCCAGCGCCGTGTAGCAGCCGCACAGGGGACGGCCGCCATGGCAAGTTGGGAGTGACGCCAATGTCCGCCCAGCCATTGTCAGGTGAAGGCGACGGGCCCCGGTCAGGAGGTCCGGCTGGCGGCGCGGTCGTGGATCAGGCCGTAGCCGATGGCCTCGGCGACGGTGAGCACGCGCACCCGCCGCGCGTCCTCGCGGACGTTTTCCGTGTCCCGGCCGGTGGCCTCGGCGATCCGGTAGAACAGTGAGTCGGTCATCCGCTTCGCCTGCTGCTCATGGGCGGTCACCGCGGAGACCGTCCCGCCGAACCGCAGCCGCGGCTCGGACAGGGTGAATGACGCGTGGGGGTAGGCGAGGCGGCGCGGGCACGAGGCCAGCACGCCGAGCGCGGGTCCGCCGGTCTCCCCGCTCGCGAACGCCTGGACCTCCGCCCGCAGCACGTCGAGCACTCCCATCAGCGTGAGCACCGCCGGCAGTTCCGCCCGGAGGTTCTGCAGCTCCAGGCGGATCGGGCCGTCGCCTTCGGCGTCCAGGGTAAGGAGCTGCGCGGACAGCCGGGTCGCGGCCGCGTCGTCGAGCACGCCGGCGGCGATCACGATGCGCTGCTCCAGCAGCCGCTCGGAGAGGCGGTCCTGCCACCCGGCGTGCGGGTCAAGCCAGACCCGGGCGGGCGGGACGGCGCCGGGCTCGGGCGCGCCGGGAAGCGGCGGCCGACCGGGGAGCGGGGTGCCGGGAAGCTCAGGGCCGGGCCAGGGGAATTCGGGCTGGCCCGCGCCGCCGTGGGCGGTGGCGACGGGCAGGCCGGCGCTCACGTTCGAATCACTCATTCAGGCTCCAGTTGATCTCGCCGCCGATGGCGGCCGCGTACCGCTCGAGCGTGGAGGCGCGCGCGTCGGTCGCGCCGGACTCAAGCCGGGCAACGGCCGACTGCGACGTGCCCATGCGCGCGGCCACCTCGGTCTGCGACAGGCCCGCGGCGAGGCGCTGCTCGGCCAGCCCGCGGACCAGGCCCGCGCGGCGCTCCGCCATCCGGCGCAACGCCATCTCCCGGAACCCGGGGAGAACCGGAAGGTCATCCATACCAGAGAGGGTATCTCAAATACGAGATGGCCGCCGCCGGTCGGGCCGGCCACGGGCCGGCGAGGCGCCGGGGCCGGGGAGAGGAAGCCCGCCTCCGTTCGGGATGACGGGTTTTGCCCGGGTGGCGGTCAGCCATCGCTAGCACCGCCGAGGCGCTGGAGCAGCAGCGCCTCGGCGAGGACGGCGCGCTCGAACTCCGGCAGGTGGAGCCCCTCGTTCGGGCCGTGCGCACGGGTGTCGGGGTCCTCGACGCCCGTGACGAGGATGCTCGCGCCCGGGAACGTCTCCTGGAACTCCGCGATGAACGGGATCGAGCCGCCGGTGCCCATGTCGACCGGCGCCGCGCCGTCCCAGGCCTCGGCGAGGGCGGCGCGCGCGGCGGCGTAGGCCGGCCCGGCGGTCGGCAGCACCGTCGGCTCGCCCGCGTCGACGACCGTGACCGCGAGGCCGGCCCCCCACGGGACGTGCTTCTCCAGGTGCTCCCGGACCCGCGCGATGGCGTTCTCGGTGGTGTCACCGGGCGCGATGCGGACGGTGACGCGGGCGCGGGCGACCGGGACGAGGGTATTGGAGGCGCCGGCGACCCGCGGGGCGTCCAGCCCGGTCACCGTGATCGCGGGCCGGGTCCACAGCCGCTCGACGGCCGGGCCCGCACCGATCCAGCTGGTCCCTGGCGCGACGCCGGACTCGGCGCGCAGCCGCTCCTCCGGGTAGTCCACGTCGGCGGCGGGAGCAGCGACAAGGCCCGCGACGGCCGGGCTGCCGTCCTCGGTCCACAGCGTCGACAGCAGCCGGGTGAGCGCCATGATGGCGTCAGGGACCAGGCCGCCCCACATGCCGGAGTGGACGGCGTGCGTGAGCGTGCGCACCTCGACGTCCACCCGGACCAGGCCGCGCAGGCTGGTCGTGAGCGCCGGGACCCCGATGTCCCAGTTCCCCGCGTCGGCGATCACGATGACGTCGGCGGCGAGCCGGCCGGGGTACTGGCGCAGCAGGTCGGGCAGCGTCTCGGAAGAGACCTCTTCCTCGCCCTCGATGAAGAACCGGACGGTGACCGGCAGGTCGTCGCCCAGCGCCCGGAGCGCGCCCACGTGCACGGCGATCCCCGCCTTGTCGTCGGCCGCGCCCCGGCCGTAAAGGCGCTCGCCGCGGACGGCGGGCTCGAACGGCGGGCTGTCCCAGTCGGCCGGGTCGTTCTCCGGCTGGACGTCGTGGTGGGCATACAGCAGCACCACCGGAGCGCCCTCGGGTCCCTTACGCTCCCCGATGACGGCCGGCGGGGCACCGTCGTAGGCCCGGACGATCTCGGCGTCGACGCCTTCGGCCGCCAGCAGCTGCGCCGTCTTCCTGGCGGACGCCTCCACCTCTTCCCGGCGGCCCGGGTCGGCGCTGACGGACTGGATCCTGACGAGCGCCTCGAGGTCGCCTACCAGGCCGGGCAGCAGGTCGCGGACGCGGTTCTTCAAGTCGGACACGCAGGCCACTCTACGATCCCCAGTTACGCGGTGAGCGGCGGGTGGAAGGCCAGCGCCGGCACTACCGGCTGAAGCCCCAGTTCAGCATCGCCGTCGCGTCGGCCGCCGCGGCGGTCAGGCTGGGCGAGTCGACCGCGGACGAGTCGAGCACGACCCCGATCAGGGTGGTGCTCCCCCGCTTCGCCGCGAACAGCAGGCACTGCCCGGCCGCGCCGGTGTACCCGGTCTTGATGCCGATCGCGCCGGGCACGTCTCCCAGCAGCGGGTTCAGGTTGGCCCAGACGCGCGCCGGGTGGGCGGAACCGCCGGCGACCCGGTACTCGCGCGTCGCCACGATCGCCGCGAACGTCTTGTTCCTCATGGCGGCCCGGCCAAGGACAATGAGGTCGTGCGCCGTGGAGTACGTGGAGTAGTCCCCCGGGTCCGGCAGCCCGCTGAAGTCAGTAAAACGCGTCTTCGCCAGCCCCAGCTGATGTGCGGTTGTGTTCATCTTCGCGATGAACCTCGTCAGCCCTGGCCCGTACGCGTCGGCGAGCGTGTAGGCGGCGTCGCAGCCCGACGGCAGCATCATCGCGTACAGCAGCTGCAGCGTGGTGTACCGCTCCCCCGGCCGCAGGCCCGCCGTCGACGCGTCGTACCGCTCGTCGTAGGCCACGATGCCGCTCGGCACGGTGACCACCCGGTTAAGGTTGAGGCCCGGCGTCATGAGCACCACGTAGGCGGTCATCACCTTGGTAACCGACCCCATCGGCCGCTCAAGCACCGAAGACGTGGACCACCGGTCGGCGCCGGTCGCCGCGTTCGCCAGCTCCGCGAAGCGCGACCGCACGCCCGCCGGCGCGGCGGGCGCCCTCGCGGCCGCGGTGACCGCACTCGCGTCCGGGGCGGTCACGCCGCCCGCCACGATCATCCCCGCGACCACCGCACCCGCGGCCAGCGCACCGGCGATCCGCATGCTTCTACCTACTCCCGCACCCAAACGAAGACACACGCATTCTCCCAGTGCGGCCTCCGTCTGACACCGGGTTGCGATTGAATTTTCCTCCGAACGGTGGCGTGCTTCGCCTGAACCGCACGCATCACGCCGTTCGGATGGCGAGCGCCCGCTCGTCGGGCTAGCCTGCTTGGGATACCCGAGAGGGACATGATGGTTGCGATGGAACGTTGGTGCCCGTCTTGCGGGTACTCAGTGGAGCCGAGTACGCGGTTCTGTGGCGGTTGCGGGCAGCAGCTCGCGGCCGAGGACGGCGCTTCCGCGACACCGTCATCGACGGTCACCATGCAGTCACCGCCCGCGCCCTTCCCGGGGTACGCGGCGCCCGCCGACCCGATGTCCGCGCCCGTGGGCATGACGCCGGCGGCCGCTCCGCCACCCCCGGCCGGCAGCCCGCTGCCCTATCCGCCGCCGCCCGGGCCGCAGGCGCCGCTCTCCGACACGCTCGAGCAGATGCTCCGCCCCCAGGGCCTGTTCCAGAACCGGCTGCCCCCGCCGGTCGAATGGCCGCAGCAGGGATACCAGCCCGCGCCGGGCGCGTACCCGGGCGGCCAGTACCCGCAGGGTAACCCGTATCAGCAAGGCGGCGCTTACCCGCCGGGCGGCCAGTACCCGGCGACGGGCGCCTTCCAGCAGGCCGGACCCCCGCAGCCGTGGCCGCAGGCCCCGACCGGGGCGATGCCCGACGCGCCGGGGGCGCCCGCGCCCGGCGCCCAGGCACCGCCTGGTTACCCGGCGGGCGGGCAGTACGGCGCGTACCAGGGCCCCTACGGCAACGGCCAGTACCCAGGGCAGTACGGCCACGAGCAGTTCCCCGGGCAGTTCGGGCCGGGCGGCCAGTACGCCCCGGACGGCCAGTACCCTCCGGACGGCCAGTACCCTCCGGACGGCCAGTACCCTCCGGACGGTGGTGGGCCGCCGGTCGGCGGCAAGGGGCCGCTGGGCAGGTTCCCGTTCAAGCGACCGCTGATCCCGGTGGCGATCGGCGCCGGCCTGGTGGTCATCGTCGTCGCGGCGCTCGCGCTGTCCTCCCACGGCGGGTCGTCGTCGAGCACCGGGGGCGGCGGCACCGCGGCGGGCACGCCGGCCGCGTCCTCCTCCACCGGGACCACCGCGCTGACCCAGCAGCAGGCGGCGACCTCGCTGGCGGGGCTGCTGTCGCAGAGCGGCACCGACCACGCCGACGTCAACACCGCGGTCACCAGCGTAGAGGGCTGTAAGGGACTTACCGCCGACGCGCAGACGTTCAACAAGGCGGCCACGAACCGCCGCACGCTGCTGTCCAAGCTGGCACAGCTGCCCGGCCGCTCCGAGCTGCCCGCCGCGATGCTCGCCAACCTGACGAGCGGCTGGCAGGCGTCGGCCACGGTGGACGCCGACCTGGCGAAGTGGGCCACCTCCGAGGCCGGCCATTGCAAGAAGAACGACTTCAAGAACGCGAATTACGCCGCGTCCCTGCCCTTCGACAGCCAGGCAACCAACGGCAAGACCGCCTTCGTCGGGCAGTGGAACGGCCTCGCGCGCAAGTACGGCCTGTCCGTCTACTCGCCGTCGCAGATCTAGGGCGGCCGGCGCGGCCGGGTTCTGCCGGCCCGGCGGTCACATGACGAGGACGCCGCGGATGTTCTTGCCGTCGTGCATGTCCTGGTAGCCCTGGTTGATGTCCTCGAGCGGGTAGGTGCGGGTGACCATCCCGTCCAGGTCGAGCAGCCCGTCCTTGTACAGGTTGAGCAGCCGGGGCACGTCGGCGCGGGAGTTCACCGACCCGAAGATGCAGCCGACGATCTGCTTCTCCCACTGCGCGAGGCCGTTCAGCGGGAGCGTCGGGCGGGTGTCGCTCATCGGGTAGATGTTGGTGACGACGATCCGGCCGCGCTTAGCGGCGAGGGCCAGGATCGCGTCCATCAGGTCTGAGCGGCCGGTGCCCATCGTCAGCACCACCACGTCGCACATCCGGCCCCAGGTCACCTCGCGGACCAGGTCGAACGCCGCCGTCACGTCGGTCGCGGTGTGGGTCGCGCCGAAGCCGAGCGCCGAGGTCCGCTTGAACTCGACCGGGTCGATCGCGAAGATGTGCCGCGCCCCGGCCAGCCGGGCGCCCTGCACGGCCGCCGAGCCGAGCCCGCCGACGCCGACGACGGCAACCGCGTCGCCCGGCCGGACGCCGCCCGCGTAGACCGACGAGCCCCACCCGGTCGCCGCGCCGCACCCGGTGAGGCAGGCGGCCTCGGGCCGGAAGGACGGGTCGACGGGGATCACCGACGCCTCGTTGACCACGGTGTGCCTGGCGTAGCAGCCGACCAGGCAGGTGATCGTCAGGTCCTGGCCGGCCGCGTTGCGGTGCCGTGACGAGCCGTCGAGGATCTGGACGCCGGCCATGATGCCCGCGGCGACGTCGCACAGGTTCTGCCGTCCCTGGGCGCACGAGGGGCAGCGTCCGCAGTTCGGTATGGAGGAGAAGACGATGTAGTCGCCCGGCTTGACGAGGGTGACGCCCGGCCCGACCGCCTCGACGAAGCCCGCGCCCTCGTGGCCGCCGATCATCGGCGCGGCGAACGGCACGTCGCCGGCCCGGTGGTGCTCCTCGGAGTGGCAGAGCCCGGCGGCGGCCACCCGCACGAGGACTTCCCGGGCCCTGGGCGGGTCGAGCTCGATGTCCTCGACCTTCCAGTCGGTGCCCGCCCCGTACAGCACCGCCGCTTGCGTTTGCATAGCAGTGGTCTCCTTGGCTTAGCACTTGAGGTGGTTGCCCGCGTCGACGGGCAGCGTGACGCCGGTGACGTAGCGGGCGGCGTCCGAGGCGAGCCAGACGATCGCGTTGGAGACGTCCACCGGGTCCACCCACGGGATCGGCAGCAGGTTCATCTCCGCGAAGCCCGCCTTGACGTCGTCTCGTCCCGGGCGCTCCAGGTCGGGCCGGAACGCCCGGTGCAGCGCCTCGTTCTGGATCATCGGCGTGTCGACGGCGGTCGGGCAGATCGCGTTGACCCGGATGAAGTGCTCCGCGAGCTCGTAGGCCAGGGTGTCCTTGAGCGCGAGCACGCCCGCCTTCGCGGCCTTGTAGTCGCCGAGCCCCTTGCCCGCGGTGATCGCCGCGCCGGAGGAGGTCAGGACGATGGATCCGCCGTTCCCGGCGGCGATCATCGCCGGGACCGCCGCCTTGACCGTGATGAACGTCCCGGTCAGCGTCACGTCGATCAGCTCGCGGAACTCGGCGGGGTCGATCGCCCAGGTGTCCTTCGGCCAGGAGATGATCGCCGCGTTGGCGGCCACGATGTCCAGCCGCCCGCCGAGCTCGGCGAGGCCCTCGGCGAGCACGGCCTCGACCGCCGGGCAGGTCGCGGATGTCGGCCTTCCGCGCGATGATCCGCCGGTCGAGTGCCTCGACCTCCTTCACGGTCTGCGCGAGGTCGGCCTCGGTGGCCAGCGGGTAGCTCAGCCAGCCCGGGGTGGCGCACGCGTCGAGCGCGATGATGTCGCAGCCTTCCTGCGCCAGCCGCCGCGCGTGCGACCGGCCCTGGCCGCGCGCCGCCCCGGTAACGAGGGCCACCTTGCCGTCTAGAAGTCCCATGCCTTCCTCCTACGGTGCCGTGGCGGGCTCGAAGTACGGGAGGGTGATGCCGTCCGCGACCTCACGGAAGACCGCGCGTACCGGCTGTCCCGCGCGCACCGCTTCCGGGGGGACGCCGGTGATCGCGGTGACCAGCCGCGGGCCCTCGGCCAGCTCGACGATGGCCAGGACGTACGGGACCTGCGTCGGCGAAGGCGTAGTGCGTGGGGTGCCGGACGATCGTGTACGTGTAAACCGTGCCGTCGCCGCGCACCTGCCGCCAGCCGAGATCCGCCGCGTGGCAGTGCGGGCAGCGGGGCAGCGGCGGGTGCCATACCTGGCGGCAGGACTGGCACTCCTGCACCACGAGGCGCTTCTCATGGGCCGCTTCCCAGTAGGGCGCGGTCAGCTCGGTCGTCCCTGGAACAACCGCCATCACATCACCTCGCCAGGATCATCGCGGAGCCCGCGGGGGCGCCGACGAGGGCTACCTGGGCGTCCGCCACCTGGTTGACGGCGGTGCCGCGCAGCTGCCTGACCGCCTCGAGCACGCCGTTCATGCCGTGCAGGTAGGCCTCGGACAGGTGGCCGCCGTGCGTGTTGACGGGCAGCGGGCTGCCCGGGCCGGTGCCTGCCTCGGTCACGTACCGCCAGGCCTGGCCGTCGGGGACGAACCCGTAGGACTCCAGGGACCGCATCGGCATGTAGGAAGTGGCGTCGTAGAACTCGGCGACGTCGATGTCGTCCCGGCCTACCCCGGCCTCGGCGAAGAGCCGCTCGGCAGCGGCCGGAGGGAACAGCTCGAGCAGCTCGCCGGTGACGTAGATGCCCATCGGCTCGCGGTAGGGGCTGAGCGTCTGGGTGGCGGACAGCACGTACACCGGGTCATCGCGCCGGGCGCGCGCCACCTCGGCGCTCGTGACCACGTAGGCGCAGGCGCCGTCGTTCTCCAGGCACAGGTCGAACAGCCGCAGCGGCTCGCTGATCATGCGCGCGCCGCGGTAGTCGTCCCAGTCCATCTTCCTGTCCCGCATCATCGCGTGCGGGATTGTTGTTCGCGTACCGGCGCTGGGTGATGGCGATCGAGCCGAGCGCCCCGGTGAGGTCCTCGTCGGTGAGGCCGTGCACGATCGCGTACCTGCGCGCCCACAGCGCGAAGAGCTGGCCGGGCGACATCAGGCCGTAGGGCCAGGCGAACGACCGGTTGTCCTCCTCGGGGACCACCACGTGCGCGCTGGGGTCCGCGGAGCCCGCGCCCCCTGGTCCCCGGCCGTCGGCCCGCCCGAACCGGCCGCCCCTGGACTGGGACAGCGCCCGGTAGACGACCACGGTCCTGGCCAGTCCCGCCTTGACCGCCGCGGCCGCGTGCGCGAGGACCGCGCCAAGCGCCTCGCCGCCCAGCGGCGACTCGGCGAAGAACCTCAGCTCGGGGATGCCGAGGGCGCGGACCAGCTGCGGCTCGCTGACCGGCTCGAACGGCGGCGCGAACCGGCACATGCCGTCCACGTCCCCCGGCTCAAGGCCGGCGTCGGCGAGGGCGGCGAGGATGGCCTCGATCGCCAGGTCCCAGGCGGTGCCGGGCAGCGCCTTCGCGTAGGCGGTCTGGCCGATGCCGACGATCGCCGCGTCTCGCCTGATCACCGAGCTCTTTTCATTCTGATGTTGCCGGGCACGTCATCCCTCCACTCGTCAGGCAGAATGAGAAGGGCTCGGTTGGTCCGCTTCCGGCAGGCCGAGCGAGCGCTCGACGGCCGCCGCGTCCGGGCCGAGCCAGTCGCGGATCACCTCGGCCGTGTGCTGCCCGGGCTGCGGCGGGGCGACGACGCGGGCCGGCGACCTGGACATCTTGACCGGGTAGCCGGGAATGGTCACCTGCCCCCGGCCCGGGTCGTCAACGGTCACGAAGACGCCGCGGGCGCGCATGTCCTCGTCGTTGAGCACCTCGGTCGTCGAGCGGAGCGCGCCTGCCGGGCACCCCCGCCGCCCCGATCGCGCGCATCGCGGCCAGCTTGTCCATCGTGGCGGTCCAGGCACGCACCGCCTCGTCGACCTCGGCCTTGTGCTCGCCGCGGCTGGCCATCGTCGCGAACCGCTCGTCGGCGAGCATGTCCTCCCGGCCCATCAGCTTGGCCAGCCGCTCCCACTGGCGGTCGCTGCCGCAGTGGACGTGCACGTAGTCGCTCGGCCCGAAGGGCGGGCACGGGTAGATGTCGGACGGCGCGGTCGTGACGAGGAACGGCGGCCGGTTACCGAACCGCGGCGTGTCCATGTGCCGGTCGATCGGGAAGCCGTAGTGGATCCGCATGAACGTCGCGCACTGGTCGGTCATCGATACCTGCACGCGCTGGCCGAGCCCGTCCTTCTCCCGCTGGTACAGCGCCGCGAGGATCGCCTGGGCGAGCATCATCCCGGTGCCGGTGTCGCCCACGTCGGGTCCCGGCTTCATCGGCAGCCCGTCCGGCTCCCCGGTGATCGACGACCCGCCGGAGAACCCCTGCGCGATCGGGTCGAAGCAGGGGAAGTCCCGGTACGGCGAGTCCTCGGCGAACCCCTTCACCTGGGCGTAGATCAGCCGGGGATTGCGGGGCGACAGCACGTCCCAGCCGAGTCCGAGGCGGTCGATCACCCCCGGTGAGAAGTTCTCCACGAAGATGTCGGCGTGCTCCGCCAGCCGCAGCGCGGCCCGCAGGCCCGCCTCCGACTTCAGGTCAAGCTCGACGGACTTCTTGGACGCGTTGTTCAGGTAGAACGGGATCGGGTCGTAGCTGTCCCGGCTGCCAGGCGCGATCACCTTGACCACCTCGGCGCCGAGGAACGCGAGCATGAGCGTCGACGACGGCCCGGCCACCTGGTGCGTAAAGTCGAGCACCCGTACGCCGTCGAGCGCCCGCCGGCTCGGCTGAGCGGTCTCGCCCATGAATCCACCTTCCGACTCGCGGCCCCGTCCGACGACCCCGTCCGGCCATCCCGTGCGGCAATCCCGCCAGGGACCCCGCGGTCCAGGGACCCTGACGCCCGGGGAACTTGCCGCCGAACGTATACGATCCTGGCGGGCCGGGCAAGGCTGGCGCCCCGGGCATGCGGTCTGGCCACAAACGCGGCCGGGCTGCCGCTGTGGGTTCAGCGCATCGCCGTCCAGATGCGCGACGAAAGGGCGTTGATCGTGTCGATGCCGTACTGCTCGGTCGGGTTGCCCGTCGTGAAGACCGCGACCAGGTAGTCACGCCCGTCGCCGGAGACCCAGCCGACGCTGTTGACCTGCCAGTCGGTGTTCGCTTCGTTGAGCGGGAGCCAGCCGTTCTTCAGTGCCACCGTGACGCCGGCGGGGACGCCGCCGGATACTCCCCAGCGCTGGCCAGGGGCCACGTTCTCCATCAGCGACAGGACGTAGGAGCGCTGCGCGCCCGACAGCAGCGGGTCCGGTCCCGGCGTGATGAGCTGCTTGAGCAGGGTGAGCTGGTCCGCCGGGACCGTCGTCGTCAGGCCCCAGCCTGGCCAGGCGAACCCGGTGCAGGTCACGCACGCCGACGGCGTCGTCCCGGTCAGCCCCGCGCTGTCGTTGTACGCCCCGATGCCCGCCGCGCCGCCGGCCTCGTCCCACAGGCTGGTCGCGGCGTCGTTGTCGCTGTTCTCGATCATCGACTCGGACAGCGACTGGTTGCCAGGGGTCAGCGCGGTTCCGCCCTGCCTGGCGAGCAGCGTCTCCAGGATGTCCAGCTTGACCACGCTGGCCTCCGCCTGCGCGGGCCCGTCGCCGAGGTGCCAGGACTGGCCGGTCCTGATGTCGTAGACCGCGGCGAGGACGCTGCCTGAGCGGGACGCCACGTAGGCGGCCGCCGTCCCGGACAGGGGGTCCGCGTCCCGAGCGGACCCGGCCGGAGCGCCCAACGCCGGCGACGTCCCGCCCAGGCCGGCCGCCGCGGCTCCTTCCGCCACGGGCGGATGGGTCCCGCCGTGGCCGCGGAAGGCCAGGAAAAGCACGAGCGCCGCGGCGACGGCGACGGCGACGATGGCCCGCCCGGCGCCCGGCATCGGCTGCCCGCTCCTCCCCGTCAGCCGTCGGCTGCTGACGGCTGGCTGCCGTAGATCTTAGTGACTTCTTGGCGCCCGGAAGGGGCGGTCTCCCAGGTTCGCGTCCTTTCCCGGCGGTCAGTGCCCGGGCCGGGCCGGGGTGCCCGCGAGCATGAACCCCAGGGCCAGGTGGGTGGTCGCGGCGGAGCCGCTGGCGCGCGCGTGACCCCAGCCGGGGAAGATGTGCGCCCGCCCGTCCTGGACGCCCTCGGCGGTGCCGCGGAACAGCTCTTCCGAGTAGAAGATGTCGCCGCCCCCGCCGACGACCAGGGTGGGGGCGGTGACGCGGGGCAGGGAGTCCTCGACGTCGAACGCGTCCTCGGCCTCCAGGGTGACGAGCATGTCGGTGGGGTCCGCCGGCGTTATCCGGCCGGCCGCTAGCCGGGACAACGGGCGGGCAGGCCTGCGCAGCGCCGACGGGAGCAGGGACGTCATCACGGACGCCCAGGCCTCGCGAGGCTGCCCGGCCCGGATCAGCCGCGCCATCTCGGCCTGCTCGGCTAGCCCGTGCGGACCGAGCCGGTAGGCGGCGGAGACCAGCACCAGCCGCCGCACCAGCCCGGGGCGGTCCACGGCCAGCTGCAGCGCGACCGACCCGCCCGTGCTGGTGCCTTGCAGGAACACCGGCTGGCCGATGTCGTGCTCGATCGCGCGGGCCAGGTGCCCGGCGATGTCTGACATCGACTCCCCGGCCTTGAGTCCCTGCTTCCGGTTGACCACGTAGACGGTGAAGTCGCGGGCCAGCGGGCGCGCGGACGCCAGGGCAACGCGCCGTTCCAGGCCGCTCGGCACGTCGTGCTCGGGGGTGAGGCCGGGCACCACCACCAGGGGCGGGCCGTCGCCGATCTTCAGGTAGGGGACGTTGCCGTGCAGGAACCCGGCGGCTTCTCCTGGCATGTCACCTCGCAGTTCCGGTCGGTGCGACGACAGGGCTATTCCATCACCCTGACGGGTCGCCCGCCCGCAGCGACGGCTGACCCCCCGCTAGCGCGCCCTGTTTTCCCCCTCCGGTGACGCGGGCGCGTCCGCCAGGGTGCCGTCGAGGACCGCGCTGGCCTCGATGTCGGTGCCGCGCAGCAGGTAGGCCGAGTGCAGCCGTTCCGGCCGCTCCTTCAGCTCCGCCGCGGTGCCCGAGTACCGCAGGACGCCGCCTTCCATGACGTGGGCGCCGTTGGCGAGGGACAGCGCGACCGTGGCGAACTGCTCGATGAGCAGGACTCCGACCCCGCTCGCGACCACCGACCTGATCACCGGGATCAGCTGGTTGACGATCACCGGGGCCAGGCCAAGGGAGAGCTCGTCGATCAAGATGAACTTCGGCTGGGACACGAGGGCCTGGGCGAGGACCACCATCTGCTGCTCGCCGCCGGACAGCAGCCGGGCCGACACGTTCAGCCGCTCGCCGAGCCTGGGGAACAGGTCGAGCGCGCGGGCCCGCCCCTCGGCGGCGGCCTGCTTGGTCAGCGCGTAGGTCGCCACCTTGATGTTGTCGTCGACGGACAGGTCGGGCAGCAGCCTGCGGCCTTCCGGGACGATCGCGACCCCGGCGGCGCGGATCTTCTCTGGCCGCCGGCCCGCCAGCTCGACGCCGTCGAGAGATACCGACCCGGGGCGTGGCCTGAGCACCCCGCCGACGGCGAGGACCAGGGAGGACTTGCCCGCGCCGTTCGGCCCGAGCAGGGCGGTGACCTCCCCGGCGGGAACCGGGATCGTCACGTCCTTGACGACCGCCCGGCCGCCGCGCTCCACGGTGATGTCACGAAGTTCAAGCACGGACATCAGGCCACTCCCCTTCCCGCTCGCTCCGGGCCCTTCGGCTCGCGGGAGCCCTCGTTCCTCGGTCGTCGCTCCTCAGTCCAGGCACCGCCGCGCCCCTCCACTCGCTCATACGTTCGCATTTCCAAGGTAGGCGCGCATCACGTGCTCGTCGCGCAGCACCCGCGCGGTCGGCCCGGACGCGATCAGCTTGCCGAAGTCGAGCACCGCGGTCGTCTCGCAGACCGCGGAGACCAGCGCCATGTCGTGGTCAACGAGGATGGTCAGCGCCCCGGTGTGCGCCGGGATGTCCTTGATCACGCCCGTCAGGTGGCTAGTTTCGCCGTCCGGCAGGCCGGCCGCGGGCTCGTCGAGCAGGACCAGCCTCGGCTTTCCCGCGACCGTGCGGGCGACCTCGACCAGGCGGCGCTGCCCGGCCGTCAGCGAGCCGACCTTCGCCCACGGCGAGATGCCGCCGCCGACGAACTCGATCGACTGCAGGATGTCGGCCCGGCGGGCGGAGCCGCGCAGCTTGGAGTGGATCATCGCCACGTTGTCGTAGACGGTCAGGTCGGAGATCGCCTGCTCGGTCTGGAACGTGCGGCGGATACCCCACCGGGCCCGGCGGTAGTGCGCCATGCGCAGCAGGTCGTCACCGAACGCGGTCACGCCGCCGGACGCCGGCCGCACGAAGCCGGAAAGCACGTTGAAGAACGTGGTCTTGCCCGCGCCGTTCGGGCCGATGAGGCCGCAGACGCCCTCCTCGAACCGCAGGTTCATGCCGTCGAGCGACGTCACGCCGCCGTACCTGACGGTCAGGTCGGTGACCTCGATCATGATGCGCCCTCCTTTCCCGCCGAGGAGCCGGCGGGCGCCGCCGCGACCCGCGCGGGCCGGCGCCAGGCGCGGCTGACCAGCCGGTAGAGGCGCTTCATGTCCTTGGGGAACTGGTCGGCGATCCCGCCGGGCGCGGTGGCGAGCACCTGCATGACGCCGACGCCGAACAAGATGATCAGCCAGTCGTTCGCAACCCCCCAGTTCTGCAGCAGGGCGGGGAGGAACGACTGGAGGAACGCGGCGATCACGGCGCCGGACAGGGCGAACGCGCCGCCCATGAGCACCACCGCCAGCAGCTCGATCGAGTTCTGGATCGGGAAGTCGATCGAGAACAGCTCGCGGTCCGCGCCGGCCAGCAGCGCCCCGGCGACGCCGGTGACGAACGCCGCCAGGGCCATCGCCCAAAGCTTGTAGAAGGTGGTGTTGATCCCGGCGGCGAGCGCCGACGGCTCGCTCTGCCTGAGCGCCGCCCAGGCCCGGCCCGGCCTGGTCCGCAGGTGAGCGAAGACGAGCAGGAACATCACGATCGCGACGATCACCGAGAACCGGTAGAACGCCGGGTCGGTGCCGGCGAACGACGGCCGCCTGATCTGCGGGATGTGCAGCAGGGAGCCGTTGTAGCCGGAGAAGCCGCCGCCGCCGTTGGGGAAGTTCAGCGTCGCGAGGATGACCTCGACGGCGCCGGCCAGCATCAGCGTGATCAGCGCCAGGTACAGTCCGCGCAGCCGCAGCGCGGGCAGCGTGATCAGCGAGCCGATGATCATCGTGACCAGGCCGGCCTCGATCAGGACGAGGATGTACGGCTGGCTGGTGGCGAACAGCAGCCGCGCGCCGACCCAGGCGCCGATCGTCAGCACGGCGAGCTGGCCAAGGGAGTACAGCCCGACGCGGCCGACGAGCAGGCCGAGGCCGAGCGTCACGATCGAGTAGATGGCGACCTGGGTCATCGTGTCCGTGTAGTACGCCGACATGAGCGGCGGCAGCGCGAACAGGGCGAGCAGCAGCAGCACGACGATGACCGTGAGACGGGTGAGCGAGCGGCGGCCCATCACTGGACCGCGGCTGGCGGGGGCGGGTGCCTTGGAGCCGGCGGTGTCCGCGGTGTCGATCACTGCGGCCTCACCCTTCCTCGCGCGAGCGGGTCATGACCTGGCCACGCGACATGACGAGCAGGGCGATCGTGGCGAGCACGAACGGCGTCATGTCCTGGTAGTTGGTGAGCTGGGTGATCGGCGTGAGCAGGTCGTGCACCAGGCCGATGACGAGGGCGGCGACGAACGTGACCGAGATCGAGCGCAGCCGGCCGATCAGCGCCGCGGCCAGCGAGGAGATCACGACCGTGAACACCAGCGTGGTGTCGTCGAGGGCGGACAGGTCGGCCAGCATGATCCCGGCGATGCCGGACAGCAGCCCGCAGCCCAGCCAGGCGGCGGCCTCGACCCGGCGCACCGGCACGCCGAGCGTGGCGGTGATCTCCCGGTCGTTGGCCATCGCGCGCATCGCGGTGCCCAGCTTGGAGTAGCGCAGGAACGCTCCGGTGCCGACCGTGATGACGACGCCCAGGCCGAGCGCGATGACCTGCGTCCAGTTGACCTGGAGCTGCCCGACCGTGAACCCGCTGTTGTCGGTCGGGAAGGAGATCGACGGCGACTGGCCGCCGGACGTGGGCCACGCCAGGTCGATGGCACCGAAGAGCACCAGCGCCAGGCCCAGCGTCGAGACGGACTGGACGAGGGGGCCGCGTCCGGCCAGGGCAGGCCCGAAGAGCATGCCGTAGCCGAGCGTCACCACGCCGCAGAACAAGATGCACGTTATCCAGCCCACCCAGCCGGGGTTGCCCGCCTTGATGATGGAGTACGCGATGAAGGCCCCCATCGCCCCGACCGCGCCGAACGCGAGGTTGAGCACCCCGGTGGCGCGGTACAGCACGACCAGCCCGACCCCGGACAGGGCGTAGAGCCCGCCCAGGGCCAGGCCGGTCACGATGTAGGGCTGAAATTCTGCCCAGCTCGGCATGTAACTGTTTCAGTCCCTTGGTTGCGTTGGAAACCGCTAGCCGACCGCCGGCGCCGTGCCGGCGGCGGCCCGGTAGGCGGCGATCTGCGGGTCGTCGGCCGAGATCAGGGTGCACCCGCCACCGGTGGAGGCCTGGACCATCTTCCCGTTGTCCGGGGTGACCGTGTAGTCCATGTTGTTCGGGATGTGCAGGGCGTAGTTGCCGTAGGTATAACCCTGGCAGAGCATCCCCGAGTTGTAGTTGGTGACCCCCTGGAGCGCGGCACTCACCGACGCGATCGTGTACGGGCCCTTGACGCTCTCCAGGGCGTGCGTCGCGATCTCGGCGATCGTGAAGCCCATCTCGGAGAACGAGCCGACGCCGCCGGAGACGTTCGAGCCGTACTGCTTGAGGATGGCGTCGAACAGCAGGGCGGTCTGGCTGGTGTTCCCGTCGAGCGGGAGGAGCTCGGAGTTGACGAACAGCTTGCCGTTCCACTTCGGGCCGAGCGAGGTGGCCAGGAAGTCGGTGTTGCACGGGGTGGAACAGGCCCAGTACTTGACCCGGTCCTCCAGGTTGAGCTTCTGCGCGGCCTGCAGGATGATCAGCGCCTCGGGCGGGGTGAAGTTGAGCACCACCGCGCCGGACGGGCCCGCGGCGGTGACCAGCTTCGTCGCGATGGCGTTCGCGCTGGTGATCGGCACGTTCTCGGTGAAGTCCTGGATCGGCACGCCCTTGGCCTTGGCCAGCGCGTTGGGGCCGTCGGCGATGTAGGCGGTGCCGGGGACGTTCGACTGGTCGAAGGCGATCTTGCTCGCCCCCTGGGCCATCACGTACTGGACCGCGCCGTCGCTTGAGTAACGCGGCCCCATGTTCACCGAGGCGGTGTTCGGCGTCGAGTAGCACTCGGGGTCGATGCCGGCGCCGAGGACGTCGATGCCCACGCTCTTCCAGTAGGCCGCGTCCACCGAGCACTCGATGATCGAGCTGTTGCCCATGATGCCGACGACGTGGTCGGTGGTCACCAGCTGCTTGGCGAGGGAGGCGATCTGCGACGGGTTGGTCTGCTCGGTCACCGGGAAGTACTTGATCGGGTGCCCGTTGATCCCGCCGTTGGCGTTGACGCACGCGAAGTAGGCGCCCGTCATGTTCTCGATGTCGCTGAAGTCGGTGCCCGGCTGCTTGGTGTTGATCGCGCCGATGTTGATCGGCGTCCCGGTCGCCGCCACGCCCGGTTTGGTGCCGCAGGATGACGTGGAGACCGCGCTCGCGCTCGAAGTGCTCGACGCGGTCGACGAGGCCGCGGACGAGGCCGAGGTGCTCGTGGACGCGGTGCCGCCGCCGGTCGAGCTGGAGCTCGAGCTACAGGCGGCGAGGACGCCGAGCGACAGCGCGGCGGCGGCGGCCGCCACCGCCCGCGTCGGCCAGTGGACGGATCTATTCATGAGTTCTGCCTTCTCGTGGCTAACAGGGAGTTCATTAATCTTCCGAACGGGGGGCAGCGCTCCGCCTGGCGGCGCAGCACCGCTCCCGGGGGCTAGCCGAAAGAAGAGCCGTTCACCGGTTCCACAAGTAAACGGTGCTTCTTTGCACTGCTTTAGCGATGTGGTTTGAGTTCCAGCAGCTATCAAGTGTTCCTACGGATTATGATCACGCTGCGGGACTAGTCATACCACCCGGAGAGAACGGTTTCATCACGTTTCGTCGCTTATCGACCGCCTCCTTTGCCGTCCGGGCCCCCTCACGTACCCGAACTTAACGGCGACGATCGCACGGCGGCTGACCACGAACAATCGCGCCCGCCGCCAAACCGGCCCGCTGATTACTGCGGCAGAGCACAAAACCTTTGGTCTCCTGTTTCGCACCGGCACCACGGGCACCGGACCGCACGGCGCGTGGTGCCGCCGTTCCTTACCTGCGGACTGCGTATACCGCCCCAAAAGCGATGAACCACCCCCAAGGCCTCGTACCTCGCTCCACAGCCCAGTCACTCATGTCTCTCAAGCGAGGTTGAGTCCCACGGGCAACAAGGCTCTAGCTGGTCCCCACCGGTACCGGTCGACCCGGATCCTGTTCTACCGCTCTCACGCGACGCATCGATTCCCCCCATGCCTAGTATTTGCAATCGCGATAGTGCGGGAATTGTTGAGCGCGGCTTTTTGCAAAGCAAGAAAAAAGAGGCGTGCCCCGCGCTTGAGCGCGGGCACGCCTCTTGCCGGGAAGTGCGGCTTAGCCAAGGCCCGCCTGAGCGCGAAGCTGGTCTGCCTTGTCGGTGCGCTCCCACGTGAAGCCCTCGCCGGTGCGGCCGAAGTGGCCGTAGGCCGCGGTCGGCTGGTAGATCGGGCGGCGCAGCTCGAGGTCGCGGAGGATGGCGCCGGGGCGCAGGTCGAAGTTCTCCTGCACCAAGCCGACGATGGCCTCGCGGGAGACCTTCTCGGTGCCGAACGTCTCGATCAGCAGCGAGAGCGGCCTGGCGACCCCGATCGCGTAGGCGACCTGGACCTCGGCGCGGTCGGCCAGGCCGGCCGCGACGATGTTCTTGGCGACGTACCGGGCCGCGTACGCGGCGGAGCGGTCCACCTTGGACGGGTCCTTGCCGGAGAACGCGCCGCCGCCGTGCCGCGCGAAGCCGCCGTAGGTGTCGACGATGATCTTCCTGCCGGTCAGCCCGGTGTCGCCGACCGGGCCGCCGATGACGAACCGGCCGGTCGGGTTCACGTAGAACTCCTCCCTGAGGCGGTCGGGTTCGTACAGGTCGGCCGGCAGCGTCTGCAGCACGACCTCCTCCCACAGCGCCTCCGGCAGCTTGGACTCCACCCCGTCCTGGTGCTGGGTGGAGATCAGCACCTTCTCGATCTCGACCGGCTTGCCCGCGTCGTCGTAGCGGACCGTCACCTGGGTCTTCCCGTCCGGGCGCAGGTAAGGCAGCAGGCCGGAGTGGCGGACGTCGGACAGCCTCCTCGACAGCTTGTGCGCGAGGATGATCGGCGTCGGCATGTACTCGGGCGTCTCGTTGGTCGCGTAGCCGAACATCATGCCCTGGTCGCCCGCGCCGATCCTGTCCAGCGGGTCCTCCGAGCCGCTGATCCGGCCCTCATGGGCGGTGTCGACGCCCTGGGCGATGTCCGGCGACTGGCGGTCCATCGCGACGACCACGCCGACCGCGTTGCCGTCGAAGTAGTACTCGCCGTTGTCGTAGCCGATCCGGTTGACCACCTCGCGGGCAACCTTCGCGTAGTCAATCGACGACGCGGTCGTGATCTCCCCCGCCACCACGATCAGGCCGGTGGTCAGCAGCGTCTCGCAGGCGACGCGCGAGTACGGGTCCCCGGCGAGCGCAGCGTCCAGGACGGCGTCGGAAATCTGGTCGGCGATCTTGTCCGGGTGGCCCTCCGTCACCGACTCGGAAGTGAAGAGGAATCCGCTATCCGACATTGTTATCTCCTGAAGTCTGGGAGTCGTCGTCTCCCGAGGCGGGAGAGTGGCTGGTTGAAGACGTCGTTAGTTCTGATCGGACAATCGCCGCGCCAGATACCATAGCGCGTAGTTTGCTCCTCGCCACCTCGGGTGCGAGATGGCGCAGCCCGCAGTCGGGGTTGACGACCAGCCTGCCTGGGTCGACGTACTCAAGCGCGCGCCTGATCCTGGCGGCGACCAGGTCGGGGCTCTCCACGGCCGACGACTTGACGTCGATCACGCCGAGGCCGAGCGCCGACGGCCAGGCATACTCCTTGATCAGCCGCAGGTCATCCAGGCCCTTGCGGGCGAACTCGAGCACGAGCTGGTCGACCCGCGCCTCGAGCACCGCAGGGAAAAGGAAGTCGTAGTGCCCCTCCCAGGAGGGCCGGGCGTAGCGGTTCCCGTAGCAGACGTGCAGCCCCCAGGTGGCCGGCACGCCGTCGGTGACAATGTTCACCGCCTCGACCGCCAGGGCCGCCTGGTCCGGGTAACCCGCGAGGAACGGCTCGTCGATCTGCAGGAACCGCGCGCCGGCGTCCGCCAGGGCGCGCGCCTCGGTGTTGAGCCGCCTAGCCAGGGCGCGGACGAGCTCGGCCGGGTTCCCGTACGCTCCGTCGCCGACGGTAATCCGGCGGGACAGCGAGAACGGGCCGGTAAAGGAGAACTTCACCGGGCGGTCGGTCAGCGCGCGGGTGAACTCGAAGTCACCGGCGAGGCCGAGTCCCGACAGCCCCTTCGCGCCGGAGGGGCCTGGGAGGGTCGTCCCCCCGAGGGAGGGCTCCTTGTCGTTGTCGGGCAGCGGCGCCGTGACCGCCGCGTCGTAGTAGTCGTAGTAGTCCGACTTGGCCCGCTGCGTGATGTGCACGCCAGAGATCCGCGCGAGGAAGTAGTCGATGTCGTTGTCCCGGCGCAGCTCGCCGTCGGAGACGATGTCGATGCCTGCCCGCTCCTGGTCCTTGACGGCGGCCTTGATCGCCACCTCGTGGATCTCGTCGAGGTGGGCGGCGCTGATCCGCCGCTGGTAGTACTCGGTCTTCAGGCGTTCGAGCCACTCGGGCACGCTGTAAGACCCGACCACGGTCGTGGGAAGCGGCGGGAGGCGCCCGCCATCGCTGCTGATCATCCGCTTTCAATCTCTGACCTGGGCGGTCAGCGTCTTGACGTTGGACGCCGGGCGCTGCTTGAACGGCGAGAACTGGACGCCGAACCCCCGCCGGCTGGCAAGCAGCTGCAGCAGCGGCCCGTTGACCCAGTTGACGACGGACCCGTCGTACTTGCCAGGACCGTGGAAGCTGCCGCGGTACTCGGCCGGCGACGTGGTGAACAGGTCGTGGCAGACGAGACGGCCGAACGGGTGCAGCAGCGGCAGCGTGTCGGCGAACGACGACAGCGCCCCGTTGGACACGTGCATCCGCACGTCCCCCTCGGCGGCCAGCAACGGGCGGAGGACCTCCCCGGTGACCGCGGGCGTGATCAGGTAGGTGTCAAGGCCCTCGAGCGGCACGTAGCGCTCCGCCTGGCGCAGCGCCTCCCAGACGGCCTGCCAGAACAGCACCGCCTGGCCGGTGTCCGGGAACTTGTCCGGCTGCGACTCGGCGAGCAGCTCCGGGCCGATCCGCAGCAGCCGCCCGGTCAGCGGCGCGATCTCGGCCCGCTTGAGCCTGAACCTGGCCGCGATCTCGTCCGCGGCCTGGCCGGCCAGGTGGGCCCGGGCCTGTACCAGGTACATCCGGCCGCGGATAGTGGCGACCTCGTCGCTTGGCAGGTTGTCGTAGACGTTGGAGATGTAGACGAGGAACGCCTTGCCCGCGAGGAACCCCACCGAGCCCGACAGCCGGGTGGCCTCGAGCACCAGCCCCGACACGTGATCCCCGTGGTGCGCCACCGCCTGGCGCGCGCGGTCAAGGACGTGCGCGGAGTAGTCGCCCATCAGGTAGTGCAGCCGCCGGTAGTAGTCGCGGCCGTGCCTGCGGTCGAACTCGACGAACTCATCCAGCCAGGTGCGCGCCTGCCCGCCGTTGCCGACGCCAAGCTCGATGACGTACAGCTGCTCAGGCAGCGCGTGCCGGGACGCGAGCTCGTCCCAGCAGGAGAACAGGTCAAGGATGACCTCGCGCGCCGCCGCGGAGTTGCGGGCGTCGGACTCCCCGCCCGGCAGCGTCTGCTCGTACTCCTTGCCGGTGGTCTTCTCCCAGGCGGCGAGGGCCTGCCAGTACAACGCGTTGAACCGCCACACGCAGCTGCCGGACCCAGGCACCCAGGGCTCCAGCCAGACCCGGTCCCCCACGCCCCCGCGGTTCTTGTCGGCACGGGGGCCGCCGGCGCCCGCGGCGGTGCCGCGGGTGACGTGGACCGCCTCGGACAGCGCAGCGGTCACCTCGCCGGCGACGTCCGTCTCCGGCCGGGCGCAGCGGCGCAGGTCCACGGCGAGCTCGTAGCCTTCGACCGAGGTCACGGAGGGGCCGTCGGCGGCGATCACCGGGCGGACCATCACCGTGTCACGGAAGTTCGCCTTGTACTGGATCCAGTCGCAGACCACGCGGGTCGCGGCCAGGTCCGCGTCCGACCGGCAGAGCGCCTCGACCATCGGCGCGATCGCTGCCCGCGCCCCCGCCGATTCCCGCAGTTGCCGGACCGCCCGTATGTCAATCTCCACGCGCGGGCCGCCCTCCGGCGGAGGGCCATTTGGATGAAAGAGCCAGGCGCTGCTTTACCGTAACCATTCCATGCGCTTTCCGAAGGTCAGCAGCAACAATTCCAGGAACCCGGAATCCCTGTTTCGCACACGGAATTCACTGGCGAATTTAGTGGCCGCGCACAAAGGTCGCGGGCACTCCTGGCGGTCTCTCACGTACCTCATGCTGCCTCAGCGGATGCAGGCCGGCATCCCCCCTGCCGCACAAGCTTCGCGGCAGAGCCATTGTGTGACCACACAGTGGCCTGCGAGGATGCCCTCGCCCACCCGCGCGAAATATAAGCGGTGTCCCCTCGTCGACGCGATCATTTCCTGGCCGCCGCCGTACCGCCCGCGCTGCTCGACGGTGATGATGCGCTGCCGGCCCTCCCGCCTCCGCCGACCAAAGTGCGGTTCCGCGTTCCGGCGGCGGAGAACGCGACTAGCTTCCATTTCCAGATCCAGGCACCACCCGGCGTGGACATCGTCGAGGCAAGCATCCTCGCGGCAGTGCGGGTAAGGCGCGAAAGCGCCTCACCGCGAGAAATGGCTCCGGGCCTCAAGAGAGCCAGCCGTAACCCGGCCGGCTTCCGCGATGCCGTGCAGTTGTATGGCTACTGGGTGCCTGCGATTCGCGTCGACTCCGCGGAGGCGTGGCACTACCACTTCCAGTGGACCCCGGAGATAGAAGCGGACGCGGCACGACTGCTCTCTTCTGGCGCGCCGGGTGCCGTGCTCGATGAGAAGCAGCACGTCCATGGGGCTGCCGGCGATCTTCGGCCGCTGTGACAGCGACGGCCGAGGGCCTGCTTGAGACCTCTTGGCCGTCGGAGTTCCTACCGGGAGCCAGCTGTCACTGGAAACGGCCGACTACCTGCTCGCCGAGCAGTTCGATGTGCGCCACGTCGGACGGGCCGTAGACGTGGAAGTACACCGTGTCCGCGCCCTGGCTGGCCAAGTCCTCGACCACCCGGATCACGTCGCCCGCGTACCCGGTGACGCCGGCCGCGAGCAGCCGCGCGCCGGGCGCGCCGAGTGACTCCTTGCGCCGCTCCAGGTCTTCCGCGTCCCGGCCGATCGCGACCGGCACGGTCGCGGACATCCGGATGTCCGCCGGGTCGCGCCCGACCACGTCCTCGCAGATCCGCCGGAAGTTCGCGTACCGCTCGCGGAGGTCGAGGCCGAGCGCCCCGTTGAACTCGTCCGCGTACTTCGCCGCCAGGGTGGGGGTCCGCTTGGCGCCGGCCCCGCCGACGATGACCTTCGGCCGGGACGCCCAGCGCGGTATCGACGCGCAGTCTTTCAGCTGGTAGTGCTTGCCCTCGTAGCTGAACCGCTCGCCCGGCTCGGTGTCCCAGAGGCCGGTGAGGATGGCGAGCTGCTCCTCGAGCTTGTCGAAGCGCTCCCCCAGGGGCGGGAACGGGATGCCGAAGTAGTCGTGCTCCCGCTCGTACCAGGCGGCGCCGATGCCAAGCTCGGCGCGGCCGCCGCTCATCTGGTCGACGGTCGCGACCTCGACCGCGAGCTGCCCGGGGAGGCGGAACGTGGAGGCGTTGACAAGCGTGCCCAGCCGTACCCGTTCGGTCTGGACGGCGAGGCCGGCGAGCGTGGTCCACGAGTCGGTCGGCTGGTAGGTCGTGTCGTCGGCGTCGATGCCGAGGTAGTGGTCGGAGCGGAAGAAGGCGTCGAAGCCGCCCTCGTCCGCGGCCTTCGCGAGCGCCAGGATCTGCGCGTAGGTGGCCCCGTGGTGCGGTTCGAGGAGGATCCGCAGGCGCATCGGCTGTTCCTTCCTAAGCCCGTCAGCCCGAACGGGCGCGGCTGGCCCTGCGGGGCGGAGCACGCACCCGTTCGGAGTGCTGACCGTGGTTGTTGACTTGTGACTTATCCCTGCGCCTTGGCGATGGTCGGCAGGGTCTGGGTCGAGTCAGTGCCGCTAACCACGGTGCCGGCCGACTCGGCGGGGCCGGCTCGGTGAGCGGGAAGTGGCACGCCACCAGGTGGCCTGGCGCGAGCTCCCGTGGTTCCGGCACCTCGCTCGCGCACCGGTCGGCGGCGCGCGGGCAGCGGGTGCGGAACCGGCAGCCGGACGGCGGGTTGACCGGGGACGGCGGCTCGCCGTGCAGGGTGGCGGTGGCCCGCGCCGCGCCCGGCTCGGTTGAGGGGATCGAGTCGAGCAGCGCCTTGGTGTAGGGGTGGAGCGGCTGCTGGTACACCGACTCGCCCGGGCCGACCTCGCAGAACTTGCCCAGGTACATCACCGCGACCCGGTCGCTGACCTGCTTGACGAGGGCCAGGTCGTGGGCGATGAACAGGTAGGACAGCCCCAGCTCGCGGCGCAGCCGCTCGAAGAGGTTGAGCACCTGCGCCTGGATGAGCACGTCGAGGGACGAGACGGCCTCGTCGCAGATGAGGAGCGACGGCTCGAGGGCGACGGCGCGGGCGATGGCGACGCGCTGCGCCTGGCCGCCGGACAGTTCCCGCGGGTGCCGCCTGGCGTACCTGGCCGGGTCGAGGCCAACCAGGTCGAGGAGTTCCTCCGCGCGCCGGTGGCGCGACTGCCTGGTGCCGACCGAGTGGGCGGCGAGCGGCTCCTCGACGATAGAGCGGACCTGCCACTTCGGGTCGAGCGAGCCGAAGGGATCCTGCCACACGAACTGCATGTCCCGCCGGGCCGACAGCAGCGCGTGGCCGCGCAGCTTGGTGAGCTCCATGTCGCGGAAGACGACGGAGCCGGACTTCGGGCGGGGGGCCTGGAGCACCGCGCGGGCGAGGGTGGACTTGCCGGAGCCGGTCTCGCCGACGATGCCGAGGGTCTCGCCGGGCAGGATGTCGAACGACACGCCGGACACGGCCTGGACGACGCCGCCCCTGGCGCCGCCGGCCTCGCGCGCGACGAACTCCTGGACGAGGTCGCGGGCGGAGAGCAGCGGCTTCTTGCCGTTCCGCGGTTTTCCGGTGCTGCCGGCCGGTGCCGTGCTGTCCACTGGCGGGGTCACGCCGCGCCTCCGTTCTCACATGGGTGCCAGCAGGCCCACCGGTGGCCCGGTGCGTGCTCGGTCAGGGCCGGCTCCTTCGCCGTGCAGTCGTCGGCGGCGCTGGGACAGCGCGGCGCGAACGAGCAGCCGGCCGGGAGCATGCTCGGGTCCGGCGGCCTGCCGGTGACGACGGGAAGGTCGGCGTGGGCGGGGCGCTCCAGGTGCGGGATCGCGTCGAGCAGGGCCCGCGTGTAGCGCATCTTGACGGTGCCGCCGCTGCCGAACAGCCCCTTGGCGGGGGCCTGCTCAACGATCTTGCCGGCGTACATGACGACGACCTCGTCGGCGTAGGAGGCGGCGAGGCCGAGGTCGTGGCTGATGAAGATCAGCGCCATGTCCAGGTCTCGCTGCAGGTCCAGGAGCAGCTCCATGATCTGGGCCTGGGTGGTCACGTCGAGCGCCGTCGTGGCCTCGTCCGCGATCAGCAGCTTGGGCCGGCAGGCGAGGGCCATGGCGATCACGACCCGCTGCCGCATGCCGCCGGACAGCTGGTGGGGGTACTCGCTGAACCGCCGGTCCGCGGCGGGGATGCGGACCAGGCGCAGCAGCTCGATCGCCTGGTCGCGCGCTTCGGCCTTGCCGACCTTGCGGTGCGTCCTGATCGCCTCGCTGATCTGCTTGCCGACCCGCATCGTCGGGTTGAGCGAGCGGGCCGGGTCCTGGAACACCATCGCCATGTCGCTGCCGCGGTGCTTGCGCAGCTGGCTGTCGGAGAGGCCGATCAGCTCGGTTCCGCGCAGCCGGGCGGAGCCGCTGATCTCGGCGCCGGCGGGCAGCAGGCCCATGATCGCCCGGCAGCCGACGGTCTTACCCGAGCCGGACTCGCCGATGATGGCGAGCGTGCGCCCGGGCTCGACGGCGTAGCTGACCCCGTCGACGGCGCGGATTTCCCGCCCGCCGACCGCGAAGGCGACACGGAGATCCTCGACTTCGAGGAGCGCGTTACTCATCGGACCCCCCAGCGCTCACGCAGCGCGTCGCCGAGCAGGTTCAGCGACATGACGAATATCAGCAGGACGATGGACGGGATCAGCACGTACTGCGGCTCGGCGGTGAGCACTTCCTGCCCCTTGGCGATCATCGCGCCCCAGCTCGGCTGCGGTATCTGGATGCCCAGGCCGAGGAAGTCGACCGCGCCCTCCAGGATCACGATGAGGCCGATGCCGAGCAGGCTGAACGTGACAACGCTGGGGATGATGTTCGGCAGCACGTGCTTGAAGATGATCTTCCTGTTGCTCGTCCCCGTTAGCCGGGCCGCCGTGATGAACGGCAGCGTGCGGACGGTCAGGGTGGAGCCGCGGGTTATCCGTGCGAACACGGGCACACTGAAAAACGACAGCGCCCAGATCAGGTGCGTCTCGCTCGGCTGCAGCACCTCGGCGACCGCGAGGACGAGCACCAGCGCGGGGAAGGCGATCAGCACGTCGACGACGCGGGACAGTATCGAGTCGGCCCACCCGCCGAAGTACCCGGCGGTGAGCCCGATGGTCCCGCCGATGATCATGCCGAAAGCGGTGACGGCAAGGCTGATCTCGAACGACACCTGCCCGCCGTAAACGAGCATGGAGAAGATGTCCACGCCGTTGGGGTCGGTGCCGAGCCAGTGTCCCGGCGAGAACGGCGGCTCTCCCGCCGCCAGGATCGAGCCAGAGTCGCCCGGCGGTATCGAGTAGATGTAGGGCCAGACGAAGCAGAGGAACAGCAGCAGGAGAAGGATCCCGGCGGGCACCCAGAGCCGCAGCGCCCGCGCTGTCTTCTGCCACCTCAGCCGCCGGGTGCTGACCAGGGAGGGAAGCGGCGGCGGGGCGCCGGCCGCGATCGTCGCCGTCATGTCAGGAAGCTGCGCGGCCATAGCGGATCCTTGGGTCGAGAACCGTGTACAGCAGGTCGGCGAGGAGGTTGCCTGCTACGGTCACCAGGGCGAACACCAGGACGATGCCCTCGATGAGCGGCAGGTCGTTGATGTTGATGGCGTTGATCAGCTCCGCGCCGATGCCAGGCAGCGAGAAGATCGGCTCGATGATGGCCGCCGCGCCGATCAGCGTGCCCAGGTTGAGGGCGACGAGCGTGATGAGGGTGAACAGCGAGTTCTTGGTCGCGTGTACAACCAGGACCCGCCACGGCGGCACGCCTTTCGCCTTGGCGGTGACGATGTAGTCCTCGCGCTGCATCTGCTCGACGATGTCGGCCCGCAGCACCCGGGTATAGATCGCGAAGAGCGGGAACCCGATCGCGGCCGCGGGCAGGGTGAGGGCGCGGATCGCGGTTAGCGGGGTGTTGCCAAGGGAGTTGGAGATCGTCGGGAACCAGCCGAGCCGGACGGAGAAGACATAGATGAGCACCAGCGCGAGCGCGTAGGGCGCCACGGACAGCCCGAGCATGGAGACCGCGAGGCCGATCCGGTCGACGATCCCGTTGGGCTTGCGGGCGGAGAGCACGGCGACGATGATGCCGAGGGTGAGTGACGCGACCAGCGCGTAGAGCAGCAGCCAGCAGGTGGTCGGCAGGTACTGTCCGATGTCGGTGTTGACGCTCTGCTGGTTGCTGTAGGCGACGCCGAGGTTGCCGTGCAGCAGCCCGTCCAGCCATAGCCAGTAGCGGTCCCAGAACGGGTGGTTGAGGCCGAGCTGCGCGTCAAGCTTGGCGATCGCGCCGGGGGTGGCGTTGATGCCCAGAATCAGCTGGGCCGGGTTTCCGGGGATGAGGTTCATGACGACGAATGTCAGGAAGGTGACGCCCAGCAGCACGGGAATGGCCGTAAGAAGCCGCCGGCCCACCAGCTGCAAGGCTGGTGAGCCGGCAACCCGGCGCACGATGTCGTTTCGTGCGCCGGGATCCGGCTGGAGCTGGACTTGTTGTGCCAGCGCCATTGTTGTCCTGATGTCCTTACTGTCGTTACCGGGCGCCTGTCAGGAGCCGGAGGGGTTGTAGTAGACGTCCTCCCAGAGGATCGCCGGCGTCACCGACACCGCTGGCAGCGGGCTGGTGAGGCCCGGGCCGGCCACGCCCTTCACCGACACGTTGGCCGGGGCGAAGGAGAAGTAGAACGGCCCGTAGTAGTTCTTGGCGATGTACTCCGCCGCCTGGTTGTACAGCGGACAGCGGACGCTCAGCGAGCTGCTCGCCGCCGCCTCGGTCAGTATGGTGTCCAGCTTGGGGTCGTGGACACCGCTGAACGGCGAGGTGGACATGAACCGGAAGCCCACGCCGACGCCGCCCGCCGGATCGTAGGCGCCGGCCGTCTGGATCATCGCCTGCCAGCTCTTGCCGGTGTTGACGGTGAAGGCCTGGATGAGCGCGTTGAGCGCATAGGTGTGCAGCGTGGTCTTCACGCCGAACGCCGCCCATTCCTGGCTCAGCGCCTGCGTGGTCTCGCTGGCGACCGGGCTGGAAGAGATCGTGCCGAAGTTGATCGTGGTCTTGTTCAGGCCGGACTCAGCCACCAGCTGCTTCGCCAGCGTCGGGTCGTAGCCCTGGTAGCCGGCGACCTTCGGCTGGTAGCAGATGCCACCGGGTCCGGTGAAGCCCTCGACGACCGGGTAGGCGTTCTTGAAGATGTTCTGCAGGATCGGCGTGAAGTTGGTCATCGCGTAGATGGCCTCCCGCGCCTTGGGGTTGTTGAACGGCGCGACCGCGGTGTTGAGCTGCAGGTCGTACGGCGACGTGCCGAGCTGGTTCAGCACGTCGAAGTGCTGCTGCGACTCGCTGAGCAGCTGCGGGGTGGACATGTCGGTGTAGACCTGGCCCTCACCCGCGAGCATCGCCTCGTAGGCCGCCTCGTCACCGCTGACCGACTTGAAGGTCAGGTTGTCGAGGTACGGCAGCCCCTGCGGCGCCTGCCAGTAGGCGGGGTTCTTCCTCATCACGATCTCGTTGCTGTAGGAGTCGCTGACCATGATGAAGGGCCCGGCACCGACGGGCAGCTGCGCGAACGCCTTCTCGCCGACCTTGTTGAACGCGGTCTCCGAGATGATCCAGTTCGGGATCGTGTCGAACATCTGGTTGACGAACGCGCCGTCCGGCGTGAGCAGGTTGACCTGGATCGTGGTCGGGTTAAGCACCTTGATGACGTTCGGCGCGGGCGGTGACGTGTCCACCTTGGGGTTGGAGTGCGCGACAATCCACGATGTCGCCGGCGAGCAGGTGCAGGGCGACTCCAGGTCGCGCGTCCAGTTCCACGCGACGACCGACGCGGTGAGCGGCGAGCCGTCGGAGAACTTCACGCCCGGGCGCAGGTCGATCGTGACCGTCTTGTTGCCGTTGCTGTACTGGTATCCGGTCGCGAGGTCGTAAATCAGCTTGCCGTTGTCGCCGAGTTCGAAAAGCTGGCCGTACACGGCGTTGTAGTAGTCCTGGTCGGCAGAACCCGTCGTGTTGGTCGCCGGGTCGAGCCCGAGCGGCCAGTCGCCAGAGAAGCCCTTGCCCTCAAGGACCGTCAGCGAGCCGCCCGCCTTGGGAGCCGCCACCGGGATGCTGGAGTTACTGGCCTGCACCGAGGGTGAGGCGCTGGACGACCCGCCCCCGCTACTGCACGCGGCGGCGGCTGTCAGCACTAGTGCGGCCGCCCCAGCGAGGCAGGCGGTCCGCATTGACATAAGCCGAAATCTCACCGGCATTCACCTACTCGTGATTAATCGTACGCTGGTTGGTGACAAAAATAGAGTCGATCGTCCTGAGATTTGTCTTGGATACTCTCACCCGCCCGGTGAGGCTGCAAGGAGTAATAAACGAGGTCTGCCGCGTCCCGGAGCTGCTTGTATCCGCCCCCCGCCGGCCGCCTCCCGGCGTTGTGTCCGCCCACAAACCGGGCTATCAGGTCGTTCGCCGGCTTATCAGCCCCGGGGCCGTGCGCCGGGCGGCACCGCGGTGGAGCACGGCGCCCCGCTGGGTATAGACGACCCGAGCGCGGAGGGAGGGATGTGGCCAACGACAGGGAAGCCAGGGGCGCCAGCGGCCACGCCGGCTTTACCCGGTCGCTAGTCGCTCACCCCGGGCTCGGGCCGCTGCGCGGACTGCTGCTCACGCTGACGGTGGGAAGCGGAGCAGGAGCGGGCGAGCGACGAGGGAGGAGGCCTTCCCCGCGAGCCGAAGCGCGCGCCCCTGTCCTGGACTGAGGAGCGACGACCGAGGAACGAGGCCTCCCCGCGAGCCGAAGGGCGCGCCCCCGCCCCCGGACTGAGGAGGGAGGGAGCGCGGGACGAGCGGACGAGCGACGAGGGAGGAGGCAGGGGTCCCGAGCGCCCGGAGGCGAGCGGCGAAAGCACTGCGCGCGGCGACTTGGGCCGCCGCCTGCTCGCGGTCGCCACCATGGTCATCGGCGCCGCCGCGGGCGCCTCCCTGACCTTGCGGGTGAGCCCGCTGTCGGCCCTCGCCCTGGCGGCGGTCCTGCTGGCGCTGGCGGCGGCGTGGGTCACGCTGGCCACGCGACGGCCGGCCGGATGGCGCTCGTTCCCGGCGCAGGCGCTGAGGGCTTCCCGCTAGCCCGCCGCTAGCCCCAGACCTCGTCGGCCACGGACACGATCAGCTCGAGCTTCGCCTTCTGGTCGTCTTGCGTCAGCGCGTTGCCCTGCTCGGTCGAGGCGAAGCCGCACTGACCGGACAGGCAGAGCTGGTCAAGCGGCACGTACTTGGCCGCCTCGTCGATGCGGCGCTTCAGCTCGTCCTTGGACTCGAGCTCTGGCCGCTTGGTCGTGACCAGGCCGAGGACGACCTGCTTGCCCGGGGGGACGAACCGCAGCGGCTCGAAGCCGCCCGAGCGCTCGTCGTCGAACTCGAGGAAGAACCCGTCCACGTCAAGCTGGTTGAACAGCGACTCGGCGACGAAGTCGTAGCCGCCGGAGGCGACCCAGGAGGACCGGAAGTTGCCGCGGCACAGGTGCGTCGTCACCGCCATATCGGCCGGCCGGCCACCGCGGCGTTGGCCAGCGCGATGTACCGCTCGTGGATGTGCTCGGCGTCCTCGCCGCGCTCCGCGATGTACTCGCGCTGCGCCGGGTCGTTCACATACGCCAGCGACGTGTCGTCGAGCTGCAGGTAGCGGCAGCCCTGGGCGGCGAGCCGCTGGACCTCGTCGCGGTACGCCGCCGCCAGGTCGGCCCAGAACTCCTCCACGTCCGGGTACACGGACTCGTCCACGACCGCCCGGATGCCGGACCGGTAGTGGACCATCGACGGCGCGGGAATCGTCAGCTTGGGTACGGAGTCCCCCGCCACTGACTGAAGGAACGCGAAAGCCTCACCGAAGATCGTCTTGTCCATCGACAGCCGCCGCGTCACGTGGATCGCGTCCGGCGTGAAGGCGATGTCCCCCTGCTCGTTGTGGAACGTCGACAGCAGGCGCCCGGGCACCTTCGAGATCCCGCCGATCTGGTACACGAAGTCCATGTGCCACGTCGCCCGGCGGAACTCGCCGTCCGTCACCGACCGCAGCCCGGCCTCCCGCTGCAGCGCGACGACCTGCCGCACCGCCTCGTCCTCGACCGCGCGGAGCTGCTCAGCGGAGATGGCCCCGTCCGCGCGCTGCTGCCTGGCGTCGTGGAGCCGCGCGGGCCGGAGGAAGCTCCCGACGTGGTCGGCCCGGAAAGGCGGTGATGTCCTCGGCGACATGTGAACCCCTCGCTACGCTCACTGGTTCTCTCGAGGCAGAGTGCCACGCCGGGTGCCGCGTGTCATCCCCCAGTGGCCACAGACCGCGGGCCGGCCGGCCAGGCCGGGACCACTGCCGCCGGCCGCGACGTATCGTGGTCCTACCGACCAGCTCGCTCTTGGGGTACGCCGATGGATGACATCCTCAGCCAGGGCGGCGACCGCGAGCCAAGCCCGTGGCCGCGCCGCCTCGCGGTGATCGGCCTGCTTGTCTTGGTGGCGGTCGGGGGCGTCGTCTACCTCAGCCTTCCGCGGCACCCGCATTCGCCCGCGGCTGCCGTCCCGGCTCCGACGAGCTTGACCGCGCCTGGCCTGCCAGCCGAGCCCGACGGAATCGGCGGGCCGACCCTGCCCTGGGCTGCCAGCCTCCGGCTGCCGGCCACGGGGACGCAGCCCGCGTGGTTCTCGCCCGCCACGGGCCGCTCGGCGCCGATCGGCGGCCTGCCGGCCGACAGCTCCGGCTACCAGTTCATCCGCACCGGCGGCGGCTGGGTGGTGCAGCCCAACTCCGCCGGCAAGACCGCCCACGACGACTACGCGGTGCCGCCGCTTCCCGTGTGGTTCCTCGCCGACGGCGCGCGGTCGGTGACCCGGGTCGGCACGGCGAACCAGGTCGCCCCCGCCGCCACCGCCGGCGCCTTGTGGCTGACCGCTTACCCGCTTGGCGCCGATGCGGGCACCGCGGCCGGGACGGCGCGGGAAGTCAGCCTCGCCGGGGCGCCGCTCGCGGCGCCGGTCCGCCTTCCGCCCGGGTACGTCATCGACCAGGCAACCCGCCGCGGCCTGCTGCTCGCACCGGCGATCCCGCAACCGGGAACGACGGCCGACCGGCTGTGGGACACGGCGGATCCGCAGGGCAGCCGCACGTTTGACGCGGTGATCGCGGCGACCCCCACCGAGGTCGCCTGGGCGCCGGCCTGCGCGGCGCTGTGCCGGGTCCAGGTTCTCGACCTGGCGACCGGCAGGCAGACCGCGGTCGAGCTGCCCAAGGGGAGTTCGGCGGCGAGCGGCGCGTTCAGTCCCAGCGGTGGTTTCCTCGCGCTCCAGCTGAGCCTGGACAACAGCGGTGATGACGGCGCCCTCGCCATGCGGCTCGAGGTCGCGTCCGTGACCAGCGGGCGCCTGACGGCCGTGCCTGGAACCTTTGTCAGCAGCGACGCCCTCGTGGGCTTCGGCTGGCCGGCCAGCAGCGACAGCCTGGTCGCCGAGTTCATCTTCACGACTAAGGCGCAGCTAGCGTCCTGGCACCCTGGTGCCTCCCGGCTCGCCGTGACGGTCATCCCGCCGGGACCCGACCAGGCCGCGCTGGTCGTCGGGTAACGCCGGCGGCTTCTTGGCCATCATCGAGCCGGCGCCGCCGCCGTCAAGGACCAGCGTCTGGCCGGTCATGTACCCGGCGCCGTCGGAGGCCAGGTAGGCGACCGCGGCCGCGATGTCGTCCGGGTAGCCGGAGCGGCCGACGGCCAGCATCGAGCCGCGCCGCTTGACCTCGGCCTCGACGTCGATGTCGGGATCGAGTGACAGCAGCACCCGCGAGGTCGCCACCATGCCGGGCGAGATCGCGTTGCAGGTGATGCCCCAGGGGGCCACGTCGGCGGACAGCGCGCGGGTGAAGCCGAGCACGCCCGCCTTGGACGCCGAGTAGGCCGTCGACATGGCCGCCGAGACCTGGCCCGCCTGGGATGAGACGTTAATGATCCTTCCCCACCGCTGGGCGCGCATGTGCGGCACCGCGAACCTCGACATCAGGTACGTGCCGCGCAAGTTGACGGCGATCACGAAGTCGAAGACCTCGACCGGGACGTCCTCGATGTCCTGGCGGTCGAGGCCCTGCGGGGCGCCCGCGCCGTTCACCAGGATGTCGAGCCTTCCCCGCCAGGCGGCGGCCGTGTCGACCATCCGCTGGGCGTCCTCGGCGACCGAGATGTCGCCGAGCTGCGCCAGCGCGGTGCCGCCGGCGGCGGTGACCTCCTCCACCAGGGACTCGACGCCGCCCCAGGACTCGTCGGCGGCCCCGACGACTTCCTGGCGGCGGTTGAGCACGCCGGTGGCCTGCTTGTCGGTGACGACCACGGCTACCCCGGACGCGGCGAGGTTCAGGGCGATGGCCCGGCCCATGCCGTCCCGCTTGCCGCAGCCCGTGATGAGCGCTACCCGCGTGGTCAATGCCCTGCCTCAGACTCGTGGCCGCCCGAGTGGCCGGGAAGGTCGACCGGGTAGGTGATGTCGATCAGCTCACCCGCGATGCCCAGCTGGTTCGCGGCGATCCCGCGGAACACGTCCTTGGGCACCAGGCAGTCCTCGCAGGCGTCCGGGCCGGGGGAAACGGTCAGCGCCACGCGCTGCCCGTGCTCCTCGACCGCCAGGTTGTAGCCGTCGGCCGCGAGCATGGTCGCGATGTCCGCCATCTGCTCGGTGTAACTCACTTCTTCTCCACTACCGGCACTGACGTGCCTGACCATTCGCCGAAGATCCTGACCACCATGGAGATGGCGGCGTTCTTCGCGCCCGCGACGATGACCGGGACCTGCTGGGGGGTGGACAGGATGCGGTGGAACTCCTCGTCGGTGGCGAAGGTGCCGTCCGGCTTGCGCGGCACGTTCTCCTTGCCCGCGCAGCTTGAACTCGCGCCCCGTGTGACCGCACTTCTCGATCATCCAGTTCTGCACGTCGGCCTTGGAAAGGCCGGCGGCGGCGAACATCTGCGCGTGCTCGGGGCAGAGCACCAGCGCGACCGAGGTCTGGGGGAAGATCAGTGACCCCATCCGGTTGACGGTGTCCTCGATGTCGCGCAGCACGTCCTCGTGGTTGGGGGTGTGCCGGTTGTCGACGAACTCCATGGTGCGGGTCAGCGTCGCGGACACCGCGGACGCGCCGCCGGCCACCCCGCCGTTCGCGGCGAACGGCTCCCAGGGCGACTCTTCCTCGTTCTCGGCGACGCAGACCTGCCAGCGGCCGGGCAGGCCCTGGGTGGCCTGCTCGAGAACGTGCGGGTGGATGCCGAACGCGTTGCGGACGATGAGGCCGACCGCGCGCGGGATCGTGGCGTTCGGCCGGAACCCCGGGCCGAACGCGCCGCCCGCGGTGTTGAAGCCGAGTTCCTTCCTGACCGGGCCGTTGACCACGATCAGGGGTGACGGGCCGCTGGTGGACTGGAAGCCGCCGCCGCGCGCGGCGCGCTCGCGCATGAGCGCCTCGAACGCGGCGAGGACCACCGGGAAGTACTCCGGCTTGCAGCCGGCCATGGCCGCGTTGATCGCCGCGGTGCGCACGTTGACGTCCCGGCCGACCTGCTCCAGGGCGCCGATGATCTCGTCGGGGTCCTTGTCCGTGGTGGCGAGGAAAGCGTCGAGGAGCGGCAGGGACACCGGGACGAGCGGCAGCCCGTCGGACCAGCCCTGCTCGTAGCAGTACTCGATGGCACGCTGGGCCTCGTCGGGGTCGGGGGCCGCCTGGGTCGCGGCGGCCCCGTCCGTGTTAGCTGCGGTCATGCCTCATCTTTCGCTGAATCGTCAACGAGCAGCGCGACCACGTCGTCGAGCACCTGGGCCGCCCGCTCCTTGACCTTGTCCTCGGTGAGCACGGCCACCGGGTGCGCGGTGGTGGCGTACTTGTAACCGGGCGCGCCGCGCAGCGCGGCCATCGCGTCGGCGGTGGGGATGAACGAGTCGGTGATGATCGCCGCGACCGGCACCCCGGCCGCCTCGAGGACCACGCCGTCGGCGGTGGCCGCCGCCGAGCACGAGCCGCAGTCGCCCACGCCGGTGATGATGACGTCGTTCTCGGCCACCAGTTCCTTGATGACGTTCTCCGGCTCGGGCACGGCGAAGTTGACCTTGGTCCGCTTGGTGAGGGTGACGCCGTACCGGTCCTCGAGCAGGCGGCCGACCTCGTCGAGGAACGGGCGGGCGTTCTGCTTGGTGTTGATGAGCAGGCCGACCCGCTTGCCATCGAGGCTGGCGAGACGGGGCGCCCGGGGCGCCGCCGGCTTGCCGGTGCTGGTCGTCACGGTTCCCGTGGGGTCCAGGATCGCGTTCGGCATGAGTACTCCTTGCCCTGAGTTAACGTCCGCTCATTCTCAGTGCTCGTGCACGAGGACGCCGCGAATGTTCTTACCATCCATAAGGTCTTGGTATCCCTCGTTAATTTCATCGAGGCTGTATTTCTTGGTAATGAGTTCCGACAGCTTGATGCGCCCTTCGTGCCACAGGCCCAGGATCATCGGGATGTCGTAGAGCGGATTGGCGCCACCGAACAATGAGCCCTGCATTTTTCTGTGGTAGCCGATAAGAATGCCGCCGGGCAGCACCATGTCGTAGTAGCCGACGCCGGTGATGACGATCGTGCCCGCCTTGCCGGTCAAGTCGACGGCGGCCTTGATCACGTCGTTGTTCATCTCGCCGACGGTGCAGATCACCTTGTCGGCGAGCTGGCCGCGGGTGAGGTCGATGAGCACTTCCTTGGCCTTGACCGGGTCGCCGAACGCGTGGGTGGCGCCGAAGTCGAGCGCCTGCTCCTGCTTCCAGGGGTCTGAGCTGTTCATCGGATAGTGAGCTTTCGCGCACGATACTGTGTTCTAGTGGTACTCTGATGTTGCGCATCGAAGGCGCGAGGGTGTGCTGACGGGCAGGTGTGACACCGCCGGGACCGGATGGATCGCGGGGTGAGAGCTACCCCCTGAGCTCCCCCGCGCCGGACGCGCGCGAGGGACGGCGGGTCCCCGGAGGGCTTAGCGGCGGCCACCGCGCGGTGGCGGAAGACCGCGACGGGCCGACGGGGGCGCCCGCCCGACCAGGCGGCCGAAGACCGTTCGCGGCCGCCCGCCGGGCGATGCTCACTATCGCTCAGTGACAAGGAACGGTACCCCCCTTGCGCAGCACCGCGGCACGGGTCTTCATTAGGCGCCTCCGACGTCGGGTCGTGCGGGTTGTGGTCAGCGACGATTGCGGGCGCACTCATGACAAGCACGTGCACGGCTGTCCGGATATTAGATTTCATATCACGCGCTTCCCGTCGCGCCAAGTGTCATATATCGTCATCCGTGGGCCGGGAGAAGCGGTTATGACCAGCGACAAATCACCCGGTTAGGCGCTGTCGCCGGGCCCAACGGCTGGGCTAGGCCCGGTGCTCAGACGTATGGCATCGCAGATAGGACGTGTATGGCTGACATGGTGCGGGCCGTGGTCCAGACGGGACCACGGCAGATGGAGATGCGGGAGTTCCCCCGGCCGGTGATCGGCCCCGACGACGGGGCGCTGCTGCGCGTCGAGGCCTGCGGCATCTGCGGGTCCGACGTCGAGCAGTACAAGGGCGCGATGGGAACCCGCGGGCTGCCGATGGTCCCCGGTCACGAGCCGCTGGGGATCATCGAGGAGATCGCTCCCGCCACCGCCAAGCGCTGGGGCGTCAACGTCGGCGACCGCGTGGCCGTGGAGATTCTCATCCCCTGCCGGTCCTGCGACCTGTGCCTGGCCGGGCGCTACATGCAGTGCAAGAACCGGGCGGGCAGCCACGGCGGCTACAACCCGCCGGAGCGCGGCCTCGGCCTGTGGGGCGGGTACGCCGAGTACATGCACCTGCACCCCAACTCGATCGTGCACCCGATGCGCGCCGACCTCCCCGCGGAGATCGCCGTCATGTTCAACCCGCTGGGCGCCGGCGTGCGCTGGGCGCTGCAGTACGGCGGCGTGCACCTCGGCTCATCGGTGCTCGTGCTCGGCGCCGGGCAGCGGGGCCTGGCGGCGATCCTCGCGTCCAAGTACGTGGGCGCCGGGCTGATCATCGCCACCGGGCTCGGACGGGACGCGAAGAAGCTTGAGCTCGCGAAGGAATTCGGGGCTGATTACACGATCAACGTCGACGAGGAGGACACGGTCGAGCGGGTCAAGGAGCTGACCGGCGGCGACGGCGCGGACGTGGTGCTCGACCTGACCCCGATGGCGCAGCAGCCGGTCCGCGACGCGATCAACGCGGTCCGCTGGGGCGGCACCATCGTGCTCGCCGGGCTGAAGGGGCACAAGGACATCCCGATCCCCACCGACATGCTGATCAACAAGGCGCTAACCGTGAAGGGCGCGTTCTCCGTGGACGCCGCCGCCTACACCGACGCCATCAAGCTGATCGAGTCAGGCAAGTTCCCGCTCGAGAAGATGCAGACGCACAAGTACGGCCTGGACGACGTGGAGCACGCCATCAAGCTCCTCGCGGGCGAGATCCCCGGCGAGGACGGCATCCACGTCGCCGTCATGCCCGGCCTGTGAGCCTCACGGCGAAAGGAACTTTCCCCTCAAATGCCTATCATTGACACCCACGCTCACATCTTCCCCGGCGACTTCGGGCCCGCCCCGGCCGGGTGCGACCCCGCGGCGTGGCCGTCTCTGCAGGACGGGCCCGACGCGGACACCAAGCTGCTGGTCAACGGGCCGATGCGGTTCCCCGCCAAGCGCATCTGGTTCGACGCGGAAAAGCGCCTGGAGGCCTCCGCCGCCTCCGGGCTCGACGCCGAGCTGCTGTCCCCGTTCCCCGCGCTGCTCAACTACCGCGTCCCCGGCCCGCTCGGCCGTGACCTGTGCCGGGTCACCAACGAGTACATCGCGGGCCTGGTCGCCGCCTACCCGGCGAAGTTCTACGGGCTCGGCACGGTCCCGCTGCAGGACCCCGACCTGGGCACCGCCGAGCTGGCCGAGATCGCTAAGCTCGGGCCTGGCCGGCGTCGAGATCGCCTCGAACATCAACGGGGTGTCGCTGCACGACCCGCAGCTCGACGGCTTCTGGGCCGAGGCCGAGCGGCTGGGCACGGCGGTGTTCATCCACGGCATGCCGGTGCCGTCCGACCGCGTGCCCGGCCCCGCGACGGCGACGTTCGGCGTCGGCGCCGAGGCGTCACTCGGCGCGGCGTCCATCATCGCCGGCGGGGTCGCGGAGAAGTACCCGAGCCTGAAGATCTCGTTCAGCCACGCCGGCGGCGGGTTCCCGCTGATCCTGACCCGCGCCCAGTGGTTCTGGGGCCGGACGTGGAACGAGGAGCCGCCGCTGCCCGAGTCGGAGCGCCCGGAGGCGGCCCCGTGGTTCGCCGAGCACGGCCCGATCGAGATCGCCCGGCGGTTCTACTACGACTCCCTCGTGTTCGACCGGCGCGCGATCAGGTACCTGGCCGATATGCTCGGCACCGGACCGGCTGCTGGTCGGCTCGGATTATCCCGCGATGACCCGGGAGCAGCCCATCGCACGAACGCTGCGTTCGATGGGACTTTCCGCGGCAGACCTGGACAATGTCCTCTGGAACAATTGTTTCCGCTTCCTGGGTATTGACCCGCCAAAGTTATCCTCTTCAATGTGGGCACCACTGTGAGCAGCCTGACTACTTTCCTAGATCCGCTCGAAGACGACGGCATCTCCCAGCCGTGGACCTCACCCGGAGCGGTCGCCCAGCGACCGCCCCGGCTGCTGCTCACGCTGCTCGGCGACTACTGGTGGCAGCGGACCGAGCCGCTGCCGTCGGCCGCCATCGTGGCGCTGCTCGCCGAGTTCGGCGTCAGCGACTCGGCCGCCCGCGCCGCGCTGTCCCGGCTGACCCGCAACGGCCTGCTGGTGACATCGCGGAACGGGCGGCGGACCTACGTCCAGTTGTCCGCCCGGGCCGCGGACGTCCTCGACGACGGCGCGCGCCGCATATTCTCCTTCGGCGTGCGCCCCTCGCCGTGGGACGGCATGTGGTCCCTCATCGCCTTCTCGATCCCCGAGGAGCACCGCTCGGCCCGCGACGAGCTGCGGAAGGCGCTGCGCTGGCTCGGCTTCGCCCCGCTCTACGACGGGCTGTGGGTCTCGCCGCGCGACCACGCGGGCGAGGTCATCGGCCGGCTGAACGAGCTCGGCATCAGCACCGCCACCGCGTTCCGCGCCACCGCGCTGCCGCTCCCTGGCGGCGGCCCGATCGGGGCCACCGCCGGGCCTGACATCCCGGCGCGGGCCTGGGACCTGAGCGGGCTGCGGGAGCGTTACGACGAGTTCAACACGTTCGCCGGCATGCTGCGCGACCAGACGGAGGCGGGCAAGATCAGCATCGCCGACGCCCTGGTCGCCCGCACCCGGGTGATGAACGAGTGGCGCGCCTTCCCCGCGCTCGACCCCGACCTCCCCGACGAGCTCCTGCCCGAGGCCTGGCCGCGCGGCACCGCCAGGGAGCTGTTCATCGCCTGCTACGATCTGCTCGGCCCGATCGCGACCAGGCGGGTGCGGCAGATCATCGCCCGCTACAGCCCCGAGCTGGCCATCCGGGCCGCGTACCACAACACGGAGCTGCGCATGCCCGACGCCGGGGCCGCCTAGGAGCGCCACTCCCGCCCGTCACAAGACCTGATGCGCCTTATCCGCCGTCCTGCGCCTGGGCGAGGGCGAGCACCCCGGCGCTCGCCCAGGCCAGCTGGTGCGTTTCATGCGCGTGAACCTCGAAGCCCTGTCCGCGGATCATCTCGAACCGCTCAAGCCCGATGGCGCCGGCCGGCGATCCTTGCTGAGCCCCCTCGGCAATCCCCCGCTCCTTCCCGGCCGCGCGGCGCCGCACGCTGGCGGCGACCGGCCCGCGGTACCTCCTGGCACGTTACCGCGTTTACGTCACGATTTAGGCAAGCCTAACCTTATCGGGCACCTGGTCACACCACCGTAGGGACCTGACTCAGGGTCAGGCGGCTTGTCCTGGGAGCACATAGTGAGACGGCGGTCAGCGGCGAATACTTGAAAGCGCACCGGTCTTGCCGGGCGGAGGGAGGGGCGCGCGTGACCGAGATTGGGGAGCCCTGGGCCGGGACCGACTACGACATCAGCCCGCTTCTCGAACCGCTCCAGATCCGCCGGCTCCGGCTGCGGAACCGCTTCGTCATGCCGGGCATGCAGCGCTACTGGTGCGTCGACGGCGCCCCGGACCACCGGCTGCGCGACTACTACCGCCGCCGCGTGCTCGGCGGGGCGTCACTGGTCATCTCCGAGTCCTGCGCCATCGACCATCCGAGCGCCACGAAGAACCCGACGTTCGCGCGGATCTCGCCCGGCACGCGCGAGGCGTGGCGGGCGTGCGTGGCCGGAGTGCACGAGGCCGACGGTGCCATGTTCCTGCAGCTCTGGCATCAGGGGGCGGTCAACTACGGCGGCGACGCGGACAGTAACCCGGCGTTCGTCGCGCTGAGCCCGTCCGGCCTCGCGCACCCGGGCGAGTCATTCGGCCGGGCCGCCACGGAGGCCGAGCTTGACAGCCTCAAGCGCGCCTTCGTCCGGGGCGCGCTTGACGCCGAGGACATCGGCGCCGACGGCGTGGAACTCCACTCGGCCCACGGTTTCCTGCTCGACCAGTTCCTGTGGCCGGGAACCAACGTGCGCACCGACCGTTACGGCGGGCCGGGGATCACCGACCGGGCGACGTTTGTCGCTGAGGTGGCCGCGGCGGTGCGGGAGGCGACCGGTCCCGACTTCGTTATCTCCGTCCGGATCTCGCAGTGGAAGGAGTCGGACTACGACGCCAGGATCGTCGAGGAGCCCGGCCAGCTCGGCCAGTTCGTCCGCATGCTGCGCTCGGCGGGCGCGGACCTCTTCCACGTTTCCACGCGACGGTTCTGGACACCGGAGTGGGACGGCTCGGACCTAGGCCTGGCGGGCTGGGTGAAGTCGTTCACCGACGCGCCGGTCATCGCCGTGGGCAGCGTGGGCCTCGACATCGACGTGATGGCGTCGCTCAGCGGGCAGGAGGGCCGGCCGACCGGCGCGAGCCGGATCGGCGAGCTGGCCCGTCGTTTCCGGCGCGGCGACTTCGACCTCGTCTCGGTTGGCCGCAGCCAGATCGGCGACCCGGAGTGGGTGGCGAAGATGACCCACAAGCGGATCGACGAGATCAGGGGGTTCCGCGCCAACGACACCTCGCTCAGCCACGACGTGGCCGGGACCTAGGCGGCCTTCTTATCAAGGGCAGGACTTCGCCGACTGCGCCGTGATGTCGGGGTAGTCGAACGGGTTGAGCGGGGCGTTGCCTCCCGAGAAGGTCGCGGGAAGGCCGTCCGGCCAGGTGAACGACACGCGGGTCCAGAACCACTTGCCCGTGCCGTCGACGCAGACCATGACCGGCCTGCTGAGGGTCACCGCCACCCGGACCGCGGGCAGCCTGCCCGCGGCGCAGTTCGGCGTGCAGTCGTCCAGCTTCTCGGTTCCCGTGCCGTCCGCCACGGCGGAACCCCACGTTGGCCAGGTCATGTCCCACAGCGCGATGGTGCCGTCGCCGGACAGCACGCACCCGGCCTTGCAGGCGGGATCGTGCAGGATCGTGCCGCCAACGGACCCGCCCTCCGCGAGGTAGACCGTCCGCGGCGGCGCCGCGGCCGGGCCGGCCGACGCGGTGCTCGCGGCCGCTCCGGCCGTTGACAGGGCGGCGCCCGCCACGGTCGAGGTCGCGCTGCTGCAGCCGGCCGCGAGCACGGTCAGGGCGGCCGTCGCCGCCACGGCAAACAGAGAACGCTTCAGTGAAGTCATCGAGGCCCCCGCCTTAGAGAATCAAACGTCACCCGGTAGGACGCGGGCACCCCGCCGCCGGTTGCGCTGTTCTTCCGCTTTTGGTTGCCTGGCTCGGCCCGTCAGGCCCGGCCGGGTCACTGTCTAGCTCGCAGGCTTGCGGGCGATCAGGATGTCGCGGGTGATGGCCTGGTCGACCCGGTGCCGGAACGCGCGGTACGGGCCATCATCGAGGACCACGAGGCCCGCGGCGGCGAGGGCCTCAGCGGCGTCCTCCCGGCGGGCAACGCGCGTGTTCCACGCGATCCCGGCCGCGCCGCCGGGACGAAGCGCCTTCGCCCACGCCGGGGCGGCCGCCCGCAGCAGTTCCAGGGGACTCCGGGCGAGGGCCCGGCCGCCGTCCCTGGAGCGCTCGCCGCCCGCCCGTCCGGTGCCGTGGCCCGTGCTGTGGCCTGTGCTGTGGCTGCCGTGCTGGACGCCGTACGGCAGGTCGGTCACCACGAGGTCCGCCGACGCGGGCCGGAAGAACTCGCCGACCCGGGTGGTGTCCGCCTCGACGACCTCGAGGCGCTGGACGTCCCCGGCCTTGTACTCGTCCTTGGTCGCCGCGAACTCCGCGGTCAGCCGCCTGGCCACGACCTTGCGGTCGCGCCGCACCGGGGAGAAGTCCGCCTGGTGCTTCAGCCGCTTGTCCTTGAGCCAGCGCTGGACGAACACGGCATAGGCCTCGACGTCGCGCGCGTCGATGTCCGCCCCGTAGGCGTCGAACCCGTACATCAGCGCCTGGTTGAGGGTGGTGCCGCGGCCGCACAGAGGGTCAAGGACGGAAAGCCGCCTCGTTTCCAGCTCGCCGGAGAAGGCCGAGGACGCCAGCGTGACGTTGAGCAGCAGCTTGGTGAACTGCTCATTGGTCTTGCCGGGGTACTTAAGTATGGTCAGCAAGTTGTCGTCGAACCGGTCGAGGCGGCGCAGCGGCACCGGTCGCAGCAACTCGCCGGCCAGGCCCTCAGCGCCGGCACCGGCGGGACAGGCCGCCTCGAACAGCGCGTAGAGCGACGACAGGTTGGCGAGCAGGCCCACGTCCCGCTGAGACAACTCGCTCGCCTCGAACGTGACGTACGGGACGCCGCCGATAGCCGTCTCCGCCACACTTTCCGCCTCGATCCGCCCGTCGGGCAGCGCGGCGCTGAGCACCGCGAGCTCGGCGCGGGCCAGCGACGGCGCGGCGCCGGCGTACACCCGGTTGTGCGACGGGAGGATCAGGAATGCGTATCGGTCCATTGCGGCTAAGAGCCTAACGGCTCAGCGGACGGTTACGTCGGATTCGATGCGCCGCCCGTCCGGGCCGAAGTACGGCGGGTCGAGGACGGTCACCGTTACCTGGTCGCCGGCCGGGGGGCCGGGCAGGTGGCAGGTGAAATCCGCGTCGCCGGCCCGCAGGTCCGCCTCCCAGCCCGCGCCGCTCGGCCGGGCGCCGACCACGGTGCCGGTCACGATTAGCCCGCGGGCCGGGTCCGCGCCGACGGCGACGCGGTCGGGGTGCACGCCGGCGATTAGGCTCGGCTGCTCGGCAGGAACGAAGCCCAGGTAGCCGACGAGCTCGGCGACGCGACGGGAGGCGGGCGCGAGCACCACCTCGTCGGGCGCGCCGACCTGGAGAACCTGGCCCTGGTCCATCACGGCGAGCCGGTCGGCGAACGCCTGCGCGTCGGAGAGCAGGTGAGTGACGAGGAGAGTCGGCACCGACCGCTGGGCCGCGAGGTCCTTGACAAGCGCGGTGAGGGTGCGGCGCAGCGCCGCGTCGAGCGACGCGAACGGCTCGTCGAGCAGCAGCGCGTCGCAGTGCGCGAGCAACAGCCGGCCGAGGGCCACCCGGTGCTGCTGGCCGCCGGACAACCGGGCCGGCATAGCGGGCAGGAGCCCCTCGATGCCAAGCTGCGTGGCGATCGCGGCGACGTCGGCGGCGCCCGGCCCAGTCCCAGACGACCGCGCCGACTTCGCGTAGGTCAGGTTGGCCTGCACTGACAGGTGCGGGAACAGGCCCGGATCCTGGCGCAGCAGGCCGACCCGGCGCCGCCAGGGCGGCACCGCGACCTGCGCCGCGCGGGCGCTGTGCTCGCCAGCGCTGTGCTCGCCAGCGCTGTGCTCGCCAGCACGGGGGCCGGCCGCGGTCAGCACGCGCCCGCCCAGCTCGACGAGACCGCGGCGCAGCCCGACCAGCCCCGCGACCGCCTCAAGGACGGTGGTCTTCCCTGCCCCCGACGGCCCGAACAGCGCGACCCGCTCGCCGTCCGCTACGGACAGCGTGGCGCGGACGGTGAAGTCGCGGCGGTCAACCTCGACGTCGGCGTTCAGCACGCGCGCTCCAGACGTAGGCGGCCAGCGGCAGCGGCAGCGCGACGACGAGCAGCACGAGCGCGTACGGCAGCGCGGTCGGCAGGCCGGTTTCCTGCAGGGTCGTGAAGATCTGCAGGGGGATGCCGAAGGGATGGTAGGCGATGATCACGACCGCGCCGAACGCGCCCATCGCCCGCGCCCACGCGGTCGCGAGGGCCATCGAGAGGCCGGGCGCGGCCAGCGGCAGGGTGACCCGCCGGAAGACGCGGAACGGCCGGTCGCCGAGCAGCCCGGCCTGTTGCTCAAGCCGGGTGTCAACCCCTGCGAACGCGGCCTGCGCCCCGAGCACGTAGTACGGGGCCGCCTCGTAGACCTGGGCGATCACCAGGGCGAGGAACGTGTTGGTCGCGTCCTGGTGCAGCCAGCCGAGGAACTCGCCGATCGGCGTGTAGGGGCCGACCATGAAGACCAGCAGCAGGCCGATGACCAGCGGCGGGAGCAGCAGCGTGCACAGCAGGCCGGCCTCCCAGACGCGGGGCAGCGGCAGCCGGCCGCGGGCGAGCATCCAGGCGAGCGGCGTGCACACGACGACAAGCACGAGGAGGGTGAGGGCACCCGACTCCAGCGACGTGACCAGGGGGTCGAGGTCGCCTGCCCCGGTGAGCGCGCTGGCGACCTGGCCGGGTGACAGGTGGATGAGGAGGGTGATCACGGGGCCTAGCAGGGCGACCCAGATCACCGCCGCCCCGGCGACGGAGAGAACCGACGATACCGAACGGATCCGTGGTGCCCCGGGCCGCGCCCCGTTCACCCGGCCGGGGGGCAGCCCGGGCCCGGCGCTTGCGCCGTCCCGGACTACCCCTCCAGACGCGGCGGCCTGCGGGCTAGGACCCCAGCTCAACTGAACCCTCTTAATCTTGTCCTTGGTCCTGGAGGCCTAACCGGCCGGCGGCATCAGGACGAAGGGAGTTCACTGGCGACGGGCGCGGGCACGTCGCCCTTGGTGCCGACCAGCGTCGGCGTGAGCAACGTGAACCCTCCCTGCTTGTACTGGGCCAGGCCGGCCGGCGAGAGCGTGTACGCCACGAATGCCTCGGATGCCGGGGTCGGCGTGCCGATGATCGTGATGTCGATGTCCTGCGGCGAGCCGGTCTTGGTCCCGGTCTTGATCTTAACGGACGCCGTCTTGTAGGTGGAGGCAAGCGAGGCCTCGCCGAGGTTGATCTGGGCCGGCAGCGGGATGTAGTCGAGGCCGAGTTCCTTGGCCTGGGTGATGAACGCGCTCGACGCGTCGAGCTGGCCGGACTGCAGCGTGGAGTCGAGCGAGGACTCGGCGTAGATCTGGCTGGAACTCGACGTGCCGAAGTCGGTCGTGCCGAGGATCTTCGACACCGTGTCCGAGGGCAGGTTGTAGTACTTCTGCGCGAGCTCAAGCATGTAGATGAAGTCGCGGCCCTGCGGGTCGGTGTTCGGGTCGGTGCGGCCGAGCTTCAGGCCGGGCGTCTGCAGCAGCGTGCTGAACAGGGTCGACAACGGCTTGGAGCCGTCGGCGTACGCCTTGAACTCGCTCGCGTACTTCGACTTCGGGTTGTACGCGATCACCATCGACGTGGCGGCGTACTGGACGTACCAGCTGGTGAACTTCGGCTCAAGCGGCGTGATGTTGTCGCCGCCGACCGCCTCGAACACGTTCGGCTTGATCTCGCCGGAGAAGATGAACTGCTCGAGCGTGCCGGAGGCGTTGCCCGTGCCGGAGAACCCGGCACCGGTGGCGGCGGTGAACGCCGGCTTCACGTCGTTCTCGTTCAAGTACTCAAGCGAGCTGGCGTAGGCGACGTTGGCGGTGCCGGACACCTTGGCGCTCGACGGGCTCGCGCTCGACGACGCCGTGGACGACGACGTGGCGGCAGGCGTGGACGACGAGGAGGAAGACGAGGAAGACGAGGAAGAGCTGCACGCGGCGGCGGTGAAGCCGACGCACACTATGCCGAGCACGGCGGCGGCCCGCCAACTGGATGACCGGAATGTAAGCATGATGCCGACCATAGCTATTGTTACTTGCGTCTCGCAATAAGACCCGACACCGCTAGTCCGTACCGTGACCTGCGCGATATTCCCGGCGGTAGGTTTAAATCCTCCTCCGGTATACGGTCCCGGCGGGCAACTTCACCGCGCACAAGGGCCACCTGGGCCGCGTGCACGCGTACCTGCTCGTCGGCACCAACGCCGCCAACTACGACGCCACCTTCGTAGAGAGCGAGCCGTTCCTCGTCCTGCCGTAACCCACCGCTGAGCACGGCACCCGACCCGTGGGGGGGCCGGGTGCCGCCCGCGTTAAGCACAAGGAAGAGGCCTTGTCATTGGGGCGAGACACAATGACCGCTCCTCCGGGTGGGCGGATGATGACAGCCACACTGCGTTTAAATCCCCGGGAGGATGTTGCATGAAGACGCGAGCAGCGGTGCTCAGGGACGTCGGGAAGCCGTTCGAGATCGTCGAACTCGACCTGGACGAGCCGAAGACCGGCGAGGTCCTCGTCAAGTTCACCGCCTCGGGGCTTTGCCACTCCGACGACCACCTCCGCACCGGCGACATCCCTGTCCGGTACCCGATCGTCGGCGGCCACGAGGGCGCGGGCATCGTCGAGCAGGTCGGCGAGGGCGTCACCCGGCTCGCCGTCGGCGACCACGTGGTCGCCTCCTTCCTGCCGGTCTGCGGCAAGTGCCGCTTCTGCGCGCGCGGCCAGACGAACCTCTGCGACTACGGGAGGTTCCTGGTCGACAACTGCCTGCCCGACGGGACGTTCCGATACCACGAGGGCCAGACCGACTTCGGCCAGATGTGCCTGCTCGGGACGTTCTCGCAGCGCGCCGTCCTGTCGGAGGCCTCGGTGGTGAAGATCGAGGATGACATCCCGCTCGAGCTCGCCGCCCTGACCTCGTGCGGCGTGCCGACCGGCTTCGGCTCCGCGGTCAAGGCGGGCGAGGTCAAGCCCGGTGACACCACGGTCGTCTACGGCGTCGGCGGCGTCGGCGTGAACGCCTTGCAGGGCGCGTCCATCGCCGGGGCCCGGTACGTCATCGCGGTCGACCCGGTGGAGTTCAAGCGCGAGTCCGCGCTGAAGTTCGGCGCGACGCACGCCGTGGCGACCACCGAGGAGGCGCAGGCCCTGGCGTTCGAGCTGACCTGGGGCGTCGGCGCGGACCAGGCCATCGTCACGATGGGCGTGGTGACCGAGGAGGTGGTATCGGCCGCGTTCGACGCGATCCGCAAGCGCGGCATCGTCGTGCTGACCGGGCTCGCCGGTCCAGAGAAGAAGACCGTGAACATCTCCGGGTTCATGCTGTCGCTGTTCGAGAAGCGGCTGCAGGGCGCCCTGTTCGGGTCCTCCAACCCCTTCGACGACATCCCGCGGATCCTCGACCTGTACCGGGCGGGCAAGATCAAGCTGTCGGAGCTGATCACCACCCGCTACACCCTCGACCAGGTCAACCAGGGATACGAGGACATGATGGCCGGGCTCAACATCCGCGGCGTCATCATCCACGATTGACGTGCTGGAGGGGTGTCAACTGGTCCGGCACCCCTCCAGCTTCCCGCTTCGCCGGCCTGTGCCGCGTTGCCGCTGCTCTTACCTGGCCTCTACGGGCAGTTTGGCTCTCCCTGCGTCCCAGGGCGAGGATATGACGGGCGGCGTTCACATCCCGGTCATGGACTATGCCGCAACTCCTGCACTGCCATTGACGGACATGGAGCGGCTTCGGGCCATCTTTCACACCGCAGGCACTGCATAGCTGGCTGGTTGGCTGAAACCGACCTGTCTTAGCGAACCGGCGGCCGTAGCGTGCTGCCTTGTATTGCAACATCGCGACAAACGTCGACCAGCCCGCGTCGTGCACGGACTTGGCCATCTTCGTACGCGCGAGTCCTTTCACCGCGAGGTTCTCCACGTACACCGCTTGGTTTTCGCAGATGGTGGCCGTGGAGAGCTTGTGGTGGAAATCGCGCCTTGCGTTGGCGACCTTGGCGTGAATTGAACCCAAGGCTAGATATGGGAACATTGTCTCTGCTAAGAGGCAGTAGATCGACACAACGCGCCGATAGGTTTGATGTAAATCTTTGACGTTCACACGTCAGACGTCGGATCCATGCAGATGATCGCGTACTCGTTCAACCGCCGGTAATCTCGCTGCTAGCGGCGAGGACATGCGGGCGTTCCCGTCCGGATAACGGTTACTGATGCCTGAGGAGGTCGCTGGCGCGGGCGGCCGCGTGCAGGAACGCCGGGTCGGGCACCTCCGCGTGCAGCCGCAGGCAGGCCTCGGTGAGCTTGATGGCGTGCTCGTCGCCGGCCGCCACCGCCAGGTCCGCCAGGTCGCCGGGCGGCAGCGGGCTCGTCGCGGGGAGCGGCTCCGGGTTCACTCCCCCGGCGTGCACCGCGTACAGCGAAGCGCCTACCTGCCAGAGGGCGTCGTAGGTGGGCCTGGCCAGCTGGCGCGGCAGCAGCGGCAGCACCGAGTAGGCGGCGACCGGGGCGGTGACCGCGTGCAGGAACGTGATCGGCTGGGCGCGGCCGTGGCCGAGGAAGACCCGGGCGAACTCGCCGGCCAGGTCACGCAGGTCACGCCCCGCGTCGGCGTCCGACGGCGGGCGCAGCGCGGCGAGCGCGCCGCTCATCCCCGGCAGGCGGGGAAGCCCGTTCTTCAGCCGGACGGTGATCAGGCCGCCCGGCTCCGGCTCGTCGAGCACGGGAAGCGCGCGGATCGCGGCCGCCACGTCGAGGACACCGCCGGGGTGCGCGCCGCCGGGAAGCTCCACGTAGCTCGCGGCCCAGTACGCGAGCGCGCGGGCAAGCTCGGCCCGGCGCTCCGCGTCGCCGGCCGGGCCGGCGCTCGCCAGGCTGCGGGCGGCGTGGGAGGTCCGGATGATCCCGTGCGTCGCCGCGGCGGCGACGCCGGGGAGCAGCCGCGGCCACCAGCGGGCGAGAACGTCGCGCCACGGCTCTTCCGCCAGCTGGATCCGCAGGTAGGCCTCCCAGTCGGCGACGCGGCGGAACTGGCCGAGCGCCTCGCGCCAGGTCGCGTCCGTGACCCGGTCGCTTGGCCGGGGGGCGTCTTCGAGGCGCTTGAGGTACCCGTCCAGCCAGAGTTCCACGGCGTCGGCGCGGCCGAGCCGGACGAGCGCCTCGGCGGCCATCGGCCCGTGGTTGGACAGGCCGCCGCGGAACTCCGGGCCGGTCGCCGCGAGCCTGCTCAGCCCCTCGTCCAGCACGTCGTTGTCTGACACGTCAGGCATTTATCGTCTCCTCTCTATATAGTTTTGACACTATATCGCATGCAGGCGATATACTAGGGCGCGTGACGGACATTCCTGACGACGTGGAGTTGCTCCGGGCGCTCGCGCACCCGGTCCGCTGGGGCATCCTGCGGCGGCTGGCCGCCGAGCCCGGCATCTGTGCCTGCGACTTCACCGAGTTCTTCGACGTGTCGCAGCCGACGATCTCCGCGCACCTGAAAGTGCTCCGCGAGGCCGGCCTCGTCACCACCCAGCGGAGCGGCACCACGATCTGCTACAGCATTACCCCGGGTCCGCTGGCGCGACTCGGCGTGCTGATCACGCAGATCGCCGCCACCGCTCCCGCGGCCAGCGCCCTCGCGGACGTCGCCCTGCAGTCGTAGAACGCGGCCGTAGCCGGGTGCCGTCGTCGTAGCATGAGCGGGTGCGAGCCATCGACTTCCACGTGCACCTGCCGACTCCCGACTGGCTGGACGGCTCCATGGGCGGCTACGTCGAGGCGGCCGAGGCGTACTTCCGGTCACGCGTGGAACGGCAGTCCCTGGAGTCGCTCGCCGCTAAGTACCGCGCGCTCGACGCGCTGGCGGTACTGCTCGCCTGGGACGCGGAGACCGCGACCGGGCGGCCCCGCGTGCCCAATTCGACGGTGGCCGACGCGGTCCGCGCGCATCCCGACGCGTTCACCGGCATCGGCTCGGTGGACCCGCACAAGGAGTCGGCCGTCGACGAGGTCGCCGAGATCGCCGCGCTCGGGCTCCGCGGCGTCAAGTTCCACCCGTCGCTGCAGGCGTTCGCGCCCGACGACGAGAAGTTCTGGCCCGTTTTCGCCGCTTGCGAGTCGAACGGGCTGCTCGCCCTGTTCCATACGGGCACGAGCGGCATCGGCGCCCGCCAGCCCGGCGGGCAGGGAATCAGGATCGACTACTCCCACCCGCTCAAACTGGACGCGGTCGCGGCGGCGTTCCCCCGGCTGACGGTGGTGGCCGCGCACTTCGGCTGGCCGTGGCACATGGACCTGCTCGCGATGGCGCTGCACAAGACCAACGTCTACATCGACATCTCCGGCTGGTCGCCTAAGCGGATACCGCCGGAAGTCATCCGCGAGCTGAAGGGGCGGCTGGCCGGGCAGTTCGTCTTTGGCAGCGACTTCCCGTTCATCGCGCCTGAGCGGTGCCTCGGGGAACTGGCGGAACTCGGCCTCGACTCCCCGGTGCTGCTGCGCGACAACGCGGCCCGCGTCCTCGGCCTGCCCACGTTACCCGGCCCGGTCGGCTCGGCCGGCCGCGCGGACGGCGGTGGTCGTCAGCGCAGTATCGTGTCGCCGGTGACCGATCCCTCTGGTTTTGACTCGAGAAGCCGCCTGACCTTCCACGGGCCTCTCTCCGGCGCGCGCGCCGACCGGCTCGCGGCGGAACTGGCCGCCCGCAGCCCCGAGACGGTCGCCGATTACGGCTGCGGGTGGGGCGAACTGCTGCTGCGGGTCCTGACCGCCGCGCCGGGCGCGCGCGGACTGGGGGTTGACGTCCACGGCCCGGACATCGCCCGCGCCAGGGACAACGCCGGCAAGCGAGGGCTCGCCGACCGGGCGGCCTTCATCGAGGGCCCGGCGGCCGACCACGCCAGCAAGGCCGACGCGATCATCAACTGCGGCGCCTACCAGGCCTTTGGCGACATCCCGGCAGCGCTCCGGGGACTGCGCGGGCTGGTGAACCCCGGCGGGCGGGTGCTGTTCGGCGCCGAGATCTGGGACCGGACGCCGACCGGCCAGCAGCTGTCCGCCATGTGGCCGGGGACGACGCCGGAGACCTGCCTGTACCTGCCCGACGTCGTCGACGCGGCGGTCGCGGCGGGGTTCCGCCCGCTCCGGATCGAGACCGCGACGCGCGGGGAGTGGGACGAATTCGAGTCCGGCCTGGCCACCGGGGCCGAGGAGTGGCTGCTGGCCAACCCAGACCATCCAGCGGCCAGGCAGGTCAGGGACAGGCTCGACACTCACTTGTCGATCTGGCTGCGCGGGCACCGCGACGTCATGGGATTCGCCTATCTCACGCTGGGAGTACCCTGACCAGTGCAATTCTTGTTATCAATAACGAGGTATCAGGCGACGGGACCAGCAACGTCATCGAACTTATCGATCCAACCACACATGCCGAAGTAATAGCAATCTGGAACGCAGCCCGGAAACTAGGGAGCCATCTTCTCTCTGACAACGTGCTGTACAGCAGAAGGCAATACCCCTACGGGGTATCCATCCGGGATCGCGGGTCACAGGAGGCGAACTGCGCTTTTGACCCGCGATAACGCCGCGTGCCCGACTCTGGCGGCGTTTCGTAACTAGAAGGGCAAAATGTCCCCCCGTCCGTTACCCGGCCGCAGCCCGGCCCTCATTTGACCCGCAATCTTGGCCTTGGACCTCCGCGGCCAAGCCGTAACTGCCGCCAGCCGCACACGGGCCCCGCGCACGACCCGGAGCACACTTCACTTCACTTAACGACATTGCGGCCAAAGCGGGCAATAGTTGCTCAGACCGCATGACTCGATCTGACGTTCCAGCCCCAGCGGACCTCATGCTGCGTGGGGCCGTAATACGGACACTCGAGCTGAAGCAGGTACACAGTATCTTCTGCTGCCATGAAGCAATGCTTACATCCAGGCATTACTAGCAGCACATTCGAAAACCGACTTTCAACAGGGAGTTTATGCCGAATGGCTCGGCGGCCGTAGCCATATATCAAACGCTCCTGTCACGACAGCCGCGCTAGAAGACCCCGAGGGCGCAACCCTGACATAATGAACCGTAGGGAACTGAACAAACACGGATGAAAGCTAACGATGACAGACCAAATAGAAACTAACGAGAATGAAAAATCTCTTCTTCAAAGCCTCACGAGAGAGGACGTTAAACTTTTCCTAATCACCATATTGGCCACAGTTATCGCAAATATAGTCACTGTCGCAGTCGTGGCAGTGGCAGTCATACTAGCGCGCTCCGGCCGACCGCACCCAGCGACGCCAGGGAATTACGCTATCAACTTTTCGCTCTCGATAGTACCCATGATCCTCTTGTGGGCGGGCGTGTCTCCCCTACTCCGCATCCTAGCTAAATCCAAAACGCTCGATCTCTCCACCAAGGTACTTAGATGGGTGACCATCATCCTACTGACGCTACTGGGAATGATCACACTGATCTACGTTCTGACATGGATCGGATTCGCATCGGGAATTCATTAGAACAACAAAGATGAGAACTGCTGAAGCGGACGGAACACGGACAACCTATAACGCCCAGGAATGGTCAGTTCTGGCTGAACTGTCGGGATAATCGGCAGCCAGGTCATCTAGCTGCGCACCTTCCTTCCGGGCAGGGGCACTCTGACGCTCTTATTTGTGTCAAGCACTTCGGATCGACGATCAGACCGTGACGGGGTGGCCCCGCGTTGGTGCTCTGAAGGGTCCGGTGAGGGGTCGCGCCGTAGTCTCGGGTACGTGCTGGTGCATTGGTGGGACTGGTGGAAGACACTGCCAGAGGAGGAGCGGCAGCAGTGGACGCTGCACCCGTTCGTGAGCGTGGGACCGCTGCGGTTCGGCATGAACCCTGGGGAGGTGGCCCAGGCGCTGGGCGCCGTAACCAGCGATACCCAGGTCTACCCGCATCATCCTTACGGGCGTCAGGGGGTTGACGGCCTGACCGAGGGCTCCTACCAGGAGTTCGGCCTGAGTCTTTACTACCGCGGCGAGCTGCTGGATTGCGTGGCGGTCAGTGCGCGCCTGGGGCCGCAAGTCCTGGCAGACGGCGTGCGGCTGGTCGGCCAGGTGCCCTCGGATTTGGAAAAGTGGCTACTAGACCGGGCCGAAGCCAGGCCTGACAACGGCGAGTGCACCTACATGGCGCCGGGCATCGCCGGCTCGGACACGCTAGGGGCGTGGATCGACGTGCAACGCGCAGGCGACCACCTGCTCACCCGGCCCATACTCGTCTCCTACGAGACGATGGACAATCTCGCTGATCGCCTGCCCCGGCATGTCTGGTCGGACTGCGACCCGAGCTAGCCAGAAAATTGCCGAGCGTGGACCTCATCGTCTTGGACGCTTCAAGGGGCAGCGCTCACCAGGAGTGTCAGCTAATCAGCCGCTTCATCGAAGCCGCGGTTTCCCCGGAGTCAGCGCCCGGCGAAGCCGTGAGCAAGTGGGGGAAGACCTCACGGGCGATATAGCGCTTGAGGCAGCGCATGATCTCGGTCTTGGTCTTGCCCTCGGCGGTGCGGCGGGCCACGTAGTCTTGGTTTCCTGGTGGCACCCCATGCGGACCAGGGCGATGCGCCACAGGGCGCTGTTGGCCTGCAGATCGCCGCCGCGGTGCAGCCGATGCCGGTCGGTCCGGCCCGACGACACCGGGATGGGCGCAGCGCCGCACGGCCGGGCGAAGGACGCTTCTGAGCGCAGACGGCCGCGGTTGTCCCCGGCGGTCACCAGCAGCTGCCCGGCCGTCTCGACGCCGACTCCGGGCAAGGCCAGCAGCTCGGGCGCGACGGCGGTGACGAGCGGGGTGAGCTGGGTGTCAAGGTCATCAATCTCCGCTTGCAGTGCCTGCCAGCGCTTGGCCAGGGCCCGCAGCGCCGTCTTGACCGCCGACGCGGGGTCGGCCACCGGGCCGGGACCACCGTCTACCAGAAAATTGCCTAGCTCCACTTGATCCTTTACGGATCGGCCTCAGTTGATCCTTTACACGCCCTAGGGATGCGACGGTCGATTCGGTTGCTCGGCTCTCATAGCGCGAGACTGCTGGCGCACATCGTAAGGGGGAAGATGTAGGCGTGGTTGACCAATCTGGCCGGTTGTTCATCTCTGGCTGGGCAAGCTTCGATGGTGTCAGCGCGGTGAGCTGATTGGCTCGCTTGAGGTTGACCTGCCGTCTGGGCGCCGCGGATGAACGGCAGCAGGGACGTTGAGGTTGTCGTTCATGTGATCCCCGGTGTCACGGGCGCGGCGCTGCAGGATCATATCGATCAGTGCGCGACCGGATCCGCGACGTCTTGGGAAGCTGGCCTCGATCAGGCAGTTCACCGCAGAGCATGCTCCCGCGGGCTGGGCAGCGCATTACGCGACGGGGTCAGGCACGCCAGCTGACCTGCTGTTCCTGGACGGCATCGAGGCAGGCAGTGATGGCGAGCTGTCGCTCGTATTCGACTTCGGTGATCTGGATGAGCTGGTGGCCAGTATAGACGGGCAGGGCAACGGCGCTGAAGTCGGCCTCAGGGCCTGACGGGTGCTGGCTTTGCTGCCTGCGCCGGGGTGGCGGATGCATTGTATAGGTGAATCTCGCGGGTAGTGGTGCGCGGGACGACGGCGATGGTCTCGCGTGTAGGCTGAATGGAAGCTGTGGTAGACTGCGGTCACGGTGACGACTTGCGGGAGTGGATCATGCAGACGTGGATGCGCTGGGTGGCGGATATGATGGAGCAGCGCTGGGACAAGAGGCGCTGCACGATGATGGGCAGGGCAGATGGTGAGGGCATGCTGGCTGCAAGGCGGGCTCGAAGCAGCAGGGCAAGCTCGAGTGGCGGGACGGGGCAGGGCAGAGTGCGCAGGATGTCTCAGCAGTGATTGATGACAGTTTACCACTTACGATGGGCGCCAGCAGTCTCGGCGCTATGAGAGCAGAGCAACAGAATAGACAGTCGCATCTCTAGGGCGTGTAAAGGATCAACTGAGGCAGATCAGTAAAGGATCAAGTGGAGCTAGGCATCGAAGTTGGGCTACTGGCTGCTCTGATACTCTTGCATGACGGGACGCAGACCCGAATAAAGAGAGACGCCGGGAGGCTACGTGGGGAAACCTCGAGGCGTCGCGATCATCGCTAGGAGGAACTGGGGACTCTCAGTGCGGTAATGCGGGGATCAGATATCAATCCCTCGGTGGATGAACACCTGCTCGATCAGCGTACAGAGCGCTCGTGCGCGCAAGGCGATACACAACCGTTCAGCGAGTTCGCGAATCCGCGCCTCTCAGAGGGCGCTCGTTCTTTGACCACCATTTTGCCCACCTCTCGTCATCTTGATTTGGGCCGGGCCGCCGGAGAACTGTCGGCTCCCAATTTTGCCGAGGGGTCGCCAGACAACTCGGCCTGCCCAACTGATGAGGAAAGGCGAGTAAAATATACATCGTGCCAGCGGAGCACGCCAGCCTGGCCTGGACTCGGGGCGCGCCGGGAACCAGGTCGGCGACGATCTTGACCGACGGGTTGAGCCTCCACTGTTAATAGGGCATATGAGTAGAGAGTAGAAAAAGAGAAATGGAGAATGAACTTGGCGGGCGACAAAGGCGCTGGCCGGTCGACCTGCCGAGTCAGTTCTGACTGAACTGCTCGTACTCGTAGTCGGGCGCCGGGCGGGACGTGGTGGCGCGGAACATCGCGGTCTCCCTGACCAGCAGGGAGCGCTCGAGCCGGAGCCGGTCGAGCGCGGTTGGCGCGGCGAGCAGCGACTGGCGCTCCGGCAGGTCGATGATCATCGCGGCGCCGACCACGTAGGAGAGCAGCACCGGCTCGTCTGGCAGGTCGGCGACGCTGATCACGCCGCCGCCCCGGTCGGCCAGGGCGTTGAGGTAGGCGCGGAACCCCGCCTGCACCCGGCTGACCGCGAACGCCTCCGCCTCACCCGCGTCGGACGGCGCCTCGTCCTTGACCGGCTCGACCTCGCCCTGCAGGTACGGCAGCGAGTCGTCGACCCGCAGCAGCCGGAACCGCTCGGTGCCCACGGTGGCCAGGTCGAACCGGCCGTCCGGATGGGGCGTGATCTCGCGGACGTCGGCCACGCAGCCGACCTCGTGCAGCGCGGCGACGCCGCGGGCGCCGACCTCCCGCCCCTTGCGGATCGCGATCACCCCGAACCGCCGCGGCTCCGGCTGCGCGCGCAGCTGCGCGACCAGCAGCCGGTAGCGCTCCTCGAAGACGTGCAGGGGCAAGCGCATGCCCGGGAAGAGCACCGTCGACAGCGGAAAGAGGGGCAGCAGCTCGCTCATATCGAGAAAAGTACATCCAGGGTCGGCGGTAGCGCTCGACGCGCCACTCGTTAATTTCGTTGCCCAGCCCCCAGGGCGTCGCCTACGTTATCAGCAACGCGTTGACGCAGACGAGTAGCCGGGGACCGCGTGAGCCGAGAGAGCCGCCAGCAGCTGTGAAGGCGGTCTCGCGCCCCCGCGTGAAGACACTCCCGAGCGTTTCACCACGAATGAGGCCGTCCCGCCCGGGGACGGCGAAGGTGCGGTGGCACCGCGAGTCCACCCTTCTCGCCCGCACCTCCAAGGGATCAGTCACTAGGTCCTGAGGAGGACTGAAGCGATGATCCGTACTACTATCGCCGGCCTGCGCGACCACGCCGGCGAGACCGTCACGATCGCGGGCTTTGCGCAGGCGCTCCGCCTGCAGCGCGCGATGCAGTTCGTCATCGTGCGCGACCACTCCGGCGCCGTCCAGGTCACGCACCGGCGCGACGGCACCGCACTCGAATCGGCGCTTGACGGCCTCAACGTCGAGTCCGCCGTCCGGGTCACCGGCCGGGTCGAGGCCAACCCGGTGGTTTCGCTCGGCGGCGTGGAGCTCATCCCTGAGAACGTCACGGTCGAGAACCGGGCTCAGGCGCCATTGCCGATCGACGACCATACCGGCCCGGAGGGGCGGCTTGACTGGCGGTTCCTCGACCTGCGGCGGCACCCCGCCGCCCGGCTGGTGTTCGAGGTGCAGACGACCGCCGAGCGGGCGATGCGCCAGTTCGCCTTCGCCGAGGCGTGCACGGAGATGCACACGCCCAAGCTCATGGGCACCCCGTCGGAGTCGGGCGCGGAGGTGTTCGAGGTCGCCTACTTCGGCCGCCCGGCCTACCTGGCGCAGTCACCGCAGTTCTACAAGCAGATGGCGATCGCGGGCGGCATCGACCGGGTCTTCGAGGTCGGACCGGTGTTCCGGGCGGAGCCGTCGTTCACGTCGCGGCATGCCACCGAGTTCACCGGCGTCGACGTCGAACTCGCCTGGATCGACTCCGTCGAGGACGTGATGAGCTTCGAGGAGCGGCATGCTCGCGCACGTGCTGTCCGCGGTCGCCGCCGCGCACGGCGCGGCGATCGAGGAACAGTTCAAGACCGAGGTGACGGTGCCGCGCGTCCCGTTCCCCCGGCTCACCCACGCCGAGGCCCTGTCGCTCGCGGGAACGAGCCCGACTTCCCCCGGCCGCGACGACCTCCACCCCGCGGGCGAGCGGGCCGTCTCGGCGCGGGTCCTCGCCGAGACCGGGCACGAGTTCGCGTTCGTGACGGAGTACCCCGCCTCCGTTCGGCCCTTCTATCACCTGCGGCCCGCCGGCAAGCCGCACCTGACCGCGAGCTTCGACCTGCTGTGGAAGGGGCTCGAGGTCACGACAGGGGCGCAGCGGGAGCACCGCTATGACGTGCTGCTCGCGCAGGCGGCCGCGAAGGGGCTCGCGCCTGGCCCGATGCGCTGGTACCTGGACTGTTTCAGGTACGGCTGCCCGCCGCACGGCGGATTCGGCCTTGGCCTCGGCCGGCTCCTCATGGCGCTACTCGGCCTTGACTCGATCCGGGACGCGACCTTCCTGTTCCGCGGCCCGAACCGCCTCACCCCGTAGGGTTAGCGCTCCGCGGCCCCGTAGGTCGGCACTCCGCGCTTGTTGCTGTTATCAGCTAGTCCGGCCTCGCGTCAGGGGCTAAGTTCGCCGGGCCTGCCAGGCGCTCCGCGCTTGTTGCTGTTACCAGCCGGGCGCGGGCCGTCGCAAAAGATAGTGGATCTATGTTCCCGGCGCCCTAGCCGGGGTGTCGGGCGCGGAGCGCTTGCTGCTGTTATCAGCCGCAGGGCGCCGCGTCCGGCCGGTACACCATCCCCCGATGTTTGCGGGTGGCAGCCCCGAACTTGGCGGTACGCCCGGCGGGCCGGTGCGCGCGGCGTGGCGGTATGGGATCGTGGCAGCGTGGACGCGAATGTGGTCAGTCCCGTCTTCATCGGGCGCCGGAAGGAGCTGGCCTCCCTCGCGGGCCAGCTGGAGCGGGCCAGGGGGAAAGATCCGGCGTTCGCGCTAATCGGCGGCGAGGCCGGGGTCGGGAAGACGCGGCTGACCAGGGAGCTCGCGTCGGTTGCGGCCGACCTGGACTGCTGTGTGCTCACCGGCCAGTGCGTCGAGCTCGGCGGCGAAGGGCTGCCGCTCGCGCCGCTGGTCGACGCGCTCCGCACCCTGGCGCGGGCCATGCCTGCTGACCTGCTCGCCGAGGTGCTCGGCGCGGCCGCGCACGCCCTGTCAAGGCTGCTGCCCGAGTTGGGCCGGGCCACCGCGGCGGTCCCTTCACCCGCGGCCGCGCCCGCCGCGCAGGCCGGCGATGACATGAGCAAGGCACAGCTGCTTGAGCACGTGCTCGGCACGCTTGACCGGCTTAGCGGCGTCCGGCCCGTGCTGCTCATCGTCGAGGACCTGCACTGGGCCGACCGCTCCACGCTTGACCTGATCGCGTTCCTGTTCCGGTCGCTGCGGCAGAGCCGCGTCATGATCGCCGTCACCTACCGGTCCGACGAGCTGCACCGGCGCCACCCGTTGCGCCCGCTGCTCACCAGCTGGGAGCGGGACCGGTCGATCAACCGGGTCGACCTGTCCAGGTTCAGCAGGGACGAGGTCGCCGAGCAGCTCGGCGCGATCCTGGGCCAGCGGCCCGCCCCGGCCGTGACCGACACCGTCTTCGACCGCTCCGGCGGTAACGCGTACCTCGTGGAGGAGCTGGCCGGCGCCGTGGCGGCGGGCGGTGACCCCGCCGACCTGCCGCCTTCGCTCGCCGACGTGCTGCTGTCCCGGGTCGACGCGCTGACCCCCAACGCGCAGAAGCTGCTGCGCACCGCATCGGTCGCCGGCCGGGCGGTTCCCGACGGGCTGCTCGCCGAGGTGGCGGGACTCGATGAGGCCGAGCTGCTGCGCGCGCTACGCGAAACGGTCGACGGCCACCTGCTCGTCGTGGACCCGAGCGGGCACGGCTACGCCTTCAGGCACGCGCTGACCAGGGACGCCGTCTACGAGGACATGCTCCCGGGCGAGCGCGTCCGGCTGCACGGCGCGTACGCCGCCGCCCTTGACCGCGACCCGGACCCGGGCGGCGACGAGGTCGACGCGTCCGCGCTCGCTTATCACTGGTACGCGGCGCTTGACCTGCCCCGGGCGCTGCCCGCCGCCGTGCGGGCCGCCGCCCGCGCGGCGGCCGCGGGCGCGCCCGCGGAGGCGCTGCGGCTGCTCGAACGGGCGCTCGAGATCTGGCCGCGGGTCGCGGACGCACCGGAGCGCACCGGGATGGACCGGGTGGGCGTCAGCCGGCTGGCCGCCGATGCCGCCTACCGCTCCGGGACCCTCGACCGGGCACGGTCGCTGCTCGCCGACGCCCTGGCGGAGCTTTCCGCGGACCCTTCTGGTGGTGACCCGGTACAGCACGCGCTGCTCCTTGAGCGGTACGCGGTGGTACAGCGGGACTCAAGCGAGCCCGCCGCCGCGATGACGACACTAGAGCGCGCTCTCGACCTGCTGCCCGCGGACAAGGTCACCCGCGCGCATGCGGCGGTCCTCGCCACCATGGCGGGCTCGCAGATGCGGGCCGGTGACATGATCAGCTGCGCGGAGACCGCTCAGCACGCGATCGAGGCGGCACGCGCGGCGGGGGCGAAGGACGCGGAAGCCGACGCGTCGGTCTCGCTTGGCTCGTCCGTGTGCTACCTGGGGCAGGCGGAGGCCGGGCTCGCTTCGCTGCGCGACGGGCTGCGCCTCGCGCTTGAATTCGGGGACCCTCCGATCGCACTGCGCGCCTACATCAACCTCTCTGACGTCCTTGAGCTGCTCGGGCGGCACGCCGAGGCCGCGCAGGCCGCGTCCGACGGCATCGAGCTGGCGACGCGGACGGGGATGACCAGGACGCTTGGCTCCTACCTGATCGGGAACCGCGCCGACTCGCTGCTGCACATGGGCCGGCTCGACGAGGCCGACCAGCTGACCTCCCGGGCACTGGCCGCGCTGCCTGAAGGGGTCTTCAGCGCCACCCTGCACCAGTTCCGCGCCGAGATCGCCGTGATGCGCGGGCGGTATGACGAGGCGACCGCGAGCAATCGCGCCACCAGGCGGATCGTCGCCGACACCGTTGACATGCAGTTCACCCAGACGCTCAGGTACACCGCAGGGATGATCGCGCTCGGCTCGGGCGACATCGCCGCGGCCAGGGAGGCGGTCACCGAGGGGCTGCCCGACGTGACGAGCCCGTGGGGCGCGCGCTACGGCTGGCCGCTGCTCTGGCTCGGCATGCGGATCGAGGCCGACGACGCGACCCGCCACCGTGACCGCAGGGAGACGCTCCCTACGGAGATCACCGGGCGCTGCGCGGGGCTCGCCGACCTGGCCGCCCAGGTGCAGACCCCGGCGGCGTCCTGGGAGGCCTATCGCGCGCTGACCGCGGCCGAGCACGCCAGGGCCGAGGGCACCGACACCCCGGCGACCTGGCTCGCCGCGGTCACCGCGTGGCAGCGTGCCGAGGAACCGTACCCGCTCTCCTACGCGCTGCTGCGGCTCGCCGAGGCGCAGACCGCGGCTGGCGACCTGGACGCGGCGACCCGCGCCGTCCGGGAGTCGTACTCCCTGGCAAGGCGGCTCGGCGCCGACCCCATCACGGCCGAGGCCGAGGCCCTCGCCCGCCGCGCGCGGCTCAGCCTTCCGGAGGCGCAAGTTGACGCCCCGCCGGCCGACCGCTCCGCCGGCCGGCGGGGCCACGGGGCTGCCACCGGCACGCCGTCCGGTGACGCCGGAACCACGCCGCCGAGGCCCGCGGACGAGCTCGCCCGCTTCGGTCTCACCGACCGCGAGCGCCAGGTCCTCGTCCTGGTCGCCGCCGGCCGCTCTAACCCGGAAATCGCAAGGGAACTGTTCATCAGCGCCAAGACGGCCAGCGTCCACGTGTCCAACATCCTCGCCAAGCTCGGGGTCAGCGGCCGGGTCGAGGCCGCAGCGGTCGCCCACCGCCTAGGCATTACCGCTCAACGTAGCCGTTGAGGACTATTCACGGTGCGCACCCGATATCCCGTGCCGACGGTGCCCGGGGCCTGATGGTGAAGTCCCGCTGAGCGTCGTGAATAGCCCTCGGTAAGGCCGCCGCAGGGCGGAGATAAGGAGGGCCGGCGCGAATCTAAGGCGGCGGGTAAGGCAGCAGCACGATTCGCCGGCCGGGGCCTTAGGCCGACTGTGGGAGGTGCGTTCCTCGCAGTCGGACAGCAGAAAGGCCGCTCCCATGAACCACAAGGAAGGCACCATCCGGGCCGCGCTCGGCTACCCGGCGTTCCGGTCACTCCTGGCCGGACTGGCGGTCTCCCAGGTCGGTGACTGGCTCTACAACCTGGCCCTGGTCACGATGGTCTACCAGCGGACCGGGTCCGCGATGTGGGCAGGGGTCGCCACTGCCGCCCGGGTTGTCCCGATCGTGGTCCTCGGGCCGGTGGGCGGCGTGATCGCCGACCGCTTCGGCCGCCGCCGCGTCATGATCGCCAGCGACTTGGCCAGGCTCGTCCTGATGCTCGGGCTCGCCCTGGTCGCGGCGGCGCAACTGCCGGTGCTGCTCGCCCCGGTGATCGCGGCCCTGGCGACAGCGGCCGGCGCACCGTACCTGCCCTGCGTCTCGGCGGTCACCCCCAAGCTGGTCCGCGGCGCGGACCTGCCGGGGGCGAACGCCGCCCGGTCGGCCGTCACGGCCGTCGGCGTTATCGCGGGTCCCGCACTCGGCGGGGTACTGCTGCTGGCCGACTCGGCCGCAACGACGTTCCTGGTCAACGCGCTGACCTTCGGCGCGGCGGTGGTATTCACCGTGGCCATCAAGGACAGGGACGCGTTCGAGGTCACCAGGACCGGGCCTAGCCGGCCCTCCGGCCTGGTCAGCGAGATCGCGGCCGGCGCGGCGGCGCTGCGTGCCCACCCGGCGGCCATCCGCCTCCTCGGCGCGGACATCCTCTGCAGCCTGGTCTACGGGATGCAGACGGTGCTGCTGATCCTGGTCGCCCGGCACGCCGGGCTCGGGCTGCACGGCTACGGCTACCTGTTCGCGGCCATCGGCTTCGGCGGCCTGATCGGCACGTCGCTGGCGGGCCGGGTCGCCCGGTTGCCGCAGCACGTCGCGCTGGCCGGGTCCCTCGCGCTGGTCGGGCTGCCGACGCTGGCGATGCCGGCCGCGCACTGGGCGCCCGCGGCGATCCTCCTCGCCGGGTTCACCGGCGCTGGCGCGCTCTGCGTGGAGATCATGACGGAGACAGGCTTGCAGCGGATGCTGGACGACGAGGTGTTCGGCCGGGCGTACGGGCTGGCGCTGCCCGCATCGATCGGCGGTATCGCGGCCGGCTCGCTCATCGCCCCGGTCCTGGTCGGCGCGTTCGGCGAGACGGCCGCGCTGCTTGCCTGCGGCGCAGTGGTCACCTCCTACTGCGCCGTCGTGTGGCGGTCGCGGCCGGCCGGTGCCGCGGCGCCCGCGGCCGGTACGCTGGCCGACGCGGCGCCGTTGACCGGCGCGCCGACGGTCGCCATGCCGGCGATCGTGCCGGCGGGCCCGGTGCCGGTGCTTGTTACGCCCCGGCGGCAGTAAGGGCCGTGACCGCGCGGCTGGCGGCGGCGCGGACGCGCGCGACCTCGTCGGCGCGCAGTGCGGCCACCGCGTCGAGGGCGTCGCCGACCTGGTACCCGGCGATGACCGTGGCGGCCATCTCGCGGACCCGCCACGCCTCGTCGCGGCTGGCACCGATGATCGCGGTGGCTGTTCCCCGGGTAACCCGGCCAGTCGGCGGAGCAGGTCAGTGATTTCCGAAGTAAGCCCGCTAGGAGGCGCTAGCCACGTCCACCGACGGCTCGTGGCGGACGGGGAAGTTCACCGAGCTGGCGATGAAGCACTTCTCGCTCGCCTCCTCGTGCAGTTTCGCCGCCCGCTCGGCCATGTCGGCGGAGGCGACCGTGACGCTCGGCCGGAGCACGACCTCGGTGAAGTGGCCGCCGCCGTCCGCCGTCTCGGCCATCACCCCGTAGGGCGCGTCGTCGTACGCCGTCACCACCACCCCCGCGGTCGTGCACACGTGCAGGTAGGAGAGCATGTGACACTGCGCGAGCGCGGCGACCAGCTCAAGTTCCGGGTTCCACCGCGTCTTGTCACCGTGGAATACCCGGTCGGCGCTTCCCTCGATGGCCGGCCGGCCGTCGGCGCCGACCACGTGGTCCCGGCCGTAATCGCGGTAGCCGCTGGTGCCGGTCCCCCGGTTGCCCGTCCAGGTCATCGTCAGGTCATAGCGGTGCGTCCGCCGCACGCCCATGGTCACCTCCGCTTGCGATCCCGCCGCGCCGTCGCCGGCGTCGGCTGTTCATCCCACCACGGTCAATCCCATCACGGGCCAGGCACGGCCGCCGCAACGCGCCGGGCGACGCGGGTCAGCCCGGCTGGCGCCTGCTTCCGAGCACGGGGAGCAGCGGGCGGATCGTGCGGCGGGCAAGGCAGCCCTGCCAGACGCCGAGGCTGTAGGCGGCGTCGTCGAGGAGGCGGGCGGCGACGTAGCGGGCCGGGTCGAGCGGCGGCCGCCGGCCGGCCCAGTCGAGCAGCGGCGGCGCGAGGATCAGCGCGGCGACCGGCAGGCGCAGCTTCCTGACGGCGAGCGCCGCCGCGATCGCGGCCGGCCACCAGGTACGGGACAGCGCGCTGCCGAGCGGGCGGGCCGCGGCGACGGTCCCGCCGCAGGCGAGGCGCGCCGCCAGCTGCCAGGCGGCACTGTTATGAGGCAGGGCCGGGCGCAAGCGCCTCTCGCTGTTATCCGGCGAGGGTGCAGACAGTGGATGTCTGGGCACGCTAGAGGATGCCCAGACATCCACTATCACGCTCAATCTGGGCCCACGATATCGCTTCTTGCTGTTATCATGCGTGGATGCGGGCTGCCCGTTGCTGTTATCAACTGGCCGGCCGGGGAACGGCCAGCGCTCGCCGGTGACGCGGGACAGGCGGCGCGCGAGCAGGGCGGTCGCCGCCCCGGTGAGCGCCGCCGCCGTGGCCGGGTGCCCGGCCAGCGCCGCCGCCCACGCGCCCGCCGTCCACCAGGAGGCGTACAGCGGCCGCACCGCGCCCGGATGCAGTTCCTCCAGGGCGGCGGCGGAGGTGCCGTAGTCGGCGCGGCGGGTGAACCAGGCGCGGAACGTGACCCGGTGGCCGTGCCCCATGACCGCGCCGGGCTCGTAGCGGACCCGCCAGCCGGCCGCGGACATCCGCCACACGAAGTCGACGTCCTCCCCGACGTACATCCGCTCCCTGAACCCGTCGCCCGCGGCCGCCTTCCTGACCACCAGGGCCGCGCCCGGCACGTAGGAGACGCGGGCGCCGGGGCGGACGGGCGACGGCCGCGCGCCCATGTCGAGGGTGGAGCTCGCCCCCTCGTAACGGGCCAGCCAGCCGGCGCCGTTCTCGTGGGGGACGATCCGGGGCGCGACCGCGCCGACGCCCGGGTCGCCGAAGTGCGGGAGCAGCCCCTCCAGCCAGCCGGGAACGGGCACGCAGTCGGAGTCGATGAACGCGACGATCCCGGTGCGCGCCGCGGCGAGCCCGGTGTTGCGCGCCGCCCCCGGGCCCCCGTTGACCGGCCGGTGAATGACCGCCGCCCCGTGCCCGGCCGCGATCCGCTTGATCGCCGCCGGGTCCGCGGAGGCGTCGTCGACCACGATCACGTGCGGGAGGTCCCGCAGGCCGGCCAGGCAGCGGGCCAGTTCCGCGTGCCGGTCCCGCACGGGGATGACCACCGTCACGCCGGCCACCCCCGGGCCGGCCGGATCGCCGTCCGTGGGGTCACCTCCGGACCTGGCGGTGAAGTCCGGGTGCGCGATGCCCGCGTCGAGCAGCCGGCGTGCCAGCGCGCGGGCGCCCGCCGCGGACGGCACCGGCGTTCCCGCGAACCAGGAGGCGACCTGCCGTGCCCCGGGAGCCGTCAGCCGCAGCACCCGGACCGGTGACCCGCCGACGATCACCGACCCGTCAGCGACGATCCGCGTGCCCGGGTCGGGCGTCATCCGCAGGCCGGGCGGGGCAAGCGCGCGAGCTCCGACGTCCGCGTCCGGCTTGCCGGGCACGGGGAGGCCGAAGATGGTGGATCGCTGAGCACGCCATGGCGACGTCAACGATCCACCATCTTTTCCTGGCCGCGCGTGCCCGGCTCCGATTTCATGAAATGTCCGGCAGGCTAGCGGCAGCAGCCCGATGACTCGTCGCCAAACGCCGTCTCGAAGCCCGCCAGCGGGCTCTCGTCGCAGTCGTGGGCCGGCGGGCGGCGAGGCGCGATCATCACCGGCACCGGCCCCGACGAGCGCGGGCGCGACGGAGACGTGCGGTGCGAGTGGTCGACCGACGGGCGCGGCACGGGGAGGCTCGGCGCGGCGGACACCGAGGCCAAGGCCGCCTCGCCGTAGCCCTGCACGCACTCAGGGTCGGGCCCGTCGAGCGGCAGGCCGGTGAAGAACTTGGCGGCCATGCAGCCGCCCCGGCAGGAGTCGTAGAAGCCGCACGACTTGCACGCGCCGCCGGTGTCCGGCTTGCGCAGGTCGGCGAACAGCGACGACGTTCTTCCACACGCCCTGGAACCCGCCGGCGTCGCGCACGTTGCCCGCCAGGAAGTTCTCGTGGATCGCGAACGGGCACGCGTACACGTCGCCCACCGGGTCGATCAGGCAGACGACCCGCCCGGCGCCGCACAGGTTCAGGCCGGGCAGCGCCCCGCCGAACGCGGACAGGTGGAAGAACGAGTCGCCGGTCAGCACCTGCTCGCCGTGCGCGACCAGCCAGTCGTACAGTTCCCGCTGCTGCGGGGGCAGCGGGTGCAGCTCGTCCCACACGTCCGCGCCGCGCCCCGACGGGCGGAGCCTCGTCAGCCGCAGCTGCGCGCCGAACTCGTCGGCGATCGCCTTGAACTGGTCGATCTGCGGGATGTTCTGCCGGGTCATCACGACAGAAAGCTTGAACCCCCGGAAGCCCGCGTCGGCCAGGTTCCGCATGGCCCGCATCGCCGTGTCGAACGACCCGGGGCCGCGCACGGCGTCGTTGACCTCGCGGGTCGCCCCGTCGAGGGAGATCTGCACGTCCACGTAGTCGGAGGCGGCCAGCCGGGCCGCCGCGGCGGCGTCGAGCCTGACCCCGTTGGTGGAGAACTTCACGCCGACGTGGTGGGCGGTCGCGTAGTCGACCAGCTCCCAGAAGTCCGGGCGGACCGTGGGCTCGCCGCCGCCGATGTTGACGTAGAAGACCTGCATGCGCTCCAGGGTGTCGATGACCGCCTTGCACTCATCGGTGGTCAGCTCGCGCGGGTCCCGGCGGCCGGACGACGACAGGCAGTGCACGCAGGACAGGTTGCACGCGTAGGTCAGCTCCCAGGTCAGGCAGATCGGCGCGTCGAGGCCTAGCTGGAACAGGTCCGTGAGCTTGCCCGGTGCCGCGGCCCGGCCAGCCATGTCAGGAGCGAGAGTCATGCGGAATCCGTTCGGAGATCATCTTTGAGTCGGCGAGGGCGGCGAGAGCGCGCGCGTAGGCGGGCAGCTCCGCCTCCGCCACGCCCGCGGCGAGGCAGGCGACCCTGGCGCTCGGGTGATCGGCCAGGGACCGAACCACCGTCAGCACCGTCTGGTTCTTCAGGAATGACAGCCGCCTGGTGCCGAAGTGGTAGAGCAGCGCCCCGAACGGCTCGGGGCGCATCGACACCCGCGGATCGACCCGCCAGGCGCGGTCGAGGTCGAACGTCACGGTGCTCCTAGTAGACACCGCACATGCCGTCGATCGAGACCTCTTCGACGAGCAACTCGTCGCTCGTCAGGGCTTCGGTCTCGGCCTCGTGGGCCGCGGCGCTAACCACGGGGGCGGAAACTTCGGGCATGGGAACCTCCGCGAGCATTAGCGGCACCAAGTGCCAGGGACTACATTGACAGGAGCCTAAACGGCACCATGTGCCGAAATCAAGGGACCTCACTGATGGTCACCGCCTAACGCGCCTCAGCGGGCGTAAACTGGGGCATCCCCACGAGGACGGTGATCCCAGTGCCGGCATCCCTGGCGGTCAGCGGCACGGGCCACCCCGGACGCCGCCGGGCCACCTCGCACGCGGAGCTCGAGCAGGCGGCCTTCGCGCTGTTCGCGGCCCGCGGCTTCGACGGGACCACGGTGGACGAGATCGCGGCGGCCGCGGGGATCGGGCGGCGGACCTTCTTCCGCTACTTCCCGTCCAAGAACGACATCCCGTGGGGCGCGTTCGAGGACGAGCTTGAGCGGATGCGGGTGCGGCTCAAGGCCTGCCCGCCCGAGGTGCCGCTGGCCGACGCCCTCCGGGTCGCGCTCATCGACTTCAACCGCGTCGCCCCCGCCCAGGTGCCACTGCACCGGCGGCGCATGGAGCTCATCCTGCGGGTGCCGACCCTGCTCGCGCACTCCACGCTGCGGTTCACCGCCTGGCGCGAGGTCGTCGCCGAGTTCGTCGCCGAGCGCACCGGCCGCCGCCCGGACGACCTGGCCCCGCAGGCCATCGCCCACGCCGTCCTCGGCGTCGCCATCGCCGCCTACGAGCACTGGCTCGACGACCCGGACGCCGACCTCGGCGCGCTCCTTGACGAAGCCATGCGCCAGCTCAGCGACGCGTTCGGCGCGCCGCTCAGCTAGGCACGCCGCGCCACCGCCGGCCACCGCGGAAATCAAAAGTCACGGTAATCCCGCCGGCTCCGCGCCTCCCTCCCCTGGCGCGCGCCGCCCCTCTCCGTGGCCATGGCGCGGACGGGAAAACCGCCTGGGTGACAACCATCACCGGCGACCACGAAAGCACCGCGGACGACGCGGTCACCCCGGTCACCGTCGCCAGCGACCGGCCGGGACCGCCGTTCCGCACCTCCGGATGGCTCAACGACTCCGATGACGGCGCCGCCTACGGGCCGGGAGGCGACCTCACGGTGAGCCCCGACAGCAAGACCCTGTACGTCACCGTCGTCGCCGGCCTGGAGATCTTCCACGCCTGACGCTGCCGGGAGCGACCGTCCGGGTGCACGGGGGATGGTGGCACCGACAGGCGCGCGGGATGCGAGAATGGCCGGGTGCTTGACCACGTGAGTATTCAGTGCACCGACCTGGTCGCCAGCGCGGCGTTCTACGACGTCGTGCTCGAGCCGCTCGGCGGGCAGCGGATCATGGACCTCGGCGACGCGATCGGCTACGGGGTTCCGCCGCAACCGGACTTCTGGATCGGCGCGCACTCGACGGGTGACGGGTTCCGTGAGTCGCACATCGCGTTCACGGCGGCGAGCCGGACGGCGGTGCGGGCGTTCTTCGACGTGGCGGTCGCGGAAGGGGCGCAGGTCCTGCACGCGCCCCGCTTGTGGCCGGAGTACCACGCGACGTACTTCGCCGCGTACGTCCGTGACCCGGACGGCAACAACATCGAGGCGGTCTCCCACCGGCCGGAGTAGCTCATGGAGCTGGCCACGGCGCACTGGCCGGACGTCGAGGCGGCGGCGCGGCGACTGCTGGTGGTGCCGGTCGGGTCGCTCGAGCAGCACGGGGCGCACCTGCCGCTCGACACCGACACGCGGGTCGCCGTGGCGGTGGCGGCGCGGGCGTGCGCCGGGCGGGCCGGGGTGGGCCTCGCGCCCGCGATCGCGATCGGGGCGAGCGGCGAGCACGCGGACTTCCCCGGCACGCTGTCGATCGGGCATGTCGCCTTGTCGACTTTGCTGGTGGAGCTTGGCCGGCACGCGTCGCTCCACTGGCCGGCGATGCTGCTCGTGAACGGGCACGGCGGCAACGCCGGCGCCATCAGTGACGCGCTCGGGAAGCTGCGGGCAGAGGGACGGGACGGCCACGTCTGGCACGCGGGAGTGCGGCCGGCGATGCTCGCGGCGGCGGGCGTCACGCTGAGCGCGGACGCGCACGCCGGACGGGTGGAGACGTCGCTGATGCTCGCGCTGGCCCCTGGTGACGTCCGGCTGAGTGACGCGGCCGCTGGTGAGACCAGGCCGCTGGCTGAGGTGATGGCCGGCCTGCGGGCCGGCGGCGTGCGGCGGGTGAGCCCGAACGGCGTGCTCGGCGACCCGGCGGGCGCGTCCGCCGCCGAAGGAGAGTCATTGCTGGCTCTCATGGTCGCCGACCTGGTGGCGACGGTCGGCCGGCTCGCGGCGGCCGGCGGCCCTGCCTGACCGGCGGCGGCCGGCCGCGCCGCCGAAAAATGGCCGGGATCGGCGGGCCGTTTTCCTCACGACGCCGCCGCGCCCGTCCGGGAGCGGTTCGAGATCCAGGTGGTACCGCGGGCGCGGACGACCGGGCCGGCCGGGGAGCGACGGACGGAGAGTCCGCGTACGCGTCGACCGCCGCGCTGCCGTCAGCCGAACGAGGTTCTCTGCTCAGGCCCCGGTATCGGTCAGCCCGAGCCGGGCGGCGCTGACGTCCTCGCGACCGTGGCCGGCGTCGACGGTGGCGCGCCACTGCCTGGACAGGGCGGCCAGCAGCGGCAGCGTGGCGCCGGGCGCGGCGGCCAGGGCCAGGTCCACGTCCTTCAGCGCCCACTGCAGCGGGAACTCGGGCGCGTAGTCGCCGCGCTCCATCTTGTGGAGCTTGGCGTCGGCGATCGGCGCGTCCAGCGGACCGCCAGCGATCGCCTCCTCCAGCATCCCGGCATCGACGCCAAGCTGGGTCGAGAGTTCCAGCGCCTCGGCGACGCCTTCGATAAGGATGGACATGTAGGCGTTGATGACGATCTTCATGCGGGTTCCCTGACCGGATTCGCCAAGCCAGAGGGTCTTGCGGCCGATCGCCGAGAACACGGGGCTCGTCACCGCCTTCGCGGCTGACGGGCCGGACGCCAGGATGAGGAGCTGCCCCTGCTCGGCCGGCCCCTTGCTGCCGGACACCGGCGCGTCGACGAACAGCACATCGGGCCGAAGCCCGCCGAGCCGGCTGGCGATCCCGGCCGTGTCGGCGTAGCCGATCGTCCCCATCTGCGCCCACGCGGCGCCCGGCGCGAACGCCCCGGCCACGCCGCCCTCGAAGACCACCGAGGTGATCACGTCCGGGGTCGGGAGCATGGTGATGACGACGCGGGCATCGCGCACCGCGTCCGGGGCAGAGGCGGCGACCTGGGCTCCAGCGCTCGCCAGCTCCTCGGTGGCGGCGGCGGACCGGTCCCATACCGTTGTCGGGAGCCCCGCCCCCAGGAGGTTGCGGGCCATCGCAGAGCCCATAATGCCGGTTCCGAGCACTGCCACTGGCGTGCCCTCGCCACGATCATCCGTCGCGCTCACGTTGATTCCTCCCGTCGACTTGATCCGCTGCGGGCTACGCCTAGCCTCGCACTCGGCCCGCCGGGCGCGCATCCCGGGTTCCGGGTGATTCCCGTGGCTCGGTCACCGTGACGGCCTGGCGCCGGGTGAAGATCAGCCGCCGACCGACTCGCAGTGGCGCAAGGCGCGGTAGCACGCCCACCTGGCCAGGATGATGATCCTGCTCCGGCCTTTGCCCTTCCCTACTGGAGGTTGCCTGGCGCTACCGGGCTGCCGTCGTACTCGTGCGTGGCGGCCAGGTTGTCGTTGGCCTTGTACTTGCCCGCGGCGGGGCCCTCGGCGAAGGCGCGCAGCACGTTGGTCGTGACCTGCGCGGACGAACGCCGGGGTGTCGCCGCCGATGCCGTGCGGCTCGTCGCCGTAGATCGCCTCGACCCAGCGCATCGTGCCGCTGTTGTAGACGCCCGCCCCGCCCGGGTGGGTGTAGTAGGCGGAGTCGCCGTAGCTGGCGACGCCGCCGCAGGTCAGCGGGGAGTGCGAGAGCACCTCGATCGGGCGCTGCACCGGGTAGGCGGGATTGACCCGGTCGTACTCGACGCCGACCAGGTGCGGGAAGCTGTCGCCCTCGCGGACCCCGGTGCCCTGGTAGACCCAGCTCGACGGCGAGGAGACCACGAACGGGGCGTCCACCGGGTAGCCCTCGTAGATCGTGCCGATCAGCGTGGACTCCGGGTCGGAGTTCGGCGCGTCGCGCCAGTCGCTGGTGACCTCCGCGGGGTCCTTCGCGTACTCCGGGTCCTCGCTGGTAGGCGGTCTTGTAGCAGACCACCGCCGCGCGCGCCGCCCAGCGCCGTCGGCTGCAGGCGGGTCCGCCGGAACATCGCGTTCGCGCCGAGGAAGGCGAGGTTGACGCCCTTGTCGCGGGCCGCGGTGACGTTCGCGCGCTCCTGCGGCGTCCAGTACTCGTCGTGGCCCATGGAGACCAGCGCGCTCGCCCCGTCGAGCAGGCGCGGGTCGGCGTCGATGTCCATGCTCGTCACGTAGGCGAGGTCGAGGCCGCCCTTTTCCATGGTCAGGAACTCGGCCAGCTTGACCACGTTGCGCTCGTAGGTGAGGAACATGTTGGCGCCGTTGGTGTCGTAGGGCCGGTCGAGGCTGACCACCAGGGAGCGCTCGCTGTAGGCGCCCGACGGGCCCTTGTAGAGGTCGTAGCCGCCCCACAGGTTGTACGCCTGCCAGGTCTGCACGCAGCTCTTGAGCACGACCTTGCCCGCGCAGGACGGCGACCTGACGGTGACGGGCACGTACCGCTGCCCGCCGGAGTCGGCGTCCAGCTTGACCAGGTACGCGCCCGGCGGCCAGTCGTCGGTGGGCACCTGGAGCACCGGGTCCCAGTCGGTCGTGACCGTGTTCGTGGCCGTCGGAGACGGCGGCGGCCCTTCTGCGCGCCGCCGCGGACCGTCCGCGACTTCCACACCTGGCGCGCGCCGTGCCCCTGGTACCAGCCGAGCCGGTAGGCGGTCGCGGTGAAGCCGCGCGCGGTGGTGGACACGAACAGCGGGAGCGGCTCCCCGGTCAGGACGCTCGCCTTGCCCGCGTAGCCCTCGATCTCGTGGTCGGCGCCGAGGTGGCGGATGACCCACTCCGAGGTTCCCGGCAGCGCGTTCTCCGGTACCGGGTTGCGCCACGGCCGGGCGGTCGCGGCGGCGGGCCGGCCGGCCGGACGCGCGACGGCGCTGCTGCAGGCCGACACGGCGCCGGCCACGCCGGCCGCGGCCAGGCCGAGGAACGCCCGGCGGCTCGTCTGTCCATCCACGCGCGTAAGCATCCCACGCAGTCCCGCGACACGCGCGATCCCTCCGCGATCCGTTATTAATGCGCTAGCGGTCGCCCGTTCGGCGCGCGTTCGCGGACCCTTTTCGCACCCGGTTGCTGCCCGCCGGGCCGCGGCGCTAACCGATGGCCTCGATCAGCGGGGCGAGGGCGGCCGGGTCGTCGCCCGGGGCGGTGAGGATGACGCCGCTGACCAGGGGCCGGGCCTTGGCGAGCAGGTTGGCGGCCAGCTCGAGGCCGACCGCGCGGCCGCCGGAGCGGCCCGCCCGTTCCATCGCGTCCAGCGTCGACCCGGGGATCGTCACGCCGGGCACCTCGTGCGCGAGGTAGTCGGCCTCCTCGAACGAGGTCAGCGGCGCGACGGAGAGCAGCAGCGGGACGCCGGTGCCGTCGAGGGCCTCGACCAGCCGGTTGAGCGCGTCGAGCTCGTAGACCGGGCGGCTGACGAGGAACTGCGCGCCCGCCTTGATCTTCGCGTGCGCCCGCGCCAGCTCCGCGGCGTGGTCCCGGGCAGTGGGGTTGATCCGCGCGCCGATGCAGAACGAGGTCCGCGCGGTCAGCCCGAGCCCGTTGGAGTCGCGCCCGGCGTTGAGCCCGGACAGCAGCGCGGCCAGCCCGACCGAGTCGACCTCCCACGTGCCGTCGACCGCCGGGTAGTCGCCGAACACCGGCGGCGAGCCCGTCGTCGACACCACCGAGCGGATGCCGAGCGCGTGCGCGCCGAGCAGGTCGGCCTGGAGCGACATGATCGTCTTGTCCCAGGTGGTGACCGTGGCGATCGTCTCCACGCCGACGCGCTCCTGCAGCGCGAGCGCCATGCTGAGCGAGTCCATGTGCGTCCTGGCGTTCTCCCGCGGCTGCACGAAGATCAGCCCGATGCCGCGGTCGGCGAGCTCCGCCGCCTGCCGCTCGGCGTCGCCCGCGTACCCGGCGGCGGGCGGCGTGATCGAGGCCGCCACCACGAACCGGCCGGACGACAGGTGGTCGGCGAGCGAGCCGGAGCCGAGGCCGCCGCCGGCTCCTCGACGCGGACCGGGGCGTGCACGGTGACGGGCGGCTGCGGCTGGGGCGCCGGTGCCTGCTGAGCCTGGGACTGCGCGCGCAGCGCCTCGGCGACGGCCCTGATGTGCGTCGGCGTGGTGCCGCAGCAGCCGCCGACCAGCGTCACGCCGGCGTCGGCGAACCGGGTGAGGTACCGGGAGAAGTAGCCGCCGTCGATGGCGAACTCGAACGAGCGCGGCCCCGTCCGGCGCGGCTGGCCGGCGTTCGGCTGCGCGCTGACCGGCACCGCGGAGTAGCGGACGAGGTCCTCGGCGACGACGAGCATCCGCTGCGGGCCGATCGTGCAGTTCGTGCCGATCATCGCGACCGGCAGCGCGGACAGCACGGCGGCGACCTCGCGCGGCGTCTCGCCGCCCAGGGTGTGCGCGTCGTCGGCGAACGTGGCCTGCGCGATCAGCGGCAGGCTGGTGACGGACGCGGCCACGGTGACCGCCTCGACGAGCTCGTCCAGGTAGCCGAACGTCTCAAGGATCAGCAGGTCGGCGGCGTCGTCGGCGACCAGGGCGAGGATCTGCTCGCGCAGCACCTCCATCCGCTCCGCCGCACCGACCCGGCGCCGCTGCGGCGCGGTCACCGCGGGCGACACCGAGCCCGGCCACCAGGACGTTGCGCCCCGAGCGCTCGGCGGCCGCCCGGGCGAGCCGCGACGCCCGCCCGGTTGATCTCCGCGACCTTGTCGGGGAAGCCGTGGTCGGCGAGCCAGAGCCGGTTCGCGCCGAACGTGTTGGCCTGGATGATGTCCACGCCGGCGGTCAGGTAGCTGTCGTGGATGGTGGCGACCAGGCCGGGGTCGGACAGGTTGAGCTCGGGCAGCGACCGGTCGAGGGCGGCGCCCGCCGCGTGCAGCATGGTGCCCATGGCCCCGTCGCAGACGAGCACGCGCCCGCTCGACAGCAGCTGCCTCGCGCTCGTGGCGCCCGGCGATGATGGCCCGCTCATGTCTCCCCGCCCTCGTTACGACTCGGCTTATTACGACTGGGCCTCGGGCAGCGCGTCGAGGATCTCGAGTGCCACCTGGGCGATCAGCCGGTCTCTGTAGTTATCGAGCCGCAGCCCGGTGATCTCCTCGATCCGCTTGATCCGGTAGGCCACCGTGTTCGGGTGGACGTGCAGCAGCCGCGAGGCGCGCTGCGGGCTGTTGTTCTCCCGGAAGTAACAAGCGAGGGTCGACAGGTACTCCGACTTGTGCTCGTGTTCGTGCTCGGAGAGCTTACCCAGCACCTCGGCCGCGAAGGACCGCAGCTCGCCCAGGTCGGGCACCTGGAGCAGGAGACGGTGGATGCCGAGGTCCTCGAACGCCGAGACCGCGCCGGTCCGGCCGAGCCGCCACAGCGTCTGGGTCGTCCGGTGCGCCTGGTCGTAGGAGCGGGCGATCTCGTCCGGCGCCTTGCACGCGCCGCCGATCCCGATGACCACCTTCGCGCCTGGGAACAGCTCGGCGAGCCGCGCCAGGCAGGCCTGGCCGAGCTTGCGCGGGTCCGGCGACGCGGCGGTCACCACGACGACCTCCGCCTCCCTGGCCGAGACGATCGCCTCGGGCGCCCGGGTGGTCATGAAGTGCTCGATGGACTCCCGGATGCGCTGCCGCAGCGGCTCGGCGTCGGCCGCGCGCGACGGGGGCAGCTCGAAGGCGATGGCCGCCACGTTGTGCGTGCGCGTCGGGTCGTAGCCGAGGTGGGCGGCCCAGCGGGCGGCGTCGGCGGCGTCCCGGCCGCGGCCGAGCAGCAGCCCCTCGACCAGGTCGTCGCGGACCCGGCGGGCCGCGGCGGCGACCACCCGCTCGCGGCCGAGGATGACACCGCAGATCGTCGCCGCGTGCTCGGTGACGAGCAGCGACATGTCCTCGCCGAACGACTCCTCGGCCGGGTCGAGCGTGATCAGGTAGGAGGGCACCTCGTCGCCGACCAGGATCGGCGCGACGATGATGGCGGGCACCCCGCCCACGTTCGGCAGCCGCAGCGCGCGCTGGGACAGGCGCGAGGCGCGCAGCACCTGGCCGAGCCTGCGGGTGCACGACGTGGTCCCGCACCAGGGCGGCGGCCTTCTCCGGCGGCAGCCCGGGCGAGGCGGCGGTCTGCACGTCCATCAGCTGGCTGACCACGGCCACGGTCGCCTGCGCCCGCTCGGAGATGAGCTGGACCACCCCGGCCAGGTCGGCGTCCTGCATCGCGAGGCCAGAAAGGTGCCGGTAGACGGTCACCAGCTCGCGCAGGACAGAGTTCTCTCGGTCGACGTCCCGCGGGCTCTCCCTGGGCGTCGGCCCCGTGCCTGGGGGCACTGCATTCAGCCGGCTAGCGGCCGGTGTCATCGCGTCCGGCATGATCACTGAACTATACGACCTTGATCTGTCCGTGTCTTTTGTGGAAGTCCACAAAAGGATCTTAACCACGGTTTCCTGCCCGTGGAAACACCTCACAAGGATTCGGCCGCCAGATCGCGGCCGCCGCTGTGCCCGCGCACAGCACCTGACGAGCCCAGCTTAGGGGCTGACAACGACGACGGGCCAGGGTCTTGAACTGCCGCAGGCCGGGCGTTATGTTACGGGGACTTGACAGATCCTTATCAGCCGCGCAAATAATGCAGGCACTTTCACCTGTGAAAGGGGCCCTGCCTTGCTTGAGTACCGGGACATCTACGCGGGGGGCCGTCTCGTCGGTTCGGCCTCGCCGGATGTCATCACGATCGTCAACCCGGCGACGGAAGAAGTCGTGGGCGCCGTCCCGTCCGCCGTCGGCGTCGACGTGGACCGCGCCGTGCGCTCGGCCAGGCGCGCGTTCGACGACGGTACCTGGGCAACGCGCCCGCCCGCCGACCGCGCCGACGCCCTCGACCGGCTGGCGGCCGCCCTCGAGGCGCGCACCGAGGAGGCGGCGCGCCTCGTCACGGCCGAGATGGGGATGCCGATCTCGTCCTCCCGCCAGCACAACGCGGCGGCGCCGTGCGCCATCCTGCGCTACTACGCGAACCTGGCCCGCGCCATGGACACCGAGGAGACCCGCACCGCGGTCTCCTTCACCGGCCGCACCGTGGTCCGCCGGGAGCCTGCCGGGCGTCGCCGCGGTGATCACCAGCTGGAACTACCCGATCCTGCTCGCGTTCAGCCAGCTCGCGCCCGCCCTCGCGGCCGGCTGCACGATCGTGCTCAAGCCCGCCGCGGCCACCTCGCTTTCCGCCTACATCCTGGCCGAGGCGTTCGAGGCCGCCGACTTCCCGCCCGGCGTGTTCAACCTGGTCACCGGCACGCACCAGACGGCGGGCGCGCTCGCCCGCCACCCGGGCGTGGACACCGTGTCGTTCTCGGGGCCGACCAAGCAGGGCCGGTGGATCGCGTCCATCTGCGGCGCGGAGCTCAAGCCCGCGCACCTGGAGCTCGGCGGCGAGTCCGCCGCGATCATCCTCGACGACGCCGACCTGCGCAAGACCGGCGACGCGCTCGGCCGCCTCATCTTCGGCAACGCGGGCCAGACCTGCTTCGCGATGTCCCGCGTGCTCGTGCCCGAGCAGCGCTACGGCGACCTGGTCGACGCGCTCGCCGAGCAGGCGGGGAAGGTGCGCGTCGGCGACCCGCTGAACGAGGACACCACCATGGGCCCGCTCGCGTCGTCGCGGCGGCGCGTCGACGTGGAGGCGCGGGTCCGCTCGGGCATCAGCGAGGGCGCCCGGGTCGTGTCCGGCGGCCGGCGTCCCGCCTCGCCGGTCCGCGGCTACTTCTACGAGCCGACCGTGCTCACCGGCGTGACGCCGCAGATGCCGATCGCCCGCGAGGAGATCTGCGGCCCGGTCGCCACGGTGATCGGCTACCAGGACGAGGCGGAGGCGGTGCAGGCTGGCCAACGACGGCTTCGGGCTCGCCGCCACCGTCTGGACCGGCGACCCGCAGCGCGGCCTGGACATCGCGCGGCGGACCCGCGTCGGCACCTTCGGCATCAACCTCTACGAGCCGGACATCGGCTCGCCGTGGGGCGGGCGCGGGCCGAGCGGCACCGGCAGCGCGTACGGCCCGGAGGGCATGGACGCGTACCTGACCTCAAAGTCGGTGTTCCTTCCCTCGTTCCGCGCACCCGGGCGGCAGTCCGGCCGGGCAACCGGGCCAGCGGCGCATGGATAAGCAGGCCTGACGCTCAGCGTCAATATCGTTAGCGCGCGTAATAGTTGCCAGTAGGCAACTATAAGCTAGTGTTAAGAGACGTGGCTACGACGACGAGCGAGAACTGGGCTGGCGGGCAGGGCGGGGACGACAAGCAGAGCGGGAAAGGCCCGGGGCCTCGTGCTTCCGGCAGGGGCAGCGCCGCCGGCGAGGCGACGCCTACAAGTGGGTAGCGCTCTCGAACACCACTCTCGCCATGGTCATGGCGACGATCGACGGCTCCATCGTCATCGTCGCGCTGCCCGCCATCTTCCGCGGCATCAACCTCAACCCGCTCACCCCGGGCAACGTGACCTACCTGCTGTGGATGATCATGGGGTACCTGCTCGTGCAGTCGATCCTCGTGGTCACCCTCGGCCGCCTCGGCGACATGTTCGGCCGGGTGAAGATCTACAACCTCGGCTTCGTCGTCTTCACCCTGGCCTCGATCGGGCTGTCCTTCGACCCGTTCCAGGGCACGCACGGCGCGCTGTGGCTCATCGGCTGGCGGTTCGTCCAGGCGTTCGGCGGGTCCATGCTGATGGCCAACTCCGCGGCGATCCTCACCGACGCGTTCCCCGAGGGCCAGCGCGGCACGGCGCTCGGCATCAACCAGGTCGCCGGCATCTCCGGCCAGTTCGTCGGCCTGCTGCTCGGCGGCCTGCTCTCCGCCTGGGACTGGCGGGCGGTCTTCTGGATCAACCTGCCGTTCGGCGTGTTCGGCACCGTCTGGGCCTACAAGTCGCTCAAGGAGATCGCGAGCACGCGCAAGGCGCGCATCGACTGGCTCGGCAACGTCACCTTCGCGCTCGGCGCGGGCGTGCTGCTCGTCGCGATCACCTTCGGCATCCGCCCCTACCGCAGCGACGCGACCAGCTGGGGCAACCCGATGGTGTTCGGCGCCCTGATCCTCGGCGCCGCGCTGCTCGCGCTGTTCTGCTTCATCGAGTCCAAGGTGAAGGACCCGATGTTCCAGCTGTCGCTGTTCCGCATCCGCGCGTTCGCGGCGGGCAACATCGCCTCCCTGCTCGGCGCGATCGCCCGCGGCGGCCTGCAGTTCATGCTGGTCATCTGGCTCGCCGGGATCTGGCTGCCGCTGCACGGCTACGACTTCACCGTCACGCCGCTGTGGGCGGGCATCTACATGCTCCCGCTCACCGCCGGGTTCCTCATCGCCGGCCCGATCTCCGGCAGGCTGTCGGACCGGTTCGGCGCCCGCCCGTTCGCCACCGGCGGCCTGCTGGTGGCCGCCTGCTGCTTCACCGGCCTCATGCTGCTGCCGATCGACTTCCCCTACTGGGCGTTCGCGCTGCTCATCTTCGGCAACGGGATCGGCTCCGGCCTGTTCGCCGCGCCGAACACCGCCGCGATCATGTCCTCGGTCCCCGCCTACCACCGCGGCGCGGCGTCCGGCATGCGGTCCACCTTCCAGAACTCCGGCATGTCGCTGTCCATCGGCATCTTCTTCTCGCTGATGATCGCGGGCCTGGCCAACACGCTGCCGAAGACGCTGCTCACCGGCCTGACCGCGCAGGGCGTGCCGCTCGCGCAGGCGACCACGATCGCCCACCTGCCGCCGGTCTCCACGGTGTTCGCCGCCATGCTCGGCTACAACCCGGTGCAGAACCTGCTGGCGCCGACCGGGCTGCTGCACACGCTGCCCGCCGACGAACGTCGCCACGCTCACCGGCAAGGAGTTCTTCCCGACGCTGATCTCCGGCCCGTTCCATCACGGCCTCATGATCGTCTTCACCGCCGCGGCGCTGATGGCGGTGTGCGGCGCGGCCGTCTCGTGGATGCGCGGCAAGAAGCCGGAGGCCGGGTCGCCCGGAGCCGCCCGGTGGCGCGTCGTGACGCACGGATGCCGTCACCGGCGGTAGCCACCCGCGGCACGGCACTCGGCGATATCCACGGCGCGGTAAGATCCTGGCGTGCCACGTTATGAGTTCCGCTGCCGCTCCTGCGGCGACACGTTCCTGCTGACCAGGCCGATGAGCCAGTCAGGCGACCCGGCGACCTGCCCGCAGGGCCACGACGACACCGTCAAGCTGCTTACCACCGTGGGCCTCGGCGGGCTCTCTGCTGGTGGCGGCACCGCCCCGGTCGGCGGTGGCGGAGGCTGCTGCGGCGGCGCGTGCGGCTGCGGCGGCTGATCTTTCAATGTCTTCCGAACGGGCGCGGCTGACTCTGGCCGTGCCCGTTTCCGCTTCGGGCCGCTAGCGCGTCGGCGCCGCGCCTTGGCCGCCGTCGCGTGGGCCCACCGGGTCGTGGAGATGACGCCGAGGACCAGGACCGCGTAGCCGCAGCCCGGCCATGATCCACCAGCCGGCGTGGGCGGCGGTCAGGAAGCCCGCGTGCATGGAGCCGCGCAGGCTGGCCGCGAGGACCGAGCCGACGATCGCGACGCCGAGGGACTGGCCGAGCTGGCGGCTGGATGAGTTCATCCCCGACGCGACGCCGGCCTGGGACTTGGGCACGCCCGCCATGACGCCGTTGGAGATCGGCACGTTCACCATGCCCGCGCCGAACCCGAACAGGCCGTAGGTGACGATCAGGAACAGCGGGCCGCTCGTGGCGCTCAGCTGGGACAGCGCCGCGGTCGACAGGGTGAGCGCCGCGCCGGCGATCACGAACGGGACCCGCGGGCCGCCGCGCGCGACGATCCGCCCGGAGATCGGCGAGGCGAGGGCCATCATGCAGGGCATCGGCAGCAGGGTCAGGCCCGCCCGCAGGGCGCTGAAGCCGCGCACGTCCTGCAGGTAGAGGGTGGTCAGGAAGAGGAACCCGGCGCTCGCGGCGATGGCGCAGACGGCGGTCGCGTTGGCGGCGCTGAACGGTACCGACTTGAAGAACCGGAAGTCGATCAGCGGCTCGGCGCGGCGCGGCTCGTAGCGCAGCAGCAGCCCGAGCGCGAGCAAGCGAGAGCAGGAAGAAGCCGACGATGCTCCGGGGAGAACCAGCCGGCGGACGGCCCCTGGATGATCGCGTAGGCCAGCGAGGCGAGCATGACGATCACCAGGACCTGGCCGAGGGGGTCGGCCTTGCGGCCCTTGGCGGCCTTCGAGTCGGGCACCAGCAGCGCGGTGAGCGAGATCGCGGCGAGGCCGACGGGGATGTTCGCCCAGAAGATGCCGCGCCAGCCGACCGAGCCGACCAGGATGCCGCCGGCCACCGGCCCGAGGGCCATGGAGAGACCGGACACGCCGTCCCAGACCCCGATCGCCTTGGCCCGGTCCTTCGGCGCGCTGAAGACGTTGGTGATGATGCCGAGCGCCGCCGGGTTGAGCATGCTCCCGCCGACCCCCTGCAGGACGCGGAACGCGATCAGCCAGGACAGCGACGGCGCCAGGCTGCACAGCCACGACCCGAGGGTGAACAGGCTCAGCCCGACCTGGAAGATGGTCCGCCGGCCGATCCTGTCGGCCGCCGCACCGGAGAACATCAGCAGGCTGGCCAGGACGATCGTGTACCCGGCGACGGTCCACTGCAGGCCCGCCACGCTGGTGTGCAGCGACTTGCCGATCTCGGGCAGGCCGACGTTCACGATCGTGTTGTCCAGGCCGACCATGAACAGGGCCGAGCAGCAGACCGCGAGGACGATGGCGCGGCGGCCGGAGCCCACGGCTACTCCCGGTGATTCGGCAGAATCGTGAACCGCGGGGACCACAGAGGCCGTTATCGGAGTAGAGGCCGGTATTACTTCGGCATGTGATCGTACAGATACGTTCTGTAGCTGAGACTGGGCAGCAGGGACCGAACGCATTGCGCACCGCCTGGGGGTCAGCGAGTGTTATACCGGATATGACACTACATTGCTGCGCGCTGTAGTCAATAGGTAACGCCATGAATTGGGCTAATCCGCGACTTACCAGCCGTAACTCTGTTTCCGCTGAACGCTTCCGCCACGTTCACACAACACGAGACGCTATCTCGGTCTACATTTAGGCAGGGTGCCGCTATGGCGGCAGTGCGGGTCGGGGTGAGAGTGAGGTGGGGCGTGCCCGAGGGGGGATACGTAAGTCGCAGGCTGCTCCAGCTTGTGATGCCCGTTTTCCCCGATCGCCGCATGTTCCGCATTCACGACCCCGAGGTGCACCCGGACGCGCCCGGCGGCCCGCTGCCGCCGATCGGCGTGCTCGTCTCCGCCAGCCGCGAGCAGCTCTGGGTCGGCTCGCTGCAGCAGGACATCGACGTGCGCCTAGTCCTGGAGGAATGGGACGGCCAGCCGCTGCTGCCCGACGCCTGGGACGAGGAGGCCAAGGCGCGCCTGTACCTGCGCGGGCGGCTCTCCATCGACATGGGCTCCGCCGGGCCCGCCGTGTCGGGGCTGCGGCTGTCCGGTGGCGTCGGCAACTACGAGGTGCGCGTGTACGCGCGCTACCGCGACACGGTCGTGAAGATGTACGCCGACCTCTTCAACCAGCACAAGGACCCGCTGTCCGACGACTTCCAGCGGGAGAAGCGCAAGCTCGAGGGCGTCGAGCGGTACTTCGTGCAGCTCTGGCGCGACTCGTAACCGGAAGCCAGTAACCGCCAGGCACTGGTACCGGCCGCGGGCCCCGCGGTTGGGCCTAGCCCGACGATGTGGCTTTGCGCCACCCCGCCGCTCCGCACCGGGGCGCTTGTCGAGGGTTGTGCGGACAGCCTGCCGGCCGGGGTTTTCGAAGTATGCGCGCGGAGGGGAATCATCGCGTAGGCCGTCAGCCCGATGACGGCGAGCAGGACGACGGTGCAGATCGAGCCGATGATCTTGCCCCGGGTGGTCCGGAGCCCGGCGGCCGGCCCTGGCCGCCTGAATGAGGACAGCCTGGTCGCAAGGCCAGGGTCCTCCGCGGCGAGTCGCCGCTCTATCTCGGCGAGCATGCGCTGCTCGTCCATTGACAGCGCCATAGCGCCATACCTCCGCGTTCCACGCGCCAGATGGGAACTCCTCTAACTATCCCCCACGGGGGCGGCTTTATCCAATCGTTCTGTCTTTGTGCCTGACTCTTTTTGGAACAGGCAAGGGCCGATTACCGAACGCATTTCCACAGAACTAAAAACGTAGTCGCCACCGAATGCTCGGCCGACGAAACCGAACACACGTTTGCCATGATCGAACGCTGGTTCTATACTACCGGTCATGCGTTGGGACAGCTTGCGGCTTGATTCGAGCGACGGCGGTGGCGCCGACGGCGCGGACCCGGCCTGGTCGGCACCGCCCCTGATCGAGCGGAACGCGGTCGCCCGGACGTTCGACACGCCCGAGTTCCGCGGCATGACCTTCTACGAGGTCCACGCGAAGTCGATCGTGTCCGAGGTACCCAAGTCCTCCCGCATGATGTTCCGCTATACCATCAATCCCTATCGGGGATGTCAACATGCGTGTAAATATTGCTTCGCGCGGAACACGCATACCTACCTTGACCTGGACTCGGGGCGGGACTTCGACACCAAGGTCGTGGTCAAGGTCAACGCGCCCGAGCTGGTGCGGGCGAAGCTGGCCTCGCCGCGCTGGGCGGGCGAGCACATCGCGATGGGCACCAACGTCGACCCCTACCAGCGGGCCGAGGGGCGCTACAAGCTCATGCGGGGCATCATCGGGGCGCTGCGGGACGCGGCGAACCCGTTCTCGATCCTCACCAAGGGGACGCTGATCATGCGCGACCTCGACCTGCTGCTCTCGGCGGCCGAGGTGACCGACGTCGGGCTGAACGTCTCCGCGGCCTTTGTCGACAAGTCGCTATGGCGGGCCATCGAGCCGGGCACGCCCGCGCCGGAGCGCCGCATCGAGGCGTGCGCCGCGCTCAACGACGCGGGGCTGCGCTGCGGCGTGCTCATGGGGCCGGTCGTGCCCTACCTGTCCGACTCCCCCGCCCAGCTCGCCGCGGCCGTCAAGGCGGCCGCGGAGGCGGGCGCGGTGCACGTCACGCCGATCGTGCTGCACCTGCGGCCGGGGGCCCGCGAGTGGTTCCTCGGCTGGCTCCGCGAGGCGCACCCGGAACTCCTGCCCAGGTACGCGGAGCTGTACGGGCCGGGCGCCTACGCGCGCAAGGACTACCAGTCGCGGATCACCGGCCAGGTTCGCGAGCTGGCGGAGCGGTTCGGGGTCGGTCGCGGTGCCGGGCCTCAAGACGGCTCGGGGCCGCGCGGGCGGGGCGTCCTGCCGCGGCCCCCGGCCGCCCCGCCCGAGCAGCTGGCGCTGCTGTAGCGAAGCCCGCCGTCGACGGCGCGTTACGGCGGTGCAACACCATTGACCAGCATCGATCCGAATTAAGCAATCTGATTTTACTCGCCAGTAACGATTTACCGGTATTCGCTGGCATACCAGATTCCGGCGCCATCGCCGCCTCGCGTTTACGGATTCCGCGCGCCGACGGGTGCCCGCGATAGCCGTTTCCCGCGTCGGGATGCGCGGGCAAAACGGATTCCGCGACCGCCGTAATGACACCGAGTGCCCCTCGCGGTTGGTAAGCGGGCACTTAACCGGGCGCGAAGAGCCGCGGGAGGCGCGGCCGCAATCGTTCGCAGTGCCTGTCCGGCCGACACTCCGCGCCGCGGCGGCTGCCCGCGCACCGAGGCGCAGGGTCCGCCTGCGGGGGCGGCGGGCCCGGCCGGGTTGAGGCACCCGCGGTATGCCCGCTTTGCCGCCGGTGAGGGGATGGGGATTAGAAAGCGCGGGAAAGGCGCGGCGTCGGGGATCCGACGGTAGATATAGGTGATGTCACGTTATGGCCAGATCGGTGGCAGAGATCACACGCGCACGCGAGTATTACCCACATGACGATTCCAACGGAACTCATCGGAGAGACGACCGTTGAGTTTCCATGCCCGCCGCTTGGCGCGGCGGAACTCACTGCTGCCGATGCCGAGCGCATGGCCGGCATGTTCAAGGCGCTGGCCGACCCGGTTCGCCTGCGGCTTTTCTCCCGGGTCGCCGCACACCAGAGCGGAGAAGCCTCCGTTTGCGACATCCAGAACGTGGGCGTCTCGCAGCCCACAGTCAGTCACCACCTGAAGAAGCTGAGGGAGGCAGGCCTGATCATCTCCGAGCGCCGGGGCACCTGGGTCTACTGCCGGGTCGCGCCAGGCGTGCTGCCCGCCATGGCGCAGATGCTGTCGCCGCGCGAGTCGACCGGCTGACGCGCCGCCGCGGGCCATCGGGAACCTGCTCCCCGGGAGCGAGCAGACCACCCGTGGCCGGCGAGCGCGCGAAATACATCACACCTGCTCAGGGTGCGGACAAGCCAGCTGGTGCTCGGGGGCCAGCCGGGCGGTCCGCGACCCCGACTAGAATTCGCTGTTATGGCAGAGCCGTACGGGAACCACAGCGACCTAAGCGAGCGGCAGGGCAGGGACCGATACGGCGAGCGGCTGGTAGTGCGCAGCGCGCCGATTCCCGACCCTGGCGAGCGCTTTCTCGACCAGGTGCCCGGGCCGACGGTGGTGGCGTGGGTGCGCCAGTCCGCGGGGCTGGCGGGGTGGGGCGAGGCCGCGCGGGTGACGCTGCCCACCGGGGCGGACCGGTTTACCGCCGCGGAGAAGTGGCTGGGCGAGGTCACCGACAGGGCGGACATCGAAGACGGGGTGCGCCGGCGGGGTTCGGGCCTGGTCGCGTTCGGGACGTTCACGTTCGATGACACCTCCGACGGCTCGGTGCTCATCGTGCCGCGGGCGATCCTCGGCCGGGACGGCACCGGAAACGCCTGGCTGACCACCATCACCCCCGAGGGCGAGCGGCCGTGGACGCCGGGCCCGTTCGACCCGCCGGCCATTCCCGGCGACCTGCGGTGGCACGACGGGTCGCTGTCGGCCCCGGAGTGGGAGCAGGCGGTCGGCGAGGCCGTGCACAGGATCACGCACTCGGCCGAGCTGCGCAAGGTGGTGCTGGCCAGGGACCTGCACGCGTCGGCCGACATCCCGATTGACCCGCGGGTCCTGCTGCGCTGGCTCGCACCGCGCTATCCCGGCTGCTTCACTTTCGCCTGCGACGGCCTGGTCGGCGCCACGCCCGAGCTGCTCATCCGCAAGGCCGGCTGGGAGGTGAGCTCCCTCGTCCTGGCCGGCACCACGTCGCGCGGCGCGACCCAGGCCGAGGACAGCGTCCTCGCCCGGGTCCTGCTCGGGTCGGCAAAGGAGAACGAGGAGCACGAGTACGCCGCGGTCTCGCTGCGCGACACCCTGTCGCCGCTCTGCACCGCCATGCACGTCGCGCCGCGCCCCGAGCTGATCCGGCTGCCCAATGTCCAGCACCTCGGGACCTGGGTGCACGGCACCCTGGCCACGGAACGCTCCGCGCTCGCGCTCGTCGCCGCGGTGCACCCGACGGCCGCCGTCGGCGGCACGCCGACCGACGCCGCCGTCGAGGTGATCCGCGAACTGGAATGCATGGACCGGGAGCGGTACGCGGGCCCGGTCGGCTGGATCGACGCCGACGGCAACGGCGAGTGGGGCATCGCCCTGCGGTGCGCTCAGCTCGGCGGGAACCGGGCGCACCTGTTCGCCGGCGGCGGCATCGTGTCGGGCTCCGACCCGGCCGCCGAGCTGGCGGAGACCGAGTCCAAGCTCCGCCCGATGCGCAACGCCCTGGAGCAGGCCGACTAGCGCCGCGCGACACGAACGTTGCCTTTTGTTGACCCGCGCTTGCTCACTGTCGGTCATGATGCTTGTATAGCCAGTAACCGTGGCTCGCGCGGTCGGGGGATCTACGCGCCAAGGCGATCGGGGGATCCCTTGCGGCACAGTCGATGCGCGCGCCAATCGTTGACTACTTAGAGTAAGGAGCTGCGCACAATGGGTGCATTCCCATCAGGGCGCCGGCGGCGGGCACGCGCAGCGCTCGCCGCAGCCTGCGGCGCGGCGGCCATCGCGGTCACCGCGGCCGCCTGCGGGAGCAGCGGGGGCGGAACCGGCGCGACGAGCGGGTCGAGCGGCGGTACCCCGGTGAGCGGCGGCACGGCGACGTTCGCGCTGCCGCCGTCTACGACCCCGAACTACATCTTCCCGTTCTCAAGCAGCACCTACTTCTCCGTGGTGAACTCCGAGGACTTCCAGTACCTCATGTACCGGCCGCTGTACTGGTTCGGCAACGGCGCGACGCCGACCCTGAACACGAACCTGTCGCTGGCCGACATGCCGGTGTACCAGGGCAACAACGTCACGATCACCATGAAGGACTGGAAGTGGTCCAACGGTGAGAAGATAACCGCCCAGGATGTCGTGTTCTGGGTTCACATGATGCAGGCGGAGGCCGCCAGCAACTGGGGCGCCTACGTCCCCGGCGGGTTCCCCGACAACGTCTCCAACGTCAAGGCGACCAACGCCACGACGCTGACGATGACGATGAACAAGCAGTACAACCCGACCTGGTTCACCTATAACGAGCTGAGCCAGATCACCCCGATGCCGATGGCCTGGGACGTTACCTCGCTGACGGGCGCGCCGGAAAGCGGCGGCTGCACCGCGTCCGAGGCAGCGTGCGCCAAGGTCTACGCGTTCCTTGACGGCCAGTCGAAGGCCCTGTCTGGCTGGGCGTCCTCCAAGGTCTGGTCGGTCGTCGACGGCCCGTGGCAGCTGCAGAGCTTCAACTCCGACGGGAACTCCACGTTCGTCCCCAACAAGGAGTACTCGGGCAGCCCCAAGCCGCGGCTCGCCGAATTCCATGAGGTCCCCTTCACCACCGAGTCCGCCCAGTACAACGTGCTCCAGGCGAGCGCGGCCGGCGGCGGCGGGCAGACGATCGACGTGGGCTACCTGCCGACCACCGACGCGCCGACCAAGCCGGCGAACGCCACGGTCGGCACCAACCCGGTGCACGGCTACACCCTCGACCCGCTGTACTCGTGGAGCATCAACTACTTCCCGGTCAACCTCCAGTCGACGACCGGGAACGGGCCGATCCTCAAGCAGCTGTACTTCCGCGAGGCGCTTGCGTACCTGGTGAACCAGGAGGCGGTCATCCAGGGGCCGCTGCACGGCTACGGGAAGTTGACGGTCGGGCCGGTCGGCACGTACCCGTCGACCCAGTACCTTTCGCCGCAGGGCCGGTCGGGCGACCCGTTCCCGTACAATCCGACCAAGGCCAAGTCCCTGCTGACCAGCCACGGCTGGAAGGTCACGCCGAACGGGGTCACGACCTGCGAGACGCCGTCGCTGTGCGGTGCCGGGGTGAAGCAGGGACAGGGACTCAGCTTCACCCTGCCGTACAACACGGGAACCGACTGGATCGCCTCGGAGATGACCCAGCTCCAGTCGAACGCCAGCACCGTCGGCATCAAGTTCAGCCTTGACCCGAAGCCGTTCAACCAGGTGACCGCCATCGCCGGCGGCAACTGCGTGACGGCGCACATCTCCTGCGACTGGGACATGGCCAACTGGGGCGGCGGATGGACGTTCGTGCCTGACTACTACCCCACCGGCGAGACGCTGTTCCTGAGCGGCTCCGGGGCGAACTCCTCCGGCTACACCAACGCGCTCAACGACTCGTACATCAACCAGACGCTGACGTCGACGTCGATGCAGTCGCTGTACACGTGGCAGGACTACCTGGCGGAGCAGCTCCCGGAGATCTGGCAGCCCAACGGCGTCTACCAGCTGACGGAGATCATCAACAGCCTGCGCGGCGTGACCCCGCAGTCCACCACGCTCAACATCAACCCGGAGAACTGGTACTTCGTCAAGTAGCGGTTCCGCTCGCCCGGCGACTGCCTGTGAACCGTTAACGATGTCGTTAACAGTTCACGGGCAGTCCTGGCGCCGCCAGCCACGGGGCTGCTGTGAGCGGTGATGCGTCAGAGGTACCTGATATGGGGATGACAGCGAGAGACCGGGTAACGGGCGGGACAGGGGAACCGCGAATCCGTTCGGGGGGATGGATTTGATTGGATTTCTGATTCGAAGGATCCTGCAGGCGGCCATCGTCGTGCTGCTGGTCACGGTGATCACCTTCATCCTGCTGCGGGCGATCCCCGGCAACGTGGCGATCGCGATCCTCGGGCCTTCGGCGTACCGCAACCCGGCCACGCTGGCCCAGTTCAACGCCCAGTACGGGTTCGACAAGCCGTGGTTCTCCCAGTACCTGCTCTGGCTCGGTCACCTGCTGCAGGGAAACCTCGGGTTCTCCTGGAAGCTCGACCAGTCGGTCGCCTCGCTGCTCGGCCAGCGGCTGCCGAAGACGGTCATCCTGGTCGGCTTCTCCACGATCACCGCGCTGGTCATCGCCGTGCCGATCGGGCTGTGGCAGGCGGTGCGGCGCAACAAGGCGGTCGACTACACGTTCACCGCGTTGTCGTTCCTGTTCTACGCGGCGCCGACGTTCTTCGTCGGCACCGTGCTGATCCTCGTGTTCGCGGTGAAGCTGCAGTGGTTCGGGCCCGAGGCGCCGCAGGGCGGGGTCGTTGACGACCTGACCAACTGGCGTGACCTGACGCTGCCGGTCGTCACGCTCGCCCTGGTGACGATGGCCCTGTTCAGCCGGTACATGCGCTCGTCGGTCCTCGACAACATCACCGAGGACTACGTGCGCACCGCCCGGGCGAAGGGCGCGTCGTCCCGCCGGGTGCTTTGGCGGCACGTGACGCGCAACTCGCTGATCCCGATCGCCACCCTGCTCGGGCTGTCGATCCCCGGGATCTTGTCGGGGGCGCTGATCACCGAGTCGGTGTTCAACTACCCGGGCATGGGGTTCCTGTTCTTCCAGTCGGCGCAGAACCAGGACTATCCCGTGCTGCTCGGCTTCGTCATCGTCGTCGCGATCGGCACCGTCATCGGGTCGCTGCTCGCCGACATCGCGTACGCCGTGCTCGACCCGCGGGTGAGGTACGCGTGACCGCGACCGCCGGGCCCGCGCCCGGTTCCGACACCGTCGCGTCGCCGGGCGCACTGCCCGCGACGAAGCCGCGCGGCATGTTCCTGCGCGGGCTCGAGGTCTTCCTCGAGAACAAGCTCGCGATCGTCGGCGTCGTGCTGCTCGCGGCGATCTTCGGGTTCTGCTTCCTGGGGCCGCTGTTCTACCACACCGACCAGGTGCACGTGAACCTGGCGAACGAGAACCTTCCGCCCGGCCCCGGGCACCCCCTCGGCACCGACCAGAACGGCTACGACGTGCTCGGCAGGCTCATGTCCGGCGGCCAGATCTCGCTGGAGGTCGGGCTCGCCGCCGCCCTCCTCGCGACCGTGGTCGGCACCCTGTGGGGCGCGGTCGCCGGGTACTTCGGCGGGGTCACCGACTCGGTCATGATGCGGATCGTCGACGCGCTGCTCGCGATCCCCACCCTGTTCCTCGCGCTTGTCGTCGTCGCCATCTGGCCGCCCACCGAGACCGAGCTCATCCTGGTCATCGCCCTGACGTCGTGGCTGACGACCTCCCGGCTGATCCGGGGCGAGGCGCTGTCGCTCCGGGTGCGCGACTACGTGCAGGCGATGCGGGTGATGGGCGGCGGCTCGGCCCGGGCCGTCTTCCGGCACATCGCGCCGAACGCGATCGGCACGATCATCGTCAACGCGACCTTCCAGGTGGCCGACGCGATCTTGCTCATCGTCGCGCTCTCGTACCTCGGCCTGGGCATCCGGCCGCCGCAGACGGACTGGGGCGGCATGCTCAGCCAGGGCCTCAACGCCGTTTACGACGGGTACTGGTGGCAGATCTTCCCGGCCGGCATCGCGATCATCCTCGTGGTCATCGCCATCAACTTCATCGGCGACGCGCTCCGGGACGCGTTCGAGGTCCGGCTGCAGCGGCGGTTATCTTCCTGTTGGGGGGCGTTTTACTGTTGGCTCCGCTTCTCTCGATCGACGACCTGCGCACCGAGATCAAGCTGCGCAAGGGGGTCGTGCACGCCATCGACGGCGTGTCCCTGTCGGTCAACCCCGGCGAGTGCCTCGGCATCGTCGGCGAGTCCGGCAGCGGCAAGACGATGACCGCGCTGTCGGTCATGCGGCTGCTGCCGGGCGGCGGGTCGGTCGTCGGCGGGACCATCACCGTCGACGGGGTGGACGTCACCTCCCTGTCGGAGTCCGGGATGGAGGACGTGCGCGGCAACCTGATCGGGATGATCTTCCAGGACCCGCTGACCTCGCTGAACCCCACGATGACGATCGGCGAGCAGATCGCCGAGTCGGTCCGGCTGCACCGGGGCGCGTCCAAGGCGGACGCCCTGGACCGCGCGGTCGAGGTGCTCGGCCTCGTCGGCATGCCGAAGCCGGCTGAGCGCGTCTCGAACTTCCCGCACCAGCTGTCCGGCGGCATGCGGCAGCGCGTGATGATCGCGATGGCCCTGGCCTGCGAGCCGAAGCTGCTCATCGCCGACGAGCCGACCACGGCCCTGGACGTGACCATCCAGAAGCAGATCCTTGAGCTGATCGACTCGCTGCGGCAGCGGCTGTCCATGGCCGTGATCCTGGTGACGCACGACCTCGGCGTGATCGCGGGGCGCGCCGACCGGGTCGCGGTCATGTACGCCGGCCGGATCGTGGAGACCGCGCCGACGCCGGTGCTGTTCGCGAGCCCGCGCCACCCGTACACCGAGGCGCTGTTCGAGGCGCTGCCAGAGAAGGCCGCGGACGGGTCGTCCATCAAGCGGCTCTACAACATCCCGGGCCAGCCCCCGGACCTAACCACCCCGCCGCCCGGCTGCAAGTTCGCGCCGCGGTGCCGCTACGCCCGGGACTCCTGCCGCGCGGCGGAGCCGGAACTGACGGACGCGGGCGGCGCCCACCTCTTCCGCTGCTACTACCCCGTCGGCTCCGCCCAGGAGGCGCGCGACCCGAGCACGCCGTTCGTGTCCGTGCCGCCGGAGCGGCCGGAGGTACCGGGGACGCCCGCGGCCGAACTGGCGGCGTCCGGCGTGGCAGCGGGCGGCGTCGCCGCGGCCGCCGGCTCCGCCCCGGGCTCGTCGCCCGCGGCCGCGGGCCCGGTCGCCGGGCCGGCCACGGAGGAGGCGGGCGAGCTGACCGCGGCGGCGAACGGGGCGCTGCTTTCCGTCTCGCACCTGGTAAAGAACTTCACGGTGACCGCCGGCGCCGTGCTGCAGCGAAAGGTCGGGCAGGTCTCGGCCGTCGCTGACGTGTCCTTCGGCATTCCCGCCGGGTCGACGTTCGGCCTGGTCGGCGAGTCCGGGTGCGGCAAGACGACGGTGGGCCGGCTGATCGTCGGCCTCGAGAAGCCGAGCGGCGGGTCGATCGTCCTCGGGGGACGGGACCTGGCGACGCTTGCCGGGCGGGAGCGGCGGCGGCAGGCCCGCGCCGTGCAGCTGATGTTCCAGGACTCTTACGCCTCGATGGACCCGCGGATGCGGGTCGGGACGATCCTGCGCGAGCCCCTCGTCATCCAGCGGGACGGGTCCCGCGCGGCCCAGGCGGAGCGGGTGAGGGCGATGCTGGACGAGGTGGGGCTGCCGGCGGCCGCCGCCGAGCGCTACCCGCACGAGTTCTCCGGCGGGCAGCGGCAGCGCCTGGGGCTGGCCCGGGCGCTGATGCTCCGGCCCTCGCTGATCGTGGCCGACGAGCCGGTGTCCGCCCTCGACGTGTCGATCCAGGCGCAGATCCTCAACCTGATGCTCGACCTGCAACGCGAGCACGGGCTGACCTACCTGTTCATCTCGCACGACCTGTCCGTGGTCCGCTACATGTCCGACGTGATCGGCGTCATGTACCTGGGCAAGCTGGTCGAGGTCGGCCCGGCCGCCGACGTGTACGCCGCCCCCGTCCACCCCTACACGCGCGGCCTTATCGACACGGTCCCGGTCGCCGACCCGGCCCTCGAGCGCGCGAAGGAGCACCAGGGGGTGCGCGGCGAGCTCCCCTCAGCGGTGGCCCCGCCGTCCGGCTGCCGTTTCCGTACCCGCTGCCCCCGCGCCCAGGACCTCTGCGCGGCCAAGGAGCCGCCGCTGCGCCCGTTCACGGCCGGCGGGCACCTCGCGGCCTGTCACTTCCCCCTCCGCGAACCGGACGAGGGGCGCTAGCCCGCGCCGCCGCTACCCGGGCGGACCGCTACCAGGCGGTCAGCCGCCGGGACAGGTCCGTGGCACCCGGCAGGGCGAGCAGCTGGCTCGCGGTCGGGCTTGGCACCCCTTCGCGCAAAATCCAGTGGTCCATGTAGGTGCCGGCGGGCACCCAGTAGTCGTCGGACTGCAGGTTCCGGCTGACCACCACGCAGCCGTGTCCCTGGCCCGCCCGCCCAGGGTGCTGCGACGGTATCCAGAACGCCCCCTCGGGGTCGCGGACGATGAGAGGCGCCAGGTCCACGATCTCGCCCCGTTCGACGTACTCCCACAGCCGCCCGTCGTCCAGCGGGCTCGCGGTGAACGGCGGCCACCGCATGGGCTCGCTGCCGACCACGGCCAGGACCCGTACCTGCGGCAGGCGGGCCGGCGATGCCGGCTGCCCGTGGTACACCGACAGCAGGGCCGTCGCCTGCCGGTCGCTGACCCAGCCGAGCAGGGCGCCGTCCCGCGGCACCGGCATGCCCTCGGTGATGATCCGGTGGCTGGTGACGGACACCGGCGTGCCCGGCCGGATCTCCTCGCACTGCCCCGCGGCCGGGTTCCACGGCCGCAGGGTGAAGTGCTCGGCCGGGTCCTGGGTGAGGACGTAGAAGCCGGACCCGTCGCAGGCGCCGTGCTCCAAGGCACCGTGGGTGAAAGCACGGTGGCGCAGGATGATTGAGCGGTGCCAGCCACCGGAATAGCACGGTGACACGGCGAGGGGGTAGGACCGGAAAAGCCGTAGGCATGCGGCGAACGACGCTGCCCCGGACAGGGCGTGAACGAACACTGGCTGCTCTCCTCGCGTTCCCCCTGGCCGCGCCCGCCGCATTCGGCGAGGTCTGAGGTAGAAGCCGGTAATAACGTGACGCGCGCTTAATACGTGGTCACATGCTGCTGCGGAACGCGCCATTAGACATCGGTCACCTGACGCAAATCGATGCGGCATCAGCACTCGGGTGCGCAACAGACTGCCGTGCGGGCCGCGAAGCGCCTAGCATCCCGCTGATCTGGGACTGTCCAGGCGCATGCCCATGTTCCCCGCATAACGGGCGATGGGCGCAGAGATCCGGCTGTTCCTTTATGGCGACCGCGCGGGCCGCGGCCACGGCCCGCGCGGTCGCAGCGGCCGCTTCGGAAAAGCTGGTGGAACCCAGGTAAAAGCGGACGCGCCTCTCGGGCCTGAGACGGGCGTTGCTGAGGACGACCCTGGAGGCGTGCCGCGTCCGCTGGTACCTGCTGCGAGGTTCCGTTACACATGCTGCCGTCCGGTGCGCGAGCAGACATCGGGCAGTTGACGGATGTCCGTGCGGCCACGGGCCGCCCTAGCTCGCCGGGGCCAGGCGGTAAATGGCGCCGGCGGCGTCGTCGCTCACGTACAGCGCGCCGTCCGGCCCCGGCACCGCGTCCACCGGGCGCCCCCAGAAGGTGCCGTCCGCGTTCTCGAACCCGCCGACCAGGGTGGCGGCGGGCATCAGGGTGGCCTTGGCGGCGTTCCAGGCCAGCCACAGCACCGCTGGTGCCTGCGGCGGCTGGCGGTCCCACGAGCCGTGCACGGCGAGGAGGGCGCCGCCCGACCACCGCGCCGGGACCTTGCTGCCCTCGAGGAACGTCATGCCCAGCGGCGCGCTGTGGGCGGGAAGCCCGACCTCGACCGGCTTCAGCGCCGCGCAGTCCAGCGCGGTCCCGCCCGGGTTGGTAACCGAGTTAGGGACGAGCGGGACGTTGGCGAGCGACCCGACGGGATGGCTGTCGTCCTGGTCCGGGTCGCAGTACGGCCAGCCGAGGTCACGGCCCGTGGTGGCCGGCACTACCTCGTCGGGCGGGTGATTGTTGACGTAGGCCCGGATGACCTGGCCGAACGCGTCGCTGTCGCCCGCGTACGGCCCGTGCGCGGGGTACGGGATGTTGTCCCGTTCGTTGACCGCCGTCCAGACCGCGCCGCCCGGCGCGACCGCCAGGCCCTCGCCGTTGCGGACTCCCCGCTCCACCACCCGCAGGCCCGTCGCGTCGGGGCGCACCGCCATGATCACCGCGCGCTGCGGCGACATCTTCCGGTCATCGGGGTTAGCGTTCGACGAGCTGCCCACGTTGAAGTAGACCGTCCCGTCGGCGGAGACCGTTACGTCCTTCATCCGGTGCACGTCGTCGCCGCCCGGGTCCTGGTCCGGCAGCCCGCCGGCGATCACCGTGCGGGCGCCGCCGATCCCGCCGGGCCCCCACGGGTACCGGTCGATCTGGTCCGTTTCCGCGACGTAGAGCACCCAGCGGCCGTCAAGCCGGGCGAACGCCAGGCCCTGCGGCGAGGTCAGCCCGGACAGCAAGGTGGTCACGGTCGCGGTGCCGCCCGCGTCCGGCCGTAGCCGCAGGACGTCGCCGCTTCCGGGAACGCTCACCAGCAGGTCGCCTTCCGGCGTCCAGGCTTCCATCCGCCCGCCGGGGACGCGGGCCCACACCCGGACGGTCCAGCCGCGCGGCACGGTCAGCGTGCGCGGCGTTGACAGGGAACCGCCGCCCTCGCCCGGCGGGACGTCAATGGTCACCGTCGATGACGGCGCGGCGGGCGGCGGTGAGGAAGCCGGCAGCGGGGAGGAAGCGGCCGCGGCCGGGCCCTGGGCCTGGCCGGCCGGGCCGGCGCAGGCCGGAACCGCGGCCACCACCGCCACCGCGAGCAGCATCAGCGGGAAGCGGCGGGAACGGGCTGTCATGGGGTCACCACCGTCTAGTCGGCCGGGTGCCTGCCAGGGTCGAACCGCGACAACACCGGCCATCCTAGACCGTGCCGGGCACCCGGGCGGTGCCGTGCGCTTAGTCCGCGATCAGCGTGGGCAGCAGGTCGCGGGCGGTCTGCCCGCCGCTCCCGCCGGCCGTCCCCGCCGCGCCCTCCGGGGCGGCCTGGCCGGCGGACCCGGACAGGTCGGCGAGGAAGCGGGCGATGTCGGTGGCCGCGCGGGGGCGGCTCACGCTCACCGCGGCGGCGCGCATCGCGGCGAGGGCGCTCGGGTCGCGGCGCAGCCGCCCGATCTCGTCGGCGAGCTGGCGCGGCCGCGACGCGTACACCCCGGCGCCCGCGGCGGTGACGAACTCGGCGTTGCCCTTCTCCTGGCCGGGGACGAACGAGGTGAGCACGAGCGGCGCGCCGCAGCAGGTCGCCTCCGCGATCGTGCCCGGGCCGGCCTTGCCGACCACGATGTCGGCGCAGCGCAGCCAGTCGGCCATGTTGCCGACGAAGCCGTGGGCCGTCAGCCGGGTTGAGGTGGGCCGGGCGGTCCTGCGCACCCGGCGCAGGGCACGGCCGACGGCGTGCGAGGAAGCCGGGCTGGCGGCGTGGCGCTCGGTACGCCGCGCGAGGCGGGTCACGCGGCGCTTGAGCACCTGGTTGCGCCCGCAGATCACGGCGATGTCCACGTCGTCGACATGCCTCGTGATGGCGGCGGCACGGCGGCGCAAGCCGCCGGAGCCTTCCGCTCCGCCGGTCAGCACGACCAGGAAGTCGCCGTCGATGCCGAGTTCACGCTTGAGTTCCTTGCGCTCGGCCTCGCTGAGCGGCGGCTCGCTGAACTCGGCCGCGACCGGCAGGCCGAGGGGGACGCAGCGGTCCGCGGGCATTCCGTCCCTGGCGCAGCGGGCGGCCATCTCCTCGGAGGGAACGATCACCCGGTCCACCGCCGCGTCGCGCCAGGACCGGTGGGCCGTGATGAGGTCGGTGATGACGGTGGCCACGGGAACCGTCGGGGCCCGAGTCGCCAGGGCCTCGGCGATGGCGACCTTGGCGCGCACCGCGGGGTCGGCGGTCATCGGATGGAACGCCACGATGAGCGCCGGCCGGCAGGTCTCGGCGGCCCGGGCAACGCTGCCGTACACCGGCGCCATGACCGTGCGGCGCACCGCGCCGAGGACCCGCGGCGAGTCGCTCGCCCGCCAGAACAGCCACCACAGCCAGGGGGTCATCCGGATGCAGGGCCCGTAGAGCCCGGAGAACCAGCGCAGCAGGCGGGGCACGTCGGGGCCGCGCAGCGGGTCGCAGATCACCGGGACGAACCGGCCGGGCAGCAGGCGCTCAAGGGCCTGCGCGACGGCGGCCGCGGCACTCCGGTGTCCCCCGCCGGTGTCACCGATGAGGAAGAGCAACGGCAGGGGTGGCTGTTCAGGGGGGGCCATCGCTCACCTTCGCCTGTTCTGCTGTTCTATGGTCCCGCGCGCCTCTTCCATGGCAGGAGACGCGAGCGCGCGGTAGATGGATTCCCAGTGGCCGAGCACCCGATGCCCGTCGTGGCCGCTGATGATCCTCGAGGAAGCCTTCGACATCCGTGCCCGCAGGTCCGCGTCGCGGCACAGCAGCCCGAGGCTGTCGGCGAACTCCCTCGCGTTGCCCGGCCGGGCCAGGAAGCCGTTCTCGCCGGGGTGCACCAGCTCCGCCAGGGCGCCCGCGTCGACCGCGACCACCGGCAGCCCGCTGGCCATCGCCGCCATCGTCACCAGGGACTGCAGCTCGGCCTGGGATGCGATGGCGAACACGTCGGCCAGCCGGTAAAGGCCGGGCAGGTCCTCGTCCGCGACGAACCCGGGGAACCGGACCCGGTCGGCCACGCCGTAGTGGCGGGCGAGCGAGCGCAGCCTGCCCTCGTCGGGACCCGTTCCCGCGAGGACCAGGACCGGGCCCGCGTCCGCGGCGCCGACGTCCTCAGTGACGGGCAGCCGGGCGAGCGCCGCGATCAGCAGGTCCGCGCGCTTCTCGACGCTGAGCCGGCCGACCGACAGCACGAGCGGACGTCCCGGCGGCAGCGCGTACCTCGACCGCAGCCCCTCATCGGGTGCCCCCGGGGAGAGGCGGTCCAGGTCGACGCCGTTCGACACGGCCTCGGACGGCGCGCGCAGCCCGTGCTCGCGCAGCAGGCGCAGCGCGGTCGCGGTCGGCGCGGTCACGAGGTCGCAGCGGTTCGCGAACCCCGTGAGGTAGGCGTAGAAGGCCGCGTCCCGGGCGCGCGACGCGGTCCCCGTGGCCGCGTCCGCGGCCTTCACCGACCGCGCCGTCGCGGGCCACACGTTCAGCGGCAGGTAGTGGTTGGTGTAGACGACGGGCACGCGCCGCCGGCGCGCCGCCGACCTGGCCGCCGCACCGAGCGTCAGCGGCGAGTGCAGGTGCACCACGTCTGGGCCGAAGGCGGCAACCAGCTCGCCGGCCCGGGCCCGCGAGAGCACTCCGAGCCGCTGCCCCTCGTACCAGGGCCACCGCACGGAGCCGCGGAAGTCGACGGGCACCTCGCCCGCCGTCCCGCCGCCCCGGTGCCCGCGCAGCGTCGGGCTCGGCGCGACGACCGCGACGGCGTGGCCCCGCCCGGCTAGCCCGCTCGCCAGGGCGCGGGTCACCGTCGGCACGCCGCCGACCATGGGCTCGTACTGGTCGGTGACGATCAAGACGCGCAGCCCCGGCCCCCGCGCGCCGGTGCTCAACGCCGGTTCCCGCGGGCACGGCCGAAGGCGGACCCGGAGCTGGCGCGCATCACGATGCCATCCATGTTCATCGCAAATGATGCCAGCGTTGAGGTAGTCACGGTAGTTGCCATCGCCCTGGAAGGATCGTAGATCGGGTCAACGCACTGGTGAACGAACGGCCAATGTGCGGCGGCCGTCCGGTGACGTTCCGTCCCGCCATGTCACGGCACGCCGCACAGCAGCCGCAGCCAGCTGTCATGCAGCGGCCAGGTGGCCCGCAGCGTGCCGCCGACGGGCAGCGCCGCCCAGTCACGGCAGAGCCTGCGGACCCCGGCGGCGGCCACCCTGATCTGCTCGTCGGTGAGCCGGCTGGCCAGCTCGGCCGGCTCCGGCCCCGACCCGCGCAGCCGCTCCCGCACGCCCGCGGGCGTATCCGGGCCGTCGCCCCAGCGGTTGAGCACCGCCTGGACGGCCGCCTTCGCGACCGCCTGCTCCCGGAATGCCGCGTCGGTGACGAGCCGGAGCCCGCCGCGCCGCCCCGACGCACGGGACCCCCACAGCCCGTCACCGAGGCCGAACACCGACTCCACGACCAGGTGCGGCAGGTCGTGGATGACGTGAACGGCCTCGCGGCGCGCGGTCCCGTCGGGGAACGACAGCCAGGCACTGTCCAGGGCCGGGGACTCCCCTTTGACGATCGCGACATCAGCCACCACGCTGAACGCTGGTGCCTCTGACGCCACTACCTCCGTCACGAAATCTCACGATAGCGACGCGACCGCCCCGAGGCCCGGATTTCCAGGCGTGTCGGGACGGTCGTGTCTTGTTATTTTTTGTCGCGTCTGAGGCTTACTCCAGGGGCTGGCGGGAGACAGCGGACGGCTGGCGGCCGCTTAGGAGCCACGCGGCGGCGCCCCCGATCACCGGCATGCCGAAGACGAGCAGGCCGATGTCGCTCCAGGGCATGTTGGCGAAGGTCGCCGTGAGGTCAGAATGCGACCACACCACCACCGCGAGGCACCCGCCCACCACCCCGAGCGCCGCGCCGAGGAAGGCGATCACACCCGCGGTAACGCCGGTCAGCGCCCGCCTGGTCCTGGCGCCCGCGCCCGCCGCGGTGAGCGTGCGGAGGTCGCCGACGGTCTCGCTGCGGATCAGGCCGACGGTCATCGCGAGCACGCCGAGGGCCAGGAGCAGGCCGCCGATGGTGGCGCCGTTGCTGATCTCGCCGAGGCTGAGCTGCCCGGACTTCGTCTGGATGGTCGTGCCGAGGCCGACGGCGGCCTGGCGGGCCGCGTTGACCTGCGCCGGGGTGAGGGCGGACGGCGCCTGGATCAGCCAGCCCTCGGGGACGATGGTCTCGTGCAGTGCCTTGACCGCGCCTTCGGTGATGACCGTGTTCGGCACCGCGGTGCCGGCCTGCAGCTTGCTGACCTCCTGGATGACCGGGTTCTGGACGCACATCCCCGCCGGGCAGGGGGTGTTCGGCGGCTCGGACATGTAGCTGCCGCTGACCAGGGCGAGGTCCGGCGTGGACGGCAGCAGCGCGCGGGCCGTGAGCGCGTCAGCGGCCGGGTTGACCTCGCCCTGGCTGATGCCGAACGCCTTGAGCAGTGCGGGGGTGGCGACCCACGGCAGGCCGGCCTGCTCATGGTTGTGCAGGCTGACGATCGTGCCGAACACGTTCTGGGTGGGCTGGCCCGGCTGTGCCACGTTCACGCTGACCGCCAGGTCGAGCTCGAGCGGCGCGGGGGCGTGCACCTGGGCGGCGATGGCGTCCGCCTCCTGCCGCGTCGCGGCCAGCTTCGCGGCGGGAGTGAACTGCCCCGGCGCGTACTGGGTGGGGTCGTTGCCCGGGTTGTAGAGGATGAGCTGGTTGGACGCCATGTTCGGCGCGATGTAGTCGAGGGCGTCGTCATACCTGATGCTGGCGATGACGATCGCGACCGTGGCGATGAACACCGCGAACGAGACCGCCGCGAGCGCGGCACCCGACCTGGACCGGTACCGGGCCAGGTCGCGCAGCGCCAGCCGGGAGGCCAGCGGGGCGCGCCAGGCCAGCCGGGAGAGCTTGTCCACGATGAACGGTGCGAGCAGGGCGCACGCGATCTCGCAGCTGAGCATCCCGGCGATGACCAGGTACCCGCCGCCCTGGCCGCCGCCCGCGCCGCCGGAGAAGAACAGGATGAACAGGCCCGCGGCCAGGAAGATGAGACCGGGCCGCAGCGAGCGGTGGACCAGTTGCGGCGGGTCGATCCTGCCCGACAGGGCCGCGACGACCGGGACCTTGCTGACCGCGCGGCCCGGCCAGATGGCGGCGGTGACGGAGGTGGCCACCGCGAGCAGGAGGCCGATGACCACCGCGGCCCAGGGCAGGTTGAACGGGTCGGTGCGGTGCGCGGTGGCGGTCTCCAGGTGCGGGTAGTACCAGAGCCAGCCGCCGAGCGCGACCGCGGCGCCGATGATCGCGCCGGCCACGCCGCCGAGCAGGCCGTCGGCGATCAGCACGAACCGGACGTCGGCCTCGGTGGCGCCGAGCGAGGAGAGCATGCCGAGGGCGCGCTGCCTGCGCTGGGCCATGACGGTGAACGCGGCCGTGGCGACGAGGCCGATGAAGACCAGGCCGAGCACGGAGATGACGAGGACGATGGTCGCCGGGGACAGGATGGAGTCTTCCGGCGTGGGCGTGCTGACGACCGCGCTCTTCGGTATGACGTCGCCTGCCGCGGAGGCGGCGGCGGAGTCGAGGGACTCGCCGAGGAAGATCCGCACCTGGTTCGGGCTGGCGAGCTGGCCGGGGGCGACGAGGGCGAACTCGTCGAGCAGGTTAGACGGGTCCTCGACGATGCCGGTGACGGCGAAGGCGCGGCCGGCCTCGGCACCAGACCCGGCGGGGACGTGCCACGTCGAGCCGACGCGCAGGCTGTAAAGCTGGGCGAGCCCGGACGTGACCGCCACCTGCCCCGGCCCTGACGGGTAATGACCGGAGTCGAGTGCGAGCAGCACTTGCGTGTAGGGCGCGGACGGGTCCTGGGCGCGCAGGTCGGCGCCGCCGGCCTGGCCGGTGGTGATCGGCTCGTCGTGGACGACGCTCGCGGCCCCGTACGCCTTCTCGATCTTCGCGATGACACTGGACAGGCGGGGAGTGTTACCTGGCAGCCCGACCAGCGTCGAGGCGGTGCCGAAGGTCCCCGCGTTCGGCGTGCCCGGCGTCGCGGAGGCGACCGCGATGCCGAGCAGCGTGGCGGCGGAGGCAACCGCGATCAGCAGCACGATCAGGATCCGCTGCCTCCACTCGCGCAGCGCGAGGCGCACCGCCCACCGGGTGAGCGTGCGGCGGGCCATCGCGGCGCGGCGCGGGTCCTCGGGCTCGCGGACCGGCCGCTCGTCCCGCGCGTACGTGGTCATGCTCATGACGACGGCTCCAGCAGCGTTTCCGGGCCCGCGGGGGCCGCGGTCTGGTCGACGACGCGGCCGTCGCGCAGGAACACGACCCGGTCCGCCCAGGAGGCGAGCTGCGCGTCGTGCGTGACGACGACGGCGGCCACGCCCCGCTTGCAGTACGTGTGGATGAGCCGCATCACGCCCTCGCCGTTCGCCGAGTCGAGTGCGCCGGACGGCTCGTCCGCGAGCAGCAGCGAGCGCTCCCCCACCACGGCGCGGGCGATCGCGACGCGCTGCCGCTCGCCGCCCGACATCTGGTCGGGGAAGTGGCGGGACCGGTCGCTGAGGCCAAGCTCTTCAAGGGCCTTCAGCGCGGCCAGGTGCGCCTTGCGCATCGACGTGCCGTCCAGCTCCAGTGGCAGCGACACGTTCTCCGCCGCGGTGAGCCCGGGCAGCAGGTTGAAGTCCTGGAAGACGTAGCCGATCGCGCGGCGGCGGATCCGGGACTTCGCGCCGCCGGACATCCGCAGCGTGTCCTCGCCGTTGACGAGGACGGCGCCCGAGGTTGGCTCCTCCAGGGTGCCGGCGATCGTGAGCAGCGAGGACTTGCCGGACCCGGACGGGCCCATCACGGCGACCATCTCGCCGGCGGCGACGGTGAGGGACACGTCGCGCAGCGCCTGGACCTCGGCGGCGCCGCGGCCGTACACCTTGGATACTGATCGTAGTTCGAGGACGCTCATCGCCTTACTCCCATCTTGGGTCGGGTAGGCAGCCCGGTACCCGCCGTCGCGGCGGCAGCCTGGGCGGGGTTCCAGCCGTCGGCCAGGGCGCGGCGCAGCCTGCCCTCAGCGGCGTCAAGCCAGCGGACAACGGAGTCGATGCGGAACAGCTCGGAGTCGACAACCAGCGAGAACGCCACGTCCCGGCCGTTGTCGTCCTCCTTCAGCCTGGTCCACTCCTGCATGAGCTGAACCAGGTAGCGGCGGTGCGCCTGGATGACCTCGGACACGTCGGTGCCCGGCACCCTGACCGCGATCAGCACCTTCATCACCAGGTCGTCGCGCGGCGGGACGGACAGGTCCGGCGGGACGCGCAGCCACTCGGCAAGCTCGGCCGAGCCGGCGTCGGTGATCCGGTAAGCCTTCTGCGGGCCCGGCTCGCCGCCGGGCCCGGCGTCGGCGACCGCGCTCACGAGCCCGTCACGCTCCAGCCGCTGCAACGTCGTGTATACCTGCCCGACGTTGAGCGGCCAGACCTGGCCGGTGTTGGCCTCGAACTCCTCGCGAAGCTGGAGCCCGTACTTCGGACCCTCGCTGAGCAGCGCCAACAGCGCGTGCCGAACACTCATGAACACCTCCGGGCGAAGTATTAAACCCTGTATACCTGCAAGTATCATACTCGGTATACAGCTAGCTGGGCTACCCCGGCGCCGCCACTTCGGGGTCATCTCAGGGTTATCCCCGGTCCGGGACAAGGCCGTGGTCTGTGGACCGGGCTAGAGTGGGTGACATGACAGCTACTTCCCCGGCCACTGGGGGCACCGCGAAGCCCGTCGTCGACTTCTACTTCGATCCGCTCTGCCCGTTCGCCTGGGTCAGCTCGCGCTGGATCCTCGAGGTCGAGAAGGAGCGCGACATCGACCTGTCCTTCCGGGTGATGTCGCTGTCCGTGCTGAACTCCGGCCGCGAGGACCTGCCGGAAAGCTACAAGGAACTGCTCGGCCGGGGCTGGGGCCCGGTCCGGGTATGCATCGCCGCTGAGCAGAAGTACGGCACGGCCGCGCTGCGTGACCTGTACACCGCGCTCGGCACCAAGCGGCACATCGAGAAGCGCGACTTCGACCACGACCTGTACGTCGAGGCGCTGACCGAGAGCGGCCTCGCCCCTGCCCTCGCGGATGCCGCCGACTCCAAGGAGTACGACGAGGCCCTCATCGCGTCGCACCACCGCGGCATGGACCCGGTCGGCGACGAGGTGGGGACGCCCACGATCCACATCGACGGGGTGGCGTTCTTCGGCCCGGTGATCACGCGGGTGCCGCGCGGCGAGGAGGCGCTGCGGATGTTCGACGGCGCGCTGCTGCTCGCGTCGAACCCTTACTTCTTCGAGCTCAAGCGGACCAGGACCGAGTCCCCCCAGGTCGACAGCTGACTGGTCCCGCCACGAGTCAGCGCCGCGCCCGGCGGGCGACCGCGCCGGCCGGTGGAGGCGGGGAGGCGGACGGACACGTCAAGGACGCCGTTCCAGGTGGAGCACAGGCGGCAGGCGCCGTAGGGGCGGAGCAGGCGGGTAATCCAGGACTGCTCCGCCAGGAGCTGGGCCTCGAGGACGCGAACGCCGGCGTTGGCCGCGTGGGCGGCGAGGTCGCCGATCAGGCGGGTGCCCAGGCCGCGCCGCTGCCACGCGTCCTCGATGAGGATGCCGAGCTCGGCCGCGCCCTCGTCGACCGCGCGACAGCTCGCAAGCGCCACGATTCCGCTGCCGGCCGGCACCCGGAGCTGACCGGGATCAGGGCCCGGCCCTGAGTTCAGGTCCCGGGCTGGCTCCGGGCACGCGACGAGGGCGTAGTGGAACGGGCTGCCGGACAGCGCGTCCGCCCGCCGCACGCGCACCCCGCCCGCCTCTCCCCCGCGAACCGGGAGCGGGACACCGGGGTAGCGGCCGTCCGGGCGAGGGCGGGCCAGGGACGCGCCGGCCGCGGTCATGGCCGCGCTCATGGCCGCGGCGCCTCGCGGCCGCCTGGGAACTGCACGCGGAGACCCTGGCGGCCAGCCCGCCCGTCCCTGACGGCCGCCGAGTGCGGACGGTCACGGTGCCGGCGGCGGACCGGGCTGGTGCGGGGCGGTCCGCCCCGGCGCCAGTATCAGCTCCCGGCGTCCAGCCCGAGCTGCCTGAGCAGCTCCGCCTGGTCGAAGTAGAGGTGGAAGCTGGTGATCTTGCCGTCGTCGAACTCGTAGACGCCGCACATGTTCAGCCGCGCCGACCTGCCGGTGGCGGGTATATCGCCGGCCCGCGCAGGGTGCCCGAGTGCGTGCCGATGGCACGGAACTCGTGCACGCCGCCCCGGTCGTCGGCGTGGATGGCGATCGTCTCGATCCGGTTGTCCGGGAATGCCTGCTGCCAGGTGTTCCACATCGCCTCCGCCGCGTCCCGGCCGGCCAGCCGGCCGCCGGGGGTCTCCGTCTCAAGCCGGTGCAGGTCCATCGCCGACATCCAGCCCTCGCGGTCCTTGGCATTCCACAGCTCGGCGTCGCGCTCGATGAGCGACCTGGTATCCCCGTCACGCACCGAGCTGAACATCAGCGCGTACTCCTCCACGCTGCGGACCTGAAGGTGCAGGGTCGCGCTCACGTCGGCGCGCAGCCGGGCGGTGGCCGCGCGGTGCACCGCGAGGGCGGTCGTGTCCTGCCAGGCGGTAACCACGACGCACCGCCCGGTGGCCCGGTCGGCGAGCAGGTGCGCGCTTGTCAGGCCGGCCATGTCCATCAGCGCCGGGATCGCGGTGCTGCGGAACTCCTCGATGAAGGCATTGATGTTCCCCGGGGGGCACTCGATTCGGGTAAGTCTGACGCCCGCGCCGCTCATCGGGCGGCTACGCCTGACGAAGACGGGGACCTCGTAGTGCTCGACCGTCGCCGAGCCGCGCAGCCGCTCGGTCATCTCCTTCCTGGAGACCTGGACGGACTGCTCGCTCGCGGTCATCGCGTCCAGGCTGTCCCAGTAGGACGCGATGACGCAGGTGCCGAGCTCGGCGTTGACTAGGCAGGCGAGGCCACGGTTGCCGTGCTGGCCCTCCACGTGCGGCCGGACGGTCCCCGCAAGGTAGCGGGTGGCGTCGGCAAGTAGGGCCGGGTCTCCGGCCAGCATGTTCACTCGTGCGTGCATGATCTCTTCCTTTCGGCGGGCTCCGTTCTCGCTGCGGTCTCTCGCGCAGCGGTATGCGCCTGAGTCAAGCACCGCATCGGAGCGGTGAACAGGCTGGTAACCATCGAGTTTCGTCATGTGTTTCGGAGGATCGCGTATGACCGCGCATAAGAACCTCATTCAAGAACCAAGGGCCGCCGGCCGGATCAGCCGGACGGCCCGTTTCAGCCGGACGGCCATTTAGTCGGACGGCCATTTAGTCGGAAGGCGCCGCCATCGGGTTAATGAGGGCCAGGTCCGCGCGCTTCACCCGGAGCATGACGAGCGCGACAACCAGGGTGAGCAGGGTGATCGCCGCCGACACGGTGCTCGCCTGATGTGACTTGGACCCAGACGTAGATGGATGCGATCTGGCGCTTGCGGTCCCGAGTTCGGGCCCCGGCGTCGTACGGCGCCTGCGGTGCGTGACGGCCAGCTGGCCGTCGTCCACCAGTTGCCACCTTCCGAAGCCGAGCAGACGAAGCGGAGCAGATAATGTCGTTCATGCTCCAGGACCCGCCGTCGGCGACCAGGGCTGCGCGGACCGGCAAGATGCGGTCCTGGGCGAGCAGCACCCGGCAGTCGGCGCTGGCTACGGATGAACTCGCGGCGATCCGCTCCGCGGGGTTCTCGACGGTCGGCCGGGTAACCGGCGCGGCCGGCTACGCCTGCCCCATCACGGAGGACCGGTGCCCCGGCACATGGTCCAGTCACGGGGTCAGCGCACGGGGCTTTAGCACCGCGCAGACTGATATATCCAGCGTCGGCGGCAGCCCGGACGGGACGCTCGCGACGGTGGTCCGCGCAATGGATCAGGCACGGCGCGAAGCCATCGACCGGATGGCCGCCGAGTGCGCCGCGCTCGGCGGGCACGGGGTCGTGGGCGTGCGGCTGACCAGCAGCGTGACCTCGTCATACACGTCGGAGTACCTGGAGTGCGCTGCAATCGGCACGGCGGTGCGCGCGCCAGGTGCCCCGTCGCTGGATCATCCCTTTACGGCGGACCTGGGCGGGCAGGACTTCGCGCGGCTGATCATGAAGGGCTGGGTGCCCGTCGGGCTTGTCCTCGGCCTGGCGATCGGCGTCCGGCACGACGACGTGGCGACCTCGCAGTACGCGCCGGACACCGAGATCGGCGGCATCAGCCTCCTCATCAGCGCCACCCGGCACGACGCCCGGCGGAAACTGAGCCAGGAGGTCCGCCGCGTTGGCGGCGACGGCGTCGCGGTGACGTCGGTGGACCTGGCGATCCGCGAGCGGGAGTGCCCGAAGTCCGGCGGCCGCGACCGAATCGCGCAGGCCACCGTCGCCGGCACCGCGATCACCCGCTTCGCGCTGCCCGCGCAGCCGACTGGCCTGTCGGCGCTGACGATCATGCCGCTCGGCGACCGCCGTCCAGGCGCTCCAAGCGGTTCAAGCGGGGACGTCACCTTCGGCGCGGGGCCGCGGGTCTGAGAGGATGCCGGCTCTGTCGGGCTTTCGGCTGACCCGAAGGTAAACCGCAGCCTGGGCAGGCGACATCAGCCGACGGTGGTTGTGCCGTCGGCGCTGGCCTGGGTGCACGTGTCAGGCCGCCGATGCCGCGCCGCCCACCTCCGTGAGGAACCGCCGGACCATCGCCGGGTCGCGCAGCACGTGGACCTGGACGCGCGGGAGGTGAGCGGCGATCGCCATGCGGAGCCTCGGCAGGCTGTGCCGCCGGTAGGACCAGACCCAGCGCCAGTACTCCGCCCGCTCACGCCCCCGGCGCAGGGTCCGCCACGCGCAGCGGGCGAAGCCGAAGTCAAGGACGATGATCGTGTCCGCGGCGGCCAGTCGCGACGCCAGGCCGACGTCGTACGGGCCGAGGTCGCCGTCGATGATCCACCGCTCGCCCGCGACCAGCTCCCGGTGCCTGGCGACCCACACCTCGGCCGGGGTCGGCGCCGGCCCCGGCTGCCAGAACAGGCCGTCGAGCTCGATCGCGGGAAGGCCGGTCAGCTCGCTGAGCCGGCGGGCGAGCACGGACTTGCCCGCTCCGCCCCGTCCAAGGATGACCACGCGCCGCATCCTCCCATCCTGCCCCGGAGACGATCCCCGCAGAAGCTTTCCCGCTGGATACCCGGGCGAAGTCGCCCTGGCGGCACCTGGGCAGGCCGCCTGGGCGCCGGATCCGCAGCCAATGCCGGATACCTGACGTGGTCGACTCGTCACCTAGATGAACCCAATGTCGGCTACTTCCGTTAGCCGCAGCGCTACGCTGACTGTGTCCTTGACGATGTCGATCGCCTCAAGGCCGAGGGATTCGAGCTCGTAAAGTTGAAGAACCTCTGGGCGGATGAGCAGTACAAGGGCGTGAATAGCCAGTGGCGCAGGCCTGAGACGGGGCTTCGCGTTGAGGTTCAGTTTCACACATCGGAGAGCCTGGAAGCAAAAGAGCTGGCCCACGCAGCATATGAGCGGATTCGGGCGCCAGCTCTGCCCGTCGAGCGTGTAGAACTGGAGTCTTTCCAACGAACCGTCAACGCGCTACTAGTAATCCCGGAACGAACCGACGATATCAAGGATTTTCCGGAGAAGAAGAATGGCTGAGAAAATCACCTATTATGCGATAATCGATGAATTCAGCAGCCGCGACAACCCAGGCGGAGTGCTTCGACGCGTCAGGAATGACGAAGGCATCACTGACGAAGCCTTTTCAGCCGACCTGATGTGGGAGTTCTCGCCATTGCTAGCAGGTGCGGAGCGTGGCGATACCATGTTCGACTTCGTTCCGATTAGCGAGGCGGAGGCAGAGCGGATCGTCGCCAGGATCAGGGAAACGGGGAAGGCAGCCGAATAAGATCTGGGCGAAGAGGGTACGCGGAGGCGGGTTCTCAGTGACTGCTCAGCGATTATGGATAGTTTTAAAGGGTGTTCGCGCTCGAGCTGGCCGCCGTGGTGTTCGCCGTGTTCCTCGCGGGGGTGGGCCGCGAGCCGCGGTCCTTCGGGAACGCGGTGCTGCTCGGGCTGGCGCTCGCGCTTGGCGCGCTCGGGGTCGCCGAGCGCCTGGTAGCGGCACCGCCGCCGGCCGGGCGCCTGCTGCTCGTCCTGCTGCTACTCGCCGTGGCGCTCGGGCCGTTTCTCGTCGGGTGCTTCCTCGTGGCGAACGGGGTCACGATGATCCGGCGGGAGAGCCTGCGCCCGGCTAACCTGCTGTCGCTGCTCGCGGGCGCCGCGGTGTTCCTGGTGATCGGGCTCGACGTCGCCGCCGAGCGGACGGAGAGCGTGCAGCTGTCGCTGTTCGCCACGGTCGCCACGCTGGTCTTCGGCTACGTGTCGTTCCTGCTGGTGTCGTACGTCCTGTACGCGTTCCTGTACGGGCTGCTCGCCCGCACCGGCGGCGCGGACTTCGTGGTCGTGCTCGGCGCCGGGCTGCGGCCCGACGGCGGGGTGCCGCCGCTGCTCGCCAACCGGCTTGAGCGGGGGCGCGAGGTGTGGGCCGGGCTCGACCGGCGAGCACGGCCCGGCGCGTTCAGGCCGATGCTGATCGTTTCCGGGGGCCAGGGCGCCGACGAACCGGTGCCCGAGGCGTCCGCGATGGCGTCCTACCTGACCGCGCGCGGGTTTCCCGCCGGCCGGCTGATGGTCGAGGACCAGTCGCGGAGCACGGAAGAGAACCTGGAGTTCAGCAAGGCGATCATGGACGAGGCCCGGCCCGGGGCCCGGGCCGCGATCGTGACCAGCGACTTTCACGCCTTCCGGGCCGCGCTGCTCGCCCGGCGGTTCGGGATCCGCGGGCAGGTCACGGGGGCCCGGGTCGCCGGCTACTACCGGCCGAGCGCCGTGCTGCGCGAGTTCGCGGCCGTCTTTCTCCGCTACCGGGTGATCAACCTGGGCGTCTGCGCCGTGCTGGTCCTCGCCCCGCTCGGCGGCGTCGTCCTGCGTCACATCACGTCCATCTGAAGAAGGCACCGTGAGCGTCCCGCCGTCCCGCTCGCCAGGAGGTCTGGGACGATAGGGCGGAGGCGGTGCGGCGTCAGACGGCGGGAGGCAGGCGAGCGTGGCGGTCGACGGGTTCGAGCTGGCATATGACCGGGCGGGCAGCGGGCCGGCGGTGGTGCTCTTGCACGGGTGGCCTGGTGACCGCACCGACTACCGTGACCTCGTGCCGCTGCTGTCCGGCTACGAGGTCATCGTCCCCGACCTGCGCGGGTTCGGGAACTCGGACAAGCACGACGCCGATCCGGCGCAGCAGTACGGCAGCCAGGGCCAGGCGCGCGGCGTCGCGGACCTGATCACCTCGCTCGGCATCTCGCGGGCGGTCGTCGTCGGCTACGACATCGGCAGCCGGATCGCGCAGGCTCTGGCCAGATCCCGCCCGGACCTGGTCAGGGCGCTGGTAATCAGCCCGCCGCTGCCCGGGGTGGGGACCCGGGTCTTCGGGCCCGGGCCGCTGCGGGAGTTCTGGTACCAGGCGTTCCACCGGCTGCCGCTGTCCGAGCGGCTCATCGACGGCAATCCCGATGCGGTCCGCGAGTACCTGCGGCACTTCTGGGAGCACTGGTCCGGGCCCGATTTCGTGCTCACTGACTCGCACCTCGACCACCTGGTCTCCGTCTACGGGCCGCCCGGCGCGTTCACCGCCTCGGTGCAGTGGTACCGGGCGGGCGCGGGAACGGCCGCGGTGGCGACCAGCGAGACCGCGCCCGCGCCCGGCGGCCGGCTGGCCACGCCGACCGCCGTGCTGTGGCCGGAGCATGACCCGCTGTTCCCGCGCGAGTGGTCGGACCGGGTGGACGAGTTCTTCGGCGACGCGCGGCTCCGCTTCGTCGACGGCGCCGGCCACTTCGCGCCGCTGGAGTACCCGGCCGAGATCGCCGAGGAGGTACAGGGCTTCCTGGCCGCCGGCCGGGCGTGACTCCTGGCCCCGACCTCAGGGCCAGCCCGCGGCGGGGACGTCCACCGGGACGGCGAGGACCTGGCCGCTGCCTGGGGCCACCATCTGGGCATCGGTCATGCCACGCCACTCGGCGGCGGTGATGAACAGGGTGGTCCCTTCCGCGCCGCCGAGGACGCAGGCGAAGCCGCCCCGGTCGAGCGGCACGGTCTCCAGCTCTTCGCCGCCCTCGGCGACGCGGGCGCAGCGCTTGCCGGGGACCTCCGCGTACCAGACGGCGTTCTCCGCGTCGACGCAGATGCCGTCGGGGGCGGCCTCCCTCAGGTCGGCCCAGACCCGGCGGCCGGACAGGCCGCCGTCCGCGGCGATGTCGAAGCCGACCAGCTGGTGCCGGTAGGAGTCCGCGACGATCAGCGTCGCGTTGTCGGCGGTCACCGCCATGCCGTTCGGGAAGGCGATGTCGTCGGCCACCGGGCGGACCGAGCCGTCGGGTGACACGTGGGAGACGCCGCCCGGCCTGAACGCCTCCCCCGACATCGGGTTGAAGCCCGCGCCGTTGACGTAGATGTTGCCGCGGCCGTCGGCCACGATGTCGTTCCAGCCGGGCCGGCCCAGGTCCGCGTGGGTCACGAGGGAACCGTCCGGCTCCAGGCGCAGGAGCAGGCCCTCCTGCGATGACACGATGACCAGGCGCCCATCGGGGAGCCAGGCGGTGCACAACGGCAGCGACTTCACCCGGGCGATCACCTCCCACTCGCCGTCGAGCCGGACGTCGACTACCTCGCCGGCCGACCAGTCGGAGAAGTACAGCCGGTCCGCGTGCCATCGCGGCGACTCCACCAGGCCCCGGCCGGTGAGCAGCGTCCGCGGATCGTTCGTCGTCATGTCAGATCACTCCCCTTACGGGTCATTGGCTACGCGCTGGTCGCACCTGATAGACGATCGGGAAGCCGTGAGATCGTCGGTGACGCCGGGAGAGTACGCGACGGCCTTAGTCCCAGACGGGGACCGGGGACTCCTTCACCGTGCCGTCGGGGGCGAAGACCAGGAAGCGGTCGAACGACGCGGCGAACCAGCGGTCGTGGGTGACGGCGAGGACCGTGCCCTGGTAGGCCTCGAGGCCGGTCTGGAGCGCGTCGGCGGACGGGAGGTCCAGGTTGTCGGTCGGCTCGTCGAGCAGGAGCAAGGTCGCGCCGCCCAGTTCGAGCAGCAGGATCTGCAGCCTCGCCTGCTGGCCCCCGGACAGCGTGCCGAACGGCTGCCGCGCGCACTTGTGGAGCTCGTAGCGGGCCAGGGCCTTCATCGCCTCGGTCATGAGCCGCGCGTGCTCGGTCATGACGATCTCGACCGGGGTGCGGCCCGCGAGGTCGGGTCTCGTGTGGGTCTGCGCGAACATGCCCGGCACGACGCGCGCGCCGAGCCGGGCGCTGCCGTCGTGCGGGAGGTCCTCGCCGGCGAGGAGCCGGATGAAGGTGGACTTGCCGCTGCCGTTCGCGCCGAGCACCGCTACCCGGTCGCCGTACCAGACCTCGGTGTCGAACGGGTTCGTGGTCCCGTTCACCGCGAGCCGCTCCACCATGACGGCGCGACGGCCGGTCCGGGCGCCCGTGAGCCTGACCCTGATGTGCTGCTCGCGGGGCGGCTCCTCGGGCGGGCCGATCTCCTCGAACTTCGCCAGCCGGGTCACCGCGGCCTGCAGCCGGGAGGCCATGTCGGAGTTGTGGCTGGCCTTGACCCGGTACATGCGGACGAGTTCCTTGATCTTCTCGTGCTCCTCGTCCCAGCGCCGGCGTAGCTCTTCCAGGCGCTCGATGCGGTCAAGCCGGGCCTGGGCGTAGGTCCTGAAGCCGCCGCCGTGCACCCAGGTCTTGCCGTCCTCGACGGTGACGATGCGCTGCGCGCAGGCATTCAGCAGCTCGCGGTCGTGGCTGACCAGCAGCACGGTCTTGGGCGTCGCCGCCAGCTGGCCCTCCAGCCAGCGCTTGCCCGGCACGTCCAGGTAGTTGTCGGGCTCGTCGAGCAGCAGCGTGGTGAACGTGCCGCCGCGCAGCAGCGACTCAAGGACCAGGCGCTTTTGCTGCCCGCCGGACAGGGTGTCGACCTCGCGCCACTTGACCTCTTCGTACGGGCGCTTGATGGCGGCGACGCAGCACTCGTCCCAGTGCACCTCCTGGTCGTAGCCGCCCGCTTCGGCGTAGTCGTTGAGCGCCTTCGCGTACCTGAGCTGAGCCGGCTCGTCGTCGCGTTCCATCATCTCGAGCTCGGACTCGTCCAGGCGCCGCGCGACGCCCTGGACCCCGGCCGGCGAGACCGACAGCAGCAGGTCGCGGACGGTCGTGCCCTTCGCCTGGGGGCCGCCGATGAACTGCCGCATGACGCCGACGGCGCCGCTGATGCTGACCGCGCCCGCGCTCGGCCGCACGTCGCCCGCGAGCATGCGCAGCAGCGTGGTCTTGCCCGCGCCGTTCGGGCCGACGATCGCGGCGGTCGCCCCGTCGGGGATCTTGAAGGACGCGTCGTCGAGCAGTTGCCTGCCATCCGGCAGCACGTGGCTGACGTGCGCCACCTCGACATGTCCCACCTGCCGGAAGGTACCCGGCGGCGCGTGGGCGTGGCAACGCGTTTATTCGGGAACCCGGGCCGTGCTTCTGGAACAGCAGCGCCGCGGGGGAACGGTGGCCGGCTTCCCGGCCGGCCACCGTGACCCCCGCGGCCCGTTCGCGCTTACAGCGGCGCGACCGCCGAAGAGAGGGCGGCCGGCGCGTGGACCAGGTCGCCGCGGTTCATGACGGCGACCGGCTTACCGTGGTAGAGCACGTCCACGGCGTTGCCCGGCCCGGCCCGCTCGGTGAGCCCGTTCAGGCTGTCGACGCGGAAGCAGATCTGGCCGGGCGCCGTGGTCACGCGGCCCGAGGCGCAGCTCAGCTTGAGGTCGTACAGGCCCGGCTTCGGGTTGAATGGGTTGAACGGTGCCCCGGTCGGCGCGTTCCAGCCGCAGTAGCCGCCGCCGGTCAGGTTGACCAGCTGCTTGTCCTGGGTGACGACGGCCGAGCCCTTAGCCAGGTACCCGCCGACGGTGAAGGTGCTGCTTACCTGGAACGGCGTCCACCGCAGGTCGATGTTCCCGACGCCGTTGGCGGCCCGCGGCGCGGTGCACGACATCGCGACGCCGTAGGGCATTGAGGTCACCAGGGTCTTGCCGGAGTGCTTCAGCCACCCGCTCGACCACGCGAACGTCAGGTCGCCGATGTCCACCGTCAGGTTGTCCGGGTTGACGCGCAGCTTCTTGAACGTCGTGGTGACGTTCTTCCCCGGTGACGCGCCGCCGGCGGTGTACTGCGAGAAGTTCGCCCCTGGCCCGGTACTGGTGAGGTCGATGTACTCGCGCGGCATGGTGGACATGTCATCGCAGTAAACCGTGAACAGGTTGCCGTTGTTGTAGAGCAGGTAGTCGCCGTCGGGCGCTTTCACCAGATGCCGGTGAATATCCGCGCAGCTGCTGTAAAACTTCACCGACGAGCCCGGCACCGGCGCTGCCTGCGCCGGCATCGCCGCCGCGGCCATAGGAACGACCGACAGCGCGAGAATAGGAACAGAATGTCGGAATAGGCTCTTAAACACGCCTTTCTCCTTTCCTAGGTAACCTGCCGCCACCGCCAGCCGAACATTAGCAGGCAATTACTAATCGCGCACCTGCGCGCTCGTCATAATGTTCAAGCCGGCCAATTAGTTAGATTCGGAATAATGGCGATATCCGGGTTTAAAGGAAGCCACCGGATCATGGTCGCGGGCGGCAAACAGGCCGCGTTAATTCCGGCCCGCCGGGCGGCGGCACGGTTCCCGCCCTCTTCCCGGGGCCCGCGGCCAGGGGGCGCGCCGGGCGGGCGAACCGGGGGCGAACACGGAATCGGCGCCACGTTATAGTGACTGCCGAAACCGGCCGATCGTGGAGGAAGGGGCCACCTCGTGACCGATCGCGAACCCGTGGTGCCTGGAATCGACGTGACCAGGCCGTCCGTCGCCCGGGTGTATGACTTCTGGCTGGGCGGGAAGGACAACTTCGCGGTTGACCGGGAGATGGGCGGCCGGATGGCCGAGCTCAACCCGTCGCTGCCGCGCCTTGTCCACGATAACCGGCGGTTCCTGTGCGACGCCGTCGCCGCCGCGGCCACCGCGGGCGTTGACCAGTTCCTCGACCTGGGCTCCGGGCTCCCCGCGCACCCGGCGGTGCACGAGGCCGCCAGGGGGGTGCTCCCGGGTGCCCGCGTGTGCTACGTGGACAACGACCCGGCGGCCGCCCTGCACGCGGCGGTGCTGCTCGCCAGCGGTGACGGGCTCGCCGCCGTCGCGGCGGACCTTACCGAGCCGGAGACGGTGCTAGCCCTCCCCGGCGTGCGGGCCGTGCTCGACTTCGCCAGGCCGGCGGGCATCGTCCTCGGCGCGGTGCTGCACTTCCTGCCCGCCGACGCGGCCGGGCGGCTGTGCGCGGCCTACCTGAGCCGGGCGGCCCCCGGCTCGTGGCTCATCGTGTCGACCGGCTACTACGCGGACAAGGGACTCCGCGACCGGGTGCAGGAGGCCGCCACCCACGCCCGGTTCTGGAACCACGACGTCGCGGCCGTGACTGGCTGGCTGGAGGGCCTGCGCATCGTGCCGCCCGGGGTCTGCGAGGCGGGCCGGTGGATCGCGGGCGTCGGCGGGGTGCCGACGGGGCGGCCGGTGTACCCGCTCGCCGCCGCCGCGATCAAGACGGGAGACTGAGGTCGCCGGGCACCGCACGTCCGAACTGCTGGTCCGCGCGTGGCGGGCCGCCGGGCCGTGGCAGGGATGGCTGGCGTGGCGGCTGCACGCGCGGTTCGGCGTCGGCGTGACCGGGATCGTCCGCGCGCCGGACGGGCGGGTGCTGCTGCTGCGGCACCGGCTGTGGCCGGCCGACGGGCAGTGGGGGTTTCCCAGCGGGTTCGCGCGGCGGGGCGAGACGTTCCCGGAGACCGTCGTCCGGGAGGTCCGCGAGGAGACCGGGCTGACGGTGCGGGTCGGGCGGCTGCTCGAGCTGCGCAGCGGCTTCCGGTACCGGGTCGAGGCGTACTACGAGGCCGCCCTCGTCGGCGGCGCTGACGGCCTCGTGCTCGACGACCGCGAGGTGCTCGAGGCGCGGCTGTTCCCGCTCGACGCCCTGCCCGCGGGCATGCCGCCGCTGCACCGGGAGCTCGCGCGGCGCCGGGGCGGGTAGCGCGTCAGGACAGGGTGGCGTCGGCCGACTTGTCGTAGGGGCGGATCTCCGCGAGCCTGCCGTCGGCGACCTTGGCACCCCAGTCGGGGTCGGCGAGCACGGCCCGGCCCACGGCCACCAGGTCGAACTCGCCGCGGGTGAGCAGGTCGACCAGCGGGGCGAGGGTGAGGCTGGGCTGGTTCGCGGCGGGCGACTTGCCGTCGTCGGAGACGCCAAGGAACGGGGCGGCGACGCCGACCGAGCCGACCGCGATCACCGGGAGGCCGGTCAGGTGCCTGGTCCAGCCGGCCAGGGTGCGGCCGTCGCCGTCGAAGGCGGGCAGCCAGTAGCGGCGGGTGGAGACGTGGAACATCGACACGCCGGCGTCGGCGAGCGGGGCGAGGAAGGCCGCGAGCTCGCCCGGGTCCTCGCGCGATCCTGGCGTCGTAGTGGCCGCCCTTCCACTGCGAGAACCGGAACGCGACGGGGAAGTCCGGCCCGACCGCCTCCCTGACGGCGGCCACGACCTCGTAGGAGAAGCGCACCCGGCCCCTGATGTCGCCGCCGTAGGAGTCGGACCGCCGGTTGGTCTGCGGCCAGTGGAACTGGTCGAGCAGGTAGCCGTGCGCGCCGTGCAGCTCGACCCCGTCGAAGCCGGCGTCCCTGGCCGCCGCGGCGGCGCGGGCGTAGGCGGCCACGACCGCCTCAAGCTGCCGGGCGGTGGCCGGCTCGCCCACGGCCGCGCCCGACGCGTTCAGCCCGGACGGTGAGATCACCGGCGCGTCGGGGAACGGACCGCTGCCTGGCTTGCGCGTGGCCCCGGTGTGCCACAGCTGCGGGAAGATCGCGCCGCCTTCCGCGTGCACGGCGTCGGCGACCTTCCGCCAGCCGGCCAGCGGACGGCCGCCGAAGAACCTCGGCACCCGGCTGCTGCCGCCGGACCCCTCGTCCACGTAGGTGCCCTCGGTGATCAGCAGGCCGAGCGACGCCGCGCGCCGCGCGTAGTAGGCCGCGACGTCGTCACCGGGGATGCCGTCCGGAGAAAACTGCCTGGTCATCGGGGCCATCACCAGGCGGTTACGCAGCTTGAGCCCCGCCACGCTCACCGGGTTGAACAGCGGCGTCACGTCGGCGCCGTCAAGCAGCGTCAGGGGCAGGCTTTCTTCGGCGCGATTCGGTTCCGTCACGAGGGTGGCAACGATCTTGGTCCGGGCGGCTATTCCGGATATACGATTATTTAGACCGGCAAAGTTCCTTTAGCGAGCCGTCCTGGCCTGGCCCGCGGCCGGGGCCAGGCCTGGCTCCGCGGCCGTAAGAACTGTGACCGTATCGGGGGAATCGCGGGAATGCCGCTGCGCCCGGCCCGCTGCTCCTACGCCGAGCTGCTGGCCGAGGCCGAGCGGGCGGCGCGGGCGCTGCTCACCCGGTTCACGCCGGGCGAGCGGGTTGCGGTCTGGGCGCCGAACAGCCCCGAGTGGATCATCCTGGAGTTCGGTGCCGCGCTCGCCGGGCTGACCCTGGTCACCGTCAACCCGGCCTACCAGGGCGACGAGCTCGTTCACGTCCTCGGGGACTCCGCGGCGGACGGGCTTTTCCATGCCGGGGGCGCCAGCACGACGTCCTTGCCGAGGTCCGCGGCCGCCTGCCCCGCCTGCGCGACGTCCGGTCGTTCGGCGAGTGGGACGCGTTCACCGCGTCGGGTGACACCAGCGATGACCGCTTCCGGCAAGGTCCGCAAGGACGCGCTGCGCGACCAGCTCGGCGAGGCGGCCGCGGATCCCTCGCCCGGCAGCTAGAAGCGCGGGGGCCGGAAGAGAAGGCCGCTTACGTTCGGGATAAACGGCACCCCGGCCGGGCGCGGACGGGCAGCGGGGCGCGGACCTCCGCCCGGGATGCTCGTTACTCCTGGTCTTCCGGCTTTTCCGGTGCGCGGTCGGCGATCAGCTTCGCGAGGTGCTCCAGGTGCTCGGCCAGGTCCTGGTTGGTGACCACGTCGTTGAGCGCGAGGCGGACGGCGGCGAGCTCGCGGGCCAGGTACTCGGTGTCGGCCTGGGTGCGGGCGGCGACCTGGCGGTCCCGCTCGGTGGTGGCCCGGTCGCGCTCGTCCTGCCGGTTCTGCGCGAGCAGGATCAGCGGGGCGGCGTAGGCGGCCTGGGTGGAGAAGGCCAGGTTGAGCAGGATGTACGGGTACGGGTCCCAGTGGTGGACGATGACCATGGTGTTGAGCGTGATCCAGAGGATCACGAACAGCGTCTGGCCGAACAGGTACTTGCCCGTGCCGAGGAACCGGGCCAGGCCCTCGGAGAACCGGCCGAACGCGTCGGCGTCGTACAGCGACCCCCGCACGGGCGCGCCCTTCGGTACCGACAGGTCGTTCCGGTCGCCGGCGGCGCGAAAGGGGGTGAACCGGGCCATCAGCCGTTGCCTCCCGGCGTGCCGCCAGTTGGCCGGGCAGCAGCTTGTCGAGCACGTCGTCGACGGTGACCGCGCCGACGAGCCGCCCGGCGCTGTCGCACACGGCGACCCCGATGAGGTTGTAGGCGGCCAGCCGCGCGGCCAGCTCGCGCTCGGGCAGCTCGGGCCGGACGAAGACCCGCCCCTCGATGCACTCGCCGACCGGGATGGACGGCGCGCGGCGCAGCAGCCGCTGGAAGCCGACGCTGCCGAGGTAGCGGCCGGTCGGCGTCAGCATCGGCGGCTCGCACACGTAGACCTGCGCGGCGGTACGTGGCCGGGAGGTCGCGGTCCCTGACCCGGGCCAGCACCTCGGCGACCGGCGTGTCCGGCGCGAAGACGAGCGGCTGGGAGGTCATCAGGCCGCCGGCGGTGGCCTTGTCGTAGCGCAGCAGCCGGCGCAGGTCCTCCGCCTGCACCGACTGCATCGCGGTGAGCAGGCGCTCCCGCTGCTCGGGGGCATCTCGCCGAGCAGGTCGGCGGCGTCGTCCGGCTCCATCTCCTCGACCACGTCGGCGCTGCGCTCGACGTCGTCCAGGCTGTCGAGCAGCCGGATCTGGTCCTCCTCGGGCATCTCCTCGAGCAGGTCGGCCAGTTCCTCGTCGTCGAGGGCGGCGGCCAGCTGGCTGCGCCGGGCCTGCGGCAGCGCCTCGAACGCGCTGGCCAGGTCGGCCGGGGCCATCTCGCGCAGGCTGGTGAGCTGCTCCGCGAGCGGGCCGGGCTCGAACAGCTCGCGGCACTGCTCCCAGGGGACGATCTCCGGGCCCGCGCGTGCGCAGCATCCGTCCCCTGGTCACGGCGAGCGCGGTCACCTCCCAGCGGTCGCGCGCCAGCTCCCGGTGAGCGATGGCCACGTCGGCGACGGTCCCCGCGGGGGTGCGGCGGCCGTAGAGGCTGCTCGCCAGCATCTCGCCGGTGCGCTTGGTGAAGGGGTCGAGGTCGACGGTGCCGCCGAGCAGCTGCGCCCCTTCGGCCGACACCTCCCTGATCCGGCCGAAGGGGACGAAGATCTGCCTGCGGCGCAGCTGGACGACCAGGCCGAGCGCGCGCGGCGGCTCGGCGCCCGCGACCGGCCAGATGACCACGTCGCGGACCCGGCCGATCGCCCGGCCGTCGCTGTCGAGCAGCGGCCGCCCGGTGAGGCGGGCGGTGAACACCTGGGTGTCAGGGTCGGGCCTGGCGGCGCTTCCTGCGGTCCCGCGGTAGTGGTCACCCGACCATTATGATTTGCCTTCCGTCGGCCGTGCGACTCACCGGGCCGAGCCGCAGCCGGTGAACGCGCAGGCGCCCGCCCTCCTGGCCGATGCGGCGGTGAGCAGGTAGCGGCGCGCCCGCTCGGTGACCGGCACCGCGAGTTCCGCCGCGCCGCCCGCTGGGGCGACGCCGACGATCTCGTACCTGCCCGGGCGGAACTTCCCGCGCCCGGTCAGCCGGGGCACGCTGACGGCGCGCGGCTCCGTGAGCGCGGCGGGCAGCAGCGCCCGGCGCGCGCTGAGCGCGACGAGGACGGGCGTGCCTGACGGGTTGCGCACGGTCACGACGATCAGCGGGGCGCGCCTCGTCCGACGGCACCGTGCCGGGCCGCTTCCCGGTAGTGAGCGACCGCGGTGACCTTCGCGTCACCGGGGCGGTCGCCGTTTCTGATGCCGTCCGCCACGAGGTAGTACAGGAGCGCGAACACGGCCGGCCACCGCGATTATCCAGAAAACATAGGTGAGCACGGCGTCGAATCTGGCATCATTGGCACTGTCATGACAGTGCCAATTAACAGTGAAGTGGACCCGGGTTCCGCGCCGTCGATCGGCCCGGAGGCCCTCGCCGACCTGCTCGGCCGCTGGCCGACGGCGGACGGCGCGCTGTACCGGCTGCTCGCCGCCCGGATCGGCCGCCTGGCCGACACCGGGGAGCTGCCCGCGGGCGTCCGGCTGCCGCCGGAGCGGACCCTCGCCGCGTCCCTGTCGGTGTCGCGGAACACGGTCGCGCTCGCCTACCAGGTGCTGCGCGACGAGGGCATGGCGGCGAGCCGCCAGGGCTCGGGCACCCGCCTGGTCCCGCACCGCACCACCCCGGCGGCCGTGCACCGCGCGAACGGGTTCTTCACCGGCCTGCTGTCCGCCCCGCCGGAATTCGACCTGTCCCTCGCCGCGGTCGACTGCGCTCCCCAGGTCGCGGCGGCGCTGCACGACCCGGCGACCGTCCTTGACGAGTCGCGAGCGGTCGCGGCTGACCCGCGGCACCGGCTACTACCCGTACGGGCTGCCGGAACTGCGCACGGCCATCGCGTCGATGCTCACCACCGTGCCACGGCGTCCCGACCACCGCGGACCAGGTGCTCGTCACCACGGGCGGCCAGCAGGCCCTTGACCTGCTGCTGCGCTGCGAGGTGGCGCCCGGGCACCCGGTGGTGACCGACAACCCCACCTACCCGGGGTTCATCGACGCGCTGTACCGAAGCGGCGCGCGGCCGGTCGGCGTGCCGCCCGGCGACATGGGGCGGCTGGCCGACGCGGTCACCGTGCACCAGCCCGCGCTCGCCTACCTGACCCCGACCCACCAGAACCCGACCGGCCTGGTGCTGCCCGCCGCCGAGCGGCACGAGATCGTCGCCCTGGCGCGGCGGCATCCCGGCGTCACGTTCATCGACGACATGACCCTGGCCGAGCTGCCGCTCGACCCCGGCGCGTTCGCGGAAGGGGTCGCGGCCGGCGAGTTCAACGCCGGGCCGCAGCCGCCGCCGCTGGCCGCGCTCGCTCCCCGGCTGCCGAACGTGGTGACCGATCGGCTCGTTCTCCAAGACGTACTGGGGCGGCTGCGCACCGGCTGGGTGCGCGCCCCCGAGGGGATCATCGCCAGGCTCGCCGCCGCCAAGGCCGCCGCCGACCTGGGCTCACCGCCCTTCCAGCAGGCCATCCTCGCGGCGCTGATCCGCTCGTCGCACGAGGAGATCATCGCCTACCGGGCCGACTGGGCCCGGCAGCGGTACGCGGCCGTCGCGGCGGCGCTCAGCGCGTTACCTGCCCGACTGGGCGTGGACGGCGCCTTCCGGCGGACTGACCCTCTGGGCCCGGCGGCCCGGCGACGCCGACTCCGGCGGGTTCGCGCAGGCGGCGCTGCGGCGCGGCGTCGCGGTGGTGCCCGGGCGGCTGCTCTCCGTCTCCGCCGAGCGCTCGCCGTGGCTCCGGCTGGCCTTCACCCTCTCACCTGACGACCTCACCACCGCGGTCAAGGCCCTCGCCAGCGTCTGACTCTCACCTGTTCTTATGACACGGCCCGCCGATCGGAGTGGCGCCGCCATGAACCCTGGTTTACGATTTTCTGCGATGGCAAGCTGGAATGCGGTTGTTGACGTCTCTAACGTGTGCTGGTCGCCCTACCTGCCGCCGCTCGGGCGGCAGGCGCCCGTCTGGGACCGGCTCGGCCTCGTCATGTCCGCGTGGCGGGAGCAGCACGGCGCCGACGCGCTGCTCGAGCTCGTGGCCGATGACTCGCTGGTGCGGGTGCTCGGCCCGGACGCGCGCTCGTTCCTTGAGCTCAAGCGCGGCGGCGGGATCAGGACCGCGTCCGTCGCGGACGACGAGATCCTGCGGCTCGCGCGCACGGCGGGCTGCACGTCATCACCCGCGACCACTACATCGACCACCGCGCGGCGCACCGGTGGATCGACCAGTCGCCCGAGCGGTTCCACGCCTGGGAGACCGTCGACGGCGTCGGTCCGGCTGGCGCCGCTCGGCATCAGGACCCGCAGCGCGCAGGACGTCTCCCAGGCGCGCGAGGTGAAGGTGCTGCGCCACGCGGCCAAGCTCGACGCCAGGAACCCGGCGCACCGCAAGATCCTGCAGACCCGCTGGAAGTGCCCGAACACGTCCTGCCGGCAGGCCGCGCAGTGGCAGGGCCAGCTGCTCGCCTGGCCGGCGATATCCGCCGGAGGGCACCGCGGTCTGCCCTTCCTGCCGGCGGCAACTGGTCGCGCTCGGGCCGCGCGCGGCGCTGCACGAGGTCGTCGTCGCCGACCTGGAGTCGCAGCAGGAGCATCCTGCGGTTCCCGCTGGAGGTCGACTGCCCGGTGATCGTCGGCCGCGGCGTGGCGGTCAAGGGCATCGACCTGGCGATGTACGCCGACGGCGGCCGGTCGGTCATCGACACCGTGAGCAGGCAGCACCTGATGATGCGGCTCACCAACGCCGGGTCGGCGAACTGGCGGCTGTCGGTGATCGACCTGAACTCCACGAACGGGACCATGGTGCAGCGGTGGGCGGGCAGCGGCTTCGAGCCGGCCAAGCCGGTCCCTGCCGACCAGGAGACCCACCTGGGCACCAGGGACCAGCTGATCCTCGGCGACACCGTGCTGCTGCGGCTGTCAGGCAAGCGCTACCTCGCCGAGCCGACCAGCCCCCACCTGGAGATCGAGCGGCTGGCCATGCCGGCCGACGCGACCACCGTCACCCGCAGGCAGCGCTGATACGCTCGGCTAATGAGCTCTGCCGCATCGCCTCCGCACGCCCACGGCTTGACCCGCATGACCCGGCCGGCCTCGACACGCTGCTCAGCGAGGAGGAGCTGGCCGTCAGGCAGACCGTGCGCGACTTCTGCGCCGACAAGGTCCTGCCGCACGTCGCCGACTGGTACGAGAAGGGCGAGCTTCCCGCGCGTCCGGGAGCTGGCCCGCGAGCTCGGCAAGATCGGCCTGCTCGGCATGCACCTGACCGGGTACGGGTGCGCGGGCATGTCCGCCGTCGACTACGGCCTCGCCTGCCTGGAACTCGAGGCGGCCGACTCCGGGCTGCGGTCCCTGGTGTCCGTGCAGGGCTCCCTGGCCATGTACGCGATCTGGCGGTTCGGCTCAGAGGCGCACAAGACCGAGTGGCTGCCGCGGATGGCGGCGGGCGAGGCCATCGGCTGCTTCGGCCTTACCGAGCCGGACGCCGGGTCCGACCCGGCGTCGATGCGGACCTCGGCGTCCAGGTCCGGCGCCGACTGGGTGCTCAACGGCAGGAAGATGTGGATCACCAACGGCACGATTGCCGACGTCGCCGTGGTCTGGGCGCGCACCGACGAAGGCGTCCGCGGCTTCGTCGTGCCGACGGAGACGCCGGGGTTCTCCGCGCCGGAGATCAAGCACAAGGGGTCGCTGCGCGCCTCCGTCACCTCCGAGCTCGTTCTCGACTCCGTCCGGCTGCCGCAGGACGCGGTGCTGCCCGAGGTGACCGGGCTGCGCGGGCCGCTGTCCTGCCTGAACGAGGCGCGGTTCGGCATCTTCTGGGGGGCGCTCGGGGCGGCGCGGACCTGCTACGAGACCGCCCTGGAGTACGCGAAGACGCGGCTGCAGTTCGGCGCGCCGATCGGCGCCTTCCAGCTCACCCAGGAAAAGCTCGCCAACATGGCCGTCGAGCTCGCCAAGGGGCAGCTCCTCGCGCTGCACTTCGGCCGGCTGAAGGACCAGGGCAAGCTCGCGCCCGAGCACGTCTCCATCGCCAAGCTGAACAGCACCAGGGAGGCCCTGGAGATCTGCCGCACCGCCCGCACCATCCTGGGCGGCAACGGCATCTCCTACGAGTTCCCGATCATGCGGCACATGGCCAACCTGGAGTCCGTCCTCACCTACGAGGGCACCCCGGAGATGCACACCCTGGTGATCGGCCAGGCCCTCACCGGCCACAGCGCCTTCCGGGGCTAGGAGCCGCCCGGCGCCGGCTTCCCCTCCGGCGCAGCGCCGCACCGGCGAGGCGCTCCTCGCTTCTTGCTGTTATCTCCGGGTGGCAGGCTGCGCTTCCGCGCGGAGGCCGCGCTGTGGGCTGCGCCTTGCGCGCTTCTTGCTGTTACCCGCTGCACGTCCGGGCTGGTTACATGATTGTGTGAGTTCTGGACGTGTACGGTGCGCAAAATCCACACGACGATGACGCGCGAGGGCGCGGCGGGCACTCACCGCGCCGTAGCGACTGCCGCAACCGGCGCCAGGCCCTAAACTCTGGCGGGTGAGGTGGGACGCGGAGATGAGGGCGCGCCGGCGGCGGGGCCGGCCAGGCGGGCAGCGACGGCCGTCGCGGCGGTGGCACTCGCCGTGCCGCTCGCCGGGTGCGGGCTCTTCTCGTCCGGGGTCACGGTTACCGCGCCGAGCCCGATGTCGGTGTCCGAGAGCACGTTCGCGCGCAACATCATGCCCGAGCGGTTCACCTGCGCCGGAAAGCACCTGCTCTCGCCGCCGCATCACCTGGGCGGGCGCGCCGGCGGGCACCAAGTCGATCGCGCTCGTGGTCGACGACTCGGACGCGCCGATCACGCCGTACGTGTACTGGGTCGTGTTCGATATCGGGCCAGGGACTTCGGCGCTGCCGAAGGGCAGCTGCCGCCCGGCGTGCGCCAGGCCAGGGGGACAGCCGGCTACGACCGCTACGACCCGCCGTGCCCGGGAACAAGCGGGCACGGCTACCGGTTTACCGTGTACGCTCTCAATACGGTGCTGAACCTGCCGAACGGGACTTCGCTCCAGTCGGCATGGCAGGCGATCGCCGCCGCGACCATCGGGCGCGGTCGGCTGCCTGTAAGCGCTACGTCATGATTAGTCGTGAATCACCGGAATATTTCGTACCAGAATGTCCGGTCTTGCGGCAGTCAGTGGTGAAGTTTCGCGATTCACGAGACAGCCCGGCATAGCGTTGGTAACAATCTTACGAACCAGTGCCGGTTCAAGGGTGCTCGCGACAACGGGGGCAGGCTCGCGTATATGGCCGCGCGCGCCTCGCTAGCGCCAACGCCAGGCCGTGTTGTGCCGGGTGGTGTTGTATGTCGTTCTTGAGTCGTAAGCCTGCGCGCCCAGGGGGTCGCAGCGGCGACGCCGGGCGTGATGATGAGTACGACGACTACGACGGCTACGCCCAGGACGCTTACCAAAACGAAGACGACGGCTGGTCGCCAAACGAGTACTTCTCCCCCGAGGGAATCAAGGGCCGCTGGGCCGGCGAGCACCCGGAAGGCCGGGCAGGCGGCCGGGGGCAACGCGACAGCCGTGGCGAGGCCGGGCCGGGCTACATCCTACGCGGACGACTACAGCGGCCCCGAGTACGGCAGCGGCCCGGGCTACGGCGCCGACGAGTTCGCGACCGGCGCCTACGACCTGCCGGACGGCGCCGACGAGGACCGTTCCGACCGGACCCGCCGCAGGCGCAGGGACCGGGAGGACCGCGGCGAGCGCACCGGCATCCTGCGGCTGCGCCGGGACCGCGGCGAGGACATCTGGCCGGACGACGGAATCTCAGACGAGGACTACTGGGCCTCGGTCGCGGCTGACCGTCCGCTCAACGGAACCGACTCGCCGCTCGACAACCTTCCGGCCACTGGCGGCAGTCCGCGGCCAGGCGGGGACGCCCGGCCCAGGACGGATGCGCGGCCGGGGATGGGCGGCGGTGCCGACTCCCGCTTCGGCGACCAGCGCGGCGGCGAGCGGGGGGTAACGGGACGGCTCGGCCCTCCCCCGGGAATCGCAGGCGACTACAAGCCCGGTGCCGCGCGGACGTCCGGCCCGATGGGCGCCGGCCAGCCTGGCGGCAGCGGCCGGAACGGCAGCGGCCGGAACGGCAGCGGCCCCATGCCCGCCCGCCCGGGAACGGGCCCCCAGCCCGCCCGCCCGGGCACCGGTCCCACCCCCACCGTCGGGGTCACCGCCTCCCGGCCACCCGCCGGGCAGAACGGCATGCGGCCGGGACCGGCCCAGCCGGGACCGGCGCAGAACGGGTACGCGCAGCCCGCCGCCCGGCCCTCGTTCCAGCCGAACGGCTACCAGGCAGGCGGCCGCCCACAGGACCGCAGACGCCGACTGGGGCGACCGGACCGAGCGGATCGAACGCGTCAACGCCTCCGGTTACCCCGATCCCCGGCCAAGCGCCCGTGGCCAGGGCTCTGGCGGCACCGGGGCCTCCGGGCCACTCGCCCGCGCCAACGGGTTCATGCCCGCGCCCGTCCCCACACCCAGCTTCAGCGCGGCGCCCGCGCGCGGCCGGGGCGACAGCGGCCGCCCGGACAACGGCCGTGCGGACAACGCGCGTCCCGACAACGCCGGATGGCAGGCGCCCGAGCGCCGGGAACCAGACCGTCGTGACCTCGGCCGCGACGACAGCCGCGAGACCAGCGGTGCCTGGCCGACGCAGGCCCGCGTCGGCGCGCACGCCCGCGCCGCCGCCGAAGACGACCCGCTGACCAGCAAGGCCTACTCGCGGGCGGCGCAAACCGAGACAGACGGCCGCTCGTACCGGGTAGCCGCGCGGCGCTCCCAGGCGCAGACGCAGCTGACCGAGCAGGCCGAGACCTTCGTCACCGGCCAGTACCAGCAGCCCAGCCAGCACCAGGCCGGCCGTACCGGCGAATACTGGTACCGCGATGACGCGCCCACCACGATCAGCCAGTCGACGGCGGCACGCTATCCCGCGCCCGGCGGTCAGGCCCCGGGCAGGCCAGGCCAGCCACGGCGGGCACCCGGCGCAGCCCGGCAGGAGCCAGGCGAGCGCGGGGCACGGCCAGGGAGCGGCCCACGGCGGGCAATCCGGCCAGCCAAGCCGCAACAGCGGCCGGGCCGTTCCCGGGCTGCCGGCCGCCGGGCAGCCGGGAAGCCAGTACGACGCACAGCAGCCCCGGCCGTCTCAGCAGCAGCGCCCGCAGCCGCAGTCCCAGGCCCGTCAGCCTAGCCAGGCGCAGCTTCCCGGCGCGGGCCTGCCCGCCGCTGGCACCGCGCCGGGCGGCGGCAACGGGGCGGCGGGACCCGCCGGCGGCGTTCGGCCGGCACCAGGCCCGCCGGGGCCAGCGGGCCAGCGGGCCGGCGGGCAGAACCCCTACGACTCCGGGGTCACCAGCTCGTACCCGTATCCCGGGCAGCCCGGGCAGACCGGTGGGTCGGCGGCGACCGGGGCGGCGCCGGACCGCGCGGACGACCGCTACTACCGCCCCGCGCCCGCGGACGGCTACGCCGCCGGCGGCGCCGGCCAGGGCCGCGCCGACCAGGGACGGAACGGTTACGGCAACGGCTATCCCGCCTCCGGCGACCGGCGCCGCTGACTGGCGTTCCTGACGGGGCGGCCGGGCACTCGACGACTTCGGGCAGACTGGAAGCGTGCCAGAAGGCGACGTCGTATGGAACACCGCTAGGCGGCTGCACACCGCTCTCGCCGGGCAGGTGCTTACCCGCAGCGATTTTCGCGTGCCCCGGTACGCCACCGTCAGCCTCGTCGGCCAGACGGTCACCGAGGCCGTTGCCCAGGGCAAGCACTTGCTGATCCGCACCGAGCGCGGCCTCACCGTGCATACGCACCTGAAAATGGAAGGCGCCTGGCGGATCGAGCCGGCGGGCGGGCGGCCGCTCAGGGACAGCCACCGGCTGCGGCTGCTGCTCGCCAACTCCGCGTGGGTCGCTGCCGGGTACCAGCTCGGCATCACCGAGGTGCTACCGACCGCACGGGAAGACCAGGTCACCGGGCACCTCGGCCCCGACCTGCTGGGCCAGGACTGGGACCCGGTCGCCGCCGTGGCGCGGCTCGCCCGCGACCCTGACCGCCCCATCGGCGAAGCGCTGCTCGACCAGCGGAACCTGGCTGGGGCAGGGACAATTTATGCTACAGAAATGCTGTTCCTGCGCGGCATCGACCCGTGGCGGACCGTCGGGTCTCTTTCTGCTGATGAGCTGACTGCACTGGTCGAGCTCGGGCGCCGGCTCCTCCACGCGAACAAGGAGCGACCCGGGCACGTCACCACCGGGGACACCAGACCCGGACGAGAGAACTGGGCCTACGGGCGCGCGGGACGGCCATGCAGGCGCTGCGGGACACCGATCCGGAGAGGCGAGCAGGGACCACCCGGCCAAAAACGGCCCAGGTTCTGGTGCCCGAACTGCCAGGGATAACGTTACGGGCTGCCTGCTGCGGTCCCGGTGCAGCGGCTGGGCCGGTCCGGCTTCCCGGGCGCTGTCACGAATGGCCAGGCAGCCCTCGATGCGCGACATCCGCCGTTAGGAGCGGTCCGCCCGTCGGCAAGAGATGCGTGGCCCAGCCGCCTTGCGTCAGGAAGTGAGCCGGGAGCGCAATATCTGCTTGCCCATCTCGGCTCCCTTGCGGCTGTCCGCCTGCGCCTTGCGGAACAGCTCGGCAAGCTCCGAGTCGCCCTCGCGGGTCGCGTCCTCGATGTAGGTCTCCAGGCGCAGCGCGTTGCTCAGGCAGGCCTCCACGTACCAGATCAGGTTATAGTCCTTGTCCTTTGTGCCGGTCACGGCACCGCTTTCCCCGGCTGTCATCGCATTTTCTCCCTGTCTCGCGGTGATGTCGCCGCTCAGCTACCCGGCCTCTGCAGTCCATTCCTGATTTGGCACGTTTCATGGCGGCGCTGGGACGTGCCGTATCCCTGGTAGCGCTGCTGCCCGTAGCCGGGCCGACGGTCAGTCATCCCGCTTATCCACCCGGTCGAGCAGGTCGCCGGCGACCTTCACGATCTGCTCATGGCCGTTCTGCGATGCACGCTGTTTAGAGTGGATAAGCGTTGCGCGGAGTCATCCATGGACGCACGGCGCGGTAAGGCGCGTCGCCGGGAGTTCGTTCACGGGGAAAAGGCGAAGCGAAACTGGCTGGCGTCATCGCTGATCCAGTCGGCCGGAAGTGGCCAGTGCGGGGCTTTCCGGCCGAGTAAGGAGTGCCTGTGATGGCGAAACGCGCTTACCCCGCTCCCGAGCGACCTGGGCTGGCGGCGTCATGACGGGCAAGATCGCATAAGCACCTGACATTGCTCATGGCGAGCGGCATCGTCGTAAACATTCACGCCAGTTACGCTGCGGAGCGACTTTGGCGGAGGGCGGCGCCGTCGGCGCCCGGTCCCGCCCGGTGGTTGGGCTGGTTTATTGACGTGCTATCCGGCGTCGGAGGCGTGTCATGGGCGGAGGGTGACCTCGCGCGGGGGGCCGCCGTAGGGGTCGAAGCTGGTGACGGTGGCCGGGACGCGCAGCTCGTCCCGGTCGGCGAGTGCGGCGACGACGTCGGGGGAGACTGCGGGGTCGGCCGGGGGCGCGCAGACCTCGTCCAGCAGCACTGCGTCTTGCTCGGCGACCGGGCCGGGATCGAGGCCGAGCTGCATGCCCCACGCGTCCCACACCAGCATCTCGGTCTTGTTCAGCGCGGCCAGGTCGTGGATGACGTGGCGCGCGAGGAGGGGCCAGCCGCGCAGCTCCGGCGCGTCCAGGCCGGGGGCGGTCAGGTGACGTTCCGGGTCGGACGTACCCGCGCGGGCCGCCTGCCAGGCGCGGGGTCCGGTCACGAACTGGTCGCCGGCGAGGTCCGTCCAGTCGACGGGGTGCCCGTCCGTCTCCGGGGTCCAGCCGCTGTCCATCTCCCCGTCGATGAGCCGCCAGCGGCCTGCGGCCTCGTCCCATGCCTCCGCCACCACGTGATCGATCAGCAGGCCGGGGTGGAAATAGGCGGCGAACCCGACCCGCATCCGGGCGGGAATGCCCTTGTGCCTGGCCAGGGAGACGAACAGCAGCGTCGCATCGCGGCAGCAGCCGACGACCCGGTCCGGCGGCAGGCGCTTCCTGGCCAGCGTCGGCTCGCCGCGGCTCAGCAGCAGTGCGAGCATCGCGTCGGCGTACCGGGTGTCGATCTCCCCGGCCCGCTCGGCCGGCACGCCGTTCTCCGCCCAGTCGCCGTCGGCCCGGTAGTGGAACACCAGCTGGGAGCTCGCCTCCCGGAGCGCGGCGAGGTCCGCGGGCAATTCGTCGATCACCGCCCCGGCCGCTCCCGGATCGGTGAATTTGCTCTGGTTCTTCCAGGTAACACCGCGCACCGTTCCTCCTGCTGCCTCATTTCCGGGAAATACCCGGCTACTCCAAGCCTCGCACTCTTGCCCTGAGCATTCACCCGATAGACAGCGGGTTACTGGCGGCTCGCTTTCGGAGGCGGTGTTACGGGGAGATCGGCTGGGCCGGGGGCAGCCAGGGGTTCCCCAGCATGAGCTGGTGCAGGACGTCAAGGGCGTTGAGGCCGTGCTTGCGGGCGGTGTCGATGTAGCCGCGGATGTCGAGCCGGTACTGCGCCCGCTCGACCGGGACGTGCTGGAACACCGACAGGTAGACGGCCATCGCCGACAGGCGCGGCCCGACCGGCACCCCGGCCGGCCGCGGCGCGACGTGCACCATCCCGCACGCGCACCGGGTCTTGCGCAGGTCGTGCTGGTACCGCCTGGACGGCTGCGGCTCCGGGACGTCCTCCTGCTGGTAAGACCGGGCGACGCCCAGGTCAGCGGCGTCCGCCAGGTCGGCGCCGCACTTGCAGTCCTTCTGCGGGAAGTGGCCGACGAACTCGTCCGCCTTGCGCCAGCGCACCGCCGCGCCCGGCGACCCGGGCTGCTTCCCCCGGTTCCGCCTCTTTTCCGCCCGCTCCGCGGCGCGCCGCTCTTCCCGGGCCGGCGGCCTGCGCCCGGGCAGGTCATCGCTGCTGGGGGGCATCGAGGAGTTCCCCGAGTTCCTGGAAGCGGCCCGCAGGGCCGTCTCCAGCTGCCCCCGCAGCCCCGCGACCAGGGTCTCCAGCGCCGCGATCCGCTCCTCGTGCCCCGCGATCTGCTCATCCTGCACCGCGAGCGGCGCCGCCTGCTCACGGATCAGCCCATCACGCGGATCCTCCGGCGGCAGCGACTCGGTCACGCCACGGGATCATCCCCGAAGCCAGCCCCGGCCATCCGCCTGACACCCTCTCCGAAGGGCAACCGTAACCCAGGAACAAGTAACCCCCCGTCACACCAAAACGGCCATAAACAGGGGGACGTGAATGCTCACGCATCGTCGGCGCGCAGGTGGAGCGGTCGCCGACCCGGGATCCATCGCAGGCAGCCCCGCAGCGAACTCCGAGCTCGCCCCGGTCCCGCTGAGCAGGCGGACCTGGACCACGTACAACTACGTGGCCATCTGGATGGGCATGAGCCACAACATCTCCTCGTACCTGCTGGCCTCCGGGCTGATCGTGCTCGGCATGAGCTGTTGCAGGCGTTCCTGACGATCACCATTGCCAACTTCCTGGTACTGATCCCGATGCTGCTGAACAGCCACGCGGGCACCAAGTACGGCATTCCGTACCCTGTGTTCGCGCGTGCCTTCTACGGCGTGCGCGGGGCCAACCTGGCGGCGCTGCTCCGCGCGTTCGTCGCCTGCGGCTGGTTCGGCATCCAGACCTGGATCGGCGGCCAGGCGATCTACACGATCATCGGCAGGCTCGCGGGTTCCGGCTGGACGAACGCCAGCGGCTTCGGCGGGCAGCCGTGGACGATGTGGCTGTCGTTCGCGGCATTCTGGCTAGTGCAGATGCTGCTCATCTGGCGGGGCACCAACGCGCTGCGGCGGTTCGAGAACTGGGCCGCGCCGCTGGTCACCGTCGCGTTCACCGCGCTGCTCGTCTACATGCTGGTTAAGGCGGGCGGGATCGGCCCGATCCTGCACCAGAGCGGTTCCCTGGGGTGGGGGTCACGCTTTCCTTGTTCCTGCCGGTACCAGTCCTGCCTCGCTCTCGACTCAGCGAGACGATCATGCAGTTCGCGCACCGCCCCCTCGCCAGGGGAAGCCAACGCGCCGTGCTTAGCTTCGATCGCCCCGAGGCGGCCCATGAGGTGAGCGAACTCCGTGTCAGCCCGATCGGCTTGCTGATGCAGAACCCCAAGTTGTGTCTCAAGCTGGGCGATTGCCTGGGCAGGCTGTTCCTCTTCCAGGATGGCGCGCTGACGTTCGGCTCGAGACCCTGGAGACCATACCCAAGGACGCCAGACACTGGCCGGCCCGGTCGAGGCCGCTTGCCAGGCTCGTCATCGCTCGGTCTCGATGGCTCCACGGTCGTGTTCGGCTTTCAGCGGGATGCGAACGTCGAGGGTGGTGCCCCCCTCCCGCGGGCTGTCCAGCGTGAGGCGCCCGCCGATGGCTTCGACGCGGTCGCGGAGGCCGACCAGTCCCGAGCCGGCACCAAAGCCGGCGCCACCGAGGCCGTCGTCGCGGACGCTGACCCGCAGCACACGCTGGTCGGCCGTCGCCCCGGCCGCTGCGGTGGCGGCAACCATTCCGTTCTCGGCCAGCCCGGCCACCGCCACGTCGACGGTGGCCGTGGCAGCGCGGGCGTGCTTGGCGGTGTTGGTCAGCGCCTCGGACACGACGTAGTAGGCGGCCACCTCTACCGGGTCTGGGAGTCGGCCTGGGACCTGGACGCGGAGGTCCACCGGGACGGGGCAGCGGCGGGCCAGCACCCCAAGCGCCGGACGCAGCCCGCCCCCGGCCAGCACGGCTGGGTGGATGCCGCGGGCGATCTCGCGCAACTCATCCAGTGCGGCCGCGAGCCCCGCGGCCACCCCGTCCAGACGTTTTACCACCTCCGCGGCCTCGGGTGGCGCCGTGGCCTGGGCTTCCCGCAGTTGGAGGGCGAGAGTGACCAGGCGCTGCTGCGCGCCGTCGTGCAGATCTCGCTCGATGCGGCGCCTGGCCTCGTCGGCGGCGGCAACAATGCGCACGCGGGACGCAGCGAGCGCTGCCCGCGCCTCGGCGTTGGCGATCGCGGTGCCGACCAGCCCGGTAAACCCGGCGAGCCGCGCCTCGGTGTCCGCCGGAAGGGCTTCCCTGCGAGTAGACCCCACAGATGCCACGCCCCACAGTCGCCCCCCGACGCTGATCGGCACGCCAACGGCCGAGCGGAAGCCCCAACTGCGGCCGGCCGCGGCAAGCATGCCTGAGGAGTCACCGTAGTCGTCGATTCGCGCGGACTGGCCCGTCTCGAACACCAGCGTGCTCACGTTCCGCCCGCCGAGGCTCAGCCGATCGCCGACCGCAGTAGCAGCCGGAGGGGCGTCTGCCCTGTTCCACAGGCCAACGGTCGTCGCCGTGCCGTCCGTGTCGTACCGGCTCATGCCCGTGAAGTCAGCGGAGAGCGCGCGCCCGATCTCCTCGGTAACCGCGGCGAACACCTCCGCTGGCGGCGCCCCGCCAGCGACCAGCGTCGCGACCCGCCGCAGCGCGGCCTGCTCGTCGGCAAAGGTGCGCAACTCCACGCGTGCCTGGGCGTTCGCGATCGCGGTGCCCACCAGTTCGGTGAACCCGGCGAGCCGCGTCTGGGCATCCGCCGGCAGGAACTCCTCGCGGGTGGGCCCGACGGCCATGACCCCCCACAGCCGTCCCTCGACGGTGATCGGCACGCCTACCGCCGCGCGGAACCCCCAGTCGCGTCCGACACCAGCGCCCGCGCCGGTGGCGCCGGCGTAGTCCTCCATCCGCACCGGCTGCCCGGTCTGGAAGACCAGCGTGATCAGGTTCCCTCCGCCGAGGCTCGTCCGGGTGCCTACGGGGAAGGGCATGGCGGCGCCGGTGCTGCTCCACGCGCCGAGTGTCACCACGGCGTCCGGCTCGTACCGTCCCACCGCCGTCAGGTCGGCGCTAAGCAACCGGCCGGCTTCGGCGGCAACCGCGGCGAACACCTCATCCGGCGGCGCCCCCCGGGCCACGAGCACCGCCACCCGGCGCAGCGCGGCCTGCTCTTCGGCGTAGCGGCGCAGCTCTACGCGGGCCTGGGCGTTGGCGATCGCGGTGCCGACCAGCTCGGTGAAGGCGGCCAGCCGCGCCTCGGTGTCCGCCGGGAACGGCTTCTCGCTGGTGGACGCGACGCGCATGACGCCCCACAGCCGGCCCTCGACGATGATCGGCGCCCCGACGGCCGAGCGGATGCCGAGCCCGCGGACGACATCGGCGGCCGGACCCGAGGCCTGGGAGAAGTCGGCTATCCGCGCCGGCCTGCCCGTCTCGAACACCAGCGTGCTCACGTTCCGCCCGCCGAGGCGCGGGCGCGCGCCGCCACCGCGGTCCTCGCCGATCCCGCTCCAGCGCGCGACATACGTCATTGCCCCGTCGGGGTCGTACCGGGCCAGAGCCGTCACGTCGACATCCAGGACCTTCCTGACCTCGGCGGTAACCGCGATGAAGACCTCCTCAGGCGACGCGCCCCTGGCGGCGAGCACCGCGACCCGGCGCAGCGCGGCTTGCTCTTCGACAATCCGGTCGCTTAGTCGGGCATTCATCGGGTCTCCGCCCCGGCAGCATCCTTGCCGCCTCATATCAAGATCGTACGAGGGCCTTAGCCCATCAGATGGGATGCGGGGTGCTTCCGGTTTCCTCCAGAAGACCGCTAGCCCTGCAAGTTCCTCGAAGAGGGCCGCTGCCTTGCTGGCGACCCAGCGCACGGCGGCCGGTGCGGGCGCGGGCGAGGCTGTCGCTCGCGACGCTGTACAAGCGCGACCGCATCCCGTGGGCACCGGTCGCCGCATAGGCCGACTTCGGCGCGAAGAACGCGACCGTGCTGTAGCCCCAGTAGTTGTGCAGGCGATCTCCGGTTACCGGGTTCTGCCGGGGAACGTCGAGCTCGTCGAATTCAAAGACCGGCATCAGCTCGACGCAGTTGACGCCGAGGTCACACAGGTAAGGGACCTTCTCGACGAGACCGGCGAACGTCCCGGGGTGGCGGACTCCGGAGGCGGGATGACGGGTGAACCCACGCACGTGCAACTCGTAGATGACCAGGTCTTCGGGAGGCAAATGAAACGTAACGAATGAAACGATTTCCGGCCTGCCCAGCGGAAGCGCGCTACTCGATCGTGATACGGCGCACGTTGTTGGCCGGGTCGGTGCTGCCCCTGCCCCGCTCTGGGGGGATCACCAGGTGCTTGCCTTGCAGCGCCATCTTGAGCAGATCCCGCTTTTCCTTGTCGGCCTTGTCCCACCGCTGTTTCCACTGCTCGCGGCTCGCTTCCAGCGGCTGCCGCGCGGCCGGGTCGGCGTCAGGTTGGTGTGGGTAATCCTCCCGCAGTTGATCGGGCGGATCACGAGCGCCTTGAGCGATGTCAGGCTGAACGGCCTGCCACGGCTGCTGCGGATGCCGCGTTCGTTGAGTTCATCGACTAGAGCGAACCGCGTCTCTCCGGCCAGAAGCCGCCTTGTCACCTCGCGAATGATCTCGGCCTCGTCTTCCTTGACGGTGATGCGGTCGGCTTCGAACCCGAACCTGCTGCTGTCCCCCAGCGGTGCGCCTGACATGGCTCGTTCGCGCAAGCCACGGCGGACCTTGGTTGACATCCGGTCGGAGTAGTACGCGGCGGCGTTGATCCCGTCCCGGAACGTCTTCTTACCGTTGGGGGTTGTCAGGTCATACTCGCTTTCGCTGTCGAGCACCAGCAGCCCGCGCGCAGCGAGGTCGATCATCCGCTCGCCGTCCTTCGGCTGCCGGGTGAAGCGCTCCAGGTCGAACACGATGAAGCCACCGGAGATGCCGCTCTCCAGCCGCTCCATCAATGTGTCCCACGGCTCGGGTTCTACGGCGGCGTGCTCGGTACGATCGCCGGCGTGCTGATCGCCGGCTACTGGGTGCGGCGCGGGCGAAGCTGTCGCTCGGGGCGCTTTACACGCGCGGCGGTCGGTACTGGTACCGCGGCGGCTGGAACTGGCGTGCGGTGGTGGGAACCGTCGTCGGGGGGGTGCTGTCCGTCGGCGGTGCGTACTCGGCGCCCGCCGGGTCCGGGCCGTTCCCGGTTGACGGGCTGATTCCTGCGCTCAAGCCGCTGTACGACTACAGCTGGGCGGTCGGGCTTGGCACGGGGCTTGTGCTGTACCTGGTACTGTCGCTGCCGGTAGTCGGCAAGACCGGGGATACGCCCGCCAGCTGACGGTTTAAGCCTCTGCCGGGATTGAACCAATCGCAGCCTGCGCCAGGCTGCGCCTTGGCAGGCGGCGCAGGCGCCGCCATTCTTCCTGCATGCGGCTGATCGTGAAGACCTCGTAGCCATCGACAGGCCGAACAGCACCGCCGGTCCGCCGGAACCGCTGGGCATCATCGCCGACCGGACCCGCGGCACCGCCTATCTCGGTGCCCTCGTCGCGGGAATCGGCCTCCAGGAACTCGCCCGCATGTCAGCGCGCTTTTACCTCTATGCCGCGCTGGCCCGGACTCACATAACCTGTTGCCTATGGCGCCTACCCCAGTTGCCGGCGAGCTTGACTTTTCCTCCCCCGCCTTCTGGTCGCGACCCCGAGACGCCAGGTATGCAGCATACGCGCGATTGCGGGCGCGGCCAGAGCGGCCATTCTTCACCACTGGGCCATCCCCCACCGGCAGGGCCGAAGGTGGGTACTACGCGCTTCTGAGTCACGCGGACGTCACCGAGGCGAGCCGCAACCCCGCCGTCTTCTCCTCGGCCGCCGGGGTGACCAGCGTGTTCGACTTGGCTGCCGAGTCGAACGAGGCTTTCCGCTCGATGCTCAACATGGATGATCCCCGGCACGCGCGGCTGCGCCGCATCGTCTCCCGCTCGTTCACGCCGAAGATGATCACGAAGTTCGAGGCTGACGTCCGCCGAACCGCCGCGCAGGTTGTCGATGACCTGCTGGCGGCCGGTCCGGGCGACTTCGTCGCCCAGGTCGCGACCCGGCTGCCGCTCAAGGTTATCTGCGACATGATGGGCATAGGCGACGAGCACTACGACATGATCGTGCGGACCACCAATGTCATGCTGGCCGGCGGCGACACCGAGTACGTCAGCGCGGATCCTGTGGAGGCCCGGCGGCAGTCTATGGCCGCCGCTGCCGAGCTGGCGGAAGCCCTGTTCGCGCTGGCGCGAGGGCGGGAGGAGCACCCCGGTGAGGACCTGGTCTCCGCCCTGATGACAGGCAATGTCGACGGCGAGCGGCTTGACCATGGCGAGCTCTTCGCGTTCTTCATCCTGCTCATGGCGGCCGGGAACGAGACCACCCGCAACGCGATCTCGCACGCGCTGCACCTGCTCACCGAGCATCCTGGCCAGCGGGTGCTGCTGCTGTCGGACCTTGACGGGCTGCTCGGCTCCTTTGCCGAGGAGGTCGTCCGGCACGCCTCTCCGGTCATCTGGATGCGCCGCACTGTTACCCGCGACTACGTGCTTAACCGCCAAGCGCTAGCGTCGGGCGACAAGGTGCTGCTGTTCTACCAGGCCGCGAACCGGGACCCGGAGGTCTTCGCTGACCCGGACCGGTTCGACATCACGCGGTCACCGAACCCGCATGTGGGCTTTGGGGCACCGGGACCGCACTTCTGCCTAGGCGCCCACCTGGCCCGCCGCGAGATCACGACCATCTGGCGCGAGCTGCTGGCCCGCGCCCCTGGCATCCGGGCCGCAGACGAGCCGGATTACCTGGAGTCCAGCTTTGTCAACGGCATCAAGCGCCTGCGCTGCGAACTGGAGTGATCCCGGTTCAGACCGCGCCGTGCATGACGAGTTGACCACCGCTCCCATATATGGGATGGCGCGGGAAGTGATGGCTGGTCCACACGCTTTGCCTACGCCGACCCTCCTAGGCAACGCCGGCACCGATCGCGTGGTTCCACGCTCAGCGGGTCAGCGGATGCGCCACAGGTAGGCGCTGCCGTTGGTGCCGCTGGTGGCCAGCGTCTTGCCGTCCGGGCTGAACGCGATACCGGTGACCGCGTCGCGGTATTTGCCTTTGAACACCGGGGCGAGCGTTCCTCCCGGATTGGCCAGGGCGGCGACCAGCGTCCCGGTGCGGAGGTTCCACAGGTAGGTTTTGCCGTTGTAGTCGCCGGTGGCCAGCATCTGGCCGTCCGGGCTGAACGCCACGGTTGTGACTCCGGAACTGCCGGCATCGGTGAACGTGGCGAGGAGCTTCTGGGTGGCGATGTCCAAGAGGGCGGTTTTCCCGTTGAGGCCGCTGAGGGCGATCGTCTTGCCATCCGGCCTGAAAGCTACCGAGGAGACCGGTGAATCGCCGGGATTGGTAACGATGACGAAACTCCGGTTGGTCGCGATGTTCCACAGGTAGACCTGGTTCCTGGCCCCGCTGTTCTGGAGTGTGGCGAGGGTCTGGCTGTCGGGGCTGATAGCCAGATCGTAGGCATACGGGTCTGCTGATTTTCCGATGGTGAAGGTCAGTTGCCTGCTGACAGGGTCCCATAGGTAAACCACGCCTGCGGTGTCCTCGGCGGTGAGCACTTTCCCGTCCGGACTGAATGCCACGTCAGCGATCGACGCAGGCATGTTGCCCAGGTCGGTGGCCGGTTTCCCGGTGGTCGCATTCCAGAAGTAGAGGCTGCGCTGGCCGGCGCCGCCGGGCGCGGCCAGCGTCGTGCCGTCCGCGCTGAACGCCTCGCCGGCGTCGCCGACCCCAGCCATGGTGAGGGTCCGTTTGCCGGTGGCCACGTTCCAGAGGAAGGTCTCACCGGAGAATAGCGAAATATCCGCGGAGTCCCCGGTACCGGTCGTCATCCCGGTGGCCAGGGTCCGGCCGTCCGGGCTGAACACGAGAGAGGACACGTACTGCCAGTGTCCCGGCGTCCTGGGTGCGGTGAAGGCGGCGGTGGGCCTGAACAGCGGTGGCACGGCGGGCGCGGACGGGGCCGGATGAGCCGGGAGTGCCAGCACCGCGGCCGTCACGGCGGCGGCCACGATGACTACGCCGGCCAGCGCGATCGGGGTCCACCGCCGGCGCGACCGTGGTTGCCCGGCCCGGTGTCCCCGGGGCGGGCTCGCGGTCGCCGCGACGATGCGGGACGTGGCCGCCTCACGTGCGGGCCCGGTTGCCCCGTGAGCCGGATCAGCCATGCTGGCCGTGGCGGCCGGGCCGTTCGCCGTGTCCGGGGCGGCCGACCGGGCCAATCCGTTGCCGGTGCCGCCCGTCGCGGGCGTGGCACCGGAGCCCAGGTGATAGGGAGCCAGCCCGAGCGCCTCCCGAAGCGCGTCAGCGAACTGCAGGCAGCTCGCATAACGGTCCTGCGGTGCCTTCGCCAGGGCCCGGGCCAGCACCTGGTCAACGGCCGCCGACAGCTCCGGCCGGATCGAGGTCACCGGCGGGGGCGGGCTGTTCAGGTGGGCCCAGACCGTCGCCCAGCCTTCGTTACGGTCGAAGATCACCGCTGCGGTCAGCAACTCGAAAGCCACGCACGCCAGCGCGTACTGATCCGCCCGCCCGTCGACGGGCAGCCCCTCGATCTGCTCCGGTGCGATGTAATCCGGCGTGCCGAGGAACTGACCCGAGGCGGTCAGCCGGGCCGACTGCGCTCCCTTGCTGAGCCCGAAGTCCGAGAGGTAGACGTGATCGGGCCGGCCAGGATGGGTGTCAAGCAGCATGTTCGCTGGCTTGACGTCCCGGTGTACCAGGCCGGCGGCGTGCGCGGCATCGAGCGCGGACGCCACCGGCGAGATGATCGACGCGGCCCTCGCCGACGGCAGCGGGCCCTCCCGGCGCAGCAGGGAGCCGACGTCTCCGCCGCTCACGAATCGCATTGCGATGAAGAGCACGCCGCTGGCCTCGCCGGCTTCGTAGACCGGGATGATGTGCGGATGGTCCACCGCGGCCGCCGCCCGCGACTCCCGGGTGAAGCGCTGGCGGAACATCGCATCGGCGGCCATGGCGGGAGCCATGATCTTCAGCGCCACCAGCCGGCCTAGGCGCTCATCACGAGCCCGGTACACCACGGCCATCCCGCCAGCGCCAACCTGCTCTTCCAGCCGGTAACCCGCTACTCGGGATCCCGGCCCGAGGACGGCTGCCGGATCGCCGTGATACTCCGGCGGGTCCTGGATCACCTATGCCTCCACCCGTTCCTGGCTCACCCCGTATCCATGGTCCTGCGCGGCGGGGAGCCGGTGCGGCGAAACACGGATATCCGTTCGCCGCGATGAGCTTTCCCACCCCCTGAACATGCCGTCGAAGCAGGACAGGAACCCCATCCCGCCGCCGTGGATGTAATAGACGCACGGCAGCGTCTCGCCATTGTCTGGGCGGATCACCTGGAGGTTGATGGTGTTGCCGTCCGGCTGCGAGGATTTCCCGGCTGTCAACGTTTCCTTCAGGCTCGGCTTCGTCGTCGGCGAGGAACGCCTTGATCCTTGGGTCGAGCCGGATGTCGCGTGATGCCGCGTGCCATGACCAGGGTGCTCCTCAGGTGCGTTCCCGGCGCCGTCAGACGGGTCGGCCAGGGCCGAGTTGCTCGCCCGGACAGATCTTTGTCCTAGGGTCGGGGCCTGACAATAGCCTGGCGGCCGGCCTCTAGCTGTGGCGGTGGTGCACGACCAGCACTGACCGCCGTGAGTGCGCGGTGACGGCGCTGGCGACGCTGCCGATCATGAGGCTGGTCACGCCGCTGCGGCCGTGGGAGCCGAGAACGATGAGGGCGGCGTCGCGGGACTCGGCCGCGTCGATGATGCCCTTCCAGGTCGGTGCCCCCTCGGCCGTCACGGTCTCCGCGTGGAATCCGGCGGCCTCGGCCAGCGACCCCCCCTGCGCTGCGGTTTTCTCGGCCGCGGCCTTGACCTCGTCGGCCCCGGCGGCGTCGAAGTCCGCTGCGTCGACCGGGAGGAAGCCGACGTTGAACGGTTCCCATATGGTCAGGACGACCGCGTCACGCCCGGCCCGCAGTTGACGGCCGGCCTCGGTTATCGCGTGCCCGGCTAGCTCTGACCCGTCGTAGGCGAACAGGACGGGTCCTGACTCGTCGCTCGTTTCTGCCCTCATGGCATCTCCTTCGCTGGAAAATACTGGTCAGGGGCGCATGCGACGGCCCGGGCGGCGGATCCTCGCGAGCAGTGACGGGGACTCCCACCCCGGCTCGCCGCCGCTGAGGAATCGCTCGAGCGACGGGGCGGGCGGTACCGTGCCGCCGAGCACGTAGAGCAGGACGCCGGCTAGCGTCCCGCCGACGGCGAGGCCGAAGCACACCCACAAGGTGGTCCGCATGGCCTCCGTCGGCAGGCCTGCCAGCGACACCGCGAAGTGCAGCAGGATCGGGACGATCATGAACGCCGCGAACGCGCGCATCAGTTCGAGGATGGCGAACACGCGCTGGATGCTGGCGGAGCGCAGCGAGAACCCGGCGAGGAACAGCGCGGGGACCACCGAGGCGCCCACGCCGACGCCGATCAGTGCCGAGCCGGCCAGGGTGAGCCCGGCGGTCGGGGGCACCACGCCCTGGATCACGAGGATCCCGGCGGCGAGGCAGGTCATGCCGAACAAGGTGAAGTAGTGGATGTACTTGGTGCTGAACGCCACGCCGAACGCGATCGACGCGAGCACGGCCCCGCCGAGTTCGGGCAGGTAGAGCAGGCCCAGGTGCAGCGGCGCGTACCGGGTGGCGAGCGACGCGCTGGTCAGCGCGATCGCCGACACTGAGGCGGCCGCCGCGCAGACCGCCACCACGATCCCGGCCACCGGGAACGTGCTGGCCAGCGGGCGCAGGGTAAGCAGTACGCGCGTGCCGCGGTACTGGTAGATCCACAAGGCGATGATCAATGCCAGTCCGCCTAGCAGCGGGCCGATGGCGACGGGGTCAAGGAACGCGTGGGTCGTCAGCTCCGAGGCGCCCCAGAACGCGGCCACCGAGCCGCCGACGGCCAGGGCGATGGCCCGGCCGTCCCTGGGGGCGCTGCGGTCGGCGGGCGGTGCGTCTTCGAAGGTCAGCAGGGCCAGTATGAGGCCGAGGACGGCCACGCCGGCCGCGATCCAGAACAGCGGCCGCCAGGCATGGAAGGAGGCCATGGCGCCGCCGATCAGCGGGCCGGCGGCGACGGCGCCGAAGATGCACATGTTCATGATCATCGTGGTCCAGCGCAGCTTGGCCGCCGGGTAGCCGAGGAACAGCGGCGGCGCGGCCGCGATCAGCAGAAGGCTGGTGCACAGGCCCTGCAGTACGTGCCCGGCGATGAACACGGGCGCGTTGGTCGCCGAGGCGGCGAGCACCGAGCCGATCACCAGGAACGCGGCGTAGATCAGCATCATCCGCCGCTGGGGCAGGTGCTGGGCGAACTGGACGGCCAGGACCGTGCCGGCCGCGTACGCGGCGTTGGCCATGCCGGAGGCGAGGCTGGTGGCCTGCGGGCTGATGTGCAGCGTGCCCGAGATCAGCGGCGTGATCGGCTGCAGGGCGGCGGACAGCGCTAGGTAAGGCACCAGGAACAGCACGACCATGGCCGCCACCGCGGGGTAGCGGCCTGCCAGCGGCCCCGGTCGCAGCAGCCTGCGGGCGGGGGCGATGGCGTGGTGCGAGTGGCGGGCACTGGCGAGGGTCGGCGGTGGCTGGGGGGTAACGTTCGACACGAAGATGCTCCTAGTTGGACAACCGTAGAACGTTCGATCAATGGCGAACATACTATGATCGTCGAACTATCCGCAAATCCGCGCTACGCTAGGCCTGTGATCGATGACGTCACCGAGCCAGCAGCGGCAGACTTCGAATTGCCGCGGGTGCTGGCTGCCCTCGCCGACCGGCACCGGCTGGCGACGGTCCAGTACGTTGCCCGCACCGGAGAGTCGTGGTGCGCGCGCGTGATGCAGGACATTCCTCTTGAGATGAGCAAGTCCACTTTCTCCCACCACCTGCGCATACTGCGCGAGGCGGGGGTGGTCGCCAAGCGGATGGAGGGCACCAAGAGCTTCATGTGCGTGCGCAAGGCCGACCTCGACGCCCGCTTCCCCGGCCTGATCGACTCCATCCTGAACGCCGACGCCGAAATGGTCCCCTGACCGGTGGATACGGCCGGCGGCGCGGGAAGGCTGCGGGGCAAGCACGTACTGGTGACCGGGGGTACGACCGGCATCGGCTTCGCCATTGCCGAGAGGTTCCTGCGGGAGGGCGCCACCGTGGTGGTGACCGGGCGGAACCAGGAACTGGGCTTGCGCGCGGAGGCAGCGCTGCGCGATGCCGGCCAGAGCTGGTTCGTGGCCGCCGACGCTGGCGACCCTGCCGCCGTGGTGCGCTCGGTGGACCTGGCCGCCGGGCACCTGGGGACCCTTGACGTGCTGGTCAACAACGCCGGGGTCGGGGTAGAGGCAGGCCTGCTGCGAACGCCCCTGGCGGACTACGACCGGCTGATGGACGTGAACGTGCGGGGCTACTTCCTCTATGCGCAGGCCGCCTACCCGCACCTGGCTCGCCGCCGGGGCTGCATGATCCACATCGCATCCGACGCCGGAATCTGGGGTGAGCAGGCCATCGGGCTGTACTCGGTCTCGAAGGCGGCGGTGGTGATGCTGGGGAAGATGCTGGCGCTGGAGGGAGGTCCCGACGGGGTGCGCTCCAACGTGCTCTGCCCGGGAGACATCTGGCCTGGCATGCGGCACATGGCCCCGGCCGGGGAAGAGGACCGCCCGGAGAGCGGCGACTGGCCGGTCCCGCCAATCGGCCGGGTCGGCGAGGCCCGCGACGTTGCCGCCGCGGCCGTCTTCTACGCGAGCGACGAGGCCGAGTTCACCACTGGTACCACGCTGCTGGTCGACGGCGGCATGACCGCCGGCTACCACCAGCGCGAGGTAAGCCCGCTGGCCGAACCCGGGCCATGACCCGCGACGTGGCCATGTTCTAGCTCGTCCGGAGCCCCCGCGCCCTGCGTGGCCTGCGCGGGGTTCAGGCGCCGCCTGTCAGTGCCCGCGCCCGGGCGGGGCCGACTACGAGGTCGTGAAGGTCGCCGCCCACCTCGAGCCGGCCCGACTGCTCGATCCCGCCGACTTTCGCCGGCTCGAAGCCGGCCGTTCGGATCAACCGCTCGACTTCCTGCCCGGCCTGGTCGCTGTCGGTCGCGTAGAACAGGACCGCCGGCTCCGGTGACTGGTTGGCGGAGGACTCCAGGATGTTGGCCGACATGGTTCCGAACGCCATGGCCAAGCGCTCCCCCGCCGGCAGCCACCCGGCTACCGTTCTGCCGGAGGATTGCCCCTCCGGCAGGACCCGTGCGACGTTACCTTGCGCGTCGAGGGTGAGCGGGTTGCTCGGAACGACAACGAGCTTGCCGGCCAGTGAGTCGGCGATCTCGTCGATGACGCTCTTCAGCACGGTAAACCGCAGCGCGAGGAGGACGGCGCCGGCGCCCGGCAGCGCGTCGCGGTTGCCGGCGGCGACGGTCGCGGCCCGGCCGATCTGGGCGGCCAGCGTTCGTGCCGACTCAGGGTCGGCGCTCGCGAGCCGGAGAGTCTCGCCGCCGGACGCGAGGAGGCGGGCGATGGCCGACCCGATCCCCCCGGTGCCGATGATCGCGGTGGTCATGACCGGCGTTCAGTCAGCTCCTGGGCGAACGTGCTCGATGGCCAGTGAGCGGGCGACCAGTCGCCGTCCGGGTCCGTGGTCTGCCCTACCTCGATCAGGTGACCGTCGGGATCGCGGATGTAGCAGCGCTTCTCGTACTGGTGCTGCTTCGGCGGCGTCAGGAAGTCAGCGCCCCGGGCGCTCCACTCGGCGTACACCGCATCGATGTCCCTGACCCGGATGTTGAGGAAGCTGCTGACCCGGTCGGGGTCACGCGGGGTCTCCAGGGTGACCGAAGGCTTGTCGTCGGTCGGTCCTCCGCCGCCATTGATGATGATGAAGCTGTTGGACAGGGCGACGTAGGTCAGCCCTCCGGGGCCGGAGTAGGACAGCCGGCCGCCGAGTACCTCGGTGTAGAAGCGCCGGGAGCGCTCGACATCGTCCGAGACGATGAAGTGGGCTAGCACGATTCCCTCGGGGGGCGGTGGGAGCTCGGCCATCAGGAACCTCCGCTGGTTGGATCTCGCACCCCGCTCGCCACGGGCCTGCAGGCGATGCTACTGTTCCCGTCCGCGCGGCTACATGGCACCCCGCCCAATGACGAGCCGCGAGGCGACCGTGGTTAGCCCGGGCGGTCAGGGCAGGGTGGCGCCGACGAGGCGTCCTTGTTGGAGGACGGAGATCATCGCCAGGGTGGACTGCGCACCCTGGTTTCGGTTCCGGCCGTCGGGTCCGAGGCTGTCGTGGCCGCCGCCGGTCTGCGGGTTGAGCATGGGCGTGTTGGCGTCGTTGTCGCCGAGGAACCAGGCCACGCACAGGCTTACGCCGTTCAGCCAGCCGGTCTCGCCGGTCACTGCGGCGGCCCGCGCGCAGGCGTCGGCCAGCGCGGCGACCTCGACCGGCCGCTGGTCGAAGCCGGGGCGGGGCTCGCCCTGGCCCCAGCCTCCCACGGGCACGACCGACAGGCGGCCCGTGCGGGTCTCGCCCGCGAGGAGCCAGCTGAGCATGCGGAGGCCGTTGCGGAGAACGCGATCGTCACCGAGCTCGTGGCCCGCGACGATGACCGCCTCGGCGATCGCGGCGTTCGCGTAGCTGAGCCGCGGCGCTGGCCAGGGCCACGCGGGATTGCCCGCCGGCTCGCCGATGACGCCGACGGCCGCGGTGAGCAGGCCGCGGGCGGCGGAGTGGCCGGGCAGGATGCTGAGCACCTCCGCGGCGCCGAGCGCGGCGAACGCCATGGCGTGCGGCCATTCCGAGCGGAGCTGGGCGGCGGAGTCGAACCGGGCGAGCGATTCTCCCCGGACCGCCGCGAGCGGGCCGTGGGCGACGGCGGTGCCCAGCCCTTGCAGGGCACGCCCCCAGGAGTCGCCGGTGCGGGGCTCGTCTTTCCACCGGCGGTCGTAGCCGAGGTGGTTGCGGAACCTGCCGTCAGGTACCTGGGCCTGGGCGAGGAAGTACAGGTAGCGCCGTGCCAGCGTGACCAATTCATCGCGGGGCGAGGGCTCCCGGCACACGATCGTCAGTCCGTAGGCGGCGTCTTCCGCGCAGTAACCGGGCTGGTGCCGCGGCACCACGCCTTCGGTGTACTCGATGAGGCCAATGTGATCGGTGATCCGGATCAGGTGCCGAAACGGCGGATCTGGGCAGTTCACGCCGCCCTCGGGGGGAGACCATGGCGTGGTCACGTGGCGTGGATGGAGAAGCTGCGGTCCAGCCCGGTCGAGCGCAGGACCTTCGTGACCGGGAGGCTGGGGGCGAGTAGGCGCATGTTGGTGCCGAGCAGCCTGGCCCGGCGTTGCGTGCCGATCAGCACGGCCAGTCCCGCCGTGTCGCAGGACGAGACGTTCGACAAGTCAAGGATCAGCAGGCCGGTGCCGCGGTGGAGCACGTCGATCAGCTGCTCGCGGAGTGCCGGGGCGGCGCTGAGGTCGAGCCCGCCATCGAGCTTGACGACCGTTCTGCTCGCGGGCGGAGCCGACGGCGTCACGGTCATGCTGTTCTCCTTTAACTGCCAGGCAGCAGGCCTGGAACCCGGGAAGAATACCGCTCAGGTGAACACCATTCATTTCCGAGCTAGGATGTTCACGCTACAGTGAACATCGTTCACCGTCAAGTTCGCGCGGCAGGGGGCGCCATGTCCAACCAACAGCCAGCAGATGAGGGCGGGCTCGCGCTTTGGTTCAATCCGCCCGGGGATGAGCCGGGCGGCCGCCGCGTGCTCACCCGGGACCGGGTCGTCGCCGAAGCGCTGGTGATCATCGCCGCCGACGGCGCGCAGGCCCTCACCATGCGCGCCCTGGCCGCCCGCCTTGGCGTGGTACCCGGCGCGCTGTACCGGCATGTCCGAGGCAAGGAGCAGCTCCTCGACTTCGTCCTCGACGCGGTTCTCGGCGAGGTCGACTGCCGGGCTGGCGCCGACGACCACTGGGCCGCGCGGGTCGCCGCCCTCGCGGACCGCCTGCGAGCGATCCTGGAAGACCATCCGGGCACCGCCGCCCTGCTCAAGACCCGCGACCCGCTTAGCCCGAGGTCACTGGAGCTGGCCGAGGCATTCCTCGCGCCGCTGCTCGTGGCCGGGCTGCCCGGCCGCGAAGCCGCCCTGGCCTTCCGTGGCCTCTACGACTACACCCTCGGCTTCGCCCTCGCCGATCCCACGTCCCCCGCCGAGCAGCGCCTGCGCGATACCTCCACCAGGGAGCAACTGCACGCGTTTTTCCGTGCCCTGCCCGCTGACCGCTTCCCGGCCCTGTCCGCCTGCGGTCTTCACGCCTGGGACGGCGATCGCGACCAGCGCTTCGGCGCGGGCCTGGAAACGCTGTTGCGCGGAATCGAGGCGTGCCTGCCGGCACCAGGCAATTGACCCGCAGGCGACGTCATTGGCCGCTGACCGGCTTGGGTCTAAGGTGCGTGAGCATGACGGAAATCGTGCTGCGCGTCCGCCTGATCAGTGGCGAGTACCTGGACGTCACCTACGACAATGCCGACGGCACGGCGGACGAGGCCGCGGAGCATGCCATCACATCCCTGGCGGCCGATAACGGCATGCTGCGCTGCAAGCACGGCAACCGGCTCGTCGTCATTTACGGACGGGGCATCGCCACCCTTGAGGTGGCTCCCCGCGGCGCCGTCCTGTAACCGCGAGGAACCGCCTGGCCGCGGCCGCGGCCAGGCGTGCTTACCGTGCCTCATAGCGTTCCCGGCGAACGCTTGTCTTCCGGCCCTTGATGCTGGCCTGCCGGAGCGCCGCGATCACGTCGTCGGCAGCCGACTCGGGAACCTCGACGAGGGAGAAGCGCTCGGCGATCTCGATCGCGCCGACGTCCCGACCGGAGAGGTACGACTTGCTGGTGATCACACCGACAAGGTCCTGCGGCCGGACTCCAGCGGAACGGCCGGCCCCCACGAACAGACGTGTCGTGCCCGCGGTCGCGGAGCGACCACGGCGCTGGTCGCGTCCGCCGGCCGTCCGACGATCGCGGCGGTCGTCCGCCGGCCGCGGCAGTTCCGCCTCCGGCAGCTCTTCCGCTTCCTCGAGGGAAGCCCCGCTTGCCTCGTGAGCCAGCTTCACCGCGGCGAGGGCCAGCTTGAAGAGGTCGAACTCCTCGCTCAGCGGCTCCACAACGGCCCGGAAGTCGTCAAGGTCACCCTCGAGCAGGCTCTCCCTGAGGGCGGCGCGAGTCAGCTCCAGGCGCCGGGCTCGCAGGTCGGCGACGGTCGGCAGCTTCTCGACCGTGATCGGGACTCCCGTCGCCCGCTCCACGGCCTTGAGCATCTTGTGCTCGCGCGGTTCCACCAGGGTGATCGCGGTGCCGACGCGGCCGGCCCGGCCGACGCGGCCGATACGGTGCACGTACAACTCCGGCGCACTCGGCACGTCGTAGTTGACCACGTGCGTGAGCTGGTCGACGTCGAGGCCACGGGCGGCCAGGTCGGTGGCGACAAGCAGGTTGACGGTCTTGTTGCGCAGCCTGCTCATGACCTGGTCCCGGTGCTGCTGGTCCAGTCCGCCGTGCAGCGCCTCGGCGCGATGGCCGCGGCCGTTCAGGATTTCGGTCAGCTGGTCCACATCGTCCCTGGTGCGGCAGAAGACGACGGCGGCCGCCGGCGCCTCCAGGTCGAGCACCCGCCCGAGAGCGGCGGCCTTATGCCCGCGCGGCACGACGTAGGCCATCTGCCGGACCAGCAGGCCGTCGGCTGACGCCGACGGCTGGCGGCCGAGCTCGACCCGTACCGGGTTCCGCAGGTGGCGCCGCACCATGCCGTCGATCCGCGGCGGCATCGTCGCCGAGAACAGCGCGGTCTGCCGGCTCTCGGGGGTATTGCCGAGAATCGCCTCGATGTCCTCGGCGAAGCCCATGTCGAGCATCTCGTCGGCCTCGTCGAGGACGACGACCTCCAGGCCGCTCAGCTTCAGGGTTCCCCTGGCGATGTGATCGAGCGCCCGGCCGGGCGTCGCGACCACCACGTCAACGCCCCGTTTGAGCGCCCCGAGCTGCCGCCCGATCGGCTCGCCACCGTAGACGGGCACAACCCGGGCGCCCATGTCCTGGCCGTAGCTGCGCATCGCCTCCGAGACCTGCATCGCAAGTTCACGCGTCGGCACGAGGACCAAGGCGGCCGGCGCTGCCCGCCCGCCTTCCGCGAGCAGCCGCTGGAGTACGGGGAGCGCGAAGGCGGCCGTCTTCCCCGTCCCGGTGGCGGCCTGTCCGACCAGGTCGCGGCCAGCGAGCAGCGGAGGGATGGCGGCCCGCTGTATCGGTGTCGGCTCCTCATAACCGAGGTCGGAAAGCGCGTGGCACAGCTGTGGGGCCAGCGTCAGGCTGGCGAAGCCGCTCGCACCCCCGTCGTAACTCTCGATCATGAACGATCCCCTTGCTCGCAAAGCACTCTTAACTCGGTCACCGCCACGACAAGTTACCGGTACGGCGGACATGACACGGGCAGACTCGACATGCGGGCCGGCCGACTAACGGTTGCTGACTGGGCGGGCTTGGCCCGCCCCGGCTCAGGCGACACGGGCGCGGGTAGTCCGCGCCCACTTCCAAGGGGCCGGATCCGGGTCCGCGCGATGCGGTGCCCAGGGCCGGTTCTCGGCACGAGTTCCCAGGTCCAGGAGCGGCGCGCCCGCAACATCGTTCTCCGCGAGCGTGCAGAAGACACGAGCGCGAGACAACTATGACCCCTGCTCAGAACCGATCCGGGGGCCGGTCCATTCCCGGGCGGAAGCAATTGTCTCCCTCACCCGTTCGGGTGAGGGAACGCGGCAAGCCGGGTTGTGAGCATGAGGATGGCACAACCGAGGCCCGGCCTTGGCGTGCGTCGAGGCGGAATTAAGGGGGGCCAGTGAACAGCGACGTGATCATCGGGCCGGACGGGGAACCCCGCTGCGCCTGGGTCGACACCGGCAACGCGGCGGCCATCCGGTATCACGACGAGGTGCGGGGAACGCCTACGCGCCTGACTAGCGTGCTGAGCGAGCCGCGCTGCCCCGGTAGCGTCAGGGTGATGCGGTACAGGTGCTCGCCCCAGATGGCCCGCAGCCCCGGGTCGCCCAGGTCGCGGCGCTCGACGCCGATGCGGGCGGCGCCTGGGCCGTCCACGGTGGCGTCGACGTCGATCACGAGGCCGGACGGGAGCGTGATCATGGCGCCGGCCACGGTGGGTTCCTCAGGCGTGATGAGGTGGCACACGGTCCGTTGTGACGCCTCGCTTAGTTCCCAGCTGTCATGGATCGCGATGAGCGGCCCGCCGCGGTCCAGCCGCAGGATGCGGCGCCAGGAGCGGACGCCCGCCGCGGCGGGGTAGGCGGCGGCGACGTCCAGGGCAAGCTCGGCGGCGGTCGCGGACAGGGAGGCGCTGACGCCGGTGGCGCGGTGAGCGCGGCCCGCGGCCTGGGGGTAGCCGGCCGGGGCGGGGGTATTGTGCCAAGAACTCTGCATGGTCCAGATCTGATAGCGGTCAGGACCGAACGTCTGCCGGGTATAGAGGCCGGCGCCGGGATCGACCAGCAGCGGGCGGCCGTCGTACGCGACTATGAACGAGCCAACGTCGTTGTGGTTGTGCGACTCGTCGTTGTGGCCGGCTTTCGCCGCCAGGAAGAGGCCCGTCGTGTCGCCTTCGCGTTCCCGGGCGGTGAGGACACCGGTGGCCGGCAGCCAGGACTGGGGCGGGGCGGGGAACGACGCGGGCGGCGCTGCGGTCCACTCATCATCGGTGATCGCGGCGAGCACGCGGCCCACGGACCCGTTAGGTCCGGTGACCAGGCTGACGGCGTGCGCCGGCCGCATCGCCAGGGCGTGCTGCCGCACCTGGGCGTCGCCGGCACGGGCGGCGAAACGGTACAGCAGGTGCGGGACGGTGCCCGGCGGGCGGATCCCGCCGTCGGCGAAGTTGACGTGCACGTCGCCGGCGATGTGCGCGGCCATCGGGTACCGGGCGATGGCCCTGACCTTGGGCAACTGGAAGGCGCCGAAGTCGTCGCCGCAGGCTTCGGCCAGCGTCTGCAGGCACTCGAACAGTGAGGCGCCGGCCCGCCACCAGTAGCTGGCGCCCTCATCGCAGCCGCCGTCATCGGGAACCACGTCGAGGTATCGGTCCAGGGCGGCGACGGCGCGGCTCGCGGTACGGCTTGGCTGGTCGTCGAGGAGAAGGCTGGCGATGAGCAGGTTGGAGTGGATCCACGGGGTCCAGTTGTTCAGGTGCTCGCGATCGTTAAGGCCGAGCCACCGCCAGTCGTCGCGCGCCCGGTACGGGTCGAGGACGCGCCCCCGTACCTCGCGGCGGACGCGGGCCTGGTGCTCCCCGGTCAGCGCAGCGGTCCAGGCCAGCAGCGCGGCGGTCTCGGCGGCGAACAGGTCGACCTGAGGTTTATCCGGATCGGGCAGGCCGCCCGGCTGATGCGCGGGCAGGCACCAACTGGTCTCCTCGCACAGCAGCCACACGCCGTCCGTGATGTCCGCGCTGTTATCGCCGGTGAGAACCGCGGCGATCACGGCCGCGATCAGCTTGTCGCGGCGCGCGAAGTACGGGCGCTCGTACGCCTGCCGGTCGCCGTCGGCGCTGAACCTGGCGTAGGCGGTGGCGGTCAGCAGCGGCCACGGCCGCTGGCTAATGGGCGCCGCTTGCGCTAGGAGATGCTCGCGGGTTTCCCCGGGCACGCGCTCCCAGTACCGGCGGTCGGCAATCGGCGGGTAGGGACGCCAGGGTCGCAGGCACTCCGCGATCCGGTCGGCGGTAAAGCAGTCCGCTAGCGGCATGACGTCACCCGGGCGCCCCGGTCAGATGCCCTCGATTTGCAGCAGGAGGGTTTGTCGCGCCTCCAGGGTGACCGAGACTTCGCTGAAGGTGGTCGTTTCCCCGGTCCACACGTCATGGCCACTGGCCCGGGCGGTGGTGATGCCTAGCTGGGACAGCGGGAAACGCCCGGTGGAGGTGCCAGTGCCCAGGTTGACGAACAGGGCCGCGACTCCGCCTGTGGGATCTGGCTTCACCAGGGCCTCGACCGGCCCGTTCATGATCACCGTGGAGCACTGCTCCCCGCTCTGGTCGATGGCGATCATGTGTGGGTTTTTCAGAGCGGCCAGCGCGTCCGGCGGTAGCGCGGCTATGTCCGCCCCGATCAGCAGCGGGCTGGCTTCCATCGCCCATACCGACAGCTGGTTACGCAGGTCCGCCAGCGTCCAGCCGCTGGCGGGAAAGCCCGGCGCGATCATGTCGAGGTCGTTCCAGTGACCCGGCCCCGCGAAGGGGTGCAAGTCCACGACCGCCGCCAGGTGGCCCAGGATCATCGCATGCGCGTAGTCATGGCTAAGCGGGTTTTCGTCGTGGGCGACCCGCCACATGTGCGCGAATTCAGCCGAGGCCTGAACCGACGAGCGGAAGCTCGGCTTGCAGATCTGGTGAATGGGGAGCTCCTGGGAGTACACAACGTCCGGGTTATGCTGCCGCAGGCGCGCGCCGAACTGGCGGAAGTGCTCCGTGAGCGCCTCCACGGTCGTTCCTTTGGGCAGCCCGCCGCAGTCATCGACCTTGACGAAGTCAACTCCCCAGGACGCGAAGGTCTGCGCGTCCTGGTCGTAGTGCTCCCAGCTCGCCGGCAAGGCCTGGCAGGTCCTGCTGCCGATCGCCGTGTAAAGGCCGAATCGCAGGCCGAGCCCGTGAATCCGTTCGGCTAGCCAGGCCATGCCGTGCGGGAACTTCGCGGCGTCTCCCGTGAGTTCGCCGTTGACGCCTCGCTCGCCGGCCATCCAGCCGTCATCGAGGTTGACGCACTCGTATCCCGCCGCGGCCAGCCCGGAGCTGACCAGCAGTTCCGCCTGGCGGACAACTTCGGACTCGGTGATGCCGGTCCGGAATTGGTACCAGGTGTTGTAGCCCATGACCGGCCGCGACGGCGGCCATTCGCTTGATGTCATTTGCTTCCCCGATTCCGCTGGAATCCCGACGGCACGGGGCCGCCATAGCAAAAACGTACCCCCGTGGGGGCTGGGCGTCGCCGTCACGGACATCGTCAGCGGCTAAAAGCTGTACCACCGTGATAGGCGCGGTTATGGTAGCCGCTGTGGAGCGCTTCACGGTGACCACCGCGACGGGAAGCGTGCACGGCTTCCCGGCCGCGCTGACCAGTTTCGTGGGCCGGGGCGGGGTGGTAGACGAGATCGCCGGCCAGCTTGGCCAGTACCGGCTGGTTACGGTGACCGGGCCCGGGGGGGCCGGGAAGACGCGGCTGGCCGGCGAGGTAGCGAGGCAGGTGACCAGCCGGTTCGCTGACGGGGTGTGGCTGGCGGAGCTGGCCGCGGTACGGGACCCCGCACAGGTAGTCCCGGCGGTGGCGGCCGTGCTGGGGATCCGGGCGCTGCCATCGGCCGGGGCGGCCGACGCGCTCGCCCGCGCGCTCGCCCGGCGGCAGTTGCTGCTGGTCCTGGACAACTGCGAGCACGTGATCGGTGCGGCGGCGGAGCTGTGCGGCCGGCTGCTGCTCGGCGCCGACGACGTGCGGGTGCTCGCCACCAGCCGGGAGCCGCTGCAGATAGCCGGGGAATCTCGGTACCGGCTGGGGCCGCTAACGCTCCCTGACCCGGCCAATCCTGAGGATCGCGACGGGTCGGAGGCGGTAACGCTGTTCGCGGACCGGGCGCGCCGGGCGGACGCGAGCTTCGTCCTGGACGAGGAGACCGCGCTCGCGGTGGCGCGGCTGGTGACCCGGCTGGACGGGATGCCGCTGGCGATTGAGCTGGCGGCGGCGCGGGTCGAGGCGCTGGGCGTCGCGCAGCTCCTGAACCGGATCGACGACCGGTTCACCCTGCTGTCGGCGGCGGACCGCCTCGCGGCGGAGCGGCAGCGGTCACTGGCGGCCACCGTGGAGTGGAGTTACCGGCTCCTGGATGAACGAGAGCGGCGGGTGTTCCGCGCGGTGTCGGTGTTTCCTGGGCCATTCACGCTCGAGGGAGCCGAGGCGGTCGCCGGGGCTCGCTCCGGGCCGTCCGTGCTGCACCTGGTGGACTGCTCGCTGCTGGTCCCGCCGCGGGTCGGCCCCGACGGCCGGTCCCGGTACATGATGCTGGAGACGCTGCGAGCCTACGGGGCCGGGCTCCTGGCGGAGGCCGGGGAGGGCGAGGCCGTCGCGGCCGCGCTCGCCCGGTACGCGGTGGGCGTCGCCGAGGACGCCATGTCGGGGCTAGCGGCCGGCACCGGCGAGGTGGCCGCCGCCCGGTGGCTGGATGCCGAGGACGCCACCATGCGCCAGGCGCTGGACTGGGCCATGGAGCATGACGCGGCCCTGGGCAGCGACGCCGCCGTGGCTCCGAGGCTGGCGGCCGCGCTGGCCTGGTGGTGGCAGATCCGTGGCCGGCTCGCGGGTCAGGTGCCGCTGCTGCGCGCAGCGGTCGACCGCGCCGCCGCGGGCAGCGAGGCATGGTGCGCCGGCCAGACCTGGCTCGGCCAGGCGTCGCTGGATTCGGCCGATCCGGCCGGAGCGCTGCATCACTTCACCGCGGTCCGCGACGCGACCGGGGACCGCGGACCGTCTCCGCTGCTGGCCAGGTGCCTGACCGGCCGGGCGGCGACGTTGCTCGGCATGGGGCGGATCGCCGAAGCGGCCAACGACGCGCGGCGGTCCCTGGCCCTGGCCAGGGACGGTGACCGCCCGATTGCCGAGGCGCTGGCCCTGGCGGTCCTCAGCCTGGTCGCCTGTGTCGGCGGCGACCGCACCGGTGCCGTGCAGCTGGCCAGGCAGGCGGAGCGCGTCGCGGCCGGCCAGCACGGCCCGTCGGCCCGGGTATGCGACCATACCCTGGTCACCGTGCTGATCGCGGTCGGCGACATCGCCGCTGCCGAGCGGACGTGCGCCGCCGGGCTGGCCAGCGCCCGGGACGCGGGCGACCTATGGAGCCTGGGGAACCTGCTGGAGAAGATGGTCGTTCTCGACCTGGGCTCGGACCGTTACACGGACGCCGCCGTGCACTTGCGGGAAGCCCTCCAGACCGCCCTGCGGACCGGCGGCCGCAGGAAGGTGATCGAGGACCTGGACTGCTGCGGGTACCTGTGCGCCCTGACCGGACGCTGCGCCGAGGCCGTCACGATATGGGCCGCGGTGGTCACCCTAGGCCGCGACGGGTTCTCGGCCCCGTCGCATCCGGAGCTGCCCGAGGGCTGGTTCCAGCGGCTGCAACCCCTGCGCGAAGCCCGGCAAGCGCTCGGACCGGCTCAAACGCAGGCGGCCGAGGAACGGGGCAAGGCGATGAGCATGGCCACCGCGGCCGAGTACGTCCTCATGCTGACCGCCGCGGGCCCGCAGCCGCCGACCACGGCGCCGGGCCTCGAAACGCTCAGCCCCCGCGAACGGGAGCTGGTCACCCTGGTCGCCAGGGGGCACACCGACGCGCAGATCGCCAGCCAGCTCTACATCAGCGTGCGCACGGTCAGCTCGCACCTGGACCGCATCCGCGACAAGACCGGGTGCCGCCGCCGCGCCGACCTCACCCGCCTCGCCCTCAGCGCCGGCCTGGTCTAACCCAGCCTGGTCCGGGGCGCCCGGCGGCGGTGTGGGTGATTCCACCCCGGCCATGGCCAGCGCCTCGAGAGGGGCGAAACGACCCCTGCCCCGCACCGGGCCGGGCGAGCGAACCTATGGCTGAGGGCCGGAAAACCCGGCCAGCGCTAAGCAGAGGGGACAAGACAATGTCCGCACAACTCACCCGCGAGGTCACGCAGGCCACGACGGCGAGCCCGATCGCCGGCACCCGGGCCGGACGGCTCCAGAGCGCGTGGAACCGGATCCGCTCCGCGATCCAGGAAATGAACTACGCGGCCCGGCGGGTCGCCGAGGTCCAGGCGCCCTGGATCGTTGACGAGCACTGGCACAGCAGGTAACGATCATGGCCGTGGACTCATTCGGCGGCAAGCTCGCGGTGGTGACCGGCGGCGGCTCGGGCATCGGCCGCGAGCTTGTCAGGCAGCTGGCGGCGCAGGGATGCTCGGTCGCCGCGTGCGACCTGAACCCCGACTCCGTCGCGGTGACCGCGGCCACGGCGTGGGCGTCGGCCCCGCCCGGCGTCGCGGTCACCGGCCATGTCTGCGACGTCTCTGACGAGGCGCAGGTTCTCCGGTTCCGCGATGAGCTGCTGGACCAGCATGCGACCAGCCACGTCGACCTGGTCTTCAGCAACGCGGGCATCTTCGGCGGCGCCAGCTTCGTCAAGGACTCCCGCGAGGAGTGGGAGCGCACCTTCAACAACAACTGGCGGGGCGTGTACTACTGCACCCGCACGTTCCTGCCGCTGCTCATCGCCAGCGGCGACGGCGTCCTGGTCAATACCGGCAGCGTCGCCGGCTTCTGGGCCACGGCCGGCCGGAATTTGCCGATCACCGCCTACAGCACGTCGAAGTTCGCCATCAAGGGCTTCTCCGAGGCACTGATCGAGGACCTGCGCTCCAACGCGCCGCAGGTCCGGGTCGTCGTCGTCATGCCGGGGGTCGTGAACACCGACATCGGCCTGAACTCCCGCCGCATCCTCGGCCTGCCAGAGTGGGAAGAGCTGAGCGACGCCCAGCTGCTGGAGCTGATCCCCGATGAAGGGCGGGCCGTGCTCATCGGGATGGGCCTTCTGCCGGAAGACTTCTCCGCCGATGACCTGCGCCGGGCGATCCCGCGGCTGAAGGAGGAATTCCGGGACGAGGGGTTCAGCGCGGCCCAGGCGGCGAGCATCATCTTGGACGGGGTGCGGTCCGGAGCCTGGCGGATCCTCGTGGGCGAGGAAGCCAAGGTGCTCGACGAGCAGGCCCGCGCGAACCCCGGGGCCCCTTTCGACTACGACAATTACGCGGAGATGTACGGCCCGCTGATCGCGCAGGCGGAAGCGTCAGGGAGACCGAAGCCGTAACCGCGGCTCTAACCAGGCGGCCCGGACTGCCCGGTCCGGCGGAGTCGCCCCTGGCGCCTGGCGCTCCGGTGCGCTAGCTTCCGGCGTATGCCAGTAGCCGTTGTGAACGGGGTCGAGATCACCTATACCGACACGGGTGGCCAAGGCCAGGCCGTGGTGTTCAGCCACGGCTTCCTGATGGACCATACGATGTTCGACCGGCAGGTCAGCGCGCTCACGCCGCAGTACCGGGTCATCACCTGGGATCAGCGGGGGCACGGCGGCACCCGCGCGGCCGGGGCGTTCACGTACTGGGATTCGGCCGCCGACGTCCTCGCGCTGCTCGATCACCTCGGTATCGAGGGGGCGGTGCTGGCCGGCATGTCCCAGGGCGGCTTCCTGTCACTGCGCGCCGCGCTGACCGCACCGGACCGGGTCCGGGCACTCGTGCTGATCGACAGCCAGTCCGGCCAGGAGGACCCGGCCGTCGCGCCGGGATATGAGCAGATCCATCAGGCCTGGCTGGACAACGGCCCCGGACCCGTGCAGGAGGTGGTCGCCTCGATCATCCTGGGCCCCGGCCAGTGGGACGAATGGTACGCCAAGTGGAACGAGCAGTACGCGCAGTGGGCACCGGATGACCTGGGCCAACTGGACTGGCCGTTCCGGTGCCTGATGGACAGGGACGACCTAACTGGCCGGCTCGCCGAGATTACCTGTCCCACCCTGATCGTGCATGGGACGGCGGACGCCGCGATTCCCCTGGCGCGGGCGCAAGCGGTTGAGGACAACCTGGGCGGCCCCGTCACGTTCATCGCCGTCGAGGATGCCGCGCACGCGTCGAACGTGACCCATCCGGACGAGGTGAACCAGGCCATTCACGGGTTCCTGGGCGGGCTGCAAGGCGGATAAGGCCGGGAGCCGGGTGATTCACTCCCGCGCGATTCGCTCCCCCAGTGCCAGCCGGTGGCCGCCGGGCATCTCCAGCACGAAGTCGCGCAGGCCCCACGGGTGGTCAGCGAGGCCGGTGACGATCCGCGCGCCGCTGGCGGCGCACTCGTCGTGCAGCTCATCGACGCCGGTGACGCCGATGTAGGCGGCGGTGGTGGCGTTGACGCCCGGTGTCGACGACCGCACCAAGGCCAGCCCCACCGCGCCGCGCCGCAGTAGCGCCAGGCCCATTTCGGGTTCCTCAACCTCGATCTCGAACCCCAGCACATCGCGCAGGAACGCCGCCGCGGGCGCGAGGTCGTCAACCTCCAGGTTGGGCCGGCAACTCAAGAACTCGGTCACAGCCACATGCTATGGCCGTCACGATCCATTCCGCGAAGACCCTCGCGGCGCCCAACGTCACTAACGTGGCGCGGCCGGGGCCGGCGCCTGATTCACGTCGCGGAACAGCGGCGCGCGAACTTCCGGATGTCGACGCCGTCAGCGGGTTTTTCGCCGAGGGCCGCGAGCGCGCCCGGTAACGCGCGGTTCCCGGCAGATGGCCAGGTTTACGGATTCTCAACGGGGAAGCTTTAGCCCGGGTCCGCAACTTAGATCTCCGGAGCTGGGCATGACCATTGGTACCGGGCTGGTCCTCCTGATCACGGTGGTAGTCATCGGCCTGCTGCTGTCAGTGCTGCGGCCTCGGCGCCCCAGCCTGGTGAACAGGGGGCGCCGCCGCGGCGGGTACCGTCGGCGGCGGATGGACGCGATGAAAAGAGCGGCGGCCGCCGATATCGCACTGATCCGGGGGGACGACCGGGCTCTCAGGCCGGGCGCGACCGGAGACCGGGAAAGCGGGCTTTAGGCCCCCCTGATCGTCGTTCTCCACGAGGGCCGCGTCATCGAGCAAGGGAGCCACGACGACCTGACCGCCTCCGGCGGGTGCTACGCCGAGCTGTTCGAGCTGCAGGCGCGCTCGTACCGCTGGCCAGTCTCAGGCGGATGACACTAGCGGGCCAGGGCGCCCATCGGGTCCCAGGCAGGCAGCACGATCGGCTCGGCTTCCAGGGCGCTGCGCAGGTCGGCGGGAAGCGCGCTCTTGCGGGCGGCGATCTCGAAGACGTACTGGTCAAACCAGGAGTCGTTCATCGTGAAGAAGCCGTCAAGGCCGGTGTCGGACCCCCAGCTGTTCTCGACGCGCCAGCGCCGGGTCGCCCCGTCCAGCACGTCGACCCCGGTGAAGAGCATCGCGTGCGTCATCGCGGTCTCGTGGTACGCGAGGCGGGCGGCCTTATCGAGGTCGAAGGCGGCGTTGTAGACCGACGGCATGTCGTAGAGCTCGGCGTCCCAGTACGCGTAGTCGCTGCTCATCATCTTGCCGACATCGCAGCCGAACCAGACCGGCTCGCCGCCCTGGATAGCGGCCGCGGCGACGCCCTTGATGACCCGCATGTCGACGTTGAGGTAGGTAACCGGCGGGCCACCGATGACGTTGCCGAGGTACTCGACGGTGAAGGTCCGGCCGATCGGGCTGGACGGCCGGAGGTCGTTGACCAGGCAGACGTAGTCGCTGACCGGCAGGTCCACGTACTTGGCGGCGAACTCCCGGGGGGTGAGGACGCCGTCCCGGTGGAAGTTCTTGTCCTTGTCCGTCCACTGCCAGTCGAAGCGCTCCGGCGGCGTGCCCAGGTGAATGCACAGGATCCGGTAGACGACCTGCATGATCTCGGCCTTGGCCGCGCGGGCGGCCTCCAGCCCTCCGGCCGTGGCGGCACGGACCGCCCGTGCTCCCTGGCGAAGCTGGTAGCGGAGGCTAGAGTTCATCCGGCCGGTGTTCGACGAGCTCTGGGTCTCCGGCATGTATCCCTTGGGAACCAGTCCGTGCTTCGCCACGAGCGCGGCGAACATGTTCCACTGGCCGCCGTCGCTGGCCACCGAGTCCAGCAGGAAGGCGACGGTCCGGTCGTCGAGGTCGCGGTCCGCCGTCTCGATGATCGCCTCGAGGAAGTAGTTGGCGCGCTCGAGCTTGTCCCAGAACATCGGGTAGTTCTGCGAGAACTCGAAGTCCTTGAGCCCGGTCCCCCGCATGACGCCCACGCGCAGCAGGTTCAGCCCCGCGAACAGCCAGCAGCGGCCGCTCCGCTCCTGGTTCGTGACCTTCCAGTCGTCCAGCGTCGTCGACACCGAGTGGTCGATGCTGCTGACGATTTCCCTGTTGATGGCCACGTCGTCGACGGTCACCCGGGTCACGGCATTCTGGGCGAGCCGGTACGTCGGGTTGGCCGAGAAATCCTTGCGCAGTCGTTCCAGGTCAGCGGCAGCGAGCGTGCCATCCATCGCAGCTTCCTTTCGCGTCGTCGTCTCGGCCTACCCCCAGGTTAGATCTTGCCGCCGGCTTGTCCGGCTTCGTCCCCGGTCACTGCTCGCCCCTGGGTTACCTGCTCGAGATAGCGGCTCCGCCTGGCCGGTGGTTAACGACCGCCAGGCCCAGCTTGCGGGATGACGCGAAGCCATATATCGTTCCGATATATCAAGTCAATATATCGGGTCGATGGCTCGGTGCGGCCCGGCTGGCGCGGGAGCTGCGATGAGGCGGGTCGACTACGATACGGAGCAGTACCAGGACTACGCGCGCGGCCGTGCGCTCGCCGGGCGGCAGCTGCAGGCATGGATCAGCGCCTTCGAAGCGGTACTGCCGGGGCGGCGCCCGCTAGCGGGGCTGGACGTCGGCTCGGGGACGGGCAGGTTCTCCCCCGCCCTGGCGCGAGCGTTCGGGCCGGTCACCGGCGTCGAGCCGTCGGTCCGCATGCGCGAGGTGGCGGAGGCGCGGTCGCGCTATCCCGGCGTGCGGTACCTGGCAGGCTCGGCCGAGGACATGCCAGTGCCGCCCGGCAGCGCCGACTACGCGCTCATGTTCCTGTCCTGGCACCATGTCCAGGACAAGCCGCAGGCGGTCCGGGAGCTGGCGCGGGTGCTCAGGCCCGGTGGCCGGCTGTTGTTGCGCGCGAACTTCAGCGACCACCATCCCCGGCCGTGGTGGCTGGAGCACTTCCCCCGCGGCTACGCCGCGGATGCCGCCCTATTTCAGCCGCTGCACGAGGTCATCGCGATGTTCACGTCGGCCGGGTGGCGCGTCGCCAGCTACGGCACGGTGACCGAGCCGTCGTCTGGCACCCGCGGTGACGTGCTCGAGCGGCTGCGCCTGCGCACCCTTTCTTTCTTCGCGCAACTCAGCCCGGACGAACTGGAGACCGGCTTCCGGCGCCTGGAGCAGGCGGTCGCCGTGGATCCCGGCGCACCCGCGCCCGTGTTCGCTGAGCCGCTGCTCACGCTGGATCGCCGCCAGTGACTTAGCGACAAGGCATTTTCCCGAACGGATGCGTGCCCCTGCCCCGTGCGCCCACTCGCTCCCGGTCCGGCGCGGCCGTTTTTAAGTCGCGTTTAAGGAGCGGTTTCGGCCCTCCTGAGTCTCGCTTGGTCTGCTGGGCGCAAGCCCAACAAGCCAAGGAGGCTCTCATGCAGAACCGAACCAGGGTGATCGTCGCCGCGGCCGTCGCCGCGGCTCTGGCCGCGGGCAGTACCGGCGCCGCGCTGGCGTCGACGGCGGGCACGAAGCCCGGCGCCCGGCCCGCGACCGTGTCCGCCAGCGGGAAGCCGACCGGCGGGGCCACGGCCGGCGCGCTGGGCGGCGCCAAGGCCGCCGCCCGTGCCAGCGCCGCCGCGCAGCCGGGCAACGACGACGCGTTCACGGCGGCCGTGGCCAGGGGGCTGCACGTGAGCACGGCGCGGGTCGACGCGGCGCTGCGCCCGCTGCTGGCGACCGGGCGGGTCGACTCGTCGTCGCCGGAATTCGCCGCGGCCGCCCGCGCGCTTGGCGTCAGCCCGCAGCAGTTGTTCGCCGCGCTCGCCCAGGCCAAGCAGAGCCTGGTGGGAACCAATTCAGGACCCAAGACCGGAGGCAAGCCAGGACCCAAGACCGGAGCCAAGTGACGCGATCACGGGTGCCGGCTTGCGAAACGTGCCGGATACTGGCCGCGTGCGGGTGCTCGTGGTGGACGACGATGAGGCGGTGCGCGGCGCGCTAACCCATGCGCTGCACCGTGACGGCTACGAGGTGTCCACGGCGGCCGACGGCGCCACCGCGCTGGCCATGCTGCTGCGGAGCCGGCACGAGGCGGTGGTGCTTGACGTCCTCATGCCGGAGCCGAGCGGGCTTGAGGTGTGCCGCGTGATCAGGGCGCGCGGCGACGACACCCCGATCCTGATGCTGACCGCGCGCGACCTGGTCTCTGACCGGGTCGCGGGCCTCGACGCCGGCGCGGACGACTACCTGGCGAAGCCGTTCGCGCTGGAGGAACTGCGGGCGAGGCTGCGGGCGTTGCTGCGGCGCAGCGGCGCGGGCGCTGAACTGCTGCGGTTCGCCGATATCGACCTCGACCTGGCGGCGTACCAGGCGAGGCGCGGCGGCAGGCGGCTGCCGCTGACGAAGACCGAGCTGGCGCTGCTTGAACTGTTCCTCCGCAACCCGGGCCGGGTGCTTTCCCGCACCCAGATATTCGAGTCGGTGTGGGGGTACGACTTCGGCCCGGAATCCAACGGGCTCTGGGTTTACGTCAGCTACCTGCGGCGCAAGATGGGCGAGCCGCGGCTGATCCAGACCGTGCGCGGGCTGGGCTACGTGCTGCGGGAAGAACCGTGAACCTGCGCACCCGGGTCGCGATCGCCGTCGGCGTGGTCGTGTTCTGCGCGCTGGCCGTCGTGGCCGCGGTCGTCTACCCGGCGGTCGGCGCCGACCTGCGCGGAAGCAACGACCAGGCGCTCATCCAGGCCGCGGATGACGCCCCGACGGTCGCGACCAAGCTCAAGCAGTCCCGCACCCCGGTGGGGCAGCTGGTCCCGTTCGGCGACACCGAGCTCCAGATCCTTTTCGCCGCAACGGTCGGCCCCACGAACGGGTTCGTGGGGGTCACCGAGCAAGACGTCCAGGTGGCCCTGGGCAAGGACAAGCCGTACTTCCACGACGAGGCCTACGGCAACGTCGTCTACCGCATTTACACCACGCAGTTCCCCGGCAATCCGGGAATGCTGGTCCGCGTCGCCGTGCCGTTGTCGGACGCGACATCAACTCAGACGGAGCTTGGCTGGCTGCTCGCCGCGCTGGTGCCGGCCGCCGCGATCGGCGCGGCGGTGGTGGCCCGGCTGGCCGCGGGCCGGGTGCTGCGCCCGGTCGGGCGGCTCACGGAGACCGTCGAGCGGATCAGCGCCACCGGCGACCTCAGCGCGCGGATCGACACCCCGGGCCAGGACGAGATCAGCCGCCTCGGCCAGGCATTCGCCGCGATGACGGCCGCGCTCGACGAATCGGTGGGCGCGCAGCGGCGCCTGGTCGCCGACGCCTCGCACGAGCTGCGCACGCCGCTGACCAGCCTGATCACTAACCTCGAACTGCTCGCGGAACAGCCGGACGACCCCAATGCGCCCGCGCTCGTCGCGGCCGCGCTCGCCGAGGCGGGCGAGCTGCGCGTGCTGGTCAACGACCTCGTCGACCTGGCACGGGACGGGCGGGCCGCCTTCCACGTCGAAGACGTCCGGCTTGACCTGGTCGCGGAACGGGTCGCGGCGCGCGCCGCGGACCGGGTGCCCGGGCTGACGTACGTGCTCGCCTGCCAGCCGACGCTGGTCCGCGGCGACCCGGACGCCCTGGAACGGGCGATCGGCAACCTGGTCGACAACGCGCTGAAATGGAGCCCGCCGGACGGGCACGTCCGCATTTCGGCCGCCGCGGGAACGGTCGAGGTCACCGACGAGGGGCCGGGCATTCCCGCGGACGACCTACCGCACATCTTCGATCGCTTTTACCGGTCGGCGGCGGCCCGGTCGCTACCCGGCTCGGGCCTCGGCCTCGCGATCGTCCGCCGGATCGCCGACGCGCACGACGGAACCGTCGAGGCGCTTCCGCTGCCACAGGGGGTGACATTCCGCTTCCGGATGCCGGAGACCGCCGCCGACCAGCCCGCTACCGGGCAGGTCGCGGCGCCCGGCCGAGCCGACCCGCCGGGTGACGATTAGCGGCAGGGCTGTCCACCGCCGACGCCTAGATTGTCATGTTTTTCTTGATACGGTCGTCATGGCCTCTGACCTGCGAAGGCTCAGCGCGGCTAAGCGACGGAGGCCGGAATTTCGTGTCAAGACCCTAAAAAGTCCCGTAGCGCACCTGCGGCATGTGCTGGATTATTGGACCAGCCGCAGGTCTGCTGGCCATCGCCGCGTGCTGCCGGCCATCGCAAACACCTGGGAAAGGGGTTCACATGAGCATCACCACGCGAGCAGCGGTCTGCCGCGTGCCTGGCCAGCCGTGGGAGATCACCGAGCTCGAGCTGGACGACCCGAAGGCGAACGAGGTCAGGATCAAGTTCTACGCGGCGGGCCTGTGCCACTCGGACGACCACATCCAGAAGGGCGACGCGCCGATGCGCTTGCCGGTGGTCGGCGGCCACGAGGGCGCTGGCATCGTGGAGTCGGTCGGCCCGGCCGTCACCAGGGTCAAGGTCGGCGACCACGTGACCTGCTCGTTCATCCCCGCCTGCGGCAAGTGCCGGTACTGCTCGACCGGCCGCCAGCAGCTGTGCGACGCCGGCCTGAACGCGGCTGTCGGATGCTTCCTCGACGGCACGTTCCGCTTCCACCAGGGCGGCGAGGACTTCGGCGGGCTGTGCGTGCTCGGCACGTTCTCGCAGTACGCGGTGGTGCACGAGTACTCCGTCATCAAGATCCCGGACGAGATCGGCTTCGACGTCGCCGCGCTGGTGGCCTGCGGCGTCCCGACGGGCTGGGGCTCGGCGGTCCGCGCGGGCAGCGTGCGCGCCGGGCAGACCGTGGTGATCTACGGCGCCGGCGGCGTCGGCATGAACGCCGTCCAGGGGGCCGCCCTCGCCGGCGCGAAGAACGTGGTCGTGGTGGACCCGGTGGAGTTCAAGCGGGACATGGCCACCGGCGTGTTCGGCGCCACGCACGCGTTCGCCACCGCGAAGGAGGCGCACGACTTCGTGGTCGAGACCACCTGGGGCGAACTGGCCGACGTCGCGATCATCACCGTCGGCATCCTGCACGACGAGGTGATCGCCAACGCCATCAAGGTGGTGGGCAAGTCCGGCCAGGTCACGATCACCGCGGTCGGCAACGGCTGGATCAACGAGAACCCCGGCCTGCTGATCGGCTACCAGCGCCGCATCCAGGGCTCGATCTACGGCGGCTGCAGCCCCCTGGTCGACGTGCCGCAGCTCATCGGCCTGTACCAGGCGGGGAAGCTCAAGCTCGACGAGCTGATCACCCGCAAGTACACGCTTGACGAGGTGAACCAGGGCTACCAGGACATGCTCGACGGCAAGAACATCCGCGGCGTGATCATTCACGAGCACTAGGACTTGCGCGGGACCCACAGGGACGCAGCTGAAAAGGAACGAAAGATGAGCACCATCACCACCCGCGCCGCCATCGCCCGGGCACCGCACGTCGGCTGGGAGATCGTCGACCTGCGGCTCGACCCGCCGAAGGCGCACGAGGTCCGGGTCAAGATCATGGCCGCCGGGCTGTGCCACTCTGACGACCACATCACCACCGGCGACGCGCCGATCCGGCTGCCGGTCGTGGGCGGGCACGAGGGCGCGGGTATCGTCGAGTCCGTCGGCCCCGACGTACAGCGCGTGAAGCCGGGCGACAAGATCGTCTGCTCGTACATCCCGGCCTGCGGCGCCTGCCGGCCGTGCTCGACCGGGCACCAGAACATGTGCGTGAAGGGGCTCAACGCGGGCACCGGCATGTTCGAGGACGGCACGTGGCGCTTCCATGAGGGCGAGACGGACATCGGCGGCTTCTGCACGCTCGGCACGTTCTCGCAGTACGCGGTCGTTTCTGAGTGGGCCACCGTGCCACTGCGCGAGGACTTCCAGGACATCCCGTGGGAGCTCCTGTGCCTGGTGGGCTGCGGCGTGCCGACTGGGTGGGGATCCTCCGTGCACGCGGCCGGGGTACAGGCCGGCGACACCGTCGTGATCTTCGGCGCGGGCGGCGTCGGCAGCAACGCGGTGCAGGGCGCGCGGTTCGCCGGGGCTAAGAACGTGGTCGTGGTGGACCCGGTGGAGTTCAAGCGGGACATGGCCACCAGCGTGTTCGGCGCCACGCACGCGTTCGCCACTGCCAAGGATGCGCACGAGTTCGTGCGCGAGACCACCTGGGGCCAGCTCGCCGACCACGCCATCATGACGCCCAACGCCGTCACCGAGGAAATGGTGAACGCCGCGGTGCAGATGACCGGCAAGGGCGGGAAGGTGACGATCACCGCCGTCGGCCACATCAACGAGCGGGCCGTTCACCTGCACGCGGGCGCGCTGATCGGCTACATGCGCCAGGTGCGCGGCGCGCTGTTCGGCGACAGCAACCCGCTGTACGACATCCCCATGCTGCTCGGCCTCTACAAGTCCGGCCAGCTCAAACTGGACGAGCTGGTCACCAGGAAGTACACGCTCGAGCAGGTGAACCAGGCCTACCAGGACATGAACGACGGCATCAACATCCGCGGCGTCATCGTTCACGAGCACTAGAACGGCGATGGAGATGGTCACCGGCGCGGACATCCGGTCGGTCACGGGCGAGTTCAGTTACCTGGCCCCGGAGTCCACCGTGCTCCGCCGGTTCACCGCGCCCGGGGCGAGCGTCAACACCGGGACCTACCGCGCGCACGAGATGCCGGTGCGCGACGGGCGGCCCGTCCGCGACCAGTTCACGCTCGACCGCAACGGCTTCGCGATCATCGGGCACACCTCGGCGGTTACCGACTTCACCGACCGGGACGAGGTGGACCGGGTCTACGCCGGCGAGGTGGCCGAGTTCGTGAAGTCCTACACGGGGGCGGACCGGGTGGCGACGCTCGGCTGGACCCTGCGCCGCTCCGCCGCCCCCAGGGAGAATGCCTCGCAGCCGCAGGCGGCCCTGGTCCATGACGACTTCTCGGTCACCGGCGCGCGCGGCCGGGCCGAGGCGGCCTACTCCGACCGCTTCCCTGACGGTCCCGGGTTCCGCCGGGCGCTGATCACCAGCCTGTGGCGCGTGTTCAGCCCGCCGCCGCAGGACTGGCCGCTGGCCATCTGCGACTACACGAGCGTCGGGCCCGACGAGGGGCTGGATAACCGGCTGTACTTCGTGGACAAGATTCCCGCCGACCTGTACGCCGAGATGCCGCCGGACGCGCCGGGAACAAGCGGCTTCGAGTTTCACCATAACCCCGCGCACCAGTGGTGGTACTTCCCCGACATGACCCGCGAGGAGATCTTGCTCTTCACGCTCAACGACAGTGACCACTCGCGAGCCTGGCGCGTCCCGCACAGCGCCTTCCACGACGAGGCCGCGGTGGCCGCCCGGCCGCGGCACAGCATCGAGTTCCGCACCATCGCGTACTTCGAGTAGCGGCGCCGACTGGTTAACGCGGTGCAGGTGCCAAGGCCCAGGTCACAAGCGGGCGAGCGCGGCGGCGACCAGGGCGGCGACCCGGGCGTTGTTCTCCGCCAGCGCCAGGTTAGCCGGGACGCTGGCGCCCGCCGTCTGCCGCTCGACCCGCTCAAGCACGAACGGCGTCACGGCCGCGCCGGTAATGCCCGCGGCCGCGCATTCGGCGAGCGCGGCGTCGAGCGCGGCGTTCAGCGGCCCTGGAGCGAGCTCGTCGGCGAACGGGATCGGCACGGTCAGCAGCACGCCGGTGGACTCGCGCGTCCGGCCGCGCAGCACGTCGGCCACCACCCGGGCGGTCTCCACGCGGTGCGGCACTGGCAGCCCGCTTGAGCGCAGGTAGAAGGCGGGAAACCAGTCGTGCTGCCAGCCGAGCACCGGGACGCCCGCCGTCTCCAGGTACTCCAGGGTCCTGGCGAGGTCGAGGAACGCCTTCGCGCCCGCGCACACCGTGATGACGGGATGGCTCGCGAGCGCGTCCAGGTCAGCCGAGATGTCGCCGGTCAGCTCGGCGCCCCGGTGCACGCCGCCGATGCCGCCCGTGGCGAAGACCTCGATGCCGGCGGCGTGCGCCAGCGCCACCGAGGCGGACACGGTCGTCACGCCGACCTCAAGCCCCTGCGCAACGGCGACCGCGATGTCGCGCTCGGCGACCTTCGTGCTGCCCGCAAGCACCCGTTCCTCCTCCCCCGGCTCAAGCCCGACGCGCGCCTTCCCGTCGAGGACGGCCGTGACGGCAGGCTCCGCGCCGCCCGCGCGAACCGCGGCCAGGCACCGCTGCAACGCGTCTCCGTTGGCCGGAGCGGGCAGTCCGAGCCGCGAGAAGATCGTGGACTCAAGAGCGACCACGGGGCGGCCCGCGGCCAGCGCGGCGGCGACAGCGCCGGCGACCTTGATCCTGTCCCGGCCCCGGGCGTTGCCGGCGGCCGCGGTCGCGGTCGCGCCGGTCGTTGTCCTGGTCATGACCTAGGTGCTCCTCGGTGATCGTTCCCGGGCGGTGGCCGCGCCCAGGCAGCAACAGTACGCGCCCCGTCCGGGGAGCTGACGGGCTGCGCCGGCCCGCCGCGCCAGCCCGTCGCACGGGCCTGCCGCACGGGCCGCGCCTCTTTGTGGTCGCGCGCTTACGCGACGGGAAAGCCGCTGTCGGGTGCGCGGGTGACCCGATAGCCTCACGGTCATGCGCGATGAGTCGATTGGGAGCTTCCTCACCCGCCTCGCGGCCCGCAGCGCGGCGCCGGGCGGCGGTGCCACCGGCGCGCTGCACGCCGCTCAGGCTGCCGCCCTGCTGGCGATGGTCGCCAGGTTCAGCGACGGCCCCCGGTACGACGCCGAGACCGTGGGCCGCGTCCGGGCCGCCGCGGACGGGCTCGCCGATGAGGGCGTCGGCCTCGCCGTCGCCGACTCGGCGGCGTTCGAGAGGGTGGTCGCCGCCTACAGGCTGCCGAAAGACACCCTCGAGGCCAAGGCGGCCCGCTCCGCGGCGATCGCGCACGCGATGGCGGGCGCGGCCCGACCGCCCGCGGACCTGATGGCCGCGTCCGTGCGGCTCGTGGGCCTCGCCGAGGAGCTGCTTCCGGTGGCGAACAAGAACGTGATCTCCGACATCGGGGCGGCGGCGGCCGCGATCAGCGCCGCCGCGGTCACGGCCGCGCTGAACATCGAGGCGAACCTGCCGGCGATCAAGGACCCCGCGCTGGCGGCGGAACTGAGAGCGACGGCGGCCCTCGCCGACGGCGTGACCGACCGGGCCGGCCGGGTGATCGCCGCCGTCCGCGAGGAGATAACGCAGTGACCGCGGGGCGAGGGGGCCGCGAGCTGAGCGGCCGGGAGCTCGCCCGTCAGCTGCGCGCGACGGCCGCCGAGCGGGCCGCCGGGCTGACCAAGGAGGGGCGCCAGCCCCGGCTCGCGGTCGTCACCGCGAACAACGACGGCGGCAGCGCCGCCTACGTGCGGTCGATAGCCAACGCCGCGGCCCGCGAGGGGATCGCCTGCGACGTGGCCCGCACGACGACCGTGGCCGGCATCACCGCGACCCTCGCGCAACTCGCCGACGACCCCGAGGTGCACGGCATCATCCTGCAGACGCCGCTGCCCGAGGGCGCGAACCTCGCCGAGCTCGCGACCGCCATCCCGCGGGCCAAGGACGTGGACGGCGCCGGCCCCGAGTCGATCGGGCGCCTGGTGGCGGGCCTGCCCGCGTTCGCCCCGGCCACCGCGGAGGCCGTGCTGGCCCTCCTTGACCACTACGGCGTGGAACTGCGCGGCAGGCACGCGGTCGTGGTGGGCCGTTCGGTCGTGGTCGGGAAGCCCGCCGCGCACCTGCTGCTTGACCGGCACGCCACCGTCACCATCTGCCACTCGCGCACCCCCGACCTGCCGTCGATCACCCGGCAGGCCGACGTGCTCGTGGTGGCGGCCGGCCGGGCCGGGCTGATCGGGCCCGGTCACGTCTCCCCGGGGACCACGGTCATCGACGTGGGCACGAACGCCACGCAGGACGGCGGCCTCGCGGGCGACGTCGACCCCGCGGTCGCCGACGTCGCGGCGGCCCTCACGCCGGTTCCCGGCGGCGTCGGCCCGGTCACGACGGCCCTACTGCTCAGCCACGTGGTCGCGGCCGCCGCAGGGGCGCCGTCCGGGACGTCACGTTAGAGTTTGTCGGTTTTAACGCCCGGTGGCCGTCGGATTTAGTAGAAACGAGCAGCGTGACAGGAGAAGCTGCGTACTGGGACAGCCAGGCGGACACCTTTGACGACAGTGCCGACCACGGACTGCGCGACCCGCAGGTCAGGGAGGCGTGGCGGGGGCTGCTGCGCGCTCACCTCCCCCCGGCCCCGGCGGCCGTCGCGGACATCGGCTGCGGTACCGGATCGCTGTCGGTGCTGCTCGCGGGCGAGGGGTACGCGGTCACCGGGCTTGACTTCGCCCCGGCCATGATCAGGGCGGCGCGGGCCAAGGCCAGGTCGGCCGCCGTCAGCGCTCGCTTCGTGCTGTCCGACGCGGCGACGCCGGCCCTGCCGCCTGCCAGCTTTGACGTGGTCCTCGCCAGGCACGTGCTATGGGCCATGCCGGACGTCGACCTGGCGCTGGCCGGCTGGCTCCGCCTGCTGCTCCCGGGAGGAACGCTGGTACTCGTCGAGGGCCGCTGGTACACCGGCGCTGGCCTCACCACCGCCGAGGCGGGCCGGGCCGTGCTGCGTCAGTGCAGCGACGCCATGATCACCGAACTCGACGACCCGGCCCTATGGGGCGGCCCGGTCAGCGACGAGCGCTACCTGCTGGTCAGCCGCCGGTGACGGCGCGACCGCGGAGCGGGGCGGCGGGCCGGTTCCAGCGGAGCCCGCCCCCGATCACATGCAAAACTGGTTACGGGTGACGCGCGAAAGTTGGTAAATTCCCCAGCCCAGGTGACGCAACTTCTGTCCCGCGAGCCGATTGCCAGGCCGCGTGCCCGCGCCACATAATCGGCAGCGTCCTGGTTTCTGGCACCGAATTACCCAAGCACCGGTGCGTGAGAAGTGGAGATAGGCGTTGGACGTCACCTTGGAGGGCAAGGTCGCGCTGGTCACCGGCTGCGGGCCGAACATCGGCAGCGGCATCGCCCTGGCCCTGGCCCGGTACGGCGCGAAGGTCGCCGTCAACGACGTGTCCAAGGAGTCGATCGACGCGTGCATGGCCAGGATCGAGCGCAACGGCGGCACCGCGATGGCGGCACCCGGCGACGTGACCGACGAGGAGACCGTCAAGGGTTACGTCAACGACGTCATCGCCGCGTGGGGCAAGATCGACATCCTCGTCAACAACGCGGCGCTGCTCGGCGGACGCGGCGTGCTCGACGAGACCGCCGAGGCGTTCCACCGGGCGGTCACCGTGTCGTCGATGGGCACGTTCCTGAACACCAAGTACGTCGCCCGGTCGATGGCCGAGCGCGGTGTCAAGGGCGCGATCGTCTGCATCTCCTCCTCAAACGGCTGGAACGGCAGCGCGGGCGTGTGCGCGTACGCGTTCCACAAGGGCGGCGTGAACAACTTCGTGCGGGCGGCGGCAATGGACCTGGCCCCCTACGGCATCCGGGTCAACAGCTTCACCCCGACCGCGCCGAACCCGGACAACCCCGAGCTGCTCGCCCAGTGGGAGCGAGAGGGCCGGACGCCCTTCGGCCTGAAGCCGGGCGCCACCGGCGGCCTCGGCGCTCCCGAGGGCACCGACGAATGGCGCAAGCCCGCCAGGTTCGACGGCCCGCGCAACCCGATGGTCCCGATGGGCACCACCGGCACGCCGACCGACATCGGGCACGCCGTCGCGTGGCTCTGCTCCGACTACGCCCGGCTGATCACCGGCACCGACCTGGTCGTCGACGGCGGCGCCCGGGCGAAGAACTTCGCCTACGTCCCGGCCGCGCCCGCTGACCTGGCCGGCCCGCTCCCGCTGATCACGCTCGACAGCACCGTGATCGCCGGGGACTGAGGCCAGCCAACCCGCTCGTCGACCGGGCGACCGCTGCCCGCGGACGCCGGGACGCCACCCGGAGCTTCCCTCGGCTCTGCCATGACCCTCCCATGACCTATCATCGCCACATGTGCCGCGCCGCAACAGAGCCTCTGGACCGGGCCGCGGTGCTGTTCGGGGATCACTCCTACCGGTCGGACCTTTACCAGTAGCCGGCTCCGCTCCGCCGCTGCCAGTGCTCGCCTCCGCCCGAATGGGAGTTCCCCGTGCCTTCCGCCTTGCCCGACCCCACCGCACCCGAGCCGCCGGCTATCGGCACGAGCGCGCGCCGACCGCTGGTCGACCTGCACCGCCACCTCGAAGGCGCCGTCCGGGTCAGCACCGTTCTCGAGCTGGCCCGGCGCGAGCAGCACCCGCTCGCCGCCGACGACCCTCGGGACGCGCTCGTCGCCAACGGGAAGCTCACGGGCCTGCTTGCCTACCTCGAGCGCGTGGACGCCGCCGCCGCGGTGTTCACGCGCGCGGCCGACTGGACCCGCGCCGCCCGCGAGGTCGTCCTCGACGGCTATGACGAGGGCCTGGACGCGCTGGAACTGCGGTTCAGCCCGTGGTTCATCCACTCCCGCACGGGCCTGCGCCCCGAGGCGGTCATCGACGCGGTCACCGCCGGGGTGGCGGAAGCCCGCGCACGGGTCGCCCTTCCCGTCGGGCTGATCGGCATCCTGCTGCGCGATCTCGGCCCCGACTCGGCGCTCCCGCAGCTGGACTCGATCCTGGCGCGAGCCGGGCAGTTCCGCGCGATCGACATCGCCGGCAACGAGGCCGGCTATGCCGCCCGCCTCTTCGCCCCGGCCTACGACCGCGCGCGGGAGGCCGGCCTGCGCCTGACGGCGCACGCCGGCGAGGCCGCGGGACCGGAATCGGTGTGGGATGCCGTCCGCCACCTGCGCGCCGAGCGCATCGGGCACGGCGTCCGGTCCGCCGAAGACCCCGCGCTGATGGATTACCTGGCCGAGCACGGCGTCACCCTTGAAGTCGCGCTCACCAGCAACGTGCAGACCCGGGCGGCCGCCAGCTACGCGGAGCACCCGGTGCGGACCCTACTGCGCCATGGCGTGCCGGTAACCCTCAACACCGATAACCCCCGCACCAGCGCCACGACGCTGTCGCGTGAGTACGAACGGGCGGCCGCGCTCGCAGGCCTCACCGACGAAGACCTCGCCGTCATGGGCCGGCACTCCCTCGCGGCCAGCTTCCTGCTGTTATCTCTTCTGTCCCGTACTGGGTGCCAGGTGCTCGCTGATGCGGGCGTGGAAGCTCTTGCGGGCCAGGGCGGCCCTGATGTCCTCCGTTACCCGGGTCAGCGGGTACGGCAGCTCGGCCTCCAGCTCGGTGATGGCGGCCTCCGTGGCGCGCCACTCGGCGGCCAGCAGCGCGGCGACGCGCTCGGCCTTGGGGGTGAGCGCCACCCGCTTGCTGCGGGCGTCGCGTCCCGGGGTGGTCACCAGCCAGCCAGCGGCGCGCATGGCCGCGACCTTCTGGCTCAGGGCCGAGTGGGTCCGGCCGACCGACCTGGCCAGCTCCGCGATCGTCATCGGGCCGCGGGCGTGCAGCCGGACAATCTCAAGCACCCAGGTCGGCTTGAGGTCCTCGATGCCGTTGTCGGCGTGATGATCGCCGGGCCCTCGCTGGCCGGCCTGGCCGTCGCGTGGGCCGGACTGCGCGGCTGCTACCTGGCGGACGTGGCGTCGTTCGCGGGAGCGTTGTGGAGCGTCGGCCGCCTGCCCGCGATGCCGCCGGAGGCCGCGACGCCCCCCGACTACGGTACGGCCGACGACAGCGCGACCGGGGGCAGCACGAACAGGCGGCGCCGGCGGCAGCCAACTCGGGTCACTCGAGTCGGGCCTGGTCGGGTCCCTGACCACCCCCTTGATCAGCGCGCTGAGCGGCGGACTGCTCACGGTCCTGGGCGCCGTGGTCATCGGCGCGGCGCTGCCCGGCTTCCGCAGGTACCGGTCAGCCGCGCTTGCCCCGGAGCCGGCGGCAGCCGCCGCGACCGCGTAGCCGCGCCTGCGCCATTCCCAGGGCAATGCCCCTTTAACGCCGGCCCGACTCCAAGAGCGCGGCATGGCGCTACGTGAAACCACGTCTCCGTTCTGGATAATCGGTAACGGGAGCGGCGATGAGCCGAGCGCTTCCGCTGACGGCACCAGTCGGCTGGTGATTCTTCCGTAATCTGGCCTCTCCACAGTAGGATTTGCTGTTATGTCGACGCATTTTCGCGTAACCTACGCCACCTTGTCGGCCGATAACGAGGAGCTGCACGCCGCTTACGAGGCGGGGCTGCGGCTGGCCTCGAGCTGGCTCGGCGCGGACATCCACGGGCACGTGAGCGGCGAGCCGCGGGCCGGCGGGGCGCTGCTCACCGTGACCAGCCCCGGCGACCTCTCGCTCACGCTGTGCCGGGTGCACTCGGCGACGCCGGCCGACGTCGGGGACGCCGTGCGCGCGGCGTCGGCCGCGGCGGGCCGGTGGGCGCGGACGCCCTGGCAGGAACGGGTCGCTGTCCTCCGGGCGGCCGCCGACCTGATCAGCGAGCGGTCCAACGAGCTCGCCGCGCTGATGAGCCTGGAGGTCGGCAAGAACCGGCTCGAGGCGCTCGGCGACGTGGAGGAGGCCGCCGACCTCATCCGCTACTACTGCCAGCAGGTCGCCGACAGCGACGGGTTCACGGCGACCATGGGGTCGCTATCGGACCGCGAGAGAAACGTGAGCGTCCTGCGGCCGTACGGGGTCTGGGCCGTGATCAGCCCGTTCAACTTCCCGATGGCGCTCGCGGCCGGCCCTGCGGGCGCGGCGCTCGCGGCGGGGAACACGGTGATCCTGAAGCCGTCGCCGCAGGGCTCGTTCAGCGCGGCCAAGCTCTATGAGTGCTTCCGTGACGCCGGGCTCGACCCGGAGGTGTTCCACCTGCTGCCCGGCGGCGATGACGTCGGCGCGGCCCTCGTCGCGGATCCCGGCGTGAGCGGGCTGACGTTCACCGGCTCCTATGCGGTCGGCATGTCGATATACCGGCAATTCGCCGAGTTCGGCTACCCCAAGCCGGTCATCTGCGAGATGGGCGGCAAGAACCCGGCGATCGTCTCCGGCCGCGCCGACCTCGACGTGGCGGCGGACGGGGTGGCCCGCTCCGCGTTCGGGCTGTCCGGGCAGAAGTGCTCCGCGTGCTCGCGGGTCTACGCGCAACGGGACGTGCTCGAGGCGTTCGTCGCGAAGCTGGCCGAGCGGGCCGGGTCCCTGGTCGTCGGCGACCCGACGTCCCGCGACGCGTTCCTCGGCCCGGTCATCAGCGCCGAGTCGGTCGCGCGGTTCGAGCGGGTCGTCGAGCACGCGCGGTCCGCCGGGGAGGTCGTGGCCGGAGGGAACGTGCTGCGCGGCGCGGGCGCGCTGCCCGACGGGTACTACGTCGCACCGACCGTCGTGACCGGCCTGCCGGACGACGACTGGATCCTCCGTGACGAGCTGTTCGTGCCGCTCGTCGCGGTCGCGCCCTACGACACCCTCGACGACGCCCTGACGCTGGCTAACGACACCGACCTCGGGCTGACCGCGGGGTTCTTCTCGACCGACCCCGGCGAGGTCGACAAGTTCCTCGACGAGATCCAGGCCGGGGTCGTCTACGTGAACCGGGCCGCGGGCGCCACGACCGGAGCCTGGCCGGGGGTGCAGCCGTTCGGCGGCTGGAAGGGCTCGGGCACCGGCGGCAAGGCCGGCGGCGGCCTCTACTACGTCCAGCAGTACCTGCGGGAACAATCGAGGACGGTGGTCTCTTGAGCGAGCTTGCGAGCGAACCAGTAAGCACCGTGCGTCCGCGAATGCGGACTCCGAGCGCCAGCGAGGTGGCCGTATGACCGAGTGGCTTGACCCGGCGCGGCCCGTGCCGGACGTGCGGACCCCGCTGCCCGGCCCGGCCGGGCAAGCGATCATCGACCGCGACCTGGCGGTCACCAGCGGGTCGCTGCCCCGCGCCTATCCCCTGGTGCCGCGCCGCGCGCTCGGCTCGGTCGTCGAGGACGCGGACGGCAACCTGTTCCTCGACTGCAACGCCGGCATCGCCGTGACCTCCACCGGGCACTGCCACCCTCGGGTGGTCGCCGCGGTGCAAGAGCAGGCGGCCGAGCTGCTGCACTACTCGGCCAGCGACTTCTACCTGCCGATTTACTCGCGGATGGGCGCGGCCCTGGCCGCGACCGCCCCGATCGAGGGGCCCGTCCGGGTGTTCCTCACCAACTCCGGGGCGGAGGCCGTGGAGGGCGCGCTCAAGCTCGCCAGGTACTCGACCGGGCGGCCGTACGTGATCAGCTTCTTCGGCGCGTTCCACGGCCGCACCTACGGCGCGATGACGCTGACCGCGTCGAAGGCCAAATACCACCAGGGGTTCGGGCCGCTGGTGCCGGGCGTGCTGCACGCGCCGTACGCGTTCAACCGGGTCGACCCGGTCACCGGCGCGCGCTCGCACGACCCGGACGAGACGTTCTCCTACCTGGAGGACGTCCTGTTCCGCTACCAGGTGGCGCCGTCGGAGGTCGCGGCGATCTTCGTCGAGCCGGTGCAGGGCGAGGGCGGGTACATCGTGCCGCCCGCCGCCTGGCTGCGGCGGCTGCGCGCGCTGTGCGATGAGCACGGGATCCTGCTGGTCGCCGACGAGGTGCAGTCCGGCATGGGCCGCACCGGGCGGATGTGGGCCATCGAGCACTCGGGCGTGCGGCCCGACGTGCTGGTCAGCGCCAAGGGGCTCGCCTCGGGGCTGCCGCTCGGCGCCTTCATGGCCAGGGCGCCGCTCATGGAGAAGTGGGGCGCGGGCGCGCACGGCTCCACCTACGGCGGCTCTCCCGTGCCGTGCGCCGCCGGGCTGGCCACCCTGGAGGTCATCGAGTCCGAGGGGCTGCTCGCGAACGCGGCCGCGCAGGGGTCGTTCCTGCTCGACGGGCTGCGCGAGCTGTGGCGGGCGTACCCGCAGGCGATCACCGACGTCCGCGGCGCCGGGCTGATGATCGGGGTCGAGCTGCGCACCGCCGCGCTGGCGGAACTGCTGCAGCTGCGGGCGTTCGAGCGCGGGCTGCTCGTGCTCGAGTGCGGCGAGAGCTCGGTTCGCGTCTCTCCGCCGCTGGTGATCAGCCGCGACCAGGCGGCGACGGCGGTGAAGATACTCGGCGAGGTCCTCGGCGGGCTCGCCGGCTAGCGCCGGGCTACAGGAGGAAGGGGACGAGCATCTTCGTCCGGGCCCGGTAGGGCGGGTAGGCGTCGGGGAACTCTCCCGCCAGGAAGCGTTCCTCCCTGGTCGCGCTGTAGATGAAGAAGCCGGTCAGGACGGCCACCGCGATCAGCGCGTACAGCGTCGTGGCGAGCGCGGTCCCGAGCAGCCCGAGGATGATCCCGCTGTAGATGGGGTGCCGGACGTAGCGGTACGGGCCGGTGGTGACCAGGTCGGGCTTTTCCCGCTTGGTCATTGGCATGCCCCAGTTGCGGCCGATGTAGAGCCTGGCCCAGACCGCGAGGCCAAGCCCCGCCGCCCACAGGGCCAGGCCGAGGCCGGCCAGCACCGGGCCGCTGAGGGCGTGGTGCCCTGACCCGGCCCAGCCCTGCCTGAGGAAGTACGCGATGACCACGATCAGGCCGATCCGCACGGCGGAGTACAGGCTCGACCCGCTGCCCCGGCTGGTCTTCGCGGTGAAGGCGGCTATCAGCCAGCCGATCCAGAAGACCGCCCAGCCGATGCCGATGACGAGGTCGACAGCACGCATGTACTCATCATCCCCGCGCGGGTCCGGCCCGTCATCGACCCAGCGGTTGACCCGCCTAGACCCACGGGTGGATACGCTACGCAGCTTCTTGCTGTTATCAGGTAAGGAGAGGCCGGAACGAAAGATGGTGGATGTTTTTGCACGCCAGGGCGCAAAAACATCCACCATCAGCTGGCCGCCCGCTAGCCGGGGCTACTTCTCGACGTAGAACAGGCGCTTGTTCACGAACTCGTCGATGCCGAGCGGGCCGAGCTCGCGGCCGAACCCGGAGCGCTTGGTGCCGCCGAACGGCAGGTCGGCGCCCTCGCCGGCGGGAGTGTTCACGTTGGCCATGCCGACCTCGAGCTGCTCGGCGACCCGCGTCGCCCGCTCCTCGTCGGCCGACCACACCGCGCCGCCGAGGCCGAAGTCCACCACGTTGGCGAGCCTGACCGCCTCGTCGTCGTTGGTGATCTTGTAGACGACGGCGACCGGGCCGAACAGCTCCTCCTTGTAGGCGCGCATCTCCGGGGTGACCCCGGTCAGCACGGCCGGGGCAAAGTACGCGCCGCCGTCCGCGAGGGTGCCGCCGACGTGCAGGGTCGCGCCCTTCGACACGGCGTCCTGCACCTGTGCGAGCAGGTTCTCCGCCGCCTTGCGGGAGACCATCGGGCTGTAGGCCTCGTCGGAGTCGTCGCCCGCCGCGCGCGGCGTCATCGCGGAGGCCCGCTTGACCAGGGCGGCCACGAAGTCGTCGTACACGTTGTCCATGACGATCATCCGCTTGTTGGAGTTGCAGGCCTGTCCCACGTTCTCCATCCGGGTGACCCAGGCGGTCTCCGCCGCGGTCTCGACGTCCGGGGTGTCGAGGATGATGTACGGGTCGGACCCGCCGAGCTCGAGGACGACCTTCTTCAGGTTGCGGCCGGCCTCGGCCGCGACGACGGTGCCGGCCCGCTCGGACCCGGTCAGCGACACGCCGCGCAGCCGCGGGTCGGCGATCATCGTGGCGACCTGCTCGTGGGTCGCGAAGATGTTGTTGTACACGCCGTCCGGCACGCCGGCGTCCTTCATGATCTGCGCGATCGCGAGGGCACTGGTCGGGCAGTTCTCGGCGTGCTTGACGATGACGGTGTTGCCGACGATCAGGGCGGGCGCAGCGAACCTGGAGACCTGGTAGTACGGGTAGTTCCACGGCATCACGCCGAGCACCGCGCCGACGGCGCGGTACTCGATGCGGGCGTTGTCGTGCCCGGGCACCGGCTTGTCGGCGGTGAGCGCGGGACCGTTGTCCGCGTAGTAGCCGAAGATGTCGGTGCAGAACTGCGCCTCGCCCACGGCAGCGGCGGGCCGCTTGCCCATCTCCTTGGAGACCAGCGCGGCCAGGTCGGTGGCCCGCTCGGTGAACAGCTCGGCGACCCGCTTCACGATCGCGACCCGCTCGGAGAGCGGCCGCTTGCGCCACTCGTCGAACGCGCCGGTAGCGGCGGCGAGGGCCTGCTCCACCTCGGCGTCGGTGGCGAAGGGAAACGTCTCGGTAACCTCGCCGGTCGCGGGGTCGGTTACCTGATAGGGCGGGGTCTGCGTCATGGCCTGCTCCCGGTGTTGCTGCGTAAATGGTTCAGTGAGACAACGTTACGGGAGCAAGGTACCCAGCCCAAGCCCGCCCGTCCCTCGTCCCGGCGGCCCTCGCGCCCGGTGGCCAGTGGAGAGCGATCAGTCGGCCGCCGCGCAGCCCCGGTCAAGCCACCGGGCGCTGGCGATGCTCGCGGCCTCGCCGGTGGTGGCCAGGCCGAAGGCCACGTCGATATGGCTGTAGGCGGGGTCGTTACGCAGCGGGTTGTTGGCGGTGAAGGCGGTCAGCCACACCGGGCTCGAGAACCACTGTTCCAGCTGGTACCGGGTGTCCGCCTGGACGCGCGAGACGTACTGGCCGCGCAACCCCGCCCACTGCTCGCACAGCGTCAGCGCGCTGGCGCCGTGGGTGGTCGCGGGGAACGTCCCGTAGGCCATCGGGCCGAGCACCGGCACGGCCGACGGCGTCACGGTCGGCGTGACCGTCCCCGGGGCCTGCCCGGCGTCGGGCGACGAGCCTGCGGACACGTTGCCGCACGCGGCCGCCAGTGCCGCCAGTGCCGCCAGCTCGACGGTGAGAACGCCACGGCCCGCGAGAACCCGCAGCCATCCTGTTCCCATGGAACCGCTCGCTTTCCCTGCCCCGCTCGCACCGGCGGAGGTCCGCCGGCGGCCGGGCACGAGTCACATGTTCAATCAGTAATCAGATGATGACTCTGAGTATGCCAGTGGCTGCTGGGGTCACCGCGAGCGCCCCGCGGCACGGGAGGTCACCCTGTCTTAACCTGAGATGTTCGTTAACTTGAATTCTTCGTGTTATGGGGAGTAGGTTGGCCATGTGACCGCGTCCCAGCCTCCGACCGCCGCCGGGGAACTGCCCCCCGCGGATGAGCTGCGCCGGGCCGGCCTGCGGGTAACGGCCGTCCGCGTCGCGCTGCTCGAGACCGTGCGCGGCGGCGACCACCTGCACGTGGAGGGCGTCGCCGCCGGGGTGCGCGACCGCGTGGGCCACGTGTCGCTGCAGGCGGTCTACGAGGCGCTGCACGCGCTCACCGCGGCGGGGCTCATCCGCCGCATCGAGCCGGCCGGCGGCCCGTCCCGGTTCGAGGGACGCGTCGGTGACAACCATCACCACCTCGTGTGCCGGTCGTGCGGCGTCGTCGCGGACGTCGACTGCGCGGTCGGCGAGGCCCCCTGCCTGACCCCGTCGGACGACCTCGGCTTCACTCTCAGTGAGGCCGAAGTGATCTACTGGGGCCTGTGCGCCGATTGTTCCGCTCGCAGCACCTAACCCGCAGTACATGAGCAGCGTCATCTGTCTAGTTCGGGAGGATTTCCATGGCCGAGAACCATGACCCAATCATTGCCGACGGTGAGGGCCCGGAGGTCGCGGAGGAGACCGCTGGGGCGAGCGCGGAGGGCGGCTGCCCGGTGGTGCACGGCCGCGTACACCCCACTCAAGGTGATGCGAACAGCCAGTGGTGGCCCAACCGCCTCAACCTGAAGATCCTCGCCAAGCACCAGGTCGTCTCCGACCCGTACCACGGCGAACTCGACTACGCAGCGGCGTTCACGACCCTCGACCTCGCGGCCGTGAAGGCCGACATCGCGGCCGTGCTGACCGACTCTAAGCCCTGGTGGCCCGCCGACTTCGGCAGCTACGCGGGCCTGTTCGTCCGGATGGCGTGGCACGCCGCGGGCACCTACCGCGTGAGCGACGGCCGGGGCGGCGCCGGGTCCGGCCAGCAGCGGTTCGCGCCGCTGAACAGCTGGCCGGACAACGTGAGCCTGGACAAGTCCCGCCGGCTCCTGTGGCCGGTCAAGAAGAAGTACGGCGAGAAGCTCTCCTGGGCCGACCTGATCGTCCTGGCCGGCAACGTCGCCATGGAGGCCGGCGGCTTCAAGACGTTCGGCTTCGGCGGCGGCCGGGCGGACGTTTACGAGCCGGACGCGGACGTCTACTGGGGCCCGGAGACCGAGTGGCTCGGCGACGAGCGCTACAGCGGCGACCGGGAGCTCCAGGACCCGCTTGGCGCGGTCCAGATGGGCCTCATCTACGTCAACCCGGAGGGTCCCAACGGCAACCCGGACCCCGTGGCGGCGGGCCGGGACATCCGTGAGACGTTCGGCCGGATGGCGATGAACGACGAGGAGACCGTCGCGCTGATCGCGGGCGGGCACACCTTCGGCAAGACCCACGGCGCCGGCCCGGCTGAGAGCGTCGGCCCTGACCCGGAAGCCGCGCCGATCGAGCAGATGGGCTTCGGCTGGAAGTCAACGTACGGCACCGGCGTCGGGGCGGACGCGATCACCAGCGGCCTCGAGGTTACCTGGACCTACCACCCCACCCGGTGGGACAACGAGTTCTTCCACATCCTGTTCGGCTACGAGTGGGAGCTGTTCCAGTCCCCCGCGGGCGCGAACCAGTGGCGGCCCAAGGATAACGGGGGCGCGGGACTGGTGCCCGAGGCGTTCGGCGACGGCAGGCGCGAGCCGCGGATGCTCACCACCGACCTGGCGCTGCGGTACGACCCGATCTACGAGCCGATCTCCCGCCGGTTCAAGGACGACCAGGCGGCGTTCTCCGACGCGTACGCCCGCGCGTGGTACAAGCTGACCCACCGCGACATGGGCCCGGCCGTCCGGTTGCTCGGACCCGAGGTGCCGTCGGAGGTGCTGATCTGGCAGGACCCGGTGCCGGCGGTCGACCACGAGCTGGTCGACGCCGACGACGTCGCGGGGCTCAAGCGCGAGGTCCTCGCCTCCGGCCTGACGGTCGCGCAGCTCGTGTCCGCCGCGTGGGCGTCGGCCTCGACGTTCCGCGGCACCGACAAGCGCGGCGGCGCGAACGGCGCCCGGGTGCGGCTCGAGCCGCAGAGCGGCTGGGAGGTCAACAACCCGGACCAGCTCAGGCTCGTGCTGCGCACCCTGGAGGGGATCAAGGACTCCTTCAACGCGTCCGCAGACGGCGGGAAGAAGGTCTCGCTCGCTGACCTGATCGTCATCGCGGGCAACGCCGCGGTCGAGAAGGCTGCCGCCGACGGCGGAGTCACCGTGAGCGTGCCGTTCACGCCGGGCCGCACCGACGCGACGGCGGAGCAGACTGACGTGGACTCCTTCGCGCACCTCGAGCCGAGGGCGGACGGGTTCCGCAACTACGTCGGCAAGGGCCAGCGGCTCCCGGCCGAGTACCTGCTCGTCGACAAGGCGAACCTGCTCACGCTGTCCGCCCCGGAGATGACGGCCCTCGTCGGCGGGCTGCGCGTGCTCGGCGCGAACTACGACGGGTCCAGGCTGGGCGTCTTCACCGAGACACCCGGGGTGCTGACCAACGACTTCTTCGTCAACGTGACCGACTACGACACCACGTGGGCGCCGACGTCCGAGGACGCCACCACGTTCGAGGGGCGGACCGCCGACGGCGAGGTCAAGTGGACCGGCAGCCGGGTCGACCTGATCTTCGGGTCGAACTCCGAGCTGCGGGCAGTGTCGGAGGTGTACGCGCTTGACGACGCGAAGGAGAGGTTCGTGGCGGACTTCGTCGCGGCGTGGGCCAAGGTCGCGAACGCGGACCGGTTCGACGTCTGATCCGCTGACCGCATGACAGACTGACGGCCAGGCGGGCCACGAGCCTGCCTGGCCGTTGGCATGCGAGCGGGAGGAGGCCGGGTCGTGCTTGACGGGCTGACTGACGAGGAAGCCGCCATCGTCGCGCTGGTGCGCGAGTTCACGGACCGCGAGGTCAAGCCGGTGGTACGCGAGCTTGAGCACGCCGACGCCTACCCGGAGAAGCTGATCGGGCAGATGAAGGAGCTCGGCATCTTCGGCCTGGCGATCCCCGAGCCGTGGGGCGAGGCCCAGGTGTCCGCGCAGTGCTACGCCGCGGTGACCGAGGAACTCGCCCGCGGCTGGATGAGCCTGGCGGGCGCGATGGGCGGGCACACGGTGGTGGCGAAGCTGCTCGTCACCTTCGGCACCAGGCAGCAGCAGGACCGCTACCTGCCGAGGATGGCGACCGGCGAGATCCGCGCCACGATGGCGCTGACCGAGCCGGGCGGCGGTTCCGACCTGCAGGCGATGCGCACCGTGGCCCGGCGCCGGCGACGGTTACGTCGTGAACGGCGCGAAGACGTGGATCACCAACGCCCGCCGCTCCCAGCTCGTCGCGCTGTTGTGCAAGACCGATCCCGGCGCGGAGCCGGCCCACAAGGGCATGTCGATCCTGCTCGTGGAGCACGGCCCCGGGTTCACCGTCAGCCGTGACCTGCCCAAGCTCGGTTACAAGGGCGTCGAGAGCTGCGAGCTGGCGTTCGACGACTTCGCCGTACCGCGCGACGCGCTGCTCGGCGGCGCCGAGGGCGAGGGGTTCGCGCAGATGATGCGCGGCCTGGAGATCGGCCGCATCCAGGTCGCCTGCCGTGCCCTCGGCGTGGGCCGGGCCGCGCTTGAGGACGCCCTGCGCTACGCGCAGCAGCGCGAGGCCTTCGGCAAGCCGATCTGGCAGCACCAGTCCGTCGGCAACTATCTCGCCGACATGGCGACCAAGCTGGAAGCCGCCAGGCAGCTCACCTGGCACGCGGCGCGCCGCTACGACTCGGGCGCCCGGGCCGACCTGGAGGCAGGGATGGCGAAGCTGTTCGCATCGGAGACCGCCATGGAGATCGCGCTCAACGCCGTGCGAGTCCACGGCGGGTACGGTTACTCGACCGAGTTCGACGTGGAGCGGTACTTCCGAGACGCGCCGCTGATGATCGTCGGCGAGGGCACCAACGAGATACAGCGCTCGGTCATCACCAGGCAGCTCATCGCGCGGAACCCGGCCTGACATGAGCGAGTCATTTACCGAGCGCACCGAGATCCCGCAGCCGGTGCCCGGGTACGCGCTCGCGGACCTGCTCGGCGTGGACCAGCCCGACCTGGGCAGCGGCGCGGGCCTTCCCCCGCTCTGGCATTGGGTCTACCTGCTCGACCGGCCCGCGCTGGCCGACCTCGGCCCCGACGGGCACCCGGCCCGCGGCACGCTGCCCGCTCCGCCGGGCCCCGGCCGCCGCCGCATGTGGGCGGGCGGCCGGGTCACCACCCACGGGTCGCTGCGCTGCGGCCGCCCGGCGACCAGGCGGACCCGGGTCCTCGCGGTGACGGAGAAGCAAGGCCGCACTGGTCACCTCACGTTCGTCACGGTCGGCGTGCAGGTCCAGCAGGACGGCGCGGTCGTCGTGGACGAGGAGCAGGACATCGTCTACCGCGACGCGGAACCCGGCCCGCCGGCCAGCACCGGGCCGGCCTCCCCCGCGCGGGCGCCGGGGCCCGAGGTCCCGGCCGGCCCGGGCGAGCGGGAAATCGCCATCTCCCCCGCGCTGCTGTTCCGCTTCTCCGCGCTGACCTACAACGCGCACCGCATCCACTACGACCGCGACTACTGCCGCGACGTGGAGGGCTATCCCGGCCTGCTCACCCACGGCCCGCTGCAGGCCCTCGCCATGGCCGAGGCCGCCCGCGCGGTTGCCGGCGGCCCGGTGCCGGCGCGGGCGACGTGTCCTTCGCGTACCGCCTTGTCGCGCCGCTGTTCGACGACCAGGGGCTGATCGTCGGCGCCGCCCCCGGCCCGGACGGCACGACGGTTACCGCCGTGCGCGACCGTTACGGCCGCCAGACCGCCACCGGAACCTTCACTTAGCATTCGGAACGGGACCGGCTGACTCCCAGGGTCCACCGGAACGGGTAACCGCGGGCAAGCCGGTAACCCGGTGCCCGCCGACGGGATGACCAGGGCCCGGCCCGCCTCGTTCGCGAGGCGGACGGCGTCGTCGGCCTCGGCGGCCATGGTGCGCAGCTCGCCGGCCGGACGGCCCGCCGCGGTGAGCGCGTCGTCCGCGTCACCGAGGCGCACGAGCAGTTCCTGGGAGTACGAGCGACTGACCGACGAGGGAGAAAGCACGGGCCTCGGGCGCGCGGCGGCGAGCCGGGGCTAGCAGAGTGAGCGCGGGAACACCGAGCGCGAGCCGAAGCGCGCGCCCCTGCCCCCGGACTGAGGAGGGAGGGAGCCTCCCGGCGAGCCAAAGCGCGCGCCCGTGTTTTCGGACTGAGGAGGGAGGGAGCGAGGTACGAGCTACTGACCGACGAGGGAGAAGACACGGGCCTCGGGCGCGCGGCGGCGAGCCGGGGGGCTAGCAGAGTGAGCGCGGGAACACCGAGCGCGAGCCGAAGCGCGCGCCCCTGCCCCCGGACTGAGGAGGGAGGGAGCGACGAAGGAGCGGACGAGCGACGAAGGAGGGACGAGGAGAAGGAGGGAAGCGACGAAGGAGCGGACGAGCGACGAGGGAGGAGGCAGGGGCTTCGGGCGCGCGGAGGCGAGCGCGGGAAACACAGTGCGCGGGTAACACTGCGGGCACGGCGATCGCCGCCAGGACCAGGTCCTCGTTGGCTAGCCAGCTGCCGGTGAAGCTGGTCAGCGGCGCGCCGTTGACGACCGGGGCGGGCACCTGGAGGCGGGCGGTGAAGGCGCGTTCCCGCGCGTCGATCGTGATGTCCGCGTCCGCGAAGCCGAGCCACTTGCCGGTCAGCGGGAACCAGGCCTTGTACACCGCCTCCTTGGCGCAGAACAGGAGGCGGTCCCAGCCCATCGCCGGCGACTCCGCCGCCAGCTCGCGCAGCCGGGCGCGCTCGGCGGGCAGCGAGACCAGCTCGAGGACGCCGCCCGGCAGCGGGGCGTTGGGCTCCGCGTCCAGCCCGATCGCGATCAGGTCCTGCGCGCGCGCGACCGCGGCGGCACAGTAGCCGGCGCAGTGCGTGATGCTGCCGACGACGCCGTCGGGCCACTGCGGCGCGCCCCGGTAGCCGCGCAGGATGGGTGCCGCCGCGACGCCGAGGGCGGCGAGCGCGCCCCGGGCGCACTCACGGCCCGTGGTGAACTCCTGGCGCCGCTTCTCCGTGGCCCGGGCCACCAGGAGGGCTTCCTCCGGGAACAGACCGGTGCCCAGCGATCCGCCGAAAGACTCCGCAGACGCCGCAGACTTCGGCACGATCTCTTCGATCACGCCTGGATCTCCCCTCCTGACCATCACCACCATACGGCCCCGACCGGCCAAATGGGGCAATCGGCGCGTCTGGAGTCAGCCGCCACCGTTCTGGCGACTCCTGATTTTGAATTTCGACGGCGCCCGCTGCGGAAGGTGATCAACTGGTCACGACGGCGGCGTGCCCTTTGGCGGGCTCTCCCGCCCGTGGTCGTACCGCCGGATGACCTTCATCCCGCTGTCCCCCATGACCACGACCACCTGCGGCGGCCCGGCGAAGCTACGGAACCGTGCCTCCTCGAGCGCGTCCGTCAGCCCCTTGAGCGTGTACGGATACAGCTTGTCCACGTTCCCCGGCGCCGTTCCCGTGCCGTCGTCCCGGACGACGTACGCTGCCCCCGCCCTTGCCATGGCGGCCCCTCCCCCGTTGCCGTCCCACGATCAACTTAGCAAGTCCGCAGGTCAACGCCTTATCAGCAGTCACCGATTCACGCCTAACCCCGTCAGCCGCGATGATGCCCAGGTGAATCACCTGCCACTCGGGAGAATTACCGTCGTCGCGCTTTCGCAGGCGGTGGCCGCGCCGTTCGATCCGCGCGGAGTTCTCCGCGAACGCCTAGCGATGGGAAAATGCTGCGATGGCGAATCGCGTGTCAGGAATCACGATCGACTGCACGGACCCGGCGCGGCTGGCGTCGTTCTGGAGCGCGCTGCTTGACCTGCCGGTCACCCGCGAGCACGGCGACGACGCCGGGTGGGCCACCGTCGGCTCCCGCCTCGCGGACCAGCCGCGGCTGACCTTTCAGCGGGTCGGGGAGCCTGAGTCGGGCAAGGTGCGGATCCACCTTGACATCCAGGTCGACGACATCGAGCAGGGCCGCAAGCAGGTTGAGGGCCTCGGCGGCCGCTGGTCGGGTGAGCGGCACGACTACGACGCGGGGGTCGTCATGGTCATGCACGACCCCGAGAGCCATGAGTTCTGCCTTGTCCAGTACTACGACGCAAGCGTGGCGAACCCCATGTAGGCGACGGCCGTGCTCCGCACCCGCCCCACGTCCAGTCGCCTGCTGAGCTCCCCGTAGCTGATTCGTCCCCGCCTGGCGCTGGCCAGGGCATGAAGCACGGCGAGCGGCCCCGCGCGCGCTCCCAGGCCGGTCACCTCGCGAGGGACCATCCCGTGGCGCCGCAGGACGGCGCCCAGCTCGGCGGGCGTGATGAACATGTCCCAGTCGTGGAGGGCCACGTCGGTGAGCCGGGTCAGCCGCCACTCCTGCACGGCCTTGACCGCGAGCAGCTTGCTCCGCCGGGTGCGGTTGACGGTGTCGAACAGGTAGAGGCCGCCGGGCGCGAGCACCCGGGCCGTCTCGCCGATCACCCGGTCCACGTCAGCCACGTGCTCGAGCACGTCACAGCAGCACGCCACGTCGAAGGCGGCGCCAGGGAACGGCAGCTCCTCGCCGGCCCCGACCCGGTAGTCGACGCGCAGGCCCCGTCCGGCCGCGTGCGCCCGCGCCGCGCCAATCGACGCCGGCGACGGGTCAACCCCGGTCACCCGGCAGCCGCGGGCCGCGAACTCCTCGGCGAGGAACCCGCCGCCGCAGCCGACGTCGAGCACCCGCAGCCCGGCCACCCCGTCGCCAGGCCGTCGGCCAAGCACCTCAAGGAAATAACCGAAGCGGCCCGGCGTGACGCTGCCGTGCAGCAGGTTCAGCAGGCAGGCCTCATCCCACCACGACCCTCCGAGCCGCTCATACACGCCGTTGTCGACGGACCCTGCCATGTGACGAAGGTATCGTGATTCCCGATCGTGATCCGAGCTCCGATCTCACGTTCCGGCCTCCGGGGACGTCTGCCAGGTGAAGGCGGAGCGTGAGGAGATGATCATGGCGACGACCAGCGAGGTGCCGGTGTCCGCCCAGACGGCGACGCACACGACGATCAGGTCCAGCCTGGGCGACCTGACGGTGGTGGCCCGGGGCGGGGCGGTGACCGGCCTCTACTTCCCGCATCACTGGCACCTGCCGGACCGGGCCGGCTTCGGCGAGTACCAGGACCCCGGCTTTGACGACGTCCGGCGTCAGCTCGATGAGTACCTGGCCGGGGAACGCCGCGAGTTCGACCTGCCGGCCGAGACCGCCGGCGGCCCGTTCCAGGAACGGGTCTGGCAGTTGATCAGGCAGATCCCCTACGGGGCGACCGTAACCTACGGCGAGCTGGCCCGGGTGCTGGGCGACGCCGCCACGGCCCAGGAGGTCGGCGCCGCGGTGGGCCGCAACCCGGTGAGCATCATCATCCCCTGCCACCGGGTGGTCGGTGCGGGCGGCGCGCTGACCGGCTACGCGGGCGGGCTGCGCCGCAAGCGGCTCCTGCTCGACCTGGAGCAGGATGCCGCCGGCCGGCCGGCGCGGCTCTTCTAGCCCGGTTGCCTGTCTACCATGGCCGAAGCATGAGGGAGCCGTTCGAGAAGGTCGTGGCGCGGCACGGGGACACGGTGCTGCGCGTGTGCCGGGTGCTGCTCGGCCCCCACGACGCGGAGGACGCGTGGTCGGAGACCTTCCTCGCCGCGTTGCGGGCGTACCCGGAGCTGCCGGACACCGCCAACACCGAGGCGTGGCTGGTGACGATCGCGCACCGGAAGGCCATCGACGCGCTGCGCGCCCGTAAGCGGCAGCCCGCGCCGGTCGAGGAGGTCCCCGAGGCGCCGACCGCGCTCGGCGTGCCGGGCGGCCAGGACGCGGACCTGTGGCAGGCGGTCGCCGCGCTGCCGGAGAAACAGCGACAGGCGGTGGCGTACCACTACGTCGCCGGCCTGCCGTACGCCGAGATCGCGGTGCTCCTCGGCGGCACCACCGACGCGGCGCGCCGGGCGGCCGCCGACGGCATCAAGAACCTGCGGAAGAACTACCAGGGCGCAGCCACGGAAGGAGCGCCGTCATGAACGGGATACCCGACTACCTCACGTCCCCCGCGGACGCGGGCACGCTGGCGAGGCTACGGCTCAGGCTTGAGCGGGCCGCCGAGGCCGACGGCCTGCTCGACGTCGCCTACACCACCGTCGACTCTCCGGTCGGCCCGCTCTTGCTCGCGGCGACGTCGCAGGGCCTGGTCCGCGTGGCCTACGACGTCGAGGACCACGACCGCGTCCTTGACGCCCTCGCGCGGCAGCTCAGCCCGCGCGTGCTGCGGGCCCCTGGCCGCCTCACGGCGGCCGCGCGGGAGCTTGACGAGTACTTCGGCGGGCGGCGCCGGGAGTTCGACCTGCCGCTCGACCGGTCACTGTCCAAGGGCTTCCGTCAGCTGGTGCAGCGGCACCTGCCCGAGATCGGGTACGGCCAGACGCGCACCTACGGGCAGGTGGCGGCCCTCGTCGGGAACCCCAGGGCGGTCCGGGCGGTCGGCACCGCCTGCGCCACCAACCCCCTGCCCGTCGTCGTCCCCTGCCACCGGGTGCTGAAGGCGGACGGCACGCCCGGCGGCTACGTCGGCGGCCAGGAAGCGAAGGTAGCCCTGCTCACCCTGGAGGCAGCATGAACAGCGCCGGCGTCGAGCCGCGCACCGACCCGTGGCGGCAGCGGGTGGACTCCGGCGACTGGGGCGCCATCACGGCCGAGCTTGACTCCTACGGCGGCGCACTCCTGCCCGCGCTGCTCACCCCGGAGGAGGCCGGGGAGATCCGCGGCCTGTACGAAGAGCCCGGCCGCTTCCGCAGCACGGTCAACATGGGCAGGCACCGGTTCGGCGAGGGCGAGTACCGCTACTTCGCGAACCCCTACCCGGAGCCGGTCGAACGGCTCAAGCAGGCGCTCTACCCCCGGCTGCTGCCGATCGCCCGCGACTGGTGGGCCAAACTCGGCCGCCCCGCCCCGTGGCCGGACACGCTGGATGAGTGGCTGCGGATGTGCCACGCGGCCGGCCAGGTGAAGCCGACCGCGATCCTGCTCCGCTACCGGGCCGGGGACTGGAACGCCTTGCACCGCGACCTCTACGGTGACCTGGTGTTCCCGCTCCAGGTCGTCATCAACCTGCAGCGACCCGGCATCGACCACGCCGGCGGGGAGTTCCTGCTGATGGAACAGCGGCCGCGGGCCCAGTCGCGGGGCACCGCCACGCTGCTCCCGCACTGCCACGGTTACCTGTTCACCACCCGCGACCGGCCCGTCCGCTCTGCCCGCGGCTGGTCCGCCGCCCCGGTCAGGCACGGCGTCTCCGTGGTCCGGTCCGGCGAGCGGCACACCCTCGGCCTCGTCTTCCATGACGCGCCATGAGTGAACGTGGGCGGGCGGCCCGCTGACTAGTCCGCGAGCCGGAACGCGAGCCGCGTCACCCACTTGTTCATGTCGGGCTCGTCGGCCGGGCTGGTCAGGTAGAACTCCGCTCGGCCGCCCCAGTGCTCGCCGCCTTCGCCTGGCGACATGTCCCAGGTCAGGCCCTGGCCGGCCGCCCAGTCCAACAGTGTCCCGGTGACCCCGGCGAGTTCCGCGGGGTGACCCACGTGGATGAGCGTCGCGTACCGCCCGGCCGGCAGCAGCCCGGTCACGATGTCGTCGTCGCCGGGAGCGGTCTCCGCGACGGGCACGCCCACGTCGATCTGGATCTTTCGCGCCATGTCGATGACGTTGTACCGGAAGAAAGGCGCCCCGGCGGGATCGATGCCGCGGGCGCCAAGCCAGCCGAACACCTGCTCGAAGCGACGACCGAGGCCGGCGACCTCCTCCCAGGTCACCCGGGTCCGCACCGCTGCGTAGGGCATCTCGGCGCATGTCTCGATTTCCGGAGTTGCGGTCATCGGTTTCATCCTCCGCTCGTTTCGATCGGCTGCTGCAGTTCGGTCACCCACCGGGATGGATCCGGGGACCATTCCAGGGTCACCTCGCGCGCGTAACCGGCGGCGCGGTGACCGTTGACGTCGATCCACCGCGCCAGCGCCTGGACAGCGGGTAGCACGTCGTCCATCGAGCCGCGGTGAATGATCGCCGCGGCGTGGTCGGCCCCCGGCAGGTCCGCCACGGCGAAGCCGTGCCCCCCGCCGGCAGCGGCGGCCGCCGGCACGGCGGCGTGCACCACGATGACGCCGTCGCCGGCCGGGCTGTCCTCGTAGTACGCCAGTGCCGGGCCCGCCTGGGCGACGCCGGCACTGGCCATCCGCTGCCACAGGTCGCGGTAGAGCGGCTGGATCACCGGCGTGATGGCCTCCGGCTCGTATCCGGCCGCCGTGCCGGTCATCTCGGCCACCCGCACCGGCGGGAGGCGCTTGACGACCACCCCGTCGGGCGGCACCCGGCCCTGGTCCTCGTTCTCGATCGCGGCTAGCCGGGCCTCGACCCGGGCCAGCCGGACCGCCTCGTCCTCGATCCTGGCCTGGATCTCGGCCCGGCGCAGCCGCAGCATGCCGCGCAGCTCCGCCGCGCTGACCCGCTCCGCCAAGATCGCCTGCACTTGCTGCAAGGTGAACCCCAGGTCCTTGAGCGCGATCAGCCGGTTGAGCTCGGCGAGCTGGCTCACCTCGTAGGACCGGTACCCGGTGACCGGGTCCACGCAGGCGGGGCGCAGCAGGCCGATCGCGTCGTAGTGCCGGAGCATCCGGACCGACACCCGGCCGTGCCGCGCGAACTCCCCGATGCTGAACCTCACATGTCCAGGTCTACAGCCTCACACCGTGTCAGGGTCAACCACGGCGGCACCGTCAGCCCGGCTAAGGGTGCAGCAGCCGGAAGTTGACCTGTTCGGGTGGTGTTCAGAACGCCCGGGGGAACCGGTCGATGACGGTGGCCGCGGTCTCGTTCGGGGGTGCGGACCAGACGGCCTCGTTGAAGATCTCCACCTCGATGTCCCCGGTGTAGCCCGTGGCGGCCACCGCGGCGCTGACGGGCGGGAAGTCGATGTGGCCGTCGCCGAGGTGGCCGCGGCCGAGGAGGGTGTCGGCGGGCAGCGGCAGGATCCAGTCGCACACCTGGTAGCTGACGATCCGTTCGCCCGCGCGGGCGATGTCGGAGAGCAGCGCCGCGTCCCACCAGACGTGGTAGGTGTCCACCACCACGCCGACGGCGCTCGCGGGAAACTGGGCCGCCAGGTCCAGCGCCTCGCCCAGGCGGGTTATCACGCACCGGTCGGCGGCGAACACCGGGTGCAGCGCCTCGATGCCGAGCCGCACGCCGTACGACTGGGCAACGGGGACCAGCTCGCCGATCGCGTCGGCGATCATGCGCCGGGCCAGGCCGATGTCGCGGCTGCCGGGGACCAGGCCGCCGGAGACAAGAACGAGCGTGCCGGTGCCGAGCGCGGCGGCCTCCGCGATCGCCGCCTTGTTGTCGGCGATCGCCGCCTGCCGGGCGACGGGGTCGGCGTGGGTGAAGAACCCAGCGCGGCACAGGCTGGAGACGCGCAGCCCCGCCGCCTTCACGGTCGCGGCGGCCTCGTCGAGCCCGAGTTCCGCGACGGGCTCGCGCCACAGGCCGATCGCCTGGATGCCGTGGCCGACGCACAGGTCAACCGCCTCGGGCACACCCAGCCGCTTGACCGTCGCCTGGTTGAGTGACAGCCGGTCAAGCACCGTCATGCGTGCTCCTTCAGGAAGGCGGTCATCCGGCTGACCGCGACGTCCGGGTCGGTCAGCGCGCCGGCGGCCGCCGCCAGCTCGAAGACCCTGGTCAGGTGGTCGGCCGAGCGCTTGCGCTCCAGGCCGTCGAGCATCAGGAAGCGCGGCTGGAGACCGTTCAGCCAGGCCAGGAAGGCCACGCCCGCCTTGTAGTAGTAGGTCGGCTCGGCGAAGATAAGGCGGCTGAGCGGGACCGTCGGCCCGATCGCGGCCTCGTAGCCGGCCAGGTCGCCCGCGTCGAGGCAGCGCAGGGCGGCGGCGGCCGGGGCGGTGACCGCGGCGAACGCGCCAAGCAGCGCGTCGCTGTGACCGTGGCCGTCACCCTTGATGAGGTCGGCGTAACCGAAGTCGTCGCCGGTGTACAGCCGGACCCCCGACGGGAGCCTGCGGCGCAGCGCGACCTCCTTGCCCGCGTCCAGCACCGACAGCTTGACGCCGTCCACCTTGTCGCCGGCCTGGTCGATCAGCTCGAGCACGGTCGCCGCGGCGGACTCGAAGTCCCCGCCGCCCCAGTAGCCGCGCAGCGCGGGGTCGAACGCCTCCCCCAGCCAGTGCAGGATCACCGGCTGGCTCGCCTGCTTCAGCAGCTCGCCGTAGACGTCCAGGTAATCGCGCGGCCCGCGGGCGGCCGCGGCGAGGGCGCGGCTCGCCATCAGGATCACCCCGGCCCCGGCCGACTGCACGAAGTCCAGCTGCACGCCGTAGGCGTCGATGATCTTAGTGATGGAGTGGGCCTCGCCCGCGGCCAGGTGGTCGGTGCCCGCGCCGCACGCGATGTCGGCGAAACGGCCGGCGGCGCGGCGGGCGGCGGCGCGCTCCGCCGAGCTGGTGATCAGCTCGCGCGCCAGCCACCAGGACAGGCCCATGCCGCGCTGGGCCGTGTCCATCGCCTCCGCGACCGCGAAGCCGTGTGCCCACAGGTGGTCGCGGAAGGCCAGGGTCGCCTCCCAGTCGATCATGTCACCGCCGTCAACGGAGGCGACGTGCGCGGCGGCGTAGACGCGGCGCGAGGCGGGCGGCGGGTAGCCAGGCGCCCAGCCGGGCGGAGGAATGTCGAGGGGCTCCGCCCGGCCGGGCAGCTTGATGCGGGCGGCCATGTCAGGCCCCGGCGCCCGGGCCGGCGGACCCCGTGTTTACCGGAGCCGGGACCTCGACGCGGCGCCCCTCGTCGGAGGAGAGCATCGCCAGCTCGGCCAGCTGGACGCCCCTGGCCCCGGCGAACAGGTCCCACGCGAACGGCTTACCTCGCGCGGCATCACGCAAGAACAGCTCCCACTGCGCCTTGAACCCGTTGCCCATGTCCATGTTGTCCGGCACGTCGGTCCACATGGCCGGGTAGCTGAGGGGATCGGGCACGTCAGGGTTCCACACCGGCATCGGGGTGGACGCCTTGTGCTGGATGGCGCAGTTCCGCAGGCCGGCCACGGCGCTGCCGTGGGTGCCGTCCACTTGGAGTTCGAGCAGCTCGCGGCGGTTGACGCGGACCGCCCACGAGGAGTTCACCGAGGCGACCGTGCCGCCGGCGAACTCGAGCACCGCGTACGCGGCGTCGTCCGCGGTCACGTCGTAGGGTTCGCCCGCCTCGTCCCAGCGCGTCGGCAGGTGGATCGCGCGCCGCGCGTAGACGGCGCTGACCGGGCCGAACAGGTCCTCGAGGAGGTACTGCCAGTGCGGGAACATGTCGAGCACGATGCCGCCGCCGTCTTCCGCGCGGTAGTTCCACGAGGGCCGCTGCGCCGGGAACCCGTCCCCCTCGAAGACCCAGTAGCCGAACTCGAGCCGGACGGAGAGCACCCGGCCGAAGAAGCCGTCGCGGACCAGCCGACGCAGCTTGATCACGCCCGGCAGGAACAGCTTGTCCTGCACGACGCCGTGCGTGATGCCGACGTCCCGCGCCGCCTCGGCCAGGGCGAAGGCCGCGGCGGCCGAGGCGGCCACCGGCTTTTCCGTGTAGACGTGCTTGCCCGCCGCGATGGCGCGGGCCAGTGCGTCCTCCCGGGCGCTGGTGACCTGGGTGTCGAAGTAGACGTCGACCTCCGGGTCGCTCAGCACCTCATCCAGGCTCGTCGTCCACCGGGACAGGTCGTGCCGCTCGGCGATGGCACGCAGCCGCGCCTCGCTGCGGCCGACGAGGATCGGCTCCGGGTAGAGCACCGTACCGTCGTCGACCCCGTCATCGAGAGGTATGCCGCCCTGCTCGCGGATGGCGAGCACTGACCGGAGGAGGTGCTGCCGGTATCCCATCCGGCCGGTGACCCCGTTCAGTGCCACGTGAATGACCTTGCGCGCCATAGACCAGCCTTCCGCGTATGAGGTGCGTCGTTCTTCGGTTGTTTGGGAAAGGGCTTTCCCGAGGATAGGCTCGGCAGCACAGCCGGTCAAGCGGCTAAGGAAAGCCACGAGGAGGCCCGGTGACGGACGTACGTCCCGACCCGCGCGAGCGGGTGACGCTCCAGGATGTCGCCGACCGGGCCGGGGTGTCGCTGACCACCGCCTCGCGGGTGGTGAACGACGGCTCGCGGAAGGTCGGCAAGGCACTCGCCGACCGCGTGCACAGGGCCGTCGCCGACCTCGGCTACACGGCCAACCTGCAGGCCAGGGCGGTGGCGACCGGGCAGGGCACGATGATCGGCGTGGCCCTTCGGGACATCTCCGACCCGTATTTCTCCTCGATCGCGGCAGGGCTCATCGAGGTCACCGACAGCAGGCAGCTCCTGGTGTGCATGACGAGCACGGCGGCGCACGAGGAGGCGGAGCGCGAGTACGTCGCGCTGATGCGCGCCCAGCGGGCGCGGGCCGTAGTCCTCGTGGGCAGCCGGTCAGACAACACCGCCGCCAGGTTGGCGCTGCGGGCCGAGCTTGACGCGTTCACCAGGTCCGGCGGCCGCGCGGCCTGCATCGGGCAGGACCTGCTTGGGGTGGACACGGTGCTGCCGGAGAACCGGGCGGGCGCGGAGGCCCTGGCCAGGTCGCTCGCCGCGCTCGGGCACCGGCGGTTCGCCGTGCTCGCCGGGCCGCGCTCGCTGCTGACCGGGCAGGACAGGACCAACGGCTTCCGTGACGGGCTTGACGCCTGGTCGGTGCCGCTCGACCCGGCGCGGGTGGTGCACGGCGACCTGTCGAGGGACGGCGGCTACCAGGCCATGAGCGAGATCCTCGCGGCGGGCGAGCCGCTGCCCGACTGCGTGTTCGCGGTGAGCGACATCATGGCGGTCGGCGCGCTCGCCCGGCTACGGGCGGCCGGCATCGACGTTCCCGGGGACATCGCGCTCGCGGGGTTCGACGACATATCGACGCTGCGCGACGTCTACCCGCCGCTCACCACGGTGCGGCTGCCGCTCAAGCGGCTCGGCACGATCGCCGCCCGGCTGGTGCTCGGCGACGACGCGCCTGCGCAGCCCCGGGTCGTCCCCGTCCCTGGCGAGGTCGTGCTGCGGCACAGCACCCTGCCGCACCCCCCGCGCGCCCGCTGACCCGGCGAACGAGACTAGCAGTGCGCGAGCAGGAGGCAGGGGTCCCGAGCGCGCGGAGGCGAGCGCGGGACCCCTGAGCGCGAGCCCAAGCGCGCGCCCCTGTTTCTGGACTGAGGAGGGAGGGAGCGAGGAACGAGCGACTGACCGACGAGGGAGAAAACACAGGCTTCGGGCGCGCGGAGGCGAGCCGGGGAAACGGAGCAGGAGCGGACGAGCGACGAGGGAGGAGGCAGGGGTCCCGAGCGCGCTTTCCCGCGAGCCAAAGCGCGCGCCCCTGTTTCTGGACTGAGGAGGGAGGGAGCGAGGAACGAGCGACTGACCGACGAGGGAAGAAACAGGGGCCTCGGGCGCGCGGCGGCGAGCGGGGCCAGCAGAGTGAACGCGGGAAACCTGAGCGCGAGCCCAAGCGCGCGCCCCTGCCCCCGGACTGAGGAGGGAGGGAGCGACGAAGGAGCGGACGAGCGACGAGGGAGGAGGCAGGGGTCCCGAGCGCGCGGAGGCGAGCGCGGGAAACACTGACTCTTGCGGCAGGCGGTGAGATTCGATATTTTCACGGAAACCGGAAAGCGCTTGCCAACGACGACGAGCGCACCGGGAGTGAGGACTCTCCGGGGAGTGCATCATGAGCGAAGCGGCATCTGTTCCGTTTTCGGAAACCAAGGCGCCTGAGTCGCCAGACCGCCTGAACAGGGGCGCGCTCAGTCTCGTCGACATCTCCGCCTCGACGATGGCGAACATCGGCCCGGCGTACAGCTTCTACTTCAGCGCCGGCTTTCTCTTCCTCACCGCGGGGATTGCCGCGCCGCTGACGATCATCGTGGCAGGCGTCGCCATCGCGCTGCTCGGCAACACGCTGTCGCAGTTCTCCCGCGCGCAGCCGTCGACCGGCGGGTTCATCACCTTCGTCGGCAAGACGTTCGGCGGCACCAGCGCCGTGACCACCGCGCTGCTGTGCGGCGCCGGCTACATCATCGCGATCTCCTCGGTGCTCGCCATCTGCGGTGGCTACCTGTCGATGATGCTGCAGTACTACTTCAACTGGAACGTGCCCTGGGTCATCTTCTCGGTGATCTTCACCGCGGCCGCGATGGCCATGATGTACCGCGGCGTGGCCGTGTCCACCAAGCTGGCCGGGCTGTTCTTCGGCTTCGAGCTGCTGGTGCTCGTCGTGGTGTCCGTCGCCGCGCTCATCAAGAACGGCGGCCACCTGTCGGCGGTGCCGTTCGAGCCCAGCCACATCACCAACGGCTTCAGCGGGCTGGCGGCCGGGTTCCCCCTCGCCGTCTACCTCTTCATCGGCTGGGAGAATTCCGCGGCCCTCGCGGAGGAGACCACTAACCCCCGGCGTAACGTGCCGCGGGCGGTGTACATGTCGGTGGCGCTGATGTCGGTCGGGTACATCCTGTACGCGTACGCCACCGCGACCGGGTTCATGTACAGCGTCACCGGGCTCAACAGCGCGGCCATCCCGTTCATCAACGTGTCCCACGACATCGCCGGGTGGCTAGCGGGGTTCGCCTGGATCGCGGGCTTGACCTCGACCCTCGGCGTGCTCATCTCCGCGGTGAACTCGCAGGCCCGGCTGATCTTCAACGCCGGGAGGGAAGGGCTGCTGCCCCGCTGGCTCGGCAAGGTGCACCCGACGCGGCGGACGCCGGTCAACGCGATGTTTACGTTCGTCGCCATCGCGGCCGTGATCATCGTGGTCTGGGCGCTGCTGCACCTGGCCGGCGGGGCTAAGCAAAGCGGCGAGATGAACGCGCTGAACTTCTTCGTGGACTCCTCCACCATGGGCACGATCCTCCTGCTCGTCGTCTACTTCCTGGCCAACCTGGCGCTGCCGTTCTACTACCGCAAGTACCGGCCGCAGGAGTTCAGCGTCCTCAAGCACGCGGTGCTGCCGGTGCTCGGCATGATCGCCGTCGGCGTCCCGGTGTACTACCTGGTCAAGCCGGGCCAGTCCGCGCCGCTCAACTGGTTCCCCTACGCGGCGCTCGGCGTGATCGTGGTGTCCGTCGGCTACGCCGTCTGGGCGAGCCGCCGGGACCCCGGGCTCGGCGACCGCGTCGGCTCGATCATCGCCGATGAGTAAGCACGGGCGAGTAACCGCGGGCGAGTAACCGCGGCGCGACCAGAGTCACCCCCATCCGTTCCGTACCTCACAATCGGGAGGCAGCCGATGACCGAGAATCCGCACCCGCTCGACCCGGCCACCAGCGGCGAGTACCTCGCCGGGCGGGAGATCATGGCGGCCGCCGGGCTGCTCGCGGAGCCGGTCAGGTTCGCCTACTACGGGCTTGAGGAGCCGGCCAAGGATGACGTGCTCGCGGGCGGTGCCTCCAACCACGGGCCCGTCGACCGGCGGCTGCGGGCCTTCCTGCTCAACCTGAAGACCGGCGAGTCCACCGACGTCGTGGTGTCGCTCACCGAGCGCAGCGTGGTCAGCGCGCGCACGGTCGACACCGCGGCGGAGGGACAGCTGCCGATCGTGGACTCCGAGTACCACCTCGTCGAGGAGATCATGGCCGCCGACCCGGAATGGCAGGCGGCCATGGCGCGGCGCGGTCTCACCGACATGAGCAAGATCAGGATCGCGCCGATCACGGCGGGAGCCTTCCGCGCCCCCGCCGAAGACGACGAGCGGCGGATGGTCCGCGTGCTCGCCTTCCTGCAGGCCCGGGAGCACGACCTCGCCTGGGCGCACCCCGTCGACGGGGTCACCGCGCACGTGGACCTGATCGAGAAGAAGGTGCTGCGGGTCGTCGACGAGTTCGAGCTGCCGGTGCCCGCCGAATCCGGCGACTACGACGACCCGGCCGTGCGCGGGCCGGAGCGCACCGGGCTGCGGCCCATCGAGATCACCCAGCCGGAAGGGCCGAGCTTCACGGTGGAGGGCAGCCTGCTGCGCTGGCAGGGCTGGTCGCTGCGGGTGGGCTTCGACGCGCGCGAGGGGCTCACCCTGCACCAGATCGAGCTGGGCGGGCGGCCAGTGATCTACCGGGCCTCCGTGCCCGAGATGGTGGTGCCGTACGGCGACCCCCGGTTCCGCTACTGGCAGGCGTACTTCGACACGGGCGAGTACCTGGTCGGCAAGTGGGTCAACTCGCTCGAGCTTGGCTGCGACTGCCTCGGCGAGATCACCTACCTGGACGCGGTCGTGTGCGGGGAGACCGGCGAGCCGCGCACGGTGCGCAACGCGATCTGCGTCCACGAGGAGGACTTCGGCATCCTCTGGAAGCACACCGACATCTTCAACGGGTCGGCGCAGTCACGGCGGCAGCGCCGGCTCGTCGTGTCCTACTTCACCACGGTCGGCAACTACGACTACGGCTTCTACTGGTACTTCTACCTCGACGGCACGATCGAGTGCGAGGTCAAGATGACCGGGATCGTCTTCACCGCGGGCCATCCGGGCGGCGACCACCCGTACTCGACCGAGGTGGCCCCCGGCCTCGGCGCCCCGGTCCACCAGCACCTGTTCAGCGCGCGGCTCGACATGTCCGTCGACGGGCTCGCGAACGCGGTGGAGGAGGTCGACGTGCACGGCCTCCCGATCGGCCCCGGCAACCCCTACGGCAACGCGATCGCGCGGCGGGTGACCCGGCTTACCTCGGAGGCGGAGGCGGCACGCCCCGGCGACGCCTCCCACGGGCGGGTCTGGCGGGTGATCAGCACCGAGCGGGTGAACCGCTTCGGCCGACCGACCGCGTTCACGCTGCACCCGGAGGCGAACCCGGCGCTGCTCGCCAGCCAGGACTCGCCCCTCGCGCAGCGGGCGGGCTTCGCCTCGCGGGCGCTGTGGGTGACCCGCTACGACCCGGCGCAGCGGTACCCGGCCGGCGACTTCGTGAACCAGAGCCCAGGGGGCGGCCTGCCCGCGTACGCCGCGGCGGACCGGGACATCGACGGCCAGGACATCGTCGTGTGGCACACGTTCGGGCCGACGCACGTGGTGCGCACCGAGGACTGGCCGGTGATGCCCGTCACCAGGACCGGGTTCATGCTCCGGCCAACCGGCTTCTTCGACCGCAACCCCACGCTCGACGTTCCCGCGCCGTCCGGTCACTGCCATCCTGGTCACGGGCGCTCTGAGCACGAGCAGGCAGGCTGACGCGCTTCGTGGGAATTCCGTCCCGTTCGTACCCGATCACGGCGAAGTGACCGTTTCCTGATAACGGTACGTCGCTTTTTCCTCACTTCAGGAAACGGCCCGGCGCTCGGCCGAACCGGGCCGAGGCGGCTTGTTGTCGCGGCTTTCCGGACTGAATATCGAGTTACGCTTATTCAACCGCAGCCGCCGGCTATTTCCGCTAGGATGCGAAACCGTTCTTAGTCTGCAGGTCTGTTGGGGAGTCTGGCTTGGAGCACTTGCCCGGTGGCCCGGATACGTTGGATCGGCCGCATACGTCGCACCGTCAGCACAAGCCGCGCCGGGGCAGCCTGGCGGCGGGCGCCGGCGTCGCCGCGGCCCTCGCCGGGCTCGGCGTCGCGGTCGCCGTCGGCGTGGTGCCGACGCCGCTGACCGCAAGCTCGGCAAGGCCTCTCGACGCCGCGACGATGGCCGTGCCGTCAACGGCGGGCAACTCGCTCCTCCAGGCCAGCGCGAGCCCGCTCGGCTTCGCCACCGCCAAGATGCCCGCGCCGGCGACGCACAAGGCGTCCGCGAAGCCCACGCCGTCCAAGACGCCCACGCATGCTCCCACCACGACAGCGCCGTCCGCGACGGCGTCCACGAGCCAGTCCGTTGACTCCGGCGGGCTGACGCCGCAGGCCACGGCGGAGTACCAGACCCCGACGGGCGAGAACGAGAAGGCCTGGTCCGAGGCCATCCTTAACGCCCTCGGCGCGCCGCTGACCAGCGAGAACATCATCTCCATCGGTTACTGGATGCAGAACGAGGCGGGCACCCCGGCCAGCGGCGGCATCGTCGGGGCCAACAACCCCATCAACGTCAGCCAGCCCTGCTGCGGCGGGGTGCCGATTCAGTCCGACGGCGACGGCGTCACCTTCCTGCAGTCCTACCCCACCGTCGCCGACGGCGTCGAGGCGATCGCGCAGTACCTGAACCGCGGGAACTACACCCAGATCCTCGCCGACCTGAAGGCAGGCGTCGGGCTGATGAACGACTCCAGCCTGGCCTCGGAGATCTCGTTGTTCAGCGGCGGCGGCTACAGCACCATCCCTGACTCGTTTGGCTCCTCCCAGGGGGAGCCGCTTAGCTAGGCTTGAGCCGTGACCGACTTGACCGTCTATCGCTTCCGCGGCGGCGACGGCGTCGAGCTGGCCTGGCGCGAGGTCGGCGAGGGACGGCCCCTGGTGCTGCTGCACGGGTTGATGGGCAGCGGGGCGCAGATGGCCGACGGCCCGGCGCGGGCGATCGCCGAGCACGGCTACCGCGTCATCCTTCCCGACCTGCGCGGGCACGGGGACAGCGGGCGGCCGCACGACCCGGCCCGCTACCCGCCCGACATCCTCGCCGACGACGGGCTCGCGCTGATCGATCACCTGAGGCTCGACGACTATCACCTGGGCGGGTACTCGCTGGGCGGCAAGGTCGTGCTGCGGCTGCTCGCCCGTGGTGCCCGACCAGCGAGCGCGGTCGTGGGCGGGCAGGGCCTCGACGCGCTTGACGCGGAAACCGACCGCACCCCCGGTTACCGCCGCCTGCTGTCCGCCATCGCCGACGGTGCCGCGTTTGAGCCGGGATCCGTCGAAGCCATGACCGCCGGGTGGATCGCGCAGGTAGGCGCCGACCCAAGGGCCATCACCTACCTCCTCGACAGCTTCGTCGCGACCCCGAAGGACGCGTTGCGGCAGGTTCCCACGCCCACGCTGATCGTGGCGGGCGACGGCGACACCCGGAGCGCGTCCGCGGGCGAGCTCGCCGGGCTGCTGCCGAACGGGCGGCTCGTCCTGATCCCCGGCGATCACCTCGGGGTAATCGGCGCGCCGGAGCTCATCGACGCGATCGTCGACTTCCTCGGGTGACCGTCGCCGTAACGGCTGGTCAGGCATCTAGCAGGGCGCGAAGATCAGCGGCCTGACGGTGCAGCTCGGGCTCCGGCACGGGGCCGGCGGCGAAGATCGCCTCCCAGGCGATCGGCCCGCCAGGGGCGGGGTCGTCCTGGTATCGGGGCAGGACGCGGGTGTGCAGGTGGGGGACGGTGTTTCCGAGCGTCAGGTAGTTCAGCTTCACTGGCGTAAAGCGGGCCTGGACCGCCCGTCCCGCCGCGAGCACCTCGGCCCAGTACCGGCTTGTCTGGACCGGGGCGAGGTCGCCCGGCTCGGCGACGTGCCCGTGCCGCCAGACGACGACGCAGTAGCCGGGCAGGCGGCTGCGCCGCTCAAGGCGCACTTCCGCGACCTCGCCGGTGAACACGCTGACCCCGAAGTCGTTGTCCCCTTTCCCGAGCGCGGCGCACATCGGGCAGTCCTTACCGGCCTTCCGGTCGGCCCAGTCGGCGGCCAGCCTCGCTCCGCCATGACTTCTATTCAACCATTCATCGCCCGTGCCGTCGCGGAGCCGGCTAGCGCTGGAAGCTCAGGGCCCGGCCGAGGTGGTAGTCGGCGATCTCAAGGAACCACTCGCGCTCCGGGTGCCCGGAGTCCGCGATCCGCAGGGGCCCGGCGACCAGGTTCAGGTGCTGGGCCAGCTGGTAGAAGCGGAGCCGGCCGGGGTCAAGCGCCGGGCTGGCCAGCCGCGGGTAGTGGTTGCCGAAGCGCAGGCGCAAGAACACGTGCTCCCATCTGCGAACCGCCGTTGCTCCATGGCCACCTCACCTCGGCCAAGCGTCGGCCGACTAGACGTACGACGCCGCCCTTTCTACTCCCTGGGGTGCTGGAAGGCGAGGCGTGCCGCCTAGCGGGTGCGGGTCTAGAAGGTGATCACGCCCCGCAGGTTGCGGCCGTTGCGCATGTCGTCGTAGCCGATGTTGACCTCATCCAGGTTGTAGGTGCGGGTGCGCAGCTCATCGAGCTTCAGCCGGCCGCTGCGGTATAGCTCGAGCATCCGGGGGATGTCGGACCGCGGGTTGCACGAGCCGAACAGCGAGCCGCGGACCTGCTTCTCGTAGGTGGTGAGCTCCAGGGCGCTCATCGCCACCTTGGTCTCGGTCGCCGGGTGGATGTTGGTGACCACGACCCGGCCGCGCTTGCCGACGAGTCCGAGGCTCGCGCCGATCTGGTCCCCGTCGCCGACGCCCATCGTGTTCACGCACACCTGGGCCATGCGCCCTCTGGTCAGCTCGGTCAGCAGTTCCCTGGCATCCTCGCTGGAAGTGACGGCGTGGGTGGCGCCGAACTCCAGGGCCTTGCTCCGCTTGAACGCCACCGGGTCGACCGCCACCACGTACTCGGCGCCGAGCGCCACCGCGCCCTGCACCGCGTTAATGCCGATGCCGCCGATTCCGACGACGACGACCACGTCGCCGACCCGCGCCTCGCCGGTGTAGGCGACCGAGCCCCAGCCGGTGATCACGCCGCAGCCGAGCAGGCAGGCGATGTCGAGCGGCAGGTCGTCCTCGATCTTGACGCAGCTGGCCTGGTGGACCACGGTGTGCTCCGCGAACGTCCCGAGCAGGCACATCAGCCCGAGGTCCTGGCCGCGGGCGTGGTGGCGGGCGGTGTGGTCGGAGATCTGCCGCCCCTCCCGGTTGTACCGGCCGATCTCGCACAGGCTGCCCATGCCCGAGGCGCAGGCCCGGCACTGACCGCAGGAGGGGATGAAGCTGAAAATGACCCGGTCGCCCGGGGCGAGGTCATTGACACCGGGACCGACCTCCTGGACGATTCCGGCGCCCTCGTGCCCGCCGATCACCGGCAGCGCCGTGGGCAGGTCACCCGTCACGACGTGCTCGTCGGAATGGCACAGGCCGCTGCCGCCGAGCGCGACGAGAACCTCCCCCCGCTTCGGCGGGTCGAGTTCGATCTCCTCGACTGACCAGTCCTTGTTCCTGTCCCACAGCACCGCCGCGCGGGTCTTCATGCGTCCTCCTTCGCACGCGCGGCCGTATAGCCCCGGCCGCCGCGTTCCGAAGCTCATGCTTCGTCGGGGTGCGCGCCGTGTCAATCCCTCGCGCCCCAGGCTCCCCGAACCGCACGCATGCGCACGTACCCGTGTAATAGCCTGCGTGCTCTGCCAAATGGCGGTCGGCCGTAAGCCCTAGCGAGGCGGACGGGCCCCGCCCGCGCGGGCGGGGCCGTCCGCCGGGGCTAACCCGGCGGTGCGGGCGCGTAGCCGGCGGGCCGGGGGTGAAGTTGCCCCGGCCCCGGGTGCGGCTGCGCAGCCGGCTCGCGTAGCCGAATAGCTCGGCGAGCGGCACGGTCGCGGTGACGATCGCGGTCCCGGCCCGGACCGTCGAGTCGCTGACATGGCCACGCCGGGCGGCGAGGTCACCAAGCACCCCGCCCACGGCGTCGTCCGGCACGGTCACGACGACCTCGGCGACCGGCTCGAGCAGCCGCATCACGCTCGCGCGCAGTGCTTCTCGCAGCCCGAGCCTGCCTGCCGTCCGGAACGCCATCTCCGACGAGTCCCGCGGGTGCGTGGCCCCGTCGGTCAGGGTGACCCGCAGCCCGGTCACCGGGTGGCCGCCGAGCGGGCCCGCGGCGAGGGCGTCCCGGCACCCCGCCTCCACCGCCCGGATGTACTCGCGGGGCACGTGGCCGCCGGCCACGGCCGACCGGAACGCGAAGCCTTCCCGTTCCTCCCAGTCGGCCGGCTCGACGTCCAGGACGACGTGGGCGAACTGGCCCGCCCCGCCGTCCTGCTTGACGTGCCGGTACACCAGCCCGGACACCCCGCGGACGACGGCCTCCCGGAAGGCCACCTGTGGCCGCCCGACGACGACCTCCAGGCCGCAGGCCCGGCGGATCTTTTCCGCGGCCACCTCCAGGTGCAGTTCCCCCAGGCCGGCGAGCACCGTCTGGCCGGTCTCCGGATCATTCCGCACGACCAGCGAGGGGTCCTCCTCGACCAGGTTCGCCAGCGCCGCCGCCAGCCGCCCGGTATCGGCTGACCGGCGGGCCTCCACCGCGACGGAGACCACGGGGTCCGTCACCAGGAGCGGTTCGAGGACCAAGGGGTTCCCGGGGTCGCAGAGGGTGCTGCCGGCCCGGACTCCCTTCGGCCCGGCCACCGCGACGATGTCGCCAGCGACCGCAACGTCTACCTCGGAGTGCCGGTCGGCCTGGACCCGCAGGAGGCGGGCGATCCGTTCCGTGCGGCCTGGCGCTCGCGTCCAGCACCGCCGTTCCCTTCCGCACCGTTCCCGAGTACACCCGCAGGTAGGCGAGCCTGCCCGTGGCCGCCGCGGCCACCTTGAACACCAGCGCGGCGAACGGTGCGGCCGGGTCGGCGGGCCGTTCCCGCACCACGCCGTCCTGAGTGCCGCGCACCGGCGGCACGTCCAGGGGCGAGGGCAGGTAGGCCACGACGGCGTCAAGCAGCGGCTCGATACCGCGGTTGCGGTAAGCGGAGCCGCACAGGACGACGAGGCCGTCGCCGCTGCGGGTGAGGTCGCCCAGCGCGCCGGACAGCGCCGGCGCGGACAAGGTGCCCTGGGCGCAGAACTCCTCAAGCGCGGCCGGATGCAGCTCGGCCACCGCTTCCTCCAGCAGCCGACGGCGCCGGCGCGCCTCGTCCCTCAGCGCGTCCGGCACGGGGCCCTCACTGACCGACTCACTCCCGTCGGGCCAGGTCAGCGCCCGCATCCGGAGCAGATCGACGACGCCTACGTAGCCCTCCTCCCGGCCGATCGGCAACTGCACTACGAGCGGCACCGGGTGCAGCCGCCGGATCGAGACGACGGCCGCGTCGAGGTCCGCGCCTGGCCGGTCCAGCTTGTTGACGAACGCGATGCGCGGCACGCCGTGCCGGTCGGCCTGCCGCCACACCGCCTCACTCTGCGGCTCGACGCCCGCCACGGCGTCGAACACCGCGACAGCGCCATCGAGGACCCGCAGTGAGCGCTCAACCTCGCCGGAGAAGTCGACATGACCCGGCGTGTCGATGAGGTTGATCCGGTGCCCGTTCCAGTCGCAGCTCACGGCTGCGGCGAAGATGGTGATCCCGCGGTCACGCTCCTGGGGATCGAAGTCAGTGACGGTCGTTCCGTCGTGGACCTCGCCGCGCTTGTAGGTGGTTCCCGTCGCGTACAGGATCCGTTCGGTGATGGTGGTCTTGCCCGCGTCCACGTGGGCGAGGATGCCCACGTTGCGGACGACGCTCAGGGGGCTGGCGGAAAAGCGGGGCAGGCTGGCACGCACGGCGCAGGGACCTTTCGAGGTGATCGGGGCCAGGGCGGCGCGATTCCCGCGGCGAGCCGACTACCCCGAAGCCTGCATGAAGCCCTGGCCCGCCGGTCAGGCGGCCAGGCAGCGGGCACGGGTCAGCGACTCGTCACGAGCCCAGGCGACGGCCGCGCAGCCGACGCCGGGCTACCGGAGTCGCCAGGATCACCTCATACCGCGACTGAGGGACGGCGACGACGGCGCGGTAACGCACGGCCGGCTCCCCTCACTCGTCACGGCGCGCTGCTGCTCACGGCAGCGCGTGGCTGAGCAACAGGGTAAGGAACCCGCCTCTTCAGGGAAACCGGTTTTCCGCACCGGGCGCGCCAGGCTCCGGCGCGCCTAGGCGCAGTGCGCGCTCATACAGTCCCTTTTGCCCTTCCGCCGCTTCGTACCTAGCGACAATCTCGGCGGGAATGCGCCCTCTAAAAGACCTGGAATCGCCGCTCCCCACGCCCACTGCCTGATTGCCGCTGAGGGTTATTCACCGTGCTTGGCGGCGCGCGTTTAGGGGCGCGCTTATCTTGCTGGCGGTCGCCGACAACTCCAGTAAATCAAGGTCGCGGGCAGCGGGTGCCTGCTTCGCGGTTGGCGCGGGGAGTCATGCTGCCGGGGTGGCCGGGGTTGGCCGGGTGGTGGCCGCTTTGCCAGGCGGGAATCAGCCACGCCCGTCAATAATATGACACACTTCAGCCGTGTGGCCGCTGATGACGGGAGGCGGTCGCGGGTCCCGGGGAGGTGGACGCTTGAAGGCGCGGTCGCTGGTGTTCGACTTGTACGGCGACTACCTGCGGTACAGCGGCGGCCAGGTCAGGCTGCGCGGCCTGGTGGCGCTGCTCGACTGCTTCGGCATTCCTGAGGCCACGACCCGGGTCGCGGCCGCCCGGCTGCGGAAGGAAGGGTGGCTCGCCGCCGACCGGGAGGGACGCGAGACGGTCTACTCGCTGACCGAGAGCGCGTGGCAGATGCTCGACGAGGGCCGCGACCGCATCTTCCAGCGGGCGGCCGGCCCGTGGGACGGCCAGTGGCACATGGTGATCTACCAGGTCCCCGAGACCGAGCGGGCGCTGCGCGAGCGGCTGCGCCGGCGGCTCGCCTGGTTCGGCTTCGGGCCGCTCTCCCCCTCGGTCTGGCTCAGCCCGCACAACCGCGGCAGGCAGGTCATCGATGACTTCGCGGACTACCCGGCGGCGCAGCTCGACAGCTTCCGCTCCCGGTCGGCGGGCAACGGCGCCGACCGGGACATCGCCGCGCGCGCGTGGGACCTGGCCGCGCTCGCGCGCGACTACCGCGACCTGCTCGCCCGCTACTCCCCCAGGCTGGCCGGGTACCGCTCCGGGGCGCTCGACGAGCGGGCGGCGCTGGTAGAACGGATGCGGCTGATCAACGACTACCGGCACTTCCCGTTCCGCGACCCCGACCTGCCCGCCGAGCTGCTGCCCGACGGCTGGCCCGGGCGGCAGGCGCACGAGGTCTTCTTGCAGGCGCACGGGCTGCTGCGCGCCCCGGCGGAGCGGGCCGTGGCGGAGCTGGCCGGGGTCGAGCTGGCCGGGGCGGAGACGACGGCGCACTAGCCCGGCACCGTCATCGTGTGTCATTCTAGAGACGAACGTCACTTTCATGTCACGTTAACCGGGGAGGCGGTGGTCATGCGGATTGCGGTCGCCGGCGGCGGCCCCGGCGGGCTGTTCTTCGCGACGCTCATGCGGCGCGCCGACCCGGCCGCCGAGGTGACGGTCTTCGAGCGCAACCGGGCCGACGACACGTTCGGGTTCGGCGTGGTGTTCTCCGACCGGACGCTGGAGTCGATCCACGCGGCCGACCCGGTACTGCGCCAGGCGCTGCGCGATCACGGCAGGCACTGGGACGAGATCGAAGTGCGGCTCAAGGGCGAGCGGGTCCGCTGCGGCGGCAACGGCATGGCGTCGATCGTCCGCCGCACCCTGCTCAGCCTGCTGCAGGAGCGGGCGCTTGAAGCGGGGGCCACGCTGCGGTTTGCCACCGCGGTTTCCCTCGCTGACCTGGACGGCTACGACCTCGTCGTGGCCGCGGACGGTACCGGTTCACGGATCCGCGGCTCGCTGGAAGCCCAGCTCGGGGCCGTGACCACCACCGCGACCGCCAAGTTCATCTGGTTCGGCACCGACTACATGTTCAACGGCCTGACGTTCGTGCACGAGCGCGGCCCCGACGGGGTGTTCGCGGTGCACGGGTACCCGATCAGCGACAGCGTGTCGACGTTCATCGTGGAGACCGACGAGGCGTCCTGGCGGCGCGCGGGGCTCGACGCATTCGATGCGGGGCAGCCGCCGGGCCCGTCCGACCTCGCGTCCAGGGCGTACCTGGAGAAGCTGTTCGCCGCGCAGATCGACGGCCGTCGTCTGCTGGTGAACAACTCCCGGTGGGGCAGCTTCCGCACCCGCCGCACGCCGCGCTGGCACGTCCTGTCGCCCCGGCCGGTGGTGTTCCTCGGCGACGCGGTGCACACGGCGCACTTCTCCGTCGGGTCAGGCACCAAGATGGCGATGGAGGACGCGGTCGTGCTGGCCGGGGCGCTTGCCGAGCACCCGGGCGCGCTCGGCGAGGCGTTGTCGGCCTACGAGGAGGCCGCGCAGCCGCCGGTCCGCCGCATCCAGGACTCGGCCCGGCCGAGCCTGGCGTGGTGGGAGCACTTCGGCAGCTACCACGACGCGTTCGAGCCGTGGCAGTTCGCTTACCACTTCCTCACCCGCGCCATGTCCGGCGAGCGCCTCGCCCGCCGGGCGCCCGAATTCACCGGCGCGAGCCAGCGTGCCTGGGCGACGGCGCACGGCGAGCGGCCGCTGCGCACGCCGTTCCGCGGCAACGGCTGGTCCGCGCCCGGGCGCGTCGTCGGCGTGGTGGCCGACGGGGAGCGGGCACTAGCCCTGGCGACTGGGACGGCGGCACTGCCGCTGCTCGCCGCCGCCCCTGGCGGTGCCGGGGGCGCGTGGGGCGCGCTGCTGCGCGCGCCAGACGCCGAGGACGGCCTGGCCGCCGCGACCGGGCGGCTGGCGTCGCTGGCCGGGCCGGTGCGGGCGCGGCCGGTGCTCGCGGCCGTGCACGGCGGCACGCCGCTCACCCGGGTCCGGCTGTGCGAGGAGGCCAGGCTGCAGCTCGGCCTGCCGGCGCTGCTGATCGACCCGGGCCTCGACCGGGACCAGGCCGTCACCATGGTGCTGTCTGGGCGGGCCGACCTGGTCGGCGTCCCCGCCGCGGCCGCGCGGGAGTGGGCCACGTGACCGGCGTCGCGCTCGACGCAGTGATCGGTAGCAGGGAGGCCGCCGGTGCCGAGTTCGATCAGTGAGCACGCCGTTCCCTGGCCCGCCGCCGACGCCGCCCGCTACCGGGCCGCCGGCTACTGGGCGGGGGTACCGCTCGGTGACCTTCTGCGGGCGGTCGCGGGCCGGCGGCCCGCGGCGCTCGCCGTCGCCGACCCGGTGACGGGCGTCCGGCTCAGCCACGCCGAGCTGACCGCCCGGGCCGACGCCGCGGCCGTGCGGCTGCTGGGACTCGGCCTGGCGCCCGGTGACCGCATCATCGTGCAGTTGCCGAACGGGTGGGAGTTCCCCGTGCTGCTGCTCGCCTGCCTGCGGGCGGGCATTGTGCCGGTGATGGCGCTGCCCGCGCACCGCCGCGCCGAGCTGAGCTACCTCGCCCGCCACGCCGAGGCGAGCGCGATCGCGGTGCCCGGGCGGCTCCGCGACTTCGACCACCAGGCGATGGCCCGCGACCTTGGCCCGGAGGTCCAGGCCGCGACGAACGGCCCGTGGCACGTGCTCGTGGCCGGCGACGAGGTCGCCGCCGGCAGCGTGGACCTGCGCGCCGTCTGCGCTCCCGGCCCGGTCCCGGCCGCCGGCCGCGCGCGGCTCGACGGCCTCGCGCCGGCCGGCGGCGACGTGGCCGTGTTCCTGCTGTCCGGCGGGACCACCGGGCTGCCCAAGCTGATCGCGCGCACCCACGACGACTACGCCTACAACGCCCGGGCGAGCGCGGCCGTGTCCGGCGTGGACTCTCGCACGAGGTACCTGGTCACGCTGCCCGCCGGGCACAACTTCCCGCTCGCCTGCCCTGGCATCCTTGGCACGCTGCTCGCCGGCGGCGCGGTCGTCATGCTGCCCTCCCCCGAGCCACAACGGGCGTTCGCCGTGGTCGAGGCCGAGGGCGTCACGCACACCGCCGTCGTTCCCGCGGTGGCGGGACGCTGGCTCGAGCACGCCACCTCCGCCGGGACCGGCCCGGGGCGGCTCGCCAGCCTGCGGGTGCTGCAGGTGGGCGGGGCCAGGATCGCCGACGAGCTGGCCGCCCGGATCGAGCCGGTCCTCGGCTGCCGCCTGCAGCAGGTGTTCGGCATGGCCGAGGGCCTGCTCAACTACACCCGCCTCGACGACTCGCCCGAGGTCATCACCGGCACGCAGGGCCGCCCGCTGTCTCCCGCCGACGAGGTGCGGATCGTCGGCGAGCTGGACGAGGACGTGCTCCCGGGCGAGCCCGGCGCCCTGCTCACCCGCGGCCCCTACACGCCCCGCGGCTACTACCGGGCACCCGAGCACAATGCCAGGTCGTTCACCCCCGACGGCTGGTACCGCAGCGGCGACGTCTGCCGTATGACCGCCGACGGCAACCTGGTCGTGGAGGGGCGGGACAAGGACATGGTCAACCGGGGCGGGGAGAAGGTCTCCGCCGAAGAGGTGGAGAACCTCGTCTACCGGCTCCCCGGGGTTCGCCAGGTCGCGGCCGTCGCCATGCCCGACCCCGTGCTCGGCGAGCGGGTATGCCTGTACGTCGTCGCCGCGCCGGGCGTCACCCTGACCCTGGAGGAGGTGCGCCGTTCGATGGCGGGCGCGGGCATCGCCGCCTTCAAGCTGCCCGAGCACCTGGTGCTGGCCGGGGAACTGCCCCTCACGAAGGTTGGCAAGGTCGACAAGAAGGCGCTGCGCGCGGACATCGCCAGGCGGCTAGCCAACTGAGGGCTGGCGACGGGCCGGCGGTCAACGCGATGATGCCCGACCGGTGCCGACCGCGACCCGTCACAGGGCGACCAGGCGCGGGGCGGCGCGTTCGTGAAGCTCCGCGGCGATCTCGCCGGGCAGCGGCACGGTCGAGCCCTGGAATCCGCGGAATGGCCGGAACCCGGAAAGCCCGGGCACGGCGAGCAGCTCAACCCTGAGCAGGGGCGGATCGATGCGGTAGCCGAACCTGACCTCGGTCCGCCACCGCGCATAGGGAGAGTCGCCGGGAAACCAGTCGGGGTCCTCATGGGTCGGCCCCGTGATCGTCGCCAGGTAGTAAACGCCGGGCTTGTCCCGGCCGACCACTTGCAGCCACACCGGGTCCCCAGCGGCCGCCCGGTCCCGGTAGCGCGGCGTCCGCCAGGAGCGGAGGCGTGAGCTGGCTAGCGCGGCCTCGAGGTCGTGGTGCCGTGCGTTGCCTTGAAAGATCCAGTCGGTCACAGGTCACATTCTGGCCAGTAGCCGGGTTCGGCGCCTGCCCGGCCCGGGTTGGTTGACAGCCGCGTCCCATGCGTTCGGCAGGACGAAGATCCCGTCCTCGTGCAGTGAGCGCAGCGTGGCGGCCTTGGCATGCTGGCTTTCAGTGACCATCGTGAGTCCTTCCGTCCGATGGCATCCACGATGCCGCCGCGCGGCCGTTCGGACACGTACGGGGCGGGCCCGGCAAGCGCGACCGCCCAGTAGGCGTAAACCCACCGCTCGACCGCGGATTAAGAGATGGCTTAATCAGAGGCCGGGTTGGGCGGCGGGCGGAGTTAGGCTGGCTTGCAGGACCAGCGGGGGCAGGAGGGACGTTCGTCATGGGCGCAGAGCGCACTGAGGTATCCGAAGCAGCGGCGCTTGAGGTCCTGCGGGACGTGTGGCGCGCTCAGGCGCAGACCGTCGCCGACCTGGACGACAGCTGCGAGTCGCACTGCAAGAAGATGACGGACGCCGGCGTCGGCTTCGACGACTACGCCGCCGGCGACGAGACGGACCGGGCCGCGGCGTGGCGAGCCCGGCTGGAGCGCGAGGGCAAGCTCGGCGCCGCGGGCACGCTGCGCGACCTCATCATGCGGCCGGCCGGGGCCACCGACGACGACGCCCGCTGACCAGAGCCGCCCGCATAGTGGACGATCAAGGGGCAGTGGACGAGCAAGGGGCGGATGACCTGGGACCGGGCTACCCGGAGACGGTGGCCGAGCTTACCCGGCGCCTGCGGGACGGCGGGTACCTCGCGGACCGCGGGCTGGCCACCAGCCTCCTCGTGTCCCTGTCGCTGCGCAGGCCGCTGCTGCTCGAAGGCGAGGTCGGGGTCGGCAAGACGGAGGTCGCGAAGGTGCTCGCGGCCGTCTTCGGCCGCCGGCTGATCCGGTTGCAGTGCTACGAGGGCATCACCACCAGCCAGGCGCTGTACGAGTGGGACTACGCCCGCCAGATGCTGCAGATGAGGGCGCTCTCGCAGGCCGAGGCCACCGATGAGGGATCCGTGGACAAGCTGTTCGGCCCCAAGTTCCTGCTGGAGCGACCGCTGCTTGAGGCGGTCAGGCAAGGGGACCGCGCCGTGCTGCTGATCGACGAGGTCGACCGGGCCGACGACGAGTTCGAGGCGTTCTTGCTCGAGGTGCTGTCCGACTTCCAGATCAGCATTCCGGAACTCGGCACCATCAAGGCGGAGTCCAGCCCGGTCGTGATCCTGACCTCCAACCGGACCAGGGAACTGCACGACGCGCTGCGCCGCCGCTGCCTCTACCACTGGATCGGCTACCCCACGGCGGCCCGCGAGGCGGAGATCGTCGCGATCCGCGAGCCCGCCGCCGCCGAGCGGCTCACCAGTAAGGTCGTCAGGGCCGTGCAGCGGCTGCGGGAACTGGACATGGCCAAGCCGCCGGGGGTCGCGGAGACGATTGACTGGGTCCGCACGCTCGGCGTGCTCGGCGAGCCGGACCTCACGCCGGACGCGGCGAGCGACACGCTCGGGGCGGTCGTCAAGGACCGTGACGACCTCGACCTGGTGCGGGAGAACCTGGCGGAGATCGTCTCCGGTGCCTGAGGGATGTGACCGGCAGCCGGGCGGCGACCCGTTCGCCCGGGTCCTCGCCGGCTTCGCCCGCGAGTTGCGCGCCGCGGGGCTGATCGTGGGCACGGGCGACGTGCTCACGTACTTCGCCGCCATGACGCCACTTGACCCGACGGACCTCGTCGACCTGTACTGGGCCGGGCGGGCCACGCTGCTCGGCAGGCACGAGGACCAGGGCGTTTACGACCGGGTTTTCGGTGCGTACTTCCTCGGCGAGGACGCGCCCGGGCGAAGCCAGCTGCTGCTCACCGCGCGGTCGGTGGCCGAGGCCGAGGCGGCGCTCTTCATGCCGGGAACCGAGCCGGGCCCCGAAGAGGACGAGGAGCGGCCGGCCCTCGGCTGGATGGCGTCGGGCGCGGACGCGCTGAAGCACCGGTCGTTCGCCGCGTGCACGCCGGACGAGTTGGCCGCGCTTCACCGGATCATGACCAGGATCCGGCTGACGCCGCCCCGCCGCCGCACCCGGCGGACCCGCCCGTCCGCGCGGGGCACGGAACCCGACCTGCGCGCGACGATCAGGGCGTCGCTGCGCATGCACGGTGAACCGCCGGGCCGGCTGTTCTTCGCCGAGCGGAAGACGAAGCTGCGCCCGCTGATCCTGATCCTCGACGTGTCCGGTTCGATGGCGGACTACTCCAGGCACCTGCTCCAGTTCGCGCACACGGCCAGGCGCGCCGCGGCCCGCGGCTCGAGAACCCGGGTCGAGGTGTTCTGCTTCGGCACCCGGCTGACCCGCATCACGCCGGAGCTGGCGCACCAGCGGGTCGACGCGGCTCTCGAGGAGGCGGCGCGGACCGTGGTGGACTGGGAAGGCGGCACCAGGATCGGCCAGTCGCTCGACACCTTCGTCAGGAAGTGGGCCCGCGGCGGGCTGTGCCGCGGGGGCGTGGTGGTCATCTGCTCGGACGGGCTCGACCGCGGCGATCCCGAGGTGCTCGCGAAGGCGATGGAGCGGCTGGACCGCCTGTGCCACCGGATCGTGTGGCTGAACCCGCACAAGGGCGACAACCGGGATTTCCGGCCGAGCACGCTGGGCATGATGGTGGCGGCACCGCATATCGACCTGCTGCTGTCCGGGCACGACCTCGCCAGCCTGGAGGAGCTAGCCGGAACGCTGCCCACCCTGAACTAGCCAACGACAGGAGACGTCCGTGATCCGGCTCGGCTCGCTCGCCGGCTACCCGTTCGACGGCCCCCGGCTGCTCGGCGGCTGGACGCCGCCGCCGGTCGCCGCGGTGTACGCCGTCATGTACAAGCCGGAACCCGCGACGAAGCCGGAGAATTACGCGGTCATGTACGTGGGGCACGCCGACGACCTGTCCGCCGAGCGGTTCCCGTTCCGGCACCCGCGGGCCGCCTGCTGGATCAGGCGGGCCGGCTCCAAGTGGAAGGTCTACGTCGGCACCTACGAGGTTCCCGGCGGGACCAGCGCGCACCGCGAGCAGATCGCCCGCGAGCTGATCGCCGTCTACCGGCCCGGCTGCAACGAGCAGCAGTACGACCACGCGTGGAAGGACGAGTGGATCGGCGAGTACTCGGCCGCGCCCACCACGGCCCCGGTCACGCGCCGCGGCCCCGATCAGCGGCCGAAGAACTAGCGCGGTCCGCTGTCACCCCCGGGAGGAACGGGCACTCCCGCGGGTGCGGGCAAGAGCATAGGGTGGCCTGGGAGACCGGGGTACCAGCTCGCTGGCTGAGGAGGCACGGAATGTACCTGGACCTGTGCGGTCGGCGGGTTCCGCTCCAGGACCTGGGGTCGTCGTCGTTCGCGGGGCTCTTGTCGTCGTACGCGCCGGAAATGCTCCCTGGCGGGACGCTGCGGAATGTCCCGGTGCCAAGCGGCATGGCCGCCACGCTGCCGCACGGCACCACGATCGTGGCGGCGACCTGCGACGAGGGCGTCGTGCTGGCCAGCGACCGGCGCGCCACGGCGGAGCACATGATCTCCAAGCGGGACGTCGACAAGGTGTTCCGCTGCGACGAGTTCTCCGCGATGGGCATCGCCGGCGTGCTGGCCCTGGCCATGGAGTTCGCCAAGCTCTTCCAGGTTGAGGCGGAGCACTACGAGAAAATGGAGGGGCGGTCCCTGTCGCTGGAGGGCAAGGCCCACCGCTTGGCCGCCATGATCAGGGACAATCTCGCGCTCGCCATGCAGGGGCTGGTGTTCGTCCCGCTTTTCGCCGGCTACGACACGGACAGCGGCGCGGGGCGCATCTTCAGCTACGACCCGGCGGGCGGGCCCTCGGAGGAGCACCGGTTCTACTCGGTCGGGTCTGGGTCGGTGTTCGCCCAGGGGTCGCTGAAGAAGCTCTACAGCGAGGGCATGCCGGCGAGCGAGGCCGTGCTCTGCTGCCTGCAGGCCCTGTACGACGCGGCCGACGACGACTCGGCAACGGGCGGGCCCGATATAGCCCGGCGCATCTTCCCGGTCGTGACGACGATCACCGCCGACGGTTTCCGGCGCCTGGCCGAGGCCGAGGTGGCCGAGGTCGTGCAGCGGGTGGTCGCCGAGAGGATGACGTCCCCCGACGGCCCAACGGCGGCGCTGCGCGGCTGAGCGGCGCCCGGCGGGGAATGGAAGGCGTAGAGGCATCGTCCCGAACGACTTCGGCTTACTCGGGATGAGCGAATTGCCCTCGTGAGCAAGCCGAATCCGTTCTGGGTGACCTTCTTTTTAGGAATGCGGCGTGAAGCCGACCGCGGCGAGCAGCCGGGAACGGCGGGTACCCGAGGCGGGCCTGGCGGGCTCGGGAACCTCGGGCAGCGGCTCGCGCGGCGTGACGCCGGTGACGATTCCCTCGGCCATGCCGTACAGCAGCGGAAGCGCCCCGGCCACCACGCCGCCGGTCCGGTTGATGTGGTCCACGCCCGGCATGATCAGCCCAGCGTCGTCCACGATGCCGTGGACGAGGCCGGCCCCGGCTTCCAGCTTGGCGCCGATGCGGTCGAGCAGCGTGCCCGCCCAGTACAGGTAGACGGCCAGGCCCGCGATCAGCAAGACGATCACGATGACGGTCAGGACGACGAGCACGGTCATGACTTGACCTTTCCGAGTACCCGGCCGAGGAACAGGTGATGCTCGAGCCCCTCGGCGAGCACCGCGTCGACGCCGGTGGCGACCTGCGGGATCAGCACCGTGTTGGCGGTGTTGGCCTTCGCCTCGGTCAGCGTCCCGGCGATCGTGTCGACCCGGTGGTCGATCCGCTTGATCAGGTAGATGAGCAGGCTGAGCAGTGCCGCCACGGCGACCACGACGACGAAGCCGACGATGATGACGGACACCCACAAGGTGTGCTCGGTGGGGTTCATCGCTACCCTCCCAGCCGGTGCCGGCCGCGCTGCAGCCCGGCGATGATGATGGTGGCGTGCTCGATGGTGGTCTGCAGGGCGCCGAGGGGCGCGGTGTTGCGGACCGCGCCCTCGAGCGCGGCGTTGATCTTCGGCGCCTCGTCGCCGATCTGCTTGGCGAGCACCAGGATCGCCGCGACGAGGACGACGACGGCGAGCAGGATGACGCCGCCGATCACGTAGCCGATGGTCCAGTCGGTCGTCATGGGCCTACACCGTTTCGCAGAAGTCGCGGACGGGCTTGAGGTTCGCGTTGACCGAGGTCAGCCGGGCTGGCACGGTCGACGTCAGCTGGTCGACGACCTGCACCCCGCCGGTGAGGGTCCGCAGCGTCCGGCGGATCGCCCACAGGTGCAAGACGATCCTTATCAGGCCGACCGCGGTTGTCGCGATGATCAGGCCCGCGACGGCGATGGTCATCCAGGCTGCTGCTGGCATGGTTTCCTCCCCTTCGCTAGCCGAGCAGTTTCGCGACGGAGCCCGCGTAGCGAACCGCGCCGACCTTCACTTCTTCGATGGTCTTGTCCGTGACGGCCAGGCCGTCGGGTACGCCTTGCAGCTCGCCGATGAGGGCGACGCCGCCGGCCAGGATGTCGTCGCTCGCCGCGCGGATCCGCTCAAGGGCCGCGAGCACCCGGTTGAGCAGGTAGATCACGACGGGCAGGACCACCACGAGCAGGATCACGTTGCCGATCCACCACAGGACCATGGCTGCCTCCTTTCGCTTAGCTCGCCGCGGGCTGATAGGGCAGGAAGAACCGTCGGAACACGCGCATCAGCGCCATCCGCGCGGCCCGCACGGCGATGGTGAAGCCCTGGGCCGAGGCGGCACCCGCGGCGGCGATCTGCTCCGCCGTCTCGCCTCGGTCAAGCCGCTCGATCCGGTCCTGCATGGTGGCGGAGAAGTCGCGCATCAAGATGGCGGAGACGTCGGAGATCATGCCGCGGCCGTACTGCGCCGCCGCGCCGGACAGCTGCAGGTCCTGGGTGACGGCGACCTTCGTGCCGCGGCCCTTCGGCGACAGCGTGGCGCCGACCACCATCGATGCCTGGCCGCGGCCCCGCTCGTCGGCACCCGCCGCGTGCACGACGATCCGCTTGGCGGCCTCGTCCCGCTCGGTGATGTCGGCGGTGCCGGTGAACTGGAGCCGGACCGGTCCCATCCGGATCGCGACCTTGCCCTCGTACTTGTCGTCGCCGAGGTCCTCGGTCAGCTCCGCGCCCGGCAGGCAGGACGCTACCTGGGGGATGTTGTCGAAGAACCGCCACACCTTCTCGACCGGCTCCGCGACCTCGAAGTCGCTGGTGATTATCACCGCAGCACCGCCTCTACATGGGCATCGGGATTCTCGCTGAACCGCTGGCGGCAGCCCGCGCAGCAAAAGTAGTAGGCGACCCCGTCGTGGGTGACCGGCGTGGCCGCGGCGCCCGCCATGACGGTCATCCCGCAGACCGGGTCGACGGCCTCGGCCAGCTTCAGCTCGCTCCCGGGCTCGCGCCGCCGTCCGGCCGGTTCCGCCGTCCGGGGGGCGGGCACCCCATCGAGCGCGCCGGACGCACGCAGCTGCACCAGTTCCGCGAGGATGGCGACGGCCATCTCCTCGTGGGTGGTCCGGCCGAGGTCGAGTCCGGCCGGGGCGTGCACCCGGTCAAGCTGGTCCTTGGGCACGCCCCGGTCGGCGAGGTAGCCGAGCACGGCATCGCCCCGGCGGCGGGACGCGACCAGGCCCAGGTAGGCCGGCCGCATAGCGACCGCGCGCTCGATCATGTCCTCGTCCCCGTGCCCCTGGGTGGCGACGATGACCATCGTGCGCTCGTCCGTCCGTTGCCTGCCCGCACCTTGGCCGGCCTCCTGCCCCGCGGTGAAGTCCCGCGGGCTGCACAGGTCCGTGCACCACCCCAGTGCCCGGGCCATGGCGGCGAGCGAGTGCGCCATCGGCGAGCTCCCCACGATCACCAGGTGCGGCACCGGGAGCACCGGCTCGATGTAGACCTCAAGCGCGCCCTCGCTCTGGCAGGAGATCGGCACCACCGTCATCCCTTCCGGGACGGCCCCGCCGAACTGGTCGGGGCTGCCGAGCAGCAGCAGCCGGGCGTGTCCGTCGGCGATGACCTGCCGCGCCTCCCGGATCACCACCGGTTCCGCGCAGGCGCCGCCGATCCAGCCGTGCAGCTCGCCGTCGGCGGTGATGATGGCGCGCGAGCCCTGCTTGCTCGACGACGGGCCCTGCCGCCAGATCACCGTGGCGAGCGCGAAGACCTGCCCGCTGCGGGCCAGCTCGCCGACCTCCTCGAGCATACCCAGACCGTTCATTGCTCCTCCTCGACCGCGTCCGCGTTGGCGGCACGGGCCCTAGTCCTGGCGCACCGGGGGCGCGCCGGACACGTCCCGGCGGTAGGTGATCGCTTCCCATACCCGGTCCGGCAGCATCGGCATGTCGATGTTCCTGACCCGCGGGTCGCCCAGCGCGTCCATGACCGCGTTCACGAAGGCGGCGGGGCCGCCCACCGCGGCGCACTCGCCGATCCCCTTCGCGCCGATCGGGTGGTGCGGGCAGGGCGTGACGACCTCGCTGTGCAGCTCGTAGCCGGGGGTCTCCCACGCGCTCGGCAGCAGGTAGTCCATGTAGTTCGAGCCCACGCAGTTACCGTCGGCGTCGAACGTGATGAACTGCATGCTGGACATCGCGTACGCCTCGGTGAGCCCGCCCATGATCTGGCCCTCGACGATCATCGGGTTGATGCGGACGCCGCAGTCATCGACCGCGACCATCCGCAGCACGTCCCAGACGCCGGTCTCCGGGTCGACCTCGACGGTGACGATGTACACGGCGAACGGCCAGGTGAGGTTCGGCGGGTCGTAGTACGCGGTGTTCTCGAGGCCCGGCTCCATGCCGTCCGGCATGTTGCTGTAGGCGGCCATCGCGCACTCCTGGATGGACACGCCGCGCTCCGGCGAGCTGCGCACGTAGAACCGGCCGAGCTCCCACTCGACGTCCTCCTCGGACACCTCGAGCAGGTGCGCCGCGAGCTTGCGGGCCTTAGCGCGGATCTTGCGCGCCACCATCGCGACGGCCGCGCCGGCCACCGGCGTGGACCTCGACGCGTAGGTGCCCATGCCGAACGGCGCCGTGTCGGTGTCGCCCTCCTCGACGATCACGTCGTCGGCGGGGATGCCGAGCTCGTGCGCGACGATCTGCGCCCAGGTCGTCTCGTGCCCCTGGCCCTGCGTCTTGGCGCCGGTGCGGAGGAGCGCCTTGCCAGTCATGTGCACCTTGAGCTCGGCGGAGTCGAACATCTTGATGCCGAGGATGTCGTACTCACGGCTGTTGCCCGCGCCGAGCGGCTCGGTCATCGTCGAGATGCCGAGGCCGAGGAGGCGGCCCCGCTTGCGCGCCTCCGCCTGCTCTTTGCGGAAGTTCTCGTAGTCGATGGCCTTCAGGCCGACGTCGAGGCACTTGGCGTACTGGCCGGAGTCGGTGAGGAAGCCGAACGGCGTGCGGTGCGGGAAGTCGTCGTCACCGACGAAGTTCATCCGGCGGAACTCGGCCTGGTCCAGGCCCAGGTCCGTGGCGGCCGCCTGCATCATGCGCTCCTGGAAGAACATCGCCTCGGTGACCCGGAACGAGCAGCGGTACGCGACGCCGCCCGGCGCCTTGTTGGTGTAAACGCCGCGGGCGGTCAGGTGGGCGGCCGGAATGTCATAGGCGGCGAACGCGGAGTGCATCAGGCCGATCTTGAACTTGCTCGGCTGCGCGTCGGCGAAGAACGCCCCGTGGTCGGCGTCGGTGTGCATCCGGACGCCAAGGATCTTGCCGTCCTTGCGCAGCGCCATCTCGCCCTTCAGGTAGACGTCGCGGGCGAACCCGGTGGAGATGAGGTTCCCCGTCTTGTCCTCGATCCACTTCACCGGCCGCTCGAGCAGGATCGAGGCCAGGATCGAGCAGACGTAGCCGGGGTAGATCGGCACCTTGTTGCCGAAGCCGCCGCCGATGTCGGGCGACACGATCCTGATCATCTGCTCGGGCAGCTCGGCGACCATCGCGACCGCGGCGCGGATGATGTGCGGCGCCTGGGTGGTCATGTAGACCGTAAGCCTCTGGGTCGCCCGGTTGAAGTCCGCGACCGAGCCGCAGCACTCGATCGGTGACGGGTGGCTGCGCGGGTAGTGCAGTTCCAGCTTGGAGATGACGTCGGCCTGCTCGAAGGCCCGGTCGGTGCCCGCCTTGTCGCCGACTTCCCAGTTGTAGACGACGTTGTCGGCCTGGTTGACCTTGTCGTCGCGGATCACCGGCGCGTCCGGCTCAAGCCCCTGCCACGGGTTGACGATGACGGGCAGCGGCTCGTAGTCGACGTCGATCGCCTCGCACGCGTCCTTGGCGATGTACGGGTCGTCCGCGATGACGCACGCCACTTCCTGGCCCTGGAAGCGCACCTTGTCGGTGGCGAGCACCGCCTGGGTGTCGTAAGAGAGCGTGGGCATCCAGGCGAGGTTCCGCGTCGCCATCATGTCTCCGGTCAGCACCAGGTGCACGCCGGGGATGGCGTAGGCCCTGCTGGTGTTGATCGACTTGATGCGCGCGTGCGGCAGCGGGCTGCGCAGGATCTCCATGTGCAGCATGCCCGGGAGCACGATGTCGTCGGTGTAGTTGCCCCTGCCCTGGATGAAGCGGTCGTCCTCGACGCGCTTGCGGCTCGATCCGAGGCCGCCGATCTTGATCTCGTCCAGCGCCCGCGACTCGTTGGCTGTGGTCGTCACGCTCTACCCCTCCGCCCTGAGCTTCTCGGCCGCCCAGAGCACCGACTTGACGATGTTCTGGTAGCCGGTGCAGCGGCACAGGTTGCCGGACAGCGCCCACCGCACGTCTTCCTCCGTCGGGTCCGGGTTGCGGTCGAGCAGCGCCTTGGCGGCCAGCATCATGCCCGGCGTGCAGAACCCGCATTGCAGCCCGTGCTCCTGCCGGAAGCCCTCCTGGAGCGGGTGCAGCTCGCTGGCGCCCGCCAGGCCTTCCACGGTGGTGACCTCGCGGCCGTCGACCTGCACCGCGAGCATCGTGCAGGACTTGATCGCCCGGCCGTCGACGAGCACCGTGCAGGCACCGCAGTTGGTCGTGTCGCAGCCGCGGTGCGTGCCGGTCAGCCCGGCGCCGCGGCGGATCAGGTCGGCGAGCAGCAGCCGGGGCTCGATCTCGGCCCTCTTCTTCTTGCCGTTGATCGTGAACCTGATCCTGCGGACGGGAACATCATCCACCGCCTCGTCGCCGAGGTCGTCGTACACCGTTGTCATGGTCAGGCCGCCCTTTCCGCGTTTGCCGCGGTTCCGCCCAGGATGCGGGTGACGAACACCCGCACCAGCTGGCGCTTGTACTCCGCGCTGCCGCGGTGGTCGGTTCGCGGCCGCGCCGCGGCCGCGGCGAGCTCGGCGGCCGCCGCGATGCTCTCGGCGGTGAGCGGCTTGCCGGTCAGCGCCGCCGCCGCCTCGGATGCGTCGATGGTGGAACCGCCGACTCCGGTGAGCGCGATGCCCGCGCGGACCACGCGGGGACCCGACGTCTCGATGGCTACCGCGGTCCCGACCGTCGCGAAGTCACCGACCCGGCGTTCGAGCTTCAGGTACCCGCCGGACCTGACGCCCACGGCCTTAGGCACGACCGCCTCGACGACGATCTCGTCGTGCTCCAGCGTGTTCTCGAACGGGCCGGTCACGAAGCCGTCCAGCGGGATGGCGCGCCTGCCGTTCGGGCCCTGCGCGATCACCGACCCGCCGAGCGCGAGCATCACCGAGGCCCAGTCGCCCTGCGGGTCGGCGTGGCACAGCGAGCCGACCAGCGTGCCCCGGTTCCGCACCAGCGGGTCGGCGACGAGCGGCGCCGCCGCGGCCATCGTCGGCTGCGTGCCCTTGAGCAGGTCAGAGAACTCCAGGTCGGCGTGCCGGCAGAGCGCGCCGATGTGCAGGCTGCCGTCGGGGTCGGCCCGGTGGTAGGCCAGGCCAGGCACGTTGTTGATGTCAACGAGCATCTCGGGCGAGGCGAATCGCAGCTTCATCATCGGCACCAGGCTCTGACCGCCCGCCAGGACCTTGACGTCGTCGCCGCCGTCGCGCAGCAGGGCGATCGCCTCGTCCAGGGAATGCGGCGCCTCGTAGCGGAACCGCGATGGGAACATTAATTCCTCCGCTCGGAGTGCGGGTCAGGTACCGCCTGCGGCCCCGATTCGTAATCGGGGTCGGGCCGCGGCTCCTGGTGCGGCGGCCACGGCCCGGAGACCGGCTGCCCGGCGACCTTGAGGTAGTCGACGAGCTGGGGCCACGCCCATATCGTGGGACTCTTCCCCGTCTTGGGCGCGTCTTCGATCAGCTCGTACAGCCGCGGATTGTCCTTGCTGTGTCCGTCTGACTCGATGGGCATGCCACGATCTCCCGACGTCAGGCGCTACTCGCCATGGCACTGGTGGTAACGAAAGGTAGTCGTATCGTGCTGCGCGCTTAACACAGCCGCAACAGCCAAATAAGCTGTCGCTTAATTGGCTTCCGGTCGCGCGGAGGCGAGCGCGGGAAACCCCGAGCGCGAGCCGAAGCGCGCGCCCCTGCCCCCGGACTGAGGAGGGAGGGAGCGACGAGGGAGCGGACGAGCGACGAGGGAGGAGGCAGGGGTCCCGAGCGCGCGGAGGCGAGCGCGGGAAACACTGCTCAGCTCCAGATCGTGACGTAGACCGGGGGCTTGAAGCGGGACGGCGGCACGCCCGCGGCCGGCGACCGCATCACCTGCATGGCCTCAGGGGTACCGAGGAACCGGCGCAGCGCGCTGGCGGCGGTGCTGCGCCGCTCCCGCTCGAGCAGGGTCACGTACCAGCACTCCTCCACCGGGAATCCGGGCAGGTCGATGGGGGAAAGGCCGCCTCGCCGGACCTGGTGCGACACCAGGTGCTCGATCGCGAGCGCGACCCCCGCCCCGTCGGCGGCGGCCGCCAGGGCGGCGGTCTGGCTCTGGAAGACACCGATGTCACCGTCGGCGACGCCGAGCCTGCGCAGCAGCCTGGCCGTCTCGCTGTCCGGGTCGGTTCCGGACGGGTCCACCAGCCAGCGCCACTGCCTAGCGGGTCCGCGTGGCCGCGCCTGCGCCGCCGTTTGCCCCGGGCCGACCACGACGAGGCGGTACTTGAAGATCGGCTCGCTGACGACCGGCATCTCGTGCTCGCCGGTCACTCCCGGCCCGAACGCGACGTCGGCGAGCCGGTTCGCGATCAGCACGCCAAGCTCGCCGGCGGCCGCGACGCCGGTCGTGATCTCCACCGCCCCGGCGAACCGGCGGCGGAACGCCTCGAGCAGCGGTCCGGCCACGAACTCGGCGAAGGTGGAGGTGGCGACGACGCGCAACTGCTCGGGCGCGCCCTGCGCGGCGCGGACGGCGGCATGCGCCTCAGCGCCGAGCACGACGATCTGGGACGCGGTGCCGAGCAGCCGGGTGCCGCCGGGCGTCAGCGTCATGCCGGCCTGGCTCCTGGTGATCAGCTGGTCGCCGAGGTCCTGGCGGAGAGCGGTGATTGCCTGCGAGACGGCGGACTCGCTGACGCCGAGCGCGGCCGCCGCGGCCCGGACCGAGCCCAGGCGGGCCACCAGGACGAACGCGTTCAGCTGCGTCAGCGTCAAGGGACTCCGCCTTTCTTTGACCGCGGCGGCTTCTCAGGTTGCCCTTAAGCTTCCTGAAGGGCAAGCCCCGCCCGCATGATCCTCACGATAGCGGGCGCTCGGCCTGCGCCGGCGGCTCAGCCGGGCGGGGCGAGTCGCGCTACGATTCCGGCGAGGACGAGGTCGAGGCCGGCGAGGAACTCGGCGCGGTCGTCATGTTCACGGAGCCGGTCCGCGGCGCTCCGGGTGAACGGGTACTCGTCCGGGTCGAGTTCGGCCCAGGCAGCGGCCACCGTGCCGAGGAACTCGGCCCGGTCAGTGCCGGGCTCCAATGCGCGGGCGTTCGCGGCGTTTCGGCCGGCCACGCCCAGGATGTAGTTCAGCAACGCGGAAACCGCCGTGAACTCGGCGCCCGGCGGGACCCCGAGCGCCCGCACTTGCCGCCCCAGGCTCTCGAAGACCCTGAGCATCGCTGACCGCAACGGATTGATCGAGAGCTGTCTCCCTAGCCACGGATGGGCGTCGATCGCGTCGAATACGCCAAGCCCCAGGTCGCGGACCGCTTCCTGCGGTGCCGCACCGGTTCTGCCCGCGGGAACGGCGTCGGCGATCACGGCCTCGGTGGCGGCACCGAGCAGTTCGCCCTTGCCGGATATGTGCCAGTAGATGGCACCGGGCCCGGTTGCGAGGCGCTCGGCCAGCGCGCGGAACGTCAGACCGCTCTCACCCGAGTCGTCGAGCAGCTCGACCCCCGCCCGGATGATGCGTTCCCGGGATAGCGGCTCCGGACGCCGCCCCTTGGTTTCCATTCATCCATTCTGACATATCTGGAACGCCGTTCCAACACCTCGTGGAACAATGTTCCAGCTTGACAAGGCCCCGCACAGCCTCGTCGCGTTCCTCAGCAACCAGCAGCCCGAGTGAACCCGGCCGCCAGGAACGGCGGTAAGCCTAGGCGTCACGCCGGCCGCGGGCCACAGCGAGCAGACCCGCGGTGGTCACCCCCCTCGGTTACGCTCAGAACCTGCGCATCGCACGGGCGGGCGCACGGCCGGGGCGGGGCCCCGGCCTGGGAGGTCTGGATGCAGGTTCCTGCGCAGGTGGAGTACGAGCGGGCGTCGAGCGTCGAGCACGCGCTTAGCCTGCTGGCGAGGTATGCGCCGGGCGCCAGGATCCTGGCCGGCGGCCACAGCCTGATCCCGATGATGAAGCTGCGGCTGGCGCAGCCCGAGGTGCTCATCGACATCAACCGGATCAGCGGCCTGCGCTACGTCGAGCGGACCTCCGCTGAGCTGCGCATCGGCGCGCTCGCCAGGCACGCTGACCTGCTGGCATCGCAGGCCGCGGGCGATCACTTCGCGATCCTGCACGACGCCGAGCGGGTGATCGCCGACCCGGTCGTCAGGAACTGGGGCACCATCGGCGGGTCCCTTTGCCAGGCCGACCCGTCGGAGGACCTGTCCGCCGCGTTCGCCGCGCTGAAGGGCTCCATGATCATCCAAGGGCCTGACGGCAACCGGGCGGTATCCGCGCGGGCATTCCACACCGGCCCGTACGAGACCGTCGTCGGCCCCACGGAGATGTTGACCGAGATCAGGCTGCCGATCAGGCCAAACTCCGGCAGCGCGTACGTGAAGGTCATGCGGCGGGCGGGCGACTGGCCGATCGGCGCCGCCGGGGGCGCCGTCCGGCTGGACGGGGATCTGATCGCCGACGCTGGCATCGGGCTGACGGCGGTCGGCGCGGCGCACTTCGTCGCGGCCGAGGCCGAGGAGTTCCTGCTGGGCCGGGTGGCCGACGAGGAGTCCTTCGCGCGGGCGGGCGAGATCGCGGCCGAGCACTGCCGCCCGGCCGCGGATCAGCGCGGGCCCGTCGAGTACAAACGGCACCTGGTCCGTGAGCTCACCGCCCGGGTGCTCAGGACCGCCGCTCTGCGGGCCCGCGGGACGGCACCGTGAAAGTCGTCGTCACCGTGAACGGAACCGAGCACGCCAGGGTGGTCGAACCGCGGCTGCTACTCATACACTTCCTGCGCGACGAGCTCGGGCTGACCGGCTCGCACTGGGGCTGCGACACGTCCAACTGCGGCGCCTGCGTCGTATGGCTTGACGACACGCCGGTCAAGTCCTGCACCGTGCTGGCCGTCATGGCCGACGGGCGGCGGGTCACCACCGTGGAGGGACTGGCGGCGGGGCAGGCGCTCGACCCGGTCCAGGAGGCCTTCGCGGCCTGTCACGGGCTGCAGTGCGGGTTCTGCACGCCGGGCATGATGATGACCGCGCGGTGGCTGCTTGACCATAACCCCGACCCGACGGAAGGGGACGTCCGCGAGGCGATATCCGGCCAGGTCTGCCGCTGTACCGGCTACGAGAACATCGTCAGGTCGGTGCTGCGGGCCGCCAAGTATGAGAGGGGTGACCCCGATGAACCACGCTTACGGGCCGGTCCCGCGCAAGGAGGACGCGCGGTTCATCAGGGGGCAGGGCACGTTCGTCGATGACATCACGCTGCCCGGCATGCTGCACGGCGCGGTCCTGCGCAGCCCGCTCGCGCACGCGCGGATCGTCTCGGTCGATGCCGCCGCCGCCCGCGCCCACCCGGCCGTCGTCGCCGTGCTCACCGGCGCCGACCTGGACGAGCGGGGCATGGCGTGGATGCCCACGCTCTTCGGCGACGTGCAGGCGGTCCTCGCCACCGACAAGGTGCGCTTCCAGGGCCAGGAGATCGCGTTCGTGGTGGCGACCGACCGTTACGCGGCCCGCGACGCGCTTGAGCTGATCATCGTCGACTACGAGCCGCTGCCGCCGCTAATCGACGCGACGACGGCGCTCCAGCCGGGCGCGCCGGTGGTCCGCGACGACCTGCCGGGCGGCAACCACATCTTCGACTGGGCCGCCGGCGACAAGGAGGCCACCGCCGCGGTATTCGCCGAGGCGGACGTGGTCGTCGGCTGCGACATGGTGTACCCGCGCTCCCACCCCGCGCCGCTTGAGACCTGCGGCGTCATCGCCGACTACCAGGCGGTCGGCGGCAGGCTGACCCTCTGGTCGACCAGCCAGGCCCCGCACGCGCACCGCACGTTCTACGCGGTGCTCACCGGGCTTCCCGAGCACAAGATCCGGGTCGTCTCACCCGACCTGGGCGGCGGCTTCGGCGCCAAGGTCCCCGTGTACCCGGGATACGTCGCCGCGATCGCCGCGTCGATGGCCACCGGGCGGCCGGTGAAGTGGGTGGAGGACCGGTCGGAGAACCTCATGTCCACCGCGTTCGCCCGCGACTATCACATGCACGGCGAGATCGCCGCGACCGCCGACGGCCAGATCCTCGGGCTGCGCGCCCGCGTCCTCGCCGACCACGGCGCGTTCAACGCGGTCGCGCAGCCGTCGAAGTTCCCGGCCGGCTTCTTCCACATCTTCACCGGCTCCTACCAGACGCGCGCGGCGTACTGCGAGGTCACGGGCGTCTTCACGAACAAGGCGCCGGGGGGTGTCGCCTACTCCTGCTCGTTCCGTATCACGGAGGCCGTGTACCTCGTCGAGCGGCTGACCGACATGCTCGCGCGCGAGCTCGGGATGGACCCGGCGGAGCTGCGCATGCGCAACCTGCTGCGCCCCGAGCAGTTCCCGTACACGACGCCGTCCGGCTGGCAGTACGACTCGGGCGACTACCCGCGGGCGCTCCGGCTGGCCCTGGACATGGCTGGCTACGATGACCTGCGCCGCGAGCAGGCGGAGCGGCGGGCGCGGGGCGAGTGCATGGGCATCGGGCTCAGCTTCTTCACCGAGGGCGTCGGCGCAGGCCCGCGCGGCCACATGGACATCATGGGCCTTGGCATGGCCGACGGCGCGGACCTGCGGGTACATCCCACCGGCAAGGCGGTGCTCGCCATCTCGGTGCAGTCGCAGGGTCAGGGGCACGAGACCACGTTCGCGCAGCTGGTGGCGCAGGAGCTCGGGCTGTCGCCGGACGACGTCGAGGTGGTGCACGGCGATACCGACCGGACGCCGTTCGGCCTCGGCACCTACGGGTCGCGGTCCACGCCGGTGTCCGGCGCCGCCGCCGTCGTCGCCGCCAGGAAGGTCCGCGAGCGCGCCCGGCTGGTGGCCGCGGTCATGCTGGAGGCGTCCGCGGACGACCTTGAGTGGCTAGACGGCAAGTGGCGGGTGCGCGGCGACCCCGACCAGGCCCTGGGCATTGACGAGATCGCGCGGGCCGCGCACTCGTCACTTGAGCTGCCGACGGGCGTCGAGGGCCACCTGGATGCGTCCGCCGTCTACAACCCGCCCAACCTGACGTTCCCCTTCGGGGCCTACATCTGCGTCACCGACGTGGACCCCGGCACCGGCGAGGTCAAGGTGCGCCGTTTCATCGCGGTCGACGACTGCGGCGTCAGGATCAACCCGATGATCGTCGAGGGCCAGGTGCACCGCGGCCTGGCCGACGGCATCGGCATCGCCCTCATGCAGTCGATCTCGTTCGACGAGATCGGTAACTGCCTCAGCGGCTCCTTCATGGACTACCTGCTGCCCACGTCGCTTGAGTGCCCCTCACCGGAACTCGGCGCGACCGTCACGCCGTCCCCGCATCACCCCGTCGGTGCCAAGGGAATTGGCGAGTCGGCCACGGTCGGCTCGCCGCCGGCCGTGGTCAACTCGGTGGTGGACGCGCTCGCCCCGCTCGGCGTGGTGCACGCGGACATGCCGCTCACGCCGGCCAACGTGTGGCTCGCGATTCAGGCGGCCCGCTCGTAGGTGAGCTGGACCAGCCCGCTACCGACGGTCTGGCTGCCGACCAGGCGGAACGACTTCGGTCCGGCCGTCTCGCCGAAGAGGCGCTCGCCGGCGCCAACCACGACGGGGAAGACGAACAGCCGCAGCTCATCGACGAGGTCGCGGTCGATGAGCGCGCGCCCGAGCTGATAGCTCGCGTAGACGAGGATGTCGCCGTTCACCTGCCGCTTCAGCCGCGTGGCGGCGTCGGCCACGTCGCCCGCCAGGACCGTCACGTTGGTCCACTTGGGGTCTTCCAGCGTGCCGGACACGACGTACTTGGGTAGGCTGTTCAGCCGGTCCGCCCACTCGCCGGGCCGGGCTGCCCACCGCTCGCCGAACCACTCGTCGCTGCGCCGGCCGAGCAGCAGGGCCGCGGCGTCAAGCGCCTCGGTGTACTCGATCTTGGCCCACTCTTCGAGGTCCTTGCCGCCGCCCTGAACGAACCAGCCGCCGCGGTCGAAGCCCTCCTTGCCGTCGGGGTCCTGGACTACCCCGTCGAGCGATACGTTCGTGCTGATGACGATCTTTCCCATTACCTGTTCTCCTTGGTGACGGTGTTTCCTGCGGTCGCTGATGGATACACCGCGGCGACGGGAAACCGGGCGCCCGCGGACCGCCCAGTTCGCGCACCGGGCGGTGTACATACGGAAGACGAGCGCAACACGGTGCGGGAAGAGGGTGAGCGGTGGGATCCGACTTGATCACGCGGGCGCGGGCCGGGGACGGCGCGGCGTTCGGTGAGCTGACTGACCCGTACCGGCGGGAGCTCCAGGTGCACTGCTACCGGATGCTCGGATCCTTCCAGGACGCCGAGGACGCGCTGCAAGACACGATGCTCGCCGCCTGGCAGGGGCTCGGCGGTTACATCGAGGAGCGCGCCTCGCTCCGGACCTGGCTGTACAAGATCGCCACCAACCGGTGCCTCAACGCGCTGCGCTCGGCGAGCCGCCGCCAGGCGAAGGAGTGGAACGTGCCCAACGTGGAACCGCCGGAGCCGACCCGGCTTGGTGAAATCGTCTGGCTCCAGCCGTACCCCGACGCGCTCCTGGACTTCGCGGCGAGCACGCCGCCCGGCCCCGAGGCGCGCTACGAGCAGGCGGAAGCGATCTCACTGGCCTTCGTGACCGCGCTGCAGCTGCTCCCGCCGCGCCAGGTCGCCGTGCTCATCCTGCGCGACGTGCTCGGATTCCACGCCAGCGAGGTAGCCGGCATGCTGGACGCCACCGTCGAGTCGGTCACCAGCGCGCTCAAGCGGGCCCGGGTCGGCCTGCAGCGCAGCCTGCCGGCGGCCGACGGCCAGCCGCCGCCCGCCGCCGGCTCCCCCGCCGAGGAGGCGGTCGTGGCGAGGTTCGTCCGCGCGTGGGAGTCCGCCGACCTGGACGCGCTGGTGGCACTGCTGACCGACGACGTCTTCGTCTCCATGCCGCCGATGCCGTTCGAGTACGAGGGAAGGGACGTCGCGACCCGCTTCTGCGCCATCCTGCTCGGCTCGGGCCGCAGGTTCGACCTCGTCCCCACGCGCGCCAACGGCCAGCCGGCATTCGGCGCCTACGTGCGCGCCGCCGACGGCATCCGCCACGGGACCGGGCTATACGTGCTGGACCTGAGCGGCGACCAGGTCGGCGCCATGACCCGGTTCGAGGCCAGCGTGCTGCCCTGGTTCGGGCTCCCCCGCTCGCTGCCCGCGCCAGACTTCCCAGCATAAGCCGAGCAGGCCACCCGAGCAGGCCACCCTATGTCGGGCGGGGTGAGGCTGCCCGGCCGGGGCCAGGCTGGTTCCGGCGGCGCGAAGGCGTTGAGGGTTGTCGGGCCGGCGCAGACGGGGATCGGCGGGAGGACTGGGGCCTCCGCCGATCCAGCATGACTGGCCGGCACCGCCGCGGCGCCGTGTCTTGCCGGGGTGGCCAGCGTGGCCCGAATGGTCCCCGTGACGTAATGACGTTCGCGAGGGGCGCTCAGAATTCGGTGACGCCGGCGTCTGGGGCGAGCTCGTGGGCCGTGATGAACTTCGACTCGTCCGAGGCGAGGAACAGCACCGTGTCCGCGACGTCGGACGGCTCGGTGATGTCGACGGGCAACATGTTCGTGAACATCGCGCCGAGCCGCTGGTCGCCTGCCATCGCGGCGCCGAGTTCCTCTTGCATCCGGCCCGAGCCCATCGGCGTGTTGACCCCGGTGGGGTGCACGCTGTTGACGCGGATGCCGTGCTTGGCAAGCTCGGCGGCGAAGGCCTTCGCCATGCCGCGGACGGCGACGCCACGCCGAGGATCCCCGCGTCGCCGCGATGTCCGAGCGGGTAACGACGGTGCTCGCGGGCAAGCTGCCCGAGGCCCAGCGCGCCGGGCGATACGCGCAAGACGTGACGCCGGCCGACCTGCTGATGGCCGTGGGCATGGTGTCCGGCCTGGTCGCCAGGTCACCCGGGGCGGAACGGCGGGCGGCCGCCGAACGGTCCTGGGCGCTGCTGCGCTCCGGCATCCAAGGAGAGGCATCCAGGGCAGCAGGGCGGCCGGCGAATTATTCGTTAAACTTTCAACTAACTAGACTTCGGCCGGAAGCCCGGAATTGACCCGCGAGGAGCGCACATGACAAGCACGTACGATTTCACCGCGACCCGCCCCGATGGCAGCGAGGTCCCCCTGCGCGACTACGCGGGCAAGGTGCTGCTCATCGTCAACGTGGCGAGCAAGTGCGGGCTGACGCCGCAGTACGAGGGCCTTGAGTCGCTCTACCGCGACGACAGCGGCCGCGGCCTGGAGATCCTCGGCTTCCCCAGTAACCAGTTCAAGGAGCAGGAGCCAGGGACGGACGCGGAGATCCAGGACTTCTGCAAGACCACCTATGACGTCACGTTCCCGGTGTTCAGCAAGATCGAGGTCAACGGGCCGGGGGCGGACCCGCTCTATCAGTACCTGAGGGCCCAGGCACCGGGCGACTTCGGCCCCGGGTACGGCGACTTCTACCAGGCCATCTCCCGCATGCGGCCAGAGGCGGACGGCACGGACGAGGTCAAGTGGAACTTCACGAAGTTCCTCGTCGGCCGGGACGGCTCGGTCATCAAGCGTTACGAGCCGCCGGTGCAGCCGGCCGACATCAAGGCCGACCTGGAGAACTACCTGTAGCGGCCGGGCGGCCGGGCAGCAGTTCCGACAGCTGCCCGGCCGACAGCGCCGGGGCGGCGCTGAGCGGGCCCGTCCCGCGAAGGCCGGCGAGGTGCACGTCGAGGAACCGTTCCCAGGACCCGGGGGCGACACCGCCGGTCGCCTCCGTGAGGCCGCGCATGGCCCAGATGAGCGACATCACGTCGCCGAAGGTGACGCCGGGGTTCAGGGTGCCCGTCGCCCGCGCCCGGGCGGTGAGCTCCCCGACCGCGGCGCGGATCTCCAGCCCCGCCGCGGTATCGGCATTGCGCTCGAGGAGCAGGTGCGCGTACCTGGCGTGCCCGGCGAACAGCGCGCCCAGCCCGCGCAGCAGCCGCTCGAGGCCGTCGCCGCCCGGAGCGGCGAGGGCCTGCCTGGCGACGGCGAGCGCTTCTTCGAGGGAGAGGCGCAGCAACTCGTCGATCAGCGCGTCCTTGCTGGCGAACCGCCGGTACAGGGTGCCGACGCCGACCCCCGCCCTGGCGGCGATCTCCTCCATGCTGGCGTTCGCGCCCGATTCGCCGAGGACGACGCGCGCCGCCTCCAGGATCCGGTGGTAATTTCGGTCCGCGTCGCGGCGCCCGGCCGGAGACCGCGGCACCGCCGGGTCACTGACCACGGGCTCGCCTGCCACCCGTCCCTCCCTCATTCGCCCAGTTCGCTCGCTACCGTTTCCCCGGCCGCGGCCTCTCCGGTCAGCGCGTCCCCGGACATCGCCAGCGTACCGACGGCCCCGGCCTCGCCGACCGCCCCCTCGACGCCGGCGCCGCGGAGCCGTCGTTGCGACGGGATCAGCAGCCCGGCCAGCGCGGCGATCACCAGGACGCCGGCCATGATCCCGAACCCGGTCGTATAACCGGACTCGACGGGCAGCCCGGACGGCTCCAGCTTCGCGGTGACGATGCTGGCCATCACGGCGGCGCCGATACTGCCGCCGATCGTGCGGATGTTCGCGTTCATGCCGGTGGCCACGCCGGTCTGCCCGGCCGGGACCGCGGCCACGACATTGGCCGACATCGCCGAGAAGGCCAGGCCGAAGCCGACTCCGAGGATGGCGGTGGCGACGTAGATCTCCCACTCTCGGGAGTGCGCGAAGGCGAATATCGCCATCGACACCGTCCCGAAGAGGCAGCCCGCGACGACCAGGGCCTTGCCGCCGTAACGCTTGGTGAGCGACCCGGCGAGCACGCCGGCCGCGAACATGGTGACGCCCGAGGGCAGCAGCATCAGGCCCCCCACGGTGATGCTGGCCCCGAACCCGTAGCCGGCCGCGCGCGGGGTCTGCACGAACGCGGGCAGGAACGCGAACATCGCGTACAGCCCGACGCCGATGAGCAGGGCGACCAGGTTATTGGTCCAAACCGCGGGCAACCGCATCATCTTCATGTCGATCAACGGGGTGGCCGCCCGCAGCTCGGACCAGACCCAGGCGGCGGCGAGCACCGCCGCCCCTGCCAGCAGTCCGATGACCTTCGGCGCCCCCCAGCCCCAGGCCGACGCCTCGCTCAGCGGCACCAGCAGCAGGACCAGCCAGGCCGACAGCAGGATGGCCGGCATCCAACTGATCGTGCCCCGGCTGCGGGCCAGGGACTGCGGGATGTACAGCACCGCGCCGACCGCGGCGAGCACCGTCAAGATGCCTGGCAGCCAGAACAGCCAGCGCCAGCCGAGCGCGTCCACGATCGGGCCGGCCAGCACGATCCCCAGGCTGCCGCCGACCGCGGTCAGCGCCGCGAGGATGCCGACGGCGCCGGGCACCTTCTCCGCGGGGAACTCATCGCGGATGATCCCGAACCCCAGCGGCAGCATCCCGCCCGCTACCCCCTGGATCACCCGGGCCACGATCATCACCGCGAGGTTGGGGGCCACCGCCGCCAGCACCGAGCCGACCGCGAGGGCGATCAGCGTCCCCACGAAGACCCACTTCTTGCCGAACATGTCCCCGACCCGACCCAGGATCGGCGTCATGATCGAGGCGGACAGCAGGTACGCCGTCAGCACCCACGTCACGGCGTCCTGCGAGGTGTGCAGTTCCTTCGCCACCGTGGTAAGCACCGGGATCACCAGCGACTGCAGCAGCGCGTACGCCCCGATGCCGACCGCAAGGATCGCGAACGTCACCTGATAGTGCGGCCGGCGCGCACCCTCCATGTCAGGACCCTCCTCGTTAAAACGGAATCTTCATTCCGCACCAGCACAAGGGTAGCGGAATGAAGATTCCGCCACCAGCCGGCCGATGGCGGGAGCCGCCGAGGACGTGCGGAACCACCGCAGACGATGCCGATCGGGCAGCGTTGCGCACTCGATGCGCAAAAGTTACGCATGCCGACATAACCGAAAACGGTCGATCACTATAGTCGTTTCGTTCCGTCGCGCGGCCATGGGCTCGACGGGGATCGAGGGGCGGTTAGCGGGCCATGACTGACACGTCTTACTATCCGCCGACGGCGTCACCGCGGCCGCCGGGCGGCAGCGGTACCCCGGGGCCGGTCCTGCTCGCGATCGCCGGGCCAGCCCGCCAGCGCCGGGCTACCGTGGCGGTTCGCCTCATCCTGGCGATCCCGCATTTGATCGCCTTGTACTTCCTCGGCATCGCGGCCTTCGTGGTCGCGGTCATCGGCTGGCTCGGCGCGCTGGTCACCGGGCGGCTGCCGGGCTTCGCGGCGACCTACTTGTCCGGCTACCTGCGGTGGCACTCAAGGGTCGGGGCCTACCTGCTGCTGCTGACCGACCAGTACCCGCCGTTCGCGTTCGAGGACGCACCGTACCCGGTGCGGCTGGCGGTCGGCGCGGGCCGGCTCAGCCGCCTCAGCGTGCTGTTCCGGCTCATCCTGGTGATCCCCGCGGCGATCGTGTCGACGCTCCTGACCTCCGGCTTCACAACCATCGTGATCTTCATCGCGTGGCTGACCGCGCTCGTCACCGGCCGCCTGCCGGTCTCGCTGCACCAGGCGATCGCCGTCGTGCTCCGGTACTCGCTCCGCTACTACGGCTACCTGTACCTGCTGACCGACACCTACCCGGCCGGGCTCTTCGGCGACGAGGCCGGCGCGCCGACGGCGCCCGTGCCCCCGCCCGGCAGTCCGGGCTTCGGCACCGCGGTCCCCGGCCGGGGGACACCGTCGGCGGGCTGGGGCTCACCGGCGGCAGGGTACGGGGCTTCGGCCGCGGGCTGGGGGCCGCCCGGCTACGGGACACCCGGATACGGGACACCCGGATACGGCACACCCGGCGCCGACTACGGCGCACCGGGCTACGGCGCGCCTGACGCGGGATTCGGAACACCCGCGTACGGCGCGCCCGCCCCCGGCTACGGGGCGCCCGGCTACGGGCCACCGCCCGGCTACGGGACACCGTGGCTGCCGGGCCAGCCCGCGGCCGTGGGCACCGGCTCGGGACCGGTCGTGAGCTGGGCGCTGGTGCTCTCGCCGGGCGCGAAACGGCTCGTAGGGCTGATCCTCGTGCTCGGCCTGCTGACCGCGGCGGGCGAGGGCGCCTGGACCGGCACGAGGATCAACGCGGCCAGGCTGCGGGCCCGGGAGATCACCCAGCTCAACACCGAGGCCGTGGAGTTCAACGCCGCCGTCGCGCGGCACAACGCCGCCGTCGCGACGGAGCAGCAGGCCGCCAGCCAGGTGGGTAACGCCACCGACACCCTGAGTACCGCGAATGACACGCTCAACGGCGTCCTGAACAGCCCGGCCGCCAATGCCAACGACTGCGCCACGGTGAGCTGCTTCAACGAGACCGCCCTGCCCGTCGCGAACGGATTCGCGGCCTTCGGGCGCACCCTGCGGGCCATTTCCATTCCGCCAGGTTCGGCCGCGATCGCCAAGCGGCTCTCCGCGGACAACACGGCCAATCAGCAGGACTGGATGGAAATCAGCCAGGCTACGTCGTTCGGCAGCATCGAGGACATCGCCACGGCCGCGGAGAAGGTCGGGGGCCAGTGGGACAACGACTACCCCGCGCTCATGAAATCGCTCGACAACCAGGCCACGGCGCTGAGCGACCAGGCCGCGACGCTGAGCAGCGCGGCCACGACCCTCAATCGTGAGGGCGCGGCGCTGAACCAGCGCGCCGCGGCCCTGAACGTGACGGTCAGCGTGCGAACCGCTAACAACGCACTGTAGGCGGCACGCCGGAAAGGCGTTGAAGCCGCTATCGGCGGACCCGCTACGCCAGAAACTGGGCGGTTCGTATCCTAAGAGGGAGGACGTCGCCCGGTTCCGTGCGGTGCCGGGCGGAGGCCTAGCCGAGCCGGGGAAGGGGGCCTTATGACCGAGGACCAGCCACAACGAGAAGACGACCCCGCCGTCGGCCTGGCGTCGCCCGTCGGCGAGATCCGGCTGATCGCCCCGCTGGAGGAGGACCAGGAAGGGGGCGACCCGGTCTGCTGGGCCCACCTGGTCTGCGACGAGTGCGGGGCGATCACCACCGAGGGTCACCGCGCTGGCTGCTCCCGGCAACGGGTGTGAGAGCCTTGGCGCCCCCATGACGGCGTGAGCCGCGCCTTGGGTCAGGGCTCCTTGGCCGCCTCGGGCGGCCGCGGCGCGACGGCGGGCGCTTGTGTGCCCGCCATGCCGGCGGTCCACTTGTCCTCGACCTTGCCGACGCGCCAGTAGACCAGCGCGGCCGCCCAGACGGCGATGAACATCCCGGCGATGCAGAACCCGGCCAGGTTGATGTTGAAGTTGGCCATCACGTTCCAGAACGCCCCGCGCAGGTGGGCTTCGCTGGTAAGGACGCCGAGGATCTCGATGGTGCCGATGATGAACGCGGCCCCGATGGACAGCGCCGTGATGACGAGGTTGTAGTAGACCTTCCGCACCGGGCGGGCGAACGCCCAGCCGTAGGCGAAGTTCATGAAGACGCCGTCCAGCGTGTCGAACAGCATCATGCCGCCGGAGAACAGGAACGGCAGCGCGAGCACCGCGAAGTAGGGCAGGCCCTGCAGCGCGGCGTAGGTCGTCGCGGCGAGCAGCAGAACCTCGGTGGCCGTGTCGAATCCGATGCCGAAGACCAGGCCGACGAAATACAGCTGCCAGGTGTGGTTGATCGACCGCATGAACCGGCCGAAGAACCGGTACATGAAGCCGCGCGCCTGCAACTGCTCCTCAAGCTGCTGCTCGTCGTAGGTGCCCGCGCGCATCTCGCGGAAGACCTTGAAGATGCCGGCCAGCACGATGAGGTTGAGCAGCGCGATCAGGTACAGGAACCCGGCCGACAGGGTGGTCCCGATGGCGCCGCCGGCGGTCTCGTACGCCGAGTTCGGGTCGACTATCGCGCCGAACACGGCACGGGCGGCGAACGTGATGCCCACGCCGACCGCCACGATGACCGTCGAGTGGCCGAAGGAGAAGAAGAAGCCGCTGCCGACGGGCCGCTTGCCGTCGGCCATCAGCTTGCGGGTCGTGTTGTCGATGCAGGAGATGTGGTCGGCGTCGAACGCGTGCCGGAAGCCGAGGAACCACGCGGTGATCGCAACGCCGATGCCGACGCCAAGGCCGGCGCTGCCGCCCTCCCCCTTGTAGTCGAAGTGATGGGGCAGCACGTACAGCACGAAGATGCCCCAGCCGGCGGCGTTCACGGCCAGGATGAAGGCGAGCATCGCGGTGAGCCTGGTCCATTCCGCCGACGACATCACCGACCTGCGCCTTTGTGCCGGGGGGGTCCGGGGGGGCGTCCCCCCGAGGGCCTGCGCCTTTGTGCCGGGGGGGTCTGGGGGGGGCGTCCCCCCGAGGGCCTGCGCCTTTGTGCCGGGGGGGTCTGGGGGGGTCGTCCCCCCGAGGGAATGAGGATGGCGCGCAGCCGCGATCGCGGCGCGGGGTGAGTCATACGAACCGCCCTTCTTCCGAGGACTCGTGTTCGCGTGACAGGCCAGGCCAGGCGACCGGACTCGTCCCCGAGAAGGGGCTTCACCGTTGCGGGACAGCGCCGGGTTCGCACCGGACTTCGCTGGCTGGCTGCCGGCCCGGGCCGTTCCCGGGCCATGGGCAACGTACAAAATCAGTGCCGACACCGTCAAGGTTCAGCAGATGATCAGATATCGAACCACTAGCCGCCGGTCCGCCGGCACGGCCCCGAGCGCCGCCGGGGAAGCGGGGAAGCGGGGAAGCGGGGAAGCGGGGAAGCGGGGAAGCGGGGGAAGCGGGGAAGCGGGGAAGCGGGGAAGCGGGGAAGCGGGGAAGCGGGGAAGCGGGGAAGCGGGGAAGCGGGGAAGCGGGGAAGCGGGGAGGGGAAGCGGGGAAGCGGCCGGAGGTCCCCCATACGCGGATCCACGTGGGACCGAGCCCAGGAAACGTTTCGCCCCGCCCTCTCGCTTCCGCGATGATATAATTATATCATCTAACTGATAAGAGCGGGCGGAGGTTCCATGGGGGTACAGTCCACCACCGGCGAACTGGTCACTTGCGACATCGGCCATGGTGTCGCTGTGCTGACCTGGAGCCGGCCGGAGCGGCGCAACTCCTGGTCGGTTCCCATGGAAGAAGAGTACTTCGCGCTGCTGCGCCGCTGTACCGTCGACCGGGACGTCCGGGCCATCGTGGTGACCGGGGCCGGCAGCACGTTCTGCCCCGGCATGGACGCCACGGCGCTGTCCGGGATCGCCACCGGTGCCAGCGAGACCCGCCCCCAGGACCGGCAGCCGGCGATCTTCCCAGCCACGGTCCCCAAGCCGATGATCGCCGCAATCAACGGGGCGTGCGCCGGTATCGGCCTGAACCAAGCGCTGATGTGCGATGTTCGGATCGCGGGCGCGGGCGTCAAGTTCACGACCGCCTTCGCCCGGCGGGGCATCATGGCCGAGCACGGTATCGCCTGGCTGCTGCCACGGGTCATCGGGGCCGGCCGGGCGATGGACCTGCTGCTGTCGGCACGGGTCTTCCTGGCAGAGGAGGCGCTGGAACTCGGCCTGGTCAATCAGGTCGTGCCCAGGGAGCAGGTGCTGGACGCCGCGGTGGCCTATGCCCGCAGCCTGGCCGAGAACTGCTCCCCGATCGCCATGGGGATCATGAAGCAGCAGGTCCGAGCCGCGGCCACCCAGGATCTTGAGCTAGCGCGACTCGAGGCGCTGCGGCTGTGGCTCGATGTGCTCAAGAAGCACCCGGACTTCGCCGAGGGCATCGCCAGCTACCTGGAGAAGCGTCCGCCTAAGTTCGCCCCATGGGAAGGGTAGGCCCGATGACCTGCACCGGCAGCATGGCGCACGACACCGAGACGACCGATGTGCCGCCGACGATTCCGGCCGCGCTCAGCCGCGCCGCGCAGTGGTGGCCCGGCAAGGAGGCGCTCGTCGACGGCGACCTCCGCCTCAGCTATCGCCAGTACCGCGCGCGGAGCCTGCAACTAGCGCGCGGCCTCATCGCCTGCGGCGTAGGACCGGGCGACCGCGTGGTCGTCTGGGCGCCCAACTCCGCGGAGGTTGCGCTGACCGCGATGGCTGTCGCCTCCGCGGGCGCAATCCTCGTACCGCTCAATACCCGCTTGACGGCACACGAGGCCGCCGCGCTGATCCGCCGGACGGAGGCGGTTGCGGTGCTTGCGTTCACGGAGTTCCTCGGCCGCGACTACCTGGAGGCGCTGCGGCCCCTCGGCGCGCTTGACGGGCTGAAGGCGGTGGTGGCCCTGCGCGGCCGGGTGTCAGGACGGTCCCTGTCGCTGGACGAACTGCTGGCGCTGGGCAACGAGACGGACGAGGCGGAGGTCCGGGCGCGCGAGCAGGCACTTGGCCCCGGTGACATCTCCGATATCCTGTTCACCTCGGGCACCACCGGCGCGCCCAAAGGCGCCATGCTGAGGCATGGCGCGTCAACCCAGGCCTACAGCGAGTACGGCCGCTCGCTTGGGCTCCGCGCCGGCGACCGCCTGCTCGGCCTCCCACCGTTCTTCCACTGCTTCGGCCTGAAGGCGGTCGTCCTTACCAGCGTGCTGCACGGCGCCGCCGTGCTGCCCATGCCCGTCTTCGACGTGCGCCGCGCCGCGGATCTCATCGCCGCCGAGCACGTTACGGTGCTCCAGGGCGCGCCGCTTATCTTCCAGTCGCTGCTTGACGATCCGGACCTTGACCGGTCGTCCCTGTCGGCGCTGCGCGTCGCCGGTCCTGGGGCGATGGGTTCATCGCCTGAGCTGTTCCGCAGGCTCAGGGACGAGCTCGGAATCCAGCACTTCGCTCCCGGGTACGGACTTACCGAAGGCACCGCCATCGCGACGCGCTGCTACTGGTTCGACGATTTCGAGACGGTGTCCACCACCTCCGGGCGACTGGCCCCCGGCATCGAGCTGCGCATCGCCCGACCCGCCGGATCTGCCGATGACGCGGCGGCCGACGAGGCCGGGGAGATCCTGCTGCGCGGTTACAACGTCATGGCGGGGTACCTGGATGACCCGGTGGCCACCGCCCAGGCCATCGACGCCGACGGCTGGCTGCACACTGGTGACGTCGGCAGGCTGGACAGCTGCGGCCGCCTGATCATCACCGGCCGGATGAAGGACATGTTCCTCGTCGGCGGCTTCAATACCTATCCTGCCGAGATCGAGCAGGCGCTCACCGCACATGACGCCATTGCCGACGCGTCGGTCATCGGAGTGCCCGATGCGAGGCTCGGCGAGGTTGGCATGGCGTTCGTCGTCCTGCGGCCTGGCGCGTCCGCGACGCCGGAGTCGCTGACCGCGTGGGCCCGTGAGCGGCTGGCCAACTACAAGGTTCCGCGGCATTGGCGTTTCGTGCCCGGGCTTCCGCGGAACACCAGCGGCAAGGTCATGAAGAGCTCGCTCCGCGAAGGAGCCAACGCCGGCCTGGCGGACGGACGGGCTCGCTGAACCGGCGTACCTATCAGGTCAACCACCTGTAAGGCGCCGGGTATGAACGCGTTCCCGGCGGCGAGCGCTCGCCGCCGGGAACGGGTGCGCCTCAGGCCAGGCCTAGCAGGCTCAGGCCGTTGTCGCGCAGGAAGGCGCGGCGCGCGTCCTCGCCGAGTCCTTCCACCTTGGCGTAGAAGTCGGCCGGCTCCCGTAGGCCCTCGGCGTGCGGCCAGTCCGAGCCCATGACGAGGCAGTCGGCGCCCCCCAGGCGCCCGGCGAGCGCCACGGTGTCGTCCTCCGGGTAGGGCACCACCCGGATGTGCTCGCGGAAGATGCGGCTCGGGCGCTCCTTGAGTTGCCCGCCGACCCAGGGGCCGTTGCGTCCCATGCCGCGGCTCTTGTCCATGTGCCGGATGAAGTGCGGGACCCACTCGGCCCCGAACTCGCTCACCAGGACCCTGATGTTCGGATAACGGCCGAACAGGTTGTCGAACATGAGCGCCGACAGCGTGTCGGTGATCGGCCGCTCCCCGTAGGTGTTCTGCCACTGCCAGGCCGAGAACTGGAAGGGCGGGACCAGCTTCCAGCCCCAGGCGGATGCCACGTTCTCCTGGTAGTGGAACTCGCTGATGTGATAGGCAAGCACCGCCCCGGCCTCGTTGATCCGGGCCCAGAACGGGTCGAAGTACGGGTCGCCAGGGGTGCGGCCGTAGGCCGGCCCGGGCGGCAGCATGATGAACCTGGCGCCGGCCGCGAGGACCCGGTCGAGTTCGGCGCAGGCGAGGCCGAGGTCGCGCAGCGAGAGCAGGGCGGGTGCGTAGATCCGGTCGGAGTAGCTGAAGCCCCAGTCCTCGTTGATCCAGCGGTTGAACGACCGCAGGTTGTCGTACAGCGCCTCGGTGTCCTTGAGGTAGGCCTCGGCCATCAGCGCCCACCCGCCGGGGTACATGATCGAGCGCTCGATCTGCTGCTCGTCCAGTTGCTTGATCCGGGCGTCGTGGTCGCGGTACTCGATCTGCATGGGGATGGAGAACCGCTCGGAGTCGACCGGCTCGCCCGAGGCGCGCTGGCGGAGCATCTCGGCCAGGGATCCCGGCACCGGTGCGACCTCCCCGATCGTCTCCAGGGCGGTGACGAGGCGGTCGTTGGCGATGAGCACCCTGCGGCCGCTCGCGCTATGGGCCGGGTAGATGGCCGTGTCGAGCTTGTCCTTGGGCATGAACCGGGTAAAGCAGTCGTCCGCCTCGTAGGAGTGCTGGTCGAAGTCGACCAGCCGGTAGGGCAGCGGGCCGACGGTGTTTTTCATCAATGTCATGTGCGCTCACCTTCTCGTGCGCTGATGGTGTTAGTAGCCGAGCGAGCGGCCGATGAGGTCGCGCATGATCTCGGTGGTGCCGCCGTAGAGGCGCTGCACGCGCGCGTCACGCCAGAGCCGCGCGATCTCGTACTCGTTGATGTAGCCGTATCCGCCGTGCAGTTGCAGGCAGCGGTCGATGATTTCCCACTGCGTCTCGGTCGCCCACATCTTGGCCCCGGCCGCCTCCTCGGCGGTCAGCTCGTCGGCGTTGACCGCCTCGATGCAGCGGTCGATGTAGACCTGCATGACGTCCAGCTTCACCGTCATGTCTGCGAGCGCGTGCCGGTTGACCTGGAAGGAGCCGACGGGGGTGCCGAAGGCTTCGCGCTCGGCGGCGTATTTCCTGGTCAGCTCGACCGCCCGGCGGGTCTCGGCCACGGCGTGGACCGCGATGCCGAGCCGTTCGGCGGGGAGGTTGCCCATGAGGTGGTAGAACCCGCGGTTCTCCACACCGAGCAGGTTCTCCGCGGGCACCCGGACGTCGGTGAAGATGAGCTCTGAGGTGTCGTTTCCCCGTCGGCCGATCTTGTCGAGCTTCTTGCCGCGCTCGAAGCCCGCCATGCCCCGCTCGATGACGAGCAGAGAGATGCCCTTGCGCCCCGCGGACGGGTCCGTCTTCACCACGGTCACGACAAGATCGGCCAGGATGCCGTTGCTGATGAAGGTCTTTGTCCCGTTGACGATGTAGTGGTCCCCGTCCCGGACGGCGGTGGTGCGGATCCCCGCCATGTCGGACCCCGCCCCCGGCTCGGATATGGCGATCGCCGTGATGGTCTCGCCGCTGACGTAGCCGGGCAGCCAGCGCTCCTTCTGCTCCTCCGTGGTCAGGCCGATCAGGTACGAGGGCATGATGTCATTCTGCAGGCCGATCCCGAGGCCGGAAACGCCCGCGGCGTGCTGCTCCTCGGTCATGACCGCGTTGTAGCGGAAGTCCTTGATGCCCAGGCCGCCGTACTTCTCCGGCGCCTCCCAGCCGAGCAGGCCGAGCTCGCCGGCCCGCAGCCAAGGTTCGCGGGAGGTAAGGCCGACCTGCTCCCACTCCTGCGTGTACGGCGCGCACTCCTTCTCGAAGAAGCGGCGGGCCGTGTCACGGAACGCGTCATGCTCTGGCTCGAAGATCTTCCGTTCCAATGCCGCTCCTTGTCAGCTCGGCGCGTACTACCTGTCGCCTTGCCTGTTCAGGATAATACGCTAACTCATTTATATAATCTACCTTTAAACGGCAGGTATCTAGCGGAACTGCCTCGCGGTCGGCCGCGGGCGGCTACGGCTGAGCAACGCCGACCGAGTCCGGCCGGCAGGCAGGACGGGCGGCGCCGACCGCCAGTCGGCGATGCCGTCCTCGGCCAGGGCGCACGGCTCCTTGCCGTCGTGGATCTGCGACCAGTGGGAGTGATTGAGCTGGTGCAGCGTGAAGCAGGCTTGCAGCGCGTTGTAGAAGCCCATGTTGTCCACGCTCTGGTTCACCGACTCCTTGATCATGAGCGCGGTCATGGTGGGGAGGGCAGCGATCCTCCGGGCGAACTGCAGCGTTCGGTCGGTGAGCTCATCGGCTGGGAAGATCTTCGACACCATGCCAAGCCGGTGGGCTTCCGCTGCGTCGATAGAGTCGCCGGTGAGCAGAAGTTCCTTCGCCTTGCGGGGGCCGAACTCCCAGGGGTGCGCGAAGTACTCTACGCCGCACATGCCAAGGCGGGTCCCCACCACGTCGGCGAAGACCACGTCGTCGGCCGCGACGATGAGGTCGCAGGCCCACATCAGCATCAGCCCGGCGGCGAAGACCGCGCCCTGGACCTGGGCGATCGTGATCTTGCGGAGGTCGCGCCAACGGCGCGTGTTGTTGAAGAAGAAGTGCCATTCCTGCAGCGCCCGCTGCTCCGCGCCGACTCGGCCGCCTCCGTACTGGCTGTAGGTAGGGTGCTGGCCGGGTCCGGGCTCCTGCTCCCGCCTATGGTCGCCGGATCCGAGGTCGTGCCCGGCGGAGAACAGCGGCCCAGCGCCGCCGAGGATCACCACGCGGACCTGATCATCGGCCTCGGCCGCGAGCATCGCCTCGCCGAGTTCAACCAGCAGGCCCCGGTTCTGCGCGTTGCGCGAACGAGGCCGGTTCAGCATGATCCGGGCGATCGTCCCGTCGTCGAGCAGATCGTAGGTCAGGTACTGGTAATCAGGCATCCGTTCCTCCTTGTACGGTCACGGCCATCCCCGGCGGGACGTGCCACCGGCGGGACGCTAAGTTCGGTATCCGCTGCGCTTCCCGCTCGAATATTCATTTTCATTAATCCGAACGGGAGCGTGGTGTCTAGCCGCGGTGCAGCGTTACGCCCTGGGCGTTGAAGAAGAACCCGCCGATGGTGACCAGGGCCCGCTCCGCGCCCGCCACCTGCCGGTCTTCGGCCAGCCCCTGTAGCTGGTGGACGGCCTCGCGCAGATGGCCGCTGCCCTGAGTCCCTCCCTCGGAGAGAGAACCGCCGTGGGTGTTGACCGGGACCCGCCCCTTGATCATGATCCGGCCGGTTCCACCGTCGCCCGGCACCCAGTTGTCCTCGACGAACGCTCCCGCCTCACCTGGCCCGCAGTAGCCGAGGTTCTCCAGCCAGTTAAGGGTGATGACAGTAAACCCGTCGTACAGCAGAAGCAGGTCGATATCGTCGGTCCAGAAGTCGCTCCTGGTCCGGAGCGCCTCGAGCGCGACGTGCTGGCCGTGGCGGCGCAGGCTCGGCGACTGCTCCTCGTCGTTCTTGTCGATCATCCCGAGGGCGACCGCGTTGACCAGAACCGGTGGCAGCCGCAGGTCGCGGGCGCGCTCAGCGGACGTGATGATGAACGCGTCCGCCCCGTCCACGGCCACGTCCATGTCGTACAGGCAGAGCGGCGACCTGATCATCCGGGCGGCGAGGTAATCCTCCATCGTCATCGGGTCGCGCATGGCCGCGGCGGGATTCGCGGCGGCGTTGGCCCGGTCGCTGACCGCGACATATCCCAGGCTGGTTCGCGGCACGGCGAATTCGTGGAGGTAGCGTGCCCCCCAGGCGGTGTAGCCGACGGAGCCGGTGACCGCCTCGGGCGGCACGCTCGCGCCGCTGCCGTAGCCGGCGCCGCGGCGGAACGGGTCCTTCAGCGCGCTGCCGGTGTTCCACGCCATCCGGTAGGCGCCGTGGTAGGCGAGCACCACCTCGCACTGCCCGCTGAAGATGGCGCTGGCCGCCGCCGCCAGGTGATTGCCGAAGGGGATCGCCGGGTTAGCGAACCAGGTGACCTCCGGGATGCCGAGCATCGACTGCACCGCGGGTGCCGCCGGCAGGGACCCGCACAGTCCGTCGACGTCGCGCGGCGTGAGGCCGCACTGGCCGAGAACGCTCTTGCAGGCCTCCGCCACGTAGCCAGCCTGGCTGCGGGTGGTGTTGCGGGGCGTGAATCCGGTGGTCGCCGCGCCGGCGATCGCCACCCGGTCCCGCATGGGGTTGCGCTTCACGGTCACTTGCAGCCCTCTCCCTCTCCCTCTCCCTCTCCCTCTCCCGTTGAGGCTCGCGCTGCCGCGAGGCGGAACGCCGGCACCGGCACGCCGCCGCGGGTGATCCAGTCCAGTTCAACCCGGCGGCCGATCTGTATCTCCTCGTTCGGCGCCCCCGCCACGGTGCTCGAGTACCTGAGTCCCGGCTGCTCGTCGAGTTCTACCGTGACGACTGGATGGGGCGTGGAGTAGTCCACGCCCTCGGCTGGCGGCCCCTGGTGCAGGAAGATTGCCGTGAAGATGGTCCCCGTGCCTGACACCGGCGTCGCCTCGACGCGGGTCGACAGGCATGCGGGACACACCGGCTTCGGCGGGTTGTGCCATGTCCCGCACGCGGCGCAGCGGCTGATCAGCAGCTGGCGCCGCAGGAGGCCCCGGTAGTGCGCGGCGCTGTCGTGATCGACCGGGTATCCGCGGAACAGCGACCACAGTTCCTCGTCGCTGACTTCCGAGCCAGCCTGCTCGTTGTCCACCGGATCGGTCACGCGGTCACTCCTAGCGACGTGGTCACCTCGCGCCATCGCTGCCTGCCGCGGTCCGAGCCTAGGTCGGCGCCGTAGGGAGCGATACGGTCGACCAGGTCGTTGTAGCGGCGGGCGAGCTCGCCGGGCAGTTCCTCCCAGGTCGCCGTCACGCTGAAGACATCGAGCATTTCCCCGGTGACGAGGGCCGCCATGGCGGCGGCATCGCGGCGGGAGAGCAGCTCGTGGAGCTGGTCGCAGACGTCACCCCAGCCGTGCTGCTCGAAGACGGGCCGGTAGGTGCGCGTGGATCCGTAGAAGGCTATCTGCCGGGCGATATCGGTCCGCTGCCGGCCGATTTCCGCCTGGGACTCCCCCACCGCCATGAAGACCGGGCAGCACACGGTGACGTCCGCGCGCTCACGGTGCGCCGCCTTGGCGCCGGCGGCCACGGCCGGCAGCGCCGTTGCCCGCAGGTACTCGGCCGAGTGGAGCGGGTGCAGGAAGACGCCGTCGCAGCATTCCCCGGCCATCCGCAGCATGGCCGGTCCCACGGCGGCGACCCATATCGGCACGTCCGGGTGGCTGATGGGGCCGGGATCGAAGAAATCGGTCAGCAGCGAGAAGTTGTAGAAGTCGCCGGCGAACCGCAGCCGCCCCTCGCCGGAGAAGGCGCGGAAGATCGTGCGCAGGGCGTGGACGTACTCCCGCATGCGGGCGACCGGCCGGTCGAACGGCACCGCGAACCTGCGCTCGATGTGTGCCTTGACCTGGGTGCCGAGACCTAGCACGAACCGGCCGCCCGACATATCGGCGAGATCCCAGGCCGCCTGGGCGGTGACCATCGGGCTGCGCGGGAAGGCCACCGCGATCCCCGGCCCAGCGGCGATCCGCTCCGTCGCAGCCAGGGCCGCACCGCAGGTGAGGAACGGGTTGTGCTTGGTCTCGGTGACCCACATGCCCGCGAAGCCGGCCTGCTCGACCGCCCGGGCCGCGGCCGCGGCCTCGCCGAGCGGCAGGCCGCCGGGGAAGAAGCAGTCGATGTCCATCTCTCTCCTCGCTGACGACAGCGAGCCTACCCTGGATAGAGATAAATATGTAAACTATTTCCCGGGAACAGGAGGATGCTGACCATGGAGGACATCAGCGTAGGGCTGCGGGCACCCTACGACGCGCCTGGCGGGGCGGAGGCGCTGGCGCGCTTTGCCGCCCAGGTTGACGCGACCGGCATCGACCGGGTGAGCGTCGGCGATCATGTCACGTTCAAGGGCGGACGCGGCTTCGACGGGCTGCTGAACGCGACCGCACTCGCGGTGCTGACCCGACGCGTCACCGTGCAGACCGCGGTGTACCTGCTCCCGCTGCGGCATCCGGTCCCGGTGACACGCCAGGTGAGCACGCTCGCCGCGCTGGCACCGGGGCGCTTCGAGTTCGGCGTCGGGGTCGGCGGCGAAGACCCGGCCGAGGCGCGCGCCTGTGGCGTCGACCCGGCCACCCGGGGCCGACGGACGGACGAGGCGCTCGCCGTGCTGCGGCGGCTGCTCGCCGGCGACGAGGTCACGATGTCCGGCGAGTTCTTCAGCCTGGATCGGGTCCGCGTCGAGCCGTCCCCGCTGTCACCGGTGCCGATCGTGGTCGGCGGGCGGTCCGACGCGGCGCTGCGCCGGGCGGCCCGGTACGGAGACGGCTGGCTCGGCCTGTGGGTTTCGCCGTCGCGGTATGCGGACGCCACCGCGCGGATAGCCGCGTTCGCGGCGGACGCCGGCCGCGTGGTTCTTCGCTGGCGACACGGCATGCATGTGTGGTGCGCCTTCGGGGACTCGGCCGCCACCGCCCGGTCCCGGCTGGCCGCCTCTATGGAGAACTTCTACCAGACCCCGTTCGGCAAGTTCGAACGGTACTGCCCGTGCGGGACGCCCGAAGAGGTCGCCGCCGGCCTGCAGGCGTACGTGGACGCGGGATGCCGGTCGTTCAACCTGATCCCGCTGGCCGACAGCGAGGAACTGGCGATCGCGGGGGCCGACGCGGTGCGCGCCGCGCTGCGGGGACCGGCCGCCGCGACTCCGGCCGCAGGGACCGGGCAGCCCGAGCGCAAGATGGTTTCCGTTCAGGAAGGAAAAGGAAATGGCAAAGATCTGGGCTAATTCAGGGGACTCGCACTTCCTTGAGCCAGAGGATCTGTGGCGGGAGAGCCTGCCGCCGCGGCTGGCCGAGCTGATGCCGCGGGCGGTCAAGGACCCCGACGGCGAATGGGAGACCGTTCACATCGACGGCATGGCGTTCCGGCGGAAGCTGCCGACGAGCGCGCTGGCCCAAAAGTTCATCGAGGCCACCCACCGCGCGCCCGGCGCCAGGGACGTGGCGCTGCGGATGCAGGACCTCGACTCCGAAGGGGTCTGGTCGGAGCTGGTGTTCCCGTCGCTCGGCATGTGGAGCTCGTCCTTCCGCACGGCCGAGGCGCTGCGCGAAGCGATCAGGGTCAGCAACGACTGGGCCTTTGAGGCGCTGGAGAAGTTCTCCCCCCGGCTGGTCACCACCGGACAGGTCTCCACGCTCGACATCGGCGACGCGGTGCGCGAACTAGAGCGCATCGCCGCGATGGGCTACCGCTCGGTCTACCTCCCGGTGCAGCCCCACCCGCTGCAGAAGGACTACAACCGCGACGACTGGGAGCCGTTCTGGGCCGCCGCCGAGGCGGCGAACATGGTGATCGCCTTCCACATCGGCACCGACCCGGTCGACCTGAGCGACGCCAAGAGCGGCAACGGCCAGGTCAAATTCCGCGGCCCTGGCGGAACGGTGCTCAACTACACCGAGACGACCTTCGGCGGGCAGCGGGCGGTCATGAAGCTGGTCGCCTCCGGCGCGCTCGACCGGCACCCGGATCTCAAGGTCCTGGTCTCCGAGGGCGGCGCCACGTGGGTTCCGTTCATCGCCGACCGGATGATCGAGGGCTACCGCCAGCATGCGATGGCGGTACGTCCCAAGCTCAAGCGGGATATCAGGGAGATCATCTACACCCAGGTCTACGCCTCGTTCCAGCACGACCAGTCGGCGGTCGCGGTGGCGCAGTACATGGGCTACCGCAACGTGATGTGGGGCAGCGACTACCCGCACATGGAGGGGACCTACGGGCACACCCAGGAAACCCTGCACGAGCTGTTCGACGGGGTAGACCCCGCGGTGCGGGAGCGCGTCACGGTCGGCGCGTTCCGTGAGTTGTTCCCGGACACCCCGCCGATCCCGGCAGCGGCCTGAGGTCACGGGCAGACCCGAGCGAGGAGGCTCATGTCCGACGACAGCATCATGTACGACTCGCCGCTTGAGTTCGTCACCAGTGCGATCCAGCGCCAGGACGAGTGCGCCGCGCAGTCGGTGATCCCGCGCGGCGACGGCAGCTACGCCTGCGGATGCAGCTGCGAGCGGTGGGAGGTCATCGCGCCGAGCATCGAGGAAGGGCTGCGCCAGGCCCGTGAGCACACGGGCAGCACGGCGGACGCCAAGTCGCCCGGCTCAGACCCGGTGAGCCAGGCGACTGGATTAGTGTCCGCCGCACGGGGCGGCCGGGATTACCGGCCGCCCCGCGCGGCACCGACGGTCTCATTAATTACTTCAATAAGTTAGATATATAGTCGGATTAAGGCTAGACTGCGGGAGAACCGCGCGGCGTCGCGCGGTGGGGTGACGCTGTTGTGAGGGAGTCGCCAGTGCCGGATGACAGGTTCCTCGAACCCGAGATAGAGACCATGCCGCGCTCTTCCATCGCGGCCCTCCAGGAGGAGCTGATCCTCGAACTCGTCCCCTACGTCTACGAGCGCTCCGCGCTGGTCCGCAAGACGTGGGAAGCAGCGAAGATCAAGCCGAGCGACATCAACTCGCTCAGCGATTTCATCGAGCGCGTGCCGTTCACCACCAAAGATGACATCCGGCGCTTCCGCGACGAGGTCGGCGACCCCTTCGGTGGCCTGCTGTGCACCTCCTACCAAGAGGCGACCACGGTCTTCTCCACCTCGGGAACCACCGGGGACGCGACGCTCTACGCCCACACCTGGGACAATTACCACCCGTTCTGGGCCGCCGTGGCCCGCAACCTGTGGGATCTCGGCGTGCGGCCCGGCGACTACGTGCTCGGCAGCAGCTTCAAGATGCGCGGTCCCATGTACCACGCCGACCACTTGTGCGGCGCCATCCCGATCTTCGCCAACACCGCTCCCGGGGGGTGGCGGGCCGCACTCGACGCTATTCGCCGCTACCGACCGGTCTTCGCGCAGCTGACCGGGATCGCGCTGGCCGAGCTTGACCACATCGCCAGAGACACGGACATGCGCGAGGTGTTCTCCTCGTTCAAGGGCGTCGCCTTCGCGGGGGAGCCGCTGGGCGCGCGGGCGCGGGAACAGCTGAACAGCTGGGGCGTGGAGACCTTCGTCTGGACCTCCACCGGGGACGTCACCGGGGCCTGGGAATGCCGTGAGCACGACGGGTGCCACGCGTGGGAGGACTCCGTGCTGCTTGAGGCGGTCGACCCGAACGGGTCCACGCCGGTGGCCGAGGGGGAACTCGGCGAGCTCGTCGCCACCTCGCTCGACAACCCGGTCACCCCGATGGTGCGGTTCCGCTCCGATGACATCATCCGGATGACCACGCAGCCCTGCGGGTGCGGACGGACCCACGCGCGGTTCTGGCCGGTCGGCCGCAAGGGAGACGAGACGATCGTCGCGGGCCGGTCGTTCGTGCCGATGGACATCTGGCGGGCCCTCGAACAGGTCCCGGAGACCGCCACGGCGCTGTTCCAGCTGATCAAGCCGGCCCGGGAACTGCAGGAGCTCAAGGTGCGGGTCGGGTACGACCCGGTGATCACCTCGTCGGTTCCCGACCTGCGCGACCGGGTTTCCGATGCGATCTTGGGCGCGGTCGGCGTGCCGCCGGTCCTCGAACTGCTGCCGGAGGCCGACCTGATGGCCCGTGGCCGCAGCGGGAAACTTCCCCGGGTGGTCAAGGCGTGAGCCGGCCCAGCGTGGCAGGAGAGCGGGAGGACAGAGCATGACAGCGGCATCCACGACAGCGGCAGGGGCGACACTTCCCCGGCCGCGGCTGTGGGGCGTCGGCCGGTACGAAGTCGGCGACCAGCTCTTCTACTTCGACATCAGCTGGGATGACTGGCAGCGGGACACGGCCTGGGCGCGCGACGTGCTGGCCGGTCACGGTATCGGCCGGGGCAGCGGCCTGCTGATGGTCGGCGGCCTGCCCGAGTCTCCGTGGTTCGACCCGTTCGAGACCGCGGCGCACGAGCTTGGCGTCCCGTTCTCGGTCGGCGAGATCTTCGTTTTCGACGCGTTCCGCACCGGGCTGTACGCACGGCGGCTTCCCGTCACGATGGTCTTCGGGATTAACCGCGTGGTGGCCGAGGGGCTCGGCGACGACCTGCCTGAGCTGGTCGCCAAGGTGCCGGTCATCGTCGCCAGGCCCGACACGGCCGGCCTGCTGGCCGAGGCGGGAGCGCGGCCGTATATCGTCACCCGGGTCGGGCCGGCCATCGCGGTGGAATGCCCGCACCGGTCCGGTGCGCACGTCAACAGCGCGGAGTGGACCCTGGCCGAGCGCGGCGGCGAACTGTTCGTAAGCACGGCGGGTCCCCGCGCGCACCAGGTCACCGATGCCCCGACCGGGCTGTCCGGCACCGTCACCGAGGGAACGTGCGCCTGCGGGCGGTCCGGCCAGCGAATCAGCGTCACCAGGTGAAATAGGAACGAGCAACCGCAGAATCAGGAGCGTATGTCCATGGCCTCTCGGCGCGTCACCCTCGGGGACATCATCACCGAGCACCGCCGCAGTTATCCTGGCAAGATCGCACTCACTGACGGTGATTTCCGCTTGACCTGGGATCAGCTCGACGAACGGGTGTGCCGGCTGGCCAACGCACTGCGCCGGGCAGGTGTCGGCCAGGGCGACCGGATCCTGTGGCTCGGCCAGAACTCCTTCCGGGTGTACGAGTTGCTCGGTGCCGCCGCCAAGATCGGCGCGATGGTGTGCCCCGGCTACTGGCGGTGGGCACCGCCCGAGATGGCCTTCGCCATCGACGACTTCACCCCGACGGTGGTCGTCTGGCAGGAGGAGGAGATCGGGGACACAGTCCGCGCCGCCCGGGGGCTCAGCTCGCATGCGGGGTCGGCGCGGTGGCTGCGCCACGACGCCGGCGGTGCGGACAGCTACGAGGAGTTCCTCGCCGACAGCGACCCGGCCGACCCGGATCTGGTCATCGACCCGAACTCTGCCTTGCTCGTCATCTACACGGCGGCGATCAGCGGTCGCCAGTGCGGCTCGATGCTGTCGCACGCCAACCTGCTCAGCATGGGCATGTCGGTTGCCTGGCTCGGCGACATCGACGACTCCACCGTGTTCCTCAACTCGGGTCCGATGTTCCACATCGGCAACTTCCAGTTCTTCGGCATTCCCGTGCTGGTCCAGGGCGGGACCAACGTCGTCATCCGGCGGGTGGCCGCCGAGGAGGTGCTTGACGTCCTGGCAGCGGAGAAGTGCACCCGCGCGTATCTCATGCCGGCCACCGTCGCCCAGATCGTGCCGCTGATGCGGGAGCGGGGACTGGAACTGCCGGACCTGAGGGCCACTATGGCCCCCTCGGCCTGGCAGGGCGTGGTCGCAGCGGACGACAGCCGGCATGCCCGGGCGGGCGGCGGGGTGGGATACGGATACGGCCAGACCGAGGTCACCGGCCTTGTCGTGGTCGGCGGGTACGGCGGGAAGGGCGCTGGGAACGCCGGCCGTCCGTCGCCGCTGACCTCCGTGCGGATCCTGGACGCCGAAGGGCGTGACTGCCCGGTGGGCGAGGCGGGCGAGATCTGCCTGCGGGGCGACACGGTGCACCTGGGCTACTGGAACCGGCCGGAGATCAACTCCGAGCGGTTCCGTTTCGGCTGGTGGCATACGACCGACCTTGGCCGGCGGGAGCCGGACGGCACTATCAGCTTCCTCGGCACGATGACCCGGATGCTCAAGTCGGGTGCCGAGAACATCTTCCCCGCCGAGGTGGAAAACTGCCTGCAAAGTCACCCCGCGGTCAAGGAGGCGGCGGTGATCGGCGTGCCCAACGAACGGTTCCTGCAGGACGTGAAGGCCGTCGTCGTGCTCAACGGCACGGCGGCGGTGACCGCCGAGGAACTGATCGAGCACTGCAAGCGCAACATCGCCTCGTACAAGAAGCCGAAGACGGTGGAGTTCCTCGACGCGCTGCCGCGCACGGCCACGGGCGGCAAGGACTACGCGGCACTTGATGAGAAGTTCGGCGGCGGCGGGTACCCCGGCGGGGCGAACCTCGGAGCGGGTCGTTGAAGGTCGCCGGCAAGTGCGTCGTGGTGACCGGCGGCGCGAGCGGCATCGGCCGGGCGCTCGCCGAGCGGTTCGCGGCGGAAGGCGCCCGCGGCGTCGTCGTGGCGGACCTCAACGGGCAATGGGCGCAGAAGGTGGCCGAGCGCATCGGCGGCGTGGGCGTGAGCTGTGACGTCGGCGACCCGGACGCGGTCGCGGACCTGGTGCGCACGGCGGAGAGCGCCTTCGGCCCGGTCGGTGTCTTCTGCTCGAACGCCGGGTACAGCGACCCGGCGCCCGGTGACCTGGGTCAGGCCGTGGAGGCCTGGCGGCGCATCGTCGACGTGAACCTGATGGCGCATGTCTGGGCGGCCCGCGCGGTGGTGCCGTCGATGCTCGAGCACGGCGAGGGCTACCTGCTGCAGACGATCTCGTCGGCCGCGCTGATCACCGGTCCGTCGGCTCCCGGCTACACCATGACCAAGCACGGCGCGCTGGGCTTCGCCGAGTGGCTCACGCTGAACTACGGGCACCGGGGTGTCCGGGTTTCGTGCTTGTGCCCTAACGCCGTCTACACCGGCATGTTCGGCCGGCCGCTCGACGATGAGTCGGCCGCTCCCCCCGACGGCGGCGCGATCGGCGAGATCCTCATGCCGGAGGATGTCGCGAGCACCGTGATCGAGGCCATGGACGCCGAGCGGTTCCTGATCCTGCCTCATCCCCGGGTCGGTGACTCGTTTCTGCGCAAGGCCACCAACTACGACGCCTGGATCGCCAAGACCCGCGGCCGGCTGCTGAAGATGCGCGGCCACGCGAAACCCGGATGATCGCTTGCCAGCCGGCGGGACGCCGCCCCGGCAGGAACCGCTGGAGGGTCGTGGATGGCCGGATGAGGTGGAGATGGACGCTTTGGCCGGGCAGTTCTGGCCTAGCCGACTGACGCTGGGCCGTAGACGAAGTCGCGGATGAGCGCGGCTAGCTCGACGGGACGGTCGCCCTGGATGGAGTGTCCGGCGCCGTCTACCGTCTCCAGCCGGCCGAGAGGCTGCAGGCGCCGGAATTCTGTGCGGTCGTCGTCGGAGACCACGCCTGACCGGGATCCGCAGACGAGCATCAGCGGGACACTGATGCCGGCCAGGTCGTCCCACAGGGCGGCGAAGTCCAGCTCACTGCCGGCCGGCCTTAGCCGGTCGTAACGCCAGGCCCAGCGGCCGTCGGGCAGGGGGCGGGCGTTGTGCAGCAGCCCGCGGCGCAGCGAGCTGACCGAGCGGGAGGGGTTGAACGTGACGGTGCGGTCAAGCAGTTCGCCGAACGAGCCGAACGTCTCCGGGCCCTGCACGAACGCCGAGATCGGGGCCGACTTCTCGGCCGTGACGCCCGGGGTGACGTCCACCACGACCAGGCGGCGAACCAGGGCGGGGTGGGTGGCCGCGAGCCTGATGGCGGTGAGACCGCCGAGCGACATGCCGACCACGGCATTCGCCTTCGGAGCGAGCGCGCCCACGGCCGCGGCGACGGCCTCCGCATTGCGGACGGGCCAGTAGTCGCGGTCGGCGCGCCAGCTGGAATGGCCGTGTCCGGGCAGGTCCACCGCGGTCAGCGGCCGCCTGAGCGCCAGGGCGACGGTATCCCAGGTGTGCGCGTTCTGCGCGCCGCCGTGCAGCAGCACTACCTCCGGGTCGCCTTCGCCCCAGACGATGGCGCTCACCCGCTGGTCAGGCGCGACATCGACAAACTCGCGGCGTACCGGCGGCGGGCCATCCCACCGCAGTTCCGCGTCCGCGGCGTTGTCCGCGAGCAGGCCGAACTCTTCGTAATCCGTCACCGCGGCTTCTTCGGTTCAGCGCTGGCCGGGCGCCGACGGCCGGCCGCGGGCGCGGTGATCAGGTCCGCCGCCCGCGTCAGCAGCGTAGCGAGATCACGCGCCTCGCCGGGCGTCAGTCCGATGAGCCGGTAGCGCCCGTCGGCGTGCACGGTGATCTCGATGGCCGGCGACCAGCTCGGCTCGCCTGGTTCGTCGGGCAGGTACTGGGCCGCCTGCACATCGATGCGGTCCGGCCAGTGAAGGTCTCCCGGGCGGGAGGTTGGAACCGAGGCTGGCTCGCTGGCATGGTAGAAGGCGGTCCCGGGCGTGCTGGCGACATGCTCCCGGGCACACCAGCGCGGGCAATGGCTCGTCACAGTCGGCATGGCCGATCTCCTTTCTCCTCGCTCAGCTCATCGTGAGGCCGCCGCTGACCGACAGCGCCTGGCCGGTGATGAAGGCCGCGCCGTCGGACGCGAGGAACACGACGGCCGGGGCGATGTCCTCCGGCCGGCCGAGCCGGCGCATGGGCACCGCCCGTGCCAGCGCGTCGTACATTTTCTGGCTGCGCTCGGCGATCTGGTCGAGCAGCGGCGTGTCGGTCGGCCCGGGGCACACGCAGTTCACCGTGATGCCCTTGGCGGCGGTCTCGCGGGCCAGCGCTTTGCTGAACGCGATGAGGCCGCCCTTCGTCCCGGAGTACACGGCCTCGCCGGAGCTGCCCACTTTGCCGGCATCGGAGCTGATGCTGATGATCCGCCCGTAGCCGCGGTCGAGCATGCCGTCGAGCACTGCCCTGGTGCACAGCACGGGCCCGAGGTAGTTGACCTCGACGATGCGCCGCCAGGTCTCTTCCTTGCTGTCCACGAACGGCTCGATCACGTCGATGCCCGCATTGTTCACCAGTATGTCGACCGGCCCGAGCTCCCCCTCGACGGCGGCGATCGCCGCGCCCACGTCGGTGCTGGCTGACACGTCGACCCGCACGCCGAACGCTTTGGCCGTGCCGGTCCCGGCGGCGTTGAGCTCCGCGGCGTACCCGGACGCGGCATCGCCGTCCAGGTCGGCAACGGCGACATGCGCGCCTTCCGCGTGCAGCGCCGCCGCGATCGCGCGGCCTATGCCGCCCGCGGCCCCGGTCACCATGGCGACCCGCCCGGTCAGTCCGCTACTGCTCATGAAGATCCCTTTCGCTCAGTGGACGGCTCATCGGTTCGGCGGGCGGGCGTCAGCCGAAGTTCGGCGACCGCTTTTCCCGGTGCGACGCCAGTCCCTCGCGGACTTCGGGTCCAGCGAACCCGAAGAATTCCATGCCGAGCGAGGCGTCGAAGATCGGGCCGGCCTGGCGGTACCAGTTGTTGAGGCTGTACTTCGTCCAGCGGATCGCCGTCTGGGCGCCGACCGCGAGCGACTGCGCGATCGCGAGCGCTCGCTCAGCCACGGCTTCGTCGTCCACGCACAGCGACACCATGCCGATCCGCTCGGCCTCCTCGCCGGTCAGCGGTTCGCAGGTCAGCAGGTAGTACTTGGCCTTCGCCATTCCGGCGAGCAGCGGCCAGCAGATCGCCGCGTGGTCGCCCGCCGCGACGCCCAGCCGGGTGTGACCGTCAATGATCTTGGCCTTACGCCCGGCCACCGAGATGTCGGCGAGCATGGCCACGACCAGCCCGGCGCCCACCGCCGGGCCGTGGATCGCCGAGACGACCGGCTTTGAGCAGTTGATCACGTTGTACACGAGGTCGCGGGCCTCCCGCATCGTGCGGGCGCGGGTCTCGTAATCGTCGATCATGCCCTCGATGAGATCGAAGCTGCCGCCGGAGGAGAACCCCTTGCCCTCGCCCCGGATGAGCGCGACCCTGGTGTCCGGGTCGGCGTCGATGACCGGCCATACGTCGGCGAGCTGGCGGTGCATGGCCGGGCTGACGGCGTTGAGCCCGGGACCGTCGAGCACCACCGCGAGCACCCCCGGCGCGGGACGCTCGAACCGCAGATCGGGGAAGTTGCTGTAATGATCAGCCACCGAAACCTCCTCGGAAAGCAGGGCCACTGATCAAAAGCGGCCACTAAAGAGTTATATCATTCAGATAATCGTATCGGAGGCAGCCTGGCTGCTCCAGCAGGGAGGGTGTACTGACATGGGCTTGCTCGACGGTCGGAACGCCATTGTCACCGGGTCGGCCCGCGGACTTGGCTTCGCGATGGCCGAACGGTTCGGCGAGGAGGGTGCGCGCGTCGTGCTCAGCGACATCGACGCCGCCGCGCTCGGCGAGGCGCGGGCCAAGCTAGCGGCCCGCGGGCTGGCGGTCTCCGCGCTCGCGGCCGACGTCACCCACGAGGACGCCGTTGCCGCGCTGGTCGGGCACTGCGCCGACACCTGGGGAAGCGTGGACGTCATGGTCAACAACGCGGGCATTACCCGCGACGGCGTGCTGCGCAAGATGACCACCGAGGACTTCCGTCAGGTCATGGAGGTGCACCTGCTCGGCGGGTGGCTGGGCACGAAGATGGCCAGCCTGCGGATGCGCGAGCAGGGCACGGGCGGCTCCATCATCAACATCTCCTCAATGTCCGGCAAGGTCGGCAACCCCGGCCAGACCAACTACAGCGCCGCCAAAGCGGGGCTGATCGGCCTGACCAAGGCGGCCGCGAAGGAGGGAGCCCGGTACGGCATCCGGGTGAACGCCATCCAGCCCGGCTTCATCCGCACCGCCATGACCGAGAAGATGCCGCAGGACGTGCTGGCCGAGCGTGTCGCCGAGATCCCGCTGGGCCGGATGGGCGAGCCGGTCGACGTCGCCAACGCCGCGCTCTTCCTCGCGTCGGACTTGTCCAGTTACCTCACCGGCATCACGATCGAGGTGTCCGGCGGTCGGAACATATAGCAGGCAGACTCTACTGCTCCGGGGCTGCCCTGCACCCCCGAAAAGCGGTGTGACAGCAGTACATCCGGAGGCTCTTGTGGACAGCAGCGATCTGGAGGACATCCTCGGCACCGTGCGGGAGTTCGTCCGCGAGGTGGTGGTGCCCGCCGAGGACGAGATCGAGGAGACCGACGCGATCCCGGCCCAGCTGCGGGAGCAGACCGCCGCGATGGGCCTGTTCGGGTTCGCGATCCCCGAGGAGCACGGCGGGCTCGGGCTGTCCATGAGCGAGGAGGTCCGGCTCGTCTTCGAGCTCGGGTACGCGAGTCCGGCGTTCCGCTCGATGTTCGGCACCAACAACGGGATCGCGGGCCACGTGCTGCTTGAAGGCGGGACAGAAGAACAGCGCAAACGGTACCTGCCGCGGCTGGCCAGCGGCGAATGGGTGGCCTCCTTCGGGCTTACCGAGGCCGAGGCCGGCTCGGACCCGGGCGGGCTCGCCACCACCGCCGTCCGGGATGACGACCAGTGGGTCATCAACGGCAGCAAGCGTTACATCACCAACGCGCCGCTGGCCGATGTCTTCATGATCTTCGCCCGCACCGCACCGGGAGTCTCCCCAGCCAAGGGGATCTCCGTCTTCTACGTGCCGCGCGGCACGCCAGGGCTCTCCGTGGGGCCGCGCGACAAGAAGATGGGACAGTCTGGGGCATGGACCGCAGATGTCCACCTGGACGGCGTGCGCGTCTCTGAAGACGCCCTCATAGGCGGCACTCCCGGCACCGGGTACGCGACCGCGATGCGCTGCCTCGCCCACGGGCGGCTGCACATCGCCGCGTTGTGCGTAGGGCTGGCCCAGCGCCTTGTGGACGAGTCCGTCGCCTGGGCCACCACGCGGCGCCAAGGCGGCGGGCCGATCGCCGGGCACCAACTCGTGCAGGCGATGCTCGCCGACTCGCAGACCGAACTGATGGCAGGGCGGGGCCTGGTGCTCGAGGCGGCGCGTGCCTTCGACGCGGGCGAGGACACGAAGATGGGGCCCGCCTGCGCGAAGTACTTCTGCTCGGAGATGGTCGGCCGGGTCGCCGACCGGGCCGTGCAGATCCACGGCGGGGCAGGTTACATGCACGGCGTGCCGGTTGAGCGCCTCTACCGTGACGCCCGCCTATTCCGCATCTACGAGGGCACCAGCCAGATACAGCAGCTGGTCATCGCCCGCCAGCTCACCCGCGGCCGCTGACGGCCGGCCGGCGCGGACGCGGTCCGCGCCGGTATCGGCGAGGTCGCCTAGCTGACGGTGTCCGCCGGGTCGAAGTCGTCGCCTCGGATCATCCGCACCGGGTTGTAAACGAGCACTTCCTCGCCGCGCGTGTTCACCACCGCGTTCCTGCTTGTCACGATGCCCCGGCCGGGACGGCGCGACTGGCGGGACTCGGTGACCACCACGGTGACGTGGATGGTGTCGCCGACGTAGACGGGTCGGGCGACCTTCATGTCCGCGTGCATGAACGCGAGCCCGGTGCCGTGCAGGACGTTGGTCTGCAGTACCAGCCCTTCGGCGATCGCGAACGTCATCGCGCCGGGGACCAGCCTGCCGGAGTAACCGCCCTCGGCGGCGTGCGAAGCGTCGAGGAACAGCGGTTCCGTGTACCCCGACACGCCGATGAAGTTCACCAGGTCGGCCTCGGTGATGGTGCGGGCCGACGTGCGGAAGGCGAGCCCGGCCGGCATCTGCTGCCAGGTCTTTCCGTGGCTGAGCAGGGGGAACTCGGTGACCGTGGTCATGATCAAAGACTCCTCGTCAGTTAGTCGCAATCGCTACGCGTGGTTGTCCGCGGGCATGATCCCGGCGAGCCGCGCGATAAGGTCACGGTGGTAGTCGGGACCGCCCAGCAGCACGCGGGAGCTGCGTGCTCGCTTGAAGTACAGGTGCGCCGGATGCTCCCAGGTGAAGCCGATACCGCCGTGAATCTGGATGTTCTCGCTTGTCACCGTCGTGTACCCGTCGGAACAGCACACCTTGGCGATGCTGGCGACGACCGGCAGCTCGTCGCTGCCGGAGGCCACCGCCCACAGGCCGTAGTAGGCGGCCGACTTCATCGACTCGACCTCGACGAGCATCGACGCGCACTTGTGCTTGATGGCCTGGAACGACCCGATCGGGCGGCCGAACTGCTCGCGCAGCTTCGCGTACTCGACGGCCATCTCAAGCGCCCGCTGCGCACCGCCGACCTGCTCGGCCGCCAGCCCGACGGACGCCACCTGGAGCATCCTGGACACTGCGGGCCAGTGGTCTCCCGGGCCGCCGAGCAGCCGGGCGGGCACCGCGTGGAATTCAAGTCGCGCCTGCTTGCGGGTCTGGTCCATGGTCGGCAGGGTCTGCCGGGACAGCCCCGGAGCGTCGCCGTCGACCGCGAAGACGCCGATCCCGTCATCGGTGCGGGCAACGACCAGCAGGAGGCTGGCGCTGCTCCCGTCCGGCACAAAGGTCTTCACCCCGGTCAGCCGCCACGTTCCCCCGTCCGGTACGGCCCTGGTGGCGATCGACGACGACTGCCACAGCCCGTCCGCCTCGGTCAGCGCCACGGTCGCGATCGTCTCCCCCGAAGCGATCCACGGCAGGTAGTCCTTGCGCGCCTGCTCGTCGTCGATCGCCTTCAGCAGCTCAGCCGCGAGGACCACGCTCGCGAAGAACGGCGCGCACAGCAGGGCGCGGCCCGTCTCCTCGAGAACGATGCCGAGTTCGACGAAGCTGAACCCCGCACCGCCGTATTCTTCGGGGATCGCCATGCCGTGCAGCCCGAGCTGAGTCGCCATCTTCTCCCAGACCGCGGGGTCGTACCCGGGCTCGGTAGCCATCAGGCGACGCACGTCGGACTCGGCCGATGACCGCTCGAGAAAGCGCCGGACCGTGCGCCGCAGTTCCTCTTGGTCGGCGTCAAAGTCGAAGTTCACCGCCGCGTCCCCTCCCTCGGCAAGCCGAGCGCGCGCTCGGCGATCAGGTTCATCTGGATTTCGCTGGTTCCGCCGTAGATCGACTCCGCCAGGCAGGCGAGTGCCTTCCGCTGGATCTCGTTCAGCTCATACTCTGACCCCGTGACCTGGCCATCGGCGCCGAGCACGTCGAGCGCCAGCGCACCGAGGCGCTGGTGGAAGGACGACGCGAACACCTTGCAAACTGACGGCCGCAGTCCCGGGTCGCTGCCGGCCAGGATCGCCTCCATTAGCCGCAGGATCTGCCAGCGCGCGATCCGCGCTCCGATCCAGGCATCGACGAGCCGGTGCCTCACCGCGGGAGCAGGCACGCCGAGCGCTTCGGTGAGGCGGGCGACTTCCCGGCCGAATCCCATCTGCTGAGCGACCAGGCTGGTGCCGCGCTCGGTCCCGAGCGCGGCCATCGCGACTCCCCAGCCGTCGCCCTGCGCTCCGACCGCCAAGTCGGCCGCGGTGCGCGCGCCGTTGAGGAAGGTCTCGCAGAACTCCGCCGCGCCGGTCAGGTTGCGGACCGGCCGGATGTCGACTCCGGGCTGGCTGACCGGGACGAGCAGCACCGTGAGCCCGCGGTGCCTGACCGACCCGGGCTCGGTGCGGGTCAGCACGTAGAGCCAGTCGGCCCGGTTGCCCGTCGTGGTCCAGGTCTTCTGCCCGTCGAGCACCCACTCCCCCTCCGCCTGCACTAGCCGGGCCCTGGTGGTGAGCGACGCGAGGTCACTGCCCGCGCCCGGTTCGCTGAAGCCCTGTCCCCAGAACTCCGCAACGCGCAGGATCGACGGCAGGAAACGGCGCTTCTGCTCTTCGCTGCCCCGCGCGAGCAGCATCGGCCCGAGCAGTTCAAGCCCCTGAACCGATGCCCGGTAAGGCGGGTTCGCCCGCGCCGACTCGATCGCGAAGATCACCTCGTGACGCGGCGACAGGCCGCGCCCCCCGTAGGCGACGGGCCAGCTGAGCCCGAGCCAGCCGCCGGCCGCGAGCTCCCGGTCCCAGCCGACCCGCACCTCCCACGCCTCGTCGTCGGCGGGGCCGCCGACACCGCCGTACCGGGCGAAGTCGCCCGTCAGGTGCCCGGCGAGCCAGGTACGGGCCTCATCCGCGAAGTCTCGGTCTTCACGGCTGAGGGAAAGCTCCACGACGCGCTCCTCCTTGCTAGGCTAGGTAAATAATTTAACCATATGAATGGACTCCAGATCGAGGAGGAAGCGGCGTGGACCTGACCTATCCCCGCGAAGCCGAGCTCTTCCGTGTCCAGGTGCGGGAATTCCTGGCCGCTCACCTGCCGCCGGACTGGCAGGGCGTCGGCTCGCTCGAGCCCGGCGAGATCGGGGCGTTCACCGACCGCTGGCGCCGCCTGCTGCATGAACACGGCCTGCTCGGCGTGGCGTGGCCGAAGGAGTACGGCGGCCGCGGGCTCAGCAGGCTTGAGCAGGTGGTGCTCGTGGAGGAACTCGCCAGGGCTGGCGCACCCACCGGCTGGAGCACCGACAACTTCAGTCTCAAGATGATCGGGAACACGTTGCTCGCCCTGGGCACACCGGAGCAGAAGGCCAGGTTCTTGCCCCGTGCCCTGTCCGGTGAGGACCGCTGGTGCCAGGGATTCTCCGAGCCCGGGGCCGGGTCCGACCTCGCCTCGCTGCGCACGCGGGCGCGGCTGGTGGAGGGGGAAGGCACGGGCGGAAGGCAGTGGCACATCGAGGGGCAGAAGATCTGGACGTCCAACGCGCACGAGGCCAACTGGATCTTCCTGCTCGCCCGCACCTCGGACAAGCCCCGCCACCGGGGGCTGAGCTTCCTGCTGTGCCCGCTGGACCAGCCTGGCATCGAGATCCGCCCGATCACGATGCTCACCGGCCACCAGGAGTTCAACGAGGTGTACTTCAACGACGCGGTGACGCCCGCGGACAACATCGTGGGCGAGGTCGACGGCGGCTGGGCGGTCGCGCAGCTGCTGCTCGGGTTCGAGCGCGGCGACGAGGCCGCGACCAACCCGATCCTGTTCCGCGGCGAGCTTGACCGGCTGACCGAGCTGGCCCGGGTGCGGGGACAGGACCGCGATCCGGTGATCAGGGCGCGGCTGGCCGATTGCCTGGCCCGGGTGGAGGTCATGCGCTACCTGGGATACCGGATCCTGACCGGTTTCCTGCGCGGCGGACGGCCCGGGCCGGAGGCGTCCGTGTCCAAGCTGTACTGGAGCGATTACCACGTTTACCTGACCGAGCTCGCCATGGACATCCTGGACGCCGATGGCGTGGTTCCCACCGGGCAGCCGGTCGGCCGGGTCATCCGCACCGACCTGCCGGGGGCGCCGAACAGCAGCGCGGCGTGGTCGGGGACCTTCCTGGCGTCGCAGGCCGGAACCATCTACGCCGGCGCGTCGAACATCCAGCGCAACGTGCTGGCCGAGACCGTGCTCGGCCTGCCCCGAGAGCCCAGGCCCCAGGGCCCTGGCCAGTCGTCCGCCTAGGCGCCAGAGGACCGCACCGCCGGGCCGATGACCTGGCGGGCGATCTGCGAACGGAGCATCTCGCTTGATCCCTCGACCAGGCGGGCCACTCGCAGGTCGCGCAGCCAGCCCTCCAATGGGAGCTCACGCGCCACGCCCATCGCGCCGAGGAGCTGGATCATGCGGTCCACGACGCGAAAACCCATCTCGGTGCAGTACAGCTTGGCCTTGGCGGCATCCAGCCGCGCGTCGCCTCCGGTGTCGTCGGCCCATGCGGCCTTCCAGGTGAGCAGCCGGCCCGCGTCGATCTCGACCTGGGAGTCGGCGATCGCCCACTGGACCGCCTGCCTAGTGGCCAGCGCGGCGCCGAACGTCGAGCGGTCCCGCACCCAGTCGTTCGCGATGCTGACGGCCTCCTGGGCGACGCCCACGGCACGGGCGGCGTACGTCAGCCGCCCGCGCACCAGCCAGTTCGCGGCGAGGGCGAGGCCGTTGCCCTCGGCTCCGACCAGGTTGCCCGCCGGGACACGGACCTCGTCGAGCACCAGCTCGGTGGGCCAGTGATCCCTGATCACCGGAATGAGCCGCGCCGAGAGTCCCGGCAGCCCGGAGTCGACGACGAACGCGCTGATGCCGCCGGGGGCCCGGGCGTAGACGACGCCGAAGCGGGCGCGGTCGGCGTTGGTGATCCACATCTTCCTGCCGGTCAGTACCCATTCGTCACCGTCACGGCGAGCGGTGGTCTTGATGGCCCGCGCTGGGTCCGAACCGCCGGACTCTTCGGCGATAGCGGTGTAGGACGTCCAGCCGTGCTCTATCGCCGGCTTGACATACCGTTCGATCAGGCCGGAGTCGCCCTGGTAGAGGACTACGGGCGGGCTGTGGCCGAACGCCCCGCCGCCCGCGTGCGGGAAGCAGAACCGGTGCTTGCACGCCTCTTCGAGCACAACCACAAGCTGGAAGGCGGACAGTCCGCCGCCGCCGTACTCGGCGGGCGCGTCCAGGCACCACAGGCCGGCCGCGCGGGCCTGCTCGCGCAGCCCCGCCAGCCGGCCGCTGGGGATGCGGGTAGCCTCAGGGCCGATTTCCGCCTCCACCGGCCGCAGCCGCTCCGCGACGAAACGCCGCGCGACGTCCCGCATCATGCGCAGCTCGTCCGGAAGATCGAACCCGTCGAATGTCATCGCGCCCACCTCTCGGCCGTGAAGTTTAGGACTGTCAGCCGTACCCGTCGGCATGATCGGGCGGTCACATGAAAGAAGCTCCGCCGTCCACGGTGAGCGTGGTGCCGGTGGTCCGCTTGGACAGGTCCGACGCGAGGAACAAGACGGCGTTGGCCACGTCTTCTGGCTCCTGGAACACGTCGGGAAGCATGTTGAACTTGGCGAAGACGCGCAGGCAGTCCTCGAGCGCCGGGTTCTCAAGATCGGGACGAAACACCTTGTAGACCGTGTCGTGCAGCAGCAGCTTGGTCGGGATGCTGCCGGGGTGGACGGTGTTGACCCGGATGTTGTACCGCCCGGCTTCCCTGGCGACGGTGCGGGACAGGCCGACCAGGGCGTGCTTGGCCGATGTGTAGTTGGCCGTGTTGGCGACCCCTTTCAGGCCGGCCATGGAACTGGTCAAGATCACCGACCCGCCGGCGCCCTGCTCGATGAGGTAGGGCACGGTCGCCTTGATCGTGTGCCACACGCCGGTGAGGTTGACGCCGATGGTGACCTGCCAGTCTTCCTCCGTCAGCTCCCAGGTCGGCACCATCGCGCCCATGACGCCGGCGTTGGCCACCACGATGTCGAGCCTGCCGAGTTCGGCAGTGCCGCGGCTGACCGCCGCCTGGAGCGCGGTGAAGTCGCGGACGTCTGCCTTCGCCGTGACGATCCTGCGGCCGTGCTTGCGCACCAGGACCGCGGTCTCCTCAAGGTCCTCCGGCGTGGCACCTTCGTACGGGATGGTCTCCACCGGCTCGCAGATATCGACCGCGATGACGTCCGCTCCCTCTTCGGCGAGCCGCACCGCCTCGGCACGGCCCTGACCGCGAGCGGCCCCGGTGACCAGGGCAACCTTGCCGTCTACCAAGCCCATAACGCTTCCTTCGCTGACTCGGGTGCCGTGCCGCCGGTTGCGGTGACGGCATTCCCGGAATGGATGAACAGGCTCAGATGCCCAGGCGGGCGAGGAGACGTTCGTGGTAAACGGCCGGACCGCCAAACAGCAATTCTGAGGACTTGGCCCGGCGGAAATACAGGTGTGCGGGGTGTTCCCAGGTGAAGCCGATGCCGCCGTGCACCTGGATGCTCTCCGCCGCGGCGAACATGTAGGCCTGCGAGCAGGTGATGTGTGCGGTCGCGGCGGATACGGGGAAGACCGCCGCGGCCTCGTCGGCGAGCCTGGCTGCCTCCCGTGCCGTCGCCTCGGCGAGTTCAACCCGGGCGAGGATGTCGGCGCACTTGTGCTTGACCGCTTGAAAGGAGCCGATGGCCCGGCCGAACTGGAACCGTGTCCTGGCGTACCCGGCGGCCATCTCCAGGCATCTCCTGGCGCCGCCAGCCTGCTCGGCGGCGAGCGCCGCGCAGGCGATGTCGAGGATCTGGCCGGTCAGCGCCTCCCCCTGGCCTTCGCCGCCGACCAGGAGCGCGGGCACACGGTTGAAGGTGAGGCCGGAAAGCGGGCGGGTGGGATCGAGGGCGGTCATCGGCTCGGCGCGCAGGCCGGGCGCGCCGCGGTCCACCGCGAACAGGGCGAGCCCGGTGGCCTCGCGGGCCACGACCAGAATCAGGCCGGCGGTCGAGCCGTCGATGACGAAGCTCTTCTTCCCCGTCAGCGTCCACCCCTCGCCCGCCTCCCCGTCCCCGTTCACTCGCTCCGCCCGGGTCTCGACGGTGGCCGGGTCCCACGACCCGCCGGCTTCCGCGACGGCGAGCGTGGCGGTGGTCCGCCCGTCCGCGATGCCGGGGAGGTAGCGCGCGCAGGCGGCCTTGTCGGCCGAGGCGAGCAGGGCGTGCGCGGCAAGGACCACGGTGCCGAAGAACGGCGAGACCAGCAGCGCGGCCCCCATCTCCTCAAGTACGACCTCAAGCTCGGTCAGGCCGAACCCGTCGCCCCCGTAATCGTCCGGCAGCACCAGGCCGGTCAGCCTGAGCTGGCGGGCCAGCTGCTCCCAGACCGCGGGATCGTAGCCGGTTTCGATGGCGGTGCGGACCGCGGTTTCCGGCGACTTGTCCGCCAGGAAGTCACGGACGGCCTCGCGCAGCGCGCCGAGTTCTTCGTTGTCGTCCTTCATGCTCCGCCTTCCCGCTCGCCTACGGACCAAGGCTCGCTCATGCCGTCCCCTTTCCTGACCGGGGCAGCTCGCGGAACGGTGAGGTGGTGTCGGTGCCCGGTTCTTTCGCCAGGCCGAGTACCCGCTCCGCCAGGATGTTCTTCATGACCTCCTCCGTGCCGCCCAGGATGCGCAGCGCCGGGGTGGCCAGGAGGAGCTCGGCCCAGGCGTAGGTGCCCCACTCACCGGTGTCGGCGATGATGCGCGGCCCGAGCACCCGGGACACGAAGTGCGCCGCCCGGGTGAGGTTCTGCCCGTGCATTAGCTTGGCCACCGACCGCTCGGGGCCTGGTGTCACGCCCGCTTGCATCGCCCGGGCCGCCCTGGCGTTCAGGTGCTCGGTCGCGAGCATGTCGGCGAGCAGCCCGCTCAGTTCCGCGCGCAGCGCCCCGTCGTCCAGGACTCCCGTCGCCCGCATGAGGGCGCCGAACCGGGCCGGCGTCAGGGACTCGGTCACTCCCCCGCTGCGCGCCCCGCCCACCGTGGCGCGCTCGTTCATCAGCGTGGTGAGGGCGACCCGCCAGCCGCCGTTCACCTCACCGAGGCGGTGGTCATCCGGCACCCGGACACCGGTCAGGAACACCTCGTTGAAGTCGCTGGCGCCGGTCATCTGGCGCAGCGGCCGGACCTCCACTCCCGGTGCGCTCATGTCCACCAGGAACGCCGTGATGCCCTTGTGCTTCGGGGCGTCCACGTCGGTCCGGCACAGCGCCATGCCGATCTGACTGTGCTGCGCGATCGAAGTCCAGACCTTCTGGCCGTCCAGCACCCATTCCCTGGTCCCCGTCGGCGACGGCGCGGGTCCGCAGGCTGGCCAGGTCCGACCCGGCCTCCGGCTCGCTGAAGAGCTGGCAGGCGATGATGTCGCCGCGGTACAGGGCGGGCAGGTATCGGTCCTTGGCGGCCTGCTGGCCATGCGCCAGGATAGTCGGCCCGATCATGCCGAGCCCGATCACGCTCAGCGTGCCGGTGTCCGGGACGTCGTACTCCGACTCGATGCCGTTGTAGATCAGCTCGTGGACGGGGGTAAGGCCGCGCCCGCCGTACTCCGGCGGGCCGGAGATCCAGCCGAAGCCGTTCTCATACCGGGTCCGCTGCCAGGCCTTAGCCGCGCGCAGCTTGGCTTCCCTGACGTCCTCCGGGTCCGCGCTGAAGTAAGCGACCGAGTCGTCCCCCTCACCCCAGCGGAACTGAGCGCTCTCCCGGCGCACGGCGTGCGCGTCGAGGAACTCGCGGGCCTGGCGGGCAAACTCCCGCGCGTCGTCGGGCATCGGCTTCCCTCTCACGGCAACGCCGCATGGACGGTCACTCTAAATATCTAACTTCTTATACTGTTTTATACCTCATGCCGCACCAGCGCGCCAGCGCGGCCGGCACCCGGGAACTCATGTCAGTTCTCAGCTGACCTGTCGGTTCTCGGCCAGAGTGTCGGTGCAGGTGACGGATTCTCATCTGAGGTGCCGGGACGGGAACGGCCGGAGGTTGAGGCCACCTGACGCAGGTGGCGGCTGGCTGAGGTCGTCTTCGTCGGCTGGCCGACGTTCGCGGGGGGACGTCCGCCGTCTCCCCTCATCCGCTGGTCGACAGCACCCGCCGGCTGATCCGCAGCACTCGCCCCCAGGCTCCCCCGCCGCTTCCGACAGCAGCCACGAGGACCCGCACTTCATCACTCACTCCGTCGCCAGCGTGCTCCGCAAGGTCGGCTGCAGCATGATCCTGGTCGACGAGGTCCACACGCTGGACCTGCGCACCCGCAAGGGAGCCGCCGCGTCCGACGAACTGAAGTACCTCTTCGACTCCGTCGGCGCCACGTTCGTCTACGCGGGCCTGGGCCTGGCGGAGAACGGCATGTTCACCGGGACCCGCGGGCGGCAGCTCGCCAGCCGGTTCATCACCGTGGACACCAGCGCGTTCGGCTACGCCACCGACAAGGAGAAGGCCGACTGGCGGATGCTGGTCGCCACCCTGGAGGCCGAGCTGCGGCTGCACCGCCACAAGCCCGGCGCCCTGGTCAACGACGCCGCCTACCTGCACCAGCGCACCGGCGGCATGATCGGCAGCCTCGACCAGCTCATCCACGAGGCCGCCAACGAGGCCATCGCCGACGGAACCGAGAAGGTCACCCGCGGGCACCTGGCCGCCATCACCCTCGACACCGCCGCCGAGCAGCAGTACCGCCCGGCCCCGCCCCGCCAGGCCGCCACGGCGGGAAGGAGGGCCGGCTGATGAGGGTCTGCTGCCCGCCCGCCGGCTGCCCGTGGTCACCCGGCCGATCGCCGGGGAGACCATCCCCTCCTACGCCCGCCGCCTCGGCGTCGCCAACGACCTGCCCGGCACCACGATGCTGCGCGCACTGGGCGAGTTCGACGGCAGGACCAGCGGAATGCACCTGCTGACCGGGTTCGAGGCCCGGCTCAACGAGCACGCCGCCGCCCGCCTGGAGGCATTCACCGGCAGGCCCGGGGACCGCCTCGCCCGCGTCCTGCCCGGCCTGCGGGCGGCGGGGACCGGGGCCCGGCGCTGCCGCCGGACCGGCCGGCCCTCTGCTTCTACGTCGCGCACACCCGGCTGCCTGCGGCCGCTGCCAGCTGGCCGCGTCAGGCGCGTCCGGCCCCGACGCGCTGGTCATGCCCGGCTCGACGCCCCTCGTCTGCCACCGCCACCGGCAATTCAACGAGAACTGACAACTCAGCCCGGATGCCGGCCGACCGCCCGCGCGGATGCACTACCGGGGCCTCGCAAGATAGCGGCGATATCTTGACTAACCGCTTCGTTGCTGGCAGCGTGTGGGTTGATCGCTAAATAGTTCATCTATTTTAGCGATTTCACCGACCGGTGTCGCGCCGGGAGCGGAGGAGTTGAGATACGTGCGGGTCATCGTGGACTCGAGCCGGTGCCAGGGGCACGCGCTGTGCCTGGTGCACGCGCCGGACCTGTTCGATCTAGACGACGCGGGCCATGCACGCGTCCTGGCCGATCCGGTGCCCGACGGGCTGGACGCGGCGGCGCGGGCGGCCGAGGGCGGGTGCCCGGAACGGGCAGTCACCGCGCAGCTCGGGCCGGCCCGGCCGTCCGGTCCCGGAGGACGGGCATGAGCAGCGAGGACGTAATGCTAGTGTTCTGCGCGGCGCACGAACTTGCCTCATGGGACGAGCGGCACCCGCAGGCAGCCTTCGCCGAACTTGCCGGACAGGCCTGCCCCGTGCGCCCCGACGGGACCCTGGTCGTGGCCGCGCGGGGCGAGATGGCCGAGTTTCTCCGCCATCCGGCGGTCCGGGCCACGGACGGCGTGCATTACAACCTCGGCGGCAAGCGACCGCTGATCCCGCTTGACCTGGACGGCGACGCGCACCGGAAGTACCGTAGGCTGCTTGACCCGCTGTTTACCCCCAAGAGCATGGCCCGGCTTGAGCCCCTGATCCGGTCCCGCACGAACGCGCTGATCGACGCGTTCGCCGACGCGGGCTCGGCCGATCTCATGCCGAGCCTGTGCGGACCGCTGCCAAGCTTCCTGTTTATCGACCTGCTGGGCCTGCCGGCCACGGACCTGCCCGTCTTCCTGGACTTCAAGGAGGCGGTGGTCCGCCCGCGGGGGGCGACGGAAGACGAGCAGCAGGCGAACATGCGCGCGGCCGGGGACCGGATGTACGCCTACATGGCGGCGGTGCTGGACGAACGCCGGGCGATGGTACCTGGTGACGACCTGATCGGCGGCTTCCTGACGACCGAGATTGACGGTCAACGGCTGAGCGATGAGGAAATCACCGACATCTGCTACCTGCTGGTGATCGCCGGGCTCGATACCGTGACCAGCTCGCTGTCGTGCCTCCTGGCCTGGTTCGCCGAGCACCCGGCCGGGCGGCACGCGGTGAAGGCCGACCCCGGGCTGCTGCCACGGGCGATAGAGGAGCTGATGCGCTTCGAGTCGCCGGTGCCGCTGGGACACCGCTGGGTGACCGAGGACATCGAGGTCGGCGGCCGCCGCTTCCCCGCTGGTTCGAAGGTCGAGGTGCTCTGGGCGGCGGCGAACGCGGACGCGGCCGCGTTTCCTGACCCGTTCGTGGTCGACTTCGCCCGGCGCGGCAACGCCCACGTCGGCTTCGCGGCCGGGCCGCACCGGTGCCTCGGCTCGAACCTGGCCCGGCTGGAGCTGCGCCTAGCGATCGAGGAGTTCCACCGGCGCATCCCCGACTACGCGATCACCCCCGGCGACCAGGTCGGGTACACGAACTACGGCGTGCGCGCCGCGATCCGGCTGCCGGTCACCTTCCCGGTCCACCTGGACCATACCTGATGCACTAAGCAAGAAAGACGGAGGTCACAAGGCCGTGACGGAGTATGAGGGCCGGCTGTTCATCGGCGGGGAGTTCCGCGAGGCACAGTCAGGCAAGCGCTTTGAGGTGATCAACCCGGCCGATGAGTCGGTGGTGGGCACGGCGGCCGACGCGGCCGCCGAGGACGTCGCCCTCGCGGTCGGCGCGGCCCGGTGCGCCGCCGACCAGGCCGACTGGGGCACCGACCACGCCTTCCGGCAGCGGTGCCTGCACCAGCTCCAGGAGGGGCTGCGCAAGGAGAGCGCCACCGCCAGGGAACTGCAGATCGCCGAGGCCGGCATCTGCGCGGGCAACCTGGCCACGCACGTGGACGCGATGATCGAGGACATGTCCTGGTTCATCGACCTGATCGGCCGGTTCACCTGGGAGACCGACTTCCCGCCGTACGAACTGCTTGGCCTGCGCAGCCTGCGCCGGGTGCGCTACGAACCGTACGGCGTGGTGGGCGCGATCACCCCGTGGAACGCGCCGCTGATGACCGACATCTGGAAGATCACGCACGCGCTGGCCACTGGTAACACCGTGGTGCTCAAGACAGCCCCGGACACGCCGTTGACCGGCGCGTTCATCGCCCGCGTGGCGGCGGAGCTGACCGAGATCCCGGCCGGGATCCTCAACGTGATCAGCTCGGCGGACAAGGCCGCCGCGGGCGAGGCGCTCACCGGCGATCCCCGGGTAGACATGTACCACTTCACCGGCTCCCCCGGTGTCGGGCAGCGGATCGCTGAGCGCGCCGCCGCCGGCATCCGCAAGGCATGCCTGGAACTGGGCGGCAAGTCGGCCAACATCATCTACCAAGACGCCGACCTTGACCTGGCCACGCAGCTAGGGGTCGGAATGTGCATGTCCAACAGCGGCCAGGGCTGCGCGCTGGCCACCCGGATGGTGGTCCACGCGCCGGTCTACGACGAGGTGGTCGAGCGGCTAGCCGCGATCGTCGGCGGGCTGCCGTGGGGTGACCCGAACGACCCGGTCAACGTCGTCGGGCCGATCATCCGCCTGGAGCAGCTGAACCGGATGGAAGGCCTGGTCAACCGGGCCGTCCAGGCCGGGGCCGAGGTCGTCGTCGGCGGTCGTCGCGGAGACCGCGGCGGTAAGGGTTTCTGGTACCTGCCGACCGTCGTCGCCGGCGTGGAGGAGAACGCCGAGATCGCCCAGACCGAGGTCTTCGGCCCCGTGCTCACGGTGGTGAAGTTCGACGGCGGCGAGGACGAGGCGGTACGGGTCGCGAACAACTCCCGGTACGGCCTGTCCGGCTACGTCCAGACCAGCGACCCGGAGCGAGCCTGGAGGATCGCTAACCGGCTCAAGGCCGGCACGGTCAACATCGGGCCGTCCTTCTACCTGTCCCCCGACACGCCGTTCGGCGGGTACGGGATCAGCGGCGTGGGCCGCGAGCACGGCGAGGACGGGTTCCGAGAGTACCTGCAGGCCAAGACCATCGCGAGCCCGGCTGGCGCTAACTAAGGAGTTAAGCAATGGCAGGTCGGTTGCAAGGCAAGGTCATGCTGATCACCGGCGCGGGCTCGGGGCTCGGCCGGGAGGTCGCCCTCCTCGCGGCCGAGGAGGGTGCCAAGGTCGTTGTCACTGACAAGATCGAGGCGCGCGTCGGCCCGGTGGTCGCGGCGATCACCGGCAAGGGCGGGGACGCCGCCGGCCTGAAGGCCGACGTCACGGTGGAGGCGGAGGTGGAGGCGGCGGTGGCGTTCGCCCGCGCCACGTTCGGCACCCTGAACGTCATGCACGCCAACGCGGGGGTGACGGTGCCCGGGCAGGGCAGGATTGCCCTTGAGGACACCACGCTTGAGAGCTGGCGCGCGGTCAACGACGTCAACCTGAACGGGGTGTTCCTCACGATCAAGCACGCCGCGCGGGCGATGAAGCAGACGGGAGGCGGGTCCATCGTCGTCACCTCCTCGGCCGCCTCGCTGGCGGCCTACCCTGGCTTCGGCATCTACGTCGCCGGGAAGGCCGGGGTCAACGGCCTCGTCCGCGCCGCCGCGTTCGAGCTGGGAAAGTACGGCATCCGGGTCAACGCCGTGTGCCCCACCCACGGAATGTCGGTGAACTTCATGATGCCGCCGGACGCCCCGGTCGCCGGAGTGTCCTACGAGGAGGCGGCCGGCCCCTGGGACCCCGCGGCGGCGGTCATGCCGCTGCGCCTCGACCGGCCGCCAGCGCTGCGGGACAACGCGTGGCCGGTGATCTTCCTGGCCAGCGACGAGTCGCAGTACATGTCGGGTGTGTGCTTCCCGACGGCGGACGGCGGCCAGCACGCCCGCACCTCGATCCCCTTCCCCGACAACTGGGCCCTCGACGCGGAGACGGAGCGGAAGGCTGACTGACGCGCCCATCGGTGACGGTTGCCTTCGATTTCGCGAGCGTTATCTGCCCGCGGGCATGCGGGGCGTAAGACTCAGGAGGCCCTGGCCTTGCGGCGGCAGTTTCCCTGCCGGCGGCAAGAACACAACGGCGTTGCTTGACCACAGAGGCCGCCGGAGCAGCACGACTACGCCCCCGCCCACCGAGAATGGGAACATGCGGGCGCGCCCGCGCCACGTGCGGCCACCGAGGGCCGGGGTGACCTGACCAGGTCTGTCTCCAGGCGCTGCTCGCGGTCGCGACGGAGGCTGACCTGGATATGCGCGCAAGGGCGTCAGCCTCATCGTTGAGCGGGGTTTCCACCGCGCGCTCGTGCGGACCGCCCTGGCCGAGGCGGCGGCAGGCCATATCCGCCCGATCGTCGGCCAGGAACTGGAACTGGGCCGGGGCGCCGACGCGCACGCCGCGATCGAGGCCAGGGCGACCACCGGCAAGACGCTGCTGACGGTGACACGATGACCCCACGGCCCCGCGTGTCGGGTGGTCGTACCGCGCACGATCCGGTCTAACGCCGATGAGCTGAGCGCGTTCGCCCGGCAGGTGGAGGACGCCGGGCTGGATGGCGTCTTCACCGGCGATCACCTGGCAGCGGCGGCACCGCTTCCCGACAGCACGCTGACGCTGGCCGTTGCCGCGGCCACCACGACGCGGATCCAGGTGGGCTTCGGCGTTCGGCCTTATCGGTGACGACTGGCGCCAGCCGTGCGACCTGCTCGCCGAGGCGGTCAATCTCGCGTGATGGGGCAACACCCACGACCGCTACGAACGGCAAGCAGCGGTAACGACGCCCGCGTTCTCAGCCAAATGGGAAATGCCAAGGTCTGATGTTCGTCTTAGCGACTCCGTAAGCATTCTCTGTCCGTGACGTAGCCAGGTTCCCTGCCGACGGCAAGAACAGAACGGCGTTGCCGTCAGCTCAGGGGCCGTCGGGCGGCACAGTTACCAGTGTCCGCTGGTCAGACGGCACATGATGCGCAACAGCGCGGGCAACCCCACGACGGTGGGAGTCACTGCGAACAGCATCGGACAGCCGACCCGTGCCGATTGGGCGACCCTTCGTTTCAGTCGCCGCGGAAATCGGCGACGTAGGGCTGGTGGGCGCGCATGCCGCCGTCCACGCTGATGTTCTGGCCGGTGATGAACGCCGACTCGTCGGAGGCGAGGAAGACCGCGAGCGCGGCGACGTCGTCCGGGGTGCCGAGGCGGGGGGCGAGCGTGTGGCGCAGCATGGTCGCGGCCACCGCTTCCCTGCCGGGCTTGCCCGGGATGGTGACGAAGCCGGGAGAGATCGCGTTGCACCGGATACCCTGCTTGCCGAACTCCGTCGCGACATACCAGGTCAGGTTGACCAGGGCGGCCTTGGACGCGCCGTAGGCCGGGTGGCCGAGGTCCCCGGCCAGGCCCGCACCCGAGGCCGTGTTGATCACCGAGCCTCCGCCCCGGGCTACCATGTGCGGCACCGCGGTCTGGATGGCCACCAGCGCGCCGCGCAGGTTGACCCGCATCATCGTGTCCCAGACGGCGGGGTCGGCGATGGCGATGGGCCGGTCCTCGGTCGCCGCGAGCCTGGTCGCGGCGGCGTTGTTGTGCAGGATGTCAAGGCCGCCGTAGGCGGTGACCGCCGCCTCGACCATGGCCCGCACGGAGTCGTTGTCTCCCAGGTCCACCGCGACGGCGATCGCGTCGGCGCCCGCCGCGCTGATCGCGCCCGCGATCTGCTTCGCCCCGATCTCGTTGAGGTCCGCGACCACGGTTTTGGCGCCCTCGGCGGCGAACCGTCGCGCGGTCGCCTCGCCGATGCCTGAGGCGGCACCGGTGACGATCGCGATCTTGCCTTCCAGCCTGCCCATGACTCAACCCTCCCTGGCCGTCGCCGACGCGAGCCCTGGTCCCTGCGAGCGAGAATCCTCAAGGAGCGGGCGCAGCCGGGTGCAGATGATCCGCACGTTGCGCAGGGCCAGTTCCTCGGGGAAGCCCGCGATCGAGCCGCTGAGCCAGACCGTCTCCACCGGGGCCTCGCCCGTGTAGTCCCTGATGCCGCCCGCTACCTCTTCCGGCGTGCCGAACAGGAAGTACGACAGCGGGCGGCCGTCGGGACGCCGGGCCCGCAGCCGTTCCACGTCCACCGGACGTGGCACCGGGCTGCCGCTTCCCTCGACCATGTACCGCCGGTAGCTGTCCTGGTTGTAGGCGATGTGCGGGGCGACAAGAGGCCAGTCACGTTCCGGGTCGTCTGTCACGTATGCCTGGATGCCGCCGGCCATCCGGGCGGTTTCCGGGGCGTGGCCGCCCTCGGCGAGGCCGTCCCGGTAGTACGGCCAGGAGCCGGCCGCCGCTGTGAGCAGCCGCTCCCCCATCCGCCCCGCCCGCCTGGCGCCCTTCGGCCCCTGGTAGCCCAGCCAGACCGGCAGCCTGTCCTGCACCGGCGGCGGGGTCAGGCCGCCCTCCCGCCACAGGCGGCGCAGCTCCTGTACCTGATGGTCGAGTGTGGTGTAGCGGGCGGCGTGGTCCGCGCCGAACAGCTCGAACTCCGGCACCCGGTACCCGGCGCCGAGGCCCAGGTCAAGACGGCCGCCGCTGATGATGTCGACCACCGCCGCTTCCTCGGCGAGCTGCGCGGTCTTGCGCAGCGGCGCGACCAGGATGCCGGTGCCGACGCGGACCCTGGTGGTCCGGGCGGCCGCCGCGGCGGCAAACGTCAGCGGCTGCGGCAGGTACCCGTCTTCGAAGCCGTGGTGCTCGGAGAACCACACCGAGCCGGCCCCGAGCCGTTCGGCCTCCTCGCACAGCTCCAGCGTGAACGCATACAGCCGGGCCGGATCCCGCCGCCAGCCGGGAGGGTTGCGCAGGTCGAACCAGACGCCGACGTTCACCCGTTCGCCCCGGCGGGCGCCGTGGTTAGCTTGGCGACGGCTTCCGGGGCATCGTCCCAGAACCTGGCCCACGACCCGAACTCGCCCGGCAGGGCCGGCCGCGCGCTGCCCGCCCAGCCGGCGAAGCCGGCCGACTGCGGAGTACGGGTCGCGTCGGCCGCGTACCAATGGCGCTCCCTGCGGCGGGAGAAGAACCACTCGCCGTCGACTCGGGCGTACTCGTCGAAGTAGCAGATCGCCATCACGATCCACTCGTCCGCCACCTCATGCTCGGCCCGGCAGTAGACCGCGCCGGTCGCGCGATCCGGGTTGTCTCGGTCCAGCTCGATGCGGTGCCCGCAGATCAGGTGGACCGACCGGTAGAAGCGGCGCACCATCGGCTCGATATAGCGGCGCAGCACCTCGCGGCCCTGTCCGTGCCTGCCCATGTCCACGTCCGGGCGGAAGCAGTTCACCCAGGCGTCGATGTCCCTGGCGTCGACGGCCAGGGCATACCGGACGGGCAGTTGCTGGATAGCCAGGCGCGCCTCGATGCGCTCGATGCGCTCGGCAAGTCCCGGTTCGGGCACGAGCGGCCTCCTTCCTTGGTTTCCGGTGTCCGACGTCTTGTCCGATCATCATTAATTCAGCATAATAAGTCAACTAATTCTATCACCCTAGTGCCCGGTTGAGCGGGCAAGGAGGTCCCATGGCTGACGAAGTGCTGGTCGAGTACGCCGACCGGGTCGCGGTCATCACGATCAACCGGCCGCACGCGCGGAACGCCATCAACCGCGCGGTATCGGCGGGCATGGCACAGGCGTTCGACGAACTCGACGAGCGCGACGACCTGACCGTCGGCATCATCACCGGAGCCGGCGGCACCTTCAGCTCGGGCATGGACCTCAAAGCGTTCCTGGCCGACGAGAACGTCTCAATCGAGGGCAAGGGCCTGGGCGGCCTCACCCAGTCCCCCCGCGCAAGCCGCTGATCGCCGCCGTGGAGGGCTGGGCGCTCGCAGGCGGCTGCGAGGTGGCCCTCGCCTGCGACCTGATCGTCGCCGCGAACGACGCCAAGTTCGGCATCCCGGAGGTCAAGCGCGGCCTTGTCGCTGGCGCCGGCGGCCTGATGAGGCTCCCGCGCCGGATCCCGGCCGGCATCGCCATGGAACTGGCGCTCACCGGCGACCCCCTTCCCGCCGCCGACGCGCACCGGCTGGGCCTGGTCAACGCGCTCACCGAGCCTGGCGGCGCACTGGACGGCGCACGGGAACTGGCCCGGCGGATCGCCGCCAACGGACCGCTCGCGGTGGCCGCCACCAAGCAGATCATCGCGCGGCAGCACGACTGGACCCTGGCCGAATTCTGGACTGAGCAGGGACCGGTCATGCAGCCGGTGTTCCAGTCCGGCGACGCCCGCGAAGGCGCGCTCGCCTTCGCGGAGAAGCGCGCCCCAGTCTGGAAGGGACGCTAACCGGACGGCCAGTGAACCGCTGAGAGCCGCCACCATTCGTTCGGATGACGCACGATGTTATTCCGAACGAGGTCGTGACGGCTCTCATCCGAACGCCGCTCTTCGGCGGTGGCGCGGCTAGGCGCGGATCACACCTCGATGACGACCGCGCCGCCCTGGCCGCCGCCCGCGCACATCGCGGCGACCCCGATGCCGCCGCCGCGTCGGCGCAGTTCGTGCGCCAGGGTGATGATCATGCGGGCGCCGGTCGCCGCGACCGGGTGGCCGAGACTGCAGCCGCTGCCGCTGTAGTTGACCAGCTCCTCGTCCAGTCCGAACTCGCGGCAGGCGGCGATCGGCACCGACGCGAACGCCTCGTTGATCTCCCACAGCGTGACGTCCTTCGCCGCCCGGCCGGCCCGGTCGAGCACCTTGGCGATCGCCCGGAGCGCGCCGAGGCCCGTGAGATTGGGACTGATGCCGGCCGCGGCCCAGGCCCTGACCGTGGCGAGCGGTGCCAGCCCGTCGGCACGGGCGACCTCGGGGTCGGCGACCAGCACCGCCGCCGCCGCGTCGTTGACGCCGCTAGAGTTGCCCGCGGTGATCGAGAACCCGGGGATCTCCGGGTGCAGCACCTTCAGCGACGCCAGCTTCTCCAGGGAGCTGTCGCGGCGCGGGTGCTCGTCCACCGCGAACTCGCGGACCTCGCCGTCCGGCGCCGTGACCTTGACCGGCACGATCTCGGTGGCGAATTTGCCCGCGTCGATCGCGGCGACTGCGCGTTGGTGCGACCGCAGCGCCCAGGCGTCCATTTCCTCGCGGGTGATGCCCATGGCTTTGGCGGTGTTCCAGCCGACCTGCGTGGGCATGTCGGAAGCCGGCGTCTCGGGGGTATCCGGATTCGCCGGCGGGGACCAGTCGGCGAATTCGCCTGTCCCGGGGACGCGGCGCTTCATGACGGGCAGCAGCGAGGCCGCCTGTACCCCGCCCGCGACCACGAACCGCTCCATGCCGGACTTGATGCCGGCCGACGCGTTGCCGATCGCGGTCAGGCTGCCCGCGCAGTGCCGGTTGACGGCCTGCCCCGCCACCGTATCGTAGCCGCAGGCCACCGCGGCGTAGCGGGCCAGGTCACCGCCGCCGTTCTGCGACTCCGCGAAGATCACGTCGTCAATGCGGGCGGGGTCGAGTCCCGACCTGCGGACGGTTTCCTGCAAGACGAGCGTCGCCAGTTCCTCACCGGTCGTGTTCGCCAGCGAGCCCTTGCGAGTGGTCGCTATCGCCGTCCGCGCCGCGCTCACGATGACTGGGTCGGGCACCCTCGCCCACCTCCCTTGCCTAGGTTATAGTTAACTTATATCACCAATTAATCAACTAGAGGAGGACAGGGTGGAGCTTGCGGGAGCGTCGGCCCTCGTCGTCGGGGGCGCCGGGGGCTTCGGGTCCGCGACAGTCCGCCGGCTTGCGGCTGCCGGGGCGCGGGTCGTGATCGCCGACATGGCGGACGACAAGGGCAAGGAGCTTGAAGCGGAGCTGAACGGCGCCGGAGTCTACGTGCACACCGACGTCACCAGCGAAGAATCGGTGGACGCGGCGATCACCACGGCCGCCGGCCTGGCCCCGCTGCGCAGCGCGGTGATCGTGCACGGCGGTCCCGTGGCGGGCAAGCGGCTGGTCAACCGCGAGGGCAAGACCTATCCGGTTGAGACCTTCCGCCGCACGGTCGAGATCTTCCTCACCGGGACCTTCACCGTGCTGAGCAAGGCCGCCGCGGCGATGTCGGGCAACGAGCCGCTGGATTCCGGCCAGCGCGGTGTCGTCATCACGACCGCCAGCATCGCCGGATACGAGGGGCAGGTCGGACAGACCGACTACTCCGCGGCGAAGGGCGGGATCATCGGCATGAACCTCACCGCCGCCCGCGACCTCGCCCCGGCCGGAATCCGCGTCGTCTGTATCGCCCCCGGCACCTTCTACACCCCCGCTTACCGGGTACCGGAGGCCGAGGCCCAGGCCAAGTGGGGCCCGGGTGTCCCCAACCCGAAGCGGATGGGAAACGCCGACGAGTACGCCCGGCTCGCCCTCGCCATCGTGGACAACGACTACATCAACGGCGAGGTCATCCGCATCGACGGGGCGCAGCGCTTCAATATCTGACCGGCTCGGCGGGCGTGCCCGCGGACCCGGCAAGCGCCACCAGGCTCCCTCCGCTCCGGGAGAGCGGAGGGAGCCTGGCCTGCCGTCCGGCGCGCTGCGCCAAGGCGTTCCGTGCCAGGCATTCCGAGCGGAGCGCTCCGTTCGGTCAGCGGACGCCGGCAGCGGTGCCCAGGTAGTGCGTGAAGAGGTCGTCGGCGACTTCCGCCGACTTGCCGCTGAACACCAGCGCTCCCTTGTTCAGGACGTGGACCGTGTCCGCGAGCGCGAGCGCGCGGTTCACGTACTGCTCGACGATAAGCAGCGCGGTTCCGGTTGTGGCAATCTGACCGAGGAAATCAAATATCTGGTCGACGATCACGGGGGCGAGGCCCATCGACGCCTCGTCGACCAGGACGAGCGCGGGACTGGCCACATAGGCACGCGCCAGCGCCAGCATCTGCTGCTGCCCGCCGGACAGCTGGCCGGCGGCCTGGCGGAGCTTGCCGCCGAGCACGGGGAAAGTCGAGGTCGCCCGGTCTATCGCGGCCGCCTCTTCGCCCTTGGGCGAGTACAGCACCAGGTTCTCGCGCACGGTCAGCGACGGGTAGATGCCGCGTCCCTCGGGAATGTGGCACAGTCCCTGGCGGGCGCGCGCGTGCGGCGCGGCCCGCGTCACGTCCGCGCCGTTGAACACAACCGCCCCTGTGGACGGCCTGAGCAGTCCCGAGGCGACGCGCAGCAGGGTCGTTTTGCCCGCGCCGTTGGCGCCGAGAACCGCTGCCACGGTGCCGGGCGCGACGGTCAGTGACACGTCCCTGAGCACGGTGTGCTTCCCGTAGCCCGCCTCGATCCCGCGTAGTTCGAACATGGTTACCTCGCGATCTTCGGTTGCGGTTCGCCGGCGGCCCCGGTGTCTAGAGAGGCAGTGCCCAGGTAGGCGGCCCTGACGATGTCGCTGGCGCCCGCCTGCTCGGTGGTTCCCTCGAAGATCTTGGTACCGAAATCGAGCACGTGAACGTAGTCGCAGACGGTCATGACCAGCGCCATGTCGTGCTCGACGAGCAGGATCCCGGCTCCTCGCTCGCCGGTCACCCGGGTGAGGACCTCGCCGAACCGCCGGGTCTCGGCGGCATCCAGACCGGAGGACGGCTCATCGAGCAGCAGCATGTCGAACTGGCCGGCCAGGCAGCGGGCGAGTTCCACCAGCCTGCGCTGGCCGGTGGACAGCGCCGCCACGGGACGCTCGGCCAGGCCGGCGATTCCGGCCAGGGCCATCGCCTGCTCGGCGGCGTCCCGGCGCGCACGCCGCTCCCCGCCTGTCTCCGCTAGGTGCCGCCACGGGCGCCGGCCCGCCTGCGCGGCCTCCCGGCCGAGTGACACGTTGTCGGCGACCGTCAGTGAGTCGAACAGCTCCATCCGCTGGAACGTACGCCCTAGGCCGCTCCGTGCCCGGGCCGCCGGATCGAGTCCCGAAAGGTCCGTGCCGTGCAGCCGGAGCGAGCCCGAGGCCGGCTTGACCAGGCCGGAGGCCACGTTGAAGAGCGTGGTCTTGCCCGCGCCGTTCGGACCGATCAGCCCGGTGATGGTGCCGACCGGCGCACTGAGGCTGACGTCGTTCACCGCGACATGGCCGCCGTACCTGACCGTGATGCCGGCCAGCTCGAGTCCGGAGGTACTCCTCTTTCCCCCGTCCGATGGAACGTGCGAGCGAAGGCCGGCTACCCCGTCGCCTGCCGCCGCCGGGTCGGCCGTGTCCGGCGCGCCCGTGACCAGTTGTTCCGCGGCCGGCGAGGCCGCACCAGGCGAGGCCAGGCTGGGACGCCGGCGGCCGCCGAAGCGGTCAATCAGGCGATGCAGCGCCTCGTTTCGCGGAGCGAAGCCGAGCGCCACCTGCACCGCGGCCACGCCGAACAGGACGTTGAGCCAGCTGCTCACGGTCGCCCCGGTAGAGATCAAGGAGGGAATGATCACCAGGGAGAAGGCCGCGCCGAACGCGTACCACGGCTCCCGGCCCGGGATGATGACCAGCAGCGCCAGCAGTGTAAGCGAGCTGAACGAGGAGAAGTCCGTGCTGGTGACCGTGTGCACCACGCCGCCGAACAGCGCGCCGGAGACGCCGGCCAGGAAGGCCGCGACGCAGAACACCAGCACCCGGGTCACCACCACGCTCGTCCCGTGCGTGGCGAGGGCGACCGGAGAGTCGGCCATGCCGCGCAGCAGGCGGCCAAGACGGCTGCGGACGAGCACCATTACCAGCAGGCCGGCCGCTACCGCGAACGCGAGCATGAGGTAGTAGTAGGCGATGTCGCCCTGCGCGAATGCCGGGCGGTTCACCGCCTGGCCGGTCGAACTGGACCCGAACATGATCCACAGCGGGTAGCCCATCTGCTCCATCATGACGGCGAAGCCGAACGTGGCCAGGGCGAGGAAGACACCGGGCAACCGGATGGCGGGAATGGCGAGGAAGGCCCCGACCGGCACCGCGGTTAGCCCGGCCAGCAGCAGGGCCACGCCCCAGGGCACACCGAAGCCGGCGGTCAGGTGGCCCATGGTGGTCGCCCCGATCGCGGCGAACGCCGCCTGGCACAGCGACACCTGCCCTGACGTCTTGACCAGCAGGCCGAGCGAGAGGAACAGTACGACCTGGGTCAGGCCGTCCGACCAGTAGGGCAACTGGCCGGCGTTGACCAGGTGCGGGACGATCAGCAGGACGACGAGGAGCGCGGTGGCGCCGACCCCCTGCACCCGGGCGGGGGCCGCGTAGCTGACGACCGGGAAGGGTCGCGGCAGCCGCCGGGAGGCGAGCCTGGACCGCGGCGTAAAGATAAGCACGAGGAACAGCACGATGAACGGGATGCTGGCCGGCAGCCCGGCCAGCGCCGGGCTGGCCGTCACGACGTACTTTGTCGCCACCGAGGCGAGGATGCCCACCACCAGGCCGCCCACGTAGGTAAGGGGCAGGCTGGTGAACCGGCCGACCGCGGCCGCGCCGAACGCCTGGACGACCAGCAGCGTGAGCACCGTGGCGTCCAGGTTCAGCGTCGGCGCGAGCAGGATTCCGGCCAGCACGGCGAAGCTGGAGCCGATGATCCAGGACCACCGGCGGACCGCCGCCGGGCTGGTGCCGCCGAGGTCGAGCAGTTCGGGGTTGTCGACCACGCCGCGCATGGCGAGCCCGAGCCGGGTGGTGCGGAAGAACACGAACAGCGCGACGGTAGCGGCTAGCGCGATCCCGGTGATGATGATCTGGTCGTAGCCGACGTAGGCGCCGCCGATGTCCACGGTGTGCTGGGGCAGCCATGCGGGGAAGGTGCGGGCGATCGTGCCGAATGTCGCGGTGAAAAGCCCCTGAACCGCGAGGACCACGCCGATCGTGGCGACCACCTGCATGGTCGCGGACGCGTCGGCCAGTCGGCGCGCCATCGCCTCCATGCCGAGGCCGGCCAGCGGCCCGAGCACGAAGACGCAGATAAACGCGGTCGGCACGGCGGGCAGATGCAGCATGTCGTCGTGCAGGATGTAGAAGACGTAGGCCCCTGCGGTCGCCACCGCGCCCTGGGCGAAGTTGAATATGCCCGATGTCTTGTACGTGAGCACGAGACCGGTGCTGGTCAGGCCGTAGACCGATCCGGCGGTAATGCCGAGGATGATGAACGGGAGCAGACTACTCATGGGGAGGCACGCTCGCTGAGGTCGAGGTTCGGGGACGCCCGGCGGGCCGGGCGCCCCCGAAGCGGCTTAAGGGCAGACGGGCGCTGTGCCTGACGGGGCGGTCAACGCGCCGCCCTTGATCTGGGCCATGAAGAAGCAGGTCACCTGCGAGGCGGGCGCGCCGGAGTGGAAGTTCAGCGGCGGGGCCAGGCCGTTCAGCGTGTCGTTCTTCGGCAGCGCGTACAGCGCGGTGAAGACGTCTGCCGGGGTCGCCTTGGCGGACAGGCTCGCCGCCGCCGCGCCGAACAGCGCGCCGCCCGCCCAGCCCGACATCGGGTTGGGGCCAAGCGGGGTCCCCGACTCGTACTTGGCCATCGCCTGCTTGAACTGGCTCACCGGGGGCGTGTCGGCGAACCACAGCGCGTTCGTGCTGGGCACATAGGCGCCGTCCACCTGGGAAACCTTCAGGTAGGAGCTGTCGTACGCGCCCGAGGGGATCACGTAGACCGGGTCGTAGCCCTGCTGCGCGCAGGCGGGCGCGAACCGGGTCCCGGCCGCGTACGAGGCGTCGATGATGATGGCCTGCGCGTTGGCCTGCTTGGCGGCCAGGCACTGGGCGGTGTAGCTCGGCGCGGACACGGCGATCGCCGCGCTGGTCGACATCGTCAGGTGGAACGCCTTGGCGTAGGCCGCCAGCGCGGGCACCGAGTTCTTGCAGGCGGCGATCTCGGCGCAGTACACCGCGCCGAACGTGGACTTGCCCGCCGCCTTCACCGCGTACGCCTGCATCTCAAGCGAGGTCAGCACGGTGGAGCCGGACGGGAAGAAGTCCGGATTGGTGAACCACGTGGGCGTGTCCGCCTCGCCGCCGACCACGGCCACGTGCTGCTGCTGGACATAGGAGGCCCAGCCGCTCTCCGTCCCCGAGGCCTCCGGGCTGACGATCGCCAGCACGTGGTCCACCTGGACGAGCTGGCGGATGTCGGCCTGGGACGTGGTGGCATTGCCCTGGTCGTCCTCGACGATCAGCTTGACCTGGCGTCCGTTGATCCCGCCGCTGGCGTTGACCGAGTCAACCCAGGCCTGCAGGCCAGCCAGGTGCGACGGCTCGCCACTGGGACCGGAGAACGCGCCGATGGTGCCGATCACCAGGTCTGACCCGGAGGCCGCGGCGGCGGGGCCGGACGCGCTGGAGCTGGCCGCGCTCGAACTGATGCTGCCGGAACTGCTCGTACTGCTGCTGCTCGTGCTGCTGCACGCCGCGGCGAGGGCCGCGACCGCGACGCCCAGGATCGATGTCCGCAGCAGTGCGGTTCTTCGTGCCTTGATCACGGGTTCCATCCCCCAAAGGATCGGCTGGTTCTCGAACGGTGACTTGTCCCGCCAGGCGGCGCTTGTGGCCTGCGGGCGGGTGTCGCTCGGGTGTTGAAATGGACGGTAAGCCGCGTGTGACCCGGGTCACCAGTAAGCAGATAAATTATCTATCTGATTGTTACCATCTAACGATAAGATGTCTAGTGCTTCACGGAAGTCCGCCGACGGGTCGTACACCACCGCTCCCGGTAACCGGCGAACCGCTCGCTCACTCCGCGCCACCGCGTCACGTTCCTAACGCCGCGCTGCCGCCCGGCACTGCCCGGGTCACCCCGGCTCAGCGGCGGGCGGAGCTGGACGAACGGCTGCGCCAGGTGACCCGGCGGCAGCGGAGCTGACCTCAAGGGAGACGTCATGACAGGAACACTGGACGGCAAGCGGGCGATCGTGACCGGCGGCGGGCAGGGCGTGGGCCGCGGCATCGCGCTCGCCCTGGCCGCCGAGGGCGCGGCCGTCGCACTGGTCGGCCGCACCGAGTCCAAGCTGCTCGCGGTGGCGGCGGAGATCGAGAAACCCGGCGGCACGGCCCTCCCGGTCGTCGGGGACGTGCGGTCGCGTGCCGACATCGGGCGCTGTGTCCAGCAGACCGTGCGCGAGCTGGGCGGCATTGACATCCTGGTGAACAACGCGCAGATCACGGCGCTCGGCTCGGTGCTCGACGTCAGCGACGAGACGTTCAGCGCCTGCTGGGAATCCGGGCCGCTCGCGGTGTTCCGGCTGATGAAGGCCTGCCATCCGCACCTGGGTCCGGGCAGTGTGATCATCAACCTCGGCAGTTCCACGGCGGTGAACCCGCTGCCGGCCGGACGGGGGGTATACGCCGCGGCCAAGGCCGCGACGCAGACGCTGACCCGGGTGGCCGCGACCGAGTGGGGGCCTGATGGCATCCGGGTCATCACCGTGCTGCCCGCCGCGAGCAGCCCGTCCTCCGAGGGCTGGCGGCAGGCCAACCCGGCCGAGTACGAGCGGAGCATGTCCAGCATCCCGCTGCGCAGGCTCGGTGACTCGGAGCTGGAGATCGGCCCGGTCGTGGCTTTCCTGTGCGGCCCGTCGGCGGGCTACATCACCGGCACCACCATCGCGCTTGACGGCGGGCAGGCGTACCTGCGCTGAGGCCCGGCCGTCGAGGGCCGGCCCTGCGCCTGAAGACCGGCCTGTGCCTCAGGTCCGCATGTAAGAGCCGCCGGAGACGTTCAAGATCTCACCGGTGACGAACGCGGCGCGGTCCGAGGCGAGGAAGGCCACCGCTTCGGCGATGTCGGCCGTCCCCGGCACGTCGCCGAGTGGGCCCGGCTTGTGCTTGGACAGCCACTCGGCGTTGTCCTCGACGAACTTGGTGCCCTTGACGATGCCCATCGCCAGGTAGACGGCGCGGATGCGGTGCGGGCCGCCGTCGTGGGCCAGCCCCCTGGTCAGCGCGGCCAGGCCGCCCTTGGTCGCGGCGTACGGCGACTCGACGCCGCTGCCGCCGACGTCGGGCGCGTAACTGCCGATGTTCACGATCACGCCGCCGCCCGCGTCGCGCATCAGCGGCATTGTCCGGTGGCACAGGTACCACGGGCCGGTCAGGTTGACCCGCACCGCCCAGTCCCAGTTCGCCGGGTCATAGCCGAAGATGCTGCCGGCCACGTTCACCGCCGCGTTGTTGACCAGGATCCTGACCGGGCCGAGCGAGGCGGTGACCGCGTCAACCACCGCGTCGATCTGCTGCCGGTCGCCGGCGTTCATCGGGTAGCCGGCCACGGTCGCCGCCGGGTAGTCGGCAGCGATCTCCGCCGCCACCTTCTGCGTGCGGACGGCGTGGATGTCGGTCACTACGACGGTCGCGCCGCCGGCGGCCAGCCGCCGTGCGATCGCTTGCCCGATGCCCCGGCCGGCGGCCGCGGTCACCAGCGCGACGCGCCCCGCGAACTCCCCTGGGTCAACCGTGCTCACGCTGCCTCCCCATTGTCGATTTGTTGCCCTGTGCGGGTACGGGGACCATGCAGACGGGCACCGGGGCGCCCGCACGGAGCAGGTGGATTGGCGTTTGAAACAGTATAACAGGTAAACTAGTTTAACTTTGTTAATCTGTATCCGGCTTCTGTGGACAGCACCACGGGTTAGCGCCGATTCGTCGTCAAAGGAGACTATCCATGGCCGACTCTTCCTGGGCCGGGTCCGATTTTCAGCTGCGCCCGCAGCCGAACGCGCCGGTCGCGCTGTGCGGTGCCTGCCGGCGCCTCGGCGCCTGCCGGCTAGGTCTCGGCCGCGAGGAACTGCAACCGGACGGCTCGGTGTACACGGAACTGGTCTGCGCGCCCGAGAACGAGGGCGGCCCCGACGTCGCGCACGGCGGCTGGACCGCCGCTGTCCTGGACGAGATCCTCGGGCACGTGCAGGTACTGCGCGGGGAACTCGCCGTGACGGGTCAGCTGTCCGTCACCTATGTCAAGCCAGTTCCGATCGGACGCCCGCTGCACGCCCGGGCCTGGCGGGAACGCCTTGAGGGACATCGCTCGTATGTGGCGGCCGAGCTGACGCTCGCCAGCACCGGCGCGGTGCTGGCCCGGGGCTCGGCGGTCATGGTGCTGCGCGACAGAGACCATTTCGCCCGCCATCAGCAGTGGCTCGCCGGACAGGACGAGCTGGCCCAGCCTGAGCAAGAATCAGCGCCCAGGCCCTAGCCCGCCGCCGGCTGGCCGCGGGCGAACCGCCGCGCCGTTCACGTCTTAGTTCCTCACCTTCCCGCGCTGACACCAGTCGACAAAAATAGTTTTACTAGTTATATAATTATGTAACTAGGCGGCATCCCCCACCGCGGCGGGAAGCATTCACGTGAGAGGATCGCGATGGCGCTGATCCGGCATGACCTATCGTTCGATGTCACCTCCGCGCTGCCGCCGGGGTCTGTCGATGAAGCTGAACTTTCCGCGACCGTGGTGGCCGATCCGGAGGCGCTGACCGACCGGCCGGTCGTCGTCCTGGCCATTCCCGGCGGGACGTACCACCGGCGGTACTGGGATCTTCGGCCGCCCGGACGCGACGGCTACAGCAAGGCCGCGTACCTGGCCGAGCGGGGCATTATCTTCATCGCCGAGGACTACTTCGGCGGGGGCGACAGCAGCCGCTGGCCGATGGCGACTTCATCGGTCTCGAGGTGCAGGCAGACGTCGCCCACAATGCATTCCTGCAGGTTACCGAGCGTGTCAGCAAGGGCACTCTAACCGACGGCATCCCGCCGTTGCCGGGGGCGGTGTTTGTCGGGATCGGCCAGTCGCTTGGCGGTTTCATCACGATGATCCAGCAGGGCAAGTACGCCGACTACCCGGGAATCGGGATCTTCGGCGCCTCTCCCTTCGTGATCAGCGGAGTTCGCGAGCAGCCGGACTGGGAGAGCATGTCCACCGGGGAACGCCGCAGCTGGCTCATGCAGGCGAACGCCCGCCAGAGCGGACTGACTGAGCTACCCGTGTATCACGGAGCCCCGCGGGAGGGATTCCGGGGCATCTTCCACGTGCCGGACGTCCACGATGACCTGTTCAAGTACGACGAGGACGAATGCCACACGCTCATTCCCCGGATGTCAGGGATCGACGGCATGACTCCCGGCCTCGCCAGGCCGTTCGCCGAGCGCATCACCCGGCCGCTTTTCCTTGCTTTCGGGGCGATCGACGTATCCGCGGATCCCCGCCGCGAACCCGCCGGATACCCGGCGTCCTCGGACATTACGCTCGCCGTCATCCCGGACATGGCCCACATGCACAACTTCGCCGATACCAGGACACGGCTGTGGGACCGATTCCACGCATGGCTACCAGTGGTGGCAACCGACCGCAACCGACCGCACACGGCCGGCCAAGCCTCATTAGCTGACCTGCCAAACCGGGACGGTCGTGGCCGGGATAGGCCCGGCGGCCGACCGCCAGGACTGGTAAAGGGGCCGAGCATGGACGATCATCTTGCCACCATCTGGGAGTCGATCGCGGACCGGCTGCCCAATGAGATCGCGCTGATACACGGCGGCAGGCGGGTTACCTGGCGCGAGTTCGAACAGCGGGCGGCGCGGTTCGCCGCCGCCCTGGTGGAGGCGGGGATCGAGCCCGGCCAGACCGTCGCGATCGACATGTACAACTGCCCAGAGTACCTGGAGGTGTTCTTCGCGGCGCTGAAGATCCGGGCCGCGCCCGCGAACGTGAACTACCGCTACCTGGACGAGGAACTGAGCGCGCTGCTGCGCCAGTCCGACGCGGTCGCATTGGTCTATCACGCCACCCTGCGGGACCGGGTATCTCGCGCCGTCCCGGCGGTAGCCGGTCTGCGGTTGCTGGCCGAAGCCGACCTCACCGGTTCCGGAGACGGGCAAGAGGCAGCGGTCGCGGGCGGAGGCGCGGTGCCGGGCGCCAGGTCCTACGAAGAACTGATCAGGTCCCACGAGCCCGCGCCGCGGATCTACCGGCCCGGCACGGATGGGTTCCTCTCCTATACAGGAGGGACCACGGGGCTGCCCAAGGGAGTGGAGTACGTCATCGGGAACAGCGTCCGGAACACCCGGATGCTCGGCAGGCAGATGCTCGGCCTGGAGGACGTCGACTGGGAGGGCCCGGCGCTGGACCGCGCGCTGCTATTGCACCGTCAGGAGCGTCGTCCGGTCGCGCTGCCCGCCTCGCCGCTGATGCACAGCACGGGGCTGATCATGGCCTCGCTGCCGGCGCTCACCGCTGGCGGCGCGGTGGTCACGCTCACCGCGCGCAGCTTCGACCCGGACGAACTGTTCACCGCCATCGCGGCCAGCCGCCCGCGCACCGTGTCCATCGCGGGTGACGCCTTCGCCCGGCCGATGGTGCGTGCCTTGGAGCGGCGGGCGGCGGCGGCCGGCCGTTACGACACGTCCAGCCTGGTCACCATCACCTCGGCCGGGGTGGCGTGGAGCGCTGAGGTCAAGCAGGCGCTCCTAGAACACATCCCGCAGGTCACCCTGGTCGACGCCTGCGGCTCGTCCGAGGGCGCCACGATCGGGTCCATGGTTTCCCGGCGCGGCGCCCCTCTCACCACCGACCGTTTCCAGCCCGCGCCCGGCGTGCGACTGCTGCGCGCCGACGGCACCGGCATCCCGGCCGGCAGCACCGAGATCGGTGCGTTCTGCGCGCCCACGGTGGCCAAGGGCTACCGGAACGACCCCGAGCGGACCGCCGCCGCCTTCCGCGTCATCGACGGGGGGCAGTACGTTTCCACCGGAGACCTCGGCCGCTGGAACGGCGATGGCACCGTGACCCTGATCGGCCGCGGTACCTCCGTGATCAACACCGGCGGGGAAAAAGTCTTCCCCGAAGAGGTAGAGAAGGTCATCCGCGCGCTTCCTGCCGTGGACGATTGCGTCGTGCTCGGCCTGCCGGACGAGCGATTCGGGCAGCGGGTGGCCGCGGTTGTTCAGCCCAGCGGCCAGGGACTGGACGCCGCGGCGGTCACCGCCGCGGTGCGCGAGCAACTAGCGGGCTACAAGGTCCCGAGAACGGTGCTGATCGCGCCGGTGCCAAGGGCACCCAACGGAAAGGTAATGTTCGAAGCGGCCCGGCGGCTGCTCAGCACGGCCGATGCAAATCGCCCTTTACGGACCGCTTGCCGCCCGGCAAGGTCCCGTGTCCCCCGTGCCCGTCGCCCCGGCCGCCGCCAGGTCAGCGCCCCCGTCACGGCCTGCGGGCTTGCCGCTCGCTCGAGACGGACTTGTGCACTAACGGCGCCCCGCAGAACGGGCTGGTGCCGTCGGAGCCGGCAGCGGGAAGGTAACCGGGCGGCAGGGTGGCGTGCCGGCGGCGACGACATGGTCTGCGAGAACGGCACCCGCGTCGCTCAGGGCATCTCCCTTCGGCCCGGTTCAGGTGACGGAGCAGGTCCGCATGCCTGGTCAGGGGTCGCGCCGGAACGGAAGATAGTATAATAATTAAACGATACTAGGGCCAGCCGTCGGGGGAATCCATGAGCTTGAGCCAGCGTCGGCAGGACGAGATCCGGGAGTGGTTCCGGAAGCACTGGCAGGAAGACGTCGCCTTCAGCCGGCTCTGCGGGTTCGAGGTCGTGGACTTCACTCCCGAGGTCGTCCGCGTGCGGGCGGCTTTCCGGCCCGAGCTGAGCGCGCACGAGAAGATCTTCCACGGCGGGGTGCTTGCCACGCTGATCGATACCACCGGGTCCGGCTCGGTGATCGCCGGGCATGACTACAGCCTGGGCACCAGGCTGACCACGGTAGCGATGAGCGTGCACTACCTGTCGGTGGCGCCTGGCGAGGACATCGTCGCCGAAGGCCGCTGCACCCGGCGCGGCCGGTCGCTGAATTTCGCCCAGGTCGTGGTGAGCAGTGCCAGCGGCAAGCGGCTGGCCGAGGGCATGGTGACCGTGAACATCTCGGGTCACCGGCCAGGGCTGGCCACCGCGGACGAGGAGGCCACCCGATGAGCGCCGGCCGCACGCCGGACCGTGGCGCCGGGCGGAGGGACACACCGCCGACCGTGTCGGCCGAGACGATCTGAAGGAGACGACATGGGAGTCATGACCGAGGTAGCGGGACCGGCCGCCATAGTCACGCTTGACTGGCCGGACAGGCGCAACGCGCTCGGACCTGACCAGGCGAACGAGGTGGCGGCCGCCCTGCGGTCCGCCGCCGTGCGGCCGGGGATCCGCGGCATCGTGCTCACCGGGAACGGCGCGTTCTGCGCCGGCGGTGACATCAACGGCATGGTGGCCCGTGCCGATATGCCTCCCCAAGAGCGGCGCGCGCTTGTCTACGGCGCGTACCAGGGGCTGATCCGCACGGTGACCGACCTGCCCGTCCCCACGGTCGCGGCCGTGGACGGCCCCGCCGTCGGCATGGGATTCGATCTCGCGCTGGCGTGCGACAGCCGGTTCATCGGGCCGGATGGCTGGTGCCGGCAAGGGTGGGCCAGGATCGGGCTGATTCCCGGCACCGGCGGCGAGCTCCTGCTGCGCCTGCGTGCTCCCGGCGCACTGTGGCGGCTGCTGGACGGCCAGCCGAAGGTAGGCGCCGCCGTAGCCGAGCATCTCGGCATCGGCGAGGCGACGGACGGAATGACAGGCCGGGAAGCGGCGATCAAGCGGGTGGAGTCCTACGCCGTGTACCCCGAGGCAACGGTCGCCGGCTATATCAAGCTCAACCGGTCCGAGCTGCGTGCACGGCTGGCCGAGCACCAGGCCGAGTGCCTGGCGGTACAGCTCGAACTGCTCGCCGATCCGAGCTTCAAAGACCGTGCCCGCGCCGCGCTGCCTGGGCGCTAACAGTGGCACCGGAACCGCTGGTCCGGTACGAGGTGCACGGCCGGGGCGCCGTGCCGGCTCCGCTCCCGGCCGGGTAAGCGGGTCAGCTGGCGCGTCTCCCGTGCCCGGTCGCAGGTACGAACCGGCGAGCCATCACGCACCCGTTCGGATAGTCAGTTTTGTTGCATGTCTATATTGCGGTCAGCATACGACGAGGAGAGCAACCAGTGACCACAGAAAACAACCCTGTCATCCGGGTAGAGTCCGATGGCCCGGTGCGGATCGTCACGCTTAACCGGCCCGCCACCATGAACGCGTTCGACCGCGACATGCAGGCCGAGTTGCCGCGGGTGCTGACCGGGCTCAGCCAGGACCGGCAAGCGCGGGCGGTGGTGCTGACCGGCGCCGGGCGCGCGTTCAGCGCCGGCGGGGACATCGCCAACTTCCCGTTGAACGCCGCCGACCTCTACCACCGCCGGGCGGGCCTGCGGGAAGGCAGGCGGCTGTTCGACGAGCTGATCAGCCTGCACCTGCCCGTAGTCGCGGCCGTCAACGGCCCCGCGGTCGGCCTCGGCTGCACGGTGGCGACGGCGTGCGACATCGTGTTCATGGCGGATGACGCGTTCCTTGCCGACCCGCACGTGACGGTCGCGCTGGTGGCAGGCGACGGCGGCGCGGTCACCTGGCCCGTGCTGACCAGCCTGCTCAAGGCCAAGCAGTACCTGCTCACCGGCGACCGGATGCCGGCCCGGGAGGCGCTGGCCATCGGCATGGCCAACTTCGTGGTGCCGGCCGATGAGCTCATGGACGCCGCCACCGCGTTCGCGCGGCGGCTGGCCAGCCTGCCGCCGCAGGCCGTGCAGGACACCAAGCTCGTGCTCAACCAGGTACTGCGGGAACGCGCGGCGTCGGTGCTGCCGTTCGGACTGGCGGCGGAGAGCCAGTCAAGCGACACGGTGGAGTACGCCGCGGCGCCGGCCAAGTTCGAGGCGGAGCGGGCAGAGCGGCGCGGCAAGGCCGGCCGCTGAGCGGCACCGCCGCACCGCACGAGCAGCATTCTGTCACTAACTGCCAGTATTGACAGTGACTGCCACTCAGGTCAGAATGACGGCATGGCATGGGACTTTTCGACTGAGCCGGAGTTCGAAGAACGGCTGACCTGGATGCGGAGCTTCGTCAAGAAGGAGGTCGCGCCGCTCGACCTGCTCTTCCCGCACCTGCACCACCAGGTTCCCCCGCCGTGGCTGAAGGGCGTGATCGACCCGCTCAAGAACGAGGTGAAGCGGCGCGGCCTGTGGGCCTGCCATCTCGGTCCCGACCTGGGCGGCAAGGGGTTCGGCCAGGTGAAGCTGAGCCTCATGAACGAGATACTCGCGCCCTACCAGTGGGGACCGACGATCTTCGGTGTGCAGGGCCCCGACACGGGCAACGCGGAGATCATCGCCCGCTACGGCACCGACGCCCAGAAGGAGAAGTACCTCAAGCCCCTGTTGGAAGGTGAGCTTTTCTCGGCCTTTTCGATGACCGAACCGCAGGGCGGGGCCGATCCGACCCTCTTCCGGTGCCGGGCCGAGCGGGACGGGGACGAATGGGTGCTCACCGGCGAGAAGTTCTTCACCTCGAACGCGGAGCACGCCGCGTTCTACATCGTCATGGCGGTGACCAACCCGGCGGCCAGCCCCTACAAGGGCATGTCGATGTTTCTCGTGCCCCGCGACTCCCCCGGGATCGTGATCGTGCGGCCCACCCGGTACATGGGCGAGGACGAGGACGGGATGGACCACCCGCACGTTCGCTACGACGGAGTGCGGCTCCCGCTCGACAGCGTGCTCGGGCCCGAGGGCGACGCTTTCGCGGTCGCGCAGGCCAGGCTTTCCGGTGGACGAATTCACCACGCCATGCGGGCCGTCGGGCAGGCCCAGTATGCCTTCGACATGATGTGCGAACGCGCGCTGAGCCGCCGCTCGGGCGACCAGCCGGTGTCGGCCAAGCAGCTGGTCCAAGAGGCTGTCGCGCTCGCCTACGCGGAGATCGAGCAGCTCCGGCTGTTCGTCTTGCGCACGGCGTGGAAGATCGACCAGGGGCATGGCTACTCGCGCGAAGTGAGCCGGGAGATCGCGATCGCCAAGGTCCTGTCGTTCCGGGTGATGCGCAGCGTCCTGGACAAGGCGGTGCACATCCACGGCGCCCTCGGGACCACCGACGAGATGCCGCTGGCCCGGTTGTGGCAGATGGTTCCCGCCTACGGGATCTGGGACGGCCCGACCGAATCGCACATCAGTACCGCCGCGCGCCTGATCCTCAAGGATCACGTACCAGCGCCGGGGTTGTGGCCGACGCAGTGGATCCCGGCCCGGCTCGAGGCGGCCGAGCAGAAGCACGCCGCGGCCCTGGCCGAGCGAGCCGGGGCGCAGGAGCAGGCGCGTGGCTGAGGACCCGTTCGACCTCGATCACGGCGCCCTCGACGAATGGATCGGCGACCGCCTGCCTGGCTCCGGTGCGGGCCTGACGGCCCGCCGGATGGGGACGGGTACCGGTACCGCCAACGCCCTGTACCTGCTCAGCCGGGGAAAACACCAATGGGTCCTGCGCCGTCCCCCGGCGGCCAAGAACCATCCAACCGCATCGGACACAAAACGGGAATGGCGCATCCTACGGGCGCTGGAAGGGACCGACGTACCGCATCCCGCGCCCCGGCTGCTCGGCGACGATCCCGCCGTCATCGGGTCTACCTTCATGATCATGGACGTGGTCGACGGCTTCACCCCCGGCTTCGAACTGCCTCCGCCCTTCGATTCCGACTACGGGCTGCGCCGCGGCCTGGCGATGGCCTACGTAGACGGGTGCGCGGCCTTGTCGAAGGTGGACTGGGCCAGCCGCGGCCTGGCGGGACTGGGAAAACCGGATGGCTTTCTCGAACGGCAGGTGAGCCGGTGGACCTCCCAGCTGGAGGGTTACCGCACCCGGCCGCTTCCTGACTTCGACTTCGTCGCCGCGTGGCTGGAGGCCAACCGACCAACGATGAGCCCCGCCGCGATCATCCACGGTGACTACAGCCCGTTCAACGTCATGGCCGCTCCCGCGCCGCCGGCCCGGCTGGCCGGGATCGTCGACTGGGACACCGGCACCATCGGGGATCCCCTGCTCGACATCGGGCACCTGCTGGCCCGGTGGACCGAACCGGGCGAAGAGCCCGTCATCGGGGCGCAGGCCGGCGGCGTGGAGGGTTACCCCACCCGGGCCGAGATGGCCGCGCGCTACGCCGAGCGGACCGGACGTGACCTGAGCGCGCTCGCCTACTACGAGACCCTGGCGCTATTCAAACTGGCGGTGATCCTGGAAGGGAGCTACGCCCGCGAGGCGGCGGCCGGAGTGCCGGAGTCGGCGAACACGATGACGGACATGGTCCCGCGGCTGTTCCGGGGCGCCGCCGAGTTCGCCCGGGGAAGGCGAACATGACCGAGCCGTCCGTGCTTGCGGGTAAGCGCGATGCCGTCCGGACCGGGCTGGCCCGGGTCGCCGTCGACCTGTTCGCGCGCCACGGCTTCGAGGCCGTGACGACCGAGGAGATCGCCAGGGCCGCCGGGATCTCTCCCCGGACCTTCTTCCGATACTTCCCCAGCAAAGAGGACATCGTCCTGGACCTCGGATCCCGTCTGCAAGGCCGGCTGCTCGCCGCGTTCACGGAACGGCCGGAGCATGAGGGCGCGGTCGAGGCGCTGCACCGCGCTTACGTCGCCACGTCCACGGTGCTCAGCGAAGACCGTTCACGCGTGCTTCAGATCGGACGGGTCCTCACCTCCTCCCCCGCACTGCGGTCGGCCTCGTACGGACGGCCCTGGGCGAACGGGGCACCGCTTGTCGCGCGGCTTGCCGAACGGATGGGGACCAGTCCGGTGGATCCCCGCCCGCGGATCATCGCGGCGGCGATGGCGGCGGTTGCCACGACCGAATGGCACGCCTGGGTGGATGACGGCGGGGCGGGCGATCCGTCGGAGCGAATCGACGCGGCGCTCACCGCTCTGCAGAACGGCCTGCGCGGACTGGACGCCGGGAACGCCGCCGAAAGCCCTGCTTGACCCTTACAGGAGGAGCCGATGAAGGCTGCGGAGATGTTCGACCTGACCGGCAAGGTGGCGATCGTGACCGGCGGGAGCCGCGGGATCGGCCGGGCCATCGCGCACTGTTTCGCCGATGCCGGGGCGGAGGTGATGATCGCGTCCCGCAAGCTCGACGCCTGCCAGGGCGCGGCCGCTGACATCAGGTCCGACACGGGCCAGCGCGTCGAGGCGACCGCCTGCCACGTCGGCCGCTGGGACGAGTGCGATCGTCTCGTCGATCACACCATCGCCTCGATGGGCCGGCTGGACATCCTGGTCAACAACGCCGGCATGTCGCCCCGCTACCCCAGTCTGGCAGAGGTCACCGAGGAACTGTACGACAAGACCCTGGGGGTGAACCTCAAGGGGCCCTTCCGCCTCGGTGTGCGGTCGGCGTCCTATATGGCCGAGCATGACGGCGGCGCCATCATCAACATCGGCACCATCGGATCGATACTCGCCGGCCCCTCCGAACTTCCCTACGCGTGCGCCAAGGCGGGACTCAACGCCCTCACCGTCGGCCTGGCTCAGGCATTCGCTCCGCGGGTGCGGGTAAACGCTATCCTGCCCGGTCCCTTCCGTACCGACGTCACCAGCGCCTGGACCCCGGAGATGAAGTCGGGCGCGCTGGTGCCGCTGGGGAGAATCGGCGAACCAGAGGAGATAACGGGGCTGATCCTGTGCCTGGCGAGCGGAGCGTCCAGCTTCACCACCGGCACGATCGCGCGCGTCGACGGCGGCGTATCAAGGCGCGTCTGATCGGTTGCGACGATCAGAACCGCGGAATCGACGCACCGCGGAGGATGTAGCCGGACATTTCCTCGACCACCAGAGCATGGTCAGGACCTTCGGACGGGAACAGCGCCTGGTCCAGCACGGACACACCGAAGACGAGCGCGAAGGTGAAGCGTACCGCGTAGGCCGGGTCCATGGTCTTGTCGCCTTTGGCCCCGCTCTCGAGCGCGACCTCGCGTTCCAAGCGGTCGAAGACCTCACGCAGGAACGCCGCCGTGGCCGCCGCCAGCTCGGGCGGCCCCCCGGCCGACGATGCCGACATCGCGCCCAGCAGCCCGCGGTTCTCCAGCAGGAGCCGGTACAGGCCGGCCACGAAGACCTCTGTGTCACGGGCGGAGCTTTCCGCGCCGTGCCCCCGCTCCGCCCATCGGCGCAGGTATCCGGCGACGAAGTCGTGGAACGGCCGGTAGGTCGCCTCCACGAACAGCCCCGCCTTGGAGTCGAAATGCCGGAAGACCTGCGCCTGCGTGACGCCTGCCCGCCGCGCGATCTCGCGGGTGGAAGCCTCGGCGTATCCCTGCTCGGCGAACAACTCATGCGCGGCGCGCAGCACCAGCGACCGGATCGTCGCCGGGCTGCGCCGGGATCGGACAGTGGGAGAGTCCATCGCATCCATCATCGCTCATGGCCGGGCTCACCCGGCCGTACCGCGCCTCATTCCAGTCCGCGGCGGTGGCAGCGGCAACGGATCCTTCATTGACCAAGAAGACTTATTAATATAACTTAATTTACTAATCATAGGCGATCGCCTCGCTCCCGGCGCTGGCCAATGCGATCAACGACGCGCTCGCACCGCTGGGCATCTGCCTGACCAGCCAGCCGATGAGTCCGTCGGCCATCCTCACGGCGCTGATGGCCGACAGCGAAGGAGACACCTGAGATGACCCCGCGGCGGTTCCCGGTCGAGGCCGGGCACGTGCTGATGTTCACCCGGGCCCTGGGCGCGGCAGACCCGGGAAACGGCCTGCCCGCCGCCGGTGATCCGGCACCGCCTACCTTCGCCCAGGCCAGCGCCCAGTTCGATGCTGACTACGCGCTGCGGCCACGGCCGGGAGTGCCATGGCACGGCTCAGGCGCCGACGCCGGGCTGGTCAAGGAAGGGGCCGGCGGACTGCACGCCGAGCAGCACTTCACCTACCACCGGCCGGTGCGGGTCGGCGACGTCCTGATCGTCGCGACCCGGCCGGGCCGGCAGTGGGAGAAGCAAGGGCGGTCCGGCCGACTGCGGTTCCGCGAGCAGATCACCGAGTTCCGCGACGAGACGGGCGAACTCGTGGTCACCGCCCGCAGCGTCAGCGTCCAGCGGGAGGCATCATGACCATACTGCGGGCCAGTGAGCTGGCGGTTGGCCAGACGTTCGACACGCTCGTCGTGGAGGACCTCAAGCGGACCCAGATCGTGCAGTACGCGGGCGCCTCCGGCGACTACAACCCGCTGCACACCGACGAAATCTACGCGACGAAAATAGCCGGGTACCCGTCGGTGTTCGCGCACGGCATGCTCACCATGGGGCTGACCGGGCAGGCGGTCGCCGCCCTGGTCGGTGCGGAGAACCTGCTGCGGTTCGGCGTACGGTTCACCGCGCAGGTCTGGCCGGGCGACATGCTGACCGCGCGCTTGTCGGTGACAGGCATCACCGACGGCCACGGCGGCCCGCAAGCGGAGTTCTCGGTGTCCACGGTGAACTCCGAGGGGAAAGAGGTGCTGTCTGGCTATGCGCACACGAGACTGGCCAGCTGACATGGGGCGCGCGTACGGCCCGCTCGGCCGGGCATAGCCTCTCCCGTGAAGGCGAGGTATCCCGCCGAACTGGAGCAGCCGGGACTGCTGCGGGACGGCCGCTCGGTGTTCATCCGGCCGGTGCGGGCCACCGACGAAGAGGCCATGCTGGGCTTCGCCCGCCGGCTGTCCCGCCGCACGCTGGCCCAGCGACTGCTCGGTCCCGTCCCGCGGTTCCGCCGCGAACTGCTGCGCCAGTTCGTGGACGTGGACTATGCCGATCACTTCGCGCTGGTGGCGTTCCTCGACGACCAGATGATCGGGGTGGGCCGGCTGATCCGGCTGGAGGACACCGACCACGCCGAGGTGACCTTCACGATCGCCGACGAGTTCCAGGGAATGGGGCTCGGCACGCTGCTGCTGGAACGGCTGGCCGCCGCCGCCCCCGCGATCGGCATTTACGTGTTCGAAGCCGATGTGCTCACCACCAACGCGGCGATGCTACGCGTATTCGCGGCCTCCGGATATGAACCATCGGTCACCGCGGAAGGTCACCTGCAGCACGTCATGCTGCGCGTCGACAAGCGGGCGGGCGCGCTGGCCAGGATCAGCCGGCGTGAGCACCGGGCGGCGCGCCGGTCACTGGAGAAACTGCTCGCTCCCCGGACGATCGCGGTGATCGGGGCGAACCGGCAGGCCCACACCATCGGACACGAGATCCTCGCCAACCTCATCAAGCACGGGTTCCCTGGGCCGGTATACCCGGTCAACCCGGCGGCGGATGACATCGGCGGAAGGCCGACAGCCGCCCGTATCCAAGACATACCGCACCCGGTCGATCTCGCCCTTATCGCGGTTCCGCCGCAGGCCCTGGCCGGAGTCATCCGCGACTGCGCCGAAGCCAGGGTCGGCGCGGTGGTGGTCGTGACCGCCGACTTTCCCGGCGACACAAGTGCCCGCCGCACGGCTGAGCACGCGATCACCCGCTTCGTGCGCTCACACGGCATGCGCATGGTCGGGCCTACCTCGATGGGCCTGCTGTCGGCCTACGCCGGATCGGCGATGCACGCCACCTTCGCCCCCGTGCGGCCGCCGATGGGCACGGTCGCCATGTCGAGTCAGTCCGGCCCCCTCGGCCTCGCCATCCTCGACCTCGCCGACCGGGCCGGCCTTGGATTCTCCTGCTTCGTCTCGATCGGGGCGGCCGCCGACGTCTCGTCGAACGACTTGCTTGAGTGGTGGGAGGACGACCCGCAGACCGGCGTCGTGCTGCTGTACCTGGAAACCTTCGGCAATCCGCGCAACTTCGCGCGCATCGCGCGGCGGGTCGGGGCCCGCAAGCCGGTTGTCGCGGTCAACCCGGGCGGCGATCCGGCCAGCGGCGCCCTGCTGGCGCAGGCGGGTGTCATCCACACCGCGACCCTGGACGAGATGTTCGACGTCGCGTTGCTGCTAGCGAATCAGCCGGTGCCGTCCGGGAGCCGGGTCGCTATCGTAACCAACGCACTGGACCCGGGCATGCTCGCCGCCGCGGCGTGTGCGGGCAGCGAGCTGGCGGTGGCACAGTTGTCGGCGCCCACGCTTGACCGGCTGCTGGCCGCGGGCATCCCGCCGGTCCGGGCAGCGGGCGTGGTGGACTTGCGGCCAACCGCCTCACCGGGGGACTACCGCACCGCGCTGAGCGCGGTGCTCGCCGATCCGGCGGTTGACGCAGGTGTGGTCATCTTCATGCCGCCGCTGGTCCGCGCGGTGCGCGAGGTAGCCGCGGCCATCAGGCAGGGCGCAGCCGGCGCGGGCGGCAAGCCCGTCGCGGCGAGCTTCATGTCCGAATCGGGGCTGCCGGCCCAGCTCCGGGACGGCCACCGGGCGATCCCCAGCTACGTGTTCCCCGAACGCGCCGTGGCGGCGCTCGGGAGGGCAGCGGAATACGGCCGCTGGCACCGAGAGCCGGTCGGCGTGCTGGCCGACCCGCCAGGCATCGACCAGCAGGCGGCCTACGGGCTGGTCTCCGCGGCAAGCGACGGCTGGATGGATCCGGGTGACGCGGCAGCGTTGCTCGGGCACTACGGCATCGCGGTAGCGGACGCCGAGCCTCCCGATGAGGACCGCGGGGCGGCCGGTGTCAGCGACAGCGGAGAAACCAGCCGCGGCGTCCTGCGCATGCACTCGCACCCCCTCGTCGGGCCGGTAATCAGCTTCGGCCTGAGCGGCCTGCTCAGTGAGCTCTTTGGCGACGTGGCGACCGGAGTCACGCCGCTGACCGACCGCGACGCGGCCAGTCTGCTCGCCTCGCTGCGAGCTTATCCCCTGCTCAACGGGGCGGTCGGCGGCCGCCCGGCTGACCTGCCGGCGATCGAGGACGCGCTGCTGCGATTGTCCGCGCTGGTCGAGGACTGGCCGGCGGTTGCCGAACTGATCATTGAGGCGCTGCTTATCGGCCGCCCAGGCGAGGGCGTTACCGCCGTCGCACCGGCCGTACGCATCGCCTGGCCCGAAGCGCCGCTCACGTAGGCGGCGTACGGCTTCGCCCCCGCCGGGGCTGCAAGTTCATCCGCGCATGGGCGCCATTAGACATCGAAAGCAGTCAAATAAGCTTAAAAGGTTAGTTAAATATGTTCTACTAACTACAAGGTCCGACCGGGCCTCTCATCAGTCGCTTTCGGGCCTCGGCGCACCCCGAGCGATGCAAGGGCGCGGTCCGGTCTCCGTCATCACGCCCCTGCCCTACGGGAATTTCATGGCTCTCCATACATCACCGCCCCGCACCGCGTCCGCACGGCGGACGCTGGCACCTCCCCGCCGCCCGTCCGCGCGGCGGAAGCCGACCGCACCGCACACCACGTCCGCGCGGCGGACGCTGACCACGCTGCTGGCCATTCCCATGTTGTCGCTGGCGGCACTGTGGGGGTTCGCCGCCAGCGTCACGATCGGCAACGTGACCAGCAATGACCAATACAACACGGTCACCAATACGATCGCCTCCAGCGTCGTCGGGCTTGAGCAGACGCTGGAAGCCGAGGACGCGGTCACCCTCGGCTGGCTGAGCACCGGCCGGCATTCCGCCGTACTGCGATCGGAACTGCTGGCCGCACGCCAGGGCACCAGCACGGCCGCCGCAGCGGCCCGTACCTCGATGGCATCGGTGCGCGGACAGCTGACTGCGACCGCACAGTCACACCTGGACATCCTGGTCGCTACCCTGGCCGGACTCCCCGCCATACGCGCCGCCGTCGACTCGGGCGCAGACGACACGACGAAGTCGTACACCGCCTACAGCGCCATCGACTCTAGCCTCTACGGCTTCTTTCACAACTCGACTCCGCCGACCGATCCCACACTCGGCCTCATGACGCAGGCGGGCATCGCGGAATCCCGCGCCGCTGACTTCACCGCCGCGGCGAACGGTCTCCTCCAGGGGGCGCTCGCCGCGAACGGCCAGATGACGCAGCAGGACCGCGTGCTCTTCGCCCAGATCGTGGCGGAGCAGAACCTGGAAATCAACGACGCGCTGGCACTGGCGACCCCGGGCCTCGCGCCGCTCTTCGAGCAGATCTTCGACGGGACGGCCTACCGGCAGCTCCTCGCGGCGCAGGCGCACATCATCGGTGCACCGCTGAGCAGCCCGATGCCGTTGGGCGCGGCAACCTTCGCCAAGACGACGCGGGCCATCCAGGCAGCGGAACAGTCGGCACTGCCGCGGATCGGTGCCCTGGACGCGGCGAAGTCGGCACAGCTCAGCAGCGACCTGCGGAACGAGTTGTACCTGGCCGCCGGCCTGGGCCTGCTCGCGGTCCTCGTCTCCGGCTATGTCGCCTACCGATTCGGCACCAGGCTCCGGGTCGAGCTCACCGGCCTGTACGCCAGCGCACGAGAGATGGCGGAGGAACGGCTGCCGCGGCTGGTTGACCGGCTGCGCCGCGGCGAGGACGTAGACGTCCAGGTGGAATCCCCGCCGCTGCGGCTGGAGCAGCGGGTCACCGAGATCGCGAACGTGGCGCGGGCCTTCTCCAGCGTCCAGCACACAGCGGTCGAGGCGGCCGTCGGCCAGGCCAATCTCCGCAAGAGCGTGAACCAGGTCTTCGTCAGCCTGTCGCTGCGGAACCAGTCGCTGCTGCACCGGCAGCTGGCCATGCTCGACGACATGGAGCGGGCCACCAGCGACCCGGTCGCGCTCGGCGACCTGTTCAGCCTCGACCACCTGACCACCCGCATGCGGCGGCACGCCGAGGGCCTGCTCATCCTGGCGGGAGAGACCCCGGGCCGCGGCTGGCGCGACCCGGTGCCCGTGCTCGACGTGCTGAACGCCGCGGTGGCCGAGGTCGAGGACTACGTCCGGGTCGACGTGGCCAGCGACTCGGCCGACACGGTCGCCGGGACCGCGGTGAACGACGTCATCCACATGCTCGCCGAGCTGATCGAGAACGCGACCGTGTTCTCTCCGCCGAAGACCCGGGTGGAGGTCAGGGGCGACAGCGTCGGGCACGGCTTCGCGATCGAGATCGAGGACCGCGGGCTCGGCATGCCCGACGCGGAACTGGCCGTGATCAACGAGCGGCTGGCGAATCCGCCCGAGTTCGACATCGCCAACACCGACCAGCTCGGTCTGTTCGTCGCGGCCCGGCTCGCGGCGCGGCACCAGGTCAAGGTCGCCCTCCGGCGTTCCCCCTTCGGCGGCACGACGGCCATCGTGCTGCTCCCGCTGGCAATCATGGTGTCGGCGGACGACGCGGCCTGGTCCCCCGGCACGGGCGGCGGCACGGGCGGTGCCAGCGAGCAGCCGGCGCCGGTCCTCACGGGCGGGCCCGGGCGCGACGGCGCGGGCGCGCCGGAGCAGGCGTTCGGGCTCACTGGCAGGCACCGGCGGGACTACGCCGGCCCCGGTCCCCTGCCAGGTCCCCGTTCCGCTCCCGCACCGCTCGCGCTCGCCCCGCCCCCCGCAGCGCCGGCCTCCGCCCGGCACCAGCCGGGGCGCCCGCACCGGGCGGCTGGTTCAACCCGCCGCAGGCCGTGCGCTCGCCGGTCAGCGACGTCGGCCCGTCCGACACGGCGGCCCCGGGCCTGCCCGCCGCGCTCCACGGCTGGGACGCAATGGCGCCAGGCGGGGGCACTGCGGCACCTAGCCGGGACCCGGGATCCCGTAGCCGCCCGGGACTGCCCCGGCGGGAGCGCCAGGCGAGCCTCGCACCACAGCTGCGCCGCGCGTCCGGCATCGCGTCCGAGTCGACGGGGACCGGACGCGGCCCGTCGGGATGGCCAGGGGACGAGCAGACGGCAGACCGCTCTCCTGAGGAGGCGAGCAGCCTGCTGTCCGCGCTGCAGGACGGGTGGGAACGGGGCCGCATTGACAACATCCGAGACTTCGACGAACAGGATCAGTCATGACACAGCCAACCAACAGCGGCGAGCAACTCGGCTGGCTGCTTGACAACCTGGTCTCGCGGGTCGCGAGCATCACCCAGGCCCTTGTCCTGTCCAGGGACGGTCTCGTCGTGGCCAGATCGCGGACCATGACCAAGGAGGAGGCGGACCACCTGAGCGCCCTCGCGGCGGGCGTACACAGCCTCGCGCGCGGCGCCGGGCAGCAGGTCGGCGCGGGCAACGTCCGGCAGACCATCATCGAAATGGATTCCGCGTTCCTGTTCGTCATGACGGCCGGGCAGGGCGCCTGCCTGGCGGTCCTCGCGTCATCGGGCGCGAACCTGGGCGTCATGGCCTACGAGATGGCCATGCTGGTGCGGCGGATGGGCACCCACCTCAGCGCCGCGCCGAGAAGCCCGCACCAGCGTACGGCCGTGAGGTGAGCCGGCATGAGCCCATCGAGGAGGGACAGATGGCTCGACCAGGAGGCCGGACCCGTGGTTCGGCCGTACGCCGTAACAAGAGGCCGCACACAGCCCGACGCCGGCTCCTACGTCGGACTGATCGACGCCGTGGCAGCCGAGCCCTACCCGCGGCTGCCGCCGGAGGCGCGTCTCAACCAGGAACACAAGCGGCTACTCGGCCTGTGCCGCCAGCCGATCACCGTGGTGGACCTCGCCTCCGACGCGAACCTTCCCGTTGGCGTTGTCCGCGTGCTGCTCAGCGACCTGATCCAGTGGCGGGCGCTGCGGATAAAGCAGGCACCGCGCGGACGCGTGGTCGACGAGCGACTGCTGCAGGAGGTGCTCAATGGACTACAGGCACTCTGACCCGGTGACCGCGGGCACCATGACCGCGGCGACCCCAGAGCCCGCCGCGCTGAAGATCCTCATCGCGGGCGGCTTCGGAGTGGGCAAGACCACGATGGTGGGCGCGATCAGCGAGATCCGCCCGCTGCGGACCGAGGAAGAGCTCACCGACCGCAGCGTCGGGATCGACGACGTCAGCGGGGTGGACCGCAAGACAACGACCACCGTGGCGATGGACTTCGGCCGGATAACGCTCCGCGCCGACCTGACGCTGTACCTGTTCGGCACCCCCGGCCAGGAGCGATTCTGGTTCATGTGGGACGAGCTGGCCTACGGCTCCATCGGCGCGGTGGTGCTAGCCGACACCCGCAGGCTCGCCGACTGCTTCGCCGCGATCGACTACTTCGAACAGCGCCAGACGCCGTTCCTGGTAGCCGTCAACCACTTCGACGACGCCCCCGGCTACACCCCGGGCGAGGTCACCGACGCACTCGACCTCGACCCGGGTACCCCCGTCGTGCTGTGCGACGCACGGGACCGCGAGTCCGTCAAGCAGGTGCTCGTCGCTCTGGTCAGGCACGCGATCGGCGCCAGCCGCGCCGTCCGCGCCGGGGCCAGCGCGGGCTAACGCCACCCGCTCGCGCGTAGTTTGCTAGCGGTTGGAGCTACACCGCTTACCGCGGCGTAACTCCAACCGCCGATGTCGATACCCTGCACGTTCGCGCCGCGCTAGCTCACGCCACCGTCGGTACCTGGGCATCGTCCACCATCATGCGCATGCGACCGGTGATGATGCCCTCGGCTTCGGCGACGATCCGGGCGACGAGTTCGGCCACCGGCGGGATGTCGTGGATCAGCCCCTGGGCCAGGCTCGCGTACCAGATGCCTGCGTCGGAGTCGCCCTGCTCGTAGGCGACGCGCCCGCGGGCGCCGGCGACAAGGTGGCTTATGTCGGCGAACTGCCCGCCCTCATTGAGTATCTTCACGACCTCGCGGCTGACGGAGTTGTCCGCCACCCTGGCCGTGTTCCGCAGCGTGCGGAAGATCAGCTGCGTGCTCAGCGCGTTAGCTCGGACGATGGCTTCCTTGATGTTGCGGTGGATGGGCGCCTCCGCCGTCGCCATGAACCGCGTGCCCATGTTGATGCCGTCAGCTCCGAGCGCGAGCGCCGCGGCCAGCCCGCGCCCGTCGCCGAAACCGCCCGACGCGATCATGGGGATGGTGATCTGGTCGGCTGCCGTGGGGATGAGAACCAGGCCGGGAGTGTCGTCCTCTCCGGGGTGCCCGGCGCACTCGAACCCGTCGATACTGATCGCGTCGACACCGATGGCCTGGGCCTTCACCGCATGCCTGACGCTTGTGCACTTATGGATGACACGGATGCCGTGCTCATGGAACAGGCCGATGTGCGGCTCGGGGTTCGCGCCGGCCGTCTCGACGACCGTGACGCCGGACTCGACGATCGCGCGGCGGTACTCGTCATAGGGCGGCGGCGTAATCGTGGGCAGGATGGTGAGGTTGACGCCGAACGGCTGATCGGTAAGGTCGCGGCAGCGGGCGATCTCGGCGGCCAGGGCTTCCGGCGTGGGCTGAGTCAGGCCGGTTATGAACCCGAGTGCGCCCGCGTTCGCCACGGCGGCGACCAGTTCTGCCCGGCCGACCCACTGCATGCCGCCCTGGGCGATGGGATGCCGGACACCGAAAAGCTCAGTGAACCGCGTCGTGATCATCTGTCGACCTCCGATGGCCCGCCAGCCGAAGCGGATCTCGCATTTAGCTGAATGATCTGACTACATTTTACTTAATACATGCCGGCCGACGCTAGTGCGACCCGGACGCCGGCGGCCACGACAAGGCTATATAGATAACTAATCTAGCTCTTTGATATAATGACGGGAACAGGGGAACCAGATCGGAGCGACGATGGATCTCGCCCATACCGCGGAGCAGGACGCCCTGCGCGCGGCCGTCAGGGACTTGCTCGCCCGGCACGCCTCGGAGCAGGCGATGCGGGCCACGATGGAGACCGACTGCGGCTACGACCTGGAGCTCTGGCGGCGGGCGGCCGATATGGGACTGCACGGGCTGGCAGTGCCCGAGCCGCTTGGCGGCGCGGGCGCGACCTTTGCCGAGCTCGCGATCGTCATGGAGGAGATGGGGCGGGCACTGTACTGCGGCCCCTTCCTGTCCTCGGCGGTCATGGCTGCGACCGCGCTGGCCGCGTGCGACGACGAGATCGCCCGCAAGCACCTGCCCGACCTTTGCGCGGGCTCGGCCATCGGCACGGTCGCCGACGACGGGCTGCTGGCCGGGCACGAGCGGCCGCTGCGCGTGGTCGCGAGCACGCACCAGACGGCGCGCCTCAACGGACGCGTCGATTACGTGCTCGACGGTCATGTGGCCGACCTGTTCATAGTCACCGCGCTCGCTGGCGGCGAGCCCGCCCTGTTCCTGGTTGACGGGCAGGCTCGCGGCGTGCACGGCACGCTGCTGCCCACCATGGACGGCACCCGCAAGGTGGCCGCGGTCGAGTTCTCCGGGGCACAGGCCCAGCCCCTCGGCACGCCGGGCGACGCACGGCGGGTACTGGCCCGGCTGCGCCACCTGGCGACGATCGCCCTGGCCGCCGAACAGGTCGGCGGGGCGCAGCGGCTGCTGGAGATGACGGTTGAGTACGCCAAGGTGCGTGTTCAGTTCGGCCGCACCATCGGCTCGTTCCAGGCCGTGAAGCACCGCTGCGCGGAAATGGCCGTCGATGTAGAGGCAGCCAGGGCAGCGGCTTACCATGCGATATCGACTGCCGTCGGCGATCGTGAGGACAGCGAGCTGGGCATCGCCGCGTCGCTCGCGCACAGCTACTGCTCCGAGGCGTTCGCGCGGGTGGCGGCGGACTGCATTCAGGTCCACGGCGGGATCGGCTTCACCTGGGAGCACCCGGCGCACCTGTACTACCGGCGGGCGAAATCGTCAGAGCTGCTCTTCGGCGGCCCGGCCGCGCACCGTCGCCAACTCGCCGCGCTGCTGCACCTGGCGAGCTGACCGCGCTCCTCGGCCGCGGACAACATGGCCGGAACCGCTTCATGATCCCGCGCGGCTTTCCTGCCAGGGCGTGTCCTTGTCCACCCGCGGCTCTCGTTCCAGGCCAAGCAGCCGCTCGCCGATAATCGTCCGCTGGATCTCGTCGGTGCCGCCCCTGATGGACATGGACGGTGCCGTCAGGAACTCCACGTTCCCCGGCGTGTCGCTGAGCAGCCCGCCAAGCCCGAGGGCATCCTTGATCAGCTCCGCCCGCTGCTTGAACACCGCCGCCGCCCGGAGTTTCTGGCCTGATCCCTCCGGTCCCGGTGTCCGGCCCGCCTTGAGAGTGGCCGCGGAGCGCGCCTGCATCAGCCGGACGACGCACTCCTCCACGTACACCCGCATCGCGCGCTCGCGGAGCAGCTCGTCGCGCAGCGCGCCGCTCGCCGCCAGTTCGGTCAGCCACTCGGGCGGGTCGGTCACCGAGGCCGCGGTCCCGCTGTCGTCCCTCAACCCGGTGCGCTCGTTCGCGAGCACGGTCATCGCGACCCGCCAGCCCCCTCCCACCGCGCCGACCCGGTCAGTGTCACTCACCCGCACATCCTCAAGGAACACCTCGCTGAAGTGCTGGTCCCCGTTCATCTGCCGCAGTGCCCGGACCGTGACGCCGGGGGCGTCCATCGGGACGGCGAACACAGTCAGCCCCCTGTGCTTGGGAACGGCGGGATCGGTCCGCGCGAGGACCAGTCCCCAGGTCGCGTACGAGGCCCGGCTGGTCCAGACTTTCTGCCCGGTGAGCAGCCACTCGCCGCCGTCACGGCGGGCGCGGGTCGCCACGTTGGCGAGATCGGAGCCGGCCGACGGTTCGGAGAACATCTGGCACCAGATATCGGCCCCGTCCGCGATGGAGCGCAGCCAGCGGCGCTTCTGCGCCCCGGTGCCGTGCACGAGCAGGCTCGGCCCGATCAGGTCGATCCCGACCTGGAATGGGTACAGGTCCGGCCTCGGCAGCTCGGACAGCACGGCGCGAACCGAATCGGCCGTCTCGGCCGACGCATCGCGCCCGCCGAACTCGGCCGGCCATGACGGGACGATCCAGCCGCCCGCGGCCAGGGCCCGGAGGTAGTCGCGCGACGTCGTGATGTCGTCGTTGCCCGCGCCCATCCGGGAACTCCGGACGGGACCGAGCCCGGACAAGGCGGTACCGATCTCGGCCCGGATCTCATCCTCGGTCATCATCACGCTCACGCCGCTCCCGTCACCCTGCTTCAAAAATTAGCTAAATAAATACTACAAGCTGACGCAAAGAAGGGCCACGGGGAAACGGGAGAACCTGCCTGCGCCCGCTCGAAGCCGGGCGCAGCCGTCCCGGGAACGCGGCTCCGCATTCACGGCACCGGGCACCAGGTCACAGGGAGATAGTCGCGCGCCGTGCCGAGGAAGCCGCAATCGTTCGGGAGAATACCGATCAGGCTGCCCAGCTGAGGCTTTCAGCCGCGCTCGCCGAGCACCCGGCGCAGTACCTTGCCGCTCGCGTTGCGCGGCAGTTCCGGCACGAACCGCCAGGTTGTCGGCACCTTGAAGCCTGCCAGCGCGCGGCGGGCGAAGACCCGCAGCTCATCCGGGCTTGGCTCGGGAACGCCGGCGTCGAGAACGACGAAGGCGCGCACCGCCTGGCCGAGTTCCGCGTCCGGCACGCCGATCACCGCGACCTCACGGACCGCCGGGTGCTCCCGCAGCACGTCCTCGACCTCGACCGGATGGACGTTCTCGCCGCCGCGCTTGATCCGGTCTCCCAGCCGTCCGACCAGGTAGACGTAGCCTTCCGCGTCGATCGTGGCGAGGTCACTGGTGTGCAGCCACCCGTCCTCGGCGAGCTTGAACAGGTGGTCGCCCCGGGCCAGGATCTCACCGATGCCGTTCGTGTCGGGATTGGCCAGGCGCAGTTCGATGCCGGGCGCGGCCCGGCCGACGGACGCGAGCAGGCCCGGCCGCCCGGCAAGCGCGCGGTCGTGGTCTTCCTGGACCAGGCACGCGATCGGGGACCCTTCGGTCTGCCCGAACATGTTGATGAAACGGACGCCGGGCAACGCGGCTACCGCACGCGCCAGGGTGGCCGACCGGATCGGCGCCGCGCCGTACTGCAGGAGCCGCAGGCCGGAAAGCGTGAGGGCACCTGCCTCAAGCAGGCGCTCGACCATCGTCGGGACGAGGAAGGCGTGGGTGACGCCGTAGGCGCCGAGATCCCGCCAGGCCGCCACGCTGAACCTGGGAAACGGCAGGACGGTCGCGCCGACGGCGATCATTACCGCGAGGTTGCCGAGGCCGGCGATGTGGTAGAAGGGTGACCCTGAGGCGTATACGCTGCCCGGTCCGACCGTCATGAGCGCCGAGCTCACCGCGACCCGCTGCGCCAGCTTGTCTTGCCTGATCGGTACCTGCTTGGGAGCACCCGTTGTCCCGGAGGTGTGCAGGATGGCGGCCGTCGCCTCGGGCCGGGTCTCCGGCAGCAGTCCGCGGCCCCCGGGCTTCAGCTCCGGCACGACGGCATGTCGGCAGCCCGCCCGCTCGGCGGCCGCGGCCGCCTGCTCCGCGTAGCCGGGCTCGGCCAGCAGCACCGGGGCGCCGAGCCCGGCGATGCACCCGGCGAGCTCGCGTGCCGTGAGCCGGGGGCCGAGCGGTGCGACCGGGCGGCCGGTGCACGAGCCCGCGATGATCATCGCGAGCGATTCCGGGCTGGTATCGAAGAGCGCGGGTACCGGCATCCCGGCCGGGACTCCGGCCTCGTCCAGCCATGCTGCGGCCGCCTCCGCCAGTCCGATGAGCTCGGCGTAGGAGACGTCGCGCTCCCCCGTCAGCGCGGCCGTTTCGCTGTCGCTCCGGGCCAGCACCAGCTGGGACCAGGTCAGGCAGGCATCGTTCAACTGAGCACGCTCGCATCCCGGTAGTCGGTTATCTCTTCGGGGGTGAAGCCGAATTCGGCCAGCACGTCGGCGGTGTGCTCACCGGGCACCGGCGGCCGACGCGTCAGCCCGGCCGGCGTCCGGCTGAATCTCGGGGCGGGAGACGGCTGCGTGATCCCGTCGAGCTCTGTGAATGCGGACCTTGCCTTGTTGTGCGGGTGGTCGGCGGCCTCTTCCAGGCTGAGCACGGGGGTGACGCAGGCGTCGGTGCCAGCGAACAGCGCGGACCACTCGTCGCGCGTTCTCGCGGCGAAGATCGCGGCGAACTGGCGGCGCTTGGCCGGCCATGTCGCGGGGTCGTTCTGCTCCCGCTCGCACTCGGGTGGCAGGCCGAGCCCGCGCAACAGCGCGCCGTAGAACCTCGGCTCGATGGCGCCAACCGCGACGTGGCGTCCGTCCGCCGTCGCGTAGACGTCGTAGTAGGGGGCACCGGTGTCGCAGAAGTTGGTTCCCGGCCTGCCCGGCCAGCGCCCTTGCGCGCGAAGCCCGTACAGCATCGCTGTGAGCGCCGCGGAGCCGTCGACGATCGAGGCGTCGACCACCTGCCCCTGCCCGCTCGCGCGCGCTTGCAGCAACGCGCATACCAGGCCGAAGGCCAGCATGAGGCCGCCGCCGCCCATGTCTCCGACCAGGTTCACCGGGGGCACCGGCAGCTGACCTTCCCTGGCGAAGTTGGCCAGCGCACCGGACAGCGCGATGTAGTTGATGTCGTGACCCGCGGTCTCCGCAAGCGGGCCGTCCTGGCCCCATCCCGTCATCCGGCCGTAGGCGAGCCGGGGATTGCGCCGCAGGCACGCCTCGGGCGACAGGCCGAGGCGCTCCGCCACGCCGGGGCGGAATCCCTCGATCAGCGCGTCGGACCGCTCCACCATGCGCAGCAGCAGTTCCGCGGCGGCGGGATGCTTGAGGTCGACCGCGATGGACCGCCGGCCGCGGTGCATGACGTAGCGCGAGGGATCCTGGGCACGCACACGGAGCTCGGTATCTGGCAGCTCGCCGCCGCGGGTATAACGGTCCACCCGGATCACGTCGGCGCCCATGTCGGCGAGCATCATCGCCGCGAAGGGGCCAGGTCCCATGCCTGCGAGCTCGATGACCCGCAGTCCGGCCAGCGGTCCCAATTCTCATGCACTCCCGTCGTCGCCCGGATGGCTGCGCAGGGGCCCCGCCCAGACCATAGATAGTATAATAATTAAACGATAATACGCCACCGGATGCCAGGCGTCGTCAGGAGAGCGTGTGACCGTGAGCCGCAGGCAGCGGGATGAGACCAGGGAGTGGTTCCGTAAGCACGGGCAGGAAGAAGTCGCATTCAAGACGCCGCGCGGCCCGCGCGCCCGCTTTGGCGGGGCCCGGATGTTAGCGGGGCGCGGCCGGGGTGCCCGGCGGGCGTGGGTCGCGGGGCAGGCCGAGCATGCGCTCCGCGACGATGTTGAGGTGGATCTGCTGGGCTCCGCCGTAGATCGACTCGGCCCGGCTGACGAGAGACGTGCGCTGGAACGGGCCGAGCTGGTAATTCTCGCCGACCACCTGGGACGCCGCGCCGAGCAGGTCCATTTCGAGGTCACCGAGGCGCTGGTGCCACTGCGGCCAAACGAGCTTGAGCAGGGACGTTTCCGCTCCTAGTGACCCATTTCGCATCAGCTTGCTCAGCATTCGCAGTGTGTCCCAGCGCATCACGCTCAGCTCGGTGAACGAGCGGGTAAGCCGCTCCCGCATCAGCGGGTCCGCGATCGCGCCGGTGTCACGCGCCGCGCGCAGGGCGGCGGCGAACTCCGTCTCGAACTGGGTCTGGTACCCGAGCATGGCGACGCCGCGCTCCTGCTCCAGGGTGCTCATCGCCACCGGCCAGCCCTCGTTGGGTGCCCCGACGACGAGCGAGGCCTCGGTTCTCGCTTCGGTGAAGAAGACCTCGTTGAACTCATCGCCGCCCGCCATGTTCATGATCAGCCGGACCTCGATGCCGGGCTGGCGCATCGGCACGAGGAGCAGGGACAGGCCCCGGTGCCGCGACGCTCCCGGGTCCGTGCGGGCGAGCACGTAGATCCAGTCGGCCTGGTGGGCGTGGCTCGTCCAGATCTTCTGACCGTCAATCACCCACGCGCCGCCGTTGAGCACCGCTCTAGTCTTCACGCCGGCAAGGTCAGACCCGGCAGCCGGCTCGCTGAACCCTTGGCACCAGACCTCGTCTCCCGCGAGGATGCCGGGCAGGAACCGCTGCTTCTGCTCATGGGTCCCGTGCGCGATCAGGGTCGGACCGAGCAGGTTAGTGCCCTGGAAGCCAGTCCGGTAAGGGGCGCGGGCCCGGGCGTACTCGTACTCGAACAGGACCCGCTGCGTCACGGTCGCCGGCTTGCCGCCGTACTCCGCGGGCCAGCCGAGGCCCGTCCAGCCGCCCGCGTGCAGCTCGCGCTCCCACTCCGCGCGCAGCTCGTAGAACTCCTCGTTCTGCGATCCGCCCTTGCCGACCAGGACGGCGAACCGGCCCGTGAGGTGCTCGGCCAGCCATTCGCGGACCTTGGCTGCGAAGGCCAGGTCCGCCGCAGAGAACCGCAGGTCCACGGTGCCCCCTTCCGAAGCGTTCTCAGGCAGGCTCCGGCTGCGCCCCGCGGACGAGCCGGCCGGGGAGCTGGCCAGTAGGTGTGCCGTCCTGGTAGGTGGCGACCCCCGACACGATCGTCGCCTCGTACCCGTCGGCTTTCTGCACGATGCGCCGTCCGCCCGCCGGCAGGTCGTAGCGAACTTCGGGGGCGTGCAGGCGAAGCTTGTCCAGGTCGATGACGTTAAGGTCGGCCTTGTAACCGACCGCGACACTGCCCCGGTCCAGCAACCCGACGGCCTCGGCGGTCTCACGGCTCAGCATGCGGACCGCTCGCGGCAGGTCGATCTGCCGGGCCGGCTCGGCGTCGCGCACCCAGTAGGTCAGGAAGTACGTCGGGTAGCTGGCGTCGCAGATCATTCCGTAGTGAGCGCCGCCGTCGCCGAGCCCTAGGACGGTGCGGTCGCTTCCCAGCAGGTCAAGGCCCGCGCCGTCGAGCCTTTCCCCGGTCGCGTTGCCGAGCGGGCGGAACAGTATCTCCCTCCCTTCCCGGGCCAGCAGGGCGTCGTAGATCAGCTCAAGGGGACTGGCTCCCATCGCGCGGGCCCGTGCCGCGATGCTCTCGTCCGCGGAAGGGTGGTAGTTGGGCGGATCCCCGAGCACGTAGACGCTCTCATGCCCGGAGACCACCCACCGCAGGAAGCCGTTGGGATCACGGGGCTTTTCCGCCAGGAGGCGCCGCCGCAGCTCCGGGTCGCGCATCGCCGTCACTTTGCTGGCCAGCGGCAGGCCGGCGATCGGCTGGTAGCTCGGGTTCAGCGCGAACGGGTGAAAGGACAGGTCCAGCCCGAAAAGCGCGCCGGTCGGGCGTGGAATGACCTGGCCCCTGACCATTAGCCCCTCGTTCTTGGCGTCCTCGAGCCCCCGCAGGAACACCCGCCACCCGTCCGGCTGCTCGGCCATCTGCATAAACGTGAATGACACCGGCCGCCCGGAGCGCCGCGCGATCTGTCTGATCAGGGAGAACTGCTCCTGCGGGTCGAGCGCGAAGTTCGGCACGAGTTGGTACACGCCGCGTCCCGCGTCTCGCAGGCCGTCCGCCAGCGCGAGGACCTCGTCCTCCTCCGTCTTCACCGACGGCGCGTACTTCCCGGCCTTCGTCCGGTGGGCGAGGTTCCGCGACGTCGAGACGCCGAGCGCGCCGGCCTCGACCGCCTCGCGGGTCAGCCGCCGCATCGCGCGGAGGTCCGCGTCGGTCGGTGGCTCAAGGTCGGCACCGCGCTGGCCCATCACGTACACCCGCAGCGGCGAGTGCGGAATCTGCGCCCCGAAGTCTATGTCTGAGTCGCGGCCGTCGAGCACGTTCAGGTAGTCGGGAAAGCTCTCCCAGTTCCAGGGGACGCCGGTCGCCATTACTACTTCGGGGATGTCTTCGACGCCCTCCATCAGTTTGACCAGGGCCTGCCGGTGCTCGGACCGTGACGGCGCGAACCCGACTCCGCAGTTTCCCATGACGACGGTCGTCACGCCGTGGCCCGACGACGGAGCCAGCCGGTTCTCCCATGTGATCTGGCCGTCGTAATGCGTGTGGATATCGACGAAACCTGGGGTCACCAGTCGGCCGGTCGCGTCGATTTCGTCGCGACCTGGGCCTAGCCGACCACCGACCGCCGCGATCCGGTCGCCGCTGATCCCGACGTCCGCGGCGACAGGCTCGCCACCGGATCCGTCGATCACGGTACCGCCCCGGACAACCAGGTCGAACGTCATGGCCGCCTCACCTCGCTTACCACGGCAGGGCCTTCCCCTTGATTGGCCTAGATTATAGATGAATCATATAACTAATTAAGGGGAAGGGCCAGGCCCTGGCCGGTCAGGCCATCAAGTCATAGACCGTGAGCGTGCGGTCACCTTCCAGAAGGTAGTCATCGGTCGCCAGCAGGTGCTTGCGCCACAGGTGCTCAGCGTGCGCGACGTCCTTTGCCTCGATCAGCTCGAGGATCCGCTCGTGGGCGGCGAATCCCATCCTCAGGGCCTCCTGCCCGGTCGGGGTGCCGGCGTCGGACTCGACGTGGGCCATGTGGGCGACGTCGATGATGTGCCGGAGCATGCCCGACAGGACAGAGAGCGTCTGGTTGCCGGCCATGTCGACGATCAGCGCGTGAAAGCTGGTCTGCTCCTGCATCTGCCGAACGGGGTCGTCGCTCGCGGCCCGGGACCGCTCGATCGCCTCGCGCAGGGCGCGCAAGTCCTCCGCCGTCCGATTCTGCGCCACCATTGCCACACAGCCCGGCTCGATCACGCCGCGGGCCACGTAGACATCTTGCAAGGTAACGCCGCGGTGCTCAAGCACCAGAGCCGCCTGGCGGGCCGCGACGTCCGCGTTCGGCAGGTGCACGCGCGCGCCGCCGTGGGCACCGCGCCGCACGCTGATCAGGGACTCCGACTCAAGCACGCGGAACGCCTCGCGCAGCGTAGGCCGGGACACGCCGAAGCGCTCCATGAGCGCGCTCTCCGAGGGCAGCGCGTCGTCCTCGACCAGCTCGCCGCGGAGTATCCGCCGCCGCAGGTCACTGGCCACCAGCTCGGCCATCTTGGGCACGCGAACCCGCGCCCCCACTTCCTTTATCGCCTCGGTCATGTTCCATCCAAAAAGAATGAGAAGTTAACGGAACACATTCATTATGCCAGCTAGACAACGATTGCAGTCGCGTTGCACGACGCGGTTCGCGTGATGAGTCACCGAGCTTCCGGAAACTTTGCAACGCCGGCCACCCGTCTTCATGATTCATGCTATCAAAATAGTTATATTATCTCTCTAAGTTTTCGCTTGGAGGGTTCATGCCACGTGGCGTAGCGCTGGTTACCGGGGGCACGCGCGGGATCGGCGCGGCAATCACCCGCCGGCTGGCCGCCAACGGGGTGCACGTCGCCGCCGTGTACGCCAATGACTCAGCCGCCGCGACGGCACTGCGCCGCGAGCTGAACTCGGCCGGCGCCGCCGTATCCGTGCACCGCTGCGATATCGGGGACGCCGCGGCCTGCCGTGCGCTCGTCGGAGAGGTGACGGCAGCCCACGGAGCGGTCGCGTACCTCGTCAGCAACGCCGGCCTGCTCGAGGAGGCCCCGATCGCCGACACGAGTGACCAGCTCTGGGAGCGCGCCATCGACGTGAACCTGGCGGCCCCCTTCCACCTGGCGCGGGCGGCCTGGCCCGGTATGGCGGAGGCGGGATTCGGGAGAATCGTGAACATCGGATCGGTCACCGGGGCCATGGGCAATTCGCATGAGATCGCTTACGGGGCGGCCAAGGCCGGGCTCATCGGGCTGACCCGTTCGCTGGCGCGGGCCGGGGCGCGACAGGGCATCACGGTGAACTGCGTGGTACCCGGCGTGTTCGACACGGACATGACCGCAAGCATGACCCCACGGGCAAGGGATGCCATCGGCGCGCTCATTCCGCTGCGCCGCCTCGGCCGATCCGAAGAGCTCGCGCACGCGGTGTGGTTCCTGTTGCAGGACGACGCGGCGTACATCACCGGCTCGGTGGTGACCGTAGACGGCGGTCTCAGCATGGGCCACTGAGCGACCTTCCAATGAGGGTATTCATCTAACTATTAATTTGATAAACTGGCCTAAACTGATGAGGAGCAGAAGGAGCCCAGGGCATGAACGACGAAGTCGTGATCGTGAGCGCCGTCCGCTCGGCTGTCGGGAAGCGGAAGGGAACGTTGTCCGCGTTCGAGGCGCCTGACCTGCTCGGCGATGTCTACCGCGGACTCCTCGAGGGCACCGGCATCGATCCTGCGGCAGTTGAGCAGGTGGTGGCCGGCTGCGTCAACCAGGTCGGCCAGCAATCGGGAAACGTCGCCCGCAACGCGTGGCTCGGCGCGGGACTGCCGCTCCAGACCGCCTGCTCCACGATCAACGCCCAGTGCGGCTCGGCTCAGCAGGCGGCCACCGTCGTCCACGGCATGCTCGCGGCGGGCATCGTCGATGCGGCGATCGCGGCCGGCGTCGAGTCGATGACCCGGGTCCCGATGGGATCGGCGTCCGTCCCCGGCCTCGGGGACGCGCGCAATAAGAGGTTCGCCGACCACTTTGAAATCACCACACAGTTCGAAGGAGCCGACCGCATCGCGGCCCGCTGGGGCCTGAGCCGGGACCACGCGGACGACTACGCCCTCCGCTCGCAGCGGCGGGCCGCGACGGCGATTGCCGAGGGCAGGTTCCATGACCAGATTATCCCGATTGAGGCACCGGTGGTCGATGACAGCGGCACGGTCGTGGGAACCAAGGCGTTCGCTACCGATGAGTGCCCGCGGCCGTCTACTAAGGAAGGCCTGTCCAGCCTCAAGGTCAACCGCGGGGAATCGCCGGGCGCGGTGCACACCGCGGGGAACTCGTCGCAGATCTCGGACGGCGCGGCGGCGGTGCTCATGATGACCGCCAAGCGGGCCGACGCACTGGGGGTCCGCGCGCGGGCCAGGATCGTCGACTCGGTGCTCGTCGGCTGCGATCCGGTGCTCATGCTCACCGGTCCTATTCCCGCGACCGCGAGACTGCTCGCGCGCACCGGGCTGACGGTCGATGAAATCGACGTATTCGAGGTGAACGAGGCATTCGCGTCGGTGGTCCTCGCTTGGCTGTCCGAGACGCATGCCGACCCGGCGAAGGTTAACGTCAACGGGGGCGCGATCGCACTCGGCCACCCACTCGGCGCGACCGGCGCGATCCTCATCACCAAGGCACTCCACGAGCTTGAGCGCGTCAACGGGAGGTACGCGCTGATAGCCATGTGCTGCGGCGGCGGCCTGGGCACTGGCACGATCATCGAGCGCCGCTGACCCTGCCGCCGGCTCAATTTCCCATCGGCGGCGTGGACCCGAGGAACCACGCGGCGACCACGACACCGAAAGCGACGCCAAGCCCGGCGCTTACGGCCCTCGCTTGGTCGAACCGCTAGCTCGCCCGGTCCGCGAGCACGGCCGCGAGCGCCGCCGCGAACCGGTCGGAGGTCCCCGTGTCCCGCACCGCGACGCGGATCCACGTCGGGCCGAGCCCGGGGAACGTCTCGCCCCGGCGGACCGCGAACCCGTGGTGCCGCAGCCGGGCCCGCAGGTCCGGCACCGGGGTCTCCAGCAGCACGAACGACGCCGCCGGGCGCGGCACCACCCGGACTCCGGCGACGGGGGCGAGACGGCGCAGCAGGTGCGCGCGCTCGCCGGCGAGGCCGCCGGCCCACGCCCCCGCCTCGCGCAGCGCGGCCGGCGACGCCGTGGCGACGCACGCCGCCAGGGCCGGGCTGGACACCGCCCACAGCGGCTGCGCGGCCGCGAGCAGCCGGACAGAGCCCGGCGGGGCGAGCAGGTAGCCGACCCGCAGGCCGGCCAGCCCCCAGGTCTTGGTGAGGCTGCGGATCACGACGAGCCCGGTGAGGTCGCGGTGCCCGGCCAGCGATTCCCGCTCCCCCGGCAGGCAGTCGGCGAACGCCTCGTCGACGACGACGACCCGCCCCGGCCGGCGCAGCGCGAGCACGGCGTCACGCGGGTGCGCCACCGACGTCGGGTTGGTCGGGTTGCCCACGAAGACCAGGTCCGCGTCGTCCGGCACGAGGCCGGGGTCGAGGATGAACGGGAACGGCAGGATCACCCGCTCGACCTGGTGCCCGGCCGCGCGCAGCGCGGCCTCTGGCTCGGTGAACTGCGGGTGCAGCACGACCGCGCGGCGGGGCCGCAGGACCCGCGCGAGCAGCACGAAGGCCTCGGCGGCGCCCGCCGTGAGCAGCACCTCGTCCGCCGCGCGGGCATGCCGGGCCGCCACCGCGGCGACCGCCTCCCGCGGGTCCGGGTAGGCCGCGAGGTCGGTGCCGCGGATCCGCTCCGCGAGCCAGCCGGGCGTCCCGCCCGAGCGCACGTTGACCGCGAGGTCGATAAGGCCGGGCACGAGGTCCGCGTCCCCGTGATGGGACAGGTCGACGCTCAACGGCGTTACCGGCCCAGCAGCGCCGCGACCGGGCCGTCCGCGAGCTGGTAGCGAATTACCCGGCCGTCCCGCTCGGCGGTGACGACCTCGGCGGCGCGCAGGTGGCGGAGCGTCTGCGACACCGTGGTGCCGTTGAACCCGGTCGCCGCGGCCAGGTCCGAGACGCTGATCGGCCCGGCGGCGCTGATGCAGGTCAGCAGGCTGAGCCGGGTGGGGTCGCCGAGGATGGCGAAGGTCTTCGCGCGGGCCTGGATGTCCGTCGCCGGGCCGAGCGCGGCGATCGCCTCGCAGACGCGCTCGCTGTCGATGACCCGGTGGCCGGATCGCTCAGCGGGAAGCAGGTGCACGTGCCAACTATGCCATCTCTCTCTAGTCTTAGGCGCGTGGCCGGTCACTCCCCTCGCTCCCGTCCCGGCCAGTGCCGGGCCCGCCAACGCCGGCGCGGCCAGGTCACCGCCTGCGGGCTGCTGGCCGGCGTCGTGCTCGACCGGCTCGCCGGCGACCCGCGCCGCGGCCACCCGGTCGCCCTGTTCGGCGGGGTGGCGGGACGGCTGGAGCGCCGGATGTGGCGGGACGACCGGGCCGCCGGGGCCGGCTACGCCGCGCTGCTCATCGGCGGGCCGGCGCTGCTCGGCCTGCTGCCCCGCTGGCTGGCGTCGCCGTGGCTGGCCGCGGCCACCGCGCTCGGCACGTGGACGGTGCTCGGCTCGCGCTCGCTGTCCGCCGAGGCCGAGGCGGTCGCCGCGCACCTGCGGCGCGGTGACCTGCCGGCCGCCCGCGAGCAGCTCACCCACCTCGTCGGCCGCCGCACGGACGGCCTGGATGAGGCGGAGATCGCCCGGGCGACGGTGGAGTCCGTGGCGGAGAACACGTCTGACGCGGTGGTCGCGCCGCTGTTGTGGGGCGCGCTCACCGGGCTGCCCGGGCTGTTCGGCTACCGTGCGGTCAACACTCTCGACGCGATGGTGGGCCACCACAGCCCGCGCTACGAGAACTTCGGCTGGGCGGCCGCGCGCGCGGATGACCTGGCCAATTACCTGCCTGCCAGGCTGACCGCGGTGCTCGCCGCCGTCGTCGCCTCCATGACGGGCGGCAGCGGCCGCGGCGCGCTGGCCGTGGCCCGCGCGGACGGCCGCCGCCACCCGAGCCCCAACGCGGGGGTGGCCGAGGCCGCCTTCGCCGGTGCGCTCGGCGTGCGCCTCGGCGGGCGCAATGACTACGGCTCGCACGTCGAGGACCGTCCCGTCCTCGGCCGCGACGGGCGCGCGCCGCGGGCCGACGACATCGCGCGCGCCGCCCGGCTGAGCCGCGCCGTCACCGCTGCGGCGGCCGCGGTGTGCGCGGCGATCGCCCTGGCCCGGTGCCGTGGTTCGGATTAGCCCGAACGGGAGCGGCCGACTCTGCTCCCGCCCATGACCCCGGCTGCTTCCCTTGGCGCCGAGAGCTGGGCACCTATACCGTGCCTAACTCTCGGCGCCGCGTCCGAGAAACTTGATCTTGGTGCGCTTATGGTGATAAATCCGGCGGGCAGCGGTGGGTGGGGCGGGCTGCGGCGAGGACGCAGTCACCGCAGATGGCGGACGGGTTTCCTGGGGCGAGCCGGTAGAACAGGCAGCAGCTTGACCGGCGGAACGCCGGGCCCGGCGGGTGCGGCTCGGTGCGCAGCAACGGGCTGCCCAGCAGGCGCCCGGCCGTCCGCCAGGCGTCCCGCGCCAGGTCCGGTCGCTGCCTGGCCACCTGGGCGGCGGCCGCGTTGACGGCCGACGCCACGTTTCCCCACAGGACGCGGCCGGAGACGGGAACCAGCCGGGCAATCGCCGCGGTGACGGGCGCGACCGTCTCCTCGAGCAGCAGCCGGTCCCACTCCGCTGCTCCCGCCCCGCCGGGCGACGGCGCGGGAACCGACAGCGGCACCGGGCCGCCGGCGGTGTCCTGCCACCACAGCCCCCCGGGGCGCAGGTCGAGCGGGAAGCGCAGGACGGCCGCGCCGAGCGCGGGCGACACCAGCCGCGCCACGAGGCCGAGGTGGACGGCGGAGGCGGCAACCCGCGGCTCGACCTCGCCGGACGTGTGCGCGCGCCTGGCCGCCAGGGCCGCCCGGACGGACCCCACGCGGTCCCGGAGCGGCCCGTCCGGGCCAGTCAGCTCGCTGCCCGGGCGCCACGGCGCGAGCGGCGCCGCCGCCGGCGGGTGCGAGCCGACGGCGAAGAACGGGCCGAGGGCCGCCAGGTCGCCGAGCACCCGGCCATCGTCCCACCCGACGGTCAGCGACCCGTCGCCGCGGGTGCCGGCTCCGGCCAAGCGCGGGCCGGGAGCTACCCTTGCCCGGTGAATGGCGCTCTTCTCGTCGCGGGAACCTCTTCGGACGCCGGCAAGAGCGTCCTCGTCGCCGGGCTGTGCCGGTGGCTGGCCAGGCAGGGCGTGCGGGTGGCGCCGTTCAAGGCGCAGAACATGGCGCTGAACTCGGCCGTCACCGCCGACGGCGCCGAGATCGGCCGGGCCCAGGCGATGCAGGCCGCGGCGGCCCGCGTCGAGCCGGAGGCGGCGATGAACCCGGTGCTGCTCAAGCCCGGCAGCGAGACCCGCAGCCAGGTCGTCCTGCTCGGCCAGCCGGTCGCGGAGACGGGCGCGCTGGACTACCAGGACTTGAAGCCGATGCTGGAGTCCGCGGTCGCGGCGAGCCTCGCCGACCTGCGCCGCCGGTTCGACGTGGTCATCTGCGAGGGAGCGGGCAGCCCGGCGGAGATCAACCTGCGGCACCGCGACATCGCCAACATGGGCCTGGCCCGCGCCGCCGGCCTGCCGGTGATCGTCGTCGGCGACATCGACAGGGGCGGGCTGCTCGCCGCCATGTACGGGACGCTGGCGGTGCTTGAGCCGGCCGACCAGCGGCACGTCGCCGGCTTCGTCGTCAACAAGTTCCGCGGCGACCTCCGGCTGCTCGCCCCCGGGCTGGGCATGCTCGAGTCGATGACCGGGCGGCCGACGCTCGGCGTGCTGCCCTGGCTCAAGGACCTGTGGCTGGACGCCGAGGACTCACTCGACCTGGACTCCCGGCCGCGGGCCGCCCGGCCGCCGCACGGCCCGGCGAGCCTGCGGGTCGCGGTCGTCCGGCTGCCCCGGATGTCCAACGTGACCGACGTCGACCCGCTCGCCGCCGAGCCCGGCGTCATCGTCGACCTCGCCACGACGCCCGCCCAGCTGGAGGGCGCCGACCTGGTGATCCTCCCGGGGACACGGGCCACGGTCAGCGATCTGGGCTGGCTGCGCGAGTCCGGACTCGCCGCGGCCGTCGCCGACCGGGCTGCGCGCGGCCTTCCGGTGCTCGGCATCTGCGGTGGCTACCAGATGCTGGCCCGGTCGATCCACGACGACGTGGAAAGCCGCGCGGGCACGGTGCCCGGGCTCGGGCTGCTGCCCGCCACCGTCTCCTTCGCCGCGGCCAAGACCCTCGCGAGGCCGTCGGGCACCGCGCTCGGCGAGGCCGTGACGGGCTACGAGATCCACCACGGTACCGTCACCTCGTCCGGGGGCGAGCCCTTCCTCGACGGCTGCGCGGCAGGCCCGGTGCGGGGCACGACCTGGCACGGCATCTTCGAGAACGACGGCTTCCGGCGCGCGTTCCTGCGCGACCTGGCCGGCCTGCGTGGCCGGGACTTCGTTCCCGCGCCCGACGTATGTTTCTCGGCCGTGCGGGAGCGCCGCTATGACCTGCTCGCCGACATGATCGGCGAGCACCTCGACACGGGTGCCCTTGGCTCGCTGATCGACGGCGGCGTGCCGGCGGGGCTGCCCACGGTTGTCAGCGCGCTCGCTCGCGGGTAGCTGCCGGGCAAGCCAGTTGTTCCGGCGTCAGGCGCTGGTGACGACCGTCAGCGGCCCCTCCGCCGCCGTGGGGACCTCGAAGTGATCGAAGTAGAGGGCGGCGAGTTCCGGGCTGAGCTGGAAGTCGTCGCCGTCCCTGGCCGCCCGGTCAGCGGTGCGGCGCAGCACCGTGGCCCGACCGGTCGCCAGGTAGACCGTTTCCGGCACGACGCCAAGGGGCCGCAGCAGCGCGCGGTACTCGTCCCGCTTGGCCCGGGACCAGAACGAGAAGTCGAGGACGACGTCCGATCCGGCGCGGACGAGGTCTAGCAGGCGCGCCCGGAGCACCTCCTCGATCTCGCGGTGCACGTCGTCCGGCAGCGGCATGGCGGTGATGCCGCGCGACCACGCCTCCTGGTCAAAGGACAGGCGGGACATTCCCTGCCGCTCATACCGGCGCGCGATCGTGGACTTGCCCGACCCGGCGGGACCGCACATGAAGATGACCCGTCCCATGGCGCCAGCTATTCCACTGAGATTCCGATGGGGGCGCTGGCCGCGAGGCCGAGGTCGCGCATGGCCTTGCGGTACGCGACGGCGACCGCGTCGAAGCGCAGGTGAAGCTCGGCCGCCAGGTCAAACGGCACCCGCTCGGGCCGTTGGGACTCGACCACCACCTGGTCCTGGCCGAAGATAGTGTCTTCGAACTCGCGGATCACCTGGTCCGGCTGATCGGTGTTGTAGTTGCGGCCGATGACCACGTAGCCCGCGCAGCGGTCGGCGGCGACCGGCTGCGAGGCGAAGAAGTACACCATGCCGCGCTGCCCGCCCCAGCCAAGCCGCAACGCGATCGTGTAGGGCAGGTGGAGCTCGTAGCGGCTGCGCCGCTCCGGCGCTCCGGCCTGGTCGTTGCCGAACACCGGGAAGTCCTCGCTGTTGGGTGCCTCGGGGCGGACGATCTCGTACCGCAGCACGTGGCCGTCGGCCTGTACCTGGTGCGGCGGGACCACCGGCCGTTCCTGGTCGCCGAGCAGTCCCGGGTGGACCCAGGGGAAATGCCCGAAGTCGGTGAAGTTCTCTACCTGCCGCGCGGCGTCGCAGCGCCATCGGTAGGGCCCGGCCGACACCACCGCCCACTCGCCGTTTTCCAGCTCGGGCACGTCGGGCAGCGGCCAGCGGGGCTCCTCGAGGGCGACCCAGACCAGCCCGTACCGTTCCTGCACGCGGAATGCCCGGACCCGGGCCTTGGCCGGGACGGCCGCCGGGTCCTCCTTCTGCGGGATCGCCACGCACCGGCCGTCCGCCGCGTACCGCCAGCCGTGGTAGGCGCAGGCCAGCTCGTCGGCCTGGACCGAGCCGAGCGACAGCGCGGTGCCGCGGTGCACGCACAGGTCGGACAGCACGCGCAACGCCCCGCCCGCACCGCGCCAGACGACGAGCGGCTCGCCAAGCAGGTCAGAGTGCACCGGGCGCTCGGCGACCTCAGCGGCGAACGCGACGGGATGCCAGCACGCACGCTGTGCTGCCAGGTCCGCGAACACACCCGGTGAATTCATGCCCACCTCAGACAGACGACGCCGACGCCCGGCCCTGGCAACCGACCGGGCCGGGCGGAATCCTGAGCGTCAGGCTAGCGTCAGTCCGGCTGGAAGTCAGCCGGGCGATCGCGCCGGCTGCCTCCGGCCCGCCCGCCCGGTGCCGGCGGTCCCGGTTGCCGTCAGCGCGCGAACTTCTCGATGGCGGCCGGGGTAACCGGGGTGAAGAAGTTGACCAGGTTGCCGTCGGGGTCACGGAACAGCAGTGACCGGTTGCCCCAGGGCATCGTCGTGGGCTCGTTCACGAAGTCCGTCACCAGGCCGGCCAGGTTCTGGTGCACGCGGTCCACGTCGTCGACGAGGAACTCGATGATGACGGAGTGGTTGTCGGCCGGGCGGGCGGCGCCCGGCGCGAACAGCGGCACGGTGCGGGTGCTGCCGATCGCCAGGGTCGCGCGGCCGGTCCTGAGCTCGGCGAAGTCCTCGCCGGGACGGCTCGCCGCGACCCCGGTCGCCTTCTCGTAGAAGTCGGCGAGGCGGGCGACGTCGGCGGTAATGATGCGGATCGAGGCGAACTCCATCGTGATCTCCCTGTCTGCGTGGTGTTAGGTACCCCACGCTAAAACTGATACCGGACAGAATCCGCCCGGTATCCGCGAGATACTTGGACCATGACTCGGCCGACCGCCCGCGTTTTGGCACTGCTTGAGTTGCTGCAGTCGGGTGGCGTCCGGACCGGGGCGGAACTCGCCGGGCGGCTCGGCGTCGACGAGCGCACCGTGCGCCGGTACGCGGATCACCTGATCGACCTGGACGTGCCCGTGGAGTCGGTGCGCGGCCGCTACGGCGGGTACCGGCTTGGGCCCGGTTACCGTCTGCCCCCGCTCATGCTGACCGACGACGAGGCGCTCGCCGTGCTGCTTGGCCTCACCGCCGGCCACCGGGCCGGGCTGCTGGCGGGCACGGGCACCGCGAGCGAGACGGCGGCGGCCAAGATCCGCCGGGTGCTGCCGAAACAACTCGCCCGCAGGCTCGACGCCCTGCTGGGGTCCCTCGCGTTCACCGTCCCGCCCGCCGGGGCGACCGCCGCCGACGGCGCGGTGCTGCTGACCGTCGCCGACGCGGTCCGCCACCACCGGCCGGTCTCGATCAGGTACACCGCCGGGGACGGCCGCCGCAGCGAACGCACCCTGCATCCCTACGGTCTCGTCGTCCACTCGGGCCGCTGGTACGTCACGGGTGCCGATCCCGGGATCGGCGAGGACCGGACCTTCCGGCTGGACCGCATCGCCGCCGCCAGGACGCTGCCCGGCTCGTTCGCGCCGCCCGCCGGGATCGACCCGGCCCAGCGTGTCCTGTCCGGGCTCGCCACGGCCCCGTACCGGCACCGCGTGCGCCTGCGCATCCAGGGAACGGCCGAGCAGATCCGCGCCCGGTTGCCCGCCAGCGTCGCGACGCTGGCGGAACTGCCGCCTCCGGCGCCGGCACAGGCGGATGAACCACGCTGGTTCCGCGCCGAGCTGCGGGTGGAGCGGCTCGACTGGCTTCCGCCGGCGCTGGCCTCGCTCGACCTGCCGTTCGTGATCGAGCAGCCGGATGAGCTTCGCGGCCTCATCCTCGCACTGGCCGACCGGCTCACCGACTCGGCGCGGCGATCAGCGCCTGGCCCGGCTCAGTCCGCCCCGTCGCCCCCGGACAGTTGATATTCCCCCGCGGGCGCCGCCTGGGTCTCGGCACCGGACGGCCCGGCCGCGTTGCGCCGGGCCACGATGACCGCCCCGGCCTGGGCCGCGAGCACGACCGTCATCACGCACGGCAGCAGCACCACGCGCACGGACTCCGCCCAGCTGGCCGCGAGGCCGCTGAGCGTGAGCAGGGCGAAGACCGCGAACGCGGCCGCGCCGGCCGCGAGCCAGGCGGCCAGGCCGGCCCGTTTCGGCAGCCAGACGCTGTGCTCGGGCACGCCCGCGTTCAGCGGCACGCGCGCGCTCGCGGGCAGCACCCGGGCCGCGTACCCGGCTATGACCGCCATGCCGACCAGAAGCACGGTACCCAGCGCGAGTGCGACTACCACCGGCCGGCTCCTTGGACTGCCATACCCGGCACGCTAGCCGCGATCCGCGGGCGCCAGCGGCGAAACCGCGGACTCGTAAGGAACAAGAACGGGAAGGCCCGGCCGATCGCGCTGGATGAGCACGGCTCACGGGAAGGCGACCGGCCGGGCCGGCGAGGGGCTCGGGTGCGAGGCTAGCGGCGGCCGCTAGCAGCCATCGGAAGCCCACGGCGAGGTGCCGTCCTGCGCGTACAGCTCAGCGAACACCTGCTTCTGGTTGGCGAGCGACGTGCCCTCCACGTTGTACCCGCTGGCCGGGATGATGCCGTAGGCGTTGCCGTTCGCGGCGGGGTTCTGCAGGTCAGTCGACTCCCGGTAGGCCACGCAGGCCGCGAAGGACTGGGGCACGCCCGGGATGTCGGAGAGGGAGCTTGACGAGTAGCCCGACGCGGTGGAGCTTGCCTGGGTGGTCGCGTTCGCGATGCTCGACGGCGACTGGTAGCTCTGCTGCGCGGACGTGCTCTTGCTGGCGCTGGCCGCGGCCGTGGAGCCCTGCGTGACAGACGACGCCGGCTTGGCAGACGATCCCTCGGGGAGGTCGACAGTCTGCCCGGCGTAGATCAGGTTGGGGTTGGCGAGGTGGTGGTTCGCGGCCTCAACGGCGGCGAGGCTGACGCCATGGCTGGCGGCGATTCCTGACAGGGTGTCGCCCGGCTGGACGAGGTAGGCGACGAGTGCTGCTGCTGCAAACAATTCTTTTGGCCTTTCGGCTCACGGCGGGTCCTGATGACTACCGCCTTGGGTCTTCCGGCTGGCTCTCCCGGCATCACTTCCTTGGGTTTTCCGGCACGGTGAATGCCTAGCGTGATTGCGGTTTGGGGGTATCGACGCGAGATCCGCGCCGGGCAAGCACGCAGATTACCCAAGAACCGGGAGAACGGCCAGCTCAGTCGGCCTATGACGGCTACTTTGACAGGGCGAGTGAATTGTCGATCCCAGTGTGGGCCGGCGAAGTAGAGAGGTCCCGTTTTAGCTACTGTGCGTTGCGTCACATCTCCCTTGAAGGTTAATTTTTTACTCTCTGCAACGCACGTGTTACTGCAGGTAGTGCCTTTTTCGGTGACAGTAGAACAGATCGCAAAAGCCCCACCGAGCCCCTCGGAGCAGCCGGCTCTAATTCTGAGATTGACGCGATTAATTGGCACGGACCGAGATAGCGAACGTAATTAAATACTCCGGTGCAAGCGTGGCGTTCCGCGTCCCGGGAATGGGCCCGGACATGACAGCGCCCCCGGGAGCGTTCGCTCACGAGGGCGTGCCGTGGCCGGTGCGCAGGCCGCCTCACGGCGAAAGGCGCAACATGGCTCCAGCCGGACGGTATTCCATGAAGGCAGAGGTTAGGCCCGGGGGGCACTAACGCACCGACGAGGGTATGAACGCGAGGCCGGCCGAGGCTATTCCGGGCCACGGCAACTTCCTCGCCGTGCCGCCGGAGACCGTCAGTGGTTCCGCGGATCGTCTTCCTGGTGCAGGTACTCGAGGCTGATCGGGCCGATCGCGGTTACCTGGGTGACGTACTCACCCGACTTCGCCCAGTGGAAGTGCGCGGTGCCGCCGGGCAGGACGATGACGGCGCCGGGCGGGTATGCCGCCAGCTTCTCATCGTCGAACTGTTCCCCGAGCCCGATGTAGAAGACGCCGGAGATGACCGTGTAGACGCGGTCCTCCCGGTGCCGGTGCGGCATCAGCCTGACCCCGGACGGCACCTTGACCCTGACCACGTAAGGTCCGGGCCCGGCCGGCTGGCCGACCACGACGGCGAGGCGGGCCGACGGGGGAAATGCCGGGAACGGCTGCCAGTCGATGTCCGCGGGCAGAACTGACCGGAAGGCGTCCTGGTCCGGCTGGTGTGTCATCGGGAACCTCCTGCGCGATGTCGGTTGACCTCAGTGACTACCGCATCCGGGGCCGCCGCATCTGGGTCCGTCGCCGCGGTCACCGAGCCGAGTGCGCGCCGGTCATCAGGGCGGCGAGATCCTCGGGGGCGAGGAACGAAGGCGGTGGCGGCGGCCCCCAGCTGTACAGGCCCTGGGGGCCTTCCCACACTCCCGGCTTCCACAGGGCGTCGTCGACGATGCAGTCGAGATCGGAGTAGTACTCGGAGAAGTTGCCCGCCGGGTCCCTGAGGTACCAGAAGAAGTTGGACCCGACGTGATGCCGTCCCAGGCCCCACACGTGCCTGGCGGGGTCGGCGGCCAGCATGGCGCTGGCCCCGCGGCCGACCTCGTCGACGTCGTCGACCTGCCACGACGTGTGGTGCAGGTACGCGACCGGGGCCTGCTGAACGAGCACGTTGTGGTGATCAGTCGAGCAGCGCATGAACGCGGCGAGGCCAGGCACCGTGTCGCTGACCTTGAAGCCCAGGCCCTTGTGGAAGAAGTCCTGTGACGCCTGCTGGTCGGTTGACCCGAACACCACGTGCCCGAGCTTGCGCGGGCGGACCGGCTTGTCGCGCAGGATCCCGGGCGCCCGCTCGCCGGTCCTGGCTGTGACTCCGGGGCCGTTGTACCCAGGCGCCGGGGTTGGCTCCTGCTGGAGGCGGGGCGCGATCTCGACCTGCACGGCAACCTCCGTGCCCGGGTCAACGGCGCGCACGCCGCCGGCGGTGCGCTCGGCGGGGACGCCGAGGGCGGCGAGCGATGCCGCGACGCGGTCCAGGTCATCCGGGTCGTCGGCGCCGACGCCGAGCTGGACGAGCCGTCGGCTGGCGGCGGGCACGATGCGCAACTGCTCGCCGCCGTCCACGGTCGCGAACGTGCCGTCCGCGCCAAGGGTGAGGCCGAACTCGGCGTAGTAGGCGGCCGCCTGCTCAACGTTCGGCACGCCCATCACGATCTGGGTGAGGCGGTGCAAGGCCATGGTGGTCAGCCTTTCTTTGCTTCAGGACGGGCGCGCGGCGGTGAAGCGCTGCCGTAGTTCACCGATGCCGGACACGTAGCTGACCAGCTCGTCCCCCGGCGCGAGCCAGACCTGCGGGGTCCGGCCCAGGCCGACCCCGGAAGGCGTGCCGGTGAAGATGACGTCGCCGGGCAGCAGCGGAAGCCGCCGGGACAACGCGGCCAGCATCGCGGGCACGGAGAAGATGAGGTCGCGGGTGCGGCCCTTCTGCATCTGGTTCCCGTTGACCGAGCAGCCGAGCTCCAGGTCGTCAGGATCGTCGAATTCGTCCGGCGTCACCAGCCACGGTCCGGTGGGCCCGAAGCCGGGCAGCGACTTCGCCAGGCTGAACTGGGGTGACGGGCCCGCGGCTTGCAGGACCCGCTCGGAGAGATCCTGCCCCACGGTCAGCCCGGCGACGTGGCCCCACGCCTCCTCCGCGCTGACCAGGAACGCGCGGCGGCCGATGACGGCGACGAGCTCAACCTCCCAGTCGGTGTGCCCACCGTCCGGAAGCTCGACGTCGGTAACCGGACCGGTCAGGCAGCTCGGCCACTTGGTGAACATCACGGTGGGCTCTTCCGGCACGTCGAAGCCGGACTCGGCGGCGTGCTCGGCGTAGTTGAGCCCGATGGCGAGCACCTGCCGCGGCGCGGGCGCGGGCGCGCCCAGGTCGGCCACGGCGAACGGCACCCCGGCGGACAGGTCGACGTCAGCCGCCCAGGCGGTGAACTCCGGCCAGCGGTCGTAGACCGCTTGCGGGTCGGCGGAGAACCGGCCTTGGCTGGCCCGTTCGACGTCGACCGCCGCGGTGCCCTCTGGTGTGACGAGCACCAGCCGGCCGGCAAGGTTGGCAATGCGCACGGTTGGATTCCCTTCGTGTCCTGGTCAGATCAGCGGCGTGATGTTGTCTTCGACGCCGAGCAGTGCCTTACCGTAGACCTCGTAGCTGACCTGTGGCGAGACGACCGCGTGCCTGGCCGCGGTGGCCGAGTCCCGCCAGATCCGCTGGAGCGGGCTGACGTCGGCGAACGCGGCCGCGCCGTGCGCGTACAGCAGGATGTCGATCGCGCGGGTTACGCACTCGGCGACGTAGCCCGTGTCCGACCGGATCCTGGCCCGGGTGAGGACGTCCGGGTACTCGCCGTCGGCCGCCGCCCGGTCGATGTCGTCGGCCGCGCGGAAGGCGTGCAGCCGCGCGGTGTCGAGCAGCCGCGCCGCCTCCGCGATCTGCAGCTGAAAGCCGGCGGACTCGGTCTGCGCGGTGAAGAACGTGTAGGAGACCGGCTTCTTCGCGGCCTTGCTGATCACGTAGTCGAGCGCCGCCTGGCCCATGCCGAGCTGCGGGCCAACCAGGACGAGGGCCAGCACGGGCACGAGGGCGGAGCGGTAGAACGGCTCGCCGCTGAGGTTCTCGCTCGGGTACTCGCCGACGATGGCCGGCGGTACCAGCATCACCCGGTGCTCGGGAACGAAGACGTCGTCGGCGACCAGGCAGTTGCTTCCCGTGGACTTCATGCCGGCGACGAACCAGGTGTCCTCCAGGTCGAGGTCGCCGCGCGGGATGAGCGCCAGTCCCTGGTTGACCACCGCCCCGTCGGCGTCGGTGACCGGGATGCCGAGGCCGGCCCACGTCGCGTGCCAGGACCCGGAGTTGTAGTACCACTTCCCGGTGACCCGCCAGCCGCCCTCGACCTTGACCGTGGTGGCCGTCGGCGCCAGGACGCCGGAGACCAGGGCGGCGGGATCGGCGCCGAAGACGTCGTCCTGCGCCTGCTGCGGGAACAGCCCGATCAGCCAGTTGCAGACGTTGACGAGCGTGAGCACCCAGGCGGTGCCGCCGTCCGCCTCGCCCACCGCGGCGGACACCTCGAGCATGGTGCGCACGGAGGTCTCGTAGCCGCCGTAGCGCCTCGGGACCGCGATCTTGAACAGCCCGGCGCCGATGAGGGCCTGAATGCTCTCCTCGACCACCCGGCGGTCGGCCTCGCCCTGGCCGGCGTTCGCCGCGACCAGCGGACGGAGCGCACGGGCCCGCGCCACCAGCTCGGCGGTGGTCGGGGCGGCGCCCGGCGGAACAGTCGCGCCGGACGTGATGTCTACAGCAGCCATCGGCTCTCCTCGGTGCGTCGTTGCGCGCCGTGCGGCCCGGCCTCACCGGCGGCGGCGACGACCGCGACGGGGGCGCAGACGACGGGCATGAGGTCGCGAAACACCTGGTCACACATGCCCAGCTCCAATCACCATGGTGATTTAACGACACCCAGCCTGAGCGTGACCCTGGTCACGTGTCAACGCTGGCGGTGGAGTCCGTCGGCGAGGCACCGCTGCCGGAGTACCTGGACAACCGCTACCGGCTGCACGCGGGCCTCGTGTCGGCCATCGACGAGCAGGACGCGCGGCGGGCACTGGACCTCGCGCGGGTGCACAATGCCAGCACCACCGGGCCGGCACCCCTTGGGGCCAGCATCACCGAGGCAAACACGACCGGGGCGGCGGCACCTACGCCCGCCTCTGGCAGCACCAGTGCGGGGGCTTCCTGAACGAGGGGGCAATCCCCACGATGCTCGCAGCAGCCAAATGAGTGCCGCCAGGCGCTAGCCAGCCCCGCCGTTCGCTGACCGGGTGCTCGCAGCCGGCCGCCGTCTTGCCGGCCGGCTGCGGGGCATCAGCGGTGCGGGAGTGGGCGAAGCCGCGCCCCCGTTCGGGATGATGATGTTGAACGGACTGCCGCGGCGCGGGACACTGCACCTGGAAGGGGCATGAGTGTGTTCTCGCGAAACGTGGACGCGCGGGTGGTCGCGCTGAGCTGCACGCGCACCGTGGTGGTTGAGCAGGGACGCTGGGAGTCCCGGCGCACGGCGTGGAAGCCGCACGGGGACAACGTGCGGAACCTCCGCGCGGTCCAGGCCAGGAACCCCGACATCGTGATCGAAGGGAGCATGCGCCGGGCCGGGGCGAGCATGCCCAAAAGCAAGTCGGACGAGGTTTTGACGACGCACACGTACTTCGAGTACGAGGAGTTCGGGTGGCACAAGTACCGGCCGTTCAGCGCTAGAGGCGACAGCCCCGCCGACGTCCAGTGGCCCGACTGCTCCCTCCAGCCCGACCAGCGGGTCAGCGAGCGGCGCGAGACCTACCGGGCCAAGTTCTCGGTCCGGGCCGACGACGGCGAGGACGAGTACGCCACGGAAGTCGACGAGGCGACGCGGCGCAAGCTGCGGCCGGGCCGGCGCTGCCGCCTCAAGGTGGGCGCCTTCAGCGACGAGGTAAAGCAGGTAACCCCGCGCTTACAGGCCGGCTGGCGCTGACCACCGTGCCAGGCGCGGGCGATGCGGCGGGTGACGGACGGTCGCGGTGGCCCGCCAGCACGGTGCCGACCGCGGCCCCCGCCAGGGCGAGGCCCGCCGACACGCCGAAGGCGGTGGTGAACCCGCTGGTGAAGGCCGCGGGGGTGGCGTAGCCGCCGGTCGCGGCGAACGCAGCGCCGAGCACCGCGACGCCGAACGCGCCGCCGAGCTGGCGCATCGTGCTGAACGCGGCGGACGCCGTGCCGATGTCGGCGGGCGGCACGGTGCTGGTGACCGACCTGGTGACCGCCGGGATGGACAGCGCCAGCCCGACGCCGACGAGGGTCATCGGCGTGACCAGGGCGAGGTAGCTGGTGCCGGGGCCGGCGACGGCGGCGATCCAGGCAATCCCCGCCGCGCGGGCGGGAACGCGCCGTTCAGCAGGGCCAGCGCCATCGGGATGATGGTCGCCGCGCCCGCGCCCTGCACCGCGCGGGCGGCAATCAGCGCGGCAGCGTCCGGGGCGAGGGCACAGCCTGCCGACGACACCGCGAAGAGCGTGAGCCCGGCCGCGAATACCCGGCGCCGGCCGAACCGGTCACCAAGCGCCGCCGCGGTCATCAGCAGCACCGCGAAGCTGAGCGTGTAAGCGCTGACCGTCCACTCCAGGTCCGCGAGCGACGCGCCGAGGTGCTGCCGAATGGCGGTCAGGAACGTAGCAACTACCATCACATCTGCGATTTGCTTGTCTGCCAAAAAAGTTTATGGCACACTACTGGAGGAACATCGATTAACGCGCAGACCGTGACGCCCCGTCGGTTTTCGCCGGGGCACGGGTCCGCTGGCTCGGGACGGAGCACCAAGGACATGAGGGTGAACGGGCAGCCCGAGCGCTGGCTGGTCGCGGCCAGGCTGAGCCGCGTGGCCAAGAGGGACCGCGAACGCGGCGACACACTCATCACCGGAATCCAGACCCAGGACCAGAACTCCGGCGAGTGGGCGCAGCGCGAAGGCCACGTGATCGTGCACGTGACCCGCGACCGCAACATCTCCGGCGCCGTCGCCCCGTGGGACCGCCCTGAACTCGGGCCGTGGCTCACCGACCCGGTTAAGCTCGTCCAGTACGACGGGATCGTCGCCTTCGACGTGTCGCGGCTGTCGCGCGAGTACTTCGACCTGGCCTGGCTGCGGAAGTGGGCCGAGGCGAATCACAAGAAGCTCTACGTCATTAAGGAGCGGCTGCACTGGCCCGACAACCGGGACGGGACGCTGTGGGGCGTTGCCGCCGAGCGCGCCTACGAGGAATGGCAGGACATCATCGAGCGGGTGACCAGGGAACTCAGGGCGCTGGATGAGGCCGGCAAGCTGACCAACCGCCCCCCGTTCGGTTACACGTCTGCGGGTGAGAAGTACGACCACTACCTGACTCCCACCGATGACGGGCGCAAGTACATCCCGCTGATCTACCAGCGCTGCATTGAGGGCTGGTCGCTGAACAACATCGCGAAGTGGCTGAACAGCGAGGGAGTCCAGCGCAGGGCCGGCAAGGGATGGGCCGCGAGCCGCCTCGCAGGCATCATCAAGAACCCGGTTTACAAGGGACACCGTTGCAAGCGCGACCCCGTCCCACCGGATGAGGTAGAAGAACGCGACGGCAAGATCGTCCGCTACCGCTACGGCGCCTCCTGGGTCGAGGCTCCGCGCTTTCAGTACGGGAAGACCATCCACCGCTGCGAGCCCCTGGTCGACGCCGCCGTCTGGAAGCGCGCGAACGAGGCTCTGTCCACCCGCACCAAGAAGGGCTACACCGATCCAGAGAAGCGCGCCATGCTCTCCACCGCGCTGTTCTGTCCGTCCTGCGAGGACAGCCCCATGTACCGCGTCAGGACGTTTGGCGCGCAGGGGCGTCCGTACTTCTACTACCGCTGTACCGGCCGGGGCAACCTGCGTCAGTCCTGCGGCAACATGGTCTGGATGGAACCGGTGAACGCGGCGGTCGACGAGATCATGGTCAGCACGTTCGACGTGCCGGTCATGAAGCATGTGATCGTCTACGGGAACGAGGCCGAGATCGAGGCCGAGCTTGAGCGCATCAAGTTCGAGTTGCAACAACTGGGCGCGCAGCGACTGCCCTGGGATGAAGAGGACCGCGAACGGGCTCGGCTGCGAGCGGAGCATGAGCGCGTTGCCGACACCACGGTGATAGAGGACCGCGTGGAGTTGGTCAAGACCGACGACACTTACCTTGGGCAGTGGGAGCGGCTGAGCACCCCTGAGCGTGGCGCCTGGCTTGCGGAGCACGGGTTCCGGGTCACCGCCAACAAAGAGCGCGTGGTCGTCTCTCGGGGAGAGATAGAAGGACAGGCGGAGTTGCCCGAACTGGAGCGCAAAGCCCCCGCCCAGGACACGGAACCGGTGTATTGGGGCAAGTGCGGCTGCGGGTGCGGCACCGACCTCTACGGCAGCAAGCACCGCCAGAAGATCTACGCCGACGACAACCACCGGAGGAAAGCCGTCCGGAGGCGCAACCCACCAAGTACGGAACCGGTGTACTGGGGCAAGTGCGGCTGCGGGTGCGGCACCGACCTCTACGGCAGCAAGCACCGCCGGAAGAACTACGTCAGCGAGAAGCACCGGAGGAAAGCCGTCCGGGATCGCATTGCCCGTGCAGAAACGCCCTGATGCTCCGCCACGATGAACACGGGAGAAGCGTGACAGCCCGGCGCCGCTGCCACGCTCCACCTCTACCGCCAGGCGACCAGGCATCCGCTCGTGGACTCCGTCGTGTACTCGACCCGGAGCCCGGCCCGGCGAAGTGCCCGCTCGCAGTCGCCGAGCCTTCCTGCTAGCCCGTCCGGGCCACCGCTCGGCTGCCGTCCTGGTACCAGGTGACCGAAACGCGCGGATGCGCAGTCCCGGCCATCAGGGTGGCCACGAATCCCGTCCCCGTCGCTTGCCCGTTCGGCAAGGTGGCCTCTTGCGGCATCTCGGCACCCGTGAGCGCAAGCTCGATCGCGGCGATCAGAACCTCATCCGCTGACGGCATCAAGGCATCCCCTCGCGAGCCGGACCGTGGATCTTCAACCAGCGTCATGACCTTGTACCCCTACGTTCTCTTTACCGAACTAACCTTTGGCTTCCACCCGTAAAAGCGGCCCCGAGCGTTCGCGCTCGGGGCGCTTAATTTGCCTGCGCGCACCCGGCTAGCGTCGTCGCCAACCAACCTGCCATCCACTAGGCGGGCTGTCGTTTACATCAGGTTATGGCGCGGCCTGAGAGAGGCTTCGGGTCGTTGCGGCCCGTCCGTGGGGCTGGCTGACGTGGTTAGATGACAGCGTAGGGACAGACCAGATGACCGGGAGGTTGACATGGTTTCCCGTAAGCAGCGCCCTGTGAACAAGGGAATCAAGTACCGCAGGCCGGGTATCCGTGACTGGTCGATCTGGGAGGGGCGGTTCAATGAGCTTGGCGGTCGGCCTGGGGAATATTTCAAGTACCGCTTTGAGGGCGGCCCGCAGGACGGCCAGACCGGCGAATACGGACCGAGCGCGGGAACGCCGGGCGATCACCGGATCGGGGATTCCTGGCGGGGCGTGCAAGTCGAGGTCAAGTCCATCGCGGGCAGCAGCGACGAGTACATCAGCGTGGAGGCAGGTTACCGGATCAAGCGGCGGGAGGGCTTCGGCCGCCGCACTGTCCTCGTGATGGTATTTGAGGGTCTGACCGAGTACCGGATTAACACCAACCCACGGTAGACGCCGCGTTCAGTAAAGCAGCCAGACCATTGACGCTTAGCGCTCGAACTTTGGGCGGAACGGTCTTGCAGACCGCTCCCTTCACAGCCGTGAACAGCGCGGCTAGGTGCTTGGTCGGTGTCAGTTCTCGGCTGACGTGTCGGTTTCTCACACGAGCTGTCGGTTAAGTTGCCGGTTTCTCACTTGATCTGTCGGCAGCTGTCCGGTCTCAGTTGATCTGGCAGATTCTCACTGCTTGTGCAGGTGATATGGCGAGTCTCAATAATCATGGCAGGTCACCTCAGCGATGGTGACGTAGCGTGATTGATCTTTTCTAACTGAATGTCGCTGTCTCGCTGTTCCTGGCAAGTTGCGATACGTGACAGCGGGGGATGCGGGTGCCCTTGGTGCTGCCGTCCGCGGACATGCCGCGCGGTATTGCTCGGATGGTAGGGTCGCTGCGTGGTGCTCCCATGTAGCTCGGACGCGGTGAACGTGCGTCGAACGGTAGGTGGAGTGTGCTGCTGCCGCTGGTAGCCATGTCGCTCATGGTGCTTTTTTGCTGGGCGCTACTCGTTTTGGCATGGCGGCAGGGCAGAATGCTCAGGCGGGATCCGGACGGATATTCCGGGCTGGTGCTCAACGTATGGCCCGGAATCCCGGTCGCGGTATCGACTGGAACGCTATTTGTTGCGGCTGGCTGGATTGCGCCCTTCTCCGGCCCTAAAGGCGGGAGTGCCTCGGGGGCTCGCGAGGATCTCGCGCTCGCGCTTGTCGCCGGGGGCGTTGCCTGTTTCCCCTGGCTCCTGATTGCAGTTTTCGGCTCGTCGAAGGCTGCCTTCGGTCCGCCTGTGACTTATTGGCCGAAGTCTTCCGGATCGGGAGGCGGCGAATCAAGCGCTGCCCGGATTGGAGGTCTTACGCTAGGGCGGGCTCACACTCGCCGACGACCGCGTCCGCGTCATCACCGGCTTCACCGACAACAGCGTGCTCAGCAGGTTCGGCCTCACCCGTACCCTGCCCGATTAGGCCGTGGTCCTGTGCGCGACCGATAGCCAGGCCAGGCCCGCGGCGGAGAGCGCGGTCACGGCCAGGGCGAGGTTAAGCGTCGCGAATCCGCGGACCGCGTGGCCGGGGACGGCCGCGAGCGCAAGGTACGCGGTGCCGAAGGTGGCCGTGCCGATGACGCCGCCCACCCTCGTGGTGGTGTTGAACAGGCCACTGAGGCTGGCGGCGTGCTCGCTGGTGACCGATCCCGTCAGTTGGCTGAGCATGCCGGTGAAGGTGGTGCCCAGGCCAAGCCCCGCCACCCCGAGCAGGCTCATCAGCAGGATCCCGCTCGTGTCGCCGGCGTACAAGGTGGCGGCGATGCCGCCGAAGCCGGCCGCGAGGATTACCGCCCCGGCCGGGCCTGCCAACGGCCGGAGGCGGGCGGGAAGCCAGCCGAGGGCCGGGCCGGGGGCACCGAACGCGGCCACCCAGGGCAGTAGCGCCAGCCCCGAGTAGGCGGCGCTCTTGCCCAGCCCCTGCTGCAAGTACAGCGCGAGGGTAAACAGCACCGCGAAGTAGGTCCCGGTGGTAAGAGCCTGGGACGCCAGTCCCCAGCCGATCACGGGCCGCGCGATCAGGGCCGGGTCGACGACCGGCTGGCCGCCGCGCGCGGACACCTTCCGCTCTAGCACCCACAGCCCGGCGAAGGCAGGGACGCTCGCTGCGAGGCAGGCCCCCGTCCACACAGGCCAGCCCGCGTCCTGGCCGAGCACCAGCGGCACTACCAGCAGCAGCACCGCCACCGTGAGCAGCGCCACGCCAGGCAGGTCGAGGCGGCCCGGCTCGCGCCTGCCGTTCGGCAGGTACCTGTGGGCCAGCCAGTACAGCACGACCCCGATCGGCACGTTGACCAGGAACCCCGGGCGCCAGGTCGCGCCGAGCACGTTAGCGGAGATCAGCAGCCCGCCCAGGCTCTGGCCGACCACCGCCCCGGCCGACAGCACGAGTGAGTACAGGCCCAGTGCCCGGGCGCGCGCTCGCCCGGCGAAGCCGAGCTGGATCCCGGTCAGTACCTGGGCCGCCATCAGCGCGGCCGCGGCGCCGGCCACGACCCTGGCGATGACCAGCACCGGCGCGCTGGGGGCAAGGCCGCAGGCCAGCGACGCGGCGGTGAAGCCGGCCAGGCCGGCCAGGAACATCCGCCGGTACCCGCGGGCCTCGCCCAGCCGGGCGCTTGTCACCAGCAGCGCCGCGTACGCCAGCGTGTAACCGGAGACCACCAGTTCCAGTTCACCGTCGCTGGCGTGCAGGCCCGCGCGGATCGACGGCCCCGCGATGTTGGCGACCGCGACGTCCACGTTGCCAAGGAACAGCGCTCCAAGCAGCGCCGCCAGCGCCCACCGGGCGCGCGGTTCCGCACCACGCGCCGCGCCGGGGCTTGGGCCGGCCGGGCGGGAATCTCGGTCCTCGCGCCGTCTGTCATCGGACTCGCTCTCTGCCGGGAACACGGACATCACGTAGACGTCCGGGGCCCCTGGAGCGTGAGACGGGTCCTTCGTAGGACCGCTCGCATAGGCGCGCCTTGGGTTGTTACGGTGATAGCCGTTCGGTGATCCAGCCGCTGCCGTGCCGGCGGTAGCGGACCCGGTCGTGCAGGCCGTCGGGTGACTCCTGCCAGAACTCCACGCTGGACGGCAGCAGGCGGAAGCCGCCCCAGCGGCGGGGCCGGGGAAGCCCGGCTCCGCCGGGGTGGCGGCGGGCGGTGTCCCGGGCCTGCCCTTCCAGCGCCGCCCGGCTGGCCAGGACGCGGCTTTGCCGCGAGGCGGCCGCGCTGAGGCGGGCGGCGGGGGCGCGGGCGGCCCAGTAGTCGTCGGCCTCGCCCTCGGTGACGCGCTCGGCCGGCCCGGCCGCGCGTACCTGGCGGTGCGCCGGCTCAAGCCAGTGCAGTACCGCGGCGGCCCGCGGGTTCGCCGCCAGCTCGGCGCCCTTGTCGCTGTCGCAGTCGGTGAAGAAGACCAGGCCGTCCCGCAGGCCGCGCAGCACCACCAGGCGGGCTGACGGGACGCCGTCGCTGGTGGCGGTGGCGATGGTCATGGCCTCGGGCATCGGCTGGCCGGCCGCGCGGGCCTCCTCCAGCCATAGCGACAGCTGGCGCAGCGGGTCGGCGTCGAGATCGGTGACATCCACCCGCCCAGTGTCGCCCCTCGCGGGCACGGGCCGTGGCGCGGTCGCCTCGTCTTGCCCGTTGAACGGGCCTCGGAACCTACCCGGCTGCGTACGGCAAGTCGAGCGTGTCGACATTGCCGGACCAGCGGAGCGTGAACTGCCAGCATCCTGCCGTCGGCATGTCGATCTCGGACGGGCCGGGCCCGCCGGCTACGGTCGCCCTTGCACGGCTCCGGCCGCCGCGCCGTCGACCAGCCGCTGCGCCGTGATCTCAAGGGAGGACCCGTCAGAAAGCGGGAGCTTCGACACCCAAAGGATCTTGTTGGTGCGGTTCGGCGGCGCGGGCGTGACGAGCGGGTCGTGCCGTGCCCAGAGCACGGCGACGATGCCACCGCGCGAGCCGAGCACGTGCGGCATGGCCATGCTTGGCGGGTTGAACGCGGCGCGAGCCCATGCCGGAAGCGGGCCGTACACGACGGCCGAGGCGCACGGCTTCTGGCCATGTGCCGTGCCGGAACTCGAATCCTGCCGTCAAGCGAAAAGCTAGAGGTCGATGACGACCTTGCCGTGCACGTGCCGCCCGGCTTGAAGCTCGACGGCGGCGCGAATCTGCTCGACCGGGAAGCTTGCCGCGATGGGCACACGGAGCTGGCCCGCCGCGACCAGGCGGGCAATCTCCTCGATCGCGCCGGGAGCGGCGCTAGCGCCGTTCGCCGGCGTGATCCCGTCGATCTGTGCAGCGATGGTGGTGATGCGCTCGTCCGGCACGCCAAGTTCCCGTGCCGCCTGCGCCGTCTCCGTCCCGTACAGGTCGACGGCCGCAGTGACGCCGGCGGGAGCCAGGGCACGGAGCCGGCCGGCCAGGCCGTCGCCGTAGGCGACCGGCTCGGCCCCGAGGGCACTCAGGGCATCAGCCGACGTCGCCGATCCCGTCCCGATCACTCGCGCGCCCGCGAGGCGGGCGAGTTGCACTGCGAACACGCCGACCCCGCCTCCCGCGCCGCCGATGAGCAGTGTGTCGCCCGGGCCGGGCTTGACAACGGCGAGCGCGGCGGCGGCTGTGCACCCCGCTATGGCAAGGGTGGCGGCGGTGCGGTCGTCGACGCCGTCGGGGGTACGGTGCGCGTCGCCGCCCGCCGCGATGGTCCCGGCCACTTCAATTACCACGTAGTCGGCGACCGCGCGGGAGAGGGCGCCGCCGAACACCCGGTCGCCGGCCGCGAACTCGGTCACGCCGCCACCGACCTGGTCCACGACCCCGGCATAGTCGGTCCCGAACCCGGACGGCAGGCTCAAGCCGAATCGAGCGGCGGTCTCGGCGTCGGAGGTCATGAACCAGTCCATCGGGTTCAGTCCAGCCGCGGTGACCCGCACGCGGACCTGCCCCGAACCCGCGTGCGGCTCGGGCACCTCGCGGAGTCTCAGGACCTCGGGGCCGCCGAATGACTCGAGCCGGACCGCACGGCTTGTGGTCGCCGACGTGTTGACGCTCGGTTGTTGCGTGCTCACTTGTCTCCTCTGGCGGCGGCTGAAGGCAACGGGAAACGGACCATGATCCGCTTGCAACAGGCACTGTAGCATAATCGGAGCGTGATCCGTTTTGGCGGAGTCAGGGATTCGCGTGCGAACGCGGCTCGCAACCGCAACCGGCTCTTCGTAGTCGCGACCCGCATGTTCGTGTCTGCCGACGACACCGGGCCGTCAATGCGCGATCGCCCGCGAAGCCGCGGTTGGCATACGCGATGCCGGTTACTACGGGCAAGCCACGCACCTGGACGGGCTGGCTGCGCCTGGTTTCCGGGCCAGGGACCGGCCTCATCCGGCAGCCTGAGACGAGCCGCGCTGGGCGCGGGCGCGGCGCTTGCCCTCGTGCATGGCCTGGACCCGGGCAACCGGGATCGTGTGTCCCTCCGCAACGAGGTCCTCAGGCAGCGCCTGCGGCGACGGCAGGGCAGCGGCCCAGGGGTCAGCGCCCGCCAGCAGCCGCGCCGCGTTCCGCACCGTGAAGTCCCCGGGCGACACCTCGTCCAGCGAGTCCCAGGCCACCGGGAACGAGACCGGCACGCCGGGCCGCGCTCGCGGGCTGTAGGCGGCCACCACGGTCGCGCCGTGCGCCCGGGTCGAGTCGATGAACACCAGGCCCCCGCGGTCGGCCTTGATGAACGCGGTCGTCGCGAGGCCGGGGTCCAGCCGCGCGGCCCGCTCCGCCAGGGCGCGGGTCGCCGCCGCCGCGTCGTCCGCTGATACCGGTTCCTGAACGGGCACGTAGACGTGCACGCCCTTGGCCCCGCTGGTCTTGACCGCGCCCGCCAGGCCCGCCCCGGACAGCGCTTCCCGGACCAGCCTGGCGGCGGCCACCGCCTTCCCGAACTCGCCCGCGGCCGGCGGGTCGACGTCGAGGACCAGGTAGGAGGGCCGGTCCAGGTGCCCGGCAGTGCCGAGCGTGACGTGGTACTCCACCGCGCGCTGGTTGGCGAACCAGATCAGCGTCGGCTTGTCCTCGCACAGCGCGTACCGCACCTCCCGGTGCGACGATTCCGCCCACATCGAGACGGTCTTGATCCATGGCGGCGCGTAGTCCGGCACGTTCTTCTGCATGAACGGGCGCTGGCCCGCGCGGACCCGGATCACCGACAGCGGCCGGCCGCTCAGCACGGGGACGATACGGTCCGCGACCGCCTCCAGGTAGTCCACCAGGTCGCGCTTGGTCGCGTCCGCCCCGTCGAACAGCGGCTCGTCCAGGTGCGTCAACGTGATCTCGGGCGATGCCATGCGTAACGTCTACCCGTTCCGCGCCCAGGCACCACCGACGCCATAAAAGTATGCGGCCGGGCCACGAGGCGCTTTACGGCTTGCGGGCGACGCCCGCGTTGGCACCGACTTCGCGGGCTCCCGGCTGGGGGCCGCTACCCGGAACCGGGCGCCATTGCGGCAGCAGGACCACGCCCGGCGGCACCAGCTCAAGCCCGTCGAAGACGAGGTGCCCGAAATCGTGGGAACTCCGCGGTGCGATGCGCACCCCGCCGGCCTCGATGATGCCGAGGACGACATCCGCCTCTTCTTGGCTGCCGTACTCGGTACTGCCGTGCGAGGCGGCGACGTGGCTGCCCGACGGCAATGCGTCCACCAGCGTCCCGATGATCCGCGCCGGGTCGTCTTCAGGCAGCAGGAAGTGGACAACGGCCGCGAGGATCAACGCGACCGGCCGGGTGAAGTCCAGCGTCTCCCGCGTGACCGGGTCGCTGAGGATCTTCTCCGGTTCCCGCAGGTCCGCCTGAATGTAAGCGCACTTGCCTTCCGGTGAGCTGGTGAGCAGCGCCCGCGCGTGCGCGAGGACCAGCGGGTCACTGTCAACGTAGACCACGCGGGCCGCCGGGTTGACGGCCTGCGCAACCTCGTGCACGTTAGACACGGTCGGCAGCCCCGAGCCGACGTCCAGGAACTGGCCGATCCCGGCTTCCCCGGCCAGGTACCGGACGGCGCGGCCGATGAACTTCCTGTTCTCCCGGGTGGAGATGCGCATCGCGGGCCACGCGGCGAGGACCTTGTCGGCCACCTCCCGGTCGGCGGCGAAGTTGTCCTTGCCGCCGAGCATGTAGTCGTAGATCCTGGCCGGGTGCGGCCTGGTAATGTCGATCCCGGAAGGACTTATGTCCGTTTCTGGGTGATTCGGGGCAGACATAGGCCAGAGCCTACTACGCGAGTAAGAGGCTTGCCGAGCATAAGCGCCGTCACCAGGGAATCGCGGCCCCCGCTCCGGCCGTCACTGTCAGCGTCACGCAGACGGTCACCGCCGCGCCGGCCGCCCCGCGGCTTCGGCGCCAGCTCAGCCGCAGTCCAGCGTGTTGTTCGACCAGTCCGGCAGCGGCATTTACTCCGGCCCCGAGTTCGTCCTGAACGGCCCTGCCACTGTCAGCTACAGCTTTGACTGCTCATCCTTCGGGTCCTCGGGCAACTTCATCGGCAACATCGAGACACCCGACCAGTCCAGTCTCAACAGCGACGACCAGCCCTTCGCGAACGCCCTGGCCGAGAGCGGCAGCAACACCGCCACTGTGTACCCGCAAGACCCCGGCAGCGACTACCACGTCGCGATCAACAGCGAGTGCGCCTGGACCGTCAAAGCCACGTCCTGACGAGCGTCGGCGTGGGCAAGGCGGGACCTTGGTGCGGGTGGCCGGGTGGGGGTCACCGGTCTTCCAGGTCGCCCTCCGTTTCCAGGTAGGCCTGGCGGAGCGCGGCGAGGATCTGCGGGTCCGGGGTGTCCCACAGTTTGCGGTCGGCGGCCTCGAGCAGCCGTTCGGCGATCCCGTGCAGCGCCCAGGGGTTGGACTTGGCGAAGAACTCGCGCATCGACTCGTCGAGCACGTAGGCCTGGGTGAGCCGGTCGTACATCCAGTCCTCGACCACGCCCGCGGTGGCGTCGTAGCCGAACAGGTAGTCCACCGTGGCGGCGAGCTCGAACGCGCCCTTGTAGCCGTGCCGCTTCATCGCCTCCACCCAGCGGGGGTTGACCACGCGGGCGCGGAACACGCGCGCGGTCTCCTCGGCGAGCGACCGGGTGCGGACGGTGTCGGGGCGGGTGGAGTCGCCGATGTAAGCGCGCGGGGCGTGGCCGGTGAGCGCGCGGACGGTGGCGATCATGCCGCCGTGGTACTGGAAGTAGTCGTCGGAGTCGGCGATGTCGTGCTCGAGCGTGTCGGTGTTGTGCGCGGCGACCGCGATCCGGCGGTAGGACGTCTCCATGTCCGCGCGGGCTTCCCGGCCGTCCAGGTCCCGCCCGTAGGCGAAGCCGCCCCAGGCCGCGTAGACCTCGGCCAGGTCGGCGTCGTCGCGCCAGTTCCGCGCGTCGATCAGCGGGAGCAGCCCCGCACCGTAGGCGCCTGGCTTGGAGCCGAAGATCCGGGTGGTCGCCCGGCGCTCGTCGCCGTGCACCGCGAGGTCGGCGCGCGCGTGGGCGCGGACGTAATTCGCCTCGTCCGGCTCGTCCAGCCCGGCGACCAGCCGGACGGCGTCGTCCAGCATGGTGACCACGTGCGGGAACGCGTCACGGAAGAAGCCGCTGATCCGCACGGTGACGTCGATGCGCGGACGGCCGAGCTCGGCGAGCGGGACCGGGTCGAGCCCGCTGACCCGGCGGGACGCCTCGTCCCAGGCCGGCCGGACACCGAGCAGCGCGAGGACCTCGGACACGTCGTCGCCGGAGGTGCGCATCGCGGCGGTGCCCCACACCGACAGGCCCACCGACTCCGGGTAGGTCCCGGTGTCGGACAGATAGCGCTGCAGCAGGGAGTCGGCCATCGCCTGGCCGGTCTCCCAGGCGAGCCGGGAAGGGACGGCCCGCGGGTCCACGGAATAGAAGTTCCGCCCCGTCGGCAGCACGTTCACCAGGCCGCGCAGCGGCGAGCCGCTCGGGCCCGCCGGGACGAACCCGCCGTCGAGCGCGTGCAGCGTCCTGGTGATCTCGTCGCGCGTCGCGGCGAGCCGCGGCACCACCTCGGTGGCGGCGAACGTGAGCACGTCGGCGACCGACTGCCGGTTGCCGCCGTCAGCATCAGGAGAGTCCGAACGGAGGCTGGATGGCTCTATGGCGCCCAGTACCTGCCCGATCACGCCGGGCACGGCGGCGCGGTCCCAGCCGGCCGCCTCCATGGCCTCGACGAGCGCCCGGGCCCGGGCCTCCACCGCGTCGGCCGCCGTGCGGTCACCGGACTCCTCGGCGTAGCCGAGCGCCTCGCGCAGCCCGGGCAGCGCCTGGGCCTGGCCGCCCCACATCTGCCGGGCGCGCAGGATGGCGAGCACCAGGTTGACCCGGTCCGCGCCTTGCGGCGCGCGGCCGAGTACGTGCAGCCCGTCGCGGATCTGGGCGTCCTTGATCTGACACAGCCAGCCGTCGACGTGCAGCAGGAAGTCGTCGAACTCGGTGTCATGGGGACGCTCGTCGAGGCCGAGGTCGTGGTCGAGCCTGGCGGCCTGTATCAGCGTCCAGATCTGGGCCCGGATCGCCGGGAGCTTGGCCGGGTCAAGCGCGGCGATCTGCGCGTGCTCGTCCATCAGCTGCTCGAGCCGCGCGATGTCGCCGTAGCTTTCCGCGCGAGCCATCGGCGGCACCAGGTGGCCGATCAGGGTGGCGTGGGCCCGGCGCTTGGCCTGCGTGCCCTCCCCCGGGTCGTTGACGAGGAACGGGTAGATGAGCGGGATATCGCCGATCGCCGCGTCCGCGCCGCAGGCGGCGGACATCCCCGCCGTCTTGCCCGGCAGCCATTCCAGGTTGCCGTGCTTGCCTGCGTGCACGACGGCGTGCGCGCCGAAGTCCTGGCGCAGCCAGCGGTAGGCGGCCAGGTAGTGATGGCTGGGCGGCAGGTCGGGATCATGGTAGATGGCGACCGGGTTCGCGCCGAACCCGCGCGGCGGCTGCACCAGGACCACGACGTTCCCTGCGCGCAGCGCGGCCAGGACGATCTCGCCGTCAGGGTCCCGGCTCCGGTCGACGAACAGTCCCCCGGGCGGGTCGCCCCAGTGACCCGTGACCGCGGCCCGCAGCCCGGGGTCGAGGGTGGCGAACCAGTCACGGTAGTCGGCGGCGCGGATCCGTACGGGGTTGCCCTCGAGCTGCTCCTGGGAAAGCCAGTCCTCGTCCTGGCCCCCCGCGGCGATGATCGCGTGGATGAGCGCGTCGCCGTCACCGTCGGCCACGCCGGGCAGTTCGCCGTCTTCGCCGGCGCCGGTGTCGTACCCGGCGTCGCGCATCGCGGCGAGCAGCGCGACGACCGAGGCCGGGGTGTCGAGGCCGACCGCGTTGCCGATGCGGGCGTGCTTGGTCGGGTAAGCGGACAGCATGAGCGCGATCCGCCGCTCCCCCGGCGGGACGTGCCGGAGGGCGGCGTGCCGCACGGCGATGCCCGCCACCCGCCCGGTCCGCTCAGGATCGGGGACGTAGCTGGTCAGGCCGTCGGGGCCGGTCTCCTTGAAGGAGAACGGGACGGTGATGAGGCGGCCGTCGAATTCGGGTATCGCGACCTGGGTGGCGGCGTCTAGCGGGGTCAGCCCCTCGTCGCTGCCGGCCCACTGGGCGCGGGATGAGGTCAGGCACAGGCCCTGGAGGATCGGTACGTCCAGGCCGGCGAGCGCGCCCACGTCCCATTCCTCGTCGGAACCGCCCGCCCCGGCCGTGGCGGGCACGAGCCCGCCCGCCGCGAGCACGGTCACGACGATGGCGTCCGCGGCGCGCAGCGTGTCGACCAGCGCCGGCTCGGCGGTCCGCAGCGACGAGCAGAACACGGGCAGCGGCTGGCCGCCCGCGGCCGTCACCGCGTCGGCGAGCGCGTGCACGAACCCGGTGTTTCCCGCCAGGTGGTGCGCGCGGTAGTACAGGATGGCGACGACCGGGCGCGGACCGGCCGCGTCCGGTGCCTGGCCTGCGGGCCGGTCAAGCACTCCCCAGACGGGGGTGACGACGGGCGGCTCGAAGCCCTCGCCGGTCAGCAGGATCGCGTCCGACAGGAACCTGGCGAGCTGCCGCAGGTTCTCCGGGCCGCCCTGCGCCAGGTACGCGTGCGCCTCGGCGACGATCCCGGCGGACACCGTCGACAGCTCCATGAGCTCGGCGTCGGGTGCCTGCTCGCCGCCGAGCACGACCGCGGGCACGCCGGACGCCAGCACCGCGTCGAGCCCTTCTTCCCAGGCCCGCCGCCCGCCGAGGATGCGGACAACCACGACGTCCGCGCCTTCAAGCAGGGCGGGAACGTCGTCCGCGGTGAGGCGGGCGGGGTTCCCGAGCCGGTAGCCGCCGCCGGCGGCGCGGGCCGACAGCAGGTCGGTGTCCGAGGTGGACAGCAAGGCGATCACGGTGAGGAGTGCCTCCTTCGGGATCCAGCGTCCCTACTTGACCGGGCGTCGCGACGGCGCAGTACCTGACTTCGCCGGCCCGCTGCCGGGCAGGCTCACAGTGGCGCGACCGTCCTGGATTTTCACCAGCTTCCGTGCGCCGTCACGCAGCAGTGACGGTATCCGTGCCCGTCGAGCCTCGTCAACCGGGGCCCGCCGCGTGACCCGGCATGGCGGCGCGCGCCGGGGCCGGCCGCACGCCCGAGGTCGCGCTCATCGGCGCGGCCGCTCCTTGACCCCGGCCGCCAGCAGGTCCACCACCTCGGCGATGCGCTGGGCGCGCACGTCCGGCCGCCGGGTGGTCGCGTCGATCCAGCGCAGGTACGCCTTGCGGTAGAACTGGGCGAGGGTGTCGAAGAACGCGCCGGCGGCCGGGTTGGCCCCGAGCGCGGCGGCGATGTCCTCGGCGAGGTCGGCGCGCTGCGGGCCTTCCGGCGTCAGTTCGACGGTTACCTCGTCGCCGGGCGCGAGCCCGAGCTGCTGCGCCCGCGCCGGGCCGAAATCGAACCCCCACCGGTCCCCGCCCGGGGCCAGCCGCACGCGGATCCGGCGGCCGGCCAGCGTGCCGTTCACGTGATGCTCGGCCTTGGCACCCCACGCCTCGTCCGGATCGAAGGGGACGACGATGACCGCGCGGCCCCCGGGGCCGGCGGCGACGACGGCGGTGAACCGCTTGGTCCGCATTAGCCGGGAGGGCCGTCCACGTCGGGTGTCCGGCCGTGTGCGCGTCGTTCCGGCGTGTAGACGTGGAGGGTCCGGGCCGGCGCGTCCACGTTGGGTTCCAGTGCCCGTGAGTCGATTCCGGCGCCGCCCGGATGGAGGAGGACGCAGGGATCACCCTGACCACGCTCGTCGTACCACGTGGACAGGCCGGCTATTTCCGCGGTAGGCATCGCAGCGCTCCTCGTCCCTGATTCCGGTGGTCATGAAGCCGAGTCACCAGATTGACCGGCCAGCGGCGGCAAAGTCATCGGTAGTGCCCGCTCCGCGATGGCCAGGTGGGGGCCGGCGGACCGCCGGACGCTGGCGTACAATCCGGGCGTGCCTGAGACCAGCCCTTTTGCCAGCCGTTCGGTGGCTGACCGCTGCCCCGGCGTACTCAAGCTGGCCGAGGCGGCCGACGGGCTGCTCGCACGGGTCCGGCTGCCGGGAGGGCTGGTTACCGGGGAGCAGCTACGGGTGCTCGCCCGCCTCGCCGCCGAACTCGGCGACGGGCGCGTCGAGCTGACCTCTCGCGGCAACGTGCAGCTGCGGGGGCTGAGCGCGGCCGCCGCGGGCGCGCTCACCCGCGAACTCACCGAGGCGGGACTGTTGCCGTCGCTCAGTCACGACCGGGTAAGGAACGTGCTCGCCTCGCCCCTCGCCGGCCTGGACCGGGGATCCGACCTGACCGGGATCGTGCGCGCCCTCGACAAGGCGCTCTGCGCCCGGCCGCGGCTCGCGGAGTTGTCCGGGCGGTTCTTGTTCGCGGTTGACGACGGGCGCGGCGACGTCGCCGGGCTCGGCGCCGACCTGGTCGCGACGGTTCACGGGGACGGGGGGCGCGACGGTTCACGCAGCGCGGTCGTCAACGGGCTTTTCCTCGGCCGCTTTCCCGGGGCCCCCGGCACGCGAACAGGCACGGGCGACGGCATCCCCGACGACCTGGGGGCCGCGGTCGCGGACGTGATGCTCGCCTTCGCCGAGGCGTTCCTTGACCTGAGGGCCGAGTCTGGGAGCACCGCCTGGCGAATCGCCGACCTGCCAGACGGCGCGGACCGGACGCGCGCGGTGGTGGCAGCACGCCTCGGACTGCCCGTAGCCCGGCCCGATGCGGCCACCTCGCCGGAGAAGCCGCACGCCGGCTCGACGTCCCGGCCCGCAGGTCTCGTGACGCGACAGCGGGCGCTTGGCGAAGGGGAGTCACCCGGACACGTTCGGGATAACCCTGGGCTTTCCGCCGTGCTGATCGCTCCGCTCGGGCGGCTGACCGCGGCGCAGCTGACGTGGGTCGCCGAGCGGGTCGGGAAGCGGGAGGCGCGGGTGACCCCGTGGCGCAGCGTCGTGCTGCCGCACCTGGCCGACGCGCCCGGGGTGCTGCGCGAGGCGGCCGGGCTCGGGTTCGGGACGGACGAGGGGTCGCCCTGGCTGCGGGTGACCGCGTGCGCGGGGCGGCCGGGGTGCGCGAGCGCTCTCGCGGACGTCCAAGCCGACGCGGCCGGGTTCGCGGGACGCTGGCCGGGACGGGTCGTGCACGTCAGCGGCTGCGAGCGGCACTGCGGGCGGCCCGCCGCCACCGAGATCGACGTGACCGCCACGAGCGAGGGATACCAGGTTGCCGGAGTTTGACTACGTGCGCGACGGCGGGGAGATTTACCGCCGGTCGTTCGCCACCATCAGGGCCGAGGCCGACCTCGAGCGCTTCCCCGCTGACGTGGCGCGGGTCGTCGTGCGGATGATCCACGCCTGCGGGATGACCGACCTGCCCGCGGACGTCGGCTACAGCGACGGCGTGGTGCGGGCCGCCCGGGCGGCGCTGCTTGACGGCGCGCCGGTGCTGTGCGACGCGCACATGGTCGCCGCGGGCATCACCAGGCGGCGGCTGCCGGCGGCCAACGAGGTCGTCTGCACGCTGAGCGACCCGGCGGTGCCGTCGCTCGCCGCCCGGCTCGGGACGACGAGGTCGGCGGCGGCCCTCGACCGGTGGGGGTCCCGGCTGGACGGCGCCGTGGTAGCGATCGGCAACGCCCCCACGGCGCTGTTCCGGCTGCTTGAGCTGGTGGACGCCGGCGCCGGGCGGCCTGCCGCGGTGCTCGGCATCCCGGTCGGCTTCGTCGGGGCGGCGGAGTCGAAGGCCGCGCTCGCCGAGTCCGGCCTCGAGTACCTGGTGGTGCACGGGCGGCGCGGCGGCAGCGCGATGACCGTCGCCGCGGTGAACGCCGTGGCGAGCGAGGACGAGTAATGGACGGCGGCGTGCTGTACGGGGTGGGGCTCGGACCCGGCGACCCGGAGCTTGTCACGGTGAAGGCCGCGCGGCTGATCGGCGCGGCGGACGTGGTGGCGTACCACTGCGCGCGGCACGGGCGGTCGGTGGCGCGGTCCATCGCCGAGCCGTACCTGCGCGGCGACCAGGCCGAGGAGCCGCTGGTCTACCCGGTCACGACGGAAGCCACGGACCATCCGGGCGGGTACGCGGGCGCGCTGGAGGAGTTCTACGCCGCGGCCGCCGGCCGTCTGATGGCGCACCTGGCCGCCGGCCGCGACGTGGTGCTGCTCGCCGAGGGCGACCCGCTCTTCTACAGCAGCTACATGCACATGCACAAGCGGATCAGCGGCCGGTACCGGACCGAGATCGTGCCCGGCGTCACGTCGGTGAGCGCCGCGTCCGCCGCCCTTGGCGTGCCCCTGGTCGAGGGCGACGACGTGCTGACGGTGCTGCCCGGCACGCTCGGGCCCGGAGAGCTCACCGAGCGGCTGCGCGGCACCGGAGCGGCGGCGGTGATGAAGATCGGCCGCAGCTACCCCGGCGTGCGGGCGGCGCTGAAGGACGCGGGCCGACTTGAGCAGGCGTACTACGTCGAGCGCGCCTCGTCGGGACCCCGGCAGGTCATCGAGCGGGCGGCGGACGTCGACCCGTCGACCGTGCCGTACATGTCGCTGGTCATTCTCCCGGGAGCGGAGGCGGCCCGCGCGGTTGAAGCCTCGGGGCAGGTCGAGAGCGTTCCTGCCGCCGAGGCCGGGTCGGCTTCGGGGGGCGGTCCGGCTTCGGGGGGCGGGCGGGTCGACGTTGTCGGGCTCGGCCCCGGCGGGCGCGACTGGCTGACCCCGCAGGCGCAGGCGGTGCTCGCCGCCGCCGATGACATCGTCGGTTATGCCCCGTACGTGGACCGCGTGCCGCCCAATCCCCGGCAGCGGCGGCACGGCAGCGACAACCGGGTCGAGGCCCAGCGCGCGGAGTTCGCACTGGACCTGGCGCTGCGCGGGCGCCGGGTCGCCGTCGTTTCCTCGGGTGACCCGGGAGTGTTCGCGATGGCTTCTGTGGTGCTTGAGGCGGCTGCGGCGGACCCGCGCTTCGGCGGGGTGCCGGTCGCCCTCGTGCCCGGGATCACCGCCGCGCAGGCCGTCGCGAGCCTGGCCGGGGCGCCGCTCGGCCACGACTACGTAATGCTTTCGCTGTCGGACCGGCTCAAGCCGTGGGACGTCATCGCCCGGCGGCTGCGGGCGGCGGCGGAGGGCGACTTCGCGATCGCGATCTACAACCCCGCGTCGCGGTCGCGGCGGCAGCAACTGGCCGACGCGCGCGACCTGCTGCTCGCCTACCGCGACGCCGCGACGCCGGTCGTGATCGGCCGGGCCGTCGGCACGAACGAGCAAACCGTCACCGTGACGACCCTGGGCGAGTTCGACCCTGCGCAGGTTGACATGCGCTGCCTGGTCATCGTCGGCTCAAGCCAGTCCCGCGCGGTGCGCGACGCCTCCGGCGCCACGCGGGTGATCACGCCGCGCCGCTACCCCGGCTGACCGCCGCCTTCGCCGTCGGCGTCAGCGTGGGCGCCGGCGTCGGCGTCCACGCCGAGCCAGTCCAGGGCCTCGGGAACCGTCGCCGCGACCGTGCTGCCCGGCGGTAGTGGCGGGCGGGTCACCATGACGACCTGCACTCCAAGGTCTCGGGCGGCCGTGAGCTTCGCGGCTGTCATGGGGCCGCCGCTGTTCTTCGTCACCAGCAGGCCGATCCCGTGCTCGCGCATAAGCGCGGACTCGCGCCCGACCGTGTACGGGCCGCGGTCCAGGATCAGCGTCATGCGCGGCGGCACCGGGCCTTCGGGCGGGTCAACGGCGCGGACGAGGAACTCGTGCCGGTCATCGGCGGCGAACGTAGCCAGGTCACGGCGGCCGGTGGTGAGGAAGACGCCGTCGCCGGGCCACGCCCGCACGGTGTCGGCCGCCGCCCGGATGTCGGTGACGCCCTCCCAGTCCGGGTCGGCCTCCCAGCCGGGACGGCGCAGGACGAGCAGCGGGACGCCCGCTTCGGCCGCGGCCAGGGCGGCGTTCGCGGTGATCGTGCCGGCGAACGGGTGGGTCGCGTCGATTACCCGGGAAATCCCCTCGTTCCGCAGGAACGCGGCCAGTCCGTCGACTCCGCCGAACCCGCCGACGCGGACCGGGCCCTCGGGCAGGCGCGGCTGGCGTACCCGGCCGGCCAGCGAGGAGACCACATCGGTCCCGGCCGCCACCAGCACGGCGGCCAGTTCCCTGGCCTCGCCGGTACCGCCCAGGACGAGGATGCGCACCGGCCCAGGCTAACGCGGCAGCCGCGCCTTGCCGTGAATGCCCGCCGCACGCGCGCTGCGCGCGCAACGTCGGCACACTGCGCTTCTTGCTGTTATCTTGCGCTGGGCGCGAGAAACCCGTGCGGGAGCCGCGCCAGGAGCGAGCGGGCGAGGCAAAGGAACCGCCCGGCCCAATCATTGGGTGTCCTTAGCGCCCGAATACGGGCGCTAAGGACACCCAATCTTTTCCCATATCCGTATATGTCCTGATTTGGTGGCGGGTGCGTGGGCCGGATTTCCCTCTGGCTGGATGATGGCCGGGCTTTCGAGCTGTATCGGGGATTCCGGGCTCCATTGGGCCCTGGGCGGCCCTGGGTCCTGGCGACGCTTGGCCGCCGTCGGCGTTCGGGCGGCGGGCGGGATGCGGGAGACTGGGGGTGTGCGTGAACTGCTTCTTATTGGCATGGGGCCCGGGCATCCCGATCAGGTCACCGTCCAGGCCGTGCGGGCGCTCAACCGGGCCGACGTGTTCTTCCGCATTGACAAGGGCGACGACAAGTCGGGGCTCAACGCGGCGCGGGAGGAGATCCTGCGGCGGCACGTCACCGGGGACGGGTACCGGGTCGTGGGCATTCCCGAGCCGGCCCGCGACCGGTCGGGAACGCTGGACGCCGATGGGTACCAGGGGGCGGTACGCGACTGGCACGCCGCGCGGGCGGAGCTGATCGCGGCCGCGATCGAGGCCGAACTCGGGGCGGACGGGGTCGGGGCGTTCCTCGTGTGGGGCGACCCCTCCGTGTACGACTCGATGCTGCGGATCGTGGACCGGGTGCTCGGGCTCGGCACCGTCGCCTTCACCTGCACGGTGATCCCCGGGGTGACCAGCGTCCAGGCGCTCGCGGCGGCGCACCGGATCCCGCTGAACCGGGTCGGCGAGCCGATCCACATCACCCCGGCGCGGCGGCTCGCCGAGCTCCAAGAACCGGGGCTGCCCGACGGCCTCGACAGCGCCGTGGTCATGCTGGACCGCGGGTTCACCGCGGCCGGGTTCGGAGAGCCGGGCCTCGAGGTCTACTGGGGGGCCTACCTCAGCACGCCGGACGAGGTACTGATCTCCGGGCCCCTCACCGACGTCGCGGCGGAGATCACCGACACCCGCGCCCGGTTGCGGGAGCGGCACGGCTGGATCATGGATACCTACCTGGTCCGCCGGAACTCCGCGGGTACGGAGTAACGGGTGCCCCGCGGTGAACGGTGCCGTGAGATCGCGGGTCATCCGGGGTAACACCGCCGAGCCCAGATTTTGCCCTACTTTGTCGGCATTTGAAGGCGGGATCTACCGGCTGGTAACACGATTGCGTGACACAGGGGCGATATACGCCCCGTATGACCCTCGGTCTTTGCCGGGGACCTCGCCCCGGGCATGCCGGGGGCGACGGGGGCCTCCGCCCGTTCGCGCCCGGGGCGCGGATGGTCAAAATTTGCCTGAGAGCTCGGCTTGGCCCGGGATCGCGGGGGTTCAGTCCCTGGTAGCGGATCGGTCGCGGGCGGCGGAGTAGAGGTGGCTGTCGCGGAATCCCTCGGCGGCCAGCACGCGGCCGACGATGATGACCGCGGTGCGCTTCACCCCGGCCGCGAGGACCTGCTCCGCGATGTCGCCGAGGGTTCCGCGCAGGATGAGCTCCCGCTCCTGGCTGGCGTAGGCGACGACGGCGGCCGGGCAGCCGGCGCCGTAGTGCGGCCGGAGCTCCGCGGCCACCTGCTCGACCCGCTGCACGGCCAGGTGCAGCACCAGGGTCGCGCCGGCGGCGCCGAGGCTGGCGAGGTCCTCGCCCGGCGGCATCGGGGTGGCCCGGTGCGCGATCCTGGTGAGGATGACCGTCTGGCCGACCTCGGGCACGGTCAGCTCCCGGCGCAGGGCCGCGGCGGCGGCGGCGAACGCCGGGACACCCGGGGTGATGTCGTAGGCGATGCCCGCCTGGTCGAGCCGCCTGGCCTGCTCGGCGATCGCGCTGAAGACGGCCGGGTCGCCGGAGCACAGCCGGACGACGTCGAGTCCCTTCGCGTCCGCTTCCGTCATGACCGCGACGATCTCGTCCAGGTTGAGGTCCGCCGTGTCGGTCAGGGTGGCGCCCGGCGGGCAGTGCGCGAGTACCTCGGCGGGGACGAGGCTGCCCGCGTACAGACAGACCGGGCACTCCTCGAGCAGGCGCTGGGCGCGGACGGTGATCAGGTCCGCGGCGCCTGGGCCGGCGCCGACGAAGTGGACGGTCACGGGCTCTCCTTCTTGTGCATGGACCACTGGACCACCGGCAGCGCCGGGCGCCAGGTCGTGAGGGTGCCGAGACCGTCGGCCCGCTCCACGCCGATCCTGGTGAGCGTACCGCCGAGGCGATGCCGCCAGTCCGCGAGGACGGCCTGCCCCTCCAAGGTGACGGCGTTCGCGACGAGCCTGCCGCCGGGAGCGATGGCGTCCCAGCACGCGTCAAGCACGCCCGGGGTGGTGACGCCGCCGCCGATGAAGACCGCGTCCGGGGGATCCAGGCCGGCCAGGGCCCGCGGCGCGGCGCCGGCCACGACCCGCAGCCCCGGCACGCCGAGCGCCGCCGCGTTGCGGGCGATCCGCTCGCGGCGGTCGTCCCGCGGCTCGACGGCGATGGCGCGGCTGGCGGGGTGCACGCGCATCCACTCGATGCCGATGCTGCCGGAGCCCGCGCCCACGTCCCACAGCAACTGGCCAGGGACGGGAGCGAGCGCGGCGAGCGCGAGGGCGCGCAGTTCCCGCTTGGTGAGCTGCCCGTCGTGCTCGAACGCGTCATCCGGCAGCCCGGGCACCCGGGGCAAGGGCGCGGCGGCGGGGTCGAGGCGGCACTCGATCGCGACGACGGCCAGGCGGCTGTGCGGCCCGTCGCCCTCACCGGGCTCGCCCGCCGCGGTCACGCGCTCGTCGGGGGCGCCGAGGTCGGCGAGCACCGTGACCGGGCTCGCGCCGAATCCGCGCGCGCCGAGCAGCGCGCGCACCTCGGCCGCGGCCGTCTCACGGGCGGTGAGCGCGAGCACCCGGCGTCCCGGCTGAAGCAGCGGGTGCAGCAGCTCGTACGGCCGCCCGACCAGGCTCACCGCGTCCAGGTCGTCGAGCGGCCAGCCGAGCCGCGCGGCGGCGAGCGACACCGACGACGGGTGCGGCAGGACGCGCAGCCGGGCTGGGCCGAGCAGCCGGGCGAGGGTGGAGCCGATGCCGAAGAACATCGGGTCGCCGCTGGCCAGGACCACGAGCCCGGCGTCCGCGTGGGCGGCGATCAGCTCGGGCAGCGCCGGGAGCAGCGGGCTGGGCAACGGGATCCGCCGCCCTTCGACGGGGGATCCCGCCGGAAGCAGTGCGAGGTGCCTGGGTGCGCCGACGATCACTTTGGCCCGCTCGATCGCGTCCGTGGTCAGCGGGGACAGGCCGGGCCAGCCGTCGGCCCCGATGCCGGCCACGGTCACGATCTGGGAAGACACGCCTTACAGTGTGCCGCACCGCTGTGAGAGGATTACCGGCGAACGGCCGCCGAGGAACTCCGGTGCGAATCCGGGACGGTCCCGCCACTGTGACCCGCAGCGCGTGCTCTTGAGCGCGCAGGGAAGCCAGGCCATCGGCGTCCGTGCCGTCGGGTCATTGCCCGGTGGTCGTCGCTGGCGGCGGGCGCGGATACCCGCCGGGTGAAGGTGTGCGCTGTTGACCCAGTTTCCGTTCAGTGCCGTCGTCGCGATGGACGACATGCGGCTCGCGCTGATCCTCAATGCCATCTCGCCGGCGATCGGCGGCGTGCTCGTCCGCGGGGAGAAGGGAACCGCGAAGTCGACCGCGGTGCGCGCGCTGACCGCGGTGCTCCCGCCGGTGGACGTCGTGGCGGGCTGCCGGTTCTCCTGCTCGCCGGCCCGGCCCGACCCTGGCTGCCCGGACGGCCCGCACCCGGCGGACGGCGCGGCGCAGCGGCGGCCGGCCCGGCTGGTGGAACTGCCGGTCGGCGCGACCGAGGACCGGCTCACCGGGTCGCTCGACCTCGGGCGGGCGCTCACCGAGGGCGTCACGTCCTTCCAGCCGGGCCTGCTCGCCGCGGCGCACGGGGGCGTCCTGTACGTGGACGAGGTCAACCTGCTGCACGACCACCTGGTGGACCTGCTGCTCGACGCGGCGGCCCTGGGCACGAACTACGTGGAGCGCGACGGCGTTTCGGTGCGCCACGACGCGCGGTTCCTGCTGGTCGGGACCATGAACCCGGAGGAAGGCGAGCTGCGGCCGCAGCTGCTCGACCGGTTCGGGCTGACCGTGGAGGCGTCCGCGCCGCGCGACCAGGCGAGCCGGGCCGAGATCGTGCGCCGCCGGCTCTCCTTCGACGGCGACCCCGCGGCGTTCTGCGCGCGGTTCGCCGCGGCCGAGGCCTCGCTCGCCGCGGCCATTGCCGCCGCCCGGCAGCGGCTGCCCGCCGTGGTGCTCGACGACCCGGCCCTCGAGCGGATCGCCGGGGTCTGCGCCAGCTTCGACGTGGACGGGCTGCGGGCCGACATCGTGATCGCCAGGGCCGCCGCCGCGCACGCCGCCTGGCGCGGCGGACTGGAAGTAAGCCGCGAGGACATCCGGGTCGCCTCCCTGCTGGCGCTGCCGCACCGGCGGCGGCGCAACCCGTTCGACGCGCCCGGCCTCGACGAGCAGCAGCTCGACGAGGCACTCGGCGGCCCGGACGACGAGCCGGAGCCCGACCCGCCTGGCGGCGGCCAGGGACCGGAAGACGGGCCGGAAAACGGACCGGAAGACGACGGCCGGAACGGCGCCCCGCCCGACGGTGACGGCGGCCGCCGGGACGAGCCGGCGGGGCCGCCGACAGCGGGACGCGAGTCGGTCGCGCCGGGCGGCGCGACGTTCCGCGCGCGGCGGCTCGAGGTGCCGGGCAAGGGGAAGGGCGCCGCGGGCCGCCGGTCGCGCGCGGCGACGGACGCCGGCCGGAGCGTGGGCGCGCGCCCGCCGCTGCCCGCGTCGCGGACGCTTGACGTGCACCTGACCGCGACCCTCACCGCCAGCGCGCCGCACCAGCGGCGCCGCGGGCGCTCGGGTCCCGGCCTCGTGCTCGAGCGCGCCGACCTGCGCGAGCACCGCCGCGAGGGGCGCGAGTCCAACCTGGTCCTGTTCGCGGTGGACGCCAGCGGGTCGATGGCCGCGCGCCGCCGGATGGAGGCGGTCAAGGGCGCCGTGCTGTCCCTGCTGCTCGACGCCTACCAGCGGCGAGACAAGGTCGGGCTGGTCTGCTTCCGCGGCGCGGGCGCGGAGCTGCTGCTGCCGCCCACCTCCTCGGTGGACGTGGCGGCGCGCAGGCTCGAGGCCATGCCGGCCGGCGGCCGGACCCCGCTCGCCGCCGGGCTCGCCGAGGCGCACGCCACGCTGCGCCGCGAGCGGCTCCGCGACCCGCGACGCCGCCCCCTGCTCGTCGTGGTGACCGACGGGCGCCACACGGCGGGCGGCGAGCCCGCGGCGGCCGCGGCGGGCCTGCGCCGGGACGGCGTCGCGGCGGTGGTCGTCGACTGCGAGTCCGGGCCGGTCAGGCTGGGCCTCGCGGCCGGCCTGGCGCAGGTACTCGGCGCCGAGTACCTGAACCTCGGCAACCTGTCCGCGGCCGGCGCCGGCGCGGGCGCGGGCGGCCAGGGAACTCCCGGCGGGGACGGACGGCCGGGGTTGTCGGCCGAACGGCTCGCCGAATCGGTCCGCGGCTGGCGGGCCGACCGGGTCGACAGGAAGGTGGCCTGAACAATGCCGCAGGGAGTACCGGAGACCGTGCCGGACGACGGGCTGACCACCAGGCAGCGGAGGAACCGGCCGCTGCTCATCGTGCACACCGGCCCGATGAAGGGGAAGTCCACCGCCGCGTTCGGCCTGGCGCTGCGCGGCTGGAACCAGGGCTGGAGCATCGGGGTCTACCAGTTCGTGAAGAGCGCCAAGTGGCGGGTCGGGGAGGAGGCCGCGTTCCGCGCGCTCGGCCGGCTGCATGAGCAGACCGGCGAGGGCGGCGAGGTGGCCTGGCACAAGATGGGCGAGGGCTGGTCCTGGATCCAGCGCGGCGACCCGGAGGACCACGCCGCGAACGCCCGCGAGGGCTGGGCGCAGATCAAGCGCGACCTCGCCGCCGAGCGGTTCGGCCTGTACGTGCTCGACGAGTTCACCTACCCGATGAAGTGGGGCTGGATCGACGTTGCCGACGTCGTGGCCACCCTGGCGGGACGCCCCGGCCACCAGCACGTCGTGATCACCGGCCGCGACGCGCACCCGGACCTCATCGGCGCCGCCGACCTGGTCGTGGAGATGACTAAGGTCAAGCACCCGATGGACGCCGGCCAGAAGGGCCAGCGCGGAATCGAATGGTGAACGGAGCCGCACCGTGACCGTCCCGCGCGTCGTCATCGCGGCGCCGGGCAGCGGGCACGGCAAGACGGCGGTCGCGACCGGCCTGCTCGGCGCGCTGCGCGAGCGCGGCCTGAAGGTCTCGCCGCACAAGGTCGGGCCCGACTACATCGACCCGGGCTACCACGCGCTCGCCGCGGGCAGGCCAGGCCGCAACCTCGACCCCTGGCTGGTCGGCGAGGACCAGGTCGCGCCCCTGTTCACCCGGGGGGCGCGCACCCCGGAACCCGCGGACATCGCGGTCATCGAGGGCGTGATGGGCCTGTTCGACGGGGTCGCCGACCCTCACGGGGCGTCCGGGCCCGCCGGCTTCGCGTCGACGGCGCACGTCGCGCGGCTGCTCGCCGCGCCGGTCGTGCTCGTGGTCGACGCGAGCGGCGTCAGCGCGTCGGCCGCCGCCCTGCTGCACGGGTTCACGACCTGGGACCCCGGCACGCGCATCGGCGGGGTGATCTTCAACAAGGCCGGCTCGCCGCGTCACGAGGAGCTGCTGCGCGCGGCGGCCGGCGCCGCGGGCGTCCCCGTGCTCGGCGTGCTGCCCCGGCGCGACCGACTCACCGTGCCGTCGCGCCACCTCGGGCTCATCCCCGCCGCGGAACTCGGCCGCCCGGCGCTTGACGCGGTTGCCGCCATGAGCGGCCTGGTCGCCGCCGGCGTCGACCTGGAAGCGCTGCTGCGGCTCGCCCGGGCCGCGGGACCGCTGCCCGGCGGCGCTGGCGAAGGCCAAGACGAAGAGCCTGCTTCCGAACGGCCGCGGCATCCTCTCCCCCGCCCCCGCGTCGCCATCGCCGGCGGGCCGGCGTTCACCTTCGGCTACGCCGAGCACCCGGAGCTGCTCACGGCCGCGGGCGCCGACGTGGTGGCGTTCGACCCGTTGCGGGACGAGAAGCTGCCCGGCGACGTGGACGGCCTGGTCATCGGCGGCGGCTTCCCCGAGGAGCACGTCGCCGAACTGTCGGGCAACGCCGGGCTGCGGGCACAGGTCGCGGCCCTCGCGCGGGCGGGCGCGCCCGTCATCGCCGAGTGCGCGGGCCTGCTCTACCTGGCCCGCTCGCTCGACGGGCACCCGATGTGCGGGGTGCTGGACGCCGACGCCGTCATGACCGGCAGGCTCACGCTCGGCTACCGGGACGCCGTCGCGGCCGCCACGTCGCCGCTCGCGCTGGCCGGGACCCGGGTTCACGGCCACGAGTTCCACCGCACGGCGATCAGGCCCGCCGACCCGGGCGACCAGGGCCCGGGTGACCGCGGCACGGGTCACCGGAGCACGGGCGACCAGGCCGCGGCGGCGGGCGCGTGGCACTGGCGGCAGCCGGGCGGCCCGGTCACCGAGGGTTTCGTCCAGGGCCGGGTGCACGCCTCCTACCTGCACACGCACTGGTGCGGCGTGCCGGGCGCGGCCGCCCGCGTCGCCGCCGCCGCCCGTGAGTACCGCCAGGCCCGGGAGCGGGCGGATTAGGGCTTGCGGGCGACCAGGCCGTAAACGGGGACGGGGCGCTCGAAGATCGGGTCGGCCGGCGTCGGGCGCCACTCGGTGACGGGGACGAGGCCGGGCGGTACCGGCGCGAGCCCGCCGCCCGCGAGCGCGGCGACCTCCTGGCGGGAGCGGAGCGTGATGGGCTGCGCGGGCATCAGCTTGTTCCACTGCCTCGCCGCCTCTTCCATGGCCGGGTCGAGGTCGCTCGCCAGGTGGTAGATCGCGAGGTGGCTGCCGGACGGGACGGCCGCCATCAGCGCGGCCACCACCGCGGCTGCCTCCGTCGCGTCCCAGACGAAGGCGAGGGTGAACAGCAGCAAGATCGCGACCGGCCGGGCCAGGTCCAGGGTCTCCTGCGCGCCGGCCAGGATCGCGGCCGGGTCGCGGACCTCCGCGTCGACGTAGCCGACGGCGCCGCCTGGCGCGGACTTCATCAGCGCCCGGGCGTGGGACAGCACCATCGGGTCGTTGTCGACGTACGCGATGCGGCACTCGGGCACGAGGGCCTGGGTGACCTCGTGGGTGTTGCCCACCAGCGGCAGGCTGGTGCCGATGTCGAGGAACTGCGTGACGCCCGCCCCGGCGACCAGGTAGCGGAGCAGGCGCTGCTGGAACCCCCGCACGGCGGGTGGGATGTCGACTATCGCCGGCGCCGTCGCGGCCAGGGCACGCGCGGCCCTCCGGTCGGCCTCGAAGTTGTTCTGGCCGCCGTACAGGTAGTCCGCGACGCGCGCCGCGTTCGGCACCGTCGTGGTGATCAGTGCGGCCTTCGCCCGGCGCGTCGCGTCGTCCTCCCCCCACTCGTCTGGCATGCCAACCAGTATGCGCCAACTGGGTGGCCAAGGCGGGCACCGTTCCTAATCGAGCGTGCAGGGGATGGTCCTGCGGTGCCGGCGGTCCCGTACGGTGCTGGGCCGCCTGGTTGCCTGCCGTGGTCCGGTGGGGCCGGCCGGTCTTGGTGCCGGGTGGCTGCCGGGGGCCGCCGCTGCACCTCCGACAGCCGGCCGTTGAGTGCCTTGAGGCGGATGGCCTTGGCGTGCCGCTCGGCGGGGGTCGGGTACCCGCGGACCCGGCCGTTCTTCCCGCCCGCGGGGACGGCGGCGCGCGCCTCGATGCGGCGGACCCGGGCCCGCAGGCTGGCGCGCTCGGCGCGCAGGTTCCGGTCGGCGAGCTGCCACTGGTCCTCGCTGGCCCGGGTGATCGCCCCCGCCCACCGCGACGACGACCCGGCGGTCAGCGCCCGCTTCCGCTCCCGCCGCGACACCGCCCGGCCCTTCGCGTCCAGCCGGCCCTCCGCGCACCGGGCCGCCAGGTCACCCCCGGCCAGCGACCCCAGGTACGAGCCCGCCGCCCGCGGCACCGCCGCGTCCCCCGCCGAGACCCGCAGCCGGGTACGCACCCGCGCCCCCGCCGGGACGCCGGCCACGAACGGCGCCGCGATCACCCGCAGCCTCCCCACCCGGCCCCCTTAACGGCATTCAGTTCTATGACAACACCCGCTTACCCTACCGGCTAGAACACTCTTATGCCTGCTACGACACGCCGGACCAGCCAAGGGTTGGAACCCCTGCCAACCCGGGGCGGGACAATGCGCGGGCCTGACCGGCTCCTGGCCGTAGGCCCTATCCTCAACTGGTGGGAACCGCCAGCAATCCGATCGACAGGGGCACGATCGCCGCCCGGATGACGGGGTTCCCGCGCGTGACCAGGGACCGGGCCGACCTGAAACAGGCCGCGGTGGCGGTTTGCGTTGTCGTGCGCCACGGGCTCCCGTGCCTGCTGCTGACCCGCCGCGCGGCCGGGCTGCGCGCGCACGCCGGGCAGTGGGCGCTGCCAGGCGGGCGCCGGGACGACGGCGAGACGCCGGTCGACGGCGCGCTGCGCGAACTGGCCGAGGAAGTGGGACTCCGGCTCCCCCCGGACTCGGTCCTCGGGCTGCTTGACGACTTCGTGACCCGCTCCGGGTACGTCATGACGCCCGTGGTCTGCTGGGCCGGGCCCGTGGGACAGCTGGCGGGCAGCGAGGCGGAGGTCGCCTCGCTGCATGAGGTGCCCCTCGCCGACCTCGACGTGGAGCCCAGGTTCACCTCCATCCCCGAGTCCAGCGCCCCGGTGATCCAGCTGCCGCTGCTCGGCGGCTACCTGCACGCCCCTACCGCCGCGATCGTGCACCAGTTCTGCCGTATCGCCTGCCGCGCCGAAGTCCGCCGCGTCGCCCACTACGAGCAGCCGGTCTTCGCCTGGCGCTGACGCTGGCGGAAACGCCGACAGGGGGGTGTCGCCGCGGCCAGGAAGAGTGGTGGTCACGGGAACGGTCCCGCGGCAAGCACCAGGAGGCTGGCATGGCAGGGTACAACGGTATCGCGTGGTTCGAGATCGGCACGGCGGACCCGGCGGGGGCGGAGAAGTTCTACGGTGACGTCTTCGGCTGGACGGTCGGGTCCGGCGACGGCGACCCCGAGGGGTTTCAGATGGTCACGGCCGGCGACGGGCCCGGGCTGCACGCGGGCGGCCTGATGGACACCGGCGAGCAGCCCGGCTACGCCGTGTTCGGCGTGCTGGTCGAAGACGTGGCCGAGGCCTGCCGGCGGGTCCAGGCGGCCGGGGGCCGCGTCCACCGGGACCCGGAGGTGACCCCGGGCGGGATCACGTTCGCCCACCTGCTCGACCCGGCCGGCAACCGGTTCGAGGTGTTCACCATGCCGCCGGGGGTGTGATCAGTCGACTGCCGGGGCCGCGTCCGCGACGGCACGGCCCCGGCAGTCAGTCCAGGGCGAGGCGGCGCAGCTTGTCCGGGGGAATGTCCAGGTCCTCGCGGCGCAGCGGGCGCGGTTCCGGTACCTGCGCGGTGATGGTCACCGCGGCGATCCGGTCGGTGCGGAACGCGCGGACCGCCTCGCGCAGCCGGCACCAGGCCAGCAGGTACCAGCGCTCGGACATGCCGACGTAGCCGAGCGGCTCGACGTCCCGGCGGGTGACGAGGCCGTGCCGGTCGGCGTAGCCGATCCGCAGCACCCGCCCGGCCGCGAGCGCGTCCGTGATCACGGCGGGCACGGGCGGCGGGTCGGCCGCGCCGACCAGGTACACCCGCGCCACCAGGTCGCGGGCGGCCTCGGCGTCGTCTTTGCGCATCGCGGACAGCACCTTGCGCAGCGCCGCCGCGCCGTCCTGCCCAAACGGGGTCCCGGTCACGTGCCGCAGCGCGACCGCCAGCGCCATGGCCTCACCGGGGGTGAAGTTGACCGGCGGCAGGGTCCGCTCCTTGTCGAGGCAGTAGCCGCCGGCCCGCCCGGGCTCGGCCCACACCGGCACGCCGGACTGCTGCAGCGCGCTGATGTCCCGCTCGATGGTGCGGGCACTGACCTCGAACCGGCCGGCCAGCCAGCGCGCGGTGCGCGGCCGCGGCGAGACGGCCCGCAGTTCCTCGACGAGGGCGTACAGCCGGTCGGTCCGATTCACGCCCACCACGATAGGAGCCGCCTCCGACATTCGGGCGCCGGCCCTGCCGGGCGCCTAGGTCTGCGCCGGCTGCGGACCTGCTCGAGATCCAGGAGCTCACCAACGACCGCAAGTCACCGGAACCGGGTGACGGCCGCTCACCGTGACGGCCGCGGGCAGCCGCGTCGCCATCCTGCGGGCGGGGCTTGTCCTCCAGGGAGCGTGGAGGCAAACTGGGGAGCCGCTCCCGCAAGAAGCGGCGGAGTCACGTAACGTAAGCCCGGACAGCGAGCCGGCCGAGACCGCAGGGGGATCCCGCCATGGAGGCGAAGCCGACGTTCAACCCGCAGGTCCCGAGCATCGCCCGGACGTACGACTACCTGCTCGGCGGGAAAGACCACTACCCGGTCGACCGCGAGATCGGGGAGATCTTCATCAAGAAGTTCCCCGGTGCGGTGCAAATCGCCCTCGACAACCGGGCCTGCCTGGTCCGCGCGGTGACCTACATCGCCGGCGAGCTTGGCATCAGCCAGTTCATCGACCTCGGGTCCGGGTTGCCGACCGCCGACAACGTGCACCAGGTGGCGCAGCGCGCCGACCCGGGCGCCAGGGTCGTCTACGTGGACAACGACCCGATCGTTTTGGCGCACGGCCGGGCCATGCTCGCCGAGGACGACCAGACCGTGGTCGTCAGGGCCGATATCCGCCAGCCCGCGCAGATCCTGTCCGACCCGGTAGTCCGCACCCTGATCGACTTCGGCCGGCCGGTCGCGGTCATCGGGAGCGCGGTGCTGCACCACCTGCTCGACGAGGAGGACCCGCTCGGGGCCATCCGCGCGGTGTGCGCCGCCACCCCGGCGGGGAGCTGCCTGTTCGTCTCGCACTTCCGCACCCTGGGCGACCCGGACTCCGCCGCGCTTGAGGCGGTCATGCTAGAGGCGTTCGGCCGCGGCATGTGGCGCACCAGCGACCAGATCGGGCAGTTCTTCGGTGACATGCGGCTGGTTCCCCCGGGAATCGTGCCGTGCGCCTTGTGGCGCCAGGACGCCGGTCCTGGTGACCTGACGCCCTACCAGCAGCTGATAGTGGCGGGCGTGGGCCGCAAGTAACGGCCGGCCGGGTGCGGGAAGCCCTCGATCCGGTACTACACCACGGGGTCGCTGACCGCCCGCTGGCTCGGTGTCACCGCCCTGGACGAGACCGGGCGGCTCGCGCTCGCCTTCGTCCGCGGAAACGCACCGGGAGTGACGCTCGGTACGGACTGGAACGTGATGGGCCAGCGGGCCACGGTCAGCGGGTCCGCCGTCCTCGCGGACTTCCCGGTGGACCCCGCGCTGGTAGTGCCCTACGCGGCCGCTTTCTCGGTGCCGCAGCAGTTCGGCGCCCGCACCCAGCTCGTGCACGCCGCGATCCAGGTGGGCATCGCCGGCGGCGCGCTCCGTGACGCCGGCTGGTTCGTGCGCGAGAGGGCACGGCCGTTCTTCGAGGCGGCCAGGGCGGGGCTCGCCGGCACCGCGAGCTCCGACCCGCACACGGTCCACCGCTTCGGCGAGCTGGCCACGAAGGTCAGTGCCGCCGAGGCACTCCTGGCCCAGGCCGCCGCCGTCCAGGAGTCCGTGGGCCGGGTGCCCGCCGACGAGCACGCCGCGGCGCGCGGCTCGCTGGCGGTCGCGCGGGCGAAGGCGTTCGCGAGCGCGGTCGCGGCCGAGGTGACCACGGAGATCTTCTCGCTCGCCGGCGCGAGCGCAACCGACGAGCGGTACGACCTGTCCAGGCACTGGCGGAACGCGCGCACTCACGCGAGCCACGACCCCGCCTCGTGGAAATACCACCACATAGGGAATTACCTGCTCAATGACGTGCTGCCGCCCAACCACGGTCAGCTCTGAGCCTGCCGGTCGAGAACCTGGGCGCCCGGCACGGCCGTCCGGGCCGACCGGCCGCTGATCGCGACGACGGCGGTCACCAGGATGAGGACGGCGAGTCCGGCGGCGACCAGGAAGGCGCGGTCAAGGCCGGCCGCCAGCGCGTGGTCATAGGCCGTGGCCGAGGTGACCCCGGCGGCGCGGGAGCGGGCGCTGTTGGCGGTCACCGTCCAGGCCACGGTGCCGAGCACCGCGAGCCCGAGGGCGCCGCCCACCTGCCGGCCGGTGTTGACCAGGCTTGACGCCACGCCCGAGTCGGACTCGGCGACCCGCGCGAGCGCGACCATCGGCAGCGGGACGAACAGCAGGCCGAGGCCAAAGCCGGCGACGAGGGACGGGCCGAGCAGCGCGGCGGCGTAGCCGCTGTGCTCGGTGACGCCCGACAGCCAGTACATGCCGCCGGCGCTCGCGGCCGCCCCGGCGACCAGGAGGGGCCTGGCGCCGATGCGGCCGATCAGCCGGGTGGCGACCGCGGCACCGACCAGGAGGGCGGCCGTGAGCGGCAGGAACGCCACTCCTTCGCGCAGCGGGGAGTACCCGAGCAGGTCCTGGACGAACAGCGTGAGGAAGAAGAACACGCCGAAGTTCGCGGCGCCCACGCCCAGCATGATCAGGTTGGCACCGAGACGGTCCCGGTCGCGCAGCACGCGCGGCGGCAGCAGCGGGTGCCCGCCGCGTGCCTCGATGACCGCGAACGCGGCGAGCAGGGCGACGCCGGCTGCCAGCGGGGCCACCACCTTGGCGTCGCCCCAGTGCGAGCCGCCGCCCGCCGTCGTCACGGCGTTGGACAGGCCGTAGACGACCGCGGCGATGCCGGCGGTTCCGGTGACGGCGCCCGGCAGGTCGAATCCGCCCGGGCGGCGCGGCGTCTCGCCGAGGCTCCACGGGGCGGCGAGGGCAACGGCGATGCCGATCGGCACGTTGACGAACAGTACCCACTTCCAGGACGCGTAGGTCACGAGTAGCCCGCCGGCGACCAGCCCGAGCGCGCCGCCCACGCCGCTCATCGAGGCGTACACGCCCATGGCCCGGCTGCGCCGCGGCCCTTCCGGGAACGTGGTCGCGATCAGCGCCAGCGCGGTGGGCGCGACGACCGCGCCGCCGACGCCCTGCACCGCGCGGGCGGCGAGCAGCCAGGCGGGCGAGGACGCGAGCCCGCCGGCGAGCGAGGCGGCGGAGAACAGCAGCAGGCCGGCGACGAACATCCGGCGGCGGCCGAGCAGGTCGCCGGCCCGCCCGCCGAGCAGCAGCAGGCCGCCGAACGTCAGGGCGTACGCGGTGATCACCCACTCCAGGCTGGAAGTGGAGAATCCGAGGCCGCGCTGAATGCTCGGCAGGGCCACGTACACGACGGTCGCGTCGAGCACGACCATGAGCTGAGCGGTGGCGATGACGAGCAGCGCCACGCCGGGCCGGCCGCGGCTCGCCCGGCTGGGCGCTGCGAAGAATGTCGTTGTCATGGTCACCGATGCTGCCTGGTGACCGCGGCGGTGTCGTCGTCCCCCGGAAGCGAGTTATCCCTGGCCGGCGGGGATGCGGGCGGCGGCGGCCCTACTCCGCGGGGAGTAGCCGCCGACAGCTCCGGTGAGAGGAGGCCGGCGGGCCGTCGTCACCGCCGGAGGGAGACGGCGCTGGCCAGCGCGACCGCGAGCAGCCCCAGGGCGAACGCGACCGTGAGCGGCCAGCCGCCGCGGGAGTAGAAGACGCCGCCGGCCGACCCGGCCACGCTGCTGCCGACGTAGTACAGGCACAAGTACAGGGCCGAGGCCTGCGCGGGCGCGACCGGCGCCCGGCCGCCGACCCACCCGCTGGCCACCGAGTGGGCCGCGAAGAATCCGGCGGTCAGCACCACGAGCCCGGCCACGACGCAGGCCAGCGCGGCCGGCAGGGTCAGCGCCACGCCGACGATGGTCACGGCCACGCCGGCGGCGAGCACGACGGGGCGCCCCGCCCGGTCCGCGAGCCGCCCCGCCTGCGCCGAGGACCAGGTGCCCGCGAGGTAGACCGTGAACAGGGCGCCGATCACGCTGGTGGACAGGCCGAAGGGCGCGCCGCTCAGCCGGAACGTCAGGTAGTTGTAGACCGTGACGAACGCGCCCATCAGCGCGAAGCCGATGAGGTAGAGCCGCAGCAGGCCCGTGTCCGCCAGGTTGCGGGCGAGCGTGGCGAGCAGCGCGCGGAGCCGCGGCGCCGACGGCGCGAAGAAGCGCGACCGCGGGAGCAGCAGCGCGAACGCCACCGCGCAGGCAAGCGCCAGCGCGGACACCCCGGCGGCGGCGACCCGCCAGCCGCCGTGCTCGGCCAGGACCCCCGCGATGACCCGCCCGCTGAGCCCGCCGATGGCGTTGCCCGCGATGTACAGGCCCATGGCGCGGCCGAGGTCCGCGCGGTCGACCTCCTCGGCGAGGTAGGCCATCGCGGTCGCGGGCACCCCGGCGAGAGCGAAGCCCTGGAGGACGCGGACGCCGATCAGCACGGGCAGGCTCGGCGACAGCGGCGCGACCAGGCCGAGCAGCCCCGCGGCGAGCACCGACACGATCATCACCTCGCGCCGGCCGCGGACCTCCGACAGCGAGCTCACCGGGATGATCGCGACGGCGAGCGCGAGCGTCCCCGCGGACATCGCGAGGCTGGCCGCCGCCGGGCTCGCGCCGAATGACCGGGACAGCAGGGGCAGCAGCGGCTGCGGCACGTACAGCAGGGCGAAGGTCGCGAGCCCGGCCGCGAAAAGCCCCAGCCGCACGCGCCGCATCGCGACGTCGCCGTGGTGAAGTCGCTCCGTCGTCTCCAGCGTGAGGGCCATAACCCGACGCTAGGCGGCGGAAATTGATACGTCCAATACATGATTGCCCGTGTAACAATGCATATATGCATGACGAGCAGGCCGGCCGCGCGGACGCCGCGCTCGACGCCCTGGTGCCGCTGCTCCGTCAGTTCGTCGCCGTGGCCCGCGAAGAGCACATGACCCGGGCCGCCGAGTCGCTCGGCATCCCGCAGCCGACGCTGTCGAGGTCGATCGCCCGGCTCGAGGCCGAACTCGGCGTTCCGCTCTTCGCGCGCCCCGGCCGCTCGGTCAAGCTGACCCGTCACGGCCGGTACCTGCTGGAGGCCTCGGAACGGGTGCTGCTGACGCTGACCGCCTCGCTTGAGCGCCTGACGGGCGACGCCGACCCGGCGCGGGGCCGGGTCGCGCTTGGCTTCCTGCACACCCTGGGCGTCGAGATCGTGCCGCGGCTGGTGCGCGACTTTCGCGTCTCGTACCCCGCCGTCCGCTTCGCGCTCGTGCAGGGCGGCGGGCAACGGGTGCTCGCGCGGCTGCGGGACGGCGAGATCGACCTGTGCCTGACGGCGCCGCTGCCGACGGGCCCCGACGTGCACGCCCGGGCACTCGCCGAGCAGCGGATCGACCTGTTCGTCCCCGCCGGGCACCGCCTCGCGGCCCGGCGGGACGGAATGCCGCTGGCCGCGGCCGCGGCGGAGGACTTCATCGTCATGGAACACGGCTTCGGGCTGCGGGCGATCACCGACGCCATGTGCCAGCAGGCCGGCTTCGAGCCGAGGATCGCGTTCGAGGGCGAGGAGGCGGACACGGCCCGCGGCCTGGTCGGCGCCGGCCTCGGCGTGTCGCTGCTGCCGGCCACGGCGTGGTCGCTCGCGGACCCGTCCGTCGTCCCCGTCCGCGTCACCACGCCGCGGGCGGCGCGAACGGTCGGCATCGTCTGGCCCGCCGACCGCCCGCTGACCGCCCCGGCGGCCACGTTCCGCGACTTCGCACTGACTTACGCCGGGCGCCTGCTCGACGAGGAAGCTTGACCCGCGGGCGGCCGGATCAGCCCTTGCGGCCGACGGCGCCCCACATGGACGACTTGACCGTGGCGCCGGCACCCGGCTCCGGCCGCCATTGCTCGACCCGGACGAGTCCCGGCTCAACCAGTTCGGTGCCCGTGAAGAGCCGCGCCACCTGCTCCCGGTCGCGCATGGTCATCCGCTGTTGCATTACCCGGCCGGAAAGACCCTCAATGCCCTCTCGCTTCTCCTTGCTGAGCAGGTCGGACCCCAGGTGGGAGACGGTGAGGTAGCTGCCGGGCGGCACGGCGTCGAGCAGCGTTCCCACGATCGCGTTCGGGCCGTCGGCGTCCGGGATGGCGTGCAGGATCGCCACCAGCGTGACCGCCACCGGCCTTGAGAAGTCGAGGAACTGGCGCGCCCGGTCCAGGATATTGGCCGTGTCCCGCAGGTCCGCGTCGAGGTACTCCGTGCCCCCGGCCTCGCTGCTGTTGAGCAGGGTCCGCGCGTGAGCGAGCACGATCGGGTCGTAGTCCACGTAGATGACGCGCGCGTCCGGCGCGACCGACTGCGCGACCTCGTGCGTGTTGCCGGCCGTCGGGATGCCGGTCCCGATGTCGAGGAACTGCCGGATCCCCGCCTCTTCGGCCAGGTAGCGCACCGCCCGGCCGAGGAACCGCCGGTTCTCCTTGGCGGAGAAGGCCGCGTCCGGGTCGGTCTTGACCCAGGCTTCGGCGGCCGCCCGGTCGGCGGCGTAGTTGTCCTTGCCGCCGAGTATGTAGTCGTACATCCGCGCCTGGTGCGCCACGCTGGTGTCGAAGGCCAGCGGCGCGCCCTTGCCCGCGGCGCTGTCGTTCCGTGCCGCTGTCTCGTCGGTGGTCATCGCGGGGCCTTTCCTGTCATGTCTCCTGGGCTATCTGTTCGATGAAGCGCGCCGTTTCGACCGGGGTCAGCGCCTCGCCGCTGAGCTGGTCGACGACCTCCAGGTAGTGCTCGATGTCCGGGCGCTGGTCCAGGTAGACGGCGCTGGTGAGCTGCTCGATGTAGACCACGTCGGGCAGGTCACGCTCCTCGAAGCGCAGGATCGAGAACGACCCGCTCGCCGCGGCGTGACCGCCCTTGGCGAACGGGACTACCTGCAGCGTTACCCGCGGCCAGCGCGCCGCCTCGAGAAGGCGGCCGAGCTGGGCGCGCATCACCGCAGCGCCGCCCACGGGCCGGCGCAGCACCGCCTCGTCGATCACCGACCAGATCCTCGGCGGGGGCGGCTGCGCCCGGCCGAGCAGTTCCTGGCGCTTGAGGCGCAGGCCGACCCGGCGCTCGATCGCGTCCACCGGCGCGGCCTGGTGGCCGAGCTTCGTGACGGCCCGCGCGTAGTCCTCGGTCTGGAACAGGCCGGGCACGAACTGCATCTCGAAGCTGCGGATCGAGGTGGCGGCGGACTCGAGTCCGAGGTACGTCTCAAACCAGTCGGGCAGGATGTCGTGGTACTTCGTCCACCACTCGGGCGACCTTGACCGCCTGGCCAGGGCGATGACCTTGTCCCGCTGCGGCTCGCTGGTCACGCCGTACAGTGTGAGCAGGTCCTCCACGTCGCGGGGCTTCAACCCCACCCGCCCCGTCTCCATCCGGCTGATCTTGGACCGTGACGCCCGGATCTCGTAGCCGGCCTTCTCCGCCGAGATGCCGGCGGTCTCGCGCAGCCGGCGCAACTGGGCGCCGAGCAGCATGCGCAGCACGGTCGCTTCCGCCGCGGGTTCCTCCTGGCCGGAACCTAGCTCCCCATCGCCCGGCACCACAGTCTTTTTCACGCTCCGATGTCACTAGAGCCGGTGCACGACGCGACCGCCGAAAGGCCGGGCAGCCCAGGCATCATGCCGTACGCCATTCCCGCGTATTGGCAACACGGCAGTACTTACTTTATACCTAACCGCCCGGCCCCGGCTTTCTCATTCCAGGCAGGATGCTCCCGGTGCCCGGCCTTACGTCAGGCTGTCAAACTCGCCGTCCTTCGCCCCGGCCAGGAACGCGCTGATTTCGGCGCGGGTGTAGATGAGGGCGGGGCCGGACGGGTGTCGCGAGTTGCGCACGGCAATCTCCCCGTCCGGGAGCGCCGCTACCTCGACGCAGTTCCCGCTCGGGTTGCTCCACCTGCTCTTTTGCCAGGCCACCGGCAGTTGGTCGGCTGGCATTCCGTTGCTGGCGGGCATCGTTTTTTGGCCTCCTCGTTAACTTTAGGAACATGCGGCACATCGACAGGTACAGATTACCAGTCTGGCCGCACAGTGCACCTGCACGTTGCAATTGCATTGTGCAGATCAAAGACGAGGAAATATACTCCATCATCGATATTCGCTGCATAGAGCGGAGAACGTTACGGCCCATTACGAAAGCGGAACTTTATCCCGGCGGACCCGCCGGAGCCGGGGCGGCAAGGCGCGGACCGGCGGGATCGCGGGCGCGCACGCCGCAGAAGACAGGGGCCACGTCGGCACCGGGCACTTCTTGCTGTTATCCGCTGGTGATACGGTGACCGCGGACGGCGGGCTAGCCGGCGATGAGCAGGCTTACCGGGCCGGCCACCGGCGTGACCTGCCCGGCGGCGGTCAGCGCGCCGGCCTCCTCGTCGATCAGGAAGGTCGTGAGGTTGCCGGCGCCCTGGTTCGCGACGTAGAGCCGGCTCCCGCCCGGGCTGATGGTGAGGGTGCGGGGCGTGTCGCCGCCGCTGTGCACCCGGCCCCGCGGGGTCAGGCGGCCGGCGCCGGGGTCGATCTCGAACCAGGCGATCGTGTCCTCGCCGCGCTCCGCCGGCTCGTGGCTGGAGCCGGCGCCCCGGTTGGTCACGTACAGGAACCGGCCGGCGGGGTGCACGGCGATCTCGGCCGCGGCGCGGAAACCGGTAAAGCCCTCCGGCAGGGCGGAGACGGTCTGCAGCTCGCGCAGAGCGCCGGCCGTCTCGTCGTAGGCGAACGCGGTGACGGTCGCGGCCATCTCGTTGACCAGGTAGACGAACCGGCCGGCCGGGTGGAACGCCAGGTGACGCGGTCCCGAGCCGGGCACGGCCCGGGCGTCGCGCTCCGGGCGGGCGGTCAGCGTGCACTGGCCGGCGTCAAGCTCGTACACCGCGACCCGGTCGGTGCCCAGGTCGGCGACCAGGAGGAACCGGCCGGCCGGGTCGAGGGTGACCGAGTGCGCGTGCGGTCCCGCCTGGCGGAGCGGGTGAACGCTTGACCCGGCGTGCCGGCGCACGGTCCTGGCCGGGCCGAGGCGGCCGTCCGCCGCGATCGGGAAGAGCTCCACCGTTCCGTCGAGGTAGCCGGCCACGAGCAGCACCCGGCCGCCGGCGTCGGTCACGCAGTGACACGGCAGGCGCCCGGTGGTCGGCTGGCTGTTCAGCGGGGCCAGCTCCCCGGTGACCGGGTCGACGGCGAAGGCGCTGACGCCGCCGCCCGGGCGCCCGCCGAACTCGCTGACCTCGTTCACCGCGTACAGGAAGCGACCGTCCGGGGACGCCGCCAGCCAGCTCGGCTCCGGAGTGGCCGTCACGCTGGCCGGCTGGAGCAGCCCGCTGGCTGGGTCAAGTCGCAGCACGTGAATGCCCGCCGGGTGGCCGGGCTGGCCGACGGCGCCCGCCGTGCTGTAGGTGCCGGCGTAGAGGAAAGCTGACGTGGTCATCACCCTGTCGCGCAAGAAGAAGCCGTCGCATGAGCGCACCACGATACGCCGTGACCGGGCAGCTCGCCTGAGCGGGAGACGCCGCTTCCGGCCGGCCGCCGCGCGCCACGGCACGGCGAACAGCGCCCGCCCGTGGTATGAGTTGGTCGGTAAGGACAACGGGGAGTCGCACATCCTGGCATGACAATGAAGCGTGCAAGCACACCGTGAAAGGCCGCCGACGTGAGTGACAACCTCGACGTGATGACGGAGCTCCAGCGTAATTACGCCGACCTGACTCAGTCGCAGAAGCGGATCGCCGAGGCAATCGTCGAGAACCCGGAGTTCGTCGCCTTCGCCACCGTCGACAAGCTGGCCGCCCGCCTGGGCATCGCGTCGTCGACCATCGTGCGGTTCGCGTACCGGCTCGGCCTCGATGGGTACCCGGAATTGCAGGAGCGGGTCCGCGTGCTCGTCAGGTCCCGGTTCCGCGGGGCGGACGAGGGCAGCGGCGACGAGAGCGCGGTGGCGCACCTGGGCGACAGCACGGCCGCCGCCTCGCTCCGGCGCGACCTGGAGAACCTGCGGCACACCATCGCCGACCTCGACGGCGTGACGATAGAGAAGGCGGTCGGCCTGCTCACCGCCGCGCCGCGGGTCTTCTTCACCGGCGGCCTTTCCTCGCGGGCGCTCGCCGCTTACGCCGCCCACACGCTCAACCGGCTGCGCGGCAACGTCAGGATGCTGAGCACGGACGACGCGTCGGCGGACATCCTGGAGATGACCGCGGACGACGTCCTCGTGGTGATCTCCTTCCCGCCCTACGCGTCCCAGACGCTCCGGATCCTGGACGCCGCCCGTCGGCGAGACGTCACGATCGTGGGCATCACCGACTCCCCGATCTCGCCCCTCGGCACGGTGGACGTGACGCTGTCCGCCCGGGTCTCCGGGATCGGCCCGCAGAACTCGCTCGTCGCGCCCGTCGCGGTGGTCAACGTGCTGCTGAACGGGGTCGCGGCGAACAGCCCGGGGTCCGCGGACCGCTACCGGCAGATCTTCGGCCTGTTCGATGAGTGGAACTCGTTCGTCCTCAAGGGAAACCCGGGCACCTGACGCCTGGCCCACTGCGTGACTGTGTGAGTTCTGCGCACCATGCGCGCGCAGAACTCACATAGTCATGGCGGGCGCGGGTTCAGCGAAGCGCAAGGGCACGGACGATCGGTCGCGGCCCGCACCTATCAGCGGCCGGGGCGTGGTTATGCGGGGTGAGGATGAGTGCCCGGCGTCGACCGGGATCGTCACGCCGGTCACCTTGGCCGCCAGGTCGGAGTTGAGGTACAGCGCCGTGTCCGCGATCACCTGGGGATCCATGAACCGGGCTGCGCGTCAACCTCGTCGCGGCGGCCGGCGACTACGCGAACGCGGCCGCCGTAGCCGACCACGGGATAAGCCATTACACCGCCGGGAACCTGAACGACGCCGCCTCGGACATCGGTGCCGCCAGCGCGGCGATCGAAGGCGGGAACGCGAAGCTCGCGCTGGCGACCGCCGTGGTGAGCAGGTACAAGCCCGGCTAGGAAGGATAACCGGGGAAGCGCGGGAGCCGACGCCCCGACGCCGGCCTGGAACTGCCGCCGCTGCCCTGGGCAGAAATCGCTGGCCACGCGGCGCGGTACGGGTATCGTCGGCCACGTGACAGGCACCCGACCGGGGCTTCGGGCCCGTGTACAGGCTGGCGGGGTGCGCCTCGCTTACCGGGCCTGGGGATCCGCGGAAGCGCCGCCGGTGGTGCTGGTGCACGCGCTCGGCGAAACGTCAGCGGACTGGGCGCCCGTCGCCGAGGCACTCGTCCCTGAGTATCGCGTGTACGCGCTCGACCTGCGCGGGCACGGAGCCAGCGACTGGCCGGGCGCGTACACGATCGAGCAGCTCACGATCGACCTGGCGGCGTTCCTCGACGCGCTTGGCCTGGGCCGGGTGACCCTCGTCGGGCACTCGATCGGCGCACCGCCCGCTTACCTGTACGCGGCGCGGCACCCCGACCGCGTCGCCCGGCTGGTCCTTGAGGAGCCCGCCCCGCCGTGGCCGCGGGCACGGCGGGCCCTCACCCGTCCGGATGACCCGATGCCGTTCGATTGGGACGCCACGGCACTGAGCAACGAGTTCACCGAGCCGCGGGTCGGCTCTTGGCGAGATTCGCTCGGCAACGTCCGGGCCCCCGCGCTGCTCATCGCGGGCGGGGAAGCCAGCCACGTCGACCAGGGCCAGTTCGCGGATATGGCCCGGCTGATCCCGGACTGCGAGCTAGTGACCATTCCGGTGGGGCACCTCGTGCACGCCGCCCGCCCGGCGGAGTTCACCGCGGCCGTGACCCGCTTCCTGCGCGCTCATGAGTGACGACTAAGGCTGAGGAGGCCAGCGCCCGCCTACTCGGGGCGAGAGCGCTTCGCGCCCCACCGGTCCCAGTGCACGACATCCTCGACCGGCCGGCGCCTGGGCTCCGCCCAGCGGCCCTTCGCGGGGTATCCCATCGGAATCAGCGCCATGGTCAGGGCATCCGGCGGCAGGCCGAGCAGCTCGCGCAGCTCCTCTTCGTGGCCGCCGTAGAGCGTGGTCAGCGAGGTGCCGATGCCGTGAGCACGGGCGGCGAGGCAGAGCTGCTGCACCGCGCCGTAAATGGACGACCCGACGCGCGGGCTGGTGGCGTCGGCCGCGCCGCGCAGCACGGCGAACACCCATACCGGGGCCTCCTGGATGTGGTGCGCTAGGTGCTCGGCCCCGAGGAATCCGCGCGGAGTCAGTCCCCCTGGTGATGGCGGGGCGCTGAGGATCTCCTCGCGGCGCGAGCCGTATGCGGCCTCCCAGTTGTCCCGGTACCAGGCCGCGACGCGGTCCTTGACCTCCTGGTCGGTGACCACGACCCAGCCCCAGTGCTGGGAATTGCCACCGGACGGGCCGCGGATCGCCGCGTCGAGGACCTCCCACAGGACGTCATCGGGAACCGGCTCCGCGGAAAGGTACCGGCGCGAGGGGGTCGAGTGCAGTGCCTCGAGCACGGTCAGCGGCGGGTCTCCGGCGGGCTGTTCCGCTGAGTGTGACGACATGATCGGCCTACGCGGACCGCTGGTCGATGGCGTAGGCGTTCAGGCGCTCAAGTTCGTCGAGGAACATCCGGTGCAGGGCCCTGGGGGCGAACGTGCGCTCGAAGAAGCCGCCGATACCCGACGCGCCGTCCCAGCTCGTCGAGATGCGAACCAGCGACTTGTCGCCCTGCGGCTCGACGTGGAACGTCGTAACGAGGCTCGAGTTGGCGTCGGACTCCACCAGCGTGCGGCCCGGCTCCGGCTCGGCGATCCGCATCAGGTAATTGCGGGTCCGCCCGCCCGCGGTGACCGCGAAGCGGGTGACGGTGCCCGCGCCGACGCCGCCCTCTTCTACCTTGAAGTCAGAGAACGCGGGCGGCAGGAAACGCGGGTGCTGGTGCATGTCGGCGAGATGTCCGTATACCTGCTCTGCGGGAGCGTCGATCGTGCGCTCGGCGGAAGCCTCCACTTTTGCCATGTCCACATATCTACCACCCGGCCTCACCGGCCCGCGCTCCGCCAGGCCGACATGGCCGTTTCCTCGCTGTTGCCCAGGTCATTCACGGCCGCTAGCCAAGGGCGTGACCGCGGGCGCGGTTAGTGACGTTGTTCCTTTGGCGCTGCGTTCAGGTACGCCGCCGCCCTGGTGAACGCCGTGCGGGCATCCGCGTCGTCTTCCAGCCGCCAGTCCTGGTGATACAGGCCGGAGTGCTGAGCCTCGTCGAACCACACCAATCCGGCCAGGCGCTCGTCGCGGACGCCGGCGAACAGCCCGTCGATCTGGCTCTCCCGGTTGGCGGTGGTGCCCACGGCGGTCTCGGCGATCAACAGCGGGGCGCTGCTGAACCCGCGGATGTCCGTGACGGTCGAGCCCAGTAGCGAGCCGAAGGTGTCGGTGGGCCGGTAGTAGTAGCCGTCGATGCCGGTCCAGTCGACCCACGCCGCCCCCGGCCACCACTGACGCAGCGCGCTGGACGCGCCCTCGGTGGAGTTGACCGTCCACAGCCAGGTGACGTTGCCTGCTCCCGCGGCGCGGAAGACCCGCACGACACGGCGCCAGGCGGCCACGAAGGTCGCGGGTGACGTATGGCCCTGGCCCCAGGAGTACCAGGTGCCGTTCATTTCGTGCCCGAAGCACAGGATTACCGGGTGCCCGAACGCGATGACCGCGTCGGCGTAGGAGCGCAGGTAGGCGTCCGAGCGGCCCGCGGCGATGGAGGCAAGCGTCACTCCGTTTGGCTGCAATTGGACGAGCACGTAGGCATCCCGGGCCCAGGCCGTCCGCGCGAATGAGGTCTTGAACGGCTCGTTCCACGTCGAGTAGTACTCGACGATCCCGGGCTGTACGCGGGTCGCGCCGGCGAAGTGCGTGATCTGTGACCAACTGCCGGGCGCTCCCGGTTCATAGACGCCGACCAGCGGGCTTGCCGGGGTGGGGACTGACGCCAGGAGCCGCCGGGACGTCAGCTGGGCATGGCACCCAGTGGACACCAGAATTACGGCGGCCATTATGGCCGCTACCTTGACGAGCATTCGCACAACGACGCCTCCACGTGAAGGGAATCCTACGGCAATCTGCCGCCATTAAGACGTGCGATTAGCATGCCGGTGCCATTCATCCCGAATTCACATGACCCAACGCGCGCACGAACGCATAGCACCATGACTGCACGCGAGGAATTCCCGGATTGTCGCTTGCGCCGGTTATGGACGGAACTATCCGGCCAGTCGGGTTCGCCGCCTGGTAACAATGAGAGACAGGCGATGGCTCTGCCGGTTCGTCACCCACCGCTTCGGCATGGACGAGTTTGAGCAGGCCTACAACGTATTCGCCGACGCCGCCGAAAACGGCACGCTCAAGGTCGTGCTCACCCGCAAGGAGGAGACGGCGGAATGAGCGCCGGCAAGGAGCATGGACACGCCGCTCGCGGTTACGCGGCCAGGGTTGTTTCGAGCTGGGTCACGGGCTGCCGCCAAACTGGCTGATGAGCATGTCCTTGGTGACACCGTGCTCGGCTCCCCATCGCTCGACGTCCGCGAGGTCAACCGGGTCAGGCAGTTCCGCCGCGGCCTTATCGGCTACCTCCCGGAGCCCGGCCTTTCGCAGCAGGTCAACGATTTCCTGCCTGCTGTACTGCACGGAGGCGACCTCCTCGGCGACGAACGCTGCGGCTGGCTGCTTACGAGGCTACGCTTCCCTCCTTAACCCCGCGGCGGAGGGGTCGTAGGGCGCCCGCTTGTCAAGCCGGTGATCCTCGGCCATCGGACGCTTCATCGCGAAGCCACCGGTCGAACCATGCGCGCGTGCGCCGGAGCAGGTCGAGCTGGTGATTGCGCTCCACGAACCCGTGTCCCTCACGCGGGTAGATGACGAGTTCGTGCTCGGCCCCGTACCAGCTGAGCGCACGGTGGAAGTAGATCGCCTGGCTGACCGGCACGTTGGTGTCGTCCTCGCCGTTCACGATCAGCACCGGGGTGCGGATCTTCGACGCAAACGAGATCGGGCTCACTTGGTCGTGCGGGTGCGGGCCGGTGCCCTCCCAGCCGCAACTGCCGCTGAGCTCAGCTTCCAGGGTTCCCCCTTCGCCGGTCGCGACGAGCATCCCCCAGTCGCTGACGCCGGCGGCCATCATCGCGGCCTTGAACCGGTCGGTCTGCCCGATCGCCCAGGCGGCCATGAACCCGCCATGACTGGCACCGCCGATTCCAAGCCGGTCCGGGTCGGCGACCCCCGCGGCGATCAGCAGGTCGATCCCGGTGATGATGTCGCTCCATTCGCTGCCGCCGACCGAGCGCGCGACCGTCGCCGCGAAATCGCGGCCATGACCCACCCCGCCCCGCGGGTTAGGCAGGAACACGGCGTATCCCGCGGTCGCGAGCCACTGTCCCGTTGGATGCGGGGCGAGCATGAACTCGTCGGCGTACCGGGCATCGGGGCCGCCGTGGACCAAGGTGATGAGCGGGAACGGGCCGTCCGCGCGGTTGCGGCCGGGCGGCAAGACGAGCAGGCCGTCGAGGCCGAGGCCGTCCGGTGCCCGATAGGACAGGCGTTCCTGACGTCCCCACCTGATCGCGCGCAGGGCAGGCCGGGTGTCGCTGAGCCGGGTGAGCTGGCCTCCGGGCGGTCCGGCGTGGACGTTCGCCGGCTCGTAGGCGGTGCTGGCCAGCGCCGCGATCACCTCGCCGGAACGACCCGCGGTGAGCGAGTCGGCCAGGCCGTCCCGGGCGGCCACGCACCCGAACCGCAGAAGGTCAGGGTCGAGCCGGAAGATCGCGGTGTCGAGCCCGTCCGCGAACAAGGCCAGCGGCGGGCCGTCCGCGACCTGCGCCAGCTCCGTCGGGCAGACAGTCATGCCCGCGGTCAGGTCACGATGCACCGCGTCAGCCGCGGAGACAGCGACATCGTAGACGGCGTCGCCGCCGAACGGCTCGGGCATTGCCAGGTAGGCCAGGTGCCAGCGGCCGTCGGCCTGCCACCAGACCGGCGACCGCGCCTCGGTCCCGATCCGGCCCAGATCGCGGGCCGTCCCGGTCTCCAGATCGACCACATGCAACTCGCCGGTGGTCGCGCCTGGATCATTATCCGGGCTCGCCCAGCTGATCGCCGCCAGCGCGCCCCCGTCCGGCCGCGCCGCCAGCTCCACGACGTGGCGGTCGCCGAGGCCGTCCACCGTACGCAGTTCGCCGGTGGCTAGGTCAAGCACCCGCAGCCTGGCGGAGCGCAGCTGCTGTCCCCAGACGAACGCGTCGTCGCGCTCGGCGCGCCTGCGCTCGTCCTCCTCGGTCGGCTCGTCCGTGGCCACCACGGCGACCAGCCGGGCATCTGCAAGCGGCCAGGCATCAGAGATCTCGCCGCGCCAGTCCGTCAGGACCTCGGCCTCCCCGCCACCGGCCCGTACCCGGTACAGCTGACGGGAGCCGGTGCGATCTGACAAGAAAAACACCGACGCCGAATCTGGCGCCCAGCGCGGATCAGAATCTGCCGCCATGCCCGCGGTCAGCTTCCACGGCGGTGAGCTGCCGTCAGCAGCGGCCACCCAGAGCGCGGACAGACAGCGCTCTCCCCTGCGGCCGACCGGAGCGACGACGTACGCGACCCAGTGCCCATCTGGCGAGATCACCGGCTGCGAAGGCACGGCCCCGTCCACCACCAGCTCCGCGGTTAGCTCCGGTGCATCTTCACTCATGCAACGCGCCTTTCCGGCAAACACCTGCACGTTAAGTAGCAAAGAGCCTGTCACAGCGGCCTTTGGGTCAGTCAAGTTATTTACAGTCCCGGGCCTTTTGCTGGTGGAGGCGTCCTGCTCGCAGGCTAGGCTGCGCTAGGGCTGCCGCTGGCCAGTTTCCTTTTCGCTGAGCATTCTCCGGATCACGCGCCGCTCGTCGGCGGTGGCGCCTCCCCCTCCTTACGGCCCTGATGTCCGGCTGCTTCCCTGCGATACTCCTGCCGGAGGGTCGCGCTCGTATCCGCCAGCGCACAGTGCAGGTGGACAGCCGGTGGCCTGTCGCGCTGCGCCTTGCCGCTAGCTTTACCATCCAGGCCGTCAAGAACTCCTGACTTCCAGCCGGCTGGCTAGCCAGGATCCTGCCGTGCCACGCCGGATCATCGAGGAACCGCTGCACCGCGTAGTCGGCCGACGCGACGTGGGCGGGCACGCGGTCATCCCAGTTGGCCCGGTTGAGCTCGCGGTAGTCAGCCACCGCGGCAGCGTTCCACGCGCGCCGGGTGACGGCACCCGGTTATCGGCCGGCCGCGGTAAACGCACTCTGCCAGCGGAGGCTTCACGCGGTAGCGGCCGGCGAGCCGCCGGCCCGGACGCACCGGCAGAAGACGCCGCTGAACACCCGGATGGCCTTGCGGTCATCGTCGGTCCGCCGCGATCATCCGGCCGGGTACTCGGAGTACGCGAAGAACGGGCGGTAGCCCGGGCCCGGGTCGTAGTCGACAAACCGCGTGCCGCTGGGGTCGATCGAGCCCGCGCGCAGGCTCATCGCTTCTGGGGTGACCGCCGGCCAGCGGCCCGCCTCGATCCGCTCGGTCAGTGTTGCCAGCGCCGCCCCGATCTCCGCGACCGTGAACGTGCAGTGGCCGGGGGCCTGCACGTAGAGCAGGCGGACCTGCTCGGCCGCCCCGGCGGCGCGGGCGGCGGTCTCCAGGGGCCGCGAGTTGGACACCGGCGACAGCGGGTCACCGGTCGTGGTCATGTAAAGCAGCGGCTTGGCGAACCGGTCGCCGCAGCTGCTCTCGCGGGCGTAGTCGACGCCCGCGGGATCGGCCGCTATGCGCGGGGCGGCGTTGACCCGCCCGAGATCCGTGGCGAGGTCAAGGCCGGCCCTGGCGTACAGGGCGGCGACGGCGCGGCGGGCGGCTCCCGCGGCCCCTGCGAAGAGCTCGCCGTAGTCGACGCCGGTGTTCCACGACGGGTTGCCCGCCAACGACTCGACGGCGTGGCGCAGCACCGCCCGGTGCGCGCCGGCGGCGAGGTAAGCAAGCTCTCGGTAGAGGCCCTCCTGGACGGCCGCGACGTCCCGCTGGTCGGGCGGACGGTGGGCGCTGGCGTCAAGGCCCCAGTCCGGCAGCTGCGCCAGCGCGGCGGCGAGCGCGATGCGGGCGCGTCCTTGCTCGGTCTCCTGGGCGGCGGCGAGGACGCGCCGCCACGCTGCCTCCAGGCCGGCGCGCTCCTCCGGCAGGCCGACCAGGACGAGCGCGTCATTGCCGGGCGCGAGCAGTGCCTTCGCCGCGAACGTGGCATCGAGCGCCTGGTTCAGCAGCGATACCTGGCCGCTGCCGGGGGTTGACATGGCGACCGCGCCGTCGATGCTGTACGGCATCTCCTGGGCGAGGGCCCGGGCGGTCGCGCCGCCGCCCGATTGCCCGTAGGCGATGACCAGGGCCGGGCGGCCGCAGGCCCTCCGCACGACGTGCAGGACCTGAAGCAGCCGGTGCGCCCAGACGGAGGCGCTCACCGTGTTCATGACGCGCGCCGTGCCGGCGACCGCGTACCCGCGGCCGAGCAGCCATCGGTGGACAGGCCCGTCCGGCGCGCCGGACGGGCCGACGAAGTCCAGGTCGAGGAGCAGGGTCCCGTTCCATTCCACCGGGATCGCGATGCGGTAGGGCGTGCCGTCAAGGAGCACGTCGCGCAGGTCAGTCCTCAGCGAAGCATTCACGAGGTTGATCCTCACCCAGTCCGCCGGCCGGGGCCCCCGGTTTCCGGCGGCGGGGCGCGAGAGCCCGGGTCATTGTCATCTACTCCAATAGGTTTAATAGGTTACGATACTTGCGCGTCGAGGCGGAGGATGAAGGCCATGACCACTACTTTCGCTGACCGCTGGGGCGTCCCCGTGCAGGCGGGCGACGAGGCCGCCGTCTTGCTGCTCGACCAGGCGGTCGAGGATCTCGTGGCGCTGTCCGGCGATCCGGTCGGCGGCGCGGAGGCCGCCATCGCGACCGACGGCGAGCTGGCGCTCGCCCGGGTCTACCGTTCCTACCTCTCGCTGTACGCGACGACGGCGGAGGGGGCCGCCGAGGCCAGCGCCCTCATCAAGCCGCTGGAGGCCGAGGCCGCGGCGGGCCGGCTAGCCTCGCGCGAGGGCCATCACCTCGCCGCCGCCCGGGCCTGGGCCGGCGGCGACTGGCAAGCGGCCGCGCGGGCGCTGGAGCGCGCCCTCGTGGAAAACCCGCGCGACTTGCTGGCCCTCAAGGTCGCCCAGGACCTCTACTTCTTCCTCGGGAACCGGCTCGAACTTCGGGACGTCGCCGCCCGGGTGCTGCCCGCCTGGCCGGAAAGCGACCCGGCCTGGGGGTACGTGCAGGGCATCTGGGCCTTCGGCCTGGAGGAGAACGGCGACTACCGCGGCGCGGAGACCGCCGCGCGGAACTCCCTCGCGCGCAACCCAAAGGACGTGTGGGGCGTGCACGCGCTCGCGCACGTCTTCGAGATGGAAGGCCGCCACGAGCCGGGCGTGCGCTTCCTGTCCTCCTCCTCACCGGACTGGGAGGACAGCTTCTTCGCCGTCCACAACTGGTGGCACCTCGGGCTGTACCTGCTTGAGCTTGGCCGGGCCGGCGACGCGCTCGCGCTCTATCACGAGCGGGTTCGCGCGGCCAGGTCCGCCGAGTGGCTGGACATCGTGGACGCCGCGGCCCTGCTGTGGCGGCTGTCGCTCTACGGCGCCGACGTGACCGCCCCCGCGACCGTCCTCGCCGCGGACATCTCCGACCTCGTGGACGTGCCCGCCTACCTCTTCAACGACTGGCACGCGGTCATGAGCTTCGGGCTCGCGGGCGATCACGCCCGTAACGCGCGGGTGATCGCCGCGAACGGGCACCTGACCGCCCCCACCAACCGGCGGGCAGCGCAGCGGGCGGGCCTGCGCCTGCTCGAGGCCTTCGCGGCGTTCGCCGCGGGCGAGCCCGGGACCACGGTTGACCTGCTCATCGACATCCGGCCGGAGGCGCCCGCAGTCGGCGGCAGCCACGCGCAGCGGGACGTGATCGACCTGACGCTCATCGCCGCCGCCGCCCGGTCCGGGCAGGCCGGCCTGGCCCGCGCCCTGGTCACCGAGCGGGCGGCGCGCAAGCCCACCGCGGCGCCGTCGGCCCGGGCCCTGCTGCTCGCTAACGGCGGCGACGAGAGCTGGCTCCTTTGGTAACCAGCTAACTTTCAGCGGCCGGGCCGCCGTCGCCGGGCTGCCCGCCGGCCGTCAGGATGAAGTCGGTGACGGCGGCGGCGACCTCCCGGTGGACGGTCTCGTTAAGGATGTCGTGGCGGGCCCCGGCGAACTCCGCCAGGCGCGCCCGCCTCAGCCCGGCCCAGTCCCTCGCGTCAGCGACCGGGACGACCGGGTCATCGGAGCCGTGCACGAACAGCACGGGGAGGGACACCTGCTCGAAGCCGCCCAGCTCCGCCCAGGCCTCCGACAGGGCCGCGGCCAGGCTGCGGCCGCCGGCGGCGCTCGTGAACGCCAGCGGATCAAAGGCCAGCTCGTCCAGGTAAAACGGGTCGCTGGACAGGTCAGACGGGTCCAGGGCGAGCTCCGCTTCGTCGTCGCTGGCCAGGGCGACGACCCAGTCGAGCGGCGACAGCAGCGCGGCGGAGAGGATCAGCCCCGCGTACCGGCCGGGGTCGCGCGCCCCGGACACGGCGGCGGCGGCCGAGCCGAGCGAGTGGCCGGCCAGCCAGACGGGGGCGCCGGGCTGAGCCGCCTCGGCGAGCGCCGTCAGCCGGCGGCCGTTCTCCACGAGGTCGCCGATCGACCCGATGACCGCCCGCTCCCCCTCGGTCAGCCCGTGACCGATCTCGTCGAGCGCCCACAGTTCGATGCCCGCACGGTTCAGCGCGTCCCCGTACCGGTGGTAAAGCCCCGAGTGCTCGCCGAAGCCGTGCAAGAAGACCACCGCCGCGGTCCTGGGCGCAGGGACGCGCCAGGCCTTGTAGTAGACCCTGCCCGTGGCTCCGTCGAAGGTTGGCATGACCGTCTCCTCGTCTCGTCCTTGGCATATCCAGAACGGGTGCGGGTGCCTGCCGTCGCGCGCCCCGGCTCCCTGGCGGCGTCAGCCTCGCACGTCCGGCGCCGCCCGTCCATGGCCGACCGGTCAGCCGGTGGCCACGCTCATCCGGACCGGCATAATATCTACTATGACGGTCGAGATAATCGGTATATTTGGAACCCACCATCTCACGAGGTCCGTCCGGCGCTCAACCACCGAAGCCGGAGGCCGTGGTGCCTGACGTGGCACAGATCACCAAGGCGCTCGCCGGGCGGGCCGAGCACTACGACCGCACCGCGTCGTTCCCTGCCGACAGCATCGCCGCCATCCATGACGCCGGGCTGCTCACCGCGACCGTGCACCGACGCTACGGCGGAGGGGGCGCCGGGCTCGCCGAGACGGCGGTCATCCTGCGGGCACTGGGCCAGGGGGACCCGTCGGCCGCGCTGATCACCGCGATGACGATGTTCGCGCACGCGCTGCAGGGCATCGAGCCGACGTGGCCGGACGATGTTTACGCGACGGCGGTCGCCGAGGCGGCCCACCGGCCGGTGCTGATCAACGCGCTGCGGGTTGAGCCGGAACTCGGCACCCCGGCCCGCGGCGGCCTGCCCGCGACGGTGGCGAGCCCTGACGGCGGCCGGTGGTCGCTCGCCGGACACAAGACCTTCTCTACCGGCGCCGAAGGACTGCGCTGGATGGTGGTCTGGGCCCGGGTCGGCGACACGCAGGAGGCACGCGGGTTCCTGGTCCGCTCCGACGCGCCGGGTATCAGCATCGAGCGCACCTGGGACCACCTCGGCCTGCGCGCCAGCCGCAGCGACGACGTGCTCTTCGCGGGCACGCCGGCCGTCCCGACCGCCGGGTCCGGCGGCGGACCGCTGTTCATGGCATGGAACTCACTCGGCCTGACGTCCCTTTACCTGGGCGTCGCGGCCGCGGCCCGCGACTGGCTGGTCTCCTTTCTCACCGAACGGTCCCCGGCGTCTCTCGGGCGGCCGCTTGCCACCCTGCCGCGCTTCCAGGCGGCGGTCGGCGAGATCGACGCCTCGCTTAGTACCGCGGTCGCACTGGTCGACGCGATGGCCGCACGGGTCGACGACGGCGACACGGCCGCCGCCGCGCAGGCACCCGCGGTGAAGCTCACCGGGACGCGGGCCGCCGTCGACGCGGTCTCCCAAGCGGTCGCGCTCGTCGGCAACAACGGCCTCACCAGGCGCAACCCGCTTGAGCGGCACCTGCGCGACGTCTTGTGCGCCCGCGTCCACACCCCGCAGGACGACTCGATCGTCGCGGCGGCGGGCCGCGCCGCCTTCCCCGGCCTGTAGTAAGGCAGCCGCCCGTCGACCCCGGGCCTGATCTGACCCCAAAGTGCGCGGCGGGCGAGCGCCTGGCACGGGCTGTTTCACCCGGGCGGGTAAGGGTCGGCGGCCAGTTCCGCTGTCCACTGGTGCTTGCGCGGGGGCCGCGGGTGCCCTTCGGTCGCGTCCTTGAGCCACGATGGCCGTTCGATCGCGTCTTTGAGCCATGAGCGCTGCTGCGCGCTGAGCACTGGCAGGGCGGCCTCGAAGTCCCGCTGGTCGTTGTCCGTGCCCGGCTGGCTCAGGCCCGGCCGGGCCTTGATCAGCAGTACCACCTCGGGGGCGAGGAACGGGATGCCCTGCCAGTGACGGGTGACGTCGGCCAGCGGACGGGTAAAGACGTGGCTGCCTTTCTTGTAGACCCAGAGGGCCCGACCGCGCTGGCGGGGATCACCTCGGCAGGCAGCGGGAGATTCTCACCGCGCACTACCAGGCGGTCGGGACCGCCCTTGGGGCCGGGATTAGGAACAGCGGCCAGCCGGTGCCCCGAGGGCCAGGGACCCGGCGGCTGGCCGCCGACGACGAGCTGGGTATCAACTCCGGTGAGCCCGCGCAGGGCGTGCTCGTCGCGTTCGAGCATCATGACGCTGACATCGGCATGGTCACGCGTGACGTGCCCGACAGCCAGGTCGATAGCCCAGCCTCCAGTGATCCACCAGGGAACAGCCAGGCCAGACAGCAGGGAGCCGACGGCATGCACTGGCCCGAAGCCAGCGCTGCGGATGGTATCCATCAAGAATTGCCTCCAGGCGATACGGCAGAACCGTTCCCCTGGGGGCTGGCGCAGCGGCCTAGGCGATGCTGCTGGAGAGCGGTGGAGCCACGAATTTATTCGGCATAGGACACCACCTCCTCACGCTGCAACCTGCCACCAGCATAGCTGCTATGCGGCTAGCGGGGGACTTTGCGTTGCGGGAATGCACTCATGGTCACGACCCATGATCGTCCCATTGTCTCGCCGCATCGGTCCAATGCGCCCTTACGTGCAGGCGCGCGAAGAATGAGACAATAAGCCTAGGAGGGGCTCCCGTTCCTGATGACGATTAACTCACCCTCGACCCCAACGCGGCTGCAGCCACATGGTTGAGCACATGGAAAGGGACGGCAGGAGTGACTGAACGTGAGCAGGTGACCGGCGGGGCGGCTGCGGATGCTTCCGGGACGCGCGGGGAAGCCGATGTGCTGCGCGGCGCCATGGTCGATCAGATTGTCGCGGACATGGCGCGGTGGCGGCCCCTGCAGCTGGCGGAGGAGCTGCAGGGACCCGTGGAGGCGGCGCTGCGGACCGTGCCGCGGCACCTGTTCACGCCCGGCGTGCCGCTGGCCAGGGCGTATGAGAATATCCCGGTCGTCATCGAGACCGATGAGGGCAGCGCGGGCCTCAGCCCGGTGTCGGCACCGGGAGCCGTCGCGCTCATGCTCTCCCAGCTTGACGTGGGCCCCGGCGAGTCGGTGCTGGAGATCGGCAGCGGCGGCTACCAGGCGGCGCTGCTGCGGGAGCTTGTCGGTCCGCACGGGTCGGTGACCACGATGGACATCGACCCTGACGTCACCGCCCGTGCCCGGGCCTGCCTGGACCGGGCCGGGTACGGCGACGTGCTCACGGTCTGCGCCGACGGGGAAGACGGCGCGCCCGGGTATGGCCCGTTCGACAAGATCATCGTCGCCGTGCAGGCCTGGGACATCCCGCCGGCCTGGACCGGGCAGCTCGCCCCGGACGGCCGGCTCGTGCTCCCGCTGCTGACCCGGGGCCTGACCAGGTCGTGGGCACTGGACCAGCAGGACGGGCATCTGGTGAGCCGTAGCCGCTATCCGTGCGCGTTCGTGCCGATGCAGGGGGCGGGGAAGCACCGCCCGTGGTCGGTCCCGGTGGACGAGGCCGGAGTAAGCCTGTCGGGCGACGAACCTGTGGACGTGGACGGCGCGGCGCTGGCCGGGGTGCTGGCGGCCGAACGGTCCGAAGCCTGGTCCGGCGTCACCGGCCGGACGGGCGAGCACCTGGCCGGCCTGGACCTCTGGCTGATCACCGTCCCGGGCCAGTGCATTCTCACGGCCAGCCAGGACGCCGTTGACCGCGGCCTGGTCCCCATAGGCTCGAAAGGAGACGCTCTCGCGCTGGCCGACGGCGGCAGCCTCGCCTACCTGGCCAGGCCGCGCCCGGTCGATGACGAGGGCACGGTCTTCGAACTCGGCGCCTGCGGGCACGGCCCGCGGGGCGGAGAACTGGCTGAGCGGCTGGCCGGCCAGATCCGGGTCTTTGACCGGGAACACCGCCACGGACCCGGCCCGGTCCTGACCGTCCACCCGGCCAGCACGCCCGCCAGCGACCTTCCCCCCGGACACATCATCCGCAAGCGCCACACCACGATGGTGCTGTCCTGGCCCGACGGTTGACTTGCGGGTACCGGGCCGGGCAAATAGCTGGATTTCCCCGCGGAGGTAGCCGCCCGGTTGAGCCGGTCACGGGACGGGGGCCAGGCCCGCCGGGGTGAGCAGGTAGGCGGCCCGGTCGTGGCCCGGGTCGGTTACCAGCGCGGTGATGGCGGTCCCGCACCGCGACCAACCGGTGCCTCAACTACCTGCGCGGCGAGTCCCGGCGGCCGCGGCCCGCCGGGCTGCCCGGGCAGAACGCGGGGCGGACGGGCCGGGCGCGGTCCGATGACCCTTAACATCTGCGGAACCTTAGGGTCTGCTCGGAATTACCGTGGCGCTGGGGGTGTTCCCGTAATTGATGACAGAGGCGATCTTCTTTGCCGTGCTCGCGAGCTTCTGCACGGCCACGGCATCCATATGTCAGCGGATCGGCGCCAGGAACAGCGAGACGACGGGCTTCGACATCTGGCTCGTCTTCCGTCTCGCCCGGCAGCCGGTCTGGCTGCTCGGCGTGGGAAGCATGATCGGCGGCTTCCTGTTCCAGCTGACCGCGCTGCACTTTGGCGCGCTCGCCCTGGTCCAGCCCATCCTCGCCATTGAGCTGCTGCTGGTCTTCGGCTACATGGCCATCGCGGGCGCCGGCCGGGTGCGGGTGCGCCGTCGGGACTGGCTGGCCGCGGCCGCTATGTCCGCGGGGATCGCGGTGTTCCTGGGGCTGGCGTCGCCTTCAGGCGGGCGGCTGCACGCGCCGGCGCCCGCCTGGCTGCTCGCCGGCCTGATTACCCTCGGCCTGGTCCTCCTGCTGCTGGCCATGGCGTTCGGCCCGGCCGGGCGCTCAGTCGGGTCCCGGTCGAGGCGGGCCGCCCTGCTCGGCTCGGCCACCGGCATCTCCTGGGGCTTCGTCGCCGCGGTCATCAAGGAGCTCAGCTCGCACATCAACGACGGCATCGGCGCGGTCGTCGCTAACTGGTCGCTTTACGTGCTGCTCACGGTCGGGGCGGCGACCATGCTGCTGGCGTCGCACGCGCTGGCGGCGGGACCGCTGGCCGCCTCGCAGCCAGGCTTCACCGTCCTCGACCCGCTGTCCGCGGGCCTGCTCGGCGTGTTCCTGTTCAGCGAGCACATCAAGACCGGCGTCTTTGACCTGGCGGGCGAGGCACTGGCGCTGGCCGTGGTCATCGCGGGCGCCTCGATCCTCAGCCACAGCTGCCTGATCCTCGGCGAGGACGAGAAGTCGCCGGTGAGCTGCCTGCCTTCCGGGTTCCAGGCGCCGGCCGACGGCCGGCGCCGCGAACTCGGGTACGAGCCGGCCGACGCGGCCCCGGCGCCCGCGTCCGGGACGCCTTCCGCCTCGGCGCAGGCCACGGGTAACGCTGACATTTCAACCCGTTAGCCGGGTCAGCGGCCCGCGGCCAGACCGCCGGCCGCGGCGCGGGATACTGGGGCAGTGCAGTGGGACATTGAGACGCCGGCGGTAGTCGTCGACACGACGCGGCTAGAACGGAATCTTGACCGGCTGCAGGCCGCGGCCACGGCGGCCGGAGCGGCGCTGCGGCCGCACGCCAAGACGCACAAGTGCCTGGAGATCGGGCGGCGGCAGGTGGCGCACGGCGCCGTCGGGCTGACCGTGGCGACGCTCGCGGAGGCGGAGGCGTTCGCCGCGGACGGCTGCCCGAGCGTGTTCATCGCCTATCCCCTGTGGGCGGGCTCCGCTAACCGGCCCGCGCGGCTCGCGGCGCTCCGTGAGCGGACGCAGTTGCTGGTGGGCGTGGACAGCGCCACGGCGGCCAAGGCGCTCGCCGCAGCCGTCCCCGGGGCGGGAGTCCTTATCGAGGTCGATTCCGGGCAGCACCGGTCGGGGATACCGATCGCTCAGGTAGCCGCGCTCGCGACCGCGTGCCGGGCCCTCGGCCTCGACGTGACCGGCGCGTTCACGCACCCCGGGCACGCGTACGGTACGCCAGACCCCGCCGTCGTCGCCGCGGCCGCCGCGGATGAGCGGGCCGCGCTCGCCGCCGCGGGCGCCGCGCTCGCGGGGCTGACGGACAAGGCACCGGTGCTGAGCGGCGGGTCCACGCCCACGGCGGAGGCCGGGGTGGCCGCGCCGCTGACCGAGGTGCGGCCGGGGATTTACGTGTTCGGCGACCGGCAGCAGATGGCGCTGGCCGGCCTGGCCGAGCAGGACGTCGCCCTCGTGGTCGCGGCCCGCGTCGTGTCCGCCCCGCGCCCGGGCGAGGCGGTGCTTGACTGCGGTTCCAAGGCGCTGTCCAGCGACCGGCCACCCTGGCTGAAAGGATTCGGGCTGATCCTCGAGGCACCCGAGGCGACAATCGTCATGATCAGCGAGGAGCACGCCGTCGTCCACGGCCTCACCGCGCCGCTGCGGGTCGGTGACCTCGTCCGCGTCGTCCCCAACCACGTCTGCCCGGTGGTCAACCTGACGGGTGAGCTGCTGACCGCGGACGGAGACGAGCTGACCGGCCGGTGGCAGGTGACGGCGCGCCGTTAAGTCCCTCACTCGCGCTCGACCCTCCGCAGCCCGTTGGCCGGCGTCCACCACTCGACGACCAGCAGCGTCGCCTCCTCGTTGAGGCGGGTGAGCACGACCTCAGCGATGTCGGCGCGGAAACGGTCGCCTTCTGGTCCCTCGGTGACCGGCCCGGCCGCCAGCGCCCGGCCGGATATCTTCGCCTCGCCCGGCCACTGCGCCTCCGCGCCCTCGACCGGGTCAACCGTCGCGCTATGCAGCGCGAAGCGCGGGTCCCGGAGCAGGTCCGCGCTCTTGCGCGCCTTCGGCATCGAGCCGAAGACCAGCTCGCCGTCCTCGAAGGCCGCCTCGATCCCGGAGATCCGCGGTGCCCCGTCGGCTCGCACGGTGGCAATTGTCTTGTGCCGGTGAGCATCAAACAGCGCCCGCACCCGTCGCGCGAACTCCGGCTCTGCCCGGTCCACGTCCCCCCATGCCGTCATGCGCCCATGATCGCACCGATGACCGGCCGCCGCTGGCAGCACCGGCCCGGTCAGCGGTTCGGTCCGTCCCGGCCGATAATGAGTCATGCGTGACACTTGCGCGGTACTGAGCTGGGCGGCGTCCGGCGCGATGGCGCTTACCGGCATGCCAGACGGCATGCCGGTGGCTTCACCCGCGCCTGCCCTGGCGATGCTTGGCCAGGTCACGGCGGAGTTCACCCGGGTGACGGGGAAACCGGCCTCACGGTGGACGCCGACCCGGCGGAGCTGATCGCCGGCCGGGCCGGGTTCGCGGGGCTCACCCGGGGCGGACGGGTTTCCGCCGGGGGAGCCAGCTTCCTGCTGCGCGCGGCGGACGGCTGGTGCGCGGTCACGCTCAGCCGGCCGGACGACGTCGCGGCGGTACCCGCCGTCGCCGGCGTGCTCGGCCGGGACACGGCTGCCCTGAGCGGATCGTGAGCCGGGAAGGCGGCGAGCTGATCGACCTGTCCATGCGAGACGTCGCGGCCGCCTTCACCGCCGCCGGACCGGGGATCGCGCCGGACCACGGCCCGCACGAGGTCCTCCCCGGCGGCGCTGCGCTGGGGACTCGTCGACGAGATAGCGGCCATCACCTAGGGCACGACGGGGCGTTCGGGGCGGCGGAATCGCGCGCGCCCCTGGGTCGCTATTCGCGTGTGGCGATGCCCCAGGTGAAGATGTCGGCGAAAGACTTCGCTACTTCCTTGACCGAGAAATGGCCGCCGGCCCGCAGCGACAGGTAGGTGTAGTTGTGCATGCCCAGCCACGCGATGACCGCGAGCCGGGTGTCAAGCGGCCGGAAGTCGCCGGACTCAATGCCCTGCTGGAAGACGGCCTCGACCCGCCGCTCGTAAGCGCGCCGCCGCTGCCGGAACGTCTCGGCGTTCTTGCCGGTCAGCGCCGGGAAATCGTGCAGGAACACCCAGACGTGGTCGGGGAACCGGAAGATGACGTCAAGGAGCTCTTCCCCGAGCATCGCCAGTTGCTCCGTCGGCGTGCCGTCCGCCAGGCTCACCCGGTCCGCGCCCAGCATGACCTCGTCCATGACCCGGTCGTGGATGGCGGCGAGCAACTGCTCCTTGGAGCCGATGTAGTAGTAGAGGGCTCCCTTGCCGATGCCGTTCGCCTCGCAGAGCTCGGTCGTGCTCGTCGCGTGGTAGCCGCGCTGGGCGAACACCTTCGCTGACGTGTCCACGATCTCGTGGCGGCGTGCCTGCCACTTGGCACTCTTGCCCTGCTTGTCCTTCATCCTGGTCTGCGGCATCGTGCAGCCTCATCTAGTCGGGAGCGTCCGCTGACCATAAAGTAACCTGTTCCGACGGGTCGGTCTCGGAAGGCGCTCCAGCAAAGAGCCATGGCCAGCGAGGTCGGAGTCAGCCAAGGTATCAATATCCCGTTCGCGCGCGGGCCGCTACCGTCAGTTAATATTATAACTACCGACTGGTCAGTCTATTCAAGAAGGCTGCTCAGACCCGGTTACTGGCCGAGGAACGTCGCCTTCCCTGGCCCGTCGCCGGTGAAGCCGCGCAGCCCTCGCCGCCCGTCCTCGCTCGCGAAGTACCTGGTGATCAGGTCGGCCTCAAGCGCGAGCCCCGCTCGACGGGGAGATCAAGGGCCGCGTCGACCGCGCGCTTCGCGTAGCGGAGGGCCAGTGGCCCCCGCGCGTAGCCGAGCGCTTCCGTGACGGCCGCGTCAAGCAGCTCGTCGTCCTCGATCACCCGGTCCACCAGCCCGATCGCCAGGGCCTCGTCCGCCGCGACCATGCGGCCGGACAGGATCAGTTCCTTGGCCCGCCCCGGCCCCACGAGCCGCGGGAGCCGCTGCGTTCCGCCGGAGCCCGGCATGATGCCCAGCGTGACCTCGGGGAGCCCGAACACGGCGGAGCCCGGCGCACCGGAAGTCGGCGGCGAGCGCCAGCTCGCAGCCGCCGCCGAGGGCGTAACCGCCGACCGCGGCCACCGTGATCTGCGGTGCCGTCGCGAGCGCGTTTCCGCTACTTCCTCACCGACGCCCACTGACGGCGCGTGTATAGCGCAATTCCCCTTGACTAAGGGCTCCGCCTCCGCACCGCGGCCGTAGTACCCGGAATGTCCGGGCCCGTTTCATGATTGTGTTAATTCTGAGCGTCTACGACGCTCAGAATTAACACAATCACGGCAGACGCGAGCACAGGGGCAATGATCACGCCCGGTTTGCGGTAAATGTAGCGCCTGCTGGTAAGCGAAGGGGGTTCGGGGGCTTGCGGCAAATGCGGCGCGCCTACTAGCCATTGGCCCGGCGACTGTAATGCCTGGTTAAAGAAACCTTCCTCGGTCAAAGCATTATGTGTGGTGAGAATGTCCGCGCCAGCGGGCACGATCAAGAATGTGCGCCTGGAAAGCCGCTCGATGTCGCCGCAGAGACCGAGGATAAGACCTGAGGCGAAATCTATGATGCGTTCGGCTTCCGCATTATCCATGTCTTCCAGGTTGATGATTACCGGAATTTCCTGGCGAAAGTACTCACCGATGGTGGCGCCATCGCGAAAGTTTCGCGGACGCACTACTGCGATTTGGATACCGTCACCCATGATGCCCGACGAGACCGAGCCAGGCGTGGGCGTCGCGTTGCACTACGCTGACCTCCGTCGATACGAGTCGATTCATGGTCCTCTGGCGAAACTGTGGTTGATGACTAAAACCGCAGTGAACCAGACTGCATCAGACTCTAACAACGGAAGCCGTCCGCGGCACATCAACACGCCGGGGCGGGAATTAGGGATGAAACGCTTCCCGGTGGTCGTGGGCACGCGGTACCAGTCACGGGCGCTGATGCCGGCGGTCCGCCCGGCCGCCAGGGCCAGGACCATCCACGGGTCGGCGTAGAGGGCAGGCGAGTCGTAACACCACGCCCGCCGGTAGCCCAGGCGCTCGGCCAGCTGGATGTGGGCAGGGGTGTCGAGCGACGGCGCGAACACACAGGAGACCGCGGGCAGCCAGGCGCGTTCCATGGCTACGAATGTAGACCAACTGGTCAGTACAGACAATGGCGCGTTTATTTGTTAAGGAGGGAACCTTATTCGTTAAGGAGGGAAGCGCCGTCGCCCGGGATTCAAGAATGATCACCGAGGCGCACGGGTGATTTCCCCGGGCGCCGTTGGGCCAGAGGAGCTGGCGGTAGAGCTGCGAACTCGGCTCGCACGGGGCGGGGTGTAGTTCGTTGACGGTGAGGGTGGCGGCGAATGTGCCGGCTATCCCCTGGTAGGCGCCGGCGCCCGAGCCGGGCACGATCGGAACGTTACCGCTGACGCTCACATAGTCCGAGCAGGTACTGGGGATGGTTGCCGTCATGCTGCCTGGGGGGGGGTGCCTAGGGCCTTGGTGAACTTCGCGCTGATGCCCGCGAAGGACAGCCGGAATGTGCCGTGCGCCAGCTTCAGCAGCAACTAGGCGGCGTGCTTGGCGGGGACCGTACTGGCGGGCGCGACCTCGTCGGCGCTCCCGGAGTCGCCGACGACGGGGCCGGAGATGACGGATGAGAGGACAGGGTTGTCGCTGTTGACGCTGTAGACGGTGAGGTGCGTCAGGGAAAGCGGGGCGGCGGGCTTGCCCGTCGCCGCCTTGGCAGTCACCGCGGGCGCCGTGGAGGTGTCCGCCCCTGATGGTGTTCGAGGGCTGGGTAAAGCACCGTGCCAGCGGGCAGAAGTGGCCGCTTCGCGTGTGGGAGCAGGGACGTTTCACGAAGCCTCGCGACTAGATTGCGTCCCGCGTCTGGAGCGACGTCGCGGGCCGGCAAGCACGGCCGACGCCCGAAAATTGACCCCAGCCGAGGCGGCCCGTGCCGCTCGAGACGCCGGGGTCACGGTACGCAGCAGCGGCGTCGGGCGCGCCCGGGTCACGGTCAGGCGACGCGCCCTGCCCGGTCCCGTGATCCGCCTGCTCCGCCACCGCCCGACCTCCGTTTGAATAGCCGACAGGTTCAAGTCAATACTCGAATGTTATCGCTATTCAAGATCGATAGCAGCGGCGACGTACTTACCAATCCGCTATTGTTTCCTGCCCCGCAAGCCCGGAATATCCGATTTAACGGAAATGCCGAGGTTAGCAGCCCATTGGTCACAACGCTGTTGGCCCGATATCCCTGTAGACCTAGATTAGGCACGTGCCTATCGCCGGATCCTTGGCTTGGCATTTGTGGCGGGTAGGACGTTCTCGTGAGACTTACCAGCACGGTTGCGGAGTATCAGCGGCACCCGGTGGTATGGCGTGGCTAGCCTTTCGTCCCGGTACCGCACGATGACGTGCTGCCGCGCAGAAGCAGCCGCATGCTGGAGAAGTCATAGGTCGCGGCGAATGGCAGGAAGAACGAGTGGCTGACGGCGCCGCCGGTGGTGAACCCGAAAGTTGAGTCGAGCGAGGCGTAGGGAGAGGGAGTGATGACGCCGCCAGGGAAGCCGCAGTTGACCATTGCCCCGAGCGCGAGACTGCTGATGGTGACGGGGTAGCTTGTGGCGTGCTGCACCCGGCCGTTGACGACGCCTCGCACCACCGGTCGGGCCCTGTTCTTGTCGAATGTTATGCCGGCGGCGGACGCCTCCGTCTCGCTGAGCACCAGGCCGCTGTCCGTGCCTCCGGTGTCGATGATCAGCAGCCGGGGGCTGTGGGAGTTGATGCTCCCCCAGGTGAGCATGTAATGGTCGCCGGCCATCCAGAAGGGCATGGTGACCGCGCCGGCGGTCTCGGTCCGGCTGAGCTGGGCGGGGCCGGGCCGACGCAGTTCCAGTGCGGCTCCGGCGTAGTCCATTGTGAACAGGAACTGCTTCAGCAGCCCGGTTCCGATTATTCCGTGATCGGGCTGGCCATCGGGTGCGCGAAGGCCTGTGAGCGCCGACGAGCCGAGGCTGACGGGGACGTCGCGGACGTCAATGTCTCCGAGCCGCACCCGGTCGGCGCGTCCCCAGCCGGGAGCGACCGCTGTCACGCCTAGGCCCGGCGCGTAGGACTGGTAGAGGACCAGTGTCGGTGCGCCGGTGTCGAGGTGAACCGGGATGGGCGCGGACCCGTTGACGGAGATGCTGACCATAGGCAGCGGGCTGGTACGCAGGAATGGCAGCCGGGTGGCGTCCGGGCCGTTGAGCTGGTACGGAGCGGTGTCGCCGAAGCTTGCCAGCATCTGCGCCATGGCCGCCGTGGCCGGGCCGAGCCGCCGGTAGGCCGCGGCGGCCGCGGCGAAGTCGTTCAAGCGGTACACGGTAGCGGCCAGATGCTGCACGGCCTGCTGGTTGCCGGGCTGCGCACGGAGCGCCCGCTTGAGCAGCCTGACGGCTTCCGGCAGGCGGTTGGCGAGCATGGCCACGTAGCCGTGCTGGGCCAGTGCGTGCGGGTTGCGCGGCTCGCTCTCGAGAACCTGGGCGTACAGCGTGTCGGCCGGTGCGAAGTGCCCGGCGCGGAAAAGGCTGTCGGCGGTCCCGAGCGTGGCGTCCGGGCTCGCGGCCGAGGTCGCGCCGGCGGCACCGCGCGCGGCCTTCGCGCAGCCGGACAGGCCTCCGGCTAGTACGACAACAGCAAGCTGTTATGTTGTGCGGCGTGGCTGCGTGACCTGACGCGGCGTTCTGGCCAGGATTTGCGGCATGCTGGCTGTCATGGAGGACGCGCGGACGCAGGCGGCGGATGCCCATGCCGTGTGGTCAGAGCGCTTCAGTGAGATGTTCGCGCAGGTAGCGGGTTGCTTCGCGAATGCGAGGGTCCGGCGGCACGGGCGCTCCTACCTGCTCGGTCTGCTGTCGCAGGCAGAGCGGAAGACGTCGTGGCAGCTGGCGGAGTTCGCCGGGGACGCGTCGCCCGACGGGCTGCAGCGGCTGCTGAACTCCTCCCCGTGGGACGAGGACGCGTGCCGGGATGCTCTGAGCCGGTACGTGGTCAGGGAGCTCGGTGACGAGGGCGCGGTCCTGGCCCCTGACGAGACGGGGTTCCTGAAAAAGGGCCGCATGTCCGCGGGCGTGGCCAGGCAATATACCGGGACGGCCGGGCGGGTGGAGAACTGCCAGGTCGGGGTGTTCCTGGCCTACTGCGCGCCGGACGGGGGCCGCGCCCTGATCGACCGGGAGCTCTACCTGCCGAAAAAGTGGGCGGAGGAGGACCGGGAACGGTGCCGGGCCGCCGGGATCGGCGACGACGTGCCGTTCGCGACGAAGCCGCGGCTGGCCAGGCGGATGTTCGCCCGCGCGGTGAAAGCAGGGGTCCCGTTCCGGTGGGCGGCCGGTGACGAAGTCTACGGAGCCAGCCCGGAGCTGCGGGAATGGCTCGAATCAGAGAAGAAGGGCTACGTCCTGGCAGTCGCCTGCAACGCCGTGATCCAGACGAAGGCGGGCGCGAAGCGCGCGGACGAACTCGCCGGCCTGGTGCCGGACGGCGCATGGCAGCGGATCAGCTGCGCGGACGGGTCGAAAGGCCCCCGCCTCTATGACTGGGCGCTGATCGGCACGGACCGCGACAACCGGCACCTCATGGTCCGCCGGTCCCTGCAGCCCGGCGAGAAGGGCGAGCTTGAGCTGGCCTATTACCGCTGCTACTCGCCGGAGCCGGTCACCCTGGCCGAGTTCGCCGCGGTCGCGGGCGCGAGATGGGGAATCGAGGACTGCTTCGCAGAGGCCAAGAACGAGGCCGGCCTGGACCATTACCAGGTCCGCCGCTACCGCGCCTGGTACCGGCACGTCACCCTGTCCATGCTCGCGCACGCCTTCCTCGCCGTCACCGCGCACACCGCCCGGCCCTCGTCGCCCGAACCCGCCCCGGCCAGCGGGAACACCGGAAGCGAGCCCGCGAAAAAGGGGACCTGACGGTTGTGGACAACTTTTTGCCCCGCCCAGGGCATACGCACCGCCAGCCTTCGTAACCGACGAAACCGGGCGTGACCTGATCCCGCTCACCGCCGCCGAGGCCCGCCGCCTGTTCAACCTGCACACGAACATCACCCGGCCCCCCGCATTCCACGAGTCCTGGTCAGACTGGAGACGCTACCGGCAGGCCACCGCCCGCAAATCGCACTATGCCCGACGCCTCAGAGATCACGAGATGCTGTTGTAGTACTAGGGCCACGGCCAGGGCCGCAGATGAAACGCCGAGGAAATCGCGCCGTCCGGGCAGGAGATTTTCACCCATGGTCGAGAGAGTGCCCGTCCGGCGGTTACACGACGGTTACACTCCGGGACGGCGCGGGATAAACGGCGTCGGTCACTACGCCGCGATGGAGGCCCCCGAAGAGCGGGTGACGCTTTGCTTTATCCGCCCAATGGGGTGAGGATTGCGGCTGCGTGGTGGTAGGCGTTCGCGGCGATCGCTGGCAGTGCCGTTCCCGGTTCGGGATCGCCGGACTGGTTCGGGATGCGGATCTCCAGCAGGAAGCCCTTGCCCTGGATCACCTCGGCCCACTGCCAGACGGGGAACTTGCCAGTGCCGGTGATCTCGAAGATCCGCGCGCCTACGGCGTCAGGGACGGTGACGGCGCCTGGCCTGACGCCGCCCGGATAGGGCGGCGTGGTGATGTTGCGGCACGCTGCGGGCAGCGACGGGTCGGCTAGTGCACCAAGCACCGGCGGCGGGGCGGTGACGATCGTCTCCGAGAACATCGGCTGGCCGTCAGGTGGCTGCGTGCTCTTTTCAATGCCCAGTTGCACGCCGGGCAGGTTGAAGTCGCTCAGCACCGTGCTTGCCAGCCCGGCCGTCCATTCGCCACAGGCCCGCGGTCCCTCAACCGGGCTGGCGAATTGCCGCAGCCCGATGAAGAGCGAGTGGAGGTCGCGGTCCGGCAAGACAACCACGGCCGGGGGCAGGAGGAGCGCCATTTCGCCGCGCGGTGCGGACTGCGGCAGCAGGGCGCGGGCGAGCAGTGGATTGCCGGAGCCGGCGCCGGGGTTGGGGATCGCCGCTTCCGGGTTCGGCCCGCCCACTGGCATCACCATGACGGAAGAGAAAGCCGACGGCGTCGACTCGCCGGTCGGGGAAGCCGGGGCGCCTCCGGCGGGGACTGATGGACGGCGCACGGCGCATCCTGCGACCCCGCAAGAGACCGTCGCTACGACGAGCAGCATCGCCAGCATGCGGGTCATGACTTCCAGCGTGCCGCAATAAGCGGCAAAAGTCACCGGAATCGACCGCCGCCGATTCGTTGCACTCGGCCAGTTGGGGGTGCGGCGAGATGCTAACGCTCACGAGCAGCCCCTACGGGGGTGTGCGACACATTCGTGGGGGGCGTCATGGCCTGCCAGTGAGCGAGAGCCAGGCGAGGACGGTCGCGCAGAGCGCGGGATCTTCGGTGAGGCCGAGGCTCAGGCCCCACAGTTGGTAGTCGACGGCCCGCAGCAGCGTCCAGCCGCGCGCCAGTTCCGCGTCGAGCCCAGCCTCGTCCACCAGGGCGTCGAACCGGCGCCGCAGACCGGCCGGTCCGCCCGCCTCGCCTAGCCTGCGCCACAGCAGCGGCGCGAGGCCGAACTCGGCGTCGCCGCGCATTACCTTCGGATCGATCACCAGCCAGGGTTCACGCTCCCCTGCCAGCACGTTCCCGTAGTGCATGTCCCGGTTGGCGAGCAGCCCCCCGGCACGCGGGGCTAGCGCAGCAGCTACTTCGACCGCCTCGTCCAGGCGGCGCTCGGGAAACGGCCGCCCGGTAGCCCGCCACAGTCTCGGCAGTTCCGCGGCCAGGTCCAGCGCCCACTGCCGGAGCCCGGGGACCGGCCGTCCGGGCCACCCCGCTGGCACGGGCACGGCCAGCCGCCGCAGCAATCGCCCGGCGACCGGCACGGCGACGCTCAGGTCCGCCTCCGCGAGGCGGCGCCGCGGATCGAGCCATTCGAGCAGCAGCGCTCCTGCCGTGTCATCCGCGTCGAGGAGCCGCACAGCGCCGCCACCATTCCACAGCGCAAGCGCCGCCGCTTCGTTCACCGTCTCGTCGTCGATCCACGACACTTTGAGCGCGCAACGGGCATCACCGCGGAGCACTGGCACCACGAGCGCCATGTAGCCGTGCATCGGATCGCCGGTTACCCGCAAACCCCATCGCACGCACAACTCGCCGACCAGTTCCGGAAGCCGCGCCAGCCATGTCCGGGCGGCTTCGCCTTCACGGGTCAAGGTGTCAGCCGCAAACACCTCCGGCACCCTGATCAGGGTCACATGCACTCACTTCGCCGGGCCATCGGCCCATGCTAAGGGCCGCACGGCCGGCATGACGGGACTGTGGATTTAACGGTGTTTTCCGGCCCCACTGATCGCTGAGCACCACGCTCGGCGGGAGAGGCGCCGTGATGAGCGCGACACTGGAAGACGTGACGAAGAGGAAGCCGGAGCCGAGCGCCGAGCAACTGGCGGCCGAGGAGCTGGTCCGGCAGGCGAGAGAGCAGGGCCTGTCGCTGACGGGCCCGGACGGGCTGCTGAAGCAGATGACCAAGACGGTGCTGGAGACCGCGCTGGACGAGGAGCTGACCGAGCACCTGGGCCACGAGAAGCACGGGCAGGTCGGCAACGAGACCGGGCAACGTCCCGCAACGGGCAGCCGGTCGAAGACGGTGCTGACCGAGGGCACCGGGCAGGTCGGCATCGAGGTCCCCCGGGACCGGGACGGCACGTTCGAGCCGCAGATGGTGAAGAAGCGGCAGCGGCGGCTGAACGGGGTGGACGAGATCGTGCTGTCGCTGTATGCCAAGGGCCTGACGACCGGGCGAGATCTCGGCGCACTTCGCGGAGATCTACGGCGCCTGGGTCTCGAAGGAGACGGTCAGCCGGATCACCGACCGGGTCATCGAGGAGATGCAAGTCCTGGTGGGCCCGGCCGCTGGATGAGGTCTACGCGGCGATCTTCATCGACGCGATCGTGGTCAAGGTGCGGGACGGGCAGGTCGGCAACCGGCCCGTCTACGCCGCGATCGGGGTCACCCTGGCCGGGGAGAAGGACGTGCTGGGCCTGTGGGCCGGCGATCGGGCGGGGAGGGCGGCGAAGTTCTGGATGCGCGGTCCTGACCGACCTGCGCAACCGGGGCGTGAAGGACGTGTTCTTCGTCGTCTGCGACGGCCTGAAGGGCCTGCCCGACGGTCGTGAGCACCGCCTGGCCGCAGGCGCATGGTCCAGACCTGCATCATCCACCTGATCCGCAACACGTTCCGCTGCGCGTCCAAGCGCGACTGGGACGAGCTGCAGCGCGACGTGAAGCCCGATCTACACCGCTGTGACCGCGGCCAGGAGGCCCGGGCCGGCGCTCGAGGAGCTCGCCGAGAAGTGGGGCCGAGCGCTACCGCGCGATCGATCCGGCTGTGGGAGAACGCCTGGGAAGAGTTCATCCCGTTCCTCGACTACGACGTCGAGATCCGCAAGGTCATCTGCTCCACGAACGCGATCGAGTCCCTGAACGCCCGCTACCGGCGGGCGGTCAGGGCCCGGGGGCACTTCCCGAACGAGCAGGCGGCGCTGAAGTGCCTTTACCTGGTCACGCGGACCCTGGACCCCACAGGGCACCGGCAGGACACGGTGGACCATGCGATGGAAGCCAGCCCTGAACGCATTCGCGATCACCTTCGGCGACCGTTCCCGGCCGCCCAGACCTACTAACCGAATCCGCCGGAAACACCGTTGACGAGATAGACCCGGCATGACGTGCGGCACAATGCTGTGGCGTGGGAGTAATCCTCTTGGTGCGGCACGGGCAGGCTTCGTTCGGGAGCGCTGACTACGATGTTCTCTCCGCGGCGGGAGAGCGGCAGGTGCGGTGTCTCGGTGATGCCCTCGCGGGCCGGGGCGTCAGGCCGGCGTTGGTCGTCTCCGGCTCGTTGCGGCGGCAGCGGGACACGGCGGCCGTCCTGGCTAAGCAGGCGGGCTGGGCCCTGGAAGCCTCCGTCGACGCGGGGTGGGACGAATTCGAGCTCAGCGGGCTGGTCGCCGCGACGCCCGCCGGGCAGGAGCCGCGCGACCGGGGGGCGTTCCAGGACGCGCTGGAGGAAGGGATGCGCCGCTGGGCGGGCACCGACGGCGATCCCGTGGCCGGGGAGAGCTTCGCGGCCTTCGCCGCGCGGGCGGAGTCGACGCTGCGGATGGCCGCCACGGGGCAGCCGCGGGGCGCGACGACCCTGGTCGTCACCAGCGGGGGCGTCATCGGCTGGATAGCGGCGAGCCTGCTCGGCGCGGGGGTCGAGCAGTGGATCAGGCTCAACCGGGTGTGCGTGAACACGGGCGTCACAACGCTGGTCACCGGGCGGAGGGGGACCTCGCTCATCGCGTTTAACGACCACAGCCACCTCAGCCCGGTGGAGATCACGTACCGCTGAGCCGGGCCGCCCGGCGGGGGCTACATCCAGCCCAGGTCATACTCAAACATCTCCGGGGCAGTGTCTACGTAGACTTCCTGCAGCTCGGGGTCGGCGGCGCGACCGTCCCACAGGCGCCGCATGTACGCCAGCGCGTCCTCGCGGGAGTCCCGGTCCTTGACGAAGCGGTTGTTCGGGATCCACATGTCGCCGCCGGACACGGCGGTCGTGCCGCCGAAGAACTCGTCCTCCTCGACGACCAGGGTGCTGGCGCCGCCGCGGGCGGCGAGCGGGGCCCAGGTCAGCGCTCCCCCGCCGCCGCCGGCAACGACCACGTCGAAGATTTCGTCCCACTGGCGATCAGAAATTCCGGGCGCGGAATTCCCCTGACAGCGGGCTTGCGGACACAGGGCTTTCCGGCACTGGATGCCTCCATGCAGTTAGTGAGTCCCGCCAGCCTAGCCAGGGCGGGTATGCAGGCAAAGAGCCGCGTTCCAATGACCGGGACGTCCCACTGAGCGGAAAATGCCATTTCCCCGTACTGCCCCGCGGGGTTAAATTGTGCTTGGCCAACACCGCGACAAATGAGGCGGACACCTATGCTCGATAGCACTCAGCGCACGGCGGCGGCCGAGCTGCTCTGGGCGGCGGAACGGGACCTGGCGCCGATTGACCCGCTGACGGAGACGTACCCCGCCATCGACGTGGTGGACGCCTACGAGATCCAGCTCATCAACATCCGGCGCAAGATCGCCGGGGGTGCCCGGGTGCGCGGCCACAAGGTCGGGCTGTCCTCGCCGGTCATGCAGCAGATGATGGGCGTCGACGAGCCCGACTACGGGCACCTGCTCGACGCGATGGTCCTCGGCCAGGACGTACCGATCCCGGCCAGCCGGTACTGCTACCCGCGGATCGAGGTCGAGATCGGCTACGTGCTCGGGTCCGCCCTGCCCGGCGCGGACTGCACCGAGGCCGACGTGCTGGCCGCCACCGAGTACATCGTGCCGAGCCTGGAGCTGATCGACAGCCGCGTCAGGGACTGGCGCATCAAGCTGGCTGACACCATCGCTGACAACGCGTCGTCGGCGGGCGTCATCCTGGGCGCGGCCCGCCGGGCCCCCGCCGAGCTGGCGACCAGGGGCGTCGACCTGGCGGACATGGAGGCGGTGCTGTACTCGGGCGATGACGAGGTCGCGCGCGGCAACACCTCCGCCGTGCTCGGCAACCCGACCGCCAGCGTCGCCTGGCTGGCGAGGAAGGTGGCCGACTTCGGCGTGAAGCTCGAGGCCGGGCACCTCATCCTCCCCGGGTCCTGCACCCGGGCGATCGACGCGCGCCCGGGGACCACGTTCCGCGCCGAGTTCGCCGGGCTCGGCACCGTGACCGCTCTGTTCACTTAACACGGGCTTTGACTAGGGATGACACAGTGACCAAGGCGACCGCCGCGATTGTCGGTTCCGGCAACATCGGCACCGACCTCATGTACAAGCTGCTCCGCTCCGACGTCATCGAGCCGCGCTGGATGATCGGCATCGACCCGGAGAGCCCCGGGCTGAAGCGGGCAGCCGATCACGGCCTGACCGCTACCGCCGAGGGAGTGGACTGGCTGCTCGCCAGCGAACGGCCTGACCTGGTATTCGAGGCCACCTCCGCCTACGTGCACCGGGAGAACGCGCCTAAGTACAGGGAACTCGGCATCCAGGCGGTCGACCTCACCCCGGCCGCGCTCGGCCCGGCCGTGGTCCCGGCGGTCAACCTCGGCGCGCATGTCGACGAGCCCAACGTCAGCCTGATCACCTGCGGCGGGCAGGCGACCATCCCCGATGGTCTACGCGGTCTCCCGGGTCGTCCCGGTGGAATACGCCGAGATCGTGGCCAGCGTGGCGTCGCCGTCAGCCGGGCCGGGCACCCGGGCCAACATCGACGAGTTCACCAAGACCACCGCCCGCGGGGTGGAGGCGATCGGTGGCGCGCGGCGCGGCAAGGCGATCATCATCCTCAACCCGGCCGAGCCGCCGATGCTGATGCAGGACACGATCTTCTGCGCGATCCCGCCCGACGCGGACACCGGCGCCATCGCCGCCTCGATCAAGGAGATCGCGGCCGACGTCGCCGCCTACGTGCCCGGCTACCGGCTGCGGACCGAGCCGCAGTTCGACGACCCCACCCCGATGAGCGGAGGGCGGGCCCGCGTCGCCGTGTTCGTCGAGGTGGAAGGGGCCGGCGACTTCCTGCCGCCGTACTCGGGGAACCTCGACATCATGACCGCCGCCGCCACCAGGGTCGGTGAAGGGTTCGCGACACGGATCCTGGCCGAGCGTGCCTAGTTCACGACAGGAGATCCCGTTCATGTCATACAGCGCAGACCTCGACGTCCGCGTCACCGACTCCTCGCTGCGCGACGGCTCGCACGCGATCAGGCACCAGTTCACGGTCGAGAACGTGCGCAGCATCGTCTCCGCCCTCGACGCGGCAGGCGTGCCGGTCATCGAGGTGACGCACGGCGACGGCCTCGGCGGCTCGTCGTTCAACTACGGCTTCAGCGCCGTGCCGGACCAGGACCTGATCTCCACGGCCGTGGCGACCGCGAGGCAAGCCAAGATCGCGTTCCTGATGCTGCCCGGCCTTGGCATCACGGAAGACATCCGCCAGGCGGCCGACAACGGCGCCTCGGTCTGCCGGATCGCCACCCACTGCACCGAGGCGGACATCTCCATCCAGCACTTCAAGGTGGCCCGCAGCATCGGCCTTGAGACCGTCGGCTTCCTGATGATGGCGCACAGCCAGTCGCCTGAGGTCCTCGCGCGGCAGGCCCGGATCATGGCCGACGCGGGCGCCCAGTGCGTCTACGTCGTCGACTCGGCCGGCGCGCTGATCATGGAGGGGGTCAGCGACCGGATCGCCGCGCTCGTCGCCGAGCTCGGCGACGACGCGCAGGTCGGCTTCCACGGCCACGAGAACCTCGGGCTCGGCGTGGCGAACTCCGTCCTGGCCGCCCGGGCGGGGGCCAAGCAGATCGACGGCTCCACCCGCCGCTTCGGCGCCGGCGCGGGCAACACCCCGGTCGAGGCGTTCGCCGCCGTCACCGAACGGCTCGGGATCAGGACCGGCATCGACACCCTTAAGATCGTCGACGCCGCCGAGGAGACCGTCGCCCCGGTGCTGACCAACCCGCCCTCGCTCGACCGCCTCTCGCTCACCATGGGCTACGCGGGCGTCTACTCGAGCTTCCTTAAGCACGCGGAGATCCAGGCGAAAAAGTACGGCGTGTCCGGCGCCGAGATCCTCATCGAGGCCGGCCGCCGCAAGCTGGTCGGCGGCCAGGAAGACCAGCTCATCGAGATCGCGGTCGGCCTCGCCCAAGCGCGGGAAACCTGAGCGCGAGCCGAAGCGCGCGCCCCTGCCCCCGGACTGAGGAGGGAGGGAGCGACAAGGAGCGGACGAGCGACGAGGGAGGAGGCCTCCCCGCGAGCCACGCGGGAGCGAGGGACGAGCGACTAAGCGACGAGGGAGAAAACAAGGGCTTCGGGCGCGCGGAGGCGAGCGGGGAAAGCATAGTCCCGAGCGCCCGGAGGCGAGCGCGGAAACACAGCGCCAGTGACCGCGAGGTCAAGATCAGCAGACCGGGAAGTCCGAACGGGTGCGTGACTGGCGCGCGCTCGCCAGGGGCCTGCGGAGCGGCCCATCGCGCCGCCGAGGGGGAAGGCGACATGGCGGCGTTCGCCACCCGGATCGGCCCGTTCATGAAGGAAGAGGTCGCCGCCTGCCTGGAGCGGGCGGCCGAGCGGGGTGTCGACTCCGGTCTGCTGATCGACGTCGTCCGGCGGGGCCCGCTGCCGCTCATTTTGTGAGCCCGCCGGCTCCCGGGTGATGGTTGCGCAGTCAGCCGCCCATAGCGGGACGTTCGCCGCCTATCCGGCGTGACCCACCGGTACAGTGAGCGCCGTGCCCTTGATCCAAGATCTCCGGATCCCCTGGGGGAAGCTGCTGTGGCTGCTCTTCGTCGTTGCCGCCGGGGCCAACATCTGGGTGGCAGCTAGTCACCTGGGGCCGGCTCTGCGCGCGGTCCACGGCCAGGGCACCACGGGCAGGTGGACCGCGTACGAGCAGGTCAGCGGCGCGTGGTACGGCGAATTCGTCTCGACTTCCGGAACGGTAACACTGCCGCATGTGCGCTACGCGGGAGGCCCGTCCACGGTTCAGGCCGGGACCACCATCCCGGCCCTCGACGCGGGCGCCGGCGACGAGATCTACCCGCTGACCGGGTCGGGCTATTGGGTCCATGACGTGATCGGGATCGTCGTCGGCGCGCTGGTGCTGATCGGGCTGCTCGCCAGGGGGCTCTTCGTTGCGCGCCGTCGATGGCGCGCCACGCGAGCGGGCTCCTTCACTCAAGGAGCGGGTTCACTGCCGTGACCGCACCCGCCGCATGGCCGCCAGCGCCACGCCTGGGTCATGCCCCCAGTCCTGCCAGCAGCTTGTCCAGCCAGGTCGCGGCCTGCGCGGCGGCAGCGTGATGGCCCATGGCGTCGACGACCAGCTGGTCGGCTCGATGGCGAGCCTCACCCCGCGGCGGGCCGCGTAGCCGGCGAGGTCACCCGCCGCGTCCACGTAGGCGTCCGCGCAGGCGTCCCAGCGGTCCGAGCGGCGCGGCCCGGTCAGCCCGTACATCACCGCCGCGCCCACCGCCGCCGCCAGGTCGATGTCCTGTTCAGCCCGCCGCCGCGACGCGTCGGAGGTTGGTCCGTCCCGAGGGGCGGAACGGCGGGGCGAGTGCCTACTTGATCAGTGCGCCCGCGTCGACGGGCAGGGCCACGCCGGTGATGTAGCGGGCTTCGTCGGAGACCAGGAAGAGGATCGCGTTGCTGACGTCCTCAGGCTCGACCCAGCCGACCGGCAGGACGTGCATGAACTGCGCGATCACCGCGGCCACGTCCTCCGGACCCGGGCTTTCCATGTCCGGCCGGAACAGCTTGAACGCGCCCTCGTTCATGAACACCGGCGTGTTCACGAAGATCAGGGTGCCTGGCGGCATCTCCGCGTTCGTCTTGATCAGCTCGAGGATGGAGCCGCGGGAGAGGCGTCGGTGGTCACAGACTTGCCTCCCGTGCGGACACCGGCACCTTCTCACTGGTCGAGGCCGCACTGAGGCTGGTCTTGCGGGCCACAGTCACGGATTGTGATCGTGGCTCGGCGGGACGGGGCCCGCGTCGGGTGGCCATATGGCGCTTAGCACCCGGTCCGGCCAGTCGTCGGGGATGCCGGCGATGGTGACGTAGCGGCCGTAGAACGAGCCGATGAGCATGCTGGTGAGCGCGTCGAGGTCGGCGGAGCCCGGGAGGTCGCCGGCCGCTAGTGCCTGCCGGAGCAGCGCCCGTCGCGGCTCGACGATGCGGGACTTGAAAAGGTGGAGCAGTTCGGGGTGGCGTTCTTCTTCGGCGAGCAATGAGCCGAGGATGGCCAGTGCGGGGATGGCCCGCAGGTTGCCGTGGAAGTTCTCCAGGATCGCCAGGGCGTGGGCGCGGGGGGTCGGGGCGCTGGCGGGCGGTTCCTCGACCCGTAGTGAGACGATCACCGCGGCGGCCAGTTCCGCCTTGTCCCGGTACCGGCGCCGGAGGCTGGGGACGGTGGTGCCCGCGGCGGCCGCCACCGATTCGAGCGACATGCGGGCGTAGCCGAGCTCGCCGAGCTGCCGGGCCGCGGCGGACACGATCGCCTGGTCCAGGGCCGGGTCCCTCGGCCGTCCGGCCTTCGCCTGCGGGTGGTTCATTATATTATGATAAGGCATCGTAATGTAATCCCTAAGGAAAGGGATCACGACCAACATGACCGAGTCGGCTGCTGCGCAGGTGCTGCTCGTCGTGGAGCTGACCATCAGGCCGGGCGCCCAGCGGGAGATGCGCGAGGCTCTCGACCGGCTGGTCGACGCGACGCGCCAGGAGGATCGCGGGGTGGTGCGCTTTGAGGTGGGACTTGATCCTGAAAACGACACGCGGGTGCTTGGGTATGAGATCTGGGCGTCCCAGGATGCGCTCGACGAGCATTCGGCCAAGGCACACACACAGGAGTTCAAGGCCCGGGCCCGCGAGCTCGTCGTCGATCCCGCTGCGCCCATGCGGGCTGGCCGCTGGCGACCGATGCGCGAGGAACAGCCGGCTGCGTACGAGGCCGGCACGCCTGGCTTCGCGCCGCCGCCGCCCGGTTTTACCAGTGAACGGCGGCTGGTGAATGACGTGCGAATGCATTACGTGATCGGCGGTTCCGGGACGCCGATCGTTCTGCTGCACGGGTTCCCGAACACCTGGTACGCGTGGCGAGATGTCATGCCGAGGCTGGCCGAGCGCCACACCGTCATCGCCTTGGACCTCCGCGGACTCGGGGACTCTGATCCGGGGACGCGGCCCAACGATGTCCCCACTGGCGCCGACGACGTGCACGAGCTTGTCGCCGAGCTTGGCCTTGGCCCGGTGCTGCTCGCCGGGCAGGACTGGGGCGGGTCGACAGCGTTCGCGTTCGCGGCGGCCCATCCAGACGAGGTGCGCCGCCTTGCCGTGCTTGAAGCGATGCCCGCCGGCCCGTGGACCGAGACCGGGTCAGGCCGTGGCGTTGCCTGGTTCGCCGCCTTTCACCAGATACCCGACCTTCCGGAGCGCATGGTCGCCGGAAGGGAGCGCGCTTACCTCGACTGGTTCTTCCGCGCGTTCTCCACAACTCCCGGGGTGCCGACGTCGGCGGCGGTTGACGAGTACGTCCGCTGCTATGCCCGCCCGGGCGCCATGGCATCAGCCTTTGCCCGCTACCGCGGTACCAGCCGCCAGATCGAGCACAACGCCAAGCACCTGTCCCGGCCGCTCGACCTGCCGGTCATGGCGGTCGGCGGCGAGCGGTCCTTCGGGGCCGCGGTTGCGGAGAACCTGCGCCACGGTGCCTCCAACGTGCGCCAGGAGATCCTCGCGGACTGCGGGCACTATGTCGCCGAAGAGCGGCCAGAAGAGGTCGCCGGCTTGCTGCTCAGCTTCTTCGACGGGGCGTGAACAGGGCGGGCGATCTGGTCTAGCTCTGCGAGTTCCTCGTCGGAGAGCGAGAGTCCCGCGCCGGCGACGTTCTCGTTCAGTCGCTCAGCGGGCGCACGCCGGACTCGGATAAGCGGAGCACGCCATGCGATCCGGTGATCATCTCTGCGGCTGTGTTGTCGAATCTGCCGGGGCCCGTTCGATGTGATGTAGACGCCCCGGCACGGGCACGGGCACGGGCGACAGCGACGAAAGGGACAAAGATGGCCGACAATCGGGCGACCGGCGGGACGAGACCGTTTCGATTCGGGGTCGTGGCCCCTCTCAGAACTGGCCTGCCGGCGTGGCGAGACCAGGTGCGCCGTATCGCCGACAGCGGTTTTTCGACACTTCTGATGCCCGACGTTCAGCAGTGGCAGCCGGCGCCTGGGCCCACGCTGGCTGTCGCGGCGACCCTCGCCGACCTGCGGGTGGGTACGTGGGTGTATGCCTCTCCGCTGCGCATGCCCTGGAGTATGGCGTGGGAGGCGCACTCACTGTCGGTGCTCACCGAGGGTCGCTTCGAGATGGGCATCGGCACCGGGAGACCCGGGATCGAGGACGAACTGCGCGAGCTGGGCCTTCCGGTGACGACACCGGGCGAGCGGCTGTCGCAGGTGCGTGACACTGTCACGTCGCTCAGAGAACTCGACGGCCCGGGCCTCCATACGCCGGTGGTGATGGCCGTACGGGGCCCGAAGGCCCTGGCACTAGCGGCCGACCTGGCGGATACGGTCACCTTCGCCGCGTGGCCGGGTGACACTCGGGCCGACGTGATGCGGCTGGCGGCCGGCTTCCGCGCGACCAGGGACGTGGAACTCGCGCTCCACGTGCCGGTGGTCGGCGACGTGGTCGCCCCGTTCATGACACCCCCCGACACGGACCCGGCCGCGCTGCGCGCGGCGGACTCGCTCCTGGTACTCCCGAGCGACCCGGCGGCGGCCACCGAGGAGATCTTGAGGCGGCGGGAGGAGGGCGGCTTCTCCTACTTCGTTGTCGGCGCCAACGCCGCTGATGCGCTCGCTCCTGTCGTCGCCGAGCTGACGGGACATTGACCCGCTCACTCGTTCCTGGCGACCACGGGGCCGGTGATGCGGGCCAGGAGGGGGAGGGTGCCGACGAGGATGGCGAGGGCCGCCGCGATCCCGGCGGCGGTGAGCGCGTAGTACGCGGTACCGGGTGCCACCAGCGGACAGCTGGGCGGACGCGTACATCGCGGAGGCGGCGAACGCGATGCCGATGGAGACCGCGGCGGTGGCCAGCAGCGGGACGGCGGTCTCCAGGGCAGCGCCCGCTAGCCTCCGACCGCCATGGCGAAGACGTGCAGTGCCGGGTTGTAGCCCGCGACGCTGCCCAGGCTGGGCAGGGTCACGGCCTCGACGGCCCGGCCGGCCTGCAGGGCCACGTTCTGCTCGAACAAGTACACCGTGTGACCGGACGACCCGGTGGGATAGTTGGCGTAGTTCACCGACGCTACCTGCGTGTTCGCCGGGTTCCCGTTCTGCCCGGACGCGTACCAGAAGTTCCCGACATCGAGGGTGAACGTCTGCGTGGTGCCGTCGGTGTAGTAGATCGTTCCGGTGCCAGACTCGGCGGAATTGTTCGCCGCGGCCAGGAAGCCCAGCTCCGAGCCCGACCCCGAGATGGCGATCGTCTGCCCCTGTGCCATCGTGTTGTCCGGCTGCGCGGATGGCCCGTCCGGCCAGGCGAAGGTAAGCCCGCCGGCGTTGACGGAAGCACCCGGCGTGATGCCGTCGGCGGCGAGGCCCTGCGCCGAGAACGACGTGCCCTCGCCGTCAAACCCGGTGAACCCCGGTGAGGGACCGGGATCCGAGTCATCCGTCACGGCCGCGTTGTTGAACGTGGCCGCCAGCGAGGATGCCGGCACGTTCACCGTCGCCGTATTGATGAGCGTCCGCGAGCCGTCGTAGGCAGCCGACGCCAGCAGGCTGTTCGCCCCCGCCGACAGCCCGGACGACGGCGGGGTCACCTTGAAGGTCGCCGTCGCCGACTGCCCGGGGGCGACCGTCCCCGCGGAAACCGGGCCGGACGGCGAGACGGTCCACCCGGACGACGGCGCGGTCAGCGACAGGGACGCCGAGCGCAGCGGCGCGCTCCCGGGATCGCGCAGCGTGTCGGTCACCGTGAAGGACGATGTCGCCAGCGCGGTCGACGGCACCGCCGCCAGCGTGGGCGAGAGCGCGGCGGGCGCCCCGTATACCGCGGGGTTGTAGCCGGGACTGGAGACCGGCGCGACCGGGACGCCGCCCGCCTGGTTACCCGCCGCCACGAGCGATACGGCGTCAAGCCCGCCGCCCGCCTGGTCAAGCCCCCAGACCGCAATCGCGAGGGTGTTGGCCCCGTGCTCGTTGAGGATCCCGGCAGGCACGTAGAACTGGTGCTGCGGCCCGGAATTGTTCACGTACCGTCCGATCAGCCAGCCGTTGACGTAGATGAACGCCCGGTAGTCGGCCGTTCCCGCGCCCGGCCCCGGCCCTCCGACCTGCACGTCGACCGGGACGTAGCTGTTAGCCGACAGGTGCAGCGAGAAGTTGGTCCGGTACCAGCCGATGCCCGCCGGCGCGCCCAGAGACGACCAGTTGTCCGGCAGCGTCACGTTCTGCCAGTTCTCGTCCGGGTAACCGGGCAGGTTCCAGCCGTTGTCTGATCCGAAAAGCCCGGCCTCGTTCATGACTCCGCGCACGGGATCCTGCAGGGTAGATCCCCCGGGCGCGCCCATCAGGCGCCACGAGATCGGGGCCGACGACCCGGTGAGCACGGCGTTATACAGGCCCACCTTCTCCCCCGACGGCCCCTCCGGGTTGCCGGTGTTCTCCACGAGCACCGCGATCACGTTGGCCGCGCCGGCCTTCACCGCGCCTGCCGGGAACGTGAACGTCTGGGTCTGCGCGCCCGCCGCCGCCCCCGACCCGAGGAAGGCGCCGTTCAGCCACACCGAGAACGCGCCAGTGGGCGAGATGCCGTCGGCAGTCAGCGTGACGCCGGTCTCCGACCCGGTCGCCGTAAAGTGCCCGCGGTACCAGGCGAACCCGTGGTCGTACCCGTAGTCCGACGCGTACAGCACCGGCGTTGACGGGGAACTAGCGTTGGAAACCGGGTGGTCGGCCAGGGTCCAGCCGCTGTCGTCGAACCCGGGCTGCGCCTCGGGCGCCTCGCTCGCGAACTTCCAGTTGGTCAGCTGCGGCAAGGTCACCGGAGCGGGCCCGGCGACGGCGCCGGCCAGGGACCCGTCGGCACTCACCGTGATGCGCACCGGCGCTCCGTTCCACGTTACCGAACGGACCGTGGCCGGTGCCCATACCGCCAGGCTTCCTGCCTTCGACGTGTCGCCCGTGAGCTGAAGGGTGTCGCCGGTCACGCGGGCGGTCCTGACGAGGTAGCCGCCTTCGACGAGCACGGTGCCGTCGGCTGTCGACTCCGGCCAGAAGTCCTCGGCGGTGTTCGTGTCCGCGATGAGGAGCAGCAGCGGCGTGGTCCCGCCGCCGGTGATCTCGACCTTGGCGAGCCCGTCATGGACGTAGTCGAGCCTCAAGTTGCCGCTGGCGGGATCCCAGGTGCTCTGGACCGTGCCGGACAGGACGTCCACGGTTGGCTGGCTGGCGTAGTGGAGCACGGTCTCGCCGTCGGTGCCCGCCGGATCGTGCAGGAGCGCCATGTCTTTGGGCTGTACTGTGCGGGAGCCGATTGTCGCCTGGGTCATGAGCTCAGACGTCGAGTAGACGAGGTGCTGGCCGCCGAAGTCGTAGTTGGCGACGAGCAGCCGCGAGTCGCGCCCGTCGAGCGTCATCGTGCCTGACTGCGGTACCTGCGGGAAGTAGCCGGCGAGTTCGGCGGCGGTGGGCACGTTGACGGCGTCGATGACGACCGTGGCCGCGCTCGAGGCCGCTTCCTTGGTCCCGGTCGCCGTGATCGTGAGCGTGTGCGGGCCGCTCGCCAGGCCGCTCGCGGCGAACAGGACCTGCTGGAACTCCTTGCCGCCGGAGTCGTAGGTATCGACGGTCGCAACCTGGGTGCCGTCGATGGACACGTCGGCGATGCCGCCGTTGTTGTTCTTGGGCCCGATCCACTGCACGGCCGTCCCGGTGAACGTGACGGACATGGTGGCGCCGGCCTGCGTGCTCCACGACTCGGTGCTGTCGTAGTCGCCCGTGGTGTAGTTGCTGTTGCCGGTGTTCGCGTGCGTCCAGGTTCCGGTGTAGGTCAGGGCGCTTGACGCGTCGTCGTAAGTGAAGCTGGTGGCGGGCGTCAGGCTGAGGGCGATGTGGGTGCTGGCGGTGGCCGTCGACGTGGCGTCGGACTGGCGGACGTAGACGAACTGGGTGCCGCTGCTGGGGTTGACCCGGTCGAGCGTGGTGATGGCCGGGTTGTCGGCCGCCGGCGCCTGGGCCGGCACCGTCTGCGCCAGCGGGGCCACCGAGGTCTCGAGGTCGTTGATGAGCTTGTTCTCGCCGTACTTGGAGCCCGCGATGTCATTGGGGTCGGCCGGGGTTCCGATCTCCCCGGTCTCGCGGATCGCCGCCCCGTAGTCGTATGAGGTGTAGACCTGGGGCGCGGGCAGCCAGCCCCAGTTCGTGCCGCCGACGCCCATGTAGTAGCTCTGCATGGTCGAGCCCTGGATGATGTTGTCCTTGTAGTAGACGTTCTCGAAGTCAGGGCCGGTCATGTCGTAGCAGTCGTCGTAGCCGGCGCCGCCCCAGCCGTCGAACGAGCCGCCCTGGTACTCGGGCAGGTAGACGGGCTCGTTCTCGTAGACCGGGTAGCCGGACTGCGGCTGGCCGAAGTTCTCCGGGTTCGCGCAGTCGAAGCCCAGCGGGTAGTTGTCGGTGCCGCTGATGTTCACCGCGCCAAGCCCGGAGGTGTACGTCTGCGCGCCGCAGCACTGGTTGAACGTGAATGGCACGTCAATGCCGTCGGACGTGGCCTGCTGCTCGAGGTCGGCCATGTACTGGTCGGCGGACGTGCCCTGAGCGGCGTACTCGTTCTCCACCTGGTAGGCGATGACGTCGCCGCCCCTGGTGACCTGATGCGCGGCGATGATCGGGTCGATCTGCGACAGCCACTGCAGCGCGGCGGACAGGTACGGCTGGACGTCGCTGCGGTAGCCGTTTCGCGAGGTGAGGACCCACGACGGGATGCCGCCGCCGTCGGTTTCCGCGTTGATGTACGGGCCCGGGCGGGCGATCACGTACAGCCCGGCTTCCTGCGCCATGTTGAGGAACTCGTTGTAGTCCCGCACTCCGCTGAAGTCATATTCGCCGGGAGCGGGCGAGTTGTAGTCCCAGTCGAAGTAAACGGTGACGGCGTTGTAGCCGTCAGCCTTCATCTTCTGGAGGTCATCGAGCCACAGGCTCGGGCTCGGGGTGCGCCACGGGTCGAACTCGCCGGCCGTGACGTACACGCGCTTGCCGCCGATCAGCATGGAGTACTGGTCGTAGCTGACGGACTGGGGCGCGGTCTTCAGGATGTCCCTTGGCTCGGGGACCGGTTCCGGCGTTGCCGCGCTGGTGGTGTCGGCCTGCGTGCCGCTGCCGGCCTTCGTGTTCGCGGTGACCGTGAACGTGTAGCGGGTGCCGTCGGTCAGCCCGTCGATGATCGCCCAGTCGTTCGGCACGTCCGCCGTGACCTGCTGGCCGCCGGGCGAAGCCGTCACGGTGTAGCTGGTGACCTGGCTCGCGCCAGTCCCCGGCGGGCACCACACGACGGTCGCGGACGCACTGCCGGGTATCGCCCGGGCCAGCGTGGGTGCGCCGACCGCGGCGTCGTCCGCGGCACCGGGGGTGGTGGCCGGGCAGGACGCGTCGGTACCGGACGGCCTCGCCGCTGTCGTGGTGGCGCTGGCGGAAGCGGCGGTCGCCGACACGGCCGGAGCCAGCACGCTAGCCGCCGCGGTAGCCGGCTGGGTCAGCTGCGGAAGTCCCAGGGAGAGAAGGAGCAGGGTGGCCGCGCCAGCGGCGACCATGCGGAAACGCCGGAAAGCACCATCGTTCATTCAGGGTCACCCGCATCGGACGAGGCAATAAAGCGTGACAACCTCAACCAAATTCCCGCAATCTCAAATGTCAAGACTTGACTGAGATCAATGTGAGCGCTAACAGCAAGCCTGGGCGAGAGCCTTTAATGCCACACGCCACACACTCGCCCGCGGGCGCTCAAACCTGCACTTGACGGCGGTAATGTGAACGATCACAATCAACCTGGGCGTGCGGCGGTCACGTAAAAGCGGCCGGGGCCGTCACCCACGGACAGGAGACCGGCGATCCAACGGAGGGATCGGTCGTGCTGTTCTACCAGACAGTGGCGGCGGCGTCCGCCATGGCCGTCGCGGCCGCGATGGCCGCCCTCGTCTCGCATCCGGCCGCCGCTGCGGCCAGCGGCGGAACCCTCACCGTCAACCTCGCCTCTTCGAGTGGCCCGGTGCTCGGCGGCGCCAGTGGCGCGCTCTACGGGCTGTCCGAGAACGGCGTGCCGGGATCGGACCTGCTGAGCCCGCTGCACATCAAGACGATCGCCGCCGGGCCCGCTGGCGGCGCGCAGCATCCGTCTGGGCACACGGACCAGGTCGCCCCCGAGTTCTTCGCCATGGGCGGCAAGTGGCTGCTCGACTACATGCAGGACTACTACTCGCAATGGCCCTACCAGAACGTCGGCATCAGCAGCTACCTGTCCGTCGTCGACACGATCGCGGACGGCGTCAGGAACGGTCCGGACCCCAGCCGGTACGTCTTCGTGCCGTTCAACGAGCCGGACTGGATCTGGTACACGCTCAATCCGTCGAACTCCGATTTCAGCACCGAGATGACCCAGTTCGAACAGGACTGGACCACGGTCTTCCAGCGGATACGCGCAGACGACCCGGGCGCGCTTATCGCCGGCCCCAATACGTCCGTGTACAACGCGACCGTGATGAGCGACTTCCTCAGCTACGCCAAGGCACACGACGTGCTGCCGGACGTCGTCACCTGGCACGTGCTCGAGCCCAGCACGGAGGAGTCGTTCCCCTCCGACTACGCGAGCTTCCGCGCGCTCGAACGCCAGGACGGCATCGCGCCGATCCCCGTGGACATCGACGAGTACGCGGACCGGTACCAGCTGTCCGTGCCCGGCGAGATGGTACAGCTGCTCGCCGGGTTCGAGGACGCGAAGGTCTACTCCGACCTGCCGTTCTGGGACATCGCCGACAACTACTCCGACACGGCCGTCCGCAACGACGAGCCGAACGGGCAATGGTGGCTCTTGTACTGGTACGGCCAGCTCACCGGCCACACCGTGGCCGTGACGGCACCGCAGCCTGACGTGCTCGACACCCTCCAGGGGCTGTCCGCGCTCGATACCGCGAAACGCCAGGCCCGAGTCCTGCTCGCCGATCCGTCCGGCGGCACGGACTCGGTGAAGGTGACCGGGATCGACCCGGCCGTGTTCGGCCAGGCGGTGCACGTGTCCGTGCAGTCCATCGGCTGGACCGGGTACGACGGATCCGCGTACACGCCGCTGGACGTGGCGGAGACCGACTACCGCGTGGCGGACGGGACCGTCACGGTGCCGCTGGGCGGACTCAACCCGAGCGACGCCTACCAGGTGATCGTCACCCCCGCCTCGAAGGCGTCCGTGACCGCGCCGCCGCCTGCGGTGACCCAGACCTACCTCGCGGCGGACGCGGCGCTGACCGACGCCACCGTCTACAGCCAGGGATCTCAGTCCAACTACAACGGCTACGCCACCGCGGGCGGCAAGGACGTCGGCTCCATCGACCAGCCGGATAGCCGGGTGGCCTTCACCGTCAGCGTCCCCGCCACCGGGCGGTACCTGATGTCCGTGTACTACGGCAACCAGACCGGCACGATCTCGCAGCAGATCCTGCGGGTCGACTCCGGCGCCTGGTCGTTCATCGACTACCCGCCGACGCTGAACTGGCTGTTCCGGTCGCGTGAGGACGTGTACCTGAACCTTTCCGCGGGGACGCACACCATCACCTTCGGCGTGTCCGACCCGTCGATCGGCACCGCGAAGGGCCAGGTCACGATGGACGACATCCAGCTGACAGGCGCGCCGGGCGCGGTACCAGGCGTGACCGGGCCCGGCACCACGTACCCCGCCGCCTATGCGGACCTGTCCGGCCGGGCGTCCACCGTGCCGTGCGACGGCCCCGGGTGCCTGGCCGTCCAGGACGTCGCGCTTGGCTCGGGCGGCTCCGCCTCGTTCGCGGTGGACGCAGGCACCGACGGGTTCTACCGGGTCACCCCGGCCGGCACCGGGACTGAATCGATCGGCGGGCACGGCGCACTGACCGTTGACGCGGCTGGGGTCTCCCCCGGCATCGTGTACCTGCACGCGGGGATCAACCCGGTGACGTACACAGGCACCGGGATCCTGGGCGGGCTGTCCGTGACGCCGGCCAGCGGGCACGCGACCACCTATGCGGCGTCGTCCGCGCAGAACGTGCTGTCCGGCACGGCGCAGGTGGAGTCTGACTCCTACGCCGACGGCGGCCAGTACGTGGGCTGGATCGGCGACGGCACTGCCAACACCCTGACCTTCACCGGGGTGACCGTGCCGTCCGCCGGCACCTACCGCATCATGGTCAGTTACGCCGACGCCGACGGCGAGAGCTCGGGCAACTACAACACCAACCTCATCGACCGTGCCTTCACGCTCACCACGTCGGCCGGCTCGCCGGTCACGACGTACGCGCGCAATACCTACAGCTGGGACCAGTTCGACACGGTGGAGGTGACCGCCCGGCTCGATGCGGGCAGCAACACCGTCACGATCGGGAACCCAACCTACTACGCGCCCAACGTCGACAAGATCATCGTCGCTCCGGCCTCAAGCGGGTGAGCGCCTGCGCCCCTAGATCGGGGAGTAACCGGTCGGGTCGCGACCCGCACGCCGCGTGACCAGTGATCCGCGTACGGGAGCTAGGGGGTGATGATGGTCTTCAGCCCGGTGCGGCGCTCGGCGGCGGCGAACGCTGGCGCGGCGTCGATGAGCGGGGTACGCGACGATACGAGCGGGTCCAGCGCCACTGCACCGCGCGCCGCCAGGTCGATCGCACGCGGGTAGACCTCGTTCATGCGCCGTACCATCGCGATCGTCAGGCCCTTGCGCCGCGCGAGCGACGCCCGGAACGTGGTGGCATCGGAGTCCGGAATCCCGCCGAGGACAACCCGCCCGCCGGGCCGCACCGACTCGAGCGCGACCCGTACCGCGTCGTCGTTTCCGGCCAGCTCAAACGCGACGTCCGCCCCGTAACCCGAGGTGTCGTCCGACGGCGTGACCACCTCATCCGCACCCCACCGGGCCGCCGCCTCGCGCCGGTGCGCCAGCGGCTCTACCGTGAGGACCCGCGACGCGCCAGCGGCGCGCAGCAACTGGGTCAGCAGCAGCCCGATCGGCCCGGCCCCGGCCACCGCGACTGAACCGCCGAATGGCACGTGCCCCAGCTCCAGCGCCCACAGCGCCACGCCGAGCGGCTCAAGCATCGCGCCGCCTGCGTCGGACACCGAGTCCGGCAGCGCATGCAGCAGGTGCGATGGCCACGGCATGAGCTCGCGCATCATCCCGTCGGTCTCGCCGTGCCCGGAAAAGACGATGTTGTAGCAGAGGTTCCGGTAGCCGTCGCGGCAGGCCCGGCACCGCTCGCAGGGTACCGCCGGATCGATCGCGACCCGTTCCCCGCGCCGCGGGCCGTCCGCGATCTCGCCCGCACCCTCGTGCCCCGGCACCAAGGGCCGGGTGATCTTGGCGTCGCCGATGGCGCCTTCGGAGTACCAGTGCAGGTCAGAGCCGCAGATGCCAACCGCGGTCACCCGCACGAGGCTCTGGCCGGCTACTGCTTCGGGCGCGGGCTCCTCCCTGACCCGCAGGTCCGCAGTCCCGTAAAGTCGCGCCGCTCGCATGCTCACCACGTTATCCCTGACAACCGCGACTCATCCTCCGTACCGGGCTCCGCTGCCGTTGCCGAGTTTCTTGCCAGTCACGGGTGCGTCGGCAACGGCAAAAGGTAAAGCTACTAGGTAGTAATAATCGGTGAGATTGAGTAGCAGTACTCATTCGCCAGGGCGCGGGCCCAGGAAGGCTCGACGACATGACGAGCTCACCTCGGCTGGCCGGGCTGACACTGCGGGACCGCTGGCGCCGGACCCGCCTGCGGGCCTATTCCGGCGCGCTGACCAGTATTTATCACGCCGCATCGCTGCGGCCGGCGCTGTGGCGGGTGATGGCCCGCGGCTATCACCCGGCCTTCGACCGAATCGCCGCCCGCCACGCCCTGCTGGCGTGCCGCCTCGGCAGCGTCGCTATCCCCGCGTACCGTGACCTGCTGCTCAGGAGCGGGCTCGTGCCCGAGAACGGACAGGTGAAGGCCCGCGGCCTGAAGGACTTCCCTGAGACGTCGAAGCAGAATTACACGGGCTGCTACGACGAAGCCAGCCGGTACCCGGATGGTCGAATGTACCGGCCGGGCGTCATCGTGGACGAGTCGTCTGGTTCAACCGGCCGACCGTATAACTGGGTGCGCGGTCCCCAAGAGCTCAAGGCGATCTACCGCAACGTAGCGGGCTACGTGAGCCTTGCCTTCCCGGGCGAGAAGCTATTTGTGATCAACGCGTACTCGATGGGGGCCTGGGCGACCGGGACCACGACCGGCAACGCGTTGAGCCGGATCGCCATGGTCAAGAACACCGGCCCGGACCTCGAGAAGATCATCGACACGCTGGTGCATTTCGGACCGGGTTATGACTACATCGTCACGGCTTATCCGCCCTTCCTCAAGCACCTGCGGGACCGGCTGGACGCCGCCGGCTTCGACTGGGAGCGGTACCGGCTGCGGGGAATGGTCGGGGGCGAGGGCATGACCGAGGCACTGCGGGACTACCTGGAGGAGCGCTTCGAGCGGGTGCGATCCGGATACGGCGCCAGCGACCTCACGATCGGCATAGCCGCAGAGACAAACTTCACCGTCTGGCTCCGCAAGCAGCTGGCTGCCGACCGCGAGCTGCGCCGCGAACTGCTCGGACCCGCGGAGCAGCGACTGCCGATGATCTTCCACTACAACCCGCTCGAGACCTACCTGGAAGTCAACGGCCAGGGCGAGATCGTGTGCACGATCAACCCGAGTACCTGCCTGCAGCCCAAACTGCCCTAGATCGGGTGGTAGGCGAAACCGGCCGCGTTGATCGCGACCCAGCTGCGCAGCAGGCGCCCGACACGGAACGCACGTAGCCTCCAGCACGCTGGCGCTCAACGCTGTTCCCAGGGGGCGAACCGGTCGGCGGGGCCGCGCTCGCAAGGCAGAAAGGCATTTCCACCACCCCGTCGCGGGCGACCTCACCCTGCGGTACGAGCGACTCGCGGTCGACGGGGATCCTGGCCTGGAGATTTTCGCCTACATGGCGGAGCCCGGGTCACGATCGGAGGAGGCATTCAACTTCTTGGCGAGTTGCCCGGCAGACGGAAGCGATTTGCCAAGCCACGTGTCCATCAGGCCAGACGCCTGTGTGATGGGCTGGTAGTGGAGCAGGACGTTGCCTGAGGCGAACTGCCGGGTCTTCAGCAGTTTGAGGCTGGTCTTGCCGGCTCCTGCGAACAGGGACCTGCCCTGGCCCAGGATGACCGGGTTCACCATGATCCGCAGCTCGTCGAGCAGGCCCGTGGGCAGCAGCCCGGCCGTCAGCGTCGAGCTGCCCGCGATCACGATGTCCTTGCCGGGTTGCTGCTTGAGCCTGGCCAGTTCCTCTTCGGCGTGGTTGCTGATGACCTGCGTGCCGGCCCAGGTGGCCTGCGGCAGGGTCCGCGAGATGACGATCTTGGGGGTGGCGTTCATCGCCTTCGCGACGTCCGGGTCGGACTCCTCGCCGGCGGGCGTGGGCCAGAAGGCGGCCATGAGCTCGTAGGTCACCCGGCCGAACACCAGCGTGCCGGCCTCGCGGAGCTGCGCCAGCGCGAACTGGCTGAACTCCTCGTCGATGGTCTGCCAGTCCAGCGCCTGGCCCGGGCCGGCGTGGTAGCCGTCGGCGCTGATGATCATGAACGAGAACATCTTCCGCACGGGTCCTCCAGCTTGGTTGCTTCATGCCGCTGACCGTGTAGACGGTCCCGGTGTCCCGGGGTCATCTGCGGGCGGGGATCTGCATCCTGCCAGGAATCAGAGCATCCAAGACTCCCGGGGCGGCCGGAGTTCGGTTTCCAGCAAGGCGGCGACCTGACGGTAGCGGCCCACAGACACCAGGTGCACACCGTTGAAAGCACCGCTGTCGCGGATCGCCAGCACCTGCTGACAAGCGGCCTCCACCCCGGCATTGCGGTCACGCTCAACTGCGGTGACCAGGTCCTCGGGAATGTCGATATCGGGGATCGTCCGCGCCAGGTTCCGGGCCATGGCCGCGCTGGCCAGCACCATTACCCCGGCGTAGACCGGCCCAGACACCTGCACGCTCTCGCGCCACCGCAGCAGGCTCTCCAGCGAGTAGCTGACTTGCGCGAACACGAAATCGGCCGCGGCCTTCCAGGCCGGGACCGCCCGCAAGCCGGACGTCACCCCGGCCCGGAACGGCGCAAGCCCGCTGAACATCGGATCCTCGGCGACGGCCCGCGTCTCCTCGATCATCGCCTGTACGGTCAGTTCACTGGTACGACCGCCAGCACTGGGCTTGTCACCGTAGACGTACAGGAACGAGTCCACGCCGTACGCCGCCGCCGTCAGCAGATCCCGGCGAAACCCCAGCAGGTTCCGGTCCCGGGAATTCAGGCACGCGATCCCGCGAGCACCCATCGCCTGCACCTCGTGGGCTACCGCCACACTCGACACCGTCGCCCGCCCGATGTGGTTGTCGGGAATCAGGAACGAGTCAGCCACATGGCTGAGGACACCGATCTGGTGCCGGACCCGCGTTAGATCCGGACGAGTCGGCGGCTCAACCTCGCAGATAACCTCAAACCGGCAACGCGAATCACCCTCAGTGACGGCGACAGCGGTACTGCGGTTCATGGTTGCCCGCAACGATGCTTCTGTGCTGGTCACGGCTTTTGCCACCTCCCGTTCCCGGAAGGCGCCCTTGGTGACCGGCAGCGGTCCACGGACCGCCCGCGCGGGGCCGAGCGTGGCGGGCGGATCGCCCGTCGCAGCGCCCCTCGGCCTCCGCCCTCAGGGTACATGGTCAGAGCCCAATTTCCCGAGCAGATTTTTGTGACTTTGCCACAATCCGCGTTGAGTGAGGCCGTTGGCACCACAGGCACGCCACCTGGCCCGGGCGATTGCCACCCGGGACTTCAAGGCGTGTGCGGCCCTCGCTAGACCACAAGTACGGTCAGATGGTGCGATACGACCCTGCGATCTACGACGGCGCGGCTGTCCACTACCGCTACGGCAGGCCCGCCTATTCGCCGGGACTCGAGGCTCTTCTTGCTGAGGAACTCGGCCTGGATGGCAGCGGAAGGCTCCTGGACGCTGGGTGCGGCCCCGGCATCCTCACCGTGCGCCTCGCCCACCTGTTCGAGGAAGCTGTCGGCCTAGACCCCGATCCGGAGATGATCGCCGAGGGTCGCCGGGCCGCGGAGGAGCGCGGCATCGCGAACATAACCTGGGTCCAGGCCCTGGCCGAGGGGCTTCCCGGCGCAGCGCCGGGAACATATCGCGCGGTCACCTTCGGCCAGTCTTTCTGGTGGACGGACGAGGTTCGTGTGGCCGAGGCGGTGTATGACATGCTGGAGCCGGGCGGCGCCCTGGTCCTGATCATGCACAAGGCCGATGGGCGGGCCGTTCCGCCGAGCCCTGGGCCGCCCCCGATACCGCACGCAGAGATCCAGGCGTTGGTGGAAAAGTATCTCGGGTCAACCAGGCGAGCGGGTCAAGGCGTCGCGCGGGTCCGGACCCACAGTGCCGACGAAGACGCCATTGCCCGGACCCCCTTTGGCGGGCCGCGGGTGATTTTCGCCCCCGGCATCCCTGACTTGGTCCGGGATACCGAAAGCGTGTTGTCCGGCTATTTCTCCATGTCCTGGTCAGCGCCGCACCTATTTGGTGACCGTGCCGAAGCATTCGCCACCGAGGTGCGGGGGCTGCTGCGGGCGCGATCTCCCGAGGGCGTTTTCTGGGACTGGCCCGGCGATACCAAAGTGATCCTTGCCAGGAAATGAACATCCTTGATACGCACGCGCATCGCCGTCATGGGAATCGCCGCACTCGCCGCGGCCGGCTCCCTGTTCGCCACCGGCACGGCCCAGGCATCAACAGCGGGCACCCCTTACATGTGCCCGCATTACCTCAACGACGGTGCGACCGGGCTCTACGGATGGAGCGAGGGTCAGGCCATACTCGTCTGCTCCTACAGCCCCACCGGATCTCTTTACTGCCGCTACAACGCCTATATCGGCACTCCCGTCTCCGGTACCGGCGAGCCCCTCGACAACGCGCCCTACTGTCCGACCGACGCCGTCCCGACGACGAACTAAGCCACCCCGCAATCAAACGAGGCCTGCCTCGGCCGGACGTGATCGTTGGCGTCTGTCCGGTCTGAGGGCTGCCCCCAGACCGGGGACCTCAAGCTGGCGGACGTCGCGAGCTCCGCACCACGACTGCGATCTGCACGCGGTTGCCGAGCTCGAGCTTGGTCAGGATGCGCGAGACGGCGGCCTTAACGGTAGCGCCGCTCACGTAGACCTGACGGGCGATCTCGGCGTTGGTCGCGCCGTCGGCCACGGCCAGGGCAACCGCGCGTTCCCGCTCGGTGAGCACCTCCAGGCCTGGCTTGGGCCGGTCGACGGCTGCCCTTCCCTGGACCAGATCCAAGAGCGGCCGCGTCACCGCCGGTGACAGCACCCCCTGCCCGGCCGCGACGGCCCGGACCGCATTGATGATCTCGGCCGGAGGCGCGTCCTTGACCAGGTAGCCGGCCGCGCCGGCGGTGATCGCCTGGCGGACCAGTTCGTCTGCGTCGAAGGTGGTGAGCGCGACCACGCGCGGTGTCGTCATGGCCGCCCTGATCGCGGCCGTGGCCGTGACGCCGTCGGTGCCGGGCATCCTGATGTCCATCAGCACCACGTCCGGTACCAGCTCCGCAGCCGCGGTGATCGCCGCCGCCCCGTCAGGGGACACCGCGTCTACTACACGCTGGTCGTGATCGAGCACGGCACCCGCCGCGCTGCACGTGCGTCACTGGCACTTCTCGAAGTGGAACATCGATGTATTCATCGGATGTCTACACCTTGCCGATGAGGCGCCATGCAGTGTTCGTTACGTAGAAATTCCGGATTCTTGCAGCAAAAGTGTCGATTAGGTCTCACTCGGGTGATCGGGTCTTTACAGGGCAGGCTGCCAGTCGTATAAACCAGTCATCCGATGTTACGGCACCGTGAACGCACCAGACAGGCAAGCCAGCCTGTCTGGTGCGCACCGGTGACGCGATTCATCGGATCATCAGCGGGTGCCGAGTCATCGGATCATCACGAGGCAGTCAGCCGTGGGGCTGCCCACACTCGCACTCGCCGTGGAGGCCACTGTGTCGTTCAGTCCGCCGCACCCGACCGCACCTTCGTCACCACCGTCCAGACATGCTGGGCCCCGGCTCGCCGGCGCCCGACGACTCGCCGCGGTCACCGCCGCGGCTCTCGCCGCCGCGTCCGGCCTGGTTCTCGCGAGCGGCCCTCTGTCCGCGCACGCGGACACCGCAAGCGGGACCGCCACCGCAAGCGGAGCCACCGCGACATGTACATCAACGACCTGTCCAACATTGAAACCTGGACGAAGGTGAACATGGGCGGCCTGCCCGGTGCCTGCGTACCGGAGACCATGCGCTTCAACGGCAACGGCGGTGACCCCGGATCCGGAAGCTGCACCGAGGCCGCCTCACCGCTCTGGAACGCGGAGGACATCACCAGCGGCCCGCTCGCCGACGGCGCTTACACCCTGACCGCCACAGCGACCGATGCGATAGCAAGCCCGGTGACCTCGACCCGGACCAGACCATCCCCGGCCGTCACCGCCCCTGACGTTCCCTCTTTCGCGAAGGAAAACCGTGCCACTCCTCAAACGTCTAATTCTTGTCCTCCTGTCGGCCGGAACCGCAGCCGCAGCGGGGGTTCTCGCGACCGGCCTTATATCCGCGGCCGCCGCTAACGCCGCGGGGCCCCAGCTCATTTACGCGGCCCCGAACGGCTCAGGCACCCAGTGCTCGCCGGGGAAGCCATGCTCGATCACCACGGCCCAGCAGGCCGCACGTCACGACCGCACGGAACATGTCGAGAACGTGCAGGTGATCCTGGACGACGGCACCTACCGGCTGACGGCTCCCCTTGATTTCGGGCCGGGCGATTCGGGCAGCCCAGGGCACCCGGTCGTGTGGAGCGCCGCGGGCGGCGCCCACCCGGTACTCTCTGGCGCGACCCGCCTGACCGACTGGACGGCGTCCTCCCCGTCGGGCGTGTGGTCAGCATCCGTTCCGGCCACCAGCGCCAGCCGTCAGCTCTACGTCAACGGCACGGAAGCGCCCGTCGCGCAGGCGACGCCGTCTCAGTTGCACTTCGCCGGCGGCTGGAAGGGGTCGGCCACGGGGTACGACCTGTCGGCCGACCCGGCCGCGCTCGCGTTCTTCTCGGCCCTGACCCCGGCCCAGCTGCAGCAAGTAGAGTTCGACTACCCCGGCGGGAACGGGCAGTGGACCGACTCCAAGTGCCGGGTTCAGTCGCTGTCCGGCAGCTCACTGACGATGGACGAGCCGTGCTGGACGGACGTCACCGACCGGGCCACCTACGCCCAGGCCAGTGGCGGCCTGCCTTCGATGAGCACCTCGCAGTTGCCGGCCTCGATCCAGAACGCGCGCAGCCTGCTGCATCCGGGCCAGTGGTTCCTCGACCAAGCCAGCCACACCCTGTACCTTGACCCGCTGGACGGGGCCGCCCCGGCCACGCTCGACGTCGAGTTGCCGCTCCTGGAAACCCTCGTCCAGGGCGCGGGTAGCCTGGCGCAGCCCGTCCACGACCTCACGTTCTCCGGACTCACGTTCTCCTACGCCACGTGGAACGCCCCGTCCGGGCCGGCAGGCTTCGCCGACGTGCAGAGCAACCTGCACATGACCGGCGCGAACAACCAGGGGATGTGCGATTTCTCCAGTCCGGCCGGAACCTGCCCGTGGGGCTTGCTGACCGAGCCGCACGCGAACGTCTCCTTCACCGCCGCCGATCACGTCACGCTGACCGGGAACACGTTCACCCAACTCGGCGGGGCGGGCCTGAGCATCGCTTACGGCTCGTCGGACAACCTCGTCCAGGGCAATGAGTTCACCGACATCGCGTCAACCTCGATCCTGCTCGGCTGCACGGCCGACCCGACACCGGTCAACCCCGACCCGGCGCACTTCCCGGACTACCTGAACACGAACCCGGATACCGCGCAGACGATCAAGGACAACTGCACCCCGGACCCGTCGGCCGTGGCCGCCGACAAGGTCGGGACGAACGAGATCGACACCGGCAATACGATCTCCGACAACGTCATCACCCACGTGGGCACCGACTACCCCTCGGCCAGCGGAATCACGCTCCTGTTCAACCGAGGCACGGTGGTCACCCACAACGAGCTCTACGACCTGCCCTACAGCGGCATCACCGCCGGCGTTATCCAGGGACATGTCGATCTGGCCGACCACCCCTCCAACTCGCTCAACATCAACGCCGATAACACCATCAGCTACAACCTCATCCACGACTACCTGCAGGTGCTCGGGGACGGCGGCGGGGTCTACATGGAGGGCCACCAGGCCGCCTACCAGTACGAGGCCGACGGGACGACGATCGACTTCGACGCCACCATGGCGCACGGCCTGCAAGTGATCGGCAACGTCACCTACAACGCGGGCCCCGGCTTCGCGTCCTTCTACGACGACGCCGGCTCGGAGTGGATCCACTACGTCGGCAACGTGCAATTCCACAACAACGGCGCCAACGCGCAGGGCGGCTGCGCGCCGACCGGGCATTTCCTTGTCGAAGGAAACTACTTCTCGGCGTCGGCCGGCCAGTACGTCTGCGCCAACGCGGTCGACAGCCACGTCGGCAGCAACACCACCATCGCGGCCTCGCCGGGGCCGAACGACCTCCAGCTGACGCCTCTGCAAGCCGCCGGCCCGGACGCGTCGGGCCAGGCGTTCGCCGACGCGACCAACCTGGAGGCGGACTACGTCTCGGCGCCCCAGGCGACGTACTCGAACGGCACCACCACCATGCGGGTGCTGATCGGCGGCGCCGGATTCGCCCCGCGCACCCCGGTCTACTTCTCCGGCCACGCGTCGCCGAAGGTGGACGTGCTCTCCCCAGGGTTCCTGATCGCGACGCTCTCTCCGGGCGCGGACGCTTCGCAGGTTTCCGTGGGCGGCCTCGTCGCCGCGCCCACCATCTCCGCGCCGGCGTCGGGGGCGACCGGAGTCGCGAGCACGTTCACCATCAAGGGCTCCGGGGTCAGCGGCGACACCGTCACGGTGACCGAAGGCGGCTCCCCCGTGTGCGCCGTGACCGTCACGAGCTCGGCGTGGTCGTGCACCGCGACGGAGGACGACGGCCAGCACGCGCTCACCGCCGTCCAGGCGAGCACGCGCGGCGTCGACTCACCGCCGGCGACCACCGTCTTCGTGGTCGGCACGGCGCCGGCCGCCGTCCGCGTTAACGACACCGACCCCGGCTTCCAGTACTCCGGGTTCAGCTACTCGAACAACCGAGGTGATGGCGACTACCAGGACGACGTCCACTACGCGACGGACAACGGCTCGACGATCACGTACACGTTCGTGGGCACCGGCATCAAGGTGTACGGGGAGCTGAGCACCGACCAGGGTCACTTCTCGGCGGCGCTGGACGGAGGAGCTCCCGTCAGCGTCGACACCGTGCCCAGTGACGGCCAGCGTCATTCGGACGTCGTGACCTGGTCGGCGGAAGGCCTGACAGCCGGGGTGCACACGCTCGTGCTAACCAAGGTCGACGGCACGTACATGACCTTCGACGGCGCAGAGGTCGACAACAGCTAAGGAGGCCACCGCTTCGGTGTCAGAGCCGGCATGCTCGCCGGCTCTGACACCGACAGCATTGACCGGCCAGTCATGACCAGCGTCCCGCTCCGTCGCCGCCACCGTCGTCGCCCCACCGGGCTTGGCCGTCAGCGCGGCCATGGCGGCCGCTGCAGGGCTGTCACTTGCCGGGACAGAGAAAGAAAGCGGCGCACCTACGGTCCACCGCCACCCGGCCACTCATCGCACGGTGTAGCCGACCCGGCCTCACTCCGGAAGGTTCAGGACTTCGACGGTGCCGTCGCTCTCGTCGCTGACGTAAGCCTGGCGCCCGTTGGGCAGCAGGGAGATACTGGTTGGCGCCTTCCCGGCCGAGACCTTGCCGATGACGCGGTTGGCGGCGGCGTCGATCACCGTGACCTCGTTGTCCTTGTTGTCGGCCGTGTAGATGTAGCGGCCGTCAGGCGAGTACGCGATTTCCAGCGGGTTCCTCCCGACCGGGATCGTCGCGACTTGCTTGTCGTTCGCGGTGCTGACCACGAAGACCTCGTTGCCGCTGAAGCTCGTGATCGCCAGACGGCTGCCGTCGGGCGAGATGGCTATGCTGTGCGGGGTCTCCCCCACCTGGATCTCTGTGACCTTTTGGTTGTTGGCGGCATTGAGCACCGTGACCGTGGTGGACATGTGGTCGGTGACGTAGTAAACAAGTCCGCTCTTCGCGAATACGACCCAGTGCGGGTTCGGCGGGACGGCGATCGTGCTGGTCAGCTTCTTGGTCGTGGTGTCGATCACGTCCATGATGTTCACGTTGGAGCCGGTCATCGACATGTTGTGGTTCGGCACATAGAGGTACCGCCCGTCCGGGCTCGTCGTCGAGGGGCCCGGCGTACGATTGTTCACCGGCACGGTGGCCGTGACCTTCTTGGTCGCCGTGTCGATGAACACGACGAGATGCACCAGGTTCTTCCCGGTGGTGTAGACGCTGACGTAAGCGGTCCGGCTGTCCGGCGAGAACGAGACGTACTGCGGCGGCCCCTGGGGGATCTTGATGACCCCTGACACCTGATCGGTGGCCGTATTGAGCACGGTGATCACGTGCGTAAACGGATTGGCGACGTACGCGCACTGCCCGTTCGGCGCGACCTGGACGTAGCTGGGCGTCCCCCCGACCATTATCTTCTCCGCGACGGTGGGAACGGCGAGGCTGGGCGAGGCGCTTGGCCCGGCGCTGGTCGCCGCGGCCGAGTCACCGGTGCTTGACTTGGTGGAAGCGGTGACGAGGAGCGTGACCGCGGCGGCCAGCACCGCGACCCCGACCAGGATCGCGGCAAGGCGCCCGGCGCCGGGCCCGCGCGCGGGGCTGTCCCCCTGGCTGCCGACTACCTCGTCCGGCGGTAGGTGGCTGACCGGATCGATGCTCGTGCCGGGCAGCATTTTCTCGGGGAGCAGCGGGGCGCCCCAGGCGTCAACGCCGTCGGTCGCCACCGTTTGCGTCGGGCTGTCCGGTACAGGGCTGGCGAGGCGGCTGACCGCTGGCTCCGGTTCCGGGTCCGGCAACGGTTCAGGGGCCGACCGTGGTTCCGGCTCCGGGGCCGGAGGCGGTTCCGGCTCCGGCGGGGGCGCCACGCTTTGCCAGGCGGTGACGCCGATCTCCCACGCGGGAGCCGACGTCTCGCTCCATCCGGGAGCCGGCAACTGCGTCATCGCCGGGACCGGCTCCTCGGTCAGCAAGGCCTCGCGGGCCGCCGCTGCCAGCAGGCCAGCGCTCGGGAAGCGCGCGGCGGGGTCCTTGGCCATGCCGCGGGCGATCACCGCGTCCAGGGCCGTCGGCACGCCCTCGGCCAGGCCGCTGGCCCGCGGCGGGCTGGAGTACAGGTGGGCGTAGATGAGGGCGGGCAGGTCCTTGCCGTCGAAGGGGGGCGCGCCGGTCAGGCACTCGTGCAGCACGCAGGCCAGGGAGTAGACATCGGCCCGGCCGTCGATCGCCTGGTCGGCGAACCGCTCCGGGGCCATGTAGTGCAGCGTTCCGATGGTGGCCCCGGTGATCGTCAGCGGTGTCTGCCGGGCCCCGGTCGCCCGGGCTATGCCGAAGTCGACCACGTAAACGAAGTCGCTCTCCGTGACCAGGATGTTCGAAGGCTTGATATCGCGGTGGACGAGGTGGTCCGCGTGGGCGGCATCCAGGGCCTGGGCGACCTGGCCGAGAAGGTGCACGACCCGCTCAGGCGCGATGGGGCCGTCCGTCTTGAGCAACGCGCCGATGTCAGCGCCGTCGACCAGGCGCATGTCAATGAATAGCTGACCATCGATCTCGCCGTAGTCGTGAATTGGGATGACGTGCGGTTCCCGGAGTCGCGCGGCAATGTGCGACTCCCGCTGGAATCGCCTCAGGTACTCTTCGTCACCCGACAACGCCTCGGGCAGCAGTTTAAGGGCAACATACCGGTCACGATCCGTGTCGTAGGCCAGGTACACCTCGCCCATTCCGCCAACACCCAGGAGGCGGTCGATGCGGTAGCTTCCGACCTGCCGCGGCGTCACGAGAACCGTCCCCCAAAATCACCAAATCCAGGATTTACTACGTCAGGCCTTTACGGCTCACGGTATGACATTTTGGGGAATGCGGTCGCCCTAGCATCGGCGCCGTAATACACTTACGGTTTACTCAGAGCTGGCTCTGAGTAAACGGGCCGGGATTGAATCTCAATGTCGTATTTATCGCCGCCTGCGGATGAGTCACCACTCATCGGTATGGTCCGGAGCCCGCGGCCCGTACGGCCGAGCGCGACACCGACCTGTTTGGCGGTCCGCAAGACCACGGAACGATCGACGATCTCGACGTGAGCCCGCCGCAGCTACGACCGCCCCACGGACGACGCACCGTAACTGAGCCTGCCGAAGGCCGTCGCCCCAGCCTTCCGGCAAGACGAATATCCGCCTGGTCGGCGTCGAGCATGTCGGCGGCCATCTGCGGTGGCATACAGAATGGGTCGATCTGCGACAATAATCGTAGCGCCGCGCGGACGAAGTGCGCCGCGGCTCTTCGAGCAGCTGGATCTGCGCCTCGACTTCCGGTGGCACCGGGCGGCGTTCCCGCAGCACCCAGGTCAGGCCGCGCAACGCGGCCCAGAAAGCGCGCGGACGCCGCGTCGCGGGGCAACGGTGCGGGCGAGCTCGACCGTCCGCCATCGGGCGGGGCGGGCGGCCGGCGCAGCCAGGTGAACCAGAGCGTGTTCCTGATACCCAGCAGGCGGCGCAGGGTCGCGCCGGCAGACCGACGCCTGTTGCCCGGATCCGCCGGCACCAAACAACCGGCGTCTGAGGCGTGCGGCGACCGCCCCGAGTGTGCGTGCGCGTTACGCGAAGCCACCTTCCGTTCGGGACTGGATGAAAGATCAATTGCCAGGAGGAACGGGGGCGGCTGACACCCGGTCCGCATACCGTCACGCCGACTGGTTTACTGCTCGGAACCTGGGTAGTGCGCGCGGATGATCAACCTGAACAGCGCGCGACGCGCACTCAGCCAGACCAGGAAATCGAGCCCGCGGCGGCGGCCCGTGCCCGCCGGCCTCGGCCCGGCCGCACTCGGCGCCGCCGTCGGCGCGGTGGCGGCGGCCGGCCTGCTGGCCGGCCGCAAGGTGGTGGCGACGGCCAAGGTGGGCCAGGGCCATCCGCTCAAGCACCGGGTGCTCGACCTGGCCTCAGGCTCGATTCAGCCGAAGTACCCGCTCGCGGCGATGAGCACCTACCTGAACGGCTTCCACATGTACGCCGACGACATGGGCCGGCAGGTGGAGGCGTCCCACTTCTGTATCCACCTGCGGCACGACCTGCACCAGTGCGTGATCTTCGACCGCAATGCGCCCGACGCGCGCCTGATCGGGATCGAGTACATCATCAGCGAGGAGCGCTTCCGCGCCTTGCCCGACGACGAGAAACGGCTGTGGCACAGCCACCACTACGAGGTGAAGTCCGGCACGCTGGCCGCCCCTGGGATCCCCGAGCTGGCGGAGCGGGCCTACTTCACCGACCTCGTGACGACCTACGGCAAGACGTTCCACACCTGGCAGTACGACCGGGACGACTTTCCCTACGGCATCCCCCAGCTGATGATGGGCCTGACCGCCGACGGGCAGCTCGACGAGGCGCTGGTGGCGCAGCGCGACCAGCGCCTGCGCCTGTCCAGCGCGGACAAGCGGCGCAAGCGGGCCGACATCCCGGACCCGGCGGTGGCGCCGGGGGCCGACTGGTGGGAAAGCGGCCGGACCGTGCAGACACGCCTGGAAGAGATGGACTTCAAGCGGCCGTCGCAGGCGGCCGCCGCGAACAAGGCAGGCGCCTGATGAACGCAACCGCAACCAGGCCGCTGGCCGTCGTGACCGGCGCTTCCAGCGGCATCGGCCGCGCCCGGCTGAGCACGCCGCGTTTGACGATGGGCGCTGGTATGCCTCGGCACGAAGCTGGTCACGTCCCGGCCGGGACCTCGTTGACGCTGAGCACGGCCATGCGGCCGTCAGTCCATTGCAGGAGGTTGAAGCAGCCGTTGCCCTGCTCGATACCGTCGGGGTCGCCAAGACTCGGGTCGAGCGCGGCGAGCACCTCCTGGTTCACGGCGTCGTGGCTCACCACCACGACCGTGGCCCCGGGGAAGCGGCGGGCGAGGGCGGTCAGCCCGGGAACGGCCCGGTCGCGGATCGCGGAGCGCGGCTCGACGCCGGGAGCGGCGTCCACCGAGCCCCACTGCGCGGTCACCGCGGCCTTAGGCGTCCCGGTCCACGGCCCGTAGTCCCGGTCGGTGAAGCAACCGTCGGTCGTGACAGTCAGTCCCGCGCGGTCGGCAGTGGGCTGGGCGGTCTCCTGTGCCCGGCGCAGCGGGCTGGCCGCCACCAGCGACGGCCGCCGCGGGCCGAGCACCTGGCCGAGCAGCAACGCCTGCCGCTGCCCTGTCTCATCTAGCTGCGGGTCGAGCAGGCCGCGGAGCACCCCTGACTCGTTGAGCGCCGTCTGGCCGTGCCGGACCAGGTAGACCAGGGTGCGGGTACCGGTCGCGCGTTCCATCTCACCAACCTCACTCCCAGCCAGTGTGCTTGTCCGTTCGCTCCTGCCAGCTACCCGGTTCGCCGGCCGCAATCATCAGCTGAGCGCATTCATGCCGGCATCGTCGCGGTCGCACTGTTCTCACCGGATTCTTGGCGGGGCGCGGTGACGATGTCATGTCCGGGGCAGGACGATCCCGGGTTCCGCTCGGGTGCCGCGGGTCAGGGCTGGTCGCCCGCGAGGGCGATTGCGCGCGTCTCGGGAACTCCCAGCATCAGCAGGCTGGTGATCGTCGCTGCCCGGGCGCCGAGGGTCCCGTTCGACCGGTCGCTGTCCGCGATGGCGAACACGACGCCGTAGGCAGCCTGGCTCAGGATGCCCGCCGGCAGGTGCCGTGCGAACACGTCGCTGTCCTGGCCCCGTTTCACGAGGCCGGCGAGGAGCTCATCGACCGGCCCGAGCAGGCCGTGGATCACCTCGCCGTACTCGCCGCGGCGCAGCGCCAGCAGCACCCGGTACCGGTGCGCCACCGGCCAGAGGCGGGCGATGAACCCGGCCCACGCCGCGTCCGCTCCTGCGCCGGGGGCGCTGACTTCGGTGAGCACGGCTGTCATCTCGGTGACGGCCCGTTCCGTGAGTGTCCGGACCAGGTCGAGGCGCGAGGGGAAATGGCCGTAGACCGTGCGACGGACGACGCCGGCAGCGGAGGCGATGTCGCCCATTCCGGCGCCGGGGTCCTCTCCCAGCACATCGAGGGCGACGTCGAGGATGCGATCGCGTGTCTCGTTCATCGAGCGCGCACGGGAGGGCTCGGTGGGCACGGCACCATTGTTGCACACCAGTGTGCAATGAATTAGACTGCACAGGTAACGGGGCAATCGCGCGATTGGTGTGATTCACCCGCTTCGGGTGACGATGTCTCACCCTCTCCGGGACGACGATCGGTCTGAAGTTTCCACATCGTGCGCAACGGAGAGTTGCGCTGTGCCCCGAAGCTCAGGAGAAAAGAAGGCAATGACCGCACCGACGCCGCCGGCCCCGGCCCTCGTCCGCCCGTTCACCGTCTCGATCTCGGATTCGGAGATCGACGACGTGAAGCAGCGACTGGCCAGAACCCGGTGGCCGGATCCGGAAACGGTGGACGACTGGTCGCAAGGGGTTCGCGTGGAGAACGCCAGGTCTCTGGTCGGCTACTGGGAGCGCGGCTACGACTGGCGGCGCTTCGAGTCCGAGCTCAATCGCTTCCCCCAGTTCCTGACCGAGATTGACGGGCTGGACATCCACTTCATCCACGTCAGGTCCAAGAATCCCAACGCGATGCCGCTGATACTCACGCACGGGTGGCCGGGCTCGGTCGTCGAGTTCCTGAAGCTGATCGGCCCGCTGACCGATCCGGTTTCGTTCGGAGGAGACGCCGCCGATTCGTTCGACGTCGTCGTCCCGTCGCTCCCCGGGTTCGGGTTCTCCCAGAAGCCCACGCAGACCGGGTGGACTGTATCGCGCATCGCGAGCGCGTGGGTGGAGCTGATGAAGCGTCTCGGCTACACGAGATGGGCCGCGCAAGGCGGCGACTGGGGTGCCGTCGTCACCACCGCCCTCGGGGCCATGCAGCCTGAGGGGCTTCTCGGAATTCACCTGAACACCCAGTACGCCTTTCCCGCACAGATACCCGACACGTTGTCGCCCGAACAGCGCTACGCCGTGGAGACCCTCGCCCTCTACACCGGCGACCTCGGCGGGGCGAACCACCTTCAGGGCACGAAGCCGGAGACCGTCGGATTCGCCCTGGCGGACTCTCCCGCTGGTCAGGCAGCCTGGATCTACGACAAGTTCCAGTCCAAGACCGACAACCACGGGCTCGCCGAGGACGCCCTCAGCATCGACGCCATGCTCGACGCGATATCCCTCTACTGGCTCACCAACAGCGCAGCCTCGTCCGCCCGCATCTACTGGGAGAACAAATCGGGCACTTTCGCCGGCCCGAAGCTGACGCTTCCGGTCGCGGTGACCGTCTTCCCGAGGGACATCCCACGCCTGCCACGAAGCTGGATCGAAGACACCTACAGCAACCTGATCCACTACGGCGAGGCCGACAAGGGCGGGCACTTCGCGGCCTTGGAACAGCCCGAGATCCTAGTCAGCGAAATCCGCACCGGCCTGCGCACCCTTCGCTCCTGACGCCAACGCTGCCCGGCCGCTGCCCGGGCAGGAAGGGCATCAGCGCTTCAGGAAGCTCCGCGTACTGATGCAGCGCCGCCACGGCGTGGTCGACCGAGTCGCCCGGCGGCCGCAGGACGAAGGAGTCCACTCCGGCGTCAGCGAGGTGGTCGCGGTGCTCCTCGGCTGGGCCGGCCACTGACGAGCCAGGCAGTCGAGCGGGTCATGGCCAGCGAAGACGTGATCGAGCCGCGGGCGGCTGCGGTCCTGGAAAGGGGCCATAATTGTCAGGGTGACCGAGGACCGAATCCGGGTCGCGCTGGCAGACGACGACGTCCTGCTGCGCGAGGGGCTCGCGAGTCTGCTTGAGCGCTCGGGCTTCGATGTCGTGGGGCAGTGCGCGGCCGCGCCGGTGCTGCTCGCGCTTGTGCGCGAGCAGCGGCCGGAACTGGTGATCGTGGACATCCGGATGCCACCCGGTCACTCCACCGAGGGCCTCGACGCAGCCCGGCAGATTCGTGCGGAATTCCCGGACATCGCCATTCTTGTCCTTTCCGCGCATGTCGAGGTCGAGGATGCCATGGGTCTCCTGGCCAGCGGCCAGCGCAGCGGGTACCTGCTGAAGAGCCGGGTCATCAACGTAGATGATTTCGTCGATACGCTGAAGCGCCTAGTGCGGGGGGCCTCTGTGGTCGACCCGGCTCTCGTCGCCGAGCTGGTCACGGCCCGCCAGGCGGACGACGTGCTCGGCGTGCTGTCGCCCAGGGAGCGCGAAGTGCTCGCGCTGATGGCGGAAGGGCGCTCAAACAGCGGGATCGCACGGGAGCTCTGGGTAACCGAAGGGACCGTCGAGAAGCACATCGGCAGCATCCTGACGAAGCTTCGCCTGCCGGAAACCGATGACATGCACCGGCGCGTGCTCGCTGTCCTCGCCTTTCTTAACGCGCTTTAGCGGACCTCGCCAAGGAGCCGCCGGATGGCGTCTCCCGATAGCTCGCCCTTCGGCAAGAAGCCGCGCGCGGGGCTCTGGGCCATCAGGTCGGCATAATCATCCTCGGTGCCCGACGAGATCATGATGACGGCCAGGCCGCGGGCGTCAAGTTCCGCGAGGCGGTGCGCGAGGTCGAAGCCGTTCTCGGCGCCGAGCATGACGTCGATGAGGACGAGGTCAGGTCGCAGTTCACTGACCCGCCGTACCGCTTGGGCAATAGTTGATGCCGTGCCGGTGACCTCTACCCCGCCCGGGTCCAGGACCCGGCGCGCGATTTCGACGAAGGCCTCGTTGTCGTCGACGAGAAGGCAGCGCATGAGCACCTCTTCAGCATCGCTGCCGGCAGGGCTTGCCGGCATGGGGGCTAGCCAGAATCGCCTTGGCCCGCGGCCGGCTTCCGCCGCGCGGCCCGCGTTCGCGCTAAGAAAGCTGTCTCCAGGCGTCGCCCGGCGGCGTGCTCGACGTAGGCCTGCGTGGTCAGCAGGTCGATCTCGGTAAGCTCAAGGTGAAGCTTGCGGACCTCGTCCTGGCCCCAGACCGGGGAGTCGAACTGGTGATGCGTGATCGCCGTCAGCATGAGGAACCGGGCCGCGGCCGAGTCATAGCCCTGATCTATCCAGTCGGTGCGCTCCATTGCCTTCCTGCCCGCTGCGACCCGGGGTCGCAGCATGTTCCACTCGGAGTTGTCGCCTGGCCGGCTCACGTGTAGTCCGCGGCCGGCCAGGGCGTTAACAAAAGGATCGTCCGGTACTTGGCCGCTTTCATCGGGGCCAGCTTCCGTTCGGGGTTGCGGCTGGCTCCAGTCCCAGATTGGGGCTAGCCGGAAGAGGGGTTTGGCGCCTCCCAGGTCGACTGCGCCACGCCCATCGGCGATCGTCGGACTTATGAAGGCAAGTCAGCGGGAGGTCACCTTGTGCGAACACCAGCCCCAGTGCGCAGACGCACTTGCGCCGGATCGCATGGCCGCGCACGTCGTGGTCAGTCGTCCTGAGCAAGGGTGGAGCCTGCTCTGCAACGGTGTCGTGGTGTTCGATGATGCCGGCGCCTTGCTCCCGGACGGCCGGGCACTCGATCCTCGCGGCGGCGGCGCGCTGAGTACGGGTGTGTTCGTCAGGGCTGCGTGACTCGGGCGGCGCAGACCACCGCCTAACACGAAGCTCCGCTCCGGGCACCACACCCGAGCGGGATAGCAGCCCCGGGCCGACCCCGCCACCCCAGCGGTCCGCCCCCCGGCCCGGGGCCCTCAGCATTGCCTCCGGAGGTACAGATGGCCCACAGCACCGCAACGGGAAGGAGCGCCGCGCAGCACTGCCCGCACCCGCTGTGGCTGCCCAAGGACCGCCCACCGGAGGCGGTCCTTGACGTGGGCGCGCTGCCCACCGCGCCGGGCCGCGCCCGCGCCTGGACCCGCCGGGTCCTGCGGGAATGGCAATTGCCGGTCCTGTCGGACACGGCCGAGCTCATCGTCTCGGAGTTGACCACCAACGCGATGCTAGCCTCCCGCCGCCTGGGCCGTCCCTTCATACGGCTGACCCTTACCCTCGATCACGGCGAACTGGCTATCTCCGTTCACGACTACTGCGCCAGCGCCCCGGAGCCGAGGAACGCCGGCGAGGAAGACGAGGACGGGCGCGGGTTGCTGCTGGTCGAGGCCGTAAGCAGCCGGTCGGGCTGGTACACGTCCGATGACGGCACCCCGGGCAAGGTCGTCTGGGCGGTCCTCGCCAGCTGATCACCACGTCACCCGCCAGTCGCGGGTGACCGCGTAACCCGGGGCAGACCGGAGGTTCCGGGATTTCCCTGGAATCGATACCCGGCATAGTGCCTGGTTGTGGGCGTTGCGTCAGACGGGTACCGTCGGAAAGCAGCAACGCTCGTTGGGGGGCCGCATGCCGCCTGATCGCTGGTTCGGGGTCGGGTTCTGTGAGGGTGCGCCAGGGGCGGGGGCCAGTGCCGCCGGCGACGCGCTCGTTCACGATGACCCGGAGCTGCTGATCGTCTTCTGCTCGCCGGCGCATGACCTTCGGCAACTGCTGCGGCAGATCCGCGAGCGGGCAGGCGACGTGCCCCTGATCGGCTGCACCACCGCTGGGCAAATCGCCACCGACGGCCCCAGCGACGGAGGCGTGGTGGTGGCGGCCCTGGGCGGTAAGGGTTTCGCGGTGCGGACGGCTGTCGCCGCCGAGGCGTCGAGGAACCTGCGGGAGGCGGGAGCTCACGTGGCGCGGAGCCTGCCGGACCGCGCGGACCTCCCGCACCGGGTCGTGCTGCTGTTGAGCGACGGCCTGGCAGGCGACCAGCAGGAAATCGTCCGCGGCGCGCACGGCGTTCTCGGGGCGGCGGTCCCGCTCGTCGGCGGCTGCGCGGGCGACGACCTCAAGATGAGCCGGACATTCCAGTTTTACGGCGACCGGGTGCTGACCGACTCGGTGGTCGCGGCCGGCATCGCCTCGAGCGCGCCGCTCGGCGTCGGCGTCCGTCACGGCTGGCGGAGGGTCGGCGAACCGATGCTCGTCACCTCCAGCAGGGCCAACCGCGTGTACACCCTCGACGACCGGCCCGCGCTTGACGCCTACCTTAAGCTCCTTGGCGTCACCGAGCCCTCGCAACCAGATAAGGAGGGGCTTGCGCGGCTGGCGCTCACCCATCCACTGGGCCTGGGCCGCTCAACCGGCGAGGACCAGGTGCGGTTCATCGGCGGCGGGGACTTCACCGAACGGTCGCTGTCCTGCATCGCCGAGGTTCCGCAAGGCGCCCTCGTCTGGATCATGGAGGGCGATGCCCGGTCGGTGCTCGAGGCCACCGATGCCGCGGGCAGCGACTCCCTCGCCGCGCTGGGCGGACGTCCTCCGCTTGGCCTGATCGCCTTCGACTGCGTCGCCAGGCGCGCTGTCCTCGGCGAGGAGGGCATCCAGAGCGAGATCGGCCGGCTCGCGGCGATGGCGTCGGGCGCGCCCGTGGCCGGGTGCTACACCTACGGCGAGATCGCCAGGACCCGCGGTGTCCGCGGTTTCCACAACCAGACTCTCGTTCTCCTGTCGGTCGGCTGAGATGGACCCTTCGGCGTGGTGGACCCAGCAGCTCGCGGAATTCGTCGCCAGCGTCTCGCCGTCCACGACCGAGGCGGCCGCCGCCCGCGCGGCCGTCGAGCGCGCGGCCGACGTCCTCGACGCGGACGTGGCGGCGATCATGGTCGGCGGCAAGCTCCTCGCGGCCGTTGGCTACGCGGAAGGCACCGAGCCCCTCGATGAGCTGGAGCGCATACAGCCAGGCGCCCCCGAGTCTCGGCTTCAGGTACCCGGCGTCGGCTGGTGCGCGGTAGCGGCGGCCAGCCTCGCGTATCCGGTCGGCGCGACGCTGCTGCTCGCACGGCGTGACGGCCTGACCCGCCAGGAAACCGCTCTCCTGGGCGGGATGGCACGCGTCGCGGCGATGACGATGACGATGCTCAGGCTCCTTGATCACGAGCGCGCCGCCCGCGAGGAGGTCGAGCGGCTCGCGCGGGAGCAGGCCGCGCTGCGGCGAGTGGCGACCTTGGTCGCCCGGGCCGCGCTGCCCGACGAGGTGTTCGCCGCGGTTGCCCGGGAAGCCGGAAACGTGCTGCCCGCGGCGGACTTCGCGGTGGTGGCCCGTTACGATCCCGGTCGCAACGTTGAGTTCGTCGGCGGATGGAACCGGTCGGGAGGCCCCGTGCTCGTCGGCCGGCGGTCCCCACTCGGCGGCCAGAACGTCAGCACGGTCGTCTTCCAGCGCAACGGGCCGGCCCGAGTCGATGACCACCTCATGGAAGGCGCCGAGCCCCTCACCACCGTCGCGCGGGAGATCGGGATGCGTTCGTCGGCCGGCGCGCCAATCAGCGTGGACGGCCGCCTGTGGGGGGTGATGGTCGTCGCGTCGACCCGCGAGCACGGCCTCCTGCCGGGCACGGAGGACCGGTTGGCCGAGTTCACCGAGCTGATAGCGACCACGATCGCGAACACCCAGGCGCGCCAGCAAGTGAGTGCCCTCGCCGACGAGCAGGCGGCGCTGCGGCGAGTGGCGACGCTCGTCGCCCGGGGCGAGCCGCCGCGCGGGGTGTTCGCGGCGGTGGCGCAGGAGGCCGGCCGGCTGCTCCCCGCCGACCTGACGCTGATCGGCCGCTACGAGGAAGGCACGGTAACCGGCGTGGCGGGGTGGAGCGCCACCGGAGAACCAGTGCCGACCCGCGACGGGGTGAGCCTGGGCGGGCAGAACGTCACCGAGATGGTGCGCGCGACCGGATGCCCCGCGCGGCTCGACAGCTATGCGGATGCCTCCGGCGACGCCGCCGCCGACGCGCGCGCCAGGGGGATCAGCTCGTCGGTCGGCGCGCCGATCAGCGTCGGGGGCCGCCTGTGGGGCGTCATGCTCGCTGCCGCCGTCCGCGGGCAGCTGCTGCCGCCGAACACGGAGCGACGCCTGGCCGACTTCACCGAACTCGTCGCCACCGCGATCGCCAATGCCGAGGCGAACGCCGAGCTGCGGGCGTCCCGCGCCCGCGTCGTCGCCACCGCCGACCAGACCAGGCGCCGCATCGAGCGTGACCTGCACGACGGCGCGCAGCAGCGGCTCGTCACGCTCGCGCTCCAGGTACGGGCGGCTCAGGCCGAGGTCCCGGCCCAGTTCGGTAAGCTGACCGCTGAACTCGAACGCGTTGCGGCGGGACTATCGGGCACGCTCGACGAGCTGCGCGAGTTCGCCCGGGGCATACACCCGGCCATCCTCGCCAGAGGCGGTCTGGCGCCAGCGCTGAACACGCTCGTGCGGCGCTCGTCGGTCCGGGTGGCACTCGACATGCGACTGCACGAGCGGCTGCCGGAACATATCGAGGTCACCGCCTACTACGTGGTGTCGGAGGCGCTGGCGAACGCCGCCAAGCACGCGCAGGCGTCCGCCGTTCACGTCCGGGTCGACATGGCCGATGGCGTGCTGCGGCTCGACGTCCGGGACGACGGCGTCGGCGGAGCGGATCCGGCGCGCGGCTCCGGGCTGATCGGCCTCAGGGACCGGGTGGAGGCCACCGCCGGCTCGTTCCGGCTGGATAGCCGTCTCGGTGAGGGAACGCGGCTGCTCATCGAACTCCCGGTCCCCCCCTTGCCGACCCGGTCATGGGCGAGCGGGCCTGCGCCGTGATCGTCACCCGCCCGGGGCTCTCGTTCGACGTTGACGAGGCCAGGGCGCACTTCGCCGCGGCCGGAGCAGCCCGGCAGAAGACGCCCGAGGTCGTCATGCCCGTGGACGAGCTGCCACGGACCCCCGCAGGCAAGGTGCGGCAGGACGTGCTGCGGGACGCCAGGAAGGCCGGGGCGAACGGAGGGCACATCACCTAGCGTGCGCGCTTTAGCCGCCTGACGTACCCGCGCCGTTGTCCGGCCGGGCCCAGATACCCCGGTCGTGCATCAGCCGCACCTGCTTGTCGATCACCTCGCGGCGGTAGTCGCCGTGGTTGTACGGCGCCCGGTCCAGGTAAAGGTTCTTCGGGTAGACGGGCTGTTCGTAGATCACCTGGTACTGCTCGGTCGTGAGGTCCTTCAGCCAGTTGTCCCATTGCGCGCTGGCACGGAACCGGCGCAGCGCCTCCACGTCGATGGTCCCGGCCACCCAGGATGACCCGCCGCTGTAGTCGTGCCGGCCGACGATCTGCCCGCGGTAGTCGATGACCGCCGATCCGCCGCCGAACGTATCGATCGGGACGTCGGAGTCCCCGTTGAGGTAGTAGGTGCCGACGTTGCACGCGATCAGGTACAGGTTGTTGTCGAGGGCGCGGGCCCGGTTCTGAATTTCGAACAGGCCGTTGCCGACGTGCGGATGCGGGTACGGGCCCCGGTAGACCACCTCGGCGCCGTTCATGGCCAGGCCGCGGGCGTTCTCCGGGTACGAGCCCTCATTCGCCATCAGGAAGCCGAGCCGCCCGATCTCGGTGTCGGCCACCGGGTAGAACGCGTCCAGCCCACGCCCGTACAGTTCGACCCACCGGTCCCAGACGTTGTGCGGTGTCACCGAGTGCTCAACTGGCAGCAGCGGCACGACCTTATGGTGCCTGAGGATCACGTCGCCTTCGGGGCTGAGGACGAACCCTACGTTGAAGAAGCGCCCGGGAAATTCGGGATGCCGGGCCTTCGCCTGCGCCATCAGGAACGCGTTCCACTGCCGGGCCAGCTTGCCCAGGTAATCCGTCTCGGGTCCGGGCACGTCAATCGCGCACTCGCGCGCGAACTCCTCATGGTCGAGGTCGAGGACCTCGTCGTTGAAGCCCTGAAGGGTTCCTTCCGGTATCGCGATGAGGCGCACCGGCAGGTCCAGGCTGGACAGCCAGGACGCCGCCTTGATCAGGTGCGAGACGTGCTCCAGGTTGACGCTGATCTCATCCCGGTGACGAATGCCGCGCATAGTGGGGACCAGGCCGATGGCCTGATAAGGCTCAATCATGACTTATCCCCTCCGGCCGCCAGCCCTTGACCGTGGAAGCGACGCCAGTTCTTGCGGCTATTGTCACCCCTTCGCCGGCAAATGTCTCCCGCGCTCGATCCTCACGGGACGAGGTCAGGGCCGCACTGCGAAGTAGCCGAGCAGGGCGGCGAGGCCCAGCGCACTGCGGGGTGCATAGGCGATGCGCCACAGCCCGCCGTGCGCGGCCGCATGTGCCTCGTCCTGCCACGGGTGGGCGCGCGCCGGCCTGGGGGCATTGAGGTCGTGCACGAGCAGGGCCGCCATCAGCGTCCTGGTGGTGGCGGGCTCGAACACCTCGGCGCCGAACCGGTGCGCCCCGGCGTACGCGGCCGCCAGCGCCCGGTTCTTTACGACCGACCGGGTCCGGGTTGGGGGGGCGATGTTGAGCGACACGGTGGCCCCGGTCTCCCGCGCAACGGCGGCCCTCCACCGCTGCAGCCGCTTGGCCAGTGCGTAATTCGGGCCTTGCTGGGACACGAGGCTGTCGCAGATGCCGGGGTCCGCGCCGGGGACGTAAGCCCGGCGCAGCAGCCGCCCGCCGGACACGGTGCGCAGCGGACGGCCGGCCAGTTTCGCCGCGCGCGGCCGGGACGCGTACGCGCGGGCGGAGTGAGCGACGGCCTCGGCCGGGACGGCGTAGACGTCGGTCGGTGTGGCCAGGAACGCCAGCGCCAGATCGCCGTGGGCCGCCTGCAACCGCACGGTGAGCGCGTCGGCGGCGGCGCACACCGCCACGTTGGCGGCGCCGTCGGCGTAGACGTAGTTGCCGAGCACGAGCGGGCCGTCCAGCCCGGCCAGCCAGTCAGCGGCCGCCGGGACCTGCCGCGCCAGGTCGAGACCGGCCAGCCGCGCGGTGGCCTCGTCGCCGCAGTCCGGTAGCGCGGGCCCCGGCGCGACTCCGGCCACCGGCACCAGCAGCGTCCCCGCGCCGCGCCGCGCCGTGCCAAGTAGCCGCTCCCACACTGGCGAGCTGGGCACGTCAACCGCCGCCACCTGGGCGCCCCACCGGAGCAGCACCTCGACCGGGCCCACCTCCGCGCCCGCCCCGAGTGCGGCCACGGTCCGGCCGGGCAGCCGCAGCCACTCCGGATGCGCCGCAACCTCCCTCACGGCGTCCGCGCAGGACGGCTCGATGACCCCGCCGCTCACCCAGGCGTCCAGCCGGCGCGCCAGGGAGACGCCGCTCAGGCGATCACCGCGGTACGGCAGCGACAGTTCGGTTTCCGGCGGTGCCGTGCCTGCCACGCTGAGCGTGGCAAAGGAGGCTTTCGCGGGCGCCGACAACAGGGCGTCCAGCGCCGTCTCCTCCCCGTCCGGCCCGCTGACCCGCATCCGGGCATGCAGCGAACCGATTCCGTCGCGGGCGACCGACAGCGCGGCCTCCTTCGACGCTAGCCCGGCTTCCACCAGGCGGCGGAAATGGACCAGGTATCCCGAGCGCCAGTTGGTCTCCTGCTCCGCGCCAAGGGCACCGGCCGCGTCCACCGGTCTCAGCGCGTCGGCGACAACCGCCCGGCCCAAGGCAGACGTGCTTCGCCGGCCGTCCGCGGCCAGGGGGAAAACCACGCCCTGCGTTTCCTCATGCTCCATTACGCTCCCCTGCCGTCACCGCTGGCACCGAACGCTAGCGAGGAACCGCGCCGCGGCCAGCTGCTGACCGCGGCGTCGCCTCCAAGGATGCACCGGGAATCCCGGCAGCGCGACGGCCTACGAGGGCGGAAGCGAACGGTAGCGGTCCATGAGCAGCCGGCGAAGCATCTTGCCTGAGGGCAGCCGCGGCAGTTCGTCCTCGAACGAAGGCGACCTGGGCGCCTTGTAGTGCGCGATCCGCGACCGGCAGAAACCGATCGGCTCGTCCGCCAGTTCCGGCGTCGCGGCTATCGCCGACATCGTCGTGTTCGGGATTCCGGACGAGGAGATGGGGCCTAGCTGCCAGCCCTCCCTGCGACGGGGCGGGCGGTACCACAGCCAGCCGCAGCCGTTCCGGATGCTAGAAATCGAAGTCCTCGATCAGCCGGGCCAGCGCCAGCGGCTGGTCGCTCTGGATCGCGTGCCCGGCACCCGGCACTACCTCGACCCGGGCGGCCGGCAGCCGCCGCCGGAACTCGGCCACGTCCTCCTGGCTGGTGAACGGCGAGTCGGCGCCGAGCACCAGCAGGACCGGCACGGTGATCGCGGACACGTCCGCCCACAACCGCTGCCGCCCGCCACCGCCGCGCTGATGCGGGCGGAGTAAACCGCGGCTTACCCGGCGGCCAGCTGCCACTCCTGCGAGCCGCCGCTGGTGGCGGGCTCCAGGGTGAGGTGCGCGCCTGCGGAGGAGCCCGTAAGGTACAGGCTGGTGTTGCTGGCACACTGGAACTTGTAGTACCCGTCGGTTTCCTTGATGAGGTTCCACAGGCCGTTCGGGGTGTTGTCCACCCACTGGCCGATCTCGTGGCCGGCGGTGGCGGCGCCGGTCCAGATCTCCGCCGCGCGCCCGCCTGACTCGTTCAGCAGCGTGACCGCGCCGTTCGGCTTCGTGACAACGTGCCAGTACTGGGTGTCGGTGTCCGATACCGCGCCGGCGGTCTCCAGTTGGACGTCGGGCACGTTCCCGTTGCCGATGTTCGCGTCGGTGGTCTTGTCGCTCAGACCTGCGACAGAAGCTGCCACGTGGCGCCGTTGTCGTCGCTGGAGTAGACCGGCAGGGTCTGGCCGGCGGCCGAGCCGGACGCCGGCACCGTCGACTGTTCGAAGGAGGCGACCAGGCGGCCGTCGGGGAGCTGCGCCGCCTTCGGGTAGATCGCGCAGTTTCCCCGTCCCTTCAGGCAGGGCTGGCTGGCGGGCAGCTGGTAGATGGTTCCGGGGGTCGGGGTGTAGGCGCGGGCCGGGGCCGCGGTGAACACCGCGACCAGGCCGAGTGCGGCTGCCGTGACGGCGAGCAGCCGTGTTCTGAACCTCATCGTTCCCTCCTACTGGTTGCCGTTCTCGGCAAGAACGCGCACGTCCCACGCGTTCAGCTCGATGGTGTCCCCTTGCTCGATCCGCTTGCCGCTGAGCAGGTCCACGCAGGCCACGGGGGCGGTGACGGCCGCGGGTTCCCAGGCCCAGTTGTGCAGGAACCGGAGCCGGGTCCCGTCGGCGGCGGTCGCCCCGGTCGAGGTCACCGAGGCCGGGACGGCACTCCAGTCCCCGCGACGGCCGCACGCCCAGCGGAGAACCGCTTGCGCGAGGGAGTCACCGGGAACCGTTCCGCAATAGGTGATGCGTCCCTTGCCCGCGGGGTGCGTGGTCACGGCCGCCCACCGGGCGAAGTGCGGGTGCTCGTACCGGGCGAGTACGGTCGCTCCGTCCGGGTGCAGCCCGTCGATCCAGCGGGTCGCCGCCGCCCCCGGCGGCAGGGTGAGGACGTCCGACGTAACCTCGACGGGCCCGGGGAGGTTGCTGAACTCCTCGTACCAGGCCCCGGCGGCGTCGGCCAGACGGGCGGGCATCCGGTCGGCCCGGGCGCGGGCCTCGCTGTCCGCGTACCCGGTCCTCGGCCCGAGGATGAGGTGGCCGCCGTCCATCGCGTACCCGCGCAGCAGGTCCAGCGTCTCGTCGTCGGCGATGTACAGGCCGGGGACGACCAGCACCGGGTAGTCGCGCAGCAGGTCCTCGGTGAGCTGGGCGGCGTGCAGGATCCGCGCCTGCAGCCCCGCGTCGAAGGCGCCGCGGTAGAACGGCTCGAACAGTCCCTGGTACGCGCGATCGTCCGGGGTGCCGTCGGGCCGGCACAGCGGCGGGTACTTCTGCATGATCCACCGGCTGGGCATGTCGAAGACCAGGGCGACGTCGGCATCTGGTACCGCCCCGGCCACGAGCTCTCCGGCCTGGCCGACCGGATGAGGGCCATGGATGCCGCCTCGGGGATCTCGGTCTCCCGGATCAAGCTGGCGGCCTTCGCCATCGGCGGCTTCCTGGCCGGGCTGGGCGGCGCGATGGTCGCCTACCAGCAGACCACCGCCGACGTGAGCTCTTACACCGCGATGGGGGGCCTTGCCTTCTTCACCACCGCCTACCTGGCCGGGTTACCTCGGTGGCGGCGGCAGTCTTCCATCACGGCGGCATCCAGCTTGGCGAGTACTACGCGGCCATCAGCGGCGTGCTGCTGATCTTCACCGTCATCCTCAACCCGGAAGGCGTCGTCGGGCCGCTGCAAGCCCCGCATCGAGCGCGCCTACCTCGGCCGGGCGACGCAAGTTGCGGGGTGAACGGCACGTCGCGAGATCCCGACGCACCGGCGAGCCGGGGTTACTGGCCGACGCGGCCGTCGATCCGCTCGCGAAGCAGGTCGGCGTGGCCGACGTGGCGGGCGTACTCCTCGACCATGTGGAGTATCACCTCGCGAAGCGCGACGGTGGTGCCGTCTCGCATGGGGCTGCGGATGGCGAGGTCGGGCGAGTCGGCGACGAACTGGTCCGCGAAGGCGACCTCCTCGCGCCAGGCCCGCCAGGCGCCGGCGACCACCGCCGGATCAGCCACCGCCCCCGCCCAGTCAGCGTCCTCGGCATCATCAGACCAGTACAGCGGCGGCGCATCGGCCCGGGCCATTACCCGCCGGAACCAGTTGCGCTCCACGTCGGCCATATGGCGGACCAGGCCGAGCAGGGACATGGTGGAGGGCGGCACCGAGCGCCGGGCCAACTGCTCCGCATCGAGGCCGGAGCACTTCAGTTCCAGCGCCAGCCGGTAGGCGCGCAGGTAGTCCAGCAGCGTCGCCCGCTCGCCTTCCAGCTCGGCGCCTGCCGCGAATCTCGGGTCCTGCGCCGGATCCATCCACACGTTGGACTTCGGGCCAACCGCGTTCCAGCGTTCGGGTACCACGTGCCCGGTGCTCTGCTCCGTCACAGCGACTAGCCTGCCATCCTCTTGCCGAGGTGGCCAGCAGAATGACCCCGCGAGCTGCGCTCACTGAACGGCGTTGCCGCTGGATGCCATGATCGTGCCGTGACCTGCGACGACAATCCGGCGGTCCCGCCGTGCACTTTTGTTAACAGTTTTTTAACGGTGACATTAACCGGTTTTAAGGCTGTTGACTATTGTCGCGTTCGCCGTGCCGGGTTTGACTCACGATGTCATGAACTGCTGAGCAGTAATGGGAGGCGTCGTGAAGTCGTTCCCCGGCGTGAGAAATCGCTGGTTGTTCAGAATAGTAGCGACGGCCGCGGCGGCACTGGTACTGCCGCTGGCGGCACTCGCGGCCCCCGCCTCGGGAGCCGCCGCCCAAGCCGGGGGAACCGCCCGGACAACCGCCGACACAACCACCTGCCCGTGGCTCAACCAGTCGCTGCCGGTGTCGCAGCGGGTGTCGATGCTCATGGCGCAGATGACCCTGGCCGACAAGATCAACATGGTGACCGGGGCCGGGACCAGCGAGCCGTACGTCTTCTACATCGCCGCGATCCCGAGCCTGTGCGTCCCCGCCATCGGCGAGGAAGACGGCCCACTCGGCGTGGGCGACGGCCTCACCGGCGTCACTCAGATGCCCTCCGCGGTTTCCCTCGCGGCATCCTTCGACACCTCCCTGGCTTACCAGTACGGCCAGGTCGTCGGCTCGGAAGAGCGGGCCAAGGGCGCCATGGTCGATCTGGGACCGACGGTCAACATCGACCGCGACCCGCGCTGGGGACGGTCATTCGAGGCCTACACCGAAGATCCCTACCTGAACTCCGCGCTGGCGGTCGCCGACGTCGACGGCGTGCAGAACCAGGACGAGATGGCGCAGATCAAGCACTTCGCCGTCTATAACCAGGAGACGAACCGCAACGCCCCGGCCGACAACGCGATCGTGAGCACCCGGGCGGAGCAGGAGATCTACCTTCCCGCGTTCTATGCCGGGACGACGGAGGCCCACGCATCCTCGGTGATGTGCGCCTACAGCTACATCAACGGCCAGGCCGCGTGCCAGAACCAGTACCTGCTGCAGACCACCCTGGACCAGAACTGGGCCTACCCCGGCTTCGTCACGTCGGACTACGGCGCCACCCACTCCACGGTGCAGTCCGCCGACGCCGGCAACGACCAGGAAATGCCCTCGGCCGTGTTCTACGGCCCGGCGCTGCAGGCGGCGGTACAGGACGGCCAGGTCTCCATGTCCACGCTGAACGGCATGGTCAGCCGCGTCCTCACCGAGATGTTCAAGTTCAGCGAGTTCAACGACCCGCCGACCGGGACGACCAGCGCGACCGTCACCACCGCCGCCCACCAGGCGGTCTCCACCTCGGTCGCCGAGCAGGGCACAGTGCTGCTGAAGAACTCCGGCGCCACCCTGCCGCTTTCCGCCAGCGGCGCGGGGACCGTGGCGGTGATCGGCCCGGCCGCCTCCGCCGCGCCGACCGACACCGGCGGCGGCAGCGCCCACGTGACGTCCACGTTCAACGTGACCCCACTGCAGGGCATCCAGGCCGCGGCCGGGACGGGAACCACGGTGAACTACGTGCAGGGCCTGCCCACCGACACGTCCCTGGCCGCGATCCCGAGCACCGACCTGACCCCGGCGTACGCGGCGACGGGCTACGGCGCGAGCTACACCGGCACGCTGACCGCCCCGGAGACCGGCACCTACGTGCTGGCGTTCAGCAACCCGGGCTCTTACACCGCAACCAACCTGTACCTGAACGGCAAGGAGATCCTCGCCAACCCGGGCACCCCGCCGGTCTCCACCTACTCGGTCAGCGTCGACCTGACGGCCGGCAAGACGTACACCCTGTCGCTTTCCGGCGGCGGCCCGTCGGCGTCGCTGAGCTGGGCCACCCCGTCCGACCTGGCGCCGGGCATCGCGCAGGCCGTCGCCGCGGCGAAGTCGGCCTCTACCGCGGTGGTCGTCGTGTCCGACGACACCGAGTCCGAGGCGGCCGACCGCGCGAGCCTGAACCTGCCGTCCGCGCAGAACGAACTGATCTCGGCGGTGGCCGCGGCCAACCCGCACACCGTCGTGGTAGTGGACGCAGGCGCCCCGGTGACCATGCCCTGGATCAACCAGGTCTCCTCCGTGGTCGACGCCTGGTACCCGGGCGAGAGCAACGGCACGGCCCTGGCATCGGTGCTGTTCGGCCAGACCAACCCCAGCGGCCACCTGCCGGTCACCTTCCCCACCGACCTGTCGCAGGTACCCGCGTCCACCCCGAGCGAGTTCCCGGGGGCCGGCGGCGAGGTCCAGTACTCCGAGGGCATCGACGTCGGCTACCGCTACTACGACGCGAACAACGAGACCCCGCTGTTCCCGTTCGGTTACGGCCTGTCCTACACGACGTTCTCCTACAGCCACCTGAGCGTCACCCCGCAGCAGGTCCAGAACGGCACGTCCAACCCGGGAACACCCGCCTGCGGCTGCAACGGGCAGTCGGGCAAGCAGGTGACCGTGTCCGCCACCGTCACCAACACCGGCAAGGTGACCGGCTCCGACGTGGCGCAGCTGTACCTCGACGACCCGGCCTCCGCCGGCGAGCCGCCGCGCCAGCTCAAGGGATTCCAGAAGGTCACCCTGAAGCCCGGGCAGTCCACGACCGTCCACTTCACCCTCTCCGGCCAGGACCTGTCCTACTGGGACGACCCGGCCAACGGCTGGGTGCTCCCCGACGGCACGTTCGGCGTGCACGTCGGCGACTCCTCGGCCACGGCCAACCTGCCGCTGCACGGCAGCTTCACGGTCGACCGCACCGTCGGGGCCCGCTACGCCACGCTGTCGGCCCCGGCCACGGTGACGCCTGGCTCCCCCGCCACGGTGTCCGCCACTCTGGTCAACCACGGCGACTACGCGGTGCCGCGGGCACAGTTCACGCTCAAGGCCCCGGCCGGCTGGACCGTCCGTAACCCCGCGCCAGTCACCATCGCTCCCGGGCAGACCGTCACCGAGCACTTCACCGTGACCGCGCCGGCGGGCGCCACGCCAGGCGACAGCACGCTGCAACTCGCCGTCAGCCCCACGGCGGGCAATGACGGCGACCGCGCCGGCAGGGTGGAGGCGTCGGCCACGGTGACCGTCCCCTACCCCTCGCTCACCGCCGCCTACAACAACACCGGAATCAGCGACAACGCCAACCCGGCCGGGGCCAACTACGACGGAGTGGGCGACAGCTACTCCGCCCAGGCGCTGGCCGCGGGCACGCCAACCGCACTGACCCCCGGCCAGCCGGTCACGGTCGGCGGGACCACGTTCACCTGGCCCTCGGCCGCATCGGGGAGCCCGGACAACGTGGTCGCCGGCGGCCAGACCGTCGCCCTGTCCGGGTCGGGAACCGACCTCGGGTTCCTCGGCGCCAGCCAGAACGGCACCGCCAGCGGTCCGGTCACCGTCCACTACACCGACGGCAGCAGCCAGTCGTTCAACCTCAACATGGCGGACTGGTACGCCAACAGCCCCGCGGTCGGCAACCAGCTCCTGACCACCACCACGAGCTGGAACTTCACCAGCACCACGCAGACCGCGCACCCGGTGAGCATCTACTTCGCGTCGGTGCCGCTGCAGGCCGGCAAGAAGGTGTCGTCGGTCACGCTGCCGGTCCTGAACAATGCGGGCGGTACCACCGCGATGCACATCTTCGCGATGGCCACCGGGAGGGGGACGCCGACCACCGGAACGCCGTACTCCTCGCTCTCCGCCGCCTACGACAACGTCGGCATCACCGACAACGCCAACCCGGCGCCGGGCAACTTCGACGGCACCGGGGAAAGCTTCTCCGCTCAGGCGCTCGCCGCCGGCACGCCGACTCCGCTTACCGCGGGCGGCACGGCAACCTTCGGCGGAACCACGTTCACCTGGCCCACCGCCGTCGGCACCAACAACAACGTGATCGCCGACGGGCAGACCATCGCCGTGTCCGGGTCAGGGAGCGACCTCGGCTTCCTCGGCGCCGGCGCGTTCGGGGCGGCCAGCGGGACCGGGACGATCACCTACACCAACGGCACGACCCAGGCCTACAGCCTGGTCATGGCGGACTGGTACAACAACGCCCCGGTGTCCGGCGACGAGACCGCCGCCACCACAACGAGCTGGAACTTCACTAGCACCACGCAGACCGATCATCCGGTGAGCATCTACTTCGCGTCGGTGCCGCTGCAGGCCGGCAAGACCGTGGCCTCGGTCACGTTGCCGACGGTGAGCGCAGGCGTCGGCAACGGGATCACCGCGCTGCACGTCTTCGCGGTGGCGATCGGGTCAGGGACGCCGACCATCGGCAGCTGATACCGGGCGAGTACTTCGGTCCCTGCTCCCCGCGAGCAGGGACCGAAGTACCGAACGCGGGCCTTGCCACCAGCCTCAGCCGAGAAGGCCGCGGGCTTCCGAATCGATCTCGATGCTCCCGACGGCCATGTTCTCTTCGAGATGGCTGATCGAGGATGTGCCTGGGATCAACAGCACCTCACCGGCGCAAGCGGTAGCGTCCCGCGTGGAGATGCTCACCGCATGGGTAGCGAGGGTGACTGTGCATCGGGGCTTACTTAGGCGGTTCAGGCGCGTGAGGCCCAGCGGCTGCGGCAGTCGCGGCCCGGTCCCAGCCGGGCAGGGACCAGTCCATGGCGGCGTGGACGCCCGCCTGTAGGCTTCGCTTACTACCGCGGGCGCCCAGTGAACTCGACCAGAGGAGATTCACATGCCAGTTTTCGGCGGCAAGCCGGCCGACAGCGCGGCCGCCTGGGAGCCGCAGGCTGCGGCCGGCCGGCTAGCGAACACCGCGGGCGCCGCCCCGGCGGGCGTTTTTACCTCCGACCTGTCGGTCTCCGAGTACGTGCTGCTCGGCGAGGCCGGGTTCGAGCCGCTCGGCTTCGTGGTCGGGTCGTCGATCTACCACATCGGCCTGCAGGTCGGAAGATGGTCGCAGAACCAGGAACTGCAGGTGCTGACCCAGGCGATGTACAACGCCAGGGAACTAGCAATGACCAGGATGCAGGCCGAGGCCGACCACCTCGGCGCCGACGGCATCGTCGGCGTTCAGCTGCGCATGCAGAGCTATGCGTGGGGACAGGGCGTCCTGGAGTTCATCGCTACCGGGACCGCGGTGCGCGCGCTGGGCAGCGCCGGCGGCGGCACGGAAGGCGCCCACCGCGCGCCGGACGGCCGGGCGTTCACCTCGGACCTGTCGGCTCAGGACTTCTTCCGGCTGCTGGCCGCCGGCGCCGTCCCGGTGGCGTTCGTGCTCGGGACCTGCGTGTACCACATCGCCCATCAGTCGGTGATGCAGTCCCTGCGCCAGGCAGGCCAGAACCAGGAAATGGTGATCTTCACCCAGGGCATCTACGAGGCCCGCGAGCTCGCGCTCACCAGGATGCAGGTGGAGGCAGCGCAGGCCAGGTCCTCGGGCATCGTCGGGGTGAACGTCGCGGTCAACAACCACGTCTGGGGCGAGCACGCGACCGAGTTCCTCGCTACCGGAACCGCGATCCGGCGCCTCGCCGATGAGCACCGGCTCCCCGCGACCTCACCGAAGCCCACCTTCACCCTGGGGCTCGACAGCTAGGCCGCAGACGGCAATCTCCGGCGCTATACCAGGACCAGGGATGCCGGTGACCGCATGGACGTGCTGGTCTCCGCGCACCAGCCGGCGTCGTCGTGACGCATCAGCATCACCGGGCAGGATGCGGGCAGGCTCAGCCGTACCGGCCCGGAATCGCGAGGCATAGCACCAGAGAGCACGGCCAGCCGGCCCTCGGGGTCGTCAGGCCGACGGCGCGAGGACGGGACTTCACCCAGCCGGTCGGGCACGGCCGGCCGGCCGACGCGGACCACGGTCTGCCGCTCCGCTCTCCACAGCACCCCGTCGCCGGCCCACTCAAAAGCGAGCACCCGTCCGGATAGCGCGACGGTCAACGCGGTGAGGCCACTGCGGGCCGGCAATCCGGGCAGCCTCCGGTCCGAGAGGGCGTGGAAACCGCACGTGCACCCCGGATCGGGGACGCGGTGAGTGCCAGGAGCTTCCCGGGGCCGACACTCGGCCTGGGCATCCGCCGGATAGCCGGAACCGCCCCGCAGCGGCACGAACAGGTCACCAGATGGCCGGGCCAGCTTGTAGGCCCACACCACCCACAGCCCGTCCGCGGTGACGGTCAGATGCTTTTGGATTTCTTCGGGCACGACAGGCCTAGTACTGGTCCCGGCCACGAAGTCCGCTACGAGGCGGCCTCCCCTGCACATGGCGGCTCCTCTCAGGTAGCTAACCTGAGGGTAACCCCTGACAGAAACCTCCGGAACCGACATTTCAGACTAAGGCCACTATCGTCCCCGTTGTCATCGGCTGGCGTCGTCTCCTAACGCGGCGGCATCCGGATGGCGCCGTCGAGGCGGATCGTCTGGCCGTTCACGTAGGAGTTCTCCAGCAGGCTGACCGCCATGCGGGCGCAGTCGTCGGGCGCCCCGAGGCGGCTGGGATGCGGCACGCTCTGCTCCAGGGCCGCCCGGTGTCCGGCCGCAACCGGGCCAGCATGGGCGTGTCGAACACGCCGGGCGCGATCGCGACGACCCGGATCTGCCTGCTGGCCAGGTCACGCGCCGCGACCAGGGTGATGCCGTGCACGCCCGCCGGTCTCACCCGTGGGCGGGTGCGGGCTTTACCTCGTCAGGTGCCACAAGTCGACGAGGCCGTCGCTTAGGTGGCCGACGGCCAGGATGCCGCCCGGGCCGAACGCCACCGACGACACCTCCGCTCTTTCCGCTGGTGACACGTACGGGTCGGGAGGGGCGGCGAGGGTGGCGGTGAGCTTCACGGTGGCGGTGTCCCACAGGTAGGTGCCGTCCTTGGTACCGGCGGCCAGCGTGCCGTCCGGTCCGAACGCCACCGAGGTCACCAATGCGCTGTGCGGGCTGGTGAGGGCGGCGATGAGCCTTCCGGTGGCGGTGTTCCAGAGGTAGGTGCGGCCGTTGGCGTCGCCGGCGGCCAGGGTGCCGTCCAGTCCGAACGCCACCGAGGTCACAAATTTGCTGTGCGGGTTGGTGAGGGTGGCGGTGAGCTTTCCGGTGGCGGTGTTCCAGAGGTAGGTGCTGCCGTTGGCGTCGCCGGCGGCCAGGAGGCCGCCGGGCCCGAACGCCACCGAGATCACGTATCCGCTGTGGGGGTCGGTGAGGGCGGCGGTGAGCTTTCCGGTGGCGGTGTTCCAGAGGTAGGTGCTGCCGTTGGCGTCTCCGGCGGCCAGGAGGCCGTCCGGCCCGAACGCCACCGACCGCACTCCTTCGCTGTGCGGGTCGGTGAGGGTGGCGGTGAGCTTTCCGGTGGCGGTGTTCCACAGGTAGGTGCCGGCCTCGTCGCCGACGGCCAGGGTGCCGTCCGGTCCGAACGCCATCCCGTTCACCATCTCGCGGTTGGGGCTGTCGAAGGTGGCTGTGAGCTTTCCGGTGGCGGTGTTGCACAGAAAGATGCCTGAGTAGATGGAGACGGCCAGGACGCCGCCCGGCCCGAACGCCATCGATTCCAGGGCTTTCATGCCGTCGTCGGCGATCTCGGCGGCGGGGGCGGTGAGGGTGGTGGTGAGGGTAGCGGTGAGCGGGCCGGCGGGCGGGGGTTTCGCGGCGGGGGACGTGGCGGCGGGGGCGGCGGCCAGGTTGGCGTGGTCGGCCAGCGTCCGCGGGATGACGACTGCCGCGGCGGTGACCGCCGCGGCGGCCAGGGCGGCGCCCAGGAGGCGGCGCCGCGAGCGGGCGGCCCGCCGCGACGCGCCGTGCGCGGGGCCCGGCTCGGTCCGGGCTGGCTGCCCGGCGGGTACGACCGCCGCGATGGTCGTGCTGGCCGCGGGCGGCCGCCCGCCACGCGCCGCCGGCGCCTGGCGGGCGGCAGGGGCGGTGGCTGCCTGGGGCGTGAGTAGTGCCTGCCGTAGCGCCTCGGCGAATTCCCCGCACCGGGCGTAGCGGTCGGCTGGTGACTTGGCCAGCGCCCGCGCGATGACGTCGCTGACGGCCGGGGGAAGCCCGGGGCGCAGCTCCGTTGGCGCTGGTACCGGGTCGTGGATGTGCGCGTACAGCGTCGCCATGGCGGTGCTGCGGGGGAACGGGACTTTGCCGGTGAGCAGGACGAACGCCACGCACCCGAGCGCGTACTGGTCAGCCCGCCCGTCCACGCCGATGTCCTTGATCTGCTCGGGCGCGCAGAAGTCAGCGGTGCCGACGAAGTCGCCGGCGGCGGTCAGCCCGGTCGTGGAGTCAGATCCCTTGCTGAGCCCGAAGTCCGACAGGAAGGCGTGCCCGGGCCGTTCCGGGACGGCGTCGATGAGGATGTTCTGCGGCTTGACGTCCCGGTGCACCAGCCCGGCCGCGTGCGCGGCGTCCAGCGCGGAGGCCACCTGCGCCACCAGTTCCGCGGCCTGGGCCGGGGCCAGCGGGCCGCCCGAGCGCCGCACCAACTCGGCCAGGTCCCCGCCGGGCACGAACCGCATCGCGATGTACAGCAGCCCGTCGGCTTGCCCGGCCCCGTAGACCGGGAGGATGTGCGGGTGGTCAACCGCCGCGGCCATCCGTGACTCCCGCAGGAACCGCGCCCGGAACTCCTGGTCGCCGACCGCATCGGGGATAATGACCTTCACCGCCGCGACCCGCCCGAGCGCCTCGTCGCGCGCCCGGAACACCGCGGCCATCCCGCCCGACCCGATCTGCTCCTCGATCAGGTAGCCGGCGACCCGGCTGCCGGGCTCTGCCTTCCCGGCCATACCGCGCACCCGGCTCGCGTAGTCACCCGCCACTTCCACCACCTCAGGCGTGAATGCGCTTTCCGTCCTGCCTGCCCAGGCCAGTGTGGCACTGCCCGCTTGGTGGATGCGGCAGATCCCCTCAAATGGCCGCATTGCCCGGCAATGACCGGAGCCGGAGCCTTCCCGGGCGGCGCTGAGGGCTTGGGAGTCGCTGAACGAGCGCCAGCAGGTCTACCTGGGTGAGAGCATGCGGACGACCGCATGATGGAGACCGAGATGCGGATGTGAAGGGTCCAGCGGCTGCCGGTGCCGCGGACCGTCCGAGAGCCTCCCGAAACAGCCTTCGTGACCACGCCGAATTTCCAACTGAAGCCGCGCGAATGGCGTCTACGTATAACGAGGAGCAGTTCGTTAATGACCCAGGCAAACGAGGGGACCCGCCCATGCCAGTTCGTGTCTCTCGGTACGCCGTGATTGTGGCGCGGCCGCAACCGCTGCGGCGGCAACCGGCGCAGCCGTCACGATGCTCACAACCAGAGCCGGCGCCAGCGCCAGCTACGCACAAACGGTAAGTAACTGCCGGCCGCACACCGAGGGCATCGGGCGCAACGCGAGCGCGGCCCAGATCGTGCGGGCCATGCGGGCCAACATCCCGAACGCCTGTGGTTTCACGGTCACCGGTGGCGGCCGGGACCAGGGCATACGGTTCCATAGGGCTCTTCTTCCGTTTAAGGCTCGTTCCGGTTCGCGCCTTCGAGCCTAGGGAGAAGAGCCCGCCGTCAGCCCGCTCCTGCCGCTTCCCCCGTGCCGTTGCCGGCGCGCGCGGGCAGCGCGAACAGCCCCGGCCCGGCTTCCTCGGCCAGCCAGCCCCGCTCCACCAGCCGCTTCAGCTTCGACCGCAGGGTCTCTACCTTCGCCTTGTCCGTGCTGAGGCCGGCCGCCGCGGCGATCTGCGCCGCCCGCAGCGGCCGTCCGGCATCCTCCTCCTCCGCCTCCGCACGGGCCGCCGCCTCCCGGCGGCGCAACTCGTCAACCAGCGCCCCCATCAAGCGCCTCCAGATCCCTGCTGCCCGAACGGCAGAAGACGGCGGGCGCCGGCGGCAGCCCGGTCGTCAGCTCGCCGGGCTGGCCAGTCCCTCCTGCGCGCGGCTGGTTCACGGCGCCGGATCCCGCACGACGCCGCCCACGACCGCCGTCACCATCCTGGCGATGGCCGCTGCATCCGGCGGCGCGCCGGTCCGGTCGGCGAACAGCCGGTGCCCGGCGCCCATCAAGACGGCGGCGAGCGTGTCGATGTCCGCGCTGGCCGTGACGCGGCCCAGGTCCCGCTCCGCGGCGAGGTAGGACGCGATGATCTCCATGGCCTCGGTCAGCACCGGGACGCGGCCGGCCAGGACTCGCGCAGCCGCGCCCGCAGCTCGTCGCGGAAGTCGACGAGCGCGACGATCGCCACCGCGGCCGAGGAGAACAACGCTGTCAGCGCCCCGGCGAGGTTGCCGGCCACGGTGCCGGCCCCGGCGGCCCCGGGCAGCGCGGCGGCCAGGGGATCCATCCGCCCGGCCCGGTCGAGCACGAACTCGGCCAGGAACGCGTCGAAGTCGGCGAAGTGCCGGTGCATGACCCCCTTGGCGACCCCCGCCTCCGCGGTGACCGCCCGGCGCGTCAGCGCGGACGGCCCGTTCCGCAGTAGGACCCGCTCCGCGGCGTCGAACAGCTGCCGCCGCGCGTCGCGGATGGCCACCCCTGTCGGCACCCCGCAGACCTCCAGCCGTTGCCGGGCAGCGCCCGATTCACGAGTGGGCAATCGCCCACTTATAGTGGGCACATGACCACTATACCTCCGGAGCAGGCAAGCGCCCCCGCTCCCGGGCCCCGCGGGGCGCACCAGGCCCGGGAAGTAGCAGAGTCGTTCGGCCCGGAAGCCGAGCGCTACGACCGGGCCAGGCCCCGCTACCCCCAGGCCCTGATCGAGCGGATCGCCGCCGCGAGCCCCGGCCGCGACGTCCTCGACGTCGGCTGCGGCACCGGCATATCGTCCCGGCAGTTCCAGGCGGCCGGCTGCCGGGTGCTCGGCGTCGACCCCGACCCGCAGATGGCCGCGTTCGCCCGGCAGCGCGGCCTGGAGGCCGAGGTAGCGAAGTTCGAGGACTGGGACCCCGCCGGGCGGACATTCGACGCGGTCACCGCCGGCATGACCTGGCACTGGGTCGACCCGGCCGCCGGCGCGGCCCGGGCGACCCGGGTGCTGCGCCCCGGCGGCCGGCTCGCGGTGTTCTGGTACGTGTTCCAGCCCCCGCCCGCCCTCGGCAAGGCCTTCGCCGGCGCTTACCGCCGGGTGCTGCCGCCCGGCTCGCCGTTCGCCGCCGCGGGCACGATGCCCGGCCTGGACGCCTACTCGGCGTTCTTCACCAAGGCCGAAGACGGCATCCGCGCCTCCGGCGCGTTCAGCGACCCCGACCCGTGGCAGCAGTGGCGCTATGACTGGGACCAGCCCTACACCCGCGACCAGTGGCTGGACATGGTCCCCACCTCCGGCGGCCACAGCAAGTTCCCCCCGGCCGTGCTGCAGCAGCTGCTGGACAGCATCGGCGCCGCCATCGACACGGCGGGAGGCGGCTTCACGATGCACTACACCGCCGCAGCGGTCACGGCCACCCGCACCAGCACCAGCACCAGCACCGCCTGACCTAACTTCCCCGGACCGCAAGCGGCGGGTGAGGCCGCGCCGTCCGTTCGCTTCAAGTAAGACCGCAAACGTCTCGCCATCTCTCCTGAAGCCACCTGCCCAGCCGCCGCCCACGCCAGGGCGCACGCCATCACGGCCAATCACCCCGCGTCTTCCCAGTTCAGCCCGTCCCTGCAGAAGAGCTACACCCTTCCGGTTTTAACCCGGCCACGGGGCGCTCGCCGGGGACGGCGCCCGCCAGGGCGGTACTACAACGCCCGCCACCCGGCCGGCCCGGTTCCGCGTCACGGCAGGCGCCCAGGACAGGGCACCGGCGGCCCCGGCCCCGTATTGCCATGCTTCGCCCGCTTGGCCGGGCGCTTACCGGAAGGCACATTCCGCTTAACGGGTAAACTTTCACGAACAGATAAGAAAGCAGTTCATAGGCCCACGCTTTTCTTACCTGATAAAAATTCTTTACGCGTTGGACAGGGCTCGCCGGCCAATCCCGGATCGCGATATCGTGAAATACCGGGAATGGCAGGCAGGGCCGAAGTGGAAGGGCATGCTTCCGTCCGCCGAGGAGAGCGTCTCCGGTCATCAAGCCTCCAGCAATCCGCGCTCGCGTCGCCACCGCCGAGAGCCTTCATAATTTGCGAATTTTCCCGAACTGACGATTCCGTCCCTGGCCTGCGGCTTGCAGAGAGCAAACCCCCGGGCCGGGGGTGTAGCGGGCTACACCCCCGATTCGGGGGAGCGCTCCATCGCGACGGAAGCGATATGGCGGCATCGTAGATAGCGGAGATCGCGTTCACGATCCGAAAGGAATGCTGATGAAATCGGCGCTCTCGTCCGGGCCGGTACTGTGGCTCCTGCTGCTGTCCAATGCCGCCGTCGCGGTGGGCGCCGGGCTGGATTTCCCGTGAGCACCGCCACGGTCACGGCCCCCGCCCGCCCGGTCGGGCGACCTGGCCGGGCCGCCCCGCGCCGTACCGCGTTCGTCCTCGCCGGCGGCGCGGCCATGGGCGCGATGCAGGCCGGGATGGTGCTCGCCCTGTATGAGCAGGGCATCGTGCCCGACCTGCTGGTCGGCACCTCCGTCGGCGCACTGAACGCCGCGTTCCTCGCTTCCAGGCCGCCGACGCCGGCCACCGCCAGGGAACTGGCGGCCCTCTGGCGCGGACTGCGGCGCAACGACATATTCCCGCTGCGGCCCCGCACGCTCCTCAGCGGGCTCGGCGGCCGGCGCGACCACCTGGTCCCCAGCCATGGGCTACGCCGGCTGATCACCCGGCACGTGCACCTTGAACGCATAGAGCACGCGAGCGTCCCGCTGCACATCATCACCTGCGATCTGGCTTCCGGTCAGGAAGTCCGGCTATCGGCCGGGCCCGTGACCGACGCCCTTCTCGCCGCCACGGCCGTACCCGGCCTGCTGCCGCCGGTCTTTTGGCGCGGCCGGCCGCTGGCAGACGGCGGGATCGCCAACAACACGCCGCTCTCGCACGCCCTTCAGCTCGGTGCCCAGCGCATCTACGTCCTGCCGACCAGTGACCCCGACGGCCCCGTGCCGGCCCGCCCGCCGCGGGCCGCGGTCGACGCCGCGGTAAACGCGGTGACCATGCTCACCAATGCCCGCCTGCACTATGATCTCGCCCGGTACAGTGCGGACGCCGAACTCGTGGTGCTGCCCGCCCCGAATCCCGGGAACATCCAGATCACCGACTTCGGCCACGCCGACGAACTAATCGAATCGGCGCTGACTGCCGCCAGAGCGACCCTCGCGGCCGGGCAGTCGCGGGCATTCTGGCCCTCGCATGGCTGAGTCGCCCCGCGTCCAAGTCTCGGCCGTCCTGCCTGCGGGCCGCCCGCCGACGATCAGCACTTCGGTCGGCTAGCCAATCCCGAGGAGGCGAGAGACCTCGCGGTAGAACTTATCGAAAGAGCCGGAGTGCTCACGGGCCATCTTCAGATCGAAAGCGGACGTGAGTGGCGCTTGATCGACAGTTTCTTTGGTAACTAGATAGGTCACCTGATGCCTGGCTGTCTGCGGTTTATCTTCCGCTATGCCAGTTGGCTCAGCTGGGGGTGCGCCGGGCGCGCGCGTCGGCGGGGAACCGCTCGTTGCTGACGATTGCCCGCAGGGCGGCGACGTGCCCGTCATATGCTGCCCGGCCGGCCCTGGTCAGGGACAGGCTGGTCCGCACCCGCGATCCGCAGGCGGACTTGTGCACGTCGACGTAGCCGGCATCGTGCAGGACCCGTACGTGCTTGGACAGGACCGAGTCGGCTACTGCCAGGCTTTCCCGCATCGTGGCGAAGTCGGCGGAGCTGACGGCGGAGAGGATCGCGCAGATCTGGAGCCGGTTCGGCGCGTGCACGATCTCATCGAAGCGGGCGGCGGCACTCATTGGCCCGCCTGCAGGCGCGCCCGGAGCAGCCGGTCCGTCCAGTGCCCGAGCACGACGGTGAGGGGCACGGCGAGCACGCCCGCGGCCAGGAACGCGCCGTGGACCCCGCGGTCGAGGCCGAGCCAGCAGGCGATCGCGGCCAGCCCGCCCAGGGCCAGGACGTGGGCCGCGAAGACCGCTCGCGTGCAGGGGTCGAAGTACTGCATCGTGACGCCGACGCGGCGCTGGTTCCACCAGCTCAGCGCGCCGCAGCCCGCCGTGTAGGCGGCCACCGACCAGGCGAACAGCGCCCAGCTGCGGATCTCTGCCTCGGCGATCACGCCGCCGGCGAGCAGCCCGAACGCCAGGTGGTACCAGCCTGGCGCGATTACCCGGTCAGCCAGCCAGGAGCGGCTGCCGTCAATGGCCGACAGGAAGCTGACGGCCTCGCCGGGTGCCATCGCCGCGCCTGCGCGGCCGGGATCCTCATGACTTTCCATGATGGAAAGTGTAAGCGTGACTTTCCGTCATGGCAAGTGAAGGTCAGGCTGGCCGCGGCGGCCGGTCTTCCCGTCCTGGCGGGCAGCCCCGGCGGCCTTGTCCAGGGCGAGCAGCGCATCGATGGCCTGCTGCGCCCACGCCCTGTCCAGGTCCGTGCCGGTGTCGGTGACCGCGACCAGTTCCCGCAGCACGTGGGCACCGCACAAAGCGTGGCCTGCGACGTTGCCGAAGGTGTCATACGGCTTCCACGCGTCGTGGACGGCGATGCCGGCGAAGAACGGCAGCACCCCGGCAGCCGTCATCCCGTCCTTCCCGCGCTTAGCGTGCACGGTGACCAGCACGAACTTCCCCCACGAGGCGGAATGCACCCAGGCGAGCTTCCCGGCGGTGCGGAACCCGGTCTCGTCGAAGTGCGCGACCTCGCAGCTGACCAGGTACTGCGCGATGGCCTTCAGCGCGAGCGCGATCAGCCCGGCCGTCTTCTCCTCGGCGCTGGCGAGCGCGCCGGGCGACGGGGCGCAGCCGAAGAGCTCCGACAGCGCCCGGCAGGCCCGGTCCCGCGACAGGAACTGGCCGTGCCTACGAGGCCTTGCGGAGGCCTTCCAGCCACTCGATGGCCGGCTGCGTCAGCTCGGACTCGAAGCGCTGGTCGGCGTGCGCCGCGTCGCGGAGGGTGTGGAGGGCGACCGGCGTTCCGTGCGCGCGGAGGGCTTCCGCGAGGATCAGGGTCTGCTGGTGGGGCACCAAGTGATCGCTGGTGCCGGCGGCGAGGAAGAACGGCGGGAGCGGAACGGCGGCGCGGGTCACGTAAGCGATCGGATTCGCACGGGCCGCGTCCGCGGGCAGTTCCTGGATCGGGCCGCCGATCCACTGCGACTCCGGGGAGCGGGGATCGTCGTGGTTCTGCACCGGCGCCACGTCGCCGGCCGGGGGCTGGGCGAGGAACTGGGCGTCCATCTGCAGGAAGTCCGACGGGCCGTACCAGTCGATGACCGCCTGCACGGACGAGTCGCCATCCTCGCCGTCGAACTCGGTGGCCTGCCCGCTCGTCACGCCGAGCATCGCGGCGAGGTGCCCGCCGGCCGAACGTCCCCACGCGGCGAAGAAGGAGGCGTCTAGGTTTAGCTCGACGGCGTGCGCGCGGAGGTAGGCCGTCGCCTGCTTCACGTCCTGGACCGCGGCGGGGAAGAGCGCCTCGCCGGACAGCCGGTACTCGATACTGGCGACCGCGTAGCCGCGTTCGAGGAGTTCCGGCACGTGCGGCAGTTCCCAGCGCCGGTTCCCCCGCATGAAGGCACCGCCGTGAATGGCCACGATCAACGGCCACGGCCCGCCGCCGTCGGGGGTGTACAGGTCCGCAACCTGATTCGGCGAGTCCGGGCCGTAGACGAGGGTTGCGGCCGGGCTGAGGTCCGGCCGCTCATGTCGTGTCTCGCGAGGCATGAGATCCCTCTCTCCCTGGCGGTGGCCGGGCCGCGGGCGGCCCGGCCTGCCGCTGCCTCCCGCGGCTACCTGGTCAGCGGGCGGTAATGACGACGACCGGAAACTTCCGGTCGGTCTTCTTCTCGTACTCGGCGGCGTCCGGCCAGTACGCGCGCCACACGCCGTACAGCCGGTCCCAGTCGTCGTCTCGCCCCGGACGGACGACCCGGTAGTCGGCCTGCAGCGTGTCCCGGCCGAGTTCGATGGTGACGGGGCCGTCCTGGGCCTCTAGGTTGGCCACCCACTGCGGGTCTTCCGGCGCGCCACCTCCGCTACCGCATACGACATAGGAGTCGCCGTCAGGCGCCGCGACCAGCGGGTTGACGTACTCCTTCCCTGACTTGCGGCCGAGGGTATGCAGCAAGAGGGTCTCCTTGCCCTCCCAGTGCCCCCCGAGTACGCCGGCGTTGGCCCTGAAGTTCTCGATCACCGTGTCATTGAACGAAGCCATGCTGGCACGTTAGTTGACGGCGGGAACTCGCGTCCGGGCGGGGTGGGTGCCGCAAAAACGCGGGCCAGTCAGGCCTTCCAACGCGTGAACGGCCATGTCTGGCTGATTCCGCAAAATCCCAGCTACGAACCTATTCCGGGCGATGGTTGGATGACGGCGTGGCCCATGCGCACCGCTGCCTGCACACCCCGCATGCCATGCTGGATCATCGGTACCGGCCGGCCGGGACGGGGCGGGAGGGCATAGCCGGGGCCGTCCATGATCGCGAGGACCACGGACTCCGTCTCGCCGAGGTCCCCCGACTGGGAGAGCACCTTCACGCACCGCTGCCCACTGTCGTGGAGCATTCCCAGGAAGAAGTGCTCGGCCAGGATGATCCAGCTGCCCCGTCCCCGTGCGATCTCCGCCGCCCGGCCCCTGATCTCGTGGTAACCCGTCGTCGGCCGCAGCGCACCGTCCAAAGCGCTTCCCATGGCATGACCATAATCCTCATCCGGCCCGGAGAGCACTCATGGATTAACCGGATAGCTTGTGCCGGTGATCATCTGGGTCAACGGCGGGTTCGGCGCGGGCAAGACGACGCTGGCGCAGGAACTAGGCCGACGGCTTCCGGACGCGGTCGTGTACGACCCGGAGGACGTCGGCCTCATGCTCTGGAAGTGGATACGCCCCAACGGCGATTTCCAGCACCTGCCGAGCTGGCGGGAACTGGTCGTCGCGACGGCGCTGTCGCTGCGCAGGCACCACGCGGACACGCTTATCGTGCCGATGTCGCTGGTCCGCGACGCCTACCGGGCCGAGATCCTCGGCGGCCTGGCCGACGCGGGCGAGGAGGTCCTGCACGTCTTCCTTGAGGCGGACGCCGACGTGCTCCGGGAGCGGCTCAATGCCCGCGTGACTCACCCCGGCAAGGACTGGGAGCAGGCCGCCCGCGAGTTCGGCATGACCGGCGTGGATGAGATGGTGGCGGCCGCCGTCCGCCAGCCGCGCGGGACGCTCATGCTGCGCTCAGACCGGCTCACCCCGGCCGAGCTGGCCGACGAGGTGCTGGCCAGGGCCGGCTTGCATCAGGTCCACGGGAACGACAAGCCGATGCGACAGGCGGGACCGCTGAACTGGACAGATACATAGGGCGTGTCGCGCATCAAACGGGGCCGTGCGTCACCCATCAAGCGGAGCCAGGTAGGCACGTCGGGGCCGAACTGCACTACCGGCCCAGGGGTCGGCGCGGTCGCGGCGGTGGAGCGGACGGGACCCGGGGATCCAGGCGCGCGGCTGGCCGGGACGCCGACCGCCTCGTGGTCGTGACGCAGGGGACCAGCAGCCCGGCAGTGCCGACGGTCGTCTCGACGCTGACGCGCTCGCCGCCGCCATCAGCCACGCCTCAGCACCGTCCGGCGGCACCTGGACGATGACCCGGCGGGCGTCTCTGGTTACGCCAATTAGGCGTCGCGGCGGGTGAGCGCCCAGGCTCCGGCCGCGAGTGCCGCCGCCGCGTAGGCGCATAGCAGGCCGAACGCTGCAGGGGGCGGCAGCGCGGGCGAGACCGGCCTGATGGCGGTCAGCGACAGCGCCGCTATCTGCTCGGGCAGGAACCTCACCACGTCATCCTGGGTCGAGGCGCCCAGCGGGGCGATCAGTAGCGGTAGCAGGAACAGGACGACGACGACGGCGCAGATGGCGCCTGCGGTGTGCCGGATGATCGCGCCGAGCCCCAAGCCGGTCAGGGCGATCAGCGCCGGGTAAGCACCAGCCATCAGTACCGCGCGCAGCACGCCGGGCTGACCGAGCACGGCGTGCGGGGCAGGCGCCTGCAGCGAGGCCTGGCCTGCGAAGAACGCCGTGAAGGCGAGGATCTCCCCCGTCGCCAGCGTGACCGCCCCCAGCACCGACGCCTTCGCGGCAAGCACGAGCCGACGCCGGGGAACCGCGGCGAACGTGGCGCGGATCAGCCCGGAGGAGAATTCCGCCGTAACCGTGAGCACGCCGAGAACGCCGGCCAGCAACTGCCCGAGCAGCAGCCCGGTGAAGGTGCTGTCGTGGGTGGGGTCGAAGGACGCGCGGTCGGTCGCGGACATCTGTGCGTAGCCCTCATGGCTCAGCGCGAGCACGGACAGGCCGATCATGCCGACCGCGAAGACGGCCACGATGAACCAGGTGGAGCGGATCGTTCGGAGCTTGTGCCATTCCATCCGGGCGACAGTGCGGAAACCGTAGCCGCGGCGGGCGGCGCGGTAGCTGGGCGTCGTGGTGGTCATAACAGGCTTCCTGAATAGTCGGTGGCGCCGCCGGTTAGCTGGAAGAACGCTTCTTCCAGCGAGCCGGTGCGGGCGGACAGGTGGGCGACGGTGGTCTGCGCGAGCAGCCGGCCCTGGCCGATGACGATGAGTGCGTCCGCGGTATGTGCCATCTCGTTGATCAGGTGGCTGGAGACCAGCACCGTGCGGCCCTGGCCGGCGAGATGCTTCATCAGGTTGCGGATCCAGCGGATGCCCTCGGGGTCCAGGCCGTTGACCGGCTCGTCGAGCAGCAGGATTCCCGGGTCGCCGAGTAGCGCGGCGGCGATCCCCAGCCGCTGGGACATGCCGAGCGAGAACTTCCCGGCGCGGCGGTCCGCGGCCTTCTCGATGCCGGTGATGGCGAGCACCTCCTCGACCCGCCGCTGGCCGATCGCGTTGCTGGCGGCGAGCGCGGTCAGGTGAGCGCGGGCGGTGCGTCCCGGGTGGAATGCCTTGGCCTCGAGCAGTGCGCCCACCTCGCGGAGCGGCCAGCGCAGGTCGCCGTAGCTCTTGCCGCCGATCCTGACCTGTCCGGCGTCCGGCCGGTCCAGGCCCATGATCATGCGCATCGTGGTCGACTTGCCCGCGCCGTTCGGGCCGAGGAAACCGGTCACCGTGCCGGGGCGGACATCGAAGCTGAGGTTGTTCACCGCAGCCGTGGACTGGTAGTGCTTGACGAGGCCTCGTGCCTCAATCATCGGAGTACTCACGCGGACGGGCCGTACCCGTGTCGTGCCCTGGCCCGATCTCGTACGGCCGCCAAGTGGGCTGTGTTGTCATGACGACCACTGTTCCGCGGCGCTACCGCGGGGTCACCGGGGTGCGCCGGACACTTGGGGTGTGGCAGGCCCTACCCGGCCGGGTGCGGCCGGCCCTGGAGGGCGGCCCCGGCCGGGTCCTCGATCAGGCTCTGAGGTAGGCGAGGACGGCGAGTACCCGGCGGTGCTGGGCGTTGTCTGGCGGCAGGCCGAGCTTGGCGAAGACGTTGCCGATGTGCTTTTCCACCGCGCTGGCCGACAGCACCAGCCGCCGGGCGATCGCCGTGTTGGAGTGGCCCTCCGCCATCAGTGCCAGGAGCTCCCGTTCCCGCGTGGTCAGCCCCTGGAGAGCGTCGTGCCGGCGCTGCCCGGCGAGCAACTGGGCGACGACCTGGGGGTCGAGCACCGTCGCGCCGCGGGCGACCCGGTCCAGCGCGTCCAGGAACTCCCCGACCCGCGCGACCCGGTCCTTCAGCAGGTAGCCGACCGCGCCGGAGCCGTCCGCGAGCAGGTCGCCGGCGTAGGACGCCTCTACGTACTGGCTGAGCACCAGCATCGGGGCGCCGGGCAGCCGCGAGCGGGCGGTGATCGCCGCGCGCAGGCCCTCGTCGGTGTGGGTCGGCGGCATCCGCACGTCAACGACCGACACGTCCGGGCGGTGCGCGAGCACCGCCTCGACCAGGGCGGGACCGTCACCGACCGCCGCCACCACCCGGTGGCCGTCCTCGGCGAGCAGCCGGACCAGGCCCTCGCGCAGCAGCACCGCGTCGTCGGCCACGACGATCCGCAGCGGGTCACGGCCCGCGCGGCCCGGCGACGGGCCGGGCGCTGCCTCGCTCGGGGTCAGCAGCACGGCAGTTCCGCGGTGATAGTCGTCGGTCCGCCGCCGGGACTGGTCACCAGCAGCCGGCCGCCGGCCGCGTGCACCCGGTCGTCCAGCCCCTGCAGCCCGTGTCCCTTGCCCAGCGCCGCGCCGCCGATCCCGTCGTCCGTCACCCAGGCCCGGAGGGTTTCCTCACCATGCCGCAGCCCGACCACGCACCGGCGGGCCCGGCTGTGCTTTGCCACATTGGTCAGCGCCTCGGCGACCACGAAGTACGCGGCCGTCTCGACGGCGGCGTCCAGCCGACGGTCCAGGGGCGCTGCATCGAGCTCAACGGGTACGGTCGAACGCGCTGCCAGGGCGGTGAGCGCCTCGCGCAGGCCGCGGTCGACGAGGATCGGCGGGGCGATACCGCGCGACAGGCCCCGCAGCTCGTCCAGCGCCTCCTGAGTCTGGACAATCGCGTCGGCGAGCGCCGCCCGGGCAGCCTCCGGCCTGCTGTCGAAATTGTGCTCGGCACGGCCCAGCTCCATCGCCAGGCGGACCAGCCGCTGCTGGGGCCCGTCGTGGATGTCGCGTTCAAGCCGGCGCAGCGCGGCCGCCTCGGCCGTCACCGCGGCGACTGCCTGCGCCCGGGCGGTGTCCCGCTCCTGTTCAAGACCCCTGATCCTGCGGTACAGCGCGGACATGTCAGACAGCAGCACCTGCCCCAGCCCGGCCTGGACGGCGACGCACGCCCGGGTCACCAGCGGCAAGGTACACAGCAGCAGCAGGCCCAGCGTGATCGCGAAGGCGACGTGCTCGTCCGGCGACAGCAGCCCCAGGCTCACGTAGAGGTGGGACTGCGCGCTGCCCACGCTTATGATCCCGGGCCGCATCGAACCGGGCGTGTTCCGCAGAGGGAACGTGGCGACGGCACCGCCGACGAACCACCACAGCCCTGTCACCATCGAGGTGACCAGAACGACGGGGAGCACCGCCACCCCGTACGCCACGTCGAGCCACAGCCCCGGGCCGGACGCGGCGGCTGCCGTCTTCAGCCTCGGCGGCCGGCTCGCGCCCTCCGCCCCAGCGGCCGGGGAGCGTACCTTGGCGATCCGCCATCGCTCCATGTCGGCGGGCCACCGCGCCAGCGCCAGGGCGTCGGCCACGAGCCCCGGCCCGCCCGGCACGAGCAAGCCGACCCCTCCAGCGCATAGGCCACCCAGCACCAGCGGCAGGCCGATCGCGGCGGTCACCGGCGCGGTGAGCAGGTACAGAGACTCCACCAGCGTGCGACGCCCCACGCGGAGAAGGACCCTGGCACCCGGCCGCCACCGGCCCCGGACCGCGAAGGAGAACGACTCTGCCATGGCCCCAGGATAAACACGATCCAGCCCGTCAACCTCGGCACCGGACGCGCTGGAGGTGGCCATCATTCCCTCGCCGCCGCGCCGATGACGATCGGCAGCACGGTCATCGCCTCTCTCGGCGGCACGTCCGACACACGCACAGCTTCTGCCTTAGGAGGGGAACCCCGCGTTCCTGAGGACTGCCGGGCAGGCGGGGGCGGGGCGGTTGCCGGTCAGGCGGCAGAGTTCGGCGGTGAGCCAGTCCGCCTCGAAGAGCAGGGCCGCGCCAAGGTCCGTCGTCGGCTGCCGGAGGGCGGCGGCTAGCTGGGGCCACGACTTGCCGGTCATCAGCTGCGGAGAGATCGGACCCGAGCCGATCTGGACAGCGCGGTTGCCGAAGTCCAGGAACGGGGTCGACCCGGGCTTGTCGTATTTGGCGAGGATGGCCTGCTGAGCCGGCGTGAGCTGCTGCAGCTGGCGGTAGCTCCCGCCCGCGTTTGGGTTGGCCTTAGCGTTGACCCGGACGTTGGAGTACCGCTCGACGGGGACGAAGGCCAGGTAGGGGCTGGTGTAGTGCGAGCCGTAGAAGGTCCAGCCGTCGACCGGCGCGATGTGCTCGAACTCCGGCGACCGGCTGGTGGCCAGGCCTGTGAACTGGCCGAACCGGCTGAGCGCGACGATCAGCGGCCAGTTCTCGATCGTGCAGTAGGGGCAGTACTCGGTAGCGACGTAAAGGACTTCGGGCTTGCCGCTGTCGGTGAGCGGCGGCCCGCTGACGGCGTTAAGCGTGTCGGGGTCGATCAGCAGCGTCGACGAGTACGCGCCGGCCGACGAGGCGGCCGCGGGAAGTCCGGGCAGGCCGGGCACCGACTTGCCGACCGGCACCGTGGTGACCTCGGTGACCAGCCCGGCCAGCGCCGGGTCGGGGCGCGGGCCCTCGGTCAACCGGAACGTGGCCAGCGTGGCGGCCGTGACGAGCAGCGCGCACGCGGCCGCGATGATGACGACCCGGCGGCGGCCGGTGCCGACGATGCCGCGCAGGGCGCGCAGCCCGGGCACGGCGGGGAAGTTGAACTGCCCGGGTACCTGCTCGACGACGTCCGCGTCGTCCTGGTCGGACATGCCGCTCCTTTGCCGTTCGTCGAGCGCAATCGTACTGTCCGTGCGGGTGGCTTCGCCTAGCCGATGGGACGCGCCATGGTAAGGCTCTGGACGCTGGCGACCCTGGGCTGCCTGAGCACTAGGTCCGCGGCTGGCTAATCAGCTGGCGTATCTCGCGGGCGACCTGGCCGGGCTCTGTCAGCAGCGCAAGGTGATGACTCAGCTGCCGTCTCACCGGCCAGCCCAGTTCCCGCGCCCTGGCCGCATCGCCCTCGTATGCCTCGCTGAGCTGGAGATAGCCACTGGGGGCAGCTGGCCAGCCCGGCGCGGGCGGCTGAACTTCCTCCACCATGGCCATCGGCAGCCGGGGGCACCCGGCAGCGAAATGCTGCCGGGCAGCCGGATCGGGAAGAAGCGCGGCCAGTTCCTCCTCCGCCCACCATTGCGGCCACGGCGGCAGCCAGCCTGACGGGTCGGCCATTTCACGCAGCCGGGCCGCCAGGCCGGGCTGCACGGTCTGCATCCAGGAGCGCCCCGGCGCCGGCAGCCGGGCGTCGACGAAAACATAGCCCCGGACCATCTCTCCCAGCATCGTCCCGGCCGTGGCCAGCAGCGGCCCCGCGCGGCTGTGCCCGATGAGGATCACGTCCTCGCCGGCCGCGCACCCGGCGATCACCCGGGCCTGCCGCAGGTGATACGGCGGCCCCGCCGTGACGGTCCCGGCCAGATCAGGCACCGCTACCGCGTATCCGCCCCCGGCCAGTTTCTTTGCGACCGGTTCCCAGGTCCCGCAGCCGACCAGCGGACTGTGAACCAGCACCAGCCGAGCCTGCATGCTTCATTCGTATCACCGCCGCAGCCGACCGGCCGCCGGAGGGCCACAAACTCTGCGTCGGCCTCGATCTACGGCTCGGCGGCGGTGACGCGCTCGCGGCCGGGATCGTCGACCAAACCGCCGGCGAGGGCGACGTGCGCGCTGCCGCGGTCGAGCTCGCGACCGCGGAGGCCGGCAAGGCAGGAGGCACGCTCGCGACCATCAAGTCCCGCATGTACGCGTCCGCGCTGGATCTCCTTATGGCCTAGGCCTGTGCCCCCGTGTAGTGACTGGCGTACTGGTCGCGCAGCTTGTACTTCAGGACCTTGCCGCCGACGGTCTCCGGGAGGGCGTCGGTGAAGATGACGTCCTTGGGTACCTCGTACCCCGCCAGAGTCTGCCGGCAGAACTTGATGATTTCCGCCGGGCCGGGCTCGCGGCCTGCCCGGCGGATGACGACCGCGGTGACCGCCTCGCCCCAGCGGTCGTGCGGCAGCCCGATGACGACGGACTTGTCAATGTCCGGGTGCTGGGCGAGCACGGCTTCCACCCGCAGGCTGGAGACGTTCTCACCGCCGGTTTTGATGATGTCCTTGTAGCGGTCGAGCATGATCCGCAGGCCGTCGTCGTCGTAAGCGCAGCTGTCGCCGGAGTGGAACCAGCCGTAGCGGAACGCCTCGCGGGTGGCGGCCTCGTCCCGGTAGTAACCGGACATCATCGACGGCGACCGGTACACGGCCTCTCCCGCCGTCCCGGGGGCGGACGCCAGGTCACCGCCGTCGGTGTCCATGACCATGGACGCCAGCAGCGGGCTGGGCAGGCCCACGTAGTTCAGCTGCGGGGCGGTGCGCGCGTACAGTTCTGGCCACTTGTCCGGCCAGAAGCGGTAACAGCTGATCGACTCGGTCTGGCCGAAGATCTCGAACGCCAGCAGGTCGGGCCCGCAGTGCCGCTTCAGGGACTCCAGGGTCGCCGGGGGCAGCGCCGCCCACCCGTACACGGCGACCTTCAGGCTGGTGACGTCCAGGTCCGGGCTCTCGTTGAGTATCGCGTCGATCGCCCGCAGCATGGCCGGGGAGCCCGCCCATAGCGCGGTCAGCCGCTCGGCCGCGATGGAGCGCGCGATCGCGGCCGGGTCAGGCCGGCGGCCGATCAGCAGCGTTCCCGCCGACAGGAACACCGAGTAGACGAAGGGCTGGTCGCCAACGTGGTAGAGCAGCGGCAGGTAAGCGCACAGGCGCAGGTCGTTCTCGACCCGCAGCCCCCGGGTCAGTGACTGCGCGAATCCCAGCGCGGACATGTACGAGCAGGTGTGCGAGATCATCACGCCCTTGGGCAGCGCGGTCGTGCCCGAGGTGAACAGGATCTCCCAGATATCGTCACCATGGATCTCGACCTCGGGCTCGGCGTCGCGCTGGCCCGCGATGAAGTCGGTGAAGCTCACGCTGCCCTCGACCGGGTCGCCGCCGACCGTAATGGTGACCGCGACCTCCAGGCCGCGCTCGGCGAACGGCTGCGCGGCGCGCGGCCACAGTTCGGCGTCCACGACCGCGAGCCTGGGCTGAACCAGGTCGACCATGGCGGCCACCATGTCCGGGGCCATCATCGGGTTGAGCGGCGCGCTGACCAGGCCCGCCTTTGCCGCACCGAGCTTGAACAGCAGGCCCTCGACGGAGTTCTCGCAGAACATCATCACGATGTCGCCGCGCCGCAGGCCGCGCGCGAGCAGGGCGTTCGCGACCTGGTTAGCCACCCGGTCGGCCTGCTGGTAGGTGACCCGGCGGAACCTCAGGTCGGCGTAGGCGCCCTCAGCCCCGATAACCGCCTCCTTGTCGGGGTAGCTCCAGGTGACGCGCTCAGCCAGGTCACCAACGCTGGCCCGCTCCCAGCGGTTGACGGCGCGCCGGTTGTACAGGCTGGTCACATCGAACGAAGGTTCCATGGCGGTCAGCCTCTCTGCAGGCGCGCGCGACACGTTAGTGACTTGGAATTCACTGATTGCAGAGTAGAACCCATACGGTCCTTTGCCTAGGCCGTCTTCCGTGGCAGACTAGTTAATGGCGATTCACTACCCTGACTGGAGTCGACCTCATGCCGGTCCTGAGCTCAGGCGTCGACACCGCGAGCGAGGTGTACCAGAAGAACCGCGGCGGGCAGCTCGCCGCCATCGCGGCGCTGAACGAGCAGCTCGACCTGGCCCGGGCGGGCGGCGGCCCGCGTTACGCCGAGCGGCACCGCGGCCGCGGCCGCCTGCTGGCCAGGGAGCGCCTGGAGCTTCTGGTCGACCGGGACTCGCCCATGCTCGAACTGTCCTCGCTGGCCGCCTGGGGCACCGGCTTCCCGGTGGGCGCGAGCATCGTCACCGCCATCGGCGTCGTGTCCGGGGTGGAGTGCGTGCTGATCGCGCACGACCCGACCGTGCGCGGCGGTGCGATGAACCCCTACACGCTGCGCAAGACGCTCCGTGCGCTCGAGATCGCCCGCCGCAACCGGCTGCCGGTCATCAACCTGGTCGAGTCGGGCGGGGCGGACCTGCCCACGCAGTCGGACCTGTTCGTCCCCGCGGGCAAGATCTTCCACGACCTCACCGAGCTGTCGGCGACGGGCATCGCGACCATCGCCCTGGTCTTCGGCAACTCGACCGCGGGCGGCGCCTACATACCCGGCATGTGCGACTACTCGGTGCTGGTGGACCAGCAGGCCAAGGTCTTCCTCGGCGGGCCGCCGCTGGTCAAGATGGCCACCGGCGAGGACGCCGACGACGAGTCACTCGGCGGCGCCGACATGCACTCGCGCGTGTCCGGGGTCGCCGACTACTTCGCCGTCGACGAGGTCGACTGCATCCGCATCGGCCGGCAGATCGTCGCCGACCTCGGCTGGCGCAAGCTGGGGCCGGCGCCGAGCCCGGCGGTCGAGGAGCCGCGGTACGACCCCGACGAGCTGCTCGGCATTGTCTCGGCCGACTTCCGCGTGCCGTTCAACCCGCGCGAGGTGATCGCCCGGGTGGCCGACGGCTCGCGCTTCAGCGAGTACAAGGCCCGCTACGGCACCAGCCTGGTCACCGGCTGGTCGTCGGTCCACGGCTACCCGGTCGGCATCCTGGCCAACGAGCGCGGCGTCCTGTTCAGCGAGGAGTCCAAGAAGGCGAGCGAGTTCATCCTGCTCGCCAACCAGTCGGACACGCCGCTGGTCTTCCTGCAGAACACCACCGGGTACATGGTGGGCACCCGGTACGAGCAGGGCGGGATCATCAAGGACGGCGCCAAGATGATCAACGCGGTCACGAACTCGGCCGTCCCCCACCTCACCGTCAACATGGCGGCGTCGTTCGGCGCGGGCAACTACGGCATGTCCGGCCGCGCCTACGACCCGCGGCTGATGTTCTCCTGGGCCAACGCCAAGCTGGCCGTCATGGGCGCGCAGCAGCTCGCCGGCGTGCTGTCGATCGTCGGCCGGGCCTCGGCGCAGGCCGCCGGGCGCGAGTACGACGCCGAAGCCGACGAGCAGCGGCGGCGGCAGATCGAGGCGCAGATCGAGCGCGAGTCGGACGCCTTCTTCGTCAGCGCCCGCCTGTACGACGACGGCGTCATCGACCCGCGTGACACCCGCTCCGTGCTGGGGATCGCCTTGTCGGCCGCCCACTCGGGGCCAGTCGAGGGACGCCGCGGCTTCGGCGTCTTCCGGATGTGAAAGGCGAGGTGCCAGTGATCAGGAAACTGCTCGTCGCCAACCGCGGCGAGATCGCCTCACGTATCTTCCGCACCGCGCGTTCCATGGATATCGCAACGGTGGCGGTGTACTCCGATCCCGACGCGCAGCTGCCGTTCGCGCGGGACGCCGACGAGTCGGTGCACCTGCCAGGCAGCACCCCGGCCGAGACGTACCTGCGGGCCGATGCGGTCATCGACGCCGCCCGGCGGGCCGGCGCCGACGCGGTCCATCCGGGCTACGGCTTCCTGTCGGAGAACGCCGGCTTCGCCCGCGCGTGCGCCGCGGCCGGCCTCACCTTCGTCGGGCCGTCACCGGAGGCCATCGACGCGATGGGCTCGAAGACCGCCGCCAAGGAGCTGATGCGCGCCGCCGGCGTGCCGGTGCTGCCGGGAGCGGTGTTCGGCGAGCGGTCCTCCCCCGGCGAGGATCAGCTGCGCGCCGCGGCCGCCGAGATCGGGCTACCGGTACTCGTCAAGGCCGCGTTCGGCGGCGGCGGGCGCGGCATGCGCATCGTCCGCGAGCTCGGCGACGTGGCGGAAGCGGTCGCCAGCGCGCGCCGGGAGGCGAAGTCGGCCTTCGGGAACGGCGCTGTGTTCTTTGAGCGGTACGTGGACTCGCCCCGGCACGTCGAGGTGCAGATCGTCGGCGACCACGGCGGCACGGTGGTTCACCTGTTCGAGCGGGAGTGCTCCATCCAGCGCCGCTACCAGAAGATCATCGAGGAGGCGCCGTCGCCGGCCGTGGACGACGCGCTGCGCAGCGCGCTGTGCCAGGCCGCGGTGGCGGCGGGCAAGGCCATCGGCTACGTTGGCGCGGGCACGGTGGAGTTCGTGCTTGACGCTTCCGGGCGGTTCTACTTCCTCGAGGTAAACACCCGGCTGCAGGTCGAGCACCCGGTGACCGAGCTGGTGACCGGCGTCGACCTGGTCAAGCTGCAGCTGGAAGTCGCCGCGGGCAGGCCGATCGGCGACGAGGTCACCCGGGCGGCCATCACCGGGCACGCGATCGAAGCCCGCCTTTACGCCGAGGACGTCCCGGCAGGTTACCTGCCGACTAGCGGAGACCTGCATTCGTTCTGGATTCCGAATGAGGATGGCCTGCGGGTGGACGCGGGCTTCGCCCCCGGTACCCGGGTCAGCACCTTCTACGACTCGATGCTGGCCAAGGTGATCGGCTACGGCGCCACCCGCGACGACGCCCGCCGGCGGCTCGCCGGGTCGCTCGCCCGGGCCCGGCTGCACGGGGTCACCACCAACCGCGACCTGCTGGTCGGGATCTTGCGCGAGGAGCAGTTCGCGGCCGGCGCCATCGACACCGGGTACCTGGAGCGGCACCCCTATGCCGAGCTCGTGCCAGGCCCGGGCGCCGCCAGCACGGCTCACCTGCTCGCGGCGGCGCTGGCGGGCCAGGCCGCCCGCCGGGCCGCGGCGCCGGTGCTGGCCAGCCTGCCGTCCGGGTTCCGCAACAACCCGAGCGCGCCGCAGTCGGTCACGTACGAGCGCAGTACCGATCAGGGCCGGGGCGAGCGGGTCGAGGTGACCTACCGCATCGACCGCGGCTCGGTTTCCGCCGCCGTCGCGGGCGAGCCGGTGCCGGACGTCACCCTGCTGTCGGCGGCGCCCGGCCGGGTCGACCTGGTGTGCGGCGGGGTGCGCCGGGTCATCGACGTGACCCGGGTCGGCGCCGTCAGCTACGTCGACAGCGCGGCCGGGCACGACGCGCTCGCCGAGGTCGAGCGCTTCCCCGACCCGGCCGCCGCCGCGCACGCGGGCTCGCTGCTCGCCCCGATGCCCGGCACGGTCGTCCGGGTGGACGTGGCCGCCGGGGACACCGTCGAGGCGGGCACCGCGATCGTCACCATCGAGGCGATGAAGATGGAACACGCCGTGCGCTCCCCCGGCCGCGGCACCGTCACCGAGGTCTCGGTCGCGGTCGGAGCGCAAGTCGACAGCGGTACCGTGCTCGCGGTCGTGGAGGAGGAAGCTGATGGGTGATGCGGTGCGGTACGAGGTCACGGGCGGCGCCGCCTGGCTGACGATTAACCGGCCCGAGGCCCGCAACGCGCTGAACCAGGCGGTTCGCGAGGGCCTGTTCGACGGCGTCCGGCGGTTCAACGCCGACGAAAGCGCGAAGGTGCTGATCCTCACCGGGGCCGGCGACCGCGCCTTCTGCGCCGGCGGTGACCTGAAAGAGATGGCCGACACCGCGCTGCGGGTTCCGCCGCTTGACTTCCTGCCCCAGTTCGGCCGCAACATCGCGGTCGACAAGCCAACCATCGCCGCCGTCAACGGCGTCGCCTACGCCGGCGGGTTCCTGCTGGCCCAGAACTGCGACCTGGTCATCGCGGCGGAGTCGGCCAGGTTCGCCGTCACCGAGGTCAAGGTCGGCCGCGGCTCGCCGTGGGCCGCCCCGCTGTCCTGGCTGGTCGGGCCCCGGATCGCGATGGAGATCCTGCTCACCGGCGACCCGCTCACCGCGGCCCGGGCGCGCGAGGTCGGCTTGGTCAACCAGGTGGTGCCGGACGGCGAGCTGCGCGCGGCGGCCCAGGCGCTGGCCGAGCGCATCGCGGCCAACGCCCCGCTGTCAGTGCGGGCGGCCAAGCAGACCGTTTACCTGTCGGCCCGGATGGGCCTGGCCGAAGCCCACGAGGAGGCCGAGCGGATCTGGGAGCCGGTCTACACGAGCGACGACGCCCAGGAAGGGCCGGCCGCGTTCCGGGACAAGCGGGATCCCGTGTGGACGGGGCACTGATGAGCGGGACCTCACCGCCCTCGGGGCGGGCGCTGGTCGACTCGCTGGTCGGCGACCTCATCGCCGAGTCCGTCACGCTGCGCCAGGTGCTGGGCGCCCTGCCTGCGGCGGACTGGGCCCGGCCTACCCCGGCGGCCGGCTGGACCATCACCGACCAGGTCACTCACCTGGCCTACTTCGACGACGTCACCCGGTTGTCGGTGACCGACCCGGAGCGGTTCACGTCCGAGGCGGGCCAGCTGGCCGCGGACGGAGACGACTTCCCTGACCGGGTAGCGGCACGGTTCCACGCCACCGCCCCGGCCGACGCGCTCACCTGGTTCGACCACGTGCGGGCCCATCTCATCGCTGCCTACCGGCACGCCGACCCGGCCGCGCGGCTGCCGTGGTTCGGCCCGGCCATGAGCCCCGCCTCGTCGGTCACCGCGCGCCTGATGGAGACGTGGGCGCACGGCCAGGACGTCTTCGATACGGTCGGGGTTACCAGGGAACCCACCGGCGCGCTGCGGCACGTGGCCGACCTCGGCATCCGCGCGCGGCGCTACGCCTACAGGGTCAACGGCCTGGACATCCCGGCCGACCCGGTCCGGGTCGAGCTGGACGGTCCCGACGGCACCCGGTGGACCTGGGGGCCGGAAGACGCGGCCAACCGGGTGAGTGGGACGGCCCTGGACTTCTGCCTGCTGGTCACGCAGCGGCGGCACCGCGACGACACCGCGCTGTCAGTTAGCGGCGCTGTCGCGCGGCAGTGGACGAGCATCGCGCAGGCGTTCGCCGGGCCGGCCGGCCCGGGCGTCCCCCGTCCGCGGCCCCCGCCCCTGGAGGTAACTGACATGCCTGAGCCCGCCAGTCCCCGCCGCCCGGTCCGGATCGGCAACTCCTCCGGGTTCTACGGCGACCGCATGGAGGCCACCAGGGAGATGGTCGAGGGCGGGCCGATCGACGTGCTGACCGGCGACTACCTGGCGGAGCTGACCATGCTCATCTTGTGGAAGGCCCGGCAGAAGGACCCCGGCGCCGGCTACGCCAAGTCGGTGCTGGCCCAGCTTGAGCCGGTGCTCGGCACCTGCCTCGACCGGGGCATCAAGATCGTCAACAATGCCGGCGGGCTCAACCCGTCCGGCCTGGCCAGCCAGCTCGCGGCGCTGGCCGAGCGCCTCGGCCTGCATCCCAAGATCGCCTACGTCACCGGCGACGACCTGCTCCCCCGCCTGAAGGACCTGCAGGCCGCGGGCCACGCCCTGGCCAACCTGGACACCGGCCAGGCCCTGGCGGACGCCGACGGCCAGCCGGTGACCGCCAACGCCTACCTCGGCGGCTGGGGCATCGCCGCGGCGCTCGACGCCGGGGCGGACATCGTCATCTGCCCCCGGGTCACCGACGCGTCGCTGGTCACCGGCCCCGCCGCCTGGTGGCACGGCTGGCGCCGGGGCGACTACGACCAGCTGGCCGGCGCGGTCGCCGCCGGGCACGTCATCGAGTGCGGGCCGCAGGCGACCGGCGGGAACTACTCCTACCTGCACGAGATCACCGACCGCCGTTACCCGGGCTTCCCGGTCACCGAGGTCGCCCACGACGGCAGCAGCGTGATCACCAAGCACGACGGGACCGGCGGCCTGGTCTCCGCCGGCACGGTCACCGCGCAGCTGCTGTACGAGATCGGCGAGCCGGCCTACCTGAACCCCGACGTCGTGGCGCACTTCGACACCATCCGGGTGGAGCAGCTGGCCGGGCACCGGGTCCGGCTGTCCGGGACCGTCGGGACCCGGCCGCCGGACACGCTCAAGGTGTGCGTCAACTTCCTCGGCGGCTACCGCAACACGATGACGCTGGTGATCACCGGCCTGGACATCGAGGAGAAGGCGGCCTGGGCGACCGACGAGCTGTTCGGCATCCTCGGCGGGCGCGGCCAGTTCGACGACGTCGACGTCAGGCTGCTGCGGTTCGACCACCCCGACGCGGCCAGCAACGAGCAGGCGACGGCGCACCTGCGGGTCACGGTGAAGGACCGCGACCCGCGCAAGGTCGGCCGCCGGTTCTCCAACGCCACCATGGAGCTGGCCCTGGGCGGCTACGCCGGGTTCCACACCACGACGCCGCCGTCGGCGGAGAGCGCGTACGGGGTGTACTGGCCCGCGCTCGTCGCCGCGGCGGAGGTCGAGCACGCCGCGGTGCTGCCCGACGGCACGCGCGTCGTCATCCCCGCCACACGGGAAAGGGCGGGGGTGGGCTGGGGAATCAAGCTCACGTTGGGCCGTTTCTCCAGTGCCCCACCGGAACCGGAAGGCGGCGACGCGCTGCCGGACGACCCCGCTCAGGTGCGCGCTCCGCTGGGCCGGGTGTGCGCGGCCCGCTCGGGCGACAAGGGCGGCAACGCCAACGTCGGCCTCTGGGCCCGCGACGCGGCCGGCTACCGGTGGCTGCGGGACTACCTGACCACCGGGCGGCTGCGGTCGCTGCTGCCCGAGGCGAAGGGCCTGGAGGTCCGCCGCTACGAGCTGCCGAACCTGCTCGCGCTGAACTTCGTGATCACCGGCCTGCTCGGGGAGGGGGTGGCCTCCTCGACGCGCCCCGACCCGCAGGCCAAGGGACTCGGGGAGTACCTGCGCTCGCGGCTGGTGACGGTGCCCGCTTCCCTGCTCGACGGCGGGCCGCGGTGACCGGGGGCGGCGCCCGCCCCGGGCCGGCCCCGCGGCGGCGCGATCCCGAGCGGCGCCAGCGCATCCTCGCCGCCGCGGCCGGCCTGGTCGCGGAGCGCGGGTACCACGAGGTCGCGATGTCGGACATCGGGGCCGCGGCCGGCATCGTCGGCTCCGGCATCTACCGGCACTTCGACGGTAAGTCGGCGGTGCTGGTGGCCCTGTTCGACCGGGTGATCGACGACCTGACCCGCGGCTCGGCCGAGATCCTGGCCCGCGACCTCGACCCGGCGTCGACCCTCACCCAGCTCATCGAGGCACACGTGCGAATCGTCCTGGAGGATCGCACGCTGATGCGGGTCTACCACAGCGAGATCGCCAGCCTGCCGGTCGACGACAGCCACCGGCTGCGCCGCAAGCAGCGCCTCTACGTCGAGGAATGGGTGCACGTCCTTGAACTGCTGCGCCCCGAGGCCGACGACGCCGCGCTCCGGGCCCTGGTGCACGCCGCGATCGGCGCCGTCCAGTCGACCCTCTTCTACTCCAGCGGCCTGCCGGGCGAGCGGCTGGCCGCGCTGATGGCCGCCGCCGCGCACGCCACCCTGTTCGTGCCGGCGCCGACCGCCGACCCGCAGTGAGTCACCGCGTGAAGGGAGCCCAGGGCAGTGGAATTTGACGAGAACCCGGACCACGCGGCCATCCGCGACGCGGTGGCCCAGATCGCGGCCCCGTACGGCGGCGCGTACTACACCGAGCACGCCGAACGGCACGAGCCCACCACCGAGCTGTGGCAGGCACTCGGCCGCCAGGGCTTCATCGGGATCAACATCCCCGAGGAATTCGGCGGCGGCGGGGCCGGCCTCACCGAGCTGGCGCTGGTGTGCGAGGAAACCGCCGCCGTCGGCGCGCCGCTGCTCCTGCTGCTGGTGTCCAGCGCGATCTCCGGCGAGGTGCTCACCCGCTACGGCAGCGAGCGGCTGAAGAAGGCCTGGCTGCCCGGCATGGCCGCGGGCCTGCGCAAGGTGGTGTTCGCGATCACCGAGCCCGACGCCGGGTCGAACACCCACCAGCTGTCGACCACGGCGCGCCGCGACGGGAACGAGTGGGTCCTGCGCGGCACGAAGTACTACATCTCCGGGGTGGACGAGGCCGACGCGCTGATCGTGGTGGCCCGGACCGGTACCGACCCGGCTTCCGGCAAGGGGCGGATGTCACTGTTCCTGGTGCCGGCGGACAGCCCGGGCCTGGTCGCGAACGAGCTGCCGGTGTCCGCGTCACTGCCGGAGAAGCAGTTCACGCTGTTCTTCGACGACGTGCGGCTTTCCTCCGACCAGCTGATCGGCGGCCAGGACGAGGGGTTCCGCCAGGTGTTCCACGGCCTGAACCCGGAACGCATCACCGGGGCGGCTATCTGCGTCGGCGTCGGCCGGTACGCCCTGGCCCGTGCGGCGCGGTACGCCACCGCCCGCGAGGTGTGGGGAACGCCGATCGGCACGCACCAGGGCATCGCGCACGCCCTGGCCAAGGCCAAGATCGAGATCGACCTGGCCGCGCTGATGACGGCGAAGGCGGCGTGGCTGCACGACCGCGGCCGCCCGGCCGGCGAGGCCGCGAACGAGGCGAAGTACGCCGCCGCCGAGGCGGCGTGCGCGGCGGTCGACGCGGCGATCCAGACGCACGGCGGCAACGGGATGAGCACCTCCTACGGCCTTATCCCGCTGTGGGGCATCGCCCGGCTGCTGCGCATCGCCCCGGTCAGCCGGGAGATGGTGCTCAATTACGTCGCCCAGCACTCCCTCGGCCTGCCCCGGTCGTACTAAGCCACGGCACACCCCACCAGCGCTGCGAGCTGCTACTGCTTGCCTGCTTCGTCCTGGGCTGCGAGCGTCGGAACCAGAGGCTTGTCCAGTGCCTGCGCGTCTTTCTTTAGCTCCCGGAGCCAGGGGCTAGGCGCGCAGCAGGGTGACGGCGCGCCCCTCGGGGGTCTGCTCGCGGGTGATGGTGGTGCGGTCGGCCGCCGGCGGCATGCCGGGGCGTCGGTCGAAGATGACCAGGGTGCCGGTGTCGAGCTTGAGCCGGGTGAGGTAGCGGTCGAGCTGAGCCAAGCCGACGGGCAGGGGGTCGGGGCGGCCAGGGTGCCAGACCTTCAGCTCGATGGCCTCGCGCTGGACCTTCCCGTCCCCGTAGGGCTTGCGTACGAGGAGGTCGATCCGGCCACGGCCGACGCCGTACTCGCGGTCGACGAAGCCGTCGCCGTTGACCGCACGGGTCAGGAAGGCCATGAACGTGAGCTGCATTGCGACCTCCCGGTAGGGGATGCCATCGAGGATCTCCTCGTGCTCGGCCCAGAATTCCGCGAACGCGTTCAGGATCCCCGGGAAGTCGAGCTGCCCGTCCGGGAGTACGAACCGGTGGGGCCTTACGTCGATGGCCTCGTCGAGCCCTGCTCCCAGGATGCGGACGATGACTTCCCGGTAAATCGGGTTGGCAACCCGGGCCGGCTTGCCAGCGGCGATCAGGCCGAGGTCCCGGACATAAGCGACGTCGTCGTTGTAGACCTCGTCCACGACCGGCAACTCGCCGGCGATCAGCGGCTCGATGACTCGCCGGACGCGGGGCTCGTTCAGCCTAGCGGCAAGTGACTCGAAGTGCGGGGCGCGGGCGAGGATCAGCCGTTCCTTGGCTGTGTCAACGTGCTCCATGGTGATCGGAGCCGGAGGGCTAACGCTCATCTTCCTGATGATCTCGTTGGCGAGCGCGTTGACGAGCCACGGCTGGCCCCGGGTGCAGCCGAAGGCGCGCTCGACGGCGTCGGGCAGGAACTCCTGCCCGGTTTCGGCGGTGTGCTGTTCGTAGAGGGCGGCGACCTCCTCAAGGGTGAAGTCGCCGATCCGAATCGACTCGACGGCGACGTTGAACGGGCTCGCGCTGCCGAGCCGGGACGGGTCGCCGCCGGCCGCGGCCTTGTAGTCGCGGATGTCCCGCATCCCGCACAGCACGACTGAGGCGGGGAACGCGTGGGCCCGGTAGGTGTGACCGTTGCGGAGCTGGTGCAGCACGCTGCGCAGGACGAAGCCGTGGAGGGAGTCAATCTCGTCGAGCAGCAGCACCAGCGGCAGCGGGCAGGCCACCGCCCAGTCCTGCAGGGCGCTGAAAAGCAGGCTGCCAGGCGGTGCGTCCGGCCACGGGACGGGCGGCCGCAGCCGCTCGGGAAGCTGCTGATGCGCCACTCTCCGAATGGCCTCCAAGATCTCGGCGCTGGCCGCCGCGAGGTCATCTCCCACCTCGCCGGCCTGCTCGCACGAGACCCGCAGCGCCACGTGGCGCCCCTCGGCGGTCAGGTTCCTGGCCAGCGTCTCCAGCGTGGTGGTCTTCCCCGTCTGCCGGGGCGCGTGCACGATGAAGTACTGCCAGTCGTCGACGAGCCGACGCGCGTTGGGGATACGCGGCTCCGGCGGCAGCATGTAGTGCCTATCGGGAAAGCACACGCCGGCGGTGTTGAAGAACCTCACGCCGCAACGCTACCGCGCCAAGAAACTACTGCTGGTCGTAGAACCGGGCGTAGCGGTCGCGCAGGACATTCTTCTGGATCTTGCCGGTGGAAGTCCTGGGCAGCTCGTCGACGGCGACGATCGCCTTCGGGACCTTGAAGCCGGCCAGCCGCTGCTTCACCCGGCTGAGCAGTTCTCCCTCGTCGACCCGGGTTCCGGGCGCGGGGACGACGATCGCGGTGACCGCCTCGGTCCAGCGCTCGTGCGGCAGGCCTATCACCACGGCTTCGGCAATGTTCTCGTCGGCGGCGTAAATGGCCTTCTCAACCTCGATCGAGGCGACGTTCTCGCCACCGGTCTTGATGACGTCCTTGCGGCGGTCGGTGAACCACAAGATGCCGTCGGCGTCGAAGTGACCGATGTCGCCGGAGTGGAACCAGCCGTGCTCGAACGCCGCGTCTGTCGCTTCCTCGTTGTCCAGGTAGCCGGTGAGGGTGTGCGGGCCTCGGTAGACGATCTCGCCGTCCTCCCCCGCGGGCAGCAGGTTCCCCTGCTCGTCCATGATCGCTGTCTGCACGTTGACCACCGGCGTCCCGACCGCGCCGGCGTGGCTGAGCTGGTGCTCCGGCCGGAACAGGGTCGAGGTCGGGCTCATCTCGGTCTGCCCGAACAGCAGGTAGAAGTCGCAGCCGAACCGCTCCAGGCAGCGGCGCAGCTGAGCTTCCGGCATGGTCGCCATCGCGTACATGGCACGGCGCAGGCTGGACAGGTCGCGGCGGTCGATGTCGGGGTGGTCGAGCATCGCCCGGAACATCATCGGGAGCCCGAAGATCTGGGTGATCCGCTCCGCCTCAATCAGCGCGAGCAGCCGCCCCGCGTCGAAGCCCCGCTCGATGAACAGCGCGGCGCCGACCATGATCGCAGCTGTGCAGTGACAGTTGAGCTGCGCGGTGTGGAACATCGGCATCATCGCGGCGAACCGGTCGGTCTCGTTGAACCGGGCCTCCACCGCCACCGACAGGGACTCCAGGTAGATGGAGGTGTGGTTGCCGACGACGCCCTTGGGGAATGAGGTCGTGCCGCTGGTATAGAGGTAACTGAGCGGGTCCCGGTCACCGACGAGGCACTCGGGCTCCGCGTCGGTGTCGGCGAGGAGGGCCGCGAAGGTGACCGACCCCTCGATATCAACAGGACGAGTGCCGGTGTCCCCCTCGGTCCCCGGTGCCACGATGACCTCGTTCATGCCCTCCTGCTTGCCGATTACCTCGGCGAAGGCCGGGACCAGCTGGCTTTCGATCACGATGCCGCGGGAACGGCTGTGCCCGAGGACGTAGCTGACCTCGCCGGGCCGCCAGCCCAGGTTGACCGGCACGCAGACCACGCCGAGCTTGGCGCAGGCGTAGTAAGTGACGAGGAACTCGACGCTGTTGCCGGAGGCGAGGGCGAGCGCGTCGCCGCGCCGGTACCCGCGGCCGGTCAGCCCGGCCGCGAAGCGGTTGACCAGGCGGTTGAACTCACGGTAGGTGACCCGGCGGGTTCCGTCGGCCAGCGCCAGCGCATCCGGGTAGCGGGCCGCCGTCCTGGTCAGGCTGTCGCCGACGTTGACGCGCTGAATGACGTTGCGGTGAATTTCAGTCGGTGACGGCATCGTCAGCCTCCTCAAGCGGGACGCCCTGGGCCGTGGAAGCCGAATCGCGTCGACCGTCACCATGCTAGTGAATGGTGGTTAACTTAACCAAGGAGTGGCTGAGATTCACAGGCGCCAAATGACGGTGGCCCTGGCAGTTCGGGCGGATGTTCTTCGGCGGCCTGCAACTGATCCCACCGGGATAGACCTTCGTCTCTGAATGGCGACCTCGGCGGCGAATTCGCGGTGATGCGGGATCTCGAAGAGGCGCTATCACTTACCGCATGTGGACATTTGCCAATACATGTCGATAAAGGGCATGTCGTGTGACTATTTTAAAGGCATGCACGATAGGGAGGTCGTCTCGGTCATCGTGGCGGGTGACCCCGCGGGGCTCGCTGCGGCGTACGACCGGTACGCGGCGCCGTTGTACAGCTTCTGCATCACGATGCTGCGCGAGCCGGCCGACGCCGCTGATGTGGTGCAGGATACCTTTGTCATCGCGGCGGCCAACGTGTCCAGGCTGCGTGACCCGGCGCTGCTGCGGCCGTGGCTGTACGCGGTGGCGCGCAACGAGTGCCGGCAGCGGTTGCGGCGCGGCAGGCAATGGGTGCCCTTCGATGCGGCCGAGGACGTGGCCGACGACACGGTGGACGTGGCGGCGGGCCAGGACCGGGCGGACGTGCGCGCCCAGGTGCGCGATGCCATCGACGGCCTTCGGCCCGGCGACCGCGAGGTGCTCGAACTGCGCCTCCGTCATGACCTGAGCAGCGGCGAGATCGCCGAGGTGCTAGGGATTTCCCCCGGCCACGCAAGCGCGCTGCTGTCACGCGCCCAGGACCGGCTGGAGACCTCGCTATCGGCGCTGGTCCTGGCCCGCGTCGGCCGCCGGGACTGCGCGGCGCTTGACGCGCTGCTCGAAGGCTGGGACGGCCGGCTCACCGTCCTGCTGCGCAAGCGCCTTAACCGGCACGCCAGGGCGTGCCGCGTCTGTTCCGGGCGGCAGCGCCAGGAAATGGTGCCCTCGGCGTTCCTCGGCATCGCGGTCGCCGCCGCACTGCCGTACGGCTTCCGGCACCAGGTGCTTCGGGCGGCTTTGGGGGCCTCGCCCGCGTCGGCGGCGCACGGCGCGGCCTCGGCGGCGTGGACGTTCGGGAGCAGCGGGTTCCCCGTGCCGCTAGCCCCGCCAAAGGCGTGGTGGCAGACCCGGCTAGCGCACGCGGGCGCGGCAACCGGGACGGCGGCGGCCGTCGCGTCCGCTGTCGCCGTGGTAGCCCTGCCCCCGCACCATGACACGCCGCCGCCGGCCGGCCCCGCGGTCGTGGCCACGCCCAAGGCCGCGGCCAGCAGCCCGGCGCCCAGTCCAGGTAACTTCCCGGGGGTGACCGCCAGCACGGCAGCGGTGCCCACCACGCCAAGCGCGGGAGGAACGACAGCGAGCGCTCTCTCCCGGACCTCCGCGGCCCCGTCCGTGTCGGCGTCCGCCGCCGCATCGCCCTCCGCGCTGGCCAGCACGTCGGCGGCGGCCAGGCACGCTGAGCGTGACCCCACAGACGGTAGACCTGGTGCCGCCCGCTAGCGGGACCATCACGCTCGCCGCCTCCGGCGGCCCCGTCGCCTGGTCCGTCTCGGAGCCGCCCGGCCTGGAGAAGAAGGTGGTCGTCTCTCCCATGTCCGGCACCCTGGCGGCCGGCGGGAGCGCAACGGTCACCGTCACCATGGCCGGCAAGGGCAAGCCCACCGTCCACTTGGTATTCTCCCCGGGCGGCACCGAAGTAACGGTGGACGTTCAGTAAGGCTGATCCACGGGCCTGCCGCAGGTGATACGGAGGCCCCGCCGTGACGGTCCCCGCCAGATCAGGCACGCCTACCGCGTATCCGTCCCCGGCCAGGTTCTTGGCGACACGTCCCCAAGTCCCGCAGCCAACCAGCGGACTGTGAACCAGCACCAGCCGAGCCTGCATGCCTTATTCGAACCATCACCGCAGCCGACCGGCCGCCGCCGGGCCACAACTCTGCATCGGCCTCGATCCACGGCTCGAGCACTAGGGAGCGCTTCAGGAGTGCCCGGAAGGCTGCACGGATGCGTCTCGGTCCACCGTCCAGGCCTGACATCAGGCGGCACAGAGCCTCCCCAACTATTCTTAAGGTCGAAGGAGCCCTCTTCATGAGCCACAGAACGCTACTGATGATCGACGTTCAGCGAAACATGCTGCTGCCGCCTCAGCCGGTCCCCGACGCACCGGCCGTCGGTTCCAAAATCGCCCGGATCCTGGAACAGGCGCGAAGCTCCGGTGCGATGGTTGTCCACGTGCGCAACAACGGCGGCAAGGACGACCCCGACGCGCCCGGGACCACGGGCTGGGAACTGGTCCACGATGCTGCCGAGAGCGAAGCGGTCATCGACAAGCGCACGCCCAACAGCTTCGCCGGCACCGAGCTCGGCAGTCTTCTCGCGGACGCTCGCGACCTCGTCATCGTCGGCATGCAGAGCGAGTACTGCGTCCGCGAGACGTCACTTGCCGCCCTCCAACAAGACTTCACTGTCCTGCTCCCGCGAGGAGCCCACGCAACGTACGGCAATAGGCAGCGCAGCGCGGCGCAGATAGCCACAGCCGTCGAGGACGAACTTGTACAGGCAGGAGCACGGATCCTCGACGCCGACGATGTCACCTTCTAAGCGATCAGCTCGCGGGCAACCGCGTCGCAGCCCCCGAAAGAAACCCAGGGCGTGTCGCGCATCAAGCGAAGCCGGAGCGTCGTGCTTCAAGTGAAGCCAGGCAGGCCAGCGGCCGTGGACCGCTGCCTTCAGTTGCGCCCGGCCGCTACTGTTCTCCCGTGGACAGCGGTGATGCCAAGCGCCTGGGCGAGGAGGCCGCCCGCCGGCTGGCCCGGGCAGGCCAGTGCGACATCGGGCCGGGTCTCACCGATGCCGAGTTCGCCCGGATCGAGGCAGCCTACGAGTTCGAGTTCGCCGCTGACCACCGCGCCTTCCTTGCCGCGGGACTCCCGCTCAGCAGCCCGGCGCCAGGGCGGCGCAACCCGTGGCCCGACTGGCGCGACGCAGAGCCCGGTGACCTCCGCGAGCGACTCGGCTGGCCCGTCGAGGGAGCGCTCTTCGACGTCGAGCACAACGCCCTGTGGCATCCCTCCTGGGGCCAGCGGCCGGCCGGCACCAGCGAGGCACTCACGACAGCACGCCAGCACCTCAGCCGGGCACCCAAGATGATCCCCGTCTGCTCGCACCGCTACCTGCCGGCCGGACGGGGCACCTACGGGCACCCGGTGCTGTCGATCTACCAGACCGATATCATCGTCTACGGCACCGACCTCGCCGACTACATCAACCAGGAACTCGGCCGGCACTCCATCAGCCCAGACTGGACGCCGCCGCCGATGGTGCCGTTCTGGAGCGACTTCCTCTGACCCGGGACCGGTGGCTTGCCTGTAATCATCTCCGGGGAGGGAGCCTGTGCGGTGGTGTTGGCGGGGTAGTCTCAGCGCAGGCGCTGGCGCGGGGCATCTGCCCGGTTAGTCGCGTCCGCTGGATTCTGTCAGGGCTTCTCTGTCCCATGTGGGAGCCGACTGGGTGGCTCGAATCTATGTTTCGTCGACGTCTGCGGACCTTCCCGACCACCGCAAGGAGGTCAGCCAGGCTATACGCCGCCTCGGTCATGAGGACGTCGCGATGGAGTACTACGTCGCCGAGGACGCACGTCCGGTCGAGCGGTGCATGAGCGATGTCGGGTCGTGTGACGTCTACGTCGGGATATTCGCGTGGCGCTTCGGCCACATCCCTGCGGAACACAACCCGGATGGCCGATCCATTACCGAGCTTGAGTACCGTCGTGCCTTGGCTGACGGCAAGGAATGCCTGATCTTCCTGCTCGGTGAAGACGCCGCCTGGCCCCGCAGTAAGCAGGACAAGGATCTGTCCCGCATCGAGGTGCTGCGCGCGGAACTCGCGGGCGGCCGGCATATCGTGAACTTCTTCTCCACGGTCGATGAGCTGGCGCGCAAGGTCAGCGAGGCAGTCGGCGCGTGGGAAAAGCGCAACGACATAGTGGTCGACCGTGAGCCCCCCGGCTGGCTGGCCTACCGAGAGGCGGTTCTTGACCGGCACCAGTGGGTCCGCCTCCAGGTCATCGTCGGTGCGAGCCGTCGGCGCGACCCGCTGCGGATCCCGCTAACCGAGGTCTTTGAACCTCAGTTCGTGATACAGGGTGTCTCTGGCACCGACGTGCCGGACGAGGTCCGCCAATACCAGCGGGAGATCTACGGAGCCCGCGCGGCTGTGCCGGACCCAGCAAGCTCCGCGGAAAGTGCACGAGGCGAAGACAGGCGCCCGACAGTTGAGGCAGCGGTGGACAGAGAGCTTCCGCGACGGAACCGGACGACGCGGGCGGTGGTGAGCGCTGGTGGCGACAGGAGGGCGGGGGGCGACACAGACCCGCTTGTCGGCCAGTTGTTTGCCGGCAGTCCAGAGCAGGTACTCAGTGTCCTTGGCCGGGAGCGGACTCAGGTATTCCTCGGCGGCCCCGGGGCGGGGAAGTCAAGCCTGGTGCAGTACGCGATGCTCCGGCTCTGCGGGGGCGCGGCAGTCGGCGCCGATGCGGTGCCTCAGCACCTGGCGGGGCACCCTATTCCGTTCCTCGTCGAGTTGCGCGCCTATGTGCTGGACAATCATCCGGATTTCGTTAGTCACATCGTGAGCCGCTCGAAGGACGTCTACGGGGCGGAACTTGACCCGGAAAGTGTGAACGGGGCCCTGGAAGGGGACGGTAAGGCGGTCGTTTTCTTCGACGGCCTTGACGAAGTCTTCGATCCGCATGATCGGCGACGGGTCATCGACCAATTCCGGGCGTTCGCACGACAGTACCCGGGCTGCCGGATTGTCGTCACCTCCCGTATCGCCGGGTACGACCCGACCAGTCTCGATCTGGCAAGGTTCGCCCACTACATGGTGATGCCGCTGACGGTTGCCCACATCAGGGACTTCGCTGGCCGCTGGTACCAGCACTACAGCCTGGAAGGAACTGGGCGTACGGCCGAGGGACTGGTACGGCGGATTATCGAGTCCCCGCGGCTACTCGACCTGGCGGGCAACCCGCTGCTGCTGACGATGATGGCGGTCATCTACAAGAACCGTGACTTGCCCACTGAACGGTATCGGCTGTACCAGCGCTGCGCGGAGACGCTTCTCGAGGACTGGGACCTGGCGGGCAAGGGCATCGAGACCGAGGACTTCAAGCTCGCGGTGGAGATCAGGACCGAGCAAAAGTCCCAGATGCTTCAGCAGATCGCCCGGTACATGCTGGAACACGCTCACCTCGGCGGCACAAATTCCGGCAGCGAACTCAACGCGATTGCCTACGGCCCGTTGCAGGACATCTTGGTCGGCTACCTGTCGGCCAAGTACCAGCGCGCCGAGGGGGAGGCCGCCGCCATCGCCGTCTCCATTCTGCAGCACTTGATGGAACGCACGTACGTCCTCGCTGGCGTCGGCGAGCGTATTTTCGGCTTCGTTCACCGCACGTTCATGGAGTACTTCGCCGCGTGCGACTGCCTGCGCGAGTTCAACAACAAAGGCGCGGATTTCGACTGGCTGAACAGGGAGATCTTCGGCGCGCACTGGCAGGATCCAGCATGGGAAGAGGTCCTCCCCCTGCTGATCGCGATGCTCCACGGCCAGGGCACCCCGATCAGCGGGGCGATCGAGCACGTCTGGGGAAGCTCGTCCGGCACTTCTCCCCATCGGGTGGCCGCCGCGGCGCGGCTACTTGGAGAGGCCGGCATTCCACAGGATCAAGCTCAGGGAGAACGTCTCCTTGTCGAACTTGCGCGGGCGGTCGAACGCTACCCGATAACGAGTGGCGAAGGCCCTGATGAGTTCATGGTGAAGGCACTGGGGGCTTTCGCTGACTTGGCCAGCGTGGTGACCGCACCCGAGGATGTCCGCCGCTGCATCGTCGCCTTGAACGAATCAGGGACGGTGGCTAGCCGCTTCGCCGGCTGGCAGATGGGCTTCGCTCTCCAGACGAGAAAGGAACGCCTCAACTACGCGGTCGCCGCCCTCAAGGATGCGGAAGAGGCCGTCAGGCTCGGCGCGATCGCCGCTCTGGAACATGAATGGCCGGGCCGTACCGACCTTGGTCCGGTGCTCGCCGAGGTGGTACAAACCGACAGCGAGAGCTGGGTCAGCCTGGCCGCCCTGGCTGCCGTGCAGCGATCATGGCGCTATGAACCGGCGATCCTCGACGCTATCGGCGGGCGTGCCGGCACTGAACGCAGCTACGAAGCCGTCCGGCGCTTCATCGAGTACCTTGCCTCAGCCTGGCCCGGGAACGCGCGGGCCTTGGAGGTACTCCTGAGTTTGGCCAGCTCCCAGGGGACATGGCCTCCGGACAAGTCGGCACTCATCGCCTCCGCCGCCGCAGCAGCGATGACCTGCAGCTGGCCTGCCCAAGACATCGCGACCGCCTTCGTCCTGAAGCGCGGCCGGTTCGCTGCTGAAGCGGTAGTCAGGCAAGCAGTAATCGACGCGCTGGCGACTCAGCGGCCAGGAGATGCCGGAGTTCTCGCGTTCATCAGGGAGCGAGCAGCAGACGATGCCGCTCCTTCGGTGCGCGCGGCTGCTCTCACGGCAATTGCGGTCAACTGCCAAGCTGGCCGGGAAATGACCGAGTTCGTCCTAGATCGGGCCGTCAACGATCCGTCGGCATCCGTGCGCATTGCAGTGATCTGGGCAATTGTCGGCAACTGGCCGGAGCATGGCCTGACGGTGAAGTCATTCATCAGTGACCGGGCGGTGAATGATGCTGCGCCGTCCGTCCGCGCAGGGCTTCTTAGGCTGAGGCACGTGGCATCCGTCGAGGAGCAAGCTGATTTCTTGCGAGAGCAGGCAATTGCGGATCCCGAGGCATCGGTGCGAACGGTCGCGCTTACGGAGTTGTCACGTATAGCTGAAATAACTAATTCTCAGGGATTCGTGACAGAACGGACGGCCAACGACGCGGACCCGGTTGTCCGCTGCGGTGTGCTGAAGGAGATCGCACCGATGGTGTCCTCTCACTTCTGGGTGACTACCCTGGTCAGGTCGCAGGCCGCCCGGGACAGCGTGCCAGAGGTCCGTGCGATCGCACTTTCCGGACTAGCGCATCAGTGGCCGTGCCTCTCCGACGACGACCGAGCATTCGTTCGCGACCGCGTGTCCCGCGATCCGAATGCGATTGTGCGGAAGGCTGCCATCCTGGAACTTGGACAGAAGTCGCATTGGGATGTCGGCGAGGCCAGTGACCGCCTCGCCCTTATTAAGCGCCTGGCAGCCAATGACAGATCGGTGTCGGTCCGCCAGGCAGCGCTTAGCGCACTCATAGCGGCCGAACAGCGGTTGCATATTGCCGACACTCAGAAGTTCATTGAAGATCGCGTGATTAATGACCGGTCGGCAAGTGTTCGCACCGCAGCACTGCAAAGCATTATCCGAAGCCCGATTTTTCACAGGTTGGAGTACCAAACCATTGTCCGGGATCGGACGGCCAACGAGCCCGATCAGGGCGTACAGTCCGCACTGTCAGCAGCGTTGGAGTACGGAAACAACCGCCACTCGGCACCCGCAACGACGTGCGCCTTTCAAACTAACGAGTGATCTCTGATCCGTTCGTTCTGAGCGGCTTTTCCGCTGCCGCGCCAGCGTTGGTGGGCCACTTGGTGGGTCACGTCGAGCCGGGTGGCGATCTCGGTCCACCTGTTGCCGGCGGGGACAGTTAGTTCTTCACGGCGACCGCGGCGTGGATGCCTATCTTGTTCAGGTCGGCCGGCTTGGGCTTGGTATCCGGCGCCACAGGGGTGCCTGGACCAAACCCGGGGCTCGGCCGTGAAGCCGTCGGGGAATGCCTCAATGGCTACCTCTGGCCGCAGGACCAGGGGGCGGTGGCGGCGTCGTAGGCGGCGGCCGCAGTGCCGACTATCTCCCGGGGTGGAAGTTGGGGGTGCCGTGAGACAACGCCAGGTAGCTGCGGGCAGGGAGAGCCTCGCGGAGGGCGGCGACGATACCCGCCGGGTCTTCGGCGTCCGGGATGAAGTGGTCCAAGCTCGCGCAACGAGTCGAGCCTCGAGTAACGGGACAGACACTGCGCAGATACTCTGCCTGCGCTACGGCCGACGTACCGGAATTATCGGACACGACAAGCATCCTTTCCCTCGGTTCAAAACTATCGCAAGGATTCTAATAATTCCCTGACTTTACAGATTTGCGCATGCGAATGCATAGAGCTAATTGATTTCCAGGACAACAGCGCACCGAGTGCCCGCTTTCCGTAGCGATAATGGTCGAACATCCCAGGAAAACCACCAGGCAACAATGGCTGGTCTTTCGATCGTGCACGGCGTGAGAGAACCCAGCCGGCGAAACAGGCGTCAGTCCCAGTGTCACCATCGCTTGGTGGTATCGAAGGAGAGGTAGTCGGGGATCCCAGTCTCCTCTGCCCGTTTGTGAACGGACTGCACGGCCACTCGGCCAGGACCGCTGAGCCGGAGCCAGATCTTCCGGTAACTGCCGGGGTCGCTCCTGTCACGGGCGCCCGGGGTGCGCATGTACTCCAGGTGCATGGAAAACTCGACGCTCTCGTCCCAGTACACCGGCGAAATCGGCTCAACCAGGATCGATTCGGTCTCGGTCAGGTCGCGGACGAAGACGTTGCCCGCCGCGTGGAGCAGCAGCAGTCCGGGGCCGCCGGAGGCGGTGAACTGATAATGGTGACGGCCGGCAGGGCATTCGAGTTCGTGCTCGCCGCCGCGAGAGTACTTCCGGTAGTGAATCGGGCAAGGGAGGTACTTGTAGGAGACGGACCCGGTCGCGCAGAGGAAGCGGTTCTCCAGGATGTGGACCAACTGCCCGTTCGCCAGCGGGACGGCGATGAGTTCCCCGGCGTGATTCTCCGACACGCCGATGTGGCCGGGACCGTACGCCTCCAGAAGCTTGCGCGGCAGGTCCTCAGGGCGCGGGTCGTGGCCCGGCCGGGCGGTGGGGTCGTAGCTCCGCGGTACCGGCGCGATCGCGAACGTGGTGGCCGTGTCCGCCCACAGCAGCGCGTGCGGGGCGAAGTAAATCCAGTCGTCGGGCGCCAGGGCGAATTCCGCGGCGGGCGTGAGTGTGCCTGCGATCTGGCAACGTGTATTTCCGCAGCGGATCCGCGTCATGCTTTGGATCATCGGCTGCTCCATCCACCCCGAGCCTGTGATCCGGATCTCGGCCGGGGCACCACACACCGAGCAGCAGCGGGATTCCGGCGCGGACGGATGGCGGCAGTACCGGCACCGGCTGGCTCCCACGTCGGCAGCATAGCAGTGCATTTACCGCATAGCCCGCTCCGCGTGGACGGTGCCTGACGAGCAGACTGGACCAGTGAGCGAGCGAACATCATGAACCATAGAGCACTACGCCGAGCAGGAACCTGTGGACCTGTACGGCCACCTGGTCCCCGAGGCCGGCGGACGCGCCCGTGACGCTCTCGACCGGGCGTTCGCCCCGCAGCGCTGATGTGCCCCCAAAGTGCCCCCGCCTCCGGGTGAGCTACGCTCCGTCGCAGGTCAGAGGGATATGGGAGGGGTGAGCCGGCCTGTAGGCCGGGTTCTGTGCCTCGCGTTGCCACGAGGCGGCGGTCATCCATCTAGGACTGCCGTTGCCGGCAGCCTCGTGCGGTCTACCCGCGAGCCTCGGGCGGGCAGCCCTCAAACGCTCGCGCAGGCCCCGAAGGGCCCTCTTGACCTTGCTCCAGGTGGGGTTTACCAAGCAACCGCAGTCACCTGCGGCTCTGGTGGTCTCTTACACCACCGTTTCACCCTTACCCTCCGGCCAAGGCCAGAAGGCGGTTTGTTTTCTGTGGCACTGTCCCGCGGGTCACCCCGGGTCGGCGTTACCGACCACCTCGCCCTGTGGAGCCCGGACCTTCCTCACCGGGCCGTAAGGCCCGGCGCGGCCGCCCGGCCGGCTCACCCGGACAAAGAATACAGTCCCGCGGGCTCAGGACGGCGCGCCGACCGCGACCCGGGACGGGAATGGCGCGAAGCGCCCGGGCGGGCGGAGCCGCCATCCGTTCGGGATAACGCGCGACGGTCGCGGCACGGACGGTGACCGCGGCGCGGGCCTCGGCTCGCGGCGGGCTAGCGGTTGCGCCAGCGAGGCGGGCGCTTGGCAGCGAAAGCCGTCACTCCCTCGATCATGTCCTCGCTGATCATCAGGTCGTCGATTGCGGACGTCGGGTGCGTGACGGCGTCGATGACGTCGGGGATGCCCTGGGTCTCCGCCATGACCTGAAGGGAGAGCCGGACCGAGGTCGGCGAGCCGTCCAGGATCTCGGCGGCGAGCGCGCGGGCCCCTGCCAGGGCCTGGCCCGCCTCGGTGACCCGGTTGACGAGGCCGTAGCCGAGCGCCTCGGCGGCGGTGATCCGGCGGCCGGTGAGGATCATCTCGGTCGCGACCTTGGGCGGGACGGTGCGGGGCAGCCTCACGAGGCCGCCGGCGCCGGCGATCAGCCCCACCTTGACCTCGCTGAGCGCGAACCGCGCGGTGGCGTCGGCGACGACGAGGTGGCAGGCGAGGGCGATCTCGAGGCCGCCGCCCATCGCGTACCCGTTGACCGCGGCGATGACCGGCTTGGGCAGGTCGCGGCGGCTGGTGAGGCCGGCGAACCCGTTCTTCGGCACCCACACGGGCTTGCCCGAGGCGGAGTACACGAGGTCGTTGCCCGCGGAGAACGCCTTGTCGCCGGCGCCGGCGAGGATCGCCACCCACAGGTCGTCGGCGGCGAAGAACGAGCTGAAGACGTGGTCGAGCTCGTCGTTGGCCATCGGGTGCAGGCTGTTGCGCGCCTCGGGCCGGTTGATGGTGACCTCGAGCAGGTGGCCGTCACGCCGCACCAGCACGTGCTCGTAACGGTCGCGCAGGACGAGGGGCGCGGCCGGGAACAGGTCGTTCATCCGCTCTTCGCTGGCGGTAACCCTGTTGCCTGTCCCGAACGACCTGGCGTATACCCGTCCGCCGGATGGCTCCTCCGAGGTGAGCAGGCCGAGCAGGTCCTCGTCTTCTCCGCTGGCGACGAAACGCCGCCCGTCGGAGTCGAGCCGGCCGATGACGATGCCCGTGCGCTTCCCGTCGCGGGCGTGCTTGACCGTGTAGGTCTCGACGGTCGCCCACCCGTCGGCGTGCCGCGCTTGCTCGGGGGCGGCCCAGCCGTCGATCTCGACCTGGAGCTTCTTGCTGTTATCGGGGGCCCACTCGGCCGGGGTGGTGCTGTAGACGCCGGCGGAGTACTTGCTCATGATGCCGCCGTTGGCGCCGACGAACCCGAACGTTCCCGGGTTGCTCCTGGCGCGCTGCACCGTCTCCGCGATGGCGTGCATCGAGTAGTTGTTGCCAGCGCCGCCGAAGAACGGCAGCCCGCCGGTGAGCGTGAGGCCGCGCGGGTCGTCCGGGAGGACGTGGAGTCCCTCGCAGACGTTGAACACCGGCGCGGGGAAGCAGGAGTACAGGTCGAAGGTGGCCAGGTCGTCCGCCTTGATGCCCGCCACCTCGAGGGCGTGCCGGGCGGCCAGGACCGCGGCCGGGCTCCTTGACAGGTCGGCCCGCTCCATCAGCGCGCGCTCGCGCAGGTCGGCGTGGCCGGGCAGGTACACCCAGCGGTCTTCGGGTATGCCCAGCCGTTCCGCTTCCGCCACCGACGTCAGCAGGACGGCGGCGCCCTGGTTGACCTTCTCCCTGGCGACGATGTAGCGGGTGTAGGGGTCGGCGATGGGGCGGTTCGCCTCGGTCGGGGTGACCAGCTCCGCCGCGCCCCGCTCGACCGGCGCGGACGCGTGCGGGTTGGCCGCGGCCACCTTCGTGAACGGCGCGAACAGGGCGCCCATGGCGGCGGCGTACTCCTGTCTCGTCTGCTTGAGCCGGGCGCGGCGGGCGTTGTCGATCAGCGCGTACTGGCTGGGCGCGCCGGTGAGGCCGTGCGCGGCCAGGTGCGTCGAGACGAGTCCCTTAAGGCCGTAGCCGCGGTCCTCGACGCCGCCCTCGGCGTGCTCGGTGAAGTCCGGCCTGCCTTCCTCGTCCGCGTTGGCGTAGTGCTCGATGGTGGAGATGGCCTCGGAGCCGAACAGCAGCACGACACGGGCCTGCCCGTGGGCGATGGCCGCGGCGAACTCGTTGACCAGGTGCTGGGGTGCCTGGCCGCCGGCGACCTCGAGAACGGCGCGCGCGGGGCTGGCGCCGACGCGGGCGGCCACGGACCGCGGGTAGTTGTCCGAGCGGCCGAGCGGCGCGCGGGCACCGGGGTTGGAGTTCTCGAACTGCCTGATCCCGGCGACGGTGTCGATCGCGGCGGCGACCGCGGCCTGGCCGACGCCGGTGTCGAGGCCCGTGTCGCGGATTGCGTCCCGGGCCGCGTCGGCGGCCAGGTCGACCGGGGAGCGGCGCCGGTAACCGGGCTCGCCGAGGCGCTCCGACGACTGGCCGACGCCGACGACCACGGGCGTGCGGGGGTCGAGGCTCACAGCATTCCTCCCAGTTCGGCGATCCGCTGCTCGCATTCCGCGACGATCTGGCGGGTGATCTCGGCGGCCGGCCGGATCGCGTCGAACGACCCGACGACCTGGCCGACGAAGAACGACTCAAGCCGGAGCGCGCCCTCGTGGCCCGCCGCGGCGGCGGCGTCGATCCGCTGCCACGCCTCGTTGACCAGCAGCGGCTGCAGTGGCATCGGCAGCGGCGCCGGGCTGCCCGGCCGTTCCCACTCGTCGTGCCAGGCGGTGCGCAGCTGCCGGGCGGGCTTGCCGGTCCTCGTGGGCGAGCGGAGCGTGTCGGAGCTGGCGGCGGCCATGAACTTGGCCTTGACGGCCTGGTTGGCGACGTCCTCTTCGCTGCACAGCCACACCGAGCCGCACCAGACGCCCGCCGCGCCGAGCGCGAGCGCGGCGGCCATCTGCCGCCCGGAGGCGATGCCGCCGGCCGCGAGGACGGGGCGGTTCCCGGCGATGGCGACGATCTCGGGGGTGAGGACCATGGTGGCGATCGTGCCGGTGTGCCCGCCCGCTTCGGTGCCCTGGGCGATCAGCACGTCCACGCCCGCGTCGATCTGCCGCCGGGCGTGCTTAGCCTGGCCGACCAGCGCCGCGACGGGAACCCCGGCTTTCTTGGCCCGGGCGACAAGGCCGGCGGGCGGGGTGCCGAGCGCGTTGGCGATCAGCGCGATCCGGTGGCCGAACGCGACGTCGAGCAGCGCCTGCGCGCCGCGCGGGTTCAGGCGTGCGGCGATCTCGTCGTGCGTCTCCTTCTTGGCGGCCTCGGGGATGCCGTACTTGGCGAGCAGGCCGTTGACGAAGTCCAGGTGCGCCCGCGGGATCTGCGCGCGCAGGCTGGCGACGAGGTTGTCCGGGTCACCGTCGGCGAACTTCTCCGGCACGAGCAGGTCAACGCCGTAGGGCTTGTCCCCGACCTGCTTCTCGATCCAGGTGAGCTGGGCGTCGAGTTCCTCCGGGGTGTACGCGGACGCGGCCAGGACGCCGAAGCCGCCCGCCTTGGTGACCTCGGCGACCACGCCGGGCGAGCGGTTGAACCCGACGATCGGGTGCGGCACGCCGAGCAGGCCGGTGAGGGCGGTTCGCATCAGTCGTTGTCCTTCCTGGCCCAGGTGACGACGGCGTCGAGGGCCTCGATCACCGCGCCGTCCACCCGCAGCGGGTTGATCTCCAGCGATTCCAGGTCGTCGCCGAGCGCCAGGGCGAGGTCGCCGGCGCGGGCGATCACGGCCGCCAGGGCGTCGAGGTCGGCGGGCGCGGCGCCGCGGACGCCGTCGAGCACGGCGCGGCCGCGCAGCTGGTCAAGCATCCGGCGGGCCTGCCTGGGCGATACGGGCAGCGGCGCGAGCGCCGAGTCCTTGAGTACCTCGACGAAGACGCCGCCGAGCGCCACCGCGAGCATCGGGCCCCAGTGCGGGTCGCGGACCACGCCGACCAGCAGTTCGGTGCCGCCCCGGCGCATCGGGCTGACCAGGACGCCGTCGACGGTGGCGCCGTCGACGTTTTCCGCGGCGGCCGTGACGGCTTCGAAGGCGCTCTTGACGGGGTCCTCCGCGGCGGCGACGTCGAGGAGCACGCCGCCGATGTCGGTCTTGTGGACGATCTGCGGCGAGACGACCTTGAGGCAGACCGGGCCGCCGAATTCGGCCGCCGCCCTGGCCGCGTCGCCGGCGGAGGTGACGAGGCGGGCGGGCACGACGGGGACGCCGGCCTCGGCGAGCAGCCGGCGGGCCGCGTCCTCCGACCACTGGCCGTGCCGCGCGGGTGCGGGCGGCACCGGGACCGGCACGGCCGGTTCGCCGGCGGTGCCTGCTGGCGCGGGCCGGGTGGCCTCGGACCACCACGCGACGTTGCGGAGCGCGACGATCGCCTGGCGCAGGCCGGGGATCACGTAGCTGACGTTGCCGTGGGCCATCACCGAGCGGGTGTAGTCGGTGATCGGCTGCATGACCTGGTTGATGAACGCGACCGGGCAGGCAGCGTCCCTGATCCCGTCGCCGATCGCGTCCACGAACCGCTGGGCCACGTAGGGCTGGCCGTCGTCGAACCATGGCACCCCCTGGATGACGCCGACGACGCCCACGGACGGATCCCTGGAGATGGCACCGATCGCCCGGGTAAAGATCGTCGGGTCGATGATCGCGGCGCCGGTCACGTCGAGCGGGTTCTGCACGGTCCCGTACTCCGGCATGATTGCGGCCAGCGCGTCGCGGGTTTCCTCGGCCAGCTCCGGCAGCTCGGCGCCGAGGTCCTCCGCCCGGTCGGCCACGATGTCGCACGCGCCGCCGGAGATCGACACGATGCCGATGCCCGGCCGCTCCAGCCGGCCGAGGGCCGCCGCGGCGCCCGCCGTGATCAGCATGTCCTCGATCGAGTCGACCCGGATCACCCCGAGGTCGGCGAAGATCGCGTCGGTGACCTTGTCGTCGCCGACGAGCGCGCCGGTGTGCGCCGCGGCGGTCCTGGCCGACAGCGCGCTGCTGCCCGCCTTCAGGACGACGATCGCCTTGCCCGCGGCCGCGGCTCGCCGGGCGGCGCGGCGGAACACCGCGGGATCGCGGACCGTCTCCATGAAGATCGCGACCGCCCGCGTCCCCGGGTCGTCGACCAGGAAGTCCAGCACGTGCCCGGCGGTGATCATCGCCTCGTTGCCGAGGGTGACCATGTAGGAGAGGCCGACGTTGACCATAGTGGCGAAGTCGAGCATCGCCGAGGAGCTCGCGCCGCTCTGCGACAGCAGCGCGACCGGTCCCCCGTCTCGCGGCAGGCCGGGGATCGAGCACACCGGAATGCCCTCGGTGAAGTTGGCGAACCCCAGGTGGTTCGGGCCGAGCAGCACCATGCCGAGCGACTCGGCGTGCGCGGCGAGCTCGTCCTGCGCCGCGCGGCCCGCCGCCCCCGCCTCGCCGTAGCCGGACGACAGCACGACCGCGTTGCGGATCCCGGCCGCCGCGGCGTCGCTCAGCGCCTCCAGCATGCCGGCCCGCGGCACCATCAGGTACGCCACGTCCACCGGCTCGCCGATCTCCGCGCAGGAGCGGACGGAGGGCCTGGCCGTGGGTGACCGCGCCCCGGCGGTTAACCAGGTAGGTACGGTCGCCGAGGCCGAACTGCACCAGGTTCGCGTGCGCGATCATCGAGAACACGGACTTGTCGGACGCGCCGACCAGGGCGACGCTGCGCGGCCGGAACAAGGTCGTCAGCCGGTCAGCGGTGATCTGGACAGGCATCTGCGGCTCCTCCAGGGAGGTCACGGACGAGACGGCTTGCGCCAGCTGGCTCGCTCGGGGCCTCACCGGAGCGTGCCGCCCAGCGCGTATTAACTGAACGCTTCCCGTTCATGTTGTCGGATGATATCTTGACGGCTACCGTTCAGCAATACCCCGACGGCGGCCCGACCGGAAGGCAGGCATGGTGACCGTTCCGCACGTGCCCCTCGGGCGTCCCCGCGATCCGGACGTGGATCGCAAGATCGCCCAGGCGGCGCTTGACCTCTTCGGCGAGGCCGGCTGGGCCGGGTTCGCGATGGAGACGGTCGCCCGGCGGGCCGGGGTGGGCAAGGCGTCGCTGTACCTGCGTTGGAGCAGCAAGGAGGCGCTACTCGCCGACGCCGTCACGCTGCGGATGGCGCGGGTGACCGACGTCGACACCGGCACGCTGCGCGGCGACCTCACCGAGCTCGCCGTCCAGATGCTCGACCTCTTCGCCGGCCCCGCCAGCCGGGCCGCGATGCGGCTGAACCTGGAGGCCGACGCCATCCCCGGCGTGGCCGAGCACTACGAGGGCATCAGGCGGTCGCAGGTGCTGGCCGCGCGGGCCATGGTCCGGCGCGGCATCGCCCGCGGCGAGCTGGCGCCGGACGCGCCGGTCACCCTGCTGCTCGACACCCTGGCCGGCGGGGCCATGATGCACGTCCTGTCCACGCCGCCCGACCTCAAAGCGAGCCTCGACCGCGACGTCAGGGGCCACGCCGAGCGGCTCGTTAGCTTCCTGCTCCGCGCCGTCGGCGGCCAGCAGGACGGCCTGGGCTGACCCGGGCGCTTAGTCGGTGAAGACCTCGGCGGCGGTGCTGGCGGCGATGGCGCGGTCGAACCAGCGGTCGAGCTGAGCGGGGTCGGTGGTGGACGAGACCCGCTGCCGTTGCTCCGGCGACGGTGCCAGGCCCCGCGCATCGAGGAGCCTTAGGACGGCCTCGGCCTTACCCTCAGCCTTGCCTCTGGCCTCGCCCTCGGCGATGCCCTCGTCGTGGATGCGCTCGATGAAGGTCTTCTCGTACTCGCGCGTTTTCATCATCGCCTCCAGGCTCTGCCTCGCGGCATCGTCCGATAGTCTCAGCATAATCGTTATCATCCGCCGCCGGTCGGCGTCGGAGACGCCGGGGCTGGCCATGGCGTCCAAGACCATGCGGGCGCCGGCCTCGGTGGCCATGTCGATGCCGCCCATGCTCGCGGCAAACACCGTCAGGTACGGACTGCCGCCGCCGGCGCCGGGCGGCGCGCTGGAGTCGATGACAATCGGCACCAGGTCGAAGCCGGGGTGCCCGGTGCGGATCGGCTGGCGGCACTTGCGGGCCTCGGCCGGGTCGGGGCACAGCACCACCAGCACTGCCTTCGGGCATTGGGAGACGCGGCGCACGGTAGTGAGGTAGACCGGCCAGCTGTACTGCTTGGTCTTGCTGCTGCGCAGCTGCGGCTCGATGATCACCGCCAAGACGGGCTTGCCGGTCTTGGCGTCGGTGATGAGCACGACCATGTCGGCCAGGTACTGCACCGGGACGACCGCGCTCATGTCGGTCGGAGCGAGGGAGACGACGAGCTGGGCGGGCAGCTTGACCCCGGGGGCGCCACGGACGAGTTCGGCGGCGATCTCGGGGTGTTCGCGGACCAGGTCCAAGCCGGTCATCGAAGGCGGCATCCTCGCCCAGCCGGGCACGGTAATGGGCGTGCCAGGTCGTCTCCGGCGCGGCCGGCGGCGCCGGCTGGTAGCCCAGCGCCTGCGCCCAGAACCGCGCGAGCAGGGCCGGGTCGTTCGCGTCGATCGTCAGCTGCCAGAACATCATGCCTCAACGCTAGACCCGGCCCGCAGGGGCCAGATCTGACCGGGTCCCGGCAGCGTCCTGGCGGCCGGTGGCCGCGCGGGTCAGGCGCTCTCCTCGTCTCTCGCGCGCAGCACGTAGCAGCCCACCCGGATCTCGAATCGCGCCTCCGCGGCCGAGGACACCCCGGCGAGCCAGCGGCGCGTGGCCGCGCCGAAGACGTCCGTCACGATCCTGAGCCTGCGCCGCAGCTCTTCATCGACCGGGCCGCCCTCCGTGGCGACGTGCTCGAGCACCCGGAGGTAGAGCAGCTGCGTCTCGATGATGACCGGCGCGTACTCGGGCCGGGTGTCGGTCAGCACCCGGGTCAGCGCGGCGGTGAGCCGCTGGTCGCGCTGCTCGGCGCGGAACTCGCGGAGCAGGTGGCCGGTGATCCGCTCTTGCACGGTGGCGCCGCGCGGCGCCTCGCTGGACACCCGCCGCAACGCGTTCTCGTATCTGCTTTGCGAGATCGCCACTAGCAGGTGGTCCTTGGACGGGAAGTAACGGTAGAGCGTGGCCAGCGAGACCACCGCGCGCTCGGCGAGTTCCTTCATCTGCAGCGCGTCCTCACCCCCGCTGGCCAGCATCGCCGTGGCCGCCTGGACCATCCGCTGATAGCGGTCGCGCTGCGCGGGGGTGGAGGGGGTCGCGGGGATCATTGCCGGTCGCACGTGTCCATCGTCCTCATCCGGAATGGATTCTAGTCGTGGACCAAGAATCGCACGCATCACGGCCACCCCTCAGCGATACGCCGTCGGCAGGGCCCGCGGCATCGGGTCGCCCGCGACGACGGTGCCCGCGTCGATCAGCGACTCGATCTCCGCGTCGGTGAGCCCGGCGGTGCGCAGCGCTTCCCTGGAGTGCTCGCCGGTGCCCGGCGACCGTAGCGGGCCGAAGCGCGGGTGCGGCTCAGACCGCGCGCAGCCGCAGATCATCCTCTCCGCCGTCTGGCCGGTTGACACCCGCACCCGCGTGTGGTTCGCTCAAGCCGGAATAAGCATAACCGATTTCAGTTCTTCGGCCACTCTCGAAGACGAGACGGAACTGCGGTTTAGCAGGGGACGGACCGGCATGAGCGAGCTATCCGTAGCCGATTTCCGGAACCGGGCGCGAGCCTGGCTGGAGCAGAACGCGCCGCGTCGAGACGGCGGCGATGCCGCCGGGCCAGGGCGCGCCGACATCGCGACCCAGAAGGCCTTCCAGGCCAAGCTCTACGACGCCGGGCTCGCCGGCATCACCTGGCCGAGGGAGTACGGCGGCCAGGGCCTGACCAACGCCGAGCAGATCGCGTTCGGCCAGGCGGCGCGGGACTACGCGCTCCCCGTCGGCGCCTTCGTCATCGGGCTGGGCATGCCGGGGCCGACCATACTCGAACTGGGCTCGGAAGAGCAGAAGAAGCGGTACCTGCCGAAGCTGCTGCGCGGCGAGGAGATCTGGTGCCAGCTGTTCTCCGAGCCGAGCGGCGGGTCCGACGTCGCTGCGCTGATCACGACCGCCGTCCGGGAGGGCGATGAGTGGGTGCTCAACGGCCAGAAGGTATGGACGTCGGGCGCGCAGTACAGCGACTACGGCGCGGTCATCGCGCGGACCGACCCGAGCGTGCCCAAGCACAACGGCATCACGATGTTCATCGTTGACATGCACGCCCCCGGCGTGACCGTGCGGCCGCTCAAGGTCGCGACCGGCGCGGCGCCGTTCAACGAGGTCTTCTTCGACCAGGTGCGGCTGCCCGCGGACGCGGTGATCGGCGAGGTCAACGACGGCTGGCACGCCGCCGTCGTCATGCTGCGCAACGAGCGGGTGGCCATCGGCACCATGGCGGCGCCGCGGACGAGCCCGCTGTCCTACCACTCGCTGAGCGCCCTGGCCGGCCGCCTCGGCACCGCCGACGGCGGGCTGGACCGGAGGCTCGCGGAGCTGTACGCGCGCGAGCGCTCCGTGCAGCTCTTCGGCCAGCTGCTGCGCGAGGAGGCCATGGCCGGGCGCGACCCGGGGCCGCGGGGCTCGGTGGCCAAGCTGGCCGGCGCCGAGCTTGGCATCTTCGCGTCCCTGGTGGCCGCCGACGTGCTCGGCCCCGCGGCGGCCGCGTCCGACCGCGACGACGTCAGGGCGGTGCTCAACGCGATGATCGCCGCGCCGGGCGGGTCGATCGCCGGCGGCACGAACGAGATCCAGCGCAACATCATCGGCGAGCGCGTCCTCGGCCTGCCGAAGGACCCCGGCGCCGATCGCAGCACACCGTTCAACCAGCTGCGCGTGGGAACCCTGCGGAAGGATTGAGGGCGGGGAGGTTGGCAGTGAGAAAGGGGACCGGCGATGGCGCTGATACTTAACGAGGACGAAGAGCAGTTCAGGCAGTCGGTGCGGCGCCTCGTGGCCGAGCGCAGCCCGCTGACCAAGCTGCGCGAGCTGATGAGCTCGGGCCAGCCGTACGACGCCGACGTGTGGAAGCAGCTGTCGGCCCTGGGGCTGACCGGCCTGATCATCCCGGCGGAGCACGGCGGCGCGGGGCCGGCTACTCGATCCTGTCGGTGGCCCTCACCGAGCTTGGCGCCGGGCTCGTGTCCTCCCCGCTGCTCGCCGGCACGCTCGCGGCGGGCACCCTGCTGCGGCTCGACGACGAGCAGGCCAGGGCCCGGCTGCTGCCGGGCATCGCCGGCGGCGGGCTGATCGCGACCCTCGCCGCCGCCCGCGCTGAAGCGGGCACGGGCACGGTCCGCGCCGACGGCGACGTACTGACCGGCGAGATCGCGCCCGTGCTCAACGCGGCGCAGGCCGACGTCCTGCTCATCCCGGCCGTCGCCGGCGACGGCCCGGCGCTCTTCGAGGTCGCGGCGGGCACGCCGGGGCTCGAGGTCAAGCCGCTCCCAGGCCTTGACCACAGCCGCTCCCTGGCCCGGGTCCGGCTCGACGGCGCGGCGGGCGCCCGGCTGGCGGGCGACGCGGCCGCGGCGCTCGGCTTCGCGGCGGACCTCGCGAACCTGGCGATCGCGTCGGAGCAGCTTGGCGGCATGGGCGCGTGCCTGGAGGCGACCACCGAGTACGCCAAGATCCGTGCCGCCTTCGGCCGGCCGATCGGCGCGTTCCAGGGGGTCAAGCACCGGCTGGCCGAGCTGCGGACCACCTGGGAGCTCGCGCGGGCCGCGCTGCGGGACGCCGCCCGCGCCGCCGACGAGCGGCCAGCGGACTTCCCGCGCGCCGCCTCCGTCGCCAGGATCACGGTCTCCGCCAGCTACGTCGACGCCGCGATCGCAACCATCCAGCTGCACGGCGGCATCGGCTTCACCTGGGAGCACGACGCGCACCTGTACCACAAGAACGCGATCTCGCAGCATGCCCTGTTCGGCGGCCCCGCCGAGCAGCTCGACCGGCTGACCGCGCTACTTGCCGTCTTAAACGGGCGTGATCGCCGCGTCCGGGGCCACTCGCTGGAGTTCCTCGTCGACCACGTCGTCGGGGAGCTCGAGCAGCTGGCAGCCGATCTCGATCTGCGCCTCCACGTCCGCGACCGAGTAGGTGCCCGCCAGCCAGCGCCGGGTCGCGGCCCGCTTGATGTCAAGGACGACGGTCAGCAGCTTTTCCTGCTGCTCGCTGAGCGTGCCGCCGCCCGCCGCGACGTGCCGCATGATCCGCCGGTGCGCGTGCTCGGCGGCTTCGATGATCGAGCTGTAGCTGCGCCCGCCGCCGGTCAAGGCCGAGGTCAGCGCCGCGGTGAGGCGCTGATTGCGCTGCTCGGCGCGGAACTCGCGCATCAGGTGAGCGGCGACCCGCGCGCGGGCCGTGTCGCCGCGCGGCACTTCCGCGGACACCCGGCGCCAAGCCGACTGGTACCGCGAGAGCGTCACGGCGAGCAGCACGTAGTCCTTCGACGGGAAGTAGCGGTACAGCGTCGCGAGCGACACCTCCGCCCGCTGCGCCAGGTCCTTCATCTGCACGGCTTCCTGCCCGCCGTCAGACAGGATCTCGGTCGCGGCGGCGATCACCCGGTCGTACCGGGCCTGCTGCACCGGCGTCTCCGGGATCGCCGGAAGGTTCTCCTGGCTCACGTAGCCAATCTAGCCGAGTGGCCAGGGCGGTCCTCCGCCCGCCATCGGGCCGCGATCGCGGCGGGGTCATCCTGCCCGCGCGCGGGCGGCGCCGCGACCGGCGCCGCCGGCGTCGCGGAGAACCGGGGCGCCGGGGCGGGCTGGAGCACGCCGTCCCGGGTGACGAAGGTGCCGCGCGCCGCCACGTGCGGGTGGTCCGCCGCCTCCCGCAGGCCGAGCACGGGCGCGACGCAGGCGTCGGAACCGTCGAAGACCCGGGTCCAGTCGGCTTGCGTCCGGATCGCGAACCGGCCGGCGATCCGCTGGCGCAGGCGGCCCACCCGCTTCGGTCGTGCTGGCGAGCCGGGTCCTCGTCAAGGCCGAGCCGGGCCAGGAACTCCGCGTAGAACTTGGGCTCGAGGGCGCCCACCGCCATGTGCCGGCCGTCGGCGGTGGCGTAGACGGCGTAGTACGGCGCCCCGCCGTCGAGGAGGTTGACGCCGCGCTCGTCGGCCCAGCCGCCGGCGGCCAGCATCCCGTGCGTCATCGCGAGCAGGTGCGCCGCGCCGTCGACGATCGCCGCGTCCACCGCCTGGCCCGGCGCGCCGCCCCGGACCGCCCACAGCGCGGCGAGGACGCCGATGACCAGGTAGGTGCTGCCGCCGCCGAAGTCACCGAGCAGGTTCAGCGGTATCTGCGGCGGGCCGCCCTCCTCGCCGATCGCGTGCAGCGCGCCGGTTACCGCGATGTAGGCGATGTCGTGCCCGGCCTGCTGGGCCAGCGGGCCCTCCTGGCCCCAGCCGGTCATCCGCCCGTAGACGAGCCGCGGGTTGCGGGCGAGGCACTCCGCGGGGCCGAGGCCAAGCCGCTCCGCCACCCCCGGGCGGTAGCCCTCGATGAGCGCGTCGGCCGCGGCCACCAGGTCGAGCACGGCGGCCACCGCCTCGGGGCGCTTGAGGTCGAGCACCACCGACTTCTTGCCGCGGCCGAGCACGTCGAACCGCTCGGCGCGCGGCTCCCCGGGCGCCGGGCGGTCCACCCGGACCACTTCGGCGCCCAGGTCCGCGAGGATCATCCCGGCGAAGGGACCCGGCCCGATACCAGCGAGCTCCACGACGCGGCAGCCAGACAGCGGACCCATGTCAATTCTCTCCGATATCTGAAACTCGATTTTTATGAGCGAGCTAATGAAATGCCAGCATAGTGCGTATTTCTGCGTGCTTTCCAGATGAAATCTGAAACCGATTATGATCTTCCGGTCGCGCGGCGTCAACCGCCGAAGGCTGGTGACCCCGACCATAGCGGCACCGCGGGAGGAGGCGCGCCCCGGCGTTGGACGGGCGACGTTATTCCTATTATTCTTATCGACATAACCGGAAATTCGAGCCCGAGGAAGCCGCATGACTCAGCAAGAGCAGCCCGCCGCCATCGTCAGCTGGGACGAGCCTTCCGGGCTCAACCCGCGCGGGACGGTCATCGTGCTGCCCGGCCGCGGCGAACGGCCGGAGGTCTATGAGCGGTTCGGCCGCCGGCTGTCGGCCGACGCTTACCGGGTGCGCGCCGTCGTCAGCCCGGCCGAGCATCCCGCGCTTGCCGATGAGCAGGTCAGGACCCTGCTGGACGGGCCGGGGCCCGTCGTGCTCGCCGGGTCGGACACGGGCGCGCTGTTCGCGGTGACGCTGGCCGCGTCCGGGCGGCTGCCGGAGGCCGCCGCGCTCGTGCTCGCGGGCCTGCCGACCGCGCCAGACACCGGCGCGGAGTACGAGCGGGCGAGCGACGAGGGACGAGGCCTTCCCCCCGAGCCGAAGCGCGCGCCCCTGTCCTGGACTGAGGAGCGACGACCGAGGGACGAGGTCTCCCCGGGAGCCGAAGGGCGCGCCCCTGCCCCCGGACTGAGGAGGGAGGGAGCGAGGGACGAGCGGGCGAGCGACGAGGGAGGAGGCAGGGGTCCCGAGCGCCCGGAGGCGAGCGGGGGAAGCAGGGCGACGGGGGAAGGACAGGGGTCCCGAGCGCGCGGCGGCTAGCGGGGAAAGCACAGCCCCGGGCGCCCGGAGGCGAGGGCGGGCAGTACTGCCGGCACGTGGCAGGACGAGCTTGAGGCGAGGACCGCCTGCCCCACCCACCGGGGGAGGCTGGCCGGGGACGTCCTGCGGCGCGGCGCGCTGTACGAGCCCGTGCCGGGGGGCTGGATCGAGCAGGCGGACCTGAAGGCGGTGACGGTGCCCGTGCTCGGCATCCACGGCGCGGCCGACCCGGTCAGCCCCCTGGCGGCCGCCCGCGAGAAGTACGCCGCCGCACCGCGCGCGGAACTGGTCAGCATTACCGACGGCAGGCACGACGCGTTCAACGACATCACCCACCGGACCGCCGCCGCCGTCATCGTCTTGTTCCTCGAGCGGCTCAGGAACGGTGCCGGCCTGGCGCCGATCGCGGTCAGCGAGCCGCTGTGAGCCCGGGGCGCCGGGAAAGGCACTGCCTGCCGTAAGCGGGAACGGGCGCGGGCCAGAGGAAGCCAGCACCCGTTCGGAGTGATCCTGCCGTTGAATTTTCCCGGCGGGAACCTACCCGTCGACCGTCGCGCTGGCGGGCTCGGCCGCGTGCGACTCGGCGGCGGCGCCCGCCGCGCCGGCCTCCGGGCGCTTGCGGGCCAGGGTGAACACCAGGACCGTGGCCAGCAGGCCGAAGCCGCCGGCGACGACGTAGGCGAGGTCGAGGCCGTCAGCGAACGCCCGGTGCACCACCGGGGCGAGCGCGGGCGTGCGGGCCAGGACCGCCTGGGCCTGGCCGCCGCTGAGCGCCGCCGACAGGCCCGCGCCTGCCCCGTGCGACAGGCCCGAGTCGAATACCTCGCCGAGCACCGCGATGCCGAGCGCGTAACCGAGCTGCCGGAAGGCGCTCAGCGCGCCGCCGGCCATGCCCGCCTGCTGCCAGGGGACGGCGGACATGGCGGTCGAGGTCAGCGAGGCCATGGCAAGCCCCGCGCCGATCCCCACCAGCACCAGGCCCGGGATGACCACCGGCCAGCTGGAGTTCTCCCGCAGCACCGCCTGGGCCAGTGCGCCGACGGCGATCACGAGCAGCCCGGTGCCGACCATCCACCGCGGTGACGTCCGGTGCAGGAAGCGGCCGACCTGACCGGAGACGATGAACGCTGACGCTGCGCAGGGAAGCACGACCAGGCCCGCCTTGATGGCGCTCAGGCCGAGGACCGACTGCAGCCACAGCGACTGGTAGGTCATGCCCGCCCAGGCGGCCGCGGAGAGCAGCGCCCCGGCGAGGAGCATGGCCGTGAACGTCCGGTTGCGCAGCAGCTTCAGGTCGAGCATCGGGGCGGCGCGGCGGCGCTCCGCGACGATGAACGCCGCCAGGGCGACGACCGCGACGGCGATCAGCGTGATCGTCTCGGCGGATGCCCACGCGCCCCGGATGAGCGCGTAGGTGAGCGCGGCGGCCGCGACGGTGAAGGTCACCATGCCCGCCAGGTCGACGCGCCGGGGGTGCGGGTCCCTGGACTCGCCGATGACCCGCAGGGTCATCGCGACGGCGACGACGCTGACCGGCAGGTTGACCAGGAAGATCCACCGCCAGCCGAAGCTGGCCGTGAGCAGCCCGCCGATGATCGGCCCCACGGCGGACGCGGCGCCGTTGACCGCGCCCCAGATGCCGAAGGCCATGCCCCGCTCGCGCCCGGTGTAGGTGTTGCTGATCAATGCCATCGTCGTCGCGAACATCGCCGCCGCGCCCACGCCCTGGACGCCGCGCGCGGCGATCAGCAGGCCGACGTTCGGCGCGAGGCCGCAGGTAAGCGACGCCGCCGCGAAGAGCACCAGCCCGATAAGGTACAGCCTGCGGCGGCCGAACCGGTCCGCCACCGCCCCCACGGTCAGCACCAGCGCGCCGAGCACGAGTGCATACAGGTCAATGACCCACTGCAGGTCGCTGAAGGTCGTGTGCAGCTGCCGCGCCATGTCGGGCAGCGCCACGTTGACGATCGTCACGTCGACGAGCAGCATGCAAGCCCCGGCGCAGATCGCCACTAGGGGCCACCACTTGCGCATCGTTGGTTCCTTCCACTGATCCATCTGCCGGACCCTTCGTCTTCGTCGTTCTCGGTGACTAGACGATCGGCCCGCCGCCGCCGGGACGGCCCGCGTTCCCGTTTTGCGGGTTTCGCGGTGGGCCCCAGGGAGGCACTCCCCCCGGCCTCCTCGACATACGATCCCCTACGTAGAGCCAGATCTGTAGTCGGACAGGCCGGAAGCGCCGGTTCTCGACATTCGCTACCCTGTCTTTGGTGGAAAGCCTCACCCTCGACGAACTCGACCGGCAGCTCACGCAGTGCCTCGGCGTTGACGGGCGCGCCTCGTTCAGCGCGATCGCGGACGTGCTTGGCGTGTCCGACCAGACCGTCGCCCGCCGGTACCGGCGGCTCCGCTCGGCCGGGGTCCTGCGCGTTGTCGGCCTCAAGTACCCCAAGTCGACCGGGTACGTGAACTGGTTCCTGCGGCTGCGCTGCGTCCCCGGGTCGGGTGAGGCGATCGCCGCCGCCCTCGCGCAGCGTTCCGACACGGCATGGGTCCAGCTGCTCTCCGGCGACACCGAGGTGCTCTGCTCGCTGCGCGGCGACGTCTCCGACGGCGGCGAGTCGCTGCTCACCCGGCTGCCCAGGTCGGGACGGATCGTCGCGGTGACCGCCTACTCCCGGCTGCACATGTTCACCGGCGGCCCCGACGCGCTTGACTTCATGGACGTCCTGCCCGTGTCGCGGGTCGAGCCGCTGCGGGTGCCGGTCCGCGGCCGGCCGGCGCAGGCCGACGTCGAGGACGCGGCGAGCGACCTCGACGCCGCGCTGTTCTCCGCGTTCGCCCTCGACGGGCGGACCCCGTACGCGGACATCGCCGCGGCGACCGCCTACTCCGAGACGACCGTGCGGCGGCGCACGGACCAGCTCCGCGAGCTTGGCGTGCTGTACTTCGACCTGGAGCTGGACATGCCGACCTTCGGCTTCCGGTCCTCGGCCTGGCTGTTCCTGTCGGTGCCGCCCTCCCACCTGGCGGACGTCGGCGCCGCGCTGGCGAAGTTCCCCGAGGTCGCCTACGTCACCGCCACGACCGGCCCGACCACGCTCGCGGCCTGCGCCGTCTGCCGCGACGAGGAGTCACTGTACGAGTTCCTGACCGCCAAGGTCGGCGCGCTGCCCGGCGTGGAGCGGGTGGAGACGGCGCCGATCATCCGCACGGTCAAGCAGGCCTCCCCGGTGATGGTGCCGCGCTCCTAGGCGAATGAACCGATGGTCGGCGCTGGCGCGCTTGCTGCTGTTATCTCGTTAGCAGAACGGCTAGGGCGGGCGGGGCGGCCAGTACGGCGAGGGCGAGCAACTGGGCGGCGGCGAACGCGGCGGCGCGGGCCCGGCCCGTCGGGCGGAGCAGGCGCTCGACCCGGTCGGGGACCACGCACGCGGCAGCGGCCATAACGCCGGCGGGCACGGTGCCGGACGGAACGGCCGCGCCTCGCGGGCCCTCGCTCAACACCACCGTGCTTGGAACCACCGTGCCGGTCGCGATCGCGATCAGGGCGGCCACCAGCGCCGGCCGGCCGCTGGTCCGCGCCGCCGAGTCGTCGGCGGCCATCTCGGTAAGCCTCGTGACCTCGGCGGCGCCGCGGGTGAACAGCGGGACCCCCGGGAAGGCGGCGGCCAGGCCCCCGGTCGCGGTCGCGAGGACGTGATGGCCGTGGGCCAGGTGGGCGTGCTCGTGCGCGAGGACCGCCTCCAGTTGCGGCGGGTCGAGGACGGCGAGCGCGCCGCTGGTGACGACGATCGCGGCCGGGCGGCCCGCCACGCAGTACGCGGCGGGGCGGGGGTCGTCGAGCATGACCGTGCGCGCCCGGCCGTCGATGGCGCGGCCCACCAGCAGCGCCGCCCGCGCGTGGGACCGGGTCTGCGCCCTTGACCGACCGACGCGGCGGCCGTAGCGCCAGGCCGCCACCGCGCCCGCGAGCGCCAGCGAGGCGGCGAGCACCATCACGCCGGCCTGGTACAAGACGCTGCCGTAGACCCCGGGGGTGCACGCGCTGCCCGCCACCGAACGGCACAGGTCCTGGGTGAGCTGGGGCCAGTCAGCCGCCACCGTTCTGAACGAGACTTCCAGGGCGACGGCGGCGGACACGAGGACGCTCGCCATGGCGGCCAGCCAGGCCGCGAGGCCGGCGCGGACGCTCACGCCGCGCCGGGTCAGCGGGGCGAGCAGCGCGGGGACCCACCACGCCGCGCAGGCCGCGTAGCCGAGCAGGGCCAGGGTGGCGATCACGGCCTGCCGCTGGCCAGCTTCGCCAGCACCGCCCGGAGCGCGGCCGACTCGCTGCCGTCCATCTGGGCGACGAAGTGGCTGAGCACCGCCTCGGTGTCGCCCGCCCCCGCCATGGCCTCGCGCATCAGGCGGGCGCTGTACTCCTCGCGGCTCGCGACCGCCGCGTAGCGGTAGGCCTTGCCGTCGCGCTCCCGCGCCAGCCAGCCCTTGCGGTGCAGGTTGTCCATGGTCGACATGACCGTCGTGTAGGCGATGTTGCGTTCCTCGCGCAGTTCCTCGAAGAGGTCACGGACGGTGACGGTGCCACCGTGATCCCAGATCCGCCGCATGAGCACCGCCTCAAGCTCACCGAACCCGTGCACTCGCGCCTCCGCTCGCCTTTTCGCGCCTCGCAGTTGCCATCAGGCCCATGGTACTTGCTACTATCTCGGTACGTAGATAGTACGTAGTTACTACGTAGATGGGGAGTCTCGGTGTCCGGACGCAACTCGCGGGAGCACAGGCGGCGCGCGCTTGAGGAGGCCCGCCAGGCGGAACAGCGGCGCAAGCGCCGGCTGCGGCTGGCCGCCTGGGGCGGCGCCGTCATCGTGGTAGCCGGGGCCGGGCTCGGCATCGGGCTCGGCTTGTCCGGGTCGAATGCCGCTTCCGGTGCCGTGGCCGCCGGCGGGGCGTCCTATGCCCCGCCGTCTTCGCTTGGCACCCTCACGGCGGCACCCGCGGCGGGGGCGCCCGGGCCGGAACAGGTGCCGATTCCCGCCGTGCCCCCGCTGGCGGGGACGTCGCCCGCGACCGCCGGGCAGGCCATCGACGGGATCAGCTGCAACACCAGCGAGCAGACGGTGTTCCACATTCACACGCACCTGACGATCTTCGTGAACGGGCAGCAGCGCCAGGTACCCGCGGGGATCGGCATCCCCGGCGCGGTCGCGCAGCAGACGCAGGCGGGGCCGTTCATTGGCTCCGGCACGTGCTTCTACTGGCTGCACACGCACGCGGCCGACGGGATCATCCACATCGAGTCGCCGGTGCAGCGGGCCTACACGCTCGGCGAGTTCTTCGACGAGTGGGGCCAGCCGCTCTCGCCCACCCAGGTCGGGCCGGCCCACGGGAAGGTGACCGTGCTCGTGAACGGGCAGGTCTTCAAGGGCAACCCGCGTGACGTGCCGCTCGGGTCGCACGAGAACCTCCAGGTAGAGGTCGGCACGCCGCTCGTCCAACCGGAAACGATCAACTGGGCGAGCACCGGGCTGTGACGCGGGCGCCCGGGAAGGATTTCCCAGGGCGCTGGTTGTCCGGGACGAGCGACGGGGCCTTCCCTGAATGAAGGTGGTCTACATGGAGCTTTCCCGTCAGCACGTCGTCTGGGTGTTGCGCAACGCAGGGATGCGTGAGCTTGCCGACCTGGCCGAGGCGACGCTTCCCGACCCGGTCGACAGCAAGACACTCGACCAGTTCTGCGCCGCCCACGGCATCTCCGGGTCAATCCTCATGGACCGGATGGGCGCCAGTCCGTGAGGAAAAGGGCCAGCCGGTAGTCAGCCGGCGCGGCCGAACCTGGCCACCAGGTCCGGGCCGCCGTCGAAAACGGTGATGCGGGTGATCCCGGCCGGCGTGACGGTGAGGACACCGAGCCCGAACGCGCCGCCGCGGTAGTGGGCGACGGCGGCGGGCTGGCCGTTGGCCAGGGCCGGCGTCATCCGCCAGTCCCCCGGCGACCCGATTACGTGCGCGAGGTAGCGCAGGCAGGTCTCGCGGCCGGAGAACCAGGTGCGAGTGCCGACCATCTCGATCGAGGCGTCGGCGCGCAGCGCCTTTTCCAGCGCCGCGGTGTCGGCGTTCTCGAAGGCGGCGATGTACTGCCCGAGCAGTTCCCTCGCGCGCGGCTCGGTCGGCTCGATGACCCGCTCCGGCGCGGGCGAGACCTCGTCCAGCCGGGCGCGGGCGCGCTGCAACGAACTCTTGACCGCCGTCGTGGACATGCCGAGCATGCCCGCGACCTCGGCCGCGGGAAAGCCGAGCACCTCCCGGAGCAGCAGCACCGCCCGCTGCCTGGCCGGCAGGTACTGCAGGCTCGCGATGAGCGCGAGTCGCAGCCACTCGCGGGCGGCGACGATCGCCGCCGGGTCTTCCGACTCGGGGGTCACCAGGGCGTCCGGGATCGGGTCGAGCCACCCGGTGCCGGGTTCGGCCGGGCTCGCGGGGGCGTCCGGGTCGTCGGCGGGCGCGCCGAGGCCGGACGGCAGCGCCCGGCGTCCCCGCTGTTCGAGCGCGGTGAGGCACGCGTTCGTGGCGATGCGGTACAGCCAGGATCGCACCGACGACCGGCCCTCGAACGCCTCGTAGCCGCGCCAGGCGCGCAGGTACGCCTCCTGCACGACGTCTTCCGCCTCGTCCGCCGAGCCCAGCATCCGGTAGCAGTGCGCGAGCAGTTCCCGCCGGAACTGCTCGGTGCCCCGCACGAACTCGTCTGAGCGCCCGGTCATCGCGTCCCTTCGTTCCGTCCGCTGGCTCATCGCCCTAGCTTTGGTCGTGCCCAGCCGGCCAGCTTGCTGATCGCCTCGTCGGCCTCCGGTGCCCGGCCGGCGGCCATCTGGAACGTGTGCAGCATGCCGGGGAAGACGTCGAGCGCCACCTCGACGCCCGCCTTCCTGGCGTGCTCGTCAAGCAGGCGCGCGTCGTCGACGAGCGTCTCGTCTCCCCCCGCCTGAATGTAGAACGGGCCGAGGCCGCCCAGGTCGGCGTAGAGCGGGTTGACCAGCGGATCGCGGGGATCGGCGCCGTCGGCAAGGAAGTTCCCGATGATCTGGCGCACGACCTCCGGCTTGAAGAACGGGTCGGAGTCCCGGTTCGTCTCATAAGACTCACCCGTCATCTCCATGTCCACGCACGGCGACATCAGCAGTGCCGCCGCCGGCAGCGGCAGTCCCCGTTCCCTGGCCCGCAACTGCACGGTGACCGCGAGCCAGCCTCCGACGGAATCGCCCGCGAGCGCGATGCGGTCGGCGCTGATCCCCTGGTCAAGCAGCCACTGGTAAGCGTTCGCCACGTCTTCGGCCGGCACCGGGTACACGCCTTCTGGCAGCAGGTGGTAGCTGACGATCAGCGCCCGCGCGCCGGCCGCCTTCGCCAGGTGGCCGAACATCTTGCGGTGGGTGTAGATCGAGCCGCCCATGAACCCTCCGCCGTGCATGCACATCAGCACCCGGTCATTTTCCGCGCCCTTCGGCACCGCCCACAACGCCGGCAGGCCGCCGGCCTCCGTCTCCAGGTAGTCGACGCCGCGCGGCTCGGCGGTGAGGTCGCCCCACGACTCGTTGTCAGGGCCCTCGAAGCCCGGCTCCGTCATGGTCCGCCAGGACGTCTCCCAGTGCCGCCTGACCGCCTCGGACTGCTTGGTTGGCATCGCGCTCTCCCGTCAGAAGTCTCGCCTCACGGAACTGGCGCGTCCGCGAGGCCCACGACAGTGCAGACCGGCGGCGACCGGGAAAGGAATCGGCGCGCCGGACGGGCTAGCCGGCGTCCCCGTCGCCCGGCTAGGCCGGCGCGGGCTGGAACGTCGCGGCGAAGGCCTGGAAGTAGTGGTAATCCGCGGTCCAGTCGCTTTGCGGCGTGGACCAGTAGAGCGCGTAGGCGTGGCTGGCGTTCGCCAGGATGTTCCGGTTAAGGATGTGCACGAGCGTGCCGTTCCTGACGTAGGTGAACTCCCAGTCCGCCGCCTTCTCGGCCTGCGGGTAGCTCACCGACCGCAAGCTGATCAGGTGGTAGCCGGGATAGCCGCTCTCCCGGTTGGCCTGCTGCTGCTCCCAGTCGGCGAGCGGGTCCGGCTTCGGCTGGTCGGACTGGTCGATCAGCAGGAAGATGTTGCTGTCGGACGGGTCGGTGACGTACACGTAATGGCCCTGATGAGAGATCTGCCAGCCGTTTGGCACGCCGATCGAGAAGCCGGTGGAGTTCGTGAACCGGTAGTACCCGGCTGGCAGCGTGCCGTATCCAGCGGTGTTAGCCGCTCCCGGGGCGGAAGCGGACGGCTGTGCCGTCCGTACCGTGGGCGCCGCTGAGGACGACGGGGCCCGGGTTGTTGAAGGCGCGCTGCCGCGGGACGCGACGGGGTGCGCGCCGCCGGATGGCGAGGCCCCGTTCCCCGGCGCCGACACGGCCGGCCGCCCGGCCCGCTGGTCAGGGCGAAGGCGAGGCCAACGGCGCCCGCCGCGGCCACGGCAAGCACGGCCAGAGCGAGCAGCAGGCCGCGCGATACCCGTGGAGGGGCGGCGGCCGACCGCCACGGCACGGGAACGGCGAGCCTGGTCGCGGCCGACTCGGGCGACTCGGACGGCTCCGCGGGCTCAGCTGCCGGCTGAGCCGCCAGGCGGAGCAGTCCCTCGGCTTCGGCGGCGCTGAGCCGCTGCTCCGGGTCCTTCCTGAGCAGGCCGCTGATCGCCGGCTGAAGCGCGCCCGCGTGCGGCGCGGCCTCCGGCTCGTCGGCGACCACCGCGGTCAGGGTTGCCAGCGCGCCGTTCCGCTCGAACGGGGGCCGTCCCTCGACCGCCGTGTACAGGGAGGCGCCAAGTCCCCACAGGTCCGCTGCCGGGCCGGCGCCAGCCAAGCCGCCGCGGGCGCGCTCCGGTGCGATGTAGGACGGCGACCCGAGCAGGGTGCCGTCCGCGGTGAGCGTCGGGCTGTCCACCGCGCGGGCGATGCCGAAGTCGGTGAGTACCACCCGCCCGTCCGGGCCCACCATGATGTTGGCGGGCTTCACGTCCCGGTGCAGGATGCCCTCCTCGTGCGCGGCGGACAACGCGGCGAGGACGCCGAGGCCGATTTCAGCGGCCTGCGCGGGCGGGAGTTGCCCCTGCTCCCTCAGGATGTCGCGCAGCGACTTGTAGGGCAGGTACTCCATGACGATGCACGGGTGACCGTCGTCTTCTACGACGTCGTAGACGCGGACGACGTTCCGGTGACTGAGCCGGCCCGCCATCTGGGCCTCCCGGGTGGCGCGGAGCCTGGCAAGCTGCTGCTCCTGCTCGGTGAGGTGCGGGCCCCAGGTGATCTCCTTGACCGCCACGTCCCGATCGAGCAGCTCGTCGTGACCCCGCCACACCACGCCCATTCCGCCTTCGCCGATGACCGCGATGAGCCGGTAACGTCCGGCAAGCAGGCGCCCGGGCCCGGTCACATCCATGCGAGCGCGCTACCCGGGGGGCGGGCATGCTAACGATTTATCAGGAAATAACCAACGATCGCGGCGGGCAGGCCGCCCCCGGCGGCTCGCCGCGGTCAGGCAACCTGGTCGGGGACCGTGGACTCGACGCTCTCCGCGGACGCCGGCGACTGGGCCGCGGGCGCGGTGCGCCGCGGGGAGAACGCCAGGCCGGCCGCCAGGGCCGCGAACGGGATGACCGGGATCAGGTAGCGGTAGTCGAAGTCCGCGATCGCGATCGGGAAGACTAGCAGCCCAGCGGCGGTGACCCACGGCAGCATCGAGGTCCCGCGCGGCCGCCAGTGCAGCCGCAGCGACCGGAGCGTCCGCGCCGACAGGACAGACCGGACGCCCTTGCCCTGGCGGCGGCCCGTCACCGAGAACAAGCCGCCGAGGCCGACCAGGAAGATGATCGCGAGCAGCGGCCCGTAGGTGAACACCACCCGCTGGTAGACCGCGATCGGGGCCGCGGCGATCTTGTGCACCACGCCCGGCGCCTGGTGGCCGTAGCTCAGCCAGTCCGAGTAGGCGGTGCCGCCGGGGATCCACTCGTGATCGGGGTTATTCGGCGGGAGCAGCGAGATGGGCTTGTGTGTGTGCGCGTCCGTCCCGACGTAGTGCTCGTGGAAGCTGTAGTAGTACGTGGTTCCTGACCCCGGGTACCCGATCCGGGGGAAGCCGAACGACAGCAGGACGTCCTTGACGACCGTCTTGACGTAGCCGACGGGCTGCGCCACGACCGCCTTGAAGGCGAAGTCGGTCAGCAGCTTATTGCCCGCGGGGCTGACCGGGCCGCAGGTCTTGCTTGGCTTGCCGTTCTTCTCGGTGACCGTGCAGATCGCGTCCATGTCCGCGTGCACGTACGGCGCGTGCCAGATGTAGTTGCCAGGCGGGTCCCGGTCCACGATCGGCTGGGTGGGGCAGACCAGGGCCTCCTCCCCGGTCGGCTTGATGACCGCGCAGTCCGCGAACGAGGACACCCGTCCCCAGAGGTAGAAGCCCTCCGACAGCGTCGTGCTGTAGACCGGCGTGTTGAACTGGCTGTACCGCGCGTGGAACCAGCTTGAGTACGCGCCGAACGGGATCAGCGTCCCGACCGCGAAGACGATGGCGATGCCCCAGCCGCGCAGCGTCTTCCACGACCACCCGCGCAGCAGCAGGAACAGTGGCAGCACCGCGAGCATGATCAGGCCCTCGGTCCGCACGGTCGCCGCGGCGCCGGCGAGCAGGCCGGCGATCCCGGCCGTCCACCACCGGGTCCTTGGCCGCCACAAGAGCAGCAGCAGCGCGATCATGAGCAGGAACGTGAAGACCGTTTCCGCCATGATCAGGTGCTCGTCCTCGATGATGTACCCGTCGAGGAGCTGCGGCAGCGTCGCGACGGCCGACCACGTCTTCGACACGCCGTTGCGCCGCAGCAGCACGTAGATCATCACCGCGATGAGCAGGCCCATCAGGTGCTGCACGCCGGTGACGAGGGTAAAGGAGTGGAACGGCAGCAGCAGGCGCAGGAAGAACGAGTACCCGGTCGCCTTAGACAGGTTCGGCTGCGGGCGCAGCGCGGCGCCGACGTACACGTAGGAGTCCCCGGCGAACCACAGCGCGCCCGGGTAGCCGACGCACGCGAAAAGCCGCAGCAGGGCGCCGACCGCGAGCGCCCCGGTGAACAGCTTGTGCTCACCGGCGAGACGACGCACGCGGGCCAAGACCAGTCGCGGATTCACGCCCACGATCCTATCGGGGCCGATCGCGCGGCGTGGTCATCCCTCGGCAGTCACCACTGTTGGCACCGGGGAAACCCGACCGGCCTCGGTTCGCCCCGGTTCCGGAAGACCTGATGTAGTCGCCAGTGAGTTCGTCCATGGAGCCGCCGCCGGGCCCAAGGAGCCAGGCAGCCTCCTGGCAGCGTGCCCAGCACGCGGCATGATCGAGTGCTACGAGGTGGAGATGGTCGAGCGGGTCTGCGGGCGGCGGGGCCAGGTGCCCGGCGGTGATCTGCCCGGTGGCTTTGATCCTATTGCGAACTAGATTTTGTTACTTGCTCTTCTCACAATATAGAATCAGTACTACGTTTGATATTGTACTGACGATCAGTCACGGGGGGTGCTGCAAGGTGACAGCGGTGCTGTTGCGGGAGTGGCACGATGTGAAAGCGGTAGCCGAGTCGGCTGGCACGGCGATCACCACCCGGCTGCGGACCACGCATGCTGACGACGTGGTGCTGGATGCGGTAGCTGGGCGTCTGGGCCGTCTGCGGCGCGCTGACCTGGCCCGGGCGTGCCGTCCGTCCTCGTCGGCCGAGAGTACGGGCGAGGACTGGCGGCAGGCGCGCCGCGATGGGTTGAACGCACGGAAGCAGCATCTGACCGCGCTATCGAGCGCCCGGTGGGCGAACGCGGTCATCGCCGCCAACGATGCCCGGTACCGGACTGCCCGAGACGGACAGGACCGGCACATCGCTTGCCTGCGCGCCGCATCGCGGCGATCGAGAAGCGGCTGGCCCAGCCGACTGCGGATAGGATCGGCCGCGAGGAACGGACGATGAGGAAAAGGCAGCGGCTGCCGAGGGGTTACTCCACCCAGCAGGAGCGGTTTCAGAAGCAGCGCCGACTCCAGTCCCTGCGGGCCGAACTCGCGCGGACGGCAGCGGACCGTGACGCCGGGCGGGTCCGAGTGACCGAGGGCAGTAAGCGGCTCGCCAAGATCCGGCTCAACCTTCAAGCGGCCGGGCTTACCGTGGCCGGGTGGTACCAGGTGTGGGAGGCCGCCCGATGGCGGATCGAGGCCATCGGCTCCGGGGACGAGCGGTTCGGCAACCTCACTATCACCGTCACCCCTGATGGGGAGGTCAGTATCCGGCTCCCGAAGCCGCTGGAGTACTTGGCCAATGCCAAGTACGGCCGGTATGTCCTGTCTGGTCGGCTGAAGTTCTCTTATCGCGGGGACGAGCGGCTGGATCGGATCACCGGCCGCCAGCCTGTCTCCTACGCCATCACCCGTAAGCCGGGACGCGCCGGCGTGTACCTCACCGCCGCCTGGGCGGCCAAGGCCGAGACGCCCGACACTCGCCCTGGAACGCCAGGTTCTAGGGCGCATGCCACCGGGCCGGTCATGGGTGTGGACCTCAACGACGCGCACCTCGCCGTCCGCCGCCTCGACCCGCACGGCAACCCCGTTGGCAGGCCAGAGCGGATCGAGTTCAGCCTCACCGGCAGCGCTGCCCGGCGGGACGCTCAGGTCCGGCACGCCATCACCCGGCTCCTCCGCTACACCCGCCGCCATGGTGTCGCCGCCATCGCGGTAGAGGACCTAGATTTCGCCGACGCCCGTGCCGTCGGCCGGGAAGCCATGGGACGGGGGCGGCGTGGGAAGCGGTTCCGCAAGACGGTGGCCGGGATCCCAACCGCCGTCTTCCGCCGCCGGCTCACCGCACAGGCTCACAGGCACGGGATCGCGCTGTGGGCAGTCAACCCTGCCTACACCAGCGCCTGGGGCGACCAGCACTGGCGCAAACCGTATAAGAACGTCACCCGGCACGAGGCAGCCGCCACCGTGATCGGGCGCCGCGCCCAGGGCCACAAGGCCCGGCGACGGGAAGGTGTGACACGCGCGCGACCAGAGGATCACGCCGTGAGAGCTACCAACCAGGCCGGGCCAAGCGAGCCTCGGGTGAATACCGGCAGCCGACACCGGCCAGGGCCACGGGGAACCGGATCCCGCCAGCCCGGCCGGGCAAGAACGCGGCTACCGGGCCGGGCAACCGTTGCCCCGGCATCTGGCTAACCAAGGCCGACTTAAGCAGTAACGGTAGGATCTGATCGGGAAGGGAGCAGCATGCCGCCGCACGGACCCGAGCGCCCGACCCGGTCCGGGTCGCCGCCACGCGCCGGCTTCGCCATGCGCCAGCCGCCCGCTCCCGATTCCGCCGACAGGCCGGACGGCGGCCCAAACGGCAGGCCAAACGGCGGCAGGCCAACCAGCCAGGGACCCGACGGCGGCGCCCGTAACGGTAACGTCCAGAACGGCCGCGGTCCGCTGCGCCCCGTTCCCGCTGGGTCCGGCCAGGCGGGCGCGGGTCCGCGCGGCGGTTCCGGGCCGCGCCCGGAGTTCGACCGCCGCCAGGGGCCGGGTCAGCGTCCCGATTCCGCAACGCGTGCCGACCTTGGCTTCGACGGCAGGAGCGAGGGTCAGGTGCCGCCCCGCCCGCGCCCGGGTTCCGGCCCTGGCGCACGCCCCGATGCCGACGCGCGACCCGCTCCGCGTCCCGCGCCGCCGCCCGCTCCGGCCACCAGCGCGCGCATCGAGCAGCTGCTTGTCGCCGCGCAGCGGCAGATCGTCGAGCACGCCAGGGCCGCCGCGGAGGTGTCCGCGCGCGAGGCGGCGGAGATCAAGGCGGCGGCCGAGTCCTACGCCGCCGGGCTGCGCACGTCCGCCGAGTTCGAGAAGGCGAGCATCCGCTCCGCGGCCGACCGCGAGGCCGCCAAGATCAAGGCCGCCGCCGACCGGGAGCGCGACGACATCGTCAAGGCCGCGCGCCGCGAGGCCGACGACATCCGCCGGCGCGAGCAGTTCCTGCTCGAGCAGTCGGAGGCGCTGCGCTCGCAGGCAGAAGCGGATCTCGAGGTCGAGCTCGCGGACCGCCGTGCCGAGGCAGAGCGGCTCGAGGTGGAGCGGCTGGCCGACGCGCAGGAGTCCACCCGCAAGCTCGTCGAGGAAGCCGAGCGGCGGGCCGCCGACGCGGAAAAGCGCGCCGCCGACGCCACCGCGCAGGCCGAACAGACACGGCGCGACGCCGAGGCGGACGCGAAAAAGGAAATAGCCGACGCCCACCGCAAGGCCGAGCTGGTCATCGCCCAGGCGAAGGACGAGGGCAAGCAGGTACTCGCCGATCTCGAGACCGACGCGGACAAGCGCCGCGCCGTGATCCAGAGGGAACTGGACGAGCTGACCAAGCAGAAGAACGAAGTCGACGCGAAGCTGGCCCAGATGCGCCAACTGTTCGCGGTCAGCTCGATCCTGGACACCCCGTCAAGCTAGCGGCGCGCGCCTCCTGGCCAGGCTAGCCGCGGGCGGCGGCCCAGGTCTCTAGCTGGGCGACGAAGGCGGCCGCGTGCGGGGGCCAGGCCAGGTTGCGCAGGGCGTACTCGTGGGCGCGGAGGCCCATTTTCACGCGGAGGTCCGGGTCGGCGTCTAGCTTCAGTACCGCGTCCGCCGCGGCCTGGGGGTCATTGAACGGGACGGTGAACCCTGCCTGGGCCGCCTCCACGAGCTCCACGGCCAGCGGCAGGGGCGTGGTCACGACGGGCACGCCCCGGCCCATGTACTCGGCGACCTTGGTTGGCATCGAGTGGCGGAAGTTCTCTTCGTCCCGCAGCAGGGACAGGCCCGCGAGGGCGCCCTCGACCAGGCGCAGCGCCTCGGCGTTGGGGACGAAGCCGTGCCAGTGCACCGCGTCCCCGCCGGCCTCGACGTGCGCGCGGGCCGCGGCGTCCGCCTGGCCGATCAGCTCGACCGCGATGCCGTGCGGCTTCAGGAGGCGGCCGAGTTCCACCATCTCGGCCGAGCCCCGGTCGGGGGAAATCCAGCCGACGTAGACGACGCGGCGCGCGCCCGACGGCGGCGCCGCCGTTTCCGGGACGTACGTCGTATTGGGAACCACCGGGTGCTCGCCCGCGAAGCGGGCGTTGTACCCGTGCTCGGCCAGGATCAGGTGCAGGTTGCGCTCGGCCAGCTGCTCGGCCTTCCTCACCCCACCGGCCGCGACCGGGCGGAGCCATTCCGGGAGCCAGGCCTTCGTCGTCAGGGCGGCGGCGGTGTCCTCGTGCACGTCCCAGACGGCCGGCGGGCGCTTGTCCTTCGGCGGGAGGACGAGGAGGAGCTCCGGGTCGTGCACGAGCAGCAGGTCCGCGCCCGCTGCCTGCTCGGCCATGGCAGCCTTCGCGGCCCGGAGGGCGCCCACCCGGCGCCTGCCCGACGCACGGGGAATGGTGACGCGGAGGAGGGAACCGCGCCCCCGTTCCGAGTCACCTTGACCTTGACCTTGGCCTTCATCCCGAGCGGGAGCGGCTGACTCTAGGTGGGGGGCGATGTACGTGACGTCGTGGCCGGCATCCAGGAGGGCCTGGATCTCGCGGTAGAAGATCCGCGCGTCGGCGGGGTGATGCACGACCGTGCAAACGACGACGCGCACGTTGCCGCCTCCTTGGGGGACCTACAGCGGGTAGACCGAGTCTCCGGAAATCTTGCCACGGGTATCGAACAGCAGGTGGGCGTTAGCCGCGATGCTGTCCAGGTCGTACTGGGCGTGCGCCTGCAGCAGGATCGTCAGGTCGGCCTGCTCAGCCGGGGACGCCGCCCGGCGGATGTCCTTGCCGTCGACCTGCCAGCTGTCCACGAACGGGTCGTGGTAGCTCAGCACCGCGCCGCGCTGCAGCAGCTTGCGGGCGATGGGCCGGGCCGGGCTCTCCCGCTGGTCGGCGATGTCGTTCTTGTAGGTGACGCCGAGGAGGAGCACCTTCGCGCCGTTCATGGCCTTCGCGTCGGTGTTCAGCAGCTCGGCGGCGCGGTCGACGACGTAGCCGGGCATGCGGGAGTTGATCTCCTGGGCCAGCTCGACGAAGCGGAACGGGTGCTTCAGCTCCGCGCGGACCTTGTAGGAGAGGTAGTTCGGGTCGATGGGGATGCAGTGGCCGCCGACGCCTGGTCCCGGGTAGAACGCCTGGAAGCCGAACGGCTTCGTCGCGGCGCAGCGGATGGCGTCCCACAAGTCGACGCCGAGCTCGTGGCAGAAGATCGCCATCTCGTTGACGAGCGCGATGTTGACGTGCCGGTACGTGTTCTCGAGCAGCTTCGCCATCTCGGCCTCGCGGGCGGTCTTCGCCTTGACGACGGTCTCGCAGACCTGGCCGTAGAACGCCGCGGCGGCCTCGGTACAGGCCGGGGTGATGCCGCCGACGACCTTGGGGGTGTTGCGGATGCCGTAGCGCGCGTTGCCCGGGTCGATGCGCTCCGGGGAGAACGCCAGGTGGAAGTCGATGCCGACCGCGAGCCCGCTCGCCTTCTCCAGCATCGGGCGGACAACCTCGTCGGTGGTGCCCGGGTAGGTGGTCGACTCGAGCACGATCAGCGCGCCCGGCTTGAGCAGCTGCGCGGCGGTCTCCGTGGCGGCCTTGACCGCGGTGAGGTCGGGGCCGTCGGACTCGCTCAGCGGAGTGGGGACGCAGATGACGGTGACGTCGGGCCGCGGCGCGATGCTCGCGACGTCCGTCGTGGCGCGGAAGCCGCCGGCGACCATCGCGGCGATGTCGGCGTCGGCCAGGTCATCGACGTGGGACCGGCCGGCGTTGAGGCCCTCGACCGTCGACTGCCTGATGTCGAGGCCGGTGACGTTCAGGCCGACGCGAACGGCCTCCTGGGCCAGCGGCAAGCCGACATAGCCAAGGCCAATGATCACCACGTTCACGCAAAAGCCTCCTCGCAGCAATTGACGTCCCATCGTAGCCGGGGTACCGCCCGGTCGCTGCCGCTCACCGGCGACGCCGCGCGTCTCACACCCCCCTGCCCGCTGACCGGGTCGAGACGCGGCGCCGGGGGCCGGTGGCGCGGAGCGCTTGTTGCTGTTATCAGAATCGACGGCGCGGGCGGGGCGACCGGGCGTCGTTACGCGCGGCGCTTCTTGCTGTTATCACGATCGTTTGTCGGTCTGGCGAAGATGGTGGGTCGCTGGACACGCTATGGCCTGTCCAGCGACCCACCACCTTTTCCACGGCCGGTCAGGCGCTCGTAGGCCTCGCGGTAGCGGGCCGCGTTGTGCGCCCAGGTGCGGTCGCGGGCGACCCAGTCGCGGGCGTTCGCGCCCAGCTTGGCCCGCAGGTCGGGGCTGGCCAGGAGCTGCTGCAGCCGGTCGGCGAGCTCGCCGGCGTCCAGGGGCGGGGACAGCAGGCCGGTCTCCCGGTCGTGCACGATCTCGCTCAGCGCCCGGACCGAGCTGACCACCACCGGCAGGCCGCTGGCCATGGCCTCGACCGGCTTGAGCGGGGTGACCAGCTGGCAGACCCGGTCCGGGGTGCGCGGGACCACGAAGACGTCGAGCGCCGCGTGGTAGTCGCGGACGCTCGCCGCCGGGACCCGGCCGGTGAAGACGGCGTTCAGGCCCAGGTCCGCGGCCCGGCGCTGCAGCGCGGTCCGCTCCGGGCCGTCGCCCACGATCAGCGCCCGCGTCTTGACGCCCCGGTCGTTGAGGATCTTGACGGCCTCGAGGAGCGTGCCGATCCCCTCGTGCGCGACCAGGCTGGAGACCAGGCCGACGACGTGCTCGTCCGGCTGGATGCCGAGGCTGGCCCGGAGCTCGGCGCCGTCGGGCAGCGGGCGGAGGAAGGCCTCGCTGACCCCGTTGGGGACGATGATGACGTTGTCCGCGGGCACCCCGCGCTGGATGATCTCCTCGCGCATCGCCTCGCCGAGGGTCACGACGAGATCGGCGTCGGTCATGCAGTGGGTCTCGAGCGCGCGGGTGCGGACGTAGCGGTCGGACAGCTTGAGGTCCGCGTTCGCCGCGTGCCGGGACAGCCAGGTGTCCTCCCAGAACCCGCGTACCTCGTAGACGACCGGCAGGCCCGTCGCCTCGCGGAGCGCCAGGGCGATGACCGCGTTGGCGTAGTTGGACGCGGCGTGGAGCACGGCGGGCCGCAGCCGCTCGGTCAGCCGCGCGGCGCGCCGCAGGTGCGCCTGGTACAGCCGGTCCGTCCGGCCCGGCATGACCCACGGGAGCAGCCGGTGATAGGGGACGCCGTCCACCGTGACGGTCGTCCGGCCGTCGATGGCGCCGGCCGTGACGGGGAAGCCGATCCTGGTGACGACGTGCGGGTCCAGGCCGGCGAACCGCTGGGCGAGCGCGATCTCCTGGGTGCGGATCGTGTACCCGGCGCTGGTCGACGGCAGCGCGTCGGTCACGATATGAAGTATCTTGATCGCGCCGCGCGCGCCCGGGGCGTTCGCCGGGGCCGGCCGGGCCAGGGCCGCGCGGGCGGGCGGGCCGAGCGTGAGGCTGCCGGGCTCCAGCATCTTCAGCTCGGCCAGCAAGGACTTGCGGAGGCGGGCCGCGCGCCAGCCCCCCGCGCCCTCGAGTTCCCTGACCGCGTCGGTGAGCCGGCCCTCCCGGTAGGCGAGCCGGGCGGCGAGCCGGGGACGGGCGCCGTTGTGCTCAGAGAGCCGGGCGAGGGCGGAGCGGGCCACAGTAGGCTGGTCCACGGCGAGGCTGAACGCGGCGAGGCGGGCGGGCGACGCTTCCAGCGAGGTGAGCGCGCCGCGGCGGTCGCCCGCGCCCCACAGCGCGGCCGCCCGGCCGTACGGCCAGGCGAGCACGACCAGGCCGCGCAGCCGCGCGGGCAGCGCCCGCCAGGCGAGCGTCACCGCGCGCACGGGATCGTCCGTCACGTGTCGCAGCATCACGGATGCGGCGAGCACGATCGCTCGCGGCGTCGGCGTTACAGTCACGCGGGCAGATATTAGTGCCAATTAGCGGCGGGGCGCGGCTGACCGTAGTCTCAACCCAGTAAACCTAGCTTCCAAGTAAGTACGACATGCAGCCCACGGCCCCTCGTCCGCGCGGGCGGGCCCGATACGATCGCGGTTTTGCGATCGGGCCCGCACGCGCGGACAGCCGGGGGTACCGGGGGTCGTCCCCCCGGGTGATACGGCAACGGCAGGTAAGGAGAATCCGAAGGCGAATGAGCGCGACGATCACGCATGTACTCGGGGCCAGGCCGAACTTCGTCAAGGCCGCGCCGGTGATCCGGGCGCTCGCCGCGCTCGGCCACGCGCAGCGCGTCGTGCACACCGGGCAGCATTACGACGAGCGGATGTCCGACGTGTTCTTCGTCCAGCTCGGACTGCCCAAGCCGGACGTCAACCTGGGGGTCGGGTCAGGGACGCAGGCCACCCAGACGGCGGACGTGCTTGTCGGCATGGAGCGAGAGTTCCTGGAGAACCCGCCGTCGCTCGCGGTCCTGTACGGGGACGTCAACTCCACGGTCGGCGCGGGGCTGGCCGGCGCGAAGCTCGGCGTGCCGCTGGCCCACGTCGAGGCCGGGCTGCGCTCGTTCGACAACACGATGCCGGAGGAGATCAACCGGCGGCTGACCGACCAGCTCTGCGACCTGCTCTTCTGCACCTCGCCTGAGGCCCTCGGGCACCTTGCGCGCGAGGGGCGCCCGGACGCGGCCATGCACCTGGTCGGCAACCCGATGATCGACACGCTGGTCGCCAACCTGGACAAGTTCGACGCCGCCGCGGCCCGCGCCGCCTACGATCTCGGCGACCGCAGGTACCTCGTCGCCACCTTGCACCGGCCCGCGAACGTCGACTCGCCCGAGGTGGCCGCCGAGCTGGTGCGCGCGCTGCGCGAGGTCGCGGCCGAGCTTGACGTGATCATCCCGCTGCACCCGCGGGGCCGGGCCACGCTGACCGCCGCGGGCCTTCTTGAGACGCCGCGGATCCGGGTGGTGGATCCTCTCGGCTACGTCGAGTTCATGTCGCTGGTGCGCGGCGCGGCGGCGATCGTGACCGATTCTGGCGGCGTGCAGGAGGAGACTACGCTGCTGCGCGTGCCCTGCCTCACACTGCGGCCCAACACCGAGCGGCCGATCACGATCACCAGCGGGTCCAACCGGCTCGTTACCCGCGATGAGCTGGCGGCCGCGGTGCTTAAGGCCTGCGACGACGGCCCGTACGCCGGCGAGCTGCCCCCGCTGTGGGACGGCCACGCGGGGCCGCGCATCGCCGGGATCGTCACCTCCTGGCTGGCGGCCCGATGAGCGAGCTTGCGAGCGAATCGGTGAGCACAGCGCGTCCGCGAACGCGGACTCCGAGCGCCAGCGAGGTGTCCTCATGAGCGACGTCACTCCCCCGCCGGGCGAGGAAGTCCTCCCGGCTGATGACACCCCGCCTCCGTTCGGGATGAACGGTGTCCCGGCCGGCGACGACGCGAGCGGGCACGGTGACCTTGGTCACGGGGACCTTGCCGAGGAGGCAGGGCTCGCCGCCGAGCGCGAGCGGCTGTCGCGGCAGCTGCGCGACACGCGCGTGCAGCTGGCCATGACGCAGACGCGGCTGACGGCCCTTGAGCAGTCGTCGACGATGAGGTTCGGCCGCACGATCGCGAACGCCGCCAAGAAGCCGTGGCCGCGCGGCGCGCTGCTGCCCAGGGACCTGTACAAGCTGTGGCGCGACCGGGGGGCGCCCAAGAGCGGCGCGCAGAACGCCGCCGCCGCCCTGGCCCAGGCGCAGCTCGCCGACCTGAAGGGGAACGGCGGGCGGTTCCTTTCCTCGCTCACCCCGCCGGGCGCGCTATTGCTCGCCGATCCCGCGCTCGCGCTGGCCGGCGTTGCGGCGAGCACCCCGGACCTGGTGATCACCGGCGCGATCAGCGCGCTCGGCTGCGCCACCCTCGCCCCTGACGCGGTCGTCCACCCGCTGCTGCCGCACGACGCGGACGTCGTCGTGGAGGCGACCGGCGCGGACCTTGTCATCATCCAGGCGTCGGCGCTGCTCCCCGGTGAGCCGTGGGCGCACGCCACCGACCCGGCGGCCGCCGACCGCGGCCGCCGGCTCGCCCGGATGATCGTCATGGCCCGGGCGCTCGGCAAGCCCGTCGTCCTGGTGCGCGACGTCCCGCACTCGCTGATGCCAGGCATCGGCTGGCTCGCCGCGAGCTGCGACGCGGTACTCGACGGCGGGCTCGGCGTGCAGCTTGCCCGCTTCAACCCGCTCGGCGTGAACGCCGCCCGGCCGACCGCGCCGGTCTACGCCGGCGCGCGCGACCCGCGGGAGGCGCCGGCGGTGCGCGCCCTGCTTGACTCGCTGACCGGGCTCGACTCGCTGACCGGACCTGCCGACTCCGGCGCGGTGGTGCGGCTGGCGGGCGCCAGGTCGTGGCGGTCGCTGCCCGCGCTTTACCGTGACAACGCCGTGTTCGTCACCGCGTCCGCGACGCAGGGGCTTGAGCAGGCCGCGAGCGGCGCCCGGGTAATCGGGCCGCTCGGGTCCGGTGCCGACGCCGCGACGGTACGCGGCGAACTCGAGGCGGCGCGCGCCGCGCGGCCGCCGACGCTGCCGGAGATCCGGGCCGGGCTGCGGGACATCTTCCTGGCCGCGGCGACGCCGGCCAGGCTCTCCGCACTCGTGCGGGCCGCCGAGCTGCCCGGCTCGCTCGTCGGCGGGCGCCAGGTCGGCGTGCTCGTCTCGCTCGCCGACGCGGCCCAGGCGGCCCGGCTGGCCACCGCGCTGCTCGGCCAGCGGCTGCGGCCCGCCGAGGTCATCGCCTCGGCCCCCACGGCGGCCAGCGACGCCGTGGGGGCCGCGCTCGGCGTGCTCGGCGAGCACGGCATCCGGGTCGTCGTCACGTCACAGGACGGCACGGCCAAGCCCGGCGTGGAATGGGCGCGGCCCCTGGCCCGGCTGGCCAGCGCCCCCTGGCTCGCACCGTGGCCCGCCGACGGCGGGCACCGCGACGGCGGGCCGACGGGGGACTACCTGCTTGACCTGGCCTGCGCGCGGGAGTGCGCGCAGGCGGACGCCGTCGCCCTGGATTTCGGGAAGGACGGTGCGGCCGTGGAGTACGAGTTCACCCGCTGGCTGGACGAGCCTGCCCTCGTCCGGTCCCGCCTGCTCGACCCGGGCGGGCCCGCGGCGGGCGACTGGGGCAGCCACGGACTGCGGCTGTTCACGATCGCCGCCGCGGGAGTTTTCTAGAGCCGGGCGCTCGCGCGGCTGCAGGCTTGGATCACGAAGAAGGAGCGACAGGCATTGGCCGGATCAAGACCACGCGCGCTGGTCTACGGTGACGTCGACCTGAACCTGCTCGACGGCTCGGCCATCTGGCTGCAGTCGGTCACGCAGGCCCTGGTCGCCGCCGGGTGCGCGGTCACGCTGGTGCTGAAGGCGCCGGTCCGCACCGACCGGCTGGTCGCGCCGCTGCGCGGCCTGCCCGGGGTCACGATCCGCTCGCCGCACGAAGAGGCGCTGCTGCCCGGGCTGACCGAGGCGTCGCTGTCCGTACCGCAGGCGGTCGCGGTGCTGGCGGCGGTCGACGCGACTGTGGTTGACGGCCCGGTGGTTGACGGCCCGGTGGTTGACGGCACGGTGGTTGACGGCACGGGGGCCGACGGCAGTGGCAGGCACGACCTCGTCGTCTTGCGCGGCCGGGCCCTGGTGTCGGCCGCGGCGCGGGACGGCGCCTTCGCCGGGCGGCTCTGGTCGTACCTGACCGACGTGCCGCAGGCCGTCCCCGCGGTGACGCCCAAGGCCGCCGAGGACCTCACGGTCATCGCGAAGGCGTCGCGTTACCTGCTGTGCCAGACCGAGGAGCTACGCTGCTTCCTTGAGGGCTCGGTCGCCGCCGCCTGCGGTAAGTCGGTGCTGTTCCCGCCGGTGCTGCCCGCCCTGGACATTCACCGCGACCCGGAGCGGAAGGTTGCCCCGCCCGGCACCCCGTTGAAGCTCGTCTACACGGGAAAGTTCGCGCCCCGGTGGAACACGCTGGAGATGACGTCCCTTCCCGCGCTGCTGGCCGAGCGGGGCGTCACCGCCGAGGTGCACATGGTCGGCGACAAGGTCCATAACGACCCGGGCGACCCCACCTACTTCAAGCGGATGCGCGGCGCGCTCGGCGAGGTCGGCGCGCCCGCCATTCCCGGCGTGATCTGGCATGGCGGGCAGCCGCGGGCCGAGGCAATGCGGCTGGCTGCCGCCGGGGACGTCGGGCTGTCGTGGCGGCATCCCGAGCTCGACTCGTCGCTTGAGCTGTCGACGAAGGTACTCGAGTTCGGCCAGCTCGGGCTGCCGGTGATCCTCAACCGGACGCCGATGCACGAGGAGCTGCTCGGCGCGGACTACCCGCTGTTCGCCGCGTCCATCGACGACGTGGCCGACGTGGCCGCCTCGGTGCTCGACCCGGCCGTCTTCGACCTGGCCGCATCGCGGACGTCGGTGGCGGCCGCGTCGTTCGCCCTCGACCAGGCGGCCGCGCGGCTGCGCACGTACCTGGCGCGGGCAGTGCCCGCCGCCCTTCCCGCGGGCGCTCCGTCCGGCGCGCCGCTGCGCGTGGTCATCGCCGGGCACGACCTGAAGTTCTTCAACTCGCTCATCGACTACTTCCGGCTGCAGCCTGACCTGGAAATCCGGATCGACCACTGGGCGGCGCTCGGCGAGCATGACGAGGCCAAGTCCAGGGAGCTGGCCGAATGGGCCGACGTCATCGTCTGCGAGTGGTGCGGCCCGAACGCCGTCTGGTACTCACGGCACAAGCGCCGCTCCGCGCGGCTCCTGGTGCGCCTGCACCGGTTCGAGCTTGACTCGCCGTACCCGGCCCAGGTCAAGTTCGGCAACGTCGACCAGGTGATCTGCGTGTCCGACTACTACGGGCGGCTCACCAGGGAGAAGACCGGCTGGCCGGCGGCCAAGATCGCCACGGTGCCCAACGCGCTCGACGTGCAGCAGTTTGACCGGCCCAAGCTCGACGGCGCGCGGTTCCACCTCGGCATGACCAGCATGGTTGACATGCGCAAGCGCGTCGACCTGGCCCTGGACGTGCTCGAGGAACTGCGCCGCGACGACGACCGCTACCAGCTGTTCGTGAAGTCTGGCATGCCGTGGGAGCTGTGGTGGGTGTGGCAGCACCAGGAGCAGCGGTCGCATTACTTCGAGGCGTTCCGCCGGGTGCAGCGTTCACCGCTGCTGCGCGGCGCCGTCGTCTTCGACGACGGCGGGCCGGACGTGCCCGCCTGGCTGCGCAGGATCGGGTTCGTCCTGTCAACCAGCGACGCCGAGTCGTTCCACATGGCGCCGGCCGAGGGCATGGCGTCGCGGGCGGTGCCGGTGATCAGGCACTGGCCGGGCGCGGAAACCATCTACGACTCAAGCTGGATCAAGGAAAACCCGTCCGAGATGGCCGCGTCGATCGCCGCCCTGTCGTCGCCGGAAGCCTGGGAGGACGCCCGGCAGACCGCTCACCAGCAGATACGGGCGTTCGACCTGGGAACCGTGGCCGAGTCCCTGCTCTGCCTGATCCGCGGCGGGTCCCCGGCGGGCGACGGGACCGGCCCCGCCTACCAGCTCCAGGGCTCCGCCGGCTGACGCCGCGATGTTCTTCACCCTGGGGGTTAGTGCCGCCACGCCGGAAGGCTGCGCGGCGCTGGCCGACCGCGGGCTGGCCGTGGATCCTTCGGTCATGCCGGTTCCCGGGCCCGCCGGGGTCGCGTGGCGCTCCCCCGACGGGCGCGCCGTCCTGCTCCGCTGGGGCGATGCGGCCGAGACGGGGCCGGGGGGCGCCGCCGGGGCGGCAGGTGCCTCCCGCGCCGGCACGATCTGGGCGGAGGCGGCCGATTCGCGCGGCGGCCTTGGGCCGCTCTGCGCGCGTACCTCGGTCACCCGCGTCGACCCGGTCTACCTGGCCGAAGTACCCGGCGCGGCGATCATCACCGACCGGGCGGCATGGGCCGCGTGGACGTCCTCGCGCCTGGATGACTATGACTCACTGCACCTGTGCGCGCTACTCAACCCGGGCTTTCCGCTCGGTTCCGTGACCCCGTTCACGGGCGTGAGCGCCGTGGCGGGGTCGACGACGCTGCGGTTGCTCAACGGCTCCGTGACGCGCGCCCAGGGGGCGGCGCGTGCGGCTCGGACGAGCCCCGGCGTCTCCGCCGCAGGGCACGCGCCACGCCTGGGGGGTGCGCGGGAGGTCGCCGAGGGCCTAGTAGCCGCGGTCGCTCCGCTGCGCGACGCGGGGAGCCCGGTCGAGCTCAGCCTGACCGGCGGCAAGGACAGCCGCCTGGTCGCCGCCGCGCTGGTGAAGGCCGGCGTGCCGGTCGTGGCCAGGACCCACGGGTTCGACGACCATCCGGACGTCGTGGTGGCCGCCGAGATCGCCCGCCGGCTTGGCATCGAGCACGTCGTGCGGACGCCGGCCGCGCCCGGGCAGCGGGTCGACGTGCTCGGCAGGATCCGCGCGACGGTGCTGGTGGCCGACGGGATGCTGTCCGCGTTCGAGAACGTCGGCCGTCCCGATCCCGCCGCCTCCCCCGCGCTCACCGCGGGCGGCCACGGCGGGGAGCTGCTGCGCGGCGGCTACGCCGAGACGGCGGGCCGCCGCGGCCCCGCGGGGGGGCTGCGCCGCGCCCTGGCGCCCGCCCGCGACGCCGCGCGCTCCGCCGAGCTGCTGCGCCGCCTCACCACGAAGCACCTGGGCCTCATCCGCCGAGGGCCCGCCGCCGCCTACGCCGCCTCGCTCACCCCCTGGACGGCCAGGCTCGCCCGTCACCCGATGCACGCCCTCGACGACTTCTACCTGGTCAACCGCGCGGGCCGGTGGTCGGCGGCCGCACGGCAGGCGTACCTGCTGCGCGAGCGCCTGGTCCAGCCGCTGTTCGACGACCGCGTGGTGCTCGCCGCCCGGGCCGTCCCGCTGACCGACCGGGTGAGCGGCGCGCTCTCCGCCGCCGTGCTCGCCGAGCTGTCCCCCGCCCTGGCCGACGTCCCCCTCGCGGGCAAGCCGCGGGCGGGGGCCGGCTCCCCCTTCGACTGGCGCCGCCAGTACGGCGACGCGATCACTACGTTCCTGCGCGGCTACGTCCTCGACCTCGGCGCCACCAGCGCCCTGTTCGACGTGGTGAGCCGGCCCGCCGCGGAGAAGCTGCTCACCCCGCCGCACGCCGACCGCGCCTCGGCCTGGGCCCTGGCCACCGCCGCCTGCCTGGCCTCCGGTGACTACCGCAAGGCCCGCGAGGCCACTCACCAGTTCCCCGTCGCCTGACTGCCCGGCGGGGGTATGACGACGCGCAAGGTATCGCGGCGCGCTTCTTGCTGTTATCCGGAGAGGTCACCGCGGCCGGGCCAGTCCTGACGCTGTCCGCCAGCGACGCGGGGAATCACGCGGGAAAAGCGTGGCGGAACAACACCGTGCGGGGCCCTTGCCGCCGCTGGAGCCCCGCGCGGCACCGCGTCGGGCGGAGCGGGTCAGCCGCGGCCGTACAGGTGCTCCGCGCGCCAGAAGAAGACGATGCCGACGCCGAAAGCGACCACGCCCCAGGCGACGGCGGCGATCCACAGGTCGTTGTTGGTGACGATCGCGTGGCAGTAGGCCTGCAGCGGAACGTTCGAGATCTTGGAAAGCGGGCCGCTGCTGGGGATCACGATGGTCGAGGCATGGCTGTTCGGGTCGATCAGCGTGGTCGGCACCGTGGTGCCCGGATTGATGTGGTGGCCGGGCGACGTGAGGAACTGCTGGCAGAGCCCGGGGTTGTACGGCTGGTTGCCGGCCGAGTCCGTCCGGTAGGAACTCATGAACCCGACCCGGACCAGGGAGATGTAGACCGCGAACGGGTTGAGCGACAGGACCTGCCCCACCCACGTGTGGAAGCGGTAGGTCACCGTGATGATCAGGTACATCACGCCGCAGAAATAGCGGGAGATGCGCAGGAAGAACGGGATCAGCTCGGACACGTCGGCGACGGCGCCGCCCATCCGCGCGACGAGCAGCGCCGCCCCGGTGTTGAACAACGTCTGCAGCAGCACGGCCGGGATGATCAGCAGCCAGTACCAGGTCGGGTACTGCTGGCTCGCCAGCATGACGATCGTGACCACGACCATGCCGATCAGCATCTGCTGCAGTTCCACGATCACGTAGGCGAGCGGCAGCGAGGCACGCGGGAAGTAGAGGGCCCGGATCAGCTGGATGTTGGCCCGCATCACGTTGGAACCGGTCACGATCGACCGCTCGGTGAACGCGAAGATGAACACGCCGGCCACCAGGAACGCGGGGAAGTGCTGCACCGCCCGGGACGTCTCGAACAGCAGGCCGAAGATCAGGTAGTAAACGCAGGCGTTCAGGATCGGGGTGAGGACCTGCCAGACCTGGCCGAGCTTCGCCTCGGTGTACATCGAGATGTTCCTGGCGGTGGCGTAGCCGACGATGAAGTGCCTGCGCTGCCAGAGCATCACCAGGTACGCCGGCAGCGACGGGCGCGCCCCGGAGAGCTTCAGCCCGTAGTGGCGGGCGAGTTCCCCTAGGTCCTGGTCGGGCACGCGAGGCGCGTCGGGCGCGATGACGGCGCCCGACTGCAGGCTGCCCGGGGCGCTGATCTGGCCCGTCGAGCTGATCTGACCGCTGTTCTCCACGACCGGGAAGTCTATTGGACGCCGTGGCGGAACCGGGCATTGACATCACGGTTGTGAATGAGTCGCGTCCGTTCCGCAACCTTGCCGCCGGAGCGGGGCGGGCGCGCGGCCGGAGGAACCACGCACCCGCTGCGACGACCGGCGACCTTGACTTTGCTACACGCCGGAGTCGGGAGTCCTGACGAGGATCCTCCGGCACTCCTCGTGGCGGATCACCTCGTCGGGGGCGGCCGCGCGGATCTCGTTCAGCTCCGCGGTCGACAGCATCTCCCGGCAGCCGCCGCACTGGCCGCGGCGCAGCGCCGCCGCGCCGACGCCGGCGCCGACGCTGGAGCGGATCTTGTCGTACAGGGCCAGCAGGTCGGCCGGCACGTCGGCGACGATCGCGGCGCGGGCCGCGGCGGCCTTCGCCGCCTGCTCCTCGATCTCGGCCACGGCGGCGTCGCGGCGGGAGGTCGCCGACGCCTCCTCGGTCCCGACGGTCTCCCCCTCGGCCGCCGCCCCGTCGCGCATGGCCTGCGCCTGCTCGCGGCGCTCCATCAACTCGAGCACGACCTCTTCCAGGTCGCCCTGGCGCCTGCGGAGCGAGGTCACCTCGTTCTGCAGCGACTCGAGCTCGCGGGCATTCGACACCTGCCCGGCGTCGAGCCGCTGGTTGTCCTTCTCGATGCGGACCCTGACCTGGTCGACGTCCTTTTCCGCGCGAGCCAGCTCGCGGTCGAGGTCGGCGAGGTTCGTGTCCGCGATCGTGATCGCGTCCCTGACCTTGGCCGCGCGCTCGGTGAGCTGGGCGAGCTCGGCGGTTTCCGGCAGGGTACGCCGCCGGTGATCGAGCCTGCCAAGCTCGGTGTCCAGGTCGGCCAGTTCGAGCAGCCGCAGCTGCGACTCGGGAGATGCCTTCACGAAGGGCAACTCTAGTCCTTGTTGACAGGGCCAGGCCGTTCCCGAACGGGTTGACTCGGGAGTTGATACCCCTGCTAACGTCCGTTGCTGCACGAAACAGGACGTTGACAGGGGAGGCTCCGTTGACAGCTTTACAGGACTTAGAGGTGCCGGGAAGGCACCAGATGTTCAAGATCAGCGTTCCGGTGAGGTACCAGGGGAAGATCTGGACCGCCATCGGCTTCGACCACTGCACCAGCACGTACCAGCTCCGGGGAGACGACGGCCAGATCGTGACCGTCACCGCGCGCAAGCTGGAGGTGGCGGCCTGATGGCCAGCACCAGGGAGCGCAACGGCCGGTACACCGGGCTCTACCGGGACGCCCAGGGCCGCCAGAGGAGCGCAGGATCGTTCGGCGACGAGAAAGCGGCGCTCAAGGCCGCCGAGTACGCCGAGGCCGTGGCCAACCCTCCCAAGCCTGTCGAGGTCTACCCCGCGCAGAAGCGCGGCAGGATCACCGTCGCCGCGCACGCCCCGAAGTGGCTGGAAAACCAGGTGCTGGAGGAGACCAGCCGGGAGACGTACCGGCGGACGGCCGACAGGATCATTCGCTACCTCGGCGGCATGGCCCGCGAGGACGTGACCCCGGACGACGTCAGGAAAATGCTCAAGGCCCTGAAGAAGGCCGGGCTGCGTGACGCCACGATTTCCGCGACGCTCGACCTTGCGCGGGGGCTCCTCGGCAAGCAGGCGTGCGCCGACGTCCGTTTCCGGATCAAAGACCGGCGGGAAATGATGGCGGTCACGCGGAAGCAGGCGACGGCCGTCGAGGACGCGATCCACCCGAGGTACCGGCTCCTGGTCCGGACGGCGTTCGCGACAGGCTGCCGCTGGGGCGAGCTGATCGCGGTGCGCGGGACCGACGTCGAGGAGCGCGGGACGGGCTACGTGCTGAAGGTCCGGCGGACGATCATCGAGGTGGACGGCGAGCGCTCCGAGCGGGCCTACGGCAAGAGCGCGAAGACGTGGCGGGACATCACGATCCCGGAGGCTCTGGCGCTCGACCTGATGGCGTTCGGCGCGGAGCTGTGCTTCGTGAACGCCCGTGGGGGCTTCCTGCGGCGGAACTGCTTCCGGTCGGAGTACTGGCTCCGGGCGGTCAGGAAGGCCGGAATCCCGGGCCTGCGGGTCCACGACATGCGGCATAGCGCGATCTCCTGGTGGGCGAACTCCGGCATCCCGCTGGCGGACGTCCGGGACCGCGCGGGGCACTCCAACATCAGCGTCACCTCGAGGTACATCCACGTCATGCCCGGTGACGCCGACCCGTTCGCCGCATTCTTCGGGGAGGCAGCGTGAGCGCCATCTCCTGGCAGCAGACAGGCGACCGGCGTGCATGGCGCGCGGCCAGGGGCAGCGTCCTGCTTACCGTCACCAAGCTGAGTAGCGGCATGTTCCGGGCCGACGTCGAAGGTCCGGGAGTCACTGAGCGATCGCCCGAGTTCCGTACCCGGCTGGCCGCGCAGGCATGGGCCGACAGCCACGCCGGGGGTGCCCAGTGAGCGGGGACAAGGCCGCCCGCATCCTGACGGGCCTCGCCGTGCTCGCGGTCGCCGTCGTCGCGGGGATCGTGTCGTTCAGCCACATTGAGACGCTGGCGCTCGCGCACGGTTACGTGCTCGATACCGCGCGCCTCCTGCCAGTCTCGGTTGACGGGCTAATCGTCGCGGCGTCGCTTGCGTGCCTGACTGAGGCACGCGCACGCGGAGAGGCATCGAGTCTGTCACGTACCGGGCTGGTCCTCGGCATCCTGGCGACGCTGGCGGCGAACGTCGCGGCAGGCGCACAGTTCGGCGTGGTCGGCGCGGTGGTCAACGCCTGGCCGGCAATCGCGTTCGTCGTCGCGTCGGAGATCCTGCTCCGGATGTTGCGCGCGGGCCGGGAGGTACCCAGTGTCGGCGAGGCCGCCGGGACAGTGGCAGTGCAGATAGCTACCCCGGCCGGGGGCGAGTTGGACACAGTGGCGGATACGCCTGTAGCGGCCCCTACCGTGGCCGTGGACGGCTTGGAAGACGTAGCTACCGGAGATGTGCCCGCCGTGCCTACCGTGGCCATCCGCGCCGTATCCCGCCGCCGCACACCGAGGCGTACCTCATCCGGCAAGCCGAAGGCACACGCGAAGATCTTCGTGTCCGAAATCGAGCGGGCCGAACTGCCTAGCCTCCGTGAGGTCATGCGCCGCGCCGGGGTCGGTCAGTCGCGCGGGCGGGAAATCCTCGCTGAGCTGCAAGAAACCATCGACGCGCAGGAAGTCACGGCCGATGCTGCGTGAGAACCTGCCTGCGGTCCCATTGAACCGGACTTTGAGACGGACGTGCTCGACGGCGAGGTCGTGGGGACGCTGGCACCGCGCCCGGTAATCGTGCTGCGCCCGGTCGTCCACGTGCTCCAGGTCGTGCTTGTCGTCGTGCGGCACGAGCACACGCGGACGGCCGCGCAGCCTCCGGAAGGCCACGCGGGCACAACAGCCGCCTAACTAACTCATGCCGTGGCGCGTCTTTTGTCCCTGGCCGGCGCGGCCGGTGTAGGTTCTGCGCATCGCCTGGACAGCGGGCGTTACGGAGAGGGGGAAGCATGGCCGTATCGGATGACCTTGAGCCCAGCGACGAGGCGCTGGTGGTGATCGTCGCGGAGGACAATGGCAAGCTCGTCGTCCTTCCAGACGAGGAGCACGACGACGAGGCGGCGGTCTACCTGAGCGGTGACCCCGACGTCCAGGAGCTGGTGGAGGCGGCCCGGAATGTTTACGGCCCTACCGCCCGCGCAATGCCGGTCGATGAGTTCAAGAAGCTGGCCGGGGGCGCGGCCTGACCGTATCCCCCGGCGCGGAGCTGAGCCGGGGACAGTGACGGAAAGGCCCGTTCCCGGGGCGGAGAGGCCCGTGGGACGGGTTTTCTCGTTCCCCTGCCCTCTTGACTGCCCCAGCAGTTCAGGTGACCCTGAAGGAGCGCAAAAACGCGCAACGCGACGAGCAAGGGGAATCTCATGGCGCTACGCTTCATCGGCATCGACCCGGACACGGGCGGCGACCACTGCCCGGCGGTATTCATCGATGAAGAAACCGGCGACTTCCTGCTCCAGGGCTGGACGGTCACCGACCCGGATACGCTGTCGGCCATCGACGGGCACAGCCCGATCGCGGACAACGAGTCTGTGGTCAGGCTCCCGGCGCGGATGCGGCAGATCATCTTGGAGGCGGCGAGTGGGCACGGTACCGCGTTCCGCGAGCTGATCGCGGAGACGACGACCTCGGCGGCGCACCTGGAGATGCGGGACGCGTACACGCCGTCTGATCCCCAGTTCCAGGACTGGCTGGCGGGCAGGCCGATTCCTGAGCCTGCCCTGCCCGACTGGCACGCGCTGGTGCGCGCCCACGTGGCCAGGGGTGTGAGGTTCCGTCGCGCCCGGGTCGTGTCGGAACCTCTCGCGCCGTACATCCGTTTCGAGCACTTCATCACGGACGCTACGAACATCGACGCCGGCGAGGACGTGCGATGGCTTCCACGGCGCTTGGCGTCTGATCTCTGCCTGCCGGGCAACGACCTCTGGCTGTTCGATGACCGGCTAGTCCGCTTCCATCACTTCTCGGGCGAGGGCGAGATCGTGGAAGACGAGCTGTGCACCGACCCGGCTGTGATCCGGATGTGCGCGGCGGCGTTCGAGTCGATATGGGACAGTGCGATCCCGCACGCCGACTACAGGCCCGTATACGGTGGCCGAGTCTCTCCGTCCTCCAGCGTTCAGCGTGCCCGCCAGGAGCTGGGCGAGCGGCTGCGTGACATCCGGCTCGAAGCGGGGCTGTCGGGGCGCGACCTGTCCAGGGCTGCGGGGTGGCACGAGGCGAAAACGAGCCGGATCGAGCTGGCGAAACAGGCTCCGAGTGATTCGGACATCCGCATTTGGTGCCGAGAAATGCCGCGTACCGGACCTGGCGGTGTTGACTTCATCGCCGCTTCCCGGGCGGCCGACTCGATGTACCAGGAATGGCGGAGGCTGCACCGTACCGGCATGCGTCGTCTTCAGGTGGCGCGCGGGACGCTGTACGAGCGGACCCGGTTCTTCAAGGTCTACATGTCCACCGTGATCCCCGGGTTCCTCCAGACGCCCGGTTACGCCCAGGCGCTGATGTCCGCCATCACCGAGTTCCAGCAGACGCCCGACGACGTGGAGCAGGCCGTCGCGGCGCGGATGAAGCGCAACCGGATAGTCAGCTCCGAGGGGCGCAGGTTCGTGATGCTTCTCGAAGAGTCGGTTCTGCGGTACCGGATCGGTGGCCCCGACGTCATGTCTGCCCAGCTCGGGCACCTGCTGAGCTGCACCGCGCTGCCGAACGTCCGGATCGGCATCATCCCGTTCGCCGCCGACGCCCGGCCGATGTGGACACTGGAGGCGTTCACCGTGTTCGACGACACCCGCGTTCACGTCGAGACGCTGACCGCGCAGGTTACGGTTACCGCTCCCGGTGAGGTCATCGTGTACTTGCGGGCGTTCGATCAGTTGGCGCGGCTGGCCGTCTACGGTGCCGAGGCCCGGACCCTGATTACCGACGCCATCAACGCCATCGGCTAACTGCCTCGCAAATTCGCGCAAATCCATTTACCCGTTCATGTCTGATCGGGCAGCCTCGGAGTACGCCCCGTCGCTGGCTTGCTGAGCTTCAGCGGACACCCCAGTCAGCGGCTGGGCGCATGAAGCTCAGCAAGCAGGAGGTGGACGTTGTCAGGGCCGGGGTTCAGCATGGCGACCGTTGCAACCGGAGGCAGACCGCAGCACGCGCACCAGTGCGCTACAGCGACGAGAGCAGTTCGAGCGGAAGCATCCGGAGATCAAGATCACCACGCGGCGTGAGGGCAGCCGGCTGGTGTTCGAGGTCTCCAGCCTGGCTACTGAAGGCCCCGATGGTGAGCCCGTGCCGGGCGACCCGGCCCGCGCCTACGACGACGCCGACGTGATGCTGGACGACCTGGAGCGGCGGCACCCCGGATGACGCGGCTGGGCATCCCGACCGACGCGGAGCTACGCGCCGAGCTGGCCACGGCGAGCGCCGAGCGCCAGGAAGAAATTCGGGACGAGCTGGAGCAGCGCCAGGAGGGGCGCGCGGCTATGCGCGGGCACGACCCCAGTCTGTGCCAGCACCCGGTGCGGTGCATCGCCGGCCGTTGAACCGGAGTTGAGGCACGGGTGCACCGGGTAAGGCGTCCCTTACCTGTTGAACAGGCTAGGGGCCGGGGTGACGCCCTTGGCGAACGGCACGGCGGCGACGTAGGACCCGTTCAGCTTCTGCGTGTCGTTCCAGGTCGCCTGCGCCGTGCCGGCGGGCGGGTTCGGGGAGCATCGTGAACGTGATGGACACCGCGGCCCTGATCGGGACCATGTTGGACGTCCAGTGGGTGTACTCGGCGGTCCACTCGCTGATGAACCCGTAGTAGCTCTGCTGCTGTCCCACGGCGTTGTTGTTCGCCGCCGTGTTGCCGCTGTTCGCGTACTGCTGGGCGGCGTTGCCGAAGTACACGTACGCGGGGATCATCATCATGATCCCGCCGGTCGTCTGGGCGGACGCCGTCCCGGTGGCAGCGCTGCCGACCGCAGCGCCCCGGCCGACTGGATTGAGTTCGCCTGCTGGTTCGACAGTGACGCGAGGATCCCGGTGAACTGCATGAACTGGTAGACGTCGGCCTGGACGCCGATCACCCCGGGGTCGTTCTGGGATGTCGCGTCGCCGCCGTACAGCAGCTCGAACGTCCGGTCGAAGTAAAGCTGCCAGGACACCGTCTGGTTTAACAGAGGGGCCAGGAGGTTGCCCGAGTCGCCGGGCACCTGGTACATCATCGCCGCCTGAAGGCTGGCGTTGGCGATGTTGTAGTCCGCCGTGACCGTGGACGGGTTGAACAGGAAGTTGATCACGTCCCGGCCGTCGCCAAGCGGGCCGCCGCCCGAGTAAAGCGTCGGCATCGGCTGGTCCCAGATCATGTACCCGCGCTGTAACGCCGTGTTCGACGTCCCGACCGGCGACGGGGTGTTCGTGATCTGCTGGGCGAACTTCGGCTGGGTCACCAGCGTGCTCCTGCTATTCGCCACGGGACGCCCGCCATTCGTCGATCGACGGGACGTCGGCCACGGGCGTGCCGAGGCTGATCATCGCGTCCCGGTCCCGCAAGTAGGCGATTCCTTCAGCGATCTCGGGCGGCAGCGTTCCCGAGGCGATTCGCAGGGCCTCGGGCACCGACTCGTAAAACTCCTCGATGGTCATTGCTACTCCTCGCACGTCACCCGGACGGGAACGATGTCCGACCATCCGGGGTCACCCTGAGCGGCGGGCCGAAGGTGAGGGCGCGGCTCTCCGGTGGGTAACGCGTAGATGCCCGTCTGCCCGCACCGCTCACAGGCCGTCTTTGGTACCTCCACGCGGGTGTAAGGCTGCCCGGCCCGGGCGCTTCGGATCATGGCTTGATGCGGCTTCGGTCGTCCCATACTGATTCTCCTGACTGCTGGTAACTAAAATTAATACTATCTGTTTTCGATGCTAGACTTGGTAGTATCACCGTTTCGAGCGAGAGGGCGAAGATGCCTTACAGGACCGACCCGGGGATGCAGCTCGTGAACGCGTACCTGCCACGTGCTGACGCGGACGCGCTCGTCACGATCGCCAACGCGCGTGGCTTATCGCGGGCTGAGCTTCTGCGCCGCACAGCCCGGGAGCTGATCGAGCACACCACGGAGAACGGGAAGAACGATGACTGACGGATCGCCGATGATCAACGCCTGGTTAACGAGCCACACCCACCGTGAGGCATTCGAGGACATGTCAGCGGCGCAGATAAACGCCCTCCCCATGTCCGAGTACGCCAGGCTGACCGGGCGCGAGTTCAAGGTCATGCCCGTGGCCGAGGCGGAGCCCGAACCAGCGGGCCAGGCCCCGGCCGCTGATCGCCTCACAGCATCCGGAGCACGCGACCGAGGACCCGGGCGTGGACTTCCAGCGGATGACGATGCGTCAGTACGAGCACATTCGCGGAAGGTACATCCGCCCGTCGTCCACGGCGCGCGGCATCCTCGGCAACTAACCAAACGAAGGCAGGAAGAACAATGAGCGCACAGCGCAACGGCTTCGCACGCGGCACACGGCCCGCTAGCCCAGGCAATTTAACCGCCCGGGTTTTCATCGAGAACCAGGAGCGGGCCGAGGCGGCGAAGCGGGCACAGTCGGCGGACGTCGAGGAAATCCGGCGCGCCGCCTTCCGGGATGGCGTCGGCGCAGGTTACGACGCTGGCGATGACGCGGGCTGGGACGCCGGCGTTGAGGCGATTACCAGGCAGCTCAAGGAAGCTGGCCTCGATGTCGATGCCGTTCTCGCCCTGGACGCCGAGGCCGACGACGCAGAGGACGCGGAGTAGATGGCCGACATAGGCGGCAGCGCCAACGAGGCGTTCCAGTCGGGCGTTAACCACGTGGTCATGGACGGCCATGCGAACTCGGCCAGTATCACGCTCGGGGACGCCGCCAGCTCTGCTGATCAGGGCCTGGCGGACAGCTCAGAGCGCTGGAACTCCGAGGCCGGCGGCGGTTATACGCCCCGGAGTGTCCTCGCCGGGCTGCCCGCCATTTCGGGCGACGGGATGTCCGCGGCCGACGCCGCGAGGCTGCTCCCGGGCGGCCGGCAGCTCATGTCACCCAACGGGGTCGGGGAGTCCAGCTACCAGCAGGCGTCAACCCTTCACGCGATCTACGGCACAGACTGATCAAGGAGAAAAGCAGTGGCTAACTCGAATGACGAACGGCCCGTCCACGACTTAGGTGTCCCTAAGCCCGGGGTCCGGTACCGTGCGGGCGGAAAGCGGCAGGGCGCGTTAGCGGGGCGGAAGAACGCCCTGATGGACACGGGCACGATCGGCCACGTGCCCGGCGTCCAGGGGTCGAGGCGTGACAGCTCCCTCGAAGAGATGCACGTCCACGAGGCACCCCAGAAGTCCGGGCGGGTCGTGGGTACCCCGGACCTGGAGTACGGGCGGCGGCCTATGCCCCGTGAAGTGCCGATGCAGGAGGAGGTCACCTGCGCGGGCCGGCGTGTGCGGTACCTCGACGGCCACAGCGCCTACGTAAGGGACCGCCCGGACATGCTTGCCGAAATGCAGCATCCAGACACAGACGAGGAGGACCGCCATGACCTCAGGCAGGCCATAGCGGAGAGGGACGCTTATCACGGTCATGTGTACTGGTAAGAGCTGCCTGACTCTCAGACTCCCGCCCGGTGTTAGCCATGTCGCCGGGCGGCCCTTCTCCTATTAGGAGGTACCCATGGCAGGCAACCACAACTACCGCCGTGATGTGCGCGGGCGGTTCACCCGTGTCCCGGTGGATGCGGCTTACGCCGATCAGTCACGGTTCTCTACCGTGGCCCGGGAAGGGATCGACGTCGGATTTCAGGGCAGCGACCCGGGCGACCTCGCCTATGACGCGGTGCCCGCTACGCGCCCGCTGGCGACATCGCCCGGGGCGGCCAGCGGCTGCGCGCCAGGCGGCCCGAGCTGGTGCATCCCGCCGACGAAGACCACACGATATACGGCAAGCAGGGAGCAGTGCTCAGGACCGCCGCCCGTCATTCCGGGCCAATGGACCCGAGCCCGTACCTGGTCGGCCTGACGCGGGGCACGCCTGGCCGCTGTCCTTCCGGTGGCCGATGATGGCCGCTAACTACAGGATCACCCGCGAGGTCCCGCGCGACCCCGCCGACGAGTACGTCCGCGACCGTTGTTCCGCGTGGACCGGCGGGACAACGCGCTGGGCGTCAACACGGGCCATATCAGCGGGAGCCACGTCGGCACCGTCTCCGAGGACAGCGCGAACAACCGGGAGGTCATCCGCGATCAGGTGGCAGCCGGCTTGTTCGGCTACGTGCCCGGGGTGCACCAGGCATATGTCCGCGACGCCCTGCGGCCGGCATCGCGCGGGCTGGGCCGAGGTCGCGACCGCCGCTAGCCTCCGCGCTACGGCGATAAAGTGAACGCTTTGACGACTGGAAGGGTGAACAACAGGTGGAACAAGACGATCGGGATGTTCGGCCTCTCGGCGGTCCTGATGCCCGGCGCTGCGCCGAGTGCAACCGGGTCTTAGTAGGCCGCAGAGCCGATGCGACCTGGTGTTCTGCGCGTTGCCGGATGCGCTGGAAGCGCAAGCAGAAAAGCCTCCAGCAGGCCCGGGATAGTTACTCCGCCGTTCACCCTGACGTGGACCTCACCGAACTCCACCAGCGTGCCCGCGTCCGCGCACTGGGCGGACATCGAGGCCGGGCCAGTCGATGACGAGCTACTTGAGTTCCGCGACTATCACGACCTAGGCGTGTACGAGGACGAGCACCAGGGCGACGAGGCGGGCATAATCGCCGGCGACAGGCCCGACCCGGGGCAAGAGCGAGACAGGGCGTTCGCGGCCCAGACGGCACTAGCGAAGGCTATCGAGCACATCAACGCTGACTTCGACCAGCGGGCTGCAAAGTACCTTGAGCAGCAGAAGAGAAACCCCGGTTCTGTGCGGCCCGAACTGGCTGCACTAATGCGCGAGCGTGACGAGCAGGTCCGTGACTCTACTCGCGCTCACCAGCGCGCTCAGGCGCTCGAATGGGCTGCTAGGGACTGACTGAGCTGTGTCGCAGCGCTCACGATCGGGCAGTCGAGCAGGCGGCGGCTCGCCCTTCGCGATGGACTTCGAGCGCGGCAAGTTCTTGGCTCCGACCCGAGCAGGCTGAGCGAGACCGATGGACATCGCTGTCTGGTAACTCGTCTGCGTGACTCTCCGGGCTGTACAGAGGGAAGTGTTTGAGTAGTTGTTCGATAGATGGCTCATGTCTCTAGCTCTGGCGAATGCTTATAATTGAAGAGTCGGTTCATTGAGCGTCTGAAGGGGCGCGGCACTGAGATAGCTACTTGGATGCTGTGTCTCTCTTCGGTTTCTCGAGACAGACGCTCGAGGCTGACGCTGACTACGCCTCAATGAACTGAAAGAAGGGGACGGATCACGGCTCAGAGGCTGTTCAAGACTTTATTCGAGGCTCGCGACGCGTTAAACGCTGAGATACTGGCGAGCTAGCTTGAACTCTCCGAGCCTGCGAGCGCGGTTTTCTGCTTGCTCGTGGGAGCCGTGCTGTACGGCTCAGAGGACGAACGGGACACCGAGTTCGTCGTGACGTCTGTGCTGAGCCCAGAGACCCGCGACGAACTAGGGAAAGCTTATGGGGGTCGATCTATCGCTAAGCTGACTGGCTTCGGTGAGACTGCTATTAAGTGAGCCTCAAGTCTCTCGAAGGCGACAACTCATATCGAGGTTCACGCGCTCCCAGGTAGCTGAGGGCTGGAAGGTCAACTGCTCTGCGTTGACTGGGTCTGCTCGACTAGAGGGTCGCCACAGACTCACCGAAGAGGCGAGAGCGACTCTTCGGAACTGGCGGGAGCGACTCTTGGGAAGGGACGCTAGCGACTCTTCGATAAGACAGAGCTTGTCCAAGAACCAAATAAAGAGCTACTCACCCCGGGCTCCGCTCGTGAGGTGTCTTTGGGGGTTATCCGGGAGGAAGCGGCGCGTCTCCTCGGTCAAGCCGGGCCGCCTCGGTCACTGGCTCTGGCCAGAGGTTGAAGACGCCGTTACTCGATACGGCGATCATCTTGGCCGAAGTCACCTCCCGCAGCGGGCGACTCGAAGAGGTACGGTGACAAGCCCGTGGCGCATTTCCGGGCGTCGCTTCGGTTCACATCGCTGGACCGCCTGGCGCACATGCCGGCTGCTGAGCCGCGAGCGCCTGCGGCCGAGCCTCAGCCCGTTCCGCAGATCCCGGGCAGTGAGCAGCCTGACGCGGACCACGTGTACCCGGTCGTAGTCACCAACGACGACGGTGCTGGAGGCGAGGTAAGGGCGACAGCTGCGTTACAGCCACGTCGCCCGGTACCTCGCGACGCAGCAGGAAGCCAACAACAGGTTCTTAGGCTGGCGGGCCGGGCTGTTCAAGATAACGACGCGGACCTACGCCGAGTACCGCGCCGAACGCTGGGGTGACGGCAGCCGCCAGGGGAAGGCGACCGGGCGCACGTTGACCTGGTACGGCCGTGAGGAGCCATACGCCGAGCGCGAACTCTGCTGGATCCAGGTGTATGGGTAGGCCGGGTACAAGGCGGCCCCTCCTGCAGTCCAGTGCATCCTGAAGGCGGGTACCTCCGGCTCGCCGACTCCAGTTGGGCGCCAGCTCACGGCGGCACTGCAAGAATCCGGGCCAAGATCCGGGCGATAATGCGGCAGACTCATATCTCATGAGTGACACCGCGGCCTCGGCTGATGACGCTGATGACTACGAGGACGATCCGGAAGACAAGCGCGGCGGGCCGCTCCTCGATCTCGCAGTGGGCACGCTCGCAGGCGCGGCCCAGGGGCGGTCGGTTACGCCGTAGGCGGCGCGGACGGCGCGGTAATCGGCAGCGGCGCGACGCCGTTCGTGGCCGCCATCTTCGGAAAGCTGGCGAGGCCGTGGTGGGCCGACCGGCGCGGCGGCAGGAGGACATGCTGGACACGGCCGCTGACACAGGCGGGCTAACGCGAGAGGAGCTGATAGACCGGGCCGCGGCGTCGGAGGAGTCGCGCTTCCTGACTGATAGGGCCCTTCAGGCAGCAGCTAACACGATCTGGCCGGCGGGCATCCGGGCGATAGGCAGGGCATACGCGGCTGGTCTCCTCGCCAAGGACAAGCCGGCACTAGACATCCGAATGCGCGCCCTCGGGATCATGGCGGGCCTGGATGAACTCCACGTCAGTCTGCTGGAACTTCTGGTCAGGTACCAACCCGAGGTGAGGTACGGCGAAGGCACCGGGCCGTCCCCCACCGGATTCCCTCCTACGCGAACACACACCTGGGAGGCGACCGGCCTGATAACCCCAAGGTCTGGTCAGCCGGGGAACGAACCTGGTACCGCTCGCAGATCAGCTACGTGAGGCCCGACTTTGCGCCGATACTAGGCAGCCTCCTCGGAGATCTGCGAGAAAGCGGGCTAATACAGGAAAACGACACCGCTCCCGCCATGGCCAAGCGGCTGGGCGATGACCTAGTCCAGATGATGAACCGGCAGGGCGAGCGGATGCAGGGCGGCGGCCGTCCGATGCCGGTCAGGCTCGATCAGACCACGGTCCAGGCTGTTGAGCCGACCTGGTCACCAACTGAGCTGGGCGAGAAGATCCTCGGCTTCTACGCGGAAGCCGGGGCCGACGACGGCCAAGACGCGGGTGGGCACCCCGGGCAAGCTACTTCTTGACGATCAAGACGTGAGCGCCCGGGTTCTTCTCGATGTCCTCGGAGAACCGGGCTATGTCGCGGATGAAGCCGAGATCATAGATGACGAAGATGCAGCGGTCGTACTTGCCGCCGTAGCCGATGATGTCGGCGTTGATCTCGTCGATCATCGGCCTCTCGCGGTCCTTGTCCTTGCACAGCTTGACCTCGACGGCGAGGCCGATCCGGTCGAAGGTGAAGTCAGGGATGTAGCGCTTCGTGCTGAACGGCACGGTCTCCTGCTCACGGCGGAAGTCGAAACCCCGGGCACGGAAGATGATCTCCAATGACGTTCTGCACCTCGCGCTCGTTGCTCGGATCGTCGTGCATCGCCGGGCGCAGGTTAGCCCTGATCTGTGTCGATGACCAGTTCGTACTCCTGCTGAGTCTTCCCCAGCTTCGACTGGAGGTAGCTCGCTGAGGGAGTTCAGTTCGATGGCAGCGAGTTCGGCGTAGGTCTTCCACTTAGAACCCGGGAAGATGGACCCTGGGTTACGTTCGCGCGCCAATGTCGACGACTGGGAAATACGCCGTGATCTCAGGATCGATCTCTGCTGCGTATGCCCGGAGCTGGTTGTACTTGTCGATGTAGTACGGGTAGCCGGCGTAGTTCTCGGAAGGGCAGGCCATTCCCTGACCCGCCTTCCTGGCTGCGCGCATGCGCTCCGCACCCCGGGCAGCGGCAGCGGCCATGTTGTAGACGGTCTCCAGCTCCATGTCGCCCTGTATAGCGCATCGCGCCGACACTCCAGACCTAGCGCGGGTACCCCGACTAGTCGGCGTCTAGCAAGTTCGCGGTCCATCAACTACACGGTGCCCGTTGTCAGGGCATTCGCGCCGGATCTCGCCTACGGCGCGCGGCGGGCAGTGGCAACCGCCGCTTCCAGTAAAACGGACATCGATAACTTAACAGGATTCAAACCACTTAATCGGGCACACGGCCAGGCGCGTGCCGACAGTCGAAAAAGCACTCGATATCACGCAGTGTCACTGAACTCAATACTTTCATCGGGCCAGACCGGCATCATTGTCACTCTTAGTGATTTCTAAGAATCCTCGATGCCTGGTGAAAAGTCCCAAGGCACATCAAAAAAGTCCTGACCTGCGAAAATACCTTTTGCAGCTTTGTCCCTAGCCGGCGCGGGCGCGTTATGGTTCTCCCGTCAGATCAACCCCAGGGAAGGGAGAGCCATTATGGCCACTTACGACGAAGAGGAACTTGTCACCCGTGCGATCCGCGCCTACTTCACCAGGATGCGGCGCGAAGGCATCCATTCCCCTGCCCAGCCCGCGAACACTTCCGGGCTCCGTACGTACGGCGGGCGGGAGTTCGTCGTCCTAGAAAACATCAACGGGCCGCAAGCGGTCTACAAGGTCAAGGACAACGGGCGAATCGAGTACGTGGAGTACTCCGACTGGCCTGTAGGACTCTCCATGACGCCTCCGGGCAGGCCGGTTGAGGAACTTGTGGCCGAAGCGGTGGAAATCTTGGCACGCCACAAGCCCGAAGCGCTAGCGGGCAGGTAGTCCCGAATCAGAACGACCCGGGTTCCTTCCCTCCGAATCCTCCAGGGAACCCGGGCACACTGGAATCCGCATACGTCTCCGCGCCGTAGAGCCAGAGCTGTAAAGTAACGGGATTCCGGGAGGGGGGAATCGTGGGTGTTCGTATCGGTATCGGAACAGGTATCGGGCCTATACGGGTCGGCGTCGGTACACGTGTGAGCGGTAACGGCTGCGGGACGTTGCTCGTGCTGATAATCGTGGTTGGCATCATCGGCATGGTTGTCGAGTTCGTGGTCCGGTGGTGGTTCGTCATTCTTCCGGTCACCGTCGTAGTCGTCCTCACGGCCTACGCCTACATTCGGCAGCGTCGGCGCGCGGCTATCGCCCAGGCAGCCAAACCCGCTCCAAGACCAGTAGCCGGGCCGGTACCGACATGGACAGCGAGAAAAGCCATCCCGCCTCAGCCTCGCCTGACGGCACCCCCGCGACCTACGCCAGCTCCACGGCAGTCTCAGATGCCATCCGGGCCAGTTGGCGATTACGAATGGATGGCCCGGCGACGCCGGTAAGCAGCAACGCAAAAGCCCGGCTCCCCAAGTTCGGGGCTGTCGGGCCGCTCTGCTGTCCTGGTGCAGCAATGTCGAGGCGTCCCCGTAGCCTGCATCCGTGGAGACCGCATCGCATGAAGACGAGCCCGCCGATACCGGCCCGGTGCCTGCCGATAAGCCGCTGTCCGCCTTCGGCCAGTGGTCGCGAGACAAGATCCTGGCCGCCGCGCGGCAAGGGGTGTACCCGGTGAACCTGGACGGGCTTACCGTCGTCCCGGACTGGCTAGCGGTCATGCTCGACCCGCCCGAGGACGACGCCGAGGAGTAGAGCCGCACCGCCTGGGAAGAACCCCGCACCTTGCGCAGCACCAGGCCGGGCAGCGGTAACAGCGGGCTCGTCAACCTCGGAGGCGACCCTGGAACCTGGGGCGTACGGCGGGTAGGGCTGGCGGAGGCATGGCCGCCTCGGGCCTGCTGCGGAGTTCATCGCGGATGACCTTGATCAGCAGTTCATCCGTAGTCATAGCCTCGCGTACCGCCTGACCCATCGCTCTACGCGATTCGCGCATTGTAAGGATGTCATGCGCATCCTCCGGGTTGCCTGACGAGAGCGCGTCCTTGTTATCCTCGGCGTACAGCCGATAATCCTGGTAACGCGCCACGGCTTCGCTGTCTGCGCGTTGGCTGACTTCGTACGCGTCCCGCGTTGCGTCGGAGGCGTACGCGACTAGGCGCGCTTGTGTTTCGAACCAGCCCGGGGCCTGATAGCTGGCGAAGAAATCCGCAATCTTCTGCTCTGAGTCCTCATCCAGCCTGAACGTGCGAAGTTCGTCATAGCGCTTCTGCTGCCGGTACAGGAGCGCTTCGACGGTCGTCTCATAGGCAGCTGCCCGCTTCTCCCACAGGCGGTCTTCGCGCGCTGCCGCCAGCGTGGCCCTGGTGTTGTCAGCGCCCGCCGCTATGGCTTGCTCCGTGGCCTTCCTGGTGCTCCTGGAGCCGATCCACGCGGTTACCGCCGTGCCGACGACGCCGACCGCGCCGACGCCTCCCGAGATCCACGCGGCTGTGATGGTTGGGTCCATAGCGCGCAAGTTACCGCGTAGCCGGGCAGGCTCCACAGCGGCGCGCGCCGATATTGCCGTCTCATCTGACATCTGTCTCATGAGGCCCGCCGGAACTAGCCGACGAGGACATATCGGCCGTCTCATTTGTATGTCTCATCGTCTCAGTGCTAAGATGGGGTTAGTTGAGACAACCGCTTGAGACTGGGAGCTGAGATGGACTTCGGATACGCGAGGGTGAGCACGAAGACGGTCAAGGGCCGCAAGGCGCAGCACGTTGACAACCAGGTCGAGCGCCTGGTCGCGGCGGGCATCGACCGTGAGCACATCTACGTGGACGACGGCGTGTCGGGCCGCAAGGCGTCGCGACCGGCGTGGGACGAACTTCTCGGCAAGCTGCGCAAGGGAGACAGGCTGATCACGGTCAGCATGACCCGTATCGGCCGCTCCACCCAGAACCTGCTGGACATCATGCAGGAGTTCGCGCGGCGCGGCGTGGACGTCGTGTTCCTTGACCAGGACATCAGGACTGACACGCCATACGGCAAGCTGATCTTCACGATCTTCGCGGCGCTGGCGGAGTTCGAGGCCGACCAGACCAGGGAGCGGGTACTGGACGGGCTGGAAGCCGCCAGGGAGCGCCACGGAGGGAAGCTTCCGCGCGGGGGGCGTCGTTCACTGCCGACCAGCGGAAGCGCGCCGAGGAACTGGCCAGGAAGACCGACTTCTCGGCGGCCGAGATCGCGAAGTCGGTTGGGGTGAGCCGGGCCACCCTGTACCGGCACGTCGACATCACCGCCATCCGGCAGACCGCCTAGCAGGGCCAGGAGGGCACGATGCAGGACATAGCCATCTTGTGTGAACCCTGCTACGACAACGGGTCCTGGGAGACCATGTGGCCCGGTGGCGACCACGACGACCGGCCCGTATGGGGGGTTGCCGAAATCGAGACCGACGACAACGGCGAGTGGGTTATCAACTGGCTGGCTACCGGGCTCACCGTCGCCCAGGCCGAGGAGCACCTTGACGGGCTGGACTTCGACGGCCCTGTTCACCTCATGGGCTGACAGCAGCGCGCCCGGCCCCCAGATGACGCGGATACCCCCTGCGGAAGGCGGGTACCCGGGGACGGGCCATTCCAGGGCGGGTACCCCAGATGGTGGGTACCTCCAGGCGGCCCGCTTAGGACGGGTGCCCCTGCGGAGTGCGGGCCTCCAGGCACCGGGACCGATGGGCGCTAGCGCTGGTGTCACGCGTCGCCGTGCGCCTGGCTGCTGCTGGGCGACCACGGGTTCGAGTCAGGCAGCGTACGACATGAACTGTTGGACGCCTGGTCGAACAGGTCATGTGCCCGCCAGGCCGGGCACGTACACACGTTCGGCTGTCTGCCCTCTGCGGACATCGATCGGATGTAGCATTCGAGCACATCCATGACGGTCGAAGCTTCAGGTAACGGGCGTGTATCGTTTTCGTGTTCGAAAACGGCTACCCCCATCATTAAACGTTTTTGCACACGATCGGCCGGGGCCTGGTCGCACGAATAGTTCCCGGCATCATGCGCGGACAGTGGCAGGATTCCGGGCCGCTGGGGGAAGGCACCTCCTGCCCGCGCAGGATCGGAGGTCATGGACGCGGAAACAGTGGCAATCGCCGGCGTGGCCCTTTGCTCGGTTTTCGATATACGGGGTACGTTCGCGTCATGCCTGCACCGAGAATCAGGGTAACGCTGGTGATCGTGGACGTCCTGGACGTCATCATGGGCGCGTCCCAGGATGACCCTGCCTGGGGTCTGAGGATCTGCGAAGCGACCGGAAGCGGGCCGGGCACCGTGTACCCCGCACTCGACCGGCTAATGAAGGCCGGGTGGATCGAGGACCGCTGGGAGGACCCGGAGCCCGCCGGCCGGCCAGACGACGCTTCTACGCGATCACGTCTATCGGTCGGGCCGGGTACGCGGCTGAGCAGGAGAAACGAGCCAGTCGAGGGCTCGCCTGGGCGAAGCCGCGCGCGGCAGGGGGTGTGGCGTGACCCTTACGCCGTTCGACGTGCCGGATGAGCCCGGCGAGCAATCCGCCACGGTCGAGAGGGAGATCACGGAAGCCGAGAAGGCCGTGCTCTGGAAGGTTTCGCAGTCCCTTCGTAGGGAGCGGCCGGTACTCAGACCCGCAACCGACGCGGATAAGCCCGACTTTTTCACAGCCAGGAAAAGAAATGGCTCCTGGGAAGGCGTGGGGATTGAGCTACAGTCCGGACGCGTCCCCTCCAGGTCGGTGCACGCTCTGGTCACTGTCGACCAGTTCGCACACGAAATTATTCTGAAATCGCTGTACTTCTATCCAACCGACTTTCGCGAGCCTGCTTGGTACGCACGCGTGTCGCCTCACAAGCTAACAGGTCTCGCGGTGTTCATTGCTGGCCGCAAGCGCGCAGTAATGGCTAGCGAATGGCGCGCTCACCTTTCCGGAGAGACGGGCAGCGGGCTCTCGGCGGACCGGCAAGTTCGCGAAGCTGCCGGGTTCGTGCTTGCTGCCATGCGCTACCGCCTCCAGGACACAGCGGACTTCGCTTGGCGGCCTGTAGACGCCGTGCTCGCCTCGCGGAAGTTGTCGAACCTATTCGTATTGCTCGCGACGCTGATGGTCGTCATGATCCACGTCCACCATGGCGGCCTGTACGAACTGGCCGACAACCTCGAAGGGGAAGCCGTTGTCTGGGGTGCTGCCTTCGGGCTGATCCGCGCCGGCCGGTGGTGGCGCGACGTAAAGCCGCGCGAGCACAAGCCGCGCAAGAGCAGGCAGTAATCCAGCACTCTGGCTCTCCCGCGTGTCTCTGATAAAACGAAGAGTCCGGGCCAGTCTGGGAAAATCGGACGTACCCAGACAGGAGACTTCGATGGACATGGACGAATTCACCCCGGCGGGCAGCGGATCGTTACGCTGCGGGACGCACCGCGTCGGCCGCCAGACAGTGGCGACGTTCACGGAGACCCGCACTCTGCACCCGGACGAGATCTGGGGCCCGCGTTCCCGCGAGATCTACGGGCACCGCCCGTGGCGTCCGGGCTCGCAAGCGGATCACCGGGAACCGACGCACGCGAAGCAGGCTCCGCACGAGGACGCCAGCCGTACGGTGCGCGCGGCGCTCCGCCCGGGCATGTAAGCCCGGGCGCAAGCGTCGGCGCTACTACTCCACGATGTCGTCCGGCTCCGGCTGAATCACCTCCAGCGCCGGCTCCAGTTCCTCCGGTTCGGAGGCGTCGGCCTCAGCCGAGCCCGGCTCGGGCGCGTGGGCACTGAAGGACAGGGTGAAGAGATCCCGAATACCAGCCGTCAGCCGGACGTCAGTCGGCTTGACCGTGATCACGAGGAGGATGACGAGGATCGCGAAGATCCCGAGAACTGCATAGGGAAGCACGGTTCGCTCCTAAGCGACCGGGCGCGCCCTTACGCGCGCCGTTTGTGCTTGCTCATGCATGCCTCCAGGTCGCCCGGGCGCGGGCGGCGTCCTCTGCGCGGGCAGGACAACCCGCGCGATACAAGCCATAAGGTACCTGTCCGCCGGATTTCTTGCGAACGCGACTAACCGGCCTCGTTGACACGAGCCGCAGTTGCTACCCTGCATGCTCGATCCGCTGACCTGCGCCGATGTCCGCGTCGACGCCCCAAACTGGGCCTTGCCAACGTGCCTCTCGTTGGGACGGTGTCCGCTCTGCTACCCTGTTCGCGCCTGGACCTGCGAAAATGCGGTCCCGCGACACGAAGGGCAACGTTAGTCGCCCGCGCGGTCGTTGTCGCATGGTAGACACTTCGGCATGGGGATCCCTCGGGTAAGCAGGCCCTACATGCCGGGATACGGCGTGGCGGGCCCGGAGCACGGGAGCGGGCTCCTGCATTGGTCATGGGCGGCGGAACGGCTCACCGCCGCGCGGAATTACTGGGTGGTCAGCACCTGGCCCGGCGGCCGCCCGCACGCCATGCCCGTGTGGGGCATGTGGGACGACAGCACGCTGTGGTTCACCTCGGCGGCGGGGTCGCGGAAGGTGAAGAACCTGCGCGCCGATCCCCGCTGCTGCGTGACCACGGAGGACGCGTCGGACCCGGTCATCATCGAGGGAACGGCGCGGTTCGCGACCGACCCGTCGGTGCTGCAGCGCGTGGTTGACCTGATGAACGCCAAGTACCACAGCGGCGTGGACCTGGACTTCCTCGACCCGGCGAAGAACGCCACCATCGGGGTGCGCCCGCAGCGCGTGTTCTCCATGCTGCACAGCGACTTCACGGGGTCGCCGACGCGCTGGGTCTTCGACGAGGACGGCTGACCGCCCCCGGGCCGGCCGCGCCGCCCGCGTTGACGTCACGGTCAGGCATCCTCCGATATATCGAGATATTTCGGCGCGTAAGCAGAACGCAAGCGGCCCGAACGGATGAGCGTTGAACCAGACCGGGTAGCGTGGCCGTGTAATCCAGTGGGGCCGCGACCGCGGCCCCGCGTAACGCTTGCGGATTGCGACGGACCATACCTGCATGACAACTAGGACTGGGCTCCCCCGGTGGTGGGGCGCCGTCTGCGGCGTGCTCGCCGCCGCCGCGGCCATCGGCATCGGGCAGCTGTTGGCCGGGTTCACCGTTCCCGCCGCGTCCCCGGTCATCGCCGTCGGGGAGGCGGCGATCGACCGCACGCCGCTGGCCGTGAAGGACTGGGCGACCTCGACGTTCGGCACGGCCGACAAGACGGTGCTGCTGGGCGGCGTGCTCGTCGTGGTGTTCCTGTACTCCATGGCGGTCGGCGTGCTCGCGATGCGGCGGCTCGCCCTTGGGTTCGCGGGACTGGCGATCTTCGCCGGCATTGGCCTCGCGGCGGCCCTGACCAGGCACGACGCGACCGGGTCATACGCGGTGCCGACGATCTTCGGCGCCCTGGCGGGCGCGGTCGCGCTGCGCTGGCTGGTCCTGACGGCCCGCCGGGCGGCGGCGGCCGGCCAGGCGGAGCGGGCCGCCAGGGAACCCGCCGGCCTGGACCGGCTGCCGCCGATCGCCTTCGATCCTGGTGACGCCGGCGATGGGGCCGGGGCCGAGGATGCCCCGGATGCTGGCACCAAGGGTGACGAGGACAAGCGAGTCGGCTGGGTGGAGGCCGGCGCGGGCCCCAAGCCGGGCCCCCCGCCCGGCGCGGGGCCGGCGCGGACCGGGCCACCGGGTCCAGGGCGGACGGCACGGGCCCCTTCCGCGCGGGACCGCCGGTGACGCGCCCGGGGGCCGGGGCGCCCGTCGGGTCGACGGGCAGGCGGGACTTCCTCGTGGCGGCGGGGGTCAGCGTCGGGGCCGCCGGGATCGGCTACGTCGGCGGCCGGTCGCTGGCGACGCGCAAGAACGTGTCGCTGGCCCAGTCGTCGCTGCGGTTCCCCAAGGCCGCCGAGCCGGTGCCGCCGCTGCCGGGCGGGGTGAACCTTCCTGTTCCCGGCATTTCCCCGTTTATCACGCCGAGCAGCCAGTTCTACCGCGTGGACACGGCGATTCTCGTCCCGCAGGTTGACCCGTCCAACTGGACGCTGCGCATTCACGGCATGGTGGCCCGCGAGATCACCATCACCTTCGACCAGCTGCTGCACCGGCCGCTGATCGAGGACTACCTCACGCTGTGCTGCGTGTCCAACCCGGTCGGCGGCCCGTACATCGGCAACGCGAAATGGCTGGGCGCGTCCCTCGCCTCGCTCCTGCGGGAGGCGCGGCCGCAGCGCGGCGCCGACCAGCTGCTCGCCACGTCCGTCGACGGGTTCACCTCGGGCACGCCGCTTTCCGTGGTCCTCGACGGGCGGGACGCGCTGGTCGCCGTGGCGATGAACGGCGCCGCGCTGCCGACCGCGCACGGGTTCCCCGCCCGCCTCGTCGTGCCCGGCCTGTACGGGTACGTGTCGGCCTGCAAGTGGGTGGTCGACCTCGAGGTGACGACGTTCGCCGCCGCGCAGGCGTACTGGGTGCCGCGCGGCTGGTCCGCGATGGGGCCGGTCAAGACCGAGTCCCGCATCGACGTGCCGGCCGACGGCGGGTCGGTGAAGGCGGGGACGGTGCCCGTGGCCGGCGTGGCGTGGGCGCAGCACAAGGGCATTGAGGCCGTCGAGGCCCGGGTCGACCGCGGGCCCTGGAACGAGGCGACCCTGGCCGCCGTGCCCGGGATCGACACGTGGCGGCAGTGGGTCTGGGAGTGGGACGCGACTCCGGGCACGCACCTGATCGAGGCGCGGGCGACCGACAAGACGGGCTACACCCAGACGTCGGCGGTCGCCGACGTGGCCCCCAACGGGGCCAGCGGCTACCCCTCGACCCAGGTCACCGTCTCGTAGCCGGCGGCTAGGCGAGGGCGACCGAGATCGGGGCGAAGAGGCGGCCGGGGGCGCCGCGCTCGGTGAGGCCGCCGTGGGCCATCACGACCGTTCGTCCTACCGGCTCGAGGCCGTGGGCGTGCGCCCAGCCGGGCAACTCGGGCCGGTCCGGGTCCAGGTCGAGGCGGACCGGCGTGGCGGCGTTGGCGGCAAGGGCCGTGACCAGGCGGCGCGCCGTTTCGCCGTCGGGGGCGACGAGCGGGCCGATCACCGTCGACGCGGGGGTGTTGCGCCAGGCGGCGGCGTAGCCGGCGATCGCCGGTCCCGGCGAGCCGCCGGCCTCGACGACGGCGATCCGGTCCGCGAACGCGGGCAGGCGGGTGAGGATGTTCCCGCGGTCGGCGCCGAACGCGGCGCGGTCCAGGTCGAGGATGGCGGGCAGGTCCGCGTCGGTGGCGGCGCGGACGGCGCGGTCGACGCGGTCGGCGCGGCCTGACGGCGGCCGGAAGGGGCCGGCGAACGACACGTTCACGCGGACCGCGGCGAAGCCGAGCTTCTCGTACAGCGGCCTGCCCATGTCGGTGGCGAACAGCGTGACGGTGGCGCCGTTGCCTGCCGCGCGCAGCGCGTGCTCCATGAGCGCCCGGCCGAGCCCGCGCCGCTCGTAGCGGGCGGCGACTAGCATCATGCCCACCGCGGCGTAGTCCGCGCCCCACCTGGTCAGCGTCACCGACCCGGCCAGCCCGCGGCCGTCCGGCGCGTCGACGCCGAACACCTCTGACGCGGCGAGCAGCAGCGACCACTTGGCCCGCTCGGGCGACCAGCCGCGGTCGACCGACAGCGCGGCGCACCGCGCCAGGTCCTCGGGTGCGAGTCGGCGGACGGGCGGCAAGGAAAGCTCGGTAAGCACGATGTCCGAGGCTACGGGCGCTCCCGGCGTTGCGCCAGCGCTTTTCGCGCTGCTGGCGGGCCGGGGGCGGGGTCAGCGGGCGAGGCCGGCGACGCCCTCGAGGAGACGGTCCACCTCCGCGGCGTCGTTGTAGTGCACCAGGCCCGCCCGGACGGCGCCCTCCGGCTCGAGGCCGAGCGCGGTGCACAGCTCGTAGGCGTAGTTGTCGCCGTTCCAGACGTTGACGCCGCGGGCGGCCAGGTACTCGGCGACCGTGCGCGGCGTCACGCCGGCGACGCCGAAGAAGGCGGTCGGCGCGCGCCTCGCCGCCTTCCCGTACAGGGTCACGTGGTCGAACTTGGCCAGGCCGCCGATCAGCCGGGCGAACAGCGCCGCCTCGTAGGCCTCGACGGCCGCCATCGACGCCAGCAGGCGCTGCCGCCGGGACGCGGGCGGCGCTCCCGGTGCCGGCTGGCCGGAACCCGGCGCGAGCCCGGCGAGGTGGTTCACCGCGGCGGTCACCCCGGCCAGGTCCGCGAACGGCAGCGTGCCGCGCTCGAACCGCCACGGCACCGCGTTCGACGACGGCGCGAGCTTGTCCGGCCACACCGTCTCAAGGAGCTCCGGGCCGGCCGCGAGCGCGGCCAGGTGCGGCCCCGACCACTTGTACGCGCTCGTCGTGTAGAAGTCCGCGCCGAGTCCGGCCACGTCCACCGGAACGTGCGGCGTCGCGTGCACGCCGTCCACGTAGCACAGCGCGCCGGCGGCGTGCGCGAGCCCGGCGATCGCCGGCACGTCGGGGATCGTCCCGATCGCGTTGCTCGCGGCGGTAACCGCGACGAGGCGGGTCCGCGGGCCGATGAGGTCCGCGTACTGGGCGGTTGGCAGCTCCCCGGTCACGAGGTCGACCTCGGCCCACTTGACCGTGACCCCGGCCCGCCCGGCCGCCTGGATCCACGGGCGCACGTTCGAGTCGTGGTCGAGCCTGGACACCACGACGTCGTCGCCCGGCGTCCACGCCCGTGACAGCGCGTCCGCGATCCGGTAGGCGAGCGCGGTGGCGCTCGGGCCGAAGACCACGCCCTCCGGCGCGGCGCCGACCAGGTCCGCGACCGCGGCCCGGGCCTCGGCCACGATCACGTCCGAGCGGGCGCTCGCCGCGAACGCGCCGCCGAGGTTGCCCAGCCCCGCCCGGTACGCGGCCGCGACGGCCTCGATCACCGCGAAGGGAACCTGCGTGCCCGCCGCTCCGTCCAGGTAGGCGTACCCGTCCGCGAGCGCCGGGTAGAGCGCGCGCACCGCGGCGACGTCGAATGGTCCCGGATCCAGCGCGTCATCGCCGTTGCCAGCAGTCAACTCCCGGTATTCCTCCTGTCGGCCTGCCCGGCGTGCGGGGACGGCCAGCGATGCGGCAGATCGGGCCTCAGCATACAACTCGCCCAATCGCCCGGCGATGACGGCGATCATCCCGGCGAACCCCGCGACGGCAAGCGGCCGGCCGGCGATCACGCCAGTCCCGGTGGCCGCCGTCCACCCCGCGGGTCATGATCACTCTCCGAAGCCGTGGGTTAACCGAACGCCTCAACCTAGCATCGCGGCACTCTAGGTATTGGGAACAACACGAGAAGCGATTTTCACCAATTCTCAACCGAAAAAACCAGGTGACAGGGCCGAACCTGGCAATTAGGGTCCGACTAGTGTCCTCAAGCCCAGTCGCTGCCCTCTGGCGCCTGCGCCCATACCTGCGGCCTTACCGCTGGCGGCTCACCGGGATGATCGCCGCGGCCGTCACGGTGGAAGCCGCCGACATCACGATCCCGCTGCTCGCGAAGGCCGTCATCGACGATGCCATCACCCATCACGAGCGCGGCCTGCTGCTGCCCATCGGGCTGCTGGCGGTCGGCCTCGGCGTGGGGTCGGCCACGCTCAGCCTGATCCGCCGCTGGGTCCACGGCAACGCCGTGTCCAGCATGGAGAAGACGATCAGGGACGACCTGTACGCGCACCTGCAGCGGCTCGACCCGGCCTTCCACGACGAGTGGCAGTCCGGGCAACTGCTGTCCCGCGCTACCACGGACCTCGGCTCGATCAGGCGGTTCGCGGGATTCGGCGTGGTGTTCCTGTTCACCTCCGTCATGACCTTCACGGCCGTGACCTGCCTGCTCATCAGCCTGAACTGGTGGCTCGGGCTGATTACCGGCGCGATGTTCGCCCCGGTACTCGTCTTCTGCACCAGGTTCGAGCGGCGCTACAAGGTGCTCGCCCGGCGCGCACAGGACCAGGACGGCGACCTGACCACGCTGGTCGAAGAGGCCGCGACCGGCGTGCGGGTGCTGAAGGCCCTGGGCCGCGGCCCCGAGGCCGGGCAGGCCCACCTGGCGCAGGCGGCCAGGCTCGGCGAGACCCGGGTCGCGATGGCCCGCCTCCTCGGCGGGTTCTGGTCGACGCTCGACCTGGTGCCGAACGCCGTCATCGCGCTCGCCGTGGTGCTCGGCGCGGTCGCGGTCAGCCAGCGCAGCATGACCATCGGCGGGCTCGTCGCCTTCATCACCCTCGCGCTGCAGTTGGTGTGGCCGGTCGAGGCCCTCGGCTACATCCTCGCGTCCGGCGAGGAGGCGGCCACGGCCGCCCAGCGGGTGCTCGAGATCTTCGACACCACGCCCGCGATCACCAGCGGGCCGGCGGAGGAACGTGCCGGCCATCAGGAACGGGTTCGCGCCTTCGCCCTTCCCGGCCCGCGCACCGTCCCCGGCGGGGAACCGGGGCACGCGCACGTGCGGGTTGAGCATGTCGCTTTTTCTTATCCGGGGAGCGGGCGGCCGGTGCTGCGGGACGTGAACCTGGACGTGGCGCGCGGGGAGACGCTCGTGATCGCCGGGGCCACCGGCTCGGGAAAGACGACGCTGCTGCACCTGGTGCCGCGACTCGCGGACGCGACCGGGGGCCGGGTGCTGCTCGACGGCACCGACGTGCGGGACATCCCGCTGCCGCGGCTGCGCGCCGCGGTGGGGTGCGCGTTCGAGGAGGCAACGCTGTTCTCCGCCAGCGTGCGGGAGAACGTCACGTTCGGCGCGGCGGACGCGACCGAGGAGGAGATCGCGGCGGCGCTGGCCGCCGCGCAGGCCGGCTTCGCCTACGACCTGCCCTGGGGCCTCGACACCCGGATCGGCGAGCAGGGCATGGCGCTTTCCGGCGGGCAGCGGCAGCGGGTGGCGCTCGCCCGCGCCATCCTGTCCCGGCCCGAGGTGCTGATCCTCGACGACCCGCTGTCCGCGCTCGACGTCGCCACCGAGGAGCGGGTGACGGCGGCGCTGCACACGATCCTCGCCGGGGTGACGGCACTCGTCGTCGCGCACCGGCCGTCCACGGTCGCGCTCGCCGACCGGGTCGCCCTGCTCGAGGGCGGGGTGATCACCGCCGTCGGCGGCCACCGCGAGCTGATGGCCCGCGAGCCGGGCTACGCGAACCTCATGACGATGGAGGAGGTGACCGCGTGACCGCGGAGGCGCAGTCCTGGCGCGGCATCGCGGCCGAAGCCGCCGACGAGCTTTCCGCGCCGATCGAGGCGCTGCTGCGAAAACGAAGCCGGCGGCTGCTCGGCGACCTGCTGCGGCCGCACCGGCGGGCCGTCGCGATGACGGGCACCGCGATCGTCGTGGCCTCGCTCGCCTCCCTGGCCGGGCCGTGGCTGATCGGCGTCGCGATCGACAGCGGCATCCCGCCGCTGGTGCACGGCGGTGACCCCGTGCCGCTGCTGCGGATCGCCGTCGCCTTCGCCGCGACGGTCCTGGTGCAGGCGGCCGCCACCAGGATTTTCGTCACCCTGACGGGACGCTTCGGCCAGGCGGTGGTGCTCGAACTGCGCCGCCGGCTGTTCGCTCACCTGCTGCGGCTGCCGGTGGCCTTCCACGAGTCCTATACCTCCGGGCGGGTGATATCCCGGCAGACCTCGGACGTGGACGCGATATCCGACCTGTTCGACGAGGGCCTCGACGGGCTCATCACCGCGGTGCTCTCCTGCCTTCTGGTCGGGACGGGCATGCTGCTGCTCGACTGGCCGCTCGCCCTGGTGGTGCTGTCCGGGTTCCTGCCGCTGACCTGGCTTTCCGTCTGGTTCCGGCGGCGTTCGGCGGTCACCTACCGGTGGATCAGGGAAGCCAACGCCCTGGTCATCGTGCATTTCGTCGAGACGTTCGGCGGGGTGCGGGCCGTGCAGGCGTTCCGCCGGGAGCGGCGAAACGCCGAGATCTTCGACGCGCTGACCGAGGACTACGCTCGCGCCAGCGCACGGTCCGCGCAGATCAACGCGATCTTCGCGCCGGGGATCGCGATGATCGGGAACGTCATCACCGGCATCGTCCTCTGCTACGGCGGGCTGCGGGTGCTCGACGGGGACATCAAGGTGGGCGTGCTCGCGTCGTTCCTGCTCTACTTGCAGCGGTTCTTCGACCCCCTGCAAGACGTCTCGCAGTTCTACAACACGTTCCAGAGCGCCGCCTCGGCCCTGGAGAAGATCTCCGGCGTGCTCGAGGAAGAGCCGTCGGTCGCCGAGCCCGCCACGGCGGCCGCGCTGGCCGCGCCCGCGACGGCATCCGGGAGCGGGCGGCGGGTCCAGTTCCGCGGCGTGCGGTTCGGCTACCGCGCGGCCGTCGTGCTCCCCGGGCTTGACCTGGACATCCCGCCCGGCCAGACCGTCGCGCTCGTTGGCGAGACGGGCGCGGGCAAGACGACGGTCGCCCGGCTCCTCGCGCGGTTCTACGACCCCGACGCGGGCGGGGTGCTGCTCGACGGCGTCGACCTGCGGGCGCTGCCGGACGCCGCGCTGCGGCGCGAGGTCGTGCTGATCACCCAGGAGTCGTTCCTCTTCGAGGGGACGGTCGCGGAGACCATCAGGCTAGGGCGCCCCGCGGCGACGGACGCCGAGGTCGAGGCGGCGGCGCGGGCGATCGGGGCGGACGCGTTCATCTCCGCCCTGCCCGACGGGTACGCGACCCCCGTCGGCAAGCGCGGCGGGAAGCTGTCGGCGGGCCAGCGGCAGCTGCTCTCGTTCTGCCGCGCGTTCATCGCCGCGCCGTCGGTGCTCGTCCTCGACGAGGCGACCGCGCTGCTCGACATCCCGTCGGAGCGGCTCGTCCAGTCCGCGCTGCGCACGGTCCTCGCGGGGCGGACGGCGCTGATCATCGCGCACCGGCTGTCGACCGTGGCGATCGCCGACCGGGTCCTGGTGCTGCGCGCCGGGCAGGTGATCGAGGACGGCACCCCGGCGGAGCTGATGAGCGGCACCGGCGAGTACGCCGACCTGCACGCCCGCTGGGCCGCCAGCCTCGCCTGAGCAACCCGGGAGACCGGGCGCCTGCCCGCCGGAACGTTCACCGCCCCGGCGGGCGGGCTCGCCGCCGGCCGGGCCGCCCATGCGGCTGCGGTCGTGCCCCCTGACGTCGGCCAGTGTCCGGAAAACGGTAGTGTTCAAGTAAAACGACATGTCGCTAAACCGTTGCTCTAGCCTTCTTGTACAGTAGAACACATGAGCGGCAACAGCACGGGGGCGACGGCCGCCCCGGCACCGGAATCCAACCTGGGCACCAGGCGGGCGGTCAGGTACACGCGCGCCAGCGGTCACGGGGCGGAGGCGCTGCGGGACTGCCTTGAGTCGCTGCGTCCGGGCGACGTCCTCGTGGTCGCGGGCCTGGACCAGCTTGGCCGGACGCCGCGCGAGGTAATCGCCGCCGTCGGGATGGTCCGCCAGCGGGGCGCGGGCCTGCGGTCGCTGCTCGAAGGCCTCGACACCACCGGCCCGGGCGGCGACGCGATCTTCCGGGCGTTCGGCGGGCTCGCCGACCTCGGCCGGGCGGCCATCTCGGCGGGGACGAGCGACGGCCTGGCCGCCGCCCGCGCCCGGGGCAGGCGGCTCGGCCGACCGCCCGCGCTGACGCCCGAGCAGCTCCGTGAGGTCCGGGAGCTGCTGCTCCGGCCGCAGAGCACGGTGTCCGGCGTCGCCAGGCAACTGGGCGTCAGCCGGTCCACCATCTACAAGTACCTGCCTGACGTCATGCACGCGGGCGCGGCCGGGCCGCCCGCGGCCGAACTTGAGGACTCCGCTCACGGGCGGACCAGTGCCGTCCCCGCCGCCCATCTCGCGGCCTACCAGGGCCGTCCGGGCCGCGGCGTCCTGGTCATCGATGACCTTGCCGACCTGAACGGCCCGACGGCGGGCACGGTCGAGTTGCCCCTGCGGCTGTTCTGGCACCCGAATCGCCGGTTCAACCTGGAGGAGCCGGGCATCATGCGGTGGCTGTACCAGATCGTGCTGCGCGAGGCGAGCCGTCCCGACGACCTGGCCCGTTACCTCAACGGCGACAGCCTGGTCGCCCTGTGGCCCGACCTGCGGCTGCCCAAGGGGGTCAAGCGCGCGTGGGAAGAGCACCACCCGTCGCTCCGAGCCCTGGTGGAGGCGTAGATGCCCGTCAGCGAGTTGCACCAGGAAATCGCGGCGATCGCCCTGCGCGCGGGGGCCAGGCACGGGTTCGCCCTCGCGGGCGGTAACGCCCTGCTCGCCCACGATTTCGTGGACCGGGAGACGGAGGATGTCGACCTGTTCACGGACGAGGAAACGGGCGTCGAGGCGGCCGCGGGGGCGGTGGAGTCCGCACTGCGGCGAGCCGGGTACGTGACGGAGCGGCAAGACGACACCGCGGGTCTCGCCGACGTCTTCGAGGGCATGAGCCAAGGCCTCGCCGAGTGGCTCGTCACCGCACCGGACGGGCGCCAGACGATGCTCCAGATGTCCTACTTCAATCGCGAGCACGAGCCTGTGCGCATGTCGGTCGGCCCGGTCCTGGACCTGGAGGACCTGATCGGCCAGAAGGTGTGCGCGCTCGCCAGCCGGGTCGAGCCTCGCGACTACATCGACACGGCCGCGGCGCTTGAGCGGTACACCCCCGCCGAGCTGATTGAGCTCGCGCACCGCCGCGATCCCGGCCTCGACGACCGGGACTTCGCCAAGGCCGGCCGCGAGCTTGACCGGATGCCCGAGGGGCTATTCGCCCATTACGGGCTGGGCCGCGAGGAAGTCGCCGCGCTCAGGGAGGCGTTCGCGGGCTGGCCGCGCTGACCCGGCGACGAGCGGAGCCGGCCCATCCCGGGAGCCGGCGGGCGGGCCGGGTCCCCGGTGGCGTAATCTACGTCCGGGCCGACACTGAGGACGGAGACGCAAGCGGGATGTACAAGCCGAGCCAGGAGGCACTGAACCTGCACGCGGCGGACGCCGCCGAGGCGGCGGAGCGCGGCAAGCTGCTCGACGCCGCCCGGGCCGCGGACGCGGCGCTGCGCGAGGCCGAGGCCTCACGCGCCCCCGTCACCGAGGTGCACCGGCTGGCCATGGAGCTTGACGCTGCCCTGACCGCCGCCATGCGCGCCGCCTACGCGGCGGAGCGCGCCGAGATCGGCCCGCGTGGCTACGAGGACCGGATCTACCACCGCAAGGCGAAGGCGAGGCCCGCCGTCCACGCGCTCACCGCGGAGGCGGAGCGGCTCCTGACCCTCAGGGAGAACCACCGGCTGAACCGCATTCCCGAGGTCCCGCGCGTCCCGACCGTCTGAGCCATCGACTTGGTGTAACGTCAGGCCCCGGCCGCACTTTGCGGCCGGGGCCTGACGCTATCGGTCGCCGCCCTGGCAAGAGCACGCTCCGCCGTCATGTAGCGTGCGGTTAGGGGCGCTTGGCGGGCGTATCGGCCGCATTCGTTCGGTATGATCCTTCGCAACCCCGACAGCGGTGTCAGCTTGCGGAGGGTCTGAACCATTCAGCAAGCGTGGCCGTATCAGCAATTGGGAAATCTCTGTTTAACGCGTCGGCAAGTCGCTTGCACTAGCCGGCGCGGCGGGGCAAAGTTAAGTTAAGTGGTCTAGGCCATTTGGTAGGGGTTTGGCGAGCGCAGCTTGTTGCCGGGGGCTGTTCCTGGGAAACATGATGTGCCCGTTGGGCCAAGTGGCGTGAGACCGTGGACTGTGAGAAAGCCAGGAGGCACTGACATGTGCCCGCACCTACCACCCTGTCCGGAAGCGTCAGCACCTGATCGTGAGGCTGCGCACACGATTGTGAGCCACCCGGAGCAAGGCTGGTCGCTGCTCTGCAACGGGGTCGTCATCTTCGAGGACACCGGCGAGCTACTGCCCGACGGGGCCACGATCGCCCCGCACCGGCCAACCGACCATCAGGCGCCGGCCGCCTGACCAGGCAAGTACTTAGCCCGGTGCCGCGCCGGGTACTGTTCGCGTCGCACGCGAACGGGCGCGGCCGGGTCCCCCGAGACTCATCGGGGTCATGTTCCCGGGAAGCACGGTGAGGGTCACTTCGTCCGGGACAGCAACCCGCTCAGCCAGCTGGCGACGGCCGCGCCGATCGCCTCCGGATGCTTGGCGAGGGCGTGCGTTTCCCCCGCGAGGACGACGACGTCCGTCCGCTCATCCGGTTCCGGGACCCCGAACGGGTCGCGCTCCCCGTTGACGACGAGCACCCTGGTGCCGGCGGCGCGCAGTTCCTGGTCGCGGGACTTGGCCGGCTGGCCCGGCGGGTGCAGCGGGAAGGCGAGCGCGATGACCCCGGCCGCGCCCACCTGGCGCGCGGTGCGGCAGGCGACCCGCGCCCCGTTCGAGCGGCCGCACTGGACCAGGGGCAGCACGCCCGTCCCGGCGGTCTTCCCGAGCAGTGCCTCGACGAGTTCCACCCATGCGGCGTCCTGCTTGACCGCGGACCCGGGCGCGCGGCCGCCCCTGGCCCGGTAGGGCTGGGTGACCAGGGCGGTCGCCGCGCCAAGCGCGCGGGCCGCGTCCCGGACCGCGAGGATGTCGCCGGTATCCGGGGTGCCGCCCGCGCCGTGGGTCAGGACCACCAGGAACCCCGGGCGTTCCGGCTGGTCAAGCAGCACGTGCGCGGGCCCTGACGCGGTCATGATCTCCTCCACGCCCCGCACCGTACCAGGCGCCGCGGCGTTGGCCGCGCCCGCGCCCACCGGTCGCCGCCCGGGGACCTGCACTTTGCAGTGCAACATTATTTACGCTCGGTTATCTAGTAATTACTTTTCGTACGACTACGATATGGAGCAGAGTGACTACATAAAGTTATATAGTCGATACGGGAAGGATGTGCGACATGACCGTGCATGAGCGCACGCAGGTCGGGATCGTCGGCGCGGGGCCGGCGGGCCTGCTCCTTTCGCACCTGCTGGCCCTCGGCGGGATCGACTCGGTGTGCGTCGAGAACCGCAGCCGGGGTTACTGCGAGGCGCGCCAGCGCGCCGGCATGCTGGAATCGACCACGGTCGAGTTGCTGCGCGCGGTCGGGCTTGGGGACCGACTGGACGCGGAAGGACTCGAGCACGACGGCATCTACGTGCAGTTCGACGGGGAACGGCACCACCTGAACTTCCGCGAGCTGACCGGCGGGCGGTGGATCACGGTCTACGCGCAGACCGAGATCGTCAAGGACCTGATCGCCGCCCGCACGGCGGCCGGGGCGGCCCTTGAGTTCGAGGTCCGCGACACCGCGGTGAGCGGGCTCGACTCCGCCGGGCCGGTGCTTTCCTATACCGACGCGCGCGGCGAGCGGCACGTCGTGACCTGCGACGTCATCGCGGGCTGCGACGGGTTCCACGGGATCACCCGCGATTCGATCCCGGCGGGCGGGCTCACCATGCTCGCGGAGCGCTCCTACCCGTACGCCTGGCTCGGCATCCTGGCGGCGGCACCGCCCTCCACTGACGAGGTCATCTACTGCCGCCACGACAACGGGTTCGCGCTGCACAGCATGCGCACGCCCGAGATCGGCAGGCTCTACCTGCAGGTGCCGGCCGACGAGGACATCGCCCGGTGGCCGGACGAGCGGATCTGGGCCGAGCTCGCCACCCGCTTCGCGGTGCCGGGCTGGACGCTGACCAGCGGGCCCGTGCTGCAGAAGTCCATCACCCCGATGCGGTCCTTCGTCGCCGCGCCGATGCGGTACGGGAACCTGTTCCTGGCCGGCGACGCGGCGCACATCGTGCCGCCCACCGGCGCCAAGGGCCTCAACCTGGCGGTCGCGGACGTCGCCGCACTGGCGACCGCCCTCATCCGCCTCCTCCGCGATGGCGAACTCGAGCTCGCGGCGGCGTACTCCGACTACTGCCTCGAACGGGTGTGGCGCTCCACCCACCTGTCCTGGTGGATGACGTCCATGCTGCATATCGCCCCGGGACAGGACCAGTTCGAGTCGGAGCTCCAGCTAGCGCAGCTCCGCCACCTGGTGTCATCGCGGACCGCGGCGACCATGCTGGCGGAAACGTACACGGGCTACGCCCCGCTCCGCTACGACCCGTCCACCCGCCTGGACGCCGCGCGCCTTTGGCCCTCGGTCGCCTAGCACGGCGGTGACGTAACGGCCGCTCGCCGGCCTGACGCTCGGCGAGGAACTCGTCGAGCAGTTCGAATAGCTTGTCGTTGGCGGCCGCCGCCTGGTTACCGGAGAGCTCGGACGGCGGCCCGGCCTGGCCCGGCGGCGCGGAGCTGTCGGCGACCAGCTTCACCCAGGACACGCTGGCCTCCGGGTGGCCGACGAGCCTTCCCCCTACCCACTGCTGAAATCCGGCGAGCAGTTCTCCCCCGGTGCCGGCGTCGCACCCGCAGACGAACGCGACCATGACCTCGTAACGCTCGCTGAGCACGAACATCCGGGGCGCCCGGCGCATCGTCGCGAATAGCTTGCGGAAATCTGTCACTTCACTCATAGCCCCGGGTCGATATCGAAGGCATCCCAGTATTCGAACTGCTCCTCGTACTCCTGCGCCGGGAGCCCTTCTGGGCCGGTGAAGCTGTCATACATTCGGCCGTCCTTCTCCACGGCGTAATGATATGCCCACGGCTCGTCACCGGGATTATTACTTGACGGCCCCAGGAAGGGGGCACCAGGCGGCGGGCTGATCTTGATCATCCGTCCCCCGCCGAGGATCCGCTGGATCTGCACCGCGCATTCCTCGCAGTTGCCCCATCCCTCATAAGCCGGCCACGCCACCGCGGCTTTTGACGCATTCGGGTTTGTGCAGGGGTTGTCGGCCCAGACGCCGTCCCATACCGACTTGGCAAATCCGCTGACCCCATTCTGGATGTTGGTCACCACGCCGCAGCCCGGCACCCAGCTCCAGAAGCCCTTGCACGTGATGGCGCCGCTTGGATCGGTTGCTGCCGCGGGATCGGCATCGGCGTACGTGTACGGCTGGCCGCTGGCCACGAGCTCCCGGAGTCGCACCGTCCGCCAGGCAGGTACAGCCGACTAACTTATCATTGTTGAACTTATACACACAAGATTTTCAACGATAGTTACCCAATATGCCCAACCAGGCTTTATTGAGAAACTTAAAAATTGAGAATCTTAAAACCTGGTCGCCTAAGTTAGCGCGCGCCGGAGGCAATGGTGACGACCGCAAGCGAACGGGGGCGGCGGTCCGCTGGCGGCCAGCGGCCGCGGAGCGCGGAACAACAAGCCGCCGGGGAAGAGCTACTTGGCTAGGAGCGGCTTCAGGAACTGGCCGGTGTAGCTCTTGTCGTTGGCCGCGACGTCCTCGGGGGAGCCCGTGGCGATGACCGTGCCGCCGCCGGTGCCGCCCTCCGGGCCCATGTCGATGATCCAGTCGGCGGTCTTGATGACGTCGAGGTTGTGCTCGATGACCAGCACCGTGTTGCCGGTCTCGACCAGCTTGGTGAGCACGCCGAGCAGCTTGCGGATGTCCTCGAAGTGCAGGCCGGTCGTCGGCTCGTCGAGCACGTAGATCGTCCGGCCGGTGGAGCGCCGCTGCAGTTCGGTGGAGAGCTTGACGCGCTGCGCCTCGCCGCCGGACAGCGTGGTGGCCGGCTGGCCGAGGCGGACGTAGCCGAGGCCGACCTCGTTGAGCGTCTTGAGGTGGCGGTGGATCGCGGGGACCGCCTCGAAGAACGTCGCGGCCTCCTCGATCGGCATGTCCAGGACCTCGGCGATCGACTTGCCCTTGTAGTGCACCTGCAGCGTGTCGGTGTTGTACCTGGCGCCGTGGCAAACCTCGCACGGCACGTACACGTCGGGCAGGAACTGCATCTCGATCTTGATCGTGCCGTCGCCCGCGCAGGCCTCGCAGCGGCCGCCCTTGACGTTGAACGAGAACCGGCCCGGCTGGTAGCCGCGCACCTTCGCCTCGGTGGTCGCCGCGAACAGCTTCCTGATGTGGTCGAACACGCCGGTGTAGGTCGCCGGGTTGGACCGCGGGGTCCGCCCGATCGGCCCCTGGTCCACGTGCACGACCTTGTCGAGCTGGTCCATGCCGGTGACCCGCACGTGCTTGCCCGGCACGGTGCGGGCGCCGTGCAGCTCCTTGGCCAGGGCCCGGTAGAGGATGTCGTTGACCAGGGTGGACTTGCCCGAGCCGCTGACCCCGGTGACCGCGACGAACAGGCCGAGCGGGAACGAGACGTCCACGTTCTTGAGGTTGTTCGCGGCCGCGCCCCTGACCGTCAGCTCGCGGCCCTTGGCCTGCTTGCGCCGCTGGTTTGGCACCTCGATCGCCTTGCGGCCCGACAGGTACGCGCCCGTCACGCTCGTCTCGCTCTTGACGAGGTCGTCGACGGTGCCGCTGACCACGACGTGCCCACCGTGCTCGCCCGCGCCCGGGCCGATGTCGACCACCCAGTCGGCGGACCTGATCGTGTCCTCGTCGTGCTCGACGACGATCAGCGTGTTGCCGAGGTCACGCAGCCGGAGCAGCGTGTCGAGCAGCTTCTGGTTGTCCCGCTGGTGCAGCCCGATCGACGGCTCGTCGAGCACGTAAAGCACGCCGACCAGGCCGGACCCGATCTGGGTGGCGAGCCGGATCCGCTGCGCCTCGCCGCCGGCCAGCGTCGCCGACGCGCGGTCGAGCGTCAGGTAGTCAAGGCCGACGTCGAGCAGGAAGCCGAGCCGGGCGTTGACCTCCTTGAGTATGAGCCGCGCGATCGCCATGTCCCGCTCGGACAGCTCCAGGTTGAGCAGGTTCTTGGCCAGCTCGCCGATCGGCTGCCCGGTGTAGTCCGCGATCGAGTGGTCATCGATCGTCACCGCCAGGGACACCGGCTTGAGCCGCGCCCCGTGACAGGCCGGGCAGGGCACCTCGCGCATGAAGCCCGCGAACTTCTCCCTGCTCGAGTCCGACTCGGCTTCGGCGTGGCGGCGCTCCACGTAGGTGATCGCGCCCTCGAAGTTCGTGTAGTAGGACCGCTCGCGGCCGTAGCGGTTCTTGTACCGGACGTGAACCTGCTGGTCCAGGCCGTAAAGCAGCGCCTTCTTCGCCTTGGCGGGCAGCCGCTCCCAGGGCGTGTCGGTGCGGAACCCGACGGTCTCGGCGAGCGCCTCGATGAGCCGGTCGAAGTAGTCGCTCACGTGCCCGCCGGCCCACGGGGCGATCGCGCCCTCGTCCAGCGACTTGGCCGGGTCGGGGACGATGAGCTCGGGATCGACCTCCATCCGGGTGCCGAGGCCGGTGCACTCCGGGCAGGCGCCCCACGGGGAGTTGAACGAGAACGACCGCGGCTCCAGCTCGTCGAAGGACAGGTCGTCGTACAGGCAGGCCAGGTGCTCCGAGTACATCCGCTCGCGGTGCGGGTCGTCCTCGGGCAGGTCGACGAAGTCGAGGATGACGACGCCGCCGGCCAGGCCGAGCGCGGTCTCCACCGAGTCGGTGAGCCGCCGCCTGGCCGTGTCCTTGACCGCGAGCCGGTCAATGATGACCTCGATGTCGTGCTTCTCGTACTTCTTGAGCACGGGGAGGGTGGTCGCGTCGTTAGCGACCTCGTCAAGCCGGATGACCGTGCCGTCGACCCTGGCCCTGGAGTAGCCCTTGGCCTGGAGCTCCTTGAGCAGCTCGGTGTACTCGCCCTTGCGGCCGCGGACGACCGGGGCGAGGACCTGGAACCTGGTGCCGTCCTCGAGTTCGAGTACCCGGTCCACGATCTGCTGCGGCGTCTGCCGCGCGATCGGGCGGCCGCAGACGGGACAGTGCGGCTTGCCGGCGCGGGCGAACAGCAGCCGCAGGTAGTCGTACACCTCGGTGACGGTGCCGACGGTCGACCTCGGGTTGCGGCTCGCTGACTTCTGGTCGATGGAGACCGCCGGCGACAGGCCGTCGATGAAGTCCACGTCCGGCTTGTCCATCTGGCCGAGGAACTGCCTGGCGTACGCCGACAGGGACTCGACGTAGCGCCGCTGCCCCTCGGCGAAGATCGTGTCGAACGCCAGGCTGGACTTGCCGGACCCGGAAAGGCCGGTGAACACGATCATGGCGTCGCGCGGGAGGTCAAGCGAGACATCCTTGAGGTTGTGCTCGCGTGCGCCGCGAACGACAAGCCGGTCAGCCACTGCGCGCTCTTTCTCTTAAGTCGAACGTCCTGGGCGTGCACGGACGGGCCCGGCGCCGATACCGGGCCACGGGCATCGTAACGAGGGGGTCTGACATTCCGTCCCCGCCGGAGAAACCGTCACGTACATAGCACTGCGCGCCCGCTCGTTATGCCCGGTCCCCGCGGCCGCCCCAGCGTCGGGGCCGACCGTCTCCCCAGGGTACGGCACCGCCGCGGCGCCGGCCGGGCGGACATGAAAATATCTTCGAAGAGGGAGTCAGCCGCTTCCGTTCGGGATACTCCTGTTCCCATCGCCAGGCCGTAACGCGCGGCCCCGGCCCGTCCCGGCGGAACGTCCCCGCCGGGCCAGCGGCACCGCAAACGCTATGATCGGGCCGGTGAGGCACAATCCGTCCACCGTCGTCGTGCTCGCCGGGCGGACCAGCGAGCAGGTGCTCGCCGCCGCCGGCCGGTCGCTCAACGTCGTCCTCGTCAGGCCCGCGGAACCACCGCCCGGGCCAGATGCCGGGCTCGGCGCCGGGATCGAGGCGGCGGCCGGGGCACTGCGCCGGGCCGCCGTCGTCTCCGCGCCGTACGTGCTCGTCGCCGCCGACCCGCTGAGCGCGGCCGCCGCCGCGTGGCAGGCGATGTGGGAGGTCACGGCCGAGCCGCGCGGGAGCGACGAGTTCGAGCTCCGGGCGGCGGAGACGCTGGCGGCCTGGCGGGCCAAGCGGTTCGAGCTCCCCGACTACTACCTGGTACTCGCGGATGAGGCGGGCCCGGCCGACGGTTCCGGCGGGCCGGGGGCGCCGGGGGCGCGCGGGCGGGGTGCCGACTTCTACCTGGGGCCGCTGCGGGCCGTCCGGCCGAACCGGGTGTCCGTCGCCGCCGGCGCCTCACCCGAGGCGCAGGCGGACGCGCTGCTGAGCGAGCTGGGCGCGCTGCGGCACGGCCCGTGGTGGCCCTCGCTCGATGAGGTCTTCGCCGCGGCGCGCGGGTTCTACCCGGGCACGCTCGCCGAGTCGCCCTCGGCGGGGCGGGCCAGCCTGCTCTCCTGACGGGCCCGGTTCCGGCGGCCGGCCTCGCCCGCGTGACCGGCCGGGCGTGGTCACGGGCATGCTCCCCGGCCGGCTCCCGCCGCGCGCCGGGTGACACGGCGGGGCGGCGCAGACACGCGGCCGCTGGCGAGGATAGATTCTTCCCGTGACGTATTCGGGAGATGTACGTGTCGGCGGGCCGTCGGACACGCGGGAGATCAACGGGCTGACCGTGACCAAGATTGCCGTCGGCGGGATGAACAACAACGCCTACCTGCTGCGCGACTCCACCGGGCAGGGGCTGCTGATCGACGCGGCCGCCGAGCCGGCGCGACTGCTCGAGATGATCGGCGACACGCCGGTGGTGAAGATCGTGACCACCCACCAGCACGGCGACCACTGGCAGGCGCTCGCCGAGGTGAAGGCCGCGACCGGCGCGGTCACCGTGGCGCACCCCGCGGACGCGCCCGGCATCCCGGTGCCGACCGACGAGTTCGTCGAGGACGGCGACACGATCCAGTTCGGCGACACCCTGCTGCACGTGACGCACCTGGTCGGGCACACGCCCGGGTCGATCGCGGTGACCTACAATGCCGCCGGGCCCGAGCCGCACCTGTTCACCGGGGACTGCCTGTTCCCCGGCGGGGTCGGCAACACGCAGAAAGACCCGGCGCGGTTCGCCTCGCTGTACGACGGGGTCGCGACCAAGATCTTCGGGCGGCTTCCTGACGCGACCTGGGTCTACCCGGGACACGGGGCGGACACCACGCTCGGGGCCGAGCGGCCCCACCTGGAAGAATGGCGCGAGCGCGGCTGGTAGAGCGGGCCGCCGCCTGCGGGCGCTTCTTGCTGTTATCGGAGGCGGAGCTCCCTGGTAGCCGCGAGGCCGGGCGCGGCCCTGCGGGGATCAGCCCACGAGCGCGTCGCGGTGGGTCAGCGCCAGGCTCAATGTCCCGGTCACCGCGGGTGAACGCCCGCCCGAACCCCTCATAGGTAGTTCATACGTACTTACGGGCGCGAGTTGCGGTAATCAGGATGCCCTTTCTCGGGGGGCCAGCCAGGTTCCTGCCGGGGATCGTCACCCGCTCCCGGTTCACCGGTGCCGGTTCTCAGGGGCTCCCCGCACCGCTTGGCCGACTACCGCCACCAGGTGCCGGAGATCTCGCCTCGGTACCGCCGCTCAGCAGGCGGCCATGGCGCGCGGCCACGCGGATTAGCGGGCCGGCCAGAGGTGCTCAACCACTTCGACGGCGCCGGCCGGCTGAAATGGTGCCGGGCGCCGATGGACTTCCGGGCGGCGCCGCCCAGGTCATCCACCGGAAATCTCAATCGGACCCGGCTCGCGAAACGCGACCGCTAAAGTACCGGCAGGGAGGACATGTCGTGGAAACAATCGTTAACGACTACATAACCCGGGAACTCGTCCACGACGTGGCCCTGCTGCCGCTCGGTGACGCGACCTCGCTGCTTGAGACGGGCATCCTGCACTCGCTGAGCATGCTCAGGCTCGCGGTGTTCATCCGGGAGCGGTTCCAGGTCACGGTGGAAGATGCCGACCTCGTCCCCGAGAACTTCGACAGCGTGGACGCCATCTGCGCCTACCTTCGCGCCCGGGACGTGAAAGAGGCGAGCCATGCGGGCATCCGTGGCTGAGACGGTTCCAGCGGCCGGCCAGCGAAGCCGCCGGCCGTGGAGCATCCCCGTCCCGGGGGCGCTGCGCGCGGCCGAGGGCATCGCGTTCTGGCTGGTGACCGCGCCGTTCCTGGCGCTGCTGCCGCCTGCCATTGGCTACCGGGCCGCCTGCTGGCGGGGCGACTGGACGTTCCGGTCGGACCCCGGCAAGCGCGACGAGATAACGGGCAACCTGCGGCTGGTACTCGGCGGAGAACTCGGTGAGCAAGAGGCCGAGCGGATGACCCGGGAGGTCTTCCGGCACCGCAACTGCTGGATCATCGACGTGATGCGGATGCGGGGGAAGGGCAGGCGCCTGGGGAAGCTGGTCGAAATCCGCGGCCGCGAGCACCTGGACGCCGCGCTGGCCGGCGGCAAGGGGGCCATACTCTGCAGCCCTCACCAAGGGTCCTATCATTCCTCCTTCTCGCTGCTCCACGCCCGCGGGTACCCGGTCACTAGCATCGGCCGCTGGTGGTGGGAATTCCCGCCCGGCGCAACTCCCGCCGTCGTGCGGCGAATGTGGGAACTCGTGTACGGCAGGCGGGTAGACCGCCACCGGCGTCGGCCGAACATCGCGCCGTGGCCGGGCCGGTGGCAGGTCGCGGTGCAGGCCGCGAACGTGCTTCGGGCCAACGAGGTGGTGACGATCTGCTGCGATCCCCCGCCGCTGGCCGAGGAACAGCCCCGGGCCGTCGAAGTGCCCTTCCTCGGCGGCAAGGGCAGGTTCGTGCCGGGCGTCGTCATGCTCGCCCAGGCGACCGGTGCCTCCGTTCTCGTGATCAGCATCCGGCGCCTGCCGGACTACCGCCACCAGGTGGTGGAAATCTCGCGCCCGGTGCCGATGGACGGGGAGACGACCGTGGCGTTCGAGCGCTGCGCGGCTGCGCTGGACGCCGTTATCAGAGCGCACCCCACTGAATGGGACATCTGGTACAACCGGCAGGACCTTGTCCGCATGGGGCTGGTCCCGGATGCCCCGCCGCAGGCGGCCATGGCAGGCGCCAGCGGGGACCGGGAGACCGAACTCCAGCGGTCCTCCGGATAGGGCGCGAGCGCTTCTTGCTGTTATCTCGCCAGGAGCGCGTCGCGGTGGGCTAGGGCCAGCGTCAGCAGGGCCGCGGCGGCGGCTTGCAGGGGCGTGCCCGCGATGAGTTCGGTGACCGACCGCTCGTCGAAGGGGCGCGGCTTGATCACGCGGCCCTCGGCGTTGGCGTCGACCGGCTCGCCGAACAGGTCATCGTAGAGCGGCGCGTCGATCACCACGACCGCGAGCAGGTCGAGCGCGAACGTGAGCGGGTCGGCGCCGAGGCCAACGCACCACGCGGCGACGCGGCCGTCGGCGAGGCCGCCGGTCATCGCCTTCGCCAGGGGCCAGGCGGCGTAGTCGATCGGCGCCCGCTCGCTGCCGTGGCCTTCGTCCGCGCCTAGGAGCTCCTCGGCGTACTCGCGCAGCAGGCCGCGCCACAGGCTGAAGTCGTTGGCCTCGTTCCACGGCGCCTCACCGGACGGCTGGAAGACGCCGACCGGGATCACCTGGTACAGGCCGCCCGCGTGGCTGACCTGGCCCGGGTGCCGGTAGTGGAGCGGGAACGTCGCGGTACCGGCCCGCCGGTCATGCCGCAGGGTCAGCGCGCTCGTCGCCATCGTCGCCGAGCGCCTGGCCAGCCCGGCCGGGGCGCCGAGGGCGGCCCGGTAGGGGCAGTGGCCGGGCGTGACCCCGCGCTCGGCGGCGGCGTACTCGAGGCCTGCCGGGCCGCTGGCGTCCACGCCGTCGAAGAACCTCCCGCGGCCGAAAGACAGTGCCGGGCCCGCCGACGCAGCCAGGTCCGCCTCGATGAGCCGGTAGGTGGGCCGGTTCTCGAAGACCGCGGGGGCGGCGAGCGCGGCCACCACGTCGCTGTAGCGCTGGTACCTGCCGCCGTCGGCGCGTTCCGGGAGCGCGTACGGGGCGAGGGACGCCAGGTCGGGGACGTCGGGCGGGGGCGCGTCCGGAAGGAACTCAAGCCGGACGCTGTCCAGCGGCACCGGCGCGGGCAGCCGCCAGGCCGGCGGGGCGAGCAGCGGGGTACCAGCGAGGCGGAGCTCCGGCGGGTAACCGGCCGCGGCGCGGACCGCCGCGTCGTAGCGGTCACGGTTGAGCGCGCCGAAGACCTGGAGCCACCGCTCTTCTGATGGCGTACGGTCGTTGACATCCTCCCCGCCGTGAGCGGCGGGGATTCCTCCTGCGCGGCTCATGCCGCGCTCCGGCGGGTTCCTGTTTCACCGGGACGCGCCGGGGCAGGCCCCGGTCTTACGGTCCCTCCGCAGGCGTTTAGGGTGTCGGCCTGCCCGGCCGCCACTTTCCGTCCTTCAAGGCGGATGTTCCGGGCCGCGTTCACGTCCCGGTCGTGGACCGTCCCGCATCCCGCGCACGTCCATTCCCGGACGCTCAGCGGCTTCGGTCCGTCCTTTACCCCGCACGCCGAGCAGACCTGGCTGGACGGGAACCAGCGGCCGACCTTCACGACCTGCCGTCCGTAGCGTTCGGCTTTCTCTTCGAGCAGCCGGATGAGCGTCGCCCACCCGGCATCGTGCACTGATTTCGCCAGCCTGGTGCGGCCCAGGCCGGATACTGCGAGGTCTTCGACGTAGACCGCTTGGTTGTCGCGGACCAGCCGGAGAGCCGTCTTGTGCAGGTGGTCGGCCCGCGCCTCACGGACCTTCCGGTGCTGCACGGCAACGCGGACGCGGGCCTTAGCCCGGTTCGCAGAGCCTTTGTTCTTGCGGGACATGGCGCGCTGTGCCCGGACCAGCCTCCGTTCGGCCTTGCGCAGGTGCCGGGGGTTAGCGATCAGTTCCCCGTCCGAGGTGGCGGCCAGCACGGACAGGCCGAGGTCGATGCCGATATCGGATGCGGCGACGGGCAGTGGGGTAGCAGCCGCCTCCACCACGAACGAGGCGTAGTACCGGCCGTCCGCCTCGCGGATGACCGTGACGGACGACGGGGCCGATGGCAGGTCACGGGACCACTTCACCGTGAGGTTGCCGACCTTAGCGATGTACAGCCTGTCGCCGTGGAAGCTGAAGCCGTTGCGGGTGAGGCGGACCGACTGCCGGCGGTCTTTCCGGGACCGGAACCGGGGACGGCCGACCCTGCGGCCCTTCCGCTTGCCCGACAGGGAATCGAACCAGTTGCGGTAGGCGCGGCGGGCATCCTGGCACGCCTGTACCAGCGCCACGGAGGCGACCTCGCCGAGCCATTCCCGTCCCGGGGTCGCCTTGGCGAGCGTGATCACCCGGCGCTGCACCTCGGTGTCGCTGATTTTCTCGCCTGCCGCATGGGCGGCGTCGCGGACGCGCAGTGCGTCGTTGAACACCACCCGGGCGCACCCGAATGTCCGGGCCAGCATCATCTCCTGATGCGGCTCCGGGTAGACGCGGTAACGGTAGCGGGCGAGCACGTAACGTAGCCTACCATTTGGCCTATGGTACTTGACGGCGATTACAGGCATGGCAGGCATGTGGTTTCCGCGCTTCATGTTCACTTGGTCTTCGTGACAAAATACCGGCGCGGCGTCCTCGACGACGGCATGCTCAGCTTCTGCGAGCAGGTGATGCGGAAGGTGTGCGAAGACTTCGAGGCCGACTTGCGGGAGTTCAACGGCGAGGCCGACCACGTCCGCCTGCTCATCTTCTACCCGCCGAAGGTCTCCGTGTCCGCGCTCGTGAACAGCCTTAAGGGGGTTTCGGCCCGCAGGCTCCGCTCCGAGTACACGGGGCGGGTGAACCGGGCGCGGATGAACGGGCATTTCTGGTCCCCGTCTTACTTCGCGGCTTCCTGCGGCGGTGCCCCGCTGTCGATCATCGCCCAGTACATCGAGCAGCAGCAGCGTCCGGCCTAACGGCCGGGCCGGGACTAACCCCGCCCTGAAGGACGGGGCCTGCGCCCCGGCCTCGGTCACGACCGGGCCCGCCCCGGCCGGAAATGTGATATTCCATCGCTCATGCTCACACATGGACCAACGCGGGCCAACGCGATTGCCCTCACCCTATCGACGCTGCTCGGGCTGGGCGCGCTGGCCGGCTGCAGCGGCAGCGGCGGCGGTCCGGCTCCGGCGGCGACAACCGCGCCGGCCAGCCGGTCCGGGTCGCCGTCGGCGGTGTCATCCGCGGGGTTGGCCCAAGGCGCGCCGACCCCGGCCAATCAGGTCGCGAAGTCGGCTCCCGCCCTCCTCAGCGGCGCCCGGGCCGCCTTGCGCGACGGCCGCTCGGTGCACATCGACATCACCGACCGCTCGTCGCAAGGGTCGATCACGTACTCGGACGACGCGGCGGCCAACGGCGGCCAGCAGGTCATCACGGTCGACGGAGCGGGCCACGCGACCATCCTGTTCGTCGCCGGGGTGGGCTACGTCCAGGCCGACGCCGGGGGCCTGGTGGACCTCTTCCAGGTGCCGCAGTCGCAGGCGGACAAGTTCGCCGGCCAGTGGATCGCCCTCAAGAGCGGCGAGAAGCTCGGCGCGAGCAGCTACGACGACGTGACCGCGGGGATCACGCTGGCCTCGGTCGCCAGCGAGCTTCAGCTGACCGGGACTCCCGCGCTGAGCGCGCCCACCTCCGTCGGCGGCCAGCGGGTCGTCGGAGTGCAGGCGCCGATGCCGGCCAGCGCCCAGCTGCCCGCCGCGGCGCGGGACGTCCTTTACATGACGGACAACTCGCTGCTGCGGCCCGTGCTGTCCGAGGTGACGAACGCCGGCGCCTACGAGTACCGGATGTCGTTCAGCCAGTGGGGCGAGGCACTGAACCTGACAGCGCCGGCGAACGCGATCCCGGCCTCCTCCGTCACCCAGTCGACCAGCATCGCGTGAAGCGGCGGCCCGGGCCGGGCGGGGCCGAAGCAGCCGCCCGGCGCCCGGCTGTTTACCCTCGTCACTAGGGCCACGTGATAGGCTAAATCGGTTTATTTCAATATCGTGTGGCCGGGAAAAGGCCGATGAAAGGTGTCGCTGATGAGTGCAGACGGGCAGCTGCGTTTCCCCGAGGGTTTCCTGTGGGGAGCGGCCACGGCCGCCTACCAGATCGAGGGCGCGCCGGATGCCGACGGCAAGGGCCAGTCGATCTGGGACACTTTTAGCCACACGCCGGGCAAGACCTACCACGGCGACACCGGCGACGTCGCGTGCGACAGCTATCACCGCTATCCCGAGGACATCGCGCTGCTCAAGCGCCTCGGGGCGGTCGCCTACCGGCTGAGCCTGTCCTGGCCGCGCATCCAGCCGTCGGGACGCGGCGCGGTGAACGCCAAGGGCCTCGACTACTACAACCGGGTCATCGACACGCTGCTCGAGGCGGGCATCCAGCCCGCGATCACGCTCTACCACTGGGACCTGCCGCAGGCGCTGCAGGACGAGGGCGGGTGGGCGAGCCGGGACGTGGCCGGTTGGTTCGCGGACTTCGCCGAGATCGCGGGCAAGGAGTTCGGCGACCGGGTGCCGCGGTGGATCACGCTGAACGAGCCGTGGGTCTCGGCGCACGTCGGCTACCGGGACGGACGGCACGCGCCGGGGATCCGCGACGCCGCGCAGGCGGTCGCCGCCAACCACCACCTGCTGCTCGCGCACGGCCGGGCGGTCGCCGCGCTCCGCTCGACGTCACCGTCCTCCGAGGCCGGGATCACGCTCAACCTGACGGTCGAGCGGCCGGTCACGCCGGAGGCGGCCGCGCACGCCGCCGAACTCGAGGCACGGCAGAACGGTGTCTACCTCGACCCGATCTTCCGCGGCCGGTACCCCGAGCTGCTCGACGGCAACGCGGCCTACTCCCCCGCCGCCGTCCCCGGTCTGGTCCGCGACGGCGACCTCGCCGTGATCGGCGCGCCGCTTGACTTCCTCGGCGTCAACTTCTACGCGCCGCACTACGTGGGCCTGCTCAGCCCGGACGGCGAGCCGCGCCGCGGCGAGACGGTGACCGGGCCAGGCACTGTGTCCGTCCAGCCGGAAGGGCTGCCGGTCACCGCGATGAACTGGCTGGTCGAGCCGGGCGGTATCCGCGAGGTGCTGACCCGGGTCGTCGCCCCGGTGACCGGGGAGCTGCCGGTCTACGTCACCGAGAACGGGTCCGCCTGGCACGACTACGTCACGCAGGACGGGCAGGTGCACGACCAGGAGCGCATTTCCTACCTGCGCGGCCACCTGGCCGCGGTGCACGGGGCGATCACGGACGGGGTGCCGCTTAAGGGGTACTTCGCCTGGTCGCTGCTCGACAACTTCGAGTGGGCGGAAGGGTACGCGAAGCGGTTCGGGCTCGCGTTCGTCGAGTTCGAGACGCAGCGGCGGATCCTCAAGCGCAGCGGCGAGTTCTACGCGTCGGTGGTCGCGGCGAACGCGCTGCCCGCCGACTGACTGCCGCGGGAGCTGCCGGCGGGCGGCCGCCCGCCGGGAGCTGCCGGCGGGCGGCCGGGAGCGCGCGTAGCCGCCCGGTTAGTGTCCCGGCTTCGAGATTCCGCACCACCAATCGCTTGATCAGCGGTCCGCTGGCCAGGCACTTGGTGCGGGACGCAACTCACGTGGTGCGCAGGGAACTCAGGGCCGGGTCACTAGGCGGCGGACAGCGCCAGGAAGAAGTCGACGCGGTCGGCGAGCGCGGACAGGTCACGGCCGGTGAGCGCCTCGACCCGGCTGATCCGGTACCGCACGGTGTTGACGTGCACGTACATCAGCGACGCGCAGGCCGACCACGACCCGTCGCAGGAGAGGAACGACCGCAGGGTGGCTAGCAGCTCGGCGTTATGCCGGTCGTCGTAGTCCGTGAGCGGGCCGAGGAGCCGGTCCCTGAACGAGCGCAGCACCGGCGTGGGCACGCTGGCGAGCAGTTGCTCGTGCAGGGGCGGCTCCGGCCCGCCGGCGGAGCCGGGCCCGGCGTCGGCGACGGGCCTGCCGTCGCCGACGACGGGCTCGCCGGCGACCGCAGCCGACGCCTCCAGTCGTTCCGCTGGCATCTCAAGGGATTCGCTGACCCGCACGCGCACCTCCAGTTGGCGACCGCGCTACCGTAACGCGCGCATGTTTATCGGAAGCTACAAGACGAATAGCCGCGCGTTACATCGGCTCCGGTGTGGCGCGGCGGGCGTGCGCGCCGCGGCTTCTACCCTCGTAACCGGGAGGTTCCGTGACCCTGGCCTCGTTCAACGCGGCACCGGAGCCGGAGGCGGTGGCGGCGATGCTGGCGTGCTGCGCGTCGCACCGGTTCGCCACGGCGATGGCGGGCGGCCGGCCCTATGCGTCGCCGGGCGCCGCGGTCGCCGCCGCCCTGGCCGTCTTCGAGTCGCTGACGTGGACCGACGTGCTTGAGGCGATGGGCGCTCACCCGCGGATCGGCGCCCGCGCGTCCGGGCCGTCGGCCGCCGAGCAGTCCGGCGTGACCGACGACTCACGAGCGGCCCTGGCGGCCGGGAACGCCGCGTACGAGGAACGCTTCGGTCACGTGTTCCTCATCTGCGCCGCGGGCCTCAGCGGCGCCGAGATGCTAGGCGCCCTCGAACAGAGGCTGAGAAATGATGAAATATCCGAACGAAGGGTAGCGGCCGCCGAGCTCCGCAAGATCACTGTCCTGCGCGTCCGGAAGGCCCTCGCCGAATGACCATCTCCACCCACGTACTCGACGCCAGCCTCGGCACGCCGGCTTCCGGCGTCTCCGTCGCCCTCTCCCGGCTGGCGGGCGGCTGGCTCGACGTCGAGTCCGGCGTGACCGGCCCGGACGGCAGGCACCGGTTCGTCGCGGACACCCCGGCGGGGACCTACTGCCTGACGTTCGCGACCGGCCCGTACTTCGCCGCCCGCGCGGTCCCGGCGTTCTACCCGGAGGTCGCGATCACGTTCACGGTTCCCGCGCCCGACGACGCGGCCGCCGGGAACGTCGGGCACTTCCACGTCCCGCTGCTGCTGTCCCCGTTCGCGTACTCCACCTACCGCGGCAGCTAGGCATCTTGCTGTTATCCTCTCCGAGGGCAGCCGACTGGGCGCGTGTCACGGGCCCGCGCGGGCTTCTTGCCGTTATCTCGACGGCGGGCGGACGGCGGAGGCCGCCTAGACAGCGGGGGATATGATGCCGACTCGGCAGGACCGCCTGCGGTCACACGCTCGGGAACAGCGGGGCCAGGGCGGCCAGGGTGGCGTGCAGGCGGGTGAGGAGCTCCTCGAGCTCTTCGTCGGTGGCGGTGAGCGGCGGGCCGATGAGGACGGCATCGCCGCGCGTGCCGTCGACGCAGAAGCGAGCGGGGTAAACGATCAGCCGGCTCGCCGCCGCGGCGGCGACCGCCTTGGCGGTGATGTCGAGCGCCGGGTCGGGCGGTTCCGCCGTGGCGGGGTCGGCGACGAACTCCAGGCCCCACATGTAGCCAAGGCCGCGGACGTCGCCGACGAAGGGGAACTCCGACGCGAGGGCCCGCAGCCGCTCCCCCAGCCAGGCGCCCCGGCCGGTCACCCGGGAAAGGATGTCCTCTTCCTCAAGTGCCTCGATGGTCGCGATGCCGGCCGCGCAGGCGAGCGGCGCGTTGGTGAACGTGTGCCCGGCGGTCATCGCTGGCTGGACGGTGCGGATTTTCTCCCACAGCCTGCCCGACAAGGCGGCGCCGCCGAGCGGCACGGTGCCGCCGCCCGCGCCCTTGGCGAAGGTGACGATGTCCGGCACCGCGCCCGAGTGCTGGAAGGCGAACCACTTCCCGGTCCGGCCGAAGCCCGACATGACCTCGTCGCTGATCCACAGCACGTCGCTGGTATCGCAGAGGCGGCGGAGCTCCTCGAGGAAGCCGGGCGGCGGCACGAGCACGCCGCTGCCAGAGCCGCCGACGCCCTCCAGCAGGACCGCCGCGGTCCGTCGCAGGTCAAGGGCCGCGAACTCGGCCCTGAGCCGGGCCAGGCACTCGGCGGCCGCGGTGCTGCCCGCGGGCACGGGCAGCCGGTAGACCCGCGGCGCCGTGATGGTCTCGCCCGGGTGCACGAGCGGCCGGTACGGCGCGGCGTACCGGGGCTGGCCCGACGCGCTCAGCGCGCCGGCCGTGTTGCCGTGGTAGCTGACGGAGCTCGACACGAACCGGTGCTTGTCCGCCTGGCCCCGGGCGGCCCAGTACCGGTGGGCGAACTTCATCGCGAGCTCGTTCGCCTCGGAGCCGCTGTTCACGAACATCACGTGATCGAGGCCGCCGCCGAGCCGCTCCGTCACCAGGCCGGCCAGCCGCTCGGCGGCCGAGTTCCTGAACTGGGTGCGGTGCACGTAGTCGACGGCGCTGAACTGCTCGGCGATGGCCGCGAGAACGCGCGGGTGCCCGTGCCCGAGCGTCACGGCGAGCGGCCCGGACGAGGCGTCGATGTAGTCGAGGCCCGCCTCGTCGAAGATCCGGGCGCCCTTCGCGGATACGGCCATGGGCAGGGACCGCGTGGACGACGGGATCAGCGCCGCCGGGGCCGGGGCCACCGGAACCTGGGCGGGCGGCCGCGGCGGCGAGCTCATCGGGGGCCCGCCCCGGCGAGGGCCGCGCGCAGCAGCGCGGGAAGGTCCAGGTCCTCGCCGGCGACCAGGCGGAACCCGATGGCCACGGCCTGCGTGTCATCGTCCACCGTGAACGCGGGATCGCCGACGTACGCGCGCATTTCCGCGGAGTGCCAGTAGGCCTCGTGCCCGGCCCGCCAGTCGGCGACGCTGGCGTAGCCCTCGCCCTCGCCGAGCGCGTGCACCAGGTCGACGTCACCGACGCGGACCACCCGGACCGTGACGATCTCGATCAGGGCGACCGGCGCGCCCGCGGAGTCGACCACCACCTCGCGGTCGCCCGGGCGGGGCAGCGGCTCGCCGTCTCGCGCGTAGTCGTCGAGCAGCCCGGTCGTCGTGGTCTTCGTCCCGGCGAGGATCGCCGCGACGAGTTGATCGCGGAGAGGGCCGGGGAAGGCGAACTCCCCGACGCCAAGCCGTCCAGCTTCCATGCGGCCCAGCGTAGCGGCCTGCGCGCCCGAGTGGCCGGTGGGCCGGCAGGGGATGGAATGTCGGCGGAGCCGGCTAGCTTGCCTGCCATGGCAGCCCGATGGAGTGCCGACAGCGTTCTCGCGCTCGCCCCGGACGACGCGTCCCGACGTGCCGCTGCCACGCTGGCCCGCCCCGCGCCCTGGGACGGGGCGGGCGCGGCCGGCGACCTGGTCTGGGGGCAGTGCGCGGGCTCGGGCAAGAGCCCTTACCAGGTGATCGTCGACCTGGCGGGCCCGGCGTTCAAGTGCTCCTGCCCGTCGCGGAAGTTCCCCTGCAAGCACGCGCTCGCCGTGCTCCTGCTCTGGTCGGCGGGCACCGTCCCGGACGAGCGGGAGCCCGCCGACTACGCCCGCGCCTGGCAAGAGGCCAGGCAGGCGAAAGCGGAAGGACCAAGAGCGGCGGCCCGAACGGAGGCGGGCGACTCCCCCCGGGCCGCTGGCTCCCCGGCTTCGGCGAGCGGGGGGGCGGGGCCAGGCCCGGACGATAGCGGCTCCCCGCGAGCCGAAGGGGGCGCCCCTGCCCCCGGACTGAGGAGGGAGGGAGCGAGGGACGAGCGGACGAGCGACGAGGGAGGAGGCAGGGGTCCCGAGCGCCCGGAGGCGAGCGGGGGAAACACTGCCAGCGCGGCCAAGCGGGCGGCCGAGCGGGCCCAGCGGGTCACCGACGGCCTTACCGACCTGCGGGAATGGCTGCGCGACCAGGTCCGCGCGGGGCTGGCGGGCGGCGGCACGAGCCAGGCCGAGCTAATGGCGGCGCGCATGGTCGACGCGCAGGCTCCTGGCGTGGCGGCGGCGCTGCGCGGGCTCGCCGGCGCGGCCACGGCGAGCCCGCGTGGCGGCCCTGGCGGCCTGCTCGCCGAGTACGCGCTGCTGCACCTGCTCATCCGCGCGCATGAGCGTCTCGGCCAGCTGCCCGCGGGCCTGGCGGCGGTGGTCAGGTCCCGGGTCGGGTACCCGGTGAGCAAGCACGACGTGCTCGCGCGGCCGGCCGTCACCGATCATTGGCTCGTCCTCGCCGTCCGTGAGCTGACCGACGGCACGGTTCCCGGACGCCGCATCTGGGTGCGCGGCCGGCGAACCGGCCAGTGGGCGATGCTGCTGACCTTCGCCGCGCCGAACGGCGCCTGGCAAGACCTCGGCACCGCCCGGCTGCGACCGGGCACGGAGGTGCACGCCGACCTGCACTACTACCCCGGCCAGCCGCCGCTCCGCGCGCTCATCGGCACCCGCCACGCCGACCCGGCGCCCGGCGCGCCACCGGGCGCGGACGACGCTATCGACGCCCAGCTCACTGACTGGTCGGCCGCCCTGGAACAGGACCCGTGGCTCACGACCTGGCCGGTGCTGCTGGCCGGCACGCCCGTGCCGTCCGTTTCCGCTCTCGATGGCGCACCCGCTGCGCACGGGAGCGGGCTGGCCGGCGACGCGCCGCCGGCAGGCCAGGGAAGCCGGTGGCACCTGGTCGACCGCGCCGGCCGCGCGCTGCCCCTGGCTGACCGCGAGTCGCTGTGGACGTTGCTGGCCGTGTCCGGCGGGGACCCGGTCACGGTGGCCGGCGAATGGCACCCGGACGGCCTGGTCGCGCTGACGACCTGGCACGGCGATCAGGCGGTAATGCTATGAGCGAGGGAGCGGGAGACACCGTGCGCGGGCTGTCGTTCGACGACCTGGTCGCCGTGGCTGCCCTTGGCGTGTCGCGCAAGGGCTTCGCCGCCCCCGAACTCGACGGCCCGGCCGCCGGGTACGCGGGGGTGCTTGACGCCGGCGATCCGGCGGCAGCGCTGCTCGACGCGGCGGCGCTGCTGACGGTGGCTGGCCGGGCGGGGGTGCTGCCGCCGCGGGTTAGCCGCGACGACGGGCAGGACGGGCCCCCGCGCGGTTCAGCCGGGAAGGCGGCCGCGGACGCGGGCCGCGAGCGGGAACTGTCCGCGCGCGGGGCGCGGCTGCTCGCGCGGCTCGGCGGGCTTAACCGGCCGCGCGGCGGCGCCGGCAAGGGCCAGGCGCTGCTCGGTGACCTGCTCATCGCGATGCGCCAGGCCGGGTACGTGCTGCCCGCGCCGCTGCTGCCCGACCTGCTCGATACCGCGTCGCGCACGGCCGCGCTGCAGCCGCTCGTCGCGTCCGTGCTGGGCCCGCGCGGCGTCTGGCTGGCCGGCCACCGAGCCGACTGGCGGGAGGTCGCCGACCTGGGGCCGGCTGTCGCACCTGCCGTCGCACCTGCCGTCGCGCCCACCGTCGCGCCTACTGTCGCACGGGCCCAGGACGCGTCCGCTGGCTCGCGGGGGGTCGCCGGAGCCGGCGGCGAGGAGGCGGGTGGCGGTTCCGACGGTGAGGGCGGGCCGGAAGCGTGGCGGGTCGGGCGCCCGGCGGAGCGGCTGGCCTACCTGAGCGGGCTGCGGGAGCTCGATGCCGCGGCCGCGCGCGAGTTGCTCGCCGCCGGCTGGTCACGAGAGTCCAAGTCGGAGCGGGCGAGTCTCATCGGCGCGCTCGCCCATGGCCTGACGGCCGAGGATGAGGAGTTCCTTGAGCACGCCCTGGACGACCGGGCGGCGGAGGTGCGTCGGGCCGCCGGACAGCTACTGGCCTGGCTGCCGGGATCGGCGTTCAGCCGGCGCGCGGCGGACCGGGCGGCGGCCGTCCTGCGGCTGGAGGGCGGGGGGCCGGAGGCCAGGCTCGTCGCTCGCCTGCCCGATGAGCGGGACCAGGGGGCGGTCAGGGACGGCCTTGAGCCTAAGTCGCCCACGCACTGGGTCGACGACCGGGCCTGGCGGCTCTCCCAGCTGGTCGCCGGGGTGCCGTTGCCTTACTGGACAGCGCGCTTCGGGCTGCCACCGGCGCAGATCGTGGCGCTGCCGGTCAAGGATGCCGCCGCCGTCGCGGTGCGGGCCGGCTGGCGGCTCGCCGCGGCCAGGCAGGCGGCTGTCCGGCAGGCAACCGGGCCGGAAGCGACCGTCCCGCAAGCAACCGCGCGCCAGGCGACCGCGGGGGAAGGCGTCTCCTCCGGCGGCGACCAGGCCGGTGCCGCCGGCTCACGGGCCGGCGGAGACGTCGCAGAACCGGAGCTTGCCGACTGGGCGTCCGCCCTGCTTGAGGCCGACTTCGGAATCGTGGACTGGCCGCCGTCGGCGTGGGTCCCCGATGCGGACCTCGCCGGGCTGCTCTCCGCCGACCTGCGGGCGGCGCGAGCCGCGGCCCTGCTCACCGCGGCCAGCTCGGACGCCAGCCACCCGCGGGCCCAGGCGGCCAGGCTCGAGCTTGCCAGCCACCCGGTGCCCTGGTCCCTCGTGCTCGCCGATGCCGTGCTGCACGTCCTGGCCCGCGAGATGCTCCGGCCCAAGCCGACCGTGCTCTTGCAGGCCGTGATCGAGACCGCCGGCCGCGGCATGCCCGCGACCGGGGAGAAGGACTACGCCGCGGCGCTGTCCAGGCTGGCGGGCTCCATGCCGCAGGGCTGGGTGGCGGAGGTGATCGCCGCCGCCGAGACGATCGCGCTGCGCCGTGCCTTCCTCGCCGAACTCCGCTGACCGCAAGAACCGCCGACTTAAGGAGAAGACGTTGACTCCCATCGCCGAGGCCGGACCCGCTGCGGCCGGGCTGCTGCGGCCGCATGCCGAGCAGGTGTTCGCCGCTGAGCTCGCCGCGATCGCGGCGGGCGACGACCACCCGCGGCCGCCGTCGTGGCGGCTGTCGCCGCGCGCGGTCGTGACCTACCTGCTCGGCGGCGAGCTTCCCGACGGGACGGCGATCACGCCGAAGTACGTCGGGCCGCGGCGGCTCATCGAGGTCGCGGTCGCGACGCTGGCCACCGACCGGGCGCTGCTGCTGCTCGGCGTGCCTGGCACCGCCAAGACCTGGGTGTCCGAGCACCTCGCCGCCGCCGTCTCCGGAGACTCGACGCTGCTGGTGCAGGGCACCTCGGGGACCGCGGAAGAGGCGATCAGATACGGCTGGAACTACGCCAGGCTGCTGGCCGAGGGACCGTCCCGTGCGGCCCTCGTCCCCTCGCCGGTGCTGACCGCGATGGCCGAGGGCCGGATCGCCCGGGTCGAGGAGCTGACCCGCATCCCCTCGGACGTGCAGGACGCGCTGATCACGATCCTCTCGGAGAAGTCGCTGCCCGTTCCCGAGCTTGGCATCGAGGTCCAGGCGGTCAAGGGGTTCTCCGTGATCGCCACCGCCAACGACCGGGACCGCGGCGTCAACGACCTGTCGTCGGCGCTGCGCCGCCGGTTCAACACCGTCGTGCTGCCGCTGCCCGCGAGCGAGGACGAGGAGGTGGACATCGTCACCCGCCGCGTCGCGCAACTCGGGCACTCCCTTGAGCTGCCGCCGGTGCCGTCGGCGGCGGAGGAGATCCGGCGGGTCGTGACCGTGTTCCGCGAGCTGCGCTCCGGGGTGACGGCGGACCAGCGGACCCGGCTGAAGTCGCCGACCGGCACGCTGTCCCCGGCCGAGGCGATCTCGGTGGTGACCAGCGGGATCGTGCTCGCGGCGCACTTCGGCGACGGGGTGCTGCGCGCCGCCGACATCGCCGCGGGGATCACCGGCGCGGTCGTGAAGGACCCGGTCGCGGACGCCGGCGTCTGGACCGAGTACCTGGAAGCCGTCGTGCGCGAGCGTCCCGGCTGGGCGGACTTCTACCGCGCCTGCCGCGAGGTCGCGCCATGACCTCGCCCCCTAACCGGGTTCTCCTGCTCGGGGTCCGGCATCACGGGCCCGGGTCGGCGCGGTCGGTGGTCGCCGAGCTGGACCGGGTGAAACCCTCGGTCGTGCTGATCGAGGGGCCGACCGACGCCGACCCGCTGCTCGCGCTCGCCGCCTCGCCTGGCATGTCGCCGCCGGTGGCGCTGCTCGGCTACGCGCCGGACGAGCCGCGGGTGTCGGCGTTCTGGCCGTACGCCGAGTTCTCCCCGGAGTGGCAGGCGCTGCTGTGGGCGGCGCGGGCCGCGGTTCCCGTGCGGTTCTGCGACCTGCCCGCCGGAGCGGTGCTGGCGCGGGCGGAGCCCTCGGAAGGAACAGCGCAGGAGCCGGAGCGGGAGGCGGAACCCGGCGGGCCGGCCGACGGCGAGAGCGAGCCCGCGCCGGACAGCGGGGCGGCCAACGGCGGCGAGGGCCAGCCCGCCACCGAGGATGAGGGGGCCGGAGAGGCGGAGGCACGCAGCCGCTCGGGACCTCGCACTGGTGTTGACTTCGCGGCGGACCCGATCGGGGCGATGGCGGCCGCGGCCGGGTACGACGACCCCGAGCGCTGGTGGGAGGACCTGGTCGAGGGGCGGACCGACGGCTCATCCCCGTTCCCGGCGCTCACCGAGGCGATGGCGGAGCTGCGGGCCGGATCGCCCGAGGCGGCGGCCCATGAGCGGCGGCGCGAGGCGCACATGCGGCAGGTGCTGCGGGCCGCGCTGAAGGAGACCGGCGGCGTGGTCGCGGTGGTCTGCGGGGCGTGGCACGCGCCCGCGCTCGCCTGGCCGCTGCCGCCCGCGGCGGCGGACACGGCGCTGCTGCGCGGGCTGCCGAAGCGGAAGGCCGCGCTCGCCTGGGTGCCGTGGACGCACTCGCGGCTCGCGACGGCCTCGGGGTACGGAGCGGGGATCACCTCGCCCGGCTGGTACCACCACCTGTTCGCGACGCCGGCGCAGACCGTGGAGCGGTGGCTGACGCGGGTCGCCGGGACGCTGCGGGAACGCGACCTGCCCGTCTCGTCGGCGCACGTCATCGAGGCGGTGCGGCTGGCGTCCGCGCTCGCGGGGCTGCGCGGGCGGCCCGCCGCCGGGCTCGCGGAGGTCAGCGAGGCGACCCTCGCCGTGCTGTGCGAGGGCGACCAGGTGGTCGCCGGGTACGTGACCAGGAACCTGGTCGTGGGCGAACTGCTCGGCACCGTGCCCGAGGACGCGCCGCCGGTGCCGCTCGACGCGGACCTGCGGGCGCGCGCGCGGGCGCTGAAGCTGAAGATCTCGCCGCTGGCGGTCACGCTCGACCTGGACCTGCGCCGGGAGCTCGACCGCCGCCGGTCGGAGTTCCTGCACCGGCTGGACGCGCTCGGCATCGGCTTCGGGCTGGTGACCGAGTCAACCGTGCGGGCCACGGGGACGTTCAGGGAGACCTGGACGGTGCGGTGGCAGCCGACGCTGTCCGTAGCCGTGATCGACGCGGCCGTCTGGGGGAACACGGTCGCCCAGGCGTGCGCCGCGCGGCTCGTCGACCTGGCGGCGTCGGCCTCGTCGCTGCCCGAGGTGACCGAGGCGGTCTCCGCCGTGCTGCTCACCGGGCTGTCGGCCACCGCGCTCGGGCCCGTGCTGCGCGCGCTTGACGCGGTCGCGGCGCTCGATGAGGACGTGACCTCGCTGATGACGGCCGTCCCGGCGCTGGTGCGGGCCATCAGGTACGGAACCGTGCGGGGCACGCCGTCCGGTTCGCTTTCCGCGGTCGTGGACGCGCTGGTGATCAGGATCTGCGCCGCGCTGCCGGGCAGCGTCGGCGGGCTCGCGGACGACGCGGCGGCGCGGCTGCGGGAGGCGATGGACGGCCTGCACGCGGCGCTCGGGGTGTACGGGACGGCGCCCCCGGGGGCCGGGCCCGGGTCACGGGAGCGGTGGATCGACGCGCTCGGCGGCCTCGCCGGGCGGCGCGACGTGCACGGGCTCGTGGCCGGGCGGGTGACGCGGATGCTCGCCGACGCCGGCGCGCTCACCTGGGCCGAGGCGGCCACGCGGTTCCAGGCGGCGCTGTCGGTCGGGGTGCCGCCCGGGGCGAAGGCGGCCTGGGCAGAGGGGTTCCTCGGCTCGCCCGCCGATCGCGGCGGCCCAGGAGGCGGCGGATCCGGCGGCGGGCTGCTGCTCGTGCACGACGCCGACCTGCTCGGCGTGCTTGACCAGTGGGTGGCGTCGCTCGGCGCGCAGGACTTCGTCGAGGTGCTGCCGCTGCTGCGGCGGACGTTCGGCGGGTTCGCCGAGCCGGAGCGGGCGGCGATCGGGCGGGCCGCGCGAGCGCTCGGCGCGCCGGGCGGACCGGGCGGATCGGGCAGGGGCGGCAGGCAAGGGCCCGGGCGGGCGGGTGACGGCGGCGTCGACCCGGCGCGGGCGGCGGGGGTGCTGCGCACGGTCGCGGTCATCCTCGGCGCCGACGCGGTGGCGGCGGACGGTCTTGGCGGCGCGGGCGGCGTAGACAGCGCGGGCGGCGCGGGCGGCGCGGACGGCGCGGGCGGCGCGGACGGCGCGGACGGCGCGGGCGCGGCGCGGGCCGCGGCGGGCGCCGGCCGCGCGACGGGAGCGGGGCAGTGACCGGGAACGCCGAGGACGAGGGGGGCAGGGACGAGGGGCGGGCGAGCGAGCAGGAGCGGCGGCGGCGCTGGCGGCTGCTGCTCGGCTCCGCCGCCGCCCCGGCGCTTGGCCCCGGGTCGCTGAGCGGGGACGACGCCGCGATCGACGGCGCGCTCGGCGCGCTGTACGACGAGGACGGCGGGTCCGGCCCCGCGGGCGCGGCGAGCGGCGGCGCGGGCCGCGCGGGCGGTCGGCCAACGTCGCGGGCGGGCGGGCTCGGGGGGTCTGCGCCGCGCGTCGCGCGGTGGCTCGGCGACATCCGCCAGTACTTCCCTTCCACCGTCGTGCAGGTGATGCAGCGGGACGCCATCGAGCGGCTTGACCTGCGCCAGCTCCTGTTCGAGAAGGAGATGCTCGAGACCGTGCAGCCGGACGTGCACCTGGTCGGCACGCTGCTCTCGCTCCGCTCGCTCATGCCGGAGACCACCAAGGCGACCGCGCGGGCCGTCGTGGCGAAGGTGGTCGCCGAGATCGAGCGGCGGATCGCCGACCGGACCCGGTCGGCCGTGACCGGGGCGCTGAACCGGGCGGCGCGGGTCAGCCGGCCCAGGCACCGGGACATCGACTGGAACCGGACGATCGCCGCGAACCTCGCCAGGTACGTGCCGTCGCACCGCACCGTGATCCCCGAGCGGCTCATCGGCTACGGCCGCAGGCAGCACGTCGCGGCCCGCGACATCGTGCTCGCGATCGACCAGTCGGGGTCGATGGCATCCTCGGTGGTGTACGCGTCGGTGTTCGGCGCGGTGCTCGCGTCGCTCAGGTCGCTGCGCACGTCGGTGGTGGCGTTCGACACATCCGTCGCCGACCTGTCCGCGCTGCTCACCGACCCGGTTGACGTGCTGTTCGGCACCCAGCTCGGCGGCGGCACTGACATCAACCGGGCCGTCGCCTACTGCGAGACGCTGATCACCCGGCCGCGGGACACCATCCTGCTGCTCATCTCCGACCTTTACGAGGGCGGCGACGTGACGGCGATGCGGGCCCGGCTGAGCGCGCTGCACGCCGCGGGCGTCCGCGTCGTGGCGCTGCTCGCGCTGTCGGATGACGGCGCCGCCGCCTACGACCAGGGGAACGCCGCCTACCTGGCCGCCGCCGGGATCCCGGCGTTCGCCTGCAGCCCCGACGCCTTCCCCGACCTGCTCGCGGTCGCGATCGAGGGCGGTGACGTGGCCGCGTGGGCGCACCGGGAGGACCTGGCGGGTCGGTGACGGGGTTCCTCACACGGGGAGGCGGAGCGCCGTGAGGGGGATGTTGCGCCGACGTTGCGCAGGGACAGCCGGCGGGAAACGACGGCTGCTTAGCGTCGGGCCCATGAGCATCTACGACAGCATCGGCGGCGCGGCCGCTGTCCGCGCCGCCGTCGACGACTTCTACGACCGGGTACTCGCCGATTCCGAGCTCGCGCCGTCCTTCGACGGCACGGACCTGCGTCGGCTCAAGGCCCACCAGCGGTCGTTCATCGCCGCCGCGATCGGCGGCCCGGAGGTATTCGCGGGCCGCGACATGGCGTCCGCGCACGCCGGCCTCGGCGTCACCGACGCGCAGTTCGACGCCGTGGTCGCGCACCTGGTCGACACCCTGACCGGACTGGGTGTCCCGCAGGACGTCATCGGCCAGATCGGCGCGGCGCTCACACCGCTGCGCGCGTCGATCGTCGCCGCGCCTGCCGCGCGCGCGGCAGGCTGAGCGCGGCCTACGGGCCGCCGAGCGGGCCCAGCTACGGCCGGCGGGGACCCCCGGGACGGGTACCGCGCCGTGCTAGCGTACGGCCTATGACGAACGGGCATGCCCTGGTGCTTGGCGGCGGCGGGGTCGCCGGGATCGCGTGGATGACCGGCCTGCTCGCCGGGCTCGCCGAGAGCGGGCAGGACGTGACCGGCGCGGACGTGGTCATCGGGACCTCGGCGGGCGCGAACGTGGCGGCGCAGATCGGCAGCGGGCTGTCCCTTGAGGCGCTGCTCGCTCGCCAGGTCGAGCCGGCGCTGCAGTCACGCGAGCTGATGGCGGTCATCGACTGGGACAAGTTCGCCGCGGACCTCCAGCCGTACATGGCGGGGGCGAGCACGCCGGCCGAGCAGCTCCGCAACTTCGGGCGGTTCGCGCTTGACGCCGACACGGTGCCCGAGCCGGAGCGAATCGCGGTGATCGAGTCGCGGCTCCCGTCGCGGGACTGGCCGGTCCGGCCGACGCGGCTGACCGCGGTCGACTGCGTCTCCGGGGAGCTGACGGTCTTCGACGCGGCGTCCGGCGTCAGCCTGGTCGACGCCGTGGCCGCCAGCTCGGCCGTGCCCGGCATCTGGCCGCCGGTCACCATCGAGGGCCGCCGGTACATGGACGGCGGCGTCAGGTCCGCGGACAACGCCGACCTCGCCGCGGGCGCCGAGCGGATCGTCGTGGTCTCGCCGCTGGGCCTGGACTCGCCGCTGCCGACGCCGATGCCGCTGCGGGAGGTCCTGGCCGGCCTCAAGGACGGCGGCGCGAACGTGACCCTGATCTCGCCCGACGAGGCGTCGCTCGCCGCGATCGGTACCAACGCGCTCGACCCGGCGACCCGGGTGCCAGCCGCCGCGGCGGGGCGCGCGCAGGGCCGGGCGGGGCTGCCGCCGGCCTTCTGACCGGGTCCGCGTACTGCCCGTGGCCCCGTCGATCCGCTCGCGCAGCAGGTCGGCATGGCCGTTGTGCCTGGCGTACTCCTCGATCATGAGCAGGTAGACCCAGCGCACGCTCATGTTGACCTTCCGGCGGCCGTGACCGGGCTCTCTTAGCCTCGGGCGGCCGGCCGCGCGGCCGGCGTCACAACCGGGCCAGGGTCGCCTCGTCCGGTTCGCCGCCGAAGTGCTTCGCGAGCACCGAGCGGAAGACGTCCTGGCCGGCCTCGCCTGCCCGCAAGTCGCCCGCGCGGGCCTCGGCGGCGCCGTCGGCCGGGGTGTCGGCGGCCGGGGTGTCGGCGGCCGCGAACAGCGTCATCGACGAGCGGAGCTTCACGGCGTCCACCGGGCCGAAAATCCGCTCCGCAGACCGGCCCTCGGTGTCGGCGACGATGCGGGCGCACTCGCGCAGCCGCGGACCGAGCACGGGGTGGGCGAGGTAAGCGCGCGCCTCGGCGACCGCGGAGATCGCGAACTCGCGGGCCATCGCGCTCCGGCCGAGGCCCGCGACCTGCGGGAACACAAACCACATCCAGTGGCTGACCTTGGCGCCAGCGCGCAGTTCGGCGACGGCCCGGTCGTAGGTGCCGCCCTGGTCCTGCGCCGCCACGAAGCGCTCGAGCCGGTAAGGGTCAACGCCTGGGCTTCGCTGATTGACATCCTCCCCGCCGTGAACGGCCGGGATTCCTCCTGCGCGGCTCATGCCGCGCTCCGGCGGGTTCCTGTTTCACCGGGACGCGCCGGGGCAGGCCCCGGTCTTACGGTCCCTCCGCAGGCGTTTAGGGTGTCGGCCTGCCCGGCCGCCACTTTCCGTCCTTCAAGGCGGATGTTCCGGGCCGCGTTCACGTCCCGGTCGTGGACCGTCCCGCATCCCGCGCACGTCCATTCCCGGACGCTCAGCGGCTTCGGTCCGTCCTTTACCCCGCACGCCGAGCAGACCTGGCTGGACGGGAACCAGCGGCCGACCTTCACGACCTGCCGTCCGTAGCGTTCGGCTTTCTCTTCGAGCAGCCGGATGAGCGTCGCCCACCCGGCATCGTGCACTGATTTCGCCAGCCTGGTGCGGCCCAGGCCGGATACTGCGAGGTCTTCGACGTAGACCGCTTGGTTGTCGCGGACCAGCCGGAGAGCCGTCTTGTGCAGGTGGTCGGCCCGCGCCTCACGGACCTTCCGGTGCTGCACGGCAACGCGGACGCGGGCCTTAGCCCGGTTCGCAGAGCCTTTGTTCTTGCTGGACATGGCGCGCTGTGCCCGGACCAGCCTCCGTTCGGCCTTGCGCAGGTGCCGGGGGTTAGCGATCAGTTCCCCGTCCGAGGTGGCGGCCAGCACGGACAGGCCGAGGTCGATGCCGATATCGGATGCGGCGACGGGCAGTGGGGTAGCAGCCGCCTCCACCACGAACGAGGCGTAGTACCGGCCGTCCGCCTCGCGGATGACCGTGACGGACGACGGGGCCGATGGCAGGTCACGGGACCACTTCACCGTGAGGTTGCCGACCTTAGCGATGTACAGCCTGTCGCCGTGGAAGCTGAAGCCGTTGCGGGTGAGGCGGACCGACTGCCGGCGGTCTTTCCGGGACCGGAACCGGGGACGGCCGACCCTGCGGCCCTTCCGCTTGCCCGACAGGGAATCGAACCAGTTGCGGTAGGCGCGGCGGGCATCCTGGCACGCCTGTACCAGCGCCACGGAGGCGACCTCGCCGAGCCATTCCCGTCCCGGGGTCGCCTTGGCGAGCGTGATCACCCGGCGCTGCACCTCGGTGTCGCTGATTTTCTCGCCTGCCGCATGGGCGGCGTCGCGGACGCGCAGTGCGTCGTTGAACACCACCCGGGCGCACCCGAATGTCCGGGCCAGCATCATCTCCTGATGCGGCTCCGGGTAGACGCGGTAACGGTAGCGGGCGAGCACGTAACGTAGCCTACCATTTGGCCTATGGTACTTGACGGCGATTACAGGCATGGCAGGCATGTGGTTTCCGCGCTTCATGTTCACTTGGTCTTCGTGACAAAATACCGGCGCGGCGTCCTCGACGACGGCATGCTCAGCTTCTGCGAGCAGGTGATGCGGAAGGTGTGCGAAGACTTCGAGGCCGACTTGCGGGAGTTCAACGGCGAGGCCGACCACGTCCGCCTGCTCATCTTCTACCCGCCGAAGGTCTCCGTGTCCGCGCTCGTGAACAGCCTTAAGGGGGTTTCGGCCCGCAGGCTCCGCTCCGAGTACACGGGGCGGGTGAACCGGGCGCGGATGAACGGGCATTTCTGGTCCCCGTCTTACTTCGCGGCTTCCTGCGGCGGTGCCCCGCTGTCGATCATCGCCCAGTACATCGAGCAGCAGCAGCGTCCGGCCTAACGGCCGGGCCGGGACTAACCCCGCCCTGAAGGACGGGGCCTGCGCCCCGGCCTCGGTCATGTGTCCAGTGTGACGCGGCGGCGCGCCGAGATAAGTGGCGGGCCGTGATCCGCCGCCCGGGATCCGGCCGGGCGCCCGGCCGCGGCTAAACCGCGGCCGGGCGCCGTGATCGAGCCGGCTAACTTCACGGCTGGTGCAGTTCCTCGATCACCCAGTCGACCATTACCGCCAGCAGGCAGGCCGAAGCGCCGAGCAGTAGCCCGATCCGTGCTTCCCTTCCCATGGCATCCCCTTTCTGTCTGCACTCTGACGCCTTGATCCTCGTGGCTTGCCGGGGGACGGCGGATCACCCGAACCGAGTGATTCGCCGTCACGCGGTGGCGCGACGTCAGGATGCCGGGGCGGCGCCCAGGTAGCGGAGGACGGCCAGGACCCGGCGGTGGCCGGTGTCGCCCTGGTGCAGGCCGAGCTTGGCGAAGATCGAGTTGATGTGCTTGGAAACCGCGCTCTCGGTGATGACGAGGGTGGCCGCGATCTCGGGGTTGGACCGGCCCTCCGCCATCAGCGCGAGCACGTCACGCTCCCGCTGGGTCAGCGGGGCGAGGGGGTCGGAGCCGCGGCGCAGCAGGAGCTGGGCCACGACCTCCGGGTCCAGGGCGGTGCCGCCCGCCGCGACCCGGCGCAGCGCGTCGAGGAACTCGGTGACGTCGGCCACCCGGTCTTTCAGCAGGTAGCCGACGCTGCTGGTGTTGGTGGAAAGCAGGTCGGAGGCGTACCGCTCCTCCACGTACTGCGACAGCACCAGGATCGCGATGTCCGGCCAGCGGGCGCGGATGGTAAGCGCTGCCCGGATGCCCTCGTCTGTGTGGGTCGGCGGCATCCGCACGTCCGCGATCACCAGGTCCGGCTGCTCGCGTTCGACGGTAGCGACCAGCGCGTCACCGTCGCCCGCCGTGGCGGCCACCTCGAACCCGGCGCTATCCAGGAGCTTCACCAGGCCGGCGAGCAGCAGCACCGAGTCTTCGCCGATTACCACCCGGAGCCGCCGCTCGCCCGTCATGACCGTCACCCTACCCTTGCCGCTACTCGGCCCGAAGGGCCGTCGCCGGGCGGGTGCGGGCGGCCCAGCTAGCCGGCAGCAGCGCCCCGATGACCGCGATCGCCAGCGCCGCCAGCGACAGCAGCGCCAGCCTGGACACGGGGAACACGTCCGTGAAGCTGGCCGGGATGCCGGTGTGCGCGGTGGCGGCCATCGCGTGCAGTGTCGCCGTGTTGAGCGCGACCGCGGCGGGTGCCGCGATGGCGCCCGCGATCACCGCCGGGCCGACGACCCAGCAGATCACCATGATCACCACCTGGCCCGGGCGCATGCCGAGCGACTTGAAGATTCCCAGGTCGTGGACCCGGTCCCTGGTCGTCATCAGCACCGTGTTGAGCACGCCGAGCCCGGCGGCGACCGCGACCATCAGCGACAGCAGTCCGATCAGGGTGCTGGCAATGACGTAGAACTGGCCGCCGTGGTCGCTGGGTCCTGCCATGAACGGATTGCCGCTGCCGAGTTCGGCGTTCACCGCCCCGCTGTAGGCCGTCGCGGTGACGCCCGGCTTGAGCCCGACGTTCCACTGCCGGAAGTTATCCGCGGCCACGGCGCCCGGCAGGGTCTGGGCGGACGCGAGGATGCGGGGGGTGCTCGACGGGTAGAAGATCTCCCCCGCGATCCGCACGGTGACCGGTTTGGCCCCCGCGGTGACCGTGCCGGTGTAGACGGTCACCGTGTCGCCGACGGCCAGGCCGCTGTCGGTGAGGAACGTGGTGTTGACGTCGACCTGGCCGGGACCGTCGTACCAGTGGCCGGCGATCAGCGCGTGTCCCATCCAGGAACTTGGCCCGTCAAACGCGGTCGCGTTGACGTCCTGCGAGACACCGACCACCTTGACCCAGGTCCCGTACTCGGCGTTGCTGCGCGCGGTCCCCGGCTGTGCGTTGACCGCCGAGGCCGCGGCGGCGAACTGGGCGGCGGTCGGTACCTGGTCCGGCCCGGCCCCGGGGTTGTTCTGCTGCACCTGGACGGGAACCGTAGCCGCCAGGGACTGGGCGTCCCGCGCGTTGTTCAGCGAGGAGTGCAGCCCGATCGCGAAGATCACCGCGGTGGCGCCGAACGCGATCGCGGCAAGCGTCACCAGGGTCCGTGCCGGCCGGGCGAACGGCGCGGCGAGGCCAAGGCCGACCGGGCGCGGCAGGTTGAGCCGGGCGGCCAGCCGGTGGACGGCGTAGCCGCGGCCGGTGGCGGGCGCGCGCCCGGACGCGATCGCCTCGATGGCGGACAGCCGGCCGGCCCGCAGCGCCGGGCCGAGCGCGGCGAGCAGGGTAATGGCGAACATGCCGGCCGGCGCGAGCACCAGCGCCCAAAGGGGCACCTGCTGGCTGCCCACGCCGTACGCCCCGGCCGACTGGTGCAAGACGGGAGCGGAGAGCAGGTAGCCGCCGGCCACTCCGATGACGCAGCCTGCCAGGGCCGGCCAGCCGACCCGGCTCAGGTAGACGGCCACCACCTGGGCCGGGGTGAGGCCGAGGGACTTCAGGATGCCGATCCGCTGGTACTGCGCGATCACCGCGCCGCTGATGACGTTGCCGACGATCAGCACCGCCATCGCCAGGCCGATCAGCGCGAACGCCAGCACGAACGGCTCCATGATGGCCGCGTTGCTGCCCTCGGACTGCTGCGCGGTGAGCCAGGAGCCCCAGTCGAGGACCGTGCCCGCGGGCAGCGCCTTCCGCACGGCCGCCGCGTCGGCCTGCAGCTGCGCGTTCGTCGCCGAGTTGGTGAAGCGGTAGAGCAGCTGAACCGTCGGCTGGCTCCCGGACGGCAGCAGGCTGGACAGTTCGCCCGGGGTCACCCAGCCGCCGCTGTCGGTGGTGTCGGTAATCGAGTTGGCGAAGCCGACGACGGTGAGCGCCGGCTTGCCGGGCAGGCTGGTCGCCGTGAAGGTGCTGCCGAGCACGGCACCGCCGTTGCCCGGGCCGCCGCCGCCCTGCGCCGGGTCCCCGGCCAGGACGACCTGGCCGGGACCGTCGGCCCAGTGCCCGGCGTTCAGCACCACGTCATCGACCGGGCCGCCGGGGCTGGAGCGCCCGACGAGGGTGGTCTGCCCCCAGGGCTGGCCCTGGAACTCAAGCGGGATGGTCGTCTCGTCGAACGGGCCGGCGAGCGCGGTGACCCCGGCGACGTGCGCGGTGGCCGCGAACTGCGCGGCCGTCGCGTGACCCGGGTTCGCGGTGACCGTCACGTCCGCGCCCTGCTGCGCGGCGAAGGCCCTGGTGAACGGCGAGTTGTTCGCGTTGAGCAGCGCCAGGCCCAGGGTGGCGGAGGCGGTCGCGATGAACAGCACCGCCACGATGACGACGGCCTGCACCTTGTGCCGCAGCATCCCGCCTGAGGCGGTGCGCACCACGCTCAGCCAGTTGCCCGCACCGCGGCGGCCCTGCCAGTCGCCTTGCCCTGCCTCGCTGACGGGGCCGCCCGGGCCGGCGGGCCTGATGGTGGCGGGCGCCTGCGAGGCGCCCCCGGCCCAGCTCATGATCCCGCCACCGCTCCGGCGGTCGCCGCCCGGCCGTCGACGACCCGGCCGTCCACGAGCCTGATGGTGCGGGCGGCGTACCTGACGGCCAGGGCCGGGTCATGGGTGACCAGCACCAGGGTCTGGCCGGCCGCGTTCAGCTCGGTGAGCAGGCGGCCGATCTCCTGGCCGGTGGCGGTGTCGAGCGCGCCGGTCGGCTCGTCGGCGAGCAGCAGCTCCGGCGAGTTCACCAGGGCCCGCGCGATGGCGACGCGCTGCCGCTGGCCGCCGGACAGCCGCGCCGGGTAGTGGTCCTTGTGCTTGTCGATGCCGAGCCGGGCCAGGAGTTCGGCCGCGCGGGTCCGCGCCCGGCGCCGCGAGGCGCCCGCGAGCTGCGCGGGGAGCAGGACGTTGTCCTCGACGGTGAGGTCGTCGAGCAGGTTGAAGAACTGGAAGATGATGCCGACGTGGCGGGCGCGGAACCGGGCCAGGGCGCTCTCGCCGAGGGCGTCGATCCGCTGCCCGGCCACGGTGACCGTGCCGCGGGTGGGCTTGTCAAGGCCGGCGATCAGGTTGAGCAGGGTGGACTTACCGCTGCCCGATGGCCCCATGATGGCGGCCACCTCTCCGTCCGCCACGCTCATCGTGACCTCGTCGAGCGCGGGCGGCGCGCCCGCCTGGTACGCCTTGGTCACTCCGTCAAGCCTGATGACGTCGCCCGGCGCGCCCGGTGCGTCCTGCTGTCGTCTCATTTGGGGGTCCTCTCATGGGACAGGTTCACGGAAGCTAGTGCCGAACGGCCGCGCCAGCGTTACCCGCGCTCGCGGGATCCCTTGACCGCTGCCGTCACGCGGTCCGTGGCCGCAAGGAGGCGGCGGCCGCCCGTCCGGCCAGGCCGACCGAGCATGCCCGTAACGATGGCAGCGGCGGACGGCTGCGCGCAGTAGCGGCGAGTTCCGAATCGGGGGTGCAGCTAGGTACACCATGAAAGGGAGCCTCGCTGTATGGGCAGCCCTGCGCACCGGGAATAGCGTGGTGGCCATGGACATCACGGTGGATAGACAGGACACGGCACCCGCCAGGCGGCGCCGCCGCGTGCCGTGGTCGCCGCGTGCGTGGGGCGAGGCGGTTTACCTGGCCGCCGGTATCCCCGTGCAGATCGTCGCGGGGGCCATTTTCGCGGGCATGCTCCTGTGGTCTATTTCGATACGGGGCCCGAGAACGCCGTTGGTTGTCGCGATCATCTGGCTAGCGGGCATAGTGCTGATCTTCCTGCTCACCCCGGTGCTCACCCGCGTGCACCGGCACCGGCTGCGGGCCACCGCCGGCATCGAGATCCCGCCGCAGCCGAACTGGCTGGCCCTGCTCACCCGGGAGGGTCTCACGGCGGTGGCCCGCTCGCAGGCGACCTGGCGGCAGGTCTACTACCACGTGCTCGTCGCCCCGTTGCTCGCGGTAGCGGCCATCATCGCCGCCGGGTTGTGGCCGGCCAGCGTCGTCTGCACGCTCGCGTCCGCCATCCGGTGGGCCAACCATCGGCACGACGGCTCGTTCGGCCCCGACAGGGCGCTCATTATCAGCCTGACGTTCGTCGGCGTCATCGCCTTGTTCGTCGCCCCCTGGCTCACCAGCGGGGTCCGGGCGCTTGACAACCGGGCGGCGCGGGCGCTGCTCGGGCCGAGCCGCGCGGACGAGCTCGAGGTCCGGGTGGAACAGCTGACCGAGACCAGGGCGGGCGTCGTCGACGCCGCCGACGCCGAGCGCCGCCGGCTCGAGCGCGACCTGCATGACGGCACGCAGCAGCGGCTCGTGTCGCTGGCCATCAACCTGGGCATGGCCCGGGCCCAGGCCGAGACCGCCGACGACGCGAAGCAGGCGATCGCGGACGCGCACGAAGAGGCCAAGGCCGCTCTCGCCGAGCTCCGCGACCTCATCCGCGGCTTGCACCCGGCGGTCCTCGAGGACCGCGGCCTTGACGCGGCGCTGTCCGGCATCGCCGCCCGGATGCCGATCCCCGTCCGGCTGGACGTGGACCTGCCCCGCCGCCCGGCGCCGGTCATCGAGGCGGTCGCCTACTTCGTGGTGTCCGAGGGCCTCGCGAACATCGTCAAGCACTCCGAGGCCACCGAGGCCGCGGTCTTCGTCCAGCGGGCAGGCAACCGGCTGCACGTCATCGTCACCGACGACGGCGTCGGCGGTGCCGACGCCGCCCGGGGCACCGGCCTGGCCGGGCTCGCCCGGCGGGCCGCGTCCGTCGACGGCACCTTCGAAATCGACAGCCCGCCCGGCGGGCCGACCCTCCTCACCGTGGACCTGCCATGCAACCGCTAACCGCTTCCGCCGAACGAACCAACCCTGGGCCCCAGGCCGTCCGCGGCCGCTGGATCTGGCTGCTCAGCGGCACGCTCACCATCGCCGCCATCGGCTCCCTCGGTGGCCTGGCTATCGTCCGGGGCGAGCGCACGCCCTCCTACCAGCTGCCGACAACGGTCCTGCCCGCGCGGACGCTGACCGTGACGCAGCCGATTACCGCGCTGAGCGTGCAGAGCGACGGCGCGCCGATCAAGGTCACCACCTCGAGCGGCCCGGTCACGATCACCGAGATGATCTCGTACCAGGGAGAGCGCCCGGCCGTGATCGACACCGTCTCCCGCGGCCTGCTCACCCTCGGGGCACCGGCCTGCGCGAACTCTGACTGCAGCGTCGCCTTCTCGGTGAGCGTGCCGTCCGGGGTCAAGGTCAACGCCGCCGCGGCCGGCGGCCCGGTGTCGGTGGTCGGCACCGGGGCGGCGGACATCGACTCCGGCGGCGGGCCGGTCTACGCGGCCGGAATCGGCGGGCCGCTCACGGTGACCGCCGACGGCGGCCAGGTGACCGTCGCCCATGTGGCCAGCGCGGACATCGACTCCGGGGGCGGTTCGGTTACCGCGAGCGGCCTCACCGGCAAGATCACCGTGCACGCCGAGGGCGGCGGGGTTAACGTCTCCAATGCCCCCGCGGCGGCCATCGACTCCGGCGGCGGGCCGGTCTACGCGGCCGGAATCGGCGGGCCGTTGACGGTGGCCGCCGAGGGTGGCCAGGTCACCGCGTCCGGGACCGGGGCGACCCAGGTGGACTCCGGCGGCGGACCAGTCACCGTGAACACGGTCAGTGGGCCGCTCGGCGTGCGCGCCGAAGGCGGGCAGGTCGAGGCCAGTGAGGTCACCGGGACGCTGACCGCGGACACCGGCGGCGGAAACCTGTCCGCCACCGGCCTCACCTCGCCCACCGCGACCGTCAACGGCGAGGGCGGCAGCATCACGCTGGGGTTCAGCACCGAGCCGACCACGGTGCAGGTCGACACCGGGGGCGGCAACGCGTCGCTGTCGGTGCCCGACGGCCCCTACGCGATCACCACGGACACCGGCGGGTCGCCGGAGTCGGTGCTGATCGGCAACACCCCCGGCGCTAGCAGCGTGATCAACGTGAGCACCGCGGGCGGCGAACTGCAAATCGGCCCGGCGTAGACCAAACCGCCCGCCGCGCGCCCCTGGAGACGGGGAGCGCGGCGGGCGTCGCCGTCGCCGTCAACCGCCGAGTTCAGGCGAGTTCAGGCCGACGGGGTGAAACACGAACCCGTTCGGGATCATCGGATTGTTTATTGCTGTTAGCCGCGGCGGCTTCGGCTACCCGGCGACGAAGATCATGCCCCCGGTGCGCAGCACCGGGCCGGTGAGCTTCACCGCGGTGAGCGCCCCGGTTCCCATGTTGGTAGTGGCCAGGTAGTTTGCCGGGAAGCCGGGCCCTGGGCAGGTCGCCGGGGCGCTGTTGGAGCCGCAGGGCGTCACGGACGAGTACATGGTCCCCTCCGTGAACTTTCCCGTCACCGTGTCGACCGCGTCGTCCGTGCCGTCGGTGACGTAGAGCGCGCCGGGCCGGCTGGTCGCCCAGGCGCTGTCATCGACCGACGCCGGCAGGTGCAGCGCGGTGAGGGACTGGTGCCAGCCCCTGAAGCGGTCGAAGATCAGTTCCTGGTCGCCCTGGGAGGCGAGCATGAAGTCACCGGCGTACTTCGGGGCGGCCCACGGCACGACCTCGTTGGAGTCGGGGTCGGTCAGCGCGAGGTTGACCGTCTGTCCCGCCTTGGCGCCGTTGGCCTGGAAGGCCGGGGCCTCGTCGTAGTAGAGCGGGCTGACGCGGGCGACCTTGTCCTGCGGGTTGAGCGACACCACGTAGACCGCCGGGTACTTGGCGTTCGGCGCGGCCGCCCCGGTGGTGCCCGGCGCGGACGCCGAGATCAGGATCTGGCCCCGGTAGATCGAGATGGCGTCGGTCCCGCCGTTGTGCGGCAGGGGCTCGCTGTAGGCGTAGTGCGTGACCGAGCCGGCGTACGGGTTGATGGTGTAGAGGCTGGAGTGGGCGTCCTCGTTGATGGTCGCGATGACCTTGCCGGTGAGCGGGTCGGCGGTGAGCCCGTCGCACTTGCCGTGCAGGTCCCACTGCGCGACCTCCCCGCCGGACAGCGTGAACTCGACGATGGTGGAGTCCAGGTTCCCGTCGGGCGACGCCTGCCCCTGCGGGCCGACGCCGTTCTGGAAGGTAACGAAGACGTCCCGGCCCAGCTGGGTGATGTCGTCGGGGCTGGTAAGGGCCTCGGTGCGCGCGGTGCCCTTGCCGTTAGGAAGGAACGTGTGGTGCAGCTTCGCGCCGGAGGCGATCCGCGTCACCTGGAGCGGGCGGCTGTTCGACTGTGCTGACTGCGTCGTCTGCGCGCTCGCCGGGGCGGCGAGCGCACCGGCCACCGCCAGCACGCCCGCGCCCGCCACGGCGGCGGCAGCGGCAGCGGCAGCGGCGAGCGTCCTGGCGTTGCGCCTGCTATCTAGGGTTTTCACAACTGCACTAATACGCCGCTGCCGTGACCATCCGGTGCCGGGCGGGTCAACGGCCAGGCAAACGGCGGGCGTCTGGAAGCGGTCTAGACTCTGGTAACCATCTGAACCGTGCGCGTCTGGTTAAGGGCTGCCCCGGCCGGCACCGCTAGCGGCGCGGGTCGATGTGGATCTTGGTTCCCGCCCCCGGGTCAAGGCGGCCGGCGAGGGCCTCCGTCGCGCGGTCGAGGCCCACGAGCACCTGGGCGAGCGGCCCCGGGTCCACCCGGCCGTCGGCGTAGTGCTCGATGGCCGACGCGAGGCCCGCCGATGCCCCGAGGATGCCCACCGCCGTGATGTCGTTGAGGACCAGGTCGCGGCTGTCGATGAGGCTGGCCTTACCGGAGAGGCCGATGTAGACCATCCGGCCTGCCTGCTCGACGAGACGGAGGGCAAGCGCGGGGACCGTGTCCTCGCCGGTGCAGTCGATGACGGCGTCATAGGGCTCCCGCGGCGGGTCCGCGGTCGTCCAGTAGCGGACCGCGCCGAAGCTCTTCGCCAGCTCCTCGCGGGCGCAGTCGACGCCGACCACGTCGACATCCGCGCCCGCGGCCCGCGCGAACGAGGCCGCGAGCAGGCCGATGCTCCCCGGGCCCCAGATGAGCAGCCGCCTGCCCGGTCCCGCCTGGGCCGCGAGCACGGCCCGCAAGGCGTTGCCACCCGGCTCTACGAGGGCCCCGGCGCGGTCGTCCACGGAGCCGGGGAGCCGGTAGAGGCTGCCGACGGGAACGAGGAGCTTTTCTGCGAGGGCCCCCGGCCAGCCCGTGATGCCGATCTCGCTCCGGTTGGCGCACACGTGATGCCGGCCGGACGCGCAGCGGCGGCATCGCCCGCAGCCGAGCATGGTGTCGCCGGTGACGCGCTCGCCGACCCAGCCCTCGTCGACTTCCGCGCCGACGGCGGACACGGTGCCGCACCACTCGTGGCCCGGGCACAGCGGGAAACGCGACTTGCCCTGCTCGAAGTAGGCTAGCTCGCGAGTGAAAAGCTCGACGTCGGTGCCGCAGACTCCCACCCGGTGCACGTCGACCACCGCCTGGCGCGGTCCGGGGACGGGCACGGCGACGCGCTGAACGCTGGCGGACTTCGTGCCGTCGATAATCAGGGCGCGCATCAGGCTGGCCATTGCGGCCCCTCCGTCGTCATGCGGTTGTGGTTGTTTCCCGTCGCGTTAAACAATAGTTGCCCGGCTGTGACTGCGGGGAGGACTGCTGCTGCGAGTGCAGTTGCGACTGCTGCGGCGACGCGTGCTGCGACGGCTGCTGCGGCAGTTGCGACTGCAACTGCTGACCTACGCGTCTGGGCGGAGGCGGGCGGCCTCCGCGCGGACGCGGGCGGCCAGGGCGTGCTTGTCGGAGTCGTCGAGCCAGGTGGCTTCCACGCCGTCCAGGGCGATGTCGACCATCTGGTCCCACGACCAGTTCCAGGCGTCCGCGCAGATGGCGTACTCGCGGGCCAGGTCCAGGTCCGTGAGGGCGGGGTCGTCGGTGTTGACCGTGACGAGGACGCCCGCCTGGCGCAGGGCCGGCAGCGGGTGGCGGTCGACCGCGCTGTAGGCGTTGGCGATGACCACGTTCGACGTGGGGCACATCGTCAGCGGGATGCGGTGCTCCGCGAAGTAAGCGACCAGGTCCGGGTCGTCGATCAGGGACAGGCCATGGTCGATCCGCTCCGCGCCGAGGCCGATGGCCACCACGCCGACCGCGGCCGCCGGGGAGTTCTCGCCCTGATGGCCCGTCCGGCGCAGGCCCGCGGCGGCCGCCTCGCGGTACGCGGGGGCGAACGACAGCGGGTCCACGTTGAGCTCGGTCGAGTCCATGCCGATGCCGATGACCCGGTCGGTGCCCGGCGCGCCGGCGCGCCGCAGCTCGATCAGCTCGGTCATCAGCTGGAGCCCCGCCTCGCCGCCGTAGGCCTTGTCCATGTCGACGATCACCCGGGTCTGGCAGCCCGACTCCGCGTCGCCCGCCGCCAGGCCGGCATCCAGGCCCTCAAGCACCGACCCGAGCGTCTGCCCGGCCGCCAGGTGCCTGGCCGGGGTGACGAAGACCTCCGCGTAGACCCGGCCGGCCGCAGCGCCGTCGATGACCGACTCGTAGCCGAGCCGCTCCCAGTCGGACCGGTCGTGCAGCACCGACTGGACGAGCCAGAAGACGGTAAGGAACTCATCGAGCGACCCGTAGCGGTACAGGTCGCGGACGTCGCCCGCCGGAAGGGGCACGGCGTTCTTCCCGGCCAGCTCGACGACGGTCTGCGGCCGCATCGTGCCCTCGACATGGCAGTGGAGTTCCACCTTGGGCAGCGCCCGCAGCGCCGCGAGGAATGACGCCTCAGCCGACTTAGTCACGGCAGTCATCGTAGCCATGCTCGGCCGGTCGCGCAGTTCCCGGGCGTGCGGTGGCCACCGGACATGTTATGCCAATTGCGTAGCGAAACGGTCACCATCTGTTAGGGTAACTAGCACCCCCCGCAATCCTGGCGACACCGGCCAGCGCTACTTCGCGCGACACCGGCGAGCGCTGGCATCGGCCCGGGGTCTGACCGACAAGCGTGGAGAAGAATCTCATTGAACGCGCCAGGGTTCGCCCAGCCGCAGGCCACCGCGGCGTCGATCGACGAAGAACTCCAGCCGTCCGCCGGCCCAGGCGCCGGCACGCCGCCCAGCGCACGGCGCGCGGGAGGCTGCCGGCCGTGGTCCTCACCGCCGGCCTGCTGCTGATAGCCCTGAACCTGCGCATCGGCGTCGCGTCGGTCGGCCCGGTCCTGACCAGCATCCGCGACGACCTTGGCCTGTCCGCGACCGCGGCGAGCCTGCTCACGACGATCCCGGTCGTCGCCTTCGGCGCCTTCGCGTTCCTCGCGCCCTGGCTGACGCGGCGGCTGGGCATGCACCAGCTGCTCGGCCTCGCCATGGCCGCACTCGCGGTCGGCATCGCGCTGCGCCGCCAGCCGAGCCTGGCCGGCCTGTTCGCGGGCACGGTCGTCGTCGGCGCCGCGATCGCGATCGCCAACGTCGTGATGCCCGCCGTGATCAAGCACGACTTCCCTGACCGGGTCGGCCCGTGGATGGGGGTCTACTCGACCTCCTTGTTCCTGAGCGCGGCCATCGCCGACGGGCTGACCGTGCCGCTCATGCCGCTCGCCGGCGGCCACTGGCGCCGGGCACTCGCGCTCTGGACGATCCCGGCGGTCGCCGCCTGCCTGCTCTGGCTTCCGCAGTTCTTCCGCGCCGCGGCTCATTCCGGGCCGTCCCCGACCGGGCCTCCGGGTAAAGCCGCGGACGCGTCCCGGGGGCCGGGCCAGCCGTCGTTCCGCGCCATCCTCGCCGACCCCGTCGCGATAGCCGTGACGGCGTTCATGGGCGTGCAGTCCACGGGGTACTACGTGACCCTGACGTGGTTGCCCACCTTGCTGCAAGACCACGGCATGGACCCGCACGGTGCCGGCTGGATGCTGTCCTACTCGGCCTTCCCCGGCATCGCGGCCGCCCTGGTCAGCCCGGCCCTCGCGCGGCGGATCCGGCCGACCTGGGTGCCGATCGTGGTCTCGGTGCTCTGCTACGCCGCGGCCTACGCGGGCCTGGCCATGGCGCCGCTCCGTGCGCCCTACCTGTGGATGACCCTGCTCGGGCTCGGCCAGGGGGCCTCGATCAGCCTCTCGCTGAGCTACATCGCCTGGCGCTCGCGCGACGCCAGGCAGACCGCGCAGGTGTCGACGATGGCCCAGGGCTTCGGCTACCTCCTGGCCAGCCTCGGCCCGATCGCCATCGGTGCGATCCACGCCGCCAGCAGGAACTGGACGGTCCCGCTCGCCGTGCTCGCCGCCCTGCTCGTGCCGCAGCTGGCGGCCGGCGTCCTCGCCAGCCGCGAGCGCCTGGTACTCACCGTGCGCCCGGCCACCGCGCCGCGGCGGGCGGTGGTCCGCGCGCCGGCGATCGCCTACATGGGGAGCCCGGTCCCCGAGGACGGGGTCCGCGACTGGTTCACCCCGGCCAGCGGCCCGCCCGTGCCGCGGCAGTTCCCGCCGCCGAAGTGGCCGCAGGACGAGCGGGAGATCGCGCGGGCTGAGGCGCCCCCGATTCCCGGCTGGTTTCCGTTCAGCGCCGACTGCTCGGCCCCGTATCGGGATGATGACATCTACTAGCTAGGCGGTCACGCAGGGTACGCCGGTCAGCGGGCGCGGCGATTCCGGGCCGGTCTAGCATTCGGGGGGAGGCGGAGCACGCTTCCGTTCGGCGGGCGAGCTTGATCTTGACTTGATCTTTGGGGGCAGCGATGGCTGATCTGCTGGTGCGGAACGCGAAGCTGGTCGCCACCTGCGACGCCGCCGGGCGCGAGCTCGCCGGCGGGTGGGTCGCCGTGACCGGCGGGGCGATTTCTGGGGTCGGGGCGTCCGGGGATCCCGAGCCCCCGGCGGGCGAGGTGCTTGACGCCGGCGGCTGCCTGGTGACGCCGGGGCTGGTCAACACCCACCATCACATCTACCAGAACCTCACCCGGTCCTACGGGCCTGCGATCAACGGGTCGCTGTTCTCCTGGCTCACCGTGCTTTACCCGCTGTGGGCTGGGCTGGATGAGGAGGCCGCGTACCTGTCCGCGTGGGTGGGGCTCGCCGAGCTCGCGCTCGGCGGGTGCACGACGACGATGGACCACCTGTACGTCGCGCCCCGGGGCGGCGGGGACCTGTGGACGGCGGAGATCACCGCCGCGCGCGAGATCGGCCTGCGGTTTCACTGCACGCGCGGGTCCATGACCCTCTCGGAGAAGGACGGCGGGCTGCCGCCCGACTCGGTCGTGCAGGACGACGACGAGGTGCTCGCCGACAGCGAGCGGCTCGTGAAGCTGCACCACGACCCGTCCCCCGGGGCCATGGTCCAGGTGGCGCTGGCGCCGTGCTCGCCGTTCTCCGTCTCGCCCGCCCTGATGCGGCGGACCGCGGAGCTGGCGGAAAGGCTGGACGTCCGGCTGCACACCCACCTGGCGGAAGACCCGGACGAGGACGCGTACTGCCTCGAGCACTTCGGGCGGCGGCCGGTGGAGCAGTTCGAGGAGGTGGGCTGGCTCACCTCGCGCGCCTGGGTGGCGCACTGCATCTACCCGAACGACGCGGAGGTCGCCCGGCTCGGCGCGGCCGGGGTGGGCGTCGCGCACTGCCCCTCGTCGAACATGATGATCGGCGGCGGCGGGTTCGCGCCGGTGCGCGAGTTCCGCGCATCCGGGGTGCCGGTCGGGCTTGGCTGCGACGGGTCGGCCTCGGTGGACAGCGCGTCGCTGTGGGTCGAGTCGCGGGCGGCGCTGCTCCTCGGCAGGCAGCGGAAGGGGCCGACCGGAATGACGGCCCGCGAGGTGCTGGACATCGCCACCAGGGGCGGCGCGGCCTGCCTGGGGCGCTCGGGCGAGATCGGCGAGCTGACCGTTGGCGCCGCGGGTGACCTGGTGTGCTGGCCGCAAGAGGGCGTGCGCTACGCGGGGGCGCTCGTCGACCCGGTGGAGGCCTGGCTGCGCTGCGGGCCGGTGTCCGCCAGGCACACGGTCGTCGCGGGCCGCGTAATCGTCCGGGACGGGGAGCTGGCCGTGCCCGGCGTCGAGGAAAAGCTGCGCGGTCACGCCGTCGCGGCCGCCCGGATCCAGGGCCTGGCCAAGTAGCCGTTCGCATCTCTATCATCTGTGCGGCCGGTTGCCTTCGGGCGGCGGCCTTGGGCGAGAGGGAGTGACATGATCACGGTTGGCAAGCTTGCCCCGGGAGACCGGGCGGCGTGGGAAGAGCTCTTCCGGGGCTACAACGCCTTCTACAAGGAGGACCACCCGCAGTCGATGTACGACAGGGCGTGGGATGAGTTCCAGCGCGATGAGCGGATGCACGCGCTCGGCGCGTGGCTGGACGGCTCGCTTGTCGGGATCGTGCATTTCTTCATTCACGTGCGTACAACCGGGACGGACGTCTGCTACCTCGAGGACTTGTTCACCGCCCCCGCGGCGCGCGGGCACGGGGTCGGGCGGGCGCTCATCGGCGCGGTGCGCGACTGGGCGGCGGAGCACGGGTGCGGCCGGGTGTACTGGCACACGCACGAGACCAACGCGACCGCCCGCGCGCTGTACGACAAGGTCGCCACGCTTCCGGGGTTCATCATGTACGCGATCGAGCTCGAGGGGTAGGCGCCTGTCGGCTAAACGGTGGCGTGGGGCGGCCCGCGCTCCGCGCTTCTTGCTGTTATCTGGGCTTGGGATGCCTGCCCGGCCCCAGTCGTCCCGGGCCGCCCGACCGCTCCCGGTCCACCGGTACGCCAGCGTCTTCGACACCCACGCCGCCCGCGCCGCCGCCAGCGGGTTCAGCCCCTGGTCCAGCAGCTCCGCCAGCCGCTCCAGCCGCCGCGGCTCCACACGCTTGCCGCCCATAAACACCAGCCCTAAGGTCAGGTGTTGCGACAATCCCTTGAGCCAGCCCCTGCTAACTTTCCGCACTCGGAAGAGTTTCCGCGTTGTCAGGCCAGGTGGGGGCGGTGAGGGTGCATAGCCCCCCTCGCCGCCCTTACCGGTTGCATTACCCGCGCAGCCCCTTCCCCCAGGGAGGCTGTCTAGTTAGGCTAGACGGCATGGGCGTGGACGAGGAACTGCTCGCGGCCGCGCGGGCGGCGCAGGCGCGGGTGGTCGAGGCTGAGCGCGGCGTGGACCTGGCCCGGGCGGAGTTCCGGTACTCGGTGCGCAAGCTGCATCTCGCCGGGGCCTCGCTGCGGGAACTCGGGGAGGCGCTGAGCCTGAGCCACCAGCGGGTGCACCAGCTCGTCGAGGAAGCGGGGGGCGGCGGGCGCGGCTGGCGTTCCCTTACCGCGCGCGGCGAGCGGCCACGGCGAGGCGACCTGGCCTGCTCCTTCTGCGGCAAGCCGCAGAACGAGACGCGCAAGCTCATCGCCGGGTCCGGCGGCGTCGCCATCTGTGACGCCTGCGCCGCCAAGGCCGGACAGGTGCTTGAGAGCGGCAAGGTCGCCGCGACGCCGTTGTCCTCGATCAAGCCGGTCCCCCTGCCCACCGCGGGGTCCGCCCCGTCCGCGGCGGAGGCCGCGGGCAGGTGCTCCTTCTGCGGCAAGGGCCGTGATCAGGTGGACGGCCTCGCGATGGCCGCGGGGACGACCACGGCCGGGGTGAGCATCTGCACCGAATGCGTGGCCTTGTGCCACGAGATCGTCAGCGAGGACTAGCGCCCGGCCCGGCTGACGGCCCCGACGTGGTTCAGTCGAACGTGGGCTTGCGGTCGCGTGACCGCTTGAGCTCGAAGAACCCGTCCGCCTTGGACACCAGCACCAGGCCGTCCCATAGCTCGCCCGCCGCCTCGCCCTTGGGCGCGGGCGTGATGACCGGGCCGAACAGGGCCTTGCCGCGGATCCTGACCACGGGCGTCCCGACGTCGAGGCCGACCTCGTCGAAGGCCTCATGGTGCGACTTCTTGATCGCGTCGTCGAACTCGTCCGTCTCGGCGGCGTCGACCAGCCACGCGGGCAGGCCCACCTCCTGCAGCGCCTCCGGGATCACCGCCGGATCATCGCGCCGGCCCTGGTTGTGGAACCTGGTGCCGATCGCCGTGTAAAGCGGGCCGAGGATGCCGGGGCCGGCGTCGGCGGCGGCCGCCGCGCAAACCCGGACCGGGCCCCACGCCCGGCTCATCCGCTGCACGTACTCGTCGCTCAGCCCCTGGCCCTCGTGCTGCACAAGGTTCAGGTACGCCAGCGACATGATCCGCCACTCGACCCGGACCGGCCTGACCTTCTCGACCTCGAGCATCCACCGCGAGGTGATCCAGGCCCACGGGCACAGAGGATCGAACCAGAATTGCATGGCCTCGCGGTCTAGCGCGTCAGCCGTCATTTTTCCCTCCGGTCAAGTAGGAAAAGTCCCTCCACTTCCGAACCTACGCGCGGGCCGGGCAAATCGCCACCGCTCACCGGACGGCCGGCTCGCGGGTCACCGGCTGGCCGGTGGCTCCGTCGAGGACGACGCGGTCGCCGAGCGGTGCCGCGACGGTAAGGGCCTCGCCGAGGGACGTGCCGAGGATGCTCGGGAGTCGGTGCTCGCGGTACTCGATGCCCGTGGCCTGAACGCAGCCGACAGCGAGCGGCAACGGATCCTCGCTTCCAGTGACTTGCACGAGCTCAAGGCGTGGCTGCGGAAGGCCGCAACGGCAGCGAACGTCAGCGACCTGTTCAGCTAGGCCAGCCATCCGCGCGTCGGCCCCGGTGACCCGTTGACCGGTGTCACTGTCTGGTTGGCGGCCCGTGTGAAAAGCTTGGCATGTGCGGACGTATGGCATGCGGTTCGATGTCAACTGACAGGCCATCTTCCCTCACCTGGCCGTTTTTCGAGATTTCGTTTCTGGCCTGCCGGTTCACGTCTCGGCATCTCTCGCTGTTTCGTACCGTCTCTGACGCTCATGTGCCCTGGATGTGCCCCGAGCCCGCGCCGCCCCGCTGTTGGAGGCACAACTCCTGGCGCTTAAGCGTCAAGAGCGGTGCAGCCTTGAGTAGCATGAGCCATGGCTACTCGCGACTGCTGGCGCTGCGGTGTCAGGACTCATTTGTCTTCCTATGGGACAGGATTCTACATTTCTAGCGCTTCGGGCAGCATTATCGAAGTTTGGAATGCTTTTAAATGCGACAACTGCAGCGCCCTTAGTGTGGCGAGCGGCCAGGCCATGGGCACCAATTCGCACGCCACCAGAAGTCCGGGAGAGTGGCTTTATGAACACCCAAATGTAGAGTGGTATCCAATCAGTGCGATCGGGAAAGATTTTCCTGATGTTCCTCAACATATCGCCGAAGCCGCATCGGAAGCTTATAAATGTCATAGCGTTTCAGCATATCGCGCCGCCGTCCAGCTAGCTCGCTCAGTTGTAGAGGCGGTAGCAAAGGAAAAGGGAATTACGCAAGGAAACATCTTTGGCAAGATCAATGAACTATTTGATCGAAAATTTATAAGAGAACATATCAAAGATGGCGCGCATGAGGTTCGCCATTTCGGAAATGATATGGCTCATGGTGATTTTGTTTCTCCTGTCACAATCGAAGAAGCGGAACTCGTGCTTATTCTGATGGGTGAAATACTTGAAGAGGTATACCAGTCACCGGCTCGAGTTTCTAAGGCACAAGCAGCACGAGCTGCACGGTTGGCGCAGCTTAATGAGAGCAAGAGCGTTGTGTCATGATCTCTGATTCTTTATGATCAACAGACTTGGTGTAGCCGATCACCTCGATGCGAACGAGGGGCAGGCAGGTCAATGCGGGTCATTTTGGCTGATCATTGCAGTAAATCGGGATCATGGAGGTCGGTCTGGGTCGGTGCGGTTGCTGCACTTTGCTGCTGCATCAGCCATCGGACTTGATGTTTGAGCAATCATGTCGGCGACCAGTGCCCTGACCATTACTCGAACGCGGGACCCACCGCTTAGGAGGTCGTTTCACTCGGCGTGGTTAACTGCTGCTTTCCTGGCCAGGGCTGATTTTCTGGTTTCCGGGCTATCGCTCGATGTCTGTGGGATTCGCTCCGTTCGGGCACGCAACGGGCACGCAATGGGCGCGTTACTTGACGCTTAATCGTCAGGGACTCTGAGGCAATCCTGACAATTAAGCGTCAAGCCATTCTAAGACGTTGGATATCCCATTCGGGTAACTAAGTACCGGCTGTACGATCTGATCCATTTAGTGTCAACGTGATCTTGACAGAAGAATGGTCTGGTTCGTTTGAGTGGACTAGTTGATCCCCTCGATGCGAACGAGTGGCAGGAAGGTCAATGGAGGCCATCCACGCTGGTCACTCCTTCGTTGCGGCAGGCTGGGACAGCGGTACCTGTTCGCCGATAAGAGCAACGTTCCGCTGCCAGGCTCTCTCGGGCGCTTTGAGGTTACGAAATTCTCGCCACCGTAGAGAGACTCGTATCGCACCTCTACAGTAAGGCGATGCGCGATAAGCTCCCAAAACCAATCGTCTTGCTCATCGTCAAACGGGTCGATAAATATCAGAAACTGCTCCGCCCCTGCAGAAATTACAGCATCATCATATATCGCACTGAAGTTCGGCAACCGCTTCGGCTTATTAGACCCGATCATAAGGTCAAAGGCCCTACGATCCCAACTTCCGATTGGCTTTCCGTCCAGCTCCACTGCTGTACTCAAAATTACTGCCGGCCCTAGGCCGAGATTTTGGATTTTCAAACCAGTTCGCTCGTCACCATGCTTTTTGACGCGGACTATTCGTAGCACTGGTCTTACCGATTGACGATCGTGCTCTCTTGTGGCTCGTGCTTCCATCAACGTCACCATGAGAGAAGCGAGCGCAATCACTATCGCGCAGATGGCTGTAATCGAATTGACGTCCAATGTTTAACGCTCCTAGATGTGTACCTGCGGTCTGGTGAGGTCATCGACCAAGCCATACCATGCCCTCCGTAGAGCGTCTCCAAGCCGCAAGTCGGGTCGGATGGTGCAAGCGTCCTCGGTGACTTCGTGTTGGGAGTGGGCGAGCAGTCGTTGCGAGCAGGCGATAGCTCCGCCTTCACGTCCTACGCAGCCGGAATCGAACACAGTTAGGTTCGCTGCGAACGTATGTCTCGTCCAGCTCGCTTGGGGTCACGGTGACGACCTGGAGATCGTCACCGATCGGCCAGGAGTCGGCCTGTAGGTGCCCCCGATGTGCCCCGTCTCTAGGTGGTTAGTCCTGCCGGGCGGCCCGCCGTGCCGTGCGAATCGCCTCTTCGAGCGCTTGGAACTCCAAGTTCCGGCTACGGCGAAACGATACGGAGTCCAGGTCATGTCGGTCGGGTCGCCCAGCTGCTGTGCCCCTTCTCCTAATGGGTGCAGCCGGGGTGCCCGCCAGGGTGACCTGAAAGAACCCGTGGTAGAGCAGTGACGCAGGCTTGTAGGTCACGCTGCTGATGTCGGTCAAAGCAACCTCCCGAGTGACCATGCCTCGGAAACTGCCCGACTGCTTCTGGATCACCACCCAGTCCCCGTCGAACTCGACGGAGCCAAAAATCCCGATCGCTTTCATCAGGCCAGCCTTCCCCCGTTGGATGCACCCCTGCGCTGCCTGCCGACAGCTTAGCGACAGGACAGGCACCTAGTGCAGCCTGTCAGGATTGTTTGGAGGGTGGGCCACCCAGTGAAGTAGGTCATTGAGCCATCTGGGCTGGTCGCCGAACCGAATGAGGTCTATAGAGTCGGTTCAAGTCAGTGTGGTTGCTGCACTTTACTGCTGCACCACGAGAGGATTTGACGCTTAAGCGTCAGCTTGAGGTTGACGTCGGCCAGGGAAAGCCGGGACCCAGCTGAATGCCCCTGATCTTGGCATCGACGGACTGGCCGTTACCAAGGTCCACGTAGGCCGTCAGGTCGGCGTAGTCCACACCATGAGTCCTGCACGTCTCCACGACTCTTAGCGTGTCGGTATACCAAGATCCGCTTGCGCCTTCTTCAAGCCGGTACGGGAGCGCACTTGAGAGTCGGAACGACTCGGTAATCATCATTGTCTGTCCATCGGGCAGCCGCAGCCCCCACGACGTGACGGTAACGGGTGCCCTACCGGAGTTTCGGGCAGTGACACAGATCAGCGGTTCGCCTAGATGATCTGCGTATGTCGGGAACGCTTGCTTAACGGTGACAGTGATCATCGGCCCGCTCCTGCGCCAGGTGATCATGCTCCACCACAGGCCGAGTACGCCCGTGATGGTACCAACGATGCCGAGGATGAAGCTTGCAACAACCATGAACCGCAATTTTGCCAGTAGCCGGACCCTTCAGGCTGGCTCTAGGCCGGAGTTCCTCGCGTGCCAGCTCGCCGCCGCTGGAACTGGCTTCCCAGTAGAGAAACGGTCACGTCAATCTCGCTAGAGTGGTCGTTGCCTCCGGAAGCGAACTGGATGCGACCGCCAGGCTACATGGCGATCGATTGACCGTCGCGTCGGAGTACAGCTCGAACTTCCGGTGGCGAATCTCGTAACTGCGGTTATGTCCCTCTGACCTGCGATTTCACTGCTCGTTGGCTCGCGTCCTTTGCCGCTGCTGATCGACGTCTGCCGGAACAGAGACGGAACAGGCGGATACTAGACCCGAGGTTCGACCGCATGGTGTCACCGGCGCTGACGGTAATGTCACTCTTTTGAACTACTATCTGGGCCAGAGCCCGTGATGCCTACCCGGGGGGAAGGAATTGGCGTGCATGCCGAAGTGACCGTAGGTGTTCTGGATAAGTTGGTGCTCGCTGCACACGGGTGGCCTGAGTTTGGAGGTGAGTTCGATCTTCTCGGTGATTATCTCCCGGCCCTGCCCAAGCGGTCAGGGGTCTATGTGGTCCTGAGTCAGGAGGGGGAGCCGCATCGATACCCATTCGGTACTTCATCGGTGATCTATATTGGCCGTGCGACTGGATTGCGCGGTCTCAGAAAAAGACTGAGTCATCATCGCGCCAAAGCCAGGAAGTGTCGTTTGGGGGCGGAGAGACGGCTTTACGATCCGCTATATGAGTGGGTCAATTCCGCAGGTGGTATCGCTCTTTATTCGATGGCTCCAGGCAATGATGTGAATGCGAAACGCATGGAGACGCTTCTTCTCAACACATTCAGCTCAGTGCACTATGCGCGTCCTATTGCTAACGGAATTAATGGTGCACAGTACATAGACCCAAAGAATTGGGTTCTTTAGCAGGAGTAGATTCAACCGCGGCGGGTTGTCGCGCCACGGGGCAGCCTTCACGTGAAGAGAGGTCTCCAGTTGTTGCAGTCTCTGTGATTGCCGTCTGTCGCTAGCGGATGTAGCTCGTTCTACGATTCTGACATTTAACTGTCAACGCATGCTCGATACACCTTGACGATTAAATGTCAAACGCATTTCAAGGACTGTTCGGACTACCACCCGTTAGGCGTATATACCCGACCATTCTGTACGGCGTACCTTCCGGGGGACGTCTTCCTCAGGGGCGGATGCCCGCACGCTGCGCGATAGCGGAGCGGCGGATTTGACACGGGGGCGGCGGCTGTACGCTTGCCCGCGATCGGGCGGCCTTCCCAGGTCGCCCGTATAAGCTCGATGGAGCCGCCGCGAGGGGTCCCCGTGTCAAATCCGCCGCGGCTCGGTGACTTCCCCGGGCTCCAGCGGCCCCGTGTTTTGCCTTTCGCGCCAGCCGGGCGGGCGCCAGAGGCCGGCCGGGCGGGAGCGGCAGCGGGAGCCCGGCCGAGCCGTCCCGAGCCGGCGGCGCGAGCGGCCCCGTCGGGGCCGCCTTGAACCCGTACAGGAAGTTCTCACAACGGCCAGCACTGCGGCGCTGTGACCGTCTATCGCATGAACGAGGCCAGCCTGTCCGCTGCTCCCCCGATCTTGGTCCCCAGGTCTCTGATTGCTTCCTCAAGGCTCAAGATCGCGAATATCTGTGCCGCCTGGTAATCGCGGGGTTCACGGTTAAGTTCTTGAAGGCAGTACTCAAGAGCGTCGCTGTGATTTCTGCGGAGGTTTTCGCTGTTCAGGGTGACCGGATTCCGGGGATCGTTGCTTGCCATGATTCAAGCGTGTATTACTTGTCACGTTATGTCAACGATGGTCGCTCGCTGAGCCGTGGTCTCAGTTGGATTATCACTGTTTCATGCTGACTAGGTATTCGTGAAATTCTTTTACAAGTGAATGATCACCGTATCTTGTGCGGAGAATCCTATCGAGGTCTTGTCCTCTGCCGATCAGGTCAGATAGGGGCTTGGTATCAAACTCATAAGCGGATCTGGCGAGGGTTATCGCTCCTTCCAGGTCCCCTTCGCGGGCTTGGATGGTGGCGAGACTGAGTTGCGCTTCGGCGGTTCTCATAGGTGCGCGGGACGTACCATCTGCTCGCACGTGGTTATCAATGACCTCGGTTGCGTGTTCTTTTGCTCTGGGATTATCGCCTAGCCATGTATAAATTGTGGCCGCGTAGTGCATCCATTTGGAGTGGTCAAAGACGAAATGATGGTCAGGATGTTGAGGCGCTGGAAGTCGCCCAAGGATTGAGGACGCCTCGGTAAGAGCGTTCTGGGTTTCTCTGGCGTCTCCAAGGCGCGCGTAACCCTTCGCTTTTTGAAGGTGGAGCTGGACTCCGACACTGCCGGTATTTTTAACTTCCAGTCCGATATCGGCCGCTTCGATTATGTCTTCGTAACGGTGTTCCACTTGGGCGAACCACATTACACAGCAACTCGTCTGCGTCACCGGACAGAAGCCCTATCTAGGGCCACCAAAAACCAGGACTTCGGTACGCACCGTCAAAGCAGCATCCATATCCATGGCGGCACTAGAACGCCACCTTGAGCTTTTCCCGCCCGTCGAAGTCGAGATTTGGGACCGTACGAACCCTGATAGGCGCAAGCACCGGATTCGGACCGCCAAACTGGTCTTCACATCCGGTTGGGGCCGTCCGCTGCACCGTTCAAGCTGGGCGGGTATCTGGGTACCGGCCGCGAAAGCAGCGGGATTCCCCAAAGGCGTGGGCCTGCACAGTCTCCGCCACTACTTCGCTACCCGGCTCATCCACCAGGGGGCAAGCGTCAAGCGGGTCCAGCTCGCCCTGGGTCACGCCACGCCGACCATCACGCTGAACACCTACGTAGGCGAGTGGCCGGATACTGACCAGGAAACAAGTGCGATCATGGATGCAGCGCTCGGCCAAGTGCCCCGGATGTGCCCTCCGGCGGGGCGGCTTTGATGAAGGGCCAGGTAGTCATCCCGATGCGGACGTATGGCATGCGGTTCGATGTCAACTGCTCGATTCTCTATACCGAGCTGCCGCTCGTTAAGCGGGCCGCCGCCGCCAGGGCCGCCGGGTTCCGCGGGGTTGAATTCTGGTGGCCGTGGGACGCCATGGCGCCCTCCGACGCCGAGGCCGACGCCTTCGTCGCGTCGATCGCCGGGGCCGGGGTCGACCTCGTTTCGCTGAACTTCCATGCCGGGGACATGGCGGCCGGCGAGCGCGGGATCGTGTCGCATCCCGCGCGCGCCCGCGATTTCAGGGAGAATGTGGCTGCGGCCGTTGACGTCGCGGGGCGGACGGGGTGCACGCGGCTCAACGCGCCGTACGGGCTGCGGGTGCCCGGGGTTCCGGTCGCGGAGCAGGACGCGGTCGCGATCGAGAACCTGGCGTTCGCGGCCGAGGTGGCGGGGCAGGCCGGGGCGTGGGTGCTTGTCGAGGCGATCAACTCCGTGGACGTCCCTGGTTTCCCCGTCGACACCGTCGGCAAGGCTCTCGCGGTGATCGGCAAGGCAGGCGCGCCGAATGTCGGGTTCCTCGCTGACCTGTATCACCTGGCGAAGATGGGGGAAGACGTGGCCGATGGGCTGAGCAGGCACCGGGACGCGATCCGGCACGTGCAGGTCGCCGACCCGCCGGGGCGGGGGGCGCCGGGAACGGGGACGCTTGACTTCGAGCCGCTGTTCCGGCAGCTGGCCGGGCAGGGGTACGACGGGTGGGTCGGCCTCGAGTACCTGCCGTCCGATCCCGCCGATTCCGCGACCAGCTTCGGCTGGCTGGGAACGACCTCGCTATGAACGACACCGCCGTGCACGACACCCTCATGAACGACACCGGGACGCTGCTGATCCGGTCGCGGCGCATGGTGGTCCAGGGCGGGGTGCGGGAGGCAGCCGCATTCGTTCGGGATCACCGGGTTGCCGAGATCGGGGACTACGACCTGCGACGGGACGCGGACCGCACCGTCGACCTCGGTGACCTTCCGCTGCTGCCCGGGGTCGTGGACTCCCACGTGCACGTCAACGAGCCCGGGCGGACCGAGTGGGAAGGGTTCGCGACCGCGACGCGGGCGGCCCTGGCGGGCGGGGTCACCACGATCTGCGACATGCCGCTGAACTCCTCGCCGGCCACCACGACCGTGGCGGCGCTGCGGGCGAAGGTCGCGGCCGCCGAGGGGCAGTGCGCCGTCGACGTGGCGTTCTGGGGCGGGGCGGTGCCAGGGAACCGCGCCGAGTTCGCCGGGCTGCTCGACGCGGGTGTCGTCGGCTTCAAGTGCTTCCTCATCGACTCGGGCATCGCCGAGTTCCCGCCGCTGACCAGGGAGGAGCTCAGGTCCGCGATGGCGGCGCTCGCCGAGTCGGGGGCGCCGATGGTCGTGCACGCGGAGGACCCCTCCCAGGTGACCACTCCGTCCGGGCCGTCGTACGACGCGTTCGTCGCGTCCCGGCCTCCGGTCGCGGAGCGGCGGGCGATCGAGACCGTGATCTCCGCGGCGGCGTTCTCCGGTGGCAGGGCGCACATCGTCCACCTGGCCGCCGGGGAGTGCGCGGCGCTGATCTCGTCCGCGAAGGCGGCGGGCATCGCGCTGTCCGCGGAGACCTGCCCGCACTACCTGTTCTTCGCGGCCGAGGAGGTGCCGCCAGGCCATACCGAGTTCAAGTGCTGCCCGCCCGTCCGGTACGCGGTGAACCGGGAGGCGCTCTGGCGGGCCCTCGGGGACCAGGCGATCGACGGCGTCGTGTCCGACCACTCCCCCTGCACGCCGTCGCTGAAGGGGCTCGGCCAGCCGGGCGGGGGGGACTTCCGCACCGCGTGGGGTGGGATCTCGTCCCTGCAGCTGGGGCTGCCCGCCGTGTGGTCGGTCGCCCGGCGGCGCGGGTTCTCGCTCGCTGACGCCTCCCGGTGGATGTCGGAGTTCCCGGCGTCGCTGGCCGGCTTGCCGACCAAGGGGCGGATCGCCGTCGGGTGCGACGCCGACTTCATCGCCTTCGACCCGGACGCCCCCTGGACGGTGCGGGGCGCCGAGCTGCTGACCAAGCATCACCTGACGCCGTACGAGGGGCGGACGCTCACCGGCCGGGTCGCGCGCGTCTGGCTTGGCGGGGTCGAGGTCACGCCCGCCGACCCGCCCCGCGGGCGGCTGCTCGCGCGGGGAGGCGGGCCGCTTGGTGGCTGAGGACCGCCTCGCGGCTGAGGACCCGGCACCGCGGTACGACGCGCTGGCCTTCCCCGACCTCGCGTCGCGGGCCCTGCGCGGGTCGGTCGTGGCCGCGTCGGATGAGTTCTTCGCGGAGAAGGAGAACCTGATCAAGCCGGGGGCGGCCGTCTTCTCCCCGTCGACCTTCGGGCACAAGGGGCAGGTGTACGACGGGTGGGAGACGCGGCGGCGGCGCGGTCCCGGGGGCGGCCTGCCGGCCGCTGGCGAGCACGACTGGGTGATCGTGCGGCTCGGCGCGCCCGGGGTAGTGCACGCGGTCGTCGTCGACACCGCCTACTTCACCGGGAACTTCCCGCAGGCCTGCGCCGTGGAGGCGTGCAACCTGCCCGGCTATCCCGACCTGGCGGCGCTCGCGGCGGCGCGCTGGGCGGAGATCGTGCCCCGGTCGCCGCTGAAGGGCGACACCCCGCACGTGTTCGAGGTCCCCGACCGCGGCCGGTTCTCGCACGTGCGGCTGAAGGTCTACCCGGACGGCGGGGTGGCCCGGCTGCGAGTGCACGGGCAGGTCGTGCCCGATCCCGCGCTGCTCGAGGGGCTGACCTTCGACCTGGCGGCGCTGGAGAACGGCGGGGACGTGCGGGGGTGCAGCGACCGTTTCTACTCCTCGCCGCGCAACGCGATCTCGCCGGGGCTGTCCCGGGTCATGGGCGAGGGCTGGGAGACCAGGCGGCGGCGGGCGGCGGGCAACGAGTGGCTGATCGTGGGATTCGCGGCGCCCGCGCTCGTGACCCTCGCCGAGATCGACACGTCCGGCTACATCGGGAACTCTCCGGGCATGGCCGCGCTGCGCGGGCACGTCGGCGGGCCCTGGGAGGCGGACTCGTCGTGGGCGCCGCTGCTGCCGAGGACGCCCCTGCTGCCGGATACCCCGCACCGGTTCCGGGTGCGGCCGTCGTCCGCCTACGACCTCGTGCGGCTCGACGTCTACCCGGACGGCGGCGTGGCCCGGCTGCGGTTGCACGGGTCGCTCACGCCGGAGGGGCTGGCGGAGGTGCGCCGCCGCTGGACGGAGACGGCGCCGTCGTTAGCTGAGTTTCCTGGCAGCGGGCTCTCAGATCCCTGAGAGTCGGTTGGATTACCTTATGTGGCACTCGCGCCAATGGTAGACAAATGTCCAAGATGCCGGAGAGTGGAGTTAAGCGATGAGCATCCTGGGCCGCCGTTGATCGCCGATGCGCTTGCGCAGCTGATGCGCCTTATGCCGCCGTCGCGGCCCGCGCCGGAGCTGTCCTTCGCGGAACTGCCGGCCCGCACGGTGCCCGCGACGATCCCGACCAGGCACGGTGACGTGCGGGCGGTCGTGTACTTGCCCCCGGCGTCAAGCGACCCCGTGCCGGTCTACGTGAACTTCCACGGCGGCGGGTTCATCCTGCGCCACCCGGAGCAGGACGACCCGTTGTGCCGGTACCTCGCGGCCAACGCCGGCGTGGCGGTCGTCAACGTCGACTACGACGTGGCGCCGGCGCACCGCTTCCCGGAGCCGGTCGAAGAGGCCTACGACGCCGTCTGCTGGGCCGCCGGGCCCGGCCGCGACTGGGACGGCTCGCGGCTGTGCGTCGGCGGGCAGTCCGCGGGCGGCGCGTTCGCGGCCGCCGTGGCCCGGCTGGCGCTCGAGCTCGACGGCCCGGATATCGCGCTCCAGGTGCTGCTCTACCCGGTCCTTGACCTCGTGACCCCGGCGCGGGACAAGTACGTCGCGGTGAAGCCGGTGATCTCCGTACCGATCGAGAAGGTTTTCGAGGGAGCCTACCTGCCGTCGCCCGAGGCGAGGCTGGACCGGCTCGTCTCCCCCGCCTGGGGGCCCAACGGCGACGGGATCGCGGGGATCGCCCCCGCGCTGGTGGTCACCTGCGAGATGGACTCGCTGCACGACGAGGGCGTGGCCTACGCCGGGAAGCTCGCCGCCGTCGGGTCCTTGCGCGAGCACCTCGACCTCGAAGGCGCCGACCACGGCTACAACCTGCACGGCCGTAACCGGCCGCTGGTCGAGGACAGCTACGCGCTGATCGCGAAGCACGTCGTCGCGGCCACCGAGGGATAGCCGGCGGCTACCCGCGCTTGCCCAGGGCCAGGGCCGAGACCAGTTCATAGCCGACGTGGGCGGCGGCGATGCCGGTGACCTGCGCGTGGTCGTAGGCCGGGGCCACCTCCACGATGTCCGCGCCGACGAGGTTCAGCCGGGCGAAGGAGCGCAGCACCGCGAGGAGCTCCCTGCTGGTCAGGCCGCCCGCCTCGGGGGTGCCGGTGCCCGGGGCGAACGCGGGGTCAAGGACGTCGATGTCGACGCTCACGTAGACCGGGCGGTCGCCGACGCGGTCCGCGATCGCCTCGATGACGCCCCTGCTGCCCAGCTGCTCGACGTCGGTCGCCGGAACCACCCGGAAGCCCACCTGAGCGTCCCTGACTAGGTCCTCGGCGTCGTACAGGGGGCCGCGGATGCCGACGTGCAGGCAGCCGTCGGCGTCGAGGAGGCCTTCCTCGAAGGCACGGCGGAACGGGGTGCCGTGCGTGTAGGCGGCGCCGAAGTAGGTGTCCCAGGTGTCCAGGTGGGCGTCGAAGTGGACGACCGCGACCGGGCCGTGCGCCGACCTGACCGCGCGCAGCAGCGGGAGGGCGATCGTGTGGTCGCCGCCGAGGGTGAGCAGCCTGGGCGCCCGCTCGAGCAGGTCCCGCGCCCCGCGCTCGATCGTGGCGATGGCCTCGGCGATGTTGAACGGGTTGACGCCAAGGTCGCCGGCGTCCGCGACCTGCTGGACGGCGAACGGCGACACGTCCGCCGCCGGGTTGTAGGGACGGAGCAGCCGCGAGGACTCCCTGATGTGGGCGGGCCCGAAGCGGGCGCCCGGCCGGTAGGAGACCCCGGCGTCGAACGGGACGCCGAGGATCGCGACGTCGGCCCTGGCCACGTCCGACAGCCGGGGCAGCCGGGCGAACGTCGGCTCCCCGCCGTAACGCGGCACCTGGGTCGCGTCCACCTGGCCGACGAACCCGTCGACGACGACGCGGGGCTCGGCTGGCTGCTGTTCCTCCTGCTGGCCATCGGGCATTCCGTGACAGTACCAAACGGGTCAGGCACCGGGGCGTGCTGGCCCGCGGCCCGGCCCTGGCCTCCGGTGTCCGGCGGGATGGCCAGCATGCTTGAATCGGGAGCATGGGTGAACGGGTCGTCGTGGCACCGGATAAGTTCAAGGGCAGCCTCACCGCGGCCGAGGTGGCCGCCGGGGTGGCGGCCGGCCTGCTCCGCGGCGGGTTCACCGGCGAAATCGAGGCCCTCCCGGTGGCCGACGGCGGCGACGGGACCGTGGCGGCCGCGATCGCCGCCGGGTACAGCCGGGTCGAGCTGGCGGTCCGCGGACCCGTCGGCAAGAACGTCACGGCGTCGTACGCGCTGCTCGGCGACACGGCCGTGATCGAGGCGGCGCAAGCGTGCGGTCTTGCCCTGCTGCCGCCCGGCTGCCTCGCGCCGCTGACCGCCACCAGCCGGGGGGTGGGCGAGCTGATCCTCGCCGCCGGCCAGCTGGGCGCCAGGCGGATCGTGCTCGGCGTCGGCGGCGTGGCCACCACCGACGGCGGCGCCGGGCTGCTCCAGGCGCTCGGCGCGCGGCTCACCGACGACGAGGGGCGTGACATGGCCCCCGGGGGCGGCGCGCTCGCCCGGCTCGCCACGGTCGACCTCGCCCCGTTGCGTGACTTGTCGGGCATGGAGTTCCTGCTGGCGTCCGACGTCGACAACCCGCTGCTCGGGCCGGCCGGAGCGGCCGCCGTGTACGGGCCGCAGAAGGGCGCGTCCCCCGCCGAGGTCCGGCTGCTTGAGGCCGGCCTGCGGCGGTGGGCGGATCTCGCCGAGGCCGCCGTCGGCGGGCCGCTGCCGGTCAGGGAGGCACCGGGCGCGGGCGCGGCCGGCGGCCTCGGGTTCGCGGCGCTGCTGTTCCTCGGCGCGCGGATGCGGCGGGGGATCGAGCTGCTGCTCGAGCTCGCGTCGTTCGGCGCGCGGCTTGACGGGACCCGGCTGGTGATCACCGGGGAAGGGTCACTGGACGCGCAGACCTTGCGCGGCAAGGCCCCCGCCGGGGTGGCCCGCGCCGCGTCGGCCCATGAGCCCGCCGTCCCGGTGGTCGCCGTGGCCGGACGCTGCTCCCTGACGCCCGCTGAGCTCCGCGCGGCCGGGATCGCGCAGGCGTACGTGCTCAGCGACCTCGAACCCGACCTGGACCGGAGCATGGCGCACGCCGGCCCGCTGATTGAACGCCTCGCCGAGCAGATCGCCGCCGACTGGCTCGGCTGACCTAAGTAAGCGGGCCGGCCGCGGCGGCGGCGACCGTCGCGTTGTCGTCGGCGTAGGTGAAGGTGGCGGACAGGCGCTCGCCGGCCAGAACGGGCGGCAGCCATTCGGGCGCGTCGTCCCACATCTGGCCGAAGGGCAGGGCCGCGACCTTGAACCATTCCGGCCTTATCTCCTCGGACTCGGCCGGCTCGCCCGACCAGTCCGCCGCGGTGAAGACGGCGACTTCCATGTCCCAGGACGGGTGCGCGGGGAAAAGGAACGTGAGGTGCGCCGCTCTCGTCAGCGAGCCGGGTGCCACGCGGATGCCCGATTCTTCCTTGACCTCGCGGGCCGCGGCCTCCGCCGCGGACTCGCCCGGCTCGACGTGCCCGCCGAGCGCGACGATCTTGCCGGTGCCGAACCCGGTCTTCTTGTAGCCGAGCAGCACCTCTCGGGTGCCGTCGGCACCGGTCCTGGCGAGCAGGCAGAGGCACGTTGACGTCAGGGGCATGGGCCGATTATCGCAGACCGCGGCCGCGCCGCGCTGAGTCGTAGGCATCGCGGGCGGCGTTGGCCGCGTCGGCTTCGGTCGGCAGCGTGGCGGCGCGGGCGGCGGCCGCCGCCCGCAGCCTGGCGGCCAGCCGCGGGTCAGTCAGTACGGAGCGGACCGCGGCGGCGAGCGCCCGCGCGTCTCCCCTGGGGACCAGTATCGCGGCGTCCTGGCCGGTCAGGCCCGGGATGCCGCCGACCCGGGTGGCCACGACCGGGGTGCCCGCGCGCAGCGCCTCCTGCAGTACGAGCGGCTGCCCCTCCCAGGTGCTCGGCAGCACGAAGACGGCCGCCGCGGCCAGCAGCGCGGGGACGTCATCGCGGTGCCCGAGGAACAGCGCGTCGACGCCGGACTGGGCGGCTAGCGCGCGCAGTTCTCCGGCGGACGGTCCGTCGCCGGCGATCACCACGAGCGGGACCGGGTTGAGGTCCCGCCAGGCGGCGGCTGCCTGAAGGAGAACGCCGAAGCCCTTCTGGGGGGCGAGGCGGCCAACCGCGAGCACCACCGGCCTGCCCGCCGGCGCGATGGCGGGCGGCGGGCCGGAAGCCGGGCCCGCGGAGGTTCGAGGGACGGCCTGACCGGAGGATGCGCCGGGTGCCGCGATGACCGCGCTCTCCACGCGACGCGCTCGCGCCGCCCGCATCCGCCGCTCCAGGTCGGGCGAGACGCAGAGCACCAGGTCAGCTCCTCGGGCGACCACGCGCTCAAGCAGGCGGTAGACAAGTCCGGCCACTCCCCCCTCCGGCGGCGCGTTATGGACCGTTACCACGACCGCGGGGCGTCGCGGTCCCTGGGCGGGCAAGAGCGCGAGAACGGTCAACGTGCCCGCCCGCAGCCCGTGCGCGTGCACGACCTGGCCGCCGTCCGGGGCAACGCGAAGGAGCAGTTTTCGCAGCCGCACAACGCTGGCGAGATCGCCTGCCCGCGGGCGCTCTCGAATCTCGACCGCGGAGAACGACACCATGGGCGAAGCCGAGAACGAGAACCGCGCATCGGCCGACGACGGGCCGGTCACCGACACCGCGATCCCCTGGCCGGAGAGTCCCGTCGCGAGCATCCGGACGTGCGCCCCCATGCCGCCCGCCGAGACGCCGAGGACCAGGGTGACCCGCTGGAGGCGCGGCGCTCCCGTCATGATCGCCCTACCGTAACGTTCGCCGCGTTCGGGTGCATGGCCAACGGTGGCCTCACGCTCCGCCGGGGCGGGCGCGGAGGCTGGACAGGGCGGTGCGCAGGTCGCCGCCGTCCAGGCGGAGCACGACCGCGGCGAACACGGCGGTGACCACGACGACCACCAGCACGGACAGGCCGACGTTGGCGAGGAAGCCGCCGGCCGGCAGCGCGGACACCGCGCCGGAGATGACCGACGAGACCGCCGAGCCCGCCAGCGCGCCCGCCGCGCAGCCGACGAGCCCGGCGAGGAACGCGCGCGGCACCCGGCGCAGCGCCGCCGGCCCGCACTCGCGGCGGACCAGCACTAGCAGGGCGATGCCGGACACGGTCAGGCCGAACGTGGTGCCGAGCCCGAGCACCGGAACCACCCGGTACGCCGGCACGAACGGGACGATCGCCGCGTCCGCGACGATCACCAGCAGCCAGCCGCCCGCGATCGCCAGCGCCGGCGCGCGGTTGCGGTGGCGCGCGTACAGGACGCGGGACAGGTTGGCCGAGAGGCCGTAGCCGATGAGCCCGGGCGCGAAGGCGGCGACGGCGAGCGCGAGCACCGAGGCGGCCCCGGCGGCGCCCGGCTCGAAGACGCGGGCGATCGGCTCGCGCGCGCCGATCAGCACCGCCGCGCCGAGCCAGGAGGCCACCATGACGGCCCTGGCGGACGCGGCCGCGGTCAGGTTGAACCCGCCGTCGCCGGTCCCGGCGGCGGCGTCGCGGGTGGACAGCTCGGGGAACGCGCTGGTCGCGATCGGCACCGCGAGGACGGCGTACGGCACCACGAACACGGCCCAGGCGAAGCCGTAGATCACCAGCGCGCCGCTCGTGCCGAAGTGGTTGGCGAGCACGATGACGACGGCGACCGACGCGTCCTGGGCGACCAGGGTGACCACCCCGGCCAGGGCCAGCCGCCTGACCCGCGGGCCGACCCCCGACGGGAAACGCAGCGTCGGACGCCAGTGGACGCCGATCCGCCACGCCGGGACCACGGCCGTCACCACCAGCGCGAGCACGCCGAGCGTCGTCCCGCCGGACAGCAGGTACTCCGCGCGCGGCGGCAACTCGGCGAGCCGGTCGACGTAGCCGCCGCCGACCTCGGCGAACCCCGCGTACGCGCCGATCACCACCAGCGAGGAGAGCAGCGGCGCGAGGGCGGGCGCGCCGAAGCGGCGGTGTGACTGGAGGATCCCGTACAGCACGACCGCCAGGCCGTACAGCAGCACCTGGGGCGCGAAGACGATCAGCATCCGCGCGCCGACCCCGGCGAGCGGCCCGCGCGGGCAGCCGGGCGCGCCGGAAATCAGCGCGGAGACGATCGGGTGGGCCGCCAGGGCGAGTGCCGCGCTGACCGGCACGAGCAGCAGCACCGTCCAGGTCAGCAGCGCCGACGCGATCCGCCGGGCCTCGGCGCCGCCGGCGCCGGACGTGGTCCCCGCCGGCCCGGCCAGCACCGGCACGACGGCCGAGGAAAGCGCGCCGCCGAGGACGATGTCGTAGATGATGTTCGGCACCATGTTGGCGGTGGTGTACGCCGTGCCGAGGCAGGTGGTGCCGACGGTGTGCGCGAAGACCACCTGGCGGCCGAACCCGACCAGCCGGGCGAGCACGGTGATGACCCCGATCATCACCGCGGCGCGGCCGATTCCCTGCCTGCGCAGCCGGGCCCGCTCCGGCCCGCTCACCGCGGCGGGCTGCCGTGAAACGGTCCCGGTCTTGCCCGCCTGCTCACGGGAAGTGCCCGGTTCCCGCTTCACGGGGAGGTGCCGCATCGCCCGCGAGTCGAAGGTCCCGAGCGCCCGGAGGCGAGCGGGAAGGCACCGCTCGCGGTTTTCATACGGCGGCCTTGTTCCGCCGGTGACGGCCGCGCCGCCTGCGGCGTACCCACCACGCGATCCGCTGCCGACGGTTCAGCGCGGCCGGCTCCGCGGCCAGGACCGGGGTGGCCGTACCCGGCCCGGCGGAAACAGGGCTGGCCGGCACCGGGCGGGCCGAGAGCGGGGCCGCGGGCGTCACGGGACGGCGGCCGAGCATGTCGAGCCAGCGCAGGGCGGGCGTGCTCTCGATGACCCGGGTGAAGCTGACCTTCTCGCTCGTCACGGTCAGCGCGACGATGCCGGCGAGCAGGCCGAGCCGCGTGCGCCGCGGCAGTGATTGCGCGGCCGCCGCGCCGAGCATCGCGCCGAGCGCGTTGGCGCCGGCGTCGCCGAGCATGGCCCGTTCAGCGAGGTCCTCAGGCAGCAGCGCGAGCGCGGCGCCGGCCGGGCCGGCGACGGCCTGCAGTCCCGCCAGGCGCCCGGGCGATGCCGGGCCGGCGTTCCTGGTCATCGCGCTGCTCGCCGCGATGAGCCCGGAGGTGAGCGCCGCCACCTTGATGGCGCGGCCCGGGCGGAGGTCGAAGAGGTTGAGCAGGTTCGCGCCGCCCGCGATCAGGCCCGCGTTGATGGCGACGTCCGCGGGGTCACCGCCTTCGAGCAGAGCCGCGCCAAGGCCGGCGGCGGCCAGGCCCGCCAGCTTGACCGCGCCGGTGGTGACCTCGCCGTGGGCCAGCGCGCCGAGGTGGCCGCGCAGGCCGCGGCGCTTGCCCGAGCCGCGCAGGTCGTCGAACACGCCGAAGGCCACCCCGCCGAGGCCGGCGATGGCGAGGGGATAGGCGGAGGGGCGCACCCGTTCTGGACAATGCCCGGCCTGCGCGGGGCGGGCGACGCCCGGCGCGCCCACCGCGGCGGCGATGACCTGGGCGGCGACCGCCCCGACGGTCACCGCGGGGCCCTCGAGGAGCGTGACGTGCTCGCCCCGGTGATTGGTCCTGAGCCAGGTCTCCGCGCCGGCCGGCGGGTAGCGGCGGAGCGCCGCGTAGGCGCCGAGCGCGGCGCCGGCCGCGACCGTGCCCCTGGCCAGCGCGGGCAGGCCGGGGCGGGCGGCGGCGTTCACTTGGTCTTCACGGTCTTCTTGACCCCTCCCGTCGCCTTGGTGGTCGGCGTGCTTGAGGCCGTCGGTGTATCGCTCGGCACAGGTGAGGGTACCGACGGGCTGACCGCGGAAGCACCCGAGATACCGTAACTATTCGGCTTACCGCCCGCCCGCTGGTCGGCGAGGGCCCAGATGGTGGAAATCTGGCCGAGCGTGGTGTCGGCGTTGTCCACGCTGGACACCTGGCCGGAGACGCCGCTGCCGCGCAGCGCCGAGATCGCGCTCGACGACGAGGCCGAGCTGGTGACGGGGCCGGCGACGACGGTCGCGGCGCTCGCCTCCGCGAACTGCGCGGCGAGCGCGAGGAGCACCTGGTTGGCCTGGTCGTTCTGGCCGTCGGAGGGCGCGCTCGCCGGCGCGACGATGACCGCGAGGGTGGCGCGGTTCCACGGTGCGCCGCTCGTGGCCAGGAACCCGGCCTTGGCGTAGGCGCTCAGCAGGGTCTGCGCCTGGGCGACGGTCAGCCCGAGCTGCCCGTCGGCCAGGTTCAGCACCGCGGTGGCGATCAGCTGCGCGGCCTCTTGCTGGTAGACGGTCGCCTGGTCGGTGGCGGTGTCGAGCACGGTGCCGTCCGACGCCGCGAGCTGCTGGTTGATCGCGGCCAGGGTTGACTTGGTGGTGCCGGAGAGGTCATTGAACTTCGGCTGGAGCGTTACTGTGCCGGTGACCGTGGCGCCGGCGTACCCGGCGGCCTTCTCGACGCCGCCGGTGATCCCCGACGGCGCGCCCGGCTCGGTGACCAGGAGGATCTTTTCGCCGGTGAGCAGGCCGCTCAGCAGCTTCGGCTCGGCGCTCTGCAGGAACGTGTCGCTCGCGCCCGCCAGCTGCGAGTAGCTGCCGACCTGCGCCCTCGCGGCGTTCAGCTGGTTCGTCAGCGAGTTGTTCTCCGAGCGGAGCACGTCGAGGGTGTCACCCTGCAACGCGGTCGAACCGAGGACGATGCCGATCGCGAGCGCCAGGAACACCGCGACAATCGAGACCAGGTGGTAGCGGAAGTCGATCACTTAAACAGTCCCGTGAACCAGTACGCGAACGTGTGCCAGGTGGCGTTCAGGTAGTTGCCGACAAACGAGCCCACGGGCGAGAACGCGATTGCCACGACGATTGTCACCGCCGCCGCGAACACAAGCGCGACCAGGGCCCAGCCGGAGATCCGGCTCTGGTAGAGCTGGTGTACCCCGCGGGCGTTGACCAGCTTACTGCCGATCCGCAGATGAGTGAGGAACGTGGACGCCATGCCCGGGCGGCCCTTGTCGAGGAACTCTTCAAGCGTCCAGTGCGTGCCGACCACCGCGATCAAGCTGGCGCCGCAGGCGTCGGCGACGAGCAGTGCCACGTCCTCGCTCGTGCCGGGCGCGGGGAGCTTGACGGCGTCGAGGCCAAGGTCCTTCAGCCGGGCCATGCCGGGGGCGTGGCCGTCGGGGTAGGCGTGCACCACGAGCTCCGCGCCGACCTGCAGCGCCTCGTCGGAGATCGAGTCCATGTCGCCGATGATCAGGTGCGGACGATAGCCGGCGTCGAGGAGGGCGTCCGCGCCCCCGTCCACGGCGAGCATCACCGGGCGGTACTCCCGGATGTAGGGCCGCAGCGTCCGCAGGTCCTCGCGGTAGCGGTAGCCGCGGACGACCACCAGGACGTGCCTGTCCTTCATGCTGGTGGCCAGCTTCGGCGGATCGATGCCGCTGGTGAGCAGGTCGCGCTCGCGCTGCAGGAACTCAAGCGTGTTGGCGGCGAACGAGTCGATCTGGGTCGCCACGCCGGCGTTCGCGTCCCGCGTCGCCCCGGTGACGATGGACTCGGTCAGCTGCACGCCCTTGGCGACGACCTGGTCGCCGTCGTTGTAGAGAATGTCCTTGTCGAGTCGGACGGTCATGCCCTCGGTGACCCGGGAGAGCACCTCCCGGCCGACGTCGTCAATGAGCGGGATCCCGGCGCCGAGAAGGAGCCCGGGGCCCAGGTTCGGGTACCGTCCGGTGATCGACTTCGCGGCGTTCACCACGGCGGCGACCCGGCAGGCGATCAGCTCGTCAGCGGAGACGCGGTCCAGGTCGGGGTGGTCGATCACGGCGATGTCACCCGGCTCAAGGCGGCGCACGAGGACCTTCGTCCTGGGGTCCACCCTGGCCACGCCGACAATGCCGGGCGGCTCCTCGGTTTTCCCCCGCCTGACGTGCGCAAACCTGATGGACGGTGCTTTCATTGCCTAACATCCTGGCATACCGGGGCGACCGCGGGCCGTCAACTGCGACGGCACGGCGCGTTATGGCGGGCCCCGGTCTCGGCGGCTTTCCTTTTGTCGTTGGGCCATGACGGCATCACGGCGACGCCAGGACCCGCATTACGGTGGGAGGGTGACTTCGCAGCCTGACACCGCTTCCATCCGGCTCACTTCGCTGTCGCACGGCGCCGGCTGTGCGTGCAAACTACCACTGGCGGCTCTGGACGAGCTCATGGTTTCCCTGGGGCCTGGCGTGCTCGCCGGCGCCTGGCCCGGCTGGCGCCGCTGACCTGATCGTCGGGGCGGCCGAGGGCGACGACGCCGCGGTGCTGCGCCTCGATGACGAGCGCGCGCTGGTGCTCACCACCGACTTCTTCACGCCGATCGTCGACGACCCGGGTGACTGGGGACGGATCGCGGCGGCGAACGCGCTGTCCGACGTCTACGCGATGGGCGGGCGGCCCGTGATCGCGCTGAACCTGACCGCCTGGCCCGGCGGCACGCTGCCGCTGTCCGTCCTCGCGGACGTGCTGCGCGGCGGCGCCGCGGTCGCCGCGTCCGCCGGCTGCCTGGTCGTCGGCGGGCACACCATCGACGATCCCGAGCCCAAGTACGGGATGGCGGTGGTGGGCTTCGCCTCCCCGTCGCGGCTATTCACGATCGACGCGGCCCGGCCGGGCGACACGCTGGTGCTGACCAAGGCGATCGGCACCGGGGTGGTGGCAACCGCGCACAAGCGCGGCGCGGCCCCGGCCGACGCGCTCGCCGCCGCCGTGGCGTCGATGACCACGCTGAACGCCGCGGCGAGCGAGGCGGCGCTGGCCGCCGGGGTGGTGGCGGCCACCGACGTGACCGGGTTCTCGCTCCTCGGCCACCTGCACCGGATGCTGCGCGCGAGCGGCTGCTCCGCCGTCGTGTCGGCCTCCGCCGTGCCGCTGCTGCCCGGCGCGCTCGAGCTGACCGCCGCGGGCTATGTCTCCGGCGGGACCCGGAACAACATGGCGTACCTGGAACCGTGGGTATGGGTCGCCGCGGGCGTCCCCGACGACGTGGCCGTGCTGCTGCAGGACGCCCAGACGTCCGGCGGCCTGCTGCTCGCCACCGCGTCACCGGACGCACTCGCCGCCGAGTTGTCGGGGCGCGGCACCATCGCGGCGGTTGTCGGCCAGGTGGCGGACGGCACCGCGGGCCGCATCGAGGTCCGCCCCTAGACTCCGGCGGGTCCCGGTGTAACGGACACCGGGCGGTGCGGACTAAACGTGCATGAAGGTTGCTTGCGGTCCGAAATGTCGGACCCTCGTGGTCCGGAATGTCAGCCCCCGTGGTTAGGCTGGGATGCATGACGATCATCGATACCAGCGATCTCGATGACGATCTCGGCGAGGACGCTGCCGCGGAGCATATCCACGGCATCTGCCTGAAGACCGGTCCGCCGCAGCGGGTCGGCGTCGAACTTGAGTGGCTCGTGCGCGACGCGCGCGACCCGGCCCTGCCGGTCCCGGCACGGCGGATCGCGGCGGCCGTTACCGCCTTCGGCGCCGCCCGGGGTGACCCGGATCGGGGGAAACGGGACGGGGAGAAGCACGAAGGGCCTGAGCTGCCGACTAGCTCGCGCCCCGGCGTGCTGCCATCGGGGGCATTGCTCACCACCGAGCCTGGCGGGCAGCTTGAGCTCAGCTCGCAGCCCGCGGATTCACTCGGTGACCTGGTCCGCGTGACTATCGCGGACCTTGACGCGCTCCGCGCGGAGCTGGCCGCCCGCGGCCTTGAACTGGCCGGAATCGGTCTCGACCCGCTGCGGCCGCCGCGCCGCGTGCTTACCTTGCCGCGGTACGCGGCGATGGAGGCGTACTTCGACGCGGACGGGCCGTGGGGCCGCCAGATGATGTGCACCACGGCATCGGTCCAGGTCTGCCTCGACGCGGGCGACGACTCCGACGGGCACTCCGGCTACCGGCGCCGGTGGCAGCTGGTGCACGCCATCGGCCCGGTGCTCGTGGGCGCCTTCGCGAACTCGCCGCTCCGCGACGGGAAACCGACCGGTTGGGTGTCTTCCCGGCAGCAGGTCTGGACGCTGATGGACCCCGGCAGGACCAGGCCGCCGCGAATGAGCGGTGACCCGCGGGCCGACTGGGCCGCGTACGCGCTCGACGCCGAGGTGATGTGCGTGCCCGACCCGGATTCCCCGGACTGGTCGGCCCCGCCGGGGCTGACGTTCCGCGACTGGGTGCGCGGCGACCCCGGGCGGCCCGGCCCGGGTACGAGAGACGACGCGGCGAACGGCGACGGGCCGCCGCCTGACGCGAGGGCCGACGACGGTGACGGGCTGTTGCGCCGGCCCACCGCCGACGACCTCGACTACCACCTGTCCACGCTGTTCCCGCCGGTCAGGCCCCGCGGGCACTTTGAGCTGCGGATGATCGACGCGCAGCCGGGCGACGGGTGGATCGTGCCGCTCGCCGTGTCGAGCGCGCTGCTGTCCGACGCCAAGGCGGGCGACGCCGCCCTCGCGGCGGTCGAGCCGCTCTGGGACGGGCGCCCGCCCGGCGACGAGGGGCCGTGGCTGCGCGCCGCGCGCGTCGGGCCCGCCGACCCGGCGGTCAGCCGGGCAAGCGGGGCATGCTTCGCCGCCGCCAGGGAAGCCCTGGACCGCATGACCGCCCCCGCCGCGATCACGGGGGCCGTCGACTTGTTCATCGACCAGTACGTGACCAGGGACCGATGTCCGGCCGACGACCTACTGGAGGAAACCGGATGACCGACCACACCGACCCGCTGCTCACCGGCCAGACGTCGACCGACGCGCCGTCCGGTGCGGCGCTGTGCGACCGCGCGGCCGCCGAGCTCCTGGCCGCGCGGAACCGCACCACGCTGCTCACCAGCGCCGTGGACGACGCTGACCTGGTAAGACAGCACTCACCGCTGATGTCTCCGCTGGTGTGGGACCTGGCGCACATCGCCAACCAGGAGGAACTCTGGCTGCTGCGCGCGGTCGGCGGCCGCGATCCCATGCACCCGGAGATCGACCCGCTGTACGACGCGTTCGAGCACCCGCGCGCCGACCGGCCGACCCTGCCGCTGCTCACCCCGGCCGAGGCCCGCCGTTACGGCCACGAGGTCCGCGGCCGCGTGCTCGACCTCATCGAGAAGGTCAGGCTGCCGGCGGGCGCCCACGGAGGCTTCGGCACCGGGGCGACCGTCGACGGGGCCAGCGGGGCCGGGTTCGCCTTCGGGATGGTCGCGCAGCACGAGGTGCAGCACGACGAGACCATGCTCGCCACCCACCAGCTCCGGTCGGGGCCGGCGGTGCTGTCCGCTCCTCCGCCGCCGCCCGTGCCGGCCGACGCGGCCGCGCTGCCCGCCGAGGTCCGCGTGCCAGGAGGGCCGTTCACCATGGGCACGTCGGCCGAGCCGTGGGCGCTGGACAACGAGCGGCCGGCGCACGCCGTCGACGTCCCCGGGTTCTGGCTGGACACGACGCCGGTCACCAACGCGGCGTACGCGGCGTTCATCGCCGACGGCGGCTACGACGACCCCCGGCTCTGGACGGCCGACGGCTGGGCGCACCGGCAGCGCGCCGGGCTGGCCGCCCCGCTGTTCTGGGCCTGGGAGGGCGAGTGGGTGCGGCGGTCCTTCGGCGTCAAGGAACCGGTCGCACCGGGCGAGCCCGTGCTGCACGTCTGCTGGTACGAGGCGGACGCCTACGCCCGGTGGGCCGGGCGGCGGCTGCCCACCGAGGCCGAGTGGGAGAAGGCGGCGCGCTGGGACCCCGCGACCGGCCGGTCCCGCCGGTACCCGTGGGGCGACCAGGAGTGGACGCAAGAGCGAGCCAACCTCGGGCAGCGGCACCTGCGGCCGGCGCCGGCCGGGTCCTACCCGGCGGGCGCCGCGCCGAGCGGCGCCCGGCAGCTGATCGGCGACGTGTGGGAGTGGACGAGCTCCGACTTCCTGCCTTACCCGGGGTTCACCCCGTGGCCGTACAAGGAGTACTCGGAGGTCTTCTTCGGTCCCGAGTACAAGGTGCTGCGCGGCGGGTCGTTCGGCGTGTCCCCGGTGGCCTGCCGCGGCACGTTCAGGAACTGGGACTACCCGATCAGGCGGCAGATCTTCAGCGGGTTCCGCACGGCGAGGACGGACACGGCCGGGCCGGCAGCGGAGTCCGCCTGATGTGCCGGCATCTCGCCTACCTCGGGCCGCCCGTGTCGCTGCGCGCGCTGCTGACCGACCCGCCGCACTCGCTGTACACGCAGGCGTGGGCGCCCCGGCGGCAGCGGCACGGCACCGTCAACGCCGACGGGTTCGGTGTCGGCTGGTACGCCGACGGTGACCCCGTCCCGGCTAGGTACCGGCGGGGCGGGCCGATCTGGGCGGACCTGTCCCTGCCCGACATCGCGCGGGTCACCAGGTCGGGAGCGGTGCTCGCCGCGGTCCGCTCGGCCACGCCGGGAACGGCGGCGGGCGAGCAGGCCGCCGCGCCGTTCGGGCGCGACCGCTGGCTGTTCAGCCACAACGGCAGCCTCCGCGACTGGCCGGAGTCGGCCGCGCGGCTGGCGGCCGGCGGCGAGCCGACGACGCCCGATTCCGGTATCGAGGCCCTGCTGTCGCTCGAGGCGATGCTGGACTCGGCGTTCCTGTGGGCGCTGGTGCTGCGGCGACTGCGGGCGGGCAGCCCGATGGGGGCCGCGCTGGCCGGCACGATCGCGGCCGTCGAGGCCGCGGGCGCGACGGGGCGGTTCAACTTCCTGCTGACCGACGGCCGGTCGGTCGCGGCCACCGCCTGCGGTGACACGCTCTGGTACCGCGCGTCGCCCGGTACCGTCACGGTCGCCTCCGAGCCGGACGACGACGGCCCGGGCTGGACGGAGGTACCCGACCGGCACGTGCTCACCGCCACGCCGGGGCGGGCCGTCGCCCAGCCGCTGCCCGGGCCGGTACCGCTAACCACAGGGCCACTAACCGCACCACCGGCCGGCCCGCCATCGAGACGTGCCCCGTCCACCGACAGCGACGCCAGCACCGAAGGGATCTTGACCTGATGACGACGATTGAGCACCGCCTGCCGGCCAACTACCGCGCCGCCTCGCTGCGCGCCGACGCCCTGGCCGGGCTCACTGCCACGCCGAAGTCGCTGCCGCCGAAGTGGTTCTACGACGCGCAAGGCAGCGCGCTGTTCGAGAAGATCACCGAACTGCCCGAGTACTACCCGACGAGGGCGGAGCGGACGATCCTGCTGGCCGTCGCCCAGGAGATCGCCGCCCTCACCGGGGCAAGCGCCCTGGTCGAGCTCGGCTCCGGCTCGTCGGAGAAGACGCGGCTGCTGCTGTCCGCGCTGCGCGACGCAGGCACGCTGCGCCGGTACGTGCCGGTCGACGTGAGCGAGTCGGCCCTCGCCGCGGCCGGCGACGCCCTAGCAGGCGAGTACCCGGGCCTCGCGGTGCACGCGGTCGTGGCCGACTTCGAGAAGTACCTGGGCGTGCCGTCGGCCCCAGGCGCCGGCGCCTGGCGTGACCGGCGAAGGCGCCACCGACAACCTGGGTGACGCAGGCGGGCCGCGGCTCGTCGCCTTCCTCGGCTCGACGATCGGCAACATGGTCCCGGCCGAGCGCGCGGTGTTCCTGCGCCGGGTGCGCGCGCAGCTGCGCCCGGGCGACGCGTTCCTGCTCGGCACCGACCTGGTCAAGGACCCGGCGGTGCTCGTGGCCGCCTACGACGACTCCGCCGGGGTGACGGCCGCGTTCAACAAGAACGTCCTCGCCGTGCTGAACGCCGAGCTCGGCGCCGACTTCGACCTGGACGCGTTCGACCACGTGGCCGTCTGGGACGCCGACCGTGAGTGGATCGAGATGCGGCTGCGGGCGGCGTCCCCGCAGACCGTGCGGGTCGCCGGCCTCGACCTGACGGTGCGCTTCGCGGCCGGCGAGGAGATGCGGACGGAGGTCTCGGCCAAGTTCCGCGAGTCCGGGGTGCGTACCGAGCTGGCCGCCGCGGGACTGGCGATGGGCTCGTGGTGGACCGATCCCGGCGGGCAGTTCGGGCTGTCACTCGCCGTGCCCGCGTAGCGTCACGGTTCCCAGAAGCGGCCCCGCCCCCAGGAAGCGGCCCCCGCCCCAAGGAAGCGCCCCCCCGTTCCGCCCGGGCCGGCCACGGCAGGCACGGGCGGGACGGAGGGGAAGCCGAATTCGTTCGGGATAATCGTCGTCGGCACCCAGCCGGCGAGCGGCCCGATTCCGCTGAGCGGTACGGGCGGCTGGCGGTGACACAAGCGCGCGGGCGGGTAATTGTCAGTTCCGCACATTTTCTTAATGAGCGCGTGACCGGTGTTGACAGCTTATTCTCGGGTTTCTAGCGTGAACGCTACCGGAGCGGACAGGCATGCCTAACCCGAGGAAAGATAGCACTGACGCACCTGACCCACGAATTTCCAAAAGAGGTGCCGGGACATGGCAGATATAGTTATTGGCATTGCCTCGTCGCATACGCCCCAGCTGAGTTCAGGGGTTGACCTGTGGCCGGATCACGCCTTGCGGGACCAGCGGTACCCGCTGCTCGGCAAGGACGCCACTTACCACACCTACGCGGAGACGCTGGCCGGCGCGGACCCCGGGATAGCCGCGGAGCTCACCCCCGAGGTCTGGGCGGGCAAGTACCAGCGGGCGCAGGCGGCGATCGGGTCGCTGGCCGCTGCGCTGAAGGCCGCGGACGCGGACCTGGCGGTGGTCATCGGCGACGACCAGCGGGAGCTGTTCGTCGACGACGGCATCCCGGCCTTCGCCTGCTTTACCGGGACCGAGCTGGTCGACATGAAGCCGGACGAGGAGGCCTTCGCCAGGCTGCCGAAGGGCATCCAGGCGGCCTACTGGGCGGTGCACGGTGAGGAGCGCGGCACTCACCAGGTCGCCCAGGAGCTGAGCGCGCACGTCGCGGAGCAGCTGGCCCGGGCGGACTTCGACCTGACCGTGTTCACGCGCCAGCCGGCCGGGCGCACCCTGGGGCACGCGTTCACCTTTCCCAGGTACCGGCTCGGGCTGCCCGCGAGCACGCCGATCGTCCCGGTCTTCGTCAACACCTACTACCCGCCGAACGTGCCGTCCGCCGCGCGCTGCTACGAGCTCGGCCGGGTGCTGCGCCGCGCCGTGGAGACCTGGGAGCCTGACGTCCGGGTCGCCGTCATCGCCTCGGGCGGCCTGACCCACTTCGTCATCGACGAGACGCTCGACCGCGGCGTACTCGACGCGATCGCCGCCCGGGACGCGGCCGCGCTCGGCGCCATCCCCCGCAGCAAGCTACGCTCGGGCAACTCGGAGATCCTTAACTGGGTCACCGCCGCGGGGGCACTCGAAGGGCTCGCAGCCACCGTCGTGGACTACGTTCCCGGCTACCGGACCCCGGCCGGGACCGGGACCGGGATGGCCTTCGCCCGCTGGGAGCAGCGCTAAGGAAAGGATCACCGCATGTATCACAACCTTCCCGTGCTCGACGTGCACGGCCACGTGTCGGTGCCGTTCGGCGCCAACGCGTTCCTGATGCTGATGATGGGGTCGAACACGCCGATGCCGTCGCCGATCGGGCAGGACAAGGCGGGGCCCGCGGGCGTCAGCGTGCACGACTTCCACGAGGCGGCGCTCGCGCACGCCCGCTACATGGACGAGCGGAGCATCGACGTGCAGGTCATCGGGCCGCGCCCGTTCCTGACCATGGGCTGGATGGAGCCGCACCTGATCCCCGCGTGGACCAGGTACGTCAACGACATGATCCACCAGCAGTGCCAGATGTTCCCTGACCGCTTCCTCGGCGCGGCGATGCTGCCGCAGGACTCGGCCGCGGACGACCTGTCCGGCTGCGTTGCCGAGCTTGACCGGTGCGTGCGCGAGCTCGGCTTCGTCGCCGCCTACGTCTCGCCCGACCCGGCGGGCCGGCGCACCACCCCGGGCATGCACGAGCCCTACTGGTTCCCGGTGTACGCGCGGGCCCAGGAGCTCGGCGTCCCGCTGATCGTGCACGGCACGAACTCGCTCGACCCGCGCTTTCGCGTGGTGCCGCACAATTACCAGCTCGGCTTCCTGACCGAGCAGTACCTGGCCGGCCAGTTCCTGTCGCACGGCGACGTGTTCGCGCGCTTCCCCGAGCTGCGCGTGATCATCTGCCACTGCGGCGGCGCCCTCGACCGGTTCGTGCCGACCGACCACCACCTCGCGCAGAAGGACCTGTCGCAGAACCTCTTCTACGACACCTGCGGGTACGACCTGAACTTCCTCGAGGCGGCGATCAAGCAGCGCGGCGTGCCCCGGATGCTGTTCGGGACCGAGGCCCCCGGTTCCGGCCGGGCCGTCCGCCCGGAGACGGGCCGTACCAGCGACGACCTGGTCCCGGTCATTGAGGCCTTCGATTTCCTCACCGAAGACGACAAAATAAAGATCTTCAACGAGAACCCCGCGCGAGTGATCCCCGCGCTGGGCAAGACCCGCTGACCACCCGCGGCGCCCAGGAGCCGCGTCAGCCCCGCCCTATCCCCCTTACCCGGCCGGAGGAGACACGTGAACGTAGAGAGCGCCGAGACGCGCGAGACAGTGCTGCCAGGAAACCCGGGGGGCCCGGGAGGGTCCCGCGGGGCCTTCCCCAGGGCCGAGACCGTGGGCAGCCTGCTGCGCAGCGACGCGGTGGTCCGCGCGGCCCGGCGCTCCTCCCCGGCGGACAACGCCCTGCTCGGCGACGCGGTGCGGGACGCCATCAGGCTGCAGGAAGAGCTCGGCCTTGACGTCATCACCGACGGCGAGGTCCGCCGCGTCTCCTGGGCGCAGACGCCCCGGTTCGTCGACGCGTTCGCGGTCGGCGGCGGCCAGCCGGCGCTGAACTGGCGGGGCGCGACCGAGGGCCGCTTCGGCGCGACCGCCACCGCCCCCGCCAACGCCCCTGGCAGCGGCCCGGGAAGCACCAGCGGCGGCGGCTACCCCTCGGTGACCCGCCGCGTCGCGACCGCGCCGCGGACCGGCGACATGGCCGCCGAGTACGCCTTCCTGGCCAGGTACGCGCAGAGCAGGACCAAGTTCACCATGCCCGCCCCGAGCTACCACCGGCGCTACTGGTCGCAGGCCGCCTCGCCGGCGGCGGGCTACGGGTCCCCCGAGGAGTTCCTCACCGAGGTCCGCGACTACCTCCGCTCGGTCGCGCACACGCTGATCGACCTCGGTTGCGACTACATTCAGCTCGACGCGCCCAACTACGGCTCGCTGTGCGACCCGGACACAGTCGCCGCGATGCGGGCGGCCGGCCGCGACCCGGACGCGGAGCTCGAGTTCGACGCCGCCCTCGACAGCTCGCTGTTCGACGGGCTGGCCGGCGTCACCTCGGCGCTGCACGTTTGCCGGGGCAACGGCCCGGCAGGCGCGTGGCACTCCGCCGGCGGGTACGGCGCGGTCTCCGCGCGGCTGTTCCCGCGGCTGGCGGTGGACCGGCTGCTGCTCGAGTACGACTCGGACCGCGCCGGCGGGTTCGGGCCCCTGGCCGACACACGGACGGGCACCGCCGTGGTCCTCGGCCTGCTCACCACGAAGTCGCCGCAGCTCGAGGACGACGCCGACGTGCTCGCCAGGATCGAGGAGGCCACCCGGTTCAAGCCGCTCGCGGAGCTGGCGCTGTCCACGCAGTGCGGGTTCGCGTCGGTGCCGGTCGCCAACCCGGTCACGCCCGACGCCCAGCGCGCCAAGCTTGAGCTGGTGGCGCGCCTCGCCAGCCAGGTCTGGCCAGGGTAAGAAGCAGGGCTCGCGCGGGCTGAGGCCGACGACGAGGCGCGCCGCGGCCGCCCGCCGCCGCCCCGGTCATCCGGAACGAGGGCGGGCCGATACCGGTGCCGCAATGGCTTTGCCCGCCGCCGGCAGAGCCCTGGCGGGCAGTCGCCCCGCTCAGACCACCGGGTGCGGTCCCGTCCCGGCGCCCGCCAGCGGCCGCCGGGAAGCCGCCGGGGCCTCCGGCGCGACCGGACGCCCGCCCTTGCGCGCACGGCGGGCCACCGACCTGGCCAGGTGGGCCGCCGTGTGGTGCGTCCCGGAGATGAACCGCACCCCCGGGCCATGGCTGATCATCGTGTGGGCGCCCGCGAAGTAGAGGCCGGGCACCGTCGACTCCCCGGCCCGGTTCACCATGGGGCAGTCCGCCCGCGTGACGATGCCGGCCCGGATCTTCTCGGAAAGGAACGACAGCCGCGCCATGTCTATGCGGAAACCAGTTCCCGCGATGACGTGGTCCACCTCGGTGTCCGTTTGCCGGGAGCCGTCCAGCTTGAGCCGCACCCCGCTCCCGCTGGGCTCGGCCGACCTCAGCGCGTGACCAGTCAGGATGTCGACCACGCCCTCGACGCGCGGACGCAGCCACCAGGCGCCCCCGGGCCCGAAGGCGGCGATCGCCTTGTGGATCTTGACGGACTCGGGTAGCAGCCGCCACGCGTCCGGCGAGTCGTAGACGGCGCACCGCCAGCCCTCGCACAGCTTCGTCTGGGGATGGATGATGCGAGCGAGCAGACCCGCGCCCTCTTCAAGCCGGTAGTTCCAGGAGACCTGCTCCTTGCGGATGATGACCTGGACGTCGGCGCCCGCCTCGTGCAGCAGCGCGCCGGTCTGCAGCGCGGACTGCCCGCCGCCGAGCACCGCCACCCGCCTGCCGCGGAACGCGTCAAAACGGGAGTGCGCAGAGGTATGCGTCACGAGGTCGGCAGGCAATCCGGATAGCTCGTCCGGCATGCGCAGATAGGGCAAAAGGCCTGTCGCCACTATCACCTGACGCGCCAGGACCGGGCTTTGCTCGGCGAACTCCACGGAGAACCCGCCATCCACGGCGGTCACGCTCTTCACGGTCAGGTCCTGGACATCGGGCACCAGTTGACTGGTGAACCAGTCGGCGTAGTCGATGAAGCGCTTAATCGAGAGCGGCCCGATCCGGTCAACGTAGTCATCGAGTCCGTGCAGCTTGGCATACGTCGCGATCTCATATCCCGGCTTCGCGGAGGAAAAAGTCGATCCATAAGGTTCCGACTTAAGAAACATTCCCTGGGGCATATGAGCGCGCCACGTGTCCATCGGGCGGCCCACAATCATGTGTTCCACTCCGCGCTGCCTTAGCTGCGCGGAAATTGACAGGCCGAATGGTCCCGCACCAATGACGAGCACGTCGGTCACAACCACGAAGCGGCTCCCTTCGCTTCAGAATTACGGACGGCCATCACGAGGCAACCGCCTGTAATTCGCCGCTCTCGCCATGAAAGCCCCAGCCCAGCCGCCCGAAGGCCGCACCAGAACTGCCGTCTCCCAGGCAAGACAGAGGTTCTACAGATGGTAATCAGAACTACGGATAAGAGGCTAGCTAACTAGAAGTCGTCACAACTGTCAATTCCGCCCCGCTATGTCCAGGGCAGCTGTTAATGTAACGCAGCGGGAAGCCGTTGCTCTGAGATTTCATAGATTTGTGACTCAAGTTCCCAGGAACCGCCCAAGCGGGACGAACGGAACCCCGGCCGCCGAGCGGCCCGCACGGCGGTGACCTCGCGAAACGCGCCTGCGAACCCTTGCGGCTCCGGCCCGCGCCGACCTCGGCGGACAGCCTGACCTTTCGTCCGCTCTTCGCGCTTCTTGCTGTTATCCGGACGGGGCGGGACTATGCCGTGACAAGGGAAGAGCGGCGAGGGTGCCGCTTCGTCCTGCTGTTACCAGACGGACTGGTGGAAGGCCCAGGCGTCCGCGATGATGTCTTGCAAGGCCGGGCGGGCCGGGTGCCAGCCCAGCTCACGCCGGGCCTTGTCGCTCGCGGCGACGGTGGCGGCCGGGTCGCCGGGGCGGCGCGGGGCCAGCTTGACCGGGATGGGGCGGCCGGTGATCTCGCGGGCCGCCTCGATGACCTGCCTGACGCTGTAGCCGTCCCCGTTGCCCAGGTTGTAGACCTCGTGCCGGCCCGGCTTGATCGCCTCGAGGGCGAGGAGGTGCGCGGCGGCCAGGTCGGCGACGTGAATGTAGTCGCGGACGCAGGTGCCGTCCGGGGTCGGGTAGTCGTCGCCGTACATCATGAGCTGGTCGCGCTTGCCGCCGGCGACCTGGAGCACGATCGGGATCAGGTGGGACTCCGGAGTGTGCCGCTCGCCCAGGCGGCGGCCCTCGGCCGTGAGCACGGCGCCGGACGCGTTGAAGTAGCGCAGCGACGCGGCGCCGAGCCCGAATGCCTCGCACTCGCCCGCGAGCATCAGGTCCACCGCGAGCTTGGTGGCCGCGTAGGGATTCTTCGGCCGGATGACGGCGTCCTCGGTCAGCTTGCTGAACCCGCCGCCCGGCAGCGGCACGACGCTCGTCGGGTCGTACATCGACCCGGTCGAGGAGAAGAGCATCCGCTGCACGCCGGCCACGCGGACGGCGTTGAGCACGGCCATCGTCCCGCCCACGTTCACGTCCCAGTACAGGTCGGGCCGGGCCACCGACTCGCCGACCTCGATCTTGGCGGCGAAGTGAAGCACGCCCGCGAAGCCGGAATCGGGGGTCAGCACCGCGCCGACCTGGTGCACCGGGAGCCGGTGGAACTCCACCCCCTCCGGGATGGTGTCGGCGAAGCCGGTCGACAGGTCGTCGAGCACCACGACCTGGTGGCCCGCCTCGACCAGGGCGTGCGTGACCACGCCGCCGATGTACCCAGCCCCGCCCGTCACCAGTAGCTTCACCAATGCCCCTTAGATCAATCATCGCCGTGCCGAACGCGCCCTAGCCTAGTGCCCAACCCCGGGCCTGTCCGCGCGGCTCGGCTTCATATACGATCTTGGTGATGGCAGAGCACGCAATGCACGAGACGGAGCGCATGGTGGGGCATCCCCTCGCGGGCCAGCCGCCCTCCAAGATCATCGCCGTGCACCTGAGCTACCGGAGCCGGGCGCTCGAGCGAGGCCGCCTTCCTGCGTGGCCCTCGTATTTCCTCAAGCCGCCGAGCACCCTCGCCGCCGACGGCGAGCCGGTGCTGCGGCCGCCGTCCTGCGAGCTGCTTGCCTTCGAGGGCGAGGTCGCCCTCGTGATCGGCACGCGGGCCGCCCGCGTCTGCCCGGCCGACGCCTGGAGTCACGTGCGCTGGGTCACGGCGGCCAACGACTTCGGCGTGTACGACCTGCGGTACGCCGACAGCGGGTCCAACGTCAGGTCCAAGGGCATCGACGGGTTCACCCCGCTCGGGCCCGGGCTGCTCGACGCCCGGGTCGTCGACCCGGAGCGGGTCAGGCTGCGGACCTGGGTCAACGGGGAGCTCGCGCAGGACGCGGTCAGCGGCGATGACCTGCTGTTCTCGTTCGCCGACATCGTCGCGGACGCCTCCCGGCTGTCCACGCTCGAGCCGGGCGACCTGATACTCACCGGCACCCCCGCCGGGTCGACGGTGGTCAGGCCGGGCGACCTCGTCGAGGTCGAGGTGAGCGCGGCGGAGGCGGGCGGCGTCGCCTGGCTGTCCACCGGGAGGCTGCGCTCGCCGATCGCGGAGGCCGGCTACGCGCTGTCGCCGCCCGGCGCGATGCCGAACGCGGACGACGCGCAGCGCGAGGCCGCCTACGGCGCCAGCGGCGCCCCCGGCCCTGCCGACTCCCCCGCCGACCTGCTGCGCGCGGTCGGCAAGGTCAGCACCGCGACCCTGTCGTCGCAGCTGCGCAAGCGGGGCTTCAACTCCCTCACGCTCGACGGGCTGCACCCGACCAAGCCGGGCGCGAAGATGGTGGGCTTCGCCAGGACCCTGCGCTACGTCCCGTTCCGCGAGGACCTGTTCGCCGCCCGCGGCGGGACGCTGCCCGGTGGCGGCCTGAACGCGCAGAAGCGCGCCGTCGAGCAGGTCCGGCCCGGGGAGGTGCTGGTCATCGAGGCGCGCGGCGACCCGACCGCCGGCACGGTGGGCGACATCCTCGCGCTGCGGGCCCAGGCCCGCGGGGCGGCCGGCATCGTCACCGACGGCGCGATCAGGGACAGCCAGCCGCTGCACGCCATGGACCTGCCGGTCTACTACGGCGCGACGCACCCGGCCGTGCTCGGGCGGCGTCACGTCCCGTGGGAGGTCAACGCCACGATCGCGTGCGCCGGCGTCACCGTGGAGCCCGGCGACATCATCGCGGGCGACGGCGACGGGGTCATCGTCATCCCCGCGCACCTGGCGATGGAGGTGGCCAGGGACGCCGCCGAGCAGGAACTGCAGGAGGAGTTCGCCGCCGCGATGGTGGCCAAGGGCGAGTCCGTCGACGGGCTTTACCCGCTGGGCAAGCGCTGGCAGGGCGCCTACGAGACCTGGCTTGCCGGCCGGGCGGAGCTGGCCGAGCGAGAGGGGCAGGCGAGTGCGGTTCAGGAGTGACCCCGCCAGGATTCGGGGTTCGATCGCGCCGGTCGTGTCGCCGTTCACCGCGGACGGGGCGGCCGACCTCGACGGGCTGCGGAACCTGATCCGCTGGCAGCTGGAGTCGGGGAGCCACGGCATCTCCCTCGGGGGGTCCACCGGGGAGCCGTCCGCGCAGTCGACGGCCGAGCGCGCCGCCGCGATCCTGGCCGCGGCCGACGAGATCGCCGACCGGGTGCCGTTCGTGCCGGGCACGGGGTCGGCCAAGCTGGACGAGACGCTTGCGCTGACGGCCGTCGCCAGCGACGCGGGCGCGGACGCGGTGCTGATCATCACGCCCTACTACGCCCGGCCCACCCAGGAGGGCCTGTTCCACTGGTATGACACGGTGGCGCGGGAGTTCCCCGACCTGCCGGTGATCGCCTACAACGTGCCGTCGCGGACCGCGGTCGACATCGCCCCCGAGACCGTCGCCCGGCTGCGCCGGGCGCACGCCAACATCGTCGGCGTCAAGGAGACGACGAAGGACTTCGAGCACTTCTCCCGGGTGCTGCACGTCGCGGGACGGGACACGCTGATCTGGTCCGGCATCGAGCTGCTCTGCCTGCCGCTGCTGTCACTCGGCGGCGCCGGGTTCGTCTCCGCCACCGCCAACCTCGCACCGCGCGCCGTGGCGCGGATGTACGAGCACTGGGCGAACGGGGAGCACGACGAGGCGCGCGACCTGCACTTCGCGTTGCACCCGGTCACCGACGTGATCTTCACGGAGACCAACCCGGCGGCCGCCAAGTGGGTGCTCGCCGAGGCCGGCCTGATTGGCTCGGGCTTCGTCCGGCCGCCGCTCGTGCCGCTCACCGCGGCCGGCCAGGCAACCGCACGGCGGCTGCTCGCGGCGGGCAGGCCCGTGCTCGACGGCCCCGTGCTTGGAGTCACCGTTGCCAAGGTGGCAGGGTAGCGGGAACGCGAAGCACGAACTCGTTCGGGACAATGATGGGAGAACCCCGTGACCGAGCCGCAGCCCTCCGGCCAGCCCAGCCAGGGACTTCCGGGCCAGCCCGAGTTGCCGGAGGAACCCGTGCTGCCAGAGGAAATTGAGCACTTCATCGGCGGGCGGCACGTGCCGAGCGTCAGCGGCGGCACGTTCGCGGTCGCCGACCCCGTGAGCAACCAGGTGTACGCCCGGGCGGCGGCCGGCGACGTGGACGACGTCGAGGCGGCCGTGGAGGCGGCGGTCGAGGCGTTCGCGCGGGGGCCTTGGCCAGGGATGGCGGCGCGGGCGCGGGCGAAGGTCCTCAACCGGATCGCCGACGGGATCGAGGCGCGCGGCGCGCGGATCGCCGCAATGGAGACCTTCGACACCGGGCTGCCCGTCACCCAGGCGAAGGCGCAGGCGGCGCGCGCGGCGGAGAACTTCCGCTACTTCGCCGACGTGATCGTCGCGCGGCACGAGGAGGCGTTCTCGTCGCCGGGGCAACTCGGGTACGTGCTGCGCCAGCCGGCCGGGGTCGCCGGGCTCATCACGCCCTGGAACACGCCGTTCATGCTCGAGTCGTGGAAGCTCGCGCCCGCGCTGGCGTCGGGCTGCGCGGTCGTGCTGAAGCCCGCGGAGTGGACGCCGCTGTCGGCGTCGCTGCTGCCGGAGATCATGACCGAGGCGGGCGTGCCCGACGGGGTGTTCAACGTCGTGCACGGCATCGGGGAGCAGGCGGGCGCCGCGCTGGTCGCGCACCCGGGCGTGCCCCGGATCTCGTTTACCGGCGAGACCACGACCGGGCAGGTCATCATGCGGTCGGCCGCCGACAACCTCAAGGAGCTCTCGATGGAGCTCGGCGGGAAGTCGCCGTGCGTCATCTTCGCCGACGCGGACCTCGACGCGGCGATCGACTCCGCGCTGTTCGGCGTGATGTCGCTGAACGGCGAGCGGTGTACCGCGGGATCCCGGATCCTGGCCGAACGATCGGTGTATGACACCGTCGTCGCCCGCCTTTCCGAGCGCGCGGAGCGCGTCCGGGTGGGCGACCCGTCCGACCCGGCGACGGAAATCGGGGCGCTGGTGCACCCGGAGCACTACGACCGGGTCATGTCCTACGTGCGCCTCGGCGCGCGCGAGGGGGCGCGCCTGGCCGCCGGCGGGCGGCGCCCGGCCGGGCTCCCGTCGGGCAACTACCTGGCGGCCACCGTGTTCGCCGACGTCAAGCCGTCGATGCGGATCTTCCAGGAGGAGATCTTCGGTCCCGTCGTCTGCGTGACGCCGTTCGAGTCCGAAGAGGAGGCCGTCCACCTGGCCAACGCGACCCGTTACGGTCTCGCCGCGTACCTGTGGACCAACGACCTGAGGCGGGCGCACCGCGTCGCGGCGCTCGTCGAGTCGGGTATGACCTGGGTAAACTCGCACAACGTGCGGGACCTGCGGACCCCGTTCGGCGGGGTGAAGAACAGCGGGCTCGGCCGGGAGGGCGGGCAGCACTCGATCGACTTCTACACCGAGTCCCGGATCGTGCACGTTGCCCTGGGCGACACGCACGTCCCGCGCTTTGGAGCTTCATGATGGCTGACTCTGCTTTGCCCCCCGTGCCCGGCAACACTGTGCCCGGCAACACTGTGCCCGGCAACACTGTGCCCGACATCGTCCGGTCGGCGTACGCCACCCTGGTCGTGACCGACCTGGCGGAAGCGCGGCGCTTCTGGGTCGACCTGCTCGGCTTCGTCGTGACCGCCGAGGACGCGTCCGCGCTGTACCTGCGCGGCTTCGACGAGCTCACCCACCACAACCTGATCCTGCGGTCCGGGCCTGAGGCCGCCGCCGGCGCCCTCGGGTACCGGGTGCGGTCTTCCGGCGACCTGGCCCGGGCGGAGGCGTACTACGCGGCGCTCGGCTGCCGGACCGAGCGTCTGCCCGCCGGGGCGGTGCGCGGCCTCGGCGAGGTCGTCCGGGCCGAGGACCCGCTTGGCTTCCTCGTCGACTTCTTCGACCGCGCCGAGCACCCGGAGCGGCTGCAGCAGCGCTACGACCTGCGGCGCGGCGCGGAGGTCGCCCGGCTCGACCACTTCAACATCTGCGTGCCCGACGTTTCCCGCGCGCAGGCGTACTACGCCGGGCTCGGCTTCGGCCTGTCGGAGACGATCGAGGACGAGCAGACCGTCTACGCCGCCTGGATGTACCGCAAGCAGACCGTGCACGACGTGGCGTTCACCGGCGGAGCGGGGCCGCGGCTGCATCACCTCGGGTTCTTCGCCCACGAGCCGCACTCGGTGCTGCGGATCTGCGACATCATCGGCGCTCTGCATATGGAGGAGTGCATCGAGCGCGGCCCGGGCAGGCACGGCGTCTCGAACGCGTTCTACGTGTACCTGCGCGACCCCGACGGGCACCGGCTCGAGATCTACACGTCCGACTACTACACCGGCGACCCCGACCACCCGGTGCTGCGCTGGTCGGTGCTCGACCCGCGGCGGCGCGACTTCTGGGGCAACGCGGTCATCCCCTCCTGGTACTCCGACGCCTCCCCCGTCCTCGACCTGGACGGCAAGGTCCGGCCGGTCGCCGAGCTGAAGCAGACCGCCGAGGTCACCGTCGGCGCGGACGGTTTCACCACGCCGGCAGCGAAGTAAGCGAAGTAACCGCCGACGGCGTGCTTACTTCTAGCGCAGCAGGACGAAGTAGTCCTGGCTGTCGTAGCGCAGCTTGATCTGTTGCGCGTGCGGGTAGCGGTGCAGGAAGTACTCGGCTTCCGGTGCGTTGGTGTTGTACGTGAGGAGCGCCTTGAGCTGCGGCACCACCCGGGTGCGGAAGTCCTTCAGGTACGCGTGCCACGAGGCCGCGGTCAGCGTGCTGCCGTCGTACTCAAAGCCCCCGATCGGCGCGGGGTTCAGGTCGGCCACGAAGTAGACGAGGCCCGGGTAGGCGCCGTGGAAGTTGGCGACGTAGGCCTCGCGGTTGCCGACGATCACGTGGATCTGTTCCATCAGGTGGGTGAACTTCGGCATCGACACGGGAGACGACTGGCAGCACACGCCGGCGTCGGCGAGCCCGGGGCCGACGCGCTGGCCCGCCAGCGTTAGCGGCGCGGCGGCGGCCGGGGCGGCGGCCAGGTGCTGGCGGTCCAGGTAGGGCGTCTCGGCCGCGGTGCGCACGCTGGCCCAGGTGAATACGTTAGCGGGCAGCAGCACGAACGACGCGAGGACGATGGCCACGCAGGCGAGCGCGGCCGTCACCCGCCTCGTGACGCCGAACAGCCGCGGCAGCACGGCTCCCGTCATGATCACCACGGCGGGAGCCATCAGCAGGGTCCCGGTCAGGTGGGAAACGTCCGACCGGAGCAGCACTCCCTGGTACAGCAGGATCGCGGCGACCACGGTCGCGGCGAGGCACGCCCGCTCTCGCGTCCATTCGGTCGCGATCCGCAGCGGACGAGCCTGGAAAGCGGTCAGCAGCGCGAGCGCGGCCAGCAGGAACGGAAGGGTGTAGAACATGGCGGAGTACAAGGGCGTCGGCTGGCCCTTGGTCTGCCACGGGGTGTCGTTGATCCCGGCCGCCACCGCCTGCGGGAAGAGCAGGTACTGGCCGAGGAACGCGCCAAGCTGGCCGTGGTGGGCGTAGTACCCCAGGACCGGCGTCCACACGAGCAGGAAGCCGGCGAGGATCGCGATCAGCGCCGTCCGCACCGCGCGCCAGGAGGCGGAGCCGCTGAACAGCAGCAGGACCCCGACGACGAGGGCGCCGACCACTCCCCCGGCCAGGTTTTCCTGTGCCATGTACGACATCAGGCCCCAGAACGCCCCGACGGCGGTTCCCGCGGCGACGCCGGCCAAGGACGGGCAGCGCCTGACCACGGCGGGCAGCAGCAGGACGAGGGCGATCACGCCCGCGTAGCGCAGCGGGCTGGCCCAGCCGAAGTAGCCGTCAAATCCCCCGCCCGGGTGGAACCCGACCATGCTGAGCGCCGGGTAGAAGAGAGCGGAGAGCAGCGAGGCGGCCAGGCCGCGGGCGTAACCGAAGGCGAGGAAGAACACCGCGAACAGCACGGACGCGCCCGCCCACGCCTCCAGCGCCCACGCCTCGCGGAAGCCGACCACCGAAAACGCGGTGACGTGGTGCATGAGCAGGTAGGTGGACAGTTGCGTGCCCGGGCCGTACGGCACGTCGGCGACACCGAGGTAAGGAAGGTGGCCCTTGGCGATGGCCTGCAGCCCGCTCAGCCAGACTTCCTCCTGCTGGCTGATCGGAGCGCCGGTCTGGCTGAGGTACCAGGACGGCCCGACGGAGTACCAGGCCAGGCCGAGGGCCGTCGCGAGCCCGGCCGTCACCGTCAGCAGCCTGCGCCCGCTGCCCCGCCACCCCGCGGCCTGGTTGCCTGCGGCCTCGGCCGCCTGCTTGGCGGCCGGCTCCTCCCGGTCCGCGGCGGCGGTCCGGGGGAACAGCCCGGTGAACCCGGCGCGCCAGGTGGACGGCTGGTCACGGCCCACGGCCAGCACGCGGGCGGCGGTGACCACCAAGATCGCCGGGGCCAGGGTGCCGAGCAGGAACGCGGCAGTTTCCCAGCGCTTGTCGTCGAAGGGAGAATAGACGTAGTGCACCGTGTGCGGGAACGTCGCCCTCGCCCGGTAGTACACGACGATAAGCAGCAGCGGGAGCCCGGTCGCGAGCGCAAGCCAGATCGCGGCCCGTTCGCGCGGGGCGATCACGCGGTCAAGCCAGGCGGGCGGGCGGACCCAGCGGTGCGCCGCCAGCGACGCCAGGCCGGCGACCGCGCTCACGCAGAACGCGGCCAGCGCGCCGGCGAACATGTGCCGCTGCGACCCCGCGATCGGGCCGGGCGGGCCGACAGATGCCGCCACCGTCATGGCGAGCAGGCTGGTGACGGCCAGCGAGGCGACCGCGGCCAGGTAGAAGGGCCGCGGGCCGGCGTTAACGAGACCAAGCGCCCGGTCACGCCCTCTGGCCGGGCGGCGCGGGGCGGGCGGACCGACCTCTGCCCCGGGCGTCAGCGTGGGCTGCGGCCCGGTCCCCGTCGCGGTCAACGGACGCTCCCCGCGGTTACCGGGAGCTGCCCCGCCTGGTCTTCCCGCCGGCTGTGGTCCCAGACCTGGACTTCACGGCTCGCCACGGACGACTCCAGCTTGGTTCTACGAAGAAATCAGAACGCCAGAGTCAGAAGCGAACGACCGCTTTCGAGGCGTCCGAGTGATCCTAGCGAGCGCCGGCAACGAATGTAGGCAGATCACAACGAATGTCGACACATGAGCTGGTGAGGTACTTAGAAAGGCTAAAGATCCTGTCAAGCGTGACTCGGGCCGGCGCTCCCAGGCAGGTTCCAGGCGCGCGGAGGCGAGTGGGAAATCCAGCATTTCCCGCTAAACAGGCGCACCGCAAACCAGTAATCTCGGAAGAAAGCCGCGCTGTGCCGGGGTCCGTTTGCGCGCGAGCGGTCGCCTCATCGAGACCTCAGGGAGAGGGGTGGCGGATGTCCGACGCCGGCGCCGCGTTCCAGCCGGGCCGGGAGCCGCTGTTCCGGCCGAGGAGCGCCTATGTCGGGCACGAGGTGTTCGGACACGGTGACGGCGCCGTGCTCGTGGAGCCCGAGGTCGCGCGCGACCTGCGGTCGGCCGCGGAGTCCGCGAGCCGGGAGCGCCGGATCGCCGGCGGGCTGCTCTACGGACGGGCCCTGGCCGATGACGACGGCCGGTACCTGGTGGTCGACGGCTTCCTCGAGGCCGGGCCGGGCGAGAACCCCGGCGACCGGGTCTCCCGCGAGGGCCTCGACTCGTTCACGCTGTCGGAAACGGACCTGCGGCTGCTGCGCGAGGACGCCGCCCGGATGTACTCAGCCGCCCTCGAGGTGGGCTGGTGGCGGACGCTGGCTGATCCGGGCGAGTTCGGGCCGCGGGACTTCACCACGCAGCGCGAGCTCGTCGGCCCCGGGGGCGCGGGCCTGCTCGTGTTCGGCTCTGGACTCGAGTGGGGAACCGCCTACCTGGGACGCGACGGACAGGTTCCCGGCTCGGCCAGGTCATTCATCCCGGTGCCGCGGCCTTCCCCCGACGCGCCGTTCACCCCGCCCTTGGAGCTTGGGCCGGCGCCGGCCGCCGCGCCGGAACCAGTCCTTGAGCTTGAGCGGGAGGCGGGCCCCGAGCCGGTGACGGCGCCCGCACCGGGGACGGCGCTCGCGCCGCGACGGCAGCCGGCCCTGTCGCCAGCGCCGCAGCCGTCGGGACCGCGGGTGATCTCGCCGGTCCGCAAGCCGGTGCAGGAGTGGGGGATGAAGGACATGAACCCCGGCCACGTGGGACCGAAGACCCCCACCGACGTCAAGATCGTGGTCGGGGCGCTGGTCGTGGTCGCCATCGTCGCGGCGACGATCATCGGTGTCCTCGTGTCGAGCGCGCTCGTCGCCGTGATCGTCGCGGTGGTGTGCCTGCTCGGGCTCACCGGCTTCCTGTGGATGTCCCGCATGTAAGCGTGATTTTACGTAATTCGATACTCCCGGTTTGCTCGGGTCTTGGCGAGTATTGTTGAAATCGATTGCATGCGATCGATTGCAGACGGTAAAGCGGTGCGTCGAATCCGGGGAAGCACAGGCGATGCCGTTCGCATTGGTCGTTGCTTAGGGCAAGCCGCGCGGCGGGAACTTGCCGCCCAGTCCTGGCTGACTGGGCGGCTGGTCCGGGCGGCGGAAGGGGGCAGTGGCGGCCGTGCAGCCTGCGTTGGTGCGGTTTACCGTACTTGGTGCGGTCAGGGCGTGGCGGGGCGAGGCGGAACTGGACCTGGGACCGCCGCAGCAGCGGGCGATCCTGGCGCTGCTCCTGGCCCGCGGCGGACAGCCGACGAGCCAGAGCGAACTGGTCGACCTGTTGTGGCGGACCGAGCCGCCGGCGAGCGCGATCAACATCGTGCACCGCTACGTGGGCATGCTACGCCGGCTGCTCGAGCCGGGCCTGCCCCCGCGGGCCGCCGGCCGCTGGCTGGTCCGGCACGCGAGCGGATACCGAGTGGCGGCGGACGCGGAGACCCTGGACCTGCTGCGGTTCCGTGAGCTGGCCGGGCAGGGCCGCGAAGCGGCCGCGCGCGGCCTGGAGGCGCAGGCGGCGCCGCTGTTCGCGGCGGCCCTTGCCCTGTGCCAGGGGCCGTGCGCGGACGGGGTGGCGGCCGGCTGGGAGCATCCCGCGTTCACCGCCGTGGACCATGAGTGCCTTGCCGTTACGCGGGAAGCGGCCGACGCGGCACTCGCCGCCGGGCTGGCCGGGCAAATGCTGCCGGCGCTCCGGCAGGCCGCCGGCCGTCACCCGCTCGCTGAGCCGGTTCATGCCCGGCTGATGCTGGCGCTGGCCGCAGCGGGCAGCCAGGCCGAGGCGCTGGCCGTCTACGGCACCGTGCGGGCCCGGCTGGCCGAAGATCTGGGGCTTGACCCGGGCGCGGAGCTGCGCGCGGCGCACGGCCGGGTACTGCGGCAGCAGGCAACGGCGGCGCCCGGGGGCGACCGCCCGCCGGTTCGCCCGGCCCAGCTCCCCGCCGACCTGGCCGCCTTCGCCGGGCGTCAGGCCGAGACCGCCTACGTGTCGAAGCTGCTGACCCCGCAGGCGGCCCGGCCGATCTCGGCGGTCGTGATCGACGGCATGCCTGGCGCGGGGAAGACGGCGCTGGCCGTGCACTGCGCGCATGCGGTAGCCGACCGTTTCCCTGACGGCCAGCTGTACGTGAACCTGCGCGGCTTCGCGCCCGGCGAGGCGGCGGTCAGCCCGGCCGAGGCGCTGCGCGGGTTCATCACGACGCTCGGCGTCCCGCCCGAGCGCGTCCCGTCCGACCTGGACGGCCTCGCCGCGCTGTACCGCAGCCTGCTCGCGGGGCGACGGATGCTGGTGGTCCTCGACAACGCGCGCGATGACGACCACGCGCGGCCGCTGCTTCCCGGGGCCCCCGGCTGCGCGGCCATCGTCACCAGCCGCAACTGCCTGACCGGACTGGTCGCCGGCGACGGGGCGTGGCTGCTCAGCCTGGATGTCTTCTCCCCCGCGGAGGCAAGGGAGGCGCTGTCCGTCCGGCTCGGCGCCGACCGGGTCGCGGCCGAACCGGAAGCGGCGGCGGAGATCGCCTCGCTGTCCGGGAGACTTCCCCTGGCGCTAGCCCTGGTGGCGGCGCGGGCCGCTGCCCGTCCCCGCTTCCCGCTGTCCGTGGTCAGCACCGAGCTCCGGGGGGCGCAGGGAAGCCTCGACGCCTTCAGTGACACGGGCCTGCCTGATGTCCGTACGGTCTTCTTCTGGTCGTACCGGCTGCTCAGCCCCGAGGCCGCCCGCGTGTTCCGGCTGCTGTCCCTGGCCGCGGGCCCGGACATCTCGCTGGCCGCCGCCGCGAGCCTGCTGGGCGCGCCGCGCGCGCGGACGCGGGCCCTGCTCGCCGAGCTGACCTGGGCGCGGCTGCTAAACGAGAACCGCCCGCAGCGCTTCAGCATTCACGACCTGCTGCGCTCGTACGCCGCCGAGCTCTGCGTCACGACGGATACCGATGCCGACCGCGAGGAGGCACGGTCCCGGCTGCACAGCTACTACCTGCATTCCGCGCACCGCAGCTTCGAGCAGTTCCGGCCGCACGAGCAGGTCCGGACGCCGGACCCGCCTGAGCCTGGCGTCCAGCCCGAGCAGCCGGAGAGCTACGCGGCGGCGCTGGAGTGGCTGACCGCCGAGCAGCGGGTTCTCGAAGCCACCATCAGGTACGCGGCGCGGCACGGGTCGGCCGCGTACGCGTGGCGGCTGACCTACCGGCTGCCCCTGTTCTACTGGCGCAAGGGCTTCTGGCACGACTGGGCCGTCACGGCGCGCACCGCCCTGGACGCCGCGTCCGCCCGCGGCGACGTCATCGGGCAGGTCCAGATGCACCGAGTGCTCGCGGGGGCCCTTTACTACCTGAGGGACAGCAGCGGGGCGCTGGCCGAACTTGAGCGCGCCCGGGAGCTTTACGCGGGGCTCGGCTGCCCGGCTCCGCATCCCTACCTGGACAGCAACTTCGGCTCCGTGCTCGCCAGGCTTGGCCGCCACGACGACGCCATCGCGCATCACCGCCGGGCGCTTGAACTCTACCGGGCGGCGGGGTTCCGGCTCGGCGAGGCTTTCGCCCTGCAGGGCATCGGGTCATGCGCCAACCGGCTTGGCGACCACGAGCAGGCCATCGTGTCGGTCACCGACGCGCTGCGCATCCACCAGGAACTCGACCATCCCGGCGGCGAAGCCAGCGCGATGGCGAGCCTGGCCCGGTCGTATCACCTGGTCGGCTACCGCGAGCGGGCCGCTCAGTTCGCCCTGCGGGCGCTCGAGTTGCACCGCGCCATGGGCAGCGGCGTGGAGGTCGCCAAGGTCCTCACGACCCTCGGCGACATCAGGCTGGCCGCCGGCGACCGGATCGCCGCGGACGCCTTGTTCAGGTCAGCGCTCGCCATCCTGGACGAGCTCCGCCTCCCTCAGGCAGATGACCTGCGGGAACGTCTCGTCAGCACGACCGGGCAATCCGGCGCCCCGGCGCGGACGGCGAGCGCCTGACGGTCACCCGCACAAGGTAGTCACTTCTTGTAAACAACCTCTTCCTAGTCTCTTAACCGGGGGCAAGTCCGGTCACCGGGAACGGTGACCGCGCGATCGAAGAGGTAACAATGAGGACCGTTGCGGTCAGGGTCGTCGCCTGTGAGCCGAACACCATGGAGGGCGCCATTGCCCGGCTGTCCGCGCATCCCGATATCGCGGTGCTGACCAGAGACGACACCGACGAGCCGGATGTGCTGCTCGTCGTCACCACGCAGCTGACCGAGACCACGCTTTGCGGCCTGGAACTGGCCAGCGTGTCAGCGGGGCACCCGCCGCGCCTGGTCGTGGTCGTCGAGCACATCGAGCCCTGGCAGCTAGACCGGGCGATGGGCGCGGGCCTGGTCTGCGTGCTTGACCGGCGCACCGCCGGCTGCGACCTGATCGCGCAGGCGATCGTGACCGCGGGCAGGGCGCCGACCCGGCGCGCGGCCTGCGTGACGACCGCGGTGGCGACGGAACGGTAACGTCATGCCGGCGGCCGGAGTCTCCGTCCTTCACCTGACCACGCACCTGACCACGGGCGCCCGCGTGCGCTGGCAACTGCGCAAGCTGCGCCGGTCGCAACGGGCCGGGAGGCCGCTCGACGCTCTTGCGGCGGCCGCCAGGATCCATTCCCTCGTCGTGCGGCCGAACATGCGTCAAGGCTCCTGGACGCTGGCGCAGGCCTGCAGCGAGCGCGTACTGAGCCGCATACCTCCCCGGCGGACGCCGGGGTACTCGCCGAGGCTGCGCGGCGTCATCGAATGCCTGCACGCGGACGCGGCCCGCGCCGCCCGCGAAGCGGGCGACCTGCAACGCGCGAAGCTGCACCTGACCGCCCTCACCGGGTACTTGCGCGACCGCCGGGCCCCGGTGGCCCTGCAGGCCGCGGTGACGGTCGACCTCGCGGAGGTGCTCATCGCCGCGGGCGACGCGCGGGCGGGCGGGCGGATCCTGGCCGGCCTCGGGCCCCTGATCACGGGTTACTTTCCCGGTCCGGTTCCGCGCCCGCGGCCGCGGGCCGCGCCGGCCCGGCCGCGCCGGCCGAGGCCAGCCGGGCGCGCGGCTGCCGTCACGGTACCGGCCCAGCGCCAGGCGAGCGACTAGTCGCCCGCGTGGCGGTCGAGGAACTCGTAGATGTCCACGTCGTCCACGCCGGGGAACGCGCCGGACGGCAGGACCGACAGGACGTGGGAGTGCGCGCGGGCGGACGGCCAGGCCATGCCCTCCCAGCGCTCTGCCAGCGCCGCCGGGGCGCGCTGGCAGCAGTCGCCGTCCGGGCAGCGGGACCTGGTGCGGATGGTGGACTCGCGGCCGCGGAACCAGCGGGAGTGGTCGAACGGCACCCCGAGGGTGATCGCGTACCCGGTTTCCCCTCCGTTCGGGTCGACCTGGGCGACGCAGAAGTAGGTTCCGGACGGCGTGTCCGAGTACTGGTAGTGCGGCGAGTAGCGGTCGGCGGCGGCGAACACCTGGCGGCCCGACCACTGGCGGCACATCCGCTGCCCCTCGATGGCGCCGGTGGCGTCCGCGGGGAAGACGACCCCGTCGTTCTGGTAGGCCTTGTAGATCACGCCGCTCGCGTCGTTCTTCACGAAGTGGCAGGGCACGTCCAGGTGATGGGTGATGAGGTTGGTGACCCGGTGCGCGGCCGTCTCGTAGGAGACGGAGAACACGTCGACCAGGTCCTCCACGGCGAGGTCCCGGCGGTCCTTCGCGGCGCGCAGGAACGGCACGGCGGCCCGCTCGGGTATCAGCACCGCGGCGGCGAAGTAGTTCGCCTCGACCCGCTGCCGCAGGAAGTCGGCGAAGTCCTTGGGGGTGTCGTGCCCGAGCAGGAAGTGGCCGAGGGACTGGAGGATGACGGCGCGTGGCGAGTGCCCGCCCACCGGCTCCTGCTTGAGGTAGATGCGGCCAGAACGCAGGTCGGTCAGCGACCTGACCGAGCGCGGCAGGTCGCTGGTGAACCTGACGGCGAAGCCGTGCCGCGCGACCACCGTGAGCAGCATGCCCTGCGACAGCGCGCCGCCCGTGTCGCCGGCCCGGTCCAGTGCGGCGGAGGCCGCTTCCTCGATCGCGGCGAAGTAGTTGCCGCGCGCCCGCTGCGAGGAGCGCAGCGCGGCGTTCGCGGTGCGGGCCTCTTCCGGTGTCGCGGTCGGCTTGAAGCGCTGCGCCCGCAGCTCGCTGGCCAGCGCGACCAGGTGCTCGAGGACCTCGGTGGGCACCCGGGTGCCGACCCGCAGCTCGGGCAGGCCGAGCGCCTTGTAGGACGGGTCGTGCTGCGCCTGCTCCAGGGCGATCTCGAGCTGGGCGCGGCGGCTCGGCGGCTGCTTCTTCAGCAGCTCGGTCACGGGCACGCCGAGCGCGGAGGCGAGCTGCTCGACCAGCGACAGCCGCGGCTCGCGCTTGCCGTTCTCGATTAGCGAGAGCACCGACGGGGTCCGGCCGACCTTCGCGCCGAGGTCGGCCAGGGTCAGCCCCTTAGCCCGCCGCGCGTGCTTCAGCCGCTGGCCGAACATAGCAAGGTCTAGACCTTCGGTCTCTACCAATTTCTGAGGTTCTTTCATCAGTGAAAAAGTGTAACACGCCACCATTCGGAAAAATCTTTAAGTTTTTTACAGCCAAAGGCCCTGGGCCGGGCGGTACCGCGTACCGCACCGTGGGAGTACGCGCCAGGGCGACGGGGCTCCGGCCGACAGCCCTCGGTGAGCAGTACTGAATGAAAGGCAGCACCATGGAATCGATCAGCCAGCAGGCGGCCGATCTGCGTGAGTCGTGGGAGACCGACCAGCGCTGGGCCGGGATCAGGCGTGACTACAGCGCGCAGGACGTAATCCGGCTGCGCGGGTCCGTCCTCGAGGAGCACACCCTCGCCAAGCGCGGCGCCAGGCGGCTCTGGGACCTCCTGCACAGCGATTTTGACCACGGGGAGGACGCCGTGCGGGCGCTCGGCGCCATCACCGGCAACCAGGCGGTGCAGATGGTGAAGGCGGGGCTGCAGGCGATTTACCTGTCGGGCTGGCAGGTGGCCGCGGACGGCAACCTGGCCGGGCAGACCTACCCGGACCAGTCGCTCTACCCGGCCAACTCGGTGCCGCAGATGGTCCGCAGGATCAACAACGCGCTGCTGCGCGCGGACCAGATCGCCTGGTCGGAGCGGTCGGACGAGTCCTGCGCGCCCAAGCAGCAGTGGCTCGCGCCGATCGTGGCGGACGCGGAGGCGGGCTTCGGCGGGGCACTGAACGCCTTCGAGCTGATGAAGTCGATGATCGAGGCGGGCGCGGCCGGCGTGCACTTCGAGGACCAGCTGTCATCCGAGAAGAAGTGCGGCCACCTCGGCGGGAAGGTCCTCATCCCGACCAGGCAGCACATCAAGACGCTGACCGCGGCGCGGCTCGCCGCCGACGTGCTCGACGTGCCGTCGCTGGTGATCGCCAGGACCGACGCGCACGCCGCCACGCTGCTGACGTCGGACGTCGACGAGCGGGACCGCGAGTTCGTGACCGGCGAGCGGACCGCGGAGGGGTTCTACCGGGTGCGGCCGGGCCTCGAGGCGTGCGTGGCGCGAGGGCTCGCGTTCGCCCCCTACTCCGACCTGCTGTGGATGGAGACCTCGACGCCCGACCTGGAAGAGGCCCGCGCGTTCGCCGACGCGATCCACGCGCGGCACCCCGACCAGCTGCTCGCCTACAACTGCTCGCCGTCGTTCAACTGGCGGGCGCACCTGGACGACGCCACGATCGCGAAGTTCCAGAAGGAGCTCGCCGCAATGGGGTACCGCTTCCAGTTCATCACGCTCGCCGGGTTCCACGCGCTGAACGAGTCGATGTTCGCCCTGGCTTACGGGTACGCGCGCGACGACATGTCGGCCTACGTCAAGCTGCAGGAGGCCGAGTTCGGGCTCGAGCCGCTCGGCTACACCGCCACCAAGCACCAGCGTGAGGCCGGCACCGGCTACTTCGACCTGGTCACCCAGGCGATCGCGCCGGGCGCGGAGACGATGGCGCTCGCCGGGTCGACGGAGCGGGCGCAGTTTTAGGGGAACTGGTCCGGGTCGCTGGTCTGATAGGGCGCGGTCTGGGTCCACGCGTCGTCGCCGGTCAGTGAGATCGTCGTCGGCTCGAGGACCTGGGTCGCGTCCCTGGCCTCCGCGGGGGTCAGGGCGGTGCGCGCGCGCCAGCGCGACGGGATGAACAGCGGGACGACGAGCGCCAGGCCCGCCGCCGCGAGCACCCCGTTCATGAGCATCGCCTCGAAGCCGAGCCCGTACGTGTCGCCGCGCAGCGGAATGTAGTGCACCGCCCGGCGGACGCTGAGCCCGTACACGACGGTCCACGCGAGCAGCACCAGGCCGGGTAGCCCGGCGGCCAGGGGAGAGATCCGGCGCACGGCGATGAAGATCCCGGCGAGCAGGGCCGTGCCCGCCACGGCGGCGAACGCGTACAGAACGTTGCTGTCGTGCAGCAGCCCGCCGCCCTGAGCGGGCAGGGTCGAGGCCCCGCCGTTGGCGACGGGGACCCGCAGCAGTCGCAGGTAACCCCAGCCCGCGGCGAAGAACACCGCCGCCGCCAGGCCTATCGCCAGTCCGATACCGATCACGTGCCGCATGTGACTCGCCTTCCTGTCCGGACATTTTCCCCCATAGTCCCGCTACCGCGGCCCCCTCGGGTAGCGAAACGCCGATCAGGCCAACCTCGTTTCAGCGCACTCGCCCCGGGGGCCGGGACCCGGCGCTAGCCGGCAAACCTGAGAACGGGCTGAGAATGCGATAGTGCTCGACTCCGATACCGGTACCCTTGGCGGGTGCACGCTGATGACATTTTCCGGGGTATAGGCAAGTTCGCCGTCAAGTTCCGTTGGGTAGTCCTCATTGTTTGGATCGCCGCCGCCGTGGCGATCCCGAAGGCGTTGCCGTCACTGGCCAGCGTGACGCAAGGCAACAACAGCGCGTTCCTCCCGGCCAGCGCGCCGAGCGAGCACGCGACTAACCTCGCCGCGCCGCTTGGCATTTCGCTCACGGTCACGCCGGTGCCGGTGGTCGCGGCGGTGTCCACCGGGTCGTTCACCACCGCCGACCAGGCCTGGCTGGGCACCCTGGTCAACGACCTGGGCAAGGTCGGCACCGTGACGAAGGTCCGCCAGCTTGGCGTGTCCGCGGTGCCGGGACCAAACGGCGTCGCCGGGCAGGCCGCGCAGATTCAGGTGCTGTCCACCGTGTCGCAAAGCGACCAGGGCGCGATGACCGATCTCGTCAAGAACCTGCGATCAACCATCACCGCCGCCGGACCGCCCGCTGGCATGCAGGTTCACCTCGCCGGCCAGCTCGCCATCAACGTCGACCAGCAGAAACAGTCGGGTAACACCGGCAACCAGGTGCAGCTTGTCGCGGTCATCTTCATCCTCATCCTGCTGTTCCTGATCTTCCGGTCGGCACTCGCGCCGTTCATCACCGTGATCCCCGCGTTCCTGTCGGTCGCGATCGCCGGGCCGATTGTCGGCGAGCTCGGGAACCACGGGCTCAAGGTCTCCTCGCTCTCGCAGCTGCTGCTCGTCGTGCTCGTCCTCGGTGCGGGCACCGACTACGGCCTTTTCCTGGTGTTCCGGGTCAGGGAGAACCTGCGGAACGGCCAGGCCAACCACGACGCCGTGGTCAACGCGCTGACCAAGGTCGGCGAGTCGATCACGTTCTCGGCCCTCACGGTCGTCGCGGCCCTGCTGTCCCTGCTCGCCGCGACCTTCCAGATCTACTCCCAGCTCGGCATCCCGCTCGCCATCGGCATCGGCGTGATGCTGCTCGCCGGCCTCACCCTGCTGCCCGCCGTGCTGGCGATCTTCGGCAAGGCCGCGTTCTGGCCGTCCAAGCCCAAGCCGGGCGGGGAGACCACCGGCATCTGGGGCCGGGTCGCCGCCCGGGTGGTCAAGCGGCCAGCGGCCGCGCTGATGATCGGCGTGATCGCCTTCGGCGCGCTGTCCGTCGCGGTCACGGCCTACCAGAGCGCCGGCTTCGGCGGCACCATCTCGGCTCCCGCGGGCACCGATTCCGCCGCGGGCACCGACCTGATGAACAAGTACTTCCCGTCCACCGCGGCCAACCCGACCAACCTGGTCTACAAGCTGTCGACGCCGGCCTGGGACAACGCCTCCGCGATCGCCACCGCGACCGCGCAGCTCCAGAAGGAGTCGGTGTTCACGGGGGTGACCGGACCGCTCAACCCGATCGGCGGCACCGGGTTCACGGCCGCCGAGTACACGCAGCTGCACGCGCTGCTGGGCTCGGGAACGCTGCCGGCCACGGCGCCGCCGGTGCCTGCCGCGGTCGCCCAGGCCGGGACCACGGCCGCGCAGTGGTCGCAGGCGTACCAGCTGTACCGGGCGACGTCACAGTTCGTGTCGGCCGACGGCAAGACGATCCAGTGGGAGACCTCGCTCAAGGCAGGCGACCCGTCTACCACGGCTGCCTTGAATGCCGTTCCCGCGGTCCGGGCCGCGGCGCAGTCGGTGGTGCCGACGCTGCACGCGACCGACTCAGGCGTGACCGGCGAGGCGCCGGCGCTCTACGACATCAGCTCGATCTCCAACAGCGACCTGGCCCACGTGATCCCGATCGCGATCATCGTGATCGGCGTGCTGCTCGCGCTGGTCATGCGGTCGCTTGTCGCACCGCTGTACCTGATCGCGTCCGTGGCGCTCTCTTACTTCGCGGCGCTCGGACTGGCCGTGATCCTGTTCATCGAGCTCGGCGGGTCCGGTGGTATCACCTTCATCCTGCCGTTCCTGTTGTTCATCTTCTTGCTGGCGCTAGGCGAGGACTACAACATCCTGGTGATGACCAGGATCAGAGAGGAAGCGCATCATCTGCCGCTGCGGGAGGCGGTGTCGCGCGCGGTCGCGGTGACCGGCACCACGGTCACCTCCGCCGGCCTCGTGCTCGCGGGGACGTTCGCGGTGTTCGCCGTGGTCGGCGGGCGCGGCTCCGGCGGCTCGCAGATCGTCGACGTCGGCGTGGGCCTCGCGGTCGGCGTCATCATGGACACCTTCGTCGTCCGCACCGTTCTCGTGCCCTGCACCGTGGTGCTGCTCGGCCGGTGGAACTGGTGGCCGTCGAAGATCGAGGTGACGCCGTCGCCGGAAGGAGCCGACTCGGTCGGGGCGAGCGCCGACGCGCTGGGCCTGACGGGCCAGGATGCCCCCGGTAACCCCGCCAGCGACAGGGAGTCACGGAAAAACTCCTGAACGTCGCTATTGAAGTACCCCGCCCGCGTGTCCGGACATGGTAAATGCCACCATGATCTGGCGGACATGCCGGGCGGGGTACTTTTCTTCTGGCACGCTGACCGGAAGACTCTTGACCTAAGTGTTTACACCCGAGGGCGGGCGTACGTACCGGTACAGCGGAGCAGCCCCGGGCGGCAGGGAAGGGACCCCGGATGCAGGAACTGCGCTTCGTCGCGGTGAGCGAGGACGGCAGTTACGCTGTCCTTGCGGTCCCGGGGCGGAGCGGGCGGTACATCCTGCCGATCGACGAGCGGCTGCGGGCGGTCGCTCAAGGTCAGACCTCCCGGCTCGCCCAGTACGAGATCGAAGTGGAGAGTCCGTTGCGTCCCAAGGAGATCCAGGCACGTATCCGCGCCGGCGAGACGGCGGAAGAGATCGCCGATGCCGCCGGCATCCCGGTTGAGCGCGTGCGCTGGTTCGAAGGTCCCGTCCTCGCCGAGCGCGGCTACATCGCCGACCAGGCGCAGGCGGGCTCGGTGCGACGGGCGGGCGACTCCTCGGGTCCTGGTCCGCGGCTTGGCGACATCGTCACCGCGCGGTTGTCCGCCGCGGGCACCGAGCCGGCGGACGGGCAGTGGGACTCGCGCAAGCGCGGCGACGGCAACTGGCAGGTCTCGCTGACGTTCCCGTCCGGCGGGCGGCTGCACGTCGCCGAATGGGTGTTTGACCCCCGCAGGCGCCACGTCATGCCCGACGACGACAACGCCGCCCGCCTGTCGCTCCCCGAGTCCGAACTGCCCGCCGAGCCCGAGCCGGTGCCTGGTGAGGCGACCGTCACCCCGATCGCCTCACGGCTCGGGGCCGCCGCCGGGATGGGCGGGGGGTCCGTTGGCGGCCCCGGAGTGTCCCGCTTCCGTCCGGACCGGTCGGTCATCCCTGACCGGTCACTCGGCGTCGAGCGCTCGCTCGTGGACCGGCCGGTGCCGCCGCCCGAGCGCACCGCCATGCCCGAGCGGTCAGGCACGGCGGAGCGAACCGCGATGTCCGACCGTTACGCGGCGCCCGAGCGGCCGCCGGCGCAGCCGGAGCGCCCGGGCTACCAGGGACGCCCCGTGAACCCTGGCTACGCGGAATTTCCCGAGTCGGCGCCGTACCGCGCCCCCGAGCCCGCGGCCGAGCCGCCCGCGTACCGCGACCAGCCGCAGGAACCGGCCGAGTACGCGGAAGCCGGCCCGCGCGGCTACAGCGACCCCGCTTCCGTGTCGTCCGCCTATCGCGCGCAGGTGACCGAGCCGCCGGCGTACCGCGAGGCGCCGCCCCTGCCGCCGAGCACGTACCGTGATCCCGCTCCCGAGGCGGCTCCCGACCGCGCCCCGGTCACCCCGCAGCCCGCTCAGCCCGCTCAGCCCGCCCAGCGCGACCAGGCGTACCAGCCTGCCTCGCGCGACCAGGAGTACCGGCCCGCCGCGTACCACGCCCCGGCCGCTGACTTGTCACCAAGTGCCCAGGTCCCGGCCGCTGATGCCTTTCCGCCGGCCCCGGCCGCTCCGGTCTCGCCCGCGGCCTTCACGCAGGACGCCGAACGAGCGCGGCCCGCTCCCCCGCGTCCCGTCATCTTCGAGGACGCCGGGCCGGCGTTCCCCGATGAGCAGGCGGAGCCGTCGCGGGAGTTCACCCCGGCGCGGCCCGCGGCGCCCGTGTCTGACGCGCCCGTGTCTGACGCGCCCGTGCCCGAGGCGGCCGAGCCGACGCGCGCTCAGGAGCCCGTGGTTGCCCCGCCTGCCGTGCACGCGCCGGCCGTCGCGGCGCCGCCGACCGCGGCGCCCGCCTCCGCTCCCCCGCCTGTCGCGGTCCCGGCCGTGGCGGCGCAGCCCGTTCCTGTCCCGCCCGTTGCCGTGCCGCCCCTTGCCGTGCCGCCCCTTGCCCCGCCGGCCCTTGACGAGGCGACTGCCCCAGTGACAGTGCAGGCGCCGCCCGCCAGCGCGACGCCGACGGCCCCGGCCGCAGTTGCGGCGGAAGTGAGCGCGGCGGCCGAGCCAACGGCCGCGGCCCAGCCTGAGGTCCGCGTGTCCGAACCAGTGACCGCGCCGTCCATCGCGGCGGCCGCGCCGGCACCGCCCGCGGCGACGCCGGCCGCGCGGGTCGAACCGGTCGTCGCGGCCGAGGCGACGGCGGCCCAGCCCGCCGTGGCGGCCGCGGGCACGGCCGCCGACGCCGCCTCCGGAGAAGTCACGTCCTCCGCCGGCGCGGTAACGCCCACCACCGCGGACACCTCGGCCGCGCCAGCGGCCGAGGCCGAGCAGGCCGCCCAGGCGGCCGCGGTATCGGCGCCGGCCGAGCCGGAGGCAGACGCGCCGGCCGCCGGACCCGCATCGGCCGAGGACCAGCCGGCTCGCGGGCGGGCCGGAGCCAAGAAGAACGCCAAGGGCCGCCGCTCCTCCGTCCCTTCCTGGGACGAGATCATGCTGGGCAGCTCCCGCCAGCGCGACTGAGCGTTGGGTGTCCTTCCGACCCGAATATGGGTGCTAAGGACACCCAGTAATTCTCGTCAGTGACCGATGAGGCTGGAGGGAAGGCGGAGGGTGGCCCTGATGGACCCGGCCGCGGGCGCGCCGCCGCGACTCTTCTTGCCGTTATTGGCGGCACGCTCGTAGCCCGAGAGTGGTCAGCGGCGCGCATGGGCCGCACCGGCGGGGTGGGGCTGCCAGGGTGCGGAGGGCGTGGCGGCGGGTTAGGTGCTCGGGCGGGGCCTAAGGGGACTGCCTGAGGGAGAAGCCCCAGTTGAGGACCTTGGCGGCATCCTGGGCGCCGGAGGCGAAACCGGTGATCGGGGAGCCGAGGACATCACCGATCAGGGTGCGGCCGCCGCGGACCGCCTCAAAGAGGAGGGTGTGCCCGGCCAGGTTCGTGAAGCCGGTCTTGATGCCGACGGCGCCCTGGTAATCGGTGAGCAGCGCGTTGTCGGAGCTGACGGAGACGGCGCTGTGACCATCGCCCTTCGGCAGGTTGTACACGCGAAGCCGCACGATTGACCGGAACTCCTGATAGCCCATGGCGACCTCGCCCAGCCGGATGAGCTCCACCGGGGTTGAGTAGGTGGAGGTCTCCGTCGGGTACGGGAGGCCGTCGGGCGAGGTGAAACGCGTGTGAGTCAGTCCTAGCTTCGCCGCCTCGGCGTTCATCTTCGCGATGAACGCGGGCAGGCCGGGACCGTAGGCGTTAGCGAGCGTGTAGGTCGCGTCGGCAGCCGACATGACAAGCATGATGTGCAGCAACTGATCGACGGTGAACACCTGGCCGGGAATGAGGCCGGCGGCGTTCGCGCCGTACTTGGCGACGTAAGCGGTCACCGCCTTGGGAACGGCGATCTTCTGGTTCAGGCCGCCCGCCTGCAGGACGACAAGCGCCGCCATCACCTTGGTGATCGACGCGATCGGTAGCACCGCGTTCTCGCCCTTCGCCCACAGCACCCGCCCGGTCGCGGCGTCAACCAGGATGCCCGCCTTCGCCTTGACCCCCTTGGGGGCGCCAGCGAGGTCGAGCACCGGGCCCACGGGCACGATCTTCGAGCGCGCGGAGGCCGGCACCATGGCGGTGGTGGCCGTCGACGACGACACGGACGCCGGGCGGGTAGCGCCTTGGGCATAGGCGAGGCCTGGGGCCGCCGAGCAGCCCGCCGCCGTCACGCCTACTGCCAGGGCCGTCCCCGCGATCACCAACCTTGCGGCCAGGCGGTGCATACAACTCCATCGGGCTAGGGGCCGGAAAACCAGACCCGATCGTACGGTCTCATGTCGACAAATATCCTGCCAGTTGGTCAAAGCGCGCAATCACCCCGCTGGGTCGCTGAGACATCGGCAGGATGTTACTCTCTGTGGCTTCTAAATTACGGCAACGCCATGCCGAGTCGCGCTCACCGCGGCTCGGGGCCGCGGGGAACGGGCGCTAGTGTCTCGGCTTCCAGATTCCGCACCACCAATCGCTTGATCAGCGGTCCGCTGGCCAGGCACTTGGTGCGGGACGCAACTCACGTGGTGCGCAGGGAACTCAGGGCCGGGTCACTAGGCGGCCCGGGACAGGACGCCGGCGAGTGACCCCCGGGCGTCGCTGGTCACCTCGGCGACGTCGACCGCGGTGACCACGCCGTCGCGCTTGAGTACCCGGCCGTCGACGACGACCAGCTCCACGTCGCGGGGGCTAGCGGCGGTGACGAGGAGGCGCGCGGGATCGGTGAGGACGCCGAGGTTGGGCGCGTCGACGGAGACCACGATGACGTCCGCCCGCTTGCCCACCGCGAGGGAGCCGGTGACCGCGTCGAGGCCAAGCGTCCGCGCGCCGTCGATGGTGGCCAGCCGCAGCACGTCCCGCGCGGTCAGCGCGAACTCGTGCCGGGCCTGTCCGTTGGCGCAGGCCTGCGTCACCTTCATGACCGCGAACAGGTCGGCGTTCCCGGACAGCATCGTCGTGTCGACGGACAGCCCGACCCGGAGCCCGGCGGCCAGGAGCTCGCCGGTGACCGGCTGGCCGTACCCGATCTGGAGCTCGGTCCACGGCGACACCGACACCGGGGTGCCCGCCTCCGCCGCCAGGCCGATCTCGGTTGCCGACGCGTTGTTCAGGTGCACCAGCTGCACGTCGGGTCCGAGCAGGCCGTCGCCCGCATAGGTGAGAACCTGGCCCGCGGCGGCGGCCGGGCCGCACGCGTGCACCGAGACCGGCAGGCCGAGCGCGCGCGCGGCCGCGATCTCCGCGCGGTACAGGGCGGCCGCCACCCGCATCGCCGGGTTGGACCCGCCGGTCCCGCGCCAGGCCACGCCCAGGTGAATGCGGTCATCGGCGTGATAGGACGGCCATGCCGCCCTGATGCTCGCCAGGTCCTCGAGCGCCATCAGCTGGTCGTTAGCGTGGCCGGCCGCGTACCCGTAGGAGAAGCGCGCCCGCAACCCCGACTCGCCAAGCGCCCGGAGGCCGGCCTCGGCCCAGTCAAGGCCCCTGATGTTGTGCGCCCAGTCATGCACCGTCGTGATGCCCGCGTCGATCGCCTCGGCCGCGGCCAGGCGCGTCCCGGCGTAGGTGTCACCCGGCAGGAAGTGCCTGCCGACGCCGACGCAGGTGGCGAAGTAGCCGCTCCGGTCGGGACCGCCCGGGGTCGGCCGTCCGTCCGACATCCCGCGCAGCAGCGTGTTCCACATGTGCCAGTGGGTGTCCACCAGGCCGGGGGCCACGATCTTCCCTGAGGCGTCGATCACCTCGGCCCCGGGTGCGTCCAGGCTGGTGCCGATTTGCTGGATGACGCCGTTCCGCAGGTGCACATCGCCGACGGGGAGGTCACCGGCGGAATCCATCGTGAGGACGTAACCGCCGCGAATCAGCAGATTGGCGCCCGACACGGGTGCTCTCGATGTCATGGTCGCTGAGCTTAGCTGGCTGCGCTGATATAGCTTTCCTCGATTTCTCAGCGTCACCGCTGCGAACACCATGCGGGCGCTATCAAGGGAGCGGATGGACGATGCGAATGCGGGCGCTCGCGGCTGCCTCGGCCGTGCTTGCCGTCGGGATCATGACGATGGGGGCGGGCGCGACGGCGGCTTCCGTGATCAAGCCGGCGGCCCGGGCCGGCCGGAGTTGGGCGGCCGCGGCCGCGCGCGGCTCGCAGGCCACCGAGGGCACCGGGTCCCTGGCCGCGTCGGGCAGCAGGGTCCGCGCGGGGATCTGCACCTCGTCCCGCACGTACCGGACGCTGGCCGGGCAGTTGTCCGCCGGCATCCAGGACGCGTTGCGCGGCCGGGCCGGCGACCACGCGGTGTCGGTCGACGACACGGTGACGGGGGTCTCCTGCTCCGCCAGCAGTGAGCGGCACTTCGCCTCGGCAAGCATCGTGAAGGCGATCATCCTGGCCGCCCTGCTGCGCTGGCACCAGGAGCTGGGCACGGCGCTGTCGTCGTGGGAGCAGGGCGAGGCGACGCTGATGATCACCCAGTCCGACAATGACGCGGCGACCGACCTGTGGGACGAGGCCGGGATGAGCCGGCTGCAGGACTTCCTCGACCTGGCGCGAATGGACCACACGGAGCTCGGCCAGGACGGTCTCTGGGGGCTTACCCAGGTCACCGCCCACGACGAGATGCTGCTGCTCAGGCTGCTCGCCCGGCCGAACTCCGTGCTGACGGCCGCCTCGCGCGCCTACCAGCTGGGGCTGATGGCCCAGGTGATCCCGTCGCAGCGGTGGGGTACCCCGGCCGGCGCGCCCGCCGGGGTGACCGTCCACGTGAAGAACGGGTGGCTGCCCGAGAGCGCCGGCTGGCACGTCAACAGCATCGGCGCGTTCACCGGGAAGGGCAGGAACTACCTCATCGCCGTGCTCACCGACGACAACCCGTCGGAGCAGTACGGGATCGACACGATCGAGGCGGTCGCGCGCGCGGCGCACAAAGACCTGAACGCGGGCAGGCTCATTCCCAGGGCCCGGCTGGCGGCTAACGTGGCTCCTGCCCCGTCGTCGCCGGCTCCGTCGCCGTGGGCGGTGGTTCCGGCGCTGCCGACCCCGGTTCCGTAGCCGCCGCCAGCTCCCGCCCTCCCATGGCGCCCGGGCTGTCGCGGAACACCACGAAGCGCAGCATGGTGTACAGGTAGACGGCCTCGCAGCAGGCGGCGATGACCCGGGAGAGCTCGTAGTAGACGCCGACGGCGGACAGCAGGTCGGTGAGCCCGAGCACGAAGATCAGGTAGTTGCTCGCGCTCACCGCCACGTAGAGCGGGAACTGCCTGCCGACGTTCTCGTGGCTGCGGAAGTTCAGTATCCGGTTGGCGATGTAGCTGAGCACCGACGCGGTCCCGTAGGAACAGGTCACGGCGACGGGGATGGGCCAGCGGAGGGTGCCGTGGAACAGGCCGAGCAGCGACAGGTCGATGAAGAACGTGCACAGGTTGATCAGCAGGTAGCCGACCAGGCTCGGGGCCACGACCTCGGACAGCCCGAACGGGAGGCGCCTGGTGATCGCCGTCATCAAGGCCGCGAATCGCGCTTGGTGTGCCACGTCCTCCATTGTGCCTGCTCGCCGGGACCAGGCAGGCGCTCAGGCGGGCCAGGGGCGGTCCTCAGAGGATTTTCTCAGGAATCTCTCAGCAGCTCGCGGAGCGGCCCGGCGTAGCCTAACTGCTTGCTTGTGAACGTGGTCACATGTCGGTGACGACATCGCGCACGGCCCGCCGGGCGGCGCGCGCCTGTGGTTGGCTGCTGAGCGATGAAGGAGATTAGCCGGGCGGCGGGCGGCGGGCTCCGAGATGATCACGGGGTAAGATCGCGGGCAAACGGCGTTTTGGGTGTAAGGGGCAGAGGGTAGGTGTTCGCCCGTTTAACGGCTATTCCCGGGAGGAAAATCGATGGCCCTGCTGGTGGATCCGCCGTCGCGCGACAGCGCTGACGAGCGGCCTCCCGCCGGGGTGCCCTCCGCCGCCGAGGAAGCCGACGCCGTGCCCGACTCCCCCGTGATCACCGAGCCGCAACTTGCCCCCGGGCCGGCGGAGCCCGAGGCCGACCAGCCGAAGCTCGCGGAGCCGCCGCTGACCGGGGGCCGGGTCGAGGCCCTCATGGGCCGGGTCATCCAGGTCCTGTCGCACAGCCCCCTGGCTCGTCCGCTGCCCGCCGTGCTGCTCAGCGCGCTCGGCCTGGCGGGCATCGCGTTCAACGGGCTGTGCGCTACCGCTCCCCAGCCGAGCGTGGCGACAGCGCCGGTGCTCCTGCCGCTGACTTCGGCGGCGCGGGACCTGGGAGCGCGGCACCTGCCCGACCTGGCCGCCAACGTGATCATGTACGTGTCGATCACGCTGTGCTGCCTCGGACTGGCCATGATGCTCTGGGCCAACAGCCGCGGCTGGTCGCCGAGCCCGCGGAAGGTCTTCTGGACGGCCGCGGGCGCGGTGGCCGTCCTGGTGAACATCACGCCGGTCGGATCGGGGGACGTCGCGTCCTACGCCGCCGACGGGCGGATCGCCGCGCTCGGCCACAGCCCGTACACGTCCACTCCCATCTCGCTGCCCGGGGGAGCGCACAACCCGTACACCGAGATCGTCGGCATCAAGTGGCAGAACACCCCGTCGGTATACGGGCCGGTGGCGACCTGGACGCACCTGCTCGCGGCCTGGATCGGCGGACCCAAGCCGTGGCTCACCATCTGGATGCTGATGATCCTGATGGGCGCCTCGTTCCTCGCCGCCGGCTACATCCTGCTGCGGACCGCGGAGAACCCGGTCCGTGCCACCTTGCTGTGGGTGGCCAACCCGCTGCTGATCTTTGAACTCGTCATCGGCGGGCACCTGGACGCGTTCCTTTCGCTGTTCGCCATCGCGGCGATCGTCATGTCGCGGCGGTGCACGAGGCCGTGGCATGACCTCACCGTGGGGCTGCTCGTCGGCATCGCGGGCGGCATCAAGATCACCGCAGCGTTCGTCGCGGTCGCCATCGCCATCCCGCTGATCCATGACCGCGCGTGGGCACGGCTGGCGCGAACCTCGGTGGTGGCCGCGTTGACGACGTTCGGCCTGTACATCTTCAGCTACGGGCTTGGCGCGCTCACGCACGCCTTCGCCGACTCCAAGCTGGTCATCTCCCCGACGATCTGGCGGCTGATCCAGGTCACCGTGCAGCACTACTACGGCCGCCACGCCGAGGCGACGGCGACCAGCACGTTCGGGTTCATCTGGTATCCGCTGATGCTGCTGCTCGCCTGGTACCTGTACAACCGGCTTTCACCAGACGTGCCCACCGCCCTGGCCGCCACCTGCGCGCTCACGTTCTCGTTCATGGTCCTTTCGCCCTGGCAACTGCCCTGGTACTCGGCGGTCGCCTGGGTAACCCTCGCGCTGCTGCCGCGCAACTCGCTGACCCGCTGGCTGACTATTGCTACCGGGGCAATAGCGCTCATGCACTTCAATGGTGGCCAGCCCACTAACCAGCTGACTCCCCCGACGCCGTAGGTTCTCCGGTCACCCGCCGCGGGCTACGCTCCGGGCATGACTGTCAATGACGCGCCAGGCGACGGCTCTCCCAATCCCGCTGTGCCCAGTCCGTTCGGCCCCGGCCGGGTCGCGGTCGTCACCGGGGCGGCAAGCGGCATCGGGCTCGGGCTTTCCGAGCGGTTCGCCGCCGAGGGCATGCACGTGGTCATGGCCGACGTCGAAGAGCCCGCGCTGGCCAAGGCGGCGGCCGAACTCACCGAAGCGGGCGCATCCGTCCTGCCCGTCCGCACCGACGTCGCGGACCGCGCGGCGGTCGACGCGCTACGGGACGCGGCGCTTTCCGCGTTCGGCGCGGTGCACGTGGTCTGCAACAACGCGGGGGTCGGGGGCCCGCACGGGCCGCTGTGGGAGTGCCCGCCCGGCGAGTGGGACTGGGTGCTCGGGGTGAACCTGGAAGGCGTCATGAACGGCGTCCGGGCGTTCATGCCGGTGCTCCTCGAGCAGGACGCCGGGCACCTGGTGAACACGTCGTCGATCTTCGGCGTGTTCGCGGGCACCCTCGGCCCGTACGGGGTGTCGAAGCACGCGGTCGCCGCGCTGACCGAGACGCTGTACTTCAACCTGCGGTCCCTCGGCGTCGCCCACGTGGGCGTCTCGGTGCTCTGTCCCGGCGCGGTGCGGACGAGCTTCGGCACCTCCGCGAGGAACCGTCCCGGGTGGGCGGGCCCGGCGGTCGCCAGGGACGAGGCCGAGGAGGCCTCAGCCGAGCGGTTCGACCAGCTTTCCCTGCTCGGTGCCTCCCCCGCCGAGGTCGCCGGGCTGGTCGTGGACGGGATCAGGTCACGCCGGTTCTACATCCTGACGTCGGACAACCGGAATGAGGCGGTGCTCCGCCGCGGCCGGGAGATCGTCGCGGGCGGGCCACCGGAGCGCCCGGTGTCATTTGCGTGACTGAGTCAGCCGCCTCCGTTCTGAATACTGATGCGAGCCACAACGGGAGCCGAGCGCGAGCCGAAGGGCGCCGCCGGTGTTTTCGGACTGAGGAGCGCGGGAGCCTCCCCGTGAGCCGAAGGGCGCGCCCCTGTCCTCGGACTGAGGAGGGAGGGAGCGAGGGACGAGCCTTCCCGCGAGCCGAAGCGCGCGCCCGTGTTTTCGGACTGAGGAGCGCGGGAGCGAGGGACGAGCGACTAAGCGACGAGGGAGAAAACAGGGGCCTCGGGCGCGCGGCGGCGAGCGGGGCTAGCACAGCGAGTGCGGGTGAGACCTTCTAGACTCTTCCCTCATGAGCACCGTGCCGTCGACTGAGTCCTCGTCCGCGCCCACTCCTCCGATCGCCAAGCAGGTCCCGACCGAGCGTACGCACCACGGCGACACGGTCACCGACCCGTACGCCTGGCTCGCCGACCCCAAGGACCCCGAGGTCATCGCCTACCTTGAGGCCGAGAACGCCTATACCGAGGCGCGGACCGCGGGGCTCGGCGAGCTGCGCTCCGCCGTGTTCGACGAGATCAAGGCGCGCACCCAGGAGACCGACCTCTCGGTGCCGGTGCGCAAGGGGAACTGGTGGCGTTACACGCGCACGGTCGAGGGGCAGCAGTACGCGATCCAGTGCCGCCGGCTGGTACGCGACGGCGAGGTCAGGCCGCCGATGCCGGAGGACGGCAAGCCGCTCGACGGCGAGGAGGTGCTGCTCGACGGTAACGAGCTCGCCGAGGGCAAGGCCTTCTTCTCGCTCGGCGCGTTCTCCGTGTCGCCGGACGGGAAGCTGCTCGCCTACTCCACCGACTTCTCCGGCGACGAGCGGTACACGCTGCGGGTCAAGGACCTGAGCACCGGCGCGACCCTCGCCGACGAGGTGCCCAACACCTACTACGGCGCCGCCTGGTCGGTTGACGGGTCTGCCCTGTTCTACGTCACGGTCGACGACACGTGGCGGCCGTACCGGGTGTGGCGGCACATCGTCGGGACGCCGACGGCCGACGACGTGGTGGTGTTCGAGGAGAGTGACGAGAAGTTCTGGCTCGGCGTCGGAACGTCGCGCGACGAGAAGTGGCTGATCATCCACACCGGGTCCAAGCTCAGCAGCGAGGTGTGGCTGCTCGACGCGGGCACGCCGACGGGCGAGTTCTCCGTCGTCGCGCCCCGGCGGCAGAACGTGGAGTACGACGTCGAGGTCGCCGGCGACCGGCTGCTCATCCTGCACAACGGCGACGGCAAGGTGAACTTCGAGCTGGCTTCCGCGCCGCTGCCGGGGGCTGGCGACAGCGGCGCCGGCACCGCGGGGGCGTGGACACCCGTCATCGCGCACCGGGCCGACACGCGGCTGCTCTCCGTGGACGCGTTCGAGTCCTACCTGCTGCTGTACTACCGGCGCGACGGGCTGACCGGGCTGTCGGTGCTGCCACCGTCCGGCGTGGGCGAGGAGAGGCCGGTCACCTTCCCCGAGCCGCTCTACACGGTCGGGCCGGGAGCGAACCCGGAGTACTCGCAGGACCACTTCCGGCTCGGCTACAACTCCATGGTCACGCCGTCCACCGTGTACGACTACGACGTGGCGACGGGGGCGCTGACCGTGCTGAAGCAGCTGCCGGTGCTGCCCTCGCCGTCCGGTGTCCCGTTCTCGTCCGGCGAGTACGAGCAGTTCCGCGAGTGGGCGGTCGCCCCGGACGGGACCCGGGTGCCGATCTCGCTGGTCTGCCGTAAGGACACGCCGCGCGACGGGTCCGCGCCCTGCCTGCTCTACGGTTACGGCAGCTACGAGCACTCGACCGACCCCGGTTTCTCGATCACCCGGCTGTCGCTGCTCGACCGCGGGTTCGTGTTCGCGATCGCGCACGTCCGCGGCGGCGGCGAGATGGGACGGCCGTGGTACGACCACGGGAAGATGCTGGAGAAGAAGAACACGTTCAGCGACTTCGTGGCCTGCGCCGAGCACCTCGTCGCGACCGGCTGGACGTCGGCGGCCCGGCTCGTCGCGCGCGGCGGATCGGCCGGCGGCCTGCTGATGGGGGCGGTCGCCAACCTGGCGCCGTCCGCCTTCGCGGGGATCGTGGCGCAGGTGCCGTTCGTGGACGCGCTGAACTCGATACTCGACCCGTCGCTGCCGCTGACCGTCACCGAGTGGGAGGAGTGGGGCGACCCGCTGCACGACCCCGACGTCTACTGGTACATGAAGTCCTACACGCCGTATGAGAACGTGGCCACCGCGACGTACCCGGCGATCTTCGCGCTGACCTCGCTCAACGACACCCGGGTGCTGTACCACGAGCCCGCGAAGTGGACGGCGCGGCTGCGCGCGGTCGCTAGCGGCGGTCCGTTCCTGCTGAAGACCGAGATGGAAGCGGGGCACGGCGGGCGCAGCGGGCGGTACGACGCCTGGCAGGAGGAGGCGCTGGTGCTGGCCTGGATCATCAGCACCGCGGCCGGCTCCGCCGATTGACGGGCCGAGCCTGACTTCTTCGGCCACATTGCCGGGCCAGGCCGCCTGACAAGCCTTTTCGGGATTTTGGCATCGGGAGTTGCTAAGTAGACTTTGCTCTGCGGTGAATATTTTACGGGCGAGGTCCGATCAGCAGGTAAATAATCTTATCGCGAAGGAAAAACGTCTCTCACGCACGTTTTTCCTTCCGCTTACGAAAATCCTTCCCGTTGAGCGGAACTCACCTGCTGCCCGCTGCCCGTCAAAGCGGACAAAGCCCGGCAATCCGGGGCTGGGGCTGCCCGTGGCCTGCCCCCGGGCGCGTGCCGCGGCGCGGAGCCGGGCCCGGCCGGGTGGCCGGAGTGTTCGCGGCCCCGGCGCGGCGGTGCGGCCGGGGGCAGCACGGCCTACGGCACCGAGCGTGCCGCCCAGAGCCCGGCGCCCACCGTCTCAGGCGAAGGCTAGTCCAGGACCTCGACCTGGTCGCCGGGGCGGATAACCGCTTCTTGAGACGGGGCGTCGGGGATGAGGTTCACGCCGAACCAGACCTTGTTGTCCCAGCGGCGGTGGCGGGCCAGGGCGAAGAGGGGCTCGTGGTTCTTCGCGGCCGTGTCCGGGTCGACGGTGGTCATGACGCAGCGGTCGCAGCCCTTGACGGCCCTGAACGTCACCGGGCCGATGCGCAGCCGCCGCCATCCGTCCTCCGTCCACGCCGGGGCGCCGGAAACGACGACGCTCGGGCGGAACCGGCGCATGGGGACCGGGCCCTCGGCCGCCTTGTTCCCTTCCGCGATCCAGCCGTTCAGCGCGTCGAGCGACTCCTCGCTGGTCAGCAGCAGCGGGTACCCGTCGGCGAAGGAGACGCGGTCGCCTGCCTCGCTGTAGGCGGGATTGGTGGGCCGCCGCGTCGGATCGTCCAGGTAAACCAGTCGTACCGCCTCGCCGATCACCTTCGTTAGCCACGTCGCCGCGTCGTCGCCGGCCGGCGCGGCGATCAGGTCGCTCTTCCACACGCTCACCGGCACCAGGTCCCGGCCCGCGGGCACCGGGACGGCCAGGTCCGGCAGCCCGGGACTGGACAGCGTGATCAGCCCGCGGCCGAGCCGCGGCGTGACCAGCACCATCTGGGGGTGCTCACGGGCCGTGACCGGCGCGCCGTCGGCATCGACGACCATCCACCGGCGGTCGCCTGCCAGCCCCCAGGGCTCGACGACCGCGGCGGAGAGCCGCTCCCCGCGGCAAGACTTGACCGGGTACCGCCAGATATCGGTGAGCTGAAGGGACATGTACCAATACTCGCATTCCGGGGGCCGTCGCCGCAGCCGTCGCCGGCCGCGTCAAGTTCATCCAAGACCCGAACAGGCGGATATGCGAGGCTTGGTGGCATGACGAACACGCCGGTTAACCTGCACGACGCCCTGACCACGTTCAGTGACGTCTACAGCCCGCGCATCGTCGGCCGGGTCAACGACTACGACGTCCGGATCGCGCATGCCAGCGGAGAGCACGTCTGGCACGTGCACGAGGACACCGACGAGTTCTTCCTCGTGATCGACGGCACCTTTGACGTTTCTCTGCGGGAAGACGGCGGGGAGCGCACTGTCGGCCTGCGGCCGGCGACATCTTCGTCGTGCCCAGGGGCACGGAGCACCGGCCGTCCTCACGCGGCGGCTCCATCTTGATGTTCGAGCCGTCGGGGACGCTGACCACCGGTGACCGGCACGAGGGCGAGATCCCCGCCCACGTCGACAGCACGACGGGCCGCGACCTGACCGCTCGCCCGCCGGGAGGCTGAGGACGAGCCGGCCCTGCCCGCCCGCTCGGGAAAGGGACGGGCGGAGCCAGCCGCGGCCGTTCGAGACAGCGGGCCTGACCTTTAGCTGCTGACGAGGGCCGCCTGGTGCTCGCGGGCCTTGGTGTAGCGGTTGTCCGGGACGGGGAGCCCCAGGTTGCCGCGGAGGGTCGTGGCCTCGTACTCGGTGCGGACGATGCCGCGCTCCTGCAGGATCGGGACGACCTCCTCGCGGAAGCGGCGCCACTGGCTCGGGTGACCGACGCCGACGTTGAGGCCGTCGAGGGCGCGGGCCTCGAACCACTCCTGGATCTGGTCGGCGACCGTGGCCGGGGCGCCGGCGAACGGGGTGGGCTTCGGTGAGGAGATGAACTCGACGGTCTGGCGGAGCGTGAAGTTGCTGTCCTTCGCCAGCTTCGCGATCTTCTCCGCGCCGGTCCGGAAGCCGCGCTCGGCGTGGACGAGGGCCTCCTGCGGGAACGGGGCGTCCAGGTCGTACTGGCGGAAGTCGTGCCAGGCGAACGGGCGGCCGAGCTCTGCCAGGGCGCGGTCGAAGTCCCTGTCCCTGGTCTGCAGGTCCAGCTCGATCGCGCGGGCCTCGCGGTCCGTGTCGCCGATGTAGACCGAGACGCCCGGCATGATGATGATCTGCTCAGGGTCGCGGCCCTTGGCGGCGGCGCGGCCCTTGAGGTCGTTGTAGAACGCCTGGCCCTGGGCGATGGAGGCGGCATGGGTGAAGATGCCCTCGCCGATCGTGGCCCCCAGGTCGCGGCCCTGCTCGGAGTCGCCTGCCTGGAAGATGACCGGCTGGCCCTGCGGGGACCTGGCGATGTTCAGCGGGCCGACGACCTGGAAGTGCTCGCCCCTATGGTTCAGGGCGTGCTGCCTGGCCGGGTCGAGGAAGGTGCGGGTGCCGCGGTCGCGCGGGAACGCGTCTTCCTCGTAGGAGTCCCACAGGCCCTGGGCGACCTGAACGAACTCCAGGCCGCGCGCGTAGCGGGTGTCGTAGTCGTAGTGCTCGTCGCGGGAGAAGTTGCTGGCCGCGCCGGCGTCACCGCTGGTGACCACGTTCCAGCCGGACCGGCCGCCGGAGATGAGCTCCAGCGAGGCGAGGCGGCGGGCGATGTTGAACGGGTCGTTGTATGAGGTCGTCATGGTGGCGACCAGGCCCAGGTGTCTGGTGCTGACCGCCAGGGCCGACAGCAGCGTGAGCGGCTCCAGCCGGTTGAGGTAGTGCGGCGGGGAGTCGGCGGTGATGAACTGGCTGTCGACGATGAAGATCAGGTCGAACTTGGCCTCCTCGGCGAGGCGGGCCTGCTCGATGTACCAGTTGATGTTCACGCTGGCGTCGACGGGGATGTCCTCGTCAAGCCACAGGTAGGGCGAGCCGGGGCCGCCGGTGCCGTAGGTGACGGCGCCGAGCTTGAGCTGGCGCTTGCGGGCGGTCACGCGGACACCGCCGCGGCGGTTCCGGCCTGCCGGTCGCCTTTTCCGCGTCGCGCCTGGCGACTTCCTCGCGGACGAGCGGCAGCAGGTAGCGGCCGTAGTCGATCGCGTCGTCGTAGGGGTCGTAGCCGCGGATGAGGATCGGTGGTGACGCCGATGTCGACGTAGTCGAGCAGCGCCTGCGCCACCGTCTCCGGCGTACCGACGAGGGCGGTCGAGTTGCCGCCCGCGCCCGTCACGGCCGCCGGCGGCGTCCACAGGGCGCGGTCGTGCAGCTCGCCCTTGGCCGCGGCGGCCAGCAGCCGCTGCGAGCCCGACGTTCTGCGGGTTGTCGCCGCCGAGGCCCCCGACCTGGCCGCCGCCACTGGGCGCGGAACGCCTCGATGTTCTCCTTGGTGGCCTCCAGGATGCGGTGGGCGCGCTCCCAGGCCAGTTCCTCGGTCGGGCCGAGGATCGGCCGGAAGCTGACGCGAGATGCCGGGCGGGCTGGCACGGCCGGCGTTGCCTCGGCGGCCTCGTTCACCGAGTCGATCTGCTCGCTTGGTCTCCGCCAGCGGCTCGCCCCACAGCGCGTAGGTGTCGGCGTGCTTGCCGCCGACCCGGTAGGCCGCCTCCGACGAGCCGCCGAAGTAGAGCCGGGATCCGGGGCTGCTGCGCCGCGCTTGACGCCGGAGTAGTCGTTTTCGACCTGGTAGTACGAGCCGTGGTAGTCGAAGGGCGCGTCCGCGTCCAGGCCAGCCTGACGACGTCCAGGTACTCGTCGGTGCGGGCGTAGCGCTCGTCCTTGGTCAGGTAGTCGCCGTCGCGCGCGCTGCTCGGCGTCGTGGCCGCCGGTGATGATGTGCACGCGCGATCCGGCCGCCGGTGAACTGGTCGAGGGTGGCGAACTGGCGGGCGGCGAGCGTGGGGGCGACGAAGCCCGGGCGGTGGGCGACGAGGAAGCCGAGGCCCTCGGTGTGCGCGGCGGCGTAGGCTGCGACCTGGAGGCCGTCGGGCTGCGACGAGGCGTAGCCGATCAGCACCCGGTCGAACCCGGCGTCCTCATGCGCGCGGGCGAACCGCCGCGATGTAGTCCTTGTCGATGACCGGGCCGCCGCTCAGCCTGGTCTCGGACTGGTCCTTGGTGCTGATCATGCCGATGAACTCGACGGGCATGGAGGGGTTCCTTCCTGATGCTGCGGTGACTTGTTCGTGCGTCTAGCGCGGGACCGCGGCCGCGGACCGCTCGCTGGCCAGCGCGGGCCACTCCTCGTGCCGGTGGCACGCCGCGATCCAGCGGCCCGACGGGCCTGGCCGGCACCGCCTCAAGCGGCGGCTGGACGGCGCAGGCTTCGATCGCGAAGGGGCAACGGGCGGCGAAGACGCACGATCCGGCGCCGCGGCGGCTCGGGATCGGCGATGGTGCGGCGGAGCTGGTGGACCGAGAGCTCCCGGTCGTTCCCGGCGCCCTGGTTTTCGCCACGGGGCCTCGCCACGGGGCCTTCGACCCGGGGAGCGGACGCCATCAGCAGGGCGGTGTACGGGTGCGCGCGGCCGGGTGAACACCTGGTCCACCGGGCCGTCCTCGACGATCCGGCCCCGGTAGAGCACTACCACCCGGTCGGCGATGCCGGCCAGCGAGGACAGGTCGTGCGAGATGATCACGATCGGCAAGCCGAGGCTGTCGCGCAGCCCGGCGAGCAGCCGCAGGATGTAGTTCCGGTTGCTCGCGTCGAGCGCGCTGACCGGCTCGTCGCACAGCAGCAGCTTCGGGTCGGCCGCCAGGGCCCGGGCGATCGAGACCCGCTGCCGCTGGCCGCCGGAGATCTGCCCTGGCTGCCGGGGCCGCAGCGCCGCGCCGAGTCCCACCTTGGCGAGCGCGTCCTCGACCCGGGCCGCGATCTCGTCGGTGGACAGGCCGCCGCGGATCCGCAGCCCCTCGCCGACGATGTCCCCGACGGTCAGGTCCGGGTCGAGGACGCGCAACGGGTCCTGGAAGACCAGCTGGATGTGCCCGGTACGGCGCTCTCGCCGCCTGGCGGCGCCGCGCAGGGCCGAGATCTCCTTGCCGTCGAACAGGACCCGGCCGTCGCGCGGCCTGGCGAGGCCGACCACGGTCCTGGCCAGGGTGGTCTTGCCCGAGCCGGTCTCGCCGACCAGGCCGATGATCTCCCCGGGCCAGACGTTCAGGTTCGACCCCGGACAGCACGTGGCTGGCGCGCCAGCCCCGGCCGAGGACCACGTCGACGTCCGCGACCTCGAGCAGCGGCCGCGCGGGGGCGTCCGTGGTCCCTGCCATCTGCGTTACCTCCGTGGTCATCGGCTGGCCAGTTGCTCTGCGGCCGCGGTCGTCCCGGCGGCGGTGCCCGCCCCGCGGCCGGGGCGGCCGGGACCGGGGCGGCCATGGCAGCGGACGCCACCGCGAGGGCGGGGTCGTTGACGCGCACGCAGCGCGCCTCGTGCGCCGGGCTGAGCCGGGTCAGGGCGATGTTCCCGGCCCGGCAGGCGTCGACGGCGGCCGGGCAGCGCTCGGCAAACCGGCACCCGGTGATTTGCGCGCCGACGTGCGGCGGCTGGCCGGGGATGACCTCAAGCTCGCGCCGCCGGAAGTCACCGACGGACGCGACCCGCAGCAGCGCCTGGGTGTAAGGGTGCCGGGGCCGCTCGATGATCTCCTCCGCCGGGCCCGCCTCCACGACCTCGCCCGCGTAGAAGACGACGACCCGGTCGCACAGCTCCCTGATCACCGCGAGGTCGTGGGAGACGAAGATCACCGCGAGGCCGGTCCGGTCGCGCAGCGTCCTGGATCAGCTCGATGATCTCCGCCTGGATGGTCACGTCGAGGGCCGTGGTGGCCTCGTCGGCGATCAGCAGCTCCGGGTCGCAGGAGATCGCGATCGCGATCATGCACCCGCTGCAGCATGCCGCCGGACAGCTCGGCGGGGATCTGGTGGAAGACGCGCGCCGCCTGGCGCAGGCCGACCGAGGTCGAGCAGCTCGGCCGCCTTCTCGCGCGCCTCGGCGCCGGGACAGCCCGCGCTTGACGCGCAGCACCTCGCTCGAACTGGCTGCCGACCGTCAGGTCGTCGGGTTGAGGTACGAGGCCGGGTCCTGGAACACCGCGCCGATGTGCGAGCCGTGCAGCCGCTCCCAGCCGCGCCGGGACAGGCCCGTCGACGTCTTCGCCCGCGAAGGTGATCTTCCCGCTGGGACGGCGACGCCTGGCGGGAGCACGCCCAGCGCGGCGCGGCAGGTCAGCGTCTTGCCGCTGCCCGACTCCCCGACCAGGCCGACGATCTCGCCGGAGTGGACGGCGAGCGAGACGCCGCGGAGCGCGGTGGCGGCCCCGTCGTGCACGGTGACGTGCAGGTCCTCGAAGGCCGAGGACCTCGTCGAGGCCCGGCCCGGCGGCCGGAGCCTCAGCTAGCTGCGGGTTGCCGGGCATCGGCGGCCTCCAGGGTTGAGTGGGTCTTGATGAGCGGGTCGGCCTCGGGCAGCGAGCAGGGCGCCGGGACCGGTCTGTGTCGCGGTAGGCGTCGGCGAGCGCGTTGAGCGCGCCGACCGTGAGCGCGATCAAGGCGCCCGGGGATGAACGGCGCCCACGGCGCGAGGTTGAGGTAATCGAGGTCGGAGGAGAGCATGCCGCCCCAGCTCGGGGCCGGCGGCTGGACGCCGATGCCGAGGAAAGTGAGGAACGAGACGGCCAGCAGCGCGGCGCCGGTCAGGCTCGCCGTGGTCACCACGATGGTCGGGAGCACCTTGCGCAGCACGTGCACCCGGATGACGTACAGCTTCGACCCGCCGAGCAGCTGGGCCGCCTCCACGTACTGGGCGCTGGGCGAACTCAAGGGTGGCCGCCCGGGTGATCCGGAAGAAGGTAGGGGATCGAGCAGGATCCCCACCGGGAGCATGGCCTGCACCAGGCCGTTCCCCAGGGCGGCGGTGACCGCCACCGCGAAGAAGAACGTACGGCAGCGTCATCAGCGCGTCGGCGACCCGGTTGACGATGAAGTCGAACGTCCGGCCGAGGAAGACGGTTGCGACGCCGAGGGGCGCCCCGATGACGAGGGCGATGCCGACCGCCTCAAGGGCGGTGAGGACGGACAGCCGGGTGCCGGCCATCAGCCGGCTGAGCACGTCCCGCCCGAGGTAGTCGGTGCCGAGCAGGTGCGCCCGGCCCGGCCCTTGGAACAGGGCGTTGGCGTTGATGGTGAGGGGATTCTGCGGCGCCAGGGCCGAACCGAAGATCGTCAGGAAAGCGATCGCGGCCAGGATGACGAGGGCGATCCTGGCGGACGGCAGCCGCAGCACGGGCCTCTCCCGGTCTTGGCAGCACCGGGCCGGGATCTCGCCGCTCACGCGCCCGCTCCTTCGCTTGACCGGTAGCGATAATGCCAGCGAGCGCGTGTTGACCACGAGGTTGACGACCACGACAAAGGCGCTGACCACGAGCAGCAGCTCCCTGCACCACCGGGATGTCCCGGCTCTCGGCGGCGTCTCGATCAGCAGCTGGCCGAGGCCGGGGAGCGAGAACACCGCCTCGACCGCGACCGAGCCCGCCAGCATGAGCGGGAAGCCGATGCCGACCACGACCAGCGCGGGGCCCGCGGCGTTGCGCAGCGCGTGCCGGATGAGGATCCGCCGGTAGGGCAGGCCGCGGACCCGCGCGCCGGTGATGTAGTTCTGCTCGAGGACCCCCACCAGTGAGGTCCGCAGCTGGCGGGCGATGTCGGCCGCCACCTGCAGGGCGAGGGCGAGGCTGGGCAGGATGATGCGCTCAAGCCACGGGCCGATGCCCTGGGCAGGCCCGACGTAGCCGTTGGCAGGCAGCAGGTGCGCGGCCACCGCGAAGATGACCACCAGGATGATGCCGATGACGAAGGCGGGCAGCGTGGAGACGGCCGAGCAGACGATCGTGAGGCCGCGGTCGAACCAGCCGCCCCGCCTGAGGGCGGCGACCGTCCCCGCCGTGCCGCCGATGATGACCGCCAGGATGACGGCGGTGATCGCGATCGACAGGTCGACGGGCAGCCGCTGCGAGATCGACTGCGACACCGGGATCTGAGTGAAGTAGGACGTGCCCAGGTCGCCCCGGACAGCCCGGGACAGCCAGTCCCAGTACTGGACGACGAGCGGCTTGTCCAGGCCGAGCACGTGGTTGAGGTGCGCCACCGCGGCGGGGGTAGCCGCGTCCTGGCCCAGGATCGTGGCCGCCGGGTCGCTATTGGACAGGGCGCCGAGGCTGTAGGTGATGAAGGTGCTGAGCACCACGATGGGGATAAGGACGCCGATCCCGCCGCCGATCCTGGCTGCGGCGGCGCGGAGCCGGCGCCGCCGGGGCCCGATGGCCCCGCCCGTGCTTGCCGGTTCAGGACCGCTCAGGTCAGCGCCCGTCAGCTCGATGACTGCCATCGGTCAGCTGCCGCCCACCGTGACGCCTTCCCAGCGCTGCTGCACCAGGTCCGACGGGATGCCACTGACCGTCGGGCTGTAGGCGAAGATGCGCGGGTTGGTGTAGAGCCAGATGTGGATCGGCTCCTGCTGCACGGCGGTCTTCACCGCGTTCTGCAGGGCGGCCGGGTAGGAGGGTGAGTCGAGCGGGACGGTGAGCGCGCCCGACAGCGCGCCCGACACCGCGGTCGGCGTGGTCGTCGCCTTGCCCGTAACGTTCATCAGGCCCTGCTGGCTGTAGAGGACGTCCAGCATCTCGACCGGGGACATGCGGCCGGCCGTGCCGTCGATCGCGAACGGGATCGACTTGTTCAGGTAGAGGAACTGGGTCGAGGTGTCGGCCGCGATGTCCTTGATCGTGACCGTGATGCCGACCTGCTGCAGCTGGCCCTGGATCTGCTCGGCCAGGGCGTCATCGGTGCCGGCCTCGGAGGTCAGCGTGATGCTCAGGCCCTTGGCGTAGCCCTGCCTGCGCGAGCAGCTGCTTGGCCAGGGCCGGGTTGTACGGGTAGACGCGTTGGCGAGCTTGGCGCTGTAGCCGACGAAGCCCGCGGGGAACGGCTGGTAGGACGACTGCCCCGTAGCCAGAGGCCTGGACCTGCAGGATCGCCTGCCGGTTGATCGCGTAGTTGATCGCCTCGACGACCTTCGGGTTGGTGAACGGCACGGTGGTGGTCTGGATGTCGAGCTCGTTGACGACCTCGGGACGGGATCACCTCGATCTTGAACCCGGCCGCCTTCGCCGCCGCCACCTGGTTGCCCGCGATGTAGGCCACGTTGACCTGCCCGGACTCAAGCGCGGCCAGGATCTGCTCAGGCTGGGTGATCGACAGCACGTTGAAGCTCGCGACGTGAACCTGGCTGGCGTCCCAGTAGCTCGCGTTGCGCACCAGGTTGGCGTGCGAGTGCGGGCACGTAGCTGGTCAGCGTGAACGGCCCGGCGCCCCGGGCTGCATTGCGAGGCGAGGTCACCTTGCCCGCGGCAAAGTAGGCCGGGTTGACGATCATGCCGTCCTTGCCCGCGAGGAGGTCCGGCATCTGGTAGTCGACCTGGCTCAGGTCCAGGGTGAAGCTGGTCGGGCTGTTGACGACGACCTTGGAGATGACCGACAGCTCGGAGGCGACAGTCGAGTTCGGACTGGGTCAGGCCGCGCTGGATGTTCTCCTTGCACGGACGTGGCGGTCGAGCGGCGAGCCGTCGGAGAACTTCAGGCCCGGCCGGAGCGTGAACGTCACGCTCTTGCCGTCGGCCGCGTACGTCCATGACGACGCCAGGCCCGGCTGGAGGTCGCCCTTGACGGTTAAGGGTGGTGACCGAGGCGTAGACGAGGCAGAGCGCGTGCATGTCCCAGCCGGCGGTGGAGGTGACCGGGTCCCAGGAGGTGGGCAGCTCCCACTCCCAGTTGAGCGTGCCGCTCGCGCCGGCCCGCCGCGGCCGCCGACCGGAGCCGCCGCGGACGACCCGCTGGGGGAGCCGCTGCCGCAGGCGGCGAGGACCGAGATCGCGACGACGGAGGCGGCGGCGGCCGCGCTTCGGTGGGTCAGGCGCGATCTGAGCAGGCCGCGCAGGCGAGAGCGAGGAACAGGCATCGGGAAGCTCCGCTAATCGGGACTTATCGGACGCGGGCGAAGCGGCGGTCGGGCCGGACGGCGTCAGTGGCGGGGGACCGAGGCGACGCAGGAGGGCTCCGACGGAATGCCGGCGCCCGTCGAGGTGTCGCCGAGCATGGCGCGGCCGCGCCACCCGGCAACGCCAGGTTAAATCACATAAAGTCGATCGGAATAAGGCGCCTTATGAAGGCGGAGACTCTAGAGCGCAGCGACACAGGGCGCTGGAGGTGCGCCGGAAGTCGACGTAGCGGCAAACCACGCCGTGGGTGCGTCCGAGTCATGCGGCCATCGTGGCGGGATTCGCCGCCGCTGTCAATTGACACTTGGATGTGTCTTATTTATCGAGACAGCTCAGCGGCGCATGGCGGTACGCGCGGCATCCAGGTATTGCTCAAGGGCGCGCCACCGGGCGCGACGGCCCGTCCGCCGGAACCGGAGAAGACAAGTGTAGGCAGCGCGTAGCGGAAGCCGTCGGCGGGGGACTCGCCGAGCGGCTTGGCGCGCCCGGGTGCCGGAGCGGCTCGGTGATGGCGATGACCTCCGCGCAGGGCGAGCGGGTCTCGGCCCAGTCGGCCCGCACGGCCGTCGATGCGACTCGCGCACCGGCGGCGGATCGCGCCAGGGCTTCGGCGTCAAGGCCGTCCAGGCCGCGAACGGCGGCGAGTACGCGCTCAGGCCGCTGTCGGCGGTGCCTGCCGGCTGCATGGACGCGTCTCGCACAGCCGGTTCCTGGCCGGCCACATCCCGGGGGCGGCGTGGGCGCTGCGGCGTGACCTGGCGCGCCCGGAGCTGGCGGACCGCCTCGGCCAGCCGGAATGGATCGTGCTGACCAGCTCAGACGGATACCTGGCGGCGTGGGCCGCGGCCGACCTCGACGTGGCCGGGCGGCCGGGCGCCGGCCTTTTCGCCACACGGGCCGGGCCCGTTCTGGCCCGGACGAGACCGGAGCCGAAGACGGTGGAATCACCAGGAGCGCCCGGGCGCTCCTGGTGATCCACGATGAAGCGGATGCGGGTTCGGCGAGCCGGAGGGACCGAGAGCGCGTACGGGTCAAGCGGCGGCGCCCCGGCCGCCTCGCGGCCCGGCGAGGCCGGGGCTTAGGCGGACGGCCCTGGCGACTCCGACGGCCAGAGGCTCTCCAGGTTGACCACGATGCCCTCCTGGCTGCTGCGCGCGATGACGACGACCGCCTCGTCGCCGCCCGGGTTCTCCTCGCGGTGCGGCACGTACGGCGGGACGAAGATGTAGTCGCCTGGCTTCGGTCTCCAGGCGGACCTCGTGGTCACCGTCGGCGAACACGAACGCGGGCGTGCCGGACACCACGTAGATGGCGGTCTCGGCCTCCCCGTGGTGATGGTTGCCGGACTTGACGCCCGCGCCGACGTGGGTCTGGCCCATCCAGAGCTTCTCCGCGCCGACGGTCTTGCCGGAGATCGCCTCCCGGCGGGTCATGCCGGAGGTCTGGCCCGTGTCGCCGGTCAGCTCCCCCGCGCGGATCTGGAACAGCGGGCGGTGCCAGTGATCGTCGCTCATCGGTAACCTCATAACTATCTTTATCGATCGAATTAGTAGGCTAGAGGTCGCGGCACCCGCTGGCTACCCCGGCTCGCGCCCCGGCCGCCGCAGGCGTTGGCGCGGGGGCTGGCCGGCAGCCGTCGAGGGCATGGCGCCTCCTCGGGAACCTCCGGACCTTACCCGCGCCCAAGGGCCCGGGTAAGCCGTAGCGCGTCACTCCGCCCTCAGACTCTCACGCATCGGTATCAACGTTCCAGCCGCCCATGGCGGACGTCATGCCCGAAGCGGCGGGCCCGGCCGCGGACGCGCATTAACAGAGGGCTTCGCCGGATAAGGCGAGAACGTTAATTAATCGACCAATGTCGAAGTTATTCACGGCCGGCCGCCGGTCACGCAACGAAGCGAGGCTGACGGCGGCCCGTTTAAGCGGGTACAAATTCCATCTTTATCTGCCATTTTCCCGCACCTGGCCCGCCCCAACCGGTTTATTCATCCCAAAGCTGTCAATTTGCTGCGAAAAACCTAAGGGGCATAAAGAATCAACTCCGTCCTTACGAGGGGACACTTGAAACCGGGGACACGGAGGTAAGAAACGTGAGCACTCCATACAGCCCGTATGGATCGCCGGGAGGCGGTCCGTACGACGCGCCCAGCGGCGGCCAGTACGGCCAGCCGAATGGCGGCCAGTACGGCCAGCCAGGCGGCCCCTACGGCCAGCCCAACGCGGGGCAGGACGGCCAGCCGGGCGGCCCTTACGGCCAGCCGGGCGGCCCTTACGGCCAGCCAGGCGGGCCTTACGGCCAGCCAGGCGGGCCTTACGGCCAGCCAGGCGGCTACCCGCCGCCCGGCTACCCGACGCAGCGGGGCTACCTGCAAGGGGGGCCGGTCGACTTCCAGAACGCGATCAAGCTCCAGATTGAGAACGTCACTAACTTCGAGGGCCGCGCCTCGCTGTCGGCCTACTGGTGGTACGCGCTTGCGCTGTTCATCGTCAACGCCGTCCTGGAGATCTTCTCGGTCGCGATCGGCTCGGTGGCCCTCTCCCTGCTGGTCGACCTCGCCGTGTTCGTCGTCGGGCTCTCCGCCCTGTCGGTGGCCGTCCGCCGCATGCACGACACCGACAAGTCGGGCTGGATGCTGCTGCTCGGGCTGATCCCGTTCGTCGGCTGGATCGTCGTGCTGATCTTCGCGCTGCTGCCGGGCACCCCGAACCAGAACCGCTTCGGCTAGCCGCCCCCGGCCGCCGGCCGCCGGCTAGTGACCACCGGCCGTCGGCCGGATCCGCGCCAGCCCTGGCCCCGGGCGACCCGTGTCGCCTGGGGCCTCGCCGTTACTGCGCGAACAGGACGCTGACGGACTCGCCGTCGTGGGTGCGCCTGATGGCCTCGGCCAGCGCCGGGGCCACCGACAGCACGGTGAGCTTGGGGTGGCTGACGGGGACGGGCACCGAGTTCGTGCACACGATCTCGTTCACGTCCTCGGCGGCGGCCAGCTTCTCAAGCGCGCCGTCGGCGAACAGGCCGTGGGTGCAGGCGATGCTGATCGACCTCGGCTCCTGCGCCCGCAGCACGGAGAGCAGCTCGATCACCGTCGTGCCGCGGGCGATCTCGTCGTCGAGGATGATGACGTCCTGGTCGGACACGTCGCCGATGATCGAGGAGATCGTGACCTTCTCGTCGTTGAACCGCTCCTTGGCGCCGGCGGCGACGGGGACGCCCAGCCGCCGCGCGAACGCCGCCGCGGACTTGGCGTAGCCGAGGTCAGGGGAAAGGACGACGGTCCGCGAGAGGTCGCGCCGCCTGAAGTGGGCGGCGAGCTCGCGCAGCGCGTGCAGGTGGTCCACGGGAACCGAGAAGAAGCCGTGCACCTCCGGCGAGTGCAGGGTGAGCGTCAGCACCCGGTTCACGCCGGCCGTGACGAGCAGGTCGGCGACGAGACGGCCGCCGATCGAGATGCGCGGCGCGTCCTTCTTGTCCGAGCGCGCGTAGGCGTAGTGCGACATGACCGCCGTCACCCGGGCAGCCGAGGCGCCGCGGGCCGCGTCGGCCATGAGCAGCAGCTCGACCAGGTTCTCCTGCACCGGCGGCACCAGGGGCTGGATGATGTAGACGTCGCGCTCCCGGCAGTTCGCCTGGAGCTGCACCTGGAGGCAGTCGTTGGCGAACCGGGTCGTCCTAACCGGCCTGCGCGGCACGCTCAGGTGAGAGCAGATCTCATCGGCCAGCTCCGGATGCGCGTTCCCGCCGAAGATCACAATCTCCGCGTTCACCAGTTCTTCCCGTTCTCGTCGGCGCGTCTTCCAACCCTGCCTAGCGCCAAGGATCCTATCCTGTCGCCTCCGTCAGGATAAGGACGCCCGGCTTGACACCACGATGACACATTCCGCGCATGCGCCGATCAGCAGCCTCGCGGGGCGCGATACGCTCAGTCTATGGAAACCCCCGATTCCACGCCGTCGGCTGAGGCCGAGGCCTACCTCACGGGCCAGGTCGTGCCCAAGGCATCGGGGTCCGACCAGTCCGTTTCCGACGCGCCGGAAACGGACGACGACGCCTCCGAGGCACCCTCAGGCCCAGTATGGCGGTTCCTCGTCGAGCCGCGGTGGCTCGGATGGCACCTGTTCGTCTTCGCGGCTTTCTGGGGAATGCTGTGGCTCGGCGACTGGCAGTACCACCGCGCCATGGACGGCAACGGGCTAAGCTGGGCGTACACGTTCGAGTGGCCGCTGTTCGCCGTGTTCGGCGTCGTGTTCTGGGCCCGGACCATCAGGGACGAGTTCCACCTGCGGCGCGGCGGTGTCACCGAGGCCGAGCTGGTCGCGCGCGCGATGGCGCAGACGATGGCGACGCTGCCCAAGGGCGCGATGCTGCCGAAGGGCGAGCTACCCGACGGCGTCGTCGTCCGGCTAATGGAGCAGCCCGGCGACGAGGCGGACGACCCCGAGCTCGCCAGCTACAACGCTTACCTGGCGAAGCTGAACGCCGAGGTCAAGGGCCACAACAAGTGGCTGCGCGAGCTCCACTCCTAAGAGCAGACAGGAAGGACCCCCGACGATGCGAGCGGCCGCTCTGCGCTACCGGGTGATGGCCTACATCACCGGCGTCCTGATCATCGTGGTGTGCTTCGTCGGCATTCCGCTCCAGGTCGCCGCCCACAACACGTTCATCGTCAACGACATCGGCACGCTGCACGGCTTCCTGTACATCGTCTACATCATCGTCGCGTACATCCTCGCGCAGAAGCTGAAGATGAAGCTGGGGCCGACTGTGCTGCTGTTGCTGGCCGGCACGATCCCGATCATGACGTTCTTCGTGGAGCGCTGGATGAACCGGGCGTACATCGCCCCCGCGCTCGCCGCCGAGTCCGCGCCGACACCACAGCAGCCCGTGGGCCGGTGACCTCCTCCTCCCACTACTTCACGGCGCAGCCGTCGGCGGCGCACCGGCCCGGGCTTGTCCGCGTGGTGCTGCCCGACCTGTACCTGGAGCTCGCGACCGACTCGGGTGTCTTCTCCCCCGGCCGCCTCGACCCGGGCACCCGGCTGCTGCTCGAGCGGGCGCCCGCGCCGCCCGCGACGGGTGACATCCTGGACCTGGGCTGCGGCTACGGCCCGATCGCGTGCACCCTCGCCGCCCGCGCGCCGGGGGCGACGGTCTGGGCGGTCGACGTCAACGAGCGGGCACTGTCCCTGTGCGCGGCGAACGCCGCGAGCGCCGGGCTCGCCAACGTGCGCTGCGTCTTCCCCGACTCGCCGGACATCCCGGCCCGGCTGGCCGGGATCTGGTCCAACCCGCCGGTCCGCATCGGCAAGGGACCGCTGCACGCCCTGCTGCGCCAATGGCTCGCCCGCCTCGCGCCGCCGGCCGCCGCGACCCTGGTGATGGGCCGCAACCTTGGCGCCGACTCGCTGCACGCGTGGCTGGAGAAAGAGGAAGGATGGTCGGTGACGCGGCTGTCCGCGCGCAGCGGTTACCGCCTGCTGCTGGCAGCGCGCGACGCCTGACAGCAGAATCCGCAAGGTACACGACGATGATCCCGAACGAGCTCTGGAGTCTTTCAATGGCCGATGACACGGACAGCGAGGTCAGCGCACCCGGGCCCGTGGCCGCGTCCGGCACGGGCGCGGCGACCACGGGCGCGCGAGCGGCGACCACGGGCGCGCCCAGGCAACTGCGGCCGACCGACGTGAAGCGGCTGAACCGGGAGTGGCGGCGGCGCACCGAGGGGCGGCTCGCGCTGCTGCTCGACTCCGTCAGCCAGCCCTTCAACGTGGGCTCGATCGTGCGGACCGCCGCCGCGTTCGGCGTGGAGTCCGTCTGGCTGTGCGGCAACACGCCCGACCTGAGCCTGCCCGCGGTCGGCAAGACCGCCCTGGGCACCGACCGCTTCCTGTCGGCCTACCGCGAGCCCGCCCCGGCGGCCGCCGCCAAGGACGCGGCCGAGGACGGGTTCCGCGTGGTGGCCATCGAGCTCGCGTCGGGCGCGGCCCCGCTGTTCGAGGCGCCGCTGGACGGGGACGTCTGCCTGGCGATCGGTAACGAGGACCACGGCTGCTCGCCCGCCCTCCTGGCCGCGGTCTCGTCGGTTGCCTACATTCCGCAGGTCGGCCGGGTCGGCTCGCTCAACGTCGCGGTCGCCGCCGCCATCGCCCTCGGCGAGGCGCGCCGTCGCGAGTGGATGTCGCCGGCGGGGTCTTGAGACTCGCGGCCAGTGACGAGTCTTCTTGCTGTTATCCGGGCTGGGGTGGGGCTCCGGCGGGGTGCGCGGGGCGCGTCCGGCGCGATTGGCATCGAGAATCTTCTCTTTTTCTGCGCGACAGTTGGCCGATCACCGGCGTTTACCGGAAATGCCAGGTGACTGGGGACAATTGGCGCCGTGGCAGTTGAATACCTGGACCATCCCCGGCCGCTCGCGTTCGCCCACCGCGGCGGCGCCGGGCACCGACCGGAGAACTCCTGGCGCGCCTTCGAGTACGCGGCCCAGCTCGGCTACGCCTACCTGGAGACCGACACCCGCTCGACCGCCGACGGGAAGCTGATCGCCTTTCACGACGCGGAACTCGACCGGGTTACCGACCGGACCGGGCAGGTCAACAAGCTCACCTGGAAGGAAGTCTCGGCCGCGCGGGTGCACGGTACCGAGGAGATCCCGCTGCTTGAGGACCTGATCGGCACGTTCCCCGAGCTGCGATTCAACATCGACCTTAAGGACGAGGGCACGATCGGGCCGCTGGCCAGCGTGCTCAAGCGCACCGCGGCCTGGGACCGGGTCTGCGTGGCGTCGTTCTCCGGCGCCCGCCTGCTCGCCGCGCAGCGCTCCCTCGACCGGCAGATATGCCTGGCGGTCACCCCGGCGGCCATCGCGGCCATGCGGTTCCTCGGACTGCCGGGCAAGGAGATGGCCAGGCGCCTGGCCGCCGTCGGCGCCCGCTGCGCCCAGGTGCCCCGCCAGATCGCGACGCGCGGGTTCATCCGGCGGGCTCACGAGGTCGGCCTCGACGTCCATGTGTGGACGTTGAACACGCGCGAGGAGATCGAGCGGGCCCTCGACCTGGGCGCCGACGGCGTGATGACCGACGACATCGTGCTGCTCCGCGACATCCTCGCCGAGCGCGGTCAGTGGTATCCGAGAGTAGCGGCGTAGCGGCCGGCGGTTTTTGCGCGTCCTCCCGTGGGGAGGCTAGGGAGGGGCGAAACCCCTCCATGCGCGGGGAGCGCAGGGAGGTCGTCCTCCCGCAGGCAACACTGAAATACGGCTGAAACGTGGTTGAGCTTCCCGCGTGACGGGAATCTTGTCCGGGTATCCAGTGTTGCCGATAGAGATCGCCAACCGCCTGGGAGGCAGCAAGTATGGCCGAACGCGCACTTCGCGGAACCCGGCTCGGCGCCACGAGCTATGAGAACGACCGGAACACGGACCTGGCGCCGCGCCAGGAAGTTCCGTTCGATTGCCCCAACGGACACCATTTTAGCGTGCCCTTCGCCGCTGAGGCGGAACTACCCCCTATGTGGGAGTGTCGTGTCTGCGGGGCCATGGCGACGGCGAGCACGGGCGAATCGCCATCCCCTAAGAAGGTCAAGCCACCGCGCAGTCACTGGGACATGCTCATGGAACGGCGAACGGTCGAGGACCTCGAGGCGGTGCTCGCGGAGCGACTTGAGGTCGTGAAGGAGCGGCGCGCCCTCGAGGCCCGGGCCATCGCCGACGTCAGCAACCGCCGCAGCGCCTGAAGGTACCGAGCGCGGAAAATTTAGCCCCGGGGTCTCCCCGGGGCTCGGCCTTTGTCGGCTGGCTTAGCGCCTGATGCTCGCGGCCGAGTGGCCGTGCAGCCGGGCGCCGATGCCCCACCTGGCCACCCGGGCGAACGCCTCGAAAATCACGGTCCTTGACATCTTCGAGGCGCCGCGCTCACGCTCCACGAACGTGATCGGCACCTCGGTGATCGTCATGCCCGCCTGGAGCACGCGCAGCGTCATGTCGATCTGAAAGCAGTAGCCCGCCGACTCGATGCCGTTCAGGTCGATCCGCCGCAGCGTCGCGGCGCGGTAGACGCGGAAGCCGCCGGTCGCGTCCTTGACCCGGACGCCGAGCATGATCCGGTTGTACAGGTTGGCGCCCTTGGAGAGGAACTCCCTGGACTTCGGCCAGTTCACCACGGTGCCGCCCGGCACGTAGCGCGAGCCGATGACCGCGTCCGCATGATCGACGGTGGCGAGCAGCTTCGGCAGGTCCTCCGGCCGGTGCGAGCCGTCGGCGTCCATCTCGACGACGAGGTCGTAGCCGCTCTCCAGTGCCCAGCTGAAGCCGGCCACGTACGCCCGCCCGAGGCCGGCCTTCTCCGTGCGGTGCATGACCTGCACGTGCTGGTCCACCTCGGCCAGCTTGTCGGCCAGGTCCCCGGTGCCGTCCGGGCTGTTGTCGTCGACGACGAGCAGGTCAGCGTCCGGGACCGACTCGCGGATCCGGCCGACAATGATCTCCAGGTTCTGCCGCTCGTTGTACGTGGGCATAACAATGACAACGCGGCCCGTGGCCGCGTCACGCTCACCCATCGTCAGTGTTCACCTTCTTCATCGGCCTATGTCCGGCTATGTCAAGTGGAAGAGGCTCGGGCGGCGCCTTCGGTCCGTAGCCGGCCCGCAGGGAACGAGCACGGTCTCCGTTATCTGCTGAGCCGCCCGGGCTCCTTCCAGGCCCAATCCCCTGACAGCCGGACAAGCACCGGCGCGCCGCCGCGAAACGAGACCTGCAGACTGGATGTCTCCGTCCCGGCCGTGGCCCAACCAATTCTACGCCAGCCGATCTTGCCCCCGTGCCCGGCGGCGAACTGCAGGTGAAACGTTACCGTCCTTCCGGGCAGCGGCAACCATCGGCGCAGTGTGTGGCCTCGACTTTTCTCACCAGCCGATAGGCGGCCCTTAGCAGCTTCTCAGCTAACCGACAGCGGGCCCTTAACCGACTACGCATAACCATAACTGCGCAGGGAATACGATACATCACGTTGAGTAATCACCGTGGACCGAGTGTGGCACAGTAGCATTACATAAAGCAATGAGGGGATCACGTTGAGTAGTCTATCGCGAAAGACCGTGGCATGGGCAGCTGGCGCGGTACTCGCCGTAGGCGGCGGCACGGCGGGCATCGTGATCGCCACGCAGGGTGGCGGCCAGCCGACCGCGGGCGGCACCGCCGCCGTGGCCGCCGCCGCCAAGCCAGCTGCCGTTTGACCTTGTCTCGGTGAGCCCGGTCGCGCTCAGCCAGACCGCCGGCGCGCAGGCGGTCGACGGGGCGGGGACGATCGTCGTCACGTACAACCAGCCGGTCCCCGCCAGCGCACCGCTGCCGACGCTGTCACCTGCGACCGCGGGGACCTGGCGGCGCAGTGGCGACGTGGCGATCTTCACGCCAGCGCCGGGCTATCCGGCCGGCACGCACGTCACGGTTACGGTGGCCGGGCTCGGGGACAGCCGCAACCGTTCGGAGTCGTCCTCGTTCAAGACCGCGAGCTACAGCACGCATGCGCCTCCAGGAGATCCTCGCCCAGCTCGGCTACCTGCCGCTGACCTGGACGCCGGCCGCCGGCGCGGCCGTGCCCGGCCCGAGCGCCGCCGCCCAGCTCGCCGCGGCCTACGCGCCGCCCGCGGGGACCTTCCAGTGGAAGCGGCGGGTACCCGGCGCAGCTGCGCTCGTTCTGGTCCCAGGGCGAGGCGAACACCCTTGACCGCGGGGCCATCACCGGCTTCGAGGCCGACCACGAGCTGCCCATCGACGGGGCGGCGGGGGCGACGGTGTGGAATGCGCTGCTGACGGCCGCCGCCAAGGACCAGCGGAACCCGCACGGTTACAGCTACGCGATCGCCAGCAAGGGCTCGCCGGAGACGCTGACCATCTGGCATAACGGCAGGCAGATCTTCTCGTCGCTCGCCAACACCGGGATCCCCGCCGCGCCGACGGCGGACGGCACCTTCCCGGTGTACGAGAAGCTGCCGTTCCAGATCATGTCGGGCACCAACCCGGACGGGTCGCACTACGCGGACCCGGTGGAGTGGGTGTCGTACTTCGACGGCGGCGACGCCGTGCACTACTTCGACCGCGGCTCCTACGGGTGGCCGCAGTCACTGGGGTGCGTCGAACTGCCGTACAGCGCCGCGAAGCAGGCGTACCCGTACCTGCCCTACGGCACGCTGGTGACGGTCGAGTAGCTGGTGAGGTCGGTTACCTCGACCGCGTCCGCGTCCGGGGTCGCGCTGGTTTCTGCGCCGGCCTGCGCGTGGCGGGCGAAGCGGGTGCGGACCAGCGGGTCATGGCCGGCCACCAGGCGCGTGCGCGGCTGGGCGGCGAGCTGGGCCAGGGTGTCGTAGGCGCGGTACATGCCGGGGAGGTCGGCGAGGACCGCGAAGGGGCGGTCTCGCTCGACCTCCTCGTAGAAGTGCAGGGCATCGGAGGCGAGGACGACGGTGCCGCCGTCCTCGGTCGCCACCGAGGCGATGAGCTGGCCGGGCGTATGGCCGCCAACCTCGGCCAGCTCGATGCCGGGAGCCACCGCGTGCTCGCCGGAGAACAGCGTGAGCCGGCCGTCCGCGCGCGCCTGCCGCAGCAGCGCGATCTCCGCCGGCTCGCAGTGCGCGGCGAACTGCGCGCGGCCGGCGAGGGAAGAGGTCCAGAAGGCGTACTCCGCCTCGGTCATGACCAGCTGCGGCGCGCGGGAACTCGCGGACGTTGCCGGTGTGGTCCCAGTGCGCGTGGGTGATCACGATGGCGCTGACGTCGTCGGGGGTGACGCCGAGCCGGGGCAGCGCCTGCGCCGGGGTGCCGTAGTGCGCCCGGCGCCGCCGGTCGCCGGCCTCGGGGGCGAAGCCGGTGTCGACGAGGACGACGCCGCCGCCGTCCCTGATCACCCAGAAGTAGTAGTCGATGTCCAGGTCGGCGTCCGGCTCTCCGTACAGGTGGAAGTTGAGGTAGCTTTCGGCGCGCGTGGTGACCCGGTGCCCGTACTTGACCGCGAGCACCTCTCGTCCGGTGACGCCGGCGTTCACTTCTCCTCGAAGGCGTCGCGGTAGTGCTCCTCGTCCACCTCTTCCTCCCAGCTGGTGAGGCCGAGGGAGACGGCGGTGTGGCTGAGGAACGCGTCCGGTGCCGCACCGTGCCAGTGCACCTCGCCTGGCGGCGCCCAGACCGCGTCGCCCGCCCTGACCACGCGCTTGTCGCCGTCCCTGGTCTCCACCATGCCCTGGCCGCTGTTGACCAGCAGCGTCTGCCCGGCCGCGTGCGAGTGCCAGTAGGTCCGCGCTCCCGGCTCGAAGATCACGCTGTAGACGCGGACCTCGCCTTTGTCCCCGTCGTCGAGCAGGGCGTCCTGCATGGCGTGCCCGGTGAACGTGGGCTTCGGCCCGACATTGGACGGGACGCCGTCCTTGCGGCCGCGCTCGTACTCCATCGTGCTCCGTCCTTCCCTGCGGGTCCCGGCCCGCCGGACGGCGGGCCCTGGCCGGGCATGGCCCGCCCGCCACGCCTGCAACGCTAGGCGCGGGCGGATGACTGCGCCATAGGGCATGACACCAAAGTCGGCGCCCAAGATCAAGATCGCGATCCCGGCACCGGCCCCGATTCCTTTCCAGTCTGGCCGGCCTTCCTCGCGGAGGCGGATCTAACCGGCCTTCCGCGTCGCCACTACCAGATCGCGGGCAATTAAGGCATTCGACGCCTTGGACTCGCAGGCCACTGTCGCGTACCCCGCGGGGGTATCATGGCCGAGCAGCGTCAGGCTGGGCCCCGGATGCGGCGGCCACGTCTCCCGGCGCGTCATCGGACGTCCGCGCGCTCGTTAAGTCAGCGGGGTGGCTTGCGTGATCATCGGCCCGTCGGCCGCGCTAGGGCAGGCGGTAGATCGTCACGGTCTTGACCTGGGCATCTTCCAGGACCTGGAGGACGGGGATCTCGTAGGTCGTGACGGGGGTCAGCTCCGCGCGCGGTACGAAGGCGCGGGCCGGGTCGGCGACGAGGACCGTCGCGCCGGCGCGCCGCGCGGCCTTGAGGAACGTCAGGGCCACGGCGGCCAGGTCGCGCTGGTAGAAGACGTCGGCGGCGAGGATGACCTCGGCGTCCCCGTGGTCCGCCGCGGCCAGGTCGAGGCGGCGCGGGGTGACCGGGGACGCGCCGTTGGCGGCGGCGTTGAGCGCGATCGCGGCGAGGGCGTGCTCGTCGATGTCGGTGGCGAGCACGGCGCGGGCGCCGGCCTGGGCGGCGGCGATCGCGACCAGGCCGGAACCGGAGGCGACGTCGAGGACGCGGCGGCCCGCGACCGTTGCCTGGTGGTCGAGCACGTAACGGGCGAGGCCCTGCCCGCCCGCCCAGGGGAACGCCCAGAACGGCGGCGCGTCGCGCTCGGTGCGGTCCCAGAGGCCGAACGGCTCGGCGGCGGTGCGCAGGGTGATCTCCGGTACGAAGGGCACCGCGGCCACCGCGGTCGCGGACCGGACAAGCGCCTCCACCTCGGACGTCATCGCCCGACTGTATTACTACCGGGGCAAAGAGAGCATGCGGCCCAGCGGGCGAAGCACGAACTCGTTCGGGAAAATCTTTGCCCTGTTCGCTATTGCTAAGTAGTTTTTTCAGGCTTTCCGGGGTATAACGCAAAGACTGGTGGTCGTCACCCCGGGAGGCGGGATGGTGGAGCAGCCGTATCAGTACCAGCGGCGAGAGCTCGCCGAGCCTGACTGGCGGCGGCTGCCCGGATGGGCCGGGGTGACCCGTGAGGAGTGGGAGTCCGCGCAGTGGCAGCGGGCCCACTCGGTGAAGAACGCGCGGCAGCTGCGGGACGTGACCGGCGATGCGGCGGGCGCGCGGCTGTCCGACGCGTTCCTCGCGGACCTGGAGCGGGACCAGCGGGAGCGGGCCACGATGTCCATGCTGATACCGCCGCAGATGCTGAACACGATCGCGCCCGCCGTGGCGGCGCCGCCCGATCGCCGGGTTCACCGACGCGTGGTACGCCGACCCGGTGCGCCGGTACATGCTGCCGGTGTTCAGCGACCGGCAGCCGGAGTGGCCGTCGCACCCGCTACGCGACGCGGGACTCGCTGCACGAGGCCGAGATGTGGGCGGTCGAGGGGCTGACCCACCGGTACCCGACGAAGGTGCTCGCGGAGCTGCTGCCGACCTGCCCGCAGTACTGCGGGCACTGCACCCGGATGGACCTCGTGGGGAACCCGACGCCGTCCTACGACAAGCACCGCTTCACCGTGGCGCGCGACGACCGGCTCGCCGCGATGCTCTCCTACCTGCGGTCCACCCCGTCCGTGCGGGACGTGGTCGTGTCCGGCGGCGACGTGGCCAACCTGCCGTGGCCGCGGGTCGAGGCGTTCGTCTCCGCTCTGCTGGAGATCGACTCGGTGCGCGACATCCGGCTCGCGTCCAAGGCGCTCATGGGGCTGCCGCAGCACTGGCTGTCCGACGACGTGGTCGAGGGAATGGCGCGGCTGGCCGCCACGGCGCGGTCGCGCGGGGTTTCCCTCGCCGTGCACACGCACGTGAACGCGGCGCAGTCGGTGACGCCGCTCGTCGCGCGGGCCGCGCGGGCGCTGCTCGACGCCGGGGTGCGGGACGTGCGGAACCAGGGCGTGCTGCTGCGCGGGGTGAACGACTCACCGGGCGCGCTGCTCGACCTGTGCTTCGCGCTGCTCGACGAGCGCCGGCGTGACGCCTTATTACTTCTACCTGTGCGACATGATCCCCGGCGCCGAGCACTGGCGGCTGACGGTGGGCGAGGCACAGGCGCTGCAGTCGGCGATCATGGGCTACCTGCCGGGGTTCGCGACCCCGCGCGTGGTCTGCGACGTGCCGTACGCGGGCAAGCGCTGGGTTCACCAGGTCGTCGAGGTACGACACCGAACGCGGCGTCTCGTACTGGACGAAGAGCTACCGCACCGCGCTCGAGGCCGACGACCCGGTGGCGCTTGAGCGCGAGTACCCCTACTACGACCCGGTGCACCTGCTCCCGCGGGCGGGACAGGCCTGGTGGCGGGGGCAGATGCCGCGCCAGGCTTCAGGCCGGGTCCCTGTCGTCGCCGGGTGAACTAGTTACCTCGCCGGGATGACGCGCGGCTGCTGGGTGCTGCGCAGGGCCGGGGAGAGCACCTCCCCCGCCGCCTCGACCAGCAGCGACATCTCGTAGGCGACCAGCTCGGTGTCGGAGTCGGGTGAGGCGAGGACGCAGAGGCTCGACCCGTCGCTGATGGACTTGACGATCATCAGGCCGCCTTCCATCTCGACGAGCGCCTGGGTCGGCACGCCCGCCTCGAAGATCCTGGCGGCGCCCTGCATCAGGCTGGCGAGCCCGGACGTGATGGCCGCGAGCTGCTCGGCGAAGTACGCGGGGATTTCGTCCGACAACGACAACGGCACGCCGTCGGCGGAGACGACGGCCGCGTGCGCCACGTCGGGTACGCGCGCGGTGAAGTCGCTGACGAGCCAGTTTAGGTCTTGACGGTATGCGTAGCTCAACTCAAGGTCCCCTCTCCTGCACGCGGCGCCTGGCCACTGCTTCCGCCTTGCCCTTCCGCCCTGCGCGTTCCGCGCTGGAACCCGGCGAGGCGGCTCCGTGCCTGCTCGGGCGACCGGCGCGGGAGCGCGTGACCGCCGTTCGCTGACCCGTGGCCCTTACCCGCCGCCCTTCGTGGAGCTGCCGCATGACTGTCGGTGGCGCCGGCTTCACCGCCACCGCCCGCGCCCGGTGGCATGTTGGCCCGGGGCACGCGCACCGGGAGCCCCGAGGCCGTCTGCTCGGTGCTTGACGGCTCGCCGAAGGCGGCCGCCGGGTCGGCTCCCGCGCCCCAGCCCGGCGCGAAGGCACCGTCCTGGCCGCCCAGGGTGCCGGCCGCCGCGCGGCCCGCCACTTCCTGCCCGCCGCGGAACCAGCCCGACGCCGTCCGGTTTTCCAGTGCCGGGTTCCCGTGCCCGTTGCCGTTGCCGTTGCCGTCCGAGTAGGCCGTGGCGACGCCGACCCCGCCCTGCGCGCCCGTGGTGAGGGCGGCTGACTCCCCCGTGACCGCCCGCGTCCGCGCGGCGGCCGGCTGCGACGACCAGCTGCTGGTGCCTGAGCCTAGCCTGTTCGTCCGCTCGATGACGCTGTCCGGCAGCCACACCAGGGCCGACAGTCCCTGCGGGGGCGCGGGCCGCAGCCGGACCCTGACCCGGTGCCGCTCGGCCAGCCGCGCGACGGCGAACAGGCCCATGTGCCGGGAGACGGAGACGTCGATCGTCGGCGGGTTGTCGAGCCGCCAGTTCATGTCGGTCAGCCTGGCCTCGGAGACGCCGATGCCCTTGTCGACGACCTCGATGAGGACGCCGCCGCTGGTCAGCTCCTGCATGCCGATGTGCACCTGGGTGTCCTTCGGCGAGAAGATCGTGGCGTTCTCGACCAGCTCCGCGAGGAGGTGAACGACGTCGGAGACCGCCTGGCCGATGACGGAAACGCCTGGCGGTATGTTCAGCGTGACCCGGTTGTACTGCTCGATCTCGGACGTCGCGGCGCGCGCGATGTCGGCGAGCGGCACTGACTCCGACCACTTGCGCGGGTTCTCGTGCCCGGCGAGCAGCAGCAGGTTCTCCGAGTTGCGGCGCATGCGGGTGACCAGGTGGTCCATGGAGAACAGGCTGCCGAGGCGGTCCGGGTCGTCCTCGTTCTGCTCCAGGTTGTCGATCATGCGCGCCAGGCGCTCGATGAGCGTCTGCGAGCGGCGCGACAGGTTGACGAACATCGCGTTGAAGCTGGAGCGCAGCAGCGCCTGCTCGCCCGCCAGCCGCACCGCCTCCGAGTGCACCTGGTCGAATGCCCGGGCCACCTGGCCGATCTCGTCCTGCGAGGGCACGTTGATCGGCGCGACCTCCATGCTCCCGGCGGACTCGGGGTTCTCCGACAGCAGCCGGACCCGCTCCGGCAGCTGCACCGAGGCGATGTCCAGCGCGCCCGCGCGCAGCCTGCGCAGCGGCAGCACCAGCGACCGGGCGACCAGGAGAGCCAGGCCGAGAACGACGAGCAGGACGACCACGGTGATGATGAGGAACGTGAGCGCGGTCTGCTGCGCGGACTGCTGGAGCTGAGTGGCCCGGCTGACGATGTTGCCGGCCACGGACTGCTCCGTGGTCTGAAGCGCGGCGAGCTTCGCGTCGACGCCCTTGTCCCACACCGTCTGCAGCGTCTGGATGCCGGAGACTGGTTGCACTATCGGCGGGGTCGTGGGCTGCACTTCCGAGTTGCCCGTGGCCGGGTTGCTCTTCAGCTCCGCCCGTTCCTGACCGGCGGTGCCCTTGTCAAGCGCTGTGTCCGACTGGAGTGCGGTCAGCACGCCGCCCGCGCCATTGAGTTGATTCTGGATGAACGGCTGGAAGACGATTCCGACCCCGTCTTCTTCGCCCTTCACGTTGGCCCCGCCGCCCGCGACAGCGAAGATGGCCTGGTCAATGGTGTCCGATTCGGTCTCGCCGTCCAGCTTGGCCGCCTCCGGGCCGAGCAGGGTGTCGAACTCAGCGTTCTCCGCCGAGCTGGCCGTCTTGTGGAACGCGGCCTCTTGGGTGAGCTCCTCGTTGTAGGCGAGCTGCAGGCTCGTCTCCCCGGCGAAGTCGAGGTGCCCCAAGGTGGGGTTGTTGTTGGCATCCGTAACCCCGCTGTTGGCGTCGTTCGCCAGCGCCGGGTCCACGACGGACTGCTCCTGCGAGGTCAGGTCCTTGGCCTGGGCGAGCGCGCTGAGCGTCTGCACGTCGCTGTTGAGCGACTGGTCGGTCACACCGAGCGAGACCTGCGCCTGGAGGGTGCCTATGTCGGCGATGACGGCTTCGTAGTCCGCGCTCGCCTCCTGGCCGTTCGAGTTCGCGATGGCGAACAGCCCGTGCAACCCGCTCGCGCTAACGCTGCTGGTGCTGAAGGTACCGATGCCACTGACCGAGAGCTCGCTGTTCACCGCGCTCGCGTCCGACTCGACCGTGGCCGAGAAGCCGCCGCCAAGGACCCCCTGCAGCGCGGTCCGGACCGGGACCAGGTCGCGGTTCGTCTGGCCCTGCATCGCCTGGAGCTGGTTAATCGCCCCCTGCGTCCCGCTGATCAGCGCGATGTCGGTCGCGTCACGCTCGTTCTGCAGATCCTGGGCAACCGGGATAAGCAGCGCGCTCAGCTTGGCCAGTTGCTCGGTCTTGCTGAACTGGCTCGCGCTGTTCTCCGTGTCGGCGACCCGCAGTCCACCGAAAACCAGCCCCATGAGCAGGGCCACCACGATGACGGCGAAGAGCCGACGGGCCACGGGCCAGTCGGTCAAGTTCAGCTGCCGTCTCTGCCTTGAATCGACATTCGCCGATTTGCCTGCCCGGCGAGCAGGCAGAAGCGCGCGCGTCCGCATGCTCGCACCATGGGTTCCCATTAATCAGTCCTCGCTGGAAGAGCGATCTTTTCGCACGCCGCCGTGCTACAGGCAGAGACGCGCAGAGAACCTTACGGTCGGCCGCCGCTGCCGGGACAACTTATCACTTGTGCTGTTCCTACCTTAATGCGTTTGCGGGTGCCATATACGGCAAGCTATGACTAGTGGTCACTATGTTGTTATCTGCCGATATGACCTCTGAGGTTCTTCTGAAGAACCTTCAGGACTTCTTAACCGCGCCGCCCAGGTAGAGCTCGCCGATCTCCGGGTGCTCGAGCACCTCACGGCCCGAGCCCGCCAGCCGGACGGTGCCGTTCTCCATGACTACGCCGTAGTGGCTGAGCTTCAAGGCCGGCCCGGGCGTTCTGCTCGACGAGCAGCACGGTGGCGCCGCTGGCGTTCATCTGCCTGGCGGCGGCGAACACCGACTTCAGCACCATCGGCGACAGGCCCATGGACGGCTCGTCGAGCAGGATCAGCTTCGGGTCGAGCATGAGCGCGCGGGCGAACTCCACCAGGCGCTGCTGGCCGCCGGACAGCGCGCCCGCCTTCATCGGCGCCCAGCCGCGCACTTGCGGGAACAGGTCGTAGACGGCGTCGATCCGCTTGCCGACCTTGGAGCGGTCCTTGAGCGTGTAGCCGCCGAGGTCGATGTTCTCGTGGACGGTCATTCCCTTGAACAGGCTGTGGTTCTGCGGCACCTGGACCACGCCGAGGTCCAGGATCTGCCGCGGCGACTTGCCGACGAGCTTCTCCCCGCGCAGCGTGATCGTGCCAAGCCGCGGCTTGAGCAGGCCGCTGATCGCCTTCATCACCGTGGACTTGCCCGCGCCGTTCGGCCCGACCACGCAGGTGATCTCGCCCTCTGGCACGTCGAAGGTAACGCCGCGCAGCACGTCGCCGCCGCCATAGCCCGCGACGACCCCCTCCATGGTGAGTAGCGGCTCAGTCATCGGCCTGCCTCCTTGTCCAGCATGGGCTCCGCGGCCGGGTCGTCGTCCTCGTCCAGGTCAGCGCCCAGGTAGGCGTCAAGAACGCGCTTGTCGGACCGGACGATCTCCGGCGGGCCGCTCACCACGGTGGCACCGGACTCCAGCACGGTGAGGGTGGAGCACAGCCCCATCACGAACTCCATGTTGTGCTCGACGAGCAGGAACGTCTTGCCCTGCTCGTCGTTGAGCAGCTTGATGCGGTCGGCGATCATGTTGATCAGCGTCGGGTTCACGCCGCCGGCCGGCTCGTCGAGTAGGATCACCGCCGGGTCCGCGACCAGCACGTAGGCAAGCTCAAGCAGCTTGCGCTGGCCGTAGGACAGCGAGCCCGCCAGGACGTCCGCGTGCCGGTCGATGCCGACGAACTCGAGCAGTTCGAGCGCGTGCCTGCGGTGGTGGCTCCAGGCGTCCCGGCCGAGCCAGGCGAGGAGGTTCCTCGGCCGGTCCTTGGCCTGCGCCGCGATCAGCATGTTCTCGATGACGGTGAGCCGGGGGAAGATCCTGGTGAGCTGGAAGGTCCGGCCGATGCCAGCGGCGAACACCTTGTCAGGCGCGAGGCCGGTGATCGCGTGGCCGCCGAACCAGACCTGGCCCGCGTCGGGGCGCTCGTAGCCGGTGATGACGTTGAACAGCGTGGTCTTGCCGGAGCCGTTGGGTCCGATCAGACCCGCGATCGTGCCCTCCTCGACGGCGATCTCGGCGCCGTTGAGCGCCTGGACGCCGCCGTAGGCCTTCCTGATTCCCTCGGTGCGCAGCAAGGCGGTCACCGGGCACCTCCTGAGCTGACGGGCGGAGCGGACGGCGCGGCGGACGCGGCCCCGATCGTGGTCGCCGGGACGACCGCCGGACGGCCCTTAGTCCTGATCTTGGTGATGTACTCGACGCTGGTCGGGAGGATGCCGCGCGGCATGAACAGCAGGACGAGCAGGAGGATCGCCCCGAGCACGATCTCATTGAGGCCGTTGAGCGCGGGGATGGTGTTCAGCCACAGCGACAGCGGCTCGATGATCAGGGCGCCGAGCACCGAGCCCGCGATCGTGCCGTACCCGCCGAAGAAGATCATCAGCACCAGCGTGAGGTCGAACAGCGGGTTGAAGCCGGTCTGCGGCTGGACCTGGTTGAGGTAGTAGAACCACACCGCGCCGATCAGCGCGGTGATCGCCCCGGAGATCATGTAGGCGGCCAGCTTGACCCGCATGGCCTTGACGCCGAGGCCCCGCGCCCGGTCCTCGTCGTCCCTGATCGCGCGGAGTTGCAGGCCGAACCGGGACCGCCCGACCAGCCAGGCGACGATGATCGAGCCGACCGCGCAGGCCAGCGCGATGTAGTAGAAGTTCTGGTTGTAGGGAATCGGCGCCCAGCTCAGGAACGGCGAGCCGAGTCCGCTTGACCCGCCGGTGAACGAGAAGTTGAACGCCATCAGCTGGAAGATGAAGAAGACCGCGATCGTGACCACGATGAACGTGTGCCTGCGGACCCGCAGCGCGATCAGCCCGAACGGTATCGCGATCAGCGCGCCTACCGCGGCGCTGAGCGGAAGCAGTTCGAAGACCGCGGTGGCCTGCATGTGCCAGTCACGCGCCGCGATGCCCATCGCGTAGGCGCCGCTGCCGAAGAACACCGCCTGGCCGAGGGCGATGTAGCCCGTATTGCCTGAGAAGACGTGCCAGCCGACCGCGGCGGTGGCGAACACCAGCGCGAGCACGCCGTAGTTGGTGATCGACGGGTTGGTGAAGACCTGCGGGAACAGGACCGCGAGGACGAGCAGGACGACGAGGCCGCCGCCCTTGGTCAGCGTCTGTGGCTTCACTGGGCCCGCACCGCCTTCTGGCCGAAGAGGCCGGTCGGACGCCAGAGCAGGACGATGACGAGCGCCGCGTAGTAGACGGCGACCGCCCAGGTCGGCTGCCAGATGGTCACCACCGACTCCAGCGTGAGCATGAACACCGCCGCGCCGAGCGCGCCGCCGACGCTGCCCATGCCGCCGAGGATGACGATGGACAGCAGCCGGGAGATGAGGTCGTAGCCGCTGTTGGCGTTGAACGCGTTGGTCTCGCCGAACACCATGCCGCCCGCCGCGGTCACCGCCACGCCGACGCCGAAGGTGATCGCGGCGACCTTGTTCACGCTGATGCCCACGAGGCGGGCCGCGTCGCCGTCCTGCATGACCGCTCGCACGCTGCGCCCGAACCTGGTCCGGTACAGCAGCGCGTAGACGGCCCCTACGAGCGCGACCGCGATCACGAAGCCCCAGATGTAGACCCAGCCGATGTAGAAGCCGAACACGTGCACGCTGCTGTTGACGTAGCTGGGCGAGAGCTGGACGTTGTTGGCGCCGTAGATCTTGTAGAGGATGCCCTCGATGATCAGCCCCACGGCATAGGTGACCAGCAGTGTCATCGACGTTCGCTCGCCGCCGCGCAGCCGGCTGATGAACGCCCAGTGGATCACCACGCCGATGATGAACATGGCGGGAATCGTGATGAGCAGCCCGACGTACGGGTCGATGTGGGCCTTGTTGAACAGCGAGTAAGACAGGTAGGCGCCCAGGATGACCAGGACACCCTGGGCGATGTTGATGATGTCGAGCACGCCGAAGATCAGCGTCAGGCCTACTGCCATAAGGGCGTAGACGCCGCCGATGAGAATGCCGTCGACGATGGCCTCGGAAAGCTCCCGTGCCATTACCACTCCGTCCTGGTCGGATCGAACGTCCCGGACACCCGGGACCCATGGATTACTTGGCTAACGCGCCTTGCTCAGCTCGTCCAGGCCGGCTTGGTCGCGAGGATCGGCACCGAACCGTTCGCGCTGGCCGGCAGGACCTGGACGAACTTCGTGCCGTTGTTCTGCCACTGGAAGATGAAGGCGATCGCGCTTGAGTTCTCGCCGAGTGAGTCGAAGTGCACGCTGCCCTGCACGGTGCTCAACGTGACGCCGCTGTGCAGGTAGGTGATGATCTTGGAGTTGTCGATGCTGCCGGTCGCCTTGACCGCCGCCTGCAACACCTGGCCGACCGAGTAGGCCTCGGCGACGTCCGCGTTCACGCCCGAGGCGGTACCGCCGTACTGCGCGGTGTACTCCTGGACCATCTTCTGGCTGGCCGGGATGTTAACGCCCGGGTACCACGCGTTCGGCACCATCATGCCGGCGGCGTTGCCCGGCTTGACCGCGCCGGTGAAGGCGGCACCCTGGTCGGGGCCAGCCGTCGCGATGAACAGCTTCGGCGTGAACTTCTGCTGCGCGAACTCCTGCATGAACGCCTGGACGGTGGGCACGTCGGAAGAGCCCAGCACGACGATGTCGGGCTTGGCCGCCGCCACCTGGTCAGCGGCCGGCTTGTAGGACGTGCTCTCCTCGGGGAAGATCTTCGAGTAGACCGTCTTCACGCCCAGCGCCTGCAGCTTCGACTGGGCGAGCTGCGTCTGCGGGTTGTTCAGCGGGTCGTCTGCCGTCGCGTAGGCGGCGGTCAGGTTGTGGTCCGCCGCGCTCCCGAGCGACGCGACGTAGTTCACGAACGGCAGTAGCGAGTCCGCGACCGGCAGCGACACGTCGAACGTGTTGTGGTCGGCCTCGTTGGACGCCGTGTCGAACACCGTCGGCGCGCCGCCCGCGCCCTCGAGGAACGCGTACCCGTTGCGGGCCGCGACCGCCGAGGCGGGGGTGGTCAGCAGCGAGGAGAACGGCCCGAAGGTCAGGTTGACGTGGTCGGTGTTAATCAGTGTCTGGTAGTTCGTAACGACCTGGTTGGGGTCGCTCTTATCGTCGAGGACGGTCAGCTTGACCTGACGGCCCATGAGGCCGCCGGCCGCGTTTACGTCCTTCACCCACAGCTCGTAGCCCTTCTGGAAGGCCGTGCCGTCGGCCGAGAAGTCGCCGGTCAGGGACAGGGACGCGCCGATGGTGATCGGCGCGGACGACCCGCTCGCCGACGTGCTGGCCGAGCCGGACGAGCTGGTGCTCGCGCTGGTGCTACTGCTACTGCTACCGCCACTGCTGCTGCATGCGGCAAGAACGCCCACGGAGAGCGCGGTGACGGCGCCCAGTGCGACTGCGTTCTTGGAGAACCAGGGGAGGTGTGCGCTCACGCCCGGTTCCTCCTTCCTTATCGCTCAAGATTCTTCGGAGTCGAGCTTCCGGAGGCTCCGGGAGCCCACTTTCGAGGGTTATACCGGCGGCATACGCGCGCCGCGCTATAAACACGACGAAATGTACGCCACCGTAACCTGCGCAGCCTTGCCGGAGCACTGTCAGCAATCGTTTGCATCAGAGACTGGCGCGCGGCTTGAGGGTTTGTCAATCCTCAATGTCCAATTTGTTGCTAAGAAGCACCGGGCGACTGTTTGCCGCGCCACCCCACCGGGCCTTCAGAGGAAACGCTGAGGATCAAATCCCCCACGGCCGGACATTCGCCCGGCAACGGACTGCAAACGAATGCATGCCCCAAAGTGGGCAGATGCCGATGTTGCCTGGTTAGGCCCGGCCCCGGCCAGGCCGGCGGAGCGGAACGGCGTTGCCGGCGCCCGCCGCGCGGTCCAGCGGCACGGTCGAGCCGCGGGCGACGAGCTCGGGCGCGAGGAAGAGGATCTTCACCGGGCTTTCCTGGGCCTCGATCCGCTCGACCAGCAGGGTGGCCGCCTCGGTGCCGAGCTGGTAGTGCGGGAACCGCACCGTGGACAGCGGCGGCCTGAGCCGGTCGACGAACGGCATGTCGTTGAACCCGATCACGGAGACGTCCTCCGGGCAGCGCAGGTCAAGCTCGTCGAGCGCGCCGTAGCAGCCGACCGCCAGCATGTCGTTGCCGGCGACGACCGCCGTGAGGTCGCCGCGCGCGCCGAGCAGCTCCCGGCCGCAGCGCACCCCCTCCTCCAGGGAGAAGGCCGAAGCGTAGACGACCTGCCCGTCGGTGACCGGGAGCTTGTGCGCGGCCATGCCCGCCTCGAAGCCGCGCAGCCGGGCGGCGCCGGTCGAGACGTTCTGCGGCCCCGCGATGTGACCGATCCTGGTGTGCCCGAGCGAGGCCAGGTGGGCGACCGCCGCCCGCACGCCCTGCTCGTTGTCCACCGCGACGGAGGAGAACGGGTAGTCCTGCGAGGTGCGGTTCATCAGCACGACGGGGACCTCGTCCTCGGCCGCCTCGGCGAGGATCGGGCTGCCCGTGATCGCGGTCGCCAGCACGAACCCGTCAACGTGCCTGGCCCGCATCTGGTCGAAGACCAGCCGTTCCTTGGCCAGGTCGATGTCGGTGTTGCCGATCAGGGCAACGTAGCCGTGCTCGGCGAGCCGGTCCTCGATGCCGCGGATCATCGGCGGGAACAGCGGGTTGTTGAGGTCGGGGATCAGCACGCCGATGGTGTGCGAGCGGCGGGTGCGCAGGCTGCGCGCCACCGGGTTCGGACGGTAGCCGAGCCGGTCGGCCGCCTCGCTGACCCGGCGCGCGGTCTCCTCGCTGACCAGCAGCCTGGTTCCCGGGTTCAGCGCGCGCGACGCGGTGGCCGGATGCACGCCCGCGGCCGTGGCCACGTCCCGCAGGGTGGCCGGCCTGTCCTTGTGGGCCATCGCGTTCCCTATCTCTCGCCATTGCTCGGCAGGGGGGTTGGCGTGGGCAAATGATCTCCGCGCGCTGGTAGCACACAGTACTCACCGGGCGCACGCGGCGCCAGGAACCCGGCCCGCGATTATGAGCCGGTCGGCCGGGCGATGAGCGGCGCGGGAGCGCGGGCCGGGCGGGCTCGGCTAGAGGGTGCGGGTCGCTGAGATGACGATGACCACGGACCGGGCGCGGCGGTTCCCCGCCACGGCGGCCAGTTTGGTCCGGGACCAGGAGACGCGGTACCTAGGCAGGGTCAGCCGCGGTGAGGGTCGGGTCGCGCGGGCGGGAGACGCGGTGATGCCGGAAGACGCGGCAGCGGCGGAAGACACGGTGCCGCTGGAAGACATGGTGCCGGCTGACCGGGCGACGGCCAGGTCGCGGCGGTGCTCGGCGGCCAGGGACGAGAGCAGTTCCGGGTGCATGACAGGGCTCCTTCTGTGGTCTCACGCGCCCGGCGGCAACGCGGGCGCACACTTAAGATGTATCGTGTTTGATCGCAGCGTTCAAGATATATCGCATTGATGGTCAGCGTTGCCCGGGCCGTCCGCCCGGACGGCGGGGTTCTAGTCCTGCGGGCGAGCTGGCCCCGGGCTGGCCACGGGATCCTCGGCCGCCAGTTCGGACGCGATCGGGGCCGCGAAGACCGTCCATTCCACCGGAAGCGCGCCGGCCGGCCGCAGCGCCGGGTCGGCCAGCCGGCCTTCGTAGCGGTTCAGGAGCTGGCGCATCTCCTCCCTGAGCCTGACGGTCTCCTCGGGAGTCAGGAACGCGTGGCGGCTTGTCCAGCCGGACGCCTCGTCCCAGCCCGGCAGGTAATTGCGGGAGCCGAAGGATTGCCGGGCGCGGTCGATCCACCGCTCAAGCCAGAGCCTGCCGAGCTCGCCGGCGGCCAGCGCGGCCTGCGGGTCCGGCTGGTCGTCGGTGATCGTCACGGTGCGGTTGACCAGCGTCCAGGGCCGTTCCCTGCCCTTGCCGCCGCCCGCCTCCCGGATGAACCCGTACTTGGCCAGGGTGCGCAGGTGAAAGGCGCAGTTGGCGGGCGACTCGCCGAGGAGCTCACTCGCCTGGGTGGCGGTCAGCGTCTCGTGGTAGCCGAAGAGCTCGATCAGCGCCATGCGCACCGGGTGCGCCAGGGCGCGCATAGCCTTCGCGTCGGTCAGCATGATCCCGTGGTCGTCGGCAGGCTCCGCCACGGCGGGAGCGACCGCGGCCGGCTCGACGGGAACCTCCGCCGCGGTGCCCGGCCACGTCGCCGGGTCGTCCGGCGCGTAGCCGCGGGCGCGGGCCAACTCGGCCGCGCCGAGCGCGCCGTCACCGGCCGGATCCGGTCGGCGCGCCCCCGGGTCGCGGGGCCTCGGGCGTAGTCGCCGAGACGGCCGCGGAGTTGGTTCGGAACTCATGTTTCGAAATACTACGCTCGAAAGAATCCTTCCGACCAGACTCTTCGGAAGACTTCTTTCGGAAGATCTGTTTCGTAGAACGTGAGGCGTTGCGCGCCTTGCGTTAACTGTTAGCGATATCGTTAACAGTTTCCATGCGACGGTTCGGTGGCGGGTGCCTGCCAACTCCCTGGCTCGTGGGAGCATGAACGTATGCGGATCACCACCATGGAATCGACCGATCTCTTCACCGAGAGCGCCGGGCGCGCCCTGCAAGTGGTGCGGGTCACGGTCGAGGCCACCGAGGCCGCCGAGGAGGGCGTCACCGCGCGGGTACGGGTCATGGGCGCGCTGGTGAGTACCCCGCAACCGTTCGGCATCACGCTCGGGAAGCCGGGGGAAGGCCGCACCGGCGAGGTGAGCGTCGCCGTGACCGGGGCGCCGGGCACGGAGCTTCCGGTCACCGCGATCGCGGAGACGGGGTCACCGGGCGCGGGGTCCTCAGTCACCGGCGGCGAGCGGGCGGAGCTCGCGGGGAGCATCACCGCGGCCGAGACCGGCTGGACGATGTGGATGGTCTCGCACTTCCACTACGACCCGGTGTGGTGGAACACCCAGGGGCAGTTCACCGAGGCGCGGCTGGTGCTGCCGGACGAGGACGGGTCGCTGCCGGACACGCGCACCGCGTTCGACCTGATGCGGCTGCACCTGGAGAAGGCGCGGCGCGACCCCGACTACAAGTTCGTGCTCGCGGAGGTCGACTACCTCAAGCCGCACTTCGACGCGTTCCCGCAGGACCGGGCGTTCCTGCGGTCGCTGCTCGCCGACGGGCGGGCGGAGCTCGTCGGCGGCACCTACAACGAGCCGAACACCAACCTGACCGGGGCGGAGACGACGATCCGCAACGCGGTCTACGGCGTGGGGTTCCAGCGCGACGTGCTCGGGGCCGACCCGGCGTCCGCGTGGATGCTCGACGCGTTCGGGTTCGATCCCGGGTTCCCCGGGCTGATGGCGGCCGCGGGGCTGACCTCCTCGTCGTGGGCGCGCGGGCCGTTTCACCAGTGGGGGCCCGCGGAGAACAACCGCATGCAGTTCCCGGCCGAGTTCGAGTGGCTCTCCCCCGACGGCACCGGGCTGCTGACCGCCTACATGGCGAACCATTACGGCGCGGGGTGGACGCTGCACACGGCCGCCGACCTGGACGAGGCCCTCCGCGCCGCTTACGAGCAGTTCAGCCAGCTCGCAGCGGTCGCCGCGACGCGCAACGTGCTGCTGCCCGTGGGGTCCGACCACGTGATCCCGGCCCGGTGGGTGACCGACGTGGCGCGGGAGTGGGGCGCCAGGTACCGGTGGCCGCGGTTCGTGCCGGCGATCCCGCGCGAGTTCTTCGCCGCGGTGCGGGCCGACGCGGAAGCGTCACCCGCGCGGTACTGGATCATGCCGCAGACGCGCGACATGAACCCCGTCTACACCGGCAAGGACGTTTCCTACGCCGACACCAAGCTGGCCGCGCGGGCCGGCGAGGTGGCCGTCCTCGAGGGCGAGCGGCTCGCCACGCTCGCCTGGCTGCACGGCGCCGCCTACCCGGCGGAATCGCTCGACAAGGCGTGGCGGCAGCTCGCCTACGGCGCGCACCACGACGCGATCACCGGGACCGAGTCCGACGAGGTGTACCTGGACCTGCTCGCCGGCTGGCGGGAGGCGTGGCAGCGGGGGGACGAGGCGCGGCGGGACGCCGTCTGCTTCCTCGCCGGCAGGCCCGCGGCCGGCGCGGCGACGCCGGCTTCCGGCGGCGCGGGGCTCTCGGTCACGGTCGTCAACGGGCTCGCCCGCGAGCGGGACGGGATGGCGACGGTGACCGTCACGCTGCCCGAGTCGGACGTCCAGTGGCTGACGGTCACCGACCCGGCGACCGGCGAGCCGGTCCCGGCGCTCGCCGAGGGGCCGGCGTGGCACCCCAACGGGTCGCTCGCCGCGGTAACGCTGACCTTCCGCGCCCGCGGGGTGCCGCCGCTCGGGTTCCTGCGGTACCCGCTCGTTCCGGCCGGCTCCCCCGGTCCCGACGGGTGGGTGCGGGCCGCGGGGCGCACGATCGAGAACGACGCGTTCCGGGTGACCGCGGCCGGCCACGGGGCGCTCGCCTCGGTCACCGACAAGGCGGCAGGGCGCGAGCTGCTGACGATGCCGGGCAACGACCTGGTGCTGCAGGAGGAGTACCAGCAGCATCCCCGGTGGAACGAGGGCCCCTGGCACCTGTCGCCCAAGGGGCCGGGCGTCGCGGCGTCGGCGGGCGAGGCGTCGGTGCACGCCTATCGCTCGCCCGTGGGGTCGCGGCTGGTCGCCACGTACTCACTCGGCGGCCTGTCGGTGACCGCGGAGACGCTGCTGTGGGACGGGGCGGACCGGATGGAGTTCCGCACGCACGTGTCGGGGTCGATCGGCAAGGAGCACCTGCTGCGGGTGCGGTTCCCCGTCGCCCTGCCCGGCGGGCTGCCGGTGTACCAGACGGCGACGGCGGTCATCGGGCGCCCGTTCGGCGCGCCGGAAGCTGACGTGGCCGAGCACTGGTGGACGCTGGAGAACCCCGCGAACCACTGGTTCGGCGTCGGGTCGGTGGCGCGCGCGTCGCTGCCGGCGGATGCGGGCGACGTGTCCGTGGCGCTCGGGGTGGCCGAGGTCATCACCCCCGACCTCACGCCGGCCGAGTCGCGGCCGGCGGTCAGGGACCTGCTCACCGGACTGGGCCGGGCCGGGGTCACGGCGACGTGCTCGCGCTCGTCGGGTACCCGCTACGGTTCCGTCGACCTGGACTCCAACCTGCCCGACTTCCGCATCTCGGTCGGCGGGCCCTCGGTGAACGCCTTCACCGCGGAGGTCCTCTCCGCCTGCGGTCCCGCCGTCGCCAAGCGGCTCGCCCAGCTGGTCGCCGAGCGCGGCGCGGCGCGGCTGTGGGTGCCGGCGTCCCAGTCGCGCGCGGCGGCATTCGCGCCCGGGGCCGACCTGCGCGGGCCGCGGGACCTGCCGGTGCTGATCGTGGCCACCGCCGACCCGGCGTCGCTTGACGACGCGGTCGCCGAGCTGGCGCGCGACGTCACCCGCCAGCGGATCCCCGCCGAGGTCAGCGAGGGGAACGCGCTCGCGGCCGGCGACGCGCCGCTCGCCGACGGCACGGTCGGCGTGTTCAACAAGGGCACCCTCGGCGCCGCGGTCACGCCGGACGGGACGCTGTGGATGTCGCTGTTCCGCGCCTGCTCGGGGTGGCCGAGCGGGGTATGGATCGACGGCGACCGGCGGACCGCGCCCGACGGGTCATCGTTCGCCTGGCAGCACTGGTCGCACACGTTCGCCTACGCGCTCGCCTCGTCGGGCGGGCACGCCGACTGGCGGTCCGCCGGGTTCAACGCGGCCGCGGAGGACTACAACCACGACCTCATCGCGACCGTGACCGGCGCCGGGGACGCTGCCGCCGGCGGGGCGCCTGCCGCCGGCGGGGCCGCCATCGACGGCGCGCCCAACGTCACGCTGTCGGCGCTGAAGCCGGTCGGCAACCCGCTCGCGGCCGGCCTGCCGGGGACGCCGTCCCGCGCGGGCCGCGAGGTGACCGTGCGGCTGCGGGAGACCGACGGGCGGCCGGCCACCGCCCGGCTCCGGCTGGCGGCCGGCATCGCGGCCGCCTGGCGCGGTGACCTGCTTGAGCAGCGCTACGGCGCCGACCTGGCGCCCGCCGGGGAAACCGGGGCCGCGGGCACGATCGAGGTCACCGGCGGGACCGCGCTGGTGCCGCTCGGGCCATTCGAGACCGTGACGCTGCGGGTGCGGCTGGCGGAGCACGGCGCGGCCGCCGAGACGACCGGGCCCGTGGTGACGGCACAAGCGCTGCCCGAGCCCGCGCAGCCCGTCTTCACCCGGTACTGGCTGCACGGGAAGGGGCCGGCCCCGGCGGGTAACGTGCCGGTCGCGGTGCACTTCTCCCCCACGCGGCTCACGCTCGGCGGCGCGGGCGACACGCCTGGCAGCGGCGCGGGCCGCGAAGCCGGCGGCGCGCGGCTGACGCTGACCGTCGCGTGCGGGCCCGGCGGGGGCCGCGGCCAGGTCGAGCTCCTCGTGCCCAACGGGCTCGCCGCCCAGGTCGCGGGGGTACCCGACGCGCGCACGCCGCTCGCCTATGACCTGGAGCCGAACGGGTTCGCGGCCTGGGACGTGGCGGTGAGCGCGCCGCCGGGCACCCCGGGCGGACGGTACTTCCTCACCGCGCGGATCACCGACGGACTCGGGCAGGTGCTCGAGGACGCCGCGCTGGTCACGATCGGCGAGCCGGGCAGTCCCGACCCGGACCTTGAGCCGGATGAGCTGTTCTCCCGCCTGCAGTCCGACGTCATGGCGCTCGCGGGCGAGGCCGACCTTGAGCTCGCCCCGACGTCGCTGCGGCTGGCGCCGGGCGACAGCGGCGAGCTGGTGGTCCGCGTCGCCAGCCACCTGGCCTCGGAGCTGCGCGGCGAGGTCCAGCTCGTCTCCCCCGTCGGGACCTGGCAGGCCACCGGGCCGTGGACCCAGCCGGTCACGGTCACGCCCGGCGGTGACGCCACCGTCCGGTTCGCCGTCACGATCCCCCCGACGGCCGCGCCCGGCTGGGAGTCGTGGCTGCTGGTGAAGCTGATGTACTTCGGCCGCGTCCGCTACTCGGAATCGGTCGCCCTGACCGTGGCCTAGCCGACGGGGCCGGGAGAAGGGTGCCGGCACGAAGATGGCCCTACGGCCCCCGGGTGTGTGCCCGGGGGCCCCAGGGCCAGTTCGGTAATGCAGGACGGTACCTCCGCGGGACCCCTCAGTCCCCGATCGCGTCGCCTATCGCCGTGGCGGCGATCTCCTCCTTCAGCGCGGCCGGGCTGTCTGGCACCGCCGGCCTGCGGTCGCGGAGGAAGACCGCGATGACCACCAGGGCGGCCATGTCGAAGATCGCCGCCAGGAGGAAGGCCGTGGACATGCCGTGCGCGAGGACGCGGGCGTGGAACGCCGCCGCCGACAGGCCGGAAACCGGGTGCGCCAGCGAGTCGCGGGTCGCCGTGCCGAACACCGCGACCAGGACCGCCAGGCCAACGGAGCCGCCGAGCTGCTGCATGACGTTGACCATGCTGGAGGCGGCGCCGGACTCCTGCGGCCTGACCCCGGCGAGCGAGGCCTGGGTCAGCGGCACGAACACCGTGCCCATGCCGCCGCCGAGCAGGACCATCGGGCCGAAGACGCCGGACCAGTAGTCGGTCGACGGCGACACCCGTGACAGCCAGGCCATGCCGATGACCACCGGGACCATGCCGATGAGCATGAGCCGGTACCCGCCGACGCGCGGGATCAGCCGGGGCATGAGCCGGGAGACCCCGAACAGCATCACGGTCATCGGCAGGAACGCGATGCCGGTGGTCAGCGCGCCGAAGCCGAGCACGTCCTGCAGGAACTGGGTGAGGAAGAAGAACATGCCGAACATGCCCGCCACGAGCAGCAGTCGCGTGACAAACGAGCCGGAGCGGCCCGGGTCGGCGAACAGCCGCAGCGGCGTGATCGGCTGCGGCGCCCGGGTCTCGTTGACCACGAAGGCAACGAGCAGCGCGGCGGCCACCGCGAAAGCGCCGATGGCGACGCTGTCACCCCAGCCGTTGGAGGCGGCCCGGATGAAGGCGTAGACCAGCGCTGCGACGCCGACGGTCGAGGTGACGGCCCCCGGCAGGTCGAAGCGGCCCGGCTGGCGGGGCGTCTCGGCCACGAACATCGGGGCGAGGATGGTGACCGCGATGCCGATCGGCACGTTGATGAACAGCACCCAGCGCCAGTTCGCCCACTGGGTGATCATGCCGCCGAGAACGAGGCCGAGCGAGCTGCCTCCGGTCACCACGGCCGAGTAGATGGCCAGGGCCCTGATTCGTTCCTTGCCCTCGGGGAAGCCGCTGACCACGAGCGCGAGGACGGCCGGCGAGGCGAGCGCGCCGCCGACGCCCTGGACGGCGCGGGCGGTGAGCAGCACCGCCGCGTTCGGTGCGAGGCCGCCGGCGAAGGAGGCGAGGGTGAAGATGACGATGCCGGCCAGGAACATCCGGCGGCGGCCGAGGATGTCGCCCGCGCGGCCGCCGAGCAGCAGCAGGCCGCCGAACGTGAGCGTGTACCCGTTCATCACCCAGGACAGGCTGGTGGCGGAGAAGTGCAGGCCGGTCTGAATGTGCGGCAGCGCGATGTTTACGACGGTCGCGTCGAGGATGATCATTAGCTGGGCACCGAGCATGATCACGAGCGCGACGCCTTGACGGCTGCCCGGCCGCCGGGCGCGGGTGTCGCTGACATCCGCTGCCCGACCCGCCGGGCGCGAGGTATGATGAGGAAAGATTCGGAGGTTCACTCCGGTTACTATACGGAGGTTGCCTCCGTTTTGCAAACCGGTTAGTGTGCGTTAGCTAATGGACATGATTGACAAGACCCGCATCGAAGCGGGCGAGGAACCGCGGATGCGGGCCGACGCGCGGCGCAGCCGCGCGAAGCTGCTCGAGGCCGCGACCACGGCATTCGCCGAGAACGGCGCCGACGCGCCCCTTGAGGACATCGCCAGGCGGGCGGGGGTCGGGATCGGCACGCTGTACCGGCACTTCCCGACCAGGACCGACCTGCAGGCGGGGGTCTTCCGCAGCCAGGTGGACGCGGTCTGCTCGACGGCCGACGACCTGATCGGCACCGTATCGCCCGAGCTGGCGTTCGCCGGGTCGGTGCGGGCCATCGCCGGGTACCTGATCACCAAGCGCGGCCTGGCCAAGGCACTGATCGACACCCTCGGCCGGGATTCTGAGCTGATCTCCGTCTGCTCGCTGCGCATGCGCGAATCCATCGACCGGCTGCTCGACCACGCGCAGCGGGCCGGCGCCGTGCGCGGCGACGTCACCGCCCACGACGTGCTGCGCCTGGTGCACGGCATCGTCATGGCGACCGAGCAGTCCCCGCAGGACACCGACCGGCTGCTCGGCATGATGCTCGACGGCCTGCGCGCCCGGAAGGAATGAGCGGGCCGGGGGTCCCGGCGGAGCCCCGGCATCGCCGCGGCGACGCTTTGGTCTTTATCTTCTGCTAGATCTCCGGCGCGCGGTTCTCGTAGGCGGTCGAGAGCACCACCGTGGTGCGCGTTGAGCAACTCGCCAGCGTGCGGATCTGCTGCAGCAGGTCCTCGAGGGCGACGGGGGAGGCGACGCGCACCTTGAGTATGTAGTTCTCGTCGCCGGCGACGCTGTGGCAGGCCTCGATGGCCGATAGCCCCTTGAGGCGGTCGGGCAGGTCGTCCGGGGCGGACGGGTCGAAGGGCTTGATCGACACGAAGGCGGTCAGCGGCAGCCCGATCACGACCGGGTCGCACAACGCTGCGTAACCAGTGATGACGCCCTCGGTCTCGAGCCTGCGCACCCGCTGGTGCACCGCGGACACTGAAAGCCCAGCTTGCCTTGCCAGTTCCGTGAAGCTCATGCGCCCGTTGCGGGACAGCAAGGACACGATCCGGCGATCGATCTCTTCCACTACGACAACTTAACGTGAAATGTGCGCGCAACGTGGCAGCACGGGGTAACGGCTTCGTCTCGGGAGCTACTTCGCCGTAGCATTTCCGGCGCCCAGGTAGCGGAGCACGGCGAGCACCCGCCGGTTGTCGCCCGCGCTTGACTCCAGGCCGAGCTTGCCGAAGATGCTCGCGATGTGCTTCTCGACCGCGCCGTCGGAGAGCACCAGCTTGGCCGCGATGCCGGAGTTTGACCGGCCCTCGGCCATGAGGCCGAGAACCTCCCGCTCCCTGGGGGTCAGCGCCGCCAGGCCGGGATCGGGCCTGCGCAGCAGGCGGGCGACCACCTCCGGGTCGAGCGCGGTGCCGCCGGAAGCGACGCGCTCAAGCGCGGAAACGAACTCGCCGACGTTGCCCACCCGGTCCTTCAGCAGGTAGCCGACGCCACCGGCGCCCGATTCGAGCAGCCGCGCGGTGTAGCGCGTCTCGATGTACTGCGAGAACACGAGCACGCCGACCGACGGGAAGTCGCGCCGGATGACCTCGGCCGCGCGCAGGCCCTCGTCGGTGTGCGACGGCGGCATCCTGATGTCCGCGATCACCGCGTCGGGCCGGTGCTCACGGACCGCCGCGAGCAGGGCGTCCGCGTCGCCGACGGCCGCGCTTACCTCGTGGCCGCGGTCGGCGAGCAGCCTGGTCAGGCCTTCCCGCAGCACCACGGCGTCTTCCGCGATCACGACGCGCATCAGGCTCCTCCTCCGGTCATCCGCGTGGGCAGTTCCACGGTCACGCTGGTTGGCCCGCCCGGCGGGCTGGACACCGACAGCGACCCGTCAACCGTCGACGCGCGCTGCCGCAGCCCGTCAAGGCCGGTGCCGCGGGACGGGTCCGCGCCGCCGCGGCCGTCGTCGCTGACCCGCAGGCGCAGCACGCCCGGACGGGCGGTATCGATGTCTATTTCTATTAGGTTGGCCGAGCTGTGCTTGATCGCGTTGGCGAGCAGCTCGGCTGCGCAAAAGTAAGCGATCGTCTCGATCGCGGGCGACGGGCGCCGGGCGACGTCGGCGCGCACCGTGGCCGGGATCGGGCTGGACGCGGCCAGCGAGTCGAGCGCGTCGGCCAGGCCGTTGTCCAGCACCGGCGGATGGATGCCGCGGGCGATCCGGCGCAGGTCGGCCAGCGCCTCGCCCACCCCGGCCTGGGCCGCGTCGAGCAGCTCGCGCACCTCACTGTCGCCGGTCTTGTCCAGGGCCATCCCGAGGTTCATCGTGACCGCCGCGAGCCTGACCTGGGCGCCGTCGTGCAGGTCCCGTTCCACCCGGCGGAGCGCGGCCGCCGCGTCTTCGACCGCGATCGCCCGGGTCCGTTCCAGCTCGCTGACCCGGCCGGGCCCCAGCAGGGCACGCGCCAGCCGCCCGTCGACGACGACGATCCCCCGGGCCAGCCAGACGCCGGCGATCACGGAGACCATGCCGAGCAGCGCGGCGAACAGCGTGCCGGGCAGGGTCTCGATCGGCACGTACCCGACCGGCAGCGCCGCGATCAGCGGGGTGAGCCTGGTGCCCGCCGGGTGGTTGCGGAACAGCACCCACACCAGCGGGTAGGTGATGTCGACCAGGCCGATGCCGACCGCGGCGACGGCCCACCCCTGGACGATCGCGACCGGCAGCTTCAGCTCGGCGTAGCCGATGGCCCGCCAGCCGTCGCGGTCACGCAGCCGCCGGTCGAGCCGCCCGAGTACCCCGGTGCCCCGCTGGAACGGTGCGGGCGCGGGGACGCGGTCGCCGGTCCCCCGCCGCAGCAGCAGCCGGTGCAGCGCGCCGAGCCACCGGGCCAGGGCGAGCACGGCGACGACCATGAGCAGGCCGACGACCGTGCCGAGCACCGAGGCCGAGATAAGTAGCGCGGGCACGAGAATCAGCATGACCAGGAAGAACCCGGTCACCCCGGCGATGGCGCCGGCCGCGCAGTAGCACAGTTCGCGGCGGGCCCGGCGGGTGAACGGCGCCCGGATCACCGTGCCCGCCACCCGCCGGATGCCCTCCATAGTCGTCAATTGTCCCCGTCAGGCGTCTCTGCGCGCCATGGCCCACCCGCCTGCCGCGAGCGCGACCGCCGCGTACAGGCAGAGCAGGCCGAGCCCGGCCCCCGCCGACAGCGAGTTCGCGACCGGCTTGACCGCGGTCAGCGAGTTCTCCGCGATCATCATCGGCAGGAACTTCATCGCCGCGTTCTGCTGCCCGAGCGGCAGCAGGATCAGCGGCAGCACGAACACCACCGCGACCATCGCGGAGATCGCGCCCGCCGTGTGCCGGATGAGCGCGGCCAGGCCGAGGCCGATGAGCGCGATCAGGGCCGGGTAGACGCCGGCCATCAGCACCGCCCGCAGCACTCCGGGCTGGCCGAGTGCCGCGTGCAGGTCGGCGTGCGGCACTGCCGCCCGTGCTGCAGCTTGCCCGGCGGCGAAGCTCGCGAACGCAAGGACTTCCCCCGCGCCCAGGGTCACCGCGGCGAGCACGGCCGCCTTGGCGGCGAGCACCCAGCCGCGGCGCGGCACGGCGGCGAAGGTGGCGCGGATCGACCCGCTGGTGAACTCCGTGCTCAGCGCCAGCACGCCCAGGGTGCCGAGCGCGAGCTGCCCGATCGCCAGGCCCGCGAACCCGTTTTCCGTGGGGTCGTAGGACGGGTCGGGATGAGCCGGCGTCTTGAGGCCGATCAGGATCGCGAGGCCCACCATCCCGGCGGCGAAGACCGCGAGCGTCCACCAGGTCGACCGGACGCTGCGCAGCTTGCGCGACTCCATCCTGGTGACCCCGCGAAAGCCGTACGATGCGGCGGCCCGGCTGACCCGCTTGTCCATCGTGGTGGTCGTCATGCTGCCCTCCCCTGGTAGTCGCTGACGGAATCGGTCAGCCGGAAGAACGCTTCCTCAAGCGAGCCCGCCGACGCCGACAGCTCCGCCACCGTCGTCTGGGCGAGCAGCCGTCCCCGGCCGATGACGATCAGCTCGTTCGCGGTCATCGCGACCTCGCTGATCAGGTGGCTGGAGATGAGGACCGCGCGGCCCTGCTCCGCCAGTGATCGCAGCAGGTTACGCATCCAGCGGATGCCCTCGGGGTCAAGCCCGTTGACCGGCTCGTCGAGTATGACGACGCCGGGGTCGCCGAGCAGCGCGGCAGCGATGCCGAGCCGCTGCGCCATGCCGAGCGAGAACTTGCCCGCCCGGCGGCCGGCGACGCTGGTCAGGCCGGTAAGCGCGAGCACCTCCTCGACGCGTCCCGCCGATATGTCGTTGGACGCGGCGAGCGAGCTGAGGTGGGCCCTGGCCGACCGTCCCGGATGGAACGCCTTCGCCTCCAGCATCGCGCCGACCTCGCGCAGCGGCCAGCGCAGCTCGCTAAAGGGCTTGCCGTTGACGGTGGCCCGCCCGGCGTCGGGCCGGTCAAGGCCGATGATCATGCGCATCGTGGTGGACTTGCCCGCGCCGTTCGGCCCGAGGAAGCCCGTCACTGTCCCCGGGCGGACGGCGAAGGACACATCCTGTACGGCTACGGTCCGCCCGTAGCTCTTGGTGAGGCCGCGCGCCACGATCATCGCGCCCGCCCCCATGGTGTCGCCATTGGTCACGAGATCCTCCCGACGTGTTCGATTCGTCTCGAAGAAGACGCTACGAACTCGGGGTCTGCGGCGGAACGCGGCTAATGCCCGTCCGCAGCGGAGGTTTCCCCCACCGCTCTGAAGCGTCGCGCCGGAAGCAGGCAGCCCCTGAGCCCGGCATCGCGACATAAACTGGCTGGACGGCCAAAGCTGTTGCCCGCGATGAGAGACTGGAAGCATGCAGCCCGAAGAGCTCTACGAACTGGATACCGACCCGACACAAGACGTGAGCGGAGCGGCGCTGCTCGTGTACCTCGAGGGGTTCATGGACGCGGGCGCTGCGGGCCGCCTGCTCACGGAGCACCTGCTGGACGGGTTCGAGCACACCACGGTGGCGCGGTTTAACACCGACCGGCTGCTCGACTACCGCTCCCGGCGGCCGCTGATGACGTTCAACGAAGGCAAGTGGGAGAGCTACGAAGCGCCCGAGCTGACGGTGTTCAAGCTCGCCGACGCCGAGGGGAAGCCGTTCCTGCTGCTCACCGGCCCCGAGCCCGACCACGAGTGGGAAGCCTTCGTGGCCGCCGCGCGGACGCTCGCCGAGCGGCTCGGCGCCGGGCCGATGATCACCTACTTCGGCGTGCCGATGGGCATACCGCACACGAGGCCGCTCGGCGTCATCACTCACGCCACCCGGCCGGGCCTGGTGACGCCCAAGCTGCCGCTGCCGTCGAAGCTGCAGGTGCCCGCGTCCGCGTCGGCGCTCATGGAGTACCGGTTCGGCGAGGCGGGCAAGGACGCGGTCGGCCTGGTGGTCCAGGTGCCGCACTACCTCTCCCAGGCCGCCTACCCGACCGCGGCGCTCACGCTGATCGACGCGCTCACGGAGGCGACCGGCCTCGACCTGCCCGCGCTCGAGCTGCGCGAGGCGGCCGACCGGACCAACACGCTCATCGACCGTCAGGTCGCCGAGTCGGCCGAGGTCGCGGAGCTGGTCCAGGGCCTTGAGGCGCAGTACGACGCGGCGATCGCCCACGACGGGGAGAACCTGCTGGCCGAGGGCGAGGAAATGCCGACCGCGGACGAGCTTGCCGCGCAGTTCGAGCAGTTCCTCGCCGAGCAGGGCGGGTCCGACGACTAGGCGGCCCGCCGCCTAGTCCCCTAGACGACCACCAGGTCGCGGGGGGCGTTGTTCATCCGCTGGTAGCCGTCCGCCGTGCAGACGACGATGTCCTCGATGCGCGCGCCGTGGGGGCCGGGATAGATGCCGGGCTCGATGGAGAACGCCATGCCCGGCTCGAGCGGGATCGTGTTCCCCTCGACGATGTACGGGTCCTCGTGGGATTCCAGGCCGATGCCGTGGCCCGTGCGGTGGATGAACCACTCGCCGTACGCCGGCCTCCGTGATGATCCAGCGCGCCGTCTGGTCGACGCTCTCGGCGGTGATGCCGGGCCGGACGCGGACGGTGGCCGCTTCCTGCGCCCGGTAGAGGACCTCGTAGTACTTCAGGAAGTCGTCGGGGGCGTGGCCGACCGCGTACGTGCGGGTGCAGTCGGAGCAGTAACCCGACGGCATCGTCCCGCCGATGTCGACCACGACCACGTCGCCGTCCCTGATGACGCGGTCAGAGACCTCGTGGTGCGGTGACGCGGCGTTCGGGCCCGAGCCGACGATCACGAAGTCGACCTGGACGTGGCCCTCGGCGAGGATGGCCTCGGCGATCTTCGCGCCGACCTGGCGCTCGGTCAGGCCCGGCTTGAGCCAGCCGGGCACGTTGGCGTGCACGCGGTCGATCGCCGCGCCCGCCGCCCGGAGCGCGCCGACCTCCGCCGCCGACTTGCGCATTCGCAGCGGGGAAAGGACGGTGCTCGCGAGGCGCTGCTCCGCCTCGGGGAAGAGGCTCCTGAACGCGAGCACGTGCAGCGCCCACATCCGGTCGGACAGCGCGACCGAGCGCGGGTCGCCGACGGCGCTCGCGATCATCCCGAACGGGTCCTCGGTTTCTCCCCAGGTCAGGATTTCCAGGCTGAGGTCGCCGGCCGGCGAGGCCTGCGCCGCCATCAGCTCAAGCCGGGGCACGAGGAGGAACGGGTCACCGTCCGCGGGGACGGCCAGGCAGGTCAGCCGCTCTAGCTGCTTGGCGTCGTATCCGGTCACGTAGCGCAGGTCGGGGCCCGGGGTGAGCAGCAGGACGTCCAGGCCCGCGGCCCGGACCGCTTCGGCGACCCGGGCGAGGCGCTCGCTCGGGTACAGGGCGGGGTCGGTGCTCACGTGTCTCCCTCTGCTCGTGCTGCTCGTGGCTGGCGCTGGTGCCCGCGCGGTCATGCTCTCGTTACCGCGGCGCGGAAGCGGGTCAGGGAGGAGCCGAGGCCGAGGTCGGTGCCGATCTCGGTCAGCAGGCTGGGGTCCGGCGGAACGGCGGGCAGCGCGCCGTCGATGTCGTCGGCCAGCGGGACGTCGGTGGCCGTCCTGACGACGGGAGGGGCGACATCGAGGTAGCTTCTCGCGGCTTCGAGCTTCTTCCTCGTGCCGGCCGGGAATCCGCCGTGCCCCTTGTCGAGGGCGTTCTTCAGGTTGTCCAGGTCACCGAAGGCCCTGATCAGGGCGGCCGCCGTCTTCTCGCCGATGCCGGGAACGCCGGGCAGGCCGTCGCTCGGGTCGCCGCGCAGTACGGCGAAGTCCGCGTACCTGTCACCGGGAATGTCATACTTTTTGGCGATTTCCGGCTCGGTGACCGGGTCGAGCTTGCCGAGGCCCTTGACCGTGTAGAGGACGCGGACCTGGCGCTTGTCGTCCACGAGCTGGAAGAGGTCACGGTCGCCGGTCACCACGTCGACCGGCTGGGTCGCCCGGGTGGCGAGCGTGGCGATGACGTCGTCGGCCTCGTAGCCGTCGTGCTCGGCGATGGCGATGCCCGCCGCGACCAGTACCTGGGTAATCAGCGGGATCTGCACGGCCAGGCCGGGCGGCGTCTGCTCGGACCCGTCCGGCTCCGCGCGGTGCAGCTTGTAGCCGGGAATGGCGGCGGTGCGGAAGGCCGGGCGCCAGTCGGCGTCGAGGCAGGCGACGAGCCGCGCCGGCTCGTGATCCCTGACCAGCCGGGCGATGGCATCGAGCAGCCCGCGGATCGCGTTCACCGGCGTCCCGTCCGGTGCCGTCACCGTCTCCGGCATTCCGTAGAACGCCCGGTAGTACAGCGAAGCCGTGTCAAGCAGCATCAACGAGCCCACCCGGGTAATACTGCCACGCCGGGGCGGCAACCGTGCGCCGGCTGCCGGTAAGCGCAGGTAGCTGGCATGCGGCATAATCGGTGGGTGCCAAGACAGCAATGGCGAGCGCCGTTCGTGATCCGGGTCAAGGCGGTTGTCGTCGCCGCGGTCAGCGTGACGATCGGCCTGGTGTTCTTCCCCCGGTGGTTCGGGATCCCGGCCGCCGTCGCGCTCGGGGCGTTCGGGCTTGGCACCGCCGTCCTCGGCGGATCCGTCGTGGTTGACCAGGCGGCGGGGCTGCTGGTGCTGCGGATGGGTTTGATCACCCGGCGGATCCGGTTCCGCGACGTGACCGCCGTGCTCGTTGACCAGGCGAAGTTGTCCGTCGCCAGGGCCCGGGGCGGCGAGGTCTCGCTCTACGCCTGGCGCCGGGGCCGGCTCGACGCGCTGCTTCGCGTGCCGGTCGTGGCCGGCGACATCGGGCACGCGATCGCGAGCTGCGTGGCGCTTGCCGGGGCCGACGCCGAAGCCGGGCCGTCCGCCGAAGACGGCGCGCGCGGGGAACGGCCCGCGGTGACGCCGGCCCGCGTCCGGTCCAGGATCTCCGGCACGCTGCTCGGCGGGTGGGGCCTGGTCGCGATCCTCGCCGCGCTGATCGTCCGGGTCCACTGGGACAACACCGTACTGACGGTCCTCGGCGTGCTCATCGCGCTCGCGCTTGGCGTGTCCGGCCTGCTCAGCTTCCTGATCGGGTGCTGGATCCTGCTGACCGGGCGCACACCCCAGGCCAGCCAGCCGATCTAGGCCGCGCCGCGACCGCCAGTTCCTCGCCTTGGTCGCGGGCCGCGGCGTCTCCCCGCGGCCCGCGGCCCGGGCACTACTGCAGGTAGACCTTGCCGCCGGTGACGGTGACCGACTTCCCGGGCAGCGGCGACGGGGGCGGGCCCGCGACGACCGAGCCGTCGGTGATCTTGAACTTGCCGCCGTGACAGGGACAGTTGATCGTGCCGTCGGCCACCTGGTTCAATATGCACCCGACGTGGGTGCAGACCGCGCTGAAGGCCTTGTACACGTTCTTGGCCGGCTGGGTGACCACTACCTTCGCGTCCGTGTAGATCATGCCGCCGCCCACGGGGACGGCGCTCGCCATGCCGAGCAGCGTGCCCGTTTGCGCGCTGGCGTTCCCGGAGCCGCCGTTCATGGCACTCGCGCTGCTTGACGGCTGGCTGGCCATGGCGCCGGCCGCGTCGCTTCCGGTGGATGAGGTGGAAGGCTCCGTTCCCGGCGCCTGGCCGGCATCGTTCGCGTCGTATGGCACGGCCTTGGTGCTGCACGCGGTCAGCACTCCGGCCACACCGAGGACTCCCGCTCCGAGCAGTACGCCGCGCCTGGTGGCGCACTGATGCTGCTGGGACTCGTCGGTCATCGATCATCCTTCGCTTGTGGTTGCCGTTAGCCCACTCGTGGTTCCCGTTAGCCCACACTTTTACGGCAACCGGGACATGGCCGCACTGATCATCGTCAATCTCGTAATGATCCGGTAACCGGCGCGCTCGTAGTGATCCGGCAACCGGCACGGCGCCGGCCGGCGTCCGCGACTCAGCCTTTTCGCTGGCTGAGGCCGTCGGCGGTGGCCGTGGCGGACGGCGTTGCCGTGGCGCGTTTCTCTTACGGGAGCGTGACAAATCCCCGTCACCACCCCGGCGCGCTCCCGGGTCAGACGGCGCGGAACTCCGGCGAGCGGCGCAGCGCGTCGGCGACGATCCGCGCCGTGCCGATGCTGACGACCGGCACCCCAACCGCGCGGACGCGGAAGACCGTGGCGCCGGGGCTGCTGGTGATCCGGACGGCGGCCGCGCTCAGCGGCGACCGGCGGGCGATGACGCCTTCCCGGCCGTCCGCCGCGACCTCGAACCCCGTGCCGAGCCGCCGGCTGAGCACCGCGGCCAGCTCCGCCTGCGTGACGCCCTTGCGTGGCACCCGAACCTTCGCCAAGGATGCCTCCCTAGTCGCGAGTCGTGAACGTGGTTTCTTCGTAACCGCCCGGCCGCCGCCTCAAGCCCGCTCGCGCCTACAACCGGAATATTCCGAAGGAGAACGGGCCGGCAGAAACCGTTTCCTGGTCCAGGGTGACACCAGTCTGTTTTACCGCGGTCGCCTCGGCCAGCTTCGGGCGGTCGTGGGGCAGGACGCGGTCGCGGTCGCTGGGGTTGATGACCACCAGGAACCGGCCGCCGCGCAGGTAGGCGAGGGGGTATGCGTCGGACAGGATCTCCAGGCGGCAGGCCGGCCCGAGTTCGGGGTGAGCGCGGCGGAGCGCGATCAGGTCCCTGACGAGGTGCAGCAGCGAACTGCGGTCGGCGCGCTGCCCGGCGACGGTGGGGCGCCCCCGGTCTGGATCGACCGGCAGGTAGAGCCTCGTGGCCGGGGCATCGGAAAACCCGGCGTTGGGGCTTGAGTCCCACTGCATGGGAGTGCGCGATCCGGCGCGATTGAAGCTGGAAACTATCGAGACGCTGCCCTCGGTGTCCGGAAGGCCGGGAACGTAGCGCATGCCGATCTCGTCGCCGTAGTAGACGGCCGGCAGGGTGGGGAAGGTGAGGAGGAACGCGAAGGCGGCCGGCAACTGCTCGGAGGTGCGCGGTCCCGCGTGCAGCCGGGGGAAGTCGTGATTGGCGGTAGGCAGCGCTATGTGCCCAGGCTCGCCGATCGCGGCGACCGCGTCGTGGTAGGCGGTCAGGAACGTGGCGGCGTTCCCCTGGCCGTCGGCGCCGAAGTAGCACGCCTCCGTGTCCAGTCCCGTGGGCCCGCTCACGATGCCGTTGCTCCAAAGCGAAAGCAGTGGCCTGCCGTGGTCCGGGCCGCCGAAGTGCAGGAAGAAGTCAGCGTGGAACCCCGCAGGCACCGCCACTGCCGGGTCACCCCACTCTGAGAGCAGGACCGCGTCCGGGTGCGCCCGGTCCAGCCAGGCGCGTACCTCGCGCCACAGGCGGGCAGTTTCCGCGAAGCCAGGATCGTCTTTCACCAGGGAGGAAGCCATGTCCACCCGGAACCCGGACACGCCGAGCCCGAGCCAGTAGTCCATGATCGTGCGCAGCGCCGCCCGGTTGGCCAACGGGCCCTCGGCCTCCGTGCCCTGGCGCCAAGGTTCATCCGCCTTCTGGCGGGCGTAGCCGAAGTTCAGTGCGGGCTGGAAGTCGAAGAAGTTCGGCAGGTAACCACCCGGGCGGGGGCCGGGAGAGCGGACGAATCGCTCCGGCAGCCGGCCGTCGGGGCCGGAACCCGCCCAGATATAGCGATGATCATCTTCGTCGTGCGCGGACGCCACGAACCACGGATGGGTGTCGGAGGTGTGTCCCGCCACCAGGTCAAGCAGGAGCCTGATGCCGCGTGCGCGGGCCTTGTCGACCAGGTCGGCCAGGTCGTCGTTGTCCCCGTAGCGCGGCGCGATCGTGAGGTAGTCGGCCACGTCGTAGCCGGCGTCGCGCATCGGGGAGACGAAGCAGGGGTTAAGCCATACCGCGGTGACGCCGAGCCAGGCCAGGTAGTCGAGGTGCTCGGCGATGCCGCGCAAGTCGCCGATCCCGTCGCCGTTGGAGTCGGCGAAGCTCTGCGGGTAGATCTGGTACAGGACGGCATCGCTCAGCCAATTCGGTGCGGCCATGCGCGGGCCAGCCCTTCCGCGATCGGAACTCCAGCGGCCGCCGCCGTCCTCGGCCCGGGCCGCACCCAGCATGAGAACTGTACAGAACCGGGACAGGAGCGTCCAGGTTGCCTGGCGGTGGAGAAGCCCGGACGCAGTCAGTAGAGTCGTGCGCGGAGGCGTCTGGATTCCTGGTGGTTCCCCTGGTCTTCAAAACCAGAGAGCGGCGTGCCGCGTCGCTGGCGGGTTCGATTCCCGTCCGCCTCCGCCACCAGCGTCTTTGCCCGGTTTCCGGTGTCCGGGGCCGCTTCGGCGAGTGCCTCGCGAGAAGCATTTCTCGCCCCGACGGGAACATCCTGGGAACACGTGTGCGTCATCCGCGCCGGCAGTTTCGAGAAAAGGGTGCTGAGCGTCGAGGCCGAAAAGCACGTCGTTTCCCCCGGGCAGGACCAGCAGCGGGCAGCCGATGTGTACCCGGCGAGGGTCGAAACAGAGGCGGCGGAAGTTCGCGGTAATGCGTTCGGCTTCGTGCCCGCCCAGCATCGCCGCGGCCTGTTCATCGAAACTGCGATGTCCGAGCAGCGACGGACGGGCGGGTGCGCCGTTCACGCAACATGCTCGGACCCGCTGGTCTGCCCCGGCGGTGAGCGCGGCGAAGAGGCCGCCAAGGCTGTTGCCGAAGTACTGAGCCGCCCAGACCACCTTCCCGCCGGGGTGCCCGTCTGGCCAGTAGCAGCCCCAGCGGGCGCACAGGGAGTCCACGAGGACCAGGCCGCGTCCGTGCTCGGCGTCGGGGGCAGTGACGCCGAGCACGGGCGCGGGCATGGTGGCGTCCCAGATGAGGAACAGGACGCCCGCCCCGGCGCAGCCCAGCATCCACATGCGGACGGGACCGGTGGTGCGCTCGGCGAGAGTGGAGAGCAGCGCGTTGGTTGCCAGCTCGGAGACGATCAGGGCGGCTTCATCCCCGATGGCGTCCAGTTGCCATTCCCACAGCACCGCGCGGGCGTGCTCGCGGGCGCACCCCGGGGCGGTGTCCAGCGCGGCCAGTGCCTGCCCGGTATCCGGGGGATGGGAGCCGTCCGCTGATTGTCCGTGAATTCGCTGCCAGGTTGCTCCGGCCCAGCTTTGTACATTTTCCACCCGGCCCGCCGCGGGGATTTGATGGGATGGAGAAGGTCTTTGTGATATATATTTTCCCCTTCAAACAAGCGCCGCTCTACCACTGCAGACGGGGCATAAGAATTCGGTAATGAAACCGCTAATCCGGTTCTGCCAATATCAACGTGCGCGGAGGCCGCCACCCGTGGGCGCCGCCGTCCGCTCGTGGCAGGAGGGGCACCCGGGCGTCCCGCCGCACCCCCTATTGACGAGACCGCCGGTGGGTAATCACCCCCATGGCGGACTGACCAGCCACGTAGTGTCGTCGGTCCAGAGCCTGCTGTTGTCCCATGGATTGGAGCCGCCGTTGCTTGCGATGTAGGCGACGTAGTCGTAGTGGCGGATGTACTTGTACGGGTAGTTGACCGACTGGAACGAGTACCCCTGCCCGCTGTTTCCCGGCTGGGGGCAGAAGGTTGCGTCCTGGGCGAACTGCGAGGTGCCGTCGTCCGGGTTCAGGTAGAGCTCAAAGTCGTAGTGCCTGAGGTACTGGCCTGGGTCGTTGGCTGACTCCAACGAGATGCACGAGCTGCTGGCCAGCCCTGACTGCACGATCCAGGTGGCGTCGGCCTTGGCGGCGGCGGAGTCGCCCGGCGTGATCTGCGTGATCACGACGCGGTCATCGGCCGCGTGCTGGATGTAGAACGACGTGCAGCACGGGGTCGTGGCCCGTATCGAGATTGGCGAACCCGGGGTGAGCTCTGGGCTGGTAGGAGCCGCTGATGGCGACGGGCTGGGCCGGGTCGACGCGGCCGATGGGACAGGAATAGCCGTGACGGTGTTGACAACAGCATGCCCGGTGGTGGCATGCGCCGTGGTGGCCGACCCCGCGGGCGTCGCGCGATGGGCGCTGGCGCTGGCGGGGGCCGCGGCCGGGAGCGCACCTCCGGGTGTCCGGGGAGCAATGTGATGGCAACTGCTCGGCTGGCACTTGCTTGCGAGAGTGGCCGATGAGTGGCTCGGCAGGAAGAAGAGCGCCACGCCAGCGGTGAGGGTGGCGGCCGCCATGGCAGCGCCGATCGCAATGTCCAGACGGTAACCAGCCAGCGCCGGGAACCGCTTCCCCGAAGCGGCGGCGAGCGCCCGGTGGCGCCCGGACCGGCCGCCAGGCCGACTGTTCCCGGCGGGCGCCTCGGCTGGCATTAGCAGCGCGGTGTCGAGCTTTGCCGGTGCGGCCGGTTCGGCTGGTTCTGACCTCCCGGAAGTGCCAGCCCGTGCTGCGCCTGGAAGCGAGACCCAGCCACCGGGCATCCAGTCCCCAGCCGGACCATCCGGCGGCCTGCTCCCGTCGTAATCGGAACCTGGGATGTAGGGCCTTACCAGGTCGTAAGGCTCTAGTTCCTGGTCTTCCCGGCTGTCGTCACCGGGGTCTTCCGTCGCCTCAGAATCTGGCATTGAACATCACAGCGCCCATAGCGGTCATCCATCCCAGACGTAGCCTTAAGCAGTGGAAAGGTATCAGCCTAATGGTCAGCCTTGTGGAAGAAAATTCAGTTCTTGGGCTTTTTCTAAGCCTTGATCCATCAGTTGAATGCCGAATGCGGCGATTGCGGCCGCTGGCCTCCAGGATCGGTTTTCGGCTGATCTCCTGTTGCAGATGGTTCACGGCCGCCGCCTTCGTGCGCGCCATCCGGGAAGGCCAGGCGATCGCCGATACCAGTCCCTGGCGGTTCAGGCAGCGACGTACGACGACTTGCCGGTAAGGCCGCCTGATCGCTGGTCAGCCGATCGAGCATGAACTGGTCGGCCCGCACGTGAAACCACGACCCGTCGGCCATCGAGTCCGAGATGAGGAACGGCTGGCCGGCTTCCGACTTGGCCTTGGTCGCAGCAAGATTGAGCTGGACGGCCGCTACGTGCTGACCGGCGATTCGGCCGGGCTGGCGGCGTGCCGTTGCTGGGTCACATCGCCACGGAATCCGCGCTGCCGGAAACCTGCCGGTCAGCGATGATGAGCTCCCCGACGGTTCCCTCGATCACCTCGCGCGCTTCCGAGGTCAGCCCCGAGTCACTCACCAGGATGTTAGCGTCGGCTAGCGCCGCCATCGCCGACAGTCCGATGACGCCCCACTTGGTATGGTCGGCCATCACCACCAGGCGGCCCGCTGAGGCCACCATCGCCCGGTTCATCTCCGCCTCCATGAGGTTGGGGGTGGTGAAGCCGGACACCGGGTCCATCCCGTGCACGCCCATGAGCAGCAGGTCAACGTGCAGGTCGCTGATGGTTTGGACGGCGATTGGCCCGACGAGGGCATCCGACGGCGTCCGCAAGCCGCCGGTGAGCAGGATCGTCTGAGACGACTCCCCGTTGGAGTGCAGGTAATCCGCGACCCTGACAGAGTTGGTGACAACTGTCAGCTGCGGTATACGCGCCAGGTAAGCGGCGGCAGCATAGGTTGTCGTCCCGGCGCTGACCGCGATGGTCGCCTTAGGCTGGACCAGGGCCGCCGCCGCGGCCGCGATGAGTTCCTTCGCCGCTGGCTCCCGGCATGACTTAGCCTCGAATCCGGGCTCGTCGCTGGTGCCCTGCGGGCGAACCGTAGCGCCGCCGTACACCTTTTGCACCAGGCCCCGCGCGGCCAGCACGTCGATGTCACGGCGCACCGTCATGTCCGACACCCCAAGCAGCTCGGCCAGCTGAACGATGCGAGCGCCCCCGGACCGCTCGATCTCCGCCAGGATCTGGTCCTGTCGCTGCGCTGGAAGCATGCTTGGGTTCACCTCAGCTGGTTCTATCAACGCTCACCATACTTTCCCGTCGCTGCTTTCAGCCACCACGGACCCCGCCTTCAGCCACCACCGGCTTGCTCTTGTCTGGGAGCCTGCCGCGCTAACAGATCGAGCAGAACGCCCAGTAGCCCGCGACTGTGAGGGAACGCTTGATTCTACTTTTACTGTGACACTTTGGCCGCTTGTGGAATGTCCGTGAGCCACGTCAACCAACCTAGCCCTTCGTCGCGCCGAGGGTCAGCCCGGCGATGAACTGCTTTTGCAGCAGGAGGTACACGATCAGCGTCGGGATCGCCGCCATCACCGCGGCCGCGGCGATCAGGTTCTGGTTGGAGACGAACTGCCCCTGCAGGTTGGCGAGCGCGGAGGTGATCGGGCGCTTGCTGCCGGTCACCATGAGGGTGATCGCCCAGAAGAAGTCGTTGTATACCCAGGTAGTCAGCAAAGTGGCGAGCGCGGCCAGGGCGGGACGGCACAGCGGCAGCGTCAGCCGCCAGTAACGGGACCACATCGACGCGCCGTCTACCTGGGCGGCTTCGTACATCTCGCCCGGTATCGTCCGCATGTAATTACTTAGCACGAAGACGCAGAAGCCAGTCTGGAACGCGACGTTAATGACGACGAGGCCGGCGATTGAATCGTAAAGCAGGCCGCTGGCACTGATGAAGCTCGGCAGAGGTATAAGCAGGTAAAGGCGGTACAGCGGGGTGATAATAACCTGCTGCGGCAGCAGGTTGCCCGCCGTGAAGAGCAGCAGCAGCGCTACGTTGATCCTGATATCGGCCCGGACGACGACGAAAGCGACCATTGACGCCAGGAACAACGTGAGGATTACCGCCGGCACGGTGATCTCCACTGAGTTGATGAAGAAGCGCGGCAGGTCCGCTTGGGTCCAGGCGTTGATGTAGTTGCTCAGCGTCAGGCTATGCGGCAGGGAGACGTAGCCGTACCGCGATGTCTCACTGTACGGGCGGAAGGAGACGTACAGGGCGAACAGGAGCGGGATAACCCACAGGACCGAGGCACCGATCATCAGCCCGTAGGCGGCGATCCGGCCAGGACGGCGCGGCGACATCAGGCTTCTCTCCGTCCGAACGTCTGGTAGAGGAAGATAGAGATGGGCACCAGCGAGACCACCAGCAGGACGACGCCCAGGGCCGAGCCGAAGCCGATCCGGGAAACCTCGCCCACGATGTTGCTGGTAATGAGCGAGGACAGCAGTTGCAGTCCGTTAGTGCCCTGGTTGGTGATGTAGACGAGGTCGAAGGCGCGCAGCGACTCAATGACCGTGACGACCAAGACGATGATGTTGATCGGTTTCATGGCCGGGAACACCACTCGCCAGAAGCTCTGCCACGGGTTCGCGCCGTCCATGAGAGCCGCCTCCCGCAGGGACGGGTCGACCGCCTTCAGGCCCGCCAGGTACAGCACCATCACGTACCCGGCCTGACGCCACGACGCCTCGACCAGCACCGCCCACAGGTTCAGCTTGGGGTTGCCGAGCCAGTCGATCAGGTTCGCGTTCGTGTTGTGCCCGGTGATGGTGTTGATCAGGCCGTAGTTGGGCGAGTAGACGAACTCCCAGATGATCCCGATGAGCGCCAGCGACAGCATGACCGGCAGGAACAGCACGGTCTGGTAGACGCGGCTGCCGCGGATGCCGCTGTCGATGATCACCGCGAACAGCATGCCCAGCGGGGTGGCGATCAAGGTGAAGACCAGTAGCCAGATGACATTGTGCTCGACCGCCGGCCAGAACGGCGGATACACCGTCGCCGCCTGCTTGTAGTTCTGCACCCCGAAGAAGCAGCCGTTGTCGGGGATGAACGTGCTCACCCGGCACGACCGCAACTGCACCCCGCCTACGCCGCTCCACTGGAAGAAGGACAGGACGACAGAGGTGAGCGCGGGTCCCCAGACGAACGCCAGGTCGGCGATCACTGGTACCGCGAGCATCGCGATAACGACCAGGATGTCAGTGCGGGAGAGCCGCCGGCGCCCGCCGGGCCGGCGACGTCGTGTCGCCCACCCGGCGGTTCGGTTAGCGCTCACGATCAGAAGATGGTCTTCGCCTGCGCCGCGAGGCTGCTCTGGATCGACTTGATGGTCGAGGCGGTCGGACTGGCGATGAACTGCTGGATCGCCGTCTCGGCGGCAGCCGCCATCGCCGGGGCGGTGTCGCGGTCGCCGAACTGCGACACGGCCTTCTGCGAGGAGATCATCGACACGGAGGTCTTCTGGACCTGGTTGTAGGACGGAACCTGGAGGCCGTTGACCAGGCCGACGTCCCACTCGTCGTACTTCAGGTAAGCCGATTCCGCCGGGCCGGAGCCGATGTACTCGAGCACCGTCTTCGCCGCGTCCTTGTTCTTGGCCTTGGCGGGCAGGACGAACCCGTCCATGGGAGCGTCCATGTAGAACTGACCGTACTTCGGGTTGATCTCCGGGTACTGGAAGAAGTCCAGGTCGCTGAGGTTCTTGTTGTCGCTGACGTAGTTGGCGGCGATCTGGTTGGTGCCCTGGAATATCATCCCGGCCTGCTTGTTCTCCAGCGTCTTGGAGCCGTCTTGCCAGATGCGGCCGGTGGCGCCGGTCTGCACGTAGGGAATCAGCTCGCGCCACTGATCGAACACCGCCGTGACCTGGGAGTCGGTCCAGTGGGCCTCGTTGTGCATCAGGCTGATGTGGTAGTCGTAGCCGTTGATCCGCAGGTTCAGGATGTCGAAGGTCCCGAGCGCCGGCCACAGGTCCTTGTCCGCGAAGGCGAACGGGATCAGGCCGTCCTTCTGCATGGTCTTGGCCAGCGCGATCATCTGGTCCCACGTGGCCGGGACGGTATACCCCTTCGACGCGAACGTGCTCTTGTTGTAGAAAACCACCCACGGGTAGTTGTAGATCGGCACAAAGTAGTAGTGACCGTCCAGGCCCTTGCACAGCGACGTGGTGGCGGCGTTGAAGTTGCCGCCGATCTTGGCCCAGACGTCATCGATGGGCTCAAGGAGCCCCTGGGCCGCGAAGTACTGCATGCGGTACCCGGCGAACCAGGTCGCCAGGTCATTCGGCGTGCCCTGCAGGTACGACGTGATGTCATTCTGGAAGGTGTTGTGGTCGACAGTGTTAATCGCGACCTTGACACCGGTCGACCTCTGCGCACCCGCTATCAGCGACGCGAAGGCCTGCTTGGGAGCCGGGTCGGAGTAATTCGAGCCGAAGCTGATGCTACCGCCGGCTGACGAGGATGACCCGGTCGTGCTCGAGCCCGTGCTGCTGCTACTGCACGCGGCCAGGGCACCGGAGACTGCTGCTAGGCCCCCGGCCGCGGCCAGCCCCTTGAGTGCGGAGCGCCGGGAAAACGCTCCGGATCTGGCAGGAGTGGAAGGGGTATCTGTCATGTCGACTCCTCGTGCGAACGTACGGGAACAGCGGGCCACTCAGAGGACTGAACGAAACGTGACCAGAATGTAGCAAGCAATAACATGGACGCGTCAAGGTGCACAGCGTTCACGCGCCTGAATTGTTATGAAACGTCACAGGCCATAGAAGTTGTTCTAAAAGCAAGTTTTTAGCTGGTCAAGAATAAATTTGGAATTCCCGGTGGAGACGAAGGCCAGCCTCATGGACGTCGGCACCCGATGATGGCGCGGTAGTGGCTGCAACAGTCTGGGCGAATTTGCACCGATACGAGTGTTGACATGGTAAGAACTGTGGTTCATTGTCTGTGGCGAGCGCCTGGTGGCATCGGGCGGCGGGTTCCGCCGTGCGACGTGGTGCGGCGGCGAAGATGCCTGCCGAGCGTTTCTTCCTGGATGGAGGGTCAATGCGCCCACGATTGCGAACACAAGCACGATCGCGATGGATGGCGCTGGCGACGGCGTTCGTCATGACCGCGGGCCTGGGGCTGGCAGCGGTGGCGGCGCCGCAGCCGGCCCGGGCGGAGAACAACGGGCTGGTCACCAGCGTCCCGCTGATGGGCTGGGGCACCTGGGACGACGTCGGGTCCAGCCCGTCTACCGCCAAGGACGAGGCCGAAGCCAGTGCCCTGACGTCCAGCGGGCTGGCCGCGGTCGGCTATGACTACGTCAACCAGGACGACTACTGGTACGACTGTCCGGGCAGCCAGGGCCCCGACGTGGACCAGTACGGCCGCTGGGTGACCAACGCGAGCGAGTTCCCCGCCAGCGGCTCGACTAACGGCATCGAGGTCGTCGCGAACTACGTGCACAGCCTGGGGCTCAAGTTCGGCCTGTACGTGACGCCGGGCATCTCCGATCAGGCCGTCTCGCAGAACACCCCGGTCGAGGGCACGTCCTACACGGCCAAGGAGATCGCCAACGGGAACAGCGAGAATAACTACAACTGCGGCGGCATGCAGGGGATCAACTACAGCGCCCCGGGCGCCCAGGCGTTCATCAACTCCTGGGCCGATGAGTTCGCATCCTGGGGCGTGGACTACCTCAAGCTCGACGGGGTCGGCTCGTTCGACATCCCGGACGTCCAGGCCTGGTCGACGGCGCTGAGGCAGACCGGGCGCCCGATAGTGCTCGAGCTGTCCAACAGCCTGAACATCAACGACGCCAGCACCTGGTCGTCGCTGTCCAACGGCTGGCGGACCGGCGGTGACATCCAGTGCTACTGCAGCACGCTCACCAACTACGGCAACGTCTCCAGCCGGTTCGACACCGCGGCCGAGTGGCAGCCCTATGCCGGGCCCGGCGGCTGGAACGACTACGACTCGATCGAGGTCGGGGCAGGCAACAACGATGGCCTGACCGTCCCGGAACGGCAGACGCAGCTGTCGCTGTGGTCGCTGGCCGCCTCACCGCTGGTACTGGGCAGCGACCTGACCAACCTCGACTCCGGCGACCTGGGCCTGCTGAAGGACACCGCGGTGATCGCGGTCGACCAGGACGGCATCCCCGCCGACCGGGTGGTCGACAGCGGCAACGAGCAGGTCTTCGACAAGCGGCAGCAGAACGGCACGTGGTATATCGGCATCTTTAACACTGACACATCAGCCGGCCACAGCTACAGCGTGTCACTGGCTCAGCTGGGGCTCACCGGGTCGGCGAATGTCACCGACCTGTGGAGCGGCGACTCCGACGGCACCTTCACCGGCACCTTCACCACCACCGTCCAGCCCGGCGGCGTCACCCTCATCTCAGCTACTCCCACCTCCGGCACCGGCGGCACCGGCGAGCTCGTCAGCGCTCAGTCCGGCAACTGCCTCGACACGACGGGCAGTGGCACGCCCGGGCCGTACGTCTACACTCCAGGCGACCCGGAGGAGATCTGGGGCTGCAACGGCGGCACCAACCAGGAGTTCTCGCCGACCTCGGCCAGCGAGCTGCGCACCATGGGCGCCACCGAGTGCCTCGACGTCTACAACGACGAAACGGCTCCCGGCACCAAAGTTGAGCTGTGGCCGTGTAACGGCGGCGCGAACCAGAAATGGACCGTGGAAAGCAACGGAACCGTCGTCGGCCAGCAGTCCGGACTCTGCCTGGACGTGACCGGGGCCAACACCGCCGCGGGCACCCAGGTCGAAATCTGGACCTGCAACGGCCAGTCAAACCAGAAATGGTCCTGGGCCTACCGCTAAAGCGCCCGAAGCCGTGCCGGCCTGACGTGATGCCCCGCTAAAAGTCCCGCTGACACCGCCACCGGAGCCTGGCGCGGGCAGCGGAAGAACCACCGCCCGTTCGGGAAAAGATCTTGATTCATTCCTCGCACGGGCGGTGGCGCGCCTTGCGGGTAACGCGCGTAAACGCCAGCCCGCGCGTAGCGTAGCGGCTAGAGCATAATCACGACAGGGTAACGGGCGAAGCGGCGCGGCCCGCAGGACTCTTAACCCCCGCCCACAGGTGAGAGGGGTACCGGCATCCGCGGCGTTCAGGCTTCGTGTGGTGCGAGGACAGGTATTCCGGCGTCCGCCGCGGCTTTGGCGAGCCGGTCGTCATAGGTGAGCAGGGCGGTGAGCTCCGGGCCGAGCAGCCGTGCTGTTGCCAGGTGGAGCGCATCCAGGGAGCGCAGGAGGCGATCGGGCTCGACCATGGCGGAGCGGACGACGTCCTCGTCGATCTGGACATACTCGAAAGCATCGAGCAGCCGCTGGGCGTCAGGGTTCAGCGCGGGCCAGTTTCGTGCCACGGCCCGGCTGACCTCGATCCGCAGCAGGTCCGAGCTGATCCAATTGTCGCCGCGGTGCTCGCGGTAGAAGGCGAGAAACGCGTCCGCGTGCTCCTCGGCGGCCAAGAGCTTGAACGCGGCGCTGGTGTCGAGGTAGTAGAGAGCCATTGGTCGTCAGCGCTCGCTCTCGCGATCCTCCAGCAGTGCCCGCGTGAGCGGGTTCGGGTCGGCACCGGTAACCGGGTGCAGCCGCTGGGGCAGGTAGCCAGGGTTCTTGGCGGGACGCAGCCGCCCTTCAGCCTCCAGCCGGGCAAGGATGGCGGGACGTTCAGGCCGCTCGAACGGGACCAGCCGGGCCACAGGCGTTCCGTGCTCAGTGACCTCGATCGTCTCGCCCCGGCGCACGCGGGCGATCACCTCACTGGTGTGGTGGCGCAGTTCCCGTAGGCCCACTGATGGCTCTCCGAGGGTCGTCATACCGCCAATGTATCACAAAAATGTGTAACAGCTGGCCGCAGGTCCGTAGGCGGGCTGCCGATGAACCGGGCCAGCGGCGCAATGAGGGGCCGGTGTCGTACTGCAGCCAGAGGGTGATCTTCGCCGACTTCGAACGCAGCCGCCTGCTGCCCGGCCCGGCCGCGGAAATCCCGGTTCCCCTGGACTCTCCGCTGCGGCGCGAGTGGACGGTGGTCTGCGACGCCCCCGACCACCCGGCGTGCGTAACCGGATGGGAGCATCCCGGACAAGACCGGTGCCGTGACGCCGACCGGGTCTTCGAGGTGCTGTGGTCCGTGGACCCGCAGGCGGTCCGCTAGGTCCCGGACTCCTTGACCAGCTTGATGGTGTGCGTGCCCTGCACCGCCGACTCCCGCGACCGACCGCTCGCTTAGGCTGCCGCGCTTGCGCAGGTGAAGACGTCAGAGTCCTGACTGCGCAAGATCCTGAACGACCCGAACGCTGCTTTCTTTGACGCGACCCCTCCGCCGTGACTCGCGCGAACGCACGTCAGATCACACTTCTTAACGGCCCCCTGCGGGCGTATTGACCAAACTAACAGCGGAGCTATACCTAAGGCACCTTCGGGGCAGGGATCCCGCCTGGGGATAACAGACCTGCACAATGCGACGATGAAGGAGCAACGACGCTGCGCCGATACCTGTTGAACGGTGAGCGTGGAGAACCAGTCCGGGCTCGATCGTCTCCAGTGGGGCTGGGGAACCGGCACCAACCCCGGCGCCTCCCAGGGATTCGTCGGTGCCGGCTCGGGCCGATGCCTGGACGTGCCGAACCAGTCGACAACCAACGGGACCCTGCTGGACATATGGGACTGCAACGCCGGCGCCAACCAGCAATGGACCTACCTGTCCAACGGCGAGCTGCAGGTCTACGGCGACAAGTGCCTCGACGTCCCCAACAACTCCACGGCCCAAGGCACCAGGGTGGAAATCTGGGACTGCAACGGCGGCGCCAACCAGCAATGGAACGTCACCGCCACCGGAACGATCGTCGGCCGCGGGTCGGGCCTCTGCCTGGACGTGACGGGCGCGGCCACCGCAGACGGCAGCCCGGTGGAGATCTGGGGCTGCAACGGCGGCAGCAACCAGCAGTGGAACCGGGAGTAACCGGCTGTCAGCAAAAGCCTGAGGAAAGCCCGATGAATGGTCGCTGATGGAGCAGGCCAAGGCACTGAATCCGAACATTGGTCATCGCTTGGCCCCGGGTACGGGAGTTACAGTCGTTCAGCCCGCGAGCGTCAGGCGGAGCCAGGATTCGATTCCGGAAATGTGCACGATCGCCGCGGACCGGGCCAGCTCCGGGTCCCGGTTCTTGACCGCCAGGTAGATCGCCTGATGCTCGCCGAGCGTCCGCTCCTGGGCATGCGGCTGGGTCACGCCGCGCCAGATCCGCGCCCGCGTGGTTGGCATCGACATGTTGTCGACCAGCGAGGCAAGCACCGAGTTGCCCGCGCCGACGGCGATCTTCTTGTGGAACTCAAGGTCGGCCTTGACGAAATCATCCGACGGCGAGTCCGCCTTGGCCGATTCGAGAATCCGCTCAAGCTCGGGCAGGTCCTCCGCGGGCATCCGCAGGGCGGCGAGGGCGGTGGCGGCCGGCTCGAGGATGCGGCGCACCTCAAGGAATTCGAGCACCGTGTCATCGCGGTGGAAGTCAACGATGAAGGTAACCGCCTCGAGTAGCAGCGCCGGCGCGAGGCTCGTCGCGTAGGTCCCGTCGCCCTGCCGGACGTCGAGCACGTTGATCAGGCTGAGCGCGCGCACCGCCTCGCGCAGCGAACTGCGGGACAGGCCCAGTTCGGCGGCCAGGTCCGCTTCCTTGGGCAGCTTCTCTCCCGGCCGTACCCGGCCGGAGACGATCATCTGCTTAATCTTCTCGATCGCCTCGTCGGTAACAGCCACCGCGCTCCCTTCGCCGCCGCTGGCCCGGGGACTCGGCGGCCTAGCCCGTAGACGCGCGCCGCGTTCCCCGCGAATACCGCCGTCCGCTCCGCCCCGGAAAGCCCCGCCACCAGCGACCCGGCCAGGGTCATCACCCCGAGGTAGTCGCGGGCGAGCAGGCAGACCGGCCAGTCCGAGCCGAACATGACCCGGTCCGGTCCGAAAGCGCTCAGTATGACATCAGCCGCAAGCCGGAAGGCCGCTTCCGGTGTGCCCGGCGGCGCCTCGGTCACCAGGCCGGACAGCTTGCACACGGTGTTCGGCCTGGCCGCGAACGCGCGTACGGCGGCCGTCCACGAGCCGAGGTTCCCGCTGGCCAGCGGCGGCTTGGCCGCGTGGTCGAGAATCATCGTGAGCTCAGGCACGGCGGCCGCCGCGTCGGTGGCCGCGGGAAGCTGGTGCGGCCGGATCACCAGGTCGTAGCACAGCCCGGCCGCCTGCACGGCACGGAGGCCGCGGATGACGTCGGGACGCCGCAGCCAGCCGGGGTCAGGCTCGGACTGCACGAGGTGCCGGATGCCGACGAGATGGTCTCCTCCTGGCCCGGACGCGAGCCGGGCCAGCTCCCCGGCGATCGCGGGACTGGTCAGGTCGGTCCAACCGACCACCCCGGCCACCAGCGGGTCGGCCGCCGCGAGGGCGAGCATCTCCGGTGTCTCCTCCGCGACTGCCACGGTCTGCACCAGAACCGTCGCGCTGACTCCCGCCGCCTCGGCGCTCGGGCGCAGGTCATCGAGGGTGAACGTGCGCCTGATGGGGGCCATCAGGTCACCGGTGATCCAGTCCTGGTCTCGTACCGTAAGGTCCCATACATGGTGGTGCGCGTCGATGACGGTCATAGCTGCCAGACGACCGGCAGCGCGGCGTCGCCGCCTGCGGCCGAGTAGTCGTGCGGCGTGTCGAGAAGTTCAGCCATCCGAGCCTGCCAGGCCGTGTTCACCGGGTTGGCCGCTAGCGTGGCGATCAGCGCGGGGTAGTCTTCGCAGTCGATGACGTGGAAGAGATCGGTTCCGCTGCGCCAGATGGTCCAGCTGGTTGCTCCGGCGGCGCGGATCGCGTCGGTGAGCTCGGCCGGTACTGCCTGGTGGGCCTGCTCGTACTCGCTGACCTGGTCACCGCGGACCCGGGTGTGCAGTGCGATCCTCATGCCATGCCCTTGTCGCTTGCGATAGTAGGAACAGAAGCCATGGCGGCGAGCGCGTCCCACAGCGCGGCCGGGATGGCGGCGGACCGCAGCGTGAGCGCGTCACGGATCTCCGCCGCGTTGCGCGCGCCGATCAGCACGCTCGCGACCGCGGGGTGAGTCAGCGGGAAGCGGGCCGCGGCCGCGCGCAGCGGTACCCCGTATTCGGCGCATGCTGATTCGAGCGCCAGTGCCCGGTTAAGCAGGGAATCCGGTGCGGTCGCGTAGTCGTAGGTCGTGCCCGGCGCCGGCGCGGCGAGCAGGCCGGAGTTGAACACTCCGCCCACGCTCACCGAGACCCCGCGCTCCAGCGCGGCGGGCAGCAGGTCGAGGCCGGCGGAACGGTCGAGCAGCGAGTACCGTCCCGCGACTAGGACGACGTCGACGTCGGTCTCCCTGATAAACCGGGTGAGCATCTCCGTCTGGTTCATGCCGGCGCCGATTGCCCGGACGACCCCTTCGGCGCGCAGTTTCTCCAGCGCCGGGTAGGCCTCGCGGAATGCCTGCTCGCCGTGCTGGTCGGGATCGTGGATCAGCGCGATGTCTACCCGGTCAAGACCGAGCCTTTCCAAGCTCGCGAACAGGCTCCGCCTGACCCCGTCCGCGCTGTAGTCGAATCTCCTGACCAGTGAGGCGGGAACCGCGAAGCCTTCGGAGTCGCGAACAGCGGCCCCGCTCGCCGGAGCGGGCTTGAGCAGCCGCCCGACCTTCGTCGAGATCACGTAGTCGTCACGCGGACGGTCGCGCAATGCCGCGCCAAGCCGCCGCTCGGCCAGTCCGAGCCCGTAGTGCGGGGCGGTGTCGAACGTCCGGATGCCGCCGTCCCAGGCGGCATCGACCGCCGCCCGCGCATCCTCGTCACTAACCGGCGTGAACAGGTTCCCGATCACCGCGCCGCCGAAGGTCAGTTCCGTTACCTGGACACGCGACCGTCCCAGGCGGCGAAGCGGCAGCACGGGCATCATGAGCGCGGCCCGATCAGCAGGCCGGCCATGCCGCCGTCGACCGCCAGCGCCGTGCCGGTGACCGACGCCGCCAGCGGGCTGGCCAGGTAAGCGATCGCCGCGGCGACCTCGTCCGCGGTCACCGCCGCGTCTGCCCCGCACTGCGCGAGCAGCCGCGCGGTCGCCAGGCCGATCCCGGACCCACCGCCGGTCACGACCGCCGTCAGTCCGCTGAATTCCGCCATGTCGGCCTTTCCGTCCCCTCCATTGTCTGTCGCCGGGCGCGGCGGCGATCGCGGCCAGGCCGCCGGGTGCCCGTTACCCTTCTTCCGCGGTGGACTCCCCGCCGACGACGCGGGCGAGGACGAGCGCGAACAGGATGACCACGCCGTCGATGGCCTCGATCCAGTAGTTCGACACGTTGGCCAGGTCGAGGATGTCCTGCACGATGCCGAGCAGGATCACGCCGGAGGCCGCGCCGATCATGTTGCCGCGGCCGCCCTTGAGGCTCACCCCGCCGATCACCGCGGCCGCGAAGACATTGAAGATGATCCCCTCCTGGTAGCCCTGCTGGCCGGTAACCGCGGAGACCCGCCCGGCCTCCATCAGCCCGCCGACGGCGGCGAGGACACTGCCGGCGACGTAGACGCCGAGCTTGACCCGCTCGATCTTGACGCCGGCAGCGCGGGCGGCCGCGGCGTTTCCGCCGATGGCGTAGATGGCGCGGCCGGTCCGGTGGTAGCGCAGGAAGAGCCCGGTCAGGATGAAGATGACGACGGCGACGATGAGCGAGACCGGCACCTGCCCGTAGGACGCCGAGCCGAGGTAGCCGAACGGCGCGGGCAGGTTGAACAGCGTCTGGGCCTTGACGATGCCGTTCTGCAGGCCGGCGAGCACGATCGTCATGCCGAGGGTCACGATGAACCCGTTCAGCCTCGCCTTCACGATCAGCAGCCCGTTGACCAGGCCGACCGCGGCGCCGACGGCGAGCAGTATCACGATGCCGAGGTAGGGGCTGAGGTCGAGGCCGTCACCGAAGCCGGAGACCGGGACGATCAGCCAGGCCGCGACCATCGGGGCCAGCCCGAAGGTTCCCTCCAGCGACAGGTCCATGCCGCCGATCAGCAGGATCAGGCTCTCGCCGACCACGACGACGCCGAGCGCCGAGCTCTGCTGCCCGATGCCGGCGAAGTTGGAGAGGGTCAGGAACGCCGGGCTGACCACCGCGCCGACGATGATCAGTACGACGAGAACCGGCAGCAGCGCCACTTCCCGCAGCACGGAGACGTTCATGGTTCGTAGCCACGACCCGACGGCACCGACCGCGCCGGGCGTCACCGCCCCTTCACCGCCCGGCGGGATGTCGGTTCGCACCGGCCCCTTGGGCGCTTGGTTGGAAATCATTCGGCTGCCTCCCCGTCCGTGCCATAGGCTGCACTGGACGTACTGTCGGTCAAGCCCTCCGTCGCGAGGATCAGATCGTCGCGGTTGAAGGGCGGGCTGCTGAATTCGGTGAAGACCTCGCCGCGGACGAGGACCAGCACCCGGTCGCAGATCTCCAGGTCGGACAGCTCGTCGGTGCACAGCAGCACGCCGGCGCCGCTGGCCGCGGCCACGCTGGCGAGCGAGCTGAGCAGCAGTTCCTTCGACGCGACGTCCACGCCCCGGGTGGGCGTGATCGCGACGATGAGCGACGGGTGGTGCGCGAGCGTCCGCGCGACGGTGACCTTCTGCTGGTTGCCGCCGGACAGCTCCGCGACCGGCTGGGCCGGGCCCGACGAGACCAGCGACAGCCGGGAGGTGATCGGCGCGGCGGCGACGGCCCGGCGGCGCGGCGGGAGCACGCCGAACCGCCCGGACAGCTCCCTGGTGATGGTCATGGTGGTGTTCTCGGCGACGCCGAGGTGCGCCACGAACCCTTCCGCGCGGCGGTCCTCGGGGATGTAGCCGATCCCCGCGCGCTGGGCGGCCTCGCGCCGCCCGGGCACGACGCGGCGCCCGCTTAGCCGGACCTCGCCGCCGGCGTAGTCCTCGGCCCCGGCGATCGCGCGCCCGAGGGTGGCCACGCCCGCGCTGAGCAGGCCGGTGACGCCGACCACTTCGCCCGGGTGCACCCGCAGCGACACGCCGGACAGGCGCCCGCGGGCGGAGTCCGAGCTGAGGCCGTCGACCGCGAGCACCTCCTCGCCTGGCGCCGGCTCACCCGTCCCGGGGTCGGCGGCGCCCGGCTCGCCCGCGGCGGCGCCCGCCGCCTCCGCGGCCAGTGAGCCGGCGGCGCCCGGCCCGTGACGTCCGGCCGGCGCAGCCGTGGCCACCCCGCCGACCATGGCGGCGACCAGGTCGTCCTTGCTGAGGCCGGCGGTGGGCGCGGCGAGCACGCGCTCGCCGTCGCGCAGGACGAAGACGTCCTGGCAGATCTCGAAGACCTCTTCCAGGTGGTGAGAGATGTACAGCACGGCCACGCCCGCGGCGGTCAGCTGCCGCACCCGGTCGAACAGCCGCACGACCGCCTGGCGCTCAAGCGCGGCGGTGGGCTCGTCGAGCAGCACGCACCGGGCCCCGCGGGCCAGCGCCCGCGCGATCTCGACGACCTGGAGCTGCTCGACGGACAGCTCGCGGCAGGGGGTTTCCGGCGCGATGTCGAGCCCCCACTCCCCCATGATGTCGCGCGTGCTCCTGCGCATCGCGCGCCAGCTCACCACCGCCGGGCCCCCCGACGACGGCCCGAACGCCCGCGGCGGGGCGCCGAGGAAGACGTTCTCCGCGACCGACAGGCCCGGCACGATCATCGAGTGCTGGAAGACCGTGGCGACCTGCTCGCGCCAGCGGCCGGTGTCACCGACCCGGGGCGCGGGCTCGCCGCCGAACCGCACCGTGCCCGCGTCCGGCTCGGACAGCCCGGACAGGATCGAGACGAGGGTCGACTTGCCCGCCCCGTTCCTGCCGACCAGGCCAGCGCACTGGCCCGCGGCGATGGAAAGGTCAACCCCGCGCAGCGCGCGGGTGGTGCCGAACCGCTTCTCGACGCCGGCCACCTCGACGAGCGCCGGGCCCGGCGGGCCGGGGGCGCCGCTGGATGTCATCGCATGTCCATTCCCGGGGAACGGGGCGGCCGGCACACCCGCGGGGTGCCGGCCGCCGGGCTTGCTAGGACGAGGCGCAGACGCCGCCGTGGGCCTGGCCGTACGCGTTGCCCCACAGCGTCGAGTCGCTGACCGCGGTGGTGGTCAGCGAGGCCGGCAGCCCGTCGACCGGGCTGGACAGGGTGAGCGTCGTCGCGGTCTTCGTCACGAACGGGGCGACGATCGGGTCGGCGAGGTTGGTGTCGCCCTGGTAGGTGACGTCCGCCAGGGCCGGCGCGCCGCCGCCCGGCTGGCCGGCCGCGAGCTTGACGCCCCTGGCCGCGTCGGCCGCGTAAGTAAGGGCGTACTGCGCGTACAGGTTCGCGGGCTGCGACTGCGACGCGCTCACCGAGCCGTTGCCGACGTCGCACATCTCGAACGGCACGCCGTCGTCGCTGACCAGGATCGTGCTTGCCAGCCCCTTGCCCTTCAGCAGCGGGATGATCCCCGTGTCCGGGCTCGACCACTGCGAGTAGATGGCCTTGAGCTGCGAGCCGTAGGCGTTGACCGCGTTCTGGGCGTCGGTGACGGCGGTCGCGTCCGTCCACACGGTCGGGTCCTTGAGCACCTTCACGCCCGGGTCGTTGGACGCCATGCAGGAGTCGAAGGCGTCCGTGCGGTCCGCGCCGTTGGACGACGTGAGGTCGCCCTCCAGGTCGAGCACGTCACCGGACTTCACCTTCGAGGAGATGTAAGCGCAGGCGTCCTGCCCGTACAGGGTGTTGGAGGCGCGGACCACCATGTAAACCTTGCCGACGCCGACGATCGTGTCGACGGAGACCAGCTGCACGTGGTGCGCGGCCGCGTAGCTGATCGCCGGGCCCAGGCTGGTGGCCGTCTCCGGGTTCACCACGATCGCCTGCGCGCCCTCGTTCACCAGCTGCTCGATCTGCTGGTTCTGCACGCTGGCGGAGGCGGCCGACAACAGCGGGCCGAGCAGCTTGACGTGCATCTGCTGCGCGTACTGAGTCTCGTAGTTGATATAGGCCGACCAGAACGCGGTGTTGTTATAGGTCAGGTCGACACCGATGGTGACCTGGCCCGACGCGGCCGAACCGCTGGCCGTCCCGGCCGCTGCCGCGGAGCTGCTCGTGCTGCTGGAGCTCGAGCTGCTGGAGCTGCAAGCCGCGGCAAGCAATCCCGCGGCGGCCAGCGCCGCGCTGGCGGCCAGGCGTCTTCTTATTCTCATGATTCTCCTCTATGAGTTATGAGTTGAGTGGGGTGTGCTCTGGCTTGAATTCATCGGGGGTGCCGTCGAGCTGCTGCCAGACGGCGCCGTGCGGGTATTCGTAGTCGCGCAGTGACTCGGGGCGCAGCGTCGAGGAGAAGCCGGGCGCCGACGGCGCCAGGTAACGTCCGCCGGTCACGCGCACCGGGTCGGTGAAGTGCTCGTGCAAGTGGTCGACGTACTCGAGCACCCGGTCGTCGGTGGTCGCGCTGACGGCGACGAAGTCGAACATCGCCAGGTGCTGGACCATCTCGCACAGGCCCACGCCGCCCGCGTGCGGGCAGACAGGGACGCCGAACTTCGCCGCCAGCAGCAGGACCGCGACGTTCTCGTTGACCCCCGCCACCCGGCAGGCGTCCAGGTTCAGCACGTCGGCGGCGCCCGCCTGCAGGAGTTGCTTGAAGATCACCCGGTTCGCGACGTGCTCGCCGACCGCGATCTTGACGGGAGCGATCGCCTCCCGGATCCGGGCGAGCCCGAGTATTTCGTCCGGGCTGGTCGGCTCCTCGACCCAGTACGGAGCCCAGGGCGCGATCGCGCCGATGGCCGCGATCGCCTGCGCGACTCCCCAGCGCTGGTTGGCGTCCACCGCGACCCGGATACCGGGGCCGACCGCCTCCCTGGCCAGGGCCATCCGCCGCCTGTCGTCGGCGGTGTCGGCGCCCACCTTCAGCTTGATCTGGGTGAACCCGTCGGCGACCGCCCGCCGGGACAGCGCGACCAGCTTCTCATCCGAGTAGCCGATCCAGCCCGGTGTCGACGTGTACGCGGGATACCCCGACCGTTCGAGCCCCGCGATGCGCTCCTCCCGCCCGGCCCGGCCGGCGTGCAGGATGGCGAGCGCCTCGGCGGGGGTCAGCGCGTCCTCCAGGTAACGGAAGTCGACGAGCGCGACGACCTCCTCCGGCGTCATGTCGGCGAGCAGCCGCCACACCGGCTTGCCCGCCGCCTTGGCCGCCAGGTCCCACGCGGCGTTGACGACCGCGCCGATCGCCATGTGCATGACGCCCTTCTCCGGGCCGAGCCACCGGAGCTGGCTGTCGCCGGTCATCACGGCGCTGAACCCGCCGAGGTCCGCGACGATGTCCTGGACAGACCGGCCGACGACATGGCCCCGGAGCGCTCGACCGCGGCCACGACGACGTCGTTGCCGCGGCCGATGGTGAAGCACAACGCGTGCCCCTCGAGCCGGTCGGCGTCCGTCCGCAGCACCGCGTAAGCCGCGGAGTAGTCCGGGTCGGGGTTCATCGCGTCCGACCCGTCGTGCTCGATCGACGTGGGAAAGCGCACGTCATAGCAGTCGATTGCCACGATCCGGGCACTGCCCGCCGAGACCGGGCCGGCCTGGCGGCACCGGGATCGTTGCTGGCTCGTCGGGCTGCACGCGGGTCACTGACGCTCCTCTTGCGGCAAACATCTGATCTCTTGATCCGAAGTGTGCACCCGCCGTTGAGACTTGACAAGACGTCCATTACGGAAAAGTTTCGCCGACGGATCACTCCCCTGGCGACGGCCGATCGTCAAGGCCTAGCATCTTCCCAGATCAGAAGGGTTACATCACTGGCCGGAAACAGGTCGTGACCCCGCGGCCCAACGTCACGTGCGGGTAACAGGCCGCGATCGGAGCCATCTCAGCATCCGAGGCAGCGACCAACGGCACCTTGATTCGATCTTGGTTGATTGATAAACATTCGATGTCTGTGCTACCTTCCCGGAGGTACGCCCGGACGGCGACATCCCCCGAAAAGCGAAGGAATTACCCATGACCCGCTTTGTCCGCCTGTCTACGCGCGACGTCCGGTTTCCGACGTCTCGCGAGTTGGACGGCTCGGATGCGATGAACCCCGAGCCGGACTATTCGGCCGCCTACGTGGTCGTGCAGACCGACGGCGACGACGGCCTGGAAGGTCATGGCTTCGCATTCACTACCGGCCGGGGCAATGACATCCAGGTGAGCGCCATCCAGGCCCTCGCACCGTGGATCGAGGGCCGCGACGTCGATGAGACCCTGGCGGACCTCGGAGGACTCGGGCGCCAGCTGACCGGCGACGCGCAGCTGCGGTGGCTTGGGCCCGAGAAGGGTGTCATCCACATGGCGGTCGGAGCAGTGCTCAACGCGCTCTGGGACCTGCGGGCTAAGCGGGAAGGCCTGCCGCTATGGCAGTTGCTCGCCCAGCTTCCACCCGCAGACCTTGTTGACATCATTGACTTTCGCTATATCAGCGACGTCCTCAACCGCGACGAGGCGCTGGCTATCCTGGCCGCCGCGGAGCCAGGCAGGCAGGAGCGCACGCGCTTTCTTCTCGCCAACGGTTATCCGGCGTATGCGACGAGTCCGGGCTGGCTTGGCTACGACGACACAAAGATGGCCCGGCTAGCACGCGCCGCCGTCGACGAGGGTTTTGAGCTCATCAAGCTGAAGGTCGGCAGCTCACTGACGGACGACGTACGGCGGATGGGCGTCGCCCGCTCGGTGGTCGGTGACGAGATCCGCTTGGCTATCGACGCCAACCAGCGCTGGAGTGTGAACGAGGCGGCGGACTGGGTCAGCGCGCTGGCGCCCTTCGCGCCCTACTGGGTCGAGGAACCGACCAGCCCGGACGACATCCTCGGCCATGCCGCCGTCCGCCGGGCCGTGGCACCGATCAAGGTCGCGACCGGGGAGCACGTCCAGAACAGGATCATCTTCAAGCAGCTGCTCCAAGCACAGGCCGTCGACGTGATCCAGATCGACGCGTGCCGGGTGGGCGGCGTCAACGAGAACATCGCCATCTTGCTGCTGGCCGCGAAGTTCGGAGTTCCGGTGTGCCCGCACGCCGGCGGAGTCGGCCTGTGCGAGATGGTGCGTCACCTGTCGATGTTCGACTTCGTTGCGGTCAGCGGCAGCCAGCAGGACCGGGCGATCGAGTACGTCGACCACCTGCACGAGCATTTCGTCGATCCCGCCGTGGTCAAGAACGGTTGCTACGTCGCACCGGTGACCCCTGGGTACAGCACGCAGATGCTGAAGAGCTCGCTCGCTGACTACGAATTCCCGATCGGCCGCGTGTGGACGGGGCAGTGATGCGCGCCGCGTATTACGCGGGACACCGGCAGTTCTCCGTCGGGGCGTCGCACAGCGAGCCGCCCGCGTCCGACGAGGTCCAAATCGCAGTCGCGTACACCGGCCTGTGCGGCACTGACCTGCACATCCTGCACGGGAACATGGACGCGCGCGTCACCACCCCGGCGATCATCGGCCACGAGATGAGCGGCACGATCGCCAGTACCGGGGATGCTGTCGCGGGATGGACGGTCGGCGACCCCGTCACTGTCATGCCGCTCAAGTGGTGCGGGACCTGCCCCGCCTGCATGGCTGGCAACTCTCACATCTGCCAGCGTCTGGAATTTGTCGGCATTGACTCTAGCGGCTCGCTTCAGAGCCGGTGGAACGTGCCAGCGTCGCTGCTCGTCCGCCTTCCACCGGGGCTGTCCCTTCGGAACGCTGCCCTCGCCGAGCCGGCCGCGGTGGCGGTACACGACGTTCGCCGGGCGTCGGTGCAGCTGGGCGAGCGGGTGCTGGTGGTCGGCGGCGGCCCGGTCGGCCTGCTCATCGGGCTGACGGCTCGTACCGCGGGCGCCGACGTCGTCATTGCGGAGATCGACCCTTTCCGGCGGGAAGTTGCCGGCAACCTTGGTCTCGCCAGCATCGATCCCGGCTCCGACGATATCGCTGGGTTCACCGCTGACTGGACTTCCGGAGCCGGGGTCGATGTCGCCTTTGAGGTCTCCGGAACGCAGCCGGGGGTCGATACGGCCGTCGCCTCGCTCGCTGTCCGGGGAAGGCTGGTCGTCGTGGGCATCCACCCGGCACCCCGGGCGGTCGACCTCCACCGGGTCTTCTGGCGGGAACTGACGTTCGTCGGCGCCCGCGTCTACCAGCACCGGGACTTCGAAGCGGCGCTAGCTCTGCTGGCCGGCGGCCAGATCCCGGCCGAGACAATGATCTCTCGCGTGCTGCGCCTCGAAGACATCGCTGACGCCTTTGCGGCGATGGAGTCCGGCGGCCAGGTGATGAAGGTCCTGCTCGACTGCCAGCCGGTGGTGACGTCGTGACTGCCACGTTGCCTGCCGGCCTCGGGATGTTCGATCTGACCGGCCGCCTGGCCGTTGTAACCGGAGCCAGCCGGGGAATCGGCCTGGCCATGGCGACGGCGCTGGCCGGGGCGGGCGCGGACATCGTGGCGGTCAGCGCCCGCCTGAAGGCCTCGGGAAGCGACGTCCAAGCCAGGGTCGAAAAGGCCGGGCGCGGCTTTACCGCTATCGCGGCCGACTTCGGCGATCACGACCAGGTCATCGAGCTCGCCAGGGCACTGCAACGCCTTGGCCGACCCGTCGACATCCTGGTCAACAATGCCGGGACTATCGCCCGGGCGCCGGCCAAGAGCCACCCGGACGAGCTCTGGAGCCGTGTCCTGCAAGTCAACCTCACCAGCCAGTTCACTCTCACCCGAGAGGTCGGGGGCGTCATGATCGAGCAGGGCCACGGCAAGATCATCTTCACTGCCTCGCTGCTGAGCTTCCAGGGCGGGGTCACTGTTCCCGGCTACGCCGCCAGCAAGAGCGGCATCGTAGGCCTCACCCGGGCGCTCGCCAACGAGTGGGCACCGCATGGCGTCAACGTCAACGCCATCGCCCCCGGCTACGTCGAAACGGACAACACCCTTCCGCTACGCGAAGACCCGGCGCGGCGCACGGCCATCACCGACCGCATCCCCGCCGGACGCTGGGGCATTCCCGGTGACCTGGCCGGGGCTACCGTCTTCCTCGCCTCGGCGGCTTCTGACTACGTACACGGCACCGTGCTGCCCGTCGACGGCGGATGGCTGAGCCGGTGACCGGCCCCGCGAGCCGGGCGCTGGAAAGGCTGGCCCAGCTTCGGATATTGCCGGTGGTCGTCATCGACGACCCCGCTCACGCGGGCGCGCTCGGGGCCGCGCTTGAGCGCGGCGGTCTCCCGATCGCCGAGATCACCCTGCGCACCGCCGGCGCCTTGCGGGCGGTGAAAGAACTTTCCCAGGTGCCTGGTATTACCACCGGTGTCGGATCCGTCGTACGGGCCGACCAGGTGAGCGAGGCAGCCGAAGCCGGGGCGACCTTCGTGGTGACCCCGGGTCTCAGCCGGTCCGTCATTGACGAGTGCGCACGGTGCGGGATCCCGATCGTGCCCGGGGTCGCGACGCCGACCGAGATCCTCACCGCCGTCGATCACGGCGTGTCGACGGTCAAGTTCTTCCCGGCCGAGCAGGCCGGCGGGGTCGACGCTCTCCGAGCCTTCGCCGGGCCGTTCCCCGACGTCCGGTTCGTGCCGACCGGCGGACTCAACCCGGGCAACTTCCTCGCGTACCTTGAGCTGCCTTCGGTCCTGGCGGCAGGCGGAAGCTGGATGGTCCCCCGCTCAGCCATCGCGAGCCAGGACTTCGAGCGGATCAGCGCCCTGGCCGCGCAGGCCCGTCAGGCGGCGGAGGCGGTGACGCCGTGACCAGTGCTCCGGTTGATTCCACGCTCCGGCTTCGCCCGGCCGGGGAGTGCCGGTTCGACGTGGTCTCGCTCGGCGAAGTCATGCTCCGGCTCGACCCCGGCGAGGGCCGGATCCGCACCGCCCGCCACTTCCGGGTGTGGGAAGGCGGCGGCGAGTACAACGTCGCCCGCGGACTGCGCCGCTGTTTCGGCCACCGGTCGGCGATCGTGACCGCCTTGGCGGACAACGAGATCGGACACCTCATCGAGGACCTGATGCTGGCCGGCGGCGTCGACACCTCATTCGTCAAGTGGGTGCCCTATGACGGGATCGGCCGGGCGGCACGGAACGGGCTCAACTTCACCGAGCGCGGGTTCGGGGTACGCGGTGCGCTAGGCGTCTCCGACCGTGCGCACACCGCGGCATCGCAGCTAAGACCGGATGACGTCGACTGGAATCACTTGTTCGGAACCCTCGGGGTCAGGTGGTTCCACACCGGGGGAATCTTTGCTGCCCTGTCACCGGCGACGCCGGAGGTTCTCGTCGCCGCGATGACGGCGGCCCGCCGCTACGGGACGGTCATCTCCTACGACCTCAACTACCGACCGAGCCTGTGGAACGCGCACGGCGGACCAGGCCGTGCCCAGGAGGTCAACCGGGCGCTCGCCCCGATGGTGGACGTGATGCTCGGCAACGAAGAGGACTTCACCGCCTGCCTCGGCTTGGAGGTCCCTGGGACGGATCCGGCCCTGTCGGTCCTTTCGGTGAACTCGTTCGCAGCGATGATCGCTGAGGCTGTCAGTGATTTCCCCAACTTCCGGGTAGTGGCGACGAGCCTGCGCGCGGTTCGCAGCGCGACTCGCAACGACTGGGGTGCGGTCGCCTGGTCCAGGGAAACGGGGACCATTGCCGCGACCCAGCGCGACGACCTGGAGATCCTTGACCGGGTCGGCGGCGGCGACAGCTTCGCGTCCGGACTAGCCCACGGGTTCCTCAGCGGACACGGGCTAAAAGAGGCGCTGGAGTACGGCGCTGCGCACGGCGCTCTGGCTATGACGACACCTGGGGACACGTCCATGGCGACTGTCAGCGAGGTCGAGCGGCTCATGGCAGGATCGGGCGCCCGGGTGCGGCGCTAGGCGGCTCTCGAGTGCGCCTGGGGAGCATATCCGGTCCAAGGCGACAGGACGGCGAGTCGCGTCCAGCAGGGCGGGGCTGACCCCGGCCTTGAGACACTCCTGTTCGACTACGGCCGCTACCTGCTCATTGCCTCCTCACGGCCGGGGTCGGAGGCGGCCAACCTGCAACCGGACAACGCATCTGTGGCCGAGACGCGGGTCGAGGGCAGCCGCACGCACATCCCCTTCGAGCCGTCGTGGACCGCGCGGCCATGCGGTTGACCGGCCGGGTCCTCCTCCTTTGTACACGGTCTCCCCCGCTCCCAAGGGCCCCACCCTCAGCTGCCACCAGGTGGGTGGGACTGCGAAGAAATATGCTGCACTTGAGTGGAAAGGGAGTCCGATGCCGCTGACCGACGACGTGATCAACCGCCTGCGCGGCATGATCCAGTCCGGGGAACTTCCGCCGGGATCCCGGCTGCCGCCCGAACACCAGCTCGCGTTGCAGATGGGCATTTCCCGCAGCGGCGTCCGGGAGGCGGTAAAGGTCCTGGCTTCGGCGCGCGTCCTTGACGTGCGCCGGGGCGACGGCACGTACGTCACGAGCCTGGCGTCGCACTTGCTGCTCGAGGGTGTCGGCTTCGCCTTCGAATTGCTGCAGGGCGACTCGCTGCTCGAGGTGATGGAAGTACGCCGGCTCCTTGAGCCGCCGGCGACCGCGATGGCGGCGCTGCGCATGTCCGCGGGGCAGCTCGCCGAGGTGGCTGCCGTCATGGATGAGATGCGAGCGCACATGGACGACGCCGAGCAGCTGCTGCAGCTGGACATCTCCTTCCACCGGCTGGTAGTCGCCGCGGCGGGGAACGAGACGCTGGCCGCTCTCATCGGCGGACTCTCCGGCCGCACCGCCCGCGCCCGGGTCTGGCGAGGCATCGTCGTGGGTAATGTCGCTCAGGCGACCATCGACGAACATCAGGCAATCCTGTCCGCCCTGGAGTCCCGCGACCAGCTGCTCGCTCAGGCTGCCGCGCTGGTGCACGTTAACCGGTCCGAATCCTGGCTGCGCAAGATCCTGAATGATCAGGACGCTCCTGCCTTTAACGCTCATTTGGCTTCGCTCGGCAAGCCGGACGAGCCGGACGAGCCGGGATCGGCGGCCACCGCCTGATGAGCCCCGCACGCAACCTCGGCAGTACCGCAAACAGTAAATTCTTAATCTCAGCGTCATTTGCCGCAAACCGGGCGTGATGATTGTCGCCGCGCCCTTGTCTGCCATGATCGTGTGACTTTTGAGCGTCGTGGACGCCATCGTGGACGTCCAAAACCCACACGATCATGAAACGGGCTGCTGCGAGAAGACCTTTACGTACTGGACGTCTTCGGTCGCGGGTCCCGACGGCCACTCCGGGTTGTCCGAGTCGTAGCCGTTCGGCCCGCCGATTCCGAAGTTGAGGTAGGCCGGCTGGTGGGTCAGGACGTTTGCCGGGACGGTGACGTACAGCTGGCCGTTGTAGTAGATGTTGGCGACGGTGCTGGTGAACTCGATGTCCACCACGTTCCAGCCCGCCTGGATGTTGGGGACGCCGGCGCCGCCGGTGGCGTAGGCGGCGCCCGCGGGTTCCCATCCCTGCGGTTCCGTGGTCCAGATGCCGGTGCTGCCGCCGGTCGACGAGACGCTGCCGTAGTGGATGGACACGTAGTTCGTGCCGTACTGGGTCTCGACCGCGTCGACCTCGGTGTCGGCGGGCCAGTTCTCCGCCCCGTTGGTGCTGTCCGCGCCGTCCGTCCACATCGAGGCCCAGTCGAGCAGCGTGCCGGCCGGGTAACTGGTGCCGCCGAACGACGCGGCGCTGCTCAGGCCGGGCAGCCAGATCCTCGCCTCGACGACGTCGCCGCTGGTCGGCACGGTGTACTGCGACCTGACGTGCCCGCAGTCGGCGCCGGCGGTCGTGGTCGCCTCGCCGTTGGTGCTCAGCACGACCGCGTCCAGTGCCGACGAGTAGGTGGTGTTCGCCACCGGGCAGGTGCCGCCGCCCTCATCGGTGTCGTTGGCGTCCTGGGCCCAGCCGTCGTTGACGATGTCGCTCGCGGAATAGCTCTGCGCCAGGGTGCTGTAGGACGACAGCGCCGACGCGAAGGGAGTACCCGCCGTGGGAGTCGACGTGGACGTAGAAGTCGTCGGCGAGGCGGTCGCGGATGTCGTCGGCGAACCCGTCGGGGCGGTCCCGGACGTCGTCGGCGAGGCGGTCGCGGAAGTCGTCGGGGTCAGCGTGGGCTCAGGGAACGCGAACGTCGAAATGGGAGTCGGGGTCGTCGACGCCTGAGTCGGGTTCGATGCCGGACTGGCGGCGGCAGTCGCGGTCGCCGACGCCGTGGCGGTCGCCCGCGTCGTCGTCGGAGCCGCGGTAGCGGTAGCGGTCGCCGATGTTGAGGTGGCCGCGGACGTCGCGGGCGAAGCAATCGGAGTAGTCGCATCGACTTCCTGCAACGTGGTGAACCTCGAGCTCACCTGCCACAGGGACGCGGCGTGACCACTGGCCGCGTTGACCGAGACCACGGCGTAATAGCTGGTCGAGGGGCGCAGCCCGGTGACGGTAACGGTTGACTTGCCGACGGTCGAGCGGAACGCTACCGCGGCCGGCCGGCTGTCTGCCACGTAAACCGCGATCTGCTCGCTCGTGGCCGCCGAGTCGGCCGGGGGGAGGACGAACCTGACCGTGGCCCAGGTCGGCGTCACGTAAGACACCGTGACGCTCGTGGGCGCCGCGAATCCGGACGTGGCCGCCGAGGTGCGAGACGCTAGCGCCGGGGTCGGCGCGGACGTGGTGGCACTGACGAGGAACGCCAGCACCAGGGGTGCGGCGACGGCTACTGGTGCGGCGACCCAGACCTTCTTCATAGAAAGCAATCATGGTCCCAGCGCGCGGCTGCTGAAGTGGTGTTAACCGGAAATTCCGACAAACCTTTCTTATCAATCCTCAGTCCCCCGCGAAAGATCTTCGGCATATCAAATGGTACCAATTTGTTATGTGATCCTAAGCGGCTGGACAGGTGTCTCTTAAGCGTTTGCCGGTATATGGGAGAGACGAGGGGCGCTGGGAGCCGGCCTGAGCCAGGCGCGCGGCGCTGATAAGAACCGCAGGCGATCGCAGGCGATCACCCAGTAGCCGTTCTTGACCTGCGCGTGTATCTCCCCGGTGCGGGAAGCCTGGCAGTCGCGGTGCCATTCCGACACCACCGCGGACCACTGGTGGGCCGAGGGCGCGCTGCGCAGGCCGGGGTAACGGAAGCCGGCCACCCGGTTGACGGCGAGGAACGCCGCGAGCGCGATTACCCCGAGCAGCGGCCGCAGGGCCGTCACCGCCCGCCGCCACGCGGGTCCCGGCCCCAGCCATGCGACAGGGTCACGCCGACCGCGCAGGGCCCGGTCAACCCCGACGATAAGCGCGGCCCCGATCAGGAAGATGGGCAGCGCCGTGTAGCGGGCCGCCATCTCATGACGGGGCGTGACGGGGCTGTCGGCCTCCCATGGGGTCAGGAACACGCACCCCACGGCGGCGATGAAGCCGGTGAGCAGGGCGGCGGCGGTGAACGGCCGGGTCGCCGGCTGGCTAGCCATGATCGCGCCGAGGGCGCCCGCCAGCGCGAGCGCGACGATCGCGCGGCAGGGTGCCCGGTCCGGGGAGTCATCGAAGCCTCCAAGGATGCCGATTGCGACGTTCGGCGATCACGCGAGCACCTCAAGTGCAAGGGTGTGTCAACGTCTCGGCTCCCCCGTGCGTCCGGGCTTAATCGGGTCTTCTGACCGCCCTTCCCACGATGCTTCCGCAACCACCAGAAGCACTGCGCAACCAGGTGTGGCACTATTTTTTTTCATCACATTCGGAACGTAGGCTGGGCAGATGCTCACTGATTCCTACGGGCGAATAGCAACGGATCTGCGGGTCTCGCTCACCGACCGTTGCAACCTGCGGTGCTCGTACTGCATGCCGCCCGAGGGACTCGACTGGCTGCCGACGCCCGAGGTGCTCACCGGCGAAGAAGTGGTGCGTCTGGTGCGGATCGGCGTCGAGGCGCTCGGCATCCGCGAGGTCAGGTTCACCGGCGGCGAGCCCTTGCTGCGCCGTGACCTCGTCTCGATCATCACGGCGACGGCGTCGCTCTCGCCGCGCCCGGAGATCTCGCTGACCACCAACGGGATCGGCCTCGACCGGCGCGCCGCCATGCTGCGCGACGCGGGCGTGGACCGGATCAACGTGTCGCTCGACACCCTGCGCCCCGAGGTCTTCAGGAAGCTGACCCACCGCGACCGGCTCTCCGACGTGCTGTCCGGCCTGGCGGCCGCCGCCGCGGCTGGGCTGACGCCCGTCAAGGTCAACGCGGTGCTGATGCGCGACCTGAACGAGGATGAGGCGCCCGACCTGTTGCGCTACTGCCTGGAGCGCGGCTACGAGCTGCGGTTCATCGAGCAGATGCCGCTCGACGCCCAGCACGGGTGGAAGCGCGCGGAGATGATCACCGCGGACGAGATCTTCGACTCGCTGTCCCTCGCGTTCGCGCTTTCCGAGGATTCCGAACGGGTGCGTGGCGCCGCCCCCGCCGAGACGTTCTTGGTCGACGGCGGCCCGGCCCGCGTCGGGGTGATCGCGTCCGTCACCCGCCCGTTCTGCGGCGCGTGCGACCGGGTGCGGCTCACGGCCGACGGGCAGATTCGCAACTGCCTGTTCGCCCGGTCGGAAAGTGACCTGCGCTCCCTGCTGCGATCCGGAGCCGCGGACGACGAGATCGCCGCGCGGTGGCGGGCGGCGGTCGCGTCCAAGCTGCCGGGGCACGGGATCAACGACCCGGCCTTCCTTCAGCCGGACCGCCCGATGTCCGCGATCGGCGGCTGACGGCCCCGCCGGTAACGCGCGGATGCGGCGCAGGTCGCCGGGAAGGCGTTCGGTCACGCGAGCGCGGTCGAGGTACTCGAGCAGCGGGATGACGACCCGCCTGGAGGTGCGCAGCGCCTGCCGGGCCTGTGAGGTGGTGAAGGGCTGCTCGAGCCCGGCCAGGACGTCGGCCGCCGCCTTATCCGCCCCCGGCGCGAGCACCACCAGGTCGGCGACGCGCAGCAGCAGGCCGACGCGGGCCGCGGCGGCGAGCGCGCGGGCGTCCAGGCCGAGATCGCGGAGCCGCTCGGTGTCCGGGGCCGCGAAGGGCTCGTCCGCCAGGTCGTCGAGGACGGCAAGGACGGCGTCGGCGATCTTCTGCGGAAGCTGTCCCGCGGGCCTCGCGGGGCCTGGCGGGGCACCCGCGCCCGCTTCTCCCCCGGCCTGCCTGGTGAAGGTCTGCAGGTACGCGCCGTCGAGCACGACCTCGCCAGCGACCAGGGCGGCCACCAGGTCGCGGCTCGGCAGGGCAAGCGCGGAGCGGGCGGCCTCGGCGGGCATGCCGGGAGCGAGCGGGTCCTGCGCGCAGAAGGCGGCGACGGCCCGCGGCAGCTCGGCGCGCAGCCAGGCCCAGTGCTCCGGGTCCGCGAGCCAGTCCCCCGCGACCGGTTCCGGCCGACCGGTGACGCCCGCCGCGGCCAGCTGGGGGACGCGCAGCAGCTTGTGCCTGCGCAGCAGGTCGGCCGCCGCCGGAACGTCTGGCCAGGCGGCAAGCTCGCGGGCGGCAGCGGCGCCGGCCCCCCGGCGGGCGAGCGGCGGGGGGAACGGGTCGAGCACGGTCGCCCCGTAGACCGCCAGCCCCGCGGCACCGGGATCGCGGAGGATCACCCGGTCGCCGACGTGCAGCGGCAGCGGTTCCTTCAGCCGGAGGCGCGCGTAGACCGAGTCGGCCCCGAGCACGCGGACCCGCGCCTGGGTCCGCGCCGAGCCGACGTGCACGAGCAGGTCGGGCGGGAACTTCGGGTGCGGGTCGGCCGCCGACGGCGTCACGCGGACGTCGAGCTCGCTGGTGAGCGTCCAGCGGCCCGGCTGGATGAGGGCCATGCCGCGCGCGGTGAGGTCGGCGGGTACACCACGCAGGTTCAGCGCGACCCGGGCGACGCCGCTGACCTCGTCGGCCGGCTCGCCGAGCGCCTCGAGGCCGCGCACGCGGACCGTCCGGCCCGACGGGGTGAGGACCAGCTCCTGGTCGTTCCTGACCGTGCCCGCGGGCAGGGTGCCGGTGACGACGGTGCCCGCGCCCCGGATCGTGAACGACCGGTCGATCCAGAGCCGCACGGGCGCGTCCCGCCCATATGTTGAAATATCCGAGATGTCGGGCGGGCCAGCGCCCGATATCTCGGATCGGCCGCCCGGCTCCGATCGGCCACTGGACTCGGGGCCCCCGCTGAGCGAGCCGACCAGGCGGGCGAGGGCCTCCCTGAGGGCATCCATGCCCTGGCCGGTGACCGCGCTGACCTGGATCGCCTCAACGGCGCCGAGGCTGGTGGGGGCGATCTCGGCGCGGGCCTGGCGGGTCGCGGGCTCCGGGTCGGCCAGGTCGGAGCGGGTGATGACCAGCAGGCCGTGGCGCACCCCGAGGGCGTTCACGGCGGCCAGGTGCTCGGCGGACTGCGGCATCCAGCCGCCGTCGGCCGCCACGACGAACATGACGGCGGGGACCGGGCCGAGGCCGGCGAGCATGTTCGGGACGAAGCGCTCGTGGCCAGGGACGTCGACGAAGGCCAGCTGCTCACCGCCCGGCCCGCTGGCCTCCGAAGCACCGGCAGCGACCTGGAGGGTCATCCAGGCGTAACCGAGGTCGATGGTCATGCCCCGGCGGCGCTCCTCCGCCCAGCGGTCCGGCTCCATCCCGGTCAGGGCGCGGACCAGCGTGGACTTCCCGTGGTCCACGTGCCCGGCGGTCGCGATGACGTGCATCAGGGAGCCGCCGCGGCTAGCACCGCCGCGATCAGGCGGGCGTCGTCGTCCGGGTCTACGGAGCGCAGGTCAAGAAGCAGGCGGCCCTTTTCCACCCGGCCCGCCACGGCCGGCACGTCACCCCGGCGCACCGGCGGCCCGGCGCGGAGCGGCGCCGCCAGGTCCTCGGGGAGCGCCACCGCCGCGCTTGGCAGCGTGACACCCGGGGCGCCGCCGCCGCCGACGGCCGCCGCGCTGGCGACCACGCTCGCGGAGACGCGGTGCGCGGTGAGAGTCGCCACGATCCGTTCGGCGCGATCGACGAGGGCGGCGGCGTCGACGGCCAGCGAGCGGGCGACGGGCGGCAAGGGCCCGGCGATCGTCGCCTCAAGGGCGGCGAGGGTCAGCTTGTCGACCCGCAGCGCGCGGGCCAGCGGGTGCCGCAGCAGGCGGCGGACCAGCGCCTCGTCGCCGAGCAGGATCCCGGCCTGCGGGCCGCCCAGTAGCTTGTCGCCGCTGGCGGTGACGAGGTTCGCGCCGTCCCGCAGCGAGGTGGCGGCGTCCGGCTCGGCGGGCAGCAGCGGGTGGGGAGCCAGCAGTCCCGAGCCGACGTCGTGGACCAGTGGCACCTCCAGCGCGGCGAGCTCGGAGACGCTGGCTTCCCTGGTGAACCCCTCGACCCGGTAGTTGGAGGGGTGGACCTTGAGTATGAAGCCGGTGTCCGCGCCGATCGCCTGCTGGTAGTCCTCGACGGTCGTCCGGTTGGTGGTGCCGACTTCCCGCAGCCGCGCGCCCGTGCTCGCCAGCAGGTCGGGCAGGCGGAAGCGGTCGCCGATCTCGATGAGCTCGCCGCGGCTGATGATGATTTCCTGGCCGGCCGCCAGGGCCGTGGCCGCAAGGACGAGGGCGGCGGCGTTGTTGTTGACCACGCCGGCGGCCTGGGCGCCGGGTACGGCCCGGCGCAGCGCGTCGATGACGCCCCGGCCGCGCTGCCGGGACCGCGCCCCCGTCTCCAGGTCGAACTCGACGTCACAGGTGCCCGCCGCGGTCGCCAGGGCGTCCCGCGCCGCCTGGCTCAGCGGGGCGCGGCCCAGGTTCGTGTGGACGAGCACGCCGGTGGCGTTGACGACCTCGGTCAGCGAGGCGGCGGTCGCGGGAAGCTCGGCCGCGGCGGCGTCCGCGACCTGGTCGGGGGTGATCTCGGCGTTGCGCGCCCGCTCCTGGGCCCGGGCGATCGCCGCCTTGACCAGGTCCCGCCCGACGCGGCGCTCGGCCGCCCGCATGCGCGCGTCGCCAAGCAGCTGGTCGGTGCGCGGGATGTTCCGGAGCGCGGTCCGGTCCGGGGACGGGCCGCCCTTGGCGCTGCCTGAGGTGCCGCCTGAGGTGCCGCGCGGCGCGCTCCGGGCGAGTTCATCCACGCTGGTGACCCTACTCCGCGCGCGGGCACGAGCCCACCACAGCCGCCATCATCACGCGCGGGCATCCCCCGCGGGCCATCCCGCGCGGACGTCCGAACGGGCGCCCGCCCGCCGCCGTCCGGGACGAGCGCAAGAAATGTCTTTTATGCCGCATTTTTTACTTTCGCCGGGCCGTCGTGCATGCACAACGGCTATTTCTAGCTAAATCCTCTTACCTGTGACATATCGGGCTCGATGGACTTCGAATAGCCAGCGAACGCGGCCTTTATTGATTACGATGCGGCGGTATCGGAAGGGGAGGGTGCTCATGATCTTGCCTGAAGCCGGCGATCTCCTGACGCCTGCCATGGCGATCGACGGTTTCCGGCTCGGCTGCCTCATCGACGCGTCCACCGGCATGGTCCTCGCGTCGGTGCAGAGCGAGGACGCCCCGGCCCCGCCGACCGCGGCGGCGGGAGCGGCGGACGTCGTCAACGTGCTCACCCTGCTGAACGGAAAACTCGCGACCGGGGAGATTCTTGAGGACGTGGTGATTACCTTTAGCGATAGTTTCTTCATGGTTCGCCCGGTTGGACGGGATACGGTTGACCAGAACACGGGGCCGCGGATTCTGCTGCTCGTCGTGGCGGACCGGCATCGGTCAAACCTGGCGATGGCGCACCGCTCGCTTCGTGATCTCTGCGCGAGCTTTCCCGCATGAACCAGATCTCCAGGCGCGCCCGGGTGCGCCAGCTAGCCGACTCGGTCTGGCCAGGGAGGACAGTGAACGGATACGCGAACCTGATCGCGGCTCGGCTGCGCAAGCTCGCCGACGAGGGAAGCACCGGGATGTTGCCGGTGTCGGGGCGCGGCGACGGCGGCATCTTCTTCCGCGACGGGCAGGTGGTCTACGCCGAGTCGAGCCGTACGTCACTGCCCTCGCTGCGGACGAGCGGCCTGGCCGCGCTCGGATTAGCGCACGCGGAAGCACACCCGTCCCCCGGCTCTCCCGGCGCGGGTCACCCGGGCGAGGCGGGCCTCGTCGCCGCGCGGTCGGTCAGCAGGCTCGTCGGCATGCTCGAGGTCACCGAGCTGATCATCGACGCGATCACCGAGCTGCTTTCGAGCGAGTCGCGCTACGCGAAGTTCCGGCACGCGCAGGTTCTCCCCGTCGGCCATGGGCGCCCCATGGCGGTCGAGGCCCTGCTCGCGGAGGTTCAGCGCCGCCATGAGGTACACCGGCAGCTCGCAGCGGTCCTCAGCCCGGACACGACGGTCGCCCTCGACCCGTCGCTTGACCTGCCGTCGGCGCAGGTATCGCCGGGGCAGTGGGCGCTGCTCGCCCGGGCGGGCGACCAGGCGACGCCGCGCGGCCTCGCCGTGCAACTGGGCCGGAGCGTCTTTAGCACCACCATCGAGGCGTACCGGCTCGTCGAGCTCGGGCTGCTGGTCGTGCCCGGGCGCCCGGCGGCGCCCGCCGACGGGCAGTCCCCGCCCGCGCCCGGCGCCGGCCTGTCGTTCCTACGCGCCGTTTCCGGCGGGAGAGGCACTGATGCGTTACGACACCGCGGTGGCCGACCAGGTCACCGAGGAGCTGCGGCTGATCAGGCAGAACGTGCCGGGCGTGCGCGGCAGCATCACCGCGACGAGAGACGGCCTGCTGCTCGCGCACGACATGCACGGCCTCGAGCCGACCCAGATCGCGGCCCTCGTCGCGGCCACCCACGCGGTGGCCGTCCGGGCGAGCCTGAGCACGGAGTGCGGGCAGCTCAAGGAGGTCATCACCCGCGGCACCGACGGCTACCTCGCGGTGTACGCGGCGGGCGCGGCGGCCATCGTGGCGGTCCTCGGCACGAGCGAGCTGAACGTCGCGATGCTGAACTTCAAGGCGCGCACGATGATCGAGCGCATCGCCGAGCAGGCGGCCGGCCTCGCCCGGGGCCCGCAGGCCGACCCCGCCACGCCGGAACGGGATGACGACGGCGCCGACGAGCCGCTGCCCGCCCGCCGCGACGAGGAGTAACCAGGCTCCTGGCCCGGCCCTAGCTGAGCTTCTTCAGCCCGTTGAGCACCTGGCGCAGGACGTCGACCGTCGGCGGCTGGACGGGGCCGCTTGGGTGCCCCGGGCTGTCCTGCCCCGGGTGCCGCGCGGGCAACCGGTCCCCGGGCGACGGCTGCGGCGGCACGGGCGGGCGGCCGCGGCCCGGGACCCGCGCCGCCGGCTGCCCGCGCCCGCTGACGCGGACCGGCGCGCACAGGCCGGCCCGGGTGAGGCTGCCCAGGCAGTCGAGCGTGTCGATGAGGGCGGTGCCCCGCCGCGCGGCGACGTCGAGCGCCGACGCGTGCGCGCCGATCCGGCAGGCGACCGCCCACTGCTCCCGCGTCAGGACCGCGGCCGGCGCCCTGAGGTCGCACAGCGCCACCGTGGTGGTCGGGGCCAGGCCGTGCTCGGCCAGCCGCTCCGCCCGCCGGTAGGCCTCCTCGCGCACCAGGTCGATGCCGAGCCGGGGGAACATCTCCGTCCAGTAGGTGCGCGTGGAGGTGAAGCGGATGCTGGCGACGGGAGAGTCCGTCGCCAGGGGGACCGTGAGGACGAGGAAGGCGTCGACGACGATGGACCGGATGAGCTCGTGCAGCCCGGCCGCCGTCAGGTACCCGCGCTGCAGGGCGAGCCCCGCGACGGCGGCGTCGTCCGCGTCGTCAGCCTCCCGGCCCGGCGGCACCTCCCCGAAGCCGGCGAGGGGCGGGCTGATGGCGCGCAGCCGCGCGGCGAGGCCGGGAACCCACGACGCCCGGGCGAAGGCGATGCGGCCGCCGTCCAGGTAGATGGCCCCGGACGGGCTTCCGGTCACATCCAGGACACCGGATGCCTCCCTGGTCGCCAGGTCCCTGAGCGCGGTCATGACCTGCGGCCGGCCGAGCTCCTCCTGCGTGGCTAGTACCAATTGAGCACCCCCGATGGCTGAGCAGATGCGGGAATTCAGAATTACCGATAGTACGAAAGACCTGTATCCGCACGTTCTCTGCATATTGCCCAAATCGGACATCGGCGCTTTTCGCCGAAGCCGAAAGCGTCACGGCAAGGGTACCGTTCCACGCGTTCCTCAATACCTTTCCCCCCGGTCACTGTTATGTCACGCTTACGCCAAGTATTCATAGACATTCACTGATTAAGCCTGGTCAGCGCGTCAAGTTTACCCTGTGTAATTGGTTTGAATCTTTAAGTAATCACTTTTCTTCGCATATTACCGGCATACCGGCCCGCCCTTCGCTAACGTTGCACTACACCAGGCAAGCGTTAGCAGAAGGGGGCAATACATGAATATTGAAGCGGCCCTGAAGGAAGCCATGAACATTGACGGCGCCCTTGGCGCGTCAATCGTCGACTGGGAGAGCGGCATGGCGCTCGGCTCGATCGGCGGCGGGAAGTACCTCGACCTCGACGTGGCGGCCGCAGGGAACACGGAGGTCATCCGCGCGAAGATGCGGACGATGGAATCGCTCCGCCTCGACGACACCATCGAGGACATCCTCATCACGCTCGCTAAGCAGTACCACCTCATCCGGCTGCTGAAGAACTCGCGCAACGAGCAGGGCCTGTTCCTCTACCTGGTCCTCGACCGCCAGAAGGCGAACCTGGCGCTCGCCCGGCACGCACTCAAGCGGATCGAAGGCGACATCACCCTCTGACCCCAGTCCTCCGCGCACGGCGAGCCCGGCTCCCTCGCACAAGCGGGCTCGTCGGCCGATCCGCCGGCTGGCCGGTGGCGGTCCGCGGCCACTGGTCCAGCGGGCACCCGGTGACCCTTCGCGGCGGCGGCGCTGGACGAATTCGAAGCCGAAGCGGCCCTTCGCGCACAGGTGGCCATGGGTGACCTCGCTGTCCAGCGGGGACGTGACCTTGACGATCGTGTTGTCTTGGACGTGCAGGTCCACGTTGCAGCCGACGCCGCAGTACGGCCTCCACGCACTTGTAGCAGAGGATGCAGCGGGAGTAGTCGCGGACGTAGTCCTCGCCGACGGCACCGGGCTTCTGGCACCGGGCTTCTGGCACCGGGCGGCCCGGCGGCGCTCAGCGTATGCGGCGGCCCATCTCCCGCGCGGAATAGCCGCCGAGCGCCTCGACCGACGCCTGGAAGCCGGGGTCGCGCAGCAGCGACCAGAGCGGCGCGAGCTGCGGCCCGTCGAGCGCCCCAGGCGCGACCACTAGGTCATACGGCTCACGGGCGACGGGCACGAAGTCAAGGCCGAACGGCGCGGCGGCGGCCATGATTCCAAGTCCCGCGTCGGCCCGCCCCGCCCCGACCGCGGCGGCGACCGCCAGGTGCGTCGGCTCCTCGCGGGAGTAGCCGTCAATCGCTTCCGGCGCGATCCCGAGGCCGGCCAGCTGGTGGTCGAGCAGCACCCGGGTGCCCGCGCCGCGCTGCCGGTTGACGTAGCGGACGCCCGGCTTGGCCAGGTCTTCGATGCCGCGCAGGCCGAGGGGGTTGCCCGGGGCGACGAGCAGGCCCTGCTCCCGGTGCACGAGGCGGACCACGGCGATGCCGGCGGGGCCCGCAGCGAACACCCGGTCCAGGTACGGCAGCGTGTACTCGCCGGTCGCCGGGTCGAGCAGGTGCGACCCGGCGACGTGACACAGGCCGTCGCGCACCGCCACGAGGCCGCCGAGCGACCCGACGTTGGACGAGGCGAGGGTGATGAGCGGGTCGGCGGCGCGCAGCGCGGACGCGGCGAGGTCAAGCACCAGGTCGTGCGACCCGATCGCGACGATCGTGCGCGCGATCTCGTCCAGGCCGCGCAGCAGCTCAACGGAGACCGTGGTGCCCGCGTGGTGGCCCTCCAGCCCGGCGGGCACGACGAGCAGCCCGTCGGCCCGGACCAGCGAGGTCAGCACCCCGGCGCCGCGCGGCAGCGGGGTCGCGACCGTGTCGCCGCCGACGACGCCGAGCCTGACCCGCACCCAGTCGTCCATGCCGAACGGCGAGGCGAGCTTGCGGGCCAGCCGGGCGGAGGTGACCGGCCGCCGCCGGGGCGGCGCGCCCGACAGCCCGGCGAGCAGCGGGACGGCGAAGATGTCGAACGTCAGCGCCGCCGACACCGGGTAGCCGGGGGCGCCGAGCACCGGCGTCTGCCCCACCACGCCGAGCACGACCGGGTGGCCAGGCCGCACCGCGACGCCGTGCACCGCCAGGGTGCCCGCCGACGCGACGACCCGCGCGGTGTAGTCGTCGCGGCCGGCGGACGAGCCGGCGATGACGATCAGCAGGTCGCACTCGTCCGCCGCGGCCTTAACCACCGCCTCGATCCGGTCGGGGTCGTCCGGCTCGATCGGCAGCACCCGCGCGTCGCAGCCCGCCTCCCGCGCCTGCTCGGCCAGCATCAGCGAGTTGGTGTCGAGGATCTCCCCTGGCCCGAGCGCGGCGCCGACCGGCCGCACCTCGTCGCCGGTGGGAACGATGAGGACAAGAGCCCGCTTCCGAACGGGCGCGGCGGTCTGCCCCGCCGCCGCCATGGCCGCCACGTCGGCGGCGCGCAGCCGGTGGCCTTCCGGCAGCAGCAGCTCACCCGCCGCGACGTCCTCGCCGATCGACCGGACGTGCTGGTAGGGCGCGACGGCGGCGCGCAGCTCGGCGCGGCCCGCGTCGTCGTAGTGCACGTGCTCGCGCATGACGACCGCGTCCCGGCCGTCCGGCATGGGATCGCCGGTGTCGACCACGTCGTAGGCGTCTTCGTCTAGCCAGACCGGGGCGGTCTCGCTCGCCCGCACGGTGTCGGACGCGCTGACGGCGATCCCGTCCATGCCCGCCGCGTCGAACGGCGGAGACGACCGGACGGCCCAGACGGGCGCGGCGGTGACGAGCCCGGCCGCCTCGGTGACCGGCACGGTGACGGCGGGCAGCCGCGCGGGGCAGCCGGCGGCGCGCAGCGCGGCCCGCCACGCGTCCAGTGCCTGCGCGGCAGGCACGTCCCGGATGAACGGGCTGTTGCTCGGCATAGGGCCACGCTACTCGCCCGCCGCAGACTCGCCGACCAGTCGCACCTGGCACGGCCGAACCCCGGCCGCAGGCACCTGCCCCCTGCGCGTAGCTGCGGGCCGTCGAACGTGCTCCCTGGCAGCCCGGGCTGCCGAGGTGACGGCCAGGGGCCGCGCCCGGGCGCGCTTCTTGCTGTTCTGGTTATCGCGCCTCGGCGCCGAGGGCTTGGCACCGCATGGGGCCGGACTCGCCGGCCGATGGCGGGCAGCCGCGTGCCGAGGGTCCAGGCTAGGCCGGCGCCTCGCTCACCGGGCGGACCGAAGTGCCCGTCCGCTTCCTGGCGCATATGGATCGGGCCGTCTGTTTTCCGGGACGTTGACCGCCGAGCGCAGCCAGCGGTCAGCCAGCGGCTCGTCGTCGAATCGCGGAATGACGTGCATATGGGGATGCAGGGTGCCGCCCTGGTTCCAGCCAAGCAGGTAGCCGTCGGGGGCCAGCAGGTCATGCAGTGCCGTCCTCGCCTGGAGCAGCAAGTCCTGGGTGTCGGCCCACTCCGCCCGGGTCAGCTCGAAGACCGAGGTCCGGTGGGCGATGGGCACGATTGCCCCCGAGCCGGGCAGGACGCCCTCCGCCAGCCCGGCCTGGGCGCGGATGCCCGGGTCCCGGGTCGAGACGAAGACGCAGTGCGGGGTCTCGATGAAGATCTCGGCCGCCCTCATCCAGGTTTGATCGCAGAACACGCAGCCTTCGCTCATGGAGTGCCTCCCAGCCAATAGACCCGGGTCAATGATTTAGGCGTAGAGGGTTACCGTTACGTCGGTGCCGGCGTCCAGGCCGGTGGCCTCCTCCGGGATCACGATGTAGCCGTCGGCCTCGGTGAGCACCGAGAGCAGCGCGGAGGCGCCGAACAACGGGGTCGCTGCCCCGTCGGCGACCTTGACCTGGACCACGTCCAGGCGGCCGGTTGCCGACGCGAGGTTGCGGGACAGCGTCGCCCTAGTCGACGGATCGGGCGGCGATGTGGCGCAGCCGCCGACCAGGCGGATGAGCGGCATGCCGACCAGCCGGAAGACCACGAGGGCGGAGCGGGGGTTGCCCGGCAGGCCGATGACCGGGACGCCGGCAGGCCGTCGGGTCCCGTGCCGCACTCGGCGAGCAGGGTTGGCTTGCCTGGCTTGATCGCCAGGCCGTGGCACCAGATGCCCGGCGGGCCGAGCGCGGCGACCGCGTTCGCGGTCTCGTCGCGGGTGCCCACCGAGGAACCGGCGGAGATCACGATGACGTCGCTCGCCGGCAGGGCCGCGCGCAGCGCCTGCTCGAGCGCCCCCGGATCGTCGCCGACGATGCCGCCGTGAACCGGTGCGCCGCCGGCGTCCGCGACGAGGGCGGCCAGGGCGGAGGCGGTCGCGTCGCGGACCTGGCCCGGCTTGAGCGCCGCGGTGTCGGGCGGCACCACTTCGTCGCCGGTGGAGAAGATCGTGACGACCGGCCGGGCGTGGGCAAGCACGGACGTCACCCCCGCCGCCGCGAGCATGCCGAGGTCCTGGGGCCGGAGCACGCTCCCGTCCGGGACGACCTGCTGTCCTTCCGCGGCGTCCTCGTCCGCGCGCACGACTCCCTCGCCGGGGGCGACGGGGCGCACCACCTCGATCGTTCCCGGCATGGCGCCGGCGGTGTACTCGATCATCACGACCGCGTCGGCGCCCGGCGGCATCGCCCCGCCGGTTGGCATCGACACCGCGCTGCCCGGGGTGACCGTCACATCAGGCACTGCGCCCATCCTGACCGCGCCGGTGACGGTGAGGTAGCCGGGCAGGCCCTCGGAGGCGCCGTAGGTGTCGGCGGCGCGGACCGCGTACCCGTCGACCGTGGACCGGGCGAAGCCGGGCAGCGGGTGCGGCGCGCGCACCGGCTCGGCGGTGACCCGGCGCAGCGCGTCGCCGAGTGGCACCGGCTCGGCCCGGGTGCGGCGCTCCGGGCGGAACCCGGCCAGCGCTTCCGCGACCGTCCGGGTGGTGAAGAACTCGCGGCCGGCTGGTTCAGCCTTCGTGGTGGCTCCCGTTGGCCTCGTTGCCTGGGCTGGAACTGGCGCTGAGCTTGAGGACGCTGGCGACCGGGCCCAGCGCGACCTGGCCGAGGCCGCAGATGGAGGTGCGGCGCATGACATCCGCCAGCTCACGGACGTCGGCGCTGACGTCCGCCGGTCCCCCGCCGCTGGCGAGGAGGCCGGCGAGCAGCTGGTGCGACTTGGCGGAGCCGACCCGGCACGGAACGCACTTGCCGCAGGACTCGTCGCGGAAGAATCGCAGCACGTTGACGGCGGCGGCCAGCAGGTCGGTGCCCTTGGCCATGACCACCAGCGCGCCGGAGCCGAGCATGGACCCGGCGTCCCGCAGCGTGCCGAAGTCGAGCTCGACGTCGAGCTGGCCGGGGCCGATGAAGTTGGAGGACGCGCCGCCCGGCTGGATCGCGCCGAGTTCCCGGCCGTCGGATACGCCGCCGGCCAGGGCGAGGAGCTCACGCGCGGTGGTGCCCATCGGCACGCAGTAGACGCCGGGGCGCTCGACGTGGCCGGAGACGGCGAAGAACTTCAGGCCCGCGTGGGCGGCCCCGGTGCTTGACGGGGCGCCCTGGGCGTTCCACCAGTCCGCGCCGCGCAGCGCGATGACCGGGACGTGCGCGAAGGTCTCGACCGAGTTCATCAGCGTCGGCTTGCCGTGCAGGCCGTGGGCGGCGGGGAACGGCGGCTTGTTGCGCGGCTCGCCGCGGTGGCCCTCCATGCACTCAAGGAGGGCGGACTCCTCGCCGAGGATGTAGCCGCCGGGTGAGGTGAACACCTCGATGTTCAGCCGCCTGCCGGTGCCGGCGACGTCTGGGCCGATGAGGCCGATGTCCCTGAGGTGCTCGATCTCGGCCCGGATGACCTGCTCCTCCGGACCGTACTCGTGCCTGATGAAGACCCAGGCCTCTTCGGCGCCGACGGCGAGCATGCCGAGCAGCATGCCCTCGAGTACCAGGTGGGGCTGGACGGCGAGGACCTGCCGGTCCTTGAACGTGCCGGGCTCGGACTCGTCGGCGTTGCAGATCACGTACCTGGGCGTGGCGGGCTGGGCGGCGACCATTTCCCACTTGCGGCCGGTCGGGAAGCCCGCGCCGCCCATGCCGCGCAGCCCCGAGTCCTTGAGCGCGGCGATGATCCCGGCGGTGTCGCGGCGGCCGGCGAGGACCTCCCTGACCAGGGCGTACCGGTCGGCTGCAATCGGGTAGGGGTCGTTGGGCCAGACGGCGACGTCGGGCGCGGCGGCGTGACCGCCCCGGTCGGCGTGGCTCGCATGGCTGGCGTAGCCGTTGGCGCTGGCCTGGGTCGCGCCAGTGCTTGCCAGGACAGGGCGGGCCGCTTCGACGACGGCGACCGCCTCGCCCATCGCGACCGGCTCCTCGTTGACCGTGCAGGCGGGCGCGAGGTCGCAGCGGCCGAGGCAGGACCCCTCGCTCACGGTGACGTCGGCGTCCGCGCCGTAACGGCCGCGGAGCCCGGCGATCGCCTGCTCGCCGCCGCGCAGCCAGCAGGACAGGTCGTGGCAGGCGCGCAGCTCGACCGGCCTGGGCGGCTCGGTGCGGAAGTGCGGGTAGAACGAGATCAGTCCCTCGATCTCGTACAGCGGCCGGTGCACCTCATGCGAGAGCGTGACCAGTTCCTCGCGGGGCAGCCAGCCGACCCGTTCCTGGATCGCGTTGAGCGCGGGGATCAGCGACGGGCCGGGAAACTTCCCGGCGCGGGCCTCGACGCCCGGGACACGGGCGCGCGGTTCAGCCATCGGCGCGCTCGACCTTGACGGCGCAGAACTTGAACTCGGGGATCTTCCCGACGGGGTCGATCTCGTCGGTCGTCAGCAGGTTCGCCGCCGCCTCTCTGAAGTGGAACGGGATGAAGACGTTGCCGCGCGCCTCGCGGTGCGATACCCGCGCCTCGAGCTCGATCGTGCCGCGCCTTGAGGTGACCCGGGCCATGCCCCCGTCCGCGATGCCGAGCTCGGCGGCATCGGCGGCGTGGATGAACACCAGGGCCCTCGGCGAGATCGCGTCGAGCGCGTAGGACCGGCGGGTCATCGAGCCGGTGTGCCAGTGCTCGAGCATCCGGCCGGTGTTCAGCACGAACGGGAACTCGTCGCTCGGCAGCTCCTTGGCGGGCAGCCACTCGGCGGGCACCAGGTGGGCGAGGCCGTCGCTGGTGTTGAACTTCTCGGTGAACATGACCACGGTGCCGTCGCTGTTGGCCGGGTCGGGGTTCGGGTACAGCTTGCCGGTGAGGCCGAGGTTGTCGTAGGTCAGGTTCTTGTAGCTGGGGATGACCGTGACCATTTCCTCGAAGATCTCGCGCGGTGACTCGTAACGCCAGTCCAGGCCGATCCGGTTGGCGATGTCCTGCACGACCTCCCAGTCGACGCGGGCCTGGCCGGGGGTGTCGAGCACCTTGTGGCCGAGCTGCACCCGCCGGTCGGTGTTGGTGTAGGTGCCGTCCTTTTCCAGGTAGGAGGACGCCGGCAGGATGACGTCAGCGAACTCCGCGGTCTCGGTGAGGAAGATGTCCTGCACGACCAGGAAGTCCAGCTTGGACAGCGCCTTGCGCACCTTGTTGATGTTCGGGTCGGAAAGGAACGGGTTCTCCCCCAGCATGTACATGCCGCGGACCCCGCCCTTCAGCGCCGAGCCGATGATCTCGGTGACCGTCAGGCCCCGCACCGGGTCCAGGTCGGCGGTGCCCCAGGCCCGCTCGAACCTGGCCTTCACGTCGGGGCTGTCGGCCCTCTGGTAGTCCGGGTAGAACATCGGGACCAGGCCCATGTCGGAGGCACCCTGCACGTTGTTCTGCCCGCGCAGCGGGTGCAGCCCCGCGCCGGGCTTGCCGACGTTCCCGGTGATGCCGCACATCGCGATCAGGCAGCGGGCGTTGTCGGTGCCGGTGGTGTGCTGCGAGATGCCCATGCCCCAGAAGATGACGCCCGACCTGGCGCTGCCCCAGACGCGGGCGACGCGCCTGATCAGGTCGGCGGGCACGCCCGTGATCTGCTCGGCCCGCTCGGGCGGGTAGTTTTCTACCGTTGCCTTCAGTGCCTCGTAGTTGGACGTGCGGCTGGCGATGAACTCCTCGTCGGTCAGGCCGAGCCTGATCACCTCGTGCATGACGCCGTTGTAGAAGGCGACGTCGGTTCCGGGCTTGAGCTGGCAGTAGATGTCCGCGTGGTCGGCCATCTTGTCGGCCCGCGGGTCGACGTAGATGACCGTCGTGCCGTTGCGCCTGGCCTGCTTGAAGAAGCTGGAGGCGACCGGGTGGTTGGCGGTGGAGTTGGACCCGGTGACGATCGCCACCTCGGCGTTGACCACGTCGCCGTAGGTAGTGGAGACCGCGCCGGAGCCGATCCCCTCGAACAGCGCCGCGACGCTCGAGGCGTGGCAGAGCCGGGTGCAGTGGTCCACGTTGTTGGTGTGGAACCCGGTCCTGATGAGCTTCTGGAAGAGGTAGGCCTCCTCGTTGGAGCACTTCGCGCTGCCGAAGCCGGCGATCGCCGCCGGGCCGCCGCTGAGGTAGATCTCGCTGAGCCGGCGGGCGACCAGGTCGAGCGCCTCTTCCCAGGTGGCCTCCCGGAAGTGCGGCAACACCTCCGCGTAGTCGACGAGGCCGCCGGGCTTGCGGCCGCGCTTGCCGCCGCGCCGCTTGTCCTTCGGGTTCTTGGGGGTTCCCGCGTCGTCCAGGCCGTGCGCGTTATCCTCGCCGCCGGCGGCCATGTCGCCGCGCACGTCGGCGGACAGCGCGCCCTTGGGGTAGGACTCCTCGCGGCGGATCAGCGGCACGGTCAGCCGCTGCGGCGAGGCGGCGTAGTCCCAGCCGTAGCGGCCCTTCACGCACAGCCGGCCTTGCGAGCCGGGCTGCTCGCGGCCCTCGGCGTAGGCGATCGCGCCCCGGTCGCGGTCCACGTAGTAGGTCAGCGCGCAGCCCACGCCGCAGTACGGGCAGACGGTGTCCACCGCGTCGAGCTCGGTGCTGCGGCCTGATCGGGATGTCGTGGATCGGCTTGTTGGTCAGCGCGCCGGTCGGGCAGGCGGCGACGCACTCGCCGCAGGACACGCACGACGAGCTCCCCATCGGGTCACTGAGGTCGAACGCGATGTGCGTGCTGTAGCCCTTGCCGCTGCGGCCGATCACGTCGTTGCCCTGGACGTCGTCGCAGGCGCGGACGCACCGGTCGCACAGGATGCAGGCGTCGTGGTCGACGGCGATGACCGGGCTGGACAGGTCGACGCCGCGGCCGGACCCGCAGGGCAGCCCGGCTGACCCGCCTGTGCTTGCCGGGTCGCCCGTGCTTGCCGGGTCGCCCGTGCTTCCCTGGCCAGCCGTTCCCTGGCCGGCGGCGGACAAGCCGTACCGGTCGGCGAGCGCGAGCAGCTCGTTGTCGGCGGTCGTGGTCTGCTTGGGGTCGCGCTCGCGGGGCGGCTGGTCGGAGAGCAGCAGCCGGGTCAGCATCGCGCGGCTGCGCTCCACCTCGGGGGTGTCGGTCTTGACCGTCATGCCGTTCTCGCAGGCGCGCACGCAGGCGGCGGCGAACGCGGGCGCGCCCGTGTCGACCACGCACATCCGGCACACCCCGACCGGGTCGAACCGCTCGTCGTGGCAGAGCACGGGAATGTCGATGCCGGCCGCCCTGGCGGCCTGCCAGATCGTCGCGCCCTCCGGGGCGTTGACCTCGCGACCGTCGATCGTGAGCGTCACGGTTCCCGTGGACTCAGGGGCAGTAATCGCCATAGCCGCAGTATCCGCCCGCGGGCGACGCTACGCCAAGCGAAGGTCGCCGGCGATTCCCGCCACTGGGCGGCCCACAGGGTCGAGGCCGCGTTCCTTGTAGTAGCCGTCGATCATGGCGCGCAGCCGGGCCGGGGTGAGCCGGGCCTGGCGGCCCGAGGCGAGCGTGAGCGGCTCGTCGAGCAGCCGGGCGGGCAGCCAGTCATCCTCCGGCCGCCAGCCCTCGCGCAGGTTGTAGACGCGCTTGGCGAGCACGATGCGGCGGGCGGTGGCCCGCAGCTCGTCACCGGTGACGTCCCAGCCGGTGACGGCGGACAGGAGCCCGGCCCATTCGGTGAACGGGTCGGTGAAGACGCCGCGCAGGAACTTGCACAAGATCATCGAGTCCATCACCGCGGCGCGGTCCTCGGTCTCGATCGCGGCCGTCACGTGCGCGGCGCCGCCGTCGGTACGGTCCAGGTCGCCGGACAGGTCGGCCTCGTAGGCGCCGGACCGGTTGTGGTCGGCCCCGCGGGCGTTGACCGCGAGGCCCAGGGCCATGGCGTGCAGGGTACGCGGCTCGTAGCCGGGCATCTCCAGGCCCTTGACGTGCGGGGCGAACGCGGCGGAGCCACCCCCCACCGTTCGGGATGCCGCTCTTGATCCTTGTGCGAGCAGTTCGCCGAGCGGGGTGGACATGGCGCCGATCTCGTCGAGGGCGCGGAGCAGCGCCTGCGGGTCACCGAAGCGCAGCCACGGGGCGTCGATGAGGCCGCGCTCGGCGCACTCCATCGCCCAGGCGATCGTGCCGCCCGCCGAGATCGTGTCCAGGCCGAGGTCGTCGCAGCGGGCGCTCGCGGTGAGGACCGCGTCCGGCTCGGCGACGCCGCACATCGGGCCGAGGGCGAACACGTTCTCGTACTCCACCCTGGCCTTCTTGCCGCCGCTGACGCGGTAGATGTGCTCGCAGCCGATCGTGCAGGACGCGCAGCCGGAGCGGGCGACACGGCGCATTTCGGGACCGGGCATTTCGGCGACGGGCATCTCGGGCAGGTTCGCCGGCTGGCTTGTGTCCTCATGGCCGCCTGCTCCCTGGTCGGCGCCGAAGCGGCCCGCGGCCTCGAACGTGGCCGCCTGGAAGTTGCGGGTGGGCAGCGCGGAGATCGCGTTGAACGCCAGCAGGTTCGCCAGCGTGCCCAGCTCCCGGTACTTGGCGGTGGCCGGGCCGAAGGACCGCTCCCGCAGGTCGCGGGCCGCGGCGAGGACCGCGGACGGGTCGGCCGGCGCTGACCTTGGTCGCGGCGCGGACGGCGATCGCCTTGAGGTTCTTGGCGCCCATCACGGCGCCGAGCCCGCCGCGCCCCGCGTGCCTGCCGTCGTGCGAGATCGTCGCGTACCGGACGCCGCGCTCGCCGGCCGGGCCGATCGCCGCGACCCGCCAGCCCCGGCCCAGCCTTTCGCGCAGCTTACTGTCCGTGCCCGCCGCGGTCAGGCCGGTCAGGTCCGTGGCGTCCAGCAGCCGAACGCCGTCGCCGTCGACGAGCAGGACCGACGGCGTCCGCGCGCGGCCGGTGATGACGATGGCGTCGTGCCCGGTGAGCTTGCCCGCGATCGCGAACTGGCTGGAGGCGAGCGCGTCGGTGAGCAGCCCGGTGAGCGGTGACTTCGCCACCACGGCGAACTTCGCGCTGGTGGTGAGCGGCGTGCCGACCAGCGGGGAGAACACGAACGCGAGCGGCGCGTCCGGTCCGAGCGGGTCTACGCCCGGCGGGCCGAGGCGGTGCAGCAGCCAGGTGCCGAGGCCCGCGCCGCCGAGGTAGCCGCGCAGGACCGTTTCCGGCAGCGGCAGCGTGACGGCCGTGCCGTCGGTGACATCGGCGACGAGCGCCCGGCCGAAGTAGCCTCCCGGCGGCCCCGTGGTCGGCGGCCCCGTGGTCGGCGGCCCCGTGGTCGGTGTCACCGGGTCACCCGCCCGCGTCGGCGGACATGAAGAAGACGGTGTCGCCCGCTGCCAGCGGCGTCAGCGGGTCGCGGGTGATCTGGTCGCCGTTGAGCGCGGCCGTCACGTGCCGGTCGAACGGAAGGCCGGCCTCGTCGGCCGCGGCCTGGACCGTCGCCGCGCGGACCCGTCTCTGGCCTGCCTGCCGTCCGGCCTTCACCAGGGCACCGAACAGCTGGACGGTCACCTCGGGCGCGGCCGGCGGCGGGCCGCCTGGTAGTCCTCCGGGGTGTTCACGTTCAGCACCGAGTCCAGGTCCGGGTCGCGGGCGGCGAGCGTCGGGGTCGGCGAGCAGCGTGGCATCGTCAAGCCGGGTCACGGTGCACTCCGCGAACAGGAAGGCGGGCCGCAGCCGGTCCTCCTTGACCAGGCGCTCGGCGAGGCCGGGCGAGGCCGGTGCGGTAGGCGGCGGCCAGCGGCTGCTGGTAACCGCGGGCGACCGGCAGCGCGACGTCGGGGACGTCTCCCGGCCCGCCGAGGACGCGCAGCACCCGGCGGACGAAGGCGGGGTGGAGGAACGGAAGGTCGGTGGAGGTGACGAACGCGGTCTCCGCCTCGCCCCGCAGCGCGGCCAGGCCGGCGGCGATCCCCTGGACCGGGCCCTTGCCTTCGCGCGGGTCGTCGACGACGACCGCGCCCTTGGGCAGGGCGGGCAGGTCCTGGCCGCTCGCCCGGACAACGACGACCGGGCCGTCCGTCGCGCGGGCGAGGATGCCGACGGTGCGGCGCAGCAACGTCGACCCGTGCCATTCCAGCGCCGCCTTGGGCGCGCCCATCCGCGAGGACCGCCCGCCGGCTAGCACCACTCCGCCCGACGCCACGCTCTTATCGTACGTTCGGCCCTTGTGTTCGGCGCGCGGCGGGCCGGGTAGGCGGAGCTACCAATCGTTCCTTGTTCATTAAACTTCCAGTAACCCTAGGAGAGGCGGAACGGCGGGTATGTCGGAGTTCCTGGAGATTGAGCAGAAGTTCGACGTGGACACCGGGTTCGAGCGGCCGTCCTTCGCCGGCCTGGCGGGGGTCAGCGAGGCCGAGCCGGAGCTGTACCACTTGTCCGCCACGTACTTCGACACCGCGGACGGGCGGCTCGCCGCCAGCAAGATCACGCTGCGGCGGCGGACCGGCGGCACGGACGAGGGATGGCACCTCAAGCTGCCGGCCGACGCGGGCGCGCGCCGGGAGGTACACGCGCCGCTCGGCCCGGACTCGGGCGAGGGGGGCGAACGGCGGGTTCCCGAGGACCTCGCCGCGCGGGTGGCCGACGTCACCGGCGGCCAGCCGCTCGCCCCGATCGCGATCCTCAACACGGAACGGACGGTGGTGACGCTGCACGGCGACGACGGCCAGACCGTGGCGGAGGTCGCCGACGACGCGGTGACCGCCCGCCGGCTGGCGCCCGCTGGCCCGGAACTGCGGTGGCGGGAGGTCGAGGTGGAGGTGCCCACCGCCAACCCGTCACTGCAGCGGGCGGCGGCTGACGTGCTGCTCGCGGCCGGCGCGCGGCCGGCCGGGCACGGGTCCAAGCTCGCGCGGGTGCTTGACGCCTGAGCGGCGGCACCGCGGCTACTGAGCGCCGGCAGCGCGCATTCTCAGAGGAAATCCATATTAGATTTTCGGGCTTCAGGTCTCGGGATGTTGCCATGCTGTATGAGCAAGGCTGTATGAGCAAAAGCCCCGTAACTCAGCTGCTACGAATGAGCGATCGATGATGCCTGATGATCCGAGGGACGAAGCGCCGGCCAGCGCCGCCTCCCCGCAGGCCGTGATGACCGGCGCGGCGACCGTGGCGGCGACGGCCACCGCCACGCCCGCGTCGACGCTCGGGCGGGGCGCGGGCACCCAGCACGCGGACGGCACCCCCGTCCGGGTGCTCGTGGTGGACGACGAGCCCAGCCTCGCCGAGCTGCTCTCCAGCGTGCTGCGCTACGAGGGCTGGTCCGTGCGGACCGCGGGCTCGGGGGCCGATGCGGTCAAGACGGGGCGGGAGTTCCGCCCGGACGCGGTCGTGCTCGACATCATGCTCCCCGACTTCGACGGCGTTGAGGTGATGCGGCGGCTGCGCGCCGAGCACCCGGGCGTTTGCGTGCTCTTCCTCACCGCCCGGGACGCCGTCGAGGACCGGGTGGCGGGACTGACCGCCGGCGGCGACGACTACGTCACCAAGCCGTTCAGCCTCGAGGAGGTGCTCGCCCGGCTGCGCGGGCTGCTGCGCCGGGCGAACCTGGCGCGGACGAACGGCGGCGAGGGCGGGCTCACCGTCGCGGACCTGACCATGGACGAGGACGCGCGCGAGGTGCGCCGCGGCGGCGAGCTCATCGACCTGACCGCGACCGAGTTCGAGCTGCTGCGGTTCCTGATGCGCAACCCGCGGCGGGTGCTGTCCAAGGCCCAGATCCTGGACCGGGTCTGGAACTACGACTTCGGCGGCCAGGCGCACGTGGTCGAGCTCTACATCAGCTACCTGCGCAAAAAGATCGACGCGGGACGGGAACCGCTCATCCACACCGTCCGCGGCGTCGGTTACGTCCTCAAGCCGGCCGGCTAGCCCGCGGAACCTCGCGAGCCTCCAAGCAATGGCCGTTAAGAAGCTGCTCATCTATAAGCTGCTGCCCGGTACCCTCCGCGGACGGCTGATAGCCGGGCTCGTCGCGGTGCTCGCGATCGGCTGCGCCACCGTCGGCCTCGTCACCTACTTCGCAGTGGAGCGGGCGCTGTACGGCGAGCTCGACAACCAGCTGCAGACGGCGACCGAGCTCGCGCTCACCTGCTGGGATCAGACGTACCGCGAACAAAACAGCGACAACGGCCAGCAGCCACAGTCGGGCGGGAATCCAGGCACCATGCCCGCCGTCTTCACGTGCAACGGACTGACGGAAGGCACCTTCGTCTCGCGCATCGACAGCGGTCAGCTGCAAAGCAGGCTCGTCAACGAAGACCCGCCGAAGCTGTCGGCCGCGGACACGCGCGACCTGCTCGGCATCACGCCATCGCAGTCCCCGCCCCCGGGCGCGAGCAACGACGACATCCGTGCCGTCCCTCAGTACATGAACTGGGCGCATGAGACGTACCTGGTCACCGCGATCCTTGATCCTGACCGCGACGGCTCCATCTACATCACCGGCCTGCCGCTGTCCGACCTGAACGACTTCCTCAGCGACGTCGCGCTCGTCGAGGCCGGGGTGTTCGGTGGGGCCCTGCTCGGCGCCGGCGTGCTCGGCACCATCTGGGTGCGGTTCTCGCTGCGGCCGCTGCGCCGGGTGGCCACGACCGCGTCGCAGGTGGCCGAGCTGCCGCTCGAGTCCGGTGACGTGGTGATGCCCGCCGGGGTGCCCGATACCGACCCGAACACCGAGACGGGCCAGGTCGGGCTCGCGTTCAACCGGATGCTCGGGCACGTGGAGACCGCGCTGCGCCGCCGCGCGGCCAGCGAGTCACGGCTGCGCCGCTTCGCCGCGGACGCCAGCCACGAGCTGCGCACCCCCCTGGCCGCCATCCGCGGCTACGCCGAGCTGGCCCTGCGCCACCCCGGCGAGTCCCCCGAGCCGGTCACCCACGCCCTGGGCCGGGTCCTGTCGGAGTCCACCCGGATGAGCGTGCTCGTCGACGACCTGCTGCTGCTCGCCCGGCTCGACGCCGGCCGGCCGCTGAGCAGCGCGCCCGTCGACATGACCCGGCTGGCCATCGACGCGACCAGCGACGCCCAGGTCGCCCGCCCCGGCCACCGCTGGGTCCTGGAACTGCCCGACGACCCGGAACTCGTCCTCGGCGACGAGCACCGGCTGCGGCAGGTCCTCGCCAACCTGCTGTCCAACGCCGGGCGCCACACCCCCGACGGCACCACCGTCACCGTCCGGGTCAGCGGCGCGCTGCCCGACGGCGAGCCCGGCAACGGCCCGCGGTCAGCCTCCCACGGGAACCTCCCGGCCGCGCCCCGGCTCGTGATCTCGGTCACCGACGACGGCCCCGGCATCCCCGCCGCCCTCCTCCCCGACCTGTTCGAGCGGTTCACCCGGGCCGACACGTCCCGCTCGCACGCAACCAACGCCTCATCAACCGGGCTCGGCCTCGCCATCGTCGACGCCGTCGTCACCGCCCACCACGGCGCCGTCCTCGTCACCAGCCAGCCCGGCATGACCCGCTTCACCATCGCCCTCGCCCGGCTCACCGAAACACCCGCGCCCGAGCCGGCCAGGACCGGACGCAGGTAACTGCGTCACCAGCCTCCAGGCAGGCTATTCTTCAGGTCGATGGCCGTTAAGCTACTCTCCCGGGGCCGGCTGCCCCGTACCCTGCGCGGCCGGCTGATCGCAGGGCTCGTCGCGCTGCTCGCCGTCGGCTGCGCCAGCGTCGGCCTCGTCACCTACTTCGCCGTGCACGGGGCGCTGTCCGGCGAGCTCAACGGCGAGCTGCGGACCGCGACCGGCCTGGCCTACAACTGCTGGGAACAGCAGTTCAACGGCGACGGCAACGGCGACAACGGGGACGGCATGAACGGCGGGAACGGGCAGCAGGGCGCGACCGACCCGGACGCCGCGCCGAGCGCGTCACCGTCCGCCTCCCCGTCGTCCGGCTCGAACGGCGGCGGCATGCCCTTCTCCGGCTCAATCTACGAGTCGTGCCCGGGGCTTGCGGAGGGCACCTTCGTCGCGGTCATGTCGGGCGGCCACTGGCAGAGCGCGCTGGTGGGCGAGAAGGCGTTCACGCTGACGGCCGACGAGCAGGACCAGCTGAGCGGCATCTCCCCGTGGCAGGCTCCCTCGCTGAGCCGCGAGTGCACGCACGCCGGCCCGCCGAACGCCGACTTCCCTACCTCGCCCCGCTACATCAGCCAGGCGCAGGGCACGTTCCTGATCACGTCGATCCTCGACCCCGACTGCGACTCTCCGTCTACATACACCGGCCTGCCGCTGTCCGCCCTGCACGACCAGCTGCGCGACGTCGCGATCGCGGAGGTCCGGTGTTCGGCGGTGGTGGTGCTGCTTGCCGGGGTGCTCGGGACCTTCTGGGTGCGGTTCTCGCTGCGCCCGCTGCGCCGGGTGGCCACGACCGCGTCGCAGGTGGCCGAGCTGCCGCTCGAGTCCGGTGACGTGGTGATGCCCGCCGGGGTGCCCGATACCGACCCGAACACCGAGACGGGCCAGGTCGGGCTCGCGTTCAACCGGATGCTCGGGCACGTGGAGACCGCGCTGCGGCGCCGCGCGGCGAGCGAGTCACGGCTGCGCCGCTTCGCCGCGGACGCCAGCCACGAGCTGCGCACCCCCCTGGCCGCCATCCGCGGCTACGCCGAGCTGGCCCTGCGCCACCCCGGCGAGTCCCCCGAGGCGGTAACGCACGCCCTCGGCCGGGTCCTGTCGGAGTCCACCCGGATGAGCGTGCTCGTCGACGACCTGCTGCTGCTCGCCCGGCTCGACGCCGGGCGGCCGCTGAGCAGCGAGCCCGTCGACATGACCCGGCTGGCCATCGACGCGACCAGCGACGCCCAGGTCGCCCGCCCCGGCCACCGCTGGGTCCTGGAACTGCCCGACGACCCGGAGCTTGTCCTCGGCGACGAGCACCGGCTGCGGCAGGTGCTCGGCAACCTGCTGTCCAACGCCGGGCGGCACACCCCCGACGGCACCACGGTCACCGTGCGGGTCAGCGGCGCGCTGCCCGACGGCGAGCCCGGCAACGGCCCGCGGTCGGCCTCGCACGGGAACGCTGCCGCCCGCGCCCCGGCTCGTGATCTCGGTGACCGACGACGGCCCCGGCATCCCCGCCGCGCTGCTGCCCGACCTGTTCGAGCGGTTCACCAGGGCCGACAGCGTCCCGCTCGCACGCCACCAACGCCTCATCGACCGGGCTCGGCCTCGCGATCGTCGACGCCGTGGTCACCGCCCACCACGGCGCGGTGCTGGTCACCAGCCAGCCCGGCATGACCCGCTTCACGATCGTGCTCGCCCGGCTCGCCGAGACACCCGCGCCCGAGCCGGCGCAGGACCGGACGCAGGTAACTCACTCCGGGGTGGTGACCGGGTCCGTCGTCTCGGCCTCGGCCCGCGCGCCCGCGGGGGCCGGGGCGGCCTGGGCGGACGCGGCCCTGCAGGGGGCCGCGGCGCATCAGCGAGCCGCAGAGGACCGCGCCGGCCAGGAAGATCCCGGCGCACCACCAGAACGCGGTCGTGTAGCCGTGGACAAGAGCCAGCTGCGTCAGCGCCGCGGTCGGCTTGCCGCGGGCGTGGCTGGTCAGGTAGCCGACGGTCGCGCTGGCCGCGATGGTGTTCAGCAGCGCGGTGCCCATCGCGCCGCCGAGCTGCTGGCCGGTGTTGACCGAGGCCGAGGCGACGCCCGTGTCCTGCGGCCGCACGCCGTAGGTGCCGGTGTTGAACGCCGTCGAGAACATCAGGCCCATGCCGAGGCCGGTGACGATGATCGGGCCGAGGATGTTCGCGGCGTACCCCGAGTGCGGGCCTATCCGGGTCAGCCAGGCCATGCCCGCGGCGGCGAGCACCAGGCCGGCCGTGACGATCGGCTTCGGCCCGATGCGGGGCATCAGCACGATGTTGGACACGTTGGACGACGTAGCGACACCGGCGATCATCGGCAGGAACGCGACGCCGGTGATCACCGGCGAGTAGCCCAGCGTGTCCTGCAGGTAGTACGTGAGGAACAGGAAGATGCCGAACATGCCGGCCCCAACGATGAGGATGCCCAGGTAGGCCGCGCCCCGGTTCCTGTCGAGCACCACCCGGGGCGGCAGCAGCGGGTACCTGGCGCGCGACATCCAGAACGCGAACGCGGCGAGCAGCACGACGCCAACCGCGAGGAAGCCGTAGGTCGACGGGGTGGACCAGTCGTGCGTCGCGGCGTTGGAGAACCCGTAGACCAGGCAGAACATCCCGGCGGAGACCAGGATGACGCCAGGCACGTCGAGCCGTGCCCCCGGCGTCTTCGGCTGCCTTTGCAGCAGGAGCAAGGCCACCGATGATCGCGGCGCCGGCGAAGAACAGGTTGATGTAAAGGCACCAGCGCCAGGACAGGTACGAGGTCAGCGCGCCGCCGAGCAGCAGCCCGACCGCGCCGCCGCCGGCCGCGACCGACCCGTAGATGCCGAACGCCTTGCCGCGTTCCTTCGGGTCGGTGAAGGTCGTGGCGAGCAGCGACAGCGCGGCCGGCGCGAGGATGGCGCCGAAAACGCCCTGGCAGGCGCGGGCGGTGACCAGCATCGCGAAGTTGACCGACGCGCCGCCGACGGCGGAGGCCACGGCGAAGCCCGCGAGGCCGGTGATGAACATGACCTTGCGGCCGATCAGGTCGGCGAGCCTGCCGCAGAACAGCAGCAGGCTGCCGAACGACAGCGAGTACGCCGTCACGATCCACTGCCTGTCCACGTTGCTGAAGCCCAGGTCGCGCTGCGCCGACGGCAGCGCGATGTTCATGACCGTGGCGTCAAGCACCACCATCAGCTGCGCGATCGCGATGACGACCAGGATCAGCCAGCGGCGCGAGTCCGGCTGGGCGGCCGTCGCGTCCCAGCCCGTGCTGCGTCCCGCTGCTCTCCCCCGCTGGCACGGGGACGCTTGCCTCGGACATTACAGCCACCAATCTGGAGGGTATTGTTCCGCTTACAGGAGGAGCATAACACGAAGCGGAGGAACCACCTCCGTTCGGGGTAGGCTATCAAGCATGACGGTTCGAACGGACGAAACGTCTCACGACGGGGCGGGCGACCGCCCCCTGCGCCGGGACGCGGAGCGGAACCGGCAGCGCATTCTCGCCGCCGCCGCCGAGGTATTCACCGAGCGCGGGCTCGACGCGACCCTGGACGATGTCGCCCGCGCCGCCGGCGTCGGCGATCGGCACCGTCTACCGCCGCTTCCCCGACAAGGAGTCACTGGTCTCCGAGCTGTTCAGGGACCGGATCGACGCCCTCGTCACCGTCGCGGAGGAGGCCTGCGCGGCCGCCGACCCCTGGCACGGCCTGGTGGCTTCCTGGAGTTCGTCGCCAGCGCCATGGCCGGCGACCAGGGCCTGCGCCAGCTGATGATGTTCGGCACCTACGACCGCGACCAGGTCTGCTACGCCCGCGACCGGATGCGCCCGGTCATCACCAGGCTCGTCGAGCGGGCACAGGCATCCGGCGACCTCCGCGCGGACTTCCAGGCCACCGACGTGAAGATGATCGCGTTCATGCTCGCCTCCATCGCCGAGTACGCCGCCGCCGCCACCCCCGAGGTATGGCGCAGGTACCTCGCCATGCTCGTCGACGGCCTGCGCCCGGCGCGGGACGGGGTGACCGAGCTCCCCGTGCCCGCGCCCACCGCCGCCGACCTCGAGCAACCTGATGACCGCGCCCGGCCAGCGCCCCGCCACCCGCCGCTGAACCAGCCGCCTGGCGCGCGCCGCCCCGGACCGGCCGCCCCGCCCCTGCACGTGCATCCGCACGCGCGGCTTTCATGCGTGCATTTTTCCGGTGCAGCAATCGTGTGCATAGTTTGCGTGCAGCAACTGCCTTTAACCAGCACACCCCATCCGATGCACGTGCATACGCACAGCGGTCAGGCGCGCGTGCATCCGCCAATGCCCATTATGCCTGAGAAAATGGACATAATAGGATCAATTAGCAGGCCGACACACTCGCCCTGACCTGCGGAATCAACAATTCTCATGCCTTTTCGATCATCTTGGCGGCATCACGCCCGCGGCAGCCTATAAGCTTTGCGCGCGCCGACGCCGACAAGCCCCAGACGATTCTCTCATCGGGACAAATACCACCCCTGCCAGCTGGCGACAAGTCCGACAAATCACGGTAAGATAGCAGCAGCTAGGCACCCAAAGACGCATGCCTACCCGTCGAGTCCCCCTTCTCGACTCTGGAGTTCTGGTCCATGACTTATGGCAACGACGTGCGGGACGACAGTCAGCAGCTTCGCGACATCCAAGACCTCATCGCCAAGCTCGCGGACGTCAACAAGAAGCTCGCGCTCCCCATGCGGGCGATCACCATGGACCAGCCCGCCGATACCCAGCCCGCGGACACCGCCAGCGCCTAGCGGTCATACGACCTCGCGATCGCGCGGATCAGGTGTGCGGAGCGCGACGGCGCTAGCGCCGCCGAGCGGAGCCCGGCGAAGGTCCTGAGGTATCGCGCGACCTCCTCCCGGCCTTCCAGGCTGATCCCGCCGGACAGCGCGGCCAGGTGGATGACCCCGATCTCCGGTGTCTCGGCGAACCGCAGCAGCGTCATCGCGCCGCACGCCCGCGACGGCGTGCGCCCCGGCCATGAACGGCAAGACCCGGAGCGAGACTCGGGAGCGCCCCGCCTCGGGGACGTCGCTGTCCGGCAGGCCGTCGGCGAACCCGGTCTCGGCCAGGTCCGCGAGCCGGCCGAGCTGCTCCCGCATCACCCGCGGCTGCCCGACCGTGCTGGCGCAACGCCCCCTCGGTCACCACCACGTCCAGGGTTGGCGACCGCCCGGCGACCACGATCCGCTGCCGGTTGAGCTTGACCTCCATGGCATGGGCGCGCTGCTCGCCGGAGGTGTAGCGGGGGTCCGCGGCGGCCGCGGCCCGCATGTAGTCCGGGGGTCTGCAACAGGTCGGGAACCTGGTTCGGCTCATAGGCGAGGATCTCGGTGGCGGCGATCTCCATGATGACGTAGTCCTGGGCGGCCGGCGAAAGCACGTCACGGTAGTCGAGCCACCAGCCGCTCTCCCGGCCGCGGTGCGCGATGGCGAGCAGCGCCTCCTGCTCGGAGGCAGGCACGCCGTACTCGGTGAGGAGCTCTCGCAGCTCCCGGGCGCGGATGCCGCGCTCGCCGGTCTCGATCCGGCTTATCTTCGAGCGGTCGCACTCGAGGATCCGCGCCGCCTCGTCGAGGTTGTAGCCGAGGCTCTCGCGGTACTCGCGCAGCGCCGAGCCGAGCAGGCGGCGCCTCACGGGAGGTGATCCGGTCACGGTGCCTTCCTCCTTATCGGGGGAATCCGGGGGGGTTCCGGGGGCTCGCCCGCCGGCCGGCCGCAGCGACGGCGCGGCGGGGTGAGCGTGCTAGATGAGAGGAAACCTAGCACTTGGCGTAGTCCGTAGTCGAATGACGCGCCGAGGGAAAGGGGGAACGGGGAGAATCTCCCGGGTGCGGTGTTCGATTGCCGTCACTGTCCTGCACTTTAAACTGGCAACGGCGTGCCAACCGGGCGCCGGCGGCCGCCCCGTCGCTACGCGGGCTGCAGGTGCTCGATCGAGGTCATGACCCTGCGCTCGGAGACGGGCGTCGGCGTGCCCATTGTCTGCGCGAAGAGGCTGACCCTGAGCTCCTCGATCTGCCAGCGGATCTCGGTCGCGGGGCCGCCGGACCGCGCCTCGGCGGGGAGGGTGGCGAGGGCGCGCTGGTAGGCGTCCTGGACCCGGTGCACCACGGCCATCTGCTGCGCGTCCCTGCCCGCGTTCTCCGTCAGCTTGTCCAGGCGGCGGCCGATGGCCTTCACGTAGCGGGCGAGGGCGGGCAGCCGGGTGTTCCCGGCCGCGGTGAGGAACCCGGGGGCGATCAGGCGGTCGAGCTGGGCGCGGACGTCGTCGGCGGCGGGCTCCAGCACGGGGCTGCGCAGCGCGGCCAGCCGCATCCGGGCCTCGTGCGCGCCTCGCAGGATCTCCTCCGCCCAGGTCACGACCTCGTACGTCGCGGCGTGGAACCTGGGCCTGACGTACTCGACGATCCGGTTGAACGCCTCGGCGTCCCAGGCGGGACCGCCGGCCTCGGTGATCAGCCCGTCGACGGCGCAGCCGACGCAGTCGGTGAACAGGGCGGCCACCGAGCCGTGGGGGTTGTCGCTCAGGACGAGCTTCTGGGTGGTGGTCAGGCGCTTCGCGACCTCGTTGGCGGGGGACTTCACGGCGAGCAGGACGAGCCGCCTGGTCCCTGCGCGCATCGAGCGCTCGGCCGCGGCGGCGGTCTCGAACAGCCGGACGTCTACCGTGCCGGCCGCGCCGGCGTCGACGAGGGCCGGGTAGGCCTTGACCTCCCCGTCGGTGAAGACCTTGGGGAGCGGGCCGAAGTCCCACGAGGTCACGCCGGTCCTGGTCAGCCCGGTGGCGCGGGCCGACAGGGTGGCGCGCACCTTCGGGCGCAGCTGGCGCTGGAGCGCGGCCAGGTCCTTGCCGGAGGCCACGACCTTGCTGCCGTCGAGCACCCGGAACGTGATCCGCAGGTGCGGCGGGAAGCTTGTCCAGGTCGAAGTCGTCGGGCGTGACCCGCACGCCGCGCAGCCGCAGCAGCTCGCGGGAGATGGCGTCGCGGACGTCGCTGCGCGGTGCCGTGCATCCGGGTCGGCGAGTATCTCGCGGGCCACGTTCGGCGCGGGGACGAGCTCGCGGCGCAGGTTCTTCGGCAGCGACCGGATCAGCTCGGTGACCAGCTCCAGGCGCAGGCCGGGGACGTGCCAGGAGAACTCTTCCTGGCGCGCCTGGTTGAGCGTCTTCAGCGGGATGTCGATCGTGACGCCGTCGGCTTCGCTGCCCGGCTCGAACGCGTAGGACAGGGCAAGCCCGGTCACCGGGCCGCCGGGGCCGTTGAGGCCGGGTGACGCGGAGGTCCACACCTCGGGGTAGGCGTCGACGTCGAGCTCGTCCGCCGCGGAGGACAGCAGGTCGCTGGAGCTTGAGGGTGAGCAGGTCGGGGGTCTCGTGGCGAGCCTGCTTCCACCAGGTGTCGAAGTGGCGGGCGGATACCGCGTCGGCGGGCACGCGGGCGTCGTAGAACGCGAACAGCGCGTCCTCCCCCGCGACCAGGCCGCGGCTGCGGGCCCGCTGCTCAAGCGAGGCCGCCTCCTCGATCAGCTTCGCGTTGTCGCGGAAGAAGTGGTGCCTGGTCTGCCAGTCGCCCTCCACCAGGGCGTGCCTGATGAACAGCTCCCTGGCGAGCACCGGGTCGATGCGGTGCAGCAGCACGGTCCGGTCGGCCACGATCGGGATCCCGTACAGGGTGACCTTCTCGGTGGCCACCGCGCTGCCTTGCGCCCGCGACCAGCGGGGCTCGCTGTAGGAGCGCTTGACCAGGTGCGCGGCGACCGGCTCGACCCACTCGGGCTCGATCGCCGCGACGGTCCGCGCCCACAGCCGGGACGTCTCGACGAGCTCGGCCGCGACGATCCAGTCCGGCGGCTTGCGCGCCAGGCCGGAGCCGGGGAAGACCGCGAACCTCGTGCCGCGGGCGCCCAGGTACTCGGGCAGCGGGCGCCTGCCCCGCTCCGCCCCGCCGCAGGTGCCGGGCGGCCGGCGACGGGCTTCGCGGGCGAGAGCACGACCTTCATGCCGACCTGCGACAAGAGACCGGCGAGGAGGGCGGTATGAACCCGCACTCGTTCGGAAGAGGATGTCTTGGTGTTGATCCCGAGATCGCGGGTGAGCGAGGCGAGCTGGCCGTGGAGGTCCTGCCACTCGCGGACGCGCAGGTAGTTGAGGAACTCGGCGCGGCACAGGCGGCGGAACGCGGAGCCGGACAGCTCGCGCTGCCGCTCGGCGAGGTAGTCCCAGAGCGCGACGAAGGCCAGGAAGTCGGACTCGGGCTGGGCGAAGCGGCGGTGCGCGGTGTCGGCGGCCTGCTGGTTGTCGGTCGGGCGCTCGCGCGGGTCCTGGATGGACAGCGCGGCGGCGATGACGAGGATCTCACGGGCGCAGCCCTGCTGGCCCGACTCGATGATCATCCGGGCGATGCGCGGGTCGACGGGCAGGCGGGCCATCTGGCGGCCGGTCTCGGTGAGGCGGTCGTTCTTGACGGCGTTGAGCTCCTCGAGGAGCTTGACGCCGTCGGTGATCGCGCGCGGGTCCGGCGGGTCGACGAACGGGAACTGGCGCACGTCGCCGAGCCGGGCGGCGGCCATCTGCAGGATGACGCTGGCGAGGTTCGTGCGCTGGATCTCCGGGTCGGTGAACTCGGGGCGGCTCTCGAAGTCCTCCTGCGAGTACAGCCGGATGCAGATGCCGTCGGCGACGCGGCCGCAGCGGCCCTTGCGCTGGTTGGCGCTCGCCTGCGAGATCGCCTCGATGGGCAGCCGCTGCACCTTGGTGCGCAGGCTGTAGCGGCTGATGCGGGCGGTGCCCGGGTCGATCACGTAGCGGATGCCGGGGACGGTGAGCGAGGTCTCGGCGACGTTGGTGGCCAGCACCACGCGGCGGCTGGCCATGGTCCGGTTGGCGGGGACCTCGAACACCCGGTGCTGCTCGGCGGACGACAGCCGGGAGTACAGCGGCAGGACGTCGGTGCTGGCGCGGCCCTTGCAGCGCGTCGGCGGTGTCGCGGATCTCCTGCTCGCCGGAGAGGAACACGAGGATGTCGCCCGGGCCCTCGCGCTCGAGCTCGCCGATCGCGTCGGTGATGGCCGTGACCTGGTCGCGGTCCTCGTCGGCGTCCCTGTTCCTGGTCGTTGATCGGGCGGTAGCGCACCTCGACCGGGTAGGTGCGGCCGGAAACCTCGACGATCGGGGCGGGCTCCCGCGTGCGCTGGTCCTTGAAGTGCTCGGCGAAGCGCTCCGGGTCGATCGTCGCGGAGGTGATGATCACCTTGAGGTCGGGGCGGCGCGGCAGCAGCTGCCTGAGGTAGCCGAGGATGAAGTCGATGTTGAGGCTGCGCTCGTGGGCCTCGTCGATGATGAGGGTGTCGTAGCGGGTGAGGTTGCGGTCGGTGCCGATCTCGGCGAGCAGGATGCCGTCGGTCATCAGCTTGACCGCGGTGGCTGTCGCCGGACCGGTCGGTGAACCTGACCTTGTACCCGACGACGTCGCCGAGCTGCGTGCCCAGTTCCTCGGCGATGCGCTCCGCGACCGTGCGGGCGGCGATGCGCCGCGGCTGGGTGTGGCCGATCTGGCCGGTGACGCCGCGGCCGAGCTCCAGGCAGATCTTGGGCAGCTGGGTGGTCTTGCCCGAGCCGGTCTCGCCGGCCACGATCACGACCTGGTGGTTCTTGATCGCCTCGGCGATGTCGTCCCTGCGCTGGCTGACCGGCAGCTCTTCCGGGTAGCGGATGGCTACGCCAGCGAGCGCGGACTCGCGGGACGCGGCGCGCTGCTTGGCTTTAGCGGAAGTTGGTTCACCGGCGGGAAAGACTAGACGATGGGGCCGGATCATGCCAACGCTTTATCGCGCGGCGATCATTCCCTCCCGCGGTCAAACACGGTCATCCCGAACGTGAGCGGCTGACTCGGGTCACGCCGCCAGTCTTGCGAGATCGCGGGATGCGAGGCACCTGGTGGATTGCCTCGCATCCCGCGATCGTCTGGCGGCGGCCCGCTCAGCCGTTGGCGTCGGCGACCAGCTTGGCGACTGCCCTCGGCGGTCAGCGGGCTGCCGGGGAACGCGGTCATCCGGACGAGCGGGGTGCTGCTGAGGAACAGCATCATCGTCGGGTCGGCGAAGAACGCGGCCATCGGCCCGGACTCCTCGCCGGGCAGCGCGGCGAACGCCTGCGCGATCGCCTGCGCGCCGCGCGGGTCGGCGAGCCACTCGCCGAGCGTCGAGTCGGCGGTCAGCGGGACCCGCGCGTCGTCGCCCTGGACCGCGACGACCGCGGTGCTCCGCAGGTCGCGCGAGGAGGCGCCGACCGCGCAGTGGTACTCGCCGCCCTCGACCACCCAGCGGCTGAGCCGGGTGTCCCAGTAGGCCAGGTCGTCCCGGTCGATGGTGAGGACGACGTCCGCGGTCTCGCCGGCCTTGACCGGCACGCTGGCGAACGCCTTCAGCTCGCGCTCCGCGCGGCTGACCGCGGACCCCGGGAGGCTCACGTACACCTGGACGACCTCCCGGCCGTCCCTGTCGCCGCGTGTTGGTGACGGGAACGCGCACCTCGATGCCGGCCGCCGAGGCGGTCGCGGTCGCCTGGCCGTAGCCGAAGGTCGTGTACGACAGCCCGAAGCCGAACGGGTACGCCACCTCCTGCTCGCGCGCGTCGAAGCCCCGGTAGCCGACGTACAGGCCCTCGCCGTAGCGGACGTGCCCGTACTCGCCGGGGAAGTCCAGGTAGGAGGGGTGGTCCTGGAGCTTGAGCGGGATCGTCTCGGCCAGCCGCCCGGACGGGTTGACCCGGCCGAACAGGACGTCGGCGATCGCGCTGCCGCCCGCCTGGCCGAGCAGCCAGCCCTCGATGACCGCGGGGACCGCCTTGTCCCACGGACTCGTGGCGAGCACGGCGCCGTTGGAGAGGATCACGACGGTGCGCGGGTTGACCTTGGCCACCTCCTCGATCAGCCGCACGGTGGTGCGCGGGGAGGTCGATGCCGTCCCGGTCGGCGCCCTCGGTCTCGCGCGCGCTGCCGACGAAGACAAGCGCGACGTCGCTGGCCTGCGCGACCGCGACCGCCTCGGCGAGGAGGTCCTGCTCGTCCGCGTCCGGTCGCGCTCCGCGCCGTCGTCGACGGTGTAGCCGGGCGCGAAGAGCACCGTCGCGTCGCGTCGCGGCGGTGATCTCGGTGAGGGCGTCGTCGAGCCGGGTCGGGGTGATCTGGGAGCTGCCGCCGCCCTGGTAGCGCGGGGTGCGGGCGAACTCGCCGAGCACCGCGACCGACGGGCCGCCGGCGCCGGCCCGCAGCGGCAGCAGGCCCCGCTCGTCTCCCGGGAGGGCGTCGTTCTTGAGCAGCACGATGGCCCGGCCGGCGATCTCGCGGGCGAGCTCGTGGTGCTCCGCCTGGTCGTAGCTGCCCGGCGTCCGGGCGGCCGCCTTGCTCGACGAGCGCGCGGACCCGGCCGGCGGCCCGGGCGAGCAGTGCCGGGTCGAGGCGGCCGGCCGCGACGGCCTCGACCAGTTCCGCGTCGCCCGCGTCGTCCGGCCCCGGCATGGTCAGGTCGAGGCCCGCGGCGACGGCGGCGACGCGGTCGGCGACCGCGCCCCAGTCGGAGAAGACGGCGCCATCGAAGCCCCACTCGTCCCGCAGCACCTCGGTGAGCAGCCAGTGGTTCTGGCTGGCGTACACGCCGTTGACCTTGTTGTAGGCGCACATCACCGTCCACGGCCGCGCCTGGGTCACCACCCGCCTGAACGCGCTCAGGTACATCTCACGCAGCGTCCGCTCGTCGACGTCGGCGCTGACCCGCAGCCGGTCGGTCTCCTGGTTGTTGACCGCGAAGTGCTTGAGCGACGCGCCGACGTTCCTGCTCTGCAGGCCGTTAACCCAGGCGGCCGCCAGCACGCCGGCGAGCAGCGGGTCCTCGGAGAAGTACTCGAAGTTCCGGCCGCCGAGCGGGCTGCGCTTGAGGTTGATGCCGGGCCCGAGCAGGACCGCGACGTCCATCGCGCGGCACTCGTCGCCGAGCGCCTCGCCCATCCGTCGCAGCAGGTCAGGGTCCCAGGTCGAGGCGCTGGCGACCGCCGGAGGGAAGCAGGTGGCCGGCTGTCCGCGCAGCATGTCGCGCGGGTCGGCCTGCAGGCGCACGCCGTGCGGCCCGTCGGTGACGGTGATGGCGGGCAGGCCGGCGGACTCGACCGGCGTGGTGTGCCACGCGTCGCGGCCGCTGGTCAGGGCCGCCTGCTCGGCGACGGTGAGCTCGGACGTCATGGGCAGGTTCCCTTCGGCGGATGTGACTTTTTTTACAGCGTGAATTTAAGACGAATTATCCCGAACGAGAGCGGCCTGGCACTAGTCCCGGCCCATGTCAACCTGAAGTGTGCGGGCGGCCGGCGTCAGCGGCCGGCGTCAGCGGGCCGGCCGCCTGGAGGCCGCGGGCCAGGTGGCCGGCCGCGTCGCGGATCCAGTCCTTGAGCGCTTCCTTGCGGCCCTGCTCCGTGTCTGCCGCCTTGGCGATGAGGTCCCCGACCTCGGCGCTGGTGACGGTGCGGACGAGGACCATGATCTGGGCGGCGGTCAGCCGCCGGGCGGCCAGCTCGCGCGGCACCGTCCCTGGGGGTGGCCAGCGCGGCGGCGAGCGCGTCCTCGGTCTCGTCCCACAGGGCGCGCAGCCGGGACCTGGCGGCCGGGCCGCTGCCCGCCATGCGCAGGAACGCGTCGATGTTCTTGTCCGGGTCCTGGTCATCGACCGCCGCGAGCAGCGCCTGGGCCGCGGCGACCAGGGCGTCTGGGCCGAGCCGGCGGCTCCTGACGGCCTCGACGAGCGTCGTCGAGGACCGTCGGCCGGCCGCTGAACAGGAGCTCTTCCTTCGAGCCGATGTAAGTGAAGAGCGTCTTCACCGAGATGTTGGCCGCGTCGGCGATCTCGGCGACGGTGACGTCGTCGAAGCCTCGTTCGCCGAACAGCGCCCGGGCGGCGGCGAAGATCGCCTCACGGGTCAGCCGCTTCTTCCGCTCCCGCAGTGACTCAGGTGCCTGCCGGGACAGTTGAGAACGAGCGGCCGGCGTCATCCGAGAAGTGTATTAATTTCCCTTTCTGGGTTTTCCCTACCCGGGCGGCGCGCCGACCACGGCGGGGCGGCAGTCTCGCCGCGTCGCTCAGGCTGACGGTGGCGCGCCCACGCCGTTCGCCGCCTCGGCCCCGAGAGTTAGGTGCCTCATACCGTGACTCTCGGCGGGAGCGGGCGTGCGCGCGGCCGCCAGCATCCCGCCCGCGTCCGTGATCGCTCGGAGCAATACCTGAGGAGAAAGCCAGGCGGGTAAGAAGGGCGGCCGAGGCGCTGGCGAAAAGCAGAAGAAACGGGCGGGCTTCCCGCGCCGTAAGTAGTCGGCGCGGGAAGCCCATGACCCATCGGCGTCCCCCTTATGCTCGCCGACAGGCCGGGAAGCCAGCGTTTGCACGCGGCAAGCGTTCGCATGCAAGAAATGACGCTGGCGTTATTGCCCTTTTGGCCCGATTCTGCGGTTGGCGCTCGAAACGCAATTGCGTGGCGCGCCCCGCGGGGTTCCCGGGACGCCTGCCGCGCCCAACCCATGGGCCGGAAGTTCGTGTGGGGCGGCGCTACTGGGACGCTATGACAGGCGCAAGCCTGCGGAGTGGCCGCCCTGAGGAGTACGCTGCCGGAAGCCTTTGATGAGGACGGCGGTACACGCACATTCAGGCTCTCGCGCCGGACGGGCGCGAGATCACACTAAATAATGGACGATTAAAATATATGTCGAGCATGTTGTTGCAGCTCGCCGACCGGACGCCGACCCGTCTCGACGGTCATTGCGGGCGGGAATCCAAGCCCGGGAAAGGCGTGGACCTGGGGTTTACCCAAGGCGCATGTCGCCACAGCCTCGCTCCCCCCTCTAAGTCCCTTTCCTGGCGAATCCGCGAAAAGGGACGCCTTGCCCGGCCAACGGGTGGGGAACAACGGGGACCGGGACCTAGGCGCGTACTGTCCCGCGGGATCCCCTCCAGTCTCCTGGGGACTTGTGCATACGCACGATATGTAAGCGGACGGTGCGATTTGCGTTACCTTCCGTGTGAAGACCATCCTAACTTTTACCTATCTAGCTGTCTAGTCACCCGAGCAAGTCATATCGCTTGTTTTCCCGGGGGTCCCGATGGCCTATGAGCATGGGACGGTGTCGCACGTGCGCATCGACTACGACTCCGGCGAGCGCGTTTACCTGCAGATCGTTCGAATCATCCGCGACATGATCATTAACGGCGAGTTGCCCGTGGGGACGCAGATCCCGAGCGGCGCGCAGATGAAGCGCGCGTGGGGGGTCAACCGGCTGACCGGCGCGATGGCGGTGGAGGAGTTGCGGAAGGCCGGACTTGTCGTCACCAAGCCCGGCCTCGGCACCTTCGTGACGGGGGCCCCGGCCAGGCGCACGGTGGGCCTGCGTCCCGGCGATCAGGTCATGTCCCGGATGCCCACGGAGGAAGAGCGCGTGCGCCTCAGCACTGGCTACCTCACCCCGGTGCTGGTCATCACCCGGGCCGACGGCCAGATCGAGCCGTACAACGCGGCCGTCACCGTGATCACGGCGTCGCCCTGACCCGGGCGCGAGCGCGGGAAATCCCGAGCGCGAGCCGAAGCGCGCCCCGGTTGGGCCGGCGATAGCCGGCCAGCGCCACCCGGGGAGTTCCAGTACTCGACCGCGGGCCACGGGGATCGGGACAGACTGCGCTCGCGGGGGGCTCGCCAACCGAGTTTCGGCCGGCGGGCCCCGTTTTAGTCCAGTGCGGTCAGGGCCTTGGCTAGCGCTCCCTGAAGGTGCGGGTGGCGGGTTCGGGGGAAGCCGACATCCGTTCGGGCGACTCCTCTATCTCCGCGGCGATCGCGAACCGCCGCGGGGCGGTGACCTCGGCCGCCGCCGCGGTGGCCGAGGCGAGCTCGGCCTCGGCGACGACGTCGGCCGCGGACTCGACGTCGGCCGTGGCCTCGCCGACGTGACGAGCCGGGAGACTCGCTGTGCAGCTCGTGGATGTACTGCTTGCCGCGCAGCAGGGAGGCGACCGCCGCGACCAGGCAGGCCACGATCGCGAAGTCAAACGCGATGTCCAGGCCGGCCTGGAACGGGCCGCTGATCAGGCTCGGGAAGAACGAGTGGCCGGTCAGGTAGGCCGCGTGGCTGGCCGGGAGCTTGGTGAGCGCCGAGCCGAGCAGCATCTGGATCGGGTTGTAGCCGAGCAGCGCCGCGAACATGACCGCCGTCGGCGGCAGGTGACGCCAGCGCGTGCGCGTCGGAGGCGGGCACGCCCTGCGCGGTCAGGCCGGCGAACAGGTGCGTCGGCAGCGACGAGGACAGGCCGAGGATGATCAGGCTGAAGAAGATGCCGATCGACAGGACCATGGCCGAGTTCTGGAAGGTCGCGGACATCCCGGCGCCGACGCCGCGGCGGTCGGCGGGCAGCGAGTTCATGATGCCGGCCCGGTTCGGCGAGGCGAACAGGCCCATGCCGATGCCGTTGAGCAGCAGGATCCCGGCGAACTGCCAGTAGGTGAAGTCGACCGGCAGCATCTCGAGCAGGCCGAAGGACAGCGGCGGCGAGCACCATGCCGCCGGTGGCGAACGGGCGGGCGCCGAAGCGGTCCGACAGGTAGCCGGACACCGGGCCCGCCGGCGAGGAAGCCGATCGGTCAGCGGGAGCATCGCGATGCCCGCCCACAGCGGGGTGTTTTCGAAGCTGTAGCCGTGTATCGGCAGGTAGATGCCCTGCAGCCAGATGATCAGGATGAACATCAGGCCGCCGCGGCCGAGGCCGGACAGCAGGGCCGCGAGGTTGCCCGCGGTGAACGGGCGGATCCGGAAGAGGCTGAGCCGGAACATCGGCTCAGGGACCCTCGTCTCGATGAAGCAGAAGATCGCCAGGACGACGAGGCCGCCGATGATCAGCGTGAGCACGAGCGGGCTGGTCCAGCCCATGACGTGGCCGCCGTAGGGCTGGATGCCGTAGGTGATGCCGACGAGGACCGCGATCAGGCCGGCCGCGAACGTGAGGTTGCCGGCGAGGTCGAGCTTGGCGGGCTTGCGGACGCCGAGTTCCTTGAGCTTGAGGTAGGACCAGACGGTGCCCATGACGCCGAACGGCACGGAGACGAGGAACACCAGGCGCCAGTCGACCGGGCCGAGCAGCGCCGCCGAGGACCAGGCCGATGAAGCTGCCGGCGATGGCCGCGACCTGGTTGAGGCCCAGGGCCATGCCGCGCTGGTTGGCCGGGAACGCGTCGGTGAGGATCGCGCTCGAGTTGGCGAACAGCATCGCGCCGCCGATGCCCTGCAGGATCCGCATGATGATCAGGTACCAGCCGGCGGCCGTCGCCCTGCAGCCAGCTGACGGACAGCAGGATGGAGAACAGCGAGAAGATCGCGAAGCCCATGTTGAACATGCGGACGCGGCCGAACATGTCGCCGAGGCGGCCGAAGCTCACCACGAGCACGGCCGTGACCACCATGAAGCCCATCATCATCCACAGCAGGATGGTGGTGTTGCCTGGCTGCAGCGGGTTGATGCCGACGCCGCGGAAGATGTTCGGCAGCGCGATCAGCACGATGGACGAGTTGATGGTGACCATCAGCACGCCGAGCGTGGTGTTGGACAGGGCGATCCACTTGTAGCGCGAGCCGACTTCCGGCGCGGTCTTGGGCTCCAGCGGGGGTGCGGACGATGGGGCGGGCACTGCGGTTCCTCCGTAACGAGGCAGGTCGTTGGGCATGGTTGAAGGTGCGGCCAGTTAGTTGCTTGATGGCAACTAATCTTACGTCGGCTTTTGTTCCCGCGGCCGGCGACGCGATGACCGGGCGGTGAACCGGACACGGCGGGAACGAGATGAAGGCGGTTCGGTTTGACATTCGGGAAGCGAAACGGGCATCCTTGGGTTGGTCAAGTTAGACACCTCGTTCGGTGAGGCGTCTTCACGGACACAGGCCACTGATCCCAACCGTCGAGAGACGCTCCGGATCAGGACACCTCTCCCCGGCCTAAGGGGTGAGGCCAAGTGGCTGCGCAGCATCGCTACGCCGTGGAGTGCCAAAGCTCTTACGAGAGAGGTGACCTCCTCGCTGGCTGGGGTTCCACTCCTGCCGCGATAACGGTTGGTTCCTCTTGCGTGGTGTCTTTCATGCAGGCGTGCGCGAGCGCCGCGGACGAAGGGAGGCGTGCGATGGACTCTGATAGTCCGGGCCGAAGTCGGCCCTTCCCGCCGCTGTCCCTGCTTGTCCCAGGCACACGCTGACGCAACCCTTGCCACGACTTCGTTCGATCGCCCGCCCGCAACTGCCGGGCACGGCGGTCAGCCGTCTGTGTTGACGAGACGTCCCGATCGCGCTGAATCGGGATATCTCGCCTGATAGACGCCTGCGATTCTCGCTGCGTGCGCGTGTGCCTCGATCCCGCTTGAGTGAAAGCGCGAAAGAGGTGAATTCCAGTGACTGCAGTTGAAGTTGAGATGGCAGGCACCGCCCGTTCCGCGGTGCTTGACGAGGCGCACGTCGGTGACATCCGCGGTGCCCTCGGCACGATCAGGCTCGACGACCACGCCGCCCGGACGACCCTGTCGGCGAAGTTCAAGACGCTGCTCGCGGTCGTCGGCCCCGGCCTGATCGTCATGGTCGGCGACAACGACGCCGGCGCGTTCTCCACGTACGGCCAGGCCGGCCAGGTCTACGGCACGAAGCTGCTGTGGACGCTGCTGCTGCTGATCCCCGTGCTGTACGTGAACCAGGAGATGGTGCTCCGCCTCGGCGCGGTCACCGGGGTCGGGCCACGCGCGGCTGATCCTGTCCCGGTTCGGGAAGTTCTGGGGCACGTTCGAGGTCATCGACCTCTTCCTGCTCAACGGGCTGACCATCGTCACCGAGTTCATCGGGATCACCCTCGCGGCCGGTTACCTCGGCGTGCCCAAGATCCTGGCGGTGCTGTTCGCGGCCGGGATCATCATCGCGACGGCGTTCACCGGCTCGTTCCGCGCGTTCGAGCGGATCGCGATGTTCTTCTGCGTCGGCTCGCTGCTGCTCGTGCCGCTGTACCTGATGGCGCACCCGTCCGCTTCCACCATGGCGGCCGGGCTCACCCGGCCTGACCTGCCAGCCAGTGCTTCGAATGCCAGTGCCGCGACCGGGGGCATGGCCGCGGTCATGCTGCTGGTGATCGGCATCGTCGGCACCACGATCGCGCCGTGGCAGCTCTTCTTCCAGCAGTCGTACGTGATCGACAAGCGGATCACCCCGCGGTTCATGAAGTACGAGAAGGCCGACCTCTGGATCGGCATCGTCATCGTGGTCGTCGGTGCCGCCGCGCTGATGGGCACCACCGCGGTCGCGTTCGCGCACTCCGGGGCCCAGTTCACCGACTCGGCCGGGCTGGCGCGCGGCATCGCCGCCTACGCCGGGCACGTGGCCGGGGCACTGTTCGCCGTCGCGCTGCTCGACGCGGCGGTGATCGGCGCGTTCGCCGTGTCGCTGTCTTCGGCCTACGCGATCGGCGACGTGCTCGGCATGAAGCACTCGCTGCACCGCGGCGTCGGGCAGGCCAAGGGCTTCTACGCGCTGTACGCGGCGCTGATCGGCGGGGCCGCGGTCATCGTGCTCCTGCCCGGCTCCCCGCTCGGGCTGATCACCGAGGGCGTCCAGGTCCTCGCGGGGGTGCTGCTGCCCGCCGCCACGGTGTTCCTGCTCATGCTCTGCAACGACCGGGCCGTGCTCGGCCCCTGGGTCAACACGGCGAAGACCAACGCGTTCACCGGCGCGGTGATCTCGGTGCTGATCACGCTGTCGGTCGTGCTCACCGCCTCGGTGATGTTCCCGCGCGATCACCGCCCCGGCGATCTTCTCGATCATGGCGGGGTGCGCGGTCGTGGCGGTCGCCGGCGGCGGGTTCGCGCTAGTTCACGCCCGGCGGTCGGCGCAGACGGCCGCGCTGGCCGAGGCCGCCGAGCTGACCGAGGTCGCCGGGCTGGCCGGAGACCGCCGGAATCTCGGAGTTTGCCGGGGTCTGCAGCCGGCCGGGCCCGACGGGCCGATGGGGACCGCCGAGGCGACCGGAACCGCCGTGCTGGCGGGGGCCCCGCGGGCCGATGGCGGCGTCGAATCCGAGGCCGTGGCGGTGACGGACGCCCCGCTCGTCCCGGCGGACAAGCTGTCGTGGCGGATGCCGCCGCTGAGCGAGCTGCCGACGCCGGTGATCAAGGGCGCCCGCCGGATCGGCCTGCTCGGCCTGCGCGGTTACCTCGCGATCGCGATGATCATGGTGATCGTCAAGATCGTCGAGACGGCGCTCGGGCACTGAGGGGCCGCTCGGCGCCCGCTGTCGGGCCGAGCCGCTGCCGGAGGTGCCCGTCCGGGCACTGCCCGGGTGCCCGTCCGGGCATGTCGCGCTCAAGTCGGGCACCGCGCGCTACGAGGTCTCCGACCTTGACTTCAACAGCCTGCCGACCGCGATGTGGGGCGGAGTCGGCCGCAAGGGCTAGCGCGGGGCGGTCAGCCGGCGATGCCCTCGCGGACGCGGCGGCGCAGGTCGCCGCCGCCGGCGACGAAGCCGCGGCGGACGAGCCACGCGGCGACCCACTCCGGGTCCGGGCTGGTCGCGGGGACGACGTTGTAGATGTAGTTCAGGCCGCGGGCGGCGGCTTCCGCCTCCAGGTGGTCGATGATGAACTCGCCGATGCCCTCACCGCGGCGGCCGGGGGCGACAAGGAACGTCACCTCCGCGTCACCCCACTCGGAGTCGAGCCAGCCGTAGCCCACGGTCTCCCCGGCCGCGTCGGCGACGTGCCACCACTCGTCGGCGACCGGGGCACCCGGCTCGGCCGGGGTCACGGCGGTCGCCGCGAGCTCGGCCGGGCCGAACATCCGCTGCTTGTCCGCGTCCCAGCGCGGCGCGTCTTCCCTGATCCACTGCAGTCCGGTCGCCATCGCGCCTCCTCGACGCCGTGCCCGCTCCCTGGGTGGTTTACAGGAGCTCGAGGATGGTGGCGTTCGCCTGGCCGCCGCCCTCGCACATGGTCTGCAGGCCGTAGCGGATGCCGTTGTCGCGCATGTGGTGGACCAGGGTCGTCATCAGGCGGGCGCCGCTGCCGCCGAGCGGGTGGCCCAGGGCGATCGCGCCGCCGTTCGGGTTGAGCTTGGCCGGGTCGGCGCCGGTTTCCGCGAGCCAGGCGAGCGGAACCGGGGCGAACGCCTCGTTGACCTCGAAGACCCCGATGTCGGCCAGGCCGAGGCCGCTCTTCCTGAGCGCCTTCTGGGTGGCCGGGATCGGGGCGGTCAGCATGATGACCGGGTCATCGGCGGCGAGGACGGCGGTGTGCACCCGGGCAACCGGAGTGAGGCCGAGCTCGGCGGCCTTCTCGCTCGTCGTCATGAGCAGCGCGGCGGCGCCGTCGCTGATCTGGGAGCTGTTGCCCGCGTGGATCACGCCGTCCGGCCGGAAGGCCGGCTTGAGCTTGGCGAGGCTCTCGACCGTGCCGCCGCGGCGGATGCCCTCGTCGGTAGTCGACGACCGTGCCGTCCTCCAGCTTCACCGGGGTGATCTGGCCCTCGAACCGGCCCTCGTCGATCGCGGCGGCCGCCTTCTCGTGCGAGGACACCGAGAACTCGTCCAGCTGGGCGCGGGACTGTCCCCAGCGCTCGGCGATCATCTCGGCGCCGATCCCCTGGTTAGGCGCGACTCCGTGGAAGACGGTCTGGAGGCTGGAGCCCGACGGATTCACCCGCACTGGCCCCATCGACGAGCCCATCGGTACCCGGCTCATCGACTCGACCCCGCCCGCTACGACCAGGTCGTACTGGCCGCTGACCAGGCCGGCGGCGGCAAAGTGGACGGACTGCTGGCTCGAGCCGCACTGGCGGTCCACGGTGACGCCGGGCACCGACTGCGGCCAGCCCGCGGCTGAGCACGGCGCTGCGGGCGATGTCGAACGTCTGCTCGCCGACCTGGCTGACGCAGCCCCAGATCACGTCGTCGACCTCGGCCGGGTCGGCCAGCCCGGCGCGCTCCGCGAGCGCGTTGAGCACGTGCGCCGACAGGTCCACCGGGTGAACCCCGGCCAGCGCGCCGTTCCGCTTTCCTACCGGCGTCCGAACCGCCGCCACGATCACCGCGTCGCGCATGGCGCCGCCCTCCTCAACGTCGAGTTCTCCCTCTTGCCTACCACGTCAGGACGGGTTTGCCCATTTCTAGGCCAGCTCGGATAACTGGCGAGAGCCGGCGACATGAACCGCGATGCGTGTGCAACGGTGGGCGACCCGGTGTTATGGTGGCGGCATCCCTTGAACCCGTGAGGTAGCCATGGTCCTTGTCGTCAGCCGAGGCCAGGTCACCGGCCCGCGACGGCTTGGCCTGCTGCCCGCGGAGGCCACCAGTTTTATCGGTCGGACGGTCGAGCTCGCCGACATCACGGCCCTGCTCGGGACCGCCCGCATGGTGACGGTCGTCGGCCCGGCGGGCGTGGGGAAGACGAGGCTCAGCCTGCGCGCCGCGGCGGTGGCGGCGGGCGAGTTCAGCGACGGCGTCTGGCTCGCCGACCTGGCCGGAATCAGCGATCCTGACCAGCTCGGGCCCGCCGTGGCCGCCGTGCTCGGCCTGCCAGGCGACGACGCGGCCCGTGGCTCTGGGCTCCTGGGCTACCTGCGCGACAAGCGGCTGCTGCTTGTCCTCGACACGTGCGAGCACCTGGTCGACGCCTGCGCCGCCCTCGCTGACACCGTGCTGCGGGCCGCGCCCGGGGTGACCCTGCTGGCCACCAGCCGGCAGCCGCTCGACGCGCAGGGAGAGCATGCCTTCCCGCTGGCGCCGCTGCCCGCCGAGGATGACGCGACCGACCTGTTCGCTCAGCGAGCGGCGGCGGTGCTACCCGGGTTCACCGTCACGCCGCAGAACCGGGCGGACGTCGTGCGGCTGTGCCAGCGCCTCGACGGCATCCCCCTCGCGATCGAGCTGGCCGCGGTGCGGCTGCGCGCGCTGCCGCTCGCCGAGCTGGTCAGCCAGCTGGAGGACGGGATCAGGCTGCTGACCGTCAGCCGCCGCGGCACCAGCCCGCGGCACCAGACCCTGCGCGCGGCCGTGGAGTGGAGCTACCGGCTGTGCACCCCGGCCGAGCGGGCGCTGTGGGAGCGGCTCTCGGTATTCGCGGGAACCTTCGACGTGAGCGGCGCCGAGCAGGTGTGCGCGGATGACGACGTCCTGCGGCAGGCCGAGATCGTGCACGCCCTGGTCGGGCTGGTCGACAAGTCCGTGGTCCTGCGGGACGCCGCTGACCCGTCCAGGTACCGGCTGCTCGCCGCGCTGCGCGAGTTCGGCGCGGACCGGCTCGCCGAGACGGGCGGCCGCGAGCGTTTCCTCGACCGCCTCGCCGACCGCTGCGTCGCCATGGCCAGGGAATTCGACGAGCGCTTCCGCGGCGGCGCCCGGGCGTATGACCGCCGGGCCAGCGACGGGACCGAAGTGAACCAGGTGACGGCCTTCCGCGGGCTGCACCGGGACTACGACAACATCCGCGCGGTGCTCGAGCTACACGCTCGGCGCGCCGGAGCCGTCGGCCGGCCCGGCGCCCGCTGCCCTGCTCGCGCGAGGGCGGCTCGGCGCGGAGCTCGCCGTCCGGCTGTGCGGGTACTGGCAGATCTCCGGGCTGCTCGGCGAGGGCAGGCAGTGGCTTAGCCGGGTGGCCGACCGGTTCCCCGAGCCGGCGCAGCAGCGCGCGTGGGCGCTCGGCGCCCGCGGCCGCCTCGCCACCCTCCAGGGCGACCTGGCCCCGGCCGTAGCCGACATCAACGAGTCCATCCGGCTGGCGGAGGCCGCGGGACGCGGCGCGGAACTCGCCGCCGCCCGCGGGTACCTCTACCTGAACCTGGCGCTTATCTTCAGCGGGGAGCACGCGGACGCGCTCGCCGCCGCCGAGACGGCGCGGCAGCGCCTGGTCGCCTGCGGCTACCGGATCGGTGTGGCCGGACTTGAGGCCCAGCTCGCGCACCTGTGCCAGCTGACGGGAAAGGTCGACGAGGCCATCGAGCGCTGCGACCGCGGCCTCGCGCTGCTTGGCCAGGCGAAGTCCGCCAGGGCCGGCGGCGAGCGCTGGGTCAGCGGTTACCTGTACCTGGTCGCCGGGATGGCGCACGCGCAGCGTCCCGGCCGGGAACAGGCGTCCGCCAAGGCGCTGGGCCGGGCCCTGACCGCCAAGTACGAGCTCGGCGACGTCGTCGGCACCGCGTACGCCGTCGAGGCGCTCGCCTGGCTGGCCGCGCGGCGCGAGCAGTACGAGCGCACCGCCTGGCTGATCGGCGCGGCTGACCAGCTGTGGAACCGCACCGGGAGGCGGCTGAGCGGCGTGGCCCTCATGGAGGAGTCACGGCAGCGGACCGTCCAGGTGGCCCGCCGGGCGCTCGGCGAGCGGCGGTTCACGGCCGCCTACGCGCACGGCGCCGCGCTCGACCTGGACGTCGTGGTCAGAGCGGCGGCCCACGAGCTCGGGGAAGCGCCGGGCCCGCGGGCCGGCGACGCCGTCACCCCCGGCGATCCGCTCGCGGCCAGCGCGGGCGCCTGCGCCGTGCCCGGCCTGCTGACCAGGCGGGAGCGGGAAATCGCGGAGCTCGTGGCGAGCGGGCTGTCCAACCGGGAGATCGCCACGCGGCTGTTCATCTCCAAGCGGACCGTCGACGCGCACGTGGAGCACATCTTCAGCAAGCTGGAGATCTCCTCTCGCGTGCAGCTCACCGTGCTGCTCCAGGACCAGGCTCCGCGGGCGCGCGCCGCCTGGGGCTAGGCCGAGAGCGCGGCGTCCAGGAAACCGGCTTACCGGAGGGCGGGCGCCGGCGGAGAGATGGTCGCGACGAGGTAGGCGACGCCCAGCGGGGCGCCGGAGTACAGGATTTCCGCCTTCAGGCGGACGGCCGCGAGGGAATCCGCCCGCACGGGGTCGGCGGCGCCGGAATGAGCAGACGGGCGATCGGCGGCCGGGCGGGGCGCCGGCGGGTGGGCCGCGGATACCGGGGCGGCCAGGCCGCCGGCCAGGGCCTGCCAGGCCGGGCGGCCGGCGGCGAGGAGGTCGGCGGCGAGGACGGGGTCGAGGGCGGCGATCGCCCGCAGGTCGCCGGCGCGGACGGCGCGCTCGACCGTCTCGTCGAATGGCGCGGCGCGCTCGTCCAGGTAGCCGGGGGCGGATGCGGAGCGGCGCGCGCTGCCGTCGCCCATCGCGAGCAGCGCGACCCGCGAGGCGGATACCGCGAGCCGCCTGCCGACGGCGAGGCAGGCGGCCGCGGACGCGTCTTCGGAGATTCCGTAGAGCGTCCGCGGCCCGGTGTAGCCGGCCTCGTCGAGCAGCAGCGCGCCGATGCCGAGCGCGAGCGGCAGCGGCGGAGCGGTGACCGCCGTCCCGGCGGCCCGCCTCTTGCTGTTATCGGAAAGGGGGCGCCCCCGGCGCAGGGCGGGGGCGAAGGTGGCCAGGCTGAGCTGGCCGGCCGGGTCCCGGGGGCCGGTTGTCTCCGCCGGGCCGACGATGGCCACCACGTCGGGGGCGGCGGCGAGAAGGCGCGCGACCGCGGCGGCGCAGGCGGCGCGCAACTCCGGCAAGACGTCGGCCCGGCCGGTCAGCTCGGCGGCAAGCAGCGGCGGTGACGGGCAGATCGCCGCGGCGACGATCACGCCAGCCCTCGCACGGCGCGGGCGGGCGGGCGGTCGCCCTTGATGGAGGCGACCATGTCGAGTGCCTGCCGCGTCTCCTTGACGTCATGCGCGCGGAAGACCCGGACGCCGAGCCACGCGCCGACCGACGGTCACCGCGAGCGTGCCCGCGAGGCGGTCATCGAGCCCCGCGTCCAGGCTCTCCCCCACGAAGTCCTTATGCGACGCGGACAGCAGCACCGGCCAGCCGGTCGCGGTCAGCTCGGACAGCCGCGCCGTGATCTCAAGCGACTGCCAGGTGTTCTTGCCGAAGTCGTGGGCCGGATCGATGATGATCCGGTCGGCGTCGACCCCGGCCTTCAGCGCCCGCTCGGTGAGCTGCAGCACCCGGTCGAGCACGTCGGCCACCACGTCGGTGAAGGCAGGGCGGTGCGGGCGGGTGCGCGGCGTCAGGGTGCCGACGTGCGAGCACACCAGGCCCGCGCCGAACTCGGCGGCGACCTCGGCGAGGGCCGGGTCCCAGGCGGACCAGGTGTCGTTGATCAGGTCCGCGCCCGCGGCGCACATCGCCCTGGCCGGCTCGTGCCGCCAGGTGTCCGCGCTGATCACCAGGTCCGGGTAGGCGGCGCGGACCCGCTCGATGAACGGCACGACGCGCCGGATCTCATCGGTCACGGTGACCTCGGGACCCGGCTTGGCCGGCACGCCGCCGACGTCGAGGATGTCGGCACCGTCGGCGACCGCGACATGCACCATGTCCATCGCCGCAACCTGATCCCAGGACGCGCCGGGCCGGTAGAAGGAGTCCGGGGTGCGGTTAACGATCGCCATCACCAGCGGCCGTCCCGGTCCGAACTCACGCCCGCCGAGCTTCAGCGGCCCCGCCGTCCGCGCCAATTGGGCAACCCGCTGCTCGACCGCCGCGACGTCGTCCATGTTCGCCGATTCTACTCGGCGCTCCCCGGCCGCTCGTTACCGCCGGCCAGCGCCGCGCGACCCCGCGCGGGCGGGGTTCGCCACTGCTGTGGTTAGCGAGATCTTAGGCGATTCATACCGAACTCTCAGCCGCGGGCCCATCAGTCGGGGAACCGCAGCCGTCACCCTGTGGCACGCTTACAGCTATGGCAGCAGGGCACCGAGATCAATGGTCAGGTTCGGGTAACGCGTCAAAGGTTCCGGCCGTAAAGCCGTACTTCTGGGTGGTGAAGCTGCTGACCACCGCCATGGGCGAGGCGGTGTCCGACTACCTGGTGAATGACGTCAACAAGTACGGCGCCGTGGCCCTTGGGTTCGTGCTGTTCGTACTCGCGATGGTGTGGCAGTTCCGCACGCCCACCTACCGGACCTGGCCCTACTGGTCGGCGGTGGCGATGGTCGCCGTCTTCGGCACGATGTGCGCGGACGTCATGCACATCGTGATCGGCCTGCCGTACACGGTGTCCGCCACGTTCTACGCGGTCTGCCTGGCGGCGACGTTCGTGATCTGGTACCGGTCGGAGCGGACGCTGGACATCCACTCGATCGTGACGCGACGGCGCGAGGTGTTCTACTGGCTCGCGGTGATCTTCACGTTCGCGATGGGCACGGCGCTTGGTGACCTGTTCGCCACCACCTTCCACCTGGGGTACCTCGCGTCGGCGTTCATGTTCACGGCGCTGATCTGCGTGCCGTTCATCGCCTGGCGGCTCGGCGTCAACCCGGTGCTGACGTTCTGGGTGGCGTACATCCTGACGCGGCCGATCGGCGCGTCGTTCGCGGACTACTTCGGGATGCCCAAGGACATCAGCGGCATGGGGCTCGGGCACGGTGCGGTGTCGGTCGTGATGCTGATCCTGGTCGTGGCGTCCTTCGTCTACTTGTCGCGCTCCGGCATCGACCAGCCGGAGGCCGGATCGCTCGCCGGGCCGCCGCAGTACGCGCCATCACAGTACGGCCAGCCGCAGTACGGCCAGCCGGAATACGGGCAGCCGCAGTACGGCCAGCCGCAGTACGCCGACCCGCGGCAGGGCCAGCCACCGTATGGCCAGCAGCCCCCGTCCGGCCAGCCGCAGTACGCCGATCCCGGGCGGCAGCAGGGCGGCCCGCGCTACGCCGCGGACCCGCGCTACCGCAATCAGCCCTACGGCGACCAGCGGGATTACCGCTCGTAGCCGTTACCGGATGGGCCGGCCGGCGCGGGACGCTCCCGGCGGGGTGCTCGACGCGGCGCAGCACCTGCACGCTGCGGCCGGCGACGCTGACCTTGGCGCCCGGCGACTTCGGCTTGCGGACGCCCGGGTCGCTCACCGTGGTCAGCTCGGTCACCCACCGGCGGCCCCACTCCTTGCCGGGAAGCACGAACGTGACGTCCTCGTGGTGCGCGTTGAACAGCAGCAGGAAGCTGTCGTCACGCAGCCGCCGCCCGCGCGGGTCGGGGTCGGGCAGCGCCTCGCCGTTGAGGAAAACGCTAAGCGACTTGGCGAAGCCCGCGTGCCAGTCGTCGTCCGTCATCTCCGCGCCGTCCGGCCGGAACCACCCGATGTCGGACAGGTCGCGCCGCCGAAGATCGGCTCGCCCTCGAAGAACCGGCGCCGCCAGAACACCGGGTGCTGCTTGCGGAATTCGACGAGGTCGCTGCAGAAGGCGAGGAAGTCCAGGTCCGCGTGCTCCCAGTCGAGCCAGGAGAGCTCGTTGTCCTGGCAGTAGGCGTTGTTGTTGCCCTGCTGCGTGCGGCCGAGCTCGTCGCCGTGCCTGATCATCGGGCACGCCCTGGCTGAGCAGCAGCGTGGTCATCAGCGCGCGGCGGCGCCGCTCGCGGATCGCGGCGACCTCGGGATCGCTGGTCGGGCCCTCCACGCCGCTGTTCCACGAGCGGTTGTCGTCGGTGCCGTCCCGGTTGTCCTCGCCGTTCGCCTCGTTGTGCTTGTGGTCGTAGGAGACCAGGTCGGTGAGGGTGAACCCGTCGTGCGCGGTCACGAAGTTCACGCTGGCGTAGGGGCGGCGGCCGGTCCTGCCGTACAGGTCGGAGCTGCCGGTGAGCCGGTAGGCGAAGTCGGCCAGGGTGCGGTCGTGCGCCGCGCCAGTAGTCGCGGACCGTGTCACGGTAGCGGCCGTTCCACTCCGACCACAGCGTCGGGAAGTTGCCCACCTGGTAACCGCCCTCGCCGAGGTCCCACGGCTCGGCGATCAGCTTCACCTGGGAGACCACCGGGTCCACCTGGATGAGGTCGAAGAACGCGGACAGCCGGTCGACCTCGTGGAACTGGCGGGCCAGGCTGGCGGCGAGGTCGAAGCGGAAGCCGTCCACGTGCATCTCGCTCACCCAGTAGCGCAGCGAGTCGATGATGAGCTGCAGCACGTGCGGGTGGCGCATGTTCAGCGTGTTGCCGGTGCCCGTGGTGTCGAAGTAGTAGCGGCCGCCGTCGGCGAGCCGGTAGTAGGCCGGGTTGTCGATGCCCTTGAACGACAGCATCGGGCCGAGGTGGTTTCCCTCCGCGGTGTGGTTGTAGACCACGTCGAGAATGACCTCGATGCCGGCCTCGTGCATGGTCTTCACCAGGTACTTGAACTCGGAGACGACCTGCTCGACGCCCCACGACGAGTAGGCGCTGTGCGGGGCGAAGAAGCCGATCGAGTTGTAGCCCCAGTAGTTGCGCAGGCCCTTGTCGGCCAGGTAGTGGTCGTGGATGAAGTGATGGACCGGCATCAGCTCCACCGCGGTGACGCCGAGCCGGGTGAGGTGCTCGATGACGGCGGAGTGCGCCATGCCCGCGTACGTGCCGCGCTGGTCCTCGGGGATCGCCGGGTGCCGCATGGTGAGGCCCTTGACGTGGCACTCGTACAGCACGGTCTCGTGCCAGGGGGTCCGCAGCGGCCGGTCGTCGCCCCACTCGAACCACGGGTTGGTCACCACCGAGCGCGGGACGAAGGGCGCGCTGTTGGCGTCGTAGAGCTCGCGGTCGTCGCCGCCAAGCGGGTAGCCGTAGACGGCGGGGTCCCACTTGACCTCGCCGTCCAGCGCCCGGGCGTACGGGTCGATGAGCAGCTTCGAGGGGTTGCAGCGCAGGCCGATGTCGGGGTAATGCGGCCCGTGCACCCGGTAGCCGTAGCGCTGGCCCGGCCCGATGCCCGGCAGGAACGAGTGCCAGACGTAGCCGTCGACCTCGGTCATCGCTACGCGCTGCTCCCGGCCGCGCGGGCCGAAAAGGCACAGCTCGACGCGCTCGGCTACCTCGGAGAACAGCGCGAAGTTAGTGCCGATGCCGTCGTAGCTGGCACCGAGGGGGTACGGCTGCCCTGGCCATATCTCGGGTTCCATGAGGTTCATCTCCCCCATGTTCCTCAATTCGCACATTCCCGGGGCGATCGTTTGCGCGGCCGATAAGGATTCGAGTCATAGCGGGCGGTCCGAAGACGGCGCCGCGGCCCCCGCTCCCCGGTTCTGCGGCACCGTGTCCCGCGGCATCCGGCGAGATCACGGACGTTCCTTCTTCGGCAGCTTGCTCACTACCATCGCGTAAGACGCGTCGACGGCCTCGAGGATCTCGTCGTCGGGGATGGCGTTCCCGGTCCGCAGGTTGTTCCAGCCCGAACGGCCGATGTAGGGCATGACCGACGCGTCGTCCGGGTACCGGAGCAGCCACTCGTTGGCCGCCTCGCGCGTGGCGCCGCACTTGAGGCCGACGCCTGGCTGGCCCTCGCCGGTGCCGAGGAAGGCGAAGATCTTCTGGCCCACCTTGGTGACGACGCCGTCCCCCCACGGCTCGTCTTGCCAGGCGCCCGGCTTGGCCAGGCAGTACTCAACCAGCTCGTCCCAGGTCATGTGCCACATGGTAAGCCGAACGGCAAGGGTCGGCCCGGCAGCGCAATGCTGGCGCAACCGCGGGCTCCGTTGCCCGGAAACATCGGGAGGCAGATTGATCCCGACAACGGAGGTGGAAATGTTTCATCTGGGCTGGTTCATGGGCAGTGGCTTCAGCGTACAGACCTGGGCGCTTGACCCGTGGGCGGGCAACACCGGCTACGACTGGATGAAGGGCGACCTGTTCGTCGATCTGGCTGCTTCGCTGGAGCGCGCCCGCTTCGACTACCTGTTGGTCGAGGACACCAGCATGATCGAGGACGCCTACGGCCGCTCGATGGAGACCACGCTCAAGTACGGGCTGCTCTCCCCGAAGTGCGACCCCGTGCCGCTGATCCCGTTGCTGACGCAGCGGACGAAGCACATCGGCATCGCGGTGACCTTGTCGACGAGTTTCTATCACCCCTTCATGGCGGCACGGACGATGACCACGCTCGACCACCTGACCGACGGGCGGGTCGGGCTGAACGTGGTTACCGGGAGTTCGGCGCGCGCGGCCCAGCAGTACGGGTATGACACGCTGATGCCTCACGGCGAACGCTACGAGATGGCCAAGGAGTGGATGGATGCCGTCGGGGCGCTGTGGGACTCGTGGGAGGACGGCGCCGTCCTAGTCGACCAGGAGACACCGCGCTACGCCGACCACGCCAAGGTGCACCCCGTTGATTTCGAGGGGAAGTACTTCAAGACCCGCGGGCCGCTCAACACCATTCCCGGTCCTCAGCGCCGACCGGTCATCGTGCAGGCCGGCGCCTCGCCGGCGGGCCGTGACCTGGCCGCCAAGTACGCCGAGTCGATGCTCGCCCACGGCACCAGCATCGAGGGGATGAAGGCGTTCCGCCAGGACATGCATCGCCGCATGAAGGAGTACGGCCGCGACCCGGCCACGCTGAAAATCCTCTTTCTCATCGACCCGGTGCTCGGCGACACCGATCGCGTGGCGCAGGCGCGCGAAGAGGACATGAAGGCGGCCCGCTGGAGCGACCACGCAATCGAGAGGGCCCTGTGGGGGCTGAGCTACACCTCCGGTGGCGAGTTCGACTTCTCCACCTTCGATCTCGACAAGGAGGTTCCGGATGTCTGGGGCAACGGCGAGACGAGCACGCTGCGCACGTTCATCGAAGGCGCCCGCGGCAAGACGCTGCGCGAGGCCATCGCCACGGTCGACACCCACGCGGGGCTGGCGTTCGTCGGCTCACCCGACACCGTGGCGGTGAAGATGGGCGAGGCGATGGAGGAGATCGGCGGCGACGGCTTCCTGCTCTCGCCGACCGTCACCCGGCGCAACATCGCCGAGATCGCCGACGGTCTGGCGCCGGCTCTGCGCAAGCGCGGCCTCATCAGGGACGGCTACAACTACAGCACGTTCCGTGAGAACCTGCTGGAATTCTAGGTTCTGGTTGCCGCGAAACCCGCCCTCCCGCGAGGGCGGGTTTCGCGGCGTTTCTGACCACGCGGCTGCTGACGGCGACTGATCGCATCGCCGGTCCCGCATGGCGCTTCCTGTTTTTTGCAGCTCAGGCGGTGGGAGCCAGCTCGCGGAAACCGCTGCGGTGGAAGATCATCGGCGTGACGTCGGGGTACGCCGCCAGCGAGACGATCTGCAGGATGACGATCTCGTGATCGCCTGCCTGGACGCGCTTGAATGGCGCGCATTCCAGCCAGAGCGTGGCACCGTGCACGAACACCGCGCCGTTCTCGGTCGCCATCCAGTCGACCCCGCTGAACCGGTCACCGGTCTTTGATGCCAGTGCCCGCGCGGTCGGCCCGTGCTCGCTTGCCAGCACGCTCAGACCGAGGCGCTCGAGCCTCGCCAGCTTCGGCCAGGTGCTTGAGGTGTTCGCGACGCACACCGATACCAGCGCCGGGTCGAGCGAGACCGTGGTGAACGAGCTGGCCGCCATGCCCTCGGGCACTCCGGCGAGCATGCCGCAGAACGCCGTCACCCCGCTGGGGAAGCACCCGAAGGCCTGCCGCAGCAGCGCCTGATCGAATTGCTCGTCGACCGGCGCGATCATCGCGACACCACCGGAACGAACCTGCGGGCGATCTCCAGCCACTTCTCCAGATCAGGCGAGGTGGCGTAATCGGAGTCGAGCAGGTAGAGGCTCGGCGCCGGGCAGCTCGCGCCGATCTCGACCAGCACCGGCCGCAGGGTCAGCTCGGGAGCGAGCGCGTGCGTGTGCGCACCGCCGAGCATGAGCGCGAACGTCGTGACCTGGCCGAGCTCGCCCTGTCCGAACTGGTCGAGGAACAGCTTGAGCAGGCCGCTGTAGGTGGCCTTGAACGTCGGGGACGCGACGACCAGGGAGTCGGCCGACTTGACGATTTCCTTGGCCGCGGCCACCTTCGGGTCGCCCCAGCCGAGCAAGCCGGGGCCAAGGTCGACGACGTCGATCACGTGGTCCGGCTGCACGCCGGTCAGCTTCTCGGCGACTATTTCCGCGGCGGCCCGGGTCCGCGACATCGGCTTGGGATTTCCTACGACGACGACAGTCATGCGATGGCCTCCAACTGGCCGGCGACTGAATGCTTGCGTATATAGTCCAAAAGCGGCGGATTTCCCCGGCCCCGCCCAGCGGTAAACCTCTCATTGCGCCACGAAGCCTTAGCGGCAGTGGGTCTCGCTCATATTCGGATGCGCGGGTCTGCCGCCGCCTGCAGGATGTCCACGGTCAGGTTCGCGACCACGTAAAGGCCACCGAGGCAGAGCGTAACCGCCGCGATCGTCGAGAAGTCACCGATGTCTATCGCCTCGACCGCGTACTGCCCAAGACCCGGCCAGGCGAACACCTCCTCGATGACCAGGGTCGCCGCGAACATCGCGGCGATCTGGACGCCTCCCATGGCTAGCACGGGGCCCAGGGAGTTACGCAACGCGTGGGCGAGCATCACCCTCAGCTCACTCTGGCCCTTGGCCTTGGCGGTGCGCACGTAGTCGGAGCGCATGGCGTGCTGCAAGCTGCTCCGCAGGACCCTGCCCATCGCGACCGCCGGGGCGATCGCCAGGCAGCAGGCCGGGAGTAGCAGGTGGACGACGGCGTCCCACATTACGCCGAGCCGCCCCGCGAGCAGGCTGTCGATGAGGAGGAACCCGGTAGGCCCGGACGGTGCGTTCGAATACGACGATTGCCCGGTCGCCGGCAGCCAGTGGAGCCACTCGTAGAAGACGATGATCCCGAGCACGGCGGTGAGGAACACTGGAAGGGCCGACATGACGACCATGACCGTGCGCAGGACCCCGGATCCGCGCCAGCGGCCAACCGTGGCGACGGCGAAGATCAGCGCGAATACCGCCGCGAGGACGAAGGCCACGGTCAGCAGCTCGGTAGTGGCGGTGAGGAAATGGCCGAGGTCGGTGCCGATCGCGTTGTGGGTGACCGCGGACTCCCCGAAGTTCCCTCGGACCACGTTCCCCAGGTAGCGGAAATACTGGATGACTATCGGGTCATCGAGGCCGAGCTTCTTCCGCTCGGCCGCCACCACGGACGCCGGCGCCTTGGCGCCGACGAGCGCCCGGGCGGGATCGACGGGCGACAACTGCCGCAGGAAGAACACCACCGCGGTCAGCACCATCAAGACGCCGGCCCCCGCAACGAGACGCTTCGCCAACAGGCCTACCACCTTGGATGCCTCCTTTCGCTCTATTGGTTTTCCGGATTCATCGATCGGTGAGCAGGTCGCGCACGGCGTCGCCGGCGAAGTTCGCCACGAGCACGAGCACCGCGATCACCACAGCGGGCAGCACCGGGATCCACCAGGCGTCGAAGAGGTAGGTGAGCCCCTGCTGACTCATGGAGCCGAGCTCGGGTGCGGGCGCCGGCGCGCCAAGCCCGAGAAAGGACAGCCCCGCCAGGGTGAGGATGAGCGCCCCGACGTCCTGGGTGGCGGCGACGATTGTCGGGGGAACCGCTCCTGGCATCAGGTCGCGCAAGGCGATGCGGACTTTGCTCGATCCTGCGACTCGCGCGGCCTCGATATGCGGTGAGGCCTTGAGCCGGGTGATCTCGCCGCGGACGATCCTTGCGTACAGCGGCCACCACACGATGGCCACCGCGACAAGGGTGTGCAGGTAGGAGACTCCGAGGGCCGCCACAACGGCCACGGCGAGCACAGCCCCCGGCAGGGCGAGGAAGAGGTCCGTGATGCGCATGAGCACCGAGTCGGCCCACCCGCCGGCGGCGCCGGCCACCAGGCCGATGACACCCCCGAGGAGGACGCCGGTGACAATGACCGCGATCGCCCCCCACCAGCTGGAGGTCATGCCGACCAGCGCCCGGCTGAAGATGTCCCTGCCCACCTCGTCGGTACCGAACCAGTTGCTCCCGTTCGGCGCGGTGAGGGGGATCGCGACCGGCAGGTCCGGATTGTCGGGGGCGATCATGCCGGAGAGGAGTGTCACGACGGTCACCAGGCCCAGCGCACCGAACGCCAGGTAGGAAGAGCCTGGGATCTTCCCGTAAAGCACCGGCATCCCGGCGCGGAACCGCCGGCCGGGCGGCGGCGCGACGTACGGCTCGGCGACGGCCATCAGACGGCCTCTAGCGCCAGTTCGGCTTCACCAGCGGGATCTTTCACGCAAGCGATCTTGCGCGTGATGCTCACGGCCACCGGCTCCAGCTCGGGCTTGCGGCGGTCACACGACTCCTCCCTGGCGCTGCAGCGGGGGTGGAATGCGCATCCAGAGGGCACAGCCAGGGCGCTGGCCGGCTCCCCCTGCAGCCGGAACGGCGCCTCGCCGGCCTTGGGCACCGACCTGAGCAGCGCCTTGGTGTAGGGGTGGAACGGATGATTGACCACGTCGTCGGCTGGCCCGGACTCGACGACCTCGCCGAGGTACAAGACCACGATCCGGTCGGCGATGAAGCGGGCTACGGCCAGGTCGTGGGTGACGAACATGACCGCCATCCCGAACTCCCGGCGCAGCCTCTGGAGCAGGTTCAGCACCACGCCGGCGAGCGAGGCGTCCAGGGCAGAGGTCGGCTCGTCGCACAGGAGCAAGGGCGGGGGGACGATCACCGACCGCGCGAAGGCGACCCGCTGGCACTGGCCCCCCGACAACTGCCCCGCCTTGGCGTTCGCCACTTCGGCGGGAAGGCCGACCTGGGCGAGAGCGTCTTGCACCCTCCGCCGGCGCTCTGCCTTGTCGGGCACGTCGCGGAGCCGGTCGTTCAGGATGTCGCCGACCGTTCTCCAGGGGGTCAGTGAGGCCCTGGCGTCCTGGAAAACCATCTGGGGTTTCCCGGCGGGGAGGGCGATCGAGCCACGATCGATCGGCATGAGGCCGGCCACGGACCGCAGCAGCGTCGACTTGCCCGAGCCCGACTCACCGACGATGGCGATCGACTCTCCCGCCTTCACGTCGAGATCGACGTCGCGCAGGGCGGCGAGGCGGGACTTGCTGAACGTGCCCGTGCTGACCTGGAAGTCCTTGCCTACCCTCGTGCACGACACGACCATCTCGTCGGTGACCTTCGCGAGCTCGAAGCCCTTCCCTTCCGGCAAGCCCGCGCCCGACGGGCGAGATGCCGGGCGCTCAAGGAAGCAGGCGACCGAGCCGTCGTGGGAATGGGCGCCGCGGGCCTCGGGCACGGCTTCGCTGCAGACGTCCATCCGGTGTGCACAGCGGGGCGCGAAGGCGCATCCCGGCGGATGGTTACGCGGGTCCGGCGGTTCGCCGTTCAGCGTGGCGATGTGCCGGTCGCGGGGAAGGTCCAGATCGAGACGCGAGTTGAGCAACCCGGCGGTATAGGGGTGCGAGGGGCGGGCGGTGACCTCCCGCATCCCGCCGTACTCGGCGAGGCGGCCGCCGTAGAGGACGGCGATTCGGTCCGCGACCTGCGACGCCACGCCGAAGTCGTGCGTGATGAGCAGGATGGAGCAGCCTACCTCGTCGCGCAGATCGGTGAGCATGCTGAGGATCTGCGCCTGGACGGTGACGTCCAGCGCCGTGGTCGGCTCGTCCGCGATGATCAGGTCGGGCTTTCCCGCCACCGCCATGGCGAGCATCACCCGCTGGCGCAGTCCGCCAGAGAGCTGGTGGGGATAGACGTTCATCCGCCGCACCGGATCGGGGATGCCGACCAGCTCGAGCAGGCTGATCGCCTCCTGGGTGGATCCCGCGACCTCGCGAAGCTGGTTGCCGATCTTCATGGTCGGGTTGAGCGACGTCATGGGGTCCTGGAAGACCGCGCCCATGTGATCCCGGCGAACTAGCTTCCGCTCCCTGGGCATGGCGCTGACCATGTCGACTCCGCCGACCTCGGCGCGACCTGCTACCTCCGGCGCCGGGTTTCCGTCGAGCAGCCCGAGAAGCGTGAGCCCGAGCACGCTCTTCCCTGACCCGGACTCGCCCACCACCGCGAGTATCTCCCGCTTCCCCATCTCCAGCGACACGCCGCGGAGCGCCCTGACCGGCACGCCCCGGCGCTGGAAGGTGACGGACAGGTCGGTGACGCGCATCGCGGGATCTTCGAGTGGTGAGGCCGGAGTGGTCAAGGTTGGGAAGCGTACATTTTGGTGGTTGCGGGAGAATGTCGGCAGCACGGGGGCCTCCTCATTACAGGGATTGGGGCGGGGTTTGAGCCCTCTTGAGATCGGCTATCCGGATGGTCCGCAACGCCAGCGGTGCAATGGAATGAGCGAACATGAGCAGTATTCCGCGGCCAGGTCGACGCAGTTCCAGTTCGATTACGCCGATTCGAGGTTGTCGTCCGGCCCGTCGCCGACGCTGGGGTTATTCGCCGCGTCAATCGCGCCGCAGGTCGGCGAGGCGCACGGTCTCTAGCGCCATGGGATCATGCACGAAATTGGTAATGCCTGCCCGCGATACGATGACGTCCGCTCCGTTGGCGATGTTCACCAGTATCCCGGCGTTGCGATAGATGTCGGCGCTCTGCGCGTACAGCGCCTGGGCCTGAGCGGCGCTGGGGTACCGCTGTGCCTCGTCCATCAGCTCGTCGCCCCGCGGGTAGCTGTAGTTGAACCAGTTCAGCGGCTGGGCGTCGGTGCGGAAGATGATCCGGAGCATGGTGTCGACGTGAACCGTGTCCCCGCCGTACGTATCGAGGAGGATGTCGGGCCGCTGTGCGTCGGGCGTGTCGTAGAGCGCGTACTCGAGCGATGTCGGGATGCTCCGCACGGTGACGTTCAGTCCCGCGGCAGACAGCTCGGCCTGAACCAGTTCCGCCATGACCCGGTTCGGGGCGCCGCCGTCCGCACCGTAGGCCAGGTCGACGTTCTTTGACGACAGGCCGCTGACGATCTGGCTGAGTTTCGACGGCTCGTAGGGTGTGTCGGCGGGCACCAGCCCGCTCGGAAAGCAGCCCGCGGGGAAGAACTGGGTCGCCGCCGTGGCGGTGTTCTTGAACACCGATGTCGTGAGGAACTGCTTGTCCAGCGCGCTTGGCAGGGCGAGCCTGAGGGTCTCGTTGCTAAAAATCCGCCCCTTGGTCGGGTTCAGGAACATCGACTGGCTCAAGGCGAGGGCGAAGAACTTGACGACGTAATCGGGATCCTGCTCGAAGGTCACCACGTCCTGGATCGGCAGGCCCTTGGTCATCACGTCAATCTGACCGGCCCGGAACTGCAGCTCCTGCGTCTGAATGTCTGGGATGATCGGGACGTTCACCCGCTTCACCGGCGGCGCCGGGCCCCACCAGCCGGGGAACGCCTCGAGCGTGTAGTAGCTGTTCGGGACGTAGTCGACCAGCATGTACGGTCCGGTGCCCGCCTCGTGACCCACCAGCCAGCCCTGGGCGAGATCCTTCTTCTTCTGATGGTTCTTCAGGGCGGTGGGGCTGATCACCTTCGGGCCCCACGGGCAGGCCATATAGTCCAGGAACGGATCGACCGGGTGCTTCAGCTTCACCACGAACGTCAGCGGGTCCGGCGCCTCCGTCGACGCCACCGGCGCCACCTGGTACGCGGGGCCGCCGTTCACCTCCGCCCGCCGCACGAAGCAGTTCTGCCAGGCCGCCGCGTCCATCGGCGTCCCGTCGTGAAACTTCACCCCCGAGCGCAGGTGGAACGTATAGGTGAGCCCGTCCGGCGACACTTCCCACGACTCCGCCAGCCCGGGGGCGATGCGCTTCGAAGGCGGCTGGTAGGTCAGCGGGATGTCCGCGGCCACCGGCGCGTACGTGACCAGGCTCTCGTACACCGAGAGCGTCACCTGCAGCCCTTCGCCCGCGTAGTAGATATCCGGATCGACCGTGCCCATGTCCGCCAGGAACGGCAGGGCGATCGTGGAAATGGACTTCGCCGCCAGGGCGGACGGCACCGCCGAGGATGACGGCGACGAGGTGCTGCCACCAGTTCCGCAAGCGGCGAGCAGTGAGGTCAGGCCGCCCGTCCCCGCGAGCGCGGCCGCGGTACCTCCTAGCTGAAGGAAGGACCGGCGGTCGAAGGCTGAAACCGAAGAGGTCTTACGTCTCATGGGAAAAGCAAACTCGAATAGCATGTCGCACCAACGTCCAGCCAATTCCCGTTCCATTACGCCGAGATCGGTAAAAGCACCGAGCCCGCCGCGGGCAGCACCTCGACGGCCTGATCGGCCTCATCCCCGCCGCCACCGCCCGCCAGGGTCCGCCAGTTGCGCGCGGCGATGACGGCGAGGACCGCCAGCCCGGCCAGCGACGAGACGAGCATTCCGGCCTGCGCGCCGAAAAGGCTAGAGCTGATCCCGAGGACCAGCATGCCAAGCGGAAGCGCCACGCCGATCGTGGTGGTGAGGACCCCGAAGGCGGCCGGCCGGTCGGTGCGGGGGACCGAGGAAACGGTGAGCAGCGTCTGGAGGCTGTTGAAGAGCCCTTGACCGATCCCGGCGGTCGCCAGGACCAGTACCGCGACTAGCACGTCGGGGGCGTACGCGAGCGCGCCCAGGCAGGCCAGGCACAAGCCCACCCCCGCGGCGAACGCGGCGCTGGCGCGCCGGGTGGGCCATGCGACCAAGACCGCGGCGACGACCAGTTGCACGGCTCCGGCCGCAGAACCCAGAACCCCGGTCATGGCCGGGCCAGCCTGCAATCGCTTTGCCACCACCGGTACAAGGGGCGTGAAAGCGAAGTAGCAGAGGTTGGCCACGACGGTGACGCCAAGCACGAACGCCAGCCTCCGGTAGCCAAGCAGCTGACGGAGGTTCCGCCGCCTGGTTCCCGCTGACCCGCTGGCCACGGGCGGGGACGGGGGTGCGGGCGCGGGTACGGTCGCCGGCCCGGAAGCCACGCGGAGGATCGTGACGGAGCCCGCCAGCAGAACGGCTGTCAGCCAGAAAGCCGGCCCGATCCCTGTCAGGCCGATGCTGATCCCGCCAATGAGCGGACCGAGCATCATCGCGCCCGACATGCCCGTGAGCTCGGCGCTCAGCACCCGCCGCTGTCGCTGCGGTCCGGCCGTGCGCGCGAGGAGTTCGCGCTGAGCGGTCATGTTGACCATCCCGCCGACACCGAACGCGAACTCGAAGGGATACACCATCCAGATCTCCGCCGCCCTGCTGCCCGCCAAGAACGGGAAGCCGGCGGCGAGGGGAAGCAGGATGACCTCGCACACGAGGACGACCAGCCGGGGATCGAGGCCCTTGCGCAGGTGACCGGCGACGCTCGACCCGAGCAGCATCGGCGCGAACATCGCGATTCCGACCAGCTGATCATCGATCGGCCCGCCACCGAGGTGGGTTACCAGGTAGGTGCCGAGGAAGAGTCCGTCCCAGCGCGTCAGGTGCCACAAGAACGAGCTGATCACCAGCCAGCCGACCCGCCCCGGCCGCCGCCCTTTCACCGGCCGGCGGGGATTCACTGAGACAACCGTTCGCGGGTCACGGGCTAGAACTCGCGCAGCGTCTCGCGCAGGGTGGGCTGGGTGTACTCGGTGCGGGCAAGGCCGAGGCGCTGCAGCTCAGGGACGAGCCCGTCGGTGATGGAGCCGATGTACTGGCTGGTGAGGTCCCATCCCGGCCTGGTGATCAAGAACCCGTCGCCGCCGACGGCCTCCATCACCCCGGCCATCTTCCTGGCCACCTGCCCGGGGGTGCCGACTAGCTCAAGTCCCCGCTTCGAGCGTTCGAGCACCAGCTGCCGCAGCGTCTTGGGACCGGGCGAGCCGTCGCCGCGCATGAAGTGCTCGAGCGACCCGCGCTCGCCGTTGGTGGTCAGTCCCTCGGGCAGCGGAGTGTCCAGGTCGAACTTGGAGAAGTCGATCTCGGTGTTAGACGAGATCGACACGAGAGACTTCTCGGCATAGGTCGGGTTGTCCGTGATCCGGGCAAGGGCGTCGCGGGCCGCGGCCTCGGTGGCGGCGACCATGGGCGACACCACGAAGAGCACCTTGCAGTCGTCGGGGTTGCGGCCGATCGCCGCCATCTTGGCCCGGATATCGTCGCGGTAGGCCTTCATGCCCTCGATCCCGGTGCCAACGGCGATGATCGAGTCGGCCGCCCGCGCCGCGAACGCCCGGCCGCGGGGCGACGCGCCGGCCTGAACGAACGTGGGCTTGCGCTGTGGCGAGGGGATGGTGTTCAGCGGGCCGCGGGACTTGAAGTACTTGCCGGCGAAGTCGATGGTCCGCACCTTGCCGAAGTCGGCGTAGGTGCTCGTCTCGCGGTCCATCACGACCGCGTCGGCGTCCCAGGACTCCCACAGCTGGTTCACCACGTCGAAGTACTCGTCCGCCACGTTATAGCGCTCATCGTGCTCGGGGAGGCCGCCAAGCCCGAAGTTCTGCGCGGCCCGGTCCTCCGCGGAGGACACGATGTTCCACCCGAAGCGCCCCTCGGCGATCGAGTCGACGGTCGAGCACAGCCGGGCCAGCAGGTACGGCGGGTAGAACGACGTCGACATCGTCGCCACCACGCCCAGCCTGGAGGTGCTCGCCGCGATCAGCACCGCCAGCGGCACCGGGTCGTGCTTCGGCGCGAACACCGAGTTCTTCAGCGACCCCTCCATCGTGCCGCCGTAGGCATCGGCCACCATCACGGTGTCCTCGATCATGATGTAGTCAAGGCACGCTCGCTCCAGGTTCCTGGCCATGTCCACGTAGAAACGGCCATTGGCCCACTTCGCGGCGTCGGGTCCCGCCCATTCGCTCTCCCAGTCGGGCGGGATAAAGTTCATGAACCACCCGAGGTGGAATTTCTTCGCCACTATCCGCTCCTGTGCCGTTGGTTGAGGTCGAAAGGAGTCTCCCGGCCGTTGATTGCCCGGCCATGGCATGCGCGTGCCGGGCCCATTGCGCCGGCCGACCAGCGGGGCGGGCAGCGCAATGTGCCAGCTGCCGACGGGCATGGAGAAGGAATCCTCGATAATTCGAGAAGTAGTCGAGCGGTAAGGCGGAGCGGTACGCCGTCGCCGAGAAGGCGACCCGGTCGCCGCGCAGCCGGAGCTGCGACAGCGCCCACGGCTGGCCGCCCTCGTCCTCGATGACGTCCTCAAGCCAGATCAGCGGCGCGCCCGCCTCGACGCCGATGAGCTCAGCCGTCTGCTCGTCGGCCGCGACGGCGCCAATCGTGGTGCGGCTGCCCTTGACACGCACCCCGAGCTGCCCCTCAAGGATCAGGATGACGTCCGGCTCGTCCACGTTGAAGCCGGGGGGCTGCTCCCCACCGAGCGCGATGTAGTTGACCGACAGCCCGAGGGGGAGATCGTCCTGCAGCACCAGGGCCTCGATCAGCAGCACATCGCACTCGGGCGGGAGCCGGAGCCTGTCGCGGACCATCGGCGGGCAGCCGAGGGGCTGGCATTCAAGGGTGCGCGCTTCGACGCGGGTCGTTGACTCGCCTCCGAACTGGGCGACTGGGCTGAGCTCGTCGATGCGCAGCAAGAGCGAGCTCGCGGCGCGCGTGCCGGTCTTCGGTCCGCGCGTGACCAGGCCCTCGCGGGCCAGTCGCTGCAGTACGGCCCGGACGGTGTTGCGGCTCGCGGACAGCGCGTCGGTCAGTTCCCCCTCGACGAGGAACATGTTCCCGCCGCTGGTCACGAGGGTGGAGCGGAGCAGGTCGTACGTGCGCCGCGGTGAGTTGTTCAGTCGGTCAGGGGTCTGGCGTCGCCGTTGGTAGACGACTTCCGGGCGGATCGGTCCGTTGGGGCGGGGCCTCACCCCGCCCCCCCGGTGCGGTATCTGGGCAGTTCACATGCTGGCACTCTCATAGGCGCTCCTCACCGGCATCTAGTGCACTCCTTCATGGGAACAGGCGATTGTTACCGACGATCGGTCACCGCTGATTCGTGCGAATTACGCGGATGCCATGCGGCGTCCCACCAGGTGGGCCAGCTGCATGCTGCCAAGCAGAACGATCGCGACGAGGGCGAAAAGCGCGGCGACTCCGATCTGGGTGCCGAGCACGGCGCAGCCGACCGTTCCGGCTAGGATGCCGATTCCGGCCGATATGCGGAACTTCGCCAGGCCGGCCGAGGAATTGCCGACCTGCGCCACCACCAGGACCGGGAGGCTAGCCGTCGCCCCGGCGAGGCTGACACCGAACAGCACCGACACCGCCAGATAGATTGCCGCTCCGTGGGTGAGGGCGAGCAGGGCCGCGCACAATGTTCCCAGCGCGAACGAGGCAATGAGCACGGCGATGACGCCAACGCGCGCGATGATGCGATACGACACGGTGAGGACGGCGATCTCGACACCAGACATGAGCGCGATCGCGAGGGAGATCGTGATGGTGGAGTAGTCGCGGGCCGCGCCGGCGAGCGGGAGCGCGGTGAACAGCACCCCACCGCGAAGGAAGTCGCCGCTCATCGCCAGCACGAGAGCGGCGCTGCCGCCCGGTGTCTTGCCGAATCGCGGCAGGCCGATCCGCGGGCGCGGGCCACCAGGCGGCGCCGCGAGGCTCGGCAGCGCGACGACCAGTAGGGCGGCGACAAGCAGGGCCAGGGCACCGGTGACGACGAAGGCAATCTGGTAGCCCACTCCCCCGGCGATCAGCCCGGCGACGAGCAGCCCGCCGGGTGACCCGACCGCACCGCCGAAGAGGAAGGCCGCGTTGAACCGCCCCAGGGCGCGGGTGGGATCCCCGGTTACGGTGCGCACCCGCACGGCCGCCTGCAGGCCGGCACCGAGCAGCATCCCGCCGCCAAAGCCTTGCACGGCACGGGAGGACATCAGCAGGATCCCGTCAGGAGCCAGCCCCATGCCGATGCACGACGCGCCGAACAGCGCCAGCCCGATGGTGAGGGCGACCTTGGCGTCCAGGCTCGGAACGAACCTGGTGCCGAACACGTCGATGACGATGACGCCCAACCCGGAGGTCAGCATGAAGACGGCGATGTAAAGGCTGCTTCGTGAGATCTCGCGGATGAAGAGCACCTCCAGCGGAGCGGTGAGGCTCATGGTGACCCCACTGGCCGCCATCAAGGGCAGGAACCATCGCGACCGGGACATTAGCGTTCCCCCGGCGGCTAGCGGGCCAACGCCGGCCGCAGCGCCTCGGCAAGCTGCTCGTAAGACCGCATGCGGGCGGCGTGATCGCCGATGAGGTCACAGATCATCAGTTCCTCCGCACCGGTTTCGGTGCTGATCACCTGAAGCTGCTCACGCATCCGCTTCGGTGACCCGGACAGGTGGCGTGGCCAGTTGCCGGGTTCGACGGTCACCGGAGCCGGGGCACGGCCGAGTTCGGCGAGCGCCCGCCCCGGGGTTGGCAGGGGCAGGTCGACCGCGGGGTCGCGGTCCGCGACGTGCCGCGCGTGCAACTCCGCGCCAGCGCGGAGCAGGTCGGCTTCCTCGTCGGTCGGTGCGCAGGCCGCGCTGACCGCGAGCATCGCGTAAGGCTCGGCCGGCCCGCCCTCGGGGACGGCCTCGCGGAACGCCGAGCGGTAGATAGAGAGTACCGACGGCGCGTCGCGCGGATTGAGGAACGCGGCGAAGCAGTACCTCATGCCGAGCTGGCCGGCCAGCACGGCGCTCGCGGGGCTTGACCCGAGCAGCCAAGGCTGCGGCCCGCCCTCGACCCGAGGCGAGAGCGGGTAGGGAGCGAAGGGGTGCTCCGGTCCAAAATCATGCTCAAGCCATGCAAGTAGTTCGGCCAGCTGTTCTCGGTAACTCATCAGAGCGGTCGCCGCCGCCAGCGCCGCGAACATCGGGTCCCCGTCATCGTCGCCGGCGGCGCGCAGGGCCGCCTCCACGGGCGGCGGGCTGCTGCCCCGTCCCACGCCCAGATCGATGCGGCCGGGGAACAGGGCATGCAGCACGCGGAAGACGTCGGCCACCTTGTAGGGGCGATACTTGTCGAGCAGCACCGCTCCCGAGCCGATACGGATGCGCGAGGTCAGTGTGGCTAGATGGGCGATCAGCACCTCGGGCGCCGACCCGGCGTTGCGGTAGCCGACGCCGTGGTGCTCGGCGACCCAGTAGCGTTCGTAACCCGCCCGCTCCGCGAGCCCGATCAGCTCGGCGCTATGGCGGAAGGCATCCGTGGCCGATCCCGCGGGCGGGATCGGTGAGATGTCGAGAACGGAGTAACGGGTCAGCACGCTCAGAACTCGCGCAACGTGTCGCGCAGGTGCGAGAACGAGTACTCCGTGCGCGTCAGCCGACGGCGCTGCAGCGCCGGGACGAGCCCTTCGCAGATCTCGGTGATGTACTGCTTACTAACCCGCATGTAGGGGGCGCTGATGAGGAAGCCGTCGCCACCCACCGCCTCCATCGCCTCCCCCATCGTCTCGGCGACCTGATCAGGCGTGCCGACCAGTTCGATGGAGTCCGACACCCCGCCAGAGTCGAGGACGAGCTGGCGCAGCGTCTTGCCGCTGCCCCACTGGGCGAACTTGTCCAGCGAGCCGCGCTCACCGTTTGTCTCCAGCTCTGGCAGTGGCTTGTCGAGGTCGAACTTGGAGAAGTCGATGTCGGTGACCGACGAGATGCTGGCCAGCGCCTGCATGACGAAGTCGGGATCGGAATCCGCGCGCTCCTTCTTCGCCAGGGCCTCCTCCTCGGTCGCGCCCAGGACAGGGGTCACCACGAACAGCACCTTGATACTGTCGGGATCGCGTCCCTGCGCCGCGGCCCGGGCCCGGACGTCGTCGCGATAGGCCTTCATCCCCGCCACCCCGTTGGCCACGGCGATGATCGAGTCGGCCGACTTGGCGGCGAACTGCCTTCCGCGGGGCGACCCGCCCGCCTGGACGAAGACCGGACGGCCCTGCGGCGAGCGCACCGTGTTGAGCGGACCGCGCGACTTGTAGAACTTGCCGGAGAAGTTGATGGGGCGGACCTTCTTGAAGTCCGCGTACGTGTTGGTTTCACGGTCGCGGATCACCGCGTCCGGCTCCCACGAGTCCCAGAGCTTGCACACCAGGTCGACGTACTCATCCGCTTTGTCGTAGCGCAAGTCGTGCTCGGTGAGCTTGTCCATGCCGAAGTTCTGCGCCGAGCCGTCCTCGCCGGAGGTGACGATGTTCCAGCCGAAGCGCCCCTCGGCGATGCTGTCCAGCGTCGAGCAGAGGCGAGCCAGCATGAAAGGGGGGTAGAAGCTCGTCGACATCGTCGCGACCACGCCCATCTTGGAGGTGGCCGCCGCCATGATCGCGGCAAGCGGCGCCGGGTCGTGCTTGGGCGCCATGGTGGCGTACTTCAGGTACACCTCGGTGGTACCGCCGTACGCTTCGGAGACCATGAGCGTGTCCTCGATCATGATGTAGTCGAAGCAGGCCTTCTCCATCGCCTGGGCCATCTCGATGTAGAACTTCCCGTTCCACGGAGTGCCGTCGTTGCCGAACGGCGTGTTCCACTCGTTCGTCGTGAAGTTCATGAACCAGCCCATGTGGAAAGGCTTGTTGGCCATGGGGACAGTGCTCCTTCGAGCTTGAGAGACGGGGATCAGAATTCGCGCAGGTGATCGCGGAGCATGGTGGTGGTGTACTCCTGCCGGGTGCGGCCCAGCCTCTGCAGCGCCGGCACCAGGCCGTCGGTGATCTCGGTGACGTAGCGCCGGTTGAGCCGCATCACCGGGCTCGTGATGAGGAAGCCGTCGCCGCCGACCTCGTCCATGACCGCGGCCATCTCCGCCGCGACATCGCCGGGAGTGCCGGTGAACTGGACGTTGCCGCTCAGGCCGCTGCCGGTGACGAGCTCGCGCAGCGTCTTGTCCTTGCCGCGGGCGAGAAAGCTGTTCAGCGCGCCGCGCTCGCCGTTCGTCCACACTTCCGGCAGCGGCTTGTCGAGGTCGAACTGGGCGAAGTCGATCTCGGTGATGGACGAGATCTCGGCCAGCATGTACTCGATGTAGCGCGGGTCGGTGAACCAGCGCTCCCGCTTGGCCAGTGCTTCCTCCGTCGTGTCGGCGACGATCGGGGCGACGATGAAGAGGACCTTGCACTGGGCCGGGTCACGGCCGTTGGCGAGCATCCGGCCGCGGATGTCGTCGCGGTAGGCCTTCATCGCCTCGACGCCGTCCGACGGGGCGACGATCGTGTCAGCGTGCTTGGCCGCGAGCTCGCGTCCCGGCGGTGACGCGCCGGCCTGGGCAATCACCGGACGGTACTGCGGGGACGGCGCGGTATTCAACGGCCCTCGGGACTTGAAGTACTTGCCCTCGAAGTCGATCGTGTGGACCTTGGTGTAGTCGGCGTACGTGCCGGTCGCGTAGTCGCGGACGATCGCGTCCGGCTCCCACGACTCCCATAGCCTGCTGACGAGCTCCAGGTACTCGCTGGCACGGGCGTAGCGCTCATCGTGCTCGTAGAGCTTGTCGAGGCCGAAGTTCTGCGCGGACCGGTCCTCCCCCGACGTCACGACGTTCCAGCCAAACCGTCCCCTGGTGAGGTGGTCGATGGTGCTGGACAGCCGGGCCAGCAGGAACGGGGGGTAGAAGCTGGTCGACATCGTCGGGACGACGCCCAGCCGGCTGGTGGCATTGCCCATCATCACAGCGAGCGGAACCGGGTCGTGCTTGGGGTTCACCCCGTGCTTGAGGTCGTGCTCCATCGTGCCGCCGAAAGCCGTCGACACCATCAGCTTGTCCTCGATCAGCACATAATCGAACCTGGCCCGCTCCAGGTCCCTGGCCATCTCGACGTAGAAGTCTCCGGTGAAGTCCCGCCCGCCGTCCCCCCAGTTGCCGTTCCATTCGTCCGCGACGAAGTTCAGGAACCATCCCAGATGAAACTTACCGGCCATGCTTTGGCTTCCTCTCGACGCGCTTACCTCGAGACCACCAGCGGGCCGTTACCTCGGAATGTCTGCCTGGTACCCCCGGCATTGCGCTGCTTGAGCTCTACCCGGGCCTGGCCCAAGCGTCGCCTCGTGAGACACCACCCGCTCGCGTGGCTCCCAGAGAACATCCACCACACAGGCGGCATTCGCCACTCGGCCACCACACACCTCAGCGGTGCGGTCGGCAGGAAAACTGTGTCGAGAGTCTCATCGGTGCTCCGGCGGACGCGGGGATCCCTTGCGTTCACGGCTGGCGCACGGGGGACGCCTAGCCGCCCGGCGGCGGCGGCCACGGCCGGTCGCACCCTTTTTGACCAGCGCTGATTAAGTCCCTGGACGCGGCCCCGGACAGCCAGAATCCGCCGCATTTTCGCGGCCGGCGACCACCGTGACGAGGGACATCGCGGCATTGCGCCGGTCGGTTTAGCGGCGGATTTTACGTAACTAAAAGATTTTTGTCCAATTCTCGGGAAATTGCCGGTTATGCGTTTACGCTCTCGTGATGTCAGGCGCTCCGAAGGCTGCCCGCACGCGTGCATCTCCACTGCACCACGCAGGCAGCCTTCCTGGTGAGCGCGACCTGCGCGGGAAGGAGCCCCTTGGGGAGCCCAGCAAGTTCAGAACGCACTCGTATCAAACGCCTACTGCCCATCGCCGCCGCGCCCGCCGCCATGGCCGGCCTGGCGGCCGCGTTCGCCCTCGGTAACGCGCCCGCTGCCGCTCACGCGGCCGGGGCGGCGACGGGGCACCATCCGGCGGCTAAGACCGCCGTCCCCCAGGCCTCCGCCCCGCAGGCCGACGCCTCCGCCGCGCAGCTGGTGTCGATTACCCAGCAGCCCGCTACCGGGGTACCCGTCGTCCGGCTCGACGCGACCAAGCTGGCCGCGGCCCAGCCGAAGGGGAAGCACCACCGCACGGCCACGGCGAAGTACGTCGTCGAGTCCGGCGACACGCTCGCCTCGATCGCGCAGCGCCTCTACCACAGCCCGGACTACTGGACGGTGCTGTACTGGGCCAACCACGGCGCGATCAAGTACGCGAACGAGATCCAGGCCGGGCAGGTGCTGACGGTCCCGGCCAAGCCCGCCAAGATCCCGGGTGCGCCGCAGTCGCTCGCGCCTGCCGCCGCGCCGGCGGCGAGCACGGCCGGCTCGGGGGGAAGCTACGCGACGGCGAGCACGGCCGAGGCCGCGCCCGTGCAGACGGCGAGCACCTACACCGCCAGCAGCGGCTCGTTCCAGGCCTGCGTCATCGCGGCCGAGTCCGGTGGGAACTCCCAGGTCATGAACTCGAGCGGGCACTACGGGCTCTACCAGTTCAGCGCCTCCACCTGGGCCGCCTACGGCGGCAACCCCGCCGACTTCGGCAACGCTAGCGTGGCGGAGCAGAACCAGGTGTTCAACAACGCCATCGCGGCCGGCGGCGAGTCCAACTGGGCCCCCTACGACGGCTGCTGAGCGGCGACCAGGGGCTCATCTCCACGCACCGCCAGCGTTGACTGGCATTGCGCATGCAGGCGGGTCGGCGGCCTTTGGCCGCCGACCCGCCTTCGCCGCTTCCGGCAACCAGGGACGGGTCATGCCCCGGCCATGGCGAGCAGGTGCGGCCCGAGGGTGAATTCCGGTCAGCAGGCCGAGCACGATGAAGACCCATTCAAAGGCGAAGCCGAACACCAGGCACAGCCCGAACGCGGCCAGGGCGCCGCCGAGGGAACCGGTCACGCGGAGCCCGACGGCGAAACCGAGGATCGCGGCGACCGCGAGCGCCCAGATCAGCAGGGCGGTGTCGGCGAGGCTGCGGCCGATCAGCACCGCCGCGCGGAATGGGGAGGGACCTGAGGCGGTCGACGAAGCCGTGCTCGACGTCCTCGGCCACGCCGGTCGCCGCGCCCATCCCCGACCACCGGACGCTGCTCGCGATGAACCCGGGCACCAGGAAGTTGACGTAGGACAGGGCGCCCCCGGTGCCGATGGCCCCGCCGAACGCGAACCGGAACATGAGCAGGAACAAGGCGCTCTGCACGGTGGTGAAGACGATGAGCTGGGGGGTGCGGGCGAACTTGCGCACCATCCGGCCCGCGACGACGAGCGAGCTCACCCACAGCCGGTCGGCGTCGTCGGTCAGCTGCATCTGGTCGAGGACCCTGTTTGCCGCCGCCTTTGCCTCCTGCCTGCTCAGCCCGAAGAGGCGGCCAACCATCCGCAGGTTCTCGCGGCCGGTCATCGCCTCCTCCACGGCGGCGAACTGACCGGCCAGGCCGACCACCTGCCGCACCTTGGCGGGTCTGCGCAGGGCGTCGGTACCGTTGACGTACAGCGTCCCCGCGTCCGGGCGCAGCAGGGTGGCCACCGCCCGGACGAACGTGGACTTCCCCGCCCCGTTAGGTCCGAGCAGCGCCACCACCCGGCCCGGGTTGACGACGAGGTCAAGCCCCGCGAGCGCCCGCGTCTTGCCGTAACGCTTCGTGAGGCCACGGGCCTCGAGGATCGGTGGCTGCACGGTGGTTCCTCGTCACATCAGCGGTGCCTGGCCGGTCACCCGTATGTCCGGCAACGACGAGGGAATGTGACCGATGGACCAACATGACGTGCTCGCGGAACGGTTCGAGGCCCACCGGGCCCGGCTGCGCGCGGTTGCATACCATACGCTCGGCTCGGCAAGCGAGGCCGACGACGCCGTGCAGGAAACCTGGCTGCGGCTGAGCCGCGCCAACGCCGGCGACATCGAGAACCTCGGCGGCTGGCTGACCACGGTCGCGGCCCGGGTGTGCCTGAACATGCTGCAGGCCCGCCGGGAGATGCCGATGGGGATGCACCTGGGCGAGGAAGTCGTCAGCGACGCGGACGGCGCCGACCCGGAGCGGGAAGCGCTGCTTGCCGACTCCCTCGGTCCCGCGCTCCTGGTCATCTTGCACACGCTGGCACCGGCGGAGCGACTCGCGTTCGTCCTGCACGACATGTTCGCGGTGCCGTTCGACGACATCGCGCCCATCGTCGGGCGCTCCCCCGCCGCGGCCCGCCAGCTAGCCAGCCGCGCGCGCCGCCGGGTCCAGGGCGTGGCCCCGGTCCCCGGTAGCGACCAGGCCCGGCAGCGAGAGATCGTCGACGCCTTCCTGGCCGCCGCCCGCGGCGGCGACTTCGAAGCGCTGCTCGACGTGCTCGACCCGGACGTGGTGGTCCGCTCCAACGGCGCCACCGTGGTCCGCGGCGCGGCGGCGGCGGCCGGGCGCGCGCTCACTTTCTCGCGCTACGCCCAGGTCATGCCGGCCCTCATCAACGGGGCCGTCGGCGCCGTCAACGCCGCGGAGGGGAGGCCGATCGGGCTCACGGCGTTCACGGTCGCCGGCGCGAAGATCACCGCGATCGACCTCATCGACGATCCCGGCCGCATCGCCGAAGCCGACCTGGCCATGCTCGGCGCTTGACACCGGGCCGGGCCGGCCGCCGCCTCGCCTGACCGGCGCCGGTCAGGGTCAGCCCCATGGACCTGCTGCACGCCGTCGCCAACCTGTGCCTGCCCGCGGCGGGTGAGGCGGCGGGTGAGGGAGTCGCGTACAGCCAGCGGATGGTAGCGCTCCTCATCGACGGGCTGCACTGCGGCGCTCAGGCGGGCGAGCAGCCCCGCTAGTGCTCACGCACGAGTTCAGGCCCGAACGCCTTGGAGAAGTGGAGGGCCGTCAAGCGAGGAGTTATTCGGCGTCTTCGTCGGGGGTTGCGAGGAATTCCCTGGCCATTAGGCCCATGGTGATGTCACCAGGCTGGATGGTGTCCGTCGGGGTCGCGGTGGCCATTGGATTGATCTTGATGAACGGCGGGAGCTCCGGTTCAGCCCAGACAACCTGCCGCCGCTTGCCGAACCACTGCCTGACTCGAAGCATGCAACGGGACTACCCGCTTACAGTGACTTAAACTTTTCTTCCCGTGCAATCTCGATGAAATCGGTCACCGGAGGCGACGACTCCCCCGCGCGCCAGGCGACGGGCACGTCCGAGGGCGGGATGTCGGTGACCCTGGCGAACGTGAGCCGCGGCCAGGGCTGGGCGCGGGCCACGCATTCCGGCACGACACCGATGGCCTGCCGGGTGCGGGCCGCCTCAAGCAGGTCCTCGAGGGACTCCCCGCTGGCCCCACGCGCAACGGCTCGTCCCGCAGCGCGGTCACCCGCCAGAAGGCGCACCACACGGGGTCGGACTCGGTCTTCGTCGAGCTGTACCTGGCGGCGCTGGACGCCGTCGGCATGCCCGGCGACCAGTCGTTCCGCGACGCCGTGCGCGAGCACGTGGAGTTCGGCTCCCGGGTCGCGATGCAGAACTCGAACGCCGCCACCGAAGAGGAACTGCATCCCCTGCGGGAAGTGCCGATCTGGACGTGGGAAGGCAACGGGTAGGCGGAGCTAGGCCTCGAGCAGCTGCTGGATCGCGGGAAGCAGGGCCTCAAGGGGCTGGCCGGTGCGGAAGGCGAGGACGGTGGTGCCTTCGGCGTCGAGACCGGGGGCACGGGGCGTGAACAGGCCGATCACCTCGCGCATGGCCGCGTCAAGTTCCCTGACCGGGTCGGTGCTGTCGCCGCGCAGCCAGCGGCGAAGCACGTGGTTATGCGCCGAGGCGACGGCGGCGGCCATCAGCTCGGCGCGCAGCGCGGCGGACTCGCCGCTTTCCGCGGGCTCACCGCTGACGGCGGGCTCACCCTCGGCCATCCGCTCGGCGATGTACTCGCGGAACAGCCGCTGGTAACGGGCCACGCTGACGATCTCGCGGTCCCGCAGCGCGGGCACCGTGCTGGTGAGCGCGTACCGCCGCCTGGCCAGGTCCCCCTCGTCGAGGTAGTGCAGCAGCACGAGGCGGACCGCGTCGCAGGCCGCCGCCAGGGCGGCGCCGTGGCCGGTGGAGCGCAGCCGGTCGCGCACCCGTTCCAGCAGCCGGTCGTGGTCGGGGAAGATGACGTCGTCCTTCGACCGGTAGTGCCGGAAGAAGGTCGCGCGCCCCAGGCCAGCCCGCTCGGCGATGTCGTCGATCGTCGTCTGCTCGTAGCCGCGCTCGTTGAACAGGTCGAACGCGGCCCGCGCCAGCCGGTCACGCGCCGTTAGCTTGTCCATGGCCGTTCATCCTTCCTGGTCGGCACCGTCGCCGCCACCCGCCGACTCCGCCGCCGGCTCTTGCGAGCAATTACGATACTAAGTATCGTTCTCGCGAGATCAAGTTTCATAGGTGGTGGTTACCCTGAGCGTGTCGATTGCGCTCCCGGCTCGCCGTCCGGTGCTTGCCGAGGTTTTGCCCACGGGCCTGACGAGGAGCGGTGTCACTATCCTCCTCGGCGCCGGGCTCACCGCGCTGGCGGCGCAGCTGTCCTTCCCGGTCCCCGGGTCCCCGGTGCCGGTCACCGGGCAGACCTTCGCCGTCCTGCTCACCGCGGCCGCGCTCGGCCCGGCCCGCGGCCTGGCCGCGCAGGCGCTTTACCTGGTGATGGGGGCCGCCGGCCTGCCCGTCTTCGCGGGGGCGGGACACGGAGCCGGGGTGATCTTCGGCGCCAGCGGCGGTTACCTCATCGGTTTCCTCGCGGCGGCCGCCATCACCGGCTACGGCGCCCGGCGCGGCGCCGACCGCTCCCCCGGGCGGACGCTGCTGCTGTTCGCTCTGGCGTCGGTGGTCATCTACGCGATCGGGACGACCTGGCTGTGCCTGGACACTGGGATGCCGATTGGCGCGGGGATCTCCGCCGGGGTTACGCCGTTCCTGCCCGGTGACACGGCCAAGGCCCTGCTGGCAGCCGGGCTGCTGCCCGGCGCCTGGCGGCTTGCCGGGCACCGCGCGAGTGGCGGCGGCGCACGATGACCGCGCCCGCCCCGGTTACCGGGGAGCCGGCGGACCGGCCCGCGCCGGATGTGCACACGACGGCGGGGAAGCTGGCTGACCTGGAGCGGCGGCGGCATGAGGCGGTGCACGCGGGGCCGGCGGCGGCGATCGAGAAGCAGCACGCGAAGGGGAAGCTGACCGCCCGGGAGCGGATCGCGCTGCTGCTGGACGAGGGGTCGTTCACCGAGCTCGACGAGCTGGCCCGGCACCGGGCCCGCGGCTTCGGCATCGAGGAGAACCGCCCGTACGGGGACGGGGTGGTCACCGGGACCGGCACCGTGGACGGGCGGCCGGTCGCGGTCTACTCCCAGGACTTCACGGTGTTCGGCGGGTCGCTCGGCGAGGTCTACGGGGAGAAGATCGTCAAGGTGATGGACCACGCCATGAAGACGGGCTGCCCGGTGGTCGGGATCAGCGACGGGGGCGGCGCCCGGATCCAGGAAGGCGTCGCGGCCCTGGGGCTGTTCGCGGAGATCTTCTTCCGCAACACCCGCGCGTCGGGGGTCATCCCCCAGGTCAGCCTGATCATGGGGCCGGCCGCCGGGGGGGCGGTGTACTCCCCGGCGATCACCGACTTCACGCTGATGGTCGAGGGCACCAGCCACATGTTCATCACCGGCCCGGACGTGATCAAGGCCGTCACCGGCGAGGACGTCACCTTCGAGGAACTCGGCGGCGCCCGGGCGCACATGACCAGGTCGGGGGTCGCCCACTACGCCGCCGCCGGCGAGGAGGACTGCATCGGGTTCGCCCGGCTGCTGCTGTCCTACCTGCCGTCCAACAACCTCGAGGAGCCCCCCGCGTGGCCGGCCACCCCCGACTACCAAATCAGCGCGGCCGACGAGGAACTCGACGCCCTCATCCCCGACTCCCCGAACCAGCCCTACGACATCCGCCGGGTCATCGAGACCGTCCTGGACGACGGCACGCTCTGCGAAGTCCACGAGGGGTTCGCGAGGAACATCGTGGTCGGGTTCGGGCGGGTCGCCGGCTCTCCCGTCGGGGTGGTCGCCAACCAGCCGCTGCACCTGGCCGGCTGCCTCGACATCGACGCGTCGGAGAAGGCCGCCCGGTTCGTCCGCACCTGCGACGCGTTCAGCCTCCCGGTCCTGACGTTCGTCGACGTCCCCGGGTTCCTGCCCGGCGTCGGCCAGGAGCACTCCGGCATCATCCGCCGCGGCGCCAAGCTGCTGTACGCCTACGCCGAGGCCACCGTCCCCAAGGTCACCGTCATCACCCGCAAAGCCTACGGCGGCGCCTACGACGTCATGGGCTCCAAGCACCTCGGCGGCGACCTCAACCTCGCCTGGCCCACCGCCCAGATCGCCGTCATGGGCGCCGCCGGCGCCGTCGGCATCCTCTACCGCCGCGAGCTCGCCAGCGCCGAAGACCCCGCCGAGCTCCGCGCGCAGAAAACCGCCGAGTACGAGGACACCCTCGCCAACCCCTACACCGCCGCCGAGCGCGGCTACATCGACGCCGTCATCCGCCCCGCCGAAACCCGCGCCCACGTCACCCGCGCCCTGACCACCCTGCGCACCAAACGCGAAACCCTCCCGCCCAAGAAACACGGCAACATCCCCTTGTGAACACCGCGAATGCTGGTCAGCCGGGCGGGCAACCGGTGATCACCGTCACCCGGGCCGGCCGACCCGCGCCGAGATCGCGGCCATCGTGACCGTGCTGCTGTCCGCCCGCGCCGCCGCGCCCAAGCCCGCGGCGCCGCCCGCGCGGCCCTCCCGGTGGGCGGAGGACCGCCGCACCCGGGCCGCGCTTCCCCGCCCGGGGCCGCAGTCCTGGCGTGCCTCCGCCCTACCGCGCTGACCCCCCTGAGGAGGACCATGAACACGCTGACTCAGCGGCCATCCCGGCCCGGTACGCCGGTCCGGGTGGTGATCGCCAAGCCCGGCCTTGACGGTCACGACCGCGGCGCCAAGGTCATCGCCCGCGCGCTGCGCGACGCCGGCCACGAGGTCATCTACACCGGGCTGCACCAGACCCCGGCGCAGATCGTCGCCTGCGCCATCCAGGAGGACGCATCCGTCGTCGGCCTGTCGGTGCTGTCCGGCGCCCACCTGACCGCCACGCACGACGTGATCACCCTGCTCGCGGAGCAGGGGGCCGCGGACGTCCGCGTGGTCGTCGGCGGCATCATCCCCGCGGCCGACATCCCCGCGCTGCGCGCCATGGGCGTTCAGGCCGTCTTCACCCCCGGGGCGGACCTCACGTCGATCGTCGCGGCGGTCGAGCGGGCCGCCGACGGAACGGCGGTGGCGGCATGACCATCGCCAAGGTCCTCATCGCCAACCGGGGCGAGATCGCGGTCCGGGTCGCCCGGGCCTGCCGGGACGCCGGCCTGGCCAGCGTCGCGGTCTACGCCGACCCGGACCGGGACGCGCCGCACGTCCGCGCCGCCGACGAGGCGTTCGCGCTCGGCGGCGATACTCCCGCCGCCAGCTACCTGGACGCGGGCAAGATCCTCGCGGCCGCCGCGAAGTCCGGCGCCGACGCCGTCCACCCTGGCTACGGGTTCCTCTCCGAGAACGCCGACTTCGCGCAGGCGGTGCTCGACGCGGGACTGACCTGGATCGGGCCGCCGCCGCAAGCCATCCGCGACCTCGGCGACAAGGTCGCCGCCAGGAAGATCGCCCAGCGGGCCGGCGCGCCGCTCGTGCCCGGCACCGCCGACCCCGTCTCCGGCGCGGCCGAAGTCATCGCCTTCGCCGAGGCGCACGGCCTGCCCGTGGCGATCAAGGCGGCCTTCGGCGGCGGCGGCCGCGGACTCAAGGTCGCCCGGACGCTGGAGGAGGTCCCCGAACTGTACGAGTCGGCCGTCCGGGAGGCCGTCGGCGCGTTCGGCCGCGGCGAGTGCTTCGTCGAGCGTTACCTCGACCGGCCACGGCACGTGGAGACTCAGTGCCTCGCCGACACGCACGGCACCGTGCTGATCGTCTCGACCAGGGACTGCTCGCTGCAACGCCGTCACCAGAAGCTGGTCGAGGAGGCGCCCGCGCCGTACCTGACCGAGCACCAGGAGGCGGTGCTCCGGGCGGCGTCTAGGGCGATCCTGCTCAAGGCCGGCTACGTCGGCGCCGGAACGTGCGAGTTCCTCGTCGGCCAGGACGGCACGATCTCCTTCCTCGAGGTGAACACCCGCCTGCAGGTCGAGCACCCGGTCACCGAGGAAGTCACCGGCATCGACCTCGTCCGCGAGATGTTCCGCATCGCCGACGGCGAGCCGCTCGGCGACTTTTCCGACGGCGCCACCGGTCCCGGCGCCGTCGACCCGCGCCCGCGCGGTCACTCGATCGAGTTCCGGATCAACGCCGAGGACCCCGGCCGTGGCTTCCTTCCCGGCCCTGGAACCGTCACCACCTGGCGGCCGCCGACCGGGCCCGGCGTCCGCCTTGACGCGGGCGTCGAGGCTGGCTCGGTGATCGGCCCCGCCTGGGACTCGCTGCTCGGCAAGCTCATCGTCACCGGCGCGACCCGCGGTCAGGCGCTGCAGCGGGCCGCGCGGGCCCTGGCCGAGTTCGAGGTCGACGGGCTGGCCACCGCCCTGCCGTTCCACCGGGCCGTCGTCACCGACCCCGCCTTCGCCCCCGAGGTGCACGGGAAGCCCGGGCCGTTCAGCGTGCACACCCGGTGGATCGAGACCGAGTTCCGCAACGACATCCCGCCGTGGCACGCCGGCGGCACCGAGGCGGGCGGGCCGGACGGCCCGGCGGACAGGCAAACCGTCGTCGTCGAGGTCGACGGCAAGCGCCTCGAGGTCACGCTGCCCGCCAGCCTGGCCTCCGGCACCGCCACTCCCCCGCCGAACGGGCCCCAGTCCCGACGTCCGCGCGCGCCAAGGCAGCCCGGCGGAAGCGCGCTCACCGGCGACGTGCTCGCCGCCCCGATGCAGGGCACGGTCATCAAGGTCGCCGTCTCCGAGGGCCAGCAGGTCGCGGCAGGCGACCTGGTCGTCGTCCTCGAGGCGATGAAGATGGAGCAGCCGGTGAGCGCGCACAAGTCCGGCACGATCACCGGGCTGAGCGCGCAAGCGGGCGCCACCGTCGCCAGCGGCGCCGCCATCTGCGAGATCAAAGACTGAGGCACTCCGAACGACCGCGGCTGACTCCGCCTCGCCGCCCCGTTCTTCGCGGTGGGCGGGACTGGTAGAACACGCCTCCGTTCGGGCTGCTCATGATCTTGGTTTTGGAAGATAGCGGGTCGCATCCCCGGTCCTTGCTGGCGCGCCCAACGCTTCTTGCTGTTATCACGGCGACGAGCCGACGGCGCCATGATGGTGGATCGCTGCGCACCATTTAGCGTGCGCAGCGATCCACCATCTCGGGCCAGGGGGAGCACAGGCGCGACTTGCCCGAATTGTCTGGCGGCCGGCGCGCCCGCGCAGATCCCGAACCGGGTGGATCACGGTGGCGGGCGCGTGTTCGCGCCCGCCACCGTGTGCTTGCGTAGCGGCGCCGGCCGACCGGTTAGAAGCTGTCCCGCGGGCGGTAGACGCCCCATACGTCGCGCAGGGCGTGAGCCACCTCGCCGCCGGTGGCGCGCAGCTTCAGCGCCTCGCGCAGCGGCGGCAGCACGTTGTCGGCGCCCTCGGCGGCGGCGCGGAGCGCGTCGAGCGCGCGGGTGACGGCCTGGTTGTCCCGCTCGGCGCGGAGCACGGCGAGGCGCTCCCGCTGGTCGGCCTCGATCTGCGGGTCGACCCGCAGCGGCTCATACGGCTCTTCACCGCTGGTGACGTACTTGTTGACGCCCACGACGGTGCGGCTGCCGTCGTCAATCTCCTGGGCGACCCGGTACGCGGACGCCTCGATCTCGTCCTTCTGGAAGCCCTGCTCGATGGCGGCGACGGCGCCGCCCCGGTCTTCGACCGCCTGGATCAGGCTCAGCGCGGCGGCCTCGAGGTCGCCCGTCATGGACTCGATGGCGTAGGACCCGGCGAACGGGTCGACGATCTTGGTCACGTCCGTCTCGGCGGCCAGCACCTGCTGGGTACGCAGCGCCAGCCGCGCCGCCTTCTGCGTCGGCAGCGCGATGGCCTCGTCGTAGGAGTTCGTGTGCAGCGACTGCGTGCCGCCGAGGACGGCGGCGAGGGCCTGGACGGTGACCCGGACCAGGTTGACCTCCGGCTGCTGCGCGGTCAGCTGGACGCCGGCCGTCTGGGTGTGGAACCGCAGCATCTGCGACTTGGGGTTCTTCGCGCCGAACTCGTCCCGCATGACGTGCGCCCAGATCCGGCGGGCCGCGCGGAACTTGGCGATCTCCTCCAGGATCGTCGTGCGGGCGACGAAGAAGAACGACAGCCGCGGCCCGAAGTCATCGACGTCAAGCCCGGCGGCGGTCGCCGCCCGCACGTACTCCTTGGCGTTCGCGATGGTGAACGCGATCTCCTGGGCGGGCGTGGCGCCGGCCTCGGCCATGTGGTACCCGGAGATGGAGATCGTGTTCCAGCGCGGGATCTCCCGCTGGCAGTAGCCGAAGATGTCGCTGATCAGCCGCAGCGACTGGCGCGGCGGGTAGATGTAGGTGCCGCGCGCGATGTACTCCTTGAGCACGTCGTTCTGGATGGTCCCGGTCAGCTTGCCACCGGGGATGCCCTGCTCCTCGGCCACGAGCTGGTAGAGCAGCAGCAGGGTGGCGGCCGGGGCGTTGATCGTCATCGACGTGGAGATCTTGTCGAGCGGCAGGCCGTCGAACAGGACCCGCATGTCCTCGACCGAGTCGATGGCCACGCCGACCTTCCCGACCTCGCCGCGGGCGACCGGCTCGTCGGAGTCGTAGCCCATCTGCGTCGGCAGGTCGAACGCGACGCTGAGGCCGCCCGTGCCGTTGGCGACCAGCTCGTGGTACCGGTGGTTCGACTCCTTCGCCGTGCCGAACCCGGCGTACTGCCGCATCGTCCACGGCCGCCCGGTGTACATCGACGGGTACACCCCGCGCGTAAACGGGAACGCGCCGGGCTCGCCGAGCTCGGCGCCCGGGTCGAACCCGGCCAGCGCGGCGACGTCATAGACAGCCTGGATGGGCAGGCCAGATTCACTGCGAACCGCATCGTCCACGAGACCACCACCTATGAAACTCAATATCACCAAACGATACTCAGTCTCATACGGCGGGCGCAAGTATCGGTCGGCCATTCCTTGTGGAACTTAGCGTATTTCCCTGATTACCCATGGTAAGGTCTTGGCCGTTTGGCGCGCGTTTCGAGGCTTCCACGGGGCAAGAGGAACGAGGGAAAGACGATTATGGTGCTGAAATTCAGTCGCAGGACGCTGGCCCGCGCGGCGGGGGCCTGCGCGCTCGCCGCCGGCTGCACGCTCACGGGCGTCGGCGTCGGCACTGCGCAGGCCGACACCGGGCACGCCGCTACCGCGACCGGGAAGCCCGGCAAGGTCGGGAGGTTCGCCGTCGCGGACGGCAGCGTCACCACGGACGGCGCGACGTTCGACTGGGCCAGGGACGGCAAAGCGGCTTCGTACCGGATCGTCATCGCCAACGCCTCCACCCCCACCGCGGCCGCCGCCGCCGACAGCGGTTACACGCTGCGGGGCACGTCGGACACCGTCTCGACGCTCGCCGGGGGCACGGCGTACGAGGCGAAGATCAGCGCGGAAGACGCCGCGGGCGCCTCCGAGTGGAGCCAGTGGGTGCTGTTCTACACCACCGCCGCGCAAGGCGTGCAGGGACAGCGCGGACAGCAGGGACAGCGCGGGCAGCGGGGGCAACGGGGACCGCAAGGGCCGTCGGGCGTCACCTCGACGACGACGTACCAACTCGAGTTCGACCCGTCCGGTGCCGCCCACAGCATCACGACGGGGGGCGGCTTCACAAGCCACGAGCAACTGGTCAAGGCCGTCGCCCTGCGGGCCGGCACGTACCTGCTGAACGTCAACTTCATGGCGACGCCGAACGAGATCACCAACGGCGAGGTCTTCCCGCAGTTCTTCGTCTACGACGGGACCCCGCTCGCCAGTTTCGCCAACGACCTGTTCAACGTCGGCAGCGGCGCGCTCGCGCCGTTCAACTCGAGCACCCCGGCCGACCAGGTGAACTCCTATTTCAGCGGGTCCAACGAGATCACCGTGCCGTCCGGCGGCGAGACGCTGGACGTGTACGCCTTCGGCTACGACGGCGATCACGGGTCCGGCGCGTACGAGCTGAACGACGCGACGCTCACCGCGACGGCGCTGAACGTCGCGCGGGGCTAGCCTGCCAGGAGTTCCATGTCATGAAATATCGGGGAATGTCGAGGCGCGGAGCGCCCGACATTCCCCGATCCGGAATTCGTTGGCCAGGCACATCCCGCTGGTCAAGGACTACCCGCCGATGCTTTAAGCGGGCGCCTCCGGAGTAACCACGCACCCGTTCGGGCTAACTTCGCGCTCGTCCTTATCGTTCGGCGGTGCTGCGCCGCAGCGTGAGGCCGGGCTTCAGCACCAGCTGGGTGACCGGCAGCCCCGGCTGGCGGATGCGGTCGACGATCATCCGCACGACCTCGGTCGCCTGCTGGCCGACCGGCAGGTCCGCCCCGGTGAGTTCCGGGGTAAAGGCCGTGGCCCACCGCTTGGACGCCACCCCGGTCAGCGACACGTCAGCCGGGACGGAGCGGCCCGATGCGGCCAGCCCGCGGTAGAGCCCGGGCAGGGCGGCCTCGTTGACGGTCACGATGCCGGTCACCCCGGGCTGGGCGGCCAGCACCTCCGCGACCCACCGCTCGCCGGCCTCCGGGTCGTGATCGCAGCACGCCGCCAGCCCGCGCAGGCCGAGGTCGGCGGTCGCCGCGGCAAAGCCGTCGAGGGCGTCGCGGCTCGGCCCGAAGCCTTCGCGCAGCGTGACCGCCGACTTGTTCATCAGGGCCATCTCCCGGTGGCCGAGCCGCGCCAGGTGGGTGACGCAGGCCCGCACCATGTCCTCGTAGTCGACGTCGACCAGGGCGACGGAAGAGTTCCTTTCCGGCCGCCCCATGGAGACCAGGGGCACCCCGGTGGCCTGGATCTGCTGTAGCCGCGGGTCGTGACGCCTGACGTCCATGAGGATCAGCCCGTCCACGCGCCGCCCGCGCACCAGGCGGTCGACCACGCGGTCGCTGTCCGTCCCCGGAGCGACGATCAGGTCGTAGTCGGCGGCCGCGGCCGCCTGGACGATCATGTTCGTCAGCTCAAGGTGCGCCGCATCGTGGGGATCGTCGTGCGCGGGGCCGAGCAGGCCGAGGGTCCTGGTAGCCTGCTGCCTGAGCGCCCGCGCGCTGGCATTGGGCTGGTAATCCAGCTCCTCGACGGCTCGCTGGACGCGCAGCCGGACGTCGGCGGGAACCGGGCGCTTGCCGCTCAGGGCGTACGAGACCGTGCTGATCGTTACCCCGGCCCTGGCCGCGACGTCCCTGATCGTGGCCCGGCGGGCGCTCATCGCCTGCCACCTGCGAGCTCGGACACCAGTCTTCGTCCCCCTCTACGTGAATCCGAATCGATTCGCGCATCTTTGATCCACTCTGCCGCCAAGTCTACGGACATGTCTTGACCGCTCCACCGCGCGAGCCTACGATCCGGATGCGAAACGATTCGCAGTTAGTCCACGCGAAAGCCGTCGAGCGAGCCGGGAGGCCGGATGGCAGACCAGAAAACGCTACGCCGTGGTCGGGACGGGCGCGCGGGCGAGCATGTACATCGAGGCCCTCGCGGGGCCGTACCCCGGCGAGATCGTCGCCTGGTGCGACCCGAACGGCGTCCGGATGAGCTTCTACGAAGAGGCGCTCCGCGCGGGCGGGCGCCGCTCCCCGGCCAGGTACCGGCCGGAGCAGTTCGATGACCTGCTGGCTCGTGAGCGGCCGGACGTTGTCATCGTGACGTCGCCCGATCACACGCATCCCGCGTATGAGGTACCGCTCCCGGCGGAATCCGGGCACCACGGCGGCGCGGACCCGCGGCTGCTCGACGCCGTTCTCCGGCCGGGCCGGGCCGATCCGCTCGGGCAGCGCGCCGGTTACGTCGACGGACTGCGCAGCGTGGCGATCGGGCTCGCCGCCAACCGGTCGATCGCTACCGGTCAGGTAGTCAGCGTCGCCGACCTGGGGCTCGGGTTCCCGCTGAGCTGAATCGAGGGACGAGGGTGCCCGCATGTCGCCGAACACGAATGTTAGCGCTAACTATTTCTCAATTCAAAATAGGCTAATGACAAGGTGAAATGCGCAACTGTGCAGCTGTTAGCGATCACAGTCGTCACCACGCCAGCGGGGCTGTGGGACGGAACCAAAGGAGGATTCGATGACGATGAGACCTAGACCCAGGCGCCTGGCGGTGATGGCCGCCGTGGTGCTGGCGCTGGCAACTCCCTTGCTGGCGCGCGCCCAGAGCGCGTCGGCGGCCGAGGCGCTGACCGTGAACCTGGGGTCGGTGACGGGGTCGGCCACCGGGGTCGGCGAGGGCTTCCTGTACGGGGTCAGCCAGGACGGCACGCAGCCGCCGGACCAGTTCATCCAGCCGCTTGGCATCACCGGGATGCGCGCCGGCGGCCACGCCACGCCCACCGGGGGCTGGATCGCGGACGGGTACACCTACGGCACGAGCACCAAGGCACAGGTCGCCGAGGTAATCGCGCAGGCCAAGCGCTTCACCGCGGGCTCTTACCACGCGCAGTACCAGGTCCTCCTGGCCGACATCTACGGCGCGGACGGAAGCCAGCCCTCCAACACGACGTGGCCGTGCACCGGCGGGAACTGCGCCAACTACGTCACCTTCCTCGACAACGTGGTCGGCGCGATCCAGGCGGCCGGGGTCACGGTCACCTACGACATCTGGAACGAGCCCGACGAGTCCATTTTCTGGGCACCGGGCATGGACACCACCCAGTACTTCAATATGTGGGACACCGCCGTTAAGACGATCAAGCAGCTCGCCCCGAGCGCGCTCACGGTCGGACCGTCGCTCGCCGCCACCCCGTCGCAGAACTCGAGCGAGTGGTCGCAGTTCCTCGCCCATGTCGAGTCGGCCGGGACCGCGCCCAGCGAGATCAGCGACCATCTCGAGGGGGACGGGGACGACCCGGTCGCCGTGGCGCAGTCCGTCGACAGCGACCTGTCGGCCAACGGGATCTCCGCCCGCCCGCTGTCGGCCAACGAGTTCCTGCCCGAGGACAAGCAAACCGCCGGCCAGACGGCCTGGTACCTGGCCCGCTTCGCCCAGTCCGGTTACGCCAACGCGATGCGCGGCAACTGGGCGTCATGCTGCGTGAACCCTTACCTGGCCGGGACCATCGTCGCGAACGGGAGCGGCGGCTACTCCTACACCGGCCAGTGGTGGACCTTCCGCACCTACGCCGACCTCACCGGTTCCCTGGTCTCCACCTCGGGCGAGGTCGGGACCACGGCGATCTCGGCGGCCGAGGACAGTTCACGGCGGCGGGCGGTGGCCCTCGTCGGCGACGAGAACGGCTACACCGGCGCCGCGTCCGTGACCTTCACCGGGCTGTCCTCCGTTGGCTGGCTGGCCAATAACGGCAACGTCAACGTCACCGTGTACCGGATACCGGACCAGTCACCGCTCAACTCCCCGCAGGTGGTGTCGAGCCAGATCGTGAGCACGTCGAGCGGCTCGGTCACGGTACCGGTGACCTTCCAGTCGTCGCACGACGCCTTCGCGGTGTACGTGACTCCGGGGTTCGCGAGCGGCGGGTTCAGCAGCACGCTGGTCAACGACGGCAGCGGCCTGTGCATGGACGAGAACGACTGGACGACCGTGTCCGAGGCGCAATTCCAGCAGTACGCCTGCAACGGCGGCACCAACCAGGGGTTCACCTTCGTCCCGACTACCGCCGGCAGCAGCACCTATTACATCCAGCCCATGACCCCGGACTACTGCCTGGACGTGCTGGGCGCCTCGACGGCGAGCGGCGCGGCGATCGACCAGTACCCGTGCAACCACAACAGCAATGAGCAGTTCACGCTGAGCTCCGTCGCCGCCGGCGTGTACCAGGTCGTCGCGAAGAACTCGGGCCTGTGCGTGGCCCCGTCAGGCGACTCGACGGCCGGCTCGGCGAGCCTCGTCCAGGTTTCCTGCTCCACCGCGGCGATAAGGACGTGGAAGATCACCACCTGAGTCCGGGTGCTGTGTCCCGCCCCACCGTCGAGCCGGTGGGGCGGGACCGAGTCACCAGGCAACCGTTCGGGAGATTAAATCAGGGTTATGGCGGTAGCCCGCTAGAATCCGCGTTGAGCTGGGGCGGCGGAGCCTCGGCGGCGGAGAGTCTTCCGGAGGTCGCGCGATGCGTTTCCTGATGACGGTGAACGGCGGGGGCGCCGCGCCGGACGAGCGGATGTACGCCGAGATGGGGCGGTACGTCGAAGAGCTGACCAGGGCCGGGGTGCTGCTCGCGACGGGCGGGCTTGACCAGGGCACGCACGTTGTCGCCGCCGGCGGCGACATCACGCTGACCGACGGCCCGTTCGCCGAGTCCAAGGAAGTCATCGTCAGCTTCGCGCTGATCGAGGTGCGGACCAGGGACGAGGCGGTCGAGCTGGCCCGGCGGTTCTGGAAGATCGTCGGGGAAGGCGAGGGCGACATCCGCCAGGTGTTCGGCCCGGAGGGCTAGTGGCCGGAGAGCCAGGGACGGCGGACGTCGCGGCGCGGCGCGCCGTCGAGGCGGTGTGGCGGATCGAGTCGGCGCGGATCATCGCCGGCCTGGCCGGCCTCGTGCGAGATGTCGGGCTCGCGGAGGAACTGGCGCAGGACGCCCTGGTCGCGGCCCTTGAGCAGTGGCCCGCGCAGGGCATACCGGCCAATCCCGGCGCCTGGCTCATGCTCACCGGCAGGCACCGCGCGATCGACCGCATCCGCCGGGACGAGCGGCTCCGCGGCAAGCTGGCGCTGCTTGGCCGGGAGGTTGCGGACGGCCAGCTGGACGCCCCGCCGGAGTTCGACGCGGTGCTTGATGACGACGCCATCGACGACGACCTGCTGCGGCTGATGTTCATCGCCTGCCATCCGGTGCTGTCCACCGAGGCCAGGATCGCGCTCACCCTGCGGCTGCTCGGCGGTCTGACCACCGAGGAGATCGCGCGCGGCTTCCTCCAGCCCGAGCCGACGATCGCGAAGCGGATCACCCGGGCCAAGCGGACCCTGGCCGACCGGGGCGTGCCGTTCGAGGTGCCGGCCCGGGCGGAGCTGTACGGCCGCCTGTCTTCCGTGCTCGAGGTGCTCTACCTGGTGTTCAACGAGGGCTACGCGGCGATGGCCGGGGAAGACTGGATGCGCCCGGCGCTCGGCAACGAGGCGCTGCGCCTCGGCCGGGTGCTCGCCGGGCTGATGCCGGCCGAGCCAGAAGTGCACGGCCTGGTGGCGCTGATGGAGATCCAGGCGTCGCGGATGCCAGCCCGGCTCGGCCCCGACGGCCTGCCCGTTCCGCTGCCTGAGCAGAACCGGGGCCGCTGGGATCAGCTGCTGATCCGGCGCGGCTTCACCGCGCTGCTGCGCGCGCAGCGGCTCGGCGGCCCGCCGGGGCCCTACGTGCTGCAGGCCGCGATCGCGGCGTGCCACGCGCGGGCGCGGGCCGCCGCCGAGACCGACTGGCGGCAGATAGCGGAGCTGTACCGGGGACTGGCGGCGCTTACCCCGTCCCCGGTGGTCGAGCTCAACCGCGCGGTCGCCGTCGCGATGGCCGACGGCCCGGCGGCCGGCCTGCGCATCGTCGACGGCGTGGCCGGCGACCCGGCGCTGGCCGGCTACCACCACCTGCCCAGCGTGCGCGGCGACCTGCTGGCCAGGCTCGGCCGCCACGCCGAGGCGGCCGGCGAGTTCCGCCGCGCCGCCGCGCTCACCAGGAACGCGGCGGAACGCACCGCCCTGGAGAGGCGCGCCGCCCAGTGCGACGGTCAGGCCGTGTTGTAGACGAGCTGGACCACGCCCGTGCCGAAGGCCTGCGAGTGGGCCAGCCTGAGCCCGGCCGGGTCGCCCTCCGCCGCGAACAGGCGCCTGCCGTGACCGACCACCACCGGGAAGAGCAGCAGGTTCAGCTCGTCGAGGAGGCCTTGCCGCAGCAGCCAGGTCACCAGGGTCGGGCTGCCGCTGATGTTGATGTTCTTGCCTGGCCCCTCCTTGAGCCTGGTGACCTCGGCCGCGACGTCGGCGCCGATCACCGTGGTGTTCTCCCACTCAGCCTGGCTGAGCGTGGTCGATACCACCACCTTGGGGAAGGCGCTCATCTGGGCTGCCATCGGGTCGGTGTTGTTCCCGGCGAACGAGGCGGCGAAGGCCTGGTAGGTGGCCCGGCCGAGCAGCATGGTGTCGCTGGCCGCCATGAGCGACCCGACGAGCTGGCCGAGCTCCGGGCTGAAGTACGGGCCCGTCCACGTCTCTGGCGCTTCCACCACGCCGTCGACCGAGACCATCATTCCCGCGACGATCTTCCGCATGACATCTCTCCTTCGAAGAGCTCCGGCGGCCGCGTGTCGCGGCCGCTGCTACTGGTGCTTCGAACGGGCGATGCCTGGATGGACAGGCGGGAGCGGCTTTTTCCTGGCCGCGGACCGGCCTTGACCGGCTCGGGGGCACGGCAGGGACGGGACGGCGTGGATCGGGCAAGCCGGGCAAAAAGTGCGGCGCGCGGCGTTTGCGCCCGGCACAACAGGAAGGATTGTCGTAAGCGGAAGGAGAAACGTGTCTGAGGACCGGCTTTTCTTACATGCTGTGATTTATTTACCGGTAAACCGAGCCTGCACGGTGATCGGGTCTCCGATGCTGGGAAATGTCCGGCAGGGGCGGTGGGGCGGTGGTGGCGCGTCAGCCGCCCCGGACCGAGCGGACCGTATCGGCGTGCTCGCGCATGGTCTCGGTACCGTCCTTGCCCGGCTGCCGGCCGAACCCGCAGTACATGGCCACGCCGAAATCGGCGATGTACCGCGACGCCGTGGCCACCCGCCGTCGCAGGCCCGGGATGCCGTCGATCGGCAGCACAATACCGAGGAACACCCTGGCGTCGCCCGGCTCAAGGTCGGCGAGCGGGCGGAAGAAGGCGCGGTCCTCGCTGCGCAGGTACCGGGGCCCCGCCAGGTGCAGCCAGTCCACGGTGCGCCCGGAGTTCGTCACCGCGAAGTTCGCCATCCGCACCAGCAGCGCCATGTCCCGCGCCTCGTACATCGGCCATTCGGGGAACGTCCCGTAGCACAGGTGGTACCCGACCAGGACTTCGTCCGGGATGAGCCGGGTGAGCCTGGTCACCGGGCCAGCGAACCGCTCCCAGGCGCCCTCGGTCGTCCAGGCGAGCACCCGCTCGATGTCCTGCGTCTCGTAGGCCATGTCCCACTGGATGGCCAGCTCGCCCGGTGGGATGGCGGCGGTCAGCCGGGCCACCTCGCGGGCGACTAGGTCCTCAAACGCGCGGGCGGCGACGGGGTAGTCCGCGGCGAAGTCGGCCTTGAACGCGTTCAGCGCGCTGGCCGGGAAGGGCAGGCCGACCTGGAACCGCAGCCCGGCCGGGATCACGCCTTCCTCGCGAAGCTGGCGGAACGCCTGGTAGCCCGCGATGGCGTCATCGATCCGCGGCCAGCTGGGAAAGTACAGCTCGCTGACCCCGGGCCGGACACCGAACACGGGCGTCTCGTACGCGTGCCGCGGCAAGCCGGTCGGCGACTCGGTCTCCTTGAGGGTCACGATGCCCTCGTTCGGGCGGACCAGCCGCTCGCGCTCGTAGCTGACCCAGCCGGCCCGCGGGCCGGTCTCGCCGTCCGGCAGCGCGAACACCAGGTCGCCGAAGAACTCCGCCGCGGAGCGCAGCGCGCCGTCGGTCGTTTCCGCCGGCAGGCTGCCCACCAGCAGCAGTTCGCTGTTTACCCGCCGCGCCATCGCGGCCTCCTTCCCTCGGCCGCCGGGCGGCCGTCTCGCTCACAGGCTGCCCACGACGAGGAACGCGCGCGAGCGGAATCTCATTCAATGGGCGGCAAATTCGCCTGGTGCCCGGTGTCATCCGGAGTGAACGCCTCGAAGATCCGCACCGCCCGGGTGAGGACCGACTCCCCCGACGCTGACCTTGCCACCTTCCGGAACTTAACAGCTGGGGCCGGTGGCGCTCTAGTTGGGACGCCCGCCGCGCGCTCACATTCCGCCAGCCGCGGGCGTCGTGATCTCCCTCCGCGACTGCGCGCCGAACTTCGCCAGGATGCGCGAGACGTGCGCCTGCACCGTGTTGCGGGACAGGAGCAGCTCGGCACCGATTTCCGGGTTGGACCGCCCGTCGGCGATCAGCCGGGCGATCTTCGCCTCGGTGGGGGTGAGCGACTCCCACCCGTGCGCCGGCCGCGCCCGGGCGTCGTCCTGGCGGGGCTGGATGCCGTACTCGCGCAGCCGGGCGGAGGCGCTGCGGATGGCCCAGTCCGCCTCCATCCGGCGGTACAAGCCGATGGCCTCGTCGAACCAGTCACGGGCGGGCGCCGTCCCGCCCTGGCGGGCGAGCAGCACGGCGGCGTCCGTCAAGGCCTCCGCTCGCCGCAGCGGCCGGCCCGCGGACCCGTGGTAGGCGGCCGCCGCGAGCACCGGCGCCAGGTCGGCGGTCAGCAGGCCCCGGCAGTGGTCGGCCACGGCGCCCTTAACGGGCAGCGGCTCACGCTCGGCTTCCTCCGCCGCGGCGCGCGCGGCCGCGGCGGCGGTGTCCGCGTCGCCGACCGCGAGCGCGAGCCGCACCAGCGGCGGCAGAAGGAGGTGCCTGGCGGGCATGCGCATGGCGGCACCGGGGGCCAGGCACGCGGCGAGCACCGCCACCGCCTGCTCCAGGCGGCCGGCTCGCTCCTCCGCCACGGCCTGCGCAAGGTGCAGGTAATGGCTGTTCGCGGCCGCCGCGGCGGCCGCGCTCCCCTGCTCCGAGACGGCCGCGAGGTGTTCCACGGCCACGCCCCCCGCATCGCGGTAGCCGGCTATCAGGGCGATCAGCCCGTGCGCCAGGGACGAGCCGGCGCCCAAGTCCAGGCCGAGCGCCGGCTCGAGCTCGGCCAGCGCGTCGTCCCACTGGCCGGCCTCGAAATGCTGGTACGCGAGCGTGCAGCGGAGCACGGCCAGCCGTGACGTCCCCGCCCGCTCGGCCACGATCAGGGCCTGCCCGGCCGCGCCGATCGCCTCGTCGTGGCGGTCGAGCAGCCCGAGCGCACCCACCCGGTTGGCCAGCAGCATCAGCCGCAGGTCGGTTGTCTGGTCGCTGCTACCGATCACCGATAGCGCCCGGTCGATGCTTTTCAGCGCGGCGGCGAGATCCCTCCCGACGAAGCTCACCTGGGACAGCGTGTGCAGCACGTACCCGGTGGCGAACGGGTCGCCGGTCTGGTCTCCCTCGGCCAGGACCCGCTCGGCGACCTCGGCCGCCTCGTCCAGCCGCCGCGTCATCGCCAGCATGAGCGCCTGCAGGGCGCGCAGCCGGCCCGACCACACCTCGCTCACGCCGGGCCGGGTGACCGCGATCTTCAGCGCGTCGATCGCCTCGCCGGGATGACCGGACCGCAGCAGGCTGTAGGCCATCAGCCAGGTGACCTCGGCGGCCCGGTCGGGATCGCCGCCGCCGGCGAGCAGGCGGCGTCCGGCCAGCTGCACCTCGTCGTACTGCCCGAGCAGGAACGCCACCGTGACAAGGCCGGCTTGCAGCCGCTCCCACTGGGGGTCGCTGTCGGGCATCGCGGCGACGACACCGCGCAGCAGTTGCCCCGTCACCTGCGGCATCCGGTAAGCGAGCACCGGCAGCGCGCTCGGCAGCCACTCCCGCACCCATTCGGCCGACTGCTCCGGGGCGAGCGCCAGCTGCGCGGCGACCTGCTCCTTCGGCGCCCCGGCGACCGCGAGCGCCCTGGCCGCCCGGGAGTGCAACTGGCGGGCGGGCGGCACGCCGTCATACAACTGATGGCGGATCAGCCCGTGGCGGAATGCCAGCTTGCCGCCTGCCTCGGTCACCACGCCGTCGGCAACCGCCGAATCGATCGCGTCCGCGAGGTCGGCCCCGCTCCGGCCCGACACCATCTCCAGGTCGCTCATCCGGCACTCCTGGCCGAGCACCGCCGCGTACCGCAGCACCGTCACCGTCTCCTCGGGCAACGCGCTCAGCCGCTCCGCGATCATCACTCTCAGCAGCGCCGGCACCCGCACCGCGGGCAACGAGGCCGCGATCTCGGCCACGCCCGCGTCGACGGCCACCTTGCCTTCCCGCATCAGGGAGTCCACGAGTTCCCTGACGTACAAGGGGTTTCCGCCCGCGGCCCCTGCCTCCCCGGCGAGGCGCGGGCCTGGGCGAGCGCCCGTCACCTGCTCGATAAGCTCCGACAGGTGCCCGGCCGGCATGGGACCGAGCGACAGGACCGTCCCGCCGCTTGCCCGCACCTCATCCCGCAGCCTGCTCACCCGCTCCCTGGCGGGCTCGGGACGGTACGTCCCGGCCAGCAGCAGCGGCAGCTGCCCGACGGCCCGGGCCAGCCGCTGCCACACGAGCAGGGACGCTTCGTCCGCCCACTGCAGGTCCTCGGCCACCAGCACCACGGGCGACTCCGCGCAGAGCCGTTCCACCTCGGCCAGCAGCCGCTCCGTCTCGGCCAGCACCGGGTCACCGGACGGGAGCGGGCAGGCCACGGCCCGCTCGTCGTGGCCGGCGGCCGGATCGCGGGCGGGTTCGCCGGCGCCGGGCCGCAGCGACGGCGCGCCAAGGCATTCCCTGATCAGCAGCAGCGGAATCCGCTGGCCGAGCTCGTCCGGCGTTGCCCAGCCCAGCCGGAACTCGGCTCCCCCGGCGTCGCCCAGGATCCGCCGCAGCAGGGCCGTCTTCCCGATCCCCTGCTCTCCCTCGACCAGCACGGCGCCGCCGACCCCGGCGGCCAGCCCGGTGAGCAGGTTCCGCAGCACCGCCAGCTCATCGTCCCGGCCGGCGAAGAAGTCACTCGCTGCGCGAGCCCCCGTGCGCGGCACACTCATCCCGGCACGCGACCGACGGCTCTGCCGGACGGCGCCATCGCATCGCCGTGCGCGCGCGACCGGTCAATATCGGTGTGCACGGAACAAAGCGTACTCGTCATGCCGGTTTCCGGCGGCCCGGGTCCGCTAGCGTAGGTACACGGAAGCTGGCATAGGTACACGGAAAAAGACCAGCAAAAAGAGTGCGGCGGCCGGGTAAGGGGCGCCGCACTCATGGGCTTCAGGACTTACCGCTCCTCGCGGAAGTCGACGTGACGGGCGATCACCGGGTCGTACTTGCGGACGACGAGGCGGTCGGGATCGTTCCGGCGCGACTTCCTGGTCACGTAGGTGTACCCGGTCCCAGCGGATGACCTGAGCTTGATGACGGGACGAAGTGTGCTACGACTCATGGTCGCATGAACAAATCGCTAATGAAAATCATTCCCGACATGACCCGGCCGGCCCTGGCTATGGCAGGCCGGGGCGGATGACGTTCGCCAGCGGCTGGCCGGCGGCGAACCGGGCCAGCTGCGCCGCCATCAGGCGGTCGGCCCGCGGTGCGAACGCTGAGCTGGCGCCGCCGACGTGCGGCGAGATCAGCACTCCGGGGGCGTGCCACAGCGGATGGTCGGCTGGGAGCGGCTCCGGGTCGGTCACGTCAAGCGCGGCGGTGATCCGGCCCGACGACAGCTCGGCCAGCAGGGCGGGGGTGTCGACCAGCTTGCCGCGGGCCACGTTGACCAGCAGCGCGCCGTCCGGCAGGAGGCCGAGGTTGCGGGCGCCGAACAGCCCCTCGGTCTCCGGCGTGCGCGGGGCGGCCACGAACACGACGTCCGCCTCGGGCAGCAGCGCGGGCAGGTCACCGAACGGGTGGACGGGAGGCGGCCCGCTGCGGCCCCGCCGGGACACCCGGGTGACCGAGGCGACCTCGAAGCCCCGCAGATGGTCCTCGATGGCCGCGCCGACGTGCCCGTACCCGACGATCAGGACCCGCTGATCGGCCAGGGACCGGCCGGAGCGCTGGTCCCACCGGCCCTGGACCTGATCGCGGGCGAACCAGTCCAGGTGCCGGCCGCTGGCCAGTGCCAGCGCCACCGCCAGCTCGGCGGTGCTGGTGTCGTGCAGCCCGGCCGCGTTGCACAGCGTCACCCGGTCCGGCAGCAGCGGCAGCACGTCCTCGTAGCCGGCCGTAAGGGTCTGCACCACCTCCAGCCGCGGCATGTCCGGCACCTTGTCCAGCACCGCGGTGCCCTTCATGTAAGGCAGGACGTAGAAGGCGACCTCGCCGGCGGTGCCGGGCCACTCGTCTCCGTCAGCCCGGTAGAAGTCGAGTTCTAGTCCGTCGGGGGTGCCGCCAAGCCGCCGTTCGGCTTCGGCGCGGCTGGCGTAGGGTACCCAGGCGAGTGGCATCGATCGTCCTCCTTCAAGTCGGCCCGTTTATCGTATTGGCCCAGGTAAGGGACAACTCACGGGGGACGTGACCGCGGCCCGCCCCGGTCGGCGCCTGGCGGGATCAAGAACCGCGGCTGGCTTCACGGCGAAGCGTCTCGGTGTGCTCGCCGGCCCCGGGAGCCTCGCGCGGCCCGCGGGCGGGCAGGCCCGGCATCTGCAGCCAGCGCCCCGGGTCGACCCGCGTGACGCCGCGGTCGTCGCGATCGCGGACGGCCAGCAGGCCATGGCGGATGAGCTGCGCGTCGGCGGTCAGTTCGCGCCCCTGGCGCGCGCTGACCGCGGGGATGCCCGCCGCGTGCGCGCGGCTGATCACCTCGGCCGTCGGCAGGCCACCCATCAGCGCCGAGATTCCGGCGGCCAGCGCCTCGTCGCCGGACGCGGGCCGGCCCGGCGCCGGGGCCAGCCCGGCACCCGTCAGCGCGGGGAGCTGGCCGGGCGACGCGGCGAGCCTTACCCAGCCGTCGGAGGTCTGGTAGAGCCGGTCGAATGGCCCTGGCCCGGCAAAGTCCCGGCCGCCGGCCGGATAGCCGCTGCTTCCGTTGTACCGGGTCAGGAACTCGGACTGGAGCAGGCAGGAGGCGGCGGCCAGCGTGACCCCGACGTGCTGTCCGCGGCCGAGACGAGCCCGGGCCAGCAGCGCGGCGCACGCCCCGAGCGCCCCGAGACCGGCGGCGAGCACGTCATTGATGGGAACGGTCAGGAATGCGGGGCTGTCGGCCTGGGCCGGCCCGCCCTGAGCGCGCATGATGCCGCTCATCGCCTGGACGATCGGGTCGAAGCCGGGCCGGCGGCCGAGCGGTCCGGTGTCGCCGAAGGCGCTGATCGAAACGGTGACGACCCGCTGGTTGATGCCCGCCAGCGCGTCGTGGGCAATGCCGAGCCGGCTGGCGGCGCCGGCGCGGTAGTTGTCCACGACGACGTCGGCGGAGCCGACGAGGCGGTCGAACACCAGCCGGTCATCGCCCGGGGAGAGGTCGAGCATCGCGCTGCGCTGGTCGCGGTTGTACACCTCGAAGCTGGAACCGCCGCGGCCGCCGTGTGCGACCCGGAACTCATCGCCGAGCGGCGGACGCTCCACCTTGATGACGTCCGCGCCGAGGTCGGCGAGCAGTGACCCGACGTAGGGGCCCGCGATGATCGTGCCGAGGTCAAGCACGCGCAGGCCCGACAACGGCGGCAGCTGCTCCGATTCCCGGGGCGCGGGCGACGGCGGCCCGCCGGGCTCGCGCCGCGCGGCCGCCCCGGCCGCGGGCCATAGCGGCCGCAGCCCGGTAATTCCCGGCCGGGAACTGACGGCGGGACCGCGAACGCTGACCGGAGTCAGCGAGAAGTTGACCAGCGGGCCGGGCATCACGATTTCCTGGCCGGTGTCGCTGACCGCCTCCAGGCGCAGCCCGAGCGCCCGGACCTGGTCGTGGTCCAGCCACGCACCGGGCTCGTTGACCGGCGCCGCCGGGCAGTCCGCCGCCTCCAGCAGCTCCAGCCACTCGTCCCGAGGACGGGTCGCGAAGGCCTTCTCCAGCTCGCGGGCAATCCAGGTCATGTTCTCTGGGAGCCGGACGTTCCCGGGTCTTCCGCCCACCCGCGGGTCCTCGAAGATCCACGCGGCGCCCGCGGCCGTCAGCCCGCGCTCGATGAAGGCGTTGGTGAAGGCGCCGAGAAACAGCCACTGGCCATCGGCGCAGCGGTAGGTCCGGTAGTTGGGCAGGGCTCCGCCCGGCCCCCCGGGCCGGTGGACGTGCGGCTCGTCGCGGCTGGCGGTGAAGTTGCCTGGCGAGACCAGCTGGGCGCCGTGAGCGCCGCCGGCAACCGCCAGCGGGGCCAGGGTGAGACCGCGCCAGCGGCCGGCCAGCAGTGCGACCGCGACGGTCGCGGCCCAGATGGCCTGCATGTACAGGGCCAGCGGGAACAGGCAGTCAACGGGGACGTCGGCGTAGGACGACTGGTTCCAGGCATGACCGAGCCAGGCGAAGAGCAGGCCGGCCGATTCCTGGCCGCCCGGCCACGGCGTCTCGTCGAGCAGGTAGGGCGGCATGACCACCCAGAAGCACGGCTCACCGGGCCGGCGGCCGCGATCGAGGAGGCCGCGGTAGGTGATGCCGGGCCCGCTGGTGCCGACGAGGAGCACGTCAGCGCCGTCGATCGCCTCGTCGAGGGCCAGCAGGTCCCCCGCGCTCGACGGGTCCGCCGTGGCGGCGCGCTTGCCGCGGTCCCACATCACCAGTCCGCGCTGGCCTGCGAGCGGAACCGGTCCAGGCGGGTGCACCTTGAGCACGTCGGCGCCGAGGTCGGCCAGCAGCATTCCGGCGACGGCACCGGCCACGCCGCCGGTGAGTTCCAGCACGCGCACGCCGGCGAGCGCCGGCTGGTTTTCGGCTGGCGGCAACCAGGCCTCCGTTATGTCCGCTTTAGTGAACACCTACCTCCGCCGGGACCGCCGCGCAAGTCTTCCCGGTCCTCCCGGAGGAGGGCTTGACGAATTAAATGAACACTCTTTAATAGCGTTATGGGCCGCGTCGCCGGGGTAACGCCCGCAGAGACTCGCACTCGGCTGCTGCGCGCGGCGGCTGACGCCTTCGCCGCGCGCGGCTATGACGGCACGCGAGTGGCGGACATCGCCGCGGCCGCCGGGGTCAGCAACGGGGCGCTGTACGCGCACTTCGGCTCGAAGGCCGAGCTGCTGGTGGCGTCGATCCGGGCCCACGGGGGGCGGGTCCTGGCCGACCTGCTGGCCGCGGATCCCGAACGGCCCGTCGCCGACCTGCTGCTCCAGGTGGGCCGCTCCCTGCCCAGGCGCCGCGACGACCGCAGCTACCTGGCCGCGGAGGCGCTGATCGCGGCCCGCCGTGACGAGGACGTCGCCGGGCTGATGCGCGCGTACACCAGCGAGCGCGCGGAGTGGCTGGCCGGGCTGATCATCGCCGGACAGTCGGGCGGCGAGCTTGACCCAGCGCTGTCACCCGACGCGCTGGCTCACTTTTGCCTGCTGCTCGCGTTCGGAAGCTACCTGCTGACCGAGGAGCTGCACGCGGTCGACCCGACGGAATGGTCAGCGCTGCTTGCCCGAGTGGTGAACTCACTGTTGCCGGCCCCAGCCGGACACGCAGAAACGCAGGGCGCCAACGGAGGCGCCCGGGAATCGGAGGTTGCCCATGGCCGAGCGCAAGAGCCCGACGGCAGTGCTTCATGAGGGCCCGCGGGCGCTAAGCGACCAGCAGGTGCGCCAGATCGAGGGTGCTGCCCTTGAGGACGTGCTCGACGTCGACATCGACGACGTCATCGAGTACGCCCACAAGGACCTGAAGTCGCTGCCGGACTACACGACGCTCTACCGCAAGTACCTCAAGCAGCGCTGGGACGTATACGACCTCGACTTCAGCCAGGACAAGGTCGACTGGAACGAGAAGATGACCGAGGCGGAGCGGCAGTCGTTCCTGGCCATCGCGTCCGGATTCCACCACGGAGAACGGCAGGTCGAGATCGAACTGCCGGTGTTCATGATCGGCGCGGGCGAGGAGGAGAAGCTGCACATCTCCGCGCAGATCGAGGACGAGGCACGGCACACGGTGTTCTTCGACCGCTTCTACCGTGAAGTCGTCGGGCTGCAAGGTGACGACATCATGGACATACTCGACGCGTCGTTCCCCTGGGTGTCCGAGACGTTCGTCGGGCCCTTCGGGCTGCTGGCCTACCAGGCCGACGAGGTCCGCAGGAACCCGTACGACGAGCGGGCGCGGGTGCGGTACGGCACGACTTACTTCCTGTGGATCGAGGGCGTGCTGGCCCTGTCGGTCATGAAGGTGACCCTCTCCTACGCCCGGTGGCGGGGATTCCTGCCGGCCTACTACACCGGCTTCACGGCGACCTGCCGGGACGAGTCGCGGCACGTCCAGGGGGGCATGAAGTACCTGCAGGACGCGGTGCGGAAAGACCCGTCCATGATCAGGGAGATCCACGAGACCCTGCGGACGATCCTGACGCTCGCGAAAGTGGCCAGCCGCGAGGTGATCTACGAGCCCCTTGGCTGGACCCAGGAGGAGGTCCGGATGCTGATGTTCCAGCAGCTGGGCCGCAAGCTGAACGACGTCGGCATCAGCCTGACCCCCGACCTGCAGGCCATGGTCGGGTCGGTGCAGCCGGTGCTGGCGGGCGGGTGAGCGACGATGAGCGAACCGGAGTTCTTCAGCCCCGGGTGGGCCGCCGCGGTGCGAGACGCGCTGACGGCCGGCCCTTCTGAGCAGGCCCGGGCGGGCAAACTGGCGATGTACTGGGACTTTTTCGAGCAGGTCAAGGCCGGCTACGCCGCCTCGTGGGCGCTCGGGTGCCGTGACCTGCAGGCCGGCCCGGCCGCCCTGTACATCCAGTGGGGCGGCGGCACGGTCGCCGACTGCCGCGTCACCGGGCCTGGAGTCACCGTGCCCGGGGACCAGCCGGCGGCCACCTACGTGCTCGGCATGGACTACGCCGACTGGCAGGCGCTGCATGACGGCTACGACCCGCAGCGCACCGTGATGTACCGCAAGATCCTGGTAGAGGAGGGCAACATCCTCGAGTTCTTCAAGACGATCTACTTCTTCACCGAGTGCCTTGGCGTCATCGGCGGCGTGCCGGCCGCCTTCCCCGCACTCACCGTGCACTGAGAGAGGGTTCGGATGCGTATCGGGCTTACCGGCGGCGGAGCGACCGCCGACCGGATCGTCACCCAGGCCAGCCGGGCCGAGGCGGACGGCTTCACCAGCATGTGGTACCCGGGCGCGGCCGGGGCAGGCGATCCGCTGCCGGCGATGACGCTGGCCGGCCGGGCCACCTCGGCCATCGAGCTGGGCACCGCGGTGCTGCCGAGCTATACCTGTCACCCGGTCCTGCAGGCCAGCCGGGCCAACGCCGTGGTGTCCGCCATCGGCGTTCCCGGACGGCTCACCCTCGGCGTCGGCCCCTCGCACCGGGTCGTTGTCGAGGACCGGCTCGGCCTGTCATACAGCACGCCCGGAGAGCACACCGACGAGTACGTCCAGATCCTGGCCGGGCTGCTGCGCGGCGAGCAGGTCAGCTTCTCCGGCCGGGAGTTCCGGGTCGAGGCGGGACCGCTCCCGCTGCCGGACGGCGCGGAAATCCCGGTCCTGGTCGGGGCCCTGGGACCACGGCTGCTGCGGGTCGCGGGCGCCTACACGGCCGGGACGATCCTGTGGATGGCCAACGCCAGGGCGATCGAGACGCACGTCGCCCCGCGGATCAGAAAGGCCGCCGCCGACGCGGGGCGCCCCGCGCCCCGGATCGTGGCGGGGCTGCCAGTGGCCGTACACGACGACGTTGCCGAGGCCCGCGCGGCCGCCGCCCGCCAGTTCTCCGTCTACGGCGAGCTGCCCAACTACCAGCGCATCCTGGCCCACGGCGGGATCTCCGGGCCGGGCGAGGCGGTCGTCGTCGGCGCCGAGGAGAGCGTCGCCGCGCAGGTCCGGGCGCTGTTCGAGGCGGGCGCCACCGATATCTGGGCGGCCCCGTTCCCGGTCGGGGATGACCCGGCCGGCTCCCGGGCCCGCACGCGGGCGCTGCTGGCCGCCCTGGCCCGGGAGTGAGCGGCTTTTTTCTTCAATTCAAATTTAAATTCAGATCACTCAGAACGAATACGGCTGATTCCATAGGCCTGCATTGAACCAGTCATGCGCGGGAACGGGCTCGCGTTTCACGTTCATCGTGACCATTACCCATAGAGGCGGATGCGGGGAGCGGGGGCAAACCCGCCCCTCCACCCGCCTGGCCACCGTACCGCCACCGGTACCCGCAACCGCCTCAGCCGGATCAGACGCGCGAACGACCGGACCAGGGAGCAAATAAATCTATCTGCTACCCGTTTCGCTACGTTGGATTCATATGCCTGCCCAATACGTTAGCCGTGGCAGCATAGCGGAATTACACGAAACGGATCATGCTTGACCAGTGTCGCTCCTTTATGTAGCGTCCGCATTGCCCTATTGGCACGGCTGGCGGCATCGACTACAAACGCACCGAGGCAGGCGACATGAAACGCAGATTCACTCTTGCCGCGATACTCGTCTCAACATCCCTGGTCGCGGGCGTGCCGACCGCAGTTACCGGCATAACGGCCAACGCCGCGTCCGTGCAGGCGTCGGCCACCGCGTTGACCGACCTCCCGATCGTCCCGAAGCCGGTGTCGGCCACCGTCGGGACAGGCCAGTTCACGCTTACCGGCACCAGCCGGATCGTGGCGGCGCCGGGCGCGGGTGCCGTTCCCGAACTGTCCGCCGCCGCCGACCTGGCCGCATACCTGCGCCCCGCGACCGGGTACCCCCTGCCCGTGGTCAGCGGCACGCCGCGGCCGGGCGATATCATCCTGCAGGTCGGCGATCCGGGGACGCTACCAGCCAGCGACCAGGCCGAGGGCTATCAACTCGACACGACGACTTCGAACGCGACGATCGAGGCGCCCGCCGCTCACGGACTGTACAACGGCGTACAGACCTTCCGTCAGCTCCTGCCCGCGTGGATCAACAGCCCAAAGGTCATGCCGGGGCCGTGGACCACGCCCGTGGTCGACATCACCGACTATCCCCGCTATGCCTATCGTGGCGTGATGCTTGACATCGCCAGGCACTACGAGTCCCCGTCCGCGGCAGAGCAGCTCATCAGCCAGGTCGCCGCCTACAAGGTCGACGTGTTTCACCTGCACCTCAGCGACGATCAGGGCTTCCGCCTGGTAATCAATGGCTTCCCGGACCTGACCAGCATCGGGAGCACCGGATCGGTTGGGACTGACGGCAGGCTGGAGGATCCCGGCGGTTTCTGGACCCAGGACGAGTACAAGGCCGTCGTGGCCTACGCGGCCGCGCACTTCATCACCGTCGTGCCCGAGGTCGACTCGCCCGGTCACAACAACGCCATCATCATGTCCGAGTACAACGACACCAGCAATCCGGCGCTGCCGGCCGACCCGCACGGTATCGACTGCGGCCAGAACAACCCGCCCGGGTGGGACTACACCGAAGACGTCGGCTACAGCGCGCTGTGCCCAACCAGCCCGGACACCTGGGCGATCATGAAGGCGGTTATCGGGCAGCTCTCCGCCATCACCCCGGGGCCGTATTACGATCTTGGCGGCGACGAGGTGCCCGCGTCGCTGCTCAGCGCGACGCAGTATGCCTCCTTCATCAACGAGGAAGCCCCCATCGTCGCCGGGGACGGGAAGACCGTCATGGGCTGGGCGGACATCGCCGGCCAGGGAACCCAGCCGCCAGCAGGCTCGATCGCGGAGTACTGGCAGCCCGCGGGGGGCACTTCGCCGGGAACGGAGACCGGACGGGAAGCGGTGGCCAAGAACATGAAGGTCGTGATGGCGCCCGCCAACCACACCTACCTCGACCAGAAGTACAGCGTGACCGCCCAGTCCAGCGTGCCCCCGTCCCTGGGCATGAACTGGGCCTGCCCGCAGGGATGCGACGTAGACAGCGCCTACAACTGGGACCCCGGCACCTTCGTCAGCGGTGTCACCGACCACAACGTTATCGGCGTGGAAGGCGACATATGGGGCGAAACGTTGTCAAACTTGTCCGATGTCGACTACATGGCGTTCCCGCGGCTGCCCGCGCTCATGGAGGTCGCCTGGTCGCCGTCCGTCCAGCGGAGCGCCACCAGCCCGGCTTACCACGACTTCCTGCAGCGCCTGGCCACGCAGGGTGCACGCCTCCAGGCAGCCAGCGTGAACTTCTACCCCTCCACCGAGGTGCCGTGGTCGCTGGACATCATCGGAAGCACGGTGACCGCCAACGCCCAGGGCCGGGTGGACGGGCCGGTCGCCACCCTGTCAGCTCCGGGCTTCCCGACCAGCACGCTGAGCCTGTGCGACGCCTCGCTTGGCATCGGGTGCACGATTAACTGGGGCGACGGGACCACGACCACCGGCGACGTTTCCGGCACCAATGCCACCGGCACCCAGGTGAACAGCCTGTACAGCATCTTCGGCGGGCACGCCTACGCGCGCCCCGGCACTTACCACGGCGTGGTCACGGCCAGCGCCGGTAATGCCGCGCAGGTCAGCGCGGACTTCACCGCAACCTGGGGGTTCGAGCCGCTCGCTGAATAGTGAGCATTCGTACGCGATACTGCGTTCTAGTGCTACAATGACATTATGCGCTGAAGACGCGGAGGTGTGCTGACGGGCAGGTGTGACACCGCCGGGACCGGACGGATCCCGGGGTGAGAGCTACCCCCTGAGCTCCCCCGCGCCGGATGCGCGCGAGGGACGGCGGGTCCCCGGAGGGCTTAGCGGCGGCCACCGCGCGGTGGCGGAAGACCGCGACGGGCCGAAGGGAGCGCCCGCCCGACCAGGCGGCCGAAGACCGTTCGCGGCCGCCCGCCGGGCGATGCCCACTATCGCTCAGTGACGAGGAACGGTGAGGATTCGAAGAACCGGTGGTCGCATGCAGGAGGGCTGTGCCGGCCCGCGCGGGCCGGCGCAATCCCGGCTAGCGGCCAGGCCGCCGTGCCCCCGCCGACGGCTGACCGTACGGTGGTAGCGAAAATCCACCACCGTACGGAGGCACCCGGCATGAGCGTTGAGCGAGAGAAGCAGGTTGCCGCGGAGGCGGCAGCGGAGCTGGTCGAGAACGGCATGACCGTCGGTCTTGGCACCGGCTCGACCGTGGCGTACCTGCTTCCGGCCCTGGCGAAGCGGTCCCTCGACATACTTTGCGCCGCGACGTCGCCGAGGACCGAGCACGCCGCGCGCGAACTGGGCCTGCGGATCGAGGCCGTCACGAGCATCGACCGGTTCGACATCACCATCGACGGCGCCGACCAGATCGCGCCCGACGGCTGGCTGGTCAAGGGCGGCGGCGGCGCGCACACCAGGGAGAAGATCGTGGCCGGGGCGGCGGACCGGTTCGTGGTTATCGCCGACTCGTCCAAGCCGGTCACGGCGCTGCATGCCCCCATCCCCCTCGAGCTGATGTCTTTCGGGCTGCGCGCCACCATGCGCCGGGTCGCCCCGGCCGCGCTGCGTGATGTCCCGCTGAGCCCGGACGGCGGCGTGATCGCCGATTACCACGGGCCCGTCGAGGACCCGGCGGCGCTGGCCGCCCGGTTGTCATCGACGCCCGGGGTGGTCGCGCACGGCCTGTTCCCGCCGGAAATGGTGGCCGTGGCCTTCGTCGGCCGGGGCGAGTCGGCCAACCGGATCGACTTCACCCCCGGCGGCTGAGCGGGATCGCTGAGCTCAGTGCAGTGGGCGGATCCCGTGACGGAACAACGACCGGGGCGAGGTGGACCGTGATGCCCGCTTGCCATGCCCGCGGGCAGCGGCCATGCTGGCCGGGTGACTTCCACGATGGTCCCCGTGGACGGCGGCGAGCTCTGGGCTGATGACAGCGGCGGCGACGGGCCGCCGCTGGTACTGCTGCACCCGGGGGTGGGCGACTCGCGGTTCTGGGAACTGGTGCTGCCCGCGCTGACCGGCACGTACCGGGTGATCAGGTACGACGCCCGGGGGTTCGGGCGCTCGCCCGCCCCGGCGGTCAAGTACACGCTCTACGACGACCTGGTCGCGGTCCTCGACCACTACGGCCTGGACCGGGTCGCTGTCACGGGCTGCAGCCAGGGCGGCGCCACCGCGCTCTCGCTGGCCGTCGAGCAGCCCGGCCGGGTGGCCGCCCTGGTACTGCTGTGCACCGGCGTCCCCGGCTACCCGTGGAAGGACGAGCCGGACCCGGACGATAGCGAGCTGCAGTCCGAGTACACCCGCGCGTTCACCGCCGGCGACGTGGACGGGCTGGTCGCCGTCAACGCCAAGGTCTGGGCCGCGGGCACGGGCGGCCTCACCCCGGCCGTGCTCGAGCAGCTGCGCTCGGCCGCCCGGGCCGAACTCGCGCGCGGCGACCTGGAACAGCGCGGCCCGCGGGCCTGGGACCGGCTCGGCTCGATCACCGTGCCCGCGGCGCTGGTGGTGGGCGACGCCGACTACCCGCCGCTGGTCAAGGTCAACAAGCTGGCCGCCGCCCGGATCCCCGGCTGCGAGCTCACCGTCGTCCCCGGCCTGGACCACCTGCCCGTCCTGCGCGAGCCCGACCTGGTGACGCAGGTCATCACCAGGACCCTGGCCCGCGCCGGGCGGTGGTGAGCCGGCTAGCCGACCGTGGCGTCCTCTCCCTGCTCGACCATGGCGATTTCCTCCTCCTGCTCGGTCCGGCCGCCGAGGAACAGTGCGGTTGCGACCGCGCAGGCCAGGGCGGCGATCGCGACGACCAGGAAGCCGGTCGAGTAGCCGCTGCTCAGCGCGGTGACCGCGTGCGGGGCGGCCTTGCTGATCGCCACCGACGGCGGCACCGAGTTGACGGCGACCGGGCCCGCGCCCTCCGCCGCCGTCCGCAGGGCGGACAGCGCGGAGTCGGCGTTGACGGCGGTGTTGAACAGCCCGGCGGCCTTGCTCAGGGCGACCGCGCCGATCACGGCCGGGCCCAGGGCGAACCCGAAGTCGCGGACCATGCTGGTGGTGGCCGCGGCCATGCCGGCCAGCTTCGCCGGCACGGTGTTCACCACGGTCGCGGTCACCGACGAGACGGCGAAGGCGAAGCCGACGCCGACCAGGCCCATCGGCAGGATGAGCGAGGGCAGCGCGGTGTCGGTGACCGACATGGTGGAAGCCAGCAGCTGGCCGATGCCCATCAGCAGGAAACCGAGCGTCAGTACCCAGCGGGGCTGCAACCGGGCCATCAGGAACGTGGTCAGCGGCAGGAGGAAGATCGCGAGGCCGCTGAGCAGGATGAACGCCACCGCGGTGCGGATCGCGCTCTGGTGCTGGATGACCTCCATCCAGATGCTGATCGCGTACGCGGTGCCGAGGAAGGAGAACATCCCGACCACGGTGACCGCCGCGGCCAGCGCGAAGGCGCGGTTCTTGAACAGGTCCATGCGCAGCAGCGGGTTGTGCACCCGGGTCTCGATGATGACGAAGGCGACCAGCAGGACCAGGGCCACCACGAAGGAGATGATGATCGTCGCGCTGCCCCAGCCGGCTGTCGGTCCCTCGATCACCGCGTACAGCAGCGCGAACAGGCCCAGGCCGACGGTGACCTGCCCGGGGACGTCCAGCGAGCGGCCCTCGGGCGAGCGCGAGTCCTCGGCGAAGAGCCAGCTGACCGCGGCCACGATGGCGGCCAGGATCGCGATGATGATGAAGGCCAGCCGCCAGCTCGCGTAGGTGGCGGTCAGGCCGCCCAGCATCGGCGCGATGAAGTTGCCGAGCGACAGCAGCGCCGCCCACAGGGCGATCATCCGGGCCCGGCTGGCGTGCGTGTGACTGCCCGAGGCGATGATGGCCAGGGTGGTCGGGAACAGTGCGGCCGAGCCGACGCCGGCGATGAACTGGCCGAAGTACATCTGCACGACGCCGGCTGAGGTGGTCGAGATCAGCTCACCTACGAGCAGGATCAGCGCGCCGCTGACCAGCAGCCGCTTCCGGCCGAAGAGGTCGCCGAGCACGCCGAAGGTGAGCTCGAGGGCCGCGATCGGCAGCAGGATGGCGTCGGAGATCCAGTCCAGCTGGGACGCGCCCGTGGGGTGCAGCACCGTCTGGAAGGTGCCGTTGAGGGTGGCCGGCACGGCCACGCCCACCTGGGCCAGGCAGACCGCGAACCCGACGGCGACGATGGTCGCCACGCTGAGCGTCGTGTGCCGGGATCCCGGGGCAGCCGGGGCGGTCGGCTGCCCGGGGGCTGGCAGCGGAGTGGACATTGGTGCTCCAAGTATGAGAAATCGGCACTGTTTTCGCCGGAGCTACTCTGGTGACTCGGTGCCGAAGGAGCAAGGCGCGACTTCCGGCCAACGGAAGCGGTGAATGTGACGTTTAACAATGTCGGCGGTGATGGCCGGCCTGACGTGCCTCGGACCGCTTCCGTCAGCACGTGGACGACCGTCGATACCGTCGTGATCATCGGGATGTGGTCGCGGGCAGCCGGGCGGCCGCCGGGTTCCCAAGCCGGGTGCCCGAGGGAGGCGCCACCATCCGTTCTGGATAGATCTTCTGATTCTGGCGGCTCAGGCTGGCGGCTCCGGCGGTTCCCTGGACGTTATGAGCCGGGCAGGAAGCCGCTTCCCCGCGATGACCCCGGTGAGGGCAACCACGATGCCGAACGAGAACGTCAGCGCGGCCCCGGGGCCGTGCCCGATCCCGGCGGTGGCGGCAGCGACGATCGCCCCCGCTATTCCGGTGCCGAGGGCCTGGCCGAGCACGTCGCAGAGTTGCAGGGCCGAGGTCGCCCGGCCCTCCTCGCCCGGCGCGGCGTGGTCGAGGGTGGTCACGGACAGCGGAGAGTAGGCGGTGCCGATCCCTCCGCCCGCCAGCGCCCAGGCCACGATCGCCAGCGCGGGAGGCACTGACGGCAGGAGCGCGACGCACATCGCGGCGAGGCCGACGGCGACCAGGCACTCACCGAGCCGGACCAGGCGGCGCGGGCCGTACCGGGCGATGCACCGGGCCTGCACCCACGATCCCGCCGTCCACGTGAGGGTCGACGCGGTGAGCGCGAGGGCGGCCAGCGCGGTGGGGGCATGGCGGACGGTCACGATCGCGTAGGGAACATACGCGTCACCCGCGAAGAAGCAGCACGTCAGCAGGGCCCGGCTGAGGATCGTGGCGGTCAGTCCGGGCCGTGCGGACAGGTACCGGGGCGGTGTCAGCTGGCGCAGCGAGACGCCGAGAAGGATTCCGCCCGCGATTCCGCCGGCGGCGGCCACGGGCACGACGCCGGAGTCGAGCGACGCCAGCGCGGTGCCCGCGCCCGCCACCACGCCAAGCACGGCCAGGTAGGGCACGGCGGCCGTCCCCGGGCTGGCGGGGGCGGGGACGTTCCGCAGGGCTCGCACGACCAGCGCCCCCGCCGCGATCACCAGCGGTATCAAGCCCAGGAAGACCCACCGCCAGCCAACCGCGGCGGCCACGAGGGCGGCAATGCCCGGCCCGGCCAGGCCGGGCACCACCCACGCGGTGGAAAGCACGGCGAACATGCGCGGCCGCGACTCGTCGGGATAGCACCGGGAGATGGCCACGTAGGCAACCGCCGGCACGACCCCGGCGCCAAGGCCCTGCACCGCCCGGCCCGCCACGAGAACCGCCATGTCCGGCGCGGTCCCGCCGATGACCAGGCCGAGGGTGAACAGCGCAAGGCCGGCGAGCATCGGCCGTCCCAGTGGCACGCGGTCGGCCAGCGTCCCGGCGACCACGATCCCGATCAGGCTGGCCAGCAGGAAGGCACTGAACACCCATCCGTAGAGACGTAGATCGCCCAGGCGACGGCCGACCAGCGGCAAGATGGTAGCGACGGCGAGCGCCTCGAACGCGACGAACGTGACCGCGAGCACGAGGCCCGCCGTCAGCGCGCGGCGGGCCGGCGCCCATATCCCGTCGGCCGGGCTGACCGCCGTCGTTGCGGGTCTGGCCATATCTGTGCTCACCCGGGTGAGGGTAGAACCTGAACTCCGGTTGAAGTCAAGCTTGGCGCCGGCAGGGCCGTTCCCGCTGCCGGAGGCGAAGTGTCTGGGTCCTCAGACGTAAGATGCGGCTGTGGCAGTAGTCCCGGCGGCCGAGCAGGCGCTGGCGGTGTTGCGGTACCTCGGCACCCAGGCGCAGCCCGCGGCCGCGGCGGCCATCAGCCGTGATCTCGGCCTGCCGAGGTCAACAACCTATCACCTGCTTGACACCCTGGTCAGGGCCGGATTCGTGGTCCACGTCGCCGAGGAGCGGCGTTACGCCCTCGGCGTCGCCGTGTACGAGCTCGCCTCGGGCTACGCGCGCCAGACCTCGCTCCAGCGGCTGGCGCGAGCGCCCCTGGCCGCCCTGGTCGACAACGTCGGCCAGAACGCGCACCTGGCGATCATGCACGGACGAGACGTCATCTACGTCATCGAGGAACGCGCCACCGGGCGCCCTCCCCTGATCACGGACGTCGGCGTGCGGCTGCCGGCGCACCTGACGGCCAGCGGCCGGGCGATGCTAGCGCAAATGCCGAGGGCGCAGGTGCGCGCGCTCTACGCGGAACCAGGCAGTTTCGTGCTGCGCAACGACCGGGGGCCGAGGTCACTCGTGGCGCTCAGGCAACTGCTGGCGGAAACCCGCGCCCGGGGCTTCGCGTCCGAGGACGGCGAGGTGACACCCGAGTTCGCCTCGGTCGCGGTCGCCGCCAGTGACCGCGCCGGCTACCCGGCCGCCGCCGTGGCGGTGACGTTCCCTGGCGCGGAAGTTGACGAGCGGGACCGGGAGCGCCTCGCCGCCCGCGCGGCGAGGACCGCCGCCGAGGTCAGCCGGCGGCTGGGCGCGGCCGGGCCGGACTAAATCTGTAATCCCAGACAGTGATGGCTGCGGAGGAGGTCACAGGCGACGATCCGCGTCGCACGATGGGGTAATGAACGAGATCGCGGTGGGCGTCGAGGCGCTGACAGAACAGCAGGTGATCGCCGTTGCCCGGCATGGCGCGCAGGTGCGGCTGAACGACGAGGCGCGCAAGGCCATCGTCGCGAGCCGGGAGATCATCGAGGCGCTGGCCGACGATCCCGACCCGCACTACGGCATCTCGACCGGGTTCGGCGCACTGGCCACCAAGCAGATCGCCCCGGAAGACCGCGTGGCCCTGCAGCGCAGCCTCATCCGCTCGCACGCGGCGGGCTCGGGGCCGGAGGTCGAGCGCGAAGTCGTCCGCGCGCTGATGCTGCTGCGCTTGTCCACGCTGGCCACCGGCCGTACCGGGGTGCGCCTGCAGACCGCCGGGACCTACGCGGCGATGCTCAACGCGGGCATTACGCCTGTCGTTCACGAGTTCGGCTCGCTGGGCTGCTCGGGCGACCTCGCTCCGCTGGCCCACTGCGCGCTCGCCGCGATGGGCGAGGGCACTGTGCGCGTTGGCGGCGAAGCGCTGCCCGCGGCCGACGCGCTCGCCGCGGCCGGCATCACGCCGGTCGTGCTGCGCGAAAAGGAGGGCCTCGCGCTCACCAACGGCGTCGACGGCATGCTCGGCATGCTGACGCTCGCCACCCACGACCTCGCGCTGCTGTTCCGCACGGCTGACCTCGCCGCCGCCATGAGCGTCGAGGCCCAGCTGGGGACCGACGCGGTGTTCGCCGCGGACCTGCAGGCGCTGCGCCCGCACCCCGGCCAGGCCGACAGCGCCGCCAACCTGCGGGCGCTGCTGGCCGGTTCCGCCATCATGGATAGTCACCGCGGCCCGGGGTGCACCCGGGTGCAGGACGCCTACTCACTGCGCTGCTCGCCGCAGGTGCACGGGGCAGGCCGGGACACGCTCGCGCACGCCCGCCTGGTCCGGGACCGCGAGCTCGCCAGCGCCATCGACAACCCGGTCGTCACGCTCGACGGCCGGGTGGAGAGCAACGGCAACTTCCACGGCGCGCCGGTCGGCTACGTGCTCGACTTCCTCGCGATCGCCGCGGCCGACCTCGCATCGGTCGCCGAGCGGCGCACCGACCGGTTCCTCGACCGCGCCCGTAACCACGGCTTGCCCGCGTTCCTGGCGGACGACCCGGGGGTCGACTCCGGCTACATGATCGCCCAGTACACGCAGGCCGCCCTCGTCTCGGAGCTGAAGCGGCTGGCCGTGCCCGCCTCCGTCGACTCGATCCCGTCCAGCGCGATGCAGGAGGACCACGTCTCGATGGGCTGGTCGGCCGCTCGCAAGCTACGCCGCGCCGTCGACGCGCTGACCCAGGTGCTCGCGATCGAGATCCTCACCGCGGCCCGCGCCCTCGACCTGCGCATGCCGCTCACCCCCGCCCCGGCGACCGCCGCGGCCCGCGATGCCCTGCGCCAGCGGGTCGCCGGCCCGGGCCCGGACCGCTACCTCGCCCCCGACATCGCGGCCGCCGTGGAACTCGTACGGTCGGGGCGACTCGTCGCGGCCGCCGAGGCCGCCTGCGGCCCGCTGCGCTGATCCGTAACAACACACTGAGGAGACCCGACATGGAAGGCGCCCGCCCCGTCCGCGCCCCGCGCGGCACCACGCTCACCGCCCGCTCCTGGCAGACCGAGGCCCCGATGCGGATGCTCATGAACAACCTCGACCCCGAGGTGGCCGAGCGCCCGGACGACCTCGTCGTCTACGGCGGCACCGGGCGCGCGGCCCGCAACTGGGCCAGCTACGACGCGATCGTTCGCACCCTCACCGAGCTGCGCGAGGACGAGACGATGCTGGTGCAGTCGGGCAAGCCGGTCGGCGTCATGCGCACCCACGAGTGGGCGCCGCGGGTCCTGATCGCCAACTCCAACCTCGTCGGCGACTGGGCCACCTGGCCGGAGTTCCGCCGCCTGGAGCAGCTCGGCCTGATGATGTACGGCCAGATGACGGCCGGATCATGGATCTACATCGGCACCCAGGGGATCCTGCAGGGCACCTACGAGACCTTCGCCGCCGTCGCCGAGAAGCGCTTCGGCGGGACCCTGGCCGGCACGCTCACCGTCACCGGCGGCTGCGGCGGCATGGGCGGCGCGCAGCCGCTCGCGGTGACGCTGAACGACGGCGTCTGCCTGGTCGTCGACGTCGACCCCGCGCGCCTGCACCGTCGCGTCGAGCACCGCTACCTCGACGAGGTCGCCGACGGGCTCGCCGACGCGATCGCCCGGTGCGAGCGCGCCAAGGCCGAGCGGCGCGCCCTGTCGGTCGGCCTGGTCGGCAACAGCGCCGTCGTCCTGCCCGAACTGCTGCGCCGCGGCGTGGCGGTTGACATCGTCACCGACCAGACGTCCGCCCACGACCCGCTGTCCTACCTGCCGGAAGGCGTGGACCTCGGCGACTGGGACGACTACGCGAGCAAGAACCCCGAGGAGTTCACCGACCGCGCGCGGGCCTCGATGGCCAGGCACGTCGAGGCCATGGTCGCCTTCCAGGACGCCGGCGCCGAGGTGTTCGACTACGGCAACTCCATCCGTGACGAGGCGCGCCGCGGCGGCTTCGCGCGGGCGTTCGCGTTCCCCGGCTTCGTGCCCGCTTACATCCGGCCGCTGTTCACGCAGGGCAAGGGGCCGTTCCGGTGGGCCGCGCTGTCGGGCGACCCGAAGGACATCTACGCCACCGACCGGGCGGTGCTCGACCTGTTCCCCGACAACGCCCGGCTGCACAAGTGGATCAGTGCCGCCCAGGAGCGGGTCGCGTTCCAGGGGCTGCCCGCGCGCATCTGCTGGCTCGGGTACGGCGAGCGCGACCAGGCGGGCGCGCGGTTCAACGAGATGGTGGCCTCCGGGGAGCTCAGCGCGCCGGTCGTCATCGGCCGGGACCACCTTGACTGCGGCTCGGTCGCGTCACCGTACCGCGAGACGGAGGCGATGGCCGACGGGTCCGACGCGATCGCCGACTGGCCGCTGCTCAACGCGCTGGTCAACACCGCTTCTGGCGCCTCCTGGGTGTCACTGCACCACGGGGGCGGCGTGGGGATCGGCCGGTCGATCCACGCCGGCCAGGTGACCGTCGCCGACGGCACGCCGCTCGCCGCGGCCAAGATCGAGCGGGTGCTCACCAACGACCCCGGCATGGGCGTCATCCGGCACATCGACTCCGGCGACGCACCCGACGACGCCCCGCTGCGGGCGCGCCCGGACGGCGGCGTCCGCGTGCCGATGAGGCGCTCATGACGCTCAGCCGGCCCGGTGGCGGCCCCGGATGACGACGCTGTTCGCGAGCCACGCCCTGCTGCCGTCGGGACCAGCGCGGGACGTCCTCATCGAGGTCGCCGGCGGCCGGTTCACGTCGGTGACACCCGGCACTGTTTCATCAGGCACGGGCCCGCCGCCGGGCGCGACGCGCCTGGCCGGCGCCGTCCTGCCCGGTTTCGCGAACGCGCACAGCCACGCGTTCCACCGGGCGCTGCGCGGGCGCACCCACGCGGGCGGCGGCACGTTCTGGACCTGGCGCGGTGCCATGTACTCGCTGGCATCGCGCCTCAATCCGGACAACTACCTGGCCCTCGCACGCGCCGTGTACGCGGAGATGGCCCTCGCGGGCATCACCACCGTGGGCGAGTTCCACTACGTCCATCACGGGCCGGGCGGCCAGCCGTACGACGACCCGAACGCGATGGGCCACGCGCTGCAGCAGGCCGCGCGGGACGCCGGCATCCGGCTCACGCTGCTGGATGCCTGCTACCTGGAGGGCGGGCTCGGCGCCGCCGGCCATCTCCCGCCGGACGAGCTTCAGCTCCGCTTCAGCGACAAGACCGCCGACGCGTGGGCTTCACGGGCCGGCGATATCGACGCCGGGCCCGGTGCGGTCATCGGCGCGGCCATCCATTCGGTGCGGGCCGTCGCGCGCGATGACCTCGCCCGGGTCGCCGTCGCGAGCGCCGGCCGCCCGCTGCACGTTCACCTTTCCGAACAGCCCGCTGAGAACCGCTCGGCAGGCGAGTACTACGGGCGTACCCCCGCCGAGCTGCTGGACGAGAGCGGCGCGCTCACGCCGCGCACCACCGTCGTGCACGCGACGCATCTCACCGACGGCGACATCCGGGTGCTCGGCGGCGCGCGGGTCACCGCGTGCTTCTGCCCGACCACCGAGCAGGACCTCGCCGACGGCATCGGGCCCGCTCGCGCGCTGGCGGACGCCGGCGTTCGCCTTTCGCTGGGCAGCGACCAGAACGCGGTCGTGGACCTCATCGGCGAGGCGCGGGCACTGGAGTCCGGCGAGCGGCTGGCCTCGCTGCGCCGCGGGCGGTTCCGGCCTGCTGAGCTGCTGGCCGCCGCCACGGCACACGGTTCGCTGGGCTGGGCGGATGCCGGGGCCATCGCCCCCGGAATGCGGGCTGACCTGGTGTGCGTACGCCTAGACACCGTTCGCACCGCCGGCGTCGACCCGGCCCAGGTCCTGCTCGCGGCGACCGCGGCCGACGTCGACTCGGTGTGGGTCGATGGCGCGCCGGTGGTGTCCGGCGGGGCTCACCGCCTCGGCGACGTAGCCGGGCTGCTCACTGACGCGATCGGCGACCTGTGGGCGGACGCGTGAGGAGTGTCCTGACCAGTCTCAGCCCGGTACCGGCCAGGCACCAGCCTTAAAGAGTGCTGTCCCAGGTCAGCCCGGTGACGGTACCGCCCAGCCGCTCCAGCTGGCAGCCGGGGAACAAGGTGGCGCAGCACTGGCTGAGTTCCTCGCGGCTGGAAAACCGGTCGCTCACGCGGTGATCGAGCCACTCCCTGCGGGTGGACAGCCGGTAGATCTCCCAGGCGGTGGCCGGGCAGAGCCCGGCTGCGGCGGGCGACCGCTTGACGGACAGGCGCCCATAACTACCTCAACCTGCCCGTACCGGCCCTGGGATCGCGGCCTGGGACCTGCGTTTCGCCCTGATCGGGTTATGCGCCCGGCCGGCGACGGTGGCAGCGTGGACCTCGCCAGCCCGGGCATCGGCCCGGGCGCAAGAGGAGGAGCGGGACGTGGCGAAGCCAGAATCAGTCTTCATCTTCATCGGTACCTACGCAGACGAGGCGCAGGCCAAGGATGACTACCGGGTGGTGAAGGACCTGCACTCAGCCGGAGCCGTCGGGACCTATGACGCTGCCGTGGTGACGAAGGCCGCCAACGGCAAGGTCCACGTCAACAAAGACGAGACTGCCACCCGGCACGGCGCGTGGGGCGGCGCGGCGGCCGGGGCGGTGATCGGCATCTTGTTCCCGCCCTCGATCCTCGGCTCCGCCCTGGTGGGCGCGGCCATCGGCGGTGTCGGCGGTCACCTGTGGCGCGGCATGTCGCGCGCGGACGTCAAGGAACTCGGCGACATCATCGACGACGGCCAGGCCGCCCTCGTGGTGGTGGGCGAGAGCAAGATCGGGCAGGCCGTGCAGAAAGCTGCCCTGAAGGCCGAAAAGCGCGTCGCCAAGGACCTCAACGTGAGCCCGAAGGACATCGATAACGCCGTTCAGGAAGCCGCCGGAGAAGTGAGCTGACCGGGGTGCGGGCCCAGGCCCAGGCGATACAGACCGGGAGGCAGCCACGGCACTGAGCATGCTGGCCGCGTCGGACGCCGCGGCGACCTCGTCGTTTGCCACGGCCATGGACCACGTTGCCCAGGGATTTGAGGCTCTCGGAGCCCTCATCCTGGTCGTCGGCGTGCTGTCGTCGTTTGTCCTGGCCGGGCTGGCCTGGCGCCCGTCCGGTTCGTCGAAGCAGGCCTTTGCGGTGCTGCGTCAGGCGTTCGGCGGCACCCTTCTGCTCGCCCTGGAGATACTGGTCGCGGCCGACCTGATCAGGACCGTCGCGGTTGCCCCAACGCTCGACAACGTTCTGGTCCTCGGGCTCATCGTGCTGATCAGGACATTCCTCAGCTTCTCGCTCGAGGTAGAAATCGACGGCACTCTGCCGTGGCGGCGGACAGTGGTCAGCGGGGCGGCAACCATCAAGCAGGCCGCTCAGGCCGCGCTCGGTCCCGACCGGCGCTGAGCCCGTCTGCGCCCGCGCTAGAGGACGTTGATCGCGCGGGCGATGACGAGGGCTGCCAGCACGATCGAGCAGGCCGCCTCGAGCATCATGAGCAGCTTGGCCCAGGGCTTGATCGCCGAGATATCGGTGGGGCTGATCGCGGTGGCGGTCCAGAAGGCCAGCGAGAGGTAGTCGACGAACCGGGGTACCCAGGTGGCGGGCACGTACGCCGAGTTCTGCATCTCCGGGAAGACGAACGCCGGGTTCCGGCCCGGATGATGGGCCCGGGAGGCGGCACCGCCGCGATCGAGGTCCCAGTACCAGAGCCCGAAGGCAATTACGTTCGTCGCCCAGACCACGCCTCCGGCGGCGAGAAGGCCGCCCGGGTGGGCGGCGAAGACCTTGTTGTTGGTCAGGATCTCCGCGACGAGCCGGCTGCGATCACGTTCGCCACGGTCAGCAGCGCGATGACGACGCCAGTGGCGACTCGCAGCCAGATTCTCTGCCTGTCGATGCGGCCTGGGTCCCCGGCTATCAGCACCGCCAGCAACCCAAGGAGTACGACCGGGACCACCCAGGCGGGCTGGATCCGGTAACGGGCCGGCAGTGCCACATGCAGGCCAGCCGCGACAATGATCGCAACGGCCACCGGCCACCAGTGCTCGCCCCGCTCGGCCGGCTCGCCTGGCGCGACCGCATCCGCGGGCTCGCGGTCAGGCCTCTGCTCCGCGGGCATATCCATATTCGATGATCAAACAGCGACGCTACCGTGAACTCACCCGAACGGGATGATGTCTCGCCGGCCTGCCGCTAGCCGGCCAGTTCCACGGTCACGCCGAGTTGCCCGGCCAGCAAGCCCGCGCGCTCGCGTTGCCGGGTGCTGAACGCGCCCGCCACCGGAGTGAACCGGACATGGTGCAACGCGCCCCCCAGTGGCAGGCCGTCCTCCTGCACGAGCCTGATCCGCTTGCCTCCGGGCCAGGTCAGTTCGACGGTCCCGGCGCCGGTCGCTTCGAGGCGGCCGTCCAGGACATCCCGGAACAGCCGGACCGCGCCGTCAAGGTCGCTGACGTGATGCTCAATCAGGTCCAGGCGAGCCGCGGGCCCCGGCTCGGGCATCTCCGGCGGCGGCACGGACGCTGGCGATCCGGCCTGCTGGGCAACCTGGATGACGATGCCGTGCGCGGAGCGCGGGTGCAAGAAGGCCTCTTTCCAGCCGGGATTCGCCAGGTTGACCCCGACCGGGTCGATGCCGGCCGCCTTGACCCGCGCCAGCGCGGCCTCAATGTCGGGGACCAGGAAGTTGAAGTGGTGCGGGCCCGCGCCGCGGGCGGCGAGGAAACGATCGAGGAACGCCGAGTCCGGGCCCCCGGTGGGTGTCAGCAACTCGACCTTCGGACCCGAGGCGAACTCCAGTTGCCCCCACCAGAAGCCGGGCGAGTCGCCGCCGTAAACCCACGTCCCGCCCACGACGCCCGCGAACAGCTCCCAGCCGGCGGAAAGATCCGGCGTGCCAACGGCCAGGTGATCCAGGATCGTGATCATGAGACCTCACGTTACGACCTAAAGCGCCCCGAGCCCGCAGCCGGCCAGCTTCACGCGTAAAGATCACTAAGGCCGATAAGGCGGACTTCTCCGTCCCGGGCAGGGGTACGAAGCTGGGGGGAAGGCTCGGTGCCGCCGAACAGGAGCAACTCGGCGGTTTCCGCGCCCGGCTGCCCGGCCCGGATGAGAAGTTCCCTGATGCGCCGCAGGCGGGTCAGGTGCCCCATGCCTGTTGTGTCGGCCCACTTAGCCTCGCCGATCGCGAGCAGCACGCGGCGCCCGGCAGAGTCGTTCCCGAAGGCCGCGACGTCGACCTCGTGGGACTTTTTAACTTCCGGGTCGTGCACCACGCCGCTGCCAACCTGGGAGACGGGAACGCCGTTGACCTCCGGCGACGCGTAGGCTAGGAGCCAGTCACGGCAAATCTGCTCGAAGCGCGGACCGACAACGCTGGTTGCGAACCGGTGGGCGTTGTCACGCCAGACCTGCGCAGCCTGGCCACGCCGCTCCAGGCGGCTCCACTCGGGGCGCATGATCGCGTGGTAGAAGGCGATCAGCGGCTCACTGATCCGGTACACGCTGCGGCCCGGACGGAACACGTCGACGTCGCGGACCAGCAGCCCCGCGTCCTCCAGGACTGACAAGTGGTGGGAGATATCTGTGGCCTTGCGCTCGAGGTAGCCGGCGATGCCACCGCGAGTGCCGTTCCCTTCGGCAACCGCAGACAGTACAGAATGGTAGACGGCGTTGTCCCTGATATCGGGTTCCTCGGCGAGCAGATATCGGGCTTCACGGAAAAGCGGACTGAACCTGCTGAGCACGTTATCCGTCACCCAGCGGCCCAGGTCCGCGATCGATTCGGGGCTTCGGCCGCCCGCTGCCCCGTCCCGGTAGGCGGGCGTGCCGCCGACGATGGAATACAGAAGCACCGCAAGCTGCGGGTCGTCAATCTCCCAGAACCGCGCGGCCAGCCGGTAATCCAAAGTCGGCACGATCATCTCCAGCCCCGCCCGGCCGCGCAACGGCGCCGTGCCGGACAGCAGGCGTCCCATAAAGGACATCGCCGAGCCGCATAGCAGCAGTCGGGTGCGCGAGTGGAGCCTCTCTTCCCTGCGCGGCCCGAACGCGGCCTGGATCACCGACGGCAACTCCGGATTCACCTTGACCAGGTACGGGAACTCGTCGAGCACTACCGTCACCGCGCGGTCCTCGCCCAGGGCCAGCAGCGCGTCCAGGACCTCACGCCAGTCCGCCGGGCGCGGCGGTACCACAGTCCTCGCATACCCGCCTAGCTGAACGCCGATCCGCCGCAGTGACTCCGCATCCGCAGCCTCGGTCGCCTCGAAGAAGAATCCGCCGGTCGCCTTGCTTAGCGCGTCGAGCAGGAACGTCTTTCCCTGCCGCCGCCGCCCCGATATCACCGCGAGTGTGGCACCCGGCCGATCGTCTGCAGCAAACCGTGACAGCGCGGCCCACTCCTCGTCACGGTCGAACATGTCCAGCGGCTTGGCAAACATGCAGCTCCTGAACTTAGGATCTAAGTTATAAGTATCGTACTCCTAACTTTGCCGAACGCCTCGGTTACTGTCCTTGGCGTCCGAGGATCTTCCGCTAAGCCGAGCGCCGGCGGGCCCGCGCGGCCGTGGCAAGGGTCTCCAGGCTCGAGGCCGTCATCTCGATGTCCATGCAGGCGTCGGTGACCGACTGGCCGTAGTTCAAGGTCGTCGCGTCGCCCGGGTCCTGGCGGCCCCCCACGATGAACGACTCGAGCATGACGCCGATCAGGCCCCGCTGGCCAGCCGCGACCTGATCGGCCAGCGACCCGGCGACGGCGACCTGCCGGGTGTGGTCCTTACCGCTGTTGCCGTGACTCGCGTCGACCATGATGCGGCGGGGCAGGCCCGCAGCCGAGATGAGGTCGAGGGCCTTGTCCACGTGCGAGGCCGAGTAGTTGGGGCCGCTGCGGCCGCCGCGCAAGATCACGTGCGTGTCGGCGTTGCCGCTGGTCGTGACCAGGGCGCCCGCGCCCGCGGTGGTGACGCTGAGGAACACATGGCTGACGGCGGAGGCGCGGCACGCGTCGACCGCGACCTGGACGTCGCCATCGGTGCCGTTCTTGAACCCCACCGGCATGGACAGGCCGGACGCGAGCTGGCGGTGCACCTGGCTTTCGGTAGTCCGGGCGCCGATCGCGCCCCAGGTCACCGTGTCGGCGATGTACTGCGGGGTGATCGGGTCAAGCCACTCGCAGCCCACCGGCATCCCGGCGCCAACGATGTCGAGCAGCAGGCGGCGGGCGGTGCGCAGCCCCCGGTGCACGTCGAACGACTCGTCCATCCCCGGGTCGTTGATCAGCCCCTTCCAGCCCGTCACCGTCCGCGGCTTCTCGAAGTAGACCCGCATCACGACCAGCAGGTCATCCGCGTACCGGTCCCGCAGCGCGGCGAGGCGGGCGGCGTAGTCCACCGCCGCTTCTGGGTCGTGCACCGAGCAGGGGCCGGCGATGACGAGCAGCCGGTCGTCGGCGCCGTTGAGCACCGCGCTGACCTCGGCCCTGGTCTGGGTAACGAACTGGCGGCCGGCCTCGTTCAGCGGGAGCTCGAAAAGGAGCGCGGCGGGCGGCACCAGCGGCTGGTACCCCTCGATTCTGAGGTCGCTGACGCTCGTCCCGGGCACCTGGTTTGCTGCAGCCACTCTGCTCATCGGTCCTATCAGCGAAAGAAGTACCTAAGCGGACGTTCGGCCGCAGTCTAGCCGACGGCCTGCCGCACGGCTGGAGAGGCAGGCACGCCCGGTCCCCGGCTGACGACTCGGGCTGGCGGCTCAGAAGTTGCCGCGGCGTTCCTGCTCGCGCTCGATCGCCTCGAACAGGGCCTGGAAGTTGCCCTTGCCGAAGCCGAGTGAGCCGTGGCGCTCGATCAGCTCGAAAAAGACGGTGGGCCGGTCACCCGTCGGCTTGGTGAAGATCTGCAGCAGGTAGCCGTCTTCGTCCCGGTCGACCAGGATCCCGCGCCGGTGAAGCTCCTCGATCGGCACCCGTACCGCCCCGATCCGGGAGCGCAGCTCAGGATCCTCGTAATAGGAGTCGGGGGTGGCCAGGAACTCCACGCCCTCGGCCGTCATCGCGTCGACGGTCTCCACGATGTTGCCGACCGCCAGCGCGACATGCTGCGCGCCGGGACCGCGGTAGAACTCCAGGTACTCGTCGATCTGCGACTTCTTCTTGCCGACGGCCGGCTCGTTGAGCGGGAACTTCACCCGGTGGTTGCCGTTGGCGACGACCTTGCTCATCAAGGCGGAGTACTCGGTGGCGATGTCGTCGCCGATGAACTCGGCCATGTTGGTGAAGCCCATGACCCGGTTGTAGAAGTCGACCCACTGGTCCATCTGGCCGAGCTCGACGTTGCCGACCACGTGGTCGACCGCCTGGAACAGCCGCTTCGGTGCCCCCGGACGCCGGACGAACGCCGAGGTCCGCGCCACGTAGCCGGGCAGGTAAGGGCCCGCGTAGCGCGACCGGTCGACCAGCGTGTGCCTGGTGTCGCCGTAGGCGGCGATCGCGGCGAGCCGGACGGTCCCGTGCTCGTCGCTGACGTCGCGCGGCTCCTCCAGCACGGTCGCGCCCTGGGCTGTGGCGTGCGCGACGCACCGGTCGACGTCCGGCACGGCCAGCGCGATGTCGGCGATGCCGTCCCCGTGCGCCCGGTGGTGGTCGGCCAGCGGGCTGTCCGGGTCGTAGGCCCCCTTAATGACGAACCGCGCCGCACCGGAGCGCAGCACGAAGGCGTGATGGTCGCGGTTGCCATTCTCCGGGCCGGAGTAGGCCTCCAGCTCCATGCCGAAGGAGGACTGGAAGAAATGCGCCGTCTGCACCGCGTTCCCAACCACCCAGACCAGGGCATCCCAGCCGGAAACCGGGAACGGGTCACCGGACTCGTCGTACTCGACTAGGCCGACCAGCCGCTTGAGCCCGTCGAGGTCAAGCTCAGCCAGTCGCTCCTCGTCGTTCACGAACTGCTCGACAGACATGAGGACTCCTCCGCAGGAAACGCGCTGACGCTTAACGGGATTGAAGCCCGGCCACCACCTGGTGTGCAAGAGGCCAAGTTATAGCTGTACATTGTGGTCAATCGGACGCGACTAAGCGGACTCAACCTAGACCGTTTGCTCACTAGGCGCACACCACGGGGAGGCATCCGGTGCCCGCGAGAATCACGCTGGACGCGCTCGACCTCGCGCTGCTGCGCACCCTGTCCGAGGACGCTCGGATCGGCCCCCTCCAGTTGTCTCGTCAGACCGGAGTGGCCCGGGCGACCGTGACGGCCCGCCTCCAGCGACTGGAAGACGCGGGCGTCATCGCCGGCTACCAGCCGGACATCGACGTGGCGGCGGCCGGCTTCGGCGTCCAGGCGTTCGTCACCCTGGAGATCGCGCAGGGAGCGATCGAGGCCGTCCAGCACGACCTGGAGTCGATACCAGGCGTGCTCGAGGCCTACTCCACCACGGGCAGCGGGGACGTGCTCTGCTGGATTGCCGCCAGTTCCCATGAGGCGCTGCAAGACACGCTGGTACGACTGAACCGGTTGTCCGACGTAGCCCGCTCAACCAGCGTCGTCGCCTTGTCGCGGCTCGTGCGGCGCCGGGCGCTGCCGCTGCTGGAATCGGCGGCCGCGGCCGACGCCGGGCGGTCAGGAATGAGAAGACCGGAACCGCCTGGGTGACCCGGCTGCCGGGTGCCCCGTCACACTTCGTCGTTGAGCAAGGAGAAGACCGCCAGGTCGTGCAGCCCGTCGTCTTCCAGTCCCGCGCGGCGCAGCGTCCCCTCCCGGTGGAAGCCCGCTTTCTCCGCCACCCGGACCGACGCCACGTTGTCCGTGTTCGCCGTCAGCCACGCTCGCTGGATGCCACCTTCGGCAAGCGCCCACCGGGCGACCGCCCCGAGCGCCTCCGACGCGTATCCCTGGCCGCGCTGGTCGCCGCGGACGCCGTAGCCGATCTCGGCCGAGCGGACCTCCCAGTCGGCGTGGAACAGGCCAATCGACCCGACGATCTGGCCGGCCGCGCGGTCGAGCATCATCAGGTGAACGCCCGTCCCCTCCCGTCGCGACCGCTGCCCGCCATCGGCCAGCCAGCCGGGCACTTCACCGGGGTCTGACGGCGCCCCCGGCGGCAGCGCGTCGGGCTCCCCGACCGAGGCAAGGACCTCGCGCACGAGCCCGGCATCACTTGCGCCGTACTCGCGCAGTTCCAGCCGCGCCGAGTGGATGACCGGGGACGGGAAGGAGCTCATGGCTGCCCACCGTACCGTCTAGGCCGCCGACCTGCCTGGTGCCCTTAGTCGTTCCTCCGCGGACAGCGGGTGGCTGATGGACTCGCCGCTTCCTGAAGCGTTCCACGTAAAGTTGACCGTTGTCGACTATATTCAAGTGGTAGTCGCCGCCACCTTGAACCAAGTGGGAACGCATCCATATCCCGCGCGGCGTTCGCGAGGCGGAATGTCCAGTGGAGAAAGAAAGCGGGGAGCGGCCCGGTGGGCGGCTCCCCTGCTCTAGTAACTCCAACCTAGCACACAGCAAGGCAGGGTCGGATGAATAATTCAGCTCCGCTGAGCGCCGCGCCGCTCACCGGCCATCCGTTCGGCGGGCGGTTCGCGGCACGCCTCATGGACTTCAGCGTGCGCGACATGGCATGGAATCGCCGTCTGTGGAGTCCGGGGACCGTGCTCTCGCTCCGGGAACTCCTAGAGGCCGGGCCGTGGGTTGACGCGCAGGTGATCAGCCCGGCGGCCCTGCAGTGGCTATGCGGCGACCTTGAGCGTCTAGCCGGGGACGACGCCGGGATCGGCGGCCGAGAGGTGCGCCGTCATCTGCGTGACGCGCTTCACGCGGACCTGTCGGAGCACAGCCGACATCGTCGCCGCCTGCGAGACCTGATCTCCCTGGTCGAGGAGTCGTACCTAACCCGATGGGCGGCTGCGCTTGACTCCAGCCGAGGGGTCTCAGCGGAACGGCTCGCTCGGGCGGTCGCCGCTCACCTGCTCGACGGCGGCTACAGCATGAGCTTCGTCTACCAGGTGCTCCGCCAACACATCACGGCCGACGCGACAGTCGGTGACCTCCTTGAGGAAGCCGCCCGCCTAGCGGCCGCGCAGCCGGGGCAGTTCGAGGTGCTTGTGCCATTCCTCGCCGTACCGCAGCGGCAGGAACTGGCGGAAGGCCTCCCGGAGTGGCGCAGCGGCCCGCAGGTGCGGGAGTGGCTAGCCACGCATGCGCCCGCGGATGCCACCAGGCATAACGGCGCATTCGCCTACCACGTAAAGGCTATGGACCCATACGCGGCGGCGGACACGGCCCGGGAGTCCGTTGACCGGCTGCTTGCCCGCAGCCGCCTCACCCGTCGCAACCGGTCGGGCCTGAAGCCGGTGGGGATGTTGCGCGTGGCGGGACTGGACGAGTGGCTGCCGGCGGAAACCCCGTCGCGTGGCGTGTACCTGCTGTCGCTGCACAAGGAGCGAACCCTGTACCGAGTCACGGGCGGGGACCTCCTAGACAGCGCGATCGAGCTCGCCGCCCCGCTCAACCGGGGCTCCAGGGTGGCGGCGGTCGCGGGTGGCTGGGCCGCGCTGGAGTCGCTGCTGCATCACCCGGGCGACCCGGCCGACCGGAGGGACGGCCGGGTGGTCGCCGCCGTCCGGCTGGCTGCCATCGTCACCGGTTCCTGGCCCAGAGCCGAGCTAACTGCACTGTCATACGCGCACCGCCCAGCGACACCAGACCTGCTCACTAGGCAGCTGGCGCTAGCGGTCTCGAACCGGATGAGGTCGTCCACCGTGGTGGCCGCCCTTCAGACGGATCGCCAGGTCTCCGCCCGAACGGCCGGTGATGCCGCGGCCTCCGCCAGAATGGCTTCTCTGGTAGCGGCGCCGCGCCAATCACTGATGGGAGTGCGCGCGGCTGTGGAGGGAAGCCTCCGGCGGCTTTACCGGCAGCGCAACATCGTCCTGCACGGCGGATCAACCGACAGCGTGGCCCTGGACGCCGCCCTCCGAACAGCGGCTCCACTGGTAGGAGCCGGGCTGGACCGCGTCGCCCACGCCTACCTCGCGGACGGCATCACCCCGCTCGCGCTCGCCGCCACCGCAGAAACGAGCCTGGCCCTGGCAGGCGCGCAGGATGCTCCGCCGGTCACAGATCTCCTCGAGCGGAGCGTCACCCGCGCCGCCGCCTGAACGCACTGCGAGCTAGCTGAGTCCCTCGTGGCAGACTCCGCAATACGCGGGCCGCTCATCAGTTTGAGGCCAGTTCCTCGGGCGGTCAGGCGGCTGACCGGGGCGCGGGTCTGAGCGAGGGGAACCCGCACCCCGGAGCCAGTAGCCGCCTTGGGATGGCCGCCGGGCGTGTCGCTACGCCGGACCGAGTCGCGCGGCGACGGCGGCCAGCAGTTCGTCCTCGGTGTCGGCGACGGCCAGGCCGCCACCGGTCCAGCTCGCTTCCCATCGTCCGGAGTCGCTGACGTACGGGTGCGTGATCTTTAGGACCCTGGCGGCGTGCGCCGCGACCAGCGCTATCCGGCTCGCCGCCGGGGAGGGCCGGTCGAGCGCGAGAAGCGGCCGCGGGCCGGCTGATGACGGTTCCATGCTCATCCCTCCCGTTTGGCGCCCCGGCTTCCATGCCGGGGCACGGGCCTGATGTCCACGTACTCCGGGCCGCCAGTCGCATCGCCGGCAGCCATTGTGAACGCTAACAGACTGCTACGTAAACGAGCAAGCGATGCAAGCCTGGAGAACGGTCAAGCGAAAGTGCTTCTCAGTGTCATTTCCTTCGAACTGCCAGGTAGATGGGCGAGCGACGCAACGTGACTTCCGTTGAGCACGCTAACATTCTGCTGGCTGGATCGTTCGGCTTGACAATGAGGGTTATCTAGGGTTCATCGGCGGGCTGTGGCCCACGGCGCTTGCCGCCCGGCGGCGCCGCGGCTTCCCGCGCCACTGGGTGCGTCGCCGCGGGCCCCGGCGCCACGCGTATGTGCGCCGGGAGCCACAGCACCCGGCAGGCGGGGCACCGCGAGAGCGGGCCGGGCGGCGCCCGGCGAGCAAGGCTGTCCCATGTGCGTGCTCATGAGGCGTCAAGGCCGAGGACGCAGGCGGACGGGACCCCCGGCAAGACGACCGTGAGCAGGCCGGAGGCCTCATCCCAGTCGGCCACCGCTCCCGCGTTGCCGGGGTAGAGCAGCCGCGGTGTCACCCGCGTGCCGCGCAGGTGCGGGATGGGCAATTCCACGGCGGCCGGGCGCGTGCTCCCGGAGCCCGCGTCCCCCGCCGGCCAGCGATGCCAGACGGCCAGCAAGCTGCCCGACGGCGCCCGCAGGCCAAGCGCGACCCAGGCGTCGTCCCAGCGCGGGAGGCCGAGCGGCCAGAACGGGACGGACCGCGCGATCGCCGACCGCAGCGATTCCTTGTACACCCGGACCGCCTCGGCGACGAGTTCTCGCTGCTCGCCGCTCATCCGGTCAATGTGACCGGACAGGTGGACCCGGCCAAGCATGGCGTTCACCATGGTGAACGCGATCTCGCTGGCGCTGAACTCGGGCTGCGGGTACGCCCAGCTGGCGGCCTGCTCGGGGGCGATGGCGGCGGGCGCGGCGGCGGCGATCGGCGGGTAGCGGAAGTACTCCTGCTGGTCGCTGGTGGACTGGAGCTGCATTCGCGACAGCAGCGCGTAGTCGGTGCGCATGCCCCCGGAGGAGCAGTTCTCGATCACCAGGCCGGGATAGCGGTCAAGCACGGCGTCCAGCCAGTCGAGCTGAGCCCGGTTCGCGGCGAGCAGCCCCGCCCCCGGGCTTACGCCGCCGGTGTCCGGGCCCGGCCCGACGGTGATGTTGTAGTCAAACTTGAAGTAGCCCACGCCCAGCTCCCCCACCAGGAAGTCCACCACCTGGTCCAGGTGCTTTACGGCCGCGGGGTGACGCAGGTCAAGGTGGTAGCGGCCATGCTCGACGACGAGCTGGCCGCCGCGCTGGAAGAAGGCGTCAGCGGGCAACTGCCCGCCGACCTCGCTGTTGACGCCGACCACCTCGGGTTCGAGCCACAGGCCAGGCACCATCCCGGCCGCCCGGATGTGGTCCAGGACCTTGGCGATCCCGCCGGGGAAGCGGCTGCGGGAGGGACGCCAGGCCCCGACGGTGTCCCACCACCCTTCGTCGATCTCCGCGTACCAGCCGGCGTCGATGCAGAAGTACTCCGCGCCGGCCTCGGCGGCGGCGTCGATCAGCGGCAGCAGCCGCTCGGTGGTGGGATCGGCCATCAGCGTGTTCATGTAGTCGTTGAAGATCACCGGCAGCCGCCGGCTGTCCTCGTGCGGGCGGCGGATCGCGCGGCGGACGGCGGTGAGCACCGCCACCGCGCCGTCGAACCCGTCCGGGCTGACGGCCAGGCTGGCCGGCACGGTGGTAAACGCGTCGCCCGGGCTCAGCGTGACCTGCCAGTCGTTCCCGGCGTCGACCGGCCCGAGGAGCGCCAGGTAGGCGCCGCTGACCGCGCCGGGCGGCGCATGCCTGCCCTGCGGGCCCGGGCCGGGGCCCGCGGTGCGGCTGGCGCACTCGCCGACCTCCCAGTGCCACCCGCCGTTGTGCTCGATCTGCCATGCCCACGCGTGCCCGGTCCGCCGGTTCACGATCGCGCCCGCGGGCAGGTAGCGGCCCGATGACCAGGTGCCGGCGCTCGCCACGCTGAAGCATCCCCTCGGGTCGGCGCCGAGTACCTGGCGGCCGATGTCGGGCAGGGCGTCGCGCAGCGCCCGGGACTGCCAGCGGCCCTCGGCCATCCAGTCGTTCTCCGCCCACAGCACGTCCAGGTCGGCGAGGTCATCGGGTCCCTGGCCGCCGCCCAGGCCGCCGCAGAGCAGCGAGGTCACCGACTGGACGGTGACCAGCCCGGCGCCCCGGTTCTCCAGCCGGACCCACGAGCGGAGCGCGCCGCCGGCCCCGTTCGCCGCAAGGGCACGGTAGTGCACCTGAGCGCGCAGCCCGGTGACCGGGTCATCGAGGTCAACGCGCAGCTCCCGCCATCGCCCGACGTCGCTTTGGCCGACGTCGTGTCCCGCGTAACGGAACCGGTAGGCCGCCTCGGACTCGCAGTAGCGCCCGCCGGACCAGGCCCGGCCCTCGCCGGCCAGGACCACGTCGAGCAACGGCAGCGCGGCGTCAGCCGGCCCCGCTGACGCCAGGTCGGGCCACGACCCGGCGCCACCGGGGGCCGCCAGCCGGGTAAGCCTGGCCATGCCGTCGTGCCCCACCTCGATCCGCAGCTCAAGGCCGCCGGGCGCCCAGTCGATGACCTGCGCGGGGCGTTCTGTTGCAGCCAAGCGTTCCTCCTCGTCGCGGTTCGTCACGGTGGCTCGCCGCCGGTGTCCCGGCGTTGCGGACGGGTTAAATCGTCATGTCCCATCCCTTGACGCCGCTCCATGTGAACGTTCACAATCCTGGCATGGATGTGACCGACCCCACAAGTGGCAACGGCCGACGGCCGGCGAGCATTCTCGACGTGGCTGCCGCGGCGGGGGTGTCCTACCAGACCGTGTCCCGGGTCATCAACGGCCACCCGAGCGTGCGCCCGGCGACCCGGGAGCTCGTCATGGCCGCCATCGAGGAACTCGGATTCCGCCCCAACCGGGCGGCCCGGGTGCTGCGGGGCGCGCACGCCCGGTCGGTCACGGTGCTCACGCCGAACACGACCCTGTACGGCTACCAGGCGGCCCTGCAGGGCGTCGAGGAGGCGGCGCGCGCCGCCGGCTTCTCCGTGGGGGTCCGCGTCGTCGACTCCGAACAGCCGCTGGAGGTGGCCGCCGCGGTAAAGCGGGCCGTCGAACCGGGCGGATCACTGATCGTCATCGCCTACGACCGGGCGGGCACCCTGGCGCTGGACGCCGTCCCCCCAGGGGTCCCCATGGCCGCGATGGTCGAGACACCGGCCGTTCCTCCTGCCGCGGACAAGACCTGGGTCTGGCTGGACGACAGGAAGGCGGCCGCCGAGGCGACCCGTTACCTGCTCTCGCTCGGCCACCGGACGGTGCACTACCTGGCCATCCCGTCCTCGACGCAAACCAGCCAGCGGCAGGCGGGGTGGCGTCAGGCGCTCGAGGAGTCCGGGGCGCCGGTCCCGGCCCCGGTCCCGTGCGGCTGGACGCCCCGCTCCGGTTACCAGACCGGGCAGCGGCTGGCCGCGGATCCGGCGGTCACGGCCGTGCTCTGCGGCAACGACGACATCGCCCTCGGGGTGATGCGCGCCATGCACGCGGCCGGGCTGTCCGTCCCCGGCAACGTCAGCGTGGTCGGATTCGACGACACGCCGGTGGCCGAGTTCCTGACGCCGCCGCTCACCACCGTGCGGCTGGACTTCGCCGAGCTTGGCCGGGCCTGCTTCGCCTTGCTGCGGTCCCTCGTGGAGCCGTCGGCCAAGAATCCGGAGACCGACGAGCTACACGCACAACGGCCCGAGCCCGAACTGGTCATCAGGGAGAGCGCGGGACCACCATCCTGCCGCGCGGGTCCGGCACGACCCGCGCGGCAGCCACTTGATGCACGCCCAAGAAACCAAAGGAGCATCGCGTGATTAAGAAGATATACGCAGCGCACCGCCTTCCTTCCGGCTCACCCCCCGGAAGGCGCCGCCGAAGATGGACCCTGCGCGCGGCGCCCGCCGTGCTCGCCGCCAGCGCCGCGCTGGCCCTCGCCGCCTGCGGCGGTCCCGCCGCGTCGAGCAGCGGCGCCTCCGCGTCGGGCAGTTCCGGCGGCGTCGTCAACATCACCTGGCAGACCATGTGGTCGGGCAACACCCTGACGCTGCTGAGCCAGATGGTCAACGAGTTCAACTCGACCCACCCGGGCATCCACGTCTCCGAGTCGAACATCCCGAGCTCGACCGGGGACGCCAAGCTGCTGTCGGAGATCGCGGCCGGCGACCCGCCGGACGTGTTCACCGAGTGGAACCCGGTGCTCGGCGAGTACGCGGGCGACGGCTCGATCCAGTCGATGGCCCCGTACCTGACGGGGACGTACTCGGGCCTGGAGAAGTGGCTGTACCCGATCGCCCTCCAGGGCGGCGAGTACAACGGCACGCTGTACGCGCTGCCGATGTCAATGAACTCCTGGGCGCTGTACTACAACAAGTCCATGCTGAAGGCGGCCGGCATCGCCTCCCCGCCCACCACGCTGGCGCAGCTCTACGCGGACCAGGCCAAGGAGTGGAAGATCTCCGGGAGCAAGCTGGACCAGATCGGCTTCTACCCGGACTACAACGCGGGCTTCGAGTACTACGGCAGCTTCTTCGGCGCGGTCAACTGCTTTGACTCCACCGGCAAGTACAGCTTCGAGAACTGCGCGGGCGCCTCGGCCGAGGCGAACTTCTTCAACCAGTACTCCAGCTACCCCTACTCGAGCGTCGCCGCCATGGAGACCGCGTACGGCGCCGTCGCCGGCGGCGACGACGACGCCTTCGTCGCGGGCAAGGAAGGGTTCAACATGGACGGCCCCTGGGAGGGCGCCCAGAACATCCCGGTCACCAACCCGTCGATGGTGAACAACTTCGGCGTGGTGGCGTTCCCGAACACGGTGGGCGGGCCGAGCACGTTCGGCCAGGGCAACTACAACATCATCCCCAAGGGCTCGGCGCACCCGCAGCAGGCGTTCCAGTTCATCGCCTGGCTGGCCGGCTACAACAACGAGACGTTCAACTCGCAGATGGACCCGAAGGGCGGCTGGATGCCCGCCTCGGCGTCGGTCGTGTCGCAGCCCGCTTACCAGACGTGGCTGAAGGCCAACCCGTGGCTCAGCGTGTTCGTCCAGCAGATGTCCAGCCCGCAGTCGGTGACGCCCAAGCTGACCAAGTCCGAGTCCCAGTTCGAGACCGCCGAGGCGACCGCGACCGAGGACATCGCCGAGCACAGCAAGACACCGCAGCAGGCGCTGGCCTACATCGACCAGCAGGCCAACAGCGGCGCCGGCGGCTAACCGGCCGCCAGGAACACAACTGACCGAGGCACCAGGAAGAAGGGTAGAGGTAGGCATGCGGGTGGCAACACGCCCCAGGAGAGGGGTGGTCCGCGCGATACGGTCTCCGGGGGCGCGGAGGCTCCGGCTCGGGCTGCTGTTCGTCAGCCCGTGGATCATCGGGTACTGCGTGTTCTACCTCTACCCTTTCCTGGCGACCATCTACTACAGCTTCACGAGCTTCACGGGGATCGGGAACCCGGTCTTCACGGGGCTCGCCAACTACGACGGCCTGCTGCACGACAGCATGTTCCGCGCCGCCGTCTTCAACACCTTCTACTACACCGCCATTGAGGTGCCGTTCTCGACCGTGGTGGCGCTAGGGCTGGCGCTGCTGCTCAACATGAACGTGCGCGGCCAGGCCATTTACCGGACGCTGTTCTACATCCCTTCGATCGTCCCCGTGGTGGCCTCGTCGCTGATCTTCGTGTGGATCTTCCAGCCCTCGTTCGGCATCGTGAACGACCTGCTGTCCGCCGTGCACATCAACGGGCCCGCCTGGTTCTTCTCCATCGCCTGGTCCAAGCCGACGTTCATCCTGCTCGGGCTGTGGGGGCTCGGCCAGCCGATGGTGATCTACCTGGCGGCGCTTCAGGGGGTGCCGAGGGACCTGTACGAGGTGGCGGATCTGGAGGGGGCGGGCCCGTGGCAGCGGCTCTGGCACGTGACGCTCCCGCAGATCAGCCCGGTCATCCTGTTCAACGTGATCCTGTCCCTGGTCCTGTCCATCCAGTACTTCACGCAGGCCCAGGTGATCGAGAGCCCGCCGGGCAGTCCCGGCAACTCGACCATGTTCTACATCAGCTACTACTACCAGCAGGCGTTCCAGTTCCTGCACCTGGGGTACGCCTCGGCGATGGCGTTCCTGCTCTTCGTCGCGGTCCTTATCGTCACCGTCGTGCTGCTGCGGACCTCGTCGCGCTGGGTCTACTACGAAAACGATCAGAGGTGAACGCTATGCGCAGCGCATCGACGCAGCTGAGGAGCTCCTCGCCGCCGTCGTCCCCGCCCGGGCCGGCGCCGGCCCGGCGCGGCCGCCGCGCCCGGATCCGGGCCCTCGGCGCCGGGCTGTCCAAGCACACGGTGCTCATCGCGCTGTCGGCCATGTTCGCCCTGCCCCTGGTGTGGATGGTCGGCACCTCGTTCAAGACCGCGGGCCAGGCGCTGCAACTGCCCGTGGTCTGGTGGCCGCACCCGTTCGTATGGGGCAACTACCCGGGCCTCTTCGCGGCGCTGCCGTACTTCCGCTTCTTCTGGAACACCTTCCTGTACGCGGCGATCACCATCGTGGGCGTGCTGATCTCGAGCAGCCTGGTGGCGTACGGCTTCTCCCGGCTGCGCTGGCCCGGCCGGGACACGGTCTTCTACGTGATGCTGATGACGCTCATCCTGCCGTTCGCCTGCACGCTCATCCCGCTGTTCGTCATGTACAAGAACTTCGGCTGGATCGGCACCTACCTGCCGCTCGAGGTGCCCACCTTCTTCGGCAGCTCGGTCTTCAGCACCTTCTTGCTGCGGCAGTTCTTCATGACGATCCCGCCCTCGCTGTCCGAGGCCGCGCGGATCGACGGGGCGAGCGAGTTCTACATCTACAGCAGGATCATCATGCCGCTGGCCAAGCCGGCCCTGGCGTCGGTCATCCTGTTCCAGTTCGTTTACTGCTGGAACGACTACCTGGGGCCGCTTGTCTACATCAGCAACCAGAACTCTTACCCGCTGTCGCTCGGCCTGACGCTGATCCTCGGGGACTACACCACGAACTGGGCCTGGGTGATGGCCGGCGCGACCGCGGCGACCGCACCGATCGTGATCTTGTTCTTCCTGACCCAGCGCACCTTCATCCAGGGAATCACGCTCACCGGGCAGAAGGGATGACACGCCGATGACCAGCCGGATCTTCGGGACCAGGCTTATGGCCGTGCTCACCGCGGTCTTCAACGCGCTCGCGCTCAACCTCGCGATGATCGTGGCTTCCCTGCCCCTGATCACCGCGCCGGTCGCGGTCAGCGCGGCGTCGGCCGCACTCGACCGCTGGCGGCGCGACGGGGAGGACCGGGTCATCCGCCAGTTCGTCATCGAGTTCCGCGACTTGTGGTCGGCCCGTACCGTCCTCGGCGCCGGGGTACCGATGATGGCCGCGGTGCTCGGCCTGGCCGAGGTACGGCACTTCGCCCGCGAGGCGACATTCTCCGGCCGGGCCGGGCTGTGCCTCAGCGGCGGCGCGCTGCTCATCGTCGTGACGGCCCTGGGCTACGTCTTCCAGGTCACGGCCGACAAGCCGGGCATGAGCCCCGTCGACCTCTGGTCGCTCGCGGCCCGGCTGGCGGTCAGGAACCTGGCCGTCGCCGGGCCCCTGTCGGCCGTGCCGGCTGCGGGCGCTACGCTCCTCGCCGCGCGCGACCCGGCCCTGCTGCTTCTCGGCCTGCCATTGTTCCTGTTGCAGGCGCTGAAGGTGATCGCCCGGCCCGGACTGCGGCGGGCGGCGGGCGGCGGAAGTCACGCTCCCGCGAGCACTGCGAGCTAGCGGAGACGGGGAAGACGCCGTACAGGCCCGGCCCGGTTTAGAGGCTGCTGTTAGTGGTGCAGTCGCCGCTTATGCGGCTAGTTCCACGGCTCATGCGCGGAAGGTGACGGTCATGGGCTCGTCGACACCCTTGAGGACGACCTGTGCCCCGAAACCCGAGTCATAGGCGTCGACGACATCGCCCTCGGCGCTCCCCGCGCCCCAGGGCACCCGCACGTGCGTGCCGATCGCCGGCAAAGTGCTCATTTCGTCTCCTACTACCAAGGCGATGTCCCGTACACGAGTTCAAGCTGCCCGCCCACGACATTGGTCCATGCCACGGGCAAGCCCGTCCAGGGCCGCTGGTCCCCGCGCAGACGCTATTCCTGCTTGCCTGCGGCCAGCCAGGCCCGGCGCGGGCAAGGCCGCGCCGGGCTCGACGGTTAAGCTGGTCAGTCTCCCCAGCCCCAGCGGAGCTGGGTCACTCCGGAGGAGTTGTTGCTGACGAGGCCGGTCCCGCTGCGTTCCTCCATCGAGTAGGAGTCTCCGCCCTTGAGGCCGGCCCAGTAGACGCTGCCCATGGAGTCGGCGCGGGCGGTGTCGGTGATCGCGGCGAAGAATGACTGGTAGAGCGCTCCGTTGTGGTCGGTCAGGTAGTCGATGCCGGTCGTCATCGGCGCGCCGAACTCATCGATGACGGTGCGGCTGGTGTAGCTGCCGATCCGGCCGAGCAGGTACGACTGCCACTGGGACTCCTGGGTCAGTGACGAGTCCCAGAGGGGGTAGATGTGCAGCGACAGGAGCGTGCCGTTGAGCGCCGAGTCGGCGCCCACGCCGGTCACGTTGTCGTTGTAGCCGGTGCCGCTGATGATGACGCGGCTGCGGGGGACGCTGGAGTGGGTCGAGAGCCATCCGGAGCAGATGGACTCCCACTGGCTCAGCGAGTAGCCGTACGGCTCGTTCATCGGCTCGAAGTACACGTTCGCGTTGCTGCCGTAGTCGCTGACCACGGTGCTCCACATGGAGTTCCACGCGCTCATGTTGGTGATCGTCCCGACGGAGGTGCTTTCCGACCAGTAGCTGAGGATGACCTTCATCCCGTCGTTGAGCGCGGCGTCGACGGCGCCCCGGTAGGCGCTCCACCAGGACTGGCTCACGCTGGGCTCGTTGATGGGCAGCCGCACCGTGTTGGCGCCCAGGTTGGACTCGAACCCCTTGATGGTGCTGTCGGCGACGGAGTACACCTGCGAGTAGCTGTCCGACGCGCTGAGCCCGTCCGGGATGACCCATCCGGTGTTGTAGTTGTCGCGGGTGTCGGCCCAGTTGACGCCCTTGAACTGGTTGGTTGCCGCTAGCGCGGGGGTCGGCGGACTGACGGCCACCCATGAGGCCGCCGCCAGGCAGGCCGCGGCCAGCACGGGCCACGGCAGCGCGCGTTTCAGCTGGGACATGTGCTTTCCTCTCGGATCGATTTCGGCGTCCCGCTCCTGCTGTTACGGTGTGTTTACGTAAACATCTCCTTGAAGTAGAGCATGTTTACGTAAACACGTCCACAGGCGCCGAGGGCGGTCTTTCCGGCGGGACAGCACCTCACGGCGCGCAGGTGATCGCGCAGCGTCAGCGACGGGTCGTTATGACTGCCCGACCGCGAAGACCCGGGACTGGTGCAGCACCTCGACGCTCTCGCCGCCGATCACCTGCGGCGGGAAGGCCGAGCTGACGCGCCGGGAGAACTCGGCGAGGAACCGCGCCGCCTCTTCGGGCCTGAGGGGCGCGAGGGCCGGCCGCAGCACCGCACCCGATGCATACTCGACTAGGCGGCCGCCTCCAGTCAGCGGGTAGGCGCACCGGGTCTCCCAGGCTTCCGCACGCAGCCCGAGGTCGCCGAGCGCCACGATGTAGCCCATCGGGTCGAGGAGGTCATGGCTGGTGTAGACGTCGGTGAGCTTGTCCCTCCACTCCGGCTCGCCGGTCATCTCGCGGGCGATGTCCAGCACGTAAACCGAGGACCGGCCGGGCAGGCGGCCAGGCATCTGAAACCCGAGCACGCCGCCGGGTGCCAGCAGCGCGGCGAGCCGGGGCAGCCCCAGCTCCGTTGGCCGCAAGTTCCTGGTGACCCAGGCGGAAGAGTTGTCCGCGATGCGAAGCGGCGCGGCGGTCGCCGCGCTGTTCCAGCCCCCCAACGCGCAGTCGCTCGCGAAAATCGGGGGCAGGGTCTTGGACAGCCTGTCAAACCTGCCGTACGCGGTGGGCGCGTACATGACGACATCCTCGTACATGACGGCCAACCCCGGCGCGATATCGAAGTTCATCGCCGCGGAGAAGGCGAACCTGGCATTCCTGCGCTCAAGCCCGCAGCAGACCATGGCCGCCATTCTGCGGTACAACCCCACAAGCAGCGTGACGGGCGACGGATCGCCTACAACTTCTTCCTCAACGTGTGGAAGAAGGACCCGACGGTCGACCCTTCGCTGATCAAGGCGGCCTTCGCGCGCGCCGCCGCGAGCGCACACAACACCGCCCCGTCGAGCGTCACCCAGTACATCGTCAGCCCGCAGGCGTCAGGCTGACGTAAATGGTGGCGACGCGTGATGAGCTGCCTTGGGCACGGGCCGTCGCTCCTGGCGGCGCGAAGGCCGCTGGCCGGGCGACTCGCCGCCACGCCGCTGGGATGAGCGGGGCCCGGCGCCATGGCCTGGGCAGTCAGGGAAGCTGGCGGCGCAGTTGGGCCGTGGCGGTGCCCAGCGCGGAGACGGCGGACGCGATCAGGTCATCGGTCATGCGCACCGCCGGGCCCGACACGGACACGGCCATGGGGAGCTTGCCCGCCATGCCCACCGCGACGCAGCGGACGCCCGCCTCCATCTCGCCCTCGTCGAGGGAATAGCCGCGGGCGCGGGTCAGCGCGATCTCGGCGCGCAGGGCGGTCCGGTCGGTGATGGTGCCGGCCGTCCGTGCCGTCAGGGACGTGGTAGCGATCAGGCGCCCGGCCTGAGCGGGCGTGACGGCCGCTAGCAGCGCCTTGCCGACGCCGGTGCAGTGCAACTCGACGCGGTTGCCGACCTCGGTGAAGATTCGCATGGTGTGCCTGCCCGGGGCCTGCGCCACGTACTCGGCGAGGCCCTGGGTGAGCACGGCCAGGTTGGCGGACTCGCCGGTCAGCTCGGCGAGCCCGCGCAGTACCGGCAGCGCCCGCTCGCCGAGCAGGGCATGCGCGTCGGCGCCGAGCGGGACCAGCCGCGAGCCGAGGCTGTAACGGCGGTCAGGCGTGTGCCGCAGGTAGCCGCGGTCAGCCAGGGTCCCCGCGAGCCGGTGCAGGGTTGGCGTGGGCAGCCCGCAGGCGGACGCCAGGTCCCCGAGGCTCGCGCTGCCCCCGGCGGCGGCGAGCGCCTCGAGCACGTCGAGTGCCCGGTGCACCGACTGCACCCCGCCGTCGGTCGATTTCGTCTCCGTCAGGACCACTTCTCCCCGCTCGGCGCGAAAAGGCCAGGACCCCTAGGGCTTGACGTCAGCGCGCACAGCCGTCTACCGTCCAGTTAGATTTCATCATACGAATCGAAATTCCACAATAAGAAATTTGCGTAAAAGCTGGGATGACAGTGTCATGCCAGGACGGAGGAGACCGCCGTGACTGACCGCATTCAGGTGGCCGGGCTGCAGGTCGCGAGCTGCCTGTACCGCTTCATCGAGGACGAGGCGCTGCCGGTGGCCGGAATCGGGCTGGACGGCCCGGCGTTCTGGGCGGGAGTCGCGGAGATCGTGGCCGACCTGACGCCGGCCAACCGCGACCTGCTGCGCCGCCGCGATGAGCTCCAGGCCGCGATCGACTCCTGGCACCGGGCGAGCGCCGGCCAGCCGCTTGACGCGGCTAAGTACCGGAGTTTCCTGGAGGAGATCGGCTATCTGGTTCCCGAGCCGGGACCGTTCCAGGTCACGACCGAGGGAGTCGACCCGGAGATCGCCTCGGTGGCCGGCCCGCAACTGGTGGTGCCGGTGACCAACGCGCGGTTCGCGATCAACGCGGCCAACGCCCGCTGGGGATCGCTGTACGACGCGTTCTACGGCACCGACGCCATCAGTGAGGACGGCGGAGCGAGCCGGGCCGGTTCCTACAACCCGGTCCGCGGCCAGCGGGTGATCGAGACGGTCCGCGCCTTCCTCGACCAGGCGGTGCCGCTCGCGGGGGCGTCACACCGGGACGTGACCGCCTACTTCGTCGCCGCGGACGGCCTGGTCGCGCGCGGCCCGGGTGGCCCCGTCCGGCTGGCCGACCCGGCCGCGTTCGCGGGCTACGCCGGAGACCCGGCCGCGCCGTCGCGGCTGCTGCTGCGCCACCACGGACTGCACATCGAGCTCGTGATCGACCGGGACGGCCCCATCGGCGCGAACGACCCGGCCGGGATCCAGGACGTGCTGGCCGAGGCCGCCGTGACCACGATCGTCGACTTCGAGGATTCGGTCGCCGCGGTCGACGCCGAGGACAAGACCGCCGCGTACCGCAACTGGCTGGGCCTCAGCACCGGCGAGCTCAGTGCCTCCGTCGAGAAGAACGGCAGGTCGTTCACCCGCCGGCTCGAACCCGACCGTGACTACACCGACGCGGCGGGCAGGCCGTTCACCCTTCCCGGCCGGTCCCTGATGCTGGTGCGGAACGTCGGCCACCTGATGACCAGCGACGCCATCCTGGACGCGCAGGGGGCGGAGGTTTTCGAGGGCATCCTCGACGCCATCGTCACCACGCTCGCCGCGCTGCCCGGGCTCCGCCCCGACGCGCCCCGGCGAAACAGCGGGACCGGGTCGGTCTACATCGTCAAGCCGAAGCAGCACGGGCCGGATGAGGTCGCCTTCACCTCCACGCTGTTCGCCCGGGTCGAGGCGCTGCTGGGCCTTCCGGCGCGGACGCTCAAGATCGGCCTGATGGACGAGGAACGGCGCACCTCGCTCAACCTCGCCGCCGCCGTGCACGCGGCCAGGGACCGGATCGTGTTCATCAACACCGGCTTCCTCGACCGTACCGGGGACGAGATCCACACCTCCATGGAAGCCGGGCCGCTGGCCCGCAAGTCCGACATGAAGACCCAGCCGTGGATCGGCGCTTACGAGGACCACAACGTCGACACCGGCCTGGCCCACGGGCTTCCCGGCCGCGGCCAGATCGGCAAGGGCATGTGGACCATGCCCGACCTCATGGCCGACATGCTGGCCCAGAAGATCGCCCACCCCCGGGCGGGCGCCTCCACCGCCTGGGTTCCCTCTCCCACCGCCGCGACCCTGCACGCCCTGCACTACCACCAGGTCGACGTCCGTCAGCGCCAGGCCGAACTGGCCAGCCGGACGCCAGCTTCCCTGGACGACGTGCTCCGCATCCCGCTCGCCGACCCGGCCGGCTGGACGGAAGCCGACCGGGAATCGGAGACCGACCTCAACGTCCAGTCCATCCTCGGCTACGTGGTCCGCTGGGTAGACCAGGGCATCGGGTGCTCCAAGGTCCCGGACATCCACAACGTCGCCCTCATGGAAGACCGGGCCACGCTGCGCATCTCCAGCCAGTTCCTCGCCAACTGGCTACGGCACGGCGTCATCAGCCGTGTCCAGGTGACCGAGAGCCTGCGCCGGCTGGCCGCCGTGGTGGACAAGCAGAACGCCGGCGATCCCGCCTACCGCCCGATGGCGCCGGACTTCGGGTCAAGCATCGCGTTCACGGCCGCGGCCGACCTCATCTTCGAGGGCGCCGCCCAGCCCAACGGGTACACCGAGCCCATCCTGCACCGCCGCCGCCGTGAGGCCAAGGGCCACCGCTAGCGCGGCCGTTGCCTGAGCGCGTCGAGGTAGCGGGCGATCCCGTCCCTGGCGCGGTCCGACGACCACGCCGCCAGGACTGCCTCGTCGTCACCGCTCCGCGCCGCGATGCGGTCCCGCGCGGGCTGCTGCAACTGGCGCTTGCTGAACGCGAACACCTCGGCCGGGACCCGGGCCATCTGCTCGGCCCGGTCAATCGCCGCGTCCAGCAGCCCGTCCGGGCCGGTGACCTCGTGAACCAGGCCCACGGACCGCGCCTGGGACGCGTCAAGCAGCGCGGCGGTGAGCACCAGATGCCCGACGGCCGGCCCGATCGCGTGCCGGAGGATTTCCATCGCGGACACCGGGAAGGGAACGCCGACCCTCAGCTCCGCCAGCCCGATCTTGCCGAGCGACATCATCCGCAGGTCACACGCCGCCGCGATGACGCAGCCGCCGGCGATCGCGTGCCCGTTAACAGCGGCCACGACCGGGCCCGGATGATCGAAGACCGCCAGGAAAGCCTCGGAGAGGGCGGGCAGGAACTCCTGGACGTAAGGCTTCCCGCCCGCGACGATCCGGTTCAGGTCGACACCCGCGGAGAAAGCGGACCCGGCCCCGGTGATCACCACGGCCTCGTTGCCGTCCAGGTCGCGCACGACCGCGGTGAGCGCGCGCAACAGCTCAAGGTCGAGGGCGTTGACCTTTCCGTGCCGGAGCGAGACCACCGTGACGCCGGATCGCTGTTCCACGTCTAGCACTGTTCCTCCAGCTGTGCGGTCAGCAACGACCTCCCTTTCTGGAGCGATAATAGATCCAGCCCCCTGGTAACACGCAGTTCAAGATCATTCATCCGAACGACAGGTGGTTACTTTGGACGGCCGGTGATCAGTAGTGCCTTGCCCGGGCGGACCCGCGGTAGCGCTGCACTTGATCCGGCCACCGGCAGGCGCTCGTGCATGGCTGGCCGAACTGCAGCTGCGGCGTGTTCTCGGCCGTGGACCACGACCGGTCCCGCACGTGATGCCGGGTGTTCGCGGAGTGCTCGTCGCGGTGGCACCGTTCCCAGCCGCGGTCGGTGCGGGCCATCTCTTGGCAGCGGAGCGGGCTTGCCTCCTGGCTGAGTGTCGCGGCAGGCCTATCGTCGATCATCTACGTAATCCTCTCCGCTGCCGCCCGGCAATGCGCGCGGCACGGGAAAGCCGCCGTGGCGGCGGCCCCGGCAACGGGATGCAGTCGCAGTAGCAAGCCTACGCCCCGCCGGGTAGCCACCTCCCCGCCGTCCGCCCTCTGGTTGCTTTGGTGTGCGTGCGGTACCGACCGGCGTGGTGCCGGGCGAGCGGATGATCGGCTATGTTGGCGGTAACGGCGTGCTGGGCGCCTCCGGGTCCGCGGGCAGGGCTAAGCCCACCAGACAGGAACGGTTGACCTTGTCGTATGGCCACCTCCTTCCGGCCTGGTCAGCGATGAGCGGGTAGCGTCGATCACGTTGAGCCGCAGCGGGAAGCCCGACGCCGAAGCGGTGCTCGGCGCAGGCACCTTCGTCGTACCGGCCATGGCCGGCCTGAGCGAAACCAGCTCCCGCACTTGCCTCATCGCCCGCGACGCGGCCGGAAACGTGCTCGAGCGGCTGCCTTACCAGCAAACAAGCTGAGCGACGCCGGTTGTCAGGCTACGCAGAGGTCAGGCGCGGTAGGCGTCGCGGCGATGACGGATCGAGTGGATTTCGACTTGGTGCTTCGCCTCGTCGATGCGGTAGATGATCCGGTAGGTGCCGCGGCGGGCCGAGTGGTAGCCGTCGAACGGCTCGTCCAGCGGCTTGCCAGCCCGGTAGGGGTTCACGGCGATCGAGCCGTCGATCGTTTCCATGGCGGCAAGAGCGACCTCCAGGGGCAGGTTCTCCCGGATGTTCCGGCGGGCCTGTCCCGACAGGAGCACGGCATAGGGCTCGCTGGCGGCGGGGTCGGTTCCGCTCACGGCGCACCTAGACGTCGGCGCTGTTCCAGTTCAGCCCGTACCTGCGCGGCGGTATAGGTGTCCCCGGCGGCGAAGTCCTCGCGGGACTGTCGGAGATCCGCGACCGCTTCGGAGTCCCCGAGGATGTCGAGCGTCTCCTGCATGGACTCGTACTCCGCTACCGAGATGAGCATGACGTCGGCACGGCCGTTGCGGGTTATCGTGAAGTGATCATGCTCGCGCGCGACTCGCTCGGCGAGTTCGGCGATCCGGGCCTTCGCTTCAGTAATGGGAATAGTCTCCATTGGTAGTCAGGGGCGCGGTGCCTGTGACGGCCCGTTTCCCCATCCCCCTTTCAATCCGTACGTGCGGTTTTCCCGCATACGGCTTACCGATGATCTTCTGTGCATGGTTACGCAGCCTTCGGATAGCGGATCGTGCCAGAGAGCTTGTAGAGGCCCATCCCGTGCATCCATTCCTCAGTCCACTGGTCCGCCTGCCCGGCGTGCAGGTTCCTGCCGTGCTTCTTGACCAGCAGCCGTTTCAGCCGCCATGCGGCATGGCGGTCGGCCTGCCGGAACTTGCCAGCGGCGTTCCCGGTGCGGAAGTAGTTTCCCCAGCCGCGCAGCAACGGGTTCAGGTCCGCGATCACCTCGCGGATGTCCGCCCCCGTGCGGTTGCTGCCGGTACGTTCCCGGACCTTGTCCCGGAGCCGTTTCATCGCCCGCTGCGAGGGCCAGCGGTGCAGGTAGTAGCGGACGGCCCGCCTCTGCTCCCACAGGCGACCCGACATGCGGGCGCGGAAGTGGCATCCCAGGAAGTCCAGTCCCTCCCGGCCTTCCCGCAGGTCTACTACCTTCGTCTTGCCCGGGTGCAGCCGCAGCCCCAGCCCGCCGAGGATCTCTGCCACGGCGTCCAGGGCCGCCTGGGCCTGTGCCTCACTGCGGCACAGCACCACGCCGTCATCGGCGTAGCGCACCAGCTCACCGACCCCTCGGGCGGCAAGCTCGCGGTCCAGGACTTGCAGGAGGACGTTGGCCAGCAGCGGGGAAATGACCCCGCCCTGCGGAGTCCCGGCGGCCGTCCGCTCAAGACTCCCGTCCACCATCACCCCCGCCCGCAGCCACAGGCGGACCAGCTTCAGCACCCGCCGGTCCGACACCCGCCGCCCCACCTCGGCCAGCAGCCTCTCATGGCTGACTCACCGAAGAAGTTCCGGATGTCGAATTCCGCGACAAACTGGCACCCGGCGATGAACCCGGTTCTCAGCCGCTCCATCGCCATCGTCGCCGACCGCCGGGGACGGAACCCGAACGAGCACGGCAGGAAATCCGCCTCGAACACCGGCTCCAGCACCAGCTTGGCCGCCTGCTGCGCCACCCTGTCGCGAACCGCCGGAATGCCCAGCGGCCGCTTGCCGCCGTCCGACTTCGGGATGTCCACGCGCCTGGCGGGCGCGGGACGGTACGTGCCCTCGCGCAGATCGCGCTGAAGCTCAACAAGAAGCCGCTGAACCCCGTAAACGTCCTGCACGTATGCCAGGGTGACGCGATCCACCCCGGCCGCTCCCTTGTTCTTCCGCACGCGGTGCCACGCCTCCCACAAGACGTCACCCCTGTGAACACGGTCATACAGGGCGTGGAACCGGCGCTCCGGAGACTGCCTGGCCGCAGCCCGTAGCTTCCGCTGCAGTTCTCGCACGTTCACGGGATCCGCCCGCACCAAACCGGGAGCCGGCGGCGGCACGAGACCCGCTACGGCAGGCTGCGGCCCGCCGGGGGAATTGGACCGGGAAACCCCGGCCATGCCCTGATGCTTACCCTCGCGGAACGCATGATCAAAGTGAGGGCCCTTCCCTCCCGGCGCGTTATGCTGCACGCCGACCAGCGGTACTACGGCCCCCTCGGACTCCCGCTGCCCTCCAGGTGACTTCACCACCGGCTTATACACCTGGTCTTCGCCCCACGCAGGCCGGGCAGACGGGCCTCTCCTGTTCCGGCCCAGACTGTGCGCGCGTGCCGCCCTCCGTACCCCGGAAGGACCCGGCAGGCTGACCCCGGAACAGGGCCTCCCGGGCATGGCCTTCGCCGTGACATGAGCGGCTCGGCTCCCCCGTTGTGAATGTGACGAGGCTGCAAGGTTCGCTTAACGCTACGGCCCGCGCGCTTGCTCCCTCCAAAGAGGCTCTCGACACCCCGCTCAGCCCGCCGCGTCTCCACGACGAACCGGGGCCTGCTACCGGGCGCTCCGGTGCCTACCCGAACAGGACTCTCACCTGTAAGCCTGGACCAGCTTTCAGGACGCAACATGCTAGCCATCTTACAGACCGGTCATTATTATGGCCAGTTCCCGGACCGGGTAGCCACGTTGTCGTGCTCCCGCATGCTAACGGCCAGGCAGCTGGCGAACTGCGTTCCCGGCGGCGTCTGCGTTTGGGCGGGTGCAGGCCTGCCGCCGGAACTCGCCGGGGAAATCGCAGAGCTGGTCAACGTCGCGCCAACTGGCGCAGGGGCAGGAGCATGCTGACGCTGAGCGCCACCAGCGCTGCCTCGACGAACAACGACACCGTGCCCACCCAGTAGCCCCAGTTGCCGATGTCGCCGTGGTCGCCGGGCACGCCCACCGTGCGCGACAGGATATAGGCGGCAAACGGGCCGGCGCCCAAGAGCACGCCGGCCGCCCAGCCGGTCCACGCCGGGGCGGGCCGAGCCGGGCGGGGCAGCAGCAAGACCAGTGCGGTCAGCACGCCGCCCACCTCGATGAGCCGGTACGACCAGCCGATCCAATCAGGTGAGGTGAAGGCGGTCACGCCCCCCTGATCGGCTACGTGCACCGTAGCGACCGCTAGCGCAAGCAGCGCACCGGCGATCCGCACCGTAACGTCGGGCACAGCGATCGTGCCCGCGTCACCCCTGCCCTGTAGCACCGCATCAGCCATGGCGTGATGCCTCCTCCGTATCCGGTGCACCACTCGCCGGCGCACTCCCTGAGATACGGCGAAACAGCCCACAGGGGATGGAAACGCCGGCCCGGACCCGGCGTGGGCATAATCACATGAACCGGCAGGCCGCCGCGTACGTTATGGAACCCAAGTCGCCATTGTCAAGGGCCTGCGCCAACCGCCCGCTGCCCTGAACGCCGCCCGGCTGACCCGGTGACTCTAGGTGGCGTCACCGGTTTCGAGGTCGCCGACGACGATGCGGACGGACCTCAGCGTCACGGCAATGTCGGCTGCCTGCTGGCGGGGCAGCCCAGGAAGCCCGAAGGACGCGTCATTGAGGGCGGCGGTCGCCTCCTCGGCCAGCGCGCGGCCTTCGTCGGTGATGGCAGCGAGAACCACGCGCCGGTCAGCGGGCGACATCTGCCGCCGGACCAGTCCCCGCTGCTCTAGCCGGCCGACCGCGTTGGTCACCGCGGCCGGGTGAACCATGAGCCGCTCGCCCAGCTTGCCCATGGGCAGCGCGCCCGCGCGGGTAAAGGCGAGGAGCCGCAGTGCCTCGTACACGGCAAAAGTCAGGTTGTACGGCTTGAGCACGTCCTCGACGCGGGCGAGCAGGAGCTGCTGCACGCGCATGACCGAGGTGACGGCCGCCATGCGGTCGGCCTGCTCGGGCCAGCGCGCCGTCCACTGGCGGAACGCCTCGGCGATCGGGTCGAAGGGCTAATCAACGGGCACGCGGCTAACCGTACGTCATCGGGAGGACGGATTGCCTGTTAGCGCGGGCCGGCCTTGACGAACGGGCTCAAATTATTTTATCGTCCAAATATTGAACGTCAAAAATTATGACGTTCTACTACCTGCCTGGGAGGCTACGGTGCCGGCTTCGGCAGACGGAACCGGGCTGCACGTGCCGTCGCATCCGGTGCGGTTCGTCACCGCGGCCGCGCTGTTCGACGGGCACGACGCGGCGATCAACATCATGCGGCGCATCCTGCAGGCCCAGGGCGCCGAGGTGATCCACCTCGGGCACGACCGGTCCGTTCGCGACGTCGTGAACGCGGTCCTTGACGAGGACGCCCAGGGCGTGGCGATCAGCTCTTACCAGGGCGGCCACGTGGAGTACTTCGAGTACCTGGCCGGGCTCCTCGCGCAGTCGGGGGCGGGGGCGGTCCGGGTCTTCGGCGGGGGCGGCGGCGTCATCGTGCCGGAGGAGATTCAGCGCCTGTCCAGCGCCGGGGTGCGGATCTTCTCACCGGAAGACGGCCAGCGGCTGGGCCTCCCGGGAATGATCAACGAGCTGATCGCAGACTGCGACACGGACCTGGCCGCCAGCCCTCCCCCGGCCGAGGCGGTGCTGGCGGGCGAGCGCCGCGCCTTGTCCAGGACGATCACCTGCCTTCAGGAAGGCCGGCTGCCGGATGCTGACCGGGTCGCGCTGGCGGCCGCGGCCGCCTCCCGGCGGGTCCCGGTGCTGGGAATCACCGGAACCGGAGGGTCGGGAAAATCCTCACTGACGGACGAGCTTGTCCGTCGGCTGCGGACCGACCAGCAGGACAAGCTGCGGGTCGCGGTCCTCGCGGTGGACCCGACCCGGCGGCGTGGCGGCGGCGCGCTGCTCGGCGACCGCATCCGGATGAACGCACTCGACGGCGATCACGTGTTCTTCCGGTCGCTGGCGACTCGCGGCGGCCGGGAACTGCCCGACGGCATCGACGACATGATCACCGCGTGCCGGGCGGCCGGCTACGACCTCGTCATCCTGGAGACGCCGGGCATCGGGCAGGGCGATGCGGCGGTGACTGGCCTCGCGGACGTGTCGTTGTACGTGATGACGCCCGAGTTCGGTGCGGCGTCGCAGCTTGAGAAGATCGACATGCTCGACTTCGCCGACGCGGTGGCGGTCAACAAGTTCGAGCGGCGCGGAGGCGCGGACGCGGTCCGGGACGTGGCCAGGCAGCTGATCCGCAACCGGGGGGCGTTCGGCGCCCGCCCGCAGGACATGCCGGTGTTCGGCACCAGCGCGGCGACGTTCAACGATACCGGGGTCACCGCCCTTTACCAGCACCTCGCCGGGCTGCTCGATGACAAGGGCCTGCAACTCGAGCCGGGCATCCTGCCCGCGGTCAGCGGCAAGACATCCACCGACGCCGCCTCGGTCATCCCGCCGGCCAGGAGCGGCTACCTGGCGGAGATCGCCGCTTCCGTTCGGGACTATCACGACAAGACCCGGGACCAGGTCGCGGCGGTGCGGCGGGAGGAGCGGCTGGCCGCGGTCCTCGGCGAGCTCTCCGGTGAGTCCGAACGGGAGGTGGCATCCCTGCACGCGCAGGCGGCTGCCCTCGTCAGCGAGGGCAGCAAGGCCCTGCTTGAGCGCTGGCCCGCGGTCGCCCGCTCCTACTCGGGCGACGAGCAGGTGGTGCGGGTCCGGGACAAGGAGCTGCGCGCCAGGCTGACCAGGGAGTCCCTGTCGGGCAACGTCATCCCCCGGGTGGCGCTGCCCCGGTTCACCGACCACGGGGAGCTGCTGCGGTTCCTGCGGGAGGAGAACCTGCCGGGCTACTTCCCGTTCACCGCCGGGGTGTTCCCGTTCAAGCGGGAGGGCGAGGACCCGGCGCGGATGTTCGCAGGCGAGGGCGACCCGTTCCGGACCAACCGCCGCTTCAAGCTGCTGTCGGCGGGCAGCGCGGCGACCCGGCTGTCCACGGCGTTCGACTCCGTCACCCTGTACGGCCGCGACCCGGGCGAAAGCCCGGACGTGTACGGCAAGGTCGGCACGTCGGGGGTCTCGATCGCCACCCTGGACGACATGAAGGCGCTGTACGACGGGTTCGACCTGGACTCGCCGACAACATCGGTGTCGATGACAATCAACGGGCCCGCCCCGACCATCCTGGCCTTCTTCCTGAATACGGCGATCGATCAGGCGGTAAGCCGCTTCCGTTCTGAACATGAACGGGAGCCCGCCGCCGACGAGGCCGCGGCGCTGCGCGCGGGAGTGCTGGCGACGGTGCGGGGGACGGTGCAGGCGGACATCCTCAAGGAGGACCAGGGGCAGAACACCTGCATCTTCTCCACCGAGTTCTCCTTGCGGATGATGGCCGACATCCAGGAGTGGTTCATCGCCAACCAGGTCCGCAACTTCTACTCGGTGTCGATCTCCGGCTACCACATCGCCGAGGCGGGCGCCAACCCGATCAGCCAGCTCGCCTTCACCCTCGCCAACGGGTTCACCTACGTCGAGTCCTACCTCGCCCGGGGCATGAGGATCGACGACTTCGCGCCGAACTTGTCGTTCTTCTTCTCCAACGGCATGGACCCCGAGTACACGGTGCTCGGCCGGGTTGCCCGGCGGATCTGGGCGGTGGCGATGCGCGACCACTACGGGGCGAACGAGCGGTCGCAGAAGCTGAAGTACCACATTCAGACCTCCGGCCGGTCCTTGCACGCCCAGGAGATGGCGTTCAACGACATCCGCACCACGCTGCAGGCGCTCTGCGCGATCTACGACAACTGCAACAGCCTGCACACCAACGCGTACGACGAGGCCGTCACCACCCCGTCCGAGGAATCGGTCCGCCGCGCGCTCGCGATCCAGCTGGTCATCGGCCGGGAGTGGGGCCTGGCGGTGAACGAGAACCCGCTGCAGGGCTCGTTCATCGTCGATGAGCTGACCGACCTGGTCGAGGAAGCGGTGCTGCGGGAGTTCGAGGCGATCAGCGCCCGCGGCGGGGTGCTCGGCGCGATGGAGACCGGCTACCAGCGCGGCAAGATCCAAGACGAGTCCATGCTCTACGAGCAGCGCAAGCACGACGGCAGCCTGCCGGTCATCGGCGTCAACACCTTCCGCAACCCGCATGCCGACGAGGCCGGCGTCACTCCGGTCCTGCTCGCGCGAGGCACCGATGAGGAGAAGAAGTCCCAGCTCGACCGGGTTCGCGACTTCCAGGAGGAGCACCCGGACGAGGCCCACGGCGCGCTGGCCGCCCTTAAGGACGCCGCCCGGGCCGGCGAGAACGTGTTCGCGGTGCTGATGGACGCGGCCCGGGTGTGCAGCCTGCAGCAGGTCACCGAGGCATTCTTCGAGGTCGGCGGCCAGTACCGCCGCAACGTATGAAAAGGGCGGCATGAGACCAGGAGCAACGCTGATGTACACGCTCACGGAAGAGCATGAACTGCTGCGGCAGACGGCCCGCGAACTCGCGGAGGCGAAGATCGCGCCGTTCGCGGCCGCGGTCGACGCGGACGCGCGGTTCCCGGCCGAGGCACTCGACGCGCTGGCCGGCGCCAGCCTGCACGCGGTGCACATCCCCGAGGATTACGGCGGCGAGGGCGCTGACGCGCTCGCCGCCGTAATCGTCATCGAGGAGGTGGCGCGGGCATGCGCTTCCTCGTCGCTGATCCCCGCGGTGAACAAGCTCGGCACGGTCCCGCTGCTGCTCTCCGGCTCGGAAGCGCTCAAGCGGAAGTACCTGCCCCCGGTCGCCCGCGGGGAGGCGCTGTTCTCTTATGCGCTGTCCGAAGCGGGCGCGGGCTCGGACGCCGCCGCCATGACGACCAGGGCGGTGCGCGACGGGGATCACTGGGTACTCAACGGCACCAAGATGTGGATCACCAACGCCGGCGTGTCCCAGTACTACACGGTGATGGCGGTCACGGACCCCGGGCTCGGCGCGCGCGGCATCTCCGCGTTCGTCGTGGAGAAGAGCGACCCCGGGGTGAGCTTCGGCGAGCCGGAGAAGAAGCTGGGCATCAAGGGCTCCCCCACCCGCACGGTCATCCTCGAGGACGTGCGCATTCCCGCGATGAGGATCATCGGCGAGCCGGGCACGGGGTTCAAGACCGCGCTCGCCACCCTCGACCACACCCGCGTCACCATCGCGGCGCAGGCCCTTGGCATCGCCCAGGGCGCGCTTGACTACGCCGTCGGGTACGTCAAGGAGCGCCATCAGTTCGGCCAGGCCATCGCGGACTTCCAGGGGGTGCAGTTCATGCTGGCCGACATGGCGATGAAGGTGGAGGCGGCCCGCCAGCTCACCTACCATGCCGCGGCCCTGTCGGAACAGGCGATGTCGGGCGTGCGCGTACCGAACCTGACGTTCGTCTCTTCGGCGGCCAAGACCATGGCGTCGGATGCGGCGATGGCGGTCACCACCGACGCGGTGCAGCTCCTCGGCGGCTACGGGTACGTCCGTGACTACCCGGTCGAGCGGATGATGCGCGACGCCAAGATCACCCAGATCTACGAGGGCACCAACCAGATCCAGCGCATGGTGATGGCCCGGCAGCTGCTGAAGTAGGTACATTAGGGAGCTGACCTGCGGCTTCTCGGGTTGGTCGTGCGTTGAACGGGCCGCCGGATGGTCGAGTCGGGCGGCCCGTTCTCGTGACCCGATTGTCCGGTTGGTGCCGGTTACTTCCCGTCGTTTCCGGACCCCGTGCTGAATTCGTGCTGATACCTACGCCCATAGGTCTAGACCAATTGCGGCCGAGAGCCGCGGTCCCGGTGTCGGGTTCCCCGTCTTCGACGCTCCGGTACAGCGAGGTCTAGGGCAGGAACGTGCCAGGTATACGGGAGGACATCGCCAGCTCCCGGACTTATCACCGTCTTGCGTTCCCGGGGCGGTTGCTTTCGCCGCTAAGCGCGGCTGATCTTCTCCGCCCAGGCGTGCATCTGGGCCTTGAGAGCTGACACGTCCTGCGGGCCGAGGCCGTAGGGCGCGAAAAGCGTGTCCGGCAGGCGGTCCACCGCGCTGAGGGCTTCGGCGAACCATGACGGGTCGAAGCCCGGATCGTGTTCTTCCGCGAGGCGGACTAGGTCCTCTTCGGAGTAGCGGCCGCTTGCCAAGATGGCGGCCACGTCGACGTAATCGCGTACCTCCGCCCGGCCGAACAGGGCGCAGACCTTGTTCGCGACGGCGTCGTCGGCATGGAGTACGGGGCCGATGGCGAGGAGGATCGGCTCGTTCTTGCGCCAGTCCACTCCCAGTTCCACCTTCGCGCGTTCCGCGCCGCTGCTTACGCTGAGCCGCGCGAAGGTCGAGCTTCGTACCTCGGCGTCCGCATCGAGGCCGTCTCGCCGGTAGGCGGCGATGACGGCAGCGACCGCCTGGGAGAAGTCGAACTGGGCGCTGGCCTCCGCGAAGAGGCCCACGTCGGCCGATGGCCGGTCAAGGAACCGTGAGCCTGAACGGCATACCCGCCGGCCAGCGCGAACCCGTACGAGCCAGCCGCGTCCAGCGCCACCCGGGCGAGCCGCTCGTGGAACTGGTCCATCCCGGTGTCAGCCGCCGCCTACGCGGCCAGCCGCAGGTCGGGGAAGCGCTGCTCCCAACTCTGCCGGACACCTCGCGGCAGGAAGAGCCGCCGCCATACGCGGCGCAGGACCGTCTCGTTCAGGTACGAGCGCAGGTCGTCAGCCGCAGTGGCCTCCCTGATCACGCGTTCGTACATGACGTTCCGCTCGGCGGGGTCGTCAAGGTGGAACACTGCTCGCTCTGACCAGTCGAGCCGCAGCGGCAGCTGGACGGTGCCAGTCACCGGCCCGGCCAGCTCGCCCAGCGTATCGGGCAGCACATACGGGCGGTTCTCCGCGTAGGTTCGACCAGCCATGCCACCAGCGTAGCCCAGCGGGCGAGCGCTTTCCTTGAACCAACGGGCGGTTCAACCGCGCGGCGGTCCGGTTCGGCGGCGGACAACGCAAGCGGCTGAGTTACCCTGTCCTCATCGACGTTGTCCGGCTGTGAGCAGGTTCCGGACTGCGGCTCGTGACACCGATGGTGCCGATTGTTCCAGCCAGTCGAGCGGTGTACGGCCGTGGTCGTCGCGGGCAGCTGGGTCTGCTCCATGGTCGAGGAGCACCTCGATGGTCTTCAAGAAGCCTGCCCTGGCGGCGTAGTGCAGCGCTGTCGCACTGAGGGCCCGGACGCCGGTCGTGCCTTCCGGGTCGCCGGTACGGCGGTCGGTCGCGCGGGCACCGTGGCGCAGGAGCGCGCGGACATACTCCGGGTCGTCCTTGCGGCCCTGGTTTCCCGTGCAGCTGGCACCGATCCACGAGCCTGAGGAGTCGATCGCCGCGCCGCGGCTGGCCAGCAGCGGAGCGAGCTCGGGGTGAAGGACCCAGCGTCCGACGCCGACCCGTGTCGCGTCCGCCCCGTGGGCCAGCAGCAGCTCGGCCATCGCCAGGCTGCCCCGCGCGGCGGCGCCGCGCAGGGCTCGCGCATAGCCTGGAAGCGGATGGGCGACGTGGTCGAGTATGAGTCGCAGCGCTGAAGCCTGGCCGCCCGCGACCGCGTGGTCGACGGGTGTGATATCGAGGACGTCCACCGCCGGATCCGTCGTCTGGGCCAGGCTGGGATCGGCCGTGAGCATCCGCCCGAGCAGAGTGAGGTCGCCAACGAACGCCGAGGTGAAGACATCCTCGTGCGCACCTGCCGCCAGGAGCAGCGACTCGACCGCCGAACGGCGCTTCATCCGGGCCGCGCACAGCGGCGTCACGTAGACCACCCGCTCGAACGCCAGCCCGGTGACGCCGACAGGAAGGTAGAAGGGGCGGTCCGCCCCAACGCCGCGCTCTAGCAGCATGCGTACGATCTCGGCCCGGCCAGCCAGGGCGGCTGACTGCATGATCGCCGCGGCGAACGACGGAAGCAGCAGATCCGGTGCTTCCGCCAGCGCCGCGCCGAGCCCGGCGAGATCCCCACGACGAGCGAGATCCCTCGACCGCGTCACGATACGCGCGCCCTTGCCGCACCAGGCCACTGGCCACTGGCCGTTTACTGATTCGCTTCGGCGGCCGTCCTTCCCGCCTAGCCTGTTTCCTCGCCCGGGGGGGCTCGCCGGGGCCACTTGCCGGCTAACGAGAGCCATGGCGAGGGAGTGGACCTGCGCAAAGATCGTCCTGCGGTCGTTCTCGGCCGCTACCGTGGCCTCCATCGCCCGGTTGAAGTGTCCCAGCCACCGGCCGGCGAGCGCGGGTGTGATCGGCAGGCCGGCGTGGCTGGGTCCCAGGCCTTTGTATGCCTGCGCGCTATAACGACGCGGGCCGTCCAGCCACTCAGCGAAGAACAGCTTCTGCATCGACCGGCTGTCGGCGAGGTCGCGCGGGAACAACGGGCGTAGTTGATCGTCGTCCCCGATCCCCTCATACAGGAGGTCGACCAGTCTGTCGATGGTCGGTTGACCGCCGATCCGTTGGAACAGATCAGTACCACGGAAGGGCCGGAAACCCAGCGTCTGATTCCAGAGGCTGCGGTGCTCAAGACAGACCTGATCTGCGGCGCCCGTCTCGGACGCGGACAGTACCGCGGCGGCGCCGCGCGGCGATTGCCTTCGGAGGGCAGTGGTGTACTTTTCCCCCTCGCGAGCTGCGGCGCGTGCCTTCTTCGCGGCGGTGGTCTGCTTCTTCGGCATGGCTACGTCCGTCTCCGGCGAGACCCCGCGCATCCCGCCGACCAAAGGGCATGCCTGCCGGACTGCGGGTAATCGCGGGCCCCGGGAGACCTTGACCGGCGATGCCATCGTGCGGCGCAGGCGCAGAAAGCGGCGGCGGACGGCGTACGGATCATGCCGTGGTAGTAGACATGGTAGCAGTCACCATCTGCAGTTCCAGATGCCCATTGCGTCTAGCGTGGCCCGGAGCGCAGCGAGGCGGCCGCCACATCCCACGATGACGGCAACAACTGGTCCGGCAGGTGGCAAGTGTGCTGGTCAGGCCTACCGCGTATGCTCCGCGCTATGACTGTCGATGTGACCGTGAAGGCCGTCGAACCGACGCCGTCGGCGGTGGTAGTGGCGGCGGCTACGTGGGCGGAGTTCCCGAAGATGTGGGGGCCGACGCTGGACAAGGACGACGTCCCCAACGTCGAAGTCGGCGTTCAGGTAAGCGGCTCATTCGATCGCGCCGGTCATATTGTCGCGTCAGCGCGATCTTTAATTGGCGATGTCGGTGGGGCTGACAAGGGCGGTTTCCGGCGGTATGCACAGTGTGTGAGGTATGCGCGGGGCGGCGGTTTAACCGCTGAGGGCCGCAGGCGGCGGGAGCTGGTCCGGCTGGCGGCCGTGGAGAGCTTCGAGCGGCGGGTTCCGGTCGCGGAGATCGCCGCTCAGCTGCGGGTGTCGGAGCGGTCGGTGCAGCGGTGGCGGCGAGCCTGGGAAGGCGGCGGCGCTCTCGGCCTGGCGTCGAAGGGGCAGGCCGCCCGGTGCCGGCTGGACCGGGACGAGCTTGCGGAGCTGGACCGGGTGCTGGATGCCGGCCCGGCGGCCGCCGGGTGGCAGGACCAGCGGTGGACCCTGGCCCGGGTCCGGGACCTGATCGCCGCGAGGTTCAAGGTGCAGTACACGGTCCCGGGGACCTGGTACCTGCTGCGCCGGCGGGGCTGGAGCTGCCAGCTGGGCGCCCGCCGCGCGGTCGAGCGGGACGACGGCGCGATCGAGGTGCGGAAGAAGGAGACCTGGCCGCGGGTAAAAGAACCGGGGCGGCCCTCGGCGGCTGGATCGTCTTCGAGGACGAGACCGGCCAGTCGCTGAGGCCGCCACGATCGCGGACCTGGGGCCGGCGCGGGATCACCCCGGTCATCCGGGTCCGCGGCAGCGGCTCCGCCTCCGTCTCGGTCGCCGGGCTGTCCTGCTACCGGCCCGGGCACCGCACCCGGCTGATCTGGCGGCTGCACCAGTACCGCGGCCGCAAGGGCGAGACCAGGGCTTTCACCTGGACGGAGTACCGCGACCTGCTGACGGCGGCGCATCACCAGCTGCCCGGCGGGAACGTCGTGCTGGTCTGGGACAACCTCAATGTCCACCTCAAGGCGGAGTTGCGCGCCTTCACCGGCGCCCAGCCGTGGCTGCGCGTCTTCCAGCTGCCGTCCTATGCCCCCGACCTCAACCCGGTGGAGGGCATCTGGTCCGTCCTCAAGCGCGGGCCGCTGGCCAGCCTCGCGTTCACCGGCCCCGGCCACCTGCTGCAGGTCATCCGGCACAGCCTGCGGAAAATCCAGTACCAGCCCGCCCTCATCGAAGGCTGCCTGACCGGAACCGGGCTCAGCCTGGAACCAGGTGACCCCGATCGCGTTAGCTGGCACTGAGGGCGGGAGGCCGGGCCACGTCGTATGTCAGACCTCGTGCCGATACTGGACCTCATGGAACAAGGACAGCCTCCGGAAACCGAAGCCGTCATCCGCGGCGGGATCGTGGCCGAGAGCCTTAACCCCGGCACTGGGTTCGACGGCCACGGCATGCGGATCACCCGCTGCGCAAGGTTCGAGGTCACCGGCGCCGCCGATTATCAGCCGCCCGTCTGGACCTTGATCGAATTCGAGGCGCCCGCGAGCAGCAGCGACGCGCTGGCCGGCGAACTGGCCGGCAGCCTGCTGATCCCGGGCTGGTATGCGAACTGGAACAGCGACACCGAAGCGACCGTGGTCTTCCCCGGCAAGATCTTCCGCTACCCGCGCGGCGATCAGGCCGGGCGTGAGGAAGCCAAGGCTCACGGCCGTTCCGTCGGCGTGCCCGAGCCGCAACTCGACTGGACCGACTGACGCCGCCCGGGCGAGTGGATACCAGATGTCCTGCGCCGACGGGCTAGATAACCGACATCATGAATTAAAGATCGTAGCACGGGAGGCTCCGGTGCCGGGCTGGTGCCTGCGGCGATGATGTCCATTTCTTCCCCCGAAGACTTCATGACCTGGCGAGGCTCCCCGGACCATTTACAGGCTCCGGACACTGTGTCGGGCCGGGCTTGTGGGACCGCCGGTTAGCTGGCATCCCGGCACTGTCTTGAGGGTCAGGTTCGGGCATCGCGCCCGAGCGGTGTCGTTGCCGCAGAGGGGTCCGCGTGCGCTGGCTCTTGGTGGTCGTCGTGACGCTAGGCCCGGCTTCGGGCTGGCGGATATGCGAGGCCCGGGAGCTGGTGCTGCGGTGCGGGAAGCTGTCACTTCCCGCGGCATGTTCTGTGGTTGCTGTCGTTACGCGGGCCGGAGTTCGAACAGCGGGTGGCGCTGAGCTTCGGCGAGGTACTCCTGTGGCGTGTCGTCGATGCGTATCCGAACTAGGCGCAGAATCCCGACGGGCGGCCGCACGCGCGGGCCGAGCAGTCGGCGCAGGAGATGCGATCGGTGGTATGGCGCGAGCGCGCGCTGAAGGATGGCCGCTGCTTCCCCGGGCGGGATCTCCGCTGGGCGGACCAGGCTCCGGCGCCCGCCGGAGTGGACCACGGTCACCTTCTCGGCCGCCTTGAGGTTCCGGCCCCAGCCCGAGGCTCCATAGGTCGCCTGGACGTAGGTGTGCCCCTCGAAGTCGAGCACGGTGACCGGCATCGTGCGCTCGATGCCCGACCGGCGCCCGGGCACGAGCAGGAGGACGTTCGGGGCGCCTGTCGGCACGCCGGCGGGGATCATCCGGCGGGTTAGCGGGTTGACCATGCGGAAGAACCGCACGGCGATCCGCTCTCGGAGGTCGCGCTGATCGCGCGGCAGACGATCATCTGTCATCGGCTGTCAGTCCCTCTGCGCGCACACGCAGTCTCAGATCGCTCGCGCTTAGCTTACGCCTCGTCGCGACTGTGCCTCGGAGAAAGATCCCGCCTTCTGGCCTCCTACTACGCCGCTGTGTCGTAGATGTCAAGCCTGCGCAGTAGATGACATCCGGAATCACAACTAGGCGGTTCAGGTGGCATCTTCAGCGGATCCCTACATCCCTGTAGGGATTCAGTGAAGGTGTCGGTCCTGTGCAGGGTTTCTGTCGGCTGGAGGAGCTGACTGCCGACCGTGCGGTGCGGGGAAGTTGTCGGTTTCTTCGCTGACGGCTTGACGCATGGTTATTTAGCGCAGTGCCGGCACGGATGCCCTCGCGCGGGGCGGTGGCTGTAATAGCTTGGCGGGGTGAGTTCCAGGTATGAAGCTTTGGTCCCCGACGTCATCCCTGCTGGCTGCAAGCGCGCTATCGCCAGAGGCCGAGTGCCTGGGCGGCCGCGGGGATGCTGGGGTGGCCGGCGATGACCAGAAGCCGGTCCAGGCGGCTCCGGGCGCGGGGTCCGATGAGGGCGCTGCGGAGCGATTCGGCCAGGTCGCGCGGGTGGGTGCCGGGGACCGAGCTGGCCGGGATGCAGCTGCTAGCGCCGCGGCTGCGGACGGGGATGCCGTTGTCGCGGGCGAACCTGTTCAGGGTCTGCAGCGGGCGGCCGATCTGGGCGGCGACGTCGTCAGGGAGCGGTGCCAGGTACTGATCAGCGCACGACTGGCAGGGAGATCGGCCAGTAGCCATCGGTCAACCGCTTGCCTCCGGCGTGAGGAGCTGGATCGAGGCGCTGCTTGCGTAGAGGTCCACTGGCCCGGCATCCGCGGTGCGGACCTGGAGCGGAGCGGAGTAGTCGCCGGGGACCTCGCCGTCCAGGGTGAGCGTCACCGGCGTGGACGTGAGCTGCACCGTCTCGGTCGTCAGGTCTTCTTGGCCGTTGTAGAAGTCAAGGTAGACGTCTCCGGTGCCTTGGAGCGTGATCGTCGCCTGGTACGTCTGGCCGCCAGTGAGGTCCGACGTCGGGTTAACCCAGATCCACGTGTTGGGGGCGGCGTGGGTCTCCTGCCACTCCACCGCGCTCGCGTTCTGTGGCGTGGTCGCGTCGGGCGTGACCGTGCCGGGTACTGAGCCGACGCCGTTCGCTACCGGGCCCTGCCAGTTGAGCTGGCCGGTGGGCGTAGCGCCGAGTAGATTCGGGCCGGTCGGTACCAGGGTTTCCGGCGTCCGGCCGGGCGGGAACGTCAGCGACCCGGCTTGGTAAGACGGCGGCGCGTCGGCGGGGGCGGAGCCCCAGGACGTACTGGCGGTGCCGGAGAGGCTGAATGCTATATCCGTCGGCTGGGCGGATGACGTGCCGACCGCGCCGAACATTGTCCCGGGCAGCCAGGCATCCTGCGAGGATCTCCCGTTGACGCTCACGCCCTGGATGTAGGACGAGGTAGAGGCGCCGGGGGCGCTAATCGTGACCCGCGGCTTGCCGGAGACGTCGAACTCGGCGTGGGGGAAGACCGGCGCGTTCAGTGCCAGCACCGTTGTTCCGGGGGTCTCGGGGTACATGCCGAGGCTCGCCCAGACATACCATGAGCTCATCGACCCCAGGTCGTCGTTGCCGGGCTCGCCGCCCGGGCTGTCGGAGTACACCGAGGCGAGCAGCTCGTGGACGACCTGTGATGTCTTGGACGGCGCCCCGGCGTAGTCGTAGAGCCACGGGGTCCCCAGCGACGGCTCGTTGCCCGCCCAGTCATACGGGGCGTTCGGCCCCGCGTTGAGCTGCTGGAAGAAGGTATCCAGGCGGCTGACCGCCGTCGCATCGCCGCCGACGGCGCCGATCAGCCCGCCCAGGTCTTGCGGCACCGACCACGTGTACTGGGCCGCGTTGCCCTCCTGGAAGCCGGACTGGCCGAAGTCGCTCCAGCCGTACGTCAGCGGGTCCAGCTCGGGGAACTGCCCGGACGCGTCGCGCGGCTCGATGTAGCCGGTGGCCGTGTTGAAGATGTTGGTCCAGTCCTGCGAGCGCTTCAGGAAGGTGGTGGCGGCGGACATGTCGCCGAGGTCCGTGGCCAGCTCCGAGATCGCGAAATCGGCGGTGGAATACTCCAGCGTCTCGGACGCCCCGTTGTCCACGGGTGACAATGAGCTTTCCTGAGTGTTCGGAACGTATCCGTCTGCCTCATAAGCCGCCAGGTCGTCTCGTTCATCGTAAAAACCCTGGCCTAGCTCGCTCGTCGTCGGCACGACGGTGGCCCCCTTGACCATGGCCTCGAGAGCCGCCCTGGCGTTGAAGTCGCGCGCGCCAAAGGCGTAGGCCTCGGCCAGGACCGGGTCGGCCGCGTCGCCGTTCATGACGTCGGTGTAGTCGTCGGCGAAGCCCCACTTGGGCAGCCAGCCGCCTTGCGCCTGGTCGTTGAGCAGCGAGCTCATCATCTGGCTCGTCTGCTCGGGGGCGACGACAGCCAGCAGCGGCACCTCGCTGCGGTAGATATCCCAGCCCGAGTAGTTGGCGTACTGCACCTGCCCTCTGGGCAAGGGGTGCACCTTGTCGTCGAATCCGAGGTAGTCCCCATTGTCGTCGGAGAACACGTTCGGGTCGAGCAGGGCGTGGTACAAGGCGGTATAGAACTCTGTCTGCTCTGCGGTGGTGCCACCGCCGATCCTGATCCGGCCCAGGTAGCCGTTCCAGTCAGCGAAGGTGCGAGCCGCGACGGCCTGCGTGCTCCAGCCGGGATCTTCGGCGTTCAGGTTCTGACTCGCATCGGCTTGCGAGACGTAGGAGATGGCGACCTTCATCGTTACGTCGGCTTGCTGCGCCGTGTCGAAGGTGACCCATGCGCCCGAGCCGAGGCCGGTCGCGCTGGCGACCTGGGTGCGGGACTGGCGGCCCTTTGCCTCGGTGCCGGCGGGTGCCACCAGGACCGGGCCCGCCGCCTTCCCGTTGGTGGCGGCGGGCACGCGCTGCACGGGCGTGCCGTGGGCTTTCACTCCGGCGGACCCGATGGTCTCCACGACCGACTCCTGCTGGAGCGACAGCGCCGACGCCTCAAGGTCGACCGGGCCCGTCTGCGCGGTCCGGACCTGCACCACCGGGAGACCGATGGAACCGGTCGGGATGGTGGCGGCGACCGTCAGCGTCGTCGGCGTGCTGGTGAGGTTCACCGGCTGGCTGTCGACGTCCACCTGCCCGTTGTAAAAGTCGAGGAAGACGTCGCCGGCGCCCTGCACAGTCACGCTGGCCAGGTAGGTGTCCCCCTGCGTCAGGCTGGAGGGCGGGTTAGCCTGGATCCAGGTGTTGGCCTCCGCCGTCGACTGCTGCCAGGCGATCGCGCTCGCCCCGCTCGAAGTCGTCGTGGGCGTGATTGTCGGCGTGGTGCCACTGCTGCTCACCTCGTGGTATCCCCAGTCGAGGCTGCCCGTCGGCTGGGTGAAGACGTTGGGGCCGGTGGGCTCGGTCTGCCAGGTGCCGTAAGAGGTGAACGGCCGGCTGAACTTCGCAACAAAGTGCACCGGGTAGGTTCCTTGCGAGCCGCAGAACTGCCCGGCGGTCTCCTCCCCGGTGACCTCGTCATCGCCGACTATCTGGATGTCCGCGGCCGTGTTGCCCGATTGCGCGTCGCCGATCTTGAACAGCATGTTCGCGGGAGTGGAGGACGGATAGGTGAACGTCCCGATGCCGGTGCGAGTGGTGGCGGCCAGGCTGGCACCGATGGCGCTGGACGTGCCGGGGTCCAGCGTGACCTGGTACCGGCCCGGCGCCGCCTGCTCGTCAGTGTGGTTAAACGGCTCGTTGCTACTAGCCGGGTCGGGCCCCACACTGCCGACCGTCGGCAGGATTGGGAAGTCGCCATCGGCGCCGCAGCCCGGGCCGGACAGGTGCGTAAGGCTGAAGCCCGTGATGGAGTTGCCGGCGTAGTCGTACCCGCCGCCGTCCGGGCGGGAGGGCGTGTCCGGGCTGAAGGTCAGCATGCCGAACGGCGCCGATGCGCCGGGGAACGTGTCGATCTGGCCGACCGTGGCCCCTCCGGACCCGGTGCCGATCATGGGATCAACCAGCGACGCCGGATCGCTGACCAGTCCACTCGGTGTCGGTACCGCTTTGGCTTGGCCGGGCATGGCGGTAATGACGGCGAGGCCGACGAGGATCGTGGCGGCCGCCGGGACCATGAAGGCCGACCGCTCTCGCTTGCTTTGCCGTAGGAGCAACATGGCGAGGCCCTTCTGGCGACAACGTTGTCATCGTCGCGTTTTTACCTCTATAAACCGACATGCACAAGACGATGGCCATGATCGGCCACATGTCTTGACATGACCGCACATTGGGAAGCGAAAATCCTCAAGAGGACGCACTGCCGCGTTCCGGATCGGAGGTTGGGCCATGCCCCGGCGACGAGATTTCCTGCGGTATTCCGGCGGCGTCGTCGCGGCAGGCGGCCTGGCCGGCGTCATCACGGGAGCCGGCGTGCTGGCGCCGGCGAGGGCTGGCGCCGCCGTCACACCGCAAGGCGCCACGCCGGCCGCGGCCGGGAACCTGAAGGCCACCCCGATCCGCCCGCCGGCCGCCCCGCTGGCGGTGCGGGGCCCGTACGTGAGCACCTGGCTGCCGGCCACGATCTCTCCCGCGACGTGGCAAGAGTTCTGGCAGGGACACACCACCGCCATGGCGGGCATCGCCCGCATCGATGGCGTCTCCTACCTGTTCATGGGCGATGCCGGAATCATTCTGACCGTTCCGAACGGCAATTACGGGGCTCCCTCGACCGTCCAGGGCTTCGGGCGGGCGCTGCAGCAGACCGGCCTGGAGGTGACCCCCACCCGCACCATGTTCACCCTGGAAGGCGGCGGCGTCGGGCTGACCCTGGAGTTCCTGTCCCCGGTCGAGCCGGGTGACCTCAAGCGCCAGTCCATCCCGCTGAGCTACGTGCTTATCAGCGCCAGGAGCATCGACGGCAAGAGCCATGACGTGCAGGTCTACGTCGACATCAGCGGCGAGTGGTGCAGCGCCGACGACAGCCAGGAAATCACCTGGAAGCCGGCGCAGCTGAGCTACAGCGGTGGCACGCTGCAGTCCTGGACCGTCGAACTGGCCAGCCAGCAGCCGCTGACCGAGCAGAACCAGCAGGCCGCCTGGGGCACCACCGTGTGGTCCACGCCGGCCGTCTCCGGCCTGAGCTACCAGTCGGGCCAGGACATCGTGGTCCGCACCCAGTTCGTCAATAACGGAGTGCTGGCCAACACCAGCGACACCAACTACCGCGCCATCCAGGACGACTGGCCGGTGTTCGGCTTCTGCGTCGACCTGGGCCAGACCGGCGGCCCGGCACGGTCGGTTCCGCTGTCGATCGGGCTGGTCCGCACCCCCGCGGTCAGTTACCAGGGGCAGGACCTGCAGCCACTGTGGACGGCCAGCTTCTCCTCCTGGCAGGACATGCTCGGCTTCTTCCACGGCGACCTAGCGGCGGCCCAGCAGCGGGCCGACAGCCTGGACGCCAAGATTACCGGCGAGGCCATCACGGCCGGCGGGACGGCCTACGCCGGCCTTTGCGCGATCGCGCTGCGCCAGGCCTACGGCGGAACCGAGCTAGTCGTCGGCCCGGACGGCCAGCCGTGGGCGTTCCTGAAGGAGATCTCCAGCGACGGCAACGTCTCCACCGTCGACGTGCTCTTCCCGGCCTCTCCCGCGTGGATCTACGCCGACCCGGGTTACCTCGCCCTCCTGCTTGAGCCGCTGCTGTCGTACGCCGAGTCGGGCCTCTGGCCGCAGCCCTTCGCCCCGCACGACCTCGGATCGGGCTACCCGGTCGCCTCGGGCCACAACGACGGCGGCGGGGAGAACATGCCGGTGGAGGAAACCGGCAACATGCTGATCATGGCGGCCGCCTACATCCAGCAGGCGCCCGGGCCGGGGGCGGCCTTCGCCACCGCGCACTACCCGATCTTCAAGCAGTGGGCCGACTACCTGACGGCCAACCTGCCCGACCCCGGCTACCAGAACCAGACCGACGACTTCGCCGGCTCGATCGCGCACAGCGTCAACCTGGCGCTCAAGGGAATCATCGCCGTCGCCGCGATGAGCAAGATCGCCGCCGTGGCCGGCCACGCCGCCGACGCGGCGAGCTACCGGGCGCAGGCGCAGCAGTTCATCTCCTACTGGGTGACCCACGCCCAGGACCCGTCGGCCGCGCACCTCGACCTCACCTATAACGGGTCCGACGGCGGCAACGGCACGTGGGGCACCACGTATAACGGCTTCGCGGACCGACTGCTCGGCACGGGGCTGATCCCGTCGTCCGTCCTGGCCGAGCAGTCGGCCTGGTATCAGTCGGTCAGCAACTTGTTCGGCCTGCCGCTGCAAGTCCCGCACAGTTACGCCAAGTCCGACTGGGAGATGTTCACCGCCGCCTGGCTGTCGGGCTACCCGGTCAGCAAACAGCTGATCGAACAGGTTTACACCTACGCCAACACCACGCCGAGCCGGGTCCCGTTCAGCGACCTGTACGACACGGTCAGCGGTAACCAGGTCGGCTTCCAGGCCCGGCCGGTACAAGGCGGGATATTCGCCCTCCTCGCGCTGCTCCATCGCGCCGAGGGCTGACCGCGATCGTTGCGTGCTGAATCCATGCTGACACCCGGCCAGCCACCACGTCATCTACCTGCGGAAACTGCCCACGGTCCACGATCACCAGATCTACGAGGGATCACACTTTTTTCACCATAATTGCACTCAGCAGCAACTACACCGGTGGCGACGGCAATCTCGAATCGCGCACCGAGAGCCTGGTCGTTAACGGCACCACCCAGGTCGCCCTTCCGACGACCTCGAGTTGGGACGCCTGGTCGACCGTCACCGTACCGGTCACCCTGACCGCGGGTACCAACACCGTCGCCATGGACTGCGAGAGCGGCAACAGCTGCAACGTCAACATCGATGACATCGCTGTCGCCGCGACCGGCGCGAGTGCGGCGCCGTTCCTGCCGGCGAACCCGCTCGGCGGGTACATCCGCTCCTACGACTCGGCCAACGGCACCTACACCGGCAGCACCCCGACGTGCGCGACCTGCACCGCGAACATTCCGCAGATGGTCCCCGGGCTGCTCGACCAGTCCGGCTGGTACCTGCTCGACGACTCGCGGACCGCAGTGTGGACCTCGGACGGCTGGGTGGCCAACCGTCCGACCGGAGACATCCAGGACGGCTACCTGTTCGGCTACGGGCAGGACTACACCGGAGCCCTGTCCGACCTGGCGAAGCTGACCCGGCCCGCGACGCTGCCCGACGAGTCGGTGTTCGGCACCTGGTTCTCCCAGTACGATCCCTACTCGACCGCGGACTATCAGAGCACGATCCTCCCCCAGTTCCAGGCCAACGGCGTTTCCCTGGACGACCTGTCGGTCGACACGGACTGGAAGAGCCCGGCGCTAACGTCGCCACCCAGGTCTGGTTCCCCCCGGGCACCTGGCAGGACTACTTCACCGGCGCCACCTTCACCGGCCCAGGCACGCAGACGATTAACGTACCCACCAGCCGGATGCCGGTGTTCGTCAAGGAGGGCGGCATCATCCCGCTGCAACCTTCAAGCGGCACCAATGGCACCACCGTCGGCCTACACGACTGCAACGGGACCGGCGCACAGACCTGGGTGCCGCAGCCGAACGGCGCCCTGGTCAACCCTCAGTCTGGCAAATGCCTGGACGACAACGGATCCGGTAGCGCTGGCACCCAGGCGATCATCTACGATTGCAACGGCGAAGCCAACCAGCAATGGACCCTGCCTTGACCCACGCCCACGACCACCAGGCCCCGCACGGGAGTAGACCTGAGACGAGTGACACCAGGCTGGACCGTCGAGGCAGCGGCGCGATCGTCGGCGCGATCCCGGTCGGAATGAGCGGCGCCCGGGTGGTCCTCACGCTTGCGCCGAGAGGCAGGGGCGGCAGGGTCGGCGCCGCCGCGCTGTGCGGGGGCGGCGGCCAGGGCGACGCACTCATCCCCCGCGTTCGCACCGAATGACAACTCCTGAACCGCCTTGCGATGACCTCGGCCACCCCGTCCCGGTGAGCCGGCCGGCCCGCCGGGTCGTGTCACTGGTGCCCTCGCTGACCGAGTCGGTCGCGGCGGCCCGCCCGGAGGCCCTGGTGGGCGTCACCGACTGGTGCACCCATCCGCCCGGCCTGCAAGTAACGAGAGTGCGGGGCACCAAGAACCCTAACCTTGCCGCCATAGCAGAGCAGCGGCCCGAGATCGTGCTCGCCAACCAGGAGGAGAACCGCCGCCTCGACGTGGACCGGCTCCGCGCGGCCGGGATACCCGTCTGGGTGACGGTCATCCGGACCCTGGACGAGGCCATAGCCTCCCTGCGGCGGATGTTCACCGTCGCCCTCGGCTGGCCCGAGCCGGGCTGGCTCGCCGACGCGGACCAGGCATGGCGGGCGCCTGCGGCGGGTCCCCGGCTGCGCGCGGTCATCCCGGTGTGGCGCGACCCCTGGATGGCCGTCGGCTCGGACACCTTCACCGGCGACCTCGCCGCCAGGCTCGGGCTTGACAATGTCTATCGCGACCACGCCGAGCGCTACCCGCACGTCACGCTGGCGGACATAGCCGGGCGGCGACCCGACGTCGTTGTCCTGCCCGACGAGCCGTACCCGTTCAGCCCCACCGACGGCCCCGAGGCGTTCCCCGGCAACCGGGTCGCGCTCGTCGAGGGACGCAGCCTTACCTGGTACGGGCCGTCCCTCCTGGCCGCGCGAAGGCTGCTGGCCGGGCAACTCGCCACCGCGTCCGATCGCCTCCGGTGACCATGGAGTGAACGGTGACGGGCGGCCCCAAAGACGCGATCACGGGGCAACCTTCACCACGAATCAGGGACGCAGGCCGTCAGTCCCGGGGCCACCCCGGCCACTCCCCCGCGCCTGCGGATACTCGCACGACGGCCTTTCCGGCCCTTGCCCGTTCCGGGCAGCGGAAGGCGCCCCGCGCCTGGAGCGGAGGGAGCGGAGGGAGCGGACAAGGGCCGCGAGCGCCCAGCCGCCGCAGATCGCAACCACGCACTCGCGAGCGAACAGCCAGCGCCAGCCGGCAACCCGAAACCCCAGCCGACGCAAACCCGGGACCGCCTGACGCTGGGTCAGGCGGTCCGTTCTCGTGCGACCAGGTGACGCTCTCCGCGGTGTGGAACAGGATCTGCCGCAGGCGGCGGCACAGGTCGCCGCTCCATTGGTAATCCCCCTAGGCGGGCGTCATCCGCTTGGCCCCGGTCATGAGCGCGACCGCGTCTTCCATCGTGTGCGTCTTGGGCGTGATCACCCCGGCGCTCGCGCCGAGGCGCTGGATCTGAATGCGGTCCGCGAGCTCGAACACCTGCGGCATGTCGTGGCTGATCAGGATGACCGCCTTGCCGGTGGCGCGCAGGTCGCGGATGAGCTTGAGCACCTGCCCCGTCTCCCGCACGCCGAGCGCCGCGGTGGGCTCGTCCAGGATGATGACATGGCTGCCGAAGGCACTGGCGCGGGCAACCGCCACGGCCTGGCGCTGCCCCCCGGACAGGGTCTCTACCGGCTGCCCGATGTTCTGCAGGGTGCCGATGCCCAGGTTCTTGATCTGCTCAGCCGACTGCCGCCGCATCTCCCTGGTGTCGAGCATCCGCAGGAGCGAGCCGAGCGGGCCCTTGCGGCGGATCTCCCGGCCGAGGAAGAGGTTGCTGGCGATGTCGAGCGCCGGCGCAAGGGCGAGGACCTGGTGAACGGTCTCGATGCCGGCGCTTCTCGCGTCCTGCGGGCTGTGGAAGCGGACCTCGCTACCGTTCACGAAGATCTTTCCGCGGTCGGGGATGAGCGCTCCGGACAGGCACTTGATCAGGGTGGACTTGCCCGCGCCGTTGTCGCCGATCACCGCGAGGATCTCAGCGGGGTACAAGGTGAGATCCACCGAGTCAAGCGCGACGACCCGGCCGAACAGCTTGACGAGGCCACGCGCCTCAAGCACCGGGGTCGTCATGCCTTCACGCTCCTGATCCACTGGTCGACGGACACGGCCGCGATCACGAGGATGCCGACCGCGAGGACTTGGTAGTTCGGGTCAAGCCCCGCGAGCGCGAGGCCGTTGTCGAAGACCTGAACGATGAGCGCGCCGATCAGCGACCCGAGCACGACGCCGCGGCCGCCGAAGAGGCTGGTGCCGCCGATGACCACGGCCGTGATCGACTCCAGGTTGGCGTTGAGCCCGCTGTTGGGGTCACCGCCGCCGACCCGGCCGACCAGGACCCAGGCGGCCACGGCGACGGCGATCCCGGCGACCACGTAGGCGCTCAGCAGCACCCGGTTAACCCTGATTCCCGTCAGCCGGGCCGCCTCCGCGTCGTCGCCCACGGCGTACAGGTGCCGTCCCCACGCGGTAAAGCGAAGCGCGTACGCGAGCACCGCGTACACCGCGATCATCAGCACCACCCCGTAGGAGAGGTTCAGCGAGCCGATCGAGAAGGTGTTCCCCGTCCAGAGCAGGAACGCACCGGGACTGAGCTGGATCGTCTGGCCCTGCGCGTAGATGAGCGCGATCGCGGTGAACACGCTGAGCATGCCCAGCGTGACGATGAACGGCGGCAGCTTGATGCGGGTCACCAGGAACCCGTTGACGAACTGCGCGGCGACCGCGATCGCCGCGCCGATCAGCAGGGCCAGCACCCCCGGCACGTGCTGCTGGTAGGACAGCGTCGCCATGATCAGCGATGACAGCACCATGATCGCGCCGATGGACAGGTCGATGCCCGCCGTCAGGATGATCAAGGTCTGGCCGGCCGCGAGCGTGCCGACGACCGCGACCTGCTGCACCACCAGCGACAGGTTCGTCAACTGGTAGAAGTGGCTGCTCGTCAGGCTGAACCCCACCACAGCGAGGACCAGGACGATGGCCGGGCTGAGAGCGGGCTGCCGGTGCAGCACTGAATGGACGCGCTGGCCCAGGGTAGGCGGACGATTGAGGAAGTCCTCGAGGGCCGCGGAGGCGGCACCGTCATCTAGCGTGGTGGTCACGGGATCCCCTTCGATGGTTACCGCTGCGCGCGGCCCGTGCTAGTTAGGTCCATTTACGAAGATTCGGTTAAGCAGGCGCGCGTGTCCACCCCGGTGGCCCAGCTTCCGCTGGCCGGAGCCGGGCCAGCGAGCGCCGCGCGGCGCTCGCTGGCCCGGGGTCGCTGGACGCGCCGACCCGACTTGCTAGCTACCCCAGCAGGCTGAGGCGCCCTGAGCGGGCGTCTCGGTCGTGACACTCGACAGAGGCGTGGCCGCCACCAGCGCGGTCCCGGTGTCGTAGAACGACAGGCCGTTGGAGACGGACGGCTTGCTCCCGCCGCGGGCGAGCTTGGCGATCGCCTCCATGCCGAGTACGGCCATCTTGCCCGGGTACTGCACCGCGTCGGCCGCGAACTCACCGCTGCTCACCAGCTTCAGCCCGGCGCAGCTGCCGTCAATCGCGAAGACCTTGATCTGGTTCTGCTTGCCCGCGGCCTTGATCGCCGCGTACGCGCCCTCGGCGGCCGGCTCGTTAATCGCGTAGACCACGTTGATATTCGGGTTGGCCGACAGGCAGTCCTCCATCGCGGTCCGCCCGCCGTCGATCGCGCCCTGGGTCGGCTGGTGGCAGGCGATGGTGTACTTGCCGCCGCCGGCGTAGGTGCCGGACTTGGCCTCCTGCCCGTTCTCGTTGGGGTTGCCGGGGTTGATGCCCATGCCCTCGAGGAAGCCGTGGTCACGGTCGATGTCGACGGAGACGACCTGGTTGTTGAACAGGTCGAGCATCGCGATGACCGCCGGCTTGCCGCCGAGCATCTTGGCCGCGTACTGGCCGTCGAGCTTGCCTGCGGCCGTGTTGTCCGTGGCGTAGGTGATGTCCGCGACGCTCGGCGGGGTGGGCGCGGTGTCGAGCGCAATCACGAACAGGCCGGCCTTCTCGGCCTGCTCCAGCGCGCTGTTCACCGCGTTGCCGTTGGTGGTGATGAGGATGCCCTTGTCACCTTCGGAGATCGCGTTGTCGATCGCGGTAATCTGGGTCTGCGTGTCGCCGTCCGAGCTGCCCGCGGCGACCGTGAGGTGGACGCCGTCCTTGGCCGCGTCGGCCTCGGCGTCGTCCTTCATCGTGACGAAGTACGGGTTGGTCAGGGTCTTGAGGATGAGGGACACACCCACGGTCTGGCCGCTCGCCGACGCGGACCCGCTGGGTGCCGAGGTGCCCGAAGAGCCTGAGGAAGCGGCGGAGGTCGAGGAGCTTGAGGAGCTGCAGGCGGCGAGTGCCGCGGTAGCGCAGAGGGCGGCCGCGGCGTACATCGCGCGGCGATGAGACCGCCGACGCGCTTCCCCGGTGGTCGCACTCTTCGTTGAGGTGTCCATGCTGTTAACGCCTCTCACGAGTTGGTCACGGATCGACGCTCAGATCCTTGATGGCGAGACTGTGTAATTTGGGACAACGTTGCCTCACAAGGAGGATGACAAGAGTGGAACAATACGTCAAGATGCAGCAAGAGACCCATTGGCAACGAGTCAGTAACATGACGGGGTGGGAAGACAACGATGACTCAACTAGATCCGGATGCACCTCGCCCGGCCGCCGCCAGGCCCACCATGCGCGATGTGGCGGCGCTCGCCGGGGTCTCCTTCAAGACCGTCTCTCGCGTGATCAACGGCGTCAGCACGGTCGACCCGGGACTTGTGGCGCGGGTCAACACGGCGGCCGACAGGCTCGGCTATCGTCCGAACCTCACGGCCAGCAACCTGCGCAGAAGCGACGGGCGCACCGCGACGATCGGCACGCTCGTCGAGGACGCGGCTAACCCTTTCTCCGCGTTGCTGCTGCGAGCCATCGAGAACGCGGCGCGTGAGCGAGGCGTGCTGGCCCTGTTCGGCAGCCTGGACGAGGACGCCGGCCGCGAGCGCAGGCTGGCCGGCGCGTTCCTCGACCGCCGGGTGGACGGACTGCTGATCGTGCCGGCCGGGCGGGACCACAGCTACCTGCTCAGGGAACGACAGGCCGGCACCTGCCTGGTCTTCGTTGACCGCGAACCGCGCCTGCTCGAGGCGGACGCCGTGGTGTCCGACAACCGGGCGGGTGCGATCAGCGGGGTCAACCACCTGCTGGCCGCCGGTCACCGGCGGATCGCCTACCTCGGCGACCGGATGTCGGTCACCACCGCCACGCAGCGCTATGACGGCTACACCCACGCGCTTGAGCTGGCGCGGATCCCGCTTGACGAGCGGATCGTGTGGCACGAGGCCTCCTCAGAGGAGGCCGCGATCGAGGCCGCCACTCGCATGCTGCGCCTTCCGGAGCCGCCGACCGCGCTGTTCACCGGCCAGAACCTCGTCACCATCGGCGCCAGCAGGGCACTGCGGGCCCTGGGCCTGGAGAACACCGTGGCCATGGTGGGCTTCGACGACTTTCCGCTGGCGGACATGCTCCGTCCGGGCATTACCGTGGTCGCGCAGGACGTCATAGGCCTGGGCAGGCTGGCCGCGGAAACCCTGTTCCGCAGGCTCGACGGTGATCGCTCACCGTTCCGCACGCACGTCCTGCCCACATGGCTCATCACCCGCGGCTCGGGCGAGATCGGCCCGACTGCGACGGCCCGTGACTGAGCGCCAGGGGCAGGTTCTGACGGTCATCGGCGAGGCACTGGTCGACCTCGTTCCCGGCGACCACCCCGGCCACTACCAGGCCCGGCCCGGGGGCAGCCCGCTCAACGTGGCGGTCGGGCTGGCCAGGCTCGGCCACCGCACCGCCCTCATGGCGCGGCTCGCGGACGACACGTTCGGCCGGCAGCTGCGCGCGTATGCCGTTGCCGAGGGCCTCGACCTGGCCCAGGCGCCGCACGCGGCCGAGCCCGCCACCCTCGCGGTGATCGGCCTCGACAGCAGCGCCCGGGCCAGTTACGACTTCCACGCCGCCGGCACCGCGGACTGGCAGTGGACCGATGCCGAGCTCGCGCGCGTCCCGCCCGACACCACCGTGCTGCACGTGGGCTCGCTCGCCTCCTGGACCTCACCGGGCGACCTGCGCGTCCACGCCGCGGCCGCCGCGTTGCGCCGCGAGGGCACCGTGGTCGTCAGCTACGACCCCAACGTCCGCCCGGACCTGCTCGGTAAGCCAGCGCGAGCGCGCCCGCTCGTCGAGCGGTTCGCGAGCGCGGCGCACATCGTCAAGGCCAGCCGTGAGGACATCGACTGGCTCTACCCGGATGCGGGCCTGGAGCAGGTCAGCGACCGCCTGCTCGACCTCGGCGCGCTGCTGGTCGTCATCACCGACGGCCCGCGCGGTGCGCACCTGTACCGGGCGGGTCACTCGCCGGTTTCCTGCCCGGGACTTCGGGTCAAGGTGGCGGACACCATCGGCGCCGGAGACGCGTTCACCGCTGGCTTGCTTGGCGGGCTGAGCAGGCGCGGCCTGCTGGCACCGGGTGACCTGCTCCGCTGGCCCTCGGAACCGCTCGCCGCGGCGGTCCGGGAAGCGGTGCTGATCTCGGCGCTGACCTGCGAACGGGTGGGCGCGGATCCGCCGTTCGCCCGCGGCGGGCGGCCGGGTGACCCGCTCACGCCGCTGACCCGCGCCGACCTCGGCTTCCCGGCCCCGTAGGCCCGGAAGGTTGCGGGTCGGCGTCGGGTCATTTAGCCCATACCGCCCCATTTGTGTCAGTGGCGCCATTCCATGACTGGCGGGCCGACCGGGTCACGCTCTCCGCGGTATGAAACAGGACCTGCTGCAGGCGCCGACACAGGTCGCCGCTCCACGCCAGGGCAGCCGTCGCGATGAGCGGTTGATGTTCAAGGCCGACCGGCACCATGTCACTGGTCATCGTCACAGGGGGCGGCTCGATCAGCCCGGCCCGGCTTCCGGTGAGGACGCTGGGGCCGGTCAGCACCGCGGTAGACCGGTCCGCGGTCGCGGCGAAGGCGAGGTCCATCTGCAGCGAATGCCGAAACGGCGGGTCGGTGAATTCGAAGCGCGGGTCGGTCGCCTGGAAGACCCGCGTCCAGGCATCGTAGATTCCTGGCTCCGCCCGGCGCGGCCCGTGAATGACGTCCATGAGGGCCAGTTCGCCCAGGCTGAAGGTGAGTGCGGGGCGGTAGGGAGGCACCACCTGACGTTCGGGCTAAGATTCTTGATCCTTTGGCCGGAGCGAGGGCGGGACCTTGGCTCACGGTCCGGCAGGCAGCGGCGTCGGCTCACCTCCCCGGCCAATATCTGTCGCCTATAGCCGCATAGGCGCCAGTGCTGACGAGGAACAGCGAGCCGGTACAGGCCGCCCGCAGCGGAGTTCACCCGGTTTGGATGAGGCAGGCCGGCGGCGCCCGCGCAACCCTGGCGCCAGGAGAGACCCGCAGGAGAGGCGGCACAGATGGACACAGGACCCCCCGGTGCGGCGCCAGCGGAGGACGCGGCGTCCCAGTTTCTCAATCTCGGATGGAAGGCGTCCCTGGCCATCGGGGGGATCTCGCTGATCCTCGGGCTGATCGTGGCCTTCCACCCGACCGGATCGCTGGTGGCGATCGCGGTGCTGCTTGGCGTGCTGATGATCGTCTCCGGCATCTTCCAGCTGGTGCGGGCGCTGGGGGCCGACGAAGGATCGAAGGTCTGGCCGGCCATCGCCGGCATCTTGTTCATCCTCGGCGGGATCGTGCTGATCAGGCACCTGCACCTCAGCCTGGCCCTCATCGGCCTGTTCATCGGCTTCACCTGGGTCGTCCAGGGCGTGGCGGCCCTGCTGGCGGGGTTCTCCGGGCACCGCTACACCGGCCGGGTCCGCTGGTGGCCGGTGATGTTCGGCGCCGTCAGCCTCATCGCCGGGATCGTCGTCGTGTCCACCCCCGTCACCTCGGTGACCACGCTGGCCATCTTCATCGGCATCTGGTTCGCGGTGATGGGCGTGTTCCAGATCATCGACGGGCTGATCGCGCGGGGCGCCGTCCGCGCCGCGACCCGGGGCCCGGTCACCGTGCCCGGCCCGCGGCCCGGCGACGTTCCCGGCGAGGAGAACGCATCCGCCGACGCGGTCCGCCAGGCGCAGGCAAGACGGCCCGGCCAGCCGTAACGGCGGCGGTCGCTCTAGGCCGGTGATCCGCGGACTTGGTGGCGTGCTAGCCCATGGTCGACAACGCGAGCAGGACGTGGGCAAGGTACAGCGGGGCGAGGGCGAGCCCGAGGTAGCCGATGACGAGGGCGGCCAGTGCCCCGCGAGTTCCCTTGTCCGGCCTGCCGGGCCTTGCTGCGCGCCGTGCCCGCAGGAGATCGCCAGTGCCTCGCCGACCGCGATGAAGGGACCGAGGACGCTGAGGAGGAGCACGCCCGCGATCGCGCACGCCAACGCGAACAGTGCTAATGGGCGGGGGCGCGGCCGCAGGGCCAGTTGCTGTGAGTACGGAGCGGTCACCTGACGCGCCTCCCTTCGCGGAGCGTCGGTGCATTGAGCGCCTGTAAGCGAGTCTCCATGGCTCCGCCTTAGCGCGCAGACTCTCTGCCCGAGGGGGTCACCGGCTCACTAAGCCGGTCGCGGCGGGCGGTCCTGGGCTCGAACCAGTGGCCTGCCGGTTGTACAGGACGACGGACGGCGCGGCCTCCGCGCCGTCGCGGCGGAACTCGGCCGCTCCGAGCAGACTGTCAGCCGCCGCGTCACGGCGCTGGTCCGGCACCGTAAGATGACGTTCCGGGCCGCTTCGTGCGTTTCCAGACCTATAAATGAGCAATCGCACACCGGCAATTACCAATATTCCCTACTATGGACTTCCCGCTCTGACGTGGACTGCCCCCGTCGGGGGACCGTACGCCCGCCGCGTCCCGTCGCCGGTCACCGAGCCTGGCGCTCGGTTCGGCATACAGCAGCGCCGCCTACGGCACCTGGCTCGGCAAGGAGGTCTCGCATGACCGCGTGGACAGTACCCAGCTACGGCGAATGGGCGGTGCCTGGCTACACCGAGGAACGGCTGCTCGGGCACGGGGTATCCGGCCGCGTCGTGGCCGCGGTCAACGACGCCACCGGCCAGCGCGTGGCGATCAAGTACCTCCACGGGAACCTGGTTCGCGACACCGAATTCCTCGGGGAACTCCGCTTCGAAACCGAACGGCTGATGTACCTTAACGCTCCGCACATGGTGCGGGTGTTCGGTTATCTGGAGCAGCCCGGCGAGGGCGCGGCCATCGTGATGGAGCTGGTCGACGGGGTCTCGCTGCGCGCGATGCTCGCGCGCCGCGGACCGCTCGGCGCCGCCGCCGCGCTCGTGGTGCTGAAGGACGTCCTGCTCGCGCTGGCCGCCGCGCACTCGCAGGGACTCCCCCACCGCGACGTGAAGCCGGACAACGTGCTGATCGACGCCAGGGGCTGGTGTACGCTGACCGACTTCGGCGTGGCGGTGAAGACGGACAAGCAGATGCGCTCCCCGGGCACGCCGGAGTACATGGCGCCGGAACTGTGGCACGGGGCGCCGAGCGTCCCGGCGACCGACATCTACGCCGCGACCGCTGTCCTGTGCGAGAGCCTGACCGGCAAGCCCCCGTTCTCCGGGCGGACGCGGCGGCTGCGCGACCAGCACGAATCCACGCCGGTGCCGCTTGACGAGTTCGACCCGCCGCTCCAGGACCTCATCGCCTGGGGGTTGGCCAAGGACCCGGAAGCCCGGCCAGGGGACGCGATGTCGTTCGGCAGCGAGCTGGAAGCGCGCGCGGCCGCCGCCTACGGGCCGTCCTGGGAAGACGAGGGCCGGCGGGAGCTCGCGGAGCGCGAGGCCGAACTGCTGCCGCTGCTCGCGGGAGGGGCAGGCGGCGGCTCCGCGCGGGTGACCCGGCTTGCCCAGCGCAAGATGCTGACCTTCGTGTCGATCGCGGCCGTCGCGGTAATCGCGCTCCTCGGGGCGGGCGCGGTCGTGCTGTTCAAGACGTCAGGCAACCAGGTCCAGCTGAACAGCGTGGCCGCCACGGCGGTCGACGCTCAGATCACCGTGACGCCGCCGGTGGTGACCTCTAAGTGCACCACGCCGGCCACGTTCTCCTTCACCGGCACGATCACCGACTCCCAGCCGGGGCCGCTCTCCTACCAGTGGCTGTACTCATCGGGGAAGCAAGGCCCGGTGCAGACGCTGAACTTCAAGAAGGCCGGGCAGCAGCGGGTGGGCGGCGGAAGCGTCACGACCAGCACGGCGGGCCAGGGGTGGGCACAGCTCAAGCTGTTGCTCAACCCCGGCAGCACGACGTCGGACCAGGCCCCGTACCAGCTGCTGTGCACTACCGCCAACAGCGACATAGCCGTGTCGACGACGGTGAAGCCGGCGGCGCAGGCCTTCTCCTCATGCTCGGCCCCGCACCCGACCCTGACCGCCACTGGCACGATCACGAGCAAGAACCCGGGAACGGTCAGCTATTACTGGGCGATGTCCGACGGGGAGCACACCAAGCCGGACTCGGCGACCTTCACCGCTGGTGGCACGCAGGCCGCGGACGCGCTGACGTTCCAGGCGTGGGTGCCCGCGACCGGGAACGTGATGCTCGTGGTGACAAGCCCGGCCGTCACATCGTCCAAGCCGGCGACGTACAAGGTAACCTGCGGGCCCCAGGCCGCGGCAGACGCGGCGGCGGCTACCCAGGGTTCCGTGACAACGCCGGCGACCCCGAAAGCCACGACCGCGGCGCCGACGTCCGCCAAAACCTCGGCGGCGGCCCCGACCACCAGCAGCGCCGCGCCGGCGCCCACGACCAGCAGCCCCGCCCCGGTAGCAACGACGGCGAACCCCACGCCTACGCCCATCGTGACGCTGCCGTCGACGACGCTGGCCGCGACGCCCACACCGTAACCCGGAAGCTGGGCAACCGGCAGATTTCACCCAACCGGCTGCCCCGGTCACTCCGCGTGCCGGGTAGTCGGCGAAAATGGGCCGATGGCACGCGCGAGAATGTTGCCGAGTCCGCCGCGTCCCCCGTCTGAGAGTGAACGGCGTGCGCGGACTCGGTCGGGGAGGCCGCCGAGCAAACCGCCGCGCACGGAGCCGCGCTGGCGGAAGAGGCCGGATTCACGGCCCAGCCGCTAGCGGCACAGGGGACGCCCACCGCTCAGGCGGTCACCGATGCCGCCGACGATCACGACGCCAGCCTCGTCGTCCGTGGCGCCCACCGCAAGACCGGGCTCGGCGGCCGGGTGGCGGGAAGCGTCGCCACGGAGGTCGCCTCCCGCTCGCAGCGGCCGGTCATGATCGTGCACGACGGGGCTGGCGACGAGGCGGCGTTATCGGTCAGACTCGCCAGCCTCAGCCAATGCTTCCCAGGCGATGCAACATGTCGTTTCTCTCGCTTCCTGACGTGGGTTTTCGCGGTTGGTCGTGAGTGATCTCACGCACTGACGATCGGGCGCGTGGCCGCTCGTCATGGGGTAGATGGCCGGCCTGGCGGCTCGCGAGAAGAGGAGACGTCATGCCTGAACCGAGGATCCTGCTGAGCGGCCTGGGAATTCCTGAGTCGCCGCGGTGGCATGAGGGGCGGCTGTGGTTCTGCAACTGGATCGACCGGCAGGTGGTGGCCGTTGACATGGACGGTACAGCGGAGGTCATGCTCACCCGTGACCCGTCCAGCCACCCGATGGGGTACTCCATCGACTGGCTGCCCGACGGCAGGCTGCTGACGACCGGCGACAAGATCGGGCGCCAGGAGCCCGACGGGTCGATGGCCGTCCACGCCGAGCAGCCAGCCAACGAGATCGTCGTGGACGCGCACGGCAACGCCTACGTAAACGGCGCAGACTTCGCCTTCGTTGCTGGTGCGCCCCCCAAGCCCGGCTACATTAAGCTCGTCACGCCGGACGGGCAGCTACGCCAGGTCGCCGGCGACATCCAGTTCCCCAACGGCATGGTCATCACCCCGGACGGCCGGACGCTGATCATCTCCGAGTCGTTCGCGGGCCAGCTCACCGCGTTCGACATTGACCCCGACGGCGAGCTCTCGGGACGGCGGGTGTTCGCCAAGGGCCTCGCGCCGGACGGGATCACCATGGACGCCGAGGGGGCGGTCTGGGCGCAAACGGGCGGATTCTCCGTGGCCCGCGTGGCTGAGGGCGGTGAAATCCGGCAACGGGTCGAACTCCAGGAGAACCGGGCGCCGTTCGCGCTGATGCTCGGCGGCCCGGACCGGCGGACCCTGTTCATCTGCACGGCCGAGTGGCATCTGGCGGACGACCACGTCGCCAACCTTGAACGGCTGGCCACGGGGCCGCGCACCGGCGAAATCCTCGCCCTCCCGGTCGAAGTGCCCGGCACTGGCCGGCCGTGACAGCAAACCCGGCTGCGCGAACGCCTTAGCCCGCGGATCGCCCGCCACCATAAGACGATCGCGTCGGGAAACCGCCAGACAGCCCGACCATACGGTGATGCACTGAAAACCATGGCAGAGGAACGCCCGCAGGCGTCCGACAGCGACCGGCTCGCTGGCCTGGACCGTCCGCTGCGGAACCGGGTGACGCCCGCGGGCGAACTAACCGCCACCGAGGCCCGCGGGACCATGTACGGCAACCGGGGCGTGCTCCACAACGAGAACCTGGCCCTGGTCCGGCGCTACCAGGTCCGCCGCTGGCTGGCGTGCGTGCTGGAGTTCCGTGGCCGCCGGCGGCCCATCATGCGGCCCCGCCGCTATACCGAACTGTTCTTCCTCGACGAGGCCGTCGCGCTGGCCGCCGGGCACCGGCCTTGCGCGGAATGCCGCTACCCCGCCTACCAGTCCTTCCGGACGGCCTGGGCGACGGCCCGCGCCCTTCCCGCCAAACCGGCGGCGGACGACATCGACCAGGTGCTGCACTGGCAGCGCCGCCTCGCAGACGGGGCCCGCGTCACCTACCCGGCACTGCTCAGTGAGCTGCCCGATGGCGTCTTCATCGTCCACGACGAGGAATTCTGGCTGGCAAATGACGGCGGCCTGCACCGCTGGACCCCGGCCGGGTACACCGACCGGATCGACCAGTTTGACGGGCCGGCCGCAGTGCTGACGCCCCGCGCCACCGTGGAAGCGATCGGGGCAGGCTACCGCCCGCTCATGCGCTTGCAGGCCTTACCGGAGCGAGTCGGCGGTCTCATCCGCCGCTGTCCGGTGCCTGGGGTCGCGCCCGCCGTTGGCGAAACTGCTCAGACGGATGCAGGCCGCGGTCGGTACGCAGAACGACCGCAGCGAGCGCGCGCGGGTGGCGAGACGTGACTGATGCGGCCAGGCACTCAATTGTCGGCATTTCAGTGGTCTGTCCTGTACCGAGAGCATTCCGTGGATAGGCTCGGGCGCGGGCTGGAGGCTGCAGTGAGCGAGAGTTTCCTGATGCAAAGCCAGTTCGGTGCGGGGTCGATGGTGGCCGGGTACCGGATCGAGTCGCGGATCGGGGCGGGCGGGATGGCAGTGGTGTTCCGCGCCTATGACGAGCGGCTCGGACGGTCGATCGCGCTGAAGGTGATGCCGCCTGAGTGGACCGAGGACGAGGAGTTCCGGCGCCGGTTCGTCGCGGAATCCCGCGCGGCGGCCAGGGTTGATGACCCGCACATTATCCCGGTGTATGAGGCGGGTAGGGCGGGCGCGGTGCTGTTCATCGCGATGCGGCTGGTGGCGGGCACTGACTTGCGGGGGGTGCTCCGGCGCGAGGGCGCGCTGCCACCGGGGCGGGCGCTTGAGTTGCTGTCTCCGGTGGCGTCGGCGCTGGATGCCGCGCACGCCGCCGGCCTGGTGCACCGGGACGTGAAGCCGGGAAACATCCTGGTCGATGAGCGGCCGGGGCGGCCCGATCACGTGTACCTGGCGGATTTCGGGCTGAGCAAGGGCGCCGCGGCCGCGGTAAGCCTGACCGGGGCGGGGAATTACCTGGGCACGCCGGCGTATTCGGCGCCCGAGCAGGTCCAGGGGCATGACGTAAACGGGCGCGCTGACCAGTACGCGCTGGCGTGCGTGGCCTTCGAGCTACTGACCGGGCGGCCGCCGTACGAGCGGGACCTGCCGATGGCGGTGCTGCTGGCGCACGTATCCGCGCCGCCGCCGTCGCTGGCCGGGCGGCGGCCGGGCCTGCCGGCGGCGGCGGACCGGGTGATGGCCAGGGCGCTGGCCAAGAGGCCGGAGCAGCGGTACGCGTCCTGCCGGGAGTTCACCGACACCCTGCGGGAGGCGTTCGGCCTGCCACCTTACGGCTCCGGCGGCCTCGCGACCTTCCCCGGCGCAGCGGCCCGCGAGCCAGCCAGCCCGGCTCCGACCCGGGGCACGACAGCGGACCTGCACAGGGTGCCCAGCCCCGTGCAAGCCGTGGCTGCCGGCCAGGGTGCCCGGTCTGGCCCGGGCTCGGGTGACAGCGGGCCGGCCCGGCACCCGCGGCGCCGTCCGCTGGTGATCGGGCTGGCGGGCACGGTCCTCGTAGCCGCTGTGGCCATCCCGCGGTTGCTCGCCTCCAGCCCAGGCGCCCCAGTCGCCAAGACCCCGGCCAGGACGCAGGCCGCGACCCCGGCCAGGCCGTCTGCCGCCCTCGCAGCCCCCGTCGGCAGCCACGCCGTGGAATCGGCAGCGTTCAAGCCGGGCACCGCCACCCTGGCCGTCGGCATGTTCAACGGCGACGTGGACCTGTGGGACACCGCGACCAAGAAGACCATCAACGTCCTCCACGACCCGGGTGGGAAGAGCGACGGCGTGGCATTGGTGGCGTTCGGGCCAGGTGGCACCACCATGGCCGTGGGCGACGGCAGCGATGTCTACCTGTGGGATACCGCGGGCCGGGCTGCCGCCCTCACGGCCACCCTCCCCGCCCCTGCCGGCGTGTCCGGGCAAAGCGTGACCTCGGTGGCATTCGGTCCTGGCGGCACCCTGGCCGTCGGCTACAGCGAAGGTGACGTCTACCTGTGGGACACCGCGGCCAAGAGGACCACGGCAACCCTCACTGGTCCCGCCGGCAACACCGGCACGACCTTGGCGGCATACGGGCCGGGTAGCACCTTGGCCGTCGGCTACAGCGGAGGTGACGTCTACCTGTGGGACACCGCGACGGACATGGACACCGCCCCCCTGACCGGCCCCCCCGGCCTCGTCGGCACCGCCGGCGTGAGCTCGGTGGCGTTCGGGCCGGCTGGTGCCACCATGGCGGTCGGCTACGACAACGGCGACGTCTACCTGTGGGACACCGCGAGCAAGCAGACCACTGCCACCGTCACCCCTCCCGCCGACAGCCAGGGCAATGTCTCGGTCGCGTTCGGGCCAGGTGGTACCACCGTGGCCGTCGGCTACGACAACGGTGACGTCTACCTGTGGGACACCGCGACGGAGAAGACCACCGACGTCCTCCACGGCCCCACTGACGGGACCGGCGGCGTGAGCGCGCTGGCGTTCGGGCCGGACGGCACCCTAGCCGTCGGCGCCGTCAACTCCGACGTCTATCTCTGGCGCGTCAAGAGCTAGAACCGCTGGCCAGCCAGAGCGGTCCCGGGCTACGGCCGTCGCCGTTACAGCGGCGGGCGGTGGCCACGGCGACCCATGCGGTGGGCGTGGCGAGCGATCCGCAGATCGGCGCGGTGGCCGGCACCACCACGTCGGCCGCAGCCCGCCGGTCATCCCGCTCCGGTGACACAGAGCCAAGCGCGAAGCGCGCGAGTCGCTCTGGTCACCGGCGGCTCTCGCGGCATTGGCCGCGAGACCGCCGCCCGCCTGGCCGCCGGCCTCATCCGGGAACGGATCCACGGCGTCACCGGAGTCTGACGCCCGCGCCGGGGTCGGAGACCGCCGGCCGTGGCCGTGACGGTGTTTGAAGACTGTCACGGCCGTGGCCGGGTCCCGGTTTGCTCGGTTCGAGCGCTCACGCCATCTGGCGACCGCAGCGCGGGAGCTCAGCGGATGGCGACCGTAACCTTGTTGGTTGGGAAGTTGTATGTGCCCCTGAGCACCGCGCGGAACGTGACGGTGCCGCGGTGCCTCTCGGCCGGCGTGAACGAGTACGACTCGTCGTTTTGGTCCTTTACGCGCAGCCGGTGCCACGTGCCGACCCACTGGTACCGCCCGTGCGCGCCCAGCACCTGCAGCCGCGCCCAGGCGGGCTGGGCGCCGGCGTCGTCCCCCGCCGAGACCGTCAGCCGGAACGCGTGCCCCGCCTGCGCGGCCCGCGGCCCGGAGAACTCGGCGCCCACCTTCGCGAAGGCCGGCGTCGCGGCGCTGAACACCGTCACGGCGGTCACCGTGACGGCCCCGGCCGACATCAGTGCGGTTCTGAACTTGTTAGGCATCTCGTTTCCCGTCCATCCTGATGTATCGGTGCCCTGATTCAGGGTTCCAGTCAAGGCCGCGTGGCGTTGTCGGCTCGTATGCGGTTTTCCATATGCGGGCGATATACGGGTGCTCGTAGGGTTATAGGCATGCGCGTGCTAGTCGTCGAGGATGAGCTCTACCTTGCGGAGGCCATCCGCGACGGGTTGCGCCTGGAAGCCATTGCGGCCGACATCGCCGGCGACGGTGACAGGGCGCTGGAGCTGCTGAGCGTCAACGCCTACGACATTGCCGTTCTCGACCGCGACATTCCCGGGCCCTCCGGTGACCAGGTCGCAGAAGGCATCGTCGCTTCCGGTAGCGGCCTGCCCATCTTGATGCTCACCGCCGCCGACCGGCTCGACGACAAGGCTTCCGGGTTCGGGCTCGGAGCCGACGACTACCTCACCAAGCCGTTCGAGCTGCGGGAGCTCGTGCTCAGGCTCAGGGCACTGGACCGCAGGCGCGCGCATAGCCGGCCGCCGGTGCGGGAGATCGCGGGCCTGCGTCTGGACCCGTTCCGCCGCGAGGTTTACCGGGACGGCCGCTACGTCGCGCTGACCAGGAAGCAGTTCGCCGTGCTCGAGGTTCTGGTCGCCGCCGAAGGCGGTGTCATCAGCGCCGAGGAACTCCTGGAACGGGCATGGGACGAGAACGCCGACCCGTTCACCAACGCCGTGCGGATCACGGTCTCGGCCCTGCGCAAGCGGCTCGGCGAGCCCTGGGTCATCGCCACCGTGCCTGGCGTCGGCTACAGGATCGACCCGGGAGCGGGCACCGAACCAGCGGGGGGCAAGGGTGGCTAGGACGCCCGGTTTGAGCGTTCGGCTGAAGCTCACCCTGAGTTACGTCGGCTTCCTGATGCTCACGGTTGCCGTGCTGGTCGCCGCCGCGTGGGTGTTTTTCCTGCGTTACATCCCCACCCGGGAGCTTATCGTCCCCGGATCGACCGGCCCGGTCCCGCTCGCCGTTTTTCCCACCCGGTACAGTCTCCAGGACACTTTCGCTCCCAAAGCAGCCGCCGTGCTGGCCTTCCTGCTGGTATTCGGCCTCGTAGGCGGATGGGTTCTCGCCGGCCGCATGCTGGCCCCCTTGACTCGCATCACGGACGCTACGCGCGAGGCCGCGCGCGGGTCGCTGTCCCACCGGATCCGGCTTTCGGGGCGCGGCGACGAGTTCCGCGACCTCGCCGATGCCTTCGATGCCATGCTCGCGCGGCTGGAGGCACAGGTGGCCGAACAGCAGAGATTCGCCGCCAATGCCTCCCACGAGCTGCGCACACCGCTCGCGATCACGCAGGCACTGCTGGATGTCGCCCGCAGCGATCCGAACCACGACAGGGACAAGCTCGACGAGCGCCTCCGCGCCGTCAACTCCCGGGCGATCGACCTCACCGAGGCACTGCTGCTGCTCAGCCGGGCCGACCAGCAAGCCTTTACCCGGGAATACGTTGATTTGTCGCTCTTGGTGGAGGAAGCCGCAGAAACGCTCCTTCCCTTCGCGGAGAAGCGAGGCGTCACCATAGGGTGCTCGGTGGACATCACCCGGGCCTTCGGCTCTCGCTCTCTCCTCCTCCAGATGACCACGAACCTGCTGCACAACGCGATCGTCCACAACCTCTCCGCCGACGGCATCGTGCAGGTCAACACCTTCAGCCGCCCTGGGCTGGTCGTGCTCACTGTCGTGAACACCGGCGCGGAGCTCACTCCGCAGCTGGTCTCGACCCTCACCGAACCGTTCCTGCGCGGCGCCGGACGCACAAGCAGCCCGCGTGCAGGGGTCGGCCTCGGCCTGGCCATCGTCAAGAGCATTGCCGAGGCAAACGACGGAACCCTCACCCTCGCCCCCCGGGCCGGCGGCGGGCTCTGCGTCTCAGTGCAACTGCCCGCCGCGCCACCCGTGGGCTGACCCGTGAAGACCAGCGCACTTAGCCCGCGGCGGCGAGTGCAGCCTCGTTTCGCCCGCACCCGTAAATCGTAATTCCCGTTACGGGGACGGCCGTGAGGGACGCGGGTACCAGCGACCGGGTGCGTCGGTCCGCTGTTCGCGTCGGTTCGCCGTTGGTCATGCCTCCAGTCAAGGCGCCGTGGTGTTGCCGGCGCGTATCCGGTTTCCGATATGCCGACGCTATGCTCCGGACGGCGGCACCGAGAGCACGCGCGAGCCTGAGGCAGAGCCGGCGGTGAACATGCGGGCAGGGTGCTCAAGCCCGCCTGTCCCCTGGCCATGCGGGACGCGAGGCAGCCGGCCTTGACTTGGTTGGCAAACGCCAAGGGCAGGTGTCGGAGTGCGGCTCGGTGAACGGCGGACTTGCCGTCGACGATCAGCACCTCCGCGCTTGGCGCGCCCGTGCGAGCGCGTATCGCCGGCGTATCGGAAACCCCATACGCGCCGGCAACACCACGGTGCCTTGACTGGAGGCATGAACGACCGCGAACCGGCCTGCGCCCGCCCCTGCCTCGACAGCCTGCTCCCCCTCTCCAGCTCCCGCGCGGCCTGGTCATGATCCCGCTCAGCCTTAACCAGATCGCCGCGGCCGTCGGCGGGGTGGTGGAGGGCGACGGCGCCGTGACGGTGACCGCGCCCGCCGTGCTCGACGGCCGGCTGGCCGAGCCGGGCGGCCTCTTCGCCGCCTTCGCCGGCGAGCACTCCGACGGCCACGACTACGCCGGCCAGGCCAGCCGGCCGGCGCGGTGGCCGTGCTCGGCTCCCGGCCCACTCCGCTGCCCACCGTGGTCGTCAAGGACACCCAGGCCGCGCTGCAGGCGCTCGCCGCCTACGTCGCGGCCCGGCTGCGCGACCGGCTGACCGTCGCCGGGCTGACCGGCTCCCAGGGGAAGACCAGCACCAAGGACCTGCTGGCGGCCGTGCTCTCGAGCACCGGGCCGACGACCGCCACGATCGGCTCGCTCAACAACGAGCTCGGCGTGCCGCTCACCATGCTGCGCGCCGACGCGTTCGCCCGCTTCCTCGTCCTGGAAATGGGAGCCCGCCGCATCGGCGACATCGCGGCGCTTACCCGCCTGGTCGCACCCGATATCGCCGTCGTCCTCAACGTCGGGCAGGCCCACCTCGGCAAGTTCGGGTCCCGGGCGGCCATCGCCAGGGCTAAGGGCGAGCTGGTACAGGGGCTGGCGCCCGGCGGCACCGCCGTCCTGAACGCCGACGACCCCCGGGTGGCCGCGATGCGCCCGCTCACCGACGGTCCGGTGCTGACCTTCGGCCTGGCCGAGCACGCCGACGTACGGGTGACCGGCCTGACGCTGGACCGTCTGGCCCGGCCGTCCTTCACGCTCCAGGCCGCCGGCGCATCGGCTACCGTCACGCTGCCGCTCACGGGCGCCCATCAGGCGGTCAACGCGTCCGCGGCCGTGGCGGCGGGGCTGGCGGCCGGCGTGTCCCTGGACATGGCCGCGGCGGCGCTGGCCACCGCCTCGCTGTCCAGGTGGCGCCTGGAGCTGCGCGAACTCGCCGTCGGCGCGACGCTGCTCAACGACTCCTTCAACGCCAGCCCCGAATCGGCCCGCGCCGCCCTGGACGCGCTGGCGGCGACTGAGGGACGGCGCCGCATCGCCGTCCTCGGCGAGATGCTCGAGCTCGGAGACGGCAGCGAGGCCGAGCACCGCGCCGTCGGGGAGTATGCCGCTTCCCGCGCCGACGTGGTGGCCGCGGTCGGCGCGTCCGCCCGGCCGATCGCCGACGGCGCCGGAGGGCGGGCGGTGACACTGGCCGGCAACGAAGCGGCTGTCGACTGGCTGCGCGGCCACCTCGCCGCCGGCGACGTGGTGCTGGTCAAGGCCTCCCGCGAGGCGCGCCTCGACGAAGTCGCTGCCGCCCTCGCGTAGCTGACGGGCACGTTACGTTGCCCGGGTCCGCCATCTTCCGCCGGCAAGTGCGTAGGTGAACGAGCATGGAGATCGATGACCGTGCCCCTGCCCAGGGGCCAGAATCAGCAATGTCTTGCGGTCACTTTTTTTGCGCGAGTACCCCATTTTTTACCCAGGTCATACCAGAACAGCAGTGGACAGATGGATTCCGCCTTGCTGGCGAGGATCGCGCTTACTGGAGCGACCGGACCTGCGGGCTGGCGTGCCTGATGTCGATCGCGTCGTTTCACGGGAAGCCCGTCCCGGCCATATCCGAACTTTTGCAGGAGGGAGTCAGGCTGGGACACTACACGGACAGGGGCTGGATACACGCCGGCCTGGCCGCGATCGGCGAGGCATACGGCTTCCAGGGGAAGGCCCTGCCGGCACTCACGATAGATGACTTGCGCTCTTGCCTGGAATTTACCGGAAGCCCGTTGATCGCCTCGGTTACCCGGCAGTTTCCCGAGGACGGCCGACGCGGCGGGCACCTAGTGGTCGTGACTGCCGTCGACGACGGGCCCATGCCATGGATCTGCTGCCGCGACCCTGCCGGCGAAGGAATGCGCGACAGCCGGATCTCAGCAGCACGCTTCTTCGCGAGCTTCGCCGGGCGAATTATCGTGTTTCCACGACTGGCGTAAGGTGACGCGCCTTGCAACGCATTTCCGCTCACGCCCTAGGGGCCAAGGATCATCAGGGTTACTCGTGGTGCTGAGTTCTATTCAGTAGCGCTCAGTTCGAGTTCGTCACAACCTTTTTGGAGGTGCGTCGTCATAGGCGACATGATGCGAAATTCCCAGATATCGCTGGCCATCTGCGCGGTCCTCGGAGCCGCTCTCATCACCGCGTGCCAGCCGGCCGGTTCGGGTGCCTCCGCGACGCCGAGATCGGCTCCTTCCTCTGCCGCGAGTTCCCCGGCCTCGCCGGGCGGCAGCCCGTCGTCCGGCTCGGGAGGCTCCTCCAGCTCGGCCGGGTCATCCAGCTCGGCCGGGTCATCGCCTGAACCCGTTCCCGGTGTGATCGACTGCGGCAAGTCGCTTTCCAAACTGGAGGTCGAGCCGACGTCCCTGCTGCTCGTCTGCAGCGACGGCACCGCCGGGCTCAAGAACCTGACGTGGACCCACTGGGGCCACAACATCACAACGAGCACCTCAGGGCAATCCATCCCCTCAGCCACCGCGACGGGCACGGGCGAGTTCTTTCTGAACGACTGCAACCCCAACTGCGCGCAGGGCCACGACCACACATACCCGGTGCAGGTAACGCTGTCGGTGGTCTACAGCTCGCCGCAAGGCGGCACCTACTTCGGCCAGGCGTCGCTCACGTGGCAAGGAAACCGGCCGCCGGCCGGGACGAAGAGCACCTATCTCCTCCCGGACCCCGGCGTCTCATAGCCCCGCACGTCACGTGACCGCTCGGGCCGCCCCAGGGGACGGCCCGAGCGGTCGATACACGGCGCGCCGCGAGACGGCCACCGGCACGTGATAACAGCCGCGACGTCGCGCCAGCCTGAGTCGATGGTAAGAGAGCGACTGCGGTCGGCCGAATTCGGATCTCGAGGCCACGGCGCCCGCTGCCCGGTGGGCCGGCCTTGCCCACAAGGGCCAGCTCTGTAAGCAGTAGTGACTCCGCACCCCTGGGCCGGCGTCGCGGCCGGCCCAGGGAGCGCAGGGCCACGGCGTCAGCTGGCGTTGAAGTCCTGGTTGTTGCCAGGGACGTTCTTGCACGACCACTGGTCGAGTTGCTGGCCGAGGTTGCTGCCGCCGCCGTAGACGTCCAGGCACAGGCCGCTGGCGGAGTTCTTGAACTCCCAGGAGCCGTCGGACTGCTGGGTGGGGAGCCACTGGCTGCTGGCGGACGAGCTGGCGGGTTCCTGGGCGATGTCGGGGGTGCCGGCGGTGGTGGCGGTGCCGGTGACGGTGACGTCGTCGCCGGAGTTCTGGGCTTGCAGGGCGCCGTAGCCGCCGGAGCCGGGCACGAACTGGAACTGCTGGTTGGGCTGCCCGTTGCAAGTCCACTGGTCAATCGCCGCGCCGCTGGCGGCGGTGTCCCCGTACACGTCCAGGCACAGGCTGTCGTTGGCGACGACGAGCCGGTGATAACCGCTCGGGAACCCGCCGCCCGAGTTCTGGATGCCGGCCTGGCTGATGACCTGCTGCGCACCCGATGGCCAGTTGGAGCCACTGACCTGGACGTTGCCGGTCAGGACGTTGTTGTGCGGTGAGCCGGTGGCGACCTCGGTGGCACCGCCGTTGTACCAGTTACCGCTGAAGGTGTTGTTATCGGTGTTGTTGTTTGCGTCGGCGTTGGTGAACGCCCACACGCCGGCGTCCTGCACCACGTTGCTCTCCTCGGTGACGTACCGGGAGCCCTCGTCCAGGTACAGCGCGACCGTGGAGTTGTTGTTATACATGTAATTGTCCGCGATCACCGTGCCGGGGTTGGCGGACAGGTTGTAGATGCTGCCGCCGTCGTGCATCACGTTCTTGGTGTCGAAGATCAGGTTGTAGGAGATCGTGTTGTTCTTCAGCGTGGTGGGCGTGGTGTAGATCGGCTGGTAGTTGTAGGTGCCCCGGTTGACGTAGTCCTGGCTGCCGCCCGGGTCGTTGATGCCCCAGCCCCAGCCGATGTCGATGCCGTCGTAGGGCAGGTGGTCGACCTGGTTGTGGGTGATCGTCGCGCCGGTCACGTAGGTGGACAGGATCGCGGAGACCTCCTTGTAGTCCGTCCCCACCGCGGTCACGTGATTATCGCTGATCGCGATGTTCTGGTTGGTCATCGCCGGGTTGCTCGGGTGGTGGGCGTTGGCCTGGATCCCGCCGACCACGATCCCGTCGCCGGCGTCGTCGCTGAACGTGTTGCCGGTAATGGTGATGTTGCTCGCTCCCAGGCCGGTCCCGCTGGCATCCGCGTCCGCGTCCTGGCCGACGCCCAGGCCCACCTCGCCCAGGTCGGTGAACGTGTCGCCGCTGAAGGTGATGCCGGTGGCTGCCGAGACCTGCACGGCGGCGGGCATCTGGTCCCAGTCCTGCCGGGTGGCCTCGAACAGCTGGCAGCCGCTGAAGCAGCTGCCGAAGGACGGCTGCGACCAGGTGCCGGTGATGAACGCGCCGTTCTGCTGGTCCGCGTACCCGTTGGGACCGCTGGGGCCGAGCCAGGTGGTGCCGGTGAACTTCACGTTGCTGAAGCTCAGGCCGGAGACCGGGCTGCTGTAGCTGCCGCTGACCTGCACCAGGGTCTGCGTCTTCGGCAGCTCGATGTCAAGGTTGTTCGGGTTCTGGCCCGAGGCGGCCTCGTAGTACAGCTGGCCGGTGGGCGAGTCCAGGTACCACTGCCCGGCCTGCAGGAAGGAGTAGTTGTTCTCCAGGTACATCGTGCCGCCCTCGAACGGCTGGGCCATCACGTCGTAGCCCCAGTTGTTGTTGGCCCAGGCCGGCTGCTGCATCGTGATCGTGTTGCCGCTGATCGAGGCGACCGGCGCGTACCGGTCGGTGAACGAGTCGACGCTCTCCACCTCGATCTGGCTCTGGTCGGTCAGGCCGTCCAGGTAGCTGAGCGACGAGCTGTCGATGGTCAGCCCGGTCGAGGTGAAGGTGAAATCGGAGCGGGGAACCGAGATCGCGGCCCGGGGCGCCTCCGCGCCGTTGACGTACAGCTGCCGGGTATTCACCCCGGTGCCGACGTTGGCCACCCAGACGTTGCTCGACTGGTTCTGCAGCGTCCAGCCCGTCACCTGCGCGGAGCCGCTCATGACCGTAGCCTGGCCGGCCGCGCCCGCGTAGCTGATGGTGTGGCCGTTCTGGCCGGCGTTGGCCTGGGTGAAGGTGAGCGGCTGGGTCAGCTGGTACTTTCCCGAGGCCAGGTGGACGACCACATCTGAGCTGGCCGAGAGCTGATGAGCTGACTGCGCGGCCTGCGCCACGCTGGTGAACGGCTGCTGCGCGGACCCTGTCTCCGCGGCTGCGGCCGCGGTCGTCATCCCCGGTACGGGTGGTGCCACGTACAAGTTGACGACACTCGGAGACGACGCGGCGCTCGCCGTTGTGGCCGGGACCGCCACCGCTGCAGCGGCCAGCAGCGCTAGCAGGGCTGACCCGGTGGCCGCCGTGGCGCGGCCGATCCGGAATCTCGTGACGCGGGACATGCTCATCCTCCATGGACTCGACAGATGGGAACGGGGAGGCCTAGTCCGGGCGGCGGCGGAAAGCCCGCCGCCGCCCGGACGCGGCGGCGGCCTAGTCAGCTCATGTATCAGCTAGGGCAGGTGCCATTGCTGGTTGCTGCCCCCGTTGCATGTCCACAGGTCGAGCTGGGTGCCGTTGGTCGTGTTGGAGTTGGGGTCGTCGAGGCACTTGCCGGAGGCGGGGTTGACGAGGGTGCCGTTGCTGGCTTGCCATTGCTGGTTGGCGCCGCCGTTGCAGTCCCACAGCTCGATGTTGGTGCCGTTGCCGTAGTTGGCGCCGGTGATGTCCATGCACTTGCCGTAGACCTGCAGGGTGCCGTTGGACTCGGCGGTCCACTGCTGGTTGGCGCCGCCGTTGCAGTCCCAGACCTGGATCTTGGTGCCGTTGGCGGAGGACAGGCCGTTGTCGTCGACGCACTTGCCCGAGTTGGCGCCCGACGTGATCGGCCCGGTCACCCCGCCACCGCCGGTACTGGAGGAGCTTGAGTAGCCGGCGGCGACGATGTTGGCCTGGACGGCGCTTTCGGTGGCGGCTGAGGGCTCGCCGGAGGTCATGACGCCCTCGTACCAGGTGCCGACGGCGCCGTCGCTGTTGTCGCCGCCGGTGCCGAGGATGATGGCGCCCTGCTTCTTCATGGGGTAGTAGCCGCTGGGGCGGGTGCCGCTGAAGTCGGTGGACAGGCCGCCGGACTGGGCGTTGCCGCCGAGGATGGCCCACTGGTTGGCGGAGCTGCCCTCGACCATGCCGGTGGTGAACCGGTAGCTGGTGGTGGGGTCGTTGGCGTTGTAGCCGGCGTTGGAGCCGGAGTACAGGCCGTTTTCCAGGTCGCCCATGATCCACGGGCCGTTGCCGGTGCCGTAGCCCCAGACCCTGATGTTGCCGAAGTAGACGGCCTCCATGGTGCCGGCGCCGTCGTCGTCGTTGTTGGTCTCGGCGTTGCCGTAGTCGAAGCAGCAGCCGCCGTTGAAGTGGGTGCCGTCGACCACGTCGTAGATGCCCTCGGGGTTGTTGCCGGTCGCGATGTTCTTGGTGTTGTCGTCGCGGTAGCCGTCGCCCTGCGCGATGTAGACGCCGTAGGCGGGCTGGCCGCCGACGGTGACCGGCGCCGCGGTGGCGTTGGCGAGGCCGTCGGGGCCGCGGGCGGCGCCGCCGCCGGGGGCGTCGGTGAGGTTATTGCCGTTGCCGGACTGGTCGAAGATCTCGGTGATGACGCAGCTAGTGCCGGCGCAGAAGGAGTTCTGCGTGGCGGCGTTGGCGACCCCGCCGGCGGCCAGCGGGCTGATGTTGGCGGTGGTGTTGTCGGAGGAGCGGCGGACCTGGTACAGCGGCCCGTTGTAGGAGCCGTACAGCGCCCGCGTGGTGCTGTGCGCGGCCACGCACGGCGTGCCGCCCGCCGCGTAGATGTCGCACGGTCCCTGGGCCGCCGCCCGGGCCTGCGGCGCGGCGCCGGCGACCAGGGCCCCGGCGGCCAGCGCCGTCCCCGCCGCCACGACAAGCAGCGCCGTTGCGGCGCGCCGTAGCCGTGACTGGACACTCATCATTGACTCTGCCTTCCTCATCCGATGCTCCATTGCTGGTTGGACCCGCCGTTGCATGTCCACAGCTCGGCCAGCGCGCCGTTGGCGGTACTGGCGCCGGTCACGTCCAGGCACAGCCCGGACTGGGCGCTGGTGATCGTGCCGTTGGAGTTGACGTTCCACTGCTGGTTCGCGCCGCCGGTGCACGTCCAGATGTCCACCTTGGTGCCCGGGCTGGTCTGGTTGTTGTAAGCGTCCAGGCACCTCTGGCTGCTGCCGCTGTAGACGGTCAGCTGGTTCGCGGAGGTGTGCGTCCAGGCCTGGTTGGTGCCGCCGTTGCAGGTCCAGATGTCCAGCTGGGTGCCCGTGGTGGTGCTGAGGCCGGGCACGTCCAGGCACTTGCCCGCCCCGACCGCGTGGATCGCGCCGCCACCACCACCGCCGCCGGAGCCGCCGAGGGCGGACAAGGCGGCGGAGTAAGCAGGCTTGGGCTGGTAGTTCTGGTCGTACATGGTGCCCGCGCCCCAGCCGGGGAACGTTCCTGGGATCCAGGAGTCGGCGTCGCCGACGCCCCATTGCGACACGCCGACGCAGCGGGAGACCTGCAGGCAGTCGCTCACCACGGTGGCGTAGTCGGCGGCCTGCTGGTTCAGGTCCGCGGTGGTGGCCGGCAGCTGGATGCGGTCATCAAGCTCGGTTACCGCGACATTGACGCCCAGGGCGGCGAACCGCTGCATGTTGGCCAGCATCGACGAGGGCACCTGGCCCAGGATGAAGTGGCTCTCGAAGCCCACGCCGTTGATCGGCACCCCCTGGGCCAGCAGCGACTGCACCAGGCTGTACATGGCGTTGCTCTTGGCGTTCTCGCCCTCGATGCTGTAATCGTTGAGGTACAGCTGGGCTCCGGGGTCGGCGGCGTGCGCGGTGCGCAGCGCGTCGGCGATGTACCCGCTGCCCATCGCCTGGTAGAACACGTCGTTGACGAAGCTGCCGTCTCCGTTGAACGGCTCGTTGACGACGTCCCAGGAGTAAACCTCGCCCTTGTAGTGGCTGGCCTCCGTGGTGATGTGACTTTCCATCGCCTGCTGGACCTGGTTCAGCGGCAGGCTGGACACCCACGACGGCAGCTGGTTCTGCCAGACCAGGTTGTGCCCGCGCACCCGCATCCCGTGCGCCTTGGCGAACGACACGACCGCGTCGCCGGGGCCGAAGTTGTAGGACCCGTTAGACGGCTCGGTGGTGTCCCACTTCATCTCGTTGCCCGGGGTGACCATGTCGAACTGCTGGCCGGCCAGGTTCGTGATCGTCGAGTTGTTGATCATGTTCCCGGTGACCTCGGTCCCGAAGTACTTTCCCTGCGCTTCAGCCGCCGCCCGCAGCGTGCTGCCGGCCGCCGTGGCCGGCACCGCCGCAGCGAGCGCGCCGCCCGTCACGCAGGCAGCCGCTGCCACCGCCGCCGTCAGCAGCTGCTGACGTGGCCGGGAGAGGCGGGCGGCGCCGCTGCGCTGCGATACGCGCAGCGGCTTCAGGATGGATCTGACGGTCATCGGTGACCTCCGGTACTTGATGGGATTGGTGAGTGCAGGCACGCGGATCGGCCTGCGGGGGCCTTGGCCGCCCGCCGCCGGGGGACGGCGGCGGGCGGTCAGCTCGGGCCGCGTCAGGGCAGGTGCCATTGCTGGTTGGCGCCGCCGTTGCAGGTCCACAGGTCCAGCTGGGTGCCGTTGGCGGTGTTGGACCCGGGGTCGTCCAGGCACTTGCCGGAGGCGGGGTTGACCAGCTCCCCGTTGCTTGCCTGCCATTGCTGGTTGGCCCCGCCGTTGCACTGCCACAGCTCAATCAGCGCGCCGTTGGCGGTGCTTGCCCCGGTGACGTCCAGGCACTTGCCGTAGACCTGCACGGTCCCGTTGGACGCGACGGTCCACTGCTGGTTGGCGCCGCCGGTGCAGTCCCAGACCTGGATCTTGTTGCCGTTAGCGGAAGAGAGGGCGCTGTCGTCAACGCACTTGCCCGAGTTGAGGCCGGACGTGATCGGCCCGGTCGCCCCGCCGCCGGTCGACCCGCCGTCCAGGCCGATCTGGACGCCGCCCAGGTGCTTGGCGGCCGTGGCGATCGTCCCGGTGACCTGGGCGAACGGTAGTGAGGTGGTGGGTGAGGACGGTTGCTCGACCAGGTAGGTCTGGCCGGCGGTGACCGGCACGCTGAGGGTGGCGTTGCTGGCAGGTGAGACGACGACGGCGCCGGTGGCGCCGTTGACGACCTGGGCTTGCTGGCCGGGCCAGGGGTTGCGGACGGTCATGGTGGTGGTGGTGCCGGCCGCGATGGCGGCGGTGGCCAGGGTGCCGCCCTCGACCTGGACGTCGACCTTGGATCCGCCCTGGATGTACACGGTGCCAGCGGCGTCCCAGCCGGGCGGCCAGGCGGGGGCGAACCGCAGCGTGCCGTCGTAGTCGGTGGCCAGCGACTCGTTCAGGGTGGTGGCGACGTTGGCGGTTTGCTCGATGTAGGGCTCGTCGATGGAGCTGGGGTTCCAGGCGGCCAGCCCGGAGATGTAGGCCTGGTACTTCTCGGTGGCGGCGGTCAGGTCCGAGGCGACCTGGGAGCCCATGTCGAGGCGGGCGGCGTCGATCGAGTCGTAGGTCCAGTCGGGCTGGTTGGGGTAGGGCCGGCTGTTGTAGGTCCGGTCGGCGAGCGCGGTGAGGTTGTCGCCGCTGACGGTGGTGTTGTCGCCGATGACCCCGTAGGGCCAGACCGGTTCCAGGCCGACGTTCTCCTGGTTGTGGTTGGCGGCGGACGGCTGGTAGGAGTCGGCGATCACGTCGTTGCCCTTGGCGTCGGCGCTCGCGGCGGCGGACGCCGAGGTGGGCTGGGGGTTGAGCAGCTGGCTGTGGGTGCTGGCATCGGTGCGGGGATAGGGCTCGACCTGGCCCAGGGCGGTGCGCAGCTGGGCGGCCAGTGCGGAGTTGGTGCCAAGCAAGCTCGCCGCGCTGATCGTGGCGGGGAACAGCGCCTCGTCGGCGGCGATGTCGGTGGTCGGGTCCTGCACCTGCCACTGCGTCTCGTGCGCGTTGGCCACCGCGTGCAGGTAGCCGTCGCCTCCCGCGGACTGCCAGGCCAGCAGGAAGGTGGCCGCCTGCTGCATGACCGGGTAGTACTTCTGCAGGAAGCTCAGGTTCCCGGTGTCCTGGTACTGCTGCCAGACCCACAGCGCGATCTCCGCGCCGGACGTGACGGTCTCGGCGTTGAAGCCGGGGCTGGAGGCGGTCGCGCAGGAGGCGTCGGCGGTGATGCCGCCGCCGTTGTAGTAGCCGTTGCCGTTGAACCGCATGGTCTCCGGCACGCACGCGCCCGGCTTGCCGTTCATCTGCGCCTTGGTCCAGGACTCGATCGCCGGCAGGTCGTTCAGGTACATGTCGAAGATCGGCAGGTTGAGCGCGAAGTTCCCGGACGACAGGTTCGCCGAGATCTCGCCGCGCAGGTTCCACAGCCAGTACCCGGCCGGGTACCAGTCCTGCTGGTCCTTGTCGTAGGCGTACAGATCGGCCAGTCCCGCCTGGCTGCCCGGGTACTGGCCGCTGTGCATCAGCCCGGCCTCGTCGTACAGGTACAGGGTGCGCAGGTTCTCCATGTACTGCGCGGAGCCGTCGGAGGAGCTCGCCTCGATCAGGCCGCTGCCCGCCCAGTAGCTGTTCCACCACGAGGACTGCGCGGACAGCAGCGATGCCACGGATGCGGCCGTGTCCCCGCCGATCAGGCTGGAGGCGGTGGACGCCGGGTTCCCGCCCGTCCACGAGGGCGACGCCACGATGATACGGAACGACCCGTCGGAGTTCGGGGTGAAGGAAACCTGCACCTGGGTGGAGTTCACCACCGACGCGGTGACGTTCTGGCCGCCGGCGGTGATCGCGGCCATCGCGCCGAACGTCTGCCCGGACGCGCCGGTCTGTGAGTTGTCTGCCCACGTCTGGGCCAGGCTGCCGATCGCACCGGACGCGGCCGCGGCCGGGGAGCGGCCGCTCCACAAGCTGAGCGTCGCGGTCTGCCTGGTGCCGGGGCTGGCCCCGGTGACGTTGACGATCAGCTCGTCCTTGCCGGCGGGCACCCAGGCTTGCATGGTCATGCCGCCGCCGGACTCGTTAAGCACGCCGTCGTACAGGTCCAGCGTGCCGGTGAAGTTCGAGGCCGAGGTCATCGCCGCCAGGCCCGGGATCTGCACCTGTCCGGGCGAGAGCCGCTGCGGCATGGTGTCGCTGCGGTTGAGCTGCGCGGTGAACCCGCCCGCCGCCCAGGCGGCCACTCCGAGCGACCCGTTGCTGAGCGGCAGGAACTGCGACGGCGAGCTGTTCGGCGCCCCGATCACCACGTCCGAGCGCGCGACCACCCCGGCGGTGTTCAGGGAGAAGGCGCCGCTGCTCCAGGCGGTGGTGAGGCTGGCCGCGGCGGCGGGCTGGGCGGGGGCGGCCATGACGGCCAGCGGCGTGGCGAGCAACAGCGCTCCCGCCGCGGTGCGGAGCGTTTGCCTTGGCCGGCGAAGAGCGGACATTCGGCCTCCTTGGGGCCTCCCGCCGAGTCCGGGTGGTGGCGGGAGGCCCATTGGCGTGGATGACGGATCGGGGATGTGCCTAAGGCAGGTGCCATTGCTGGTTGGTGCCGCCGTTGCAGGCCCACAGGTCCAGCTGGGTGCCGTTGGCGGTGTTGGACCCGGGGTCGTCCAGGCACTTGCCGGAGGCCGGGTTGACCAGCTCCCCGTTGCTCGCCTGCCATTGCTGGTTGGCCCCGCCGTTGCACTGCCACAGCTCGATGAGCGCGCCGTTGGCGGTGCTGGCGCCGGTGATGTCCAGGCACTTGCCGTAGACCTGGACGGTCCCGTTGGACGCCACCGTCCAGGACTGGTTGGCGCCGCCGTTGCAGTCCCAGAGCTGGATCTTGGTGCCGTTCGCGGAGGACTGGCCGTTGTCGTCCACGCACTTGGCGCTGTTCACGCCCGACGTGATCGGCCCGGTCGACCCGCCGGTCGACCCGCCGACCGGGGTGACCGACAGGTTGTCGAACTGGTCGGTCTGGTAGCCGGACGTGCCGAAGCCGACGTAGCCGGAGGCATACGTGGAGTCGGTGACGGTCGTCACGGTGGTGCCGTTGATCGCCGCGCTGATCGAGGCGCCGTTGAAGGTCAGCGCCAGGTGCTGCCAGGTGCCCGTGCCCGGCGCGGACACGGTGCCGCTGGCCAGCGTGGACGTTCCCCCGCCACCAGTTTCGCGCACGACCTGCCAGGCGCCGGTGTTGGATAGCTGCAGGTAGTACTCGTTGGCCGCGGGCGGGTTGTAGCCGACAGAGGAGCCGGCCCGCCCTATGAGCTGCACCGCGCCAGGCTGCGCGATCAGCGCGTCGGCGGACACGGTGTAGTTGGACCAGCCCGGCGAGCCGCCGATAGTGAACGGGTTGGCGTTGCCATCCCATTCGATGGGCTGGACCGGGGCCTGCTGCTGGACGCACTGCCCGGACCGGCCGCCCGCGCACGGCTCGACCTCGAACGCGCCCTGCATCTGCGACAGGTACGGCGGCTGCTGGCCGGCGGTGTCGGAGTCGAAGTTGTCGGAGTACGGCAGGGACAAGCGACCCCTGAGCCGGGGGACGTGGCGGTGCCCTTGCCCTGCCCGGTGGTCGTGGTCAGCGAGTAGACGTAACCGGGCTGCAGCGTCAGGGAGAAGCTGCCGTTGGCCGGGGTGATGTCCTGCGAGTGCACGAACCAGGTCGACGGGTCGGAAGAGTTGACGTTGGTGGTCCACACGTGCACGGTGCCGGTGGACAGCCCGCCGGTGATCGTGTAGCTGGCGGTCTGCGCCGACGATGCCTGCGTGGTCTCGATGATCGAGCTCCAGTCGGTTCCGTCCGGCGACTTCAGCGTGACGTAGCTGCCGTTGTTCCCGCTGCCGCCGATGTACCCGCTGGCGGAGTCGATGTAGGTCCAGCCCGGCGCGGTGAACTGGGTGGTCTGCGCCGTCACCCACGCCTGCTTGCCGACCGAGTACCAGCCCGACCACGGCTGGTTGGCCAGGATCAGCCCGTCGGTCGCGTACGGGAAGGCGGGGTAGATGGAGGCGACGACCGGCCAGTTGATGGTGGCGGTCATCTTCCCGTCCAGGTAGTCCCGGTTGTCGGCCCGGGCCATCGCGGCCGCCCCGTTGTTGTAGTCCTGCGACCCGTTCTCGCTGGCGAACAGCGGCTTGCCGGTCGCCACCGCGTTGGCGGAACTCGGGCACGAGGTCTGGCTGCTCATCCACCCGCAGGGATAGTGCGAGCCGACGATCTGCACGGCCTGGGAGAACGCGCTGTTGGACACCAGGTCGTTGGCGACGTTCCAGCTGGTGTCATCGGCGACGAGCTGCACGCCGGAGTAGCCGTCGGCGTTCAGCGCGGAGCGCAGCTGCTCGTACCAGCCGATGTTGTAGCCGCGCTCGTTCCAGCCGCCCAGGTAGTTGAGCGTCAGGCCGTCGGACTTGGCGCAGTTCAGCCAGCTCACCAGGTAGTTGATCATGTCGGTGGACCAGAAGTTGCCGCCGCCGATCCACCCTGGGGCGCCCCAGGCAAGCCCGTACAGCTTGATGTTCGGGTTGCGGGCCTTGGCCGCCTCCATCAGCTGCCACTCGTACCCCACGTTGCAGTTGACCGCGCCGCGGGAGTGCTCGATGCTGGACTCAGAACCGTCGGTGGAGTTGGTGTCGCCGCCGATCTCCACCTTCAGGATCTGCAGGTCCGCGCCGTAGCCCGGGCTTGAACAGGTAGTCGTAGATCTGCTGCTGCTGCGCGGCCGGGTAGTCGGCAAACAGCTTGGAGTTGCCGCCCCCGCCGCTGATCGCCCCGATCCCGTCGAACGTCCGCCCGCCCTGGGTGCCGTTGACGGTAATGCTGGCGCTCGCCGCGGCCGCGGCCGGTGGCCGTCGCGGTGGTGACCGCGACGGCCCCGGATGCGGCCAGCAGCAGCGTCGCTCCGGCGGTGAGGGGCTTACGGAAAATGGCTGGCCATCTCATGCTCGTGTTCTCCTCATGTCTCAGCTGGCGGTGAAGTCCTGGTTGGTGCCGGGGGCGTTCTTGCACGCCCACTGGTCGAGCTGCTGGCCGAGGGTGCTGACGGCCCCGGTGACGTCCAGGCACAGGCCGCTGGCGGAGTTCTTGAACTCCCACGAGCCGTCGGACTGCTGCACCGGCAGCCACTGGCTGCTCGCGGAGGAACTGGCCGGGCTCCTGGGCGATGTCGGGCGTGCCGGCCGCGGTGGCGCTGCCGGTGACCGTGACGTCATCGCCGGAGTTCTGCGCCTGCAGCGCGCCGTAGCCGCCGGAGCCCGCCACGAACTGGAACTGCTGGTTCGACTGCCCGTTGCAGGTCCACTGGTCGATCGCCGCGCCGCTCGCGGTGGTGTTGCCGTACACGTCAAGGCACAGGCTGTCGTTGGCGATGACCAGCCGGTGATAACCGCCGGGAACCCGCCGCCCGACGACGTGGCGGGCGTCAGGTAGATGGCGAACGCGTCATGCGCGGCCTGGAACGTGAGCGGCACGGTGATCGAGCCGCTGGAGGCGCTCACGTTCTGGTTGTAGACAACCTGCGGCGCGCTGAGCGGGTACTGGTCCGGTATCCGCTCCACGGTGACGTTGACGCTGCCGTTGCTGGCCAGCCACGGCACCGAGGCCAGGCCGCTGTACGTCACCGACGCGGCGCCGGTGTACCCGTTGTCGTCACCGATGATGGCCACCGAGCGCTTGGCCGAGCTGTCCTCGGCCGCCGAGATCGCGGTGGAACCGGACTGGCCGGAGGTGGACACCAGGGAACCGGTCATGTCGGCGTAGGCGCGCATCGCCCACCAGTTGCCGTTCGGCTGGTAGCTGCCGTTGACGCTGGTGAGGACCCCGGCCAGGTTCGGGGTAAGGCAGCACACCCAGTTGCCGCGCATGGCGTTGAAGTACCTGGACTGGGCGAAGCGGGCCAGGTACCACGCGGTCACGCCGGCGGTCTGCCGGTCGGCGGGCTGGTACTCGTTCGCCGACAGCTTCGGGGCGGGCGAGATGCCGGCGGCGGAGATGGCGTTCTCGATGGCGCTGGAGTCGGCCACGGGATCGTCGCCGTCGCCCTCTTCGTGGTTGGTGATCTCGGTCGGCACGGTCCCGCTGGACTTGGCGTTCGACAGGAAGCCCTGCCATTCGCCCTGGTTCTGCTGCGGGGTGTAGGCGAAGTCGGGGCCGACGATCGTCGCATTGGGGGCGACGCTGCGGATCTCCTTGTAAGCGCTCTGCCACATCTGGTAGTACTGGCTGGTCTGCGCGCCGCCCGGCCAGAAGACGGAGATATCCGGCTCGTTGTAGATGTCGTAGGCGAACGGGAGCCCGGTGGCCTGCAGTTCGCTCACCACGTCGCCGACGAAGGTGACCCAGTTGGAGCAGTTCCCGTTGGTGCACGGGTAGGTGGTGTTGGAGGGCTGGCCGCCGTCCGCGCCGAAGATGTCGCTCAGGATCACCTGGTACTGCGCGTGGTACGACCCCTGGGTCAGCCGCCTGGCCTGCGCGATCACCGTGTTCACGTCGGCCTGGGTGCCGGAGCCGTTCTGGTACCCGTCCCCGATCCACCCACCGGACACGTGACCGCCGCCACGGAACGCGGTGATGCCGAGCGGCTGCAGGTACTGATCCGGCGGCTGGGTGCCGTCCTGGCTCACCCCGTACAGGAAGCCCTCGCCGACGCTGGTCGCCGGCCCGGTGACGGAAGCGAGGTTCACGCTCAGCGACTCGGCGGCCGAGGCGTTCTCGGCGCCCCGCCAGCGTTGCGCCCAGCGCCAGCAGCACTGCGGCCGCGGCGATGAGCGGCCTGGTTCTGTTCTTCATTGAAGCTCCTCCGGTATGGCGCGACGGTCGCGCGCGCCGGGCGGCCACGGTGAGAATTGTTAGCGTTAACATTTAGGGACGTGCGGGCCCGTCGGCGTCATAGCGGCGCCGGGCGGGCTGCCCGCCTCGCCCCGGCCGCCCGCGATGGCGGGCGGCCGGGGCTCAGCTCAGCTGGTCAGTTCAGGTTCCGGCTAGGGCAGGTGCCATTGCTGGTTGGCGCCGCCGTTGCAGGTCCACAGGTCGAGCTGGGTGCCGTTGGCGGTGTTGGAGTTGGGGTCGTCGAGGCACTTGCCGGAGGCGGGGTTGACCAGCTCCCCGTTGCTGGCCTGCCATTGCTGGTTGGCGCCGCCGTTGCACTGCCACAGCTCGATGAGGGTGCCGTTGCTGTAGTTGGCGCCGGTGATGTCCAGGCACTTGCCGTAGACCTGCAGGGTGCCGTTGGACTCGACGGTCCAGGACTGGTTGGCGCCGCCGTTGCAGTCCCACATCTGGATCTTGGTGCCGTTGGCGGAAGGACAGCCCGTTGTCGTCGACGCACTTGCTCGCGTTGAGCGCCCGACGTGATCGGCCCGGTCGCCCCGCCGCGCGGCCGACCCGTAGCCGGCCGTGGCGAGCTCGGCCTGGACCGAGTTCTCGGTGGCGTCGGACGGGTAGCCGCTGGTGATGGCTCCCTCGAAGAACTCGCCGGAGGCGCCGTTGCTGTTGTCGCCGCCGGTGCCGAGCAGGATGTCGGCCTCCTCGTGCATCGGGGAGTAGCCGTTCGGCAGCGAACCGGACCAGGTGGTGGTCAGGCCGCCGCTGGTGGCGTTGCCGTACTTCAGGGTGAAGTTGCTCGTGCCGTTGTTCTTCTCCCAGGCGCTGACGAACGGGTAGTTCACTCCCGGGTTGTTCGCGCTGTTGGGGCCGGTATTGGTGCTGTACATGCCGTTTTCCAGGTCGGCTTCCACCCACGGCCCGGGTCCGGTGCACCCGCCGAACCAGCAGGCGTTGCCCCATTCGATCGCGTTCATGTGGCCGTTGCCGGTGTCGGTGTGCGACGTCTCGCCGCTGCCGAAGTCGAAGCAGCACTGGTTGTTGTACAGGTTCGAGGACGTCACCATGTAGATGCCCTCGGGCTGGGAGCCGGTCGGCACGTTGATGTTGTCGACCCGGTAGCCGGTGCCGGGCGTGCTCTTGATCCCGTAAGCCGGGTGGCCGCCGATCGTGATCGGCAGGGCCATCGCGTTCGCCCCGATGTCCGACCCGTTGGGGCCGGGGCCCTTCCAGTAGCCGCCCGAGGAGATCGGCAGGTCGCTGTGGTTGGAGCTCTGGTCGTAGATCTTGGTGATCGTGCACGTGGTGCCCGCGCAGAAGGACGCCTGCGGGGCGGCGTTGGCGTCGCCGCCCGCCGCCAGCAAGCCGATGTTGAGGTAGCTGCCGTCGGAGGAGCGCTGCACCTGGTACAGCGGCCCGTTGTAGGAGGCGTACAGCGCCCGCGTGGTGCTGTACGCCGCGACGCAGGGCGTCCCGCCGGACGCATAGATGTCGCAGGGGAGCGACGACGCTGCCCTGGCGGCGGGTGCGCCGGTGCCGACACTCGCCAGCGCCGCGGCGGTGAGCGCCAGCGCCGCCCCGGCAAGCAGTAGCAACCTCCTCGCGTACCGTAGTCGTGACTGGATGGTCATGTGTGGCCTTCCTTCCTCACGTAGTGAGCCATTGCGCCGTCGCCAGCGTGCTGTCGGTGGCCGGCGCGACGATGCGAGCGCGGCACGCGGGACACCAGCAACCGCGCGTTCTCCCGACGTCGGCATCACGGCTTTATTGCGCTAGGAGCACGGCAGGGCGGTCGGCGTCGCAGATGCGACTAGTCATGAGTTTCTCGGGGCTAGGGGGCGTCGCCCGCCGGGAGGGCGTAACGGCTCGCGGCGAAGTCGCGGGTACGGCAGTGGCCAGGCCATCGGCTCTACCGTGGTGGCGCATGAGGGAATGGCGATTGCCTGGGTCCGTCTGCAACTCATGCCTGGCGGCTCGGCCCTGTCGCGTTCCCTGCTCGGCGTTGTCGTTTCCAAGCTTCGAACCGATTCGCGCAATCGGTTAGATCGCATGTTACGGTGAGGTTCCGGAAGGATCAATAGCACATTGCGAACGCGTGGCGCTAAGCCTCTGACATACCTGCTTAGCCGCGGGCCAGGGTCTTGGCGCACGGCGCGGATCCCAGGCAGGGCCTAGTGAAACTTACCTGGCGTCCCCCGCGGCAAGGCCGCTCGTAACCCCTGTACCGCTCGACCGAACTATGTCGGCCGCGGGCCGCACCCTCCTGACGGCCGGTCCGCGCAGGCCTACACTCCGTTCGAATCGATTCGTTAAATTCCATGCGCCTTCTCTCCCGAGCGCATTGCACGGCAGCCGGCAGCGGGTCAGTACGGCACGATAGCGGCACGCGGAAGTTCCTTGGCGCACCTGTACAGGGCAGGGCTGCGCTAGGACGCTTCGATGCTGCGGACCGGGACTCGCGCGACGCTGTCCCTTAGGGAGATGGGCGGGCACAGCAGCAGGTGCTTCGGCAGGACGGCTGGGTTCGCGATGCGTTCGGTGAGAAGGCCGACCGCATGCGCGCCCAGGTCGCCAGCGGGGACGTCGGCCGAGGTGAGGGGTGGATGGAACTCCTCGGCCCAGTGCTGCGCGGCCACGCCGATCAGGGAGAAGTCCGCGGGCACGGTCAGGCCCGCACGGTGCAGTGCGCGCTGCACGCCGGGCAGCGCCGCCTCGTTGATGGTCGCCGCCGCGGTAACCTCCGGGTGCTCCTTAAGGATCAGCTGCATGCAGGCGTCGCCGCCGGCCGCATCCTCGCCGCACGGGTACTCCCACCCGGTCAGGCCGCCCTGGGCGATCGCGTCGCGAAAGCCCTGTCGCGCACGCAGGCCGGGACCGTACCCGGCGGCCAGCATCTCGGGGGACCGGTTGATCAGGGCGATGTCGCGATGCCCTAGGTCGGCGAGGTAGTGCACGCACCGGTTGATCAGGGTCTCGTGGTCAACGTCGACCCACGAGGTGCCCTCGGGACGGGCCGTGCGGCCGATGGTCACGAACGGCATGTCCGCCTTCTGCAACTGCGTGACGCGCGGATCGTCCAGCCTGATCTCCATCAGGATCACGCCGTCAACACGGCGTCCGTCGATAAGCCGCTGGAATGAGCGCTCGTGCATGTCCCCCGAAGGTGACAGCAGGACGTCGAGGTCAGCGCGCGCCGCTGCATCAAGCACGCTGGCGACGAAATCGAGCTGCATGTAAGTCAGCCGGCGGGCAGCCGGGGGAATTACCAGGCCGAGGGTGCGAGTGCGCCCTTCTTTCAGCGCGCGGGCGGCAGCGTTGGGGCGGTAGTTAAGTTCCTCGATGACCTGCTGAACCCGGGCGAGGGTCTGCTCCGAGACGTTCCGCTTGCCGCTGAGGGCGTAGGAGACCGTACTGCGCGAGACCCCCGCGCGCTTGGCGATCTCCCCGATGTTCAATTCCTGCTCCCCGTTGCCTGGCTGACCGCCCACGACCATGGCGAATCGGTTCGCGTCAGTGTAATTCCACGTCGCCGGCAGCGTCAACGCGGGTGGGCGTCCGCTCCTGGACCGGCCGAGCGAGCGGCGCTTGCGGCGGCCCGCCCGGCTTGCTTCTGCCCCCAGCGGCGCACCACCGTCTGAGGCAAGAGGGCTGGGATCGTCGTTGGTCCCCGGTGGGCGGTACTGGGCTCGAACCAGTGACCTGCCGGTTGTAAGCCGGCTGCTCTTCCGCTGAGCTAACCGCCCGAGGCTCGTTCCGGCCCGGGTGCGGGCGGAATCCCTGCTAGGGTACCGGGTTCCGGCGGCCGGCGGTACGCGGCCGCAGGGCTAGTCGAGGAACCCGCGCAGCAGCGAGCCGGTGCCCGAAACGTGCTCGGCCATGGCCCGGCGGGCGGCATCGGCGTGGCCGGCGAGAATCGCCGCGACGATCTCGGCGTGCTGGTCCTTGGAATGCTCGATATTGCGCTCGAGGAGCGGAATCGCGTCAAGGAGCTCATTGAGGCGGCCCCGTACCTCGGCTATCGCCGAGGTGAGGGACGGGGAGCCGACGGCCTCGGCGATGGCCAGGTGCAGCAGGGAGTCGTGGCGGCGGAAGTCCTTGAGGCTCACGTCGCCGGCCTCGTTCAGGCGCTCCCGCAGGTTGCCCCGGTCCTGGTCGCTGAGTGTGCGCAGGGCGGCCGCCTCGGCCGCGCCGACCTCCAGCACGTAGCGCATGGTGAGGGCGTCGTCGAGCGCGCCGCCCATCTGCTGAGCCAGCTGCTTTACGTTGCGGCGGCTCGGGCGCGGGAGGGCCCGGGTGACGAATGTTCCGCCGTAGCGGCCGCGGTGGGACTCGACGTAACCGGCCTGCTTCAGCGCGCCGATCGCCTCGCGCACCGTTTCCCGGCTGACCTTGAAGCGGGCGGCCATCTCCCGTTCGGCGGGCAGCCGCCCGCCGGGGCCAACGACGCCGAGGCGGATCGTCTGTAGCAGCCGCTCCACCGTCTCCTCGAAGGCGTTCCCGGCTCGGACTGGGCGGAACAACAGGTCATCGACGGTTCCAGTCGGAACGGACGGCTCCGGCACCTCGCGACTGGCTGTCACGCTGCCCTCCTCGGGGACCCTCCGCGAGCGAGGGCGCCGCCCGGACGCTCCCGTCACCTAACGGCCTGACCTTACGAGGTTACTGCCTCGGCGAGAACTCCGCGCAGGCCAGCCCGGTGCCGTCAGCATTCGGTGACGTCCACCCAGCCGGCCGGGGCCACGTGCTGGCACCACGGCCCCGGCCGACTCAGCCGGATCCGGTCAGACGTTCCCGAGCTCCTGCTCGATCGCGGCCAGTTCCGCAGCCGAGCCCTGCACCCTGGGACCGGTGAACCACTTCCGGGCGGAGACCGCCCACCAGATCCCGGCGAAGCCGAGCACGGCGACCACGGCGACCACCGTGTAGTTGAAGGTCTTCAACGTGATCGGCGACGCGGTGGGCAGCATGAACAGGATCGTGATGATCACCACCCAGGCCACCGAGACGATCCCGATCGGCCGCGACCAGCGGCCGAGGTGCCAGGGGCCGCGCTGGAACGCCGAGCCGAGCCGCAGCCGCAGGAACGTGGGCAGCACGTACGCCACGTAAAGGCCGATGACCGCGATCGAGGTGACGGCGGCGTACGCGGTGCTGTTCCACAGGTACGGCAGGCCGAGGATCAGCGCGCCCGCCGCCGCCAGCCAGATGGCGTTGTTCGGGGTCCGGGTCCGCGGGTTGACCTGGTGCCAGAACTTGCTGCCGGGCAGCGCGCCGTCGCGGGAGAACGCGTAGATCATCCGGGAGTTCGCCGTCACCGACGACATCCCGCAGAACAGCTGGGCGACGATGACCACCACCAGCAGCAGCTTGCCGCCGGTAGCGCCGAGGGCGTCGACGAAGATCTGCGCGGGCGGCACGGTCGCGCCGACCTCGGTCGTGTAGTTCTGGATCGCGAACGTGACGCCGATCAGCAGGATCCAGCCCGCGACCAGGGAGACGATGATCGACATGACGATGCCGCGCGGCCCGGCGACCGCCGCCGACTTGGTCTCCTCGGTCATGTGCGCCGACGCGTCGTACCCGGTGAACGTGTACTGGGCGAGCAGCAGCCCGAGCAGCACCACGTAGAACTTGGAGCTCCAGCCGGTGTTGTTGACGAAGTGGGTGAACACGAACGACGCCGACTGGTGATGCCCCGGCGCGAAGGCGAGCGCGCCGACGATCAGCAGCACGCCGATGATGTGCCACCACACCGACACGTTGTTCAGGATCGACACGATCGTGACGCCGAAGGAGTTCAGCACGGCGTGCAGCACGAGGATGGCGGCGAACAGCACGATCGTGTGCCACGGGCGGGTGTCGAAGCCCCACTGGATGTCGAGCAGCGCGTTGAGGAAGAACGCCGCGCCGAAGTCGATGCCGGCGGTCACCGCGACCTGGCCGAGGAAGTTGAACCACCCGGTGAACCACGACCAGGCCGCCGGGTTCCTCGGCGCGAGCTTGGCCGACCAGTAGTAGAGGCCGCCGGCGGTGGGGAACGACGAGCAGACCTCGGCCATGGACAGCCCGACGAACAGGGTCATGATCCCGACGACGGGCCAGCCCCAGGTGATGAGGACGGGCCCGCCGGTGTTCATGCCGTACCCGTACAGGGTGAGGCAGCCGGACAGGATCGAGATGATCGTGAAGGAAACCGCGAAGTTCGAGAAGCCGGACATGTGCCGGCGTAGCTCCTGGGCGTAGCCGAGTTCGTGAAGCCGTTTCTCGTCCTCGGAGAGCTGGCTTTCCTGGGCTAGCGCCCCGCCGCCGCCGTCGTCGTCGATCATGACTATCCTCTTTCGTTGGTGATCATTTACTGGGGTGTTACGTAAGCACCGGAGATGCCGCCGTCGACCAGGAACGTGGACGCGGTCATGAACGACGAGTCGTCGCTGGCCAGGAACGCCACCGCGGCGGCGATCTCCTCCGGCTCGGCGAACCGTCCCATGGGGATGTGCACGAGGCGGCGCTGCGCCCGCTCGGGGTCCTTGGCGAACAGCTCCTGCAGCAGCGGCGTGTTCACCGGCCCGGGGCACAGGGCGTTGACGCGGATGCCCTCCCGGGCGAACTGCACGCCGAGCTCCCGCGACATGGACAGGACGGCGCCCTTGCTCGCGGTGTACGAGATCTGCGACGTGGCCGCGCCCATCAGCGCCACGAACGACGCGGTGTTGATGATCGACCCCTTGCCCTGGCGCCGCATGTGCGGGATGGCGTGCTTGCAGCAGTAGTACACGGACGTGACGTTGACCTCCTGCACCCTGCGCCAGGCCTCGATGCCGGTGTCCAGGATGGAGTCGTCGTCCGGCGGGGAGATGCCCGCATTGTTGAACGCGATGTCCACCGCGCCGAACGCGTCGAACGCCGCCTTGAACAGATTCTCGACGTCCGCCTCGCTGGTGACGTCGCAGGGAACGAACAGGCCGCCAACTTCGTCGGCCGCGGCTTTGCCGGCGACCGGGTTGAGGTCGCCGATGACAACCTTCGCGCCTTCGGCGGCCAGCCGCCGCGCCGAGGCGAGCCCGATGCCGCTCCCGCCGCCGGTGACCACGGCCACCCGGTCCTGAAGGCGGTTGCCGATGTTGCCCATGAATGCTGCCTCTTTTCCGGATGCCCGTGGTTCAGATACCGGTCGCGATGAAAAGGTTCTTGGTCTCGGTGAACGCGTCGACCGCGTCCGGGCCGAGCTCCCGGCCCAGGCCGGACTGCTTGAACCCGCCGAACGGCGTGCTGTACCGCACCGACGAGTGTGAGTTGACGGAGAGGTTGCCGCTCTCCACGGCCCGGGCGACGCGGAACGCGCGCCCGACGTCGCGGGTCCAGATCGAGCCGGACAGGCCGTAGTCGGAGTCATTGGCCAGCCGGATCGCGTCAGCCTCGTCCTCGAACGGCACCACCGCGACGACCGGGCCGAAGATCTCCTCGCGCCACTGCCGCGATCCGGTGTCGACCGGCGCGAGCACGGTCGGCGGGAACCAGTACCCGGGCCCGCCCGGGCACTCGCCGCGGAAGGCGACCGGCGCGTCGCCAGGGACGTATGACTCCACGGTGGCCCGCTGCCCGGCCGAGATGAGCGGGCCCATCTCGGTCTTCTCGTCCCCCGGGTCGCCGACCCGCACGCCCTTGACCGCGGGTTCGAGCAGCTCCAGGAAGCGGTCGAACACGCTGCGCTCGACGAGAATGCGCGAACGGGCGCAGCAGTCCTGGCCGGCGTTGTCGAACACGCCGGACGGCGCGGTAGCCGCCGCCTTCTCAAGGTCGGAGTCGGCGAAGACGACGTTCGCGCTCTTGCCGCCAAGTTCCAGCGTCACCCGCTTCACCTGCGCGGCGCATCCGGCCATGAGGTGCTTCCCGACGCCGGTGGACCCGGTGAACACCACCTTGCGCACCGCGGGGTGGGCGACGAAGCGCTCACCGACCACCGATCCCTTGCCGGGGATGACCTGGAAGACGTTCGCGGGCAGCCCGGCCTGCACGGCCAGCTCGCCCAGGCGGATCGCCGTCAGCGGCGTCAGCTCGGCCGGCTTGAGCACGACCGAGTTCCCGGCCGCGAGGGCCGGCGCGAAGCCCCAGCCGGCGATGGGCATCGGGAAGTTCCACGGCACGATCACGCCGACCACCCCGAGTGGCTCCTTGAACGTGACGTCGATGCCGCCCGCCACCGGGATCTGCCTGCCGGACAGCCGCTCCGGGGCCGCGGCGTAGTAGTGCAGCACGTCGCGGACGTTGCCGGCCTCCCAGCGGGCGTTGCCGATCGTGTGGCCGGCGTTGGCCACCTCAAGTCGCGCGAGGTTCTCCAGGTCGCCGTCCACGGCTTCGGCGAAGCGCCGCAGCAGCCGCGCGCGGTCCGCCGGGGCAACCGCGCGCCACGTTTCCTGGGCGGCCACCGCGCGGGCGATCGCGGCGTCCGCCTGGCCGGCGTCGGCGAGCGCCACGGTCTGCACGACTTCCTCGGTCGCGGGGTTGATCACGTCATAGGCCGACAAGGCTTGCTCCCTGGTTATCTGCGGGCTTCTTCCCGGCGGCCGCCGTCACGAGCGCCTCGAACAGGCGAAGGTCACCGCCATCCTGCTCGGGGTGCCACTGCACGCCGAGGACGAAGCGGTGGCCAGGCAACTCGACCGCCTCGACCGTGCCGTCAGCGGACGTGCCGGCGACCTCAAGCCCCGGTGCGACCTTGTCGATGGCCTGGTGGTGGTAGCAGGCGACGGTGGCCTCAGGGCCAAGCAACCCCGCCAGGGCGCTGCCCGCGCGGAGGGCCACCCGGGTCTCCCCGAAGACCCCTGGCGACGGGCAGTGCCGCTGGTGGCCGACGGTGTCGGGGATGTGCTGGTTGAGCGTGCCGCCGAGGGCCACGTTGAGCAGTTGTATCCCCCGGCACACGCCGAGCACCGGCAGGTCGGCGGCTAGCGCGCGCTCAAGCAGGCGAAGTTCCCAGTCGTCCCGCCACGGTCGAACGACGGTGGTGTGCTGGTGCGGCTGCTGCTGGTAGCGCACCGGGTCGACATCGGATCCTCCGGACAGCACCAGGGCATCCAGGGACGCGATCACCTCGTCCGCTCCGTGTTCCTGGGGCGGCAGCAGCACCGGGATTCCGCCGGCCCGGGCCACGGCGTCGACGTACACGTTGTGCAGCAGCGCGAACTCGGTGTCCCAGACCAGGGTCTTGGCTCGTTCCCGGTACGTCGTCAGCCCGATCAGTGGCCGGCGCGTATCGGTGGCGCCGGCCCCGTGGCCGTCGGCCGGGTGCTCAGAGTCGCTCGAAGCCACGGATGCGCTCCCAGTCGGTCACGGCCGCGTCATAGGCGGCAAGTTCGACCCGCGCGGCGTTGAGGTAGTGCTCGACGACGTCGGGGCCAAAGACGGCCTGGGCCAACTTGCCCTGGGCCAGCAGGTCGGCGGCGTCGCGCAGGTTCGCGGGCACCCGTGGCTTGTCCGAGTCGTACGCGTTGCCGCTGAACACCGGCTCGAGCGGCAACTCGTTCTCGATGCCGTGCAGGCCGGCGGCGATCAGCGCGGCGACGGCCAGGTAGGGGTTCACGTCGCCGCCGGGTACCCGGTTCTCCACGCGCAGCGACTCGCCGTGGCCGACGACGCGGAACGCGCAGGTGCGGTTGTCCACGCCCCACGCGATGGCGGTCGGGGCGAAGCTGCCCGGCACGAACCGCTTGTAGGAGTTGACGTTCGGCGCGAAGAAGTACGTCAGCTCCCGCTGGCAGGCCAGGAGCCCGGCCAGGAAGTGCTCCATCATCGGGGAGAAGCCGTGCGGCCGGTCGCCGGCGAGCACGGGTTCGCCGTCCGTTGAGCGCAGGCTGATGTGGATGTGACAGGAGTTGCCTTCGCGCTCGTCGTACTTGGCCATGAACGTCAGGCTCATGCCGTCCGCGCTGGCGATCTCCTTGGCGCCGAGCTTGTAGATGCTGTGGTTGTCGCACGTGGTCAGCGCGTCGGCGTAGCGGAAGGCGATCTCGTGCTGGCCCAGGTTGCACTCGCCCTTGGCCGACTCCACGTACAGGCCAGCGCCGGCCATGCCGTTGCGGATGGCCCGCAGCACGTGCTCAACCCGCCCGGTGCCCATCAGCGAGTAGTCGACGTTGTACTGGTTGGCCGGCTCAAGGTTGCGGTAGGCCTTGTTCCACGCGGCCTCGTAGCCGTCGTTGAACAGGATGAACTCCAGCTCGGTGCCCACGTAGGGAACCAGTCCGCGCTCGGCGAGCCGCCCGATCTGCCGGAGCAGGATCTGCCGCGGCGACGCGGTCACCGGGCTGCCGTCTTCCCACTGCAGGTCGCACAGCACCAGCGCGGTGCCCTCGTGCCACGGCATCAGCCGGAGGGTGGCCAGGTCCGGCTTGAAGACGAAGTCGCCGTACCCGCTCTCCCAGGAGGACATCGCGTACCCGGCGACGGTGTTCATGTCCACGTCGACCGCGAGCAGGTAATTGCACCCTTCCGCCGCGTGCGGGACGACGACTTCGAGGAAGTACTTCGCGGCGCAGCGCTTGCCCTGGAGCCTGCCCTGCATGTCCGTGATCGCGATGACCACGGTGTCGACCTTGCCCTCCGCCACCAGCGACCGAAGTTCGTCGATCGTGACCGGTCCCTCGGCTTGCGTCACGGCCTCTCCTTCGGGTCGAGCCCGCCGCGCGGGCGCGGTAGGGGGTGGTTTTAATGGTCTACCGACCAGCCCATTGGCCACAATGGAAGCATGGCGATCACGGCCCGTCAATGGTCTGGAACATGGCAAATTAGACGCTTTACCAGGAACGTAAAACCCCGATGACAGGACCGTTACGAGTGGCGGCAGGCTCGCGGCGGCCGGGAGCGCGGACTGACTTCAGGGCCCCGCGTCCGGCGAGAACTGAGGCGGGGACGGCCGCGGGCCTGACATCTCGCGGGGCCCGCTCGTCTTACTAGTGAGAAGCCGAGATTCCACATCGAGTGGAAGGATCCGTTAGCGATGCCCACCCAGCGCGATGACGACGAAGCCAAGATCAGGCACCAGATCGACAGGATCATCGAAGGAATCAGGACCCGGGACCTCGACGGCCTGAAGCGGGTTTACGCGGCGGACGTCGTGTCCTTCGACGTCGAGCCGCCGCTGCAGCATGTCGGGGTAGAGGCGAAAATGAGAAACTGGGCGAATGTATTCGCGGCCTTCCAAGATGCGACTTATGAGGTTCGCGGCCTGGCGATCGCCGCGGGTGATGACGTGGCGTTCGGGCACGGCTTTGGCCGCCTCAGCGGAACGCTGAAGAACGGGACGGCGACGAGCGGCATGTGGGTCCGGGCCACGTTCTGCTTCCAGAAGGTCGACGGCGACTGGCTGATCGCGCACGACCAGGTTTCCGTCCCGCTCGACCTCGCGAGCGGCAAGGGAGTGACCGACCTTCAGCCCTGACGAGAGCAAAGGGCGCCTTGGCGGGCCGCGGTTCGCGGACCCGCCAAGACGGAAGCGGACGGTTCGCGTGCATGGACGCACGGCTGAACGTCTACGGCATCCTCGGCCTCAAGGAGGGTGAGGCGCACGTCATCCGCAACGCCGGCGGCGTCGTGACCGACGACGAGATCCGGTCGCTCGCGATCAGCCAGCGACTGCTCGGCACGGCCGAGATCATCCTCATCCATCACACCGACTGCGGCATGCTCACGTTCACCGACGACTCGTTCGAGCGGTCGATCCAGGACGAGACCGGGATCAATCCCGAGTGGGCGGCCGAGGCGTTCACCGACCTGGACGAGGACGTGCGGCAGTCCGTCGCCCGGATCAAGGCCAGCCCGTTCATCCCGCGCAAGGACGCCGTCCGCGGCTTCGTCTTCGACGTGGCCACGGGGAAGCTCAACGAGGTCGTCTAGCCGGTCACTGGCTGGCGCTCACGTCCGTCGCCACCTCCCCGGTCGGCTCCACGTACCTCGCCGGGGCCTACACTGGCGCATGCTAGATCACGCCGCGGTGCCCGCCATCGCGTCGGAGGACCGCGCCCCCGGGCTCATCGGGCTGGACTGGGGCACGTCGTCATGCCGCGCGTACTTGCTCGGCGCGCCTTCCCCAGGCCGGGGACCGGTGCTCGGTGACGCCTCCCGGGCAGTTGAGCTGATGTCGCTCGGCGGTGACCCCGCCGCGTTTAACGAGGTATTCGAGCAGCTTTGCGGTGACTGGCTGGACGCGTGGCCTGACCTGCCGGTCATCGCCTGCGGGATGGTCGGGTCCAGGCAAGGCTGGGTCGAGGCGCCGTACCGGGAGCTTCCCGCCGACCTGACGGCCCCCGGCCTGCCGTGCGCCCAGGTGTGGGCCCGGCGCGGCGTCACGGTCAACGTCATCCCCGGCCTGGTGGACCTGCGCGGGCAGCGCGGGGTGATGCGGGGAGAGGAGACCCAGCTGCTCGGTGCGGGCCTGACCGCCGGCAGCCAGGAAGAGCAGGTCATCGTCCTGCCCGGCACCCACTCCAAGTGGGCGCGACTGCGCGGCACGGTGGTGCGCGGCTTCACCACGTACCTGACCGGTGAGTTGTTCGCGCTACTGTCCCGCCATTCGATCCTCGCGAGCCTGCTGCGCCCCGCCCCGGAACCCAGCTGGGCGGCGTTCGACCGGGGCGTCGACGTGGCCGCCGAGGCGGCCTCCGGACCGGGCCTGCTTGGCATCTTGTTCTCCGCCCGGGCCCTGCCGTTGACGGGCGCCCTGGCGGAGTCGGAGGTGGCCGACTACCTGTCCGGCATGATCATCGGCGCTGAGCTGGCGGGCGCCCGCGCAACCGGGGGGCAGGCCCCGGACGGGCAGTTGCGGGTCATCGCGGAGCCGGCGCTGGCGGCCCGTTACGACCGCGCGGCGCTCCGGCTGGGATGGCGTACCGTGTACGCCATCGATCACCCGGCACCGCGCGGACTCTGGCTCACGGCCCAGGCAACCGGTCTAACTCGGGCCAGCGGCCTGACAGAGGAGAGCACATGAGAACCGGGTTCCGCCCCACCGGGCTGATCGCCATCCTGCGCGGCCTGACCCCGGCGGAGGCGGTCGCCATCGGTCGTGCCGTATCTGACGCGGGGATCGGCGTTCTCGAGGTCCCGCTGAACTCGCCGGATCCCTGTCAGTCGATCAGCCTGCTGCGGAAGGCCCTGCCCAGCTGCCTAGTCGGGGCCGGCACGGTCCTGACGACCGCGCAGGTCGAGGAGGCGCACGCGGCCGGGGCTCAGCTCGTGGTCTCTCCGAACACCGATGTCAGCGTCATTACCGAGACCCTACGCCGGGGCCTGGGCAGCTACCCGGGTGCGGCTACGCCGTCGGAGGCGTTCGCCGCGCTGTCCGCCGGGGCCCGCGCGGTCAAGGTCTTCCCGGCCGTCCAGGTGGGGCCAGCGGCAATGAAGGCCTGGACCGACGTCCTGCCGGCCTGGGCGGAGCTGATCCCGGTCGGCGGCATAGACGCTAGCTCGTTCCCGGCCTGGACAGCGGCCGGCGCCACCGGGTTCGGGGTCGGCTCGGCCCTCTACCGGGCCGGCCTGCCGCCCGCTGACGTGGCCGATCGCGCTCGCGCCCTCCAGTCAGCCTGGGAGCAGGCCAGGACCACGCTTACCCGCGGAACCCGCTCGTGAAGATCACCAAGCTCACCACCTACCCGGTCCCGCCGCGCTGGCTGTTCCTCAAGATCGACACCGACGAGGGCGTTACCGGCTGGGGCGAGCCCGCTCTCGAAGGCCGGGCCGCTACGGTCGCCGCTGCCGTCGGCGAGCTGTCGGACTACCTGGTCGGCCAGGACCCGCGCCGGATCGAAGACCACTGGCAGGTCCTGTACCGAGGCGGCTTCTACCGCGGCGGCCCCGTGCTGATGAGCGCTATCGCCGGCATCGACCAGGCGCTGTGGGACATCAAGGGGAAATGGCACGGCACGTCGGTCGCGGACCTCATGGGCGGCCCCGTCCGCGACCGCATCCGCGTCTACACCTGGATCGGCGGTGACCGGCCCGCGGACATCGCCACCGCCGCCGCGAGCGCAGTCGAGCGCGGCTTCACCGCCATGAAGATGAACGGGATGGCCGAACTGCAGATCGTCGACACGCCGGCGAAGGTCTCCGCCATCGTGGAGAACATCGCGGCCGCGCGGTCCGCCGTCGGCCCGGACACTGACATCGCGGTGGACTTTCACGGCCGGGTGCACCGGCCAATGGCGAAGGTTCTCCTCAGGGAGCTGGAACCGCTCAAGCTGATGTTCATCGAGGAACCAGTCCGATCGGAGGAGCTCGACGCGTTCCTGCCGCAGCTCGCCGCCGCGTCGACCCCGATCGCCCTCGGCGAGCGGCTTTACTCCCGCTGGGACTTCAAGTCCATCCTCGCCTCGGGGGCGGTCGACATCATCCAGCCCGACCCGTCGCACGCCGGCGGTATCAGCGAGACCCGCCGCATCACCGCCATGGCCGAGGCCTACGACACCGCCGTCGCGCTGCACTGCCCGCTCGGACCCATCGCGCTCGCCGCCTGCCTGCAGCTCGACGCCTGCACCTACAACGCCTTCATCCAGGAGCAGAGCCTCGGCATTCACTACAACGTCGCCAACGACCTGCTCGACTACCTCACGGAACCCGGCACGTTCGCCTACTCCGCCGGGTACGTCACCATCCCCACCGGGCCGGGGCTCGGCATCGACGTCAACGAGGACTACGTCCGCGAGCGGGCCCTTGAGGGGCACCGGTGGCGCAATCCCGTCTGGCGGCATGCCGACGGCTCGGTCGCCGAATGGTGACGCCGGCCGGCCGCTTCGCCGGCAAGACCGCGATCGTCAGCGGTGCCGCCTCCGGCATCGGAAGCGCCACCGCCGAGCGGCTCGCGGCGGAAGGAGCCCAGCTGATCCTCGTCGACCTGGCAGGCCAGGTCGACGACGCCGCGGCCACGCTGCGCGCCGGTGGCGCGGCGGCCTTCCCGGTCCATGGTGACGTGGCCGAGGAGGACACCTGGCAACGCGCCGCGCGCCTGGCCCGCTCCGCCTGCGGCGGCGTCGATGTCCTGATCAGCAACGCCGCCGTCAACTACCGCCTGCCCGCGCACGAGCTGAGCCGGGCACAGTGGGACACCCAGCTCGCCGTCAACCTCACCGCGACCTTCCTCGGCGTCCAGGCCTGCCTCCCGGACCTCACGGAACGCCACGGCTCGGTGGTGGTCACGTCGTCGGTGCACGCGCTGATCGGGCTGCCGGGCAACCCCGCCTACGCGGCGGCCAAGGGCGGCCTGACCGCCCTCACCCGCCAGCTCGCGGCCGAGTACGGGCCCGCGGTCCGGGTTAACGCCGTCCTCCCCGGCCCCATCCTCACCCCTGCCTGGGACGGGACCGGTGAGGAAGACCGGCAGCGCAGCATCGAGCAGACCGCCGCCAAGCGGTTCGGCACGCCTGCCGAGGTCGCCGCCGCCATCGCCTTCCTCGCCTCCGCGGACGCCTCTTACATCACCGGCGCGTCGCTGACCGTGGACGGCGGCTGGAGCATCTTCAAGACCTCGGCCTGAACGCACGCCACGGCCGGCCGCAGGACCCGAGGACCGGCTGCCGTCCGGGCGCTAGCCGCCGGTGGGGGTGTGCCGGGCGGTGAGGAACAGCTCGGTCAGCTCCCGGGTGGTGGTGGCGTCTTCCGCGGCCTTGTCGTCGCGCCAGCGGCCGGTGAACCGGGGAAAGCGCATGGCCAGCCCGGCGTCGTTCTGGACCTGGCCCCAGGCGGCGGTGTAGTTCGGGGACAGGGTCAGCTCGGCGCTGAGGACCTCAAGTACCAGGCCCGGCTCGAACCAGGCGTCCGGCTCCTGCCGCGCGTCGACCCGGGCGGGCTTGCCCGGGCTGCGCAGCGGCGCCAGCCTGCCCGGCAGCTCGGCGAGGTCGGCGTCGGTGAACCCGGCGCCGCACTTGGTCACGGCGCGGAAGGTGCCCGCGTCGGCGTCGTAGGCGGCCAGCAGCACCGCGCCGTAGACCCCGGTGCGGCGGCCGCGGCCGGCGAACGCGCCGATGACGACCAGGTCGGCGGTGTCGGACAGCTCGGTCCGGTAGTCCCGCTTGAGCTTGATCCACTGCCAGCCGCGCGCTCCGGCCTGGTAGGCCGAGTCCGGCCCGGTTGACTTGCACACCAGGCCCTCGCAGCCGTCGGTGACCGCCTGGGCGAACAACGCGTCCAGCGCGGCCGGGTCGCTGACCTCGGCGGCGGTCGTCAGCCGCAGCCGCGGCGAGAGCGTGAGCGCCGCCTCAAGCGCGGCCCGCCGCTGCGGGTAGGGCCGCGTGGTCAGGTCCTGGCCGTCGGCGTACAGCAGCTCGAAGCAGAACAGGCCCACGGGCACGTCAAGGACGGCCTGGCCGATGCCGTGCTTACGCCGCCGCAGCATGACCTCGCCGAACGGCCGCAGCTCGCCCGCGGCCGCGTCGTACGCCACGACCTCTCCCTCGACGATCGCCTCGGCCGGGCCCAGTCCCTCCGCCAGCAATTCGACGATGTCGGGGAACTGGCCGGAGATCTCCTCAAGCCGCCGGGTGAACAGCTCGATCCGTCCGTCGGCGGTACGGTGCGCCTGAACCCGGATCCCGTCGTACTTGTACTCCGCCGCGCACCGCCCGCCCAGCCGGGCCAGGATCTGATCGGCGTCGGCCAGCCGCTGGGCCAGCATGACCCGCACCGGGTTCCCCGGCTGCACCCGCAGCCCTTCCACCGCCGCCAGGCCGCCAGCCACCAGGGCCGCGGCGACCTTGCCGAGGTCACAGCAGATGCTGTAACCGCGCTCAAGGACCGGCCGGCCGGCCTTGCCGCCCGCGTGCACCTGAGCCAGGGCGTCCAAGATGGTGGGCGTGCCGATGCCCAGCCGCAGGTTCCTGGTCACCAGCCGCAGCAGGTAACGGGCCTCCAGAGGAGTTGCCCGGGCCAGCAGCCCGCCCAGCAGCTCCAGCTTGCGGCCCTGCGAGCCCGCCCCCTCAGTGACGGCGATCTCCCGCAGCGTCCGCACCACCCCGGCGACTTCCAGGCCCGCTCCCCCGCCGCCGACCGCTGCGCCCGGCGGGGCCAGCAGCCGCTCCGCGGCCTGGCCCAGGTCGCCGGCCTCTCGAACCAGGGCAGCGACCCGGGCGACGTCGGTGCCGGCCACGGCGGCCACCGCGCGGATCGCGAGCTTCTCGGCCAGGCCAAGGTCCACCCCGGCGAACTCCGGCGCGATCAGTCCCTGGGACAGGTAGCACACGGTCGGCAGCAGCCCGGCCGGGGTGTCGGCCAGCAACGCGGCCAGCCGCTCCGTCAGCGCCAGCCGGCTGCTCAGCTGCTCTAGGTCACGGTAGGCCTCGGCCACGATCAGGTACCGCACGGATATCCCCTTCCCCGAAAGATCATGACACGCTAGAGCAGCCCGAGGCCACGACCCCTGATAGGAGCGGGACCCCCATGGCCAGCATCGACGCGGAGCAGAGGGCAGGCACCTTTGTGCCGCACGGCTTCGAGGAGCACACCGCGGACCTCGGTGAGATCCGCATGAAGTCGGCGACTGGGCGGGCGCCCTGCAGGCCATCCCCCGCGAGGTACCGCCCGTCCTGCTGGGCGGGCTCGCCGCCATGGCCGACGCCCAGTCGCCGCCCGGCGCGGAGCCGCCGCAGAACCTCAGGGAATACGACCCGGAATGGGCCCGGGCCTTCGCCACCGGGACCGTCGGCGCCGGCTGCGATCACGCGGCCATGCTGGCCAGCGTCCGGGTACCGGTCCTGCTCACCCATCACTTCCGGCGCGTCGACCCCGCCACCGGCCACCTGCTCGGCGCTATCGCCGACCAGCAGGCGGACCGCGTCCGGCAACTCGTCGAGGCGGCCGGGCAGCCGTTCACCTACCGCTCGTTTCCCGAGATGCCGCACTCGATGCACGGTTCGGATCCCGAATGTACGCGCACCGTCACCGGCTGGGCGTCGGCCCTGCCCGAGCCCCAAGCCTGAAAGGGGGACCTCGTGAATCCCGCTAAGGTGCCCGTGGTCGCGGTGGCCAGCGGCAAGGGCGGCGTCGGCAAGACGACGGTCGCGGTCAACACCGCGCTGGCGCTGAGCGCACTGGGCAGCCGGGTCGGCCTCGTAGACGCCGACCTGTACGGGCCGGACGCCGCGCACATGCTCGGGCTGCGTCGCCGCGAGGACGCCACCTATGTCACGCTGTTCGGACGCCCGGGATCGGGCGGGTCGAGGATCGAGGCGGCCAGGCGCCACGGCATCCAGGTCGCTTCGGCCGCCTTCCTCATCGGTGAAAGCCAGGGGCTCGGGCTGCACGCGCCGCTGGCTCAGCTGCTCGTCCACCGGCTGATCGCCAGCACCGGCTGGGACGAAGACCTGGACTGCCTGGTGGTGGACCTGCCGCCGGGCACGGCCGACATCCAGCAGTTCGTCTTCGGGCTCGGCCAGCGCCCGGTCCACGTGCTGCTGGTGGTAACGCCGCAACTGGTCGCCCACCGGGACGCGCACCGGCTGCTCAGCGAGCTGGGGCGGGGCAAGGCCGCCGTGCTCGGCGGGGTGGAGAACATGGACGGCCAGGTATGCCCCCGGTGCGGCGAGGTCACTCCGCTCTTTACCGCGGCGCCCCCCAACGAGGCGATCTGGACCCGGGTGCGGCGGCTGGCCAGTGTCCCGTTCAGTGCCGCGGCCGCGGCCGACGCCGACGCGGGCAAGCCGGTGATGGTCAGCAAGGTGGTACCCGAGCAGGTCAGTGCGTACGAGCTGCTCGCCGGGAAGGTACGCGACGCGGTGCAGGCAGCGGGCGGCTAGTGCCCTGAGTCTTTGAAAGCCTTACGGGTTGTCGGCTTGGCGGGTGGCGGCCTGGCCGGTGACGCCGTCCTCGGTCACCTTCAACCGGTCCTCCTGCAAATAGCGGGCGTCCTGGCTTCTGCCGCCGCGGCCACGTCCCGCAGCGTCACTCGCTTCTCGGCCATCATCACGCTCCGCCTTGGATTTTCCCGCACCGACGATACCGGCACGTCCGCCCGGCCTGCGCTGGGCCGCCGGGCGGGCAGGATCCTGCGACCTCCTTCGAGAGCGAGTTCGCCAGGCTCTGGGGCGCGGGCTAGCGGCGCCGGCCGCGGCGCCCCGCGGTGAAAGGCCGCATCCGTCCGGACGATCGGGGACTTTCATCCAGAACGGATGCGGCTTCGGCGTGTCCCGCACTCATCCGATCGCCGGGTGGTCTCGAATAGCAGGCATGAACACGTCACCGACGGGGCGGGAGCCGGACGGTCCCGCCCACGCGGAGGAGCGCCGCCCGGAACTAGCCGGGCTGCTGGCCGGCGTGGCCCGCGGCGACCAGGCGGCCTTCGAGTCCGTCTACGACCAGCTCGGCGGGCCGGTGTACGGCCTGGCCCGCAGGGTGCTGCGGGACCCGGCGCAGTCTGAGGAAGTGGCGCAGGAAGTGATGCTGGACGTGTGGCGCACCGCGTCCCGGTTCGATTCCGGCCGCGGCAGCGCCGTGGCCTGGGTGATGACGATCGCGCACCGCCGGGCGGTGGACCGCGTCCGCTCCGAGAGCGCCTCCGCCCAGCGCGAGCAGAAGCTGGCACCGGGCCCGGTCAGCGGTGATGACGTCGCCGAACTGGTGGAGACGGCGCTTGACCGGCAGCGCGTGCGACGGTGCCTGGGCTGTGGGTGCTGAGCCCGGCCGGCGCGCGCTCCGCGGGACTGATGCGCGCTGGCGAGGGCGGTCCTACCTCGCCGGTACTCGCCAGCGGGGTCCAGCCGGGTGACCGGCTGGGCATCACGATCGAGCCCGCGGGCGGCTCCAGCCAGCCCACGAGCACCCCGGTCGCGCTCATCCCGGTCCGCTAGGGCCGGCTTCCGAGTAGGTGACCAGGGTCTGGTCCGGGTGGTCGGCGACCTGCAGGACCACGTGGGAGTACTCGACGGGGCCGAGCCGGGGGTGACGGAGCTTCTTGGTGCCGCTGCCCCCGATCGCGGTGACGTCGTGGCGCGGCCACCAGTCCCGCACGTGCTCGCTGTCGCGCTGGAGCTCGGCGATCATGGTGCGGACATCGGGGTCGTCCGGGTACCGGGCGACGGACAGCCGGAAGCGGCCGAGCATGGCCCTGGCCTCCAGCTCCCACTCCAGGTAGACCTCCCTGGCCCGGTCGGTGGTGAACATCCAGCGCACCAGGTTGCGCTCGCCCGGTGCCCCCGCTGACCAGTCGGCGAACAGCTCGCATGCGGCCGAGTTGGCGGTCAGCACGTCCCAGCGGCGGCCCTTGACCAGGGTGGGGAACGGCTCGAGGCGCTCGACCAGGCCGGCCACGGCCGGGTCGAGCCGCTCGGGCGGGGCCGGCGCGGACGGGTCCTGGCCGGCGGCGCCGCCGGGACCGTAGGCCAGGACGTGCAGGTAGCGGCGCTCGGCGGCGGACATCCGGAGCGCGGCGGCCAGCGCGTCGAGGACCTGCGGCGAAGGTCGCACCGGGCGGCCCTGCTCCAGGAACGTGTAGTAGGTGACGGACAGGCTGGCCAGCTGGGCGACTTCCTCGCGGCGCAGGCCGGCCGTGCGCCGGCGCCCAGCGGTCAGGCCGGCGGGCAGGCCCACGTCGGCGGGCACGAGGCGCTCGCGCCGGGACCTGAGCAGCTGGCCCAGCGCCACGGGATCTCCGCCGACGGCCATGGCCTAAGCGTACTCATGCCAGTACCAGTAAAAGGCTGCTGTGACTACCACGGCCGGGAAGCCCGACGCTGGGACTCATGACAACCATCAAGATCCCCGTCGAAGACGGCACCACGCTGCCCGCGTACCTCGCCCGGCCCGCGACGGGCCCCGCGCCGACCGGGGTGATCGTGGCGCACGAGCTGTTCGGCGTGAACCCGGATATCCGCGGGGTCGCCGGCGACCTGGCCGGCGCCGGGTTCCTGGCCATCGCGCCGGAGTTCTACCACCGGAACGCCGCCCCCGGCGGCTGGCTGGAGCGCGATGACGCCGGGCGGCAGGAAGGCTTCCGCCACCTGCACCAGCTGCGCCGCGACCAGGCGCTCGCCGACGTCGCGGCGGCAATGGAGTGGCTGCGGTCGGAGCCCGGGATTGACCGGGTCGCGCTGGTCGGGTTCAGCGCCGGCGGGCACCTGAGCTACCTGGCGGCCTGCCGGCTGCCGGTGGACCGGACCGCGGTGCTGTACGGCGGCTGGCTGCCCGGCACCGACATCCCCATGAGCCAGCCCACGCCCACGCTGGACCTGACCCCGGGAATCGCCGGCCGGATGGTGTACCTGGTCGGCGAGGACGACGCGCTGATCGACGCCGGGCAGCGGGAGCAGATCCGCGCCGCGCTGGTCACCGCGGGCGTGGACCATGAACTGGTCAGCTACCCCGGGGTCGGGCACGCGTTCTTCTGGCCGGGAACGCCGGCGTTCAGCCAGGAGGCACGAGACGACGCCTGGCGCCGGGTGGTCGAACTGCTCGCGTCTTAGCCGCCCGCTGGCCAATCCGCGGGCCAGGCGGCACCGAATGGCCTGGTGAACGGCCCGCTACGGAGCGCGTTCATCCAGGAAAGGGGAACCCGATGACGCTAGTCAAACGGGTATGGCACGGCGGGAACCGGAAGGCTGGCCTGGCCCTGGCGGGGCTGCTGGCGCTGGGGCTGGCCGCGGCGTCCGGGACCGCGCTGGCCGCGACCGGCTCGTCCGCTGCCCTCACCCGGCCGGCCCTGGTCGTCGCCGTCATCGCCGCCGCCGTCCTGTGGGGCGCCGGCGAGCAGTTCGGCGGCCTGCTCACCGGCCAGGCCACCGGCCCGAACTCGGGGCCGCTGCTGGTGCTGCTCGCGCTCGCGTTCTGGCCCCGGCGGACAAGCGGCTCGCGAGGGCCTGAGGAATCGAGCATCCGTTCGGCCGATGTCCTTTGATTTTCCGAACGGATGCGGCTGACTGCCGCGGCTACCCGGTGCCGGGATCCCCGGAGGCCCGCGCGAGTGCGCGCAGCCGGCTGAGGGTGTCACCCGGGCGCCCGGTCAGGACGCGGACGCCCGGCAGGCGCCCGCGGGTCTCCCTGGCCGCGCTGGCGGCGAGGCGGGCCGCGTCGGCGGTCGCGGACGACAGGACGACCAGGCCAGCCTCGGTGTACCGGCGAGGCCGACGACCTCGGCCACCGGGAGGTCCGCGGCCAGGTGGTGCACCTGCCAGTGATCCTCGCGCAGGCAGAGTGGCGACAAGCTAGTGGATCACCGGGCAATCCTGACGCTTTCCGGCAATGGGTGCGAGACGAGCTTTACGAAATAAGAGGCGTCCGCGCCGGCGCGAGAGGGGCAGGGCGAACCACAGGGTGATGAGCATGCACCCGGTCACCGCGGTGATCAGCGCCGCGGTCAGCCACCCGGCGACGTAGCTGAGCACCAGCAGCACCGCGGTGAGGACGGCCGCGCCGACGGCGGCGAGGCCGAGGACCGCCATCGCGTTGGCGAACCGGACGAGCTTCTCCTTCTGCCCCTGGCGGAAGACCAGCCGGTGGTACGCGACCGGCCCGAGCAGCAGGGTCGTCGCGACGGCGGACAGCGTAATGCTCGCGAGGTACAGGTCGCGCTGGCCCTGGTGCAGCTGACTGAACCGGACGGTGAACGGCAGCGAGAGCAGGAAGCCGAACAGCACCTGGACGCCGAGCGAGACGACGCGGAGTTCCTGAATCAGCTCGGCGAGGTTACGGTCATCGCGCTGGGCAAGGGACTCTGATCGTTGATCGTCGGTCTCCTGCGCACCGCCGGTACCTCTCACTCTCGTGCGGCTACCCACTCGTGACGCCGGGAAACGATGGCCCGCGATACTGCTGCAATGACACTCTGGACAGCACGCGAGCAGGCACCCACGCGCACGCTGAGCGAGGCGGACTTCGCGGTCGCCATCGGCGACCGGTACTTCGAGGACTACCAGCAGGGCGCCGTCTACGAGTACGGGTACGCGACCGTCGACGGGGATGAGCTGGTCGCGTTCGCGCGACGGTTCGACCCCCAGGCGATTCACGTCGACGCCGAGTTCGCGGCGACGGGCCCGTTCGGCGGGCTGATCGCGAGCGGCTGGCACACGGGCGGCATCTTCATGCGGCTGTTTGCCGACCACTACCTGTCCAAGGTCGCCAGCCTGGCCTCACCGGGGCTCGACGAGCTGCGTTGGCCCGCCCCGGTACGGCCGGGGGACACGCTGCGCCTGCGGACCACCACGATCGAGACGCGACGGTCACGCTCCAAGCCCGACCGCGGCCTCGTCGTCACCCATGCCGAACTGCTTAACGGCGGCGACGCGGTCGTGCTCAGCCTGAAGGCCATGAACCTGCTCCGCCTCCGCGTCCCCCGCGGTTAGGGGGCCAGAAGGAATCCGGCTCCCAGTCACCAGGCTCTGGCGGGGGCGGAGGCGGGGGCCTGCGCTGACCTTGTTCCCGCGGCGCTGGCGGCCGCCGGACCGGCTCCCAGGGGGGTCCCGGCTGGCCGCGGCCCGGATCCCGGGGCTGTGGCCCCGTGGGCCGGCGGCCGGGTTGCGGCCCGGTGGGCCGCCGACCGGGCTCCTGGGGTGGTCCTGACGGCCGCCGGCCGGGCTCCCAGCCCGGTCCCGGTGGTGGGCGGCGACCGGGTTCCCGGGCCGGTCCTGACGGCCCGTAACCGGGATCCCGGGGCGGCGGTCCTGGCCGGCCGCGACCAGGGTCCCGCGTCGGGGCTGGCGGCTCGTAGCGAGGATCCCAGCCTGGTTCCGGCTCAAGGCCGGTCTCCCAGAACGGTCCGGGCGGCACCGTTTCCCTGGTCAGTCCGTGCCTCCCGGTCCGCCCCGATGGCCCCGCCCGTCCTGCTCGCGTGAAGGCACGGGTGCTGAGCCGGAAGGCGAGCGCCACGGCGGACAGCAGGAACAGCACCCCGGTCACCGCGAGCCAGTGCGACAGGTACGGGTCGAGCGACAGGCCCGTCAGCAGGGGGAAGCGGGTGGCCAGCCGGAAGATCAGCGGGAACCAGATCAGCAGCAGCAGGCCGGAAAGCACCACGGGAACGCGCAGGTAGTTGATCCATGACACCGTCGGCGGATCCGGCTTGCGGTCGTGACGGAAGACCGCCAGGACGGAACGGTCGGCGATCGAGTACAGCGGCATCAGCAGCAGGTCGTGGCCGATGACCGCGCCCGCGAACCAGATCGCGATGGCGAGGGTGTCGCGCGCCAGCAGCCGCTGCGCGGCGTACCCGGCGAGCGCGAAGCTGGCGATGAGGGTGAGCAGGTGCAGCGGGTTCGCGCCGTACCAGCGGTAGAACCAGCGCATGTCAGCTCCGGAAGCTCATGAGGGTGACCCACTTGGTGCAGTGCACGCCAGGACAGGCGGGCACGATGATGCGGGCCGGGAACCCGTGATCGAGCGTGAGGTCCGCGCCGTTGACCCGCAGGGCCAGCAGCGAATCGGGGTCCATGATCTGCCCCTGCGACAAGACCGCCTGGCTGAAGCCCTCGGTACGCTGCAGGGACTGCACGAGGACGCTGGACGGGTTGGGGACGCCGGCCATCGCGGCGAGGTCGCGCAGCCGGATGCCGGTCCATACCTGGTTGTCGGTGGACCAGCCCTCGACGCACGCGATCGGCAGGCTGACGGTGTGCTGCTCCATGGCGAGCAGGTCGGCCCGGCTCAGCTTGGCCTTCGTTTGCACCGACTCGATGTCACTGTCCAGCTTGAGCCGCCAGGACGCGCCGGTGTCGGCCACGATGACCTCGGCGGCGGCGGCGGTCTTGTTGATCTGGAAGTCGCCGTCCGGGCCCGGGGCCTGCTGGCCGTGCGGCGCGAGCAGGGCGGTCCGGCGCAGCGGCCCGCCAATGGACTGGCCAACGGCCAGCGCCCCGATGAGGGCCGAGCCCGCGCCGGCGAACGCGAGGATGCCCCGCCGGGAGATCGTCGGGTGGGCAGGTGCCGGGCTGACCAGTTCGCTGGCCTCCGGCGGCTCCGATCGGGTGTTGGCCAGGTTCGTGCGCATTTCCGTCCAGAAGCCGCGGCTGCGCAGGGCCCTGACCATGGTCGGCAGCTTCAGCGGCACGTGGACGACGAAGCCGGCGATGAACACCCAGGCGCCGTAGAAGTGCAGCGTGTAGAAGGATCCGGGGAACTTGTAGTACGTCTGGATGTTCAGGATCCCGGTGACGAACTCGAAGACCGCGCCGCCGACGAGCAGGAACAGTGACATCCGTTCCAGGAGGTGGGCGGGCGAGCGCAGCGGCGGCCATTCGAACAGCTTCGGCAGTACCGACCACAGCTTGAACAGCAGGATCGGGACCAGCATCAGCCCCAGGGTGACGTGGACGCCCTGGTTGAGCCGGTAGAGCCAGTCCGGGTGGGTGGGCCAGGAGAACAGGTAGAAGCCGAGGACGCCCTTGCCCGGCGTCTCGTCGTTGATTGGGCTGAGGTTGGGGTTGTACGCGGCGTAGGACAGCAGGCCGGTCGCGAACATCACGGGGATCGACACCAGCAGCGCCAGCCCGAAGACGGAGGTCACCCACGGGCCGCGGATCGGGCTGCGCCAGAACGACCGGCGGAAGGGCCCGGGCGGCGCGGTCTCGCGCGGCTGCACGGGAGTCGGGGCAGTGCGTGACCTCACGAGCGGCCCGCCGTGGCGCCGTCGAAGATGCTGAAGGCGGCCTGACAGGACACGCCGCTCCGCGGGATCCACAGCTCCACGGCCTGGAGGCGGGTGCTGCCCGCGGCCGGGACGAACAACGTCGGCACCGCCTGCACGCACTCGTGGTAGTCCTTGAGCAGGCTAGGCGGGCCGTCCAGCGGCAGCCCGGGGCTGTCGGAGATGAAGGCGCTGAACCGGCGGGTGGTAACCGCCTCCTCGGCACTGTGCCGGTAGCTGGCGATCCCGGCCTTGTCGGTGGCCCGCAGCACGTCGTACACCGCGGCCGGGTGCGCGGCCGGCGCCATGCCCGCCTGCAGGCTCAGCGCGGGGTCGCCGGGGAAGACGACGTCACCGCCGAACGCGCGCATGCCTGCGACCAGCCGCTCGCCGGCCGCGCGGTCGGCGCTGGTGGGTATCGCTTGCGCGGGGTGGGCGGTGGCAAGCAGGAAGACCGACTGGGCGAGGACCAGCGCGCCGGCCGCGGTGGCGCCCCACCGGCTCGAGTCGCTGCCGAGGGCCAGGCCGGCCAGCACTGCCAGCGCGAGGTAGGCCGGCAGCACGTCGTTGAGTGAACCGCCGCTGTGCACCAGGGTGGCGCAGCCCTCGACCGCCAGGGCGGCGCAGCCGGCCAGCAGCTCGCGGGGCACCCGGCGCGCCGCGATCAGGGCGGCGAGCCCGGCCAGGCCCATCGCGGTCAGCGTCAGCGTGCAGAACCAGCTGAAGTTGCGGAGATCCAGCGCGTGCTCGCTCATCTGCTTGAAGACGTAGTACGTGTACCAGCCCCCGCTGGCCAGCCGGAGCGCGAGCGTGCTGACGCCGAAGACGGCGAGCCCGGCGGCGGCCGCCACCCAGGCCAGCCGGCGGCGCGGCCCCGTCACCAGCACCGCGAACACCGCGATGCCCTCGGCGAGGCCGGTCTGCTTGGTGAGGGCCGCCGCGGCCAGCAGCACCCCGGCCGCGACCGCCCCGCGGGTGTCCCGCATCTGCCGGACGGCGTACAGGCCGCCGATGCTGAGCGCGAGGAACAGCGAGTCGACGCGGGCGACGTCGAACCACGTGCCCGTGACGAAGTAGGTCGCGGCGAACACGCCCGCGGCGCCGGCCCCGGCCGCCCGGCTGCCCGTTTCCCGCTGGACCAGGCGGGCCAGCAGCGCGAAGCAGGCCAGCGAGGACAGCAGGGAGACGAGCCGCAGCGGCAGGTAGGAGACGCCGAGCACGCGGGCCGCGGCCGCCGCCAGGTAGAAGTAGAGCGGGGTGTACCCGTCCGGGACGTACCCGGCAGTCGGTGCCGGGTACAGCGACTGGCCGGCCAGGATGCGGTGCACCTCGACGAGCGAGTTGCCCTCAAGCGGCTGGACGGCGAACGGGTAGTCCAGCCGGCTGAGCGCGACGAACAGGTAGGCGCCGATCGCGGCCAGGCCGGCGAGGGCGGCAGCCAGTCGCGCGGCCCGCGGCACCCGGCTGGGCCGGGGCGGGCTCGCCTGGGCCGACTGAGCCGGCTGGGCCGCCGCCGACAGACGCGGCTTGACATCCCGGCTGATGCTAAAGGTCACGCCGTGTATTACATTCAACCAGACCCGTGCGCGGCAAGGAAATACGCCATTACAAACTGGTGATAACGTGCAGTTCTTACAAACTGATGAATTCGCGGGCCTCCGCCGAAATCCCGAACGTGACCGTGCTTAGCCTCAGGGCATGCGAGTCCTGGTGACCGGCGGTGCCGGCTTTATTGGATCCCACGTCGTCGAGACGCTCATCGACGCGGGCCACGAGGTAAGGGTGCTTGACGCGCTGCTGCCGTGCGTCCACCCCGACGGCGCTCCCCCCTTCTCCGGCGACCCCGGCTTCGAGTTCGTGCACGGCGACGTCCGCGACGCGGAGACCGTCGACGCCGCGCTGCGCGGCATCGGGGTGGTCTGCCATCTCGCCGCGATGGTGGGGCTCGGCGTCGACTTCAACGACGCGCCGCTTTACGCCGGCTGCAACGACCTCGGGACCGCGTCCCTGCTCGCCGGGATGGCCCGCGCGGGCGCCGGCCGGCTGGTCATGGCCTCGTCGATGGTCGTCTACGGGGAGGGCCACTACTCGTGCGCCGGGCACGGGCTGGCCGCGACGCCGCCGCCGCGGCAGGCCGCCGACCTCGACGCGGGACGGTTCGAGCCGGCCTGCGCGCACTGCGGTGAGCCGCTGTCACCGGAACTGGTCCCCGAGGACGCCCCGCTCGGGCCGCGCAACGTCTACGCCGCCACCAAGCTCGCGCAGGAGCACATCGCGAGTTCCTGGGCCAGGGCGACGACGGGGCACGCGGTGGCGCTCCGCTATCACAACGTGTACGGCCCGGGAATGCCCCGCGACACGCCCTACGCCGGGGTCGCCTCGTTCTTCCGTTCCTCCCTCGAGGCGGGCCGCGCGCCCCGCGTCTTCGAGGACGGCGCCCAGCTGCGCGACTTCGTCCACGTCAGGGACGTGGCCGGGGCGACGGTCGCCGCGATCGAGGCCGTCGGCGGCCCCGCCATCCCAGGCGGCCCGGGCACGCTGCGTGCCTACAACGTGGGCAGCGGCACGCCGCGTACCGTCGGCCAGCTGGCGTCCGCCCTGGCCAGCGCCTTCGGCGGGCCGAGCCCGGAGGTCACCGGCGAGTACCGGCTCGGCGACGTCCGGCACATCGCCGCGTCCAGCGAGCGCATCCGGCGCGAGCTGCGCTGGCAGCCGGGCGTGCCGTTCACCGAGGGAGTCAAGGAGTTCGCGCTGACGCCGGCCGGGCGCAGGCGGGCGCAACGGGTTCCCGCCTGACGGCGGCCGCCTTAGCCGCGGCCGGGCAGCCGCGCCGCGGTCAGGACAGGTCCGGCTCCCAGCGGTAGCCGACACCCCAGACCGTCTGCAGCTGGGCCGGGGCGGCGGGATCCGGCTCCACCTTGTCGCGCAGCCGCCGTACGTACACGGTGATGGTCGACGGGTCGCCGAACGACCAGCCCCATACCTGCTCAAGCAGCTCGGCCCGGGTGAACGCCTGGCCGGGGTGCGAGACGAAGAAGGCGAGCAGGTCGAACTCGCGAACCGTCAGGTCCAGTTCCCTGCCGTCGCCGCGGGCGCGCCGGGCCGCCACGTCCACCTCCAGCCGCCCCGACCGCAGCAGCGACGGCGCGGCCGCCGCCGCGTCGAGCGTGCGAGCCCGGCGCAGGACGGCCTGCACCCTCAGGGTGAGCTCCCGCGGGCTGAACGGCTTGGTGACGTAGTCGTCGGCGCCGCTCTCAAGGCCGAGCACGCGGTCGCTCTCGTCGCTGAGCGCGGTCAGCATGATCACCGGCAGCGGCGCCCGCACGTCCCGGTCCGCGCGCAGGCGCCTGCAGACCTCCAGGCCGCCGACTCCCGGCAGCATCAGGTCGAGCACCACCAGGTCGGGCCGCCACGTCGCCGCGATCTCCAGGGCGGCCGGCCCGTCCACCGCGTGCCTGGGCTCAAGGCCCGCGCGGCGCAGGTAGTTCAGGACGACCTCCGCCACGGTCAGGTCGTCCTCGACAACGAGGATGCGTGCGTCCACGACCTGAGTGTAAGAACTCTTACGGCTGCCTGGGGCGGCAAGCGCCAAGTCCGGCATGCCGCGAGATATTTCTTCGGATTGTCATAACTGTCCCGCCCAATGAAGGAAGGAATCGGTCACGGCCGTCACCAACTTGAGTTCTTCATTTTGTAAGGCGTTTACGCCTGTATCGGACCGCCACTGGTAATACCGTCGCACCGTGATTGTTGACGTAATCCTGCCGTGCCTGAACGAGGCGTCGGCTTTGCCTTGGATGCTCGAGAGGATGCCAGCCGGCTTCCGGCCCATCGTCGTCGATAACGGCTCAACCGACGGTTCCGACGAGGTCGCGAGGTCGCTCGGCGCGACGGTGGTGTCGGAGCCGAACCGGGGCTTCGGCGCGGCCGCCCACGCCGGCCTGCTGGCCGCGAGCAGCGACCTGGTGTGCTTCTGCGACTGCGACGGCAGCCTGAACCCGCAGCAGTTCCCCCTGCTGACCGCGCCGCTGCTCGCCGGAGAGGCCGACCTGGTGCTCGGCCGCCGGCGCACGGAGCGGAGGGACGCGTGGCCGCTGCCGGCCCGGGTCGCCAACTGGGAGCTCGCCCGGCGGGTCCGCCGCCGCACCGGGCTCGGCGTGCGCGACCTCGGGCCGATGCGGGCGGCGGGGCGCGAGGCGCTGCTCGGCCTGAACATCGCCGACCGGCGGTTCGGCTACCCGCTTGAGATGGTGATGAACGCGGCGGCCGCCGGCTGGCGGGTGTCCGAGGTCGAGGTGGCCTACCTGCCCCGCATCGGGAAGTCGAAGGTGACCGGCACCGTGCGAGGCTGCGTGCGGACGGTGCACGACATGAGCGCGGTGCTGGCCCGATGACCGCCTCCCCGCCCAGGACCGATGCCACCCTGCTGGTCATCGCGAAGCAGCCACTGCCCGGACGGGTAAAGACGCGCCTGGTCCCGCCCTGCACGCACGAGCAGGCCGCCGCGCTGGCCGAGGCCGCCCTCGCCGACACGCTGCACGCCGTGCTGATGGTCCCGGCCCGGCGGCGGGTCCTGGTCCTCGACGGCCAGCCCGGCCCGTGGCTGCCCGGCGGGTTCGACGTCGTGCCGCAGTGCGGCGGCCCGCTCGACGAGCGCCTGGCCGCCGCGTTCGCCGCGGTCAGCGGCCCGGCGCTGCTCGTCGGGATGGACACCCCGCAGGTCACCCCGGACCTGCTCACGGTCGACTGGCAGGCCGCCGATGCCTTTTTCGGGCCGGCCGCCGACGGCGGATTCTGGGCGCTTGGCTTGCGCGCGCCCGATCCGGCGCTGCTGCGGGGCGTGCCCATGTCGACCCCGGACACCGGCGCCGTGCAGCGAGCCCGGCTGGTCGCGGCCGGGCTGCGCGTCGCCGACCTGCCCGAGTTGCGAGACGTGGACACGGCGGCGGACGCCGTGGCCGTGGCCCGCGAGGCGCCGCGGACCCGGTTCGCCGCGCGGGCACGGGAGCTGGCCTCGGTGCTGAGCCCCGCTGGCCCGCTGGAAGACGCCCTCACAGAAAGCGTCCTGGGGAGAACCGCATGAGGGCAGGGGCGATCGGCCTGTACGAGGAGGCGCTGCGCGAGCAGGAGGAGACCCTCGTGCTGCGCACCGCCGACGGCCGCGGGCTGCCGCTGTACGTCTCCCGCTGGTGCGCGCCGCCCGATGCGGCCGACGAGGAGCTGCTCGGGCACTGTCGCGGCCCGGTCCTGGACGTGGGCTGCGGGCCGGGACGGCTGACCGTGGCGCTCACCGAGCGGGGCATCCCGGCCCTCGGCGTCGACATCTCCCGGGCCGCGGTGGCCCGGGTCCGCGAGGCGGGGGCGCCAGCGCTGCGCCGTTCGGTCTTCGACCCGCTGCCGGGGCAGGGCCGGTGGGCGACCGTCCTGCTCGCGGACGGCAACATCGGCATCGGCGGCCTGCCCGCCCGCCTCCTGCGCCGCTGCGCGCAACTGCTCGCGCCTGGCGGCCTGATGCTGATCGAGGCCGAGCCCGGCAACGTCGACGAGCGGCTGACGGGGCGGCTCGAGCACCCCGACGGCCGGCGTGGCCCCGTCTTCCCCTGGGCCCGTCTTGGCATGCCCGCCCTGCTGCACGCCACCACGGCCGCCGGCCTGCAGGTCGTGGACGAATGGCGGCACTCCGGCCGCGCGTTCGCCTGCGTGACCGACCCGGCGGCGCGCTCGCGGCACGCCGCCGCGGCTAGCCGACCATGGGAGCAAGCGGGGCTTGCTGAGGAATCACGCGTCCGTTCGGGATGATGTTCTTGATTTTCCTGAACGGACGGGGGTGACTCCCGCGGCGCCCAGTGACTCGCACCGGGCGCCGGACGGCGGGGCGTTAGGGGTGTCCGAGGCCGGCAAGGAACGCGCCGAGCAGCGCTTGCCCTGTTCGCCACGCGCCGAGCCCGCTGGCCGGGTTGACGTGCCCGGCCCGGCCGACGCTGACGTGGCCGACGGCCCACCCGCGGGCCAGCCGCTGTGCCGCCCGCGGGGTGCAGTAGGGGTCGTCGTCGCTGCTGACGACCAGGCCGGGGACCCCGATCGGTGCGAGGTCAGGCGTGATGAAGCTGGCGGCCTCAGCGGACGGGAAGTTCGGCCCGGCGGCATCCGGCGGGGCCACCAGGAACGCGCCGCGGACCGCCTGCAGGCGCCCGCGGAGCCAGCAGGCGGCCGCCAGGCAGCCCAGGCTGTGGGCGACGAGCACCACCGGCCCCGGCCCGTGCGGCTGAGCGGCGCGGTCCAGCGCGCGGCACCAGTCGCCCAGGTCGGGGTTGTCCCACGATGAGGGCCTGATCCGGGAGGCGGCGGGACCCCACGCGTCCTGCCACAGGGTCTGCCAGTGCTCATCGCCCGACCCGTTGATCCCAGGGACAATCAGATAGTGCACGGCTGGTCCTCTCCCTCGGCTGCCCATGGCGGCCGTTGGCCGGGCGCACAGTGGCAAATGCCATCACGCGAAGGCCGACGCACCCGCTCAGGCGGTGCGGGCGGTGCCGCCGTCCGGCTCGATGCCGTGCTGGCGGAGCAGGGCGCGCAGCCGGCCCAGCTCGGCGTGCAGGTCCAGGTTCTCCGCGATGATCGCCCGGGCGCCGAAGTCGGCGGTCAGCAGGGTCTCCAGCCGCTCCTTCTCGGCGAAGAGCTGGCTTTCCTGATCGCGCAGCGCCGCGGCGCGGTCAAGGTCGCCCGCGTCGAACGCGGCCACCTTCCGCTGCCGGAGCTCGGTGAGCCGCTCGGCGGCGTCGGCCAGGTCGGGGCCAAGCCGTGCCCGCGCGGCGGCCCGGTCCTTTTCGCCGCGCAGCCGGGCGAGCACCTGTTCCCTGATCCTGGCGTTGTCGGCACCGAGGGCCGCCAGGGCCCGGGCGCCGACCCCCTCGCCGTCGTGCAGCAGGGCGAGCAGCAGGTGCTCGGTGCCGATGTAGTGGTGACCGAGGGCCAGCGCCTCCCGCAGCGACACCTCAAGCACCTTTTTGGCGCGCGGCGTGAACGGAAGCGGGAGCGGCGGCGAGCCGGGGCCGGGGCCGGAGATCTCCGCGATCCGGTCGCGCACGTCCTCCCGCGAGATGCCCAGCGACTCCAGCGCCCGGGCGGCCACCCCCTTGCCCTCGTACAGCAGGCCGAGCAGCAGGTGCTCGCTGCCGACGTAGTCGTGGCGCAGCAGCCGCGCCTCCTCGGTGGCCAGGTGCACGACCCGCCTGGCCCGGTCGGTGAACCGGTTGAACATGCCGGTGGGCTGCGTCCGGATCGCCGCGTTCTTGATCCGCATGGCGAGCGAGACCGGGTGTCCTGGCATCCTTGCCTCCTTCATCGCGCCGGCCGGCCGCAGCCGCGGCGCCAGCTGGCGGGCGACGGCCTCGGTACCGACCGTCCCGTCGGCAAGCCCGGCGACCAGGGCCGCGACCGGCTCGGGCGGGTCCGGTTCGAGCCGCTGGCCGTTGAGGGCGATGAACTGCAGCGTGGCCGCCAGCGCCACCCGCTGGTTGCCGCGCCGCAGCGGCTGGCCGTGCACCAGCTCCGTAAGCACCACGGCGGCCTGGAGGGCCAGGTCATCGCAGTCAGGGCCCGGCCGCGCCTGGGCCAGGGCCCAGTCAGCGGCGGCCGGGTCGAGAAGGTCAAGCACCTGGGCGGTGTCCAGCCCGAGCGTGCGGGCCGCGATGACGACCAGGTCGGCGACCTCAAGCGCGATCACGGCTGGTCATCTCGCAGCATGTCGAGTGCCTGCTGGTGGCGGGCGAGATTGTCGTCGAGCAGGCGCACGAAGCGCTTGTCCCGGCGGCGCTGCTCGACGAGCGCGGCGATGGCCTCGCGCGCGACGTCGGAGACCGTGCGGCCCTCGACCTCGGCCACGGTCTGCAACTGCCCGGCCAGCCCGGAGTCCAGGCGCAGCAGCAGGTTCTTGGTGCTTCCCGGTTTCATCGACATGGTGCTATCAAGATATCACCTAGGCAACGCGAGGCCAATGGGCCGCGGCGCTACGCGTCGCCGAGGCGCAGGCCGAAGGCGGCGGCGAGCCCGGCGCGGCCGGCGTCGGTGAGCCGGACGGCCCGGCTGGCCGGCGGGGCGTGCCGCACCCAGTCCAGCTCAAACAGCCGCCCGGAGATGGCGGCGCCGAGGCCGCCGGCGAGGTGGTGGCGCTGCTCGGTCCAGTCCAGGCAGTAGCGGATCAGCGGCCGCCGCCGGGCGCGCAGCGCGGCGATGTCGACGCCGAAGTCGCCGACGAGGGCCGCGCCGCGGCCGGTGAGCTTGTAGCCGACGTCGTGGCCGGGCGCGGAGAGCCGGTCGGTGGGCGCCGCCTCCGGGTGGTAGGTACCGTCGCCGCCGTCGAGCGCCCCGGCCTCGACGAGGGCGGTCATCAGGGCGACGCCGAGCTGGCCGGCGACGTGGTCGTAGCACAGCCGGGCGTGGCGCAGGGCGTTGGCGCGGGTGCCCTGGCGCAGCGAGCGAACCGGCGTGCGCGGTGAGATTTCCGCTAGCGCCTCGACGGCGGTCATGACCCGGGGGTCGGCGATGCGGTAGTAGCGGTGCCGGCCGTGGGCCTCCACGGAGAGCATGCCCGCGCCGCACAGTTTGCCGAGGTGCTCGCTGGCGGTGGAGGGGGCCACGCCGGCCTCGGCGGCCAGCGTGCTCGCGGGCAGGGCCCGGCCGTCGGCGAGCGCGAGCAGCACCCGGGCCCGCGCCGGGTCGCTGAGCAGGCCGGCCGCGATGGTGATGTCGGCGTCACCGTCCATGGGTTCACAGTATCCCGGGCACGCTTCGGCTCCCGCCGAAGCATCACGGCCGCAGACTGGCGACATGTCGATATCCGCACCGGGCACAGAAGCCGTGGCAGCCGTCAGCCGGCCGGGCAAGGCGTGGGTGCTGCTCGCGGTGTCCCTCGGGCAGTTCCTGATTCAACTCGACCTGACGATCGTGAACGTGGCCCTCCCCGCGATCGGCCGCGATCTCGGCACGTCCGTCTCCGGGCTGCAGTGGGTGGTGGACGGCTACAACCTGGCGCTCGCGAGCCTGCTGCTCGTCGGCGGCCGGATCGGCGATCGTTCCGGGCACAAGCGGGTCTACCTCGCCGGGGTGCTGGTCTTCGCGCTCGGCTCCGCCCTCTGCGCGGCCGCGCCGACGGCGTCCGCCCTGGTGGCCTTCCGGGTCCTGCAGGGCGTCGGCGCGGCGATCGAGCTGCCCGCCACGCTGGCGATCTTGACGCACACGTTCACCGGGGCGCGGGAGCGCGCGCAGGCGGTGGGCATCTGGGCGTCCGCCGCCGGCAGCTCGCTGGTGATCGGCCCGGTGCTGGGCGGCGGCCTCGTCGCCGCGTTCGGCTGGCGGGCGGTGTTCCTCGTCAACCTGCCGGTCACGGTGCTTGTCGGCGTGCTCGCGGCCCGCACCGTCCGGGAGACGACGGCGGCCGCGGCGGGCGGGCTCGACCTGCCCGGCCAGCTGCTCGGCGCCCTGGCGCTCGGCCTGCTCGCGGCGGGGGCCATCGAAGGCGGCCGGGACGGTTTCTCCGCCGCGCTGCCCCTCGGCCTGTTCGCCGGCGGCGTGGCCAGCCTGGCCGCCTTCATCGGCGTCGAGCGCCGGCAGGCGGACCCGGTGCTGCCGCTTGGCTTCTTCCGCAGTGCCGCCTACAGTGCCGCCAACGCCGCCGGGCTGGTCATGGGCTTCGTCACCGTTGGCCTGCTGTTCGTCTTCGCGCTGTTCTTCCAGCAGGTCCAGGGCGACTCGCCGATCGCGGCGGGGCTGCGCTTCTTGCCGTTGACGGCCGCGTTCGTGCTCGCGGGCCCGCTCGTCGGCCGCCTCATCGAGCGGCTCGGGCACCGGGTGCCGATGACGGCGGGCTGCGCGTTGCTCGCCCTCGGCACGCTGCTGCTCCTGGGGGTCGGCGCGGGCAGCGGCTACGGCGCCGTGTGGTGGCCTTTCGTGATCATCGGGCTCGGCTACGGGCTGCTGTCCACCCCGATGGCCGCCGCCGTGCTCGGCGCGGTCCCCCGCGAGCGCGCCGGCATGGCGTCGTCGACCAACCTCACCGCCCGGGTGACGGGCGGCGTGTTCGGCGTCGCCGTCCTCGGCGCGCTGCTGTCCGCGGGCGGCGGCCAGGGCTTCACCCGCGGCCTGCAGGCCGCCCTGATCGTCGCCGCCGCCGTCGCGCTGGCCGGGACCGCGCTGACCGCGGCGCTCATTCCTGGCCAGCCGCTGGCGGCCGGTCCCCCGCGAGGGTGAGCGCCGGGGCCGGGTGCGCCGGGTGCCGCCACCGGCCCCGGCGCTCCAGTTCCGGCAGGACGCCCTCGCCGAACCAGTACGCCTCCTCGAGGTGCGGGTAGCCAGAGAGGATGAACTCCGAGATGCCGAGGCTCGCGTACTCCTCGATGCGGTCGGCGACCTCGGCGTGGCGGCCGACCAGCGCGGTTCCCGCGCCGCCGCGGACCAGGCCGATGCCCGCCCAGAGGTTCGGCGCGATCGTGAGGTCGCGCCGGTCGCCGCCGCCGTGCAGGGCGCGCATGCGCCGCTGTCCCTCGGACTCGCTCCTGGCCAGTCCCTCCTGCGCCGCGCGGACCGTCGCGTCATCGACCCGCTCGATCAGACGGCTCGCGACGCGCCAGGCCTCGTCCGCGGTGTCCCTGGTGATGACGTGCAGCCGGATGCCGAACCGCGGCGGAGTCCGGCCCGCCCTGGCCGCGTGCGCCTCGATCCAGCGGAGCTTGCTGTCCACCGCGCGCGGCGGCTCGCCCCAGGTGAGGTAGACGTCGGCGTACCGCGCGGCGACCGGGCCCGCGGCGTGCGACGAGCCGCCGAAGTAGACGTCAGGGACGGGGTCGGGCAGCCGGGCCAGCCGGGCGCCCTCCACCCGCAGGTGCTTTCCCTCGGCGGTGACGGTCTCGCCCCGCCACAGCCGGGTGACGATGTCGAGGAACTCGCCCGTCCGCTCGTAGCGCTGGTCCTTGTCGAGGAAGTCGCCGTAGGCGCGCTGCTCGGCGGACTCGCCGCCGGTCACGACGTTGAGCAGCAGCCGGCCGCCGGACAGCCGCTGGAACGTCGAGGCCATCTGCGCCGACAGCGTCGGGGAGACCTGGCCGGGGCGGAAGGCGACGAGGAACTTGAGCCGTTCGGTCACCCCGGCGAGCATGGCGGTCGCCAGCCAGGCGTCCTCGCACCACGCGCCGGTCGGCGTCAGCGCGCCCGCGAAGCCGAGCTGTTCCGCGCCGCGGGCGACCTGCCCGAGGTACTGGAGCGTCGCGGGCCTGACCGGCCCGGCCGCCCCGGTCGCCGCCCCGTGCCCGCCGCCGACGATGTCCCGCCCGTCGCCGTTGGTGGGCAGGAACCAGTGAAACCGCAACGCGGCCTGGTCCGGGGTCATTGGCGCCTCCGTATTGCCTATCTTCCTGACTGGTTAACTATACAAGACGTCGTGATTAAACCCACTAAACTGGTCGTAATTATTGACAACATTGCGGATGGCGTGTCAGGGTGAAAAGTGTGACGTCTCCTCCCCTGTCCGACCCTCCCGGGCCGGCCGCGCCGCATGCGGAACGCCCGCTGGTCGAGCGGGACGGTGACGGCCAGCTGCTGACCGTCCGGCTCGTCGCCGCGCGCCATCCCGGCCAGTGGGTCAGCGCGGCCCTGGTGCTCCTGCTGTTCGCGATGCTGGTGAACACGCTGGTCACGAACCAGCGGTTCCAGTGGGGCGTGGTCGGCGACTACTTTGTGAACGGGTCGATCATGCGCGGGCTCCTGCTGACGCTGTGGATGACCGCCGCCGTCATGACCTGCGGCTTTCTGATCGGCATCGGCCTGGCGGCGATGCGGCTGTCGTCCAACCCCATCCTGCGCACGCTCAGCTTCGGTTACGTGTGGCTGGTGCGGTCGGTGCCGCCGCTGGTGCAGCTGCTGTTCTGGTACGAGCTCGCCTCGCTCTACCCGCAGCTGTCGCTGGGCATCCCGTTCGGGCACGAATTCGTCACGGTCGGTACTGCGCACCTGTTCAGCGGCATCCTCGCCGCGTTCGTCGGCCTCACCGTCGACATCGCGGCGTTCTCGGCCGAGATCGTGCGCGGCGGCCTCCTGTCAGTCGAGCCGGGCCAGTCGGAGGCCGCCGCGGCCCTCGGCCTCGGCCGGGGACGCATCTTCCGGCGGATCGTGCTGCCGCAGGCCATGCCGGCCATCGTCCCGGCAACCGGGAACCTGCTGATCGGCCTGCTGAAGGCAACCTCGCTCGTATCGGTGATCGCGGTACAGGACCTGCTGTACTCGGCGGAGCTGATCTACCAGGCGAACTTCCTGATCATACCGCTGCTGCTCGTGGCCACCCTCTGGTACATCATCTTGACTACCCTGCTGTCGATCGGGCAGTACTTCATCGAGCGCTACTACGCGCGGGGCAAGCGCCGTGACCCGGGGCCGGGCCGCGGACTGCGGCAGATCGCCCTGCGCAACCTGCCGGTCTTCGGCCGGGTCCGTAACGACCTTGCGGGGCTGGCATGAGCGAGCCTGCGAGCGAGTCGGCAAACACGGCGCGTCCGCGAATGCGGACTCCGAGCGCCAGCGAGGTGGCCTCATTCGCGGAGCCGCTGCCGCTGGTCCGGATCCGCGGCCTGCGCAAGAACTTCGGCCAGCACCGGGTACTCGACGGCATCGACCTCGACGTGCGCGAAGGCGAGGTCACCGTGCTCCTCGGGCCGTCCGGGTCGGGCAAGTCAACGCTGCTGCGTTGCGTCAACCACCTGGAGAAGCCCGACGCCGGGTTCGTCGAGGTGGCCGGCGAGCTGATCGGCTACCGCTACGATCACGGTCGGCTGCGCGAGCTGCGGCACCGCCAGGTCACCCGCCAGCGGGCGCGCATCGGCATGGTGTTCCAGCAGTTCAACCTGTTCGGCCATCTGACCGTGCTCGAGAACGTCATCGAGGGACCGGTCGCGGCCGGCATCCCCAGGAAGCAGGCCGTCGCGGCGGCGAGCGAGCTGCTCGACCGGGTCGGGCTGGCCGGCCGGGAAGGCTCCTACCCGCGGCAGATGTCGGGCGGCCAGCAGCAGCGGGTGGCGATCGCCCGGGCGCTGGCGCTGCAACCCCGGCTGATGCTGTTCGACGAGCCGACCAGCGCGCTTGACCCGGAACTGGTTGGCGAGGTGCTGTCGGTGATCCGCGACCTGGCGGCCAGCGGGATGACGATGATCGTGGTCACCCACGAGATCGGCTTCGCCCGCGAGGTGGCCGACACCGTCGTGTTCCTCGACGGCGGGCACATCGTCGAGTCCGGGCCGCCCGCCAGCGTGCTCGCCAGTCCCCGGCACCAGCGCGCCCGCGCGTTCCTGGCCGCTGTCCTGTAAGGACGCTCGCCTCGTGCCCCACGTTTCATGAATCTGTAACCGAAAGGAAAATCTGGTGACCGTAGAAAGACAGCCTGCCCGACGGCGGCGCATAACGGCGGTAGCGGTGGTCCTCGCCGTGGCCGGCGCGATCGTGCTGGCTGGCTGCAGTTCGTCGAGCAGTTCCTCGTCAGCGGCGGCTAGCAGCGCCGCCAGCTCAAGCGGCGCCAGCGGGTCAGCCGCCAGCAGCGCGGGCACCTCTTCCTCCCCCTCGGCGAGCGCCATTGCGGCCCAGGACGCCGTCTCCGGGATCGCGGAGGACGCGAAGCTGCACGCCGAGCTGCCCGCCAGCGTCCAGTCGAGCGGCCAGCTGAGCCTCGGCACCACCATCACCCCGGGTACCTCCGGCCTGCCGCACGCGGGCCAGGTGAACGGGCAGAACGTCGGCCTGGACGTGGACCTGCGCAACGCCGTCGCCAAGGTTCTCGGTATCACCTGGAACGTGCAGAACGGCACGTTCGCCACGATCATCCCCGGCGTCCAGAACGGCAGGTACCAGGTCGGGCAGGACAACTTCGGTGCCACGGCGGCCCGCGAGAAGGTCGTCGACTTCGCTACCTACCTCAACGACGGGCAGGGGTTCCTCGGCGCCTCGAGCGTGAGCGCCGCCTCCATCTCGACGATCACCGGTGCCTGCGGCTATACCATCGGCACCGGCTCCGGCACGACGTTCCAGACCCTGCTGACCGCCAGCGCGTCCAAGTGCGCGGCGGCAGGCAAGAAGCCGTGGACCGTGCAGTACTTCAGCGACACCGCGCCGATCTTCCTCGGCCTGGCCAACGGCAAGCTCGACCTTTACTTCGGTCCGACGCTGAGCCTGAAGTACGACGCCACCCACATCGCCGGCACCAAGTTCCTCGGGCAGATCAGCTCCACCCCGGTCGGGTTCGTCACCGCGAAGAACTCGCCGATCGCCAAGGCCCTGTCCGCCGCGGTCAACGAGCTCATCGCCAACGGCGACTACGCCAAGATCTTCGCCAAGTGGGGCGTCGGCGGCGACCTGATCACCAAGTCCGCGCTGAACCCGTCTACCACCTTCTGAGCGGGCCCGGCTCGCTGGCCTTGACACGGTCAGCGAGCCGGTATCCCGTTGGACTGGCAATACCTGAGATGGAGGTCACAGTGCCCGCCCCGACGAATCCACTGCACCTGGCCGTCGCGCTCGACGGCGCCGGCTGGCACCCGGCCGCCTGGCGGGAGCCGGACGCCCAGCCCGACCGCCTGTTTACCCCGGCGTACTGGGTGGACCTCGCTCAGCGGGCCGAACGCGGGCGGCTCGACTTCATCACCATCGAAGACGGGCTCGACCTGCAGTCCGACAGCAGGCTCGGCCGCGACGAGCGCACCGACCGGGTCCGCGGCCGCCTTGACGCCGTGCTGATCGCGGCCCGGGTCGCGCCGGTCACCCGGCACATCGGCCTCGTGCCGACGGCCATCACCACCCACACCGAGCCGTTCCACCTGTCCAAGGCGATCGCCACGCTCGACTACGTCAGCGGCGGCCGCGCGGGCGTGCGGGTGCAGATCGCCGGGCGGGCGGACACGGCCGCGCACTTCGGGCGGCGCGAGATCCAGCCGCTCGGCCCGGGGCAGGTAAACACGGGGCAGCTAAACACGGGGCCGTTCGCCGAGCCGGACGGGCGGCGGCTGGTCGCCGAGCACTTCGACGAGGCCGCCGACTACGTCGAGGTGCTGCGCAGGCTCTGGGACAGCTGGGAGGACGACGCGGAGATCCGCGACGTGGCCACCGGGCGCTTCATCGACCGCGACAAGCTGCACTACGTCGACTTCGCGGGCCGCTGGTTCGCGGTCAAGGGCCCGTCGATCACCCCGCGCCCGCCGCAGGGCCAGCCGGTCGTGGCCGCCCTCGGCCACGCGACCGTGCCCTACCGGCTGATCGCCCGCTCGGCCGACATCGGCTTCGTCACCCCGCGCGACCGTGGGCACGCGGCCGAGATCGTGGCCGAGATCCGGGAGGAACGGGAGCGAGCCGGGCGGGACGACGTGCGCCTGTTCGCCGACCTCGTCGTGTTCCTGGACGATAGCCCGACGGCCGCCCGCGCCCGCCGGGAGCGGCTCGATGAGCGGGCAGGCGCCGAATACGCGAGCGACGCGCACATCTTCGCCGGCACCCCCGCCCAGCTGGCCGACCTGCTCCTGGACTGGCGGGCCGGGCTGACCGGATTCCGGCTGCGCCCGGCCGCGCTGCCGCACGACCTCGCCCAGATCACCGACGGCCTCGTGCCTGAGCTGCGCCGGCGCGGCGCGTTCCCTGACGGTTACCCCGACACCGGCTGGCCGGCCTCCCTGCGGGGACTGCTCGGCCTGGCCCGGCCGGCGAACCGCTACCGCCTCGACGTCGCTTAACCGCATCGGAAGGAAAGCGATCCCGATGAGCAAGCCGATCAAGCAGATCCATCTCGCCGCGCACTTCCCCGGCGTGAACAACACGACCGTGTGGAGCGACCCGGCCGCGGGCAGCCACATCGAGTTCGACTCGTTCCGCCGCTTCGCCCAGACCGCGGAGCGGGGCAAGTTCGACTTCATGTTCCTGGCCGAGGGGCTGCGGCTGCGCGAGCAAAACGGCCAGATCTACGACCTGGACGTGGTCGGCCGCCCGGACACCTTCACCATCCTCGCCGCGCTCGCCGCGGTGACCGAGCACCTCGGGCTGACCGGGACCATCAACTCGACGTTCAACGAGCCGTACGAGGTGGCCCGCCAGTTCGCTTCGCTCGATCACCTGTCCGGCGGCCGGGCGGCGTGGAACGTGGTCACCAGCTGGGACGCCTTCACCGGGGAGAACTTCCGGCGCGGGGGCTACCTTGCCCAGGAGGACCGCTACGAGCGGGCGCGGACGTTCCTGCGCACCGCGGGCGAGCTGTGGGATTCCTGGGACGGCTCGGAGGTCATCGCCGACAAGGGCAGCGGCCGGTTCCTGAGCACGCCGGTTCCCGGTGCCTTCGAGCACCACGACCGGTTCTTCGACATCTCCGGCCAGTTCAACGTCCCGCGCTCGCCGCAGGGCCGCCCGGTGATCTTCCAGGCTGGCGACTCGGACGAGGGGCGCGACTTCGCCGCCGCGTCGGCGGACGCCATCTTCTCCAGGCACTCCACCCTCAAGGAGGGGCAGGCGTTCTACGCCGACGTCAAGGGCCGGCTGGCCAAGTTCGGCCGCGCCCGTGACGAGCTGCTGATCCTGCCCGCCGCGACCTTCGTGCTCGGCGACACCGACGCCGAGGCCGCTGACATCGCCCGCGAGGTGCGCCGCGCCCAGGTGTCACCGCAGACCGCGCTCCGCTTCATTGAGCAGCTGTGGAACCGCGAGCTGCCCGACTTCGACGTCGACGGGCCGCTCCCCGACTTCGACCCAGTGGTCAGCGACACCCTCATCGCCAAGGGCCGCGCCAGCGTCCGGCAGTTCGCGAAGGACCCGGTCGCGCTCGCCGGCGAGTGGCGCGCCCGGGCCGATGCGGGTCACCTGTCCGCCCGCGAGGTAGTCATTGAGGTGACCGGCAGGCAGTCGTTTATCGGCGGACCGGAGACCATCGCACGGACGATCAACGACCTTGTCCAGGCGGACGCCTGCGACGGCTACATCCTGGTGCCGCACATCACCCCGGCGGGACTGGATCCCTTCGTGGACAAGGTGGTGCCGCTGCTGCAGGAGATCGGCACCTTCCGCACCGACTACGCGGGCACAACGCTGCGCGACAACCTGGGGCTCGCCCAACTCGGCCGCCCAGGGACGGCAACCGCCGTGCGGGCCGCGTCATGAGGTTCATCACCATCACGCTGATCGTGCACGCCGCCGATCCCGTCACCGGGGCGCAGGTTTCCACGGCCGGCCGGTTCCGCGAGGTCATCGACAGCGCGCTGCTCGCCGAGGAACTCGGCTTTGACGGCTTCGGGGTGGGAGAACGGCACGAGCGGCCGTTCATCTCCTCCTCGCCGACCGTGGTGCTCAGCCACCTCGCCGCGCTCACCCGCACGATCCGCCTCTTCACGGCGGTGACGACGCTGTCGCTGCTCGACCCGGTACGGGCGTTCGAGGACTACGCGACGCTCGACCACCTCTCCGGCGGACGGCTTGAGCTGATCATCGGCAAGGGCAACGGCACCGCCCAGCGCGACCTGTTCCACGTCACCCCGGAGGACCAGTGGGACCGCAACGCCGAGTCCTACGAGGTATTCCGGCGGCTCTGGCAGGACAACAAGATCACCTACAACACGCGGTTCCGCCCGCCGCTCGGCGCGGCCGAGGTCTGGCCGCGGCCGTTGCAGCGGCCCGTCAGGATCTGGCACGGCAGCGCCACCAGCAAGGAGTCGGTTGACCTGGCCGCCCGCTACGGCGATCCGCTGTTCTCCGCGAACGTGACCAACCCGATCGGGCCCTACGCCGAGCTGATCCGCTACTACCGCGAGCGCTGGGCGCACTACGGCCACGACCCCGCCGCGATCGCCGTCGGCGCGGGCACGGCGGGCTACTACGCTGAGCGCAACTCCCAGGACGCCATCGCCGCCTACCGCCCGGTCTTCGCGTACTACCTGGCCTTCCAGCGGAAGCTGGGCGTCCAGCCCGTCTTTCCCACGCTCGAGGACTTCGTCGAGCGGTCCTCCGCGCTGATCGGCAGCCCGGCCCAGGTGACCGAGAAGGTGCACCGCTACCACGAGCAGTTCGGGCACAGCGTGCTGCACCTGCACGCCGACGCGGGCGGCCTGTCCGGATCGCAGCACCGGGCCAGCCTGGAACTGTTCCAGTCCGACATCGCGCCGGTGCTGCGCCGCGAGATCCCCGACCCGCCGTGGGGGTGGGGCGGCGGCCCGCTCGGTGACGACGCCGTGCCTGCCTCGACGGCGACCGGAGACGCGGCGGCCAGTCAGGCCGCCGTCTCACCCGTCGCCACTACCGGCTGAGGAGGAAGCCCCGCATGACCACGCCGCTGACCGTTTTGGACCTCATCCCTATTTCTTCCGGTTCGACCGCGGCCCAGGCGCTGCGCAACAGCATCGACCTGGCGCGGCAGGCCGAATCGCTCGGCTACACCCGCTACTGGTTCGCCGAGCACCACCTCAACCCCGGCGTCGCCGGCACCTCGCCGGCCGTCGTGCTCGCGCTCACGGCGGGTGCCACCTCGACGATCCGCCTCGGGTCGGGCGCGGTGCAGATGGGGCACCGCACCGCGCTGTCGACCGTCGAGGAGTTCGGCTTGCTGGACACGGCCTACCCCGGCCGCTTCGACCTTGGCCTCGGCCGCTCCGGCGGGCGCCCGCGCGAACCGAAGGCGCCGGCGCTCGCCGGCGGTAGCACCGCGAGCGCCGTGGTGGACGGCCGCACCCCGAACGGGCTGCTGATCCCGCCCCGGTTCTCCTTCGCGGGCCTGCTGAAGTCGCCTCGCTTCACGCTGCAGAAGACCCTGCTGCAGCTGCCGCACGCCGAGCCGCAGAACTACACCGAGCAGGTCGGCGACGTGCTGGCGCTGATCGCCGGCACCTACCGGTCAGCCGACGGCGAGGAAGCGCACGTGGTGCCCGGGGAGGGCGCGGCGCTGCAGGTCTGGGTACTCGGCAGCAGCGGCGGGGAGAGCGCTGAGGTCGCCGGCCACGGGGGCCTGCGATTCGCGGCGAACTACCACGTCAGCCCGGCCACCGTGCTCGAAGCGGTCGACGGCTACCGCGCCGCGTTCCACGCCTCGGCCGAGCTCGACCGCCCCTACGTCAGCGTGTCGGCCGACGTGGTCGTCGCCGACACCGAGGCGCAGGCCCGCGAGCTGGCCACCGGCTACGGGCTGTGGGTACGCAGCATCCGCACCGCCGAGGGCGCGATCCAGTTCCCGACCCCGGAGCAGGCGCGCCGCTACCAGTGGACCGACGCCGACCGCGCCCTGGTCGCCGACCGCGTCGGCACCCAGTTCGCCGGCACCCCGCGTCAGGTCGCGGACCAACTCGAGCGGCTGCGCGACGCCACCGAGGCCGACGAGCTGATCATCACCACCATCACCCACGACCACGCCGACCGCGTGCGCTCGTACCGGCTGCTAGCCGAGGAATGGGCGCGACGGTGAGATCACGTGCTCCTGTTAGCGGGATCCCACGATGGCACCCGCCCGCCGTATCCGGTATTTCAATTTCATGATATCGGCGCCGAGGACTCGTAACTAAATTCTGTTCTACGTGTAAATAAAATTTACCATGTAGGAAAAACGTCTCTCACGCACGCTTTTCCTTCCGCATCGTAAAAGTTTACCGGTTGAGCGGGAATTCGCCGGTTAGCTGCCACCCGACAAACCGGGCAAAGCGCGACAACGCGGTGCCGGGCTGCCCGGTGGCCTGCCCGGGGCATGGCGTCCGGTCCTGGGACGAGCGCCGCAGTGCGGAACTGTTCTCGGCTGGATGGCCGATGCGGCAGTAGCGGCCGCGGCCTTGACTTATGTAGGATCCGCGGATCGGTGAGCAATTCCGGATGATCATGAGCACCGGATGAGCAAAATCCGGGTTTCGTGAGCAATCGACTTGGAGCTGCCCTTACTGTCGGTTCCATGGCGGCTGCGGGCGACCCGGCCGGGCGAGTATGTGGTGCTGGGCACCAACCGGCTGGACGTGTTCGCGATGGACCCGGTGACGCTGCGCTGGGTGCAGTGCGAGCTTACGATCGCGATGGACCTGTACTCGCGGGTCGTCACCGGGCTGTGGCTGACCCAGGTGTCGACGAAGTCGGTCGACGTGGCCGGGGCGCTGTTCGAGACCGTCCACGCCCCCTCGCACGCGCCAGGACGGCGGGGCGCGTGCCGTACGCGGGGGTGCCGTCCGCTGTGGTAGTCGACCCGAGCAAGCTTGCCGATGTCCGGGACCGCCCGCTGCTGCCGTCGGTGGCGGCGGAGACCGTGGTGTTCGACCACGGGAAGGTCTACCTGTCGAACCACATCCGGAGCGTATGCGAGAGGTTCGGCATCTCGCTGCAGCCTGCCCGGCCCTACACGCCGACCGACAAGCCGGTCGAGCGATGGTTCCGGACTCTGGGCGAGGGACTGCTGGCCGCCCTGCCCGGCTACAAGGGACCGGACGTTTACAGCCGGGGCCAGAAGCCGGACGATGAGGCGTTCTTCTTCCTTGATGAGCTGGAGCAGGTCATCAAGGGAGTGGACTGGGGTATATCACCGGAGCCGGCACCGGGGGCTGGCTGTGCCGGAGTTCCCCGGGCTGGAGCTGAGCCCGCTGGAGATGCTCCAGCAGGGGATCACCCGCGCTGGGCCGCTGATGATCCCCTCGCGGCCAGAGATGGCGCTGGAGTTTCTGGAGGTGGAGTACGTCACCATCCAGCACTACGGCGTGCAGGTTGACACGCTGCGCTACAACGGGGAGGCTCTGAACGACTTCCGCAACCGGCGCAGCATCATCCGCGGCCCGCACGCCGGCAGGTGGCCGGTCGCCGTGGACAGCGGGGACTTCAGCCGGGTCTGGTTCCAGGATCCGCGGCTGTTGACGGCCTGATTGCTTGACCATCGCGGGCGACAACTCCCGGCATGAGCTGGCCTGGGAGCACGCGTCGGCGCTGGGCAGGCCGTTCAGCCGGGAAGCTGCGGCCTACGCCCGCAAACTGGCAGCTGCCACGCACCGGTTTCCGGACCCGAAACGCGCCCTGGCCGAGCTGCTGGAGCGGTGGGGTGCGGGCCTGACCGCCAACCGCACCGAGCGGCGGATGGCGATCCGGCTCTCCCAGCAGCGGCTGGTCTTGGCCGCGAGACAGCCGTCGGGGAGACCGAGGCCGGGCAGTTGCCTGCCGTTGCGCGGGTCACCGCCCGGCAGCAGGACAACGCCGGCGTCGGCAGCCTGGCGGCGGAGGCCGACGGGGATGACGACGAGGACGCCGAGTGCGACCCCGCGTTCCCCGGTGAGGAGGACGCCGGCAGGCGGATGAGGACGAGTTCTACGCCGACGCCTGGGAGACGCGGTGAGCGCCCAAGGGCAGGCCACTGGGCCGGATGCGTTGAGGGTGATGACCGGCAGTACTCGCCGTCCCGGCTGCGGGGCTGGCTGGAGTTCGTCAGCGGACCGGACCGGCCCCGCCCCGAGCAGCTACCGGCCGCCGTGATCGCCGCGCTGCCGGAGCGGGAGCGGGTCCGTTACAACGACCGGCGGGCGGTCTGGCACGCCAACATCGGCCCGATCCGGACGCCGCAGCTAATGGCAGTGCACGAGGGCCTGGCCGAGATCGTGGAGGCTAACCGGCAAGACGGGGACAAGGCCAAGCCCGCGGCCCTCGTTGATGCCTATCCGGGGCTGGGCAAGAGCACCGCGCAGCACCAGCACGCGAACGCCTATGTCACCGGCAAGCCGACCGCTGGGTCTGCTAGATCGGCAGCGGGCGTCAAGCCGACAGTCGGCGGGCTTTCGGAGCTACTTGTGAGCGGGCCTGCGGCAGACCCGGGCAGGGCGGCGGGTGAACCATTGCTTGATTATCTGCTTCTACCTCAGTGAGGAGCCGAGAGAGAGGCGGGATATGAAGGCGTTGCGCCCGATGATGCTGGCGGGGCTGGTCCTGCTGGCGGCCGGCGTGGCCGCGCTGGCCTATGCGCCGCATCACAAGGTGGCGGTCAAGATGGGCATTGTGGTGGCCGGCGCGGCGATCGCCGCAGTGGACTGGTTCCGGGGGCGACGGCGGTGAACGCAGTTGCCGGGACTATCGCCGCTGGCTGGGCTGCGGCAGGCTGGCGACGCGCCACAGCGCCGGTATCTGGGAGACAGATGGATGATGCCGCCGAGCGGGAGCTACTGCGCGCGATCGCCGCTGGTGACGGGAACGCGCTGGAATGCCTTTACCGGTTGCGGGGCGGGGAACTGCTGGCCTACCTGGCCGGGATCTGCCGGGATGAGCAGGTGGCGCAGGAACTGCTTCAGGACACCATGCTCAAGGCCTGGCAGCATGCGGCGTCCTACCGGGGCGAGGCCTCGCCCCGGACATGGCTGTTCGCGATCGCCCGGCGGACGGCCCGCGACTACCTTCGCCGGCCAGGTTCGCGGGCGGTGCCAGCCGCGGAGCTTGATGAGCACCCGGCGCCGTGGCCAGACGAGCCGGAAGCGGGCGCGCTCGCCAGCGCGGGCACCGAGGCCCTGCTGGCCGCGTTCAGGCGGCTCGCGCCGCCGCAGCGGGAGGTGCTGCTGCTAGTGGCGCTGCACGGGCTGAGCATGCGGGAGGCGGCGCAGGTGCTTGACGTGGCCGAGGGAACAGTGAAGAGCCGGCTGCACCACGCGCGGCGTGCCCTGGCCAAGGTCCTCGCGGCCGAATCGGAGCCGGAGGACAGCCGATGACCTCGCATGAGCATCCGTCGCAGGCGTCAATCCTTGCCCTGCTGGCCGGCCGCGGTGAGGCCGACGCCGAGGGGGTCAGGGTGCATCTGGGGAGCTGCGCGTCCTGCGGCTCGGTGGCCCAGGACTGGTCCCGGCTGCGGGAGGCGCTGTCGTCGTGGTCTGGCTCGCTGCCCGCGCCGCGGCCGCTGGCCGCCCTGCCGTCGGCCGCCCGGCCGGGGATCATCGCGCGTGCCTGGCACGCGATGACCGTGGTGGCGGCGCAGGTGCCGGTGGTGCGACGCCAGATATGGGCCGCCACCGCGCTCGTGGCCGGGGTCGGCTACCTGGCCGTCGCCGTGACCGGGGTGGTCGCGGGCACCGTGCTGGCGCTGACCGCGCCGGTGACGGCCGCGATCGGCCTGGCGCTCATCTACGGCCCGGACAGCGATCCCTGCGCGGAGATCAGCCTGAGCTGCCCGGTGCCGCCGCGCACGGTCCTGCTCGCCCGGCTGGTGGTGGTGGCCGGGTATGACCTCGCCGTCGGGTTTGCCGCCACGCTGCTGCTGGCCGGTACCGGCGGCGAAGGCGGCCTGTGGTCGCTGGTCACCATGTGGCTCGGGCCGCTGCTGGCAATGTCTGCGCTTAGCGTGCTGCTGAGTGTCGTCTTCCGGTCATGGGCAGGCGTCGTGACCGCGCTGTGCCTGTGGACGCTGCGGGTGATCACCATGTCGCCCGCGCACCCGGCGGTAGTTGCCGCCGCCACTGGATGGCTCTGGTCCACGACGCCAGCGACGGCCGCGGTGGCCGCGGTCGCGATCGCCGCTGCGGTATTCACCGCCGGGAGAAGGGAGATCTTGCGTGATGGCCGACCGCTGGAGGCATGAGGTGAGCCGGACGGGGCTGGCGATGCTCTGCGTCCCGCCGGTGATGGCCGTGCTCGCCGTCGTGGCCATCATGGTGACGCGGGGGACTGCGGACGCCAGCCGGATTGTCCCGAGCGTGGTGGAAACCCTGCTGCCGCTCGGGGCGGGCGTGGCCGTCGCGTCAGCGATCGGCCGCGATAACGCGCGCGAGCTCCAGCTCAGCCTGCCCGCCCGCTACTCCGTCACTGTTGCCCGGCGGGCCGGGCTGGTGCTCGCCGCAGTCGCGGCGAGCGGGTGCGCGCTCACCGTTTCGGTTATCGCCGCCGGGGCCTGGCGCACCGCCCCGGGGCTCCTTGCCGCGCAGCTTGCCTGGATCGCCCCCGCGGCCTTCCTCAGCGGGCTCGGGGCGGTGACCTGCCTGCTCACCGCCTCCAGCGCGCTGGGCGCCGCCGCGGTCGGCGTGCTCTGGCTGGCAGAGGTGGCCAAGCCCGCGCTGTTCGTCGGACGGGCATGGCAGCCGCTGTTCCTGTTCGCGGACGGCCGGGTTACCGGGGCGCCGTTTCACTCCGCGTCAGGCGTCACGGTGGCCTGGTGGCAGGACCGCGCCGCGGTCTGCGTCGCGGCGGTCGCGCTGTCCTGCATCGCCGCGGCTCTCGCCCGTAGCCCGGAACGACTGCTCAGGAGTACGGCATGAACCCCGACCGCAGCGACAACGTCCGTGTCGCCCTCGCCGCCGCACGCGTGGAGGCCTCGGCGGCCTGGCGCCGGCCGGGGGTGGTCATGGCGATCGCCGCGCTGGCCGCGTTCCCCTTCCTGACCTACCATCACCTGTTCGACGGTTCGCTGGCCAAGGTCGTCATCCAGCAGACCTACTACATGAACACGTTCGCGCCGATGGCCGTCGGGGTCATCTTCGCGGACCGCTTCGTCCGGGACCGCGCGCTGGGCGTCCGCGAGGTCCTGGACGCGCTGCCGGCCTCGCCCGGGGCGCGGATCTGGGGCCGGTTCGCCGGGGTTATCGCGGCCGGCGCGCTGCCCATGCTCATCGTCTGGCTGGCGCAAGCCGTGCACATCGCGGTGGTCACCCACCGGGCCGCCGCGCTCGGCCTGGCCGTGGCCTCCTTCGCCGTCGGCGTGCTGCCGGGCCTGGTGACGGTCTGCGGGCTGTGCCTGGCCGGGCCGATGCTGCTTGGCCTTCCCCTCTTTCGGGTGCTGTTCGTCTGCTACTGGTTCTGGGGAAACCTGATTCCCAGCCAGCTTTTCCCTTCTCCCTCGGAGACCTGGGCGACGCCGATCGGCGGCATCGCGCTGTCCGGCGTCTTCCATGTCGACTTCGGAGACGGGCGCATGGCGACCGTGGACGGGATAGGCAGCGTTTCCGTCCTAGTGCTCGCGGGCCTGACCCTGGTGGCCACGGTGCAGTACCAGGAATACCGGCGCCGGGCGACCGCGTAACAACGTAACCGAGGAGCATCATCGTGATCATCGAGATGACCAGCGTCAGTAAGGTGTTCGGCCGCACCCGGGCACTGGAGGACGTCGACCTGACCGTAACCCCCGGCATGTTCGGGCTGCTCGGCGCGAACGGGGCAGGCAAGACCACGCTGATGCGGCTGCTCGCCGGGGTCCTGCACCCCACCAGCGGCACCATCCGGGCGGGCACGTGGCAGCTCACCCGCGCGGCCGACCGCCGCGAGTTCCAGCGCGTGCTCGGCTACCTGCCCCAGGACCTGCGGCTCTACCCCGACATGACCGCCCGGGCGCTGCTGGACTACATCGCCATCCTGAAAGGCATCGCCGATCGCCGCCAGCGCCACGATACCGTTGACGCGCTGCTCGAGACGGTCGCGCTCAGCGACGCCGCGCAGCGCAAGCTGGGCGGGTTCTCCGGCGGCATGCTCCGCCGGGTCGGCATCGCCCAGGCGCTGCTGAACAACCCCGCCGTGCTGATCGTCGATGAGCCGACAGCGGGCCTTGATCCCGAGGAGCGGCTGCGGTTCCGCAACATCCTGTCCCGGCTGGCCGGAGACCGCACCATCATCTTGTCCACCCACATTGTCGAGGACATCGCCGCCACCTGCCGCCAGCTCGCCGTGCTCCGCAGCGGGCGCGTCGCCTACTTCGGTGACACCGCCGGGCTCATCAACCGCGCGGCCGGGCGAGTGTGGACGGTGGAGACCAACGACCTGCTGCCGCCGGAAACGACCATCGTCTCGACGATGACGCTGACCCACGCTACCCGCTACCGGGTGGTCACCCCGCACCGCCCGCACTCAGCCGCAGTGCCCACCGAGCCGGGCCTGGAAGACGGCTATCTCTCCCTCATGAGAGACCACCAGGACGCCAGGACAGCAACGCAAGCAGGGGCACGCTGACTACGGAAGATCGCTCAGCGAAGCTCCACACCACGGCAAGTGACTGCATCACCTTGCGCGAGAAGTGCCACTTTCCAGATCGCCTTGCCGGCACCGGGGATTCTGGTCGTGTGGCCTGCGGGGCCAGCACCGGGCATGGGCCGGGGTGCCTCACGGCAAATGGTTAACGCACGGGGTGCCACAAGGACAATAGAGTCGTGCGGGGTGCCGCGAGGCCAGAATATTCCGTTGCTGTGGCACACGGGGCCAGGCGCTGGCAGGGGCCCCGGCTGAAATCCTGCTGGGTGCCGCAAACTCGCAAACCTGGTCTGGGCAAACGGGGAGAGTGACGGCACTAGGCAAACGGCACCGGTGACGGCGGGGCGGGAAATTGGGTTGCGGAGCGGGCGGTTGACCCCGAGGATCTGCTCATGATCATCGCTGCCGCCCTGCCCCTGACCGTCGCTGACCTGTCGGCGCGGGGCAAGCAGCAGCGGGCCCGCCGGCGGAGGCCGATCACCGGCCGGTTGTGAGCGCCGCGCTGGCCGCCGGGCTGCTGGCCCCGCTATGGCATCGCCATGCCGGTCAGAGCGGTCGGGGCCCTACGCGTGCTGACCAGCGACCGCGGGCGGCTGGCCACCGCGCTGGCGTCGAGGGCCCTGATCGGCGGCGTGGCCGTGCACCTGCTGGTCACTACGGCGTGAGGCGCCCCGGGTGCTCCGCCGGCCGCGGGCCGCTTGGCAAGGGGTCGGGCCAGGACCGATGATCTGATCAGCCCCAGGAGCGATGACAGTAGCGATGACAAGGGAGGCCACGTGGCGGACGAGGTGCTAGTCGAGTACGCCGACCGGGTCGCGATCATGACGATCAACCGGCCGCAGGCGCGCAATGCGATCAACCACGCGGTATCGGCGCTCATGGCCGAGGCGCTCGACGAACTCGACCGGCGGGACGACCTGACCGTGGGCATCATCGCCGGGGCGGGCGGGACGTTCAGCTCCGGGATGGACCTGAAGGCGTTCCTCGCCGGGGAGAACGTCAGCATCGAGGGCCGGGGACTCGCCGGGCTCACGCAGGCCCCGCCGCGCAAGCCGCTGATCGCCGCGGTGGAGGGCTGGGCGCTCGCGGGCGGCTGCGAGGTGGCGCTGGCCTGTGACCTGATCGTCGCGGCGGACGACGCCAAGTTCGGCATCCCGGAGGTCAAGCGGGGCCTGGTCGCGGGCGCGGGCGGGCTGATCAGGCTGCCGCGCCGGATCCCGGCCGGCATCGCGATGGAGCTCGCGCTCACCGGTGACCCGCTGCCCGCAGCCGACGCCTACCGCCTGGGCCTCGTCAACGCCCTGACCAAGCCGGGCGGGGCCCTGGACGGCGCGCGAGCGCTCGCCGCGCGGATCGCCGCCAACGGCCCGCTCGCCGTGATCGCCACCAAGCAGATCGTCGCGCGGCAGCACGACTGGGACCTGGACGACGCGTGGGCCAGGCAGCAGCCCATCGTGCAGCCCGTCTTCGGGTCGGAGGACGCCCGTGAGGGGGCGCGCGCCTTCGCCGAGAAGCGCGCTCCGGTCTGGACGGGCCGCTAGCCGGGCTGGGCGATGACCAAGAGGCGGCGCTCCTCGCGGCGGATGAGGCAGGAATTCCCCGACCTGCGCCGCCACTACTGGCGCGCGCACCGGCTCTGGTCCGCCTCGTACTTCGCCGGGTCGGTCGGCGGCGCACCCATCTCGGTCCTGCGCCAGTACATCGAGCAGCAGGACAGGCCCGCCTAACGGCGGCCCTGTCCTGGCCGCTCTCACCACCGGCCTGAAGGCCGACGCACTAGCGGCCATCTTGGTAGCGAATGCCCTCCCAGCCGAGCCCCGCGTCGAAGGACTCCACCGGGACAGGACGGCCACCGGGCCGAATACCTCCTCCCGGCAGACCCGGGCGGCCGGGGGAACGTCGGTCAGCACGGTGGGCGGCACGTAGCTGCCTTCCCCCCCGCCGAGCAGCGTGGTCGCGCCCTCGGCCGTGGCCTCGGCGACCCACTGCCTCATCCGGTCGGCCGCCGCCTCGCTGATGAGCGGCCCGACGTCGGTGTCGAAATATTCGACCGAACTGTGTGGGATACCAGCGAAGTCCGCGTCAGTGTGTGGCGGCTCACCAGCGCCCGTGACAGCCATCCGCGGCGTCGTAACCTGGAGGTACTTACTTCCGTCCCCTGGGAAGGTCGCGATGCCCCGTACAAGCTCCGGCGCTGGCGTCACCGTGACGTCGCGCGTCCTGTCGATTCTGGCTAGCTTCGACGCGGAGCACCCGTCGCTGACGCTGACCGAGATTGCGCAGCGCGCGGAGCTCACGTTGCCCACGGCGCACCGGCTGGTCCGGGAACTCACGGCCTGGGGCGCGGTACGGCGCACCGGCCTTGGCCAGTACGTCATCGGACGGCGGATGTGGGACCTGGGCCTCCTCGCGCCCGTGCAGACGGGCCTGCGGGACGTCGCCTCGCCGTTCCTGCACGACCTCTACGGCGCGACCCTGGCTACGGTGCACCTCGCCGTGCGCGACGGCGCTCGCGCCCTTTACCTCGACTGCGTCTCCGGCCATGCCTCGGTGCCCGTCGTGAGCAAGGCTGGCAGCCGCCTTCCGCTGCACTCCACCGGCGTCGGCAAGGTCCTGCTCGCGCACGCGCCCGCCAGCTTGCGGCATGAGGTCCTCGCCGCTCCCCTTCCCCGGTTCACGCCCTACACCGTCATCCAGCCGGGCCGCCTCGAGGGCCAGCTGCAGCGCGTCGCGCAGGACGGGTACGCCACCACGGCCGAGGAGATGACGCTCGGGGCGTGCTCCATCGCCCTGCCCGTCCGGGTCGCCGAGCGCACCGTGGCGTCGCTCGGCGTGGTCGTTCCCGACCTCAGCAGCCGCAAGCACCTGATTCCCGCGATGCGCGTGGCCGCCCAGGGCATCGCGCGCAGCCTCACGCTCGCCTGACTTCCGGTCAACGGAAGCCGTTCCTGGCGTACTTGGCCTCGCCCGCCCTATAACCGCTTCATGCGGACTGACGTGGGCTTTAGCAGTGAGGAGCAGCGACCGTGACCGTGTCCGATCAGGGGCTGATCGTCCCGGACGCCGGCAAGTTCGGCTTGCCGGAGTACGTCAAGCCGGCGCCGGGCGACCACCCGCCGCTGGACTTCCCGGCCTACAAGTCGACCGGGCTGCGGCACCCTAAGCAGCCGCTGGTGCTGCTGCCGCAGCGGCTGACCGAGGTGACCGGCCCGCTGCTGGGCGACGGCCTGATCGCGATGGGCGACGCGGACCTGACCACCCAGTACGGCGGGGAGCCGCAGGGGCAGCGGATCATCGTGTTCGGGCAGGTCCGCGACTCCGGCGGGCGGCCGGTGCCCGACACGCTGGTGGAGATCTGGCAGACGAACGCGGCCGGCCGCTACCGCCACTCCCGCGAGCACCACCCGGCGCCGCTTGACCCGAGCTTCGGCGGGACCGGGCGGGCGATCACCGACTCCGGCGGCCGCTACCGGTTCATCACGGTCCAGCCCGGCTCCTACCCGTGGGGCAACCACCGCAACGCCTGGCGGCCCGCGCACGTCCACTTCAGCCTGTTCGGCCGGGCGTTCACCCAGCGCCTGGTGACCCAGATGTACTTCCCCGGCGACCCGCTGCTGCCGTATGACCCGATCTACAACTCCGTCACCGACGAGCGGGCCAGGGCCCGGATGGTCGCGGAGTTCTCGATGGACGACACCCAGCCCGGGTGGGCGCTGGCCTACCGGTTCGACATCGTCTTGCGCGGCCGCCGCCAGTCCCTCTTCGAGGAGCCCCATGAGTGAGCCGCTGACCCCGTCGCAGACCGTCGGCCCCTACTTCTCGATGCGGCTGCCCTGGCCGGAAGGCCCCTACGTGGTTCCCGCGGGCGCGCCCGGCGCGGTGACGATCTACGGCCGGCTGCTCGACGGGGCCGGGGACCCCATCCCGGACGGGCTGATCGAGACCTGGCAGGCCGGCCCGGACGGCCGGCTCGCCCACCCTGACGACCCGCGCGGCCCGGTACCGGACGGGGACCTGGCGTTCCGCGGCTTCGGCCGCTGCCCGACCGGCCACGACGGCACTTACAAGATCGTGACGCTCAAGCCGGGCGCCCTTCCGTCCGGGGACGGCCGCACCGAGGCCCCGCACATCGACGTGTCCGTCTTCGCCCGCGGCATGCTCGACCGGTCGGTCACCCGCATCTACTTCCCCGACGAGCAAGCCGCCAACGACGCCGACCCCGTCCTGCAGGCCGTCCCCGCCGAACGCCGCCGCACCCTGATCGCCGCCCCCGCCGGGAACAACCTGCTCCGCTTCGACATCCGCATGCAAGGCGCCAGCGAAACCGTCTTCTTCGACCTCTAAACCGGCCCCGCGCAGCGGCCACGCCAACCCTGCACATCTTGCTGTTATCCGGAAGTGTGCCACGGTAACCGGATGATGTGGGATATTTTGCGGCGGCGAGGGCCGGTACCCGGCCGGTGGCCGGCGTCATCGCCCGGTCAGGCGCAGTCGATGACCCGCTGCCCGTAGGCGCGGCGGAACGGGCCGAGATCCGGCTCGCCGAACGCGGCGCGCATCGACGCGAACGCCGAGACCTTGTCCTCGCCGAACCGCCGCACGCTCGACGCGTACGCGCAGGCCGTCAGCAGAGCCGGCGGCGTCGTCTTGGTGTGGAACTTGTCCGCGTACATGACCAGCTTCTCCTCCCCGGTCTCGGCGAGGTAGTCGGCCGGCAGCAGCGGCAGCCGCTGGTTGATCACGTCGTCCTTGCTCAGGCCCATGCCGGTATGGCACGAGGCGAACCGGCAGATCGCCTCGGGGAATCCCGCCGTCCGCAGGAGCTCATGCCCGAGCAGCCCGTGGCGGATGTAGTTCGCGTGGTCGAGCCTTCCCGCCGCGTCGTATAGCCGGTACACCCCGATGTCGTGCAGCAGGCAGCCGGCCCGCACCAGGCCAAGGTCGCTGTCCAGGCGGGCCCGCCCGTGCAGCTGCTCGGCGATCCCGCACACGATCAGGCAGTGCTGGTACACGAGGTCAAGCGCCTCGTGCGTCGGCGCGTGCTGCTCATGCAGCGCGAGGACTTCCTCGTCGGTGGGGACCCGCATGCCACCGCAGCGTAGCCGCCGCCGACACCCCGCTAGTCAATCAGTCACCGGACATCGTGCTAACGGTCAGAGGCCGGCGCGCGCCGTCACCACGGCTAGCCGCCGCTCAAGGTGGCCTTTCGCCTCTTCGAGGTCCCCGGTGACGCCGGTCATCGCGACGGCGGCGGTGATGATCACGTCGGCGAGCTCGGCGAGCAGGTCATCGCGCGTGCGGCAGACGCCCTTCCTGCGGTTCAGCCCCTGCATGCCGATGTAGGCCTCGGCCACCTCGCCGACCTCCTCGGTCAACTTCAGCAGTCGCGCCTCGGGCGGGATATCCCCGAGATAGGCGGACAGCTGGCCGATCTGATCCCACATGGGTGCCTCCTGAAGACACGAGTCAATTGGTCCGCGGGGACTAAACGGTCTTACGGGACGGTCCGAGCGCAGCTCACTCTTCCGGGAGGCTTATGCACGGGCGGGCCGGGTCCGGAATTCTGGCCGCGGGGCCCCCGAGGCCAGCACCGGGCATGAACCTGGGTGCCACAAGGCCCCGAGGGGCGGCGTGGGCGCCGAGGGGCAGCGTGGGCGCCGAGGGCGGGGAATGTGCGGGCTAGTTAGAGGGTGGGGACGGGGGGTCGGGCTGGTGGCGGAGGGCGAAGATGGCCGCCTGGACGCGGTCCTGGAGGCCGAGCTTCGCGAGGATGCTGCTGACGTGGGTCTTGACGGTCTGCTCGCCGATCGCAAGTTCCCTGGCGATCTGCCGGTTGCCGTGACCGCGGGCGATCAGCCGGAGCACCTCGCGTTCGCGCGGTGACAGGGACAGCAGCGGGTCCGGTGGCGTCGGGCGGCGCAGCGCCTGGGTAAACCGGGTCAGCAGCTCGGGGCCGAGGGTCGCGGTGCCGGCGGCGGCGTCCCTGACCGCCGCGATGACCTGCTCGGCGGGGGCGGTCTTGAGCAGATAGGAGGTCGCTCCGGCGTGCACGGCGCGGACGAGGTGGTCGTCCTCGGTGGCGGAGGTGAGCACGACCACGGCCGGCCGGTGCGGCGCGTCGCGCAACGCGGCGAGCACGGCGTGCCCGTCGCCTTCCGGCATGTACAGGTCGAGCAGCAGCACGTCCGGGCGGGTGGCGGCGACCACGTCAATCGCCTGCCTGCCGTCACCCGCCTCGCCGACGATCTCCACCCCCGGCTCCTGGCCGAGCAGGTAGCACAGCCCGTCCCGCACGACGCGGTGGTCGTCGGCGATCACCACGCGGATCGTCACGGCACCGGCACCCAGACGATGACCGCCGCGCCGAACCCGGGTGCGCTGTCGATGTCGACCGTGCCGCCGAGTTCGGAGACCCGGTCGCGGATGTGGGCCAGTCCGGAGCCTGGGCGCGAGACGGCCGGGTCGAAGCCGTCGCCCGTGTCCCGCACGGCGAGCTCGACGTGCCCGTCGAGGCGGGTCATCGACACGGCCAGGCGGCGGGCATTGCCGTGCCTGACGGCGTTGGCGCACGCCTCCTGGGTGATGCGCAGCAGCGCGTGCTCGACGTCCGCCGGGACGATGACGTCGTCCAAGCTGGCGTCGACGGTGACGCCGAGCCGGTCCTGGTACGTGGCGCAGATCTCCCGCAGGGCCGACACCAGGCCGGCACCCTCAAGGCCGGCCGGGCGCAGCTCAGTGAGCAGGGCCTGCATGTCGCGCAGGGCCTCCTCGCTGATCCGCTCGATCGCCTGGGCCTGCTGATCACCCGGGTCGGCCCGGCGCATCCCGGCGGCGATCATCCGCAGGGCGAACAGGTGCTGCGAGATCGCGTCGTGCATCTCCCGCGCGAGCCTGGCCCGCTCCGCGTCGCGCGCATCGCCCGCGGCACGCTCCCGCTCCGCGGCCAGCGCCGAGTCAAGCTGCCTGGTCATGCTGCTGAAGTTGGCCTCGAGCCGGCCGACCTCGTCCCGGCCAGAGGCGGGCAGGGTGACGGAGTAGTCGCCGTCGGCGACCGCGAGGGTGGCTCGTTCCAGGCGGCGCACCCGGCGGACCAGGCGCCAGGAGGCGAGCAGCCCGAACAGCACGCCGACCGGCACGATCGCGATGAGCAGCGCGGCGGGCGGCGAGTACACCACCCAGCCGGTCTCGCCGAGCTGGCCGAGCTCGCCCCAGGCGCTGACGGGGTTGATGAACCCAGGCGCCCAGCGCGCCTGGACGTAGACGTACGCGACCCGGCGCGGGGCGCCGGGCGGCGGGTGGCCGAGGTCGGCGTGGCCCGCGGGCCAGGAGACCGCGAAGAGCACGGTGCCGTACCGGGTGGGGTACGGCGCGAACGCGCCGTTGTCCTTGACTGAGGGCTCGTTCGCCGGCGTCGCCGGGGTGGCGAGGAGGTCGTTCGCCGAGCTTCCCGCCGGGTACCGCGACGGCGCCGACGACGCGAGAACGGTGCCGTCGGCGCCGACCGCGACGACCGCGGTGACCGCCTGGTTGCCCGGAACGGAGCCGGTGGTCGCCGGAATATCCAGCGTGCCGTCGTCCGTGGTCGCCGCGCCCTGGCCCGGCTGTGGCGACTGGCCGGGATCGCCGAGCACGGTCCCGGCCGGTACCCCGTCGGGATAGCGCAGGGCGAGCTGCTGCCCGTAGCTGCGGGCGGCCGCGTCCACCTGCGCCTGCAACTGCGCTCCGGTCACCAGCGGCAGCACCTGCAAGCCGAGCATGAGCGACTCGACAAGCAGCACGGCGACGAGCGTGACGAGGATGTAGGAGGCGGTCAGCCGGCCTGACAGGCCCCACACCCGGCGCCGCTTACGGTCCAGCACACCTGCAGGCTACTGCGCGTGACGGCCCCGGTGTATCCCTCCAGCGAGGGACCCGGGCTAGCGCAGGCGCGTGATGTGGTCGGCGCAGAACACCGGGACGCTGGCTGCCATGAACTCACCGTCAGCGGCGCGAGTCGCCGCCGTCACTACCGCCCTGGCCGCCGCGCTGCTCGCGGCCGGGTGCAGCAGCAGCCCGTCGTCCACGACACCGGCAAGCGCCCCGAGCGCGGGGTCAACGGTCGCCCAGGCCGTCGCCTATACCCAGTGCATGCGCTCCCATGGGGTGCCGGAGTACCCCGAGCCCGATAGCAGCGGGCAGCTGCAGAAGATCGGCTCCGGGCAGCAGGTCGGGGTCAGCGATGCCCAGCTCAGCACCGCCTCGAATGCCTGCCAGAGCCTGTGGCCGTACCAGGCGCTGACTCCGGCGCAACAGCAGCAGCAGCTGGCCGACGACGTGAAGTTCGCCCAGTGCATGCGCTCCCACGGGGTGCCGACCCTCCCCGACCCCGTCGCCACCGACGGGAAGGTGGAGTTCGTGATCAGCACCAGCAGGACCGGCATTAACCTGGACTCGCCGCAGATCCTCGCCAAGGCCCAGGCCTGCCAGCACGTGCTGCCCGCGGGCGCGCAGCGGCCGTCGGCGGTGACTGTCCCGTGAAGGGCGTCGCGGAAGAGGCCAGGCAGGCGGAGGGTGGCGCCAGCGCCACGGAGGCGCGGGGACCGCGCGGCCGGGGCCGGTGGGCCGCCGCGGGCATCGTGATCGTGGTGGCGGCCGGGGCGGTGGCGGCCTGGCGGGCCGGGGCGTTCTCCCCGGCCGCCTCGTCCGGGGCCGGGGCGGGGGCGTCGCCGCTGGCGACGGTGGCGGTGACTAGGCAGGACCTCTCGGCGACGACGCCGGAGACCGCCACGCTCGGGTATGCGGGGTCCTACTCGGTGACGGGGCAGGGCGTCGGGACGCTGACCTGGCTGCCGTCGCCCGGGCAGGTCATCGGGACGGGGCAGGCACTGTACCAGACCGGCAACGGGTCCCCGGTGGTGCTGCTTTACGGCACCGTGCCGGACTGGCGGGCCCTCGATGAGGGCGTGACCGGTACGGACGTGTCACAGCTCAACCACGATCTGGTGCGGCTCGGCTACGCCGACCGCGCGGACGTCGTCGCGCTCGGCTGGGATTACTACTCCTGGGAGACGGCGTACGGCGTACAGCGGCTGGAAGCGCACCTGGGGGTCACCGACCCGCCGGGGTCGCTGTCGCTTGGGCAGGTGGTGTTCGAACCGGAGGCGCTGCGGGTCGCCCAGGTGACCGGCAAGCTGGGCGGCTCGGCGTCGGGGCCGGTACTGACGGCTACGTCGGACCGGGAGGTGGTGACGATCCCGCTTGACGTCGCCCAGCAGTCGGAGGTCAAGGCGGGCGACGGGGTAACGGTGACGCTGCCGGACGGGACCACGACGCCGGGGGTGGTGTCCTCGGTCGGCACGGTGGCGACCACCACGACCGGGCAGCAGGGGCAGGGCCCGACCACGACGATCCCGGTGTACGTGAACCTGACCAATCCGAAGGCGGCCGGGAGCCTGGACCAGGCGCCGGTCACGGTGAACGTCACCACCGCGAGCAGCCCCGGCCCGGTGCTCGCGGTGCCGGTAACGGCGCTGGTGGCCCAGGGGGACGGGGAGGCGGCAGGCGGCTACGTCGTGGAGGTAGTCGGCCAGGGGAACACGCGGCGGTGGGTGCCGGTGACGGCCGGCCCGATCTTCGACGACGCCAACGGGCTGGTGCAGGTGACCGGGGCGCTGACCGCGGGCGAGCGCGTCGTGGTGCCGGCGTCATGACCACGGCGGGAGGCACCGGAGTCGGCGGCGACGGGCCGGTGCTGGAACTGGACGAGGTGTCGAAGGTGTACCCGGGCCAGCCGCCGGTGCGGGCGCTAGCCCGGGTGAGCCTGGCGGTGGCGGCCGGAGAACTGGCCGCGATCGTGGGCCCGTCGGGTTCGGGCAAGTCCACGCTGCTGCACCTGATGGGCACCTTGGACCGGCCGTCGTCCGGGATGGTGCGGGTGACCGGGCTTGACCCGGCGCGGATGACCGACCGGGAGCTGTCGGCGCTGCGCGCCGCGCGTATCGGGTTCGTGTTCCAGCAGTTCTTTCTCGCCGAGCACCAGACGGTGCTCGGCAACGTGGCCGACGGGCTGCTGTACGCCGGGGTGCGCCGCGCCCAGCGGCGGCGGCTGGCGCTCGGCGCGCTTGACCGGGTGGGGCTCGCGCACCGGGCCGCCGCCCGGCCGACCCAGCTGTCCGGGGGCGAGCGGCAGCGGGTCGCGATCGCCCGGGCGATCGCCGGCGCGCCGCCGGTGGTGCTGGCCGACGAGCCCACCGGCAACCTCGACTCGGCCACCGGCGCGTCCATCCTGGCGCTGCTCGAGGAGCTGAACGCCGCCGGGACCACCGTCGTCATCATCACCCACGACCACGCGGTCGCCGCCCGGGCGCGGCGCCGCATCGAGGTGCTCGACGGGCACGTCGTCGCCGACACGAGCCTCGTTCCCGCCGCAGGCCACCTGGAGGGACGTTCATGACCACCACATCCGGCCGGGCCGCCGCCCGGCTACTCCCGTCTCCGGCCCGGCTGAGCCCGGCCGACCTGGCCGGCCTGGCCAGCATCGGGCTGCGGACCCGCAAGCTGCGCGCCGGCCTGTCGGCGCTCGGCATCGCGATCGGCGTCGCCGCCATCGTCGCCGTCCTTGGCCTGGCCGCCTCCGCTCAGGCCGCGCTGCTCGCCGAGATCCAGGCCCTCGGCACCAACCTGCTGACCGTCGCCAACGGGCAGACCTTCGGTGGTGCCACCGCCGAGCTGCCGGTGACGGCGCCCGGCATGATCGCCCGGCTGCCCGGGGTGACCGGCGTCGAGGACATCGGCAACGTCAGCGGCGCGAGCGTCTACAAGTCACCGCTCGTCCCCCCGATCGAGACCAACGGCCTCAGCGTGGACGCCGCCACCCTGGGACTGCCCGTCGTGGCCGGCAGCAGCCTCGCCCAGGGCCGGTTCCTGAACGCGGCCACCGCCCGGCAGCCGGCCGCGGTGCTCGGCGCCGCCACCGCCCGGCTGCTCGGCTTCGACCGGGTCCGGCCGGGCATGCGGATCTGGCTGAGCGGCCAGACGTTCGGCGGCCAGTGGTTCTACGTGGCCGGCATCCTCGGCACCGACACGTACGCGCCGGAACTGGACTCGGCGGTGCTCGTCGGCTTCCCCGCCGCCCAGCGGTACCTGGGCTTCGACGGGCACCCGTCGGAGATCTACGTGCGCACCGCCGGCAACCCCGCCGCCACCACCACGGTCGATCGCCTGCTCGGCGCGCAGGCCAACCCGGAAAACCCGAACCAGGTCAGCGTCTCCCAGCCCTCGCAAGCGCTCACCGCCCAGGCCGACGCCAAGGGCGCGCTCGACACCCTGTTCCTCGGGCTCGGCGCGGTCGCGCTGCTTGTCGGCGCGATCGGGGTCGCCAACATCATGGTCATCTCGGTGCTCGAACGCCGCCAGGAGATCGGTCTGCGCCGGGCGCTCGGCGCCACCCGCGGCCAGATCCGCGCCCAGTTCGTCGCCGAGGCGATCATGCTGTCGCTGGCCGGCGGCGCCGCGGGGGTCATCGTCGGGGCGGCCGCCACCGCCTGGTACGCGCGCGCCCACGGCCAGGCGGTCGTCATCCCGCCCGACGCCTGGGCCGGCGGCCTGGCCGCCGCGGTCGTCATCGGCGCACTGGCCGGGCTGCTGCCCGCCATCCGGGCCGCCCGCCAGTCCCCGACCCGGGCGCTCTGGAGCGTCTGAGATCAGTCTCGCCCGGTCGTCGGGTCCAGCTCGGCCCGGGCCGGGCGGAACGGTTCCTTGGCCCGGGGACCGGGTGGGACGGGGAACGTGACGTCGACCGCGAGGCCGCCGCCGGGCTGGGCCCGGGCTTCGATGGCGGCGCCGTGGGCCGTGGCGATGGCGCGGACGATGGACAGGCCGAGCCCGTGCCCGCCCTCGCGGCGGGCGGGGCGCGGGCCGAGCCGCTGGAACGGCTGGAACAGGCGGTCGACCGCAGCCGGCGGGATGACCGGCCCCGAGTTGGCCACCGACAGGACGGCGCGGCCGCCGGTCGTCTTGGTGGCGACCCGGATGTCCCCGCCGGGGGCGTTGTGCCGGACGGCGTTGTCGATCAGGTTGGTCACGAGTTGCTGGACCAGGACCGGGTCGCCGTCGAAGACGGCGGGCTGGAGGTCCGCCTGGACGTCCAGGCCCAGGCGGCCTACCGTGAGACGCCGGGTGGCCAGAGCGGCGCCGGTGACCGCGCCCAGGTCAACGGGCTCACGCTCGCCGGGGCCGGCCTCGCTGCTCGCCAAGGTCAGCATCGCCTCGATGAGCCGCTCCTGCTCGGCGTTGGAGGCGAGCAGTTCCCTGCTCACGGCCTGCCAGGTGGCGGCGGTGGCGGCGGGGTCGGCCAGGGTGACCTGCAGCAGGGTGCGTTCCCTGGTCAGCGGCGTGCGCAGCTCGTGCGACGCGTTGGCGGCGAACCGCCGCTGGGCCGCGAACGAGGCCTCGAGCCGCGCGAACAGGCCGTCGAGGGTGTCGCCGAGTTCCTTGAGCTCGTCGTCAGGACCGCCCAGGGCCAGCCGCTCGTCCAGGCTGCTGGCGGAGATCCGCCGGGCGGCGGCCGTGATCGTGCTCAGCGGGCGCAGCACCCGGCCGGCGATGAGCCAGCCGATCACGCCGGCCGCCACCGCGATCACCCCGAGGACGACGGCGGAGATGACGAGCAGCTCCCGCTTGTCGTAGTTGACCTGAACCACGGCCTCGCTGAACAGCCTGGCCCGCTCGGCCGACGAGGGCGCGGCGACGGCGTTGAGCCGCTGGATGACGGTGACGGGGACCTTCATCACGTCGTAGATACCCGCCTGCCGGACGTCGCTGGCGGGGATCGTCATGTTGACGAGGGGCGCGTTCGCCGCGCCCGAGGAGGACGGCGCGGCCGGCTGCGTGCGCCCGAAGAGCAGGAAGATAAGGGCGAGCGCGGCCGCGCCGCAGGCCAGGAACGCCGCGCCGTACAGGATGGTCAGGCGCAGCCGGGCGGTCGCGCGGGGCAGCCGCAGCCAGTGCGAAGGTCGGGGGGTGCGCATCATGCTCCTCCGATGCGGTAGCCGCTCTCCCTGACCGTCTCGATCACCGGCGGGTCGCCGAGCTTCGCCCGGAGCCTGCGGACGGTGGTCTTGACGGTGCTGGTGAACGGGTCGGCCGCTTCATCCCATACCCGTTCGAGCAGTTCCTCCGCGGAAACCGGGCGCCCGTCCGCGGCGAGCAGGCACTCGAGCACGGCGAGTTCCTTGGGGGTGAGCGGCAGCCGCCGCCCGGCGCGGACCGCGACCCGGCGGGCCGGGTCCAGGCTCAGGTCCTCGTGCTGGAGGCTGGGCGGCAGCGGCGCGGAGGCGCGGCGTCCCAGGGCCCGGATGCGGGCGACCAGCTCGGCGAAGTCAAACGGCTTGGGCAGGTAGTCATCGGCGCCGAGCCCGAGGCCCTCGACCCGGTCCCTGACCGACCGCGCCGCGGTGAGCATCAGCACCCGGCTCGCGGACCGGCCTGCGGCCAGCGCGCGGCAGATGTCGTCGCCGGGCACGCCCGGCAGGTCGCGGTCGAGCACCACCACGTCATAGCGGTTGACCGCGAGGCGCTCCATCGCCGCGTCGCCATCGAGCGCCACGTCGACGGCCATTCCCTCGCGGCGCAGCCCGGCCGCCACCGCCGTGGCCAGGACCTCGTCGTCCTCGGTGACCAGAACCCGCATCGCCTGCCTGCCCTTTTCGTGCGCCGCCACGGCATGCCGGCCACCTGCATCCCAGGGTGGCAGGCCGCGGGTAACAGCCGGGTGACATTTTCGGTTCCCGCGCCGTCACCACTCATTCCGTACAACCGGTCGCGTGGAGAGACCAGGAGAAGGACATGATGAATGACAAGGCCGGCGTCAGCCGGCGCCCACGGGACGCGGCCGCGCTGACCGTCGCGGCCGCCGTCGCCGTCCTCGCCGCGGCGTGCGGCGGTGGCACCCCGGCCGCCGCCAGCACGCCGAGCTACGCGCAGGAACTCGCCCTCGCGCAGTGCATGCGCGGCCACGGCGAGCCGGACTTCCCCGACCCCAACGCGTCCGGCGGTTACACCCTGACGTCGAATGGGTCGATCGAAGGCTCCGGGGGCTCGCCCGTTGACATCAACAGCAGCCAGGCGCAGGCGGCCTCCGGCGATTGCCGGCACTTGCTGCCGGTCGCCCCGTCCATCGGGCAGCTGGAGCAGGACGTGCAGCAGGAGCAGCAACGTCAGGCGCAGGCGCTCCCGCAGTTGCTGAAGTGGAAACAGTGCGTGCGCGCCCACGGGGAGCCGGACTTCAGCCTCGCCCTCGGCGGTCAGAGCCCGCCGCCAGGTAGCGGCGGCGCCGTCAACCCCAGCTCGCCGCAGTTCCAGGCCGCGGTGGCCGCCTGCCAGCACCTGCTGCCCGCGGGCGTGCACATGTCCGTGCACACGGGCACGTAAGCGTCATGAGAAGGGCCGTCGAGGCGGCGCTGGCGCTGGCGGTGCTGGCGGTGCTGGCCGCGGGCGCGGGGATCGCGCTGGCGGCGGGGCATTCCGGTCGGCCCGTCCGGGAGCGGGCCGGGCACGCCGCCGCCGGCGACCCAGGCGCGGGCTGCTGATCGGGCTGGCCGTGGCGCCGACGGTCGCCTACTACGGGAGCATGGACCCGCGCGCTGTGGGAAGCGGGCGGGCGACCGCGCTGTTCATCGCCGGCTTCGACGCGGCCGGCTACGCCACCCGGCGTGACCTGGCCGTGGTCGCGGGTGGGCTTCTGGACGCTGCTGGCGCTGATCGGGGTCGGCATCGTGCTGATCTTCGTCCACATCCCGGGCGGCGACCTGGTCTACTCGATCCTCGGGCTGGTGATCTTCGCCGGGTTCACCATGTTCGACTTCCAGCGGGCACGCGATAACACCAACCTCGCTGAGGCGCCGCTGCTGGCGGCGTCGATCTTCCTCGACATCTTGAACGTCTTCCTGTTCTTCCTGGAGATCTTCTCCGGCGGGGAGCGCTCATAAGGCGGGGGCCGCGACGATTCCGTCGGGCCTGGCGGCGGCGACGGCGCTCAGGGCCTCGAGGGCCGCGTGGGTGCCCGGGTCCGCCTCCGTGCCCGCGCGGACGAGCGCGAACAGCAGGCGGGACGCGGGCGCCCCGGCGACGGGCAGCACGGCGAGGCCGGGCGGGCGAAGCGGCTGCGCCGAGCGCGGGATGAGGGCCACGCCCACGCCGGCGGCCACCAGGGCGGCCACCGCGTCCCACTCACGGCAGTAGTACTGGACGTCCGGCGAGAACCCCGCGGCGGCGCAGATCCCGGTGACGATGTGCCCGCACGCGTCGCTCGCCGCGGCGCCCACCCACACGTCGCAGGCCAGCTCGTTCAGGTCGATGGAAGGCCGGCCGGCGAGCGGGTGCCCGGCCGGGACCACCGCGTCCATCACGTCGGCGATGAGGTCGACGCGGCGGTACCGGCCGTCCTCGCGCGCCGGGGCGCCCGGGTAGTCAACCGTCACGGCGACCTCCAGCTCGCCCGCGTCGAGGAGGTCAAGCGCCTCGTCCGGTTCCTGCTCGCTGACCCGGATGACCAGCCCGGGGCGGTCCTCGCGCAGCCGGACGATGGCCGGGCCGACCAGCGCGGCGATCCCGGTCGCCATGGAGCCGACCCGGACGTAGCCCACGGTGCCGTCCGCCCAGGCGTCCAGGGCGGCGCGGGTCCGCTCCGCGAGTTCCCGCATGCCCTCGGCGTGAGCGAGCAGCAGGCGCGCCTGGCCGGTCAGCACGACCGTGCGGCCGCGCCGTTCGAGCAGCGGCACGCCGATGTCCCTGGCCAGGCCGGCCAGTTGCTGCGACACCGCGGACGGGGTCAGGTACATGGCCTCGGCCGTGGCCGCGATCGTGCCGCGCCGGTCAAGCTCGTAGAGCAGCCGGAGCTTTCGCCAGTCAACCGTGAAGTCCCAGCTAACGCTTTTCATGAAAATAGTCTAGATAGACATAACGGGTGCGCGCGCTGAAGGATGGTGGGGTGACCCGACGCGGCATCATCCTGTTCGCCCTGCTTGGCGTGGCCTGGGGCATCCCCTACCTGCTGATCAAGATCGCCGTGCGGCAGCTCGACCCCGCGATGCTGGTCTTCGCCAGGATGGGGCTGGCCGCGGCGGTCCTGCTGCCGTTCGCGGTCGTCAGGGGCGAGCTCGCGCCGGTGCTGCGGCGGTGGCGGCCCCTGGTCGCGTTCACGGTGGTCGAGATGGTCGTGCCGCAGTTCCTGCTCGGCTCGGCCGAGGAGCGGCTGCCGAGCTCGACGACCGGGCTGCTGATCGCGGCCGTGCCGCTGGCCGGCGTTGGCGTGGCCTTCCTGCTCGGGCGGCCCGAGCGGCTCGCTCCGCTGAACTGGCTGGGCATCGCGCTCGGCATGGCCGGCGTCGCGGCGCTCGTCGGCTTCGCCGTTTCCGCTTCTGACCTGGGTGCGTTCGGCGAGGTGCTGGTCGTCGTCGTCGGCTACGCGCTCGGCCCGGCGATCCTCGCCAAGTGGATGCCGGGGCTGCCGGGCACCGGCGTCATGGCCGTCGGGTTCACGCTCACGACCGTGGCCTACGCGCCGGTTGTCGCGACGACCCACGCCTGGCCGTCCGCCTGGCCCTCGGCTTCCGTGATCGTCTCCATCGTGCTGCTCGCGGTGGTGTGCAGCGCCGGGGCGTTCACGATCATGGCCGCCCTGGTCGGCGAGGTCGGGCCCGTGCGGGCCACCACGGTCACCTACGTCAACCCGGCGGTCGCGCTCGTCGCGGGCGCGGTCGTCCTCGGCGAGCCGATCTCCGGCTGGTCGATCGTCGGCTTCATCCTCATCCTCGCGGGCTGCTTCCTCGTCGCCGCGCGGCGGCCCCTCGGCCGCCGCGCCCGCCAGGCGAGCCCCGCGCGCCGGTACCAGCATGCGGCCGCCGCCCCGGAGTGACGGCCAGGACAATAGGCTCCATGAGCCAAGAACCGCACGCCGGGTACCGCGCGGCCGCGCGGGCCGGGATCGACGCGCTGCAGCGCTGGTACTCGCCGCGCACCGGGCTGTGGAAGACGACCGGCTGGTGGAACTCGGCCAACGCGCTCACCGCGGTGATCAGGTACACCCAGTCCACCGGGGACCGCTCCCACGCCGGCGTCGTCGAGAACACGTTCACCAAGGCGCAGCGCGGGTTCATGAGGGCGCAGCGCCGCAAGCCCGGCTTCATCAACGACTTCTTCGACGACAACCTGTGGTGGGCGCTCGCCTGGGTGGCCGCTGGCGACCTCACCGGGGACGAGCGGTACCGGGAGGCGGCGCAGGCGATCTTCGCGCACAGCCTCAGCGGCTGGGATGACACCTGCGGCGGCGGGCTGTGGTGGAACGAGAAGCGGGACTACAAGAACGCGATCACCAACGAGCTTTTCCTCACCCTCGCCGCACTGCTCGCCGCCCGGGTACCCGGACGGCCGGAGTACCGGGACTGGGCGCTGCGCGAGTGGGAGTGGCTGCTCGGCAGCGGGCTGATCGGCCCGTCCGGCCTGGTCAACGACGGGCTGACCGCCCGCTGCGCGAACAACGGCGGCACGACCTGGACGTACAACCAGGGCGTGATCCTCGGCGGCCTCGCCGCGCTGCACGAGCTCACCGGTGACGCGGCGTACCTGCGGCAGGGGGAGGCGACCGCGGACGCGGCCCTGCGGTCCCTGACCGGCCCGCAGGGCATCCTCGCCGAGCCGGAGGAGGGCCGGGCCACCGCCGGCGACCGGGACATGCCGCAGTTCAAGGGCATCTTCGTCCGCTACCTGCAGGACTTCTCGCGGTGGGCAGGCAAGGCGGAGTACGGGGCGTTCCTGCTCGCCAACGCCGATTCCGTGCTGGCGCACAACCAGGACCAGGCCGGCCAGTTCGGGCTGCACTGGGCGGGCCCGTTCGACAACGCGGACGCCGGCAGGCAGACCTCGGCGGTCGAGGTGCTCATCGCCGCCGCCGCGCTCACCGCCCAGGAGGAAGCGGCGGAGCGGTGAGAGGAGGCAGCCGAGCCCCGGGCGCCGCGGCGGCATCAGGTAGCCGCCGTGCCATGCGAACGGGGACTCAACGAACTGCGCGTGGACCCCGTCGAAGCGATGACGGCCTGCTCGATGACGTCGGCCGTCATCGGGGCGAGCACGCGCGTCGACGGGACGCCTGTCGCCTTCCCCCGCCTGCTCCGCCTATCGCCCCTTGTGCTTGTTAGCGCGCCGGGCGGCGGCCTCCTCGGTGTTGGCACCGCCGGTGCTGAGCTTCCCGTCCGCCGCCTCCAGGTGAGCCCGGACGAACCAGTGGAACTGCTCAAGCTGGCGGCCCTGGCCGATCAGCATGTCCTGGGTGACGAGGTCAAGCTCCTCGGTCTTGTCGATCGCGGCCCGCTGTGCCTCGATGATCCCGGAGTAGACGACGTCCAGGGCGCCGAGGTGCGCGATGGCGTCGGCGCGGCCGATGGAGTAGTCGTCCCAGTCGCGCTGCTCGACGAGCGCACCGGGCGTCCCGGTCGGCGAACCGCCAAGCGCGGCGATCCGCTCGGCGGTCTCGTCGGCCATCGCGCGAACCGCGTCCACCTGCGGGTCGAGCATGGTGTGGACCGCGATGAAGTTCGACCCGGTCACGTTCCAGTGGACGTGCTTGAGCGTCAGGGCCAGGTCGTTGAATGAGTTGAGCCGGTCTTGCAGGAGCGCGATAACCTTCCCGGCACTGCCGGACTTCATCCCAGGCACGGTGTACGCCGTCATGACGATCACCCTCTCTTCCGTCACGTACATCGGGTGTGAAGTCATGCAGCTACCGAGAACCGGCTGGGCTAATCCTCCGGGTTACCAGAGCGGGAAGTCCACGCCGTGTTCCGATTCGGGGCGGGGGCCGAAGACGCGGCGCTCGCCCGCGGTGATCCTGCGGTCGTTGATGGACGCCTCGCGGCGGCGCATGAGGCCGTTCTCGTCGAACTCCCACAGCTCGTTGCCGTAGCTGCGCCACCACTGGCCCTCGGCGTCGCGCGACTCGTACTGGAAGCGGACGGCGATGCGGTTGCCGCCGAAGCTCCACAGGTTCTTGCGCAGCGCGTAGTCGAGTTCCCGCTGCCACTTGCGGGTGAGGAACTCGACGATCTGCTCGCGGCCGGCCACGTGCTCGTCGCGGTTGCGCCAGACCGAGTCGGGCGTGTAGGCGAGGGAGACCTTCCCGGGGTCGCGGGTGTTCCACGCGTCCTCGGCGGCCTGGACCTTCCGCAGCGCCGCGGCCAGGTCGAAGGGCGGGAACGGCGGCCGTGACTCGGTCATCGCGGCGGTCCTTTCAGCCGGTGATCGGTGGAGCAGGTCCGCACATAACGGATTTAGCCCATTTTAACGTTAGGAGAGCCGTCTCATTTCAGAGCACGTCGAGGGCGGTCAGCCGCTCGACGAGCACGGCCGTCTCTACTGCCGTCAGGGGCAGGCGCGGCGGGACGAGCCACCGCTCCCCCACGCCGAGCGCAGCGACCGCCGCCTTGTACGCGGCTGGCGTCGCCCCGCTCCTGAGCGCGGCCGTCACCGCGCGGAGCCGGGCCTCAAGCTTCACCGCGCCGTCCAGCTTGCCCGCCCGTACCGCGTCGTAGACGGCGAGCACCAGCTCGGGCACGACGTTGGCGTTCGCGCAGATGGTGCCGCGGGCGCCGGCCAGCAGGTACGAGACGAGCATCGAGTCCGTCCCGGTGAGAACGGAAAAGTCAGCGGCGGCGCCGGCCGCGGCCACCGCGTCGAGCATCTCGGTCGCGTAACCGAGGTCCCGGCCGGAGTCCTTCAGTCCCGCGACGCGGGGATGCGCGGCGAGCGTGGCCGCGACCGCCGGCGCGATCTGGACCTTCGTGAAGACCGGGATGTTGTAGAGCACGAGGGGCAGCGCGGCGGCGTCCGCGAGCCGGGAAAAGTACCCTTCCTGCTCGGCGGCGCTCAGCGGGTAGTAGGCCGGCGGCGCGGCGAGCACCGCCGTGGCGCCGTGGCCGGCGTAGCCGGCGATCTCGGCGAGCGCCTGCTCGGGATTGGGCCCGAACGACGCCGGGGATGACCGGCATGCCCGCGGGCACCGACCGGGCGACCGTGTCCACCACCGCGAGCCGCTGCTCGAGGCCGAGGCTGTAGCCCTCGCCGGTCGAGCCGAGGGGGCTGACGCCGGTTACGCCCCGGCTGGTCACCCGCTCGACCAGTTGCCGCAGCGCGCCGTGATCGACGTTGCCCTCCCGGTCGACCGGGGTGAGCAGGGCGACGATAACACCCTCAAGGGCTGGCACAGCGTGGTCCTCCGTTCGGTTACTGGCGGCTCGGTTACTGGCGGCCTGGGCGTTCCATGTACCTGGTGTCAGGTGCGGCGAAGCCGTATTTCCGGTAGAGCTCGTGCGCGTCCGACGTGTGCAGCGTCCAGCGGAAGCCGGCGCCGGGACCACGGTCGACCATCGTCGCCACCAGCTCCTTGCCGAGGCCGCCGCCCCGCGCGTCCGCCAGGATGAAGAGGTCCGCCAGGTAGGCGAACGCAACGCCGTCGGAGATGGCGCGGGCGAACCCGACCTGCCGTCCCGTGGCCGACTCGTACACGCCGACGACGCGCCACGCGGAGGCCATCTGCGCCTCGAAGTCCGCCCTGCTTCTGGACTTGCCCCAGTACGCCTCGGTCGACAGGAACCGCCACACGGCGTCCTTGTCGGTCCGGCTGGGATCGTCGTCGAGCTCGTACGCACCGAAGTTATAGATCACCTTCGCATGCTAACGAACGCCTGCCCCGTGCTTGCAGGCCCAGTGCCTGGTCGCCCGGTGCCTGGTGGCCCGGCGCCTGGGGGCCCGGCGCCCGCGGCCGTAACCTGGAGGGCGACGGTTCGCTCGCCCGCCGTGGCCGACTCGGAACCGGGCGACGTGCCGACAACACGCGCCCGGACGGCAAGCCGCACGAAAAAGACATCAGGAACGCGGGCAACCCGCCCGGAGGCGTAGATGAGAAACCGGCCTGGCGGAAGGCCGCCGAGCCGGTTGTCGTCGGAACTGTTGTTGCCCGCCCTGCGGGACCGACAAGGGCTATCCCTTGCCGGACTGCGTAGCCTGGCCCGTTATGACCGTAGCTGCCAGCCGACGCAGGAGTAGCGCATGACCGGCATTCGCACCGTTGCTGGCTTGACCCGGCTGCCGGCGGGCTCGGCGCCCTTATCCCGCGCTGGGGCCGCTGAGCGCGATGTATTGGCGGATGATGTCGTCGAATGATTCCTCGGGGTGCAGCCCGAGCGCGTGCGCGCGGGGCGTCTCGAACCGGGCGGGCCAGCTCTCGACGATCGCGCTGATCGCGGGGTCTTCAGTCCAGTCGATGAGGTCGCTGGCGGGGTATCCGGCCACCCGGTCCAGCGCCTCGGCCATGGATCCCGGGGTCGTCGTCAGGCCAGGTAGGGTCATCGCGGTGCGGCTGCCCCACGCCTCGTCGGTGACGGCGGCGGCGCGCAGCAGGCCGTCGATGGTCCGGCGCGGAGACGACAGCGCGACAGGGGTGTCGGCCGCCACTGGACAGGCGGCGCGCAACCCGGCCAGTGGCTCGCGGATGATCCCTGACATGAAGCCGGACAGCGCGGCGTTCGGCTTGCCCGGCCGGACCGACACGGTCATGAGCCGCACGGACCTGCCCCGGGCGAACCCCTTACGGCTGTAATCGGCGACGAGCTGCTCGGCGATGAATTTCTGCGCGCCGTAGCTGGACTGGGGGCGTGGCAGGGTGTCGTCCCGGACCACGTCAACGGCCCCGGTCGCCGGATCGGGGCCGAACACCGCGATGGAGCTGGAGAACACCAGGACCGGCGGGCGGGTGTGCCGCCGCGCGTGCTCCAGCACGGCGCGCGTCCCGTCCACGTTCACGCGCATCCCCAAGTCGAAGTCCGCCTCGGCCGCGCCGCTCACCACCCCGGCCAGGTGGAAGATGACGTCCGCCTGGCCGAGGCCGCCAGTCACCGCCGCCAGGTCACCGGTCACCGTGCGAGTGCGCGGATCAGCGGCCACGTCCGCCGCCGGCGCGGTGAGGTCCGCGATGACGAGCTCGCCCACGTCAGCCGGGTCGGCGCCGCCGATGCAAGCCGGCCCGGCCAGCAGCCGCCGGGCCAGCAGCGTCCCGATGAAGCCGGCCCCGCCAGTGATAATCACCCGCATGGTCGCAGGATAACTAATGCGAGACCGACACCGAGCAGAAGACAAGCAGCATCCGCGACAGCGCAGCCGAACAGGCCCGCCGGGCCCGCCGGGCCCGCGAGGACGCGGACCGTGATATCAGCGCCGCCCGGGAGGACGCCGCCCGCCAAGTCGCCGACGCCGAGGCACGCGCCGACCAGGCCGAGCGCGATGCGGGCCGGGCAAGGCTCCCGCGGGGTTTTCAGCGTGACTAGAAGGCGATCAGGAAGGGCGTTCCCGGCAGGAGCGGGGCGGTGAGGCTCGCCGGGAACCGCAGCGGCGTGAACCTGCCGTGGCTGATCGCGCCGATCTTCATGCTGGCGACGGGGGCGGCGGCGGTGTTGGCGTAGGGCACCAGGGCGCCGATGGCCATGCCGCCGGACGGGCTGGTCCACAGCACCGCCGGGCTGTGCAGGCCCGTGGCGGTCATCTCATAGGCGCTCGTGGCCTGGACCGCGGCCGTGGTGCCCGCCGCCAGCGGGTAGGTGAGGAAACTAGCGTGTTCGACGGGAAACCCTGCGGCTTGGGTCACACAGGTGAACGTCTTGCCGTCGGCGCTGATCGCCGGAGGTCCTCCTTCTCCCGGCCCCAGGCATGACTCCAGTGTGGTCATCTGCGCGGGGTTCAGCCCGTCGGTTGTCAGGCTCCAGACGATTGTGCTGTCGGCCAGCAGGTCACCGCTGGCGGGCCCGGAGACCGGCAGCACAGCCACGGTGTCTGTCGTCCGGTCGTCGGCGACAGACTTCGCGGCCCAGGTCTGAGTGCGCCGCAACATGGCCAGTTTCCGGTCCCCGTCGATCCACGTCAGGGAGGAATCCGCGACGGCCGACGCGTCGCTCGTGGTCCAGGCGTGCAGCAACTGCCCGGAGGCTACCGAGAAGACCTTGACCGTGAAGCTGCGCGGCGACTTCTCCGGCACGGCGAGCTCCGCGCCGGACCCGGACACCACGCTGCCGGAGGAAGAGAACAGCTGGTCAAGCGCGGGACCGTACTTGGCGGAACCGTCGACGGTGACTGGCTTGATCGGCAGGCGGGTGAGGCTGGCCGCCTCGCCGGGGGCAAGCCGCACCGCGTACCAGCTGCCGGTCGCGACGGTGTCTGCGGCGGGCACGACCCCCTTGATGGGGACGGCGCCCCGGACGGTCGAGGACTCCGTGGCGAAGACGACGAACGTCCGGTCGTCGGCGTCCCCGGTCACGGTCTGGAACACCACGCCGGGCGGCGGCGTGAAGGTGACGAGCGCCTGGCCGGCCACTGTGTCGCCCACCACGATGTCGGTGCGCTGGCCGCTGCTGTCGATGTAGTCGTTGAGCTGCTTGATCGCCACGTAGTAGCGCGGGGTGCCGCTGGGGCCGGCGGTCGCGACCGGGCCGGCCGCGATGGCCGGGCCGCCCGATTCGACGGGGACGGCCGATGCGGCAGGAGCGGCTGTCGGTGCCGTGTGGCGGGCATTGCCGGGCTTGCCGCCGTCCGGGCTCCCCTTGGCGAGCCCCAGGGACACCGCGACGACGACGATCGCCGCGGCGGCTGCTAGGGGGGCCGTCCAGCGGATCCAGCGGCGCGGCTCGTGGGCACGGTGCGCCGTGGCCGTGTCCGGCCGGCGCAGCGGCGGGGCTTCGGTGACCGTGCCCGCCAGGTCGCGCATGGCCGCTGCCGTCTCGCTGACCAGCCAGGCGTCGTTGCGGCCCGTGTCGTCGTGGTTCAGCATGATCCCTCCTTGAGCAGGCGGCCGAGCGCGGCGATGGCGCGCGACGTGGTCGACTTGACCGTGCCCCTGCTGACGCCCATGGCGCGGGCGGTCTCGTCCTCGGACAGTTCCAGGTAGTAGCGGCAGACCAGGGCCTCGCGCTGCCGGGCGGGCAGCAGCCGCAGGCCCGCCAGGAGCCGCCGCCGGTCCTCGCTGAAGATCGCCGCCGCCTCGGCGGACGGCAGGTCCGCCTGGTCGAGCGCGGCGAACCGGTCCCGCTCCTTGCGGCGTGACTGCCGCCGGATCGCGTCCCGGCACCCGTTCAGCACGGCGGACCGGACGTACGCCTCGGCCTTGGCCGGGTCGCTGAGCCAGCGCCACCGCCGGTACAGCCCGAGGAACGCGTCCTGGACGACGTCCTCCGCGGCGGCCCGGTCCCCGAGCATGAGCAGCGCGATCCGGATCATCGTCACGGCATGCGCCTGGTACAGCCCGGTCACGGCCCCACTGGCATCCTCCCCGGGCGGCCCGCGGTGCCGCCCGGGGACGGCCATGTTCGTTTCCAATGCGTCCACGACGAGAGACGACACGAAGCCCAGGAGGTTGCCTCGCCGCGCCATCCTATTCGCCCGCCTCCGGTCGGCCCTTGAGGCCGCACGCCCGGCGCGTGTGCGACGGGCGCGGCGGCGCGGAGCACAGCCGTCAGATACGGCTCACAGTCACACCCCTCGCAGCGGCTCTACCTGCCACCTACTTACGCAACTACGGTACCCAGAAGTTCATCGGCGAGCAGCTCGTGGCCGACTACGCGCGCAAAGGGTTCGTGCGCGGGCGCGCCGTCCGGCTGATGACGGTGGCGGTACGCCCGGGCAAGCCCAACGGGGCGGCGTCCAGCTTCGTGTCCGGGATCATCCGTGAGCCCCTGGCGGGGCTGCCGGCGACCTGCCCGGTGCCGCCGGAAACCCCGACCCTTTGACGACATCGTGCGCGCGTAACTCGACGACGAGAACGAGCACCGCTCCTGAGCGGGGCTCGTCGGCTGGGCGGCCGCGGTCAGCGCGGCTCGAGCGTGGTCATGGTGACCGAGGTGGCGTCGATCGCGTCGCTCCAGTGCACGGTGCCGTCCTTCATGGCGGCGTTCATCGCCGCCATGACCTCGTCCGGGTGGGCGCTGAGCTCGTAGATCGCGGCGTAACTGGCCTTGTCGCCGCTGACGACCTTGAACCGGCGGCCGCTGATGACGCCGGGCAGCGCGGAGAACTCGGCGAGGTGGACGTCGTCGTACCAGGCGTTGTACTCGTCTTCCCGCCCCTCGGCGGGGTTCGTGTACACGATCAGGGTGTACTTGTGACTCATCGAGAACCTCCCGCTCTGCCCGCCGCAGGCGAGCACTGGCGCATCATTGTCGCTGCCGCTATCGCTACCCGCTATCCGGCCTTCACGCAACCCCGCCACCGGGCCCGGCGCTGCTACCGTGGATTGCTGGCGGTCGGCACCGCCTTTGGTCATACTTGAGCGGTTCTGGGCGGAGAGGGGCACATGGCGGCGCTGGTAGGCCGGGACACCGAGATGGCGCGGCTCCGCGCCCTGCTCGATGACGCCGCGGCGGGGCACGCGGTGACGGCGCTCGTCGGCGGCGACGCCGGCGTGGGGAAGTCCCGCCTGGTCGCCGAGGTGATGACGGCGGCCGAGGGCAGCGGCTTCACGGTCTTGCGCGGCCAGTGCGCGGAGATCGGCGACAGCGTGCCTTACCTGCCGTTCGCGGACGCGTTCCGCACCGCACCGCCGCGGATCGAGCAGGTCGTCAAGGCCCGCCCGGTGCTGGCCAGGCTGCTGCCGGACGGCGGCGGGCAGGCACCGGAAAGCGACCCGTCCGGCATGGCCCGCCAGCAGATGTTCGGCGCGGTGCTCGGCACGCTGGCCGAGCTCGCGGAGGTGAGCCCGGTGCTGCTCGTGCTCGAGGACCTGCACTGGGCCGACGCGACCACCCGGCACCTGGTCACGTTCCTGGCCCGGATGCTGCGCCGCGAGCGCGTCGCCATCATCGGCACTTACCGCACGGACGACCTGTACCGGCGGCACCCGCTCGGCGAGGTCGTGGCGGAGCTGGGCAGGCTCCCGTCGGTCACGGTCATCGAACTAGGCCCGCTGCCCGCCGCCGCGCTCGCGGAGCACCTGTCGAGCCTGCCGAACGGGCCGTCGCGGCTGTCCACTTCCCTGCTCGGCAGCCTGGTCGAACGGGCCGAGGGCAATGCCTACTACGCGGAAGAGCTGCTCGCCGCCTCGGCGGGGTCGCCGGGGGCGCTGCCCTCCGGCCTCGCCGCGCTGCTGCTGGCACGGGTCGCGCGCGTGTCCGACGCGGCCCAGCAGGTGCTGCGGGCGGCGGCCGTCGCCGGCCGGCAGCGCGAACGACCAGCTGGTGCTGTCGGCCTCCGGGCTCGACGACGCCGCCTACGAGGAAGCGGTCAGGGAGCTGGTCGCCCACCAACTGCTCGTTCCTGACGGGCCCGACGGATACCGGTTCCGGCACGCGCTGCTGCGCGAGGCCGTCTACGGCGACCTGCTGCCCGGGGAGCGGACCAGGCTGCACGGACGGTACGCGGCGCTGCTCGCGGACGTCCCCGGCGCGGCGGCAGAGCTCGCCTACCACAGCCTGACCAGCCACGACGTCCCCGGTGCGCTGGCCGCTTCTGTCCGGGCCGGCGAGGAGGCGGAGCGGATCGGCGCGCCCGCCGAGGCGCACCGGCACTACGACCAGGCCCTTGAGCTGTGGGACCGGGTGGCGGACGCGGAGAAGCTCGCCGACATGAACCGGGGCGAGCTCGGCCTCAAGTCCGCCGTGGCCGCCGCCGCGAGCGGCGACGTGCCGCGCGCGATCCAGCTGCTGCGCCACATCCGGGCGACGGCGCTGGCCGGGGAGGCGACCCCGGAGTTCCGCACCAGGGTGGGCGAGCGCCTCGCGTTCTACCTGATGCAGTCGGACGAGCCCGGGTGCGCGGCCGAGGCGCTGCGGGTCATCGGGGAGACGGTCGAGCAGGCGCCGCCCGAGCCGCCAAGCGCGGCCCGCGCGCGGGCGATGGCCACGTGCGCCCTCGCGTGGATGGTCAGCGGCGACGACACCGCCGCCAGGGAGTGGGCGGAGCGGGCGCGGGCGGAAGCGGCGCGGTCCGGCGCGGACTGGGTCGTCGCCGACATCCTGGTCACCCTGGGCATGATCAGCGGCCGCGAGGGCAACACCGAGGAGGCCATCGGCCTGTTCGCCGAGGCCCACGCGCAGGCGGTCGGCACGCACATGTTCGGCGTCGAACTGCGGGCCGCCTATCACCTGGCGGCGACGCGGCTGTCGCGCGGCGACCTCGCCGGGGCGTCCGCCGCCGCGCACGCCGGGGTCAGCCGGGCGGACGCCGAGGGCCTCGGGCTCGCCCCTTACGGTCTTGACGTGCAGCACCTGCACTTCCAGGCGCACTACGCGGACGGCGCCTGGGACCACGCGGAGGAACTCGCGAGGACCTTCCCCGTCTGGGTGACGAAGCAGCCGGAGGCCGTGCTGTCGGCGATGGCGCTGTTCATCGACGTCGCGCGGGGCAACTCGGTGGCGGACGAGCGGCGGACCTGGCTCGAGCCGTTCTGGGACGACGTCTTCGTCGCCTACATCGCCCGCGGGCTGCTCGCGGAGCAGGCGCTGTGGCGCGGCGACACGGACACGGCGCTCGCCGAGGCGGAAGCCGCGCTCGCGCGGACGCGCGGCGCGGGATCTCCCCCGCCGCCGTCCGGGTGGCGGCGGTCGCGCTTGGCGCCCGCGCCGACCGCGCGTCCGCCGCCCGCTCGGCCGGGATCACCACGGCCGTGGCCGCGGAGGAGGCGGCCGGGGCGCGGCTGCTCGACACGGCGCGCGAGGGCGCCAGGTTCCCCGAACGGCCGCGGTCCGTCCTCGGCCCGGAGGGCCGCGGCTGGCTGGCCCGCGCCGAGGCGGAGTACCAGCGGCTCATCGGCCGGAACGACCCCGCGGGCTGGGAAAAGACGCTGGCCGAGTTCGGCCTCGGCTACATGTACGAGACCGCGCGGACGCAGTGGCGGCTGGCCGAGGCCCTGGCCGTGAACGGGCGGGCCCGCGAGGCGGCCGACGTGTGGCGGGCGGCCGCGGCGACCGCGGCGCGGTTGCGGGCCGATCCGTTGCGGGCCGCGCTGGACGACCTCGGCCGCCGGCTTGGCCTGGACGGCGTCGGCGGCGGCCGTGACGTCGCTAAGGACGGCAAGGGCTCCGTCGCGGCACTCACTTCCAGGGAGCGCGAGGTGCTGCGCGCTGATGTCGCGCGGCCTGTCCAACCGGCAGATCGGCGAGGAGCTCTTCATCTCCCAGAAGACCGCCAGCGTCCACGTCTCCAACATCCTCGCCAAGCTGGGCGCCGCGACCAGGACCGAGGCGGCGGCCATCGCGCGCGGCCAAGACCTCTGAAGGCTTCCGGCCGGCGCAGGGCGGCGTTGGTGTGCCGGCGGGGCTGGGGCATCATGGCCTGATGCCGTTGTTCTCCTTTGAAGGGCTTGAGCCCACCGTGAGCCCGACCGCCTGGATCGCGCCGACGGCCACCCTGGTCGGTGACGTTCGCGTCGAAGACGAGGCGTCGGTCTGGTACGGGGCGGTGCTGCGCGCCGATTTCGGCCCCATCATCGTGCGCCGGGGCGCCAACATCCAGGACGGCTCCGTCTTGCACGGCGGCGGCGACCCGGCCTGCGAGATCGGCGAGGGCTCGACCATCGGGCACCTGTGCGTGGTGCACAGCGCGCGGATCGGGGCGGAGGCGCTCATCGGCAACGGCGCCACCGTCCTTGACGGTGCGGTCATCGGCGGACGGAGCCTGGTCGCGGCCGGGGCGACGGTACCGCCGGGCATGATCGTTCCCGACGGCATGCTGGCGGCGGGCGTCCCCGCCCGCATCGTCGGGGAGCTCACCGCCGGGGCGCGGGAATGGGTGGAGACCAACCCCGCGACCTACCGCGCGCTCGCCAAGCGGCACGCCGCCAGCGCCCTCCCGTTGCCCTAGCCACGCCTCCCTGTCTTCACACCGACCCGCCAGCGTGGTCGAGGGTCAAAGAAGGAGAAAGACAGCGACAGCGGGCGGTCCGCCTGGCAGAAAACCCTGACATAAGTCGCCAATCTACTGGTCTTCGGATGCCCTTAGCCGCGATGACCCGCGATCACGGCCGGCCGCGGTGCTGGCGGCGGGGTGGGCGCCAGAACCCGGGCGGGAACGCGGGCTGGCGGTGCGCGAGAATGGTACATATGGAATTTGGCGTAGCGATCTTCCCGACCCATGACGCGATCCGGCCCGGCGACGTGGCCAGGCTCGCCGAGGAGCGGGGACAGGAGTCGCTGTTCTTCCCCGAGCACACCCACATGCCGGCCAGCCACACTCCCCACCCGAGCGGGCGGGCGCTGCCCCGCCACTACTCCCACACCTTCGACCTGTTCGTCTCGGCGACCGCGGCGGTGGCGGCGACGTCGCGGCTGCGCGTCGGGAGCGGCGTCTGCCTGGTGATCCAGCGCGACCCGATCACCACCGCCAAGGAGGTCGCCAGCGTCGACCAGCTGTCGGGCGGGCGGTTCGAGTTCGGCGTCGGCGCGGGGTGGAACCGGGAGGAGATGGCCAACCACGGCACCGACCCGCGCACCCGGATGACGGTGATGCGCGAGCGGGTCGAGGCGATGAAGGCCATCTGGACGCAGGATGAGGCATCGTACGCCGGGAAGTACGTGCGGTTCGACCGCATCTGGTCGTGGCCGAAGCCCGCGCAGCGCCCGTACCCGCCGGTACTCGTCGGCGGCGACGGGCCGACGGTGTTCGACCGGGTGCTCGCGTTCGGCGACGCCTGGATGCCGAACTACGCGCCCGAGGGCATCCTCGATCGCGCGGCAGAGCTCACCGCCAGGGCCGAGCGCCGCATCTCCCTGCAGGTCATGGGCATGCCCGCCGATCCCAGGGCGATCGCGGCCTATGACGCGGCGGGGTTCGACCGCGCGCTGCACTGGCTGCCTTCCGCCGGCCGCGGCACCGTCGAGCGGGCGTTCGACGCCTGGGAGGCCGCCATCGCCGAGTTCACCGGAGAAGGGACCAAATGACCGCGATACCAGCAGGGCAGGACGTCACCGGGACCAGGCAGCTCGCCGCCTGGCGGGAGCGGGTCATGCCGCCGGTCGAGCAGCTGGCCGCCGACCTCTGGTCGGTCCCGGTGCCGATCCCGAATAACCCCCTGCGGTACGTGTCGTCTTACGCGTTCGCGTCCGGCGGCGGCCTCGTGCTGCTCGACACCGGGTGGGCCGCCGAGGAGTCATGGCAGGCCCTCGTGGCGGGCCTTGGGTCGATCGGGGCGAGCGTCGAGGACGTTCGCGGGGTGCTGGTCAGCCACATGCACCTGGACCACGCCGGGCTGGCCGGGCGGGTGCGCCAGGCGTCCGGCGCGTGGGTGGCCATGCACCCGGCCGACCGCGCGCTGCTCGCGAGCGCTGACCTGGGCGATCCTGAGCGGGCGGTCTCGCTTGAGCTGGCGTTCCTGCGCTCGCTGGGGGCCTCGGCCGACGAGGCGGCGGCCTCGGTGGGCTCGCCCGCGGCCTACCGCCTCTTCACCAGCATCACGCTGCCCGACCGGGAGCTGTCGGACGGCGACCTCGCCGACGTGCCCGGCTGGCGGCTGCGGGCCGTGCACACGCCCGGCCACACGCCCGGGCACCTGTGCTTCGTCGACGAGGCCGCCGCAGCGGCTGTTCGCCGGCGACCATATCCTGCCGCGGATCACGCCCAACATCTCGGTTCACCCGGTCGAGGGCGCCCGGCCGCTCGCCAACTACCTCGAGTCCCTGGCCAAGGTGCGCGACCTGGACGTGGACGAGATCATGCCCGGCGCACGAATGGCGGTTCCGCGGCCTGGCGCAGCGGGCCGACGACATCGCCGCCCATCACGAGCGGCGGCTCGGCGAGCTGCTGGCCGCGGTCGCCGCCAACCCGGACGCCACCTCCTGGGACCTGGCCGGCCACCTGACCTGGTCCAGGTCGTGGGACCAGTACAGCGGGCGGATGCGGATCAGCGCGGTCACCGAGACCGCCGCGCACGTGATCGAGCTGGTCAGGCGCGGGCTGGTCAGCTCAAGCAGCGGCGACGTGCCGACCTACCGGGTCGCCGCAGGCGCCGTCGGCTAGGGCATTCCAGCCGGGCTGGACCAGGGCAGGCCGGTCGCCCGGGCCCCGGTCGTCAGGAGCGGTTCAGCCGGTCGGCCGCGGCCCTGGCTTGCGGGACGCCCGCTTGGGCGGCTGCCTCACGCTCGCCTTCAGCGTTGATCTCACCGCCGAGCAGCACCGCGATGCCGGTCAGGTACAGCCAGAAGATCAGGATGGCGACCCCGGCGAAGGCACCGTAGGTCTTGCCGTAGTTCCCGAACTTCGCCACGTAGAACGAGAAGCCCACCGAGGCCGCCAGGAAGATGACCGAGCCGACCACGCCGCCGGGGCTGACCCACTGCCAGCGGGGGGCGGGCCGGTTCGGGCCGACGTAGTAGAACACCGAGAACAGCAGCGAGATCGCGACGATCGTGATCAGCCAGCGGATGACCGTCCACGCGATGACGAAGGCGGTCCCGCCCACCGGGGCGTGGGACTGGATGGCCGAGCCGATCGGCGCGCCGAACACCAGCAGCGCCGCGGCGATGCCGCCGAGCACGACCGTGGCCAGCATCAGCGGGAACGTGTACAGCCGCTTGGGCACGAACTTGCGCTCTGTCTCCACGTCGTAGGCGACGTCAAGGCCCGTCTCCAGGGCGGCCATGCCGCTTGAGGCGCTCCATATCGCCACCACCACGCCGATGATCAGGGCGATGAGCGAGGCGGACGCCGTCCGGTTGGTGGCCGACTGGACGGCCTGGGTGAACACTCCCGCCGCCCCCTGGGGCAGCGCCTTGTCCAGGCCGTTGACCAGCCGGGTGACGGTGCCGCCGCCCACGCGGGCCAGGCTGGTCAGGCCAAGCAGGGCGATTAGCGCGGGGAACAGGGCAAGGAACCAGTGGTAGGCCAGGCTCCCGGCCGTCATGCTGCACCGGTCGGCCTTGAACTCCTTCATGGCCCGCTTGATGGTGTGCCGCCAGCCGGCTCCGCCAAGTTGAAGCGGCGTTTCCGGGCCGCCTTGGATTCGGCCCTGCGGCGGGATCACGTCTGTCTCCCCGCCTGGGACGGCCGGTTCCGCTGGACGGCGGGCCCTGCTTGAATGAGACAAGGTCAGCCCTCCTCTTTCGCGTTTTCCTGCTGGCTGTCTTCACCAGGCCAGACTCCGGTGACCTTCCGGGTGCCTTCGGCGGTGGCCCGGTCCACGGCGGCCCTGACCAGCGCGAAGATCGCGCCCTGGAGGGCGGCGGCGGTCAGCACTTCGCGCCACCCGCGCCGGACGTCGGTGGCCGTGGGCGCCTCTTCCTCGCCCGCGGCAACCTTCCACACGCGCTTGAAGATGGCCCCGGCGAGCATGCCGCTCAGCACGCTGATCACCATGGTCACAAGCTTGTACAGCAGCTTGCTCATCGCCTGCTCCGTTTCCAGATGATCACGGAGACCACGGCGAGGACGCCCGCGCCTACCGCCAGCGGCACCCGCCGCTCCCTGGCCGTCTTGGCCCCGCGTGCGATCGCCTGACGCGCGTACCCGGGCGCGGCCTGCCGCGCCTGGGTCCCGGCGCGCTTGAGCCGGGCGGTCAGCTCGGCGGCCTCGGCCCGGGCCCTGCTCTTGACGTCGAGCTTGGCGGCCAGCTGCTCCACCGTCGCGCCCAGGTGCTCCCTGGTAAGCTCGATTTCCTCGCGGAGCTGTTGCGCGTCATCGTCCGCGGGCCCGTGGACGACTTTCCCCTCCACCGGGCCGTGGCTTCCCCGTGATTGCTCAGGCAGTGCGCTAGTCATGAGCGGCGTGCCCTTTCCCTGACTTCTTCCACATCGGTCTTGACGCTCTCGACGGCCTCCGTGGGCGTCGGCGGCGTGGCCTTCCGCAGGTGGCTCCGGCCGACCGCGGAGACCACGGCCGCGGCCGCGAGCAGGGCCGCGCCGATGATCAGGGCCGCCAGCCATGCCTGCAGCACGTGGCTGATCGCGATGATCACGCAGGCGATCAGGCAGGCGACGCCGTACAGGGCGACGAGCCCGGCGCCGCCAAGCATTCCCAGGCCCTTGCCGGCTTCCTTGCCCTTACGGGTCATCTCCAGCTGGGCCAGCTTCAGCTCGTCTCGCACCAGGAGCGAGACCTGCTCGGTGACCTGCTGGACGAGCTCGCCGGCGGACTGCTCGGCGCGTGCGGCCGCCTGATCAGCGGTTTTTAGCTGGTTCATCATGCCGTCCTTCGCGTAGTGACAGGACGGCCTACCCCGGCCTCGGGGCTTCTAACGCTATTCCATGGCTTCGGCGAGGAGCGTGACCGAACGCAGCCGGTTTTCGGTGCCTTGCGCCTGGTGGGCGACGATGAGCTCGTCGGCGCCGGTCTTCCGCTTGAAGGCGTCGAGGTAGTCGCCGACCTCGCGCGGCGTGCCGACCGCGGAGTAGCTGAGCATGTGGTCGACGTGCGCCGCCGCCCCGCTCGCCAGCAGCTCGTCGGCCTGCTCGTCGGTGATCTCCGCCGGGCTGACGCCGAGCCGGCGGGCGAACAGGCTCACGGCCCGGGCCCGGCGTACCCCCTGGAACTGGGCCCCGGCGGCCTCCGGCGTGTCGGCGGCGGTCACGTTCACCCCGGCGATCACGTACGGCTCGGCCAGCTGCCCGGACGGCTTGAACTCGCTGCGGTAGGCCGCGATGGCGTGCTCGAGGTCGTCGGGGGCGAAGTGGGACGCGAACGCGTAAGGCAGCCCGTACGCGCCGGCCAGCTGCGCGCCGAACAGCGACGACCCGAGGATGTACAGCGGGACCGCCGACCCCTGGCCGGGAATGGCGTCCACGCCTGGCACCCGGCTGTCGCCGGCGAGGTAGGCCTGCAGCTCGAGGACGTCGCGCGGGAAGGCCTCCGCCGCCCGCGGGTCGCGGCGCAGCGCGTACGTCGTCTTCTGGTCGGACCCGGGGGCCCGGCCAAGGCCCAGGTCGATCCGGCCCGGGTACATGGCCTCCAGGGTCCCGAACTGCTCTGCGATCGTCAGCGGGGAGTGATTCGGCAGCATGATGCCGCCGGAGCCGAGCCTGATGCTGGAGGTCTGCGCGCCGATGTGCGCGATCAGCACGCTGGTCGCGGAGGACGCGATCGACGGCATGTTGTGGTGCTCGGCGTACCACACGCGCAGGTAGCCGAGCTCTTCCGCGCGCTGCGCGAGCGCGACGCTCGCCGCGAAGCTCTCGCGCGCGGTCTGGCCGCGGCCGATGGGCGCGAGGTCCAGGATTGACAGTCGGGCACGCATGATCAGCGATCACCTCTTCCGGCTGAGTTCAACGCCGGGCGAAGGGATCCTATGCCGCCCGGCTAGAGAAGCCGCTGATCCGCCCGGGCGGCCTCGCGCAGCGCGCGGTAGAGCACGCGCGGGTCGCCGAGGCGGCGCCTGAGCTCGCGTTCGAGGCCGGCGATCGGGTACAGGTTCTGCGGCGCGCGCGAGTCCTTGTAGCTAGCGGAGGCGAACCGGCCGAGGCTGCGCTGGCTGAGCCCGGCGAGCCTGGTCACCTCGTCGACAGGCAGGTCGGCGGCGCACTCGATGCGAACCACGCCCGACCACGGCGCGCCGGGCGGCCCGGGCAGCCGCAGGTACCAGCTGTGCCGGTCCCAGCTGGTACCCATGTGGAACGCGGGGGTGCGCTGGCCCGGGGCGAGCCTGCCAACCAGCGCGTTCAGCTCGGGCGGCAGGTACGTCGCGTGGTGGGACTTGACGTAGCCCAGTGCGCGTTCCAGGTGCTGGCGTCCCAGCAGTGGCCCGTCGACGATCAACAGGTCGTTGCCGGTCGGCCCGGGGTGCCCGCCGGGAGCCGCGGCAGTGCCGGCCGCCGCGTCGCGGGCCGCCTTGGCGACCTCCGCCTCGACCGCGGCCAGCCTGCGCTGCAGCGACGCCGACAGCGCCGCCATGACGGGCGCCCCGGCCCGCTTGATCTTTACGTGGAACGCCTTGTACCCGCCTGCCCTGGTGAGGATGTCGCCCGCGTGCGGTGCCACCGAGAACAGGCCGCGGCCCGACTCCGAGGCCACGAGGTGCGCGCCCGCCGCGCAGCAGCAGACCGCGCCCGCCGCGTACGAGGCGCACAGCGCCGCGGTCGCCTCTCCGCTCAGTAGGGTCTCCTCGGGCTGGACCTCACCGGTGGTCAGGTCAACGGCGGTGGAGTTGGCCGCCCTGGTGTCGCTGTCGATCCAGACCTGCGCCTCGACGCGCCGCACGCCGTCTACGAACAGCATTGCCTCGGGCAGCGGGCCGGCCGGTCGGGGCTGATCGGCCGCCAGCGGTCTACCGGCACTTCCACGCCGGCGTCGATCCTGGCGGTGGACTCCTCGAGCTGCCCCTCGATCTCCAGGCTGGCGCCGTAGCTTGGGTCCCAGCCGTCGACGCTGAAGGTCATGCCGCTCCCCCGGGTCACGGCTCCTCCGTTTCCGCCGCGTCCGCCGCCGGCAGGCCTTCGCGGGTGATGGTCGACGTCCGGGCGTTGCGCGCGACGCGGAACCGGACGGGGACGCGCTCGGCGAGTTCCGCCACGTGGGTGACGATGCCAACCATCCGGTCGCCCTGGGCGAGGGCCTCGAGCGTGGTGGCCACGACCTCCAGGGTCTCGGCGTCCAGGGTGCCGAATCCCTCGTCGAGGAAGATGGAGTCAAGCCGGGCCGCGCCCGCGGCCGCGAGCGCGGAGATCTGCGAGGACAGGGCGAGCGCGAGCGCGAGTGACGCCTGGAAGGTCTCGCCGCCCGACAGGGTCCGCACGGAGCGGCGGGCGTCCGCGTCGGCGTGGTCGATGACGAACAGGTCGCCCTTGTCGTGAGTCAGGTCGAACTGGCCGCTCGACAGCGCCGCGAGGGTCTGCGAGGCGGCCGTGACCAGGTCATCCAGGGCCTCGCTGACCAGCCACTGAGGGAACTGCCGGGCTTGCAGCAGGTTGCCGAGCAGGTGCGCGACCTGTTGCTCCTCTTGGGCGGCGCTCCGCTTGCCCGCCAGGCCGGCGGCGTGCGCGCGACGTTCGGCGACACGTCTGGTGGCCGCCTTGGCGCCGGCGAGCGCGCTGGTGACGGCGGTGGCGGCCGAGTCGGCGACCGCGGCCGGGGCAAGGCTGATCCCGGCGGCGGCCAGCTCCGCGCTCAGCTGGCCGGCCAGTTCGCCGATGCCAGCGGCGGCCGCATCCGCCTCGCGGGCGGCTGCCTCCGCCGCTTGCTCACGCAGCTTCACCTGACCGGACGCCCAGGTGACGAGGTCGGTCCAGGCGTCTAGCAGGCCTCGGCCGTCGAGGGCGGGGGCGCCGAGGGCGACCACGCGGTCGCGGGCGGCCGAGAGCTGGCCGCGCGCTTCCCGTTCGGCTCGCTCCAGCGTCGCGCGGCCAGCCTCGGCGGTTGACCGCGCAGTGCGGGCCGCGCGCAGGTCGGCCTCGGCCGCGGCGGCGGCCGCCTCAAGCCGGTTCCGCAGGTCCAGCCGCTCGGCGATCTGAGCGTCGCTGGGGGCGTCTGCCAAGAGCTCGTCGAGTTCCGTGATGCGGGCGGTGACCCGGCTCAGCTCGCCCCGTGCCCCCTGGTCGGCGTCCGACGCTTGCTTCGCCTGGATCCGCAGGCCGGCGAGGGCTCGTTCCGCGTCGCTGAACGCCTCCACGCGCTTCTTCCGATGGCCAGCGGCGGCCGCCGCGGCCTCGCGCGCCTGGTCGAGCGCGGCCGACCGGGTCCGTGCCAGTTGCGCCGCCCAGCGCGCGAGTGTCGCCCAGCCGTCGGCCAGGCCCAGGCCGTCTACGGGCGGGGCCCCGAGTTCCACGCGGGGGTCGCGGGCCGCCCGCAGCCCGCCCTGGGCCGCGGTCAACTCGGTCTCGATTGCCTGCGCCTGCGCCTGCGCGGTGCGGTGGCGTACCCGTGCCCGCTGCGCCGCCGTGGCCGCGTGCTCAGCGGCTTGCTCCGCCGCTCGCCGGGCCCGGGTCAAGGCGGCGACCTCGTCAAGTGCGCCGGCCAGCACCTCGGCACCGGCCGGGGTGGCCGCGGCGGCGCGGGCGGCAGGCAACGGGAAGGCGGCGAGCGGCCCGGCCAGGACCTCGGCCAGGTCAGTGGCAAGCGCTATCCGGCGGGTGACGCACGCCGCCAGCGACGCGTCGGCCCTGGCGGCCGTGGCGGCGAACTCGCTGGCACCGGAGTGCGCGGCCGTGACGGCGCGGCTCGCCTCGGCTAGCCGGGCCTGGGCGGCGTCCATCTCGTCGGCGGGCAGCGGGGCCGGGAGCGTCGCCACGGTCTGCTCGCACACTGGACAAGGCTCCCCCGCGACCAGGTGCGGGCGGAGCCCGGCGACGACGTGGGCGCGGCGGGCCTGGTCCAGTTGGGCCTGGCGGTCAAGCCGGGCCTGCTCGGCGGCGGCCAGCGCGGCGGCGGCCGCCTCGCGCGCGCTGACGGCCTGCCGCGCGGCGTCCTCGGCGGCGGCCGTCTCGGCGAGGAGCGCTCGCAGGTCGCCGAGGTCGCGCTGCGCCTGGGCCAGCCCGGCCTCCGGGGCGGCGGCGGCGCGCGTGTCGCGGGCAGCCGCGTCGGCCCGCTCTGCTTCTTCCAGGGCGGCGGCGGCGGCGGTGACCGCGGTCGCGGCGGAAGCGTGCCGCTGGTCGAGCTCCGTGATCCCGGCGGGAACGGTCACCGCCGCCAGGTTCGCGTGCTCAGCGGTCAGCGCGGCGACCCGCTCGGCGGCGACCTCCGCCGAGCGGGAAGCCGCGTCGCGGTTGGCCCGTGCTTCCTCCACGGCGCTGGCGGCCGCATCGACGGCGGCGGACGCCTCGCTCGAGCGTGCACCGAGTCGCGTGACGTCACCCGCCAGGGCGGGGATCGCGGCGTGGTGGCGGGCATGCTCGGCGCGGTGCGCGCGGGCCAGTTCGAGTGGTGCCCGCTGGGGTCCGCTGGCCAGCGCGGTCCGCGCGGCGCTGTCGGCGTCCTCGGCCGCCCGCTCGGCCGCCGTCAATGTCGCTACGCTGGCCTGGACGGCGGCGAGGTCCGCGTCCAGCTGACCGGTGCCGTCGGGGACGCGCAGGGCGGCGAGGGCGGCCTCCTCGCCCCGCAGCCGCCGCAGCCGCTCGCCGGCGGCCTTGAGCTCCTCGCGCCGGGCGCTGATCAGCGGCAACGCGGCCGTCACCCGCTCGCCCAGGCTCACCAGCGTGGACTCGGCGGCGCGGGCGGCCTGTTCCGCCTCAGGGGTGGCGTCGGCGTAGCCCAGGAGTTCCTCGCCGTAGGTGCTCGCGCGCTGCGCGGCCACGCTGGCCCGCTGGTTCGCCTGCGTCATCATCAGCCGGTAGTGCTCCGCGCCGAGCAGCCGCAGCAGGATGTCCTGGCGCTCGGCCGGCTTGGCGTGCAGGAAGTCGGCGAACTGCCCCTGGGGCAGCACAACGCACTGGGTGAAGTCCTCGTACTTCAGGCCGAGCAGCTTCTCGACGGCCTCGTTGACTCCGTCCAGGTCCTTGGCCAGCGGGAAGGTCTCGTCGCCGGGAGCGGCCAGGCCGCGCCGGTCAGCGAGCCGTTCCAGGCTGGCCGCCCGCTGGCCGACCTTGCTGCCGACGCGGCGCAGTTCGCGGGCCACCACGTAGCGCTGGCCGTCGACCTCGAAGACGAGCTTGACGGTGCCCCGGGCGACGCTGGGGGCCAGCGCGAGCGAGACCATCTTCTTGTTGTCCCAACGGGGCACGGACCCGTACAGCGCGAACGTCATCGCGTCGATCACCGTCGACTTCCCCGAACCGGTCGGGCCGACGAGCGCGAAGAACTCGGCGTCGCCGAAGTCGACGTGCGCCTCCTCGCGGAAGGAGGCGAAGCCGTGCAGGTCCAGTGCGATCGGGCGCATCGGAGTTTCCCTCTTCCTTGAGTCAGGCCGGGGTCAGCCCGCCGACCGAATCCGAGTCGGTGCCGGTGGCGGTGACCTCATCGTGCAGTTCGCCGAACAGGGCCGCGACCTTCGGGTCGCTGATGTCCCTGGTGGCGCAGTAGTCGGCGAACAGCTGGCCCGGGGTCCGCGCGATGCGGGCCTCCCCCGCCGTTGCCGCCTTCTCCGCCGGGGGCGCGAACTCCGGGTCGATGCGTACCTCAAGGGCGTTGGGCAGGATCGCGAGCGTGTCGTCGCGCAGCCCGGCGCGGGTCGGCTCACGCAGGTACACCCGCAGGTAGTCGTCGGCGAAGTCGCCGGCCCGCGCCTCAAGCTCGGCGAGCGTGCCGTGCACGGTGCGCAGCCCCCGCCCGGCGGTCACGGGGATGTCGGTGATCCGCGCGGGGGTTCCCGGGGTGGCCTCGACCAGGCAGACGACGCTGGTGTTGTCCTGCTCGCCGAAGTCGACGGCGAGCGGCGCGCCGCTGTAGTGCACCGGAGCGGGCGCGGGCAGCGCCTGCCGCCGGTGGAGGTGACCGAGCGCCACGTAGTGCGCGGCGACGGGGAAGACGCTCGCGGGCACGCTGTACTCGAAGATCGACTGCGCGGACCGCTCGCCGCCGCCGAACTTGCCGCCCACGCAGGTGATGTGCGACATCACCAGGTTGACGGTGTCGCCGCCGAAGCCCCCGGTCAGCGACCCGATGACCTGGCGGACCTGCTCGTCGTAGGCGCGGACGTTCTCCGCCGGGGTGTTCGCGACGATCTCGGCGGCGCGCACCGCCCACCGCTGTGACAGGAACGGCAGGACCGCGACCTGCGTGTCGGCGCCGTCGGACCGGGCCTTGAAGTGCACAAGACCGCCGTTAGCGGCCGACCTGACCGTGCCCACCAGGGTGATCCCGGCGACGTTCATCAGCGGCCGGTAGGCGTCGAAGGTGGGCCCGTGATCGTGGTTGCCCGCGATGACGATGACCTCGGCCCCGGTCCGGCGCATCCGCAGCAGTGCCTGGACCACCGCGTGCTGCGCGGGCGCCGACGGTGCCGACAGGTCGTAGACGTCGCCGGCCACCAGGACCGCGTCGACCTCGTTGGTCTCCGCGATCGAAGCGATCTCGGCGAGGACGGCGCGCTGCTCATCGAGGCGGTCCCGGCCCTTGAGCGTCTTGCCGACGTGCCAGTCGGCGGTGTGCAGGAACTTCATGCGCTAGTCTCCCGGGCGGTTAGAACGGCGGGATGTCATCTTCTGGTGGCAGCCGGGACATCAGGTCGGGCGCAGGCCCGGCGGCGGACCCGCCCCGGATCGGCCCGGCGCACTCCGACAGCCGGGTCGCCCAGGCGGGGAACGGGAACTCGATCGCGAGCGGGACGGGGATCTGCGGCTGCGAGACAAACATCGCGCCCGGCTTGGCGATCGTGGCCCGGACCCGCTGCGAGGCGGGCAGGAAGCCGTACTCGGGCCGTCCCGCCTCGGCGGAGTCGAGGCGGCCGACCACCCGGATGGCCGAGTTGGACACGATGCGCCGCTCGACCTCGCTCGCGGTCTGCTGCGCGCCGATCAGGATGATGCCGAGCGACCGGCCGCGCTCGGCGATGTCGAGCAGCACGTCCTTGATCGGCGAGCTGCCCTCGCGGGGCGCGTACTTGTTCAGCTCGTCGATCATCGTGAACAGCAGCCCGCCGGCGCCCGCGTCCTCCTTGCGGGCGGTCTCGGCGGCCAGCACCACGCCGACGACGAACCGCTGCGCCCGCTCGGGCAGGTTGTGCAGGTCGACGACGGTGACCTGCTGGTCCTGGGTGGAGATGCTACGCCGCTGCGTGCCCAGCAGGTCCGCGCGGATGATGCCGCTCAGCGGCCGTAGCGACGAGCGGAGCCGGCGGACGAACGCGTTGACCGTGCCCGTCCCGGTGACCGGCCCGGCCCAGTCCTTGCGGGCGTCCTCGTCGCTGAGCCGGTCGACGATCAGGTTGACCAGGTTCTCGTAGGTGGACACGACCACGCCGTCGATCTTCACCGCGCCGTTGGTGCCGTAGGGCTCGGCGTCGTGCCGGAGCCGGGCGGCGACCTGGTGGATGACCATCGTGTACTGCTGCCGGTCGTCTTCCGCGTCGGCGAACACGTAGGGCAGCAGCTGGCTCGCGCAGAACTCGGCGATCGTCCACCAGAATGCCTCGACGCCGCTGGTGCGGCCGGTGACGTTGGGCCGCCCGGTGGTGTCGTCGGGGATCGGCGGCGCCCAGAAGCCGGCCGACGCGAACGGCTCGGCGGGCAGGCCAAGCGCGGCGTACTGGGCGCGCAGGTCGTCGTCGAGCTTGACGTTCGGCTGGTCGAGGAACAGCAGGTCCTCGCCCTTGACGCTGAACACCAGGGCCTTGGCGTTGACCGCCCGCTCGCGCAGCGCACCGGAGCGGAAGATGGAGTGCAGCAGGAACAGCGCGAAGCTCGTCTTCGTCGCCACGCCGGAGATGCCGCTGATCGACACGTGGGCGCCCCGGGTGCCGTCGAGGAACTCCATGTTGACGTAGATCGGCGCGCCGTCCCGGCCCCGCCCGAGCGGTACCCGGTTGGTCATCTGGTCGAAGTACAGGGCCTGGGCCCGCTCGGTGCCGGTGGCGCGGCGCACCACCTCGCCCGGGCGCGGCGGCACGTAAATCTCCGGTTCTACCCGGGTGGTGCTGACCTCGGCGATCTCCTGCGTCCGGGCGGGCAGCACGCCCTCGGAGATGAGGAAGACGTCGGAGCCGAAGCTCGCGCCCTCCTGCCTGGCCCGCACCTGGGTGACGATGCCGCTGGTCAGCACGGGCCCGACGCCCGGCACATGCCGCAGCGTCACCACCACGTCGTCGAGCTGCAGGTAAGAGGCCTCGTCGAGGGCGACGGCGAACTCCAGCGGCGTCGAGTCCTCGGTACCGGCCACCAGGCCGACCGCGTCCGCCGGCCTTGGCTGAGACGCGGTGCTTGCCGGAGAGACGGTGCTTGCCGGAGACACGGTGCTTGCCGGAGACACGGTGCTTGCCGGAACAGGGGAGACACGGTGCCTGCCTCAGACAGGATGCCCGTCGGCGGGACGCTCGACCCGGCGCGATCTACCACAGCTTCAAACCCCCCAGGTGACATCTCGGAACCCCAAGCCAGTGCGTAACACCCTAGAGGGTGGCGCCGACAATCGTCTTCGCCACGCCAAGGTGCGCGGCGATGCGCGGGCAGGGTCCACGAACTCGTTCGGGAGTAAGGGAAAGATGATCATTTCGGCTCGTCGGGTGAGTCCAGCCTGGCCAGGTAGCGGGGAACCCAGACGGATTCGCGCTCAGGCGGCCAAACCGGCTCCTCGGCCTCCGGCGGCCGCGCGGTACCCGGCGCGCCCGGCGCCCGCCGGGCAGGAAATGGCTCAAGGCGGGGCAGCTCCCCGGTCTTCGCGTGGCGCGCCCGGGCGCGCCGTGACACGAGCCCGCCGATGAGGGCCACGCACGAGCTCCAGAACAGGAGGTGCCACACGGAATGGCCCGCCAGGGTAAATCCCGCGCGCACCCGCCCGTGGGCTGTCTCGGTCAGCGCCGAGCCCGCGATCGCGACGCCGAGCGCTTGCCCTACCTGGCGGCTGGAAGCGGCGATGCCCGACGCGAGACCCGCCTGGCTAGCCGGCATCCCGGCCACCGAGGCGACGCTGATCTGGCTGTTCACCATGCCCATGCCGATACCGAACAGCCCGAACGTCCCCAGGAGGTAGGCGTTGTCAGAAGACCCGGTGAAGCGGGACATCAAGATCGTGCTGAGCATCAGCGTCAGGCCGCCGAACAGCAGCGGCACGCGCGCGCTGCCGGTCTTGGCGGTCATCCAGGCCGCCAGGGACGGGCAGACGGCCATGGCGGCGGCGGTCGGCAGCATGTGCAGGCCCGCCGCGATCACCCCGAAGCCCTTGACAACTTGCAGGTAGATGCTGGTGAGGAAGAGGAAGGCGCCCAGGTCGGCGAACGCGCAGACGGCGATCGTCACGGCCGCGGAGAACGACGGGCTGCGGAAGTAGCGGAGGTCGATCAGCGGGTCTTTCCTGCGCAGCTCCCAGACGACCAGCACGGCCGACAGCGCGGCGGCCACGATGAAGAGGCCGCGGATCGTGGTCGCCCGCCAGTCCGTGTACGCGCCCTCGATGATTGCGTAAACATTGGCCCCAAGAATGGCGATTACCAGCGTCTGCGCGGTCCAGTCGGGCCGGCGCGACGCGGACCCGCGTGACTCGGGGACGAAGATGGAGGACAGCACGATGGCGCCGAGCCCGACCGGAACATTGATCCAGAAGATTCCGCGCCAGCCGACCGTGCCCACCACCACGCCGCCGACCACCGGACCCAGCGCCATGCCGATGCCGAACATGCCTACCCAGAGGCTGATCGCCCGCGCCCGCTGGGCCCGGTTGGTGTAGACGCTTGAGATAATCGACACCGCGACCGGGTTGAGCATCGAGCCGCCCATTGCCTGCAGGACGCGGAAAGCGATTAGCCAGCCGAGGCTAGGGGCCAGCGAGCACAGCGCCGAGCCCGCGGTGAAGGCGGCCAGGCCGATGCGGAAAACCTTTCTCCGCCCGAATCGGTCCGCCGTGGCACCGCCGAAAATCAGCAGGCTGGCGAGCACCATCGTGTAACCGTCGGCGATCCATTGCAAGCCCGACACCGAGGCATTCAGGCTTTTGCCGATCGTCGGCAGAGCAATGCTCACGGTCGTGTCGTCAAGACCGATCATAAGCAAGCTCAGGCAGGAGATCCCGAGAACCGCCAGGCGGCGCTTGCGGCTGACCTCGGGCACTTGGCCATCACCTTGATTCAAATGTGAGGGTGTAACTCGAATCCCCCTAATCACCTGCCTCGCGGGTGTCACCCGCGCCTCAGGCAAGAGCAACTTAGCATTAGAGCTGTGATGCGCACCATTACCAGCGCGCAGACGATTGCGGCGTGATCAAACTGTTGCGGGCGTCCGCTTCTGGGGCCCTCGTAGTGTTGCGGGGCGCGTAATCAAGAACACCGGGTGGACCAGCGCGTCCCTGACCTGCCCGGCCAGCTTGCGGTCGAGCCAGTCGTCCGCTGTCACCGCCCGGTCGTCCAGGTAGGCGGCGAGGACGACGTCGTCGTGCTCGGCGAGCGCCTCGGCCAGCCGGGACGCGGAAGCCGGATCGGCGCGACCGCCCGGGTCCGGAATGAACGCGGCCTCGGGCTGCGCTCGTCGGTGACTCCGGACGCCTCGGCGGAGGCGGGCCAGACGGTCGGCGGGCCCATGATCTCCGGCTCGAGCAGGTTCTGCGGCCCGCCGGCTATATCGTCACCCACTTGGCCGGCTAAACCTTGTCACGCGCTTCTCTCGGTCACCGTTGGTCCCCGCCCGGACGACGCGGGCGAATGCTTTTCACGATTCGCGTCCCCGACATCGAGGAGCGTCAGCAGGTCTCCCAGGGTCTTGCGGTCGTCGGGCGACAGCGGCGCGAACAGGTCTTCCGCGGCGCGCCTGCGGGCCTCGCGGAGTTCGTCGCGGACTACGGTGCCCCGGTCGGTGAGGCGCAGCAGGATGGCGCGGCGGTTGCGCGGGTCGATCTCGCGGCGCACGAGGCCGGCGTCCTCGAGCGCGTCGACCACGGTGGTAACCGAACGGGGGACGATGCCGAGGCGGTCAGCGAGCTCGGTCATGCGCAGCGGCTCGTCGCCGCGGGCGATCACGCGCAGGGCGCGCTCCTGGGCCGGCGTGAGGCCGAGCGGCGCCAGACGTTCGGCCTGCGCCCGGCGCAGCCGCCTCGTCAGCCCGTGCAGCAGGTCGGCGAGCTGTACGGGGTCCTCGTAGCCCATGCCTCCAGGTTACCAGGAGCGCGGCTCATACTGAGCCGGGAACAATTATGAGTTATACTCTGTTTGAGCCACCAAGACTAAGTTCATCTACCCACGGAGGCCTTATTGGGTACCGCAAGCAATCCCCGCGTCCCGCTCCGGCGCATCGCGCGGCTCTTCCGCCCTTACCGCTGGAACCTGCTCTTCGTCGGCGTCCTCGTCGCCGCCTCATCCCTTGTCTCGCTCGTCAACCCGTTCCTGATCCGCGAGGTCATCGACGTCGCCCTGCCTCAGGGCCGGACGGGCCTGCTCACCGTGCTGGCCCTCGGCATGATCGTCGTGGCCGTCGCCAACAGCTCCTTCGGAGTGTCGCAGACCTACGTGTCCACGAAGGTCGGCCAGCGGGTCATGCACGACCTGCGCACCTCCGTCTACTCCCACCTGCAGCGCATGTCGCTCGCTTTCTTTACTAGGACCCGCACCGGCGAGGTGCAGTCCCGCATCGCCAACGACATCGGCGGCATGCAGGCGACGGTCACCACCACCGCCACGACGCTGGTGTCCAACCTGACGACGGTGATCGCCTCGGTCATCGCGATGATCGTGCTCGACTGGCGGCTCACGATCGCCTCGCTGGTCATGATGCCCGTGTTCGTTTGGGTGAGCCGCCGGGTCGGCACCGAGCGCCGCCGCATCACCAGAGACAGGCAGCGCCAGCTCGCCGTGCTCTCCTCGATCGTCCAGGAGTCGCTGTCGGTCAGCGGCATCCTGCTCGGCCACACGATGGGCCGCTCCGCCTCGCTGGCCGACTCGTTCGCCGGGGAGTCGAGCAAGCTGTCGGACCTCGAGGTCAGCTCGAACATGGCCGGCCGCTGGCGCCAGTCGACGATCCAGATCGTCATGTCCGCCATGCCCGCCGTTATCTACTGGGTCACCGGCCTGACCGGGCGCGGCGATCACATGGCCATCTCCATCGGCACCCTCGTCGCCTTCACCACCCTGCAGCAGAACCTGTTCCGGCCCGCCGTCCAGCTGCTCGGCGTCGGCGTGGACATCCAGAGCTCGCTGGAGCTGTTCGGCCGGATCTTCGAGTACCTCGACCTGCCGGTCGACATCGCCGAGCCGGCGCGCCCGGTGGTCCCGGCGAAGATTCGCGGCGAGGTCCGGCTCAACGACGTGGGCTTCAGTTACGCGGGCCAGGATTCATCAGGCCCGGGCTCATCAAGCACGGGTCGGGCGACGCTGCGCGGCATCGACGTGACCGTGCCCGCCGGCCATTCGCTCGCCATCGTCGGCGAGACCGGCTCGGGCAAGACCACCCTCAGCTACCTGATCCCCCGGCTATACGACGTGACGTCCGGCAGCGTGACGATCGACGGCACCGACGTACGCGACCTGGCCTTCGGGACGCTGGCCGACGCGGTCGGCGTCGTGTCCCAGGAGACCTACCTCTTCCACACCTCGGTCGCGGAGAACCTGCGGTTCGCCAAGCCGTCCGCCACCGACGAGGAGATCGTCGCGGCCGCGAAGGTGGCGCACATCCACGATCACCTGATGTCCTTGCCCGACGGTTACGACACCGTCGTGGGCGAGCGCGGCTACCGGTTCTCCGGCGGGGAGAAGCAGCGCCTGGCCATCGCCCGCGCGGTGCTGCGCGACCCGCCGATCCTCGTCCTCGACGAGGCCACGAGCGCCCTGGACACGCAGACCGAGCAGGCCGTGCAGGAGGCCATCGACGCCGCCAGCGCGGGCCGCACCACGATCACCATCGCCCACCGCCTGTCGACCATCGCGGGCGCCGACGAGATCATCGTCCTGGACCACGGCGAGATCGCCGAGCGGGGCACCCACGCCGAGCTGCTCGCGCTCGGCGGCCACTACGCCGCCCTGGTGAACCGGGACGCGGACCTGGTCGAGGCCGCCGCCTAAGGAACCGCCAACCGGGATGCCGCATTGATGAGGTCAGCAAAGACCGTTGGCTTCGTCGGTGCACGAATTCCCTCCGCTGCCGGATAATGACGTCGTGAGCGGGCCTGCTTTTTGGGAGCTTCTGGCCGACCGTGACCGAGATGGGCTGCTATCGGCGGCCGGGTCCAGGAAATTCGCTGCGGACGCGGTGCTTTGCATGGAGGGCGATCCGACAACCCACCTATTTATCCTGCTGTCCGGCTGGGTCAAGGTGACAAACGTTACCCGCGATGGCAGAGAGATTCTTGTGGCGCTCTACGGCAGCGGAAGCGTTTTCGGTGAGATCGCTGGGCGCGTAACCGGCTATCGGACGGCCACCGTCCGGGCGATCGGCCCGGTACGCGCGCTGGTGATTGGCGCCGAGCGATTCGAAGGCTTTCTCGACGCGCACCCGGCCGCCGCCCGCGCGTACCGGCAAGCCATAGCCCAGGGACAGCAAGCGGCCTACGAGTACCAGCGCAACCAGGCGCTGTCCAGTGGCGCCCAGCGACTGGCCTGCCTTCTGCTCGACCTGGTCGGACAGGAAGGCGCCCCGGCCCCCGATCGCAGCGAAATAGCAGCGCAGCTATCGCAGGAGGAGCTAGCCAGCCTGATCAGCGCGTCCCGGTCGACCGTCACCCGCGCCTTGCACGACTGGCGGTCGAGGCGGATTATCAGCACGGATCAGCGGCGCATCGAGATCCTCGACCGGATGCGGTTGGTGCGGATCGCGGGCCGCTTAGCGCCAGGGGCGCTATGCGCTCCTGGCCCGCCCTTTTCCGTCTTCGTTCCCGACCCGCCGCAAAAACGCGGACCACTCAGCCGAGGAGAACGAGAGGACCGTCCCCCGGTCGCGGGAGTCCCGGACCAGCACCGACGTCCCCCGGTCGGCCACTTCCACGCATCCGCCATCTGCGCCGCTGGCACGACTCTTGCGCCAGGCCAGCGCTCCGCTCCAGATTGGCTGAGCTGGCATCCAACGTCCCTCCGTTCGACGGGTCCCCCACTTGCTATGACGACCCGGGGATGAAGGTGTCGAGCCGGTCATGAGTCAACCGGGCCGCGCTGCCCGCCCTTGTCCTTGCCGACATTCCCCGCTAGGAGTGTAAGCGATTTCGCTATTCCCGCCTACGGCAACAGAAGCTCCTGTTGAATGCTGTACCGGGACGCAATCGTCCTGCTGTTGCCCCCGGGGCGCGGCTTGCTCGTGTTGAGACGCGTCCGGCCAATGTCCTGGCCGGAGGCCAGGACATTGGCCGGAGGTCAGGACATGTCCTCGGCGATCTCCCTGATGAACGCGATCGACTCGTCAGCGGACAGCGAGTTCTCCAGCAGGCTCTCGAAATCGTCCGCGTACTCGGCGATACGCGGGTCGGCGCCGGTCACGAGCGCCGTGTCCCTTCCCGAGTCCAGGTAGAGGATGTCCGGCATGGCACCCTCGAATTCGAGGAGGGTGAACGGACCGGACAAGCCGCGGTGCGCGCCGACATTGAACGGGATCACCCGGACCGTCAGCGCGTCATCGCGCTCGGCCGCGTCGGCGATGCTCTTGAGCTGATTCGGCATGATCGCCGGGTCCGTGTTGATCCCGACGCGCCGCCTGATGACGGACTCGTCGATGACGTAGTACCGGCGCGGCGGTGCCGTTCGCCGCTCGAGTTCCGCCTGTCGCTGAAGCCGGAACTTGACCACGGACGCGACCCGGACGGCGTCGAGCGAGTTGCTGGTGAGGACCTCGGCGTACTCGGGCGTCTGCAACAGGCCGGGCAGGTACCCCGAGACGAACTGCCGGATGAACGCGGCGCCCGCCTCGTAGCCGACGTAGTCGACGTACGTCGGGTTGAGGTCTTCCCTGTAGGCGTTCCACCAGGCCTTCTCGCGGGTACCGCGGTTCAGCGCCTGCAGCCGCTCGCGATGACTTTCCGAGGTGATGCCGTACTTGGCCAGGAGAGCGTCCAGGTCCACCTTCGTGATGGAACTGCGCCCGCCTTCCACCCGGATCAATTTGGAGGGGGACCAGTCCAGGTCTTGCGCCACCTGCTCCTGCGTCAGTCCGCTCTCCTTGCGGAGGCGGATCAGCTCGGTGCGGAGCAGCGCACCCTGGACCACCGGTCCCTGGTCGGTAGCCATGATATTTCACTCTCTGTGGTCAGAGTAGATGCTAGAAAACTTACGATCTGCTATGTTACAGTTAGCTAGGCTTCAATAGACAACACCGCAATCCGGAACCCATCACACCCTATAAGATCGTGGACGCGATGCATACCCCTACCCGAACTGCTTGCAGGGCGCCGCATACGGCACCTAGCTACTTGCTACCTGGCAGCGCGGTCCCTTGTATATCACATGATTGTGCGATGACGGTTAGCGCCACGCGAGGTCTTGCCGAGCACGCGCCTACTGCGGGCCACGGCCGCCGCGGGACACCGGAGAGGACGTGCCCGGCGAGGCGCCTGCTGAACGCGCGCAGGAATGTAGGCGAACCCCAGGCGCTGCCGCGGCCGGGCCTGCGGGAAAGGACCCGACTAGGGGTGCCGGCACTGACGTGCCGGCACCCTTCAGGCGTAAAAGGGTCGCACCGCACTCTTCGACCAGCCGACTGGTAACCCCGATGGTTCGAAGATCAGTACCAAACCGTCAAACACGTCGTAGGGATCTTCCATGCTGCATGAACTCCCGATGCTGAAGCTTCCCCTTCCGCCGATCGCTCACGTCAGTGACGAATTACCCATTGAGAGGAAGAAAGACATGAGGTGGCCCGCAATCACGCTAGGACGCTGGGCCGGCAACACATTCCGGCACCTGCGTGAAGCCGACTTGGGCCTTCCCCTCGCTACCCAGCGGCCGGCCGTACACCAGGCGTCCGAACGTTCCCTGGCTAATTTCCTGGATTCCCTTCACCCAGCCGAACGGCAACACTTTGCCGAGTTGGCCCGCGAGCGCACGTTCGCCCGCGGCGCGAGGCTGATGCGAGAAGGCGAACCGGCGGACTACGTCATTCTCATTCTCAGCGGATGGGTACAGGTCAGCGTTCAGGAGAAGGACGGCTCCCGGGTGATCGCCAAGCGCGGTCCCGGCCAACTCGTGGGAGAGCGCGGCGCACTGCACGTCAACGTGCGCTCCGCCACCGTGGTCGCGCTTGAGACCGTGCACGCGCAGGTCATGCGGACGGAGGACTTTGCGGGCTACATCGGCGAGCACCCGCGGGTCCTCGACATCGTGGAGAACCAGATCTACGACCGGCTCACCGAGGACGCTGCGGGGCATGAGGCGGACCACTGGGGAGGAATGCTCTGGCCTGAGTCGGCGGGGGTGCTATCGGCCGACAATGGGCGGCAGCTGCTGCTGGCGGGGGAAAACTGCACCGTGATACTCACGGATATCCTGGCATTCGGCGCGCCGAACCGAACCGACGACGACCGCCGAATGATCAGGCGGGCGAGCCTGGAGATGACACGCGCATCGCTTGGCGTCCTGTGGGAAAAATGCATATTCGAGGATCGCGGCGACGGCCTGCTGATCGTCATGCCGCCGGAGGTTCCGACCGCCCGGGTCATGCATCGCCTCGACCAGGAACTGCCTGGCCGGCTGCGGTACCATAACCACACGTACAGTGATTCTCTAAGTATTCGCTTGCGCGTCGCGGTTAATGTCGGCCCGGTCATGGGTGACCCGCTCGGCATGTCGGGATCAGCGATTATCCGCACCGCCCGCATGGTCGATGCCGCGCCCCTCAAGCGAGCCATGGCGTCGAGCAGCGTTGATCTCGGAATTATCGTTTCACCGTTTGTATACGAAACTGCCATTGTTCATTTCGGCGAAATGAACAAAGGCGATCAATACAAAACGGTCGAGATCGACGTGAAGGAAACCCGGGCGGCCGCCTGGATGCGGCTCGTCCACATGCACGCGACACCATCAGCGACATGTTAACCCGGATTGCCCTTGAGCTGCCCTATGAACTCTGCCCATCCAGTCGGGGTGAAAGATAGCTCCGGACCATGTTCTTTCTTGCTGTCGCGTACGTAAATAAATCCAGATGAATTAGCCGCAACTTCAACGCAGTCCGCTCGTCTCTTTACGAGATGCTGCAGGCCGCATTCGACCGGTCGGATGTGTCGGGGTCTGGATGTGTGCGCGAGGACCGCGGCGACGGGGCCCTGGTGGTCGTCCCGCCCACGATCCCGGTGACAGGACTGGTGTCCGTTCCTGACCGGCTCCGCATCCTGGTGCGGCGCCACAATCACGTGTCCAGCGCCGCGGCGCAGCTCCAGCTCCGGGTCGCGATGCATATCGGGCCCGTCCATCACGATGAGCACGGGTTCGTCGGCCATGATGTCAGTTTCCTGTTCCGGCTGCTGGATGCCCGTGCGTTGCGGCGGATGCTTTCCGAGTCCGGCGCCGAGGTCGCTTTCATCGCGTCCGCCAGCATGTACGAGCACGTGATCCGTCGCCAACCCGCCCTTGTCGATCTCGACCGGTTCCGGCGCCTGCCCGTGCGGGTTAAGGAGACAAGGACACGGGCGTGGGCCTGTACGCCTGGGTACTAAGGGGCGGGGGAACGGTTTGGCCGGTTCTGCGCGTGGCATGCTGGTGGGGTTAGCAAGCGCAGACGAGCCGCGAGGGAGAGTGCGATGGCACGACGGAACCCGGACCGGGACCAAGACGAGTTCCCCGCGGAGTTCCACCGGAACCGGCGCGAGCACGGCGGGGCATCGCAGCGTCTTAGCGACGACCAGCTCGCCGAGCTCACCGAGGAAGAGCGCGTCGCGGCGGGCATCGACGCCTACGACCCCGACGAGGTGCCGCCCGCGACGGACACGCCGCCCGACCCGGAGGACCCGCGGCTGGACGAGGTGTACGAGGAGGAGCGCGCCGAGCTCTTCCGGGAGATCGACAAGGGCGAGTTCCGCCAGCCAAGCAAGGAAGACCCGTTCCCGCCGACCCGTTACGAAGACTAGGAGCCGGCCGGCGCTGGCAAGGCCTGCCACCCGCCCGCGGTCCCGGCCGTGGGAGCCAGGAGGGGCGGGCCACGTGGAGCGACAATCCGTTCGGGATGCTTCGGGTGGTGAGCTTGGGACGGGCGAACGTTCCGTATATTCCCCGTATTCCCGGCCGGGCGGTTCGCGCGTAGCGTGAGGTTCATGGTTGACGCGGAACCGCTTGACGTCGTGGTCATCGGGGCCGGGTTCGCTGGGCTGTACATGGTGTACCGGCTGCGCGAGCAGGGCTTCTCTGTTCACGGGTTCGAGCGCGGCGACGGGGTCGGCGGTACCTGGTACTGGAACCGCTACCCCGGGGCCCGCTGCGACTCGGAGATCATGTTCTACTCGTTCTCGTTCCTGCCCGACCTGGAGCAGGAGTGGCCGCTCACCGAGCGCTACCCCGGTCAGCCCGAGATCCTCCGTTACCTGGAAGCAGTCGCCGAGCGGCTGGACCTGCGCAAGGACTTCACCTTCGGCGCGGAAGTGAACGCGATCGAGTTCGACGAGGCGGCCAGCCGGTGGACGCTGCGCACCGCGCAGGGGCACCGCGTGACCGCCAGGTACGTCGTCACCGCGGTCGGCTGCCTGTCCACCGCGAACCAGCCCGAGTTCCCCGGCGCGGACACCTTCGGCGGGCTGAGCCTGCACACGGGGAACTGGCCGAGGGAACCGGTCGACCTCGCCGGCAAGCGGGTCGCCGTCATCGGCACCGGCGCCTCCGGCATCCAGGCGATCCCGGTGATCGCCGAGCAGGCGGCGCACCTGACGGTGTTCCAGCGCACCGCGCAGTTCACCATCCCGGCGGAGAACGAGCCGCTCGACGAGCAGTTCGTGGCCCTGTGGAAGCAGAACTACCCGGAGTGGCGCCGCCGCGCACGGCACTCCGCGGCCGGGTTCGCCTACAACCCGAGCGTCACCTCCGCGTTCGAGGTGTCCGCGGCCGAGCGCCGGGCGACCTTCGAGGCCGCGTGGGGCGCGGGCGGCTTTACGTTCCTCTCCGGGACCTTCCGTGACCTGGTACTCGACGAGGACGCGAACAAGACGGCGGCCGACTTCGTTCGGTCAAAGATCGACGAGATCGTCCGCGACCCGGGGGTCGCGGACACGCTGAAGCCGCGGGACTTCCCGATCGGGACCAAGCGGCTGCCGCTCGACACCAACTACTACGAGACGTTCAACCGGCCGAACGTCACCCTGGTCGACCTCAAGCGAACGCCCGTCCAGGAGATCACCCCGGCCGGGATCAGGACGAGCGCAGGCCAGCACGACCTCGACGTGATCGTGTACGCCACCGGGTTCGACGCGCTCACCGGGCCGCTGGAGGCGCTCGGCATCCGCGGCCGGGACGGACGGTCGCTGCGGGACGCCTGGCGCGAAGGACCGCGCACCTACCTGGGCGTGGCCGTCCCCGGGTTCCCGAACCTCTTCACGATCACCGGGCCGGGCAGCCCGTCGGTGCTCAGCAACATGCCGGTGTCGATCGAGCAGCACGTGGAGTGGATCGGCGACTGCCTCGCCTGGACGCGCGGGCTCGGGGCCGGGGTCGTCGAGGCGACCGAGCAGGCGGCGGCCGACTGGACCGACCACGTGCAGCAGGTCGCCGGCCAGACCCTGCACCCGAAGGCCGCGTCCTGGTACATGGGCGCCAACATCCCGGGCAAGCCCCGGATCTTCCTGCCGTACATCGGGGGCGTCGGCAACTACCGCGACCGCTGCGCCGCCGTGGCCGACAGCGGTTACCAGGGATTCGTGGTGTCCGGCGAAGGGAGTGACGACCATGGCACTCGACCAGGACAACATCGCGCTGCTTGAGCAGCTGGCCGCCAGCGGGGCCAAGCCGCTGGCGGAGCTCACGCCGGCCGAGGCGCGCGGCGTCATGGCCGCGATAGCGGGCGACGCCCCGCCCGGGCCCGACATGGACTCTGTCCGCGACACCCGGGTAAGGGCGTCGGGCGGGTTCGTGCCGGTCCGCGTCCTCGTCCCCGTCGAGCGGCCGCGCGGCGTCATCGTCTACTACCACGGCGGCGGCTGGGTCATCGGCGGCCTGGCCGACTTCGACAAGCTCGGCCGCCAGCTCGCGCAGCGGACCGGCTGCGCGGTCATCCTGGTCGACTACCGGCTCGCGCCCGAGTACCGGTTCCCGACCGCCGTGGACGACGCGTGGGCGGCCCTGCTGTGGGCCGACTCAAGCCGGGCGGAACTCGCCGGAGCGCCCGTGCCGCTGATCGTCGCCGGCGACAGCGCGGGCGGCAACTTGTCCGCGGTCATGGCGCTGCGCGCCCGGGCCGCCGGCGGCCCGGCGATCGCGCTGCAGGTCCTCGTCTACCCGGTGACCGACTGCGACCTGGAGTCGACCTCCTACCTCGACCCGGCCAACCAGCTCATCGTGTCCCGCGACGCGATGGAGTGGTTCTGGAACCACTACGCCCCCGAACCCGAGGCCCGCCTGCACCCGGACGCCTCGCCGCTGCGCAGCGCGAGCTTCGCCGGGCTGCCGCCCGCGGTGATCCTCACCGCCGAGCACGACCCGCTCCGCGACGAGGGCGAGCTGTACGCCACGCGCCTGGTGAAGGCCGGCGTCCCGGTGCGCCACCGGCGGTTCGCCGGGCAGATGCACGGCTTCTTCACCATGGTCGACGCCCTGCCGGGAGCCGCGGACGGCCTGGAGTACGTGGCGGCGGCCATCGAAGAGATCACGTCGTTATCGTGTCGGCCGCGAGGCGGGGGGCGAGCCGGGCGACGCCGCCGTCTAGCTCGGCCAAGGCCGCGTCAAAACTGCCCGGTCGCCGGCCGGGACCGGGTCCCTGATCGACCAGTGGACGACGGCCAGGCCGGCGCCCAGGCCTGGACCCGTCACGCCCGGCGGTGACGCGCTTTCCTCCTACGTTCCCGGTACCGCCGCGAACGAGGGGGCTAGCACGGCCGACATCCGCGCCATCACCTCCGGGTTGACCCGGTAGTACACCCAGGTGCCGCGCCGCTCGGAGCCGATCAGGCCGGCCTCGCGCAAGATCTTCAGGTGGTAGCTGACCGACGGGGCGGTCAGGTCGAACGCGTCCAGCAGGTCGCAGACGCACGACTCGCCGCCCTCGTGGCAGGCGATCAGCGACAGCAGCCGCAGCCGCACCGGGTCCGCGACCGCCTTGAACAGCGCCGCCAGCTCGTCCGCCCCGGCCTCCGGCAGCGGCTCGCACGCCAGCGGCGCACAGCACTGGCCCTGGTCGGCCTCGATGACCGGCAACAGCTCCTGGTTAACCACCTCTCTAATTTGACACATCTTTAAGCAGGATGCCAAACTGACCGGGAACTCTGATTAGAGATCTCTTTAATCAGCGCCCGCGCACCGTCCGGTGAGGGAGGAACACCTCATGTCCCGCGTCCAACTCGCGCTCCGCGTCGCCGACCTGGAAGCCTCGGTCGCCTTCTACTCCAAGCTGTTCGGAACCGAACCCGCCAAGCGCCGTCCCGGCTACGCCAACTTCGCCATCGCCGAGCCCCCGCTCAAGCTCGTGCTGATCGAGGGCACCCCCGGCGAAGCCACCCGCATGGACCACCTCGGCGTCGAGGTCGAGACCACGGACGAGGTCACCGCCGCCACCGCCCGCCTCGCCACGGCGGGCCTTCCCACCGCCACCGAGGAAGACTCCGCGTGCTGCTACGCCGTCCAGGACAAGGTCTGGGTCACCGGCCCCGGCCAGGAGCCATGGGAGGTCTACGTCGTCAAGGGCGACGCCAACGTGCTGGACAAGACCCCCGGCTCCGCTTGCTGCGCCCCGGCGGCCGAGACGGGCGCGGCCGGGCAGCCCGCCGGCACAGGCTGCTGCTGAGCGGCCTTAGTCGCCTGGGGATTTACGAGTTTCGAGGATTATGTCGAGATTCGCCCGGGGAGCGACGAAAGCGCGTAGCTGGGCGGCTTCGGCCAGCAGCGCGTCGCGGTCCGCGGGACGCCTTCGAGCTGGGCTCGGACCATCCGGAGATGCTCGCTCGCCCTCTACCTGGGAATGCTGGACGCGGACTTCAGCATCGCCGACTCACCAGAGCTTGTGGACGCATTTCGTAAAGTTTACGTAAATCCGAGATCTTGCTAAAGCAGCCCTGATAACCCGATATACAGGAAAAGTGACTTCTGTCGTTCCCGCGGCCACCGGGGCCGGTGACGGTACCAGGAAACCTCGAGAAAACGCGGGATTCCGGCCGGATATCCAGGGACTGCGGGCGATCGCCGTCGCGATGGTGGTGATCTATCACCTGTACCCGTCGGCGCTGCCCGGCGGCTTCGCCGGGGTGGACGTGTTCTTCGTGATCTCCGGGTACCTGATCACTGGCCACCTGTGGCGCGGCTACGCGCAGACGGGAAAGGTGGGCCTGGCCGACTTCTGGGGACGGCGGGCCAGGCGGCTGATCCCGGCGGCGGCGCTCGTGCTGACCGCGACGTGGATCGCGTCGCGCGTCATCGAGCCCGCGACCCAGTTCGCCAACACGGCGCAGCAGATCCTGGCGAGCGCGTTGTACTACCAGAACTGGCAGCTCTCGTCGGATGCCGTCAACTACTTTAAGTCCGACGACGCCGCCACTCCCGTGCAGCACTTCTGGTCGCTGTCGGTCGAGGAGCAGTTCTACATCGTCTGGCCGCTGCTCTTCCTGCTCGCGGCGTTCCTGACGGCGATGTTCGCTCTCGCGGGCCCAGCGCCCGCCAACACAGCGCCCGCCAACACGGGGCTGGCGGCGCGGCGCACCCGGACGCGCGGCGCCGCCGTCGGCGTGCTGACGGCGGCGCTGGTTATCGCGTCGTTGGCGTACTCGATTCACGAGACGAACGCGAACGCGGCCGCGGCGTACTTCATGACCACGACGCGCATGTGGGAACTCGGCGTCGGCGGCCTCCTCGCCCTCGCCCCCGCGCGGCCGACCCGCGCACTGGCCCGCCAGGGATGGCTCGGATGGGCCGGGCTCGCCGCCGTCATCGCGTCGGCGTTCCTGCTCACCGGGTCGATGGCGTTCCCCGGGGCGCTTGCGCTACTTCCGGTCCTGGGCGCGGTCGCGCTGATCGCGGGCGGATCCGCGGAGGGGCGCGGCGGTCCCTCCCGTCTGACGTCCGCGCGGCTCATGGTGTTCATCGGCGGGATCTCGTACTCGCTGTACCTGTGGCACTACCCGCTCATCAACCTGTACACGGACTGGCGGGGCCGGGCCCCCGGCCCCCTGTCGGGACCCGTTATCCTCGCGGTCTCGGTCCTGCTGGCCTGGCTGACGAAGACCTTCCTGGAAGACAAGGTCCGGCTGGCGCCGTTCATCGCGCGCCACCAGTGGCGTTCGCTAGCGGTGGCGCTCGTCGCCGTCGTGCCGGTCGCCCTCGCCGCCGTCTACATCACCGCCGAGCCTGGTCCCTGGAACGGGACGCTCGGCCCTGATTACCCCGGCGCGGCGGCGCTCGCCGGCGCGGTCACGAACGTCCCCGTCGCGCCCATCCTCAAGCCGCCGGACCCGATTAGCCAGACGCTGGACCAGACGGGAGGCTGCCTGGATGACTTCGGGGCGAGCACGCCCAAGGAGTGCGTGTTCGGTGACACCGTCAACCCCGTGCTCACGGTCGCCCTGGTCGGCGACTCGGCGGCGGGCGAATGGTTCGACGCACTGAACGCGATCGCGGTACACAGGCAGTGGAAGCTGGTGACCGCGCTGCACTCGAGCTGTCCCTGGTCGTCGACCCTGGTGCTCAACTGGAACGGCATCGGGGACCTCACTGCCTGCCAGGCCTGGGGCAAGGCCGTATTGCACGACCTGGTCACGACCATCCGGCCGAACGTGGTGATCACCACCGATTACCCGAGCTTGCTCTCTACACCGGACCACTCCGTCAATGCGTCGCCGGCGGCCATGGCCGAGATCGGCGCCGGGATGGCTCAGTACTGGACGCAGCTCGAGGCCGCCGGGATCTCCGTGACGCCGATCAAGGAGTCACCCGATCTCGTCGAGCAAGTGCCGACGTGCGTCGACCAGCATCCCAACGACCTGGCGCAGTGTGACGTGCCGGCGTCCACGGCCATCTTGCCGGATTCGCCCGTCACCGACGCGGCGAAGCTGATGAACGGCAAGGTCACCGTGGTCAACGCGAACTCGCTGATCTGCGGGCCGCGGGTCTGTGCCCCGGTTGTCGGCAACGTCCTCGTCTACGGCGACCGCCATCACCTGACCGGGCCCTACTCGAAGTCCACGGCACCGTTCCTGGAACCGCTGCTGCTGAGGGCCAACAAGACCCTCGCCGCCGCGCCCTGACGGCGACGGCGCGCTCCGGTGCGCGTTGGTCAGGCCGCGAGGCCGCCGAGCCAGTTCTGCCACGCCTCGGTCTCGGTCGACGGGTCGCGGTCGTCGAAGTAGTGCGCGGTCGCGAAGACCATGTCGTTGTAGCCGTGGACCAGCATGTACATCGCGTCGCCGGTACGCATGCCCACGAAGCTCGGCGCGCCCGTGAACTCCACGGTGCCGTCGACCGGCTCGATCCCGGGCACGCTGAGCCGGGCAGGCTGACCGTCCGCCGCGTCCGCGCTGACGCCGATCGCCGCCGTCATGGCCGCCCACGAGTCCTTGATGATCGGCCCCGGCATGAACAGCCCGTTCTTCGCGGTGCGCGGTGCGAGGTGCTCCAGGTAGACGGTGAGCTTCTTCATGTAGGCGCGGTCGCCGACAGACAGGCCGTTGTATTCAGCCTCCCAATCCTCGCCGAGAAGACCACTGTGCACGACGCGCACCACCGCGCCTCCGCCGTCGCGCGACTCGATGAGCCACTCGAAGGCCGCGAACGTGCCGTCCGGGTTCTTGTCCTCCTGCGTCGCGTAGCGGTGACCTGGCTCCCAGGCCGTGATGCGGCCGCTGGACACCTGCCCGAACATTTCGAACGTGGTGGTCTTGCTGGCGCTGTCGATTTCCGTGCGCCCCATCAGCCAGGAGTCGACGGCCGGCCCTGAGGTGATCGCCGCCCACACTTCGTCCGGCGTGGCGTCGACCGTGAACTCGATGGGTAGCTCGAATGGATGCGTCATGACTGCTGCTGCTCCTCTGCGGGCGGGTCGCCGTCTTCGGTGATGCTGGGGTGCACCGCGACGATCAGGCGGTGCGGCCGACCAGTTTCTGTCGAATACTTACTGATCAGTCCGGTGAGCGTCTCGGTGAGCTCACCCAGGAAAGCGGCGCGGTCAGCTGGCTTCGCGAACCGCACTTCGGCGTCGAGCCCGAACGTGGCGAGCGGCTTGCCGGCCCGCGCCGCCCCGTTGATGAGCGCGCCCGTCTCCCGAACGAGCCGCGCGGCGAGCGCGAGCAGCCAGCGTGCGGACAGCCGGTCGGGCGACCGGGCCGGATCGGGCGCGACCGCGGCGAGCGCGGCCGGCGAGATCACGTAGGCGGCGGCGGAAGCCCGCACGACCCGCTCGGTCATGTTGCCCTTGCGACGCTCCTCGACCAACTCCACCAGGCCGTGCTGCTCAAGGGTCTTGACGTGGTAGTTGACCTTCTGCCGAGCAAGCCCAAGCCGCGCCGCGAGCGTGGTCGCGGTGTGTGGCTCGGCCAGTTCCGCGAGCATCCGAGCCCGGATCGGATCGAGCGAGACCTCCGCGGCTGCGGCATCCTCGATCACCGCGACATCTTGCATGCCGTAACCGTGTCACGGACAACTTTCATTGTCAAGACTGTTCTAATTGTCTGGGAGAATTTCCTTTTCTTAATCGTCATGGCCTTGTGCGCAGGTGCCCGCGGCGAGCGAGACCGTCGCGTGCAGGACCGGTCGCCCGTTGCCGACCCTCACGTCGAGCGGCACGCACCCGGAGGCCTGACCGTGGAGGAAGGTAAAGCTCTGGGCGAAAAAGCCAGCCTCGCCCACGCACGAGCGATACGTCGCGGCCACCACGCCGCCGACCGGCGAGTAGGGGTTGCTGATCACGACGTGTCCCCATGCGCGCGGCGCGATTTCGACCGTTGCCGTCGAGCCCTGGGCCAGTACGATCGGGACCTTCCACGACCCGTGATCTGAATAGCCAGCCGGGCTTACGGTGGACAGCCGCCTGCCGTTGACCACGTATAGCGGGCCCATGGCCAGGTCCCCCGGCTGGGGCCGTTGCGGCGGCGGGGGATCGGAAAAGGATTCCTGGCCGCACGACAGGAGCAGCGGATTGCCCGGACTGCCGATCCCGCTGGCGGCTACCTGGCTGCCGGGCCCGGGCTGAGCGGGCGAGGCAGCGGGGCGGCTGGCCGCGCCGCCCGCCCCGCCTGCGGTGCAACCCGCCAGGACCACCGTCAGCGTGGTCAGGGCAGCGGGAATCACCCGCGTGCTTCGCCACCGGGCTGGGACCCTCACGCCGAGGCTGCCGTGAAGGAAAGCGCCAGGGCAAGCGCAAGGACGCACGCCGCCCTGGCCACGGATGGCCTCGCCGCCAGCGCATGGGCGATGGCTACCGTCCCGTCCTCACCGGGCACGAGTGGAGCCAGTGAGCACCCGAGCGTCAGCGGCACCAGGAATCCGGCCGCGTACCCGAGTCCGGCCCACCACGGAGTGACGCCGGCCAGGGCCAGTGCGAGCAGCGCCCAGCTGATGGAGCTCATCCGGTACGTCCCAGCGGTTGCGCGTCCACGTCCCTCTCGCCCTGGCCCTGGCAGTTGGCGGTACCGTCGCCCTTGACGCGACCACCGCCAGTGCCGCGCCCACTGCCCGGCCGCGGCGTGTACCCCGGCCACCCCGTAGGTGCAGCAGTTGAGAAGCGCGGTGACCAGCCTCGGTACCGCGCTGTCGGCGCTCCCGCCCGACCCGGTCACTCTCAGCCAGAGCGCCGGCAGCCTGGTGAACGCGGTGACCGCCGCGGTGAACCCGGGCTGCCTGCCGGGCTGCCCGCCCCGTCCAGCCCGACGCCCGCGAACGCGCAGAAGTGCCTGGTCGACGAGGTGCAGTTGCTTCAGGCCACGCTCGGCGTCATCGCCGCCGGATCACCATCCCGCCCGACCTGACCGCCGCCCTCCAGTCCGCCACCGCCCTGGTCACCGCCCTGACCGCGATCAACACCGACGCCTGCCTGCCGATCTCCCTGCCAGTACCCACCGTGCCGGCGGTCTGAGGACCGGGGCCTGAACCGACCACAAGTACGGGCCGCCCGGCTCCTGAGCCGGGCGGCCCGGCCTGCGTGATGCCTTTCAACTCGCGTCACCCGCCTGCCAGGTCCAGTAGGCGAGGTTCTGGCGGGTGGTCGAGGTGTCGGGATGGTCGGGGCCCAGGACCCGCTCGCGGATGGGCAGCAGAGCGGCGAACTGATCGCGGGCCGCCGCCGCGTCGCCCGCATCACCGGTCGAGCGGGCAAGCTCGTGCCGCATGGTCAGGGTGTCGGGGTGGTCGGGGCCTAGGGCCCGCTTACGGATGGGCAGCCGGGCGGCGTACTGGCCGCGGGCCGCGGCCGCATCACCAGCGGTGCCGGTCCGGCTGGGGAGGCTGGCGCGGGGGCTTGCCTGCTCCCGTTTCGCGATGAACGCGGCGATGGCGCCGCGTCGCATGCCCCAGGGCGGGTACGTGAACTTGTCCCACGTCCACCAGATGAGGCGCCGCAGCAGCGGACGGCTGCGAGCCCGCTCCAGCGCCTCGCTGTAATATTCGACGTCCGCGCGGGCAGGTGCCGGGCCGACCGCCTCAACGGCTATCCGGTCACAGGCGAGCTCCGTATGCCAGCTGACGGCCACGGGCACGATCAGAAGCGGAAGCAGCAGCCACAGGCTTCCTGGAGCCGTCAGCACCACGACGACCAGGAGGCTGAGCCGCCCCGCGCTCAGCAGGTTCTTGGTCAGTGTGTCGTCGCGAGCCACGTGGGCAGCCTCGTGCGCGGTCAGGAATAGCGCACGGTCCGGGGTCACCCTTTCCGGGTCCCTCATGTCCGCGGAAAGGGCGATTATCCCGGTCCGGCCGAACCGAAGTGCCCATGCTGTGTGCCTCTTTATGCCGGGATCGCTGGAAGAAGTGACCACGGTGACCTGCCGGAGGCCGGCCGACAGCAGCGCGGCGCGGAGCCCGGGCGCCTCGACAGTCTCGAAACCCCAGCTGGGCAGGCCGACGATCCGGGCCATGCCCCAGCCCACCAGGCGCCTGGCTAGGAAGACCACGACGAAAGTGGCGGCAGCCACTGCGCCGGCCAGGCTCCGTCCGTCCGGCGACCCGAGGACGATGGCCAGCGCGGCAAGGCCCACGTAACCCACGAGGACCGACCCCTGCCGGACCCAGCGTTTCCGGGTGCCGGGCAGGCGGGCGTTGGCGGCGAATTCTTCCCCGAGATAAGGAAAACCCTCCCGATACATGGGCGCCCTCAGCTAGAAATCCGAGCTTTCTGTCTGCTAGGTCAACGCCCTTGCAGGCGAGAAGGTTCTCAAGCCCGGTAGGTGCCTCATCAGAGCTGAGCGCCGGCGGACAATCCGGTGCCCGCCCATGGGGAGTAGGCTCACGCGTGACTTTTGCGCGCGTTTATCCGGCCCCCGCAGAACCTTGGGGACCCGCACGTGACCCAGGCCGCTTCCGCCGACCTTGAGCCGTCCACACCCGGACCGTCCCCGGTGCCGAGGCGTCAGCGGGCCTGGTCCGTAGTCCGGAGGCAGTTGCCGCTGGCGATCATGCCCTGCTCGTCCTCTTCCTCCTCACAGCACAGGTCCCGGCCGCGCTGTCGTAATCAACGATTCCCCCGGCGGTCCTCGCCGCCAGCCATTCCCGGACGTACCGCTCGTGGAGCGAGGCGCGCGACGCTATCTCGGCGCTCGTCGCCGCTGGCATCTGCGCCATCACATCGAACAGCCCGGTGCGGTGGCCCACGCTCACCATCAGCGCCGGCGAGGCCTCGTTGAGCATGCGGTTCATCCGCTCGGAGAATTCCGCCCGCGCCTCGCTCATGCCGGTATCCTCCCTCGTGACTCCCCTGGCATGGCGGCAGCGCCGGGTCATCGCCACCGGGCCAAAACAAGAAATAGCGTAAGCGCCGCCGAGAGCGGCTTATGCTTATCCGCACCTGGTTCCTGGGAGATGCCTGATGCCCGATGACGTTACGCTGACTGATTGGGCCCGCAGGCGGCTGCACCGCTCTTCGGAAGTAGCACGCTACGACCGTGGCCTGGTCCTGGCCCCGGTCCCGGTGGTAGTCCGCCTGTGGCGGGCGCTGGCCCACTCCCGGCGGTGGAACCGGCGCGCCGCCCTGCCGCGCTGCCAGCACTGCGGCTACCTCATCGCCCAGGCCGCCGCCTCGCCGACCGGCTGGACGCACGGCCCGCACTGGAAGGGCATCCGCTGCCCGGGCGACGTCACCGGTGCGGAGCCACGGACCAGGTGGACGTCCGGCCGTTAGGGCTGAACCTCAAGACCGCTCAGTTTCGCCAGTTATGCCGAAGTCTAAGACATTCAACGTTTACCGGGTCTTAAGCGACCATCAACCCACATGTCAGCTGCGTACTGAAGGTTTGCTGTGTGCGAACTGGAGGAATTACGGGCGGTCCCTGCGCAGTTCGGGCTCGTCAGCTCACAAAACTCTTCGGGGATGTGGTGGCGCTCGACGAGGTTGACCTGGATGTCGCGGTCGGGCAGGTCCACGGGATCGCCGGGCCGAACGGGGCGGGGAAAACAACGCTGCTCGGCATCCTGCTTGGCCTTGCCTTCGCGGACGGCGGCAGCCTTGAGGTCCTGGGCGCACCGGTCGGACGGGGGCAGGCGGTGCCCGACGGCGCCACCGGCTTCGTCGAAGGCCCTGGCTTGTACCCCGCGCTGACCGCCCGGGGGAACCTAGCCGCGCTGGCCGGCCTGCGCGGCCCGGGCGCGCGGACGGCAGGGATCGACGACGTCCTCGAGCAGGTCGGGCTCACCGACGTCGCCGATGACAAGGTGCGTGGCTTCTCCCTCGGAATGCGCCAGCGACTCGGCCTCGCCGCCGCTCTGCTTACCAAGCCGCGCCTGCTCGTGCTCGACGAACCCGCCAATGGTCTCGACCCGGCGGGCAAGCGGCACGTGCACCAGACCCTCGCCCGGCTCGCGGCGGACGGGGCTACCGTGATCCTCTCCAGCCACCGGATGGATGACCTGGAGGAGCTGTGCTCTGAGGTGACCATCATCGCGACCGGGCGCGTCGCCTTCTCCGGCCCGCTGGAAAAGCTGGCCGCCGAAAACCGTGAACTCGACTACCGGCTGCTGACCTCTGACAACGACGTCGCGCGGCGGGTCGCCGCGGAAACGAGCGGGATCACCGTGGTTGACAGCACCGGGGGCGCTCCGAACCGTGAGTTGCTCGTGGTGCGCGCGCTCCTGCCCGCCCTCGACAGGCTGGTGCCGTGCCTCGTTCAGGCGAACGTCGCGGTGCGCGAGCTCACGCCGGTCGTCTCACCGCTTGAGACCGCGTTCCTCGCCCTCACCGAACAACGGGAATCCGCCGGGTCGCAGGAGTCCGCCCAATGACCACTGCCACGGTCGCTCCTACCGCCGCCGTGCGGGCCGTCCGGCCGGTCTCGGTGGCCCGCGCCCTCCGCTTCGAACTGGTCAAGGAGCTGGCCCAGTGGCGGGTTCGCCTGCTGATTCTCGCGTGCTGGATCGGGCCGGCGCTCGCGGTCATCGTCGTCAGCGGGCAGGGCACGCTTCCGTCTGACACTCTCTTTGGCCGCGAGATGCACGCCACCGGCTGGGCCGGAGCGCTGGTGGTGCTGTCGTTCGCGGGCAGCTGGTTCTTCCCGCTGCTCACCTCGGTCATCGCCGGCGACGTGTTCTCCTCCGAGGACCGCCTCGGCACCTGGCGCCACCTGCTGGTGGCGGTGCGCTCGCCGCGGCGGATCTTCCTCGCCAAGTCACTGGCCAGCCTGACCGTCCTCATGCTGTGCCTGCCCGGGCTGGCAGTCTCGGGCATCGTTGGCGGGCTGGTGGTCGGGAGCCGGCCGCTGGCCGGTCTCGACGGCCATCCGCTGTCGCCCGCCGAGGCCGCCGGGAAGCTCCTGCTCGCCTGGTTGTGCGCGCTCGCCCCGATTCTGGCCTTCGCCGCGATCGGGCTGCTCGCGTCCGTCATCTTCGGGCGCTCTCCAACCGGCCTGCTGCTGCCCGCCTTCGGCGGGCTGGGGATGCAACTGGCGTCCCAGGTGCTGCCGATGCCAGCCGCCGTCCGCGTGACACTGCCCAGCTTCGCGTTCCTTTCCTGGAACGGCCTGTTCACCAGCCCGCCACAGCTCGGCTCGCTCATCGCGGGCATCGCCGCCAGCCTGGCGTGGGCGGTCACCGCGACCACGCTTGCGTACTTCATCTTCATGCGGCGCGACTTCACCAGCCTCGCAAACGACGGCTCGCTGCGGCGCGCGATCACCCTGGGAATCCTGCCGCTGCTCGGGGTGTGGGCGCTTTCGGCGGCGCTGGTAGCCGCGGCGACCGGGGCCACGGGCTCCGGGATCGACGCCGTCAAGTTGCAGCGGTCGCTCGCCACGTCGTTCGGGCACCTGTACGTGGTGCAGAGCCAGGAGGTGTACCACCTGACGGTCACCGCGGCGCAGCTACGCACTACGGCGTCCTGCACCAAGGGGTCCGACCTGGTCGCCCAGGACGGGCCGGGAAACGACTGGCGCTGCGTCGTCAACTGGCATCTCCCTGGTGTCAATGACGCGACCGGACAGGCCATATACCAGCTCGACGTCAGCGCGAACGGGCGGTACGTCGCCGACGGCGACGGACCGAATCAAGTGAACGGCTACTTCGTGCTGCACGCCCCGTACGGGGACGCACCGAACCCGCTATGGCAGTTCGACGGCCTGGTCGACCTGCTGGCTCCCTCATCGAAGGGATAGGAAGGGAAGGTATGCAAGTCACGCGGCAACGCCGAAAAATCCCGAAAGCCGGCCTTAGGCTCCCGCATTGGGCCGGACGGCGACTCCAAATCGTGGTAGCCGTCTCAGCCGCAGTTGTCTTCGCCGTCGGCGGCGGAGTGGCCTTCGGCACGACACTGGTGTTCGGCGACAACCAAGTCGGCACCCAGTACCCCAATGGGCTGCAGATCTCCGATGACCAGATCATCAACCCGATCGGTGACCGCCTGGTCACCGAGTTCGGCAAGTTCATGGGCTCGACGGTCAGCCCGGACGGGCGGTTCCTGGCGGCGACCAGCACCGACAAGTCGGTGGTCCTGCAGATCTTCGACCTGTCGAGCTACAAGCTCATCTGGACGGTCGGCACCGCAACCGGGGTCAACCAGACCCTGTCCGACGGCACCGTCGGACAGGAAGGCCCGACGTACTCGCCGGACGGCAAGTACCTCTGGCTTCCCGAGCAAGACGCCCTGACCCGGTTCCCGGTCAACGCCGACGGCACCCTCGGCGCGCCGACCCGTTTCCCGCTCCCGACGGTAGGCACCCACCTTTCTGGTAACAGCCGGACCCCGACGCCCAACTCCGCCCTGGTGGGCCAGACCACCTACTCGCCCGACGGGTCGACCCTGTACGCCGCGCTCAACGGGCAGAACACCGTCGTGGCGCTCGACCCCAGCACCGGTACGGTCGAGCACACGTGGAACGTCGGCATCGCCCCCCGTGAGCTCACCTTCGCAGGCGGCAAGCTCTACGTGAGCAACGAGGGCGGCCGGCAGGCCAAGCCCGGCGACAAGACCATGGACTCCTACGGCACCGCGGTGCCCGCCAACACGTACCTAGGCACGTCGACAACCGGCGCCGTCAGCGTCATCGACCCCGCGAACCCGACCGCGCCGGTCGGGTCGATCGCCGTCGGCCTGCACCCGACCGCGATGTACGCCGACGGCAACGCGCTGTTCGTCGCCAACACCAACAGTGACACCGTCTCGGTCATCGACACGACGACGGACCAGGTCGAGCAGACGATCGAGACCAAGCCGTGGCCCGAGTCCTCGGTGGGCTACCAGCCCAACGGCATCGCCATGACCAAGGACGGCCACCTACTCGTCACCCTGGGGAGCGCGAACGCCGTCGCGGTCTACCAGTACGACGGCGCGCCGAAGGAGCCGGTGAGCTACATCGGCCTGCTGCCGACGGACTACTATCCGGCCGACGTGGCGACCGTCGGCGACCAGATCGTCGTCACCAACACCCGCGGCATCGACGCGCGCGGCCCGGCCATCACGACCTACAAGGGACAGGGAACCGTCCCCGTAACCGGCCACGACACGCACAGCACCACCGCGTCCCTGACGCGCTTCACCCTTCCGAGCGACCAGGACATCGCGAAGTACACCGGGACGGTGTTCGCGCAGAACGGCTGGGGCAAGCACGACGTCCAGCAGGCCGCGGGCAGGAAGGCGGCACCGGTCCCGGTCCCGACGCGCATCGGCGACCCGTCCACGATCAAGCACGTCTTCTTGATCGTGAAGGAGAACCGCACCTACGACCAGCTATTCGGCGACCTGGGCGAAGGCAACGGCGACCCCACGCTCACCCAGTTCGGCGAGAAGACGACGCCGAACCAGCACGCGCTGGCCAAGCAGTTCGGTGACTACGACAATGTGTACGACGTCGGCACCAACTCATCCGAAGGCCACAACTGGCTGATGCAGGGCGACAACCCCGAGTACGACGAGTCGCAAGCGGGTGAGTACCAGCGCAGCTATGACTCCGAGGAGGACGTGCTCGGTCACCAAAGCTCAGGCTTCCTGTGGACCGCGGTCGAGTCCGCCGGCGCGTCGGCCAGGAACTACGGGGAGTACGAGTACATGGAGGGCAAGCCGTCCGGTACGTGGCAGCAGTACTACTGCGCGACCGAGAGCGTCATGAACGGCGGCAACCCGGCCCAGCTGACCGCCGCCGGCCTGAAGGGCAACTACGGCTCGGCGATCCCGTCCCTGAACGCGATCGCCGACCCGCAGTCCCCGCCGTTCGACCTCTCGATCCCGGACATCTACCGCTACGAGACCTGGAAGCAGGACTTCCAGAAGAACGGTCCGGCCAACTTCAACATGATCTGGCTCTCCAGCGACCACACCGGCGGGCCGGCGGACGCGGAGGCCGGGGTGGCCGACAACGACCTCGCCACCGGTGAGATCGTCGACACGATCTCGCACAGCAAGTACTGGAAGGACTCCGCCATCTTCGTCCTCGAGGACGACAGCCAGGACGGCGCCGACCACGTCGACGGCCACCGCGCCCCGGTCCAGGTCATCAGCCCCTGGTCGCAGCACGGCAAGGTGATCAACACCTACTACTCGCAGATCTCGGCGGTCCGGACGATCGAGCAGATCCTCGGCGCCCAGCCGCTGAACGAGAAGGTCGCCGCCGCCACCCCGATGTACGACGCCTTCACCGACCATCCCAACTACACGCCCTTCAACGCCGTACCGAACCAGGTGCCGCTGACCGAGGCCATCACCACCGCTCCGTCCTGCGGCCTCGACACCCTGGGCAAGACCGGCGCCGCGGCGACGGCGCTGAACCAGGCGGAGACCCAGAAGACCGCGGTGCCTGCCGACGAGCAAGCCACCGCCGCCGCCTGGCAGACCTGGCTCGCCGGCCAGCACACCACCGGCAACGGCGCGGTCCCCGACTACGCCAACCCCGAGCAGATGAACCGGTACACCTGGTACCAGGCCCACGGGTGGACGGTGCCCTACCCGGGTGACTCGAAGATCTACGCTCCAGCGCAGGTGCCAGGCGCGCCCCTCCCGAGCCCGGACCAGGAGTAACGAGCCACGGGCAGCAACTGAACAGGATCGCGCCGCGATGGCCCGCCGGACTTCCGGCGGGCCATCGCCGCCTTTCATTCTCATCGTTGACTCTTACCTTGGGGGAGCCCGCACACTCATCTTGCCGGGCCGGATCGGCCCGGCGACGAGGGAGTCAGCGTGAATGAGATCAGCATCGGGGAGTTCGCTCGACGGTCGCGCCTTTCGCTGAAGGCGCTGCGCCTCTACGACAAGCGCGGGGTGCTGGTGCCCGCGCGCGTCGACCGGGCAAGCGGTTACCGCTACTACGACACCGCCCAGCTCGACCAGGCACGCCTTGTCGTGATGATGCGCGAGTTGCAGTTGCCGCTTAAGGCGGTCAAGGAGCTGCTCGCGTGCGATCCGGCCGATGCGGCGAAACGCATCGCTGAGCACTGGCGCGACGTCGAAGCGGCCCACGACGCGCGGCGCGAGCTGGCCGACTACCTCGTCAGCCGGCTGAGCGGAATGAGGTCCGTCATGTACGAAGTCGCCACCCGGGAGATGCCCGAGCGGAGCCTGCTCTGCTTGAAGCGCACCGTCGCCGTGGAGGAGCAATTTGCGTTCGGCAAGGAGTTCATCGCGATCTTGCGCGAGCGCCCGCTCCCGAAGATCGAAGGACGAGAAGGCGCGTTCTTCTGCATCTACTGGAGCCACCCGACCGCTGACGGCGATGGCCTGATCGAATGGTGCAAGCCGGTTCCCGCGGGGGAAGCGCACACGCTCGCGGAGCACTATCCCGAGCTGACGTTGCGAACCGAGCCGGCGCACCTGGAAATGTTCGTCGCGCTGCCAGCTGGGTACGGGGCGGTGCAGTGGAACCTCGCCTGCGAGTCGCTGGATGCCTGGGGGCAGGAGCAGGCGCAGGAGCACGAGGGTGACCGTCTTGCCCTCACACCCGAGGATCTCGGCCTGCGCACCACCTATCTCGCGACCGGACCCGTCACCGCGACGAGCGTCCCCGACGACTACATCGACCTCGCCATCCCGTTCGCCGTAGAGCCATGATCGAAGCCCGCGGCCTGGTCAAGCGCTATGGCGCCACCATGGCCGTCAACGACCTGTCGTTCTCCATCCGGCCCGGCCTGGTCACCGGCTTCCTCGGCCCGAACGGCGCCGGGAAGACCACCACCATGCGGATGATCCTGGGCCTGGACGCGCCGGCGCAGGGCTCGGTGACCGTAGCCGGCCGCAGCTACCGCGACCTGCCGGCGCCCATGCGCGAGGTGGGCGCCCTCCTCGACGCCAAGGCGCGGCAGGGTGGCCGCCGGGCCCGCGACCACCTGCTATGCCTGGCCCAAAGCAACGGCATCCCCCGCCGCCGGGTGGACGAGGTGCTCCGCAGCGTCGGTCTCGAGGACGTGGCCAGGCGCCGGGCGAAGGGCTTCTCGCTGGGCATGAGCCAGCGGCTCGGCATCGCGGCGGCGCTCCTCGGGGACCCGGCCGTGCTCATCTTCGACGAACCGGTGAACGGCCTCGACCCCGACGGCATCCACTGGGTCAGGACCCTCATGCGGACGCTCGCCGCCGAGGGCCGCACCGTGCTGGTCTCTAGCCACCTGATGAGCGAGATGGCCCTGACCGCCGACCACCTGCTGGTGGTCGGCAAGGGCCGGCTGATCGCCGACACCAGCGTGGACGAGTTCGTGCGGTCCAGTTCCCAGCAGTCGGTACACGTCCGCAGCCCCCAGGCGGCCGAACTGGCCGCTCGCTGCCGGGAGGCCGGCGCCACCATCCAGGTCGGGACCGACCCCGACGTCATCGAGATCACCGGGATGGACAGCGCCGAGGTGGGACGGCTGGCCGCCGCCCACGGCATCGCCCTGTCTGAGCTCACCCCCGTCCGAGCCTCGCTGGAGGAAGCGTTCATGGAACTGACCCGAGACAGCGTGGAGTACCAGGCCGCCGGGGCGACCCGATGACCGACGCCACGATCGCCCTGGCCGGCCCGGACCACCGGGCGGCCTTCCGCGCCGCCACCTTCGGCGACGTGCTGCGCTCGGAGTGGACCAAGCTCCGTTCGGTCCGGTCGACCTTCTGGGCGCTGACCGCGACCGTCGTGCTCGGCATCGGCCTGGGGGCCGCCATCAGCGCGGCCGCCGCCCACGGCTACGCCAAGAGCAGCGCCTCCGGCAAGCTGAGCTGGGACCCGACCGGGGTCAGCACGTCGGGGATGGCCGTCGCCTCGCTGGCCATCGCCGTGCTCGGGGTGCTCTGCATCAGCTCCGAGTACTCGTCGGGGATGATCCGCACCAGCCTGATCGCCGTCCCGAAGCGAGGCCGGGTACTGGCAGCCAAGTCGCTGGTCTTCGCCGCAGTGACCTTCGTCGTGGGCGAGGCCACCAGCTTCACCGCGTTCTTCGTGGGCCAGGCCCTCATCAGCGGCCACGCCCCCCACGCGGCGCTCGGCGATCCCGGGGTAGCCCGGGCGGTGGTGGGAACGGGGCTGCTCCTGGCCGCCCTGGCGGTGCTCAGCGTCGCCGCGGGCACCTTGCTCCGGCACCCGGCCGCCGCCATCGCCGCCATGATCGCCGTCCTGTTCGTCCTGCCCGCGATCACCCAGGCGCTGCCCGACTCGTGGCGGAACCCGGTCACCGAGTTCTGGCCGACCGAGGCCGGGGGCCAGCTGACCAGCGTCTACCACTCCGCCCACACCCTCCAGCCCTGGCCCGGCTTCGGCGTGATGTGCCTGTTCGTCGCCATCGTGTACGCCATCGCCTGGACGCTGCTCGACCGCCGGGACGCATGAGTGACGGCAATCGCCATCCATTAAATTAAATCTTTGCGGCGTTGCCGACGACTGCCTTTGCCTTTCTCCTGGCAGCCGGGCGGGCGCGAAAGCCCGGCGAGCTAATGCCTTGCATTAATCACGACGGGCCGCTCTTGCCGTTCCCGTATCCCCTACGGGGAGTTCACCTTGGCCGGGATGCTCCACGTCGGGGCGCGGCGAAGCACGCCACCCCGATGTTTCGGGACATGGCCGTGGACGGTGACGGCCAACGGATCTGTTGTCCGCCCGTCCGGGGCGCCGCGGCGGCTGGCCCGGACGGGTGGGACCGGGGCCAACTTCGAGCAAAATCTCGAAGACATCTCAACGGCGGGACACTCGATCCGGCCAATTCCTCAGCTAAACCCGGGCCCGGCGTCGGCGCTGCCGCTCGGCGTTGGGTGCCTGCGGCGGCGCATGCCGGGCCCGGATACAGCGACCCACTGATCTACCGCTAGGCACCTTCAAGCACACTGGTGTGCTCGGTTTGCACCGCCTGGAGATCGCCCGGGTTCAGGCCGAGCAGCTTCAAGATCGTCGGTGCGACCTGGGTCGTTTCCACCGAGTGCCCTGACTGGCCAGGCTGGACGGTGCCCGGCGCGTAGACGATGAGCGGAATGTCCCGGTCACCCGGGTTGTCGCCGCCGTGCTCGGCGATCTTCGAGCCGGTCGTGTAGATCGTGCCGACCTGCGAGATCCCGAACACCTCCGGGTGATGCGGATCGGAGTGCGAGACGCCGAAGAATTGTGCGGCCTGGTCGCCGGCGAAGATCTCCCGCAGGCCGGAGTGCTGGACGGTGATCGTCTTACCCGCGTAGTTGACCGCCGGGGCGGTATGCGTCCACAGGTAGTTCTTGACGAAGTCCGTCGCCGCCTGCGAGCGGTCTGACAGCCACCACAGCAGCCCGTCGTCATCGGCCTCCTGGACGACCAGCGTATTGCTGCCCGGATGTAGCTTGGCCCAGGCGGCATTGACGCCAGCGATAATCGGGGCGTCGTTGATCCGCTGCAACTGGCTGGTGTTCAGCGGCGACTGGCCGTGCTTGGCCGTCAGGATGATCGCCGTCGAGCCGGCCTCGCCGTCGGCCTGGATCGTGTCGGCCATCCGCTCCAGGGCGTTATTGACGTAATCGAGCGCGCTCTGCAGCAGCGGGCCCGGCACCTGCTGGCCGTCCACGGTCACGTACCCGCCGGCCAGCGACGGTCCCTCGGTGTACTTGCCCTGCGCGTTCGGGCCGATCAGCACCGCCGGGGAACTCTTGAGCTTCTCGGCGGTCGAGACTACCTGGAAGTTCATCCCGTAGATCGCCGGCGTGCCGACCTTCGGCCCCTTGCCGGAGTGCTCGTAGCCGTTGATCCAGTTGAGGACCGCCTGGACTTTGTAGGAGTCGTACTGCTTGGTCGCGGCGTTGTCGTCCGTCCACGCGCCGTCGACCGGGTACGGCACGCCGTTCGGCTCGACCGCCTGCGAGTCGATCTCCGGCCCGAAGAAGTCGTCGATGCTCACGCCGTTCGAGCCCGGGCCGTTGAACGACGTGTAGATCGCGTGCTTGTCAGACCAGGCCGTCCGCAGGCCGGCACTGTGGATCACCTGGAAGATCGTGTTGACCCCCACGTAGTCCCACGGCTGAATCGGCTCGCAGGTCTTCGGATCGACCGGGTACGTCGCCGGGTTCAGACCCGACTGCGGGTGCGGGCTGAGGTTCATGATCAAGGCCGGGTTAGTGTCAACGCCGCCGGCGTAGATCGAGCCGCCCTCATCGAACGAGGGGAAGGTGTTGCCGCTCTGGTTGTGCAGCAGGTCCGGCACGGCGGCAAGCTTGTCGTCCGGCGAGTCGTAGATCACGTCGCCGCCGGGGACCGGCCCGGAGCAGTTGGTCGTCCCCGCCGGGAAAACGCCGTGACTGTACTCGTCGTCGTAGTAGATGCCGGTGAGCTTCGGGTCGGCGCCGGTCATTATCGCCGTGCCGCCCGGATCGGAGTCCGACGGGTCGGCGGTCCGCGCGTTGGTGTACTCAGCGCCGCCGGTGGCCAGCCGCGCGAGCTCCGAATGCGGATAATTGGCGACGTACCACTCCAGATCGGACTGATGCATGCCGTCGACCGATATCAGCAGCACATGCTGGATGCCGCTGGTGCGGTACCCGCTGGGCTGGGCGGTCGCCGCCGACGACGCGAGCGCCGTGCCGCCGAGCACCGCCGCGGCGCTCGCCACGACGGCACCGGCTCGCCGGAATAGTTTCACGTGCATGTCTGCCCTCCTTGTCGGGGCGTGGTCCCACGCCGACCTCCCTGCCACCGTCTCCGCCGAAAGCCACCTCCGGTTGGCCTCGGGCTGAACACCAGATGACGCCTTCCCAGCCGATTCTCGGCAAGCGGTCAGCGGGCTTGCGCCTTCCTTCAAGCGTGACCGAGGACGACAGACATATCGAGGTCAACGGCGGGCGTAGCTGGCACCGCCCGGTCCGCGCAAGCGGCACGCCGCTGCTGTGCGTACGTGGCGGCCCCGGCTTCACAAGCTTGACTAAGAGACCGCGCGGATTGGAGGGCCGCACGCGAACACCCTGTCATCGGCAGACACCTAAGTTAATTCCTCCGACGTTGCGCGTCACCCACCATGGTGGGTGACGGTACCGCCCCGAATGGCTCTCTTGTCTCCCTTATTGCACGGGACTTAAGGGGCGCTCGTATTCTGGCGAGTGGCCGATGCTGGTCATGGTCGGGCTTCGGGAGGCGCGAGCGGTCAACGCGCTTGCCACAGCTCGGCGAACTTCTCCCGGCCGAGCACGCGCAGCAGTTCGAGCTTCTCGGCAGTGTCCGTGCCCGGCTGTGCGGTGTAGAGGACGAGCGACTGCTCTCCCGTGGAGTCCAGCAGCACCTCGCTGGCCAGCGCGAGCGGGCCGACCTCCGGGTGCAGGACCGTCTTCGTGCAGTTGCGCATGACCGCGACGTCGTGCCGTTCCCACAGCTCGCGGAACTCGTCGCTGGCCTCGAGCAGGTCGCGGATGAGCGCGTTGACCTGCTCGTCATGCGGGCGGCGGGCGTGCGTGGCGCGCAGGTCGGCGACGTGATTGGCCATGAGGACCGGCTGCAGGTCATCGGGGATGAGCCGCCGCGAACCCCGGTCGACGAACATCCGCCATATCGCGTTCCCGGCGCGGCCCGGCAGCGCCGGGGCTCCGAACAGCGCCTCGGCCATGGCGTTGCGCGCGAGGACCTGGCCACTGTCGCTGAGCACCTGCGCGGGCACGTCCACCAGCCGGTCGAGCACCAGCAGCAGCCCCGGGGAGACGCGCCGGGCGGACGTGCTGCGTCCCCCCGTCCGGTATCCGGCCAGGCGGTGCAGGTAGTCGCTCTCGTCCTCAGTCAGCCGCAGCGCACCGGCCAACGCACTGATCACCTGCTCAGAGGGCCCGGCGCCGCGCTGCTGCTCCAAGCGGGCATAGTAATCCACCGAGATCCCGGCCATCTGGGCGACGTCCTCCCGCCGCAACCCCGGCGTCCGCCTGCGGCCACGCGGCGGCAACCCCGCCGAGGCCGGCTCGATCCGCTCCCTGCTGCGCCGCAGGAAATCGGCCAGTTCCGCGCGATCGATCCCGTTCATGGCCCTATTCTCGCCCCGCCGCGCCGCGCGTAGCCAGGGACAAGGAGTCCGTGGCTAAGCCGGTCTCTGCAATTCCGCCGCGCCGCGCGGCAGGGTGGAGAGCGCAAGACGAATGCCCGCGGGCGAAGCGGGGACGAGACGAGATCGGAGCAGGACCATGGCGACCGAGACGATCCTGGTGACGGGCGCGACCGGGCAGGTTGGCAGGCGGCTGGTGCCGCGGCTGCTGTCCTGGCGCGAGCCCGGCGACGCGGTGAGGGTCCTGGTGCGGACCCGGGAGGCGGCCGAGCGCTTCGAGGCAATGGGCGCGCAGGCCGTGGTCGGCGACATCACCGAGGCGGCCGACCGCAAGCGCGCGCTGGACGGCGTGGCACTGGTCGTCAACACCGCGGCCACCTTCCGCGACCCGGGGGTCGGAGAGTCCGACATGTACGCGGTGAACCGAGACGCCGCCGTGGCCCTGGCACGGGAGAGCGTGCAGGCCGGGGTGCGACGGTTCGTGCAGGTGAGCACGATCCACGTCTACGGCCCGGGAGTCGGCCGACCAGTGCGCGAGGACGACGAACTGCGCGCGCCGGACGCCGGCGAGGGTGAGCGGCACCGGGTGTACCCGCACAGCAAGCGCGAGGCTGAGGAGCAGATCAAGGCCCTGTGCGCGGAGACCGGCTTCGACGTGATCACGCTGCGCCTGCCCTTCGTGTACGGCGACGGCGACCCGCACATCGACAACGCCCTGGCTCACTTCAGCCTCGGCGACCGGGCGGCGCACGCCCTGATGCCGATGGGGCACCACGCGGACGTGGCCCAGGGCGTCCAGCGCGCGCTGCGGACGGTGCGGCCCGAGCGGCCTGGGTACGTCGCTTACAACATCGCCGGCGACGCCGCGTCGACCATGTACGAGCTCTTCGAGCTTGGCGGCCGGGAGTTCGACGTCTCGGCGGCCGCCGACCGGACCGTCGATGACCCCTGGCTCGGCGTCCCTGACACCACGCGCGCCTATCGCGAGCTGGGCTTCCGGCCGATCTACCCGACCGCGAAGGCCGCCTGGCGCGACGGCGCCCTGTAGCCGACGTCGCACCGAAGCAGAGCACGCACACCCCTAGTCAACTCGGACGGGCCGGCGGATGGTGCGGCGTCCTCGACGTCATCACCGATCACCCCCCGGAATCGCACGTCACCGCCCGTGTGCGCTGGCCTCCAAGACCGGGTCAACATCAGAATTCCGGCTGCTAAGCCTGGGTTCCGCAGCTGAGTCGCGTGCTGATCGGCGAATCTGGGGTCTGACGTGCGGGAATGCGCCGGTTCCTGGGTGGGGGGCGTGTATCTAGGCGGGGTCTTTCCGCTGGTCAGCGGCTCGCGGTCGGGGTGAGCTGGTAGATCCTCGGGGGCGGGTCGATGCCGAGCTGTTCGAGGATGCCGGCCTGGGCCGGGCTGATCTCGGTGCGCTGGCGGAAGGTCCCTGCGGGGCCGGTGAAGGTGCCGACGGTGATCCGGTCGAGTTGCCGCCGGAGCTCGGGCCAGGTCTGGCCGCATGTGTTCTCGGCGACGCGGGCCAGGAGCAGGGCGAGCCAGCACAGGATGACGTGGGCGCGGGTGCGCTCTTCCTTGCGGTGCTAGACCGGGCGCAGGTCGATGACCTGCTTGAGGTCTCTCCAGCCGCGCTCGACTTCCAGGAGCTGCTTGTAGCCCAGGGCGATGTCCTCGGCGGTCATCTTCGGGTTCGGAGGTGCGCAGGAGGTACTTGCCGTCGAGGTTCTCCTCGGCCTTCGCCTTCGCGGCGTCGACCCGGAGCAGGCCGCCGGGGGTGACGCGCAGGTAGCGGTTCAGGCCCGGCTTCGTCGAGATCACCCCGCGGAGTTCGGCCCGCTTGTCCCTGGCGAGGGCGTCGGTGCCGTCGATGAGCTCTTTCAGCTGGGCGATCATGCGGGCGCGGACGGCGGCGTCCCGCTCGGCGCCCTCGGGGCTGTGGCAGATGACGAACCGCTCGTCCTCGGCGATCCGCACTTCCTTGACGCGGAGGTTCTCCGCGACTTCCTGGTAGCGGCCCTGCCGTGACAGGGCGGCGGCCGCTTCGGCCGAGCCGGAGCGGAGCCTCTCGCCGATGATGTAGTGGCTCCCGCCCTTGCGAAGGTAGCGGCGGTTCTCCGCCGAGGTGAACCCGCGGTCGGCGACCCAGACGACCTTCGACAGGGTCCAGCCGCGCAGGTCGTCTTTTACCTGCCGGATCAGCGCGGAGTCGCTGGTGTTCCCGGGCCAGCACCACACGCGCAGCGGGATGCCGTCGCGGGTCACGGCCATGCCGATCACGACCTGGGGCAGGTCGTCGCGGTGGTCCTTGGACTTGCCCCAGGTCCGGAACCCCGCCGTCCTGACATCGCCCTCGCCGTCCGGGACGGGCTCGCCATGCTGGTCGCGGGCGACGGGGGCGTCAGCCTCCTCCGTCACGAAGTACGTGCTGGTGGTGTCGAAGAACAGCAGGTCGACCTCAAGGCCGAGCACCTCGCAGGCCTGGTCGAAGACGCGCTTCTCCAGCGGCCCCCGGATCTGCAGCAGCCAGTCCATCGCCCGGTAGCAGGCATCATCGCTCGTCGCCGCCAGGCCGCTGACCAGAACGTCCTCGCTGGCCCAGCGGGCGGCGGCCAGCTTCGACGACGGCGCCAGCGCCCGGTTCGCGACCAGCGCGAACAGCACCCGCTCCGCCGACGGGTCCAGCCGGCGGCCCTTCAGCAGGTCCCGCAGCGCCGGGCCGATCCCGAGGCGTTCCCACAGCGCGTCCAGCGCCCAGGCCCCGCCCAGCGGGCGCGACTCGGCGAACGCAAGCCCCTCCGCCGCGGCGCCCCGCGCCCTGCCCGGCTCCAGCTGGCCGCTAAACGAGCTCTCACCAGGACCGATTACGTCATTGAATGTATCGATGAACCTTGCGAGCCGTTCGGCCCGAGGAAGCCGGTCACCACCCGCGGCCGGACATCGAAGGTGAGCGCGTCAACGGCCACCTTCGACCCATAACGCTTCGTCAGCTGGCGTACCTCAATCGTTGCGAGACCTTCCTCATCGATACGGGACTTCTCCGTCTTTTCATTACGTGCTCCTTCGTCTTTGCCGCCCGGAACTGAAATTCAGGCTATGAACTCCCCGCCTAACGGGAAACGTGGGAAACAGCCAACTCCAACTGGGGGTTTTCCACACCCACCCCCGCGGCCTCGCCGCGCGTTATGCGCCAGGGTGTTGCAGAGCCACTCCCGGCCGGCCGATGGGCGATGCCGGGTTCACCGGGTCGGCGGGCAGTCGGGCCGCAGGCGGGCGAGGTAGGCGAGGGGCGGGCCGAGCCGGCCGGACTGCTCGAACCCGGCCGCGTTGCCGTACCTGAGGAGGTCCACGACGGGCACGTAGTGGCGGTCAAGGAACTCACCGACAACGAGTCGCCCGGTTGGCTTGAGGACGCGGCGCAGCTCGCGCATGGCCGCGGCCGGGTCGGGGATCTCCCCGAGGACGGTCACCAGGTAGGCGGCGTCGAAGGTGGCGGCGGGAAACGGAAGCTGGCGCGCGTCGGCCTTCGCCGCGGTGATCGAGGTGATGCCCGCCGCCCTCGCGCGGCGCATCACGTGCTCCAGCATCTCGTCCTGGACGTCGATGATGTCGAGGCGGCCTTCGCTGCCCAGCAGGCCCGCGACGTGCAGCGCCTGGAGCCCGGTGCCGGGGCCGATCTCCAGGACCCGCTCGCCCGGCCGTATCCCGAGCAGCGCGTCGAGCCGCCGGTTGGTGAGGAACGGCAGCGGCAGGTCGAGGAGCCTGCGCTGCGCGTACGGGTAGGGCGCGGAGTCCGTGTACCACCAGGCCGCCGCCGCGGCTGCCGCGGCGGCGGACGCGCCCGCGACGGCCAGGGCACGGCGGCTCACCGGGCACCTGCCCGCGGTTCTGCCCACGCAGGGGTACGCCAGACGGCGGCCGTGAGCGCCAGGCACCCGGCGGCCTCCGCGACCTCGACGACCATGTCGGCGAGCGCCATCGCCAGGGGCCTTCCGACTGGTGCGGTGCAGACGTCGAACCACGCATCGACGAGAAAGAGAGTCGCGGTCGACACGGCCGGGAAGGTCATCCGCCGGTCGCGCCGGACGGCTAGCCACGCGGTCGCCGCGAGGCCGACGGCCATCACCGCGTCCAGGCCGGCCCACGCGACCGGCCAGTGCCGCGCGCTGACGCTTGCCGGGAGGCTCAGCGCCAGGTAAGCGGCCCACGGGACCAAGACCGCGGCGGAGACCGCGATCAGCCTCACCAGCCAACGGAACGCAGGCTTTGTGGCCTCGTCCGAGGCTCTGCCAAGCAGCATAAGGCTGCCTCCTTTCAAAATTACGAGACTTCTCCGTCTTTTCACTACGTTCCTTCGTCTTTGATTTCCCGGAACTGAAATTCAGGCTATGGACTGCCGGCCCAGCGGGGAACGCGGGAAACGGCCAACTTCAATTGGGGTTTTCCGCACCCAATCCACGGCCGCCGCGTGTTATGCGGCTGGGTGTTCCCGAAGTCTGTTCAGGGCGTGCGCCAGCCCGGCGTTGACCGGCACCGGAATCACAGCACGAAGCAACACGCCGCCGACGCCGGTGCGTGCCGCCCCGCGGTTGAAGCGGACGCTGCGGCAGTCACCGCCCTCCGTTCGGGAAAGTAAAGGACATCAGCCCGAACGGACGCGTGGTTCCCGCAGCCTCAACCGCGTCTTGCGCCTGGCTGTGCCGCGCTGTGCGGGCGACGACGTGGATGCCGGAGATGACCGAGGGCGAGCAAACACCCAAAGCCCCCAACGCCTAAGCACCCGCGGGTGCGCCATGGCAGAAGCGTCACGCTCGGCCGCCCCCAGCCATCAGCGCACCCGCCCTTCCCTGCCCGGGGCCTACCGGGTCGCCGGGCGGATACACGGGGAATACCCGCCCGGCTTAGCGGCGGACGTCGAGCCGGGACGCGCCGCCAGCGCGGGCCGTCCGTGGCCGTCCGTGGAAAACCAGCGGTTACGCAGACCGTCCACGGCGGCCCGCTGCGAAGGACCGTCGCCCGGCCGCATCGGTGAGGTGTGACGGGCACGCCCTCTCGCCTCGTCCTCAATTTCTGTGGGCGCCGTGAGGTTTGAGCTGCCGCGACACGGTTAGGCCCGATGAGGCGAGGAAACACCACACACGGACCAGGCACGACGAGGAAATGGCCCGCGATGCCGTTCCTCCACGGGGTGCCGCAGCGGTGGCACGCGGAGGAATGGCGCGAACCTGAGCCGCTGAAGGAAGGCAAGCCGACGGGGTCGGGACCGGCGGCACGCAGCCACGACCTCTGGCTACAGCGCTTGCGCCGGGAACGGCCCCCAGGCCATGGCCACGCTGCGGAATCTCGGCATCAGCCTGCTCTATCTTTCTGGCGTCACCGAGATCACCCGCACCCTCCAGGCCATCGGGCGTGACCGAAACCGAATCCTCGACTACCTGCCGCTGTGAGACGCAGGACTCGAATGACTTTGGCGATCCCGTGGACTTCAGGTGGGTCCGTTTCTATTAGGCTCCGCAGCATGCGCGAGCTAATCGACGGCCTGGTCCAGTCTGCTCAGAACAACGGCATGGAGCTCTACGGCGTGCACGTGTACCGCCGGGGAGAGGAGCCGGTCGAGAGGCGGCTCCGCTCGGACGACAGGGAGAACCTGTGGTCGGTGTCGAAGACGTTCGTGTCCGTCGCCCTCGGCATCGCCGAAGCCGAGGGCCGCCTCGCCCTCGACGACCCCGCGCTCAAGTACTACCCGGAGCTGAAGGGAACCGCCGCCCCGGGCCTGGAGCGGGTCACGCTCCGCCATCTGCTGACGATGACATCAGGGAGCCCCCATTCCTGGTTCGCCGACGAGCCGGTCGTGGTCCCCGACCTGGCGGCGGACTTCTTCGCGACCTCCCTCGCGCACGAGCCTGGCAGCTACTTCAGCTACACCGGCACCGGCCCGTACGTGGCGGCCCGCGCGCTGCGCGCCGCGACCGGCGCCAGCGTCCGCGACTACCTGATGCCCCGGGTCTTCGGCCCGCTCGCCATCCACAATCCCCAGTGGCACACCTGCCCCCTCGGCCACCCGGTGGCGGAGAGCGACCTGTTCCTGCGCACGTCCGAGCTGGCCCGCTTCGGCAGGCTGCTGCTGGACGATGGCCGCCACGAGGGCCGCCAGCTGGTCCCCGCCGGGTACTGCGCGCGGATCGCCGCCGAAAGCGTCGCCACGGTCAACGACCCCGAGGACCGGGAGTTCCGCCTGGCGCCCCGCTACGGCCTCGGCGCCTGGTGCGGCCACGGCGACGGCACGTTCAGCATGGCGGGCCGCTACGGCCAGTTCTGCATCGTCTCCCCGCCCCGTGAGGCGGTGGTCACGATCACCGCCCACGTGGAGGCAGGCTCTCCGCGCACCTCGATCACGACCCTGGTCACCGAGGAGCTACTCAACCGCCTGTAGAACCAGCGCCACCAGCGGATCTCGCGGGCGATGCTGGCGCCGCTGGTCCGGTCGAGCGCGCCGAGCGCGGTCATGTCCGCTTCCGCCAGGGTGAAGTCGATGAGCCGCGCGGTCGCGGCGATCCGGTCGCGGTGCGTTGACTTGGGGATGACCGGCACGCCGTGCTGCAGGCACCAGCGGAGCAGCACCTGCGCGGGGGGGCGGCCGACGCGTTCGGCGATCTCGGCCACTGTCCCGTTGCGCAGGTGCTTCCCGGTGCCGAGCGGGCGGTAGGCCTCGAGCACGACGTTGTGCCGCTGACAGGTCGACAGCAGGCCGCGCCGGTATTCCATGGCGCTGAACTGGACCTGGTCAACCACGGGCACGGCGCCGCCGGCGGCGACGACCGCGTCGACCTCGGCCGCGCTGTAGTTGGACACGCCGATCGACTTCGTGAGGCCGCGCTCCAGCGCCCGCTCCATGCCGGGCCACGCCCAGAGCGGGCCGCGCCGAGGCCAGTGCACCAGGGAGGGGACTCCCTCGGCGCGCAGCGTGCGCAGCGCCTCGACGTCGGCCAGTACGCGCGGCCGGTAGACCTGCCCGCCGGGGCGGGTGACCGGGCCGGGCGCGGACTTCGGCGCGGGAGCCTTCGGCCCGGCCGGCGGGACTGGCGAGGCGGCCGGCTGCGGCGCGGCGGGCGCGGCGGGAGCAGGGGCTGGCTTGGGCGGGGCGCGGGTCAGCACGTTCCCACCTTCTCCACGACCAGGGTGGTGACCTTCCAGGTGCCGTCGAACGGCTGCACCTGGGCGTAGACCCGCTGGCGTCCCGGCGGCTCGCCCCGTGGACTTGCCGGACTTGTAGCATCGCGGCATGACTTCCACTGCGGACCCGGCGGTGCTTCGCGGCTGGGTAGACGAGTCGACCGGGCGGCTGCTTGCGGGCACGGCCGCGATCACCGACGCGCGGGCGCGGGAGCCCTCGCTGCTGCCCGGCTGGACCCGCGGGCACCTGCTGACCCACCTCGCGCGCGGCGCGGACGGGCTGCGCAACCTGCTGACCTGGGCGCGTACCGGGGTGATGACGCCGCAGTACCCGAGCGCCGCCGCCCGCGACGAGGACATCGAGGCCGGAGCGGGGCGTTCCGCGGCCGAACTGCGCGCCGACGTCGCGGAGTCGGCCGCGGCGCTGGCGGCCGAGGCCGCGAGCCTGTCGGAGGCGGCCTGGCAGGCCAGCGTGCACGGCATTCGCGGGAAGGCGCACCCGGCCTGGTACACGCTGACGCGGCGGCTGTCTGAGCTGGAGATCCACCACGTGGACCTGGGCATCGGGTACCGGGTCGCCGACTGGCCGGACGGCTTCGCCGCCGAGCGGCTGCCCGACGTCGCCGGGTCGTTCGCCGGCCGGCACGACGCGCCCGCCTGCCTGGTCGAGGTGACCGGCACCGGGCAGGCGTTCCGGATCGGCCCCGCGGACGCCGAGGGGACGGCCCGGGTGTCCGGGCCGCCGCGGACGGTGCTGGCCTGGCTGATCGGCCGTGGCGACGGGACCGGCCTCGAAGTCGATCCGGCCGGGCCGCCGCCGGTCCTGCCCCCGTGGTGAGCGTGCGCGCCGCCGCTCACGCGAATAGCACTCGGGCGGATGGCACTTCAAAGTTGTGACGGAGCACGGTATCTGGCCAACGGGGGTGAACGCCGCGAATCCTGGTTGTGACGCAATTGGCGGAAGTTTTTCATGTCGGTCTTCGTGCTGTGTGTTCAGGAAACGGAATCAGAGTGATTTCCGTCAATGCGTGCTGCGATGCGGCCGGCGTAATCGTTGAGACGGTGCCTGAGCCCGGCGTACTGGCCAGTGGCCCGCCGCGAGGTGAGGCCAGCAGAGGTCGATGAAGAGCAGGTGCTCCCGGCCGCCGGGCCGCTGGCTGCGGGGCGCGGCCGGATCGGCCATCACGGGGGCGCGAACAGGTGCTCGCCGCTGGTGATCCGGATCCAGACCCAGCCGAGGCGAGCATCCTCTCGCCTTCTCCCCAGTCGGCGCGCGGTGAGCACCGGGCTGGCAGGCCGCTGACGAGCTGGCTCCACTGGGCAGGCTGATCACCCGGTCCTGCAGCGCGCGACGGGCCCAGCGGATAGTCCCGAGCCTCCCTGCCTGGCGCAGGGGCAGGCGGTTTAATCTGGGCTCGTGCCGCACTCGGCCGCCAGTTCCTCGGGGGTGGGCTCGCGGCCCAGCTCACGGGCGAGTCGGCGCTGCACGATGACGATCTCGCCGATGGACTTGGCCAGCTGATCCGAGATTCGGGGAGGCTGGGCCCCGGCGGCCACGGCCCGGGTCATGGCCTGGCGGATCCACCAGCTGGCGTAGACGGAGAAGGTGTACCCCCTGGCGGCATCGAACTTCTCCGCTGCCCGGCTCAGGCCGAGGCTGCCCGCCTGGACCAGGTCAAGAAACGGCACGCCACGGCCGGTGTAGCGCCCGGCGATGCCGGCGACAAGCCCCTCGTGCGCCTCGGTGAGCCGGCTCTTCGCCCGCCGGCCCTGGCCGGCGGCCCGCTCAAGGCCGGCCCGGTCGTCCGCGGTCAGCTCGCCGCTAGCGGCGAGCGTCTCCTCCGCTTCTCGCCCGGCCGCGATGCGCCTGCCTAGCTCGGCTATTTCCCCGGCATCGGGCTCCGGCACCTCGCCGGCCTCCGCGGTGTAGTCCGTCAGCGCCTTGCGCGCCATAACATCGCCTGGCGAAACACGGTCAGCCGGCGGCCGTATCGCGCTCTTATCAACGCGCTTGACGAGCCAGGACAGGAAGCGGACGCGCGCGGCTACGGCGTCGTAGCCGATGGCATGCCGCTCCGCGAGGTACTCGCCGAGCTTCGGGTAGAAATCGGCCACGAAGAGCTCCGCGCGGCTGTCACCCTCGTTCGAACCGGTAGTCATGACATGGCTCCTTCCCCGCTGTCCTTGCCGAACGGGTAGTACCGTTCCAGTCCCGCGATCAGCTTGCGCCGCGCGCCGTGCAGCTGGGCGTGCACGGTCCCCTCCGCGATGCCCAGTACGGCGGCGATCTCGGCCGCCCGCATATGGCCGCGCCAGCGCAGCAGGGCGATCTCCTTCTGCCGCGGCGGCATGGCGTCGATGATCTCCCCTGCCCGGGCCAGCGCGATCGCGTTCAGCGCCTGGGCCTCAGTGTCGGCCGGGACGGCCTGGTACCTCGCGTGGATCTCGGGCTGCCTGCGGCGGAACGCCGCCTTGCGCCGCAGGTCGCTGATGTCCTTGTGCGCCAGCGTGCCGAGTAGCCAGGCCCGCTGCCTGCCGCTGGGGTGCTCGCGCAGCACCGCCCACGCGACCGCCGCCGCTTCGAAGGTGTCCTGAACCAGGTCCGCCGCAAGGTCCCGGTCGCCCCGGGTGCGCACGCACGCGTGCCCGAACAGCCACTGGTCATGAGCCGCGAAGAAGCTGGTCAGTTCCGTGACATGGTGCGGCGGGATCGGAGTCTGGCCGGCGTCACCCATGCAGCACCTCCGTCGGCGTCGTCGTGTGCATCACGTCTACTGAGTCGCACGACCGCAGCAAAACCTTTAGCCCCGATTCTCCGGAGATGGCACCGGATCTGCGACAGCCGGGCGTCCTGACTTGGGCTCGGGACGACCGCGCCCTGCTCCGTCGGACCAAATGGCCAACTACGGTGCTCAGCCATGGCCCAGGCCGCCAGCCGCCGCACCACCTCGGAATCTGATTTTCCAGTTCAACGCCCTTGCTGTGGCCAACTGAGGTGCTCCGAATTGGCCAGATACCGTGCTCGGTCACACACGGCCGCTGACCAGCGCTTCTGCGCGGCGGCGGCGAATCGCCGAGGCTAGTTGGCGGTACTTGGCGATTTTTCGGCTAGCTGGCGATCCGGTGGCACCCGGCGGTTCGTCCCGGCCACGCAGTGTCGTGGTGCGGTTGGCCGGGCCCGGCGGCTCATCGCCATTGTGGCTGGCCTGCGCGGGCTATGACCAGTCGGGCTGACCCGGGTACAGCCAGTCTCGCGTGAGCCAGATGAGCAATTTTCAGGACCTGTGGGTGGGAGCCGGGCCGACCCAGCGGTGATAGGCGTCGGCGAGCTGGCTCGCGACGCGGCCTCGGTGCCGCGGGCCTTGAAGCTGCGGACCGGGTTCGCCGTCTCCAGCTTGATGCTCACCGCGCACCCCAGGGCGGGTTCCAGCGCCTCGCAGCGGTACAGCGGGGTGCCGAGGAAGACCGGGTCGATCACCCGGCGGGCCGCCCGGATCCGGGCAGTGTCAAGGCGCGTCTCTTGCACGGCACAAAAGCGTAGCGCCGTCGGCGCTGCGCTATTTGCGCAGGAACCCCGGGCGGGCACGCGCCGTGTCCGCCGTGGTGCCCCGGTTATCCAAGCTCGGCACTCGTCATCCGGATCGCCACTGAACCGGGTGATCTCCGCGGGCGAGACATACTTGCTGTCACCGGGACCAGCTCGCAGGCTGCAGGTTTCAGCCGACCCGGTCACGACCGCGCGTGGACCACCGATAGCGCGGCTCCCAGCCGAGAACGCGGGCCGCGGCGGAACTGCCGAACAGGGAACGCCAAGGGTCACCCTCGAAGCAGGCGGCCTCGCGGACGGGCACGGACGGGGCGAACCGCCCGGCCATAACAAGGCTCGGCTCAGTGGCGGCGATATCGGCCGCGCACAGCAGCATGCGGTGATGCCCCGCCAAGGGCACGCCAAGTGCCCGCTGCACCGCGTCGGCGACATCGCGGACATCGACGAACTGGCCGTACTCCCAGGCCGGCGTCCATTCCGAGGCAGGATCAGCCCGCCACTGCGCCTCGATCCGCTGATACATGCCCGGATCCCAGACCCACGCCGGGCGCAGCGCCACGGTCGGGATGCCGGTCCGGGCCGTGAACCCCGCGCACAGGTCCTCGGCCAGGCACTTGGACAGGCCATAGGGCCGCATCGCCCGCCGCGGGTGCGCGTCATCGACCGGGAAGTAATCAGGCAGCCGCTCGCCCTCGGCAGCCCCGAACACCTGCCCGCTGGAGAAATACACCACCCGCCCCGCGCCGGCGGCCTCGGCCGCCAGCAGCACATGCCAGGTCCCCAGCACGTTCACGGCCATGATCTCCTCCGGGCTGCCCGCGCTGTCATGGGCAAGCGCCCCGGCATGCACCACGGCGGCGCACCCGCCGGCCGCGCGCCGAACCGCCGCCGAATCCAGCAGGTCATCGCCATCGAGGCGGTCATAACCGACGACATCATGACCCAGGCGCTCTAGATGAGCCGCTACCGGGGCACCCACGTGACCCCGATTCCCCGTGACCAGAATCCGCACGACCCCATGATCCGCAACCGGCCAACGGCCGCGCCAACGAATTTCGCTCACAAAGAAGATAGCGAGCTGACCTACGCCATCAGGCGCTGACCACCTCCACCTCAGCGGCGGCCAAGCCAGGTTCGCCAACTAGCCGGACTTTCGCCATCTAGAGGCGGACCCTACATCCCCGCTCCGGCTGCGGGGCTTCGGCGGCGGGCGCGGTGACGGGCTGGCCGCGCGGCGAGACCGCCGCGGCTGTGTTCATCGCCTTGAAGACGCGAACGTTCACGTGTCCGGCATCCTCGCCAGGCTCGGTGCCGCCAGCCGCGCCGAAGCCGCTGCCATAGCCCGGCGCCTTGCGCGCGTAACCCCGGGGGACGGGTAATAAGCTGAACTGAACTTCCGAGGCGAAGTCCTGGAAGCCGCACATGTCCCACAACCGTCGCAGATCGGCGGACGCACCCCGGAGCCGTATGCCGTCGTCCGCGGCCCGGGCGCCGTGCGCGAGCGCGCGCATGCCCGCGATGTCGATGAAGCTGAGACCGGTGACGTCGATCACGCAGTCTCCTAGCGTGGCCGCAGTGCCGCAGGCCGCGGCGAACGCCTCCTGCATGCTCATGTCGACCTCGCCGGATAGCCGCCAGTGCCGCTGCGGCCCGGCCACGAACCGGAATGGCGGCCGCGGCCCGCTTCCGAGCTGCCCCGGGTGCACGGCGAGCGCGCCGGCGATCGCCGTGATGTCGAACGATGACTGCCGGTAAGCGCAGACGACGGTCGCGTTCAGCTCGCTGAGCAGGCGGTCCAGTTGCAGCTCGAAGGCGACGATATCCGCGGTGCTCAGGTGCAATGGCAAGATGCAGTCCATGTCGGCGACAATCCGCAAGCCGCCGTATCCGTCAGCCGACGCCTTTGCCGCGAGTTCCCGGATCAGGTTCATGATGGCGGCGGGAGTGCCCGGGTCTGCCGCGTCTGGCCCGAACGCGACAGACCTTTGCCCTAGGCCATCACCTTCGGCCAGCAGCGCGGCCGCTAGCCCCTCGTATGCGCCCGGGTCGGACACCAGCCAGCAGACATGACCGCTGACACCGAGGTCACGGATCTCAGCATCTGGAAGGATTTCCATGAGCATCTAGCCTAAGGCGGGAATGGCACGGTCCGGTACTAGCGCGGCAGTTCGGCCCATACGGCTTTGCCGGTGTCGCCGAACGGCACGACTCCCCACCTGCGTGCCAGCGAGGCCACCGCGCCGAGGCCGTGCAGCGGGGCGGCGGGCAGCCCGGACTCTGGCAGCCCGGACTCGTCGCGGACAGAGATCCGCACCACCTCATCGCCAGGGGAAAGCGCGATGGTGAAAGGCGACCGGGCGTGCACGAGCGCGTTGGCGGCCAGTTCGGTGGCTACCAGTGCGACGTCGCCGGCGAGGTGCGCCGCGCCCATCCGGCGAATAACGTCCACGGCGAAGTGACGGGCCTCGGCTGGCGCGCTCGGAGACAACGAGAAGGCACGCGTCTGGGCGCCTGCAGGCGAGGCGTCCACGATCCCGGCATGCAGCACGCATACCTCGTTGAACGCGTCGAACTGACCGTTTCCAGCCACCAACTGCGCCGGATAGGCACAGAACAGCGAGAACGGGTACCGGCAGCCGAGCTCATTCCACAGCGCCTCAAGCTCGATGGCGGCACCGACAAGCCCGTCGTCCCACAGCAGCGCCACCATCTCGCCGTACGCACGCACCGGGGCGCCGCTCCGCGCTGTCGTCGCGATCAGGCTGCCCACAGCCTCCTCGAACCCGGCCCTGTCAGGCTGGCCGTCGACCATGAACCTGCCGAGCGTTTCCTCGGCGTCAAAGGCCAGGTAGGCGCCTCGCTCGACAGCTGCCGCCACGTCAGCTCCCGCATCCGCCAGCCGGGCCTCGAACGCGGCCCGATGCGCCGCGGTCGCGATCACGATCGCCACGCCGCCGTCCAGCACGGCCTCACGCAGGTAGCCGCCGACTCGCTCGGTCAGCTCCCCGTCGTCGTTGTAGAACTGGACGACGTGGTCCCGCAGGCCCACATTCAGCTGCTCAGTTCCGGCCGTCACTGCTACCACATCCAGTCAGGTCTTTGCCCTATTTGTGAGTGTATCTGGCCCGTCCAGCGGCACGCTAAGCAACTCGTTTAATCTCAGCCCCGGCAAAGCGGAGGCCCGAGGCTTGATAGCAGTCGGCCTGCCCCGTCTCTGCAGCGGGCGTAAATCTCCAGCAGCACGGCGCACGGCACCGGCCGCGAACAAGGCAGCCAGGAACGTGAACGCGATGACGTCTCCGTGCACCGGCCGGGACGACCGCCTTGGGGCCGAACCGGTTCAGGCCCGTGTTGCTCACGAAGTTGGCCGACACGATGACTCCGGCTATGAAGGGCAGGAAGGCCAGCCCGGCCCGGAGCGGGGTGAACCCCAGGACGCTCTGGAGGTAGTAGGTGATCAGCAGGAACGTGCCGATCAGGCCGATCCCGGCAATGAGGGCGCCGAGGTAAGCGGTGCCGCGGGTCCGGTCGGCGATGATGCCGAGGGGTACCAGCGGGCGGGCGACCCGGTGCTCCACTGCGGTGAAGGCGCCGAGCAGGACGACTCCCGCGGCGACCGGGCCGAGGGTGGACGCGCTGCCCCAGCCGTCGGCCGCGGCCTGGCTGAGGCCGTACACGATGCCGGCCAGCCCGCTGGCGGCCAGCAGACTGCCGGGCACGTCGAGCGCCGCCCCGGGGTTGCGCGGCTGGTTCCTGATCAGCGGGACGGCCCCGGCCAGGGCGGCGGCGGCGAAGGCGACGTTGACGTACAGGCACCAGCGCCAAGACAGGTACTCGGTCAGGACGCCGCCGAGGATCAGCCCGATCGCCCCGCCGCCGCCGGCGATCGCGGTGAAGATGCCGAGCGCCTTGCCGCGCTCGCGCGCGTCGGTGAGGGTCGTGGTGAGCAGGGCCAGCGCGGACGGGGCCAGCAGCGCCCCGAACGCGCCTTGCACGGCACGCGCGGCGACCAGGGCGGCGAAGCCCGGCGCGGCGCCGCCCGCCGCCGACGCTACGGCGAACCCGGCCAGGCCCGCGATGAACGTCCGCTTGCGGCCCAGCAGGTCCGACAGCCGGCCGCCGACGATCAGCAGGCCGCCGAAGGCCAGCGCGTAGGCGGGGATGACCCACTGCCGGTCGGTGGCGGAGAAGCCAAGCGCCCGCTGGGCCGAGGGCAGCGCGATGTTCACGATTGTGGCGTCGAGCACCACCATCAGCTGGGCCACGCCGATCACGGCCAGGATCAGCCAGCGGCGCCTCCCTGGCTCGGGACCATGCGATGCCGCGGGCGCGACCGGAGAAGGGGCGGACGGCGTGGCGGGCGCGGCGCCCAGGCGCCCGGGACGAGAGGGGTTTCGTCGCTCATCGCTAACTCCTTTCGTTATCGCCGGCTGTCTGGTGACGCCTAGACGTTGATGGGTGTTCCCTTGGGCAGGCGGACGAACGGGGAGCCGGTGCCCGGGGCGAACGGGGGCGTCCGGTTCTGGACGAGGAAGCCGTCCGCGCCGGCCAGGCCCGTCGTGTCCAGGCCGGTGTCGTGGACGGGGGATGCCTGTTTCGGCTTGACCTGCCTGATGAAGTCGATCGCGTACCCGAACCTGGTGTAGAGCCCGAACTCGGGTACGAACAGCAGGTCGACGGGTGTGTGCGGGTCGGTGTAGGCGTCGCCGGGGTGGAAGACCCGGTCCTCGAGCAGGAACCCGGTGTTGCGCACCCGGGTGACGTCGGGGTGGATGGGCGCGTGCCACTCGCCGTGGCCGTGGACCTTTATCCCGCCGACGGTGAACGCGTCAGCCGGGCCGATCACGTGCACGGTGGCCCCGGAGCCGTCCAGGAGGGCGGCGACGTCCTTGTTGGTCCAGACCGGCAGGCCGGGCCGGGTCGCTAGCCGTCCCGCGATGAGGCTGGGCAGGAAGTGGTCGGCGTGCTGGTGGGTGATCAGCACCGCGTCCGCGTCGTCGAGGGCGTTCGCCGGCGCGACGATGCCCGGGTCGATGACCGCCACGAAGCCGTCCTTCTCGAGGCGGAAGCACGAGTGGCCCAGCCATGTCAGCTGCATGATTTCTCTTTCTCCTGGGATCGGTAGGGGCTGGTCAGCAGAAGTAGGCGCGGCTGGCGTCCGCCGCGCTGTCGGCGGCCGGCCAGGCCGGGCGCGGTGCCTGGGTGCTGGCGGCGAGAGCGGTGCCGGGACGGGAGACGCGCCGCGAGCACCGTGGCCGCGGGGATCGCGGCGAGGCCGGTCAGCAGCAGGCGGCGCCGGCTGAGCTCGGGGAGGGAGACTGGTTCGGGCATGGCTGACTCCAGGTGAGAGGGGCTGGCGGGGACGTGACGGGGGTCAGGCGTCGAGGGTGCGGGGGAGGCCGAAGCGGGCCAGGTTGCTGTTGTCGAAGCGGGTGATCGCGCTGATCCTGGTCGCCGGCCAGGGTGAGGACCATCAGGCCGTTGGCGTGCAGGACGGCGGAGCGGGGGTCGTGCACGTAGAGGCCGAAGGCCGGCTGGCCGTTCGCGCGGGTGGCTACGAGCCGGTAGCGCAGGCCCCGGCCGAACAGCAGGGCCAGTGCCTGCCCGGCTACGTCGCGGCCCTGGTACTCGAACGGCGCGGGCGGCATGGTCAGCCACACGTCCTCGGCCAGCAGGCTGACGACGCCGTTGACGTCACCCGACGCGTACGCCGTCGGTGAGCTGCCGGACCAGTTCCCGCTCGGCCGGCGAGCCTGGGCGCGGGCGGCGGCTCATGGTCCGCGCGCGCCCGCGGCCCGCCGCGCTAGGGTGGCCCGCGCGCGCTTGAGCGCGCTGGCCACCGAATCGGTCGTGGCCTGGAGGATGCCGGCGGTCTCGGCCCGGCTGAAGCCGAGCACGTCGCACAGCACGACGACGGCGCGCTGGCGGGGCGGCAGCAGCTGCAGCGCCGTGATGAACGCCAGCGAGATCGCCTCGGTGGCCTCGTAGCCGGGCCTCCGGTCCCGGCTCGAGTGCTGGTCAGCTGGTCGAGCAGCAGGTCAGGGTACGGTTCGAGCCAGGGCACGTCACCGGGCCGGGTCGGCTCGGGCGGGTCGGGCCAGGACTGCGGGCCGTCCATCGTCACCCTCCGGCTACCGGCGCGCAGCGCGTTGAGGCAGCGGCTGGTCGCGACCCGGTACAGCCAGGTGCGGACCGAGGCGCGCTCCTCGAAGCCGCCCAGCCCGCGCCAGGCGGCCAGCAGGGTCTCCTGGAGCGCGTCCTCGGCGTCCTGCGCGGAGCCGAGGACCCGGTAGCAGTGGACCTGCAACTCGTGGGAGTGGGGGTCGACCAGCTCGCGGAACGCGTCCTGGTCGCCGGCCCGGGCCCGGGCCGTCAAGTCCGCCGTCACGGTGTGTTCCTTCCATTCGTTGCAGTTCCTTCCCCCCGGTCGCCAGTACTGACACCGCCGCCCCCGCGAATCGGGGCGGTCCTCGACCGCCCCGTTTCCCGGTGCCCGGGTGTCTGCCTTGCCGACACCCCATCCGAGGAGACCGTTGACATGACCCGACTGGCCCGCTGGTGCTTCACCCGCCGGCGCACCGTCCTTGCCGCCTGGCTGCTGCTCCTGGTCGTCGCGCTCGGCGCCGCCCGCGCGGCCGGCGGCGCGTTCAACTCCAGCCTCAGCCTGCCCGGCACCGATTCCCAGGCCGCGGTCAGCGTGCTGACCCAGCACTACCCGGCCGCCGCCGGCGAGACCGACCAGGTCGTGATCCAGGCCACGGGCGGCGCCACCATCGAGTCCGCTTCAGTGCGCGGCGCGGTGACCGCGGCCCTGGCCCGGGTCTCCGCGGTGCCCGGCATCACGTCCGTGGCCAGCCCCTACACCGCCGCGGGAGCCGCCCAGGTCAGCGGAGGCGGCACCGTCGCCTTCGCCCGCGTCACCTGGGACAAGCAGCCCGACCAGATCACCGCCGCCGACGCGGACGCCCTCATCACCACCGCGCAGAGCGCCGACGGCCCGGGCGTGCACGTTTCCCTGGGCGGGGCGTCGATCACGAACTCCGAGCGCGCCAAGCCCGGCCCGTCGGTGGCCGTGGGCGTCGTCGCGGCGCTGGCCGTCCTGCTGCTCGTCTTCGGCGGCGCGTATCCTGGCCGCCCTGACCCCCCTGGCCGGCGCCGCCTTGGCGCTGGTCATCGGGTCCTCGGCCATCACGCTGCTCAGCCACGCCCTAACCGTCGCGAGCGCCTCGACCGACCTCGCCGTCCTGATCGGCCTCGGCGTCGGCGTCGACTACGGGCTGTTCATCGTCAGCAGGCACCGGGCCGCCGTCCGGGCCGGCCGCTCCTACTCCGACGCCGCCGCCGAGGCGGTGAACACCTCCGGGCGCACCGTGCTGTTCGCCGGCCTGACCGTGTGCCTGGCGCTGCTCGGCCAGTTCGCGCTCGGCGTCAGCTTCCTCGACGGCCTGTCCGCCGCGGCCGCCGTCACCGTCGCGCTGACCATCGCCGCCGCCCTGACCCTGCTGCCCGCGCTGCTCGGCTTCCTCGGCCCGAGGGTACTGTCCCGCCGCGAGCGCGCCGCGCTGGCAGTCAACGGGCCCGCCCGGGAGGACCCCCGGGCCATCAGCTCACGCTGGGCCCGCCTGGTGGAACGGCACAGCGTGGCGACCGCGCTGGCCTCCCTGGCGGCGGTCACGCTGATCGCGCTGCCCGTCCTGGGGCTGCGGCTGGGCACCTCCGACGCCAGCACCGACCCGGCCAGCTGGACCACCCGCCAGTCCTACGCCGCCCTCGCCAGCGGCTTCGGCCCCGGGTTCAACGGCCCCCTCGAGCTGGCCGGCCAGGCCAGCGGCCCCGGCGACCTGGCCGCGTTCAGCCGGCTGCTCGCGAACGCGGCGCGCACGCCGGGGGTCGCCAGCGTCACGGCCCCGCAGGTCTCCCCCGACCGGCACGCGGTCCTCGCCACCCTCTACCCGGCCACCGCGCCGCAGGACCAGCGGACCGTCACCCTCGTCAGCACCCTGCGCGGCAGCCTGATCCCGGCGGCCGAGCACGGCAGCGGCCTCGTCGTCCACGTCGGCGGCCAGGCCGCCACCGCGATCGACTTCGCGCACGTCCTCGGCAGCAAGCTCCCCCTGTTCGTCGCCGTCGTCGTCATCCTGGCATTCATCCTGCTCACCGCGGTATTCCGCAGCCTGCTCATCCCCCTGGTCGCCTCCGCGCTCAACCTGGTCTCGGTAGTCGCGGCGCTCGGCGCCATCACCGCCGTGTTCACCAGGGGCTGGGGCTCCTCCCTGCTCGGCCTGCCCGGCACCGGGCCCGTCGACGCGTTCCTGCCCGTCGTCATGTTCTCGGTCCTGTTCGGCCTGTCGATGGACTACGAGGTCTACACCGTCAGCCGCATGCACGAGGAATGGCGGCGCCTGCGCTCGCGCCCGGAAGGAGCGGCCCTGGCGCAACCACGCCGCCGTCACCGCCGGGCAGGCGCACAGCACCCGCATCGTCACCGCCGCCGCGGGGATCATGATCCTGGTCTTCGGCTCGTTCCTGCCCGGCGGCCACCACCTGCTCCAGGAGTTCGGCTTCGGCCTCGGCTTCTCCGTCCTCATCGACGCGATCCTCATCCGCAGCATGCTCCTGCCCGCCGCCATGCACCTGATCGGCCCGGCCAACTGGTACCTGCCCGCCCCCCTCGCCCGCGCCCTGCCCCGGCTCGACATCGAAGCAGTCGAAGCGGACGCCCCGGCACCCACCGGTCCTCGCGAGCCGACCCGGCCGGGGGCATAAGCGCCGTCGCGGACATGGCGGGGACGCACTGCTGAACAGCGAGCGCGTCCTCGCCCGCTATGGGCAAGGAAGCGGCTGACTGGTCAGACCTCGGTGATGGCCGCCCGCGGGAAGCCGTTGCGCGTACCGAGCGCACTGACGGCCTGGACCGCTGTCCGCTCTGCGTCCGCGGACAGCGGTCTCCGAGGGCCGCGCAGCATACGGACGGGCTGCTCGCCGCCACGGACAGCAACGAAGAGAGCGGTCGTGCCCACCGGGTCCGTGCGCTGGGGGCGGAGGGCCGGGTAGGCAGGGACGGGCTCGGACGGCTGCCTCAGAAAACAGGATGGCGAGCGACATGAATCGCCCGCCATCTCGCCATCAGATACAGACAGGCGAACTAACGCCCGGACTGTTGACTCCGTATTATAATTTGAATACATTCAAGCATACATTGCCGTAGACGGAATAATCTCCGCCCTTGTAGACCCAGAAGATGGTGCAGTAGTTGCCGGTGTACGTGGCCCCTTGGTCTGGCGATTCACAGGACGTGCCGGCACCCGCGTAGAGCACAATCGTATCTGAGTCACATAGCGTGTCGCCTTTCGGGTTGACGACCTGAACATGCCCGTCAAAGTAAACCCAGCTCCCGTCTGCGCTATATTCCCCGATCCCTCTGGAGCTAGTGACCGACACCGAGCCTACGGCCGCAGCGACTACGTTCGAGGAGCCGTCAATGTAGATGCAGACTCTCGACAGGCCATTTGTCCCCGCCGCACAGTTCGTCCCGCTAGCGTAGGCCGTGCCTCCAGAAAAGACTGCCATCGACAAGGCGGCGGCGAGAGCTATCCCGACAGCGACGATCCGAGGCCTCGCGAGAAGCATCTTCCTCCACGCCGGAGTGCGCTTCAGCATGGTCTTCTCCTTACGTGAGATGATTCTCTCCTTACGTGAGACGCGCCCGTCAGGGCGTTACCTCCTTCGATTCCAGTCACGGGAATGCTCGCACTTGGCGCTACGGCTTCACTACGGCTTGGCTACGGTGACTGCATCCGGAACCATTCGAGATGACCCCGGCCGCCAGAGCCCTCAACGTCGCCGCAGGTTCACCCGGGGCATTACATATTGGGCGGGCTTTGCGGCGCGCGCGTATCGCCCGCCGCGTTGGCGGGCCGGCGACCCGGCCGGGTCGCCGGCCCGCAACGGCCGTCAGCCGACCGCTACCGAGAAGATGTGCATCGCCGGGACGCCCGACTTCACGCCGGTGCTCACGTCAGGCAGCACCACGTACGAGATCGTCTTTCCGGCCGTCAGCGGCACCGACGCCGCGTAGATGCACACGTCAAGCGCGCTCGCGCCCGACGAGTGGTTCCGGTACGCGGTGTACAGCGCCACCCCGGACCCGGTCGCACTGCAGCCACCATGCCAGTCTGGTGCGTTCAGCGTGAACGACGACGTGCTGCCGTCGGTGTACACGACCTCGCCGGAACCGGCAGCGCTGCCGTTGCTCGACGGGACATACGTCCCGGTCAGCAAGAACCCGAGCTGGCTGCCAGAGCCGCTCAACTTGAACGCCTGGCCGCCCGCCACCGCGTTGTCCGGCTGTCCCGCCGCCGCGCTCGGCCACGTGAAGCTCAGGCCGCCGGCCGTCACCGTGCCGCCCGGCGACGCGCCCGCGGCCGCCAGCGCGTTCGCCGAGAAGCTGTATCCGGCGCCGTCGACGTTGCCCGCGCCCGGCGAGCTGTCGCTGGTGATCCCCACGTTGTCGTACGCCGCGGTCAGCGACGACGCGGGAACCGACACCGCCGCGTTGCCCGAAACCTCCTCGTGTGCCGTCGACCCTGGCACGCTGAAGACCGCCGCGTCGAACAGCCTCGCCGTGCCGCTCGCGTCCGCCGGCACCGTCACCGTCCAGGTCTGCGACGCCGTGCCGCCGGCCGGCACGTCGCCGGCGGACACGGAAGACGAAGGCGACACCGTGTACCCGGACGGCGCCACCAGGTACAGCGACGCGCCGTCCAGAGCCGTCGTGCACCCGTTGGTCAGCGTGGTCGTGACCTGAACGGTGTCGCCCGGCTGAGTGACCGATGACTTCGGCGTCGCTGTCAGAGTCGCTCCGCTGCACGCCAGCGTCGTGCCGAGGATCACGGTCTGCGTGCTCGCCGCCGGCCCGGTGCCCGCGGCGTTGGTCGCCGCGATCTGGAAGGTGTAGGGGACTAGGTCCTTCAGCCCGCCGATCGTGGTGAAGATGCCGTTGGAGCCGGTGGACCCCCACAGCACGCGGTGCCCGGTGAACTCCGTCGTCGGAATGCCGGCCCCGCTGATCGTGTACGCGGTGACCGGGGTGCCGCCGTGAGATTCTGGCGCGGTGACGTGCAGGCTCACCGTCCCGTCGCCCGGCTCCAGGCTGACCGACGACGGCGCGTCCGGCACGCTGCCCGCCGAGGCGGCGACCGTGACCGGCGTGCTCGGCAGCGACGGCGCGCTGGCGCCCGCCCGGTTGATGGCCTGGACGGTGAACGTGTACGCGGTGCCGTCCGTCAGGCCGGGCACCACGGCGTACGAGAGCCGGGCGTACGCGGCGGCCGAGATGGTCGCGTGCGCCCCGCCCGGCGCGGCCGTTACCTGGTACGCGGTCACCGGCGCGCCATTGCTGACGAAAGCCGGATTCCACGCCACGTACCCGTCACCCGCGGCCGCGAACGCCGCGATCTGATCCGGCGCCTCAGGCACGCTCGGGTCGGCGGAAACCTCAGAACCCAAACCACGGAACGGGCCCTGGAGACCCGCATTGGACAAGATGCTGGACGGCACCCGCTGGAGGGAGGAAATGATGTGGTTTCCCGACTCGGTCACGTTGCTCGATGAATTGTCCTGGTCGCCCTGCTGCCAGTAGTTGTTCTCGATCAGCAGCGGGTCGTCACCAGTGGCGCCCGCCGTGTAGTCGGTGTGCCGCGATCCCCAGTCATCCTCGTTGCCGAATTCCACGTTGCCGTTCGCGGTGATGAACGTAGACCCGTTGTCTGTGTAAATCGCGTGGCCGTGGTCCATCGCGCCGAGGATGACGTTGCCGTCGATCTGCTCACCGTCGGCGAGCGACGTCCCCGTGATGCCCTGGGTGTAGATCGCACCGCCGTCGGCCAGCATCTGCATCGGGTTGTCGATTAGGTTGTCGGCCACGAGGTTGTTGTTGGAGTAGTTCGGCGTGGCGGGCTCGTCAATCTTGTCCGGCCAGCCGCCCCAGCCAAGTGAGATCGCGGTGTAGGCGGTGTTGTCGATCTGGTTGTGCGCGATCGTCGTGTGCTCGGCGTATCCCACGTCAATCGCGACGCCGCCGTGGTACTCCACCGGCAGCGCGTAGAAGTGGCTGTCGAGGACCTGGTTGCCGGTGGTGTCCTGCACGGCCGCCGTCGGCTCGGGGTTATCGACACCGCCGAGCTCTACTCCGTTTCCGGAGATATCAGTAAACGTGCTGCCGGAGACCACGTCGTTCTGCGAGCCGTCACCGAGCCGCAGTCCGGCCGCCCCGAGGTGCGTGAAGTCGTCTCCGAGGAACGAAACGTCCTGGTCGTAGCCGAAGTCGATGTTGCCAGGCTCCTGCGTCCAGTTCCCGTACGGGCAAGTGCCGCCCTGGATGAACTGGCACAGGCCCTGAGTGGCGTAGCCGTCGGCCCCGGTGATCGTGTAGTTGGCCTGGATCTCCGAGAATCCGTCCGGAGTGCTCGGCTGGAGCCAGGTCGCGTACGAGAACTGAATGCCCTGGAAGACCAGGTTGTGCACTGGCGCGGCGGCCGTGCCGGCGCCGTCGACCAGCGTCTGCAGCGCCGGCGCTTCCGCGTCGGCCCGCGGCATGTCCTGGCCCGGCCGCGGGATGTAGTACATGGTGTGCGTGGCGTCGTTGAGGTACCACTGCCCCGGCTGGGACAGTAGTTCGTAGGCGTTGTCCACGTAGGCGGGGATCTTGCCGTTGCCCAGCGTCTCCGGGCCGACCAGGTTCACCGTACGCCCTGAGCCGTCGGTACGCAGGACCCGCTCGGTGGAGTTGTCCCAGCACGGCTCGGCCATCGTTATCGTGGTCCCGGAGATCGAGGCCACCGGGCACCGCGGCTCGGTCCAGGCGCCCTGCCCACCAGTGCTCAGCGACCAGTAGCCCTCGCCTCCCGTGTAGACAAACTCGAGCTGGCTGGGATTACCCCAGCTGTCCAGCGCGGTCGAGGACGCCGTGTAGCCGGTGGCGGTCGGGGTCAGCTTGACCGGCAGCGGCCCGCTCGCGACATCGGCCCGCACCCCGTCCACGTAGAACTGCCCGGTCCGCAGCCCGGCCGGCACGCTGGCCGACCAGATGTTCTTCGCCGGGTCGGTCAGGTGCCAGCCGGTCACTTGATCCGCGCCGCTCAGCACCGGGTGCGCCCCTGGGGCCGCGGCCCACACCACGTCGTAGCCGTTGGTCCCCGAGTCCTGGGCACCGAGCGTCAGCGGCTGGGTCAGCCGGTAGGTGCCCGACTCCAGCTGCACGGTGACGTCACTGTGCATGTCGGAGTCCAGCGAGCGGACCAGTTGCTGGGCCCGGCCCACGGTGGCCACAGCGCGGCCCGGACTGGCGCCCGAGTTGGCATCGTTGCCGTGCGGCGACACGTAGATCGTGACGCCTGGCGGCGCTGGTGACGCGTAAGCCGCCGTCGTGCCGACGACAGCCGACGTACCGAGGATCAATGCCCCGGCCGCCAGCAGCGAAAAAGCGCGCATCAGAAGACTCCTAACGTGGACATGCTTGAGCTGTTGCTCTCGTCGGCCTGCGGTCAGAGCGTGACCGCCCGGCCGGGAACGCCTTCGTGAAGACCTCGCAGGCCCGCGCCGTGCTCTCGTTGTCGGTGACCTGCCGGCCAGAGTCGGTCCAGCTCGAATCCATCCACGGCAGCCGCCGGGCCTGGGCGCTCACCCCCGGTGCCGTCGCGCGAAAACATCCGATGATTGATTGGATCAATGATCAAGCGCGCAGCTTGCCGGCGACCAGCACGCCGCTTAACACGCCCTCGATCCCGCCAATTTGGCTTTGTCATCGCAGCTCTCCTTCAGGCCACGTTGTCCCCGCGCAGAGCTCAAAGAGTTTAGATACAAATAAACATCGGATCATTGGAGTGTCAATACCGATCTTGGGACACGACGGAAGCTTGCACGGGGCTTGCGGCGCGGTCATACTCGGCGCGGGGAAGATCATCGTGCGTCGGAGGAACCTCAAGGAGGAGACATGCCGGACCGGATCCTGACCAGCCACGCGGGCAGCCTGCCGCGGCCCGAGGACCTGATCGCGCTGAACGAGCAGCGCGCGGCGGGAGATTTCACCGAAGAGGCGGTGTACCTGGGCAGGCTGCGTTCGGCGGTGGCGGACGTCGTCGCGCGGCAGCGCGACACCGGCATCGACCTCGTCAACGACGGCGAGTACGGGCACTCGATGGGCCAGCGCTACGACTACGGCTCCTGGTGGACTTACGTGTTCCAGCGGCTGACCAACGTTGAGCTGACGGACGTGTCGATCGCGGAGATACCGCAGGCCGAGGCCAAGCCGGGCGAGATCAGGCTGGCGTCGTTCGGCGAGCGCCGGGACTGGCAGGCGTTCCTGGACGCCTACCTGGACCCGACCGCGGCCGTGGGCCTGCCGAACCGGGCGTCGATCGCGCCGGTCTGCCGCGGGCCGATCGCCTACCAGGGGCAGCAGGACGTGCAGCGGGACATCGCCGACATGAAGGCCGCGATGGCGGCGGCGGGGGTCACCGACGGGTTCCTGAACGCGGTCGCGCCCGGCAGCTGCGCCCGGTTCGGCAACGAGTACTACTCCGACGACGAGGAGATGCTCTGGGCCTGCGCGGACGCGATGCGCGAGGAGTACGTCGCGATCGTCGAGGCGGGCCTGGTGCTGCAGCTCGACGACCCGGCGATCGCGGAGAACTGGGACCAGATCAACCCGGCGCCCAGCGTGGCGGACTACCGGCGGTTCACCCGCAAGCGGGTTGAGGCGCTGAACCACGCGATCCGCGGCCTGCCGGCCGACCGGATCCGCTTCCACCTGTGCTGGGGCAGCTGGCACGGCCCGCACACCACCGACATCCCGATGGCCGACATCGTCGACGTCATGCTCGAGATCAACGCAGGCGCGTACTCGTTCGAGGCGGCCAACGTGCGGCACGAGCACGAGTGGAAGGTCTGGCAAGACGTGAAGCTGCCCGAGGGCAAGGTCATCCTGCCCGGCGTGGTCTCTCACTCCACCAACGTCATCGAGCACCCGGAGGTGGTCGCCGACCGGATCTTGCGGTTCGCCGAGGTGGTCGGCCGCGAGAACGTGATCGGGTCGACGGACTGCGGGCTCGGCGGCCGGGTCCACCCGCAGATCGCCTGGGCGAAGCTGGACACCCTGGTCAAGGGGGCCGAAATGGCTACTAGTCAACTCTGGGGCTAGCCGCCTGGTGCGCCACGAGACACCGGTGAGTTCAGCGGCGGGCGGGCCCCGGGGACCACTCCACCGTTCGGGATGAAAGCATTATTTCAATACGGGGCCGTGCCGCTACGCGCTGCCACCGGAACTCTCCGGCCGGATCACCAGCACGAAGGGAAACGCCAATGACGTACCTGCGTGGCCACCTGGTACACGACTTCCGGGCCGACCTGCCGAAGATCGACATCCCGGTCCTCGTGCTGCACGGCACGGAAGACCGGATCCTGCCCATCGAGGCCTGCGGCCCGCGCACCGCCGAGCTCATCCCCGGCAGTGAGTTCGTCGCCGTCGAGGGGGCCGGCCATGGCCTGTGCTGGACGCACGCCGACGAGGTCAGCGCGCACCTACTCAAGTTCTTCGGCTAGCCCGGACTCGCCGTGGCGTTAGCGGGGCGCGCGGACGCCCAGGCGCTCCAGGCGGTCGTTGCTGAACCGGCCGTCCGGGTCGAGCCGCTCGAAGAGGGCGCGCGCGTCCCCGAGCCGGGGGTAGCGCTCGGCCACCTGGCCCTCGGTGACGTGGGAGACCTTGCCCCAGTGGGGACGGGCGGCGAACGGCGCCAGCGCCTCCTCGACGTCCCAGAGCACGGCGTCCACTTCACCTGGCCGGTTATGCCAGGTGAAGTGGATCGCCAGGGTGTCGCGGCCGTACGATCCGCTCAGCCAGAGCCGGTCCTCGGCGATGGACCGGATCTCGGAGACCAGCAGCAGCGGCGTGATGGTGTCGGACCGCCGCCGGACCGCCGCGAGCGCCGCCGCCCCCTGCCGGCGGTCGACGAAGTACTCCGACTGGATCTCATTCCCGTTGCTCGGCGTGGAGTCGAGGCGGAAGTGCGGCAGCCGCTGCGACCACGGGCCGGCCGAGCCGAGGACGGTGAGGTTGTCGGCGGGAGCGTCGATGAACGTCACCGGGCCCGGGTCCCGGCGGGCGCCGAAGAACTCGGGCGGCGTGTCGTCGTCGCCCGGGGTGCCGACGCGGCGCTTGACCCACGCGGCGGGCAGCGTCTCGCCGCTCCAGTCGGTGAACATGCTCACGCTGTAGGCCGCGTCCATGATGGCGTCGAGGTCGGCGAGCGCGCGGTCCCACGACAGCCCGGTGTAGGCGTCCTGCCTGACCAGGTAGGTCGGCTCGATGTCCAAGGTGACGCGCACGACGATCCCGAACGCCCCGAGGCCGACGGGCATCCCGTCGAATTCCGGTGCCGACCGGTCCACGTGCCTGAGCTCACCGTCAGCCGCCACGTACTCCAGCCCGGCGACCGCGGCGGACAGGATCCGGTTGCGGCTGCCGGAACCGTGGGTTCCCGTGGCGGTCGCGCCGGCGATGGAGATGTGCGGGAGCGAGCCCAGGTTGAAGAGCGCCCAGCCGTGGTCCTGCAGCCAGGCGGCGAGCGCGCCGTAGGACGTCCCCGCGCCGACCGTGACCGTGCCCGCCGCCTCGTCGACGACCGGGTCGGCGGCGATGCCCGTCACCGAGACGAGCGTGGCGCCGTTGTCCGCCAGGTCGTTGAACGAGTGCCTGGTGCCGAGGGCCCGGACGCGCCCGCCGGCGGCGACGACCTGCTGGACCTCCCCGATCGTGCGCGCGGCGATCACCTTGCGCGCGGTGAACTGGTAGGTACCCGACCAGTTGCGAAGCTCAGGCGTCACGTGGCTCCCATCGGCCGCAGCGGCAAGCCGCACTTTTTGGTCTCAGCATAAGCGCCGCCACCGTGTAGCCGCTTGGCGGCGACCTGCCGCCGACCGCTTCCCGGCAAATTCGCTGCTGTGTACGATCGGCGCTATGGCCTATGACGAAGTCCTCGCCGGTCGCATCCGGGACCTGATCGGGCCTGACCCGGAGCTGACCGAGAAGAAGATGTTCGGCGGGATCGCCTTCCTGATCCGCGGGCACATGGCGATCAGCGCCAGCGGGCAGGGCGGCGTGCTTGTCCACGTCCACCCCGAGCGGACGGCCGACCTGTGCGCCACCACCGCGGCCAGCGTCGCGGTGATGCAGGGCCGGGAGATGCCCGGCTGGCTCCGGGTCAGCGCCGACCACGTGGCCACCGACGACGACCTCTCCCCCTGGGTCGAGATCGGCATCGGGCACGCGCGGTCGCTGCCGGCTAAGAAGCCCGCCGGGAAACAGCGGAGGTAACCCGGGTAGCCCACTCGGCCACCGGGCCCGCCCTGGTCACTCCGCCCGCGCGCTCGATGATCGCCGCAACCGGGCGCTGCGCTCGCTCGCCCGCGACCGCGAGCGCCGATGAGCGGGATGCGCCCGTGGACTTGCTTCCGAGCACGAGACCGGGACCGCCGACGACAGCGGACGCTACGGCTCCCGGGACATGCACCCAGCCGCGGTGCCGCCGGTTCGCGACGGTCACCCGGACGATGGGAAGGTACGCGTTCGCGTCCACGTAGCCGTGCCAAACGATGCCGGAATAGATCTCATCCGAGATCACGAGGACGAGCGGCGCCTGGGCCTGCTTCAGCGCCTTCTTGACCGGCGGGGCGTCGAGCAGCCTGATCGCGACGTCGATGGCCTGCCCGTAGCAGCCCCGCCCGTCCAGGTGGACCTCGCCTGCGTGGACCACCGCGCGCAGCCGTATCCGGAGCGTCGGCTGGGCGGCCTGCGCGTTGTACTCCGTAAGAAGCGCTGTCAGCAGCGGGATCAGCCTGCAGAGCAGCACCGTCTTCGGCACGTCGTCGTGCGCCCGGATGAGGACGAGGACACCGTCCCCGCGGTCGGTCAGCTCCTCCAGGCGGTTCCCCGTGATCGCCACCGCGTCAAGCGCGCGTCCGAGCAGTTCGTACATGACTCGCCGCAGTTCGCCCTTGACGGGGTTGGTGCGCGTGGTCGATGCCTCGATATCGAGCGCGATGATCGAGCGGTACACCGGGCCGGCTGGCCGCTCGTCGTCCTGAGACGTCGCCGCCGCTAACCGAGTGTTCATGATCTCTCCCTGCCCTGCCTGTCAGTGCTTCGGTCCCTTCAGCCCAGGATGACCGAACAAGCCTGCGCGGTGCCGCCCGCTGGGCGTGTGCTGACGTACCGTGGACGACTTTGCGTACCAGCGGCAATCGGCGACGCCAAGACGCCATGTCTTGTTCGCGTGCAAGAAAAGACGGACATGGACATAATTGACGACAGGGAGGTTGTTTCGGGGTGGCTGCCATCAAGCGTGAGCCGATGCCGCCGGGCCCGATCGCCGATCTCTTTGACCGCCTCGACGATCTGCACTCAAAAGCAGGCCGACCTTCGATGCGAGAGATCGCGATCCGGGCAGGCCGCGGCAATATCAGCTCTTCGACTGTGCATAATCTGTTTCGCAGGCCTCAGGTGCCTCGCTGGGCTTTCCTAGAGCAGGTCGTCAAGGCACTAGACGGCGCTGAGGACCGGGAGATCTTCCTTGCTCTGTGGGAGGCGGCCTGGCGGGCCGAGAACCACGTCACCGCAACTCAAAACGCCGTGACCGACCTCGCCCTCCCTCAGGGCCGTACCTTGATGCACCCGGACCTTTCGCCGCCGCCGCACGGCGCGGCGCCAGGCGGCGCGAGGGGCCGGGCCGAGGCCACTTCCCGGTCATCCAATCGGATCTGGTCGAACGAGATCCCTTCCCCTAACCCCGACTTCACCGGCCGGACGGCCGAGCTCGAGCGCTTGCACGAAAACCTCTTCAGCCAGCAGACGCCACACGTGCAAGTCATCTCTGGCATGGGCGGAATCGGGAAAACCGAGCTAGCGACGCAATTCATACATCGCAATATCGACACCTACGAGATCATCTGGTGGATTCGGGCCGAACACCAGGACCGGGTGCGAGACGCGCTTGTCAAGCTGGGTCAGCGGCTTGAGCTTAGGCAGGCGAGCATGGACGGCGCCCGCGACAGGACAGTATTGGCCGTACTGGAAACATTGCAGTCCAGCGCCTGGCCAAGTTGGCTGCTTGTCTTCGACAATGCCGCTAACCCCCATGATCTCGAGAAATACATACCGGACAGCCGACCAGGCGGACATATCATCATTACCGCACGTCCGCGGAATTGGCCCAGCTACCTAGTCGCGGACGGGATCGAGGTGCCGCCTTTCACCGATGCCGAGTCCGTCAGCTTCCTCCGGAGCACGGTGCCGGGCCTGGCAGAGGGCGGACTCAGCGCGAGAGAAGACGCACAGCGCGTCAGCGAGGCCACCCGGCTGGCCACCACGCTCGGCCACCTGCCGATCGCGGTAGAGCACGCGGCCGCGTACCTCGCCGAGACCGGCCAAACCGTCAGGGAATACCTGGCGCGGTTCACCGAGAACGCCCACCAGCTACTCAGCGAGCAGCCAGCGGACTCGGACCTCCCCGCACCGGTTTCGGGCACCTGGGCGATGTCGATCACGCTGCTGTCGCCCGATGCTCAGCACCTGTTCAACCTGTGCTCGTTCTTCTCGCCGGAACCAATCGCTACGAGGCTCTTCCTTCAGCCCACGACGGGAATCGACGATCCGCCGGGGCTTGCAGAACTGCTCGCCTCGCCGCAGCGGTTCCGGGCCGCGGCAACTCAGTTGCACCGGCTGTCGCTGGCCCGGGTCGATGGCGCCAGGGACCTGGTCCAAGTGCATCGGGTGGTCCAGGCCGTGACCAAGGGCCGACTTCGGCTCGACCGGATCGCGGCGTTTCGCGCCTACGGCGCGGCCGCCGACACGCTGCTGGCGAACTCGAACCCTGGTAACCCGGATCAGGGGCACAATGACCCGGTTTACGACCTATCCTTGCAGCACCTCGAGTCCGACACACGGTTTCTCCGCACGGAGAACCCGGCCCTGCGCGCGCTCATCATCGACCAGGTCCGGCGCCTGCACCTGCGCGGCGGGCACGTTGAGGCGATGAATTTCGGCCTGGACACCCTTGAGGTCTGGAGGCAACGCCTCGGCGAGGATGACCTGCAGGTCCTGGCCTTGTCCGTCGAGGTCGCGATCGCCATGTACGTCAGTGGCCGGACGGCCGATGCTCACGAGCTGATCTTGCGGATCCGCCCGCTGCTGCAGCGCTACGCCGAAGGCGACGGGTTCAAGGTGCTCTTGCTTTGCGAGAACATCTACGGGGCGGTCCTGCGCGGCCATAGCCAGTTCCGCGAGGCACTGGCCTTGGACCTCAGCATCATCAACAAGTTCGAGGCTGTTTTCGGTAATCATCACGAGCGCACGCTAAATGTCAGAAACAGCATCGCGATCGACTATCGGCTGCTCGGCCAGTACCGTGAGGCCCTGGAGACCGATGAGCGCACCCTCGCGGACCGCCGCGGAACACGAACCGATGACATCAGCACCCTGATGTCCGCGAACGCGGTTGCCCGTGACCTGCGCGGCCTCGGCCGCTACCAGGAATCGCTCGATGTCGCGCGGGGGGTCGTCGCGGCATTCGAGGCGGCCGGCGGCCGGGAGAACATCCGCTGGCTGGACGCGTGCGAAGGATTCGCCACCGCGCTGCGTAAGGCCGGCCATCACTGGGACGCTCTCCAGGAGAGCGAGCACGTACTGCAGCGATGCCGTGACTACCTTGGCGTGGACCACATGTATACGCTTAGGGCCGCCGCGGAGCTGATCAACGCCAGGCGCGCGGTCGGGGACCTCGTCGGCGCCAAGGAACTGGCCCACCTGACGCATGATCTCTGCCGGGAGTCCGGCGCTCCGGACGTTCTCGTGTACACCGTCTTGGTGAGCCTCGCGTCCGTGCTGCGTGCGGCCGGGCACCCTGAGACTGCGCTACCTTACGACGATCAGGCCAGGAAGGGACTCATCAAGATCCACGGAGACAGGCACCCGTTCACCCTGGCGGCGACGATCAACTACGTCTCGGACCTTGCCGCGTCCGGCAGGATAGGTGAAGCGATCCAACTCGGCCAGGCAACACTGGGCAACTGCCGCCTGTTCTTCGGCGACGCTCACCCGGACACGCTTATGGCAGCCGCCAACCTTTGTTACGACGAGATGGCGGCAGGCGACAACGCCAGCTCAGAAAAACGCCTCGCCGAGGTACTAGGGAGATACGAGCAGACGCTCACACTGGAGCATCCAGAAGCACGGGCGGCAGCGCGGCGAACCCGGCTGACCGCGGAAATCGAGCCCTATGACCTGTAAGCCGCCGAGGCGCGACAGGTCAGCCATGACCCGGCTACGTACGTGGGTAATGAGCTGAAGCAGGTCCCCGCAGTAGACGGATGGGTTGCGGAAGCCCTCACCCGCCCGGAAGCGATGCGGGTACAGGCCCCCGCCGCAGATATCCGCCACCGGGCAGGCACCGCACTCTGGCGAAAGCGCGGCCAGTCCGATCTGCCTGGCTACGGTCGTCGGGTGGTCAAGCGCGTCGTCGAAGCTGCCTGACATGACGTCCAGGCCCGTGTCGGCGGCCCCGGGGTAGGCCGAGCTGAGTGAGTCGAGTTGCTTGATGGCGCCGTCGGTGTCCACTACCACCAGCGTGCTCGGCAGCAGCCCGAGCCCTTCAACCTCGCCGGGATGTCCGAGTACGAGCTGGATCAGCTCGGTGAAGAGGCGGATCTGGGTCTCCTGGCGCGGTGCGGTATACCAGCGCTCGAAGACGCTGATCAGCCAGCCCGCATACCCGCTGCTCGGCGGAGGGCTGCTCCAGTTCGCGTGCGGCAGTAGCAGGTCAAGTGCCGGCGGGGCGAACTTGAGCAGCGCTTCGTAGGTGCTTACCGGCTCGTTCTCAACGTCAACCGTGCACAGGATGCCGGCGTAGCATTCCTGGAATTCCGGCGAGAGCAGCAGGTCAAGGCCGGCGGCGACTCCGTCGAAACTGTTGCGGCCGTTGGCGTAGCGCCGGTGCCGGCCGGTCGCCTCGGCGTCCCCGTCCAGGCTGACGCCCACGCTGATCCCAAGGCTCTTGAGCGTGGTGAGCATCGACCGGTCGAGCAGGGTCCCGTTGGTTTGGATGCCCACGTTCACCGCGGCGGTCACGCGCGAGCGGAGCAGGCCGACGAGGCCCGCCAGCCACTGCCCTCCGGCGAGCAGCGGCTCACCGCCGTGCAAGATGACGTCGACGCTGGCGAGGTCGTGCTTGTCCACGTGCTCGGCGATGCGCTCGACGGCCCGGCCGGCCACCGCGGCGCTCATTCGCTTGGGCTGCCCGCGCCAGCCCTGGTCCGCCATCTCGTAGACATAGCAATATGAGCACGTCAGATTACAACGGCTGTGGACTTTCATGATGAATTGCCGGAAAGGAACGGCCGGAGTTCCCGCGGCCCGTATCTTCCGTACGTCGAGGTCGAGTTGCGGCCACGGGGCCGGATGCCAGGCTCTTTGTCCCTCCGTCATTCGAACCAGGCCGCCAAGTCGAGCGGGTCTACATGAACACCCTGCTTGGCAAGGCACGCATGTACTTCGAATAGCAGCGGAAGTCGCATTGCGAACACCGAGTACGGGGATTTCTCCGGTGGCCGGTGGACCGCCAGCGCCAGGCCGAGCCAGGCGGCCGGGTCCGGCTCGGCGGCGAGCCGGGCGCGGTAGGCCCCGGCGGCCGCGTCCGCGTCCCCGCGAACCAGGAGGGCATCCGCCGCGCTGAGCCCGTGCAGATCGTCTGCCGCCGACAGCTCGCGGTACCGCGACGGCTCCTGGTACCGCATGACGAGCAGGCGGCTGCGCGCGATGGAGTCGATGCTTCCTGATGTCGTTCTGGATCCGGGCCTCGGGAAGTGCCCGCCCGTCAAGCGGCTCGCCGCGCTGGTAGGCGCTCGCCAGCGCGGCGATCCCGGCGGCATCGAGCGCTGTGTGCGTGAGCTGCCAGGTAAGCCAGTTGTCGAGGACCAGCTCGCGGGCGATCGCCGCGGCGCCGGCCGGGACGGGACCGTTTTGCCGGTAGTGTCCCCGCTCCCTGAGCACGCTGACGAAGCGCACGCCGTCCGGGGTGAGCACCCCACTGTCGAGCAGCGGGCCGACGGCAAGCTCGATGGCGAGCCGCCAGCGCTCATAGAGCACGCTGGCGCGGAGGACCGCATCCGGCTCGGTCTCCACGCCGCGCTGCACGTCCCAGAAGCGCACGATGCCGGTGAACGCGTAAATCCCCTGCAAGATCCCGCCCATAGGGCGCGGGTCATCGCGCCACGGGGCGTAGCCCCGCCGATCGCCCGGATGGATGAGCGGCAGCATGTCCATCAGGCCGCAGAGCTTGATGTGCTGGAACTCGTGCACCAGGGTCTCGGCCATGATGACCGGGGACGGCGGCAGCGATGTCGCGATGGAGCCGAAGGCCGCCGGGGACGTCGCGCTGTCCAGGTCGGACCGCGGCACGAGCGGGACGATGACGTCCACGCCGACGCCGACCGGCCCGGCTGCCCAGTCATGGTTGCGGACCAGCAGTTCCCAGGCGGCCTGGAACAGCTGCCGCCAGTTCGCCACCTCGGCTGACGTCAGCACGGTGAGCATGGGCAGCGTGTAGCGGTCAAGGTGACGGTCGGCGGTCTCGAGCAGCACTTCCCAGGCCTGCCCGGCGGCTGTCGCCCGGACCACCGGGGTCCCGCGCCAGTACGGGACCACATCGCCCCAGCCATCGTCCGGCACGAGGGCGCTACACGCCACGTCGATGTGCTCGCCGACGCGGAGGCGCTCACCGTCGCTGCTCAGCCTGATCCACTCGTCCTGGCCGTCCACCTCCAGGTAGCCCAGGCCGGGAAGCAGCGCGCGGCCGTCCGCGACGGGCACCTCGATCTGGAACCGGAGGCCGAGGCCCACGGCCGCCGCGGCGGCGACGCTGGCCAGGTAGCCAAAGTCAGGCGGCGATCCGTTGTCCAGGCAGGCCAGGCAGTCGTGCGTCCAGCTCCCGATGTGCGGGAGGACGAGCAGCCGGGCCACCGCGGCGGGATCGACTGCCTGCGCCTCGGCGAGCAGCCGGTAGCCCGCGTGGAAGGCGGCGGCCGCACGCGACGGCGGCTCAATCGCGCCGGCAGCCTCGGCCACGACGTGCAGGAGCATCAGGTGCTTACTGAGCTGCGCCTCGCGCAGCCGCCTGACGACGACGCTGTCGCCAGCCCCGCCGGCGAGCGCCGTGAACGCGTCCGCCGACAGCGAGTGGGTGGTGATCAAGGTGGACCTTCCGCCAGGACGATCAGGGTGCCGTGATCCTCGCCTGGAACGAACTCAGCGGCACGCCCGTCTCCCTAAGCCGCTGACGGTAGAGGGCGATCGAGTGGGCCAGGACCGAATCACCCAATTCGGCCAGTCGTTCCAGCGAGAGCTGCCGCAGGTCGGGAATAACTGAAGATAGCTCTTGTTTCTGCACGCTCATTGGGTCTCCGGATGGTCCTTGGCGAATTTTGTCACTTTAGTTCGAGAGAGCAGCGGCAACCACAACGGCCACAACGGCCACCACGGCCACCACGGCAATTCTGGCATGCCTTAGCCCCCGCGTAAGCCATCGGGAGGCGGGCATTCGCGGCGTCCATCCGCCGGCAACGCAACATGCATGAGCAAAGCGGCCGTGGAGGCACTCCTACAAGGTCAAGCCTGTACAAAGAGATCCAGCAAACGACGACCACGGGCCACAGCCCGACCGCCGCAAGGCATCCGTGGACGCTCGTGGACACTTTTGGACGGGCGCTGGTTATGAGCTTCGGGTGTGCGGCCGACTGCCTCACTTGAGACAGGCGGGCTGTCTCGCGTGGCGCAGTGCGGTGCGGCTCACCCTGATTCGCTTGATGCGAACGCGAGGTACCAACGGGGAGCAGAGAATGACCGCACCAGCAGCCTGGCCGATGCGTAAGCACGAGGCGACACAGCTCAACGACGACGTCGGGGAGCAGCCCGCCCCCGCGCAGGCACTGCCAGATCAGGGGCCTGCTGGTGCGGTCATCACGGAAATGGCGAACCTGCTGCGCGACACTCAGGGCAGCATGCTGACCGACGGGTGCCTGCTCGGCGGGGTCGCGATCGGGCTTGCCCTGGAGGCGGGGCTCGCGGGCCGGGCGCTGCGACCGGGCCTGGCCGGCATCGTCAGCCTCGGCCTGCTCGGCGGGATCGTCCTCTGCTGGCTGGTCGCCGCCCTCCTGCTGGCAGGGGCCGGGCGGCCGACCCTCAACGCGCTCGGCGAGCTGCGCTGCCGGACCGGCGCGCCGCTTGACCCGCGGCCAGGCTGGGTGACCCTGCCGCCGGTGGGCGCCGATCCCGCGGAATGGACCTGGAACCGGGCGTACCTGCTGCTCGGGGCGGCCCGTCTGGCCAGGTACCGCATGCAGTTCGCCGACACGTGGACGTACTTCACGGGCGGCTGCTTCCTGGCCTGGACCATGATCATCGTCCTCGGCCGGTGACCAGGACGCGCTCGGCCGCTAGCCGGGGTGCGGCCGAGCGCCCGGCAATTGTCAGTATCAGTCCGATAGCTCATCGTTAGAGCATGCAGCCGAGTCGATCCGGCCGAGGCTTCTGGGACCTGCTACCCCACGAGGAGCAGCGGGTCCTCTCCACCCTTGGCCGGGAACGGGAGTACCCGCCTGGTGCGGCCCTGTGCGTCGAGGGTGATCCCGTGACGCACGTGTTCGTGCTGCTCGACGGCTGGGTGAAGGTCATGAGCGTGACCGCGGACGGTCGCGAGTCTGTCCTCGCGCTCCGGGGCGCCGGCGACGTTGTCGGGGAGACGGCCGGCATCACGACCGGGGTCAGGAACGCCACGATGCAGGCGGTGGGCTCCGTGCGGGCGCTGATCGTGGGATATGACCGGTTCAGCGCTTTCCTCGACACCCACCTGGGCGGCAACCGTGCCTACCGTCGGGTCATCGTGCACCGCTGGCGCGACGCGGAGGCGATGCTGCGGGTCCACGCGGTGACCAACGGCGGGCAACGGCTCGCCGGCTTGCTCATCGGCCTCGCGGAACGGCTGGGCGGTCAGTCGGAGGGCGTCATCGAGATCGCGCTCCCGCTGTCCCAGGACGAGCTGGCCAGCCTGGCCGGGACCTCGCGGGCCACCGTCGCCCGCGCGCTCAACGCCTGGCGCAAGCGCGGCCTGATCAGGACCGGGCAGCGCCGTGTCATCCTCACCGACGTGCCCGGCCTGCGCCGGGTCGCGGGCCCGGCGCTGGCCGCGCCGTCACGGGGGTGACCCGGCCTCAGGAGGCCCGGGTAGGCGAGGCAGGAGCGGAGGAGGCCGGAGCCGAGGACGGGCCGGAGACCGCGGCGGGGGCGGCGGGCGCCTTGCCGCGCTGGCCCGCGCGGAGGAAGAAGAACAGCACCGTGCCCAGGTAGGCGAGGTACACGAGCACCTGGAGCAACGTCGGGCTGTCGGCGTAGCCGACGAACGAGTGAGCGATGTCGCCGAGCGTGCTGCCCTCGCTCAGCACCCCGCCGGTATTCCATAGCGGGCGGGTGAGGAAGTTCAGCCAGCCGAGCTGCTGCATGTTCTCCACCGCGTCGGCGAGCAGGCCGGCGGCGAAGAACATCAGCAGCGCCCCGATGACCATGAAGAAGCGGCTCAGGTTGAGCTTGTGCCCCAGGCGGTAGATGAAGAACGCGATCGTCAGCGAGATGACCAGGCCGATCACCGCGCCGAGGAGGGCGCCCTGGGTGGAGGTCGAGAAGATGATGGCCAGCGTGAAGACCACCGTCTCCAGGCCCTCGCGCCCCACGGCCTGGAAGGCGAGCAGGGCCAGTCCGGTGCGCGCGCCCCGGGTGAGCGCGGCGTCGGCGCGGGCCCGGAGTTCTCCGGACAGCCCCCGGGCGTGGCCTCGCATCCAGAACGTCATGTAGGTCAGCACCACGGCCGCGAGCAGGTAGGTCCCCGTCTCGAAGACGGTCTGCACGTTCGAGCCGTCGTACTGGCGGATGGTGAGGTAGGCGGCGATCCCGCCGCCCGCGGCGAGCGCGAGCGCCGCGCCAACCCCGATGAACACGTCACGGAAGTACCGGCGCTGCCCTATCCGGTTGAGATAGGCCAGCAGGATCGCCACGATCATGCTGGCTTCGATCCCTTCCCGCATGAAGATCACGAGGGTAGCGATCATGTGGTAGCTCCTGCCTGACGGTTCTCCGGGCCCTGGGTGAATATATTAGGGAAGCCTTACCTTATCAAGACCCTTCTCGTGGAAAACGAGCAGGCCGGGATACTGGTCTTGGGCTCCGGCACAGGGCGGGTTGGCGCGGACCGCGTCCGCGCGAGATCATGCGGGGTGACCGACGTGGGCGCCTGGATTGGCGGCTGGGCGCGGGCCGCACTCCCTGGAGGCTAAGTGAAGCTGAAGACAACGGCCGAGCATCTTGTGTCGCTGCTGGCGGCGCACGGGGTGGAGTACCTGTTCCTCAACCCGGGCACCGACACCGCTCCGGTGCAGGAGGCGGTGTACTCCCTGACGGAGGCGGGCCTCCCGGTGCCGACGGTGCTGTTGTCGACCTTCGAGAGCGTGTCGCTTGCCGCCGCGCACGCATACTGGAAGATGACGGGACGCCCGCAGGCGATCTTCGTGCACGTGGACGCGGGCACCCAGAACCTGGGCGCGCAAGTGCACAACGTCCTGCGCGACCGGGCCGGCGTGATCGTCATCGCCGGCAAGACCCCGTACGGGGAAGACAGCCAGGCCGGCGGCCGCAACGCCCCGATCCAGTGGCAGCAGGACGTCCCCGACCAGCCGGGGATCATCCGCGGCTACGCCAAGTGGATCCAGGAGATCACCCGGCCGGAGATGCTCGACCGGGCGATCGGCCGCGCCGTGCAGGTCGCGGCCAGTTCGCCGGCCGGCTGGCGTACCTGACGGTTTCCCGCGACGTGCTGATGGACCCGCCGCGCCCCGACCACTCGCGGGTAACGGGCTTCGCGGTCGCGGTGCCGCCCGCACCCGCGCCGGGCGCGGTCGCGCGCATCGCCGCCGCGCTGGCAACGGCGGAGGCGCCGGTGCTCGTGACCGGCCGGGCCGGGCGGACCGACGAGGGGTTCGCGGCCGTCGAGGCCCTGGCCGACCTCACCGGGCTGCCCGTGACCGGCCGGCTGGAGGGCGGCCCGGTGAACCTGCCCTCGCGGCATCCGTCGAACGTGGCGGGCCGGGCGGACGGAGCCGCCGCGATCTCCGCCGCGGACGTGATCCTGCTGGTGGAGAGCGACGTGCCCTGGCTGCCGGAAATGGTGACCCTGCGCGATGACGTCCAGGTGTTCCACGTCGACCCCGACCCGGCCAAGGCGTCGATGCCGCTGTGGTCGTACCCCGTCGGGGTGGCCGTCCAGGCCGACGGGCCCACCGCGCTCGCGGCCATCGTGGCCGAACTCACCGGGATCGCCGAGCGCTCGCCGGAGGTCGCCCGGCGGTTCGCGGACCGGGTCAGGCAGCGGCGCGAGCGCCCGTCCGCGCCCGGCCAGGTGCCGGAGAGCGGCCCGCTGACCCCGCTTGGCGTGATGGCCGCGCTGAGCGAGGTGATCGAGGCCGAGGACGTCGTCGTCGAGGAAGCGGTGACGAACGCCGAGGCCGTGTACACGGGCCTGGAACGGTCCCGGCCGGGGACCCTGACGGGGCCCTTCGCGCCGGGGCTCGGCTGGGCGCTCGGCGGCTCCCTCGGGGTGAAGCTGGCCCGCCCGGACCGCCGGGTGATCGCGGTGACCGGCGACGGGGCGTTCCTCTTCGGCGTGCCGACCTCGGCGCTGATGATGGCCGCCGAATGGGGCACCCCGTTCCTCGCGGTGATCCTGAACAACAGCGGCTACCGGGCCAGCAGGCTGCCGGTCTACAACCTGTTCCCCGAGGGCGTCTCCGCCCGGCGCAAGACGGCGGTCGGCACCCGGTTCACCTCCGCCCCGGACTACCCTGCGCTCGCCGCGGCCTGCCACGCCCACGGCGAGCGGGTCCAGAAGGCCGAGGACCTGCTGCCCGCGCTGCGCCGCGCGCTCGCCGCGGTCGACGGCGGCCAGGCAGCCGTGCTGGAGTGCGTCGTCGAGCAGAACTAACGAGCGCGAGCCGAAGCGCGCCCCTGCCCCCGGACTGAGGAGGGAGGGAGGGAGGGACGAGGGAGCCTGCCCGCGAGCCGAAGCGCGCGCCGGCGTTCTTGGACTGAGGAGTGAGGGAGCCTCCCCGCGAGCCGAAGCGCGCCGGCGGCCTGCGCGGACTGAGGAGGGAGGGAGCGAGGAACGAGCGACTGACCGACGAGGGAGCACAGGCCGCCCTCAGGGGCGCGCGGAGGCGAGCGGGGAAACGGAGTACGAGCGACTGACTGACGAGGGAAAAAACGCCGGCCTCGGGCGCGCGGAGGCGAGCGCGGAAAGCACTGACCGACGAGGGAAACACGGGCCTCGGGCGCGCGGCGGCGAGCGGGGCTAGCAGAGCGAGCGCGGGTAACTCCGTCAAGGTGGTGCGCAGCCAGGACTCGATGCCGGCGACGTGCACCGTCGCCCAGGAGCGGGCCAGGTCGGCGTCGTCGGCCAGGATCGCGCTGTGGATGGCCCGGTGCTCGGCCAGCGTGCGCTCCAGGGCCCGCGGTTCCGTCATGCCCCGCCAGATCCTGGCCCGCGCCGTCGGCAGCGACATGTTGTCGACGAGCGACGCGAGCACCGAGTTGCCCGCGCCGATCGCGATCTTCTTGTGGAACTCAAGGTCGGTGGCGACGAAGTCATCGACGGGCGACTCCACGGTGACGGCGTCCAGGATCTTGCCGAGCTCGGCCTTTTCCTCCGGCGTCATCCGCACGGCTGCGAGCCCGGTGGCGGCCGGCTCGAGGATGCGGCGGACCTCGAGGAAATCGAGGACGGTGTCGTCCTGGTGGAAGTCGATGATGAAGCTCAGCGCCTCGAGCAGCAGCGACGGCGCGAGGCTGGTGGCGTACGTGCCGTCCCCCTGCCGCACGTCGAGGACGTTGACCAGGGTGAGCGCCTTCACCGCCTCACGCAGCGAGTTGCGGGACAGGCCAAGCTCGGCCGCGAGGTCGGCCTCCCGTGGCAGCTTCTCCCCGGGCCGGACCCGGCCGGAGATGATCATCTCTTTGATCTTGCCGATCGCCTCGTCTGTCAGTGCCACGGCGCCGCTCCCGCTCCCCGTCTCGTTCCCGTGCCCCCGACATCGTCGCCGGCGTCGTCTCCGGGCTCGGTGACCCCGCCGAGCCCGTAGGCGCGGGCCGCCGTCGCGCCGAACACCGCCGTCCGCTCCGCCGGGGACAGCCCGGCCGTCAGCGACCTGGCCAGCGCCATCACGCCCGGGTAGTCGCGGCCGAGCAGGCAGACGGGCCAGTCAGAGCCAAACATGACCCGGTCGGCGCCGAACGTGCGCCTGATCGCGGCCATCGCGGTGCCGGCGATCCACGGCTGGTCCCTGACCGCGAGATCCCAGAAGTGATGGTGGGCATCGACGACGGTCATGACGGCCGGCCTCTCCTCGTCAGCGGTAGCAAGGGAATCCCACAGCGCGGCGGGGATGTCAAGGGCGCGCAGCCGGAGCGCGTCGGTGACCTCGGCCGCGCTGCGCATGCCGATGAGCACGCTGGCGACCGCCGGGTGGGTGAGCGGGAAGCGGGCCGCCGCCGCCCGCAGCGGCACGCCGTAGCGCGCGCACGTCTCCGCCAGGCGCCTGGCCTCGTCGATCAGCTCCGCCGGGGCCGCGTGGTAGTTGTAGGTCGCGCCCGCCACGGGGTCGGCGAGCACGCCGGAGTTGAACACCCCGCCGGCGATGACCGAGACGCCGCGGCCCTGGGCGGCGGGCAGCAGTTCCCGGCCGGCGCTCCGGTCAAGCAGCGTGTAGCGGCCGGCGACCAGCACCGTGTCCACGTCGGTGTCGGTGACGAACCTGGTGAGCATCTCGGCCTGGTTCATGCCGACGCCGATCGCGCCGACGGCGCCCTCCGCGCGCAGCCGCTCGAGCGCGGGGTAGGCCTCGCGGAAGGCCTGCTCGCCGTGGTCGTCGGGGTCGTGGATGAACGCGATGTCGACGCGGTCGAGGCCGAGGCGGTCCAGGCTGGCCGCGAGGCTCCGCCGGACGCCGTCGGCGCTGAAGTCGAACCGCCTGACGTAGCGGGCCGGGATGGCGAAGCCCCCCGGGTCGGGGCCGACCGTGTGGCCGGCCTCGGCGGGCTCAAGCAGCCGTCCGACCTTGGTGGAGATCACGTACTCGTCCCGCGGCCGGTGCCCGAGCGCGGCCCCGAGCCGCCGCTCGGACAGGCCGAGACCGTAGTGCGGCGCGGTGTCGAAGGTGCGTATACCGCCCGCCCACGCCGCGTCGACCGCGGCCCGCGCGTCGTCGTCGCTCACCTCGGTGTACAAGCCGGCGATGGCCGCGCCGCCGAAGGCCAGCTCGGTGACGCGGACCCGGGAGCGGCCGAGCGGCCGCGACGGCAAGGAAGGGACGGCCGGCTGCTCGCCGGTCACGAGCGCGGCCGCAGGCGCAGGCCGGCCATGCCGCCGTCGACCGCGAGCGCCGTGCCGGTGACCGACGCCGCCAGCGGGCTGGCGAGGTAGGCGATGCCCGCCGCCACCTCGTCCGCGGTGACCAGCCGTCCCATCGGCTGCCGGGCCTCCAGGGCGGCGCGCTCGGCCGGCGGGTCGGCGGCGTCGTCGAGGAGCCTGCCGACCCACGGGGTGTCGGCGGTGCCCGGGTTGACGCAGTTGACCCGGATGCCCTCGGGCAGGTGGTCGGCGGCCATCGCGAGGGTCAGCGCGAGCACCGCGCCCTTCGTCGCCGAGTACAGCGCCCGCTGCGGCAGGCCCGCCGTCGCGGCGACCGAGCAGGTGTTGACGATCGCCGCGTGCGCCGACGCGCGCAGGTACGGCAGCGCGGCGCGGGTCACCCGGACGATCCCGACGACGTTGACGTCGTACACGTGGTGCCACTCGTCGTCGGTGTTGTCGGCCACCGTCCCCGCCGCGCCGATGCCCGCGTTGTTGACCAGGATGTCGATGCCGCCGAGGCGGTTGGCGGCGGCATCGACCGCCGCCCTGACCGAGGCGTCGTCGCTGACGTCGGCGCTCAGCCCGGTGAACTCGTCCGTCGGCTTGAGGTCGAGCACCGCGACCCGGGCGCCGCGCGCCGCGAGCAGCCGGGCGGCCGCCAGCCCGATCCCGGACCCGCCCCCGGTGACGACTGCCGCCAGCCCGCTCAGTTCCGCCATTGAACTCCCTACCCTTCTTCCGCGGTGGACTCCCCGCCGACGACGCGGGCGAGGACGAGCGCGAACAGGATGACCACGCCGTCGATGGCCTCGATCCAGTAGTTCGACACGTTGGCCAGGTCGAGGATGTCCTGCACGATGCCGAGCAGGATCACGCCGGAGGCCGCGCCGATCATGTTGCCGCGGCCGCCCTTGAGGCTCACCCCGCCGATCACCGCGGCCGCGAAGACATTGAAGATGATCCCCTCCTGGTAGCCCTGCTGGCCGGTAACCGCGGAGACCCGCCCGGCCTCCATCAGCCCGCCGACGGCGGCGAGGACACTGCCGGCGACGTAGACGCCGAGCTTGACCCGCTCGATCTTGACGCCGGCAGCGCGGGCGGCCGCGGCGTTTCCGCCGATGGCGTAGATGGCGCGGCCGGTCCGGTGGTAGCGCAGGAAGAGCCCGGTCAGGATGAAGATGACGACGGCGACGATGAGCGAGACCGGCACCTGCCCGTAGGACGCCGAGCCGAGGTAGCCGAACGGCGCGGGCAGGTTGAACAGCGTCTGGGCCTTGACGATGCCGTTCTGCAGGCCGGCGAGCACGATCGTCATGCCGAGGGTCACGATGAACCCGTTCAGCCTCGCCTTCACGATCAGCAGCCCGTTGACCAGGCCGACCGCGGCGCCGACGGCGAGCAGTATCACGATGCCGAGGTAGGGGCTGAGGTCGAGGCCGTCACCGAAGCCGGAGACCGGGACGATCAGCCAGGCCGCGACCATCGGGGCCAGCCCGAAGGTTCCCTCCAGCGACAGGTCCATGCCGCCGATCAGCAGGATCAGGCTCTCGCCGACCACGACGACGCCGAGCGCCGAGCTCTGCTGCCCGATGCCGGCGAAGTTGGAGAGGGTCAGGAACGCCGGGCTGACCACCGCGCCGACGATGATCAGTACGACGAGAACCGGCAGCAGCGCCACTTCCCGCAGCACGGAGACGTTCATGGTTCGTAGCCACGACCCGACGGCACCGACCGCGCCGGGCGTCACCGCCCCTTCACCGCCCGGCGGGATGTCGGTTCGCACCGGCCCCTTGGGCGCTTGGTTGGAAATCATTCGGCTGCCTTCCCGTCCGTGCCATAGGCTGCACTGGACGTACTGTCGGTCAAGCCCTCCGTCGCGAGGATCAGATCGTCGCGGTTGAAGGGCGGGCTGCTGAATTCGGTGAAGACCTCGCCGCGGACGAGGACCAGCACCCGGTCGCAGATCTCCAGGTCGGACAGCTCGTCGGTGCACAGCAGCACGCCGGCGCCGCTGGCCGCGGCCACGCTGGCGAGCGAGCTGAGCAGCAGTTCCTTCGACGCGACGTCCACGCCCCGGGTGGGCGTGATCGCGACGATGAGCGACGGGTGGTGCGCGAGCGTCCGCGCGACGGTGACCTTCTGCTGGTTGCCGCCGGACAGCTCCGCGACCGGCTGGGCCGGGCCCGACGAGACCAGCGACAGCCGGGAGGTGATCGGCGCGGCGGCGACGGCCCGGCGGCGCGGCGGGAGCACGCCGAACCGCCCGGACAGCTCCCTGGTGATGGTCATGGTGGTGTTCTCGGCGACGCCGAGGTGCGCCACGAACCCTTCCGCGCGGCGGTCCTCGGGGATGTAGCCGATCCCCGCGCGCTGGGCGGCCTCGCGCCGCCCGGGCACGACGCGGCGCCCGCTTAGCCGGACCTCGCCGCCGGCGTAGTCCTCGGCCCCGGCGATCGCGCGCCCGAGGGTGGCCACGCCCGCGCTGAGCAGGCCGGTGACGCCGACCACTTCGCCCGGGTGCACCCGCAGCGACACGCCGGACAGGCGCCCGCGGGCGGAGTCCGAGCTGAGGCCGTCGACCGCGAGCACCTCCTCGCCTGGCGCCGGCTCACCCGTCCCGGGGTCGGCGGCGCCCGGCTCGCCCGCGGCGGCGCCCGCCGCCTCCGCGGCCAGTGAGCCGGCGGCGCCCGGCCCGTGACGTCCGGCCGGCGCAGCCGTGGCCACCCCGCCGACCATGGCGGCGACCAGGTCGTCCTTGCTGAGGCCGGCGGTGGGCGCGGCGAGCACGCGCTCGCCGTCGCGCAGGACGAAGACGTCCTGGCAGATCTCGAAGACCTCTTCCAGGTGGTGAGAGATGTACAGCACGGCCACGCCCGCGGCGGTCAGCTGCCGCACCCGGTCGAACAGCCGCACGACCGCCTGGCGCTCAAGCGCGGCGGTGGGCTCGTCGAGCAGCACGCACCGGGCCCCGCGGGCCAGCGCCCGCGCGATCTCGACGACCTGGAGCTGCTCGACGGACAGCTCGCGGCAGGGGGTTTCCGGCGCGATGTCGAGCCCCCACTCCCCCATGATGTCGCGCGTGCTCCTGCGCATCGCGCGCCAGCTCACCACCGCCGGGCCCCCCGACGACGGCCCGAACGCCCGCGGCGGGGCGCCGAGGAAGACGTTCTCCGCGACCGACAGGCCCGGCACGATCATCGAGTGCTGGAAGACCGTGGCGACCTGCTCGCGCCAGCGGCCGGTGTCACCGACCCGGGGCGCGGGCTCGCCGCCGAACCGCACCGTGCCCGCGTCCGGCTCGGACAGCCCGGACAGGATCGAGACGAGGGTCGACTTGCCCGCCCCGTTCCTGCCGACCAGGCCAGCGCACTGGCCCGCGGCGATGGAAAGGTCAACCCCGCGCAGCGCGCGGGTGGTGCCGAACCGCTTCTCGACGCCGGCCACCTCGACGAGCGCCGGGCCCGGCGGGCCGGGGGCGCCGCTGGATGTCATCGCATGTCCATTCCCGGGGAACGGGGCGGCCGGCACACCCGCGGGGTGCCGGCCGCCGGGCTTGCTAGGACGAGGCGCAGACGCCGCCGTGGGCCTGGCCGTACGCGTTGCCCCACAGCGTCGAGTCGCTGACCGCGGTGGTGGTCAGCGAGGCCGGCAGCCCGTCGACCGGGCTGGACAGGGTGAGCGTCGTCGCGGTCTTCGTCACGAACGGGGCGACGATCGGGTCGGCGAGGTTGGTGTCGCCCTGGTAGGTGACGTCCGCCAGGGCCGGCGCGCCGCCGCCCGGCTGGCCGGCCGCGAGCTTGACGCCCCTGGCCGCGTCGGCCGCGTAAGTAAGGGCGTACTGCGCGTACAGGTTCGCGGGCTGCGACTGCGACGCGCTCACCGAGCCGTTGCCGACGTCGCACATCTCGAACGGCACGCCGTCGTCGCTGACCAGGATCGTGCTTGCCAGCCCCTTGCCCTTCAGCAGCGGGATGATCCCCGTGTCCGGGCTCGACCACTGCGAGTAGATGGCCTTGAGCTGCGAGCCGTAGGCGTTGACCGCGTTCTGGGCGTCGGTGACGGCGGTCGCGTCCGTCCACACGGTCGGGTCCTTGAGCACCTTCACGCCCGGGTCGTTGGACGCCATGCAGGAGTCGAAGGCGTCCGTGCGGTCCGCGCCGTTGGACGACGTGAGGTCGCCCTCCAGGTCGAGCACGTCACCGGACTTCACCTTCGAGGAGATGTAAGCGCAGGCGTCCTGCCCGTACAGGGTGTTGGAGGCGCGGACCACCATGTAAACCTTGCCGACGCCGACGATCGTGTCGACGGAGACCAGCTGCACGTGGTGCGCGGCCGCGTAGCTGATCGCCGGGCCCAGGCTGGTGGCCGTCTCCGGGTTCACCACGATCGCCTGCGCGCCCTCGTTCACCAGCTGCTCGATCTGCTGGTTCTGCACGCTGGCGGAGGCGGCCGACAACAGCGGGCCGAGCAGCTTGACGTGCATCTGCTGCGCGTACTGAGTCTCGTAGTTGATATAGGCCGACCAGAACGCGGTGTTGTTATAGGTCAGGTCGACACCGATGGTGACCTGGCCCGACGCGGCCGAACCGCTGGCCGTCCCGGCCGCTGCCGCGGAGCTGCTCGCCGTGCTGCCCGTGCTGGTGGTGCTTGAACTGCTGGAGCTGCAAGCCGCGGCAAGCAATCCCGCGGCGGCCAGCGCCACGCTGGCGGCGAGGCGTCTTCTTATTCTCATGATTCTCCTTATGAGTTATGGAGTGGGGTGTGCTCTGGCTTGAATTCATCGGGGGTGGCCGTCGAGCTGCTGCCAGACGGCGCCGTGCGGGTATTCGTAGTCGCGCAGTGACTCGGGGCGCAGCGTCGAGGAGAAGCCGGGCGCCGACGGCGCCAGGTAACGTCCGCCGGTCACGCGCACCGGGTCGGTGAAGTGCTCGTGCAAGTGGTCGACGTACTCGAGCACCCGGTCGTCGGTGGTCGCGCTGACGGCGACGAAGTCGAACATCGCCAGGTGCTGGACCATCTCGCACAGGCCCACGCCGCCCGCGTGCGGGCAGACAGGGACGCCGAACTTCGCCGCCAGCAGCAGGACCGCGACGTTCTCGTTGACCCCCGCCACCCGGCAGGCGTCCAGGTTCAGCACGTCGGCGGCGCCCGCCTGCAGCAGTTGCTTGAAGATCACCCGGTTCGCGACGTGCTCGCCGACCGCGATCTTGACGGGAGCGATCGCCTCCCGGATCCGGGCGAGCCCGAGTATTTCGTCCGGGCTGGTCGGCTCCTCGACCCAGTACGGAGCCCAGGGCGCGATCGCGCCGATGGCCGCGATCGCCTGCGCGACTCCCCAGCGCTGGTTGGCGTCCACCGCGACCCGGATACCGGGGCCGACCGCCTCCCTGGCCAGGGCCATCCGCCGGATGTCGTCGGCGGTGTCCGCCCCGACCTTCAGCTTGATCTGGGTGAACCCGTCGGCGACCGCCCGCCGGGACAGCGCGACCAGCTTCTCATCCGAGTAGCCGATCCAGCCCGGTGTCGACGTGTACGCGGGATACCCCGACCGTTCGAGCCCCGCGATGCGCTCCTCCCGCCCGGCCCGGCCGGCGTGCAGGATGGCGAGCGCCTCGGCGGGGGTCAGCGCGTCCTCCAGGTAACGGAAGTCGACGAGCGCGACGACCTCCTCCGGCGTCATGTCGGCGAGCAGCCGCCACACCGGCTTGCCCGCCGCCTTGGCCGCCAGGTCCCACGCGGCGTTGACGACCGCGCCGATCGCCATGTGCATGACGCCCTTCTCCGGGCCGAGCCACCGGAGCTGGCTGTCGCCGGTCATCGCGGCGCTGAACCCGCCGAGGTCGCCGATGATCTCGGTGACGTGCTTGCCGACGACGTGCTGCCGCAGCGCGGCGACCGCCGTCACCATCACCTCGTTGCCGCGCCCGATGGTGAAGCACAGCGCGTGCCCCTCGAGCCCGGGAGCGTCGGTGCGCAGCACCGCGTAAGCTGCCGAGTAGTCCGGGTCGGGGTTCATCGCGTCCGACCCGTCGTGCTCGATCGAGGTCGGGAACCGGACGTCGTAGCAGTCGAGCGCGACGATTCTGGCACCCGCCCGGGCGTCCACGGCAGCGTTCCCAGCCGCAGTGCTCCCGGCCGCAGCGCTCCCAACCACGGGGCTCCCCACGCACCGGGGCTCCCCACCAGGGGGCTCCCCACCACGGGTGGCACCGAGGGAACCGTCACTGGCTCTTCTGGCTGCACGTGCGTCACTTGCGCTCCTCCGGCAACAAACGTCGGATCTATTGATCGGATGTTTGCACGGGAAGTCCTCGTCGGCAAGAGTCCATCTGTCGCGATTTGAACTCATTCATCGGACCACCGATCACAACCGGCCGCGTGGCTTGACGTCTATGTTTTTCAACTTGACTTCTTAAACTATCTGCTTGAGTATTTAAACCATGAGATCTAAGCCGCTGATCCTCGTCGCGCTGCTGCTCGCGGCGTTCCTCGTCAACCTCGACACGACCCTGGTGAACGTCGCGCTGCCCGCCCTGACGCGGCAACTGCACGCCACCACGACCCAGCTGCAATGGGTCGTCGACGCTTACAACCTCGTCTTCGCCGCGCTGCTGCTGACCTTCGGCAGCCTGTCCGACCGCTTCGGCCGCAAGGGCATGCTGCTTGCAGGACTCGCCGTCGTCGGGGCCGCGAGCCTGGCCGGCGGGTTCACGACCAGCGCGGCCCAGCTGATCGCGGCCAGGGCCGTCATGGGCCTCGGCGCCGCGATGACGTTCCCCGCGACGCTCTCGCTGCTCACCAACGTGTTCACGGAACGGCGGGAGCGGGCCCGCGCGATCGGCCTGTGGGGCGCGGTCGCCGGCGTCGCGATCGCGCTCGGGCCGATCGTCGGCGGCTGGCTGCTCGCGGACTTCAGCTGGGGCAGCATCTTCTTCGCGATGGCCCCGGTCGCGGTGCTCGCCATGGCGGGAGTGGTCGTCGCCGTCCCCGCGTCGCGGAGCCCGGAGACGGCGCGGCCTGACGTTCCCGGTCTCGTGCTGTCGTCGGCGACGATGGCGCTGCTCGTGTTCACGATCATCGAGGCGCCCACCTACGGCTGGACCGCGGGCCGCAGCCTGGCCGGGTTCGCCGTCTCCGCGGCGCTGCTCGCCGCGTTCATCGCGGTCGAGCGGCGCGCCGCGCACCCGATGCTGGAGGTGCGGATCTTCCGCGACCGGCGGTTCAGCGCGGCGAGCATGGCGGTCACGGTGTCCTTCTTCACCCTGCTCGGCTTCATCTTCCTGATCACGCAGTACTTCCAGTTCGTCCGGGGCTACAGTGCCCTGTCCGCGGGCGTCCGGCTGCTCCCGGTCGCCATGTCGGTGGCCGTGGGATCGGTCGCGGGCACCCAGCTCGCCGTGCGGGCGGGAACCAAGCTGGTCGTGACGACCGGGCTCGTGGCGATGGCCGTGTTCTACGGCTGGGTGGCGGCGACGACGAGCGCCTCGCTCAGCTACGGCGTCATCGCGGTGCAGATGGTGCTCTACGGGCTCGGCATGGGGCTGAGTTCCGCGCCCGCCACCGAGTCGATCATGGGTGCCATCTCGCGGAGCAAGGCGGGTGTCGGGTCGGCCGTGAACGACGCCACCCGGCTCATCGGCGGCACGCTCGGCGTGGCCGTGATCGGCAGCGTTTACCTCTCCGTGTACGGGTCGCGACTGACCGCCACCACCCCGCCCGGCGTCCCCGGCCAGCTCACGGCGCTGGCGCACCAGTCGGTCGGCGCGGCGTACGCGGCGGCGGGCGGCCTCGCCGGCACGGGTCACCCGGCCCTCGGCCAGGCACTGCAGCTCGCGTCGACCAACGCGTTCCTGCGCGGCCTCACGGTCGGCGCGCTGGTCGCGGGCGGCGTCGCGGCGGCCGGCGCGATCCTGGCGGCGCTGTTCCTGCCCGCCCAGCCCGGCCGGCCCTTCGGGATCAGCTGGCGCCGCCCGGCGAGGCCGCGGCGGACGGGCGGACGGGACGCGCGGGTGACGGGCCGGCCGGGGCGCCCGCCCGCCCCGACCGGGTCATGTGAGGCGTCCAGAGTCAGCCGCAATCGTTCGGGATAACCGCCCTTGGTTTTCCGGAACGGGGGCGGCTGACTCTTATCCGCGGCGGCGCTTTGCGGCGGCGCGCAGGGCCGGCCTTGGCGCGTTTGCGGTATTGGCAAGTTTTCTGTGCCGGTACCGCACGCGTGGCTAGCGTGTGGCCATGACCAGCCAGCACACGCACACCCAGCACTCGCACACCCAGCACCCGCACGCGCCCGCGCACGGGCACGGGCAGGCCCCCGCGGGCGGCGAGTCCATGACCGGCCTGCTCGACCTGGACGGCGAGGTGCTGCACGATTACTGGTCGGCGGCGCTCGACTGGGTCGCGGCGGCGGGCCGCCCCCGGCTGCTGCTCGACCTGGGCGCGGGCACCGGCACCGGCGCCCTCGGGCTCGCCGAGCGCTTCCCCGAGGCCGCGGTGACCGCGGTGGACGTCGAGCCCGGCTCGCTCGCCCGGCTGCGGGACAAGGCAGCCGCCCGCGGCCTCGCGGGGCGGGTGCGGGCCGTGCAGTTCGACCTGGACGCCGGCTGGCCGGACCTCGGCCCGCTGGACCTGACCTGGGCCTCGATGTCGCTGCATCACCTGGCGGACCCGGGCCGGGTGCTCGGTGACGCCCTGAACGCGACCCGGCCAGGCGGCGTGATCGCCGTCGCGGAGTTCGCGGAGCCGCTCCGCTTCCTCCGTCCTGACCTGGGCTTCGGCCGGCCGGGCTTCGAGGACCGGCTGGCGGAAAGGCTCGGCCGGGCGCACGCGGAGGCGCTGCCGACCCTCGGCTCGGCCTGGGCGCCGCGGCTGGCCGACGCCGGCTGGGAGGTGCTCGACGAGCGCGAGTTCCCGATGGACCTCGACCCGCCCGCGCACCCGCGCGCCGTCGAGTACGCCCGCGCCTGGTTCACCCGGCTCGCGGACGGGTTCGCCGACCGGCTTGAGCCCGACGACCAGGCGACGCTCGCGGCCCTGCTCGCCGCGGACGGGCCCGCGGCGCTGGCGCGCGGGCGGGACTTGCGCATCCGCGGCACCCGCACCGTCACCCTGGCCCGCCGCCCCTGAGGGGCGGACGGACGGGATCGCGGCCGTGCGGCTGTCCCTCCCCGACGGTCCCGTCGCCTCGCTCAACGACGTGCCCGTCTCCCTGCGCGCGGCGCTGACCTGCCGCTGCCAGGCGGGCCCGGGCCACGCGCGCTAGCGCCCGATCCGCAGCACCACCTTGCCGCGGGTGTGCTGGCCGGCGACCCGCGCGAGCGCCGCGCGCGCCTCCTCGAGCGGCAGTACCGCGTCGAGCTGAACGCGGAGCGCGCCGTTGTCGACCAGTCGGTTCAGCGCCGCGAGCCGTGCCGCGTCGACGTGGGCGGCGAACGACTCGGCCGTGATGCCGCGCTCCGTCTCGGCGGGCGGGCCCGCGAGGACGATCGAGACCGCGCGGCCGCCGTCCCGCACCGCGCCGATGGCCTGGGCGCGGGTCTGGCCGCCGGCGCCGTCAAACAGCAGGTCGACGCCGCCGGGTACCGCGGCCCGCACCTGCCCGGCCCAGTCGGCGGCGTGGTAGTCGAACACCTCGGTGGCACCCAGCCGCCTCAGGTAGTCGTGGTTGCCTGGGCTGGCCGCGCACAGCGGACGGGCGCCCACGGCCGCCGCGATCTGCACGGCGCAGCTGCCCACGCCGCCCGCGGCGGCGGTGATGAGCACGGTCTGGCCCGCCTCCAGCCGCCCCCGGTCGACCAGGCCCTCGTGGGCGGTGCCGCCGCCGATCACCAGCGCCGCCGCCTCATCGAAGCTCGCCTTCCCCGGCATCGGGGCCAGCCGGCCCGTGGACGCGAGCGCCAGTTCGGCGAACCCGCCGCCCGCCGGGAACAGGCTCCCGTACACCGGCTCCCCCGGCCGGAATCCGGCCTCGTCGCCGGCTGACTCGACGACGCCGGCGACTTCCTGGCCGGGGACGAACGGCAGGGCAATTCCGGGGAAGCCACCGCCGAGGAACCCGACGTCCCACGGGCCGACGCCGGCGGCGCGCACCCGGACAAGCACCTGTCCCTGCGCGGGTACCGGGTCCGGCCGTTCGCCAAGTTGAACGCTGCCGATGCCGCCAAGCTCATGTGCCACCGCTACTCGCATGGCTCCCATCTTAGGCATTTGCGCTCAGGCCGAACACGACATATCGTGTCATCGCTGGTCTGGTGAAACCCTGAAGGGAGTCGCACCGTCATGGTTGGCTTCATCATCGCGCTGCTGGTCGTCGGGTTCATCGTGGGCGCGATCGCGCGCTTGCTGATGCCCGGCCGTGACCCGATCGGCATCCTCGGCACCATCGCGCTCGGCGTCGCCGGCTCCTTCGCGGGCGGGTTCCTGCAGAACCTCGTCGAGTACCACTCGATGAGCGTGCACGGCTTCCACGCCGTCGGCATCATCGGGTCGGTCATCGGCGCCTGGGTGCTGCTGCTCCTGCTGCGCCTTACCGGGCTCGAGCCCGGCCGTCGCCGCCACTGACGAACCCCGCCCCGAAGGTCAGCTCGCCGCTAGCTGGCCGGGACACCCGCCGCGCGTACAATCCGGGCAGAGGACCGTAGGGGCGGGAGGGTGCCGTGCGAGTCGAGGCTGCCAGCACAGCGCCCTGGCTGGCCCACCGGGCGACGCTCTCGTTCCTGGTGAGCATCCCGTCCGGGGTGAAGGTACCGCCCCGAGTGAAGATCCCGCTTGGCCGGGGCGATCTCACGCTGCAGCCCACGATGTACATGTTCGTGGCCATACTCCTCACCTTCCTCCTCACCAGGATGGTGACCAGGCTGATCCGGTCGGGCGGCGGCGCCAGGGTGGGGCTCGGCAACGTCAAGATGGCCGGAAACCACGTTCATCACCAGGTGTTCGGCATCCTGATCATCATCGGCACGGGCATCGTCCTGGTATCGAAGACGCCGCGGGGCGCGGCGCTTGACGCCGCTGCCGCTGTCTTCGGCGCGGGCGTCGGCCTGACCGTCGACGAGTTCGCGCTCTGGCTGCACCTGGAGGACGTCTACTGGGCCGACGCGGGACGCAAGTCGGTCGACGCGATCTTCTGCGTGCTGGCGATCACCGGGGCGCTGATCGGGGGAACCAGCTTCGTGACCGGCCGCGCCGGAACGGCGGCGTGGTGGTCGTCCGTCGGCGTCATCGTCGTCAACCTCCTGCTCTGCGTCGTCTGCCTGCTCAAGGGAAAGGTCGTGACCGGCGTTGTCGGCATCTTCGTGAGCGTCGTCGCGCTGGTTGGCGCCGTCAGGCTGGCCAGGCCCGGGTCATGGTGGGCCGGGCACTTCTACGCCGGCCGGCCGCGGCAGGCCAGGCGGGCGGCGGCCCGTTACGACCAGCGCCACCAGGAGCGCTGGAACCGGCTGCGGGACCTCGTCGCCGGCGCGCCGTCCAGGGAAAGGCCAGGCTGACAGGCTCCCCGGGCGACCGGGGCCGAACCGCCGGGCGCGTCCAGGAACCCGTAGCACCGCTGTCCCGGCACCGCCTCTCGTTCGTCTGTACGGCAAGAACGAGCCAAGGAGGCAGTCATGGGGCGAGTCATCGTCGTCGAATTCATGTCACTGGACTCTTGCGAGACCTCCGTACATCAGGTCCTCCCGGCCCTCCGTGGCATCTTCCGCCCGGCCTGCCACGGCCTGAAATGCTGCGATAGCGCGTTGCGGGATGGGTTGAGTTCGGGGTGCTACCGTACCGCAATGCATCGCAGTCGGCTTTCCACCCTGCTCATCGACGTTCCCAGCGACCAAGTGCCCGGCGCCGCCGCATTCTGGTCGGCGGCGCTCGGCGTGCCGGCAAGCCCGGTGCCAGGCGAGGAGCAGTTCATCTCGCTGCCGGGCGCGTTTCCCGGGCTAGTCACCGCGATTCAGGCAGTGGACGACGCGCCCCGCTATCACCTCGATATCGAGACCGACAACGTAGCGGCCGAGACCGCCCGACTGGTCGCCCTGGGGGCCGTCGAACTCCGCCAGTGGCTCGGCTGCCGGATCCTCCGGGTGCCTGGCGGCCACTTGCTGTGCGTTATCCCCCTGCACAGCGACCCTGGCGACTTCCAGCGCCTTGCGCGCGCCTGGGACTAGCGCCGCCGGGGCAGCCGGGGCGGGCGTCAGCCTGGCCCGCGGATCGTTCCGGGAAACAGGCGCCTTGACGTGAACGAGGACGCGCGGACCTCAGGCGGCGTTCTTGGCAGGTGGTGCGTGGCTGTGCAGGACCTGTTTGCCGTCGGGGCTTCGGGCTTCGGTGGTGCCGTCGGGGTGGAGGATCAGGGTCGAGCGGCGCCACGGTCTTGGTGAAGTACCGGAAGGGCTGCGGGAACCATTAGCTCGTGGGTCAGTCGCTGCACGTCCTCGCTCGCGTCGCAGTTCGTTGGCTACCGGGCGCCAGGCCCAGCCGCCGTGCCATGCCCCGGTAATGAGCACGAACGTCGTGGTCATGCCGCCTCCCAGATGCCGAGGCCGCCGGGCGAAGCCGCAGGCGACCCGTGGTCGATGAGAACATGATGATGCGAATTGCAAGACGTCCGTCAAGAGCATGACACGGGTTGCGATTTTGGTCCGGCGTGCTCGCGGCGGTCCCCCTGGCGAGCCGGCCGGATAAGGACGAGGATCGGGGAGGCGCGGCGCGGTCGGTTCGTTCAGCACGTGGATAGAAGCGCCAGCAGAGCCCGGGTCCCGAGAGAAAGCGATGTCACCCGATGACGGACAGCCCCGAGAACGACGGCCCAGTGACCGGCAGCCCCGTGGTCGAGACCAAGGTCGAAGGCAGCACGGCGAGTGGATTCGAGCCGGTCGCCGCGGAGTTCGGGCGGCTGCTCGCGCTGGAGCGCGACGCGCGCGGCCAGTTCTGCGCTTACCTGCGCGGGCAGCGGGTCGTGGACCTGTGGGCCGGCGAGGATGTCGCGCCCGATGACCTGCAGGGCGTCTTCTCGAGCAGCAAGGGGGTCTCCGCGATCTGCATCGCGCTGCTGTTGCAGCGGGACGCGCTCGACCTGGACGCCCCGGTCAGCCGGTACTGGCCCGAGTTTGCCGGCGGCGGCAAGGGCGACGTCACGGTCCGCCTCGCGCTGTCGCATCAGGCGGGCATTCCCGGGGTGGAGCCGCAGCTCACCCTCGAGGAGGTCATCGACCACGACGCGATGGCGGCCAGGCTCGCGGCGCAGGTACCGCACTGGCGGCCGGGCGCGGCGCACGGGTATCACGGGCTCACGATCGGCACGATCATGGACGAGCTCGTGCGGCGGATCACGGGGATCCCCATCGCGGAGTTCTTCAGGAAGGAGATCGGCGACCCGCGCGGCGTCGACTTCTACCTCCGCACGCCCGAGGACGTCGACCACCGGGTGCGCATGCTGCTGCCCGCCGACCCCACACAAGAGCAGCAGAGGCAGTCGGGCGGGCCGCCCTGGGCGCCCGACAGCCTGTCCGGCATGACGTTCAACCTCGCCGCGGGGGCGGGGCCGGCGCGCGCCGAGCCCATGCCGAACATCCGCGCCGTCCGCGCCTCCGGCCAGGCCGCCGTCGCGGGGGTCGGCTCCGCGCGCGGGCTCGCCCGGCTGTACGCGATGTGCATCGACGAGGTCGACGGGTTTCCCCGGCTGCTCACCGACGCCACGATCGCGCGGGTCGGCCAGATCCAGACCGTCGGTGAGGATCTCGTGCTGCGCGTCGCCACCCGCTTCGGCATCGTGTTCCAGAAGGCCGACGACCGGGTCACCTACGGCAGCCACCAGGCGTTCGGCCACGACGGGGCGGGCGGCTCCATTGGCATCGCTGACCCGTGGCACGGCATCTCCTACGCCTGGATCCCGCGGCGGATGTCGTTCCCCGGCGGGGCGGACGGCCGCGGCCTCGGCCTGGCCGCGGTCGTGCGCGAGTGCGCGGCGGCCAGTGACCCAGGCGGCCACTGACCGGTGACGATCATCGCCTCATGCGAGGGCGCCACCGTCTTGTGCCGGGCGGAGCACTCGCTCGAGCCGCTCGACGTGGTGGCGGCCCAGCTCCGTGAGCTGGTTGCCGATGGACGGCCACCTGGACCGCCGGGCGCGTAGCGGCCCGCCCGGGCCGGCTACCCGGCAGTGCCGGCTACCCGGCAGTGCCGGCTATCGGGCGGGGGCGGCGCGGCGAGGGGCCGGGGTCGCCTTGGTCGACTGGCGGACGATCAGCTCGGGCTCGAAGATCACCTGCTGGTGCTGGTGCCCGTCGCCGGCTGCGGCCTCCTCGAGCAGCATCCGCGCGGCGGTCCGGCCGAGCTGCTGCCGGGGCTGGCGCACCGAGGTGAGCGGCACGGCGGCGGCCGCGGCGAAGTCGATGTCGTCGTAGCCGACGATCGAGATGTCTTCCGGCACCCTGATCTTGTGCCTGGTCATCTCCTGCAGGACGCCGAGGGCGATCAGGTCGTTGGTGCAGAACACCGCGGTGGGCCGGTCCGCCGCGGCCAGGGCCGCGATCTCGGCGCCCGCCTTCTGCCCGGCGGCCACGTTGAGCGCCCCGACGTCGATGACGTGCAGGTCGTCGGCCGGGCGGCCGGCCCGCGCGAAGGCGCGCACCGCGCCCTCGTAGCGGTCGGCTACCTGCCGGATGGTGCGCGGGCCGCTGGTGAAGGCGATGTGCCGGTGGCCGGCGTCCAGCAGGTGGGAGACCGCGAGGTCGCCGCCGAGCACGTCGTCGACCGCGACCGAGCACTGGCCGCGGGACGGTGACCGGCTGTCGACGAGCACGACCGGGGTGCCGCGCCGCTGCAGCCGGGCGAGCCGCGAGCCCGCGCCGACCACCGGCGTGATCAGCACGCCCTGCACCCGGTGCTCTTCCAGCAGCTCCAGGTAGCGCTTCTCCTTGCGCTCCTGGTCGTCGCTGTTGCACAGGATGACCGCCAGGCCCGCCTTGTTCGCCTCGTCTTCCACGCCGCGCGCCAGGTCGGTGAAGAACGGGTTGGCCACGTCCAGCACCACCAGGCCGATCGTCCGGCTGCGCCCGGCCCGCAGCTGGCGCGCGGACTCGTTCCGCACGAACCCGAGCTCCCTGATCGAGGCGTTCACCCGGTCGCGCGTCGGCCGCGCCACGATATCCGGCCGGTTGAGCACGTTGGAGACCGTGGCGACGGAGACGCCGGCGTGGGCGGCGACCTCCCTGATGCTGACCGGCACGCTTAACCGCTTTTCGTAAACAGGGCTGCCGAGCTCTTTTCTTTCCGGTGAACCTCCCGGCAGATCCATTCCGGCGACAGGCAGGAAGAGAAGAGTTCGCTCATGAAACGATACATCGTGGGCTACCTGCTGGCCGCAGGTCCGGCCCGGAGAACTCGTGCCGCCCCGTCCCGACCTCGAAGACGGCCTCGCCCGCGCCCAGCTGCCCGGGGTAATCCGCGACGGCGGCCGCCCGGCCGCCGGCGGAGTCGCGCACCGCGGCGGGGTCGGCGCTCGGCACGTGCACGCTGGCCAGGGCGTTCGGCGGGACCTCGACCCGGTAGGTGAGCCGGCCGCCCGCCCGCTCCCAGCCGGCCAGGACCGGCCCGCGGGCCGACTGGTAGGAGCCGTTGACACGATTCAGCGCGGCGTCCGGGTGCGGGCGCAGCCGCAGGCGGCCGAAGCCGGCCGAGCCCGGGGCCTGGTCGATCCCGAGGACGAACCGGTAGAGCCACTCGCCGACCGAGCCGAGCGCGTAGTGGTTGAACGAGTTCATCCACGCCGACTGGAATCCCTGCCCTTCCGACCAGCCGTCCCAGCGCTCCCAGATCGTGGTCGCGCCCTGGTCGATCATGTACCGCCAGGAAGGGAACGTCCGCTGCGCGAGCAGCCGGTAGGCGACGTCGGTGTGCGCCGGCCGCGCTGAGCACCGGCAGCAGGTAGCCGACGCCGACGAACCCGGTGGTCAGGTGCCAGTCGGCGGCGCCGATCGCCGCGACGAGGCGCCCGGCCGCGGCCGCCCGCAGGTCGTCGGGCATGAGCCCCATGTGCAGGGCGAGGACGTACGCGGTCTGCGTGCCCGAGGCGACCTGGCCGTCGGCGCCGACGAACTCGTCGGCGAACGCCGCGCCGATCTTCGCCCGCAGTTCGCGGTAGCGCGCGGCCTCCCCGGCCCGCCCGGTCGCCTCGGCAAGCTCGGCCATCAGGGCGGCGTCGTAGGCCCAGTACGCGGTGGCGAGCAGCTCGCGGGGCGTGTCGTCGCTGCCCGGTGCGAGCCAGTCGTTGTAGTTGTGCCCGAGGTCCCTGGTCCGCAGGTAGCCGGAGTTGCCGCGCGCGAGGAAGTCCATCCACGCCGTCATGGCGCCGAAGTGCCGCTCGGGCACGCCCCGGTCGCCGTACATCTTCCACACCGTCCACGGGACGATCACGCCCGCGTCGCCCCAGGCCGGCGCTCCCGCCCCGGGAAAGTTCAGCCGGGGCGCGATGTCGGGCAAGGCGCCCGAGGGAAGCTGGGCGTCGGCCACGTCGTCGAGCCACTTGGCGAAGAAGGCGGCGACGTCGCGGTTGTAGCAGGCGGTGCGGGCGAAGATCTGCGCGTCGCCGAGCCAGCCGAGGCGCTCGTCCCGCTGCGGGCAGTCGGTGGGGACGCTGATGAAGTTGCCCCGCTGGCCCCAGTCGATGTTGCGGAAGAGCTGGTCGAGCCACGGCTGGTCGGACTCCCACGTCCCGGTGGCGGGGATGTCCGAGTGCGCGACCCGGGCCACGACGTCGCCAGGACCCGGCTCGCCCGGGTAGCCGGTCACCTCGGCGTACCGGAAGCCGTGCACCGTGAACCGCGGCTCGAGAACCGCGGGCCGCCCGTCCAGTACGTACTCGTCCACCTGGCGCGCGGTGCGCAGGTTGTCGGTGTACAGGCGGCCGTCGGCGGCGAGCACCTCGGCGTGCCTGACCCGGATGAGCGTGCCCGCGGGCCCGCTCGCCCTGATGCTGAGCCACCCGGTCAGGTTCTGCCCGAAGTCGAACACGCGCGCCGCCCTCCGCGCGTGCGCGTGACGCTTGACCGGGGCGACTTCCTCGGTGACGCGGACCGGCACGCCGGGGTCGGCGGCGAGCACCCGGCCGTCGCGCGGGCGTTGCCGCACGGCGCGCCAGCCGGCCTCCGGGGAAGCGGCTGGGTCGAAGCCGGGCGCGTCCCAGCCGGCGGCTCGAGCCGGAGGTCGTGCCGCTCCCCCATCAGCAGGTCGGCGTGCCTGATCGCCGCGAACCGGCCCTGCCACGCGTCGTCGGTCACCACCAGCGCCGTGGTGCCGTCCGCGAAGGCGACCTCGAGCTGGGCGAGCAGTTCGGCGGCCTGCCCGTAGTGCGCGCCGGCCCGCTTGGCGTCGAATCCGACGAAGCCGGAGTACCACCCGTCACCGAGCACCGCGCCGAGCACGTTCTCTCCCTCCCGGAGCAGCCCGGTCACGTCGTAGGCCTGGTACAGCACCCGCTGCCCGTAGTCGGTCCAGCCCGGGGTGAGGAACCCGTCGCCGACCCGCCGCCCGTTCAGCCGGGCCTCGTAGAGCCCGAGCGCGGTGACACGCAGCCTTGCCGACGCCACCGGCCCCGCCAGGGTGAACGAGTGCCGCAGGTAGGGCGCCGGCCGCAGCGCCGCGGCCACCGCGTCGGGGCGACCCGGCTGATCCGGCGGCGTGAAGTGCTCCCTGACCGGCCCGAGCCCGATCCAGGACGCGGCCCAGTCCGCCTCGGCCAGCTCGACCTCGAAGGATGCCGGGGCGCTCCACTCCGACCCGGTCCCGGCGGAGTCCCAGGTCCTGACCCGCCACTCGTACCGCGCGCGCGGCGGCCAGCGGCGGGCCGCCGTAGGGCACGTCGGAGGACTCACCGGAGGGGGTCTGGCCGGTGTCCCAGAGCGGCGTGGCGGCGGAGGGACGGCCGGGTCCGTTCGGGATCACTTGAATTTGATACGCCTGCTGCAGGCCGCTTCCCGTGGGCAGCCAGCTGAACCGGACGCGGTCCGGGGCGACGGCAAGCGGGTTGTCCAGGTGAGCGCACCTGCAGTCCGACGGGGGGCAGTCCGGCAGGCGTCACAGTTTCGAGGCTCCTTCGGTCAGACCGGAGACGAAGTACCGCATGGTGAAGCCGACGAGGATGAACATCGGCACGGTGGCGAGGACGAAGGCGGCGAACACGGCGCCGCCGTTCGAGACGTTGAGTCCGAAGCTGCCGACGAACCCGCAGACGCCGGCCGAGATCGTGGTCTTGGCCGGGTCCTGGATGACGATCGAGGGCCACAGGTAGTCGCCCCAGACGTTGATCATGACGAGGATCGCGCCGGTGAGCAGCACCGGCCTGGTCAGCGGGACCACGATCCGGCCGAGCACCTGGCGCTCCGCGCAGCCGTCCACCCGCGCGCTTTCCAGCAGCTCGCGCGGGATCTGCTCGAAGAAGCCGCGGAAGATCAGCACGAGCAGCGGCTGCGCGCTCGCCGCGTACGGCAAGACCAGCGCCCACCAGGTGTTGAAGAAGTGCAGCTTCTGGATGGTGAGGAACAGCGGGATCAGGGTGAGCGTCCACGGCACCAGCAGCAGCGCGACGTAGGCCAGGAACAGCAGGTTCTTGCCGCGGAAGCGCAGCTGGGAGAACGCGTAGGCGCCGAGCGCCGCGGCGGTCACGCCGATGACGATGGCCAGCGCCGCGACGATGACCGTGTTCAGCAGCTGGCGCGACACGCCGGTCCAGGCGAGCGCGTAGTTGTGGGTGTCGAACTGGGTGAACAGCGAGAACACGCCGCTGCTGAAGATGCCCTGGCCGCTCTTGAGCGAGTTCGACAGCACGAATACCAGCGGGAAGTACGTGAGGACGACGATCACCGCGCCGGCGGCGGCGGTGACCCACCAGTAGCGCCGCCGCCACCGCGCGGCCCCCGCCGGCCGCCGCCCGCGGGGTGCGGGCGGGCGGCCGGCTGAGGTCACGGAGTCCTCAGAACGGGTGCGGGTTTCCACTGGCCGGTCAGTACTTGCTCAGGTTGACGTGGTTGGTCGTCGCCCACTGCTGCGCCGAGCTGGTCAGCAGCGACTGCCACTGGCTGGAGAACGCGGTGAAGTTGAGCTGGCCGTCGAGGTACTCCTGCACCAGCCGCAGGCCCGAGTTGGTCGCCGCGGTGGACAGCACGTCGTCGAGCACCACGTCGACCACCGTGCCGACCTTGCTCGACGGGAACCAGGGTGCTCAGGCCGGGGATGTTGAGGACCGGGGCGCCGGTCTCGGTGGGGATGTCCGCGCCCGACTGGTTGATCTTGATCCAGTTGCCGAGGTGCTGCGGGGTGAACAGCCAGGCGAGGAAGTTCATCACGGTGGCGGTCTTGGCCGTGGTCATGCGAGCTGTCGGCCTGCTGTGAGGTCACGCCCCACTGGCCGTTGCCGTTCGGGCCGCCGATCATGCCGACCGTGGAGGTGCCGCTCGCCAGCGGCGTGCTCGCGCTGGTGATCGGCGGCTCGGGGAAGACGCCGTACTTGTCCGGTGAAGCCGGCCGAGTTCAGCTGCGGGAAGTACCAGCTGCCGCCCCACAGCACGCCGACCTTGCCCTGGATGAGCAGCGACTGGGTGGACAGCGGCGGCGTGGTGACGTTCGGGTTGGTGCACGCGTCGTAGGTGCTCTGCCCGCTCGCCGAGTACTGCGCCAGGCTCGCCGAGGAGCTTCCACACCTCCGCGTAGGCGGGGTTGTTCATGCTGATGATGCCCTTCTGGATGCCCACCGCGACGTCGAGGCCGGTGGTCACCTGGGCGTGGTTGACGTCGAACTGGCTGACCTGGCTGGCCAGCAGCGAGGAGGTGGCGAGCCGCTCGAACCACGACGGGTTGCACAGGCCGCCGTCGGCGAACATGATCGGCGTGACGCCGGCCGCCTTGAGCTTGCCGAGGTCGGTCATGAAGTCCGCCCAGGTCGTCGGCGTGGACGGCGATCCCGGCCTTGGCGAACGCGGCCTTGCTGTAGAACATGCCGGTCTCGACGTTGGAGCCGAGGATGATGTCGATGTCGCCGTTGGGCGAGGTCATGTAGGGGACGGTGCTCGGCGAGAACAGGCTGAGCCAGCTGGTGTTGCCCGGCACGTACGGGTTGGGCTTGTCCAGGTACGGCTTGATGTTCTGCAGCAGCCCGCTCGGCAGGCTGCCGGAGGTCACCGGGCCGTACTGCTCCCAGACCAGGTCGGGGGCGGCACCGCCGGATGCCTGGCTCTCCACCGTCGCGTTGGACTGGGTGATCGAGGTGCTGTTGTTCGGCAGCCATTGCACGGTGACGCCCTTGTGGGCGGCCTCGTACTGCTGGGTGAGCTGCTGCAGGCCGGCGTTGTCGGCCGCGGTGATCGCGCCGGTGTTCGGGCGGCAGCACCGCCTTGATGACGACGGACCCGCTGCCGCCGCTGCCTGACGAGCCCCCGGATGAGCAGGCCGCGGCCAGGATGCCCGCGACCGCGAGGGCCGTCGCGGCGGACAGGGTTCTTCTTCGCGCTGGGTTGATGGTTGGCACTGGGCGGGTCATTGCGAAACTCACCTCCGGTGAGCGGGGATCGGGACGGCGCGATCAGGCGGTCCTTGACCGCAGTAGCCGCATCGCGGCCAGGGTGAAGACGAGCATCACGACGAAGAGCAGGGTGCCGATCGCCATGCCGTAGCCGTACTGGTCGTTCGAGAAGGCGGACTGGTACATGTCCAGGCCGGGGACGAGCGTGGCGGTGCCAGGGCCGCCGTTGGTGAGCAGCAGGATCGGGATGAAGTTCTGCACCGCGTAGATGCCGGACAGGATGACCACGATCCTGAACTGCGGCAGCAGCAGCGGGATGTCGATGGCGAAGACGCGGCGGAAGCCGCCGAGGCCGTCGAGCCGGGAGGCGTCCACGACGTCCTTCGGCAGGTTCTGCAGCCCGCCGAGGAAGATCAGGAACCCGAGGTTGGAGATCCACGGGAAGCCGATCAGCAGGATGCTGACGAGGGCGAGGTGCGGGTCGCTCAGCCAGCCGGGCTGCGGCAGGCCGACCGCGCCGAAGATCTTGTCGATCAGCCCGGAGCCCGGCTGCATCAGGTAGGCCCAGACCTCGATCAGCACCAGCGGGGGCAGCACGATCGGCAGCACCAGGAGGTACTTGGCGACCTGGCTGGCCCGGGCGGGCAGGTGCACGACGACCTCCGCGGCGGTGAACTGGGAGACCAGCGTGATCAGGATGCTGCCGCCGACCAGGATCGCGAGGTTCTTCGCCTCCGTGCCGAACGTCGGTGACTGGAGGTACTGCCTTGAACTGCGACACCCCGGCGTAGGTCGGCGGCGAGAAGCCGTTCCACTGGTAAAAGCCGCCGATCAGGCTGCGCACCGCCGGGTAGTAGCTGAACACGCCGATCAGCACCAGGCTCGGCAGCAGCAGGACCGCGAGCACCGGACCGGTAACGGCAGGCTCCGCAAGCTGAACGTCATCATCGTCCCAGGTGTCGAGGTTGTGAAACGATTTAGATATTGCAGTGATCATTCGCCGTCAGGCCCGTGCCGGGCTAGGCCGGGATGCACCGGTACTAGGACGAAATTGACATCGGCCCCGTGACTGGGGCCGCTCCGCGGCGTATGGTCGCTGGCGTGGTCAAGTACATGGCCGACGAAGACATGCCGATGGACACGAGCCACGGCCCGCTGCACTTCACCGAGGGCACGCTGGCCTACGCCGGGATGCACCTGCACATCGACGGCCACCCGATGCACACGCACCGGTTCGTGGAGATCGCCTTCGTCACCGGCGGCAGCGGCACGCACGACTGCCTGGCCGGGCGGCGGGAGCTGACCCGCGGCGACGTCGTGCTGCTCCGGCCGGGCGTCTGGCACGCCTACGAGGACTGCCAGCGGCTCGAGCTGTACAACTTCTGCTTCAGCAGCGAGCTGCTGCACCGGGAGCTCGCCTGGACGCGCGAGGACCCGCTGCTCGGCTACCTGCTGTGGAACGGGCCGTACGCGGCGCCGCGGCGCGGCGTGCTGGCGTTCCGCCTCGTCGATGCCGCCTAGCCGAGAGCTGTCACGCGCACCTGGAAGCCCTGACCGCGCTGCGCTACTGCCCGCTCGAGCGGTACCGGGGCGATGTCCTCGGCCTGGTCTCGTTCGCTGCTCGGCGAGCTCGGCCGCGCCGCCGCGCCGCCGTGGCCGCCCGACGGCTCCGCGCAGGGCCGGCCGCACCCGGCGGTGCGCCGGGCGATGCGGCTGCTTGAGTCGGACATCGCCCGGCCGTGGACGCTGGCCGCCCTGGCCGAGGAACTGCACCTGGCCCCCGCGTACCTGGTGCGGCTGTTCAAGGACGCCACCGGGCTGCCGCCGAAGGCCTACCTGGCCCAGGTCAGGGCCGAGCGGGCGGCGGTGCTGCTGCTGCACTCCGACGACCCGGTCACCGGCATCGGCCGCGCGGTGGGCTGGCCGGACCAGAACTACTTCGCCCGCCGCTTCAAGGCGCACTACGGGCTGAGCGCCACGACCTACCGCAAGCGGTTCGCGGCCTGGGCCGCCGCGCACCCGCCCGGCGCCCTGGCACCGTCGTTCGGGGTGGCCGGGCGAGAGCGCGAGCGCGGGAAGCGCGAGCGCGGGTAACACCGTGTTCAGGCGGGTGCGGCCGCGGCCCAGGCCCGGAGGTCGCCGGACGGGGTGTAGCGGCGCAGGCCCGCGACGGCCGGGCTGGCGCGAAGCAGCCCGCGCAGGCCACGCAGGTCGCCAGGGGTCGCGCCCAGGGCCCGGGCCTGCACCAGGACGTTGCCGAGGGCGGTGGCCTCGGCGGGCCCGGCGAGGACGGGCAGGCCGGTCGCGTCGGCGGTGAGCTGGCACAGCAGCTCGTTGCGGGACCCGCCGCCGACGACGTGCACCACGTCCGCGTGCCTGCCGGACAGTTCCTGCGCGTCGGTCAGCGCCCGCCGGTACGCGAGGGCCAGGCTGTCGAGGACGCACCGGACGATCTCCGCCGGCGACGCCGGCGCCGCCCGGCCCCGTTCCGCCAGCCACCCGCGGATCCGGGCGGGCATGTCGCCCGGCGGCAGGAACACCGGGTCGTCGGCGTCGATCACGAACCGCAGCGGGGTTACCTTCGCCGCGGCGCGCAACAGCTCCTCGATCGAGCCGGCCGCCGGGCCCCAGTGCCGCTGGCACTCCTGGAGCAGCCACAGCCCGCTGACGTTGCGGAGGTAGCGGACGGTCCCGTCGACCCCGGCCTCGTTGGTGAAGTTCGCGGCCCGGCTCGCCTCGCTCAGCACCGGGCCGGTCCAGCTCCAGGCCGACGAGCGACCAGGTGCCGGATGAGATGTAGGCGAAGTTCCCCCCGTCCGCCGGCACCGCGACGACCGCCGAGGCGGTGTCGTGCGACCCGACCGCGATCAGCGGCAGCGGCTTGCCGCCGGCCCCGGCGAGTCCCCCGACCTCGCTGGTCGCGGCGTCGATGACCGGGCCGATCACCTCCCCGGGCTGCCGCAGCGCGGGAAACAGCCCGGGCGGAATCCCGGCGCGCGCCATCAGGCCGGTCGCCCAGGTTCGCGAGGACACGTCAAGCAGCGCCGTCGTCGACGCGTTCGTCACCTCGGCCCCGGCCCGTCCGGTCAGCCAGTAGGCGAGCAGGTCCGGGATCAGGAGCAGGGTCCGCGCGCAGCGAGAGCGCGGGGGTCCCGGCCGCCGCCGCGACCTGGAAGATCGTGTTGAACGGCAGGAACTGGATCCCGGTGGTCGCGTACAGCTCGGTCGGCGGGCACGGGGACGCTGATCCCGTCCGTGCGGCGGTCGCGGTAGTGCACCGGGTTCCCGATCAGCGCCCCGGAGCCGTCGAGCAGCCCGTAGTCGCATCCCCAGGAGTCGATCCCGGCGCTGGCCAGCGGGAACGCCGCCGAGGCGGCCTTCAGCCCGGCGACCACGTTCGCGTAGAGCCGCAGGATGTCCCAGTGCAGCGTCCCGCCGGCGAGCACGGGCTCGTTCGCGAAGCGGCTTACCTCGTGCAGCTCGACGCCGCCGCCGGAGACCCGGGCGGCGACGACCCGCCCTCCCGAGGCCCCGAGGTCAACGCCGGCCACGACCACGCCGTCGGTCACGCCGGCTCCGCCCCCTCATCGGAGGAACGCCGCCGCGACGCCCGCGTCGACCGGGATCAGCAGGCCCGTGGTCAGCGGCAGGTCTCCGCCGGTCAGGGCGAACACCGCCGCGGCGACGTGCTCGGGTAGGACCTCCTTCTTCAGCAGGGTGCGCTGCGCGTAGAAGGCGCCGAGCTCTTCCTCGGGGACGCCGTAAACGGCGGCGCGCTTGGCGCCCCAGCCGCCGGCGAAGATGCCGGAGCCGCGCACCACGCCGTCCGGGTTGATGCCGTTCACCCGCACGCCGATGGCGCCGAGCTCGGCGGCCAGCAGCCGGACCTGGTGGGCCTGGTCGGCCTTGGCGGCGCCGTAGGCGATGTTGGCGGGGCCGGCGAAGACGCCGTTCTTGCTGACGATGTAGACGATGTCGCCGCCCATGCCCTGCGCTTCCATGACCTTCGCCGCTTCCCGGGAGACGAGGAACGAGCCGCGCGCCATCACGTCGTGCAGGATGTCCCAGTCGGCCACCGTCGTCTCGGTCAGCGGCTTGGAGATCGACAGGCCCGGCGTTGTTCACCACCAGGTCGACGCCGCCGAAGGCGAGAGCGGCCGCGGCGAACGGCCGCCGCCACGTCGGCTTCGCTGGTGACGTCGGCGGTGACCGGCACCGCGACGTCGCCCGCGACGATTCCACCAGCGCCGAGCTCGGCCGCGACCGTGGCGGCGGCGCCGGCGTCCCGGTCGGCGACCACCACGCAGGCGCCCTCCGCCGCCAGCCGCTGCCGCGGTGGCCCGGCCGATGCCCGAGCCGCCGCCGGTGACCAGGGCGATCCGGCCCGCCAGGGGCTTCGGCCGGGGGCGGCGGCGGAGCTTGGCCTCCTCCAGTTCCCAGTACTCGATGCGGAACTTCTCGCTCTCCGGGATCGGCGGCGTAGGTCGAGATCGCCTCCGCGCCGCGCATCACGTTGATCGCGTTGAGGTAGAACTCGCCCGCGACCCGCGCCGTCTGCTTGTCCGCGCCGAAGCTGAACATGCCGACGCCGGGGACGAGGACGATCGCCGGGTCGGCGCCGCGCATCGGCGGCGAGTCCGCGGTCGCGTAGCGCTCGTAATAGGCCTGGTAGTCCGCCCGGTAGGCGGCGTGCAGCTCGCGCAGCCGGGCGATCACGTCGTCGAGCGGCGCGTCCGGCGGCAGGTCGAGGACCATGGGGCGGACCTTGGTGCGCAGGAAGTGGTCCGGGCAGGACGTGCCCAGGGCCGCCAGCCGCGGCGAGCTTCTCGCTGCCGACGAAGTCCAGGACCGCCGGGTGGTCGCTGTAGTGGCCCAGCTGCGGCTTGTCCGTGGACGCGAGGCCGCGGATGTACGGGGCGAGGGCGGCGGCGCGGGCGCGGCGTTCCGCCGCCGGCAGCGGCACGGTGACCGTCTCGCCGAACGGGTCCGGCTTGCCGCGCTCGTCGATGAACTTCTGCGCGGTCGCGATGATCTCCAGGGAGCGGGCCTCGCACTCGTCGCTCGTGTCGCCCCAGGCGGTAATGCCGTGGCCGCCGAGGATCACGCCGATCGCCTGCGGGTTCGCCTCTTTGATGGCGGCGATGTCGAGGCCGAGCTGGAAGCCCGGGCGCCGCCACGGGCACCCAGGCGACCCGGTCGCCGAAGCACTCGCGGGTCAGCCGCTCCCCGTCCGCCGCCGTCGCGAACGCGATGCCGGCGTCGGGGTGCAGGTGGTCGACGTGCGCGGCCTCGACCAGGCCGTGCATCGCGGTGTCGATCGACGGGGCGGCACCGCCCTTTTCCGCCGAACGCGCAGAAGTCGAACGCGGCGACCATCTCGTCCTCGCGCTCGACCCCGGGGTAGACGTCGACAAGGGCGCGCAGCGCGTCCAGCCGGAGCACCGCGAGGCCCGCCGCGGTGAGCGTGCCGAGGTCGCCGCCCGAGCCCTTCACCCACAGCAGCTCGGCAGGCCGGCCGGTGACCGGGTCGGTCGCGGTGCCCTTCGCGGACGCGTTGCCGCCGGCGTAGTTGGTGTTCTTCGGGTCGCGGCCCAGCCGGTTGGACCGGGCGAGCAGCGCGGCGACCGCCTCGGCGGCCGGGGCCGGGATAGGCGTTGTCGCGTCATGAAGATCAGGCTCCCCAGCCGGCGGCGCGTTCCGCCGACTCGCTGGGCCACGATCTTCTCGCCGTAGCCGGAGGCCAGGTACGCCTTGACCGGGTCGGGCGCGAGGCCCATCTCCTCGCGCAGCTCGGCGAGCAGCGGCCGGACGTCGGTGTTGTAGGCGTCCATGAGCGCCGCGTTCGCTGCGAGGACGTCGCCGGCCAGCTGGGCCGCGCGCAGCTCATCCGCGTCGACGAGCAGCGCCTTGGCGACCGCTTCCTGGACGTTCATGACCGAGCGGATCTGAGCCGGGATCTTCGGCTCGATGTTGTGGCACTGGTCGAGCATGAAGGCGATTCCGTAGTCCGGGGTGAGGGCGCCGGCCTTGACGACCTCGTGCATGATGCGGAACAGCTGGAACGGGTCGGCGGCGCCCACCATCAGGTCGTCGTCGGCGTAGAAGCGGCTGTTGAAGTCGAAGCCGCCGAGCTTGCCCGCCTTGAGCAGCAGGGCGACGATGAACTCGATGTTCACGCCCGGGGCGTGGTGGCCGGTGTCCACGACGACCTGCGCCTTGTCGCCGAGCGCCTGGCAGTGCAGCAGCGCCGTGCCCCAGTCGGGCACGTCGGTGGTGTAGAAGGACGGCTCGAACAGCTTGTACTCCAGCAGCATCCGCTGGCCGTCGCCGAGGCGCGCGTAGACGGCCGCGAGGGCCTCGGCGAGCCGGTCCTGACGGGCGACGATGTCGTCCTGGCCGGGGTAGTTGGTGCCGTCGGCGAACCAGAGCTTGAGGTCCCGGCTGCCGGTCGCGTCCATGATGTCGACGCACTCGAGCAGGTGCGCCAGGGCCTTCTTGCGGACCCTGGGGTCGGGGTTGCAGATGCTGCCGAGCTTGTAGTCGTCGTCCTGGAAGACGTTGGAGTTGACGGCGCCGATGCGGATGCCGTTGCTCTTCGCGTGCGCGGCCAGGGCCGCGTAGTCGTCGACCTTGTCCCAAGGGATGTGCACGGCCATGATCGGCGCGACGCCGGTGTACTGGTGTACCTGGGCGGCGTCGTCGGCCTTCTCGTAGGGGTTCCGCGGCACGCCCGGCTGGCCGAACACCTTGAACCGGGTCCCGCTGTTGCCGAACGCCCAGGACGGCAGCTCGATCTGGTGATTCTTCAGGGCGCCCTTGACCTCGGTCAGGTCACGCATTCGGGGTCATCTCCTATTGTGTCCGGTGGGCTCGCGGGGCCGCCGGGTCCCCGCGAGCCGGATAATGAGGCGACGATAGTTCGCTTGCGCTCCGCCCCCGCGCCTGGCCGGGATCGCCGGCCAGAGGCGTGGGGCGGTCGGAGTAAGCCGCGGTCGTTCGGGATGATGGACTTGGATTTTCGCTTCTGGCTAGAAGTTGAACTGGGCGATGTTGGTTGAGCTGAAGACGAAGGGCGGGCCGAGCAGGACCGTGTTGCCCGCGCCGACGGTGTAGCTGCCGAGCTTGCCGGCGGTGAAGGCCTGGCCGGACGTGCCGGTGATCTTGCCGGAGGCCAGCTCGACGGCCGCGTAGGCGGCCAGGTAACCGAGGTCGGCGGGGTTCCACAGCTCGAACTCCTTGACGGTGCCGTCCGAGACGTACTTCTTCATCTCGTCCGGGGTGCCGAGGCCGGTGAGGGCGACCTTGCCGCGGTACTTGGCGCTGTCGAGCACGCCGGCCGCCGCCGCGATGCCGACGGTGGTCGGCGAGATGATGCCCTTGAGGTTCGGGTACTGCTGCAGCAGGCCCTGGGTGACCTGGGTGGCGGTGGTCGGGTCGTCGTTTCCGTAGACGGTGGAGACCAGCGTCATCTTCGGGTACTTCTTCAGCTCGGTCTTCATGTAACCGATCCAGGCGTTCTGGTTGGTCGCGCTCGCGGCGGCGGAGACGATCGCGACCTGGCCGCTGTCGCCGATCTCCTTGGCCAGCACGTCGACCTCGCTGGTGCCGATCTGCGCGGTGGACGCCTGGTTGATGAACATGGACCGGCAGGTCGGCGCGTCGGAGTCGTAGGTGACGACGGTGATGCCGCGCTTCATGGCCGACTCGAGCGTCGGGCACAGCGCGGTCGGGTCGGTGGCCGACACGATCAGCGCGTTCGCCCCCTTGGAGACCGCCGCCTGGATCGCCGGGATCTGCGACGACGGGGTGGCCGACGTGCCGCTGGTCTCGGTGCCGGTTTCGCCGAGCGTCTGGAGGGCGGCGATGGCGCCGCCCGAGTTAGCGCTGTCGGCGGTGGTGAAGTACGAGTTGCCGAGGTTCTTCGGAATGACGAAGACCTTCAGGCCCGTCTTCAGGCCCGCGGTGGAGGCCGCGCTTGAAGAGCCCGCGCTGGACGCGCCCGTGCTTGATGAGCCGGCACTCGAACTCGACGACGCGGGCGCCGACGAGCTGGCCGAGGTCGCGGAACTTGAGGAACTGGAGCTACAGGCCGCGACCGCGACGGTGGCGACGATAGGGAGCGCGAGCGCGAGCTTCCTTGCCCGTCTCAGAGTCATATCCTTGTATCCTTTCAATTCATTTGCGGGGATACTTCGTGGTTTGGTGGGCGTGGCTTCCGCGGGACTAGGTGGGCGACGGCCGGCGGATCCGGCGGCGGACGTAGGACAGCAAGAGGCCTGCGTTGGGCAGGAAGACGCTGGCGAGCAGCAGGGCGCCGGTGACGATGCCGGTCGCTTCCTGGTTGAAGTTCGTCAGCAGCAAGGCGTTCTGGATGCCGGCGAAGGCGAGCACCGCGAGCACCACGCCGATGACCGAGCCCTTGCCGCCGAAGATCGACACGCCGGCGAGCAGCACGATCGCGACGACGCTCAGTTCGAGGCCGAGGCCGTTGTTCTGCACGGCGGTGTCCAAGCGGAACGTCCACAGCACGCCGGCCAGGGCACAAATGAAGCCGGACAGCATGTACAGCCCGGTCTTGATCCGCTTCACCCGGATCCCGGCGAACTGGGCGGCTTCCTGGCTCGCGCCCATCGCGTAGATGGACCGGCCAAGCGGGGTGGCGTGCAGCACGACGCCGAAGATGATCGCGAGCACGACGAAGATGAGCGTCGACCACGTCATGTCGTTGCCGGTGAACGGCACCGCGTCGATCCCGAGGTTGGTGTAGCCGGTGGGGAAGTTGGAGACGGTGTTCGGGCCGAGGATGATGGTGGCGATGCCCCGGTAGAGGGCAAGGGTGCCGATCGTCACCGCCAGGCTCGGCAGCCGGAGGCGGGTGACGAGCAGGCCGTTGACCGCGCCGGCGGCGAGGCCGACCACGGCGACGAAGGCGAAGATGGCGGGCATTGGCCAGCCCTTAGACCACAGGTAGCCGAGCAGCGCGCTGGACATGCCGAGGATCGAGGCGACCGAGAGGTCGATCTCGCCGCTGATGATGACCAGCGTCATCGGCAGCGTCATGATCGCGATCTCGCCGTTGGACAGGCCCAGGTTGAACAGGTTGTTGCCGGTCAGGAACTCCGGCGAGGCGGCCGAGCCGATGACGAGGATGAGGATGACGACGACGGCGAGGCCGGTCTCCCAGCGCAGGGCCGGCCGCAGCCGCTCGGTCAGGGCGGGCCGGGAAAGCGGGCCCTCCATCAGGGATCGTTCGCTGACGTTGTTCATGACGCGTTCCCGGTGCTGCTCGGTGCGCTGGCTTGGCGGGTGGCCGGTTTCTTTCGCGACCGGAGCGCGCTGGTGAGGCGCTCGGTGATGGTCTGGTCGAGGGCGATGGCGACGAGCAGCAGGAAGCCCCAGATCGCCTGGTCCCAGAAGGAGGAGATGCCGAGCACGTACAGCGCCGAGTTGATCGTGGTCAGCAGCAGCGCGCCGAGCGCCGCGCCGGTGGCTGTCCCGCTGCCGCCGAAGATCGCCACGCCGCCGACCACCACGGCCGACACCACCTGCAGCTCGTAGCCGGTGCCGGCGGTGGAGTTGATCGTCGGGTACTGCGAGGCCCACAGCACCCCGGCGACCCCGGCGATCGCGCCGCTGACGGCGAAGGCGGTGAATACCCGCCTGCCCACGGGCAGCCCGGCGAGCCGGGCGGCCTCCGGGTTGGAGCCGATCGCGTACAGGTCCCGTCCCGAGCGGTAGGTGCGCAGGTAGTACGCGCCGACGGCGATCACCACCGCGACCGCGATGGCGATGTCGGGGATGCCGCCGATGGTGTCCTTGGGGATGTCGATGAAGGCGTTCGGCAACGACGACGCGTCCACCTCGTTGCCGCCGACGATCAGGATGGCGATGCCGCGGATGATGTACAGGGTCGCCAGCGTCACCACCAGGCTCGGCACCCGGCCCACCGCGACCATGATCCCGTTGGCGATGCCGCAGGCCAGGCCGATGCCCAGGCCCGCGAGGAAGACCACCGGAATGGGGATGCCCGGGTGGTCTTTGAACAGGCTCGCCGACAGGTAGGCGGACAGGCCGACCACCGAGCCGACCGACAGGTCCACGTTCCTGCTGATCACCACCATCGTCTCGCCCAGCGCGAGGAGCGCGAACGTGGCGGTGTCGACCAGCACGAACTGGATGTTGCTCGCGTCCAGGAAGCGGGGCGCCGCGATGGTGGTGACCCCGACGAAGATGACGAGGACGGCGACGATGCCGGACTCGCGGATCCGGAAGACCCGCTCGGCGAGGCCGGCGTCCCTGGCCTGGTCTGCCCGCTGGTCGCTGTCCGGCAGGGTGGCGGCGCTCATCGGGCGCCCCCGTGGTTAGTGGCCTCGTGGTTAGCGGGCCCGTGGTTAGCGGGCCCGTGGTTAGCGGGCCCGTGGCCGGTGGAACTGTGCTGGCCCATGGCGGCCGACATGACGGCCTCCTCGGAGGCGTCCGCGTGGCTGAACTCGGCCACCAGGCTTCCCTCGCGCATCACGAGGATGCGGTCGGCGACGCCAAGTACCTCTGGGAGCTCGGAGGAGATCATCAGGATGGCCACGCCGTTCCTGGCGAGGTCGGTGAGCAGATTATGGACCTCCGCCTTGGTTCCGACGTCGATGCCGCGCGTTGGCTCGTCCACGATAAGCAGTTCCGGTTTCCTGCCCAGCCACTTGGCCAGCACCACCTTCTGCTGGTTGCCGCCGCTGAGCATGGCCACCGGATCGGTCAGCCTGCCGTACTTGATCTTCAGCCGGCTGCCCCAGTCGGTGGCCATCGCCCGTTCGGCGCTCGCGCGGATCAGGCCGCCTCGCGCCAAGGCGCCGAGGGACGCCAGCGCCACGTTCCGCTGGATCGACATGTCCATGACCAGGCCCTGCTGCCTGCGGTCCTCCGGTACGAAGCCGATCCCGGCGGCCATGGCGCTGACCGGGGACGCCTTCTTGAGGTGCTTGCTTTTGACCGTGACGCTTCCGGCGTCGTAACGGTCAATGCCGAAAATCGCGCGGGCGACCTCGCTCCGGCCCGCCCCGACCAGGCCGGCCAGGGCGACGATCTCCCCCGACTTGACCGTCAGCGAGACGTCGGTGAACACGCCTTCGCGGGTCAGCCGCTCGACGATCAGCACCGGCTCGCCGGGCTTGGCGCCTGCCGCCTCGGGAGGGCGTTCCGCCAGCTCCCGGCCGACCATGGCGCGGACCAGGTCGTTCGCGGTGAGGCCGGCGAGACCGCTGGACATGACGTGCCTGCCGTCGCGCATCACCGTGACCGCCTGGCAGATCTCGAAGACCTCCTCGAGCCGGTGCGAGATGAACAGGACGGCGGCGTCCTGGCTTTTCAGGGTGCGGATCACCTCGAAGAGCCGGTCGACCTCGGCGGCGGAGAGCGCGGCCGTCGGCTCGTCCATCACGATTACTTTCGCTTCGAGCGACAGGGCCTTGCCGATCTCGACGACCTGCTGGTCGGCGATGGACAAGCCGCGGGCGATCCGCGCCGGGTCGAGCGGGACGCCGAGGCGCTTGAAGATGGCGGCCGCCTCGTCCTGCATCGCCTTTCTGTCAATCCGTCGACCCTGGCGGAGCGGCTGGCGGCCGATGAACATGTTCTCGGCGACCGTGAGGTCGGGGAAGAGCGTGGGCTCCTGGTAGATGACGGCGATGCCGGCCGCCCGCGCGGCGGCCGGGCCGTGCAGCGTGACTTCCCGGCCGTTGACCGTGAGCGTCCCGCTGTCGGGCTGGTGCACCCCGGCGAGGATCTTCACGAGCGTGGACTTGCCGGCGCCGTTCTCGCCGAGCAGTGCCCGCACCTCGCCACCGCGCAGCGTCACGGACCCGTCGATCAGGGCCTGCACAGCGCCAAAGGATTTCGCGGCGTGCCGCAACTCGAGCGCGGAAGGCGAGCCGGCCGTCTCCGCCTGCTCTCCGGGCGCCTGAGCTCCGGGTATCAGTCCCCTGGGCTCGCTTCCCGCGACATCCACCGGGCGCACCTCCGCGTGCGTCGAGTTCCGACTGGAATATGGAACGTTTCAACTTCCCTGTAGTCTCAGCGCGCCCCACGGAGGTGTCAATACGGGCGCCGGCCGCCGAAATTGAATCGTTATAGGCAGGTCCAGATCTTCGCTTCGGCTAGCCGGGGATGACCTCGTGGGTGTCCCCGGCCAGCAGCCGCTGCGGTACCTGGCCGAAGGCGTACCGGACCTGCGGCTCCCCGGGGAGCCGGGTGAAGGCCCAGATGACGTCGTAGCGGTCGTCCGGCCAGGCGGCCGGGATGACAGTGCCCTCGGCCGTTGGCAGTGACCTGGCGATGGCCGGGATGTGGTTGTGCTCCCAGCAGATCAGCACCACCCCGGCGTGGGCGGCGAGCAGGCTGGCGGCCAGCTGGGGCTCGTGTCCCACCTCGAACGGGGTGCCGATCGCGAGCCCCAGGTGGTCAGCCAGGCCCTGGATCGTCTGGTAGGTGCGGCGGACGGCCGTCTTGGCGGGGTCACCGTGCGACGGGGAGAGCAGGGTCGCCGGGGTGCGCAGCCCCGCCGGCGGCGGCCCCGAGGGCGGGGCGAACAAGGCGACGAGCGCGCCGGATCGCTGCCAGCCGCGCGGCAGCAGGGAGTGCTCGTCCTGGGCGCCCCGGTAGTCGACGCCGAAGTGCGCGCCCTGATGGTGCTTGTCGTGGGCCGGCGGTCGGGCACCGGGCTTCTCGCCGTGGCGGATGACGTAGATGACCTCAGGCGGGCCGTCGGCGCCTTCCGCTTCGTGCAGGCTCATTGACGCCCCTCTCCCCCGGCCACGCTACGGCGTCCACGCTACGGCACCAGGACCGTGCGCTCGCCGGGGATCTCGCTTCTTGTCCAGGCGTCCCCGACGTCGGACAGCGGTACCACGCTGGCGCGGACCGTGATCGTGCCCGCGGTGATCTCCTGGACTAGTGACGGCAGCTCGGCCAGGTAGCCGCGCGGCGAGACCGAGCCCTGGCCGCTGCCCTGAAGGCGGAAGTTGGCCGAGCGCAGTGCCACGGAAGGCAGGTCGATCGTCGGGCCCGCGACCGCGCCGATCTGGATCCAGTCGAGCTGGCGGCCGCGGTCGCCCCGCGCGGTCAGCAGCGCCATGATCGCCTGCTGGGCGGGCTTCCCCCAGAGGTAGTCGATGACGATGTCGGCCTCGGCCGCCGCGGCGGCCAGCGCGCTCGCGGTGGCGTCCGGGTCGTCGGTGAGCCGCACGATTTCGTCGGCGCCCGCGGGAATCAGGCCGGCGTAGCCGGCCCGGGTCGCGGCCGGCGCCGACCACGCGGCCCGCGCCGAGCCGCTTGGCGACCTGCACGGCCATCGCGCCGGCGTTGCCGGTCGCGCCGAGGACAAGGACGCTCTGCCCGGGCTTAAGCGGTACCCGGCGGCGCAGCGCGACCCAGGATGACATCGCCGGGTTCATCGCGGCGGCGACCTTGCCGACGTCGGTGCCGTCCGGCAGCTCGACCGAGCGGCGCGGGTCGACCACCGCCTTGTCCGCCATCGTGCCCGGCACGTCGTCGCCGGCCGCGAAGTAGACCGTCCGGCCGTCGGGCAGCCGGCCCACGCCGTCGATCCCTGGAATCATCGGCAGCGTTCCGCCGCTGGTGTAGTGGCTGCCCGTGGCACCACTGCGGACGCGCGGGTGCAGGCCAGCGGCGAGGACATCTGCTAGCACCTCGCCCGAGGCAACGGATGGCCGCGGAGTCTCGAATGGCTGGTAGTGCGGCGGTTCGCGGAACGACGTGACGACGGCCGCGTTCATCATGGCCATGGCTTCCTCCTGCGCTGAAGGTCTCGTTTAGTTTGTGTCACGTACTAAATTAGTTGGTGATACGTACTAAATCAAGTAGGCTGGGCGCATGTCGCCCCGACCGGATCCCGCGCCCCCGTCGCCGCAGCTCGACCCCGTCGACGGGCTGGCGCAGCTCGCCTTCGTGGTCATGGGCCTGCTCGAGCGCCGGGCGGCCGAGCACGACCTGTCGATCCCGGCGACCCGCCTGCTCGGCGTGCTCCGCGACCGCGAGCCGACCATGAACGAGCTGGCCCGCATCCTTGGCCTGGACAAGTCGAGCGTCACCGGCCTGGTCGAGCGCGCGGAGCGCCGGGGACTGGTGGAGCGCGCGCACTCCCCCGCCGACCGGCGGGCCGTGCTCGTCCGGCTCACCGGCGAGGGCCGGACGCTCGTGTCCGCCGCCGCGGGACTCTTCTCCGCGGACGTCACCGCCCTGCTCGGCCATCTGCAGGCCCGGGAGCGCGCGGCGCTCTCCCGGCTGGTCAGCCGGCTCCTGGTGGCCCACGCGGCCGGCCAGGGCGTCGACCTGTTCGCGACGATCTCCACGCGGCCCGCTAGTCAAGTTAAGGCCGAGAATTGACGTATCGATTGAGGGTTATGCCGGGCACCCGTGCGCGGCAGCGAGGTCCGGCAGATCGCCGGTGCCCCGTTCGATCCGGTTCTGGCCGGGCCGTCCAGCGCCTTTACCTCACAAGCTCCGTCAGTCGCTAAACGTGATGCCCCAGCGCCCGCCATTTAGGACGCGTGTGTCCCCGGCCCCCAGCTACGGGCACGGGCACGTGACGACCTGGAGCAGATGGCGCAGCACCCCGCGGCCGTCGAGGTAGCGGACCCGCAGGGAGGAGAACGCGGTAGCCGAGCGGGGCAGGCGGCGAGTGACGGCGGGGAAGAGGAGCGCCACGATCAGGACGAGGAAGTCCGCAAGCACGGGCCGGTTTTCCGCCTCCGTTTCCGGCCCTGCACCGGGATGGTGTCGATTAGCTCGGCGACAGGACCTTGACCTTGGAGGGCTTGTGGTACCGCTTGCGCCCGAAGTCCTCGCGCGGACGATCATCGTTCGGAGAAGTCGCCCTCGACGCGGTCGGTGCGCACGGCGTCGAGGATTCGCCGCAACCTGCCGTCAGCGTCGGCCCGTCGACCGAACACCGCACGACCTGGGTGGTGGCTTCGGCTTCTCCCCGTTCACAGGTCGCTTCCCTGTCTCTGTGGCTGACGGCGAGCGCTCCCCTAGGCCTCGATAGCGTCACGGATCGCCTGCTCGGCCTCTGCGATGACATCGGCCTGGCCCGAGATCTCCTCCAGGGTCCGGCCGGCTGGCTCGGGCAGGACCAGGGTGAGCAGCGCGCCGAGAGCCGATATGCCCGCGGTGAGGAGCAGGGTGCCGCGCAGGCCGAGGGCGTGCTGCAGCACGGGGAACAGGAAGACCCCGATGAAGGCGCCGAGCTTCCCGACGCCGGCGGATATGCCGTGGCCAGTGGCGCGCAGCCGGGTGGGGAAGAGCTCCCCGGGCAGGACGAACGTGGTGACGTTGGGGCCGAACTCGGTGAAGAAGTAGCTGATGCCGTAGGCGAGCAGGAACGGGACCACGGCGGTGGTCATGCCGGGGACCAGGCCGATGACGGCGAAGCAGGCCCCCATCATGATGAACCCGGCCAGCTGGAGCCGACGGTGGCCGATCCGGTCCATCCGCGCGATCGCGAGGACGTAGCCGGGCACGGCGGCGACGGCGAAGATCGCGAGCTGGATGGCGATCGTCGTGGTCTGCGAGGCGTGCGGGGTGATCAGGGCGATGATCTGCGGGGTTGAGATCGTGTTGCCGTAGTAGGCGTAGTCGAGCAGGAACCAGCAGCCCGCCGTCCCGGTCAGCATCAGCAGGAGTGCGCGGCTGGTCAGGAACTCCCGCGCGGACGGGGCCGCCCCCCGCTGCCGGGAGCCGCGCGCGGGCTGCGCAGCGTACCGGGGAGGCTCGGGCATGGTGCGGCGCAGCCAGACGGCGACGGACGCCGGGATCGCGCCCAGGCCCAGCAGGAGCCGCCACGTCAGGCCCGGGCCGACCCCGCCGCCGAGCAGGGCCAGGGCGGCGAGCGGCCCGATGACCAGGCCGACCGCCTGGGCGGAGAAGACCAGGCCGACCATCTTGCCGCGGTTGCTGTGGTGAGCGTACTCGCTCATCAAGACGGCGCTGACCGGGTAGTCGCCGCCGACGCCGAAGCCGAGCAGGAACCGGAAGGCGACCAGGACGATCAGCGACGGGGAGAACGCCGACCCGACCGCCGCCAGTACCATCATCGCGGCGGACATCCAGTACACGCGGGTCCGGCCGATCACGTCGGCGAGCCGGCCGAAGGCGATAGCGCCGAGGAACGCCGCCCCGAGCATCACCGCGTTGAGCAGCGCGAGCTGGCCGGCGCCCAAGTGCCACTCGCCCTTGAGCAAGGCGGAGACGATGCTGATCACGAACAGGTCGTAGGCATCGGTGAAGAACCCGATGCCGGACACCAGCAGGGCGCGCCTGCGCACTCCTAGCAGGGCCGCATCGATGGTGGTTCCGGTCAGGTCCGTCATCCCGGTCTCGGGCACGAGCGCTGCCATCCATCTGTCGTAGAGCAGCCGCCCGCCCCGGCGCGGCCAGACGCCAAGCCGGCGTCCACCAGGCAAGGTATGGACCCAAGGAGACGCACCACCGACATACAGATGAACGCAAGATGAACGATAGACATCTCACAGCCGAAACTTCGGGTCCGGCCGCTGTCCGGCAGGCGTTGCCGCGGATACGATCTAGCGGTGCTGGATGTCCGGGGAGCGGAAGTCCGGGAGTGCGCTCAGTGCGGGAACCAGTTCACTCCCGGGCGGGAGCACGCCCGGTTCTGCTCGGCCCGCTGCCGGATGGCGTGGAACGACGAGCACGCTGGCGTTGCCGCCGCGCCCGCTCCCGCGATCGGCTGGTCGGTCGCCGCGATGACCGAGACGGCGCGGCAGCTGTCCGCGCCGAGGACGTGGGACCTGACCGCCCTCGCCGATGCCGTCGCGGACGCGGTCTGGTGGGTCACGCTGGTCGACGCCACCCTGGTCCGCTACCACCCGCGGAACTACGAGACCACCCTGGCGGGCCGTAGCGCCCGGCGGCGGGAGACCGAGCAGACCCTCGAAGGACTCCGCTACGTCCGCAACCAACTCGGAGCGTCCGTCGCCCCCGCGGACCTGATCATGCCGCCGTCAGCCGATGAGTCTCCCAGCTGGACGTGGCGGTCACTGCCCCCGCCTGATACCCCCGGCGCCGGGCCGCGGGCGCGCAAGTGGGAGCTCAGCCGGTACCGCGCTTACCAGGCACGGCTCGCCGGGCGTGACGTCACCGCGGCCTTCACCTGGTGCGCCGAGTTCCTCGCGCTCGCCGCCCGCCTCGCGGGCGACGAGCGCCGCCCCGGCTAAAACAAGGCAGCCTCCTGCCTGAACTGACAGACACCGAGAACCCGGAGCCCGCACCTGACGGCGGCTCCGTGCGCGTCAGCCGCAACAGGAAAACGGCGGCCGCCCGCACCGGGGCAGTGCTCCCGCGGGAGCGCGAGCAGGGCCAGCCTGCGCCCGGCAGCCCGGCGCAGCCAGCGGAAGGGGACGCGCCGCTGGCCACGGTGATCCCGCTGCCGATCTTCGACCCGTTCGCCGGGGCGGACAAGCCATGGTGACGGGCGGCCCCGGCCGGCCGGGGCGGCTGCACCCGGCCACGGCCAGCGGCTGCTGATCAGTCGCGGGGAGCGAGGGCCGACCGCTTGGCCGGGCGACGCGGTGCGCTCGCCGCGGCGACCGGCGGCTTCCACGGGCCGTCGGTCATGAGGCGGCGGATGTACTCGATCGTGGCATCGATGATCTTGCTTGCCTGCCGGCGGTTGCTCGCGGACGCGACCTCGCGCGCGCCCTCGCCGATGATCGAGGTCAGCGAGGTCACGTACAACCGGTCGAAAGACGTTTCCGACAGGCGCAGCAGAGTGTCGTTCTGTAGCAGCCACTCGTGCCCTCGCCGCCGCGCCATCACCTCAAAGCCGGGCGGGCTGTCGCCGCTGAGGAACAGCATCGCCAGGTCCCGGCGCTCCCAGCTGCCTTCGAGGTAGGCCCGGGCGCCGAGCGAGAACAGCTCGAACGGGTCGGTCACGCCCGCCCGCCGCGCCTGGGCGACGGCACCGCTCGCCGCCTGATCGTGCGCGGCCTGGTGCTCCTGCCACAGCGCGAAGTACAGCTCGCTCTTGCCGCCGAAGTGGTGGTACAGGCTGCCCACGCTTGACTTGGCCCGCTTTACCACCTCGGCGATGCTCGCGTCGGCGAAGCCCTGCTCGGCGAACACCGCGCGCGCCGCGTCGAGCAGCGCCCGCTGGGTCTCCGCGGTACGCGCCCACTGCCAGGAGCCGGCGGCCTTGTCTCGCGGTTGTCGTGGTGCTGGTTCCACCGGTTACTCCCGCTCTCTGTTTCAGAACTGGATTCTAAGAGTGTAACCAGTGCTACGCCGCCCGGCCGCTTTTGGGGCGAGGCGGTGGCCAGGAACGGGGTTAGCCGCTGACCGAGCGAATGCGGCCCGCGCCGACCGTGTCGATGACGTGCCTGCGGAACAGCTCGGCCGCCGGGAGCAGCGGCTTGTCGGCGGGCCAGGTCAGGTAAATGTCGCGTTCGGCGCCCTCGTCGAGGATCGGCAGGTAGAGCACCGGGCCGGGGGCCGCCACCGGGGAACCGACGCGCGGGGCCGGGACGATGGCGACGCCTAGGCCGGCCGCGACCAGGCCCTGGACGTTGGACAGGTCGTCGCCCTCGAAGACGACCTTCGGCCGGAAGCCCGCCGCCGCGCACAGGTCGTCGCCGAGCTGGCGCAGGGCCGAGGCGGGACGCAGCCCGATGAACGACTCGGCGGCGACGTCGGCCAGCCGGATGCCCTCTCCCGGCCGCGCGGCGAGCGGGTGGGTGGCCGGGAGGGCGAGGCGGAGCGGCTCGTTCCCGATGCGCTGCGTCCGCACGGCGAGGTCGCCGGGACGGGTGGCCTCGGCACCGGTCCTGAACCGGCGGGTGCCGATCTCCAGGTCGGTCGCGCCGCCGTCCAGCGGCAGCCCGTGGAGCTCGTCGCGCGCGTGGGTCAGCCGGAAGCCGACCCCCGGATGCGCGGCGCGGAAGCTGCCGAGCAGGTCCGGCACGAGCCAGGAGCCCAGGGACTGCTGGAACGCGACCGCGACCGTGCCGGTCTCCGGCGACACGAACTGGGCCACCGCGTCGAGACCGTCACGCAGCTCGGCAAGCAGCCGGTCCACGTGCGGCTTGAACACCTCCCCGGTGCGGGTGAGCCGCAGCGTCCGGCCCGACCGTTCGAGCAGGGGCGTCCCGGCCTGCGCCTCAAGGCGGGCGAGGGCGCGCGAAACGCCGGACTGGGTCACCATCTCGAGCTCGCTCACCTCGGTCACCGTCATGCCGTCGGCGACCAGCTGGAACCAGCGAAGCACGTCGGTGTCCATGAATTCATGACTATAAGGCATGGATTGGTTGCCATAAGATCATTGGACGCATGGGTCAGAACTGGGTTCACTGGATTGTGAAAGCATTCACAAATACGCAAGGGACACATCATGACGCCCTCGGTTCTGACCCGGCTCCAGCAGGTCCGCGCGGAGCACGCGCGGCGACGGACGCTCTGGCGCGAGCTTTCCTCCTACACCACGGCCGGCGAGCTGAACGACATCGAGGCGGCCATCGCGCGCAGCGGTGACGCCGAAAGCGACGCCCAGACCCAGGAAATCCGCCGCTTCCTGGCCGCCCGACGGAACGCGGCCTAGCGCCTGGGCCGCGACGCGGGAACCCTGGCGCGGCGGTTCACCGGTCGCTAAGGAAGGCCAGCACGGCCAGCACCCGGCGGTGATCGGAATCCGAGGGCGGCAGGCCGAGCTTGCTGAAGATGTTGCTGATGTGCTTCTCGACCGCGCGCTCGGACACGTAGAAGCGGTCGGCGATGGCGCTGTTGGAGCGGCCCTCGGCCATCAGGCCGAGTACGTCGTGCTCGCGCGGGGTAAGCGCGTCGAGCGCCGCCCCGTGCCGGGTGGCGCTCAGCAGGCCGGTGACCACCTCCGGGTCGAGGGCGGTGCCGCCCGCCGCGACCCGGCTGATCGCGTCGTCGAACTCGGCGACGTTGGCGACCCGGTCCTTGAGCAGGTACCCGACGCCGCCGGAGCGCATGCTCAGCAGGTCGGCCGCGTACCTGGTCTCCACGTACTGGGAGAACACCAGAATGCCGACCTTGGGGTGCCCGCGCCGGATGGCGATCGCGGCCCGCAGGCCCTCGTCGGTGTGGTCGGGCGGCATCCGGACGTCGACGATCGCGACGTCGGGCTCGTGCTTGTCGACGGCCGCCAGCAGGGCCGCGGCGTCGCCGACCGCGGCCACGATCTCGTGGCCGCGGTCGGTCAGTATTTCCCGGAGGCCCGCCCTGATCACGGCGGCGTCCTCGGCGATGATGATGCGCATGGCTACCGCGCTCTCAGGCGTGGGACGGGAGTTCGACGGTGACGGTCGTCGGGCCGCCCGTGGGGCTGTCGACCTCGATGCGGCCGTCGACCGCGCGGACGCGCTCGGCGAGGCCGCGCAGGCCGCCGTTGGGTACGGCGCGCGCGCCGCCCGCGCCGTCGTCGGTGACGCGGACCCGCAGCAGGCCAGGGACGTGCACGGCCTCGAGCGTAGCGTGCCGCGCTCCGCTGTGCCTGGCCACGTTGGTGAGCAGCTCGGCCGCCGAGAAGTAGGCGATGGTCTCGATGGCGGCCGAGGGTCGCTCCGGGATGTCGGTGATCAGCTCGACGGGAACCGCGCTGCGGTTCGCCAGCGTGGCGAGCGCATCGGCCAGGCCGTTGTCGAGCACCGGCGGGTGGATGCCGCGGGCCAGCGTCCGCAGGTCGGCGATCGCCTCGAGCGCGCCGCGGTGCGCGTCCTCGACGAGCTGGGCGATGCGGGCCAGGTCGACCCCGCCCCCGTCGTACAGCTTCTCCCGGGCCAGGCCGAGCTTCATGGCCAGGGCCACGAGCTGCGCCTGGGTGCCGTCGTGGAGGTCCCGCTCGATGCCGCGCAGCCGCGCCGCGGAATTGTCCACGACCCTGGCCCGGCTCTGCTCAAGCGCCTGGATCCGCTCGGCCGACGAGGCCGCGCCGAGCAGGCCGCGCATCAGCCGCCGGTCGACTTCGGTGAGGCCGTGCGTCGCCCACGGGGCGACGAGCAGCAGGAAGGCGCCGAGCGGGAGGAAGCTGAACGCGCTGGACAGGCTGGTGACCCAGTGACCGACCAGGCCGAGCGTCCACCAGGCGGGGAAGGTGGACCAGAACAGGCCACCTAGCCAGCAGGCCGCGATGACGGTCAGCCCGGCGACCGTGAGCGGAAGCTTCAGCGCGAAGTAGGCGCGCGTCCGCCAGGCGACCGGGTCAAGGATGCGGGAGCCCATCCATTCGCCCAGCTCGTTCTGCGGTCGTAGCGTGGTGATCGTGATGCTCGCCTCGGCGGCGAGCTCGGTGATTCGCTGCTGGGGCAGCCTGGTGATCGTGATCCCGGGCTTCGTCTCCCACATCCGGGTCCTGCCGCCGGCCTTGGTGGCCACCTCGAACAGGCGAAGGGCGTCCGGCGTGGCGACCTTAATCCGGTTCATGGGCCGGAGCGGCGGCGGCGGCGGGATTTCCTCGCCGAGCCGCCCGCGGGCGAGGGCACGGGCCGCCATGCCGAACCTGCGCACGGCGTCGGTCGACAACGCCCACAGCGGCCCGTTGAGCAGCGTCGGGATGATGAGCGCGATCGCGGCGACCGCGAGCAGGAGGCTGGCGAGGGCGTAGCCAAGCTCAGACCAGGTACGCCGGCTGAAGGGCGCCTCGGTCATGTGCCGCAGCGGCGACGCTGGCTCGGTCATGATCTGATTGTCGTCCGTGATGACGGTTCCGTGACCGCCTGCTGACCATGTTTGCGTGTTCATGCCTCGATGCTGCGGCTCCGGCCCTGGCCGGGTCGATCGTGGCAGCCGAGGTCTTCCGGTACGGCTAGCACGACCTCGGTGAGCACCAGTGAACGAGGCGTGGTTCTCCGCACCGGCATTTCATCGCCAAGAACCAGGGCGATGACGGCACGCGCCCCGGAAGGCCCGTTCTAACGCGCGCCCCGGAAGGCTGGCCTCGGGCGACCGGCGGCGACCGCCAACCTCCGCCCTTGCCTCAGCCAGCCGCCCGCCTCAGCCGGCTTCCCGGTTTTCGGCTGAGAAACCGGACGCATGACGGGTCCCGAGCCCGTCAGGGCGGTCGTTTCCGGCCGACCCGCCGGGTGGCAACGTTCGCCTCAGTCCAACAGGCTGCCGCACCTGGGCTTGACAGAAAGCGGCGCCGTGCCGCAGCCTTCCATGAATGTGACGGCCGGCCGCAGAGCTTGGGGCGCGTCACCGGCGGCGGCGCCGACAATGATTGTGTGAGTTCTGAGCGTCGCGGACGCGCAAAACTCACACAATCACGAAACGATCATTGGTGCCTCTGGATTTCGGGCGCGATACGCGGGAACGGACCCCTTAAGTCAACGGCAATGGGTGCTAGACCAGATATTCCGGGAACAGCACCCTGTTTCGGTTTGCTGATTTAAGGCTTTTATCCCGAACGGGCCGTGGCGACTGCTCCGAGGCGCTCGGCGTTTCGACCGCGAGGGCCACAAGGCCGCGACGGGCGCACGCCTGGGGGCCACAAGGGCGAAACCGATGCAGGTCCGGGGGCCGCAAGGCCGGAACCAAGGCGCTTAGGGGGCCACAAGGCCACTAGAGGCGCGCATGGGTGCCGCAAGGCCGGAAAATTCTGGCCCTGCGGCGCCCACGGCCCGATAGTGGCGGCGGTAGATGAGCCTGCCGTACGAGCGGCCGGGGATGATTCATGAAATGTACGAAATTTCCCGGCGCGGTTTTTGCGCCGGAAATTTCGGAAGGCACAGTCAGCTAGTGCCGGTTAATCGTCTAGGGCCATCAGAAGGCACGGTCAGCTAGTGCGGTTAATCGTCTAGGGCCATCGGAAGGCACAGTCAGCTAGTGCCGGTTAATCGTCTAGGGCCATCAGAAGGCACGGTCAGCTAGTGCGGTTAATCGTCTAGGGCCATCGGAAGGCACGGTTAGCTAGGTTAGTGCCGGTTAATCGTCTAGTGCCATTTGAAGCGCCAGGCGGCGAAGCCGCAGCCGGCGACCGTCCAGGCGAGCAGGACGAGCAGGTCGGTCAGCGGGGCGTGGGCGACCGGGGTGTAGGACTGCTGGAGAATCTGCGCCAGGGCACGGACCGGGAACAGGCCGACGACGGCGGACAGCCAGTGCGGGACGGAGAAGGTCGGGTCGAAGATGCCGGACATGATCGCCAGCGGCAGGTAGCTGGCGTTGGCGATCGGCGCGGCGGACTCGGCGCTGCTCGCCACCGCGCTCAGCGCCAGGCCCAGGGAGCCGAAGCAGAGGACGCCGAGGGCCAGGCCGCCGGCGAGTTCCGGCAGGCCGCCGACGCGCGGGACCGCGTGGAAGGCGAAGGCGCCGATGGCCATGATGGACGCGGTGATCGCCAGGGTGGTGGCGGCCGTGCTGCCGAGCACGCCGGACAGGTAGGCGCTGGCGGGCAGCGGGGTGGTCCTGATCCGCTTCAGCACGCCGTCGTGCCTGAGCGTGGCGAGCTTCGCGCCGAGGTTCACGTACGCCGCCACGATCACGCCGAACGCGATGATCGACGGGACGAAGATCATCTGGCCCTCGACGCGCGTGCCCGGCAGGTCCCCGGTCGCGGTCGTCGACCCGATGAGCAGCAGCAGCGCGAGCGGCAGGGCGAAGGTGAACAGCGCGTACTCCGCGCTGCGCCAGAACGAGCGCTGTTCGAGGATGGCCTGTCGGAAGGCCAGGCTGACGGTCCGGCTCAGTTGGTGCCTCCTGTTGCGGGGGGTACGGGGCCATTGCGGGAGCATGTCAATGGAGCTTTCGAGGAGCGTCACGATGGGCCTACTACTGCGGGGGGTACGGGGGGTCGTCCCCCCGGGAGATATCAGTCTGTAGCGCGCCCGATACGATGGCGGTCTTTGCCATCGGGCGCGCTACAGACTGCATCGGGCCCGCGACAAGCCGCAGGTAGGCGTCCTCCAGCGTGGGGGTTTCTACGGACAGGTCGCCGAGGTCGCCGAGGTCGTTCGCACTCGCCCAGCCGAGCAGCTCGCGCAGCGCGGTCGCGGAGTTCTCGGTCTGGCAGACCGCGAGCTCGCCGGTGACCACGACCCCGAGGCGATCGGGGGCCGCGAGTGAGCCATCAAGCAGTCGTTCGGGCGCGGCGAACTTGATCTTCGTCTTCACTCCCGCCTGCCGGGCGACGTGCCGCACCGTGCCCGCGACCTGGATGCGGCCGCCTTGCAGGATCGCCACCCGGTCGGCGAGGCGCTCCGCCTCGTCCAGGTAGTGGGTGGTGAGCACGATCGTCTTGCCGAGCGTGCGCAGGTTCTCGACCGCCGCCCAGCAGCGGCGCCGCGACTCCGGGTCGAAGCCGGTCGTCGGCTCGTCGAGGAAGATCAGGTCCGGGTCGCCCGCCAGGGCGAGCGCCAGGTCGAGGCGGCGGCGCTGCCCGCCGGACAGGCGGCGCACCTGGGCGTTCCTATCCTCGGTGAGCTCCACGACCTTCAGCAGATCTTCCCGGTCGCGCGGGTTCCGGTAGTAGCCGCGCCAGCAGTCGATCAGCTCCCCCACCCGGGCCTGCCGCGGGAAGCCGCACTCCTGCAGGACGATGCCGATCCGCTCGCGGAGCCGGGCGGGCTGCGCCTGCGGGTCCATGCCGAGGACGCTGACCGTGCCGCCGGTCCGCTGCCGGAAGCCCTCGAGGATCTCGACGGTCGTGGTCTTGCCCGCGCCGTTAGGGCCGAGGAGGCAGAAGACCTCGCCGGCCTTGACCTCGAAGTCGACGCCGGTCAGCACCTGGCGGTCGGCGTAGCTCATCGTGAGCTGGTTGACCTCGATCGCGGTGCTCATGGGCGCTCCTCGGCGTTCAGGTACTGTTCCGCCAGGTAATGGGGCGGGACCAGGGCGTGCAGCAGCGCGTCGACCGCGGTCTCCCTGGCGAGGCCGGCCGGGATCGCCGCGCCGTACGGGTCGGAGTGACGGTGCCGGGCGAACCAGGTGAGCGTTTCAAGTATCAGGCGCGCGGTCGCGGCGGTGTCCGGCGTCCGGCGCAGCGTGCCGGCCTTGGCCCGGCTGTCCAGGTACTGGGCCAGCGCGTCGAGCACGGGGCGGCGCAGGCCAGTGTTGAGCAGGTCGGCCAGTTCGGGCAACTCGCGGGCGGAGCGCTCGATCATGTCGGCGGCCCGGGCGGTCTGCTCCTCGAGGGCGAACAGCTCGGCCAGGATGAGCCGTAGCTCGGCCGCGGGGTCGCCCGGGGTCAGGCCGCCCGGGGTCAGGCCGCCCGTGTCGTCCTCGCGCAGCGCCTGGGCGAGGGCGCCGAACGGGACCTCGGCGGCCACGAACTCGCGGGCCTGGCGGATCATCTCCGCGAGGGACGGCGCCGTCAGCGGGAACTCGCCGGCCGGGTCGCCCTCCCCCGGCAACGGCTCAAGCAGCAGCGCGTGCCTGATCGCCAGCACGAACAGGCCTTCCTTGCCGTCGACATAACGGTAAAGCGCCGCCTCGGAGAGACCCGCCTCCCGCGCGACGTCGCTCATGTGCGCGGACCGGTAGCCGTCCCTGGCGAACACCCGCACCGCGGCGGCGATCACCTCGGGGAACCGCTGGCGGGCGCTCCGTTTGGCTGTCACGGGGGCGAGTATATGTGGGTAAGTGAGCCGATCACTCACAATGTCCTGCGGATTGCCTCTCAAGTAATGGAATGTCCGTGACGCCCGTCTCCCGCGGACTAGCGGCGGGTAGTCAGCGCGGCCGGATGCCCGTTGACACGCGGCCCGTCAGCCGCGGGCGGCCTGGTCCTCCTGGCGGCGCAGCCCGTCGATGAGCACGGTGACTAGACGGCCGGCGCGGGCCTCGTCCACGGGGCCCGGTGGCCGGTCGTTGATGGCCTGGAGCAGCCCCTTGAGCAGGGCCACCAGGTCTTGCGTGGTGACGTCGGCGCGCACCGCGCCCGCCTCCTGGGCGCGGCGCAGGAGCACGTCGAGCGCGGCATGCAGTTCCTCCGGCAACGCCCCGGGAATGGCGATGGCGTCGGGCAGGTCGCGCTTTGCCGCCGCCTCCTGACGGAACCGGCCGAGGAAGCCGAAGAAGGCCTGCCCGGGATCTGGGTCATCGGCCAGGCCGCGCGCGGTGTCGATGAGGTCGCGCAGCCGGGCGGTGACGACCGCCTCGAACAGATCTTCCTTGGAAGGGAAATGGCGGTAGACCGTCCCGGGGCCGACCCCGGCCAGGGCGGCGATCTCGTCAAGGGGGACGCCGTAACCGGACGCGGCGAACGCGTCCCGCGCCGCGCGCAGGACCTTGTCCCGGTTGCGCCGCGCGTCGGCGCGCAACGGCCGCTCAGCCATGGTGGCTAACCGGGGCGCTAGTTCCGTATAGTACAAGCGGAGTCATCGTTCCGATTGTAGAGGAGCCCGCCATGCCAATGACGCCACGCGAGGTCGCGGAGCAGGTTCGCAAGATGGTGGCCGGGGAAGGCGTCGTGTTCGCTGACCTCTTCGCCGCCGACGGGGTGCTTACCTATCCGTTCGCCCTGCCCGGGCAGCCGCCGGAGCTGCGCGGGCGCGAGGCGATCGGTGCCTACTTCTCCGCGATCGGCCGGTCACGGGAGCTGTTCGCCATGGCCGGCGTCGACGCCGTGACCTGGCAGACCGACGACCCCGAGGTGGTCGTCACCCGGATCACGCACCACGGCACGTCGAACGTCACCGGCGACGCCTACCAGCTCACCGCGCTCGGCGTCATCCGGGTGCGCGACGGCCTGATCGTCCGTTACGAGGACTACATGGACGCGATCGCGCTGGCCCGGCTCCTTGGCCGGGCGGGCGACCTCGCCGCCGCCCTCGGCGCGGACTGAGCCCATGGCCGGCTTGGATCCCGGCCGAGCCCGGCCTTGACATGCAGCCATTTGGCTGCCTATCGTAAAAGGCAGCTGGATGGCTGCATATCAATCGGACGGCGAAACGAGTTCCGTGATGGACGAGGTGTTCAGGGCGCTGGCCGACCCGAGTCGCCGGCGGCTGCTCGACAGCCTGAACGAGCGGTCCGGGCAGACGCTACGCGAGTTGTGCACCGGGCTTGACATGGCCAGGCAGTCGGTGAGCAAGCACCTGGCGGTCCTCGAGGAGGCGAACCTCGTCACCACCGTGTGGCGCGGCCGGGAGAAGCTGCACTACCTCAACGCCGAGCCCATCAACGCCATCGCCGACCGGTGGATCAGCCGGTACGACCAACCCAGGGTCCGCGCGCTCGCGGACCTCAAGAGAGCCCTGGAGGGGACACCGATGGACAAGCCGAGCGTCGTCTACGCGACATACATCAGCACCACGCCCGAGCGGCTCTGGCAGGCGCTGACCGAGCCCGCCTTCACCAAGCGCTACTGGGAGACGACCTTCGTCACCGACTGGGCACCCGGGTCGGCGATGACCTGGGATAACCACGGCGTGCTCATCAGTGACCCAGAGCAGGTGGTGGTCGAGTCCGACCCCTTCCGCCGCTTGTCCTACACCTGGCACAGCGTGACGCCCGAGCTGGCCAAGCGCTTCGGCTGGGACGACGACCTCCTGGCGAAGCTCTCGGTCGAGCCCCGCTCGACGGTGACCTTCGAGATCGAGCCGGCTAAGGAGGGAGTGGTCAAGCTGACCGTCGTGCACGACGGCTTCGCGCCGGGCAGCGCGATCGCGGAGATGGTCAGCGTCGGCTGGCCGGCCGTCATCGCCAGCCTGAAGACCCTGCTGGAGACCGGCGACCCGCTCCCCGCCTAACGACAGGGGGCTTGTGCACGGCTCGGATCCCGTGTCCGCATTCCGGGATTTCGCCTTGCTAGCGGCCTCGCTGTGGCCGTGGGTCGTTGGCGGCGATATTCGCCGCCAGCGACCCGCGGCAAACCAGGGTCCGGCCCCGGCCGAGGCGGGTTCCTGGTGGCGGGTCCGGCTGTTGGTTGGCAATCCCTTACATCTCGTCATTTTTTCGATATGCGGCGATTGGCCGTCGGTATGCTCGGGCCCGATCGAGAGGAGCGTGCGTGCGCGGGTCTGGGATCGGCACTCTGATTTTCGGCAAGGTCGGTTACCTGGCGGCGTGCCTTGCGGCAGCGATTGTTCTGGTGGTGAGTGGTTACGCCCACGGCTTGGTCGGAGCCACCACGGCGCTTGAGGGCGGCGCGAACCTCGGAAGTAACGTTCCGCCGACCGGTGCGATGAACATCCTGCTCATGGGGCTGGAGAGCCGCACCAACTTCCAGGGCCAGAACCTCAGCTCGGCGCAGCTCACCCAGACGCACTCCGGTAAAACAGGTGGCAACCTGGGCTCACAGGACACGGACACGCTGATCCTCGTCCACGTCTTCGCCGGCGGGCAGGAGGCGACCGGTTACTCCATTCCCCGCGACGACGTCGTCAACTTCCCGCATTCCGTCACCGTTGGCGGTGCCGTGCTGACCGAGGGCAAGATCGACGCGGCCTACCTCTACGCCTACGACCAGTACGTGAGCGCCAATATCGGGACGATGGGCCAAACCGGCGCCCTGTACGCCGGCGCTAACCAGGCCGGCCAGCTGTTCGAGACCCAGACGGTGGAGTCGGTCACCGGCGTCCACATCGACCACTTCGTCGTGTCGAACATCGAAGGCTTCTTCCAGATCGCCCAGCAACTCGGCGGGATCAACGCGTGCATCGCGCCGGCCCCGGCCTCGATAGAGCCCGACGGATTCAAGGGCGGGGGAAACCTGGTCGACGAGCCCTACCCGGGCGCCCCCCTCAGTGCGAGCAACTCGGGCTTCGACGCGTTCAGGGACGGCTACAACGGGAAGAAGGGCGGCGCGCAGTACATTCACCTGCAGCCGGCCCAGGCGCTGGCGTTCGTCCGCGCCAGGGACTCGCTGCCCGGCGTCGACATCGGCCGGACGGAGCGGCAGCAGGCCGCGATCGACTACATCATCTACGACTTCAAGCACCGGAACGTGCTGACCGACCCGGGCTTGATCTCCAGCATGCTCAACAACGCCAAGTCGTACCTGCAGACCGACCAGGGCTTCGAACTGCTCAGCTTCGCCCCGCAGATGCAGTCGCTGACCGGCTCGCACCTGAAGATGTCCACGCTGGCCGATGCCGCCGTGCAGAACGTCACGATTCCCGGGTATCCCAGCCTGCAGGACGCGAACTACATTTACGTGCCGAACCTGCGGCAGACGGTTAACGGCGCGTTCTACGGGTCCGCGGCGGTCAAGGCGGCCAAGTCGGTGACCGTGGACGTCTACAACGGCAGCGGCGCCGCCGGCCTGGCCGGAGACGCCTCGCAGGCGTTCGCCGCCGCCGGGTACACCGCGGGCAAGACGGGCAACGCCTCCGCCCAGTCGCAGCCGCTGCAGGGCGACACGCAGGTCTTCTACGGCGCGGGCGCGGAAGTCAACGCCGACAGCATCGCCTCCATGGTCGGGGCGCAGGCGGCAACCTCGTTGTCGTCACTGCCCGCCGGGCACGTCGAGGTGCTGCTCGGCCAGCAGGTCATCGCGCTGCCGCCCGGGCTGGAGACCTTCGGCGCGAACACGGTCACCGAACAGGACTTCGTCACGGCCGCCCAGCAGAACAGCCTGCCCGCCGGCGAGCTGCCGCCCGCAACCGCGGCCGGCAGCACGGCCGGGACGCAGTCGGTGAGCGCCACCGAGGTGGGCGTGCACGCCGTGGCAGCGGTCCACCCGGCCGCGCTCGCGCACCCGGCCAGCACGCCGTCAGCGGCGAACGTCAAGCGGCCCGCCGACGTTCCCGCCGGCATCCCCTGCGTCTACTGACGGGCCGCCCTCGCTGGCCGGCCCGGTGGCGCGGTGAACCGCGCCCTGAGCTGACGGGCATAGCTCCGGAGCCCCCGGCGTTCTTCCCGCCGGTTGCGGGAAACTGTCCGTGAGAGACGGCTGGCGAGGAGAGGGCGGCGGATATGGCACAAGGGACGCACCGGCAGGTGGGCATCCAGCGGATCGCGCCTGGCCAGTACACGGTGACGAACGAACGCGGCGGGACGATCACGGTCGGCTCGGGCGCCGAAGGGGAGTTCACGCCCGTCGAACTGCTGCTCACGGCGATCGGTACGTGCACGGCGATCGACGTGGACGTGCTGACGTCCCGGCGGGCGGAGCCGACCGAGTTCACCATCGAGGTCGGTGCGGAGAAGATCCGCGACGAGCTCGGCAGCCGCCTGACGGACATCGCGGTCACGTTCCATGTCGCGTTTCCCGAGAGTGCGGGGGGCGACGCGGCGCGGGAACTGCTCCCGGGCGCGGTGCGCCGGTCCCACGACTCGCTGTGCACGGTGAGCAAGACGGTGGAGATAGGCACGCCCGTTAAGAGCGAGATCGCCTGAACCGCGGCTAGCCGGATTCCGCGGCGTCCAGGGCCGGAGCCAGCGGCGCGAGCGCGGTCCTGAGCAGGTCGGGCAGGGAGCCGGACACAATGACCAGGCCACTGCCCGCGGGCCGCAGCCATCGCCGCAGCGCGATGCGGACCGCGGCGGCCACGCTCGCCGAGAGCACCTCGGCGGCTTGCCCGCCGGAATCGCCGAGGCGGGCCGCGAGCGCGGTGGCGAGCGGGTCCGTGAGGTCCGCGGTAGCACCGAGGAAAGCATCGCGGAGCCCGGGATGAGCCGCGATGAGCGTCAGCACCGCGCGGTCACGGCCGCCCGGGTCCGTGTACTGGGCGACGATCGCCTCGGTGACCGCCGCGGACAGGCGGACGCCGGCCGGCTCGGCGGCTACCGCCGCCGCCACCCGCGCTTCCCGGTCCGCGGTGACCGCGGCGACGATCGCCTGTTCCCGGCTGGAGAAATAGTTGTTGTAGGTCCGCGCCGATACCCCGGCGGACTCGGCGATGTCGTCGACGCGGACGTTTTCTGGCCCGTGGTCCATGGCCAGCCGGAGCGCCGCCTCGCGGAGCGCCTGCCTGGTGGCGTCCTTCTTCCTCTCCCGCAAGCCAGGCGGTGATGTCGTCACCCACCGAGCATCTCACATTAACATGCGCGCACGCAAACTTGCGTGTACGCATTTTTATCGGTTAGCCTCGGCTGGAACTCACGAGCAGAAGGGACCTGGAGCGTGCGAGCGAAGGGCATGACGTACGACACCGGCTTCATACGGAACGGCGAGATCTCCCGGCCGGATGTCGGCCCCGCGGCGCTCAGGCGGGAGCTGGCGATCATCCGCGACGACCTGCACTGCACCGCCGTCCAGCTCGTCGGCGGTGACCCGGAGCGCCTTGAGCGGGCGGGCCGCATCGCCGCCGACCTCGGCCTCGAGGTATGGTTCTCGCCCTATCCGCTGGAGCTGACGCCCGCCGAGATCCTGTCGCTGTTGGCCGACTGCGCTGAGCGGGCGGAACGGCTCAGGGCCGGCGGCGCCGAGGTCGTCTTCGTCGCCGGCGTCGAGCTGAGCATCATGAACCGGGAATTCACGCCGGGCGACACCGTCGACGAGCGGCTCGCCCGGCTGCTGAGCGACCCGGCGCGACGTCCAGCGCGACTCGACGAGGTGAGCTCGCGGGTCAATGTGTTCCTCCGGGCGGCGGTGCCGGCGGTGCGGGAGCGCTTCCTCGGCCCGGTCACCTACGCGGCCATACCGTTCGAGCGGCCCGACTGGGCGCTCTTCGACATCGTGTCGGTCGAGCTCATCCGTTCCGCCGAGGTCGCCGACCAGTTCAGGGAGGGGGTACGCACGCTGGTCGCCGGCGGCAAGCCGGTCGCGATCACTGGCTTCGGCGCGTCTACCTACCGCGGCGCGGGCGACCGGGGCGCCCGCGGCATGGAGATCGTCGAATACGACCAGGAGACGGGCGCCCCGGTCCGGCTGAACGGGAGGTACGTACGGGACGAGGCCGACCAGGCGGCCTACCTGAGCGATTTGCTCGAGATCTTCGCCGCCGAGGGGGTCGACAGCGCCTTCGTGTTCCTCTTCGCGCTCGACGGCTTTCCGCACCGTCCCGACGGCGACCCCCGCTACGACCTGGATCTAGCTAGCCCGGGCATCGTCAAGGTCCTCGAGGGCCGCCACGGCGTCGCCTACCCCGACATGACCTGGGAGCCCAAGGCCGCCTTCGCCGCCGTCGCCGCGCGCTATAGCGGCTGACCTTCGGCGAGCAGGTCGTCAAGCGAGCGCGCCTGCAGGCCGGTGAGGCGGGTCACGGTGTCGGTGACCCGCGCGGCGTAACCGCCCGGGCCCGACCGGCGGTAGTCCTGGTACAGGCCGACGAGCGCGCCCGCGAACCAGTCGCTGAGGCCCGCGCCGACCAGCGCCCCGCGCACGGCGTCGTCGGGCACGTCCACGTAACTGACCTCACGCCCGAGCGCCCTGGAGAGCTTGGCGGCCACGTCGGCGTAGGAGAGCGCCTCCGGCCCGGTGACGTCATAATCGGCGCCGGCATGGCCGGGCTCGCACAGGGCGGCGGCCGCCACGGCGGCGACATCGCGGGTATCGACCATGCTGATGCGGGCCTGACCCGCGTCCACGTAGAAGTTGCCCGACGCGTCGATGGCGGGGATGGTCGATTCCTGGACGTTCTGCAGGAACAGGTTGGGGCGGACGATCACGTGCGGCAGCCCGGAGTCCCGCAGGTAACGGTCGCTGACGTGATGGGCGTCAATGAACTCGGGCGCCGACTCCGCGTCGGCGCCGAGTATCGAGCTGCGCACCAGCAACCGGACATCGGTCCGGCGGGCCGCGTCGATGGCGTTGCGGTGCCAGGTGACCGCGTCCGGGTGCGGGCTTGAGAGCAGGAACACCTTCTCGATTCCGTCCATCGCCGCCACCAGCGAGGCCTCGTCGGCGAGGTCGCCGGTGACCACGCCGGCCGCCGCCGGCAGGCTGCCGGCGCGCTCACCGGCGCGTACCAGGGCCCGGACGCCCTGGCCCCGGCTCAGCAACTCCTCGACCAGGGCCGCGCCAATCTTGCTACGGCCGCCAATGACCAGGATCAATGTCCTCTCCCATCCACACCGCCGGGGTCTTTGTCACCAACCTGCCGGCCGGACTCGGCCCGATCAAGGCGGAATCCCTGATCGGACCGATTAGGATTCGTGATCGATGTGGAGGAACGTTGAGCTTCGCGAACTGCGGATCTTCCTCGTGCTCGCCGAGGAGCTGCACTTCGGCCGCACGGCCGATCGGCTGGGCATCTCCCAGCCCGGGGTCAGCGAGGCCGTGCGCGCGCTGGAATCCAGGCTCGGGGTCAAGCTGTTCGACCGGACCAGCCGCCGGGTCGGGCTGACCCCGGCCGGCGAAGGGCTGCGGCGGGACCTAGTGCCCGCGCTGGCCGCACTCGACCGGGCCCTGGCGGAGACCAGCGAGTTGTCGCACGCCGTGCGCGGACTGCTGCGCCTCGGCTTCGTCCTCACCACCGAGGGCCCCGCGCTGAGCCGCCTCGTCACGGCGTTCCAGGCCCGCTACCCCGGCTGCGAGCTCCGCCTCCAGGAGGTCGATACCTTCGACGCCTACCGGGAGCTACGCCGCGGCGACGTTGACGTCGTATGCAACTGGCTCGCCCCCGGCGAGCCCGGCCTGGTCACCGGCACCGCGTTCGCCTTCTACGAGCGGGCCCTCGCCGTGGCGCCGGGACACCGCCTGGCCGCAGAGGCGACGGTTTCCGTCGAGGACCTGGCCAACGAGGAAGTGGCGCTGCTCCCCTCGTCCATCCCGCCGGGGGTCTACGACCTGATCAGCCCCCCGCGCACGCCGTCCGGGCGGACCATCGCGCGCACCCAGCCCGCCGCGACCATCAACGAGATCCTCTCGTTCGTCGCCCGCGGCCGGATCGTGCACCCGACCAGCCCGGCCGTTCCGATCTTCGCCCGCGACGACATCGTCCTCGTTCCGATCAGCGACCTGCCGCCGCTGCCGCTCGGCCTGGTCTGGTCCGCTAGCCGCGAGAACCGGCGCATCCGCGCCCTCGACCAGACCGCCCGCTCGATCGCCGCGACGTCCCGCTGACCGTTCCCCGGCTTCACGTCTCGGCAACCCGGCTAGGCGGCGGGACCGGCGGCCTTGAGCACCTCGACGCGGACGACCACGCGGACCGCGCCCGGCCGGTCCTCCCCCGGGTCCTTCCCGTCGTACTTCCACGACAGGCCGGTGTCGACGCGCCGCCCGGTGTCCGGGGTCATCGACGCGACGCCGCGCAGCTCGACGTAGTTCTCCGGGTCCGCGGAGTCGATCACCGTGACGCTCACCCGCGGGTCGCGCACCATGTTGCGGTGCTTAACCCGGCCCTCCACGGTGGAGAACAGCAGGTCGTCACCGTCGCGGCCGACCCACATGACGGACGTCTGCGGGCTGCCGTCGGCGTGCACCGTGGCCAGCACGGCGTAGTTGCGGCCGTCGACCAGCCGGACCGCCGGCTCACTGAGCTTGATTCCCATGGCGGCACGCTAACAGGGCCTGATGCCGGCGGTGATAGCGTCGAGCGGGACATGAATCACCTGGACGGCGTGGACCGGCTCGCGAACACGTTCCGCGGCATGCGGCACGGCCAGAGCAAGGCGAACGAGGCCGGCGTCATCGTCAGCACGATCGAGAGCGACCGCCGCGGTGACTACGGCCTGTCGGAGCTTGGCCTGCGGCAGGCGCGCGCCGCGGCGGATGCCTGCGGCCTGCCCGCGGACACGGTCATCTGCTCGTCGGACTTCGCCCGCGCGCGGCAGACGGCGGAGATCGTGCGGGCACGCCTCGGCGCGGCCGAGGTCATCGTCACCCCGGCCTTGCGCGAGCGGTCCTTCGGCGACCTGGAAGGCACCCCGGCGGCCGGCTACGCCAAGGTCTGGGCCGCCGACGAGGCGGGCGCCGCCCCCGTGGGGGGCGTCGAGCCCGCCGCCGCGGTGCTCGACCGGGTGACCGCGCTCGTCGCCGGGCTTGACCGGCGGTACGCGGGCCGCGGCATCCTCCTGGTGTCGCACGGCGACCCGCTGCAGATCCTGGAGGCGGGCTTCCTGCGGCTTGACCCGTCGCGGCACCGCCGGGTGCCGCCGCTCAACACGGCGGAGATCCGCGAGCTGCGGCTGGCGGGCGAGCCGTCACGGCCCCGGCCCTGATCGGCACGCGAATGATCAGCACGGGCCCGATCAGGACGGGCCTCATCAGAACCGGCCTGATTAGCACCTCGCCGGGCGCGGCCGGGCAGGGGGTGCAACAATTTTTAGATGGACTACCCGCACGCACCCACGCCGGCTTTCCTGTTTGACCTTGACGGGACGCTGATCGACAGCGTCTACCAGCACGTGATCGCCTGGCGGGCCGCGCTCACCGAGATCGGCATCGACCTGTCCGTCTGGCGGATCCACCGGCGGATCGGGATGAGCGGCGGGCTGTTCGTGCACGCCCTGCTGCGGGAGACCGGCCGGACGCTGTCGCCCGAGGACATCGCGGAGCTGCAGCTCGCCCACGCCGCCGAGTACCGCAAGCAGATGGGTTCGGTGACCGCGCTGCCCGGCGCGCGCGAGCTGCTCGCCGCGCTCACCGCCGCCCGCGTGCGGTGGGGCATCGCGACCAGCGGGTACGCGGCGACCGCGCGGCCCGCCCTCGAGCTGCTCGGCCTGCCGGAGGACACCCCGATGGTGACCAGAGACCTGGTACGGCACGCCAAGCCCGACCCGGACCTGTTCCTCGCCGCCGCCGCACTGCTCGGCGTGGACCCCAGGCACACCATGGTCGTGGGGGACAGCGTCTGGGACCTGCTCGCGGCGCGCCGCGCCGGGGCCCTCGGCATCGGGCTGCAGTCGGGCGGCTACGGCCGGGAGGAGCTGGAGCGGGCCGGCGCCTACCGGGTGTACGCCGACCCGGCGGAGATGCTGGCTAGGCTGGATGAGGCCGGCGTCCGCCTGGACGAGGAGCCAGAACCGGAGCAGGGCTACTGACGCCGGGGCGGGTGCCACCGGGCCGGGGCGGGACTCGCTACTGGTAGGAGATCATCACCGGGGCGGGCGTCTCCGCCATCGTTTGCCGGGGCGTGAGCATCGGGTGGTCCTTGACGAGGAAGTTCTTCCAGCCGAAGAACACGCCGCGCGGCGCCGCCGCGGTGACCGCGTTCCACGTGCCCTGCTTCACCCCGGGCGTGCCCTGCCCGTCCATGTGGATGACGATCGACAGGTCGTCGTGGCTGGTGTCCAGGTACCGCTCGCCGGTGAGCATCGCGAGCTGGAACTGGTGCAGCACCAGGAGCTTCTGCGGCAGGTCATGCCGGGCGGTCAGCGCCGCGAGCCAGCTGACCACGCTGTTGACCTCGCTGATGTCGACGTGGCCGATCTGCCGTAGCGGCTTCTGCCCCGGCTGCAGCTTCCACTCGGCGTCGAGGGCCAGGCCGACGTCGGGCAGCGCGAGGAGCGACTCGTAGTGCTCGGCCTGGGCGAGCAGGCTGGCCCGCCCCGGCTGCAGGTCGAGCACGACGTACAGGCCGTCCGCGGTGGCCTGCCGCACCCAGGGCAGCAGCTCGGACACGGGGGTCTCATACGAGTAGGTGCGGTCGGGGCCCGGTGACGCCTCCGCCACCGTGGCGATGATCTCGAAGGCGGGGACGACGGGGACCCGGCTGAGCGGCCGGTAGGCGACGGCCATCTGCCGCGCCCGGGCGATGCTCGCCGACAGGTCCTGCCGGCCGAGCACGCCGAGGCCCGGCGTTCCCGGGTGCCCGTAGAGCGCCACGAGCCGGTGCCCGGGGAACAGGACCTGCCCGCCGCCCGGCAGCTGGCGCCCGGTCTCCGCGACGGCGATCCGGCCGGCCAGGCGGCTGGCGGGGCCGAACTGGGCGCCGACGGCGACGACCTGGTCCGGCCGCAGCCGGGCCAGCGCGGTGACCGCCGCCGGGTCCGTCCGCGGGTCGGTGCCCGTCACGTCGACCACGGCCGCGCCGGCCGACCGCGCCGTGCCGGTGACGGCCGCGATCGAGGCGGACGACGGGCTCGACGCGGCGGGGGCGGTGCCGTCGGCCGGGACCAGGACCGCGAGCCGACTGAGCGGTGCCGGGGCGCGCGTCGCGGGCAGGGACGCGGGCTTCCCGACCACCTTCACGCCGGGCAGCGCCGTCGCCAGCTTGCCCGGCCAGGCCGCGGGCAGCCCCTCGGTCAGCACCGCGACCGGGTGGAACGCCCGGACCGAGGCAGCCAGCCGGGCCAGGGACTTGGCGGTGAACGGAGAGGCGAGCAGCAGCGGCGCGTGCGCGGCGCTGGCGTCAGCCCCGGCCACCCGGACCGCGGGGCCCGCGGTACCCGACACCACCACGACGGGGGCGCGGGCAAACAGCGCGCGCGCGAACGCGGCGGTGAGCGCGCCCGGTCCCGTGTCCGCCAGGACGGAACCCGCGGTCACCGGGGCCCGGGTCACCGCGACCGGCAGCGACATGGTTCCCGCCCGCAGCGCGGCGGCCGCCGTGGCGGGACCCGCGGAGGCCGAACCGGGCGAGGCGGCCGACGCGGAGCACGCCGCGAGGACGCCTACCGCGGCCGCGATACCCAACATTTCCAATCGCCGACGCACAGCTACTGGTTACCTCATTAAATAGCCCGATGTGGGGACATTCCGCGATCTATCCGCTATGACGGCCGGAGCCGCCGACCGGTTGGGCCGTAAGCGCCGCTAGATTGGCTGTGCCGGCGTAAGAGCGTGAACAGGTTACGACTTTCTGAGGCCGCAATCACGGAAGGTGACCGCTTGGGCGAGTCGGGGATCGCGTACCGGCTGCTCGACGGCGGCGAGGCCAGTGAGCGCGACGCTGACCTGCTGGCGCTGGCCGGCGAGGTCCACGGGAACGCGGGCGACCCGGCACCAGCGCAGCAGGCCCGGGCGCGGCGGGCCCGGGTATGGCGGCGGCAGCCGGGCTTCGCGCTCGCGGAGGCACGGCACGGCGGCTACCTGGTCGGCTATGCCTCCGGGATGCCGCTGCGGCCCTCCACCTCCTGGTGGCGGGGACTGACCACGCCGCTGCCGCCCGACGTTACGGCCGAGCACCCCGGCCGCACGTTCGCGCTGACCGAACTGCTGGTGCGCGCCTCCTGGCGGCGGCAGGGCATCGGCCGGGAGCTTTACGAGCTCCTGCTCCGCGGCCGCCTGGAGGAGCGGGCCGCCGTGACGGTCCCGCCCGGCGCGGCCGCCGCGCAGGCCGCCTTCCGGTCGTGGGGCTGGCGGAAGGTCGCGCGCACCCGGGGCGAAGAGGCCGGGCTCGACGTGACGGGCGCCCCGGTCCTCGACGTCCTCGTCATCGACCTGCCGCTGCCGGCCCGAAGCGGTGACTGGTGGGCAGGATGACCGGGCGGCGGTCCTAGCGCTTGATGCGGTCGAGCGCCGCGAAGATCTCGTCGCTCACGACGTCGATCGGGCCGGCGGCGTCGATCTTGACCAGGATGCCGCGCGCCGCGTAGTAGTCCACCAGCGGCTGGGTGTGCTCCGCGTACACCGCGAGGCGGTGGCGCGCGACCGCCTCCGAGTCGTCCGTGCGGTGCTCGCCGCGGCCGGTGAGACGCCCGATGAGGACGTCCGCCGGCGCGTCGAGGTACACCACCGCCTGCGCGCTGACATTGGCTTCACGGCCAATACCGGCCGCCGCTTCGGCCTGCTCAAGCGTGCGCGGGAACCCGTCGAGTACGTAGCCGCCGCTCTGCTCCGCGGCGGTCACCACCCGGTCCTTGACCAGGCTGAGCACCAGGTCGTCAGGTACCAGGTCGCCGCGGTCCAGGTAGCCGCTGAGCTCCTTGCCGAGCGGCGTCTGCCGCGCCACCTCGTCGCGGAAGATGTCGCCGCTGGCGATGTGCGGCACCCCGTACCTGGCGGCGATCCGCTCGCCCTGCGTTCCCTTCCCCGCACCGGGCGGGGCAAGCATGATGACGCGCATGAGATAGGTCCCTCCGGAGTGCGTTATCGCCGCCGGTGGCCAGTTTGCCATGCCCCTCCCGGCGCGCAGGAGGTGGCCAGGTGAAACACGCTCCCGTTCGGGATAATGGGCTTGAGTTTTTCCGAACGGGCCGTTGATGACTCGCCCCGGATAAGCTTCCCGCCATGAGTGGCAGGCCCGGCTCCGCCCCGGTGCCCGGCCGGCACCGGACGCTCGCCGCCGTGGCGGCCCACGTCCGCTGCCCCGTCTGCGCCGGGCCCGTCGTGGTGGGCGATGAGCAGGTCAGCTGCGGCCGGGGGCACCGCTTCAACATCGCGCGCCAGGGCTACGTCAGCCTGACCAGCGGGCGGGGCGGCCCGGGCACCGGCGACAGCGCCGCGATGGTGCTCGCGCGCGAGGCGTTCCTCGGCGCCGGGCACTACCAGCCGGTCGCGGACGCGCTGAGCGCCCTCGCGGCGCAGGCTTTCGAAGCACGGGCCGTCGAAGCGCGGGCCGACCAGGGCGGTCCCGGCCTCGTGCTCGACCTGGCCGGCGGCACCGGCTACTACCTCGCCCGGGTGCTCGACGCGCTGGACGGCCGCCTCGGCGCGTGCCTCGACCTGTCCGCGCCCGCGCTGCGCCGCGCCGCCCGGGCGCACCCCCGCGCCGCGGCCCTCGGCGCCGACGCCTGGCAGCGCCTGCCGCTCGCCGACGGCTGCGCGGCGGTGGTGCTGAGCGTCTTCGGGCCGCGCAACCCGGCGGAGATCCGCCGGGTCCTGGCGCCGGGCGGCACGCTGATCGTCGCCGTCCCTGGTCCCGACCACCTCAGCGAGGCCCGCCGGTCACTCGGCCTGATCGGCATCGACGACCGCAAGTCCGCGCGGCTCGCGGACGCCTACGGTGACTACGCGAGCACGGCGGTGACCGCGGTGCGCTACGAGCTGCGCCTCGGCCACGCTGGCCTGACCGACCTCGTCGCGATGGGCCCGAGCGCTCGGCACATCGGCGCGGACGCCCTGGCGGCCCGGGTGGCCACGCTGCCCGCCCCGGTCCCGGTCACCGTGGACGTGCAGGTCAGGAGCTACCAGGGGTAATACGCGGACGGGGAACTATCTACTTGTAGACGTACCATGGCAGCATGACGTCCGTCGCAGCGCCGATACCCGGGCGAGACGTGCTCGACCTCAGCTTCCTGCTGAACCACACCGCGCACGTCCTGGCCACCCGGATGAGCAGCGCCTTCGCCGAGATCGGGATCACGCCCCGTGACTACTGCGTGCTCGCGCACGCGATGAGCGGCCAGTACACGCAGATCGAGCTCGCGAAGCTTTCTGACCTGGACAAGACCACGATGCTCAACACGATGGACTACCTCGAGCGGGAGGGCTACGCCGAGCGGACGCCGTCGCCCGCCGACCGGCGGGCCAGGATCATCACGGTCACCCCGGCCAGCGCCGGCCTGGTCGACGCGGGCCACGAGATCGCCGACCGGGTGCACCGGGAGGTGCTCGACGCGCTGCCAGAAGGACAGCGGGAGGCCTTCACCGGCGCGCTGAACATGCTCGTCGCGGGGCCGCTGGCCGACGCCGGGCCGCTGGAGCGGCCCGTGCGCCGCGCCCGCGTTCCCAGCTAGGATAATTTTAGATTGTCCACTTTTAGATTATCTGTTACGGTCTCTCTAACGGCTGGTTCCGACCTTGGAGAGATCATGTTCCGCAGTCAAACCCCGGCGCCGGCGCCCGTGCGCTCCGCGGCGCGTCGCCGGCTGGCGCTCGTCATCTTGTGCGCGGCGACGCTCATGGTCATCCTTGACGGGACGATCGTGACCGTGGCGCTGCCCGCCATCCAGGCGGACCTCGGCTTCTCCGCCCACAGCCTGAGCTGGGTAATGACCATCTACCAGGTCGCATTCGGCGGGCTGCTGCTGCTCAGCGGCAGGCTCGGCGACTTGTTCGGCCGGAAGCGGATGTTCCTCACCGGGATCGCGGTCTTCGTCGCCGCGTCGCTCGCGTGCGGGCTCGCGGCCGGCCCGGGGATGCTCATCGCGGCCCGCTTCGTCCAGGGCGCCGGGGCGGCGCTGGTCACGGCCGTCACCCTCGGCATGATCGTTAGGCTGTTCGACGAGCCGGCCGAGCAGGGCCGGGCGATCGGCGGGTTCGCGTTCACCGGCGCCGTCGGCGCGTCCGCCGGGCTGATCATCGGCGGCCTGCTCGTGGAGTACGCGAGCTGGCACTGGATCTTCTTCGTGAACCTGCCGGTCGGGTTCGCCGCCTGGCTCGCGGCGGCCCGGGTACTGCCCGCCGACCAGGACGCGCTGTCAGTTCTCGGGGGCCTGCGGGCGGGCGCGGACTGGCCGGGCGCCGCCTTCGTGACCGGCGGCGTCATGCTGGCGGTGCTCTCGATCGCCTCGCCCGCGGACTGGTGGACGGCCCTGCTCGCGGTCGCGCTGCTCGCCGCCTTCGCCGTCAGGCAGGCCACCGCGCGGACGCCGCTGCTCCCGCCCCGCGTCCTGCGCTCGCGCAACGTGGTCGGCGCCAACCTCGCCCAGTTGCTGGTCATCGGCGCGGCGATGGGGTTCCAGGTCATCGTGACCCTGTACCTGCAGCGCGCGCTCGGCTTCGGCCCCGCGGCCGCCGGGCTCGGGTTCGCCCCGACCGCCGTCGTGATCGCCGTCGTCTCGCTCGGCCTGTCGGCGCGGCTCACGGTGCGCTTCGGCGCCCGCAGGCTGCTGCTCGCCGGCCTCGTCATGATCACGGTCGCGCTCGTCCTGCTGACCCAGGTCCCCGCCCACGCCGCCTACGCCACGGACCTGCTGCCGGTGTTCCTCCTGTTCGGCGTCGGCGGCGGGCTGACCCTGCCGGCCGTGACCACGCTCGGCATGTCAGGCGCGACCGACGCGGACGCCGGGGTCATCTCCGGCGCGTTCAACACGATGCAGCAGGCCGGCGGCGCGCTCGGCGTCGCGCTGCTGACGGCCCTCGCGGCCTCCCGCACCGGGGCCGGGACCTCCGCGCAGGCGCTGACCAGCGGGTACCACCTCGCTTGGGCGGTCGGCGCGGTCCTCGGCGTCGCCTCCATCGCGGTGGCCGCGGTCGTGCTCCGCGAGCGGCGGCCGTCAGCTACGGGCGCGCTGACAGATTCGGGCGCCGCCCTCCCTGACCTAGCGTCATGCGCGAGCGATCACCGCTCGTGAGGGTGGCGCGAAACGTCCGGCGAGGCGGGAAAGTGCCTGGTCAAGTGCTCAGCCCGCCGGGCTGACGGCGCGGCGGCGCTGCCGGTGGTTCGCCACGTTGACCTGGTTGGCGCAGCGGACCGCGCAGAAATGACGGCGCCCGTTACGTGAGGTGTCGAAGAACGCCACGTCACAGCCGGCCCGGTCACATACGCCAAGGCGGCCGCCGGCACCACCGTCGATCACGTGCGCCAGGCCACCCGCGGTCAGCGCCCGCACCCGCGCCGCGAGTCCCGTCGTGAGGGACGCGTAGTGCAGGTGGTAGGGCATGTCGGGGCCGTGGCTGACTAGCCGGGGGCGGCAGTCGGCGGCGACGAGCAGCGCGTCGGCGAGCGTCGCCTTGTCGGCCACCGGGCCGGCCGCGAAGACCGCGCGCAGCCGGGCCGCCCACGGCCGCAGCGCGGCCAGGTCCGCCGCCGTTCCCGTCGGCTCGTGCACGTCGTGGCGGTGCAGCTCCGCGGCGAGCGCGGCCATGCCGGGAGCCGGGTGGTTGACCAGCCAGACGGCGATGCGCGCGCCCGCCACCGTGTAAGTGTTGAACTGCATAAGGTCATTACAGCAGACTGGGCCGCAGTAGGCAGGCGGGGAACCCGCCAAGGCGACCAGGAGGACCGGTGAGACGAGACGCGCTAGCCGCCGGCCTGGTGGCGGTGTTCTTCTGGGGGCTCGCGCCGGTGGCGACGAGGGCGGCCGTCACCCACCTGTCGCCGCTGCCGCTGCTGCTGATCCGGCTGGCCGCCGCGTCCCTGGTGCTGCTGCCCTGGGCCTGGCCCGTCTTCCGCGGGCTCCGGCGGCGCTCGGCGGTCCGACTCGTGGCCGCGGGCCTGCTCGGCCTGGTCGGGTACAACCTGCCGGTCACCGCCGGCCTGCGGTGGCTGCCCGCCTCGACCGCGGGGCTGCTGCTCGCGACGGAGCCGGTCTGGGTCCTGCTGCTCGGCCGCCTGTTCCTCAGCGCGCGCGGCGGCGTCCGGGCCTGGCTGGGCAGCGCCGCCGCCCTGGCCGGGGTCGCGGTGCTCGCCGGCCCCGGCGCGATCGGCGGGGTCGGCGGCGGCTACCGGGCGCTGGCGGGCACCGGGCTGGTGCTGGCGGCGACGCTGTCGTTCGCCGCCTACACGATCGTGCTGCGCCCGCTCAGCGAGGAGCTTGGCGCCGTCCCCGCGACCGCGGCCGCCACCGTCGTCGGCTCCGTCCCTTACCTCGGCGCCGCCTGGATGCTGCCCGGCGCGGGCCTCGCGCACCTCGGGCCGGCGGTCTGGGCGGAGCTCGCCTTCCTCGCCCTCGGCTGCACGGCGGCCGGCCTGCTGCTGTGGAGCATCGCCACGATGGCCGGCGACATCACCCGGGTGAGCCTGCTGCTCTACCTCGAGCCGGTGGTCAGCGTGGCCGGCGCGGCCGTGTTCCTCGGCGAGCGCCTGACCCTGGCGATGATCGGCGGCGGCCTGCTGATCATGGCCGGGGTAGCCATCGCGAGCACCCGGCGCGATCATGGTGAGCCAAAGGAGGAGGAGACATGAGTTCCGCGCTGTACGGGCGCGACGCGCAGGCGCGCGCCGTCCTGGCGCTACTTGACGGCGCCCGGGCCGGCCGCAGCGGCGCGGCTCTCCCTGTCGCACCGGACCGTCGGCTACCACCTGTACAAGGCGTACCCAAGCTGGACGTCTCCGCCCGCTCGCAGCTCGCCGCGCTCACCGCGGGCCAGGGGCTGGGCGGCCGGGGTAGCGCGGTTCGCGCTACCCCGGCGCCCCGCTAGCCGATCTCAGCGAGCGGCCGCACGACCTTCTCCCCGAGCAGGGCCACGAACCGGGCCGGGTCCGGCATCGCGGGCGCGACCTCGACCAGGTCGATCCCCAGCTTCGCGTACTCCTCCATCTCGGTGAGGAAGCCGCTCACGTCGCCGGCCGGGTCCACCCGGCCGATGATCGTCTTCTCGATGGCGTTGTAGTCGCGGCCCTCGGCGTCGCAGTGGGCGCGCAGCACGTCCAGCTTGTGCCCGACGGTCTCGACGGACGACCCGAACAGGTTGCACGAGTCGCCGTACTTCGCGACCAGGCGCAGCGTCTTCTTCTCCCCTCCCCCGCCGATGAGGATCGGCGGGCGCGGCGACTGCAGCGGGCGCGGCGAGCAGATCGTCTCCGCCAGCTGATAGTGCTTGCCCTCGTACGGGCCGTCGTTGTCGCTCCACATCTGCTCGCAGATCTGGATGGTCTCCTCGAGGCGCTCGAAGCGCTCGGCGACCGGCGGGTAAGGAACGCCGAGCGCCTTGTGCTCGCGCTCGTACCAGGCGGCGCCGATGCCGAGGAACGCCCGGCCGCCGGACAGCACGTCGAGCGTGGTCACGGTCTTCGCGAGCAGGCCCGGGTAGCGGTAGGTGACGCCGGTGACGAGCAGGCCGAGCTGCACCCGCTCGCTCTTCGCGGCGACGAAGTTCAGCACCGAGTAGCCCTCGAGCATCGGGTCGAAAGCCGTCTGGAAGTGCTCCATCTGGAACCAGTGGTCCATCGCGGTGAACCGGACGATGCCAGCCGCGTCGGCCGCGACCGCGGTGTCACCCACCGCCGAGCGCAACGCGGCAGCACCGCCGGGGTGGGTGAAGTTCATGAAGTGGATGCCGAGCTTCATCGGTTGCCCCTCTCCTACTGAGTGTCCGCTTCCATTGTCTCGTGGAGGCGACCTCCGCTTCGCACCCGGGGTCCATCGATCACGACTTCAGTGCGCACATATTTGCCATGTAACCGTTTATGTAGCAGTTTGACAGAACGGAGTGCTGAATGTCATAGGGGCCTTCTATCTTTCATTCTATGAACGCAACGACACGACGCGCGCACCGAACGTCACGGGAAGAACGGTCGTCACCGGTAGCGCCGAAATGGCGCTTGAAGCGCTACTATGGTGGCATGGCGACGATCCAGGTCAAGAACGTTTCCGATGAGGCGCATGCGGTACTGCGGCAGCGAGCCGCGGCCGCGGGCCAGTCTCTTCAGGAGTACATGCTGGCCTGGATCGAGCGAGCCGCCGCCCGCCCGACGGTCGACGAGGTGCTTGACCGCGTCGGCCACCGCAGCGGAGGCCACCTGGCGGTCGACGACGTGGTCAGGCAGTTGCGCGAAGAGCGTGACCAGCGGTGATCATCGCCGACGCTTCTTTCCTGGTCATGGCGCTAGGCGATGACGGTCCGGATGGGGCACAGGCCAGGGAGCGGCTACGCGGCGAAGAACTGGCCGCGCCGCACCTCGTTGATGTCGAGGTCACCTCGGTGTTGCGACGCTCCCTGCTTACCGGATCCATGACTGAGCAACGTGCCGGCCAGGCACTGCAGGATCTCGCGGACCTAACCATCGAGCGGGTCCCTCACACGACGCTCCTTCCCCGCGTCTGGGAGCTACGCGGTAACTACACCGCTTACGACGCCTGCTACGTCGCCGTCGCCGAGCTCTTCCGCGCGCCGGTGCTGACCTGCGACGCCAAGATGGCTGGGGCTCCGGGCGCCCGCTGCACTTTCGAGGTGTTCCCGGCACCGACCGACTGAGCCATGCGGTACGAACGCGGGAGTGCATAATGAGTGACGTGGGTGATTCGCTGGAGGCAGCGCCGGTCTGGCGGGCCGCGGTTCTTGAGGAGCGGTACCGCGGCAGGCTGCCCGCGACCCTGGACGACCTGACCGGTCCTGACCACGGCACCGTCCAACTGCCGCTCCACGTCGCCTGGTCTGGCCAGACAGCTTTCAACCTGGATCTGCCCAAGCCCTGTAGGCACATGTACCGCATCGTGCTTGCCGAGGGTCAGCGTGCTGACGTTGCCTCCTACCTCAACAGGGACTTGCTCGTCGGTCAGTGGCCTGTCCTCCGTAACTTGGTCAGCCGCACGGTCCGAAAGGTGTGGGAGACCGCGTTTCCTGAACTAGCGGAGGAGCAGCTAGTAACGCCATGAATCTCAACGACCTGCACAGGAGACTGCTGCAGGACGTTCTGGAAATTGGCAACGCCTTCCCACTCGTCATCACTGGCGGCTACGCGGTTCAGGCCCATCGCCTAGTCGATCGCTTCAGCCGTGATATCGACATGGCAACAGACAGCACGGTGATGATGGACACCATCGTCACCGGCGTCGTTGAAGGACTGAGCGGACGAGGCTGGCGGGTCGAGGTCATCGGGGTGGACCATCACGGCGCACGCATGATGGCCACGGATCCAGGCTCGGGCGAGCAGTGTGAACGTGAGGATAATGAGCCCGTATGACGCGGGGATCGGGGCGACGGGCACCGGTGACGTACCGGTACGGGGCAGCCCCTGATCAGGTCGGTGAGTTGTGGCTACCGGACGGGGCGGCGGCCGGGACCGTGGTGGTCATTCACGGGGGGTTCTGGCGGGCGCGGTATGACTTGTCGCTCGGGTGGCCGCTCGCGGCGGACCTGGCGGCCCGCGGGTACGCCGCGTGGAACCTGGAGTACCGGCGGGCGCTGGCCGGCGGCGGCTGGCCGGGGACGTTCGCGGACGTGGCCGCGGGGATCGACCTGCTCGCGACGCTGCCGGTGGACAGTTCCCGGGTGGTCGCGGTCGGGCACAGCGCCGGCGGGCACCTCGCGACCTGGGCGGCCGGGCGGGGGAAGCTCCCGCCGGGGGCACCGGGCGCCAACCCGGCGGTCACGGTGACCGGGGTCATCGCCCAGGCGGGGGTGCTCGCGCTGGCCGACTGCGCGCGGGAGCACGTCGGCGGCACCGCGGCGGTTGACCTGATGGGCGGCGGGCCCGACGAGCGGCCGGAGGAGTACCGGCTCGCTGACCCGGTCGCCGCGGTGCCGGCCCCGCGAACGTGGTCTGCCTGCACTCCCGGTCCGACGACGACGTCCCGTTCTCCTACAGCGAGCGCTACGTCGCCGCCGCGACCGCGGCGGGCGGGCGGGCCACGCTGACCGAGACCCACGGCGACCACTTCACGCTGATCGACCCCGCGTCGCCAGACTGGGCAGTGGCGATCGCCGCGCTGCCAGTACTGCTCTCCTTACCGAGGGCCGTGACCCATCAATTTGCGCAACGCCGCGTTGCGCAAATGACCTGATGCCGCCGGAGCAGCGCTCAGGCACTGGACGCGATCATTTCTTGACGCCGGGGCCCGGGCTCGCCTCGCCGGGGCCCGAGCCGGGGCTGGGGCTGGGGCCCGCGGGCGGGGCGAGCCCTCGGGCGAGGAGTTCCAGCACGTCGTCCAGTACGTCCTCAGGTACTTGCCCGCCCGCGGTCCAGTCGGCCCAGCGCATGCCGACGAAGTTGCCGATACCCGTGTAGGCGTACGCGATGACCTCCGGGTCGTAGCGGGCGTCTACCTCGCCGGCGAACTGGGCTACGCGCACGCCGCGCGCGTAGCCCCGGGCCAGGTGCTCGTAGTACTCACGGAACAGGGACGGTGCGACAAATTCCGACTCGCGCACGATCCGGTCCATCCAGGGACGCTTCGACATCATCTCGAAGTACACGCTGAAGCACTCGCGTTCCCGCGTGCGCTGGCCGTCATCGGCTTTCGCCAGGGCCGTCTTCATTGCCATCCTCAGGTCCGCGTTGATCGCCCGGACCACAGCGGCGAAGATCTCCTGCTTGGACCCGAAGTAGGCGTAGAAGCTGCCGGTCGCCATCCCGGCCCTCGCGCAGATGCCCGCGACCGTTGTCCGGCCGTAACTGCGCTGGCCGAAGAGTTCCTCTGCGGCCGCCAGCAAGCGCTCTGCCGGCGGCCGCTCGTCTGTTGTCATGCTGCGTTCGCTGTCCAGGGTCAGGGGACGGGGATACCGCTGGCCGGTGCTTGAACCTCAGTTCCAGTGTAGGTGGTTACCGGGCCCGACGAGGATGTGTCCGTGGTCACGACTGGTCCCTCCTGGGTCTGTCCACCATTGTTGACTACGGCGATGTAGCCACCGGTGGCGCCAGCGTGATCTGTCGCGGAAAAAGCGAACGGCGCGACCACGGGACCCTGCGGGAGCCCGGCGTTGATCGCCGACACCAGGTCGGCCCGGGTCGGGTTCCTGCCTGCCTTGAGCATCGCCTGCACGAACGTGTACGCGGCACCCATGCCGTAGAACACGTTGCCGTCGAATGGTGCCTTCGCGTCGTACTGGTCGTGAATCTTCTTGAACAGCGCGGTCCAGCTGTTGCTGGTGTCACTGGCCGACGGCACGTAGTTATCAGTGATGATCCCAGCGATGAGCTGGTTGCCGTTGACGGTCGCGCCGCCCTGCTTCGCGAAGGATTCGAGCAGCCCGGACAAGGTGATCGGGTCAGAGCCGACGTTGCTGACCACCAGTGTTGGGCTGAAGCTGAGCTTGAGGCCGGTCAGCTTCAGCAGCGCGGTGAACGCGGGAATGGAAAACGCGACGACTACCTGGGCGCCGGAAGCGCGCAGGGCCGCGACTTGCGGCGCTATGTTGACGTTGGTCGTGACGTAGCTTTGCCTGCTGACCACCATCGATTGCGGTATCTCGTCGTCGAGGCCCTTGACGCCGTCCATGCCGAACTCGTCGTCCTGGTAGAAGTAGCCGATCTTCTTGCCGGCGAAGTGCTTGGCCACGTACTGCCCGAGGATCTTGCCCTCGCGTATGTAGTCAAGCTGGTAGCCGAACGTCTCAGGGTCCGTCGTCGGGGCGTCCCAGCAGTCGCACCCGGAGGCGACGAACACGTCGGGGATCTTCTGTGAGTTGAGGTAACTCAGCACGGACAGGTGAGTGGGGGTGCCGAGGCCGTTGAATATCGCGTACACGTTGTCCTGGAGCACCAGCTGGCGCACGACCTGAGCCGTGGTGGTCGGGTTGTAGGCGTCGTCGAGGTACTTGTACACGATCTTGCGGCCGTCGACTCCGCCGTGCGCGTTGACGTACGCGAAGTACGCGGCCGACGCGGGAGCGATCTCGCTGTAGCCGGGCGCGGCGGGACCGGTGAGCGGCTGGTGGCTGCCGATGGTGATCGTGGTCGCCGTGATGCCGGGCGCGGATGCGGTCAGGGCCGCGCTTGTGCTGCTCGCGCCCTGGCTAGCGCCAGGGCTACTAGAGCCAGAGCTGCAGGCGGCAACGGCAAGCGCGGCTACCGCCACGGCAGCAATGGCGGGCACGCGAAGCTGATGTGATCTCTTCACTGAGTGCCTTCTTTCTCGTGGGATTCCGGAGGATCGCTCCCCCGGGCTAGAGCCTCGTGCTGGCTGGCTGGCGCCTTGCCCGCCGGAGGCGTGACATCCGGCCCGGATGCCTCGCGCCTGGTGCGGTCAGCGGAGATACCGACGAGGCCGAGAAGCCACCGCACTCCGCCCTGGATTCCCTGCGGGAAGACGAGCATGACGAGGATGAGCACTACGCCGTAGGCCGCGACCGGGATGTTGGACGCGACGGTAGTTGATAGGCCGTGGCTGGTGGCCACGTCGGTGGCATAGGTCGGCACAAGGACGATCACCAGGCTTCCCCAGACCGCACCGGGCAGGGTGCCCAGGCCGCCGATCACCGCGGCGGTGAGCAGCGCGATCGAGAGCGTGATCGTAAAGGCGCCCGGCGCGACCAGCTCGGTGACGATGGCCAGCAGCGCGCCGGCCATCCCGGCGCAGGTGGCGCTCACGACAAAAGCGAGGACGCGCGCCCTGGCCACGTTAACGCCGGCCAGCGCGGCGGCCACCTCATCGTCGCGCACGGCGCGCCAGTTGCGGCCGACCCTGCTGCGGCTCAGGTTCGCCAGAAGCACCAGGGTGACCAGCGCCACCGCCGAGCAGACCCACGCCTGCCACCTGGTCGGCGGGAAGTTCACGCCGAGGAAGCCGGGCGTGGTGAAGACGACATTCAGGCCCTGGTCGCCGCCGAAAGTCCCCGGGTAGGCGTACGCGACCGAAGGGAGCGCGACGCTGAGCAGTAGCGTGGCGCCGGCCAGGTAAGGGCCGCGCAACCGGGCCGCGGCCACTCCCACCACCGCCCCGGCGACAGCAGTGGCCACGGCGGCGGCCACGAGCACGACTATGAATGGCAACCAGGCGAGATGGAGTAGCAGCAGCGCGGTCGTGTAGGCGCCGATGGCCATGAACGCCCCGTTGCCGAGCGAGATCTGGCCGCTCAGCCCGGTCAGGACCGTAAGCCCGGCGACGGCGGTCACGTCGATGGCGATCTCGGCGATCTGGTAGTCCCTGAACGCGTTCAGCTTGATGGACAGGAATGCGACGACCACGGCGGTCGCGAGGGCGGCGCCGAGGATCCGTGGCGTTGACTGTGTGCTCATACCCGCCGCATCCGGGCGCCAGAGAATATTCCGTTTGGCCGGAACATCAGCACCACGACGAGGATGCCCAGGGCCACCAGCGCGGTCAGGTCCGAGCCCTGGGAGCCCAGGTAGCCGCCCGCGTAGCTGAGCACGACGCCGAGCAGCAGCCCGCCGACGACCGCACCGGCGGGGCTGTCGAGGCCGCCGATCACCGCCGCGGTGAAGCCGAACACGAAGATCGAGTCCATGCTGTTGGGGTAGAGGAACGTTGACGGCGAGACGAGCACGCCCGCGAGGGCCCCGAGCAGGCCGGCCAGCGCCCAGCCCAAGGTAATCACGCGGGCCACCCGGATGCCCGACAGGCGCGCGATGGTGGCGTTGAACGCCGCGGCCCGCATGCGGAGCCCCGCGCTGGTGTACCTGAACCCGATGGCCAGCAGCAGCGCGGCGGCCAGCACCGCCGCTGCGACGAACACGTCGAAGCGCGACACGCCAAGCGGTGTTGACCCGGCTCTTAGCCCGACGACAGAGAATGCCGCGGGGAACGACTTGTACTGGCCGCCGTACAGGATACCGGCCAGACCCTCGAGGAAGATCAGCAGGCCGATGGTGATGATCACCGCGTTGAGCTCCGGCTTGCCCAAGGTGGGGCGGATAACGGCCAGCTCGGCGGCGGCGCCGAGCGCGACTCCGGCTGCGAGCGCGACCGCGAATCCGGCCCAGTAGGAGCCGGTGTGGCGGATCACCTCCAGCGCGATGTAGGTGGTGAACATCGCCATCCCGCCCTGCGCGAAGTTCAGCAGCCGGGTGCCGCGCCATATCAGCACCAGGGACAGGGCTATCGCGGCGTAGATCATCCCGAAGCTGATCCCGCTGAGCGTGAACTGCAAGAACTCGACCACTCGCTTCCTCCTCCCTGCTTTGGGTCGCCCCGGTGCGACTAGAACCCGAGGTAGTGGTGGCGCAGCGCGACGTCGGCGGCGAGTGCGCGGGCCTCGGCCGCGGCGACGACGCGGCCGAGGTTGAGCACCACCCCCCGGTCCGCGATCGCGAGCGCGGCCCGCGCGTTCTGCTCGACGAGCAGGATGGTGATGCCGTTCTCCCGGCTGAGCCGGACGACCATGTCCATGACTTGCGTCATGACCCTTGGCGCGAGGCCGAGCGACGGCTCGTCGAGCAGCAGCACGCGCGGGCGTGCCACCAGGGCGCGCGCGATCACGAGCATCTGCCGCTCGCCGCCTGACAAGGTGGCGGCCAGCCTGCGGCGGCGGTCGGCGAGCACGCTGAAGCGCTCGTATGCCTCGGCGAGCGCGGCGGCCCGTTCCGCTCGCCGCCAGGCGATGCCTGGCCATGACATCATGCCGATCCGCAGGTTCTCTTCCACGGTGAGTTCGGCGATGACGCCCTGTCCCTCAGGAACGTGCGCGATTCCGGCCCTGGCCATGTCCTCGGGGCCGCGCCCGGCCCGGTCCGCGCCGTCGAGCAGGACCCGGCCGCCGCGTGGTCGCACCACCCCGCTGATCGCCCGGAGCAGCGTGGTCTTGCCCGCGCCGTTGGCGCCGAGCACCGCGGTGATGGTCGCCGGGGCGGCCGTGATCGTGACCTTGTCAAGCGCCACGACCTCGCCGTAGCCGGCCACCAGGTCCTCGACCGCGAGCGACGCCGAGCCACGCGGCCTGGCCTCTTGGGCGCCTTGGCTGCCGTGCGCCCCGGCTGGGCTGTTCACCCTTCAGATCCACTCGCACCGAGGTAGGCGGCTGTCACCGCCGGATCGGCCTGTATCTCCCGCGGTGACCCGGTGGAGATCACCTTCCCGAAGTCCAGCACGACGAGCGAGTCACAGACGGACATCATCAGGTCCATGTGGTGCTCCACGATGACGAGGGACATCTGCGCGGCGAGTTCGCGGATGAGTCCGCCAAGCTCACTGAGCTCGCCCTCGGCCAGGCCGCTGGCGGGCTCATCGAGCAGCAGGATCTTCGGCCGGGCCGCGAGTGCCCGCGCCAGCGCGATCCTCTTCCGCATGCCAAAGGGCAGCTCGCCTGGCCTTGAGTCGGCTGCGCCCGCCGCCCCTACCCGGTCAAGTGCCTGGTGCGCTTCCTGCCGCAGCCTGCGCTCGTCCCGGCTGGAGCGGGGCAGCCCAAGCAGCGCCGGCCAGAATCCAGCCGTGGCCCGGCAGTTCGCGCCGATCATGACGTTCTCAATGGCTGACAGCCGGTCGAACAGGCCCACGCCTTGCAGTGTCCTGGCGATGCCAAGCCCAGCTAGCCGGTGCGGGCGCAGGTTGTTGTAGAGGCGGCCGTCGATGAGTACCTGGCCCTCGTCGGGCCGGATGAAGCCGCACAAGACGTTCAGCAGCGTCGTCTTGCCTGCCCCGTTCGGCCCGATGACGCCGACAACCTGGCCGGGCGCCACCGTGAGCGAAACGGCGCTAAGCGCCGTCAGCCCGCCGAAGCGCACACCCACGCCGCGGACCTCGAGAACTGAACTGTGCTTCATAACACAAGTCCCAGCTTCGCTAGGCAGGACTACCTGACTATGAATCCCTATTCAAGGTGTCGCTCGGGCAGTGGGCAAGGCTGTGCACGGCAGTTGTCACCGGTTTGTGTCCCAACCGTGACGCTCAGTTGAGGCGCGGAACCGCAGCGCCGAGCCGGGCTCGGCGGATCCGCGGGCCTAAGCTAAGCGGTCCAGCGGCGGCCGGCCAGGACGGCTAGGTGAAGGGACACGATCGTCTCCTCAAGGCTTGGCAGTGCGTCAGTCTGGCCGGAGCGGACAACGGAGCGCAGGCTGCTGCCCAATCGGTGGTTAGAGACGGGAGCGGACCTCCCACAGGTCGGGGAAGGCGGGGCTGAACAGGGTCGAGCGCAGGTAGGCGGAGCCGGCCGAGCCGCCGGTGCCTGTCTTGGTGCCGATGATCCGCTCGACCATCTTCACGTGCCGGTAACGCCATTCCTGGACGCCCTCATCGATGTCGACCAGGGCCTCGCAGACCTCGGCCGGCTCGCCGGACTGGTCGTAGACCTCGGCGAGCAGCGCCTGGACGGCGCCGTCGGGGCCCGGCGCGCGCGGGTCCCGGCCGAGGGCGGCCGCGGGGACGTCCCAGCCGGCGGCGGCGAGGAAGCGGAGCAGCGAGGCGAACACGGGCCGCCTGGCCATGATCCCGGCGAGCACCGGGTCGATGACCGCCTGGTGAAAGTCGCGGCGGCCGAGTACCGCCTCCAGGTAGCGGAACTGGGCGGACTGGAAGCCGCTGGAACTGCCGAGCTCCGGGCGGAAGCTGGCGAACTGGCGCGGGGTCATCGTCTCGAGGACGTCCATCTGGCCGACCATCGTCTTGAGGATCTTCGCGATCCGGCGCGCGGTGCCCAGCGCCGCCGCGCCGTCTCCCGCCTCAAGCGTCGCCTGCAGACGGGCCGCCTCGTGCAGGATCTGCTTGAACCACAGCTCGTAGACCTGGTGGATGATCACGAAGAGCAGCTCATCGTGCTCTCCGGTCTGCGGCGACTGGCAGGCCAGCAGGTCATCGAGGCGCAGGTAGGTGCCGTAGGTCAGGTCAGCGGGCGAGGTCATGTCACCTGACTGTGGCATAAGCGCGGGCCGCTGGCCAGGGCCGGGGTTACCGGGCGGGGGCATGGCGGCGCGCGGGAGTCACGGGGGCGGTGAAATGTCAGCCGCGGGCGGGCGTGCTCTCATTCCCAGCGGAAGAGCCGCCAGGCGAGCACCCCGAAGACCACGGCGTAGCCCGCGAGGACGGCCAGGCCGCTGGCGGACGGCCACTGGCCGGCCATGCTGTGCTGGAGGGCGGAGACGGCCGCGCCGAGGGGCGTGTCGTCACTGACGCGGCGCAGCGGGGCGGGCATCGTGGCCAGCGGCACCCACAGGCCGGCGAAGAACATCAGCGGGAGGAAGAGCATGGTGCCGACCGCGCCCGCCACGCGGGCGGTGCGGGCCAGGGACGCGATCAGGAGTCCGAGGGTGAGCATGGCGGCCGAGGTGAGGAACAGCGCGAGGACGAAGCCGGCGCCCTGGCCGGGCAGCGGCACGCCGAACGCGGCGTCGCCGACGATCACGATGCCGGCGGTGCCGACCAGCGTCACCGACAGGTTGACCGTGAGCTGGGCGAGCAGGAGGCGGCCCGCGCCGACCGGCGTGGCGTTCAGGCGGCGGAGGATGCCGCGCTCGCGGTAGCCGGCGAGCACCGGGGCCAGGCCCTGCAAGGCGAAGGTCGAGATGGTGAACGCGATGAGGACCGGCTCGTAGGTGGCGACCAGGGTGAGGCCGCCGAGTGACTTGTCCGGGCCGTGGGAGAACGCGCCCATGATGGACAGCAGGACGATCGGGAAGGCGACGCCCCACAGCAGCGGGACGGGCTCGCGGGCCAGCAGCCTGGCCTCGGTCGTGATCAGGTTGCGGAGGGCGGAGCGCGGGCGGTCGCGGTGCCCGCTAACCGGCTCGGCGGCGATGGCGGTCATGCTGCTTCTCCTGTCGTGAGGGCCACGATCGCGTCGTCGAGCGTGGCATGGCCGGTCCCGTGGCTGGTAATGCTGTTGCTGATCAGCTCGTCCGGGCGGCCGCAGGCGACGACCCGGCCGGACTGGATGAGGGCGACCCGGTCGCAGAGCCGCTCGGCCTCGTCGGCGTAGTGGGTGACGAGCAGGACGGTGACGCCGGTGTCGCGCAGCTCGGTGACGAGGCGCCAGCTCTCCCGCCGGGCGGCGGGGTCCAGGCCGGTCGTCAGCTCGTCGAAGACCACCAGCCGGGGGCTGCCGACGAGGGCGAGGGCGATCGACAGGCGCTGCTTCTGCCCGCCGGACAGCCGCCGGTAGCGGGCGTCGCGCTTTTCCGTCAGGCCAAGGCGGGTGAGCAGCGCCTCGGTGTCGGCGTGCCGCGGGTAGAAGGACGCGTACAGGCTGATCGCCTCGGCGACGGTCATCTTGTCTTGCAGCTGGCTCTCCTGGAGCTGGACGCCGACCAGCTGGCGCGCCGCGGCGCGGTCGCGGTAGGGGTCGACGCCGAACACCCGGACCGTGCCGCCGTCGGGGTGGCGCAGCCCCTCGGCGCACTCGACGGTGGTGGTCTTGCCCGCGCCGTTCGGGCCGAGGATGCCGAAGATCTCGCCCTCGTTGACGCGGAGGCTGAGGTCGTCGACGGCGACCTTCTGGCCGTACCGCTTGCGCAGGTTCGTGATCTCGAGCGCGATGGCGCCGGTCTGGGTCATGACTGCTCCCGGTGGGCGATGATGTCGAAGTTGACGGTGAGCCTGCGGGCGGCGAGGCCGCGGTAGGTGGTGATGCCGAAGTCGTAGCGGTCGATGCCCGCCTGGGCGCCCGCGCTGAGCGTGGTACCGGCCGCGTCGACCGTGAGCGCGGTGATGCGGGCCTCGACCAGGCGGGTGACGCCGCGCACCTCGAGCTCGCCGCGCAGCGACCAGGTCCCCTGCTCGCTCTCCAGCCCCGTGGAGATGAACGAGATCGTGGGATGAGCCTCGGCGTCGAGGAGGCTCGGCGACAGCACGGCGGCGTCGCGGGCCCCGTTGCCCGACTCGAAGGTCGGCACCGCGAAGCGGGCCTGGACGGTGGACGCCTCCGGTGGGTCGGTGACCACGATGCGGCCGTCGCGCAGGGCGAGCGTGGCGCGGACCGGGCCGAGGCCGAACAGGTGCCTGGTGCGGATGGTGACCGTGGAGAGCGCCGGGCTGATCTGGTAGCGGCCGGGCCTCGGGACGTCGAGCTGGTTGCTGATGACTGCTGCTTCGTTCATGACAGCCATGGTTCGCTCGCGGCGGCACCGCCGGCATCGGCCCGCGGCCGGCGGGCCGGCCGTCCTTGGTCTGCCTGCCCGGCCGGCCTTGGCCGGCCGAACGTATACTTTGGTCGGTGGTCGCTGACCAGGCGTAACCGTAGACTTGGCAGCTGTGCAGGCCGTCCAAGAATCGTCGCCGAGCTTCCCTCCCAGGGGGCGGCCGGGCGCACGCGTTGAGCGCGTCGCCTGGACCTCGGCCATGGCGGTGCTCGTCGGGGTGACGGTCGCGGGGGGCGGCACCGGGAGGTACCTGGCACTCAACATCGCCGTCGGCGTCGTCAGCGTCGGGCTCGTCCCCTTCCTCGACCGCTGGCCGGTGCCCGTGACCGTGCTGCTGTCCCTGCTCGCGGCCGTTTCCCCGGCGGCCACCCCGCCCGCGACGATGGCCGTCCTGCTGGTCTCCAGCTGGCGGCCGTTCGGTGTCGCGGCCGCCGTGGCGGGGACCGGGGCCGCCGCGCACCTCATCCGCGGCGCCTGGCAGCCGATTTCCGGGCTGGCGTACGGCTGGTACGCGTTGCTGGTCTGCGTCGGCTACGCCGCGCTCGTCGGCTGGGGCACGCTGGTCAGGGCGCACCAGGCGCTGATCTCGTCTTTGCGGGACCGGGCCGAACGGGCCGAGGCCGACCAGGCCCGCCGGGTGGCCGAGGCCCGCGCCGCCGAGCGGGCCAGGATCGCCCGCGAGATGCACGACGTGCTCGCGCACCGGCTGTCGCTGCTCGCCACATACGCGGGCGCGCTCGCCTACCGGCCGGACGCGCCGCCCGAGCAGGTCTCCCGGGCCGCCGAGGTCGTGCGGTCAGGCGTGCACCAGGCACTCGACGAGCTGCGGGAGGTCATCGGCGTGCTGCGGGACGACGAACTGCCCGGCCTCGCGGCGGCGAGCCGGCCGGTGCCGGGCATCGCCGACCTGCCCGCGCTGATCGAGGAGTCGCGGTCGGCCGGCATGCGGATCGAAACGGACGGCGACGCCTGGCCCGCATCCGGGCTGCCGGACGTCGCCGGGCGGACCGCGTACCGGGTCGTCCAGGAGGCGCTGACCAACGCGCGCAAGCACGCGCCCGGCCAGCCGGTCGCCGTGACGCTTGGCGGCGGGCCCGGCACCGGGCTCGACGTGTCCGTCGTCAATCCCGCCGGGGCCGCGTCGGCCGGCCCGGCGTTCCCCGTGCCGGGGAGCGGGACCGGGCTGATCGGGCTGACCGAGCGGCTAGAGCTGGCGGGCGGGCGGCTGGACTGGCGGAACGCGAGCGGCGAGTTCCGGCTCAGCGCCTGGCTGCCGTGGCCGGAGACGGCGGACGGGCCCGCGGACGGCGTGCCTTCGGCGGGCGTGACTTCCCGCGGCGTGACTTCGCCCGGCGCGGCGGGGCAGAATGTCACCCGTGTCCAGCGCGGCTGACGAGATCCGGGTACTGCTCGTAGACGACGACGCCCTCGTGCGGGCCGGCCTGTCCATGATGCTTAACGGTGTTTCCAAACACGGGGCCGCCGACCTGGTCATCGTCGGCGAGGCGGGCGACGGCGACCAGGTTCCCGCCGCGGTGGCGAAGCACCGGCCCGACGTCGTGCTGATGGACCTGCGGATGTCCCGGGTGGACGGGATCACCGCGACCCGCCGGCTGCGCGGCGTCCCGAGCGGCGCGCCCCGGCCGCCCGAGGTCATCGTGCTGACCACGTTCGACGCGGACGAGAACGTGCTCGGCGCGCTGCGGGCCGGGGCCAGCGGCTTCCTGCTGAAGGACGCGCCGCCCGCGGAGATCGCGGACGCCATCAGGCGCGTCGCCGCCGGCGACCCGATCCTCTCCCCCGCCGTGACCCGGCGGCTGATGCGCCGCGCCGTCACCCAGGAGAACGCCAAGGAGGAGGCGCTAAGGCAGCTGGCCGGCCTCAGCCCCCGGGAGCGCGAGGTCGTGCAGGCCATCGCCGAAGGACGGACCAACGCCGAGATCGCCGTCGCGCTGCTGATGAGCGTGCCGACCGTCAAGGCGCACGTTACCCACATCCTGACCAAGGCGGGCCTCACCAACCGGACCCAGATCGCGCTGCTCGGCCACGACGCCGGCCTGGCCTGAGCGGGCGTTACTCGCCGACGCGGCCGTCGATGCGTTCGCGGAGGAGGTCGGCGTGGCCGTTGTGGCGGGCGTACTCCTCGATCATGTGGACGATGAGCTCGCGCAGCGAGACCGGGTCGCCCCCGCTGTCCTTGCCGACGAAGTCGAAGTCGTGGTCGGCGATGAAGTCGTCGGCGAACGCCATCTCGGTGCGCCAGGCCGCCCAGGCCTCGTCGACGACCGCCTGGTCGGGGACGGCGCCGTTGAAGTCGCCGTCCGGGTCTTCCGCGGCCTGGTAGCGCTTGGTGGTGCTGGCCTCGGCGAAGCGGTTCCTGAACCAGACTCGCTCAACCTCCGCCATGTGCCGGAGCAGGCCGAGCAGCGACAAGGTGGACGGCTCGACCGAGCGGCGGGCCATCTGCTCGGCGTCCAGGTCCCGGCACTTCAGCTCCAGGGTGAGCCGCTGGCCGCGGAGGAACTCGGTCAGGGTCGCGCGCTCGCCGCCGAGGCTCGGCCCGCCGACTCGCGGGTCGTCAACGGGGTCGATGAACAGGTTGGCCCGGTGCTGCGGCGTAGTCATGCTGGCAAGGCTATCCCGGGCGTTACCCGCCGGGCCAGGTGACATTTTCCACGGGCGGGCCGGTCAGGCAGTCCTGCGCCGCCTTGCCGCACCCTCTTAGGTTAATCGCCGGGCCCCGCACGGCACTCTTCCCAAGAGATGCCTGCTGAGCTGTGATGATGCTGGATTCGTATCGCGTGGTGCGGAACGGGCCTTGGACGTGGGGCGATAGCCCGGGGCATCGTGAAGGTACCGGCCAGGCGCACCATCCGCGGCACCGCCCGCGGCCGGGCACCATGACAATCGCGAAAGGCTTGATCATGCGCGTGTTCGTTACTGGTCCGACGGGCTGGATCGGCTCCGTCGTCGTACGGGAACTGCTCAGCTCCGGGCACCAGGTGGTGGGACTGGCCCGGTCGGACAAGTCCGCCGTGGCGGCGGCGGCCGCCGGCGCCGAGGTCATCAGGGGATCCCTGGAGGACACCGACGGGCTGCGGGCGGCGGCGGCCGGGGCCGACGGCGTCATCCACACCGGCTACATCCACGACTTCTCCCCCACCGGTGACCCGGCGGCGGCCGCCGCCGTCGACGGGCGGGCCATCGCCGCCTTCGGCGACGCCCTCGCCGGGACCGGCAAGCCGCTTGTCGTCGCCTCCGGGCTGCCGCAGGGGCCGCCCGGGGGCGTGTCGACCGAGGCGGTCCGGCTGGTGAACCCGGCTCATCCCCGGGTGTCGGAGCCGGCCGCGCTGGCCGTCGCGGACAGTGCTGGCCAACACGGGGGCGTGCGCGCCTCGGTGGTCCGGCTGCCTCCGTCGGTGCACGGCGAGGGCGACTACTGGTTCATCCCCATCTTCATCGGCATCGCGAGGAAGACCGGGGTCTCCGCCTACATCGGCGACGGGGCCAACGTGTGGCCGGCCGTGCACCGGGTGGACGCCGCGCGGCTGTTCCGCATCGCCCTGGAGCAGGCGCCGGCCGGGACGCTGCTCAACGCGGTCGCCGACGAGGGTGTCCCGTTCCGCGCGATCGCCGAGGTCATCGGGCGCCACCTGGAAGTGCCGGCCAAGTCGGTCGCGGCCGAGGACGCGCGCGAGCAGTTCGGGACGCTCGCGGGCTTCGCCGCCACCGACCTCCCCGCGTCCAGCGCCGTTACCCGGGAGCGGTTCGGCTGGCGCCCGACCGAGCCGGGGCTCATCGCTGACCTGGACGAGGGTCACTACTTCATCGTTCGGGACGCGGCGGACAAGTAGCGGTGCGGACGGTCGGCGGGACGGAGGCCTCAGCTGGCAGCGGCCCGCGGCGGTGACCTGGGCCGCGGGCCGGGGGTGCGCCGTCGCGGCGCGGGCGGTTTGTCGTCTATAAAGAGACGCATGCGGACGGATGTTGCCATCATCGGGGCCGGGCCGGCCTGCTGCTCGCCCACCTGCTCGCGCAGGACGGTATCGACTCGGTCGTGGTCGAGGCGCGGTCGAAGGAGTACGTCGCGGCGCGGATCCGGGCCGGGATCCTGGAGTCTTCCAGCGTGGACCGGCTGCGCTCGGTCGGGCTCGGCGCCGGGATCGACGCCGGCGGCGATGAGCACCGCGGCATCTACCTGCAGTGGCCGTCGGAGCGGCATCACCTGGACTTCGTTGACCTGGTCGGGCGGAGCGTCTGGGTGTACGGGCAAACCCAGCTGCAGGCCGACCTGGTCGCCGCCAGCGACGCCGCCGGCCGGACGGTGTACTACGAGGCTTCCGACGCGACGCTGCACGACCTGGACACTGACCGCCCCTCCGTGACGTTCACCGACTCGGCCGGGGTGCCGCAGCGGGTCGACGCGGCGGCGGTGGCCGGCTGCGACGGGGCGTTCGGGCCCAGCCGGGCGGCCATGCCCGATGCCCAGCGGGAGACCTGGGAGCGCATCTACCCGTTCTCCTGGCTCGGGATCCTCGCCGACGTCGCGCCGTCGACCGACGAGCTGATCTACGCCTGGCACCCCGAGGGATTCGCGCTGCACTCGATGCGGTCCGCCACCGTCAGCCGGCTGTACCTGCAGGTGCCCAACGGCACCGACGTGAATGACTGGTCCGACGACCAGATCTGGGACGCGCTCGCCACCCGGCTTGGCCACGGCCAGAACGGGTGGACGCTCACGTCGGGGCCCATCACCGAGAAGAGCGTGCTGCCGATGCGGTCCTTCGTGCAGTCGCCGATGCGGTATGGACGGCTGTTCCTCGCCGGGGACGCCGCGCACACCGTCCCGCCGACCGGGGCGAAGGGGCTGAACCTCGCCATCGCCGACGTGGCGCTGCTCGCCCCCGCGCTCGGCCGGCTGGTGCGCAAGAACGACACCGCCCTCGCCGACGCCTACTCCGACACGGCGCTGCGCCGGGTCTGGCGGTGCGAGCACTTCTCCTGGTGGATGACGTCCATGCTGCACGTCTCCGGTGACCCGTTTGACGCGCAGCTTCAGCTGTCGCAGCTTAGGTGGGTGACCTCGAGTGCCGCCGGGGCGGCGGGACTCGCCGAGAACTACGCCGGGCTGCCGATCGGGTTCTAGCGGCTGAGGTTTTCCCGGATCTGTCTGGTGACCTGATGAGCCTCGCCCAGCCTCGACGCGAAAACGGGAAGGAGGGCCCGCAGCTGCGTTCCAGCCTCGCGGTCACCCTTCTTGAGCTTAACTGTCATTAGGTTGGCGAGCAGCCCGAGCGTGAGCACGTCCTGCTTGCCGCGGGCCTGCGACGCCGCGGCAAGCAACGATCGCAGTTCCTCCTCGACGTCCTCACCCGCGCTGTAGCGAAGCCTGAGAAGCTGTGACTGGGCATGCAGTTCGACCTGATGCTTGTCTTCGCCGACCCGCCGCGCGTCCCCCAGCAGGTCGTTCAGGGCGGCGCGATAGTCATCCCGGCCGACTGTCTCCATGCTCCAGAAGATGAGCTGGTAGCGGGTCATGAGCGTGTCGGGGTCATCGACCCCGAGAACACGGCGCTGGTCATGCAGGATCTGCTCGTACTCGGCGACCGCGAGGTCAGGCCGGCCCTTCCCCGCCACGCCGCGAGGTTAGCTCGGAGCACGAACGTGCGCCTGTCATCTCCCTGGCCCCGGCTAGTGAGCTCGCGCACCGTTCCTTCCAAGAGCGAGATCGCCTCGTGTGGGCTGCGCGCGCGGCCGACAGCCCGGGCAAGTTCCGCACGGAGGTTGAGTAGCCGCGGATCCTCTGTTCCCATGACCGAGAGGGCGTCGCTCAGGAGCTGACCCATTTCGTCGGCCGCGGCCGGCAAGCCCACGACCTCGGCCCGCAAGACCGCAAGGTTGTGCCGTGCTGCCAGCGTTTCCCGGTGTGCCCGGCCTAGCGTCCGGATGTAATCGGGGACGAGAGCTTCCCACCCGCTGAGCGCGCGCCCGCTGTCTCCTGCCCTGGCACGCGTTTCCGCGATCGCGGCTCGGCCGGCCAGGATGCGGGCCGAGTCCGCGCCGAGTGTTCGGCGGGTGTCCTTGAGGACCTCTTCAAGCAGTTGAATCGCCCGATCGGTTTCCCCGTCGGCGCCGATCCACCGTGCACGGTCCCGCCGCGCTTCGAGGAGGAACTCGGGCGGGATTTCGGCTGTCTCCTCTAGCTCGAGCATCAGCGCGTCGTATTGCCTGACCGCGTCGACATAATCCCCTGCCGCCCCGGTGTAGTGCGCGAGCCAGAACCGCTGTTCAAGCTGGCTACCAGAATCCGCCGCGTCCTGGCCTTGACCGTGCACCAGCCGCCGGTAGCAGGCGGCTGCCTCCGCGAAGCGCCCGCTCTCGCCCAGCCAGCGGGCATGCTGGCGGCGGGCGAGCCGCGTGTCGGGGTGGTCGGCACCGAGGCGCACGGCCGACTCATCAGCCAGTTGCGCGAAGTAAGCCGCGGCGCCCACCGCCAAGCCGGACTCCCCGGTCAGGTAGCCGCGATGGAAAAGGGTGACGTGGGCTTCCGGCTCCCAGACCGCTTCCGGGCAGGCGGCGCGCACGGCGTCGGTGTTACTCACCGCTATCTCGATCGCCGTGGCTTCTGCGCCGTCGCCCGGCCATGTTTCCGCTAGCGCGTCCGCGGCCGTGTGCGCCGCGTCGACGAGGTCCCTGGCGGCACAGGACTCCCGCGTTGCGCGCTGCGCAAGGGGGTGTGTCCTAACCGCCTTATCCGGGAGGTGCCGTATAAGGCTAAGGCGGTGCAGGTTGCGCAGGGCGTCCTTGGCGCTGCGGTTCGAGACCGGATTGTCCGCATCGTTGTCATCGTTGCCCCGCTTCAGCGCGAATGCCGCGAGGTACCGGCGCGTGGGCTCGGCGAACAGCGCCGCCTCAGGTACGGCGCTCGCTTCCAGGCATGAAATCACCCGCCACAGCGGGCGGGCGAGGCCCTGGGGCTTCAGTGCGTCAGCCCGGTCCAGGGCCAGCGACCACGCCGCAGGGACGGCGGTCGGGTACCCGGAGCCGATCGCCGCAGGGTCTTCAGGCATGACGTCGGCGAGGGTCTGGAGCCGGTCATGCAGCAGGTCGCGGTACTCAGCGCAGGAGATGCCGTCATCGGCGATGACGGCGCTCGCGTGGGAGAGCGCCAGCGGCAGGTGGCCGAGGTCAGCCGCCAGTTCGGCCGCTTCGCTGAGGATGCCAGGCAAGCGTCGCGCGTGTGCCTTGAGCATCATCTGCAGGTAGCTAACCGACTCGGCCGGGGTGAAGACGTCGATTTCCACCGGTGTAGCAATGTTCTGCCAGGCGGCAGCGCTTCGCCGCGTAGTTACCACCACCTGCCCCGCCCGCCCCTGCGGCCATAGGTCCTGCAGGTCGACCGGGTCGGCTACGTCGTCGAGCACCACGATCCAGGACTGAGCAGTGCCGGCCAACCAGGCCAGGAGGCGGTCGGTGCCCTCCTCGGCGTCGGCGGACTCCAGGCCCAGCTCTCGCGCCGTCTGCCAGTACGCGCTCAGGACCGCCTGCCGCGAGGTCGCGGTTACCCACAACCCCAGGTCCGCGCCCAACTTCACCCGCTCACGGAACTGGACCGCGGCGAGTTCAGTCTTCCCCACTCCTCCGTCGCCGATGAGGACAAGCCGCTGTTTCTGGTCGTCTCCCCCCGGTGAGATGGCCTCCGCGAGCGGGCCAGGGCGCTCGATGAACTTACCGATCGGCTGGGGTGGCCGGCCGACAATCACGGGCCAGTGCCGCTCGGCGGGGGGAAGGACCACGAACTGCTGATGCACCCGGGTGCGGTCGCCAACCACGGGCGCATAGCTGTGCGTAATCGAGATGTCGGGAAGATCCTTGCCGCCGAGTTCAGGCACGCTCGTCGTCCTCGTCTTGCTTTTGGCTGGGCAGCCGTCCGCCAGCGACCGGGCCAGGCCAGCCGAAAGTCTGGATAACGGAGTTGCCGTCGCCGATGACCACTCCCTCGCTGGTCTCGATGTGGACGTTGTACTTGGCGCGCGGGATCGACTCGGGCCGCGGTGACCCTGGCGCAGGCGGCGGCTCCGCTGGCCGGGGTGCTGCCAGGTCGGTGAGGAGGTGCCGTTTGACGGTCCCGGCGGTCTGGCTGCCAGGAGCGTGCGGGTCGAGGATGGAGAAGTGGTCGCCGGCCAGTTCCGCGGCCCCGGGGAACGCGGCCTGCGCGGAGGCTGCCGGGACGATGCCGTCCGAAGCGCCCGCGTATACGTGCACGGGGATCCGGCAGTGATGGTCGTCCACGCCGGTCGCGTTCACGACGCGGACGAGCACGTACCGCTGAGTGTCCGTGATCCGCCTGTCCAGCACCTCTAGGTTCCCAGCCTGCGGGTGATGGCCGAACCCGAGAAGGTGGCGTGCCGCCTGCAGGTACTGGGACCCTCCGTTGGGACATGCGATCACGACGATCGACCGAATGCGGGCCAGCTCCCGGCCGTGCCCCTCGTGAAGCATCCACTCCAGGAAGCGCTGCAGAATGAGACCACCCTGGCTGTGCGTCACTATTGCGAGGTCTGCCACCTCTGCCAACTCGCCCCGGTACTCGGTGGCGAATGTCTGCGCGACGTCGTCGTAGTTCGGAACCCGCGTCCCCGAGAAGGGTCGTCGCGGCTTTTTCGGGGACGGGTAGCCGAATCCGTGGATCCTCAGGCCCGCTAGTTGCTCGTCTGCCTGCCAGACGGAGGTGAGACGCCGCCACGTCGCGGGCGACGACCAGAATCCGTGAATGGTCACGAGAGTCGCATCGACCATGTGTCCCCCGGGTCTCCCCACCGGGCGCACCGCCCGTCATGCCATGAGGCTTATCAAGGCTCAGGAATTCGTTCTCTGGGCCTTCTGCCATTCTTGCGTATAACGGCATTTGATAGATGCGTGAACTCACGAGGAGGTGACGCGTGTGACCACGGAGGCTCAGCTACCTGAAGCGGTTGACGTGCTGATTGTCGGGGCCGGCGTCTCCGGGATCGGGGCCGCCTACTACCTGCAACGGGATCATTCGGGGCGGAGCTACGCCATCCTCGAGGCGCGGGGGGCGTCCGGCGGGACCTGGGACCTGTTTCGCTTCCCCGGAGTGCGGTCCGACTCCGACCTGCACACGTTCGGGTACGAGTTCCGGCCGTGGCGGTCGGACGTGGCGATCGCGGACGCCGGCAGCATCCTTGCCTACGTGCGGGAGACCGCGGCCGAGTACGGCATCGACCGGCACATCCGCTACCACACGAAGGTGCTCGCCGCCTCCTGGTCGTCTTCCGACGCGCGCTGGACGGTCACGACCGAGAACACCGAGACGGGCGAGCACGACGCGGTTACCTGCCGGTGGCTGCTGTCCGCGTCGGGCTACTACCGCTACGACGAGGGGTACACGCCGCATTTCGAGGGCCGGGAGCGGTTCGCCGGGCCGATCGTGCACCCGCAGCACTGGCCCGCGGGCCTTGACTACGCGGGCAAGCGGGTCGTGGTCATCGGGTCGGGCGCGACCGCGGTCACGCTGATCCCCGCGATGGCGCCGGCCGCCGCGCACATCACCATGCTGCAGCGGACGCCGAGCTACGTCTTGCCGGTGCCGACCAGGGACGCGCTCAACGCCCGGCTGAGGCGGCTGCTCGGCGAGGAGCGCGCGTTCGCGATCACCCGGCGGCTGAACATCTTCCGCCAGGTGACGCTCTGGCGGCTGTGCCAGAAGTACCCCGCAGGTGCACGCAAGGTCATCAGGGACATGAACGTCAAGCTCCTGCCGGAGGGCTATCCGGTCGACGAGCACTTCCGGCCGCCGTACGGCCCGTGGGACCAGCGGATGTGCATCGTGCCCGACGGTGACCTGTTCCGGGTCATCCGCGAGGGCACGGGATCGGTCGTCACCGGCCACATCGAGACGTTCACCGAGGCCGGGGTCCTGCTCTCTGACGGCCGGGAGCTGGAGGCGGACATCATCGTCACCGCCACCGGGCTGAACGTCCAGGCGCTCGGCGAGATCGCGCTGTCCGTTGACGGCGAGCCGGTGCAGGCCGCTGACCGGTTCGCCTACAAGGGCATGATGCTGTCCGGGATGCCGAATTTCGTATTCATTTTTGGATACACTAATGCGTCCTGGCCGTTGAAGATCGGGCTGGTGGGCGAGCACCTCGGCAGGCTGCTGCGCTACATGGACGCCCACGGCTACGACAGCGTGACGCCCGTCGCCGACGCGAGCATGCCCATGGCGCCGTTCACCACCTTCGGCTCCGGGTACATTCAGCGTGCGATCGCCCAACTGCCCCGGCAGGGGAACCGGGCGCCGTGGCGCATCTCCCCCACCTACAGCGCCGACGTCAAGTTGCTGCGCCGTGGACGCGTCGATGACCCGGAGCTTCGGTTTGACCGGGTCAGGGAAACCGTCCCCTCGTGATCAGGCAATCGCCGCGATCTGGCCCACCCGGCGAGGGTGACGCTTGAGTGGCTCAAGGCTGCTGCAGGGCCGGTACTGAGGAATAGTTCGACGAGGGTGCCGCGGAGCGGCTGAAGTGCCGGCTGCGGCGCGTGGCACGAAAGAGGGGGACGAGCCGGTCAGCGTGACCTGTCCCGAGTGCGCACGGGAGACGACGATGCGGCTCAAGCGCCGTTAGCGGCCCTGGGACTTGAGCCTGGCGTCCAGGCGGGGGTAGACGCGGCGGGCGTTCGACTCGAAGATCTTGGCGCGGTCGTCGTCGGTCAGCTTCGCCGCCTCGACGTAGCGCTTCGTGTCGTCCCAGGGGAAATCGCCGTCGGGGTTGTTGCCGCGCACCGCGCCGAGCATCTCCGACGCGAACAGGATGTTGTCGGGGCTGATGACGCCGGTCAGCAGGTCGATGCCGGGCTGGTGGTAGACGCACGTGTCGAAGGACACGTTGGTCATCACGTTCTCTTCGATCGGCGGGAACTTCTCCCTGGTGGCGATCCCCTGGTAACGGCCCCAGTGGTAGGGCACCGCGCCGCCGCCGTGCGGGATGACGAAGCGCAGCGCCGGGAACCGCTCGAACAGCCTTCCGCGCACGAGCTGCATGAACGTCGTCGTGTCCGCGTTCAGGTAATGCGCGCCGAGGGTGTGCACGGCCGGGTTGCAGGACGTGGATACGTGGATCATGGCCGGCACGTCGAGCTCGGTCATCTTCTCGTAGACGGGGAACCAGTACTCGTCGGTGAGCGGCGGCGAGCTCCAGAAGCCGCCGGCCGGGTCGGGGTTGAGGTTGCAGCCGACGAAGCCGAGCTCGGTGACCGCGCGTTCCAGCTCCGCCACGCTCTCGGTCAGCGGCTCCCCCGCCACCTGCGGCAGCTGCGCGACGCCGGCGAAGTTGGCGGGGAACAGCGTGGTCACGCGGTAGATCAGGTCGTTGTTGACGCGGGCCCACTCGACCGCCGTCGCCTGGTCGGGGACGTGGTGGGCCATGCTGGACGCGCGGGGCGAGAAGATCGTCAGGTCGTGGCCGCGCTCCCGGGTGATCCGCAGCTGGTTGCCCTCGATCGTCTCGCGGATCTCGTCGTCGCTGATCCGCGGCCCGGCGGGGACGGGCAGCGCCGGGTCCGTCAGCCGGGCGAGCTGGGCGTCGCGAAACTCCTGGAGGGCGGCCGGAGCCGTCGTGTAGTGACCGTGACAGTCAATGATCATCTGAGTCTCCGCTGTGTTTCCAGGGGCGGGGGCAGCCGGGCGCGCCTGTACCCGGCTCACGATAACGTCTGCCGGTCGCCCCCCGGCAAGCGCCCGGAGCAGGCAAAGATCAAGATCACATTTGTGGTTGTCCACAAGTACGGCCGCCTCCTGCGGCCAACCGCATCTTCGGCCCCCATCGACGTTGATCGATTTCACTGAAGGAAGTCAGTGGCATACTGAAAGAACTTGTCAAATTTATCTTCCACTCAAGCGTTCCGGGAGAGAATCCGCACAGGATGTTTGGACGCCAAAAAACCTATCTATCCAAATTGATCCACCCGATCTAGCATCCATGCATGAGGCATGCGATGTCGATCTGGTGTCGATGGATCCTTCTTAGCGGCCTGCTTCTCGCGGCTACGTTTGTGGTTGCGTTGTCAGCATCTTCGCCCATCGCTTCGGCCGCTCTAGTTTCGAACGAGGGTGCGACACCTTCACCATCGAATGCGCCGAGCATAGAACAACGACTTCAGATCGAACAGCTCCAGCAGGAAACAAGCTGGGAAGGGCGACTGCCGGCATATCTGCCCGCTGGATCGGCTCTAGTTGCGCTGGCCGCGGTCGGCTGGGGGGCATTTGTCTACCTCAGAGACCAGCGACGCAATCTCCAATTGAAGGCGCAAATGGAGATCGCGAATAGCTTGAACCGCCTTATCGAACATAACAAGGGTGAAGCGATAAGGAGCGCGCAAATTGTATCTTCCCTGACAACCCTAAACGCACTTGCCAACCAATCAGCCCGCAAGGATAAATTGCTTCGAGAAGTGACAAGTATCATCACGACCGCCATCATGGAAGATATCGATTTCAGCGATGTGAACCAGGTGAGGTTCGAGTTGCTGTGCTTGAAAAATTGGGCGCCATACGAGGAGCATCTCAGGGAGAATCCAGACGAACGCGGTTACATTCTATGGCGCTACCTTAGCGCAGTACATGAGATGCGAGGTCGTCATGGTGATTACGTATCGAAGGTCAATTGGAATGCCGACGTCATGAAGTTTATCCATCCGACAGGCTTGATAATACCAGAAAACGACTTTCTACTATTCCAACGCCTGGCCCAAGGAGTGCGAACTCATTGGCACCTGCTGGATGAAGAAAGTCGGCGAGCTGCCCTGAAGAAGGATCTTCAGGTGGCTACCGCGAATCCTCAATTGACTCTCCAGCTACTGGGAGAATCGCAATTATGATCGGCTCTATTACCGGTTCCGGGCGACACTCCGTGGTCGTAGACCTAGCACATTACCGCGCTTGCAGGAGGCTCTCATCACTAGACCGCTTGAAAAAAGACCACGAGTTCTACGTCGCCTTTGCCGCCTATCTACGGAAGCGGGCCGGTCGCGCCGGGATCGACCCTGACGGCCTGAAGAGGCTAGGCGTTGCTTTCGATCTCCGGCGCGTTAAGCTGGTCAGTTCACTGAGATCGATGCTTGACGAGCAGCACCTCGTCAACGACGCGACCATCGCGCTTGGCCTCGTTGAACACTTGGACGAGGTCCTGTCACTTCCAACCAGTCGTGGCCCTTCGGCCAGGACGACTGCCTACCAACTCGCGCACGCCTTGGACGAAGTTGCCGCCGCGCTCGAGACAAGGCTGTCATCAGCTCATGCCACAAGACGATGACAATGCAATATTCGAGAGATGAGGCGGCACAGCAGGCGGTAAAAGATTCGGCTGCCACACTGTCCGGCCAACAACTCCCGGACAACTCCGGCGGCAGCGCACCCCAGCACGGAATGTCACTTATTCAGGCGTGGGCAAGGAAGGTACAGGATATCATCAGGCTCTGGCAGGGTTATCTTTCTGGCGATCGCGATGAGTCAATCGATTTGATGGAGATTAGCGGCATGAAGATATCCATGCAGTCTTTGCGAGAGGGTCTTACCACGTATCTATTCGAGGATCATGCTCAGCTCCGAAGCATTGAACCTAGCGCCTGGGAAGGAATCCAAAGGGACTGGATCCTAGTAAAATTGAATTCTGATGCACTCTGGAGTGAAATAGTCTACTACCGAGACTGGATGATCCAAATCGATAAGAGGGGCGATCAGATCGCAGATCCAATGGCCATGAGGAAAATGGCACGAACGATGAGGGATGACACGCGAACGATCGTTGACCTTTACGCCAAACTTGCCGACAATTTGCTCCCAATAATAAAAGAAATCCTTGAGCTTCCCTAGGGGCGGCGGCGTCTTTGTGGGTGTTCGGCAACTTTGCCTATGAGCCGCACTGCCGAAACCGGGCGAAGTGGGCGGGAAATTAGTCAGCTCGCCGACAAAGTTGGCGGGAATGGCTGGAGTGAGGGGCTGGGAAGCCCACGGTCGTGCCGCGCGACCGTGCTTTCTGATCCGGGCAGTGAGGGCGCTACTCCGGCGAGCGGCGCGTTAGGGGGGTCTCGCCTGGCTGGGAGGCGGCGTGGCGGCCGCTGCGGCGGGCGCGGGAGCCGCGCGGCGGGAGGTCCGCCTCGGGACACGGCCGGACGGTGTCATCGCGGACGGACCGTGCCCGTTGGGGCCGGCGGGCGGCGGGGGCGGAGTCGCCCTGGGGGGCTGGGGGCCGGGGCGGGCGGACTGGGGGCCGGGTTGCTGGGGGCGGGTGGTCGAGCGCCAGGCGGGGCGGCCCGCGGCGTCCGCGCCGGGCAGGACCTGCTGGCCGCCGGACCGGCGAAGCGCGGCGGCGTGCAGGTAGCCGCCGGGACGGGCGGGGCCCAGGCCCGGGATTCCCGCGTCGGCGCCAGGGGCCGGGCCCGCGACGCCGCCCGCGGTGATCTCGGCGGGGAGCCAGACCTGGGCGATAGTGCCTTTCCGGCCGAGCTGAAGGCGGACGAGCGCGCCATGGCGGGCGGCCAGGTGGGCGACGGCGAACAGGCCCATATGCCGTGACACGAGCGCGTCGGCGACCGGCGGGTCCGCGAGGCGGGCGTTCATCTCGTCGAGCCGGTCCTTGGTCATGCCGAGGCCGCTGTCGGAGACGTCGACCTGGATGCCGCCGCCGAGCAGTTCGGCGGCATCAGCGTGATCGGGGCTTCCTTCGGTGAGAAGTTCGCGGCGTTCTCGACCAGTTCGGCCAGCAGGTGGGTGACGTCGGTGGAGGCGTAGCCGACCACGGCGAGTCCGGGGAAAACGTTGACCGAGAGGCTGCGGTCGGGGTCGATGCCCGACGCGGCGGTGCGGGCGATCTCAGCCAGCGGAACGGGGCTGCCCCACTTGCGTACCGTCTCGTAGCCCGCCAGGCCGCGGGCAGGGAGAAATCATATGCGATTCCGGCATGCTCGCAGGTTCGCGATCGTGGGCACTGCCGTCGCCGCGGTGGCCGTGGTCCTCGCCGGCTGCACCGGGTTAGCGGCCAGCGGCCAGCCGGGGCAGCCAAGCGCCAGCGGGAGAGGGCTGACGCACGTCAATCTGGGCGTGCTGCCGATTACCGACGACGCCCCGGTGTACGTGGCGCTGCAGCACGGGCTCTTCGACGCCCACGGGCTTGACGTGACGCCGGTTACCTTGAACAGCGGCGAGCAAGCGACCCAGGAACTGCTGTCCGGCCAATTGCAATTCGCGTTTAGCAATTACGTGACAACGATCCTCGCGGCGAGCCAGGGAGCCCAGCTGCGGGTCGTCGCGGACGGCGCGCAGGCGCAGCCCAACACCAACGACCTCATGGTCGCGCGCAATTCCCCTATCCGCAGCGTGACCCAGTTGCGCGGGAAAACCATCGCGGTCAACGCGACGGGGAATATCGCGACGATGATGACCGATTCGACGCTGCGGGCGTACGGGGTGCCCGTCGACTCGGTGCGTTACAAGGTGATCCCGTTCCCCGACATGGCCGGCGCGCTCGCCGCGCACGCGGTGGACGCGGCCTGGATGGCCGAGCCGTTCATCACCGAGTCCGGCGAGGAGACCGGGGCCGAGGAACTGGCGGACACCGCGAGCGGCCCCATGGCCAGCTTCCCCACCGCGGGGTACGCGACGCTGCGGTCTTACGCGAAGGCGAACCCCGCGGTGGTCACGGAGTTCACGGCCGCGCTGGTGCAGGCGGAGGCGCTGTCGGCGAACCGTTCGGTCGTGGAGCGGGCGATCGCCACCTACATCAGCGGGATGAAGCCGGCGCTGGTGGCGGCGGTGCAGATGGACCAGTACCCGACGGCGCTGAGCCAGGCCCGGCTGCAACGGGTGGCCGACACGATGCTGAGCGCCGGGCTGCTGACCCGGCCCTTCAACGTGGGCCAGTTGCTGAGCCCCTAGCCCGCGCGGGCGGAGTCGCTGGCGGAGGAGAGTAAGCCGCAACCGTTCGGGATAATCGATTTTGGTCGGCTAGGCGGCGAGGCGGGCGGCGAGGGCGGCGTTGCGCCGCGCGAACTCCCGCCATTCCGGCGGGGTCGCGGCGACGCGGGCCGCGGCCGCCGCCGCGCCGCAGGCGCGCTGAGTCCAGCCGGCGAGGCGGCCGGCGCGGACCGCGAATCGGGCCAGGCTGCCGTCCGCCCAGCCGCACACGTCGTAGTCGGCGTGGGCGGGGCTGGTGACCTTCTGCTCGGCGGTGACCCAGTCGAGGGCCTCGATCTCCCGCTGCAGCCTGCCCGCCAGCTCGAAGGCGAGGGTGCCGGCGGCGGCGTCGCGGCGCTCGGTGAGGCGGGCCCGCAGGCTGGTCACCGCCGCCGGGTCGCGGTTCAGGACGCTGTCCATCGCGTCGGCCAGCGCGGTGCGGTCGGCCGCGGCGACGCCGCGGACGCGGGCCAGGTCCCGGCTTGTCCCCGCTAGCTCGCCGCCCGCGTAGTTCAGCGGCAGGACCCGGCACAGCCCCGACACGGCCAGTCGCGTCTGCCGTCCGCCCAGGTACGGGCCGTAGTGCCGGCCGGCCTGGGTCCGCTCGTGGACGACGGCCACGCCCGGGGCAGCCGTGCCTTCGCTGAGCCGGATCCAGACCTCGACTTCCTGGCCGCCGGTGGGAGCGCGGTTCCACGGCGGCTTGCGGGCCAGCAGGAGGTTCCGCTCTAGCCAGGTGGCCTCGTGGACGGAGTCGCAGGCGACGGCCTCGACGCGCGCGACCCTGGTCATCATCGCGCTGAGGTGCGCCCGACCGCCGAGGTCGCCCCAGTAGGAGGCGACCCTCCGGCGCAGGCTAGTGGCGCGGCCCAGGTAGAGGACGCCTCCCCGGGCATCCCTGAACCGGTAGACGCCCGGCGCGAGCGGCAGCAGCGCCGCCTGGTCCCGCGCGCTGCCGCCCATGGCGCCATTGAACCGCATAGCGCGCGATTTCTTGCTTGACAGGTGCAGATTAGTATGTGCAGACTAATCTGCGATGAACTTGAGTCGACTCATGATCCTTGGCCTGCTCGCCGAGCGGGGGCCGATGCACGGCCACCAGATCCGGCGCGCGGGCGAGCTCGCGAACGTCGAGGCCTGGGGCGGGATCACCGGGGGCGCGCTTTACTCGGAGCTGCGCAAGCTCGACCACGAGGGCCTGATCAGCGCGCTCAGGGAAGAGCAGGAGGGCAGGCGCCCGGCCCGGCGCGTCTACCAGATCACGGCGGAAGGCCACCTTGAGCTGGCCGTGCAGCGAGACGCCGCGCTCGACGTCGTCTTCGGCTCGGCCGATCCGGTCTCCGTGTTGCTGCTGTTCGCCGCCGGCGGCGACCTGCCCGATCTCGCCGAGCGGCTCGCGGAGCGGCGACGCCGGATCAGCGGGCAGCTTGAGTCGATGGCGGCGGAACGGGCCCGGCTGACCGCGCAGGGAGTGCTCTCCCCGCACGCCGTGGCGGCCTTCAGGCGCGGCGAGCTGCGGCTGGAGGCCGAGCTCCGCTGGCATGACGAATTCGAGCAGTCCAAGGCCGAAGGAGGGTAAGGCGATGTCGCGGATCGTCGTCGTCGGGGCGACCGGCCGGATCGGGCGGCCGCTGTGCGAGGACCTGATCGCGGCGGGGCACGCGGTGACGGTGGTCAGCCGGGACCCTGGCCGCGCCGCCCGCCTGGTCCCCGGGCGAGCGGGTACACCGCCTGGCAGCCAGGCAGCGCCGAGTTCCGCGGGTACCTCGAGGCGGCCGACGCGGTCGTCTACCTGGCCGGCGGCCCGTTGTTCGACGGACGCCGCCACCGCCAGGCGGATGTCGAGGCGGAGAGCCGGGCCCGGGTGACGGCACTCGGCCAGCTGGCCGCCGCGCTCGGTGACCGCCGTCCGGCGACGCTGGTCGCGGCCTCTTCGGTTGGGCTCTACGGGTATTCCGGCCGGTCCGACGCGCCGGTTGACGAGTCGTCGCCGGCGGGCACCGACTGGTGGGGACGCGACAGCGCGGCGATCGAGGAAGCCGCCCGCGCGGTTGCCGCGCCCGGCATGCGGATCGTGCTGCTGCGCACGGGCTACGTGCTCACCCCGGACAGCCTCGCCGGCCAGGTGGCGCAGTTCAGACGGCACCTCGGCGGCTGGATCGGCGACGGCCGCGGCTGGACGCCGTGGATTCACGTCGCGGACGAGATCGGAATCATCAGGCTCGCGCTTGAGCACCGGGACGTCGCCGGACCGTTGAACGTGACCGCGCCCGCGCCGACGCGGGGCCGGGACTTCGCCCGCGCCCTGGGTCAGGTGCTGGGCGAGCGGGCGTGGCTCCCGGCGCCGCCGCCGCTGGTCCGGATGGGACTTGGCGCGGTCACCGACATCCTCGTCCGGGGCAAGCGGGTCGTCCCCGCCCGCGCGACCGAGGCCGGGTACCAGTTCCGGTTTCCTGAGGTGGAGGCGGCGCTGCGCGACCTCGTCCGGGGCGGTGCGGCCCGGTGAGGCGGCTGCTGCTTGTCAACGTGCTCGCTTGCGCCCTGCTGATCGTGCAGTACCTGCTCGGCATGGCCGTCAACGTGTTCGTCGCGCTGCCGGCCAGCCATCCCGGCGCCGGCGCGGGCAACTACTTCGGCGGTGCCGCCTCGGGGCTTGACTGGGTCGTCGCAAGCGGGCCCGGGTGGGCGGCGGCGCACGCCGCGTTCGGGCTGGCGCTCGTCGTCGCGGCCATCGCGGCGGTGGTGCTCGCCCTCGCGGGTGCCCGGGCCCGTGATCGCCTGGCCGTGAGCTTGTCCGTGCTCGGGGCGCTCGCGGTGATCGGCGCGGCGTTTAACGGGGTGAGCTTCGTGAATTACGGTCACGCGTTCAGTTCGATGATCATGGCGGGGCTGTGGGCGCTGGCGCTGGCGTGTTACCTTGCGGGCGCGATCCGGGAGGCCATGGGGGCTGGCCGGTAGTGGTCCGGTCAGCCGCGGCGGCGCATTGCCGCGGTTCACCCCCGTTTGCCGGGCGGCGGTTAGCAGGCGGGTTCCGCTTAACGGGAAGGCTTTTCGTAGGAGGTAGGAAAAACGTGCGTGCGGGCCCGCCGGTTTTCAAGTTGGCCATCCCGGGCGTGTCGCGGGACAGGAAACCGAACAAATCGGGCGTGGACGCGCTGCCATTGGCGGCACTGTATGGAGCTGGGCTGGCCGGAACCATGAGACAAGTGTCCGAATTCCGCGTGCTCGAACACCCTGACCGACAGCAGCCACAGACGCGGACACCGGCTCAGCAGCTGGGAATCGAGCTCGTCGCGATACACAAGGCGCTGCCGCTGGGACCGGTTGAGCTCAGGCACTACCGTGTCGACGACATCGACCGCGCCGCGATCGCCTTCCCCGGACTCACTGGCTCGAACTGCTGCGCCGTGACCCCATGCTGCCCCGCTGGTGCCTGCCGGCCGACTGGCCGCCGAGCGCGCCCAGGCCGTCTTCCGCGGCCTGCTGGCGGCCGTTGGCGCCGGCGCCCGCCACCAGGTCACCCGGCTGCTGGCCGGCCGACCGAGGGTTCCTGAGGTTGCCTGCCCGGCGGCAACGCGAGAACCCCAGCGATATATATTGCATCTTATTTACGGCCGATGCAAATATTGACTAATATTAACCATCGCCCTCACGCTGGCGTCCGGGCAGAGATCGTGGCCTATACCAGGCAGGTCCGCGCGATCCAGGCGGAGGCGCTGGCGTCCATCTTCGTCGTGCTGGGCTGCCGCCGCGGAGCCTCCTGCTGTAGGGCTTGGTGCGGCCGAGCTGCTCGGCCTTGTCCACCGCGTGCCCACCAGGGCACGGGCCTCGGCCAAAGCGAGGTCCCTGGGATGTGGCACTTTTGACTCATTCAGGGATTGCCTCGGTCAGACCAGAGTGCGGCCGCCGTCGATGTACAGGACCTGGCCGGTTATGAAACGGGCACGGTCCGATGCGAGGAACGTCACCGCATCGGCCACCTCTTCGGGTCGGCCGAGTCGCTCCGCCGGCACCAGCGTTTCCAGGCTCTCCCGGTTGTTTCCCTTGTCAAGATAGGCCTTGGTCAGGTCGGTCTGGATGTAGCCGGGCGCGACCGCGTTGACCGTGACCCCGTGCGGGGCCCACTCGCGCGCCATGACCCGCAGCATCTGGTTCATGCCGCCCTTGGTAGCCGCGTAGGGCGCGTGGTTCGCATGGGCGAGCAGGCCGGAGACCGACGACACGAAGACCATGCGGCCGTACCTGTGCTCGACCATGAGGCGGCCCACGGCCTGGCCGAGCCAGTACGCCGACGACAGGTTCAGGCTGAGGGTCTCCGCCCAGTCTTCGTCCTCCACGTCAAGGACCGGCTTCCGAACGTTGCGGCCGACGGCGTGCAGGAAGACCTGCGGCGTTCCCACCAGCCGGACCGCCTCGTGGACGGCGGCACGGCAGGCCGCTGGCGTCCGGAGGTCGGCAATCAGCGGCTTGACCTCGTTCCCGGCCTCCTTCGCCTCTTGCGCGACCGCGTCCAGGTGGTCCTGGCTCGCGTCCACGAGCGCGACCCGCGCACCATGGGCGGCCAGGCTCAGCGCGCTGGCTCCGCCAAGCCCTCCAGCTCCGAAGACCAGGGTCGGCCGTCCGTCGAGCGTGAGCCAGTCCTGCATATGGCTATCCTTCTCGTAGGAATTCTCGCATAGTGAAAACTACTTTCAAAATACTGTAACCGGCCGTCGGCAGAGTGGCCGCTCATAGTTACCCCTCTTACTGCTCTCTTATCCACCTGGCCGGGCAGGCTATTTCGCTGCCCGGTACGGCCGGACGGAAGCGGCCGGACCGCCCATTCGCCTGGTTATCTCCCGGCTCGCGGCCAGGAGGGGCCCGAGGCACCGGTCGACTAGCTGCTCGCTGGTGTACTCCCCGCTGGGAACCGCTACGTTGATGGCGGCTGGCACCGCGCCGCCAGCCTGCCGGATCGGAGCGGCAATGGAACTAAGCCCGGGGATGGCCTCGTCGCGCTGGACCAGGTACCCATCCCGCCGGGCCTCTTCCAGCTGAACGGACAGGGCATCAAGGGTCCTGACGGCACGCGGCCCCCAGATTCCGCGGAACGAGTCCTCGGAGATCCGCTGGGCGAGTTCCTCTTCGCTCAGGTAAGCGAGAATCGTCTTGCCGATGGAGCTGAATGCCGCCGGGACTGTCGAGCCGACCCGGATGTTGGCCGCCAGGAGCGTGTCGCGGCGGGGGATGCGGGCGACGAACAACACCTGGTCCCCGTACAGCACGCCGAGGTTTACCGTCTCGCCGGTCGCGGCCGCCAGTTCCCGCAGCACTGGTTCCGACATCTGGACCAGGTCTAGTCCCTGCATGGCCGCGAACCCGAGCGCGAGCACCCCGGTGCCTGGGCGGACCTTCCCGTCCGCGGTCCGTTCTAGGTAGCCCTCCTCCTCCAGCGTGGCGACCAGCCGGAAGGTGGTCGGCATCGGGATACCGCTGAGAGCGACAAGGTCCTTGACCCGCAGGGCGGGCCGCTCGGCGGTGAAATACGACAGCAGCCGCAAGCCCTTGGCCAGCGCTTCGACCCGGTAAGACCGGCCCGGCCGGCTGTCGGCGGCAGCATCCTGGTCGTTCACGTCCTGCATGCTAACGCTAGGCGCCGATCATGCTGTAACCGCCGTCGCACATGATGAAGTTGCCCGTCATGTGTGATGCGTCGTCGGTTGCCAGCCACAGTGCCGCCGCGGCAAGTTCCTCCGGGGGAGGCACACGCCGCATCGGAGTCTGCGACAGCACCCGCTCTCGGCGGCCGTTGTTCCAGTCCTCCCGCGACAGCGTCGACTCGGTCTCCATGAACCCCGGCCCGAAGGCGTTGACCCGGACGGCAGGGGCGAAGGCCGCCGCGTAGGACTTGGTCAGACCCAGCATGCCGTACTTGCCGGCCGCGTACTGGGGAGCGCGGGGGCTTCCGCGGACCACGACGGTAGAGCCGATGTTGACGATCGCTCCCCGGCCGCGGTCCAGCATGCGCAGCCCGTTCTCGTGAATCATCAGCATGGTGCCCTTGATATCGACCGCCAGCACCCGGTCGATCACGGCCTCGTCGATGTCCTTCCAGCTCATCTGGTCGGTGGCGATGTCGCCGACGTTATTGATCAGCACGTCGAGGCCGCCGGTCAGCTCCCACACCTGCTCGGTCATCCGCCTGATGTCCGGCCAGCTCTTGATATCCGCCTGGACAACCGCCGACTTGCCGCCGAAACGCTCCACGGCCTCAGCGGTGCGCCGGGCTCCCGCCTCCGATGAGTTGTAGTGCACCACCACGTTGGCTCCCTCGGCAGCGGCCCGCAGCGCCAGGGACGCACCGAATCCGGTTCCCGCGCCGGTCACCATGACCCATTTGCCGGCAAAGCGCGGAAACGCTTTCTGCGGGAAGATCGCTTGCTGGAATTCGCCTTCGGCGGTTGTCATCACATGGCCCTCCTTCGGTTCCGTCTGCTAGAGCCAGTCATCGCCGGTGGGAGCGGCGGTGCTGTGCGCGTCTTCCCAGGCCACCACCCGGTTGCGCAGGATCCCGAGCTTCTCGATCTCCGCTTCCACGACGTCTCCCGGCTTCAGGTAGTTCGCGAAGGGGTCGCCGGTGCTGGCCGCTACCCCGGCGATCGTGCCGGTGGTGATCAGGTCGCCGGCGCTGAACACCTGCGGGGAGTGGTAGGCCACCAGCTGCGGGATGGACACCGACATGCGGCTGGTGCTGGACTGTTGCCGGACCTCTCCGTTGACCCGCAGCTCCATGTCCAGGTCATGCGGGTCGCCGACCTCGTCCGCGGACACGATGTACGGTCCGATGGGGCAGAACGTCTCGATCGCCTTCGAGAACGAGAAAACTCCCGACTTCATCTCCCGTCGCTGGATATCCCGGGCGGTGATGTCGTTGAAGACCAGGTACCCCGCTATGTGCTCCACCGCCTGCTCGGCTGAGAAGAACTTCCCGGGCTTCCCGATAACGATCGCCATCTCGAGCTCGTAGTCCAGCTCGCTGGTCAGTTTGCCCGGGTAGACGATGGGATCTTCCGGGCCGATGATCGCGTCGACGTTCTGGAAGAAGACGATTCCCTTGTTCACCGGATGAGACCAGTTGACCCGCTCCAGGTCTTCATGATGCTCACGGAAATTCCCCGCGGTGTGAAAGAACTTCTTCGGCACGATCGGCGCCCGCAGCCGCGCCCGCGACAACGGCACGACCTCACCCGTCTCGCCTACCGACCCGCCCGCCTCGAAGTACCCGCGCACCGAAGGGCAGTCCAGCTCAACGATCTCATCGTCGACAAGCCGACCGACTCGCCCTTCATCGAAGGTGACGAGCTTCATGCTGACACGTTCCTTTCGTTCGCCGATTCACGGCAAACGAAGGCAGCACGGAGTCGGCGAAATCCGACAGCGGCCGCACTTCCGCCATGCAATCGCGGCACTTTCATCCTGTGAAAGCTACTTTCACTAAGTACATCCTGTCGGGTATGCGCCACGCTGTCAAGGCAGGCGCGGCAGCGGTGACCGCTGGCTCGCCCGTCTGACACGGCAGACCGCTACCGGCCTTCGGGCGTGATCAGTCCTGATTCGTAGGCCTCTACGACGGCCTGCACGCGGTCGCGGAGGTTTAGCTTGGCGAGGATATGCCCGACGTGGATCTTGATGGTGCTTTCTGACAGGTGCAGCTGCGAAGCGATCTCGCGGTTGGACCGGCCCTGTGCGAGCAGCCGGAACACGTCGCGTTCCCGGTCGGTAAGGGCTTGGAGGAGGAGCTCAGCCCGGCTGCTGCTCTCCGGGCCGGGGAGCAGCGGGAGGAACCGGTCAAGGAGCCGCCGGGTCGCGCTGGGCGCCAGCACGGCATCGCCGCCGGCGACGGTGCGGATTGCCGCCAGCAGTTCGGCGGGCGGGGCGTCCTTCAGCAGGAATCCGCTGGCGCCGGCGCGCAGGCCCTCGTACACGTACTGGTCAAGGTCGTAGGTGGTGAGGATCAGCACCTTCGCCGGTCCCCCGGCGGCGGTGACGGCGGCGGTGGCCTCGATGCCGTCGGTGCCCGGCATGCGGACGTCCATGAGCACGACATCGGGCCGCAGGGCCGCCGTCATGCTGATGCCCGCGGCACCGTCGCCGGCCTCCCCGACGACGGTCATGTCGGACTCCGCTTCCAGGATCATGCGGAAGCCCATCCGCAGCAGCGCCTGGTCATCGACGAGCAGGACCCGGATCACGCGGGTACTTCCTGATCCAGCCGCAGGCGGGCCGACACCCGCCAGCCGGCCGGGGACCGGGGCCCGGCCTCTACCTCGCCGCCAAACGTCTGCGCGCGCTGCCGCATTCCGGCCAGTCCGCGCCCGGCGGTCTCGGGCACCGGGGCGCTTGCGCCGACCCCGTCGTCTTCGACATCCACGCGTACCTCGCCAGGGAGGTACGACAGGCGGACGACCGCGCTGGCACCTGTCCCGGCGTGCTTGAGGATGTTGGTGAGCGCCTCTTGCACCAGCCGGTAGACGGCCAGCTGAGCCGCGGCGGACAGCGGCACGGGGCTACCGTGCAGTTCGTAGCTGACCGGCAGGCCCGCGGCGCGGACGGCCGCGACAAGCGCGTCAAGGCCGCCCAGGTCCGGCAGTGGCTGCCTGCCGTCCCGTCCCGCGGGGTCCCCCGGCCCGCTGAGCAGCCGGCGGGTGTCGGCCAGGGCCTGGCGCCCGGTGGCTGAGACGGTCCGCATCGCGTCGGCCGCTCGCGGGGCCAGGCCGGCCGAGGCGGCGGCAGCCCCTTCACTGAGCGCGATCATGACGGCGAGGTGGTGGGCGACGATGTCATGCATTTCGCGGCTGATGCGGGCCCGTTCGGCGGCGGCCGCCAGTTCTTTCTGCTGGTCTCGCTCGTGTTCCAGCCGTTCGGCGCGGTCGTGCAGTTCCTTCATGTAGGCGCGCCGGGTGGCGGCGTAGAGGCCCAGTCCCAGGGCGGCGGCGACCATCCCCGAGCCGAAGACCGCGGCGTGCAACCAGTTGACGCCCTCCAGACTTGCCACCTCCGCGATGACACCGCCCTCCAGCAGGCCGGCGGCCACCAGGGCGGTGCGCCGGGGCCGCAGCGCCGCGACTGTATACAGCGCGACCACCAGCGCGAAGCTGACGACCAGGCGGTCGTTCCACAGCCCCGCCGCCGCCGAGACGCAGAAGAGCAAGCCGAAAACCGCGTTCGGCCAGATCCGGCGCACGACGAGCGGCACCGTCAAGGCCACCTGCACCAGGACCGCCGGCAGCAGTGAGCCGGGATGCTCCTGGCTCACGTAAGGCAGCGACAGCATGGCGACGAACGCGGCAGTCAGGACGTCGAACGTCCACCAGCGCGCCGAGCGCGCTGGCGGATGCCCGAAAAGCGAGAACGTGCTCACCGCGCCATTGCCTCCCGGTCAGGCGTCCGCGCGCCGCAGCCGCCACGCGGCGAAGCCGATCAGCACGACCGCGTAGCAGCACAAGACCGCGAAGCCGGTCCAGGGCGCCAGGGGATTTGCCAGGTCGTGTGTTCCCCCGTACAGGACCCCCCCGGCGTTGGATGGCAGGTACTGAACGAAGTGCGACGACCACGAGGACGGCAGCAGGCCGGTGAGCGGCGGGATCACGAAGAACGCCGCGACGAAGGTCGAGATCCCGGCGGCCGTGTTGCGCAGCAGGCCGCCCAGCGTCATCCCGATCATGCCCGCGACCGTCGCGTACAGCGCAGCCCCGATGACCGAGCGCAGGGCGCCGGGAGCGGAGAGCGCGACGTTCAGGTGGTGGCCGCTCAGCAGGGCCTGGCCAAGGAAGAACGACACGAGGCTGGTGACCAGCATGACCGAGAACACCACCCCGGCGAATACCGCTAGCTTCGCCCACAGCACCGGCAGCCGCCTGGGCACCGCGGTGAGCGAAGAGCGGATCATCCCGGTGCTGTACTCCCCGCTGATCAGCAGCACCCCGAGCACGCCGACCGCCAGCTGGGCGAACGTCATGCCGTTGAGGGTGGTGCTGACCGCGCTGAAACTCGCCTTGTCCGCGGGACTGAAGGTGTGATACTGGCTGGCGGTCACCGCGGAGAACAGCGCGCCGATGCCGATGGTCAGCACCACCGCGGTCAGCAGCGTCCAGACCGTCGAGCGCAGTGACCGGAACTTGGTCCATTCCGACAGGAGAACCCGCCGCTGGGTGACCCGCAGCTTTTGCAGGCCGGCCGTCCGTCCGGCTGCGGCCGGCTGCGTGAGGACCGTGGTCATGCCGCCATCTCCGTGACGTCGCTCGCGCTGGCGGAGCGGTACTCCACCGAGTCCTGGGTGAGCTGCATGAAGGCCTGCTCCAGGGATGCCTGCCTGGTGGCCAGCTCAAACACGGGCACGTGAGCCTTCCAGGCCACCGTGCCGATCTGCTCCGCGTTCAGGCCCTCGACGTGCAGCACGCCGTCCTGCTCGCTGGTGATGGTGACGTCAGGCCCCAGCAGCAGATCACGGAGATGCCTGGCTTCCGGCGTGCGGACCGTGACCGAACTGCCGGAAGCGCGTGCCACGAGTTCATCGACCGTGGTGTCGGCGATGAGCCTGCCCCGCCCCACGACGATCAGCCGGGTCGCGGTCACGGCCATCTCGGCCATCAGGTGCGAGGACACGAACACCGTGCGCCCCTCCGCGGCCAGCCCCTTCAGCAGGTTGCGGATCCACAGCACTCCCTCGGGATCCAGCCCGTTCACCGGCTCGTCCAAGATCACCACCTCGGGATCTCCCAGCAGCGCCTGGGCGACCCCGAGGCGCTGGCCCATCCCGAGGGAGAACCCGCCGACCCGCTTCCCGGCCACCTCGCGCAGTCCGACCATGTCGATGACCTCGTCCACGCGCCGCCGGCTGATCCCGTTGGTCTGGGCCAGCGCGAGCAGGTGGTTGCGGGCCGAGCGGCCGGTGTGCACGGCCTTAGCCTCCAGCAGGATGCCGAGCTCCGCCATTGGCGCGGCGGCCGACCGGTACTGGCGCCCGTTGACCCGTACCCTGCCCTTGGTCGGCTCGTCCAGGCCGGCGATCATCCGCATCGTCGTCGACTTTCCCGCACCGTTTGGGCCAAGAAAACCCGTCACGATCCCCGGCCGGACCACGAAGTCCAGGCCGTCAACCGCGAGCTTCTCCCCGTAACGCTTACTGAGGGTCTCTACCTCAATCATCTGCGCTCCTCTGATGTTGCGCCGTATCTCACCTCACCCACGCTATGGTCGTCCCCGCCACCGCCGCCTCAGCCGGCAAGCTACATACCGGTCGGTCCGCCTACTACTAAAGGCCTAGACCAGTACGGCTCCCGGCATAGCAGGGCGCGTGCGCCCTGCTCCGAGAAGCTGCCCGCAGGGATCCTCCTGAGGTGCCCCGACTCGCCGGCTGACCAGGTGGGCCCTCCCCGTGGCAGGGTGAGACGCCATGTCGCGACGGCAGTCCACTGTCCATGAGGCCAGTGACCACGTCGGGCCGCGGCGCGCGGAAATCACCTGGCGGCGGGCCACGTCATGGGCGCCTCAGCTTGCGCGGTTTGTGACCTGCCCGACGCGGTTGAGCACGCTCATTGCCACGGCCGAGGTTTCCTGGCGGTGCTGGAGCAGCATCCTCAGGCACAGCGCCCGGTCCTGCACCGCGAGCGCGTCAATGAGCTGCTCATGCTGCTCGGCAGCCACCGAGACGTCAGTAGTAGCGACGTGCAGCAGCCGGTACGGCGCCGACAGGACCCAGAACCGTTGAGTCTCGGCCAGGAAGAGTTTCTGCGGGAGACAGCCGGAAGATGGCGGTGTGCAGCTCGCGGTTCAGCCGGTTCAGGCCCACGACATCCCCCAAACGGCCCGCCTCGACGAAGGTGCGGTTGATCTCCCGCAACGCCTCCACTGCGGATTCCGTTGGCCAGCGCACCGTCCGCATCAACTCCACCTCCAGGAACCCCAGAAGCGCGTCGATCTGGCCCAGGTCCTCGACGCTGAGCTTGGCGACGAAGTAGCCCTGGTGTGGCCTGTGGGCGAGGAGTCCCTCGCTAGCCAGCACTCGTAGCGCCTCACGGAGTGGGACACGGCTGATGCCGAACTCGCGAGCCATCTCCTCTTGGCGAACCTGCTCGCCGGGAAGCAGGTCTCCCGCGAGAATCAGGTCCCGCAGAGCATCCGCGCAGTCGGTCACAGCGTGACCACGCACAGCCACCCTCCCGTCGCCCACTCACACTCCTCCCATTGACGCCAATGCCGCATCCAATTCTAGCAGACTTGGGCTCCAGCGCGACGGCAGGCGCGTGCCGCGCCTGCCGCTTGGCCAGCTCGCCTGAGGGCTGGAGCAAGGTCCCGATTGCCAGGGTTACGGCATGTTGACGCGCCGTTGCTTGCAACCCATGTTTCCGGCGTAAATGGGATGCAAGATTGCATCCGCCGGTCGGGAGTGAGGCGGCCGGGAACTGATTGACCGTCAGGCGTCGAGGACCAAACGGGGTGACCGGGCCCGAGAGACACAGACCATCATCGCTGCGTTAGATGCGCGTTCGTCGGGGGTGAGCACGGTATCACGGTGGACGACCTCACCGTCGAGGACGGCCACTTCACAGGAGCCGCACAGGCCCTCGCGGCAGGTCGACGGGACCAGCACCCCGGCTTCGCTCAGCTCCGAAAGTACCGAGCGGCCAGGCCGACCGTAATAGTGAGGTTACTGCGCCGCAAATAAACCTCGAACGCGGTGTCGGTGTCGCTCCCTGCAGTGGCATCGGCCAGCCGCGCGAAGCGCTCCAGGTGCAGGCTGATCCGGCGCCGTGTTCCTTCCCTGGCGGCACAGAGCGCCTCGACCGCGCTAATCATCGGGGCCGGCCCACAGCAGTAGACCGCGGTGCCATCCGGCACCGCTTCGAGCAGCCCGCGGAAGTCGGGTCTGCCCTCCGATTCTGTGGCCCACAACGTGGTCCCCACCTGGGGAAGCTCGCGGGCGAACGGCAGTTTCTCGATGGTCCGGCCGACGTAGTGCAGCTGCCACGGTATCCAGCTTCGCTCCGCCTCGACGACCATGGGCATGATGGGCGTGATGCCGATGCCGCCGGCCAGGAAGAGATAAGCCGGTGCGCCTGCCAGCCGGAAGTTGTTACGCGGATATCCGACCCGGAGTATGTCGCCCCGCCTGACCTCGTCGTGTATCCACCGCGATCCGCCGCGGCCGCCGGGTTGCCGCTGGACAGCGATCTGCCATCGGTTGAGGACATTTCCGAGGTCGCCGGTCAGGGAATACTGCCGGACGCGCGGTCCGTCCACCGCCAGCTGTACGTCGTCGGGCAGGAAGACATCCACGTGCGTCCCGGCTCCGCCGCCGGCAGCCGCTCGCCGCCGACTGGCTCGAGGGTGATCAGGCGGACGTCTGGGGTTAGTTGCTCCAGGTCACATACGCGAACCGCGCGGAGTAGGGGCTCGGCTTCGCGGCTGACGGACCAGGTGCGCCCGCCCCGCAGGCGGACCGGAATCGAAAGCGGTCCGCGGAACTCCCAGCCGCGGATGATGACGGGCCCGTCGAGTTCCAGGTCGGGGAAGCGTTCGATGAGGCCCTGTACCGCGAGGCGCGCTTCCGTACGGGCCAGGGTCGCGCCGACGCACGCGTGCGGGCCCGCGTTGAAGGCGAGGTGCTCATGGTCGTCGCGGTCGATGTCGAAGTCGTCGGGGTCCGCCCAGTGTCGCTCGTCGCGGTTCGCCGAGCTGATCACCGCTGCCAGCACGGCACCGGCGGGAAGGTCGACGCCGCCCAGCGTGAGCGGTCTGGCGGTCTTCCGAGTGATCGTGCCCACCGGGGATCCCCAGCGCAGAGCTTCCTCGATCAGGGCCGGGACCGCCGCGGGGTCGGCGCGGACGCGGTCCCGGATGTCGGGGCGCTGGAGAACGGCGCTGATGGCGAACCCGAACAGGTCCCGCGGCTCTTGCATGCCGCCGATGATGAGAAGCTTGACCGTGGCGGACAGCTCCGCGAACTGGAGAGCACGGCCGTCGACCGTGGTGCGGACAAGCGCGTCGAGAATACTGCCCTCGGGGGCGCCCTCCCGCAGGGTACGCGCGAGTATCGCGTCGACCTCGCCGCATGCGGCGTCGGCGCGGTGCTGCTTAGCCGGATCGCGTTCGTAGTTGGACGCGCCCGCGGCGATACCGTCCAGCCAGCCGACCAGGGTCGCGGGATCGACTCGGGGCAGGCCCGTGGCCTCGGTAAGTACCCGGATCGCCAGTGGCTGAGCCAGGTCAGCCACTAGGTCGATCCGTCCGTCGTCAGGCAGACCCGCGACCAGGTCCGCCACTGCACCTTCGACGACCCCCCTGAGCCTGCGTGCGACCGCGCCCGGGCGCAGGCTCGCGGTCAGCGGTGACCGCAGTTGCGCATGGTAGCTGCCGTCGCTGTGCAGCAGGTTAGGCCCGAGCGTGACCGTCAACGGCGAATCGTGCACGGCCGCGCTGAATGTATCCGGGTCACCCGCCAGCGCGCGCACGTCCTCCCACCGGGTGACGAAGTAGGCGTCCGCCCACGGCACCCACGCCACCGGCTGGTGCTGGCGCAGCGCCGCATAAGCCGGGTACGGGTCGGCGTCCAGCTGCGCAACTGTGATCTCGTCCATCGGGCACCCTAAATCTCGAACGCGGACTCTGCGGGGACTGGTCCGTCCCGCCTGGAAAACAGAGTCGTTTCCCGGTCAAGAAAAATCTAGAAGCCTGCCCGATCTCTGGACGCACAGCCAAAACTTTGGCGTCTAGACTGAAAATTCGTCTAGAAGTATGCGAATCTGGCAGACGTGAATCTCGACGACGTCGACCTGGCAATTCTCCGGGCACTCGATCAGGACGCACGGTTGCCGGTCGCGCAGGTCGCGCAGGCAGCCTCGGTCTCGCGCGCCACGGCCTACACGCGGATCGCCCGGCTGCAGGACGCTAGGGTTATCCGCCGGTACACGATCGCGACCGATCCGGAGCAGGTCGGCTGCGAGTCGACCGCCTTGGTCCTGATGACCGGCGGCCAACTCAACCGGCACGAGTTGCGGGCACTGCTCGCCGCGATCCCGAATGTGCGCTACGCAGCGTTTCTCGCCGGCGGGTTCGACATCGCGGTAGTCCTGCGGGGACGGAGCCTGGGTGAGATACGCGATGTCATCATGGAGCAACTGCAGCAACTGCCCGGCGTCCGCGGGACTCAGACCTTCTTCGTCCTCGACGAGGTGACCGACCGGATCAATGTCCTGCCCGGGCCGTTACACTGGCCCCTAACATATCACCGTTGCAACCTGCTGTTTCAGCGGGAAGCCGGTCCAGTAAGGCGGAGGAATCGCAGCATGAACGGCGAGCAGCCAGGCATCGGTGACCCGGCGCAGCCTGGACGAGGTCGACAGCGGGATAGTTGGCCTGATCGCGCAGCGCAGCCAGGTCATCGCCGAGATAGCCCGCCTGAAGGAAGGCGGAACTTCGGCGATTCGAGACGCGGACCGCGAGCGGCAGGTGCTGGCAGGCGTCGAAGCCGAGGCCGCGGATCTCGGTGTATCCGCCAACCTGGTGCGGAGGATCTTCCGCGAACTGATCGACGATTCCGTTGCCCAGCAAGCGAGGCGCCTGAACGGAGGGCCGGCCGGGCGGCTGCGCGTTGCCTTCCAGGGCTCGGCGCACTCGTACAGCGATGCGGCCGCGCGCAAATACCTGGCTGCCCGCGGCACCGACGGTGACTTGGCCGGATTCCACACCTTCAGCCAGGCGGCCGATGCGCTGCTGGCGGGCGAGGCGGATCTGGCCGTCCTTCCCATCGAGAACACGACCGCAGGCAGCATCAACGAGGTCTATTCTCTGCTGCGCGAGCACGAGCTGTTCATCGTCGGCGAGGAAACCTGGAAGGTCGACCACTGCCTGGCAGCGGTGCAGGACGTCCCGCTAGCCCCTGAGCCGGGTGCTGTCTCACCCTCAGGGCCTCGCGCAGTGCGCGGAATTCCTGCAGTCGCTGCCGCACGCCACCCCGACGAGCTACTTCGACACGGCCGGGGCCATGGCCGCGGTCGCCGCCGCGGGCGATCCGAGCGTCGCTGCCATCGGCTCCGCCGAGGCCGCGCAAGCCCACGGCCTGGTGGTGCTCAGGCACGGGGTCGCCGATTGCGCCGACAACTTCACGCGCTTCGTGGCGCTGTCGACCGCCGCTACTCCCGTCGATACGCGGATTGCCTGCAAGACGAGCCTGATCTTGATCACCCGGCACGAGGAGGGTGCGCTGCTGCGCTGTCTGGAAATCCTGTCGAGCAGCGGCCACTCGATGACCAAGCTGGAGTCGCGGCCTCGTCCGGGAAGGCCCTGGGAGTACCTGTTCTTCCTTGATTTCGAAGGCAACGCGGCCGACCTGCGGACAGCCGCAGCCCTGGACGAGCTCCACTTGCGGCACAGTACGTCAAGGTCCTCGGAAGTTATCCGGCCAAAGCGCTGCGCTATCCGGCCCATCCGGGCAGCCTGCCCGACACGCCGACCGCGGCGGAGCCGGCCGAGACGCTGGAAGCGGTCGCGGCCGAACGGGCACCGGCGGTGCACCGCTCCAAGCAGTACCGGCTCGTTGACCGCGCCAGCCGGGCGGCGGACACGGTCGTTCAGGTCGGGCAGCTGCTGATCGGCGGGAGCGGATTCGCGGTGATGGCTGGTCCCTGCTCGGTCGAGAGCCCTGAGCAGATCACCGCCACGGCGGAATTCGTCCGCGACACGGTGCGCACGTGCTGCGCGGCGGCGTGTTCAAACCCCGGACATCGCCCTACGCCTTCCAGGGCCTCGGCTGGGAGGGCCTGCACTTGCTGGCCAAGGCCGGACGTGAGACCGGGCTTCCCGTCGTCACCGAGGTCATGGCCGTCGAACAGGTGCACCGCATAGCCGAGGCCGAATCCTGCAGATTGGCGCGCGCAATATGCAGAACTTCGACCTGCTGCGCGAAGTCGGCAAGCTCGGCCGGCCGGTGCTGCTCAAGCGCGGCCTGTCCAGCACGATCGAAGAGTGGCTGGCGGCCGCGGAGTACATTGTCGCGCAGGGCAACCAGCAGGTCATCCTCTGCGAGCGCGGAATCCGGACGTTCGAGCGGGCCACGCGCAACACCCTGGATCTTTCTGCTGTCGCGGTGCTTCGTGAGCGGTACGCACCTGCCGGTCATCGTCGATCCCAGCCACGGCACCGGACTGCGCAGCTACGTCGCGCCGATGGCGTGGGCCGCCCGCGCCGCGGGGGCTCACGGCCTGCTGATCGAGGTTCACCCGACCCCGGACCAGGCGCTGTCGGATGCCGAGCAGAGCCTGTCTTTCGGTGAGTTCGCCGCGCTCATGAGCCAGCTCGCGGCCGTTCCGGGGCCGAGCAGGGAAAGCGCCTGACGACGGTTACGCCTTTGATTCCGCTGGGCAGGAGCGGGATCCAGGTCAGCCGCCTGTGGCCTGCCTACAATTCACGGGGAGGCGTTCCTCCAGCAGCCGCGGGAACCTGTCGTCTCGGTGTGGCCCGGACGCCCACCGGCGGTGTCCAGCCGAGCCGGCGGGAGATGCCGAGACCGGAGGCCAGGACAGGCGGGATGATCGTCGGCAGCGCGACGGAACCGGACCGGACCACGAGCGACAGCGCGGCGATCACGCATCCGTCGGCGTCCATGATCCGGGTCGCGACCGAGTCAGCGCGCGGGGTCATTTCCTCGTGCACGGTCGCCGTGCCGGTTCGCCGGCAGTCGGCGAGTTCGCCGCGAAGCTTCGCGGGATCGGTGATCGTGTTCGGCGTGAACCGGGTCAGCCCGCGCTCCTCCACGGCGTCGAAGAGGGCGAGCTCCCCGTGCGCGAGCAGCACCTTGCCGACGGCCGAGCTGTGCAGCGGCAGGCGCCCGCCCACCCGGGACGCCAGTCCAATGGCACCGGGCCGGGAAAGCCGTTCGACAACGACCGCCTCGCGGCCCTCCAGCACCGCCAGCTGAACGTGCTGGTTCAGGGCCGTATACAGGTCCTCCATGAACGGCTGGGCGACCGTGCGCAGGGGCTCGGTCAGCGGGGCGAGGGTGCCAAGCTGCCAGAGGCGGGTTCCCACCGTGAGCACCCCGTCGGAGGCCATCTCCAGCGCCCCCGCCCGTACGAGCTCGAGCACCATCCGGCGCACCGTGGCCTGCGGCATGCCCGTCTGCCGGGTCAGCCCGGCGACAGTGAACCGGGAATGTCCCGGCCCGAAGGCGAAAAGCACCTGCAGCAGCCGCGAGGCGACACTCCGCCCCGGTTCACTCGTCCGGGGCATGACCGCTCACCTGGACCGTCCCCGGTGGCCCAGCGCCGCACCCGAGGCCTCGACTTGATTCATTGAATGAATGTATCCCTTCTCTGCGGGGTTGCTATCCCCCACGATCGTGGCTACGACAGCTCGCCGTCCGACGGGTCCGGGCACCTGCGCCGGTCACCAGTGGGCTGTCTCTAGTTCCGCAATTGGCGAAAGGACGCTCGGGTCGTAATGGTTGCTTCATGCTCTGATGGTCCCCGTGTTGCGATCGTGGGCGGCGGCATCGGCGGTCTTGCCGCTGCGGCCTTCCTTGGCCGGGCCGGCGTACCGTCGGTTGTCTACGAGCAGGCCCCCGTCCTCAAAGAGGTGGGCGCCGGGCTGGTGCTCGCGCCCAACGTGATGCGCCTGCTGCGCCGGCGGGCGTCACGGAAGAGCTGGCCAGCTGGGCGGTGCCGCTTGACGTGGGATGGGAGTTCCGCCGGTGGGAGGACGGGGCGGGTGCTGTCCGCGGAAGATCTCGCGGGCGCGTGCCAGCGGCTGTACGGAGAGCGCACCTATACTGCGCACCGGGCCGACCTCCACAACGTGATCGCATCTGCCGTCCCGGCGGGAACGGTCCGGCTTGGCAGGCGCTGCACCGGCGTCTCGGTCCGCGGCGACCGCGTGGTGCTGGGATTCGACGACGGGAGCACCGCTGAGGCCGACGTGGTCATCGGGGCCGACGGCGTGCACTCGGCGGTGCGCGGCGCGGTGACCGAAGCCCTCTTTGCCCAGGTACCCGGGATCTGCGCATTCCGGGCCATCGTGCCCGCTGACCGGGCACCACAATTCGCCCGCCGCCGCGCTCAGACGTTGTGGATCGGCCCTGGGCGTCATCTCGTGCACTACCCGGTCTCCGCCGAGACCGCGGTCAACCTGGTCGCGTTCGCCCCGGCCGGCGACTACACGGACCGAGTCCTGGAGCGCCACCGCGACCGTCGAGGAGTTCCCGACGAGTTCGCCGGCTGGGACAAGCGCCTGCGCGACCTTATACGGCAAGCGGAGCGCCAGGCCGGTGGGCACTGATTGACCGCGATCCGCTCACGCGGTGGAGCCGCGGCCCGGTCACCCTGCTCGGCGACGCCGCCCACCCGATGTTCCCCTTCTTCGCCCAGGGCGCCGCCCAGGCGGTTGAGGACGCCGCCGTCCTCGCCCGCTGCCTCACGGAGGACATGCAGGCGCCGGCCCGTGCGCTCCAACGGTACGAGACCCTGCGGATCGGGCGCACCACCCGGTTGCAGCAGGTGAGCCATGCGCGGGCCCACGTCAACCACTTGCCCGACGGGCCGGAGCAGCAGGCCAGGGACCAGTCGCTGGCCTCGGCCGACCCGCTGGTCGCGAGCGGGTGGATCTACGCCTACGACCCCGAGGCACCCGCCGATGCCGCAGTCTGAGAAGTTGCTGGGCTGACCGCGGTGGCAGGCCAGCACTGCGACAGGAAAGGAAGCTTGCCATGGCTACTGACTTCACTGAGGAAACTGCGGCTGACGCAGTCATCGAGTCCTTCGCGCCTGACACCAGCCCGAGGCTGCGCGAGATCCTGGTCTCGCTCGTCAAGTACCTGCACGCGTTCGCCCGGGAAGTCGAGCTGACGATCCTCGAGTGGGAGAAGGCGATCGACTGCCTGACCGAGGACCGGGCAAAAGTGCGACGACGAGCGGCAGGAGTTCATCCTGCTGTCGGACGTTCTCGGGCTGTCGATGCTGGTCGAGACGATCTCCAACCGCAAGTTCGGCGTCGCGACCGAGTCGACCGTGCTCGGCCCGTTCCACGTCGTGCAGTCGCCCGTCCGCGCGCTCGGTGACGACATCGACCTGGTCAGGACCCGAAGGCGACGCCGTGCGTGGTCACCGGCCGGGTCGTGTCGGTCGACGGCACCCCGCTGCCGGGCGCGAAGCTTGACGTGTGGCAGGCCGAACCACCAGGGCTTCTACGACGTGCAGCAGCCCGGCGGGCAGCCCAGGACCAACGGCCGTGGGCCTGTTCACGGCTGACGGCGAACGGCGGGTTCTGGTTCCGCACCATCGTGCCGAGTTACTACCCGATCCCGACCGACGGCCCGGTCGGCGAGTTGCTCGTGGCGACCGGCAGGCATCGCGTCTCCGCCCGGCGCACATCCACTTCATCGTGACCGCCCCGGGCCACCGCGACCTGACCACGCAGATCTTCGTGGCGGGCAGCGAGTACATCGAGTCAGACACGGTCTTCGCGGTAAAGAAGTCCCTGGTTGCGGACTTCGACGAGGTCACCGACAAGGTACTGGCGGAAAAATGGGGGGTAAAAGTCCTGTTCCGCCACGCCGACTTCGACATCATCATGCAGCCATATGGTTGGTCTCCCGGCGAGGAGTTGCTGCCCATCGCGCGTGACGCGCTGGCAGCGGAGGTAGAGGAGCTTCCCGGTCCGGAGGGCAGGACAACGCGGTCCCGGTGGACACCGTCAACGCGCTGGCCGGGCGCGTGACCCGGCGGACGCGGCCTGCTCATGGGCGAGTAGCGGGTGAACGGTTCGGTGAACAGGTCCAGCTCAAGCGGGTCGCCCTCCGGCACCGCCGATAGCCGTACAGGTCGACCGAGCCCTCGGCCTTGAGCACTCCTCGTCGATGAAGAAGTTGCCGGTGCATCGCGCGGCGGTCGCGTGAGATCCGTGGGCGGCGTCGGCCATGAACTCCGGGCTGCGCGACTCGCCCAGCCTCGTCGCCGCCGAGCAGTTGGCGACGGCGGCGGTGGCGATGGTCGGTACGCGGCCAGAGCGAGTTGACGGCCACGCCCGCGGCGCGCAACTCGTCGGCCAGCCCGAGCGTGCACAGGCTCATGCCGTACTTCGCCATCGTGTAGGCAACGTGCGCGCGAACCACTGCGCGGCGCAGGTCGAGCGGCGGCGACATGGTTCAGGATATGCGGGTTAGCCACTGCGCTCGCAGGTGCGGGATCGCCAGCTTGCGCAGGAACGTGCCGCGCACGTTGATCGTTGTGCATCAGGTCGTACACGCTTCATGTCGCGTCGCGAGCGTGCCGCGTCAGGCTCGATGGCGCTGGCGTTGTTGACCAGCATGTCGATGCCGCCGAATGCCTCCGACCGCGGCGGCGACCGCCCGGGCAGTCAGCGTCGTAGCGCACGTCGCCCACCACTGCCAGGGCGTTGCCGCCGGCCGCCTCGATCTGCGGCCGCGGCGGTATGCACGGTGCCCGGCAGCTTCGGGTGGGGGTCACCAGTCTTGGCCAGCAGCACCACGTTGGCCCCGTCGCGGGCCGCCCGGACGGCCACGGCCAAACCGATACCGCGACTGCCACCGGACATCAGCAGCGTCCGCCCGGCAAGTGTGAGACCAGCTTCGCTCATCAACTGCAGACTCCAGCGCCGCGCGCAAGCAAGGTTGACAGCCTCATGCGACATATCTATCGTACATCTTAAAAAAGGAGTCATCATTCCTGGCAACCCGCCGGGAACGCTGACTCCCGGGTCCTGCCCGCGTCGGCCCAAAGGAGCGCCTCGTGCGGTTTTCGATTATCTCTGGTCCCAGGCAGCGAGCAGATCTTGGCCAGTCGGCGGCCGACGCCTGGCGGGACTACCACAACGACGCGCTCCTGGCCGAGGATCTTGGCTTCGACGCGGTGTACTTCGGCGAGCACCACTTCTGCTTCGCGTCGGGCAACTCGTCGCCGCTGACCGCTGGCCATGAGCGTCGCCGCCAAGACGTCGCGGATACGCATCGGCACCTCGGTGATCTGCGCCCCGTTCCACAACCCGCTGCGGCTGGCGGAGGACATCGCCGCCGTCGACATCGCCTCCAACGGCCGGTTCGACCTGGGCATCGGCGTCGGCTCGCAGTGGGAGGAGTTCAACACCTTCGGCATCGACCCGAAGGAGCGGTTCGGGCGGACCTGGGAGATCATCGACATCATCGAGCGCTGTCTGCACGGCGACGACGACCACTTCGACCGTGGAGGGCAAGTACTACAATTTCCCCGACGTCCGCTGGATCATGCAGCCGGTGCAGAAGCGCATCCCGATCTTCTGGGGCGGCTTCGGCCCGCAGGGCGTCCGCCGGGCCGCCGAGCGCGGCTATAACCTGATCGCCCCCGACGTCACCGGCGTCTACGAGCAGGTGATGCGGGCGAACGGACGGCGCCCGGAGGACCATCTCATCGGATTCGTGAACCACCTCAGCATCGCGGACACATGGGAAGAGGCGTTTCTAGGCGACGGCCGAGCCGTGCCTGTGGGTAAGCAACCAGTACGCGCTGCGCAAGGGATTGGACGGGGTGCAGCCGCCGGAGTCGGCCCAGGTGACGGTGGAGGCGCTGCGCGAGGCGGCCGTGAGCGGCCTGCCCAGCCCCACCATCTTCGCCGTTCCCGGGCTGGGCACGGTCGACCAGATCATCGAGAAGTACCTGCCGGTGGTGCGGGGTGAGGGCCCGCTGATCACCCACCTCGGGTTCGAGGTGCGGGCCCCCGGCACCCGTACCGATGACGCGCACCGCACCATGCGGCTGTTCGCCGAGCACGCCATGCCGGTGCTGCGCGAAGAAGCCGCCAAGGCCGGACGCTGAGGAGGCTTGCGATGCCCCCTGCCGCCACTCCCCGCCGCGTCCCGTGCCGCGACGTCGAGTACTTCCTGCGGTGCGCCTGGTGCCAGCTCGTGCGGATGTTCATATGTTCTGGGACATCCAGCATGATTCCGCAACGCGACTTGAACGCCGCCGCCGAGGCGCTGGCGCCGGCGCCGACGTGGTGGCGGCGCGAGGCTCGGGCGGGAATCACCAAGCTCGACGTCTACCTGAGCCAGGCGGCGAGAATCTCCGGCGAGTAACGGGCTGGTTCATGCCGGGCCGGCTGCACGGCGTCCGGAGGCGGCTCGCGAGCTCCCTGGAGATTTCGCTTGTCGCGTGGCGGACAAGCGCGCCATACGGCTCATGCAGCGCCTCGGTCAGCCGGTAGGCCGGCATGGAGATGGACAGCGCCGCGATCGGGCGGCCCCGGTGATTGACGATGGGCGCGGCGACCGCGGCCACCTCGGCCCGCCAGCGGCCCGGGTTGATCGCGAAACCGCGGTCGGCGACCTGCTGGATTTCCTCGAGCAGGCGTTCCGGGTCGGTCACCGAGAGCGGCGTGGTGGCGACCAGCTTGTCCGGCAGCAGCTTCTCGGCCTCCGCCCGCGGCAGGCGCGACAGGAAGGCCCACCCCGACCCGCTCAGGTGCATCGGCGCCTTGTCGCCGATGCTGGTCACGATCTGCACCGGCCGGCTGGACGGGACCTTATCGATCAGTACCAGGGAGTCTCCGTCCGGCATCGACAGGTGGATGTTCTCATCGGTCTCCGCCGCGAGCCGCACCAGCCAGGGCCGCGTCACCGCACGCAGGTCGAGCTCGCTGGCCACGCTCGAGCCGACCGCCAGCGCCCGTGCGGTCAGCACCCATCGCTGATCGGCGAGGCTATCGTGCTCGGCCGCCCAGCCTGCCTCGCGCAGGGTGCGCAGGATGCGGGTAACGGTTGACTTGGGCAGATCCAGCTCGCGAGCGAGATCGCTCATCCGCACGGGCTGCAACTGAGCGATCGCTTCGAGGGCGGCAAGCGTCCGGAGGACGGACTGCATACCCTCGTGGGACCGGTCGCGGTTCATATCGGGGGCCTTTCACATCTGCGAGACCCCAGTGGGCACGTCCCGCACGGGCGCGCGGGCGAACTGGGCATGGTCGGCTCGGGCGCGCGCGCTGCGCCAGGTTACTCCTTGACCGGCTGCATCTGGGCGAACGCGCGGCTCGCGTAACCGCCGGGTTTTCAGGCTCGGTGGACGGATGACTCGGCTAGACGAGGTTCAGCCGCGTGGCCCGCACCGCGGCGAGGCACTTGTCGACAAGCGGCCTATTGGTAGCCGATCTTGAATTCAGCTTCCGCGCTGCGCGTCCTCGTCATTCGAGCCCGCCGCGTCCGGCCCGCGAGGGAACCTCAGTGGCCGGGCCAGCAGTCCCCTCATTGATCCGCATACTACAGCCTTGCCGTACCCCGGTAAATAGTTCTACGATGCGGTGCATATTGAATCCAATTTGGCAACCTTGACGCCTGGACATGGCAGTTCAGGACGAAAGGAGCACCCGTGGATCTTGGAATCGCGGGGCGGTGGGCAATCATCTGCGCATCCAGCCAGGGGCCGGGCCGCGCCTGCGCCGAGGCGCTCGCGGCCGAAGGGGCCAACATCGTGGTACACGGCTGTGAGCCGGAGACGGTGGAACGCGCGGCGGCGGAGATCGCCGCCACCTACGGCGTCATGGCGCGCGCGGCGACCGGGGACTTCGCCACCCAGAAGGGCCGTGACCGGCTGCTCGATGCTTGGTCCGAGCCGGACATCCTGGTGACGGGAAACTTCCAGCTCGAGTTGGACGGCCGGCCGGAACGAGCTGACGACCTCGCGGACGCCCTGCGCCTGAATTACCTGGAACAGCAGTACTGGGCCCCGGTCGCGATGGTCCAGGCCGTCATCGGCGGGATGCGCAGCCGTCGTTTCGGCCGTATCGTCAACATCACCGCGACCGCGCCGACCCGGCGCAGCCAGACGGCGGCGCCGGGCGGCGAGCGCGACGGCATGACCGCGGTCATGAGGGGACTCGCCGCCCGGGCCGCGGACGACAACGTGACCGTGAACCAACTGGTGACCGGGGTCGGCCCGGCCGGGCTGGCCGGCGCCGGACGGCGCCGCGGCCACCCGGAACTCGGCGCCGCGTGCGCCATTCTCTGCAGTGCCCAGGCGGCCTGCATCTCGGGTGCGGACCTGCGCGTCAGCCACGGCAGCCGGGCCCTGGAACTGGCGTCCTGACGCAGGCATTGCCGATAACGCCTTCCTGTCCGTTCCGGTCCGCTCGTGCTCTACACGCCTAATACTTCATTCTCAGCATCTTGACATATCAGTTCAGGCAGACGGAAGCCCGGCGCCAGGACGGCACTGCTTGACGGCCAGCCGGTGGCGGCGACGTCGGTGCCCGGCTACCAGGGCACGGTTGGCCACGCGCGTTCCGGCCCGCGCAGGCGGCCAGCTTGACGTCCTGCTACCCGCGGCGTAGCTTGCGTTAAACCAAGAATGGTCCACTGGATCGCATCGTGGACCAAGAAGCGGCAGAAGGGCCGGGTGCCGATGGACACGAGCACGCAAGCGAAACCCTTCCTGAGCGGGGTACGCGTGCTGGATATGACCGGCGCCCTCGCGGGTCCGTATTGCACGATGATCCTCTCCGACCTCGGCGCCGACGTGACCAAGGTCGAGCCGGTCGGCGGCGACACGCTCCGCCGCCGCACCATGGGGCCCGACGACCAGCCGCTCCCGTTCATCCTGGTCCACCGGGACAAGGGCAGCCTCGCGGTCGACCTGAAGACGCCCGAGGGCCGGCAGATCGTCATCGACCTGGCACGCCGCAGCGACGTGCTGGTGGAGAACTTCCGCGCCGGCGCGATGGCCGGCCTCGGCCTCGGCTACGAGGACCTGCGTGGGCATTGCCCGGACCTGGTCTACTGCTCGATCTCCGGCTTCGGCCAGTTCGGCCCGATGCGCGACGCCAAGGGCATCGACCTGATCGCGCAGGCCTACAGCGGGCTAATGAGCGTCACCGGCATGGACGACGGGCGGCTGGCGAAGGCGGGCTTCCCGGTCTCCGACGTCGGGAGCGGGATGTGGGGCGCCATCGGGGTGCTGGCCGCGCTGCTGCGGGCCCGGGCGGGTGGCGGCGGTTCGTACGTGGACGTGGCGCTGGCCGACGCAGTGGCGTCCTGGTCGGTGTGGGAGGTGGCCGACTACGCCGCCACCGGGCAGGTGCCTGGCCCGCTGGGCACCGCCCACCGGCTGGCCGCCCCGTACCAGGCCTTCGCTTGCGGCGACGGCCGGACGCTGGTGATCGGCGCGGTGGACCGGTCGTGGCCGCGGCTGTGCGAGGTGCTCGGCATCGACCTGTCCGGCGACCAGCGGTTCGCGACCGAGTACGAGCGGTTCGTCAACCGTCGGGACCTCGCCGCCATCCTGGAGGAACGGTTCGCCGCCAACGACCGCGACCACTGGATCGACGCGCTGCGCGAGGCCGGCGTGCCCTGCGGCCCGGTGAACACCATCGACGCGGTGGTGGAAGACCCGCAGTTCGCCGCGCGCGGCATGTTCCCCCGCGACGCCGAGCGGCACGGGGTTCCGGTAATCGTGAACAGCCCGGTCGTCGCCGACGGCGCGCCGCGGGCCCGCGGCCGGGCCCCCCGCCTTGGCGAGAGTACCGCCGCGCTACTGTCCGAACTTGGCTACCCGCCGGACGACGTCCGGCGGCTGGCCGACGCGGGAGTAATCGCGGTGGCCGAGACGGAGAGCGACCTAAGGACGGCATGATGACAGAGGAAGCCTGGGCGGACGGGACGGGCCTTGGGCGGGTGGCACGGCCGGACGGGCCGGTGGCGGTGCTGTACCGGCCGGGCGCGGTGGAGGGGCGGCTGGCCACGGTCGGCGGTAAGACCTTCACCGACCTCCCCCAACTGCTAAACGCGGCGCAGGGCGACGCCGGCCTCATCGAGCCGGGCGCAGCCGTCGCGGTGACCGAGGCTGACCTGCTCTGCCCGGTGGGACGGCCGAGCAAGATCGTCTGCGTCGGGCAGAACTACCTGACGCACATCGCCGAGGCCGGCCGTACCGCGGTGCCGGCCCACCCTGACCTGTTCGCGAAGTGGGGCAACGCGCTGGCCGCACCGTTCGCCGAGCTGGCCCTGCCGCCCGAGTCGGACCAGGTGGACTTCGAGAGCGAACTGACCGTGGTGATCGGCCGCCGGTGCCGCCGGGTGGCCGCCGCCGAGGTCCCGGGCGTGCTGTTCGGCTACACCATCGGCAACGACGGGTCGGTGCGCGACTACCAGTTCCACACCTCCCAGCGGACGGCGGGCAAGGCGTGGGACGCGCTGACGCCGGTCGGGCCGGTCGTGGTGCCGGCCGGGGGGCTCGGCGGCGCGTCGCCCGACATGCGGGTCACCGGCCTGCTCAACGGCGAGGTGATGCAGGACGACCGGACGACGAGCATGATCTACTCGGTGACCGACCTGGTCTGCTATATCACTGAGTTCCTCACCCTGGAACCCGGCGACCTGATCATGACCGGGACCCCGGCCGGGGTCGGGGCGGCCAGGCAGCCCCCCCGCTACCTGACCGACGGCGATGAGTTCGAGGTGCGCATCGAGGGGCTGGGCACGCTGCGAAACCGGTACCGCGCGGAGAAGGCACAGTGACCGGCAGCGTGCATGCCGACACGGCGGACGCAGCCGGCTGGGTAACCATCAGCAACCCCGCGCGGCGCAACGCGCTCTCGGTCAGCATGATGGGCCAGCTCGACGAGGCGCTCAGGAGCCTCGACGCCGATCCCGCGGTCCGGGCGATCGTGCTGCGCGGCGAGGGCACCGCCGCCTTTGCCGCGGGCGCCGACATCTCGGAGTTCGAGGCCCGGCAGGACAGCGACGAGGCGCGGGAGCTGGCCGACAAGACGGTGGCGAGCCTGTTCGACTGCCTCGAGGCGCTGTCCACGCCGCTGATCGCGATGATTCACGGCTACTGCTTCGGCGCCGGGGTGGCCATCGCGCTCGGCGCCGACATCCGCATCGCCGCAGAGGACAGCCGCTTCGCCATCCCCGCGGCCCGGCTCGGCATCGGCTACCCGGTATCGCTCACTCACGCGCTGCAGCGGGCCGTCGGACCCGGCTACGCCGCGGAGATCCTGTTCACCGGCCGGGCGATCTCGTCCATCGAGGCGCTCGGCTCCGGCCTGGTCAACCGCCTGCTACCCGCGGGCACGCTGGAACAGGCGACACGCGAGCTGGCGGCGACGATCGCGGCCAACGCCCCGTTGTCGGTGCGCGCGGCCAAGGCGGCGCTCCGGGCGGCCCACGCGCCCGGTCGGCTGGCGGCGGCCGAAGCGCTGACCGCCGCCTGCGCCAGCTCGGCCGACGCCCGCGAGGGCCATCGCGCGTTCCTGGAGAAGCGCCCGCCCCGGTTCCAAGGTTCCTGAGCCGGCGCCGCGCCGGCCCGGATAGCAAGCGCTCCACTTCGCGGCGGCCGGGCTGGTGGCGGCCAGTACGACGTAGTGGTGGCGGCGGGGTTGGAGCATGTCGCCGAGATCCATCGACGGAGGCATGTCCATTTACAGCTAGGCTGCCAGCGGGTGAGAGGTTGCGGCGAAGGGACCTCGTGCTATGCCAATTAACCTTGACGCGACATCAGCGGCCTCGGCCGGGACCGCGTACCGGGCGCTGCGGGACCAGATCCGCCGCGGTGCGCTGCATCCCGGACATCCGCTGACCGAAAGCCAGGCCGCAGCGGACCTGAACGCCGGGACCGCCGCTGTCGGCGACGCCTTCGCCCTGCTGATGCGGGACGGCCTGATCCACCGCGCGCCGCCCGGCGGCTACGAGGTCGCGTCTCCCACGCTGAAGTCGGTCGACGACCTGTTCGTGGCCTGGCGGCTGATCGGCCCCGAACTTGTCAGGCTCGGGGTCGAGCGGGCGACCGCCGCGCAGCTTGCGGGGATGCGGGAGATCGTCGCCGACTACGAGGCCTGGACCGCGCGGTCGCTGGCCGACCGGGTGAGCCGGTTCTACGAGCACGCGGTGGCGCTGTTCCAGCTGCTCGCCACGGCGGCCGACAACGAGCAGCTGGCGGAGACCTACCGCGGCATGGGGGAGGACATGTACCGGGTCTGGTACCTGCCCGTCGCCGAGGCAGCCCGGTCCGGCACACCGCGGCCGACCGACACCGGCCTAGGCGCGGCGCTCGGCCGGCGGGACGGCGAGCTGGCCGCCCGGGGCGCCCTCGACTTCATCACCGCCACGCACGCGCAGGCCCGGCGGCTCGCCCGGTCGTGCGACGTGATCTCGCTCGACAGTGAGCGGGCGCGCAGACGAACGGAGGGCACGCGGCGCGCGTCAACCCGGCGGCGATAAGCTAAGGTGCTGGTATATCACTGACTACGAAAACGTGGGGAAGCGAGCACCAGTGTCTGTCCTCCCGTCCGGGAATCTCCCGACTGACACCCAGTCTCTCGGTGACGCGGCTTACCAGCGACTGTGGGCAGACATCGTCTCGTGCAGGCTCGCGCCCGGGCAGCGCCTCACCGAGCGCTCGCTGGTGGAGAGCACCGGGTTCGGGATCTCCCCCATTCGCGACGCGCTGACCAGGCTCGATAACGAGGGCCTGGTGCGCACCCGGCCGCGCAAGGGGTACCAGGTCACACCGCTGACCCTGAAATCGGTCGACGACCTCTTCACGCTGTGGCGGATCGTCGCACCGGAGATCATGCGCCTAGGGATCAAGGACGCCACGGCCGCGCAGCTCAGGCAGGCCATCGGCATCCTCGGGCAGATGGCCGATCCGCAGGGGCCGGATGCCGACGCGGGCGACACCCAGCAGCGCCTGGTCAGGCTGGCTGACCAGATATTCACTGTCCTCGCCGCAGCCACCCAGAATGACTACCTCATCACGATCTGCCGACGCCTGCAGAACGACACCGCGCGCATCTGGGTGCTGATCGCGCAGGGCGGCGTCGAGGTGCCGTACCTTCGGGTCGACCAGAAATGGATACGGATGATCGAGCGCCGCGACGGCGACGCGGCAGCGGAGGCCGTGGCCGCGTCGCTCGCCGAAGTCCACCGTCAGGCGCTGCGGATCTTCAGCCGCTGGCCCTCGGTCGCCGCCAGCGAGATCACGCCGCTGCAAGCCTGACGGTCGGCGCGGCACCGCCCGTACCCAGCAGATTCCCATCCGCTAGGAGGGTCCAGGCCGCCTTGAGAGTGAGCAGCCGAGCCCGCTCGATGAAGATGCGCGACTCCGCGCTCGAGGACCCCTGGCCGAGTGCTCCGAATCCATCTGGCTAATCCCTCCGCACGGGTTACGGATGTTGACATGTCAGAATGCTCATGAGAAGTTTCAGTCCTCGGACGCGGTGCATAACAGGATAGAGGGGAGCGACCGCCCGTGAAGCTGGCAGCCGTACGCCTGCGGCGGGCCCACGGCACCCGGGCCGGGTCGCTTGACCACTCCCCCGTCGTTCCCCCGAAGAAGATCATCTGCGACGGCCCGCTGGCCGGGCACCCCCGGAGGCGTCGGTCTGGCAGGACACCGGTGCGACAGCTCGCCGACGGCGAGACCGTCGTCACGCGGATCAGTGGCGCTGGTGAGTGCCGCAACACGTGCAGACAGTTTGACTAACCAGGACTGGTGAGAGATGACAACTGACCCGCGCATGGCGATGGAAGCATTCGAGGCCCCGGACACCATCCGGCGCATGCTCGTCACTACCTGGGCGCTGCTGTACAGCATGGACGGCGGCCAGCGGCGGGAGTGCGAGTTCCCGATGGACGATCCCGGCCGCCTGGACTGGGACTTCATCCCCAAGCCGGACCGGCGGGGCATCGCTCTGTGGCGGCTGAACCCGCACCAGCGCACGCTGGTGCACAACCTGCTCGCGGCCGGGCTCAGCGAGCAAGGCTACACCCAGGTGCTGCAGGTCATGGCCATGGAGAACATCCTGCGGGAACGCGAGACTTCGCTGCTGGGCCTGCCCGCCGGGGACTTCCGCAGCAGCGACCAGTACCTCGTCGCCTTCTTCGGCCGCCCCGGGTTCGAGGACACCTGGGGCTGGCGCTTCCTGGGGCACCATGTCTCACTCAGCTACACGATCATAGAGCAGCGCTGGCTGACCGCCACCCCGCTGAACCTCGGCGCCCAGCCCGCCGCCGCCGGCGTCCTCGCCCCCCTCGCCCTGGAAGAGGACCAGGGCTTCACCCTGCTCGGCTCGCTCAGCGCCGGGCAGCGCGAGCGCGCGGTCATCCACACGGTCGCGCCCGCCGACTACGCCACCCGGCAGGTCCCCTTCATCGGCAAGGTGGAGTACCCGGACCACGTCGACCTAGGCATCCCCTGGTACGCCATCAACGAAGAAGACCGCGAGGCACTCAAGTTCAGCAAGGACGAGCCCAAGGGCATCCCCGGCTCGGCCCTGTCCACTGGGCAGGGCGACGCGCTGATGGCACTCGTCGCCACCTACCTGCGCCGCGCTCCCGGCGAACTGGCCAGCGCCCAGCTCGCCCGGGCCCAACGGGAAGGCCTCGACAATCTCTGGTTCTGCTGGGCGGGCGGCCAGGAACGCGGCACCCCGCACTACTACCGCATCCAGGGCAGCCACCTGCTCATCGAGTTCGACAACGCCATCGACAACGGCAACCACATCCACTCCGTCTGGCGCGACTACCGCAACGACCTCGGCCACGACCTGCTCGCCAGCCACTACGGCCGCGAGCGCGCCACCGGCCACCACCTCAACTCCCGCCTGCGGTCCAGCGTCGAAGACGAATAATGTAACGGCCTGAATCTTCCCAACCGGACGTCCGGTTGCTAGCCTGGCTCAAGCCGGACCTGCCGTATGCCTGTCCCAGGCAGCGGACGAGGGGATAGCTGTGGACCTTGGAATCGCCGGTCGATGGGCAACGGTCTGCGCATCGGTGGAGGGCCCGGGCCGGGCCTGCGCCGAGGCGCTGGCCGCCGAGGGAGTCAACATCGTCATCAACGGCTGCGAGCCGGATGAGACGGAGCGAGCGGCGGCCGAGATCGCCGCCGCGTACCGCGTCGAGGTGCGGCCGGCGGCCGCGGACCCGGCCACCGAGGCAGGCCGCGGGCGGTTGCTCGCCGTCTGCCCCGATCCGGACATCCTGGTCACCGGCATCCCGCAGTGGGAGCCGGCCGACCTTCCCGCGCTGGCCGACGGCCTCGACGCCATCCTGCGCACCCAGTACAGGGAACAGCAGTACTGGGCCCCAGTCGCCCTGGTGCGGGCGGTCATCGAAGGCATGCGCGGCCGGCGGTTCGGCCGGATCGTGAACGTCACCGTGGCCGAGCCGTCCGGGCAGCGCCTGCTGGCGGCGGTCCCCGGGGGCGGACGGAGCGGCGGCATGGCCGCGGTCATGAAGGGCCTGGCGGCACAGGTGGCGCCCGACAACGTGACGATCAACCAACTGGTCACCGGCCAGGGCACGGCCGCGGGAGGTGCCGCGGTGAGCGCGGCGGTCGGCGCCACCTGCGCGATTCTCTGCGGCGCGCTGGCCGGCAGCATCTCCGGCATGGACCTTCGCCCCGGCGGCGATCATCAGCGCCTGAGGCTGGTGTCCTGACACACCCCACGACAGTTGCCATCTCATACAGCATTCGTCATTCTTATGGAGACTAATTCGGGGCCATCTCACGAGCGGCGCACCCTCAGCGGTAGCATATTAATGATGGCCGGTTTGCCAAGTGCGGAGCTGGCCGGTGAGTGGTGACAACGGAGAGAACCCGGGGGCGCCGGTGCACCGGCCCGGGACGGTGAGGAATGCTTGTGACGACCGAAGCAACTGCCGTAAGGCCGCGGCTGCCGCGGCCGCAGGTGGGGGCGCAGCCGCAGCACGTGATCATCTCCCTGCTCGGCGACTACTGGCCGGGACGCAGCGAGCCGCTGCCGTCGGCCGCACTGGTCGCCCTGGCCGGGGAGTTCGGCATTTCCGACGCCTCGGCACGGGCCGCCCTGAGCCGGCTGGCCCACCGCGGGCTGCTTAGCGTGTCCAGGTCCGGCCGCCACACCTTTTACAGCGCGACCCCGCTGGCCGAGCGGATGCTGGCCCAGGGCCGGCACCGGGTGTTTTCCTTCGGCCGGGGTTTCCCCGCGCCCTGGGACGGAACCTGGCTGGTGGTGATCTTCTCCGTGCCCGAAGAGCAGCGCGAAGCGCGGTACCAGCTGCGCACCAGGCTGCGCTGGCTCGGCTTCGGCGCGCTGGACGACGGGGTCTGGGTGAGCCCACGGCCGGATGTCGAGGACGTGGCGGCCGCGTTCTCGGAATGCGGGATCGAGCAGGTAACGCTGTTGCGCGCGCTGCCGGTCGAACTCGGTGGCGCCCGGCTCCGCCATCCGCTTTCTGCCTGGAACCTCGACGAGATGGCGCAGGCCTACGACCAGTTCACCGGCACCTTCGACCCGGTGCTGCAACGAGTGCGCAAGGGGCAGGTGAACGTCTCCGAGGCGCTGGCCGAGCGATCGGCCATCACGGACAGCTGGCGGGCGCTGGTCGGCCTTTATCCCGACCTGCCCGATGAACTGCTCCCGGCGGACTGGCCGCGCAGGCGTGCCTACGAGATCTTCGCCGAGACCTACGACACCCTCGGTCCGCTCGCGCAGTTCCGTTTCCGCCAGATCATTACGCCGTACGCACCCGGCATAGCTCACATTGCCAGCTATCAGACCACCCGCACCGCCCTCGACGACGAGCAGCCGGGTCAGGAGCAGGCCGCCGAGGCGGTGTAACCATGGACGGGTCCGGCCTGGCACCGTCCCGGCCGGACGGTTCGACGGGCGGACCGCTCAAAGGATGTCGAGCCCGCGGATCGCGCGTCGGCGATTGCGGCCCGCTCGGCCCCGTGACGGCATAGCCGTCGCGCTGGCGGCCCCCGATCACGTAGCCGGGTACCTTCCCGGGCAGGTCGAGTGTCGCCAGGTCCTCGGACAGCCGGACCGGATCGTAGCGCGGACCGAGCAGGACGTTGGTGCCGAGGCTGATCCGCGTCGACTTGGCGATGGACGCCAGCACCATCAGCGGCGACGGGTTCCACTGGCTTGGCATGAAGTGGTGCTCGCCGCTGAGGGCGAAATCGAATCCGAGTTCCTCGGTGCACACCACGCGGTCAACCGCAGCCCCGTTACAGCTGATCGAGCGGCCGCTCGTCGCTTGGAAGCCGGCGAACGAGGAAGGTCAGGGTTCCCACGGGCATCGTGGACACTCCGCTAAAGTGTTGCGCCTGCAATTCAATATGTCGCACAATGGAGAGCGTACTGCCCTATTTGGTCTCAGGTCAATGTCACGACTGCCGACGCCGGGCGGATCGCAGGTTGCGCGGCCGCTCGCGGCGAGCAAGGAGATTCGATGAAGTTCTCGTTTACGTGCATGAACGGGTATCCGTCGGCGGACGCGCTGAAGCTGGCGTTCACCCCGACGCCCCGGTCGTTGTGGGATCCCGAGACCGGCAAACGGGCCTTCACCGACGCACTGCGGCTCGCTGCCCTGGCCGACGATGAGGGCTTCGACTACGTCAGCGTATCCGAACACCACTACGCCGCCGGCATGGTCAACCCCAACCCCGCCGTCACCGCCGCCGCCCTCCTGGCAGTCGTCAAGAACGCCCGCCTGGCCCTGCTCGGCCCCCTGGTCTCCATGAGCAATCCCGTCCGCATCGCCGAGGAGATCGCGATGCTCGACCAGATGTCCGGCGGGCGGCTCACCGTCCTACCGCTGCGCGGTACCCCCAACGAGTTCCCCTACTACAACGTCCCCGCCGAGGAGACGAAGGGGCGGACGCAGGAAGCGATGCTGCTCATCCAGAAGGCGCTCACCGAGCCCGAGCCGTTCGCCTGGAAGAGCACCCACTACGACTACCCCGTCATCTCCGTCTGGCCCGGCCCCACCCAGACCCCCCACCCACCCATGTTCTACTCCGCCAACAGCCCCGACTCGGCCGCCTTCGCCGCCGAGCACCGCTTCGGCGCCGCCCAGTCCTTCGCCGGCCCCAAGCTGGCAGCTGACCGGATGCGCTACTACCGCGAGCAGTGCGCAGCGCACGGCTGGAGTCCTACTTCTGACCAGATGCTCGTCCGCTCGTTCTGCATCGTCGGCGAGAACGCCGAGCACGCGGCCGACCTGATGGCGCGTGCCCAGGGCAGCCGCCACGCCGACCTGATCTCGCCCCTGGCGCCCCCGCCCCCGCCGGAGGCCGGCGGCCAGCAGCCAGGCCAGGCAGCCGACCCGGTGATCGACGCCGCCTACGCGTTCGGGGTGCTCCAGTTCGCCGGCTCCAGCGACGAGGTGGCCAAGCAGATCCGCGACTACCACGAACTCACCGGCGTGGGCATCTACGACCTCAGCTTCACCTTCGGTTACTACACCGTCGAAGAAACCGCCGACCAGATCCGCCGCTTCGCCCGCGAGGTCGTCCCCCAGCTCCGCGACCTGTGAGCAAATCCCGATTAAGGTGCGGCACGCGCCCGTTCTGCCGTGTGCCTGACGCGGTGCGCCTGCGGCGATCCGTCGCAGGCGACCGCCGACACGAGGAAGTCAGCGACCGATTCGGCCACCTCCTCGGCGGTGTGCAGGCCGCCCGGCTGATACCACAGGTAGATCCCGTTGGCGGTGGAGAACATCTCGATGGAAGCCGACAAGAACCATTTCTGCCGCAACACAGGGACGATCACCGGTAAAACTGTCTGACTTCCCGCCGGGGACTACCGCCGGGAAAACACCGCGTCCCCGGTTGTAGCTGGAACGTTACCAGGAAAGCCTCCACCTATAGGTTGCATTTTTTTTGCGAACGATGTGACTATTGAGACCTAGATCAACGTCGCCTGGGAGGGCGTTAACCGAGCGGTCAGCGGAAAGTGGAGTGGTAGATGACGATACGGCGGAGAACCGCGGCGATCACCGCACTGACGGCAGCGGCCCTACTTGCGGCCGGGTGCTCCAACTCGGGAGGCTCGGGCGCCTCCGGCGGCAGCAGCAAGAGCCCGATCAGGCTGATGGTCGACACCACCATGACCCCGGCCGCCTCACTCGGCGGCCTTTCCTTCCCGTACCCCGTCACCGGGGCCAAGGCGGCCGCGGCCGCCCTCAACGCCAAAGGCGGCATCGACGGGCACCAGGTCCAGATCGACGTCTGCGACAATCAGGGCAGCCCGGACCAGTCCGCTGCCTGTGCGCGGAGGGCCAAGTCGAACGGCGACATCGCCGTCATCGGCTCGTTCGACGTCAACGGGGCATCACAGCTCGTGCCGGTCCTGCAGGCCGAGGGCATCCCCTACGTCGGGTCCGAGGCCACCAACCCGGTCGAGCTGTCCAGTCCCGACTCGTTCAGCTTCGACCCTGCCGCCGTGGTCGGGAACTTCGCCACGGTGGGCGTGTTCAAGCAGCAGGGCTGCAAGAACATCGTCGAGTTCGCGCCCGCTAGCGCGCCGTCGGTGCAGCAGATCATCCCGGTGCAGCAGGCACAGGCCAAGGCGCTTGGCCTCGCCTTCCACACGGTCAACGTCAATACCGGCCAGGCCGACGTCACCGCCCCGGTCAGCACCGCGATGGGGATGCACCCGGACTGCGCTACCTACGTGGCCGACGGACAGACCGCCGTCAAGATCATCATCGGGATGCACCAGGCGGGCTGGACCGGCAAGTACGTTACCGGCGTGGGCAGCCTGCTGCCCGCGTTCCTGAAGGCGCTCGGCAGCCAGGCCAGCGGCATCGACATCATCGCCATCAGCACGTCGGTCCTCGCTACCGTCAACGACCCCCAGGTGAACTCCTTCCGCAGCCAGGTCACCGCCTACACCGGCAGTGCCTCCGCCGCGGCGCCTAACCTGACCGAGTTCTCCCAGGACGCCTGGTCAAGCGTGCAACTGGTCGACCAGGCGCTGACCGGGACCGGCAGTTACACCTCGGCCGAGCTGCTGAAGAAGCTGCCCACCATGTGCGACGTCAACATCGGTAACGTCTACCCGCACATCGACTTCTGCAAGCCCGCCGCGACCAGCAGCGTCTTCCCGCGCATCTTCAACGACTGGTGGCGCTACTACGCGGCCAAGGACGGCGAGTACGTACCGCTTAACAACACCTGGTACAACCACGCCTCCACCATCCCCGCGGGCGCCTGAGCGCTGCCCCGGGCCCCGGACGCCCGCCGTCCGGGCCCGGGGGCGTTCACCGCACCGTCGCTACTTCCCAACCGGACGTCCGGTGACGCTGACCGGCGAGATCTCCGCCGCGAACTGCGCGACCAGCCGTCGGGCAGGCGTCACCGGCAGCTCCAGCTCACTCGGTGCATTGGATGGCGGGCTCGGTCGACGGTGCCCGGCGATCCTTCATGATCGGGGCGCCGACGAGCGGCGTCGCCGCGATCCACGACGCGGCGAGGAAACCAGGGCCGGCGCTTGGCGTCATCCTGAAGGGCGCCGCTAGCTAAATCCGTACCAGCCGAGCGGGACGGCCGACTCCCGACCCGCCGTTCCGGTGGAGGGCAGCGAGCGGACGTAAGCGTCGGCCGCCGGCTGGTGGGTGCCGAAGCTCCGGTTGTGGTAGGTGAGCGGCCGGACGTCGGCGTGGGCCGCCGCCGCGACCTGGCCTAGCACCACGATGTGGTCGCCGCCGTCCACCAGCTCCCGCACGCGGCAGCGAAGCCAGCCCGCGCAGCCGGCCAGCCGAGGCACGCCTTCGTCGAGGAGCCAGCGGACGCCGTCGAACTTGCTTTCCCCCTTCTTGGCGAAGGCGGCGGCGATCGCTGACTGGCCCGAGCCGAGCACGTTGATACCGAACCACCCGGTCCCGCGCACGTGCCCGAGCAGCTCCGACTTCCGGTCCAATGAGACCAGCACCATCGGCGGCTCGAGTGACAGCGAGGCGAAAGCGCTCACGGTGGTACCGTGCGGGCGGGCACCGGCCATCGCCGTCACCACCGCCACCGGGGTACATACCGAGCCCATCACCGCGAGGAAGTCCTCCCTTGACGCCCGCTGGTCCGCGCCGGCACCCGTGCCCTGGTCGGCCAGCGTGTCCGGCACACCGTAGCCGGTCACTGGTCCTGCTCCATGCTCATCTTCTCCCATACCGCCACATTATTAATGACTCTATGCTCACGATCATCACAAAATATGTCAACCATCGGCTCGTGATGACGCTCGCGACCTCGGGACCAGTGACACTGGTACAGGTCCTTGTAATCAGTCCGGAGGCGGCGCGGCGAGGCGTCGAGCCGGGCCTTGATCTCGGCCGTGACCCTGCCGTAGGCGGTGGCTTTGCCGAAGGGGCTGACGCCCGCCTCGCAGGCAGTCCGATGCACGCGGCCGCCGCGTCCGCGCCGGCGTCGCCGACGTCGAAATTCAGCCATGTCCCGAGAGACGCCTCGGTCCCGAGTTGCCCAGTTCCCGTTACTTTCACCGCGTCCTCCGGTGAGTGAGAAGTCCTACCGGACTATCCTGATATTTCACATCATTGCCGCGGCGGCCGGCAAGGGCGCGACGGGTGACGCACGTCACTCCCGTCACGGGTCCGGGTCGGCGGGTCAGCGACGCGACAAGCCCGGGGGACGGGGAGGTGCCGCGGGTTGCGGGGTGCAGTGCTCATCATCGTCGTTTGCGGCTCCGCGTTACTCGTCGGCAATTAGCCCAGATATCCAGATCCGGGCGAGCATCTCGGCCCCGTCGTCCGCCGGGACGTCTTTCACCACCCCGTCACGCAGCACAAAACGCTGGAACGCGTAGAACTCGGTCATGCTGCCCAGCAGTTCCGCCGCGACCTCGACGTCGACATCTGAACGCAGCCATCCCGCCGCCCGGCCGCGCCGCAGCGAGTGGGCGATCCGGGCGTAGAACGCGCGGCGGGAGGCGGCCCAGATCCGCCCCACCTCGGGATCGGTCTGGCTCAGCTCGACGAGCAGCCCGAACAGGGCCCCGTGGGCCGCGTAGAACTCGAAGTACAACTGGGTGGAGCGCCGCACAGAGTGCATCGGGTCCGCCCGGTCCCAGGGCACGCGGACGAAGTCGAACGCCTCGGCGGTCAGTTGGCGCATCAGTTCCAGCATCAACGCGCGGCGGTCGGTGAAATACCGGTAGAAGCTCCCCTGGGACAGGCCCGCGCGCTCGGTGATGTCCGCGATCCGGACGCCGGCGTACCCCTTCTCCTCGAACAAGGAGGTGGCGGCGGATAGCAGCCGCTGTCGGGTGCTCCTGCCCTTCGACGTCGGTGGCTCTACCCCGGGATGAACGGTCATGGTCCCTCCCTGTCTCGGCCCGAGGATTGTCCCGCGTCCGGCAAAAAAAGTAAAGGTGACGTCATATTCTCAAAATGCTAGAGGGCGGTTACCATGAGACCTGCGCCGGGCGGCCAGCCCCGGCAGGTCCCCGAGGCGCAAGCCCACAACCACGGGCCCCCCAACCACGGGCGCGCGAGCACAGGCCCCCGCAGGCAGAAGCCCCTCGGGCACGTGGATACGCGGAAAGGTGACGAGCATGGCCGCTGCCCTGCTTTCGCGCAGAGACCTGGAGTTCCTGCTCTATGAGTGGCTCGACGCCGAGGCGCTCACCCGTTACCCGCGGTTTGGCGAGCATTCCAGGGACACCTTCGACGCGGTCCTCAAGCTGGCCGAGACGCTGGCCGAACGCGAGTTCCGCCCGCATAACCGGCTCAGCGACCTGAACGAGCCGTCATTCGACGGAACCATGGTGCACGTGATTCCCGAGGTCTCGCGCGCACTGGCCGCCTTCACCCAGAGCGGTTTGCTGGCTGGCACCGCCGACGAGAGCGTGGGCGGGATCCAACTGCCCCACGTGGTACACCAGGCTGCGTTCGCGTGGTTTCTGGCCGGAAACCTCGCGACGTGCGGGTTCCCGCTGCTGACGATGGCGAACGCCGCGCTGCTGCTCGCGCACGGAACGCCGGAACAGATCGCCGCGTTCGCGGTGCCGCAGCTTGAGGGCCGGTTCTTCGGCACCATGTGCCTGTCAGAACCGCACGCCGGGTCGTCGCTGACCGACCTGACCACCCGTGCGGTGCCCGACGGCCCCGGCCGCTTCCGGGTCTTCGGACAGAAGATGTGGATCTCCGGCGGTGACCACGAGCTTAGCGACAACATCGTGCACATGGTGCTGGCCCGGACGGGGGGCGCCCGGCACGGGATCAAGGGGCTGTCGCTGTTCATCGTGCCGAAGTACCTGCTGCGCGCGGACGGCAGCCGCGGCGAGCGCAACGACGTCGCCGTGGCCGGCCTCAACCACAAGATCGGCTGCCGCGGCATGCCGAACACGCTGCTCAACTTCGGCGAGGGGAGCTACGCACCGGAATCGGCGCCGGGCGCGGTCGGGTTCCTCGTAGGCCAGGAAGGTCGCGGGCTCGAGTACATGTTCCACATGATGAACGAGGCCCGCATCGGCGTCGGCGCGGGTGCTGCCGCGGTTGGGTACACCGGCTACCTGCAGTCGCTCGAGTACGCGCGGGAGCGCCGCCAGGGGCGGAAGGCGGGGCACAAGGACCCCGCGGCCGATCCGGTGCCGATCATCGAGCACGCAGACGTCCGCCGCATGCTGCTGGCGCAGAAGTGCTACGCGGAAGGCGCGATGGCGCTGGTGCTCTACGCGGCCAGGCTGCTCGACGTGAGCACCGCCGACGGCGACGCGACCGCCCGCGCCGACGCGGCCCGGCTGCTCGACGTGCTCACCCCGATCGTCAAGAGCTGGCCGTCCCAGTGGTGCACCGTCGCCAACGACCTGGCTATCCAGGTGCACGGCGGGGCCGGGTACACCCGCGACCACGACGTGGAGCAGTTCTACCGGGACAACCGGCTCAACCCCATCCACGAGGGAGCGCACGGCATCCACGGGCTCGACCTGCTCGGCCGCAAGGTGCTGCTCGACAACGGGGCAGGGCTCGACCAACTGGTCGCCGCCATCGAGGCCACTGCTACGGCGGCGCCGGGGGCGATGGCGGGCTGGGCCTCGGCGCTGTCCGCCCGGGCCGCCCGGCTGGCCGAGGTGACCAAGTCGCTGTGGAAGGACGGCGACGCCGAGCGGGCCCTGAGCAACGCCGCCGTGTACCTCGAGGCGGCGGGGCACATCGTGGTCGCCTGGATGTGGCTGTCCCAGGCCACCGCCGCCACCGGGCGCGGCGGCCCGTTCTACGCGGGCAAGCTGGCCGCCGCGCGGTTCTTCTTTCGCTACGAGCTGCCGCGCGTCGACGCCCAGCTTGACCTGCTGGCCTCGGGCGACACCCAGCTGCTTGAGCTGGATGTCGACAGCCTGTAACCACGCCCGGTCACCGGCCGTCGGGGACCGCCCGGCCACGCCGGAGTGGCCGTACAGGACGGCGGACACGCCGTCTCGCTGCGCAGCTCCTCGTCGGATAACGGCTCACAGCGAGCTGACGATGGGATGGGCGATACCTTCCAGTTGCTGCTTGCGCCAGGCCTGGTGCTCGGGCTCGCGCGCGCGGAACTCTGGCATTACCTCCGTGGCGAAGATCTCCAGCGACTCCATCGCGTGCTCGTGCTTGACGCCGAAGTCGTACCGGAACATCATGCCGTCCGCGTGGGCGGCCTCGATCACCCGGCCGATCTCGAGCGCCTTCCCCGGCCCGGCCATGCACGTCAGCGGAAGGTCGGCGGTGTGCCGACCCAACTCAAGCATCATCGACTTCATCGGCTCGGGGATCGGCGCGTCCTCGCGGATGTCGCGACGGCCGGCCTTGAAGTCGAGGTACGCGTCGTGCAGGTGGAAGTCAGGGTCGCTCACGGCCATCATGGCGGCGCCGGTGAGCCCGAAGCCGAACAGCTCGAGCCCCGCGCGGACCCGCTGCTCGGCGATCTCGTCGGTGCGGGCGATGATGCCGTTGGCGAACACGAAGACGGCCGGGTTCACCCCGCGGCCGACCGGCCGGACCTGGTCCGACCGCAGCGTGCTCCAGTACTGGTCAATGTCCTTGGCGAGCAGCTCGGGGCCGGCGTTGGCGAGCAGCAGCACGCCCATGCCGCGCAGCGCTATGCCGGGCGCCTGCCCGGGCAGCGTGGCCGAGGTCCACAGTGGCGGGTGCGGCGTCTGGTAGGACTTGGGCACCACGTTCAGCGGCGGGTAGGTGAAGAACTCGTTGTCCATACCCGGCCAGGTGCCGCGGGTGGCGAGGATGTCCGCCGTGACCCGGCCGGACTCGGCCGCGATGTCCCGCCGGCGCTGCGCGAAGGCGGGCTTGATAAGCGGCGCGACCTCCGCGTCGGAGCCGCCGCCGAAGCCGAACTCGGCCCGGCCGCCGCTGAGCTGGTCGATGGTGGCGATCCGCTCGGCGGTGCGGACCGGGTCGTTGTGCGAGGCGTGCACGATCCCGGTGCCGATCCTGATCCGGCTGGTGCTCGCGGCGATCGCGCCGAGCAGGACTTCCACGGCCGAGTTATGCGCGTACTCGGGCATGAAGTGGTGCTCGCCGAGGAACACGTAGTCGTAGCCGAGGCTGTCAGCGAACCGGATCTGCTCGATCATCTCAATGAACGCGCGGCGCTCCTGGTCAGGCTCCCAGTCGCGCCGACCGGGCGCCTTCGGGATCACCGGGTTGAAGAAGAGACCGAACTTCACTGGCGTGCCTCCCGCGCTGACCGGCACGCCCGTCGTGCCGTCAATCGGTAAAATATCTCACAGGAGCTGTGAAATATCTACAGGGCCATGTCCCGCACCAGTTCCGCGTCCAGGTCCCGCTCCCCCGCCTTCGGGCGAGGCGAGACGGGTGGGCTCCTCGTCGAGCCGATCTGATCCCCGTCTGTACGACGTTTGCCATGTCCGCCCTCATAGCATGTTGTTGGGCCAAATAATGGTGCGCCACATGTGGGCGACCGGCGACCCGTCGAAGCCGAGCCCCTCTTCCGGCTGGCGGAAGTGGCGGCCGACGATGTCCTCGAACTCCGCGAACTCGACCCTGGCGTCGGGATCGAAGGAGTAGATGTCGTTGATGGTGATCAGCCGCGAGGTCATGTACCAACGGTGCCCGCGGGCGGTTTCGTGCTCGCGGTGCAGGTACTCCGGCGGGTCGTAGTCGTCGCCGAAGTAGTCCAGGTAGGCCTCGGGGTAGGAGTAGCCGACCGACTCATCGGCGAAGTAGCGCAGCGCCTCGTGCTTTTCGATCGCCCACGCCACCTCTTCGTCCACGTAGGGACGCACCAGCTGCGCGCCCCAGTAGCCGTGATCGCTGCCGATCAGTCCCGCCATTGAGATGTCGTGCAGCAGGCAGGCGAGAACGACCTTTTCATCCAGCCCGCGGTCCCTGGCCACCTTGGCGCTCTGCAACAGATGAGAGATCGACAAGGTGGCGAAGCGGAGCCGGAAGAAGTCGGCCAGCGTAGGCCGGTCCGGCATCTTCGGTAGGTCAGGGTTATCGCCCATCATGAACACCGCACCCGGGTTGCCCAGGACCTCGCCCGCCAGCCTTTCCCTGCTGTCGCCGGCCGGCGTGCCGAGGAGCGCCACCGCGGGCGGGGAGATGGCGACCCGCCGTCCCCGCACCGCGTCGTCGAGCGGCTCGCGGATCCAGCCCATCCCGACGCTCCGGTAGGTGGCGGGCAGGTCTCGGTCGGGTACCGCCGTTGTGGGGGCCGATTGCTGGTTCTCGCCAGTGGTCGACATTGAAACTCCATCCAGGTCGAGGCGCCTGAGTTATAACGCTATTACAATAGCAATATTGAAAAGAATGTATAACGTGTGACGTGGCACGTGAGGCAAGCAGGCGGACGTCCCGCTGGAGGACTACCTGCACGACAGGGCCCCGTGCGGACGTCCCCGCTGCAGCGGCTGGTGCTGGGCGACGACCTGGCGGAGGCGGTGTGCTTCCTCTGCTCGCCGCTGTCCTGGACGGCCAACGCGACCACGGTCGAGCTGGCGGGCGGCAGCAGCCCGGACATCCACTACGAACTGGAACCGCACCCGCCGTGGCAGCCGGGAACGGCCCGCTAGCCTGATTCCACGTTGCTAGACAGTTATAATCGCAAGCTAACCATAAGTGTAATCTCATGCTCTGGACGGTAGTCCGGCACCGAGCGCCCAAAGAACGGAGACAAAGTGGCCCTTACCCTGCCTGGCGAGAAGTTCCAGCACAGCACGGTCCCGGCTGGCGAGTTCACCCTGGACTACGCCGAAGGCCGGCCCGGCCGACGCAGCCGTTACCATCGTGTCGTTCCCCGGCTCGGCCGGCCTGGAGATGTCCACCGCCAAGGACATCCTGTCCGAGAAGTACCGCGTGATCGAGATCAACCCGCCCGGGTGGGCCGGGAAGGACGACCTCAAGCGGGCGATTGACCTCACCGAGATCGGTGAACTGCTCGGCGAGGCCGCCAACAGCCTCGCCCCCGGCCGTTACTACGTCATTGGCACCTCGATGGGCGGCGCCTGCGCCGTGCACGCGGCGGTGAAGTACCCCGACCGCGTCATCGGCATCATCACCGAGGGCGGCATGGTTCCCGCCCTGCCGCGCGACCTGCGTAACCCTCCGCCGTCGGATGAGGACCAGGCGTCGGCCGCCGCCGCCGACCCGGACGAGCGCCCCGCCTACCCGCTGCCGCCTTTCGACCAGCGCAAGCCGTGGGCGACCGAGGACTACGTCCGCAAGCAGATGGAAAACCGATTCAAGATGTTCCGGTGGACTAGCATGGACATGCTGCCCGAGGCGGCGCTGACCGCGCTGCGCGAGCAGGGCACGCCGGTGCTATTCGTGCTTGGCACGGAAGACGAGATCATGGCGCCAAGCCAGCAGGAGACCGTCGCCACCTACCTGCCCGACGCCGACTTCAGGTCACCGCCGGGTAAACACGACATCCAGAACACCGAGCCGGAGGCATTCGTGGCCCTCGTCGAGGAGTTCATCGCCCGCACCTCGGGGCACAGCACCGGGACCTGAGCGGCCCTGCGCCTGCCGATAATCTCATCCGTGCGCCTCAGGCGGCGTGATCGTGCACTGCCCTGGGCCGGTTGGCCCAGGGCACCTTGCACCGCCTACGATCCAACAGTGGCCGGGGCTCGACGAACCCTGAGGCCGGTGGGCGGAAGAGGCGCGGAACTGAGGAACGACACGGCCGATTCGGTGGTCTCGCAGGGATAGTCGATCGCGAACATCACGCGGCCGACCCCGACCGCGGCGATCGCGGCGATCAGCGCCGAGCGGCGGCCTTGGCACGCCGCGGTTGCTTCCCTTCTCGTCGATGGTGACCTGGGCAGGCGGTACCTGGTACACAACGTTTGCGTGCTGACAAAAGTTTGTCCATAGGTCTTCGCGTGCCTGCGCCCGCTGCCTGCCGGGGCCGATGGCGATGCCCCTGACGGGCCGTCGGCGGTAGCACGGGACCAAAGGGTTTGCGTCGATTCCCTCTTCCGCCTGCTCCCGCCCGTTACCTGGTCAACCAGGTCGACCGCGCGCAGCCGGGGATTACCGGGCGACCGAACGGGTCGTGCATGACGCGCGGATATTCAGGCTCGGAGATGCCGAACCAAGAACCGTTGACAAACTTTCGTCCACGAAGGATCGTGTGAGGTGTCAGGTCGACAAGGTAAGGAGTCGGGCTGACGAAGAACATTCACATTCTCGTCAGAGCGACATCAGAGATGAACGTGGTGCCTTCGGCGGATGCCTGAGCAAGCTCGCCGCAACTACCCGCCTGACGCGACCAGCCCTTGCGGGCTCGAAGGAGAGAACGATGACTGTTACGTCGTCTGGTCTGGACACCGGAACCGGCTATGGTCGTCCGGCGCCGTCGTATAACGCCCGTCTGACCGAGGTTGGTCCGGGAACACCGATGGGTGAGGCGTTGCGCCGGTACTGGCACCCGGTCGCCACGTCGAGTGGGCTGACCAGCGACCTGCCGCACCGCACCAAGATCCTGGGCGAGGACCTGATCGTGTTCCGCGACCGCGGCGGCCACCCCGGCGTGGTCGCCGAACGCTGCGCCCACCGCGGCAGCAGCCTCTACTACGGCCGCATCGAAGAAGACGGCATCCGCTGCTGCTACCACGGCTGGAAATTCGACGTCGAGGGCCACTGCCTCGAGCAGGCCTGCGAACCCGGTCGCGGGCGACGCCGCGACGTCGCCCGCCAGCCCTGGTACCCCGTCGAGGAACGCTACGGCCTCGTGTTCGTCTACATGGGACCGCCGGAACGCAAGCCCGCGCTGCCGCGCTACGAGTTCTTCGAGGAGCTTGAGGAAGGTGAGTCCTTCTTCGCCGATGTCCCGGGGATGGACCCGACGGGGCTACTTCAGGACTTCAACTGGCTGCAGGCCTTCGAGAACAATATGGACCCGGTGCATGTCACGTGGCTGCACTACACCCACAGCGGCCTGCAGTTCGCAGGGGGCGGCACGACCGGGTTGCCCCTCGCGTTCTTCGACCCGTACACGGTCGCGGACAAGATCCAGTTCGCCAAGACCGAGTACGGCATGGAGTGCCTCCATCGGTTCGAGCGCGACGAGCCGGACGGCATGACCCTCGAGGTGCAGCTACCCAACATCCTCGCATTGCCCAACTGGATCGACGTCGACCCCGGTGCGCGCCATGACCTCCTGATCTGGGCGGTCCCCGCCGACGACACCTCCTTCCGCTCGTTCTTCTCGGTCCGGGCGAAGAGTGCCGAGCGGCTCTTGAAGTTCGCCGGCGCCATCACGCAGAACGGCAAGTTGCCGTGGGAGATGACCGAGGAGGAGAGGCAGCGCTTCCCCGGCGACTCCGAGGCCCAGGGCTCGCAGGGTCCGATCACCCTGCACTCCGAGGAAACCCTGGCCACTTCGGACAAGGGCGTGGTGATGGTGCGCCGCATGATGCGGCAGATGGTGGACGACGTCGAAGCGGGCCGCGACCCCCAGAATGTCGAGCGCGGCGAGGCCCGGCCACGCCCGACGACAGCAGGTGTCGTCACCGCCGCCACGCAGCCGCAACCCGTAGCCGCGGCCGCGCCCGCGGCTGGCTCCTGACCAGATTCGATCTATGAGGCATCATCCAGTCAGCCAGCTTCGCCATCGGGTGGTCCTTGTTCGCTTCCCGAATTGACGCAGCCCCGGGCACCCCGCCCGAGGGCCAGGCGGACTCGTCCTCTTAGCCGAGAGACTGGCTGCGGATTTGGCAGGCGATTTCCTTAGCCGTCGCCTGGCTGAACCTTGCCGGGGCGAGGTGGGCAGCTGGTCTCTCCGCGATGATGGCGTGGACGCTGCCGTCCGCCAGCAGGTCCTGTGCCCGGATCCGCTGGCGGCGGGCCGTGTCGGGGGCATGGTGCGGGTCTCCGAAAAGGATGGCGCTCGCTCCCTCCGGCGGCAGCGGGGAGAGCCAGGCGTTCTCGGCGGCGATGACACGGCGAGCCGGGAGCAGGGCGAGTGCCCCGCCGCCGCAGCCTTCCCCGAGCAGCACCGAGACCGTCGGGACTCGCAACGTGACCATGTCGGCCAGGCACCGGGCGATTTCCGCGGCGAGCGCGCCCTCTTCCGCCTCAGCTGACAGGTCAGCTCCCGGGGTGTCGATTATGCAGACCAGCGGCAGGCCAAGCTGATCGGCCATGTGCATGCCCCGGCGGGCGCCGCGCAGGGCCGCCGGGCCGAGCGGAGCGTCGGCGAGCTGCGCGTGCCGGTCCTGGCCGACGACGACGCAGTGCTCGCCTTGGAAAGAGGCGAGCGCCGCGAAGAGCGCCGCGGCGCTTTCCCCGGCGTGCGTCCCGTTGAGCGGAATGACGTCGTCGGCCGCGTAGCGCAGCACCTCGCGGGCACCCGGGCGGTCGGCGCGGCGCGTCAGCTCGATCGCCTCCCACGCGTCAGGGGAATTAACGGGACTGCCGAGGGACGCCGGCTCATGGTGGCCGCCAGGGCGCTGATGGCCCGCTGACTGCGTCGGCAGGGCCAGCGGTTTCGACTCTCCCGACCTGGCGGAAGTGGGCGTCAGCAAGGTGAGGGCCCGGGCGACGAGGCCGGGCAGCTCCGATAGCGGCGCAACGGCGTCGAGGACCCCCTTGGCGAGGAGGTTCTCAGCTGTCTGGACTCCGGCGGGGAACGGCTTGCCGTGCAGTGACTCGTAAACCACCGGTCCGAGGAATCCGATCAGGGCTCCAGGTTCGGCGACCGAGATGTGGCCCAGGGATCCCCAGGAGGCGAAGACGCCGCCGGTGGTCGGGTGGCGCAGGTAGACGAGGTAAGGCAGGCCGGCGGCCTTGTGGTCGACGACGGCACGTGATACCTCGATCATCCGCAGGAAGGCAGGCGTGCCCTCCTGCATCCGGGTACCACCGGAGGCCGTAGCCGCGATCAGGGGGAATCGCCCGCTGGTAGCCCGGCGTGCTGCCCGGACGATCCGGTCCGCGGCCGCCCGGCCGACCGAGCCGCCGAGGAACCCGAACTCACCGACGATGAGCGCCACCTCGTGTCCGCGGATCCTTGCCTGGCCGGTGACGACGGCCTCGTCGGTGCCTGCCTTGCCTCGCGCCCGTTCCAGCGCGGCAAGGTAATCAGTATCCTCACCGGCCGCGGCAGAGTAGTCCGGGCCCACCGGCTCGTCCCATGATTGCCAGGAGCCCGGGTCGGCACAGGCCGCGATTAGTTCCCGGGCGCCGGGGCGGTGCGTCCTCGGCACGGTCTGCCGTGCAGCCTCTTCCGCGTCCCGGGCGGTCATCGCGTCACCTCGTTCGCCTGGACGGGTGCCCGGGCGGTCTTCGCTCGCTGCGAGCCATGGACGATCGGGTTGCTGAGCACCCCGAGCCGTTCGATTTCCACCTCGACGACGTCGCCGGGCTGCAGCAGCCACGGTGGATTCCGGGCATAGCCGACGCCCGCCGGCGTGCCGGTGGCCAGCAGGTCGCCCGGGTTCAGCGTGAACGTGCGCGAGATGAGCGCGAGGGTGTCGCCGACGGTGTAGACCATCTGGTCGGTGCTGCCCTGCTGGACGACCTGCCCGTTGACCCGGGTCTGCACCCGGAGGCCGTCGCGCAGGTCGCCGACCTCGGCGGCCGGGACCATGGGGCCGAGGGGACCGGAGCGATCGGCGTTCTTGCCGAGGATCCACTGCGAGGTGAGCTTCTGCGCCCGCCGCGCGGTGACGTCGTTGAAGGCCGAGTAACCGACCACAGCGGCCAGGGCTTGTTCGGGGTCGGCGTCGACGAGGGTGGCGCCGATCCAGGCGGCGACTTCGCCCTCCCAGTCCAGGCCGTCCTCGTCGACAGGCACCGGGATCCCGGTGCCGCCCACCGTGAGCGAGGCGGGCCAGCGGGCGAACAGGGTCGGGTGGGCCGGGAGCTCCCCCTCGGCGTAGGAGCCTTCGGCGACGTGCTTGAGATAGTTCAGCCCAATGCAGATGACCCGGGCACCCGGCAGCACCGGCGGCACGAACTCCGCACCCTCGGCCGCGAGCACGGGACCGGCCGCAGGGCGCGCGAGGAATTCCGCCGGGCCGGCCCAGAACTCCTCAAGGCCGGCGATGACCCGGACCTCGCTGCCGTCCTCAGCCAGGCTCGCCACCAGCACCGATCCGTCGGAGTGGCGTAGCCCCACGACCCGTGTCATCGCGTTCCTCACTCTCGGGGAGTCGCGGTGCCGCTAGCCGGCACCAGTAATGACACTAAAACATTTAGATGGTTTATGGTAGAACTTAAGAGTGGCTACCGACCGTCCTCACCTGCGGGCCCTGGCGACGACCAGCGCGCCCTCGCGGGCTGAGCAGCTCGCGGCCGCCGCGGGGGCCCGCCTCCGAGATAAGGGACTTGCCCCCGGAACCGCGCTGGGGACCCTCGATGACCTGCAGGCTGGAAGCCGCTTCTCGCGTCCGACGGTCAGCGAGGCAGTGCGGCTGCCGCACCTAGGGAGTCACTGATGTCTGAGTCGTCCGCGTTCCGCCGGTACCTCTACCCGCCCGGCCATCCCCGGATCGCGAGCCTTGCCGGTCTCGACGCCTACGCCTACCGTGAGGCGGCCCGTCACGACGAGTTCACCGGTAGCCTCATCAAGGACTGGACGCCGCTGTACCTCAGCAAGTTCACCGGCATCACCGAGGACGGCACCCTCAGGGAGGGGCTCTACCCCCTCGAGCCCGCACGACCGGGCGAAGAAGCGCCGGCGGGGGCGATGACGGCAGCCGCCGAAGACCTGCTGTGCCTGCTTGACCCGGAGGCGCGCGAGCAGCTGTGCTACCCGATCGATGCGGTGGAGTGGCAGACGTGGGCCAACCCGGAGTTCATGCAGTTCGACACCGGGCTCCGGCTCGACTACCAGACCGAAGCGGTCCGCCAGGCAGCACTGGCCCTCCTGCGGGCCTCGCTGAGCCCGGAAGGCTACCAACTGGCTCACCGGATGATGCTCATCAACGGATTCCTGGGCGAGGTCGTCGGCCTGCCGAAGATCCTCAACGAGTACAGCTACAACATCGCCCTCTACGGCACCCCCGACACCCAGGCTCCGTGGGGCTGGCAGCTCTACGGCCACCACGCCGCGCTCAACTGCCTGGTAGTGGAGGGGCGGATGCTGCTCTCCCCCGTCTTCCTCGGCGCCGAGCCGGATCAGATCGACGACGGCCCGCACGCGGCCGAAGGCTCTCCCTTCCGCCCGCGCATCACCCTGGCCACCGACCTAATGGCCGCCCTGCCCGAGGAGCAGCGGCGTGCCGCCGTTGTGTACGAGCGGATGGTCGACCCGGCGATGCCGCCCGGCCGCGTCCACCCCGGAGACGAGCGGCACCTGGCCGGAGCCTTCCAGGACAACCGGGTGATCCCCTTCGAAGGCACCCCAGTCGCCGGAATGCACGCCGGGGCGCGACGCCTCGTCCTGGCGATCGCCGAGGAATTCTCCCGGCTCCTTCCCGCGGGGCCACGCGCGGCCCGGATGCGCGAGATCGAGGCACACCTTGATGAGACCTGGCTGTGCTGGATCGGCGGCCAGGAGGTCGGTGACGTCTTCTATTACCGGATTCAGTCACCCGTCCTCATCGCCGAACTGGATCACCATTGCGGCGTGTTTCTCGACTATGGCGAGCCTCAGCCGTTCCACATCCACACGGTCCTGCGGACCCCGCACGGCAACGACTACGGACGTGCCTGGGTGAGCCACCGGCATGCCGCCCACTGCTAAAGAAGACTGCCCAGTGGACCTTGGCCCCGGGAGCGAACCCGTGGTACGGCGATCGAGCACGGAGACACGACAATGACAGCCGGATACGACACGGACGTGACCGATCACCTCCTTTCGACAACGCGGTCGGTCCGCCGGCGGCTTGACCTCGACCGCGCGGTCGAACCTGAGGTGATCCTCGACTGCATCAAGCTTGCCCAGCAGGCCCCGACCGGCAGCAACGTCCAGGGCTGGCGATTTGTCGTCGTCACCGACCCGCAGAAACGGGCGCGACTCGCGGAGCTCTACCGTAAGGGCGCCGCGGGATACGACCCCGGGCGCTACGCCATCGACGACCAGCCGATCAGCGCTCAGACCGAGCGCGTCTGGACGTCGGCTCAGCACCTCATCGCCGTGATAGACCGAGTACCGGTCCTCGTCATCCCGTGCCTGCAGGGGCGGCTGACAGATGTCAGCGCCGCATCGCCGTTCTACGGTTCGATCGTCCCCGCGATATGGAGCTTCATGCTCGCCCTGCGCTCGCGCGGCCTCGGCTCGGTCTACACGACATTCCACCTCAGGTACGAAACTGAGGCGGCGAGCCTGCTGGGTATCCCGCCGGACGTGACTCAGGTCGCGCTGATCCCGGTGGCCTACACCCTCGGTACAGAGTTCAAGCCCGCGGCCCGGCCGCCGGCCGAGACCATCGTCAGCTGGAACCAGTGGTCGGCCTTATCGGTCGCCCCCGCCCATCGGTTACGAGGAGCCCTGATGGCCCCGTGCGGCCCGGGCGACCCTGACCGCGGTGGACGCCTACCTGAGAATCGGGCGGACGGCCGCCACTCCACCGATGACGATGAAGTGGTAGTCGCCCTCGCGCATTGTCGTGCCCGGATGGTCAGATGGGGTAGTGCCGGTCGCCGGACTGGATGGTGATCCAGCGGAGTTCGGTGAACTCTTCGAGCGCCGCGCGGGAGCCGAAGCGTCCCCAGCCGCTGGCGCCAACGCCGCCGAAGGGCATCTGCGGTTCGTCGTGCACGGTGGCGCCGTTGATGTGGCAGATCCCGGAGCGGATGCGCCGGGCGACCTGGAGGGCGGCTGCCGCGTCCCGGCCGAAGACGGCTGCGGACAAGCCGTATTCGGTGTCGTTCGCGACCCGGACGGCCTCATCGGTGCCGTCGACCTCGATGACCGAGACGACCGGGCCGAATGATTCCTCGTGGTAGATCCGCATCTCGGCCGTCACGCCGCGCAGCACGGTCGGCCGGACGTAAAGCCCGTCTGCCGTACCGCCGGCCAGGATCTCGGCGCCGCGGTCCCTGGCGTCGGCGATGAGGGCCAGCACGTGGTCACGAGCAGCGGCGTGCACGAGCGGGCCGACCTGCGAGGCCGGGTCGCCGGGCGGGCCGACGACCAGGGCCGAGGCGCGGGCCGCCAGCCGGGCGGACAGTTCGCCGGCGACCGAGCGGTCGGCGATGACCCGCTCGGTCGACATGCAGATCTCGCCGGAGTTCATGAACGCGCCGAAGCTGGCCGCCGCGGCGGTGGCATCGAGGTCGGCGTCCGGCAGCACGACGAGCGGGGCCTTGCCGCCCAGTTCCAGCACCACGCGCTTGAGGTGCCGCCCGGCGGTCTCGGCGATGATCCGGCCGACCCGGGTCGAGCCGGTGAAGTTCACCCGGGCCACGTTCCGGTGCGCGATGAGCGCCTCGACGACCGCGCCCGCGTCCTGCGGCGCGTTGCTGACCAGGTTGACCGCCCCGGCGGGGGCGCCCGCCTCGTGCAGCACCTCGACGATCGCGGCCTGGGTGCACGGGGTCTGCTCCGAGGCTTTCAGGACGACCGTGTTGCCGTAGGCCAGCGGCATCGCGACCGCTCGCACACCGAGGACCAGCGGCGCGTTCCACGGCGCGATGCCGACCACCACCCCGGCGGGCTGCCGGATGCCCAGTGCGGTCAGCCCCGGCACGTCGGACGGGATCACCTCGCCGACGGCGGAGTACGCCTGCGCGGCGGCCTCGGCGAGCATGCCCTTGGCGACGTGGACGTTGAACAGGCACCACGGGCGCGTTGCCCCGATCTCCCGCCCCATCAGCGCCGACAGCTCGTCCGCCCGCTCGCCCAGCAAGCCGGCGGCACGCCCGAGCACCTCGCGCCGCCGCGCGGGCGGCAGCGCCGACCATTCCTCCAATGCCCCGCCGGCCGCCGTCGCGGCCGCCCGCGCGTCACTGACAGAGGCGGCCGCCACCCGCGCGATCGGGTCCCCCGTCACCGCCTCCACCGTCTCCACATACCGGCCGCCCTCAGCTGGCACCCGTTTCCCCCCGATGAACAGGTCACAGGTCAGAAGGCCGGCGCCCCCGGATGACAGCCCCTGTGCGGCCCCTTGACCGGTTCCTGCCATGACTCAACTCCTTGATGCTCGATGGGCGGACTCGACTTCCTAACTGCGCACTGACGTACGGCAAAGTCGTTACGCCAGGTTGCGCCCGAACCGGCGCCCCCATGAACCAGGAGCGCTCCTGGCCGGTGGCGCCGAACGGGTACAGCGTCGGGGCACGGCGGGGTCAGCCGCCGCCGACTGCCGGGGGGGCCGCGGGGCCGCCGGGTCCCGGCGGGGGCATGGAGGCGAGGGGGTTGCCCTCCAGCACCTCCTTCGCGGCCTGCTCCGGCTCGACCACCTGCGCGCGCAGGAAGCCGGCGACCAGGTCGCCGGTGATGCGCGTGTAGCGCGGCGTCATGTCGAACTCGTGGTCCTGGCCGGCGATCAGGTGCAGCTCGGCGGTCACCCCGGCCGCGGTCAGGGCCTCATAGAACCGCACGCTCACCGCGGGCGGGATGAGCCGGTCGGCCGTGCCGTGCACCAGCACGGCAGGCGGGAACCGCCCGCTGACATAGCTCGCGGGGCTGGCCGCCGCCACCTCGCCGGCCGTGGCGTCCGGCCCGAGGATCGCCTGCGCCGGCAGCTCCCCCGGACCGGGCGCCAGCGACAGCGCCGCGGGGGCGTAGTAGGCGACCACGGCGGCCAGGGCCGGCCCCGGTGCAGCGTCGGCGGCGGAGTCCGGCCGGCCAGCGCCCCCGGCCACCAGCAGCGCCAGCTGCGCGCCGGCGCTGTGGCCCTGCGCCACGATCCGCCCGGCGTCGACCCCCAGCTCCCCGGCGTGCGCGTGCACCCACCGCACCGCGGCCCGGGCATCGTCCAGCTGCGCCGGCCACGCCGCCGCGTCCAGCAGCCGGTAGCCGGCGGCGATCGCGGTGAACCCGCGATCGGCGAGCGCCCGGCACCGCGGGTGCACCGCCGCACGGTCCCCGAGCCGGAACGCGCCGCCGTGCAGCACAAGCACCGCGGTGTGAAGGTCCGCCGCCGGGTCCGGGGCGAAGACGTCCAGCCGCTGCCGCGGGCCGCCGGGCACGTAATCGAACGTGGAGAACTCGCTCATAGCCGGGTCAGCCGATCTCGGCCGCGCGCAGGAGCGGGATGACCTCACGGCCGTACAGCTCGTGGGTTCCGCGCAGCTCGCCGGGCTCGAAGATGTTGAAGGTGGCGACGAAGTTGGCCACGCCCAGCGCCCGGCACTGGCGGATAATCTCATCGGCCACCCGCCGCGGGGTGCCGTAGATGAGCTCGTCGCGGTCGACGTGCATCTTCGGGGCGTCGGGGATCTTCATGGCCTCGAAGACCGCGCGCTGGAACTCCTCGAAGCCTTCCTCGCTCATCCGTGCGGCCCGCTCGCCGTCCGCCTCGTCCTCCACGAGCACGACCTGGCGGCGGATCCCGACCTGGTCGGGCCCGGTGGGCATGCCCGCTGAGCGTGCACCCTCCCGGTAGGCCTCATACACCGGCGCCAGTTTCTCGACGTTGGAGAAGCCGCAGCACATTTTCAGCCCGCGTTCCCCCGCCCGGCGGGCCGACGCCTCGCTGGTGGAAGCGGTCCACACCGCCGGCGCGGGCCGCAGGAAGCTCGGCGTGATCCGGACGTCCTCGAACGAGAAGTGCCTGCCCCGGTGCGACACGACCGGCTTGCTGATGGCGGCGAGCAGCACGTCCAGCGTCTCGGCGTGCACCTCGGCCGCGTGCTCGCGGGTGATCCCGACGACGGCGAGCTCGGGCGGGATGCCGCTGACCACCCCCATCTCCAGCCGCCCGCCGGTGAGGTGGTCGAGCATGGCGAACTCCTCGGCCACCCGCCACGGGGTGGCGTAGGCCGACACCGACCCCAGCACGCCCAGCCGCAGCGCCGTGGTCCGGGCCGCGAGGTGGGCGATCACCAGGTTCGGCGACGGGCTGTAGCCCGGCCCGAAATGATGCTCGCTGAAGAAGATGCCCTCGAACCCCAGCGCCTCGTCATCGACCCACAGATCCAGGTACCGGCGGAACTGCGCCTGCACCACCGCGGGGTCGTCACGGACGGCCGGATCATGCACCGCGTGAAAGAACTCAAACAGCCACGGCTTGATCATCGGTGTCTCCTGTCCTCATGCGGGGAATGCACTGGGCTGGCTAGGGCAGCGGGGCGATTGGCGGCAGCGCCGCTTCGGCCACGGGGCCGTGCGGCTCCCGGCCCAGGACCCGGGTGCCGGCCCGCCCAAGGCCGCGATGATCACCATCCCGGCCGAGCAGGCTGACCAGGACGGTGCGCAGCGTGCCGACGGGATCGTCGACCCGGCCGTGCGCCCGCCACGCCACATGCCGGTCGGGGCGTACGAGCAGCGCGCCACGGTCGGCGATCTCCCGCAGCTTCGCCCACCGTCCTTCGACGTCGTCGTACTCCTGCCGCATCCCGATGACGCGTCCTTCGATGTCGATGCCTAGCTCCACGCCGACCTTGGCCGCCGCGTCGAGCCATCCGGCGCCGCCGACGCCGGTCAGCAGGGTGAACCGGCCGTGCCCGGTGATGTCGAGCGTGGACACGTTGTCGACCCCGTGCTGAAGCCAGGCGTGCGGCAGGTATGCCCCGGGATGGGTGGTGGGGTGGTAGTGCAGCTCGGGGTCACGCGAGTAGGGCGGCCACGGTGTGCCGTCGTCCACCAGCGCGTCCGAGGTGTACCGCTGTCCCAGCTCCACGCCGTGGGCGTTGAACTGCCAGTTCATCAGCTCCAGGGCCGCGAGCAGTTCCTCGCGGCGCCGGGCACCCTCGTCGGAGTCGCCGTAGAGCTCGTCGAGGCTGGCCAGAGCATCCTCGGCCGGCTGGCCCGGCCGGAGACCGAGGGCCTCGGTGAACGGCCCGACCTCGACGGTGCTCTTGGTTGCCCGGTCGATGACCTGCCTGCCCACCGGCTGGCGCTCGTCGTGGTAGCTGTCGAGCAGGCCGTCCCCGGCGATGCCACGGGTGACCAGCGCGAGCTTCCAGGCGAGGTTGAAGGCGTCCTGGATCGAGGTGTTGCTGCCCAGGCCGTTGGCGGGCGAGTGCCGGTGGGCGGCGTCGCCGACCAGGAACGCCCTGCCCTGCCGGTAGCGCGCCGCGACCACTTGGTTGAGCTGCCACGTGCTGATCTTCTTGATCTTCACCTCGACGCCGGGATCTCCGATCGCCCTGCGGACGATGTCGAGCACCGCATGCTCGGAGGCGTCCGGCGGCAACAGGTCATGGTGCAGGAAAAGCGGGTTCCACTCGGTCCACGGCTTCACGCACGTCCACGCGCTCAGCCACACATCGCTGCCGGGGTCGCACACCATGAACAGGGCGCCGGAACGGTGCCGGGTGTACTTGGTCAGGTCGGCTTCGAGCCACACGGTGAACGCACTGCCAAGCCCGGACTCCCCTTCGAAGGGAAACCCAAGCTGCTCCGCCACGGTGCTACGGGCGCCGTCGGCGCCAATGACGTAGCGGGCACGGATCAGGTACTCGGCGCCGGAGTCGCGTTCACGCACGGTGGCCAGCACGTAATCGTCGTCCTGGCCGATGTGGACGAGCTCGGTTGAAAACCGGATGTCGGCGCCGCGCTGGCGGGCGGCGCCGAGGATGACCGGCTCGAGTAGGTGCTGCGGGGCGTTGCACATCTGGCTGGGGCTGGCCGCCTCGTACTCACAGCGCCTGTCCACGCCGGCCCCCCACGTCTGCATCCGCGCCAGCTCCGTCCCGGCGAAGCTCGTGGCGAAGACTTGCGTCCCCATCTGCCGCTGAGACATCGCGACCGCCATCGCGGCGTCCTCGACCCCGAGCTCGCGCAGGATCTCCATCGTGCGCTGGTTGGTGATGTGCGCCCGCGGCGAGTCGGCCGTTCCTGGGTACTTGGTGACCGTGATGGCGTTCACGCCGTAACCAGCAAGCAACGCCGAAGCGGTCAGCCCGGCCGGCCCGGCCCCCACCACCAAGACGTCAGTGTCAGCGGTCTGCATGCAAGTATCGGTCCTTCCGGTCTCAGATCGATGGACCAGCGAAGCTCTTCTCTGCTGGTCCGCCATTTGAACCACTAGACCGTCAAGCGGTCTAGTGCAAACTAAGCACCGACCTGCCCCAGGCGTCAAGCATTCGCACCCGGAGGGCAGGCCCCAGCCCTCGCCTGCCGAGGCAACCCTGATTGCGCGCCTCACGCGCCGGACGGGGAGTACCCGTCCGGCGCAGAGATCACCGTGGCGTTGGTTTCCTGAGCGGATGCCGTCGCCAGGCTCTCGGCCGCACCGCCGTCCACCTCGGCCGCGCCGCCGCGCGGGCGAAGGAAGATCACACCGACGAGCAGGGCAGCGAAGGCGACGGCGGCCAGGGTCAGCAGGGCGGCCTTGATTCCGGAGTCGCCGTAGACAATGACACCGGGCACCGGGGATTTTGCGGTGGGCGTCATGATGGCGAACACCACGGTGGTCATGATGGCGCCGATGACGCCCGCGCTGAGCCCGCCGGCCGAGGACACCGAACCCTGGTCCGACACCGGCGTGCCCGCCATGATCAGGTTCGGCATGGCGGCCACCGAGAAACCGAACCCCATACCCAGGATGAGGACCGCGACGATGATCTTCTCGTACGTGTCGTGCTCGAACATAAGCACTAGCCCGCCGACGGCGTACAGGCCCAGGCCCACATAGACCAGCAGGCGGGCGCCGACCCGCTGGACCAGTATCCCGACCGCCAGACCGGCCACAACGCCCGCGAAAGAGAACGGCGCGGTCAGAAAGGCGTACTTGGTCGCCGAGTAGCCCAGGCCGTAGGTGCCGCCCAGCATCCGCGGCGTCATCGCCAGCAGCGCCAGCATAGTCGTGAACACCGGTGCGAAACCGTTGCCGATGCCGCCGCCGAGCACTCCGAGCAGGACGGTCCGACGCATGAGGATCCGCAGGTTGAGCACCGGTTCCGTAACCCGGAGCGAGTAGACGACGTAGATTCCGAGCAGGAGCGCTCCGCCGATCAGCAGGCCGATCACGCGGGCCGAGCCCCAGCCCCACTGCGCCCCCTGGCTGACCGGGAGCAGGATCAGCGTCAAACCGCCGGCCAGCAGCAGCGCGCCGAGCGCATCGATCCGGGTGGGACGGCGCACGGGCGTCTCGTCGGTGGTCAGCATCGCGACCGTCCCCCACACGGCCAGCCATGCGAGGTTGAACACGTAGATCGAGCGGAACCCGAAGTGATCGAGCAGCGCGCCGATCACGAACGGCGCGCCGATCAGGAGGAGCCCCATGCCGGTCACGGACACGCTCGCGGCGAAGGGAACGAGCTTCTTCGGGTAGACGTCCCGGATCAGCGAGTAGCACAGGAACAGCAGGCCGGTGAGCACGCCGAACAGGAACTGGGCGACGAGCAGCACCCAGAACGCGGACGCGGTCGCCCCGACGATCTCACCGACGATGGCCACGAGCACCGCGGCAAGGATCAGCCGACGCTTGCCGTACAGGTCGGCGAGTTTGCCGAGCAGCGGGGAGACGGCGGCTCCGGCCAGCAGGCCCGTCGTCAGCAGCCAGCCGCCCGCCGTGGTGTGGAAGTGGTCGATGATCCGGGGAAGCGCGGTGCTGGTGCTGATGTTGACCCACGCCGCCGACTCGACGAGACAGAGCAGCGAGATCAAGGACACGACAAGCCGCGGAGTCCATCCGGATCTGCCGGCTCCCGCATCGGCGAGGGTGGGGGTAGTCGAAGTCAAGGCGAGGCCCTCCAAACGCGCCATCGTCGGCGCATCGTCGTCGCGCGGAATACGACGTTTACTAATAATCACATCGACCGCAAAAAAAATGCAATACTTTTATTGCGTCCTCACCTGCCGCCCTGCATCAAGGAGCCACAGTCCCTGCTACCCGGCCCGCATCGCCATCCAGATACTGGACAGATTTCGCAACGACCAGCGAGGTTATGCTTAGGTTGAATGTGACCTCGGGTCCCTAAAATTCGGGGTCTGCGGGGTTGACCCCTTAGAGTTGGGAGCGGCTGTCCGTGGCTCACTCCTCAGCCAGTCCGACGTGGGTGAGCCGGAGTTCTTTCTTGAGGATCTTGCCGCTGGGGTTCTTGGGCAGGTGGCCGGCGAGGACAACGTACTTGGGCCGCTTGTAGCCGGCGAGGACCTCGCGGGCGTGGGCGCTGACCTGCTCGGCGGTGAGCGCGATGCCGGGCCTGGGGACGACCACGGCGGTGACCGCCTCGATCCAGTACGGGTGCGGGATGCCGAACACGGCTACCTCGGCGACCCCGTCGAGCTGGTAGATCGCCTCCTCGACCTCGCGGGACGCGACGTTCTCGCCGCCGGTTTTGATCATGTCCTTCTTGCGGTCGACGATCGTGAGGTAGCCGTCGTCGTCGAACACGCCGAGGTCGCCGGAGTGGAACCAGCCGCTGGCAAAGGCCGCGGCGGTCTTGTCCTCGTCGTTGTAATAGCCGAGGGCGGCGTGCGGGCTGCGGTGCACGATCTCACCGACCGCCCCGGGCGGCAGCGGGCGGTCGTCCTCGCCGACCACGCGGGTCTCGACGTTGAGGGCCGGCCGACCGGCCGAGCCGGCGTGCGGCAGCTGTTCCTCCGGGCCCAGGATGGTGGCCACCGGGGCCATCTCGGTCTGCCCGTAGAAGTTCCAGAACCGGACGCCGGGCAGCCGCCGCCGCAGCTCCCGCAAGACCTCCACCGGCATCGGCGAGGCGCCGTAGTACCCCTTGCGCAGGCTGGATAGGTCGGTGCGGTCGAAGCCGGGGTGGCGGAGCAGCGAGATCCAGACCGTGGGCGGGGCGAACAGCTTCGTCGCCCGCTCCCGCTCGATGGCGGCGAGCAGTTCCGCCGGGTCTGGGCCGGGCAGGATGATGCTGGTCGCGCCGAGGTAGACGTCGACGGAGAAGAAGCAGTCCAGCTGGGCGCAGTGGTACATCGGCAGCGCGTGCACCTCGACGTCGTCCGCGCTCATCCCGCCGTCGATCGCGCAGGAGACGTACTGGGCGATCAGCGAGCGGCTGGACAGCAGCACGCCCTTCGGCCGGGACTCGGTGCCGGAGGTGTACATCAGCCGCAGCGGGTCGTCGTCGGCGACCAGGATGTCCGGGGCCGACGGATCCCCGGCGTCGATCCAGGCGCCGACGTCTTCCCAGCCGCTGGCGGGCGTGCCGCCCGCCATCCGGATCCAGCCGCGGATGCCGTCGGACAGCCCGGCCGACGCCATCGCTTTCCCCGCAGTCGGGGCGAGGGCGTCTTCGGCGATGATGCCGGCCGCGCCAGAGTGGGAGAGGACGTAGGCGATTTCGTCCGTGCCGAGCATGAAGTTGACCGGGACGAGGACCACGCCCAGCCGGGCCGCGGCAAAGGCAAGAACAGCGTACTGCCAGCAGTTGTGCGACAACAGCGCCAGCCGGTCGCCCTTGCTAAGCCCGCGCTCGGCCAGGGCGTGCGCGCACCGGTTCACGCTGGCGTCGAACTCGCGATATGTCACACGGCGCTCTCCGGCGACGACCGCGATCTTGTCCGGGTAACGCGCTGCGGTACGGCGCGGGAGATCGCCCACCGAGTGCTGGCGAGCACGGGCGACATCGTCATCGATCATAGGCATGTCCTTCGTCGGCGGTGAATGCGGATGGCGGCATTGCCATCGGTTCCCGTTTCGGATGATGACTGGGGCCGCAACCAGGACGGCCTGGATGAATCTGCGATCTCCGGCGACTCGCGTCACCGATATGGAAGTAATGATTGGTATCCAATCGTCCCCCTGTCAAGAGACTCCCGGGTGGGCCTGTCGTAGTTGCGCGCAGCTCGCCGAACCGCTAAGAGCCGCAGGCATCGTGAGAACTTCACGGCCAGAGGGGCCCTCGGTGCCCGGGCGGCCCGGTTTGCCCAATCAAGCGCTCGCCCTTGCGTTGCCCATGGTTTGAATGGCATATTGGCTACCAATCTGGTTGGCGGACGGAGTTGTCCTGGAGGCTGCATGAACCGGCCCGAGCCTGAGGGCGACGTTGAGCTGAAGGTCCCGGTCCTCATCGTGGGCGGAGGGCCGGCGGGGCTGACGGCCGTACTGGAACTGGCCCGGCGGGGGGTCGGCGGGCTGCTGGTTGAGCGGCGCGGGTTCACCGCTCATTTCCCGCGGGCGCACCTGCTCAATGTCCGCACGATGGAGACCCTGCATGACGTGGGGGTGGCCGAGGAGGTGTACCGGGAGTCGCCGCCGGAGGACCGCTGGCACAAGTGCGCCTGGTACACCTCGCTGGGCGGTCCGGCGCCGTGGCACGGCCGCAAGATCGGCGAGGTGGACGCGTGGGGCGGCGGGGCGGATACCGCCCGCTACGGGGTGGCGAGTCCCCGGCGTTTCGCCAACCTGCCCCAGTTGCGACTCGACACGATCCTCGCCGACCATGCGTCCCGGGCGTGGCCGGGGATGGTTCGGGGGAACTCCGAGGTCACCGACCTGGCGATCGACGCCGACGGGGCGACGGCGACCGTCGCGGCCCGCGCGGACGAGCGCTCCTACCGCGTCCGGGCCCGGTACGTGATCGCGGCCGACGGCGGCAGGACCTGCGGGGAAGTGCTCGGCGTCCGGGTGTCCGGGCCGCGGGCGCTGCTGGACATCGTCAACGTTTACTTCGCGGCGGATCTGTCGGCGCACGCGGACCCCGAGGCGCTGCTGACCTATTTCATGTCGCCGACGGGGCAGGGCAGCTTCGCCGGGGCGCTGCTGGCGCTCGGCCCTGGGCGGTGGGGCGCGGAGTCTCCTGAGTGGTCGCTCGGCATCGCCTACCGCATCGGTGACCCGGCGGCCGGCGACCGCGACGGGATCGTGCGGCAGGCGCGGGCCGTGCTCGGCCTGCCGGACCTGGACATGGACATCCGAGCGGTCAGCCACTGGCAGTTCGAGGGAGTCGTCGCCGACCGCTTCCGGGTCGGCCCGGTCTTCCTTGTTGGTGACGCCGCGCACCGCCATCCGCCAACGGGCGGACTGGGGCTGAACACGGCGGTTGGCGACGTGGCGAACCTGTGCTGGAAGATCGCCGCCGTCCTGGCCGGCGAGGCATCCGAGGGGCTGCTTGACAGCTACGAGAGCGAGCGGATACCGGTCGCCGCGCGCAACGTGGAGCATTCGCTGCGCAACGCGGGGCGGCACGGCCCGGTCGCCGCCGCGATCGGGCTGGCCAGGGGGCAGTCCGAGGAGGAAGGCTGGGAGCAGGTCGCAGTGTGGGTAAGCGACACGGCCGAGGGCGCGCGGCGCCGCGCCGCCGTGGCCGTCGCCGTCGCGGCCAACGCCGAGGACTACAGCCAGCTCAACATCGAAGCCGGGTTCGCCTACGAGGCCGGGGCGGTCATTCCCGACGGCAGCCCGCCGCCGCCGGGACATGACTCGGCTACCACGTTCGAGCCCACCGCCAGGCCCGGCCACCACGTCCCGCACGTCTGGCTGCATGACGGCAACAAGCGGGTGTCCACGTCCGACCTCGTCGCGCCGACCGGCATGACGCTGTTCGCCGACACCGCGCATGCGGCGGCGTGGCGGGACGCCGCGGCGGTGATAACGGGCGTGCCGCTCACCGTGGTCGAGGTCGGCGGGTCGCTCGCTGACCCGGCGGGAGAATGGGCGAGCGTCCGCGGAGCCGCCCCGGACGGGGCGATCCTGGTCCGCCCCGACCGTCACGTCGCCTGGCGGGCTGCGACGGCCCCCGCTGATCCGGCCGCAGAACTCGCCGCGGTGCTGCGTCGCCTGCTGTACCCCAGCGCGCCGCCGCCGACGGCGGCGGGCGACCTGAGCGGGATCACCGATGCCGGAGAGACCTTGCGCGCTACCTCAGCTCAAGGGCCCCGCCTGTTCACTGTCGTCGAGTGACGGTGCCTGCCGCACTTTACTGAAAGGCGTTCCTATGGCGGAGATCGTTTTCGGGGCCGCGACCTCGCACAGCGTGCTGCTGGCCGCGCCGCCCCCGATGTGGGCTGAGCGTGTCGACCACGACCGGAGCAGCCCGGAGCTCTATGACCAGGCCGGCGTGATCCGGGGGTTCGACGAGCTGGCTGAGGCCGCGGGCGGGCGGTTCGCCCGGCACTGCACTCCCGAGGCCTGGCAGGACAACTGGCAGCGCTGCGAGGCGGCGCTGTCGAGGCTGCGCGAGGATTTCCGGCGCGTCGATCCGGACGTGGTGCTAGTCGTCGGCGACGATCAGCATGAGCTGTTCACCTCGTCCAACCAGCCGACGATGGCCATCTCCGGGGCGCCCCGGATGACCACCGGACTGCTCGACGACCACGACTCGGAGTTTCTCAAGGAGGCCGCGCACAGTTACCTGATGAACGCCGAGTTCACCTTCGACGGTCGCGCAGATCTAGCAAAAGATCTGATCCGCGGCCTCGTGACCGAGGGATTCGACCTGACCTGGATGGACGCGACGCCACCGGGGACGGGATTCGGGCACGCCTACGGGTTCCCGATCCGCAAGTTCCTGCAACCGGATCCGGTCCCGGTCATCCCGTTCATGCTGAATACCTACTACCCGCCTAACCAGCCCACGCCCCGGCGGTGCTTTCAGCTGGGGCGCGCGCTGCGCGCGGCGGCCGAGGCCGCGCCGGCCAGTGCCCGCATCGCGGTCCTGGCCTCGGGCGGGCTGAGCCATTTCGTGGTCAACGAGGAGCTGGACCGGCGGGTGCTCGGCGCGATCGCGGACAAGGACGCCGAGACGCTGTGCACGCTTCCAGTCGCCCTGCTCAACAGCGGCTCGTCGGAGATCCGGAACTGGATCACCGTGGCCGGGGCCATGGAAGGCAGGGCGGTCGACTGGCACGAATACGTGCCGATCGTGCGGTCGGCCGCGGGAACCGGGTGCGGTATGGGCTTTCTGAGTTGGCAGTAGGAAGGAGACAGCACATTATGGCCCGACGCTCGGTCGAGGTGCCCGGACTGCACCACGGCGGCCTGCCGGTCCCGCAGGCGTGCGTGGTGGGAAACCTGCTGGCTTCCAGCGGCATCTCCCCGCTTGACCCGGCCACCGGCGCCGTCCCGGACAGCGCCGATGACCAGGTGGAACTGGTCTTCGCGAACGTCCGCCGCGTCCTGGAGGCGGCCGGCGGCCGCCTCCAGGACGTGGCCAAGTGCACGGTCTTCGTGCGGGACAAGGCCATCCGCCCCATCATCGACAAGCACTGGACCGCGATGTTCCCGGACGAGGCCAGCCGGCAGGCCCGGCACACCCTGCGCGCCGACCTCGCCGAGCCGCTGCTGATTCAGCTGGAGATCATCGCCGTCCTGGGAGAGGGCTGACCAAGACATGATCATCGACGCGCACGCCCACCTCGTCGCGCCCGACGGCCTTTACGCCTACCGCGCCCTGCTGATGGCCGACGGCGGCTACCACTTCGGCAAGCCGAAGATCCCCGATGGTGCCCTCGCCGAGGCCGCCGCGGGGAACGTCGCGGTCATGGACTCGGTGGGAACCGACGTGCAGCTGCTCTCACCGCGCCCGTTTCACCTGGGCAGCTCGATGGACCCGGCCCGGCTGGTGGCCCCGTGGGTCCGGGCGAACAACGACACCATCGCCCGGACCGTCGCCCTGCACCCGGGCCGGTTTGCCGGGGTCGGCGCGCTCCCGCTGGTACCGGACGCACCAGTCAGCGCAGGCTTCGCCGAGCTGGACCGCGTGGTGGACCTGGGTTTCGCCGGCGTGCTGGTCAACCCGGACCTGCACGAGGGGCGCGGCGCCCCACCAAGTCTCGGCGACCGGTACTGGTACCCGCTGTATGAGAAGCTTGCCGAGTACGATCTGCCGATGCACGTCCACTCGGCGGGCTGTTACAGCGGCCGGGAGACCTACAGCGAGCATTTCATCACCGAGGAATCGATCGCTGTTCTTTCGATGCTGCGCAGCCCGGTCTTCACCGACTTCCCCGGACTGCGGGTGCTGATCTCCCACGGCGGCGGGTCGGTGCCCTACCAGATCGGCCGCTGGCAGGCCGAGGTCCTGCATCCCGCGCTCGGCGGCAACCCGGACACCGAGCGGTTCGAAAGCTCGCTGCGGCGGTTCTGGTTCGACTCGGTGCTGCACTACCCGCCGTCGCTGGAGCTGCTGCTGCGCGCCGTCGGGCCTGACCGGGTGCTGTTCGGCACCGAGAAGCCGGGCAGTGGCAGCGCCCCCAATCCGGACACCGGCCGCGACTTCGACGACCTCAAGCCCGTCATCGAGGGCTTCGGCTTCCTGTCCGGGGCTGAGCGGAAGGCGGTGTTCGAGGACAATGCCCTCCTGGTGTTCCCCGGACTGAAGAAGCTGGCCGGCCGCTCGTGAGCGACCTGGTGAAACGGCTGCGGGCGCTCGACACGGGCGCGGTGTCCGACGCGCTGGACAAGCACGGTCTCCCCAGCGCCGTGAGCGGGCTGCGCCCGCTGGCCGCGCAGCGGCCAGCGGGCGGCCGGGCCGTCACGGTCTTGCTTGGGCCGCCGCCCGCGCAGCCCGGCGCCCGGCCGAATCGGCATCTCGGCACCGCCGCCGTGGACGCCTCGGGACCGGATGACGTCATCGTCGTCGCCCACCAGGGCCGGACCGACTGCGCCGGCTGGGGTGGGCTGCTGTCCCGGGCCGCGGCCATCCGCGGGATCGACGGCGTCATCGTCGACGGCGCGGCCCGCGACCTGGCCGAAGCCGCCCAAGCCGGCCTGCCGGTATTCGCACGCTCCGGCACGGCGGTCACCGCCCGCGGACGAGCGGCCGAAGTCTCCTGGGGCAAACCGGTCGAGCTGGCCGGGGTGCCGGTCACCCCGGGCGACCTGCTGCTCGCCGACGCGGGCGGCGTGGTCGTCGTCCCAGCGGCACATGCGGAAGCGGTGGTGGCCACCGCGGAGCGGATCGCCGCGACCGAGGCGGCGATGGCGGCCGCGATCGACGCCGGAACGCCCGTGTCCGAAGTCATGGGCAAGAGTTACGAGGAACTGACCGTTGACAACCACTGAGCACACCCTCGAAGCGCGCCTGGCCGCATTGTCGACCTCAGCGGTGTCCGACGCGCTGGACCGGCTCGGGATCGCCGGGCAGGCCCTGGGCATCGCACCGCTCGACCGGAGGTTCCGGCTGGCCGGCCGGGCCTGGACGCTGCGCTACGGCCCGGTCGGGCAGGACCGCGGCACTGTCGGCGACTACATCGACGACCTCGGCCCCGGCGATGTCGTCGTGCTCGATAACCAGGGCCGCGTCGACGCCACCGTCTGGGGGGACCTGCTCACCACCACAGCTCATCGCCGGGGCGTCGCCGGAACGGTCATCGACGGCGTCTGCCGCGATGTGGACCGCAGCCTAACGCTCGGCTACCCCGTCTTCTCCCGCGGCAACTGGATGCGCACCGGCAAGGACCGGGTCCGCGTCGAGGCTACCCAGGTTGCCGTGTCCATTGGCGGTATCCGGGTTGAACCCGGCGATCTCCTCCTCGGCGATGGCGACGGCCTGGTCGCGATCCCCGCAGCCAGGGCGGCCGAAGTCCTCTCCGCTGGCGAAGAGATCGACAGAGCCGAGGACGCCATCCGCACGGCCGTCGAGGCCGGCGCCTCACTCCGCGACGCCCGCCGCACCGTCGGCTACCACGACCTGCAGCACGCCGGAAGGCGGACGTCATGACCGTGACCAGCGGGTGGTGGTGGCGCGCCCCACAACGCATTCGCGGTCAGCCTTTCCCGAGGATCTCAAGCCCTCGCCGGGCGCAGTCGATGACGAGCGGGGTGAGATCGCCGAAGTCCTGTCCGGCCATCGCGCCGACCGCGACCCTCGCGGCGATGCCAGCAACGATGACCGCGAACTTGAAGTGGGCGAAGGCGAGGTAGTAGTCGATCTCGGCCAGCGGGGCGCCGGTGGCGTCCGAGTACCGTTCCGCTAGGTACTGCCGGGACGGAAAGCCGCCCTTGCCCGTCACCGAGGACACGAGGCCGATCTCCGGGTCACCGGGCTCACGCCAGTAGAAGAGCATCATGCCGAGGTCGGTCATCGGGTCGCCCAGCGTCGCCATCTCCCAGTCGAGCACCGCCGCCACCCGCCCAGGGCGAACTGGGTCCATGACGCAGTTGTCGAGGCGGAAGTCACCGTGCACGACCGATGACCGCCGACTGGCCGGCAGTAGCTGCCGCAACAGCATGGCGAGCCTGGTCACTTCCGGCACCTCGCGGTCGGCGGAGCGTTCCCACTGACTCCACCACAGGCGGACTTGACGGGCCAGGAAGCCGGCAGGCCGGCCGAAGTCGCCGAGACCGACGACGGCCGGGTCCACAGTGTGCAGCAAGGCCAGCGTGTCGACCAAGACGTCCGCGATCGCCGTTCGTTCCGCGGTGGTGGTGGCATACCCGTCCGGAAGCCGGTCCCGGATCACGTGTCCCAGCACTCTTTCCATGACATAGCAGGGAACGCCGAGCACTTCACCGACGCCGTCTATCAGGACGATTCGAGGAACGGGAACCCCGCTCTTGCCGAGTGCCCGCTGGGCACGCGCTTCACGAACCATGTCGTGCGCCCTGGGCAGCAAGGCGCCGCTCGGCGGCCTGCGCAGGATCAGGGACCCGGCCTCGCTCGTCACCTCGAACGTGAGGTTGGATCTGCCCCCGGCGATCAGACACGCATGGTGCCCCACCCAGCGGTCGTCTCCGGTAGCGGCGGCCAGCGCCGGGCCGAGGCGATCCGGCCTTGTCAGTTCTCTGAGTGCTTCATCACTAAGCTCGTTCATGGTTAAAGCCCCCAATGGACGGCCAGTAGCCGCAGGCACGCCGCGTCGAGATCGAACGGGCGGACGTAACGGATTCGTGCCATCGCCGGTTTCCAGCATGGATAGGGACGTGAGCGAGCCGTTCCCGGCTTCCCAAGCGGTCGCCCCGTCTTCCCGAACGGTCGTCCGGTTGGCAGCTTAGCCGGTCCCAGGCCAAGAGTGGAAGCTACGATTTGTCACCTGGCCGCGCGACCACCGTGAACTGCCCGCCCCTACCGCGTCCGGGCGCCCGGTGGATTCGGCTGCCGCCCTAATGCTAGATTGGTTAATCGACGATGTTAGAAATAAGTGCCACATAATTTCGTCATGGACCAAGTGCTCGCAGGCCGGTCCCAGATGGTGATCTCACGCTCGGCGGGCACATCCTCGTAGCCCGGCAACGGATCCGGCAGCGCCGGAACGGCGGCGCGGAAACGAGGCGCGGGAACGGCGGCGCGGGAACGGCGGCGCGGGAACGGCGGCGCGAGCGGCGGCGGCGTTCCCGGCGGGAGCACCCGGACCCGGCCGGGCTCGGCGAATTCCGGAATATTCCGGGAGACGGGATCCTCGACGTCCAGTGTTGGCGCTCAGTCATGCCGGGGTTGCGGGAGTGCCCGGGCGCACGCCCGCCGCCGGTGGCGGGATCGGGATGCGATGTTGCCAGAAGGTTATCAGAAGAGTGCCGATCATGTATTGCACTTTTTTCGCGACCGATGTGATTATTAGTCAGCATTAACCGTGGTACGGGGTGGGGGTGTTCGTGATGACGGCGTTCATACAGCTGCTTGTGCTCGGGATGGCGACGGGCGGCTTCTACACGAGTAGCGCACTCGGTCTGGCGACGGTGTTCCGCAGTTCGGGGGTAATCCACGCGGCGGGCGAACCCGGCCGTCGGCCTGCCGGCTCCCGCAGGCACCGGTTGCGCAACTAACGAGAAACGGAGCTAGTGCAATGGGAAGACAGCTAAGAACGACGACGGTCGCCGCGCTGGCGGTGATCACCGTGCTTGCCGCCGGATGCAGCAGCTCGTCCAGGTCCTCGAGCTCCGGTCAGGGTAAAAGCCCGATCAGGCTGATGGTGGAGACCACGATGACCCCGGCGGCCTCGCTCGGCGGCCTTTCCTTCCCTTCTTCGGCTGTCGGGGCGAGGGCGGCCGCCGCCGCGCTCAACGCCAAGGGCGGCATCGACGGGCACCCCGTCCAGATCGACGTCTGCGACAACCAGGGCAGCCCCGACCAGTCCGCGGCCTGCGGCCGCAAGGCCAAGTCCAACGGCGACATCGCGGTCGCCGGCTCATGGGATGTCCTCGGCGCGAACCAGATCCTGCCCGTGCTGCAGGCCGAGGGCATCCCCGACGTCGGACCGATGGCCCTGAGCACGGCTGAAGTGGCCAACCCCGACTCGTTCAGCTTCGACGCGGCCCCCCTCGTGGGGACCTTCGCTCAAGCAGGTGTGTATCACCAGGAGGGCTGCAAGAACGTCGTCGAGTTCCTGCCCTCCAGCAGTCCGTCGGTGCCGGCGGAGGTAGCCGGGCAGAAGACCATCGCGGCCGCGGACGGCTACCGCCTGCAGACGATCACCATTGCCACCGGCCAGGCCGACCTGACCGCCCCCATCAGCGCCGGCATGTCGATGCACCCTGACTGCGCCAGCTACATAGGCGACGGGCAGACCAACGTCAAGGTCATCGCCGGGCTGCGCCAGGCCGGTTACAAGGGCAAGATCTTCACTGCCATCGGCAGCCTCCAGGTGCCGTTCCTCAAATCGCTGGGCCAGCTGGGCAACGGCATCATCACGCTGAATACGGCCATGGACCCGGCCTCCGCCGACCCGGGGGTCACCGCCTTCCGGTCCCAGGTCGCCGCCTACGCCGGCAGCCCGTCGGCCGCGGCCGCCGACCTGAACGAGTTCGCCCAGGACGCGTGGTCCAGCGTGCGGCTGGTGGACCTGGCGCTGGCCGGCACCGGCAGCTACACCTCCGCCGAACTGCTCAAGAAGCTGCCCGCCATGTGCGACGTGAACCTCGGCAACTACTACCCCCACGTGGACTTCTGCCAGCCGGCCGCGCACAGCACGCTCTTCCCCCGCGTATTCAACGACAACTGGCGCTTCTACGTGGCCCAGAACGGGCAATACGTGCCGCTCGGCGACCAGTGGCACGACTTCGCGTCCACCATCCCGGCAGGCGCATGAGAGCCTGGCCGGGATCGGTGTCCGGAACGGGGAGTTCGACCGCTTCGGCAGGTAGCGAGTAGGCGATTGCGGAGGGCGGGCTCCCAAGAGTTAGGAGGCCGCCCTTCGCGTACCGCTAGTCGTGCCTAGTGGGCGGCTGGCGCGGCTGGTGCTACCAGAGCGCCGGGAGATTCTCAGTCGAGCTCGTGACGGGCTGCACCGAATATCGGTCGGCCGCGCTGCCACATGGTGGAGGCCTTAGGGTCCTGGCCAGCGAATATGGCGGGTGGCAGCTGGTCGATGTTGATCAGGTCCGCCGAGGGCGCACCTCTGCTCACTTCTCAGCTGTTCGCGGGGAGCGCGGCGGTGGCGTCGTCGCGGGCGTCGTGGCCGAAGAGCCAGTCGTTGTCGCGGAGCGGGTCGCCTGCCCCGGGTGTGCCAAGGCGGGCGTCGCGCGCCTCCTGCTCAGGCCCGTCGGCCAGGTGGAACAGCGTCGCGTTGCGGTAGGACACCTCCTGTACCTTGCGGGCCCGCGGCACCCGCGCGGCGGAGTAGGCCGCCAGGCGGGCCGCCAGATCCCCCGGTACCTGGCTGTCCAGCAGCGCGCACAGGACCGCCGCGTCCTCCAGCGCCATGCTGGCGCCCTGAGCGAAGAACGGCAGCAGCGGGTGGGCGGCGTCGCCGACCAGGACCACCCGGCCGGCATGCAGCACATCCCGGACCGGCCTGTCGTACAGCCCCCACAGCCCGACGGAGTCGACGGAGGCGAGGATCTTGCGCACCCGCGGGTCCCAGCCGGCGAAGTGCGCGCGGGCCTCCGCGATGTCGCCGACGCTGTTCCAGGACTCCGGCTCATCCCGGGGCGAGGGGACGATGCCCACGAAGTTCAGCGCCCGCGCGCCGCTGACCGGGTAGTGCACGAAGTGCCTGCCCGGCCCGAGCCAGGCCGTCTGGTCATCCCCTACCTCCCCGATCAGGTCCGGCGAGGCCAGCCCCCGGTAGGCGGCGTACCCGGAGGAACGCGGAATGGTCGGGACGCCCGCCGCGGCCGCCACGAGGGAGCGGGCGCCGTCCGCGGCCACCACCAGGTCGGCCCGGACCGATTCCCCGTCCTCGAAGCCGACCTCCGCCCCGCCGCCGCCCTGCCGCACCCCGGCCGCCCGCCGCCCCAGGTGCAGGGAACCCGGCTCGACCCCCGCGGCCAGCGCATCGAGCAGGTCCGCCCGGTGCACCGTGACGTACTCCGCGCCGAACCGGGCCGCCGCCTCGGCGCCCAGCGGCTGGCGGCTGATGGTGGAGCCGTCCCGCCAGCGGCGCAGGTGGATCGCCGAAGGGCGCACAGCCCCCGGAACCTCGGCGCCGAAAACTGCTGTCAGCAATCGCCGGGAGTTCGGGGCGATCGCGATCCCCGCCCCCACCGCGGCCAGCGCCTGCGCCTGCTCGTACACCGACACCGAGTAACCGCGCCGCTGCAGACCGATCGCCGTGGCCAGCCCGCCAATTCCCGCGCCAATCACGGCAACGTGCATTCGGCCGACACTATGCGACATGACGCACACCCCCAGCGCGATTGGTCCTTATCTGCCTTGGTTCCATGGTCTCCTCCCACGGGGACTCACTGGCTGTGCGGTCAATTGAACATCCAGTCGGCCGACACGTCGGGGGTCACCTTGGCGTCAATCGGCAGGCTGGCCTGCAGTGAGAGAGAACCGGGAGAGCCATCGCAGACTTCCAACCGGGCGTCCGGTTGGTAGCCTATCCGGTGTGAGGCCGGGAGTGAAGCCCGCTTCGGGCGGCCGCGATGAAGCCATGCCCTGGCGCGGTAGCGGTGCCGATGGCTCCCGCCGGCCGAGTCGGCGGTCTTCGGGTCCACATCGTGGACCGAACTTTAGTACCATGCTGGGTGACGAGCACCGCGTACCTAGTGATGGGTGAGGGCGTGTGATCAATCGCAGGACCAGGGGGGACGATGCGTAGCGTGCGGACCGCGCTTCAGGTCTTGGAAGCCGTCGCGGAACTTCAGCCGATTGGCCTTAGCGAACTCAGCCGCAGACTCGAGCTGCCAAAGGCAACGGTGCAACGCGGCCTCAGCACCCTGGCAAGTGCCGGCTGGCTCGAGAACGACCCCGCCGAGCCCACGCGCTGGATCGTAAGCACGCGGGCGTTCATCGTAGGTGCCACGGTCGGTGACCGCGGGGGTCTGCGGCCACAGGCGCTGCCCTTCATAAACGCGCTCGCCGCCGAGGTCCAGGAGACGATCCACCTGATGATTCCTGACGGCAACTCGGTTGTGCTCATCGAGCGAATTGACAGCCCCCATCCGGTTCGTGCCTTTTCCCCGCTCGGCGCGCGTGCCCCGCTGCACGCGAGTTCCAACGGGAAGGCGATCCTGGCGCATCGATCCGATGAGGAAATATCCCGGTATCTCGCGACCAAGCTGGCCCCTGTTACACCGCACACCATCGTGCAGCCGGACGTGCTCAAGCGCGAACTTGACGTGATCCGCGAGCGTGGCTACGCGATTGCCGACGAAGAATTGCAGGACGGAGTGGTTTCGGTCGCGGCCGCGATCCGTCCTGGTAACCGGTCGCCGGTCGGGTCGCTGTCAATATCGGGTCCCAAGTCCCGGATGCCGCGAGCACTTCGTACCGACTACGGCAAGAAAGTACGTACCGCGGCCGATAACATCGCGGCCGCGCTGCCCGCTGCCTCGCTTACCTGAATATGTTCGCTCGGCGGTTCAGGGCGCGGTGGACAGGTACGCCTCCTCGATCTCGGCTCGCCTGCTGCGAAGCTCGGCCGCCGTTCCCGACATCCGGATTCGTCCGCGCTGCAGGACGTAGGCGCGGTCGCAGATGTCGAGGACGAGCCGGACCTGCTGCTCGACCAGGATGACCGCCGTTCCCTGGTTGGCCGCCGCGCGCACGGCGGCGAGCAGGTCCTTGACGACGATGGGGGCGAGGCCGAGCGAGAGCTCGTCGGCAAGGAGGAGCCTGGGCTTGCGGGCTAGCGCCCGTCCCAGCCCGAGCATCTGCTGCTCGCCGCCTGACAAGAGTCCTGCCTTGCGGCCCATCAGGCGCTCCAGCGCGGGGAAGACCCTGGTGGCGGCGGCCGGATCGCCGTCGCCCAGCCGCAGGTTCTCGCGGACGGTCAGGGCCCGGAACACCGACCGGTCGTCGGTAACCAGGGCCATGCCCTCGCGGGCTCTGCCGGTGAGGCCGCGGGGCGCCTCCTTGCCGGCCATCATGACCAGGCCGCCGAGCGCCGGCAGCGCGCCGGCGATCGTCAGCAGCGTGGTCGTCTTCCCCGCGCCGTTGGCGCCAAGCAGCGCGACGACCTCGCCGGCATCGGCGTGGATGCGTAGGTCGTGAACGACCTGCATGGCACCGTATCCCGCATGCAGGCCTTTAGTTTCCATAACGCGAGTCACCGGACCGCCTTTCGTCGGGTGCGCGCTGCGGGCGGGACCCGCGTCCCGCCCGCGCGCACGTCACGAGCCTGCCGGGATGGTGGACGCGAAGTTGTGCCACTGGTTGTCGAGCGGCACGTATACGCCGTTCTGGCCGACGTAGAGGCGCCACTGGTCGTTGAACACGCGGGGGAAGAGCGTGCTGTGCGCGGCCGGCTTGCAAAAGTCCACGCTCGGGTAGAAGTTGCCGAGGTTCACGTCGCACATGGCGGGCAGCTTCTTGAGCAGTTCGGCGGAGGTGTAGCTGCCGGTGCCGGCCAGCGCCAGGTCCACCAGCCGCACGCTGGACCACGCGTTCTGGGCGACTTCGTTCAGGTCGGCGGCCGCGGCCGACGGGCTGCCGGCGTAGGCGGCGACCTGGGACCGGAAGGCGGTGACCCCCGGGTCGGCGGAGGCCGGGTCCATGGCCGCGCTCAACCCGATGACGCCGTTGCCCAGCTTGCCAAGCGGCTTAAGGAACGACGGCAGGAGGCTGCCGATGGCGGTGATGTACTTGCCCTTGAAGCCTGCCTGACGGAGGGCGGCGATGACCTTGGCGTTGGTCTGCCCGGGGCCCTCGAAGTCGATGCAGTCGGGCTGCATCGACAGGGCGGTGCTGACCGGGGCGGCTACGCTGACCTCGCTCAGACTCAGGGTGACAGATCGCAGGCGGTAGCCGTCCGCGGCCGCGATGGCCTTCTCCCCGGTGAATGCCTGCTGCGAGAACGGATCGATCGGCAGGAACTGGACGACGTTCTTGCAGCCCTGCTGGGGGAACAGGCCCGCGCCCGCGTAGTCCGACATGATTCCGCCCGTGTCGAAGCTGAACGAGTCGGGGTTGCTCAGTTCAGTCACGCTCAGGGCGGCCGCTCCGATGTCGGGGATGCCCCCGGCCTGCAGCACGGGCAGGATCTGGTTCGCGCCGAGGAGATCCACTGAGCCGATGACCGCAATGTCGCCGTTGGACTTGGCCTTGCGGCCGCAGGCCGCGGACTGGTCGGGGCTGCCCTGGTTGTCGCAGACGTCGATCTCGACGGGGTGCCCGTCGATGCCGCCCTTGGCGTTGAGCGCCGCCGCCGCGGCCTTGGCGCCGGTAGCCGCCCAGGGCCACGAAGTGCCGCCCAGGGATGCCACGGGGGTCATCGTCGTGTCGACCATGAGCCTGATGGGGCTCTTGGTTCCGCCTGAGCCCGATGACCCGCCCGAGCTGGCGCATCCGGCGGCGAGCAGGGCCATGGCTGCCAGCGCGGTGAGCGCCGCTGTTCTTCGCCGTCTTCTCATTTCACTGGCTCCGCTCTTGGTTGGTTGCGTGGTCGGTGAGAAAGTCCCCTGTGTTCGCGGGGGCGGGCAGGTCAACCGGTTCTGGTACCGGATGGTCGCTTTCGCCCAGGTACGCCTCGACCAGGGCCGGGTGGCTGAGCACGTCGCCGGGCGGGCCGGACGCGATCGGCCGGCCGAAGTTCAGCGCGATGACGCGGTCCGCGACGCGGCGCACCAGTGATACGTCGTGTTCGATGAGGATCACGGCGATGTTCCACTCGCGCGCCATGACGGTGATGAGGCGGGACACCTCGGCGCGTTCGGTGTCCGACAGGCCCGCGGCCGGCTCGTCGAGCAGCAGGACCGCCGGCTCACCGGCGACCGCCCGGGCGATCGCCACCAGGCGCCGGTCGCCGTAGCCGATTTCCGTCGGCAGCATGCCCAGCTTGCCCTCCAGGCCGAAGTCGCTGATCGCGGCCGCGGTCGCGGCGCTCATCTGGCCGCGGCCCGGGTGCAGGAAATCCAAGAGCATGGACAGCCTGTCCTGCGGCTCGGCGGCGCACCGGAGGTTGTCGGCGACGGTCATGTCCTCAAGCAGTTCCAGCGACTGGAAGGAGCGGGCCAGGCCTGCCCGGGCCCGGCGGTGGGCGGGCCACCGGTCGATGCGCGTTCCGTCGAGTTCGACTGTCCCGGCAGCGGGTGTGAACCCGGTGATTACGTCCATCAGGGTCGTCTTGCCGGCGCCGTTGGGGCCGATGACGGCGAGCACCTCGCCCGGCGCCACGGTTAGGCTCACCCCGTCCAGGGCGACGACCGAGCCGAACGTCACCCGCAGGTCCGTGACGGCCAGCGCCCGGCCGCGCCGCTGACGGGGCTGCGCGGAGGCGCGGACGAGTTCCGCGTGCAGACGGGCACGCCGCCGCTCCGCTCGGGCCTTTGCCTTGTTCCGCCGGAAGCCGTCGACCACGCCGTTGGGGTTGACGGCAAGCTGGCCGATCAGCGCGATGCCGGTGAACAGCGGGAAGATCTCGTTCCACCATGTCCACTGGCTTGTCCAGGGGCTGAGGATGCTGTCGGGCAGCCCGGAGCTGGCGAACAGGCCGCCGAATACCGGCCCGAGCACGTAGCCGATGCCGCCGAGCACGGCGCCGATCAGGTTCGTCAGCGAGGTCATCGGGTCATAGCCGGTAAATTGCGGAATCGGCTGCGAGAAGGCGAGGAGGACCCCGCCGGCCGCGGCGATGCAGCCGGCGACGGCGAACGCGTACAGTTTCATCCCGGTGACGCTGATGCCCATCGCGGCGGCCGCCCGCTCGTTGCTCCTGACCGCGAGCAGCCGGCGGCCGGTGCGTCCGCGCCTGAGGTTGGCCACCGCGATGGCGAGGAGGGCGAACACCGCCAGGGTGACGTAGAAGTAGCTGAGCGGGCTGGTGACCGCGTCGATGCTCCACCCGAAGATCTCCTGCGGTGCCAGTTGCAGGCCGCTGATGCCTCCGGCCAGGGTGCTGTTGCTGAGCACCATCGAGTTCACGGCCACCGCGAATCCCAGGGTGGCGATGGCCAGGCTGACCCCGCGCGCCCGCAGCGACGGCAGCCCGAGCAGCACGCTGACCGGGACGACAGCCGCCATTCCGATCAGCAGGGAAACCAGGAACGGGACGTGCGCGGACGCCGCGACGCGGGCCGCGACGACGGCCCCCACGCCGCCGATCGTCAGCTGTGCCAGCGACAGCTGCCCGGCGTAGCCGGTGATGACGACCTGTGACAGCAGGACAATCGCCGCGAACAGGGTGATGGTCGCGCCGATGACCCAGTCGGTGTTGACCAGGGCCGCCGCGCCCCCGGCGACCGCGAGAGCCACGGCGAGCCCGAGCCGGGGGATCTCGCCGCTGCCCACCCGCGGCAGCCGCTCCGCCACGAAGCTGCGCAGCGGCAGGGACCTGCCGCGCAGCATCAGGACCGCGATGATGAGGACGAAGGGAACGGCGTCGCCCGCGCCGTTCCAGGTGATGTACCGCTCGGCCTCGGCCTGCGCGGCCCCGACCAGCAGGCCGCCGGCCAGGGTCAGGGGAAAGGACTGCAGGCCGCCGAGGACCGCCGAGGCCAGCGTCGGGATCAGCATCGCGGTGAAGTTGCCGGTATTGAGCTGGAGGAACGGTCCCAGCCCAACGCCGGCCACGCCGGCCAGTGCCCCGCCGATGCCCCAGTTGGCCATCCGCAGCAGCCCCGTGTTCCAGCCGAGGGCGGCGACCGAGCGCGGGCTTTCCGCCAGGGCGGAGGTGGCGAGCCCGAACCGTGTCCACCGGTAGGCCGCCCACAGCACCAGGGTGAGGAGGACCGTGAACCCGAGGAACAGCAGTGAGTCCTCGCCTACCGTGATGCCGGCGATGTGCACGCTCCGGCGGGGCAGGAAGGGCGTCGGAAGCTTAGGCAGGCCGCCGAATATCAGGATCACCGCCTGCTGGAGGGTCACCAGCACGGCAAGGGTGGCGATCACCATGGTGAGTGTCGATCCGCGGCTCAGCGGCCGGATGGCGGCTACGTAGACGACTATGCCCAGGACAGTGGACAGCAGTACTGCCGTGACTATGGCAGCCGCCTGCGGCCAGCCCATCTGGTCGGCGAACTCCCAGTACAGGTAGCCCCCGACCATCGCGATGCCGCCGCTGGCGAAGTTGATCACCCCTGAGCTGCGGAACACGGTCACGAGGCCGAGCGCGTTGATCGTGTAGAAGCCGCCAGTGGCCATGCCGAGCACGAGCAACTGCATGAACGCTGTCATTAGTCTCCTCTTGCCCCACACCGGGCTGATGTCGACCAATATTTCATCGATCGCAAAAAAAACGCAATACTTAGTCGGCAGTCTTCCTGGCCCGGCTTCCGCGTGCGCCCACGCTCCTGAGGCAGCGCACCATTCCAGCCAGCGCCTGACACCAGCCGAGGCTGGGACACCCGCCAGCAACCCCAGCCCCCGGTACCCCTACCCACAGGAGAGGTGAATGCTAGACATATTTTGTAGTCATCGTGATTATTGACGAGCACCTAAGGCCACGGGTTCAGCTAGTGCGACCCGGGCCGTACCAGGCGGCGGCTACTTGGGGCTTACCTGAGATGACGGGTTCTCCCTCAGGCCCACGAAGGCGCGGGCGAAGGCCGGCCGGACGGCCGGGGCGATGCTGGCGGCGAACAGGGCCAGGGTGAGGGCGCCGGCATCGAAGTCGTCGCTGATCTCGCCGCGCTTCTGGCGCAGCCGGGTCTTCTCGGCGTCCCGGACGCGGGCTGCTTGTGCTGGCGGGACCCGCCGGGCCATCTACAGGTGCGCGAGCTGCCAGCGGCCATCGTCGCGAACCCACACAAGGGACACCGCCGCCTGGATGACGACGGGCGGCAGAGCGCCGAGGTAACAGGTCGAGCTCGATGCTCGGCCCCAAGGCACGCGAGCAGCAGATGGTGAACAGGCCCCCGGCCCGCTCGTCGTCGGTGAGCACGTCGTCGCGATGATCCGCATCGCCGGCCAGCACCCGGACCGCGCACTCGCCGCAGATGCCCTGCTGGCACGAGGAGGGCGCGTCCACGCCGTTGCGGAGCAGAACGTCCAGGATGTTGTCATCGGGCAAGATGTGGTACTCCGCCCCGCTGGAGGCAAGCCGGACGATGAAGCCGTCACCGGCACCAGGGCCGGGCTGCGCGGCGGCCGGGGTGAAGCGTTCCTTGTGCAAAGCGCCCGGCGGCCAGCCAAGCGCGCCGGCGGTGTCGAGGACATAGTCCATGAACGGGCCCGGGCCGCAGACGTAGACGGCGGTGTCCGGGGCCGGGGGCCCCATGTCGCGGCGCAGGTCCAGCTTCTGGGCATCGGGCCCGTCGTCCAGGTGCAGGGTGACCCGCGGGTGGCCAGATAGCCGCTCGGCGAAGGCCGCCTCCGCGGCGGACCGCGCGCAGTAGTGCAGTGCGTAGTCCCCGTCGGCGATGTCGAGCTGCTGGGCCATGGCCAGCAGCGGGGTGATCCCGATTCCGCCGGCGAACAGCCGGTGACGTCGCACGGCCGCCAGCCGGAAGTTGTTGCGCGGAGCCGAGATCCGCACCCGGTCGCCGACCCGGAGCTCGTGCATCGCCGCCGACCCGCCCCGCGACTGCTGCTCGCGCAGCACCGCGATCCGGTACCGCTTGCGGTCACCGGGGTCCCCGCACAGGGAATACTGGCGGACCAGCGCGTTCGCGGCGCCGCGGTGGTCCACCAACACATCAATGTGCGCCCCGGCCTCGTGCTCCGGGAACAGGACGCCATCGGCCGGCTCCAGGTCGAGCACGACCACCCGGGGGGTCGTCATCGCCCGGCTAGTGACGACCCCGTCGATCCAGGACGCCGACACGTGTCAGGAGTCCGCCGAGGGCGCGGTCGCGGCCAGGGCGGCGGCTTGCTTCGTGCCGACGGTGAAGACACCGGACGTCGTGCTCCGCTTGCCGCTGTCGCCGGGGCCGCTGTTCTGCGGGTCGCGGCCGGCCTCGACGTCGTCGACCATCTGCCGCAGCTGGCGGCGCAGCAGCACGATGCCCTTGTCCGAGGTGGCCAGGGTCTCCTCCGAGTGCTGGGTGATCGCCCCCTGCGACCCCTGGGCCTCGAAGTCACCGGGGAAGCGCTGCTTGTCCTCCTCGGTCAGCTCCCACGGCAGCTTCCCGTTCTGCTTGATGCCGAAGATCAGGCTCAAAAGCCGGTCGGGGCTCTTCGCCCGGACGGCTATGAATGACGTGAACGACGTGTCGTCGCATGGCACGTCCCAGATCAGGCAGTCGTGAGGCTGGTCCACGTTCGCGTGGACGAAGTCGGGTAGCGCGATGATGTTGGGCAACTGCACCTCAAAAGACCAGTCCAGCTCGGTGACCGTGCCGTCCGGCTCCTCGCGCTCGAACCGCTGGTGATACATCGCGCCGTGCTCGGTCTTCTCGTACCGTCCGCCGACGCGCTCGGCGATCGTGTCCGGGTCGAGGTTCGAGACCGGGTATCCGCCCTTCTCGCCGTACCCCTCGAACTGCAGGCCGCTGTGGGCGTAGTGCAGCCACGCCGCGTGGACCGGGTCCATCGCGTTCTCGAAGCCCTGCAGCCAGTTGAAGTGCATGACCAGGCCCGTCACGCTCATCCCGGGGACGGGGATCTCGGAGTAGATGGACTCGCCCTCCTCCAGTTCCTCGAAGAAGTCGTAGCGCGGCAGCGGCGGCTTGCGCTCCGGCGGTCCCATGTAGACGAACACCAGGCCGTACCGCTCCTCCACCGGGTACCACGGCTGGCGGGCGACGTCACGGCGCCGCCCCCGGCCGGGCTCGCACGCCTGCTCCAGGCACTGCCCTTGCACGTCGAACTTCCACCCGTGGTAGCAGCAGCGGATCCCGTCGTCCTCGATCCGGCCGTAATACAGGCTGCTCCCCCGGTGCGCGCACCGCTCGAACACCACCCCCGGGCGGCCGGCGCCGTCCCGGAACACCACCAGGTTCTCCCCCAGCACCCTGACCCGGTGGGGCACGTCGCTGACCAGCGCGGTCGAGCAGGCGACCGGGTGCCAATACCGGCGCAGCGCCTCCCCCATCGGCGTCCCCGGACCCACCTCGGTCAGCCGCGCGTCATGCGACGACCGCGGGCGGCCGTAACCAGTACCGGTGTCGATATCGGAGGCAGGGTTCGTGGTCGTCATCTTCCTTCTCCTTCGAGGCTAGACGGACCGTTACCGCAACGATTCATGACTGAAAAAGATTTGTCAATAGTTGTTTACCTAGTCCGGTGCTGTTACCGTCCTGCTCACGTAGCACCGCGAGGGTCCCGCCGCGTGACGGGATCCCCCTGTGTACCCGATCGACGTGACCGGCTCCGCCTCACGAATCGGAGACAGAGCTGCTCACTGTGGGCCTGCGGACCGGAACCCGGACCATTGACGGACACTTCGGAGCTGCGTTACCGTTTCATTTTATGGTCCGTCGGTTCATAAGGCGGTCCAGTTCCGCGCCGAGGCGCGAGCGCACGATGTGTCCGGCGCGGCTAGTCAGGGCCTTTTAGAGCACGGTCAGTGAGAGCGCGAGGAGCGACATTGAGGTCCGACAGTTGCAGGTCTACGCTGATCACTCGAGCTACCGCCGCGGCGCCGTGGAGGCAGTGATGAGCGGGGCCCGAGTCCCGGCCCGGGCCGGCGGGCCGCACCACCTGATGCTCGTCGGCGGGCGCTGGGTGGACAGTACCGACGGCGACTCCTTCGATGTGTGCAACCCCGCGACGGGGAGCGTCATCGCTTCGGTGCCCCGGGCCGGCGCGGCCGATGCCGACGGTGAGGCTGCGATCTCCGCATTCACGCGGGAAAAGACCGTCACCATCGCCATCTAGCTCCCGCCGTGAGAACCCTGTGCCCGCCGCGGGGCGACGCAGATCTCGCGCTGACGATCGCATAACCGAGAACAGGTCCAACGTGTCATCCGCCGAGACCGAGAAGTAGAAGAAGAAGGGAATCCCGCCGTGCGACTGATCGGCTACAAGATCGACGGCATCCGGCACATCGGCCGCCTCGACGGTGACCTGGTGCACCCGCTGGCGACGACCGCCGCCTTCTACGACAAGCCCGACGTCGCGCTGAAGCAGCCGGCCACGGGTCCCGCACTCGCACTGCGAGAGCTCGACGTGGTGGCGTTCGTGCCGGAGACCTCGCGGGTGTTCTGCGTGGGCATCAACTACCTTGACCACGGCGAGGAGGCCAGCCGCGTCGGCGGGATCGAGCTGCCCCGGATCCCCATGATCTTCGGCCGCTGGGAAAGCACCCTGGTCACCGACGGCACCCCGGTCCCGGTCCCCCCGAACGAACAGGGCCTGGACTGGGAGGTGGAGCTCGCCGCCGTCATCGGGACCGCCGCGTGGCTGGCCGACGAGGCCACCGCCCTGGACCACGTGCTGGGCTACACCGCGTTCAACGACCTCAGCGCCCGCCGCAAGCAGCAGGACACCATCCAGTTCACGCTGGGCAAGAACGCGGACCGCAGCGGCCCGATCGGGCCCGTGCTGGTCACCGCCGACGAGATCCCCGACCCGCAGAACCTGCGCCTGCGCACCCGCGTCAACGGCGAGACCATGCAAGACAGCAACACCAGGTACATGATCCACCCGCTCGCCAAGGTCATCGCTTACATCAGTGACACCGTCACCCTCCTGCCCGGCGACGTCATCGCCACCGGCACTCCTTCGGGCATCGGCGCCGCCCTCGTGCCCCCGCGCTACCTCAACGACGGCGACATCGTCGAAGTCGAGGTCGAGCACATCGGCACACTGCGCAACCCGATCGTCTCCCGGGACAGCTAGTCTCACCGGCTGCGGTCCGACGCGTCCGGCCCGGAGCCGAGATCGTTTCAATTCTCACTTTTTTAGCGATCCTCAGCTTATATGACTGATAACATCCCTCACCTAGGGCGCTGAAGGTCCTGCCATGAAGCGAGGCCACCGACGGCAACGGTCACGACTCGCCGAGCCGGCAAAGGTAGCAGGCGTACGGTTCTGAATCTGCTCGCGGTCAAGGCGAGTGCGGGTCAGTTCGAGCCGCCCGAATACAGTGCGCAACATATATTCCGTCAAGCGTCAGCAAAATTGTTAAAAATGTGGGGAGATGTGGGGGCATGCGCTCATGACCGGTGACCATCAGCTGACGACCCGCGGGCGAAGACGTGCCGGGCGCAGGGGATGGATGTCGGGCATCCGGCCCCGGGTGCTCGCGATCGCGCTCATCCCGAGCGCGGCGTTGTTCATCACCGGCGCCGCTGTCGCCGGTTCCCTGATCTCCGATGGTCTTTCCGCGCGGAACTCCGCCAGTCTCAATGCCGAGAGCAGCAGTTCGCTGACAGCGTTCGCGGCCGCCACGGAGAGCGAGCGAACGATCAGCTTGCGCGCTCTCGGAGGCGACCCGCTGGCGCTGGCAGGGCTACAGGCGCAGTGGAACACGACGGACGCGGTCTTCGCCAAGGTCAACAGAGCCGTTGCCGCGATAGCGAGCGTGAACCCGCAGGAGATTGCGAGCAGTCAGGCCACAGACCTTAAGCTGACGCAGAGCCTCCCAGCGGTGCGCCAAGGGGTGCGGACGCGGCGGGTGAGCGCCGCTACGGTCGACGCTTTCTACACCCAGCTTGCCAACATTGGCACAGGGTTCCTCCTGACGAACGCCCTCGGCGCCCCCAATTCCGGCGTCTCCGTCAACTTGACCACCACGCTGGATCTGCTGACGGTCACCGACCAGCACTCGCGCGCGGCCGGGCTGGGAACGGGCTGGGCTGACCGCGGGGTGCTCAGCGAGCCTGAGCGGCTGCAGGTGGCGCAGCTGAGCGGAGCGTACCGGAATGAGCTGCAGGCCCTGGCGTTCCGGTTGCCTCCCGCCGAGCAGGCAGCGTACCGTCAGCTCACTGGCGGGAGCGCTTGGCGGCTGGCCACCTCCGGCGAGGACAACCTGGCACTGCACGGCACGCTGGGGCTGCCGTTGGCTGGATGGCTGACCGCCGAGAACACGGTGTCCGCCGACTTGCTCGGGTTGTCGGGCGATACCTTCCAGCAGGGGCAAACCGCCGCCGAGGCCGCGGCGAATCAGACGTTGTCCAGGTCGGTTCTGCTTGGTGTGCTGGTGCTGGTGCTGAGCGCCGCAGCGTTCGGTGTTTCCCTTGTGCTGGCGAACCGGCTGGTGGGCCGGCTGCGGAGGCTGCGCGCGAAGACCCTGGAACTCGCCGATGTACAGCTGCCGTCGATCGTGGCGCGTCTCGGCGACGGAGAGCGGGTCGATGTCGAGTCAGAGCTGGGAAGGCTGGACTATGGCACCGACGAGATCGGGCAGGTCGCCGAGGCGTTCAATACCGCGCAGCGCACCGCGGTCGCGGCGGCGGCGGCGGAGGCCAGGACCCGGAACGGCATTAACAAGGTCTTCCTCGATATCGCGCACCGCTGCCAGCTGGTGGTGCACCGCCAACTGGAGCTGCTCGACGTGGCGGAGGCAAGGCAGGGCGACCCGGAGCACCTGGAACTGCTGTTCCAGCTCGACCACCTGGCCACCCGGGCGAGGCGCAACGCGGAGAACCTGGTGGTCCTGGGCGGCGGACAGCCGGGCCGGAAATGGCGCAGGCCAGCGGGCCTAGAGGATGTGGTGCGCAGCGCGGTGTCGGAGACCGAGCACTTCGCCCGGGTGGACACGGTCCGGCTGCCCGCCGTACAGGTACAGGGCGGCATCGTGGGGGACCTCGTCCACCTGCTGGCGGAGCTGGTCGACAACGCGACGGCGTTCTCGCCGCCCGACGCGCCGGTGACCGTGCGCGGCGGGGTGGTCGGCAAGGGCGTGGTCGTGGAGGTCGAGGATCAGGGCCTGGGGATCGACCACGCGGAGCGGGAACGGCTCAACGAGACGCTGCGCAATCCGCCCGGCTTCCAGGCGATGGCCCTGTCCCGGCAGCGGCATCTGGGCCTGTTCGTGGTCGGCCAGCTGGCGCAGCGGCACGGCATCGCGGTCAGCCTGCTGGAATCGGCCTACGGCGGCATCAAGGCGATCGTGCTGATCCCGGCCGACGCTATCGAAACCCAAGCCGACGGGGACGACGGCCCGGCCGCGCCGGGCCGCGCCGGGCGGCACGAGCAACGGCCGGCTGTCCCGGCGCAGGCCGGGCGAGAGCCGGTGCCGCGCCTGTCCGGCGGCGACGGGGCTGACTCACTTGGACGGACGACCGGGGCACCGGCCGCGGAGCCCGTCGGTGACCGTCGGCGTCCGGCGGCCCACACCGCGCCTCCGCGGGAGATCGCCGCTGGTCGCGCGCCTGGCCAGGCCATGCCGGTGCGCGCGTCGTTGCCACGCCGCGAGCGGCTGGCGAACCTGGCGCCAGGACTGCGGCCGGACGCCGGCGAGGCCGCGGATCACGCCGTGTCGCGCCGGCCGCGGCGCAGCCCGGAGGAGGCCCGCGGTTCCATGTCCGCGTTCCAGCGCGGAACGCGGCTGGGACGTGACCTGGCAGATGAGGACAAGCGATGAACGACAACAGGACGGGCACCGTCCGGTCGGACCGGCTGAACTGGCTGCTTGATGATCTGGTCCGGCGGCTGGCCGGGGCCGAGCAGGCCATCGTGCTGTCCGGCGACGGGCTGCTGCTGGGCAGGTCGGCGGCCCTGGACCGGGAGGACGCCGACCACCTGGCGGCGATGGCGTCGGCGTTTAGCAGCCTGTCCCGCGGCGTGGGCGCGCAGTTCGGCAAGGGCGGCGTGCTGCAGACGGTCGTCGAGCTCGAAGACGGCTATCTCGTGGTGACAGAGGCCGGCGCGGGCGCCTGCCTGGCGCTGCTCGCCTCGGTCAACGCCGACCTGGGCATAGTGGCCTACGAGATGAACGTGATCGTGCAGCAGGTAGGCGGCGCCTTGTCAGCCAGCCCGCGCGTGCTGCCCGCGGAACCGCCGGCCTCCCGCGCGCCATGAGCGGCGGCACGTCCTCCGGCGGGGAGGATCCCGGTCCCCTGGTCCGCCCGTTCGCGGTGACCCGGGGCCGGGCCGGCAAGGACCTGCACAGCCTGGACATCCTCACCATGGTCAAGACCGCCCGCTCCGGGTCCGACACCACCGGCCTGGACCGGGAATACCGCGAAATACTGCGCCTGTGCCAGCACCAGGCGCTGTCGATCGCCGAGCTCGCCGCGCACATGAACCTGCTGCTGGCCGCGGTCAAGGTCCTCGTCAGCGACCTGATCGACACCGGTTACCTCATTCACCGGCCGCCGCGCCCGGCGGCGGCCCGGCCCGACATCCAACTGCTACAGGCGGTACTCGAAGGTGTACGCAAACTCTGACCCACGTCCGTCCGCGGACCTCGGCGGCGCGCAGGCCGTAAAGCTGCTCATCGCGGGCGGGTTCGGGGCCGGAAAGACGACGCTAGTCTCTGCGGTCAGCGAGATCAGGCCGCTGCGCACCGAGGAGCGGCTGTCCGCCATCGGCGCAGCCGTGGACAACCTCACCGGGGTCATAGGCAAGACCACCACCACGGTGGCGCTCGACTTCGGCCGGATCACCATCAACCCAGAAGTTGTGCTGTACCTGTTCGGCACCCCGGGCCAGGACCGGTTCTGGTTCATGTGGAAGGAACTGTCAGCCGGCGCGCTGGGCGCGGTCGTCCTAGCCGACACCCGCCGGCTCGGCGACTGCTTCGGGGCCCTCGACTTCTTCGAAACCCGCCGCATCCCCTTCATCGTCGCCGTGAACTGCTTCGACGGCGCCGACATCTACGACGAAGATGAGGTGCGCCGGGCCCTCGACATCGACCCGCACGTCCCCATTCAGTTCTGCGACGCCCGCGACCGCGTCTCCGGCAAGCAGGTGCTGGTCCGGCTGCTGGAATACCTGATGGCCACCGCCACCGCCACCAGCCACTGGTAGTCAGCGGCGTAGCGACTACCGGCCAGTCAACTCCCGGCTTCCTGTACTCGCGGACCATGCCCAGCTTCGTCGGCGGGGCGGGCGGCTATGGCGCGTATTTGCTCACGGGTCGGCGGCTTTCCGTTCCCGGCGTCGTCCGCGGCGACGCCGAGCGTGCCGAGGAGAACGAGGGAGCGAACGTCAGCCCCATTGCGTCACATCCGACCCGCCAGTCTTGAAGCTGATCTTCTTGATCGTTTCCCCATAAAACATTTAGATGGTTTATGGTAGAATTAAGGGTGGCTACCGACCGTTCTCACCTGGGGGCCCTGGCGACGACCAGCGCGCCCTCGCGGGCCGAGCAGCTCGCGGCCGCCGTGGAGGCCCGCCTCCACGATGAGGGACTTGCCCCCGGAACCGCGCTGGGCACCCTCGATGACCTGCAGGCTGGAAGCGGCTTCTCGCGTCCGACGGTCAACGAGGCAGTGCGGCTGCTGCGTGACCGCGGAGTCATCCAGATCAAGCCGGGCCGCGGCGGCGGCCTGTTCGCCGCCGAACGCGGCCCGGTTGTCCGGCTACGGCACACCCTGCTCACGGTGGATGAAGAACCCACCACGGTGGCGGACGCGATCGAGCTGCGCGAGCACCTGGAGCTGCTGATCGACCTGGGCGCCGCACGCTGCCGGTCCACGCGAGATACCGCTGAGCTGAGCGCCATCGCCGGCCGGATGGGCCAGGCGGAGGACTGGCCGGCCTTCATGGGCCTCAACTGGGCGCTCCACGAGCGGATCGCCGCGATCTCCCCTAACGCCATGGCCCGGGCCGTCTACGTCGGCACGCTTGGGCACGTCAACACCTCGTCGGCTTCCTACGCCGACGGCGCCGACTGGCGCGCTTACCGTCGTGAACGTCATCACGTCCACGTCGAGCTCGTCGAGGCGATCGTGAGTGGCGACGAAAACCGCGTCAGCGCCGCCGTCGATCGTCACCGCTCCTCATCTTGACTACTCCCCGCCCTGAAGGGCAGGGATTCCGGCTCTCACGGGCCGGGGCTCCTGTTTCACGGCCGACCGCACCCGGGAGGACGGAATGTCTGACACCAGCTCGGCAGGCATCGCCCGGACTGCTCCGGGCTACGGCAAGACCTGCCGCAAGGATGTTCTTGGCGGCGTTCACGTCCCGATCGTGCCGGGTGCCGCAGGTCTTCGTCGTGGAGAATGACCGGCCCGGCTAGGGCGGCAGGGCGGTCGACTGTGATGCGGCCGCTCCCGGCCCCAGATGCCGAGATCCGTTCGGTGTCGCTGCGGGTTGGGTCACGGCCTGGTTCTCGCGGTCTCGACCTCGATCAGGGCCGGCTTGCCGCTGGCGAGGGCCGACTTGAACGCCGCGGCGAAGTCCCCGACGGTGCTGACCGACGCGGCGTTCATGCCGTAGCCTCGCGCGATCAGGGTGAAGTCGATGCCGGGGACGTCCATCCCGGGGACCTCGCCGGCGTCGAGGATCTCGGCGAACCAGCGCAGTGCCCCGTAGGTCCCGTTCTTGAGGATGACCGTGATGACCGGGATGTCGTAGTGGGCGGCCGTCCACAGCGCGGTGATCCCGTAGTTCGCCGAGCCGTCGCCGATGAGCGCGACGACCTGCCGTTCCGGACGGGCGAGCTGGGCACCGACCGCGGCCGGCAGCCCGAATCCCAGGCCGCCGCCCGCCGCGATCAGCACGCTGCCGGGCTGCCCGGCGTCAAGCTGCCGCCAGAACGCGCCCGGCGTGGAGGTCGACTCATTGACCCAGACCGTGTCGGCCGGCGCGAGCGCGCGCAGCTCGGCGAACAGCTCCTCCGGCTCGACCCGGCTGCCCGAGGCCGGCGGCTCCGGGAAGGCCGACAGTGGCGGCAGCGGCGCCCGGCGGGCCGGCGTGACCGCGCCGGCCAGCCGGGCCACGGTGTCGCGGATCCCGGCGACGAACGCTTCCCCCGCCGGCGCCCGGGACGCCTCGCCCGGATCGCTCGTGACGTGCAGCAGCCGCACCCCGGGCGCCAGGTACTGCCCCGGCTCGTACTGGTGGTAGCGGAACACCGGCGCGCCGAGCACCAGGATCAGGTCGTGCCCGGCCAGCGCCTGCGTCACTCCCCGCACCGACGCGGGCAGCGGGCCGCGGAAGCCGGGGTGCCGGGTCGGGAACGGGCACCGCGACCCCGCCGGCGCCAGCCACACCGGCGCGCCCAGCGCGTCCGCCAGCCGCACCGCCTCCCCGTTGGCGGACTCCGCGTCCACCTCCGGTCCCAGCACCAGCACCGGGCTGGCCGCCTCGTCCAGCGCGGCGGCCAGCTCGGACAGCTGCGCCGCGCTCAGGCAGCTTCCCGCCGCGGTCCGCCGGAGCAGCAGGTGCGCCGCCTCCGGCGGCGCCTCCCGCCCCCAGTCGTCGTACGGCACCGACAAGAACACCGGGCCCCGGGCCGGCAGCATCGCGGTGTGGATCGCCTGGCTGAACGCCCTCGGCACGTCCTCGGCGCAGGCCGGCTGGCAGCTCCACTTCACCAGCGGGCTCAGCATGGCTTCCGGACCGGTGACCGACAGCATCGTCTCCTGCCCCACGGTGCTGCGGACCTGCTGCCCCGCCATCACCACCAGCGGGCTGTGCGAGTACACCGAGTTCGTCAGGACGCCCATCGCGTTGCCGGTCCCCGCCGCCGCGTGCAGGTTCACCAGCACGGGCACGCCGAGCGACTGCGAGTACCCGTCCGCCATCGCCAGCACCGCGCCCTCGTGCAACCCCAGCACGTAGCGGAAGTCAGCCGGCATGCCCGCCAGGAACGGCAGCTCGTTCGAACCCGGGTTACCGAAGATCGTCGTCAGGCCCCGCGCCCGCAACAGCTCATAGGTGATGTCACGCACGCTCGTCATAGCCCGCACATCCCCGGACGTCCGTCCGCGGCACAGGCACCTAGAGCGAGATTCACAACGATCAATGCTTTCTCCCTTGAGTCAGCCAGGAACGGCCGGGCGCACCGGTACAGCAACCATCCAATAATTGACGAATGTTTGTCAATACTCAGCCCGCTACCAACCGGCCGGCCGGTTGCCCGTCCGCCGTACCCTCACGGGTCCTGGGCCCGGGGCGGCTCCGGGCCGGACCCGGGTCCCGGCCCGCCCAGGGCCGCGATGATCCGGGCGAGCTGGTCGGCGTACAGGTTACTGAACGTGCTCGAGGAGGGGTCCAGGCCCACGAAGGCGCGGGCGAACGCCGGGAGGATGGCCGGGGCGATGGTGGCGGCGAACAGGGCCAGGGTGAGGGCGCCGACGTCGAGGTCGTCGCTGATCTCGCCGCGCTTCTGCCGCAGCCGGGTCTTCTCGACGATCTCGATCAGGCGGGCGACGCGCCCGTCGCTGATCGGGAAGCCCCCGTCGAGCGCCTCGCGGACCAGCGTCCGTGCCCAGGCCTCGTCCCCGTGCACCTCGCGCACGAACGACCTGGCGAGCTCGGCCATCGGCTGCGGCCCGGACACCAGCTCGGCGCTGCGGTCCAGCCAGCGCTCGCTCAGCGCGTCGTACAGGCCCTTCTTGCCGCCGAAATGATAGGTGATCAGCTGATGGCCGACACCCGCCGCGGCCGCGATCCGCGTGACCCGGGCACCGTCGTAGCCGTGCCGGCTGAATTCCTCCGCCGCCGCTTCCAGCAGCAGCCGACGGGTACGCTCGGGATCCTGCTTGCGGCGCGGATCAGGCGACCGCCGCCGCGGCCGGCCGACCGCCCGGGCCCCTGATGAATCCTTGACCGCCATCACCTCATTATACCCGCCGGTAGGGCCGACAGCGGTCCAGCGCATGATCAGCGCTGCTTCCCGGCGTCCCTGGACTCGGGCTGCTCACACATTTGCGGGCACCGCCGGGCGGCGGGCTTGCGCGGCTTCGCCCACCGCCCTCGGCATCCTCGTTGCCCGTCCGGTGAACACGAGGGCTGCAGCCATCCAACGGGCCAGCCAACGCCTATTGACAAACTATTGTCCTGGAGGAATCGTTTGGGGTCATGATGCGCGGCTGAGCGGTATGGCGGAGACCTCGCCCAGCACAAGGAGAACCATGGCAGAGATCAGCAAACTCACCGCGGTAGTCGAAAGGGCCGTCTCAGACGGCCGCGTGCCGGGCGCGGTCGTCGTCGTACGGGCGGGCGGCGAACTCCTGCACCGCAGCGCCTGCGGCGTGCTGGACGCCGAGACCGGTTACCCGCTCCGGCACGACAGCGTGCTGTGGCTCGCCTCCTTGTCCAAAGTGGTCGGTGCCGCCGCGGTGCTCATGCTCGCCGACGAGGGCCGGCTCGACATCGCCGATCCCGTCAGCCGCTACATTCCCGAATTCGCCGTCCCCGGACGGGTCCGGGTGCTGCGGCCGGGCTCACCGTCCCCGGTCATCACCCCGCACGGCCCGCCGCCTGAGCCGCGGCCCGAGTTCGACATCGTCCCGGCCGCACGCGAGCTGACCCTGTTCGACCTGCTGACCCACACCGGCGGCCTGCAAAGCCTGCTGATCTGGAACTCCGGCTTCGTCCCGCCGTCGCCTGGGCAGACGCTCGCGGACTACGTGCCGCGCCTGGCCGGGCTGCCGCGGGACTTCCAAGCCGGGCAGCGATGGGCCTACAGCAACGCCGGGTCGTTCGACGTCCTTTCCCGCGTCGTCGAGGTCGCATCGGGGCAAGACCTCGGAACGGTCTTGCGCACCAGGCTGTTCGAGCCACTCGGCATGACCTCCACGGGCTTCGGCCTCGGCGGGCACGAGCGTGCCCTGCCCCTGCCTCCGTCAGCCGCCGACGACCCGGTCCTGCGCGGCACGACCTTCCGCAGCGCCTCCGCCGGACTCTGGAGCACGGCCGAGGACTACCTCGCCTTCGCCGAGATGCTGGGCAACGGCGGCGTGTACGACGGGCAGCGCCTGCTGTCGGAGAAGGCGGTCCGCCGCATGACCACCCATCAGACCGGCGCCCTGTGCCCGCCGGGGCTAAACGGGCGTGCACCCGCGACCGGCATCGGTTTCGGGTTCGCGGTCGCGATCGTGGACGACCCGGCCTCGGCCGGCGAAACGCTGCCCGCCGGCACCTTCGGCTGGGACGGTGTGGGCATCCGCCGCTGCTGGATCTCCCCCACCGGCTGGTCGCTGTTCCTCTATGCACCCGATATCTCGGTCCAGCGCGAGATCGAGGCGGCCGTGACGACGGCCCTCACGTGAGCGACAGAAGCCTGTCGGTGCACGATGCGCTCGCGAGGTCATGCCGCAGGTCCGCGACCGGTCGGCGATTCCGGACTAGCAGCGCGTTCCCGCGGCGTGCCGGAAGCAGGTTCCTTCCGGCGATCCGTCGCAGGCGACCGCCGAGACGACGAAGTCGGCCACCGAGTCGGCCACTTCCTCAGCGGTGTGCGGGCCGCCGGGCTGATACCACTGGTAGATGGCGTTGGCCGTGGAGAACATCTCGATGGAAGCCAGCCGGGGGTCGATCAGCTGGCACACGGCGTGCTCGGCGAGGCCGTCCGCGAGCAGCTGGCGGACGAACGCCTCGATGTCGTCGCGGACCTTGACGATCTGCCGACGGCGGTCGGCGGACAGGTGGCCCAGGTCCCGGTAGATGAGCGTCGACTTCTCAAGGTGGTCGGTGTTGACGCGCACATGGCCGGTGAAGTACCGCCGCAGCCGCTCAAGGGCCGGTCCTTCCAGCGCCTGGGCGTGCCGCAGGTTGTCCAGGGTCAGGTCGTGCGCCTCGACGATGATCGCGTGCAGCAGGTCCTCTTTGTTCTGGACGTAGTGGTACAGGCTGCCCTTGGTGATGCCGAGCGCAGCCGCGACATCCCCGACCGAGGCCTCCGAGTAGCCCAGACGGTAGAAGACCTGGGCCGAGACGTCGATCACCTCCTGCCAGCGACGGCTCGCCGCGCCAGCGCCAGCGGTCTTGCGCTCCTCAGCCGTTGTCATCGGCATCCCTCCTTCCTGTTGGCATAGACCAGCCGGCTTCAGCGGTGATGCCGAGCGTAGTGCCGGCGCAGGAGATCTCTACCGTAGTCCCCGCCGTTGGGCGTGCGCACGATCGTGTGCACGTGGAACGGCTCCGGCTCGTCGTTGTCGAGGAAGATGCCGGGGTGGTTGTCGTATTCGACGAGCAGGACCGGGCTGTGCACCCGGTAGTAGAACGGGGCGCCCTCGTCCCAGGTCCCGATCCAGGCGAGGTGAGTCTGGCCGAGGTGCCTGGCCACCTCCGTGCGCCGGCGCACGCGGGGACCCTCCGGCAGGGCTTCAAGGTAGGGCTCGATGAGTGCCAGCAGCAGTTCCCGCTGCCCGGCCGTCAGATCCTCGCCGGCCAGCCCCGCGTACGGCAGCACGAGGTTGTCCCGCCCGGCACCGGCGCGGTGCCGCCCGTCCACGATCCCCGCCAGCTCATGCGGCAGGTCCGCGGACAGCATCGACGGATGCAGCAGGGCCCGCCCCCGCTGCACCGCGCTGAGGGATTCCATCAGTTCCCGCCCGCGGCGCTGATGCTCGGCGAACACCGTCTCCCCGCCGAACTCGACGCCGAGGAACGCCGGGGTCAGCACCAGCTGGCCGCCGGCGAACACGCAGTGCAGGTCCACGTGGTGTCCCTGCAGCTGCCAGCCCCAGGGCTGGTCGGGTGACGGCTCGCCGAAGATGGTGAACCAGTAGCAGTACTCGGTCAGGGTGTCGGCATAGGCCCCGATCAGCTCCCCTAGCTCGCCGTTGAGCCGCATGGCGTGCCGCGCCCGGTTGAACCCCGCCGCCGCCATGGAGGCCTCGATCACGGCGAGGGCCGCCTTCCGCTCGGCTTCGGGCAGCTCTTGCAGGAGCAGTCCGTGCTCGGGGAAGGTCAGGAACGCGTTGATCCACAGGCGCCACTCGGCCGCCTCAAGCGGCAGCACTGCCCTCGCCCGCTCCTCGGCCGCCAGGCCTGCCAGGTAGGCGCGTGCCTCTTGCGCGGCGGCCGCCGTGGGAGCACCCTCGTCGGCGAGTTCGAACAGGCCTGGAATGCGGCTGCCGCCCGTTGTGACGCCGACGAAGGGCTGTTCCGCGCCTTCCGCGACGGGCGGCAGCTCCGCGTCGCCGACCAGCGCGAGCATCGCGGCCACCCCGGCCGCGTCGGTGAAGTCGACCGCGCCCCGCCGCAGCGGCAGGTTCGCCGGGCGAGGCCCGTACCCACGCAGCCCGGTCACCGCTGGCCCGCCGCTGACGCTGACTCCGTGCTCACGCTGGTGCCAGCGTGGTCATCGCCGTTGACGGCGAACGTCACGCCGCGGTCCCAGGGTTTGCCCGGCTCCGGGGCCGGCGCCAGCACCGAGATGTGCCTCTCGGTGACCGCGCCCTCGTTGTACTGCCGGTGCGGCACCCCCGCGGGCAGGATGACCAGCGTCTCGGGCTCCACGACGTGTTTCTCGAGTGCCACCTCGACGGTGAGCTGCCCCTCGAGCACCAGGTAGTACTGGTCGAACTCATGGACGTGCGCGCCCGGCCCGGCGCTGCCTGGATCGACTTCCATGTAGTTGACGACGCAGCGGCGGGCGCCCGACGCCTCGTCCGCGAGCGGCTGCACCCGCAGGCCGGGCAGCGGCTCGCCGAGGGCCGCGCGGTCAACCCGCCGCACCCATCCCGGCTGGCTCGCCCTATATTCATCCGGCACGGAGGCGGGCGACTCCACCGGGTAAGCGATCTGCGCCATCGGGGCAGGCGCCGGGATGATCATCTCGAAGTGCGTCTCGGTCCCCGGCCCCTCGTTCCAGTTGCAGTGCGCCAGGCCGGCCGGGATGAACACCAGGCTGCCCGCCGCAACCGGATGGACGTCGTCGCCCAGCCGCACCTTCATCGAGCCGCGGACCAGGTAATACAGCTGGTCGCTGCGGTGGTAGTGCAGGCCCGGGCCGCAGCCGCCCTCCTCGATGTGGCTGGCGATCATCAGCCCGCTCTCCAGATGGGAGAGGAACTGCGCCCGGTAGCCGGGGTATCCGGTATCAATGGCCGCGTCGAGATCGAACGGGCGAATGTAACGGATTCGTGCCATCGTCGGCCTCCAGCATGGATAGGGCGCGAGCGGGCCGTTCCCGGCTTCCCAGGCGGTCGCCCATCTTCCCGAACGGTCGTCCGGTTGGTAGCCTAGCCGGTGCCAGGCCCTAAGTGAAGTCCGGAGGTCATTGGTGCACGCATACCGCGACAAGCCGTGGCTTGCCCGTTACCGGGAGGGTCAGCCGGCCAGCATCGAGCCGGAGCACCACACGATGCTGGAGGTGTTCCGTGCCTCGGCCGCCCGCATGCCGGGACAGGTGGCCGTCCGGTATTTCGACGGCGAGCTCACCGTTGCCGATCTGGACCGGGCCTCGGACGCACTCGCGGCCGCCCTGGCGGATAGGGGTTTCCGGCCCGGTGACCGGTTGGCCGTCTTCACGCAGAACAACCCCGGCTTCGTCATCGGCCTGCTCGCCGCGTGGAAGGCGGGCGGCGCCGCGGTGCCGGTCAACGCCATGAACAAGGGCCGGGAACTGGGGTACCTGCTCGCCGATTCCGGCGCGCGAGCACTGCTATGCCTAGACCGGCTGTACGTCACGGTCGCGCGCGAGGTCATCGCCTCCGGCCAGACCAGCGTGGACACGGTGATCACCACCTCCGAGTTGGACTGGCAGACCCGGGATGACAATCGGCTCCTTGAGGCACCGCGACTGCCGGTCCCGGGCGGCGCTCTCGACCTGCTGACCGTGGTCTCCGCCTACGCCGGGCAGCGGCCCGATGCGCCGCCGCCCAGGCCGGGCGATGTAGCGGTGCTCACCTACACCTCTGGGACCACCGGCCGCCCGAAGGGCGCGATGAACACCCACGGCACGATGGTGTACGGCTGCTGCAACTTCCGCGAGTGGATGGACCTTTCCCCTTCCGACAGCGTGCTCGGAATCGCGCCGCTGTTCCACATCACCGGGCTGGTCGGCCACGTCGGCCTGTCCCTGCTGCTACCCTGCCCGCTGGTGCTGACCCACCGTTTCGACTCCGCGGTCATGCTGGACGCGCTGCGCGAGCACCGGCCGACCTTCACCGTCGCCGCGATCACCGCGCTCACCCGGCTGGCCGACGAGGCCAGCCAGCGCGGAGGACTTCTCCTCGCTGCGCGTCGTGTACTCGGGCGGCGCCCCGATCGCCCCCGCGGTGAACGAGGCGTTCCGCGCCAGGACCGGGATCTACATCCACAACATCTACGGGCTGACCGAGACCAACTCGCCCACGCACGCCACGCCGCTCGGCGGGGTCGCCCCCGTCGATCCCGCGACGGGCGCCCTGTCGATCGGGGTGCCGGTCTTCGGCACCATCGCCCGCATCATCGGCGAGAACGGCGACGAGGCATGCGTCGGGGAGATTGGCGAGATCGCGATCAGCGGCCCGCAGGTCATCCCGGGCTACTGGAACCGCCCGGAGGAGTCGGCGCAGGCGCTGCCCGGCGGCGAGCTGCGCACCGGCGACATGGGTTTCATGGACCCATTCGGCTGGTTCTACCTCGTGGACCGCAAGAAGGACATGATCAACGCCGCCGGCTACAAGGTGTGGCCCCGCGAGGTCGAGGACCTGCTGTACGCCCACCCCGCGGTGCGGGAGGTGGCCGTGGTCGGCGTTCCCGACCCCTACCGCGGCGAGACGGTCAAGGCCTTCGTCTCGCTCCGCCCCGGCGTGACGGCCACGCCCGAGGAACTCATCCAGTACGGCAAGGACACCATGGCCGCCTACAAGTACCCCCGCATCGTGGAGATCATCGACGAGCTCCCCAAGACCCCGACCGGCAAGATCCTGCGCCGCGAACTCAGGGACCAGCCCCAGGAAAGCAGGTAGAACATGAACGACGCCGTTATCGTGGCCGCGGTCCGTACGCCCATCGGGAAGCGGAACGGTAGCCTGTCGGCTGTCCATCCGGCGGACCTGTCAGCGCACGTCCTGGGAGAGCTCGCGGCCAGGACCGGGATTGACCCGGCGGTCGTCGACGACGTGGTCTGGGGCTGCGTCAGCCAGGCCGGCGACCAGACGTTCAACATCGCGCGGACCGCCGTGCTGTCCGCGGGCTGGCCCGAGTCGGTGCCCGGGACCACCGTCGACCGGCAGTGCGGGTCCTCCCAGCAGGCCGTGCACTTCGCGGCGGCCGGGCTGATCTCCGGCCAGTACGACGTCGTGGTCGCGGGCGGGGTGGAAAGCATGTCACGGGTGCCCATGTTCTCCGCCGTGGCCACCGGGAATCCCCTCGGCCAGCGTTACATTCAGCGGTACGGCGCCGAGTTCCCGAACCAGGGCATCGGCGCCGAGATGATCGCCGAGAAATGGGGGCTGTCGCGGCGGCAGCTGGATGAGTTCGCGCTGATGTCCCACGAGCGCGCCGCGGCCGCCGCCGACGGCGGGCTGTTCGCCGCGGAGATCGCGCCGGTAGAGGTGGACGGCGCGATCTCCGCGGCGGACGACGGGATCCGGCGCGGCGGCACTGCCGAAGGGCTGGGCAAGCTGAAGCCGGCGTTCCGCGAGGACGGCCTGATCACCGCCGCCAGCTCGTCGCAGATCTCCGACGGAGCCGCCGCCCTGCTCATGATGACCAGCGAGAAGGCGGCGCAGTCCGGGCTCGCGCCGCTGGCCCGGATCCACACCGCCGTGCTGGCCGGGGTCTCCCCCATGCCGATGCTCACCGGCCCCATCCCGGCGACGCAGAAGGCACTGGCCAAGGCCGGGCTGAAGCTGGCCGATATCGGCGTTTTCGAGGTCAACGAGGCCTTCGCCTCGGTGGTACTGGCATGGGCGGCGGAGTTCGACGCGGACCTGGGCAAGGTCAACCCGCGCGGCGGGGCGATCGCGCTCGGACACCCGCTCGGCGCGTCGGGCGCCCGCCTGATGACCACGATGCTGCACCACATGCGGGCCGAGGACATTCGCTATGGCCTGCAGACCATGTGCGAGGGCGGCGGCCAGGCCAACGCCACCGTCATCGAGCTCCTGTGACCCCCTCCAGTCCTGCTGATCCGTTGACTCTCTAGGAGCCTGCCCGTGGGCAACCTGTCGTTCGACTTCGCCGGCCAGACCGTCATCGTGACCGGCGGGGCCCAGGGCATCGGCCTGGAGGTCGGGCGCTTTTTCGCCCGGTCCGGCGCCATCGCCTACCTGCTCGACTACGACAAGGAACAGCTCGCCAAGGCAGCCGCCGAGGCAGGCGCCCGTGGCATCCGCGCCGACGTCAGCAGCACCGACGACGCCGAGTCCGCCGTCGCGCGGGTCATCGCGGAGACCGGCCGGATCGACGTGCTGGTCAACAACGCCGGCATCCTGCGCGACAAGGTGCTGTGGAAGCTCACCGACGAGGACTGGGACCAGGTACTCGCCGTCCACGCCGGCGGCACATTCCGGCTCACCCGGGCATGCGTCCCGCACTTCCGCACGCACGGCTACGGCCGGGTCATCAACGTCACCTCCTACACCGGCCTGCGCGGCAACACCGGACAGGCCAACTACGCCACGGCCAAGGCCGGCATCATCGGGTTCACCAAGACCGCCGCCAAGGAACTCGCCCGGTTCGGGATCACCGTCAACGCGATATCGCCGAACGCGGAGACCCGCATGGTCGCGTCGATCCCGGCGGGCAAGAAAGCTGAGCTCGCCGCCGCGATCCCGCTGGGGCGCTTCGCCGATCCCGCCGAGATGTGCGCCGCCGTGGGCTTCCTCGCGTCCCGCGAGGCGGGGTACGTCACCGGCGTGGTGCTGCCGGTGGACGGCGGAATCTCCATCTGAGCCCCGAACACGACGACAGCGAGGACACAGTCATGGAATTCGCCGACAGCGACCGGGTACGCGCCCTCAAGGCGCGGGTCACCGAGTTCGTGGAGAGCGAGGTCATCCCGGTCGAGGCCCGTTACCAGGCGGAGAAGCGGGCGGTCGGCCCGTGGGACACCCCGCCGGTGACACAAGAGCTCAAGAAGAAGGCCCGCGCTGCCGGGCTGTGGAACCTGTTCCTGCCCGGCGACCGCGGGGCCGGCCTGACCAACCTGGAGTACGCGCCGCTCGCCGAGATCTCCGGCCGCAGCCCCTGGATCGCACCCGAGGCAATGAACTGCTCGGCACCCGACACCGGCAACATGGAGATCCTCGCGCAGTTCGCGTCGCCCACCGTTCAGGGACGATGGCTCACGCCCCTGCTCGACGGCGAGATCCGCTCGGTGTACTCCATGACCGAGCCGGATGTGGCCAGCTCCGACGCCGGCAACATCGCCACCGCCATCACCGAGGACGGCGACGGCTTCCGGATCCAGGGCCGTAAGTGGTGGTCAAGCGGCGCGATGAGCCCGCGCTGCCAGATCGCCATCGTCATGGGACGCTCCGACCCGGGCGGGGAACCCCACCACCGGCACACCATGCTCGCCGTACCGCTGGATATCCCCGGCGTGACGATCGAGCGCTCGACCAGCGTATTCGGATATTCCGACGGCGGCCACGGCGGTCACGCGGTCATCCACTACGACGATGTCTGGGTGCCCAGGGAGAACCTGCTCGGGGATCTGCACGGAGGCTTCGCCATCGCCCAGGCCAGGCTGGGGCCGGGCCGAATCCACCACGCCATGCGGCTCATCGGCATGGCCGAGCGGGCCTACGACCTGATGTGCACCCGGGCGCTGAGCCGGTTCGCCTTCGGCAAGGCCGTGGCCGAGCAGGGCGTTATCCAGGACTGGATCGCCGAGGCCCGCATCCGGATCGAGCAGTGCCGGCTACTCGTGCTGAAGACCGCCTGGCTGATGGACACCGCCGGCAACAAGGGCGCCGCCGTCGAGATCTCGGCCATCAAGGTCGCCGCCCCGGCGATGGCCACCTGGGTGATCGACCGGGCCATCCAGGTCCACGGCGGCGCGGGGGTAAGCCAGGACACCCCGCTCGCCGAGCTCTACGCGCAGGCACGCATGCTGCACATCGCCGACGGGCCGGACGAGGTACACAAGATGGCCCTGGCCCGGCGCGAGCTGCGACGGTACCGCTGAGCGAGGCACCGTCTCATGGGCGGTTAAGGACACGAGAGGCGAGTGCGATGAAGATCGGCATCCTGGGACCTGGCCCCAGGGAACCGGCTGCGTCAGCGGGCAGCCGGGAGACCGTCCGGCACCGGGCCGGATGCCGCGAAGGAGACCAGCCGCCACGCGCCGTCCCGCCAAGCCCACACCTGGGTCGCGTACGCCTCGCTGACCTGCTTCTCCGCGCCCTGGCCGAACGAATTGACCAGCACCCCGGTCATGACCGCGGCATCGCCGTAGCAGCGCACCGCCAGGTCGCGGCGGGCCGTGGTGCGCGGCCTGCCGGCCAAGGACGACAGGTACTCCTCCTTACCCTGAGCACGGCCCGTCGCGTGCACGTGCACGAGGTCATCGCTCAGCAGTCGCCCGAGCGCGGCCAGGTCTCCGCCGGAAACCGCATGGCATCGCTGGTCTTCCAGCGCCAGCAGCTCTTTCGTTACCGCAGGGTCCGCAGTCGTCACCGGCAACTCCAGTTCAGTCCAGGAAAATTGCGCCCATAATATTAGACAGATAATACCACAATCGCATCAGAAGTGTAATCTATTGAGCAGGCAGCGCCCGCGCCGGCGGCTTCCCGCGGAACGGAGACGACGATGACCATCAAGCAGCCCGGCGAGAAATTCCTCCACGGCGCGGTCTCCGCCGGCGAGTTCACCCTTGAGTACGCCGCGGCAGGACCGTCCGACGCAGGCCAGTCGTGCCGCGATGGATCGTAAGGCATTCCGGCGGTTGATGACGGGGCCGGCGCGTGAGGTCGTGACCGCGCCGCTGGCGCTCGATGCCCTGTCAGCCGCGCTTGCCGTCGAGATGGGCTTCGGCGCCGTCTATCTCGGCGGCGGCGGCCTTGGCTTCCAGCGGTGCGTCTCCGAGGCGCTGCTCACGGCAACCGAGGTGGCAGAGGCGACGCGTGCGATAACGGAAAGAATCGACGTCGCGGTTGTGGTCGACGGCACCACGGGGTTCGGTGACGCCGTGCACACGTGGCGCACGGTGCGCATGATGGAGCAGGCCGGGGCTGCGGCGATCGAGATCGAGGACCAGCTGGCACCGAAGCGGGCCCACCATCAGAAGGGCGTCGACCACATGATCGCGGTAGACGAGATGGCGGGCAAGGTCGAGGCTGCGGTGCAGGCACGCAGCGACCCGGATTTTCTCATCATCGCCCGCTGTAACGCCCTCTCGCACGACGGGGTCGATGACGCGTTGCGGCGGATGTCCGCCTATTCTGCCGCGGGAGCCGACATGCTGCTCCTGTTGCCGCGCAGCGACGGCGAGTTCCACGCTGTCTCGGGTAACACCGGTCTTCCGCTGGTGGCGATGATGCCTACTGGCGGGCGCACCGACAGCCAGCTGGCTGACGCTGGATACCGTCTCAAGCTGGACGCGTTCAGCGCGACTCTGTTCGGGTATCGCGCCATCCGCGCAGGTTACGAGGTTCTGAGGCAGGGGCGCGAACTGGCGGGCAGCATGGATGAAGCCCTCGATGAGCTGAGTGAGATCGGAGCCACCATGGGCATCGAGACGTTGTACGGGATCGAGGCTCGCACGACGGAGCGGGAGCGTTACGCGAACGATCGAACGACGACCACCGTGACCGGCTCCTCAACTACCCGAGCGTGAGACTCAATCTGTAGACAGCAGGGAGGCTGGGCACAATGGCCGACAGAATCACCGACATCGGGTACGTGACGCTGCGTACTCCGGACCTGGAGGCGTCGGTCCGGCACTACGTGCAGATACTCGGGCTACGGGAACTGGCCCGCCGGGACGGCAGGGTGTACCTGACCCACGGCCCGGCCCGGCACTGCATCGAACTGGTGCAAGGGGACGCGCCCGGGGTCGAGCGGATCGCGTTCTTGACCCCGACTGTGGCGGGGCTGGAGGAACTGCACAAGCGGCTGGTGAAGGACGGCGTCCGGATCCGCGCGGAGACGGTCGACGCCCCCGGAATCACGGCTGGCTTGTCGTTCGACGGACCGCATCAGCACCCGTTCGACGTGGTCGTGCCTGCACCGGCCAAGGACGTGCGCAACGGCCTGGCCGTCCGAGGCGAGGGCTATCCGTCGCAAGGAGTGCGCCCGCACCGTCTAGGACACGTCACGTTGCAGACCAGCGACGTTGAAACCGATGTCGGGCAGGTCGGACAGCACCTGCTGCAGTTCGCGATCTCCGACGAGGTGGTCGGCGAGTTCGACAACCGGTGGATGGTGTTCCTGCGGTGCAACAACGACCATCACTCGCTGGCGTTCATGAAGGGCGCCGACGCGCTGCACCATATCGCCTTCGAGGTGCCGGGCGTCGGCGAACTGGTTCGCCTCGCCGACCGTCTCTTCGAAGAGGGGAAGTCGATCCTGTGGGGCCCCGGGCGGCATGGCGCGGGAGACAACATCGCGATCTACCACCTCGACCCCGGCGGCACGGTCGTCGAGTACTACACCGATATGCAGCGCATCATGGACGACAACTGGACTGCCCGGCGGTGGGCCCTCGACGACTACCACTTTAACAACCAGTGGGGCGGGCCAATGCCACCCCGGGAACTGATCGACGCGATCACTCCGCTGACGTCGCCGGAGGCGTGATGATGGTCCCGCGACCGGACGTGGTGGCGACGGTCATTCCTGATCCACGCAAAGGCGCCAGAACACCGCGCAACCCGGTCCCCCCGCCTGCGCTACCGATGAGGAGAGATCAGTGAGTGAACAGCTGCCCAAGACGATGAAGGCCGCTGTGGTCACGGAACTCAACGCTGCTCCGGTCATCATCGAGATGCCTGTTCCGACCCCATCGGCGGGCGAGGCCCTGGTTCGTGTGGACGCCGCCGCGTTGCAACCGGTAGAGCTCGCCGTGGCCGCCGGCCGATTCTTCGACGGTGCGCCCACATTCCCCTATGTACCTGGGCTGGAGGCCGTGGGCACCGTTGTGGAAAGCTCCCGGTTCGCGTCCGGGGCCCGGGTCCGGGTGGAGATCGTGCACCCTGGCTACGGCCGTGATGGCTGTTTCGCGGAATACGTGACAGTGCCGGAGAAGGCCACCCACTCGGCGGGGAACGAAACAGAGTCGACGATCGAGCCGGTGCCGCCCGACCTCGATCCGGTACTCGTCGCGGCGATCGGCTCGTCGGGGCAGACCGGGAAACTCCTCCTCGAACGAGCGGAAGGCGCGCACGGGGCACTGCGCGGCGCGCATGTCCTCGTCCTCGGCGCCACCGGCGTGGTCGGCGAGATCCTCGTCCAGCTGTGCAAGCAGGCCGGGGCGTCTCGTGTCGTGGCGGCCGGGCGCAGTCGCCGCCGTCTCGAAGTGATGCGGGGACTCGGCGCGGATGCCGCGGTGGAACTTCCGGCGGACGCGGTCGAGGCGGATATCCCCCGGCTCACCGAAGAGTTCCGCTCCGCGGCGGACGGCCGGCTCGACGTCGTGCTCGACCCGCTCTGGGGAGTACCGGCGGCGGCCGCCCTGGACGCCGTGGGCGACGGCGGCGTCCTGGTGAACTTCGGTCAGTCCTCGGCACCGCGTGCTCCCATGTCGGGTGTGCCGTTGCGGGCACTGCGGGTCACCGTGATCGGTCAGGCGGGCGCTCGGTCCTCGGTGCACGAACGACGGCGTGCGACCGCCCAGATCCTGGCCGACGCGAGTGCCGGGCGGGTGAGCTTGACTTGCGAGACGGTGCCGCTCGACGAGTTTCCTGACGCGTGGGAACGGCAACGGCGTTCGCCGGGGGCCAAACTCGTGATCATCCCGGCCCCGAGCCAATAATGGAGCGGGGCCAGGCGCCTGTTCCGAAATCGGTAGTGACATCCGCGCGGAGCGGACTCAGGCGAGTGCCTCTTGCCCGGTTTCCAGACCGGTATACCGGCCACGGTGGAACACCAGCGGCATCGCTGCTTGCACTGCGTCGAAGTCGGCCGCTTCTCCGATGACGATGAGGTGGTCGCCGTGCTCGTGCACGGTCGTGATCCGGCAGTCGATCCACGCCGCCACCCCCTCGATCACCGGCGAGCCGGTAACCGGCGCTGGCCGCCACGACACGCCAGCGAACCGGTCAGCCCCGCGCTTCATCGCGAAGGCATTGGAGATGTTTTCCTGGTGCACGGTCAGCACATTCACGCAGAAGGCACCGGACCGGCGTATCCGGGAGAAGCTGTCCGACGATGTCGCGGGCAGGAACCCCACCAACGACGGGTCCGCCGACACCATGATGAAGCTAGCGACGGTCAGCCCGACCGGCTCGCCGTCGACGACGGCGGCCACCACGCTAACACCGCCCGGCACCGTCGAAACGACCTCACGGAAACGGCCGGCGTCGTGCCGGGCGTCACCGTGAGTCAGTTCTGGCTGGTCAACCACGGAATCCTCCTGTCACGCCAGCAGGTCGGCAATGGTCTTCACCCCGGTGGCGGCGAGGCGGTCGTCGGTGTCGCCGTCGGCGCCACCGACGCCGACGCCGCCGATCACCTCCCACTCGTCAACCACGATGGGCACCCCACCGGGTGCGGCCAGCAGGTTCGGGTCGATCAGATGCGGCGGCGGGGAGGTCATCGCCATCGCCGGGCTGGCGATCAGCTTCGCGAAGGCCGTGGTGGGGAATCCGTTCACGGCCGCGGTGTATGCCTTGCGGCGGGCCGTCTCCACGGCCATCGGCCCGGCACCGTCGTCGGCGAGCAGCACCCTGGTGCTCCCGCCTCGGTCAACGACCACGACCGCGAGTCGCAACCCCTCGGCCCGGCCCGCGGTCAGCACCGCCTCGGCCGCGGTCCTGGCCGCCTCGAACGTCAACGGCGCCCTCATGCCACACCCCCGCCTCGACGGTGGGCGCGCACGAGGCAGGCAAGCACCTGCGATGGACTGTCAGACATCGGTGTCTCCTTATGCGGTCGGGATTCAAGGCGGGGCACGGGTTCAATCGAGCGTGGTGCGCCGTTGCGGTTCATGCCGGCGGAGACCGCCGGTAGTTGACCTGGTGCGCGAGCTGCCAGCGGTCGTCGGCGCGGACCCAGACGCGGGACACCGCCATCTGGATGACAAACGCGGGTACATCTGGCACGAACGGCACTCGGGCCTCTTGGAGGCAGCTCACCGTTGCCATATTGGGGAAGTGGCGGATGTTGCTAGTGAGGATCTGGAACCCCTGCGGGGTGGGACGGTTCGCGTAGTCGGCGAGGTACTGCTCTTTGTCCTGGATGGCTCCGGTTGGCGAGTGGATCGCCATGAACTGCGGGTGCAGCAACGCCCGCAGGGGCTCGACGGTCGGCGCGACCAGCGCCGCGAGCCAGGCCGCTTCGGCGTCCTCGATGGTGGTCACAGGCGGCACGGTGCCCAGGTCAGGGGACGCGGCAGTCATCGTTCTCTCCTTCGAGCCGACCAGTCTGGCACATCAACAATCCGCCTATGCAAAAGATTTGTCAATACTTTTTTACAGGGTGCATCATGGGCGTGCATGCCAATGCCGCCGCGATCGGGGAGGCCGTCCCCGTCATCCGCCGCGTCAGCGCAGTTCCTCCATGAAGGGCGCTCGGACATCGCGGTTGACCCGGCAGTCGAGCAGGAGCGGCCCCTGGGGCCGCTGCACCCAGTCGTCGATCTGACCGAGGTCTCCCACGGACTGGACGACGTGGGCCCGGGTCCCGAATGCCCGCGCGACGGCAGCGAAGTCGGTCGTCGGGAACGTGACCAGGTCGGTGCTGGTCCTGTGCTTGGCCGCGAGGTGGAGCTCGACGCCGTACGCGCGGTCGTTCATCACGACCACGAGAATCGGCTCGGTGCGCGTGGCGATCGTCGCCATCTCGCCGAGGCTCATCAGCGCGCCGCCGTCGCCGACGATGCTGACGACGCAGCGGCCGTCCGCGCCGACGGCAGCCCCGACGAGGTTCGCCAGCCCGAGGCCGACGGACAGGTAGTACTGAGAGAATATCGAGCCGCGCGCCCCGCGCGCCCGGAGGAACGTGTACGGGAAAGTCGTCGCGTGCCACGGGTCGTCGGTCACCCCGGCCTCAACGTCGCCGGTGATCAGCAGCAACGGGGTGCCAGCCTTCCACGCCTCTAGGAGCCCCGTGATCGCGTTGGTGACGCCCGGTCCCCTCGTCACCGTCGCGACTCCTGGCCGCCCGGTGACCCGGGCGTAGGTGTCGGCCATCGCGACGGCGGCATTCTCGTGCTTAGCCGGCACGAAGCTGATGCCCGCCTGGTGAAACGAGTCGTCGGCGATCTCGAAATTGGCGTCTCCGACCAGGCCGAACATGTGGGTCACGCCCAGTTCTGCGAGGGTCTGCGCTGATCGCGGTCGCAGCTCGAACTCGTGTCATGTGCTCACTTCCGCTGCCGGCGAAACGCTTTCGGTCACAATCCGCGTCACCGATCGTCGGTCAGCAACCGAATAGGCGTCAGGAAACGGCGCTCTCCCCAGCCGCGAGCCACCGCGTCAGCGTACAAGGCTGCCACGAGGGAACCGATCGCTCGCGGCGACCCGACGCGCCCTGCTTCCTCGACCCCGAGGCGGATGTCCTTTTCGAAGATCGCTACCACGCCGCGGGGCTTGTCGGGCTCGGCATCGTTTCGCGTCCTCACCCACTCCATCGATGGCCCGAGCATCGCGGCGTTTCCGATGGTTCCGGGTACTACCTCGGCGAACTTCTTCATGTCGACACCCGCGGCCTCGGCCAGCAGCGCCCCTTCGACCGCGGCCACCGCATTGCACAGGCCCATGTACTGGGTGGCAAGCTTCGTCGCCGTGCCCATCCCGGCGCCGCCCAGGTAGGCGATTTGCCGGCCAAGCGCCTTCAGGATCGGCTGCGCGGCCTCGAATGCTTCAGGGGAGCCGCCCACCATGATTGTCAGCGCGCCCTCCTCGGCCGGGCCAGATGCCGTGCTGACGGGAGCATCGAGAGCTGCGAGCCCGCGGCGGTCGCACTCGTCGGCGATCTCCTTGCTCAGCGCAACCGAGACCGTCGAGTGCTCAATCAGTATGCCCCCGTGGGCCAGCCCCGTGATCACGCCCGCGGTCTTGTCGAGGACAACCTCTCGCACGGCTTCCGGCGAGGGGAGAGACGTCAGCACAGCGTCGCTGCGCCGTGCGACCTCGATCACCGAACTTGCCGCGGTGGCGCCGCGCGAAGCCAGGAGTTCGACTTGACCGGGCCGGGTATCGAACACGTGGACGTCGTATCCGACGGTCAGGAGCCGGGTGGCCATGGGCACACCCATGGCACCGCGCCCGATGAAGCCGATCCGGGCGGGTGTCAGCATAGGAAGGTGAGGTTCTTGGCGAGCAGCACGTTCTGGTCCAGAAAGATGCTGCGGCGGGCGAGCCGCAGCTCGCCGTCCTCCCGGCGAAGCACGTCCTCGCGCTTGCCGATCAGGAGCGTCTCCTCGTCCTCAAGGTGATTGCGATACACCAGGAACCGGCAGCGAGCGCGCACCTCTTCCGGTTTCCCCGCGCCGGCCGTGCGGCCCGCGATACGGACGTTCGTGATCATGTGCGTGATCCGGGACAGCGGCTCGGCCGCCCAGTGGAGCCCGCTCATCAGCTGGCGGACCCGCTTTTCGAGCGTTGTCTTGTTCTCGTCGAACCACGCCAGATCCTCCAGCTCGCGTGTCCGCTCACGCGCCCAGTCGCCGAACTCCACGTTACGGCGCAGCGGCATCCAGTAGCGGATGTCATCGGTGATGAGCTCGAGCCACTCCTGATAGCGCCACTGGTCCAGCAGATCAGCCTCGTGGTAGAAGAACTCCTCGACTTCCCGCTGCAGCAGCAGATCATCGAGCGCCTTCGGCGATCTCGGTCCTGGGGGCACTTCCGAATAGGCAAACGCCTCGGTGGAGGTCACAGCTCGCCTCCCGAAACCACCCCGTTCGCCAGCTCGCCGTCGGCGGCGGCGAGGTACTCCTTCCATCCGTCGGCCCGCATGTGCCGCTGCCAGGCGCGGTAATAGCTCCGGATGCTCCCTTCGGTACCCAGGCCGTCGGTGAGTACGGCCTCCTTGAGCACCTCACTCTCGCGCTCACGATGCAGCCGCGCCTGATAGTTGTAGGGGAAACGGCGCGCCTGAGTGCCGCGGCTTGCCGCGGTGAGGTAGGTCCAGTTCTCCAGGTCGTCCTGCTCGGTCATGCCCGCGGGCCCGGAATAACGCAGGAAATGATGGCGGGCCAGGTCCTTGACCTCTTTTGGCGCGTCCGCGTCCACCAGCAGCCAGCGCCACGCCTCGCAGACCCCCGGGGCGATCGGGTGGAACACCGCGATGGTTCTCGGGAAAGTCGTGTGGAACGCGAGGTTCGGGAACACGCCTCCTACGCAGATCGGGCCGGTGACACCCATTTTTCCTTGCAGGCGCGCAGCGCGGCGCCTGGCGGCCTCCCGGTGCCACTCCTCGACCACCGGCGGCACGTCGGCCGGGCCGACAGGCGAGGCGAACGTCGGGTAGAAGTCCTCGCCGCCCGTGCCCGGGGCGGCTGGTAGGCGAGGCCGCCGTGTCCCCAGCGGGGAAAACTGAAATCGGTCATCTTGCTGATCTGCTGCGAATTACTTCCGTGACGGGTGGTGGCCCCGTCGCCGCCCGGCCCGATCGCGACCGACTCCACCGAACGATGCGTCGGCGTTCCGTGCAGGCCGTCACCGATAAAGTTCTCGGTCGCCGCCTTCCAGTTGCAGTTGATCCGCCACTTCAGGACCCCGCCGACCGCCGCGCTCCCGCCCGGCCTGCCGTCACGGCAGTCCAGCAACCAGTCGAGGTACCAGCGCATACCGCCCAGGTACTCGGCCAGCGGCGGGGCGTCCTCGCTCCACGTCGCGAACACAAGGCCCTTGTACGATTCGCTGCGCGCGTTGATCAGGCCCCATGCCACCATGTCGAGCTTGCCGTCGTACGCTGCCTTGTACTCCTGCACCCCGACGAGCTGGCCTGGTGCCTTCACCAGGTGGCCGTCGATGCCGTAGCTCCACGCGTGGTACGGGCAGGTGAACTTGCGCGTGTTGCCTTCGTCGTACCGGCAAACCCGCATTCCCTTGTGACGACATGAATTCAGCAGGACATGAACCGCACCGGAGTTGTCCCGCGTGACGATCACGCTATCGGTGCCCATCCGCGAGACGAAGTAATCGTGAGGTTCCGGAATCTGAGATTCGTGGCCCACGACCATCCATGTCCGCCGGAAGACTCTCTCCAGCTCGGCATCGTGCAACTCCGGGCTGACATAGGCATCCCTGCTCAGCAGCGCGTGGACGGGATCGTACAAGGCCCCGCCCGCCAGGCCGCCTTCAGAAACTGTCGCCATCCGCGCTCCTTCGTGTCACGCGTGAAGGTCGGCCACCTCGGCTAGCTACGCCTTCTCAACGGCCGCGAGCGCCTCCAGCACTTCCTGGGACGGCGCTAGTCTCAGCTCCACGCCCTTCACCGCCTGCTCGGTCACCTGCTGCTGCGCCGGAACGTCCGCGAGCGCGGCCTGCAACGCCTCCGGCGTCCAGCGTTGTTCGGTGTTGTCGAGGTGACGGCCGACCGTCCAGCCATCACACACCGTCACATCATCCCCGGCGACGCCGAAGATCCGGCCGGTGAAGCGGCACAGCGGCGACGCGAGGAACGCGACCACGGCCGCCACGTTCTCCGGGGCCATCCGGTCAAAGCCCTGCTCGACCGGCTTCATGAAATCAGACTTCATGAGCTCGGCGGCCACGAACTCGCTGATCCGCGACCGGGCGACCGGCGCCACCGCGTTGACCCGGACGCCGAGCCCGGCGAGCTCGGCCGCGCAGGCGACGGTCAGGGCGGCGACGCCGGCCTTGGCCGCGGCATACATCGGGTTGCCGGGCAACGGGAAGAGCCCGACGCCGGACGTCGTGTTGACAATGCTGCGGCCCGGCTGCGGCCCCTGCTCGCGCCAGTGGACGGCCGCCCAGTGACAGAGGGCAGCGGTGCCGGTGAGGTTGACCGCGATGGTTCGCTCCCAGTCGCGTCGCGATACCGCGTCGATGGTCGCGAAACGCGCCACGCCGGCGTTGTTGACGACGATGTCGAGCCGCCCGAACGCCTGCAGCGCCGCCTCCACCACGGTGCGGCCGCCGTCCCAGTCGGAGATGTCGGTGGCGTCGGCCGCCGCGCGGCCGCCGGCGGCGATGATGGCCTCCGCGACATCCTGGGCCGGGCCGCTGTTCGGGTGGCCGTCGCCGCTGAACTCTCCGCCGAGGTCGTTGACGAGCACGGCCGCGCCCTCCGCGGCCAGCGCCAGGGCGTGCGCCCGGCCGATGCCGCGTCCGCCGCCCGTAACAATCGCGACTTTTCCCTCCAAGATTGCCAACTGTCTCTCGCTTCCCTTCCTGTCGATGGTGACCGGGGCGGGCGGCGCTGGGGCTGATTTCCTCCTTCGCCGCCTGCTCCTGCCTGTCACCCTGGTTAACCGATGTCGGATGCTCGCAGCCGCGAGATGACCGAATGACCCGGCAGATCGACCACGACGCGCAGGTGTGGCAGGCCGAAGGTGCCCGGTCGCAGGTCAGCGTCGTCAGATGCCGCCTGCGGATGCGGATGCGGGGGAGACGGGGCTGAGGGTGTCTGCGCATACGGTGAAATAGCCGGACCGGGCGCTGCGCGGGGCCTGCTCGGACCGGTCGGCGTTCTGCGGGTCGCGGCCCGCGTCGACGTCATCGACCATCTGCCGCAGCAGGCGCCGCAGCATCACGATGCCCTTGTCCGAGGTGCCCAGCGTTTCCTCGGAGTGCTGGGTGACCGGGCCCTGGGAAATCTGGGCCTCGTTGTCGCCGGGGAAGCGCTGCCTCTCCTCCTCCGTCAACTCCCACGGCAGCTTGCCGTTCTGCGTGATGCCGGTGAGCAGCCGCAGGAGCCGGTCGGCGCTTTTCGCCCGGAACGTGAAGAACGCCCGGAACGACGTGTCGTCGGCCGGCACGGTGTAGATCAGGCAGTCATTACGCCGGCCGGCTATGACGTCGAAGTCGGGCAGCACGATGATGTTCGGCAGCTGCACCTCGACGGCCGACTCCAGTTCGGCGGTCGTGCCGTCCGGCTCCTCGCGCTCGAACCGCTGGTGATACATCACACCGCGTTCGGTCTTCTCGTACCTGAGCTTGCCGGCGATCGTGTACGGGTCGAAGAACGAGTGGGGGGCTCCGGTCGGCGTGCCGGTCCCGTAGAACTGCGGGCCGCTGTGGGCGTAGTGCAGCCACGCCGCGTGGACCGGGTCGACCGCGTTCTCGAAGGACTGCAGCCAGTTGTTCTTCTGGAGCAGGCCCGTCACCTTCTGCCCCGGGACGGGGACCTCGCTGAAGAACGACTCGCCGTCGGCGAGGTCTTCGAAGAAGTCGTAGCGCGGCAGCGGCGGCTTGCGCTCCGGCGGTCCCATGTAGACGAACACCAGGCCGTACCGCTCCTCCACCGGGTACCACGGCTGGCGGGCGACGTCACGGCGCCGCCCCCGGCCGGGCTCGCACGCCTGCTCCAGGCACTGCCCTTGCACGTCGAACTTCCACCCGTGGTAGCAGCAGCGGATCCCGTCGTCCTCGATCCGGCCGTAATACAGGCTGCTCCCCCGGTGCGCGCACCGCTCGAACACCACCCCCGGGCGGCCGGCGCCGTCCCGGAACACCACCAGGTTCTCCCCCAGCACCCTGACCCGGTGGGGCACGTCGCTGACCAGCGCGGTCGAGCAGGCGACCGGGTGCCAATACCGGCGCAGCGCCTCCCCCATCGGCGTCCCCGGACCCACCTCGGTCAGCCGCGCGTCATGCGACGACCGCGGGCGGCCGTAACCAGTACCGGTGTCGATATCGGAGGACATGACAGTCATTGCTCTCTCCTTTGAGTTTCCCCTGAGTCAGCCATCTCGGCCGCGCGCAACCGCGGGATGACGTTTCTGTCAGCCGGCCTGGTCCATCCACCGCACGTCTGGTACGTCAACGATCACTTCTAGTAAAAGATTTGTCAATAACAGTTTGCGCTTCTGCGGCACGCCGCCGGGCGCCGCAAGTCGTGCGGCCGGGGACCGGTATAGTGACAGGGATGGTGGACAAGGATTCATCAAAGGGTCAGCCGGCGCCGGCCGCGGCAGGTGGCCGACCCGCGCCGCAAGCAGGATCCCGAGCGCACCCGCCGGCTGCTGCTGGACGCGGCGGCCGAAGAGTTCAGCCGCCGCGGCTACGAAGGCGCCCGGGTCGCGCGGATCGCGGCCGCGGCGGGCGTCGGTCACCAGCTCATCACCTACCACTTCGGCGGCAAGCAGGGACTGTACGAAGCGCTCAACGAGCGCTGGGTGGACCGCAGCACCGACCTGCTGTCCGGGCCTCAGCCGATGGTCGAGCTCATCAGGTCATTCGTGCATGTCATACACGGAGATGAAGCATGGGCCCGGACGCTGGTCCGCGAGGCACTCGACGGGGGCTTCCCGGCCAGCGACGCCCGCGTGGCCCTGCTGATCGAGATCGTCGAGAAGACCCGGCTGCGCCAAAAGCGCGGCGACGTCAGCGGCGAGCTCGATATCGGCGCCATCACCCTGGCCCTGCTCGCCGCCTCCATCGCCCCGGCCATCCTGCCGGCGTTCGCCCGTGCCTTCGTTGGCCTGGACCCGTCCTCGAGCGCGTTCGAGGACCTGTACGCCGAGCAACTCGCCCGGATGGTCGCGGCCCTGGGCAGTCCGGAACCAGAGTCCGGTCCGGAGCCCGCCGCTAGGCCTGCCCGCGCCTGAGCCCGCTGCCCCCATGCCGACGTCTCAAGGGCACCCGTCGCAGCGCTCCTCCGCGCGGGCTACCGCAGGACGATGCCGCACAGCTGTTGACAAACCTTTGTCAACAGACAATCGTTGATTTACCAGATGGTCGGCTACCAGGCTGACTGGCCTTAGCCGGTGCCCCGATTACGACGCTAGCAGTCGCCAGATGCCGTTCTGACGAACCTCAAGGGAGAGCACATGACCGTCACGTCTTCCGGTGTGGACACTGGTACCGGCTACGGTCGGCCCAAGCCCTCGTATGACGCCCGGTTGACCGAGGTGGGGCCCGGGACGCCGATGGGCGAGGCGCTGCGCCGGTACTGGCACCCGGTCGCCACGTCGACTGGGCTGACCAGCGACCTGCCGCACCGCACCAAGATCCTGGGCGAGGACCTGATCGTGTTCCGCGACGGCGCCGGGCGCCCCGGCGTGGTGTTCGAGCGGTGCGCGCACCGCGGCAGCAGCCTGTACTACGGCCGGATCGAGGACGACGGAATCCGCTGCTGCTACCACGGGTGGAAGTTCGACGTGCGGGGGCACTGCCTGGAGCAGGCGTGCGAGCCCGGCCGGGGCCGCCGCCGCGACGTCGCCCGCCAGCCCTGGTACCCGGTGGAGGAGCGCTACGGCCTCGTCTTCGTCTACATGGGCCCGCCCGACGGCAAGCCCCCGCTCCCCCGCTACGAGTGCTTTGAAGACCTCGAGGACGGCGAGTCCTTCTTCGCCGAGCTCCCCATCCCGGGGGGACAGAACGTGACCGGGCTGGTCCAAGACTTCAACTGGCTGCAGTTCTTCGAGAACGTGATGGACCCGGTGCACACCACGTGGCTGCACTACGCCCACAGCGGCCCCCAGTTCACCGGGACCGGCACCACCGGCCTCCCCGAGTCGGTCTTCGACCCGTACACGATCTCGGACAAGGTCCAGTACAACATCAAGACCGAGCACGGCCTGGCGCAATCCACGCGGTACGAGAACAAGCAGCCGGACGGCACGACCACCGAAGTGGACTTTCTCATCGAGGTGCAGCTGCCCAACGTCATCGCGCTGCCCGACTCCGTCGAGGTCGTCCCCGACCAGCGCCATGACTGCATGATCTGGGTCGTGCCGGCCGACGACACCTCCTTCCGGGTGTTTCCCTCGGTCCGCGCGAAGGGCAACGAGCGGCTCATGAAGCTGCTCATGGTCGTCAAGCAGAACGGGAAGCTGCCCTTCGAGCTGACCGAGGAGGAAATGCAGCGCTTCCCCGGTGACTTCGAGGCCCAGTCCTCCCAGGGCCCGATCACCCTGCACTCCTCGGAAACCCTGGCGACCTCCGACAAGAGCGTGGTGCAGCTGCGCCGCATGCTGCGGCGGATGGTCGACGACGTTGAGGCCGGCCGCGACCCGCAAAACGTTGACCGGTCCGAGCAGGGCCCGCGTAGCGTCCGGTCGGGTTACTTCACCGTCGGCACAAAGGAAACGCAGCTGCACCCCGCGGCCACCTCCACAGCCGACGCCTGAACGACGTCAGGAACTGGAACCCGAGCGTGCTGGTCACGCGATGATGCCGGGGCCGTAGGTCGCCATTGAGGGTAATGAGCTGGTCTACGGCCCTGCATCTTCGGCCAGCAGCTGCGCGTCGTGCGCGATCAGTCCCAGTGTTCGCCAGCCTCAGCTGAGAGCGGCTGACATTGGCTAACCACAGGTGATCGCGGGAGCAGGCGGCGGGTCCCGTTGCCTGATGATTCCGCCATTACTGTCGTTGACCGCGCCCCCTCATTAGCAGCGAGCGCCCGCCGACGTAGAACGTCAGCGGGCACCGTGCTCTTCGCTACTGACGAAGGTGTTCCGTCCAGATCCTTGCCGGGTCTTGCTTACGAGGCTGGGCGGAGGATCGTCTGCAAAACGTTCCGCAGGCTTCCCGCCGCATCGGTCGACGCGTCCGCTGACCGCCATGCGATGTGCCGGTCAGGGCGTACCAGGAGGCAGCCGCGGTCGGTTACTTCCCGGGCCACGAGCCATTGTCCTTCGACATCGGAGTATTCGAGCCCGTGCCCGACGGCACGGGTGACGATGCTGATCCCGAATTCTTCGGCGGCCTGCTTCGCGGCGTCACGCCAGCTTTCCCCGTCGACGCCGGTGATCAGCGCCCAGGAGTCGGCGGGCACCAGGTCCAGGCTGCTGACCGGCGTGCCGTCGTGCTCGACCCACACGTGCGGCAGGTATGCACCGGGGTGAGTGGTGGGCTGGTAGAACAATTGCGGGTCGGCCTGGTCCGCGGGCCAGGGGGTGCCGTCGCCGACAACCGCTCCCGTCTGGTAGCGCTGGCCGAGTTCGACGCCGTGGCAGTGCACTCCGTAGTCGAACAGTTCCAGTTCCCGGTGCAGCTGCTGGCGCCGGGCCTCGCCCTCGGGCGTCGGCGACGACAGGACATCCAGGGCTTCCCAGCCTGCTTGCTCGCTTTGGCCGACCTCGACCCCGATCGCGCCGAGGACCGCGATGGCGTTGCCGATCGACTCGACGGCCCGGTCGATGACCTGCCGCCCTACCGGCTGGCGCTCCGCGCTGTAGCTGTCCAGTAGCGCCTCGTCAGCCCGGCCCTGGATAACCGCAGCGAGTTTCCAGGCGAGGTTGTAGGAGTCCTGGATGGAGGTGTTGGATCCCAGGCCGTTCGCCGGCGGGTGCCGGTGGGCAGCGTCACCAGTGAGCAGGGCCCTGCCCACCCGGTAGTTCCGCGCGACGACGTGGTTGATCTCCCACTTGTTCATTCCCTTGATCTTCACCGGAACCGAGTCGTCGCCGATCGCGAGCCGGACCCGGGCCATGACCCCCTCCTCAGAGGTGTCCAGGTCGTCGGTCGCGGGATCGTAGCTCAGCTGGAGCACCCACTCATCCCACTCGCGCACCAGCAAGAAAGTGCCTGATCCGAACAAGTACACCCGACCAGGAGAGACCGTCCAGTACAGGATGCCCGGCCGGCTCGCCACGAACCGGCTCAGGTCTGCCTCGATCCATGCGTTCAGCGCAAAGCCGAGCCCGGTCTCCCCGTCGAGCTCAAAGCCGAGCTGCTCCGCGACGGTTGACCTTCCGCCGTCCGCGCCAACGACGTAACGGGCCCTGATCTGGTGCACGTCGCCGGTGGGCCGGTACCTGACAGATGCCGACACTCCCGAGGAGTCCTGGGAGATTTCGATAAGTTCGTTGAGGAACCGTACGTCCGCGCCGAGTTCCACCGCCCGGCGGTGGAGGATCGGCTCAAGGAGGTGCTGCCCGATGTTGACCATCTTGCTGGGGCTGGCGGCCTCGTAATCCCCCTTCCGGTGGATGCCAGTACCCCATGAGCGCTTGCGCGCCAGCTCACGGCCCGCCAGCGTCGTGGTCCACACCGTAGAGGGCACCGTGTCCATCGACTGGCCGCTCTGGTAGAGCAGCGATTCGGTGCCCAGGTCGCGCATCACCTCTAGCGTGCGCTGGTTGGTGATATGCGCGCGCGGGGTGTTGGCGGTGCCGGGATACTTACTGATTGTAATCGTGGAAACGCCCTGGCGAGCCAGCAGTGCAGCCGCAGTCAGCCCGGCCACTCCAGCGCCAACGATCAGCACATCAGTCTCGGTCACCTTGCTCATCGCTGAGAGTCCCTCCTGGCAACGTCGTCGTCGATCACGCCGGACCAGCCCGGTTCGAGCCGCGTGCCCCGCGAGCACGAAGGTAGCAGCGATCCGCAGAGGCGCCAATAGCTATTGACAAACTTTTTCCACGGGCATGGCTCCTCACCAGGCGTGTCGGCTGCTCGGCCGGTTGGGCTGGGTCCCGCCGGTCGCTTCCCGGGGAGCTTGCCGTGGCCGGTGAGGGCGGCGGCAGCAGCGGCCAACGAGCTTGCCAACCCCTATTGACAAACTTTTGTCCATAGGCGAAGGTTAATGTCTCAGGTCGAGCTATGTGACCTCACCGGGTTGACCGAGCGAGACCACGTGACAGGAGCGGGGACCCTCAGCCCTTCCGGGCTCAAAGGAGAGCACATGACCGTCACGTCGCCCGGTCTGGACACTGGTACCGGCTACGGCCTGCCCGCGCGCCCTCGCATGATGCCAGGCTGACCGAGGTGCGCCCCCGCCGCAAGCGGTACCGGATCGCGGTCCTGCGCGAGGAGAACTCGCGGGGCGGGTCACTGACGATGCACCGGCTCGCGGCCGGCGATCACCTGCCGATCTCGGCACCGCGCAACAACTTCCGCCTGGCGCCGGCGCGCAGGCACCTGCTGTTCGCCGCCGGGATCGGCGTCACCCCGCTGCTGGCGATGGCCCAGCAACTCGACGTGTTCACCACCTGCTGCTCGCGCGCCCTGGGCCCAGCATCGAGTTCGAAAACCGGGCGACGGCTCGGCGTAACAGCCAACCAAGAAAGGAACCATCGATGATCACGCCTTGGCTTTTCGAGTTCTTCCACGCACTGCACGACCCGGTCGCGCGCGAGGACCCCGCCACGGTGCAGGAGCACTTCCGGTGGTACACCGACCTGTGGGTCGACGACGAGGCGCTCGGCTATGAGGGCATCTTCTTCAGCGAGCACCACTTCGGGCCGGGCTACAGCCCCTCACCGAACCTGGTGATCTCCCACCTCGCCGCCCGCACCAGCACCCTGCGCCTCGGCGTGCTCGGCTCGGTCTCCGCCTACGCCACCCCGTGGCGGGTGGCCGAGGAATTCGCCATGCTCGACCACCTCACCGGGGGGCGGCTGGAGATGGGACTGGTCAGCGGCATCCCGCCCGAGCTCGCCGTCGTCGGCATCAGCAAGGAGCACGGCGCCGAGGTGCACGCCGAAACACTGGAGGTGCTGCTGGCCGCCATCAGTAAGCCAGTCATCTCGCACCAGGGCGCGCACTTCTCCTTCGAAGACGTCCGCATCACCCCAGGCTTCCTGCAGCCCGCGCCAGCGGTCTGGACCGCCTCGACGGGCGAAGCCTCGGCCCGCCGCGCCGGCGCCCTCGGACTGAAGATGTGCAGCGGCTTCGGCAACGTCGAGAAGCTGGTGCCGGTATACGAGGGCTACCAGGAAGCCGCCCGCGCAGCCGGCATGCCTACCGGTCCCGGTCAGGTCGGCATCCGCCGCCAGATCCAGCTGGTCGAGGACGAAGCGGACCGCGAGCAGGCCGCGCAGGATGGCGAGGCGGGCGTCCAGGAACTGATGCGCGCCAGCTTCGAGGCGATGAAGATCCCCGACGCCCCGAAGATCAACGTCGACCCCGACGAGCTCATCTACGGCACGCCCAGCCAGGTGGCCGACGAGATCATCCGCCAGTGCCAGGCCCTCGGCGTGGGCAACTTCGTGGCCGTCTTCAACATCTTCGAGCACGCACAGCTGCGCAAGTCCCATGAGCTGTACGCCCGCGAGGTCATCCCGCGGCTGCGCGCCGCCGAGGTCAGCTGACCCGGCGACAGCGGTCAGAGGATAACCCAGATTGAGCACGTGCGCCGGCCTGCCGGGCCGCCTGGCCCGGCAGGCATGAACAAGATTGGATGTGCGAGACAATTGGGAATGCTGGACGGGAAGGTCGCGATTGTTACGGGCGGCGGACGTGGCATCGGCCGGGCGCACGCCCTGGCGCTGGCCGCGGAGGGCGCGGCCGTGCTCGTCAACGACCTCGGCAGTGAGTTCACCGGCGACGGCGACCAGGACAGCGGCCCGGCTCAGGAGGTCGCGGAGGCGATCATCGCCGCCGGCGGCCGCGCGGCGGCCGACGCCACCGACATCTCCGACTGGGACGGCGTCGGCGGCGTGGTGGAGGCGGCGCTGCAGGCGTTCGGGCGGCTCGACATCGTCGTCAACAACGCCGGCGTGTCGCGCTTCGCTACCATCGACAAGGTCTCCAGGCGCGACTGGGAGCGGACCATCGCGATCAACCTCACCGGCACCGCGGCCCTGTGCCACTGGGCGGGCGCCCACTGGCGCGAGCAGGGGCCGGAGGCGGGCCGCCGCATCGTCAACACGTCGTCCAGCGTCGGGCTCACCCCGCTGCCAGGCAACCCGATGTACGTCGCCGCGAAATCCGGCATCGCCGGCCTGACCATCGCCGCCGCGGTGGAGCTCGCCGACCTCGGCGTCCGCGTCAACGCGGTGGCGCCGGTCGCCAGGACGCGCATCAGCGAGTTCGTGGCCGTCGAGCTCATGAAGTCTGATTTCATGAAGCCGGTCGAGCAGGGCTTTGACCCCATGGACCCGGCCAACGTGGCCAACGTGGTCACGTTCCTCGCGTCGCCGCTGTGCCGGTTCACCGGCCGGGTCTTCGGCGTCGCCGGGGACAACGTGACGGTGTACGACGGCTGGACGATCAGCACCCACGTCGACAACGGCCGCCAGGGCTGGACGCCGGAGGCGCTGCGGGACGCCCTCGCGGACGTTCCGGCGCAGCAGCAGGTGACCGAGCAGATCCCGGACGGCGAGGTGCAGTCGCTGGTGCCGTCCCAGGAAGCGCTAGCGGCGCTAGCCGCCGTCGAGAAGGAGTAGCTAACCTAACCGTTGGCCAGGCTGGCGTATTCACATTCCGCGCCGGTGACGAGTCCGCCGACATCGTCGGCGGACTCGTCACCGCTTCGACGCGAACCGAAGGACGCCACGGAACACCTGGACGGGCCTGATCAGGGCGCGGAGGAGGCGAGCACCGCCGCGCACTCGCACAGACGTGCCAGTGCTCGCCTGGCGGCGGGCAGGTCGCCGAACACGTGCATGTCGTGCGGTGCGTCGTCGAACAGTTCCAGGACCACCCCTACCCCCTGCTCCCCCGCGCGGGCCGCAAGCCGCTCCGCGTCGGCGCGGTGCGGCTCCCCGGAACCGGCGTGGATCACCATGGGCGGCAAGCCGGTCAGGTCGGCCTGCAGCGGGGCGACCCGCGGGTCGTCCACCGCGACCGTCCCCTGCAGGTAAGACGCCGCGCGCAGGATACGGTCCTCGTTGTCGCCGCTCAGGTCAAGCCGGACGACGCCCCCGGCTTCGACGCGGCCGGCCGGCTTGAGGTCCAGCCACGGGGAGACGAGGTAGAGCAGGCCGGGCAGCGCCAGCCCCTCGTCCCGTGCAGCCTGCGCGACGCCGAGCGCCAGGTGCGCCCCCGCCTCGACGCCGCACAGGACAATCCGCGCGGACGGCCGCTCCCGGACGAGGGCGCGGTAGGCCCGGTACGCGTCGGCGGCCGCCGCCGGGTAGCCGTGCTCGGGTGCCAGCCGGTAATCGGCGATCACCGCCGTGGCCTGCAGCGCCCCGGCGAGGCGGGCCGCGCTCGCGGCGGACGAGCGGGCCGACCCGGCGACGAACCCGCCACCGTGCAGGAAGAGCACGACGGCAGCGGATCCGGCGCCGGCCGGCGCGGCGACCTCCAGCGCCCGCGTCCCGTCGAGGTCCAGGCTCACAGTAGGCGGCGGCGTCTCAAGCGAGAGGAGGAAACGCTCGTGTCCGGCCCGCTCTCCGAGCCAGCCCGCGGCCCGTTCGTCGGCGGTGAGCGCAGGCCGGAGGCCGGCGTCGGGCCGCCGCGCGCCCGGCTCAGGCGCGAGCGGCTCAGGCGCGAGCGGCCGGGTCGCGGCGGCGGCCGCGTCGTGACTCCACAGCCAGCTCCACGGCACCTGCCCAAGCGGGTCGAGATCCTGCAGCCCGCGGAACCGGTTGTCCCGTGCCCGCGCGAGTCCCGCGTCGCCGAACGCCATCATCTGGGCGTTCGCCCGGGAGATGGCGATCACTCGTGCCGTCCGTTCGCGCCGCCGGGCGGTGTAGTCGGCCAGGGCCGATTCGATGTCCCCCGGCCCGTGCGCGCCGATGCGGGCGGCGAGCACCACCGCGTCCTCAAGGGCCTGCGCGGCGCCCTGGCCGGCCGTCGGCAATGCCGGGTGCGCCGCGTCCCCGAGCAGCACCACCCGGCCTTCGTGCCATAGCTCAAGCGGGTCCCGGAAGTACAACCCGGTCAAGAAGGCCTCGTCCACCGAGTCGATGATGGCCTGCAGCGGCGCGCAGACGCCCGCGAAGGACCGTCGCAGGTCGGCGACGTCGGCCGACTTCGTCCACGACTCCCGGGTGACCTCGGAGACGGGCACGAAGCCGACGAAGTTGTAGAGCTCGCCGCGTCGGAGCGGATAGGCCACGACCGAGCGTCCCGGTCCCACCCAGGCCGACACCTCACCAAGATCGCGCCCCAGGTCCGCGATCCGCTCCATCGGGAGGATCGCGCGCCAGGCCACCACGTTCGAGAAGCGCGCCTCGTCGCCCGCCGCGACGAGCTCGCGGACGGTCGAACGGAGCCCGTCGGCACCCACCAGGAGATCACCGTGGGCCTCCTCGCCATGGTCGAGGACCGCTGTCACGCCATCGGCGTCCTGCCGCACGCTGGCCACGGTCGCCCCGGTGCGCACCGTTCCGGGCTGAAGCGCTGATACCAGGGCGGCAAGCAGGTCGGCCCGGTGCACCTGGTAGGCAGGCGCCCCGTAAAGCCGGGCGGCGGCGGGCCCCAGCCTGGTCCGGAAGAGCGGCCGGTCGTCGTCGACGGAGCGGTAGACCTGGGCGCTCGTCGCCCCGGACCGGCGTTCAACCGGCTGGGCGCACCCCAGGTGGCGCAGGGCGGCCATGCCGTTCGCCATGACCCAAAGCCCGGCGCCCACCTCGGACAGTTCCGAGGCCTTCTCCAGGACCGTTACCTCGGTCCCCTGTCGTTGCAAGGCCAGGGCTGCCGCCGCGCCGGCGATGCCGCAGCCCACGATGATTGCTTTCACACAGCAAAGGCCAGCATACTGAAAAAAGCTTGTCAATTAGGTCGGTCAACAGACGGGCGCTTTCCTGGCGGGTCGCGGTCATCTCGCTGGGCTCATGGACGAGGTCGGGCGAATGGCATCACCGCAAGTCAAGGCTTACGACTCGATGGGTGTTCGGAGCGCCCGACCGCGACTCGCACGCGGGACCTACCGCTTAGGAGGCGGGTCGGCGTTCGCGGCGCAGCGCAGACAGCAGCGGGATCGCCGCGACCTTGGCCTCGGTCAGGTCGTCCCAGTGGATGGCCGCCGCCGGCCGGGGCGCGGGCCTGGCACGGCAGTCGATGACCCGTTCGGGGGTGACGATGTAGTCGAGCGGGATGTCGTGACTGGTCAGCGGGATCACGCCGGCCGGCCGGAGCTGGATTTCGTGCACCGTGGTCACCGTGACCGTATGCGGGCCGATGAGGCCCGCCGCGCTGGCCAGGGCGAACTCAAGGTCGGCGAAGCCGCCGCCCTTGCCGAGCCGCCTCCCGTCCTCGCCGGCCGCGACGCAGCCCATCACGACCAGGTCAACCGGGGTCAACTCGTCCAGTGTCACCCGTCGCGCGGACCGCGTGGCGCCGCTGATGGACGCGGCCTTGCGCGGCGACTGGTCGAGGTGGTCGGGATCCAGGGCGAAGAACGGCTCGGCCTCGGCCAGCCGCGGGACGGCCATGTAGACGGTCTTGCCGTCCTCGAGCGCGCGCTGCCGTACCGGCAGCTGAGCCGAGTCGGGATTGGCCTTCAAGGTCTGCGCGGCCTGCCAGGCAGGCAGTCCGCGCAGCCGCTCGGCGGCCTTCTCGGCACCGGTGAAGTTCGGGATGCGGCCGGGCGCGCCGGGGAACCTGGCCACCTTCGCCGCCCGCATGGCCGACCAGACCTCCTCGCGCAGCGAGGCCTTGGCCGCGAGGACGTCGGCCGGGCCGCCTGCGTCCCGGTCATGCCGGGGAGCCGAACGAACCATCCCCCCATATTGCACCCGCCGGCCTCAGCGGTAGACGAGGGTCCCGTCGTCCAGGTCCGCCTTGGGCAGGATGTCGCGTTCCTGCTCGTGCTCGAGCAGGTGGGTCCACGGCTCGCGGTCGCCCCGCTTGTACAGCAGGTGCTGCGTGCGCATGACGTAGCCGGCGTTGAAGTTATCAGGGTCGGCAAACGACAGCAGCGGCATGTCCGCCTCTTCCGGGCGCAACGCGGGCGTCACCATCGTGGCGCCCTTATCCCGCATGTTCGCCATCAGGCGGACGACCAGGTCGCAGACCAGGTCCACGCGCAGGGTCCAGCTATGCCGGAAGTAGCCGAACACGTAGGCCATGTTCGGCACGCCGCTGATCATGATGCCGCGCCAGGTGACGTGCCCGGTGAAGTCGACCGGCTCGCCGTCGACGGCAAACGCCACGTCGCCGAAGAGCGACAGGTTGAACCCGGTGGCGCTGACCACGATGTCGGCGGGGATCTCCTCGCCCGAGCTGACCTTGATGCCGCGCTCGGTGAACGTCTCGATGGTGTCGGTGACGATCGACGCCTCGCCCTCGCGCAGCGCCGCGAACAGGTTACCGTCCGGGACGATGGCGATCCGCTGCTGCCACGGGCGGTAGCGCGGGGTGAAGTGCTTGTCGACGTCGAAGCCCGCGGGCAGCAGCGGGCGCATCGACTCGACGAGGAACGCGTGCAGCTCGCCGGGCGACTCCGTCGACATGCGGGCGAGCAGGTCCATTTGCGCCATGAACTTACGGCGCAGGATCTCGTGCGTCCACTCCTCGGGGACGTCCAGGGCGCGCAGTTCCGCGGCGAGCGGGTCGTTCACGGGCGGGGCGAAGTAGTAGGAGGGGGAACGCTGCAGCATCGTCACGTGCTCCGCCTGCCCCGCGATCGCGGGGATGAGCGTCGCGGCCGTGGCGCCGGAGCCGATGACGACCACGCGCTTGCCCGTCAGGTCGAGGTCCGCGGGCCACCGCTGAGGGTGGACGATCAGGCCCTGGAAGCGGTCCATGCCCTCCCACCGGGGCCGGTAGGGCCTCGTGTGGTTGTAGTAGCCCTGGCACATCAGCAGGAAGCCGGCGGTGTACCGCAGCCGCTGCGCGGTGCCCCCGGTGCTGTCCTCCCGGGTGACCTCGACCGTCCACTGGCGGTCCGCGGTGGACCAACTCGTCGCCGTGACCCGGTGCTGGAAGCGGATGTGCGGGGCGAGGTCGTCCTCGTCGATGACCTCGTCGAGGTAGGCGAGGATCTCCTCGCCGGCCGCGATCGACGGGCCGCGCCACGGCTTGAACCGGTAGCCGTAGGTGAACAGGTCGCTGTCGGAGCGCACGCCCGGGTAACGGTGGGTCCACCACGTGCCGCCCCGGCTGTCCTGGGCGTCCAGGATGACGAAGGTGCGGTCGGGGAACTGTTCCCGCAGGTGGTGCGCGGCACCGATGCCGGAGACCCCGGCCCCGACGATGAGGACGTCGACGTGGCCGGCGTCCTGGACCTCCTCGGTGCCCGGGGCGGGAGCGGTCGTGGGTGCCGTCGTCATGGCTGGACCTCCGGGACGCGTGCACGGCTTTCAGTCATCGTAAACCCGGCCCCTGGCGACGGCACCGGGTCATTTTCCCGCGCCGACCCCCGCCGCCTCGCCGGTCAGCCGCACGAGACGGCCGCGCCTTACGGGGGCGCGGAATGGCCGGGAGAGGCGGGAGGGCTGCTCGGCGGGTGGGCCGACGGAGAGAAGAGGGTGGTCACCAAGAGCAGGGCGAGGACCATGGCGATCGCGGTGATCGCGCCGACGGTCAGCCGGGGGTTGGACCGCATGCCCGCGACCAGCCCCGCGACGAGGGGAAGCCGCCTGCCTGGCGCGGCGGACAAGCTCGGCTCAGCGGGCAAGCTCGGCTCAGCGGGCAGGCTCGGCTCAGCGGGCAGGCTCGGTGGAGAAGACGGGCGGAGGCCGGCGAAGGGTTTTCCCGATATGTCGAAATTTCCGGAATGTCGTGGCGCGCCAGCGCCCGACATTCCGGAACTGGGGGCGGTCGCGGCGGCCAGGACGCGCACCGCCGACCGGGCGTCCGGGCGGGCCGCGGGGTCCTTGGCGAGCAGCGACTCGATCAGGTCGCGCAGCGGGCCCGCGTGCTCCGGCGGGTCCGCGCGCCCGGTAAGGACGGCAGCGAGCACCGCCGTCATCGTCGACCCGGTGAACGGCGGGCGGCCCTCGGTGGCGTGGTACAGGATGGCGCCGAGGGCCCACAGGTCGGCGGGCGGGCCGACCGGGTCGTCTTCCAGCTGCTCCGGGGCCGCGTAGTGCAGGGGGCCGGCCCGCATGCCCGCGCCGCCCTCCGTGCCCGCGGCGTCGAGGACGCGGGCGATGCCGAAGTCGGTCACGATGGCGCGCTCCGCCTGGCCGGCGCCGGACGGCTCGGTCAGCAGGATGTTGCCCGGCTTCAGGCCGCCGTGCGGGATCCCGGCGGCCTGGGCGTACGCGAGGGCGTCGGCGACCTGCTCGCCGATCCGCGCGACCGCCGGCCAGGGCAGCCGGCCGCGCTCGGCCAGCTCCGCGGCGAGCGACGGGCCCGGGACGAAGCGCATGACGATCCACGGCGCGTCTTCGTGCTCGACCACGTCGAGGATCGTGACCACGCCGGGGTGATCGAGCCGGGCGGCCGCCCGGGCCGCGCCGGTCACGCGGGCCAGCACGTCGGCATGCTCGGCGGGCGACCGCGGGGGAAGCAGGATCTCCTTGACCGCGACCTCGCGGTCAAGTGCCTCGTCACGGGCGCGCCACACCCGGCCGGCGCTGCCCTGGCCGACGGGCTCGGACAGCAGGTACCGTCCCGCGACAAGGGTCCCCACCCGACCAGGCATAGCACGATCATAGGGCGCGTGACCGGCGCGAAATCCGCGCCGGGCGGGCTGGCCGCCCGGGGCGCGACCGCCTGGGCCGTGACCGGGCGCGCTGTTACGCACGAGACCGCCGCGCCCCCGGGTGCGGCGTGGGGCGCGGCGGTCCGCTCGTACTGTTGGGTTGTCTCGGACCGTCTGGGTCAGAAGAGGAGCTGGAGGTTGTTGTCCGTGCTGAAGTCGTCGACGAAGTAGACCGCCCGCGCGCCCGGCTTGACCGCGAGGCCGAACAGGTTGCCACCGCCGCCGGAGTTCCTGTCGACGGTCACCACGGCCACCTGGGAGCCGCCTGGCGTGGTTTCCACCATGTTGCCGTCACCGCCGTTGACGGTGAGGATGTCGCCGTTCGGCGCGATGGCGAGGCCCAGTTCGCCGTTCAGGTTATTGCCCTCCGACACCGTGCTGCCCGGGCCGTCGTCGCCACGCCTGAACGCGGCGTCCGGGATGGCGGCGATCCTGCTGTTCAGGGTGTCGGCGACGTACAGCGTGCCGTTGGGGCCGAGCCCGTCGCCGGTCGGGCCGATGACGAGCGCGTTCACGTCCGTCCTGGCCGGGAATCCCGACCCGATCGTGGTGCTCGCGAGCACGCGCGGCGGGCCGTACGGGTCACTGGTGATGACCAGCCGCTGCACCGTGCCGCCGTTGGGGTTCTGATTGTTGCCAAGGATGCCGCCGAGGACGTTGGTCACGAACAGTTCCGTGATGTTGCCCCCGTCAAGGGCGGTCATGTCCCACGGGCCGTCGATGCCGTACCCGGTGATGGTGCTGCGCACGTGGCCCCACTGATCCAGGACGATGAGGCAGCCGGGACCGGAGATGACGCCGTTCGCGGTGGGCAGCGAGCCGACGATCACCCAGCCGCTGCGCAGCGCGACCAGGGCGGTGGTGAGGCCAACGCCGCCCGGGCACTTGCTGTCGGAGATCTGCGCGAACAGGCTCGCCTTGCCGCCGGGGGACACCCGGACGATCGTGGTGCCGGTCCCCTGCGTGTTGGCCATGTCGTTGAAGTTGCTGACGAGCACGTCTCCCTGGTGCAGGTCACCGGTGCTGCGCGGCGCGACCGCGACGCCGTAGGGGTTGACGTCGCCGTTCGCGGGCACGGTCGAGGCGACGACCTTGGTGTGGTTCAGCGGGCCGATGAAGGTGTTTGGCGAGGCGGACGCCGTGGACGCCAGCACGCCGCTGGCGGCGAGCATGGCGGCCGCCGTCGCGGCCATCGTGGCGATGACCGCGGATCGTCTAGTGGGCTTCATGAAACCGGGCTCCTCCCGCAGGTTTGGATCCTCGACTCACGTACGGGCGCGGCGGCGGGGCGGCTTGGAACGGCCCCTGATGCAGAGCAAATTGAGAGCTTTTAGAGGAATTTGAGAGTCAGCTTGCCGGGGAACACGCGCGCCCGCCCCGCCATGGCCGGCTTGCGCGGGGGGATATGCGAGACCGCCGCGCCCCCGGGTGCGGCGTGGGGCGCGGCGGTCGGCTCGAGTTACCGAGTTACTTGTGTCAGAAGAGAATCTGGAGGTTGTTGTCCGTGCCGAAGTCGTCGACGAAGTAGACGGCCCGCGCACCCGGCTTGACCGCGAGGCCGAACAGGTTGCCACCGCCGCCGGAGTTCCTGTCGACGGTCACCACGGCGGCCTGCGCGCCCCTGGGCGTGACTTCCACCAGGTTGCCGTTGCCGCCGTTGGCGGTGATGACGTTGCCGTTCGGCGCGGTGACCAGGCCGAGCGGGTCATTCAGGGCGGCGCCCTTCGACACGGTGCGGCCGGGGCCGTCATTGCTGTGCCGGAAGACGGCGTCAGGAATCGCCGCGATCCGGTTGTTCAGGGAGTCGGCGACGTACAGCGTGCCGTCACGACCGAGGCTGTCGCCGGTCGGGCCGATGACCAGCGCGTTCGGGTCGGTCCTGGCGGAGAATCCCGACCCGATCGTGGTGCTCTTCAGCACGTACGGCGTCCGGCCCGGCGCGCTGGTGATGACCAGCCGCTGCACGGTGCCGCCGTTGGCGCTCTTGTGGTGCCCGATGATGCCGCCGAGGACGTTGGTCACGAACAGTTCCGTGACGTTGCCCTGGTCAAGCGCGGTCATGTCCCACGGGCCGTCGATGCCATGCCCCGCGATGGTGCTGCGCACGTGCCCCCACTGGTCGAGGACGATGAGGCAGCCGGGACCGGAGATGTTGCCGTTCTTGGTGGGCAGCGAGCCGACGATCACCCAGCCGCTGCGCAGCGACACCAGGGCGGTGGTGAGGCCGATGCCGCCTGGGCACGCCTTGTCGGAGATCTGGGCGAACAGCTTCGCCTTGCCGCCCGGGGACACCTGGACGATCGTGGTGCCGGTCCCCTGCGTGTTGGCCTTGTCGTTGAAGTTGCTGACGAGCACGTCCCCGCGGTACAGGTTGCCGGTGCTGCGCGGCACGACCGCGACACCGTAAGGGTTAACGTCACCGTTGGCCGGCACGGTCGAGGCAACGACCTTGGTGTGGTTCAACGGGCCGATGAATGAGTTCGGGGCGGCGCTCGCCGAGGTCGCGAGCACGCCGCTGGCGGCGAGCACGGCGGCCGCCGTCGCGGCCATCGTGGCGATGACCGCCGATCGTCTAGTGGGCTTCATGGAATTGGGCTCCTCCCGCAGCTTTGGATCCTGACTCACGTACGGGCAGCGCGGCCGCACGGCCTGAGCCGGCCTCCGATCCAGAGGGAGTTGAGAACTTTCAGAGGACCTTGAGAGGTCACGTCATGCTGCCGATTCCCGGCACGGCGAGCATCGCCCACCTGGAAGACAACGTCGCCGCCGCGGGCATCGCGCTGTCCGAGCGCGAGTACGCGGCGCTTGAGGACGCCGTTAGGTAGGCCGCTGGCAGGCACCCACCGTCCGTTCGGCTGAGCGGTGTTTATCCGAACGGTCGGTGGCGCCTGTTCCGGCGCTCAACCGATCCTTAACTCCCGCTCCGTACCTTCCTCATAGCGAAGTCGCGCGAACGGAGGGCGGAACCATGTGCGGGATCACCGGGTGGGTCGACTTCGGACGGGACCTGCGCACCGGACGCGCCGCGATCGAAGCGATGACCGCGACCATGGCCTGCCGGGGCCCCGACGCGGGGGACGTGTGGTGCTCGCCGCGCGCGGCGATCGGCCACCGCCGGCTCGCCGTCATCGACCTGCCGGGCGGGGGCCAGCCGATGCGCGTGCCCGGTGCGGACGACGTCGCCGCGACGTTCAGCGGGGAAATCTACAACTTCACCGAGCTGCGCCGCGAGCTGGTGGCCCACGGGCACGAGTTCCGCACCCGTTCGGACACCGAGGTGCTGCTGCGCGGCTACCTGCAATGGGGGCGCGACTGCGTGCGCCGGCTGAACGGGATGTTCGCCTTCGGCATCTGGGACGGGCGGCGGCAGGAGCTGCTGCTCGCCCGCGACCGGCTGGGCGTGAAGCCGCTGTACTACGCGAAGCGGCCCGACGGGGTGCTGTTCGGGTCGGAGCCGAAGGCCGTGCTCGCGCACCCGGAGTTTCGGGCCGAGGTCGACGCCGAGGGGCTGGCCGAGCTGTTCAGCCAGTTCGGCACTGCGACCCCTGGGCACGCCATCTACCGGGGACTGGCCGAGGTCAGACCGGGCACGATGGTGACCGTCGGCCGCGGCGGCGTGCGCACCGCGGCCTACTGGGCGCTGGAGGCCGCCCCGCATACCGACGGCCTGGCGGCTACCGCGGCCACCGTCCGGGAGTTGCTGGCCGACACGGTGCACCGGCAGACCGTCGCCGACGTGCCGCTGTGCAGCCTGCTGTCCGGCGGTCTTGACTCCAGCGTGGTCTCCGCACTGGCCGCCGGCAGCCTGGGGCGGCGGGACGGGGCGAAGCTCGCCACCTACTCCGTGGACTTCGCCGGCAGCGCGGACGTCTTCAAGCCGGACCAGCTGCGCCCGAGCCACGACGAGCCGTTCGCCCGCGCCGCGGCGGAGCACATCGGCTCCCGGCACAGCACGATCGTCTTGTCCGCCGAGGACCTGGTGGCCGCGCAGTGGGCGCCGCTCGCCGCCCACGACCTCCCCACCATGGGTGACATGTGGGTCTCCATCTACCTGCTGTTCCGCGAGATCAGGAAGCAGTCGACGGTCGCGCTGTCCGGCGAGGCGGCGGACGAGGTGTTCGGCGGCTACGCGTGGTACCACGTGCCCGCGCTGCTCGCCGCGCCGACGTTCCCGTGGGCGGCCGGCGGCTCCTGGGAGCCGCTGCTGCACGACGAGGTGCGGGCCCGGATCCGGCTCGCCGAGTACGCCGCGGAACGCTACCGGCAGGCTCTGGCCGAGTCGCCCAGGCTGGCCGGGGAGAGCCCGGCCGACCGGCGCATCCGCGAGGTGCTGTACCTCGGGCTGACCCGCTGGCTGCCGGCCCTGCTCGACCGGAAGGACCGGCTCAGCATGGCCACCGGGCTCGAGGTGCGCGTCCCGTTCTGCGATCACCGTCTTGTCGAGTACGTGTGGAACGTGCCGTGGGCGCTGAAGGAGGCCGGCGGGGTCGAGAAGGGGCTGCTGCGGGCGGCGTCGGCCGACCTGCTCCCCGCCGACCTGGTGAACCGGCGCAAGAGCATCTACCCGGGCGCGGCCGACCCCGCCTACGAGCGTGCGCTCGACGTTCAGCTGCGTGAGCTCCTGGCCCGCCCCGGCGCCCCGCTGTTCGGCCTGATCAGCCGGGAACGGCTGACCGCGGCGTACGCCCGCGATCCCCGGCTGCCGGGCATGATGGCCATCCGGCCCAGCCCGACGGCGCCGGTCGCGTTCCTGCTTGACGTCAACCGCTGGCTGGAGCACTCCGGGGTGACAATCCGCTAAGTCCTTTTCCGGTGGGCCGGTCGCGGCGCCGGGCGGGGCGCGGCGGATATTGGGTGGTCCGCCGAGGGCGGCATCACCCATGATCGGTGCATGAGCGGCGACGACGGAGTTGACGAGCCGGGAACGGTTGCGGCGGCCGGGGCGGTTGACCGGGTGGCGCGAGAGGTTGGCGGGACGGACGTCGTCGACCGGCTCGCCGGGCTGAGCGGCAGCGACTTCACGACCGTGATGCTCGAGGTCGTCCGGCGACGGGCCGGCCGGGAGACCCCGGCGACCGTGTTGCGGCGCTACCAGCGCGACCGCTTCGTCCGGCCCGGCGGGACGCCCTGGCGGGCCGCCCGGCGGGCCGAGGACGTCCTGCTCGGCTGCCTGTCCGCGGAGACGGAGGTCGTGACGCTCGCCCCGCTGGTCCCGCTGGGGACGCACTCGGCGCTCGGCCCGGTCAGCCAGGACAAGGTCGTGACGGCGGTCCGGGCCTGCGAGGTGGCGGCCGACCCCACGAACGCGCTGGCGCTCGAGGCCGCGGTGCGCCGGACGGGCGGTGCTGGCGGTTCTGGCGTTGTGCGGCTCGCCGCGGTCCAGCGGGTCGTCCGCGCGCAGCGGTTCCCGGACGGCTGGGCCGCGCACTTCGGGCTGTTCGCGACGGTCACCGCCGGGCGCGACATTGGCGGCCGCCGCTTCGAGGTGAGCATGCTGGGCGAGCAGCTCCGGTTCGCCGTCGCCGCGCTGCGCGCCGCGGGCGTGCCTCGCGTGGAGGTCGCGCTGACGCCGCTGTCAGCGGCCGGAGAGCGTATCGCGGCGGAAACGGCCGCCGCCCTGGCATCGGCCAACGCCGAGATCGTCACCGACGGGGATCGCGCCGCCGGGCGCGGCTACTACCGCGACCTGTGCTTCAAGGTGAACGCGCTCGCGGACGGCGCTGTCGTGGAAATCGGAGACGGCGGGTTCACCGACTGGACCGCGCGGCTGCTTGCCAACGGGAAGGAGCGGCTGCTGATCACCGGGTACGGCACCGACCGGCTGGCCGCGGCCGCCGGCCTGGGATGACGCCGACGGCGAGCCTGGGCCGGAATACGCCCCGTTTCGCTGGAAGCTGCCGTCCCTGCGACTGGTGCTCAGGCGAGTAGCCCGTTAACGCCAATTCCTGCGGTCGAATTTAGGATCTGGCCGTAATTTCCCGAAGCGGCCAGTTGCGCCCCGTCGGCCGCGCCCGCGTACCGCTGCAAATCTGGCAGATCCCAGAACCGGGCGTGGCACAGGGCGAACGTCGGGCGCGATCAGCGTGAGCAGGCGCTCGCTTGTGCCAGGCTGGGTCGGGTGAGCAGAATTGCGTACGTCTCGGGGAGGCTGGGGGCGGGGAAGAGTAGCCTTGCCGCGCCGCTGGCGGCGGAGCTCGGGTATTCGCTGGTGACGAAGGACCTGATCAAGGAGACACTGCACGACGCCCTGTACGTGGCGGGCGACGGCGAGATCGACGAGGCATGGTCGCGGCGGCTTGGCGCTGCGTCGTTTGGGCTGCTGTGGGTGCTCGCGGCCCGCGCGGGCGACATGGTGATCGAGGCCAACTTCCACCCGCACAGTGAGTTGGAGTTGGACAAGCTGCGTGGCCTCGGCGACCGCACCATTGAGGTGCACTGCGCGTGCCCGGCCGAGGTCGCGGTCGCCCGCTACAACGCCCGGCTAAGGCACGAGGTCCACTGGCTGAAGACGGCGATGCTGACCACGATGGACAGATACGACCGGCCGGTCGGCATCGGCTCGCTGATCACCGTGGACACAACCGGGCCGGTCGACGTCGCGTCCGTCGCCGCCGAAGTCCGCCGCCTGCACGCCAGCCGAACAGGCTGACCTCCCCGGCGGCGGGCGCGCACCCCCCAATGCCATGGGCGTTAGCGTGAAGTTGCGCGCGGCGGGTTCTTGCCTGCGTGACGCCGGGTCGCTGCCGCTGGCTGGTGGCGTGCTGGCGCAGTTCGGCGGGCGGCGGGCGAGGCTCGTGCCGGAGAGATTGCCTGGGGCCTGTCTTGACCCGCAGGAGCCTGTTGTGTCTTTGAACCCTGTCGTGCCTGGTGCCGGCGGTGCCTTCGCGGAGGACGGGCTGATAGCCGCGGTCCGGCCGGCGGACGCGCGATTACATGCATGAGTTGGCCCTAGCCCTAATTTCGAAAGCAGGGCCAGATCCCTAAGTTCTCTCTGAATCGGATATTTCGGATTTGCGGGGAAGGGAAGAGTAACCGACAGGCAAGTATGCGTTCCTGATGGATGATTATTTATTGGAGTAGTATTCGATTAGTAGAGCTTGTAGTGAGCGTCATCGAACGGAGAATGTGATGGGGTGGCAGCCGGGAGCGGGTGACGGAGCGGGCGCGAGCCCGGACCGCGACCCCGGCGTGCCCGATGGAGAGCTTCCGGCGCGCGACCCGCGGCTGTGCGTGTTCGCCGGGGACGGTCGGCAGGGCGCGCCGCCGTCGGGCGCCCTGGCGTTGCTGGCCGATGAGGTGTCCGGGCTGGGGCGGCGCTGCTTCGGGGCGACAGGCAACGAGCTGGCCGGGCTGTTGCGGGCCTGGACGGCGGTCGAGTCGTGGGCCGCCGCGGCGAAGCTGGGCGTGATCGCCGAGCTGATCCGCCGCGACGACGCTCCGCCCGGCACCAGCCGTCACGGGGACCTGCCCGATGACTGGTCGGCATCGCTGCGCCACGAACTTGCCGCTGCGCTTTCCTGCTCCACCCAGTCCGCGGAGAAGACCGCGTGGCTGGCGTGGCAACTGCAGGCGCGGCTTCGCGGCATTGGCGCCCGGCTTAACGACGGCACCCTCACTCTCGCCAAGGCCCGCGCGGTCATCGAGACGTTCCAGTACCTGACCGACGCTGACGCGGCGCGGGCCGAGGCGCTGATCCTCGGCCAGCTGGTCGGCAAGACCTACCCCCAGGTGATGCGACTGGCCGAGCAGGCCGCGCTGACCGTCGACCCTGACCTGGCTGCCCGGCGGCGGGAGCAGGCGCAGCAGAGGGACGCGCGGGTTATCCTGTTCCGCGAGCAGCAGGGCACCGCCGGGCTGTCCGGGCGCGACCTGCCGCCCGATGAGGCACTGGCCGCGATGGCGAACGTGAACGCCCGCGCCCAGCAGTACGAAGAATCGGGCGCGTTCGGCGATACCCGGTTGGATGTGCTGCGCGCGTACGCCTACCTGGATCTGCTGAACGGTGTGGCCGCCGGAGACCGGGTCGCCTGTGCCGAAGCGCAGGACGATGCCGCCGACGCCGCCGAGGCACTGGGCTGGGCCGAAGCGAGGGCGGCACGGGCCACGGGGGCCACGGCCGGGACTGGCGCGCAGGTGAGGACCGAGGCAAGGACCAGTGACACGGCCCAGTCTCTCTCCGAGGCCGACACGGGCGCCGCAGTCCGCGTGAACACGCGCGAGCGCCCGGGCGACGAGTGCGTTGATAGCCGCTCGTCCGGCGGCTGCGCAGGCAGCGGTCCCGACGCTACCGGCGCCTGCGGCAGCAGAGATGCCCGGGAGTGCTGCGACGACACCGTTGCCTCCGCCCGCCGAGGTCACGGTGGTGACGGAGAGCCAGGGCGTGATGACCCAGATGACGATGGTACCGCCGGCGGCCCCGGCCCCCGGAGACCCGGTCCCGGCGGCCCCACCCCTAAGCCGGGCGTCCCGGCAGCCAGGCGGGCGCTCCAAGCGCGGCCGCCCGACTTCGTCGTCCCCTTGGCCACGCTGCTCGGCCTGGCCCAGCGGCCCGGCGAGATCCACGGGTTCGGCATGCTCGACCCTGCCCTAGCGCGCGACCTGGCCGCCGCCGCGGCCCGCAGCCCGTCCACACAGGTGTGCATCACCGTCACCAGCCCAGAGGGGTACGCCGTAGGACACGGCTGCGCACGACAGGACCGCGCCTCCTCGGCGGGCCAGGCAGCCGCTCCGCCCGGCACCGTCCGCGGCGAGTTCCCCGCCCGGCTCAACCTCACCATCCCGGCCACCATTCTCACCGCCCTCACCATTGACGGCCGCGACGGCACCTCGTGGGCGCTCACCCTCCGCTGCAACTCCGGCCCACCCGGCGAGGAAATTCCACCAGGCAGGGCGGGCCCGGACGGATACGGCAGCTGGACGCTCACCGTTCCCGGCGGCCGGCGGTTCACCGTGCGCCTCGACCCGATACCCGTTCATGACTGCGACCACCGCTACGAGTCCCACGGCTACCAACCCAGTGACCGGCTCCGCCACCTGGTCCAGGTCCGCGACGGCGCCTGCACCTTCCCGCCTTGTAGCAGGCACGCCCGTGAGTCCGACTTCGAGCATGCCCAGCCCTACGACAAAGGCGGGAAGACCTGCGCGTGCAACGCCGGCGCGCGCAGCCGCGCCTGCCACCGGGTCAAGCAGTCACGCGGCTGGACGGTCACCCAGCCCAAGCCAGGCTGGCACCAGTGGCAGACTCCGGCCGGGCGCGTCTATGTCCAAGAACCCTGGCGATACCCGGCCTGACCGGCCTGACCGGCTGTTCAGGCGGGGGTGGCTTAGGCGAGGAACTCGCGGGCGCCGCGGAGCCGGGTGGTCAGACGGTCCTGGGTCCTGGTGCAGTCAAGGCGGACGTCGGAACCGCCGGAGAGGTTCGCGGCCGTCCGCGGGCCGGCGGGCAGCGCGGCCCCGTCCAGGCCGTCCCTGGCCGCGACCAGCAGGCCGAGCTCGTAGCGGCTGACGGCGTCGGGGCCGGCCACGTGGCGGACCCCTGACCGTGGCGCGGCCGCGAGTTCGAGCAGGGCCGAGGCCAGGTCGGTGATGTGCACCGGGCACTTCACGTCGTCGGTGAAGAGGACGCCGGACCGGGTGCCGGCCGCCAGCGCGTGTACCAGCTTCTCGTGCGGCGAGTCGCCGTCGCCGATGATCAGCGAGGTCCTGGCGATGACGGCGGCCGGGATGATGGCCTTGACAGCGGTTTCGGCCGCGGCCTTGGCCGCCCCGTACGGCGTCACCGGGTCGGGCAGGCACCGCTCGTCGTAGCCGGGCGCGGCGCCGGAGAAGACCGCGTCGCTTGACACGTGCACGAGCCGCGCCCCGGCCGCGGCCGCGGCGAGGGCGACGTGGGCCGCGCCGTCGGCCGTGGTCTCCCAGTCCGAGTACTGATAGGCGGCATTGATGATGGCGTCGGGCCGGGCATCCAGGGCCAGCGCCGCGACCTCCGCGGGGCGCCGGATGTCGACCGGGCGCCAGTCCGCGCCGGGGACTAGGGGGACGTGCGCGTGGCGGGTAGCGATGACCTCGTGCCCGGCGAGCCGGGCCTGGTGGGTGAGCGTTCGCCCGAGGTAGCCGCTGCCGCCGATGACCAGGAGGCGCACGGAGCCGGTCAGGTGGACTCGGCGAGCGCGGCGAGGCGCTCGAGCGAGGCCAGCAGGCGGCCCTGAGTGGTGGACTTAGCGCGCGGCAGGCGGTTCCTGTCGGTGAGCAGCGTCCAGTCGTAGGTGTGGGTGACCAGCGTCCGCGCGTCGCCGAGCGGCTCAAGTTCCCACCGCCACAGGTGGCCCGGCTGGCGGCGGCCCACCTCGGACGGGTGCCAGGCGATGCGGCGGGCCTCTTCGAACTCGACCACGTGGTTCTCGCGGACGGACCCCGTGGTGAGCGTCGTCCGGAACACGTCACCCGCCTGGCGGACCCGCTGGCCCGCGTCCGCCTCGCTCAGGTTGTCGTTGCCGTCCCAGCGGGGCTGCTGCGCCGGGTCGGCGATCAACTCGAAGATCCGTTCCGGGGTGGCCGCGATCTCCCGGCTCGCGCTGACCACGCGCGGCGCGTCCTGCTCGGCAGTCATTGCCACATGGTAGCGAGGCCGGCGCGCTAGCCGACGGGCAGGCGGCGGGCCGCGGCGGCGGCCGCCTCGTGGGCGGCGGCCAGGTCGGCGCGGCTGCGGTCGAGCTGCGGCGCCAGGGCGGGGACGGTCTCCGCGAGCGTCAGGCTCGTGGTGATCACCTCGACGGACATGCCCAGGGCGGTGCCGAGGATGAGCTCGAGCATGGGGACCGCATGGTCCCAGCCGTCCGTGGGCGAGCCCGCGTCGTAGGACGCGCCGCGGCTGGAGACGATGACCGCGGGGCGTCCCGCCAGGGGCTGGGTCGGAGCGTCGACGAACGGCGCGGTCCGGCCCGGGACGTGGACGTGGTCGATCCACGTCTTGAGTGACGACGGCACCGAGTAGTTGTACAGCGGTGCGCCCACCAGCAGGACGTCGGCGCCGAGCAGCTCGCCGATGAGCTCGTCTTGCAGTGCCTCCGCCCTCGCGAGCGCGGCCGCGTCCACCGAGGCGGCCCCCGCCGGCCGCAGTTGCGGCGGCCAGTGCAGAACGGCGTCCGCCAGGTGCGGCAGCGGCTCACGGTACAGGTCCCGGTAGGTGAAGGAGTACTCGGGACCCCGGCCGCGCCACGCGTCGGCGAAGGTGGCGGTGATCTCCCTGGAACGAGAGTTCTTCATTGACGCGGCAGAGTCCAGATGCAGCAGATGAGGCACGGGACCATGCTAGACGCGGACCGCCGACTCGGGCGACGCCCCGGCCGCGTCAGGCCCCGGCCGGCTCGGCCCCGGCCGGCTGCGACAGCAGGCGGCTCAGCCAGTCGCGCTGGGCGGCCACCGCGGCGCGGGACACCGCGGCCTGCGGGACGGCACCGGTAAAGCCGTGGAAACCGCCCGGCCAGACGTGCAGCTCCGCCGCGCCGCCCGCCTGCCAGATCCTGCTGGCGTAGGCGACGTCCTCGTCCCTGAAAGTCTCCGCCGAGCCCACGTCGACGAAAGCGGGCGGCAGTCCCGACAGGTTCGACGCCCGGGCGGGCGCGGCGTACGGTGACACGTCGGGGCCGCCGCGCGCGTCGCCGAGCAGCGCCGTCCAGCCGACTTCGTTGGCCGCGCGGTCCCAGATCCCCACGCCCGCCATCTGCCGCGCGGACGGCGACTCGTTGCGGTCGTCGAGCATCGGGCAGCCGAGAAGCTGGCCGAGGAGCGCGGGCGCGCCGCGGTCCCGGGCGAGCAGGGCCACCGCCGCCGCGAGCCCGCCGCCGGCGCTGACGCCGCTCACGATCACCCGCGCCGGATCGACGCCGAGCTCGGCGGCGTGCGCCACCGTCCAGCACAGGCCCGCGTAACAGTCTTCGACCGGCCCCGGGTGCGGGGTCTCGGGCGCGAGCCGGTACTCCACCGACACGACGGCCAGCTTGAGCCGTTCGGCGTGGTCAAGCACGCCGAGCAGGCCGCCAGTGCGGTTGCTGCCGAAGATCATCCCGCCGCCGTGGATGAAGTAGAGGCAGCCGACCGGGGCGGAGACGTCGGCCGGGCGGCAGATCAGCAGCGGGACGCCGGGCGCGCCGGCCGGGCCGGGCACGCGCTCGGTGCGCACCGCGAACGCCCCTCCGCGCAGCAGGTCCTCGTCCGTGGGCACCGGGTACGGCGGGGGCGCCTGGCGGATCAGCGGGATGTTCTCCAGGGTGAAGGCGGGGCGGCCAGCCGCCGCCGTGAGGTCGAGCGCGGGGCGCAGCTCGGCGTCGAACGGGGGCGGCGGCCCCACCGGGGCAGCCTCTGGGCCTGCAGTCGCCGGGATCGCGGTCACGCGGGCTCCTTCCTTGCCGACTGGTCGATGACATCAGGTGCGGTCCGGCGCGTCAACGGCGGGTGTCTAGCCCCCCGCAAGGGTCCTTGACCACGTCTGGGCGTTCATCCGCTGCCCGAACGCCTCCTCCCGGTGCTCGCTGTCCAGCGTGAACCCGGCCGCCTGGTAGGTCCGGCGCGCGGCCGCGAGCTGGTCGTAGGTGAGCAGGACAATGTCCGTGTAGCCGGCCTGGCGGGCGAAGTCCAGGCAGTGGGCCACCAGCCTGCCGCCGAGGCCGATGCCGCGGGCCCAGGGCTCCACCAGCAGCAACCGGAGCCTGGCGGTCGTCTCGCGGCCCGGCTTGCCTGCCGGGCCGACGTCGGGCACGCAGAAGACCGACCCCGCCGGCACGCCGTTCACCTCGGCAATCCAGCCTTCCGCGCGTCCCCGGGCGCCGTCGCGGAGGGCAGGGAACTCGGCGATGATCCCGGCGCAGAAGTCCTCGAAGCTGCCGTCCCAGCCGAACTCGGCCGCGTACACGGTGCCGTGCCGCTGCAGCACCCAGCCCAGGTCGCCGACGGCGAGGGGGCGGAGCGTCACGCTGCGCTGGCCGGGCGGGCTGAGGACCTCGGTGATCACCCGCATGGCGTCGAGCAGCCGGCCGCAGTCGACGCCGCCGAGCAGGGCGCCGATCTGCACGGCGGCGCGCTCGTCGAGCTGGGCCACGGCGCCGCGCCCCGCGTCCGTCGCGCGGATCTCCTGGCGGCGCGCGTCCGTCGCCGACTTGTGCCGCGTCGCCAGCCCATCGGACTCGAACCGGCTCAGCACCCGGCTGAGGTAGCCCGCGTCGATGTCGAGCGCCTGGCGCAGCCAGGACACCTCGACGGTGCCGTGCTTTGCGATCTCGTAAAGCAGCCGGCTCTCGGTGAGCGTGTACGGGGTGTCCAGGTACATGTCGGGCAGCACGCCGATGACGTTGGTGTAGAAGCGGTTGAACGCGCGGACCTGGGTCACCTGGGCCTGTGTGGGACCGGTGGTTCCGGGGGCGGCGGTCACCTGACTGGTCATGAGGCTCCTCCAGATCGTTGACTGGGTCAAGGATAATCCTTGACCCAGTCAACGGCAATGGCCGGCGCTCCGGTCGGGCCGGTCGGGCCGGTCGGGCCGGTCGGGCCGGTCGCGCCGTGGGGCGGGCGGGGCGGACACCGTGACGGCGTTGACGGTCACGATGACGGCGATCGCGAGCCAGTCCACGGGGCCAAGCGACTGGCCGAGGATGACGAGGCCGGTCAGCGCGGCGAAGACGGGATTCACGCTCATGAACAACGCGTAGAATCTGGCGGGCACCCGGCGCAGCGCCAGCACGTCGCAGACCATGGGCACGGCGGAGCTGAGCAGGCCGGCCGCCGCCGCGTGGCCGAGCGCGGCCTGGGTGAGCGGCCGCGCGGCCAGCACCCAGATGCCGACCGGCACGTAGAGCAGGGCCGACAGGCCGGCGGCGGCGGCAGGCCCTTGCGCCCCCGGCACCCGCGCGCCCACCGCCCGGTTCACCAGGATGTAGCCGGCCCAGCAGGCCGCCGCCAGCAGCGCCAGCGCGATCCCCGCGTAATCGGTGGACGGCCGCGGCCGGGCGAGCACGACGACGGCGGCGCCGGCCAGCAAGGCGCAGCCGAGGTCACGGGCGCGGCGGGAGGCGAGCAGCGCCACCGCCAGCGGGCCGAGGAACTCGAGCGTCACCGCGAGGCCGAGCCCGATCCGGTCGATCGCGGTGTAGAGCGACAGGTTCATCGTCGCGAAGACCAGCGCGAGCGCGAGCACGGGCCGCCACTGCGCGCGGGTAAACGACGCGTACCGGGGGCGGACGCCGGCTAGCAGCAGGGCGGCGGCCACCCACTGGCGCACCGCCACCACGCCGACCGGACCGAGGGCGGAAAAGGCGAGCGCGGCGGTCGCGGCGCCAACCTGGCTGGCGGCGGCGCTGCCGGTCATCAGCCCGATGCCGGCGAGCCGGTCAACCGCGCCGGACGGCACCGGCCCGCCGGACGGCACCGGCCCGCCGGCCTGACCGGCCCCGGCGGGCGGGGAAACCCGCGAGGAAAGCGTCATGACAGCAGGCTGCACGTGGAGGCATCCATACGCAAAATGCATGGATGGCACCGGCTATACGCTGAACGCATGGATCTTGAGCTGCGGCACCTGCGCTGCCTGGTCGCGATCGCGGATACCGGGACGTTCACCGACGCGGGAATCGAGCTCGGCATCTCGCAGGCCGCGGTGTCAAGGAACCTGATCGCGCTGGAACGGGTGCTTGGCGTCCGCCTGCTGCACCGCACGAGCAGGACCGTCACGCCAACCACGGCGGGCGTGCACGTGCTCGCCCAGGCCAGGCAGATCCTCGCCGCCGCGGCGAACCTGGTCAGCGAGGCGACCACCGGGCACACCGCGCTGCGCATCGGGCACGCCTGGGCGGCGATGGGCCGTCATACCAGGGAGTTCCAGCGCCGCTGGGCCACCGCCCACCCGGAGACCGAGCTGCAGCTGATCCGGGTCAACTCCCCCACCGGCGGGCTCGCCGAGGGACTGTGCGACGTCGCGGTGCTGCGGGCCGCTCCCGCCGGCGACCGGTTCGACATGGTGGTCGTCGGCTGGGAGCGCCGGTACCTCGCCCTCGCGGCCGACGACCCGTGGGCGCGACGCCGGTCCGTCGGGCTGGCGGAGGTGACGCGGCGCACCGTGCTGATCGACCGGCGCACCGGGACGACGACTCCCGACCTGTGGCCGGCCGGCGGCCGGCCACCGCTGCGCGACACCAGGGACATCGACGACTGGCTCGCGATCATCGCGGCGGGCGGCGGCGTCGGCGTCACGCCGGAGGGCACCACCAGCCAGTACCGGCGCGACGGCGTGGTCTTCCGGCCGCTGCGGGACGCGCCGCCCATCGCCGTCCACCTCATCTGGCGCCGCCACGACCCGCACCCGGCGACGTTCGCCGCCGTCGCGCTGCTCACCGAGCTCTACCGAGGCACGAGGAGAGCCATGGTGCGAGGACCGGCGGAATCCCGCGTGCCAAAGAGCGCGCCCCTGCTCCCGGACTGAGGAGCGAGGGGGCCCCCCGTGAGCCGAAGGGCGCGCCCCTGTCCTCGGACTGAGGAGGGAGGGAGCGAGGAACGAGCGGACGAGCGACGAGGGAGAAGACAGGGGTCCCGAGCGCCCGGAGGCGAGCGGGGAAAACACCGCACGCACTCGTTCGGAATGATGATTCTGCTCTGCGACAATCTTTGGCGGGAGATTCCGTCGCCGGACGCGATTGAGGGGTCCGCGGGGCTGCTGGATGATGGGCGCATGACGCGTGTTGCGATTATCGGCGGCGGGATCGGTGGGCTGACGGCGGCCAACGCGCTGCTGCGGGCCGGCGTCGAGGTCTCCGTGTTCGAGGCTGCCGGGGAACTGAAGGAGATCGGGGCGGGGGTCGCCCTGCACGCCAACGCGATGCGGGTGCTGCGCTTCATCGGTGTCGAAAAGGCCGTCCGCGCGGTGGCGGGCAAGACCGACTACGCGGTTACCAGGGACGGGACCAGCGGGCGGGTCATTTCCCGGACGAGCCGGGCGCGGCAGGCGGAACTGCTGGGCATCGAGCCCGCCACCGTGCACCGGGCTGACCTCCTCGACGTGCTCGCCGCCGCGCTGCCCGCGGGCATCGTGTCGCTCGGCAAGCGGAGCGTCGCCGTGGAGTCAGGCGAGTCGACGGCGACGGCGCGGTTCGCGGACGGGAGCACCGCCGAGGCGGACGTGATCGTCGGGGCGGACGGCATCCACTCCGGCGTGCGGACGGCGCTGTTCGGGCCGGACGCGCCCCGGTTCACCGGGAAGATCTGCTACCGGTCGGTCATCCCGACGGCGGCGGTGCGCGGGGGCGCCCTGGCGGACGTGGCGGCCGACAACGGGCAGTGGCTCGGGCCGCACGGCACGATCGTGCTCTACCCGCTGCGCGGCGAGCAGCTCATCAACGTGGTCTGCCACTACGACGACGAGTCCTACCGGCACGAGTCGTGGGTGACGGAGTGCGAGCGCGCCGAGGTTCTCGGGCGGTACGCCGGGTGGCACCAGTCGCTGCTGCGGCTGTTCGAGGCCGGCGACACCTGGTACAAGTGGGCGCTGTACGACCGGGACCCGATCCCCGCCTGGACGTCGGGCCGGGTGACGCTGCTCGGCGACGCGGCGCACCCGATGCTGCCGTACCTGGGGCAGGGCGCCTGCCAGGCGCTTGAGGACGGGGCCGTGCTCGCGAACGCGCTGGCCGATCCCCGCTTCGCGGCCGATCCGGTCGCGGCCCTGGCGGCCTACGAGCGGACGCGGCGGCCCCGGGCCTCGCAGGTGGTGCTGACCGCACGGGCCCGCGGGGTGTCCAATCACCTGCCGTCGCGCTGGGCCGCGATGCGCCGCGACGCCGCGATCGCCGTGCGGCGGCGGCTGAACCGGCGTGACACGGACGGCCGGGGCGCGGCCTGGCTGGCCGACTACGACGCGACCTCGCCCTCGGTGCTCACGGGTGACCGGTAAGGTCACGGGCTATGGACGATGTGCGGGAGACCTTGACCTGGGAGGCCTTCGGCGACGCGTCGCGGGAGCTCGCCCGGGCGATCGCCGATGACGGGTTCCGGCCCGACCTGATCCTGGCGATCGCCCGCGGCGGGCTCTTCGTCGCCGGGGCGCTCGGCTATGCCCTTTCCGTGAAGAACCTGCACGTGATGAACGTTGAGTTCTACAACGGGGTGGGGGCGACGCTCGACATGCCGGTGATGCTCCCGCCAGTCCCGTCCGCGGTTGACTTCTCGGAGAAGAAGGTCCTGGTCGCGGACGACGTGGCGGACAGCGGCAAGACCCTCGAGCTGGTGCGGGGGTTCATCGCGGGGCACGTGGCCGAGGTGCGCTGCGCCGTGGTGTACGAGAAGCCGACGTCGCTGGTGAAGTGCGACTACGCGTGGAAGCAGACCGACCGGTGGATCAACTTCCCGTGGTCGAGCCTGCCGCCCGTGCTGCCGGGGGTGCTGGACGCCTGAGGGCACCAGGCGGCCGGGAAAGTTCTTCAGGTTGATCTGATAAGTTCGATCTGAAGGTACCGTCCGCCCCTCCTGGAGGCCCGTTCATGTCCGGTACGCCCGGCACCCGTTCCGTCCTGCTCCTGATGGATTTCCAGCACGGCATCGTCGAGAGCCTCGGCTCGTCGTCCGTGATCGAGGCCGCGGACCGCGCGGCCAAGGCCGCGCGGGCGGCAGGCATCCCGGTGATGTTCGTGCGGGTGGCCTTCCGGCCCGGCTACCCGGAGGTCGCCGAGTCCAATGCCTCGTTCTCCGCCCTCGCGGCGCAGGGCGGCGACGCGATGACGCAGGACCACGCCGTCACCCAGGTGCATGCCGCGCTTACCCCGCTAGACGGCGAGCCGGTCATCGTCAAGCGGCGGGTCAGCGCGTTCAGCGGGTCCGACCTCGACGTGCTGCTGCGCGCCGCGGGCGCCGACACGCTGATCCTGGCGGGCCTGTCCACCAGCGGCGTCGTGCTCTCCACGCTCCGCCAGGCGGCCGACCTCGACTACCGGCTCACGGTGCTCGCCGACGCCTGCGGCGACCGGGACGAGGAGGTGCACCGCGTGCTGACCGAGAAGGTCTTCCCGCGCCAGGCCCTCGTCACCACCGCCGACGAGTGGATCGAGTCGCTGTAGCGGCTTAGCGGCAGCGGGCATACTTGCCCGCATGGGAAATTCTGCGGGGCGGCACGGGAAACGGTTGTGCACGCTGGCCGCGACGGCCGGCGTCGCGGCCATGGCCGCGCTGAGCGGGTGTGCGCACGGGAGCACGGCCAGTCCCCCGGCCGCGACATCGCCGACGACACAAGCCTCGGCCCCGGCAACGGCGCGGGGAGAGGCGGCGTGCAACCCCGACTACTGTGACCCGCCGAGCTGGGACACGGCCCGGGCGGCCACGCCGCTGACGCAGATCCCGCCGTTTGCCGAGCCGCTCAACGTTGTCATCAGCGCCAGGTCAACGGTGCCGCTCACGGACATCCAGCAGGCGCTCGGGCAGTGGAAGACGGTCTCCACGGCGACGACGGTCAGCGTCGCCGGCATCCACCTGAAGTGCATCTCATCGGAGGCGGCCGACGTGGAGGGCGGAGGTTACGTGCCGCAGCACGTGGCCTGGCGGCTCGGCGGCTGCCTCGGCGGCAACGAGCTCTCGCTGAGCGGCAACGAGGACCACGCGCGGATCTGGAACCAGCCGGTGCCTGGCAGCCGGTACGGCGCCTGGTTCATCGCGGCGAGCTACGAGACCATGTGCCTGGTGCGGAACGGCGTGCTGCGGACGGCGAGCACGGACAAGCTGTACGCGGCGCTGCACCCGGGTGCCGCTTACCACTGCGTCGACGGCGGGCCCGGCAGCGTCCACACGGCGCACCCGGACGGGTACAACGACGCCGCGGCGGACTTCACCGCCGCGATCCTCGCGGCGGCCAAGAGCCACGGCTGGAAGGTCAGCCAGCGGACCGTCACGGTCCCGCGCGGCGCGAGCGCGGGAGAGGGCGGCGTCCCGTTCAGCCCGACCGCCTACGTCCTCACGGTGATCAGTTAGGTTCGGCCGGCCGGGGAATCGGGCGGCAGCCGGGCTAAGCCAACATCGCTTCTGGTAAATCTGTGGACTTATGACCGAGATCGCGATCATCGGCGGAGGGATCGGCGGGCTGGCCGCCGCCGCGTTCCTGCACCGCGCGGGCCTCGCCGCCACCGTGTACGAGCAGGCGGGAGAGCTCAGGGAGGTCGGCGCCGGCGTGGTCGTCGCGCCCAACGCCGCCCGCCTGCTGCGCGCCCTCGGCGTCCTCGGCACCTTCGAGGAGCGCGCCGTCCCGCTTGAGACCGGCTGGGAGTTCCGCCGCTGGCGGGACGGCGCCGTGCTGTCCTCGGAAGACCTGGCGACGAAGTGCGAGCGTCTCTACGGCGAGCGCACCTACACCGCGCACCGCGCCGACCTGCTCGACGCGGTCCAGCGGGCCGTCCCGGCCGCGTCCGTCCGGCTCGGCAAGCGCTGCGTCGCCCTTGACGCCGACGGCTCGCGCCCCGCGCTGACGTTCGCCGACGGCGAGCGGGTCGCGGCCGACGTCGTGATCGGCGCGGACGGCATCCACTCGATGGTCCGCGCAGCCCTCACCGCGCCGGCCCCGCCTGCGTACTCGGGCCTGTGCGCCTTCCGCGCGCTCGTGCCCGCCGCGCGGGCGCCCGCGTTCGCCCGGCGGCCCGCCCAGACCCTCTGGGTCGGCCCTGGTCACCACCTCGTGCACTACCCCATCTCCGACGGCGAGCTGGTCAACCTGGTCGCCTTCGCCCCGGCCGGCGACTACACGACCGAGTCGTGGACCGCGACCGCGCCCATCGGGGAACTGCTCGCCGAGTTCGCGGGCTGGGACGAGCGGCTGGTCAGCCTCATCCGCGCGGCAAGCACCCCCGGCCGCTGGGCGCTGCTCGACCGCGCGCCGCTCACCCGGTGGAGCAGCGGCCCGGTGACGCTGCTCGGCGACGCCGCGCACCCGATGTTCCCGTTCTTCGGCCAGGGCGCCGCCCAGGCGATCGAGGACGGCGCCGTGCTCGCCCGCTGCCTCGCCGCCGACCCGGCGGACGTGGCCGCGGCGCTTCGCCGGTACGAGTCGCTGCGCATCCCCCGCACCACCCGCCTGCAGCAGGTCAGCCACGCCCGCGCGCACGTCAACCACCTGCCGGACGGCCCGGAGCAGCGGGCCCGCGATGCCTCGTTCAAGGACACCGACCCCCTGGTGGCCAGCGGGTGGATCTACGCCCACGACCCGGAGCGCGAGCCGCTGGACGCCTGAGCCGTCAGTCCGGCTGTTCTTCCTGGCCGGAGGTCGGGGTGGGGGTGACGGTCGTTTCAACGCGCCGTTCGATCCGGCGGTCGGGGATGACCCACATGAGGGCAGCGCCGACGTAACAGGCGACCGCGATCCAGATGCCGGGACGGGCGGCTCCCTGCCCGCCGCCGCCCACCAGGGCGGCGACGGCGCCGGCGATGTAGAAAACCGGGGAGATCTTGCCCTTGATGTCGCCGCCGATGGCCTTGCGCAGGGCCGAGCCGTGGCCCTGGGTTTGGATGATCACCGTCTGCAGGACGTAGTAGGCGACGGCCGCGACCAGGAGGTTGACGCCGTAGACGACGACGGGGGTGCGCGCGTAGTGGCTCGCCTCCGTCCACTGAGTCGTGAACGGGAACAGGGACAGGCAGAACAGCAGGGCCAGGTTCGCCCACAGGATCCCGCCGGTGACGCGGGTGGCGAGCTGGAACATGTGGTGGTGGTTGGTCCAGTAAATGCCCACGTACACGAAGCTGAGCAGGTAGCTGAGCAGTCCGGGGCCGGTCGTGTGCCACAGGGCCGCCAGGTCGGTGCCCGCGGGCTCGCGCAGTTCGAGCACCATGATCGTGATGATGATGGCAAGGACGCCGTCGCTGAACGCCTCAAGACGGCCGGTCCGCATCGCGCCAGGCTACAGCATTTCCCGCGCTCGCCTCCGCGCGCTCGCGCTCGGTTACAGGTCGGTGAGGTAGCGGCCGTCCCGGCTCCGGCGGGGCTGCTTGGGTAGCTCGGTGACGCGGCCGCGGCCGCGGCCGCGGTGGAGCATGCCGGAGGCCGTGTCCGCGTCGACCGGGACGGACAGCAGGTAGCCCTGGCCGAACTGGCAGCCCATCCCGGCGAGCAGTTCCCGTTCCGTCTCGGTCTCGATGCCCTCGGCGATTACCTCGACCTCAAGCGTCCGCGCCAGCCTGACGATGCCCTCGACCAGGGCGTGCCGCCGCCAGGACGAGGCGATCCCGGTCACGAACGTCTTGTCGATCTTCAGCACGTCGATGGGCAGGTCAAGCAGGTAGCTGAGCGACGAGTAGCCGGTGCCGAAGTCGTCGATCGCCAGGCTGACGCCGATCTCCTTAAGCTCGTTCAGGTCGGCGCGGATCTGCTCGTTGCCACCGAGCACGAGGGACTCGGTCAGCTCGAGGAGCACCGCAGAAGGCGGCAGCGCCGACGCCTGCAGGGCCTGCCGCACGCTGTCGACGAAGCCCGGGTCACGGAACTGGCGGGCGGACACGTTGACCGAGACGTGCGGGCCGCCGGCCCCGGGTGCCGTGGCGAAGGGTTCGCCTGCGCCCGCTTCGTCCGCGGGGGGCGACAGGTCACGCCCCCACTGGGCCACGTCGGCCAGGGCCTGCCGCAGCACCCACGCGCCGAGCGGCACGATCAGGCCCGTCTCCTCGGCCAGCGAGATGAACTGGCCGGGCAGCATCATCCCCCAGCGCGGGTGGGGCCAGCGGATCAGCGACTCGAACCCGGCGATCTCGCCGGTCTCCAGGGTCACGATCGGCTGGTAGACCAGCGTGAACGCGGAGCTCTTGACGGCGTCCTCGAGCGCGGCCTGTATCTCCCGCCGCCTGAGCATCCCGCTGGTCAGCACCGGCTGGTAGTGCCGCCACCGCCGCTTGCCCGCCGCCTTCGCCGCGTAGAGGGCCAGGTCCGCGTGGCGCAGCAGCTCGTCCACGTCGCCGCTGTCCGCCGAGGTCGCCACGCCGACGGTCGCCGTGGCGAGCACCTTGGCCTCGCTGAGGGTGAACGGCTCGGTGAACGCCGCCACGATCCGCTCCGCGAACGCGTCCACGTCATCGGGCCCGGCGGCGTCGTCAATGAGCAGCGCGAACTCATCGCCGCCGAGGCGCGCCGCGGTGTCCGACGCGCGGACCGAGGCGGCCAGCCGGCCGGCGACCTCGACGAGCAGCTCGTCGCCGACGCCGTGCCCCATGGTGTCGTTGACGACCTTGAAGTCGTCAAGGTCGACGAACAGCACGCCCGCGGTCCTGCCCACGGCCCGGGCCGTCGCGAGCGCGTCCGCCGCCTCCCGGGCGAACAGCGACCGGTTGGGCAGCCCGGTCAGCGAGTCATGGAAGGCCCGGTACTTCAGCTCTTCCTCGAGCTTGTGCTGCTCGGTCACGTCCCGCAGGGTGAGCACGAGGCCGCCGACGGTGAGGTCGTGCCGCAGGTCGCTCCAGCGGACCTCGACCACGACCATGCGCCCGTCAAGCCGCTCGACCTGGAGCAGGTACCCAGGCGAGGCACCGCGGGACATGGCGCTGCCGCTGGCGCTGAGGGTGAGCATCAGGTCGAGCACGCGGTCGACGTCAATCCGCGTCGCGGGGGCCACCAGGTCGGCGAGCAGCGCGCCCTCGACCTCGACGGCGCCGAAGATGTCGGCCGCGGACGGGGTCGCGTACCGGATCCGGCGGCCGTCGTCCACGATGAGGATCACGTCGGAGGCGTCCTGCACCAGGGTGCGGAATAGCGCCTGCCCGCGCTGGCGGGCCACCTGCCGGGTGAGCGCGAGCCGCTCGACGGCCAGGGCCGCCTGCCCGGCGAGGATCTCAAGCACCGTGGCAAGGTCGCCGAGCGGCCGCCGGTCGCCGAAGAACTCGATCAGCCCGATGAACGGGTCGCCGGCCGGCCGGTCCTTGAGAGTGAGCGGGCATAGCAGCGCGCCCTCGTAGTCGACGCGGCCCGTGCTGGTCACGGCGGGGCTGGTCACGGCGGTGCTGGTCAGGGCGGTGCTGGTCAGGGCGGTGCCGGCGAGGGCGCCGGCGTCCGGCCCCGGTACTTCCGAGTTCGGTGCTTCCGGGTGCGGTGCGGAGGGCGAGACGCCGTGCCTGGCGGCCCTGATCTCCGCGATGGTGACAAACTTGGGAGCGCGCCCCCCGGCCAGCTTCAGCCAGACGCTGACCGGATCGGGGGGATACGCCGTCCCCGCCGACCCCGACGGGTCAACCTCGCGCAGGTAGTCGCCGTCCCTGACGGCGAGGAGGGCGCCGCGCCCGGCGGGGCCGCCAGGGATCAGGGCGGACGCCGCTTCCCGGACCGCGGCCGCGACCTCCTCGACCGCGCTCGCCGACGCCAGCGCCGCGCTCGCCATGCGCAGTGTCCGCTCGCGGACGAGGCTGCGCCGGCTGGTCGCGGCGGCATCCCAGAGCCGGGAGAGCATCAGCAGGTACAGGAGCCCGGACGCGACCGCCACGACGCCTTCGACGCCGTCGTGCTCCGTCGCGGCGTGATAGAGCAGGTAGGCGGGGGGGATCAGGGACGCCAGCATGAGCACGAGCACGCTGCCAGGGGCGGCGTCAGGGACCCGGTACCTGACCGACTTGGTCAGCTCGACCATCGACGGGTGCAGCGCGGCGGCCCCCCACGCGATGGCGCTGACCACGTAGCCAAGCGACAGCAGCGCCCCGGGGTGGCGGCCCGAGTCATTGACGAGGTCGTACGCCACGTCGGACGCGACACCGCAGACCGTGCCCAGGGCGAACAGCACGGTGGACGGCCCCCGGGCCGTGCCCGGGGCGAGCAGCCGCGCGAGTGCCACCAGGACGAGCAGGTCGCCGACCGGGTAGGCCACGCTCACGATCCGCCGCGACCAGGACAGCGATGCGGCCGTCGCGTCGGGGACGACGAGGAAGATCCAGCCGAGCGTGATCAGCCCGACGACGAGGATGAGCGCGTCGATCATGCTGCGCGCGTCCGGCCCCGTGGACCGCGCCCGGATGAACATCGCGAGCCCGGCGACGTACAGCGGGTACGCCGCCAGGAAGATGACGTCGGCGAACGAGGGGAACGGGAGCGGGGCGTGGGTCACCGTCACGTAGACGCCGGAGGCGACCTCACCGAGCGTGCCGGTGAGGTTAGCGGCGGCGAGCAGCAGCCACGGCGTGCGCCGGGCCGGGCGGTTCACGGCCACCCCGCCGATCATCGCGGCCACGCCGCTCAGCTCGATGAGCGCCTCGGTGCTAGTCCGCTGCTCCGCGAGCGCGTAGTGCACCACGACAAGCAACGCCATCCAGAGGGCGTAGCCGGCTAGCAGGCGCCGCGAAGTCAGCCGTATCCCCATGCGCCTCCCCCCAGCACACTGATACCACTCCCCCGCCGTCTGTCCAGTTCACAGGCTTTCAAGCACTCTATTCCGAACGTGATCGGCTGACTCCGGCGGGCACGCCCGTGGCCCCAGGGCAGCCCCGCGAGTCGAAGGGCGCGCCCCTGCCCCCGGACTGAGGAGCGAGGGAGCCTCCCGGCGAGCCGAAGCGCGCCGGCGGCCCGCGCGGACTGAGGAGGGACGGAGCGAGGGACGAGCGACTGAGCGACGAGGGAGCACAGGCCGCCCTCAGGGCGCGCGGAGGCGAGCGGGGGAAACGGAGTACGAGCGGACGAGCGACGAGGGAGGAGGCAGGGGTCCCGAGCGCCCGGAGACGAGCGGGGAAAACACAGCCTCGCGAGTCGAAGGGCGCGCCCCTGCCCCCGGACTGAGAAGTGAGGGGAAACACAGCACCACGCCCCCGTTCTGATGATTCCTTCCTTTTGTTCCCTGACCACAAGACCGCGGCGCAACTGTGCCAATAGCGGGCATTACCCCGCACAGTCCCGGGCACTACCATGTGGACCGCACGAGAAGCCGACGTCGCACCAGAACAGGTGACACATGAGCCCGAAGAACCTGCAGGAGCTGCTCGACAGCGCGGGGAACACGGTAGAGCTGCTGCGCAACTCCCAGCTTGGCGCGTACATCTACCCGGTTGTACCGTCCGAGTTCACGAACTTCCGCCGCGAGGTCATCGCCTGGCGGGAGACGGCGGTTCTCTATGACCAGTCGCACCACATGCACAACATCTTTATCTCCGGTCCCGACGCGCTGAAGCTGATAAGCGACACCGGCATCAACTCCACCGCGAAGTTCCCCGTTTACACGGCGAAGCAGTTCGTCCCGGTCTCGCCGGAGGGCGGGGTGATCGGCGACGGCATCCTCTTCCACGACTCGGAGGAGCAGTTCACCTTCGTCGGCCGGGCGCCGGTCGCCAACTGGCTGCTCTACAGGGGCTCGCAGGGCTACAACGTCGACATGGTGCTCGACCCGCGCTCGCCGTCGCGGCCGTACGGCAAGGCCGTGACCCGCCAGGTGTGGCGGTTCCAGATCCAGGGGCCGAACGCCTGGGCGGTCATCGAGAAGCTCAACGGCGAGCCGATGGAGCAGGTCCGGTTCTTCCGCATGGGCTCGATGAACATCGCCGGGGAGAAGGTGCACACCCTGCGGCACGGCATGGCGGGCGCGCCCGGGCTGGAGATCTGGGGCCCGTACGAGTCCTACGACCGGGTCAGGGACGCGGTCCTCGAGGCGGGCCGGGAGTTCGGGCTCGAGCCCTGCGGCGCCCGCGCCTACTCATGCAACACGCTGGAGTCCGGCTGGATCCCCTCGCCGCTGCCCGCGATCTACACCGCGCCCGAGCTGCGCTCCTACCGCGAGTGGCTCGGCGCCGACTCCTACGAGGCGACCAACGCGATCGCGGGCTCGTTCGTGTCCGATGACATTGCCGACTACTACACCAACCCGTGGGACCTCGGGTACGGATCGTTCGTGAAGTTCGACCACGACTTCATCGGGCGCGACGCGCTCGCGGCGATCGATCCCTCGCTTCAGCGGCGCAAGGTCACCCTGGAGTGGAACGCCGAGGACCTGGCCAAGATCCTGGCCTCGCCGCTCGGGCCAGCGCCGGGCTACCAGTTCTTCGACCTGCCCAACGCGAACTACGGCTCGTCCAACTTCGACGCCGTGGCCGACGCGTCCGGCAAGGTAGTCGGGCTGTCGATGTTCACCGGGTACTCCGCGAACGAGCGGGCCGGGCTGTCGCTCGCGACCGTCGACCCGGACGTGCCGATCGGCGCGGAGGTCTCGCTGATCTGGGGCGAGCCGGACGGCGGGACGAAGAAGACCACGGTACAGCCGCACGAGCAGGTCACGGTCCGCGCGATCGTCTCCCCGGCCCCGTACTCGAAGGTCGTCCAGGAGAGCTACCACGCGGGCTGGCGCTCGCGGGCCTGACGCTCGGCCGCACCGCACTTGCCGGCGGGCGGGCCCGGGTGGGCCCGGGTGGGGCCCGGGCTAGTGGCCAGCCCCGGTCAGGCTGGCGAAGGCCGCCGCGTCGCGGACGGCGGCGCCTTCCTGGTCGTTGTTGAAGTAGGCGAACGCGAGCCCGGGAGCCGGCCAGGCGCGGGCGACCCGCGCCGCCCACTCTCGCAGGCAATCGTCGGTGTACCTCGGCCAGGGGGTTGCGGTTCCCTCGTGAAACCGGACGTACCCCCAGTCGGCCGTGCGCCACAGCGGGGTCACCGGCTGGCCCGCCCGGTCGGCCCAGCACAGCGCCGCGCCGCGGGCAGTCAGCACGTCCCTGACCGGGTCACTCCACCACGAGCGGTGCCGCGGCTCGACCGCGACCCGCGTGCCGGGCGGGAACTGGGCGAGCGCCTGGTCGAGCAGCGCGTGATCGGCCCGCATATCGGGCGGGAGCTGGAGCAGCACCGGTCCCAGCTTCTCCCCGAGCCCGGCGAAGGCCTCGAGCATGCGGCCCACCGGCCCGGCTGGGTCCCGCAGCCGCCGGACGTGGGTGAGGTAGCGGCTCGCCTTCACCGCCACCACGAAACCGTCCGGCGTCCGGGCCCGCCACTGCTCGAACGTCGCCCGCGCGGGCAGCCGGTAAAAGGTGCCGTTGCTCTCCACGGTGGGGAACCGCCCGGCGTAGTACTCAAGCCACTGACGCTGCGGCACGCCCGCAGGATAGAAGGCGTCGCGCCAGTGCCGGTACTGCCAGCCCGAGGTGCCGACCAGGACGGGCATGCTCAGGTTGTCGAGGCTGTTCGCCCCCGCGGCGCCGGGACGCTCGCCGCCGGGCTACCGCCGCGGGCGGTTATGACCGCGAGCTGGCCGGATACCCAGTCGTGGACGTCGTGGGTGCGGACGTGGTTGGCCATCGAGGTCAGGGCGGCGTGCCTGGCCTCCGGCGCCAGGCCAAGCGCGTGCTCGATCCGGTAGGACAGCCCCTCCACGTCGAACGGGTTGCACAGCACGGCCGGGGACAGCTCCACGGCGGCCCCGGTGAACTCGCTGAGGACGAGGACGCCGCTGCCGCCGTGGGCCTGCTGCACGGTCACGTACTCCTTACAGACCAGGTTCATGCCGTCGATCAGCGGCGTGACCAGCATCCCGTCCGCGAACGCGTAATAGGCGGACAGCTGCTGCTTCGACAGCCCGCGGTACAGGTAGTGCACCGGCACGTCGTTGCCGGGCGCGGTGAACCGGCCGTTGATCCGCCCGACGTGCTGCTCCACCGTGCTGCGCAGCTGGCGGTACTCGCGCACGTCGTCCCGGCTCGGCATCGCGATCTGCAGGAACGCGAGGGTTGTGCGCAGGTCCGGGCGCCGCTCCAGCAGCATCTCGATCGCGAGCAGCCGCTCGATGATCCCCTTCGTATAGTCGAGCCGGTCGGCGCCGAGCAGCAGGGTGCGCCCGCTGAACTGCTCCTCAAGCGCGGAGACGGCGCTCTTCACCTCCGGGTCCGCCACCAGGGCGGCGAACTCCGCGGCGTCGATGGAGATGGGCGCGGTGACGGTGGCCACCGCACGGCCGTCGGGCAGCACCACCGACGCCCCGCGCACCTCGACGCCCGAGTCCGACAGCACGCGCGCGCAGGAGCGCAGGAAGTTGCCGCGGTACTCGTCGGTGTGGAAGCCGACCACGTCGGCGCCGAGCAGGCCGCGCAGCACCTGCTCCCGCCAGGGCAGCCGGGCGTAAATGTCCGGCGACGGCCAGGGCACATGCAGGAAGAACCCGATCGGCTGATCGGCGTGCCGGTCGCGCAGCAACTGCGGGACGAGCGTCAGGTGATAGTCGTGCACCCAGGCGATCGCATCCGGCCGGTCGCCGAGCGCGGCCGCGGCCCGTTCCGCGAAAATGCGGTTGACGTCCTGGTACGCGCGCCACCAGGCGCGCTCGAAGCGGGGCTTCTCGATCGCGTTGTGCAGCAGCGGCCACATCGTCGCGTTCGAGAAGCCGCGGTAGTAGTCGCGGACCTGCCCGGCGGACAGCCCGATCGGCATCAGCTGGACGCCGGAGTCGGGCAGCGTCTGCGGCATGCCCTTGGTGCCGCCGTCCCAGCCGATCCAGGCGCCCGGATGGGTGGCCATTACCGGCCGCAGCGCGGTGACCAGGCCGCCGGGCGACAGCTCCCACCCCCCGTCATCGCCCTGCTGGACGGGGAGCCGGTTAGCTACGGCGATTACTGGTCTCTCTCGCATACTCAGCCCGCTACCCGCCACGCGCGCCGCGAACCGCGCACGAGCGTGTAAGCCGCCTCTCAGTCCACGAGAGTCACTTCTGTTAACTCGGCGAACATGTCGGCAAGGTCGGCCTGGTTCTCCTCGGCCCACCGCGCCAGCTGATCGGCACCCTCGCCAGTGCCCGCCAGGCCGAGGAGGCGGCGGGATTCGTCATGCGCGTGGTGGCGGCCGGGGCGAACCCCAGGTTCGCGGTGCCGCACGTGGACCCGGCGGCTCCCGGCCGCACGGAGACCCAAGTCGCGCCCTGACCGGGCGACTCAGCCAAAGGGATCGTCGCCAGCCTCTATTGACCGGCGACTATTGACCGGCGACGATCTCCTGGCGCATACGATGGTGGCGTGGTTGCCGTTCCTCGTGTCACGCCGGAGCAGGCCGAGGAGATCGTGCTCAGGTACTACGGGGTCAGCGCGAGCGCCGAGCGGCTGGCGGCGGAGCACGACGACGCGTTCCGGCTGACCACCTCCGCCGGCCAGTACCGGCTGCTCAAGATCAGCGTGACCGACACCCCGGTCCCTGAGGGCGCGGACCAGGTCTGCTTCCAGACGGCCATCCTGCTCCACCTCGCGCAGGCCGCGCCGCTACTGCCGGTCCAGCGGGTCACCGCCGCGCTCGACGGGGCGCCCGAGATACGGATCGCGGGCGGTGAGGGTCCCGGCCGGCTCGTCCGGATGACCTCATGGCTCGAGGGGGACCTGGTCGGCCGGGCCGCCGTCACCGCCGCGCTGCGCCGGGAGACCGGCACGACGCTCGCCCGGCTCAACGTCGCGCTGCGGGCTCTGGATCACGCGGGCGCGCGCCGGACCCACCGGTGGGACCTGCAGAACTTCGGCGGCCTGCGCCCGCTGCTCGACGAGCTGCCCGGCGACGGCCTGCTGCCCGAGGTCGCGCAGGCGCTGCCGCCCGGCGCCCTCGTCCCGGCGGGCGGGCTGCGGGCGGCGCTGACCGACTGCCTGGACCGGTTCGACGGCCGCGTCCGGCCCCGCCTCGCGCGAATGCCCGCACAGGTCATCCATGCCGATTTCCACGGCGAGAACCTGCTCACCGACGGCGAGCGGATCACCGGCATCCTCGACTTCGGCGACGCCCTCACCGGGCCGGTCGCCATGGACGTCGGCGTCGCCGCCTGCTACCAGCTCGGCACCGCCGCCGATATCCTCGCCCCGGCCCTCGACCTCGTCGGCGCGTACCACGCCGTCGACCCGCTCGACGCCGCCGACCTCGCCCTGGCGGCCGAGTTCATCGTGGCCCGCGTCGCCGCGCGCATCATCGTGTCGCAGTGCAACGCCATGCGCGAGCCCGCCAACCGCGGGTACCTCCTGCGGCGGACACCGCAGGCGATCGAGCACCTCGCGGCCCTGCGGCTGCTCACCCCGGATGAGATCTCCCGCTCCCTGCGGGCCGCCTGCGGAACGTCCCGCGGAATGTGAGGTGCACCAGTGACCGAGCCGGCTCCGCTGATGGTCAACGGCTTCGACCCGACGCGAGCCGCGGACCTGCCGCCCGCCACCCAGGAGCTCATCGGCCGGCGCGACCGCGTCCTCGGCCGCGCCTACCGGCTGTTCTACGACCAGCCCGTGTCCTTCGCCCGCGGCTCGGGCGTGCACCTGTACGACGCGGAAGGCAACGCCTACCTGGACGCCTATAACAACGTCCCCTGCGTCGGCCACTCCCACCCGCACGTCACCGAGGCCGTGACCAGGCAACTCGCGACCCTCAACACCCACACCAGGTACCTCACCGACGGGGTCATCGACTACGCCGAGCGGCTCGTCGCCACGCACGACCTTGCCGCGCCCGCCAATGCCATGTTTACCTGCACCGGCAGCGAGGCCAACGACCTCGCGCTCCGCATCGCCCGCCACCAGGCCGGCGCCACCGGGATCATCGTCACCGCCAACGCCTACCACGGCGTCACCGCCGCGCTCGCCGAACTCTCCCCTAGCCTCGGCCCCAACGTCCCCCTCGGCGCCCACGTCCGCGCGGTCACCGCTCCCGGCCCCGGCGTCAACTTCACCGCCGCCGTCGCCTGGGCCATCTCCGACCTCGAACGCCACGGCCACCGCCTCGCCGCCTTCCTCGCCGACTCCCTCTTCTCCTCCGACGGGCTGCTCCCCGATCCCGCGGGCTTCCTCGCCCCCGTCGCCGAGATCGTCCACGCCTCGGGCGGCCTCTACATCGCCGACGAGGTCCAGTCCGGGTTCGCCCGCACCGGCACCCACATGTGGGGCTACCAGCGGCACGGGCTCACCCCCGACATCGTCACGATGGGCAAGCCCATGGGCAACGGCCTCCCCATCGCCGGCCTGGTCGCCCGGCGGGACATACTGGACGACTTCGGCGGCAGCGCCAGGTACTTCAACACCTTCGGCGGCAACCCCGTCTGCGTCGCCGCCGCCGCCGCCGTCCTCGACGTCCTCGACGCCGAGGCCCTCCCCGCCAACGCCGCCGCCACCGGCGCCTACCTCAGCGACGAACTCGGCCGCATCGCTCGCGGGTCCGCCTTGCTCGGCGACGTCCGCGGAGCGGGCCTGTACCTCGGCGTCGACGTCATCAGCCCAGCCGGCGGAGAGCCCTCACCCGAACTCGCTTCCGCGATCGTCAACGGCATGCGGCGGCGCCGCGTCCTGATCAGCGCCACCGGCCCGCACGGCAACGTGCTCAAGGTCAGGCCGCCGCTCCCGTTCCAGGCGGAGCACGCCGACCAGTTCCTCGCCGCATTCACCGACGTGCTCACCGCCACCGAACAGGGCGGCCGGTAAAGGAAAGCGGCCAACGGCCGCGCCACCCGCAAGGCCGCCTTAAAGGGAAATAAAGATCGACCAGTGGCCACTCGGGCCGGATGCGCTCTTTTACCGCTGACGCGAGCGCGCGCGCAGGCAACTTGAATTCCGTAAGTTTATCGGCGGAACGTTGATTACCGAATGTTATCGAAGGTTGCCCAGCGTCATAGATGGCCGCAAGAGCCACATAAGCACCGTCAACCCCAAGCGTTGCTCGAAAACTTCTACAAATCATACCACTTGCTACATTCAGCCATAAATGCGGAGATACAGGACTTACAGCCTGATGAACTAACGCTGAGTTATTAGTGTTAACACTGAGTTAGAAGATATTTGCCAATTTAGTGACGTCGATTCAATTTCATGACACAATTGCAATATGGGGAACAAAGATCATATTCGCCCGCTGGCCGGCGTTCCCGACCACGGATTCGGTCACCTCGGCAGGCTCGCGCACAGCGCCCTCGCCGAATATGCGGACACCGCAGTGCCGGTGCCACGCCTGCACCTCGGACAAAATACATTGCCTAATCCGCCATTTCCGATGGCAGCAGAGGTATTCTTCGGCGACCTGAGCGAGGGATGGCAGGAGTGCGGGGCGGACCTCGCCAACTTCCTGCGGGCCGGGGCGCGGTCACTGCGGAACCAGCCGATCCCCGATATCTCGCGGTACAGCGAGCGGATTCGCACCCTGCAGCGCGTATTGCGGTTCGACTCGATCGCGATGGTCTGGCACGATCCCGCCCGCGCCGCGTTCTCCGTGGTCGCCGTCGCCGTGGACCGGGCGGGGAACGCCGTGGCCGGCCGGGTTCCCGCCGGCGGCACCACGGAGGACATCGAGATCACCGACGACGAGCCGCGGGCCGATGACGTTATCGCGGCCCTGCTGCGCGATGTGCTGCTGGCGCAGTACGAGTGGACATCGGCCGTGTTCGGCCTGGTGCCCTAGGCCATCCCGTGCCGGCGAGGCAGCGCCGGCACGCTCCGCAGGGGGACTGCGGACCGCCGCCCTCCCGCCCGGCCGCGGCGGCCCAGGGCGGCGGTCCGCGGAGGCAAGACGCGCCGCCGCGCCGGGCTCCCCGGGCTATCCCTCGTCCGCGCCAGGGGCCTGCGGGAGCCGGGCGGGGCGCTTGGCGCCAGGGCGCGCGGAGGGCGGCGGGACGACGGGTCCGATGTCGCCGTCGGGGGCTTCGTCCAGGTCGACGATGACGGGCGCGTGGTCGCTCGGCCCGGTGCCCTTGCGCGCCTGCCGGTCGACCCATGCGGCCCTTACCCGGCTGGCAACGGGGTCGCTGGCCAGGACGAGGTCGATGCGCATGCCCAGGTCCTGGTGGAACATGCCGGCGCGGTAGTCCCAGTAGGTGAAGATGCGCTTGTCCGGCCACGTGTCCCTGACGACGTCGTGCAGGCCGACGGACTCCAGGCTGGCCAGCGCCTCCCGTTCGGGCGGGGTGACGTGGGTCTGGCCGATGTAGGCGGCGGGGTCGAAGACGTCGGCGTCGGCGGGGGCGATGTTCATGTCGCCGCACACCAGGACGCCGGCTTCCCGGGGGCGGTCGGCGCTCACGATGTCGCGCAGCGCGGCGAGCCAGGCGAGCTTGTAGTGGTAGTGGCCGGAGTCCGGTGTCCGCCCGTTAGGGACGTACACCGAGTACACGCGCGTCCCGCCGCAGGTCGCGGCGACGGCGCGGGCCTCGGGCAGCGGGAACCCCGGCAGTTCGGGAAACTCGGTGACCACGTCGTCGAGGCCCGTCCTGGACAAGATCGCGACGCCGTTCCACCTGGGCTCACCGCGCAGGGCAACCTGGTAGCCGCGGGCTTCGAGTTCGTCCGACAGGAGGGCACGGAACGCGTCGTCGGCGAGCTTGGTCTCCTGGAGGCAGACCACGTCCGGCTTGCGCTGGTCGAGCCACGGCAGGAGCCGGGGCATCCGCTGCTTGACCGAGTTGACGTTCCAGGTGGAGACCCGCATGGGCCCAATCTAGCGGCGACCGCCACCGTGAAGACGAGATGTCCGCCTGCCTGGTCCCAGATCAATCCATTTTTCGGTAGTTGCCGTAGATGTAGATGTTTCGCCGGATCTCCCGAGCGGCAGGAGACGTGACGCCAATGAGCATCGTCACCTTGTTTACCTGGATGGCCACCATTTTCGCGGGCCTGATCCTGCTTGTTATCTGGCTGATGGAATATGACCGCGACTTCCAGACCGGGGCCGCCACTCGCTTGCCGGTGCCGGTGATCTCCGCGCATGCCCTGCTCGGCGTCGGCGGGCTGCTGGTGTGGGGCTTTTACCTGGTGACGGACGAGGATCCGCTGGCCTGGGCTTCCGTCGCCGGCCTGGGCGTCGTCGCCTTGCTTGGCCTGGTGATGGCCGCGCGCTGGGTCGGCGTGTACCGGGCCTACGCCGCGCCTGGCCCGACGTCGGCCACGGTGATCGCCGTTCCGCCGGAACGGCACTTCCCGCGTCCGGTGATCGTCATCCACGGCCTCTTGGCCGTCGCCACCATTACCTTGGTCGTGTTCACCGCGTTCTTCAGTGGAAGCTGAGCGGCGGTCCGCGTCAGCGGCGGCCGGGGTTCCCGCCGGCCTGGTCCTGGTCCGCGAGGATGGCCGCGAGCCGGGAGGCGACGGGCGGCGGTTCCGTGGGCTGAACGCTGAGCGGCCGGTTGCGCCGCGGGTTGACCCGCACGTGCACGAAGGTGCCGGGGGCAAGGGCCCGGTACTGGGCGGCGGTGACGGTCAGCGCCCAGGCCCGGCTGCCGGTCCCGGCGTCGACCGCGACGCAGTGGCTCGTCGGGGTATCGTCGCCCTCGATCACCCACTGCCTGATCACCTGGCCGTCGAACTCGGCGAAGCTTGGCCGCGTGCTTGAACGGGCCACGGCACGGGCGGCCAGCAGGACGCCGCCGGTGACCACGGCCAGGGCGCAGACGCGCAGCCCGGCGCCGCCGACGCCGGACACGACGCCGCCGAAGCCCAGCACGGCGGATACCGACAGGACGGGGAACATCAAGCAGCCGTAGACGCCAACGGCCGGGCCGAGGACGGAGGTCTCCTCCGGCGACCCGATCGTGACCGGGCGCCAGCGGCCGCCGAAGCTGGACCATGTCTGGTCGGGGCCGGCCGGAGCGAAGATCTCCGCTCCGGCGCCGGACCGGGCCAGCGCGGCGGCGTAGGCGCCGGCCCGGCCCGGGTGGCCGCCAGGGCGCCCGCCCCCCGCCTGGCGTCCGGGCCGGTGCGCGGCGAGGGCGGCGCGGCCGGCCCGGCTCGGCACCTCGCTGGCGCCGGCGCCGCCGACCACGACGCAGGCCGCGCCGTAGGCCAGCAGGATGTACCAGAGGCTCGCGCCCCGATGATGCGGCACAAAGGCGGCGACCGCCGCCGCGGCCGGCACCAGGGCGGCGGCGCAAAGCAGCGCCCGGGTGCCGGCCCGCAGCCGGGGCTGGGTGAGGCCCCGGCCGCGGGCGTCGGCGGCGACCTCGCGGCGGAAGCCGGCCAGGAACGCGTCCTCGCCTTCTTGAAAGCCGTCAGACAGGGCCGGGGCGGGCACGTCGGACCGGGCGCCCGCGCGGAACGCGACGTGGGCGAGCGCCCGCCGCTCGTACGGCGTCAGCGCGCCGGGCGGCTGCTCCGCGGCCAGTTCGCACATCGCCGGGCCGGGGCCGCCGGGCCGCGCCGGCGGGACCTGGCCGGCTCAGCCGGAACCAGCCGCGGGCCCCCAGGTCCAGCAGGGTTGCCTGGTACAGGCGTTCGGCCGGGCCCCTCGCCAGCAGGCCGATGACCGCGGGCGGCTCGGCCCCGGCCGGCGGGGGCGGCGGGGCCGGCGGGGTGGCACGTCTGGCCGCCGCCGCCACGACGAGGACCAGCAGGAACAGACAGGGCCAAGCGGCGAGGGCGACGGCCCACAGCCCGGTCATAATGCCAGGTCCGCTCGTCGGGGACTGGTGTCAGCGGAGATCATGTCCGCAGTTCACCATGGGGCGGTGCGCCCTGATGTGACATTTCTTGCCAGTTAGCGGGACCGAATTCAGCCGAAATAACGCCGGATAGGAGATCTCCCCGGGCCCGGCGTCCGTAATGGTAGTAAGAATGAGATCTCAGGTCAGGGTGGTGTTGGCCCATGGTCGCGCGTCGGATGGAGTTGCCTGCCGCGTCGTTCGCCGACTTCGGCACGTTGCTGCGCGTCCTGCGCCGGGGGGCCCGGCTGACGCAGCGGGACCTCGGCATCGCGGTCGGCTACAGCGAGGCGCAGATATCAAGGCTCGAGCAGCGTAAGCGGCTGCCTGACCCGGCGGTCGTGGCCGCGCTGTTCGTGCCCGCGCTCGGCTTGTCCGGCGAGCCCGAGCTGGCTAGCCGGCTGCACGCGCTGGCCCTGGCCGCGCGCGATTCCAGGGAGCGGCCCGGTCCGGTGGACGAAGGCGATCGGCGGGAGGGCGCCGCGACCCGCGCGGACGATCTGGCCGCGATCCCGGCCGCGCCGCGGCCGTGCGTGCCGCGCCCGGCCGCGGCCGCCGGGCTGCGTGGTCGCCTGGCCGAGGTGGGCCGCGTGCTGGTCTGCGGCCCGCCCGGGGCCGGCAAGACCACGCTCGCGGCCGCGGTCGCCCGGGCTCTCGCGGACGACGTGCCGGTGTGCTGGCTGACCCTCACCGAGGGCATCACCACCCCGGTGGAGGCGGTGGTCCGGCGGCTGGCCGGCTTCCTTGGCCGGCACGGCCGGCCCGAGGCCGCGCCGCTGCTCGGGTCCGGCCAGGGGCAGCGGCCGCTGCCACCGGATGAGCGGCTGTACCTGCTGGCCACCGCGCTCAACCGCGGCGAGGCGCTGATCTGCCTGGACAATGCGCAGCTGCTGGCCGGCGCGGGGGACACGCGCGCAGTGGTTGAGCACCTGGCGGCCTCGTCGCGGGCCAGGTTCCTGGCGATCAGCCGGGAAGACTCGCAGCTGTCCGGGTTCGAGCCGTTCCCGCTCGGCGGCCTCGACCGTGGCGAGGCGCGGGTGCTGGTCGACCGGCTGGCCGGCGGCGCGCTGCCCGCGCCGCTGGCCGGCCGCCTGATCGACCGGACGGACGGCAACCCGATGCTCATCCGGCTGGCGCTCGGGCCGGCCGGGCAGTGCGGTTCCGAACCCGCCGCGCTCGTCGAGCGGCTGGAGGCGCAGTCCGGCGTCTCGGCCTACCTGCTGCGGGCGACGCTGGCCGGGCTGACCGGCCCGGGTCGCCTGCTCGTCGCGCTGCTCGCCGTCTTCCGGCATCCGGTGGACCTGCTTGACGAGCGGCTCATCGAGGCGAGCGTGGCGCTTGAGGGCCGCTATGACGTCATCGGTGGCATCGAGGAACTGCGGCGCAGGCAGCTCGTCGAGCACGCGGCCAGGGCGGCGTTGCACCCCCTGGTGCGGGATCACGTCTACGCCGGACTCGCCGGCGACACCGGGCGCCGCCGGAAGCTGCACCGGCTCGCGGCGGCGCACTGCGAGCAGGTGCTCGCCGACCCGCTGGAGGCCGGCTGGCACTACGCTCGCGCCGGGGAGCCCGCCGAGGCCGCGGACCTGCTCGTCGCCAGCGTCCCCGAGTTGACGCTCAGCGGGAGCTGCGCACGGGCGGCGGACCTCGCCACGGAGCTTCTCGGCGGCGGCCAGCTGGCCGAGGACGCGACTCGCCAGCTGCTTATCGCCCGCGGCGACCTGCTCGCTCGTACCGAGCGCGCGGGCGAGGCGGAGGACTCGTACCGTGACGCGTTCGCCCGGCCGGCGCCGCCCGCCGTGCGGGCGGGGGTGGCCTGGCGGCTGGCGCAGTGCATGCTGCAGCGCGGCCAGGTGGCGGACGCACTTGACCTGTGCCGCGCCGCAGGAGCCGGCCTGACCGCGGGCGACCGGATGCTGAGCGCGCATCTCGACACCGTGCAGAGTCAGGCCCACCTGATGCTGTCCGACTACGACCAGGCGGCGGCCACCGCTACCCGGGCACTCGACCTCGCGGACCAGGTCGCCGCGGTCACCGCCGTGGACGCGGCGGGGATCCAGTGCCGCGCCTTCGGCGTGCTTGGCGTGGTTGCGCGGTTGCGCGGGCAGCCGGACGAGGCGCGGCGGATGCTGCGGCTGTCGCTGGCCGCCGCGCGGACCGCCCGGCGACGGGACATGGTCGGCCGCGCGCTGTTCAACCTGGCGGCGATCGCCCACGAGCACGGCGAGCTCGACAGCGCGGAACGGCTGTATGCCGAGGCGCTGGCCGAGATGCGGTCTATCGGTGACGGCTTCGGCACCGCCGGGGTGCTGCATTCGCTCGCCAAGATCCACTTCCACCGGTGCGCCGCGGACGAGGCGATGGCCCTGTTCCTCGAGTCGGCCGCCCTGCGGCGGCGGCTCGGTGATGCGCAGGGCGCCGCCAACTCCGAGCATTCCTACGCGCACGTGCTGCTGTCCGTCGGCCGGACGGGCGAGGCGCGGAAGCTGCTAGCGGCCGCCCTCAGGACCACCGCGGACCTCGGTGAACGCCGCAGCCGCGGGCATTACCTCGACTCGCTCGCGATGATCGCCCTGGTGGAAGGCGACGTGGCCACGGCGGAGGGGTATCTGGCCGAGGCCGGCGACATCGCGGAGGCTATCGACGAGCCACGGCTGCGGGCCACGGTCGCGGTGCACCGGACGCTCGCCCGGCTCGCCCGCGGTGACCTGGCCGCCGCCCGCCGGATGGCCGGCCCGCCAGGGGACGGAACGGCCGAGGCCGGCCCCGCGGCGGAGCCGGACGGGTCGCTGCTGGCGCTCGAGCGGCGCGCGGTGGCCGCCTGCGTGGCGCTGGCCACCGGGGACCATGCCACGGCGGCCCGTTACGCCACCTCGATGGAACGGCGCGCGGCGGCCAACGGCTTCGCCCTCGAAGCGCGGGCGGCCCGGCGCATTTCCGCGGCGGCCGGGAAAGGCGCCGCCAACGAGGCCGACGCGGGCACCGAGGCGGGCGCGGCCAGGTACCCGCGGCTGATCTGGGTGTCCGACGAGGCGCCCGGCCTCGAGTTCCCCGTCGGGGACGCGAGCCTGGCGCAGTCCTGACCTCATGCCCGGCACCGCGTCGACGTTGCCGTCAACATGGCCAACCGGATCAGGCGCTTGCCCACCGTGGCCTATTCGGGGCGCTTTTGGCCCGGGTGTTGCCATGATGGAAGCATGAGTGCCCCCATTCGCTGGTGGACCGGGCTCAGCCCGCGGCGCCGGATGCTGCTTGGCGGGGTTGGCCTGCTCGTCGTCGCGGCCGGCGTCGTCGCCGGGGTGCTGGTGCCGCGGGGCGAGCCGGAACCGGTGGCCGGGCGGCCGGGCGCGGTGCTCCTCGTTCCCGGCTACGGCGGGTCGACCGGGTCGCTTGACCAGCTGGCCTCGCGGATCCGCGGCACCGGCCGGACGGCGATCGTGGTGCCGCTCGCGGGTGATGGCACGGGCGACCTCGCCGTGCAGGCCCGTGTGCTTAACGGGTACGTCAACCAGGCGATCGGCGCGGGCTCGGGGCCGGTCACCGTGATCGGCTACTCGGCGGGCGGCGTCATCGCCTGGCTCTGGGACGTCGACTACGGCGGCCAGCGCCGGGCCGGAAAGATCGTCACGCTGGGTTCCCCGCTGCACGGCGCGCGGATCGCGGCGGTGGGCACCGGGTACGACCCCGCCGAGTGTCCCGTCGCCTGCCAGCAGCTCGTACCGGGAAGTGCCCTGCTGACGCAGTTGCAGGAGTCGACCGGCGGGCGCCCGCCGTGGCTGTCGCTGTGGAGCACCGATGACCAGACGGTGCAGCCGCCGGACTCGGCCCGGCTGGCGGGGGCGGTGAACGTGCCGCTGCAGTCGGTCTGCCCGGGCGTGGATATCCAGCACAGCCAGCTGCCAACCGCGCCGCTGGTTGTCGGTCTTGTGCTCCGCGAACTGACGGGAAGCGGCGTCTCCCCGCCAGCGCCCGGCGCGTGCGCGTCCCTCAAGGCCCTCGGCGGCTGAGGGCCGGTAAGTAAATGGTGGGGTGACGGGCCCGGCGGGTTCCGTTTAGGTGGTTATGTCCCTGGTGGCGAAGTTCGCCCAGGCCGCGCCCAGGAAGACGACCACGTACACCGCCTGGATGGCGAAGCCGCGCTGGATGTCCCGCCAGAAGATCGGCTGCCGGAAGAAGTCGATCCACGCCAGCCAGTACCGCGTCGGCAGGTAGGGCTGGACCACGCTGGCGGCGTTCAGCGTGACCAGTATCTCGCTGCCGACGAGCGTGGCCAGCGCGCCGAGCGCCGCGCCGAGGGCGGAGTCGGTGAGGGTGGACAGGAAGATCGCGATCGCGGCGACGCCGAGCATCGAGACCGTGATGAACGACATGGCGCCGAGCACCCGCTCGATGAGCTGGAGAGTGGTCAGCGGGGTGCCCGACAGCGACGTGACGGCCGCGCCCGGCTGCAGCCCGGCCGTGGGCGCGCCGCCCGCGCCCGGCGCGATCGAACCGGAGTTGCCGCCGGGCGCGAAGCCCACCGCCGAGGCGCGGGACGGCCCGAGGATCAGGACGCCGGTGGCGTAGGAAGTGACCGTGACGGCGATGACGGCGACCAGCGTGAACGTGATCACCGCGACCAGCTTGGCGACGAGCAGCCTGGTCCGGCCGACGGGGCGGGCCAGCAGGTAGCGCAGCGTGCCCGCGGACGCCTCGCCGGCGATGGAGTCCCCCGCCACCACCGCGACGGCGACCGGCAGGAACACCGGCAGCACGAGGGCCAGCGCCGCCGCCGGGTAAAGCTGCCCGTTGTCGAGCACCGCCGACAGGAACGCGCTGCCCTGCCCCGGCGGCGGCGCCAGGTGGGTGACCGCGATGAAGATGGCCACGATCAGCGGCAGCGCGCAGATGAGCGCGATCGAGAACCAGGTCCGCACCCGGCGGCACAGCTTGAGCAATTCCACCGCGATCATGACATGTCCGAGTCGGCGGGTGGGGTTGCGGCTGAAGGTGTGGGTGGGGTTGTGGGTGGAGGTGGAGTTGGGGGCGCCGGCGGGGGCGCGGGGTCGGGGTCCGACGCCGGTCCTGGGGCAGCGGGAACGCCGAACTGGTCGGAGCCCGCGCCGGTCACTTCGAGCACGATTTCCTCCAGGCTGCGCCGCTGCGCGAGCAGCGAGGTGACCGGCACGCCCGCCGCCACCAGCCGGGCGTTCAGGGCCGCCGGGTCGGCGGAGCGCACCACCAGGTCGGCCCCGTCCCTGCGCTCGACGAGGCCGTCCAGAGCCGCCACGGCCCGTTCCGGATCATCGGTGGAGACCAGGACGCGGCCCGTCGGCTTCTGCAGGGACGTGAGTTGCTCCTGCAGCACCAGGGCACCGGAGTCGAGCACCCCGATCCGCGTGCACAGCGCGGAAACCTCCGGGAGCAGGTGGCTGGACAGGAAGATCGTGACCCCGGCGGCGTTCAGGTCGATCAGCAGGGCGCGGATGTCCCTGATGCCGCGCGGGTCGAGGCCGTTGGTCGGCTCGTCGAGGATGAGGAGTTTCGGGCGGCGCACGAGCGCGGCCGCGAGGCCGAGCCGCTGGCGCATGCCGAGCGAGTAGGCGCGCACCGGGCGCCGGTCGATGCCCGCCAGCCCGACCTGCTCGAGTGCGTCGTCGACCCGGCGCCGCCGGGTGCGCCGCGACCCGTGGGGCCCGGCCGCGTCAAGCAGCCGCAGGTTGGCGCGCGCGGACAGGTGCGGGTAGGCCGCGGGCTCCTCGATCAGCGCCCCGATCTCGGGCAGCACGCGGCTGACGTGCCGCGGCACCGGCTCCCCGAGCACGGAAATCGACCCGCTGGTCGCGTACACCAGGCCAAGCAGCATGCGGACCAGGGTGGTCTTGCCGCTGCCGTTCGGCCCGAGGAGTCCGTACCGGTCGCCCTCGCGGACGTCCAGGCTGACCTCGCGGACGGCCTGGACTTTCCCGAAGCGCTTCGTGAGGTCCTGTGTCGTGATCAATGGCTCAGATCCTGGTCCGGTTTGGCGGCTAGCACCCCGGCCGCCTGCTCGAGGGTGGCCCTGCTGACCAGCCCGACCAGCAGGAACGTGTCGGGCGAGCGGTACGGGTGGACGAGGACGAGGTTGACGAGCGGCGCGCTCGCGACCGCGCCGGTGCCGTCCGTGAAGCTGAGCCGGGCCGCGCCCGCGTCGAGCGCGTCGGTTAGCAGCTGGCCGCCGGTGTCATGGCGGAACGTGAGCACGGCGAACGCGGCCAGCCCGGCGCCGTACACGCCGATCTGCGGAACCGGCGACGGCTGACGGCCGAGTCCGGCGAGCTGGCCGGGGAGCACTTCGTCGTCGAGGTTGCTGAGCACCCCGGAGAACGCACTCGGCGTGGTCGTGGTAAACCCGGTGCCCGGGCCGCGCTGCGGGTTCAGCACGCCGGGGTCGGGGGTCCAGGGGCCCGCCTGGAGGAACCGCGTTTCCAGGGCCGGCTGCGTCGCGCCGCGGTCGAAGACCTCCACGAGCAGCGGCAGCCCGGTCGCTGGCGACGCCCAGATGTCGGCCCGGGCGATCGTGGACTGCGGCGCGGTCGGCGTGATCTCAAGGCCCGCCGCGCTCTGCCCGGCGACCCGCTGCGGCGGCACGATGCTGGCTTTGGCGTCCGGGCCCGCCGCGTTGATGATCCGGACGGCGAGCGCCGGCGGCACGAGGTCGGCCGCCCGGGGGAGCCGGATGACCTGCGCGCCGTAGATTCCGGTGAGCAGTTGGGCACCCGAGTCCCAGACGAAGGTGTCGGCGCCGGCCTGGTAGGTGTCGTTCTCCCCCGTGTCGGACAGCGTGTCCACCCGCCAGCGGTCCGGCGCGGCCTGCCAGACCCGCATCCGGGTCACTCCGTCGAGCAGCGGCGTCACGCTGGAGAAGGCGGGCAGGGGCGGGAGGCCGAAGTTCGCGTCGCTCTCCGCGTACCCGGAGAATGACAGCCGCTGGGCGCCGAGGATGCGGTTCTCCAGCTGGCGGGCCGTGAGGCTGGGGACACCGACCGGAAGGGCACTGGCCAGGACCGGCAGGCAGCACAGTACGGCGACGCCGGCCACGACGAGAATCCAGCGCCATCCGATATGCGAGCCGTGCCGGGTTAGCACCCCATAACGATACGTTGACTGCCCGCGTACGCGCAGGATCGGGGCGCTCGCCCGCCGGGTTGTCCGCACGCTGTAATGAGTTGGGGTCGGGCTCACCCGCGCGGCCCGCTGTTCCCGATCTGGGCCCGCGCGCCAGGGACCTAAAATGCCACCTAAGGCGCCGTTCCTGGCGGAGCGGAGGAATTGATATGGCGGAAATGGTCCCCGTGACAATCACGGGAGTGGCCCGGGACGTCGATGACGGGCCGGGACGGCGAGAGCGGTTCTTCATCGAGCTGGCCGCGACGGCGGCGGGCGACGAGCGGCGGCTGCGGATCGGCGTGGGGGACGCGGAGGCGGCCGCGCTGGCGTTCGGCCTGCAGGGCCAGGAGTTCCCGCGCCCGATGACGTATCAGTTCACGGCCTCCCTCGTGGCCGCGGCCGGGTCCGCGGTCCGCTCGGTGCAGGTCACGGACTACCGTGACGGGATCTTCTACGCGCGGGTGATGCTGCGCGGCGGCGCGGCGGTGGACGCCCGGCCCAGTGACGCGATCAACCTGGCCGCGGTCACCGGCGCCCCGGTCTTCGTCGCGGCTGAGTTGCTCGGCGTGCCGGCGAGTGCCGGCCAGGCGTCGTAGCCCTTATCAGGGCTTGCGGGTGCGGCGGTCAAGGAACGCCGTCATCCGGTCGTGCTTGTCCTGGGTGCCGAACAGCAGCGCCTGGGCGGCGACGTCGAACGTGGTCGTGGCGGGGCGGTGGCTGCGCAGGGCGAGCTTGGTCAGCTCGAGCGCCCGCCAGGACTGCCGGGCGATCTTTCCCGCCAGGGCGGCGGCGGCCGCCGACGGGTCTTCGGCGAGCTCGTCCACGAGTCCCGCCGTGAGCGCTTCCGCGGCGGAAAGGCGCGCGCCGGCGTAGAGCATGCGGCGGGCGACCTGCTGGCCGGCCGCCTGAGCGAGGCGCCAGTTGGCGCCGGCGCCGGCGATGATGCCGAGCGAGAGCTCGGGCTGGGCGAAGAAGGCCTGGTCGGACGCGACGCGCAGGTCACAAGCGAGGGCGAGTTCGCAGCCGCCGCCCAGCGCGGCGCCGTCGATCGCGGCGATCGTGGGCCAGCGATGCGCCTCTAGCTTTTCGAACAGCCCGGCGTTGATGGCGAGCAAGGCCGCGTCGGCGTCGCGGTCGCGGAGCTCGGCGATGTCGGCGCCCGCGGCGAAGATGCCCGGGGTGGTGGAGTGGACGATGAGCACGCAGGGCTGCTTGCGCGCGTCGTCGAGCGCCGCCGCGAAGGCGTCGCTGGTGGCCTGGTCGATCGCGTTGCGCTTATCGGGACGGTTCAGCCCGATCCACCGGACCGGGCCTTCGCCGCGCACTACAACAGGGCTCATCGGTTCTCCAGTTCAGGATCCGCGGGTGCCGTCGGGCCGGCTAGCCGGCCCGACGGCACCCGGGGAGGAGCGGGCTGCCGGCGTCGGCGCGCTTCTTGCTGTTATCAGGGATGGAACGGGTGGGCAGGAGGCGTGGGGCCCTGGCGGGGCAGGAGCGGGTCGGCCGCCGGGCCGCGCTGGGCGAGGGCGGTGCGGCGCAGCAGGGGGCTGGGGCGGTAGTGGCCGTCGCGGTACCAGTTCTCGAGGCTGTCGAGGATGCGGAGGATGTCCCCGATGCCCCACTGGCGCGCCCAGGCGAGGGGGCCGAGTGGGTAGTTGACGCCGAGGCGCATGGCGGTATCGATGTCGGGCTCGCTGGCGACGCGGCCGGCGAGGGCGTCGGCGGCGAGGTTGGCGAGCATGGCGACGGTGCGGGTGACGATGAGGCCCGGGGTGTCCTCGGTGACGTAGACGTCCAGGCGGGCGGCCTGCAGCAGCCCGGTCGCCCCACTGAGAGCAGCGGGCGGGCACCCGTCGGACGGCGCGATCGCGATGGCGGTGGCGGTGGCGGGGTCGAGGACCCGGTCGACGACGATGACCGGGCGTTCGAGCGCGGCGGACAGCGAGGTGGCGGTGACTCCCTCGCACTGGGCGAGGAGGGCGCCGGAAGGGAGCTCGACCAGGCCGCCGGGGAGCCCGGCGCCGCTGTCGTCGCGGTCACCCGACACGGTGCCGACCCCCGCCCGGTCGAGCAGGGCGCGCAGCGGCGACGGCTCGCGGTCGCCGTCACCGGCGTAGGACGCGTGCTCGATGACGACCTCGGGTGACCCGGCCGCGGGCGCAGGGGCAGCCGCGGGGGCGCCGTCGCTCGGGTACATGCCGCGGCCGGCCTTGCGGCCGAGCCAGCCGGCCTCGACAAGGGCCCGCTGCGCGAGCGAGGGCGCGAAGCGCGGGTCGTGCCCGAACGCGGTCCAGACCGAGCGGGTAACCGCCTCGTTGACATCGTGGCCGATCAGGTCCATGAGGGTGAACGGCCCCATGCGGAAGCCGCCGGCGCCGGTCAGCACCGCGTCGATGTGCTGCGGAGCGGCCGCGTGCTCCTCGTACAGCCGCCACGCCTCGGCGTAGAAGGGGCGGGCGATCCGGTTGACGATGAACCCGGGGGTGGCGGTGGACCGGACGACGGTCTTGCCCCAGGCGGCGGCGAGGTCGGCGGCCGCGTCGGCGACGTCCGGCGCGGTGGCGAGCCCGGAGATGACCTCGACGAGCTTCATGGCCGGGACCGGGTTGAAGAAGTGCAGGCCGACCAGGCGCTCGGGCTGGGTGAGGCCGGCGGCGAGGGCCGTGGGCGACAGGGAGGAGGTGTTGGACGCGAGGATCGCGTCGAGGGCGACGACCCGCTCAAGCTCGCTGAACAGCGCCCGCTTGACCGTCAGGTCCTCGATGATCGCCTCGATCACGACCCCGCACCTGGCGAGGCCCGCCACCGAGTCGACCGGGATGAGGTCGAGCGCGTCCGGGTCGACGCTGAGGCGGCCCCGGGCGACCTGGGCCTTGACCCGGTCGCGGATGCCGCCGACGGCCCGCTCCGCGGCGCCGGGAACGGCGTCGGCGATCAGGACTCGCCGCCCGGCCACGGCGGCTACCTGGGCGATCCCTGCGCCCATCGTGCCGGCCCCGACAACGCCGATCGATGCGGTCATGTGGACCACCGTATCGGTCGGGAGCGTGCCGGCAACTGGGGGGTCACAAGCGCGAGCCAAAGGCGCGCGCCGCCGTGCCCGGGCTGAGGAGGGAGGGAGCCTCCCGCGAGCCCAAGTGCGCCGGCGGCCTGCGCGGACTGAGGAGCGAGGGACGAGCGACTGAGCGACGAGGGAGCACAGGCTGCCCTCAGGGCGCGCGGAGGCGAGCGGGAGAAACGGAGCACGAGCGGACGACCGACGAGGGAGGACACGGCGGCCTCAAAGCGCGCCGGAGGCGAGCGCGGGAAACACTGTCGGCTTGAGATTGTAGACCCGGATCGCGTTGCCGGCCAGGACCGCCGCCGTCGTGTCCTCGTCGGGCATGAGCCGGGCGACCGCGCGGGCGTTCGCGGCGATGCCGGGGATGCCCGGCCAGTCGGTGCCGAAGATCATCCGGCGCGCGAGGCGGCTCCAGTTCTGCCGGGCGTAGTAGTCGCGGAGCCGGGACGGCGGCAGGCCGGACAACTCGATCCAGACGCGCTCGTGCGACAGGGCGAGGAACGCCGCCGCGTCGTACCACCACCCGCGCCCGCCGTGGGCGAGCACGAGCGTGAGCGAGCGGAAGTCGCGCAGCACGTCGTCGAGGACCACGGGGTCGCCGAACGCGTTGGACGACCCGGGGAAGGTGGAGGTGCCGCAGTGCACGACCACCGGGACGCCGGCCGCCTGGCAGGCCTCGTAGGCGGGGTAGAGCATCCGGTCGTTGGCCGCGACGCCGGCGTGCACCGGGTGGACCTTCAGCGCGACCGCGCCGAGCGCGAGCTGGCGGCGGACCTCGTCGTCAACCGGGTAGTGGTAGTGCGGGTTGACGCTCGCGATGACCTTGACCCGGTCGGGATTGAACCCGGCGATCGGCAGCATGTCCTCGATGGTCTGCAGCCCTGTCACCTTAGGCGAGTACTCGCACATCAGCAGCCCGGTGTCGACGCCCTCGGCCGCCAGCAGGGCGTCGAACGCCGCCGGGATCACGGCGCCGGAGGAGTCGTAGAGCCGGTCCATGACGTCGCGGTCGGCGAAACCCTGTACCCAGGTGTCCCAGGGCAGCTTGAGCGTCGTCTTGCGGGCGGCGTGCAGGTGCACGTCGATGAGCTGGAACCCGTCGAGCATCAGACCGTGCCTACCGAACCCGGGCCCGGCGGGCGCAGCACGCCGGCGGCCATGGTGCGCAGCTCCACGCGGCGGATCTTGCCGGTCGCGGTCGTGGGGAAGCCGTCGGTGAAGACGACGGCGCGCGGCCGCTTGAACGACGGCAGGCCCTCGCGGCAGTGCTCGATCAGCTCGGCCTCGGTGACCTGGGCGCCAGCGGTGAGGACGACGTAGGCGACGGGCTTTTCCAGGCTGTCGGCGTCCGGCGCGGCCACCACCACGGCCTGCGCGACGGCGGGGTGGGCAAGCAGCCGGGCCTCGACCTCCATGGGCGACACCCAGATGCCGGACGCCTTGATCATGTCGCCGGTCCGCCCCAGGCAGGCGTAGTATCCGTCCGCGTCGCGCACGTAGGTGTCGCCAGTGCGCAGCCACTCGCCCTGGAACACCAGCCGGGACGCGTCGTACCGGGCCCAGTAGCCGGTGGCGGTCGAGGCGCCGCGGACGAACAGCGTGCCAGGCCACCCCGGAGCCCGTCACTTCCGCGCCGGTCTCCTCGTCCACCAGCTTCAGGTCATAGCCGGGCACCGCGACGCCCGTCGTGCCCGGCCGGACCGCGCCCGGCGCGTTGGACAGGAAGATGTGCAGCATCTCGGTCATGCCGATGCCGTCGATGATGTCGACGCCGAAGTGGGCCGTCCACCGCTCGTACAGGGCGGCGGGCAGCGCCTCGCCCGCCGAGGCGGCGAGCCGCACGCCGCCGAGAGCGTCGGCGGGCATCCCGGCGCGGAGCATGTTGGCGAAGAACGTCGGCCCGCCGAAGAACAGCGTCGCACCGTACTTGACCGCCGTCTCCGCGATCAGGTCGGGCCGGGACGCCGACGGCAGCAGCACGCTGGCGGCGCCGGCCGACATGGGGAACAGCAGCGAGTTGCCGAGGCCGTAGGCGAAGAACGCCTTGGCCGCCGACAGGCACCGGTCCTCGGGCCGGATGCCGAGTACCCGCTGCCCGTAGGTCTCGCACACCACCGGGATGGACCCGTGCCGGTGCATCGCGCCCTTCGGGTCGCCCGTGGTCCCCGAGGTATAGAGCCAGAACGCGGGCGAGTCGGCGGTCGAGTCGTAGACGAGGTCGTCCGGGGCCGCGCCGGCGAGGTCATCGAGCAAGTAGACCGGCCGGGCACTGGCCCCCTCTCGAGGGCTCGTCCCCGTGGGCGCCGGCAGCGGGAAATCGGCCAAGATCCCCGCCAGTTCAGGTGCCGCCCCTGCGCTTGCCAGCACCGCGGCCGATTCCTCAGTGTTAGTCAGTAGAGGCGCGGCGAACTCGCTGGTGACCGCCAGGAACTTGGCTCTCGAGTCGCGCAGCAGTTCCGCGATGCCTTCTGGCCGGAGCATCGTCGAGACCGGCACCGGGATCGCGCCCACTCGCATGGCGGCGAGGTACACCACGGCGAAGTGCGGCGAGTCCGCCATCACCATCAGGATGCGCTGCTCGGGCCGGACCCCGGCCGCCCGCAGGCCCGCCGCGGTCCGCCGGACCCGGTCCCAGAGGGCGGCGTAGCTGAGGTCGCCGGCCGGGCCGGTCAGCGCCAGCCGGTCGCCGTCTCCGGCGGCGAGCCGCCGGTCGAGCAGGTACTCACACGCGTTGAACAACTGCGCCATCGCATTGCCCCCGGGTCCGGCCTGGCCTAGGCCAGGTGCACGTAGTCGTAGTCGAAGGGCTGGCCGTTGATCCCGTTGCGCGGGGGTGCGACCCAGGCAGCGATCTTGCCACGCTGGTGCACCGGCTGCATCAGGGAACGGACGAACGTCTTGTCGGTGTCGGTCGGGAGCCATTGCCCCTTGCGCGCTTCCCATTCGGAAGCGGCCAGCTTCTCCCCCGTGGGCGACGCCTCGATGGCGGCGAACGCGCCGACCTTGCGGTTGAACGCGACGTGCGGCAGGTAGAGCCGCTGCGGCAGGCCCGCGTCGGCGAGGATGCGGTTCCACCGCTTGACGCCGCCGGAGCAGTCGGCGATGTACTCGCGGCGCAGGTCCGTGTTCAGCCCGGTCAGCGCCGAGACCTCGACCTCGCCGATCTCGCCTTCCCGCAGGGCATCGACCATGATCGAGTCGTCGGCCAGCCGGTGATCGTCTTTGCGGCGCTCCTCCAGCCAGCGGCCCTTCAGCCCGGCGGTGTAGTAGTTGGCGACGTTGGTGGAGGTCTCCCCGCCGAACAGGTCCAGGGACACCGAGTAATGGAAGTTCAGGTACTTCTGGATGACCGGCAGCGGGATGGCCCCGAGCGCGGCGACCTCGTCGGTGTCGCTCTCCACCATCACCTGCGCCGTGCGCTCCACCACCCGGTCCACGCCGGTGGTGCCGACCATCATGTGGTGGGCCTCTTCCTTGAGCATGAACTCGCAGGTCCGGCTGAGGGGGTCGAACGCGGACTCCTTCAGGGTGCCGAGCTGGTACTTGCCGTCCCGGTCGGTGAAGTAGGTGAACATGTAGAACGACAGCCAGTCCGGGGTCTCCTCGTTGAACGCCCCCAGGATCCGCGGCGAGTCCTCGCTGCCGGAGTTGCGGTGCAGCAGCTCGCCGGCCTCCTCCCGGCCCTCGCGGCCGAAGTAGGCGTGCAGCAGGTACACCATCGCCCACAGGTGACGGCCCTCTTCGACGTTGACCTGGAACAGGTTCCGCAGGTCATACAGGCTCGGCGCGGTCGCGCCGAGGTTCCGCTGCTGCTCCACGCTGGCCGGCTCGGTGTCGCCCTGGATCACGATCAGCCGTTGCAGCTCCGCCCGGTACTCCCCCGGCACCTTCTGCCAGGCGGGCTCGCCCTTGTGCGCACCGAACGCGATCCGCCGGTCCGGGTTCTTGTCGGCGAGGAAGATGCCCCACCGGTAGTCCATCATCGGCACGTGCCCGAACTGCGCCCAGCCCTCGCCGCGCACGTCGATCGCGGTGCGCAGGTACACGTCCCTGGTCGGCAGGGTGGGCCCCATCGACTCCCACCAGGACAGGAAGTCCGGCTGCCAGGACTCAAGCGCCCGCTGCAGGCGGCGGTCCTCGGCCAGGCCGACGTTGTTCGGTATCTTCTCGGCGTAATCCGGCCTCGTCATGGTGATCAGACCCGCTTCCGGTCGAAGTCGGCCCGCTTGCCCGTGCCGTAGGCGCGCAGCGCGCCGTCAGGGCCCGAGGCGTTGGGCCGGTAGAAAATCCAGTTCTGCCAGGCGGTCAGCCGCCCGAAGATCTTGGTCTCGATGGTCTCCGGCCCGGCGAACCGGTAGTTCGCCTCCAGGCCGGTCAGCGCGTCGGGCGAGAACGACGCGCGCTCTTCGATCGCGATCCGCACCTCTTCTTCCCAGTCGATGTCGTCCGGCGCGAAGGTGACCAGGCCGAGCTTCTCCGCCTCCTCGGCGCCGACGGGCTCGCCCGCCGCCTTCTCCGTCGCGGCCAGCGCGTCCGGGTCGCCGAGGAACCGGGTCTGCAGGCGGGTCAGGCCGTTGCCCATCGGCAGCGGGCCGCCGGCCGGGGGCCTGGCAAGGTTCGCGGGGCCGACCGTGACCGTCGCAGGCGAAGCGTCCGGGTCAACGTCCTCGAAGACGCCGAACAGCATGTAGGAACGGTCGGCAGCGAGGGCCAGCTCGAGCAGCGAGCCGGCGAAGGCCGAGCCCGGCTCGATCAGCGCGATCAGCGACCGGGAGGTGACGTCGAGCCGCTTGAGCGTCCGCTTCCAGTACAGCACGATCTCCCGCGCCAGCCAGTCGCGGTCGTAGTTCGCCAGCAGCAGCTCGTCGCAGGCGAGCACCCGGGCGGGGTCGCCGGTGGTCTTGAAGACCCAGGTGCCGATCTCGGTCTCGTTGGTGCGCAGGTCGAGGATCAGGTCATCGAGCTCGCGGGCAACCGCCAGCGGCCAGAACGCGGCGCCTTGCGCGTAGACGCCGTCCATCGAGGCGGGGGCGTCCTCGGACGGGCCTCGCACGGTGATCTCGGCGACGCCGCGCTCGGGGTCGAGCAGCGCGGTCACGTGCGGGTAGGAGACGGCCGCGTCGGTCCTGGTCTTCTCCAGCTCGGCCAGCTCGATTCCCGGGCCGCCAGGGAGGCGCGCGGCGGATCCGGCGGCGTCCCGCGCCCGTTCTGCTACCGCCTCCTGCCACCGGACCCGCGGCATCACCTCGTCCACCAGCCTCCACTGGACGGCCTTCTTGCCGCCGATGCCCTCCGACTTCGTGGAGAAGTAGTCGGCCAGGTCGCGCCGGACGTGCCGCTTGTCCACCACCCGGGTCAGCCCGCCGGTGCCGGGCAGCACGCCGAGCAGCGGGAGCTCGGGCAGCGAGACGACCGAGGAGCGGTCATCCACCAGCAGGATCTTGTCGCAGGCCAGGGCCAGCTCGTAGCCGCCGCCGGACGCGGTGCCGTTGAGCGCGGCGAGGTAGGTCTGGCCGGAGTTCTCGGTGGCGTCCTCGATGCCGTTGCGGGTCTCGTTGGTGAACTTGCAGAAGTTCACCTTCCACGAGTGCGCCGACGCCGCGAGCATCCGGATGTTCGCGCCCGCGCAGAAGATCTTGTCCTTGCCGCTCGTCATGACGACGGCCTTCACTTCCGGGTGCTCGAACCGCAGCCGCTGGACCGCGTCGTACAGCTCGATGTCGACGCCCAGGTCGTAGGAGTTCAGCTTCAGCTCGTAGCCGGGCACCAGACCGCCCCGCTCATCCACGTCCATGGTCAGGGTGGCCACGGGGCCGTCGATGTCGAGCCGCCAGTGCCGGTAACGCTCCGGGCTCGTCTGGAATCTCACGTGCGACATGTCACCATGCTCTACGAATATCTGCATGCCCGTCAATACTTCGTAGCATATTTGCCCGGCGAAGGCCGGGCCGGGCCCGGACATACCGGGTCACTCCGTGATGATCACTACGGGCAAGATCACGCCGGGTCGGTGTTGAGACGCTGCCACTCGCGGCGCGCGTCGTCCGCCCATCGCTTGTGCCGGTCGAAGAACAGCTCCGCCGCCTTGGTCCCCGTCCAGCGGGGCGGCAGCAGCTCGCTCGGCAGGGCCGGGTCGAGCGCCGGGAACCGGCGCCAGGCGTGCACCAGCTCAAGCTGGCGCAGCAGCACGTCGGAGGGGACGCCAGGGCCGCGGAACTCCGCGACGAACTGCTCGTACTCGGCCTCGATCTCCGGCAGGTCCCACGCGGCGGCGACCATCTCCCGGGTGTCGGACAGGCCGGTCCGCCGCGCGATGAACACGTGCGCCCCCTCCGCGACCCCGGCGTCGCGGAGCACCCGGGTCGCCTCGTGCTCACGGGCGACGTGCGGGCTGATCCACAGGCCGGGGCCGAGCGAGCCAAAGCCGGCCCAGGCCAGCCGCGTCCGCACGACGTGCCTGGCCCGCCGGTCGGTCTCCGGGATGCGTACCTGGACCAGGACCCACTGCCCGTCCCAGGACTGCCCGGTGCGCTCAAACCCGGTGCCCTCAAACGAGGCGCCGAACGAGTAGATGCGCCTCGCGCCCTCGGTGAGCAGCCTCGTCGCCGACGGGGTGAGCAGCCAGCGGGTGCGGCGGCCGACCTTCTCGGCGCGCAGCAAGCCCGCGTTCGAGGTGCGCATCAGCGCCTGCCTGGTGGCCTTCTCCGCGACTCCCAGGCGCTCGAACGCGGCCAGTACCGCGCTCGTCCACGCGCCGCCCTCATCCGGCAGGACGAACTCGCCGAGCAGGGTGAGGAGCATCCCGCGCGCGGAGTCCGCCCCGGCCTCGTGACGGCGCGACAGCGCTGGCTGCTGCTGCGCCCGTGCCTGGGAAACCCGTGCCTGGGAAGCCTGGGTAGCCGCAGATTCCACTTAATTGCTCCCGTCCCGCATGATCCCCGTAGCATACCGCCGCCGTCGCCGCTGGCTGCGGGTATTTGGAGCGCGGGCGGGCAAGCACTGCGCGACGAGGGAGGAGGCAGGGGTCCCGAGCGCGCGTTCCCGCGAGCCAAAGCGCGCGCCCCTGTTTCTGGACTGAGGAAGGAGGGAGCGAGGAACGAGCCTGCCCGCGAGCCGAAGCGCGCGCCGGCGTTTTTGGACTGAGGAAGGAGGGAGCGAGGGACGAGCGACTGACTGACGAGGGAAAAAACGCCGGCCTGGGCGCGCGGAGGCGAGCGGGGAAAGCACTGACCGACGAGGGAAGAAACAGGGGCCTCGGGCGCGCGGCGACGAGCGGGGCAAGCAGAGCGAGCGCGGGAAATACCGCACGAGTGGTGGATGACCGTGGCCATCCACCACTCGTCCGGGGGAAGCGGGAGGTATCGACGTCGCAGGCTGATTCAGCCCGCACCGGGTTAGCCGCACGACGCCGTTCTTATTAGTGGGTGATCGTCCCGAAGGTGACGGTGTCCCCGCCCCAGGCGAACGACTGGAGTTGCACGCCCTCGCCGTAGGTCGTGGCGGCCACCATGTCGTCACCGCCCTCGTAGACGCCTACGTGGTAGACGACGCTGGCCGGATCACTCGAATCGTGGAAGAACACCAGGTCGCCCGGCCGGGCGGCAGCGTGGCTGATCCGCCGGAACTGGAGGAACTGGTCCTCCGCCGTCCGGTCGATACGCTTGCCGTGGCCGGCGTGCCGGTAGACGAACTGGGAGAGGCCGGAGCAGTCAAAGCCCGCCGGGCTCGTGCCGCCGTATGCGTACGGGGCGCCCACCAGCCTCTTCGCCAGGGCCGCGGCCACTATGTTCCAGGTAACTAGCACCCGCGTGGGTGCGCTTGCCGAGCTTGTCTTCTGCTGGCCGCTGATGGTCGCCGCCTGGGCGGTGCCGGTAACGACGGTGACCGGGACGGTGACCGCGACCGCGGTCACGGCGGCGCTGGCCAGCCAGTTGCGCCGCATCCTTAGGCGCCTCCACGGTCGCCGCTGACCCGGACATGGGTATCAGACCACCAGTCAGTCGTCGGGCTTGCCATCATTTTGGTCCTTTCATCGCGCGTAACAATGCGTATTCAGTTGTATGCACGTGGGATTCTCTTTCCCCTGAGCCGTTCTTGCGTATCACCCACAACTGACGCCTGTCTGGCATGAGGGGATTTTTGCGTACACATTCCCGCGCAGATCACGTTCGGATAACTGCCGATATCGGTGTTGCCAACTGATTGCCTAATCACCACGAAACCGCAGGTCAAAGCCCTGTACATCGTTGTCGCGAAATGATTAGAGATCAGAACGTGATGTGTGGGATATGTCACAGTCACTTTTCGGACATCCCGGGCAGGCACATTGTCCGGTTAATCGGTGATCACCGAGTTATCGTTCTGTGATTGGCATAGGCGAATGATCACCGTGTGACGTGCGTGGCTTATGTGGCAAACGTCGATCCGTGATCCCGGCATCACGGATCGTCGCCGGCATCATTCCCCAACCAATCCGCGCAGACCGGGCCGCGGCCGGCCGCTCCGGGGTAATCTCGTACCGCTTCTGATGTGGTTTGCCAGACTTCACGGGTAGATGGGCGGCTATGCGGCGATTGCTGAGTCCGGTGGCGGTTGGCCGCGTGGCGACGGGAACCGTAGTGGTGGGCCTCGCGGTGACCCTGGCGGGATGCCACGGCGTAAAGGTGGACCTCGCGGCCAGTCCGACCGCGGGTTCGCACTCGGGCAAGTCGACCGACCCAGGCGGCTCGGGGGGTTCGTCTTCGACGGTTCAGGCGGCCGGGCCCGTCTCCGCGGGCTCGGGGGCGCTGCGCGTCCTCGCCGAGCCGAAGGCCGGGATCGGCCCGATCTACGAGGTCATCAACGGCGCGAAGGCGTCGATCGACCTGACCATGTACGAGCTGATCGACCAGACCGCGGAGAACGACCTGGCCGCGGCGGCCAAGCGCGGCGTCGACGTCCGGGTGATCCTGGACGCGCACCTGGAGAAGTCGCGGAACACCGCCACCTACGACTTCCTGCGCGCTCACCGCGTGCACGTGACCTGGGCGCCGTCCGGTACCACGTACCACCAGAAGACGCTCACCGTGGACGGCAAGACGTCCGTGATCATGACGCTGAACCTCGTGTCCGCCGACTACGCGGGCACCAGGGACTTCGCGGTCATCGACACCAGCAAGGCCGACGTCGCCGCGATCATCACCACGTTCAACGCCGACTTCGCGCACAAGAAGGTCACCCCGCCCGACGGCGCCGACCTGGTGTGGTCGCCGACCAACTCGCAGGCCGCCATCCTCGCCGTGATCAACTCCGCGCGGCACACCCTCGCGGTGGAGAACGAGGAAATGGACGACCCGGTCATCACCACGGCACTCGAGGCGGCGGCGAGGCACGGCGTCGACGTGAAGATCATCATGACCGCGGAAAGCGAGTGGGACAGCGCCTTCAGCGCGCTGGTCAAGGCGGGCGCCCACGTACGCACATATGAGGACAGCACCAGCGTCCTCTACATTCACGCCAAGGCGGTCGTGGCCGACGCCGGGCTCACCGGGCAGCAAATGTACGTCGGCTCGGAGAACTTCTCCGCCGCGAGCCTGCGGCACAACCGTGAGCTGGGCGTCCGCACCACGAGCAAGCCGCTCATCGCGGCCGTCGGCGCCGTGCTCGCCGCCGACTACGCGGGGGCGACGACCTACTAACACTGCGTCTACCGCGTTAATAAGCCATTAAGTATCGTGTTGGCATGAGGGCGATTCGGACGCTTTCCGCTGTCGCCGCCAGCGCGGCGCTCGCGGTGACCGTAGCGGCCTGCACGAGTTCCGGCGGCACGACGGGGGCCGCCAGCACCGGCTCATCGTCAAGCGCGGGCTCATCGCCGGGCACGGCATCCGGGGCGTCGGCGTCGGTGAAGCCCTCGCCGGCCGGGCCCGTCGTGACGATCACGCCGGGAAACGCCGGGAACGGGGCCGACCCGTCGAAGGGAATCACGGTCGCCGCGGCGGGCGGGACGCTGCGGAGCGTGAACGTGAGCACGGCCGGGGACCCGGTCACCGGCACGTACTCGGCGGACCACGCCTCCTGGCACAGCACGTGGGCGCTGAACGTGTCCCGGTCCTACACGGTGACGGCGACCGCGGTGACGGCCGGCGGGGTGACGACCACGAAGACGAGCACCTTCCGCACGCTCACCCCTACGTCGTCGTTCTCCACCAACATCTTCGAGGGGTACAAGCAGTCCTACGGGGTCGGGATGCCGATCATCCTGACCTTCAGCGCGCCGGTCCAGGACAAGGCGGCGGTCGAGCGTTCGATCGAGCTGCAGACCTCCAGGCCGGTGATCGGCTCGTGGTACTGGGACGGCAACGAGACGCTCGACTTCCGGCCGCGTGACTACTGGCCGGCGAACACCGCCGTGTCATTCACGGGGCACTTCGACGGGGTCGAGTCGGCGCCCGGCGTCTACGGCTACCACACGCTGACCCAGACGTTCGACATCGGCGACTCGGTGATCGCGGTCGCGTCCGCGAAGGCGCACAAGACCCAGATCTACGTCAACGGCCACCTGAAGTACGACTGGAGCATCAGCTCGGGCAAGCCCGGCGACGACACGCCGGACGGCTCCTACCTGACGATCGAGAAGGAGAACCCGGTCCGGATGATCGGCCCCGGGTACGACCTGCTCGTCCCCTGGTCCGTGCGGTTCACGTTCAGCGGCGACTACTACCACGACGCGTACTGGTCGGTCGGCGAGCAGGGCTTCGAGAACGTCAGCCACGGGTGCGTGAACCTGTCCCCCGCCGACGCCGAGGCCTATTACCAGCTCGCCGTGCCCGGTGACCCGATCACGATCCAGAACAGCCCGCGGTCGGGCGAGTGGGACAACGGGTGGACCGAGTGGTTCCTGAGCTGGCCCCAGTTCCTGAAGGGATCCGCGACCGGCGAGGCGGTGGTGGCGAACGCGAGCGGCAGCCAGTTCGTGAACCCGTCGACGCTCCCCGCGGACACGGCCAAGGCGCCGCTGCAAACCTCCGCGCCGAGCAACGCGATCGCCTGATCACCCGTCCCCGGGTGGCGTTGAGCAGGGCCGGGACCTTTAGCCCGTTTTGCGGGCGCGGGCGGCGGACAGGAACGCCGCGTAGCTCCACGACAAGTTCGAGACGGACTTCTCGAAGCCGGTGACGGCGTCGAACTGCTCCGACAGCTCGAAGTGATCGCTGTGGTAGACGATCGCCCGCAGCATCGCGTCACCCGCCGCGCGCAGCGCCGTGGCCGCCGCGAGCGGTGGCGTCGATGACGTCACCCCGACCTGGGAGAGGAAGGTGGCGCTGAGGGAGTCGGCCGCCACCGTTCGGGATGCGGTGATCCTGGAGGCGAGCCGGTAGTACAGCTCGGCGAAGTTCGCCGTGGTGAGTGCCCACGGGTGGTCGCCGACCTGGGCGTCGGTGTCGCCGTCGTAGAGGTCGCCCGGGTAGCGGCCGAGGAGCGGGCCGAGGCCGTTCGCCCCGTCGGCGTCGTTGATCGGGTAGAAGTACTTCGAGGTGGGGTCCGCCCACTGGGCGCGCAGCTGGGCGGCGGTGGCGAGCAGCCGCGGGTCGGTCGCCGACTCGGCGCCGTAGATCGCGGACTGGACGATGTCGATGTTGGGGTCGTAGGGGGCGCGGTAGTCCGTCGGGACCGGCAGCACCGACTGGTAGACCTCGCCGTTCCAGTGGGACTCGAGGGCGGTGATGAGCCAGGTCAGCGCGTCCGGCAGCCAGGCCGGGACCGTGATCCCGATGGTGTTCGCGGCGATCGCCTGGAAGCAGCGCAGCTGGGCCGAGCGGGCGAAGAACGAGTAACCGTACTCCTCTTCCCACAGGTTGTACGTCTGGCCCTGGTAGGCGTTTTGCAGGAAGTCCAGGTCCGCGCCGATCAGCTGCGCCGCGATCTGCCTGGTGGGGTCGTCAAGCTGCCGGTACATGGCGAGCAGGGCCAGGACCTGCAGCGCCGGGCCGTCGGTCTGGTTGGTCCACGGGCGCTGCGCGCCGTCGATGTAAAAGGAGGCGCGGTCGAAGTCGCCGGCCGACCGCTGGCACGTCTGGGAGAAGAGCACGTAGTCGATCAGCGGCTGGTTGTCGGGCAGCGTGCCGTCGGCGTAGGCCCAGGCCAGCTCCAGCGCGACGACCGCCGCGTCGCGGGTCCAGTGGTAGACGTAGTCCTGGGTGACGTGGGTCGCGGAGTTCTCCCAGGACGGGGAGGCGAGCACGCAGCCGGGCGCGGAGACGATCCCGGGGTTGACGGGGTCGTCGAAGACCACGCCGTCGGAGGCGACGTTCCGGAACATGAGCCAGAACATGTACTTCGCGACCGCGGTCAGGTTCAGTCGCGTGACCGCGGGCCGTGCCGATCCGTAGCTTAGTCCGCCCATGAGAGCCCCCTGTGCGCTTCCGTCCGGGCACCAGGCTAACGGGCCGGAGCCGGAAGCGGACAGGAGGTTCCCCGCTTGTCAGCGAAGGTTCAGCGAGCGCTCACGGGCTAGCCGACGAGGTCGCGGATCTTGACGTCATCGAGCCGGGGCCGGTCCGCGCGCCGGACGCGTCGTACCCGGTCCAGCCGGTCGGTGCGACGTCCTTGCCGACCGCGAACGCGGCCAGCCGCTCGCTCCCGAAGGTGGCCGGCCTGACGGTCACGGGCCTGCCCGCGGACAGCGTGACCGTCACCTTCGCCACGCTCTCGGGTGCTATGACCAGGACAACCTGTACTCCAGGAACAGACCCGCTCATGGGACCCGTGACCTGCACGGCGCCGCCCGGGCGGGAATCCATGCAGGCATAGCCTTTCTCGTTGACGGTCACGCAGGTGCCCCACGGCCCCACGTACGCGGTGGCTCTCCAGGCGTGCCCGCCCGTCGTTCCCGCGCCGACGACGCCGACGGCGCGCGGCAGCGCGGACTGGCCTGGTTTCAGCCACTGGTTGACGACAGGTACCTGGCCCGGCAGGTCGAACGGGACCGCGGTGGCCGTCTGCCCGCTGTCGGAGTACGGGCCGCCGAGGTGGGCGACGACGCTGGCGATCGTCATGGACACCGGGGCGATCCACGTGACGTAGCGGTGGCCGTGGGCCGTCACCGGGATCAGCTTGAGCTGCTGGCCGTCGGTGAACGTAACGATGAAGTAGGTCACGTCCTGCAAGACCTGGGCGATCGACACCTCCGCCGTGCCTTCGCTCATCCCGGTGAACACGGCCGGGTCGCCGGCGAACGCGCTGGCGGTGATGGCCTGAAGGTCGTTGCAGGCCCCGCCGAAGCCGGCGGGGGAAGAGAGGGTGACCGTGAAGCAGGGGTCGGCGGGGACCGGGTTAGCCGCGCCCGGCCCGCGGACGGTCACCTGCCATCGCGCGCCGCCGATCGCGCCTGCGGCGATCGCGCCCGTCTTGCTCGTCAGCCCGCCCGCCGCCATGGTCGCGCCTGACGGCGGACCGTCCGTGAGAACCGGGTCGGGGCTGGCGGGCGGCGTCGTGTGCCCGGCCGCCGGGGCCGGCGGCGCGGCGCTGTCTCTGGCGAGCGCCGGGTACCCGGCGGCGACCGCGGCGACCGCGAGGACGCCGGCGAGCAGCGTGACCCGACGGCGGGTGCGGATCCTGCGGCCGTCGCGCTTGACCCGCTCGATCGGTGCCTCGCCGAACGTCACCGTGCGCAGCGCCTGGTCCAGGTCTTCTCGCAGCTCATTCACCGCAGGCCTCCTTCCACGATGTCCTCGTCCCGCACTGCGTCCCGCACCCCGGCGGTCTTACGCAGCGTGGCGAGCGCGCGTGACCCCTGGCTCTTGACCGTGCCGACCGAGCAGTTGAGCGCCGCCGCGGTCTCCGCCTCCGACAGGTCGAGCCAGTAGCGGAGCACGACCACGGCGCGCTGGCGCGGGCCGAGGGCGCGGAGCGCGTCGAGCAGCGCCTGCTGCTCCCCGGGCCCCTGCTGCCCGCCGAGTTGTTGACCGCCGAGAGTGTCACCTAGGTCGCCGCGCAGTTCCTCGGCCACCCGGCGCTTGCGGAACAGGCTGCGGTGCTCGTTGATCACGATCCGCCGCACGTAGGCATCGGGATTCCCGGCCCGCCGCACCCTTCCCCACGACGCGTAGGCGCGGGCGAACGCGGCCTGGGCGAGGTCCTCGGCGTGCCCGGTGTCGCCGGTCAGCGCGTAGGCGAGGCGGACCATCGCGGGCCACCGGCCGCGCATGAATGCGTCGAACTCCTCGTCCGATCCGTCGCTCATGGCCACCTCCTTCGCCAGTGCAGACCGCGGAAGGGCGCGGCCAGGTTGCACGGCTGGGAAAATTATCCCGGGCGGGACCGGGCGGTTTCGATGCTCGCTCTCCCGTAGGCAATTCCCTACTATGAGGCCATGAGCCCTCTCTCTGGAGTGCTGGGCGAGGCCTGGGCGCTGTACAAGCGCTATGCCTCGCACTTCATCGCGATCTCGTTCTCCATCTACCTGGTGATCGCCGTCGTTAGCGCGCTGCTGAGCTGGGTGCTTGGCTCCGCCGGCGCGTTCATCGGGCTGATCCTCACCGTGTTCGGCGCGTTCCTGCTGCAGGCGGCGCTGGTGAAGGCCGTGCAGGACGTGCGGGACGGGACCATCGACCTGGACCTGCGCGCGACGCTCCAGGCGGCACTGCCGTACGTCGGCGCGGTGGCGATCGCGTCGATCCTCGCCGCCATCGGCATCGGCATCGGGCTCTTCCTCATCATCGTGCCCGGGCTGATCCTGCTCACGTTCTGGTCGCTGCTCGTGCCGGAGATCGTGATCGGCGGCGCGGGCGCGATCGAGGCGTTCGGCCGGAGCTGGCGGACCGTCCGGGGCTACGCGTGGAACGTGTTCGGCACGCTCGTCGTGGTATGGATCGTCATGATTCTCGTGGAGGTCGTGCTGTCGGCCGTCCTGCTCGCGTTGCCCTACGGCTGGCGCAGCTTCATCTCCGACCTCGTGTCCGGTGCCCTGGTGGCGCCGTTCCTCGCCGCGGTCGTCACGCTCGTCTACTACCGGCTCAGCGCCGCGCACGGCGAGCGGGCCGAGCCGGCCCAGCCGGGCGCAGGCTACGGCCCGTACGACGGCGGCGGGTTCCCCTCCTAACGCGAGCAGCGGCTGCACCCGCTCGGCCGCGAACCTGACGAAGGCCACCGGGTCGTCGTCGTCGGCACCGGGGTGGAGCACGACCTTGTCCACCCCGGCCGCCGCCCAGAAGCGGACGGCTTCCGCGACCGCGTGAGCGTCACCCGCGACGGCGGCGGTGCCGGCCCGCCCCATCGCCTCGAGCCGCCGCGCCGCGCCCGGGCCGGTCACGGTCAGCAGGTAGAGGACGACCGGGTGCGCGCCGGCCCGGCCGGCCGCCGCGCGGGCCTCGTCGACCGCCCGGCGCGCGGCGCGCACCCGCTCGACCGTGCCGGTTGAGTCCAGGATGGTGCCGTCCGCGAGCTCGGCGCTCAGCTTGAGTGTGCGCGGGCCGGCCGCTGCGGCGAAGACCGGCGGCGACGTGAGCGGCGGCCAGTCAAGCGCGACGTCATCTAGCCGCACGTAGCGGCCCGCGACGGTCAGCCGCTCGCCGCGCAGCAGCCCCCGCAGCGCGGGCAGGTACTCGCCGAGCAAGGTCACCGGGGACTCCGCGCGGGCGCCGACCTGGCTCATCCAGCGCTGCACGCCGTGGCCGACGCCGACCGTCACCCGGCCGGGGAACAGGCGGTGCAGCGCGGCGGTCTCCATCGCGGTCAGCGCCACGTTCCGCAGCGGGACGGGGACCACCCCGATCGCGACCGGCAGCCGCTCGGTCCAGGCGAGCAGCGCCGACGCGAGGCTCATCGCCCCGCCGAAGAAGCAGTCCTCCCATAGCCACAGCTCCGCCAGGCCGCAATCCTCGGCCGCGCGCGCCACCGTACGAACGTGCTCTGGCGGAATCTGAGGCCAGCAGGTGGCCGCGAGAATCGTCATGCCGCCAATACTGCCGGAGCCGGCGGCGTCAGCTTGCCTCGGTGTCGCGCAGGCGCAGGCGGCGCGTCAGCCGGGCCGGGTGAATGGTGATCGGGAACGGGCGCTCGACGGTTAGCGGGGCCGTCGTAATCGCGACCGTGACGTAGCGGCCGTCGCGGAGCTCGAAGACGGTCACCTCCGGCTGCGCCGGGTCGGGGTCGACGATCCAGTACGACGGGACGCCGAACCTCTGACAGGCAGTTTTCTTCCGGTTCAGGTCGATGATCGCGGTGCTGGGCGACCTAACTTCGACAACGAGCAACGGCGGCTTAGTGAACTTAGGGTCGCCAACATCGTCAATGGGAACCACAACAAGGTCCGGCGCGAACTCGGTCTTAGCGGAGAGTTGCAGCGCCGGCTCGGGAACCACGAGGAAGTCATCCGGGCTCACGCTGCTCAGCAGGCCGTACAGGCGTCCCAGAACAGCCTGATGGATCGTCGTCGGACGGGGGCTCACGACTAGCACCCCGTCAAGCAACTCGTACCGGCGGGCGTCGTTAGGCAGCCGGTCCAGTTCCTCCACCGTGAAAGGTCCGGTCTTGACATGTGGCTCTCCGAAAGTCACAGCACTCATGGTGCCCCCTTCTGTTGATGGCGTCCACTCTGCCGCGGCCGTCTGACATTGCCGAGGCAAGCAGCGACGGACCGTAACCGGCTCGTAATTTCCTTGACAGCGGGCCACACGTCGCTGCGGGCGTCGTCGCCGCCGACGTCGCACTAGGGCCACGCGCGGCATGAGGCCAGGGCGAGGTTTATGGTGACGGCGTGGACGAGTCGTTCAGTGCGGGGCTCTGGGACAGCATCAGCGATATTTACGGGGCGATCCTCGCGCATCCCTTCGTTACCGGGCTGACCGACGGGACGCTGCCCGCCGAGTCGTTCGCGTTCTACGTGATCCAGGACGCGCTATACCTGCGCGAGTACGCGCGGGCGCTGGCGGCCATCGCGAGCCGGGCGCCCACGGCCGGCGCGACGCGGATGTTCGCCGGGCACGCGGCGGACGCGATCGCGGCCGAACTGGAACTACATGGGGCGCTTCTCGACGAGCTGGGAATTCCACCGGAAATTCTGCAGAGCGCCGAGCCCGCCCCGACCAACCTCGCCTATACCAGTTACCTGCTCGCCACCGTACGGGGCGGCAGCTATGCCGAGGGAGTCGGCGCGGTCCTGCCTTGCTACTGGATTTATGCGGCCGTCGGCAAGGAACTCATCGGCCGCGGCTCCCCGGATCCGCGTTACCAGCGCTGGATTACCACCTACGGCGGCGACGACTACGGCGATGTCGTGGCCGATGTGATCAGCGAGCTGAACCGTGTTTCCCACGGCCTTTCCGAAGATGAGCGGGCCCGAGTACACCGCCACTTCCGGACGACGAGCAGGTACGAGTGGATGTTCTGGGAGATGGGCTGGGCCAAGGAATCCTGGCCCGTCTGATCGGTCTATACCTCTGCGACACGCGATTGCGGTAACGCGACACGCATGATTTCGGGGATTCCGGGGAGCACTTACCCCGCGACATGAGTTATGCTTACTTCAAGCTAAGCGTTGCAAAGCCGGGTTGCCGATCGCGGGGAACCGGCATTTACCCAGGCTTGTGCGGGACGGGGTGGGTCCTGGCGCCTAACGCTCCGCAGCTATCGGTATGATAGCTGTCGATACCAGGAAAGGCGGATTCCAAGTGGCCCAAAAGATCACAACACTCTTCATAGACGACATTGACGGCGGGGCGGCTCAGGGCACCGTACGGTTCGCCCTGGACGGGACTGATTACGAGATCGACCTGAACGAGAAGCACTCTGAGGAGCTTCGGTCGGCTCTCGGCAAGTACGTCACGCACGCACGCAAGGTCGGCGGTGCCGCTCGTCGCGGCGGTCGCGTCGCAGGTCGCGCCGGTCGCGGGGGCAGCTCGGCGCAGAACACGACCGAAATCAGGAACTGGGCGCGCGAGAACGGGATCGACATTAAGGACCGCGGTCGCGTGCCCGGCGATGTCGTTGCCAAGTACCAGGCAGCCACCGGCAAGTAGCCAACCTACGTAGAAATACCTACCTTCTACGTGGCTGACTACCGAGCCTTGCTCGTCAAAACGAGAAACGCCCCCGGCATCGCCGGGGGCGTTTTTCTACGGTCAGATCGGGGAAGACCGTGCCGTCGAAGACACAGCGCAATCAGGCGTATGCGGATTGCTCGCCACCTTCGCTCCCCGCTTCGCTATCGACGTCATCGCTATCCGGGTCTTCGCTGACGTCGCTATCCGCATCTTCGCTCACGGCCGTACCGGCGGCGTCTCGTGTGGCCTCATCTCCCCCGGCCGGCGACCACGGCGATGCGGGGAATCCCGGCATTACCGGATGCCCCGGCTCGGTGAAGAGCCACGCGCAGGATACGAGCAGGGAAATAACGAAGACAAAGTAAACCCAGAAGATTCCGGTAAGCCCGGAGGAGATCGTCAGCCCGTACGCGGAGGCTTGCGCGGACGAGATGCCGAACATCGCGGGCGACGCCGGCTGGCCCGCCTGGATAAGGGCGGACACCGCCTCGCCGGCGAGCGGCACGATCGCGCCGGCGAGCAGCAGCGCCCCCTGGCGCGGCGGGCGCCACAGCGCCGCGAGCGTGGCCACCACGATGATCGCCACCATGACGAGGACGTTGCCCGCGATCACCCAGCCCGGGTTGTCGAACGCGTTGCCCGCGGTGACGGTCTGCGAGGTGCCCTCGCTGGCGAACGCCAGGACGTAGTTGTCCCACGACGGGGCGAACGCCGCGGCGGTACCGATCCCGGCGAGCACGAGCAGCGCCAGGGGCCCGGCGTGCCCTCGGGTGGGCCGAACCGGCCGCGAGGGCAGCTGAGCCGGCCCGGGGTTAGCACGGAACGCGAGCGCGGAGCCGGCGGTGCAGGCCAGCCAGCCGAGCAGGCTTATCACCAGGCCGGAGCCGAGCGAGACGCCGGATATCGCCTCGCCGGTGTCCGCGAAGAACAGCCCGAGCGTGACCGCGCTCAGCCCAAGCCCGAACAGCGCACCGAACCGGGCCGCGTTGCTCGGCCGCGCGACGCTCAGCGCGACCAGCGCCGCCGTCCCCGCCCAGCCCGTCACGTACAGCAGGTGGGGGACGACCTGGTCCCACTGCGAAAGCAGGCTCTGGCCCCCTTCGTAGGCGGGGAAGAGCCCCGCCAGGCCGAGCACCACGCCGAGCACGAGGAGCCCCTCGCCGAGGAGCAGCGCCGGGCCGCGCCGCGGGGGCCGGCCTGGCGGGGCATCGCTCGCACCGTCATTGTCCGGGCGACGACCAAGCCTCAGCCGCAGGCCCCGGCGCTCCCGCGTGACCGGCTTGATCGTGCCCGGGTCTTCCGTCGCGACGAACCTCGCCCACGCCTGCTGCCAGCCGTCGCGGTTCTCCGGCCACCGGTCGACCGGCGCGTCATACGGCGCGCCGACCACCCAAATGCCGTAGAACCGCTTTCCCCGACCGATCTCATATTTCTCGCCCCGATGCGAGATGACCGCCTTGTCCGGCACGGCTCTTGCCTCCAGCTCACGCTTGTCACTGCTTATGTCCCCGACAGTAGGCAGCCGAACTGGAAGCTTGCTGAAGACTTCCTAAGCTGCGACTGTATCCGCTGGTCACAGCCGAAACGAGAAATCTCAATACCGACGGCGGACTCAGTTTGCACAGCGCACGTGGAGGCTGGGCCCGGCGGCCGTTCCGGCCCTGTGGCCCCCTAGGTCAGATTTTTTCGTCTGTGGGTGCCCCGGGGTCACTAGAGGCAGCCGTGTGTGCCCCAGGGCCGGAATATACGGGCTGTGGGTGCCACAAGGGCACAATCGTCGGCGTCCGGCAGGCGACGACCGGACGTTACGTTCGTGAAGGGGATGAGAAGGCCGGGGCGGTCGCGGGGTCGTCCCCCCGCAAGTAGTGCAGCACGTGAACGGGGCCGTCGCCGCCGCCTATCCCGGCGAGGCCGTGGGCGACCGCGTCGCCGGCGACCGCCGCGGCCTGGCGGGCCGCGTCGGCGAGGGAGAGGCCCGCCGCCAGGCCGGCGGCGAGGGCCGCGGAGTGCGTGCAGCCGGCGCCGTGCGTCGCCGCGATGGCGTGCCGCGCGACCGGGATCGCCAGGTGCGTCCGCCCGTCGAAGAGGTGGTCGGCCGGCGTGGCGCCGTGGCCGCCGGTCACCAGGGCCGCGCCGGCGCCCATCGCCACCAGGCGCTCGGCCAGCGCGGCCCGGTCCTCGGTGTCCAGGCCGGTGAGCGCCTGGGCTTCCGGCAGGTTGGGCGTGACGACCGTCGCCAGCGGGAACAGCCGCCCGGTCAGCGTGTCGACCGCGTCGGGGAGGAGCAGCCTGCTGCCCGAGCTGGCCACCATCACCGGGTCCACGACGAGCGGCAGCCGGCGCCCGGCCAGCTCATCCGCGACCGCCTCGATGATGGCGGAGGAGAACAGCATGCCGGTCTTGGCGGCGTCGGCCCCGATGTCGTCGAGCACCGCCCTGATCTGCTCCCGAACGAATTCGGCGGGCTGCTCGGCGATCGCGGTCACGCCCAGCGTGTTCTGCGCGGTGAGCGCGACGATCGCGGACATGCCGTGCGCGCCGCAGCGGGCGAAGGCCTTCAGGTCCGCCTGGATGCCCGCGCCGCCGCCGGAATCGGAGGAGGCGATCGTCAGCACCCTAGGGACCATGCTGTTATCTTCTCTTATCACCTCTCAGACACCCTGCCGCTTCTGTCGCGAAGCGACATCGGGGGATACGGGCTGGGGGGTCCGGGGGGGTTCCCCCCGGGAGGCGGAGTGTCCCCCCGGGAGATATCCGAGCCCGGGGGGCGCGATACGACGGCGGTTTGCGCCATCGCGCCCCCAGGGCTCGACGCGACGGCGTGCCAGCGGCGCGGGATGCGGCCAGCCTCGTAGGCGGCCCGGCCCGCCTCGACGGCCAGGGCCATCGCCACCGCCATGCGCACCGGGTCGGCGGCCCGGGTGATCGCGGACGCGACGAGCACCGCGGCGCAGCCGAGCTCCATCGCCAGGGCCGCGTCGCTGGCGGTCCCGATGCCGGCGTCGAGGACCACGGGGACCCCGGCCCGTTCGACGATCATCGCGATGTTGTGCGGGTTCCTGATGCCGAGCCCGGACCCGATCGGGGCGCCGAGCGGCATGACGGCGGCACAGCCCGCCTCTTCGAGGCGCAGCGCGAGCACCGGGTCGTCGTTGGTGTAGGGCAGCACGGTGAACCCGTCCGCGACGAGCAGCTGGGCCGCCTCGAGGAGCTCGACCGGGTCGGGCAGCAGCGTGATGTCGTCGGCGACCACCTCGAGCTTGACCAGGTCGGTGTCCAGCGCCTCGCGGGCGAGCCGGGCGGTCAGCAGGGCCTCGGCCGCGGTGTGGCAGCCGGCCGTGTTCGGGATGACGGCGACGCCGGCCTGCCGGATGGTGCCGATGAGCGATGCCTGCCCGCCGCTCACCCGGCGCATGGCGACCGTGGTGAGCTGGGTCCCCGACGCCGCGAGAACCTTGCCGAGGACGTCGAGTGAGGATGCTCCCCCGGTCCCGACGATCAGCCGTGACGTCAGGTCGCGGCCCGCTAGCTGCCATGGGCGGGCGACGGGCGGAGGCACGCTCCCGTTCTGGATGTTCATTTTCTTCCTATCCTCCCTGGACGGCGGTCACGACCTCGACCACGGATCCGTCGGCGAGCGGGGTATCCGGCCAGGCGCGCCGGGGCACGACCGCGCCGTCGAGCGCGGCGGCGACGCCCTTCGCGGACGGGACGAGCTGGGTCACGAGGTCCGCGAGGGTGGTGCCGGGCGGCAGCTCGCGCAGGTCGCCGTTGACAGTGAGGGTCATGCGCTTGTCTCCCCGGAGGACGAGCCCCCGTACCCCCCGAGGGGGGCCTTCTGGAATCTGGCGGGACCGAAGGGGGTCCAGGCGCCGTGTGCTTGCTGGCCGCGCAGGAGCGCGAGCACCGCGTCGGCCGTGACGGCGGACAGCAGGATGCCGTTGCGGAAGTGGCCGGCGGCGATGATGAGGCTTCCGTTATCGTCCGTGACGGGGCCGAGGATGGGTCCGTTGTCGCTGGTCCCCGGGCGCAGCCCGGCGCTCGCCTCCGCGAAGATCAGCTCGCTGACCGCCGGGACCGCCGTGGTGGCGTCGCGGAGCAGGTCGTGGACGGCGCCGGCAGTGACGTCCCGGTCGTCGCGCTCCTCCTGGGTCGCGCCGACGACGAGCTCACCGTCCTGGCGGGGCACGAAGTAGAGGTCGTGGCCCTGCACGAGCGCGCGGACGGTGTGCGCCAGGAGCGGCGGGATGTTCCCCGGGTGCCGGAGGCGGAGGATCTGCCCCTTGACCGGGCGGATCGCGGTGCGGACCTCCGGCGGCACGCCGTCGAGGCCGCGGGTGGCGTGCCCGGCGGCGATGACGACGTGCCGGGCGGCGAGCGTCGTTTCCTGTGCTTCGGCGGTGCCAGGTAGCGTTACCCGGACCTGGCCGTCGTCGACCGCCGTCACGGTGCCGGCGAGCACCCTGACGCCGCTTGCCGCGGCGGCCGCCCGGAGGGCGACTAGGTAGCGGCGGTTGTCGACCGACAGGTCGCCGGTGGCGAGGACGCCGCCGCGGGTGCCCGGCGCGAGGAACGGCTCCAATCTGCGGCACTGCCTGGCGTCCAGGCGCTCGGCCTTGAGGCCGATCGAGTGGCGGAAGTCGGTGAGCCGGTCGAGCGCGGCCAGGTCGCCGCTGTCGTAGGCGACGGCGAGGGTGCCCTCGGCGCGCAGGCCGGTGCTCTTCCCTGTTGCCTCTTCCAGTTCGCGGTTAAAGCTCGGGAACCGGTCGACGGCGTGCAGGTTCAGGTTCAGCAGGTCCTGCTCGCCGAAGACGGACTCGGAGACCGGGCCGAGCATGCCCGCCGCGACCAGGCTCGCCTTGTCGCCGGCCCGCGGGTCGTCGCCGCCAGGGTCGATCAGCGTCACGGCCAGCCCGGAGCGGGCCGCCCGCCAGGCGATGGCGGTGCCGATCACGCCGCCGCCGACCACGATCACGTCCGCATCCACAATGCGCTCCCTTCGCCAGCATTACCTGGATCAGGTTCGACGGTCGGAGGCGGCTCGCCTCCCTCTCAGCCCTCGCTAGGGCTCCCGCGGGTGTTCACTTCAGTGTAACGCTGGCGTCGGACGCGGTCGTTAGCGGGCATCCGGCCGACGTCGTGACGTAGGTCCGCGTATGACTCCGTAGCCCGCGCCTGACGGCGACACGGTCATATACCCCTTCGGGGTACCCGTCGGGGATTGGGTGTCTTTTGTGCCCGCCGGCGGGCACAAAAGACACCCAATCATGTTTCCGCGCCTGCCGGTGGCAGCGGTTTGACGCGGTAAAAGATGACATGTCGGACTCGATACCTTAAGGAGGCAGTCCACGCCCGGAGCCAGTGGTGGCTGCGTACTGGCAGGGTGAACGGAACCGGCAGCCCAGGCGGACGTTGCCATCATCAAGCGTAGGTGTCTGAGATCGGGCACGATTGGGGCCATGACTGATCTGCGGGCGCGGCTGGCGGACGCGCGGCTTTACCTGTGCATGGACTCGCGGCGGGCGACCGGGGACCTGGAGCCGTTGCTTGACGCGGTGCTGTCCAGCGGGGTGGACATCGTTCAGTTGCGGGAGAAGGGGCTTGAGGCCGGCGAGGAGCTCGCGCTGCTTGAGGTCTTCCGCGCCGCTTGTGCCCGGCACGGGGCGCTGCTCGCGGTCAATGACCGGGCGGACGTGGCGCTGGCCGCGGGGGCCGACGTGCTCCACCTGGGCCAGGATGACCTGCCGGTCCCGGTGGCGCGGCGGATTCTCGGGCCCGGGCCGGTGATCGGGCGGTCCAGTCACAGTTCCGAGCAGGCGTCGGCTGCCGCGATCGAGGAGGGTGTCGATTACTTCTGCGCGGGGCCGGTGTGGGAGACGCCGACCAAGGCGGGGCGGCCGGGCACCGGGACGGGCCTGCTGACGCACGTGGCGCTGCTCGGCGCGTACCGGCCCTGGTTCGCGATCGGCGGGATCAGCTTTGACCGGCTCGACACCGTGCTGGAGGCGGGCGCGACGCGGGTCGTGGTGGTGCGCGCGATCACCGAGGCGGACGACCCGGGGGCGGCCGCGGCGGCCTTCGCGAATCGGCTGCGCGCGGCATAGGCCTCCTCCCCCCGCGCATGAGCCAGGCGCCGGGAGCCCGGCCCCTGTATACGGGCCGGACTCTCGGCGCTAACGAAGAGGGCAGCGGTTACGCGTCGCGGAGGCGGAGGACGGCGGCGCCGAGGATGAGGGCGCCCGCCGCCCAGAGGGCGGTGACGCCGAGGCCCTGCCACGGGGTCAGCGGGAGCTGGCGGACGCCCTCCGTGACCTGGATGTACAGGCCCGCGGTCATCGGCGCGAGCTGCTCCAGGTGGCGGGACAGGGCCTGGTCGGGGATGACGGCCGACATGATCGGGAGCAGCAGCAGGATGCCGAGCACGAGGCCGATGCCGGCGGCCGAGTCGCGGACGGCGGTGGTGACGCCGAAGGCGAGCAGGGCGATCAGCGTGAGGTAGAGGACGGTGCCGCCGGCGGCCCGCAGGTCGGACGGGTTGCCGAGGGACAGGGGCACGTAGCCGTTCGCCGCGATGAGGCCCTTGCCCGGCAGGATCAGCCAGCCGGCCAGCGCCGAGCCGGCCACCGCGAGCACGCTCGCCGCGAGCGCGCCGGCGGCCGTCACCAGGGCCTTGGCCGTGAACGCGGTCAGGCGGCGGGGCACCGCCGTCAGCGTGACGCGGATCATGCCGGTGCCGTACTCACCGCCGATCGCGAGCACGGCGATGAGGGCGATGACCACCTGGCCGAGGAAGACGCCGGTGAAGCCGATCTTCGCGGGGTCCGCGCCCGTCTGCTGCAGGGTGCAGCCGGTCGGCGGGCACTGGAAGGCCGCGGCCGCGGCCGCGCTCACCGCGATGGTGAGCGCGGCCGCCGCGAGCAAGAGCCACCAGGTGCCCGCCATGGTGCGGAGCTTGGTCCACTCCGCGTGCAGGGCGTAGCTCACGCGTCCCTCCTGCGCAGGAGGTAAGCGGCCAAGGCGAGCGCGGCCGCCGTCCAGGCGGCGAGCACCGCCAGGCCGGCCCACGGGGCGAGCGGGAAGTAGCCGGAGAAGGGCGCGTACACCATGGTGACCTGGTGGTAGGCCGGGTAGACCTGCTGCAGGGCGAAGCCGGCGGCCGGCATGACCCGCAGCAGCCAGTCCCCCGCGCTCGGCGGCAGCACCGAGGCATCGGCGAAGAAGTAAGGGAGCACGATCACGACGATGACGATCGCGATCGTGGCCGCGCTCCGGCGCACGATGGTCCCGATCGCCAGGGCGAGCACGGAGGCGAACGCGGCGAGGATCGCCGTGCCGACGATCACCCGGGCCTCCGCCATCCCGGACACCGGGAAGGCGTAATAGCCCCTGGCGCGGGTGATCGCCTCCCCGGCCAGCACGGCTATCCCGGCGCCGATGAGCCCGACGGTGAAGCCGGCCGCCGCGACCACGACCGACTTGGCGGCGAGCACGCGGCCCCTGGACGGTGTCGCGGCGAGGGTCAGCCGGATCAGCCCGCGCCGGTACTCGGCGGTGACGAACAGGGCGGCGACCACCACGACCGCGAGCAGGCCGGCGAACGTGCCGATGAGGTAGTCGGCGACCGTGGCGGCGGCGTCCGCCGGGCCGCCGTGACCGGCCGGGACCGGCGCGATGTCGCCCTGCCCGGTCAGGGTGAACTGCCCGCCCGACTGGTGGTACCCGCCGACACCCGGCTCCTCCGGTGCTGCCGACGTACTGGCCGGCCCACGGGCCCGCCGTCCAGCCGTCCGACGCGGCGAGGTGGTCGAAGACCGCGGTGGCCTGGGAGGGGCCGCCGGCGCCGCTGGTGCCGCCGCCGAAGTTCTGCGTGACCGACTCATAGTCGGGCGACGTCGGTGAACAGGCCGACCTGGGCGGTCGACGGGAGACCGGCCAGGGTGACCGATCCGACTCGCGACCAGTGGGTGCCGTCGGCCGAGTCGTAGCCGGTGATCGCGTCGCCCGACCTGGTGAGCCGCAGCCAGCGCGGGTTGGCGGGCCCGACCGGGCCCGGCAGGCCCGCGGTGTCGCCCGTGTAGTTCCACTGGAAGCGCACGCCGTGGCCGGCGGCGACCATGACCGCCGCGTACGCGGAGCCCTGGGTGAGGTTCTCCTTGATGATGAGGCCGGCCTTGGCCCACGCCACCACGCCGGGGACGCCGTTTCCGTTAGGCGTGCTCGCCGACGGGACGAGGCCGGTCAGCGAGGTCACCTGGACGGTGACGCTGCCGTTGCCGGCGAGGGGCTGGCGCACGAAGTAGAAGCCGTCGGATACCGGCTCGCCGTCCGGGCCGAGGGCGAAGGAAAGACCATGGCAGTTGCCGTTGCTGCTGTTCCCCTGCCCGCTAGAGCTGCCGGCGACCCCCTGGCAGGCGCTCTCCCGCCGGCCGAGGCGAGCAGCCCGACGCCGGCCATCGCCAGGACGCCGACGAGCGCGCCGATGATCCAGCCGCGAACCGTGCGGAACTTGGTCAGCTCCGCCCGCAGCGCCTGCGCGAAGCCGTTCTTGCCGGGCGCGGCCGGGGAGCGGTAGGGGGCGATCGTGGTCATGACGACGCCACCGCCTGCGTACCGGGTTCCCGGTCAGCCGGGATTCCGGCAGCGGGGGGTACGGGGCGTCGTCCCCCCGGGGGATCACTGTGGAATTCCACCGCGTCCCTGGTCAGTTCCATGTAGGCCTCTTCCAGGGTCGCGCGGTGGGCGCTTACCTCGGCGAAGGGAACATGGTGGGCGGTGAGAGTCGCCACCACTCGTTCGGCGGAAAGGCCCGCGATCGTCAGGACGTCCGGCGCGGTCGCGGCGACCTCGGCCCCGGCGTTGGCGAGAATGCGCATCGCGTCGGTCCGGGCCTGGGTGCGCAGCCGCACGCGGTCGCCGGAGGCGGCCGCGATCAGCGCGGCGACGCTGGTGTCGGCGATGACCCGGCCGCGGCCCGCGACGACGAGGTGGTCGGCGGTGTCCTGCAGCTCGCTCATCAGGTGGCTGGAGACGAGGACGGCCCGGCCTTCGGCGGCGAGGCCCCGCAGGAACGTCCGCATCCAGGCGATGCCCTCGGGGTCCATGCCGTTGAACGGCTCGTCCATCATCAGCATCGGCGGGTCGCCGAGCAGCGCCGCCGCGATGCCGAGGCGCTGGCGCATGCCCAGGGAGTAGCCGCCGGCCTTGCGCTGCCGCACGCCGGCGATGCCCGTCAGGGTGAGCACCTCGTCCGACCCGCTTGGCGGACAGGCCCTGGGAGTGCGCGAGCCAGAGCAGGTGGTTGCGCGCGCTCCGGCTCGGCTGGAGGGCGGCCGCGTCGAGCAGCGCGCCGAGATGGCTGAGCGGGTGCCGCAGCCGCCGGTAGGGCTGGCCGCCGACCAGCGCGGTGCCCTCGTCGGGCGCGTCGAGGCCGAGGATGACGCGCATCGTGGTCGACTTGCCCGCGCCGTTCGGCCCGACAAAGCCGGTTACCTGGCCCGGGGCGACGGTGAAGGTCATGCCGTCGAGCGCCTGCGCCGGGCCGAACCGCTTGCGGAGCCCGGTCACTTCGATCGTTGCTTCCATGGTGGGTAACGCTAGGTTCCTCCGGTGGTCGCGGTCGTCACGGCGCAGAGCGGTCTTCGCCGCTACCGCTTCGGTGGTACCGAACGGGGGCGTGGTCCCTCTTGGGAGCTACCGGTGATTTACTCACCAGGGAGGACGCTAACGGGGCGAGATCACGGTGACAATGAGTGGCATGGGAGAACGCTGGCTGACGCGGCTGGCCGGCGCGCCGCAGGCGGGACGGATCGCCGGCGCGCTGCTCGCGCTGGCCGCGTTCGGCCAGGCGATCGGCCAGGCGGTGTCGATCGGCTTCGCGAACAGCGGCAAGGTCGGCAACCCGGAGGTGCTCGGCTTCTTGTACGCCGTGGCGCTGTGCGCGCTCGCCCTGTTGTCGACGGTGCCGCTGCTGCTCCTGCGGCCCGCCGGGGCGGCCGTCGTCGCGGCGCTCGCCAACGTGCTCGTGCTCGCCGTGTTTTCCGCGCCGACCGTCGCCGGGGCGCTCGGCGCGGTATTCGCCGCCGGGCGGCTTGGGGCCGACGGTGAGCTGCGGTCCGTGGCGGGCCGGCCCGTCGGCCCCGCGGGGGCGCAGTACCTGGCCGTGGGACTGGCGCTGCCGTTCCTGGTGCTCGCGCTCGTCCGGCGGGACAACCTGGCGTGCGTGCTGCTCGCGTCCGCGGTCCCGATCGCGGCCGGGACGGGGATCGCGCTGCGCGCGGGCCGGGCGGCGCGGACGTACAGCGAGGCCGGCGAGGCCCTCGCGGACACGCTGGTGGCGCACACGGCACGCGGTGAGCGGGCCCGGATCGCCCGCGAGCTGCACGACGTGGTCGCGCACCACATCTCGATGATCGCGGTGCAGGCGGAGACCGGGCGGCTGACGGTCCCCGGGCTGCCGGAGGCCGGGGCGCGGCGCTTCCTTGAGATCGGCGACACCGCGCGGGCGGGGCTGACCGAGATGCGGCGGCTGCTCGGCGTGCTCCGCGAGGACGCGGCGGACGCTCCGCCCCTGGGAGTGGGCGACACCGGTACGGGGAAGGGCGCGCCCGGATCGCGGGAGCCCGCGGCGAGCAGGCAGCCGCAGCCGGGGCTCGCCCAGCTCGGCGAGCTGATCGACGCCGCCAGGGAGGCTTCGGTGGCGGGGACCCGGCTGATCATCTCCGGGCCGGTCGCGCCGCTTGACCCCGGGGTCGAGCTCGCGGCCTACCGCATCGTGCAAGAGGCGCTGACCAACGCGCGGCGGCACGCGCCCGGCGCGGCGGTCGACGTGGAACTGCGCTACGGCGCCGGCACGCTGCGGCTGCGCGTCCGCGACAACGGGCCGGGGCCGGTTGGCCCGCTCACCGGGTTCGCCGGCCAGGCCGGAGGAACCGGGCGGCGATGCCGCGCCACCAGAAGATGCCGCCCGCCGGGTCGACGGTCACGGGCTGCTCGGGATGCGGGAGCGGGCCTTCTCCGTCGGCGGTGCGCTGTACACCGGGGCGGCGCCCGGCGGCGGGTTCCTCGTCGAGGCGGTGCTGCCCGCGGAGCCCGACCCCGTCTGGCGCCCCCGGCCCTCCGTGGAGGCGGCCCGTGCCGAATAGCCCCGGGTTGAATGGCCCCGTGTTTAATAGCCCCGTGGTTAATAACGCCGTGGTTACTAACGCCGTGATCTCTGTCGTTGTCGCGGACGACCATGAGGTGGTGCGGGCCGGGTTCGCGGCGCTGCTGGACACCCAGCCGGACTTCACCGTGCTCGGCACGGCGGCGGACGGGGCGGACGCGATCTCCGTCTGCACCGCGCTGCGCCCGGACGTCGTGCTGATGGACATCCGGATGCCGGGCACCGACGGGATCGAGGCGACCCAGCGGCTGACGGCCGGGGAAGCTCCGCCCAAGGTGCTGATCCTGACGACGTTCGACCTGGACGAGTACGTCTTCGACGCGTTGCGGGCGGGGGCGAGCGGTTTCCTGCTCAAGGACGTGACCGCCGAGCGGCTGTTCGAGGCGGTCCGCGTCGTCGCGGCGGGCGAGGCGCTGCTCGCCCCGGCGGTGACGCGCCGGCTGATCAGCGAGTTCGCGCGGCTGCGGCCGCACGCCGTTGCGGGGGGAACGGGAGCGGCGGGGCGGCCAGGCGCGCTCACGGCGCTGACGCCCCGGGAGACCGAGGTGCTCGGCCTGGTCGCCGAGGGGCTGTCCAACACGGAGATAGCGGGGCGGCTGGTGGTCACCGAGGAGACGGTGAAGACCCACGTGAGCCGGATCCTGTCGAAGCTCGGGCTGCGCGACCGGACCCAGGCGGTGGTTCTCGCCTACGAGTCTGGCCTGGTCGTCCCCGGGCGGTTAGCGGGGCGGGATTAGAGTCAGGCGCCTTCGTTCGGTATTACTATCTTGATGCCCTGGGCGGCGAGGATCTTTTCGCTGAGGGCGCCCAGCTGCGTGAATTCCTCGCTGGTCAGGGTGTCGACCAGCAGCTCGCGGACGGCGGCCACGTGGCCGGGGGCGGTCGCCTTGACCTTCTCCCAGCCTTCCTCGGTGAGCACGGCGTTGATGAAGCGGCCGTCGCCCGGGCAGGGCTCGCGGCGGACCCAGCCCCTGGCCTCGAGGCGGCTGACGACGTGGCTCAGCCGGGACAGCGAGCTGCTCGCCGTCGCGGCCAGCTCGCTCATCCGGAGCGTGCGGTCGGGGGCTTCGGACAGGCCGGACAGGACGAGGTAGTCGAACTGGGTAATGCCCGCGTCCTTCTGGAGCTGAGCGTCCAGGACCGCGGGGAGCCGCAGCAGCAGCGCGACAAAGGGGCGCCAGGCCGCCTGCTGCTCGTCGCTGAGCCACTCCATGGCTTCATTCTATGACTCTTGGTTGATGCTTCAATAACGATGCGATACAGTTGAAGCGTCAACTTCCCTTACCTGGCGAGTGGAGGCGGTCATGGCCGGACGCTCGGTCTTCGACCCGCAGGTGCCGGCCGGCGCCTACGACGCGTTCGTGGTGGACGCCGCGCCCCGGTCGGCGGCGCAGCCCGGGTGGGAGCCGGCCGACGGGCCGGTGCCCGCGCTGTACATCGGGCACGGCGCGCCGCCGCTGCTCGACGACGCGGAGTGGATGGCGCAGCTGGCCGCCTGGACGCTGGCGATGCCCAAGCCGCGGGCGGTGCTGATCGTCTCCGCGCACTGGGAGGCGGCGCCGCTGATGCTGTCGGCGCCCTCGTTCGGCACGCCGCTGGTGTATGACTTCGGCGGGTTCCAGCAGCGGTACTACACGCTCACCTACCCGACGCCGGACGCGTCGGCGTTCGCGCGCGAGGTGGCGTCGCTGATGCCCTCGGCCGCGCCGGCGCACCAGCATCCCTCGCGCGGTCTCGACCACGGGGCGTGGGTGCCGCTCAAGGTCATGTACCCGCTGGCCGACGTGCCGGTGCTGCAGCTGTCGATCCCGTCCGCCGACCCGCTGGCGCTGCTGGCGCTCGGCGCGCGGCTGCGGCCGCTGCGCGAGACCGGGGTGCTGGTCATCGGGTCCGGGTTCCTCACCCACGGGCTGCCGTTCCTGACCCCGGCGATGATCACCGACGGCCTCGTGCCCGGGTGGTCGTCAGAGTTCGACGCGTGGGCGGGCGAGGCGCTGGCGCGGGGAGACGTGGAGGCGCTCGCCTCCTACAAGAAGGCGCCGGGAATGCCGTACGCGCACCCGACGGCGGACCACTTCCTGCCGCTGTTCGTGACGCTCGGGGCCGCGTCGGACCCGGCCGCGCCGGCGTCGACCGTGATCGACGGGTACTGGATGGGGCTGGCGAAGCGGTCCTTCCAGGTGCGCTGAGCACCCGCCGAGCCGCCCCGCGCTTGCGGCCGCTCGGCGGCTGGCGACGCTCCGCGCTTCTTGCTGTTATCATGCTCAAGGCATTGCGAGCGGGATGGTGGATGATGCGCTGACGCGCTGGTCGGGGTCAGTCGGGTGAGTTGAGGAAGTCGCGGACGCGGGCGACGTACGGGGACTTGTCGTAGCTCGCCACGTAGGCGCTCGCGGTGCGGACCGGGTCGCCGAAGAAGTAGTACTCGTACAGGGCCTGGCGGCTGGCGAAGGCGGACGCGCAGGTGTCCCAGACCAGGCGGAAGAGCCTGACCCGGTCCGCGCCGCTCAGCGTCGCCGCCTGCAGGTAGGTGTCGATGTCGGCCGCGGCGCTGCCGGCGACGTCGGCCTCGGTCGGGGTGGCCATCAGGCCGGAGGCGCCGAGCTTGCGGAGGATCTCAGGGAAGCGCTGGTACAGCTTCGGGTAGAGGTTGCGGGCGGTGTTGAGCGGCGGCCAGGCGGGGGTGCAGACGCCGTAGGCGTTGACCGCCGCGTCGGCCTCGGCGGCCCGGCCGAGCGCGCGCAGCGTCTCCAGGGTCGTGATGATCTCCGCGAGGTCGGCCTGGACGTGCTGGAACTGGCCGATGCCGATCGACTCGACCAGCAGCGTCGTCAGCCCGAGCATGTACTCGGTCTTGGCCGTGGTGCGGGTGACGACCTGGTGGGTCATGTGCTGCAGGGCGTCCGTGGCGGTATAGAAGCCGTTGCAGATCTCCGGGTCGCCGAGCGTGAAGCAGCGCTCGTAGGGGACGTGCACGTCGTCGAAGATCACCACCGCGTCCGACTCGTCGAACCGCGAGCCGAGCGGGTGGTCGAAGTGCGAGCGGCCGTAATCGAAGGGCTCGCGGGCGATGAAGCGTCAGGCCCGGGGCGTCGACCGGGACCGCGAACGCGAACGAGTACGGCTTGTCCTCCGGGGTGCCGCGCAGCACGGTCGAGGGGAACACCAGCAACTCGTCGGCGAACGGGCCGATCGTGGCGAGCATCCGGGCGCCGCGGACCACGATGCCGTTGTCGTCCTCGCGGACCACGTGCGCCATGAGGGCGCCGCCGCGCCTGCTGGCTGGCCGCCACGGCGCGGTTCGCCTGGGGCGGGATGAGGGTGTGGGTGCAGAGGAGGTCTTCCTCGCGGACCTTCTCGTAGTACGCGACGATGTTGCGCGAGAAGGCGGTGTCGGCCTGGCCGAACCAGTCGGCGGCCGACGCCAGGGCCATCAGCGCGCTGTTCAGGTAGTCGCCCGTGCGGCCGAGCATGCCCTGGGACCGCTCCGCCCAGACGCTGGAACGCCTGCCGCCGCTTGACCAGGTCCTCGGCCGTTCGCGGGATCAGGAACGAGGTCGCCACCGGGTCGCCGGTGGCCGGCGACGGATAAGTCAGGATATTCCGGTGCTCGGGAGTCGTGCTGCAGGTCGAACAGCCCCGCGTAGGTCCGCACCACGTTCGCGAACGCCGGGTGCGACGCCACCCCGCCGATCAGGGTCTCGCCCTGGATCTCCACGTGCGTCCTGGTGCTGGCCAGCCGGGCCAGGAACTCCGCGCCGGTGCGTGCGGGCATGCGCACCCTCCTCTTCTGAGTCCCCTGGAACGTAACTCCCCTCGCGCCTCACCGACAACCCGGGGCGGATCTTGCCATCGGCCCTCGGTTTGATGGTTGCCTGGTCACCGTGAAGCACGAGTGAGGAACCGGTCAGCGGCCGAGTGGGTCTCCTACCTGCTTGAGCCGAAGAACTGGATCATCGCCACCACCCTCGCCGTCGGCTGGCACTCCGACGGCGGCGGCGGGGCTGGCGTGGGGAGCCGGTCGCGGCGCTGTTCGCCGGGGTGCTGCCCATGGTGTTCATCAGCCGGGGGGTGCGGAGCGGACGGTGGGCCGACCGGTACGTCGGGGCGAAGCGCCCCCGGCTCGATCGTGCTCTCGTTCATCATCGCGTCGGTCGCCATCGGCCTCGCCCTGCTGGTGGGCCTCGGCGCGCCGGGCGAGCTGACCGGCTACATCGGCTGCATGCTCGGCAGCGTCGCCCTGCTCGCCGCGATCACGACCGTGTGGAAGATCTCCATCCACTGCGCGGTCGCCTCCGGGTCCGTGACGATCCTGACGCTGCTCTTCGGTCCCTGGCTGGCCCCCGCGTACCTGCTCGTCGCGCTGACCGCCTGGTCCCGGGTCGTGCTCAAGGACCACACGGCCGCCCAGGTGATCGCGGGCTCGGTGCTCGGCGCGGCCGCCGCCGTCGTCACCTACGCGATCATCCCGCACTAAGTGCCGCGGGTCATCCCGGGAAATTACAGCGCCCAGATGCGCGCGGTCTCGTCGGTGCTCGCCGTGGCCAGCTGGCGGGTGGCGGGGCTGAACGCGACGCGAGCTCACCGCGCCCGCGTGGCCCTCCAGGGTGCGGACGCACTTGCCGGTCGCCGACTCCCACATGCGGACCGTCGTGTCCGAGCTCGCGGTCGCGATCAGCTTGCCGTCGGGGCTGTAGGCGACCACGAACGCGGAGTCGGTGTGGCCCTCCAGGGTGCGGATCGGCGCGCCGGTGGCGGCGTCCCAGATCCGGGCGGTCGCGTCCTCGCTCGCCGTGGCGACCACGCGCTCGGCCGGGCTGAACGCGACCGACCACACGGTGTCGGCGTGCCCGTTCAGTATGCGCAGGCAGTTGCCCGTCGCCGACCTCCCACAGCCGCGCGGTGCCGTCGAAGCTGGCCGTGGCGATCGAGCGCGCCGTCGGGGCTGAACGCCACGGCGGACACGATGCCGGTGTGCCCGGTGAGCACGCGCGTGCACGCGCCGGTGCCGACGTTCCACAGCCGGGTGGTGCCGTCGCCGCTCGCGGTCGCGAGCAGCTTGCCGTCCGGGCTGAACGCGGCGCCGTAGACGATGTCGCTGTGCCCTCGCAGCACGTGCTGGCTCGCGCCGGTCGCCGTGTCCCAGAGCCGGATGGTCTCGTCGTAGCTGGTGGTGGCCAGGACCCGGCCGTTCGGGCTGAACGCGACGCCGAAGACGGCGACCGTGTGCCCGGTCAGCTCGCAGCGTGACGGTGCCGGTGCGGGCGTCCCACAGCCGCGGGGTCAGGTCGGCGCTGACGGTCGCGATCTTGCTGCCGTCGGGGCTGAAGGGCGCGGCGAACACCGCGTCCTCGTGCCCGCTCAGCGTGTGCAGCAGCTCGCCGGTGGCGGCGTTCCACACCCGGGCCGTCTTGTCCTCGCTGGCGGTGCTGAGCCGGGCACCGTCCGGGCTGAAGGCCACGGAGTTGACCGCGCCCGTGTGGCCGGTGAGTACGCGCGCGCCTGCCGTTTCGATAACACTCAATGTAACCGCCTCTGGGATCCCGCCGCGGGTCCGCTGTGTCGTCGTGTGGTGTCGGCCGTCCGCGGGCAGGCATCTGTCGTTAAATGCGCGCCTCATTGTCTACTGTCCGGCCGCGTACGTGGCGGTTTTTCGCGTGTTTGCCGCCGGTGTTGCACCATTTCGTGACATACCAAGCGTGGGTCCGCGCGGTGTCGTGTCTATGCGCCAGCCCTCCCTATGATGCCGCTGCATCGCTACGCTTTGCGTGGAGGTTCGTCATGCGACTTGAGGCGGTCGGCAAGCGATACGGGATACGCCAGCCCTGGGTGGTGCGCGGCGTGACCGCCGACCTGCCCGCGGGACGGCTGATCCGCGTCTCCGGCCGCAACGGGTCGGGGAAGTCCACCCTGCTGCGGGTCGTCGCCGGCGTGTCGCTGCCGTCGGCGGGAAAGGTCACCGGGCGGCCGCACGCCGGCTACGTGCCCGAGCGGTTCCCCGGCGGCCTGCCGTTCTCCGGGCGGGAGTACCTGCTGCACCTGGCTCGCGTGCACGGGCTGCGCGGCCAGCGAGGCGGCAACGGCGGGTCGAGGAGTGGCTCGAGCGCCTTGGCGCCGCCGGGTACGCCGACCAGTCGCTGCGGTCCATGTCCAAGGGCATGTGCCAGAAGATGGCCATCGCCCAGGCCCTGCTCCCCTCCCCCGGCCTGCTCGTACTCGACGAGGCGTGGACGGGGCTCGACCAGGCGGCGCGCGGCGGAGCTCGACGCCGCCGTCGGCGAACGCGTCGCCGCCGGGGGCACCGTGCTCTTCGTCGACCACGACCCGGCCCGGCTGGCGGGCCGGGAGGACGAGCGCTGGAGCATCGACGACGCCGGCCGGGTCACGGTGCTCGGCGGGGCCGGCGCCCGCGGGCGGTCCCCCGGGCCGAGCGGCGTCACCATCCGGCTTGAGACCGCGAGCGCCGCGGACGTGGTCGGCCGGGTGCGGGCCATCGACGGGGTACGGGTGATGTCGGTCGAGGTCGAGGCTGACGCTGACGCTGACGGGGACGGGACGCCCGTGATCGCGCTGCTGCGGTACCAGGCGGCGATCCTGCTCCGGTCGCACCGCTGGATCTTCCCGCTGATCGCCTACGTCCTGCTCATCGCGGTTGGCGCGGCCGGGTCGACGTCCCTCGCCGAGACGCTCGACTGGAGCGGCGCGATGCTCGTCCCGGTCGTCGCGTTCCTGACCAGGGGCATGCTCACCGCGGAGCCGGATGCGCGCGGGCCTGCGTCTCCGCCGCCGCCGGCCCGGCCCGAGCGCAGCTGGCCGCCCTGATCGTCCCGCTCGGCGCCGGCGCGGCCCTTGGCCTCGCGGCCACGGTCTTCGACGTGCTGACCGCTGAGGCCGCGTCGAGCACGCCGGTGTCCGGGCTGCCCGGCAAGGTGACGGCGGCCGCGGGCCATCCGGGAATCGTGCTGGCCGGCCTGCTCATCGCCCTCGTGTGCCTGCTGGTCGGCTCGGCCGTCGGCGCGCTGTGCAACCCGCCGCTGCTTCGTCACCCCGCCGCGGCCATGCTCGAGCACCCTCGCCGCCATCATCGTCGCCCTGGCGGCCGGCGTGTCCCCCGCCAACGCGGCCATCAGCCACACCACGGCCCAGGCGGCCGGCCCCCTCGCGGCGAACTGGCCGGGCGCGGGCGCGCTGGTCGGCGCGGCCTGCCTGCTCGCCGTGACCTGGGGGGTGTCCGTGATCGCGGGCACCCGCCGCGACACCTGGTCGGCCAGTTCCTGAGAGTCAGAAGGGGCGGGCCAGTTCCTGAAACATGGGATAGTGGCGGACGTTCAGGGTGGCGAGTTCGAGTCCCTCGGTAAGGGCGGTCGCGGCAATGAGGTAGTCCCCTAGCCCGATGCCGGAGTGGGACCGGTGGTACCGCTGCATCAAGGTGGAAGCCCGCCAAGCCACTTGCTCGGTGACCTCGAACCGCTGCATGCTGCCAAGCAGTCGCATGACCTCGCGCTGTTCTGGCGATCGCATCCCGCCGGCGATCTCGGTCAGGCTCACGACGCTGATGGCCAGCGGCCCGGAGGTCTGTCGGGCCCGCACCAGCCAGTCCCGTGCTTCCGCCTTGCCTCGCAGGTGCTCGATGAGGACGTCGCTGTCGACGAGGATCACCCTCCGGCCAGCCCGTCCAGGTAATCCATGCGCTCGTCCGATCCCCGAGCGAACGCCTCCTGCCCGGCAAGAACCCCAAACGAGCCCTCGAGCGCAGCCAGATCCGCCGCGAGGTCCGAGCCGGGCTGCCCGCCGATCGCCCGATCGATCAGTACCCGGATCAGCTCGGCGCGCGAAACGCCCTCTGCCTCAGCGACCCGGTCCAGCGCTTCGGCCTGGCCTTCCGCGAGGTAGATATTCGTGCGCTTCATACACCACATCATACACCAGGTGGCCGGCGTGTCGCCGCCGAGTAGTTCCGCGGACGGCCTTCCTGCGCGCCTCGGCGTCGGGCTCGTTCCGGACCGCCACGTAGCGGCGGACCAGTTCCGCAGGGTCGATTTTGGTCATGGCCTCTCCAAGGGTCGCGGTGGGTGGCTTGCTCTCCGATGGTGCGGGCGGGACGCTGGCCAGGCAATTTTCTGGGAGGAATCCTGCCGGGACCAGGCGAGCACGAATCCGTTCCGGATAATTCTGGTTTTGGTTTCCCAATGGTCATGATTTGGATCGATAGGCTGAGACATATGCACCTACGCCTACCTCTGCCCACCGTGCATGGGCGCGCGGACGACCAGCAGGCCGAGGCGGCCTCCCGGCGGTCCTTGGCCGCCCGGCTCTCCGCGGCCGCGGCGCTGAGAGTGCGGGTGCCCGGCCGGGCCTTCGCCGCGATCACGGTGGCGCCGGCGCTGCTCGCCGTGGCGTGGCTGTTGCCGGGGACCGGGATGCTGCTCGCCGGGCGGCTGCGGGCCGTGCCGATGGTGATCGTCTTCGCCCCGCTCGCCGTCGCGCTGTGCTACTTCGCGATGGGGCGGCTGCCGGCGCGCTGGCCGAGGTTCGGCGAAGCCGAGCCGGAGGCCGCCCGCGCCGGCGCCCGGCCGAAGGCGGACGCGCCCGCCGTCGCGCTGCTCGCCATGCTCGCGATCGCGGCCGGGTTCGGGGTGTGGCAAGCGGTCCTGCGGTCCGAGCAGGTCTTCGTGGCCAGCGACCCCGGCGTCTACCTGCAGTACGGGTACTGGATCGCCGGGCACGGGACGGCGCGGATCCCCGAATCGGCTTCGGCGTTCGGCGGGGCTCAGGGGCTGGACTTCGCGACCCCAGGGTTCACCGTGTCGGGCGGCTCGATCACGCCGGCGTTCCTGCCCGGGCTGCCGCTGGTCCTCGCTGGCGGCACGTGGCTTCGCGGGCTGAGCGGCGCGCTGCTCATGCCGGCGGTCCTCGGCGGCTGCGCCGTGCTCTCGTTCGCCGGGCTCGTGGGACGGCTGTGCGGGGTGTGGTGGGGGGTAGCCGGAGAGCTGGTGCTCGCGGTTGGCCTGCCCGAGGTGTACACGTCGCGCACCCCGTTCAGCGAGCCGCTCGTGCAGGTGCTGCTGTTCGGCGGGCTGTGCCTGTTCATCGACTCGCTCGTGGTCCGGCGGCGGGTCCTCGCCGCGCTCGCCGGGCTCGCGCTCGGGCTGACCGTGCTGGCCTCCATCGCGTCGGTCGGCGTGCTGCTGCCCGCCTTCCCCGTCCTTGCGCTGCTGTTCGTGGCGAGACGGCCGGAGGCCGCGCCATTCGGGGCCGGCCTCGTCCTCGGCATCGGGACCGGGCTGGCAGCGGGCCTGGTGCTCGCGCGGGCTTACCTGTCGACCGTTTCTGTCCAGCTGCACTTGATCGGGCTGTGCGCGTTCGGCTCCTGCGCGGTGGCGGCGCTGACGCTGTTGCTGGCGATCCCCGTCGTGCGGAGGCTGGCGCGGCGGATGTTCGCGTACCGCCTGCCTGTCGTCGGGTTTAAGGGAGAGCAGGCCTACCTGCCGTCGCTCGGCGGCGTGGCCCAGTTTCTGGCCATGGTGCTGCCGGTGGTCGTGCTGGTCGGGCTGGCCGAGCGGCCTTACCTGCAAACCGTCCGGGGGCAGACCGACCCGGCCATGATCAGGGCCGTCGCGGCGCTGCAGCGCCTTGAGCGGCTGCCGGTCGACGGGCTGCGCCAGTACTACGAGTCAAGCCTCCGCTGGGTGCTGTGGTATATCGGGGCGCCTGCCCTGCTGCTCGCCTGCGCGGGGGCGGCGGCGCTCGGGCGGCGGTCGGTCGAGGCGGCGCTCGACGGGCGTGCTCGCGTCTCCGCTGCCACCGTCCCTGCCTCGGTGGTGCGACTGTGGGGGCTGCCGTTCCTGATCGTCGCCTGGTCGGTGGTGACCGTGCTCTGGGACCCGGCCGTGGTGCCGTGGCAGCCCCTGGCATCGCACCGGCTGGTGCCCGTGGTGCTGCCCGGACTGGTGCTGCTCGGGGTGTGGATGTCATCGTGGCTGGTGTCGCGGGCGAAGGCCTACGGCGCCGCGCGGGGCGCCCTCGGGGTCGTCGGGACCTGCTGCGTGCTTGCGCTGGCGCTGCCGCCGCTGGTGACGACGCTGAATCCCGGCCTGTCGAACTCGGCTACCTCGACGACCGCGTCGGGCCTAGCGAAGCTCGCGAGCCGGGTGCAACTGCGCGGGGTCGGCGCGTCCGCGACCTACAGCGGCGAGATCGCCGCGGCCTCGGCGCTGTGCGCCACCATCGGGCCGTCGGCGAGCGTCCTCGTCACGGATCCGTCGGCCGCGGCGACGTACGCGCCGGCCATCCGGAGCCTGTGCGGGCAGCCGGCCGCGCTGGTCGTTGCCGGGCCTTCGGCGGCGGCGCCCGCGGCGGCCCTGGAGCAGGCGGTGCGCGCGGTCCAGCAGGCCGGGCGGCGCCCGGTGGTGCTCGGCCCGTCGCGTTCGTCGGTGACCCTGCCCGGGTCCGTGCTGCACGAGATCACGCTCCGGACCGCGGGCGATGCCGAGTCGCTGACCGGGGCCCCGACCGGGACGTGGCCGGTCACCTACACCGCCTGGCTGGCCGTGCCGTCCGGCGCCGGGGGATAGTTCGCCCGGAGGGTGCGAGGAAGGGCGAACGGGCGCGGGTGGGTTAAGGCGCCCCAGCCAGGGCTTTCGCGAGCGCCCGGCAGCGCAGCGGTTCCTTAGCGTTCACCGAATGCTAATCCAATGTCAGGTTTTAGGCCCAACTATCGGCGTACGGTATCGAATCTGGTTGAAAACGTCGTTAAACTACGTCACGGTAAATGGTTGATTGCGCAGTGATACTGGTCAATGTGGATGAGGATGCGGATGGCACACGGACGGCGCCGGGCGGTCACCTTGATAGCGGGAAGCGCCCTGCTTACCGCGGCTTCGGGGGGTGTTGTCGCCGCCCTGAACGGCAACACCGCAGCAGCGGCGACCGCGGCCGGGAGCAGCGAGTCCTGCGAGCCGCTGCAGGTCGCCAGCGCGTCGGCGAGCGCTTCGGCTTCCAAGTCCGTCGCGCCCACGACCGCCGCGCCCACCACCGCAGCGCCCACGACCGCGGCTCCGACCACGGCCGCGCCCACCACCGCCGCTCCGACCACCACCCCGCCGACCACCACCCCGCCCACGACCACCCCGCCTACGACCACCCCGCCCACGACGTCCGCGCCGGCTGTCACCTCGACGGCGACGCCGACTGTCACCTCGACGGACACCGCCGCGGCGGACGGCGCCGCCGGTCAGCCCGCCGCCCTGCTGGCATTCGAAGCGCCGGCGGCCACTACCACACCGGTCAGCCTGTGCGTGGGGATCCTGCCCCTGCAGCAGAGCAGCGCGCGCGGTCAGGCGTCCCAGTGGGCCGTGGGCGCTTGGACGGTCGGCGGCAACGTGCCGGATGCCAAGATCCAGCTGCAATCGACCGCGGGCGCGGGAGCGCCGGTCTTCAGCTTCGGCTGCGGGACCAGTGACGGCACGTCCTTGTGCGATCTGGGCGCGGTGGACGCAAGCTCCGCCCAGCGGCAGTTCCAGGCCGAGGTCACGGTCCCGGCCACGGCGACGACCATCACGGCGGTCAGCCTGACGGTGACCGGCAGCGCGGCCAGCCTGGCCATCGACCCGGCCGCGACCGCCTCGATGCTCGTCCTGAGTTCGGCGAGCGCGGTGGGGTCCAGCCTGTCGGCCATGGCCCCGCCTGGTGTCGCGGCCCCGGCCTCGACGACGAGTTCCGGAGGCAATGCCTCCAGCCTGTTCCCCACGGTCGCCCCGGGTTCGGCGCAGGCGGAAGGCGCGACTCCGGTCGCCAACGTGTCCGCGCTGTCTAGCGGCACCCCTATCGGCTCGGAGGTAGCGGAGGGAGCCGGCCTGGCCGCCCTGGGCGTGGCCATGATCCTCGCGATCACCCGCCTGTCGCTTCGCCGCCCCACCCCCCGGCACGCGGCAAACTCCACGGTCGCCGCGGCTCCTCCCCCGCCAGAAGCACCAGCCGAGCGTCAGGAGAAAGCGGATTGACCGAACTATCCGGCTGTTGAGCACGAGGAATGAGTTCGTCGTTCAGTGTTCACCGGGAATCACGGCGATTGTCGAGGTAACCGGCCATTTGGGACACCAGGTATTGATGTAATGGCCTAGGGCCTGACTGCCTTGGTACTAACCTAAAACTACCCAGGGAATGGTGACGATCTTGCGTCGATCACGGCAGAATAGCTGGCTGAAACTTCAGAGGGCCGGAGAGGTCGGCCTCGGTGCGGGGATGGTGGTCCTGCTGGCTGGGGTCGCGTTGGCGGCCTTGACGGGACCGTTGGGAGGCGTGGCGGGCGCGAGCACGGCCAGTTGCACGACGGCAACCGCCACGCCCACCACCACCGCTACGGCCACTAGCACGCCCACGACGACGGCCAGCCCCACTCCCTCTTGCACCCCTACGCCCACTACCAGTTGCACCGCTACCACGAGCGCCTCACCCACGGCCACCGCCACGCCGACTACTACGACGACGGCGACGGCGACGCCCAGTACCACCGCGACGGCAACCCCTTCGTGCTCCGCCACCTCCACCTCCACCTCCACCTCCACCTCCACAGCCACCAGCAGCTCGACCGCGACCAGCAGCGCGACGGCGACCAGCGGCTCGACCGCGACCGCGAGCGCCACCCCGAACACGACCGGGACCTCCGGGTCCACGGCCACGGGCGAGCCCGTGGGCGCGCCGGCGACGGGCGGCGGTACCGGGCCGGGAGCCAACGCGATCGTGGCCGCGGCCGGGGCGGCCGTCATGGCGGCGGGCGGCGGACTCGTCCTGCTGGCGCGGTGGCGTCGGCGGCGCAGCGTCCGCGGCGTGTGAACCGGTTCGTCAGTAAGATCGCCTTATGTCCACTGGGGAGTACGGGAGAGGGTATACCGACCCGAGTCAGCGCCCCCAGGGCATCGACATCCGCGTGATCCTCGTCGTGGGTCTTGTCATGGTGGCCATCGGCGGCTTCATCGTGGCCCACGCGCTGACTGCCGGGTCGCAGCTGCCGCCGGCCGCCGCCCAGGACATCCCGGCCGCCGTCGGCACGCGGGTGCCCTTTGCCCCCGATCCGAAGAGCGTCGGGGCACCGCTGTCAGCCTCGACGCCGATGACGATCGAGATACCCGCCATCGGGGTGAAGGCGCCCGTGACGCGCCTTGGGCTTAACTCCAACGGGACCGTCCAGGTGCCACCGCTCAACAATCACAACCTGGCCGGCTGGTACGACCGGTCCGTCACGCCCGGGGCGAAGGGCACGTCCGTCATCCTTGGGCACGTTGACGACTACGCCGGGCCTTCCGTCTTCTACAACATCAAGAACCTGCACCAGGGGGAAACGATCGACGTCGTCCGGGCCGACGGCACCACGGCGGTGTTCTCGGTCGACGGCGTGCAGAAGGCCGCCAAGACCAACTTCCCGAGCAGCGACGTCTACGGCAACGTCCAGTACCCGGCGCTGCGCCTGGTCACCTGCGGCGGCCCGTTCGACTCGAACACCGGCGAGTACCTGGACAGCATTGTCGTCTACGCCCACCTGGTCGGCCTCGCCTCGAAGTGACCGGCCAGTCCTGGCCCTACCGAGTCACCTGCTGCCGTTCGGGATAAATGCTTTGATTGTCCCGAACGGGGGCGGGATGACTCTCGTCGGGACGCGCGGCGGCGCGGGGCGTTAGCCGAAGCGGCCGTGGACGTAGTCGGCGGTCCGGGGATCCTGCGGTGAGCCGAACATCGCGTCGGTGGGGCCGTGCTCGACGATGTGGCCGGGCTCGCCCTGCCCGGCGAGGAAGAACGCGCACTGCTTGGAGACCCGCTGGGCCTGTTGCATGTTGTGGGTGACGATCACGATCGTTACCTCGCGAACCAGGTCGGACATGGTCTCCTCGATCACCCGGGTAGAGGTGGGGTCGAGCGCGGAGCACGGCTCGTCCATCAGCAGCACCCGTGGCTTGACCGCCAGCGCGCGGGCGATGCACAGTCGTTGCTGCTGGCCGCCGGACAGGGCGCCGCCGGGCTGCCGCAGCCGGTTGCGCACTTCGGTCCAGAGCCCGGCCTTGGTCAGGCACTCTTGCACCACGTTATCCCGGGCGCTGCGACTCACCTTGACGCCGGTCAGCTTGAGGCCCGCCACCACGTTGTCGTAGATGGACATCGCCGGGAACGGGTTGGGCTTCTGGAACACCATGCCGATGTCACGGCGGGCCTGGGTGAGCCGGACCGACGGGTTATAGATGTCAACTCCGTCGAGAAGCACCTCGCCGGCCAGCGCGGCGCTCGGGACCAGCTGGTGCATCCGGTTGAGTATCCGCAGGAACGTCGACTTGCCGCAGCCGGACGGCCCGATCAGCGCCGTCACCTCGCCGGCCTGCATGGTCAGCGAGACCTGGTCGAGGACCATGTGATCGCCGAACCAGGCGGTGATGTCGCGCGCCTCGAGCGCGGCCAGCTGCCTGGGCTCGTCCCAGGTCATCGTGGGCGCTTCGGACATCGGCAGCAGGGAGGACGGGGCGCCCTGCTCGCCGGAACTGAGCGCGGACGCGCCCGCGTCGGCTTCCCTGGCCATCTTCCTCACGTAGGGGTCTTTCTCTTCGGGGGCTGGGGGGTGATCGTCCGCATCGTCGCTCAGATCAGGTTCGGCAGCAGGCGGGTCGCCTCGTCCGCGATGGAGAGCACGATGAAGCCGACGGAGGGAACGGCGATGACCCAGGTCTGCCATTTGCCCCAGGCGGTCCAGAGCCAGCCAAGCGCGCAGGAGAGGAGAAAGAGTGCCTGCCCACACAGCGCGATCGGGAGCCATGCCCCCGAGTCGGTCGCCATCGCGTTCTCGGTTTGCGGTACCGAGCTGGACGGCACGGCGCCCGCCATCGGCTTGGACGTCTGGTCGGCATCGACGTAGAGGATGCCGCTCGGGTCGAGCGGTGAGCCGTCGGCGGTGACCAGGATCATCCGGCCGGCCCCGGTGGCGAGCGCCGGCGGCAGCGGATCCCCGGCCCTGCGCAGGTCGATCACCTTATAGGTGGCGACGGTCTGCCCCGTGACGACCTTGATGGAGTCACCCGGCACCAGGCCGGCGAGACCGCCGAACGGTCCGCCGTAGGCGGTTTGGCGCCCCAGGACCACGCTGATCCCGGCCTGGCCGGGCAGCACCGTGTCCCGCAGGTGTCCCGGCCCGTCCTCAAGCACCGAGCCGGTGGTGCCCTGCAAGATCACGGTGCGCAGGTTGATCGCCGGGATGCTGAGCACCGCCACCGGCGCGCCCATCGGCAGCGGCTGGGCCGGGTTATCGGGCTCGGTCGGCCCGTTCGGCGCCGTTCCCATGGCCAGCTCGACCCGCAGCGTGTCGTAGGCATTGAGCTGCGCCTTGTCGTAATGCAGGGTGGAGAACAGGCCGACCCACGCGACGAAGCCGAGCGCGGTGATCGCAAGGATCAAGAGCGAGGTACCGATCGCCCTGGCGACCAGTTGCCCCGGGGTGAGCGGCGGGCGGCGGCGGTAACTCCCGGGAGGCGGCTGTCTCCCGGCACCACCCGCGGCCGCGCCGCTCTCCGCTCCCGCTGCCGACGGTGGGGGCGCGGCCGGGCCGGCGGCTGGTTCACGCACCGTGGTCATACTGCCACCAGGGGGATCGGCTCGGGTGGGCTGGCGGTTACCTGTTTTAAGCGCCATTTACTCGGCTGTGCCCTCGGTCACCGTCCCGCCGGCGTCCGCTGCCTCGACCGGCGCCACCTCGGCCTCCGTCGGCGCCGCCGGCGGCTTGGGGCCGTGGCCGTTGACCGCGTGGCCGTTCGCCGCGTGGCCGTTCGCCGCCGGACGCCCGCCGAGCAGGCGCCGCTCGGTGTCGCGGCTGGCCCGCGCCGCGACCGACGCCAGCTCGGCCCTTCGCAGGCGACGCCGCCGGCGGAGGTAGAACCAGATGCCGACGCCGATCGCCACGAGCAGCAGGATCAGGCCGAGGAGAGACCACGGGAACGCGAACAGCGGCGCGTTGCCAGATGCCGCGGGCGCGGCGTTGGCGAGCGGGATGGTCCCCTTCGGCCAGCCCGACTCGACGTCCACGTGGGCGGTCATCGGGCCGTCGGGGAACAGGCCGGAGACGTTGGCGGTCACCCGGACCGAGTCGCCGGGCAAAACCAGGGGGACTTGTGCCGGGTGCACGGTCGCGGACTGGCCGAACGGGCCGGTAATTTTCACCGCAGGCGTCGCGCTCTGCCGGACGTTCCCGGTATTGGTCAGCGTGTAGGAAACCGTGGCCGAGCCGGTGCCGAACGGGTTGAGCGGGTCGCTGAAGCCGGTCGAGACCGACTGCACCTGGAGCCCGGCCGCCAGTGCGCCGGGCACCCGGAGCTCAAGCGGGACCGCGACCCGGTAGTTCTCCAAGACGTTCTCGCCCGCGGCGTTCTTGCGCTCCACGCCGACCGCCGCGACCATGGCGCCGGTGTGGTCGCCCGGCGTGGCCTGCGGAGGCACCTTGAGCGTAAAGGCCACGATGATGGCCTTCTTACCGGGGATAATCGTCGACAGCTGCTTGGCACCGCCCGCGAAACTGGTCCAGGTGCCGATGTCGGTGGATTTCTGGCTGGACCCCAGCAAGAGGAGCGCACCGGAAGAGCTGGTCCCGCTCGCATCGGTGGCATAGATCGAGAAAGCGGCCGACTGGGCGCTGCGGTTGGCGATCTCCACATGATCCTGGATCGATGAGCCGGCCTTGACGACGCCGTAGCTGAACTCGATCCGGTTCGGGTCGGGTCCCGTGCTCGTGGCGGGCACCACCGACCAGGTGACCTGCCCGGACGGTGTTCCCACGGCAGTCGCCGCGAGCTGCGTCCTAGCGACCGCCGCCGTCGTCGCGGCCGGCGCGGCGGCGGCGGCCGGCCCGGTCGCCGTCGCGCCGATGACCGCGGCCGCGAGCAGGAAGCCAGCCCAGGTCCGGCCGCGGGCCCGGCTGGGAGTGGGGAGAATTCTCATGGCGCGGACTCCGTGGCGTCTAGGGCAACAACAAGCATGTGCGGGTCCAAACCTGGGACGGGAACGTAGTCAATCACGAGCGCAATTAAGGGCAATACGAAGGCAAATCAATCGTTTTGCGAAAGGCTGGTGAACGGGATACCTGGTGAAGAGCTTGATTGATAATCATCGATCTAGCGGGAGCGGACGCGCCGGGGACGGGTACCCGCCCGATCCCGTCCCCGGCATGCCTTTTGCCCTGTTAAGTTGTCAACCCGTTACGGGTTGGTGGTGACCGCGGAGATGGTCAGGCCGCTGGTGTACGGACCAGCGGGTGCCGTCGCCGGGATCGCCAGCGTGAGGTTCGCGCCGAGCGTGGTCGTGCCGTACCCGTTGCCCAGGGCCGCGTGGACCGAGGCCAGCGGGGCGGCGGTGCCGAGACCAGGGCTGGCCGCGGTAACCGCGGTGCCGAGGGTGACGCCCGGGGCCAGCGCGGTGTCGGTCGGCGTCCACCCGAGCTGGTTGCCCGTGAAGGTGCCGCCCGCGGCCGTGCCGGTGCCGGTCCACGACCCGTCCTGGCCGGAGACCGACCAGCCGGGGTAGGAGTTACGGGTGTCGTTGACCGTGATGGGGGTCGTCGTACCCGTGGCGCTGAGGCTGGACGCGGTCAGGGTGACCACGTCCGTGGAGTCAACCGTGAGCGAGAAGCTACCCGACTGGGGGACGCTCACGGCCAGGGGGATGGTTCCGGAGTTGGCCGGAGCCGGGTTAACCGGCAGGGCCAGCGAGCCGGCGGTCCCCGCGGTGAAGCTGCCCGACGGGGTGTAAACCGCCGTCAGGTTCACCGTTGACGCGCTAGTGACGGTCGGGGCCGTGAAGGGAGTGGTGGCCTTGCCGCCCGAGAGGGTGCCGGTGCCGATGACGGTCCCGTTGTTCTCGAACGCAACCGAGCCGGTCGCGCCCGACACTGAGGCAGTGGCGGTCAGGGTGACCGACTGCCCGCTGGTGGCCGGGTTCGGGCTGGCGGTCAGCGTCAGGTTGACGGCCTGCGTCGGACCAGTCTTCGTCTGGTTGGCGGTAAACGAGCCGTCAGAGTTGATGGTCACGAAGGTGCTGTTGACGTACGTGCCGCCCTGAGTCGCCTGCGAGTCCGAGAAGCACTCGACTGCGACTTCGAACTGCACCCCGGGGGCAATGTCAACGCCCAGGTTGGCGAGGGCGCCGAGGGTCTGGTTCCATGAACCCGAGAACGCAGCCGAGGCGGGAGCGAAAACCCCTGAGACCTGGGCGGCGGCGATGTTCTGGACCGAAGTACCCGCGGGCGTCGTCGGGTCGATGGCGTTGATGGTCGCCGAACCGTTGTCCCCCGACGGGCAGGCCGTCGACTGGAAGGTCGGCGTAGTGGTCGCCGCGCTGCCCGCGGCGCCCGTCGCCGGGCTGAGGGTCAGCCCGGTGCCAGTGCCGATCTGGGCAACGGCGGCGTGCGCCTGGGTGGTGCCCAGTAGCGCACCACCCACGAGCAGCGCGCCGACACCAGCGACGGCCGCCGTTCGTTTGAGCCGCTTCAGGCTCAGAGTCGGTATACCTTTCATGGAAGGGTTCCTTTCCCACTTCCTTGTGATGCGGGCTCGCCGGCTGGCGGGCCCGGCTGGCGGGTTGCCCCGCGCGGGACCGAGATCCCGCGCGGGGCAGAGCCCTGGACACCTGCCCGGACACTGCGAGTCCGGGCAGGCCCCAGGACGCCTAGGGGGTTAGCCGGCGAGCCGGGCTAATTGGAGCCCTCAAGGCTCGTCTGGATCGTGCCGCAGGTCAGGTCGTTGAAGACCGTGGCGCTCATCAGCGCGAACCCGAAGGACGTGATGATGGCGCGCTGCTTGCAGATCGTCGAGCCGACGCCGTTGAACAGGGTGTCGATCGGGTCTCCGGCGGTGGTCAGCCGGGACAGCTTCACCACGTCGTAGACGTTACGGAGGATCGGGAAGTTGGTGTTCAGCCCGCTGCTGGGCGTCCCGGCGGTGTTGAACGGGGCGATGCCGTTGATGTCCTGCAGGACCGCGCCGTGGACCCGCGGGTTGTGGGTCGGGTTCTGCTGCGAGATGTACTGGGCGATAGAGAACGGGTCGTAGGCGTTCGGGTCGGTGGACACGGCGGTACCGTCGTGCTCCTCGACCGGAACGCTAACGCCACCGTCGTTGGCCGAGGCGAGGGCGCCGGCGATGATGTGGTCGTTGACGCAGGTGCTGTCAACGTTGCTGTCGGGGAAGTTGGCGGCGGGGGTGCTCTCCCAGAACGACCGGGTACCCGAGCCGGGCTGCGGCACGTACAGGTCGATCGCCACGTCGCCGGTCGGCGCGGTCTGGTTTGGCTCCTGCGGCCAGTAGGTGGTGTTGCCGATCTTGGTCGGCGTGCAGTTGTACAGCGCGCTGACCTGGGTCTGCGTCGCCGTGCCGATGTCCGACCCGAGGACGCTCGCCACCGTCGTGACGCTCTTGGTGGTCCCGTTGCCGAGGTCGGCGGTGAAGCTCGGGCAGTTGGTCGACGGCGTGCAGCTGGCCGGGCCGGTCGCGCCGGTCACCGCGTCGATCGCGAACGGAACCCACTGCAGGTCGACGGCCGGGTTGTTGTCGACGGTGTCCACCGTGCTCGACGAGCGGGCGATGTCAACGCAGCCCTGGCCAGGGAGCGGGGCGATGGCCTTCTTGAGCCCGAGGGTGCTGGACGCGTTGAGCGCCACCCGCAGCGCCCCGACGCCCTGGCCGGAGCCGTTCGGTCGGGCGAAGCTGCAGTCGCCCGCGGGCAGCGGGAAGGTGGCGGTCGGGTTGGGAACGATGTTGTTCTGCACGGCCCAGCCGTCGGTCGGCGTGATATTCGCGTTGATCTGGCCGGTCGCCGGGTCGGTCGCGTTGTACGAGCCGACCAGGCCGGCGGCGAGCGGGGGGGCCACCGCGGTCACCCCGGAGCCCGAGGGCCCCGCGGGCGTCCCGTTGGTGAACGCGTTCCACACGTCCTGGATCGTGTCAGAACCGACCGCGACCAGGGTAATCTCCGGGTCGGCCTTGGCCGGGGCGGCCTGCGCGAACGCTGTGCCGCCGACCGCCGCGAGCACGGTGCCCGCGACGAGCAGGCTGCGAACTCGGTGTTTCCGCAGCATCGTGGGGGGTTTGAAACGCATAGAGGTTTCCCCTCTCATTGCCTTAGGACGTAGCCTGAAGGCGACGCCCAGGTGTAGCCCGCAGTCTGGTACTGGCAGGGCCGGGTGTTCCTTGGCCGGCGAACCCACAATTCGCCGGCCAAGCCTTTTGGGACGGGATTCAGTTGTCGAAGCGCGCCTGCCGATGGGGACAGCCGCCTGTCTCCCGTCATGGGCGGCTGGGCCCTGCTCGAGCGCGGCCGCGTCTTGGCAAGCGGCCGTAGAAGAGCAGGCCGCCGGAGAGGACGCCGCCCCCGCCGCCGACGCCGAGCACGATGAGGAGAGCCTCCCGCGCGGTGACGCTGGTGGCCTGCGTCGTCCCGGCGATCGCCTCGACCGAAGGCGGGAGGACGTCAAAGCCCGGGGTGGGAGAACTTGACGCGCAGGCCGTGCTCGCCTGCATGGTCGCGGCGGCCGCGGTACTGGACGCGGCGGCCGCGGTCCCGGACGCGGAGGCGGCAGGTGCCGCGGAGGCGGACGCTGACCCGGATGCCGCCGGGGACGGGGCCGGGGTGCAGGTCGCGGTGGCCGCCGACTTAGTCGCGGTCGTCGTCGGCGCCGTGCTGCCGGTGGCCGTGCTTCCGCCGCCGGTCGTGGTGCTCCCGCCGCCGGTCGTGGTGCTCCCGCCGCCAGTGGTCGTGCTGCCGCCGGTGGTCGTGCTGCCGCCGGTGGTCGTCGTGCTGCCCCCGCCAGTTGTCGTTGCCTGCTGGCTGGTGCTCGACGAAGCCGTCGCGGTCGCGGACGCGGTCGGGCTCGCGGTGGACGTCGCGGTCGCGGCGAGCGCCTGCAGTTGGGTGACGACCGACTGGGCCTGGGTCTGGAGGCTGGCCGGGAGCGGTAGGTAGCCGGGCGGCAGGTCACCGGGGGAGGTCCCGGTAGTCTGGCCCTGCCCGGCGGCGAAGGAGATGAAGTTCGCGTAGTCGGTGAGCAGGGAGCCGGACTGGTCGGTGGGCACGCCCGCGTAGACGACGTCGACGAGCGGGTAGGCGCCGGACGGCACCGTGGCCGGGTTGACTTGGAGCAGGCCGGCGCTGTCGGGGGTGGCGGAGTTAAGCGCCGCGGTCACGTCGGCGGTGCTCGGCTGGACGCAGTTGGCGCCCGTCGGGTCGCACAAGGCGGCGGAGTCAAGCCCGTAGGCGGCCAGGTCGGGCATGTCGTTCACGGTCCACATGAACGTCTCCCCCGGCAGTTCCGTGCCGACCGTGTCGAACCACCCCGAAGTGCCGTCCGCCGCTTTGGCGCTCGGATCCCAGGTCTTGGTGTTTCCCGGGTCGCTCGCCGCCAGGACCGCGGAGGCGGCCTGGTCGAAGTTCGTCTCGACCGGCAACAGGTTCTCGCTGCGCAGGGCGGCGGTACATGCCTTGGAGGCGGTGTTGACCGTGTCCCCGGCGGGGATAGTGCACGACGTTGAGGACGGTTGGCTCAGGTCGGGGGGACCCCCGCACTGGTTGATGTCCGTGACGGCCTGGGCGCAGGTGAGCGTGCCCGTGTACGCCTCGTCGAACTGGTCGATCGCGGGCGACTTGCCCAGGTTGAGCGAGACGTAGTCCGGATCGGCGGTCACCGGGTTATTCGGGTCGGTCCCGCCGCCGAGCCAGGACGCGGAAGCTGCGTCCGACTGGATGTACTGCCAGACCCGCTGGTTGTCCGCCGAGTGGTCGCCGGTGATGAACGGGAACGTCGGCGCGCCGCCCAGGGCGGTCGGCAGTTCGGAGTTGAGCGCATTGAACGCCGGGTCGGCGAGCAGGGACTGGGGGTTCTTCTGCGACCAGGCCGGTCCAAGTAGCCCGTTCGCCCCGCCGTAGTCGGGCAGGTCTAGCGGGTAGACCTGGGTGAGTGCTTTGGCCAGCAGCGAGGGCGTGAGGTTCACCGGCTTGGTCAGCTGTCCGGTCGCGCCGGTGTTGACGTTGAACCCGAAGTCGATCGCGGTCACGGCCACCGGGGCGTACAAGATCGTCGGCAAGGTCGGCGCGGTCCCGCCGTCCCGGGTGACCTCGCTGCCGATGGGGATCGTGGTGAACGCAAGACCCGCCGACCCGCTGCTCCCGTTCACGCCGGGCAGGTCACCGGTGGCCTCGTTCTCCGTCGTTGCCGTGAAGGAGTACACCTTCGAGCAGTTCGCGGTCTGGTTCAGCGCCGTCTGCCAGGACGACACCGCCCGGTAGGCCACCTGGGTGCCGACCATCGCGTCCGGGACTATGGTGGGCGGGCAGTTGGGAGTGAGCGGCGCGTAGCCCAGGTGGACCTGGATCCGCTGCGCCCAGTTGCCCGCGCTCAGCGGCGAGGTGAACAACGGCACCGAGTTGCTGGCCTTGAACCCGTTCGGCTCGTAGGTGCCGCGGGGCACGATGACCAGCCAGCAGCTGCGGACCTGCCCGCTGCTCTCGGTCTCGCCGCACCCAAGTCCGGGAGCTTGGGTCTCGGTCAGCGTCTCAAACTGCTGCTGGCCGCTCCCGTCGGCCGCGGTGTACGCCGCCTGCACCTCGTTGGTGTTGAACTCGTTGAACATGGTGCCGGTCCCCGTGCCCGTTGCTCCTGCCCCGTACAGCGGGTTCGCCGCGTCGTCGGCGGGCACGAACGGGATCGAGTACTGGCCGCCCGAGCAGGACGCGGCGCCCGTCGCGCTCGGGTCACAGTGGGCAGGCGTCTCGGTAGTCTGCTCATTCGGGTCGCAGCCCTGGGCCGGGCCGCCCGACGGGCCAGACGGCGGCGAGGTGGCGCTCGGGACCGACCCGGCGTTACATAGGGGGCCGGTGCGGCCGGTGATCTGCTGGTTGGGTATCTGGGTGCCGAGCATGCCCGGGCTGCCGTACTCGCAGTCCTCCGGGCTCGGCCCGGACGCGGAGTCGCCGTAGCACTCCATCATCTGCATGAAGTCGGTCGACGGGGAGCGGTTGGAGGCAGGCGCGTTCGCCCAGCTGACGGTGATGCCCTGGTGGGTGATGTTCTCCGTCTGGCTGACCGTCACCGTAAGGTTCGCGAACTCGCTGTCCATGAACGACAGCGACCCCGTGCCGGCCGCGCGGTCGGCGTTCGGGTTCAGCTCCGGGCCGCCGTCGCTGCTGCTCGAGCCGACGATCGGCTGGTTGGACGAGTCCAGCAGGCCGCTCGCCCAGCTCACGGTCACGGCCGAGGCAGTCGACCCGACACCGGTCATCTGGTTATAGACGTCGGCCCGCAACGCCATCCCCGGGGTGCCGGGCACGCCGCTGATGACCACCAGGCCGATGAGCGCGAAGACGGCGGTGAGCGTGCTGCCCCACCACGCGGCGGTCATCAGGGCCCGGTGGCCCCGCGCTCGCCGAGGACCGCGCCGGTACGCGATCATTGGCGGTTCCCCGGCCAGTCGCTGTCGTAGAACTCGTCGATCCCGCGCCGCTGCCGGCTGCGCCTGCCCGCCTGCGCGAGCAGCGGCGGCACCACGCTGACCAGGAACAGCATCCCGGCGGCGATGGCCATCAGCGTCACCTCGATACCGCTGCCGTTGCTGCCCGCGAGCGTGACCGGGGTGTCGTTCGCCGACTGGCCGGAACTCCCCGTGGCATTCGAGCCGTCGCTGAGCGCGCTGTTGCCCGTGCCGCTCGCGCTGCTGCCAGTGCCTGTGCCCGACGCGCCGGTCGTGGAGCAGACCCCGGTGTTCGGGTCACAGTTCTGCCCGGTGCCGGTGGTCCCGGTCGCCCCGGCCGAGGCTCCGCCGGTAGGACTGGTCACGCTGGCACCGCCGGTACGCGTGGCCCCGCCGCTGGTCTTGGCGCCGGTACTCGACGTCGCGCCGGTACTCGAGGTGCCGCCGGTACTCGACGTCCCGCCGGTACCCGAACTGGCGCCAGTGGTCGAACTGGCGCCGGCGGTCGAACTGGTGCCGGTGCTCGTCGTGACGCCGCCCGTCGTCCCGCTGCCCGCCCCGCTGCTGCCGGTCTGCGCGCCGGCTTCCGTCGGCTCCGCGACCCCCGCCGCGCACTGGGTGGAGCCCTGCTTGTCGCAGGCCAGCGGCTGCGGGTCGTTAACGGCGAGGGTGTTGGTGCCGTTGGTGGAGAACGTCGGGTTGTTGCACTGGGCGATGGCGGCGGCGGACTCCGCGGGAACGGTCGATCCCGGGATCTTTTGCAGCTGCGCGAAGCCGGCTTCCACCAGGTTGATGGGCAGCGCGGAGTAGCCGAGGACGTCCACTTGCGACTGGCCGAGGCAGAGCGCGTAGTTGCCGAAGGCGCCGATCGTGTAGCCCTTGTTGGTCGTCATGCCGTCGGTTGTGTCGGTGGGCAGGATGAAGTACGAGTACGCCGACAGCTCGTAGTTACGCGGGTCGGCGTTGGTGTAGACGCCAGAAAGGTTCTGCGTCAGGTACGTCGCCGGGTCGTTGGGATTGCTGGTGTTGACCTGGTCCGCCAGGAGCGAGACGGCGACGTGGCCGGGGGACGGCAGGGTGTAGAAGCCGGCGGCGTTGAGCAGCTTCGCGACCGGAAAGCCCTCCTCCAGCGCCCAGGCGTACTCCGTGTAGCCGATCGCACCGTTCGACGAGGACTGCGCCACGTACGTGGCGACGCCGGGGTCGCCCTGCTGGGCAATCATGGCTGTGCCCGACTGGAGCGGGTACGTCGAGGTCTGCGTGCACGGGCTCCGGCCGACCACCGCGCAGTACGCCTGCCAGTCGGCGGGCTCGGTGGCGAGCATCCAGCTGGTGAAGTCCGAGGTGGAGCCCGCGCCGTCCGAGCGGACCACGGGGATGATCTGGAGGTTCGGCATCGTCAGGCCCGGGTTGTCGGCCGCGATCTCCGGGTCGTCCCAGTTGGTGATCTTGTTGGTGAAGATGTCAGCGACGGTCTTCTCCGACAGCCGCAGGTTCGTCACCCGCTGCCCGTTGATCTGGACGTTGTACATGAGCGTGGTGCCGCCGGCCACGTCCGGCACGTACACGAAGCCGCGGGAAGGCGGCGAGTCGGTGTTGGCCCCGTCGACGACGCCGTAGGGGATCTCGGACGCGGCCCAGTCCGCCTGGCCGCCCGCGAAGGAGGACCGGCCCGAGCTCGAACCGTTCGGCGTGTAGGTGATCGAGATCCCGTTAGAGACCAGCTGATCGATCCAGGCGTGGATCGCCGGGTAGGCCCAGGTCGACCCGGCCCCGGTGATCGGCGCGTACGAGGCCGCCTTGGCGGGCGGCGGCGTCACCGACGCGAACGGTACCGCCCCGAGTTCGACCGCGGCGAACGTGAAGACCAGGCTCAGGCACAACGCGATCAGCCGCAGCCGGCGTGGTCCGCGCCCCCGCCCCGGCCGGGCCTCGCGGGCGCGACTGAGGATGGTCCTGGCCTTCATTGCGACTCCTGTGAATTGGTGACTGCCATGGCGGCCCGCTCAAGGCGGGCGTAGCGGGCGGCGTCCCGCCGGGAGGCGGCCGCCCGCCTGCGCTGCTGCCCGCGGCTCAGCTGCCCCGGCCCGCGCCCGCCGACCCACCTGGCCAGCGTGAACAGCACGACAACGAGGACGAGCAGCAGCGAGGCGGCACCGAAGCCGCGCGCGATCTCGACCGATTCCGGCTCCTGCACCGAGGTGTAGGCCATCAGCGGCAGCGAGTTCAGCCCCTTGAAGGGGCTGAACGTCAGGTACTCGTTCGCGACGGAGGTCAGCAGCACGGGAGCCGTCTCGCCGATAGCCCGCGCCGCGCCGAGGATCGCCGCGGTGGCCAGCCCGGACCGCACCGTCGGCAGCGTCACCAGCCGTACCGTGGGCCACTGGCCGGCGCCGAGGGCGTAGGAGGCCTCGGTCAGGCCGCCGGGCATCAGCCGCAGCACCACGTCGCTCGCCCGGCAGATGATCGGCAGCGCGGTAATCGCGAGCGCGCACGCGGCGGCGAAACCCGACCCGGCGCTGTGGGTGAGCACCAGGATGGAGTAGACGAACAGCCCGGCCAGGATGTCAGGCATCGCGGTCATCGCATCGACGATGATGCGGACGAAGCGGGAGTACCGGCCCGGCACCTCGTTCATGAAGACGGCCGTGAGGAGTCCGAGGGGCAGGGCGATGCCCATCGCGATGCTGAGCTCGATCAGCGTGCCGACGACCGCGTTCAGCGCGCCGCTCTCGGTCAGCGGGCTCAGCGGGCCGCTTAGCCGCTCGTCTTGCGTGTAGAAGTTGAGGTGCACCAGGGCCGACCGGCCCTTGAAGAAGATCGTGTAGACGATGACCCACAGCAGCGCACCGAAGACCAGCATGGCGAGTGAGTTCACCACCACCGCCGACAGGCGGTCGCGCACCGTCATCCGGTTCTCGTCGAAGGAGACGAGGACCGCGTAGTAGAACACGAACAAGATCCAGCAGACGACGACCGCGCCGATGATCCCGGAGAACGGTGAGATCTCAAACCAAAGCAGCCCGGTGCTGGCCACCGCGGCCAGCAGCGCGCCGACGATCGACACCACGTCCGGCAGGCGCAGCAAGCTCAGCGGGCGGGGCTGGGGCGGGTTCGGCCGCTGCTGGCGCCGCGGCACCGTCGTCCGCGGCGGCTCGGCGCCCGGCTCGGCCGGCGGCCCGCCGGTGCCGGGAGCGGAATCCAGTGCGGTCATGGCCTCACGCCTCGCTCAGCGCGCCGGAGCGGGACCTGGACACGATCTGGGCGGCGATGAAGTTCACCAGCATGGTGATCGCGAACAGCGCGAGGCCGGCGGCCATCAGCGCGCTGATCGAGAAGTGGCTCGAGGCCTCGGAGTACTGCGAGGCAATGAGGCTGGACACCGAGCTGGTGCCGTGCTGCAGGATGTGCGGCTGGATGGCGTAGACCGGCGAGATGATCAGCAGCACGGCCATCGTCTCGCCGAGCGCCCGGCCGAGGCCGAGCATCAGGCCGCCGATCATGGCGCCCTGGCCGAACGGCAGGACGACCGACCTGATCATCCCCCAGCGGGTGCCGCCGAGCGCGAGGGCGCCCTCACGCTCGCCGACCGGCGCCTGGCCGAACGCCTCGCGCATGACCGCGCCCGCGATCGGCGTGATCATCAGCCCCACCACGATGCCCGCGATGAACGTCGACGCGGAGTAGGTGTCGAGCGAGACGACCGGGTTGCTGCGATCGACGCCATTCACCTGGAACGGGGGGAACCAGTAGAACCAGTCGTTGAGCCAGCGCGACACCGGCAGGATCTTCCACTGCAGCAGGTAGGAGCCCCACAGCCCGAAGACCACGCTCGGCACCGCCGCCATCAGGTCGAGCATCGCGATGAAAAAGCGCTTGAGGGCCAGGGGGGCGTACTCGGAGATGTAAAGTGCGGTGCCGGTCGCCAGCACCATCGCGACCGTGAGCGCGACCAGCGCGATCAGCGCGGTGCCGACGACGACCGCGGCGATGCCGAACTGGCCGCCGTTGGCGTTCCATGACTGGGTGGTCAGGAACGACAGGCCGGCCTTGTGCATCGCGTCCCAGGCGTTGAAGGTGAGGAACGAGCCCACGCCGATCATGATCAGCAGCGCGAAGGATCCGCCCGACCGCAGGACCGAGCGGAACATCAGGTCAGAAGTGCTCCGCCGGGACTTGAGGCTGCGCGCGGCCCGCGGGCGGGCGGCGTCACCGCGGCTGCCGGGGGACGGCGCTCCGCTGCCTAGCCCGGAATCGTCCGCCGACGGCATGCGCACAGTCGGGTCCTCACTGACCACGTACGGCCCCCCTCATGAGCCAGATCATTACCTCGCGGCCAGCTACCTAGGCACCTGACTAGCGAAAGCGATTCAATCATTGCCGATGGGAGGAGCAAAGGGGGGAAACCGCGGGTGAACAGTTAATTATTCGAGGCCTCGGCGCGAATCACCGAATACGTGGACAAGCCATTCGCTAGCAGGCTCAACGCGATGCCGGACGCCGCCGCCAGGACGACGAGGGCGATCAGCCGCGGCGGCGCGGCGCCGGACGCGGGAAGTCCGACCAAGAGGTCGGCGCCGCCCGCGATGAGGCCGCCCCAAAGGCCCGGCCACGCCGCGTTCCGCGAGGTCAGCCGGGCCACGTCCAGGCCCGACCAGCCGATGCCGCGCAGCGTGCGCACCTCGACCGCCCGCTCGCGCAGGGCTACCCAGTCCAGGTCGGCCGCCGTGAACGTCGCCATCAGCACGACGACAAGCACCGCCGCGCCGTCCACGAACGCGCCCTGTCCGGTGGCGGGGCGCTGGGTCCATGAGGTGGCCGCGCCGGCGAAGGCCCAGCGGGCGGCGACCTCGAGGCTGAGCGCGACGGACGCGCCGGCGATCACGACCGTACGCAGCAGCCTGCGCGAGCCGGTCCGTAGCTGCCTCCGGACGAGGCGCGCGGGCGCGCCTGCCCGCCCCGGCCGCGTTGACCACCAGCGAGGCACTCGCCCGGGCAACCACCGCCAGTCCCCCGGCGGCGCGGCGGCGAGGCCCCTGGCCCCTGCCGCGAGCAGCGTGTGGCGGGCCCGGGGGATGCCCGCGGCGATCACCGCGGGCACGCACAGCACCAGCCACGCCCATTCCGGCCGTCCGGCCAGCGCCGCTCCGACCGCGTAGCCCGCCAGCGCCGCCGCGGCGACCGCGATGACCGCGGTGGGCGCGAACTCGGCGAGCAGCCGTCCGGCCAGCTGCCTTCGCCGCCAGCCGAGCGCGCGGAGCGTCGCCAGCTCCCGCCGCCGCGAGCGCAGCAGCCGCCAGGTGCCCCAGCCGATGCCCACTTCCCCGGCAAGCAACTGCAGCTCGACCAGCACGAGGCTGTCCAGGCCGAGGCCCGTCCACACGGTCGTGCGGACGTCACTGCGGTACCAGACCTCGTCGACGAGCAGCGGCGGCCGGCCGTGCAGGCCGGCCGGCAGGGCAACCACCCGGGTGGTCACCGTCGTGCCGAGAACCGGCTGAACGTGGAGGCCGGTCGCGCGGACGATCTCCTGGGCGACGGCGCTGATCTTGTCCTCGCTCGCGGCGGTGTCGCCCTCCGCGCCGGCAACGCGGACGCGGATGGTGCCGATCGGCCCCGTGCTTGCCTGCCCCGTGCCGGCCGCCCCGGAGTAGCCGTGGGTGAAGGCGCCGATGTCGGCCAGCGGCACGACGAGCGAAGCGCCCGAGCGACCGTAGTCGGCCGGGTCGCCGTCGGGCGCCAGCGGCTGGCCGCCGAGCAGCTGCCTGGACCGCTGGTCCGCACCGGTCAGCAGCTCCGGGCTGTACGGCGACGGGGTCGCCGGCGCGCCGGCGACCTTGGCGGGGTCGAAGACGCCGACGGCCCGCACCGCAGCGCCGCCCGCGAGCGCGGCGTGCTCGGTAAGCGTGCGGAACGAGACGTCAAGCGCGCTCGCCTGGGCCGGCTGGCCGGCCCACAGGTACGCGCCGTTCCACGCGGCGGCCAGGTCGGTGGCGACGGGCTCCGGCGTCAGCGGGCCGGCCGACATATTCGCATAGGCCACCGGCCCGGCTGTCCAGTACCCGGAAATCGTTCCCGGCGTGCTCGTGACCTCCCCGACAAGCTGCCGGTAGGCCCTGGCGGTGGTCAGGGTCGCCGTGTCGCCGGCCGGCGAGTCGATAGTGACCTGGGCCGCCTCGTCGCTCGCGATCGACCCGGCCATGAGCATCGGCACCGGACCGCTCCCCGGGGCGGCGGTCTCGGGGAGGTAGCTCCCGCTGGTGACGGCGCCGTTCAGGTCCAGCAGCCGCGCCTCGGCGGCGGGGTCGACCGCGACCAGCGGGAGCTGCAACGTCCAGCTGAGCTTGACCGACAGCGTGGACGGCTTGAGCGTGGGGTAGGCGACGGTGACGTCGTCCCAGGTGACGGTGGACAGGCCGTTGTCCGAGCGCAGCCGGACCGTGAGGGTGACCCCGGTCGGTTTCGCGGCGCGCACCGAGGCCGGGATCGTCATGGGCGCGCTCACCGTGAACGGGACGTAGCCCACCATGGTCAGCGGCGCGGCGACCGCCACGCCGGGCAGCGTGCGGATCGCGTCGTACTGGGCGAGGGTAATGCCGCCGGAGAGATTGTCCAGGGTGGCCGGCTTCTCCGTCAGCCCGCCGGAGCCGCCGCCTCCTCCCGAAGCCGGCGCGCTGACGATGATGTCGTAGGAGCGCGCCGCGCCCGTCCCCGGCACGCTGCCGGTGAGCTGCACCGACGCGGGAGCGGAGGTGCCGACGACAAGGACCGCGAGGGCAATGGCGACGGCCAGCCCGCCGCAGGTCACGCTCATCCACCACCAGACCGAGCGGTGGTAGCCCGTCATCAGCCGCACCGTCATCACTCGCACGGGCGGGTCATCCGATTCTGTCGACGCGGCTCCGCGTCCACCCGTCGTCGTCGCCGGTGATCTCGTCCTCGGCCACGGCGCCACCCACCAGGGAGACCCGCCGTTCGCAGCGGACCGCGGCGGCCAGCCGCCCGGCCGCGAGGACGAGGGTGAAGCCGAATCTTGCGTGCGCGTCCATCAGCACGTCGAGAACCCGGTCCACGGCGCGCGCGTCGACCTCCGTCGCGGGATCCTCAGCCAGCAGCAGCCCAGGGGACGGCACGAGCGCGCGGGCGATCATGACCCGCCACTGCTCCTCCGCCGTCAGCTGCTCCACGGGAACAGCCGGCCGCGTGAAGCCGGCGAACTCAAGCAGCTCCGCCGCCCGCTCGGCCGCCGCCGCGCCGGGCCGGCCGGCCGACGCGGCCAGCACGTTGTCGGTGACCGGAAGCGACGCCAGCAGCGGGAACCGCGGCGAGACCAGCCCGCGCCCCGCCCGGTAGCGGCTGGCTTCCCGCCCGCCCAGCCGGTGCACGGCGACGCCGTCTACCCAGAGCTCCCCGGCCCGCGGCCGCTTGAGCCCGGCGATCACGTCGAACAGGGCGGTCGCGGTGCCGTGCGGCTGGCCGAGCAGAGCCAGGCTCTGGCCCGGGGGCACCTGGAGGCTTAGGCCGGCAACGCCGAAATCACCAGGGCCGACCGCGCTGGCCCGGCATACGACGTTGTTCAGCTCGATTGCCACTCCCGGCCTGCGTCCAGCGCTGGTCGCGGGCGGCGGCACCGTCACGGGCGAACCACTTCCCCCACATACCCAATCATGCCCGACCAGACCATACCGGGGTAGTACTCAACCTGACTGTTCAGCTTAAAGACCACGCGTTGCCACGTTCGACGGCGGCTCCGTGGGGTACTGTGGAAGATATGGCTTTTCAGCATGTGATCCTGGCCCTGCTGGAGGGCGGACCGAGCCACGGCTGGCAGATGAAGGGGCAGATCGAAGCTGCCCTGGGGCCAGAGTACGGCGGCCTGAACAAAGGGTACATCTACGAGGTAATCCACAAGATGGAGCGGGACGGGCTCGTCACCTCGCGGGTGGAACCACAGGAAGGCATGCGCCCTGACCGCAGTGTCCTCGAGGTCACCGAGGCCGGCCTGGAGCAGCTGACCGAATGGCTGGCGGAGCCGGTGCGGCGCAGCGCCGGCTTTCGCGATGAGTTCGTGCAGAAGGTCCTGGCCGCAAGCCTGCGGGGCGAGGATGCGGTCCGGCAGGTGTGCCGGGTGCAGCGCCGGGTGCTGCTGACGGAGGCGAAGGCGCTGCAGACCCTGCGCCGCGAGCGCGAGGGCGACGCGGGCGCGTCGTTCACGATCGAGGTCGCGATCCTGCGGACGAACGCCGAGTTGGAATGCGTCGAGGCCGCTGAGGCCCGCGCCGGGCAGCGCCTCATAGAAGTGCCGAGCGCCGTCGAACTGCCCGACGGTGCGTCCGCCGGCGTCCTGGACGCCGCTGACCGAGGGATCCCGGCCCGGCAGCGGCAGGCCCGGCCCCGGCGGCAGGTGCGGGCCCGCGGGGCCTGACGCACAGGGGCCTCACGCACGATTCCTGACCCACGGTTCCTGACCCACGGGCGTCTTACGACGTCTTCTTCGCGGCCGGCGTGATCGTCAGCGTGGTCGAGGCGCTGGCACCCGACTTGAAGTTGCCGACGCTGTTATAGGTGCCGGTGTACGTGACTTTCCCTGGCGCGTACTGCGCGGTGCTCACCTTGCACGTGCCGGTGCCGTTCTTGTCGAGCGTGATCACGCAGACGACCTTGCCGCCGGACTTGACCGTCACTGTTCCCCCCGGCTTGCCGACGGGCGCCTTGCTACCGGACGACGCGCCCGACGACGAGCAGCCCGCAGCGCCCAGGGCCGCGCCGAGCAGGACCACGCAAAGGACGAGCAGACGTACGCGCATGGATCACCATCACTGTTTGCAGAACGGACACAAGGTAAGCCAGTAGGTATCCTCATACCCTCCGGGTTTCTTTAGCGCCATTACCGCCTGAACAATCGGCGACGAGAGGGCACCGGATCGGCAAACAAAGGCGGCTCGCCAGGGCGGCTGAGTATCCGAGCACATAACCATTACCTGGGCGACGCTACCGCCTGGCTCGACCCGCCATCCCCAACGAACTTACGGGGCGACCACTAGGAGAACCATGTCACCGGGCTTGAGGCTCGCGATCGGGATGGCCTTGCGGAGGCGAGCACCACCCGGGTACCGAACAGATCTTGACCACCGCCCTTAGCGAGCAACGCCGGGCGAAACGATGACCTGAACTTTCCCCGGCCAGTCCGCGTCATCAACGCGAACTTCGACGATTATCCTTTCCGGCGAGCCGTCGAATTCCACGGAAACCACATCATTCGGATGCGACAGCAGAATGCGCTCCACCCCTTCATCGAGGCGTTCAGAAAAGAGCACGTGCTCTAGCGCCTGGTCCGGGACTCCTTTCCAGACTTCGACATCCACCGGCCCGACGACCTCCGGCCTGACTCTGAAAATCACCGCGTCGCCCGCGTTATAGAAGGCCGCCTCGGTGGGGTCCCAGTCCGAAACATCACCGGAACCATCAGCCCGGCGGACCACGAAGCACCCATGGTGAACCAAGCCTGAAGAAGAAGCCAGAAACTGCGCCATCAGAAGGAGCCTTCAAGAAGATTGATCGCTCGTCGCAGAAGGTTGGAGACTACCCCGCCCTGATTTCGCGCGCAAGCCAGGCACTGCGGGTATGCGGGGTTCACCGTTCAGCAGTGCAGTGGGGCTGGTGATCCGGAACCCAAGCAACCGGCCGCATCCCACAAGAAAGTCGATCCGCAAGTATGGCAGCCATTTCGTCTCTCCGCTTTCGTTTATCCGTTCACGCACAGCCGGGTCATTTCGGCCCGCTGGAAGAGCGTCATTTCCGCGGCAGCTCGGGCCGGCCGCTGTTCTACGCCCCTGCTCAAGGACACCGGCGTGCTCCCCGCAGGACGGCGGCTGAGCGATGGCCGCGGGCATCCCGGACGTGCTGGCCGACCCTGTCGGCGTCATCGTGGCGATGATCAGCGGCATCGAGCCGGCCCTGGAACTGGCGGTGATCGAGGACGCGGTGATCGGCGTGGCCGGCGGCCGGGCCAAGCGGCGCAAGCTCACCCAGGCGCTCGCCCGCCGGCCCGCGATCCTGGCCGACGGCCGGTCGCCCGCGCCCCGGGCTGCCGGGGACCTGCTGATCGCGCTGCGGAAGGCGGGCGCGGGCACCGTCTCGGCCCCCGCCTGCGCCGGGTGCGGCAAGCAGCTGCGCAGCTTCCAGCGCCGCGGCGAGGACTGGTTCTGCTCTGCCTGCGGGCCGAAGCGCGAGCCGTGCGCAGGCTGCGGCAAGGTCAGGGTCATCCACCTGCGTGACCGGGACGGCCGGGCGCGGTGCGCGAAGTGCCCGCCAGGCGGGGACCCGGTGGCCGTCGTGACGGGCATCGTCGCGGTGATCGACCCGGGACTGCCGCCCGGGACCGTCGCCGCCGCCGTGACCGCGGCGGCGGCGCGAGCGGGGCAGCGCCACCAGCTCGCCTGGGCCTGCAGGACCGGCCTGAGCTGCTGACCGGGGCAGGCGCCGCGGCACCGGTCCCGTCGGTACTGCGGCTGATCGACCAGCTGGCCCAGGCCGGGGCCAACGGCATTGTCCGGCCGGCCCGCGCGCACTGCGGCCGGGTAATCCCTCTCGTCAAGCCCCGGGACGGGGTCCGGCTCTGCCGCGACTGCGCAGCCAGGTCCCGCGCCGAACCGTGCCGCGCCCGGGGCGGCAGCCGGGCCGAGCCGCTGTGCGCCACCTGCACCCGATCCGATGCCGGCTTCTGGACCAGCTGCCCGGCCTGTTCCCCGGCGGGCAGCCCGGACGCCCGATCAGCTCCTATCGCCTGGCCGAACGCCTCCGCGAGCACGGCATCTATCCCGGCCAGGCCCGCTCCACCGCACTGTTCCAGCTCGCGACTGACTTGCCCGCCGCCGTACTGGCCCGCCTGCCCGGCATCCACATCGCCGTCGCCGCCGCCTGGCAGCGCGCCTCCGCCGGAGACTGGGCCGCCTACGCCGCCGAGATAAGCCGCCGCAAGGAAACAGGCAATGACACCCCAACGTGAAACAGTCGGTCCATGACGATCCGCCACGGCCTCGACATCATCCAGCTCACGCACCCGGGCGACGCCGATCCAGCGGCCAGGCAGGAGCTGACTGCGTGCTGGATAGCGGTCACGAATGCCGGCGGCGCCGCGGGATTCCCGTTTCCCCCGGTCAACGCCAGCCACGTCGCCCCGGCAGTCGATACCCTCGCCGACGGCCTCAAATCGCAGCGAAGCCGCATACTGCTCGCCCGCAGCGACGGCACGCTCGCAGGATGGGTAGTCCTCAGCCGCGATCCCAGTCCCCTCATCGCCCACTGGGGAACCGTCAATCACCTGCAGACTCAGCCCGGACACCGCGACCAGGGCATCGGGTCGGCCCTGATGCGCCGGCTCCGGCAAGTCGCCCGGGACGAAATGGGCCTCGAGCAACTCCACCTCGCGGCCCGCGGGGGAACAGGACTCGAAGACTTCTACGCCAGGCTCGGCTGGCGGGAAGTAGGCCGCTGGCCGGGCAAGCTCCGGCTTGCCCCCGACGACACCAGAGACGAGATTCTGATGATCCTCACGCCGCTGTGACCGCACCCATTCCGGCAGTTCTGATATCTGAGTCCGCCAGAGGCGATCTACCCGGAAGACGTCATCGCCCATCATCGGGCGCTCATCGCCCGCCGGCGCACCGAGCGGCCGGGCGAAGAATACCGTGATCTCACCACCTCCGAATGGGACGAGTTCCTCGCCCACTTCGAGCTGCGCGAGGTTGCCCTGGAGACCCGCGGCCGCGACTTCGGGACCCCGTGCGCGCATGAAAATGCGCGTCAGATGCCCACTCCTCCAGGTCGACCCAGCTCAGATGCCCCGGCTGGAAGAGATCCACGCCAACCTGGGCGACCGGCTCCAGGAGGCCGAGGACCAGGGCTGGCTCGGCGAGGTCGCCGCGATCGAGACCACCCTGGCCGTCGCCGGACAGAAACTGGAGGCCATGCGCGAACTCGCCAGTGCCAGCGCACCCGTCCGTCTCAGTATGCCCGGCATCCGAACCTCGGCCGGACGGTTCACTCCCAAGCCCTGATCCGCAACCTTTCCGATACTCTCCGGACCGGACCGGCGATGGCTGAACCTCGTGCCCGCGATATACGGGCAGGCAGGCAGGGTAATCCAAAGAGGGTCGCGCCGAGGACCTCCCGACCTCGTTCAGTGCCGGTCATAGCCTTGCCGGCCACGGCGAGCTCCGCTTGCGCCGCTGGGCGCGGGGAACTTGCCCGGATCAGCTAACCAGGTGGCAGTCCTCGCAGGCGCTGATCGCGCCGAAGCTGGCCAGCAGGTGATGACCGCGCTGGACGCACCTTGTCCCTGGCCAGGCTCGGCCAGGGATGTCTGGATCAGGGTCCTGCGGCTGCGGATCCGCCACGACCCACGTGCCGTCTTGCCAGACCCAGAAACGGCCGCCGGAATATGCCCAGGGCTGAGGGCCGGAAAGCTCGCTCAGCACTGGATCGGCGGCGGGCACGGGCCGCAGCGGCGGCGCCCAGCCGTGCCGGCTAAAGCGCTGGTTCCAGGCCAGCCAGCGTGCGATGTCACCGTCATCGTGATTGTCATACAGGTCAAGCGAACGGCCCAGGAACTCGAAGAGCCCGGCTTCCTGGCCGCGCAGGAACCCATCGATCCACAGCCACGCTTCCGGCGACGCTTCCGTGATGTCCCCGGAATGGACCGTGGCCAGCAAGCTGCCGTCCAGCGCTGACACGCGCAGGTGGCCCCGGTGCGTATGGGCGCTTCCCTCGATCGACCACCTCAGATCAGGATCCGACGTCCACTCCGGCTTGAGCCTGACCCAGATCCGCTCATCCGGCCACGGCAGCATGCCCTCCCGCTCGCTCACTGCATGCCCGCCAGGAACAGGCAGGCGACCTCGCCGTCGGTCATGCTCACCCGCGCACCCTACGCCTCACCCGGGACGGCAATCATCTGATATTGCCGCCGACCGCGTGGACCGCAACGCCGGGCCAAGATTCATTCGTGACTGTGAGTCACGCCAGGCGTCATGGGAGGCCCACACCCCAACTCAAGGTCATTCGGTTAATCCTGCATCCGCTGCCCCATGCTCCGCATCGACCCCGCCCAGCGCCACCGCCTCGAAGAGATCCGCGACAACCTCCAAGCCCGTATCATCCCTGGCGCTGTGTGACCTGACGCTGAGACACTCCATCTCGTTCTCCATTCGCCAAGATATGGCCATAGGCAGGCCGTCGAATACCAGCTCAATCGCGTATTCCACCTCGTCCCAGCTTGCTGATGCGCGCATCGCTGGCTCCGGAGATTCCGGCAACACAACATAGCGCACGAGGTCCAGATGCTTGCCGAGCAGGCCACTCAGGGTCGTAGAGATCATCACTTATCCATACATTCCCGACCATCGACCGAGGCGACGGTGGTACCGGAGGAGGTCTTCAGCGTGTCGGAGGTCAGCCGGTGCTGACCGTCGTACCCGAACGCCTGGGTGTCCCTGCCCGACCCGCAACTGATCTGGCTGACCTGCGAGTCCGGGTTGTAGGAGTACCTCGCCGTCGTCCCGGACGCCGGGTCGGCCAGGGTCGCCAGGCCCGCGCCGTCGTAGGTATAGGACGTAGTCCCGGCCGCGTCCGCGACCGAGGCCACCTGCCCGTCCCCGTTATACCCGTAAGACGAGCCTGGCGAGGAAACCAGGATTATCCCGAACGAGTTCGCGTTCCTCGTTTCCCGCACCATGACTCCGCGGGCGTGGAGGAGCGGGGCTTGAGGCAGGATCTGCCGCGCAGTCGCGGGCCAAGTGCGGGCCCCGGAGCGCGCGGCCGACCCGCCCCCGCGCCCCCGCTCCTGCCCCGAGGGCCGGGCTGGCAGAACGCCCAGCACGTCATGTCGCTGGGTCGGGCCGGCTTCACGGATCGCACGATGACGGTCTACCAGGCGTACTCGCCGCAGATAGCGGATGCGGTGGCCGTCGACGTCGCAGGCCGTGGTGAACACCGAGTTCGTCGCGCTCGTGTACTATCACGTCGCCTGCTCGACCCGCGGCTCCTGCAGACCCCAGGAGTTGCGGGTGCACTGCCACGGGCCGCGGCACCCGTCGGCGTGCAGCGTCTGGTCCCGGTCGCGCCGTAGGCGAACGACGTACTGACCACCGAGGTGGCCGGCACCGGCTGGCCCGCCGTCACCAGCCCGGTCGGGTCGTGGGTGAACGTGGTGCTGTTCCAGGCGGCGTCGGTCGCCGACAGCTGGTGGTGCCTGGCACTGCGTTAAGTCGCCTGCTACCTCGTCGCGTTGCGCGTCATACATGATCACGGCCCCCACAGGCTCCAGCACCGGGGGAGTCACGTAGACGTAGAAGGTCTTGCCTGGACCATGAGCAGACACCACTGCGACCGGCTCATTCCTGAGCTCTCGGAGCCGCAACAACAACTCGCCATCGCCGATGAAGGTCTTCCCCCGGCTGGCCGCATGCCGGTACTTCACCTCAAGCGTTTCACGAAGATTGCTCGCCGGTGATCCGCCGACGGCGTACGAAGGACGGGGGTACGCCCGAAGCGCGGCCACGCAGGCGCGCAGGACGCGATCCTCGCCACCGTCTCCAAGCGCGGCCAGGATCTCGCCTGACGTGACCTCCCGGAGTGTCATGGCTTAGTCACCTGCAAGCCCGCAATCCTTCCCTCGAGGAGAACCTCGGCCTCGTCAAAGGCATCGGGGGATGTGAGGATGTCCACGCCCCTGGCCTGCACCTGCTCGATGGTCGTCTCCAGTATCACGCCGTCTTCCCTGCGAAGCCCTCCGCGACTTCCCGCTCAGTCGACCGCGAGGTCAGCCGACTGGTCCACGTGTCACCAGCATCATGCGCGTACACATCACAATGGCCAGCCGCATCACCAGGACTGGCGATCCCCTCCTGGGGGCCGCAAACGCATCATGGTCCCGCGCCGCATCCTCCAACTGTCGGCCAGCCTCGCCGCAGGCGCCCCCGTCGACCTCCGCGACACCGTCACCCCCACCTCGACCACCACAACGTCGCCTCCTCGTCACCGCCATCCGGCACGCAACCGGAAAACGACCATGAGGCTCCCCGATTTCCCGGAAAGGCGTCAGACTAATCCCGGGGTGGGCGCAATTCCCCAAGGAAACGGTCTACCGCCGAGCGCGCAGCAAGACTCATTGCCTTCCACGGCGTACCGCCGACCCAGCCGTCTGCGATTCCTTTGATGACGTCGAATACCAAGCCTGCATCCTGGAGATCCAGTGTGTAGTTTTTACCCGGGCCCGTTTTGACAGATCGCTTGTCCCTTAGGGGTTCGTAGACGGTCACACGGAATTCTTCAAGATCACCGAACAGTTCATCCTGAAGGTGCTCGATGATCCGCGCATCGTCTTCCAGTCGCCCGGCTATCGTAAGCAGATTTACTAGGACTGCCCGGATTTCTGGCGTTAGATTGAGAGTCAATGAACTTTTCACGGAAGGACCGCCAGTCCTACTTCGATCGGAATGGCTATTAGTTCATCGGAAATCTCTGTCACTCCAGGTGTCCCTTCTACCCAGCGAGTAATTCCGCCTCCGACACCTGAATCGGTCGGCTTCACTGAAGTGTAGAACTCATACCCTTGCTTTCCTTCAGGAAGTGGCCCGTAATGCGCGTCCACGCTTCGGAAACTACTCCCGCGGTTAACTCCGCCTTGAAGCTCGGTCGCCTGTTACCGACCACTCGCGAGGCACGATACGGCAAGCCCCGGATTCCGGTGTGCCTCAGGCCGAAACGCGATACAGACAACGCAGCTGTGGCGCAGGACGTGCGGGTGGATTCGCTTTTGAGCGGTGCGGGCGGGAGGCCGCTTGCGTCGTCGCTGCGACTGAGCCGCCTTCCTCGTCATCGACCCCTACCTCAAGCAGGGGCTACCGAAATCTCACCGACATCCGGGAGCTTAACGGGTGGCATATCTGTGACCCATGCATATTCAAGGGCCGAGATTGTACCCTGGGAAATCCAGAGGATTAGCTCACCCAGATACTCGCCCCCCTCGCCCTCGACCAGAGCTTCAATCGGGGCTGGTCCATCCACCAGACTGGCCTGGGGTACATCGGACGGAACGACGATGTCGAAGCTTGCAGATGTTTCTCCCCAGTTTTTCGATATCTTCGCCACATCAAGTTGGCGACGCAGTTCCTCAACTCCTCTAAATTGAACGGACAGCAGATGCCTTAGCACCCGCACCTGGAGCTCATCGAAGGACCGCACGGCCGTTCCGTCACTCACCGAACCCTCCAATCATCACGGCGCACTTCCGGGGAATGCGGACCGAATAAAGGCGGTGCCGAGTCGCGGGATACCATTCACCATAGCACCCCTGATGGTGACCTGTTCGCCGATGATCGTTCGCACAACTTCAAACCTACCTGCCTGAGGAAGGTCAGCGGCATCCCCAAGGCTGTCGACAATCATCTTCATCGCTTCAGACCTCCCGCCTGCCGCCTGAACCAGGTTGCCGGAACCGTGCTTCGCAGGATCAATGACATGCCCAAGCTTGGCCTCCGTATTTGCAGACTCGAATGTCTGCTGGAGAGCGTCACTGCCAACTCCACATGTCGGATCATTTGAATTATGCACCAGTATCGGTGTGCCGCCCGCCGTGACGTAGTTGGTGCGACGACTGCCGGTCTGGACCGAAAGTACGTAGAAGTCGTGGTCGTTGTTGCCGGGGACGGTGAGGTCCCACATCCAGCCGTTGTGGACCTTGGGGGTGGTGCCGCCGTCGGCGACGGCGAGCGGTGCCGTCAGCGGTCTCGAGATACTCGCCTTTCGATAGTTTGTTCGCAGGAATCCAGTAGTGTTGATAAGGAGTGTTGACTGGACTAACGGGTTCTGGGTCATCAACCTCCGGACACTCTGGGACTGCGGTGATTACGGTCGGGTCCCGTGACGAGAGAAGAGACAGACTCGGCCCGGGATCTCGGATCGCTGGTGGTTCCCGCAGCGGGGGCGCTTGTCGAGACCGGGGACCTGTGGGAGCCGTACTACCTGAGCGGCCCGGGCGGCGGGCGTGTCGTGCCGGTGTCGGAGTTCCTGCGGGACCTGCAGGCGACCGGGCGGCCCGCGACGACGCAGCGGTCGTATGCGCTGGCGCTGCTGCGCTGGTTCCGGTTCACGTGGGCCGTGGATGTCCCGTGGGACCAGGCGACGAGGGTCGAGGCCCGGGACTTCTGCCGGTACCTTCAGCTCGCCGGCAAGCCCGGGGGGCAGCCGGCCGCGGCCAAGACGGTGCCGGGGAATCGGCCGTCGTCGGGGAGGTTCGCGCCGTCGACGGTGGCGCACTGCGAGACGGTCTGCCGCGGCTTCTACGCCTATCACCTGGAGGCGGGGACCGGGCCGATCGTGAACCCGTTCCCGCTGGCCCGGCCGGGTCGGGCGCACGCGCACCACAACCCGATGGAGGCGTTCCCGAAGCAGAGGGCGGGCCTGTTCCGCCCGAAGGTCGCGCAAAGGGTTCCGAAGCAGATCCCGGACGCGGCGTTCAACGAGCTGTTCGCCCGGCTTGGCTCGCACCGGGACCGGGCCCTGGTGGCGTTCTGGGTGTCCGCCGGCGCCCGGGCGTCGGAGCTTCTCAGCGTTACCCGCTCGGGGGCCGATCCCGGCCAGCAGCTCATCACCGTGATCCGCAAGGGCTCGCGGGCGATCCAGCAGCTCCCGGCGTCGCCGGACGCGTTCGTGTGGCTGCGGCTATACCAGCAGGAGGTGCACGGGCTGGTGCCCGCCGGGCCAGACGACCCGCTGTGGTGGACGCTGCGGCGGGCCGTTCCGGCCGCTTACCTACGACACCGCCCGGAAGATGTTCGACCGCGCCAACGACGCCGCCGGGACCGGGTGGACGCTGCACTCCCTCCGGCACACCGCGGCCTACCGCCTGGCCCGCGACCCGGACATGCCGATCACCGACGTGCAGTGGGTCCTCGGCCATGCCCTGCTGTCGACCACGCAGATCTACGTCGTCCCGACCGCCGAGGACGTCATCCAGGCCACGCTGGCCCACCACCGGCGGCGGGCGGAGCCCAGGCCCGCTCCTCCCGAGCCAGCACCGGGCTACCGGCCGGAGAGCCTGGACGTGCTGTTCGGGAAGGGCCGCTGGTGACCGCCCCGGTGACCGCCGCGGCGCAGGCCCCGCCGCGGCGGCTCAGCGCCGAGGCCCTGGCGGTGATGGAAAGGTTCCCGCCCCGCCCGGTCCCGGCGTCCTGGGCAGCGACGACGACGGCGGATCGGTTCACGGTGATGCGGCGGATGCTCGCCCCGCCGTTCGTCCCCGAGGGGGCCGGCATCCGGGACTGGCGGAAGCTGTCCATGCTGAAGATCCTCGACTGGCTCGAACTGCACCCCGGCACGACGTGGCAGCAGCGATGGGACGCCTGCGGCGCCGAGACGGCCGGGACCGCGGACTGGCGCGACCAGATGCTGGCCAGCCTGAAGGCCGCCGGCAACTACGGCACCTGGGCAGGGGAACTGCGCCGCAGGCTCGGCACCGGGCTGGCCCAGCTGATCGGCGGCGACGTCATCCGCCCCGGACTGCCCTGGCTGCTGACCACCACCTCCCCGGCCCGGGTCGCTGCCGAGATGGGCCGTGTCCGCGACCCCGCCGTGCCTGAAGGCACTGCGGGAAGCCGCCGGCACCGGGCACGCCACGTTCGACCCGGCCGTCGAGCGGATCGGCCTGATCATGGCGGCCAAAGGCGGCCACGTCGCCGACATCACCCCCGGCGACTGCATCGAGCTCCTCGACTGCGCCCTGGCCGTTTTCACCCGCAAGCCCCATACCAACAACCGGCACAGCTCGTTCTTCTACCAGCTCCTGCACACCGCCGGGGCCTTCCCGCCCGGGGCCCCGGCCACGGTGCGGATGATCAGCACCAAGTTCGCCGGGCCGCTCACCCCCGAGCAGATGATCGGCCGCTACGACATCGCCTGCCAGCCCGTCCGCGACCTGCTCACCGACTACCTGCGCGAGCGCCAGCCCGGCATCGACTACAGCTCCCTCAACCAGCTCGCCGGTGCCCTCGGGCTGCGGCTCTGGAAAGACCTGGAGATCCACCATCCCGGCATCAGCTCCCTTCACCTGCCGCCCGATGTCGCCGCCGCCTGGAAGCAGCGGCTCCAGGTCAAGACCGTCCGCACGCCCGACGGCGGCGAGCAGCTCATCACCAGGGAATCAGCCGACGACGTCCTGATGATCATCCGCGGGTTCTACCTCGACCTCGCCCGGTGGGCATTGGACGACCCCGCCCGCTGGGGAGCGTGGGCCGTGCCCTGCCCCATCCGCGGCAGCGACATCCAGTACAAGAAGCAGGTCCGCCGGACCAAGGCCCGCATGGACGCCCGGACCCGCGAGCGGCTCCCCGCGCTGCCCGCCCTCGCCGCCGCCGCCGACCGCAACCGCAAGGACACCGCCGCCCGGCTGGCCGCCGCCCGCGCAACCGCCCCCGGCGAGACGTTCACCGCCGGCGGCCAGGAACTCCGCCGGGCCCTCCTGGCCCACCCGTCCCCTCGCACCTGGGCCGAGGAGCCCGTTACCGGCAGCCGGCGGGACCTGACCCGCGAGGAAGACCACGCGTTCTGGGCCTGGGCCGTCATCGAGGTCCTGCGCCACACCGGCATCCGCGTCGAGGAACTCACCGAGCTGTCACATCACAGCCTGGCCCAGTACCGCCTCCCCGCCACCGGCGAGCTCGTCCCCCTGCTGGCCATCGCCCCGTCCAAGACCGACGCCGAACGGCTCCTCGTCATCAGCCCCGAACTCGCCGACGCCCTTTCCGCGATCATCACCCGCATCCGCCGCCCCGACGGGACCGTCCCGCTCGCCGCCGCCTACGACACCCACGAGCGCACCTGGAACCCGCCCATGCCCCTGCTGTTCCAGCGGCCCGCCGGCCTGGAGGACCGGCCCATCGCCATCGGCAGCATCCGCGACCTCCTCACCAACGCGCTCGCCGGAGCCGGCATCACCGGCACCGACGGCAAGCCCCTCACCTTCTGGCCCCACGACTTCCGCCGGATCTTCACCACCGACGCCATCCTCAGCGGCATGCCGCCCCACATCGCCCAGCTCATCCTCGGCCACCACGACATCAACACCACCATGGGCTACAAGGCCGTCTACCCCCAAGAAGCCATCAACGGACACCGCGCCTTCATCGCCCGCCGCCGCCAGCTCCGCCCCAGCGAGGAATACCGGTCACCCAGCGACACCGAATGGGAAGAGTTCCTCGGCCACTTCGAGCGCCGCCGCGTCGCACTTGGCGACTGCGGACGCGCCTACGCCACCAGCTGCATCCACGAGCACTCCTGCTTAACCGAAATGATCTTGGGCTGGAATGCGCCTCTTCCGGGATGGCTGGTGTGACTTACGGTCACAATAGGGACCTGGCCGCGCATGACAGCCGGGCGTGTCGCAGACGGGGTGGTTCACTCGGTCAGCGGCAGATCTGTGCGCGTGCCGGGGCGGACGCGCCGGACGGCCAGGTCATTCTGCGAAGCGGTTCGTTGCCTGCACGAGGAACTGATCGGTGTTGCCGGCTCCGCCGTGGGCTTCGTCTTCGACGACGTGCAGGGTAGCGAGCGGGAGTTGCTGCGCGAGGCGCCAGATCACGCCGAGCGGCGACGCGATGTCGAGCCGGCCGCGGACGAGCACCGCTGGAACATCGGCGATGCGGCCGGTGCGCCCGCTGATACCGTCAGGCGGCAGGAACGCGTGGTGGCCGAAGAAGTGAGTGACCAGGCGGGCGAAGCCGAGGCGGAACGCGGCGTCGGCGTAGCGGGGGCTCGGCTCCGGGGGTCCGTGCAGGGTTGCCAGCCGCTCTTCCCACGCGCACCACGATCGCGCTGCGCGGTCTCGCAGGTCCGCGTCATGGCTCATCAGCAGGCGGTTGTAGGCCGCAGGGAGGTTGCCGCCCCGCTCCAGGCCGGGCACCAGCGCGAGCAGCCCGACGAAGGCCTCCGGGTAGATCTCGCCCATGCTCCACGTCAGCCAGTCCACCTCGTGCCGGGTGGTCGTGGTCACGCCCCAGAGCACGAGTTCGCTCACACGAGAGGGGTGCTCGACGGCATATGCCAGCGCCAGCGTTGACCCCCACGAGCCGCCGAACACGAGCCAGCGGTCAGCGCCGTGCAGCCTCCGCAGCGCCTCGATGTCGCCGATCAGGCGCTGCGTCGTGATCGCGGACAGGTCGGTGCCCGGCTCGCTCGCCAGCGGGCGGCTGCGCCCGCAGCCCCGCTGGTCAAAGAGGGTCACGCAGTAACGGTCGGGGTCGAAGTAGGTGCGCCACCACGACTGCGCACCCGAACCCGGGCCACCGTGCAGCACGACCGCGGGCTTTCCGCGCGGGTTCCCGACACGTTCCCAGAAGACCCGGTGACCATCGCCGGCCTCGAAGACTCCTGAGTCGAAGGGCTCGACGAGCGGATACCGCACCGGGCCATTATGCCGCCAGCCGATCAGCGGTGAGAGCCCGGGCGGGGATTACCTGGCATCGGCGATTGAAGTACGTTCAGCCTCTTCCCTTGCCCGGGCGGGTCACGAGCCTGGACTGTATCGTCCGGCGGCGGGACGAACGTCAGGCATGCCGAGATGAATGCTCGTGCTCGCGGATCTGGCAGTCAGGTCGCGCATGGCTTCAAGTTTCTGCGCGGCGGCGGCTAGGGTGGTCTCGATCGCGGCGACCTCGCCGAGCCATCCCTGGTCCCTGGCCTCCTGGAGCCGGCCGCCGAGGTTGGCATAGATCTCTTCGAGCCGGGGCATCTGGGCCGGGTCGACCCGGAGGAGGGGACATCTGACACACGCATTTTCATGCGCGCACGGCGTCCCGAAGTCGCGGCCGCAGGTCCCCAGGGCGACCTTCCTCAGCTCGAAGTGGGCGAGGAACTCGTCCCATTCGGTGGCGGTGAGGTCACGGTATTCTTCGCTGGGCCGCTCGGTGCGGCGGCGGGCGATGAACGCCCGGTGGTGGGCGATGACGTCTTCGGGGTAGATCGCGGCGTAGCCCATGGTGGTGTCCAATAGGGCGTGCCCGCAGATTTTCGCGGCGATGTGCGGCGGCAGGCCGGACCGCAGGGCGTCGGTGACGAAGATCCTCCGGAAGTCGTGGGGCCGCCATTCGAGCATTTCGTCGGCGGCGGTGATCTGCGCGGCCTGCGAGGCCGCGACCATGCACTCGCGGATGTAGCTGCGGCCGATCGGCCGGTCCTCATTGCCGTAGCGCCGCTGGAACAAGAAAGGCATGGGCGGGCTCCAGGTCTGCTCGAACACGTCGTAGGCGCAGACCAGCGGCAGGGCTGCGTTCCCTGCGCGGACCCGGAAGATGATCGCGGTGAGGACCTCCGCGAGCTCCGGGGAGACAAGCAGCAGCCGCTCCGCGTCGGTCTTGGACGGGGCGACCTGGAGCATCGGCACGACCTCGCCGGTGGTGGGCAGCGTGTAGGCGATGAAGCTGTGGTGAGTGAGCTCCAGCATCTCCTCAATGCGGATGCCGGTGTGCCGCAGGACTTCCACCGTGGCCCAGGACCAGAACGCGGCCTCCTCCTCGTGGGTGAGGTTGCGCCTTTTGCCCGTGGCGGCCTCGGTCACGTTGACGCGGCCGGCCTGACCGGGGCTGCAGCGGCGGAGTTCCTGCCCGGCGGCGGTGAACACGTCCCCGGCAGGGGTGCCGCGGGCGGCGGTGATGCGATCTTCCGCGTCTTTGCGCTGCTGTCCGACTGCGCGCAGGAGCGCGGGCAGCAGCGGCAGCTGCGTCCTGGTCCGCTGGTCCATCCGCGACTTCACCCGTGACTTGAACTTCTTCTGCGTGCACTCGGCGGCCTTGACCGGGCTCGGCGCTACCCACGGCGCCCACCGGGCCGGGTCGTCGGCCGCCCACCGGGCGATGTCCTCGTAGAAGGCCCGGACGAACACCAGCTCGCTGCGGTAGTTGATCCGGGGCCGCACTGGCTGTCCGTCTGCGTCGCGGATATAGGCCAGGCGTTCTTTCCATGCCTGCGCGACCTGCGGGGTTAGCTGGAGTGAGTCGATGCCAGGATGGTGGATCTCCAGGTCGCGCCAGAACAGCCGGCACAGGTTGCGGGCGATGGAGCGCAGCGAGGTGTGGTCCAGCTCGGGAGCCCGTTCGGTGAAGTACTCCACCAGCAGGTCCCGGACGGGCCTGCACTCGATGCCGTAGCCGTCCACGATCTGGGCGATGCTGCGGCGCCCCTCGATCCGCAGCGCCCGCAGCCGCGACGGCGCCGCGGCAGGGAGCACGCCGGTGTCCTTGAGCAGGGCGTAGAACAACGGCCGGCCCGCGCTGCCCCGGAAATGGTGCTCTTCCAGGGCTGCCGTCAGCTCGAGGCAGTCGCCGACGGTGATGTCGCCGACCAGGCCGCCCTTGCGGATCACCATCCAGGTGATCTTGTTCAGCGCATCCGAGCGGGCCCAGGCCGTGGCCCGCGCGGCCTGGATTTCCAGGCCGCGGAAGGCACCGGGGTCGAGGGCGGCCCGGGCCTCGGCGAGCATCACCGTCATCCGCTGGCTCAGCAGCCACCGGTAGGCGGGCCGGATGACCTGCCCGGCCACGAGCAGGACGAGGCCCGCGAACAGTTCGTCGCGGTGATGAGGCCGGACCGGGACACGCCCCTTCAACGGCAATTCAGTCCAGCCGGAGCCGGCGGCGTCGGCCCCGCTGGCCAGCCACCGCTCCTGCCAGGTGCCCCCGGGCTGCAGCTGGAGCCAGTCCAGCAGCTTGGTCAGCCCCCGCCGCCGTGTCTTGTCCCGGGCCAGGCCCGCGCCTGGGCCGGTGAACAGGCCCAGCAGCCGCCCCGTCAGGTCTTCCCGGCTCTGCCGTGTCTGCCACCAGCCCCCCTCGCAGGGCCGCGGCTCCCATGCTGACCCGCCTGTTGCCGGCGCTTCGATGACCTTGGCGGCACCGTCGCGGACCGCCGTTGTCAACGGTTCCCCCCGTCGGGCGCCGAGGTGCCGAATAGTGCCGCTAGCACCTCCGGGCGGTAGCCGGGCGCCGGCGGAGCCGACGGCCTGGTCTGCCCGGTGCGCTGCCGCTCGTGATGGGCCAGGACATGGGCAATGACTTCGTCCTGGGCGGGCGCGGTATAAATCTCGGTAGTCGTGATATGGGCGTGCCCGAGGACCCATTGCACGTCGGCGAGGGTCAGGTGCGGATCGCGGACCATTCTCTTCGCGGCGCTGTGCCGCAGGTCATGCAACGTCCAGTTCGCGCCGAGCAGCCGGTTGACCCGGGTGAACACCATCCGCGCCGCGTCATAGGTGAGCGGCCGGAACGGGCGCCGCAGTGTCCACCACACCGGCTCGTCCGGCCCTCTCGGGACCACGCCGAGCATCTCCTGCTGGTAAAGGCGCAGCCAGACGAACGCGTCCGCCGAGGCGGGCAGGTGCTGCAGAGCCCGGCTGCCCTTGCGGATGACGCCGATCGTCTGCTCCTCCGGGGCGACCAGCCCCTGGCGGGCGCCCAGCAGCTCCGAGGCACGGGCGCCGGTGGAGATGTAGAACGCGATCAGGGCCCGGTCCCGGTTGCAGGCCAGCCCGGCGAACAGGCCGCTGAACGCCTGGTCGGGGATGCTCCGCGGTGCCGGCCGGGCTCCTTCGGCTGGTAGGCGGCCCGCCGCGCGGGCTGCCGGAACGGCTGCATGGGGTTATGGTGGGCATTCAGCTGCCCGTCCTCCGCGCCTTTGGCCTGCGGGAACGGGTTGACCAGCGGCCTGCCGTGCATCTCCCGGTGGTACTCGTAAAACGACCGGATCACCGCCCGGGCGTGCCGGCGGGTCCGGGCCGCGTAGTTCTCGCCTTGTGTCGCCTTGCCGGTGACCGGGTTCACCGAGCCCGGAGCCGGAGCGCCGGGACGGCGCTGCCGCGCCGGCTTCCTGACGGTCTTCAGCCACAACGCGAAGTCGCGGGCCTCCGCCCGGCCCGCAAGATCCCACGCAACCCCGACCGCGTCCAGGAAGCGGACCCACGCCAGCAGCTCATACGCATACGACCTCAGCGACGCCGGGCTGGCATCGTCGGCGAGCATGTGGTGCAGGAACTCGCTAACCGCGGGGACCTCGGCACCCTGCTCATCAACAAGCCGGAACGGCGCCAGCGGATCGCCAGTCTCCTCCACCCGGCCTGCACGGGCCACCGCCAGTGCCGCTATGTCCCGGATCGTCGTGCTGTGCTCTGGCATCCGTACCTCCGCGAGCCGCCGTACTTCGGCGACACGTGATGACACCAGATCCACGCCACCACCCGCAGTAACCAGCAAGGCCAAAACGATCCTGGGTCGACCGCGGCGTCACTATCCGTTGACCTCGGGCGGAGCCCAGACGCCCCTCAGTTGGTTCGGTCAACGGGTCATCCGATGCCCCATGCTCAGCATCGACCCCGCCCAGCGGCACCGCCTCGAGGAAATCCGCGACAACCTCCTGCCCGCATCACCGAGGCCGAACGCGAAGGCTGGGCCGGCGAAGCCGAAGGACTCAAGGTCAGCCTCGCCGCCGCGAACAACAAGATCGCCCAGGCCGACATGAGCGCCGCCCGCCGCGCAGAAGCCGTCAGCCTCGGCATCCCCGCCTACCGCGACATTGCCGCCGCAACCCTCACCACCCCCGGAGACCCCCGTGTCCACTGACGACCTCACCGTCGCGCTCCGCGCCTGCGCCGCCGGCCTCTACCCACTAGAAGCAGGCACCGAGCTGCTCATCAGCAACGGCACGTTCCTGCACCGCGACGACTTCACCATCCGGTTCATCGAACACGGCATCAGCGACGGCAACCCTATGGCCGCCATCGACTGGGACGCCGCCATCACCGTCCTCAACGCCGGAGCACTCCCTTGCTCCGGAGGCGAACGTCGCATCCTCCAGCTATCGGCCAGCCTCGCCGCAGGCACCCGTGTCAGCCTCCGCGACACTGTCACCGGCCTGGACAACTCCAACACCGCCCTCCTGGTAACCGCGATCCGGCACACAACCGGAAAACGGCCCGAGAACAGCGGATATCGATGACCGTACTAGTTCTCCCCCGGGAAAGCGGCCCGCGTGGATGCGGTCCCTATTGGTTCAGTTGCCCTCGCCTATCCTGGTCGAGGAAGCGGCGGAGCCTGTCATTTTGTTCGGTGAAAGGCCCCCACTCCAATGGCGGTTGCGGATGGTTGTCGCCCACCGGTCGTAGGCGCGGAAGCAGCCATGCAGGCCTCTGCCCATGCACGTCGCCAGCGAGTTCTTCCCTCAGTGAGAGAGCGACTTCTTGGCTCCTCGCGAGGACGGTTACCGTCACCGGCGACGGGACCGGGCTAGCGATATGCGGTTCCGCGTAGATAGAACAATCGCTCGTCGTCCACCACTTTACCTGCTCGCCCGAAGCCTCGCGGATTGGTTCGCATTCAGGAAGGGCGGCAAGTACAGCCTCTGGGTCGATCAGGCTGACGAGATCGGAATAATACCATCCCTTATGAGCAAACCAAACCGAAGAAGATTCCAGGAAATGCAGCAGGCCGGAGTACCTGGGCAAGAATTCTCCAGCCCAGGAGAAGCCGAGGCGGCCATCTTCGGATGCGACGATGGCGCACTGCGCGAAGGCCGGCTCGGCGACTCTGGTAAGGTTTCCCTGCTTCAGTCCGCGCTCAGCGCGCCGGTGCCCTATGAGACACCAGTCGTCGCGAAGATCGCCGCCGAAAAGCGGCAATACGACTCCGTTAAGCGCAGTTGCCAGCCGCGCGTTAATGGTCGGGTCGCTTCTGTCACCGGACACATCCACAACCCGCGACGACACCAGTGCGGTAGCCAAGAAATTGCGGCATCTAGCGCTCAGCATGCCTCATCCACCCCCGTTGAGGTATTCAAACAGATTTTGGCAAGCGCGGCACATGGGAAGAGGATCGAGATGCTCTTCGAACGGGAATCCCTGCGTCCCACCCGCAACTTTCACCGACTCGGCACTAACTGGGCTGATTGGCTCTCCTTGTGTTTCAAGGTCGCACAATCCGCCGATTTCAGCGCATCCCAGATGATGCCCTGTCGCTTGCGCCGCAGTCCTGACTTGCGGTGTCAGATCTTCAGGAGCGCGGGGCATGCTGACACCCCGCCCAATAGCCCCGTTGCCGTTTGTCACCTCACTCGCCACATTCGTTCGTCCAATGTTTGCATCTGCAAAGTCCGCCAGGCCTTCACTGCACGGCAGATCCTGATTATGAACGAGGACCGCAGCATTAGCTGCCACATAGACGTAGAAGTCGTGGTCGTTGTTCCCGGGGACGGTGAGGTCCCACATCCAGCCGTCATGGACGGCCGGGGTGGAGCCTCCGACGACGACCGCGAGCTGGCCGTCGGGTGTCTTGAGGTGGGTGCCGGGCTTGAGGTTACTGGCAGGTAGGAATTTGTCCAGTGAAGCAGGAGTGCTCGTGGATGCAGGGGGTTGAGTAGGCGCGCCCGCAGTCGCCGAGTGCGACGCGGCGGCGCTGGAAGTGGCCGAGGAACTCGTCCCATTCGGCGTCGGTGGGGGTGCGGTACTCTTCGCTGGGCCGGGTGGTCCTGCGCTGGGCGATGAAGGCGCGGTGTCCGCGGATGGCTTCTTCGGGGTAGACCGCTTTATAGCCCATTGTGGTGTTTATGTCTTCGTGTCCGAGTATGAGCTGGGCGATGTGCGGGGGCATGCCGTTGAGGATGGCGTCGGTGGTGAAGACCCTTCTGAAGTCGTGGGGCCAGAAGGTGAGGGCCTTGCCGTCGGTGCCGGTGATGCCGGAGGCGGCGAGCGCGCCGGTCAGGAGGTGGCGGATTCCGTCGGCGGAGATGGGGCGGTTCTCCAGGCCGACGACCCGCTGGAACAGCAGGGGCATGGGCGGCTTCCAGGTGCGCTCGTGCGGGTCGTAGGCCGGGGTGAGCGGGACGGTCCCGCTGGTGCCGCGGACGCGGGTGATGATGGCGGACAGGGCGTCGGCGAGCTCGGGGCCGATGACGAGGAGGCGCTCGGCGTCTTTCTTGGACGGGGCGATCGACAGCAGGGGGACCAGCTCGCCGGCGAGGGGAGCCGGTACTGGACCAGGCTGTGGTGGGAGAGCTCTGTCAGCTCCTCGACGCGGACGCCGGTGTGGCGCAGGACTTCTATGGCGGCCCAGCCCCAGAACGCGCTGTCCTCCTCGCGGGTCAGGTCGCGGCGGCTGCCGGTGCCGGGGTCCTCGGCCCAGGCGCGGGGGGTGGGCTTCTGGGTGCCGGCGCGGCGGAGCTGCTGCCCGGCGGCGGTGAACAGCTCGCCGGGCCCGGTGGCGAGGGCAGCGCTGAGGCGGGCGGCGGCGTCGGTGCGGGCGCGGTCGGCGGCGGCGGCGAGGGCGGGCAGGACGGGGAGCCGCTCGCGGGTCCGGGCGTCCATGCGGGCCTTGGTCCGTGACTTCTGCTTCTTGTACTGGATGTCGCTGGCGCGGATGGGGCAGGGCACGGCCCACGGTCCCCAGCGGGCGGGGTCGTCCAGGGCCCACTGGGCGAGGTCGAGGTAGAACGCGCGGATGATCATCAGGTTGTCGTCGGCGGACTCGCGGGCGACGGTGTGCTCGCCGCCGCCGGGGGCGCGGATGGTCCGGGTCCGCAGGCGTTTCTTCCACGCGGCGGCGACGGCGGGTGTCAGGTGCAGGGAGCTGATGCCGGGGTGGTGGTCTTCGAGGTCCTTCCAGAAGCACGGGATCAGGGCCGTGGCCAGCTTGACGAGGGAGTTGTAGTCGATGCCGGGCTGTCGCTCGCGCAGGTAGTCCACGAGCAGGTCCCGGACCGGCCGGCAGGCGATGCCGTACCGGTCGATGAGCTGCTCGGCGGTGAGCTGCCCGGCGAATTGGGCGCCGATCATCCGGACGGTTGGCGGGGCGGCGGGCGGGAACGCCCCGGCGGCGTGCAGGAGCTGGTAGAAGAACGGGCTGGTCCGCCTGGAGCTGGTGCCGTCGCTCGTGGCCTGCCGGGAGCAGTCCAGCAGCTCGATGCAGTCGCCGGGGGTGATGTCGGTGACGAGGCCGCCCTTGGCGGCCATGATCACCGCGATCCGCTCGACCGCCGGGTCGAACGTGGCGTTCCCGACGGTGGCCTGCTTGCGCAGCTCCCGCAGGGCCGCGATCCCGGCGGGGTCCCGGAGCCGGCCCATCTCGTCGGCGATCCTGGCCGGGGCCGGCGTCGTCAGCAGCCAGAAAAGGCCCGGGCGGATCACGTCGCCGCCGATCAGCTGGGCCATGCCCGCCCCGAGCCTGGGGTGCAGGCCCGTGCCCAGGGGGCCGGCCGGCCGGCGGCCCGCAGGTCTGCCACCACCTGGTCCCGCCAGTCGCCGGGACCGCCGGCCCCGCGCCGGAGGAATCCCACCGCTGCTGCCACGTCGCGCCGGGGTGCAGCTCCAGCCAGTCGAGGATCTTCAGCATGGACAGCTTGCGCCAGTGCCGGGCGCTGGCGTCGCCGAAAGCGAACGGCGCGGCGAGCAGCCGGCGCGCCACCGTGAACCGGTCCGCGGCCGTCTCAGGCCACGATTCCGGGACCGGCCGGGGCGGGAACCTGGCCAGCACCGCCGCCGCCTGGGCGCTGAGCTGCCGGGCAGCCGTCCCGGCGGCGGCCGGGGCAGTCACCAGCGGCCCTTCCCGAACAGCACGTCCAGGCTCTCGGGCCGGTAACCCGGGGCTGGCTCGGGCAGGACCGGCCGGCGCTCGGCCTGTCGCCGGTGATGGGCCAGCGTGGCCTCGATGACGTCCTCGGCTGTCGGGTTCACGTAGATTTGCGTGGTTGTGAGTGAGGCGTGGCCCAGTACCCATTGCACGTCGGTGATCGGCATGCCGGGATCACGGGCGAGCCGGTAGGCTGCCGTGTGCCGCAGGGAGTGCAGTGACCACCCGGAACCGATCGCGGCGTTCGCCCGGTCGAACATCATCCGGGCCGCGTTGTAGGCCAGCGGCCGGAACGGCCGCCGCAGCGTCCACCACAGCGGGTCGTCCGCCCTGGCCGGGACCAGGCCGTGGACCTCCTGCTGGTAGAGCCGCAGCCACACGAACGCGTCCGGCGACGCCGGGAGCGCCTGGATCGCCCGCGATCCCTTGCGGATCACCGTGATGAGCTGCTGGCCGGGGTCGGCGCCCGACCGCGTGACGCCCAGGAGCTCCGATGCCCGTGCGCCGGTGGAGACCCAGAACGCGACCAGCGCCCGGTCCCGGTTCGACCCGAGCCCGGCGAACAGCTCGTTGAACACGCTGTCGGGGATCTGCCGGGGAACCCTCTTTGGGACTCTCGGCCGGAACAGGCCGGACTTCCGCCGCGGGAACGGGTCCAGAGGGTTGTGATGCGCGTGCGCCCGCCCCGCCCTGGCCAGCGGGAACGGGTTAACGATCGGCCCGGTCCAGGCCTCCAGGTGATACGCGTAGAAGCTCCGGCATACCGTCTCGCAGTGCGCCACCGTCGATGGCGCGAACCTTGTCGAGGCCGGGCGCTTCCCCGGCACTGTCCTGCGCTCTGCCCTCATCCGCGCAGGCTTGTCGGCGAGTTGGAGCCACCGGCAGAAGTCCCGGGCCTCGGCTCTGGTCGCCTGGTTCCACGGCACCTCGACGGCCCACGTGAACCGGAACCAGCGCAGCAACGCCAGCGAATACGAGCGCTGTGTCGTCGCGGGCCGCCCGGCCGCCTGCAACTCCCGCAGGTACTCGGACACGGGCACGACCGGGACGCCGTCAGGATCGCTAAGGTAGTACGGCTCCCACAGGTCGCCCGTCTGGACGAGCCCTCCGGCGGCCGGGACCACCAGTGACCCGAGGTCCCGGGCCGAGTCTGTGTCTCTCCCTGTCATGGGAGCCGACCGTAACCACCGCCCTCTCAGCGTGTCCGGAGGTTGGTGATCGAAGTTTCGTTAGTGCGGTCAACACGCCATCCGATGCCCCCTCCTCAGAATCGACCCCGCCCAGCGAGGCCGCCTGGAGGAGATCCGCGACAACCTCCACGCCCGCATCGCCGAAGCCGAACGCGAAGGCTGGACCGGCGAAGCCGAAGGACTCAAGGTCAGCCTCGCCGCCGCCACCAGCAAAATCGCCCAGGCCGACGCCACCGCCGCCCGCCGGGCCGAGCACGTCCACCTCGGCATCCCCGCCTACCGCGACATCGCCGCCACCACCCTCACCGCCGAAGGCCCCCGTGAACACTGACGACCTGGACGCAGCCCTCCGGGCCTGCGCCGCCGGCCTCTACCCGCTCGAAGCAGGCACCGAACTGCTCATCAGCAACCGCACGTTCCTGCACCGCGACGACTTCACCAGCAGGTTCATCACCTACGGCACCAGTGACGGCACCCCGATGGCCGCCATCGACTGGGACGCCGCCATCACCGCCCTCGCCAGCGGCGGCCTCCCCTGCTCCGGCGGCGAACGCCGCATCCTCCACCTATCAGCCAGCCTTGCTGCAGGCACCCCCGTCAGCCTCCGCGACACCGTCACCGGCCTCGATAACGACAACACCGTCAGGCTCCTCGCCGCCATCCAGCACGCAACAGGAAAGCGCTCCGAGACAGCGATCACGGCGCGGCTCGTCATGGCGAAAAGTAGTCATAGCATGGGCGGCTAATTCGCCCCGGACGCCCAGACGGACCGGCAAAGGCACAGTAACCCTATTAGCTGTCTGGTTTATGCCGCTAAACAGATAGCATTTCCGGCGCCCTATACTACTTCACAGGTCATCGTTACGAGGAAATCAGTGCCCCGACGGAGCGCGACTTCCTCCGAAGCCCGCACTATGGATCGTTCCGCAAACTGCTCTTGTGACTCATCGGCAGCACGCTCGACATACCAGTTTTCATACGTTGGCCGAAATCCTTCAGTCTCGACCTTGCGCCAGAAGTCCCCGCCAAGGACCACCACTCTGGTCCCATTCAAGCTCTCCAGAACTAGCTGTGAATCTCCAACGGTAAACGCTATCTCATGGATATGCCGTCCCAGAGAAATTCCCCTGCTTCGCAGATCGGGCGGAACAAACGCCATCCACTGCTCACCATCAGTATGGCTCGAACTGTCGATGGTTTATCACTCCCTCGTTATCTATAATCCAATGGAATACGCCTTCGTCATCTCCGTATCCGCCAGGAATCCGAACGTGCGTGTAGACGCTACCGTCCCCCCCACTTCGGTCGAAACGTCACCGGGGGTTACGAAACTCTTTACCGACTCCGGGAAAGAGTGCCATTCACCTGGACCCTTTGACATCTGAGCCCGAACCTTCGAGGTGTAACTGGTGCCTTCGAATGGATCGCAGTTGTGGACAAGGACCGGCGTCCCGATTATCGCATTATCATACGCGGCACCGTTGTCTCTGCCGGGCTCGGCAACCACGTAGAAGTCGTGGTCGTTGTTGCCAGGAACGGTGAGGTCCCACATCCAGCCGTCGCGGACGGCCGGAACCGAGCCGCCGACCACTACGGCCGACTGGCCGTCTGGCGTCTTGAGCTTTTCACCCGGTTTGAGGTGCTTTGCCGGAATCCAGCCGTAGTGCGGATAAGGGTCCCAGAACAGGTGGCTGGTGGTGGTGTGGATGACCCCGGTGCCGGTGCCGGTTTTAAAGCGGCCCCGACACCGCCGTCCCCGACGCGCTGAACTGGCCCAGCACGTCCCCGTGGGCGCTGGTCAGCGCCGGCACCCCCGAGCCGCCGCCCGCGGCCCCCACCCCCGCCAGCACGCTGCCCGACGGGTCCCACGTGTACGTCGACGCCCCGTCAGAGGCGATCGTGCCCGTCGGGCCGGCATAGGAGAACTGGTACCCGCCCCGCCCGCGGCCGGGGCGTCCGCCGTCAGCCGGCCCAGCGCGTCGCCGCCCGTAATCAGCCGCCCGCAACCTCGCCGCGTAGCGCGTCATACATGATCACGGCCCCCACAGGCTTCAGCGTCGAGGGAGTCACGTAAACGTAGAAGTTCTTGCCTGCATGGTGCGCGGAAACCACAGCGACCGGCTCGCCGCCGAGTTCCTGGAGCCGCAACAGCAGCTCGCCATCACCGACCAAGGTCTTACCCCGGCTGGCCGCGTGCCGGTACTTCACCTCAAGCGTCTCGCGGAGACCATCCGCCGGCGACCCGCCGATAGCGTAAGAGGCCCGTGAGTACGCCCACAGCGCAGCGACGCACGCACGAAGAACGGAATCCTCGCCGCCGTCGCCGAGCGCTGCCATGACCTCATCGCGGGTGACCTCGCGAAACGTCACGGCTGCGTCACCTGCAAGCCCCCAATCTTGCCTTCGAGGAGAATCTCGGCCTCGTCGAAAGCATCAGGCGACTCCAGGATATTCATGCCCCTGCCCGGCATCTCCTCGACACTCGTCTGGAGTATCACGCCATTCTTGCCCGCGAAACCTTCCGCGACCTTCCGGTCAGTCGACCAGGAGGTCAGCCGGCTGGTCCACCTGTCACCTGCATTGTGCGCATACACATCCGCATGGCCGGCCACATCGCCAGGGCTGGCGATCCCCTGCTGAGCATCCGCGAAAGCATTGTGATTCGAGGCCACGCCCCTGTAGATCGGCGTCCCGTCTTCGGCCGCACCAGCGATTCCTCCTTCCGCGGCGGCGCGTCCGCCTGCCTCGTCTCCCGCGACCGCCCGTCCTCGCCCTGGCGGCAGCGCGCCGAAACCGCAGAACACTGACCACGGCATGAAGATAAAATGTTTACGACATGCGCTCTGTTACCGGCACTCGGATGCACCTCGGCAGAACGCCGGCCACCCCGCCTTGCGCCCGCTGATGACCGATCCGCGGCAGGCCTCCGATGCCGCCCGCGCGATCGCGGCAGCGGCCCTGGGCCGCGACCCCGGCCCCATAGCCGCCACTGAGAGCAACTCCCATTACGTCTACGTCGGCTCGGATGTCGTCGTGAAGATCATCGACGCTGACCGACACTCGCGGCTGGACCGGGAGATCGCGCTCGCGCACTGCCTGCCCGCCGGCGTCACGGCCCCGCTGCTCGGCAGCGGGCTCCGCCCGCTGGGGACGCGCGAGGTCCGCTACGCCTGCTACGCCCGCGTGCCTGGGACGGCTCCCGGCATGGGCCTGCCCGGCATGGACAGCGGCACCGCGCGCCTGCTGGCCGAGGAGGCGGTCCAGCGGCTCGCCCTGCTGCACGGCTGGCTGCCCGCGGGCCCCGCCGAGCAGACGCTGGGCGAGCCTCTTGACCACGGCGGGTTCGTCAGCCAGGCCGCGCTCGTCGCTGAGGTTGAGAACCTCGCTGCCCTGGACCGGGACGGATTCGTACACCGCCACCTGCTCGACGGCCTGACGGCGATAGCGGAGCGCGCGCCGCTGCACGCACGGGCAGTCGTCCCGGTTCACGCGGACTGCCACTGGGGCAACTGGCTCGCGCGCGACCGGACCGTGACGGCGCTGCTGGACTTCGAATGGGCCCGCTTCGGCGAGCCCGCCGATGACTGGTTCTTCCTGGCCCGGTTCAGCGGCCCGCACATGGAGACCGTGCTCGATGTCATCGCCCGTGCCACGACGACCTCCCCGGAAACCCTCCGGGCCGAGTGCGAGGTCCGCGAAGCGGCCTACCTCGCCTCCGACCTCGCCATCGCGCTCGAGCACCCCGATGCCCGTTCGCCGATGGCTGCCGACCGCCTGCTCGGACTCGAGGAACTCATCGACGGGCGCTGCTGGTGGCGCCACACCCGGTGATGCCAGCCGCGGCAGCCAGCGAGTGCCCGCTCATGCCGCTGATCGCGTGGGCGCTCCCTCCAACTCGGCGACACGCGCGGCTGTCACGCGTTGCAAAGAGCCTTTCGTAACCGTGAGTCACACCCGGCATCGCGGACGGCTTGCATCCCAACTCAAGATCATTTCGGTTAATCCTGCATCCGCTGCTCGCTCCTGTGCATTGACCTCGCCCAGCGGCACCGCCTGCAAGAAATCCGCGACAACCTCCACGCCCGCATCACCGAGGCCTAACGCGAAGGCTGGGCCGGCGAAGCCGAGGGACTCAAGATCAGCCTCGCCGCCGCGAACAACAAGCTCGGCCGGCATGAACGCCGCCCGCCGAAGCCGTCAACCTCGCCATCCCCGCCTACCGCGACGTCGCCGCTGCGACCATAACCACGCCCGGAGACGCCCGTGACCACTGACGACCTCACCGCCGCCCTCCGGGCCTGCGCCGCCGGCCGCTACCCACTCGCGCCGCCTAATCTAAACCATGAAAGTCGAGGTTACGCTAGCGCCAGAATCAACGGCTCAGCATCTTCCGCAAGATAATAATGATCCGGGAAGTACTCAATATGCGCACGCTCTCCGTGGACCCCGTCTTCCCCGAACCCATCGGTATTAGCGGCTAGCACTGCCATGAACTCACCCCCGCCGCAGATCAGCAATGACTGCCCATCATCCATAAGAGTGACCACGACCTTTCCCGATCCGCTGCGGATGACCACCCGGGACAGCGCCCTATCGTACGGCGACGGATCAGGGACCTCGTCAAGGGACGCCGAGATCTCCCCTCCACTTCGGAGTCTCGCGGCAAATTCCTTGAATTGCGAACTACTTCCCCGCAACTCCATCTCTCCGGTCGTATCACTGCGTACAAGTGATAGCACTAGGTCTCCTCTAATACCTAAGATTTCTACGGCCAATAATCTCCAGGCCGTATCGTGGACGGGTCAATCGGAAAGTGCGGATCCCCCGCCTTGGGCTAGTGCGCACGTGCTTTCGGCTCCTTGATGAGGGCTACGGTGTCGCGGAGGTCGGGCGGCAGTGGGTCTTGACGCCGCAGTTCGTCCAGCGCGGGCCAAGGTTAGCCTCGCACGGCACGGCGTAGTCCCGTCCGGATGCGACCGTGCCGGAGTGTTCCCGCAATCAGCAGTGGTGCCGCCTCATGCGGCCTGCCGTACGGCAGGATGTCCTCGTGGCAACTGAACTGAGGCTGTTCGCGGACTACTTCCAGATTCACGTGTTCGACGAGGGTTCCGAGACGGACTTCGGCGATCTCTGGACAAGCCAGACGGTCAGGGACGGACTGGCCGTCGGCCCGGACGCGGTGGCCATCGGCACAGCGGTCAACGTCTTCGTCCTGGTGAGCGTGGAGACCCTGAGTTCTCCTCCGGCCAGCGATGAGGGCTTCGACCACGTGGTCGAGGCGAGCCTGAAGAGCGAATCGGGCAGGCTGGTTGTGATGGGCTGCACCGGCTACGAGCCGGATGCGGCGCGGTTCGAGGTGACGCCGGGCTGGCTCCGGCTGCGCGCCTCCAGATCTAACCTCGGCACAGCGGGCGCCCTGGATACCGGCTCCGCGAAGACGCCGGAGACGATGGAGAGGATGCGGATCCAGGTATGGCCCGCAGCTCCTGCGGATGCCACGGTCGTCAAGCGCTGGAACGCGGCGCAGGACCCGCCTGCCCCTTAGCCGCGGCGGGCTCCCTCCGACGCCGTCCCAGCCGATGCCGGCATCGAGACCGCGCCCGCCAGAGCCCGGATACCGAGAATGAACCCCGCTACGCTTTGGTCCACGGCACGGTAATGCCCTCTTCTCTTCTCACTCCTGCCCATGCTCGATGCCGTTATCGTGAAGATGAATCGTCTCAACCCCTCGCGGAGCCTCAACTGAACGTCCAGGACGCCCGGCGGGTTCCGGCACGGCAAGTCCGGGCACTGTTCTACGCCCAGACCATCACCGTCTACCAGGCCTACTCGCCGTCGATCGCAGAGCCGGCGATTGCCGCCGGGCGGTTCGTGCCGCCGTTCAAACTTGGCAGGATGACCTGGATCAAGCCGTCGTTCCTGTGGATGATGTACAGGTCAGGCTGGGCCACCAAGTCCGGCCAGGAGCGCGTCCTGGCTATCCAGATCACCAGGGTAGGGCTCGAATGGGCGCTCGCCCACGCCGCCCTCAGCCACTACGAGCCCGGCACCCATGTCAGTCGGCAGCAGTGGTCAGAGCAGAAGCTCGACAACCCGGTCCGCGTCCAGTGGGACCCCGAGCGATCGGTCCTCCTCCAGCCTCTGCCCTGGCGGTCCGTCCAGATCGGGCTCTCCGGCGAAGCCGCCGCCAGGTACGCTCGAGAGTGGATCACCGGCATCACAGACGTTACCCCACTGGCCAAACGCGTGCACCGTCACGTCACGGCCGGCGACCTATCCGCAGCGCGGGCGGAAATGCCCCCCGAGCGGGTCTACCCGCTCCCGGCTTCGATCGGCTCCCGGATCGGCGCCAGCCCTGCGTTACCTGCGCAGCTAGATCTGCTTCGACGCAGCTCAGCATTTTTCTCGGCGATCCAGCTGAGCCCTGGCTGCTTCGCGCACGACGTCGCCCTCCGCGCTGAGCAGCTGCTTCAGCGCATGCTCCGCCTCCGGCCCCGGCGTGCCGCCCAGAGCCCAGATCGCCTTGACTGCCAATGCACGGCTCTCATCGAAGTCCAGGTAAGCGGGGACCCACCAGGCCGCGTGATACAGAGCCTCGACCGCGGCCGGCGATCGCAGCCGCCCCAGTGCCGACACCACATCCTCGTGCTTGTGATGCCAGTCCGCCGACGCGAGCCGCACGAGCAGGCTCAGGTGATCCTCCGTGAACCCGAACGTCGCGCAGACGATCAGTGCCATCTCCACATCCAGACCGTCTCGGCGATCAACGGCATCCCGAAGCAAGCTGAGTCCCAGCGCCTTCCCGTCAGCCGCGCCGAAATGGCGAAGTACCGCTTCCGGCGAGCCCTGTCGTCCACGCCCTGGCACAACCGCCAGGGACATGACCGCAGCCCGGTCCTCCGGCGTCACTTCGGGACCTCCTCTATACCCATGATCGCGTCGTTGAAGATATCCAAGGCAGTCCCCCGACCCAGGCCGATATTGATCTGAGCACCCTCGCCCTTGAAGTAGGCGGAGGTTCCCATCCATCCCTTCGACACCGACGGCATGTCAGGGTATGCCTCAGATGTCAGCGCCGACGTGTCACGCACTCCCACACCCGCCAAGGCGTCAGTCGTGCCAGGGCGGACAGTGAACCTCACCATCGTCCCCTCGTAATTCGACGAAAACGACTGCGTAGGCGAAACCATCGTCTCCCCCGTCGAAGATGCCGGCAGTTTGCCAGACGCCTGAAGCGTTGCGTAGTCCTCATTGCTCATCGAGCGGTAGTAGGTCTCGCCGCAGTTATGAACGAGGACCGACGTGCTGTCTGCTTCACCAGCGTACGCGTGCTGGCTCGAGCCTGGCTGCGCTGGCAGCACGTAGAAGTCGTGGTCGTTGTTGCCGGGGACGGTGAGGTCCCACATCCAGCCGTCATGGTCGGCGGGGACAGTGCCGCCGTCGGCGTAGGCGGTGATCGTGCCGCCGGGGGTGCGCAGCGACTCGCCCTTACTCAGTGCTGACGCCTTGACCCACTGGTGCTTGGCAGGGTCCCAGAACAGGTGGCTGGTGGTGGTGTGGATGACCTCGGTGCCGGTGCTGGTCTTAACGGTGAGGTTGTAGAGGTCGGTGTCGTGGTGGACCAGGACGGCGGTGACGGTCTCGGGCTGGTCCTTGCCGGCCTTGGTGTCGGCGGCGAGGACCTTGTCTCCTGCCTTGAGCTGGCTGATCGGGACCGCCTGGCCGGAGGCGAGCAGGACCAGGGTGCCTGCGGTGAACGACTGCCCGCCCCCGGTGGGGCAGGTGCCGTCGTTCTCACCAGTTGCGGGCTCGTCCTCCGCGGGTGCCCCGGCCTCGTCGCCGGTCTCAGCTCCGGCCGAGGCGGCCTCGTCGCTGCCCGTCTCGGCGGCGGCGGAGGCGACCTCGTCCGCGCCGGCGTCGGCCAGCGCGCCGACGTCGGCCACCTCCAGCGCGTCCGTGGCCGGGTCCAGGCCCAGCTGCATCACGTTCGCCACCGTCAGCGCCACCGCCGCGACCGCCTCGCCCGCCTGCAGCATCCCCCGCCAGTGCGCCTTCACCTCTCCCCCCGCCGCGTCCGCCGCATCGGCGACCCCGGACGCCACTGCCCTCCCGGCCGACACCGCCGTCCTCGCGACAGTCTTCGCCGCCGAGACCACCTTGCCCGCTACGGTCTTCGCCACCGCGGCCGCCTTCTTCGCCACGGTCTTCACCACCGAGACCGCCTTCTTCGCGACGGTCTTCACCACCGCCGCCGCCTTTTTCACGACCGTCTTGACGGCAGTCGTCACCTTCTTGACCACCGTCTTCGCCGCCGCGGTCACGGTCCTGGCCACCGTCTTCACCGCGTCCGCGACCTTCGTGGTCACGTCCCGCACCGTGTGCGCCACGGCCGCCACCGTTTTCTTCGCCACCACCTTGACCGCCGTGACCGCCTTCTTCACGACCGCGACCGTCTTCTTCGCGACCGCGACCGTCTTCTTCGCCACCGTCTTGACCGCCGAGACAGTCTTCTTCGCCAGCGACTTCGCCGCGCTGCACGCGAAACTGAAGATCCCGCAGCCGTGCCCGGTCGGGTCGGTCGCGTCCAGCGGCTCATCACTGCCGTAGGCGAACGGGTTCCCCGCCGCCGGGTCCGGGTCCGGGCTCACCTGCACCGTGTCGGCCGAGGTGAAGTCACCCGACCCCGGCGCGTACCAGCGCGCCCCCATCAGGTCCTTGCCCGAGGCCGGGTCGCTCCACGCCGACTGGTAACCCAGCAGCCCCTGGCTAGTGCCCGTCGCCGCGGTGACCTTGCCCCACGGGTCGTAGGACTGCGAACCGGATACCGCCGTCCCCGACGCGCTGAACTGGCCCAGCACGTCCCCGTGGGCGCTGGTCAGCGCCAGCACCCCCAGAGCCGCCGCCCGCGGCCCCCACCCCGGCCAGCACGCTGCCCGACGGGTCCCACGTGTAGGTCGACGCCCCGTCCGACGCGATCGTGCCGGTCGGGCGGGCGTAGGAGAACTGGTACCCGGCCCCGCCCGCGGCCGGGGCGTCGGCGGTCAGCCGGCCCAGCGCGTCGTAGGTATAGGAACGGGTCCCGGCCGTCGCCTGGTCGCCGTAGGCGTCGAACGACACCGCGATGCTGCCCGACAGGCCCGACTCCGACGACGGGGTGCCCCGGGCGGTGTAGGTGTAGCTGGTCGTCCCGTCGCTGGTGAGCTCGTCGCGGGCGTCGTAGGAGTAGGCCTTGGCCCCGTCCCGGGTCAGGTTCCCGTTGCCGTCATAGCCGTAGGCCGTCGTCGCGGTGCCGTTGTTCCAGGAGGTGAGGCGGCCCGCCTCGTCGTAGGTGTAGGTGTCCGACGACGGCCCGGCCAGGCTCGTGGTGGCCTGGGAGGTGATCTCCCCGTCGGCGTTGTACCCGTAGCCGGCCGAGGCGACGGTGGTGCCGGAGGAGGTCTTGAGCGTGTCGGAGGTCAGCCGGTGCTGGCCGTCGTACCCGAACGACTGGGTGTCGTTGCCCGTCCCGTAGGAGATCTGGCTGACCTGGGAGTCGGGGTTGTAGGAGTAGGTCGCGGTGGTGCCGCTGGCCGGGTCGGCCAGGGTCGCCAGCCGGCCCGCGCTGTCGTAGGTGTAGCCGGTGGTGCCGGCCGCGTCCGCGACCGAGGCCACCTGCCCGTCCCCGTTGTACCCGTAAGACGTGGACCCGGCCGTGCCCGAGGCGGTCAGCACCTCGCCGCGGTCGTTGTAGGTGAACGACTCGCTGGTCGCGTTCGACCCGCCAGAAGCGGTGTTGGACGTGGACGCCGACGTCACGTTCCCGGCCGCGTCGTAGCCGAACGTCCTGGTCGGGGTGGCCGCGTCGGCGCCCGTCGCGGACTGGCCGGTCAGCTCGTCGAGGTTGTTGTAGGTGTCGGTGACCGTGACCCCGCCCGGCTCGGTCTCCGTTACCGGGCGGCCGTCGGCGTCGTAGGCGGTGGTGAACGTCGAGTTCGCCGCGGTGTTGTAGGCGCTGGTGTACGGCTCGATGCGGGATTCCTGCCGCCCCCAGCTGTTGTAGGTGTCCCACCACGGGTTCCCGTTCCCGTCGGTGTACAGCGTCGCGTTCCCGTCCGGGTCGTAGGCGAACGACGTGTTCACCGCCGAGGTGGCCGATACCGGCTGGACCTCCGCCGTCACCAGCCCGGTCGGGTCGTAGGTGAACGTGCTGGAGTTGCCCGCGGCGTCGGTCGACGACACCTGGTCGCCCTCGCCGTCGAATGTGGCCGAGGTGGTGGCGAGGGTGGTCCCCGTCGCGCCCAGGCTCGACGTCGAGGTCACGTCCCCGGCCGCGTCGTACCCGGTCGTGCTCGCGGTCCCGTCTGGGTAGGTGACCTTGGTCTTCCGGCCCAGAGAGTCGTAGGAGTAGGAGGTCTTGTCGCTGGCCCCGTCGGTGACCGACGTCACCTCGCCGGACGCGTCGTGCGTGTACGAGGTGGTCACCTTGTCCGGGGACGTCTCCTGTGACAGCCAGCCGCCGCCCCCGGCACTGCCCGAGTCATCGTAGGCATACGTTGTCGTATACGCCTGCGTGCCCGACCCGGTATCCCGCTCCATCTGCGTCGAGGTCGCCACCCGTCCCAGGTAGTCATAGGTGGTGTCGGTCACCGCCCCGGTGGGGCTGGTCATCGACAGCGGCTCCCCCGCGACGTCGTAGGCGGTGGTGGTGACGCTGTTGTCCGGGGCGGTCTCCGAGACCTTGTCGCCGAGCTGGTCGTAGCCGTACTTCGTGGTGTTGTTCAGCCCGTCGGTGACCGAGATGACCTGCCCGTCGCCGTCGTACGCGGTGGTGTCGACCGCTGTGATCGGCGAGGAGGCGCCCGGCGGCGTGTACGGCGGCAGCGTCTGCGACACCTGCTGCCCGTCAGCGTCATACCCAGACGTCGTGACGTTGCCGTCGGGGTCCCGGGTCTCCGCCGTCTCGCCGAACGTGTTATATCCGGTCGTCGACACCGGCCGCGCCGTCACCACCGGGTTCCCGTAGGTCTGGGCGGTCACCGGCGGCCCGGTGGTCACCGTCGGCTGCCCCGCCTCGTCGTAGGCGTAGCTGGTAACCGCCCCGTCCGGGTCGGTCATCGAGGTGGGCAGGCCCCGCTGGTCGCGGGTCCAGGTGGTGGTCAGCGACCCGGTGGTGATGTCGCCGTCGGAGGAGTTCAGCTGACCGACCTCGGCGGCCGACAGGACCCGCGGGTAGACCTGCACCGTGTCGGCCTGCCCGTGGAACCACTCCCCCTGCGCGCCGTTCACCTTGGCCGACCCGACCGTGAGCACCCCGTGGGCCGCCACCGGCGTGGAATCGGTCGCGGTCCCGGCCGCCACCCCGTTGACGTACAGCGTCATCGTGCCGGTGTTCGCGTTGTAAGTGCCGGCCAGGAACGTCCATGCCCCGGTCGCCGCCGCCGCGTTCGCACCCGACCCGGCCACCGCGCTGGACGCCCCGGTAGTGTCGGCCAGCGGGCGAGCGAACTCCCAGTTCCCACTGGACGGGTCGTACTGCAGGGTAAAGCCGTTGTTGGTGCCGGCGGCCTGGGAGACAATCGCCTGCTTGCCGCCGGTCGAGGTGGATAGCAGCGCCCACGCGGTCACCGTGAACGACCCGGTCGTGTCCGCCACCGGGCCCGCGGTGGCCACCTGGCTGCCCGCCGTGCCGGAGAAGTTCGCCTCGTCCCCGGTCCACGACACCCCGGACGCCGTCGCCGGCTGCCCGCCCGCGATCTCGTCCGGTACCGCCGTGCCCGAGGACTGCATCAGGCCGAACCACGCCGCCGGGCCACCCGCACCGGGATCGGCCAGCGACTGCGACAGCACGTTCCCGGCCGGGTCATAGGTGTACGACGTCGTCTGCGACCCCCCGTCCGGGCCGCTGTCGGTAACACTGGCCTGCTGGTCGTCGGGGGTGTAGGTGACCGACTCGGTCCGGTCCAGGCCATTCGGATCGGTCACCTCCTGCGTTGCCCGGCCGGCCGCGTCGTAGGCGGTGGTGGTGTAGGTCTCCCCGTTGTTCGTCCACTCCTCGTTGACGTTCCCGGCACCGTCGTAGCCGTAGTAGTCGGTCACGAACGACTGCGACCAGCCTGCCGGGCTGACCTGGGTCTCCTGCGCCAGCAGGTCGTTGTCCAGGTACTCGTAATACGTTTGCCGGCCCATCGCGTCGGTCACCTGCGCCAGGCGGCCCGCCGGGTCGTACGCCCGGGACTCCTCGACCAGCGGTGCCGCGGCCTGGGAACCCGGCGGGGACCCGGTGTAGTTCTCCAGCGTGGTCGTCAGCAGGTCACCGTCACCGTCATACGTGTACTGGGTGACGTTGCCGTCCGGGTCGGTCTCCGATGTCTTGTCGCCGTAAGCGTCGTAGGTGTAGGTCGTCTTCGCACCGGTGGGGTCGGTGTCCGACACCAGCTGGTCGTAGCCGTTGTAGGTGCGGCTGTCGGTGCGGGAGGAGTCCCCGCCGGTCAGGTCGGCGACCGTCTGGGACGTCACGTCACCGTCGGGGTCGTAACTGGTGGTCGTCTGCGCGGTGTGCACCGCGCCGGTTACCCGGTTGGTCACCGCGGGGTCGGCTCCTGTGGCCAGGTCGCCGTTGGCGTCGTAGGTGTAGGTGGTGGCCAGCCCGCTCGGGTAGGTGTCGGAATAGGCGGTCTCGCCGATCTTCCGGCCGAGCCCGTCGTAGGTGTATACCGTCCGTTGCCCGTCCTGGTCGGTGACCTGGGCCACGTCCCCGTCGGCGTAGTACAGCGTGGTGGTGACCGCCCCGCCCGGCGTGGTCACCTGGTAGGGCAGCCCCGCCGGCGGGACCGCGCCCTGGTAGCCGCCCGTGCTGCTGGTGCCGTTGGTGTAGGTGTAGGCGGTGGTGCGGCCGGACGGGTACCCGGCGACGGGCGGGGTGGTCGCCGCGGTGAGCTTCCCGGTCGAGTCGTAGGTGTACCGCGTCTGGTAGGTGGTGTCGGTGGCGGAGTCGGACCGGCCGTCGGCGGAGGTGAGCGTCAGGTCGTTGCGGGGGTCCGGGGTCAGCTGGGCGGTGGTGTCGTCGGGGTAGTAGGTCCAGTACGAGGTGAAGCAGAGGTCGGCTGCCTGGTCCTGGCAGGTGGTCTCCGACACCTTGTTGCCGCGGGTGTCGTAGCCGGTCTGGGTCTCGGATATGCCCGCGACGTTGGTCTCGTCCTGGAACCCGCGGGTGTCGTACCCGTAACTGGTGACCGCGCCCTCGGCGTTGGTCTCGGACAGCTCGCGGCCGCCGTTGAGCAGGTCGTAGGTCCACGTGAGCGGGTGGCCGCCGGGGTCGGTGACGGTGCTGGCCTGGACCGGGGTCAGGCCCGAGGAGTTCTGGCGCGGCGTCCCACTGGGCGCTGACCTGCGCGGCGGTCAGCTGCGCGGGGTACCAGGCCAGCTCGGCGAGGTTCCCGGTGAACCACTCGGCGGTCGCGCCGGTGGCGGAGGTGTCGGGCCAGTTGTCGTCGATGAAGCCCACGCCCGCCGCGACGTTGGTCCACGCTGGGTTCGCCCCGGCCAGGGTCCCGGAGACGGTGCCCTGGAGCGTCCCGTCGACGTACAGCGACTGGGAGGTCGTCCCGGCCGCGAGCACCGCGTAGTGCCAGTTGCCGTCGTTGACCGCCGCCGACGACGTGGCGTCGGTATACGAGTTGCTCAGGAACCCGGCGTTTAGCTTCCCGTCAGCGCCGACGTACAGCACCGGGTCATAGCCGGACGGGGCGCTGCCCGTGACCGGGCCGGTCTCCTCGGAGTACAGCACCTCGTTCGTGCCGGTGGTCTTGAACCACACCCCGACCGAGGCCGGGCCGTCGGTGGTCGAGGCACTCGGCGGCATGCTCAGGTAGGAGCCCGTGCCGGTGAAGGAGTCCACCGTCGAGTCGGTGAACGGCCCGGTGCCGGTCACGCCCTCGGTCACGCCGTAGTACGCCGCCGGCTGGTCCTGCGGCCCGCAGTCGCAGCTGACCGTGTCAGCGGCCTCGGTGGCGCCGGTGTCGTTCAGCCGGTAGTAGCTGGCCGGGTCCGCCGCCAGCACCGAGGCGACGTACACCTGGCTGGACCCGCTCGCCGTCGGCGGGTGCAGCTGCCAGGTCCCGCCGTCGCTGTCGGTGTCGCTGGTGACCCGGTTGGTCAGCGGGTCGTAGGCGACCTGAGCGTACACGCTGCCCGACGGGCGGGTCAGCTTGGTCAGCAGCGCCGCCGCGGTGGTCCCGTCCTGGTACAGCGCGAGGGCCTGGCCATCAGTCAGCTGCCGGTCCCAGAACGCCACGTCGCTGATGTCGCCGTTGAAGTACTCCGGGTAGGCGGCCGAGGAGCCGTAGTACTTCTCGTCCGGCCACCCCACGCCGTTGTACCCGGCGCCGACGTAGTTGTTCGCCAGCCCGGCGACCTGCACGGTGCCGGACTGGCTCCCGATCTGGGCGCCGTCCAGGCACAGGGCCTGGGTGTTCCCCCCGGCGGTCAGCGTGACCAGGTGCCACTTGCCGTCGTCGACCGGCGCCGCCGACGTCATCGTGGTCACGTTCCCGTTGTAGTACTTGGCGTTGAGCTTCCCGTCGCTGCCGATGTAGATCGCCGGCACCCAGTTGCCCGTTGTCGAGCCCGCGCTGAGCGGCGCGTTCTCATAGGAGAACAGCACCCCGTCGGGGCTGCTGGTCTTGAACCACAGCGAGACGGTCTGGTTGGCCGCCCCCGACACCAGCCCCTGCTGAAGCGTTACGTACGACGATGACCCGTTGAACGTCCCCGCGGTGGCCGCCGACCCGGCCAGCGGCCCGTGGTCCTGCCCGAGCGTCACCCCGCTGTCCGGGGCGTTGTCGGCGCCCTCGTTGGCCAGCACCGAGTCCGCGGCCATGCCGCTGCCCGCCGCGTCGTCCAGCCGCCAGTAAGCGTGCGGGCCCGAGTCCAGCACCGCCCCCGGGTAATCCGAACCGGCCGTGTAGGAGTAGGCAGTGCACGCGGTCGTCGAAGACGGCGGGCACGCAGCCGACAGGTCGTCCCCGGAGTAGCTGTAGGTCCAGTTCTGGGCCGTGGCGGAGTTCCCGGGCGCCGCGTCGTCGGTAGCCACCGCCGACACGTGCGGGTACGACGCATTCGACGGCCACGTCCAGGTCAGGTGCAGCATCCGGCCCGACGCCGAGGTGATCGTGGTGATTTGGCCGGTGCCGTTCCAGGTGAACGTCTCGGTGTGCCCGAGGGCGTCGGTGATGGAGGTGATCCCGTATCCCCCGGAGCTGAGCGCCTGGGTGAACCGGTACACGGTGTCGTTCTTGTCGGTCAGCGTGAAGCCGCCCGGATACCGGGGTGAGGGTCGCGAACCGGCCCGGCGGCGGGGAGTACGTCGAGGTGCCGGGGTTGAGGCCGAACGCGACCTGCTCCCCGTCGGGGTAGGTCACCACCTGCGTCGCCGTCGCCCCGGACGCGTCGGTTTCTCCCGGCGTGACCTTCATGTCAAGCACCGACGACCAGCCCGCGCCGAACGCCCCCGACAGCTGCGGGTTCTGGCTGTTGTAGTCCCGGGTAACCTCCAGCGCGGGCCCCACCGTGCTCACCTGCGCGTCGGTCGCCGACGTCGTCCAGTTCCCTGACCGCGGGTCGAACCCGGCGCCCGACGCGTTCTGTGACAGCTCCGAGGTCACCAGGGGCTGCGGCACCGGCGTGGAGAAGTAGTTATCCGTCGGCGACGGAGACGACCCCAGGCTGTCGGTGGCCTGCACCGTCCAGTAATAGGTTTGCCCCCAGGCCAGGTCCCCGGCCGGGACCGTCCAGTCTCCCGAGGACAGCGAGCCGGAGGAGGCCACCTGGGTGCCCGAGGCATTGTAGACCGTGAACCGGTAGTGCAGCGTCAGGCTCTGCGCGTCCTGCCCGCTGGCGATCAGCTCCGGGGTCAGCACCGGGGAGTTGTAGTTGTCCGGCGGGTACTGGGAAGTGACCTCCGGCGGGGCCCCCGTGCTGTAGGTCACCTCCAACGACGGGTTGCAGTACCCGGTGCAGTCACCGCCCTGCGAACTCGAGAGGTTGCTGGCGGCGGCGGAGTCGAACACCTTGAACTGCTGCGGATCGGTCAGCGACGGCGCGACCGCGAAACCGTAGTTGGGGATGGCGGTCCCGGACGTCCAGTCGTTGAGCAGGGCGAGGCCGGCGGAGTTGAACGGCAGCGAGATCCACCCGCCCTGGCCGAGCTGCCCCGAGCTGTTCGAGCAGGCACGCGACGGCGCCGTGCCCGTCCACTGGGCGTCCTTGGTCCCGTACGCCGGCCCGGGGTAGGTCATCGCAGTCGACGGCTGCCACGCCCCCGTCACCTGGTAGGCGTACACCTCCCCGGCCGTCGTGCACTGGGCCGCCTGGGAGTCGAACAGGCCCAGCGACGCCGACGTGACGTAGTCACCCGACAGACTCGAACCCAGCCCGGAGAAGTTCAGGAAGTCGATGTCCTTGTACGTCGTCCCGCTGTCGGTTACCGTCCCCGACGGCAGGAACCACGTGCCGCTGTTGTTCCCGGTCTCCGCCGTCCCGTTCTGCGACTCCGCGTACGTGGTCGCCTGGGGGCCCAGGTAAACCGTCGGGTCCACCGTCACCGGGAACACCCGGCCCGGCGCGTCCAGCCACGACTGGTCCAGCGTCATCTCCAGCGCGGGGGCACCGTTCTGCGTCACCAGCTGGTAGGTCAGCTGCGATGCGGCCTGCCCGCCGGGGAGCGCCGCGTTCCCCGGCCCCGACCTCGCCACCGCCGGCGGGATCACCCCCGCCACCTTGCCCGAGCTGTCGGTCAGCTCCACCGACCCGCCGGCCAGCGAGGCGGTCAGCCCCTTCAGGGTCAGCGGGAACACCCATGACGTGCCTGCCGACGCCGAGCTCAGGGTCAGCGACTCGCTCATCCCGTCCGCTGTCGCCGTCTCGGTCACGTCCGTACCCGGCAGCGCCCCCGGGTAAGTCACCGAGGCACCCGACGCCGATCCGGCCACGTTCCCCGCCCCGGCCAGCGCGAACGATACCTGCTGGGACCCGTCGGCGCTCGTCGCCGCGGCCAGCGAGCTGTCGCTGGCAGCGGCGGCGAAGCTCGCATCCACCGAGTTCGCCTTCTCCTGCCACCGGCCGCCAGCCCCCTGGGCCAGGGTGTCGTCGATCGGAGCCCACGACCCGGACGCGGTCTGGTAGTTCACCGGCCCGGACCACGCCTTGCGGGTGTAGGAACCGTCGGCGTTCTTGTACAGCTCCGTGGTCGCCGTGGTCGCTGAGGTGACCGGCGTGCTCGTCGCCGCGTTGAACCCCGTCACCGGCCCCGGGGCCTTGTACGCCCCGGACGCCGCACCCGACGGCCCGTGCGCCGCCCAGGCGGGCAACTGGCCCTTGCCCTGCCCCGGCGCGTGCCCGGCGGCGTGCTTGAGTCCCCGCGTCTGCGACACCGGCACCAGGTGCTTCCCGCCCGCCGCGGTCCCCGCCGGCTGAACCGGGACGGTCGGCGCGGGCGTGGCCTTGTCGGACATCCAGTCGGCCAGCCGGATGACGCCCGACCGGACCGATACCGCCGACGGCACATCGAGGTGCTGCCCGCCGGCCCCGGACGGCCATGCCAGCGGCACCGCCAGCGCCAGCATTCCCGTCCCCGTCGCCACCCGGCGAAGCCGGCGCCCCAGCTGCCGCAACAGCACCGAACGCCACCGGTTACCTGCACGTCCAGCCACGCGCATGCCCGCTCCCACGCAGAAAAGGGACAAAGCTAAGAGGGCCCAGAAAGGACCCTCCAGAAAGCCTCAAGACTGCAAACGCAGCAAAGCGTGACATACACCGATCAATCGCGCAATACCCCACGGACAAGCGCTGTATCAACCGACAAGGTTTACTAAAACCAAAGAATTACGATGAAGTAATTAGCCCGGGCACGCCAAAAGAGCGGACGGGCCCTCCCGGCCCGTCCGCTGAAACCGCGCGGTCAGCCGCCTTCCGCGTGCACGTCGGCCTCCACCGCTGACGCCACCCCGGACCGCAGCCCCGAGGTCGTGAACACAAGCGCCGTCACGTTCGGCGAGGAGCCTGCCGCCGGCCCGGTCACCACGAACCGGACCGAGCCGAACCGCCCCGCCTCCGCCAGCGCGGCCGCCCGCGGCGCCGCGCCCGCCGCCACGACCACCTTGCAGCCGCTCACCAGCAGCGATCCGGCGTACGGCTCCGCCTGGGCCACTGTCGCAGGCCCGGTCACCGCCAGGTAAGACACCCGTGCCGAGGTCGCCTTCGAAGCGTCCTCCAGGCCCGCCCACTCTTGCGCCGCCACCGGATCGGACAGCCCGCGCGCCCCGGTCAGCAGGCACGCGTCCACGTTCTCGTACACCCGCGCCCGCGGCGTCGGCAGCGCCTGGCCGCCCGGCGACCACGGCAACGGCGCGCCCGACACCGCTAGCCCGACACCAACGCCCGCCACCGCCACGCACAGCGCAGGCAGCACCCAGCGACCCGGCAACCGCATCGCCAATGCCTCGCTCTCAGCCGGCCTCCGCGGCATCCGCCGCCCAGGCCCCGGAAGGAAACCAGCACAAAACAAAGCAAACAATCTCACGCGGCCGCAACTCTTGCAATACCCCGCGCTCCCCCACGCCCGACAGAAATGGCGCGGGAAGCGCGAAGCACGAATTCGTTCGGGATGATCCTGGTTTCGAATGCCTTACCAGGCGCCCGGCACCTGCTTGGTGACGCGGTTGAGGCGGTTGAAGACGTTCGTGACCGCGATCTTCAGGATCAGCGCGGCCATGCCCTGCTCGTCGTAGTGCTTCGCCGCCTCGTCCCAGATCGCGTCGGGCACCGGGTCGGTGCTGTCGGCCAGCCGGGTCGCGGCCTCCGCGAGGGCGAGGGCGGCGCGCTCCGCGTCGGTGAAGTACGGTGACTCGCGCCAGGCGGCGACCGTGACGAGACGCTCGGCCGACTGCTTGCTCCTGGCCGCCGAGGCCACGCAGGCGCTGCAGCCGTTGACCTGGCTGACCCGCAGGTGCACGATCTCCATCGTGTCGGCGGGGACGCCGCCGGAGTCGCTGGCCTTGTTCAGCTCGACGACCGCCTGCCAGGCGCCGGGGATGACCGCCGCCGGGTTCTTCATGCGTGCTTCCATGCCGCTTGCTCGCTTTCCTCGTTGGGTATTCTCGGCGGTAGGTCCGCTGCCACACGGTTCCCGCCATCTGCTTCAGACCGTTCCCGTGGAAGGAATGTGACGAGATGGCCGATCCTGATTCGCTTGCCGCCCGGTTCGAGGAGCACCGGGCGCACCTGCGCGACGTCGCCTACCGGATCCTGGGCTCGCGGTCCGACGCCGAGGACGCCGTGCAGGAGACCTGGCTGCGTCTGAGCCGAACGGATGTCTCCGGCGTGCTCAACCTGCGGGCCTGGCTCACTACGGTCGTCGGCCGGGTGGCGCTTAACCTGCTTGAGTCGCGCGGCACCCGCCGGGAGGACATGACCGCCGAGTTGCCGGAGCCGCCGGCGGACGGGCGGCGCGCCGGCGGGCCGCCGCCCTGGTCGCAGCCCGGGCCCGAGGACGAGGCGCTGCTCGGCGATGAGGTGAGCGCGGCCCTGCAGGTCGTGCTCGACACGCTGGAGCCGCGCGAGCGGCTGGCGTTCGTGCTGCACGACCTGTTCGCGGTCCCGTTCGACGAGATCGCCCCGGTCGTGGACGCCTCGAGTGCCGCGGCGCGGCAACTGGCGAGCCGGGCCCGGCGGCGGCTGCGCACGGCGGCGCCCGAGCCGGTGACCGCGTCGCTGGCGGCCCGCGCGGAACAGCAGCGGGAGGTCGTGGAGGCGTTCTTCGCGGCGGCGCGCGCGGCTCAGTTCCAGACGCTGCTCGAGATACTCGACCCGGACGTGATGATGCGGGCCGACGCGGTCGCGGCCCGGATGGGCGCGGACGACTCGCTGACCGGCGCGGACGTGGTCGCCAAGTGGATATCGGGGCGGGCCCGGGGCGCGGTCCTCACGGTCGTCGGCGACGAGCCCGGGGCGGCGTGGGCGGTGAAGGGCAGCGTCCGGGTGGCGTTCTGCTTCACGATCACGAGCGCGGGGCGCATCGCGGCCATCAACCTCATCGCGGACCCGGACGTGCTGCCGGGGCTGGAAATCGAGTTCTCTGGCTAGGAACGGGTTCCTGGAGGGTTGATGACCTGGCGCCCGCACACCGACGTGCCCGAGTTACCGGAACAGGTCGCTGGTCTTTTCAGCGCTGACGGCGCGCCTGAGCCACTTCTTGAGCTGCCGCAGGTCGGTGCAGCCGGTGATGCGCTCGCGGTCGGCGTCGGTGACGTCCAGGCCGCGGGCCTCAAGGACGAGCAGAATGGCCTCGGCTTCGCCTTCCCTCTTGCCTTCCTTCTTGCCGCGGCCGAAATGCTCCTTGGCGATAGGGCTGTAGACGGGCCAGTAATCGGAAGTCATGAGCTGCTCCAGGATGCGCTGCACCGCAAGGGGTGCCATGTTGAACGCGTGTTCATGGTACTTCACCGCGTCGTCGGGCGGCAGTTGGCGGAGTCCGTCGGCGAACGCCCGGCAGACGGCTGGGTCGGCGCCGTGATAGGCGACGGACAGGGCGGCCAGGGCCGGGCGGGCGGCCGCCTGGTCCGGGCTGGTGAGGGCGGGAACGGCGGACGGAGGCAGGACGATGGGCAGGTGGGTGTAACCGGGCAGGGTGGTCGGGACGGGGCGGGCGTAGGAAAAGGCGGATTTAGCGTCGGGGCAGATGACCAGGACGTCGACGGGGCAGCGGAGGAAGATCCACAATTGGGCGGCGTAGCGGGCCCATTGCGGCGGCTTGTCGTGCAGGGTGCGCTTCTGGGCCTCGACGATGACGGCGCGGACGGGGTCGCGGGCAGGCCCGGCCACGATGACGGCGTCGGCCTCGAAGTCGGTGGACGGGCGGTCGTTGAAGGTGCGGGCCTCGGCGCGGACTTGGACCCCGGGGGGCAGCTGCGCGCCGGTGAGGCCGGCCGCGATCTCGACCGCGAGGCGCGGGTTGTCGGTGAAGATCGCCGTGACGGAGTCGTGCCAGGAGGAGGGCATAACTGAGATGCTACATGAAGTTGCACATAATTCATGAAGAGTAACACGGCGTGTCGCCGGACGCTTTGTCCACGGGATTACCCAGCGCAGAGCGCGCCACCGACTTGGCCGGCGCAGGCCGGTACCACGGCGGGCAGCGCAGGCAGCCTGTACCCGGGCACGGACCTCCGCCGCTCACCTGTGCCAGTGACCGCCGTAACCACCCTGTTCGGCATTTCTCCCAGCAATGGGCGCACGTACGGGGGACGGCGCCCGTTCAGGGCGCCCCAGAATGTGCCGGCCATACGGCCAGAATGCGCACTCCGCTCGCGACAACGCCACGTGTTCAGGCCGCACTGACCCCAGGGATTGCACGAACGCGCCTTGGTCCCCTGGTCGCGGGGCCCACAAGGACAAAACGAACCATCCCGGGGTACCACAGGGACGCTAGACGCGCGCGCGGGTGCCGCAAGGCCTGAATATTCTGGCCGTGGGGCGCACGAGGCTCGACGCCGGCGGCTCTTGGCCGATTAAGACGCGCTGCCGCACTCTTCAGCCGGGCTCTCTTTGATTGGTGCGTCTGGTTAGATACCGGTGCTGAATGCGGCCTGGAAGGCGGCGGTCGCGTTCGGGGTGGCACCGTTCGTGTAACTCGGTATGTCCAGGGTTAGGGTTCCGCCGCCGTAGTTCCAGAAGATCACCGGGCCGCTGGCGCTGGCCTTGATCCAGTCGGCCATCTGGGTCATGTAGTAGGCGTCGTCACCGCCGCCGCCGTCGGTGCCGGTGTCTACGAGTCCCCACTCGGGCAGGCTGATTTGCTTGCCGTGTTCCTGGCCGAAGGCGGCGAGCCAGCTCAGCCCGTAGCCGGGAAGGGCCTGCCCGTTGATGGCGGCGGGCGCGACCGCGGTCCAGCCGCCCGCGTTGACGCCGTTCAGCAGGTCGCTCCAGCGGTCCTGGTCGGTGGTGGTCGCGCCGATCGCGTCGTAGGCGTCGAGCGCTACCACGTCGACGTAGCTGTCGCCCGGGTAAAAGTCTTCGAGGCTGGCGCCGGGGCAGCTGGAGTTGCTGCTGTCGATCGGGTTCCAGATGAACTTGAAGTTCGCGCCGGCCACGCTGCGCATGCTCGTCACGATGTTGCGGAAAGCGGGCACGAAATCGCTCGCCCAGCTCGCCAGCCCGGACCCGTCCTCGTTGCAGATGCCCCAGCCCATCCAGTCGGCGTTGAACTCCCAGCCGAGCCGGATGTAGGAAGAGCCGAACCCCGCCGCCACCAGGTTCTGCGCCAGGGTCTCGTAGTAGCCGTCGGCCCCGCCCGCCGCGACCAGGTTGTAATCCGCCACGTTCGTCGCGCACTGCGTCGCGGGCGCGCCGCACGGCAGCATGGGGACGCCCCAGACCATCTGGTACGGGCTGCCCTTCCAGTTCGACAGCTGCCAGGGGTCTTCGATGTGCGACCAGTCGGTGGCGTCGATGAAGTCCTGGGCGTACTTGACCGAGCCAGCGGAACCGAGCCAGCTGGCGGCGGTCTCGATGCCCGACGGGCTCGAGTTGCCGTCGTAGAAACCAAGCCCGAGGGCATTGGTGGCCGGCGTGCCGGGGCCCGCGGACGGAGTGGTGAACAACGTGCTGGAACTGCCCGGAGCGAGGGCGGGAGCGGGAAAACCGGTAAACGAGATGCTGGGGGCGGGAGCGGGGCTTGCGGAGGAGGCGGCCGGAACGGGCGACTGCGTGGTCTCCGCCGGGCTGGTGGTCGCCGAGGCTTCGGCGGTGCCCGTCGCTGTCGGGGTAGGAGTGTAAAGACTGCCGCTGCCTTGTCCGGCAAGGCCGGCCGAGGCGGGGGCAGTCGAGACCTGGGGGCTGATGCGGTCGGCGGCGGGTACGGCGCCTGTGCCCGGGGCCAAGGCGATCCAGGAAAGAACTCCCGCCGCCCCGATCATCAGCACGGCCAGGAGCGGGCGATGCCATTCAGCGCGACGGACACGCGCTTCATCGGATTGGCCGCCCCGGCCGGAAGCGGACATTTTTGACATTATCGGGAACCCGTCCCATAAAATCATCCCGGAGCACACGACGACGTCGCGGCCTGAGCAACTAGCGTTTCGCACCACTCTAAGCACCCGTATCGTAATACATCCCCATCCGCCGCGCGGCGGGGTGCCCGGCCCGAAGGGTGACGGCATACCGGATTTGAGTGAAGCACGAAGCCTTTTCCGGATGATCCTGATTTTAGCCCGAGGACGTGGCCAGGAGATAAACGTTCAGCGACACGATCACAGCGGTGACCGCTATCGCCGCGACGTTAGCGACGCGACGGTTCGCCAGTGCGCCCATGACGCTCCGCCTGGCGGTGAACGCCACTAGCGGGACCAGCGCGAACGGGATGCCGAAGGACAAGAACACCTGGCTGAGCACCAGCGCGCGGGTGGGGTTGAAGCCGACCGCGAGCAAGATCAAGGCCGGGATCATCGTTATGGCCCGGCGCAGGAAGACCGGGATGCGACGGTGCAGGAAGCCCTCCATCACCACCTGGCCGGACATGGTGCCGACGCACGAGGACGCGATCCCGGAGACCAGCAGGGCCACGCCGAACAGGGTGCCCGCGTGGTCGCCGATGAAGTTGTCAAGCCCGGCGACCACCGCGCCGAGGTCGTCTCCCGCGGTCGTGTCGCCGCGGGCGAAGAACACGGCCGCGGCCATCGCGAGCATGGCCAGGTTGATCAGCCCGGCCAGGCCCATCGCGCACACCACGTCGACGATCTCGAACCGGAAGATACGCCGCTTTGCCTTGTCGCTCTCGCCCGGCACCCGGCCGCGGACCAGCGCCGAGTGCAGGTAGATGACGTGCGGCATCACGGTCGCGCCGACGATCGAGACGGCGAGCAGCGCCGCGCCGCCGGGCAGGTGCGGCACCAGCACGCCGCGGGCGACCGCGCCGGGCTGCGGGCGGCTCAGTATCAGTTCCAGGCAGAACGCCAGCACGACCACGCCGACCAGCGCGGTGATCGCCGCCTCGAGCCGGCGGAACCCGCCGACCTCCATGGCCAGCACCGCGAACGTGGCAATCGCGGCGAGCAGCGCCGATACCCAGATCGACAGCCCGAAGACCAGGTGCATTCCCAGCGCCGCCCCGGTGAACTCTGCCAGGTCGGTGGCCATCGCGACCAGCTCGGCCTGCGCCCACAGGAACCGGGTCGCCCAGGCCGGCAGCCGGTCGCGGCACACCTCGGGCAGTGACTTGCCGGTGGCGATGCCGAGCTTGGCGGACAGCGACTGGACGAGCATCGCCATCAGGTTCGCGGCCAGCACCACCCAGCCGAGCGCGTAGCCGTACTGCGCGCCCGCCGCCACGTTGGTGGCGAAGTTGCCCGGGTCGACGTAGGCGACGCACGCGATGAACGCCGGCCCGAGAAAGGGCGTTACCGCCCGCAGGCCCCGCCGTTTTCCGGCTAGGGCCTGCTGAGCGGCTATCGCCGTGTCAACCAACCGATGGACCTAGGCCGAGGGACTGCGGGGTCGACGAGTCGGGTGACGGCTGGTGCAGCCCCTCGTCGAGGGAGCCGTACTCGGTCATCAGCGCGCGTGACCCGCCCCACGGGGTCTGCTCCTCGGCGACCAGGGTGTTGGTCGTGAGCAGCAGCCCGGCGACCGACGCGCCGTTCGCGAGGGCGGACCGGACGACGCGCAGCGGATCCACGATGCCCATCTCGATCATGTTCCCATGACGGCCGGACAGGGCGTCAAACCCGTCATCCGGGGCGAGCGCCTTGCTCTGCGCGACCACGTCCGCGGCCGGGTAGCCGGCGTTGGCGGCGATCAGGGTGGCGGGCTCGGACAAGGCCCGCCGCACGATCTCGACGCCGATCGCGTAATCGCCGGTAACGTCCGCGTCGCCGGCCCCCGTCTCTGTCAGCACGCCGTCGAGCGCGCCGACCGAGTGCAGCAGCGCGGACCCGCCGCCCGCCACGATGCCCTCGGCCATGGCCGCCCGGGTGGCGGACAGCGCGTCCTCGACCCGGTGGCGGAGCTCACTGAGCTCGGCGGGGGTCGCCGCGCCGACCCGGATGACCGCGACCTTGCCGGACAGCGCGCCGATCCGCTCGGTCAGCACGTCCTCGTCGATGCCGAACGTCGCCCGCTCAAGCTCGGCCCGCATCTGCCCGAGCCGGAAGTCGACCGCCTCGGACGAGCCGCCGCCGCCGATGATCGCGGTGTTGTCCGCGTTGACGCGGACCTGGCGGGCCCGGCCGAGGTGCTCGGGGCTCATCGTCTCCAGCGAGAACCCTGAGTGCTTGCTGTAGACAGCGCCGCCGGTGAGCGCGGCGATGTCCTCGAGCTTGTGCAGCCGCCGGTCGCCGAAGCCCGGCGCCCGCACCGCCACGCACTGGAAGATGCCGTTGACGTGGTTGTGCACCAGCATCTGGAGGGCGGTGCCCTCGACGTTCTCGGCGACGATGACCAGCGGCCGCGGGTTGCGCATCACCTTGTCGAGCACCGGCATGAGCTGCTGCACCTTGGTGATCTTCTCGCTGCACAGCAGGATGTACGGGTCGTTGAGTACCGCCTCGAGCGACGCCGGGTTGGTCACCAGGTAGGGCGACAGGTAGCCGTTGTCGAACTGGAAGCCCTCAACGAAGTCGACGCCCATGCCGGCGGCGGGCGAGTCCTCGACGGTCACGATGCCCGCGTCGCCCACCGTGTGCAGGGCCCTGGCGATCACGGTGCCCACCGTGTAGTCGTCGTTGGCGGAGATCGCGGCGACCCTCCGGTAGTCCTCCTCCGACTCGACGGGATGCGCGACCGACTGCAGGTAGCTGTCAAGGCGGCCGACCGCCAGGTCGATGCCCCGCTTGACCAGCACCGGGTTGGCGCCGCCGTCGATCGCCCGCATCCCCTCGCGGACGATCGCCTGGGCGAGCACGGTCGCGGTCGTGGTGCCGTCGCCGACCACGTCGTTGGTCTTGATCGCGGCCTCCTTGACCAGCTGCGCGCCCATGTTCTCGAACTGGTCGCGCAGGTGGATCTCGCGCGCGATCGTGACGCCGTCGTTGGTCACCACCGGCGAGCCGGTGATCTTCTCGAGGATCACGTTGCGGCCCTTCGGCCCCAGCGTTGACTTCACCGCCTCCGCGAGCTGGTCAACCCCGGCGAGCAGGAGGGCGCGCGCCTCGGCGCCGAAGCGCAGTTCCTTTGCCATGGATAGCTCCTTAAGGGACGAGGATGGCCCTGCCGCGGACCCGGCCGGCGTCAAGGTCGGCCAGCGCGTCGGGGGCCGCCGTCAGCGGGTAGGCCTTGGTGTGCAGGGTGACCTTGCCCGCCTGGGCGAGGGCCATCAGCTCGGCGAGGTCGTTGTAGGTGCCGACGATGTTGCCGATGATGTTCCGCTCGGTGGAGATGATGTCCAGGGTCGGGATCGTGATCGTGCCGCCGTAGCCGATCACGAAGTAGGACCCGGCGGGGGCGGTCATGTTCCACCCGTCCATTTCCGCGCCCTGCTCGGCGACGAAGTCGAGGACCACGTGCGCGCCCGCGCCGTTCGTCAGTTCCTTCACGGTGTCGACCTGCTTGCCGTCGCCGACGACCGTGTGGTCCGCGCCGAGTTCCGAAGCGAGCTTGAGCGCCTCGGGGTTGCGGTCGACGACGATGATGCTCGTCGCGGTGAGGGCGGACAGGCACTGGATGCCGATGTGGCCGAGGCCGCCGGCCCCGATGACCACGGCCGTCGTGCCCGGGTAAAGCAACGGGATCGCCTTGCGGACCGCGTGGTAGGCGGTGATCCCCGCGTCGGCCAGCGCGGCGACGTCTTGCGGCCGCGTCTTGGGGTCGAGCTTCACGCAGGCGCGGGCCGAGGTCAGCAGGTACTCGGCCATGCCGCCGTCGGTGGACAGGCCCGGGAACGTGGATTTCTCGCAGTGCATGTCGTCACCGGCGCGGCAGGCGCGGCACAGGCCGCAGGTGGGGGTGGGGTGCAGGATGACCGTGTCGCCGACCGCCACGTTGGTGACGGCGGAGCCGACCTCGTGCACCCAGCCCGCGTTCTCGTGGCCGAGGATGTACGGCAGTGGCGTGCCCATCGCGGCGTCCCACTGGCCTTCGATGATGTGCAGGTCGGTGCGGCACACGCCGGCGCCGCCGATCTTGACGATGACGTCGAGCGGGCCGGTGATCTTCGGCTCGGCGACCTCGTCTATTACCGGGGTCTCGTGGAATTTGTGTATTCGTACTGCCTTCACTTTGCGGTTCCTCCCGATCTTTCACTGCGGAACTGCAGTCTGGTGCTGCCGCTCGGCGGGGTGCGGGCCGGGGCGATGGGGAAGATTCCCGCGGCTCGTCCTTGGAAGGCCGCGGGAATCTCCCATCACCCCATCCCGCACCCCAGGGTGCGGCGGCTATGTCGTCCGGCCGTCCGGGTAGCGGACCCGGAACATGCCGGAGCAGATGGACGTGTTGGCCTCGATGCCTGCCCTCGTGACGCGCGCTTTGCGCAGGTGCAACGGCACCGCGGTCTCGGCGACCCGGTCCCCGGTGGCCGGGTCGATAAGCAACGGACTGCTGTCGTCGGCGGGCAGGCCTAGCTCTTCGCGCCGCTGCCTTAGCCTTGACAGTTCTGGTGACGCGGGGACGGCGCCCAGGGTCAGCACCAGCAGCTCGGCCGGCGTGACCCCGGCGGCCACCAGGGGACGGCAGACTATGTCGGTGCCGGCCATGACCGCCTTGCGGAGGAACTGGGCGCGCAGGTCGCCGAGCTCCGCCACCGCCTCGCCGTCGAAGGAGGCGACGAAGCCCGCCTGCGCCGCGACTCCCGCGTTGATCGCGTCCGAGGCGAAGTGGTCTTCCAGGACCACCTCGGCGCTCGTTACTCCCGGAACGGCGGTGACCGCGTCGTAGGCGTCGGCCACCATGAGGAACGCGAAGTTGGGCGCGCAGAAGTAGGTGGGCAGGCGGAGCCGGACCACCGCCCGCCCGTCACAGGACACCACGCACGACGCGACGAACCCCAAGGTGGTGATCGGCTCGTCGAGTTCCGGGTCGCGCACCGTGGCGAGCGCCGAGAGAGCGGCGCTCAACACGGTGGTGTCGGTGGTCGCCGTCACGAATCCGTGACCAGCTGGGCGGACTCCTCGGCCTCGCGGGCGGACGGCACCACGGGCAGCTGGTACTCCGCCGGCACCTTGATGTCGTACAGCCGGGCGGCGTTCAGGCCGAGGATCTTCTTCTTGGTTGCCGTGGTGACCCGCGGGAAGTCAGAGAACTCGTCGCTCGGGTAGTCCCAGTCGACGAAGCCCTCGATCTGCCACTTCGGCTCCCAGATGCCGTAGTCGCTGCCGAAGGTCATCTTGTCCTCGCCGACCCAGAACAGCAGCTCGCCCATGACCTTGGCGAAGAACTTCGGCCGGGCGTACATGAGGCCGCCGATGACGACCGACAGGCCCGCGTAGACGTTAGGCTCCTGCGTCGCCATGAAGCAGAAGTCCTCGATCCGCGGCAGGCCGACGTGCTCGACGATGAAGTTCAGGTCGGGGAAGTCGGTCGCGCAGTGGTCGATGTCGGAAACGTCGAACGCGTCCTTGTCCAGCGGCCAGATCGTCGGGCCCTTGTGCACGTGGATGTTCTTGATGCCGAGCTCCTGGGCCTTCTCCAGGTAGCGGTAGGCGGCCGGGTCGGAGAGCTTGTAGCCGCGCGAGCCGTTGTTCCACTCGGCCGTGTAGAGCTTGACGCCCTTGGAGCCGTACCGCTCGACGTTGCGGCGCAGCTCCTCAAGGCCGACGTCGCCGTCGCGCGGGTCGAAGCGGGTGTTCGCGATGAACATGCCCGGGTGCTTCTCCCCCAAGGCCGCGTTCCGCTCGGTGGTGTTGAACCCTTCCGTGTACCACTCCTTGAGGTACGTCGGCTGGAACACCGCGACGTCCACGTAGCCGTCCGCGAAGACGTCCTTCATCAGGTCGTCCTCGGTGTAGGACATGAACTTCTCGATTGGCCAGTGCGTCTCTGGCGGGCCGAGGCCCTGGTAAGCGTGGAAGCACTCGATCCAGCCCTTGGCGTACTGCTCCGCGCCCTTGACCCAGTTGTCCGGTCCCGCGCTCCAGTAGTGCATGTGTGAATCGACGATGAAGTACTTCTCGCCGTCCTTCTCGTACAAGGCTTTCGCCTCCCTAAATGGGGTTGCCCGATCTTTTGTGATGCTTGCGGAACCGCTGGCCCCGGTGCCGGGGCTACAGGGCTAGCGGTTCCGGGTTAGCCGGTGCCCCCGTCCGCCGAAGGCGGACATCGGGGGGTACGGGGGCCAGGGGGGATGGGGGGCGGGAGCCCCCCATGCCAGGAGGCTGTCCCCCCGGGAGATATTGGCTCGTTGAGCGCCCGACAAGATGGCGGTTTTTGCCATCGGGCGCTCAACGAGCCGTGAGGTCGAAGCCGATGTAGTCGGCCGCGTCCTCCGGGTTGGCGAACATGATGGTCCGGTCGTCCTCGTGGATCATCCGGCCGTAGTGCGTCGACATGTTCTCCTCGAACTCGGCCGCGTCGAAGAAGCCGGGCTCCTCGCCGAGCGCCTCGGAGACCTCGTCGTAGACGACGTCCATCCGGCCGATCGCGTCGACCCGGATCATCGACGGCAGGTACCGCACGGTCACGTTCGGCTTGGTGGCCATGACCTGGGCGACGACCGCGCCGACCTGGTTGTTCATCAGCGTGAAGCCGCACTGGTTAGATGCGGTGTTGTCCGACTTGAACGGAGACTCGGCGGTCTTGAACCTCGGTGTTGTCACTTCGTTGCTCCTTTTGGCGTGTCCAGAGTCATCCCGGAGCCCTTCGTCTGGCCGGGGCGGACCCGATACGATGGCGGTTTTTGCCATCGGGTCCGCCCCGGTCGGACATCGGGGGTACGGGGGTCGTCCCCGGGGGATAACAGCGCTAGCTCCTTCGGTACGTCCAGGTGCAGCTCGGTCACGATGCCGGCGAACCGGGCCTTGGCGGCGTCGAGGCTGTCCTCGAACCGCGGCGGCTTCATATCGGTCTGCGACCAGAGCGGCTGGAGCTTGCGGGCCGCCTCGATGGCGCGCGGCACCCAGTCCGTCAACCAGCCCCGCATGATGGCCTTGTTCTGGTCCGCGAACTCCCGGTCGGTAGTCAGCAGGCCGAACATCGCCGTGGTGTAGCGCAGGTCGCGCTCGGCGAAGTCGTACTCGGCCGAGCCAACGACCGTCGGGGTGACGAAGTCGCCGTTGCGCGGCGCGATCTGCTGCACCAGGTGGCTGCGGAACAGCTCGCCGACCAGCGGCTCGAACACGATGTTGCCCGCGAAGATCGCCTCGGCCCAGTCCCAGATGCCGGTGAGCTGCTCGGCGGTCTCCCGCACGCCCTGCCACGCCGGGTCGGAGTTCCAGGCCTCCAGGTGGGCGGCGCCGTCGAAGCCAGGGACCTCCTCGGTCAGCGTCAGGTTGTACAGCGCGAGGTCCTGGGCGGCCCGGATGCGGTGCATCGAGTTGACCGAGATCGCGTTGTTGTGCATGTTCGTGGGCGCCCGGCGCTGCGCGTTGGCGTACAAGTACAGGCCGAGGCCGTGGTCGACGTGCATCCACGCGCCGACGTTCCTGGCGACGAAGTTCACCCAGTTCGGGTTCCACTGCGTGAACGCCTTGGACTGCTTGGCGTTCTCCACGTTCTGGTTGACCTGCCGCACGACGTTCGAGTTGTAGCGGTAGAGGGTGAGCTCCCACTCCTCGTTCGGGTCGCGGAACTCGTGGAAGCCGTGCGCGGGCCACTCGTAGCCCTTGCCGCCAGAGCCCGGGTAGCGCTCGGGCTCCGGGCGGTCCACGCCCCACGCCTTGAGCACCGTCCAGTCGAGCGGGTAGCCGCCGCGGCCGTCCGCGAACCCGTACAGCCAGCCCTGCGACAGGTAGTGCCGCGGGTCGGGCTGGACCTCGACGGTCACGTCCTCGTAGTGCGTCTGCTTGCGCTTGGCCGGCTTGAAGTAGTTGTAGTTGCGCGCGGTCGAGTCAGGAAACTCCTTCGCGCCCGCCTCCGCGTCCGTGAAGACGGGATGGGGAACGCTGCGTTGCTGCGGGACGCTCGTCGTCTGCGTGTCTGTCATGTGAACTCTCCTTTTTTGGTGTCCGGAGTGCTCGCGCCTTGAATCTCAGGCCAGAAACGGAGAGTTCATTGAGGCTCTCCGGTTGTCGTGAACTTGTCGTAATAGACCCGCTTCTCCTCGACGCCGAGGGTCTCGAGCAGCGGGATCGCGGCCTCCACCATCGGCGGCGGACCGCAGACGTAGGCGTGCGCCCCGGTGAGGCTCCCCCTCAGGCGCTTGACCACGTCGGTGATGAGGCCGGTCTCGGCTTCCCAGTCCTCGTGGGAAAGCGCCGGGACGTACGTGAAGCTCGGCAGCTTCTCCGCGATCGAGCCAAGTTCTTCCTCGAAGCACAGGTCCTGCTGGGTCCTGGCGCCGTAGAAGAACGTGGCCTGGCGGTGAATGCCGCGCTCGGCCATGGAGCGGAGCAGGGACAGGATCGGGGCCATCCCCGCTCCGCCGCCCACGAAGACCAGCTCCGCGTCGGACTCACGCAAGGTGAAGACGCCGAACGGGCCGGTCAGCTCCAGGCGGCCGCCCACCTGGAGTTCGGAGTCGAGGAACTGGGAGAACAGCCCGTCCGGGTACACCTTGATGACGAACTCGAGCAGCCCGTCCCTGCTTGAGGTGTTCGCCATCGAGAACGACCGGACCTGGTCGGTACCGGGGACGGAGATGTCCATGTACTGGCCGGGGAAGAACTTGACCTCGCCGGGCTCGACCAGCCGCAGCACGAGGTGCCGCATGTCGTGCGTCACCGGGTCCTTGGACACCACCTCGGCCACAGCCTGCTGGATCGGCAGGCCGGACCTGATCATGTCCGCGTCGTAGTTGAGCAGCTCGATCGTGACGTCCTCGTACGCGTGCGCCCGGCACAGCAGGGTGTAGCCTTCCTCCTTCTCGTAGTCGGGAAGCGCGAACGTGGAGTACCGGTCGTGCTCGATGTCGTCGCCGTCGAGGATGAACGACTTGCACGAGGCGCACTGGCCTTCCTTGCAGCCGTGCATGAGCATGATGCCCTGCTCGGCCGCGGCCCGCAGGATCGTCTGGTTCTCGTCGACGTCGATCTCGATGCCGACGGGTTCGAAGCGCACAGTGTGCCTTCCCGGGGGGACGACCCCCCCGGAGACCCCCCCGGCGGGAGTCGAGTGGTTTTCTGTCACCGTTTGCCCCTTGCTAAGCTCCCCCTGGCCGGCCCCGCCCACTTGCACTGGGCGGGGCCGGTTCGGTGAAACACGGAACCGTTCGGGCTAAAAGATTTTGATCTTCTAGCTCGCGCCTGTGTTAGCTAGTCGATGGGGCGGGACGGCCCGCGGGACCTTGCCGGTTGTAGTCGGCCACGAACGCGGCCCGCTCGGCGTCGGTCATCTGGTTGAGCAGGACGTTGGGCGACTGCACCTCGGGCATGCGGCGCAGGTGGTCGAGCGTCCACATCTTCTTCTGGTCGCCCAGTTCGAGGTGCGGCTGCGCGACCATCGTCTTGCCGTCGTCGCGGACGTAGCCCATGTCGGAGACGACGTCGGCCCAGTTCCAGCCGTGGTACAGCGTCTCCCACTCGCGCTTGCCGATGAGCTGGCCCATGTTCGGGGTCTCGCGGCCCTGGTACGTCGGACGGAAGGCCACCGCGTCGGTCCAGCGGCACTCCTCGTGGCAGTAGGTACGCCACTGGCCGTCGACCTGGTCCACCACCATGTCCTCGCGGACCAGGCACGGGACCATGCAGGTCCAGCAGCGGTGCGGGTACACGTAGTCGACGTTCTCGGCCACGATCGGGTGGTGCCCGTTCGGCCTAGACAGGCGGTTGTAGTTCTCCCACCACTTGCCGTACCGGTCGTACCAGCCCGGGTACTTGTACTCGAACCACTCGAAGTCCTTGTCCGTCATCGGGTCGATCCGCCAGTAGTTGGCGAGCCAGCCGGTGGCGAAGAACTGGGCGACCTCGTGCACGTAGCCCTTGTTCCAGATCTGGTTCCACGCTTCCTCGATGAGGTCGTGCGGAATGACCAGGCCGTACTTCTCGAGCGGTACGAGGTAGGAGCGGTAGTAGTCGTCGTAGATCCAGCGGCGCCACATCTCGGCGTAGGACTCGCGGTCCTTGCGCCGGTCCTTGGTGCCGTACTCGATGAACGTGCCGATGGCCGCGTCCACCACGCGGTGGTTGTTCCACCACGCGTAGCGCAGGTCGCGCTCGAGGAGCTGGTGGTTGGACTCGTCGCTTAGCGCCATCAGCAGCGTCGCGTAGCCGTTGCTGATGTGCCGGGACTCGTCGCTCTGGACGCTGTGGAAGACCGTCGGCAGCAGGTAGTCGCCGTTGGCGGCCGCCTCGGCGGGCATGGCCACGAACAGCGTGTTGGTGAACGCGGTCTCCGCCACGATCGTGAGGTAAATGCTCGCCGCCGTGATCGCGTCGCCGGTGATGAAGCCCTCGGCGAACTGCCGGCCGATCGTGCCGCAGTAGTCGTTCTGGAAGTTGCGCAGGCTCGAGTTGAAGCCCGCCGGGTCGATGTAGTTGTTCATGTACAGGCGCTTGAGGTTCTGCTGGATCGTCGAGTGCCGTACCTCGTCGATCATCTGGATCGCCTGGCCGTTGTGCAGTTCCGGGTTCGGGACGGTGCGGAACAGCAGCGGCATCGCGCGGGCGGCGGAGATCTCGGGGAGCGGGATGATCGACAGGAACAGCTTCTGCCATTCCAGCCAGCGCTCCTCGACCTGGCGGAACATGTTGCCGCGGATCGCGCCGTCCTGCGCGCCGTAGACCCGGTGGTCCTTCTCCTCCTGCATCGGAAAGTAAGAGCGGAGCACCTGCTTGAGCGGGTCTTTCTTCTGCGCCTTCTGGAAGGTGTAGTCCGTCCCGTAGTGGCTTACCGGCGTGTGGTACTGGGGTTCCCAGGAGAGTTCCTGGATCTTCTGGTGGGCCTTGGCCACGCTCTGGCGGCTCATCGGCATCCCTCCCTTGCTGGGAAAGTCCTTCGTCATGGTGAAGGGCCCGTGTTGAAGGCCCGGTGTGAAGGCCCTGTGCCCTGGATCACACAACGGATCCTGTCGGCGTGTGTTCTCAGCCTGAGACAGCTAGTGCCCTTGCGGGCGCCGCTCGTGACCCCGCCGGGTCAGCCGGGATGCTCGGCCTCGTAGGCCGCGCGCAGCCGGGCGAGCTCGTCACTGACCCGCCGGGTCACTTTCTTGCTGCCGTCGGTCGAGGGGGTGATGCCGAGCGCCGTCAGCAACGCGGCGGCGGGCGCCCCGGGATCGCCGGCCTCACCGAGCACCGGGTGCAGTCCCTCGTCGGCCAGGTGCCGAAAGACAAGGTTGACGACGCTCCACGGGTTGTAGCTCTCTTCGCTGCTGTCCATGGGGCGAGCACACGCCGGCGGGGTCGCGGACGGGATCTCAAGTTGAGACAGTGGCCGACGGGTAGGGTTAAGGATGCCTGAGCTGCAGCGACTGCGCGCCGAGCACGGCCCGGCGGTCCTGGACTTCGAACTGGCGAACCGGGCCTACTTCGCCGGCTTCGTGAACGACCGCGGCGATGAGTTCTACGAGCGGTTCGCCGACCAGCACCGCGCCATGCTGGCCGAGCAAGAGGCCGGCCTGGGCGCGTTCTACGTGCTGGTCGACGAGGACGGCTCGGTTCTCGGCCGGTTTAACCTGTACGACGTCAAGGACGGCACCGCGGTGCTCGGCTACCGGGTCGCGGAGCGCGCCGCCGGCCGGGGCGTGGCCAGCGCCGCCGTGCGGGAGCTGTGCCGCCTGGCGGCGACGCGGCACGGGCTGCGCACGCTCACGGCGGCCACCTCCCGGGAGAACGTCGCCTCCCAGCGGGTACTCGCCAAGGCCGGGTTCGTCGCCGTCGGCCCGGCCGACCCCGCCGAACTCGGCGGTAAGCAAGGCACCGGGTACCGGCTCGCGCTCATCGCCGGCTGACCCGCCGCCCGCAAGGGGCGCCGCATGCGCCCAGGCCGCCATCCTGGCCACGTCTGTCACCCTTTGTCAGGACTTGCCCAGGTGACCGTCACGTTCGCGAGCAGGGCAAATGCGGCGCTGGGATTGCATCCGGCATCTCAAGTTGAGACAGTGCGAAATAGCAACGGGCTTATCGTTTGGGCAACGCGGGCGTCACGGAACGCTCCGCGCAGGTGGTGTCCTCCGACTGGGACGAGCAGGCAGGAGGCGACATGGGACGTGCATCAACGAGGCTGCACCGAGGTTTGCCGGGAGGGGGCGTGCCGGGCCAGGGGCGGCAGGAAAGCGGCTCGCCAGGCGGGACCGTCCTCGATACCGCCTTGCCCGACCACGGGCTGCCCGGGTCGCGAGATCCGCTGGCCGAGGCCCGGGACCGGTTCCTGGCCGCCGAGCCGGTCGACCGGAAGGTCGTCAGGGAGCCGATCCTGGCCTCCTGGTGGCGGTCACGGGAGTGGCGGATCGCGGCCGACCGGCTTGACCTGAGTTACCTGGGCGCGCCCGACCTCGACACGACGCTCGCGCGGGCCGCCGAGCCGGTGCTCAGGCACCTGCACGAGCAGCTCGACGGGCAGCCGATCAGCGTGATCCTGACCGACGCGAGCGGTCTCGTGCTGCGCCGGCTGACCGGCGACCACGACCTGGAACGACAGCTTGACACGATCCTGCTCATCCCCGGCTTCTCCTACGCCGAGGACGTGGTGGGCACCAACGGCATCGGGACCGCCCTTGAGTCGGGCGGCCCGACGCACGTGTTCGGGCACGAGCACTACGCGGAGCGGCTCGAGGGGATGGCCTGCGCCGGGGTCCCGCTGCGCGACCCGGTGTCGGGCAAGACCGTCGGCGTGATCGACCTGACCTGCTGGCGCAGGGACGCCGACCCGCTCATGCTCTCCCTGGTCAAGTCCACCGCCGACCAGATCAGCCAGTCGCTCACCGAGACGAGCAACGGCCGGGACCTGCGGCTGCTGCAGGAGTACACGCGGGCCTGCCGGCACACCGGCGGCATCGTGCTCGCCCTCGGCAACGACGTCGTCATGCTCAACGACCACGCGCGGCGAGCCCTGTCCCCGGCGGACCAGGCGGCGCTGATCTCACAGGCGACCGAGGCCCTCTCCGCCGAGGCGATCGCCGCCACCACGCGGGGCCGCTGGCGGGCGCCCGGCGCGGTGACGGTCGACCTGCCGAGCGGCGGGGTCGCCCGGATGTTCTGCCGCCCGGTCGGAGAATCCGGCCTCCTGGTGGCCGCGGCCGACAGCGGGCCGCTGGCCGACGGCGTGGTGCACGTCAAGCTGGTCTCCCCCGCCGCGCCACCGTCCGCGGAGACGATCGTCGCGCGGGCCGCGATGGCCCTGCCCGGGGTCGTCGGCTCGGGCGCGGTCTGGCGCCGAGCGGGCCGGGTCGCGGAGGCAAGCTACGAGCGCGGCGAGTGGCTGGCCCTTGAGGGCGAGAGCGGCGTCGGCAAGCTCGCGCTTGTCCGGGCCGTGCACCAGCGGCGCAGCCCGGCCGCGCCCTGCCACGTGCTCGACGCCGCCGACGCGGCGCATGACCACGACTGGCTTACCCAGGTCCGCGCGGAGCTGCTCGAGGGTACCGGCATGCTGGTCATCCGGCACGTGCACGAGCTCAACGCGCGTCAGGTGCGGACGCTGGCCGGCGCTCTGCAGGAGGCGAGGGACGCCGACCGGGACGCGGCGCTCGCGTCCCCCGGCGGCACGGCCCCGCGCGGCCTGCGGGTGGCGGTCACCCTCGACCGCGGCGCCGCGCGCGCCGACCTGGCCGGCCTGCTACGGCTGTTCCCCGGGTCGGTGGCCGTGCCACCGCTGCGCCATCACGGCGAGGACCTGCGCGAGCTGGTCCCGTTCTTCCTCGGGAAGCTGAGCCAGCAGGGCCGGGTCACGTGCTCACCCGCCGCGATGCAGCTGCTGCTGCGGCACACCTGGCCGGGGAACGCGGCCCAGCTCTGGCAGGTGCTCAAGCAGGTGGTGCAGCGCCGGCGGATCGGCCAGATCGCGCCGGAGGACCTGCCGCCCGAGTGCTGGACGGTGTCGCGCCGGGTCCTTTCCCCGCTTGAGTCGATCGAGCGGGACGCCATCGTGCAGTCCCTGCTCGACCAGGGCGGCAACAAGATCCGCGCGGCCCGTGCGCTCGGCATGTCGCGGGCGACGATCTACCGCCGCATCCGCGAGTACGGCATCGTTACCCCGGAGGCGAGCTTAGTTACCCGGGAGTCGAGCTGACGGGTCACCGGATGATGACCCCCGGTGCCGCCCGGGCGGTGCCGTCCAGCCGGTCGGCCAGGTGCTGCGCCGTCTTCTACTGCTGGCTCTCCCAGGAGACCGCTGATAAAACGGAACCCGCAGGCGAAAGGACACGAACGCGGGAGGCGCGCCCATGTCGCTGGAGATCAAGCGGCTGCACCTGGCCAAGCTGAGCCCGCCGGGCGGAGACCGCGGGCAGTGGCCGGTCCACGGCTTCGTGATCACCCATCCGGGCGGCGCGGTCCTGGTCGACACCGGCGTCGGCGGCCCGGAGGGCCTGCTTAACGACTGGCGGGTGGTCAACGTCACGGTGGCCGACGCCCTGGCCGAGCATGACATGTCACCGGCCGACATCTCGCTGGTGATCAACACCCACCTGCACTTCGACCACTGCGGCCAGAACGCCGTGTTCAAGCACGCGCCGTTCTACGTCCAGCGGGCCGAACTCGACCGCGCCCGCCGCGAGTCGGCCGAGCTGTCCGGCTGGTTCGACTTCACCGGCGCGCGGTTCGAACTGCTCGACGGCGACACCGAGATCCTCCCGGGCCTGTCGGTAATCGCGACCCCCGGGCACACCGCCGGCCACCAGTGCGTCGTGGTGCAGGCCGGCGACGGCCCGCCCGACCTGCTGATCGGGGACGCCGCCTACACGCCGCGCGAGTACACCGGCCCGGCGGGGCAGAAGCTCCCGCCCGGGCAGGCCGCCGACCGGCCGTCGTGGGATGCCTCGATCCAGCGGGTCCGGTCAATGACCCCCGCCCGGGTGCACTTCTGCCATCACGCCGATACCGTGCACGACTAACACGGGGCACGACTGGCACGGGGCACGACTGGCACGGGGCACGACGCCGGGCATCGCTCAGCGCGGGCGCCAGGCGCCGGCGGCGGCCGCGGCTACGTAGTCCTCGAACGCACGCGGCGGACGGCCCAGCGCGCGCGGCACCCCGTCGTAGACGGCGGCGTGGCCCCCTCCCTGATCCCGTCGTAAAGCCGGGTCATCTGCCGCGCGGCCCCGGCGGGAACGCCGTCGGCGACCTGCGCCCTGATGAAGTCCTCCGGGCCGATGTCGACGTGGCGGATCGCGCGGCCGGTGGCCGCGCCGATGAGCCCCGCCGCCTCGCCGAAGCTGACTCAGCCCCGCGGGCTGGCGCCGGGCCGGGCGCGAGGGCGAGAACTGACCCCGTGCGGATGAGTGAGCGCACCGGAACCGCTAGCGCAGTCCCGCTCTTAACAGCATGTACGGTCCCGAAATGAAGTACGCGATTATCGCCCGTCCAGCCCGCTTCCTGCGGATTGCCCGCGCATTCAGCCTTTCGGTGCGCGGCATTTCCTCGTACAAGCTGAGCTGGCTAAATAGGGAGAAGCGGGCTGCCAGGTCGGGGTCAGCCGTGGCCTGGGCGCGCTCTATAGCGCGGAGCTTCCGACGCTCGTCGGCAGGAAGGCTCACTGGGACCTCCAGGGATGCCCCGTGCGGGCCTATTCGGTCATCACGGCATCATCGACGGCGATCGCGAAGCCTAGGGCCCTGAGAATCTGGCCGCCTGCCGACACCACTCTGGGCGTGCCCACGACCGGGGCGATGGCGATCATGATGCCCTGGATGTCCGCACTTGTCAGTCCGGCTTCCTCGAGGGCCGGAGCGTTGGCCAGGTATGAGGCAGGAGGGGCGTCCATCGCGATCAGGGCCGCCAGCCTAGCGAGCATGAAATCGCGTGGCGAAATGGAGCTGTGCTCAATCGAGGCGGCGGTGATGTCGGCGATCGTGTCCAGAACGGGTGTGTCCGTACTCACGGGTCCTCCAGTGAAGTGATGAGCGCGGGACGGCATGCCGCCGTTCCACTGCTGGGTGAGGCTTACAAGTCCAGCACCACTCTTGACCGCGGGAATCACCCCTGACCGGGTGACTTACGTGGCGCCGGTGGCACGTGGTGGCCAAGCGGGGTCATGGCGTGATGCTCACGCTGCGTTCTTGCCTGGGCACGTACCGATCAGACCGTGCACGGCCAGGTACCGCATCCCCTGGAGGGGGTGAGTAGCCAGCCGCTGGCGGTCGCTTTCCCGTCTGCTCCAGTGGCCCGGTACCCCCGGCGGCGGATCCGCTACCCGGTGGCGCAGCATCGACCTCCGTCTGCGCAAGGTCACCGTCGACATCGACATCATCGCCGCCGATTTGACGCCGACAGCGCCGACAAGTCACCCAGTCAGGGTGAGTACATTCCGCCACCTCGTGTGCTTGCCGGGCGTTCTGCGGCCACGTTCAACAACCGGCTGCTGCCGGGGACAAAAGGGCGTCGCGTCCGAGGCCCAGCTGCGCATCCTGCGCTGTCGCCTCGACGTTGTCCCAGCTCAACACCCGCCCGACTGCGACGACCACCATCCGCAGGGCCGGTGCGCACAACCACCCGGTCAGGGTGAAGTCACGCGATCGGCAGTCAGGTAAGCGTGGCAGGGGGGAGACTCCGCGACGGCGTACTTGCTTGGCCATGTGCGGTCGGCGTAAAGAAAGTGCGGTCCAGAATGCTACCGGGAGAAGAGGGCGGGCCAGTGTCCCGCAATGCTCAGGTAACGGCAGGGCAGCCGGATAGCCAGGCGTCAGAGGGCGTCCGCAGCCTCGAGGTGCGCTGGATCCTGCCGGGCAGGTCCGGGTCCGCGGTGGCCGGATGGCTCGGGCAATTCCCGGGCGAGGTGGAGATACGGGAGGACGTCTACCTACTGGAACCGCACCTTCCCGGGCTCTCGGTAAAGATCCGCGCGGGCAGGGCTCTTGAGGTAAAGGCGTATCAGGGCAGCACCGGAGTCCTCAAGGTGGCGGGGCGCGCCTTGGGCCAGATGGAGTCCTGGCAGAAATGGTCCTTCCCCTGTGACCGGCTCGGCCGCGAGGATGCCGACCCGGTCGTCTGGATCTCGGTGCGGAAGAAGCGGCGAGTCAGCTGGTTTTCGCTGGTCGGCGGAGAGACCGGGTGCGCGGTTGAACTCACCGAGGTCCACGCGTGCGAGCAGGACTGGTGGTCGCTTGGATTTGAGGCGACCGGCCCGGACGAGGTGTGCTACAGCGAACTCGAGGCGGCCGCGGCGCTCGTGTTCGCCCGGCCGCCGGACCTTGCGGAGTTCGGCCTGCATGATTCGCTCTCCTATGCGGCTTGGATCCGGATGCCTCTTTAGGGCGCGCCCAGCGGCGGCCAGGCCTCCGGGCGACGCTCGGTGAGGCGCGGTCTCAGCACATGCGGCGTGAGCGGCAACCACACGAGTTACCGGGTGACACGCCACCAAGCCGAGGGCCGCCACCAGGAATGGCGGCCGGATCCCGGCCAGGACGCCCCCGGCGCACCGGGCGCATCGGCCCGGTGGGGTGCGGTGGCCCGAAAGCGCTGATGCCGAGAGCCGGCGGCACCGCTCAGGAGCTCGCCGTCGCCCCGTCGGCCGCGGCGGCCGGAACGGACGTGGCCCCGGGTGAGAGCAGGACCGAGCGGGCCAGCGCGTGCCCGGCCACGACCGCATCCGCCGGGGCAGCGCCGCGCATCCGGGCGGCGAGGAAGCCCGCCGCGAAGGCGTCGCCGGCTCCCGTCGAGTCGCGCACGGCCGGCGCTGGCGGTACCGGCACGGTCTGCGCGGCGCCGCCCGGCGGGGTGACGGTCGTGGATCTGGCGCCGTTCTTGACCACGGTCATGGTCTGCGCGAACCGCGGCCGGCCGAGGTCAAGCAGCGCCGCCTCGTGCGCGTTGGCGAACAGCACGGCGGGCCGGACCGACGCCACCAGGTCCAGGTAGCGGTCGAGCCCGTACGCGGAAATCATGCCGGTGGACGAGGCGTCGAGCGAGACCGGCACGCGGGCGTGGCCCGCGTGCCCGATGAGCCGCCGCACCGCGCCGGCGGCGGGCTCGGCCGCGAAGCAGTAGGACGGCGCGTGCAGGACCGCCGCACCGTCGAGCCACCCCCCCGGCACGTCGGCCAGCTCCGCGGCGGCGGCCCGGTCCGGGTACATCGTGCGCTCGCCGTCGGCGTCGACGAGTACGACGATCGTCCCGGTCCGGCCGCGCCGCTGCACCCGCACGTCCACGCCGTGCCCCGCCAGCTCGGCGGTCAGCAGGTCCGCGGCCGGGTCGTCGCCCACGCAGCCGATGAACCGCGCGGGCACCAGGGCGCACGCGAACGCCGCCACGTTGGCCGCGCTGCCGCCGCGCGTGCGGCGGATGACCGCCCGGTTGTCGGTCGCGTGCCTGGCCGGCCCGGCGGACCACACGACTATGTCCTCGACGAGGTCACCGACGGTGACGAGAACGCCGGGGCGGCGCGGATCGCGGGCGCCGGCCAATGCCTGGGTCAGTCCTTCGATGGCCGGACGCTACCAGACCGCCGGTCCCGCCGGGTTCACGGCCGGGATCACGCTGCGCCCGTAGGCCTCGAGGGTCTGGTCCATGCCGTCGTGCTGCAGGTACACGGCGAACTGGTCGACGCCGAGGTCGCGCAGCTCGGTGAGCCGCTCGACGTGCCGCTCGGCCGGCCCGATGATGCAGAACCGGTCGACGATGTCGTCGGGCACGAAGGCGGCGTGCGGGTTGCCCGCCTGCCCGTGCTGGTTGTAGTCGTAGCCCTGGCGCCCGGCGATGTAGTCGGTCAGCGCGCTCGGCACCCGTCCGTCGGCCCCGTACCTGGCCACGATGTCGGCGACGTGGTTGCCGACCATGCCGCCGAACCACCGGCACTGCTCGCGCATGTGGGCGAGGTCATCGCCGACGTACGCCGGGGCGGCGACGCAGATCTTGACTTCCGCCGGGTCGCGCCCCGCGGCGGCGGCCGCCTCGCGCACCGAGGAGATCGTCCACCGGGTGATGTCGGGGTCCGCGAGCTGGAGGATGAACCCGTCACCGACCTCGCCGGTCAGCGCCAGGGCCTTGGGGCCGTAGGCGGCGACCCAGACCTGGAGCCTGCTTCCCGACGCCCACGGGATGCGGATGGTGGCGTCCCGGTAGCTGACCGCGCGCCCGTTGGCCAGTTCCCTGATCACGTGGATGCTCTCGCGCAGCGTGCCGAGCGTGGTCGGCTTGCCGGACAGCGTGCGCACCGCGGAGTCGCCGCGCCCGATGCCGCAGATGGTGCGGTTGCCGAACATCTCGTTCAGCGTCGCGAACGTGGACGCGGTCACGGTCCAGTCCCTGGTGGCCGGGTTGGTCACCATCGGGCCGACCATGATCTTGCGGGTCTGCGCCAGGATCTGGCTGTAGATGACGTAGGGCTCCTGCCACAGCAGGTGCGAGTCGAAGGTCCACGCGTAGCCGAAGCCGTTCAGCTCCGCCTGTCGCGCGTACTCCACCACCCGCGCGGCCGGGGGGCTGGCCTGCAGGACGACACCGAAATCCACCGCTGCCTCCTTCTTCGCCTAATGGCCGCACCCGCGCGGGTTAGCGCAGGTACGAGGACAGGCCGCGCGGCACGTACTGGCCGTGGCCCGCCCGGCCGAGGAACCGGCCGCCGTCGATCACCCGGGAGCCCCGGGACAGCACGGTCCGCACGCTCCCGGCCACCTCGAATCCCTCGTAGGCCGAGTAGTCCATGTTCATGTGGTGCGTCGCGGCGCTGAGCCTGGTCCGGCCCGCCGGGTCGTAGACGACGACGTCGGCGTCGGCGCCCGGTGCGATGACGCCCTTGCGCGGGTAGAGCCCGAACATGCGGGCCGGCGTGGTGGCGCACGTCTCCACCCAGCGGGCGAGCGACAGCTGGCCGTCGGCCACGCCCTGGTAGATGAGCTGCATCCGGTGCTCGACGCCGCCGATGCCGTTCGGGATCTTCCGGAAGTCGCCGCGCCCGAGTTCCTTCTGGTCCTTGAAGCAGAACGGGCAGTGGTCGGTCGAGACGACCGCCAGGTCGTCGGTGCGCAGCCCGCGCCACAGGTCGCGCGCGTGGGGCTCGTGCTTGCTGCGCAGCGGCGTCGAGCACACCCACTTGGCGCCCTCGAAGCTGTCCCCGTCAGGCCCCTTCGCGCCAAGCTGGTCCTCGAGGGTGAGGTACAGGTACTGCGGGCAGGTCTCGGCGAATACGTTCGCGCCGCGCGACCGCGCCGCGCTGACCTCGGCCAGGGCCTCGGACGCGGACATGTGCACGACGTAGAGCGGGGTGCCGCCCGCGACCTCGGCCAGCGCGATGGCGCGGTGCGTCGCCTCCGCCTCAAGCGCGGCGGGCCGGGTGAGCCCGTGGTAGAGCGGCGCGGTCTCGCCCCGGGCGACCGCCTGCGCCGCCAGCACGTCGATCGCGATCCCGTTCTCCGCGTGCATCATGATGACCGCGCCGTTGCCCGCGGCCTGCTGCATGGCGCGCAGGATCTGCCCGTCGTCGCTGTAGTAGACGCCCGGGTAGGCCATGAACAGCTTGAAGCTGCTCACGCCCTCGTGGTCGATCAGCGCGTCCATGGCCTTGAGCGACTCGTCGTCGACCCCGCCGAGGATCATGTGGAACGCGTAGTCGATGGCGCAGGCGCCCGCCGCCTTGGCGTGCCAGCGCTCCAGGCACTCGGGCACCGCCTCGCCCGGGGTCTGGATGGCGAAGTCGATGATCGTGGTCGTGCCGCCCCAGGCGGCCGCGGCCGTGCCGGTCTCGAACGTGTCGCTCGCCGTGGTGCCGCCGAACGGCATCTGCATGTGCGTGTGGGCATCGACGCCGCCGGGGATGACGTAGCAGCCGGCCGCGTCGATGACCTCGTCGGCGGTCAGCTCCGCCGCGACGGCGGGCGACAGCACCCCCGCGACCGTCTCGCCGTCGATCAGCACGTCGGCCGGCTGCGGCCCGGTCGGGTTCACCACGGTCCCGCCGCGGATCAGCGTGCGCATGACTGTTCCTTTCCGGGTGAGCGCTGGCCTGTAAACACGGGCCTACGGGCGGGTCAGGTCGGCGTACGCGTCCGGCCGGCGGTCGCGGTAGAACGCCCACTTGTTGCGCACGGTGTCGATGAGGTCCAGGTCCAGGTCCCTCACGATGAGCTCGCCGTTGTACCGGTCGCCCGCCTCGCCGACCAGCCGTCCCTCGGGGCCGACGAAGTACGAGGTGCCGTAGAAGTCGTCGTCGCCGTACTCCTCGATGCCGACCCGGTTGATCGCGCCGATGTAGTACTGGTTGGCGACGGCCGCGGCCGGCTGCTCCAGCTTCCACAGGTGATCCGACAGGCTCGCGCTCGTCGCGCTCGGGTTGAAGACGATCTGCGCGCCGTTCAGGCCGAGCGCCCGCCACCCCTCCGGGAAGTGCCGGTCATAGCAGATGTAGACGCCGACCTTGCCCACGGCGGTGTCGAACACCGGGTAGCCGGCGTTCCCGGGCCGGAAGTAGAACTTCTCCCAGAAGCCGGGCAGGTGCGGCAGGTGGTGCTTGCGGTACTTGCCGAGGTACGTCCCGTCCGCGTCGATCACCGCGGCCGTGTTGTAGAGGAAGCCCGGCTGCTCGATCTCGTACACCGGCAGCACCATGACCATGCCGAGCTCGGCGGCCAGCTCCGCGAAGCGCTCGGTCACGGGACCGGGGACCGCCTCCGCGTACTCGTAGAACTTCGCTTCCTGCACCTGGCAGAAGTACGGGCCGTAGAACAGCTCCTGGAAGCAGATCACCCGGGCGCCCTCGGCGGCGGCCAGCCGCGCCTGCTCCTCGTGGTGAGCGATCATGCTCTCCTTGTCGCCCGTCCAGACGGCCTGCACGAGGGCCGCTCGCACGATCGTCATATTTCGCCTTTCGCGTTGCAATACCAGGCTTTCCCGGAACGGCCGCGGCATTACTCGGTAACGCCAGTCTCCTTCCCCCTGGTGCCCTGACGTAGTCCCGTGGCCGGTCGTTATGCGGATGATGCTATGACCAGGTTCTCGGCCGGTGCAATGGCGCGCCCGTGAGCGTCAGGACTTGACGTACGGGGTGCCCTCGGCGCGCGGGCCGCGGACCTTGCCGACGAGGCCGGCCACCACGATGATCGTCACGACGTACGGGGTGAGCAGGAGCAGGTTCGACTGGATCGGCACGTTGATGCTGGACAGGATCGACTGGAGCTGGGTGGTGAAGCCGAACAGCAGGGCGGCCCCGATAGCGCCGAACGGCGTGTAGCGCCCGAAGATCATGGCGGCGAGGGCGATGTAGCCCTCGCCCGAGGTCATGTCGGGCCCGAATGAGCCGACCGAGCCGACCGTGAAGTAGGCGCCGCCGATCCCGGCGATGAGCCCGGCGATGATGACGTTCCTGTACCGCGTCGCCAGCACCCGGATGCCGACGGTGTCGGCCGCCACCGGGTGCTCGCCGACCGCCCGGGTGCGCAGCCCCCACCGGGTCCTCGCCAGCCCGAACTGGATCGCGAACAGCAGCACGTACGTGATGTACAGGAATACCGAGGCATCGAAGAAGACCGGCCCGATGATCGGGATGTCGCCGATCAGCGGGATCTTCACCGGGTTGAACGTCGCCGGGTTGTTCAGCGTGTTGCCGTACGGCACCATGATCGCGTTGTACAGGTACCCGGTGAGGCCGAGCACCAGGGCGTTCAGCACGACGCCGAGCACGACCTGGTCCACCCGGTAGGCGATCGCGAACACGGCGAGCAGCGCCGCCACCAGCGACCCGGCCGCGGCGCCGCAGACCAGCCCCAGCCACAGCGACCCGGTGACGGTCGTCGCGATCGCCGCGCAGAACGCGCCGAGCAGCAACTGGCCCTCGATGGCGATGTTGATCACGCCGGAGGTGGAGCAGATCACGGCGGTGAGCGCGCCGAGCATGATCGGGATGGAGTCGTCGAGCGTGCCGGAGAGCAGGTTCACCACGTTGAACGGGATCGACTGCCCGCCGGCGGCCCAGGCGAGCAGCGCGATGACGAACAGGAACAGCACCGTGCCGATGAACACGGGGCCGATGATCACCCGCCGGGGCACGCGGCCGAGCCGGACCACGCCGAGCACGTCGAGCAGCCGCGCGGCCGCGAGGGCCAGCGTCACCGCGCCGCAGAAGTAGCTGGTGGCCGCGGCGGGCAGGGTCAGGTTGGGCACCGACACCTTGGCGAACTCCGGCGTGAAGGCGAACGCCACCGAGCCCTTGGCGTGCAGCCCGAACACGAGGATGTCGAGCAGCCCGAACACCAGGTAGGTAATCGGCGCGGCGAACCGGCCGCCCCAGGACGCGGCGCCGTCCGCCGGCCCGGGAGACAGCAGCACGGGCAGCCGGTCGGCCGCAGCAGAACTCACGCGTTCCATCCCTTCGACATGGTCGTGCTGACCCCCCGCGCGCGGGCCGCGCGCAGCCGGAAGGTGGCCCGCACCAGCGGCGGCGCCGCCACGAAGAGCACGATCAGCGCCTGGATGACCTGGACGATCTGCACCGGCGTGCCGGTGGCGGTCTGCATGCCCGGCGATCCGGCGTGCAGCGCGCCGAACAGCAGGCCCGCTGCGACCACGCCGCCCGGCAGGCCCAGGCCGAGCAGGGCCACGGTGATCGCGTCGATGCCGTAGGTGCCGTAGCTCTGCGGGTTGAGCGTGAAGTCGGTGCCGAGGATGACCGTGGACGCCGCCAGGCCCGCGAGCCCGCCGCCGATCAGCATCACCAGGGACCAGTTGCGCTCCACGTTCATACCGGCGACGCGCGAGGCGCTGGCGTTGGCGCCGACGCTGCGGAACTCGAACCCGGTCGTGGTCCGGTTGAGCAGCCACCACACCGCGAACGCGCACGCCAGCGCGATCAGGAAGCCGGCGTTGATGCGCAGGTGGGTGCCGGCGAGCAGCGGCAGGTGCGCGTCCGACGCGATCGCCTGGGTGATCGAGTTGGAGGTCCCTGGCGCCTGCAGCAGCGACTGCGAGGACAGCAGGTAGGCGAGGAAGTACTGCATGACGTAGTTGAGCATGATCGTGACGATCACCTCGTGCGCGCCGGTGCGCGCCTTGATCTCGCCGGCCAGCCAGCCGATCGCCGCGCCGCCCACGAACCCGCCGATCACGCAGACCACCACGTGCACGAAGAACGGCAGGTTGACGGCGTAGCCGAGCCAGGCGCTCATGATCGCGCCGCCGATGAACTGGCTCTGCCCGCCGATGTTGAACAGCCCGGCCTGGTACGGCAGCGCCACGGCGAGGCCGGCCAGGATCAGCGGCGTCGCCTGCACCGCGGTCTCGGACAGCGGGTTGAACACGGCGGACAGGTAGCCGTCGTGGACGGCGGTGGACAGCGAGGACTGCTGGAACAGCGCCGCGACGGTGTGCGGGTTGAACACCGACCCCTCGAACAGCGCGACGTACGTGCCAACCGCGACGTCCCAGGCCTTGCCGATCGCGTTGCCGGGCGCGGAGAAGAAGTCGCTCCACGCGTGCAGCACGTTGCTGTTGGTGAACGCGGTCAGCAGGCCGCCGAGCACGGTGGCGCTCAGCAGGGCGAGCACCGTGACCGTGACGGTGTTCTCCTGGATGGCCTCGCGGAGGAAGGACCCGAACGAGCGGGCGCGGCCTTGCTTCGCATCTTCGTCCTCGGCGGGTGGCCCGGTCTCCGATGACGGCGTCGCGGGCGGCACTGCGTCTGATGAAGAGGGCTCCGGTGAGGGCGGCGCCGGTGAGGGGGTGGTCACGCTTCTTCCTCCTGAGGGGCGGGCGCCGACTCGGCGGCGTCGCTCCCGTGCGTTGAGTCGTGCCCTTGGTCACCGTCAGCCGGCGGGGCGGCGCCCTCCACCAGCAGCGAACCGTCCGGCTCGACGATGGCGCCGGGCACGCCGGAGCTGTCGGCGCCGCCGGCCATCAGCCGGCCCAGCTCGGCGGTGGGCACGCCGGGGTCGCGGAAGCCGGTGATCTTGCCCTCGTAGATGACCGCGATCCGGTCGGCGAGCGCGTAGATCTCGTCAAGCTCGGAGGAGACGATGATCACGGCGACGCCGTGGTCGCGCTGCTCGATGATCCGGCGGTGCACGAACTCGATGGAGCCGACGTCGAGGCCGCGGGTGGGCTGGCTGGCGATGAGCACCTTGTGCTCCCGCCCGACCTCCCTGGCCAGGATCACCTTCTGCTGGTTACCGCCGGACAGGGTGCCGGCGGGCGTGCCGGGCGACCCGGTGCGGATGTCGAACTCCTCGATCCGCGCCGTCGCGTTCGCGCGGATCGCGGGCAGGTTCAGGTTGATCCCCGAGGAGTAGGGCGACCGGTCGTACATGTCGAGGATGAGGTTCTCCGCCACCGAGAAGGGGCCGACGAGGCCGTCCTCCCTGCGGTCCTCGGGCACGTAGGCGACGCCGGCCAGCAGCCGGTCCCGCGGTGACGCGCGGGTGAGGTCGCGCCCGTTCAGCGTGACCGAGCCGCCCACCGTGGGCCTCAGCCCCATGAGCGCCTCGCACAGCTCGGTCTGCCCGTTGCCCTGCACCCCCGCGATGCCCAGGATCTCCCCGGCCCGGACATCGAACGACAGCCCGTTCACGGGGAGGCCGCCGGGGTCGGCCACCGTCAGGCCGGCGACGTCGAGGACGACCTCGCCGGGCTGGGCGGGCTGCTTGCTGACCCGCAGCTGCACGTTCCTGCCGACCATCAGGGACGCCAGGTCGTCCTCGGTGACGGGCGGCGTGCGCTGGCCCACGACCTTGCCGCGGCGCAGCACCGTGATGGTGTCGGCGATCGCCTGGACTTCCTTGAGCTTGTGGGAGATGAAGATGACGGACGTGCCGCCGTCTTTCAGCTGGCGGATGATGCGGAACAGCTCATCGGTCTCCGCCGGGGTGAGCACGGCCGTCGGCTCGTCCAGGATGAGCACGTTCGCCTGCCTGACCAGTGCCTTGACGATCTCGACGCGCTGCTGGATGCCGACCGGCAGGTCCTCGACGAGCGCGTCAGGGTCGACGTCGAGGCCGTACCGGTGGGACAGGTCGGCCACGTCGCGGCGGGTCTTGCGCCGGTCCAGGAGGCCGGCCCGGCTCAATACCTCCCGGGGGGACGACCCCCCAGACCCCCCCGGAGAAATTCACGGGTAGTCCCCCGGGGGGACGACCCCCCCAGACCCCCACGGGAAAAGTCACCGGACTCAATGCCCAAGGTGACGTTCTCCGCGACCGTGAAGACCGGCACCAGCATGAAGTGCTGGTGCACCATGCCGATGCCGGCCTCGATCGCGTCCTTCGGCGAGCCGAACTTCTGCGGCTTGCCGTCGACCAGGATCTCGCCCTCGTCGGGCTGGGTCAGCCCGTACAGGACGTTCATCAGGGTGGTCTTCCCCGCTCCGTTCTCTCCGAGCAGGGCGTGGACCTGCCCAGGGGCAACCGCAATGCTGATCCCGTCGTTGGCCGTGAGCGGGCCAAACCTCTTGGTGATGCCCCTGAGCTCGAGTTCCACGTACGTTCGACCGCGCCTAGACCGGGCTCTTGGTCGGCGTCTGGATGCTTCCGTTCTCGATCCCGGTCCCGATCGTCTTCAGCTCAGACTGCAGCGCGGCGGGAACCGTCCCGGAGAAGTCGTGGAACGGCGAGAGCACCGCGCCGCCGTTGGCGAGCGTGCCGATGTAGGTGCCGCCCTTGAAGGAGCCGGACTGGGCCGCCGTCACCGCGCCCTGTACCGAGGTCGCGATGCCCTTGGTCACGCTGGTGATGAAGTACTTGCAGTACTGGGCCGCGCTGACGCAGCCGTCGGTGTCAACCCACATCATGTTGACCTTGCCGCCCGAGGCGTCGGCCTGCTGGACGGCCTTGGCCGCGCCCAGGCCCACGTTGCCGGCCACCGGGAAGACGACGTCCGCGCCCTCGCTGATGAACGTCTGGGTGACCGTCTGGCCCTTGGTCTGGTTGGTGAAGTCGCCGGTGAACTCGCCCTTCTGGGTCGTCTCATTCCAGCCGAGCACCTGGACGTTCGCCTTGTGCTGCTTGTTGTAGTACTGGACGCCGTCCCAGTAGCCGTCCATGTAGATCGTCACGGTGCCGAAGTCCTCACCGCCGAACGTGGCGACCTTGCCGGTCTTGCTCATGCCCGCCGCCAGGTAGCCGCCTAGGAACCCGTCCTGCACGGTGTTGAACGTCAGCTGGTCGATGTTGCTCTCCTTGGTGCCGGTCAGGCAGCCGGAGGCGTACGAGCAGTCGACGATCGCGAAGTCCTGGCTCGGGTTCGCCTTGGCCGCGCTCTCGGTCGCGGCGGCCATCAGGAAGCCGACCGTGACGATGATGCCGCACTTCTGCGCGAGGAACGTGTTGATGTTCGGCACGTAGTCGCTCTGCGTGGTGGACTGCAGGTACTTCACCGTGATGTTCGGGTTGGCGGCATGAGCATCCTGCATGCCCTGCCACGCCGACTGGTTGAACGACTTGTCGTTGATGCCGCCGGTGTCGGTCACCATGCAGCCGAGGAAGCTGCTGCCCGCCGCCGCCGCGGTCCCGGTGCTGCCGGTCGCCGACGCGCTTGACGATGCCGCCGACGCGGACGATGACGTGCTAGCCGACGCAGGCGCGCTCGACGAGCTGCTGCCGCACGCGGCGATCAGCAAGCTCCCCGCGGCCGCCGCAACGGTCGCTATCAATGCGGTGTTTTTCACCGTTTCCTCCCCTGGACCTGGTTGTAACGCCGCCCAGGCGTGGAGGGCTGCCCCCAACCCAGGATGCCGGAAGATTAATTCCCGCCCGGGTCCGCTGGGAAGACATTCTCCGGGCATTCCGCCACGTCGTTGCAGAATCGCGATCATCGGCCCACGTCTGGCCTGTTCACGGCGGCCGAATTGATGCGTTCCTACAAGAGCGCAAGTTAGTGCCTTTGTCCAAGAAAGTCAGGCGGCCTGATTTCATACTTTCCAAGTCGGAAAGATGGGTTGTTCGTGGGGCGAAGTTGTCGCATGGTTTTTAGGTGGTCATCGATTGGACGGGCCTGCGGGCCGCCGCCGTGGACGTGGCCGGGCGCGCCTACGCGCCGTACTCGCGGCTCCGGGTGGGCGCCGCCGGGCTGACCGCGGACGGGCGGGTCGTGACCGGCTGCAACGTGGAGAACGCGTCGTTCGGCCTCACGCTGTGCGCCGAATGCGGGCTCGTCTCGGCCGTGCACGCCAGCGGGTCAGCGGGACCGACCGGATCGCCGGGGCCCGTGCTGGTGGCCGTCGCGGTCGTCGCGGGCGACGGCGCCGCCCTGCTGCCGTGCGGCCGCTGCCGCCAGCTCCTGCTTGAGGCGGGCGGCGCCGGGCTGCTCGTGGACACGGCCCGGGGGCCGGTGCCGCTCGGCGAGCTGCTGCCCGCCGCGTTCGACGACGCGGACCTGTCCGCCCGCCGGGAGCCGGGGTAGCCCGCGGGCCCCCAGCGACCAAGCCGAGACAGCGAGCGGAGAGCACATGGCCGACGCGGTATCACTGATCCAGCTCAAGCGGGACAACGTCCGGCCGCTGACCGGCCAGGAGATCGGCTGGCTGTTCGGGGCGTACGCGGCGCGCGAGGTCGCGGACGAGCAGATGGCCGCGCTGCTGATGGCGATCTTCTTCAACGGCCTGTCCGCGGCCGAGCTCAGGGCGTGGACCGGGGAGATGATCGCCTCGGGCGAGCGCCTCGACCTCACCCGGCTGCGCAGGCCGACCGTGGACAAGCACTCGACTGGCGGCGTCGGCGACAAGGTGTCGCTGATCCTCGCCCCGCTGGTGGCAAGCTGCGGCGCCGCCGTGCCCCAGCTTTCCGGCCGCGGCCTCGGGCACACCGGCGGCACGCTCGACAAGCTCGAGTCGATCCCCGGCTGGCGCGCCGCCCTCGGCAACGAAGCGCTGATCGCGGCGCTCGACCAGGCCGGCGCCGTCATCGCGGCGGCGGGCGCCGGGCTCGCCCCGGCGGACCGCAGGCTCTACGCGCTGCGCGACGTGACCGGCACGGTCGAGTCCATCCCGCTGATCGCCAGCTCGATCATGTCCAAGAAGATCGCCGAGGGGACCGGGGCGCTCGTTCTTGACGTCAAGACTGGTTCCGGCGCGTTCATGAGGCAGCGGGAGAAGGCCCTGGAGCTGGCCCGCACCATGGTCGCCCTCGGCGCTGAGCACGGCGTCCGCACCCGCGCGCTCGTCACCCGGATGGACACCCCCCTCGGCCGCGCGGTCGGCAACGCCGTCGAGGTCGAGGAGGCGGTCGCGGCGCTGCACGGCGACGGCCCCGACGACCTGATGGAGGTCACGTACGCGCTCGCACGGGTCATGCTCGACCTCGCGGGCATCGACGCCGACCCGGTGGCGGCGATAGCCAGCGGCCGCGCGCTCGACGCCTACCGGGCGATGATCCGCGTCCAGGGCGGCGATCCAGACGCACCGCTGCCGCAGGCCCGCCACCGGCGGGAGGCCCTGCCAGCGCCGCGAGACGGCTGGCTGACCAGGCTCGACGCGCTCGCGGTGGGCGTCGCGGCGTGGCGGCTCGGCGCGGGCCGCGCCCGCAAGGAGGATGCCGTCAGCCACACCGCGGGCGTACGCTGTCTGGCCAAGCCGGGTGACTACGTCCGCCAGGGACAGCCCATCCTGGAGCTGCGCGCCGATGACCCCGCCCGGTTCGAGGAGGCGATCGAGGCGATCGGCGCGCCGGACGTGATCGCGATCGGCAGCGAAGCGCCCCCGTCCGTGCCGCTAGTCATCGACGAAGTGGGAGCATGATCGACGTGAGCCCGACGATTGACCAGATCCGCGACGCGCCCAAGGTGCTGCTGCACGACCACCTGGACGGCGGCCTGCGCCCGGAGACCGTGATCGAGCTGGCCGAGGAGACCGGCTACCGCGACCTGCCGGCGCACGACCCGGCCGAGCTGGCGAAGATCCTCACCGCCGGCGCGCACCGCGGCCACCTCAACCTGTACCTGGACGCGTTCCGGCACACGGTCGGGGTAATGCAGACCCCGGAGGCGCTGTACCGGGTGGCCCGGGAGTGCGCCGAGGACCTGGCGGCCGACGGGGTCGTCTACGCCGAGGTCCGGTTCGCCCCCGAGCTGCACACCGAGCGCGGCCTGTCCCTCGACGAGGTCGTCACGGCCGTGCTCGACGGGTTCCGCGCGGGCACAGAACGACGCCCGATCGTGGTGTACGCGCTGCTCACCGCCATGCGCACGGCGGCCCGCTCGCTTGAGATCGCCGAACTGGCCGTCCGGCACCGCGACCACGGCGTGGTCGGCTTCGACATCGCGGGCGCCGAGGCGGGCTGGCCGCCGAGCCGTCACCTGGACGCCTTCCAGTACATCCACCGGGAGAACTTCCACATCACGATCCACGCCGGGGAGGGCTTCGGCCTGCCCTCGATCTGGGAGGCGGTGCAGTACTGCGGCACCGAGCGGCTCGGTCACGGGGTCCGGCTCGCCGAGGACATCGAGATCTCCCCCGACGGGGCCGTGCGGCTCGGCCGGCTGGCCAGCTACGTCCGTGACCGGCGGATCCCGCTGGAGATGGCCCCGTCGTCCAACGTGCAGACGGGCGCGGCCCCGTCTATCCAGGCCCACCCGCTGCGCTTGCTGCGCCAGATGCAGTTCCGGGTCACCGTGAACACCGACAACCGGCTGATGAGCCAGGTCTCGCTCAGCTCGGAGTTCGAGCTGCTCGCGAGGGAGTTCGGTTACGGCTGGTCGGATATCGAGTGGCTGACGATCAACGCGATGAAGAGCGCGTTCGCCCCCTTCGACGAGCGGCTGCGGCTCATCAACACGGTGATCAAGCCCGGCTTCGCCACCGCCAGGGCGACGAGCGAGGGTCGCGTCTCCTGGCCGCAGGAGCTCCGATGGCAGAACGAGCAGGGATGACGGGGCCGGGAGCGGGCGGCGGCCTGGCCGCCCGGGCCGCCGCCTGGCGCGCGGCCGACCCGGACCCGCAGACCCGGGCCGAGCTTGACCGGCTGATCGCGGCCGGCGACACCGCCGCGCTGGCGGAGCGGTTCGACGGCTCGCTAGCCTTCGGGACCGCCGGCATCCGGGCCGCGATGGGCGCCGGCCCGGCCCGGATGAACCGGCTCGTGGCCGGCCGCGTGGCGGCCGGCCTGGCCCGCTACATCGCGGAGCGCGACCCGGCGGTGCCTTCGCTTTCAGACCCGGCCGACGGAGGGACCGGGGCTGAGCCCGGGCCGGCGTCGTGATCGGCTACGACGGCCGCGCCAACTCGAAGGTATTCGCTACCGACGCCGCCCGGATCCTGTCCCGCGCGGGCATCCGGGTCTCGATGCTGCCCGGGGCGTTGCCGACCCCGGTGCTCGCCTTCGCCGTGCGGCATGAGCGCGCGGCCTACGGGCTGATGGTGACCGCCAGCCACAACCCGCGCCAGGACAACGGCATCAAGGTCTACGTGCGTGACGGCGGCCAGCTGCTGCCGCCGGCCGACGAGCAGATCGCCGCCTTCATCGACGCGGTGGACCCGCTCTCGCTGCCCGCGGGCTGGGCCGAGGGGCCGTTCGACTGCGCGCGCGCCGACGATGCCGCCGACGGCTACGTGGCGGCGGTGGCGGCCGCCGGCCGCCGGCCGCCGGGGTCGCGCGACCTCAAGGTCGTGCACACCGCGCTGCACGGCGTCGGGGACGTCACGCTGCGCGAGGTGCTCGCCGTGGCCGGCTGGCCCGCGCCGATCAGCGTGGCCGCCCAGCGGCGGCCCGACCCCGCCTTCCCGACCGTGCCCTACCCCAACCCGGAGGCGCCGGGCGTGCTTGACCTGGCCAGGGAGACCGCCGAACGAGAGGGCGCCGACCTGGTCCTGGCCAACGACCCGGACGCCGACCGGCTGGCGGTCATGGTGCCCGGCCCCGGCGGCTGGCGGGCGCTGACCGGGGATGAGCTTGGCGCGCTGCTCGGTGACGCGGTGCTGGCCCGGCTCGCCGTCACCGGGGCCCCGGCCGGCGCTTTTACGGACGGCCCGGGCCCGGTCGTCGCGACCACGGTGGTCTCCGGCTCGCTGCTGCGCCGCCTCGCGCGGTCGGCCGGCGTGCGCTGCGTCACCACGCTGACCGGGTTCAAGTGGATCGCCCGGGCGGGCGGCGCCGACGGCGCGCTGGCCTACGGCTACGAGCAGGCCCTCGGCTACGCGGTGCGGCCCGACCTGGTGGCCGACAAGGACGGCATCAGCGCGGCGCTGCTCGTCCTGCAGCTCGCGGACGGCCTGGCCAGGGAGGGCAGGACCCTGGCCGACCGGCTCGACGACCTGGCCCTGGCCCACGGCCTGCACGTCACCATGGAGCGCACGCTGCGCGCGGACGGCCCGGGCGGCCTCGCCCGGCTCGCCGGCGCGGTCGCCCGGGCCAGGCGGGAACCGCCGCGCCTGCTGGCCGGGCGGCCGGTCGCGGTGACCGACCTGCGGGCGGCCGGTGCCGGCCTGCCCGGCGCCGGCGTGGTGGACCTGGCCGGAGGCCGGGCCGAGCGCTCCCCGGCCGGCCGATCCCGTCGGCGGACGTGCTGATCTGGCACGTCGGCGTGGGCGCGCGGGTCATGATCAGGCCGAGCGGCACCGAGCCCGTGCTCAAGCTCTACGCCGAGGCCGTCTGGCCGGTGCGGTCGCGCGACGAGATCGCCGCCGCCCGGGCGGGCGCCGCCGAGCGCGCCGTTACCATGCTGACGGCCGCCGCCGCGGCTCTGGAGCCGGCCGCGCTTGACCCCGCCATCGAGGCAGACCAGTCCTGACGGAGCCCGCCACCATGCTTTCCCTCAGGCGGGCGCCGGTCGTGGCCCGCCACCGGGGTTGGGTTGGCCACCGGACGGGAGGGCGGCCCGGTTCCGCGGGCGTCCGCGCGATGGGAAGATGGGTGCGCATGCCGGGGTTCCATCGGGGGATCTAGGTGGTGCACCATTGCTTCCGGATCTAAGGCGGAAGGACGGAAATAAATATGGCGGACCCGCGGGTACTGGGGATCGTGCTGGCGGGCGGGGCGGGGACGCGGCTGGCGCCGCTGACGGACGACCGGGCCAAGCCGGCGGTGCCGTTCGGCGGCGTGTACCGGCTGGTGGACTTCGCGCTGTCCAACCTGGCGAACTCCAGCATCAGGAAGATCTGCGTGCTCACCCAGTACAAGAGCCACAGCCTGGACCGGCACATCTCCGTCACCTGGCGGATGAGCGACCTGCTCGGCAACTACGTGACGCCGGTGCCGGCGCAGCAGCGGCGCGGCGCGCACTGGTACAGCGGCTCAGCGGACGCGATCTTCCAGTCGATGAACCTGATCAACGACGAGAAGCCGGACATCGTGGTGGTCGTCGGCGCCGACCACGTGTACCGGATGGACCCGCGGCAGATGATCGAGCAGCACCTGGAGTACGGGGCGGGCGCGACCGTCGCGGCGATCCCGGTCGCGCGGCAGGACGCGAAGGCGTTCGGCATCGTGGGCGTGGGCAGCAACGGGCGGACGATCGAGAAGTTCGTCGAGAAGCCGGCCAACCCGCCGACGATCCCCGACTCCCCCGAGGAGTCGTTCGCGTCGATGGGCATCTACGTGTTCGACACCAAGGCGCTGGTCGACGTGCTGCACGCGGACGCCACGGACACCTCGTCGCGGCACGACATCGGCGGGAACATCATCCCGGCGCTGGTGGACGGCGGGGCGGCGCAGGCGTATGACTTCATGACCAACGAGGTGCCCGGCGCGACCGAGCGCGACTGCGGTTACTGGCGCGACGTCGGGACCATCGACGCCTACTTCGACGCGCACATGGACCTGCGCACCGTGGAGCCCATGTTCAACCTGTACAACTACCGCTGGCCGATCCTCACCCACATGGACCCGCTGCCGCCCGCCAAGTTCGTGCACGACGACGGCGACCGGGTCGGACGGGCGATCGACTCCCTGGTGTCCAACGGCGTGATCGTCTCTGGCGGCCTCGTCCGCCAGTCGGTGCTGTCCCCCGGGGTGCGGGTGAACTCCTGGTCCAGGGTCGAGCGCTCGGTGCTGCTGCACAACGTCTTCGTCGGGCGGCACGCGGAGATCAGGGACGCGATCATCGACAAGAACGTGGTGGTGCCCGAGGGCGCCAAGATCGGCGTGGACAAGGAGCACGACCGGGCCCGCGGGTTCGAGGTCTCCCCCGGCGGCATCACGGTGGTCGGCAAGGGCCGGGTAATAACCTCGTGACCGGCGAGCGGGTGCCCGTGGTGGGCGAACGGGTGAAGGTAGCGCTGCTCACGCGGGAGTACCCGCCCGAGGTGTACGGCGGGGCGGGCGTGCACGTCGAGTACCTGGCGCGCGCCTTGGCGCCGCTCGTTGACCTCACCGTGCACTGCCAGGGGGCGCCACAGGGACACGGCGGTGGCGCACCAGGCGTGGGCGGTCCTGCACGACGCGGCCCTGCGGGTGTTCTCCGCCGACCTGTCCATGGCGGACGCGGTGGCCGGCGTCGGACCTGGTCCACTCGCACACCTGGTACGCCAACCTCGCCGGGCACCTCGCGGCGCTGCTGCACGGCATCCCGCACGTCGCCACGGTGCACTCGCTTGAGCCGCTGCGGCCGTGGAAGGCCGAGCAGCTCGGCGGCGGGTACGCCCTGTCCTCCTGGGCGGAGCGGGTGTCACTCGCGTCCGCCGCGGCGGTGGTCGCGGTCTCCGACGGGATGCGGTCGGACGTGCTCTCCGTTTACCCGGAGATCGCGCCGGAACGGGTCCGGGTGATCCGCAACGGCATCGACACCACCGAGTACGCGCCCGACCCGGGGACGGACGTCCTCGTCAAGCACGGCATCGACCAGTCCCGCCCGTACGTGATCTTCGTGGGCCGGATCACCAGGCAGAAGGGCGTGCCCGTGCTGCTGCGGGCCGCGTCCGCGCTCGACCCGTCGGCCCAGCTCGTGCTCTGCGCCGGGGCGGCCGACACGGCGGAGCTCGGCGCCGAGGTCGCGACGCTCGTGGCCGGGCTGCAGGCGTCGCGGTCCGGCGTGCTCTGGATCCCGGAGATGCTGCCCAAGCGCGGAGATCATCCAGCTGCTGACGCACGCGCTCGCGTTCGTGTGCCCGTCGGTGTACGAGCCGCTCGGGATCGTCAACCTGGAGGCGATGGCCTGCGCCACCGCGGTGGTGGCGTCCCGGGTCGGCGGAATCCCCGAGGTGGTCGACGGCGGCGTGACCGGGCTGCTGGCGCCGCCGGAGGACCCGGCGTCGCTCGCGGACGCGCTCAACCTGCTGCTGCGCGATCCCGGCCGGGCGGACGCGATGGGGCTGGCCGGGCGCGAGCGGGCCGTGGCGGAGTTCTCCTGGGAGGCGGTCGCCGCGCAGACCGCGGCGCTGTACGCGGAGCTGGCGGAGCTGGCCGGCCGTTGGGTCAGGCCCACCGGGTGAGGATCTCCTCGCGGTGGAACGTGGCGCGGGCCGCGAGCGCCAGGCCGGCGTCGAGGACGGCGAGGACGCCGCACATGACGGCGAGCGAGACCAGGTCGAGGGAGAACGCCCCGGTGATGAGCCCGATGTAGAGGCCGACGCCCGGGATCGCGGCGAGCGCGCCGAGCTGCTGCGCGGTGCGCACCTCGCTCACCCTTGCGGACATCAGCACGCTGAACCCGACGGCCATGATCGCCAGCAGCGGCGCGACGCACGAACACGGTGACGGCCGCCAGCCAGTTCGGGAAGTACAGGTACCCGAGGACGGCGTGGGTGCACACGTCGCAGAGCGCCATCAGCGTGATCATGCCCGCCCACATCGCCACCAGCGGCGGGACGAGGGCCGCGAGGCCCTTGCCGAGCAGGATCTCGCCGTCGCTCGCCGGGGTGGCGAGCAGCGGCTCGAGGCTGCGCTCGACCTTCTCGCCGACCATGCTGTAGGACGCGATGGTCGCGGGCAGCGCCCCGGTGTAGATCATGAAGAAGAACAGGAACGCGTTTAGCTCCTGCGGCAGCTGGCCGCGGGAATGTTAGCGTGCGCGATGATCTGCGAGAACAGGATCGCCAGGCCGAGCGGGAGCACCACCAGGCCGATGCGCAGGCTGCGCCTCGTCATCATGATGGTCAGGTCCTTGCGGGCGATGGTCGCCACGTTCTGCCAGTTCATTTCGCCTGTTACCTCGCGACCTTGTCGGTCTTCTCGTGCTTCTCGTTCTTCTCGCTGCCGAGCAGCTTCAGGTAGGCCTCTTCCAGCGTGGGGACGATCCCGCTGACGAACTGGACCTCGCCGCCGGCGGCGACGATCGCCTTCACCAGCTCGGGGTTGTCCCGTTCCGGCTTGTCGACCGGGATCGTGATCGTGCTGCCGGTGACCGTCACGTCCGCGCCGGCCGGCGTTGCCTGGGCGGCCGCGACGACGGCGTCGGTGACGACCGCGAGCTGGATCGCCGTGGCGTGCGGGCGGACCCGCTGCCGCGCAGCCCGTCCGGCGTGCCGACCGCGATCAGCCTCGTCTGCATGATGCCGACGCGGTCGCAGACCCGCTCGGCCTCGGCCAGCTGGTGGGTGTTGAGCAGGATCGTCCGCTTCTCCGCTTCAGCTCGAGGAGGAAGTCGCGGACGGTCTTGGCGCCCTCCGGGTCGAGGTTCGCCGTGGGCTCGTCGAGGAAGAGCACCGGCGGGTCGTTGATCAGCGCCCGGGCGATGGTCAGCCGCTGCTTCATCCCCTTGGAGAACGTCCGCACGCGCTCGTTCCTGCGGTCCCACAGGTCGAGCATGGTGAGCAGCCGCTCGGTGCGCAGGGCGCGCATGCCCGGAGGGCACCTGGTAGAGCCGGCCGTAGAAGTCCAGGGTCCGGGCCGCGCTCAGGTCCGGGTAGAGCCCGGCTTCCTCCGGCATCAGGCCGACGAGGCCCCTGAGCTTCCGCGCGGTGGCCGGGTCGCCGACGCGGCAGCCCGGCCACCGAGGCGTCGCCGCTTGTCTTGCCGATCAGCCCGGCGAGCATCCGGATGGTGGTGGTCTTGCCCGCGCCGTTCGGCCCGAGCAGGCCGAAGACCTCGCCCTCGGCGATCGTGAGGGTCAGCCCGTCGACCGCCGTGACGTCGCCGAACTTCCTAGTGAGGTTCTCGATCTCGATCACGTCCGCCTCCTCTTCCTCGGCTATCCAGAGGCTATCAATGTGATATCACAATGATAGATCGCGGCGCGGCCGGGCGCAAGCCCGGGCTTCCTGCGGGTTCGGCCGCGCCGGAGGCCGGCGGCGGCTAGGCGACGGCCGGCTAAGCGATGCGAGCGGCGAGCAGGCAGGCGTCGTCGCCGGTGTCGGAGACGGCGCTGGCCAGGATGCGGCTGGCGTGCGCGTCCAGGTCGGGGTCGGCCGGGACCGCGGCGGCGGCGAACTCGGCGAGGGCGTCGCTGATCGACGCCGCCCGGCGCTCGATGAGGCCGTCGGTGTAGAAGATCAGCGTGTCCCCGCGGGCGAGCTGGCAGGGAAAGCTGCTCGTACTCGTTGTCGAGCCGCACTCCGAGGAGCATGCCGTCCGGCATCGGCTGCACCGCGGCGGTCCCGTCGCGGACGAGGACCGGCGGCAGGTGCCCGGCCCTGGCCCAGCGGAGCATCCGGCTCGCGCGGGCTGTACCGGCCGCAGATCACGGTGCCGGTGACGCCCTCGGCGAACAGGCAGGTGCTGTAGTTCAGCTTGCCGATCAGCTCGCCGGGCTCGGCGCCGGTCACGGCAAGGCCGCGCAGCGCGTTGCGCGCCGCGACCATGCCGGTCATTGCTTCCATGCCGTGGCCGGCGATGTCCCCGACCACGAACAGCAGGTCACCGCCGGGCAACTGGAGCGCGTCGTACCAGTCGCCCGTCACCAGGGAGCCCGGCTTGGCGGGGAGGCAGCGGACGGCGACGTCAACGCCGGCGGAGGCCATCACGCGCACGCCGGACGGCATGATGGCGCGCTGGAGCCGCAGGGTCAGCTCGCGTTCCGCGGCGGCCCGCTGCTCGCTGTCCGCCAGCAGGTCCCGGGCCTCGGCGAGCTCCGCCCGGGTCTGGCGCAGCAGCCGGAGCGCCTCGAGAGCCGGGATCGCCGTTTCCGGCCCCGTGGTCAGCGGCCCGGCGGTCAGCGGCCCCGCGGTCAGCGGCCCCGCGGTCAGCGGCTCGGCGATCTGCGGGCCGGCGGCTTGCGGCACGGCGATGCACGCCTCTGGCAGGTGGTCGCCGGCGCTAGTGGCCACCCTCACCCCTCTTCTGGCGCTGCCGCTACTCGACGTGACATTTCAAGCACGCTACCACCGGGCCGCGGAATTCTGCCTGCTAACGGGGAGGTATATCCGAAAGAGACATGGGAAGGGCGGGAAATTCCCGCGCTTTCCCTGGCGCACATGTGCCCGCAATGCAATTGCATTTGCATTTGCCATTTCGCTGCGCCGCCGCCCCGGTCTCGCTGACCTGGTCGGGCTCTTGCTGGCGCGCCCTCAGGCGACGGCGCCGGCGGGCCGACCGCCACGCGAGCGGTCGCCTTTCTTCGCTAACGTGCGGGCGGCGCCTGCCCGCATTTAACCCTCAATCTTGCCCGGGGCCGCGGCGCGCTTCAGTTCACTGCGGCCTTACAACGGGCGCGGCGCGAACGCGGGGCCGGAAGTCGGCGGCATCGGGATGGCCCTTCCGGTGATGGCGGCCCCTTCCTGGTCACGTTGCGGCGCTCAGTTCCTCGGTATGCTCATGAGGTAGGTGGCGCTGAGGTCCTTATCGCCGTGCTCCGCGCGCCTTCAGAAGGTTCACCTACCCGGTGCCTGGCCGCGAAACCGGCCGCCTGGCTTGTACGGCGGCCAAAGAACAGATGTGGCCGTGATCGTTTTCCTGGCCGATCGCCGGGTAGCCACCACGCATGAGCGCGGACACGGGACTTTGGGCATACGCGATCACCGAGGACGGTCACCTATCCGGACCCGACGGGCAGGTGGACCTGACCTGGCTCACCGGCGTGGGCGAGGCGGCGGTGCGCACCACCACCTCGTGCGGGATGGCCGCGCTGGTCAGCGACGTGAGCCTGGCGCAGTTCAGCGAGACGGCCCTGCGCGAGAACCTGGACGACCTGGACTGGCTTGACGAGGTCGCGCGGGAACACCACTACGTCATCGACGCCGCGGCCCGGCTGTTCCCCCTGCTGCCGGTCAGGCTCGCCACCGTGTACAGCGGCGAGGGCGCCGTGCACGCCGCCCTCGCCGAGCATGGCGGCCGACTGCGGGAGGCGCTGCGCCGGGTCGGCGGCCGCGTCGAGTGGGGCGTCAAGGCGTACGCCCCGCGGGAACTGGATGAGGTGCGCGAAGACCGGGAGCCCCGGGTCGCCGCGATGCACCTCGCCCAGGCCCTGCACGCGGACCTGACCGCCAAGGCCGCCGACACCCGGCTCCGACCGCCGCGGTTCCCCCAGCTCAGCGACGTCCGCCCGCCAGCGCTACTCAACGCCGCCTACCTGATTGACGCGGCCGACGGCGTGACGTTCACCGCGGCGGTCGCGGGCCAGGCGACCGCCCATCCCGAGCTGCGGGTCGAGCTGACCGGCCCGTGGCCGCCGTACTCGTTCGCCGCTGACGTCGACGACGGGCACTGACCCGGTCCGGCCTCGAGCCGAGGACTGGCCGGGCCCGGGTAACGAGACGACTAAGCGAGTCAGGAAGCGGCTCTCACGTCCGGAACAGGACTGGAGTGTGCGCTATTGGACCTTGAGCTGTCTACCCGCGGAAAAGACGGGTGCGTCATCGTGCGAATTCGCGGCGAGTGCGACATCGCGACCACCCCGGGGCTCCGTGAGTCGCTGCTTGGCACCCTGGCAACCCAGTCGGCAAGGATGGTGCTTGACCTGTCTGAGCTTGATTTCCTCGACTGCGCCGGGGCCACGGTCCTGATGGCGACCGCGCGCCGCGCGACGCTGCTCGGCGGGGCGCTGGCCCTCGCCGCGCCCGCGGCTCAGGTGGCCCGTCTCCTGCGGCTGACCGGCCTTGACCAGCACCTCGCGATCTTCCCCACCACCGGCCGGGCGCTGGTCGCCATCCGGCCAGATCACCACCGGGCCGGGCCCGGTGGTCGCGCGGGAGCGCGGCTGGGGGCCGGCCACCCCTCGGGCGCGGTGGCCGCCCAGGGCCGCCGGACGGCGCCGGCGCCGGGCCCGCGGGAGGAACACCCGGCAGACGGCCGGCTTGCGGCGGGCGGGGCGGCCGCAAGCCGGCCGTGACGCTCGCCGCGACGCGCCGTGGCCGCAAGAACCTACCGCGGAGTGGGGACGCGGCTCGCGCCTAACAGCAGTCTGTCGGCCGCGCACCGCATCGCGAAACAAGGCATGCGAACGCGCCGCGGCGGTTATGCACGGGAAGCGAACAGGCGTGGACGGCTCACGCTCGTTAACTGGCGGGGCTACCGGGTAGTGCGCGGAAAGACCAGCTCATGGAGAAAGGTGGGGCAATGGCCACGAGAGCCTCCTCGCGCGGGCCGTCGAGGTCCCCCGTCAGCTTGCTGCTGTCCGGGGCGGACATGTACGCGTCGCGGCCCATGACCGCGGTACTCGTGGTGACCGCGGCCGGAGCCTGGCTCGTGGTGAGCATCGTGGCGGGATTCCCGGCGCGGTGGGAGACGATCTTCGACACGGTGGTGTCCGCCGTCACCCTGGCGATGGTCTTCGTCATTCAGCACACCCAGGCCCGCCACCAGCGCGCCACCCAGCGGAAGCTCGACGAGATTCTCCTGGCCATCCCTGGTACCGATAACGCGCTGGTCACACTCGAGCACGCGTCCGACGACGAACTGCACTCCGTCGGGCACCAGCACCGGTCTGTCCGCCAGGCCGCGCTGGACGATGAGGCGTCGTCGCGTTCAGCGGGGTGAGCGGGCGCAGCGGCGTGGCCCGAGTTCCCGCGCGAAGGCGGCAATCCGCGCCGCCGCCACTGCGGTTACGGGAGCCTTACGCGCCCAGGAGCCGCGCGAACGGGCCCTTGTCGTCGTCGGGCGCGGCGGAGGTGCCAGCCGTCCACCCGTCGACGGCCGCCAGGCTGACCCGCCACAGGCCCTCATCCCGGCCGGCGGCCCGGAGGTGCAGGTGATGGCCGGACTCGGCCTCGACCTCCTTCTCGTAGTCCTTGCCGAGCAGCCCGGCGGCCGGCTGCAGGGCGCTGAGCATCGGGTTGCCTTCCGCCAGGAGGGTGAAGTACGCGTCCTGCGCGATGAGGACGCCGGTCACCACCGTGCCGTGCGCCGAGACGGTCACCGGCACCCTCGCCTGGCCGGACTCGTTGACTGCGCGGACAAGTTGCTCGAGCACCGGGTCGGTGTCGTGCTTAGCCAATGTGTTTCCTTCCGTCGATCCGTGTGATTGCGAACCGTCCCGCTACCCGGCGCCCGACGGTCAACACCCTCTGGCGGCATCAACATCAGCGGGACAGCGATGGAAGCGCGAACAGCGGCGTTAGCGGATGATGAGGGCCAGGATGCCGCCTAGGGCCGCCACGCCGGAGACTAGCCAGGTGATGTAGTCGTTGATGACGCCGGACTGGAAGCTGCGAATGGCATTCGTGAGGCCCGCGCCCGGCTCGTAGCCCTTGCGCAGGACGGGGAGGCGGCGCCAGTAGAGGGCAGTCAGGGCCAGCAGGACCGCGCCCGCGACCGAGCACAGGGCGATGATGACCGACGCGGCCGTTACGCCCGGCGTCGCCTGGGGGTACAGGGTTGCCGGGCGGGCGGTCCGCACGCCGTTCAGCACCAGGGACGTGTAGGCGGACTGGTCCTCGAAGCGGGCGGCGGCCGATTCCAGGGCCGCGGCCCACCTCGGGGTCATGGCGGCGATGCCCGCGGCCACGCCCAGGGCCGCCAGCGCGCACAGGGGAATCAGCATCGAGAGCGGGGTGCGCTGCCTGCCGGACTCGGTCTCCCCCGTTTCCTCGTTCGCCTCGGCCGCCATCTGAGGGTCCTCCCCCGGCGGGTCGCCGAGGCCGTAGAAGACGCCGCCCGCGAACCGGAGCACCGCGCCCGCGGTGAGCACGGTGCAGGCGCAGAAGACCGCGGCTAGCCACGGGCCGCCAGCGATGCCGTCCGCGCTGTCGGTGATCCAGCCCTTGCCGAGGAACGTACCGAACGGCGGCAGGTCGGCCAGGCCGAGGGCGGCCACCGTGAACACGGCCCCGGTGACCCGCAGCCGCCTGCCCCGGCCGTGCAGCCAGGTCTCGTTGACCGAATGGAGCCGGTGCAAGACGATGCCGGCGCCGAGGAACAGCGCGCCCTTAACGAACGCGTGGCCAAGCACGGCGAGGGCCGCGCCCGCCAGGCCGAGCGGGGTGAGCAGGGCGAACCCGGCGAGGAACATGCCCGCGTGGCTGATCGTGGAGAACGCGAGCAGCCGCTTCACGTGCCGCTCGCGGAAGCAGTACAGCGCGCCGACCACGGCGGTGAGCACGCCGAGGGCGAGGAACACGTGCGAGATGGCGGCCCGGTGGCCGAGCGCGGCGCCGAACACCGACCAGTAGATCCGGGCGATCCCGTACAGGCCGAGTTCCACCATCACGCCGGAGAACAGCACGCACACCGGTGTGGGGGCGACGGCATGCGCGTCGGCGAGCCAGAAGTGGAACGGGACGATCGCGCCCTTCACCAGGAGCCCGGTGATCATCAGCAGGAACCCGATGACCACCAGGCCCGACGGCGGGTGATGATTCACCCAGGAGCCGATCTGGGCCATGTTCAGCGCCCCGGTGCGGCCGTAAATCAAGGCAATGCCCGTCAACGAGAGGTAAGCGCCCACGCTGTTGGTGATGGCGAAGTTGAGCGCGCCCTGGATCGGCCCGCGCTCCTCGGGGCGGTAGGCGGTCAGCGCGTAGGCGGAGACGCCCATCAGCTCGAACCAGACGAACAGGTCAAAAACGTCGCCGGCCAGGCAGAAGCCGGTCATGCCGGCGAGGAAGGTGAGCATCAGCACGTGGAAGTAGGTGCCGACCTGGGTGAAGTACCGCCAGGCGAAGATCATCGACGCCGTCGTCAGCACCGCGCCGAGGCAGGCGAGGCCGGCGTTCAGCGGGTCCGCCTCGAAGTCGATGCCGATCACCACGCCGCCCGACGGACGGAAGCCGGCGAACCAGTAGACGGAGCCCGAAGTCGTTCGGAAGGTGAGGAAGAGCAGCATGACGGCGACGGCGGTCGCCGCGGCGACCGCGACCAGGCCGCGGACCTGCCTTTTGTCCTTGAGCGGGGCGCGGAGGGCGAGCAGGGCGGCGGCGGTCAGCAGCGGGACCACCACCGCCAGCGGGAAGAGCGGGTTCATCAGCCCTTGAACTCCGCCAGCTCGTGCGGGTCGAGGGTGCCGAACCGCTTGTGCGCCTGGATCGCGAACGACAGCAGCAGCGCGGTGACCGCCGCCTCGACGACCACGTCGGTGAGGGCCAGCGCCTGCACCACCGGGTCGACCGCCTTCGCGTGCGGCGAGATGTCGAAGAAGTACGGCGCCACGCCGCCGGTCACGTACCCGACGGCGAGCAGCAGCACGTAGGTGGAGGACTGCACGACGATCAGGCAGACGACCTGGTGGATGAGGTCGCGGCTGGTGATCAGGCCGTACAGCCCCACGGTGACGATCCAGGCCACCACGAGGAACGGGAACACCCCCATCAGCTACTCCCTTCCCGGCGGAGCAGGGTCTGCTCCAGCAATTCGCCGATGATCGCCGCGAACGCGGCCGCCACCTCGATGCCGACCAGGAAGCTGATCAGGACGATCGTCCCGGAGGAGCTGACGGCACCGGGGATCGTGCCGAGCGGCAGGTAGTTGTAGAGGTAGGGCAGGCTCATCGCCACCGCGGTGACGCCGACCGCGGCGAACCCGCCCGCGCCGACGGCCTCGGCCGCGTCGAGCATTACGTCCGGGCTGAGCCGCCGGAACGCGATGAACTCGCCGGACAGGTAGACGAGGAAGAACGCGGTCGCCAGGATCACGCCGCCCTGGAAGCCGCCGGACGGGTTGGTCTGAGCGTGGGTGGCCAGCCACCAGCCGATGACGGCCGTGGGGCCGACGAGCAGCAGCGAGGCGACCCGCACGGCGCTGCTCGTGGCCGGAACCTGCCTGTTCGCGGCGTCGTCGGCCGGGGAGCGCTCGCCTTGCCGCTCACCGCGCAGGCGGCGGAGCACGACGCTCATCCCGGCCGCCGCGGTGAACAGGATGAATTCCTCGCCCACGGTGTCGAAGCCGCGGTACTCGAAGTTCACGGCGGACACCACGCCGGTGGCGTTCGTCTGGGCGATGGCGTGCTTCAGGATCTCCTGGCCGTAGGGTCCCGGGTAGTTACCGAAGCCGGGCAGGCCGGCGAATGCCCACAGGTAGCAGCCGACCAGGCCGGCCGCGGCGATCGCGAAGAGCCACAGGCGCTGGCGCGGCGTCACTGTGTCTTCCTCACTGTGTTTTCCTCACTGGGGCTTCCTCACCTTCCCGATCGTCAGCAGGAGGATGAGCGGCAGGGCGATCGCGCCGACGGTAAGTTCCGACAGCGCCACGTCGGGCGCCTGGAAGGCGAAGAACAGGATCGCGAGGAGCATGCCGTAGACGCTCAGCACCAGGACGAGGCGGGTCCGCTCCCTGGTGCGGACTACCAGGGCCGCGCCGGCCGCGACCAGGACCAGGACCAGGACCTGGAGGATGTCCATGGCCGGGCTCTGTGTCACCGGGACTCCCCGGCGGGTGAGCTGTCCCGCTCCTTGCCCTCGGTGACGAAGACCTCCCTGACCACCACTCACACCTCCCTTACAGCCAGCGCTCGAGCGCGCGGACGAACACCAGGCCGCTGCCGAACAGCAGCAGGGCGACAAGCACGGGAAACTCGAACAGGCTCGGCCGCTTGAACCCCTCGGCGAGCAGCGCGAAGACCATGACAGCGACCGAGGTGACGAACTGGAAGCCGATCACGGCGTCGGCGAGGGTGCCGCGGGCGATCGTGATGCCGGCCGGCACCAGCGCTATCAGCATGGCTATCGCGGCGGCGACGAAGCTGGTCACCGGTCCTCCACCAGCTGATGGGTGATCATGACGTCGCGCTCGGCGTCGATGCCGAGCACGAACTCGTTCGGCGCGAGGCTGCGGGCGCCGGTCAGCAGCACGCGGCGGGTCACCCCGAGCGGCGTGTCGTCGCCGTATTTCACCGGCAGTTCCCTGAAGCGGCCGCGCGGCGCCTGTGCCTTGGTGAACAGCGTTCTGGCCAGCGCGGCGAAGACCATGACGGTCTGCCGGGCGACCTGGCCCGGCAGGCCGAGGGCCCGGACCAGCCACCCGGCCCTGGCCTGGAGCCGCAGCCCCGCCTGATCGCCGACCAGTTCCGCGGCCAGCGCCGCGACGGCGGCCACCCCGGCGCCGACGAGCAGCTCATCGGACTCGAACGAGTCGTCGACCGCCACCCAAAAAGACGTCAGGATGACCCACCAGGCAAGCCAGGTGACCACGCGGCGGCGCCGTGAAGCGGCTCCCGCCGGCGGACGACGACGCGGCTCGCCGGCGAGCGGGCCGGCTGCCCGGCCTGCCTGCCGGCCGTTGTGCTGCTCGGCATCGCCGCCGGGGTTCTGCTTGGCCATGCACTGGCGACTTCCCTGGCCAGGCGCGGGCAAACGTTGCCCGTTCCCCGTTTGCCCCGATCGACCAGCCAGCCGCAGGCCGAGCGTATGCCACATGTGTTCCCGCGCGGCGCGAGGGTTATCCTAACGCCGCGCGGAGATCTCCAGCATCAGGGCCGCGAGCAGCGGGAATGCGGCGAGGAGCTGAATCCAGGCGCCGAAGGAGAGGCCGAGCCAGATCAGGGTGACGCCGACGGCGAGGAGTGCCGCGGCGCCGGGCCGGGCGGGGACGCGCAGGGCCGCCCCGCGGCGGCGGCCGAGCCAGACACCGCCGGCGATCACGAAGACCAGCGCCGAGGCGGCGGCGTAGATGGCGAACGCGAGAGCGCCGCCGGATCCGGGGCTACCGTCGAGGCCGGCCGCGGTGAAGCCGGCGAGCAGGCCGGCGAGCAGCGCGTTCAGCGCTCCCCAGGCCGCCACGACGACCGGGGCCGATAGCCACCGCTCCATCTAGCCGTCCCCCTCCGGTACCTGCGTGCGCCGCTCCGCGGCGCGCGCCTGCCGTTCGCGGCGGTCGAGCAGCGGGGCGTAACTGCGCACCGCGATGACCGGATGCTCCAGGTTGAAGTTGAACGGCGGCGGCGGGGAGGACGTCGCCCACTCCAGGGTGTGTGCCTGCCAGGGGTTGGGGCCGGCCGGGACCGCGCGGCGGACAGAGACGTACAGGTTCCAGGCGAAGACGCACATCGCCAGGCCGATAACGCCGGCGCCGATGCTTGAGATCAGGCTGAGGACGGTGAACCCGGCGCCCGCCGGGTAGGTGGCCATCCACCGCGGCATGCCGTCGTAGCCGAGGATGAAGAACGGGATGAACGTCGTGTTGGTCCCGATCACCATGAGCAGCCAGTGCAGCTTGCCGAGCCGCTCCCCCAGCATGATGCCGGTCGCCTTGGGGAACCACAGGTAGAAGCCGGAGAAGAAGCCGAACACCGAGCCGGCCAGCAGCGTGTAGTGGAAGTGCCCGAGGATGAAGTAGCTGTTGTTGACGTGGTAGTCGATCGCCGGGTTGGCGACCAGGATGCCGGTGAGCCCGCCGACGAGGAACTGCGGGATGAACGCGAGCGCGAACAGCATCGACGCGGTGTAGCGCAGCCGGCCGCCCCACAGCGTGCCGAGGAACCCGAAGTACTCCACCCCGGCCGGGATGGTGAGCATGACCGAGGTGAGCGAGAAGTAGTCGTTCACCTCCTGCCCGCTGGTGAACAGGTGGTGCCCCCAGACCGCCATCGAGCCCGCCGCGAACGCGAGCAGCGAGATCGCCGTCCCCTTGTAGCCGAAGAACCGGCGGCCGGAGAAGGTGGACAGGGCCTCGGCGACGCACCCGATGAACGGGAAGAACATGACGTAGACGACGGGGTGCCCGTAGAACCAGAACAGGTTCTCGTAGGCGATGTTAAAGGCGTTTGATCCGAACGAGTTCGGGCTTACCCTGGTCGCCGCCAGCATGATCATCGCAACCAGCAGGGCGGGAAACGCGGCGGCCACCATCAGGCAGGTAACCAGCTGTGACCAGCAGAAGACCGGGATGCGGGTCAGCGTCACCCCCGGTGCCCGCAGCTTCAGCAGCGTCCACAGCGTGGTGGCGGCCTGGAGGATCATCCCGCAGGCGGCCAGGAACACCCCGGCGGTCCACAGCGACTGTCCCGGTCCCGGCGAATAGGTGGCACTGGACAGCGGCGTGTAGCCCCACCAGCCGGTTTGCGCGCCGTTCGGCGTGACGAATGCCCAGATCAAGAGGACCGCCCCGAGGACGTACAGCCAGTAACCCAGGAGGGTCGCCCGGGGGGCGGCGATGCGCGGCGCGCCGACCTGCAGCGGGACGAGGTACACGCCAAGCCCGAGGGCGAGCGGCGTGATGGTGACCGCGATCATGCCGGTTCCGTGCATGGTCATGAACTGCAGGTACTCCTGCGGCCCGAGGATGGCCTGGCTCGGCTGGGCGAGCTGGGCGCGCATGGTCAGCGCGAGCGCGCCGTTGAAGAAGAACAGCACCAGGGCGGTGCCGATGGTCAGGATGCCGATCCGCTTGTGGTCGGTCGACAGCAGCCATTGCGGCAGTCCGTCCCGTTCCTCGGCGTCGGCCTCGGGAGGCACCGGATAAGGCACCAGCCTGCGTTCTATGGTCATGAGGCCCCCGTCCGGAGGAAGTCACCGAAGGCGGCGGGCAGCACCGCCTTGACGATGAAGTCCATGTCGTAGTGGTAGAGGCCGCAGAGCTGAGCGCACCGCCCGGTCCACTGGCCGGCCTGCGCGAACGTGACGGTGAAGCTGTTGACCTGGTCCGGGTAGGCGTTGACCTTGAATCGCTAATCCGGCAGCCAGAAGGCGTGCACTACGTCCGCCGAGGTCACGTCGAACCGCACCGGCGCGCCCGCGGGGACCACCAGCACGGGCGGCGCGCCGCCCTGGCACTGGCCGGTCACCGTGCGCGGTGTGCCCGGTGCCGCGGTTCCCTCGTACGTGAAGCGCCAGCACCACTGGTAGCCGGTCACCCGGACGGCGACCGCCGGCTTCGGCGGGTCGGGGAAGTCTTTGGCGTTGGCCATGAACCCGGTGACGACGACGAAGGCGACAATGCCGGCAAGCAGGGTTACGTAACCGAGCTCAAGCCGGTTGGCCTCCGCCCGCCGCGACGCGGGCCTCCCCCGCTGGCGCCGCCGCCGGCTGGCCGCCACCGCGCCGCCGAGCGCGACCGCGACGAGGCAGAAAACCACCGACGCGATCGTCGCGTCTTGCGCGAAGAGCTGCGCGAACGCCCCTTGGAACGGCACAGCGTCACGCTCTGCCCGCCCCGTGCGGCGCTAAACGCCTGGCCGTCAGCCCGCGTCGTCTGACAGTGACGGCGCCCAGCGCCACTGAGCCACGCCGACGGCCCAGCGGTCAGCTAGCCGTAACGCCCAGCTCGGTGGGCCGTCAGGTGACGGCGGTGTTCGCGCTGCCTGGCTCGGGCGGCGGTGCCGAGAGCGGTTAGGGGTATGGGATTTCGGAAATGACCTTGCGGCGGGCAGCGGCGTAGGCGAGGGCCGCGGCGAGAACGAGAACCGGGATCGCGGCCAGCGCCGGACGCCAGGCGCCGCGCCGGCCAGCGATCACTCCCGGCCCCTGACGGAGCGCGCGGAGCGCGGCTGCTCGCGCCACCGCGGTCGCCCGGCGTACGGCCTCCCCCGGCCGGCGGGCGACGCTGAGCCTTCTGGCCAGTTCCGCGAGGGTTTGCGCGGCATCGGCAGCGGACCGGTCCGCCGCGTCGCGCAGGTAGCTCAGCTCTGCCTCTTCTTCTTTGCCGGCGGCGGTACGGGCGATGCTCATCGTTGTCCCGCCTCCGGGTTCGGCCTTCCGTTTGGGTGGAGGTGCCCGGTGAGCTCGTGCAGCTCCCTGCGGACGCTCCCCGCCGTCATCGGCAGCGGCGGCATCCCTCGCGTCAGCCGCGCCTTGCCTGCGAGGGCCAGCACGCCGGCCAGCGTGCCGAGCACGCCGCCGACGATGAGCGCGCTCGCCCACACCGGCAGGCCCTGAGCGATTCCGGCGATCGCGGCGGCCACCATCGCCAGCCAGGCACCGAGCCCTACGAGCGCCGCCGCGCCGAACAGGCCGCCGCCGAGGATGGCCTGCCTGCCGCTGGCGAACAGCTCGGCCCGCGCCAGGTCAAGCTCGGCGCGGACCAGCCGGGTCGCCTGCTCGCCGAGCTGAGCGGTCAGCTCGGGAAGTGACAGGTTCTTGACGTCGCGGCGTTCCATGATGACGCCACTACCGCCTGGCGAAAAGCGCAAACATGCCGGAACCAGGGAACTCAAGTTGATCGCGGGCGCAGGTTAGTTGCCGCCGCGGCTGGGCAGCCGACGGGCCTGTGGTGCCGGGCGAAGGGGATGGCTGGGTGGACATCGAGCCGCGGCTGCGCAAGGCGGGCGGGGCCGTCGACGACCGCTTCCGCGCGGCCGGGGCGGCCCGGGGCGCGTTGCGGAAGGTGTTTCCCGATCACTGGTCGTTCTTCCTCGGCGAGATCGCGCTCTACTCGTTCATCGTCTTGCTGCTGACCGGCACGTACCTGACGTTCTTCTTCCAGCCGAGCATGCAGCAGCTCGTCTATCACGGCAGCTACGTGAAGCTCGACGGTGTGGCGATGAGCCAGGCGTACGCCTCGACGCTCAACATCAGCTTCGATGTGCGCGGCGGGCTGCTGATGCGGCAGATCCACCACTGGGCGGCCCTGATATTCATCGCGGCCATCGCCGTGCACGCGCTGCGGATCTTCTTCACCGGCGCGTTCCGCAAGCCGCGCGAGCTCAACTGGGTGATCGGGACCACGATGTTCGCGCTCGCCTGCGCCGAGGGGTTCGCCGGCTACTCGCTCCCCGACGACCTGCTGTCCGGCACCGGCCTGCGGATCGCCGAGGGAATCATGCTTTCCGTGCCGATCGCCGGCACTTACATGGCGTTCTTCCTGTTCGGCGGCCAGTTCCCCGGGGTCAGCATCATTCCGCGGCTCTACATCGCGCACGTCCTGCTGCTGCCCGGGCTGATCCTCGCGCTGGTCACCGGGCACCTGTTCGCCGTCTGGCACCAGGGGCACACGCAGTGGGCCGGGCCGAAGCGGCGGGAGGGCAACGAGTACGGGCCGTCGATGTTCCCCCTCTTCATGATGAAGACCACGTCCCTGTTCCTTTTCGTCTTCGGTGCCCTCGCGGTACTCGGGACGATCGCGCAGATCAACCCGGTCTGGCTGTTCGGCCCGTACAACCCGGTCGTCTCCTCCAACGGGTCACAGCCCGACTGGTACTTCGCGTTCGTCGAGGGCGCGCTGCGGCTGCTGCCCGGGCTCGACTGGAGCTTCCTCGGGCACACGGTGGCCTGGGGCGTCTTGCTGTCAGCGGTGGCGATGCCGCTGGTGTTCTTCGCCGCGATGGGCAGCTACCCGTTCGTCGAGCGGTGGGCCACCGGCGATGCCCGCTTCCACAACATCCTTGACCGGCCGCGGAACATGCCGGCCAGGACCGCGCTCGGCGTCGCGGTCGTCACGCAGGCCATCGTCTTGCAGCTGGCCGCCGCTGACGACGTGATCGCGTTCCACCTCAGCATGCCGGTGGAGGACGTCGCCTGGACACTGCGCGGCGCGTTCTTCATCGCGCCGGCACTCGCGTTCTGGCTAACGCGGCCCGTGTGCGTCGCGCTGCAGCGGGCCGACCGGCGGCGGCGGCGGGGCGGCGTGCCTTCCTGGATCGCAATGCGGTCAGCAGACGGGCTGTCCGCCGGTGCAGCCGACGGGCACGGTTCGGTCGGGTACACGGCGGTCAGTTCGCCGCTGTCCGAAGAGGACCAGGTGCGGCTCGCCGCACGGCGGCCGGATGAGCTGATCACGCCCATCCCCCGGCACCTGATACCGCTGCCGACGCCGCGGCGCGCGGCCGGCCAGGTGCGGGCGCGGCTCAACCACTTCTACCTGCTGTCCCGGCTTGAACACCCGCTTCCGGGCGGCACCGGTCAGCCTGACGGCAGCGAACTCGCGAACAGGCAGGGAACGGGCACGGAAGCCGGGAAAGAAGGAGAAGGGCATGCGCAATTACCTCCGCGAGACCATCCGCGAGGAGGTCCGGCAGGAAATGCGGGAGGAGGCGCGGCGGGACGGCCCGGGCCGGCCGCGAGCTCACCTGGACGGTCAGGGTAACGAGCGGAGGGCCGAGACGGAGGCGGAGTTCCGTGTCGTGCTACGGCCGATCGCCAGCAGCCTCCCGCTGGGGTTCTTCGCGTTCACCGTCGGCACCGTCCTGCTGACCGCGCTCCAGCTGAACTGGTCGCCAGTCGGCACGACCGCGCAGGTCGCGGTCCTCGTCCTCGCCTTCGTGGTCCCGCTCGAGGCCCTCAGCGGGCTGTTCGCCTTCCTCGCCAGGGACAGCGGGGCGGCGACCGGCCTCACCACGCTGAGCGCCGCGTGGGCGGCCGCCGGCGTCACTCTGCTGTACGGTCCGCCGGGCGCGCTCAGCCGGCCGCTCGCCATCTTCCTGCTAGTGCTCGCCGTGGTCATGCTCGTCATGTCGGCGACGGCGGTAACCGGCAAGCCGCTGTTCGGCGCGCTGCTGGTGATCGGCGCCTGCCGGTTCGCGCTCACCGGCGTCTACCAGGCGACCGGGATCACGGGGATCGAGCAGGCAGCCGGCTGGCTGGGCGTGCCGCTGGCGGTCTTCGCGCTGTACGGCGGCCTCGCGCTGCTGCTTGAGGAGAGCCACCAGCGGATGGTCTTGCCGCTCGGCAGGCGCGGCCGGGCCCGCTCGTCGCTCGAGGGCAGCTTCGCGCACCAGGTGCAACAGGCTGAACTGGAACCAGGCGTGCGGCGCCAGCTGTGAATCCAGTCCCCTCCCCAGGCCCGCGCCGAGTTCTCAGCCGGCGAGCGTTACCCGGGCGGCCGGTGATGCGCGTTGCGCTTCAGGACGCCCGGGCGCCTGTACGCCCCCCGGCCCGCTGGTGCTGCAGCGGCACTGAGGCGGTTGCGCCTCGCAGGACGCGGATTCGCTCTTCCGGCGTGGTGCCGCCCCAGATGCCCTCCTGCTCCCCCGCTCTCATCGCGAACTCCAGGCACTGGCGTCGCACCAGGCAGCCCGCGCAAACGCGGAGTGCCCGGGCTGCCTGCCTGGCGCCCGCTGCCCGGTCTGAGATCGGGAAGAACAGGTCGGGGTCCGCGGTGACGCAGGCGCCAGCAGCGCGCCAGTCCCCTGGGGTGTTGTGGGCCATGGGCATCCTTACTCGGTCGTGGTGTCGAGACTGGCTCCGTCGCCGGCCGTGCGCGCTGCCCGCTCAGGTCCGATCTATGCATGTCTGGCCTAAAAATCCAGCCGCCGCGCGCGCTCGCCACGGCGGCGATCGTCAGAACGGGAACGAGCGCGGCTCGCGCTGCCCGCTCACCCAGTGCCCGGTAGTGAACTCGCGGATCGCCCACTCACCCCCGAACCGCCCGATGCCGGACGCCTTGACCCCGCCGAAAGCGGTGTTCGGCTCGTCGTTGACCAGTGAGTCGTTCACGTGCGTCACTCCGGCCTCCGCGCGCAGCGCGAAGCGCGTTCCCCGGTCCAGGTCACCGGTGAGCACCGCGCTCGACGATGACCCGGTTGGCGATCATGCAGACCTGCCCGGCATGGAAGAACGAGCGCGGCCGTTAACTGCGCGCGGCCGGTTACTCGTCGCGGCCGGTCACCGCGTCGCGGAGCCGATCCGCGGCCGCGACCGCGGGTCCCGCGGTCTTGAGTAGCCCGGGCGAAGCCGGTGTGTGCGGGTGCGGCCGGGTCGGGGCGGTCTTCTTGCCGTCCTCCAGCTTGCGCCCCAGGTCGTCCGCCTGCTCGGCCGACAGGACAGTCCGCAGGCGCGGCCAGACGGCCGTCTCCTCGAACGCGATGTGCTCGCGTCCCGCCCCGATGAACTGGGCGAGCAGGGTCTCGAACTCCGCGTCCTCCGGCGCCAGCCCTTCCAGCCGGTCGAGAATGGTCTTGCCTTCCTGCTCCTGCGCCTGGGCCTGGTTGGCCAGGTCGTCGCCGTTGGTCAGCGCGTCGCGCACGGCGGGCCAGAAGTACATCTCCTCGACCGCTTCGTGCTTGGACTCCTCGATGACGAGCTGCTGCACCATCTTCTTGCGCAGCGCGAGCTGGCCCGCATCGGCCCCGGTGGTCGCGGCCGGCCCGCGCTCGAGCTCGGCCAGCATCAGCTTGACTTCCTCATGGTCCTTCGACAGGACCTCGAATGCACTCGACATGATGCCCCGTTTACTTGGCTACGGCCTTGCTGACCTCGTTCGGACCGTCGTATTCGCGGTCGGGGATGTCCTGGAGCACGGCCAGGATGTCCTTGCCGGCGTTGTTGCCCTTGGCATGCTTGATGAGCTGGTCCTTGGTGGCCGGGTAGCTTATGCCGGCGAGAGCCTTCTGCACCTCGATGAACTCAGCCTGCGCCATGTTGGTTCTCCTCCTTCACCGTGTCGGCTGACAGGCGCCTGCTGCCCAGCGCTGGCGGCGTCAAACAGCGCTGTACACGGCGGACAGCATTGCCCGCCAGACCGTCTCCGGGGCCAGCGGCATGTCGACGTGCTCGGCGCCGACCGCGTTGACGACCGCGGGCGGGGTACCGATGCAGCCCGCCTCGCCGGCCCCCTTGGCGCCGAACCGGCTGTTCGGGTTGGGTGTGCTGGGTTCCGTGAGCTCAACCGGCGGCCTCGGGCTTGCCCGAGATCCCTAGCGCGGGGATCAGCCCGGCCAACGAGGACAGGGGAGGCGACTGGGCCGCGCGCCGCGCCGCCCGCCGGCCCGGCGCCGACAGGCACCAGTCGCGCCACTGGTCCATGGCCCCGGAGTCGACGGTGCCCCCGGCCCCTGGCACCACGACGGCTGGCCAGCGCCATGCCTCTGCCTGGGCAGTCACCTTAGCGCCGCCTGCGACGGGGTCCACCGCCAGCGCGGGCACGCCGTGTTTAAGTGCAAGGACGAGGCCGTGCATCCGCATGGTTATCACGAGGTCGACCCGGCTGAGGATGGACTCTAGCTCGGCGGGAGTTCCGCACAGCCGCCAGTCGCGGGAGTCCAGCCTGGTTTCCAGCGGCAGCAGCGCGCAGCCGCAGCCGGGCAGCCAGCCGGCCAGGCTCCGCGAGACGGTCTCATGCCGCCCGCGGCTGGCGTACTCGCGCTGCTCGCCCACGTGGATCACGCCTGCCACCGGCATCAGGGACGGGCGCGGACTTGCCGCGAGGTCGCCCGTGGCCGGCGCGCCGGGACTGTCCCGCGCCAAGATCGCGTGGAAGCCGGCGGCGGCAGGATCGGCCGGGTCGACGACCGAGACACCGACGGCAACCCTCCGGCAGGCGGCGAAACGCTGGTGGAGCGCCTCGATGCCACGGCCGCTGAGCGGGCCGCAGGCGAAGACCAGGTGCGAATACCGGGCCGGGTCGGCGTCGCCCAGTGTCTGCTCTCCTGGCCGGAAGACCGGGCTCCATGCCATGTCGTACGGCACGCCGGCCGCGCCGATCTCGGAAGCAACGGCCTCCATGGCGAGGACGTCGCCGGCGGTGGCCTCGCCGTGGATGAAGCTTGGCCAGCCGGCTACCAGGACCCGGGGCAACCGCGCCCTCATAAGCGTTTCCCTTCGTCGTCATCAAGAAACCGGAGACGGCCAGGGCGCCGCGGGCGCCGCGCCGAGGTAGCCGGCTCCGGGTACCCGCCGTATCCGCCGCGAAACAGCCCTTGACACGGCAGCCGGCCGGCGCCCCGGTACTCCTGGTTGAATCCCGTCGGGCCGGGTAGGCGCGCTTCGCGGTGACGCGGTCCGCCGGTTCCCGTGCCCGGCGGCCAGCTTCGCCCGGCCCTGCCCGCGCTGGTGTTCGGCGCCCTGACCTCGCTGGGCCGGGCCGCGGCGGCCCGGTTCAACCAACTCGGGGGCAAGCCCGGGCCCAATACCCCCGGACCGGGCACAGGCGCTCGCCCTCGTGAGCCGCCCCGTCGCCGGCCGCGGTCAGGGACCAGCCGATGATCAGGGCGCCGGGTCATCACTGCCGGCGCGCGCCGCCTGCTCCCGCAGGGCGGACTCAGCGGCCTCGCATACCGCGTCCACCGTGATCGCGCGAAGCACCGGATCGGTGCGCGTGCCGTGCGGGTCGCCGCGGTAGCCGGCTGCGCCCGGCCAGAGCACCTGGTGCCGCGGATGCCGGGGCGGTCCCCACTCGGACGGCGGGACAGGGCCGAAGAGCGTCACCGACGGCCGCGCGTACGCGGAGGCAAGGTGCGACATGCCGGTGTCCCCCGAGATCACCAGCCGGGCCGAGGCGGTCAGGGAGGCCAGGGCGGCCAGTGACGTCTTGCCGGCCAGCACATGCGCCTCCGGCAGCCCGGCCAGGCGCGCCACCCGCGAGGCCAGGTCACGCTCGGCCGCGGAACCGGTGATCGCGACGGCGTGGCCGTCGGCCGCGAGCCGCCGCCCCACGGCCGCGAAGCGGGCGGCCGGCCAGCGGCGGCCCGGTGCCGCCGCGCCGGGGTGCAGCAGGGTGAACGCCGGCATGACCCGGGGCGGCGGGGCCAGCAGCAGATCACGCGGGTCGGCCGGGATGCCTGATTCCTGGCAAAGCCGGCACCACCGGGCCACCTCATGCTCTCCCGCCCGCCAGGTCGGGCCAGCGAAGCCGCCCGCGTGCTCGCCGCCGAACACGATCAGCCGGCGCGGGCGCAGCGCGGCGACCAGCTGATGGCTGGCCTGACCGCGTCCGTGCAGGTCTAGGGCAATGTCGGGCGCGGGACCGGTCCACGGCACTGGCTGCAACTCGCCGGCGGGCAGCAGTTCGTCGACCGCGCGGGTCAGCGGGACCAGCGGCGCCAGGACCGCCGGCGCCGCGAGCACCAGCCGGCCGCCGGGGAACGCCCGGCGCACGGCCCGGTAGGCGGGCACCCCGGTCAGGAAATCACCAAGTCCGAGTGCACGCAGCATCAGGATGCTCGGCGGCATGGCTAGGCCCGGTCGGCCCCGTCCAGCGAGGCTGCCTGCAGCCGCGTGGTGGACCGGCCGCTCAAGTAGGGAACAGTGACGGCTACCCCGCCCCAGTTCTTGAGCAGTGCGGCTTCTGGCAGGTCCCGGCCGTCGTAGTCCCCTCCCTTGACCCAGATATCGGGCTGTATCCGCTCTAGCGCGGTGCAGGGCGTGTCCTCGCCGAAGACGGTGATGGCGTCCACGCAGCCCAGCGCGGACAGCACCTCGACCCGGTCGGCTTCGGAGTTCAGCGGGCGCCCGTCGCCCTTCAGCCTGCGCACCGAAGCGTCCGCGTTGAGGCAGACGATCAGGCAGTCGCCGAGCGACCGCGCCGCCTGCAGCAGGCTGACGTGACCAGCGTGCAGCAGGTCAAAGCAACCACCCGTCGCGACGACGGTCCCGCCCGCCGCTCGGATCCGGCGGGCCAGCTCGGACGCGTCCCGGCCGGCCCGCCAGCCTGCCGGGGCACCGGCCGGCTTCCCGGCGCCGGCCCGCGGCGGCAGGGTCACCGCGCCGGCTCTCGCGGGCGATGAGTAGAGCCTGGCTCCGCCCGCGGCGAGATAAGACGATGCGGCCGCTGTCGCCACGGTCACCGCCTCGGAGGTGAGGGCGCCGCGCCGGAGTGCGGCCGCCGCGGCAGCGGCGAAGCGGTCACCCGCCCCGCAGGCGTCGCTGACCGCCAGCCGCTCCGCCGGCACGACCAGCGGGCCGGCGCAGCCCTGGACCAGAACCGACCCGTGCTCACCGAGCGTGACCGTCACCGCATTCGCTTCCCATGCCCGGCCCAGCTGCCCGGCCGCCGCCGCGGCCGACTGGAGCAGATGACGGCCCCGGGCAGCCGGCTGGCCCGCCGCGGCGAGCGCTTCGGCATAGTTCGGCGTCGCCAGGCGGGCGCGCGGTACCGGGACGGCGCCTTTGGGATGCGGGTCCCATACCAGCGGAACCCGCTGAGCCTGGCGGCTCAGCGCGGCCCGGACGAATTCGTCGGCGGTGATGCCGCGGCCGTAATCGGAGACCAGAACCGTCCCCGCCGCGGCGATCGCATCGGCCGCCTCGGCGCCAGCAGGCCCGGCCGCCCCTCCCCCGCGGTCGGCCCGCAGCAGGGTCCGGCCGTCCGCACGGAACCGGGTCTTTTCTGCCAGTTGCCCGGTCAAGGGCACGCTGACCACGGTCACATGCGGCTCAAGCAGCGCCCGGACGGTGGCGCTGGCCTCGTCGTCGCCGAGTGGCGCGACGAGGATCACCGGGATCTCCTCGGTGGCGGCCAGCAGCGCGGCCAGGGCGGCGCCGCCAGGCCGCCAGGCAGGCACGGCGCCTTCAAGCACCGGGACGGGCGCGTCTGGGCACAGCCGGCTGACCTCTCCGTCCACGTCGCAGTCAAGAAGGGCGTCACCGACCACGACCAGCGGGCCTGGCGTGCTCATTGAGCCGTCACCTCCGAGATCTCCGCGTCGAGCGCGTCGCACAGGGCGTGAATGGCGACCAGGTGGACTTCCTGGACGATCGCGGTGTCCGCCCCGGCCACGCAGATGGCATCGTCGGCCACGGCTGCCAGCGGATTAGGCGCCGGGCCGGTCATGGCCCATACCGTCAGGCCGAGCGACCGGGCCCGCTCGGCGGCCGCGAGCACGTTCTCGCTGCGGCCACTGGCCGACAGCAGCAAGACGACGTCTCCCGTGCGCCCGTGCGCGGCGACCTGCCTGGCGTAGGCTTCGGCGGCGCCGTAGTCGTTGCCGATGGCGGTCAGGGACGAGGTTTCCGCGTGCAGTGCGATGGCGGACAGCGGCAGCCGGTCAGCGACGTACCGTCCGACCAGCTCGGCGGTCAGGTGCTGGGCCTCGGCCGCGCTGCCGCCGTTCCCGGCGACCAGCAACCGGTTCCCCGCTAGCAGCGGCACGGCCAGTTGCCGGCCCCACCACCGGGCGGTCTCCAGTCTCGTCTGGGGGCTGCGCAACGCCTCGTTCAGATTATCGATGTGAATAGCGAGCTCGGAACGGGTGACCTCGGCCGGAGCACTCATGAGGCACCCGCCGCGAGCGCGCGGTCCCCGGTCAGCAGCGCGCCTTGCCGCTTGTCGGCGGCCAGCCGCAGGTACACCGCCTCGGTCTGGGCCGCGACGCCCCGCCATGAATAGCGGCGGCGGGCTCTTTCCACCCCCGCGGCGCCGAACGCGGCCCGCATCGCCGGGTCGGCCAGCAGCTGGCCAAGCGCGTTCGCCAGGGCCACCGGATCGCGGGCGGGCACCAGCCAGCCCGTCTGCTGGTCCACGATGGAATCGGTAAGACCGCCGACTGCGCTCGCCACCACCGGGATGCCGCAGGCCATTGCCTCAAGCGGCACGATGCCGAACGGCTCGTACCACGGCGCGGCGGCTACCACGTCCGCGGACCGGATGAGGGCCGGCACATCGGCCCGGGCGACGCTGCCAACGAAGATGACCCGCTCCGCGACGCCGTGCACGCGAGCGGTTTCGCGGAGCATGCGGTAGTCGTCACTGGTATCCAGGTCACGGCGGTCGGGTCCGCCTGCCACTACCAGTTCCGCGTCAGGCAGCCGGGCCAGCGCCTCAATGACGGTCCCCACCCCCTTCCGCTCGACGAGGCGTCCCAGGGCAAGGATCCGCGGCCGGCCGTTGCGGCGCGCGGCCGGGCCGTCCGGGGTGAACACGCTGGTGTCCACGCCGCACGGCACGACGGATATCTGGCTGGCCGGGACGCCGGCCCTGGTCAGCTCGCCGAGTTCGTCGCGGCAGGTGGCGATTACCTGATCGCAGGACTGAGCGATGTGGCGCTCGAGTTCGACGCGGATCGCCGGGCTCCGGTCCGCGGGGCCCTGATGGCGGGCCTTCACCACGCCCAGGGCGTGGAAGGTCTGCACGACGGGAACGGGCAGCCCGGCGGTGCCGCCAATCGCGGCCATCCCCGACATCCAGAAGTGGGCGTGGACGATGTCCGGCGGGTGTTTCTGCCACAGCCGGGACAGCCGGGTCGCGAGCTCCGGCATGAACGGGAGCAGTTCGTCCTTGGACAGCGGGGCGGCCGGCCCGGCCGGCAACCGCCGGACGGTGACGCCCGGGCTGAACTGCGCGCTGCGCGGTTCCCCCGGGTCGGTGAGCCGCGTGTACACGGTCACCGAATGGCCGCGTTCCGCAAGGGCAGCCGACAGCGCACCGACGTGCACGTTCTGGCCGCCCGCGTCGGTCTCGCCCAGCACCGCCATCGGGTCGGCGTGCTCGGACACCATGGCGATTCTCATTCGCACACCTCCAGCAGAACCTCGTCCCATTCGCGCAAGAACCGTTTGAGCCCGTACCTGGCGCCCGCGGCTTCCCTGGCAGCCAGCCCGGCGGCGCGTGCGGCCTCGGGGTCACGGGTAAAGCGGCTGACCGCAGCGTGCAGCTCGGTCAGGTCGGCGGAGATCGCCCCGGCGGCCGGCGGTACCGCCCGCGGCGCCTCGGTGGCGGCGAGCACCACCACCGGCATGGCGAGGTACATGGCCTCGATCAGGGACAGCCCGAGCGACGTCCAGCGGAACGGGTGCACGTAGACCCGTCGCCGGGGCAGCTCCTCGTGCAGCCGCGCCTGGGGCAGGTCCTCGTATTCGCGGCACCGCCCGGCCGTAATCCCGAGCGCCCGGCCAAGGCCGGTTACCCGCATGCCGAACACGTCAAGCGGCGCGTGCGCGGCGAAGCCCGCCAGCAGGTCGGTGCCCACCGTCCGGCCGCGGGCCAGCGGATCGTTGACGACCACCGCGGCCCGGGCCACGTCGCCGGTCCACAAGGCGCCAGGATCGGCGACGCCGTGCTCGATCACCGCGACCGGAGAACGTCCGCAGTCCCAGTACAGAGCGTTGAACTGAGTGACGTGCACGATCATGATGCCCGCGGCCCCGGCCAGCGGGTGCGGTGTGCCCGCGGCCGGCCCGGCGGGCGTGTCATGCTCGACGTAGACCGCCGGCAGGTCCCGTCCCGGTACCCGGCCCAGCCACTCGGCGGCCAGCGGCAGTTCCTCCGGGCGCTGCAGGACGACGACGTCGACCGGTGTGTCGCGCAGTTGCCGCGGTGTGACCTCGACCACGCTGGCGGGCCAGTCCCAGGTCCTTGCCCGGCCAAGGCCGAACGGCCCGCGGTCCGGTGTCACGGGCACCAGGTAGTCGTGCGGGCCCTGCACGAAACTGGTCATCCAGGACCCGTGCAGGTGCCAGATCAAGATCTTCAACGGATCACCTCCGCGGGGACCGGCACGGGCGCGGGCCGGCCGGAGAGCTCGGCGACCGCGGCGGCCACGTCGCCCGGGTCGATCAGGTCCAGGCACGGGTGGCCGGGGACGGGGCAGACACGCGCCCTGCTGCCCGCGCAGGAAGCGTCCTGGCGGCCAAGGATGATCGCGGGTACCCCGTACGGCCCCCACCGGGCGGCCGGGACGACCGGGGCGAACAGGCTCACGACCGGCGTGCCCACCGCGGCCGCCAGGTGGGCCGCGCCGGTGTTCGGCGCGACCGCCACGTCCGCTCCTGCCAGCACGGCGGCCAGCATCGGCAGGCTGGTCCGCCCGCCCAGGTCCACCGGGCCGGGGCCAGGCGCCGCGGCAGCTGCCCGGCAGACCGCCGCGGTAAGCGGGGACTCGGCGGCCGACCCGGTGACCACCAGCCGGTACCCGGTCGCCGCCAGCGCGGCCGCGACGGCCGCCGTCTTCTCGGCGGAAGGAGCCCGGGCCGGGACGGACGCGCCGGCGTGCAGGACCACGTAGGGACCGTCGCCGGCCAGCTCGCGGCTGTCCGGCAGGGCGGCCGTGACGGCCAGCCGGCCGGCGTCCCCTGCGGGCAGCTCGAAGCCCGCCGCCCGGGCCAGGATGAGGTTCCGCTCGGCCTCGGGTATGTCTCCCGTCGGGGGGTGCCGGATGTCGAGCAGTGAGCCGGGGTAGTCCTCGCTGATCGCGGCGATCCGCGGAACGCCCGCCATGCGCAGGGCGAGTGCCGTCGGCAGCGGCGACTGGTGGAAGGAGGTGAACACCACCGCGGCCGCGGGCTCCAGCCGGCGCACCCGCTGGACCAGCGCCCCCACCTGGCCCGGGTCGAATGCGCCGGGCTCCGGGTCTATCCACGGGGCCTGCCACTCAAGGACGCGTCGCACCCCGGGCAGCAGGGCGGCGGCGCCGGCGCCGTGCGGCCCGGCCACGAACGTCACGTCTGCTCCGCTCGCCGCGACCGCGCGGACCGCGGGCCCGGTCAGCAGCACGTCGCCCATGCCGTCCGGGCGGACCACCAGGACCCTCACGGCGCGGTCTCCGGGCGGCGCACGAGGAACGGGCCCAGCGCGAGCACGTCTACCGGTGCGGAGCCGAAGCACTCCAGTGCGTCGCGCGGGTCGTCCACCATCGGGCGCCCGGCGGTGTTGAGGCTGGTGTTCACGACCACCGGCAAGCCGGTGAGGGCGGCGAAGCTTTCGAGCATCTCGGCCAGCGCCGGCTGCTCGGAGCGGTCCACTGTCTGCACCCGCGCGGTGCCGTCCACGTGCACCACCGCCGGGATCCTGTCCCGCCAGGCCGGGTCCACGGTGTGCACGAACAGCATGTAGGGACTGGGCAGCGGGCCGTGGAAGATGCCGGCCGCGCGGTCGGCCAGCACCATGGGGGCGACCGGGCGGAATTCCTCCCGGCCCTTCACCGCGTTCAGGCGGTCGAGGTTGGCCTTCCGGCCCGGGTGGGCGAGCAGCGAGCGGCTGCCGAGCGCCCGCGGGCCGTACTCGCTGCGCCCCTGGAACCAGGCCACGATGCGGTCGGCGGCCAGCTCGGCGGCGACCGCCCGGGCTACGCTGGCCGGGCGCTCGTAGGGCCAGCGGGCGGTCTTGAGCCAGGCCTCGAGCTCTTCGTCGCTCCAGCCGCGGCCCAGGTAGGCGTCCGGCATCGGCGCGGCCGCCTGGCCACCCGAGCTGGCCAGGCAGAGCGCGGCACCCAGGGCCGTGCCGGCGTCCCCGGCGGCCGGCTGGACCCAGATGCGCTCGAAGGGCCCCTCGCGGTGCAGCCGGGAGTTGGCGACGCAGTTCAGGGCGACCCCGCCGGCCATGGCCAGGTCACGTCCTCCCGTCTGGTTGTGCAGCCAGCGGGCCAGCTCGAGCAGCACGTCCTCGGTCACCCGCTGCACGCTGGCCGCCAGGTCCGCGTGCTCGCCGCTCAGCGGCTCGCCGGGCGCGCGCCGCTTGACCAGCCGGTCCCAGTCCACCGGCTCGGTGCGGAAGCCGCCCGCGCCGTCGGCGTACACCAGGCGGGCAAGTTCGGCTGCCAACCGCGGGGTCCCGTAGGACGCCAGCGCCATCACCTTGTACTCGTCGCTGGAGTGCAGGAACCCTAGGTGAGAGGTCGCCTGCTCGTAGAAAAGCCCCAGCGAGTGGGGCAGGGACTGACTGGCGAGGATATCGAGCTTGCCCCCGGCGTAATGCCCGGCCAGGTGAGAGGTGGCCTCGCCGCGCCCGTCGCAGACCAGCACGCTCGTGTCGCCGAACGGGGCCGCCAGGCCGGCCGAGGCGGCGTGAGCCTCGTGGTGGCGGACGTAGCGGACGGCGGACGGATCAAGTCCGGGCAGCGCCTCCGCCAGGAACTGCGGGGCCTGCTCGGCGTAGCTGATCCGCAGGTGGTCCCAGGGGTCGTCGAGGCCGAGGGAGTCAGCCAGCCGGCACTGCGATGGGTCATAGGAGTACGCGACGGCGTCCAGGTCGCCTGGTACCAGCCCGGCGGACTCGAGGCACCAGGCCGCTGACTTCTCCGGCAGTTCCCAGGCGGAAAACGGGACCGGGCGCTTGCCGTGCTTCCTGCGGCTGAACCGTTCTTCTTCGGCCGCGGCGACGATCCGGCCGTCGACGACCAGCGCGGCCGCGGGATCGTGGAAGATCGCGTTGATGCCGAGTACCCGCATTACGCTCGCACCGTCCTTCCCGCGCTGGCATTGAGCGCGCCGGCGTCGAGCGCGCCGGCGTCGAGCTGGGCGGAGAACCAGGCCAGGGTCAGCGACAGGCCCTCATGCCAGGAGATCTTCGGCTCCCAGCCGAGCGCGTTGCTGGCCAGCGTGATGTCAGGGCACCTGGTCAACGGGTCGTCCTCCGGCAGCGGGATGCGCTCGATGCCGGAGCAGGACCCAGCTAGCGCGATGATCCGCTCGGCGATCTGCAAGACCGTCGCCTCCTCCGGATTGCCGATGTTGACCGGTCCTGCGATGTCACTGCCCGCGACGGCGAGGATTCCGCGGACGGTGTCGTCCACGTGGCACAGAGACCTGGTCTGGCTGCCGTCCCCGGCCACGGTCAGCGGCAGCCCGAGCAGCGCCTGGCAGGCGAAGGTGGGGACCACCCGGCCGTCGCCTGGCCGCATGCCCGGGCCGTAGGTGTTGAAGATCCGGGCGATGCCGGTGTTCGCCCGGCCGACCCGGCGGTACGCGGCGGTCATGGCTTCCGCGAACCGCTTGGACTCGTCGTACACGCTGCGCGGCCCGACCGGGTTCACGTTGCCCCAGTAGCCCTCGGCCTGCGGGTTCACCGCCGGGTCGCCGTATACCTCCGAGGTAGAGGCGAGCACGAACCTGGCGCCGGTCCGCGCCGCCAGCCCGAGGGCGTTCCTGGTCCCGCGGCTGCCCGCGTCCAGGGTGGCAAGGGGATAGCGCTGGTAGTCGAGGGGTGACGCGGGCGAGGCCAGGTGGACGATCAGGTCGACGTCGCCGTCAATGTCCAATCCCTCCGTGATGTCGGCTTCGCGCAGCCTGAATCCCGGCTCGGCCCGCAGTGCCCCGAGGCTCAGCGGTGAGCTGGTCAGGAAGTTGTCGACGCACAGCACTTCCGTTCCGGCGGCAAGCAGGCTTCGGCACAGGTGGGTGCCGAGGAATCCCGCGCCTCCGGTGATTACCGCTCTCGTCCATGCAGGCCTGAGTTCCAGCACTCCCGACGCCCCTTTCGTACTGCGGTGGGTTTCCAATCAATGGCAGAGCGCAGCCGCTACCCGGCGCCCAGTCAGTCAAACGGACCTTCTAAAAAGCGCCGTAGGGTGGGCCGGGAACCTATCGCACGCAAGATCGATACTGACCTTCTCAACTCAGTCAATTACAATCTGTAATTAACTAAGAAATCGCCGCGGACCCCTGTAACCGGTGGGCGCGCACGGCCAGCCAGCGCTGTTAGCTCACGTCCAGCAGGGGAGCGGGCGCCCGTCGAGGAGGGCGGCGACCGCCTCGGCCAGCCCGCGCGCGGTCGGTACACCCGCGGTCTCGGCCGGCCGCGTGGCGGGCGCGGGAACCAGGACGGCCCGGGCGCCCGCCGCGTGCGCCGCCGCCACATCCGATCCGATGTCGCCGATCACCACGCAGTCCGCGGGATCCACTCCGAGCTCGGCGGCGGCCAGCTGGACCAGGTACGGCCGGGGCTTGCGGCACGCGCAGCCGTCGGCCGCGTCATGGGGGCAGACGGCCCACGCGCCGAACGGCCCGAGCAGGTCGTCCACCCTCCGGTTCACCGCCTCCATCTGGTCCAGGCTGATCAGCCCGCGCCCCACGCCCGACTGGTTGGTGACCACGCCGAGGCGGATGCCGGCCGACCGGAGCCGGGCGACGGCATCGGCCGCCCCGGGCACGGCCTCGACCAGTTCTGGGCGGCCGTTGTAGGGCACGTCCGTGATCAGGGTGCCGTCCCGGTCGAACAGCACCGCGGCGGGCACCGGCGGCCACGGCGTCACCCGCCGGTACCGCACCTGACCGCGCAGCCAGTGCCCGACCGCCAGCGGCGGGATGAGGACGCTGGTAACTGCCATGGTGACGGTCTCGTGCCTGGTCCGCGGCCCCGGAAGCACCCGGGCGGCGGTGAACTCCGCCGTGCTGGCCAGCCAGCCGGCGCCGGCCGCCAGCGCGGCCCGGCGCAGTCCGGCCCGGCGCGGCCCGGCCGTCACGCCGCTTGCCCCCAATGCGAGCGCGGCTGACGCCAGCAGAGCGCTGGCGACCCAGTGGCCGCTCCTACGCCCGGGAGCGGCACCGGCCCGCCGGTGCCATCCGGGGCCGTGCAGCCGGCCCATCAGGACGTCGTCGGCATTGCCCGCCTGGGCCTTCAGGCTCGCCCAGCGGGACGCGGGCCGGACCGGGTGGGTGGTGGAGCGGTCTCCCTGCCGCAGCTCCCAGCCCTGGTCTAGCAGCCGAAGTGCGAGGTCGGCGTCCTCACGGAAAGCGCGCGGGAACCTTTCGTCGAACCCGCCGGCCGAGATCAGCGCGTCGCGCCGGTAGGCCATGTCGGCGGTGATCCACCGTGCGGTGGCCAGGCCCGCCGTGCCGCGTTCCCAGTCGGTGGGCCGACGGTCCGGCGGCAGCGGCACCTCGATCACGCCCTGGACCCCGGCCACGCGCGCGGGCTGCCCGGCCAGGTCGGCCATCAGCTCGGCCCGCCAGCGGGGACCGACGCGCACGTCGTCGTCGAGGAAGGCCACCCACTCGGCCGGCTCCGCGGCCCGCCAGCCGGAGTTGCGCGCGGACGCGGGGCCGCGCCCCTCCAGGGTGACGGTCACCGTGCGGTCCGCGATCGCAGCGGGAACGCGGACCGGCAGCGGATCAGGAGTGTCGCGGCGGTCGTCGGCCAGCACGACCTGGCGGGGCAGCGGTCCGCTCGCGCCGGCGAGGGCGTCGAGGCAAGCCTGCAGGCAGGGACGGCCCAGCGTGGGAATTACCACCACATAGCCCGGCAGCGGAGCAGCCGGCTCGGTCAGTGCGTCGGTCATCGGGTCCTTGTCTGGTCGGTCCGCCGGGGCCAACGGGCTACCCGCGCATTGCCTGGGCAAACGGCGTGTTTGACGCGGGGCAGGCCGGGCAGCGGCGCTGCATGCTTACCGCAAGGGTTACGGCGGTGATCGCCACCCGCAACCGGCGCCCCGAGCTGTGCACGACCCTTGAGCGGCTGAGTGCCCTGCCCGAGCGCCCGGAGATCATCGTCGTCGACAACGGGTCGCGGGATGGCACCGCCGAGGAGGTACGGCGGGCTTTCCCGCGCGTCGAACTGATCACCCTGCGACGCAACCTGGGCGCCTGCGCGCGCAACGTCGGCGTGCGCCGGGCCGGAACGCCGTACGTGGCGCTGAGCGACGACGACTCGTGGTGGGAGCCGGGCGCACTGTCCAAGGCGGTGGCGGTCCTGGAGACAAGCCCGCGGACCGGCATCGTCGCCGCGGCAACGCTGGTGGGGCCGGAGGAGACTCCAGACCCCGTCAACGCGCTGATGGCGGCCAGCCCGCTGTCCAGGGATTCCCTGCCGGGACCGCGCGTGCTCGGGTTCCTCGGCTGCGCCGCCGTGGCCAGAAGACAGGCTTACCTGGCGGCGGGCGGCTACTCACGGCTGCTGTTCATTGGCGGGGAGGAAGAGCTGCTGGCCTACGACCTGGCGGCGCAAGGCTGGGCGATCACCTACCGGGCCGACGTGATCGCCCATCACTGGCCGTCGGCGGTCCGCGACGCGCGCCGACGCCGCAAGCAGGAAATCCGTAACCGGACCCTGGTGGCCTGGCTTCGCCGGCCCCTGCCGCGCGCGGCTGGCGACATCGCCCGGCTCGCCCGCACCGCCGGCCGGGACCCGGTCGCTGGCCGCGCGCTCGCCGAAACAGTGCTGAAGCTGCCGGCCGCCCTGCTGCAGCGGCGGCCGGTGCCGGCCCAGGTGGAAGCCGACATCCGGCTGCTGGAGGCCAGCCGTGCCTGACAACCCGCTGCCCGCCCCGGGGGCAAGCCAGCCGGATCCCCGGGTCACCGTCGTGGTGATCACCCACAACCGGCGCGCGGAACTGGCCCGTACCCTGGACCATCTCGCCGACCTGCCGGAAAAGCCCGCGGTCATCGTGGTGGACAACGGATCCGACGACGAATCGGCGGCCTACGTCCGGTGGCGGCACCCCGGCGTCCTGCTGATCGCGGCGCGGCGCAACCTCGGCGCGGTCGGGCGGAACTTGGGGCTGCGCCAGGTCATGACTCCGTACGCAGCGTTCTGCGACGACGACACCTGGTGGGAACCAGGCTCGCTGGCGCGGGCCGCGGACGCACTTGACGCGCACCCGGATATCGCGGCAGTTACCGCCAGGATCGTGGTCGAGCCGTCGGGCGAAGACGATCCCATCGTCCCGGAACTCGCGCACTCACCGGTCGCCGGCCGCCCCGGGCTGCCGGGGCCCGCGCTGCTCAGCATCATGGCAGGCGCGTCGGTGGTGCGCGCCGATGCCTTCCGCGCGGCGGGCGGCTTCTCGCCCCGGCTCTGGCTGGGCGGGGAGGAAGAGCTGCTCTGCACCGACCTCGTCACCGCGGGCCACTGGCTGTGCTACCTGCCCGGGGCGACCGTTCACCATCAGGCGTCGCCCGCCCGCGACGCGACCCAGCGCCGCCTGCTCGGTATCAGGAACACGCTCTGGTTCACCTGGCTGCGCCGCCCGGCCCGGCCAGCCCTGCGACGGACCGCCGAGCTGGCAGGCACCGTGCCCCGCGACGCGGTATCGGCGGCGGCGTTCTGGGCAGCGCTGCGCGGCCTGCCCTGGGTCCTGCGAGAACGCCGTCCGGTGCCGCCGGAAGTCGAAGCCCAGATTCAGCTGCTACAGGAGCCGCGCCGCGCCTCGTCCGCGCGACGCTACGTCGGCTGACGGTTTAGCCGCCCGCCGCCGGGTAATGACGGCTGCCCGAAGGTCGTTCCGCAGCCGTAGTGCGTCAGTGGCCGCCGGCCAGCAGCGCGGCGGCGGCCTGGAGGTCCTTGACGAGCCCGGCGTAGGCTTCGTCGCGCTGGCTGCCCTGCACCCGGATCACCGACGAGGGGTGCACGGTGGGCACCACGGCGAGCTCGCCGGTGCCCGGCTCCCGGCGCCAGGGCTGTGCCTGACCGCGGACGCTGCCGATCCGGAACTGGGAGCCGAAGAGCGCCTGCCCGGCCGTCGCCCCCAGGGTGACTACCACGCGCGGGCTGAGGCGGGCGAACTCGGCGTCGAGCCACGGGCGGCACGCCGATACCTCCCACAGGTCGGGCTTCTGGTGGATCCGCCGCTTGCCGCCGCTGGGGGAGGGCTTCCAGCGGAAGTGCTTCACCGCGTTGGTGAGGTACGCGCGGTCGCGGGGGATGCCGGCGTCGCCGAGCGCCGCGTCCAGGAGCCGGCCAGCGGGGCCCACGAAAGGCTTGCCCTGCCGGTCCTCACTGTCGCCGGGCTGCTCCCCGACCAGGACGACTTCAGCGTCGGCGGCGCCTTCGCCGAATACCGTCTGGCTGGCCCGCTCGTACAGGTCGCAGCCCTGGCAGCCGAGCGCGGCCCGCGCCAGCGCCGCAAGGTCCCCGGCGCCAGGCACGAACGCCGCGGCGGTCGGGTACCCGTGCTTGTCAGCCACATGGACCACCACCCTGGAAGTAGCCGGGAAGTCGCCGGGCAGACCGTGACAGGCCTGGTCAGCGCTGAGGAGCTACCCGCTCGCCCGCCTTTACTCCAAAACAAGCAGCGCTGACTTTCAGCGGCGCTGAGGTTTGCCGTCTGTCAGCAGGGCAGGAGCGCCGCTTCCGGGATGATCGTGCTCGCCGGCGCCGTGAGCGACGGGCCCGCTTCCGCCCCGGCCGGGTGCGACATTGTGCCGAGGCAGGCACCACGCACCCGTTCGGGGGAAAGAGCTTCTGTTCTTGCGCCTGCGCACTAGTCCTGCTTGCGGGCGATCGCCCGGGCGAGTTCTTCCTTGGACATCTTTGACCTGCCCTGCACGTCGAGCTCGCGTGCCCGCTTCATCAGCTCGGTCTTGGAACTGCCGAACAGGTCCACCCCGCCGAAGGATTCCCCGTGGCCCTCACGTGCTTTCGGATCGGCCGATCGCGGGTCGGATGGCCCCTTGTGGTCTTTCGGTTCCCAGTGGTCCCCCCGCTTCTCGTGGGTGTGCTTGAGTGCCCCGTAGGCGACACGATGAGCGCGCTCTTCGTCTCCGTACTCGTCGGCCGCGTGGTCGTGCGCCTCGGCGAAAGTCCGCTGGGCCTTGGCCGGCGAGCGCCTGACGGTGCCGGGAAGCTCTTCCTTAATCGGCTTGCCGTTCTTATCGGTCTTGGGCATGACAGCTCCTCGGTTTCCCTTCGTTGCCGTCTCGCCCTTACCCGGGCGGTCGCGCGCAAACACGGCGGTCGCGCGCAAGCACTCATCGCCGACCCGACAGCTTCCCGGCCGGCAGACTGCCTCGGGCGCCACGGAGGTTTGGCTGCGCACCAGCCGGGCAGCGGCGCGGGCTACAGATGGGAGGCAGCAGCCACGCACAGGAGTTCAACCAGGCACTGCTGACGTTCCTCGCGAAATAGCCAGCCGCTCGCCGCCGTGCGGACGGCGGCGGGCCGCTACGAGGTTTTCCCGTCCAGCCAGGCGTGCGCGAACTGCAGCATGTCCGCCCCGGCCAGTGCGGCGAACGTCCCGATAGTCAGCCTGGTCGTCCGGGGCAGGTAGATGAACCCGGCGGTGACGCCCGTCGCCACCCACATGCCGACGCAGAAGGGACAGGTGACCAGTTCGCCGATCGTCTTGCGCGCACCGCTGCCGCGCACTTCTTCACTCAGCTCCGCGGGCCCGGTGGTGCCCTGGTAGGCAGTGAAGGGCGCGCGCAGCGGGCTGGTCACCGGGTCTTTCGCCAGCAGCCTGCTGAGTTTGTAGGTGGCGAGCGCGGACAGCGCGATGTCCTTGGCGGGCAGTCCGTCGAGGACCGGCCGGCGCGTCATCCGCGCACCCGCGGCGAGGACGCCGACAACCGCCGCGTAAGCGCTCATCGTGATCAGGTAGCCGCCGAGCGGGCGGTCCGCCTCACCCGCGTACTGATCACGCACGGACCTGGCCTTGAGCGCGAGCCTTGAGCGGGCGGTATCGAGCGTGTTCATGGCCGTGTTCATGGCGGTGTCGCTACCCGCGTACGGCGAATCATGCGCGTGCCGCCCGGGTCACGCTGGCGGTGGCGTGTCGCCGAGAAGCCGGTCTCGCTACTGGGCCAGTGCCCGCGCCTGGAGCCGGGAGACGTGCACCTGGGAGATGCCCAGCCGATCTAGCAGGCGCACCCACCAGGTGGACCGACCCGCTAGGACGGCGCTACTCCCCGGTTACCCCCTGCACCGCTCCGCTTACCCGCTGGCGCGTCATCAACCCCGGCCGCGCCGCGGCCGGCATAACGCCGCCGCGGCCGGGTAACCGCGCCGCATGGATCATCCGGGGAATCGAGGTAAGCCCGGCTGCCAGGGCCGATGAGGCCTGACCGCTGCAAGCCCGGACCGAACCGAACTGGAAGCGAGGTCATTTCATGCGCGTGAAAGCTGCCCGCCTGGTGGAACACGGCCAGCCGCTGCGGATCGAGGAAATAGAGCTGCCTGAGCCCGGCCCGGAGGAAGTCATCCTTGATGTCGCTTACTCCGGCGTGAACCCGGTCGACATGAACGCCGCGCAGGGACAGGTGGCGGCCGACGCGCCGGTGCCCCGCACGCTGGGTACCGAGGGCGCCGGAACGGTGGACGGCCGCCCGGTCATGGTCCGCGGCCACGGCATCGGCACCGCGCGCGACGGGCTGTGGGCGACCGCCGCGGTCGTGCCACGGGCCGCGCTCATCGACGTCCCGGCTGGGGTCGGGCTTGAGGCGGCCGCGGCGATGGGCGTGGCCGGGGTCACCGCGTGGCGCACGGTCACCGAGATCGCCCAGGTCAGGGCGGACGACACGGTGCTGGTGCTGGGAGCAAGCGGCGGTGTCGGCAGCATCATCGTGTCGGTCGCGCGCGCGCTCGGCGCCACTGTGATCGGGCAGACCGGTCACGACAGCAACGCCGAGTGGATCAAGCAGCGCGGAGCCGACGAGGTAATCGTGACAGATTCAGGCGGCCTCGCCGCGGCGGCCGCCGACCTGTATCCCACGGTCGCCTTCGACGGCCTCGGCAACGGTTTCACCGGCGCCGCCATCGAGGCGCTCGAGCCGCACGGCCGGCTGGTCCTGTTCGGCGCGTCGGCCTGCCCCGAAGGCCAGGTGCCGCTGCGGTCGCTCTACGGCAAGGGCATCACCGTGTCCGGCTACGCGGGCCTGCTGGAATCGGACGAGGCCATGCGCGCCGCGATCCAGCGGGCCCTGCGGGCGCTGGCGGACGGCCAGCTCTCCGTGCCGGTGGACTTGTCCCTGCCGCTCGACCAGGTGAACGACTCGTTCGACCGGATCCGGCAGCGCCAGGTGCGCGGCAAGATCGTCCTCGACACCACGGCCTGAGGCTCGTCAGGCCGCCGCGGCCGCCGCGGCGGCGGCTTCATCCCCCGAGACTTCCGCCAGCGTCCGCCCGGCCGGCTCGGGCAGGACCAGCGTGAGCAGCGCGCCGCCAGCGGAGATGGCGGCGGTGAGACGCAGCGGGCCGCGCAGGCCGTCGCGTTTGATCTCGCGGCCTGTGGTTAGACGGCCCAGTGCCCGACGCCGGCAACAGGCCGGCGAAAGGCTCGAGAAAAGAGGTGAGTTCTGTGGCGCAGAAGGTAAGGGAGATCATGACCGCGGCGCCGGTGGCGCTGCGTCCCAGCCAGCCGCTGACCGACGCCGGCCAGGCGATGCGCGAGCAAGGGGTCGGTTCCGTCCTGGTGGTCGACAACGGCAAGCTCAAGGGCCTGGTCACCGACCGCGACATCGTAGTGCGCGCCGTGGCCGACGGCCGCGATCCCGGCAAGACGACGATTGCCGAGGCATGCAGCCCGGACCTGATCACGGCCGCGCCGGACGATGACGCGGACACCGCGGTGCGCCGGATGCGCGAGCACGGCGTGCGCCGGATCCCCGTCGTGGAGGGCGACCGCCCGGTCGGTGTGCTGTCGCTCGGCGACATGGCCATCGAGCGCGACGAGCGGTCTGCGCTCGCCGACATCAGCGCCCAGGCGCCGAACGCCTGACGCCTCGCCGGCAGACCCCGGCACCGGAACTGTGCCGCATCCTCGGTCAGGCCGGGGTGCGGTACAGGCACGGTCCGCCGGCGGCCGAGGAGGCTAGCCAGGCGCACCGGTCGCGCACCGCTTCCTGGCTGGCGACCGGATCGACGGTGCCCGGTTCCATGACGGCATCCGGCGTCACCGGGACTCCCCGGCGGGGGAACTGTCCCGCTCCTTGCCCTCGGTGCCCTCGCTGTCTTTAGCGTCCTCGCCTGGCGGACGGCCGCGCCAGTCGCCCGCCTCGCGGACGCGGATCGCCCGGATCGTCGCGTGCGAAAGGAACGGGGCCGCGGCGATCATGAAGAACAGCGCGACCAGCGTCTCGCCCGTGTTCTCATCCAGGCCCTCGGTGACGAAGACCGCCAGCGCCACCAGCACCGGGGCCACCACAGCCGCCGGGGTGACGTAGTGCAGCCTGGCGTACGCGCTGGGCATGACCGCGATGCCGAGCGCGGAGGCGGCCACGACCAGTACCGCCAGGGCAAGCAGCACGTCGGCGATGACCTCCCTGAGCACCGGTCACACCTCCCTTACAGCCAGCGCTCGAGCGCACGGACGAAAACCAGGCGGCCCGGCACCGCCGGGATTCTGTTTGGCCATGCGCTGGCGACTTCCCCGGCCGGACGCGGGCAAACGTTCCGCGTTTGCCCCGACTGGTGCGGGTAGCGGGCCCCGCGTGACCCTGTCCCTGCAGGCCGCGCTGACCACGTGGCGGTTCGAGCCCTTCGCGGCCGTGCCGGTGGCCGTGCTCGCCTTCGGCTATCTGGCCGCCGCACGCACGCGCGGGCGCCGCACCGCCCGGCCCTGGCCCGCCGTGCGGACGCTCGCGTTCCTCGGCGGGCTGAGCGCCATCACCGTGGCCATGCAGGGCTGGGTAGGGGTACACGACGACACGTCGCTCACCGATCACATGGTCCAGCACCTGCTGCTGATCATGGTCGCGCCCCCGCTCCTGATCGCTGGCCGCCCGGTCACGTTGCTGCTGCACGCGGTGCACAACCCGTGGCACAGCCGGGTAAAACGGCTCATCCGGTCACGCCTGGTCACCGCCCTGACCTGGCCACCCGCCGGCCTGGCGCTCTACTCGGCCGTTGTGCTCGGCACGCACGTGACCGGCCTGGTCCTCGCGCGCGGCGCGGCCCATGACGCCGAGCACGGCGCGTACCTGCTAGCCGGGTACCTGTACTTCCTGCCCGTCGTCGGCTCGGAGCCGATCCGGTGGCGCGTGCCCGTGCTCGGCCGGTACCTGCTGCTGCTCGCGGGAATGCCCGCCGATCTTGCCACCGGCGCGGTGCTGATGCTGCACGGGCCGTTCGGGCCTTACGGCGCCGCCGACGTGCGCGCCTCCGGGGTTACCATGCTGGCCGGCAGCGACCTGATCATGTCCGGGCTGGCCGTGGCGCTCGCGGTGGCCCTCTTGACGGAGCGCGCGCGGCGCACCGTCCGGCCCGCGGACCTCGCGGGCTACAACGCCTACCTCGCATCGCTTGAGACGCCGAAAGGCGCACGGTGAGCCACGGCGAGGAGAGGACAGCGAAGGCATCCGAGACGCCGGGGCGTAGCGAGGTTTAACCGGGAAGAGCCGAGGTAGCAGCAGATTAGCCCGAGGTAGCAGCAGATTAGCCAAGGCGGGATAGAGAGAACGGGGAACATACCGCGCATGCGTGCCTGGACGTGGATCGAGGGATGGCCGGCGTACCGGCAGGCGACGGGGACTGACCGGACGGGACGGGGCGCGGCGGTCAAGAGCGCGGCGAGTTCGCAGCTCACCGCCCGCACCGCCGCCGCCGACACGGTGGTGAAGTCGGTCTGCCCGTACTGCGCGGTCGGCTGCGGGCAGAACGTCTACGTCAAAAGGGTGGAGGGCGGGGAGGTCGGCAGAAAGAAGGTCATCCAGATCGAGGGTGATCCGGACTCCCCGGTATCACGGGGGCGGCTGTGCCCGAAGGGGTCGGCGAGCCTGCAGCTCACCACCGGCTCCGCGCGGGAGTACCGGGTGCTGTACCGGCGGCCGCACGGCACCGGCTGGGAGACGCTCGGCCTGGACGAGGCGATGGACATGATCGCCGACCGGGTGATCGCGGCCCGCCGGGCCGGCTGGCAGTGGGAGGTCGACGGCAGGCGGGTCAGGCGGACGCTCGGGTTCGCCTCGCTGGGCGGCGCGACGCTGGACAACGAGGAGAACTACCTCATCAAGAAGCTGTTCACGGCGCTCGGCGCGGTGCAGATCGAGAACCAGGCCCGCATTTGACACTCCGCCACCGTCCCCGGTCTGGGGACTTCGTTCGGGCGCGGCGGCGCCACCACGGCGCAGCAGGACCTGCAGAACTCCGACTGCATCGTCATCGAGGGCTCCAACATGGCCGAGTGCCACCCGGTGGGGTTCCAGTGGGTGATGGAGGCCAAGGCCCGCGGGGCCACGGTGATCCACATCGACCCGCGGTACACCCGCACCAGCGCGGTGGCCGACCTGCACGTGCCGCTGCGGGCGGGCGCGGACATCGTGCTGCTCGGCGGGCTGATCAACCACGTGCTCAGCAGCGGGAAGTTCTTCCGTGAGTACGTGGTGAACTACACCAACGCGGCCACGATCATCAGCGAGGACTTCCGCGACACCGAGGACCTGGACGGGCTGTTCTCCGGCTTCGAACCCGAGGAGCACTCCTACGACCCGGCCAGCTGGGCCTACGAGGGCGTCGAGGTGCAGGCCGCCTCGGGCGAGCGGGACGAGGAGTACGACGACCGCACCAGCGGGCCTGACGGCCAGACGGGTTCGTCGTCCGCGGTGCGGGAGGCGGCGCGGGGCGAGGCGCACGGCTCCGGCGGCGCCCACGTCGGCACGCCGAAGACCGACCCGACGCTTGCGCACCCGCGCTGCGTGTTCCAGGTACTCAAGCGGCACTACGCGCGGTACACCGCCGAGATGGTCGAGCAGGCCTGCGGCATCCCGCGGGCGACCTTCGACCGGATCTGCGAGCTGATCACGGCCAACTCGGGCCGGGACCGGACCACCGCGTGGGTGTACAGCGTGGGCTGGACCCAGCACACCGTCGGGGTGCAGTACATCCGGGGCGCGTCGATACTCCAGACGCTGCTCGGCAACATCGGCCGGCCGGGCGGCGGCATCCTGGCCCTGCGCGGGCACGCCTCGATCCAGGGCTCCACCGACATCCCGACGCTGTTCGACCTGCTGCCCGGGTACATCCCGATGCCGCACGCGCACACCAACGAGGACCTCGACGCGTTCATCGCCGCCGAGGGCACCGACAAGGGGTTCTGGGCGAACATGCGCGCCTACACGGTCAGCCTGCTCAAGGCGTGGTGGGGCGGCGTCGCGACCGAGGTGAACGACTTCTGCTTCGACTACCTGCCGCGGCTCACCGGCAGCCACTCCACCTACGAGACCGTGATGGCGCAGCTCGCCGGGGACTGCAAGGGCTACTTCCTGCTTGGCGAGAACCCGGCGGTCGGCTCGGCCAACGGCAAGCTGCAGCGGCTCGGCCTGGCCAAGCTCGACTGGCTGGTCGTGCGCGACTTCTCGCTGATCGAGTCGGCCACGTTCTGGAAGGACGGGCCGGAGATCGACAGCGGTGAGCTGCGCACGCAGGACATCGGCACCGAGGTGTTCTTCATGCCGGCCGCCGCGCACACCGAGAAGAACGGCAGCTTCACCAACACCCAGCGCATGCTGCAGTGGCACCACGCCGCGGTGGAGCCCGCCGGGGACGCGCGCAGCGACCTGTGGTTCACCTACCACCTGGGCCGGCTGATCCGCGCGAAGCTGGCCGGCTCCGCGGATGCGATGGACCGTCCGGTGCTGGACCTCACCTGGGACTACCCGGTCGAGGGGCCGTTGGCCGAGCCTTCCGCGGAGGCGGTGCTGCGCGAGGTCAACGGCTCGGATGCGAACGGCGACCCGCTGCCGGCGTACACCGAGCTGAAGGACGACGGCTCTACCGCGTGCGGCTGCTGGATCTACTGCGGCGTGTACGCGGACGGCGTCAACCAGGCCGACCGCCGCAAGCCCGGCAGCCAGCAGAACTGGCTCGCCCCCGACTGGGGCTGGGCCTGGCCGGCCAACCGGCGCATCCTGTACAACCGGGCCTCCGCCGACCCCGCGGGGAAGCCGTGGAGCGAGCGCAAGGCGCTGGTCTGGTGGGACGCGGAGCAGGGCCAGTGGACCGGCCACGACGTCCCTGACTTCGTGCCGGACAAGGAGCCCGGCTACCAGCCGCCGCAGGACGCGACCGGGCCAGCGGCGCTGGCAGGCACCGACCCGTTCATCATGCAGGCCGACGGCAAGGCGTGGCTGTACGCGCCGGCCGGGCTGGTCGACGGGCCGCTGCCCGCCCACTACGAGCCGCAGGACTCGCCGCTGTCCAACCCGCTGTACGCCCAGCAGCGCAACCCGGTCCGGCAGGCGAAGACGTTCGTGCACCCGGACAACCGGTTCCAGCCGAGTAACGGCTCCCCCGGCTCGCAGGTGTTCCCGTACGTCGCCACCACCTACCGGCTGACCGAGCACCACACCGCGGGCGGGATGAGCCGCTGGCTGCCCTACCTGGCCGAGCTCCAGCCGGAGTTCTTCTGCGAGGTGTCGCCGGAACTCGCCGCCGAGCGCGGCCTCGAGCACCTTGGCTGGGCCACGATCATCACCGCGCGAAACGCCGTGGAGGCTCGCGTCCTCGTCACGCACGCGGATCCCGCCGCTGACCGTGCAGGGCCGCCGGCTGCACCAGGTCGGGCTGCCCTACCACTGGGGCTGGGCCGGCTACAGCACGGGCGACTCGGCCAACGACCTGATCGGCATCAGCCTTGACCCGAACGTGCACATCCAGGAGGACAAGGCGTTCGCCTGCGACATCCGGCCAGGACGGCGTCCCACCGGGGCGGGGCGTCCCGCGCTCGTCCGTGACTACCAGGCGCGGGCAGGCATCACCGAACGGACGGGAACCGAGCCATGACCGCGATAGACGTGCAGATCACAGGCCAGGCACGGGGCGGCCAGACGGGATGGACAGCTATCCGGGTGACCAGCCGCGGATGGGGTTCTTCACCGACACGTCGGTGTGCATCGGCTGCAAAGCGTGCGAGGTGGCGTGCAAGGAGTGGAACCATGTCCCCGAGGACGGCCTGGCGCTGACCGGGATGTCGTACGACAACTCCGTGGGGCTCGGCGCGGACACGTGGCGGCACGTGGCGTTCATCGAGCAGCAGCGGCCGGTCAGCGTGACGGACGGCGCCGACGGCCCGGGAGCTGGCGTCGCGGACAGCGCCGGCGCCGTCGCGGGCATGCGCTGGCTGATGTCGTCGGACGTGTGCAAGCACTGCACGCACGCCGCCTGCCTCGACGTGTGTCCCGACCGGGGCGCTGATGCGAACCGAGTTCGGCACCGTCGTGGTCCAGTCGGACGTCTGCAACGGCTGCGGCTACTGCATCCCCGCCTGCCCGTACGGGGTGATCGACCAGCGCAAGGACGACGGCCGGGCCTGGAAGTGCACGCTGTGCTATGACCGGCTCGGCGCGGGGATGGAGCCGGCCTGCGCCAAGGCCTGCCCGACCGACTCGATCCAGTTCGGGCCGCTTGACGACCTGCGCGAGCGGGCCGCGACCCGGCTGGACGCGCTGCACGAGGCGGGCGAGACCAGCGCGCGGTTGTACGGCGCCGACCCCGCCGACGGGGTGGGCGGGGACGGCGCGTTCTTCCTCCTGCTGGACGAGCCTGAGGTGTACGGGCTGCCGCCGGACCCGGTGGTGACCACCCAGGACTTGCCGTCGATGTGGCGGCACGCCGGCGCGGCCGCGGTGACGCTCGCCGCTCTTGCCGCCGCCTCGTTCGGGGCGAGCGCGCTCGGCGAGCGGCTCGGGCTCGGGGGCCGGCGATGAGCGGGACCGTGGCCGGGACCCAGCCGTCCTCGCGGTGGCGGCGCAAGCGGCGCGCTGAGCAGCCCATGGTGCCGAAGGCGGAGTTCAGCTCCTACTACGGCAAGCCGGTACTCAACCCGCCGGTCTGGGAGGCCGCGGACATTGCCGGGTACTTCTTCCTCGGCGGGCTCGCGGGCGGCTCGTCCCTGCTCGCCGCCGGGGCCGACCTCACCGGCCGCCCGGAGCTGAGCCGGGCGGCGAAGGCCGGCGCGGGCGGTGCCATCACGCTGTCGCTGGTCGCGCTCGTGCATGACCTAGGCCGCCCGGCGCGCTTCCTCAACATGCTGCGGGTCTTCAAGGTCACCTCGCCGATGAGCGTCGGCACCTGGCTGCTCAGCGGCTACGCGCCGGCCGCGGTGGCGGCAGCCGCGAGCGCGTTCAGCGGGCGGCTGCCGCGGCTCGGGGCCGTCGCGACCACGGCGGCGGCGGTGCTCGGCCCCGGCGTGGCCGCGTACACCGCGGTGCTGGTCAGCGACACCGCGGTGCCGGCCTGGCACGCGGCCTACCCGGAGATGCCGTTCGTGTTCACCGGGTCGGGTGCGATGGCGGCCGGCGGCCTCGGCCTGCTCGCCGCGCCAGCCGCGCAAACCGGGCCGGCGCGGAACCTGGCGCTGCTCGGCGCGGCCATGGAGACGGCCGCCCTGGAGCGGATGACCCGGCGCACCGGGATGGTGGCCGAGCCGTACCACGGCGGTCGCGGCGGCGCGTACCTGCGGGCGACGCGGGTCCTCAGCATCCTCGGCGCGGCGGGCGCCGCCCTGTCCGGGACCTCCGCGCTGCCGGCGGGCCGCCCGCGCCGGATCGTCGCCGCGCTGTCGGGCGCCGCCTTGATCGGCGCGTCCGCGGCCACCCGCTGGGGCGTCTTCCACGCCGGGCTGGCCTCCGCCAAGGACCCGAAGTACACCGTGGTTCCGCAGCGGGAGCGGCTCAACCACCGCGAGGCGGCCGGGGCGGCGCCGGCTGCACCGCTCCAGAACCCAGTCCTGCCTCCCGCCTGACGGGCCGCAGGCTCAGCCTGGTTCGGCGAGGAGCCTCGGCCTCAGCACCGCGCTTTCCGCGCGGCCCCGCGTCGCCAGGTCACCGAAGTCGCTGTCCCGGCCGAGGTCGCCCAGGGCGGCGGCGATCGTGCGGCCGTCCTGGTAGCGGCGGATGACGCGGGGGCCGATATACGATGCCCGGGCGACCGCGGGGGTGTTGCCCAGGTAATCGGCCACCTCACGGCCCACGCGGGCGACGGCCCGCTTACGATCAGCAACGACTGTTATCGGCCATCCCCACGAGTAACTGCCCAGGTACCTAGGTATTCGGGCCCGGTCCGCGCCCGTTCAGCAGCGGTGTTCGCCAAGCACGCGCTGAGCGGGATCGCGGCCCTATTCGCCGCGATCCCGCTCAGCACAGCCGGCGGCGGCTCCCGGCGCCGCCGCCGGTGATGCGTACCGGTGGCCTGGTCAGGTAGCGCTTGAGGTCACCATCGGTACCAGCGGCTGCGGGCACCGCCTTCGCCGACGCGGACGAGGAAGCCGAGCAGCCAGAGCACGAGGACCGCGAGCGCGATCCACCAAAGGACGTGGATAGCGAACCCCAAGCCGCCCAGGATGATTGCGAGGAGGAGGACGAGCAGGATGATTCCCATGAGCTTTTTCCTTCCGGTAACCGCTACGGGCCTTACCGACGGCACCAGTGCCGATTGCGGTCAAGCGCCTTGTGGCTACCCGGGCTTCCCCTTCCTATTCCGTCGGGAACGCGGCGACTTTTAGCCGGGCACGCCTGACCTGGTCAGGTGTATCCGCCGCTCACCGGGTAGTCCCTATGCAGGTCACCGGGTGACTACCTCGGGTGACGCGAGCGGAGGAGGGTCGTTCTTTTGCTCGCGGGGCAGAGGAGGCGAGTGATGGCACTGGACCAGTGGTTCGACGAGGGCACACTGCCGGCTCTGCGCAAAGCGGTGCAGGCGGAGGCGTTTGCCGTGGGGATGCCGCGTTACCGGACCGGCGACGTGGTCCTTGCGGTACACGAGCTGGCGGCGAACGCCGTGCGGCACGGCGGCGGGGTCGGGCGGGCGCAGCTGTGGGTCGCCGAGGGGGCGCTGCACTGCATGGTGAGCGACGCCGGGCGGGGCAGCGGCGATGGTCATGCCCGGGCGGGGACCGTGGCCGCGGTGCGGCCATGGCTGTTCAAGCCTGGTCACGGCCTGTGGCTGGTGCGCGGCGTCGCCGATCAGCTGACCGCCGGCCCCGGCCCGGGAGGCTCGCAGGTGACGGCGGTATTCGCCCTGCCATGCCCCGGCGCCTCCGTCGGCGACCGCTAGGCCAGGCACTGCCGCCACGGAGGCGCCGTGCCCGCGGCGGGGCGTGCCGCGGCACTGGCCAGCAATGGGTCAGCGGGCGTTGGCCGCGGGCAGGCGTAGGTCATATGCTGATCTTGTCGTCTCTGACCGGACACGACGCGGGACGCGGCCCGGTCCACCGGTGGCTCGTTCCAGCCTTTGTAACGCACGGTATCCAGGACTAGACGGTGATGGCGGGTGAGCCTCCCATGTCAGAGTTGCTGATCTCGGTAACGGTGCTGCCCGCCGGGGACGGCGTGTGCTCCGTCATGCGCCTTGCCGGCGAAGCCGACATGGGCAGCAGTGAGCTGCGCGATGCCCTGACCAACCAGCTGGCGGGCAGGCCCCGCTTGCTCCTGGTGGACATGTCCGCGCTGACGTTCATCGACTCGGCCGCGACCCAGATGATCATCGCCGCGCACCGGGTAGCGCGCCATGAGGGCGCGACGCTCGCGCTTGTGCATCCCACCGCCCCCGTCGCCCGCGTGCTGAGCCTGGTCGGGGTTGACCAGCTGATCGACATCTACGACAGCGTGGACGAGGCGATCACTGCCGCCCGGTAAGCGCGGCCTGGCTGACCGGGCCAGCCGCCCATCGCCCGCTAGCCGGGGGCGTCGCCGGATTCCGTCAGGAGCGCCAGCGCCCCGTCCACGGTGGCGCTGAGCGGGATCCGGCGGTCCACCCCGGTCAGCCAGAGCAGCTTGCGGGTCTGCGGCCGGGAACAGACCGCGTGCAGGGTGGCACCCTGCACCGCGGCGCGGCGGGCCGTCGCGACCAGGACCCCGAGCCCGGTCGAATCGATGAAGGTGACCCGGTTCAGGTCCAGTATCAGCGGCTGTCCGCTGTCTGCCAGCCCGGAGAGCCGTTCCCGGAGCCCAGCCACCGTGGACAGGTCGATATCGCCGACGACCGCGGCAATCACCACGCCACGTTCGCTGCGGACCGTAACTGACAGCTCATCACCCATGTCTATCCTCCTGCCGGGCACCCCCTACTGCCCGCTTGCGCGGCGATCATGCCCGTCAGGAAGCAGCTGCCTCTGAAGCTGCCTCATAAGTTCAGTTATGGCAAGTCGACTTATGAGAACTTGAGATATACGGGCGTTCTCGGTTTACCGGTCCGCGCACTGGACCATGGGGATGGCCTGGCCATGTCAGTCCGCCTTGTGCGGCCGGCCTGGGCCTGCGGGCAGGGGATCGGCCTCCGGGCCGGCTTGCCCGGTACCGCCGGCCGGCTGGCGGCGGGGCAGCCCGAGCGGCCCGCGCCCGCGGCGGTCACCGCCGTCCTTGTTCGGCTTGATCAGGAGCGTGGCCGCGGTTAGCCAGAGCGCGGCGAAGAGCACGCTGGCGAGGATGTCGGTGGGGTGATGCTCGCCCCGGTACATGCGGGCCGTGGCGATCATGACCGGCATGACGATCGCGGGGATCAGGAACAGGTAGCGCCACCAGCCCCGGGCATGGCCGATCACCAGGATGGCGATGCCGACGTAGAGGCACGTGGTGGCGGCCATGTGGCCCGACGGGAACGCCGACGTGGGCAGGTTCGAGTCCAGGTGCGGGACGTCCGGCCGCGGCCGCTTGACGACGGCGGCGATGGTCAGGAAGGCGGCCAGCTCGCCCAGCATGACCACGGCGACGAAGATCACCGGGCGCCAGTGCCGGGTGACCGCGACGAAGACCACGCAGGCGGCGGCGCTCACGATAAGGATGTCCTGGGTGGCCCCGAGGTTGCTGAAGATCAGGCTCCAGTGGTTCAGCGTGGCGGTGCGGTGCGCCGCGAACCAGTGCGGTATCGCGTGGTCGCCGAGGAGGTTCCCGTTCCCGTTGCCGGTGATCATGATCAGCTTGCCGATGCCGGTGAGGGCACCGACGATCAGTACCCAGGTCACCAGGACGGCGGCGGCAATGCGGCCGTACGCGCGGGCGCGGTCATGAGGCATGGTTGTCTCCGGTTCGGTCGGCTGCAAATCGGCGCGGGCCTCGGGCTCGAGGCCCTCGGTCATCGGATCGGTCACCGGCTGCCCGGCGACCTGACGGGAAAGTTCAAACGCGAAGGCGGTGATGCCAAGCCAGGTGATGCCGAGCGCCCAGGCGCCGAGCACGTCGGACACGTAGTGCACGCCAAGCAGGAGCCTGCTGACGCCGATCGCGACGATCAGCGTGATGATCACGGCGGTCAGGACCCGGCGCCAGCGCCCGCGGGCCGCCGGCAGGAAGACGAGGAGCAGCGCGCCGTAGCAGACGATCGAGCCGAGCGCGTGCCCGCTCGGGAAGCTGTCGCCGTTGCCGTACGCGACCGGGTGCGCGACCACCGGGCGCAGCCTGCCGACCAGGGCCTTGAGCACCGGGTCGAGCACCAGCTCGCCCGCGCCGGTGACCAGCAGGTAGATCGTGAGCCGCCACCGCCGCCGGAGGGCGAGCACGACCGCGGCCGCGCCCGTTAGCGTCCACAGCACGCCGCCGCTGCCCAGCCAGGTGACCGCCTTGACGATGCTGACCACCGCGGGATGCCCCGCGACCAGGCTGTTGAGCCTGGCCGCGGTGCCGTGATCGACCGACTCAAGCGGCGCCCACCGCAGCCGCACCAGAAGGAGCAGGAGCGCGAAGACGAGGGCCGCCGCGGTGACGATGGCGAGCGGGGTGAGACTGTGCCGGGTACGAGCTGGGGCCAACATGCGCCCCCTACTGCCCGCCTCGAACCACTTCACGCCTACATCGGGGTGCCTGACCCCGTTTGCCGACCTGCCAGCGCGGTAGTGACGGGTATGCACTCTGTATCCGCGTCCGGCGTAACGCGCTCCGCCAGGAGAGCCTCAGACAGCCCGGCGGCGCATTTCCTGGCTCGTGCGGGCCTTACCGCGCGGGGGGCCATTTACATCCTCGTTGGCTGGGTCGCGGTGCTGGTCGCACTGGGCCACAGTTCGCGCGAGGCGGACCAGCAGGGTGCCTTGCAGCTGCTCGCGGGCAAGTCCTACGGGCTCGTCTCGCTCTGGCTGCTCGGCATCGGTTTCGCCTGCTACGCACTATGGCGGCTGAGCGAGGCCGCGTTCGGCGTCACCGGCGAGCCGCCTGGGGCCGGCCCCAGGCTCAAGTCACTCGCCCGGGCGGTCATCTACGCCGGCTTCTGCTACCTGACCTTCACGGTGATCGCCGGCACGGCGCGCAGTCAGGCCGGCCGCCAGCAGGACATCACGGCGACCGCCATGCAGCACACGGGCGGCCGGGTGCTGGTTGGCGTCGCCGGGCTGGCCGTCGTCGCCTGCGGCATCGTCCTGGTCATCGAGGGCGCGCGCAAGAAGTTCATGAAGCAGCTGGAGACGGCCAGGATGAGCCCGCGGACGCGACGCGTCGTGAGGCTGCTCGGCGTGGCCGGGACCATCGCCCGGGGACTGGTCTTCGCGCTGGCCGGCGTGCTGGTAATCGACGCGGCGGTCACCCACCGGGCCACCGAGTCCGGCGGCATCGACAAGGCGCTGCTGACCCTGCGCGACCAGCCGTTCGGCGAGTTCCTGATGCTGCTAGCCGCGCTCGGCCTGCTGGTCTTCGGGATCTACGGGCTGTGCGAGGCCCGCTGGCGGAAGGTTTGAGCCGCCGGCGGGAGCGCCGGCCCTGTACTGGAACCCGCCCCGGACCCGGAAAGGACAACTCGCGTGGCTGACGTCGCCGTCGTAGCGCACTCACGGAAAAGCCTCGGCGGCGGACTGCCCGACCTGCGGCGGATCCTGGCCCGCGCGGGCGTGACCAATCCCTCCTGGTACGAGGTGAAGAAGAGCCGCCGCGCCCCCAAGTTCGCGCGGCAGGCGGCGGCCGACGGAGCCGGCGTGGTGTTTGTCTGGGGCGGCGACGGCACCGTCCAGCGCTGCATCGACGCCCTGGCCGGCACGGACACGGCGGTGGCGATCCTGCCCGCGGGCACCGCGAACCTGCTGGCGTCGAACCTGAACATTCCCCGCGATCTCCCCGAGGCGGTCCAGATCGGATTGCACGGCGACCGGCGCAGGCTGGACACGGGCTCGGTCAACGGCGAGCGTTTCGCCGTGATGGCGGGCGCCGGCTTCGACGCGCAGATGATCGCCGACGCCGACCGGGGCGTTAAGGACCGGCTCGGTCGCGCCGCCTACGTCGTCACCGGGATCAGGAACCTGCGCGCGCACCGGGTACGGGCGGCCATCAAAGTCGACGGGGAGGAGTTCTTCACCGGCAAGGTCGCGTGCGTGCTGGCCGCGAACGTCGGCCAGATCCTCGGCGGGGTCAAGGCGTTCCCGGAGGCGCAACCGGACGACGGGCGCCTTGAGCTCGGGGTGGTAACGGCCAGGACCCCCGTGCAGTGGGCCCGCACGTTCGGCCGGATCGCGCTTGGGCACCCAGAGCGTTCTGCCTTCGCCAAGGTCACCCGGGGGCGGACGTTCAGCATCCGGTTTGACCGGAAGGTCCGTTTCGAACTTGACGGCGGCGCGCGCAAGGCCAGCAGGAAGCTGCGCATCAAGGTCCACCCGAGCTCGGTCACGGTCTGCGTCCCGCCCCGGTTAGCTCCCTCCGCCCCGCCGGGAGCGCCCTCATGGGGGTGATCGCGTTAGCCGCGGGCGGCAGCGGGCAGGCGACAGGTCTACCGGACACGCCAAACGGGTGAGAGGAGCGAGCAGTGGAGGACCATGTCCCCGTGGACGTCGAGGTCGCCTGGGACAGCTTCCAGCAGGTGATCAACATGACCTCGGAGGAGCTGCGCGCCTGGCTGCTTAGCGAGGCGTCAGGTGATGATGCGCTACCGGGCGAGCCCGACCTCGACCTGCCTGACCTTGGCAGGCAGGTCGTCGAGCTGCTGCGCAAGCGGAAAGTCGAGCTGACGCAGCGGGACGCGGACGTGATGGAGCAGGTCGTGGACTTCGTCTTGACGCAGGAGGCGGAGGGGCCCGATGACACGGAGTCCGACGAGGAGTGGCGCCGGTCGCTGATGACCGTTGGGCACGACCCGATGCGGCCGTAACCGTGCTCAGGGCTCGAGGCCAGGCGCCTCCCGCACGACCGGGCCCGCGTCGGTGCCGAGGGTCCGCCAGTCCTCGCCGGGCTCGAGGATCTTCTCCGCGCCCCGGGTTCAGTGGGAATCGCGGCCGACCTGGGAGCCGCTCGCGCCGATGAGGAAATCGAGGTCGCAGCCGGTGTTCGCCTGCTGCACGTGCTCCGTGTAAAGCCAGGTCCAGCCGCGAGTGGCAGCCGGCGGCGGCGGGGTCCACGCGGCGCGGCGCGCCGCCAGCTCGTCGTCGGGGACGTCGAGGCTGAGCGTGCGGGCCGGGACGTCGAGCGTGATCCAGTCACCGGTGCGGACCAGGGCCAGCGGGCCGCCGACGGCGGCCTCGGGCGCCACGTGCAGCACGACGGTGCCGTAGGCGGTGCCGGACATCCGGCCGTCGCAGATCCGCACGATGTCGCGGACGCCGCGCTTGAGCAGCTTGGCGGGGAGCGGCACGTTGGCGGTCTCCGGCATGCCGGGGTAGCCCTTCGGCCCGCAGTACCGGATGATCAGCACGCTCTCCTCGTCGACCTCGAGCTCAGGGTCGGCGGCGACCGCGTGGTACGCCTCGGGCGAGTCGAAGACGAGAGCGCGGCCGCGGTGCTTGAGCAGGTGCGGCGACGCGGCCGACTGCTTGATGACCGCGCCGTCCGGCGCCAGGTTGCCGCGCAGCACCGCGGTGCCCGTGCCCGCCGCCTGGAAGGGCTGGTCGAACGGCATGATCACGTCCCGGTTCCAGCAGGGCGCGTCCTTGACGTTCTCCCCGACGGTCTTGCGGGTGACGGTGAGCGCGTCGAGGTGGAGCTGGTCACCGAGCTCGCGCATGACCGCGGGCAGGCCGCCGGCGTAACAGAAGTCCTCCATCAGGTACTTCCCGCTCGGCTGCAGGTTCACGAGCGTCGGGACGTCCCTGATCAGGGTGTCGAAGTCGTCGAGGTTCAGCTGGACGCCGAGGCGCCCGGCGATGGCGAGCAGGTGGACGACCGCGTTGGTTGACCCGCCGATCGCCGCGTTCACCCTGATCGCGTTCTCGAACGCCGCCCTGGTCATGATCTTGCCGGGGGTCACGTCGTGCTCCACGAGGTCGACGATGACCTGGCCCGCCCGCTGGGCGGTCTCGTACCGCCGTGAGTCAACCGCCGGCCAGGACGCCGAATACGGCAGCTGCATGCCAAGCGCCTCGGCCATCGACGCCATCGTGGACGCGGTGCCCATCGTCATGCAGTGCCCGTCGGACCGTGACATGCAGCCCTCGGCGAATGCGCACTCCTCCTGCGTCATCCGCCCGGCGAGGAGGTCCTCCTCCCAGCGCCACACCGCGGTGCCCGAGCCGACGTCGGTCCCCTGGTACTTGCCGTTAAGCTTCGGCCCGCCGGTGACCATGATCGCGGGCAGCCCCACGCTCGAGGCCGCCATCAGCAGGCCGGGCGTGGTCTTGTCGCAGCCGGAAAGCAGCACGACGCCGTCCAGCGGGTTGGCCCGGATGAGCTCCTCCGCCTCCATGGCGAGGAGGTTCCGGTAGAGCATCGCCGTGGGGCGAAGCAGCGTCTCGCCCAGGGCCATCGCGGGGAACTCGAGCGGGAAGCCGCCCGCCTGCCAGACGCCGCGCTTGACCGACTCGGCCACCCGGTGCAGGTGGACGTTGCACGGGGCGAGCTCTGACCACGTGGTCGCGATCCCGATCACCGGCCGCCCGTCAAATACCTCGGAGGTGAACCCCTGGCTGCGCATCCACGACCGGTGGTTCATGCCTGCCCGCCCCGTCGCCGCGAACCACGCCGCGCTGCGCCTGCCAGAAGTGTGGGGTCCGCTTGTTGTCATGATCCTTTTGTAGCGCCGCGTCCCCTTTGGGGGAAGGCCGGCGCCCGAACGGCGTGCCGAGTACTAGCGCGGCTTTGCGGTAGCGGGCACGATGAAGAGGGACGCGCCAAGGCGAGAGCTGGCGGACAAGGGGCGGCATCGGCGCCGGGCAAGGAGCCGCGCGTCCGCGCTAACTGTGAGTTCGTCCGCGCTGGCCGTTTGAGCTGCCGCCGCCCGGGTAGTGCGCCGCATCGTGCCAGCAGACTCAGCGGTACCGCCGGACCCGCTCCGGCTCCTTGGCCCAGGCGCGGTCAAGATCGGCATCCAGCGCGGACAGGGCGGCCCTCACCCGCTCCCACTCCGCTTGCTCCCGCCGCACGCGCAGGCGAGAGAGGTAGCGGCTCCCGCGCAGGGCGACCCACGCGCCCAGGATGGGGGCACTCACGATTACGTTCAGCGCAACGGAACTCACAGCAGATATCCCATCACAGGCAGTAGCCAGTGATGCGGTCGATTCTCTTTTCCCGCGCGTGGGCGGGTAAACGTCTGCCACGACCGCCACGAGGCGAAGGGGCCGCTGACGTTCCGCCGTCCCGGCAACGCCGGCGTAACGCCGGTGTATCGTCTGATCAGACAACGACGTGCCGCCTGGGCTGCGCCGGGTTTCGTGGCGTGGACACGGCATCGACAGTTTCCGGCCGACCCGGGCACCGCGGAGGAACAGTGTGGCTCGCTCACCCCTGCCGTTTTCCAGTCAGCCCAGCCGCGGCCAGCCGCTCGCCTCGCCGCCCAACGATGTCATGCGCCACACGTACCGCTCGGACTTGTCGCAAGTCCGCGCCCTAGTGCTGGAGCAGGCCAGAACGGCGGGCCTGACTGAGGGCAGGGCCAACGACCTCGTGCTCGCCGTCAGCGAGGTGGCCGCGAACACGCTGCGGCACACCATGTCGTCCGGGACCCTGACCGTGTGGCATGACGACAACGAGATCGTCTGCGAGATCCGTGACGGCGGCACGATCAGCGACCCGCTCGTCGGCACGCGCCGACCCGCGCCGGACGCGTTGGGCGGGCATGGCCTCTGGCTCGTCCGCCAGGTCTGTGACCTGGTCGAACTGAACTCAGACGCGAACGGGACCACGGTGCGCATGCACATGGCGCTGCGTCCGCCTCCCAGTGCCCGCTGACCCGCCCCGGCGGGGGCGTTGTTGTGGTAGAACACGGGTGTGGACCTGCTCACGACGTCTGTCGCGACGGTCGAGTCTGGCAGCGAGCCGTACACCCTGGTGGAGCTCGTCGGCGAGGCCGACGTGACCAACAGCGACGCTCTGCACGAGGTGCTTGACGCCGAGGTGGCCAAGCGACCGCGCACGCTGATCATCGATCTTTCCGGCCTGCGCTTCATGGACTCCTCCGCGCTGCACGTGATCCTGCGCGCCAACCGGGCGATGGACCGCCAGGGCGGCGTGGTGGCGCTTGCCAGCCCGCGCGACCCGGTGGCCAAGATGCTCCGGCTCACCGCCGCTGACCAGCTGATTCCCGTCTACGCGAGCGTGAGCGAAGCCAGCGCAGGATAAATAGTTAATCGCCGGGGTTTACCCCGCGCCCGGCTGGGATAAGATGTGTTCCAGTGGTGCCTACGACGCAGGCACGTTCCACGCCATCTTCGGCGTGCGTGCTCGCGTGGCCCACTTTTTTCTTTTGAAGCCTCAGGCCTCTCGACCGCTCGCCGTGATGGACCCGCGGTAAGGAGAGGCTCCATGAAGATCGCCCTGGTAGCACAGCACGCAAGCACCCTGTCCAGCGACGGGGCCGGGCGGCCAGGTGACGCGAGGCTGGTTGAGCTGAGCCGGTCGCTGGCCGGCAAGGGCCACCGGGTGACCGTATACGCGCAGCGGCACGGCGCCACCGCGCCTGCCGGGCTTGAGTCGGACGTCACGGTCGAGTACATCGGCCCGGCGAACGTAAAGTGCGGCGAGTCCGACCTGCTCGCACAGGTGCCCGCGTTCAGCCGCCCGCTGCACGAGTGCCTGCGCCGCGACCGGCCCGACGTGGTCCACGCAGTGCGCTGGACCAGCGGCCTCGCCGCCCTGGCGGCCGCCCGCGACCTGCGGATCCCGGTCGTGCAGTCCTTTGACTCCCTTGGCGTCGCCGAGCGGCGGCATCACCTGATCCCGCGCGACGCGGGCACCGAGCGCATCCGCCTTGAGCCGGCGATCGGCCGCTCCGCGAGCGCCGTGGTCGCCGGGAGCTCGGACGAGGAGTCCGACCTGACCAGGCTGGGCGTCCCGCGGCGGTCGATCCGCGTCGTCCCCTGCGGCGTGGACACCGACGAGTTCAGCCCGGAAGGCCCCGTCGCCGAGCGCGCCACCCGGCCCCGCCTGGTGACCGTGGCCGACTTGTCGGAGCACGACGCGCTCGCCACGCTGCTGCGCGCCATGTCTAAGGTGCCCGGCGCCGACCTGATCGTGGCCGGCGGCCCGCCGAGCGCCATGCTCCGCGACGACCTGAACTTCCGCAGGCTGTCTAAGCTCGCCGGGTCCCTCGGCGTAGCCGACCAGGTGTCGTTCGCCGGCCAGACGGGCCGGTCCGCGCTGCCACCGCTGCTGCGCTCCGCCGACCTGATGGTCAGCATCAGCGAGTACGACCCGACCGGCGTGCTGGCCGTTCAGGCCATGGCGTGCGGCACGCCGGTCATCGCCTCCGCGGTCGGCGGGCAGGTGGACGCCGTGGTCGACGGCACGACCGGCCTCCTGGTCCCGCCCGGCCGCCCCGCCCTGCTCGCGCAGCGGATCAGGCAGCTGCTCGCCCACCCGATGCTGCTCGAGGCGTTCAGCGTCGCGGCGGCCGACCGGGCCAAGTCCCGGTACTCCTGGGACCGGATCGCGCACGAGACCCTCGCCGTCTACGACACGGCGCGCGACGCCGCCGCCATGGCGGCGTAAGGCGCACCGCGGTTCCGTCAAGGTCCCCGTGCCCGTCCGGCGCTTCCTCCCCATGCGCCGGGCGGGCACGGTCCATGTTTGGCCCGGCTCGCGTTTGATCTCGCCCGGCCCGGACAGACGCTCTAGGAACATCACGGAACGGGAGGCAACGGTGGCACAGATAGCATCCGAGGCGCTCGTCGAACGGCTCATCGACTGGGGAGTCGACACGGTCTTCGGGCTGCCGGGCGACGGCATCAACGGGATCATGGAGGGGCTGCGCCGGCACCAGGACAAGCTTCGCTTCGTGCTCGTGCATCACGAGGAGGCCGCCGCCTTCATGGCGACCGCCCACGCGAAGGCCACCGGCAAGATCGGTGTCTGCCTGGCGACCTCCGGGCCCGGCGGCATCCACCTGCTCAACGGGCTGTACGACGCGAAGCTCGACCACGTCCCCGTGCTCGCCATCACCGGCATGCAGGAGACGTCGCTGCTCGGCACCGGCTACCAGCAGGAGGTCGCGCTCGACAAGCTGTACGCCGACGTCGCCGAGTACGACATGATGATCTCCAACCCGGTGCAGATCCCGGCGGTCACCGACCTCGCGATCCGCACCGCCTACGCGCGGCGCGGGGTGGCGCACATCACCATCCCCAACGACATCCAGGTCGCCGACGCCGGCGCCGACCCGTGGCAGCACGTGGCGCCGGCCAGCACGCCGAAGACCGCCCCGGTCTACCTGGCGCCGCCCGCCCTGCCCGCCGCGCCGGACCTGCAACTGCTCGCGGACTTCCTCAACGAGGGCGACAAGATCGCGATCCTGGCGGGGGCGGGGGCACTGCACGCCCGCGAGGAGCTCATCGCGACCGCCGAGGCCCTCGACGCGCCCATCGTCAAGACGCTGCCGGGCAAGGCCGCCGTCCCCGACGACTCCCCGTACACCACCGGCGGGATCGGGCTGCTCGGCACCAAGCCGTCCGAGGACCTGATGGACGAGATCGACACGCTGCTGATGGTCGGCACCAACTTCCCGTACACCAAGCACCTGCCGCAGGGGGTCCGGTGCGCGCAAATCGAGGCCGACCCGGTCAGGGCAGGCGCGCGGATCCCGACCGACGTGCCGGTTGTCGGCGACGCCCAGCAGACGCTGCGCGCCCTGCTTCCCCTGCTCAAGCAGCGGGCCGAGCACGAGTTGGTGGCCAAGTACACGCGGGAGATGAACGCCTGGCGGCGGAACATGGCCGCGCTCGAGGACCCCGAGCGCGACCCGATCGCCCCGCAGTACCTGATGGCGGCGGTCAGCGAGCTGGCGGCCGACGACGCGATCCTCACCTGCGACAGCGGCACGATCGCCACCTGGGCGGCGCGGCACTGGACGATCCGTGACGGCCGCCAGTTCTACCTGTCAGGGAACCTGGCCACGATGGCACCCGGCCTGCCGTACGCGATCGGCATCCAGCACGCGTTCCCGGGCAGGCAGGTGATCGCGTTCGTCGGCGACGGCGGGTTCGCGATGCTGATGGCGGAGTTCCTGACCGCCGTGCAGCACCAGCTGCCGATTAAGGTCGTGATCAACAACAACAACGCGCTCGGCCAGATCCTCTGGGAGCAGATGGTGCTCGGCTACCCGGAGCACGGCGTCCGCTACCCGGAGCCGTTCGCCGACTACGCGGCGTTCGCCACCGCCAACGGCGCGCTCGGCACCAAGGTGACCAAGCCGGGCGACCTGCGCGGCGCGATCCAGCTCGCGCTCAACCACCCGGGCCCGGCGCTGCTCGACGTGAACGTGAACCCGGCCGAGCCACCGCTGCCCGGCAAGGTCGAGTACGAGCAGGCGAAGAACTTCGCGCTCGCGTTCCTGCGCGGCCAGCCGCACCGCGCCACGATCGCGACCACGCTGCTCAAGGACCGGATACAGCAGCTCGGCTCCTAAGGCGGGCGCAGCGGTGCGGGGACGGCGCTGTGCGCTCGTTGCCGAGTCCGCGCTTGTTGCTGTTATCCCGCCTCGGTGGCGGCCTGGCGAAGATGGCGGATCGCTGGACACGCCATAGTCAAGGGTCACTTTTGCCCATCCTCTGACCTGCTGTTATGTCTGCCGGCGTGAGATCACCCCCGCTGCACAGGGGTGGTGTGCAGCCGGGGTGCTCGCTCGCGGGCCGGAGGTCACGCCGTGCCTAGCACCTTCTTGAACAGCGTCTCGTTGGCCGTGGCCTGGGCGGGGGTAAGTGCGCAGTCCAGCCGCAGCAGCGCGGTGCCGTCAAGGTAGTCGTAGCCGTCCCCCGAAGGGGCAGGTGAACGCCTGGATATACGTCTCACGTGCCTTGGCGTAGGCGGCGCTCGGGAACACCTCGATACTGCCCGCCTCCCAGTTGATCTTGCAGGTGTACTCATGCTGGCGGCCGAGCAGGTGGTTCGGGTCGGTCGCCGCCGTGTAGGCGCTGAAGCTGCCGATGCCCATCCGCTGCGCGATCTGGCTCGCGGTCAGCGCGGGCTGTGCCTGAGCGGCTGCGCTTGCCGCTCCCGTGCTACTGGTAGCGCCCGACCTGCACGCGGCCAGCGCGGCAATAGCCAGGGCCGCCCCTGCTCCGGCTAGCTTCCTGTTCACAGCGATGCCTCCACGGTCAGCTCAGCCCACACGCACTTGAAATGCTGGCCCTGCACAGGGTGCCAGCCCCATTGACTGCTTAGTGCGTTGACCGTGAACAGCCCGCGCCCCGCCTCCGCGTAGCCGTCCACCTGCTTCAGTATCGGCCACCCCGGTGCCTGGTCGAACACCTCCACCAGCACGCGCACGCCGTCGCTGAGCACGGCCACCCGCACCAGCGGCATCTGGCCCAGGACGTAGATCGGCAGGCCGTCAGGCCCGGTAGACGCCTCCACAGCATTCGTGACCAGCTCGGAGGCGACCAGCTCACCGACCTCGGACAGCGCGGAGAGGTGCCAGCTGGTGAGGGTCACGCCGACGTGCGCGCGGGCGATGGCGGGCACCGAGGTCAGCGCGCCGAGGGGCGGCAGGGCGCTTGACAGGGGCCAGGCGGCGCTTCTCTGGCTGGCGTCCACGGTGGTCGGGATGATCACTTGCCATCACCCGGCGGGGCGGGCGCGGCGGCCTTGACGGGCACGTGCCGCCAGTCGAGCTGCATTGGGTGGTCAAGTCGGATCTTGCCTCCGCACCCCTTGCACTCGGCGGTCACCGGGAAGTCCTCGTTGCCCAGCGGCGGTGTGACCGGCTTATCTTCCTTCGTGACCCACGTGCCCTGAAGCGGGTTGGCCATGTGCCCGCTCGTATCAGCCGAGGTGTATGTGAAGCTGCCCCGGTTCACTGCCCGGCCCCCGAGTACCCGTTCATCTGCTCGCCCAGGTCGTCGGCTTCGTCCGAACGGAGGATGCGCCCGCCGACCTCGCCGTGCCGCGTCGCAAAGTACCCGTGCTCGTCGTGCCCGATCAGGAACTCGTCACCCCAGAGCAGCCGCAGGTACACCAGTGCCTGCTCAACGTCCGCAGCCTGCGGCGTTGCCTCGCCCATCATCTGTCTCCCTGTGCGTAACCGCTGAGTGACAGACAACGTAAGACCGATCTCAACGAATAAGTTTCGTGGAGGAAAACGGGGAGGAATTGCGGAAGAAATTGCGTCAGATGATGCCCATGCGCCAGGCGAGCCCGCGCAGTTCCCGGCCTGCCGCCTTGCGCCTGGCCTCGTCGAGCATGTTCCGCACCAGGTCGCGGAGCATCGGGTTGTTGAGCACCTGCGCCGGAGAGAGATGTTCGGCCCGGCGGAATGCCGCGACTGCCCGCGCGTCGTTGCCCTGCATGGCCAGTGCGCGGCCTACCTCCATGGCCAGCGCGCCGCGCCGGTTGTTGGACGCCAGGGCGCGGGGCTCGACTACCGACGCATACTCAAGTGCCTGCTCGGCGTTGCCCGCCTCCACCGCCAGCGACGTGCGCCATACCCCGACGTTGGACACGCCGAACAACTCCCAGGCGTCGGGCTCGTCACCGAGTCCGTCCGCTACCCGCGCCGCTTCGGTGCCGTGGTCGTCGGCCCCCTTGTGGTCACCCTGGACAGCGCACGCCAGCGCGGCCGACAGGTGCAGCATTCCATACACCTCGCTGGCCATCCGCGACTGACCGGCCAGCGGCTCGAACTTGTCGGCCGTCTTCGGCATCGTCATCAGCGCACGCGGCTTGTTGGTAGATGACCTGGAGTGCGCCATCTCGTACGCGGCTGCCGCTTCCCACACCGGGTCACCGAGCAGTGCCGCCGCCTGGCGTCCGCGCTCGGCCGCGACCCAGGCCAGGTCGGGCTGAGAGGCGTACCGCAGGGTGATGACCGCCGTGGCGGTCGCGGTGACCATCAGCCGTAGCGCTTCCTCGCGGTCGGTGCCGTCCGCCGTGGCGGCCTGCACCTCAAGTTCCCCGATCAGCGCGGGCAGCAGCGGCAGCAGCTCGTCGTACCGCGACCAGCGCAGCGATGCGTCTGCCTGGTCGTTCAGGCTCCGCAGGACGGGCACGGGCCGAGCGGGGATGTCCGGCGGGTCGTCCGGCGAGGTGTCGAGCAGCACCGCGCGCAGCGGGGTCAAGTCCCACGCCTGGCGTCCGGCGTGGATCTCGGCCGCCGGTTCGCCTAGCAGCGTGTCGGCCGATACCCCCAGCACCTCGGCTAGGGATGCGATGTCGGCGCGCTTGTCGAGAGGGATGTGGCCGTTCTCGACTTTGGATAGCCAGGATGTCGAGTGCCCGACGAGCCCGGCGGCCTGGGCCAGCTTGAGCCCTTTCGCGCGCCGCGCCCGGCGGACTGCCAGGCCGATACTGTCCGTGCTAGCATCCATCAGCTAGACCCTGCCCCACGTCGTGCGAACCTTAGACAAGTCCCACGATACGCGCGGGGGGTCTAGCTGTTGATACAAGTGGTTACGCGGCTATCACCCGCCGCGCGGGTACCTGTTTTGGAACGAGGCGTGGAGCTGCATAGCCCGCCGTTGGCGCTGTCCACCCCGACGGCCCTGGGACACCGGGCACCGCTGAGGGCGTGCTGTTGCGGCAGCGCCCCCGGTCCAAGACACGGCACAATCGTGCGTATGTCAAATACCCTCCTAAACGGTGCTCGGCTGCCACACTGCATTTGTGGGGGAACGCGAGGCACCTGAATCGTACGAACAGTACGCGGACGAAATCTGGCGGTCCCGCAGTAGAGCGTTCCTCTGCGGGGCTTTCGGTGCGGCTGTTGTCATCAGTTTCGCCACGGTTCTTGCCACGGTCTTCTCCGGCAATGGCGAGTGGGCGGGCACGTCTGGCTATACCGGCAAGCCGTGCACGGCCACGTCAGCCCAAGCTAGGTTTCAGTGCACCGTCATCCAGGACCGAAGCGCCTTGACCCTCGGAAATCTGGTCGCCTTGCGGAAGCTCACCATTCCGCTTGACCAGGCTGACCAGTTCGAGGTGACCGTCTGCGGCGATCGGTCTGCTGAGTGCAGCCAGCCCGCTACAGCCCCCGACTCGTCCCCTGCACCGGGCTCCACGGGTGCACCCCACGTTCTGGTCGGCGGGTATATCAGCGCCAAGCTCACCAGCGACATGCCAGGGCAGATTGAGCCCGAGTCCGAACAGGTACAGCCAGTGATCAGTGACACGGATGCGGCCACCTGGATCTGGGAGATCGAGCCGACTCAGGCCGGAACCTATTCCGCGAGTTTGACGGTAACCCCGCTGTTGGGCACCAGCAGCACCCCGCTAGTCGCTGGCGTGCCGTACGTCATCCGGCTAACGGTAACAGAGAGCACCAGTCAGCATCTGTCCCTGGCAGCGGGCACCGTCATACACGGTTCTGTAGTAATCATTAGTGTCTTTGGGGCCACCACCCTAGCCGGTATGGGCACATGGATCTGGGGACGCGTCAGGAAACGCAGGAAGGCAAGCGCTGAGCCTTCCGCAAAAGTACCTGCGCCAACCGGACCTCACCGTGATGCCCAGCCGGTTCCCATACAGGCGCACCGGCCGCAGCATCGTCACCGTCGATCGTCCAGCTCTCGTCATCAGCGGACGGTTCAACCGCGCCGGCGACGGTTCTCGATCCGCCCGAGGCAGACGCCATCGGCGTAGACCGTGGTCACCCGGCCAGCCGGGCACTCGCGCGCCGTGAAAGTGATCCTGCTGCCGCCCAGGCCGAGCGCCCCGGCGCAGGCGTCGTTAACATCGTGATGGGTCATTGGGGTGTCCTGTCACCTCGTGGCCAAGTCCCCCGCACCTGTTAGCGCAGGTGCGGGGGGCGTTATGTTCCGCTTTTATCAACACCCCGTGCGGCACGGCTATGCCGCATCCGGCTATTTCCCGGCCTGATTTCCCCGATGCGGAGATGCCCCGCCAGCCTCGGAGGCTGGCGGGGCATCGTCATCAGCGGGGCACGGTTACCAGTGCCAGCGGATGATCCTGTCGAGCACGGCAAGCGCGGCCTTCCGCCGCTCCCCGTCGCCCGACCAGACGGCGGGGAACACCACCAATCCCGCCACCAGGGCCAGGGCCAGGAGTGCGATCACGAATACGTCCTGACCGCTCAGACTGTGGCTGAGAGTGCCGCTCACTTGCGGCAGGGCACTCAGCCGGAACTCGGTGCGGGGACATCCCACCTGACACACAGGGATGCGCTCGCGTACGCTGCTAATCACGTTCGGCCTTTCTCTCTAGCTAGGGGCAGGGGCGTGCGTTGACGGCTCCCCGGTTTCCGAGGCAGGGGGGCCGTCGCCATTTCTGGCTCCGGCCGCGCCGTCTGGTACATGATGCGCATACGCGGCCCGACCGCCAACCCGAGCCTGTGGATAACCTGGCCGGGGAGGTGCGCCGTTACCGGGCGAGTGGACGACAGTTCCAGGCGTACGTGCAGCTCACGGCCCTGACAGCCGTTTATCGAGGGCTGCATCGCGGAAGTTGTCCACAGGACCGTCTTCGGAACGCAGGAACCTGCCTGTGGAAAACAAGTGAAGATTCCACCCGGCTTTCCACAGGTGTTCCACCAGGGCTTTCCACAGGTATGGTGCACGGGTCCGCTGCTGCCTGGCCGCCGTGCGGCATCATCAGCGAGAGCCCGTAGCCGTCGCGGAGGACCCGACGCCCCGCCGGACTTTGACAGGCGAGCGGAGGTGTCGTGCGCGGCCTGTCACCTGCGCCACGGCAGCAGGCGGTCGAGGACGTCGAAGGCGGCCTTGCGGCGGTCGCTGTCGGCCAGATCGCGGTGAGCACGACCGCCGCCACCAAGAGCAGGCCCCCGACCACGATCAGGGTCACGTCCTGACTACTCAGGGCATGGCTCATGCTGCTGGCCTGCGGCAACGTGCTCAGGCGGAAGTCTGCGTTAGGGCATCTTGCCTGACACGCCGAGGCGTGTTCGCGTACGCTAGCGGACATGTACGGCCTTCCTATCGGGGTCGTGCGTACTGGATTGACGGCCTTCCGTTGGCGCGGGGGGCCGTCACCGTTTCCGACGGAAACGGTGACGACCATGCCGTCATGGTTGCCGGGCAGGCAGAACACCCGTGCCCGGCTGCGCACCTACCGCAGTCCGGCCCGGCTGAATCCCTGCCATTTGGCAATCGAAAGAGTAGCGAGTCTGGCGTGTGCCTGCTACGAACTCGGCGCGTTTCGTGCGGACAATCTGGCAGGCTTCATATCTGTGCACGCCTGTTCGCACGTCTGTGGGTGTTCGCGGCCCAAATGATGTGGCCAAAATGATGTGGCACCGGCAAGTGACGGCAACTGGCAGCAACTTAACTAGTCAACCAGTGGTTAAGTAGCTTGCTCGCTTCACCGGGTGGCAGGCAGGCCGTAGCTACGGTACACCTACTGGTGTAGCTACAGGTCAGACTGTATGTGACCGCTTGTATATGACCACTTGTATTTGATCTCTTGTATTGCAATGTTCTGTAATCGAGCTTGGATGCCTCCCGAGTCCAGGTTGTGTATGGGAGGTTGTGTATTGACGTGTCACTCAACCCTATCGAAGCCTTTTTGTCCTCCGTAAAAGCGCAGCTCAGGCATTATCTGACTCATGCGGCCGAGCAAGCGGCCACACAACGCTTGTCAAGAAATAAGGATCTCTTCGGGGTGGCGCCTCAGTCATTCCCAGCGCGGTCAGCATTACAAGCCAGTGGCCAAGAGGGCTAGTTCGCTAGGACTTCCTTGCTCAGTTCGGGTGCCGCCTCCGGGCTGCGCGACGGGTCGCCGGTCGGTATCAGCGCCGAGAGGTTGGACGCGCCGCCGTAGGCGGCCTCCAGTTCGGAACCTGGTTTGATGTCCACCACGGTGCCCGACTTGACGAAGGTCTGCCCGCCGTCACGGTCGATGGTGACACCGGCCAGGACGTAACGCGGGTACTGGGACACGGCTAGTTCCGCGTGCCCTTGCGGTGGCCGGACAGGAAAACCGGCGGAGCGTCAAGACGATCGCGGCCTGGTTGCGCTGGTCGCGGGCGAGGTCTTCGTCCCGCAGCTTGTCCGCGATGAACGGGAACATCACGCCCTGGTCGTCCAGTTCAACCGGAGTGCCCTGCGGATAGTGGACCTTCCCGGCGGGCATCTGCACCGCCAGGTCGTCCGCGTCCACGATGAAGCGCCGCCGCGTCATTCAGTTGCTCACCGCCCCGTGCCCGACATCATCTTGGCCGGGCACCCAGGCACGCAGCGCGTTCGCGTTGACCGCCGTGATCGCCGCGTAGACCGCGCCCGTGGGGTCCAGCTCGATCGCCGTGCCCTCGGTGAACACCTGCGGGAAGACACCGAACTGCCCGGCGGCGGCAGCGGAGTTGCCGTAGCCAGCCGCACCGCCCGTGCCCGGCTCGCCAGCGGTGACCGTCGCCGGGGTGCCCGCCGGTACCGTCACGGTCGCGGTCAGCACGTAGCGGTTGATCGTCATCTGCCTGCCCTACGCCGAGTTCGAGACGCCGGTCGCCTCGCCTGCGAGATCGTGCGTTGGACTGCCTACTTGGGTGCCGTTGGTGTTGATCGGGTTGTTGGCCGCTCTCAGCTTCCCGTCCGCTCCGGTGATCGCGGACGCCTGAGCCGAGGTCAGCTCGGCCACCTGGTCGCGGTAGTACGGGACACCGGCCACGGTGACGTTAGATCCGATCACATAGCGCGCCATCTGCCTGCCTGCCCCTCAGTAGCGGCTCATTCCAGTCAATTCGCCGGGCAGGCTCAGCCCGTCGTCCCACCCGCTCGTCACCACGCCTGTTGTCCCCATCGGCTGCCGCAGCCGCTCGGCGCGCTCGCGGGTGCTCTCGCCGTGATCCATCGCCTCACCAATCGTCCGATAGCGGGTCGCCGGGCGCTGCACCATCCTGTCAAAGCCCCGCTGCCGGGCCTCGTCGCGCGCCGCCCGGTGGTCGCCCAGTCCCATCGCGGCGGCCAGGCCGCGCACGCCGCCGTCGAAGTCGCGCTGCGGCGCGGCCAGCTCAGTCCGACCCAGGCCCTCGAACGGGCTGCGGGCCACCCGCTGGCCGGTCAGCGCCTCGATGTGGTCGGAGAGCGTCATCTGCTGGCCGTTCTGGTCGCGCCAGGTGGTTCCCCTGGCGTCGGTGAACGGCTCGGTTGCGATCTCGCCGTACACGCCACTGGTGACGTACGCCGCCTGGTCGTCGGAACTCAGCGCGTGCTCGCATCCTGCCAGGTGCGTAGTGGATACCGTTCGCCCGTCGCCGGAGGTGGCGCCACATGAGCAGCCCATGCCGTAGCTGCCGTAGCCGTCATTGGCGAAGCCGAGATTGCGCTCGGCCACGCCCGGCCGGTAGCTGCCCCGCTGCACGCGGCCGAGCAACACCGCCAGGCGGTCTTCATCGCGCCGCCTCGGCGGCTCGGCGTCCTCAGCCTGGCGCTGCGCCGCCTGCTGCGCCGCCATCTCGATCAGCGCGCCCTGCTCGGAGAAGTCGTCCGCGTTGGAGAGTTGCGCACCGGGCTTGACGTTCTGGGCGCGCTTGGCCATGGCCAGGGCGATGGCGGGCTTGACGCCCTTGGAGCAGAGCTTCTTGTAGATGCCCTGGCCCCTGGCGGTCAGCCCGTTGTCGTCGCTGCCGTCGTTCGCCAGGGTGACCGCCCGGTGCTTGCCCATCACGTACTCGGCAAAGACCAGCGGGTCGCCCTGCCCGTAGACCTCGCGCTCGTCGTCGGTGAGGTTCGCCAGCTCGGCCGCCGTCAGGTAACCGTCGTTCGCCGCCTCATAGCCCGGTTCGCCAACCCACACGCCGCCGCTCAGGTCGATGATCATGTCTGGTTCGGAGCCGCCGCCGTTGCTCATTTCGACGCTCTGCCAGGGGCCTAGCTCGGTTATGCGCGGATCCAGGGTGCCGAGCACGTGCTGGAGGGCGACTGGGAAATGCTGGCCGTCCGCCCGCAGGTAATCCTCCACGATCCGCGCGCTGACACCCAACCGCGGATTGCTCGCCAGGAGCTGGTTTCCCGCGTCGGTGGTCTCGACTTCCACCCACAGCCCGTCGTCATTGACGCTCATGCCGGTGACCCACCCGCGCGTGCGCTCGGGGTCGTTGGTGTGCGTGTTGGCGTGGTCGGCAATCTGGAAGGGCACCTGGTCGTAGGCGCGGCGGTTGAACGAATCCGCCAGGGTGGTCAGGTAGCTGCGGTCAAAGTTGATCGACCGGCCTTTGTAGTCGATGGTGCCGACCGGGAGCACGCGCTTACGCCAGGTGCCGCCCGATAGCTCGATGGCGTCGCTGCCGTGGAGCAGCGGAGTCGCAACGATCGCAGCCAATTACGGCCTCCCTGGCACAAGACTTCCTGTTAATGAATTGCCTGCCTGCATTCCAAGGCTATTCCGCATCGGGGGGAAAGCTCAGCCGCCATGTTTCCCCGCTGCGGGCCGATTTCTCCGCTATCCGCTGGTCCCGCGTCCACCCGCCGTAGATATTGCCGTCCGCTACCGGGAGCGTGACCGCCCATTCTTGGCACGTACGGATCACCGGACAGGCAACCAGGCACATGTGACGCGCGGCCTCGCGCTCATCAGGTCGGCCGGAAACCCAGAATTTCTGCTTGTCCGGCCCGGCCTGGGTGCAGTAGCCGCGTGAGAAATCCGGCATCGGGGCCACGCCCTGGTAGATCCTGGCTAGCTCGCGCTGGGCGGCCTGGGCGTCGGTGGGGCCGTGCTTGGAGCGGCGCGCGTCCCTGAACTCGGCGTCCTTGCACCGCTTGGAGCAGTACATCTGCCCGGGGCCGTTCGGCAGGAGGCGCGGAGTGGGGACGTAGAGCTTCCCGCACCGCTGGCACGGCTCGGCCTGGGCGCGGAGGCGGATAAGCATCCGGTAGGCGCTCTGCCTGCTGATCTGGGCGGCGTCGGCTACCTGCCTGGCCGATGCGTCCAGTCCGAGTTTGGCGATGGCGTCACGGGCGGGCGAGGGGCGCGGCGGTTTGCGGCGCTCGCGCCTGACCGGCGTCGGCGGGATCTCGCCGCGTTCCTCAAGCTGCCTGCGGACCTTGAACACCAGGCCGGAGGAACAGCCAGCGGCGGCGGCGATGACGCGGTTGGAGCGCGCGGGGCCGCGCCGCAGCTCGACGCGCGCCCGCACCGTCGCGCTGAGGTCTGTCCGGCTGCGCGCCTCCATGCGCCCAGTCTGCGGCCAGCCTGCCTGCTTTAGCTGGCGCGGGCGCTGGCGCTGGCCAGGGGTTTCGCCGCCCGCCGGGCCGTCACCCGCTCGTGCCACGTCATGCCCGCGTACGTCGTCGTGTCCGTGACCGGCAGGCTCAGCGCGTACTGGCGGCAGGCAGCCAGTACCGGGCAGGCAGAACAGAGCCGCCGGGCCGCCTCCCGCTCGTCCCGCCTGTCCGAGGTCCACCAGCCGCGCACCTTCGCCGCGAGGGTTACGCAGAGTCCGCGCGTGAGGTCGGGCGGGCGCGGCAGCAGGGTGCGCGTGGGTCTACCGCTCATCTGCCCAGTGTGCAGGATCCGCGAGAGTGCCAGGCCAGCCCCGGCGCACCGCTCGGCACGACCCGGTTGTCTACGGGGGGAAGACCGGGGCTGACCGGCATCAGGTCAAGGCTAGGCGTCGGTACCCGGCGGGTACATGTAGAGCACGTTTCCGTCGCGCCTGGCCACGATCAGCCTGGCGTCGATCGCCCAGTGGACCCGGCGACGCGCCCAGCCGTAAGACCGGCCGCTCATGATGTGCTCGATGACGTTGGACTGAATGCAGCCAGGGTGCTGCTGCACATACTCGGCGGCCTTGGCGACTGCCTCCTGATCCGTCATGGCGTGACCTCCGGTGCTGGGCCTGCCATGCTACGCGGCGTGGTCGGCGCTGTCGTAGAGCTGCTGCCAGGGGTTGACCCGATTCTCACGGAGACGTGCTCCGGCTCGCCGCAGCCGGGCAATACGCGGGCGCGTAAACCGCGATGCAGATGATCACCGGGCCGGGCGCGACGGCGTGCTCGGCGGACGGGCCGTTGACCGCGCTGAGCACGAGGGCTGCGAGGCCGACTAGGAGGCTGAGCGCAGCGATCACGAGGCCGATGGGGTCTGCGCGCTCGATCTGATGCCGCTTACGGGGCTGCCGCGCATGTCGCGGCTCGTTGTTGTCCATGACCCTTCCGGGGCGAGAACCGCCGCCCCGCAAGGGTGTCTTGTAAAACTTCATGCACTGTCTATCGGCAGGAGCGTTTGCGGTCCCGGAAAAACAGCACTCTTGCGCGCCTGTCTGACGTGTTCTTGCTGGTCAGTGCCTTACAGGTCGATGCGATCACCCTCGATCAAACCGGGGGTTCTGAAGGTCAAGCGTCCAGCTCGGGCAGGTCGATGGCGACCAGCGCGTCGATGGCCTGGTCGTTGGTCAGGTGATCCAGGTAACGCGAGGTGACGGCGATCGAGCTGTGGCCGAGCAGCTTGGAGATGGTGCTGACCGGAACCCCCTGCTGCTAACTGGTAGAGAGCATTGTTACTCGCGTGCTGAATACCGTTGCCCGGGCGGGTTGCCAGGCTGTTATTCCCTTCGCTTGTGATTTCGGTTCCTGGCTAGTTCGGCTGCATACCGGTTCCAGTCGGATCCGGCGTCGCGTGTCCAGTGGACTGCCGTGGTCGGGTGGATGCCGAGGGCATCGGCGAGCGCTGCGGCTGGAACTTGCGCCGCGAGATCGGTGAGGGCGGCCCGGCGCGCGGCCCTGGCCGGGATGCCGATGGCGTTGAGCCGTGCGGACAGGCGCGCGGCCGTGATCGGCTGGCCGGGCAGCAGCCCGGGGAACAGCCGACTTGCCTGGTGCGGGCGAGCCGGTGCCGGTGTAGGGCTTCCCGTCGGTGACGAGGGTGAGCAGGATCGTGCCGAGGGCGGGCGGGACGGGGATGTCGTGCTTGCCGAGCCGGATGTGCACGCCGTCGCCGTGGCTGGTGACCTGGCTGCCGGTGAGCGCGGCGATGCGGGCGACGTTCTGGCCGTAGAGCAGGACCAGGCAGCCGACGGCCCGGTCTGCCATCTCGATGGTGCCGTCGCGGAGCAGCCGGGCGGCCAGTTCCCAGCGCTAGCTGTCGCTGATCGCGGTCCCGGCTCGCCGTTGCCGGGCAGGGAAGGCGAAGGGCGGGCAGTGCCCGCGGCGGGCGGCCCAGGCCAGGAAATCACGGGTGCTCTCGGATTCGCTGGCGCTGGCAGTGGTGAGCCATTCGTCGATGTCGGCCTGGCGGCACTGCCGCAACGCTGTCCCGCGCTGGCCGAGCCAGGCGAGGAACCGGATGGCGGCGCTGATCGAGTTCCGGGCGCCGGCGGTGCGGGTCCGGTGGCGTGGCCTGGCCCGGGAGTTCTGCCGGAGCCGTCGCATGACCTGCCAGGTGGCGAACGCGCGGACGAGCCGCCGGTGCTCGGGGGACGGCAGGGATTCGAGCAGGCTGGCGAGCCATTGCTCGGCGCGGGTGATTTCCTCGTCGCGGGGAGGAAGGACGCCGCCGGCGGTGAGCATCTGCCGGAGGAACCCAGCGGCGCGGGGCCGGGGATGCTGGTCGAGTGCCTGGTGGGCGGCGGCGGTCCGGCCTGCCGCGATGTCGGCGAGGACGGCGGAGCCGGCGCCTTTGCGCAGCCAGTTCAGCGCGGTGTGACCGGACCCTATGGGATGGCTAGCGATCCATCATCCCGGGCGCTGCGACGCTTCTTGCTGTCATCTCTGGTTAGCCGAGCCAGCGCTCCATGCAGTTCAGGAGTTCCTCGATGTCGATCGGCTTGGTGATGTAGTCGGTCGCGCCGGCGTCGATGCTCTTCTCCCGGTCGCCCTGCATGGCGCGGGCGGTGACGGTGATGACCGGGAGCTGGGAGTACTGCGGCATCTTCCTGATCGCGCGGGTGGTCTCGTAGCCGTCCATCTGCGGCATCATCACGTCCATCAGGACGAGGTCGATGTCGCCGGGCGCGAGCTCGGCGATCGCCTTGCGGCCGTCGGTCGCCTGCACCACGGTCATGCCGTGCATCTCGAGGACGTCGGTGAGCACGAAGGCGTTGCGCGGGTCGTCGTCGACGACCAGGACCTTGTGGCCGCGCAGCACCTCGTGGGGCATGGCCGCGGGGACCGGCCGGACGCTGCCCTCGGTCGTGAAGGCGCGGGGGTGCGGTCCGCCGTGCTGGGTCAGCGGCAGGTGGAGGCTGAAGGTGCTGCCCCGGCCGAGCTCGCTGTGCACGGTCACCTCGCCGCCGAGCCGGGCGGCGACCTCGCGGCAGATCGCCAGGCCGAGGCCGGTGCCGCCGTAGCGGCGGCTGGTGGTCCCGTCGGCCTGCTGGAAGGCGGAGAAGATGCTCGACAGGTTGTCCGGGCTGATGCCGATGCCGGTGTCGGTCACCGTGAAGACGATCCGCGACCCGGTGTCGGGGAGCTGCGCGGGGACCGTCTCGATCAGCAGCTCGACGCGGCCGCGCTCGGTGAACTTGACCGCGTTCGAGAGCAGGTTGTACAGGATCTGGCGGAGCCGCTGCTTGTCGGTCACCAGGTCGGCGGGCACGTCCGGGCCCGTGGTGATCATGAAGCCGAGCCGCTTCTCCTCGGTGAGCGGGCCGAACACGCCGCGCAGGTCCTCGATCAGTCCCGCGAGCGCGAACCGCTCCGGGTTGATGTCCATCTTCCCCGCCTCGACCTTGGTCAGGTCGAGGATGTCGTTGATCAGCCGCAGCAGGTCGGAGCCGGAGGAGTGGATGACGGTCGCGTACTCGACCTGCTTGTCGGTGAGGTTGCCCAGCGGGTTCTGCGCCAGCAGGCGCGCCAGCACCAGCAGGCTGTTCAGCGGGGTGCGCAGCTCGTGGGACATGTTCGCGAGGAACTGCGACTTGTACCGGTTGGCCTGGTCGAGCTGCTTGGCCCGCTCTTCGATTTCCTGCCGGGCCTGCTCGATCTCCGCGTTCTTGGTCTCGATGTCGCGGTTCTGCGCGGCCAGCAGCGCCGCCTTGTCGGCGAGCTCGGCGTTGGACCGCTGCAGCTCCATCTGCCGCGACTGGAGCTCGGCGGTCAGCCGCTGTGACTGGTCGAGCAGGGCGTCGGTGCGGGCGTTGGCGATCATCGTGTTGACGTTGACGCCGATGGCCTCCATGAGCTGCTCGAGGAAGTCGCGGTGCAGCTGCGTGAACGAGTAGAGCGAGCCGGCCTCGATAACCCCGAGCACCTGGTCCTCGAACACGATCGGCACGATCATCACGTTGACCGGGCGAGCCGCCCCGATCGCGGAGGAGATCGTGGCGTACCCCCCGGGGACCTCGTCCAGGATGATGGGCCGGCGCGTCTTGGCGACCTGCCCGATCAGCGACTGGCCGAGCAGGACCTGGCCGGGCGCGCCGCCGGGGTGCCCGTTCGAACGCGGCGGCAGCCCGTACCCGGCGATGAGCCGCAGCCGGGTCTCGCCGTCGCCGGTGTTGTCGGCGAGGAAGAACGCGCCCTGCTGGCCGCCGACCAGCGGGATGAGCTCGTTCATGATCAGCTCGGCGACCACGGCCAGGTCACGCTGGCCCTGCATGAGGCCGGCGACCCGCGCCAGGCTGGTCTGCAGCCAGCCCTGTTGCTGGTTGGCCTCGGTGGTCTCGCGCAGCGAGTGGACCATCGTGTTGATGTTGTCCTTGAGCTCGGAGACCTCGCCGGCCGCCTCGACGGAGATCGTCCTGGTCAGGTCGCCGGTGGCGACCGCGCTCGTCACCTCCGAGATCGCGCGGATCTGCCTGGTGAGGGCGCCGGCCAGCTCGTTGACGTTCTCCGTCAGCCGCTTCCAGGTGCCCGACACGCCCTCGACCTCGGCCTGGCCGCCGAGGCGGCCTTCCCGGCCCACCTCGCGGGCCACGCGGGTCAGCTCGGCGGTGAACGACGAGAGCTGGTCGACCATCGTGTTGATCGTCGTCTTCAGCTCCAGGATCTCGCCGCGGGCGTCGACGTCGATCTTCTTGGTCAGGTCGCCCTTCGCGACCGCGGTGGTGACCTGGGCGATGTTCCGCACCTGGTTCGTCAGGTTGTTCGCCATCGAGTTGACGTTGTCGGTCAGGTCCTTCCAGGTCCCGGCCACGTTGGGCACGGTCGCCTGGCCGCCGAGGATGCCCTCGGTGCCCACCTCGCGGGCCACCCGGGTAACCTCGCCCGCGAACGCCGACAGCTGGTCGACCATCGTGTTGACGGTCTCCTTCAGCTCCAGGATCTCGCCGCGGGCGTCGACCCGGATCTTCTGGCTCAGGTCGCCCTTGGCGACCGCGGTGGTGACCTGCGCGATCGACCGGACCTGGGCGGTCAGGTTGGAGGCCATCACGTTGACGTTGTCGGTCAGGTCCTTCCAGGTGCCGGAGACGCCCTGGACGATGGCCTGGCCGCCGAGGCGGCCATCGGTGCCCACCTCGCGGGCCACCCGGGTGACCTCGCCCGCGAACGCCGACAGCTGGTCGACCATCGTGTTGATGGTCTCCTTCAGCTCCAGGATCTCGCCGCGGGCGTCGACCCGGATCTTCTGGCTCAGGTCGCCCTTGGCGACCGCGGTGGTTACCTCGGCGATCGACCGGACCTGCACGGTCAGGTTGGCGGCCATGATGTTGACCGACTCAGTCAGGTCCTTCCAGGTGCCGGAGACGCCCTGCACGTCGGCCTGGCCGCCGAGGCGGCCCTCGGTGCCGACCTCGCGGGCCATCCGGGTGACCTCGCCGGCGAAGTCGGACAGCGTGTCCACCATGGTGTTGATGGTGTTCTTGAGCTCGAGGATCTCGCCGCGCGCGTCGACCGTGATCTTCTGGCTCAGGTCGCCCTTGGCGACCGCGGTGGCGACCTGGGCGATGGAGCGGACCTGGCTGGTCAGGTTGCCCGCCATGAAGTTCACCGAGTCGGTCAGGTCCCGCCAGGTGCCGCCGACGCCCGGGACCTGCGCCTGGCCGCCGAGGCGGCCCTCGGTGCCGACCTCGCGGGCCATCCGGGTGACCTCGCCGGCGAACGCCGACAGCTGGTCGACCATCGTGTTCACGGTGTTCTTGAGCTCGAGGATCTCGCCGCGCGCGTCGACCGTGATCTTCTGGCTCAGGTCGCCCTTGGCGACCGCGGTGGTCACCTGGGCGATGTTGCGGACCTGGCTGGTCAGGTTGCCCGCCATGAAGTTCACGGACTCGGTCAGGTCCCGCCAGGTCCCGCCGACGCCCGGCACCTCCGCCTGGCCGCCGAGGCGGCCCTCGGTGCCGACCTCGCGGGCCACCCGGGTGACCTCGCCGGCGAACGCGGACAGGGTGTCGACCATGCCGTTGATGGTCTCGGCGAGCGTGGCGACCTCGCCCTTGGCCTCGACGGAGATCTTCTGGCTCAGGTCCCCCCTGGCGACGGCGGTGGTCACCTGGGCGATGGCCCGCACCTGCCCGGTGAGGTTGCCCGCCATCGCGTTGACCGAGTCGGTGAGGTCCTTCCAGGTGCCCGCCACCGCCGGGACTTCCGCCTGGCCGCCGAGCTGGCCCTCGGTGCCCACCTCGCGGGCCACCCGGGTGACTTCCGAGGTGAACACGCCGAGCTGCTCGTTCATCGCGTTGAACACGGCCGCGATTTCGTTCATCAGCAGGTCCTGGCCCGCGGGGAGCCGGATGCTGAAGTCGCCGCCGCGCACCGCGGTCAGGCCCGCGAGCAGTTGCTGCATCTGCTCTTGCTGCCCGGTCTCCGTCGCCACCGGCATGCCGATCACCCCACTCGTTCGCGTTCGCCGCGGCTCGTTTCCGTGACCGACTGCCATCGGGCATTCACGGCCAGGCGCACATTCTCTGCCTTAATCATGTCATTGCGCGCGCCGTGGCGGGGGTACGTGGCGCGTTACCTACGGCCGGAACCGGTCGCGGGCGGGTGCCGTCGCCGGCCGGTCAACGCCAGACGGGTCGCGGGCCGGTCAGCGCTAGAAGATGGCGTTGATGATGTCGTCGCCGATGCCGAAGCCCGCGCCGGTCACGATCGCGCGGCCGAACCCGCCGCCGAGGAACTGCTGCAGCATGCCACCGGATCCCCGCTGGTACTGGGACTGCTGATAGCCCGGCTGCTGATACTGGGGCTGCTGATACTGGGTGGTGCGGCTGGTAGCCGGGCTGCTGGTAACCGGGCTGTCCCATCGCCTGGACGTGGTTGTCCACCATCGAGTGGATGGACTGCAGCAGCAGCGAAACCTGCCCCTGCTCCTGCTGGATGCCGAGCGCGATCTCTTTCAGGTCGAGCATCCACTCGCGCGCGCTCTGGTCACCCGCGGCGGCGGCGGACTGCAGCTTGCCGGCCAGCGCCTGGATCTGCGCCACGGTCTGCTGAGCCTGCTGCTGAAGCTGGGCGTAGTTCTGGTCTACGGTCTCGGGGTCCACGGGGCCTCCATCCGACGCGGCCTGACAGCGGTAGCGAGACCGATAGTAGCGGCCGCGCCGCCGGTGATCTCCCCGTCCGGCCGCCGGGCTACGCTATCTAGCGCGCCCTCGCCCTCAAGAATCCTGGCGCCTCACGATCGTGGAAGGTTCGATGACCGAAGCACGCGACCTCGCCGACCGCTTCCACGAGCGGTGGCTGCACGCCAACCCGTTCGCCGCCACCATGTACGGCATCCCCGGCTACGACGACCTGCTCCCCGACGACAGCGCGGAAGGCCAGCAGGCGTGGCGGGCCGAGGCCGGGCGCTTCCTCGGCGAGGCCGGCGAGGTCGGGCGGGAGCAGCTCACGGCGGCCGACGCCGTCACGCTCGACTGCACGATCCAGGCGGCCGCGCAGGAGGTGGCGGGCGTCGACCTGGCGGCGGATGAGCACACGGTCACCGCCATGCAGTACTCGGGGCCCGCCATGTTCCTCGCCGTGGCGGCGAGGACGGTCCTGCTGGACGAGGCCGCCGCGGAGAACTACCTCACCCGGCTGCGGGGCAGCGGCGCCTGGCTCGACCAGGTCAGCGAGCGGCTGCGGGACGGCGCCCGCGCCGGGCGGCTGCCGGTCGCCCCGCTCGCCGAGCAGGCCGTCGGCTGGGCCGAGGCGATCCTCGCGGCACCGGAAGACAGCCCCGTGCTGTCGCCGACGCCGCCGGAGGACTGGACGCGCGCGGCGGCGTGGGACGCCGAGCGCCGCGCGGCCCTGGCCGACGTGGTGCAGCCGGCCCTGGCCCGGTGGGCGGACACGGTCCGGGAGCTGCTACCGCGGGCCCGGTCGGCCGAGCACGCCGGGCTCAGGTGGCTGCCCGGCGGCGCGGCCGACTACGCGCGGGCCATCCAGGTCTACACGACCCTGCCGCTGACGGCGGAAGAACTGCACCAGACCGGCCTCGACCACGTGGCGGCGCTTGAGGCGCGGGCGGTAGAACTCGGCAAGGACCTCGGGCTCTCCGGTCTCGACGAGGTACTCGCCGCGACCAGGGACTCGGCGGCCGGCTGGCGCCGGAGGAAGCGGTCAGCCGGGCCCTGGCCGCCGTGCGGCGAGCCGAGGCCCGCGCGCCGGAGTTCTTCCCCGCCCCCCTGCCTCCTCCTTGCGACGTGACGCCGATGCCCGACGTGGTGGCCCTCGCGGGCGCGGCGCCGCACTACACGCCGCCCCGGCTGGACGGCGGGCGGCCCGGCACGTTCTGGTTCAACACGCGGCGGCCCACGGCGGGCACCGGCTGGGACATTGACGTCGTGGCCTTCCACGAGGCGGTGCCCGGCCACCACCTCCAGCTGTCCCGCCTGCAGCTGCTGGCCGACCTGCCCGCGCTGCAGCGGCAGCGCAGCCTGCCCGTGTTCTCTGAGGGCTGGGGGCTGTACGCCGAGCAGCTCGCCGAGGAAACCGGCCTGTACACCGACGAGCGCGGCCTGCTCGGCGCGATCAGCACCGCCCTGATGCGGGCCGTTCGGCTCGTGGTCGACACCGGGCTGCACGCGTTCGGCTGGAGCCGCGAGCGGGCCGTGGATTACGCGGTCGAGCACGTGCCGCTGCCGCCCGAGTTCATGGCCGCGGAGATCGACCGGTACATCGTCATGCCTGGTCAGGCGTTGTGCTACCTCACCGGCAAGCTGGAGATCGAGCGACTGCGGGACGAGGCGAGGCGGCGGCTCGGCCCGGCGTTCTCGCTGCCCGACTTCCACGCCGCCGTCCTCGACCACGGCTCGCTCCCGATGCCGACCCTGGCCCGCAGCATCACCAGCTGGCTTGACGGGCAGGCCGCCTGACCAGGCGCCATGGCTTAGCTCAGGGTAAGGCCAGGCGACTTCGGGGGTGACCTTCGTCCAGCCAGGGTCGCGGCGGTCGAGGGCCTCGTACGCCTGGATCGCGCCGGGGATGGTCTCCTGCCGGGTCCGGACCGTGGTGGGGGCGCCTGCAGCCCGTCGAACGCTTTCATCTCACTTTCCTTCCGTGTCGCTTGCCTTCCGCCCCGGCGCGCCGCCAGTCTCCGGCGAGTTGATGCCGAGTGCGACCAGCACGTCCCGCGGGGCCGCGAAGCGCGCGCCCTCCGGGAGCGCCGCCACGCGTTCGGTCAGGTCCTCCGGCGCGTCGCTATCCGCCAGGCGGGCGAGCACAGCGTCGCGGTCCGCGGGGAACCAGCCCCTGGTGAGGACGCGCGCCAGTTCATGGCGCAGCTCGTAGTCGCGCCCCGAAGGCCGCGGGTTCGCCCCGTCGCCGCGCCGGACCGGCGGGATCCCGTCATCGACGGGCTCCGGCTCGCGCCATTCCTCCCCGTGGGCACGATGAGCGCTGCCGCGCACCATGCCTTGCGTCTCCTTGGCCATCTCCTGGTCGTGCACCGGGCCGTGCTTAGTGTTGCCGCGTTCCATCACGCCTCCCTCGTGGGCCGCCGTGTGCGGCCGCCCTCGTGACTACGGTGCGTGGCTGCCGTGTTTCGCGTGTTCACATGGCTAACCCGGCGGCGCGGCGCTAAACGCCTCACTTGGAGCTGGTTAGCCGGTTCGCCGCCGGGTAGGCCGGTGGCTTCCGTTTCTGGGAGGGATTTTCCATGGGGTACACAGACAGCCGGCCGCTCGCCGTCGTCACCGGCGCGTCGAGCGGCATGGAGAACAAGGACGACCCGCGCGATGTGGCTCGTGAGGGGTTCAACGCGCTGATGGACGGCAGGGATCTCGTGGTCGCCGGGTCGGCGAAGAACAAGGCGCAGGCCGCCGCCGGCAAGATCATGCCGGAAACGGCGGCGGCGAAGATGCACGGCCGGATCTCCGAGCCGGGGAGCGCGACATGAGCGGGACGTCGTGGCGCACGCTGCTGGCCGCGGCGGCCGCCTCCGGCGGCGCGGCGGCGGAGAACGCCGCGAAAACGGTGAGCACCAGGTTCCTCGGCGGAGTGCCCGGCGACGCCGAACCGCGTAACCGCTGGCTGACCGTCACCGTGAACTGCCCGCCGGAGCGGTTCCCGGCCGGCGGCGAACTGCCAGGCCCGGTCGCGCAGCTGAGCGACATCGCGGAGGCAAGGGTCCGGCCGGCGCCGGGCGGGCGCGGCACCGAACTGGCGATGCGTCCCTTCTCGCAGCCGCCCGTGGGCGCGGCCGGACTGCCGGACCGGCTGAGCGGTAACGACCCGCGGCAGCGGGTCCGCGCCGCGCTGCGCGACGCCAAGTCGCTCATCGAAACCGGGGAGGTGCTCAAGCCCGACGATCCGACGGACCATCCCACGCCCAGCGGCAGGCTGTTCCACGTCGCGACGAGGCTGGCAGGAAGGGAGGGGCGGCTGTGAAGGCGCTGTGCTGGGAGGGCGTGAACAAGCTCGCCGTGGAGAACGTTCCCGATCCAGGGATCAAGAACGACCAGGACGTGATCGTCCGGGTGCGCGCGACCGTCACCTGCGGCTCCGACCTGCACTTGATCGGCGGCTACATCCCCGCGATGCGAGCCGGAGACATCATCGGCCACGAGTTCCTCGGCGAGGTCGTGGAGGCGGGCCCGGGCGTCACCAGGCACAAGGCCGGGGACCGGGTGGTCGTGGCGTCGTTCATCGGCTGCGGCCGCTGCTGGTACTGCGCCAACGGCGAATGGTCGCTGTGCGACAACACCAACACCAACCCGGGGTTCGCCCAGCTCGCCTGGGGATACGAGACCGGCGGTGTATTCGGTTACTCGCATGCCATGGGCGGGTTCCACGGGTCACACGCCGAGTACGTGCGGGTACCGTTCGCCGACTACGGCGCCTTCCCCGTGCCCGAGGGCGTGGACGACGAGAGCGCCGTGTTCACCTCCGATGCCGCGCCGACCGGCTGGATGGGCGCGGACCTGGGCGGAGTCAAGCCGGGCGACGTGGTCGCGGTCTGGGGCGCGGGCGGCGTCGGGCAGATGGCGGCGCGGGCCTCGGTACTGCTCGGTGCCGAACGGGTGATCGTCATCGACCGGATCCCCGAGCGGCTCGCCATGGCGGAGCGGTACGGCGGCGCGGAGACCATCGACTACTCCGGCACCGACGTGCAGGCCGAGCTGCGGGAGCGGACGGGCGGGCGCGGGCCCGACGTGTGCATCGAGGCGGTCGGCCTTGAGGCGCACAGCCCGGGGCCGCAGTTCCTGTACGACCAGGCGAAGCAGCAGCTGCGAATGCAGTCCGACCGGCCGACCGCGGTCCGCGAGGCGATCTACGCGTGCCGCAAGGGCGGGTCGGTGTTCGTGCTCGGAGTGTTCGGCGGCCTGGTGGACAAGTTCCCGCTCGGCGCGGTTATGAACAAGGGGCTGACCCTGCGCGGCGCGCAGCAGCACGCGCAGCGCTACATCCCGATGCTGCTCGACCGGATCGCCGCCGGCGAACTCGACACCCGGCACCTGGTCACCCACGTCCTGCCGTTGGACGAGGCACCGCGCGGCTACGAGATGTTCAAGTCCAAGGCCGACGGGTGCGTCCGGGCCCTGTTCCGGCCGGGCGGGTGAGGGCGATGGCGCGGTTGAAGGCCGGCGACGTCGCCGGCTCGGTCGCGATCGTCACCGGGGGGTCGCGGGGGCTCGGGCTCGCCATCGCCCGTGAGCTCGGCGGGCACGGCTGCCGGCTGGTGATCTGCGCGCGCGACGCCGCGCAGCTGGACCGCGCCGCCGAGACGCTGCGCGCCGGCGGCGCCGACGTCACCGCGGTCGCGTGCGACATCACCGCCGAGGACGCGCCGGCCGAGCTGATCGACGCCGCGATGACCCGCTACGGCCGTCTCGACATCGTGGTGAACAACGCTGGTGTCATCCAGGTCGGCCCGGTGGCCAGCGTTGACTTCACCGACATCGAGGCGGCCATCGCGACGATGGCGCTGGCGCCCGCCCGGCTCGCGCTGGCCGCGATCCCCGTGCTGCGCGCCGGCGGCGGCGGGCGGATCGTTAACGTCACCTCGGTCGGCGGCAAGATCAGCGTGCCGCACCTGCTCCCCTACTGCATGGCGAAGTTCGCCGCGGTGGCGTTTTCCGAGGGGCTGCGCGCAGAACTCGGGGCGGGGCCGGTCACCGTGACGACCGCCGTGCCCGGACTGATGCGGACCGGCTCGCATGTCGCGGCGCTGTTCCGCGGGCAGCAGGAGAAGGAGTTCACCTGGTTCGGGCTCGGCGCCAGCCTGCCGGTCCTTTCGATGGACGCGGACCGGGCCGCCCGGCGGATCGTCGCCGCGACGCTCGCGGGGAAACCGGAGGTCATCCTCACGCCCGCGGCCCAGCTCGGGGCGCGCGGCGCGAGCGTGTTCCCCGGGCTGACGGCCCGGCTGCTGCACCTGATGGCGATGAGCCTGCCCGATGCCGACGGGGCCTCGGGTGAGCTCACTCCCGGGCGGAAGCTGCGCCCGGCCCTGCCGGCCGGCCTCTTCGACCGGCTCACCGCGCTTGGCCGGAACGCGGTCCGCCGGCTCAATCAGCGGCCAGGGGGTACCGGGGGGTCATGACTCGCGGGGAGTACCCTGCTCGCCGTGGGCCCCGGCGAGCACGCAGCCCGGTTTTACCGCACAGACGACGAGCTGGCCGCCGCCTGCGGCTACCTGGCCGGCGGCCACGCCGGCGAGGACGGCGGCCAGGTAGCTGGCCGGCCATTACGACGTCACCCGACATGCTCGTGCTGCGTGCTCCGGCGAGCGGGTTCAAACCGGTCAAGACCGCATCCGTCCGGGCGGGGCGAGGGCGGTCCAGGGAAGGGACACCTCCCCGAGTCGCCAGCGACGGCGGCCGCCCTCGGGCGGGCGGCGGATCACCGGCCAGGCGGCGGACAGCGACGTGACCGCCGCCAGCCAGCGCTGCCGGGACCCGAACGCGGAGTACGGCGCGGCGCTGTCCCAGGCCCGGTCGAAGTCGCGCAGGAACTGGTGCACGGGCTCGCCCGGCACGTTGCGGTGGATGAGCGCCTTCGGCAGCCGCTCGGCCAGGTCCGAGGGGCGCTCAAGCGACGCGAGCCGGGCGGAGAACGTGACCAGGGCCGCCCGCCGCTCGTCCGCGGGCAGCGTGACCCAGACCGCCCGGCGGCCGATCTCGTCGCAGGTGCCCTCGACGAGGACGCCGCCGGGCGCGAGGCCGGACCGCAGCCGGGACCAGGCAGCATAGGCCTGCTCCTCCGGATACTGGCGCAGCACGTTGAACGCGCGGACCAGCAGCGGCCGCCGCGCCGTTGGCAGCTCGAACCCGCCGAGCGCGAACGAGAGCCCGGGCAGCGTCTCGCCGTCGGCCCGGGCCGCCGTTAGCCGGCGGCACGCCGACGCGACCCGCTCCGGGTCGATCTCCAGGCCGGTTACCTCGGCATCCGGCGCCACCGCGCGCACCCTCCGGTACAGCTCGACCGTGGTGACCGGCGACGCACCGAAGCCCAGGTCGGCGATGAGCGGCCGGTCGCGGGAGCGGAGCACCGGCTGCTGGGCCTGGGTTATCCAGCGGTCCACTCGCCGCAGCCGGCTGGGGTTGGTGGTGCCCCTGGTGATGTCCCCTTCCGGCCGCACGCCGCAACCCTACGCCACGGTCACCACCGGCTACCCGGTGGCGGCGCCGAGCACCGTCGCGCCGATCAGGGCGAGGGTGATCCCGGCGAACTGGACGCGGCTTGGCCGCTGGCCCTGGACGGCGACGCCGAGGGCGATGGTGGCCACCGGGTAGAGCGAGGAGACGGCGGAGACGACGCTCAGCGTCCCGTGCTGCGAGGCGCTGGCGTAGGCGAGGTCGCCGACGACCCCGGCGAGGGCGACCAGCGCGAGGCCCGGCATCTGGGCTGGCCGCGGGAATCGCTCGGGTGGCAGCCGGCGCTGCCGGCGCGATGGCCGGCGCCCGGCCACCAGCTGGATGAGGACCGCGCACACGGCGGTGCTCGCGTGCTCGACGGCGGTCGCCCAGTACGGGTCCGCCCGGCCGGCGGCGCGGAAGCTGATGAGCATCACGGCCACCCCGGCCGCGGCGCCGGCGCAGAGGCCGGCGCTCCCCAGCGGCCCGCCGCGCCGGCTGGCGCCGTCGGACGTCCACGCGCTGACTCCCCCGCCGACGAGGGCGCAGGCCAGCCCGGCCGCGACCACCGCGCCGAGCGGGTCGCCGGTGATCAGGCCCGCCGTCGCCGCCGCCGCCGCGCCGAGCGCGCCGACCGCGGCGGTGATGAAGCCTTCTCCCCGGCTGAGCGCGAGATAGATCAGGCCCAGCTCGATCGTGACGCCCGCTCCGGCGACAACGGCAAGGAGCATCCGCGGGCTCGCCGGGAGCGGGACGCCGCGCGCCACGAGAACCGGGATGAGCAGGCAGAGGCCGAGGAACTCGGACACCGCGACCACCACGAGCACGGGCGTGCGCCCACGGGACGCCCCGCCCAGGTAATCGGCGGCACCCCAGGCCGCCGCCGCGGCGGCGGCCAGCCAGATCGCGCCCATGATGCACCTCCCTGACTCGTTACTCGACTGCACCAGCAAACTACCATTTACCGGTGTCGTTAAACCAGCAAAATAGGTTTTGCTGGTACGCTGAGTGCGTGCAGTCAGTCGCCGAGCTCCCCTTCGTCGGCGGGCACGTGGCCCTCGACTTCGTCAACACCGCCGAGCAGCGGGGTCACCCGGACGCCGGCGATGCCTTGCGCACGGTCGATGACCTGCGCCGTTGGGGTTTGCGCAGGGGCGTGCTCAGCGACCGCGCCGACGGCGACGGCGACGCGGGGCTCCTCGAGCTGCCGGCCGCGCTCGAGGCCCGCGAACTGCTCTATCAGGTCTTCCTCGACCGGGTCCGCGGCCAGCGGGTGCCGGACGCCGACCGGGCCCGGCTAGGCGGCCTGACGGCGCGGGCGTACCAGGCGGCACGCCTGGATCAGGAGCCCGACGGGCGGCTCGACTGGAGCTGGGACCCGGCGCAACTGGCGACGGTGCGTCACGTGGCGGTCGCGACGGCGGTCCGGCTGCTCGGCGACCAGGGCCCCGTCGCCCGCCTCAGGCAATGCCCCGGCGACCACTGCGGGTGGTTCTTCCTCGACGCCACCAAGCGGGGCAACCGCCGCTGGTGCTCGATGAGCGAGTGCGGCCAGGAAGCCAAGACCGCCCGCCGCCGGGCACGCTCAGGCTCTCGCTGAGAGGCCCGGGCGGATCAGGCGGGACCCGGGTTTGGGCCGGCCCGCGGCGGGCAGTGGGGAAGCCTTACCCGCACAACAAGTGAGGCATTCTCATGTATATCGGCATCGGAACCGTCGTAGTCATCCTGATCATCGTGGTCATCGTCCTCGCGCTTCGCCGCCGGTGACGGCACCGCACGCCGGCCAGGAGGAGACCAGATGAGATCTCGGCATGCTGACCGCGGCGCGGCGGCCGAGGGCCTGCGGGGCATCGACCGCATGCTGGGCAACGTGGAGACCGGGCGCTTCGAGCGGAGCCTCTCGGCCCTCACCGCGGCGGGAGCGCTCGTGACGGCCGCGGAAATCTACTTCGAGCACGACAGTGCCAGCTTCGGTAACAAGATGATGTGGCTGCCGGTCGCGCTTGGGCCGGTTGGCGCCGTGGCCGGCGTCGCGGGGTTCTGCAGCCACCGGATGGCGAAAACCGCGTTGCCGATCGCCTCGGCCGCCATCGTCGCCAACGGCCTGCAGGGCGTGTACCTGCACGCGCGCGGCATCTCCCAGAAGCCAGGGGGCTGGTCGAACGCCCGCTACAACATGGAGATGGGGCCGCCGCTGCTGGCGCCGCTGCTGGTCACCATGGTGGGCGGGATGGGGCTGCTCGCGGCCATCCTGCGCAGGGAGAAATGAGCGGCCAGGGGCAGCGGTTTCCCGGCTTCGACGTGCTCAGCCAGTCACGGCACTGGGATCCGGTCACGGCCGACCTCGTCACCGCCAGGGTCGGGCCGCCCGCGCCGCTCACGTTCTTCACCGCCGCCGAGCAGGCCTGCGCGGCCGCCATGCTCAACCTGCTGACCGGCCAGAGCGACGACCCGCGGATACCAGTGCTGGAAATGGTCGACGCGAGGCTGGCGGCGGGCGAGACGGACGGCTGGCGTTACGCGGACATGCCCGAGGACGGCCAGGCGTGGCGGTACACGCTCGCCTACCTCGACGCGGACGCGGACGCCCGCTGCGGCACCACGTTCGCCGGGGCGCCCGAGAAGGACCAGGCCGCGCTGATCCAGTCCGTGCTCGACGCGGACGAGTGGCACGGGCTGCCCGCGGCTCACGTGTGGAGCCTGTGGACGAGGTACGCCTGCACGGCCCTCTACTCGCACCCCTACGCCTGGGACGAGATGGGCTTCCCCGGCCCGGCCTACCCGCGCGGCTACAAGAACATCGGGGTCGGCGCGCTCGAGCCCTTCGAGGTTGCTGACGCGCGGCCGGCCGAGGACCCGGTGAAGGAAGGAGCCTGATGCCCGGCGTGCGCTCGCGGAACGAGTCCGCGTGGCTGCTGCCCAACGACGGCAGCAGGACAAACCACCGGCTGCGGCAGGACATGCGGCGGTTCGCGGACTCCGACGAGATCGACCTGGTGATCGTGGGCTGCGGAGCGGGCGGCTCGGTCCTGGCGCAACGGCTGGCCCGGGCGGGCTGGCGGGTGGCGGCACTGGACGCGGGCCCGTTCTGGGACCCCGACGCCGACTGGGTGAGCGACGAGGCAGGCTCGCACCGCCTCTACTGGACCGACCCGCGGGTGATCGCGGGCACCGACCCGGTGCCGCTCGGCTCGAATAACTCCGGGCGGGGAGTCGGCGGCTCGATGGTCCACTACGCCGGCTACACCCCGCGGTTTCACCCGAGCGATTTCACCACCAGAAGCTCGGACGGCGTGGGCGCCGACTGGCCACTGCGCTACGCGGACCTTCGGCCTTATTACGCCGCGATCGAGCAGGAACTGCCGGTCGCGGGAGAGCACTGGCCGTGGGGCGACCCGCACGGCTACCCGCACCGGCCGCATCCGGTCGGCGGAAACGGCGAGGTCTTCCTGCGCGGCGCCCGCAAGCTCGGCATCACCGCGAAGGTGGGGCCGGTCGCGATCGCGAACGGCCGCTTCGGTAACCGGCCGCACTGCATCTACCGCGGCTTCTGCCTGCAGGGCTGCAAGGTCAACGCGAAGGCGTCACCGCTGATCACCCACATCCCCGACGCGCTGGCGCACGGCGCTGAGGTGCGCGCCGACGCCATGGTGACCCGGGTGGCAATCGACTCCCGGACCGGCCGCGCGCTCGGCGTGCATTACGTCCGCGGCGGGCGGGAGCGATTTCAGCGGGCGGCGATGGTGGCCGTTGCCGGCTATTCCATCGAGACGCCGCGGCTGCTGCTGAACTCGGCGTGCGACCGGTTCCCCGACGGCCTGGGCAACGACTTCGGCCAGGTCGGCCGCTACCTCATGGTGCAGGGCGCCCCGCAGACCGCGGGCCGGTTCCGCGATGAGGTGCGGATGTACAAGGCACCCCCGCCCGAGGTCAGCACGGAAGAGTTCTACGAGACCGACCCGGGCAAGGACTACAAGCGCGGGTTCGCCATCCAGACCGTATCGCCGCTGCCGATCACGTGGGCCGAGCACGTCGTCGCGCAGGGACACTGGGGTCGCGAGCTGCGCGAGTACATGAGCGACTACGTCCACTGGTCCTGCCTCGGCGCGCTGTGCGAGTTCCTGCCGCTCCCGGAGAACCGGGTGACCCTGGCGGATGAGAAGGATCAGTACGGCCTGCCGGTCGCCCGGGTGGACTACTCGCAGTGCGACAACGACCGCGCCCTCGTGAGGGCAGCGCAGGGCGTCATGGAAGACATCCTGCGGGCCGCGGGCGCGGACGAGGTCATCACCATCCAGCGCTATGCCCACCTAGTCGGCGGGGCGCGGATGGCAGAAGCCGAAGAGGACGGCGTCGTCGACCGCAACTGCCGCAGCTTCGCCGTCCCCAACTTGTACATCACCGACGGCAGCGTGCTCCCGACCCAGGGCAGCGCCAACCCGGCCCTCACCATCATGGCCGTCGCCGCCCGGGCAGCGGATCAGCTGGCCGCGGGGGCCCGCAGTGCGGGGTAACACGGGGCCGGATAACAACAGTGCCCGATACCACAGGGCCGGGTGACACATCCACGACCATCGAAAGGACAGGCATGAAAGCGACAGTTGGCGACTACCTACTCGGTCGCCTGCGCGACTGGGACGTGGAGCACGTCTTCGCATACGCGGGTGACGGGATCAACGGCATCCTCGCGGCGTGGGGACGGGCGGAGAACAAGCCTCAGTTCATCCAGGCGCGGCATGAGGAAATGGCGGCCTTCGAGGCCGTCGGGTACGCCAAGTTCACCGGGCGCGTCGGCGTGTGCATGGCGACATCCGGCCCGGGCGCCATCCACCTGCTGAACGGCCTCTACGACGCCAAGCTCGATCACGTGCCCGTCGTCGCGATCGTCGGCCAGACCAGCCGCAGCGCGATGGGCGGCTCCTACCAGCAGGAAGTCGACCTGCTGTCCTTGTACAAGGATGTCGCCAGCGAGTACGTGCAGATGGTCACGGTGCCCGAGCAGCTGCCCAACGTGCTCGACCGGGCGATCCGCACCGCGCTCGCCGAGCGGGCGCCCACCGCGATCATCATCCCGTCCGACGTTCAGGAGCTGCCCTACTCCCCGCCGAGTCACGCATTCAAGATGGTGCCGTCCTCCATCGGGGTCGACTGGCCGACCGCCGTGCCGGACGATGAGGCGATCGGCCGCGCGGCCGACGTCCTGAACTCCGGCCGCAAGGTGGCGATCCTCGCCGGGCAGGGCGCCCGCGGCGCCCGGCGCGAGATCGAGGAAGTCGCCGAGTTGCTCGGCGCCGGAGTCGCCAAGCCGCTGCTCGGCAAGGACGTCCTGTCCGACGAGCTGCCCTACGTGACCGGGTCGATCGGGCTGCTCGGCACCCGGCCGAGCTACGAGATGATGATGCACTGCGACACGCTGCTGACCGTCGGCTCAAGCTTCCCTTACACGCAGTTCCTGCCGGACTTCGGTCAGGCCCGCGGCGTTCAGATCGACATCGACGGCAAGTTCATCGGCATGCGGTATCCCAACGAGGTCAACCTCGTCGGGGACTCCGCCGCCACCCTGCGCGCCCTGATCCCGCACCTGAAGCGCAAGGACGACCGCGACTGGCGTCAGGCCATCGAGGCCGGGGTGGCCGGATGGTGGCAGACAATGGACGCGGAGGCCGAGGTCGAGGCCGACCCGGTCAACCCGATGCTGGTCTTCCGTGAGCTGTCTAACCGTCTCCCCGCCGACGCCATCGTCACGGCGGATTCCGGCTCATCGGCCAACTGGTACGCCCGGCAGCTGCGGTTCCGCGGGGAGATGCGCGGCTCGCTGTCGGGAAACCTGGCCACGATGGGACCCGGCGTCCCTTATGGCATCGGGGCGAAGTTCGGCCACCCGGGCCGGCCGGTCATCGTCTTCGCCGGGGACGGCGCCATGCAGATGAACGGGCTGGCCGAGCTCATCACGGTCAAGCACTACTGGCGGGAGTGGGCCGACCCCCGGCTGATCATCGCGGTCCTGCACAACAACGACCTCAACCAGGTCACCTGGGAGATGCGGGCGATGGAGGGCGCGCCGAAGTTCACGGAGTCGCAGCGGCTGCCCGACGTCTCCTACGAGGGCTTCGCCCGCAGCCTCGGCCTGCAGGGGATCGCGGTCGACGAGCCCGGCCAGGTCGGCCCCGCCTGGGACCAGGCGCTGGCCGCCGACCGCCCGACCGTGCTTGACCTGCGGACCGATCCGGACGTCCCGCCCATCCCGCCGCACGCCACGTTCGAGCAGGTGAAGGACGCCGCGTCCGCGATGCTGAAGGGCGACCCGGACCGGTGGGGGGTACTCAAGGAGGGCTTCAAGACCAAGGTCCAGGAGTTCCTGCCGGGCAAGGGCAACTAAGGCCGCGGTGACCGGCACGCCGTCGGCGTGCCGGTCACCGCGGCGGGTAGCCCGTCACGGCTAACCAACAGTGCGTGAGTTTCCTTGACCGGCCGATAGCGTCCGACAGTCCCGATCGGGCCTAGCGCACGGCTTCCAGACCCGCCTGCCCGGCCGACACGCTCCGATGATTTTTCTTCACTCTCCGTGAAAGAACGCTGCTCGCGGTGATAGCTTGCGGCGCAGGGTGAAGACGGGGGGTGCGGGTTGGGGCTGGCGCTGGTGCGCGACTTGCGCGAACTGCGGGAGCCGTCGGGCGCGGAGGAGATCGAGGCCTTCGAGACCGACGTGCTGGCCGGGTTCGTGCTGGCCCGGGCGTCGGCTGGGCTGGTCGACTCCACGATCCGCAACGACGTCGGTCACCTTGAGCTGGTGCGGGACTGGTTCGGGCGGCCGCTGTGGGAGATGCAGCCCGCGGATGCTGATGCCTACTTCGGCAAGGTGCTGCGGGACGCGAAGCCGTCGACCCGGGCCGGCCGCGCGGCCGCGGTGACGGTGTTCTTCCAGTTCCTGGAGCTGCGGCACAAGGTCGAGTTGCACAACCTCACGGGCAGGGTCGTGGAGTGCCCGCTGGACGAGATGAACCGGCCGCGGATGTCGGTGGACCCGCAGCTGCGGATCCCGCCGACGGCAGGGGAGGTCGGGCAGCTGTTCGCCGGGTGGCGCGAGGAACTGGCCACCTGCCGGAAGTTCGCCCCGGCGGCCCGGAACTACGCCGCCGCCCGGCTGGAGGCCGACGTCGGGCTGCGGGTCAACGAGGTCCGCATGCTCGACCTGGACGACGTGCGGTGGGAGCTGGGCCGGTTCGGCAAGCTCAACGTCCGCCACGGCAAGGGATCGCGCCGCAAGGGGCCCAGCCGCGGCTGGTGCCGCTGATCAACGGCGCCGACCGCAACCTGCTCTGGTTCATCGAGGACGTGTGGGGCCATTTCGGCGACGACCACGAGCGGCCCGGCGTCCCGCTGTTCCCCTCCGAGCGCAAGAACCGGGACGGATCGTGCGCCAGGGCGACCGACGACGTGTTCCGCCGGTCGCTGGCCGAGGCCGCCAGCCGGCACCTGCCCGCCTGGTCGGGGCGGCTAACGCCCCATGTCCTTCGGCACTTCTGCGCCTCCGAGCTCTACCTCGCCGGAATGAACCTGTTCGCCATCCAGGAGCTCATGGGGCATGCCTGGACGGCCACGACTGCCCGGTATATCCATGTTCACGCCACCCATGTCGAGGACGCCTGGGTGACCGGGCAGCGGCGTGTCGCCGACCGATGGAAGGGGCTTGCCCGGTGAAGTGGAACCTGCGCCTGGCCGCGGCCAACCGCGGCATCTGGAAGGCCAGCCAGCTGCAGCGCATGCTCGCCGAACGCGGCCTGGTGATCAGCGCCGGCAAGATGTCGGGCCTGTGGTCCGGCAACCCCAACGTGGTCAAGCTCCAGGACCTGGACGTCATCTGCGCCGTCCTCGGCTGCGGAGTCGAGGAACTGCTCATCCCTGAGCCCGGCACCGTCGCAGCGCCCCAGCCGGCAGCAGAAGGCAAGGCGGCCGCGGACGGCACCGCCCGGCCGGCCGTGGTCCCGCGCGGCCAGCCCGGCAGGACGCTCCCACCGCGATGAACTGCGCTTACTGTCAGGCCCCGCTGCCCGCAGCCAGCCGCCGCGACCGAAGGTACTGCAACAGCAACTGCCGTGCGCGGGCATCGTACTGGCGCGGCCGGAACGGCGACCCGGCCCCGCAGCCCTGGCGGCACGAGGCGCTGGCTTCGGAAGACCCGGCCCTGGCCGCTGCGGCCGAGCACGCCCAGCAGCTCGCCGAGGCCCGAGGCTGGAGCCGGACGACGCTCCGCGGCGTCCTCGACGGCCTCGCCACGGTACTCCGCGACCTCCCCTCCGGCGCCAGGGTGCCGATGAGCGAGGTCCGCTCCCGGCCGCACCAGGACGTGTCCAGGCCCCGGCTGGCGGAAGTGCTCGGCGACCTCGGGCTGCTCCACGACGACTCGACGGCGGCAGTCCGGGCCCTGATCGAGCGCATCGCCGGCGAACTGGCCCCGGGGTTCGCCGGGCGTCCGCCAGTGGCTGCTGGTGCTGCTCGACGGCGGCCCCCGCGCGAAGCCGCGGTCGGAGGCCACGATCTACGCCTACTCCGCAGCGGCCCGCCCGGTCCTCCAGGAGTGGGGGCGCACCTACGACCACCTCCGGGAAGTCACCCCCTCCGACATCTACACGGCGCTCGAGTCGATGTCCGGCTACCCGCGCAGGAAAACAGCCGGCGCACTGCGGTCGCTGTTCCGCTTCGCGAAGCGGAACGGGCTGGTATTCACCAACCCGGCCGCGGGGATCAGGACCCCGCCGATCGACCTTTCGATGAGGCCGATGACGGACGGCGAGATCCGCGCTGTCGAGGATCTTGCCAGCCGCCCGGCGCAACGGCTGGCCGTCGCCCTGGCCGCAGAGCACGCCGCGCGATCCGGCGCGATCCGGCGGCTGAAACTTGACGACGTCGACCTGCCGAACCGGAGGATCACCCTGGCCGGCCACGACCAGCGGCTAGGCGACCTGACTTACCGGGCAATGCGGGCCTGGCTCGGCCGCCGGCGCGCTACCTGGCCCCACAGCCCGAACCCGCACGTCCTCATCAGCAGGAGAACCGCTCTCGGCACCGGGCCGGTCTGCCACGAGTTCGTGCGCTTCTCCCTGGGAGACAACGGATTCAGCATCGACCATCACGCTGACCGGTCCTCACGAGGCGCTCACCGCCGGGCCCGACCCGCTGCACCTCTCGCTGGTCTTCAACCTCGACCACGCCACCGCCCTGCGCTACACGACCGTCGCCGGGCAGATCCTCAGCGACAAACTCGAGCAGCAACCCACGGGAGAACACGAGTGACCAGCCAGCTCGCCGCCGCGCTGCGCGCCGCAGCCGCGGGCATCCACCCCGACGAGGCCGCAGCGGGCCTGATCATAAGCCACGGCACCTTCCTCCACCGCGAGGATTTCCTCTGCCACGTCGAGACCGCGGCCTGCATCAGCGACGGCACCCCGATGGCGTGGATCGACTGGGACGCGGTCATCGCCGCGCTCGACGGCGGCCGCCTGCCCGCATCCGGCGGGGAGAAGCGCATCGTGCGCCTCGCGGCCAGCCTCGCCGCCGGGCACCTGGTAGCCTCGGCGACGCTATCCCGGGCCTTGACCGGCAGAGCCTGGAACTGGTCACCGCCGCGATCCGCCACGCCGCCGGACGGCACCAGTGAATGTCCTGTCTCGTTAAGCGTGAGGCATGGACGTCGGCATGGGATGCGGTGCCTCAAATGTGCGAGACGGAGAGATGGGCGGCTTGTCTCACACATCTGAGGCAGGTCGACGGATTGGAAGTGGCGCAGCCGCGCCCGGTCTCCCGAAGCGGGGGCCGCCGGGCATGCTTACATAAGGTGATCAGGCAGGTCAGATACTTCAATGGTGCCCTGCGCTGCGACCCAGGGCCCACGGATCGTGGTGCAGATCGATTCCAGATCGGCCGGGGTCCTTCCCCGGACGAACAGCCAGCAATACGGCCCGCGCCCGTCCATGCGCAGCAGCCTGCCCGGCGCGGAGAACCAGCGCACCGTGATGCCGTCGTCGGTCCACAGCGGATACTCGGGCAACGCCATCTGCTCGTAGGCGGATTCGACCACGGTGATCAGCTCGTCAGGCAGCGGGCACGCGTTGCCCAGCTTCCCGGCCCCGAGCAGTACCTCGCTAAGCACCATCTCCACGCACGCCACCGACACCCGGTCCAGGAACGGCTCCCAGCCGCCACGGCTATGGTCCCGGACGTACACGGGCGGATCGGCGCTGGCCAGGTCCGCTGCCACCACGCCCCATTCGGCGCAGTACTGGTTCTCAACGCGGAATACCACGGCGGTGCCTGAATCGTCGAAGCTGAGCTCGTGCGGGGAAACCAGCCGGTCCTGCCTAGCCGTTAGGTCGGGTCGCCTGCCGAATAGCAGGTACGCCTCGCGCAACGCGGCGGGCAGGTCAACGCCGATGCGCTGCTCGGCGGCAAGCCAGGAATCACGGCTGACCCCGTCACCGGCTGCCAGCGGCGCGGTCCATTCCGCAGCGAACCGCCGGATGAACTCCCACGACTGCCGGCGATCACCAAGCCCTGCCCGCAACGCCGCTCCCGCATCAAACCCATTCGCCATGCCGGCGACCCTACCGGCGGCTTACGACATCGGCGATCAATGCCCCAACCAACTACATGAGACGATGCGCCGGGTACCTCAGATCAGCGAGACTGCCTCAACGTCAACGAGACAGGACAGTGAACCTCAGCCCGGACATCGAACCTGACGTGATCCCGGAACTGGTGGCGGATAGTGCCGTGAGTTCGTCCTGAAGAACCTTCAGTCCGGCTGAACTTGCGGGAAACCAGGACTCCCGAAGCTACGGTGAGCCGCAAAGTTCTCCTAGGGTGTGGCACTCGTGACCTATGTGGCGTAACGAGACAATCGAGGCATACCGGTGCGGGCGTTCCCGGTGAGGATGCCGTCTGGGGTGCAGTACTGGACGGTGCTGGATGAGGACCTGGCCGTGGCGGACGCGTTCCTGCGGCAGGTTCGGTTCGGGCGCGATGGCGCGGAGTCGACGAGCAAGGCGTACGTGCATCAGCTCGAGAAGCGGCTGTCGGAGATCCTCGGGGAACAGGCCTGGCGCCAGTCCGGGCTCGGCGCCCCCGACGACATCGAGCAGCTCAAGGCCCGCATCACCACCCTCGAGCAGCAGGTGGTCGACCTCCGGCTCCGCGAGGAAGAGCTAACCGACGAGCTCGCCGCCGCCCGGGTCGCCAACCGCGAGCTCATGACCCGCCTGAACGCCGGCCCGCGGACATGACGCCCGTCGGCCACACCCGGCGCGCGTGGCCACGAGGGCGCAGTCCGGCCGAGGCCGAGATCAGCATTTCATATCCTTGTGTCATTTCAGTCCATATCATTGCACCTCGCTACGCATGAAAGAGAACGACATCGTGGCAGCAACCACCGCACCTCAACGCTGTGCTTGTCAGTTCTCAGCTGATCTGTCGGTTTCTCGCGCGAGCTGTCGGTGAAGGTGTCGGTTTCTCAATCGATCTGTCGGGTGGCAGCGGCTGGCGCAGAGGTCCGGGCGTGGGGCTGGACCGGCTGCGCAGGGTGGTGTTCCAGGTCCGGGCGGACGGCTGGGACGTTGCCGGGTCGGCCGGCCCTCGGCCTGGTCGCGGCCGGCTTCAGGCCAGAGGCCGCCGGCGATCCGAGGGTGGCCGCCTCCTGGGTGAGTTTCGGCACGATCGTTCTGTGACCTGGTGTTCTAGGTCCTGGTGCTGCCGACGATCTGCTGCAGGGCGGCGACGTGCCCTCGGTAGGCGGCTCGCCCGGCATCGGTCAGGCGGACCCAGACCCGCTGCCGGGTGTCGCGCACCGCGCGGCGCTGGGTCACGTAGCCGGCGTCAGCGAGCACGGAGATGTGCTTGCTCAAGGGGGACTTGCTGATTCCGAGCAGGGTTTGCAGGGTGCCGAACTCGATCTCGCGGACGGGGTCCAGGGCCGCGCAGATCCGCAGCCGGGCCGGCGAGTGGATCACGTGGTCGAACCCGTCAACGGCCGGGACCGTGCCGTGCTCGGTGTCGCGCGACGTGGTCACGGGCAGCGGGCGGCCCGGGCACCCCGCGCCAGCCCGGTGCCGGCGAACACCGCGGACACCAGCACGGCGACCGCGATCGACGACCACCAGACGTGCTTGGACACGGGGGCGTTGGCCAGCATCAGCAGGATCTCCGGCCCGTACAGGACAGCGGTGTCCCGCGGCGTCATGGCGCCTGTCCAGCCCTCGCAGACTCCGCGGGCCCGGCACGCCGCGCGGGCCACGGCGTACAGCGCCGGCGCGACCACGGCCGCGAACGCCAGGACCCACCAGCCGGGCAGCGCGACCGCATACGCCATCGCACCCAGGCCCGCTCCCGTCGCCACCCAGTACCACCACGGGTACCCGCTCCATGCCACGCGTGCCCGGCTGCGCTGCGCCGTCTCCAGGGCCGCTGCGGCCTCCTGCGGGCTGACCTGTCCATGAGTTTCCATATCGAGAACTCTATAGTTTCCGTCATGGAAACACAAGGACTGGTCCACGTCCACTGCGCCGGGTTCGGGCATCTCCGTACCGGGGCTGGAGGCCGCCCTCGCACGAGCGGTTCAAATGACAGGCCACGACCGGGAGGCACGCCGTCGTCCGCGGCCTCTGCCCGTCGCCCAGTCCCGAAAACCGACACTTTGAATGAGAGATCCATGGCCGATGACAACACACCAGCCAAGTGCCGGACCACAGGTCAGCGGCACCCCGCACCGACAGATCCAGCGAGAACTCACAGTGCTTACCCCGGCTGCGATCAGCCCCCCGCCGCACGCGGCGGCAGCGACCGCGGCGCGAAGCCCAAGTACTGCGACAACCCGGACCACAATCCGCTGTCTGCCCACCGGGAGCGCCGCAGGAAGGAAGCCGGGTCCAGCGGCCAGCGCGCCGAGGAGACCGGCGGTCAGGCCGGTGACCCGCGCCACCGAGCTCATCCGCGCACTGGAGAAGCTCACCGCCCAGCACGCCGACACCCTCACCCGCGCCATCGCCGAGTTGCGCACTGCGGGCGACATCGAGTCCGCCGAGGCCGAGGTACACGCCGCCCGCACCAGCGCCGACCAGCGCGTCGCCACCGCCGAGGCCCGCGCCGGGCAAGCCGAGCAGGACGCCGGCCTAGCACGCCAGTCCGTGGCTGCCGCCATCGCGCGCGCCGATCATGCCCAGGCCGCCGCGGCCGACGAGGCCACCCGCAGTCACGCTCCCGAAGGGACGCCCCGCCGGGAACCCAGGACAAAGCCCGTCATCGCCCCGCCAGCACGGCCCCGCCGACGTTCCCCCGGGCACCGGTCACCAGAACGGTCATGGCGCATCCTCCTCAGCTTCAGGGTTCATCTTTTGAAACCTGACCTCGGCACAGGCCTGGCGCCTGCGGACGCCAGGACAGCACTGGCTGGCAGGCCGCCCGGTTCCGCGGCGTCGCGGCGGTGGCGCGGTTTCACGGCGCTGGCGGCGCTGGGCGGATCTGGAATACCGCGACGTGGCCGGCGGCGGCGGCGAAGGCGTCGGGATCGGGGCTGCTGGCGATGCCAGCCCGGACGAACATCGGGGCGCCTCTCGGGACCTCGCGCGGATACGCGCGCATTACCTGCTCTTTCAATGCGCTGTCAGTGACCTCGGTGAGCGTGACGGGCTCGCGGCGGCGCCCGCGGGAGAGCTGGGCGTGCCCGGCGGCCCGGACGTTGCGGGCCCAGTCGGAATCCGGCAGCGCGGACACTACGTACCGGCCGCCGCTGACCGTCAGCGGCGAGACCGGAGCCGAGCGCGGCTTGCCGGTGCGCCGTCCCGGCACCGTGAGCACGTGCACTGGCCCCATCGTGAACCCCAGGCGCGACATGGCGAGCGCCGCGCGGTTGGCGGCCCGGAGCCAGCGGGGCACGGGCTTAACGTCTGGCACGGCAGGTCCTTTCGGTCAGCGGAGTACGCGCGCATCGCGCCGCTGGCGGGATCGGCGCCTTCATCCGTCGGTGATCTCGTCGAGTTGCCCGAGGCTTCCAGGCCGGGCCGGGCCTGGCCGGCCAGGCCCGGCCTGGCGTCGAGGACCGCGATCATCGGCCGCGGGCCCGTGTCGTCCCGGCTGACCTTGAGGCTCTGGTGGTTCAGGGCGTCACGGGCGCTGCTGTCGTCGCTGGGCATGGTCGGGGCTCCGCTCGGCTGCTCGGGGTCAGGGGGCGACGGTCAGTGGTTCTCCGGGGCTGATGACCTTGACCGGGACGTCGGGGGCCAGGCGGCGGGCCGCCTCGACGAAGAGGGAGGGGTCCTTGTCGCTCTTGAGGAAGATCCTGTCGCCCACGGCGCCGCTGGTGAAGGCGTAGTGCTGCGGTACCGCCAGCCCGGGGCGCAGGGCGGCGGTGAGCTCGGCGGCCTCTTCGGCGTTCATGACGACCTGCTTGTTGCCCGCCATCCGGATGTGCAGGCCGTTGACGGGGAGCAGGGCCGCGTCGAGGGGGCCGTAGCGGTCGGTCAGGGTGCGCAGCTCCGGGATGAGCAGCGTGTCCCCGGCGAAGTAGACGCTGCGGCCGCCGCCGCTGATCACGTAGGTGACCTCGTAGACGCCGTGCTTGCCGGGGGCGGCGCTGATGGTCAGGTCGCCGGCCCGGGCGGACTGCCAGGGCTCGAGCGCGCGGACGTTCGTGAAGCCGGCCTTGCGGGCCTTCCCCGCGACCGGCCCGGCGACCAGCAGGGGCACGTCCTTGCCGGGGTAGCGGCGGAAGGCCTCGAGGTCGCAGTGGTCGTAGTGCTCGTGGCTGATCACGACGGCGTCCAGGTGCGGCAGCTGTTCCGGCTGGAAGGCGATCGGCTCGCCCGGGTGGTACAGGGCCCGCTGGGAGAACCAGGGGTCGGTGAGCACGGTCAGGCCGCCGACCTGGATCAGGTGGCAGCTGTGGGTGACCCGGGTGATGACGAGCGGCTCGGTCATGACTGCTCCCTCACGTGGCAGGTAGCGGGCACCGGAAAGGGAGAGCTCACCGGTCGGCCGCGCCGGCGAGGTGGGCGCCGCCCAGGGCAGTGCGCTGCGGGGAGATGACCCGGCGGCTGATACGCCAGCCGCCGTCGTGACGCCGCAGGGTGTCCAGGTGCGTCACGCTGGCGAGCGTCCCGTCCGCCAGCAGCACCAGGCCCTTGGACAGCGCGGTCACCTGGCCCTCGCCCTCGCCGCTGATGACGACGTTGGTCACGTGATGAGCGACGGGGTTCCCCGGGCCGAGCCGCAGGGCGGCGCTCCTGATCGCCTCGATCCCCTCAAAGGTTCCCGCTCCCAGCGCGCTCATGTCGTAGACGACATCGGGGGTGAAGATCTCCCCGAGCCGGCCCAGGTGGCCTCCGTCGAACAGGTGCCCGTGCAAAGACAAGGTCTCGCCGATCGCCTGGCGGTCTTCCGCGTGCAGCTCGTGTGCCATTGTGTCCTCCGTTTGTCTTGGTACTCAGTACCGTAGCGTACCGCGTACCTCTTGGAACGGCAAACTGGCACCGGTATGCTGGCCGTCATGACCCCGCCCCTCCCGCTCGTGGAGCGCAAGCAGCGCCAGGCCCGCCAGCGCATCATCGAGGCCGCCCGGGAGCTGTTCCGCGAGCGCGGCTTCGACGGCGTCTCGGTCGGCGACATCGCCGAGCGCGCCGAAGTCGGCCGCACCACCTTCTTCCGCCACTTCGGCGACAAGCAGGAGGTCGTCTTCGCCAAAGAGCAGGAACTGCTCGACGCGATCACCGCAGCCGGCCAGGCCGACCGCGCCCCCGCCCCGCGAAACGCGACCGAGGCACTCGAACAGCTCCGCCCGGTCGTCCTGGCCCTCTGCGCCCAGGCGACCGCCGACCCCGAGGCCTACACCCGCCACTTCCAGCTCATCGAGCAGCGCCCGGAACTGCGCGCCCGCGACGCGGTGAAGACACAGCAGATCGCCGACAAGCTGAGCGACCTCCTCATCCACCGCGGATCCGGCGAGGCCACCGCCCGCTTCGCCGCGCAGATCGCCATCGCCTGCTTCCAGACCGCCAAAAGCCTCGGCAACAACCCCCGCACCCTGGCCGACCAGACCCAGGCCGCCTTCAGCCGAGCACTCACGCTCGGGGCCGGCAGCGCCCAGACCCAGCCGGAACCGCCCGGCTCAGCATGACCCAGCCAGCGCGCCGACAGGCAAGCCATGCCGGTCAAGCCCTGCGTGCTGACGCGACCGCAACGCCCGCAGAATCCACCACCCCCGGCGGCGTGGCCTGCCTCTACCAGGCATTCTGCACAGGCCGCTTGGAACGGCCAGTGTCGCTAACGGCACTCCGTGAGGGGCCTTAACGACAACCACCGTTCCGTTGTCGCTCAACCCCCAATCACGGGGCCGTGGAGAGTGGCTCCCGTCCACATTTGATTCGGCCTGGTGCACTCGAAGCGCCCGAAGGACCGCTGTTCCTCCTCCGGCCCCGGCTGCGGGCCGTTCAGCTCCAGGCGCTCGAACAGCCGCTGCAGGGTCCGGTCGGGCCTGGCTCAGCCCCGGCTCCAGGAGCTCCTGCACCAGCGAGTACCGGAACAGGCCAGTCTCCCGGGCCCGCTCTGTCCTCTTCTTCCTGTCTTCCTCGTCCGCAGTCGTCACATCTTGTCCTTCTCCGTGCCTGCCCTCGCAGGCCCGTCGAGAGTGACAGGAGGTAACTGCCGCAGGGCAGAGGGCAACCCGCGTCGAACGACGTATGCGGAACGTGCGCCGCCGAAGGGCAACGGTAACTGGCCAGGTCAACGCATCATTCGGCAGCTACTTTGCGGCTCGCCGTAGCCTCGGGGGTTCTGGGCCGTCACCCACTGGCTCAGGCGACGCGGTAGCGGGCGCCGTCGGCGTCCTTGAGCGTCAAGCCGAGGCCCGGGCGCGAAGGGTCGGGCCGCAGGACGCCGCCGGACGGGTCGAGCGCGCCGTCGAAGAGCATCGCCTCGATGCGGGCGTGGTCGTGGAAGTACTCCAGGTGGCGCAGGTTCGGGACGGCGGCGGCGACGTGGGCGTGCAGGCTCGGCGCGCAGTGCCCCGAGACCTCGAGGCCGCGGGCGGCGGCCACGGCGGCGGCGCGCAGCCACTCGGTGATGCCGCCGCAGCGGGTCACGTCGACCTGGAGGCAGTCGACCGCCTGCGCGTCCACCATGCGGGCGAAATAAGGCAGGTCGTAGCCGTACTCCCCCGCGGTCACGTCGGGATCGACCTGGTCGCGCACCTCGCGCAGGCCGTCCAGGTCGTCGGAGCTGACCGGCTCCTCGAACCAGGTCACGCCGTGCTCGGCCATGGCGCGCGCCACGCGGACCGCCTGCTTGCGGCGGTAGCCCCCGTTGGCGTCGACGTAGAGCTCCGCGTCCGGGCCGATGACCTTCCTGGCGAACGCGATCCTGGCCAGGTCCCGTTCCTGCGCGGTGCCCCAGGACTCGCCGATCTTGATCTTGACGCGCGGTATGGCCAGGTCGCCGGTCCACATCTCCAGCTGCGCGCGGGCGGCGGCCTCGTCGTAGGTGGTGAACCCGCCGCTGCCATAGACCGGGACCGCGCCGCGCACCGCGCCGAGCAGGCGGCTCACCGGCACGCCGAGCAGTATCCCCTTGAGGTCCCACAGCGCCGTCTCCACCGCCGAGATCGCGTAGCCCGCGACGCCGGGCCGGCCCAGGTTACGGACCGCGCGGACCATCGCCTCCAGGGCCGCGCCGGTGTCGAGGACGCCGCGCCCGGAGACCGCGGTGGCGAGCTCGCCCTCGATCAGCGGCTTGCAGGCGCCGGCGCCGTAGGTGTAGCCGAGCCCGGTCCGCCCGCCGCCGGTCACGTGCGCGACCACCAGGGTGGTCGACGACCAGGCGAGCGTGCCGTCGGCCTCCGGCCGGTCCGTGGGGATCTCATAGACCGTCGCGGTGACGCCGTCGATGGCCGGGCCGTCGGTGCCGGTCACCGAGGGCGACGTCTGCGCGGTCACGACGCTGAACCGTCGTCGCCCGGCGGCTGATCTTCCCCGGCCGGGCGCGTGGTTCCCTTGACCGTGTCCCGCGCCGCGTCGACGCCCCGGCTGACGGCCGAGCCGGCCTCTTCGACCGCTTCCGCGGCGGCGAGGTGCCCGCTGTGATCACGGGACCGGTCGTCGAAGGTGCCGTGCGCGCCGTGGTCGCTGCCAGGCGGTTCATCGACCGGCTGCCACAGGTTGCCCGGCCTGCCGGGGTCCGCGCGCTCCCCCGTCTGCTGCGAGTCGTACCCGGTCTTCGCCAGGTAGCGGTCGAGCAGCGGCGCGGCCAGCTTCTGGGCCAGGATCGTTGCCACCGTGGACCCGCCCACCCAGTACTCCTTGCGGTTCGGGTGGTCGGCCGCGAAGACGACGCCCTCGGCGGCGACCTCGGGCTGGTAAATCGGCGGGACCGGCTGCGGTTTCCGCGGGAGCCGGGACAGCACCCAGGCGAACTGGGGCGTGTTGACGGCCGGCATCTGCACGATGGTGATCCGCACGTTGCTCCCGTCATGCATCAGCTCGGTGCGGACCGACTCGGTGAAGCCGTTGACCGCGTGCTTAGCGCCGCAGTAGGCGGACTGGAGCGGGATCGACCGGTAGCCGAGCGCGGAGCCGACCTGAACGATCGTGCCGCGGTCGCGCGGCACCATTCGGCGCAGTGCCGCCATCGTGCCGTGCACGTAGCCCAGGTAGCTCACCTCGGTGACCCGGCGGAACTCGGCCGGGGTGATTTTGGTGAACGGCGCGAACACCGAGGTGAACGCCACGTTCACCCAGACGTCGATCGGGCCGAGTTCGCTTTCCGCCCGCTCGGCGGCCCGGTCGACCGCCTCGAAGTCGGCCACGTCGACGGGCAGCGCCAGCGCGGTGCCGCCCCGGTAATCCACCGAGTCGGCGGCACCGCGCAGCCCGTCCTCCCCGCGCGCGATCAGCGCCACCCGGGCGCCGCGGCTGCCGAACAGCTCCGCCGTCGCCCGGCCGATTCCGGCGCTTGCCCCCGTGACCACCACTGTCTTTCCGGCGTAGGACTTTTCGCCTTGGTCAGGCTGGTTCACGTGATCGCCCCGTTTTCCTCTCGTTCCGTAAGGTCTGGGACTCCTACTTCCAGGCATCCGGCCCGTCAAACAAACGTCCACAGTCATCAGTCCGAACGGATGCGTGTTCCACCTCGTCGCGCCCGCCTTCACGCATGAGGGGGCGGAAGCGAGGAAGTAGGAACGCCATGCGGACTGGTAGAGGAGTTAACGGCGGGGAGACGGGTGGCGTGCTCGCGCCGCGCGTGCTCCGGGAGTACGCCATGGTCGCGGACGGGGAGCGGGGGGCGCTGATCGGACCGGACGGGTCGGTCGCGTGGCTGTGCGTGCCGCGCTGGGACAGCCCGGCCGCGTTCAGCGGGCTGCTCGGGGGCCCCGGCCGGTACACGATCACGCCTGGCCGACCGGTGGCACGTCTGGGGCGGTTACTACGAGCCGGGATCGCTGATCTGGCGCAGCCGCTGGGTCGGCGACAGCCGGATCGAGTGCCGGGAGGCCCTCGCGATGCCGGCCGACCCGCGCCGGGCGGTGCTGCTGCGGCGGGTCGAGGCCGTCGACGGCCCGGCGAAGGTGACCGTCGTGCTCGACTTGCGCGGCGGGTACGGGCGGGGACGGATGACGGACGTTTCCCGGCACGGCGACGCGTGGACCGGGCGCAGCGGGAAGCTGCGGTTCCGCTGGTCGGGCGCCGGGAAGGCACGCCCCGTCGACGGCCAGCTCCGCATGACGGTACAGCTGGCCGCGGGCGAGAAGCACGCATTCGTTCTGGAGCTGAGTGACCTTGACCTTGGCGCGGAGCTTCCAGACCCGGACAAGCTGTGGACGGCCACGGAGGAGGCCTGGTCCCAGGTCGTGCCGCCCTGCGATGACCTGGTCGCGGTGGCCGACGCGCGGCATGCCTACGCCGTGCTGCGCGGGCTGACCTCGGCAAGCGGCGCGATGGTCGCGGCGGCCACCACGTCGCTGCCGGAGCGGCTGGAGGGCGGGCGGAACTACGACTACCGGTACGCCTGGATCAGGGACCAGTGCTACGCCGGGCTCGCGGTCGCCGCCCACGGGCAGGACCCGCTGCTGGCCGGCGCGGTCCGGTTCGTGACCGAGCGGCTGCTGGCGGACGGGCCCGACCTGATGCCCGGGTACACGGTGAGCGGGTCGGCCATCCCCGCCGAGCGGCCGCTGCGGCTGCGCGGGTTCCCCGGCGGCACGGCCAGGAGCGGCAACTGGGTTCGGGGGCAGTTCCAGCTCGACGCGTTCGGCGAGTCGCTGTCCCTGCTCGCGGCCGCGGCGGGCCACGACATGCTCGCCGAGGACGACTGGCAGGCGGCGGAGGTCGCCGCCGGCGCCATCGAGAAGCGCTGGCGGGAGCCGGACGCCGGCATCTGGGAGCTCGACAACCGGCCCTGGGCGCACTCCCGGCTCGCCTGCGTGGCCGGGCTGCGGGCGGTCGCCGCCGCGGCGGGGAACGGGCCCGCCGGCGGGCGCGGGCACCGGACGGCGGCGCGCTGGTCGTCGCTGGCCGACGCGATCACGGCGAGCCTCGGCGACTGCGTGCACCCGTCCGGCCGGCTGCAGCGGGCGCCGGATGACCCGCGGGTGGACGCCGCCCTGCTGCTGCCCCTGATCAGGGGCGCGCTGCCGCGGTCGGACCCGCGAGCGCTCGCTACCATCGACGCGGTGCGGGCAGAACTCGGCAGCGACGGGTTCGTGTACCGGTACCGGCATGACGACCGGCCGCTGCACCTGGCCGAGGGCGCGTTCCTGCTCTGCGGGCTCTGGATGGCGCTCGCGGCGCACGCGGGCGGCGAGCCGGTGGCGGCGGCGCACTGGTTCGAGCGCAACCGGAGCGCCTGCGGCCCGGCCGCGCTGTACACCGAGGAGTACGACGTGCACCAGCGGCAGCTGCGGGGCAACCTGCCGCAGGCGTTCGTGCACGCCGGGGTGCTCGAGTGCGCGGTGACGCTGTCGCGGGACGTGCGGCTCGGTACGGCCGGCTAGTCATCGGCCCGGCCAGTCAGCGGCGCCGGGCGAGCCGCCTGCCGAGGACGGCCGCCGCCGTCGCCGCGGCGGTCGCGGCCGTCGCCGTCGCCGCCAGGGCGGCGGCCTTCGCCGCGCCGCCCGGCGGGGCCTGCCTGGGTGCCGCGGCTTCCTCCGGACGGTCGTAGCCCAGGTTGCCCGCGCTGGCCAGGAACTCGGCGAGGTGCATGGCCTCGCGGCCACCGCTGTCGAGCTCGTGGATCTGGGTGCGGCAGCTGAACCCGTCGGCCAGGATCACCGCGCCCCGGTTGGCCGCGCGCAGCTTCGGCAGCAGCGCGCGCTCGGCGATCGCCCGGCTGACCTCGCCGTGGCCGGCCTGGAAGCCGAAGTCTCCGGCCAGGCCGCAGCACCCGGTCTCCAGGTGCTCGGTCTCGGCGCCGGCCGCGCGCAGCAGTTGCTCGTCGGCGTCCCACTTGAGCACCGCGTGCTGGTGGCAGTGCACCTGTGCGAGGACCTTCCGCCGGATGACGGGAGGCTGGTAGCCCGGGGTGTGCTCGGTGAGCAGCTCGGCGAGGGTCTTGGTGTGGTCGCTGAGCCGCCGCACGTCCTGGTCGTCGGGGAACAGCTCGGCGGCGTCGCCGCGGAAGACGCCGGTGCAGCTCGGCTCGAGGCCGACGACATAGCCGCCGTCCCTGACGTGCGGCGCGAGGGCTTCCACGGTCTTCCTGAGTACCTTCTTGCCGGTAGCGAGCTGGCCGGTGGAGATCCAGGTGAGGCCGCAGCACAGGGGCTGGCTGGGCAGCTCGACCCGCCAGCCGGCCGACTCGAGCACCTCGACGGCGGCCTGGCCGACGTGCGGGTGGAAGTAGTTCGTGAACGTGTCGGGCCACAGCACGACAGTGCCCCGGTGGCCGTTGGTCTGCGGGCTGTGCGCCTTGAACCACTGCTGGAGGGTCTGGCTGGCGAACAGCGGGACCTCGCGGTCCTCCAGGCCGCCGAGCTTGATGGCGGCCTGGTGCAGCAGCGGGGCGTGCGTGGCCGTGTTTACCAGCCCGGCGAGCCGCAGGCGCGCGACGGCGCGGGCGGTGACCGGCAGCCAGCCGAGGGCGAGGTCCGAGCGCGGGCGGCGCCACTGGCGGCCCTGCCAGTGATGGGCGAGGAACTCAGCCTTGTAGGTGGCCATGTCCACGTTGGCCGGGCAGTCGGCCTTGCAGCCCTTGCAGGCCAGGCACAGGTCGAGCGCGTCCTTGACCGCGCCGCTGCGCCAGCCGTCGGCCACCGGCGAGTCGCCGTGGCCGTTGAGCATCTCGAACAGCAGCCGCGCCCGGCCCCGGGTGGAGTGCTCCTCTTCCATGGTGACCTGGTAGGACGGGCACATGACGGCGCCGCCCTGGTTGTCATGGTGCCGGCACTTGCCCACGCCCACGCAGCGGTTGGCGGCCTGCGCGAACGAGCCGCCGTCGTGCGGGAACCGGAAGAAGAGGTCCTGGGGCGTGGCCGGCGCCCAGTCGCCGCCGAGCTTGAGGTGCTCGTCGAGGCCGGCCGGGTGCACGACCTTGCCCGGGTTCATCTTGTTGCCCGGGTCGAAGAGGTGCTTCAGCTCCTGGAACGCCTTCACCAGGTCGTCGCCGAACATGCGGGTGAGCAGCTCGCCGCGGGACTGGCCGTCGCCGTGCTCGCCGGACAGCGAGCCGCCGTGCCGGACGACCAGGTCGGCGGCGCGCTCCATGAATTGCCGGTACTTGCGGACGCCTTCGGTGCTGTAGAGGTCGAACGGGATGCGGGTGTGCACGCAGCCCTGGCCGAAGTGGCCGTACAGGCTAGGGCCCGTCTCGTCGCTGTAGCCGAACTCGTCGTACAGCTTCTGCAGTCCCCTGAGGTAGTCGCCGAGCCGGTCCGGGTGGACGGCCGAGTCCTCCCAGCCTTCCCAGGTGTCGCGGTGGCCGGGCACGTGCGCGGTCGCGCCGAGGCCGGCCTCGCGGACCGCCCAGAGCTCGTCCTCGCGGGCGGGATCGTCGAAGAACTCGACGTCCGGCTCGTGCTCGGTCTCGTGCAGAGCGTCGAGCATTTCCTGGGCGGCCCGGTCCACCTCGTCACGGCTGTCGCCGCCGAACTGGACCATGAGGAACGCGGTGCCCTTGGGAAGCTCGCTGAGGGCCTGGGGATTCATGTGCTTGATCTGCTCGTCGGTGATTAGCCGGTGGTCCAGGCCCTCAAGCGCGATCGGCTTGGCCCGCTGCTCCAGGATGCGCGGGACGGCGTCCGCGGCGCGGTCGACGCTCGGGTAGCCAAGGACGACCAGGGACCGCTCCGGCAGCACGGGGACGAGCTTGAGCTTGGCGCGAAGCACCGTGACCAGCGTGGACTCGCTGCCGACGAGGAGCCCGGCGACGTCGAAGCCGTGCTCAGGGAGCAGCGAGTCAAGGTTGTAGCCGGAGACCCGGCGGGGAATGTCGGGATATTTCGCCGTTATCTGGTCCTGGTGGCTGTCACGAAGCTGGCGCAGCCGCCGGTAGATCCGCGCCTGCTGGTCGCCCCGGCGCTCGATCGCCGCGTACTCCTCGTCGCTGGTCGGGCCGCACCAGAAGCGGGTGCCGTCGTACAGCAGCACCTCCAGGGCCGCGATGTTGTCGACGACCTTGCCGGTGCGCTGGGCGGTCGCGCCGCAGGAATTGTTGCCGATCATCCCGCCGAGCGTGCAGTTCATGTGGGTGGCGGGCTCGGGGCCGAAGCGCAGGTTATAGGGCTTGAGGTGGCCGTTGTTGAGCACGTCGAGCACGATCCCCGGCTCCACGACGCAGGTCCGCGCCTCCGGGTCGATGTCCGAGACGCGATGGCAGTACTTCGACCAGTCGACGACCACCGCCGCGTTCGTGCACTGGCCCGCCAGGCTGGTGCCGCCGCCCCGCGACAGCAGCGGGACGTCGTGCGACCGGCAGACGGCGACGGCGCGCGCCGCGGCCTCGACCGTGCGGGGCACCACCACGCCGATCGGGACCTGGCGGAAGTTCGAGGCGTCAGTCGAGTAGGCGGCCCGGGTGCCGGCGTCGAACCGCACCTCGCCGTCCACCGCGTCGGCAAGGTCACGTTCCAGCCGGGCGAATCCCGCGCCCGCGCTGCTCGTGCCCGTGACTGCCATGTCGCTGGTCATGTGTGGAAGCCTCCCGAGTCCCGGCGTCGCTTGCTCACGCTGCCGCTACCCGGCCGGGCGGCGGCCATGCGGGGTCCCCCCGCGAACGGGAACCGCTTCACCGTGATACCTCCGCGAACGCACCGGCTCATGATCAGACGTCGTGCCCGGCGCCAGGGCACTCCTGCGCCAGGCCGTAGCGCCCGGCATGCCCTGCTGGGAGGCGGGTAGCGGGCAGCGGGTGGTTGCGTCGCGCGGCGCGTCCGGTACCCGGTACGGTACTAACCCGGAGAGGCCATGGCGGTGACGGGGCTCAGGAGGCCAGATGGCAGCGGACGCGGACGCTCAGGTGACCGAGCTGACCGATCAGGACCACGCGTGCCTGACCTTCGGGGAACCCGAAGAACTCGCCGATCTGACCGCAGCGTTCGTCCGCGACGGGCTGGCCGGCGGCCTGAAGGTGATGTGGCTCAGCGACACCTCCGCCGCCGGGGCGGTCGCCGAGCTGGCCCGCCGCGGCATCGATCCCGGGCCGGCCCTGGCGCGCGGGCAGATGACCGCCACCGCCTGCGACGGCCGGCTCCTATCGGGGCAGGCATTCCGCGCCCAGAAGGCGGTCGGCTGGCTCGCCAGCCAGCTGGAGACCTGCCGTCGGGAAGGGTTCCCCGGGCTGCGGGTGGCGGTCGACATGAGCTGGGCGCTGCGCCCGGTCACGGGGGTGGAGGAGCTGCCCGCCTTCGAGGAAGGCATCGCCGCCGTGCTGGCGGGCAGCACCGCGGCGGTGCTGTGCCAGTACGACCGGGAGAAGTTCGACCCGGTCACCCTCGCCTTGGTGGCCGGGTTCCACACCCGCTCGGTGACGGCAGCCACCTACTACGCCGACCCGCTGCTGCGGATCTGCCGCCAGTACGCCCCGCCCGGCATCCGGATCGCCGGGGAACTGGACTTCCAGGCCGCCGAACCGCTCGCCCTCGCGCTGGCCGAGGCGGTCCGCCTCGGCGGCGACATCACGATCAACATGACCGCGCTGGCGTTCATCGACGCCCGCTGCTCGCTGATGGTCGCCGACGCCGCCCGCGCCATCGCCGCGGCCTCCCGCCGGGTGAGGCTGCGGTGCCCGCCCGAGGTCGCCGCCGCCTTCGCCCGCCTTGGCCTGGCCGCGGTCCCTGGCATCACGGTGGTGACCGATGATGACCGCTGACCCCGGCCCGTCCCCGCCGCCGCACGGCCGCCCCGCGCCCGGCAGTCCGCTGCTGGAGCAGCACTTCGACGCCGGGTCGCTGTACGCGCTGCGGGCCGCGGTCTCGGCGCACGCAGCCGCGGCCGGGCTGAGCCGGCAGCGGGTCTACGACGTCACCTGCGCCGTCCACGAGCTGGCCGCCAACGCGGTGCTGCACGGCGCCGGGCACGGCCGGGTCCGGCTGTGGACCCAGGACGGGTTCCTGCACTGCCAGGTCAGCGACGACGGCCCCGGCGGGCGCAACGGCTCCGGCGCCCCGCCGCGGGCGCTACCGTGGCCCGCCGAGCACGGTCACGGCCTGTGGATCGTCGTCCAGGTCGCTGACCAGTGCTCCATCGACCACGGTCCGGCCGGCACCACCGTCACCGCCCGCTTCGCTCCCAGCCCAGCCCAGCCCAGCGCATAGCGAGGTCGGTAACACCCAGGACGCCTGCGGGATAGGCAGCGCGTACGACGAGGGCAGGCGGTACGCGGAAGCGCTCGCCGCCGCCTACCGGAACGCGGAACTCGTCGATACTGTGATCGCCCGGATCTTCGACACGTACGGTTCCGGGATGCGGCCAGGCCACGGCCGCATGGTGCCGACGTTCGCGTGCCAGGCGCTGCGCGGCGACCCGGTCACCGTGGCCGGCGACGGGACGCAGACCCGGTCGCTGTGCCACGCGGACGATATCGTGGAGGGCCTGCTGCTACTCGCCGCGAGTGACCTCGGCGGGCCGGTGAACATCGGTAACCCGGACGAGGCCACGGTCGGCGAGATCGCCGAACACATCATCCACCTGGCCGGCTCTTCCTCGTCGGTCCGCTACATCCCCAGCCCGGCCGACGAGCCGACGGGCAGGAAACCGGACATCACGTTCGCGCGCCTCGCGCTCGGCTTCGAGCCCCGGGTGTCGTGGCGGGCGGGCCTGGCCGAGACCATCGACTGGTTCGGGACACTCAGAGGATCCTGACCGCCACCAGGCAGGCGTCGTCGCCGGTATCGGAGACGGCGTGGCTGAGTATGCGGTCGGCGTGGGCCGAGACGTCGGGGCCGGCGGGCACGGCCGCGGCGGTGAACTCGCGCAGCGCGTCGCTGATCGAGTCGGCGCGCCGCTCGATCAGCCCGTCGGTGAACAGCAGCAGGGTGTCGCCGCCGCGCAGCGCCAGCTCGGCCTCCTCGTACTCGGCGTCCGGGTCGAGCCCGAGCAGGACGCCGCCCGGCAGCGGGAGCATCTCCGCCGCGCCGTCGCGCACCAGGACCGGCGGCAGGTGCCCGGCCCGCGCCCAGTGCAGCACGCGGGTATCCGGGTCGTAGCGGCCGCAGACGACGGTGCCCGCGATGCCCTCGGTCAGGTGGCAAGCCGCGTAGTTGAGGTGCCTGAGCAGCTCGGCGGGGCCCGCGCCGGTCGCGGCGAGGCCGCGCAGCGCGTTGCGCGCGGCGATCATCCCGGTCACCGCGTCGATGCCGTGGCCGGTGATGTCCCCCACCACGAGCAGTACCTGCTTGTCCGGCAAAAGCAGCGCGTCGTACCAGTCCCCCGCGACTAGGCGCCCCTGCTCGGCCGGCCGGTACCGGACGGCCACCTCCACCCCGGCCGCCTCCACCGGCGGCTCGTCCTCCGGCATGATGGCGCGCTGCAGGCGCAGCGCGAGTTGCTGCTCCTGCGCGGCCCGCTGCTCGCTGTCGGCCAGCTGGTCCTGCGTCGCGGCCAGCGCGACCTGCGTGTGGTAGTGCGTCGAGACGTCCTGGAACGCGCCGCGCAGCGCCACTACCTCGTCCCCGGCGAGCACCGGCTCGGCGAAGATGCGGATCTGCCTGATGGCGGTGTCGCCGGGGCGGACGATGCGGAACACCGCGACGGCGGGCTCGCGCCGGTGCAGCAGCGACTGGCGGAACCGCCGGACCGGGGCCCGGTCGGCCGCGATCACGAAGCTGTGCAGGCTGGTGGTCGGGATCGGGAGCGCGTGCAGCGGGTCGAGGCCGAAGACGGCGAACGCGGACTCGGTCCAGCGCACGTCCCCGCTGAGCAGGCTCTCCTCCCAGGCGCCGATGCGGCCCAGGCGCTGCGCGTGGTCAAGCAGGTCGGCGCGCTCCTCGGTCTCACCCACCGGGCGCCAGGTGAAGATCACGCCGTCAAAGAACGGGACCGCATGAATTCCGGTGACCTGCGCCGCGTCTATGTCGCCCGTGAGCGCGCTGGCGGGCGCCGGAGTCACGTGCTCGGCGCGGCCGCTGGCCAGGACCCGCTCGGCCATGGCGAACAGGCCGTCCGCGGAGGCCGACGCCGGATAGGCCTCGAGCAGCGTCAGCCGGGCAAGCTCGGCGCGCCGCGGCCGGCCGGGTCGACGTACCGCGGACTCAGGTGGACGATGCAGAAGTCAGTCACGGTGCCCTCGTCGTCCTGCAGCGGCCGGACGACGAGGGCGGACTCGGTGATCTGGTCGAGCGCGTGGAAAATGGGCAGGGACGGAGCCGTCGATCCCACCGGGCCGTAGGCCAGGCGCAGGCCGAGCACCTCGGCAAATCCCGCGACCGCGGCCGACGCCCAGCCCCGCGTGGTGACGTCGAATACGCCCCGTGCGGCCGGCCACCAGGCCTCGACCACGCCGAGCAGGATGCCCGCGCGGTCGCGCAGCCCGAGCACCACCCGGGCCGCGTCCCTCCCCCACGGCGCGGCGGCCGGCACCTGGTCGTCGGCCGGCGGCCCGGACGGCCACCACAGATCCCGCCCGTCGGCGGCCACCCGCTGCTCCAGGCAGTCGAACTGCGGCGGCAGCCGCCGCCAGCGACTGGACTCGGTGCCGCCGAGCCCGTCCTGGCCGAACAGCTCGAGCGCGCCGTCGGCGTCGAGCAGCCACACCGCGACCGCGGCCACGCCCAGCCGGGAGCGCAGCTGCCCGGCGAGGGCGGCGACGAGCTCGGTGCCGTCCTTCGCCCGCTCGGCCGTCGCCATGGCCACCAGGTCACCGGCCGACCCGAGCGCCTCCTCCGGCTCAAGGGCGGGCGCGTCCTGCGGCCGGGAATCCGGCGTCGGCGGCTCCTGGGCGAGGACGGCGGCGGCCATCTCGGGTTCCGGTAGCCCCGCAGCCGCAGCCATGGCGGCGAGCTGGCGGGCGCTTCCCGCCGATGACCAGCCGTGCCGTTCCATCAGCACGCCCCTGGCCATCGCGACGACCGCAGCCGTATCGCGGTCGGCCCGTACGCGGGCGAGCTCGCGCCGCTGGCGCTCGACCACCACGGACAGCCTCGGCACGTCCTCACCGTGTGCCACAAGCATCGCCTCCGTTACAGGTGACCGCTTTTTGGCGTTCACCCGGGGTCCCGCGTTACCGTGGGACGCATGTCCGAATGCGATCGTCCCGCCCTAATGCGCCGCGCCTTTCCCCGAAACTCTAGCATCGGGCCCAGCGGAAGAGCGGAGGGTCGCGACAGAGCCGCTCCTTTCGGATGATTCATCAGCAATTGCGCGCAGGCGGGAGCTGACATCGGCGGTGGATTATATCCGCAATTCAGCCACGTGGGCGCGCCGGAATGCGACTATTGTATAACGGTCAGTCGATGCGTGTTCGTCCGCAGCGGTCCAGGAACGGGAGAGTTGATGGCAGACGTTGACGACGAGCGGCCACGCCTCGACCGGGCAGCGCTTGAGCAGTTGCTCGCGGGGCTGACCGCGGTGCGCGGCGGCGATTTCAGCACGCGCCTCGCGCTCACTGGCGACCCCCTCGTCGATGAGATCGCGGCCGTGTTCAACCGCATGGTCGATCAGCTTGACCAGTTCACCTCTGAGGTGAACCGGGTCGCCCGCGAGGTCGGCACCGAGGGGAAGCTCGGCGGCCAGGCCAACGTGCCCGGGGTATCCGGCACCTGGAAGGACCTCACCGACAACGTCAACGCGATGGCGGGCAACCTGACCTGGCAGGTGCGGAACATCGCGCAGGTCGCCACCGCGGTCGCCAAGGGCGACCTGTCGCAGAAGATCGACGTCGACGCCCAAGGCGAGATCCTGCAGCTGAAGACCACCCTGAACACCATGGTGGACCAGCTGTCCTCGTTCGCCGACGAGGTGACGCGGGTCGCCCGCGAGGTGGGCACCCAGGGCAACCTCGGCGGCCAGGCGATGGTGCACGGCGTGTCGGGAACCTGGAAAGACCTGACCGACAACGTCAACTCGATGGCGAACAACCTGACCGGCCAGGTGCGGAACATCGCGCAGGTGACGACCGCGGTGGCGCAGGGCGACCTGACCAAGAAGATCGACGTCGACGCCCAGGGCGAGATCCTGGAGCTGAAGACCACGATCAACACGATGGTGGACCAGCTGTCCTCGTTCGCCGCCGAGGTCACCCGGGTGGCCCGCGAGGTCGGCCGGGAAGGCAAGCTCGGCGGGCAGGCCGAGGTCGAGGGCGTGTCGGGCACCTGGAAGCGGCTGACCGAGAACGTGAACGAGCTCTCCGGCACGCTGACCAGGCAGGTCCGCGCCATCTCCGAGGTGACCACCGCGGTCGCCGCTGGCGACCTGACCAGGAACATCTCGGTTGAGGCCGAGGGCGAGGTGGCCGAGCTCAAGGACAGCATCAACGCCATGGTGCGGTCGCTGCGCGAGACCGTGCAGGCGTCGCAAGACCAGGACTGGCTCAAGACCAACCTGGCCAGCATCGGGTCGATGCTTCAGGGCCACCGGGACCTGGAGGTCGTCGCCGAGCTGATCATGGAGGAGCTCGCGCCGCTGCTCGGGGCGCAGCACGGGACGTTCTTCCTGACCGAGGACTGGGGCGAGGAGCGGCGCCTGCGGCTGATCGCCGGCTACGGGCTGCGCGCCGACAAGGACGCCCCGATCCAGTACCGGATCGGCCAGTCGCTCATCGGCCAGGTGGCCAAGAGCAAGCGGCCGATCGTGGTGGACGAGGTCCCGCACGGCTACATCAAGATCTCCTCGGGCCTCGGCGAGGCGTCGCCGTCCAACCTGGCCATCATGCCGATCATGTTCGATGACCAGGTGCTCGGGGTCGTGGAGCTCGCCTCCTTCAGCAGGTTCACGCCGATCCAGGTCGCCTTCCTCGAGCAGCTCGTGGAGACGCTCGGGATCAGCGTCAACGCGATCATCGCGAACTCTCGCACCGACGCGCTGCTCGAGGAGTCGCAGCGGCTGACGGCGGAGCTGCAGGCCCGCTCCTCGGAGCTCCAGGCGCGCTCGGAAGAGCTGCAGCGGTCCAACCTCGACCTGGAGGACAAGGCGGCGCTGCTCGCCACGCAAAAGCAGGACATCGAGGCCAAGAACGAGGAGATCGAGCAGGCCAGGGAGGAGATCGAGGCACGGGCCAGGCAGCTCGCGCTCGCCTCGCAGTACAAGTCGCAGTTCCTCGCGAACATGTCCCACGAGCTGCGCACCCCGCTGAACAGCCTGTTGATCCTCGCCCGGCTGCTCGCGCAGAACCCGGGCAGGAACCTCACCGCCAAGCAGGTCGAGTACGCCAACGTCATCCACTCGGCCGGCTCCGACCTGCTGCAGCTCATCAACGACATCCTCGACCTGTCGAAGGTGGAGGCCGGCCGGATGGACGTGCGCGCGGAGCGGTTCACGCTCGCCGCGCTGATCGATGACATCCAGGCCACGTTCCGGCCGCTGACCGCGGAGAAGGGCCTCGACTTCGAGGTCTCCGTCGCGGCATCCGCGCCGTCCGAGCTGGTCACCGACCGGCAGCGGCTGCGCCAGGTGCTCGGGAACCTGCTCTCCAACGCGGTCAAGTTCACCGAGCGGGGCCGGGTGAAGCTCCAGGTGGCCGCCGCCACGGCTGAGGGCGCGGGCGCCGACGGCACCGGCCGGCCCGGGGGAGAGCCGGTCGCGGTGTTCTCCGTGACCGACACGGGGATCGGCATCGCGCCGGAGAACCTGGCGGTGATCTTCGGGGCGTTCCAGCAGGGCGACGGGACGCTCAGCCGCCGTTACAGCGGGACCGGCCTCGGGCTGTCCATCGCCAGCGAGGTCAGCGCGCTGCTCGGCGGCACGATCAGCGCCACGAGCGACCTGGGACACGGCAGCACGTTCACCCTCGCGGTGCCCGCCGCGCTGCCGGACAACCCGCCGTCACTTTCCAAGCCGGAGAACGCGTTCGCGCTGCCGGACGCCGTCGGCGGGCCGGACGACCCGCTCGGCCTGGCCGACCTGGGCGCCGATCGGATCCCGCTTGGCGCCGCCGACTCCGACGCCATCAACCACCTGCACGCCGTCACCAGCCGGGCCACCGAGCTGGCGGCGACGGCCGCCGAGCCGACGGGCACGCCGACGGCCCCGGTTTCCGCCGGCGCTGCGGCCAGCGGCGAGCACGGCCGCGCCGCGGAAAGCGACCGGGACAGGAGGGTCCTGGTGTTCGAGTCCACGAGCGGCGGGCTGCTGACGCTGCTCGCGCACAGCGCGGTCTCCGACCTCGCGCAGCTAAGCGCCGCCGCGGGCGTCACCACGGCCACGAGCCCCGGCCAGGGGACCGCCATGCTCGCCGCCGAGCCGTTCCGGTGCGTGGTCGTCGACCTCGGGATGCCGACCGCCCTTGAGTTCCTCGACCAGGTCCAGGAGAAGCCTGAGCTGCGCGAGATCCCCGCCCTCGCGCACGTGCCGGGCGAGCCGGGCGCCGACATGCGGGACCGCCTGGTGGCGCTGCGCTACGGTTACCCCGCGCTCGAGCTGCTCCCGTCGCTCGATGACCTCCGCGAGCGGATCACGCTGTACCTGTCCGCGGCGCAGCCGGGCCAGGTGCCCGCGCTCGCCCATGGCGCGGCGGAGCCCGTCGCCGCCCCCTCGGCGCCCGCCCATCGCCTGGCCCCGCCGGCGGACCACCCGGACCTGCGCGGCAAGCACGTGCTCGTCATCGACGACGACGCGCGCAACGTATTCGCGATCTCGAGCACGCTGGAACTGCACGACCTGCGGGTGACGCAAGCAAGCGACGGCCGCGGGGGCATCGCGGCGCTCCGCGCCGCCCCGGACACCGACCTGATCCTGATGGACGTGATGATGCCGGGGATGGACGGCTACGCCACGATGACCGCCATCCGGCAGATGCCGGAGTTCGGGCGGCTGCCCATCATCGCGGTCACCGCGCGCGCCATGCCGGGCGACCGCGAGAAGAGCCTCGCCGCCGGCGCGAACGACTACGTCACCAAGCCGGTCGACACCGAGGAACTGCTCGCCTGCATGGAGCGCTGGCTGTCCAAGGAGTGAGGGCGCCCTGGTTGTCTGACGCTACGCCGAGAGCCCGGCCCGCGAAGGGGCCGGGCTCTCGGCGCTAACGGAGATCGCCGGGCGTCAGCTGCCGGTGCTGAATGCCAGCTTAAAGGCCGCGGACGCGGCCGGGGTGCCGCCGTTCGATTCGTTCGGTATGTTCAACGGCAGGGTTCCGTCGCCGGAATTCCAGAAAAGCTCCGGGCCGGTGACATTGGCTTTGATCCAGCCCGCCATCTGGGTGACGAAGTAGGCATCGTCGCCTCCGCCGGCGTTCGTGCTGGCGCCCATGAGTCCCCACTCCGGCACGCTGATTTCTTTGTTGTGTTCCTTGCCGAACGCGGCGACCCATTTCAGCCCGTAGCCTTGGCCGCTAAAACTCTGGCCGTTTATGGCATTAGGCGACACCGCGACGTAGCCGCCCGCGCCGGTACCGTTGAGCAGGTCCGTCCAGCGGGTGGCGTCACTGCTGACCTTCGTGCCGATCCCGTCGTACACGTCCAGGGCCACCGCGTCCACGTAGCTGTCGCCCGGGTAGAGATTTTCCATGTGGACGCCGGGGCAGCTGGAGCTACTGGTGTCGATCGGGTTCCATATGAACTTGAATTTCGCGCCGCTGACGCTCCGCATGCTGGTCACGATGTTGCGGAAGGCGGGAACGAAATCGTTCAGCCAGCTCGTCGGCCCGTCCCCGGTCGTCTGGTTGCAGACACTCCAGCCCATCGAGCTGCCGTTGAATTCCCAGCCGATCCGGATATAGGAAGAGCTGAAGCCAGCGGACACCAGGTTCTCCGCCAGGGTCTTGTAGTAGCCGTCAGCGCCGCCGTTCGCGACCAAGTTATAGTCCGACACGTTCGTCTGGCACTGCGTTGAGGGGCCGCCGCACGGCAGCATGGGGACGCCCCAGACCATTTCGTACGGAGTTCCCTTCCAGTACCCAGACCCAAGCTGGTACGGATTACTGATGTGCGACCAGTCCGTGGCGTCTATGAAGTCCATGGCGTATTTGACCGAGCTAGCGGAACCAAGCCAGGTGGCGGCGGACTCAATGCCGGTCGGGCTCGATTTGCCGTCATAGAAACCCAGCCCGGCAGCGTCGGCAGAAGACCCGTCCGACCCGCCAGAACCGCTCGAACCGCTCGAACCGCTCGAACTGTACGGGCCGGTCATCTTCTGCGCGCTGCCACCACCACTGCATGCCGCCGTGAGCATGACGATGCCCGCTATCACCACAATGGCGAGGGCGCGAATGCTTGTCGTTTTACGGAAAGGCTGCATAATCGCCAAAATAGGGCCCACTTTGCGTGCGTGCGGTAGTGGAGGAAGCGAACAGGTGCCGAGTATATCCGCCGACAGCCGGATGGCGACCGCTTCGTCCGCATCTGCAGAGGTAACGCCTAGCAAGTCCGCATGTTCGTTACTGCGCGTTGATGGCCGCTTCTGTTTGAGCACCGCAAAAGCTGGGCCGGGGTTCGAATTCCTGTCGACGATGTGCCCGCTGGCCTGGCGCCCTCGCCGCGGGCCGCGGGCTCACTGAGAGCGGCGCAGGCCCTCGCGGTGGGCGATCCCGCTGGCGTTCAGTGACACGGCCACGAACAGCAGGCCGGTCAAGGCGCCGCTGGCGCCGCCGGACATCTCCGCGAACCCCTGCCAGTCGGCGGGGGCAGTCATCTGCGGTCCTGGTCGACGGTCATTCGCCGAGTTTACGGCGAGTGCTCCCGTGCGGGATCGCGGCTCGGCTACCCACCGGAGGGCCGACAGGCTGAAGCCCGCCCACCGATACAGGATGGCTAGGATCAGCACTAGCAGAATCAGGGCCATGACGGCCGCTCTCCGATTCGGGTTCTGGGCGGTGCGCGGCTACCTATACGCGTGGCCCTGAACGTGACATAGGGTGCCTATGACCAAGAGCACGACGCAGGATGGCGGGAACATGCCGCGAGGCGGATGGCCGGATTAGCCGGCGGCTGAGATCGCGGCGCGGCGGGACGCGCTTCGCCTGGCGGCCAGCCTGCCGGGCGCCGACCCGCGCACGCTGATCGACGCGGCGCTTACCGAGCTCGACGCCGCGATCGAGGCGATTGGCGCGGCCGCGCAGTCGGCCGCCGCCGCCGCCGACAAGTCGCCGGCCGACGCCCTCCCCGAGTCGGTCCGGGCGGAGCGGCGGCTGCTGCACGCGGTCTTCCAGCAGGCCCCGGTGCCGCTGTTCCTGCTCGAGCAGGACGGGACGATCAGGCGGGCCAACAACGAGGCGGCGGCGCTGCTGGGGTTCCCGACCGGGTACGCGACCGGCAAGCCGCTGACGGCGTTCGTGGACCTGCCCTTCCGCGCGACCGTGCAGACACAGCTCGCCGCGGTCGCCCGGACGGGCAGGCAGCGCACGGCCGGCTGCCGGCTGCTCACCGGGGACGGCCCGGTGGACGTCACGCTGACGGCCGCCGCGGCCGACCTGCCCGGTGACCCGTCGGTGCGGATCGTCACCGCCACGCGCACGGCCGACCCGGCCGGCGCGGGGGAACCGCAGCGGGACGACAAGCCGGCCAAGCGCCCGGCGGCGAAGTCGAAGGGCGACACCGCGATCGCCGCCATGACGCGGCGGCTTGACGCGGTGACCGCGGTGACCAGGGTGCTGCTTGACAACAGCACGTTCAGCGAGGCCGTCACGCTGCAGCGGTGCGCGCGGCTGCTCGCCGGGGAAATCGCGGACTGGGTGGTCATCGACATGGACCGCGGCGGTCGGCTGCTGCGCCAGTTCGCGGCCGGCCCCCGCGCCGCCCAGGCGGACCAGCTGGCCCGGGTGGTGCGCGGCGTCGATCCCGACCAGGAGTCGCTGCCCGCGCTGGTGCACTCGACGGGCAAGTCGGTGCTGCTGGCGCACCCGGACGACCCCGCCGCACTCGGGCACGGGCCCGACGGCACCCCGCTCGGCATGCTGCTTGGCGCGACCTCGCTGATCTGCGTGCCGATCTCCGACGGGACGACCGGCTACGGGACGCTGACGCTGACCCGGCTCGCCGACAAGGGGCCGTTCGGCGTCGCCGACCTCGGCCTCGCGGAGGAGCTCGGCAGGCACCTGGCCATCGCCATCCGGGTCGACCGGGTGTTCCGCCAGCGCTCCCAGGTCGCCGAGGCGCTGCAGGCCAGCCTGCTGCCCGCCCGGCTGCCGTCCGTGGCCGGCCTTGAGTTCGCCGCCGCCTACATCGGCGCCACGCAGTTCCAGGAGATCAGCGGCGACTTCTATGACGTGTTCAAGGCCGGCGACGGCTGGGGCATCGCGGTAGGTGACGTCTGCGGCAAGGGCCAGGACGCCGCCGCGATGACCGCCGCCGCGCGGCATGCGATCCGTGCCCTCGCGCACGTGCACGACGCCCCCGCCGACGTGCTCGCCGCCGCGAACGAGGTGCTGGTCGCCGAGGATTACGATGACCGCTTCGTCACGGCGTCGCTCGCGTTCCTCCGCCAGCGGGGAGGCGGCGTGCAGGTGCGCCTCGGCTCGTGTGGGCACGTGGGGCCCGCGGTCGTACGGGCTGACGGGCGGGTGGAGATCCTGGAGGGGAACGGGCTGCCGCTCGGGCTGTTCAAAGACACCCAGCCCGGCCGGCTCGAGCTCGAGCTCCACCAGGGCGACGTCCTCTTCTTTTACACCGACGGGGTGACCGAGGCGCGCAGCGCGGACCTGGCGTTCTTCGAGGACCAGCTAGCCGATGCGCTCGCCGCGGTCGCGGGACGGTCGGCCGGCGAGATCGTGCGCGCCGTCCAGGAGCTCGTCACCACGTTCTCCGCGGGCGAGCTCAAGGACGACGTCACGATCCTCGCGGTGCGGGTGGGCTGAGCGGCCCGCGCCTAGGGCTCCTCGTACACGTCCTCGACCACCTCGGTGACGGTGGACTTCGGGCCGGGCCCAGCGTCCTCGACCACGTCGTCTTCCTGGTCCAGCAGGGTGGGCCGGGACGGCAGCCCCGGCCGTGCCACCGCGGTGTCGGGGGTGCGCGCGACGTACGACTGGACCGGGGCGCGCTCGACCCGGCGGCCCGGGTAGGTCCTGCGCACGAGCACCCGCCTGCCGAGCCAGCCGGCGGTGCGGCCGGGGAGCACCAGGCCGATCACGCCGATCAGTATGAGGACCCAGCCGGCGGTGTGCAGGTTGAACACCGAGGTGTTCGCCGTCACGGCGAAGGCCAGTATCGCGCCGACGCAAATGAGCGCCAGGCTTGATCCGATCTTCATCGATTGTCCTTTCCAGGCGGCCGATCGCCGCCGTGCGGGGGCTTCGCGCCTCCTGCGCGCCGGACCGGGCTCGGGCGCCCGGCCTGGCCTCGGGCTAGGAGGTGACGAGGGCGTCGGGGCTGTCGGGGGTGTCGAGGAGGCGGCTGCGCAGGTGCCCGAGCGCCCGGGCGAGCAGCCGGGACACGTGCATCTGGGAGATGCCGAGGCGGGCGCCGATCTCGGCCTGAGTCAGGTTCCCGTAGAAGCGCATGACCAGGATGCGCTGCTCACGCTCGGGAAGCTCGTCCCAGTGGGTGGACACGGCCTCCATGTCGATGGCGTGCTCCATCTCGGCGTCCTCGTCGCCGAGGACGTCGCTGAGCTGCGCCGGGTCGTCGCGGTCGGACAGCGGGGCGTCGAGCGAGTACGCGCTGAACACCAGGTCCGCCTGCCTGGCCTCGAGCAGGTCCTCCGCGCTGCAGCCGAGTCGCTCCGCGAGCTCGTCGTCGGTGGGGTTCCTGCCCAGGGTGTGGGTGAGTTGCTCGGTCGCCTTGCGCAGCTCGAGCAGCAATTCCTGGGCGGAGCGGCGGACGTGCACCTGCCACCGCTTGTCGCGGAAGTGCCGCTTGATCTCGCCGCTGACGCAGGGCGTCGCGTACGCGGACAGGCTGCTGCCGAACGCCGGGTCGAAGTTGTTGATCGCCTTGAGCAGGCCGACGTAGCCCACCTGCATCAGGTCCTCCACCGGCTCGGGACTGCCCCGGTACTGCCGGACGCAGGAGCGGACCAGCCGCTCGTAGCGTGCCACCAGCAGCTCGCAGGCCACCGAACGCTCGTGGCTGTCGCGAGGCAGCGCCCGGAAGCGGACGAGCAGTTCGTCGTCGGAAAGCCGGTCAAGCTCGGCGCGGCAGCCAAGGGCGGGCGCCGGGGCCGGAGCAAGGGACGTTGCCTTTGTCATGGTCATCTCCGTGCGGGGTTCGGAATGCCGGACGGAGGCAGTTGTGCCCGTACAGGGAGACCTAAACTAAATCGCATGTGACCTCCGTCACATTTATGTCCCTGCCGTTTTCTGGTTTCGGCGCGGCTACCCGGGTGCCACGACGGCAAACGGCACGCCGCTAACAGGGCGGCATTTCACAGGGCGCTGGCCGGCGCGCGCAGCAGCGCGGCGACGCCATCCGTGACCAGGGGCGCGTCGGCGACGTCGGCGACGTCGGCCGGGATGATGTGCAGTTCCGCGCCGGTGCCGGCCACGGCCCGGACCAGCGCCGCGTCCGTCCGTCCCTGGAGCGGGTCGGCCACGCCCCGCTCGACCAGCGCGGCCCGCTCGGTAGCGGCGTCGGTCAGGCCGGGACCGATCCAAACCGCTTCCGGTACCCACGACGGCTCGCCCACCAGCAGGACGTCCGACGCCAGGCCCTCGCGCAGCGCGGTGAGCGTGCCCGCCAGGCCGGTGACCGCGCGGTGTTCCTGACCACGGGGCTCGCCCGCGCCGCCGCTCAGCCGGACCGCCAGGTCGTCGAGGAGTGCGCGGCCGCCGAGGGCGGCCCGCCGCCGCTCCTCCGCCTCCGCTCGCGCCTTGAACTCGGGGTCGTCCGCGTCGACCTCCCGGTCCATGGTCACGGCCGACTCGCGGAGCATCGAAGGGAGCAGGTCGACTACCATCGACCGTTCCCGCACGTCACCACCGACCATCACGAACTCGGCGCGCACGCGCCGGGCCTCGGCGACGGTGACCGCGGCGATGCGCTTGGCGGTGGCGGCCCACGTCTCCTCGGCCGAGCGCTGCAGCCGCCGCTCGGACCAGCCGCCGGCGGAGACCTTGTGCACCGGCCAGGACGCGCCGTCGATGGTCGTCTCCGCCACCGCTTCCCCGGCCGCGACGACGGACACCGCGACGACGTGGCCGCCGACCTTGGTCGCCGCGACCCGCACGTGCGGCACTGGCAGCGGGATCTGCGCCAGCCACGGCAGGACGTGCGGCAGCGGGGCGAGGTTCGCGAGCTCCCGCCGGGGCGGCCACGGCAGCGCCCCCTCCAGCCAGGTCGCCCCGCCGCGGGCGAAGATGACCCGGCCCCGGACCCCGTGGTCAAGCACGGTCGCCGCCCGGTCGACGGCGTCCAGCGTCGCGTCGTCGGCGCCCGCGGCCGCCAGCCGGCCGCGCGCGTCCTGCCAGCGCAGCGCCACCTCGGTCCCCGCTTCCGCCGTCGTCGGCGTCGTGTCCAGGTAGACGGACACGTACCGGCCGCCGAACTCGCCCGGCGGGTCCTCGTAAAGCGCGCGAAGGAAATCCAGTCGCATGACGTCGCCCCCTTTCGGGGTTCCCGTGCCCAGCAAGCCGCTCCGCTACCCATGGTCACTTCCGCAAACCGCGAAGGTTTATGCGGGGCGGGCGGAATAGGCCGGCCAGCGCTGGGCAGCGGACGGGCAGGCGATGCCCGTCGCCGCACTGCTGCCTCCGACAAGGACGTCCGATGATCGAGTACGCCGCCATCAGCTGGCGCGCGGACGGCGCTTGCCTCAGCGCCGACCCCGACTTGTTCTTCCCCATCGCTCCTGGCACCGCTAACAGCAAGCAGGTCGCGCTGGCCCAGCGGATCTGCGCGGGCTGCGCGGTGCGCCAGCAGTGCCTCGACTTCGCGCTGCGGAACGGCGAGATGCACGGCATCTGGGGTGGCACCACGCCGGAGGAGCGCATCCGCGCGCGCCGCGCCCTCAGGCGCCGCCCGGCGCGGCCGATCTGGCCGGAGGCAGCGGAGGGCCAGGAGCAGGCCCGGCGCTACGCTTCTTGACCCCGGCTGACCGGCTTGACCCCGGCTGACCGGCGCGTTGACCTCGGCTGACCGGCCCGGCGCCGCTCAGGAAGCGGGCGTGACCCGGCCGCCGGGCGCGTTGGTGGCGATGACCCCGGCCGCGACCTCGGTGACCTTGACGTGCCGGCGCTGCGACTCCCTCCGCAGGTACCGCAGCGCCGCGTCGGCGTCGCAGCCGAGGGCGTGCATGAGGATGCCCTTCGCCTGGTCGGTGACGGCGCGGGCGGCCACCGAGTCCTTCAGCTGGGTCGCCGTTCGCTGCGCCTGCCCGTAGGCCTGGCTGTTGGCGAATACCGTGCTGCCGAACCTGGCGAGCATCTCCGCCATCGGCACGCCGTCCGCGTCAAGCGCCCCCGGCCGCACGCCGAACAGCGCGAGGACGAGCGCGGTCGACGACGACTTCCTGACCAGGTGGACCGAGCTGCGCAGCCCACGGCGCAGCGCCTCGGCCGCCCACCACGGCCACCGTTGCTCGTCGAGCGCGTCGCGGCAGCTCACCGGCCGGCCGTCGCGCACCGCGGTGAGCAGCGGCCCCGGGCTGGCGGGAGTTTCCAGGTCGACGAGCTCGGCGGGATCGGGATGGCTGGCCGCCACCGCGGCCAGTTCGCCGTCCCGCCAGATCGTCGCGTGCGCCGCCGCGCACCCGGGAACCTGCCGGACCGCCAACTCGGCCAGCTTGCTGAGCGACTTCGCCTCCCCGTGCGAGAGGCTGACGAGCTCGGCGGCCTCGTGGCCCAGGTCTTCGGCGGTCACGCCGTCCCCCCGTCTTGTCGCTCGCACTCGCTTACTTTCCGGTATAAGCGTACGCGTCGCAGCTGGCGCCGCGGGCCGGCGCGTTGCTGCTTGTCGCCGTGCCGCCGGCGGCCGCGCAGGGGCGCACCGTGCGGAACTGGGCGCTGAGCGTCAGGCACAGCGTCACGACGGCCGCGAGGGCGAGCAGCACCGCCACGTACATGGCGCGCGGCGGACGCAGGGCCGGCACCGGCAGCTGCTCCACCCCGACCGGCCGTTCTCCCCGGGTGAGGTCGTTGAACATGGCGAACTTGGAAGACAGTGCGGGCGTGTCCGCCATCAGGGCACGCTCGATACTGGCGAGCTTTCGCCGCGAGCAAGGGCGGACCGGGGCACCGGGCCAGGCCGCCCGCCCGCCGTGCCCGTGCCTGGCGCCCGGCCAGCGAACGCGCCAGCCCCAGCCCCAGCCGTAGCCCATCCCGACCAGCGGGTCGTGCATCGTCATCCCCGATTCCTCTCTACGCCGGGCGGCCTCGCCGTGTTGAGGCAGGTCGCGGAGCGACGCGGCTCACCGGTGACGGTTACCGTGGCCGTCACGCGGGTCGCTGGTGCGCTACTCGCCTCGGGTACCCAGGTTTCTGGCCCTTACTCCTCCCGGGCGCATACGTCAAGGGGTAGTCACGGCCGAACTGGTGGCCGCCGTTCCTCCTCACCAGTCGCTGAACTGACCCTGGACCAGCCAGATGACCGAGAGGGGGGCGGCGCAGGCGACGCCGACGAGAAACGCGATCAGGCGGCGCCGTGGCCGGCCCGCCGACCAGCGCAGCCCGAAGGCGACCGCGCGGCGCCCGAGTCCCCACGCGATGTACAGCGTGCCGACGATCGAGAGCAGCGCGAGGGCCACGCCGATCCCGTCCGCGGTAGCCGCGGCGTACCGGTGCCCGGCCACGGCCCCGCCCGCCAGGTGGGCCGCGTGGCTCGCCGACTGCCACAGCGCGCGATTGAGCTCCGGCAGGTGCAGCATGAGGTACCCCAGGGTGCCCGCGAGCAGCGGGATGACGCACAGCACCCACACGGTGATCACGATCCTGGCGCTGCGGCGCAGGCCGGTGGCGCGCGGGTCGCTGTACGTTCCCGCGTTACTCGCCCGCGTGAACGCCGCGGGCAGCCCGGACAGCCAGCCGCGCAGCACCGGAGTGACCCGGTTGAACAGGTCGGGCACGCCGACCAGGTCGCTGAGGATGAAGTAGCCGTCGAAGCGGACGAACGGCAGCAGCTGCTCAAGCATCTCCAGGTGGGTGATCGCGATGACCAGCAGCAGGATCTCCGCCGAGGTCGCCGCGTAGCAGGCGGCGAGCACCAGCATGAAGATCATGTTGAAGTACAGGCCGCCCAGGTCGGTGCGCAGCCGGCCAGCCCGGCTGAGCCGGTAGGAGTCCGTGACGTTCGTGAAGAACGCGGGCCAGACCAGGTAGATGCCCGCCCCGATGCGCCCGGGCCGCGCGCCGCCGTACCGGCACCCGGCCGCGTGCCCGCACTCGTGGAAGGCGGCGGAGATGAGGGAAAGGCCGATCATGAGCAGCAGGCTCACCGGGTCGTTCAGCACCTGGCGGAACGCGAGGCCGAGCCCGTGCGTGGTGAAGATCCAGAAGTCAAGCGCGGCGACGCTGACGATGACCGCCGCGATGACCGGCGGGCGGAACAGCGGCCGCAGGAAGGTGCCGGCCGCGCACGCGGCCGCCTCGGGCAGCAGGGTCACCCGCGCCCTGAGCGCGAGCAGCGGGCTGGCCGTCGGCGCCGCGCCCTGCCCGTGTCCCTGGCCCGCGACGATGCCGAGCGGCGCCAGCTTGGCGGTGACGAGGTAGCGGACCTGGTCACCGGTCAGCGTCCGGCCCAGTTCCGCGCTGACCGCCGCCGCGATGTCGTCGGGGCCGCGGGTCCCGTCCAGCAGGCACGAGACCAGGTACAGCAGCTGGGAGAGCTGGATCACCTGGCCGTCGGCGCGCCGGATCAGCGACTGGGGCTGGGCGAAGCCGCTGTCCTTGAGCTCGCCGAGCAGCTCGGTCCCGTCCGCCAGCCGGGGCGGGTAGGCCGTGTCCGCGGTCACCGGGGATCCCTCCATCGGCCACAGGGTGCAGGAAGGGCCGCCCAGACGAGTCCGGGCGGCCCTCCCCCCAAACCTCTGCCATGCGTACCCCGCCGATGCATGACAGGGCCGGGTATGGCTAGAGCTGGTTGGCGATGCCGAGGATGTTGACGTTATCGCCGTTGAGGAACGAGAAGTCGAGGATCCCGCTCTGAGCCGTGTTGCCGTTGGAAACGATCGTGGTGGTGTTGCCACCGCCGTGCACGTGCCTCGAGACGCACAGTGTTTCGCGGCTCGGCAGCAGCTCGGCGCTCTCCGCCTCAAGCTCGCCCATCGTCATGGCAAGATCATTAGACATTCGAGACCCCCTTCAGGATCGGCCTTACCTCGTGTACGCTAGAAAGCGTACGGACTGTACGGTCATCACCGTACAGCATTCGGCTCGGGTAGTCAATGCAGAGAGGCAGCGGCCGATCCCCCCGAGTGAATTTGAGTAAAGTTGGAGACTATGGCGGCGCAGGCGACAAATAATGAGCCGGATTTTCCCGCGGGAGGGCCGGGGGATTCGGTGACAGAGGTCGAGCACGCCGCCAATCCACTGCAGCGCCTAATCCAGCAGCGGCTAAAGGAAAGGAAGCTGTCGTACGGCGACGTAGCGCGCCGCGGCGGCCTGCCGCGCTCCACCGTCTACACCCTGGCGACCACGCGGAACCTGGTGCGGCCGCCGCGCCCGGCGACGATCGACGCGCTGGCCAGGGGACTCGACGTGCCGGTCTCGATGGTTCGCGCCGCGGCCGCCGAGTCCACCGGGCTGCACTACTACGACGAGGCCCAGGCCGAACCGCCCCCGCCCGGCGACCAGGAGCGCGACCTGCTGATCGCCAGCATCGACGAGTTGTCATCAGAAGACCGGCGGCACGTGGCCGCGCTTGTCGAGTCGCTGCGGAGAAAGGCCTCGGAAGAGCCGGGCGACAGATAGCGCGGCTCACCCGGCCTGCTGTCGAGCCCGTGCTTGCAGCCGTGGTTCAACCCTTGCTTCAAGCCGTGCTTCAGCCCGTGGTCCAACAGGCCGGGTGGAGTCATTCGCACACGTTCGGACGATTGGTGTTGAGTTTATTTCTTGGATTATTAATGGCAGGAGAGCTTGGGATTGACGCCGACGAAATTGAGCGGGCCGGCCAGGATCGTGACGATGACGGTGCCCGCGCTCGCACAGCTCACCTTGTCGTTGAAATAGCCGCGCTGTGCGGTCGCGATAAGCCCGATGATCAGCCAGATCACCAGGATGACGGAGCCGAGTCGCATCTTCGCCTCATCTTTCTGCGGTGGAATTACGTGGGGTTGGATCGCGGTTAGGGAAAGGCGGACGAGGGCGGCGGCGAGCCTGAACGGCGGTCACTGTCCGTGAGCACGGCGGCGAGGTCGTCGTGGCCGGCGGGCAGGCCCGCGCGGCGGGCGCCCTCGGCCATCCGCTCGTCGACGTAGGGGCAACCGGCGGCCGCGCCTCCCGCGCCTCGCGGAGGCCGGCGGCGCGCTCGGGGCCTCGCGCTTGGCGGGTCTGGCCGTTCGGCTTCATCGGATTCCTCCGCCGGTACCGACTACCCCCGTGGCGGAGCGGAAACGTGGCCGGAGTAACGGGAGAGTTGCTCTATCAGCCGAGGGGAGTAACTGGAGAACTGCGGCGCAAAGTAATAACGAATCCGCGTAAGATAAGCGCGGGTCCGGAGACGCGGCCCGCCCTCCCCTTTTGTGAAGTGGCGGTGGTTTCGTCGTGTCTGCTGATCGCTTTCCCACGGTGTGGTCCGGCCGGACGGCCGTGGTCACGGCCGGGGGGGAAATTGACCTCACCAATGCCGAGGGCCTGCGGGACTCGCTGCTGTCCGCGCTCAACGCGGGCGCGCTCGGCCTCGTGGTGGACCTGACCGCGGCGACCTTTCTCGACTCGGCCGGCGTCACCGCCCTGGTGCGGGCCTCGCGGCGGGCCGGCGCGACCGAGGCGACCCTGCGCCTGGCGGTCACCAGCCCGGCGGTGCTGCGGGTGCTCGACCTCGTCGGCATTGGCCAGCTCGTCGAGGTGCACCCGAGTGTGGCCGAGGCCGTCGCCTCGCTGCCCGCGCAATGCGCGGAGCCGATGACCTGACGCGGTCGCAGCCCGTGCGGTCAGGCGACCCGCAGCGACAGCAGCACCCGCGTCCCGTCCGGGCCGGACGCGACCGAGACGTGGTCGGAGACCCGCCGGAGCACCCAGCGGCGCAGCGCCTCCTCCTCGCCCGGCCGGCCGGCGGGCCAGGCACCGCCCGCCGTCCGGCGCAGCACCGGGCCGTCCCCGCGGACGTCGCAGAACGCGCGCCTGCCGGTCACCCAGAGCCGGACGCGGGCGGTGCCCGGGCCCGCGGCGGTGACGGTGCTCGCGGCCTCGCTGACCGCGAGCACGAAGTCGGCGAGCCGCGCGCGCCCGATGCCGGTGCGCGAACCGAACGACTCCGTGAACCGGCGGACGGCGGGGATGTCGCCGCGCCGGAACGCCCGGCCGGCCAGCAGCCGCGTGGTGCCGCCCGGCAGCGGGTCCTCGCCGACCTGCCAGCCTAGCGTCCGGGTTTCCATGGCCATCACCCGTCCTCGAATGGCGCGGTCGGCTTCGGCGGCTCTCCGCTGACTTGCGTCACGATCCTGGCCGCGAGGTCACGGACCTTGACGTTCCGGTTCTGGGAGACGCTGCGCAGCATGGCGAACGCCTTGTCCTGCGGGCAGCGCTCCCTGGCCATGATCACGCCGAGCGCCTGGTCGATGACCGCGCGCGACACGATCGAGGACCTGAGCTGGTCGTTCTGGTCCTCACAGGTGGATATCCGCAGCGACAGCGCCAGTGCGCCCGCGGCGTGGCGGGCGAACTCCGCCGCCCGCCCGGCCTCATCCGGGCCGAACGCACCGGGCCGGCGCGCGTACAGCATGACCGCGCCGATCGGCTCGCCGTCCTGGATCAGCGGCACCGCGTAGCAGGAGCGGATGCCGAGCGCCGCGGCCTCCCGGCAGAACCGGGGCCACTCGCTCGCGCTCGCCGTGTCCCGGACGTGCACCGGGCGCGCGTGCCGGAGGGCATCGAGCGCCGGGCCGTCATCCGCCTCGTACTGCGCCCGGTCCGCCGTCGACGCCAGCGGGTCGCTGCACGCTGTGGCGGACGCCGGGTGACCCGGTTGCCGCAGCGCCATCCCGCACGAGATCCACTCGCCCTCGCCCACGGTCCGCGCCGCGAGCACCGCGAGCTCGTGCAGGAACTGCTCGACGGTATCGGTTTCCAGCAGGGCGGTCTGCAGCCCCGCGAGGTCTGTTTCCACTTCGTTCGACACGTGTAGTCCCCTACCCAGGGGACCAGGATTAACCTGGAGACGCGAGAGTCCCGGGCCGCTCCGCGGCCCGGGACTGCGCTTGGCGCTGTTTGTCCGGTGTTCTTGGCTTGTCCTTGGTTGTCCGGTGTCCGGTGTTCGGGGGCTTGGCGGCTGTCCGGGCTGGTCAGGTGTTCGGCTCGGCGCGGCTGACCGCGGCGAGCGGCGAGTCCGCGTCCGCCGAGACCGCGAGGTCGCCCATCGACACGATGCCGACGACCTGTCCGTCGGTGACCACGGGCAGCCGGCGAACGGCGTGCTCGCGCATGAGTTCCTCCGCCTGGGCGACGTCCGCGTCGGCGGCCACGCCGACCAGGTCGCCGCTGCACAGCGGGCCGACCGGGGAGTCGGGCCCCTGGCCCTCGGCCAGGCCCCTGACCACGAGGTCCCGGTCCGTCACCATGCCGGCGAGCTGGCCTTCGTTCACCACGAGCACGGCGCCCACCTGGGTGTCGCGCATGATCCTGGCCGTCTCGCCGATCGTCTGGCTGTAGTAGACACCGACGGGAGCCGGGGTCATGACGTCGCTAACCGTGCCGCTCTGCCCGGGGACGGCGGCGGCCTGCTCCTCGGCCTCGGGGGTCAGGATGTCGCTGGGCTTGCTGTCCATGTTGTCCCTCCTGTTCGGCTGTTCGGCGGTTCGCCTTCTCGCTACCTGCCCTGCCCGCCGCTAAACGCGTGGCGGGCCGCCATCGGCGGCCCGCCACGGGTTCAGGCGACGGTTAACGGAGCACGCCGCGGCGGCGGCGGCCGTAGACGTAGCGGCGGCCGGCCGGGTGGCTGACCGCGGCGATCAGCAGCGCGGCGACGACCAGGGAGACGACGAAGGTGATGATCAAGTGGCCCGCGCCGAGGATGGCGGCGGTGACGATGCCGCCGACCAGCGCGCCCACGATGCCGAAGAGAAGGGTCAGCAGGATGCCGATCCGCTGACGGCCCGGCACCAGCAGGTGCGCGAGCCCGCCGACCACCAGTCCGATGATCAGCCACGCGAGGAGGGCAGAAATAGTCATGGCCCCCCGCTACCCCCGGCAAATGGTTTCATTCACGCCGAATCTCTTGCGCGCCATTCAGGAAGCTCGAGTTCGGCGGCGAAGACGCGAGCGCGGCGACGCTCGCCGACATCGAGTTGGGGTCCCCGTGGAACGCACTCAGGTCGGGCTGCGCTATCCACGACGCGCTCAAGATCGTTAGCGTGGACCCGAGTGCCGCCTGACTCACGACAAGGGGGCCATACGTGGTTGACCCGTAGCGGGCCGACCTGCCGTTGGGCCGATGTCACGGAAGCGGCGGATACGGCTCCTTTTTATCTCTGACCATTACGTGTATGTCAGGCCGGCTTGAGGCGCAGGACGACCACCTCGTCGCTGCCGGTGCCGGGGCCATTGTTGTTGCCTGATGGCTGGCCGCTGTCATAAGGATCCTGCTGGGTCGGCCAGCCAGTGAAGTGCTGCGAGTTGTACTCGAACCAGTCGGCCGCCGTGGTGGTCGGGATGACCGGCAGCTGGGTGGCGACGTACTGCTCGATCGGCGCGAGGTCCGCGGTCTGGTCGTCCGCGCCCACGTCGCCCGTCAGCTTTTGCAGGTCGGCCTGGATCGTCGGGTTCTTGAGGTGCTCGTAGTCGCCGTTACCGGTGGAGATCAGCGTGTCATCAAGCCAGTTGTCATAGAGGGAATACGGCGTGATGCCGGGGGCGCCCCAGTGCAGGGCGAGCTGGAAGTTGCCGCTGGCCATATCGGCGTTCCACGCGCTGACCGTGAGGCCGTCGAAGGTGGCGTTGATGCCGGCCGCCTTCAGATTGTCGGCGATGATCTCACCAGACTGCGCGTAGTCCGTGTAGGAGGACGGGTCCACGATCGTGAGCGCGACTTCCCTGCCGTTGAGCGCGTAGTAACCGTTGCTGTCCTTCGTGTACCCGGCCTTCTCCAGGATCGCGTCGGCCTGCGCGGCGCTGCCGTCGGGGGGCATCGTGTAACTGGCCACCGAGGGGGCCAGCCAGGCCTGGAAGGTCGGCAGGGTAATGCCGGAGGCGTTGGTCAGCGGCTCTTCAAGGCCAGACTCCCCCTGGGCGCCGACGGCGGTGCGGTCGATCGCCAGGTTGATCGCCTGCCGGACGGGCAGCTGGCTGGTCGGCCACTCGGTCAGGTTCGGCATCAGGGCGTTGGACGAGCCCGCCGCCTCCCAGAAGTGGTGGTTCGCCTGGTCCGGCTCGACGAAGTCTTGCTTGAGGTTCGGTACGTAGTTGCCGGTCCAGTCGATCTGCCCGTTGAGCAGGGCGCTCAGCGCGCCGGTGTTCGAGGTGTAGTCAGGGAAGTAGACATGGGCGACGGGCACCTTCTGCCAGTAGTACTGGTTCGCGATCATCGAGAAGCCCTCGGGGGTAAAGCCGCCGAGAACGTACGGGCCGGTGCCGACCGGGTCCGCGTCGGTGTACGAGGCCGGGTCGTTGACCGGGGACCAGACCGACTGCGGCAGGATCGCCTGCCCGGCGATGTCCTCAAGCTTCGTGTACTGCGGGGTCGGGAAGTTCACCGTCACCGTGTCGCCCGAGACAGTCGCGCCGCTGATCTGCAGGCCGTCGATGTTGATGTTATCGGCGCCGCTGCTGTGCGCCTTCACGTAGTTGAACGTGAACGCGACGTCGGCGGGGGTGAACGGCGTGCCGTTGTTCCACTTCACGCCCTGGCGGATGGTGAAGGTGATCGACCTGCCGCCGTTAGACCAGGCGTACCCGGTGGCCAGCCAGTCGTACGGCTTCTGCGCCGGGTTCGCGAGGTTGAACTGGATCAGCGGCTCGTAGACCAGGCCGGTGGCGCCCATGCCAAAGGCGGGGTTGGTGGACACGAACGGGTTGAAGTCCCGGATGATGTTGTTCTCCGGCGAGCTCTCCATGACCAGTTCGTTGCCGCCGCTTGAGCCGACTGCGCCGTTGCCGTCGCTGGGGGAACTGGACGTGGCATTACCGTCGGCGCCGCCAGGCGAACTCGGGGAACCGCTGGAGGAGCAGGCCGCAAGACCCGCCGCGAGAAGGCCGCTTACGGTCAGCGCCAGGGTTCTCCTGCTGACTCTTGCCTTGGTCGCCACCATTGACCTCGCCTTTCCCGCTACCGTGCACGGCGAATTTACCGCAAAAGACATCAACCGGTCTGCTATCTCGATAACCATCGATGTCCGTTTGGCATCGCGGGGGTCGCGGCGACAGATGGTCGGGCTGAGCACGATTCCATTCCCGGGAATGACGAAGGCCTGCCCGGGGATGGACGGGCAGGCCTTCGTTACGGCAAGCGGCGGATGCCGCCGGGCATTACTTGTCAGCCGGCCTTACTACGCGGGCTTGAGGTGGAGCAGGACGTACTCGTCGGTGCCGGTGCTGCCGCCGTTGTTGGTGCCCGAGGGCTGGCAGGACTCGTACGGGTTGGACTGGGTCGGCCAGCCGGTGTAGTGGGTCGAGGTGTACTCGCACCACTCGGCGGAGGTCGTCGTCGGAATGACCGGCAGCTGGTTGGCCACGTAGGTCTCGATCGGGGTGAGGTCGGTGGTCTGCTGCGCGATCGTCTCGTCGCCGTTGAGCTTGTTCAGCTCAGCGGTCACCGTCGAGTCGTTCAGCTTCTCGTAGTTGCCGTTTCCGGTACCGATCTTGGTCGGGTCGAGCCAGCCGTCGTACAGGCTGAACGGGGTGATGCCGCCGGCGCCCCAGCGGAGCAGGAGCTGGAAGTTCCCGCTGGTCGCATCGGCGTTGTACGCGTTGACCGTGACGTTGTCGAAGGTCGCCTTGATGCCGGCCGAGTTCAGCGACTGCACCGCGATCTTGACGTCGTTCGCGAAGTCGGTGTAGTCACCGGGGGTCTCGATCGAGACGGACAGCGTCTTGCCGCCCTTTTCGAAGAAGCCGCCCTGCTTGGTGTAGCCGTCGGCCTCGAGGATCTTCGCGGCCGCGGCCGCGTCGCCGTTCGGGTTGAGGTTGTCGTTTGCCAGCGATGGCGCGAGCCACTTGGTGAACGCCGGCTCGGTGATGCCGGAGGCGTTGAGAACCGGGGCTTCGAGGCCGGACTCGCCCTCAGAGCCCATCAGCTGCCGGTTGATCGCCACGTCGATCGCCTTGCGGACCTGCAGGTCGGCGGTGGGGCCGGTCGCCAGGTTCGGGTACAGCGCGCCGGAGGAGTTCGAGCCCTCAAACGCGTAGTTGTGGGTCGGGTCCTTCTGGATGAAGTTCTGCTGCAGGCCGGGGATGTAGTTACCGGTCCAGTCGATCTGCCCGGCGAACAGCGCGTTCTGGGCGGGCACGTTGCCGGTGTAGTCGGGGAAGTACACCTTCTTCACCGGGACCGGCGCCCAGTACGACGGGTTCGCTACCATCGTGTAGCCCTGGTTGGTGAAGTTGCCCAGGGTGTACGGGCCGGTGCCGACCGGCTTGGGGTCGTTGAAGTGAGCCGGGTCGGTGACCGACGACCAGATGTGCTGGGGGAGGATCGCCTCGCCGCCAATGTTCAGCAGGTTCATGTACTCGGGCGTCGGGAAGCTCAGCGTGACGCTGTTACCCGAGGTGGAGACCTTCGTGGTGGCGGGCAGGCCGGTGAAGTTGACGTTGTCCGTCTTGCTGCTGGTGCTCTTGAGCACGTACTGGAACGTGAACGCCACGTCGGCGGCGGTCAGCGGCTGGCCGTCGTTCCACTTCACGCCCTGGCGGATCGCGAAGGTGATCGACTTGCCGCCCGCGCCCCACGTGTAGCTGGTGGCCAGCATCGGGTACGGGGCCACCGCCGGGTTGGCCAGGTCGAAGGTGAGCAGCGGCTCGTAGACCAGGCCGGTGGCGCCCATGCCCTGGACCGGCGCCGCGGCGTCGAACGGGTTGAAGTTGTCGGTCAGGGTTTCCTCCGGCGAGGATTCCATGACCAGCGCCGGCGCGTTCGAGGTGTTGCTGCTGGCGGTACTCGAGCCGGTCCCGGTCGCCGCGGGGGTGCTGCTCGACGAGGAGCAGGCCGCGAGGCCGGCCCCGAGGAGCATGACGGCACCCGCCGCCACTGCTCTATTGCTGAGGATTCTCTTGGTTGTCAACTTTGACCTTTCCTCTCGGGTGGTGCGAATTCGAGAAGGAGTTGTGTTTCTCTGGTTAGACGGCGCTGCCCGTCAAAGACGGGGCAGCGACGTCCAGTCGCCAGCACGCCGCCGCCCGGTTAGGCGTCAGCAGCTGGAGAGCGGGGTTCTCCTGCTTGCATTTGTCAATGGCAAGCGGGCACCGGTTGCTGAACGGGCAGCCGGTGGCGGCCGGGCCGACGTTGCCGGCCCGGGCCGCACCGCCTCCGGTGCCCACGTTCGCGGACTTGAGCACGGAGCCCAGGTCGTCCGGGTCGGGGGCGGAGGCGATGAGGAGCTGGGTGTAAGGGTGGGCGGGAAGCTGGGTGACGTCCTCGGCCGGGCCCCGTTCCACGATCTGCCCGCCGTACATCACCAGCACTTCGTCCGCGAAGTACCTGGCGGACGCGATGTCGTGGGTGATGTACAGCAGGGCCAGGGAAAGCCTGGTCCGCAGGTCGTTGAGCAGGGCGAGCATCTCCAGGCGGATGGAGACGTCGAGCATGGACACTGGCTCGTCGGCGAGCAGCACGGTCGGCTTGGCCGCCAGCGCCCGGGCGAACGAGACCCGCTGCCGCTGGCCGCCGGACAGCTCGTAGGGGAACTTCCCGACGTACTGGTCGGCCGGCGTCAGCCGCACCAGCTCAAGCAGGTCGATGACCACTGGCTTGACGTTCTTGACCTCGGGCTGGTGCAGCTTCACCGGGCGGGTCAGGTGGTAGCCGACCGTGTGCGTGGGGTTCAGCGAGCTGAACGGGTCCTGGAAGACGTACTGCACCTGGCGCTTGTACTGGCGGAACCGGTGACTGCTGCCGACGTCGACCGGCTTGCCCTCCAGCCTGACCGACCCGCGGGTGGGCCGCTCCTGCCCGGCCAGCAGCTTGGCCACGGTGGACTTGCCGGAGCCGCTCTCCCCCACCAGCGCGACGACCGCGCCCTGGTACAGGCCGAACGACACGTTCCTGGCCGCGTGCAGCACCTGGCCGCGACCCAGCTTGAAGTCCTTGCCGAGGCCGACGGCCTCCAGCGCGAGCGGGCCCTGCGCGGCGGCGACCGACTCGACGACGGCGGGCTCGCCGACCTGCTCGGCGTCCGCGTTGACGGCCGGCGCGGCCGACGCGTCGCTCACGGGCGCGCCACCGGGCAGGCTGCTGGCGGCGGGCACGCCGTTGATGATCGGCTCGGTCATGACAGCACCCCTTCCTGGCTGACTTCCGGGGTCACGATGGGGCAGGCGGTCAGATGGGCGCTCAGCGGCAGCTGCGTCCGGCCGCCTTGCGCGCCGTTCCCCCACGGCTCAAGCGTCATGTCCACCTCGGTGCAGGCCGGCACGGCGAAGGTGCAGCGGGGGACGAACGGGCAGCCCGGTGCCGGGTCGCGCAGGTCGGGCGTCGTCCCCGGGATGCCGGCCAGCTCCCGGCGGGGACCGCGTATCGAGGGGAACGAGTTGAGCAGGCCCCTGGTGTAGGGATGCGCCGGGTCGCGGATGAGGTCCTGCGAGGCGCCGGTCTCCATCAGCCGACCCGCGTACATGACCGCGATCCGGTCGGCCAGCTCGAGCAGCAGCGACAGGTCGTGGGTGATGAACAGGACCGCGAAGCCGAGCCGCTCCTTGAGCTCCACGATCTGCGCCAGGATGTCCCGCTGCACCACCACGTCGAGCGCGGTGGTCGGCTCGTCCATGATCACGACCTCGGGGTCGGTCGCCAGGGCCATCGCGATCATCACCCGCTGCCGCATGCCGCCGGACAGCTCGTGCGGGTAGGAGCGGAGCCGGTTGCGCGGAATGCCGACCAGGTCGAACAGCTCGGCGGCCTTCTCGTGCGCCTCGCGCCTGGGCATCTTCAGGTGCGCGTGGATCGCGTCGAGCAGTTGGTCCTGTACCCGGAGCACCGGGTTGAGCGCGTTCATCGCGCTCTGGAACACGATCGCGATCTCGCGCCAGCGCATGGCCCGCAGCTCGTGATGAGTCATCGCCATCAGGTCCACCGGGTCGCCGCCGTCGGTGATCCTGCGGCCGCCGTATTTCACGCTGCCGCTGGTGACCAGGGCAGGCGTGCGCAGCAGCCGGGTCGCGCCGTAGGCGAGGGTGGACTTGCCTGAACCGCTCTCGCCGCACAGGCCCACCACCTCGCCGGGGTTGAGCTCGAGGCTGACGTTCTCGACGGCGCGCACGTCGCCGCCCTGCGTCCGGTACACGACGGACAGGTCGCTGATCTCCAGGATCGGGCTCACAGGATCTCACCTCCGGTCGGGGTCTTGGTTGGGGCCTCGGCCGCGCCGTTAGCCTGGTTCTTGGTGGCAGCCCGGTCCAGCAGCGAGGACCGCGAGAACGAGTAGGCGAACTGCCCGACCTTGCCGCGGGACGCGGTGAGCTGGGACAGCACCGGAGTGGGGTCGGTGGTCCAGATGCGATGCCCGCCGATCCGGCCCGTCTCGTGCGAGGAGCGCAGCCGCGGGTTGCCGATCTCGTCGATGCCGGAGTTGAGCAGTACCAGGGAGGTGCCCATCAGCGCGATGACGAGGCCCGCCGGGATCCACCACCACCAGTCGCCGCTCTGCAACGCGTTGCCGCTCTGCGCCCAGTACAGGACCACGCCGAGCGAGAAGCTCGTCAGGTTGGCGATCCCGATGAAGGCCAGCGCGACCGAGGCGCCGAGCGCGTACAGCACCGCGTTGACGAAGTTGGCGGCGATCAGCGAGACCTCATTGGGGATGATCTCGAAGATGATGATCCGCCAGGTCGGCTCGCCGGTTTCCCTGGACGCCGCGATGAAGTCGCGGTTCCTGATCGTGAGCGTCTGCGCCCGGATCACCCGCGCGCCCCACGGCCAGCCGAGGCCGGCCAGCACGATGATCGTGGGCGTCTGCCCCTGGTTCGACAGGTAGCCGAGCAGCACGATCAGCAACGGCAGCGCGGGGATCACCAAGAACACATTGGTGAGCAGGGACAGGAGGTCGTCCCATATCCCGCCGAGGTACGCGGCGGTCACCCCGATGAGCACCGCGAGGACCGTGGCGATGACACCGACGAGCAGCGAGACCTCGAACGTCAGCCGGGTGCCGGTCAGCACCTGGGAAAACACGTCCTCGCCGAGCTGAGTGGTGCCGAGCAGGTGGTGCAGGCTCGGGGGGTTCAGCGAGAACTTCGGGTCCTGGTTCTCGAATCCAGGGTTGAACGGCTCAAATATCGGGCCGAAGATCGCGACGAGCGCGAAGAAGCCGAACAGGAAAACACCGATCTTCGCCCGCAGCGGCACGTTACGCCAGATGCTCACCTACCTCGCCTCCCTCGTCCGAGCCCGCGGGTCGAACAGCACGATGATCATGTCGATTAGCAGGTTGGCGATGAGCACCGCGAACGTGATCACCAGGAAGAGCGCCTGCATCAGCGGGAAGTCCTTGGCGCCGACCGCCTGGACCAGGTTGTAACCGATGCCCGGGTAGGAGAAGACGATCTCCATGACCACGGCACCGGAGACCACGAAGCCGAGCGCCAGGCCGAAGCCCTGCAACTGCGGCAGCAGCGCGTTGCGGGCCGCGTAGGTGTAGATGATCCGGGAGTTGGACAGGCCCTTGGCCTGCGCGGCCACCACGTAGTCCTCGCTGATCGTGGTAATCATGACGTTGCGCATCTGCAACATCCACCCCGCCACCGAGGTGAGCACGATCGTGCCGGCCGGCAGAATCGAGTGCTCCACCGCGTTGCTGATGAACGCCCAGGTCCATCCGGGGCTCACGTCCTGGGCGCTGTACCCCTGGGCCGACGGCAGCCAGCCGCCCTTCAGCGCAAAGAAGTACACCAGGATCAGCGCGACGAAGAAGTACGGCGCGGCCTGCAGGAACATCAGCAGCGGCAGCGACCGGTCCAGCGCGCCGCCGTGCCGCCAGCCGGCCAAGATGCCGAGCAGCGTGCCGAGCAGGAACGCGATCACCGTGGCGGTGCCCACCAGGATCAGCGTCCACGGGATCGCCTGGTCCAGGATCTGGGAGACCGGCGTCGGGAAGTTCGCCAGGTCGGTGCCGAAGTTGAAGTGAAAGACGTCGCTGAGGTACGCCGTGTACTGCGACCAGAGCGACCCGTGCTGGAGCGCTCCGCCGATCATCTGCGAGAGCGCCTTGTATGCCTGAGGCGTCAGGTCTGGGTACTTCGACAGGATGGTCTGGACCGGGTTACCCGGTACCGCGCGCGGGATGAAGAAGTTGAGTGTGATCGCCACCCACGCCGCTACCACGTAGAAGGCCAGGCGGCGGAGGATGAATGACATGCCTTCCAGCTACCTTTCTGTCATTTAGTCGTTGGCCAGGGCCGTGGGGTCGGCCCGGTTCACCAGTGGGTCGCCGGCTGGGGGAACCCAGGGCACCGGGCAGGGCCTTGCGTACGGGCCGGCCCTCCGGGGGGTAATCGTGGCCACGCGGCGCCGCGTCACCGTTCCCGGCGGGCAGCCGCAGCTTGACCGCAGCACGAGCTCGGCGGGAAGCAGCTCGACCCGCGGGCGCAGCGTCGGGTCGGTGATCCGGTCGATCAGCCGGTCGCAGCCGCGCTCGCCGATCTTGCGCATCGGCTGGTGAACGGTGGTCAGGGGCGGGTCGGTGAGGCTGGCGGGGAAGATGTCGTCAAACCCGACCACCGCCACCTCCTCTGGAATGCGGATCCCGCGCGCCGTGAGGGTGCGCACCACGCCGATGGCCATCTGGTCGTTCGCGCACACGATCGCGTCCGGCAGTGGCCTGCCCACCGCGCGCGTGTCCGCGAGCAGCCGCTCGGCGGCCTCCTGGCCGCTCTGGACGGCGAACTTACCGCAGAATGACCCGGTAAGTACCGTGCCTGGATGAGCTTCGATGACCGCCTGCATCGCGTGCCGCCTGGCCTCGGCGTCCGGCGCGCTCGCCGGCCCGTCGACGTGAAACAGCCGCCGCCTGCCGTGGTCGGCGACCAGGTGCTCGATGAGCGCGTGCGCGCCCGACCAGTTGTCCGCGGCCACCACGTCCACGCCGCGCTGGGCCATGTCGCCGGCGACGACCACCACCGGGACCCGCTTGGCCAGCCGGGCGACCACCGGCGGCGGGACCATGCCCTCGCCGATGAGCAGGCCGTCCACCTTCCCCGACAGTGCCAGCAGCCTTGACTGCACCGGCCCGTCCTCCGGCACCGGGGTGCCGCTGTTCTCGTCCTCGCGCAGGAACGTGATGAGCAGCGACCACGAGAGGTCCCTGACCCGGGACTCGACCCCGCGCATCACCTCGTCGTAGAACAGCAGGCTCATCGACTCGATGTCGTACTGGTTCGGCTTGAGCCCGACGTGCTCGACGCAGACCAGGCCGATCACGTCCTTGCGGTTCCTTGCGAGGGACTGCGCGGCGCCGTCGGGCACGTAGCCGAGCTCCTCGATCGCCGCGCGCACTCGTGCCCTGGTCGTCTCCCGCACTGGCTCCTGCCCGTGCAGGACCCGGGAGACGGTGGCGATGGAAACCCCCGCCTGGCGAGCAACGTCATAGAGCGTAACCAAGCTGTTACCTGTCTCACATGTAAGCGTTTACAAGCTGCGATGTAAGCGCTTACGCTAAACCCCGCAAAGGGTCGCGTCAAGGAGGAAACATGACTAATGTCACCCCGCCCGGCGAATCTCTCGCCTTCCCCGCGGGTTTCACGTGGGGGGCGGCGACGGCCGCTTACCAGATCGAAGGCGCAACGGACGCCGACGGCCGGGGTCCCTCGGTCTGGGACACGTTCAGCCGGACGCCGGGCAAGGTGCGCGGCGGCGACACCGGCGACATCGCCTGCGACTCCTACCGTCGCTACCCGGAGGACGCCGACCTGCTCCGCTCGCTCGGCCTGAGCGGCTACCGGTTCTCGATCTCCTGGCCGCGCATCCTCCCGACCGGGTCGGGGCGGGTGAACCAGGCCGGGCTTGACCACTACAAGGCGCTCCTGGACGCGCTGGCCGAGCGCGGGATAGCCGGCGCCGCGACGCTCTTCCACTGGGACCTGCCGCAGGCGCTGCAGGACCAGGGCGGCTGGGCGTCGCGTGACATCGCGCTGCGCTTCGCCGAGTACGCCGCCGTGGTCGGCGAGGCGCTCGGCGACCGGGTCGACCAGTGGATCACGCTGAACGAGCCCCTCGTGGTCGCCCAGCTCGGCTACCGGGAAGGCGTCCACGCCCCCGGGCTGGCCGACCCGGTCGCCGCCGCGGCCGCCACCCATCACCTGCTGCTCGGCCACGGCCTGGCGATGGCCGCGCTGCGCGCCGCCGTCCCCGGCGCCAAGGTGGGCATCACCCTCAACCTCACTCCCGTGCTCGTCACGCCCGACGCCAACGGCTCCGCTGACCTCCTTGAGCGGGCCCGGCTGGTCGCCGAGGCGACGCACAACGGCGTGTTCCTCGAGCCGGTGCTCTTCGGCCGGTACCCCGAGCACGCGCCCGCCGCGATCCTGCCCCCGGCCGAACTGGTCCGCGACGGCGACATGGCCGCGATCTCCGCCCCCGTCGACTTCCTCGGCGTGAACTACTACCGGCCGCAGCACCTGCGGCCCGGCGACCCGGCGAACCTGCGCCTGCGCGAGTTCAAGCCCGTGGCGGGCACCGAGGACGGCGTCGTGGAGTACTACCCGAACGGGATGGAGGTGACCAACATGGACTGGCTCATCGATCCCGACGCCCTGTACGAGCTGCTTGTCCGGCTGTCGAAGGACGCGCCCGGCCTGCCGCTGTTCATCACGGAGAACGGGCGCGCCGCCGAGGACTACCCCAACCCGGCCGGGAAGGTCGATGACCTGGAGCGGATCAAGTTCCTGCATCAGCACCTGGAAGCGTGCGCCCGGGCCGCCAGGGACGGCGTGAACCTGGCCGGCTACTACGTCTGGTCGCTGCTGGACAACTTCGAGTGGGCGTACGGGTACCAGAAGCGGTTCGGCATCGTCTACGTGGACTTTCCCACCGGCCGCCGGACCCCGAAGGCGAGCGCCGGCTTCCTCGCGCGGGTGGCCAGCGAGAACGCGGTCCCCGTGCTGCCCGACGCCTGGCCGGTGTGACGCCGATACCGAAATTTCCGTTATGTCGGGCAGGATTCCGACCTAAAGCTGTGGGCCGGGGGGCAGAAACGAAGATGATGGATCGCTGGGCACGTGATGGCCTGGTCAGCGATCCACTATCTTTTCCGAGCCTGCCTGCCTACCCGGTGATTACGTGAAATTCCTGGTAAGGGTGGTGACGGAGGGGGCAACCGGACGGCGGGCGGACGCGTTACCGGGTGCCGAGGACGCGGGCCAGGGCGCTGGCCACCTCGGCGGCCAGGCCCGAGTCCTCGCCCCGGGCGGCGGGGCCCAGGGGAGCCGCGTTGGCGGGCCCGGGCTCGGCCAGCCCGGTGTCGGCGTCCCGCGTCAGGCGGCAGTCGAGGCACTCGATCTGGTCGAGGCGCTTGACCAGGCGGGCGCTTTCACAGCGCGCGCACCGGCTGAGATCAGCGGTCGCCGCCGGGTAACAGTCCGGGCAGATGAGCACCTGGTGCTCGCGGGCAACTCCCCGGTGCCAGGGGCTCGGCTTGCCTGGCTCGGGGTCGACCTGGCGCGTGCCGCACCGGTAACACGGCACCGCGTACCTTCCCTCTCACCGTTCCAGCATCGCCGATCAGCCCGGACCCCGCCCAGGCCGAGGCGGAACTGTTTACCACCTGTTACCAGGGCCGGTGACAGCAGGTGCTCACGGTAACCCAGCGGCAGCACGGACCGGGAAACGCACGGGACACGTGAGCGGCAGCACGGACCGGGAAACGCACGGGACACGTGAGCGGCAGCACGGACCGGGAAACGTACGGGACACGCCGGCGGCAGCACGGGTCACAGGAACGCGGACCCAGGAGGCCGGCGGCAGCACGGACCACAGATACGTGACCGGCGGGGCTAGCGTTAGCCGTAGAAGGCCCGGTCATCGGCAGCCTGTTAAGCCTTTCCGACGCCGGACGGCCCGCGGAGCGGGGCGGCGGCCGGGGAGACTAGCTCGCGCCCTTCCGAAGGACGAGGCGCGAGTAATCTCCCTGCCGACGCACCGCGCCGCGCGGCTAGGCCAGCTCGGCCAGGGCCTTCTGGTAGTCGGCGATGTCGCGGGCCTGCGGGATCGGGTTGACCACGTACCAGCGCACGACGCCGTCCTTGTCGATGACGAACGTGCCCCTGGTCGCCAGGCCCCGGTCCGCGTCGAAGACGCCGTACTCCCTCGCCACCGCGCCGTGCGGCCAGAAGTCGGCGAGCAGGGAGAACTGGAAGTTCTCCTGGTCGGCCCAGGCCCGGTGGGTGAAGAACGAGTCCACCGACACCGTGATCAGCTCCACGTCGTCCCGCTCGACCTCGGGGAAGTCCTCCCGCAGCGCGCAGAGCTCGCCGCTGCAGACCGGGCTGAACGCCAGCGGGTAGAACACCAGCACCACGTTCTTGGCGCCGCGGAAGCTGGACAGCTTCACCGGCGTCCCGTGCTGGTCGGGAAGCTCAAAGTCGGGGGCCTCGTCCCCGATCTCAATCGCCATGCCTGAATCCCTTCATCGATCCACGCGGTTCACCAGCCGCGGGGAAACTCCCGCGGCCCGCATGCCACACCCAAGTGTGCCACCGGAGGCGGCCACAGTAAGCCGCGCCCGTTCCGGATCGTGGTTTTCAGGACTGACCGCACGCCTGACAGGACCGCTGTTCTCGCGATCAGGCGTGCGGCCAGGGGGCACGGGGGCCTTGCCCCGGGAGATAACCTCAGCGGCGCGCCTTAGGTGCCACCAGGCGTGAGCCTGACCAGTCCCTGGCGGCGCTCACGCTCGACGTCTGGGCAAGGCCCGCCGTCGGCGCCGCCTCGCCGATGTCACTCGGCTCGACGTGCCCCGGTCTGCCCGCCTTCGGGGTAAGCAGCCAGATGTATCCCCCATCGCCTAGTGGTGCCAGGGCGTCGACCAAGGCGTCCACAAGGTCGCCGTCATCCTCCCTGAACCACATCAGGACCACGTCGACGACGACGTCCTCGTAATCCTCGTCGACAAGCTCGACGCCTTCGACAGCCATGATCGCCTGGCGCAGCGGCTCATCAACGTCGGAGTCATAGCCGAGTTCTTGCACTACTTGGCCCGGTTTGATGCCGAGCCGCTCGGCCTGGCCGCGTTCATCTTGCGCCTGGCGCGCGGTCGCGCTCACTGACGTTCCTCCCAAATCCTTCCCCGCGTCCCCTGGGCGCTGATCTAGCGTCAGTGGCTGCGTCAGAACTTCTTGTTGGGACAGTTCACACTGGGTCGGCCCCTTGCGCAAGTGGCAATCTGCCTTGCGCCGGAAACCGCTCCCTTTTGTTGACCTTCTACCCCCTCGCGAACGGTCATCCCAAGGACGACCTGCCGCAACGTACGGTAACCGGTATGGTCGCATTCCGCGACCGCGGGCCGTTCATCATCGCACGGGCGACCGCTAACCGGCTACAGGGCGACTGACGCCACGGGGTACGGGCAGCTACCGTTTGGTAAAGATGAAAATCAGGCCAAGACGTACGACGATTGGTCTGTTGAGCTCAGCAGTACTACCCGCGGCAAACAGCCGCCGAATGCGGAAGGCGAGGCTACCGGCGTGGCTTCCGGACGTCAGCGTTACTCGATCATCAGCGACGGGCTGCCCACGCAGCTGCCGGACATCGACCCGGATGAGACGCGGGAGTGGGTCGACTCATTCGACTCGGTCACGCGCACCCGCGGCCGCGGGCGGGCCCGCTACCTCATGCTGCGCCTGCTCGAGCGGGCGCGCGAGCAGCAGGTCGGGGTGCCCGGCCTGCGCTCCACCGACTACATCAACACGATCCCGCCGGAGCGGGAGCCGTGGTTTCCCGGCGACGAGTACGTCGAGCGGCGCATTCGCGCCTACATCCGGTGGAATGCCGCGATCATGGTGTCGCGGGCGAATCGCCCCGGCGGCGCCGGCGTCGGCGGACATATCGCCACTTATGCCTCGGCGGCCTCTTTGTATGAGGTGGGGTTCAACCACTTCTTCCGCGGCAAGGACCACGGGGAGTCCGGCGACCAGGTCTTCTTCCAGGGCCACGCGGCGCCGGGCATCTACGCGCGCGCGTTCCTCGAGGGGCGGCTGACCGAGTCGCAGCTCGACGGGTTCCGCCAGGAGCAGTCGCACCGGGGCGGCGGGCTGCCGTCCTACCCGCACCCGCGGCTGATGCCCGAGTTCTGGGAGTTCCCGACGGTCTCCATGGGCCTGGGCCCGCTGAACGCCATCTACCAGGCCCGGTTCAACCGCTACCTGCTCGCCCGCGAGCTGCACGACACGTCACGGTCGCACGTGTGGGCGTTCCTCGGCGACGGCGAGATGGACGAGCCCGAGGCGCTCGGCGCGATCGGGCTCGCCGCGCGCGAGGAGCTGGACAACCTCACCTTCGTCATCAACTGCAACCTGCAGCGGCTCGACGGCCCGGTGCGCGGCAACGGCAAGATCATCCAGGAGCTCGAGTCGTACTTCCGCGGCGCTGGCTGGAACGTGATCAAGGTCATCTGGGGCCGGGACTGGGACCCGCTGCTCGCGCTGGACACCGACGGCGTGCTCGTCAACACGATGAACACCACGCCGGACGGCCAGTTCCAGACGTACTCGGTCGAGTCCGGCGCGTACATCCGCGAGCACTTCTTCGGCTCCGACCCGCGGCTGCGCAAGATGGTCGAGCACCTGCCGGACGACCAGCTCCGCTCGCTTTCCCGCGGCGGCCACGACTACCGGAAGGTGTACGCGGCGTTCAAGGCGGCCCGCGAGCACGTCGGCCAGCCGACCGTGATCCTCACGCACACGATCAAGGGCTGGACGCTCGGCAAGGACTTCGAGGCGCGCAACGCCACCCACCAGATGAAGAAGCTCACTCATCCCGAGCTGAAGGAGTTCCGCGACCGGCTGTACCTGCCGATCTCGGACGCGGCCCTGGAGGCGGAGCTCCCGCCGTACTACCACCCGGGCCCGGACTCCGACGAGATCAGTTACATGCAGGAGCGCCGCGCCGCGCTCGGCGGGGTGCTGCCGCGCCGCGTCGTGCGGGCCAAGCCGCTGCCGCAGCCGCCCGCCACGGTCTTCGACGAGTACCGGCGCGGTTCCGGCAAGCAGTCGGTCGCCACCACGATGGCGTTCGTGCGGATACTCAAGGACCTCATGAAGGACCCGGTGATCGGCGAGCGGTTCGTGCCGATCATCCCGGACGAGGCGCGGACGTTCGGCATGGACTCGCTGTTCCCGACCGCGAAGATCTACTCGCCGTTCGGCCAGACCTACGAGGGCGTCGACCGCAACCTCATGCTGGCCTACAAGGAGTCGGAGCGCGGGCAGATGCTGCACGAGGGCATCTCCGAGGCCGGGGCCATGGGCTCGGTCATCGCGGCGGGCTCCTCGTACGCCACCCACGGGACGCACATGATCCCGGTGTACGTGTTCTACTCGATGTTCGGCTGGCAGCGGACCGGCGACGAGATGTGGCTCCTCGGCGACCAGATGGGGCGCGGGTTCCTGCTCGGGGCCACGGCTGGCCGCACCACGCTGACCGGTGAGGGGCTGCAGCACAACGACGGGCACTCGCAGCTGCTCGCCTCCGTCTCCCCGGCGTGCGTGTCCTACGACCCGGCATGGGCCTACGAGATCGCGGTGATCACCAAGGACGCGCTGCGCCGGATGTACGACGCGTCGCCTGAGCACCCGGACGGCGAGAACATCTTCTACTACCTCACCGTCTACAACGAGCCCTACGCGCAGCCGGCCGCGCCCGCCACCGACGGCCTCGAGGAGGGCATCCTGCGCGGCCTGTACAAGTACGCGCCTGCGGCGGCTCCGGAGGCGCCGCGGGCGCAGCTGCTCGCCTCGGGCGTGGCGATGCCGTGGGCGCTGGCCGCGCAGCGGCTGCTCGCCGAGGAGTGGGGCGTGGCGGCGGACGTCTGGTCGGTCACCTCGTGGACCGAGCTGCGGCGGGACGCCCTCGCGGCCGAGTCGCACAACCTGCTTCACCCGGGCGAGGAGACACGGGTGCCCTACGTCACGACCGCGCTGTCCGGCGCGCCGGGCCCGGTCGTCGCGGTCTCCGACTGGATGCGGGCGGTACCCGACCAGATCGCCCGCTGGGTGCCCGCGCCGGCGTACACCTCGCTCGGCACGGACGGGTTCGGCTTCTCGGACACGCGGCCGGCCGCCCGGCGGTTCTTCCACGTGGACGCCGAGTCGATCGTGCTCGCGGTGCTCTCCGAGCTGGCGAAGTCCGGCGCGGTCCCCGCGTCGCTGCCCGCCCAGGCCATCACGAAGTACAAGCTGGACCTGCCGGTCTCCGAGGCGCTCGGCTAGGCGGGGCAGGCAAACGCCCGTGGCCTCCCGCGCGGGAGGCCACGGACGTTCCGGACCAGCCCCAGCGCGGCGGCGGGCGGCTGTTTCCCCAACCTGCGGGAAACCCGTGGCAGGCTGGGGGTATGCAAGTGAAGCGGCAAGCCACGGACCGCGGCGAGGGCGGCAGGACCGACCACGGTAACCGGCGCGGCCGGGAGCGCGCCGCCGCGCGGGTGCACCCGGAGACGGTGACGCGGATCGAGCGGTCGATGGGCGCGCTCGGCACCGCGGCGATCGCGGCCATGGACGAGCGCCTCCCGTGGTTCCGCAAGATGAGCGCGGAGAACCGCTCCTGGCTCGGCCTGGTGGCGCAGGCGGGGATCGCCTCGTTCGTCGACTGGCTCAAGCACCCCGAGCGGATGCGCCCCGCCGCCACCGAGGTATTCGGCACCGCGCCGCGTGAGCTGGCCCGGGCGGTGCGGCTGCAGCAGGCGGTCGAGATGGTCCGGGTCATCATTGACGTCGTGGAGGGCCAGGTCGACGACCTGGCCGCGCCCGGCGCGGAGGCCGAGCTGCGCGAGGCGGTGCTCGTCTACGCGCGCGAGATCGCGTTCAGCGCCGCCCAGGTGTACGCGCGGACCGCCGAGGCGCGCGGCGCCTGGGACGCGCGCCTCGAGGCCCTGGTCGTCGACTCGCTTGTCCGGGGCGAGGGGCAGGAGTCGCTGAACTCGTGGGCCTCGGCGCTGAACTGGTCATCCTCCCCCGTCTCGGTCATCGTCGGGACGACCGAGGGCGATGACCCCGAGCCGGTGATCGACGAGCTGCGCGCCGCCGCCCGGCGGGCGCGCCTCGACCTGCTGGCGGGTGTGCAGGGCAGCCGGCTGATCGTCGTGCTCGGCGGCACCGACGACCCGATGGCGGCGGCGGAGAAGCTGGCCGGCCTGTTCGGGCCCGGTCCGCTCGTCGTCGGCCCGGCCGTGCGGGACCTGCGCGCGGCCCACCCCTCGGCGCGGGCGGCCCTGGCGGGGCTGCGCGTGGCGCCCGCCTGGCCGGACGCGCCCCGCCCGGTCAGCTCCGACGAGCTGCTGCCCGAGCGCGCGCTTGACGGTGACGCCGATGCCGTGCGGGTCCTCGTCACGCACGGGTACCAGCCGCTGCTCGTCGGCGGCACGGCGCTGCTCGACACGCTGACCGCGTACCTGGAGCAGGGCTCTTCCCTCGAGGCCACCGCCCGGATGCTCTTCGTCCACCCGAACACGGTCCGCTACCGCCTGCGCCGGGTCACCGAGCTGACCGGCTACACCCCCTCGGACGGGCGCGACGGGTTCACCCTGTGGGCCGCGATCATCCTCGGCAGGCTCGCGGCCCGCCGCGGATAACCAGGGGACTCGCGGGGGATAGCCAACGGGCAAGCTCTGGTCCGCGCTGGCCGGCCTGATAAGATCGCGGTCTTTGCGATCAGGCCGGCCGCCGCGGACAGCCGGGGGGTACGGGGGGTCGCCCCCCGGGAGGTAACTGCCGCAGGTGACGGGATAGTGACTGCACCGGTAACGGTGTCTGTAGTTTACCTACAAGGATTCGACCGCGAAGTTCGTGACGTTCGATATCAGTGTGGCGAGTGTCTACAGGGCAAGGTAAACATTGTGCTCATCTTGACCGCGCCCGGGCAGGGCGCGCAGACCCCCGGCTTCCTGTCCCCCTGGCTTGAGCTGCCCGGCCTCGCCGAGCGGCTCGGCACCTGGTCGGAGCTGGCCGGCCGGGACCTGATCCGGCTCGGCACGACCGGCAGCGCGGACGAGATCACCGACACCTCCGTCGCCCAGCCGCTGCTCGTGGCGGCGGCACTGGCGGTCGCCGGGCTTGTCGGCGAGCCCGACGCCACCGCCGGGCACAGCGTCGGCGAGCTCACGGCAGGCGCCATCGCGGGCGTGCTGTCCGCCGAGGACGCCATCAAGCTCACCCGGGTGCGCGGCGAGGCCATGGCGGCGTCCTGTGCCTACGGCCTTTCTCGGGGGGGTGAGGGGGGGTCGTCCCCCCGTGGTGGGCAGCCGACTCCCACCGGCATGACCGCGGTACTCGGCGGCGACGAGGCCACCGTGCTCCAGGCCATCGCGGACGCCGGGCTCACCCCCGCGAACATCAACGCCGCCGGGCAGATCGTCGCGGGCGGGACCCTGGAACAGCTCGCCGAGTTCGCGGCGAACCCGCCGGCCGGCGCGCGGCTGCGGCCGCTGCGGGTGGCGGGCGCGTTCCACACCGAGCACATGGCCCCGGCGGTCGAGGCGCTCGCCACGGCGGCCGCGGGCACCGCCGTCAAGGACCCGGCGATCACGCTGCTGTCCAACCTCGACGGCACGGTCGTCACCGCGGGCGCCGACTGGGTGGACCGGATCGTCAACCAGGTCGCGTACCCGGTCCGCTGGGACCAGTGCATGGCGACCATGGCTAGCCTTGGGGTGAGCGCGTTCATCGAGCTGATCCCGGCGGGGACGCTGACGGGCATCGCCAAGCGGGCGCTGCCGGGGGTCGAGCTTCTCGCGCTCAAGACGCCCGACCAGCTTGACGCGGCGCGGGCGCTTTACGCGGCCCACAGGATTACCGAACACAATGGGCTCGAGCAGAAGGAGGCCTCATCGTGATCGGGACGAAGGTTCTGGGATTTGGCGGCTACCAGCCGGACAAGGTGGTGACCAACGACGACCTGGCCAAGATCGTCGACACCAATGACGAGTGGATCAGGTCACGCGTCGGCATCCAGTCCCGGCGGGTCGCGCGGGACGACGAGACCGTCGAGGACATGGCCGAGGCGGCCGGGGCGAAGGCGCTCGCCGCGTCCGGTCTCGAGCCCTCGGAGGTCGACCTGGTCATCGTGGCGACCTGCTCCCCCGTGGTGCCGCTGCCCAATGTCGCGGCCACCGTCGCCTACCGGCTCGGCATCCAGGCGCCCGGGGCCTACGACCTCAACGCGGCCTGCGCCGGCTTCTGCTACGCGATCGGCACCGCGTCGGACGCGGTGCGCGCCGGGTCGGCGCGGAACGTCCTGGTGATCGGCGCGGAGAAGATGACCTCCTGGATTGACTGGAACGACCGCTCGACCTGCATCATCTTCGCCGACGGCGCGGGCGCGGCCGTGGTGGGGCCGACCGGGCCCGACGAGCCCGATGGGATCGGGCCGGTGGTCTGGGGCTCCGCGGGAGACCAGGCGCAGAAGATCACCATCACCGGGCGGACCGGGGCGCTGGCCCAGGACGGGCAGGCGGTCTTCCGCTGGGCGACCACGGCCATGGCCCCCATCGGGCTCGAGGCGTGCCGCCGGGCCGGGGTGACCCCCGCCGACATCACGGCGTTCGTGCCGCACCAGGCCAACCTGCGGATCGTCGAGGCGATCGCCAGGCGGCTCGGCATCCCGCGCGAGCGCGTGGCGGACGACATCATCCACGCGGGCAACACCTCGTCCGCGTCGATCCCGCTCGCGCTGTCCCGGATGGCCGAGCAGGGCCGCCTGCAGCCGGGCACGCCGGCGCTGCTGCTCGCGTTCGGCGCCGGGCTGTCCTACGCCTCGCAGGTGATCACCGTACCCTAGCCGCGCCGTTCCCAGACGTTTCCAGACGTTCCCCGCGGCCCGACCGGGGCGCGGGGCGATGAATCGCAATCAATCAAAGGAGCAACAATGACTGACCAGGAGATTCTCTCCGGGCTCGCGGAGATCATCGAGGAGATCGCCGGGACCCCCGCCGGCGAGGTGACCCCGGAGGCGAACTTCGTCGACGACCTCGACATCGACTCGCTGTCCATGGTCGAGATCGCCGTCGCGGCGCAGGACAAGTTCGGCGTCGAGATCCCGGACGAGCAGCTCAAGGACCTGAAGACGGTGCAGGACGTCGTCAACTTCGTCTCGAAGAACTCGTAAGTAGCAGATACGTAACCCTCTTCCGGGACGCCGGGAAGACCCTTGGCAGGAACCGACGGGCACCGTCGCGGCGTGCGGGCCTGATAAGATCGCGGTTTTGCGATCAGGCCCGCACGCCGCGACAGCCGGGGGTTACGGGGGGTCGTCCCCCCGGGGAAAAACTGGAGGACAGAGTGGGCAACAGCGATCGAGTCAGCGTTGTCGTCACTGGGCTCGGCGCGACCACGCCGCTCGGCGGTGACGCCGCGTCCACCTGGTCGGCGATGCTCGCGGGAACCAGTGGCGTGCGCCGCATTACCGAGCCGTGGGTCGATAGCCTGCCGGTCAAGATCGCGGCGCCCGCCGTGGCCGACCCGGTGGCGGTCATCGGCAGGCCGCAGGCTCGGAAGATGGACCGGTGCGAGCAGTTCGCGCTGGTGGCGGCCCGCGAGGCCTGGGCGGACGCGGGGTCGCCGGAGGTTGAGCCCTACCGCCTCGGCGTCGCGGTCACCAGCGGCATCGGCGGCATCGGCTCTACCCTCGCCGCCTACGACACGCTGAACGAGAAGGGCTGGAACCGCATCTCGCCCTTCACCGTGCCGATGCTGATGCCGAACGGCGCCGCCGGCTGGATCAGCATCGAGTTCGGGGCCAAGGCCGGGGCGCACGCGCTGGTCAGCGCCTGCGCGTCCGGCGCCGAGTCGATCGGCTACGGCATCGACATGATCCGCTCGGGGCGGGCGGACGTGGTGATCGCCGGCGGCGCCGAGGCCGCGATCATGGCACTGAACGTCGGGGCGTTCGCCGTGATGCGCGCGATGTCCACCAGGAACGACGACCCGGAGCGGGCGTCGCGCCCGTTCGACAAGGGCAGGGACGGGTTCGTGCTCGGCGAGGGCGCGGGCGTCATCATCTTGGAGTCGCTCGAGCACGCGCTCGGCCGGAACGCTCGGATCTACGCGGTGGCCGCGGGGGCGGGGTACTCGTCGGACGCGCGCCACATCTCGCACGGGTCGCCGGACGGCGAGGGCATCCGGTTCGCGATCCAGTCCGCCCTGCGCGACAGCGGCGTGTCCGCGTCGCAGGTCGCGCACGTGAACGCGCACGCCACGTCCACCCCTGAGGGGGACCCGCCGGAGTCGCGGGCGATCGTGGACGCCCTGGGCTCCGCCGCCGACGGCGGCCCCGTCGTGTCCGCGACCAAGTCGATGACCGGGCACCTGCTCGGCGGGGCGGGCGCGGTCGCCTCGGTGGCCGCGATCATGGCGCTGGTTGACCGGATGGCACCGCCCACGGTCAACCTGCAGGACCTGGACGACGAGGTGGCCATCGACGTCGCGACCACCGCGCGCCCGCTCGCGCCGAGGGAGCCGGGGCTGCCGATGGCGGCGCTCACCAACGCGTTCGGCTTCGGCGGCCATAATGTGTCGCTCGCGTTCACCGAGTACCTGCCCGCGGCGCCCGCGGAGGGCTGAGGCATGGCCGGTGCCCGGCGGGGCTTACCCGCCGGCACCGCCGCGCCGCCCGGCCCCCGGCACTTTAGTTGTGCATAGCGAACTTTTTTGGCGTACCCCCGACGTCGCCCCGCTACCCCGCGTGTTCTGATGGTAAAGGGAGCTGGGTGCCTGTCGATGGCCACGGAACCTGCCGGGCCGCGACCCGTCTCGTAGGGGAGGCCTGTCCATGCGCGTAATGCTGGTCCATCCCAGCGCGCTGATGTACTCGGAAATCTTCTTGCGACTCGAGCCACTCGGCCTTGAACGGGTGGCCGCGGCCTTGCTGGCGGAAGGGCACGACGTCCGCCTGATCGACCTGCAGGTGTACGACCGGGCCGACCTGCGGCGGCAGGCGGCCGAGTTCCGCCCGGAGGCGGTCGGGTTCAGCCTGAACTACCTCGCGAACGTGCCGGAGGTCGTCGAGCTGGCCCGCTGGGTCAAGACCGCGCTCCCCGGCTGCCTGGTCTTCGCCGGCGGTCACAGCGTGTCCTTCGTGGCCGAGCACGTGCTCGCGCACGCGGGCGGCGCGATCGACGTCGTGCTGAAGGGCGAGGGCGAGAGCGCGGCGCCCGCGCTGCTCGCCGCGGCGCCGGACAAGGCGCTCACCGAAGTGCCCGGCGCGGTCACCGCCGAGGGGGCGGGCCCGCCGCCGCGGATGGTGCACAGCCTCGACGATCACCTGCCCGCCCGGCACCTGGGCGGGCGCCGCCGCAAGTACTTCATCGGGGTCATGGACCCCGCGGCCTCCATCGAGTTCACCCGGGGCTGCCCGTGGGACTGCTCGTTCTGCAGCGCCTGGACGTTCTACGGCCGCAGCTACCGGCGGCTGTCACCGGAGGCCGCGGCCGAGGACATGGCGCGCATCGCCGAGCCGGGCGTGTTCATCGTCGACGACGTGGCCTTCATCAAGGCGGAGGAAGGCGACGAGATCGCCAGGCAGCTCGAGCGCCGCGGCATCCGCAAGCAGTACTACCTGGAAACCCGCTGCGATGTCCTCGTCCGCAACGAGGAGGTGTTCCGCCGCTGGCGGCGGCTCGGCCTCAACTACATGTTCCTCGGCCTCGAGGCCCTCGATGAGGAGGGGCTTAAGCAGTTCCGCAAGCGCAGCACGCCGAAGGTCAACAACGAGGCGCTCCAGATCGCCCGCTCCATGGGGCTCAGCGTGGCGATCAACATCATCGCCGACCCGGACTGGGACGAGGCGCGCTTCGCCTTCGTGCGCGAGTGGGCGATGAGCGTCCCGGAGATCGTCAACATCACCGTGCAGACTCCCTACCCGGGCACCGAGACGTGGCTCACCGAGTCCCGCCGCCTGACCACGCTGGACTACCGGCTGTTCGACGTGCAGCACGCCGTGCTGCCCACCCGGCTCCCGCTCCGGCAGTTCTACGCGGAGCTGGTCAAGACGCAGTCGGTGCTCGCCAGGAAGCACCTCGGCGTGGCCGCGCTCGCCAAGACCGGGGGCATCATCGCCCGCCAGCTGCTGCGCGGCCAGACCAACTTCGCCAGGATGATCTGGAAGTTCAACAACGTCTACAACGCGGACCGGCAGTACGCCGAGCACCAGCGGCAGGCCGGCTACCTGATGCCGCAGCCGGTCCCGTCGCCGTCGCCGACGGTCACGCAGGCCGACCGCAAGGTGCTCTACGTGCACTCCTCCGCGCCCGCGCGCAGGTCCTAGGCACGCGACTGGCCCCGGGCGGCACGCGAGCGTGCCGCCCGGGGCCAGGTCGCCCGCAGTTACCTCGGCGTGCCGTCGCCGGCCGACGACGGGCCGGTGGGCGGGTCGTCGGAGGACGGCGGTTCCGTCGGCTCCGTCGGCTCGGCCTCGGCCGCCTCGACGGTCTCGGTGGCGCGCGACTCGGTGATGAGCTCCTCGAGGCGCGGGCCGGCCAGGCGGCGGAACGTGCGGTGCGCCCGTGCCCGGTCCAGGATCGCGACCTCGAGGTTGGCGGCCGTCAGCTCGGGCTGTGACCCGTTCGACGCGGCGGCGGCCCCGGACGCCGCCGCTGGGGCCGCCAGGGCGGCCAGCGCGGCCCCGAGGGCCTCGGTCAGCGACATGCCGTCGGAGAAGCGCTCCTTGAGCGCCGCCGCGACCTGGTCCGCCTGGCCGCCGAAGGCGACGAAGCCAGGCTCGTCGGAGACCGACCCGTCCCAGGAGATGCGGTAGATCTGGTCGCCGTCCGGCTGCGCGCCGACCTCGGCGACCACGATCTCCACCTCGTACGGCTTGCCGGTCGGCTCGCTGAAGTTCTGGCCGAGCGCCTGGGCGTACCAGTTCGCCAGGCCGCGCCCCGTGACGTCACCCCGGTCAAACTGGTAGCCGGTCACGTCCGCGTACGTGACGCCCGCCTTGCGCAGCACCTCGTACTCGTTGTACCGGCCCACCGCGGCGAACGCGATCCGGTCGTAGATTTCGCTGATCTTGTGCAGCACGCTCGACACGTTGGGCGTGACCATGAGGATCCCGCCCGAGTACTGCAAGGCCACCGAGCTGCGGCTGCGCGCCACGCCCTTGCGCGCGTAGTCCGCCTTGTCGCGCATCGTCTGCTCGGGCGACATGTAAAACGGCATTGACACCGCAGGCGCTTCCTTTCAAGGGCAGGGGCATTCCGAACGTGTGCGTGGCCTCGCCTGGCCGGCTAGCTCGCCGCCCGGAGCGGGGCGGACGGGCCGTCGGGCAGGCGCATCCGGCCGTCCACGACCTGCTGCGCGTAGTCGGCAGACTCCGCGTCGGACAGCCGGCGGAAGCCGTCGTCGGTGATCGTAGTGATCACCGGGAAGATCCGCCGGGTCAGGTCGGGGCCGCCGGTGGCGGAGTCGTCATCGGCCGCGTCGTAGAGCGCCTGCACGCAGGCGAGCACCGCGTCGGTAACGGGCATGTCATCGGAGTAGTACTTCTTGAGCGCCGACTTGGCGAAGATCGAGCCCGAGCCGATCGAGTGGAAGCGGTGCTCCTCGTACGGGCCGCCCGCCACGTCGTAGCTGAAGATCCGCCCGGCCGCGGCGTCCTCGTCGTAGCCGGCGAACAGGGGGATGACCGCGAGGCCCTGCATGGCGGCCATCAGGTTGTCGCGGATCATCTTGCCAAGGCGGTTCGCCTTGCCCTCGAGGGAGAGCGCGCGGCCCTCCATCTTCTCGTAGTGCTCAAGCTCGACGCCGAACAGGCGGATGAACTCAAGGCCCACGCTCGCCACGCCCGCCATGCCGATCGCCGAGTACTCGTCGGCGCGGAACACCTTCTCCACGTCCCGCTTGGAGATCATGTTCCCCGCGGTCGCGCGCCGGTCGCCGGCCATGATCACGCCGCGCTCCGAGGCGACGGCCACGATCGTCGTCGCGTGCGGCAGCGTCTTGATCACGTCCGCGGCCACGGAGGAGCCGCCCGCCAGCGGCCCGAGCTCCCGCAGGGGGAGCATGCCGGGGTCGTATGAGGAGAGGAAGTGCGTGAACGACGGGATGCGGGCCGCCATGAACGCCGCCTGGTCCCGTCCAGTGCCGCTGGAAAAACTTCCCACGCCGCTGCCCTCCTGCTCTTCGGGGGGTACGGGGGGCCGTCCCCCCGGATGAATACTGCGTTGTCCTTGAGCTGACACTACCGTCCGTTCGGGCCGCTATTGAACTTGGGAACGGGCCAACCGTTTCGCCTAGAGCTAACTGCCGAAACCGCTATCTTGGCCGGTTCGCGCGCCCGATACGGCGGCGGTTTTCGCCATCGGGCGCGCAGTCGGGGGTACGGCGGCCGTTCCCCGGTAGATACTTTCGCCTACCGCGAACCGACCGGACGCCGGGCCTGGCGGGCTACTCGCCGCCCTTCTGCACGTACGAGCGGACGAACTCCTCGGCGTTCTCCTCCAGCACCTCGTCGATCTCGTCGAGGATCGAGTCGACGTCGTCGGAGAGCTTCTCGTGCCGTTCCTTGACCTCCTCGGTCGCGGCGGCCTGCTCTTCCTCGGTCTCCTCGGTGCGCCGCGTCGTCTGACGCTGGCCGCCGGTGTCCTTCGTTGCCATCTGCCGGTCCTCCGTCCCTGGGTGGAGCCTGATAACAGCTCCAACGTTATCCTCGCCACGAAGAGTTCCGCCCAACCCTCCGCAGGGGTCTCAGTACGAACTCTCTCTCGTAGGCCCCTAATTCATGAAATGTCCGGTCAGGTGGGATGCAGGGCGTCCGACAGGACAAACAGGCGCTGGCGCGAGCGCGCGACGGGACGCTGGGGCACCGACCCGCGCAAGCGCTTCTTGCTGTTATCCGGCCGCTCATGGCGCTCGCGGCCTGGTGACCCGCCCCGGCCAGTCGCCGTTCCGGCCTGGGATGCCCCGCGGGCCGCACCATTGTGGCCTTGAGCGCCCCAAGGCCCCCAGGCGTTATGGCCTTGAGGCACACGAGGACCGCATATTCCAGCCCTGGGGCACACACGGGCGGCTCTAGTGGCCTTGGGGCACCCCGGGACAACCTGATATGGCCCTGGGGCGCCCAAGGCCAGGCTCGCTAGCCCTCTGATATGACCCTGGGGCACCCAGGGCCAGGCTCGCTAGTGAGCCGGACTTGAGTTCCCTGCGCACCACGTGAGTTGCGTCCAGCACCAAGTGCCTGGCCAGCGGACCGCCGATCAAGCGATTGGTGGTGCGGGATCTCGAAACCGGGACACTAGCCCTGGTTGGTCAGCGCCGCGACCAGGTCGGCGGCGGTCCGGCAGCGGTCGAGGAGGTCACCGACGTGCGCCTTGGTGCCGCGCAGCGGCTCCAGCGTGGGAACCCGCTGGAGCGACTCGCGGCCGGGGATGTCGAAGATCACCGAGTCCCAGGACGCGGCGGCCACCGAGTCCGCGTACTGCCGCAGGCACCGGCCGCGGAAGTAGGCCCTGGTGTCCTCGGGCGGGTTGTCGATCGCCCAGCCGATCGCCTTCTCGTCGGTCATCCTGGCCATGCGGTCGCGGGCCACCAAGCGGTTGTAGAGCCCGCGTTCCTGCCGCACGTCGGAGTACTGCAAGTCGAAGAGCTGCAGCTTGGGTGCGTCCCAGGCCAGGCCGTCCCGGCGCCGGTAGCCCTCGAGGAGCTCGAGCTTGGCGACCCAGTCAAGCTCCCTGGACAGCTGCATCGGGTCGTCGGCCAGCCGGGTGAGCACGGACTCCCAGCGGTCGAGGACGTCGCGCGTCATCGCGTCGGCGTCGGTGCCGTACTTGTCCTCGACGTACTTGCGCGCCAGCTCCAGGTACTCGGTCTGCAGCTGGACCGCGGTCATCTTCCGGCCGTCTCGCAGCGTCACCAGGTACTTGAGCGACGGGTCGTGGGAGACCGCCCGCAGGTCGGCGACCGGCGCCTCGAGCGACAGGTCGTGGCTGAAGAACTTGTCCTCGATCATCGCCAGCACCAGGGCGGTCGTGCCCATCTTCAGGTACTGGGCCACCTCGCTCATGTTCGCGTCGCCGATGATCACGTGCAGCCGCCGGTACTTCTCCGGGTCGGCGTGCGGCTCGTCGCGGGTGTTGATGATCGGCCGCTTGAGCGTGGTCTCGAGGCCGACCTCGACCTCGAAGAAGTCGGCCCGCTGGCTGATCTGGAACCCGGTGCCCCGGCCGTCCGCGCCGATCCCCACGCGGCCCGCGCCGCAGATGACCTGGCGGGTGACGAAGAACGGGGTCAGGTTCTTCACGATGTCGGCGAACGGCGTGGACCGGCGCATGAGGTAGTTCTCGTGGGTGCCGTAGGAGGCGCCCTTGTTGTCGGTGTTGTTCTTGTACAGCTGGATCGGGTGCGAGCCCGGCACGGTGGCGGCCTTGGCCGCCGCCTCCGCCATGATCCGCTCGCCCGCCTTGTCCCAGATCACGACCGACAGCGGGTTGGTGCACTCAGGCGCCGAGTACTCCGGGTGGGCGTGGTCGACGTAGAGCCGGGCCCCGTTGGTCAGGATGACGTTGGCCAGGCCCAGGTCTTCGTCGGTGAGCTGGGTGGAGTCCGCCGTCTCCCGTGCGAGGTCGAACCCGCGAGCGTCCCGCAGCGGGTTCTCCTCCTCGAAGTCCCACCGGGCGCGGCGCGCCCGCGCGGCCGTGGCCGCCTGGTAGGCATTGACGATCTGCGATGAGGTCACCATCGCGTTAGCACCCGGCTGACCCGGTACGGAAATGCCGTACTCGGTCTCGGTGCTCATGACCCTCAGCACGCTCATAGTAGTTCAGCGTAGTCCGGGCCGGGCAGTTCTCGTTCCGTGTGATTGCTCCTCAGGTCCAGGATCCCCGGGGCCCTCGTCCGCGCGAGCGGACAGCCGGGGGTCCGGGGCCAGGGGGAACGGGGGCGGTAGCCCCCGTGCTTGGGGAACTGTCCCCCGGGAAGGGACTGCGGGCCACCGGGAAGCTGACCGAAGGTCAGCGAACACGGCGGCCCGCCTCGTCACCCCGCTAGAGGTACTGGCCCGTGTTGGCGACCGTGTCGATCGAGCGGCCCGCCTCGGTGCCCTGCTTGCCCGAGACCAGCGTGCGGATGTAGACGATGCGCTCGCCCTTCTTGCCGGAGATGCGCGCCCAGTCGTCGGGGTTGGTGGTGTTGGGCAGGTCCTCGTTCTCGCTGAACTCGTCCACGCAGGCAGCGAGGAGGTGCGCGACGCGGATGCCCTTCTGGCCGCTTTCCAGGAACTGCTTGATGGCCATCTGCTTGGCCCGGGCCACGATGTTCTCGATCATGGCGCCGGAGTTGAAGTCCTTGAAGTACAGGACTTCCTTGTCGCCGTTGGCGTAGGTGACCTCGAGGAAGCGGTTCTCCTCGGACTCGGAGTACATCCGCTCCACGGCCCGCAGGATCATCGCGTCCACCGTCGCCTTCACCGAGCCACCGTGCTCGGCTAGGTCGTCGGGGTGCAGCGGGAGGTCAGCCAGCACGTACTTGGAGAAGATGTCCTTGGCCGCCTCGGCGTCCGGCCGCTCGATCTTGATCTTGACGTCCAGGCGGCCTGGCCGCAGGATCGCCGGGTCGATCATGTCCTCGCGGTTGGAGGCGCCGATCACGATGACGTTCTCCAGGCCCTCAACGCCGTCGATCTCCGACAGCAGCTGCGGGACGATGGTGTTCTCGACGTCTGAGGAGACGCCGGAACCCCGGGTGCGGAAGATCGAGTCCATCTCGTCGAAGAACACGATCACCGGCATGCCCTCTGATGCCTTCTCGCGGGCCCGCTGGAAGACCAGGCGGATGTGCCGCTCGGTCTCGCCGACGTACTTGTTCAGCAGCTCGGGGCCCTTGATGTTGAGGAAGAACGACTTCCCCTCCTCGGGCTTCTTGCTGCCGTCCGAGTCGGCGGCCGCCTTGGCCCGGACCTGCTTGGCCAGCGAGTTCGCCACCGCCTTGGCGATGAGCGTCTTGCCGCAGCCGGGCGGTCCGTAGAGCAGCACGCCCTTCGGCGGGCGGAGCTGGTGCTCCTTGTAGAGGTCGGCGTGCAGGTAAGGCAGCTCGATCGCGTCGCGGATCTGCTCGATCTGCCCCGTCAGGCCGCCGATGTCGGTGTACGCGATGTCGGGGACCTCTTCGAGGATGAGCTCCTCGACCTCGGCCTTCGGTATGCGCTCGTACACGTAGCCGGAGCGCGGCTCGAGCAGGAGCGAGTCGCCCGCCCGGATCACCTGGTCGAGCAGCGGCGAGGCGAGGCGGACGATCCGCTCCTCGTCCGCGTGCGAGATGACGAGGGCGCGCTCGCCGTCGGCGAGCAGCTCCTTCAGCATCACGACCTCGCCGACCGTCTCGAAGGCCTGGGCGATGACGATATTCAGCGCCTCGTTGAGCACGACCTCCTGGCCGGGCCTGAGCTCTTCCAGTTCCACGTTGGGGCTGACGTTGACCCGCATCTTGCGGCCGCCGGTGAACACGTCGGCGGTGTTGTCCTCTTGCGCGGACAGGAAGATGCCGAAGCCGGATGGCGGCTGCGCCAGCCGGTCGACCTCCTCCTTGAGGGCGACGATCTGATCTCTTGCCTCGCGCAGCGTTGACGCCAGGCGCTCGTTCTGTGACGTCACCGAGGTCAGTGACGCCTCTGTCTCGCGGAGCCGTTCCTCTAGAAGACGGACCTGACGTGGTGAATCGGCCAGGCGCCTACGCAACACTGCGATCTCCTCATCGAGGAAGGAGATCTGTGCGGTAAGGCTACTTACCTCATCCTCGTGCCGCGAAGCCCGTCCACTCTCGTCCCTAGCTGCCACGGCCCTCACCTCCTCCCGGGGAGTATGAAACTAACTAGACCCTACCTACCTTGCGGACTTTCCTAACATCCCAGCGCGTATTCGCTTGGTCACTGCTTTCGCACCAGCGGGAGAAACCGCAGTACAGCGACCATGTGTCACCGGAGAGTTATGGTTCCGTCACGTAATGTATTTGTTCATTCGGCCGTGGGCTGACCGCCATCGAGCTGTCGCCTCCCGATCCCGCCAACGTCGCCCCCTCCCGTAGGCTCGTTGGTGAGGATAGCGCCCGAGTTGCCTCAGGGATTCCTGGTACCGCCGAGGACTCCGGGCCGACGGCGGTGGGCGGGCGCCGTCGGCGGTGGGCGGGCGCCGTGGGCGGTGGGCGGGCGCCGACCCCACCGCCCACGGGGAACCAGGGCGCGCGGGCTAGGGCTCCTCCGGGGCCGGCAGGCCCGCTGGCGCCGTGCCTTCCCCCTCGGGCCGGGCCGCTTCGGGGTGGGCGCCCTTGGCGGGACGGCGGCGGCGCGCGGGCGCCGTCACCCCGTCGGCAAGGCGCCTGGCGGTCACCAGGAAGCCGGTGTGCGCGATCATCCGGTGGTCGGGGCGCACCGCGAGGCCGTCGACGTGCCAGCCGCGGTTGAGGGTCTCCCAGGCGGCGGGCTCGAAGAACCCGCCGTGCCCGCGCAGTTCCTCGACCACGCGCGACAGCTGGGTCGTGGTCGCCACGTAGCAGCAGATCAGGCCGCCGGGGACCAGCGCCCGGGCCGCGCCCTCGACGTTGTCCCACGGGGCGAGCATGTCGAGGATCACCCGGTCGAACTTGCGGTCGTCCCCCGGTGAGTCATGAGCGGGGCGCCGGAGGCGCGAGTAAGCCGCTCCCGTTGGGAGTGAAGGATCGAGGGCAACCTCGGCGGACAGTTCGCCGGAGACCAGCCGCCACCACGGGGGGACCTCGCCGAAGTACTTCCTGACGTTCTCCCGGGCGATCTCGGCGAAGTCCGGCCGCGCCTCGAACGAGACAAGCTCGCCGTCCGGGCCGATCGCGCGCAGCAGCCAGCAGGAGAGCGCGCCCGAGCCCGCGCCCGCCTCGAGGACGCGGGCGCCGGGGAAGACGTCGGCGTAGGCGAGGACCTGGGCGGCGTCCTTCGGGTAGACGATCGTGGCGCCGCGCTTCATGGCGAGGGTGTAGTCGGCGAGCAGGGGGCGCAGCGCGACGTAGGCGGTGCCGCTCGAGGCGGTCACCACGGAACCTTCCTGCTGGCCGATCAGGTCGTCGTGGCTCAGCGAACCGCGGTGCGTGTGGAACGTGCCGCCCGCCTGCAGGACTATCTGGTGCATGCGGCCCTTGGGGTCGGTGAGCTGCACCTGGTCACCGGCCGCGAACGGGCCTCGCTGAACTCTCGCCTTCACGGCGCACAGGGTACTTGGAGAGCGGAGCGTCCTGGCCTCAAACGCCGGCGAAGACCTGGTCGAGGTCGCGGGCGGCGAGCACGCCGTACACCTGCCCGGTCGAGTCGACGAGCAGGTACTCGCTGGCCGGGGCGCGCCGGATCGCGTCGAGCAGCGCCATGCCCTGCAGGTCGGCGCTGAGCACCAGGCTCGGGTCGATGCTCCTGGCCATCGAGCCGGTCTCGACCCAGGGCCTGCGCTGCGGCGGTGTCGCCTGCACGGCGGCCTCGTTGAGGATCGCGATCGGCTTGCTGTCGTGGTCGACCACGACGACGGCGCGCGCGCCCGCCTCGTCGGCCTGCCTGATCGCCTCCGCGAGCGGGGTGTTCGCCGAGACGGAGATGGCCTTGCGGGCCAGGCGCCGGGCCTGGAGGGCGGGCAGCCGCTCGCGGAACCTGCTGGCCTTGATCGACTGGGTCGCACCCGTCCACATGAACGCGGCGATGGCCACGACCCAGATCACGCTGACGATGTCGCCGCCCGCCAGGCGGCCGGTGAAGAACAGCACCGCGAGCAGCGCGAGGGCCAGGCCCCGGCCGACCCAGGCGGCGGCGATGGTGGCGGTGGTCGGCCTCTTCGTGAGCTTCCAGATGACGGCCCGCAGCATGCGGCCGCCGTCGAGCGGCAGTCCTGGCAGCAGGTTGAAGAGGCCCACGATGATGTTGGCCACCATGAGCTGCCTGATCAGCGCGCCGGTGATGCCGTAGGGCGCGAGCTGGGACAGGCCCCAGCCGATCGCGCCGAGCACCAGGGAGAGCCCGGGGCCGGCGCTGGCCACGGCGAACTCACGGCCGGGGGTCGGCGCCTCCCGCTCGATCTCCGACACGCCCCCGAGCGGGTTCAGCACGATGCGGCGGACGGGCAGGCCGTAGCTCCTGGCGACGACCGAGTGGGCCAGCTCGTGCACGAGCACGGAAAGGTAGAGCAGGATGACGAAGGCGGCGGCGACCACGTACCTGGTGTTGCCGCTGATGGTGGAGGACAGGTCGTTGGCGTAGATGACGCTGAAGACGGCGGCGATGATGAACCAGTACGGCGAGACGAAAACGGGGATGCCGAACGGCCGGCCCACCATGATGCCGTGCTGGGCCGGACTGGCCTGGCCGCGGTTACCCTGGCCGCGCCCGTCTGACTGCTCCTCCTGGCCACTTGCCACATCACCGATGCTACGTGCATCCGGCGGCCCCGCGAGTCGCCGCGGGCGACCTGCGGGTGATTGGGAGCGTGGCTTCGGCTGGCGCTTAGCTTGCCCGGAGGGCCGTCGCGTCCCGGCGCGCCGGTTTGTGGTTAGCGGCGCGAATGTCGGTGGGCTGCCCTACGGTTGCGGATGTGGACATCGAAAGCGCCGTTGACGACCTGGACTCGGGGGCTTCCTTCGGCGTGGCGGGCGACCCGCCTTCCGCGCTGTCGCCGTCGCGCGCGTCTGACTTCATGACCTGCCCGCTGCTGTACCGGTTCCGGGTCATCGACCGCATCCCCGAGCCGCCGACGCCCGCGACGGCGCGCGGGACGCTGGTGCACGCGGTGCTTGAGCGGCTGTTCGACCGGCCCGCGGCGGAGCGGACCCCCGGCGCCGCGGCGGAGATGCTCGAGCCGGAGTGGGTGCGGCTGCGGGGGGAGGACGCCGGGCTCGCCGAGTTGTTCGCCGGGGCCGGGGAGGACGAGCGGGCGCGGTTCATCGCGGACGCGCACGCGGCGCTCGCCGGCTACTTCCGGCTCGAGGACCCGCGGCGGCTTGAGCCCGCGGAGCGCGAGTGGTACGTCGAGGCGGAACTGCCGTCGGGGCTGCGGCTGCGCGGGTACGTCGACCGGCTTGACGTCTCGGCGGCGGGCGACATCCGGGTCGTCGACTACAAGACCGGCAAGGTGCCGCTCGAGGCGTACGAGGCGAGCGCGCTGTTCCAGATGAAGTTCTACGCGCTGGTGATCTGGCGGCTGCGCGGGGTGATCCCGCGGGTGCTGCAGCTCATGTACCTTTCCGGGGACGGCGAGGTGCTCCGCTACTCCCCCGACGAGGCCGACCTGCGCGCGACGGAGCGCAAGCTCGACGCGCTGTGGGCGGCGATATCCCGGGCGCGGGACACCGGGGACTGGCGGCCGCGGCCGTCCAGGCTGTGCGACTGGTGCCGGCACAAGGCGCTGTGCCCGGAGTTCGGCGGGACGCTCCCGCCGCTGCCGGAGCGCGCCGTGCGCGCGGGCGCGGTGCCGGGAGCGGCTACGGCGGCTTCGGCGGCGGCCACGGCGGAGTCGTAAGGAAACCGGCCGCGCGACCGAGTTCGGCCGTGTTTCGGCGCCTCACGCTTCTTGCTGTTATCAGCAGGTATTGGCCGGCGCCGGCTTTTCGGGAATGAGGTCTTCTTGCTGTTATCAGTGATAACATCGTGGCGTCGCGGTAGACCTGAAAATTCGTTTGACAGCTTGAGATTAGTCTCATGATACTGATCTCATGAATCTGACACGGCTGATGGCACTCGGCATCCTGGCGCGGAGCGGGCCGTCGCACGGGCACCACATCCGGCGGGTCGCCGAGCTGACCGACGTCGGCGAGTGGGGCGGCGTGTCGGTCGGGGCCCTGTACCGGGAGCTGCGCGCGATGGAGCGCGAGGGCCTAGTCGAGGCGATGCGAACGGAGAAGGTGGGGAACCGGCCCGAGCGGACCGTTTACGCGATCACCGACGAGGGCCGGCTGGAGCTGACCGCGCTTCGCGAGCAGGCGATCAAGCCGCCGCTCGCGTCCGGCCCGGATCCGTTCGGCGTGGCGCTGCTGTTCGCGGCCGACGGGGTGGACCGCCAGGAGCTGCGCCGGACCTTGAGCGCGCGGCGGGAGATGCTGGCCATCTGGGCCGCCGAAATGGCGGCCGAACGCGAGGGCCTGGTAGCCAAGGGGTACCTGGACGTGCTCGCGGCGGCGGTCATGCGGCGGGGCATCGTGCACGCCGAGGCGGAAGTCCGCTGGCACGACGAGCTCGACGCGACGCTCGCGGCACCCGGCGGCGAGACCCCGGCCAGCTCGCTCGGCGGCGGGTCCCTCGATGTCGCGGCGCCGCGCCGGACGGCCCTCGATGTCGTCGCGATGACGGCCGGCGGGGCGTCGGCCGAGGGGCCGTCCGCCGGCCGGGCGCCGGCCGGGCCGGCGCGGGACGACGGGGCGGCGGACGCCGGCGGGCCGCGCCGCGGCCGTCCGGCGACACGGCGCGAGAAGCCGCGACAGTAGCTTTGCGATATAACTCGATATTTTCAGGTGACCCGCCCCGTCTTATGTAGATAGGCTGCGCGGGCGGCAAATCGGAGGGGAACAGCAGCAATGTCAATCATCGAGGCCAGGGGCCTCGCGCGCGACTTCACCAGTCGCAAGCGAACCGTGCACGCGGTGCGCGGCGTGGACCTCACCGTCGAGGACGGGGAGATCGTCGGGTTCCTCGGGCCGAACGGGGCGGGCAAGACGACGACGCTGCGCATGCTGACCACGCTGCTGCGGCCGACCGCGGGCACGGCGACCGTCGCGGGCGCCGACCTGCTGCGCGACCCGCTCGGGGTGCGCAAGCGGATCGGCTTCGTGCCGCAGGCGATCGGCCAGACTCAGGGCGGCACCAGCGACAACGCGCTGGTCATCGAGGAGCTGATGGACCAGGGCACGGCCTACAGGATCCCCCGCGCGGAGACGGCGCGGCGCGCCGCCGCCCTCGTCGAGCAGCTCGACCTTGGCGGCCTTGACCAGCGGTACGTGAAGACCCTGTCCGGCGGCCAGCGACGGCGGCTGGAGATCGCGCTCGGCCTGGTGCACCAGCCGCCGCTGGTGTTTCTCGACGAGCCGACCACCGGGCTTGACCCGCAGTCGCGGTCGAACATGTGGCAGCACATCAGGCGGCTGCGCTCGGAGCTTGGCACCACGGTCTTCCTGACCACGCACTACCTGGACGAGGCGGACGCGCTCTGCGACCGGCTCTTCGTCATCGACCACGGCGGCATCGTGGCGGTCGGCACGCCGGACGAGCTGAAGCGGCGCGTTTCCGGTGACGTGGTGACGTTGTCGGTCAACGGGTCCGCCACCCACGGGGACACCGACCACGGGTCCACGGAAGCGGCCCGGTCGCTGCTCGCGGACGCGACCGTGGTCCGGGAGATCACGGTGGCCGACGGGACGCTGCGGCTGACCGTGGAGCGGGGCGAGGAGGCGCTGCCCGTCCTCCTGCGGACGCTGGACGGCGCGGGCATCACGATGAGCGCGATCAGCCTGTCCAGGCCGACGCTCGACGACGTGTTCCTGACGCTTACCGGCCGCTCGCTGCGGGACGACTCGCCCGGCGGCGGGCGCGACGGGGACGGCGGGCCGGAACTCGCGGGCGTCGCCGGGGCGGCCGGCGATACCGGGACCACGGGCAAGGAGTAAGGGACATGTCCTTCATCAGCGACACGCTGTTCGTCTTCCGCCGCCAGCAGCGGCTGATCCTGCGGGTTCCCGTGTTCCTCATCGTCGGCGTGCTGCAGCCGATCCTCTACCTGGCGCTGTTCGGGCCGCTGCTGACCAGGCTGCCGGCCGGCACGCTGGCCGGCGGCGCCGGGACCGGCGGCACGGCCGAGGCGTACCGGTTCTTCGTGCCTGGGCTGCTGATCCAGCTGGCGCTGTTCGGCTCGACGTTCGTCGGGTTCGCGATCATCTCCGAGTGGCGGGCCGGGATCATCGAGCGGTACCGGGTCACGCCGGTCTCCCGGGTGGCGCTGCTGACCGGCCGGGTGCTGCGCGACGTGGTGACGCTGATCGTCCAGTCGACCGTGCTGATCCTCGCGGGCCTCGCGTTCGGGCTGCGCGCGCCGCTCGGCGCGGTGCTGCTGTCCTACGTGTACATCGTGCTCGTCGCGATCGGGCTCTCCTCGCTCTCGTACGCGACCGCGCTGCGGATCAAGAGCGAGGACGCGTTCGCGCCGCTGGTCAACTCGGTGGTGGTGCCGCTGATCCTGCTGTCGGGCATCATGCTGCCGATGACGCTGGGGCCCGGGTGGCTGCAGGGGATCGCGCGGGTCAGCCCGTTCCGGTACATCATCGACGCCATGCGGGAGGCGTACGCCGGGCGTTACTGGGACGCGGTGACGGTCGAGGGCCTCTGCGTGGCCGTCGGGCTGGCGGCCGCGCTGCTCTGGCTCGGCTCGCGGGTCTTCGTCAGCGAGAACGCGTGACGCGGCCGCGCTAGGACCCCGGTCGCCGCCACTGTGACCGGGCGCCGGGAAGGAACGCGCGGGGGTTGATCACGCCCAGCTCGCGCAGGCGCGCGCGCAGGGATTCGTCATCGACGTAGGGGCCGCCGGCCACGATCACTCGCGTGGCGCGTTCCCGCGCTATCTGGTCGAGGGCCACCAGCTCGCGCGTATGAGCTTCATCCGCGGCTTCCATGGTCTCGCGCTCGGGCGGGATGTACCACAGCTCCAGATCCTGGTAGCGGGCGCACAGAGCCCGCGCGAGCGGGTACTGCGCCGGGTGGTAGAGGACCAGCAACCGCAGGCGGCCGGGAAACCGCAGGCGACGGGCCTGACGCGAGCAGACCTGGTCCCGGAGGAATCCCGGCGGCCTCAGGCGGGAGGGCTCAAGCGCGATCACGCGCGGGATCGACAGCAACCCGCGCGCGTGGTCTTCGCGTGCGAAACCCGCAAGCGGGCCGGGAAGGAGCAGAGCCGCCAGGACATCGTCCGCTGGCTCGGTCATCGCGGAGGCGCCCCGGTTTCGCGCCGCGCACGGGGCATGTCAGTCGGCGCCGTCTTGCGCATCAGGTGCCTCGCCAGGCCCCGCCGTCACCCGCGGCACCCCGGGCAGTTGCGTCCCCGGCGCGGCCCCTTCCCGGCCGCCAGGCATGAGCTCGCCGGCGGTGAGCGGGCTGAGCGGCGAGCGGGCGGCGGCTGAGATCTCCGCCGAGCTGACGTTCATGGGGTGGTGACAGGCCGCTAGATGTCCTCCGGCGTACTCGGCCAGCGGCGGCTCCACCTCCCGGCAGACCTCGGTCGCGCGCGGGCAGCGGGTGTGGAAGCGGCACCCGGGCGGCGGCGCGATCGGGTTGGGCGGCTCCCCGCTGACGACGCGCCGTTCCCTGGTGCGGTTCTCGCGCGGGTCCGGGATGGGGATCGCCGACAGCAGCGCCTCGGTGTACGGGTGAATCGGCTTGGTGTACAGCTCCGCGGCCGGCGACACCTCGACGAACTTGCCGAGGTACATGACCGCGATCTGGTCAGAGAAGTGCCTGACCACCGACAGGCCGTGCGCGATGAACACGTAGGACAGGCCCATGTCGTCCTGCAGGTCGTCCAGCAGGTTGATGACCTGGGCCTGGATCGAGACATCGAGCGCGGAGACCGGCTCGTCGAGCACGATCAGCCGCGGGTTGTTGGCCAGCGCGCGCGCAATCCCGATCCGCTGCCGCTGCCCGCCGGAAAACTCGTGCGGGAAGCGGTTGACATGCTCGGGATTAAGTCCCACCCGCTCCAGGAGGTCGCGTATCCGGGACGAGACGTCGTCCCGGCGCATCCCGGCCAGGCGCATCGGGGTGCCCACGATCTGGCCGACGCGCTTGCGCGGGTTCAGCGACGAGACCGGGTCCTGGAAGACCATCTGGACCTCGCGGCGGAAGGACTGCAGGCCATTACGGCCGAGGTGGGTGATGTCGGCGCCGCGGAACCGGAGCGCGCCATCGGTCGGTTCAAGCAGCCGGACGAGGCAGCGCGCCAGTGTGCTCTTGCCGCAGCCCGACTCGCCGACAATGCCGAGCGTCTGCCCTTCGGCCAGGTTGAGCGACACGTCGTCGACGGCGTGCACGGCACCGATCGTCCGGCCGAGCAGGCCGCCCGACTTGACGGGGAAATGGAGCTGCACGTGCTCGGCCTGCAGTAGCGGCCGCTGCCCGTCGGCCTGGGGCCGGGCCGCGATCGTGTCATTCTCGGTCAACTCGCTGCCCCTTCAGTGAGCCCGATGCGCCCGTTCGTCTCCCGCCGGGCACGCTTGTCGGACGGTTTAAGCCAGCACCGGTCCAGATGGCCCGTCTCTGGGAGCCGGGGCGCCAGCGGCGGAAGCTCCACGCAGCGGTCGAACGCGTGCGGGCAGCGCGGCTGGAAGGGGCAGCCCGCCGGCGGCCGGACCAGCGACGGCGGCTGGCCGGGGATGGCCGGGAGCCGTCGCGGCGGGTCCCGGTCCACCCGGGTGACCGATCCGAGCAGCCCCCAGGTGTAGGGATGCTGGGGGTCGTAGAAGATTTCGTCCACGGTGCCCTGCTCCACCAGCCGTCCGGCGTACATGACCAGCACCCGGTCGGCGATGTCGGCGACCACGCCCAGGTCGTGCGTGACGAAGATCACGCCGTTGTTGGACTCGGCGCTTAGCTGCCGGATCTCGTCAAGGATCTGCGCCTGGATCGTCACGTCGAGGGCGGTCGTCGGCTCGTCCGCGATCAGCACGCTCGGCGACAGGGACAGCGCCATGGCGATCATCACCCGCTGGCGCATCCCGCCGGAGAACTCGTGCGGGTAGGCGCGGGCTCGTTGCCGTGCATTGGGAATCCCGACCCGGCCCATCAACTCGACGGCACGCTCGAGCGCGGCGGCCTTGGAGACCTTCTCGTGGGCCCGGATCTGCTCGGCGATCTGTGCCCCGACCCGCTGTACCGGGCTGAGTGCGGAGATCGGATCCTGGAAGATCATCGCGATCTCTTTCCCGCGGATCGCCTCGAGCTTGTCCTCGGACGCGCCGATCAGGTCCACGCCGTGCAGCCGGGCGGTCCCCGCGAAGCGGGAGTTCGGTGAGCGCGTGAGACCCATCAGCGTCATCACGGTCACCGACTTCCCTGAGCCGGACTCGCCCACGATGGCCACGGTCTCGCCGCGACTAAGCGTGAACGAGACACCGCCCACCGCGCGAACCAGCCCGTCCTCGGTCGCGAACGAGACCTCCAGGTCCTCGACTTCCAGCAGCTTCTCACTCATTCAGTCATCATCTCCGCCGGCCGCTAGCCGGTAATCCGGATCCTGGGATCGAGCAGGGCGTACACCACGTCGGAGAGGGCGCTGAACAACACGACGAAGAAGGCGGTGAACATCGCGCCCACCATGATCGGCGGGACGTCGAGGTTGCCGATCGCGTTAGCTTCGTACTGGCCGATTCCGGGAAGGTTGAACACGGTCTCGGTGACCAGCGCCGCGCCGCCAAGCAGGGTGGCGAAGTCCAGCCCGAACAGGGTGACGATCGGCATCAGCGAGTTGCGCAGCACGTGGCGGACGAACACCTGCCGCTCAGTCAGCCCCTTGGCCCTGGCCGTGCGCACGAAGTCCTGGTTGATCACGTCGAGCGCGTTGCCGCGCAGCACGCGCGAGTAGAAACCGATGGACAGCACCGCGATCGAGAGCCACGGGAGGATCAGGTGGTAGGCCCACTGCGCGGGGTTCGACCCGAACTGAACGTACCCAGTGTTGGGGAACCACGGCAGCCGGAACGCGAACAAGTACAGCAGCGTCGCGGCCAGCAGGAACACCGGTATCGACACCCCCGTGATGGCCGCCACCATCAGGCTGCGGTCGAGCGCCCCGCCCGCCCGCCGCGCGCTTATGGAGCCAAGCACGATCGCGACGAGCATCCAGATGACCGCCGCCGGGACCACGAGCGAGAGCGTGACGGGGAACCGGTGGACGAACTGGCTGACGACGTTGAGGTTGTCCTGGTAATCGATGATCTGACCGGTGAAGATCAGCTTCATCGTGTTGGCGTACTGGATATAGATCGGCTTGTCGAAGCCGAACTTCTGGCTGATCTCGGCAACCGTGGCGACCGTGGCCTCCCGGCCGGCGATCGCCCGGGCCGGGTTGTAGCTCGGGATCACCTCGAAGATCCCGAACACCACCACCGACGTGGCGAACAGCAGCAAGACCGCGGAGACCAGGCGGCGCGCGATGAACCCGGACATCAGGTCCTCACCCGCACCTGGGCCCGGGGATCAAGCGCGTCGCGCACGCCGTCGCCGACCACGTTGACGCTGAGCACGGTGAGCACCAGCATCGCCCCCGGGATCAGGGAATACGTCGGGGTGGTCTGAATGTAAGGCAGCCCGTCGGAGATCAGCGTGCCCCAGGACGCGTTCGGCGCCTGGACGCCCGCGCCGAGGAAGGACAAGTAGGCCTCCAGCAGGATCGAGTTGGCCAGGATCAGCGGCAGGAACACGATGATCGTGGAAGAGACGTTGGGCAAGATCTCCGAGAACATGATCCGCCAGGGGCCCATCCCCTGGACGCGGGCCGCGTCGACGAAGTCCTGCTCGCGCACCCGCAGCACCTCTCCCCGGATCGGCTTGCCCAGGTAGGGGATGTACACCACGCCGATGATGACCGCCGGGATGTACAGCGAGTTGCCCTTGATCGGGCCGATGCCGCCGAGCGCCAGGGCGGTGCCGAGCGCCACGCCGAGGATCACGACGGGGAAAGACCAGATCAGCTCCATCAGCGGCCGCAGGACAAAGTCCACGACGCCGCGGAAGTAGCCGGCCAGCAGGCCGACGAGCGTGCCGAGGATCATGATGATCGCGGTCGCGACGGCGCCGATCAGCAGCGAGGTGCGCCCGCCGTACAGCAGTCGCACCGCCAGGTCGCGGCCGTTGGTGTCCGCGCCGAGGAGGTAGTGGGCACCCCACGTGGGCCCGATCGGCACCCCGGTCAGGCTCACGATGTTCTGCTGCGTGCCGTTGACGCTAACCGTGCCGGTGATGTTGTTGGTGTTGGGGCCGATGCCCGCGATGTGAGCCGAGTAGACCGGCGCCAGCAGGCACAGCACTACGATCACGACGAGCAGGGCAAGGAAGGCCAGGGCCACGTAGTTGCGCCGCAGCCGCCGACCGGCCAGCCGCCACGGCCCGATGGCCGCGGGCTGACGCCCTTCTGGCAGCAGGCCCGGGGGCGCGACCGGCACGATGATGCCGGCCACGCCCCCGTCCTGCGGTGAATCAAGCGCCATTACTCTTAACCGGCGCCATTAGCTGAGTTCCAGGCTGGTCAGGTCCGTCTGGTACTCCGTCGACATCACGCCCGCGTTGAAGTTCAGCCGGTTGGAGTAGAACTTCGGGAACTCCTCGTGGCCGTAGGCCGCGTAGTAGGCCTGGCTGACGGCGTAGTTGTCGAGTGCCGTCCACTGGCTGACGACGGTTTCCGGCTGGGACTGGAACAGGGTGTTCAGGGTCGTGTTGTAGTGGTTGTCGTTGACGTACCCGTAGTTCAGCGACGAGCCCGCGTTCCCGGCGAACAGCTGCATGAAGTCCCACGGGTTGGGGAAGTCCTGCACCCAGTCGCCGAAGCCGGTCTGCGGCTTGAGCGAGGGCGCCCCGATCGTGGTGAAGTACACGCTGGAGTTGACGACCTTCTCGGTCGCCTTGAACCCGAGCGAGTTCAGCACGGACGTGTAGTAGTCCAGCCACTGCTTGCGCGGGGACCGCTCCTCGCCGTACACCGTCACCGGCTGGCCGGTCATGCCCGACTTCTGCATCAGCGTCTTGGCCTCGGTCATGTTCGGCGCGGCGCTCGCGTTGTGATACGGGCAGTTAGAGCCGGACGAGCCACCGGTGATGCCGGGCGGGATCAGGTGGCAGTCAGGCTGCAGGAAGCCGCTGTCAAGCCGGGACAGGGCCCGGTCATCGAGCGCGGCGATCACGGCCTGACGGGCGTACAGGTTGTTGAACGGCTTCTGGTTGACGCCGAACCAGAAGTAGTAGGTCGAGTTCGTCGGGACCGCCTGGTACCGGCCGCTCGCCTGCGTCTGCACCTGCTGCAGGAGGGACGCGGGCAGGGTGTCGCCGGGGTCGAACACGTCGGCCTGGTTGTTGAGCACCGCTTCGGCGTCGGCCGTCACGTTGGTGTTGACCTGGAAGATGATCTTGTCCGCGTGCCCGCGCGGGAGGCCGGGCACGTCGAAGTTCGGGTTCTTGACCAGGGTGTAGGTCTGGTTCGGCGTGATCGGGCCCCACATGTACGGGCCGTCGCCGATCGTGCCCGTGTTCGCCAGGTTCTTCATCGGCGTAGTAGGCGGCACCGGCGCCGTGCCTGCCAGCGCGAAGATGTCCTCGATCGGGGCGAACGGCGCGACCAGGTTCACGACGATCTTGCCGGTGGCGTCGTCCGTCGTGACTCCGGTGATCGTCTTCGCCTTGCCGTTGCCGTAAGCGGTACCGCCCGCGATGTAAGCGCTGACGAAGGACGCGGCCTGCCAGGGGATCTTGATGTCCCGCTCGAGGGCGTACGTCACGTCGCTGGCCTTGATCGGCGTCCCGTTGGAGTACTTCAGGCCGGGGCGGAGCATGAACGTGTACGTCTTGCCGCCGTTGGTCACCGTGGGCAGGGCCTGTGCCAGCCCCGGAACGATCTTCGATCCGCCTACTCCCTGCACGCCGCGCTGGAACGTCAGCAGCGGCGTGTTCACCACCGAGTAGAGCTCGGTGCCCTGGGTGGTGAAGTCAAGTCCCTGGTCGGCCGACAGCGGCGCGGTGCCCGCGTCGATCGTGATCGTGCCGCCAGCCTGAGCGCTCGCGCTGGTCCCGGAGCTGCTCGCGGGGCTGCTTCCCGAACTCGTTCCCGTACTCGTCGCCGAGGAACTGCAGGCCGCGACAGCCACGACCGCCGTGACCAGCGACAAAGCCCCTAGCGATCTGAACCGTCTCTTCATTAGGTCCTCCAGCCAATTCTCTGCCGGCTCTCCCGGCTTAGCCCCTACCTATAACCCCGCTGCATGCCCAGCGTCCACCCCGATGAGCTGGCGACGCGATATCGTAACATGACCGGAGTCAGCTTGTTTTCCTGGCCTCATCGGCATGTTGCCGGAAGATTTCCGGCAACACGGCCGCCTCGGAGATTAAGTGGTGAATGTCCGGTTTACCCGTCCGGATGCGCGGCGAACGTCGCCCCCGCGGCGGCCGTGGCGACGCCGAGCGCGGTCTTGGCGGGCGCGGCGTGGCCGCTCACGGCCACCGTAACGTAGGCTCCGGCGCCGCCGTTGGTGGGCGACGAGTCGGTAGCGACGACCAGCATCTGGGCGGGGATCCAGACCGCCACCTGCGAGCCGGGGACGGTGATCTGGACCGGGTCTTGGTTCGGGTCATGAGCTCCTCCGTTCCCGAACACCTGCGACTGGTGGGAGATCTCGGTGTCGAACTCGGTATAGGCGCGCGGCCCGGCCTGCGAGTCGATCGTCACCTGCACCTGGCGGCCGGTGAGCAGGCACACCAGGTCGGCGGCGGCCGGACTGACGATGCGCTCAGACAAGGGGGAGCCGAACGCCTTCGCCGCGGCCTGGCGGGCGCCCCCGCAGACCCTTACGGCGAGGGCATCGCTCGACGACTGAACGCTGGACGGGTGGGCGCTGGACGGGTTGGCGCTGGATTTACCGGCGCTGGGCGCGGAAGCGCCCGACCCTCCGCAGCCGGCGAGCAGCGCACAGCCCACCAGGACGGCGGGGCCGTAAACGGCCCCGCTGCCGCCTCGTACTCCCCTCGAAACCACCAGCACCACATCAATCTTCGGGCCGACGGGTCTAACGGATCACGCAGGAGCTAGATGCCGCGCTTGCGCAGGATGTCTTCGATGTCCTTCAAGTCGTCATCGTCGGGCACGGTGGCCTTGCGCGACCCCTTCGCCGACGTCGCGGCGGCCGCCCGGTCCGCGGGGACCCGCTGGCGCTCCGCCGGCAGGATCTGCGTGCCCGGAGTGGTCTTGGCCCGGCCCAGCGCGGACGGGGCGGACGGCCCCTCGGCCTCGCCCTTGCGGTCGGCCCTGGCGGCCCTGCGCGCCTCGCGGGCGGCCTTGCGCCGCGTCCGGCCGCCGGCCGCGAGGAAGAGGGCGAACGCGAGGCCGGTGACGCCGATGCCCGCCCACTTCATCGGGGAGAACACGAAACCGGAGCCGAACTGCCCGATCGCGACGCCGACCTTCCAGAGCATCTCGATCGAGCCGGTCAGGTAGGCGGCGATCGGCAACAGCGACCACGCGGTGCCCATCATGGCCGGGCGCAGGCCTCTGCGCCGGTAGGTGAGGTAGCTCAGCACTAGGCCGAGGACGGTGAGTCCCAGCGCTAGCGGGAGCCAGGCGATGCTGCTGTAGCTCATTCCTTCTCGCCTCCCTGATGCTCCTTCCATCGTGACATATCTCGAGTGGTGATCGGAACGCTCAGCCCGTGTCGGGCGGGTGAAACCTTCGATTTGTCAGGCGGCGAGGGCGCGCAGCGTGTCCAGCGCGACCTCACGCAGCGATGGCACTACCAGGCGCCCGGCGGCGGGCGGGATGGGGAGCAAGGACGGGACGGCGACGACACGGCAGCCGGCACCCGTGGCGGACGCTATGCCGTTGGGTGAGTCCTCGAGCGCGACGCATTGCCCTGGGTCGGCGTCGAGGAGCTTGGCGGCCAGCAGGTAGGGCTCCGGGTCTGGCTTCGTCCTCGTCACGTCGTCGGCGGTCACGGTGACCGGGAAGCGGAACCCGGTGCTCGCGAGCACCGCCTCGGTGAACGGCCGCTGGGAGCCCGTCACCAGGGCGTACGGGACACCCGCGGCGGCGACCTCCGCCAGCAGCTCGCGCGCGCCCGGGCGGACGACGACGCGGCCCTGCGCCGCCCGCCTGAGCATGCCGTCCATCATCCAGCGGGCGACGTCCGCCGGCGGCGCGGGCCTCGTCGCCCGGGCCAGCAGGTAGCCGACGGTGCGCTCCATGGAGCCGCCGAGCAGCTGTTGCTGGTCCTCCGGGCCCCAGGGGGCGCCGAGGCGGGCCATCACGTCGGCCTCGGTCTCAAACCACAGCGGCTCGGTGTCGACGAGCAGCCCGTCCATGTCGAACAGCACCGCTTCTAGCTCATTAGGCACGCCAGCCAGGCTATCCGGACGGCTAGACCGCAGGCGGACGGGCCCGGGCTACTCCGGGTCGTAGGCGAGGTTGGGGCGGAGCCAGCGCTCCGTTACCTGGAGCTCCATGTTCCGTCGGCGCGCGTAGTCGGCTACCTGGTCCCTGGAGATGCGGCCGACGGTGAAGTAACGGGACGCCTGGTTTGCGAACAGCAGGCCGCTGACGCTTGAGGCGGGCGTCATCGCGAACGACTCGGTCAGGGCCATGCCGAAGTCACCTGCGCCGAGCAGGACGAACAGCTCGTGCTTGAGGGTGTGGTCGGGCGACGCCGGGTACCCGAAGGCAGGCCGGATGCCGCGGAAGCGCTCCGCGTGCAGTTCCTCGATGGCGATCTCGCCGTCGGGCTCGTACCAGTCACGGCGGGCCCGCAGGTGAGTGTGCTCGGCGAACGCCTCGGCCAGCCGGTCGGCCAGCGCCTTGACCATGATCGACTTATAGTCGTCGCCCGCCTCCTCATGCTGCTTGGCGAGCTTCTCCGCACCGTGGATCGCGACCGCGAACGCGCCGACGTGGTCACCGGACGGCGCCACGTAGTCGGCCAGGCAGCGGTTGGGGCGCCCGTCCGGCTTGACGGTCTGCTGCCTGAGCATGGGCACCCGCAGGGAGGTCCCCTCGGCCAGCTCGACCAGGATGTCGTCCTCCTCACTGTGCGCGGGCCAGAAGCCGTACCCGCCGCGCGCGGTGAGCAGCCCCTCGTCGATGATCTCGTCGAGCAGCGCGGTCGCGTCGTCGAACAGCTCGCGGGCGGCGGGGTCGCCGAGGATAGCCGGGTACTTGCCCTTGAGCTCCCAGGCGAGGAAGAAGAACGTCCAGTCGATCATCGGGCGAAGCTCGGCCAGCGACGGGGAGACCGCCTGGACTCCCCGAAACGCCGGGACCGGCAGCTCGTCAAGGGCGATCTGCTCCCGGTTGCGGCGGGCGGCCTCGATCGAGAGCATCGGCTGGCGGCGGCGGTTCTCGTGCTGCTCGCGGAGCCGCTGCTGCTCGATCCGGTTGGCCTCGTCAAAGGCCGTTATCCGGTCCGGGTCGAGCAGCTGCTGCACCACCCCGACGACCCGTGAGGCGTCCAGGACGTGCGACGTGGACTTGCTGTAGGCGGGGGCGATGCGCACCGCGGTGTGCTGCCGGGAGGTAGTGGCGCCGCCGATCAGCAGCGGCTTGCTGATGCCGCGCCGCTCCATCTCCGCCGCGACGTTCACCATCTCGTCGAGCGACGGGGTGATGAGGCCGGACAGCCCGATGATGTCTGCTTCCTCAGCCAGCGCGGTGTCGAGGATCTTCGCCGCGGGAACCATCACGCCGAGGTCGATGACCTCGTAGTTGTTGCAGCCGAGGACGACGCCGACGATGTTCTTGCCGATGTCGTGCACGTCGCCCTTGACGGTGGCGAGCACCACCTTGCCGTTGCCCCGCCGGACCTGGCCCTGCGCCTCGTTCTTGGCCTTCTCGGCCTCCATGAAGGGCTCGAGGTACTTCACCGCGCGCTTCATCACCCGGGCCGACTTCACCACCTGGGGGAGGAACATCTTGCCCGCGCCGAACAGGTCGCCGACGATCTTCATGCCGTCCATCAGCGGGCCCTCGATGACCTCGAGCGGGCGCGCGAACTGGTGACGGGCTTCCTCGGTGTCGTCCTCGACGTAATCGGAGATGCCGTGCACGAGCGCGTACTCAAGCCGCTTGCCGACGGGAGCTTCCCGCCAGGACAGGTCGGCTTCCGACTTCTTGGCGCCGGTCGACTTGATCCGCTCGGCGTAGCTGACGAGCCGGTCGGTGGCGTCCTCGCGCCGGTCGAACAGCACGTCTTCGACCAGTTCCAGGAGATCCGCCGGTATGTCCTGGTAGACGTCGAGCTGGCCGGCGTTGACGATGCCCATGTCGAGCCCGGCCGCGATCGCGTGGTAAAGGAATGCGGCGTGCATGGCCCGGCGGACGGTCTCGTTGCCGCGGAAGGCGAACGAGAGGTTGGAGATGCCGCCGCTGGTACGGACGCCGGGGCAGCGCGCCTTGACCAGTGGCAGCGCCTCGATGAAGGACTTCGCGTACCCGTTGTGCTCGGCGATGCCGGTCGCCACCGCGAGGACGTTCACGTCGAAGATGATGTCTTCCGGTGCGAACCCGGCCTGCTGGGTCAGCAAGTCGTAGGCGCGGGCACAGATCTTCACCTTCCGTTCGGTGGTATCCGCCTGTCCTTGCTCGTCAAAGGCCATCACCACCGCGCTGGCGCCGTAACCCTTGATCTTGGCGGCATGGCCGAGGAAGACCTCCTCGCCCTCCTTCAGGCTGATCGAGTTGACGACGCCCTTGCCCTGGACACACTTGAGGCCGGCCTCGATCACGCTCCACTTGGAGCTGTCGACCATCACCGGGATGCGGGCGGCCTCGGGCTCGGTCGCGATCAGGTTGAGGAACGTGGTCATCGCCTGCTCGCTCTCGAGCAGGTCGGCGTCCATGTTCACGTCGAGCAGGTTCGCGCCGCCGCGCACCTGGTCGAGGGCGACGGTCACCGCCGCCTGGTAGTCGTCGGCCTCGATGAGCCGCCGGAACTTGGCCGAGCCGGTGACATTGGTCCGCTCGCCAATCATCACGAAGCCGGTGTCCGCGGTGATTTCGAACGCCTCGAGCCCGGACAGCCGGGTGATGCCGCTGGCGGCCCTGGGAACAGCCCGGTGGCCGCCGCGGACTGCCTCAGCGATCGCGGCGATGTGCGCGGGGGTGGTGCCGCAGCAGCCGCCGACGACGTTGACCAGGCCCTCGGCCGCGAACTCGCGCAGGTGATGGGCGGTGTCACGCGGTTCCTCGTCGTAACCGCCGAACGCGTTGGGCAGGCCCGCGTTCGGGTGACAGGCGGTGAAGGTGTTGGCGACCCGCGCCAGGTCCGCGATGTGCGGCCTGATCTCCTTGCCCCCGAGCGAGCAGTTGACGCCAACGACCAGGGGACTCGCGTGCCGGATGGAGCTCCAGAACGCCTCCATCGTCTGCCCGGACAGGGTGCGCCCGCTGAGGTCGGTAATGGTTCCCGACAGCCAGAGCGGCAGTTCCGGTGCCACCTCCTGGGCCGCCGCGATCGCGGCCTTGGCGTTGAGCGTGTCGAAGATCGTCTCGATCATCAGCAGGTCCACGCCGCCCTCGCGCAGCGCCGCGATCTGCTCGGCGTAGCCGGCCTTGACCTGGTCGAAGGTCACCGCCCGGTAGGCGGCGTCCTCGACCTTCGGTGACAGCGAGAGGGTGACGTTGAGCGGGCCGACCGAGCCGGCGACATACCTCGTCCCGTCCGCCTCGTCAGCGGCCTGGCGGGCGAGTTGGGCGCCGCGCACGTTCATCTCGTGCACCCGGTGCTCAAGTCCGTAGTCGGACTGGCCGAAGCTCGTGGCAGTGAAGGTATTGGTAGTGGTGATGTCGGCCCCGGCCGCCAGGTACTGGCGGTGAATGTCGAGTATGACGTCGGGGCGAGTCAGGTTCAGCAGGTCCGGGTCGCCCGCGGTGTCCTGCTGGTGGCCGTCGACGTGGTAGTCGGCCGCGGAGAGCTTCTTCCCCTGTAGCATCGTGCCCCAGGCGCCATCAAGCACCGCGACCCGCTGGTCGAGGAGTTCAGCTAGTTCCCGCATCCGTGCCATCTTCCTGGTCGAGGGTGGCCAAGCACCGGCAGCTTGGTGTCCGGGCCGATCGAACCGAGCACCATACGCTCGGCCGGGGCGCCCGGCAGGCGACGAAACGCTCAGTAGCCTCTTCACTAACAAGCCCGGTCATAAGACTACTGAGTGTATGGCTTAGTGGCCGCAAAACAAAAGAGGCGCCGCGAAACTGTGCCTGCCACAGGTCACACGCCAACTCCGCGCGGAGACGTAGGCTGTAGTCACGGGCGCCAGCCCGCGGCTAAAGCGGAGGTGAAGTCATCAAGTTCAGCGACGTCGATAGCCCGCTCGTCAACCCGGTAGCGATTGCCGCGTTCGAAGGGTGGAACGACGCGGCCGAAGCCGCGAGCGGTGTCGTCAACCACCTGGGCATCGCGTGGGAGTCCACGCCGATCGCCGCGATCGACCCCGATGACTTTTACGACTTCCAGGTCAACCGGCCAGTGATCGAAGTGGTCGCGGGGAAGACCGAACGGCTCGTCTGGCCGACCACGCGCCTGTCCCTCGCCCGCGCCGCGGACACCGGGCTGTCCCGTGACATCGTCCTCGTGCACGGGGTTGAGCCCAACATGCGCTGGCGCGGGTTCACCGACGAGGTCATCAGCGGGCTCAGCGAGCTCGGCGTCGGGATGCTGGTCCTGATCGGGGCGCTGCTCGCCGACTCACCGCACACCCGGCCCGTCCCTGTCCAGGTCAGCGGCTCGGAGACCAAGCTGCTGCACGGCGTCGGCTCCGAGCCGACCGATTACAAGGGCTCGTCGGGCATCGTCGGGGTGCTGCAGTACATGTGCGCCGCCGCCGACATCCCCACGGTGTCGCTGTGGGCGTCCGTCCCGCACTACGTCGCGCAGTCCCCGTCGCCGAAGGTGACGCTGGCGCTGCTGCGGGCCGTGGAGGACGTGCTCGACGTGTCGCTGCCGCAGGCGGACCTGCCCGAGGAGGCCCGCGCCTGGGAGCGCGGGGTGGACGAGCTCGCGCAGCAGGACTCCGACGTGGCCGAGTACGTGCGGACGCTTGAGGAGGCCAAGGACGCCACGGACCTGCCCGAGGCGTCGGGCGACGCGATCGCCCGCGAGTTCGAGCGCTACCTGCGCCGCCGCGGCGACCAGGGCGACGGGGAGTTCTAGCGTTCTAGCGCTGGGTTGCTTAGACCGGGGGCCAGGGAACCGCGGGCCAGCGGTCGTCTCCCGGGGGACGACCCCCCGTACCCCCCGGCTGTCCGCGCCGGTCGGCCCGATCGCAAAAACCGCGAGTCCATCAGGCCGCCTGACCCGGACAAGAGCAGCTGGGTTCCCTAGACCGGGGGCCAGGGAACCGCGGGCCAGTCTTCCGGCGGGTACGGGTGCGCCCGGCTGGCGAGCAGCAGGTCGATCCGGCCGGCGGTGGCGGCGATCTCGGCCCGGGTCAGGTGCGGCCCTAGTTCCTCCGCGAGCCAGCCGTCCGTCAGCCCGGCGGACAGGCGGCGGAGCGTCTCAAGCGCCCGGGCGGGCAGCGGCTCGCCGCGCCACTGCCAGAGCACGGTCCGCAGCTTGTACTCCTCGGCGAAGCAGACGCCGTGGTCACAGCCGTACAGGTGGCCGTCGACGACGGGGAGAAGGTGACCGATCTTCCTGTCGGCGTTGTTAATGACCGCGTCGAACACCGCCAGCTCGCGCAGCGGCTGGTGATCGGTGCGGCGGGCGAGCGCGATCAGGTCAACGGTCTCGTCGAGGTCGATCCAGAGCTGGCACATGCCGGGGCCGAACGGGCCGTCGCGCATGACCGTGGGGGGCACGAAGTTCCAGCCGGCCGCCCGGGAGACGACGTAGGCGGCGACTTCACGGCCGGCCAGCGTGCCGTTCGGGAAGTCCCAGAGCGGCCGCTCGCCCGCGATCGGCTTGTACACGCAGTGCGCCTGGTTGCCGTGGGACTTGACCGTGCAGAACAGGGTCGCGTTGGAGGCGTCGACCAGCCGCCCCTCCACCTTGAGCGCACCGCGCTCCAGCAGCTCCAGGGCCTCCCGTTCACCTTCGGGCAGGTCCGACTCCCAACCCCCCGCGACGTCGGGCACCGTGTTGTCAGGCACTGTGTCATCAACCACGCGCGACCCGGTGCCCGTTCTGCCGCGGGCAGACGTGGCCGCTCGCGTCCAGCGGCAGCCCGCACAGCGGGCAGGGCGGACGGCCCGCCGCGACGAGCTTGAGCGCCCGCTGCGCGAACGCGCGGGCCGCGCTCGGGCTGATCCTGACCCGCAGCACGCCGGGACCGTCGACCGGGATGTCATCGGACAGCGGCTCGACGGGGGCGTCGCTCTCCTCCTGCGCCTCGATGACCACCCGGTCACCGTCGCTGTCCCAGGCGAGCGCGATCGCTCCGACCCGGAAGTCCTCGGTGAGCGGCAGGTCGAGCGGGCCGTCGTCGCGCAGCGCCACCGGGGCGGTCTCCGGGATCTCGGCGGCGTCGCCGGTGCGGCGCAGGACCTCGTCGAGCAGCTCGTCGATCCGTTCGGCGAGCAGGCTCACCTGGAACTTCTCCAGGACAACGCTCGTTACCCGGCCGGCCGAGGTCGCCTGCAGGTAGAACGTGCGATCCCCCGGTTGCCCGACGGAGCCGGCGATGAACCTGTCCGGCGGGTCGTAGTAAAAGACCGGCATGAGTCCTATCCTTCCGCGCCTGGGGCGGTGCCTGGCTCCGGGGGGTACAGGGGCCGGGGGGAACCGGGGGCGGGAGTCCCCCGTTCGGGAGAACTGTCCCCCAGGGAAGTACCCGCACCCGCGCCGCCGCCGATCACGGCATCGCTCTCCGCGCTGTTCACGTTGCCCCCGTTGGCCGTCGGCTTCGGGCGCGGCAGCAGGTCGTCGACGCCGCCTCCCGTGTCGTTCAGCCGGAGCAGGAAGGGGCGCAGCGGAGTGTAGCGGATCACGGTCAGCGAGCATGGGTCGGCGACGATGCGCTGACAATGGTCGAGGTGCAGTCCAAGGCTGTCGGCCACGATCGCCTTGATCACGTCGCCGTGCGAGCACACCAGGTAGGTCGCGTCCTTGCCGAGCCTGGCATTCCACTCCCTGATAGCGGAGACCGCCCGGTGCTGCATGTCGAGCATGGACTCACCCTGCGCGCCCGGGAAGGTGACGGCGCTCGGATGCGCCTGGATCACCGGCCAGAGCGGCTCCTTCTCCAGCTCCTTCAGCGGCCTGCCCGTCCAGTCGCCGTACTTGCACTCCCCCACCCGGTCGTCGATGACCGGTTCGGCCGCCCCGGACTGCGGGGTGCGCGCCGTTCGCGCGGCGACGATCTCGTCAATCGTCTGCCGGCAACGCTCAAGGGGGCTGGTCACGATCGCGTCGAGCGGCACCGGGCCGAGCCGCTCCCCCAGCGCCTTCGCCTGCGCCCGGCCACGCTCGTCGAGGCCGACACCTGGCGTCCAGCCAGTCAGCAGCTGCCCCGTCGTCGCGGTCAGGCCGTGCCGAACGAGCAGAACTGTTGTCACGCTTAGACTCTAGCGAATCAACGCAGGGAGAATCTCCTGCGGTCTTCGCAGGAGATAACGACCGCAACCACCAGGCTTTAACGGCAACCACGGCGCGGGGGGCGACGTCGTTTTTGCGGCGTCCTCCCGCTGGGGGGCTACGGGGGGGCGAAGCCCCCGCCATGCGCGGGGGGTGCAGGGGGGTCGTCCCCCCGCGGGCCAACAGAGAAGACCACTTCGAGGCTGCCGAAGCTGACCAGGTCGCCGGCGCGGACCGGGACCTGCCCGCGCACCCGCCACCCGTTCACCCGGGTGCCGTTCGTCGACTCCAGGTCGGAGAGCAGCCAGCCGTCCGCCGCCCGCTCGAGCCGGGCGTGCAGCCGGGAGACCGTCATGTCGGCGATCGCCAGGTCGCAGTCGGCGTCCCGCCCGATGGTGAACTGGTCGCCGCCACCGCGCGGGAATTGCAGCGTGTACGGCCGCCTGCGGTCGGGCGCCGCGGTCATGCTCGTGGTCATCCTGATGGCCCGGCGGGCCGGGGTGAGCGTCCCCCGCGCGCGGCTCCGTGACGCCTGCGCTTCCGGGGGACGGCCCGCCCCGGCCCGCCCGGTGACCCGGTCCCAGGTGCCGCGCAGCCAGCCGGCGAGCCCGACCCCGGGGGACTCCGCGGGGAGGTCGGCGACCACCGGCGGCAGGTCCGACCGGCGCCGCGATTCGAGCACCACGTGGACCCGGTGCAGGAACGTGTCGTGCGAGAGGCGACCCGCGACGTACTCGTCCCTGAGCTTGGCTACCACCTGGTCCCGCTCAGCGTCAGAGGCGCGGAGACCGGCGACCGGCTGCTGTTCATCCGGCGAGGCGGGAATCTCGGCCGCAGAACCTCCCATGGAATGCAGTATCGGGACCAACCGCCCGCGACGCAAGCGGGTTGCGGCCGATGGCAAAAAATGCGAGCTATCAGACGCCGACCGCGTGCACCCCGCCGTCGACGTGCACGATCTCCCCGGTGGTGGCGGGGAACCAGTCGGAGAGCAGCGCGACGCAGGCGCGCGCCGCGGCCTCCGGGTTGGCGATGTCCCAGCCGAGCGGCGCGCGCTCGGACCATACGTCCTCGAACTTCTCGAAGCCGGGGATGGACTTGGCCGCCATCGTCTTGAGCGGGCCGGCCGCCACCAGGTTGACCCGCACGCGCTTGGGCCCGAGGTCGCGGGCGAGGTAGCGGGCGCAGGACTCGAGCCCCGCCTTGGCCACGCCCATCCAGTCGTAGCCGGGCCAGGCGACGGACGCGTCGAAGTCGAGGCCGACCACGCTCCCGCCGCCGGCCATCAGCGGCAGCGTCGCCATCGCGAGCGACTTCAGCGAGAACGCCGACACGTGCACGGCCTTCGCCACGTCCTCCCACCCGGTGGCGAGGAAGTTGCCGCCGAGCGCGGACTGCGGCGCGTTCGCGATCGAGTGGACCACACCGTCCAGGCCGTCGACGTGCTCCTTGACCCGGTCCTTGAGCGAGTCGAGCTGCTCGGTGCTCGTGACGTCGAGCTCGATCACCGGGGCGGGCGCCGGCAGCCGCTTGGCGATCCGTTCCACCAGCGTGGGCCGGGGGAACGCGGTGAGCACCACGGTCGCGCCCTGCTCCTGCGCTACGCGCGCCGTGTGGAAGGCGATCGAGGCGTCGGTGAGCACGCCGGTCACCAGGATCCGCTTGCCGTCGAGGATGCCCATGCTTTTCTCCTTAATGGCCCATGCCGAGGCCGCCGTCGACCGGGATGACCGCGCCGGTGATGTAGCTGGCGTCCGGCCCGGCGAGGAACGCGACCGTGGCCGCCACCTCGTCGGCCGACGCGTACCGGCCGAGCGGCACCGCGCTCATGATCTGCGCCTTGCGCTCGTCGGAGAGCACCGCGGTCATGTCGCTGTCCACGAACCCGGGCGCCACCACGTTCGCGGTGATGCCGCGCGAGCCGAGTTCACGGGCCAGCGACCGGGCGAGGCCGACCAGGCCCGCCTTGGACGCGGCGTAGTTGGCCTGGCCGCCGGAGCCGTAGAGGCCGACCACGGAGGAGATGAAGATCATCCGGCCGCGGCGCATCTTCATCATGCCGCGCACGGAGCGCTTGGCGACCCGGTAGGCGCCGGTCAGGTTGGTGTCGAGGACGTCGGTGAAGGCGTCCTCTTTCATCAGCGCGAGCAACTGGTCCTGGGTGATCCCGGCGTTGGCGACGAGCACCTCGACGGGCCCCTGCTCCTGCTCAACGGCGCCGAACGCGGCGTCGACGGACGCGGCGTCGCGGACATCGCACTGGACGACCGACAGGCCCTCGACCGGTTCGCCTGACCTGGAGGTAACCGTGACGCTGTCGCCGTCGGCGGCGAGCCGGCGCGCGATCGCCAGCCCGATCCCCCGGTTGCCCCCGGTCACCAGCACGGAACGCCCCACGATCACCCTCCAAGTAGTCGCTGTCGCCGGTCGGCCCGACAGCCGAGGGTACCGCTCGCGCGCGCTCCGGCTTACGCTCACCTTCCCGCAACGTCGCTACCGCTTCGATGCCGCCCGGCACGAAGATCCGGTGCCGCTGTTGTAGACATCCGCCACAAAGGCCGGACTTAGGCCGCCGGTAATTCTGTGGTCGTTTGCGGTGAGTGGCTTTTAGCTTTGACTTGAGTGGCACCTGAGGGGATAGGTTCTGTGGCGTGGGAGATCATGACGGTCGTATTGATGCTGAGTTCGCGGCGCTGCCGCTGAGGAACCTCGCCGACGCCGCGCTTGATGTCGCGCGGGCGCTTGGCGCGGATCACGCCGACTTCCGGGTCGAGCGCGTGCGCGGGCAGCGGCTCGCGCTGTCCGACGCGAAGCTTGAGTCGCTGTCCGACGCCGACGACAGCGGGCTCGCGGTTCGCGTCATCGTGGACGGGACCTGGGGGTTCGCCTCCGCGGTAGACCTGACGCCGGAAGCCGCGCGGGATGCGGCGCGGCACGCCGTGGAGGTCGCCAAGGTCGCCGCCGCGATGAACACCGAGCGGATCGAGCTCGCCCCCGAGCCCGGGTACGGCGACGTCACCTGGGTGTCCGCCTATGAGGTCGACCCGTTCACGGTCTCTCCCAAGGAAAAGGTCGACCTGCTCGCCGGCTGGTCGGCCGGGCTGCTCGCGCACCCGGCGGTCAGCCACGCCGACGCCTCGGTCTACCAGGTGAAGGAATGCAAGTTCTACACCGACGGGTCGACCACGACGACGCAGCAGCGGGTCAGGCTGCACCCGGAGCTGACCGCCACCGCGGTCACCGAGTCCGGGTTCGACGACATGCGCACGCTCGCCCCGCCCGCCGGGCGGGGCTGGGAGTACCTGATCGGCCCCTCCGGCGGGCACAGTGCTAGCAACACGGGGCATTGGGACTTCCCCGCCGAGCTGGCCGAGCTGCCCGACCTGCTCGCCGCCAAGCTCAGGGCGCCGTCCGTCAAGGCCGGCCGCTACGACCTGGTGATCGACCCGTCCAATCTGTGGCTGACGATCCACGAGTCGATCGGGCACGCCACCGAACTCGACCGGGCGCTCGGCTATGAGGCCGCCTACGCGGGCACGTCGTTCGCCACCTTCGACAAGCTCTACAGCCTGCAGTACGGGTCGCCGGCGATGAACATCGTCGGTGACCGGACGGCGGTGCACGGCCTCGCCACGGTCGGCTACGACGACGAGGGCGTCGCCGGCCAGTCCTGGGACCTCATCTCCGGCGGCGTTCTCGTCGGGTACCAGCTCGACCGGCGGATGGCGCACCTCAAGGGCTTTGGCCGGTCAAACGGGTGCGCGTTCGCCGACTCCCCCGGCCACATGCCGCTGCAGCGGATGGCCAACGTGTCGCTCCAGCCGGCGGCGAACGGCCCTTCGGCCGATGACCTGATCGGCGCGGTCGAGACCGGCATCTACATCCTCGGCGACAAGTCCTGGTCGATCGACATGCAGCGCTACAACTTCCAGTTCACCGGGCAGCGGTTCTTCCGGATCAAGGACGGCCGCCTCGACGGCCAGCTCAAGGACGTGGCCTACCAGGCGACCACGACGGACTTCTGGAACTCGATGGAGGCGGTCGGCGGCCCGCAGACCTACGTGCTCGGCGGCGCCTTCAACTGCGGCAAGGGCCAGCCCGGGCAGGTCGCCCCGGTGAGCCACGGCGCCCCTACGGCGCTCTTCCGGCAGGTGCGGGTCCTCAACACGGCCGAGGAAGGAAAGTAAATGAGCCAGAGCGACGGAGTGGCCACGCCGCAGGACACCGTCGAGCGCGCCCTCGCCGCGGCCAGGCCGGGCGGCGGGACCATCGTGATCGCCGACGAGTCGTCCACCGCCAACCTGCGCTGGGCCGGCAACACGCTCACCACCAACGGCGTCGCCACCTCGCGCTCGCTCACCGTCATCGCGGTCGACCGGCGGGCCGACGGTACCGCAGGCGTGGGCATGGTGGCGCGCTCCGGCGTCACCCCCGGCCAGGTGGAAGACCTCGTGCGGGAGGCCGAGAAGGCCGCGGCGGAGTCCTCAGCCGCCGAAGACGCGGCGGAGCTGGTTAGCGGTGAAACAGGCTTCCGTTCGGAATCCTCGGCTTGGTCGGCGGCGCCGAGGGCCACGGACTTCGGGGTCTTCCGTTCCCTCTCCCCCCAGCTCGGCGAGGCGCTGCGGACGGCGGAGGCCGCCGGGCGTAAGCTCTACGGCTTCGCCGAGCACGGGGTGACCTCCACCTTCGTGGGCACGTCGGCGGGGATCCGGGCGCGCCACGACCAGCCCGCCGGGCGGCTCGAGCTGAACGCGAAGTCCGCTGACCTCGCGCGCTCGGCGTGGGCCGGGGTGTCGACCCGCGACTTCACCGACGTGGACGTCGCCGCCGTGGACGCGGGGCTCACGGAGCGGCTGTCCTGGCAGTCGCGGCGGGTCGAACTGCCCGCCGGGCGGTACGAGACGCTGCTGCCGCCGACCGCCGTCGCCGACATGCTGACCTACCTGTACTGGTCGGCGGGGGCACGGGACGCGGGCGAGGGGCGGACGGTGTTCTCCAGGACCGGCATCGAGGCCGGGGGACAACGCACGCGGGTCGGCGAGCAGCTGTCGCCGGTGCCGCTCGACCTGTTCAGCGACCCGTCGTACCCGGGGCTCGAGTGCGCGCCGTTCGTGGTGGCGCACGCGTCGGGCCGGGACTCCTCCGTCTTCGACAACGGACTCCCGTCGCCGCGCGCCTCGTGGTTGTCCGCTGGCGTGCTTTCCGCGCTGCACAGCAGCCGCTACTCGGCCGGGCTGACCGGGCTTCCGGTGACCCCGGCGGTGGACAACCTGATCCTTTCCGCGCCGGGGTCGAGCGAGTCGCTCGAGTCGATGATCTCCTCCACGAAGCGCGGGCTGCTGCTGACCTGCCTCTGGTACATCCGGCTGGTCGACCCCCAGACGCTGCTGCTGACCGGCCTCACCAGGGACGGCGTGTACCTCGTCGAGAACGGCGAGGTCGTCGGGGCGGTCAACAACTTCCGGTACAACGAGTCCCCGGTCGCCATGCTGTCCCGGATCCTCGAGGTCGGCGCGACGCAGCCGACCCTGCCCCGCGAGTGGGGCGACTACTTCAACCGCGCCGCCATGCCACCGCTGCGCGTCGAGGGTTTCAACATGTCCTCGGTGAGCCAGGCGAGCTAGGCGGGACGCCAGCTAGCCAGAGCCCCAGCTTGCCGGGGCGACGAGGGCCTTGATTTCGGCGGCCGCTATCGTGTATACGGTTCGTCCGAACCGAGATACCGTGGAGGGGTGAAGTTGGGTCACGCCGCGCGCGGACAGCAGGTGCACCTGGTCACCCAGGCGCGTCGGCCCATGTCCGAGGACATCAGGTACCGGCAGCACCGCTACCTGATCATGATGGGCATCCGGGTGATCCTGTTCGCCGTCGCCATCATCCTCTTCGTGGCGCACCTGCGGTGGCTGGTGCTCGTCCCGGCGGTGGGCGCGATCTTCATCCCGTACATCGCGGTCGTCTTCGCTAACGGCGGACGCGAGCCGGACAACGTCCGGGGCTTCATGGAGCACCGGATGAACCTCCCGGCCCGGCGCGACCCATCCGACGAGGATCGCTGATCTTCTTCTTGCCCGGCTGAGACTTGGCCCAACGCCGAGCCGAAACCTCCTGAGGGCTCTTTGGCTGTTCCTCGCCTGGCGGACGCTTCTCCCAAGGTTTTGTGCACCCGCTGAATTTATTCAGCATCGCTCGGCGACAGAATGCGGTCGACCGAATGCGCTCAGTGCTCGGGTTTGGAGAAACCGCCGGTCACGGGCGTTTGAGTGGAGCGCGTCCCCGAGTCCGCCCGCCGGTAGCCGTGGGGCGAGAATGGCGTTCAGAGATTTGGTTGCCTTTAGGTCTTGACACATACAGGGGGTTGGCCGTGTACCATTCATATCGGTGCTCTGGTCCCCCGTCGGGGCACCGCTGCCGGCGTTCCGGGCCCCCGTCGGAACGCCGATGATAGCGACGCCGGGTGGTTTGCCCCCGTAGCCACCCGGCGTCGCCCTTTTATGCCTGAACCATTTTGTTCATTCTCGTGAGACATTATGTCTCCAGGCTCACCCGCTGAGACATAATGTCTCTAGGGCCACTTAGGCCTACTCGGTGCGCTGGAACTCCACGATCGCCATGCCGAGCAGGGCGGCGCCCATCACCGCGACGATGCCGATCGACAGGCCCACCGGGACGGTCCATCCGAACCACGTGACCGCCGGGGACAGGGCCGCGCTCGTCGCGGGCGAGATGCCCAGGTGCCTGAAGACCGCCTCCCGCATCGGGTAAACAGCGTAGGTAAGCGGGTCGAGCCGGGTCAGCACGGTCAGCCATCCGGACAGTGCCCTCAGCGGGTAGAGCGCGCCGGACAGGAAGAACAACGGCATGGCCAGCATCTGCGTCAACGCCAGGAACGCCTGCATCTGCTTTATCCTGGCCGCCATCATTACGCCGAACGCGGTCAGCGTGAAGGACAGCAGCAAGAGTTCCCCGATTACGGTCAAGATCAGAATCGGGTTGTACGGCCCGTGCGCAAGGCCGGCCAGGGCGATAATGGCGATTCCCTGGAAGGTGGCAACTGTCGCGCCGCCAAGGCATTTGCCGATAACGATCGCCGACCGGCTGACCGGCGCGACCAGCATCTCGCGGAGGAAGCCGAACTCGCGGTCCCACACAATAGAGGCCGCCGAGAAAATGGCGGTGAACAGCACCGACATGGATAGTACGCCGGGATAGATGAATGTCTGGAAGTGGACGCCCGCCGGCATTCCCGCGCTGCCGCTGGCGGAGTACTTCTTACCCGGCCACCCCCGCGGACCCCGAGGTGGGGTTCGCGAGGGTGCTCAGGGCTCGGTCACTCCGTGGCCTCCGGGGCGTCTCCCGCCGGAGAGTCATCCTGCGGGGCGTCCGCCGCCGCGTCCGATGACTCGGCGGCGTCGCCGCCGTCCTCGGCCAGGATCAGGTACAGCGAGCGGCGGGCCTGCGCCAGGACGGCACGGGCCTGGGCCAGCTGGTCGGCGGAACCCGCGCGCCGCACCTCCATCACGGCCATCATGACCTGACGGATGAGGTCGTGGAACTCGATGGCGGCCTCGTCGGTCATCCCGGCGGCGGCGTCCCATGAGGCGTTGAGCTCGTCCTCGTGCTCCTCGGCGTAGGCACGGCCCGCGTCGGTCAGGGAGTACATCCGGCGGCGGCCCTCGCCTTCCGGCGCGATAAGGCCCTCGTCCTCAAGCTGCTGGAGCGCCGGGTAAACGGAGCCCGCGCTCGGGCGCCACACGCCGCTCGTGCGGCCAGCGATCTCCTGGATCAGCTGGTAGCCGTTCCACTGCCCGCCCTCGGCGAGCAAGTCGAGGATCGCGGCCCTGACGTCGCCCTTGCGGACCCGGGTGCCGCGGCCCATGCCATGCCGGCCGCCTCCCGGCCCCTTGACCATGAACTCCCGCCGGAATGGGCCACCGGGGCCACCGGGGCCACCGGGACCGGGCGGGAAGGGCGGCTCCTCCCAGCCCCAGCGACGGCCGCCAGGGCCGCCCCAGCCGGGACCCCGGCGCTCTCCACGCTCGCCGCCGTACCTGCCCGCGCCTCGCCCGGGCCGCGGCCCCCACTCGGGACCGCCTGGCCGGGGCGACGGGCCCCAGCCTTCATCTCGCATACCGCGCCTGTGCTCTTCTCGCATGACGCGTCACCTCTTTCAATGTTCGTGTTTCGTCTTTGACTCCTCAACGATATATCGCTGTTGTTCTTTACGCAAGTATGCACAAAAAAAGTGAACTGTTGACGATGTCGTTAACAGTTCACTCAGGTTTGGCTTGGTCCTCGGGCAGGGACTGGCCGGCCATCGGGGCACATCTTGCTGTTATCCGGTGAGAGAAGGTTCTGGCGCCGCCTGTGCCCGGCCTTGCGCCTGGCCTTGTGCGCCACAGGGGCAAAACATTCGGGCCTTGCGGCACCCAGGCGCGGATCTATCGTCCTTGGGGCACCCAAGGCTGTACTCGCTTGGCCTTGCGGCACCCAGGGCCGTACTCGCTTGGCCTCGGGGCACCCAGGGCCGTAATCGCGCCCAGGGGCCGTACTCGCGCGCCCAGGGGCGTACTCGCTTGGCCTTGGGGCACCCAGGGGTTATTTGGCCTGGCAGAGCGGGAGGTCGTACACGCGGCGGACGCTCGAGCCCACGCGGGAGATGTCGGTGCCGTAGACGTGCATCGAGACGGCGACCGCGTCGCCGATGTTCGTGACCTGGTGGATGTCACCCGGCGGGGCGAAGCCGACGACCGTGCCGACCGGGTTGGCGTTCCGCGCGACGGGGGCAAGGTGATCGCCGGGGCCTTCTGGTCCCCCGGGGACGAGCCGGAAGATCTCCTCGTACTCGGTGCCCTGCAGCACCGCGCTCACGCACCAGGCGACGTGGTCGTGGACCGGGGTCTGCTGGCCCGGCAGCCAGACCATCACCACGATCGAGAATGACCCGTCCGGCTCGGCGTGCACCAGGTGACTCCGGTAGCCGCCCGGATCGCCGGCGAGCTGCTCGGCCGAGAGCAGCCCGGGGCCGGGCAAGCGGCCACGGAGGGCGGCGGCCACCCGGTCCGCCGTATCCTGCCAGGAGCCGCCCGAGCGGACCGCGCGGCGGACGGCGGCGGTGAGGAACTCCGGGCACGTCCCGGTGACCCGGGGCAATTCGACGACTGAGCTGGTCATGACTGGCACCTCCTAGGGGTTCCGTGCCTTCACGGTAGTAACCCCCGTGTCATCAGCACTAATGCCAGTCTTGCCAGCAACCTATAGCCCAGGTCTATAGAACCTGCGGAAAGGCTTGGGGCTCGCGGGGCTAGTCGGCCAGCGTCGTGTAGGCGACGACGCCGCGGCGCATCGCGTCGATGGCGGCACGGGCGGTCGATGCGACGTCTCGCTGCTTGGGCTCGCCCGACTCGGCCGCGTCCCGCTCCTTGGCGGCCGTGTCCCTTGAAGCCGTGTCCCTTGCGGCCGTGTCCCTTGAAGCCGTGTCCCTTGAAGCGACGGCGATCTGGTCGAGCAGGTCGATGAGCTGCTTCATCGAGCGGACGAAGTCACCCGGGGTCAGGCCGGGGACCGAGTCGAGCACGTCTTCCAGCTTGGCGCCGCGGACCCAGCGGTAGGCCGCCCACACGAAGCCAGGATCGGGCTCGCGCAGGAACGACAGGCCGTTGCGCCGCTCTAGGTGGTCAAGCTCGCCCCACGTCCTGGCCATCGTGGTGAGGACATCGCGGACCGGCCCCTGGGGCAGCCGGGCGGGGCCCGCTTCCTCGGTCTGCCTGCGCGACTCGAACGACAGCACCGACACGCACGCGGCGAGCTCGGCCGGGTTCAGGCCCTCCCACACGCCGCGGCGCAAGCACTCGGCCGCCAGCAGGTCGAGCTCGGAGTACAGCCGGGTGAGCCGCTGGCCCGCCGGGGTGACCGTGTCGCCGTCCAGGTAGCCGAGCTCGTCGAGGACCTCGCAGACGCGGTCGAAGGTCCGCGCGATCACGTGGCTGCGGCCCGCGACCTGGCGCTCAAGCTCGTCGGCTTCCTTCTTCTGCCGGAAGTAGCGCTCGGCGTACCTTGCGTGCTGCTCACGGTCCGGGCAGGCGTGGCAGGGATGACGACGGACCTTGCGGCGCAGCTCGGCGATGTCCCCGTCCGCTCCCGGGGAGAAATCGTCGCCGTCACGGGCGGAGCCACGCCCCCGTTCGGAATACTCCTCATCGGCACCACCGCCCGCGGACAGCTGACCCGCGCCGCGCCCGTGCTGACGCCCGTGCTGACGGGCGGTCGACGGGTCGTAGTCGCGACCCGCGACCTTGGCGCGCATCGCGGAGACCAGGTCGCGGCGGTGCTTCGGCGACCGCTCGCTGAAGGAATTGGGGATGCGGATCCGGTCGACGGGCGCGACGGGCACCGGGAAGTCGGCCGCGGACAACTGCTTGAGCTGGCCGCCGACGGTGAGGACCAGCGGGCCGTCGGCCCGGTTGGCCGAGAACTCGTCGCCCGCCGGCGGCGGGTTCAGCACCACGGCGAGGCCGGCCCGGCGGCCGGAGGGGACGCGGATGATGTCGCCGCGCCTGAGCGTGGCGAGGAGCCTCCTGGCCTCGGCCCACTGCGCGGAGGCGCGGCCCCGCGACTGGCCGCGTTCCGCCTCGGTGAGCTGGTGCCGAAGCTCGGCGTACTCCATGAAGTCGCCCCGGTCACAGGTGACCTGCCTGGCCAGCTCGGCGGCCGCCTCCTTGAGGCGGCGCAGCCGCCTGGTCAGGCCGACGACGCCGCGGTCGGCCTGGAACTGGGCGAAGCTGGACTCGAGGAGCGCGGCCGCCCGCTTGCGGCCGACGCGGGCGGTCAGGTTGACCGCCATGTTGTAGGACGGGCGGAAGGACGAGTTGAGCGGGTAGGTACGGGTGCCCGCGAGGCCCGCCACCGAGCCCGGGTCCATGCCCGGCTGCCAGAGCACGACCGCGTGGCCTTCCACGTCGATGCCCCGGCGGCCCGCCCGGCCGGTGAGCTGGGTGTACTCGCCCGGGGTGAGGGCGACGTGCGCCTCGCCGTTCCACTTGTCGAGCTTTTCGAGCACCACGGTCCTGGCCGGCATGTTGATGCCGAGCGCCAGGGTCTCGGTGGCGAAGACCGCCTTGACCAGGCCGGCCGTGAACAGCTCCTCGACGACCTCCTTGAAGACGGGCAGCATGCCGGCGTGGTGCGCGGCGATGCCCCTCTTCAGCGCGAGCACCCAGTCGTGGTAGCCGAGGACGGTCAGGTCCTCGTCGGGGATGTCGGCGGTGCGCCTGGCCGCCGTGTCCTCGATGATCTGCGCCTCGTCCGGCGTGGTCAGCCGCAGGCCCGCGGCCAGGCACTGCTGGACGGCGGCGTCGCAGCCCGCCCGGCTGAAGATGAACGTGATCGCCGGCAGCAGCCCGGCGCCGTCCAGCCGGTCGATGATCTCGGGGCGGTAGGGGTTCGCGTTGCGCTTCGGGCGGTGGCCGCCGCGTCCCGGCCTGCTGGCCGGCTGGCGGATCGCCTCCCGCTGCGCCAGGCGGACCAGTTCCTGGTTGACCTCGTGGTGCCCGTCGTCGGTAAACAGGTCGTAAAGCCTGCGGCCCGCGAGCATGTGCTGCCACAGCGGGACCGGGCGGTGCTCGTCCACGATGACCTCGGTGCCGCCGCGCACCTGGGCCAGCCAGTCGCCGAACTCTTCCGCGTTGCTCACCGTGGCGGACAGCGCGACGACGCGGACGCTTTCCGGCAGGTGGATGATGACCTCTTCCCAGACCGCGCCCCGTGACCGGTCGGCCAGGTAGTGCACCTCGTCGAGCACCACGTAGCCGAGGTCCCTCAGCGCGCGCGAGCCCGCGTACAGCATGTTGCGCAGGACCTCGGTGGTCATCACGACGACGGGAGCGTCGCCGTTGATGGCGTTGTCGCCGGTGAGCAGGCCCACCATTTCGGTGTCGTAGCGCCTGACCAGGTCGTTGTACTTCTGGTTGGACAGCGCCTTGATCGGCGTGGTGTAGAAGCACTTCTTGCCCTGGCTGAGCGCCAGGTGGACCGCGTACTCGCCGACGACGGTCTTGCCGGATCCGGTGGGGGCCGCGACGAGGACCCCGTCCCCGTCGGTCAGCGCGCCGCAGGCGGCGATCTGAAAGGGGTCGAAGTCGAAGTCGTAGAGCTCACGAAAGCTGGTGAACTCAGGGGTGGCCTGCCGTTCCCGGAACTTCGCGTACCTTTCGGCAGGGCTCACCGCCGGTGTGCTCATGTCACCAAGACTAGGGGACTTCTATCTCAGCTGGTACGCGTGAGGCGGCTGTGTGAGGATGCCGAGCGGAAGCGGGGGCGTCCAGTTGGAGCGGCGTCGGCGTCGAGCGGCTCGGGGCGTCTCGATCGGGGCGAGCTCTTCGTCGGCCAGGTCCGCGTACAGGTCGGGGTGGTTGCGGAGGTACCGCTTGTCGTTGAAGTAGATGATGACCTCGGCCACCTCGACGAGCGCCGCGACGGTCCCGCCGAGCAGGAGCATGGTCATCGGGTCGGGGCTCGGCGACGCGATGCCCGCGAACACGAAGACCAGGAAGATGATGATCCGGCGCCACTTCCTGAACCGCTTGTGGGTGACGACCCGGGTGAGGTTCAGCATGACCAGGAACAGCGGCACCTCGAAGCAGAGCCCGAACCCGATGATCATCGCGATCCAGTATCCGAGGTAGGAGTCGGCGGTGAGCAGGGGCGAGAGCCCGCCGCCCATCGAGAGGAAGAAATTCAGCCCGCGGCTCATCGCCAGGTAGGCGAAGTAACACCCCAGGCCGAACAGCGGGACCGCGGTGCCGAGGAACAGGTAGGTCCAGCGCTTCTCCCTGGCGTACAGCCCGGGGGCGACGAAGGCCCAGATCTGGTACAGCCAGATCGGGCTCGTGATGATCGTGCCGGCGATGACGGCGATCTTGATGTGCAGGTAGAAGCCGTCCGTCACGCTGGGATGTAAACCAGCGAGTGGCCAAACGTGTTCAGCTTGCAGTACCCGACGGCCTGGCAGTAAGGCCGCTGCAGGAACGTCCAGATCCGCGTGTAGAACGCCCACGACGCGGCCGCGCCGACGAGGATCGCCAGGGAGATCTTGACCACGCGGTTGCGCAGCTCGCGCAGGTGGTCGAAAAGGGGCATCCGCCCGTCCGGGTTCTCCCGCCGCTTGGCACGCACGTAGCGCTCACCGACGATGCGGGCACCCCTGATGGCGGAAGGCTTGGTGGCCATGGTCGCGTGTTCCCGGAGGGGTTGGTTCGTACTCGGAGTCGGGGGCGGGCCCGGCTAGGCCTGGGCGTTGTCCGACGTCTTGACCGACTGCTGCAGGTCCGCGAGCTGCTTGCTCAGCGCGTCGATTTGCGTCTGGGCGTCCGGCGACGCGATGGGCGCGGCCGGGGCCTGAAGCTGGGACGGGGCGACCTGGACGGGAGCGGCCGGCGCGGGCTCGTCGTCGTGGAGGCCGGACACCTCGCTCTTCAGGATGCGCATCGACTTGCCAAGCGAGCGTGCCGCGTCGGGCAGCTTGCGCGCCCCGAAAAACACGATGAGCAGGGCCGCGATGATCAGGACCTTCCACGGGCTGTCGAACAGGTCACCAATGTTCATGTGCGTCCTTAAGTCACAGGGGATGAGTCCCGAACTACCGGGACACGCCTCGCCGTTGAGTCTACACGCCAGCAGTGAAACGACTAGGGGCCTGCTGTCAAACTGCCGGTGAACCGACCATAGGCCCTCAAATAGCCACAAATCGTCAAGTCGTGCTATCGGCGAGTTAAGCGCAAGCCGGCGACGAGGCGGGCGACGAGGCGGGCGCCCGGGCGCCAGACAAGGATCTCATACTCCTGGTACCGGTAGCTCGCGGCGGGCGGGCCGAACGAGGCGACGGCCTTGTTGGCCGGTGCGGCCAGGACGAGGAAGGTCGCGGCGGGCGCGGCCGGGTTGTACCAGGCGGCGCTGGCAGTCCCCGCGTAGGCGGTGAGGCCGCCGTTCGCGCCGGGAGTCACCGGGCGGAGGGTGACCGCGCCGCCGGTTTCCAGGGTCACGATGTTGGCCTGGCGGTAGCCGCCGAGCCCGGCCGTCAGGTGGTGGGCGCGCAGCCAGCCGGCCAGGCCGGCGTAGGCAGGCGCGGCGGGCGGCCGCGCGGCGGCGTAGCCGAGCCCCCCGGCGTAGAGCACCAGGAACACGCAGAGCCAGAAGCGCCGCGCCGGGCAGGGCAGGGCGAGGCACCGGCCCGCCAGCACCGCCGCGAACGGCAGGACCGGGGCGATCTCGCTGATCGACGGGATGTTCGCGGCGTGCATGCCGGCCAGGTAGGCGGCCAGGTTGATGACGATGCCGGTGACCAGGACGGACTCGATGAGGTAGTCGCGGCGCAGGAACTGGCTGGCCGCGGTCAGGAAGCCAGCGACGGCGAGGGCGAGGCCGAGCAGGTGGACGGCGGCGATGGCGGTGCCGGGTCCGGTCGTGGCGCCGAAGACGTCCGCGCCGAACAGTTCCAGCAGGCCCTTGACGGCCAGCAGCACGTTTTGGATCAGTTGCCCGCCCGCGGCCAGTGCCGGGCTTGGCCCGTTGGCCTGCCAGCCGCCGTGCGTCCTGGTCAGCCCGGTGATGACCAGCTCGGCGGGGATCGCGAGCACGGCGGCGATCGTGAGGGAGGCGTCACGGCGGTACTCGGTGAGCGGCTCCTCGTGCTTTCCAGGTTTGGTGAGCACCGTGCCGTGCCACACGCGCACCACGCACACCAGCGTCAGCGGGATGATCGCGACGAAGATCGTGATCGGGTCACCCAGGGCCGTCCAGGCGAGGCCGAGCCAGACGAGCACGGGGACGTACCAGCGAACCCGGTCCCGGCGACCGCAGGCCCGGTCGATGAGCAGGAAGACCAGCAGGATGGGGACGCAGGTCCCGGTATGGTCCGGGGACAGCACGAGCGCCCGGGTCAGCCGGCCCGAGCTGCGGCGCGAGCATGATGCCCGCCGCGATCAGCGCCCGGGTCGCGCCGCCCGCCCCCCGCGCCCGGCCGCGGGCGAGCACGGCCGCCGTCAGCACCAGCAGCGTGTAGGTCATCGCGCCGGCGACGTGGACGGCGTCGGTGTTCAGGCCTCGGGCCAGCTCAATCAGGGCGTACTGGGGCAGCTCGGTGGTGTAAAAGGACACGCCGGTCATCCACCAGCCGTGCAGCAGCGGGTTGCCGTGCAGCATGTCCCAGGCCTGAAGCGGCGGCGACGCGTCGTCCGGGCCGATCGCGATGGTTCGCGACTGGCGCAGGTAGCAGCCGAAGACCGTGACGCAGGCGAGCCCGACGCCAAGCACCCAGGCAAGCCTCGCGCGCCGCCATGCTGCCGCCCCCAGGGCCGGCCGCCCGGCGGCCACCGCTGTACTGGTCAAGTCCCCCGCCCACCCTTCGACGTTCAGTAACGAATAAGTTACCGTTCGAAGTCATGGTGGGCGGGCGTATTCGGGCGAGCGACCTTACTTCCTGCCACGGGCGCTTCCTGCTGCTGTGCTTCCTGCCGCCGGCTCCCCGTTGCCAGCTGGGCGGGGAAAGTTAGCTACTCGTATTGCGCGAGCGCGGCGGCGGCGGTCTGGCGCACCTCGTCCGCCAGGCCGGCCGGGGACACCACCCGGGCGTCCTCGCCAAGGCGCAGGGCGAGGCGGCGGAACAACGTCGTGTCGGGGGTGCGCAGCCCGACGCGCAGCCGCCCGTCGGCCAGTTCGGTCACCGACTCGCAGGGGTAGGACTCGGCGATCCAGCGCGCGGCCGGGGCGAGCTCAATCTCCACCAGCAGGTCCGACGGCGACGCCGTGAACAGCCCCGCGTCGACGTCCACCGGCTCGGCGTTCTCCGGTACCTCGGCGGGCACGTCGAGCACGTCCACGGAAAGCACCCGGTCGAGCCGGAAGAGCCGGACGCCCTCGGCCCGCCTGCACCATCCTTCCAGGTACGTCCGGCCCTCCACGACGAGCAGGCGCATCGGGTCCACGTCGCGTTCGGTCGCCTCGTCCCGACGAGGCGCGTAGTGGCGCAGGTGGACTCGGCGGCCCGCGGCCAGCGCGCCGCTGATGGCGGCGGCGGCTTTGCCGCCCGCGTTTGGGTGCTCGATCTGGATGGCCACCTGGGAACTGGCCGCGCCCGCGGCGCCCGCCGCGTCCTCGATCTTCGCGATCAGCCGGGCGACGGCATCGCCGCCGCCCCCTGCCTCGGCGAGCATCCGCAGCGCGACGAGCAGCGCGCTCGCCTCATCGGCGGCGAGCCGCAACGGCCGGGCGATCGACTCGGCCTGGCTGATCGAGATCTCGCCGTCCTCGTAGGACAGGTCGATCGGGCAGTACGGCTCGGGCGCCCGCAGTTCCACGCACCAGGCGAGGTTCAGGTCGTCGATCAGCTCCCGTTCGGTCATGCCGAAGGTCGCCGCGGTCTCCGCCAGCCCGACCACGCGCCTCGTCGCCACGTACGGGACCAGCGCGAGCAGGCGGCGCAGCCGCTCGGCGGAGGTGACCATCCTCGGCTGCGGGCTCATCCGGCCGCCTCGCTGGCGCTCGGAGTCCGTATTCGCCGAGGCACGGTGCTTACTGGTTCGCTCGCAAGCTCGCTCACGTGAGTGCCCCCTTGAGCTGCCGGATGACCGCTTCGCGGAGCTCGGGTGGTTCGATGACGATGACGTCCGGCCCGAATTCGGCGAGGTAGCGCGAGTACCAGTCCGAGTCGGAGTAGTCGGTCGTGATGCGGTCCCAGCCCGGGTGCGCGGCGTCCTGGTCGACGCGGCCCCAGCGGCGCAGCGCGACGCCCGCGCCCGCGCGCACCCGCAGGGTCGCGGTGTGATCCCTGGCCAGCGGCTTGTCCCAGTCTTTGACCAGCTCGCGGACGTCCGCGCCGTCCGGTACCTTGACGCTGCCGGGCGGCCCGGCGAACTTCACGGGGCCGGTGATGCGGCTGAGCCTGAACACCCGCGGCGCGTTGCGAGCGCGGTCGTGGCCGGCCACGTACCAGCGGCCGCGCCGGTTCACGACGCCCCACGGCTCCAGTGTCCGCTTCGTCACCTCGGAACGGCCGCTCGCCAGGTGGTCGAAGGTGACGGGCCTGCGGTCGCGCACCGCCTCCCACAGCGGCCCAAAGGCGGGCTCCTGCGTGGTCAGCCGCGGCTGGATGCCGGGCGGCGGGGTCGCCCGGCCGTCGCCGTCGGCTTCCCTGCTCGCCGCCCGCAGCTTCAGCGCCGCGCCCGCGGCCGCCCCGGCCAGCTCGGCGGACTGCCATACCCGGGACGCGATGCCGAGGACGGCTGCCTCGTCGGGCTCCAGGTGGATCTCGGGCAGCTCGTAGTCCTGGCGGCTGATCCGGTACCCGAGGTCGTCATCGAACTGGGAGGCGCGGCCGGTTTCCAGGGGGATGCCCAGGTCGCGCAGCTCTTCTTTGTCCCGCTCGAACATGCGCTTGAAGGCCTCCTGCTCCTCCGGGTAGCCGCTGATTGCGGCGCGGATCTGCTCGGCGGTCAGGTACCGGCGCGAGGAGAGCAGGAGAACGACGATGGACAGGAGGCGTTCGGTCCGGCGCTTCGACAACGCGACCTCCTTTTGTGTCACCCGAGAGACCCTGCCCAGGCCACCCGCCTGCCGCTAGTCTGCCGTCGTGATCCGATGGCGAAGCGGAACTGTCACGACGGTGCGGCGCGAGTGGTCCGGGGCTGCAGAACTCATCGTAACCGTGCACGGCGCCCCGATTCGCGCGCTTGCGTACCCGGCGATGGTCGGGTCGCCGCGCGTCGGCGACCGGGTCCTGCTGAACGTCACCGCGCTTGAGGCGGGTCTCGGCACCGGCGGCTACGCGCTCGTCGTGGCGATACCGGACCGCCTGCCCGCCGACCCTGTCCTCGCTGGACATATCGTTAAATCTCGGTATACGCCGCTGCAGGTGATGACGGGAAGCGCGGACGAGCAGGGCTCCGAGTACCACGAATTGCTCGAATCGGCGGACTCCCTCGCCGCGATGCCGGTGGTGGTGGCCGACCTCCACTCGGCCCTCCCGGCGATCGTGGCCGGGCTTAGGAGCTCGTCAGGAACGGGGGCGGCGGACTCGCCCCGCGTCGCCTACGTCATGACGGACGGCGGCGCGCTGCCTGCCTGGTTCTCCCGCACGATCGCCGGCTTGCGCGCGGCCGGCTGGCTAGCGGCGACGATCACGACCGGCCAGTCGTTCGGCGGCGACCTGGAGGCGGTCACGGTCCACTCGGGACTGCTGACCGCCCGGCACGCCGTCGGCGCCGACGTGACGATCGTGACCCAGGGCCCCGGCAACCTCGGCACCGGAACGAAGTGGGGCTACTCGGGCGTGGCAGCCGGCGAGGCGGTCAACGCCGCCGCGGTCCTCGGCGGACGTCCGGTCGCCGCGCTGCGCATCTCCTTCGCCGACCCGCGCGAGCGGCACCAGGGCGTCTCCCATCACAGCCTCACGGCCTACGGGCAGGTCGCGCTGGCCGCCGCCGACGTGGTGCTCCCCGACCTGCCCGGTCCGCGGGCGGCGCGCGTCGCCGCCGATGCCGCGCCGCTGGCCGGGCGCCACCGCCTGATCACGGTGCCGGTGAACGGCCTGGAGGAGGCCCTCCGCGCGACCCCCGTCGCCCTGTCGACCATGGGCCGCTCGCTAGACGAGGACCTTGAGTACTTCCTGGCCGCGGCGGCCGCCGGCGCCCACGCGGCGTCTCTTGTCGCCGGATCATGAAAATCCGTGGATGTCGGGCGGGAAGCGCCCGACATCCACGGATGGACCTGGCTGACTTGACGACAGCGAAGCCGGCTGAACCTCGGCGAAGCGGCTAGACGGCGGCGGAGCCGGCTAGACGGCGGCCAGGACGTCGACGACGAAGACCAGGGTGTCGGTGCCCTTGATGCCGGCCTGGGAGGCGCCGGCGGAGCCGTAGCCGTCGGCCGGCGGGATGACCAGCAGCACCCGGCTGCCGACGGTCTGGCCGACCAGGCCGGTGTCCCAGCCCTTGATGACCTGGCCTTCACCGATCACGGTGGTCAGCGGCGTGCTGCGGGCCCAGGAGGAGTCGAAGACCGCCCCGGTGCGCCAGATCACCCCGGTGTACTGGACCGCCAGGTCCTGGCCCTTCTTCACGACCGCGCCCTTGCCCTTGATCAGGGTCTTGACCTGGAGGGTCTTGGGCGCGGTGGTCTTCGCGGGTATCTTGATCGTCGGGCCGGCCGTGCTGTTCGCCGCCGGCGCGGTCACGGTGGGCAGCGAGCCGCCGCCGTTGGTTGCCTGCGTGCCAGGGACGCTCGAGGTGCCGAAGGTCGAGATCATGTCGATGACGAACACCAGCGTGTCGTTGGCGCCAATGCCCTCCGTCGAGTTGCCCGTCGAGCCGAAGGCGTCCTTGGGCGGAATCACCGCGAGCACGCGGCTGCCGAGCTTCTGCCCGACGAGCGCCGTCTGCAGGCCGGGCAGCAGCGAGCCGACGAACAGCGACGGCGTGCCCTGCGAGTAGGACGAGCCGAGCTGCTTGCTTGTCTTACCCGACCAGTCGTACGCGACGTAGTTGCCGATCATCCCGTCGGAAGAGGTCAGCTTCGCCCCCGTGCCCGCGATCACGGTCTTGGTGAGGAGCGGCCCCGTCCCCGCCTCCTTCGGGATGGTCACCGTGGGCGCCTTGTTGAACGTGCCGGTCACCGTCACCGACTTGTAGGTGTCGGACGCCGCGGCGGCCGCTGAGGAGGAAGAAGACGAGGAACCGCAGCCGGCGACGGCTATGGCGGCGAGCAAAGGGATAACGGCAAGCGCGGCTGCGCGATGCATGAGAACCTCTCGGGTCTGGCGGGGTGACGGAGGATAACCCCAGGTCCGACACCGCTTTCTATGTCTTTGGTAAAGCCTACCCAGGCTACCGGGACGGATGCCCGGCCCGACCGTTTGCACTGAGGTCATGAGCAAACGTTCAGCTTCAGTTACCGTGCCGAACGCGAAAACGGCTACCTGTTTGCCTATAACGGCGGCTGCGGCGCAATCATTACGGGGCCGGCGGCCTCAGGGAGCGGCGTGCCTGACTTCCGCGGCGGGGCGGTTCCCGCGGCGGGGCGGGTTCCCGCTCGCCGCTGGCTAACGTAGCCCGTCCGGCGTGACTCCGGCCGGGCCGGCTCGTTCTCGTCGGCTGGCTGGCTCGTCAGTGGCGCCCTAAACGGGCGCCGTCCCCCGTAAGTGCGCCCATTACTGGAGAAAACCGGGAAAGGGTGGTTGCGGCAGGCGGTTGGCGGAGGCGAGTGGTTGGAGTCGCTGCCGATGTGCGGGCATCCGGTGGCTGGCCGGCCGTGGTGCCGCCTAGTACGGGACAATCGAGGCCCGCGTGATTAATGGTGCCGCAGTCGTTCTGGCCCTGTGTCACACGGAAGCAAAATAATTTGAGTTGGGGTGCCACCGGGCCACTAGAAGCCCCCGTGGGTGCCACCAGGCCAGGAAAAACCGGCCGTGGGTGCCACAAGGCCAAAATCACCTGACGGGCAAATAACCGGAAAAGAGTAATTCGCGGCGTTTTTCCCGGCGCGGACCCGCAGCCGCGGGCAGACCCCAGCCACAGCAGGACCCGCGCCGTTCACCGGCCGGGACCCGCAGGGGCGAACAAATCCCAGCCACGGCAGGACCGCGCGTTCCCCCGCGCTGAGGGGGGCGGGCAGACCTCGGCCACAGCAGGATCTGCGCGTTTTGCCGGCGTGGAGGGGCGGGAGCGGGCAGACCTCGGCCACAGCAGGATCTGCGCGTTTTGCCGGCGCGGAGGGGCGGGGGCGGGCAGACCTCGGCTGGCGTGGACCTGGGCCGCTCCCGCAACTACCCGGTCGGAGTAATGTCCTCCCGGGTTTCGCCTACATACCGGCAATGAGCTTTTCTACGCGCTCGTCCACCGACCGGAACGGGTCCTTGCACAGGACGGTCCGCTGGGCCTGGTCGTTGAGCTTCAGGTGCACCCAGTCGACGGTGAAGTCGCGGCGCTTGTCCTGTGCCCGCCTGATGAACTCGCCGCGCAGCTTGGCCCTGGTGGTCTGCGGGGGGATGGACTTGGCCTCGAAGATCTTCAGGTCGGTGGTCACCCGGTCGACCGCGCCCTTGCGCTGCAGCAGGTAGTACAGGCCGCGGCCGCGGTGCACGTCGTGGTAGGCGAGGTCGAGCTGGGCGACGCGCGGCGAGGACAGCGGCAGGTCGTGCTTGGCCCGGTACCGCTCGATCAGCTGGTACTTGGTCACCCAGTCGATCTCCCGGGCGATCCGGTCCAGGTCGCCGTCCTCGATCGCGGACAGCGCCCGCTCCCACATCTCGAGGACCCGCTTGCTGATCGGGTCGAGGCCGTTCTTGTCGGTGAAGTCCTTGGCCCGGTTCAGGTACTCCCACTGGATCTCCAGCGCGGACATCTCCCGGCCGTTGGCGAGCCTGACCTTGGAGCGGCCGGTCATGTCGTGGCTGACCTCGCGGATCGCCCGGATCGGGTTGTCCAGCGTCATGTCGCGCAGCACCACGCCCGCCTCCACCATCCGCAGCACCAGGTCGGTCGAGCCGACCTTGAGCAGCATGGTGGTCTCGGACATGTTGGAGTCGCCGACGATGACGTGCAGCCGCCGGAACCGCTCGGCGTCGGCGTGCGGCTCGTCGCGCGTGTTGATGATCGGCCGCGACCGGGTCGTGGCGCTGGAGACGCCTTCCCAGATGTGCTCGGCCCGCTGGCTCACGCAGTAGACCGCGCCGCGCGGCGTCTGCAGCACCTTGCCGGCCCCGCAGATGATCTGCCTGGTGACCAGGAAGGGGATCAGGATGTCGGCGAGCCTGCCGAACTCACCGTGCCTGCCCACCAGGTAGTTCTCGTGGCAGCCGTAGGAGTTGCCCGCCGAGTCGGTGTTGTTCTTGAACAGGTAGATATCGCCGGCGATGCCCTCCTCGCGCAGCCGCCGGTCGGCGTCCACGAGCAGCCCCTCCAGGATCCGCTCCCCCGCCTTGTCGTGGGCGACCAGGTCGACCACGTTGTCGCACTCGGGGGTGGCGTACTCGGGATGGCTGCCCACGTCCAGGTAGAGGCGGGCGCCGTTGCGGAGGAACACGTTGCTGCTGCGGCCCCACGACACAACCCGGCGGAAGAGGTAGCGGGCCACCTCGTCCGGCGACAGCCGCCGCTGTCCCCGGAAGGTGCACGTAACGCCGTACTCGTTCTCGAGCCCGAATATTCGCCTGTCCACGCCTCTAGGCTACGTTCACTTGGGGGCGTTGGTCACTATGCCCCGCCGAAGCCGGAACACCCATGGCGCGCACCGCGGTTAGATCGTGCCCTTTTCGATGGCGGCGGCGATCCACGGGATGACCTCGTCGAGCATCTCGTCGAGCGTCGTCGATGCCTCGTAGCCGAGCACGCGCCTGGCCTTCTCCGTCGCCGGCACGCGCCGTTGCACGTCGTACTCGAACGGGTCGTCGGACACGACGCGCAGCGGCTCGTCCGGTCCCTTGATCTTCCGCCAGATCGTCTCGGCGAGCTCGAGCACCGTCGTGGACTGCGCCGTGGACAGGTTGAAGTCGTCGTTGAGCGCCGCCGGGTGCTCCATCGCGGTGACGATGCCGCGGGCCAGGTCACCGCCGTAGGTGTAGTGCCGCACCTGCTCGCCGGTGCCGAGGATGTGCAGCGGGTCCTGCCCCTTGTACACCTTCTGCACGAGGTCGGGCACGACGTGGCTCATCGCGAGCTTCACGTTGCCCGACATGATCTCCTCGTCGCCGAGCGCGCGCGACTCGCCGATGCCGACGCAGTTGAACGGCCTGACGATCGTGTAGGGCAGCTGGTACTGGTCCCAGGCAGCGCGGGCGAAGTACTCAACCGCGAGCTTCTGGAAGCCGTACGAGGACAGCGGCGGCGGCACCTCGCGCTCCTGGCCCTCGTAGGACGGCCATTCCGGCGTCGACTCGAAGACCATCGACGACGACATGTAGGTGACCTTCTGCAGCCTGCCTTCCTTGTGCGCCTTGATCGCCGCGTCGCAGGACGATGCGATGATCCGCTCGTTGTTGGCGAGCAGGTCGTAGGCGTAGGTGTGGAAGTAGGAGATGCCGCCGATCAGCGCGGCGCCCGCGATGAAGTGATCGCAGTCGGTGAGCAGGCCGGCCATCAGCTCGGTGTCGCGGCAGTCACCCTCGACCAGCCGGTAGTTCGGGTGGCTGTCGTAGGACTTGGCGACCTTCCCGTACTTGGAGAAGTTGTCGACACCGACGACGGTGTACCCCTTGCCGAGCAGTTCCTCAACGACGTAACCGCCGATGAACCCGGCAGATCCGCTGACGAGAACCTTCATCTATTAGCCTTTACCTTTCTGACGGTAGGCCCTGACCTGCTCGGCTGAGAGCTTGGGACCGAATGCGAACCGGTACCAACGAAGGTACACGGGTATCCACCGAGCGAGCTTGAAATTCGACACCCCCGCCTGCCGGTCGAGCCAGATCGTGGGGATCTCAGCCACCGGCATGCGCATCCTGCGCGCCTTGGCGGTGAGCTCGATGCCGATCTCGAAGCCGTCCCGCGAGTCGATGCCGACCTTGCGCACGAAGTCCGTCGAGTACGCCTTGAACGAGTTCGTCGCGTCCCGCGTGCCGATGCGCGCGAGGATCCCGAGGGAGCGGCCCGCCGCCTTCGACATTAGCCCCTTCAGCAGCGGCCCGCCGACCTGCTGGCCGCCCGGCATGTAGCGGGACGCCGCGGCGACCGCCACGCCGCGGTCCACGAGCCGCGCGAGGTCGTCGATCTGCCTGGGGTCGTCGCAGCCGTCCGCCATCGTCACCACCGCGACCGGCGCGGCGGCCGCGGCGATGCCGTACCTGATCGCGTTCGCCGGCCCGCGGCCGTAGGTGTTGATAAGGCAGCGCAGCCGGGGCTCCTTCTCCGCGTACCTGGTGACCGCCGGCACCGTGTTGTCGTCCGCAGAGTCGACAATGACGAGTACCTCGCACTGCAGCCGGACGGACTCGAATATCCGGTCAAGGACGGGGGTGATGTGCACACCCTCGTTGTAGGCGGGCACCACTACGGAGACTCGCGGCGCCTCCGCCGTCATACGCGTACTCCCCGGCCGAGCACGTTCCAGATGTCCGCGACCGGCTTGTCGATCTCCATGTCGCGGTACTCGGGGTGCGGCGTCGCGATGATCAGCAGGTCGGACCGCGCGATGACCTCTTCCTCCGGTAGCAGGTTCTCGTCGACGGCGACGTAGGGGTCGGCGCAGAGGACGGCGTCCGCCTTGAACTCAAGCACGCGCTTGAGCTTGTAGGACAGGCTTGACCGGATGTCGTCGGAGCCGCCCTTGAATGCCATGCCGAGGATGCCGACGGTCATCGTCGACAGGTCGAACTTCTGCTCAAGCCGGTGCACCAGGTACAGCGGCAGGCCCTCGTTGATCGTCATCGCCGTATGGCCGAGCGTGAAGTTGTTGTTGTTGAACGCCGCGAGCTGCATCGTGTCCTTGAACAGGCAAGGCCCGGCGGCGAAGCCGGCCCCGGGCATGTCCGCGGCCCGCGGGTAGTCCGTGGTCAGGCCTTGCCTGATCCGCTCGAAGTCGAGGCCCCGGTCGTTGGCCATCATGTAGAACTGGTTGGCCGCGGCGAACTTGATGTAGCGCCAGACGTTGGTGAACAGCTTGGCGAGCTCGGCCTCCTCCGGAGTCAGCTCGACAATGGTGTCGGTCAGCCGTCCAAACAACGCGGACGCGCGCTCCAGGCCCCTGGGAGAACGCGCGGACACAATCTGCGGAAGCTCGAACAACTCCGTCATCGCCTTGCCCTCGGCGATCCGCTCCGGGCAGAACGCCACCTCGATGTTCACGCCGAGGCCGGCGATCATCTTCTCCACCAGGGCGGTCACCCCGGGGAAGACCGTAGACCGCAGCACGAGCACCTGCCCGTCGCGCAGGTAGGGAGCGCAGGCGGACAGCGCCTTCGGGATCGCGGTCTGGTTCGGGTTCAGGTGCTCGTCAACTGGCGTGCCGATCACCACGACGACGTGCTCCGCCGTGCCCACCACGGACGGGTCGGTCGAGGCACGGAGCCTGCCCGCGGACACGGCGCGCTCAAACAGCGGCGCGGCGCCGGGCTCATCGAACGGCAGCCTGCCCGCGTTCACGGACTCGACGGCCGACTCGCTGACGTCGTAGATGGCCACCTGGGCGCCTCGGTCGGCGAACGCGATCGCCAGCGGCAGGCCCACATGGCCGCAGCCTCCGATCACTACCAGGTCGCGCTCGAACTGATGGCTCGAAGCCGGTGGTGCCATCCTCATTAATCCTTCCCCGCGGCATCAGCTACAGATCATCTCGCATTTAGCGCGTAGGCCTACCCTATCGGCGTTCCCGCACGCGCTCAGCCGGTCACTCAACGATGAACTTACGAGCTAATCGCTAATAAGTACTTAAGATTTATCGGGCTGATCACACCCGGTCGCCAATGCAACGGCTACCAGCGGCTCCGCGGCGCCGAGATGCCCGCCAATGTAACAGTTCGTCGGTTTAAAGTAGCGAACGGCCGCCGCCCGAAGTCCCTCGGACAGCGGCCGCTGCGGAGTTCCTGTATTCTACACGGGCTCCGGCCGGGCACCGGAGCGTTGACCGGATCCAAAGATTAGATCCGCCACCGGCGCGATTAGATACGTCTACCAGTCGGTTGCGATGTACTTGGTCTCGGTGTACTCGAGCAGCCCCTCGTGGGCGCCCTCGCGGCCGAGTCCCGACTGCTTGACGCCGCCGAACGGCGCGGCCGGGTCGGACACGAGGCCGCGGTTGAGGCCGACCATGCCGGACTCCAGCGCCTCGGACACCCGCAGGCCGCGCCGCAGGTCCTGGGTGTAGACGTAGGCGACCAGGCCGAACTCGGTCGCGTTGGCCCAGCGGATCGCGTCCGCCTCGTCGCTGAACCGCACCACGGGCGCGACGGGGCCGAAGATCTCGGTGTTCAGGATCGCCGCGTCCGGCGAGACGCCGTCGAGCAGGGTCGGCTCGTAGAAGTAGCCCTTGCGCCCTGGCGCCCGGCCGCCGGTGACGACCGCGGCACCGGAGCCCGCCGCCTCGTCGACCAGCTCCGCGACCTTGGACCTCGTGTCCTCGTTGACCAGCGGGCCGAGCTCGGTCGCCTCCTCAAGTCCTGGCCCCATCACCAGCGACTTCAGCCGGGCCGCGAACGCCTCGGTGAACTTGTCTGCTACGGCCTCGTGCACGTAGAACCGGTTGGCGGCGGTGCACGCCTCGCCGCCGTTGCGCATCTTGGCGATCATCGCGCCCTCGACGGCGGCGTCGATGTCGGCGTCCTCGAAGACCAGGAACGGCGCGTTGCCGCCGAGCTCCATCGACGAGTTGATCACGGTGTCGGCGGCCTCGCGCAGCAGGATGCGGCCGACTTCGGTAGACCCGGTGAAGGAGAGCTTGCGGACCCTCGGGTCGTGCAGCATCGCCGACACCGTGGCACCGGACTTGCGGGAGGTGAGCACGTTGACCACCCCGTCGGGCACGCCCGCCTCGGCCAGCAGCGCGGCGATCGCGAGCGCGGTCAGCGGCGTCTCTCCGGCCGGCTTGAGCACGACCGGGCAGCCCGCCGCCAGGGCCGGGCCGATCTTCCTGGTGGCCATCGCGGCGGGAAAGTTCCAGGGCGTGACGAGCACGCTGACGCCGATCGGCTGCCGCAGGGTCAAGATCCGGTTGGCCCCGGAGGGCGCGCGCATGAGGGTGCCCTCGATGCGCACCGCCTCCTCCGCGTACCAGCGGAAGAACTCGGCGGCGTACGTTGCCTCGCCCCTGGCGTCACGCAGCGACTTGCCGTTCTCCGCCGACATCAGCCGGGCGAACTGCTCGGACCGCGCGGTCATGAGCTCGAACGCCTTGCGCAGGATCTCCGCCCGCTGCCGGGGCGGGGTCGCCGCCCACGCGGGCAGCGCGGCGTGGGCGGCGCTCACCGCGTCGAGCGCGTCTTCAACGGTTCCGTCGGCGACCTCCGCTACGGGCTCCTCGGTGGCCGGGTCGAGCACAGGGAAGGTGCCGCCGCCGTGGCCGCCTGCCCACTCACCTCCGATCAGCAGGCCGGTCGGGACCTCGATGCCAGTGAGTTCGGCGATGGTGCTCATAGTTGCTGCTCCTGCGCTTTGCGACTATCGGTGTGCTGCTGTCCTTGAGCGTACGCCGTGGCCGGCCAGGCGAGCCGGGCCGGGCGGGGGGCCGCTCGGTGAGTCATGGGTGCTATCGCGGGAACCACGAACTCGTTCGGGAAAATCCCGGTCGCTCGGCTCATACGGGCGCGTACTCGCCGTCCCCGGCGGCGGCGGCCTCCGCCACCGGGGGCGGCCCGGTCTTGGAAAGCGCCGCCCAGGCCGCGCCGATGATCGCCTGGGTGGACAGGCCGTACCGGGCGAACAGGTACGGCGCGGACCGCGCCCCCTCGGCGAAGGTGTCGCGCAGGCCGACGCGGCGCAGCGGCCGGCCGAGCCCGGCCTCGGCGAGGACCTCGGCGACGGCGGTGCCGAGGCCGCCCACGACCGTGTGGTTCTCCGCGGTGACGACCGCCCTGGCCGCGCCGGCGACCGCGGTGACCGTCGCCGCGTCGAGCGGCTTGATCACCGGGACGTTCACGACCGTGACCGTGACCCCGCGCGCCTCGAGGACCCGGGCGGCGGCCAGCGCGGCGGCGAGCATCATGCCGCTGGCGAGCAGGGCGACCGCGCCGCCCGCGGGGGTCAGCACGCCGGCGCGGTCCAGGCGGAGCCGGTGCCCGTCGCCGAAGATCACCGGGATCTCGCCGCGCTTGAGCCGGGCGTAGACCGGGCCGTCGACGTCGGCGATCGCGCGCGGCAGCTGGCGGACCTCGACCGCGTCGGCGACGTCGATCACGGTCATGTTGGGGATCGCGCGCATGAGGGCCACGTCGTCGATGGCCTGGTGGCTCGGGCCGCCCGGGCTTGACACGCCGGGCATGAAGCCGAGGATGCGGACCTTGAGGTTAGGGAACGCGACCGCGTTGACGATCTGGTCGAGCGGCCGCCTGGTGGCGAACACGCCGAACGTGTGGACGAAGGGGATGAAACCGTCACGGGCCAGCGCGGCGGCCATGCCGATCATGTTCGCCTCGGCCATGCCCGCGTGGACGAACCGCTCCGGGTAGGCGTCTTGGAAGAGGTCGATCTCGCACTGCCTGGTCAGGTCGCCGGTAAAGCAGACGACCTCCTCGCGCTCCTTCGCCAGTTCGACCAGCGACTGGCCGTAGGGCTTGAGCACGGTGGGGTACGGCGGCTGGTTGACTCGCTGATCAGCCACGGCGGTGCTCCAGGAGCGCGGTCAGCTCGGCTTCCGCCCGCGCGGCCAGGTCCGGCGGGAGCTTGATGAAGTGCCCGTCCGCGTCGGGCGGCAGGCAACTGAGCCCGTGGGCGGTGGACGTGCGATTGATCAGAACGGAGGGGCGCTCCGCGTGATCGGCCGCTATCAGGGCCTGCCTCACCGCGGTGACGTCATGGCCGTCGATGTCTTCCGCCAGCCAGCCGAACGCCTCCCACTTGGCCTTGACCGGCTCGATGGTGGTGATCGCGTCCACCGGGCCGTCGACCTGGGAATTGTTCGCGTCGAGGAGCACGGTGAGCCGGTCGAGCCGTTGGTGGCCCGCGAACATGGCCGCCTCCCAGACCTGGCCCTCCTCGAGCTCGCCGTCGCTGATCAGGGCGAACGTGCGCCTGGTGCGGCCGCGCATCCGGTCGGAGAGCGCGAAGCCCGCGGCCGCCGACAGGCCCTGGCCAAGGGAGCCGCAGACGTAGTCGGCGACCGGGGAGCGCTCGGTGCCGATCGCCTCGATGCTCGATCCGTCCTGCCCGTAGGCGCGCACCGCGTCCTCGTCCAGGATGCCGAGCTCGGCCGCGGCGGCGAAGATGCCGATGACGTAGTGGCCCGGCGAGCAGACCAGGCGGTCCTCGCCCGGCGTCATGACCGAGAAGAGGGCAGCGACCTGCTCGGCGCTCGACAGCGCCTGGCCCAGGTAGCCGAAGCCGTGCGGCGCGACCATGCGGACGGCACGCAGCCTGATCAGCGTGGCGAGGCGGGCCGGGTCGCCGACCGTCCAGTGCGTGCCGGGATCGGACACGAGGTTGGGCGCGATTGCGGACATTCCGCCATTGTCATGGTGCCGTTCGGCGCCGGTCAATGGAATGTGGCAATCGATTGCAAGTCACACCGGGGCGGGTCCCACCCTGGCCAGGACCTCGGCCGGCCTGGCGGCGCAGGCCGAGGCGAACCACAGCCGGAACCAGCAGGTCGCGAACGACGGCTGCGCCCGGATGAGCCACACGATGGCGCCGGGGCCGCGGTGCTCGTCCCGCAGCCGGTCCATGCCGGTGCTGAGCCGGCGGGTGGTGAGGAGCAGCCGCGTTCCGTCCAGGAACTCGACGACCCCTTCCTGCGGCCAGGGTCCTGGCACGATCTCGGACAGCGGGACGTGGTCCGCCGACAGCCGGTCAAGCAGCGTCGTCATCTCGCTCTGGCGGTCGACCAGCGCGGCGCGGGCCGCTTGCCGGAGAAGGCGCCGCAGGTCGCGGCGGTCGCGGCAGACGGGCACCGCCCGCCTGAACCCGATGCGCCGGTTCCTGGCGCGCGGTCGCGCTGACCCGCTGGCTCGCAAGATGCTCATCGTTCAGCTCCCTGACTTGGCGCGTCCGGCGTGGCGGGCATCGCATGGCCTGGCCCGGCCACGGCGCTCGCCCTCGTCCGCCGAATGGCCGTTCCCCGCCTGATGACCGTTGGCCTCGACCGCGACGGGCGTGGACTCCGTGTACACGGCGTTCATGCCAAGCCTAAGCTTGGCGATCAGCCCGGTGCCGGCAGGCCGTGGCACTCCGTCGGCATCTACGGCGGGCAGGGCGCGCGACGTCGCGCTCCGCGCGGCGAGCACCGCCCGCTCCTCGCCGGTGACGGGCCGGACGACCTCGGTGAACTCGCCGTCGGGGGACTGGCGGATGATGCCCGTCTCCACGCCGTGCTCAAGCGTCCGCGCGTCCTGGCGCTGCAGGCCCAGGCAGACCCGCCGGGCGATCACGTACGCGGCGACCGGGCCGGCGATCACCAGCACCCGGGCGATCCAGGTGACCGTGTAGAGCGGGACGTGGAACTGGGCGGCGATCACGTCGTTCGCGCCCTCGGCCCACAGCACGCCGTAGAACACGATGACCCCGACGCCGATCCCGGTGCGGGCGGGCGCGTCGCGCGGGCGGTCGTTGATGTGGTGGCTGGCCCGGTCGCCGGTGACCCAGCGCTCGAAGAACGGCCAGATCGCCGCGCCGCCGAGGATGATCCCGAGCGGCAGCGCGAACGGGATCAGCACCGACAGGGACAGCGTGTGCCCGAGGAAGTTGACCTCCCAGGCGGGCATCACGCGCAGCGCCCCCTCAAGGATGCCCAGGTACCAGTCCGGCTGGCTGGCCGAGGAGACCGCGAGCGGCGTGTAGGGGCCGTACAGCCACACCGGGTTGATCTGCGCGAACGTCGCGAGCGCCGCCAGCGCGCCGAAGATGAAGAAGAACCACGAGGTCCCCTTGAGCAGGAAGTACGGCCAGAACGGCTGTCCCCTGACCGAGTGCTCGCTGTTGCCGAGGGCGGGCATCGCGGTGTGCTTCTGGTGGAAGGTGAGGAAGACGTGGGCCGTCACCAGCGCCAGGATCAGCCCGGGGATCAGGAAGACGTGCATGATGTACATCCGGGGCACGATGTCCTGCCCCGGATAGGCGCCGCCGAACAGGAAGTAGGCCGTGTAGGTGCCGATGACCGGGACGCCCTGGAGCACTCCCTCGAAGATCCGCAGGCCCGCGCCGGACAGCTGGTCGTCGGGCAGCGAGTAGCCGAACAGGCCCTCGACGAGCGCGACGGCGAAGATCACGATGCCGATCAGCCAGTTCACGTCGCGCGGCTTGCGGTAGGAGCCGAGGAAGAAGTGCCGCAGCATGTGCGCGCAGATCGCGATCATGAACAGGTCGGCCGCCCAGTGGTGGATCTGCCTGATCAGCAGGCCGCCGCGGATGTCGAAGGAGATGTTCAGCGTGGACTGGTAGGCCTGCGACACCGTGAGGCCGTCGAGCTTGGCGTACGAGCCGTGGTACACCACCGGGGCCGTGGACGGCTGGAAGAACAGCGCCAGGTAGGTGCCGGTGAGCAGCAGGATCACGAACGACCACAGCGCGATCTCGCCGAGCATGAACGTCCAGTGGTCGGGAAAGACCTTGCGCATCAGGGCCCGGGCGCCCTTCGCGCCGCCGAACCGGTCGTCCAGCCAGCCCCCGAGGCCGCCCGGCCCGGCTGGCACTTCAGTCGGAGGCATTCGTCCTCCTCGCTCTTCGTCAACGTCACTAGTTATGACGCGACCGGGCGCTCCGATGTGACGCCTGGCGGCGAGCGCTCACGACGGCGCCCGCCGCGGCGGCCGCGGCGGCGAGGCCAAGCGACAGCACCGGCTGGCCGGCGGTGGCGCCGGCCAGGGCCGCCCCGGCGGCCGCGCCGCCGTTCATCACCGAGCTCAGCCAGGACTGCGCCTCGGTGCCAGCGCCGTCCGGGGCCGCGCTCGAGGCGAGGCCGAAGAGGGTGGCCAGGGACGGGCCGAGGCACAGCCCGGCCAGCGGAGCGGCGACCGCCACCAGCGGGGCGTACAGGGCCGCCGCGGCCAGCGTCGCCAGGCCGAGCGCGTAGCGGGCGAGCAGGCGGGGCAGGCGATGGCGGGCCGCGGTGGTTGCCTCGGCGGAGGCGGTCGCGGCCGTGCTCGTCGCGGCCTGCCGCCCGCCGGCGCCGAGGAGGAGGCTGCCGACGATGCTGCCGACCGATACCTCGGCGAGCAGCGGCCCCGAGGCCCACAGCGCGTGGTGCTGCCGCACCAGGGCGGTCAGCGCCACCTCGGTCGCGCTCAGCGCGAGGTTGACGAGCACCCCGGTGAGCAGCAGGCGCCGCAGGGCGGCGGAACGCAGCGCGCCCGGGGCCCGGCGACCGTCCCGGGCCGTGAGCCCGGCGGGCGGCCGGCGGCCGGGCCCGCCGGCGGCGTCCGGACGGGCGCGGGCGCCCACGATGAGCACGGCCGCGCAGGTCAGCGCCAGCAGCACGACGACCGCCGCGGCCGGGGCGACACCCGCGGCCAGCGAGCTGGCCAGCACCGGCCCGGTTATGTAGGCCAAGTCGAACACGGCGGCGTCGAGCGCGAACGCGGCCTGCCGCAGCGCGCCGGCCGCGTGCGCGGACCACAGGCTGCGCATGCCGGGACTGAGCGGCGGAACGACGAGCCCGGCCGCGGCGGCCACCGCGACCAGCAGCCCGGCCGGGCCGCCCGCCGTCGCCGCGGCCAGCAGGCCCAGCAGGGCGAGGACGTACAGGCAGGCGCAGACCGCGCTCACCCGCGCGAGCCCGTGCCGGTCGGCCAGCCGGCCGCGCAGCGGGCCGGTCACGCCCTGGCCGAGCGTGTAGCCGGCGACGACGAGCCCGGCCGTGGTCATCGAGGCGTGCACGGCCGCGACCAGGAGCAACGTGATGCTGACCATCCCTTGGGGCAGCCGCGCGCAGACATCCGCCACCGCGAGCCCGCGCCGCCCCGGGTCGCTGAGCAGCCGCCGGTACGAACCCGCGGCGTCCGCGGCCGCGCTCACCGCCCTCACCGCGCTCCGGTGATGCCGGGCCGCCGGGCCATTAACCTGCCGCTCGCACCAGCTGGCCAGTGGCTTCGGTTGCTCGACCTGGCCTGGCTGGTGTTCCGGTGGGCATGTCCCCCAGTTAACCAGCCCGGCCGGCGAGACATGCGAATGCGTCGATCTAGTTGAGTGCATGACTACGGTCGACTATGCTCAGGCGTTGTAGCTGAACGTCAACTGCATCGTGAGTTGCCCTACTCGACTCCGCAGAGAACTGAGCCCCTGCTACCGACCGCTTGCGACGGCCGGCGGCAGGGGCCCGGCTCGAGCTAACGCCCCGGCGACACCGAACCCCAGGAGGGCATGGCGCATACATGAGCGAGGCCGACGAATCGGATCTATATAAGAATTTGTAGATCCAGTCGGGGATGAGCAGCATCATTTCCATGTGATTCATTTCCATTCTCTTGATCTTCGTGAGTCACGTTCTCGCACTCGCGTCTCACTTAGCGCGGCACACCCTCAGATCTACAACCATCAATTGCTATCTCTGGGGGCAGCCTGACCACATCGGTCACACGATATCGCCATTGATACCGCTTCGCACGGGTACCGGGTGGTAGGAGAAAAACGTCCAAAGTGACCCGCTTTCGCGGTAATTGCGGGAAGCCCTTGGAAGATGGAAGCTATTCGGCGATGCGCGATCGGTTCTGATTTCGAAGATAGTGGATCGTTGTGCACGCCATGGTGTGCACAACGATCCACTATCAGCATGCGGGCGCTTGCCCGTGGCGAAATGCCCGGCCGGCCGGGGAAGCACCGCGAGGCCGCGCGGTTTCGGGCCGGCGGCGGCTCGCGCGTGCCGTGAATGGCCGTCAATGCGTAGTATGCGGCTAAAGCGGGTTTACGGAATTCTTGGATGGGCCTGGGATGACATGCGCCTGGCCCGGAGGGGCCGAGAAATCGGCAAGCTGAAAACGAGTTCGATTCTGCCGCTGAAACTCGGAACGAGGTCGGCGGGGTTGTCTACGGGCCGACGATTCAGGCCCGGAACGTCGGCGGCGTGCACATCCACGAGGCCACGCTCCGAATGCCGCCACCGAACCAGTTGCCGCCACCAGTTCGGCTCACCGGGCGCGCGGGCGACCTGGCGGACTTGGACGCCGCCCGGGAGAGTCGCCTCGTCCTGATCACCGGGCAGCCGGGGGTGGGCAAGACGGCCTTGGCGGTGACCTGGGCCCACGCGATCCGCGGTAACCACCCGGACGGCGCGCTGTTCGCGGACTTGCACGGGTACGCCGCGGATGGCCCGGCGAGCGTTAGCGACGTACTCGGCCGTTTCCTCCGTGCCCTTGGCGTCGACCCGCGCCAGGTGTCCGCCGACCTGGCCGAGCTCACCGGCTTGTACCGCTCGCTCATGATCGACAAGCGGATGCTGGTCGTGCTCGACGACGCGCTGAACGCGGCCCAGGTGGTGCCGTTGCTCCCCTCATCGGTCGAGAGCGTGGCCGTGGTCACCAGCCGGGTGCGGATAGGCGGACTCGCGGCGCGGGGCGGCCGGGTCATCCAGCTCGACGGGCTCGACCCGGACGCGGGACTTGAGCTTCTCGCTCGCATGATCGGCGAGGAGCGAACCCGCGCGCACCCGCAGGCGTCCCGCAAGCTCGTCGACCTGTGCGGCCGGGTTCCCCTCGCGCTCTGCGTCGCCGGGGCCCGGCTCGCGGCCAGGTCGAAGTGGCCGGTCAGCGAGATGGTGGACGCCATGGTCCATGAGCGGGAACGACTCGCGGCCTTGCGAATTGAAAACGTGATGGCGGTGCGCAGCGCCCTCGACATCTCCTACGGCGCGCTGCCGGCGGGTGCCGCGCGCATGTACCGGCTGATGGGCCTGTGGCCGGGCGCGGACTTCGACAGCGGGGTGGCGGCGGCGACCGCCGTGGTGCCCAGGGCGGACGCGAAGCGCGTGCTCGGAACGCTGACCGACGCCAACCTGCTCGACGATACGGCCGGCGGCCGCTACCGCTTCCACGACCTCACCCGCCTGCACGCCCATGAGCTGGCTCACCAGGCAGAATCGGAGCCGGCCCGCGAGGAGGCGATCCGGCGCATGCTCGACTGGTGCCTCGCCGCGACCGGGAGCGCCTCGCTGACCGTCACGCCCTACCGCGCGAACGGTGACGTGATCCTCAGCCTGCGCTACCAGCCGGCCGAGCCGCTCAGGTTCGCGAGTGCAAGCGCGGCGCTCGACTGGCTCGATCACGAGTTGCCGAACGTGCTGGCGGCCGCCCGCATGGCGGTCAGCCACCGCCACTGGTCGGTCGCCTGGCAGCTCGCGGACGCCGTATGGCCCGTGTTCCTGTACCGGGGACGGCCGGCCGAGCGGCTCGACTTCGACCGGCTCGGGCTCGACGCGGCCCGCGCGGGCGGCGACCCGCTCGGCGAGGCGAAGATGCTCTACCGGCTCGGCACCGCCCTCATCAAAGCGGGCGAGCATGACCAGGCGGAAGCCCGCATCGAGGAGGCCCGCGAGGCCTGGCGGCGGCTCGGACGCCAGGACCGGGTGGCCGGATCTGTGCGCAGGCTCGGTTACCTGGCCTTGACCCGCGGCCGGCCGGAGCGCGCCGTCGAGTGGTTCGGTCAGGCGGTGGCCGGTTACCGGGAACTGGGCGATGCCCGGCACCTGGCGGTCGCGCTCAGCGATCTGGCCGACGCGCTCATCGCGACCGATCGCCCCCTGGAGGCGATGGAGGCCCTGGAAGAAGCGGGCAGGCTCCTCGCGGATTCCCCCGATCCGCACAGCCAGGCGCGCGTGCTCACCCGGCTCGGCCAAGCCCACGAGCTCGCGGGGAATCCGCAGGCCGCGGCCGGGTACCTGGACCAGTCGCTCCGCGCCATGCGCGAGATCGGCTCCCACCAGGGGGAGGCCGACGCCCTGGTGGCGCTCGGCGATCTCGCGGGCCGGGCCGGGCGCACCGGCGAGGCACGGACCCGCTACGCGGAAGCGCAGCGGGTCCTGGTCAGCCTTGGCTCGCTGGCGGAGGCACGGGTCCGGGAGCGCCTGGCCGAGCTTGACCGGCCCGGTCAGGCCTGATCCAGCGCCCCATCGTGACCTTGGCCTGGTGCGCCTCCGCCAGCCGCGTCAGTTCACCCTCGGTCAGCGAGGTCGTGCCCGGCATCGGCTGCCCGAGCTTCCAGCCCGCGTGCAGCACCGCCGACCGGAGCGAGTCGACCGGGTTACCAGTGGCCAGCCAGCCGTGCAGGAAGGAGGCGAACAGCGCGTCCCCGGCCCCGGCGGTACTCACCACCCCGCGTGGCGTGACCGCCCCGGCCCGGATCAGGGTGCCGTCCCGAAGGCCGAGCATCGCCCCGCCGGCCCCCATGCCGATGCCGACGACCTGGCACCCGGGGTAGCGCGCGAAGACCTGCGCGACCCACTCTTCCGGCGGGCACGGCAACCGCTCGTGGCTGCAGAAGAGGATGTCCGCCACCTCGAGCCACGGCCGGTTCCTTGGATCGTCAATCGTTGATATCAGGTGAACGTCGACCGCGACCGGGACGGGAAGTCGCTCCGCGTGCCTGACCAGCGGCCGGCAGAACCGGGCATTCGTGAGCACGGCGAGATCAGCTCCGGCGGCGAGACGGTGAAACGTCTCGGCCGGGTACCCGACCGCGTTCATCGCGGCCAGGTAAGGCAGCCCCATCCGCCTGCCGTCGGGGGCGACAAGCACCACGCCGAGCCACGTCGCTCCCGCATCGACGACACCCTCGCCCGACAGCCCGTTCGCCCGCAGGTCAGCGCGGACGGCGAGGCCGGCCGGGTCCGTTCCCGCCAGCGTGCACAGCCGGACATCATCCCCGAGCGCCTTCAGGACCTTGGCGATGTGGGCCCCCGAGCCGGTCACCCCGGCGCTCATCCAGTCCGGCTCCGACGTCGGGGAGTATTCCAGCGGGAACTCCCCCGCTACCCCGGCCGCCAGGTACAGGCTGGCGACCCCGACGATCACGATCCGCGCCATCGTCAGCCGCCTCGCCGGATGAGCCGGGGTAGTCCCGCCGGACGCGTGGCCGGGATGACCGGCGGCTGGGCAAGTCCAAGCAACCGGTAGATCAGCCGCCGCATGTTCCGGTTGAACTGCCCGGGCTCGGAGGTAATCCGGTCGGCGACCGCCCGTGACTGGTCGGCCGAGTGCCGCCCGATCGCGTCCTCTAGCTGCCCGGTGATTGGCCGCTCGAGGCGGAGCCGGGGAGCCGCCGCCGCCAGCAGGGCGGCGGGTGACCCCGGGGCGACGCCCTCGGCGGGGAGCCCGCCGAGGATCACCGGAACGCCGGCCGCGGCCGCGTACGCGGTGCTGCTTCCGGCGTCGCCGACTACGATGTCCGCCGCCAGGAGAGCGCCCAGCCATTCCGAGTCGGGTGGCACGAGTCCGAGTCCGCGCCGCATCGCGCCGCCCTTCCAGGCACGGATCTGCCGCGGTCCGTGCCCGTACCAGACATTCGGGTGCAAAAGCGCCGATATCCGATACTTTCCCGGGGGCAACTCGGCCAGCATTCGGTCGTGCAGGTCCGTGAGCTGGCCGAAAAGCGAGTGACTCCCCCACGTCGACGCCGTGACGACGAGCCGTGCCTCTTCGGCGACGCCCATCGCCCGGCGATAGGCGGCACGCCGTGGTGCGCTAGCGACCAGCTGGTCGTAGCAGAGATCCCCCACCACCGCGGCCGCGGGCACCGCCTCCGGACACTGGCGGCCGAGGACCGCCAGGTCGGATCGGTGAGCGAGCACGATGGCGTCGGGGACCACCCGCCCGTCCTGAACGAGGTTCTGCCGGTCAAGGCCCCAGACACCGCCGGCGGCGATGGCGCCGCCAGCGTCCCTGCGTACCACGAGCTTGTTGCGGCCCGCGCCATGCGGCACCACCACCAGCGGCGCGTGCAACTCGTGCACCGCCGCGTACCCGGCGGCCAGCGCGAGGTCGAAGGTGGTCCGGGTGGCCTGCTCCCATGGAATGACCACGCCGTCGAGCCGCCGCAGCAGCTTGGCGACACCGCCGCCCAAGGCATGCGGGGCGGCGGTGAAGATCACCTGGACCCGCTGGTCCGTTTCGAAGAGCGGCAGCATGCTCGCTAGCCGCTGACCCATTGTCACCGTGTGCACGACCACGAGCACCGTCTTGCAGCTCGTGCGAGTAACCCATCGCGCCGCATCTAGACCGATCGGTACCTGACGCCATTGCGTGCCATTCACGGCACTCACGCACCCCTCGTGTTGCCCGATTTCTGCTCTGGAGGGTGACGCACGTGATCCTGGCATCACGGCCTCCTCGAATACGATGCGCGGCCGAGGTTGCCGACGACATTGCAGTTTTCTTGCAGGCGGGGTCCCGGCCGCCGCCGTTTTGGTGCTGCACGGGACATGGGAGGCGGGTGAGTCAGATAAATCGGCGGCGTTATGTATTTGTAAGATAACCAACCGCTACAACGCTGGTGCGGCCCGTTCCATAAAGGGAAATGTCCCCTTCGGGACGTATGACGGGATTAGCGGAGGGATAACGGGGTGAAGTTCCGTATCCTGGGGCAGGTCGAACTCTGGGCCGACGGTAAACGCTACGACCTGGGCTCCCGTAAGGAACGGGGCGTGCTCGCGATCCTGCTGTGGGAACGGCGTCCCGTCCCGGCCGAGACCCTGATCAGCCGGCTCTGGGGAGATGAACCGTCCGACGGCGCGGTTAAATCGCTCTACGAGAACGTGTCCCGGCTGCGGAAGAGCCTGCGCGCGGCGGGCGGTACCGGCCAGGAACTGTCACAGCGGTCGGGCTCCTATGTCCTGGAGGCCAGCCGTGAGGACGTCGACGTCTGGCGGTTCCGCACGCTCCGGGATCAGGCGCGGGCGGCCGCGGCGACCGGCGACTACGAACGCGCCTTCGGCTTGCTCGGCGCGGCCGACCGGCTCTGGCGCGGCATCCCGCTCGACGGACTCGACGGCGACTGGGTGGAGGGAGCCCGCGTCCAGCTCGATGAGGAGCGGCTCGCCGCCACGCTGCAGCGGATCAAGAGCGGCCTGCTCGTGGGCCTGCACGCCGACCTGGTGAGCGAGATCGCGGCCCTGGTCCGCGAGCAGCCGCCCAACGAGGACCTGCTCGACCTTTACTTCCGGGCGCTGTACGGGTCGGGCCGCAAGGCCGAGGCCCTGGCGGCCTACCTTGAGGCCGAGCAGCGGTCGCGCGAGGGGTACGGCAGCGACTTGGGGACCGCGCTACGCGACCTGCACCGGCTGATGCTGCTGGACGATCCGACGCTCAGCCCGGTGCCGCCCGCCCAGTCGGCGTCCCGTCGGCTCGCGGCGACCGAGGCGGCGTCACCGGCGCCGTCGAGCACCATGCCGCGCGACAACCCCGACTTCACCGGCCGGACGGCGGAGCTTGAGACGCTGACCGGCTGGCTCGACTCGGACAAGGCCCGGTCGTCGGTTCCGGTCGCCGTGATCAGCGGGATGGCGGGAGTGGGCAAGACGGCGCTCGCGGTCCACGCCGCCCACGGGCTCCGCGAGCGCTATCCCGACCAGCTGTACCTGTCACTGCGCGCACACCAGCACGACGGCGAGCCGCTGGCCCCGGCCGCGGCCCTCGGCACCATGCTGCGGGTGCTTGGCGTGCCCGACAACGTCATCCCGGCCGACCTCGAGGACCGGGCGGCGCTGTGGCGGTTCAAGCTGGCCGACCGGAAGGCGCTCATTCTCCTCGACGACGCGCTCGAGGTCGGCCAGGTAATGCCGCTGCTGCCGGGGGCTCCAGGCTGCCTCGTGCTGGTCACTAGCCGCCGCCGGACGCTGAGCCTGCCCGGCATGCTGCCGCTGCCGCTTGGCCCGCTGCCGCTGGCGGACGCGCTGGCGCACTTCGCGCGGGCGGCCGGAGCCGTCGGCGGACCGCGGGCCGAGGAGGTCGCGGCGGCTGCCGTGGTGCGCCTGTGCGGACGGGTGCCACTTGAAATCCAGGTCGCGGGCAGCCGCCTGCGCGGCCATCCGGCCTGGAAGGTCAGCGACCTGGCGGCCCGGCTGAGCGACATGCACTCGATCGACCGCGACATGAACGTCGCGCTCGCACTGTCCTACCGGTACTTAACGGCCGGGCAGCAGAAGCTCTTCCGCTGGCTGGCGCTGCACCCGGGAGACAGCTTCTCCACCCACGCGGCGCGGGCAATCGCGGGCGGGGACTCGCCCGCGGGAACGGTGCAGGCGCTCGAGGTCCTGCTCGACTTTCACCTGCTCGAGGAGCTCACCCCCGGACGCTTCGAGTTCCACGCCCTCATTCGTGAGTACGCGGCCGACCTCACGGAGGCCGTGGATCCGGAACCTGACCGTCAAGCCGTGACCCGGCGGTTGCTCGACTATTACCTGGCCCTCGCCGACCACGCCGACCGGGTCGTTCACCCGTTCGGCAGGCGGGTCAAGCTGCCGGGCCTAGCGGCCGCGCCCGCCCTGCCCGCGCTGGGCACCCGGAGCGAGTGCGTGGCGCTGCTGCACGCCGATAAGACCAGCATGCTCGCCGCCGCCCGGCACGCGGCGGCCAAGGGCTGGCCCGTCCACGCCGCACTGCTCGCTCACCTGCTCGGCGGATTCCTGGACACCTGGGGAGACTGGGCGGCCGCGATCGAGTTGCACCGCCGCGCCGTCGACGCGTGGCGGGCGGCCGGCGATATCGGCGGCGAGGCGATGGCGCTCACCGACCTCGCGTTCGTCCTGTGCCGGACCGGACGGCACGCCGAGGCGGCGGACACGGCCAGGACCGGGCTCGCGGCCGCTCGGGCGGCGGCGGACAAGGCCGGCGAGGCCGTCGCCCTGGACACCCTGGGGATCATCCTCTCCCTCTCGGCCCGCTACGTGGAGGCGCTCGCCTGCCATGACCAGGCCCTCGCGATCTGGCGTGAGCTCGGCGGCCGGCACGGTGAGGCCGACGCCCTGAGCCACAGCGGAATGGCGGCCGCGTGCCTCGGCAGGCACCGGGACGCGCTCCGCCGGGCCGAGCTGGCCCTGGCCGCCTACCGCGAGCTTGGTGACCTTCAGGGCGCGACCAACGCGCTTAACAACCTCGGCGGCCTGCAGCAGGACGCGGGCTGCCACGACGACGCGCTGGTCAGCTACGAGCAGGCCAAGGCCGCGTTCCTTGAGATCGGCGACCGTCAGGGCGAGGCCATCGCGCTCAGCAACATCGGCGACATCCACCGCCTGCGCGGAAGTCACCAGGACGCGATCGCGGACTACCGGGCCGCGCTGGAAATCTTCCGCGAGATCGGTGACCGCAGGTCAGAGACCGAGGCACTGAACGGCCTGGCAGCCGCCTTCTCCGGCGCGGGAAATCAGCGAGACGCCATCGGGCACTACGAGAAGGCGCTCGCCCTCGGGATGGAGCTGGCCGAGCGGCGCGCGCAGGCCGCCTCCCACCTGGGGATCGGTGCGGTCCGCCTCGCCGCTGGACAGCACCTCACGGCCGCCGACGACTACCGGGCCGCGCTGAAGCTGAGTCAGGACATCGCCGACCCGGTCCTTGAAGGACACGCGCTTCTCGGGCTCGGGCACGTCGCGGCGCGCACCGAGGGGGCGCTGGCGGCGCGTGAGCACTGGCGGACGGCTCTCGCCCGCTTCGAGGCGGCCGGCCTGCCCGAAGCGGGCGAGGTGCGCGCACTTCTGCGACGGCGTGGTTCACCTGGACCGGAATTACCCGGCCCGGGTGAAGCGGTCAGCTGGCGGTGGTGCAGGCGTAGAGGGAGTCACCGGCGCTTGTCGCGGTCGCGGTCGTGCCCGCGTAATCGGTTGCGGGGACCACGTTGCAGGCGGACTCTACCCACGCGTCGATCGTCGCGGCGGTTGAGCCGCCGCCACCACCGATTCCGCCTCCGGAACCCGCGCCGCTGATCAGGAAGAACTTGAGCTGTCCGGTGCTCACCAGGTGCTTGACGGCCGCCAGGGTGGGGGCGGGGACCGTGCCGCTGAAGCCGCCCATGGGCATGACCTCCTGGCCGGTGGCGAGGATGTAGGGCGACGCCACTTCCCAGGAACTGACGGCCATCGGGTAACTCGCGCCGTCGCGGTGGGCGCTGACGTAGTCGTACAGCGCCTGCTCGGCGCTGGTCAGGGTGGTGGTGGCGGACGATCCGATGGCCCCGGCGCCGCCGCCGGCCCGGCCGCCCCTCCCGCGCCGGCGGCGGCGCCGGGGCCGAAGTCGCCGGCGGCGCGGTCGGCGAAGCGCTCGGCGAGTTTCGCCGACTGGGCGGCCGCCGGCTGGCCGCCACCGCCGAAACCGCCCAGGCCGCCCGCCGGGCCGGCGGTGGCGTTGAACGAGCTGCCCGCGTAGTTCACGTCGAGGACGGAGGCCGCCCAGGTGGCGGGGGCGGCCAGCATCGCCACTACCCCGGTGCCGAGCGCCACCGTCACCACGCGGGCCCAGGCCCGCCGGGCCCGGCCGGCCCGGTACAGCCTGGCCACGATCAGGGCCGCCACCGCGGCCGCGCCCGCCGCAACCAGGGAGTCACGCGCCCAGGGCAGGAAGCCGGGGTAGTCCCGCCACCGGTAGAACGCCCAGGCCACCTCGGCCGCGACGGCGGCCGGGAGCACCCAGCCGCGCCATCCTTCCGCCCGGTACGCCCGCCAGAACATGACGATCCCGGCACCGGACAGCGCCGCCAGCGGGGGCGCGAGCGAGGACATGTAGGCGGTGTGCGGGATCGTGCTCATCTTGCTGAAGATCAGGCCGTACGTGGCCAGCCACGCGCCCCACATCACGAAACCGCCGCGGACCTGCCCGGCGGGCTCCGTCCGGCGGGCGCGGCGGGTCCACGCGATGCCGAAGACGACGGCGAGCACGGCGAGCGGGTACAGCCAGCCGATCTGCGTCCCGTACTCGCTGCCGAGCAGCTTGGTCCAGCCGGTACCGAAGCCGCCGCTGCCGCCACCCGGGGCGCCGCCGCCGCGGTTGCCCGTGCCTGCCGGGGCACCGGTGCCCTGGGTAAGGCCCTCCGGTGCACCGCCGGTGCCGGACGTGCCTGCGCCGCCGGCGCCGGGCGTGCCTGCGCCGCCGGCGCCGGGCGCGCCGGCGGTAGCGGAGCCGGTCCCGCTGCCGGGGGCCCCGGCCTGGGCGGAACCGGAGGCACCGGTCCCGGCGTCCCCGCCGGTGCCGGCGGTCGTGCTGCTTGCACGCGGGGCGGTGCTCGTCGCGCCGGGGGCGCCGCCACCGCCGGAGTTACCGGACGTGACACCGGGGCCGGACGTGACCGCGCCGGGGAACGAGACGCCGAACCGCTCCACGCCGTTGTAGCCGAAGACCATGGCGATCGCGCTGTTGTCGGTGGACCCGTCCACGTAGGGGCGGTCGGCCGCCGGGGTGAACGTGTAGAGGGCGATCCAGGACAGCGAGACCGCGAGCATGACCACGGCCGCCGCGCCGAGGCGGGCCAGCCTGCGGCGCACCGGGGCGGGCGCTGACACCAGGTAACCGACGGCGAGGGCGGGCAGCACCATCCAGGCCTGGAGCATCTTGGCCTGGAAGCCGAGGCCGACCCAGACACCCGCCATCAGCAGCGACCGCAGCCTGCCCTCGGACACGGCGCGCTGGTAGGCGTCCGCGGCGAGCACCAGGCACATGGTGAGCGCGCCGTCCTCCATGCTGTGCCCGAACATCGACGCCGCGATGGGGGTCAGGGCGAAGACCGCGGCGGCGAGCAGGCCAGGGATGACGCCGGCCCAGCGGCGCACCACCCGGTACATGGCCAGGACGGCGATGACACCCTCGATGACCTGCGGAAGGGCCACGGACCAGGCGTGGAAGCCGAAGATCCGGGCGGACAGCGCCTGCGGCAGGAACGAGCCCGCCAGCTTGTCGATCGTGACCGTCGCCTTAGGGTCGAGCGCGCCGTAGAAGAAGGCTTTCCAGCTCACCGACATGCTCTTGACCGCGACGGAGTAGAACGGCGCGAGCCCGGCCTGGGTGATGTTCCAGGCGTAGAGTGCCGCCGCCGCCGCGGCGATGACGAGGAGCACGGGGCGGGCCCAGCCGGGCTGGCCGTCGGGTGACCGCCACAGTTCCCAGCGCCGCCGCGGGCGCCGCGTCCTTGACTGGTTCTCTGGTGCCGGCGGGTCGAGCGGGTCCGCGAGGATCATGGACACGAGTCGGGGCTCCCTGGGGGCGCGGGACGGTGGCCGCGGCAAGGCCATCGTCATCGGCGGCCGCGCCGGCGAGCGCTCACGGTGAGCGCTCGCCACGACTGTGTCGCACGCGACTGGAGCTCAGCTCAGTGCCGGCTGTGCGAAGACATCGCGAATTGCGGTCTTCCTGATGTCTTCCTCTCTAACTGGTGACCGGGCTGACCGGGCAGGGCTAGATCGGGTATCCGCCGGTTCCCTCCCCGGTGGTGATCCAGTGCAGTTGCGGCTCGTCGGCGACGGTCTGGTCGTTGTAGTCCCGGCGTCTGGGGTCAAGGGGACGGGCGGGTTAAGCATGGAGCCGGTAGCGGGCCACGATCCGGGGCAGATTGCCGATTACCGGCTGCGCGGGCGGCTGGGGGCGGGCACGGGATGGGCCGGGTGTACCTCGCTTTCACGGCGGGCGGGCGGGCGGTCGCGCTCAGGATGATCCGGCCGGAGCTTGGCGATGACCGGGATTTCCGTGGTCGCTTCCGGCAGGAGGTGGACGCCGCCAGGTGCGTGAACGGGCTTTACACCGCGCAGGTGCTCGACGCCGATCCCGATGCCAGTCCGCCGTGGCTGGTGACCGCCTACGTGCCGGGCCCGTCGCTGCAGCAGGCGGTCAGCGAGCACGGGCCGCTGCTCGGGCAGCACCCTGCGCGAGTCCTTCCCCGCCGGCGGCTCTAGCAGCTGGCCCGCGTCACGAGGTCCTAGTACCGCAGGCCGGAAGGCCGGCGGAGGGCCGGGGACCGCGCGGCAAGCAGCGGGTCCTGCGCGTGGGCGGCGCGGGCAGAGAGGAAGAGCGCCGCCGCGACCGCGGCCGCCAGGGCGGCGGCGACCAGGCCGGCGATCGTCGCCGGGGACAGGCCCGCGGCGATGCCCCAGCCGATGCCGCTCGCCTGGCCCTGCGCGTTGATCAGCCACGGCGCGACGACGAGCCCGGCGGCCACCCCGGCGACGATGCCGATCGCCGTCACGATCGTGGTGCTGACCACGAGCGTGGCCATGACCTGGCGCGGCGTCAGGCCCATCGCCTTCAGGATGCCCGCCTCGTGCACGTGGTCGCGCAGGCCCACGTCGGTCGCCGTGAGCAGGTTCGCCATCGCGATCAGCACGAGGATGAGGACCGCGACGACGATCACCACGCGCACCACCCCGAGCCGGTCCGCCGGGCTGGCCGCGATCTCGACGTCAAGCCGGCTGCCGGACGCGCGCAGCAGTTCCGCGCGCGCGGTCGCGGCCGCGACGCCGGGCTTGAGCACCAGCGTGTAGAACATCGGCGCGGCCGCGTTCGCCGCGGGCAGGGCGTCGATGCCGAAGTCGACCACGTCACCGTCGTTGTCCGGCTCGATGGTCCGCCCGACGATGTGCAGGATGACCGGCACGCCGTCGATGGTCGGGTCGATCCAGGAGCCGACGTGGACGTGCATGAGGTCGAGGAACCCCTGCCCCGCGACCGCCTCGTCGGCCGCCGCGAACATCCGGCCCTGCACCGCCAGGAACGGGTACGGGGTCCGCGAGGTCCCCATCGCCCGGGCGACGAACGTGCCGTTGTCGCCGGGCAGCAGCGTGTCGAACTGCGCGCCGGGGTAGCTGGCGCTGGCCTGGCGATCGGCGGCGATGAGGGCGGCCGTCTGCGCGTCACTCAGCGGACCGTTCGTGGAGACGGTCAGCGCCCCGGCCCGGCCGATCCGGCCGGGGTCGGAGGTGAACGCGCCGATCGTGGACCAGCAGGCGAGGGCGATTGTGATCATCGCCATCGGGATCGCGACGCCCGCCACGGTGAGCACCGCCTGCAGCCGCCGGGTGAGCGCGTCGCGCACGCCGAGGACCAGGGCGGCCGGCAGCCGGACGAGCAGCGACAGCCGGGCGATCGGCGACAGGTGGCCGCCGGGCGGGCTTGGCTGGACGGCGGCCACCGGCGAGACCCGGCCCGCCCGCCAGGCGGGGATGGCCGTGGCGATGAGCACGGTGAGGATCGTCCCCGCGGCCACGAGCGCGGTCCACGAGACGGGCAGCGGCGCGAACGCGACCGCGATGCCCGCGGGCGGGTGCACGAAGGCAGGCGACGTCGCGAGGCGGGCGATCGCCAGGCCGAGGACGGTGCCCGCGACGCCGAGGGCGGTCTGCTCGGCGAGCAGCATGCGCATCACCTGGCCCGGGGTAAAGCCGAGGGCCTTGAGCATCGCGATGTCACGGCGCTGCATCAGCACGCGGCCGGACGTGACGTTGGCGATCGCGCACGGCGCGGCGACGAGCGCGATCACGCCGAACAGCGCCAGCAGCTCGCCCAGCAGCCGGTCGTCGCTCGCCATGGAGTTCATGACCTGCTGCCTGGTGGTGATCCGCTCGACCGGCGAGCTCTCGCTCGGGCTGTTGTACGCGTTGAAGACGTCCTGGCTGACCAGGCCGGTGCCAGCCGGCGAAGGATCGGACAGGCGCAGCCCGACAACCTCCGTGGTCTCGCTCTTGATGGGCTCGACCCGGGTGAGCAGGCCCGGCTGCGCCCAGATCAGGCCCGGCGTCCACTGCGGGTAGAAGCCCTGGTCGGCCGAGTCAGCGATGCCCGTTACCCACATCGAGACGGAGGTGCCGTCCACGCCGTCGAGCGTGATCTGGTCGCCGAGTCCCACGTGGACCGCGGCGGCGAAGGACGCCTCGATGACCACGTCGTCCGGCTGGCTGGCGCGCAGCCAGCTGCCGGCGACCATGAGCGGCACGGACATCGCGGGCGGCGCGGGAGTCAGCCCGCACAGCTGCACCGGCGACTTCTGCGCGCCCTGCACGAGCGTCGCCGACGCGGCGTCGTAGGGGGCGGCGACCGCGGTGACGCCGGGGATCGCGTGCAGCTGGCTCGCCCGGGTCCCGCCGGCCAGGTAGACGAGCACGTCCGCGCCCTTGGTCCGGCTGAACAGCCCCTGCCAGGGGTTGAGCGCGCCCTCGAGCAGCATCACCGCGAGCACCAGCGCGGCCACCACCCCGGTTATCACCGCGATCGTCATGGCGGACTGGCTGCGGTGGGCGCGCAGGTCGGCCCGGATCCAGCGCCCGGTCCCCCGCGAGGCTGGCCCGTTCACCGGCTTAGCCTCTGAGCTCGAGGAAGTTCCGTCGCTGCGCGGGCACCACCTTGGCGTCGTCGGCGACCATGCCGTCGAACAGGCAGACCACCCGGTCCGCGAGCCCCGCCACCTTGGCGTCGTGGGTGACCATCAGGATCGTCTGGCCGGCCACGTGCGCGCGGCGCAGCAGCCGCAGCACGTCATTCGTGTTCGCGCTGTCCAGGTTGCCCGTCGGCTCGTCGGCGAGCAGCAGGCTCGGCTCGTTCGCCAGGGCGCGGGCGAGGGCGACCCGCTGCTGCTCACCGCCGGACAGCCGGGACGGCGCGCTGTCCGCCTTGGCGGTGATGCCGAGCTCGGCGAGCAGCTCCTCGCGCCGCTTGCGCGCCTGCCGCGGTGTCGCGCCCGCCAGCAGGGCGGGCAGCTCGACGTTGTCGGCGACCGTCATCGTGGAGAGCAGGTTGAAGAACTGGAACATGAAGCCGACGTGCCTGCGGCGCAGCACCGCCCAGGCCGAGGCGGACAGCCGGTCCACCCGCTGCCCGCGCAGCCAGATCTCACCGCGGGTGGCCGGCTCAAGGCCGCCGAGCACGTGCAGCAGCGTGGACTTGCCCGAGCCGGAAGGCCCCATGATCGCCACGAACTCGCCGACGCCGACCTCCAGGTCAACCCCGCGGATGGCCTCGACGGGCACGCCGCCGGTCTTGTACACCTTGACGAGCCCGCGGGTGCGCAGCAGGGCTAGTTCCGGATCCGGCGCCGCGGGTCTCACACGAGTTCCTCCTGGCATCTTTCTAGCCAGTCGAGGTCCGCCTGCAGGTGCAGGACGGCCCCCTCGACCAGCAGCCGGGCCGCCGGGGTCGCGCGGTCCATGCCTGCCTGCATGTCCATTAGGTTGCGCATTATGCCGAAATAATGGCGGCGCTGGGAGTTGATGAGCTCCATCCGGTCCGCCAGGCCCGCCATCGGCGCGAGGACGAGCTTCATGAAGAACTCGTCACGCACGCGCGGGCCCTCGATCGGCTCGGTGACCCAGGCGGCGAGCTGCTCGCGCCCCGCGGGGGTCAGCTCGTACACCTTCTTGTTCGGGCGGCTGTCCTGCGCGACGTCCTGGCTGCGGACGAGGCCGTCCTGCTCAAGCCGTTTCAGGGTGACGTAGATCTGCCCGATGTTAGGTGACGGGTACGCCTGCCCGAAGGTCTGCTCGAGGGCGAGCTTCAGCTCGTACCCGTGCGCTGGTTCCTTCGCGAGCAGCGCCAGCAGAGGCTGCCGCACCTTCTTGCCTCCTCATGTGGAGCCGCGTTGACATTGATTATCACCGCGCCCGGGGTATTTGTCCCGCAGTGCCTTGCCGGGTCGCCGGGGCTCGTCCTCCCCGGCGGATCACAGCTTGGTAAGCGTCGGGTGAGCCCGTTGACACCTACATAACGTCTGTGCATAACATGAATGTATCGCAAAAACGAGGGACTGCCCAATGGAGGGCTGGTGACGATGAGCATGAGGCGCGCGATCCTCGCCGCTGCCACGGCCGCGGTCGCGGCAGGCCTCGCGCTCACGGGCTGCGGCCCGGCCAGCCCTTCATCGGGCGGCACCGCGCCATCGGCCGACGGGATCGGACCGATCACCTTTGCCGTCGGCAGCGATGACGCGCCGGTCTTCACCCAGCTGATCAAGCCGTGGAACAAGGCGCACCCGGACCAGCGGGTCACCCTCGTGCTGCTCCCCGAGGCCGAGAACGGCCAGCTCGCCCAGCTCACCGCCAACCTGCAGGCGGGCAGCTCGACGTACGACGTGATCGCCATGGACGTGATCTGGACCGCGGAGTTCGCCTCGGCGGGGTGGATCATCCCGCTCGAGTCGAGCATGTTCCCGCTCGGCGACTTCCTGCGGCCGGCGGTCGACACCGCCACGTATAACGGCCACCTGTGGGCGGTGCCCTACTACAGCAACGCCGAGGTGCTCTACTACCGCAAGGACATCCTGGCCAAGGCGGGCAAGCCGCCGCCCACAACGTGGGCGCAGCTGGAGGACCAGGCGAGGACCATCGCGCCGCGCTACGGCCTGCAGGGCTACGCGAGCCAGCTCGCCCCGTACGAGGGGCTTACCGTCAACTTCGCCGAGGCGCTGCAGTCGGCCGGCGGCTCCATCCTCTCCCCCGGCGGCACCACCGTCACGGTGAACTCCCCGCAGGCCCTGCAGGGGCTCGAGTTCCTGGTGGACGGGCTGCGGGAGGGGTGGATACCGCCGCGGTCGCGCGGCTACGAGGAGGAGTCGTCCTGGGAGGACTTCGAGTCGGGCAAGCTGCTCTTCCTCAACAACTGGCCGTTCATCTACAGCCTGGCGAGCACGCGGGGAGCCGGCAACAAGGTCTACGGCAAGGTCGGCATCGTCCCGCTGCCGGGTCTTGACGGGGCGGGGTCGAGCTCGCTCGGCGGCGCGAACCTGGCCGTCAGCGCGTTCTCCCGCCACCAGGCCACGGCCATCGCGTTCATCAGGTACCTGACCAGCCTGACCGAGGAGCAGCAGCTGCTTGTCGACAGCGGCTTCCCGCCGGTCTGGACGTGGCTCTACTCCGAGCCCGCGATGGTCAAGCTCTTTCCTTACCTTCCGGTGGTCAAGCAGGCCATCCTCACCGCGCAGCCACGGCCCTCGATCATCGACTACGACCAGGCGAGCCTGGCGATTTCCAGCGCGGTTTACCAGGCGCTCACCTTCATGAAGTCACCGCAGCAGGCGCTGACCGAACTCTCGGCGCAGCTCACCCAGATCATCCGGGACGGATGAGCGAGCAGTAGGACGCGGCCAGAGTCACCCGATACCGTTTCTGAATCCTTCAATTACTCACCGTAGTGAGGTGGCAGCAAATGAGCAAGAGAAATACGGCACGCCTGCGTGCCGTCACCGTCAGTGTCGGCGCGGTCGCGCTCGTCGCCGGCGCCGCGGCCTGCAGTTCCGGGTCGAGCTCGACGGTGGCGGCCAGCGCTTCGCAGACCATCGTGTTCGCCGAGTCCGGGCTCGGCACCGAGGGCCAGCAGACGCAGGTCGCCATCAACGCCTTCGAGAAGGCGAACCCGAACATCAAGGTCAGCATCCAGGTGCTGTCGCCGGACTCGACGACGTACCTGTCGTCGCTTGAGCACGACTTCATCTCCGGCTCGTCCACGCCCGACGTGTTCGAGTCCGACGTGACCTACCCGGCGAAGTTCGCCCAGGCGGGCTGGGTGCTGCCGCTGACCCAGTTCAAGCCGGACATGAGCCAGTACTTCGCGCACGAGGTCGCCGCGGGCACCTTTAACGGGACCGTCTACGCAATGCCGTGGTTCGACAACCCCGAGGGCCTGTTCTACCGGACCGACCTGATCAAGACCCCGCCGACCAGCCCGGCGCAGGTGGTCAGCGACGCCGAGGCGGCCATGAAGGCCGACAAGTCACTCAAGGAGGGCATCGCCTTCGAGGCGGACAAGTACGAGGGCGCGATCACCTCGTTCCTCACCGTGGACTCGGCGTTCGGCGGGACGCTCGACCCGTCCAACGTGAACACGCCGGGCAACGTCGCCGCGCTGAAGTGGCTGCACGACGCCATCTACGTGAACAAGATCGCGCCGCAGGCGGTGACCAGCTGGCAGGAGGGCCAGGTCCAGGCGCAGTTCTCGTCGGGCTTCACGCCCTTCGCGATCAACTACCCGTTCGTGGAGGCGCAGACGGCGGCGCCGGCCGTTACCGGGCATATCGGCTACATTCCCTTCCCGGCAGGCCCGGGCGGAACGCCCGGCTCGGCGCTCGGCGGCGAGATGCTGGCGATCAACGCCAAGACCGCGCACGCCGCGGCCGCCTACAAGCTGATCCAGTACCTGACCAGCCCCTCGGTCGAGACCGCGCGGGCGATCGCGGTCGGCGACCCGCCGTCGCTGCCGAGCGCGTACACGTCCGCGCTGTACAGCAAGGCGCCGTACTTCCAGGCCGTGAAGACGCTGAACAACTACTCCGCGCCCCGCCCGGTGACGCCGAACTACCTGCAGGTCTCGACCGACCTGCAGACGCTGTTCTCCTCGGTCTACGCCAACGCGAGCCCGAGCGCGGCATCGGCCGCGTTCGCGGCGGGCGCGGCATCCATCAAGTCCGACGCGGCCGCCACACCGGGCAGTTAAGCACCGATGTCAACGACGGAAAACACGGCGGAAGGGCGGCCCGCGCGCGCGGGCCGCCCGGCCCTGGTTAAGTGGCTGACGCCGGAACGGCGCCTGCCGGCGCCGGTCGGGCACGCGCGGGAGACCGGCGACCGGCGCCTCGGGTACATGCTCGTGGCGCCGGTGATCATCCTGCTGCTGGCGATCACCGGCTACCCGCTGGTCTACAACATCTGGAACTCGTTCCACTTCGACAACCTGTCGTACGGCGGCCTGCCGCATAACTTCGTCGGCTGGAAGAACTTCACGACGATGTTCGACTCGCCGCAGTGGGTGTCGGCGCTCGAGCGGACGCTGGTCTTCACCGCGGTGACGATCGCGTTCGACATGGTGGTGGGGATGGGCCTGGCGCTGATGATGCACCGCCAGTTCCGCGGCCGCGGGTTCCTGCGCGCCTCGATCCTGATCCCGTGGGCGATGCCGACGGTGGTCTCCGCGATGCTGTGGAAGACGATGTTCGACCCGAGCGCCGGCTTCGTCGACTACATCCTCGCCGCCTTCCATCCCGCCTGGTCGGGCCTGGCCTGGCTCAACATCAACACCTTGCGGGCGTGGACGGCGATCTTCATCGCGGACTCGTGGAAGAACATCCCGTTCGTCGCGATCCTGCTGCTGGCCGGCCTGCAGGTGATCCCGAACGACGTTTACGAGGCGGCGCGGATAGACGGCGCTTCCTGGTGGCAGTCCTTCACCCGGGTGACCCTGCCGCTGCTGAAGCCGGCGCTCTCGGTGGCGCTGATCTTCCGCACGCTGCAGGCGCTGCTCGTGTTCGACGTCATCTACATCATGACCGGCGGCGGGCCCGGCAACTCCACGGAAAGCCTGTCGTACCTGAACTACAACACCTTCATCATCAATACCGACTTCGGCGTCGGCGGGGCGATGTCCATCATCCTGGTCCTGCTCGCGCTCGCCGTGTCGTTCATCATCGTCCGGGCGTTCCGCCCGGCGACCTCCTGAAGAGGTGGGGGCATGACAAGCGCAGTCGCGGGCGAGGTCCCGGTCCCGGTAGCGGCGCACCGGGTCGCCTACCGGCGACGCCGGTACACCAACGGCAAGATCATCAGGGAGACCCTGTTCTACCTCGCGGTCGTCATCGTGGTGCTGATCGCGCTGTTCCCGTTCTACTGGATCCTGCGCACCTCGCTGCTGTCCAATCAGCAGGTCGCGGCCGGGGTGGGCGGGGCCAACGGCATCATCCCTTCGCACCTGTCCGGCGTCGCGTACAAGAACGTGTTCACCCAGGGCTCGTTCCTGGCCCCGCTGGTGAACAGCGTCATCGTCGCGCTGGCCACCACCGTGATCACGATCGTGGTCGCGACCATGGCGGGCTACGCCCTGGCCCGGCTGCGCATCCGGGGCACCGGCCCGATCCTGGCGTTCATCCTGCTCGCCGGGTTCTTCCCGGTGCTCGCCATGATCGGGCCGCTGTTCCTGGTGCTGCGCTACCTGGGCTGGCTGAACAGCATCTGGCCGCTGATCATCGTCTACCTCGTCTACACGCTGCCGATCGCCACCTGGCTGCTGAAGAACTTCTTCGAGCAGATCCCCGCGGAACTGGAGGACGCCGCCCTCGTCGACGGGGCGACCAGGCTGCAAGTGCTGCGCAAGGTGGTGGTCCCGGTCGCCGTCCCGGCCGTGTTCACCGCGGCGATCTTGTCCTTCATCCTGGCGTGGAACGACTTCGCGTTCGCGGTGTCGTTCCTCACCTCGCAGGCACACTTCACGGCGCCGCTGGCCATCACCGTGTTCGGCCAGAGCGCGTTCCAGACCTTCTACAACCTGATCGACGCGGCCGTGGTGATCATCTCGATCCCCATCGCGGTGCTCGTGCTGTTCGCGCAGCGTCGGATCGTGTCCGGGCTCACCGCCGGCTCGTTCCGCTGACGGGCTTCAGGATCGCGCGTTACGCATTAACCGGGAGGGGGAAGGCACCGCCCCGGCGAGCTGGTCCAGCCGGGCTGCGGCGCGATCGATCCAGCGCAGGTCCGCCTCCAGGCGGTAGGGAGCGGTCGGCGGGCAGCATGATGCTTACTGGTTTTGAATTTCCGGGAAACGGACGCCCGTCAGCGTCTCGGACACTTGCCACAGGCGGCGGGCCGTCCCCGGGTCGCGCGCGGCCCGGGAGCGGGGGCACGGGGCCGGGGCGCCGCGCAGGCCCGCGAAGCCGGAGGGGCCGACGAAGGTGTTGCCCGGGAGGTCGGCCGTGGCCGCGTAGAGGGTCGGGAGGGCGCCGGCGGCCGCGTCTTGCGCGAGGATGCGGTTGCCCAGGCTGCCCATGGCGAGTTCCATCAGCCTGCTGCCGCTGTGCGACTGAAGGTTGGTGGCGGCGTAGCCGGGGTGGGCGGCCAGTGAGCGGACCTTGGATCCGGCCTCGGTCAGCCGGCGCTGCAGTTCGGCCGTGAACAGCAGGTTGGCCAGCTTGGACTGGCCGTAGGCGCGCCACCGGCGGTACCTCCGGCGCTCCCAGCTGAGGTCGTCGAAGTCGATGCGGCCGGAGCGGTGAGCGCCCGAGGAGACCGTGACGACCCGTCCCGTGATGCTCCGCAGGAGGAGGTTGGTGAGGGCGAAGTGGCCCAGGTGGTTGGTGCCCAGCTGCAGCTCGAAGCCGTCGGTGGTGCGCGACAACGGCGGGATCATCACGCCCGCGTTGTTGATGAGCAGGTCGACGGGTTGCCCGGCCCAGTCCCGGGCGAAGGCGCGCACCGAGTCGAGGCTGGCGAGGTCGAGCGGGCGGACCTCCTTCTTCGCTGAGGCCGACAGGGTGCTGGCGGCCGCGGCGCCCTTGGCCTCGTCGCGGACCGCGAGGATCACCCGGGCACCGTGCCCGGCCAGCGCCCTGGCCGTCTCCAGGCCGATGCCGCTGCTCGCGCCGGTGACAATGGCGGTCTGGCCGGCGAGGTCCGGGATGTCCGCTGCGACGAAACCGCTCATCGGCGCGGGCTCCTGCTTCTCGGCGCCTCTCGGGGCGCCGCTGGGTCTCAGCCGGTGGCGTTGAGCCAGCGGACGGGGGCGCCGTCGCCGGCCCGGCGGAACGGCTCGAGCTCATTGTCCCACGCGCCGCCAAGCAGCTTTTCCAGCTCCTGCTCGATGATCACCAGTCCGTTGGCGCCGAGGGCCATCGCGGCGCGCAGCTTGTTCTCGGGGACGAGGATGTCCCCGTTGGCGCCCGTGGTGGCGGCGAAGAGCCCGAGGTCGGGCGTGTAGCAGTAGCGCATGGCGTCGCAGCCGGCGGACGCTTCCTCGGTGACCTCGAAGCGCAGCCGCTTCCAGCCCGCGAGAGCGGAGGTGATGGCACTGGCGGTGCCCGGCTGGCCTTTCCATGTCAGCTCAGCACGAAGAGACCCGGGGGCAGCAGGCTGACTGACCCAGGGCATGCTGACGGCGGTTCCGACGGTCCCCGCCACTGCCCACTCGATGTGCGGGCACAGCGCGGGTGGCGCCGAATGAACCTGCAGAACGCCGTAAACGGACACCGGTGCCTCCCTGCGTAAGACGAGGTTCGCCTTCCCCTGCGTCCTCATCCGGCCCGGGCGGCCCTGAGCTGCCGGGACCCGTGCGCACTAGCTCCGCACTGGATCTCCGGTATCCGGGTCATATTCTGCCGTACGGGCCGGGGCTGCACCAGTGGTATTCGCTAGAAAATGTCGCCGGCGTAGCAGGATGACCAGCGCCGCGAGCGCGGTGACGGCCACGCCCGACCACATGACGTAGTCGCCTGCCTGGTCATAGAAGGTCCTGGCGGCCGGCGCGGGGAGGTCGAGGGTCACGGTGATCACGCCCCGGCTGTCCTGACCGAGCCACGCGATCTGCCGGCCGCGCGCGTCGAACGCCACCGTGTCCCCGGTCAGCGCGGCCTGCACCACCGGCCTGCCGGTCTCCGCGGCGCGGATCGCGGCGAGGCTCGCGTGCTGGTCGGGCCCCCACGTCCCCTGGAACGTCGGCGTGCTCGACTGGTAGACGATGAGCTGGGCGCCCTGGCTGGTCTCCACCCTGGACATGTCGGGGAAGGCGGACTCGAAGCAGATGAGCACGCCGACAGCGAGCGGCTTGACCGCCCCGGTCGGGCTGGTCACGGTGAGCGTGTGCGCCCCGGTGCCCGGGATCATGTTCGACGGCGCGGCCTTGCTGATCTTGGTGAGCCAGCCGAGCTGCCCCTTGAAGGGGATGTACTCACCGAACGGGACCAGGCGCGTCTTCACGTAACGACCTTGGATGCCCTGCGGGCTGACCAGGACGGCGACCTTCTCCTGGCCGCCGTCCGGTCCGGTGAGCGTGGAATCCTGGTTGACCAGGATCTCCGCCTGGACCTTGGCGGACAGCTGCTCGATGCCGCTGAGCAGCGTGGGGTCGGCGGCCAGGTCGTAGGCGGCGCTTGACTCGCCCCAGACGACCAGGTCGGGATGGTCCTTCCCGAGCGCTTCTCCCGCGCTGAATTCCCTCGTCAGGGTCTCTGACGCGTCAACGCTGGCCGCGCTGTCGTTGATCACCCCCGGCTGGACGAGGGCGACCGTGACCTGGCGGACGGCCGGGAACGGCGCCGTCAGGGCGAAGGCGAGCGGGCCGGCGCCGGCCGCGGCGACGAAGGCGCCCACGCCGGCCGCGGCGAGCGCTGCGCGGCGGGCCGGGGCGGACGCTTGGGGACCGGAAGCCAGCAGCGCCGGGCGGACGGCGCCGAGCAGCAGCATGAGCCCGGCGTTCGCGAGCAGCAGGGCGACGCTGACCAGCCAGACTCCCCCGACGCTGGCGAGCGCGAGGACGGCGGGGTGCTGCCACTGGGACGCGCCGTACAGCCCCCACGGCCCGCCGAGGCCCTGGTACGACCTGATCCACTCGGGGATCAGCCAGGCGCTCGGCACCACGATCAGCGCGGCGAGGGCCCGGGGCGAGGAAACCGGGGGCTTGAGCAGGCGGTTGACCGCGACCGCGAACGGCGACCACATGCAGCCGAAGATCCCGCCGATGAGCAGCAGTCCCGGCCCGATCTGGGGCGCCATCCAGTAGAGCATCGCGATCAGGTACGCGGCGCCGAACCACCATCCGCGCGCGGCCGCCTCGCGGGTGGTCGCGGCCCGGGTGAACAGGACCATCCCCGGCACGAGCGCGAACCAGGCGAGGTACGACAGCGACGGCCCGGGAAACACCAGGATCGCGGGCACCCCGCCGGCCAGGAACGCCGCCCACCGCACCGGGTGCCTGAATTGCCGGACGATCTTGCTCCGCAACCGCACCATCCCATTGTCCGTCCGGGGCTAGTGGAAACGCGAATTGCGGTCGCCGAGGCGCGCTATGGCCGGGCGCGGTAGCGCAGGTAGACGACCCCGCTGCCGAAACGGCGCTGGTCGAGCAGGTCAAGCCCGGTGCGGGCCCCGTCGGGGAACACGGCGAGGCCGCCGCCGACTACGACGGGGACCACGAACAAGCGGTACTCGTCCACCAGTCCGGCCCGGATCGCCGACGCCGCGAGGACGGGGCCGCCGACGCTGACGTCACCCTGCCGTTTCAGTGCCCGGACGGCCTCCGGGTCGAAACGGGGCTCGATCCGCGTTCGCTCGCTGGCCGGGGCGCGCAGCGTGCCGGAGTAGACGATCTTGTCGGCCGCCCGCCATATCTCGGCGAACTCCCGCATCAGGGGGTTCTGCCCGGCGAGCGGTATCGTCTCCCACGGGAGCATGGTCTCGTACATCCGCCGCCCGTACAGGTACGTCCGGAAGCCCCGTTCCTGCTCGTTGACGGCGGCGAAGACCTCCTCGTCGGGCTCGGCCCAGTCGAACTTGCCTTCCGCGTCGGCCGTGTAGCCGTCAAGCGACGCGATCACCGAGTAGACCAGCATGCCCGCACCTCCGCGTGAACGTAGCCATCCCTGCGCCCTGAGTGCAGACGATGCCCGCCCCCGGGAGTCATCGGTCACGGTGACGACCGGGCCGCCGGGAATCGCGCGGTCAGCTGGTCACGGGCGGCCAGGAGCAGCACGATGACGGCGAAGATCACGTAGCCGCTGCCGAGCGCCTGCTGCCAGGCCGCCCAGCGCAGCTCCGGGCCCGCGAACCGGCCGAGCCACCACTGCGGCGCGGCGGCGAAGATGACGAGGCCGCAGGCGGCCGCCGCCATGGCCGGGCGGAGGCGGTACCGGCGCCCCAGGTCGGCGAGCGTGAGCAGGGCGGGGACGCACCATACCCAGTGGTGCGACCAGGACATCGGCGAGATCAGCAGGGCAGCGAAGGCGTTGAGTGACAGCGCGACGCAGTCCTGTGACACCGCGAGCGCCCGCCGCATGCCGCGGCATGTCAGCACGGCGACGAGGGCCGCAAGACCCAGCCAGACGGCCAGGCCGGGCGCTGCGTGCGGTGGGAGGCCGGCCCGCGCCAGGACCGCCTGCAGGCACTGGTTGGCGGCGTGGGCCGGGTTGCCGACCCGGCCGGTCTGGAAGACGGCAACGGTCCAGTAGCGCACCGAGTCCGGCCAGGCGAACACGAACCCGGCGGCGCTGACGGCGGCGAACGAGACCCCGGCCGTGGCCGCGGCCCGGTAGTCGCGGCGGAGCAGGAAGAACAGCACGAAGGCGGCGGGGGTCAGCTTCACCGCGGCGGCCAGGCCGGTCAGCGCGCCGCGCGGCCAGCGCGGTGCGACGGCCAGGCAGTCCAGCGTCACCAGGGCCATCAGCACCAGGTTGACCTGGCCGTAGGCCAGGGTGCTGCGCACCGGCTCGAGCAGCAGGGCCGCCGGCAGCAGCCAGCCCACGGTCCACACCGACCCCTCGGCGGGCTCGGGGCGCCCGTCGCCCGCCTCGCCTTGCCCGGCGCCCGGCCAGGCGAGGCGGCGCAGGAACATCCACAGCACCAGGGCGGCCAGCGCGATGCCGCCCAGGGTGAGCACGGTGCCGGCCGGCGCCATCGCCAGGACCGCGAGCGGGGCGAGCAGCGCCGCCGCGATGGGCGGGTAGGTGAACGGCAACGACAGCCCCCGGCTCACCGGCGCCTGGCCGTACAGCCCTTCCCCGTGTAGCCACGACTGCCCGCCCATGCGGTAGGCGGCCAGGTCGATGCGGTACAGGCCGAAGCCCACCCCGTGCCGCGAGTACGACAGCAGGAACGCCGCAACCACGGCCAGGTTGACCAGCACGAGCGCGACTCTTGCCCAGCGCGCGGCCGGGCGGCGCAGAAGCCCGGCAAGGCCCGGCGGGGACAGCTGACGGGACGGCGACACTGGGCGGACGGGCTGGGCAGGCTCGATTGTCGCGCTCATGAGTGCGAAGGTCCTCCGGTGGATTCAGGCCACGCCTTAACGCTTTTCCCGGGGAACGCCGTACCAGTCCACTCTAGTCGCCGCGCCAGCGGCCGGTAACTTCAGCTTGGCCCCTTTCGCGCGGTTGCAGGCACCGCACAGGAGCTGAATGTTCGCGATGGTGTTGGCACCGGGCGCCGGTGCGGCCGGTGGCCACCTGGTCAGTGTCCGCACCGTATGCCGTCTGCACCGCTGGATGCTGCAAGATCTCGTAAATGGGTTCGATTGCTCGTGCGAGGGTGATGAGCGTCGAGCCGAACGGATTCGCGGGGGTTTCGCTCGCGGCCACCTCGTGCTCGCCTCCAAGCGGGTTGGCCAGGGTAAACAGCCGGGCAGGGGGAACTACCCGGTAGTTATCGCTTACCCGTCGCAAACCTCACTTCCTCGCGACGATCAATGAGCTCACTGAATATTCACACGCCGTCAACCTAAATGCGCTACGTGTTCGATAAATTCACGTGCTTCTGCACGCGCATGCACGGACAGCCTTCACCCGCGGACAATCAGTCACGATCCGTCACCGATGGCGGCTCGGCTCGATGGCGTCTCGGGCCATGAGATGGACAGGAGCGGGGACAGTGCCCCGCCCCCTAACCAGCTAAGGCCAGACTCAAGGACGAGCGGATGCCTCCTCAAGGGCGCGTCGCACCAGCACGCGCGCCAGGTGCTCGCGGTAGGCCTTGGACGCATGGATGTCCGACCCCGCGTTCGTGCCCTCCGCCGCCAGCGCGGCCGCGTCGGCGACCGAGGCGCCGCCCGCGAGGGCGGCCTCCACGGCGGTCGCCCGCAACGGCGTCGACCCCATGTTGATCAGGGCCACCGACCCGCCCTGGACGGCCACGCCGACCATCGCGAAGTCGATCGCCCGCTTGTTGAACTTCTGGAACGACCACGCCGCCGGGGCGGCGGGCTTGGGCACCTGGATCTCGGTCAGCAGCTCGCCCGGCTCAAGCGCGGTCTCGAAGAAGCCCTGGAAGAACTCCGCGGCCGGGACCGAGCGGGTGCCCGACTCGCCGCGGATCACGAAGGTCGCGTCCAGCGCGAGCAGCGCGGCCGGCAGGTCGGCGGCGGCGTCGGCGTGCGCGACGGACCCGCCGATCGTGCCGCGGTGCCTGATCTGCGGATCGCCCACGGCCTCGGCGGTGTGCGCGAGCAGCGGGACGTCCGACAGCAGCAGCTCCGCGTTGGCCACGTCGTGGTGCCTGGTGAGGGCGCCGATGGCCACGTAGGTGCCCTCGTCGCGGACGTAGGACAGCTCGGTGACCCGGCCGAGGTCGATCAGCACGGTCGGCGAGGCGAACCGGAGCTTCATCAGCGGCAGCAGCGACTGCCCGCCGGCCAGGTACTTGGCGTCCTCGCCGTGCTCGGCGGCCAGGGTGAGGGCCTCGTCCACCGACGTGGCCCTTGCGTAGGTAAAGGAAGGGGGTATCACTGGGACGCTCCCTCACTGGAAGACGCGGCCGCGGACAGGGCCGCCTTCACGATGTTGTGGTAGCCGGTGCACCGGCAGATGTTGCCCTCGAGGCCGATGCGGACCTCGGCCTCGGTCGGCGACGGGTTCTCCTTGAGCAGCGAGACGATCGCCATGACCATGCCGGGCGTGCAGTAACCGCACTGCAGGCCGTGCTCCTCGTGGAAGGCCCGCTGGACCGGGTGCATCCCGCCCGCTTCCGCGGCGAGGCCCTCAAGGGTGGTCACGGACCGGCCGTCCGCCTGGGCGGCCAGCACGGTGCAGGACTTGACGGACTCGCCGTCGAGCAGCACCGTGCAGGCGCCGCACGAGGTGGTGTCGCAGCCGATGTTGGTGGCGGTCAGGTCCGCGACGTCGCGCAGGAAGTGCACGAGCAGCGTGCGGTCCTCGACGTCGGCGGTGACGTCCTTGCCGTTGACGGTCAGTTCGACCTTCACTTGGAACTCGCCTTCTGGATCGCTGTCCAAACACGTTCGGGGGTCATCGGCATGTCGATGTGCCGGACGCCGAGGTGCTTCACGGCGTCGATGACCGCGTTGTGCACGGCGGGGGTCGCGCCGATCGTGCCCGCCTCGCCGATGCCCTTGACTCCGAGCGGGTTCACCGTGGTGGGCGTCTCGCTGGTCAGCAGCTCGAAGCTGGGCAGCTCGGCCGCGGTGATCGCGCCGTAGTCCATCAGCGTGGCGGTCAGCGGGTTGCCGTCGGGGTCGTAGAGGATCTCCTCCACAAGCGCCTGCGCGGCGCCCTGGGCGATGCCGCCGTGCCGCTGGCCCTCGAACAGGAGCGGGTTGAGCACCGGGCCCGCGTCGTCCGCGGTGACGTGCCGCAGCAGCGTGACCTTGCCGGTCTCCACGTCGACCTCGACGAGCGAGAGCTGCGTGCCGAACGGGAAGGTCGGCCGGTCGGCGGTGAACCGGACGTTGGCCACGATGAGGCCTTCGCCGGCGGCCGAGGCGACCTGCGACCAGGACAGCGACTTGTCCGGGTCGCCGGCGATGTGCCAGGTGCCGGTGTCGGTGTCGAGCACGACGTCGGACTCGGCGGCCTCGAAGAGCTCGGCCGCCTTCTTGGCCGCCTCCTCCTTGACCTCGATCGCGGCCGTGTGCACGGCGGAGCCGCCCAGCTGCAGCGAGCGCGAGGCGTAGGTGCCCACGCCGTCCGGGATCAGGTCGGTGTCGCCGTGGATGACCTCGATCTGGTCCATCGGGATGCCCAGCTCGTTGGTCACGAGCATCGCGTAGGCGGTGTGGTGGCCCTGGCCGTGCGCGGAGGAGCCGGTGTAGACGGTCGCGGTGCCGTCGTCGTGCACCTCGACCTTGGCGGTCTCGCCGGCCGCGCCGTCAGCGGCGGTGATCTCCACGTAGGAGGCCAGGCCGATGCCCAGCAGCTTGGTGTCGCCGGCCCGGATGCGCCGCGCCTGCTCCGCCCGCAGCTCGTTGTAGTCGGCGGCGGCGAGCACCTTGTCCAGCGCGGCCTCGTAGTCGCCGGTGTCGTAGGGCGCGCCCGTCTTGGTGACGAACGGGAACTGGTCCTTCCTGATGAAGTTCAGCCTCCGCACGAGAGCCGAGTCGACCCCCGCCTCGGCGGCGTACCAGTCGACCACGCGCTCGACCGTCGCCGCCGCCTCGGGCCGCCCGGCGCCGCGGTAGGCGGCGATCGGCGTCGCGTTGGTGACGACGGCCGTGTAGTTGGCCTCGACCGCCGGGATGTCGTACACGCCGGGCGCCATCAGGTTGGTGAGCATCGGCAGGAAGCCGCCCATGCGCGAGTAGGCGCCGGAATCCTGCACGACGTCCAGCCGGTAGGCCTTGATGTGCCCTTCGCGGTCGCCGCCCATCTTGATGTGGTGCAGCTGAGCACGGCCCTGCGTCATCGCCATCAGGTTCTCGTTGCGGGTCTCCGCCCAGCGAACCGGCCTGCCGGTGTGCTTGGCGGCCCAGGCCACGATGATCTGCTCCCGGTCGACGCCGATCTTGGCGCCGAACCCGCCGCCGACGTCGGGCGCGACGACCCTGATGGCGTCGGGCGGCAGCCCGATGGCGGTGAGGATCAGGCGCGACAGCTGGGCGTTCTGGGTGGACGTCCAGACGGTGAGCTTCCCTTCCTTGAACACCGCCGCGGTCGCCCGGCCCTCCATCGGCAGGGCGGCGACCCGCTGGTTGACCACGTCGCCCTCGACGATGACCTCGCAGCCGTCGAAGATCGAGTCGTCGCCGATGGGGCGGCCGCCCCGGACGCACACGTTGGTGCCCGCGTCGGGGTACAGCAGGGACTCATCCGCCAGGGCGGCCTCGATCGACGGCACGGCGGGCAGCGGCTCGTAGTCCACGCTGACCAGTTCGGCGACGTCCTCGCCGGCGTACGTGCTGTCGGTCAGCACGATCGCGACCGGCTCGCCGACGAACCGCACCCGGTCGAACGCGAGCAGGGGCTCCTGCCAGACCCCGCCCATCGGCGCGGGTCCCTCCGGCGGCGGCGCGTCGTCCGGCAGCGGCTCGGGCGGCGGCGGGGTCGGCAGGTCGGTCATGTCCGCGGCGGTCAGCACCGCGACCACCCCCGGCGCTTCCAGGGCCGCCGCGGTGTCAATGCCAGTGATCAGGGCGTGCGCGATGGTCGACCGAACGAACGTGGCTCGCACCGCCCCGGCGAGATCAGGTTCGCGCAAGTCGTCGACGTAGACGCCGCCCGACGTGAGAAGCCGCGGATCCTCCGTACGGATCACCCGCGTGCCGAGAATGCTCATTTATCCTCCGTGGCTACGGCCTTCCACGCGAACCTACACCTTGAAGGTTGGGCTATTCTAGCCCGCGTAACGCAAAGTTAGGCCCCGCCGATTTGCGGCAAACCCCAAGGTAGAAGGCCTGTATGGGCGAACGTTCCGGTAGTCACAATGTGACTTCAGCACGCGTCTAGTAGTCCCATTGTGACCTCCGATAAAACCCGGAACCCGGTATTCCGAACGACCGCGGCTTGCTATTTCGGCCAACAGAAACTCTTTGGCGCGGGGTGAACCGGGCGGCCGGAGCCGGAGCCGGTCTGGTTAGATGCTGCCATCCGCGTGCTGCCGCGAGGGGGCTGAACTGGGCACTGCCGGCGCCGAGTCGCTGTCCGTCATCGCACTGCTGGCCGTGCTGGCCTGGGCGGTGATCAGGCCACGGGGCTGGCCGGAGGCGGTGGCCGCCGTCCCGGCCGCGGCCATCGTCATGGCGACGGGCGCGATTCCCTTCCACGACGCCGTGGCGGAAGCGCAGCGACTCGGGCCGGTGATCGGCTTCCTCGCCGCGGTGCTCGTGATCGCGCAACTCTGCGACGACGAGGGCCTGTTCCGTGCCTGCGGCGCGTGGATGGCCAGCAGGTCCCGCGGACAGCCGCGCCGCCTGATCGTGCAGGTCTTCGCGGTCGCGGCGGTAACCACCGCGGTGCTCAGCCTGGACGCCACGATCGTGCTGCTGACCCCGGTGGTCTTCGTCACCGCGGCGCGCTTGCGCATCCGGTCGCAGCCGCACATGTACGCGTGCACGCACCTCGCGAACTCCGCGTCGCTGCTGCTGCCGGTGTCGAACCTGACCAATCTCCTGGCCTTCGCCGCCAGCGGGCTGTCGTTCGGCCGGTTCGCCGGCTTGATGGCGCTGCCCTGGCTGGCCGCCATCGGGGTCGAGTACGTCGTGCTGAGCCTCTACTTCCGGTCCGACCTGAGCGCGGGCGGGCAGCCGGCCCCGCCGAGCGACGCGGGCGAGTCCAGTTTGCCCGCGTTCACCATCGTCGTCGTCGCCCTCACCCTGGCCGGCTTCGCGGTCGCGTCCGCCGCCTCGGTGAACCCCGCGTGGGCGGCCCTGGCGGGCGCCGTCGTCCTCGCCGCCCGCGGCCTGGCGCAGCGCCGCACCGGGCTGGCCGCCCTGGTCCGCGCGGCCGACGTGCCGTTCCTGCTCTTCGTGCTCGGCCTTGGGGTGGTGGTCCGGGCGGTGGTGGACAACGGGCTCAGCGGTGCGCTGCGCCCGCTGCTGCCGAGCGGAACCTCGCTGCCCGCCCTGCTCGCCGTCGCGGCGCTCGCCGCCGTGCTCGCCAACCTCATCAACAACCTGCCGGCCGTCCTGGTGCTGCTGCCACTGGCCGCGCCGTCCGGTGCGGGCGCCGTGCTGGCCGTCCTGGTCGGCGTCAACATCGGCCCGAACCTGACGTACACCGGCTCGCTGGCCACGCTGCTGTGGCGTCGCATACTGCACGAGCACGGATCGGCTCCGTCGCTCAGGGAATTCACCGTCCTTGGAGTCCTCACCGTCCCCGCCGGGCTGGCGCTCGCCGTGCTCGCGCTGTGGGCCGGGCTACACGCAGTGGGAGGCTGAACGCCATGACCGAACAAGGCGATCCCGCCCGTTCAGTACTCGTCTGGGTCGGGATGAGAACGTGGCAGGCCTGTGTCGACGAGGCCCGGCGGCTGCCGGCCGCCGGTACCAGGATCACGCTCATCCACGTCACCGAGGACGACCCGCCCGATGCGGCCCGCGGCGCCTACCTGGGCCTCATGGGCCGCAGGCCGCCGGGTCCAGACCCCAGCGCGCGGATCACCGAGTTCGAGCGCCGCTCGGCGTCAGAACTGCTCGACGCCGCCGCCGGACGGCTTGGCCGCCCGTGCGACCGGGTCGAGCGCCACGGCCGTCCGGAGCGCGTGGTGGTGACCGCGGCGGCCGGCGCTGACCTGCTCATTGTCGCCAGGGACGGCGACCAGTCCCGGCTCGGGCCAAAGAGCCTGGGCAAGGAAGCGCGGTTCGTCGTCGACCACGCGCCCTGCCCGGTCCTGCTCATCTGGCCGGGCCCGGCGCCGAGCGTCGCCTCCTTGCCGGAGAAGCCGCCTAAACCACCCAAGCCGCCCAAGCCACCGCGGCCTTGAACGAGCGGGATATACCTCGCAAGCGGATAGGCAGGAAGGTTTCCGGGTAGGTTACGCTGAAACTGGCATCGAGTTTTTTGGTGTCACGGCACTTATGGTGATACAGCGGGGTGGGCCACGCGGCCAGGCACGATACGCCTGTAGGGGCATAATCCATTCACTGCTGTTTGTCCGCTTTTGCGGAGAATAAGCGGACATATCGTGATCTGATCGCTACCTTTCAAGAGCGGGACCGGTGTTCATGCCAGCAGAGGACCTACACGGTCGGGCTGTCGGCGTGGACCGGTTGCAGCCGGGCGATCACGCGTTCTTCGCCTATTCCGACGACGAGACGCGCTGGGAGATCCTGACCGTCTTCACCCAGCAGGGGTTCGCGCGGGACGAGAAGGTCGGGCTGCTCGTCGACGTCGACCAGGACGCCGACTGGATCGCGGAACGAGTCGCGGGCGGCGGCGCGGTCGCGCGCCGGGCGCTGCGGGACGGGCGGCTTGTCGTGTCCAACTCGCCCAGGTTCGCGCGCGGCGAGTTCGACGCCGCGCGGCTGGTCGAGGGGGCGCGGCGACGGCTCGACACGGTGCTCGCCGAGGGGTACACCGGGCTGCGCAGCGCGAGCGAGATGTCGCTCGCGCTGGCGCCGATCGACCACCTCAACCAGGCCGTCGAGTACGAGATCGCGCTGCACGCGTCGCTGTTCTCGGCCCGGGAGCGCGCCCGGTACACGGCGCTGTGCTACTGGGACGAGCGGCTGTTCGGCGGGACCGACGCGATGAAAGAGGCGCGGTCGGTGCACCCGGTGATCGTTCTTGACCGGCTCGGCACGCTGCACGCGGCCGTCGCGGGCAATCGCCTCTCGCTCACCGGGGAGAGCGACCTGGCCAGCAGGACCGAGTTCGACGAGGCGCTGCGGTCGCTCGCGGGCCTGGCCGGCCCCACGCTCGTCCTCGACATCACCGACCTGTCGTTCTTCGACGCGCACAGCGCCGGGGCCGTGGTCCGGCTGGCGGCCGGGCTGACCGCGCCGCGGCGGCTCGAGGTGCACTGCCGGAGCTCGCAGCGGCGGCTGCTGCACCTGCTCGGCGGCCGGTCGCTCGAGCAGCTGGCGATCATCACCGTGCGGCTATAACCGGGCGCGCCGATGACCGCCCGCGGGCTCGCCGTCAGGGACGCCGACGCGCTGATCTTCGCCGCCGACATGTACGGGGTGCAGCTCGACCAGCTCGCCGCGCTGACGCGGGGCGAGCGGGCCGCCCGGGCCGCCGCGGCCAGGTGGCGCGAGCTCGGCTACGCCGAGACCGCCAGGCTCGGCCCCGGCCCGGCGTGGCTCTGGGTGACCAGGGCCGGGCTCGCCGCCTGCGGCCTCGGCTACTCCCCCGCCCGCCCGGCGCTGTCCCGGCTGGCGCACATCCGGGCGGTCGCGGCGGCGCGGATCACGCTCGAGGCGACGAGCGGCTTCCAGCGGGCGGCCGCGTTCTGGCGGTGCGAGCGGCGGATCAGGTCACGGCACGGCGTCGGCCTGCGGCAGCACCTGCCCGACGCCGAGGTGCACTGGCCGGACGACTCGCCCGCCGGTGCGCCGGTCGCGTGGGCCGGCGAGTGCTGGGCCGTCGAGGCCGAGCTGTCACCGAAGACCGTCGCGCGGACCGTCGCGATCATGCGGGAGATCCTCGCCCGCACCGGCGACTACGGCTGCGCCGCTGCCGAGGCCTCGGTTCCTGGCCGCCCGCCGCGGCACGCCCGCGCCCTCTACCTGTGCTCGCCCGCCGCGCTCGGCACCGTGCTGCGGGCCCGCGACGCCCTCGGGCCGCTTGGCGCCCGGGTCGACGTCCGCGACCTCCCGGGCGGCGCGCTGCTCCCGTAACCGGGGGCTGCGGTGGCTCCAACGGGTGGCTGCGGGGGCGGGGAACTGGCCTACCTGCGCTACCGCTTAGGCACAAGCGGACCGTAAAGCCACGATTTCCTGATTTGCCAGGCGGGCTGTGGTGAAGTGACCTCGGTTCGCGGTTCCTACGCCCGGCAAAGGAGGCACGAGGCCGTCATGGGCGCTTCACCGCCCCGCGTCGCAGGGCACCGGATCCTTCCCCGCTCTGAAGGACGGGGCCTCCACCGGGAGTGCCGGTGAGCCGGAACCGGGCTCCGGAGGTACGGCACCCGGCGCGACGGGCGCTTGGGCGCGGGCTCTTCTGGCTGGCGCGGGCCGCCTTCCTGGTCGCGGGCGCGGTGGCGCTGGCGCCGGTGACGGTGGTCGCGGCCGGCTCGCTCGCCTGGGGGTGGTGGCGCGGAGCGCCACCCGGGCGGATCTACCGGGCCGCCTGCTGGTGCCTGCCGATGGCCGGGGCCTGGCTGGTCGCGGTCGTCGCCTGGCCGCTGACTTCCGTGGCAGGCGGAACGCTGGCCGCCCGGGGGCGGGCCGGCCCCCGGCTGGCGGCCGCTGGCGGCTACCCCGCTGGAGTTGGGCCTGGCCCCTGGTGGTTTCGTGCCGTTGCCGCGCCGTACCGGGCGTGGGACGGGATGTGGCGGTTCCTCGAGCACGGGCACGTGGTCGCCGCGGCCGTCGCGGCGGCGCCGCCCGCCATCCCCCTGGGACTCGCCGCCGGCGGGGCCTGCTGGGCGTACCGGAGGTTCCGGATGCGCAGCGGGGCCGGCGGGCTCACCCCGGAGGCACCGGGCACCTTCGACGCCAGGCAGTGGCAGCACCAGGCGCGGGCCGCGCGGGCGCTGATCGCCGCGCCCGGCTCGCTGCCGCTGCTGACCCGCGGCGGGCACGTTGTGGCCGGCGCCACGATCCGCGCCGTCGGGCACCGGACGGGCCGCGCCGCCGTGATCCCCTACGAGCGGCTGCGCGCGCACCAGGTGGTCATCGGGGCGACGGGAACAGGAAAGACCACGCTGCTGCTGCGGCTGTGGGCCGGGTTCATGGCCGCCGGGCTGCGCCGGTACGCCGCCGGCCCGGTCAGGGAAATGGGGCACGGCGGCCGCTGCTCGTCGTGCTTGACTGCAAGGGCGGCGCGTCTTCGCGGAAGGTCGCGGACCGCACCCGGCGGGTGCTGCGGGACGCCGGCGCGCGGTCGACCGCGATCTGGCCGGACGAGGCGTCGCTCTCCCTGTGGACGCTGCCGGCCGACCGCCTCGTGACCACGCTGCTCGACCTGATCGAGCACGGGACCGGCGGCGCCGCCTTTTATACCGACGTCATGGAGGCGCTGGTGGCGCTGGCGGTGCACGCGCCCTGCGGCCCGCCCGTGAACTCGTCCGACTTCCTCACCCGGCTCGACGCCGACTGGCTGGCCGCCGTCTACGGGGCTCACGGTGACGCGGAGGCAGTCACCACCATCCGTTCGGGGAAAAGGGCCTTCGAGGATGTCCGACTGCGGTTCCGCGCGCTGTGGCGGCGGCTCGGCGCGGGACTCGACGGCGGGGCGTCGTTCGCGGACGCCGACGCCTGGTACTGCGTGCTCGAGGGCACCGCCGAGGTCTCGGTCGCGGAGGCGCAGGCGCGGGCGCTGACCGACCTGCTCGCGTTTCACGCGCTGCGCGGTGACCGGGAGATCTTGCTATGCGTCGATGAGTTCTCCGCGGTGTCGCGGCGACTGCCGATCTGGCGCCTGTACGAGCGGGCGCGCTCGCTCGGGCTGGCCGTTCAGGTGTCGGCGCAGTCGTGGGAGGGCCTGGCCGGGTCCGAGGACGAGCGGCAGCGGGTGGCCGCGACCGCCGAGGGCGGGATCTGGCTGCTGCGCACGCCCCGGCCGTCGCCGGTGGCGGAACTGGCGGGGACCGCGCCTTCGGTGGACACGTCGCGGCGGTTCTCCGGCGCGGGCGCGTGGGGCGACGACGGGCTGTCGCGGGCCCGGCGCGCGCCGGTGCTCGACGGGGACCTGGTGCGTCGGCTCGACGTGGGCCAAGTCTGCTACCTCTACCGCGGTGGGGTCACGTTCCTGCAGATCAAGCGGCTGACCGGGCAGCAGGCGGCGATCGACCGGGGCCACGGCGCGGACCCGCGGGCGGCCCCGGCCGCCGTCGGCCTCGCGGGTGAGCCGCCCACGGTGCCGCTGCCGGCCGTCGGGGCGGCGGCGCCGGTGCCCTGGCCGACGCCGCCCGACGCGGGCGAGGTGCTCGATGAGGCGTTCGGTGAACGGCGGGGCTGACGACCCGTTCGCGGCGCTCGGCCTGCCCGCGCGGGCCGGCCTGGCGGACGAGGACGTGCGGGCGGCGTGGAAGCGGATCGCGGCGGCGACGCACCCGGACCGGGACGACGGCGGCGACGCGGCCCGCTTCGGCGCCGCCGCGGCCGCTTATGACACGCTCAGGACCGCCTACGGGCGCGGCGAGGCGCTGGCGGACCTCGGCCTGGCGGGCGGCGCGCCCCGGGCCGGGCGGCACGCGCGACGGCCCGTGCTCGGGCCCGTGCTCGGGCCCGTTCGGCTGCCCGGGCGGGGGCCCGGCCGGCGGCTCGCGGTGCGGGCCGTCGCCGCGGCGGCCGTGTCGGCGGCGGGGGTGCTCGCCGCCGGCTGGACGCCGGGCACCGTCGGCCTGCTCGCCGGGGCGCTCACCTGGCTGGCCGTGACCGGCCGCCCTATTCGGGGGCCGGGCCGGTGGCGACGGGGCGGGCGGGGTCGGTGACCCAGTTCGACCAGGAGCCCACGTAGAGGGCGGCGGGGAGGCCCGCGAGCGCGAGGGCGAGCACCTCGTGCGCCGCGGTGACGCCGGAGCCGCAGTAGGCGGCCGCCGGGCGGCCGCCGGCCGCGCCGAGCGCCGTGAAGCGGGCAGCCAGGTCCGCCGCTGACCGGAAGGTGCCGTCCGGGTTGACGTTCTCGGCCGTCGGGGCGCTGACCGCGCCGGGGATGTGGCCCGCCACCGGGTCGACGGGCTCGACCTCGCCGCGGAACCGCTCGCCCGCCCGCGCGTCGAGCAGCACGCCGTCCCGGGCGAGCGCCGCGGCGCCGTCCGCGTCGAGCAGGCCCAGGTGGCCGGGACGCGCGGTGAAGCGGCCGGGCGCGGTGACCGGCCGTTCCTGGTCCGTGGTCACGACCGGGTAGCCCCCGGCTGACCAGGCCCGGAAGCCGCCGTCGAGCACCCGGACCGACGGGTGGCCGAAGTAGCGCAACAGCCACCAGGCCCGGGCCGCGGCGGTGGAGTCGGCGTCGTCGTAGACGACCACCGGCCGGCCGTCGCGCACGCCGGCCCGCTGCATGGCCCGCTCGAAGTCGGCGGTCGCGGGCAGGGGGTGCCGACCGCCCGCGCCCGGCGGGGCGGCCAGGTCCGTGTCCAGGTCGACGAAGGCGGCGCCGGGAATGTGGCCGGCGTCGTAGAGTTCGCGGCCCGGCGGCCCGCCCAGCCGCCAGCGTACGTCGAGCAACGTGAGGTTACCCGGGGCCTCGAGCCGCTCGCCCGGCCCGACCGGGGAGACCCCGGTCAGGCCGGCCAGTTCCGGCGCGGTGATGAGGATGTCAGTGGGCTGGTCGGTCACCGGGCTACCTGACGGCGGGCGTCAGCAGCGGGACGAGCTGCTCGGCCGAGGTCAGCGAGCCGTGCATGCCCACCAGGGAGCTCTCAAGCGGCTCGTCCTTCGTGCAGACGACCGCCCAGGTGCCGGCGCACGCGGCGACCACGTCGCCGATGCGGGCGGCCATGGCTTCGCTGACCGGCGTGTCGAGCGGGCCGAACAGGCCGTCCTTGATGGCCTCCTCGCGGGACATCACCCAGGCGCGCTCGCCGAGGACCGCGCGCCAGGTGGCGAGCACGTCGTCGGCGGCGCCCGGCCGGGTGTACACGTGCCTGGCCCGCGGCTCGCCGCCGAGCAGGGCCACGCCCTCACGCAGCGGGGAGCCTGCCGCGTCGGCGTCGACCCGGTCCTCAGGACCGACGTTCACCATGCCGTGGTCGGCGGTCACGTACATGATCGAGCCGTAGGGCAGGCCCGCGGCGATCTGCTCCGCCAGCTTGTCGACGTGCGCGAGCTCGTTGACCCAGGCGGGCGAGGACACGCCGTACTCGTGCCCGGTGCCGTCGAGCTGGCCGTAGTAGGCGGACACGAGCACCCGGTCGGCTTCCCCGAGCGCGTCGACGGTCAGCGCGGCGAGGGCGCCGAGCGAGTTGGCGGCGCGGTAGTCGGCGCCGCGCAGCGTCGCCCTGGTCAGGCCGCTGTTCTTGAATGCCCTGGGCGCCACGTGCACTGTGGTCACCCCGGCGGCCGCCGCCTGCTCGTAGATCGTCGGCCGGGGCTGCCAGGCGTCCGGGTCGACGTCCTTCGGCCAGCGCAGGCCGTTGAGCAGCCGTCCCTCGCCGGGGACCGCGACCTGGTAGCCGAGCATCCCGTGCACGGCCGGCGCGAGCCCGCTGCCGAGTGAGCCGAGGCTGGTCACCGTGGTGGACGGGAAGCCCGCGGTCAGCGGCCGGGAGTTGAACGCCAGCTCGGCGAGGAACGGCGCCGCCGCCTGGTGCCCGCGCAGCAGCTCGAGCCCGAGCCCGTCGACGATGAGCAGGCAGACGCGCCCGACGTCCGGCAGGCCGAGCACGTTCGCGGCCGCGTCGCCGGTCAGCGCGGCGAGGATGGACGCGGACAGGTCGGCAAGGCTGGACTCGCCGTAAGAGGGCACGATCGGGCTGGTTCTGGGCTCGCGCGCCAAGGTCATCAGCTCCCGGCGAGCGCGGTTGCGTCGTTGAGGGCACTGGCGAACTTCAGCACCTGCCGCACGGCGTCCTCGCCGTCGGCCGCCTCGCTGATCCGCAGCGTCAGGTCGTCGGCGGTGATCGTGCCGAGGTACCCGTGATCGGCCTCGCAGGTCTCGTCGCCGCAGTGCGCGGGCTCCAGCTCCACGTGCGCCAGCACGTTCCAGCCGATCGTCAAGATCACCTCGGACGGCATCGTCACGCCGGGCACGTAGGTCGCGGGATCGGGTACCACCCGGGTCACCGACACCGACGACACCCGGGAGAACCGGACGGCCTCGGTCGACGTCTCTGCGCGCGGCTTCTCCTGCGGCTCGTCGGCGGGATGCTCGTCGGTGTGCGAGTACACCAGCCGGGTCGGGGTCAGCGCCAGCACGGTCATGTGCCTGCGGACTTCCATGCCGGGGTCGAATATCGCGTCATGATGCGCGAAGAACGCGGTGACCGGCTCGGGCCCGAGAGCGCTGGCGACGGCATCGGTCACCAGCCCCGGATAGTAGCCGGTGCGCTCTATCGCCGCTCGAAGGTCCTCGGTCATGACTCGGGTTTCCGTCATTCCTCCATCCTGCCTTGTCCGGAGGCGTGGTTCACCCCTGTGGCGGCCGAAAGCCGCGCCGACCTAGCCGTCGGTCCGGTCAAAGGCGGCGATATCCCGCGATACGGGCTCGTCCTGCCCGGGCACGCCCCGGTCCGGCTCGTCGATCCGCCCGGGCTCGCCGCCTAGTTCCCGCATCAGCTCGTCGACCTCAGAGGCGTTGTACTTCAGTCGCCGCGCCCGCTTGAGCCAGCGCTCTTCCTTCGGCTCGTCGAGCTCGAGCGCGGCGGCCCCCGGCGCCGGCTTCGGCTTGCGCGGCTTGGTCCCGCCGGCCGCGCCGCCCCGTCCCCGGTAGATGAGCAGGCCGTTGACCGGGTCGGGCACCCCGTCGAGGGCCGCGCGCACCGCGGGCAGCGCCCGGAACGATTCCCACTCCTGATCGCCGGGGAACAGAACCTCGAAGATCACGCCGTACTCGGTGTCGTGCCACTCGTAATAGAGCGCACCGTGCGTAATCGCCGCCTCGGTCAGATCGTCTTCGTAGGCGTACCGCCACCCGCTCGCGGGGAGCTTGTCGCCGGAGAAGACCTCGATCGACCACCATTCAGCCATGATGTCGCCGCCGCCCATCTGCGCCACGTCGCGAAATGTGTTGTCACGATAGTACGTCTTTCGCGCGGCATCCGGAAAGGTAAATGTCGTGCACCGCAGACATCTCTGATCACAGAGTACAAATCGTTATATATTCGGAACGGGTGGTGGTGACACTCTTCACAGCCTGACACTGTTTGCAGTGGTACGCGATCGTCGATACGGTCACGGCATGGCGGCAGACGGACGACGGCACGTGATCGCGATCGGGGGCGGCATGCTCATGCCGCGCGAGGCGGTCCCCTTTCACGTTGAGTACGCGATCAAGCTGAGCGGCAAGCCCGCGCCCCGGCTGTGCGTGCTGAACCAGGCCGTCGGCGACGATCCCGCCTATTACCTCCGGTTCTACGACCGCCTGGCCAACTCCGCCGCCGAGGTCCGCCACCTGTCGCTGTTCCCGATGCCGAACGTCGAGGATCCCGAGGACTTCCTGTTGTCGCAGGACATCATCTTCGTCGGCGGCGGCTCGGTCGCCAACATGGTCGCGGTGTGGCGGGTGCACGGGATCGACGAGATCCTGCGCAAGGCCTGGCAGGCGGGCATCGTGCTGGCCGGCTCGTCGGCCGGGGGGATCTGCTGGTTCGAGGGGGGCACCACCGACTCCTTCGGCGCCCGGCTGCGGGCCTACACCGACGGGCTCGGGATGCTGGCGGGCAGCTTCTGCCCGCATTACCACTCCGAGGCGGAGCGTCGACCGCTGTACCAGCGCCTGGTGGCCGAGGGCGCCCTCCCCGGCGGGCTGGCCTGTGACGACGGCGTCGGCGCGCACTACGTGGACGACGCGCTGGCCGAGATGACCTCCGACCGGCCCGACGGCGAGGCCTACCGGGTGGAACCGGACGGCGAGGGCGGCTTCACCGAGACTGAGCTCCCCGTCCGCTACCTCGGCGGGTAGCCCCCGTTCCTCGTGAAATGTGATGCGCGAGATGCTGAACGCTAATCGGGCGACACGCTTTTCGGGCAGGCCGAGCCACCAGCTCGGATACTTTACTTGTCGCGGAGACTTTTACTCGCTATATAGCGAGCTTTCTTTCCGTTATCGGAAAAGTTTCCATGCTAATGAGGCTGAGCCGAGGACGTTTTCGTGAAATATCCGTAGTGCCGGAGGCCGCATGCGGGGCATCCGCGCAGCGAGAAATCCGGTTGCCCATCCGAGTCGGCCGCGAACAGGCCAGCCCGCCGAAACCGAGGAGCGTCTAAGCCTGATGAAATGCGATGCCTCGGGTGGGGCGGCAGCACCGGCAGGGTAATGGCGCCGGGGGGCGGGTTTTGGTTTTACCCCGCACCCCTCGCCCCGCTCACGCGGGGTCATGGGGCGGGATCACGCGAAGCACGCGGTCGTTCGGAGGATGGCTGTTACCTGCGGGTGTCCGTCGCGCGGTGCAGGGACCAGGCCAGGGCGGCGAAGACGACGACCGGGAGGAGCCACCACGCGTTGACCTTGGCCACGTGGACGAGGACCGCGGTGAGGGCCAGGCCGATCACCACGAAGGCGGCGACCTGCCAGTCGTCGCCGACGACGAAGTCGTACCAGAAGGCGCCGAACGCCTTGAGCTGCTTCATGAGCTGACTACCTCCGAGGGCTTGGCCGGCGCGGCCGGGGTGATCTTGCGCGAGCGCAGCCAGAAGACGCAGGCGGCGCCGACGAGCGCCACCACCGGGACGAGAACGAGCAGGGCGGCGTCGTTGCCCGGCCAGGCAACGCCGGCGCCCTCGGCGCCCCAGAACGTGCCGAAGCTCGTGAGCATGACGCCCACCGCGAACTTCATCCAGTTCTCGGGGACCTTGGTGAGCGGGGCCTTGACCACGATTCCGGTGATCGTGACGACGATGATCGCGGCGGCGGCGCCGATGACGGCGGCGCCGACGTTCTTCTGGTTGTCGCCGAAGGTGATCACGATGAAGACGACTTCCAGGCCCTCGAGGAGCACGCCCTTGAAGGCGAGGGTGAAGGAGTACCAGTCGCTCACGCCGCGCTTGGCTTCCTTGGTCGCCGCCTCGGCCGCGGCGACCTCCCGCAGGTAGGCGCTCGCCTCGTCATGCAGCGCCTTGTAGCCGGTCGCGCGGAGCACGGCCTTGCGCAGCCACTGCAGGCCGAAGATCGCCAGCAGCGCGCCGACGACCAGGCGCAACGGGGTCAGCGGCAGGGCGCCGATGGCCGGGCCGATCGCGGCGGTGACCACGGCGAGAACGACGAGCGCGGCGCCCATCCCCTGGAACGTGGATCTCCACTCCCTGGTGATGCCCGTGGCGAGGACGATGGTGAGCGCCTCAACGGCTTCGACGACGCAGGCGACGAAGACCGTGAGGATCAGGGGCAGGGCATTCAATGAATCTCCTGAGCATGTTCAGCGACAATGGAGGGGTGACGACTGATCAGGACCGGACTGACGGCCCCGCGACGGGCGATGGCGCCGGGGCGGGCTGGCTGCTGCTTATCTACCGGGTGCCGCCGGAGCCGACGCGGCTGCGCTCCACCGTGTGGCGCCGCATCAAGTCCCTTGGCGCGATCTACCTGCAGAACTCCGTGGCGGCGCTGCCCGTGAGCACGGCGAATGAGCGGGCGCTGCGCAAGCTGCGGCGCGAGATCACCGACATGTCCGGCACCGCCATGCTGATGTCCTGCTCCGTGCTGGCCGGGGAGTCGGAGGTGCGCGCCTCGTTCCAGGCGGCGCGCAACGACGAGTACGAGGAGATCGTCGACAAGTGCGAGGACTTCCTGCGGCAGGTCCAGAAGGAGTACGACGAGAACCACTTCACCTACGCCGAGCTCGAGGAGAACGAGGTCGACCTCGTCAAGCTCAGGAACTGGTTCGCGAAGATCATCGACCGGGACGTCTTCGGCGCCAGCGGTCGCGCCGCCTGCGAGCAGTCCCTCGACCGGTGCGAGCAGTCGCTCGAGGCGTACGCCGCCCGGGTCTACGCCGAGGAGGCGGAGGGGCAGTGACGTCGCGCCGGTCGGCACCGTTCCGGTGACCATCGCCCGCACCTCCTTCGCTGTCTTCGCCGTTCGCCTTGCCCAGCGGACCCTACCCACGGGCCACGTAGTCTCAATACTAACAGCCGTTAGAATTAAGAAGTAACCGACGTTATTCTCACGCTGTGATAATCGGTTCACCGGAGATCGGCATCGACGCCAAGGCCTCGCCCCAGGTGCAGGCCGAGGCGAAGCAGTTCGTCGAGTACGTGCTCTCCACCGCCGGCCAGAAGGTGATGCAGACCGGCGACCCGACCGGCGACTCGCTGTATTACCCCGTCCTCACCGGCGTCAACCCGACGCAGGAGACGACCATCAACACCTAGGTGTGCGGTCGGTCACGCGGGGGTCGGGGGGACATCCGCGTGTGTCAGGGTGCAATAGCATCGGCTTCGTGACAGTCTCCCTTGCAACCAGTGAGTCGGCGCCGGAGACGGCCGAGGCCGACGTTCTTGTCATCGGGGTCATGCAGTCCCCTGACGGCCCGGCAGCCGCACCCGGCCTCGCCGGGGTGGATGAGGCGCTCGGCGGTACCCTCGCCGGCACGCTCACCGCGCTCGGCGCTTCCGGCGACGCCGAGGAAATCACCAAGATCCCCGGCGGCAAGCTGCCCGCCACGCTCGTGCTCGCGGTCGGGCTCGGCCGCGCCCCGGGGGAAGGCACCCCGTTCGACCCGGAGAAGCTGCGGCGGGCCGCCGGCGTCGCGCTTCGGTCGGCCGGTGCGAACAATACGGGGGCGAAGCACGCCGGCGCGGCCGACGACGCCGCCCCGCCGCGCAAGACTGTCACCCTGGCGCTGCCCGCGCTGACCCCGGCCGAGGCGGAAGCCGTCACGACCGGGGCACTGCTCGGCGCCTACAGCTTCCGCCGGTACCGCGCCAAGCCCGCCGCCGACCTGGCCATCACCGTGCTGACCGGCGACGTCAACGCCGAGGCGGTGCGCCGCGGGCAGGTGACCGCCAAGGCGGTCAACCTGGTGCGCGACCTGGTCAACACCTCCCCGCTCGACCTGCCGCCCGCCGCGCTCGCGGCCGCGGCGGAGCAGTCCGCCCCGGCCGGCGTCACGGTGGAGATCCTCGACGAGGAGGCGCTCAGGGACGGCGGCTACGGCGGGCTGATCGGCGTCGGCCAGGGATCCTCGCGTCCGCCGCGGCTGGTGCGGCTGTCGTACACGCACCCAGAGGCGACGCAGACCGTCGCGTTCGTCGGCAAGGGCATCACGTTCGACTCCGGCGGCCTCTCGCTCAAGCCGCCCAAGTCCATGGAGACGATGAAGTGCGACATGAGCGGGGCCGCCGCCGTGCTCGGCGCCACCAACGCCATCGCCGAACTAGGGATTGCCGTCAACGTCGTGGGGTACCTGTGCGCCGCGGAGAACATGCCGGGGGGCGCCGCGCAGCGGCCGTCCGACGTCATCAGGATTTACGGCGGCAAGACCGTCGAGGTGCTCAACACCGACGCCGAGGGCCGGCTGGTCCTCGCCGACGGGATCGTCCGGTCCGGCGAGGATGACCCCGTGCTGATCGTCGACGTGGCCACGCTCACCGGCGCCGCGACGGTCGCGCTCGGCGGGCGCACTACGGGGGTCATGGGATCGTCCGACGCGGTCGCCGCCGACGTCGCCTCCCTCATGCGGAAGGCCGGCGAGCCCGCGTGGGCGATGCCGCTCCCGGAGGAGCTGCGCAAGGGACTGGACTCCACCGTCGCCGACATGACCAACGTCTCGAGCGACCGCGAGGGCGGCATGCTGGTCGCCGGCCTGTTCCTGAAGGAGTTCGTGCCCGACGGGGTCGCCTGGGCGCACCTCGACATCGCCGGCCCGGCCTTCAACGAGAAGGCGCCATTCGGATACACGCCCAAGGGCGGCACGGGTACCGCGGTACGAGCGCTCATCGCGATCGCGGCGGCGACGGCCGCCGGGCGACTTCCCAGTGTTTGATCAACCCGTGCGTAAGCAACCGCAGTGACATGATGAGACACTGAGCGTAAGCGGAAAAGGGGTTTACTGTGGCAGAGGGCGGCCATTACGACATCGTCATCCTCGGCGGCGGCAGCGGCGGTTACGCCTGCGCGCTTCGCGCCGCGGAGCTTGGCAAGCGCGTTGCCCTGATCGAAAAGGACAAGGTGGGCGGCACCTGCCTGCACCGCGGCTGCATCCCGACCAAGGCGCTGCTGCACGCGGCGGAAGTCGCCGACTCCTCGCGGGAGAGCGAGAAGTTCGGGGTGCGGGCCGCCTTCGAGGGCATCGAGATGCCCGCGGTCCTCTCCTACCAGCAGGGCGTCGTCGAGCGGCTGTGGAAGGGCCTGCAGTCCACGCTGGCGAGCCGCAAGATCGACATGATCTACGGCGACGGCAGGCTGACCTCACCGACGTCGGTCACCGTCAACGGTGCCGTCTACACCGGCGACCACGTGGTGCTCGCCACCGGGTCCGTCCCCCGGTCGCTGCCCGGCCTGACGCTCGACGGCGTCCGGGTGATCACGTCGGACGACGCCCTGCAGCTGGACCGGGTGCCGTCGTCCGTCATCATCCTCGGCGGCGGCGTGATCGGCGTCGAGTTCGCGTCCGTGTGGCGGTCGTTCGGCGCCGACGTGACCATCGTCGAGATGGCGCCGCAGCTCCTCCCGCTTGAGGACGAGGCGTCCGCCAAGGTGCTGCAGCGGGTCTTCCGGCGGCGCGGCATCGGGTTCGAGCTCGGCAACCCGTTCCAGTCGGTCAGCTACACCGACTCCGGCGTCCGGGTCACGCTCGGCAACGGCAAGGAGCTCGACGCGGAGGTCCTGCTCGTGGCCGTGGGCCGCGGCCCGGTCTCGGCCGACCTCGGGTACGAGGAGAACGGGGTCGGCGTCACCCGCGGCTTCGTCAACGTGGACCCGCTGTGCCGGACGGCGGTGCCGACGATCTCCGCCGTGGGCGACCTGATCAGCATCCCGGAGATGGCTCACCCGCAGCTCGCGCACGTGGGCTTCGCCGAGGGCATCCTGGTCGCCGAGCGGCTCGGCGGCCTCGACGTCCGGCCGATCGACTACGACGGCGTGCCGCGCATCACCTACTCGGACCCCGAGGTCGCCTCCGTGGGCATCACCTCGGCGCAGGCCGCTGAGCGCGGCATCAACGTGGTCGAGGTGAACTACCCGCTCGGCGGGAACGGCAAGAGCGTCATCCTGCAGACGCAGGGCCAGGCTAAGGTGATCGCCGAGGCGCCGTCCGCGCCTGGCGGCCAGCCCGGGCGGGTCCTCGGGGTGCACCTGGTCGGCAGCCGGGTCGGCGAGCTGATCGCCGAGGCGCAGCTAATCGTCAACTGGGACGCGGAGCCGGACGACGTCGCGGCGCTGATCCACCCGCACCCGACCCAGTCGGAGATCATCGGCGAGGCGCACCTGGCGCTCGCTGGCAAGCCATTGCACTTCCACGCCTAAGGAGTCACCCCGAACATGTCGGTCTCCGTAGTAATGCCCCAGCTCGGCGAGAGCGTCACCGAGGGCACCGTCACGCGCTGGCTGAAGAAAGAGGGCGAGCACGTTACGGCCGACGAGCCGCTCCTTGAGGTCTCGACGGACAAGGTGGACACCGAGATCCCGTCACCCGCTTCCGGGATCCTGCGCGGCATCGCCGTTGACGAGGACGAGACGGTCGCCGTCGGCGCGCAGCTGGCCGTGATCGAGGACTCGGACTCGGCGGGCGCCCCGGCCGCCGACCCGGCGCCCCCCGCCCCCGAGGCCCAGGCGCCGGCCGCGCCGCCCGCTCCCCCGGCGCCGGCCGCGCCGGCTCCAGCGGCGCCGGCCTACGCCCCGCCGCCGCCCGCTCCCGCGCCCGCCGCGGCCGCCCCCGGCAACGGCGGAACCGCCGCCCCGACGAACACCTGGTCGTGGAGCGCGCCCCCGGCCCCGGCCGCCCAGGCTCCGGCCCCGCCGGCCTACGCCCCGCCGGCCAGCCCGGCCCCGGCCGCGTACGTCCCGCCGACGCCGGCCGCTCCGGCCCCGACCGCCGCGCCGCCGGCGCCCGCCGCGGAGGAAGAGCCCGCCGGCGAGTACCCGGAGCCCACGCCGCTGCCCACCGGTGACTCGCCGTACGTCACCCCGCTCGTCCGCAAGCTCGCCGCCGAGCACTCGGTGCCGCTCGAGGCCATCCTCGGCACCGGGGTCGGCGGCCGGATCCGCAAGCAGGACGTGGTTGAGGCGGCCCGCGCGCAGCGGGCCGCCGAGGCCGCTGCGGCGGCCGAGGCCGAGGCCGCTGCGGCCGCAGCCGCGGTCCCCGCCCCCACGGCCGCCCCCACGGCCGCTCCGGCGGCGGCGCCCGCCGCCGCGCCGGCGGCCGCCCCCGCGCAGGCCCGCCCCGCGATCGTCCCGTCCGCCCTGCGCGGCACCACCCAGCGGATGTCCAGGCCGCGGCAGGTCATCGCCAAGCGGATGGTGGAGTCGCTGCAGACCTCGGCGCAGCTCACCACCGTGGTCGAGGCGGACGTCACCAACATCGCCAGGCTCCGCGAGCGGGCCAAGGCGGCGTTCCAGGCCCGCGAGGGCGTCAAGCTGACGTTCCTGCCGTTCTTCGCGCAGGCGACCATCGAGGCGCTCAAGGTGCACCCCGTGCTCAACTCGGTCATCAACGGCGAGACGCAGGAGGTCACCTACCACGCCGCCGAGCACCTCGGCATCGCGGTGGACACCGAGCGCGGCCTGATGGTGCCGGTGATCCACAGCGCCGGCGACCTCAACATCGGCGGTCTCGCCCGCAAGATCGCCGACCTCGCCGCCCGCACCCGCGACGGTCAGGTCGGTCCCGACGAGCTCGCCGGCGGCACGTTCACGCTGACCAACACGGGCAGCCGCGGCGCGCTCTTCGACACCCCGATCATCAACCAGCCGCAGGTCGGCATCCTCGGGGTCGGCAGCGTGGTCAAGCGCGCCGTCGTCGTCGAGGACCCCTCGCTCGGCGAGGTCATCGCGGTCCGCTCCATGGTCTACCTGGCGCTGACCTACGACCACCGGCTCGTTGACGGCGCCGACGCCGCCCGGTTCCTCGTCACGGTGAAGAACCGTCTCGAGGAGGGCGCGTTCGAGGCCGACCTCGGCCTCTGACGCGGCGCGATGAAGATAGCGGTCACCGGGTCGTCCGGCCTGATCGGCACCGCGCTGACGGCGAGCCTGCGGGCGGACGGCCACCAGGTCGTCCGCCTCGTCAGGCGGCCGCCGCGGTCCGGGGGCGCCGGGGCGGCCAACAGCGGTGCGGGCGACTCCCCCGTAGACGAAGTGCGCTGGGATCCGCACGCCGCCGACGCGGGCGACCCGCCGCTTTCCGGTGTCGACGTCGTCGTGCACCTGGCCGGCGCGGGGGTGGGCGACCACCGGTGGACCGCCAGCTACAAGGCGGAGATCCGGGCCAGCCGGGTCCTCGCCACGTCGGCGCTGGCCACGGCGCTCGCGGCCGCGCAGCCACGGCCGAAGGCGCTCATCGCCGCCTCCGCGATCGGCTGGTACGGCGACACGGGCGGGCGCGACGTCACCGAGGGCGCGCCGGCGGGCAAGGCGTTCCTCTCCCGGGTGGTGCACGACTGGGAGGCCGCCGCCGATCCCGCCCGCGCGGCGGGCATCCGGGTCGCCCACCTGCGCAGCGGCCTCGTGCTCGGGGCCGGAGGCGGCGTGCTCGGCCGGCTGGCACTGCCCGCCAGGCTCGGCGTGCTGCCGCGGTTCGGTGACGGGCACCAGGTGATGAGCTGGATCGCGCTCACCGACGAGGTCCGCGCCATCCGCTTCCTGCTCGACGAGCCCGGCGCGGAGTCACGGACCGGACCGTACAACCTGACCGCGCCCAACCCGGTCACGGACGCGGAGCTGACGGCGGCGCTGCACGCCGCGGTTCCGGCGTCCCGACTTCCCGTGGCTCCGGGTGCCCGCGCCGCTGCTGAAGCTCGCCCTCGGCGAGATGTCGGCGGAGCTGCTGACCAGCGCCCGGGTGCTGCCCGCGCGGCTGCTCGAGTCTGGCTTTACGTTCAGTTACCCGACCGTCGGCGCCGCGCTCGCGGCGGAGCTGCCCCGCTGAGCGACGTCGCGACCGGTGAAACGCCCGCGGTCTTGAGTCAGCCGCGGTCGTTCCTGACGATCCTGAGCTTGATTTTGACGTTAGGCAGCCGGCTGCATGACGATATCGAAGTCGGCGTGCCGGAACGGGGACTTGACGTGCCACTTTTCGGCCTGGGCGGGGTCGTCGACCTCCTCGAAGTCGACCACCAGGGACTTCTTCACCGCGAAGACCGTGTCCGACTCGATGTACTCGCTGCCCGCCACGAAGATGTGCGTGGTCAGGTCGCGGTGGCCGGGGTCGGTCACGATGAAGTGGATGTGCGCCGGGCGGAAGGCGTGCCTGCCGGTCGCCTTGAGCAGCTCGCCGACCGGGCCGTCGGTCGGGATCGGGTAGTAGCTCGGCACGATCGTGCGGAACCAGAACGCGCCGTTCTCGTCGGCGGTGAACAGGCCGCGGCCGTTCGTGCGCGGCTGCACCGCTGGCTGCTGCACGTCGTAGAAGCCCTGGTCGTTGGCCTGCCACACGTCGATCTGGGCGCCTGGGAGCGGGGTGCCGTCCACCGAGACGACCCGGCCGGTGACCACGCACGGCGTGCCGGTGCCCACCAGGTCGATGTTGTCGCCGAGCGCGCGGACGGGCGACTCGACCACGTGGAACGGGCCGAGCACGGTCGACTCGGTCGCGACGCCGAACTTCCGGTTGGAGATCGTCTCGGCCAGCATGGACAGCCCGAGGACGTCAGACAGCAGGATGAACTCCTGCCGCTCGTCGTCGCACTTCTGCCCGACCCGGGTGAGGAAGTCGATCGCCTTCTCCCACTCGGGGATCGTCAGCTCGACGTCGCGGGCGAACGCGTGCAGGTGCCTGACCAGCGAGGCGAGGACCTCGCGCAGCCTCGGGTCGGTGCCGGGCGCGAAGGACTCGATGACCGCGTCGGCGGCGGTTTCCTCGGTGAAATCGGTAGCCATGGCGATGAGGTTAAGTCAGTACCGAGGTGCGGGTCCACCATTGGTGCCGTGTGATGTTCGTCCGAGCGGGTGCGTGGTGACTCGGTCCCGCGATCAGCCTCGTCATCCCGCCCGGGCGTCGCGGGACACGGAAGTCCCCTCTCCCGGCGGACCGCTAACGCCGAAGAGGGGGATCTTCCACAGCGGCGGCAGCCCGTCCGCGGGGAGGTCGTCGCAGTCGCTCGAATCGCCCGTCTCGCGCACCGCGACGATGGCGGACAGCCGGATGAGGCGGCGGGCCGCGTTGAGCATGAGGAACGCGAGCGGCAGCTCGACGATGACCGCCGAGGCGACGCTGAGCCACACGTCGGACGTGCCGGCGTCGAGGACGACGTCGAACCAGGCGTCGCAGCACAGCAGCGTGCCCGTGACGATCAGGCAGGCGATGACGATCTGGCGGCCGCGCCAGAACGCCCACCCGGTCGCGGCGAACGCGAGCAGCAGGATCAGGTCGAACCCGACCCAGGCGCCCTTCCAGTGGTGGGTGTGGAAGCCGTGGTGCAGGGTCAGCCCGAGAACGATGATCCAGCCGATGAGCACGGCGCAGGCGACGATCGACACGAGGACACCAAGCAGGCGGCCCCGCGCCAGGTAGATCCCCAGCAGGGGGTGCGGGTAGTCGACGGCGGTAAGCGAGTGCGCCAGCTTGCGGCGTTCGCCCGGGCTCATCTCCCGCAGGTCTGCCTCGTTGATCACGATTTGATTCGTTCCCAGCCGACGCGGTGGTCTCACCCGCGTCGTAGTCTCGATGTCGTGGATGCTGAACTCGTTTACGCGCACGCAGGCTTCGGGTCGGACGCCGTGGACTACGTCCAGGGGTGGGACGCGCAACGCGCGGTGCACGCTCGGCGAGTCAGCGGCGAGGTCCCCGACAGCTGCCTGCTCCTCGAGCATATGCCCGTCTATACAGCGGGTAAGCGGACGGCGGTGTCGGACCGCCCCTTCGGCGACCCGGGGGCGCCCGTCATCGACGTGGACCGGGGCGGCAAGATCACCTGGCACGGGCCCGGGCAGCTCACCGCCTACCCGATCATCAAGCTGAGCGAGCCGGTGGACGTGGTCGCCTACGTGCGGGCGCTGGAGGAGTCGATGATCCGGGTCTGCGCCGAGTTCGGGCTGCGGGCGATCCGCGTCGAGGGGCGCTCGGGCGCGTGGATCCCCGCCTCGTCCGAGCGCGGGCTGCCCGACCGGAAGGTCGGCGCGATCGGCGCCCGGGTCGCGCGCGGGGTCACCATGCACGGGCTCGCGCTCAACTGCGACTGCGACCTGTCGTGGTACGACCGGATCGTGCCCTGCGGCATCCGCGACGCGGGCGTGACCTCGCTCACGGCGGAGACCGGCATCCGCGTCTCCGTCTCCGACGTGACGCCGCTGCTCGAGCGGCACCTGGCGGCGGCCCTCGGGTACCGGACCTGGCGGCGCATCCACACCGTGGCGCCGCTGGTCGCCTCCGCGGCATAGAGCGCTGCACGCTTGCTGCTGCTATCAGGCCAGGCGCGCCCTGGTCGCCCGATGACTCTAGCGCTTCTTGCTGTTATCCGACTCCGGAACGCGGCTTGCCAACGTAGTGGATCGTTGCGAGCCCTATGGGCCGTCCAACGATCCACTATGTTGGGCGCTGGCGCGCTTATTGCTGTTATCAGGGCGGGCGGCCTGCGGGCTCGCGAGGTGCGCGGGGGAACGTAGGCTGGAGGGGTGGTGAGTACTCCGGAACTGGCACCTGAGGGACGGCGGATGCTGCGGCTCGAGGCGCGCAACGCCGAGACGCCGATCGAGCGGAAGCCGCCGTGGATCAAGACCCGGGTGCGCACCGGCCCCGAGTACACCGCGCTGCAGCACCTCGTTAAGTCCGAGGGGCTGCACACGGTCTGCCAGGAGGCCGGCTGCCCGAACATCTTCGAGTGCTGGGAAGACCGCGAGGCGACCTTCCTCATCGGCGGGGACCAGTGCACCCGGCGGTGCGACTTCTGCCAGATCGACACGGGCAAGCCGCTGCCGCTCGACCGCGACGAGCCGCGGCGCGTCGCCGAGTCCGTCGCCGCCATGGGGCTGCGCTACGCGACCGTCACCGGGGTGGCCCGCGACGACCAGCCCGACGGCGGGTCATGGCTGTACGCGCAGACCGCCAGGGAGATCCACGCCGCCGTGCCCGGCTGCGGGGTCGAACTGCTCGTCCCCGACTTCAACGCGGACCCCGCGCAGCTCGGCGAGGTGTTCAGCGCCGCGGCCCGAGGTGTTCGCGCACAACCTGGAGACGGTGCCGCGGATCTTCAAGCGGATCCGGCCCGGCTTCCGCTACGAGCGCTCGCTCGACGTGCTCCGCCAGGCGCACGAGGCCGGCCTGGTCACGAAGTCCAACCTGATCCTCGGCATGGGCGAGACCCGCGAGGAGATCGCGCCGGCGATGGCCGACCTGCGGGCCGCCGGCGTCGACCTGCTGACCATCACCCAGTACCTGCGCCCGTCCGCGCGGCACCACCCGGTGGACCGCTGGGTGCACCCGGACGAGTTCGTCGCGCTCCGCGAGGAGGCGCTGTCCATGGGCTTCGCCGGCGTGATGTCCGGCCCGCTCGTCCGCTCGTCGTACCGGGCCGGAAAGCTCTACGCCCAGGCGATCGAGCAGCGCGCGGGCGCGGCGGCCAGCTGACGCCTCTTGCTGTTATCGGCCGCGCGGGTTCAATGGCTCGCGGCTGGGCGGAGGCCTGAAGCCGTTCGGGATCGGCGGTTTGGACTTTGACCTCCCTTTGGTTACAGACCGGGGGGCGGGAAACCGTATGATCACTGATGTTGGCACGCGAAGAGGGAAAGGCTGAGCCGGTGGTTGACCAATACAGCGCTGATGAGCTACAGAACGCCGGGCGGCTGAAGCAGATCCGGATGGTCGCGAAGCTGGTCAACCAGCAGAACAAGCGGGCGCTGCCGATCACCTTCGGCGCGGCGGCCGGCGTGATCGTCGTGTTCGTGCTGCTCGGGCTGCTCGTCGGCCCGCTTGCGCTGTTCCTCCCGGCTGGCGTCCTGCTCGGGCTGATGACCGCGATGATCCTTTTCGGGCGGTTCGCGCAGAAGGCCCAGTACTCGGCGATCGACGGGCAGCTCGGCGCGGCGGCCGCGGTGCTGCAGAACATGCGCGGCGACTGGACCGTCACCCCCGCCGTGGCCGGCAACCGGACGATGGACGTGGTCCACCGGGCGGTCGGCAGGCCCGGGGTGGTGCTGGTCGGCGAGGGCGTGCCCTCCCGGGTGGCCGCGCTGCTCGCGTCGGAGCGGAAGAAGACCGAGCGGGTCGCGCACGGCGTGCCGATCCACGAGTTCCAGGTCGGCAGCGGCGAGGGGCAGGTCCCGGTCAGCAAGCTGCAGCGGAAGATCACCACGCTGCCGCGGACGCTGCGGCCGACGGCAGTGTCCGACCTCAACTGCCGGCTGAGGGCGCTGCAGCCGACGATGCAGATGCCGAAGGGGCCGATGCCCAAGGGCGCCCGCCAGCCGCGGATGCCCAAGCCGCGCTAGCGGGTTTCCACGCAGGAGGTTCGCGCAAGGTTCAGGCGAACTCGTAGCGGAGGGTGCAGCGTCTGAGCCAGCCAGGGTTGTGAGCACTGCGCGTTAGCGGACCTTCAGCCAGGCGCACCGCTAGCCAGCCGGCCGAGCCGGAACCGGCCCGGGTGGCGGTCGCTGAAGGAGCGGGTCCAGATGATCAGGCCGGCGCACCCCCGGTCGCGGGCCCGGCAGGTGGGCGCGATCGGGGTCCGGCAGCCAGTCGAGCCCGGGACGGAATGCTGCCCAGCCGCCCCTCTCGCTCCGCTCGGCGAGCTTTTGAATCAGCAGGGTGACATCGGGGTTGCGCTCGTCGGTGCGCCACATCACTGACCAGCTAAACAGCATCGCCGGGTGAGCCAGCGGGCAGAGCACGGCTACCGCCGGGTCGTCGGTCATCTCCATCCCCGCCGGCACCAGCGCCACCCTGCCCGGGTCGGCGTTGACATCGGCTATCGCCTGGCCGAGGCCGAGGTTGCGCCCAGCCGTCTCCAGCTCGAGGCCGAGGTACTCGGCAGCCCGGCGCCACCAGCCGGCGAACTCCGGCGCGGTTCCCAGTGCCGGCGCCCAGATCCGGTGGCCCGCCAGATCGCCTGGGCGGATGACGTCGCGGTCGGCGAGCGAGCTGCGCCCGCTGAGCAGCGCGCCCATCCTGGAGAGCTCCACCAGCCGCCGGGATAGTTCAGTCGGCCAGAGCTGGTCAAGGTCGTACGGCCGGCCGAAGGCAAGGTCCAGCTCGCCCCGCAGCAGCGCGTTGATCGCCAGCGGAACGCTCCGCCGGGTGCTGACCTCGACGCTGATCTCCGGCACGGCCGCCATCAGCTCCGCCAGCCGGGTCAGCGGCGGGTGGGGCTGCCCCCACACATCCGCCCTGACCGGGCGCCGCAGACGGCGTGCCGCGGCTACGGCAGCGTCGGCAGCGGCAAGCGACTGCCGGGCATGCGGGAGAAACCGCTGCCCGGCCGCGGTCAATCGGATGCCGGTGGGGGCGCGCTCCAGCAGCAGCTCGCCAACGGCCTGCTCGAGCCGCTGTATCCGCTTCGATAGGGCCTGCTGAGTCAGGTTCAGCTCTGCTGCTGCCCGGCTGAAGTGGCGGTGATCGGCAACCGCAGCGAACGCGCGCACCTGCGCCAGATCGAGATCCACCGGTACACGATGCGTCCCAGGCGGGGGCACGGTCAACTCAGAAATCCGGGCCTGCCTGGGCTGACAACTCCCGGTTGATCGTCACGACGATCTTCTGTTGGACCTGGGATTCCACCGCTGATGTGCTCAGACGGCCACCGCGCAGCCTGACAGGGCTGCCAACCCGGCCCGTATCCACGATAGATCACATGGAGGAACAGTGACTCTCAGCATCGACTGGTCGCAAGACGACGGCCAGGCCGTGGGCCGCCGACTCAAGGTCCCGCCCCCGGCCATCGAAGTGACCGGCTTGACCAAGAGGTTTGGCCAGACGGTCGCGGTCAACGACCTGTCGTTCACGGTCTCCTACGGCCGGATCACCGGCTTCCTTGGCCCGAACGGCGCGGGGAAGACTACGACCTTGCGTGCGCTGCTCGGGCTGATCCGGCCCGATTCCGGGGCGGCGATGATCGCCGGCTTCCGCTACGCCGAGCTGACCGATCCGGTCCGCGCGGTCGGGGCGCTGCTGGACCCTGCAGCAGTCCACCCAGGCCGCACCGGCCGCGCGCACCTTCGCGTGCTGGCTGCCGCCGCCGGGATCCCCGACGGCCGGGCAGACCGGCTGCTGCAGCGTGTCGGCCTGGCTGGCGCCGCGGACCAGCGAGTCGGCGGGTATTCCCTGGGCATGCGGCAGCGTCTCGGCCTGGCCGCCTCCCTGCTCGGTGACCCGCGGGTGCTAGTCCTCGACGAGCCCGCCAACGGCCTGGACCCGCAGGGCATCCGGTGGCTGCGCGACGAGCTTCGCAGTCTGGCAGCCGAGGGTCGCGCGGTCCTGGTCTCCAGCCACGCCCTGGCCGAACTCGCCCAGACGGTCGACGACATTGTCATTATCGGCGGCGGCCGCTCCGTCACCCAGGCGCCCCTGGGAAAGCTGCTTGGCGCGAATCCCGGCGCAACTCTCGAAGACATCTACCTCCAGCTGACCGGCAACCCGGACGGAGATCGGTCATGACGGCGCTGATCCGCGCAGAGATCCGCAAGCTCGCTACCACCCGCACCTTCCCAGCGCTGGCAATCGGCGCCTTCGCGCTGATCGTCGGCGGGGTGACGGCCAACGCGGCCACGGCGACCTTCGCCGGCGTGAGCCCGGCCAGGGCCAGCCTCACCCTGGCTGGCCTGGCACAAACGTTCGCGCTGCTAGCCGGCGCCCTCGCCGTCACCGGCGAGTACAGGCACAAGACCATCACGACCATGGTACTGATTTCCCCCCGGCGAACCCCGGCGCTGGCCGCGAAACTGATTACGCAAGCCGGGGCAGGCCTGGCGTTCGGCATCCTCGCCACGAGCGCCGCCACTGCGATCGCTGTGCCGGTCCTTGCCGCCCGGCATCTCGCCAGCGGCGTGGACGCCGTCCAGCTAGCAGGCGTGATCGTCGGCGCGGGCCTGGCAACCGCGCTGTTCGCCGCGATCGGGGTCGGTGTGGGAGCGGTAATCCGCAACCAGGTCGGCGCTGTGGTCACCGTCCTTGCCCTGCTATACGTGGCCGAACCGCTGCTCGGGTTCATCCCCGGTATCGGCACCGCGGTCCAGCAATACGGCCTCGGCGGCCTGGCCTCCGGCGCAGCCGGCACGACCGGCTATCCCGCCACCACCCATCTCCTCGGCCAAGCTCCGGCCGCTGCGGTTGTCGCCGGATACGCCGCTGTGGCCGTCGTGGCCGGAGCGGCATTGCTACGCCGCCGCGACATCGCCGCCTGACCGATCGCCAGAGGCGCAGGCCCCGGTTCCGCCCACCGCGGACCGCGGGCCGCGCCGCCCGTGACCGCCCGCACCGCGCCCGTTTTCCCCGCCCGCGCGGCGCCGGGCGGGGACCTGCGGCCACGCGCAAGTCCGCGTCAGCTAGAGGCGCACGACGATCGTGTCGGCGGCGCGGTCGTGCAGGCCGCGCAGGTCGCGGTCGGTCAGGCACGCCGGAATGACGAACAGCAGGAGCAGCGTGCGCAGCGCGGCCCACCTGAACCCGGGGCGGCTGCCGTTGGTGCGGATCGTGCGCAGGCCGAGCAGCCGCTTACCGACGGTGAGGCCGCTGACCGCGGTCAGCAGGTAGACCTCGAAGGCGAACAGCAGCAGGGCGACCGCCTGGGCGTCCTGGTAGCGCGCGTCCGTGACGGTGAACACGCTGTGCCGGACGATGCTTGAGGCGATCAGGTAGCAAAGCACCCAGTCGACGATCAGCGCGGCGAGCCGCCTGCCCATCGGGGCCACCGAAGACGGGCCGGTCATCGGCAGGCCGAATCTCTTGCCAGGGTAATCAGGCGTATCATCAGCCGCAGCAGCACGGGCCGCGGCTACCTTGGTCGCGTTCCGGTTGCGCGGATTCCGGGATCCTTGGGACACAGGTCTAAGGTATCCGCTCGCCCGGCACGCAAGCACGGCCGCTCCTCCGGTCCCCGACCGGGCGGATCGTGGCTGATCGGACGGGTGGGGGCGCGGGGTCGCCGGAGCACGCGTAACACTGGCGAAACATTGGGGATACCGCTCGGAAATTGCCAACGGCTACCGTCCGAAGCGATCCCGACGAAGAAATCGAGATAAAGCTACCTATGCGCGCCCTGTCCAGGGAGGGTTGATGTCGTTCAGCAGTGCTGAAGAGGTCCTCAGGTACATCACTGAGGAAAACGTGGAGTTCGTTGACGTCAGGTTCACGGACCTGCCGGGCACGGTCCAGCACTTCACCGTTCCGGTCCAGACGTTCGACGCGGACGTCTTCACCGAGGGCCGGATGTTCGACGGATCGTCGATCCGCGGCTTCCAGGCGATCCACGAGTCCGACATGCTGCTGATTCCGGACCCGTCCACCGCCGTAATCGACCCGTTCCGCCAGCACAAGACGCTGAACCTGACCTTCTCCGTCTTCGACCCGCTGACCGGCGCGGCCTACTCCCGCGACCCGCGCAACGTGGCCGCCAAGGCCGAGGAGTACCTCAAGGGCACCGGCATCGCGGACACCGCGTACTTCGGGCCCGAGGCGGAGTTCTACATCTTCGACTCCGCGCGGTTCATCACCGGCCCGAACGAGGCGTACTACCACCTCGACTCCGTCGAGGGCGCGTGGAACAGCGGCCGCGACGAGGACGGCGGGAACCTCGCCGCCAAGCCGCCGTACAAGGGCGGCTACTTCCCGGTGCCGCCGATGGACCACTACACCGACCTGCGGTCGGAGATGGTCAAGCAGCTGATCGCGGTCGGCATCGAGACCGAGATGCAGCACCACGAGGTGGGCACCGCGGGCCAGGCGGAGATCGACATCCGCTTCGACACGCTGCTCAGGCAGGCCGACAAGCTGCTGCTCTACAAGTACGTCATCAAGTCGGTCGCCCGCGCGGCCGGCAAGACCGTGACGTTCATGCCGAAGCCGCTCTTCGGCGACAACGGCTCGGGCATGCACTGCCACCAGTCGCTGTGGAAGGACGGCGCGCCGCTCTTCTACGACGAGATGGGCTACGGCGGCCTGTCGGACCTCGGCCGCTGGTACGTCGGCGGGCTGCTCAAGCACGCGCCGTCGCTGCTCGCGTTCACCAACCCGACGGTCAACTCCTACCACCGCCTGGTGCCCGGCTTCGAGGCGCCGGTCAACCTGGTGTACTCGGCGCGGAACCGCTCGGCGTGCTGCCGCATCCCGATCACCGGCACCAACCCGAAGGCCAAGCGGATCGAGTTCCGCGTGCCCGACCCGTCCGCCAACCCGTACCTCGCCTTCTCGGCGATGCTGATGGCGGGCATCGACGGCATCAAGAACAAGATCGAGCCGCCGGAGCCGGTCGACAAGGACCTGTACGAGCTGCCGCCGGACGAGGCCGCCGCCATCCCGACGGTCCCCGGCTCGCTCGAGGCCGTGCTCGACAACCTCGAGGACGACCACGCCTTCCTGACCGAGGGCGGCGTCTTCACCGAGGACCTCGATGGAGACCTGGATCGCCTACAAGCGGGAGAAGGAGCTCGACGCGGTGCGGCTGCGCCCGACGCCGCACGAGTTCGAGCTCTACTGGGACGTGTAAGCAGCTTCACGCGAATGGCCTGGGGACGCGTCACGGCGCGTCCCCAGGTCATTCGTTCTCGAGGTGCCTGACTGGCCTAGGCGATGAACTGGGTCAGGGTGATCAGCGCGCTTCCGTCGTTGCCGAAGCTGGTGTCCAGCGTCCATTCTGGTCATACCTGAGGACGGCCTGCTCGAAGAAGCTGCCCTGGCCGCGGCAGGCGGAGGGAAAGCTGTCGCCGGGATGCGGCAGACTGGACACATGATCACGCTGGCCGACGCGAAGCCGGGCGATGAGGAGCTAATTGCCGACCTGCTCGGCGAGCTTGACCTGTTCTACGGCGGTACCCCGCAGGGCACCGGGGACGAGCGCGCCGCACAGGTCCGGGCGGCGCTGTTCGGCGCCCCTCCAGCGGCGTTTGCGCTGCTCGCCTGGGACGGTGACGTGCTTGCCGGGTTCGCGTGCTGGTCGCTGCTGTGGCCTGCCGCGGGGCTGACTACGTCGCTGTACCTGAAGGAGCTGTACGTCGCCGGCCCTTATCGTCGCCGCGGCATTGGGCGGCTGCTCATGGACGGCTTGCACCGGATCGCCGCCGACCGCGGCTGCTCGCGGGTCGAGTGGACCACCGACAACGGCAACATGGGCGCGCGCGGGTTCTACGAGCGAGTTGGCGCCAAAGCGCTGGCGTCGAAGGTGTTCTACCGCGCGCTGGTGGAGCGGTCGGCGTCACCGGAACCTAGGCCAGTCGCGGATACCCAGGGTCTCTCGTGACCGAGAAGGTGCGCGCCCACGAGCGGTGGATGCGGCTCGCGGTCTCGCTGGCGCGGCAGGGCCCGCCGTCCGATACCGCGTTCTCCGTCGGCGCGGTCATCGTGGACGCGACGGGGGCCGAGCTGTCCCGCGGCTTCTCCCGTGAGGGCGGCGACCCCGTCGTGCACGCCGAGGAATCGGCGCTCCGCAAGCTCTCCCCGAGTGACCCGCGGCTGGCGGGCGGCACCATCTACAGCACGCTCGAGCCGTGCTCGCACCGCAAGTCCAGGCCACGGACCTGCACGGAGCTGATCATCGCGGCCGGCCTGGGACGGGTGGTGATCGCCTGGCGGGAGCCCGCGCTGTTCGTCGCGGATGCCCGGGGTTACGAGCTGCTCGCCCGCGCCGGGCTCACGGTGACCGAGCTGCCGGACTTCGCCGCGGACGCCATCGCGCCGAACCGCCACCTCGTCGGCTAGCCCCGGCACGGACCGTTCGAGGTTGGTCACTTTCGCGTGAGTGCGCCAGGGCATAGGCTACTGGCGGGTAGATTAAACGGGATCACCGCGCACGGGGGGAACGGCGTGGCAGTTCTACGACTCGGTGATAAAGGGGCAACCCATGGAGACGACGACCTTCACCGCGCTCTGCGAGCGGGCCGGCCGGTGGTGGACGATTCGCATTCCGCAGGTCGAGGGCCTGTCCGCGCAGGTGCGCAGCCTTGACCAGGCCGAGATCGTAACCCGGCAGGTCATCGCCCGCACGCTCAGCATGCCTGCCGAGGCGATCAGGGTCGAGGTTATCCCCGACGCGCCCGCGCCCGTTGCGCGCGCGCTGCAGGTGCGGCACAACGCGCGGCAGGCGGCCGAGGCCGCCACGCGGGCCACTAGGGAGGCGCTCGACGCGCTCGCCCAGGAGGGAATCGCGTTCCGTGACGCCGCGACCATGCTGGGCCTGTCCCCGGCCGAGATGGGGCAGTACGGCCCCGCCGGCAGCGGCGAAGCGGCCGACCGCCCGGCGCGGTCACCCAACCCGCTGCAGCCGGCCGGCCAGTTATCCCCTTGGCTCAGTCCGGTCGCTCTCTTAGGGTGTTAACCGTTGTGAGCGATGAAGAGATCATTAAGCGGATCGACGCCTACTGCGATACCCAACCACGGGAGCGCGCCCGCGCCGAGGAGCACGGACCCCTCGTGCTGTTCGTGCCCGTCGGGCCGGGATTCCCGTACTACGCCCGGCCGCGCGCCGGGGAGCGGCGGCCCATCACCGCCGCGGACGTCCGGATCGTCAGGGCCCGGCAGCAGGAGCTGAAGCTGCCCGAGTCCTTCGAGTGGATCGAGCGCTCCGCGCCGGAGATGGCGGCGGCCGCCGCCGAGGCGGGCCTGCGGGTGCACCGGCACCCGATGCTCGTCCTCGGGACGCTCGCCCCGGCCCCGCCGCTGCCGCCGACTACCTCGGTCCGCATCATGGACGCCGATGACCCCGAGCTGCTCCAGGCGTGGGCGGTTCCCGGGGTCGCCTTCGCGCACCCGGGAAGCGAGATCGGCCGCGCGGGCGCGGTCGAGCGGGACAAGCTCGCGGCGGACCACGATCCGGCGTCCATCGACGCCGTGAGGGACCGGCTGCGGACGGGTCGTAGCGTCCTCGCCACCGTCGCCGGACCCAACGGGCCGCTCGCGGCGGGGAGCTACCAGCACGTGGCCGGGGTCGCGGAGATCACCGGGATCGGGGTGCTGCCCGCCAGCCGCCGCCGGGGCCTCGGGGCGGCCGTCACGCACGCCCTCGCCGCCCACGCCGTGGCGCGGGACACGCCGACCGTGTTCCTGTCCGCCGCCGACTCCAGCGCCGCCCGCATCTACCAGCGCCTGGGCTTCCGCGAGGTCGGCACCGCCATGATCGCCGAAGCACCCGACGCCTGAGCCGGATCAGGCTTCTACGATGGCGGGGTGACGGAGGAGCCGAACGAGGCGCGGCCCGCGCGCCGCTCGTACCCCAAGGGGGTGCGGCGCAGGCAGCAGATCCTGGACAGCGCGATCGCCCTGCTCGCGCAGCGGGGGGTGGACCGGGCGTCGCTGCGGACCGTCGGCGAGGCGATCGGGGTCTCGCACGCCGCGCTGCGCCACTACTTCTCGTCGCGCGACGAACTGCTGGTCGAGGCGTACCGGACGCACGAGGCGCGGGCGGCCGCGAAGACGCCCCCGGCCGGCGAGTCCGCCGTCGGCCTGATAGTCGAGGCCGCGGAGCGCAACCGATCGATCCCCGGCCTGGTCGAGCTCTACGCGACGCTCACCACCGACGCGCTGCAGGAGCAGCACGCCGTTACCAGGGAATTCGTGCGCGAGCGGTTCCGGTCGCTGCGGGCGGGCCTCGCCGCCAGGATCGAGTCCGGGCAGCGGGCCGGGCGCGTCGCGCCGGACATCGACCCGCTCGACGCGGCCGCGCTGGTGATCGCCGCGTCCGACGGCCTGCAGATCCAGTGGCTCCTTGACCCGGACGCCGTCGACGTGGGCCGCTCGCTGTCGATTCTCGAGCGGCTGCTGCCGGGAAGTCCCGCGGCCGACCAAGGGATACCGCCCGCTTCCCGCCCGTGATACTTTCCACTGGAAGGTTTTCCGTGCGGAGGCAAGTCTTGTCGTCATCATCTGCCCGCCCGGAGCTGGCCCGCTGGCGCTGGGCGACCACCGCCGCGTTCGGGCTCGGCGGGATCACCATCTCGGCGTGGGGCCCGCGGCTGCCGGCCATCAAGGCAGGACTCGGCGTCGGCACGGCCACGATCGGCCTGCTCCTCGCGGGGGTAACCGTCGGGCGCCATCCTCGGGCTGCTCGCTGCGACCCCCCTGTCGCACTGGCTCGGCGGCCGCCGGGCCGTCGCGGGCGCGCTGCTGCTGGTCACGGCCGCGATGACCGTCATGGGGCTCGCGCTCATCCTGGGCTCGGTTCCGCTCGTCGCGGTCGCCTTCGTGGTCACCGGAGCGGGGGTCGGCGCCACCGACGTGCTGATCAACGTGGAAGGCGCCGCCGTTGAGCGGGCCGCCGGGCGCACCCTCATGCCGAGCATGCACGCCGCCTGGTCCATCGGCGCCGCGGTCGGGTCGGGGATCGGCGCGGCCTGCGCGGCCCTCGGCGTCAGCCCCGCGGCGCAACTGATTGGCGAAGCCATCGCCATCGGGGCGGCCGCGCTCGTGGTGGCGGCGGGAATCCCGGGCGGAAAGCGCGCGCCGACTGATCAAGCGCCGGCCGGTCAGGCACGGCCGGACCGGGGAGCAATGCTGCGCCAGTGGCTGCGGGGCTGGCTGGATGTCCGGCTGCTGCTGATCGGGCTGGTCATGCTGGGGGTCGAGCTCGGCGAGGGCTCCGCGAACAGCTGGCTAACCCTGGCGGTGCACAACAACCACGGGCAGAGCGCCGCGGTCGCCGCGCTGTTCTTCACCACGTTCGCCGCGTGCGAGGGGCTCACCCGGATCTTCGCCGGCCCATTGGTCGACCGCCTCGGACGGGTGACGGCGGTCCGCTTCACCACCGCGCTCGGCATCGTCGGCATCCTGCTGTTCATCCTGGCCGGGAACCGCTGGCTGGTGCTGCTCGGCGTGGCGCTCTGGGCGGTCGGCGTCTCGCTGGGCTTCCCGCTCGGCACGTCCGCGGCGGCGGCCAGCGGCCCTGACCCGGTCGCGCGGATCAGCGTCGTCAGCTCGATCGGCTACTTCGCCAACCTCGCCGGGCCGCCCGTCATCGGCGCGCTCGCCCAGTCCGCTGGCCTGCTTAACTCCCTGTGGCTGATCGCGGCCCTGTTCGTCGCCTCGTTCGCCGCCGCGGGCTCGCTCGGCCCGCGAGCGGCCGTCGCCGAGCCGGCGCCCTCTCGCGATGCCGTTGCCTTAGCGTTGGCGGGCCCTGGCCAGGGCCGTCGGGGTCAGGCCGGACAGGGCCGCGCACTCGCGGGTGAGGTGCGGCTGGTCGGCGTAGCCGGTCAGCGCCGCCAGCGACGCCAGGTCGGGGGGCTCGGCGGCGGCGTCGAGCACCCGGACGACGCGCTGGAAGCGCAGGATGCGCTGCAGCGTCTTCGGCCCGTAGCCGATCGCCGCGTGGGCGCGGCGGCGGAACTGGCGCTCGCTGAGGCCCACCCGCCCGGCCACGTCCTCGGTGCGCGCGGCGGGGTCACGCAGCAGCGACGCGGCCGCGCTGATCGCGTGGTCGCGGGTTGCGTCCGCGAGCAACGCCCCCGTCAGGTCGAGCAGCACGGCGGCGGCCGTGGCGGGGGCCAGGGTGGCGGGCAGCCCCAGGGCGGCGCGCGGGCGCAGGTCGGCCAGGGGAACGCGCTGGTCGCGGACCTCACTCAGCGGCAGCCCGAGGACCTGGCCGCCGGCCGCCGGGCGGAACCGGACACCGACGAATACCGCGCCCGGCCTGGCCACGGTGGCGACCGGGCCGGTGTCCGGGCCGGCAACGTACGCGCCGACGCCCTGCTCCCAGATCAGGTCGCTGCACGCGTCTGGCAGCACCAGGCCCTCGACTAGGCCCTGGCCGGCGCCGTCGTCGGGGACGACGCTCGCCCACAGGCACGCCACCGGACCGCGCAGCGCGGCGGGCGGCCGCCACTCCGCGTACCCGGGAGCGAGCCAGGCGCCCGGCGGGACCCAGCTCACCGGCGAAGGCCTCATGACTCCAGGATGCCACGCGTAGGATCTGGCCATGGACATCAAGGACGCGACGCTCATGATGACGGCCGAGTCCGCCGACCACCCCGCCGTGGCCTCGCTGGCCGAGTCCGCCTACCAGCGGCTGGCGAACGGCGAGCCGGTCGACTACCGGCTGCTCGACGACCTGATCGGCGAGGCGAGCGGCAAGGGCGTGCTCAGGTCGCTGCACGCCAAGTACGGCCCTGTCGCGCACGAGGCGATCATCGGCCCGATCCTGACGGAAATCGGCCGGCAGAAGCCGATCAGGTCACGCGGGCACGCGGCCCCGGCCGACCCGGAGGCCGACCCGCTCCGCGCGAGTTCCTGGCCGTAGGCTGGCTTTCGTTAGCGCCCAGAACGGGCCTCAGCCGGGCCGAGGTCATAGGTCATCCGCGGCGAAGAACGGCAGGCGGGCCGGGTCAGACGCAGGGCAAGGTCGGGCGGGAATGATGCGGTGGGCGGGCCAGGATCGCCGCCCGGGGCCGGCTGCCCGCCATACCCCGGAGGGGTACTCGCCGGTGATTGGGTGTCCTTTGTGCCCGCCGGCGGGCACAAAGGACACCCAATCACGTTTCCGCGCCCGTCGGCGGCGGCGGTTTGGTGGGGCAAAAGATGATATGTCGGGCTTGATACCGTAGGGGACCAGCCCGCGCCCGCTGGTGGCCGTTTCGTTCAAGACGGCGCCGCGGCGACGGTGGTGAGATGGTTCGCATGAAGAAGACTCCAGACTTCGACGCCGCCGCCGACTTCCTCGCCGCCACCGCGCGGGTGCTCGACCGGCGGGTCTTCGAGCGGCTGTTCGCCGACGGGAGCGCCGAGCCGGTGCGGGACGCGGTTGCCGCCTTCCGCAACGCCGACGGCGGGTTCGGGCACGCGCTTGAGCCGGACCTCCGCACGCCGGCCAGCCAGCCGGCCGCCGTTGAGATGGCGCTGCGGATCATGGACCTGGCCGACGCGTGGGACGAGCGCCTCGTCCGGGCCGCGATCGACTGGCTGGCGACCATCGCGCCGGCCGAGGGCGGCGCGACGTTCGTCCTGCCGACCCTGTCGCAGGGACCGCACGCGCCCTGGTGGGCGACGCCCGAGGGGAACCCGGCCTCGCCGATCCAGACCGGGCAGGTCGCCGGCCTGCTGTACTCCCGTCACTTCGCGCACCCCTGGCTCGACGGCGCCACGCGGTTCATGTGGTCGGCGATCGACGAGCTGACCGAGCCAGAGAACGGCTACGTGATGTTCGGCGTGCTCGCCTTCCTTGAGGAGGTGCCCGACCGGGCGCGCGCCGAGGCGGCCTTCGAGCGGGTCGGCCCGCTGCTGCTGTCGCGCGGCCTGGTGACGCTCGACCCCGCGGCCGAGGGCGAGACGCAGTCGCCCCTCGACTTCGCGCCCCGGCCGGACTCGATCGCGCGCCGCCTGTTCGACCAGCAAACGATCGAGGCCCACCTCGACCGCCTGGCCGCCGCGCAGCGCGACGACGGCGGCTGGACATTCAACTGGCCCGCCTGGTCACGGGCCGCGGAGGCCGACTGGCGCGGCTTCCTCACGGTCGACGCGCTCCGCGTGCTGCACGCGAACGGCCGCGCCTAGGTTAGCGGTCATACGCGGTCGGGGACGCTCGGCGGGCTGTCGGGGTGCCGTGCTTGCGGGTCATACGCGCGAAAGCGACGCAAAGCCCGGCGGCTTGCCACGATTTGCCGGGTATTTGTCGGCAGGATGTACCGTACCGGCCGGTAACACGATTGAGTGACACCGGTGGCGATACCCGCCCCGTATGACCCTCGATCTTTCCGGGGCACCGCGCGCTGCTCACCGTGGTAGCCGTCACGGCGGGCGTGGAGTATCCGGTGCCGCCGGCAGCCCGTGGATTTAGTCATCTGCGGGCAGGCTCACCTCAGCCCGGACGTCGCGATGCTCTCGGTGAACCGGCGCTGGATGATCAGGAAGGCGATGACCATCGGCACGATGGCGAGCACCGACCTGGCCATGACCAGCCCGTACTCGATGACGTGCTGACCGAGGAACAGGGCGAGGCCGGACGAGAGCGTGTACATCGAGCTGTTGGTGCTCACGATCAGCGGCCACAGCAGGTCGTTCCGCTGGTGAGCGGAACGACGTTCTTCGTCGCGTACTGGGGAAGTTGCTGGGTGTCCATCGCGGCGATGTCGGGCCCGGTGCCCGCGGCGAACGCCGGGAGCAGCTTCTGGTAGAAGACGTCCCAGGGCATGACCGACATCTTGACGCCGTAGGGGTCCTCGTGGCCGTTGGCGCGACGCTGGTTCGCCCAGTAGGTGTCGCTGGTCCCGTTGCAGTACTCGACCCAGGCGGCCGCCTCGTCCATCGTGCCGGTGCCCATGTTGACGCACAGGTACGGCTCGGCCCCGATGAGCTGGCAGAACCGCATGAACTCATCGGTGCCGAAGCGGTTAGACTCCTCCGCGTGCCAGGCCAGGTCCTTCCGCCGCGGCCGGCGGCGGCCGCCCGATGCCGTCCGCGAAGTGGTAGCCGGAGACGAAGTTGCCGCCCGGCCACCGCATCAGCGGCGGCTTCAGCCGCCGGACGGCCTCGATTACGTCGGTGCGGAAGCCCTCGGCGTCCGCCAACGGCGATCCCTCCCGGTGGTGGGGTTCGACGACATCGAGGACGCGCGCTACGCCTTTCCCTCGCTGACGACGATCTCGCCGGACAAGGGGAGCATCGCGCGGCTGGCGGTGGCGCGGCTGTTCGACCGGATGAAGGGCGACGAGGCGCCGCCCGCCTCCCGCAGCGTCGACTACCGCCTGGTGGTCAGGGAAAGCACTACCGTCGGCTGAGGGCCGCGCTGGCCGGTGGAAGCTGTCGGCCGGCGGCGGTGAAACCACCAGTCGTTCGGGATAATGGACTTGATTCTCCCGAACGACCGGCGGCTTCGCGCTTACCCGCGTGCCTCGTCCCCCCGGGTGACCAGGCGGACGACGTCGAGGCTGGTCGCGGCCAGGACCGCGGTCTCGCCGCGCAGCCACAGCCGCAGCCGGCCGGCCGTCCAGCCGGGCGGCAGCTCGGCGGTCACCCGGGCCGGCTCGCTCAGCACGAAAGGCTCGGCGGAGAGCGGCAGCGGGCCGCCGCCGGGGGCCTCGGCGCCGACCGGGTCGCTGGCCGCGGCGAGGTGCGGCTGCCACGCCCAGTGCAGCGTGCCCCGCACCGGCGCCTGCCCGTGGTGAGAGCAGCGGACCGGGACGCGGACCTCGGGGCCCGTGACCTCGAGGTCGACGCCCGGCCGGACCGGCAGCACGTCCACGACCAGGACCGTCTCGGCGTTGACCTCCGCCGGGGAGATGTTGAGGAGGTCCTTGTCCGACCGGTCGGCCGCGAACAGCCCGGCCATCTCGTGCTCGATGTCGTACAGCTCGGTGTAGACGTAGCCCGCGAGCCGGTCGCGGCGACGCAGCTCCTGGGTCTGCCACTTGAGGTACCAGCCGCGCTCAACGCTGGTGAAGCCCATGCCGTACTCGCTGTTCAGGTTGGGCAGGCCGGCCAGCTTGGCCCGGTCAGGATCGGGCCCGGCCAGCAGCGGCTTCATCGTCACGCGGTCCGGGTGCAGGGCGACCGGGATCTCGGCCGCCGGGTCCGTCATGAGCGCGTCGACGTTCTTGGCCCACCGCTCGAGGTCGGCCTCGTAGTAGTGCCAGTCGATCAGGTCGCCGCCGACGTGCGTCCAGCCCGAGTTGTCGACGACGGGCCGGGAGTCGTCGAGCCCGCGGACCAGGTCGACCGCCTGCGCGACGGCCCGCTGGCGGGCGGGGTCATCGTCGACCCGCCAGTCGAGGCCCCACTCCTCGTTGAAGCAGCCCCAGACCACGATGCACGGGTGGTTGGCGTCCCGCTCGACCAGGCTCGCCAGGCCCTGGCGGAACGCCGCGACCGACTCCGGCGAGAAGCGGCTGGTGCTCGGCGGCTCGGCCCAGACGAGCATGCCCGCCTGGTCGGCGAAGTGGAGCCAGCGGGGATCCTCCAGCTTCAGGTGCTTGCGGACCAGGTTGTAGCCGGCCGCGCGGGCGAGCGCGAGGTCCTTGCGCAGCGCCTCGGGCGACGGGGCGCTGAGGCCGGACCCCGGCCAGTACCCCTGGTCGAGCACGCCGCGCAGGTACAGGCGGCTGCCGTTCAGCCGGAGCTCGTCGCCGCTGACTTCGATCCGGCGCAGGCCGGCGGTGCAGGTGACCTCGTCGGTTCCGTCGGGGCTGTCCGCGCGCGCCCTGATCCGGTAGAGGTGCGGGTCCTCCGGCGACCACAGCCGGGGCGCGGGCACCGGGAGCGTGAGGCTCGCCGTGCCGTCGGCGGCGGCCACCGCGGTTGCTTCCGTTCCCCCGAGCGTGACCGTCAGCCGCGTGCCGGCGGCCGCCGGGCCCGCCACGCGGATCGCCACCGCGAACCCGTCGAGCCCCTCCGCCGGGACGGTCGCGACCTGGCGCAGGAAGGTGGCCGGGCGCGGCTCGAGCCAGGCCGGCTGCCAGATGCCGCTCGACGGCTGGAACGAGCAGGAGTCGTAGTCGGCCGCCGGGATGCCGCGCTGCTTGCCGTGCGCGATGGGCCGCTTGTCGGGCGGCGCCGCGACGCCGACGACCAGGGTAGCGCGCCGCCCGCCGCCGACGACGGTTTCGAGGGCGTCGGTGACATCGCACTCGAACGGGCCGACCCCGGCGTGCTCGCCGGCCAGCGTGCCGTTGACGAAGACGCGCGCCCGGTGATGGACGCCGCCGAACTTGAGGATGACCCGCTCCCCCGCCCACGACGACGGCACGTCGACCGTCCGCCGGTACCAGGCGCGCTCCAGCCAGGCCGCCGCCACCCCGGACGCCGCCGACTCCCAGGGGAACGGCACGGCGATCGACTCGCGGTAGGCGTCCGCGGCGGGCGGCGCCGTATTGCTGCCCGTGCTGCTGCCCGCGCCGCGGGCGAACTCCCAGGTGCCGCTCAGGTCGAGCCAGCGGGCCGACCGGTCGAAGTCCGGCCGCGGGTAGTTCCAGTCCAAAGCGTCCATCACGCCTTTCTCGTTAGGGTTGACCGCGTTGGCGGCGGGCTGCCTCATCCGGTACTGCTCCCGCGGAGCAGGTCGGCCCGGAAGTAGCGCTGCAGCAGCACGAACAGCAGGATCACGGGGATGACGGTCACCAGGCCGCCGGCGATCAAGACCGGGACCAGGCCGCCCTTGCTGCCCGTGCCCGCCCCCTGCGCCAGCAGGGCCAGGCCCACCGTCAGCGGGTAGGCGCTGCTGCGGGTGAAGATGATCAGTGGCAGGAAGTAGTTGTTCCACACGGCCACGATGTTGAGCAGGAAGACGGTCACCAGGCCGGGAACCATGAGCGGCACGGCGACCCGGGTGAAGACCGTGAGCTCGCCCGCCCCGTCGATGCGGGCGGCCGCGACCAGGTCGGGCGGCACCGAGGCGGCGATGAAGGTCCGCATGAGGTAAACCCCCACCGGGCTCACCATGCTCGGCAGGATCATCCCCCAGACCGAGTTGATCAGGCCCACCTTCGCGTAGACCAGGTACAGCGGCAGGGCCACCGCCGTGATCGGGACCAGCAGGGTGGACAGGGTCAGGTAGAAGAGCGCGTTCGCGCCGCGGAACCGGTAGCGGGCGAAGCCGTACCCCGCCAGCGCGCACAGCACGGTCGCGCCGCCCGCGCCCGCCACCGCGTACAGCGCCGTGTTGCCCATCCACTGCAGGTAGACACCCGAGCCGCTCATCGACTGGGTCAGCAGGCTGAGGTTGTGGAACAGGGAGAACGGCCGGGCGAACCAGAAGCCGAAGGTGCCGTAGACGTTCGACTGGGTCTTCGTGGCGTTCACCACGAGCCAGGCGAGCGGCGCCAGGATGAACAGGGCGAACAGGCCCGCGCAGACCGTGAGGGCCGTGACGGTCCCCCGTCGCAGGCCGTAGAGGCGGACCGGCACCACGTTGGCGAGTTCCGCCGCCCGCCGCTCGCGGCGGCGGTCGGCCGCCGCCTGGCGGCGCGCGGACCGGCGGCGCGCCTTGGTTTCCGTGACGGGCGCTTCCTGGGCTCGCGTTACCGAGGGCGCGGTGGTCATGCCAGGTCTCCCTTTCGGCGGCGCCACGCCAGCGACCCGGCCGAGATCGCGCCGATCACCAGGCCGAGCACGACGGCGGCGGCGGCGCCCAGGTTGTACTCGCCGCTCCCGATCGAGGTGTTGTAGACGTACAGCGCCGGGGTGAAGGAGTAGGAGACCGCCTGCGGCTGGAAGGCCGAGAGGATCGACGGCTCGGTGAACAGCTGCAGCGCGCCGACCAGGTTGATGAAGACGAGCATCACCACGGCCGGCTTGATCATCGGCAGCTTCACCCGCAGGATCACCCGGGAGAACGACGCCCCGTCGATCACCGCCGCCTCCACGACGTCCCTGGGAATCGACTTCAGGGCGGTGTACAGGATCGTCATGTTGTAGCCCGTCCACTCCCAGATGACGATGAGGATGATCGTCGGCAGGATCAGGCTCGAGGAGAAGTAGTTGGTGCCGTGGAAGCCGAGCGCGTCCGCGAGGCGGGTATAGGGCCCGAGCTGCGGCAGCAGCAGGAAGGACCACATGAGCGCCCCGACGACAGCCGGGATGGCGAACGGGATGAAGAAGACGACGCGGAAGAACCGGCCGAACCTCGCCACCCCCAGGTCGAAGATCGCGGCGAAGAAGGCGGCGAGGCCGAGCGTGACCGGCACCTGGATCACCGCGAACACCAGCACGCGGCGCACGCCGTCCCAGAAGTCGGACGACGTGAGCACCTGGCGGTAGTTCGACAGCCAGGAGAAGCTTGTCCCGCCGATCAGCTTCGTGGTGAACAGGCTGGTGTAGATGGCGTAGCCGAGCGGGACGAACATGAACAGGGTGAGCACCGCCAGGAACGGCAGCACGAACCACAGGCCGCGCGTGCCCCGGCGGCTGACTCCGCCCGGCCGGGTCCGGCCGGGGCGCGGCCTGCCCGAACCGCCCGGGCGGGCTGATCACGCCCGGGCCCGCTGATGTCATGGTCACTGGTCCTCCGTCCCGCCCGGCTCATCGACGGTGCTCACTGGCTAACGGTGAATCCCTGGGCCTGGGCGTACTTCACCAGGTCGGTTTGCATGGTCGTGAACGCCTGGGACAGCGTCTCGGTCCCGTTGCCGACCCCGGCGAAGACGGTTGGCCAGAGGGTGTTGACCTCGTTCATGATCGGCGGCCACTCAGGCGCGGTCATGTCCTTGGCGGCCGAGGCGAACACCTCCTGGTACTGCTGCGTGCCGGAGATCTTGAGCGTCTGCCCGAGGAAGCTTGAGCTGTTCAGCAGCGGCTCGTACCCGGGGTACGCCCCCGCCACCGGGCCGCTGAGGATCTTCCACGATGCCCCCGAGCCGCCGAACCACTCGGCGAACTCCGCCGCCTGCTTCTGGTACTTGGATGAGGACAGCACGGCGATGGTCGAGCCGCCCCAGTTGCCGGACTCGTCCTGGCCCGCCGTCACCTGCGGCAGCGCGGCCGCCCGCCAGTCGCCGAGCGTCTTGGAGATCGACGTTTGCATGCCGACCGGTCCCCAGGCCGGGCTGAACCGAGACGCGACCGTCCCGTCGTCCCAGGCGGCCCACTGGCCCGGCGAGAAGTCGGCGGAGTGGCCCACCTCGCCGGCCGACGATCTGCCGCTGCCAGTAGCTGGCGAAGGCGGTCTCCGTCTTCCCGGTGAAGTCGATGGCCAGGTTGGTGCCGCCGGTGTAGTTGAACGGGAAGGCGCCGTACTGCTGCATCATCGCCAGCAGGTCCTGGTCGTCGGTCCAGTCGATGGTTCCGAGGCTGGCCGTGGGATCGTCCTTCTTCAGCGTGGCGGCCTCGGCCGCGTACTGGGCCCAGGTCTTGGGGACCGCCAGGCCGTACTTCGACAGGAGCGACTCGTTGTAGTAGAAGGCCAGCGGGCCGACGTCGACCGGCATCGCGTAGACGCCGCTGCCCTGGGAGACCTGCGCCCAGGCGCTCGGTACCTCGTCGGCCTTGTAGGCGTCGACCCCGTAAGGCGTGAGGTCGGTGAGGGACTTGGTGATCTCGAAGGACGGCAGGACGAAGTACTCCATCTCCGCGATGTCGGGGGTGCCGCTCCCGGCCTTCTCCGCGTCCTGGATCTTGGTGTACTCAACGTTCGTGGCGCCGTCGTTCTCCAGCGTCACGCAGATGTCCGGGTGAGTGGCGTTGAACTCGTTGACGGCCAGGTTGTAGCCGGCCGCCCAGGCCCAGAAGGTCAGGTGGACGGCACCCGGCTTGCAGTTGCCGCCGCCCGTGCCGCCGCCCGTGCTGCCCGCCGCGGCCGCCGCTGTCGGCTGGCTCGCCGCGGTGGACGAGCCGCCGCTGCTGCACGCGGCGAGGGCGAACAATCCCGCCGCGCCCGCCGCCACCGCCATTCGCGCGGGCACGGAGCGCCGACGAGCGCCCGGCCGCTCCCTCCCTGACTCAAGTCTCAATCGCATGTCGGACAACTCCTTCGTTGGGGTCAGATGTACCCGGGGGCCGGTATCGGCCTGGTTCGTCTAGTTTGCATCGGTGCAGACATCGATGCAAGAGGAAAATTCTGGCTATGATTGGCGCAGCGGAAGGAGTGACCGGTGGCGGTTACGATCTATGACGTGGCGCGGCACGCCGGGGTTTCCCCGCGGACGGTGTCCAACGTGATCAACGACTATCCATTTGTCGCCGCGCACACCCGCGAGCGAGTGCAGGAGTCTATCCGGGCCCTCGGCTACCGGCCGAACCTGACCGCGCGCAACCTGCGCCGCGGGCGCACCGGGATGATCGCCCTGGCGGTCCCGGAACTGGCGGTGCCCTACTTCTCCGAGCTGAGCAGCGCGGTCATGGAACAGGTGGCCGGGCGCTCGTACACGATGATCATCGAGCAGACGGACGGGGACCCGGACCGGGAGCGCAAGCTCCTGGAGGACAGCGAGCGGGCGCAGCTGTTCGACGGGCTCATCTTCAGCCCGCTGGCGCTCGGCGCCAGGGACCTTGCCCCGGCGGCGGGACGGGCGCCCGTCGTGCTGCTCGGCGAGCGGGTCAACGACGGGCCCTTCGACCACGTCACGATCGACAACGTCGCCGCGTCCCGCGAGGTGGTGGCGCACCTCGCCGGGCTCGGCCGTCAGCGGATCGCCGCCATCGGCGACCAGCCCTACGAGACGGGCGAGACCGCGCAGTTCCGCACCCAGGGCTACCTTGAGGGTCTTGAGATCGCGTGCCTGCCGGCCGACCGGCGGCTCATCGTGCCGGCCGCGCGCTTCCACCGCGAGGCCGGCGCCAGGGCGATGCGCCAGCTCCTCGAGCTGCGCAACCCGCCGGACGCCGTGTTCTGCTACAACGACCTGCTGGCCGCGGGCGCCATCCGGGTGCTGCTCACGGCCGGGCTCCGGGTGCCGGAGGACGTGGCCGTCGCCGGGTTCGACGACATCGAGGAGGGCCGCTACTCCACGCCGACGCTCACGTCGCTGGCCCCGGACAAGCGGAGCATCGCGGCCATGGCCGTCGAGCAGCTGTTCCGCAGGCTGGAGGGCACGACGGGCGACCCGCAGGTGCTACTGGCGCCGTTCGCCCTGCAGGCCAGGGAAAGCACCCTCGGCCGGGCCGCGGCCGCCGCGGGTGCCGCGGGTGCCGCGGGTGCCGCGGGTGCCGCGGGTGCCGCGGGTGCCGCGCCTCAGACGCCAGCCGCGGCGACTGCGCCGGCCGCGCTGGAGGCCGCTGACGCGCCCACGTCGTCCGCCGAGCCGACCAGTGCGAGCTGAGTAGTTTTGCATCGATCTATGCATCGATGCAAAAGCGACTTCCGCCACCGGCGACTCGTGGTTCGCTACGGGGAGGGCACGCCGTCAGGCTTCGGGACGCTCTTGCCGCTTCCCCCATCTGGCCATGCGCGCCACGGGGGCAGAATATTCGGGCCTTGCGGCACACATGCGCGGCTCTATTGGCCTTGGGGCACCCTGACCCGCGTTTGGTTGGCCTTGAGGCACCCTGACCCGCGTTCGTTTGGCACTGGGGACTCAAGCGCATTTGCCGTCTTGGCCTCGTGGGCCACGGCCGGAACGCCGGCATCGGCGGGCAAAAGCGCGCCCAGCCGCTTCCCCCATCTGGCCATGCGCGCCACGGGGGCAGAATATTCGGGCCTTGCGGCACACATGCGCGGCTCTATTGGCCTTGGGGCACCCTGACCCGCGTTTGGTTGGCCTTGGGGCACTCGGGGCTAATGGGCGCGTGGCCTTGGGGCACTCGGGGCTAATGGGCGGGTGGCCTTGGGGCACTCGGGGCTAATGGGCGGGTGGCCTTGGGGCACTCGGGGCTAATGGGCGGGTGGCCTTGGGGCACTCGGGGCTAATGGGCGGGTGGCCTTGGGGCACTCGGGGCTATTCGTCGCGGCGGGCGCCCTGGGACGGGTGGACCGGGAACGTCTCGGGCGCGCGGTAGCCGCGGTCGCGGAAGGCCCCCGCGACCGCGCGGCCCAGCGCGGGGATCTGGCCGGCCGGGGTCAGCGCGATCGCGGAGCCGCCGAAGCCGCCGCCGGTCATCCTGGCCCCGAGCGCGCCGCCGTCCATGGCGACCTGGACGGCCAGGTCGAGTTCCTCGGTGGAGATCTCGAAGTCGTCGCGCATCGAGTCGTGCGAGGCCAGCATCAGGTCGCCGACCCGCCGGTGGTCGCCGGCGCGGAGCGCCGCGACAGTGTCGAGCACGCGCTGGTCCTCGGTGACGACGTGGCGGGCGCGGCGGTAGGTCTCGTCGTCGAGCCGGTCCCTGGCCGCGAGCAGCCGCGGGACGGTCACGTCGCGCAGCGCGCGCACGCCGAGGGCGCGGGCGGCCTTCTCGCACGAGGCGCGCCGGGCGGCGTACCCGCCGGAGACGTGCTCGTGCTTGACCTTGGTGTCGATCACGAGGACGGCGAGTCCGGCCTTGGCGAGCCCGAGGTCAACGGGCTCGGCGGACCCGTCGCGGCAGTCGAGGAACAGCGCGGCGCCTTCGGTTGACAGCAGCGCGGCGGACTGGTCGAGGATGCCGGTCGGGGCGCCGACGAAGTCGTTTTCCGCCAGGTGCGCCGCCTCGACGAGCCGGGTGCGGTCGAGGCCGAGCCGCCACACCTCGTTCAGCGCGACAGCGAGGGCGGACTCGATGGCGGCCGACGAGGAAAGCCCGGCGCCGAGCGGCACGTCGGAGGCAAAGTGCACGTCAAAGCCGGGCACCGCGGCCAGGTCGGCGCCGACCCGGCCGAGGCCCCAGGCGACGCCGAGCGGGTAGGCCGCCCAGCCGCGGACGGCGCCCGGCGCGACCGCGGGCAGCGCGAACTCGCCGGCCACGGCCACCGCGGTCGGCGGCACCGTGCTCGACGGCACCGGGCTCGACGACACCGGGCTCGACGACATGCGGACGACGCCGTCGGGGCGCGGCGCGAGCGCGGCGAACGTACGGCGGTCGATGGCGAAGGGCAGCACGAAGCCCTCGTTGTAGTCCGTGTGCTCGCCGATCAGGTTCACCCGGCCGGGCGCCGACCACAGGCCGGCGGGTACCCGAAGGCGGTCGCGAAGCCGGACCGGGCCAGGGCCGGCAGGCCGGTCATACGGGGTTCTCCTTGTCCGCCCGGGCGATCGCCGCGCGCAGTCGCTCGGCCTGCGATTCGGGCGGGATGTCGCCGATCCAGGCGCCCATTCCCGACTCGCTGCCCGCCTGGTACTTGAGCTTGTCGACGCCGCGGCGGGGCGACATCAGCCGCAGGTGCAGCCGCGCGCTGTCGCGGTGCGACCGCACCGGCGCCTGGTGCCAGGCGGCGATGTACGGGGTGGGGGTGTCGTACAGCACGTCGAGTCCGCGCAGCAGCCGCAGGTAGAGCAGCGCGAGCTCGTCGCGCTGGGCCGGGGTGGTCGCGGCGAAGTCGGCGACGTGCCCGTGCGGCAGCAGGTGCGCCTCGACCGGCCAGCGGGCGGCGAAGGGCACGAACGCGGTCCAGTGCTCGCCGGAAAGCAGCACCCGCGGCCCCGCCTGCTCCCGCTTGAGTATGTCGGCGAACAGCGCGGGCCCGTAGGCGTCGAGCTGCGCGAGCAGCTGGCCGGTACGCGGCGTGACGTAGGGGTAGGCGTAGATCTGGCCGTGCGGGTGCTGCAAGGTGACGCCGATCTCGGCGCCGCGGTTCTCGAAGACGTACACCTGCGCGATGCCGGGCAGCGACGACAGGAAGGCCGTCCGGTCGGCCCACGCCTCGATGACCGTGCGGGCGCGGGAGCGGCTGATCGAGCCGAAGGCGCCCTCGCGGGCCGGGCTGAAGCACACCACCTCGCAGCGGCCGAACGCCGGGGCGGCTCGCCCGAGGCCGATGCCGTCGAGGTGCGCCGGGTCCGCCGCGGGCGAGCCGGGGGCCGGCAGGCCCGGGCCGAACGAGGGCGAGCGGTTCTCGAACACCGCCACGTCGTAGTCGGACGGGATCTCCGACGGGTTGCCCGGCGACTGCGGCGCGAGCGGGTCAAGCACCGCCGACGGCATGACGACGCGGTTCTGCCGCGCGGCCGCGATGGAGATCCACTCGCCGGTGAGCGGGTCCTGCCGCATCTCGGCGGTCGGCGGGCGCGGGCCAAGCTCGCGCCGGTCGGGCGCGCGGTCAGGCGGCAGCCCGGTGTCGGCGTCATCGAAGTAGATGAGCTCGCGCCCGTCGGCGAGCGCGTGCACCCGCTTGGTGATCGTCCCGGTCATACCGGCAGCGTAGGTACTTTCGCAATCGCAAGCAAGTCGGCTTTCGGTTTGACAAGTCGGGGCCCCGCCGCGACGATGACGAGATGACGAGCGAGAGCCCGCAACCCAGCCCGGCCATCGGCGCTGGTTCCGGCCCGGGCCTTGGCGCGGGTCTCAGCGCGGGCGAGCGCCGGGATCGCATGCGCGCGCTCATCGAGGAGCGCGCCTTCGCCAGCGTGGCCGAGCTCAGCGCGGAGTTTGGCGTTTCCGTGGTCACGGTGCGGGGCGACCTCGACGCGCTCGAGGCGGAAGGCGGGGTCCGCCGCATCCGCGGCGGCGCGATGCCGTTCGACGCTGTGCTATGGGAAGCGGGTCGGCTGCGGGAACGGCCCTTCGAAGAGGCCGCGGTCGAGGCCGCCGGGGCCAAGGCGCGCATCGCCGCGGCGGCGGCGGACCTGCTTGAGCCCGGCATGAGCGTCTTCCTTGACGTGGGCACGACCGCCGCCGCGGTCGCCCGTGAACTGCTCCGCCGGGACGGGCTGCGGGAGCTGACCGTGATCACCAGCGGCCTGTCGATCGCGCTGCTGCTCGAGGCGGCGGTGCCGCGCCTTCAGGTGGTGGTCACGGGCGGCACGCTGCGGCCGCTGCAGCACTCCCTGGTCGCGCCGCTCGCGGACCAGGTGCTCCGCCTGCTGCACGCCGACCTGGCCCTGATCGGCTGCAACGGGGTCGACGCGGTCGCGGGCGTGACCAACATCAACCTGCCCGAGGCCGAGGTCAAGGCGGCCATGATCGCCGCCGCCGCCCGCGCCGTGGTCATCGCGGACGGCTCGAAGATCGGCCGGGTCCAGCTCGGGCACGTGGCCGACGTCACCGCCGTCGACGTGCTCATCACCGACCAGAGCGCCCCGGCCGCGGCGCTCACGGACCTGCGCGCGCTCGACGGGCCGCGCATCGTGCTGGCCTAACGTCCGCCCGGGCGGGCCTGATACGATCGCGGTTTTTGGTATCAGGCCCGCCCGGGCGGGCAGCCGGGGGGCACGGGGGTCGTCCCCCCGGGAGATACTGCTATCCGTAGAACAGGCGGTCCATGACCTGGCGGGCCCGGCGGCCGGTGCGCCGGTAGTCCTCCTCGAGGGCCGCCGCCGGGGTGTCCGACCAGGAGGAAGCGCCGCTCGGGTGGTCCGGGTCGGGCTCGGTCGGCTTGTAGCCGAGGAGGCGGGCGACCGCGGTGAGCTCGTCGTGCTTGGCCGGCAGGGTGTCACCGGGGCGGCCGCGGACCAGCATGATGGCGTTCCTGATCCGGGCGGCGAAGCTCCAGGCGGCGCGCAGGGCGGCGGCGTCCGACGTCTCGACCAGGCCGCCGTCAACCGCCGCGTCCAGCGCCGCCAGGGTCCTGGTGGTGCGCAGCCCGTGGATAGCGTGGCTCCAGTGCAGCTGCAGGAGCTGGACGGTCCACTCCACGTCCGCGAGGCCGCCGGGTCCGAGCTTGAGGTGGAGGGCGCGGTCGGTTCCGCGGGGGATGCGCTCGGCCTCGACCCGCGCCTTGATCCGGCGGATCTCGCGGACCGCCTGGTCGGCGAGGCCGCCGTCCGGGTACCGGTACTTGTCCGCGAGCGCGATGAACCGCGCGCCCAGTTCCGCGTCGCCGACCCCCTCTTCGGACGCCACCGCCTCGGCACGCAGCAGCGCCTGCCACTCCCACGCGGCGGCGCGGCGCGCGTAGTAGGCCGTGCAGGCGGCCAGCGAGCGGACGAGCGGCCCTTGTTTCCCCTCGGGCCGGAGGTCCGCGTCCACCTCGAGGGGCGGGTCGGGCGCGGGGAGCTGCAGCAGCCGGCGCAGCTCCGTGCCGACCGCCTGGGCCGCGTCCGACGCGAGCCGCTCCTCATCGGGCCCGGTAAGGCCGGGAAGCGGGTCGTGCACGAAGATCACGTCGGCGTCGCTGCCGAAGCCGGACTCGTGCCCGCCGTACCGGCCCATCGCGATCATCGCGAACCTTGTCGGCAGCGGGCGGCCAAGCTCCGCCTCGACCTTCGCGATCGCGGCGGCCAGCACGGCGTCAAGCGACGCCGTCGTGATCGCGGTCAGCGCCTCCCCCGTCTGCTCCAGGTCGATCAGGCCGAGCACGCTGGCCGCGGCGACGCGGAGCAGCTCGCGGCGGCGCAGCGAGCGGACGGCGACGGCGGCCTGCTCCGCGTCGCCGTCGTGCCGCCGGGACGCGGCCATCATCTCGGCGCGGAGGGCGACGGCCGTCTTCGGCACCAGCTCGGCGTCGTCCGCGAACAGCGCGACGGCCTCGGGGGCACGCAGCAGCAGGCCGGTCGCGTACCGGCTTGAGGCGAGCACGGTGGCCATCCGCTCGGCGGCCTTCGTCTCGTCGCGCAGCAGCCGCAGGAACCACGGGGTCTCCCCCAGGGCCTCGCTGACCTGCCGGAACGCGAGCAGTCCGGCGTCCGGCTCGGCCTGGTCGGCGAACCAGCCGAGCAGCACGGGCAGCAGCGTCCGCTGAATCGCCGCCCGGCGGCGCAGCCCCGAGGTCAGTGCCTCGATGTGGCGCAGCGCGCCCGCCGGGTCGCGGTAGCCAAGCGCCTCGAGGCGGGCCCTGGCCGCCTCGGGGGTGAGCCGGGCCGCGCCGGACGGCAACTTCGCGACCGCGTCGAGCAGCGGCCGGTAGAAGAGCTTCTCGTGCAGGCGGCGCACCCGCTGGGCGGTCTTGGTCCACGCCTCGGTGAACGCTTCCTCCGGCGTGCTTCTGAGACCGGAGCCCGGGAGGGTCACGGGAGCGACCGCGGGAACCACGCGGACGTTCGGGATGATCGGGTTTGACGTTGAACCGAGCGCGCGCCCGAGCCGCCGCAGGACCGCCGGATCGGTGGGCAGCGTGTGCGTGCGGCGCAGCTGGTAGAGCTGGAGCAGGTGCTCGGTCTGGCGCAGGAAGCGGTAGGCCTGCGCGAGGTCGTCGGCGTCGGCGCGGCCGACGTAGCCGCCGTCGGCGAGCGCGGCGAGGGCGGGCAGCGTGGCGGGGACGCGGACCCGGTCGTCGTCGCGGCCGTGCACGAGCTGCAGGAGCTGGACGGCGAACTCGATGTCGCGCAGGCCGCCTGGACCGAGCTTGAGCTCGCGGCCCGCCATGTTCTTCGGCAGCGTGTCGATGACGCGGCGGCGCATGGCCTGCACGTCCTCGACGAAGTTCTCGCGCCGCGACGCCTGCCAGACCAGCGGCGTGACCGCGTCGGCGTACCGCTTGCCGAGCTCCGCGTCGCCCGCCGCGGGGCGCGCCTTGAGCAGGGCCTGAAACTCCCAGGTCTTCGCCCACCGCTCGTAGTAGGCGAGGTGGCTGGCCAGCGAGCGGACGAGCGGCCCCTGGCGGCCCTCTGGCCGCAGGTTCGGGTCGACGGGGAAGAGCGAGCCCTCCGGCGTGGTGCGCTCGCAGGCCCGGATCAGCCCGGTGGCCAGCCTGGAGGCCGCCTTCAGGGCCGCCTCGTCGGTCGGCTCGCCGCCGCTTGTGTCGTGGTGGTACGGCTCGGCGACGAAGATCACGTCGATGTCGCTCGCGTAGTTGAGCTCGCGGGCACCGCACTTGCCCATCGCCACGACCGCGAGCCTGACCGGCGCGGAATCCGGCGGCAGCTCGGCCCGGGCGATCGCGAGGGCGGCCTCGAGTACCGCGTCGGCGAGGTCGGCGAGCTCCTCGGCCACCTCATCGACGGTGGCGTCGCCGGTCACGTCGCGCCCGGCGAGGTGCAGCAGCCGGCGGTGGTAGGCCGCGGTCAGCCGCTCCACCGGGTCCTTGCCCGGGCTGCTCGCTCTTGGTTCCGCTGGTTGCGCCGAGCCCGCCGTGGGCTCCGGGTCGGCGGGGTCGGCGGCCACGGCGCGGAGGAACTCCGCGCGGACCGCCTTCGCGGCGGGGCGCCTGGACGCCTCCTGGCCGCGCAGCACGGCGGTGTCCTCCGGGTGGCGGGCCAGGTGGTCGGCCATGGCCTTGCTGACGCCGAGGACGGCGGACAGCCGCGCGCGGAGCCCCGCGTCCGCGGAAAGCGTGCCGATCAGGCCGTGGTCGCGCTCGGCGACCTGCGCCAGGCCCGCCAGGGCGAGGTCCGGGTCGGCGGCCTGGGCGGCGGCGGCGAGCAGCGGGTGGCCCTCGCTCGTGACGCCGAGGGCGGCGAGCTCCCGCTCCGCCTTGGGCACGTCGGCGAAGCCCATCCGCGCCAGCCAGCCAGACAGGGAGGTACGGGCGCCGCTCACGCTAACGAGCGTATACCGGCCGCCCGAGCCGGCGGAAACACGCGCGTAACCCGCGGGCGGCCCTCGCCCGCGCTCACTCGCTCCGCGCGTGTGATAGGCATGGACCCATGGTGGAACTCATCCCGCGTAGCGTGCTTTTCGGCAATCCCGAGCGGACAAGCCCGGAGATCTCGCCGGACGGGAGCTCGCTGGCCTGGATCGCGCCGCGCGACGGCGTACTGAACCTGTGGGTCGCCCCGATCGGGACCGAGTCCGGCGTCGACTGGGCGGGGGCAGCGCCGGTCACCGAGGACACCGACCGCGGCATCCGCGCGTTCGGGTGGGCATGGGACGGGCGGCACCTGCTCTACGTGCAGGACGTCGGCGGCGACGAGAACTGGCGGCTGTACGACGTCGACCCGGAGACGCTGGCCCGGCGGGACCTGACGCCGTTCGAGGGGATCCACGCGACGATCATCGGGACGTCACGGCGGCGGCCCGCCGAGGTCCTTGTCGGTATCAACGCCGACAACCCGCAGCTGCACGACGTCTACCGGCTGAACCTGGACTCGGGCGAGCTGGTCAAGGAGATCGAGAACCCGGGTTACGCGGGCTGGCTCGCCGACGAGGACCTCGTGGTCCGGTGCGCGATCGAGCCGCTGCCCGACGGGTCGATGAACGTGCTCGTCCGCGACTCGGCCGCCGATGAGTTCAGGTTCCTGCTGGCCATCCCGGCCGAGGACGCCACGTCGACCGACGTGGTGTCGTTCAGCGGTGACGGGCGCACGCTGCTCATGATCAGCGCGGCGGGCGCGGACACCGGGCGGCTGGTCCGGGTCGACCTGGCCACCGGTTCATCGACGGTGCTCGCCGCGGACCCGGAGGCGGACGTGTCGGGCGCGCTGCTTGACCCGGACACGCGCGACCCGCAGATCGTCATGATCCTCAAGGACCGGATGACGTACGTGGTCCTCGACCCGTCGGTGGCGGAGGACCTGAACGCGGTGCGCGCGCTGCACCCGGGCGACCCGAGCATCTCCTCGCGGGACGAGGCGGACACCACCTGGCTGGTCGCCTTCAACGTCGACGCGGGCTCCGTCACCTACTTCACGTACGACCGGGCCACGAAGACGGGCCGGCTGCTGTTCTCCGCGCGGCCCGCGCTCGGCGGCTATGAGCTCGCGCCGATGGAGCCGTTCTCCTTCCACGCCCGCGACGGGCTGCTCATTCACGGGTACCTGACGTTCCCGCCGGGCCTCGGCCGGACCAGGCTGCCCGCCGTGGTCGACGTGCACGGCGGGCCGCAGGTGCGCGACACCTGGGGGTACAACCCGGAGGCGCAGTGGCTCGCCAACCGCGGGTACCTGTGCGTCCAGGTGAACTACCGCGGCTCCACCGGGTACGGGAAGGCCTTCGTCGCCGCCGGCGACCGGGAGTGGGGCGGCAAGATGCACGACGACCTGGTCGACGCCGTGGAGCACGCCGTCGCCCAGGGCTGGGCGGACCGGTCCAGGGTGGCCATCTACGGCGGCTCCTACGGCGGGTACGCGGCGCTGGTCGGGGCGGCGTTCACGCCGGACGTGTTCTGCTGCGCGGTCGACATCGTCGGGCCGTCCAACCTGAAGACGCTGCTCGAGACCATCCCGCCGTACTGGGCGCCGATGATCGCGCAGCTGTACCGGCGGGTCGGCAACCCCGAGACCGACGCGGAGTTCCTGTGGTCGCGGTCGCCGCTGTCCCGGGCCCGTGACATCAAGATCCCGCTGCTGATCGCGCAGGGCGCCAACGACCCGCGGGTGAAGCAGGCGGAGTCCGAGCAGATCGTGGCCGCGCTGACCGAGGCGGGGATTGACCACGAGTACCTGCTCTTCCCCGACGAGGGCCACGGGTTCGCCAAGCCGGAGAACCGGATCAAGTTCTACACGGCGGCCGAGCGGTTCCTCGCGAAGTACCTCGGCGGGCGGCACGAGGACTAGTCCCTTCGCAGCCAGCCGGCGGCCCGTCAGCGGCCCGGATGGGCCGCCGGTGTCGGCAGTTACACCGGCGACCCATTCCTACCGGGTGTGCGGGCTAGTGGGCCACAGTGCCAAAGTGGCGGCCCGGTCTGCTTGGTCCCGTGGCCCACTGGTATCAGTCTTAACGCCCAGGCGGGTCATCACCATGAGGACTAGGCGGCGAACTAGGCGGGGCTCAGGCGGTGGCGCGCGAGCTCGGACCTGGTTCAATCTCGGTCAGCCCGTCGTGACCTGGCTGCGTTTACGATGCTGCCATGCCCCTGACCACCGAGTCCGTCGCCGCGGCGAGCAACGCCTGGGTGTGGATCCCCGACAACGCGACCGTTGTCGATGACGCGCAGTACAAGCTCGCCCGGCTGCCCGACTACCTCGATCACCAGCTGTCGGTCCTGAGCTTCCGGCCGTCCGGGTCGCTCGGCGCCGCGGTCGACGCCGTGCTCGACCGGGCGCGGGGCTTCGGCGTGCCCAAGCTCCGCTGGGAGGTACGGCTCGGCAGCCCGGCGGAACTGCCGGCGGAGCTTGCCGACCGCGGCGCCGCCCTTCAGCTCTCGGTCGACGTGCTGGCGTGCGACCTGCGGACGGGCGGGCCGACGCTGCCGCCGGCGTCGGTCGACGTGCGGCTCCGGTGGGCGACGGACGTCGAGACCGCGCGGGACGCGTCGGCGGTGGGCGTCACCGGCTTCGGCGGCGCGCTGCCACCCGACGACCGGATCGAGGCGAACGCGGCGCGGGACGCGGCCAGCGTTCCCGCCGGGGACGGCGGGATGCTGGTGGCCTACGTCGACGGCCTGCCGTGCGGTTCTGGCGGGGTCACGATGGCGGACGGCGTGGCCCGGTTGTGGGGCGGGGTTGTCACTCCGCCCGCGCGCGGGCGAGGGGTGTACCGGACCGTGCTGGACGCGCGGCTCGCGTACGCGGTCGCCCACGGCGCGACCATGGCCCTGGTGAAAGGGAGGGTCGATACTTCCGGGCCGATCCTGCGACGGGCGGGATTCGCCGCCTACGGCCGGGAGCCGATCTACGACATCCCGCTGTGACGGCACCATTGCCCGGGCAACGGCACTTCTTGCTGTTATCCCGGATGACCGCACCCCGGATGCCCGCCGCAAGATAGTGGATCGGTGATTATGCCATAGCGTGTATGGCTGTCCACCATCTTTTTCGAGCCGGTTAGAGCATGGGGAGGTAGCGGTCTAGTTCGAAGCGGCTTACCTGGCGGCGGTAGTCGGCCCATTCCTCGCGCTTGTTGCGGAGGAAGAAGTCGAAGACGTGCTCGCCCAGGGCCTCGGCGACCAGGTCGCTTTGCTCCATGACCTTGATTGCCTCGTTCAGGTCGGCGGGCAGCGGCTTGATCCCCATGGCGCGCCGCTCGGCGCTGGTGAGGGCCCATACATCGTCTTCGGCGCCGGGCGGGAGCTCGTAATCCTTCTCGATGCCCTTCAGGCCGGCGGCCAGCATGACCGAGAAGGCCAGGTACGGGTTGCAGGCGGCGTCCACCGAACGGAATTCGAGCCGGGTGGAATTGCCCTTCTGCGGCTTGTACATGGGGACGCGGACCAGGGCGGAACGATTGTTGTGGCCCCAGCAGACGTAGGCGGGCGCCTCGCCGCCGGCCCCCGCGGTGCGTTCCTCGCCGCCCCAGAGGCGCTTGTAGGAGTTGACCCACTGGTTGCAGACCGCGGTGATCTCCGGGGCGTGCTTCAGGAGGCCGGCGATGAAGGAACGGGCCGTCTTGGAGAGCTGGTACTCGGCGCCGGCCTCGAAGAACGCGTTCTGGTCGCCCTCGAAGAGCGAGATGTGCGTGTGCATGCCGGAGCCGGGGTACTCGGTGAACGGCTTGGGCATGAACGTGGCCCAGACGCCCTGCTCGATCGCGACTTCCTTCATCACGAGGCGGAAGCTCATGATGTTGTCCGCGGTGGTCAGCGCGTCGGCGTAGCGAAGGTCGATTTCCTGCTGGCCGGGTGCGCTCTCGTGGTGGCTGTACTCGACGCTGATGCCCATCTGCTCAAGCATCGTGATCGAGCTGCGGCGGAAATCGTGCGCGACGCTGTGCGGGGTGTGGTCGTAGTAGCCGCCCGAGTCGACGGGAACCGGGAGCGAGCCGGGCTCCGGGCGCTCGCGGAGCAGGAAGAACTCGATTTCCGGGTGCGTGTAGAAGGTGAAGCCCATCTCGCTGGCCTTCGAGAGGTTGCGCTTGAGCACCCAGCGCGGGTCGGCGTAGCTCGGCGAGCCGTCCGGCAGCAAGATGTCGCAGAACATGCGGGCCACGCCCGGGTACTCACCGCGCCACGGCAGCAGCTGGAACGTCGACGGGTCCGGCCGCGCGATCATGTCGGACTCGTGCACCCGGGCAAAGCCCTCGATCGCCGAGCCGTCGAACCCGATGCCGTCCGCGAACGCGCCCTCAAGCTCGGCCGGGGCGACAGCGACGGACTTAAGTGAGCCAAGCACGTCGGTGAACCAGAGCCGGACAAAGCGAATGTCCCGCTCCTCGAGCGTGCGCAGCACGAATTCTTCCTGCCTGTCCACGGCTATCACCTTAAACGCTTGTCGCTGTTACCGCGCCGTCTGGGCACCCAAACCGATACCCGGTGCCGCCGGTCAAGCCACGGTACCCGGCGGGCCCCGGTGACCGCGTTTCCTGCCGGTTACGTTCGGGTGATCAGTTCGCGGCCGCCTGCCTGGCCGCGCCCGGCCTACCGAGCGGCGCCGGGCACTCCCGGCCAGGCGGCCGGCGCGCGGACGAGCAGCAGCGCCGCGTCGTCGTCCGGCGGCGCGCCGACGTACCGCAGCAGGTCGTCGCGGACCAGGTCGAGCAGGCTCGGCGCGGAGCCGTTCGCGCGGAGCTTGCCGGTCTTGGTCATCCTCGGCTGCGCCTTCGGCGCGAGGGCCTTCACCCGCTCGTCCAGCGGGTAGAACTCCCTGCTCGCGTCCCGCGCCTCGGTGACGCCGTCGGTGTAGAGGAGCAACTGGTCGTTCGGCTTGAAGGCGTAGACCTGCTTGGCTCCGGCGTCGCTGCCGAGCGTGATGAGGCCGAGCGGCGGCGCCGGCGCGCGCACCTCGAGCACGGTCACGCCGTCCTCCGGCGAGATGAGGAGCGGCGGCGGGTGGCCGCAGTTGAGGATGGTCAGCTTGCCCCGGTCCGGGTCGATCTCGGCGAGCAGGGCGGTCACGAACTCCTCGTACTGACCCCAGCGGCGGGACAGGCCCGCATCGAGGCGGTAGGCGACCTCGTTGAGCGTGCCCACGCCGTGGGCGACCTCGCGGAACCGGCCGATGATGTCCGCGGCGACCTCGACCGCGCCGAGGCCCTTGCCGCGCACGTCGCCAATGATCAGCCGGATGCCGTGAGTCTCGGTGTACGTCACCTCGTAGAGGTCACCGCCCACCCGCGCCTCCGCGGCGGCGGCCAGGTAGACGACCCCGAGCTTGAGCGGGCCGAGCTGCTCGGGAAGGGGGCGCAGGACGGCGCGCTGCGCGGCTTCCGCGACCGACGCGACGTTGGCGATCTGCTGCTCGTGCTGCGCCTGGTCGGGGGTCGACCGGCGGTCGGCGGCGATGGCGCCCGTCGCGCTGAGCACGGTGGTGACCGCCACCGCGCCGACGGTGGCGAGCGGCAGCTCGTGCGGGCCCTGCGTGACCGTGATGCCGCCGCTGAGGACCGCGTCGACGATGACCGCGGCCGCCGCCGCGACGGCGCCATAGGCGAGGGGGCGCCCGATGCTGCGGGCGCCGATGCCCGCGAGCGCGGGCGGGACGGCGAGCAGCGGGACAAGCTCAAGCGGGCTCGGCCAGACCTTGGTGAGGCAGACGACCGCGGTCGCGGCGGCCGCGACGAGCGTCGCCAGCTCAAGCCAGCGCGCCCGCCAGGCGCCCGGTTGGCGCGACGGCGCCGCCGTCTCGATTCGTTCGCGGGCACCGCCGCGGAGGTGCATCCGCATACCCCCTACATACCGCACTGAGGGCGGCAAAGACGATATGTCAAGCCATGTCGTTGTCGTAGCGGTACCGTGCGCGGTTCCCGTAGCGTCGCGATTACCTAACGCGCGGACGCGGGGACACGGGCGCGGGGACGTGAGCGGGCTTGGCGAGCGGCGTTGACGAAGTGGTGACCGGGTGCCGCTGAACGCGATCGGCGCGGCTAGAGGGTGACCGGGAACCGCGGCCGGCGCGGCCCGGTCCGAGTGCGGGCGAGCCGGGGAAGACCTGGCAGGCCCGGGCGCGCAACGCGGGCGGGCCTGGTTTCGCGCACCGGCGAGACACTCGAGGGATGTTTGGATGTCGAGCGGCCATCGTGGTCGACCGCCGGGCCCCGGGGCGCCCGGACGCCACCACGGCCGGTGCGGGCGCGGGCAGCCAGGGCCGAGAAGCCGCTGAATCCCTCTTCGCTAATAGCACGCGCCGCATTACCGCAAACCGGGCGTGATCATTGCCGCCGCGCCCTCGCCTGCCATGATTGTGTTAGTTTTGGGCGGGCGGGTTCGGCTCAAAACTAACATAATCGTGAAGCACGCCCGGACATTCCGGGGGCAGCGCCCGGAATTCTGTCCGCGTGGCCCGCAAGGCCAGCACCAGGCATGTGCCTGGGTGCCACAAGGCCAAATGATTACCGGCCGGGGCGCCACAAGGACACTAGAAGCGTGCACGGGTGCCGCAAGGCCAGAATATTCTGTCCCCGTGGCGCACAAGGCCGCGTGCCTGGCGGCGACGGACACTATCTAGAGTCCTGCCAGGTACCGGGGAGGGCGACGGACATGATCCGGAATCCTGCCCGGTGCCGGAAACGAGCCTTAAAGATTGAGCCGAGGAAAGGATAAGTCTTATTTGACCATTCCCCGATCTCGGATTTCGATTGGCAACGGGCTGCCAATCGCAACTTGATGCGGTTATGACATAAATAATTTACATTGGATCTTCCGGACGTAACGGGCAGCCCGGTCATGCTTTTCCACGGAATGCCGGCGACCGCCTCTATATTCCGTGGTGACTTCCTTAAATACCTGGTTACGCGGTTATCCGGGCCGGGGTCGTTGCGACCTGGCGGCCGGCCAGGCGGCGGGGGCCTGGACCAGGAGGAGGGCGGCGTCGTCGTCGAGCGGGGCGCCGACGTGCCTGTGCAGGTCGGCGCGGACCAGGTCGAGCAGGCTCTGGCCCGGCCGCCCGCTCACGCTGGAGACCGGCTTGCGTATTGGCTTGCCCGGCGCCTGGCTCGCCGCCGCCTTGGCCGCGAGGGCGGCGATCCGCTCGGAGAGCGGGTAGAACGCCCGCTTGGCGTCGCGCGCCTCGGTGACGCCGTCGGTGTAGAGGAGAAGCTGGTCATTCGGCCGCAAGGCGTGCGACAGCTGCGCGTCGGAGCAGTCGCCCAGTGCGAGCAGGCCGAGCGGCGGCGCGGGGACCGGCACCTCGAGGAAGGTCACGCGCCTGGTCGCGGCGTCGTCGCGGGCGGCCGGGATCAGCAGTGGCGGCGGGTGACCGCAGTTGAAGATCGAGGTCCGCCCCGATTCCGGGTCGATCTCGACGAGCAGTGCGGTGACGAACTCCTCGTGCCGCCCCAGGCCCCGGCCGAGCCCCGCGTCCAGGCGGGTCGCGAGTGCGGCGAGCGTGCACGCGTCGTGGGCTTGCTCGCGGAACATGCCGAGGACGTCGGTCGCCAGCTCGACCGCGCCCAGGCCCTTGCCGCGCACGTCGCCTATGATCACCCGGATGCCGTGCTCGCCGGTCACGACGGCCTCGTACAGGTCGCCGCCCACCTTCGCCTCCGCGGCGGCGGCGGCGTACAGAACGTCGAAGCCGAGCGGACCGAGTCGCGGGGGCAGCGGCCGCAGCACGGCGCGCTGCGCCGCCTCGGCCACGGACCTGACTTCGGCGATCCGCTGTTCCTGGCGGACGCTGGCGGCCGTGCCCGCGGTGGCCACCGCCGTGATGACGACCACGGTGAAAATCGTCGCGAGCGGCAGCCAGCCGGCGAACTCGGTCGGTTTCGCGGCGACGGCGATGGCGGCGAGCAGGCTAACCGCGCCGTAGGCGATCGGCCTGCGCACCGTGGCGGCGCCGATGCCGGCCAGGGCGGGCGGAACGGCGAGCAGCGGGTCGAGCATCGGCGGCTGGTTCCACGGGCGGGTGAGGCAGTCGACGAGCACGCCCGTGATCAGCACGAGCGCGCTGAACTCAAGCCAGCGGGACCGCCAGGCCGCGCGCTGCGGCAGGCGACGGGCCGCCGCCGTCACGGTGGGGAGGTGTGTCCGCATACATCACCTCATATTGTGTCGTTCCCCGAAAATATGGTGTGTCGTCCCCTAAAAGCGACGATATGTCACCAGGAATGGTTCCCGTGGCGTTTTCGAGCGGCCGATGTCCTCGACGAGAGCGCGCTCTTGGGCCCTCGGGGAGATGGGTGGGCCACGTTATGCCGATGGCTACCCGACCTCGCTGATTCGACGGATCGGCACGTCAATGGAAGCCTAACCGCCGTGGCGCGCATAGGACTTGGGAATAGCTTCCTGGAATGGAGCCGCTGACGCACCTGGCGGAGCACGGCTGCCAGGTGCCCCGGCAGCCGGGTTGGCGGGGGACCTACGCCGGGTTGGCGGGGGGACCTAAGCTTGGTACGTGGTGATGTTGCGGGTTGGGCTTGCGCAAGTGAACGCTACCGTCGGGGACCTGGCGGGAAACGCGGAGATCATCGTCGACTGGACGCGGCGCGCGGCCGCGCGCGGGGCGCAGGTCGTGGTGTTTCCGGAAATGGCGCTGACCGGGTACCCGGTGGAAGACCTCGCGCTGCGGGCGTCGTTCGTGGAGGCCTCGATCGCGGCGGTGCGGGACGTGGCCGAGCGGCTGAACGTCGAGGGGCTCGGCGGGGTCGCCGTGGTTGTCGGTTACCTGGACCGGCTGGCCGGGCTGGCGCCGCGGACCGGGCTGCCCGCCGGGGCGCCGCTTGACGCGGCGGCGGTGCTGCACGGCGGGCGGGTCGTCATCACCTCAGCCAAGCACCACCTGCCCAATTACGGCGTGTTCGATGAGTTCCGTTATTTCGTGCCGGGGAACACGCTGCCGGTGTTCCGCGTGCCGGTTTCCGGGGCGGGCGGGGACAGCGGAGCCGACGAATCCGTGGAAGTCGCGGTCGCGATCTGCGAGGACCTGTGGCAAGACGGCGGGCCGGTGGCGGTCTGCCGCCACGCGGGCGCCGCGCTCCTGGTGGTGCCGAACGCGTCGCCCTATGAACGGGGCAAGGACGACGTGCGCCTCGAGCTCGTGCGACGGCGGGCGCGCGAGGCCGGGGCCGCGCTGGCGTACTGCAACCTGGTGGGCGGGCAGGACGAGCTCGTCTTCGACGGTGACTCCATCCTCGTGTCCGCCTCCGGCGAGCTGCTCGCGCGGGGGCCGCAGTTCGAGGAGGCGCTGATCATCGCCGACCTCGAGCTGCCCGCGGCCGGGGCGGGGCCCGAGGAGGTCGTGGGCGAGCGTGACCTGCGGCCGACCGCCGGCGGGGCGCTGCCGCGGACGTCCGGTACCGGGGAGGCGGTGGACGCGGGCGACGGAACCGCGATCGTCATCGAGCGGGTGGCGCTGTCCGGGGTGCCGCTGCCGGCGCCGGTGCCCGCGGGCGATATTTCGGAAATATCGGGCGACGCGGGCGGGCGGGCCGGCGCTAGCGGGGAGGCCGGGACGGGCAGGGAGGCACGCGACGGAGACGGCGGGCCGTTCTGGCCGCGGCTTGACGACCCGGCCGAGGTGTACGCCGCGCTGGTGCTCGGCACGCGGGACTACGTGCGGAAGAACGGGTTCAGGTCCGTGCTGCTCGCGCTGTCCGGCGGGATCGACTCGGCCCTGGTCGCCACCATCGCGGCCGACGCGGTCGGGCCGGAGAACGTCCACGTGATCCTCATGCCGAGCAAGTGGTCGTCCGACCATTCGGTGACCGATGCCGAGGACCTCGTGGAGCGGCAGGGAGTCAACGCGCGCACGATCACCATCCAGTCGATCGTGGACGCGTTCAGGGACGGGCTCGGCGACTTCCCCGTGTCCGGGCTGCCGGCGGAGAACCTGCAGTCCCGGGTGCGCGGCGTGATCAACATGGCGGTGTCCAACAACGAGGGCCACCTCGTGCTCACCACCGGCAACAAGAGCGAGATCGCCACCGGGTACTCGACCCTGTACGGTGACTCGGCGGGCGGCTTCGGCCCGATCAAGGACGTGCTCAAGACCCTTGTCTGGGACCTGGCGCGGTGGCGGAACGCGGAGGCCGAGCGGCGGGGACTTACACCCCCGATACCGGCCAACTCGATCGACAAGCCGCCGTCGGCGGAGCTTGCCCCCGGTCAGCTCGACACCGACTCGCTGCCGGACTACGCGGTGCTGGACGCGCTGCTCGACGACTACGTGGAAAAGGACATGGGCTCGGCCGGGCTGATCACGGCGGGCCACGATCCGGCCCTCGTCCAGCGGGTGATCCGGCTCGTCGACCTGGCCGAGTACAAGCGGCGCCAGTACCCGCCCGGGCCGAAGATCAGCGTGAAGAACTTCGGTCGCGACCGGCGGCTGCCGATCACCAGCCGCTGGCGGGAGGCCCGGCCCGGCTAGCCGCCGGCCGCCGTGACCCGGCCCGGGTCCGCCGCGACGGACCCAGGCCGGCGCCGTTACCCGGCATCGACCGCCAGCAGGTAGAACTGCCCCGGCTGGAGGTCGACGTACAGTCCCGGGCTGGCCAGCTCGCCGCCGTCGCGGATGAAGTCCTCCCCGCTGAGCAGGTCGGTCAGCCTCCAGGAACGGCCGGGCAGGTCCGGCCACGGCAGCGCGATCTGGGCTTGCGCCGCGGCCTGGGCGAGGTTGACCACGACCACGTGCCGCCGGACATCGCCGGCGTCGTCACCGGGTGTCCAGCACCAGGCGATCAGGCTCTGCGCGGACTGGTTGTCGGGCCAGCCGGCGGCCTGGAGCAGCTGCCAGGCACCGGTCCGCACCCGGTGGCCGCCCACCTGGCGGACCAGGTTGCGGTACCAGGCGGCCAGCTCCTGGTCCGGCGGCTCCTCGGGCCGCCGGGCGAGGAAGACGGGAACGCGAACCCGCCGCCCTTCGAACTGCCCCTCGTGCCACAAGGTCGCACCCGGCAGGGTCGCGATGGCGACCGCCGCCGCCCGTTCCAGGAGGGCGGGCAGCTTGTCGGCTATCCGCGGCTCGTCGTGGTTCTCAAGGAAACGCACCAGGCGCGACTGGTAACTCAAGTCGGCGAGCAGGTGACCGCGCACGTCGGGCGGGTTCTGCTCGATGATCCGGTCGTAGAGCCGCTTGTCGTAGCAGAAGCCGAAGCCCTGCTGCTGCAGCGTCCACTCCGTGTCCCAGTAGGCCTCGGCGATCAGCACGGTGTCCGGGTGCCGGGTGCGCAGCTCGGCGATGACCGCCGGCCAGAATTCCTCGTCCGGCCGCTGCCCGGCGCGGCTCCCCCACGTCTTCGCGAAGATGTCGTTGAACATCAGCATGGCCATGTCGCAGCGGATTCCGTCGCACTGGTCCGCGATGTCATTCAGGGTGGCCGCGGTCGCCGCCCGGGCGGCCGCGGCGAAGGCGTTCAGCTGCACGACGTCCGGCCACGGCGGGAAGTACGGATCGCGGCCGTGGGCGAGCACGTGGCTGCCCACCTCCAGCCAGCCGGCCGGATCCGCCTTGATGTCGTCTTCGTCGCCCTGGATGAAGAACTCCGGGTGCTCGGTGACCCACGGGTGGTCCGGCGCGACGTGGTTGGGCACGTAGTCCAGGATCAGCCGCACGCCGCGGGCGGCGAGCGCCGCCCGGGCCGCGGCCAGCCCCGCCGGGCCGCCGAAGCGCTCGTCGGCCACGTAGCGCCCCACGCAGTAGGGGGACCCGATGATGTCCTGCTCGCGCAGGTCGGGCAGGGCCTCGCGGAACGACTCAAGGAGATCCGCGTTCGCCTTAGCCAGCTCGAGGCCGGCCGGGCTGCGCTCCCAGACACCCATCAGCCAGACCGCGTCGGCGCCCGCCGGGGTTATCGCGTCCCAGCCGGAATCGGTCACGCCGCCCAGGGTCACCGGCGCTCCCGCTGCCCGTGCCAGCTCGGCCAGCCAGACCGCGGTGTTCACCTCGTAGATAACCGGCTTGTCCGGCCACCCGATCATCGTGCCACCCCCGTTTGCTCCGCAGCCTGGGCCGCGCTTTCCGCGGTGCGGGGAAGCGGGATGTTGCCCGCGCGGATCCCGCTGGCAATCGTGCCGCGGAAGAGCAGCGGGAGCACCCCGATCGTGCCGGTCCAGCCGGTCTGGTGGCTGGCCCCGATGCCGGCGCCGTTGTCGCCGTGCATGTACTCGTAGAACAGCAGCAGGTCGCGCCAGTGCGGGTCGGTCTGCAGGATCGGCTGGCCCCCGTGGATCGGGCGGCGCCCGTCGGCGTCCCGGCGGAAGGTGCTGACGAGCCGTTCGCTGATCTCGTTCGCCACCTGGTACAGGTTCATCGGCTGTCCCGAGCCGGTCGGGCATTCGACCGTGAACGCGTCGCCGTAGTACTCGTGCAGGTTCAGCAGGCCCCGGATGAGCATCAGGTTGATCGGGGCCCAGACCGGTCCGCGCCAGTTGGAGTTGCCGCCGAACATGCCGGTGTCGGACTCGGCCGGGAGGTAGCCGACGCTGTAGTCCTGCCCGTCCAGGTTCAGCACGTAGGGATGCTCGGCATGCCACTTAGAGATGGCGCGGATGCCGTGCGGTCCGAGGAATTCCTGTTCATCGAGCATCCGGGCGAGGATCCGGCGCAGCCGTTCGGAGTTGAAGAGGGCGAAAACGACCGGGCCGGTCGCGTTCCGCTGCTCTCCGCGGCCGGGCAGTGCGGCGGTCAGCGCCGGGTGACGGTCCAGGGATTCGACGACGCTGTGCACCAGCCCGGGAAAATCGTTGCGCGTCTCGCCGCTGATGACGGTCGCGGCGACCAGCGGCATCAGCCCGACTAGGGAGCGCACCTTCAGCGGAATGGAACTGCCGTCCGGCCGTCGCAGCACGTCGTAGAAGAAGCCGTCTTCCTCGTCCCACAGCCCGACCTCCTGCGGGCCGACGTTGTTGGTCGCGGCGGCGATCCAGGCCCAGTTCTCGAGCAGGGACTGTGCCTCCCCCTCGTAGACCGGGTTCTCGCGCGCCAGCTCGGTCGCTATCTGGAACATGTTCTGGCTGTAGAGCGCCATCCAGGCGGTCCCGTCGGCCTGGTCGATCCGGCCGCCGCCCGGCAGCGGCGCGCTGCGGTCGAACACGCCGATGTTGTCCAGGCCGAGGAACCCGCCCTGGAAGATGTTGCGGTCGTCCGCGTCCTTGCGGTTCAGCCACCAACCGAAGTTCCGCATGAGCTTGCCGAAGGACCGCTCGAGGAAGAGCCGGTCGCCCTTCCCCGTCGTCGCCTTTTCCAGCTCGTAAACGAACCAGGTCGCCCACGCGTGCACCGGCGGGTTGACGTCGCTGAAGTTCCACTCGTAGGCCGGCAGCTGCCCGTTCGGGTGCAGGTAGCGGTGGTCAAGCAGCAATTCAAGCTGCTGCTTGGCGAACGCGATGTCGACCGCGGCGAGGGCCACGGCGTGGAAGGCCAGGTCCCACGCCGCGAACCACGGGTACTCCCACTTGTCCGGCATGGAGATGACGTCCTGCGCCGTCAGGTGCCGCCAGTCGTGGTTACGCAGCCCCGGATCGGGCGACAGCGGATCGGACCCGTGCTCGGTGAGCCACTGCTCCGCGTCGAACGCGTAGTACTGCTTCGACCACAGCATGCCTGCCAGCGCCTGCCGGCCGACCAGTCGGTCTTCCGCGCTGAGATTGCCTGCGAGTACGTCGGAGTAGAACTCGTCCGCCTCGTCGCGCCGGGCGCTCATCAGCTCGCCGAAGCCATCGAACGGGCTCGGCGACTGCGTGTCGGTCAGCCGCAGTCGGATCGTCGCGCTCCCCCCGGCCGGAACAACCAGGATGTGGTGCAGCGCGGCCTTGGTTCCGGTGCCGTCAAGGTTGACCGTCCCGCCTTCGCCGTGCACCACGGCCCGCTCGATGCCGTCCTTGACGAACGGCGTGTCGTTCGCTGAGCCGAATACGCGCTCGTTGTTCGTCTCGTTCCCGGTCATCAGCACGGGCACCGGCTGCTCGGCGTAGAGCCACCGGGTGCCGAGTTCACCGTGCTCGGCCCGCACGGCGCTGATCCCGGAAAGGCCGCTGCCGCTGCTCAGCCGGGGCTCCTCCGCGCCCCCAGCCCAGGACCAGGTGTGGCGGAACCACAGGGTGGGCAGCACGTGCAGCCGGGCCCCGTCCGGGCCCCGGTTATGCACGGTGACTTGCATGAGGACGTCCTCGGGCGAGGCCTTCGCGTATTCAACGAACACGTCGAAGTACCGGTTGTCGTCGAAGATTCCCGTGTCGAGCAGCTCGTATTCCGCCTCGTGCTTTCCTCGCGCCCCGTTAACCGCGACCAGGTCGGCGTAGGGGTATTCCCGCTGCGGGTACTTGTACAGCATCTTCAGGTACGAAGAGGTCGGCGTGGCGTCGAGGTAGAAATAACATTCCTTGACGTCCTCACCGTGGTTGCCCTGAGAATTCGTGAGCCCGAAAAGTCGCTCCTTGAGGATCGGATCGCGCTCGTTCCACAGGCTTAGCGCCAGGCACAGCAGCTGCTTGTCGTCGCTGATGCCCGCCAGCCCTTCTTCCCCCCACCGATAGGACCGGTAGCCCGCCTGGTCGAAGGGGAACGCTCCCCAGGTGTTCTCGCCGTGGGTGGGGTCCTCGCGGACAGTTCCCCACTGACGCTCGCTGAGATACGGCCCCCACCGGCGCCACCGGACCCCGGTTTCCGCCTGCTGTAGTCGACGCTGCTCCTCGTTAGTCATGCCGCCCGCCGTTCGCTTGTCTGGTCCGCGGAACGCACCGGCTTACCCGGCGTGCTGGCTCCAGCATCGCCGCGCGCGCCGGCGGCGTGCATCACCCAAACGAGGTGACGCGTCTCGGCTCACCCGTTCCGGGTGGCCTGGAGAACCGTCGCCGCATGGTTTGCTTGCGTTCATGACGCAGGGCGAGCAGACCGGCCGGGAGGCCAGGTACGGCCTTCTCCTCGTCACCCTGGTCGCCTCTTACCTCCTCTCGGCGGTGACGCACAGCAAGTGGGCCGAGGTGGTCCACGTGGGCCTCGTCGTCGTAATCGCGCTGCTCGCCGTGCGACACGCCGGGCTGCGGCCGCGGGGCAACGCGCTGGCCATCGTCGCCACGGTGGTGACCGCGGTCGCGGCCGGCATCGGCGCGACGTCGGCCAACCCGCAAGCCGAGGGGATCGCCAGCATCTGGAACGGCCTGATACTGCTGCTGGCGGTGGCGCTCATCATCGACCGCGTGGTCCGCCTTGAGCGGGTCACGGCGCAGAGCATCTACGCGGCGCTGAGCACGTACCTGCTCATCGGGCTGATGTTCGCTTCCTTCTTCGGGGCGCTCGGGTACCTCGTCTCCGGGCCGTTTTTCGCGGACAGCCAGCCGGTGAACGCCCAGACGCTGCAGTACTTCAGCTTCACCACGCTGACCACCCTGGGCTACGGCGACTTCACCGCCGCGGGCAGCCTCGGGCGCGCGCTCGCGGTTCTCGAGGCACTGGCCGGGCAGGTCTTCCTCGCCACGCTGGTCGCCCGGCTCGTCAGCGCCTACGCGGGCGGCCGGCGGCACCCGCCGCCCGGCGAGTGACCGGGCCGGTCAGCGCGCGGGCCTGGCGGCGGGGCGGCCAGTTCAGCCGGCGCGGTCCGCCGCGATGCCGCGCAGCAGCTCGTCGACGGCGCTGCCCACGAATCCGGGCGCGGTCGGGGTCTGGTCGTGCTTGCCGCGGGCCATCACGGCGCCGGTGAGCAGGAGCATCGCGACCTCGACGTTGATGCCGGGGCGGAGCTCGCCGGTCTCGATGCCGCGGCGCAGCACCGCGCGCACCTGCTCGCGGCGCGGCTCGATAACCCTTTCCTTGTAGCGGGCGACGAGCCGGGGGTACCGCTCGCCAGCGCCGTGCAGCAGCGCGAACTGCTGCGCGTAGCGGGGGTCGTCGGCGTCGGCGGCGATCACGGTGAGCTGGGCGATCAGGTCCTCCCTGACCGACTGGCCGCGCGGCTCGGGCAGTGGCCGCCGCATCGCGGCGAAGGCCGCGATCAGCAGGTCTTCCTTGCCGGGCCAGCGCCGGTACAGCGTCGCCTTGCCGACGCCGGCCCGGGCCGCGACGTCCTCGCAGTGCACGCCGTCGATGCCGCGCTCGCCGATCGCCTCGATCGTCGCGTCGATGATCGCCTGCTCGGCGCGCTCGCTGCGCGGCCGTCCGGGCCGCCGGGCGCCGTCGCGCGCCGGGGCGGCTTCGGCCCCGTCGCCGTCAGGGCGCTCGGCCCCGACGCCGCAGTCCCAGCCGCCGACGTCCTGGCCCGGGTTGTCGCCTGGGCAGTCGCCCGGGGCCGGGTCCTCGGCCGCGCCGGGCGCCGGGGCCACGCGAACGTTCGGCGCGGGCCCGGCCGGGACTCCCGTGGCGGTGAGCCGCCCGGTGAACGCCTCGGCGGCCGCGTCTTCGTCGACGCGACGGTCATGAGTGCGCATGGCGGGAACCCCTCCTCCGTTCGGGATTATTTTTCTGTGCCGACGTTGACCTTGTCGCCGGCCCGGCCGGCTTGGCCGGGCCGGCGACGGCCGTCACCGCTCCGAGAACTCGGGACGCTCGGGGAGGTTGCCCGCCTCGAGCTCGCGCTCGGCGGCCGCCACCTCGGCGGCGACCAGTTCCTCGATGGTAGGCCGCTTCCGTCCGGGCATCCAGCGCAGCAGCGCGATGACGCCGACGACGGCCAGCGCGGCGGCGATCGCCGTGGTGACCCGCATCGCGTCCACGAAGGCGGAGTTCGCCGGGGCGAGGAGGAACTGGCCGGCGTGGCCGAGCTGGGCCGCCACCGCCTGGGTGGCGGTGATCGACGAGCTGGCCGCGTTGCGCGCCCCCGCGGGCAGCGCCGACAGGGTCGGGTCGAGCGAGTGGCGGTAAGCCGAGGAGAGGATGGAGCCGAGCACGGCCACGCTGAGCGCCACCGCGACCTGGCGGGCGGTGTTGGTCAGCGCGGACCCGGCGCCCGCCCGCTCACGCGGCAGCGCCTCCATCACGCTCGACGTCGCCGCGGGGACCGCGAGGCCGAGGCCGGAGCCCTGGATGAAGAACAGCACGGCGACGATCCAGATCGGCGAGCCCTCGCTGAGGAACGCCCAGCCGCCGATGGCGACCGCGTTCAGCAGCATGCCGGTGACGGCGACCGCCCGCGCGCCGTACCGGTTGACCAGCGAGGCGCTGCGCGGCGACATCACGAACTGGCCCACCGCGAACGGCACGGCGAGCAGGCCGGCCTCCAGCGGGCTGTAGCCGCGGACGTTCTGGAAGTAGAAGCTGGTGAAGAAGTAGACGCCGCCCATGCCGAAGAACAGCAGCGCGATCGAGCCGACGGAAGCGGACAGGTTCCGGTTCTTGAAGAGCCTGACATCCAGGCTCGGGTGCTCGATGCGGCTCTCGTACCAGGCGAACAGCGCGAGGACAGCCAGGCCGCCGAGGGCCGGGGCGAGCACGCCGGCGCTGATCCACGACGCGCCGTCGCCGCCCTGGACGATCCCGTAGACGAGCAGGACGAGCCCGAGGACGGAGGCGAGCACGCCGACGTAGTCGATCTTGCCGGGCGCGGGGTTACGCGACTCGGGGATCAGGATGAACGAGGCGACCGCGCCCGCGATCGTCACCGGGACGTTGATCAGGAAGACCGAGCCCCACCAGAAGTGCGTGAGGAGCAGGCCGCCGAGGACCGGGCCGATCGCCACGCCGACGCCGACGGCCATGGTCCAGATGCCGATGGCCCGGGGACGCTCGGCCGGCTCGAAGACGTTGGCGATGATGGACAGGGTCTGCGGCATGACCGCCGCGCCGCCGAGGCCCATGACCGCGCGGGCCGCGATGAGCTGGTCGGGCGAGTGCGAGTAGGCGGAGAACAGCGAGCCGAGGCCGAACAAGATCAGGCCGGCCATCAGCACGCGCTTGCGGCCGATCCGGTCGCCGACGACGCCGAAGGTGAACAGCAGGCCCGCGAAGACGAGCGTGTAGGAGTTGATCGCCCACTCGAGCTCGGACTGGCTGGCGTCGATGCCGCCCTTGGCGGCCGGGCTGGCGATCGTCTTCAGCGCGACGTTCAGCACGGTGTTGTCGATGACGATGGCGAGCAGGCCCACGACCACGACGCCGAGGATGACCCATCGCCTGCGTTGAGTCGTCTGAGTATCCATGAGCCCCTTCAAGGACTTGTAAGCGTGACGCGCGACCGGAGCAAGTGACGCCACTACCGACACCTGGGCCGCACTATCGATACGGAACGCGACCGTATCGGAATCTATTCCGTGTTCCCCGCGCTCGCCTCCGCGCGCTCGGGACCCCTGCCTCCTCCCTCGTCGCACTGTGCTTGCCCCGCTCGCCTCCGCGCGCCCGAGGCCGGCGTTTTTTCCCTCGTCAGTCAGTCGCTCGTTCCTCGCTCCCTCCTTCCTCAGTCCAAAAACGCCGGCGCGCGCTTCGGCTCGCGGGCAGGCTCCTTCGTCGCTCCCTCCCTCCTCAGTCCGGGGGCAGGGGCGCGCGCTTCGGCGCGCGCTCGGTGTTCCCCGCGCTCGCGTCGCGGCCAACCAAGTTCGCGGTACCGCCGATGCCGGCCTAAAGCGCTGCGTCGGCCTGGCGCAGTTCCCCGGTCGAGGCGTTGACCAGCAGTGAGAGGGTCACCGGGGCGTGCTCGCCGATGAGTTCCGCCGTCACGAACGCCGTGCCGTCGCCTGCCTGGTACGCCCCCTGGGTCACCGGGCCCGCCCAGGCGGCCGCCATCCGCAGCCGCCTGGCGATAAGGCCCGCGTCGGCCTCCGGCGCGACCGGCAGCGACGCCGGCCAGCCGGCGGCGCCGTCGTTCAGCCATTCGGTCACGGTCGCGAGCGCCCGTCCCAGCGCCGAGTCCCTGGCCGGCGGTATCGCGAAGGCGAGCGACTGGACGCGCGGCAGTTCCTGCGGGTTCAACTGGATCGTCACCGCGACCGTGCCCCGCTCGCCGGCGAGCCACCAGCGGCGCTGCGCGGGCGTGTCGGATTCCGCGGGACGGGCGGCGTCGACGTCGAACGCGCCGATCCTCGTCCGCAGCAGCGCCAGGTCGGCCCGCCGCTCCTGGTAGGGCCGGTCGAGCGCCACGTTCTCGCTGAACAGCGCGTCCGCGGTCGCGTCGTCCCACTCCTTGAGCAGGGCGTTGACGGTGTCAACGGCCGCTAGGGTCTGCGGCCCCGTGGTCAGGGATACTGCGCCGCCAGGGGCCGGCGCCAGGGCCGTGTGGTAGGCCGCCGAGGGGGTAACCAGCGCCCTCAGCACCAGTTCGGCCAGGGAGTGCATGGGCGAGTAGGTGCCGTTGCCGAGCGCGATGACGGCCAGCCCGGTCGCCGGGTGCCACCGCATGTTGGACCCGAATCCGGGGTAGCCGCCGCTATGGCTCACCACCCGGCCAAGCGCCGGGTCTTCGTCGACGAACAAGCCGAAGCCGTAGTACGACGGCGCCGCGGGCGGCCCGCCGGGAATCCGGTCGGACGCGCGCCACCCGGTCACCGCCTGCGGCAGCTGCATCTGCCGCCGCGCCTGGGCTGACAGCGGGTGGGCGGCGAGCGACGCGGGACCGTCCGGCGGGAACGCCGCCGCGAACCCGGCGGACCAGGTGGCGAGGTCGGCCACGCAGGAGAAAACGCCGCCCATCGGGGCGAACGCCCCGTACGGGTCGAACGGCACCTCCTGCCAGCCGCCGGGACCGCGACGGTAGCCGATCGCGAGGTTGTCGGCGGCGAACTCTTCCGCGGTGAACCCGGTGCGCTCCATGCCGAGGGGCGCGAGCAGCCGGGTCCTGATGAACTCGTCGTACGGAACCCCGGCCGCGGCCGCCACGACGCGGCCGAGGATCGCGTAGCCGAGGTTGGAGTACTCGAAGCGGGTCCCCGGGGCCCAGTTGAACGACACCCCGCGGGCGAGCAGCGCGTCGAACTCATCGAGCGGCAGCCCCTGCTGCCGGTCGCCCCACGGGTCGTCGGTCGGGAAGCCCGCGGTCATCGTCAGCAGGTGCCTGATCGTCAGCGGGCCGGCGTCCACCGCCCCGTTGACCCAGCCGGCCAGGTGCGGCACGTACGAAGCGGCCGGGTCGTCAGGCGAAAGCGCCCCCTCGTCACGCAGCAGCATGATCGCGGACGCGGTGAACGACTTTGACATCGACGCGATGCGGAAGACCGTCTGCTCGTCGGGCACTGTATTCCCAAACGGATTCCCAGCTGGTCCCCCGAGCCGCCGGCTGCCGAAGCCGGCCGCGTGCACTAGCTCGCCGTCCCGCACGATCCCGTAGCTGATGGCGGGCTGGCCGCCCCGCTCGTGGAAGCGGCGAACGATCTCGTCGGTGGCGCTCGGCGCGAAATCTCTAGGCACCCACGTATCCTCCCACGCGCCTGGCGTGCGATTATCGAAGTGTCCGGGTACGCCAGTGGGGCGCCTCGAGACTTTGGAGGTTTTGCCGATGTCGTCACCAGCCATGCCGTCAGCAGGCCAGTCCGAGCCGCTGTACGGCGGCAAGAAGCCCGGCCGGGTCACGGTCAGGGACATCGCCGCCGCTAAGGCGCGCGGCGAGAAGTGGCCGATGCTCACCACCTACGACGCGCTCACCGCGGGGATCTTCGACGAGGCCGGAATCCCGGTACTGCTGGTCGGTGACTCGGCGGGGAACGTGGTCTTCGGCTACGACACCACGATCCCGGTCACCGTCGATGACCTGATCCCGCTCACCGCCGCCGTCGTCCGCGGCACCAGCCGGGCGATGGTGGTCGCGGACCTGCCCTTCGGCTCCTACCAGGCGTCGCCGACCGAAGCGCTGCACGCCGCCGTCCGGTTCATGAAGGAAGCGGGCGCGCACGCGATCAAGCTCGAGGGCGGCCAGCGGATCGCCCACCACGTCGAGTACCTGGTCGCGGCCGGCATCCCGGTGATGGGCCACCTCGGCCTCACACCGCAGTCGGTGCACGCCTTCGGCGGGTTCCGGGTCCAGGGCCGCGGCGAGGACGGCGAGCGGCTCGTGCACGACGCCAAGGCCCTGGAGGCGGCGGGCGCGTTCTCCGTCGTCGTCGAGGGCGTCCCCGCGCCGCTCGCCGCGAAGATCACCGAGTCGCTGCGCATCCCCACCATCGGCATCGGGGCCGGGCCCGGCTGCGACGCCCAGGTCCTGGTCTGGCAGGACATGGCCGGGCTGTCCGCCCGGTCGCCGAAGTTCGCCAAGCGCTACGCGGACGTCGCCGGGGTACTCCGCTCCGCCGCGAAGGAGTTCGCGGCGGAGGTAGCGGACGGCACGTTCCCGTCCGAGGAGTACTCCTACAATTGACGTGCTCCCCAGCCCGGCCGGCCGAGGATTCAGCCCGCGCCGTGCGGCGCTTCTGCGGCTTCCTGCTTCACCGTCCACTGCCAGCGGTGCTGGTCTTACACGGACTCCACCGGCTTTCGGGCTTGCGCTCCGTTCCCGCCCGCCCGGCGGTACCTGACGCATTTAAGGTAGCACACCCGAACGGACAGCGTGGTTCACGTCGCCGGTGAAGCACGCATCCGTTCGGGCTGAAAACCCTCGTGCCGCCGGGGTCGCCCGGGGCTGACCCCGCCCGCCGCGCCGTGACTGCGATAATGCTGCTGGCTAGTGAGGGGACAAAGGGGAGCCGGGGGCAGACATGGACACGTTCGGGGCGGGCCCGCAAGGGCCGCAACCGGGGCGGGGCTACCCGCCGCCGGCTCAGGCGGACGTGGGCGGCGCCGAGTTGCGGCTGTCACTGGAAGGCAAGGACCTCACCGTCCAGCCCGGCGAGGCGGCCCGGGTCGGCCGCTCCCCCGACAATGACCTGGTCACGGACGCGCCGACGGTGTCCAGGCACCATGCGGTGCTGCGTCACGGGAGCGCCGGATGGGAGTTCGCGAACGTCGGCTCGGCCCCGACCTTCCTGGACGGGCAGCCGGTGTCGTGGCTCGCGGTCGACCGCCCGCTCGCCCTGGTGCTCGGCTCCGCGGACGGGCCGGTGCTGCGGGCCGAGCCGCCGCGCAGGCGGGAGGCACCGGGGTATGCCGGCGCGGCGGGACGGCCGGGCCTTCAGCCAGTTGAGGGGCCCGGCTGGGGCGCGGCACCGCCTGCCCCGGCACCCGCGCCCCCCGTCCCCGCCCATCATGCCCCCGTGCACGTCGACGACGAGATCGCCACCGCGCTGCACATCTTGTTCCCGCTGCAGAGCTGGCTGCACAACTCGGGCTGGCGGCAGGGGCTGCGGCTGCTTGTCATCGCCTACGCGCTGCTCCCGCTGATCTTTCTCGCGGTCCTCAGCTCGTCGAACGACCTGTCCGCACCGGGGTGGGCCTACAGCCTGTACGTCGCGCCGCTGTGGATCATGGGCTTCTGGCTGCTGATCCGTCCCGGCCACCTCACCCGGCCGGAGCTCTACGCCGCCGCGGGAATCGTCGCGTGGACCCTGGCGTGGATCAACCTGGTGACGATCAATGTCAACGACAGGCTGCACCTCAGCGGCTCCATCTCGTTCCTCCCGGCGCTGGTGGTCGGCTTCAACGAGGAGATCACCAAGGCGCTGCCGGTGCTGCTAGCCGGCCTCATCCTGCTCAAGTACAGGAAGGTGAAGCTGAGCGTCCGGATGTCGATGTTCCTCGGGACCATCGCCGGCCTCACCTTCGGCATCGCCGAGCAGGCGTTCTACACCTCCAACGACATCATCGGCATCAACCAGGCGCGGTCCAACGACGAGGCGGTCAACGCCGCGCTGGCCTTCGCCGAGCGGATCTTCGTCGACGGCTTCCAGCACGCCGTCTGGGCCGGGATCGCGGGCTTCTTCATCGGCCTGGCGCTGAACTACCCGCGCCGCCGGATCCAGCTCATCGTGGTCGGCGTGACGATAGCGGCCGTCCTGCACGCACTCAACGACTTCGTGGCCGGCTCCTCGATCTGGCTGGTGATCATCGTCCAGGCGGCGTCGCTGCTGCTGTTCCTGGGTTACACGATGTCCGAGGCGTCGATCGAGCAGCAGGTCAGGGACAGCCCGCTGTTCCGCGGTGACTCGATGATCATCCAGGCCTTCAGGGACCCGGCCGAGCCGCCGCGCGGCTCAGGGGGCTGACTCTTTCGCTTGATCGACCGGAACGGGCGCGTGCTTCGCTTCCTGGTGAAACACGCACCCGTTCGGGATCGCGCTGTTTTTGAGCTTTGGGGTCAGGCGGCGAGCTTGCGGAGTTCCGGCAGGACTTCCTTGCCGATGAGCTCGATCGTGGCCATCGGGTCCTCGGACAGCACCTGGATCGAGACGATGTCCGCGCCGACATCGGTGACCAGGGGGTGGTAGGCGTTGATGAGGCCCTCGGCGTCGGGGATGACCGTGTAGCTCGACAGCACGTCGGCCGGGTCCATCTCGTCGGCCTTGATCCGCAGCTCCTGGGGGTCGGTGGCCTCGAGGCGGCCGGGGGCGCGCAGGCCGCGCATGGAACTGAGCGCCTGCCAGGCCTGTTCCTTGGTGGCGGCCAGGACGGTCCAGCGGGTGGCGAGGACGAGGTGCTCCTTGCCCGCTTCAGTCGCGGCCTTCCGGTACGGTCCGATGACCTTGGCCACCGTGTCGGCCGGGTCCTTCACGCTGGTGATCAGGCCGTCGGCGTAGGTGCCGGCGAACGCCGCCGACTTGGGACCGCCGGCCGCCATCAGGATCGGCACGCTGCCCTTCGGGGGGGAGTACAGCTTGGCGGTTTCCGTCGTGTAGTACTCGCCGTGGAACGTCACCTTCTCGCCGGCGAGCATGCGGTGCATGATCTCCAGGCTTTCCTGCATCCGGGCCTGCCGCTCGGCGTAGCCGGGGAACGGGAAGCCGAGCGACCGCTCGTTGAGCGCCTCGCCGGTGCCGACGCCGAGCAGCAGCCGGCCGTTGGACAGCCGGTCCGTGGTCGCGGCCATCTGCGCGACAAGCCCCGGGTGGTAGTGGAACAGCGGGCAGGTCACCGAGGTGCCCAGGGTCACGTGCTCGGTCTTGACAGCCACCGCGCCGAGCCAGGACCACACGAAGCCGGCCGCGCTGGTGTCGTCGACCCAGGGGTGGAAGTGGTCGCTGCCGAGCACGGCGTCGAACCCGGCCTCCTCGGCCGCCACTGCCTGCTCGACCAGGTCTTCGGGCTGGTAGGACTCGTGGCTGCACAGCCAGGCGAACTTCATTACGCCTCCATCGGTCTTGTCGCGTCGACTCCGATCCTCTCACCGGCCGTGACCCCGCGAGACGATGGGATCCCGTGGACGCCTGCGCCTGGCCGCATTCGACGCTCGGGCGGTTGCTTATGCTTGATGTCAACTATCTTCATATCGAGTTATATGGAGGCCGGCGATGATCACTGGAGTTGATCACGTTCAGCTGGCGATGCCGCGCGGGCGCGAGGAGGCCGCGCGGGCCTTCTACGCCGGCCTGCTCGGGATGACCGAGCTGGCTAAGCCCGCGGCCCTGGCGGCCAGGGGCGGGTGCTGGTTCGCCTCGGGGACCGCGGTCTTGCACCTCGGGGTCGAGGAGCCGTTCGCGCCGGCCCGCAAGGCGCACCCGGCGCTGCTCGTCGATGACCTGGACGAACTTTTCGCGGCGCTGACTTCCGGGGGGCACGCCTGCGTACGCGCCGACGGGGAGATTCCCGGGGTGCGGCGGTTCCATACGCACGACCCGTTCGGCAACCGGGTGGAGTTCCAGCAGGCCTAGGCGTTCTGTTTCAACTTGGGCGTGCATTACGGCGGCATTGCCCTCATGCTGAGTACGTGGACGCGGACCAGGTCGCTACGCTTCGTGCGCTCATGTCGGGCTCGGGGTGGCTGGAACAAGCGAGGTCGCTCGGCCGGGCGCTGCGCACCTCGCCCCGGTCGGCGGGCGGACTGCTCGTGGTGGGCACGCCGGAATTCGAGCCGTGGCACATGACCGCGCACCTGGACGACGAGAGCCGGCTGTCCGGGGTCGCCGAGCTCGCGCCGACGCTCGTGCGCTGGTCTCCCCCGCCCGGCGCGCCGCCGCACCTGTCGGTCGGACTCGCCCGGCTGGAGGCGGCTCGCCGGGGCGAGACGCTGTTCGTCGTGGCGGAGGACGCCGCCCCCGTTCCGTTGCTTGAGCGGGTCAACGACGCCCGGAAGACCGGCGCCACCATCCTGGCGCTGGACGGCGACGACCCGGAACTGGACGCCCTGGCCCACGAGGCCCTGTCGGTCCCCGGGGCGCTCTCCTTCGACGCGGGCCAGCACCTGGTCTCGGCGGCGGCGGGCGAGGGCGTAGTCCTGCCCCGCCGGGGCCTGCGTCACCGGCTCGCGAGGCTCCTGGACACGGTCACCGGCCCCACCGCTTAGCCGACGGGCTCCACCCGTTACCGCGGCAGGGGCGGGGCATGCGGAGCAGTTGGAAACCGGGTCGTGACCGGCTAACCCTGGACTAGGCGTCGAGGGACAGGACCATTGTCGGGCGCTCGATCACGTGGTCGTCGCGGAGCGGCCGGACGGCCGTGCCGATGGCGAAGAACTCCGTCGTGTGCGAGCCCCACGTGTGGGAGTGCTGGCGGAGCTGGACGCCGACGATGCCCTCGGCGTGCAGTTCCTCGGCCTCGGTCTGCATGCGGGTCATGGCCAGCTCGCGGGCGTCGTAGAGGGCCTGGGTGAACTGCTCGATCTCCACGTTGCGGCCGATGTTGCCGAGGACGTTGCCCATGCGCTGGTGCGCGATGTGGTAAACGCACGAGCCCATCACCATGCCAAGGGGCGCGTAGCCGGCCCGGATGAGCGTCCAGAAGTCCTGGCCGGACAGGTCGGAGGTGAACGGCTGGCGCTTGTTGTTGCGCCAGTTCGTCACTCCGCCGCCCGCGGCGCCCGGCTCGGCCTTCACGGCGGTGCCGACCGCGATGAACTCCGCGATGTCCGCGCCGAACTCCTTCATCTCCACGTCCAGGCGCACGCCCACGATGCCGTCGGCGCCGAGCGCGTCCGCCTCGGCCTCCATCCGGGTCATGGCGAGCTCCCGCGCGTGGTACATCGCCTGGGAGAGGACGTCCAGCTCCTGGTTCTTGCCCCACCGGCCGATCTGCAGCCCCACGTGGTAGATCGACGAGCCGAGCACGAGCCCGAGTGGCTTGAAGCCGACCTCGCGGACCAGCAGGAACTCGTTGACCGACAGGTCGGAGGTGAAGATCGACCCTGCCTTGCCCGGCTGTAGCTCCGCGAGCCGCTTGATCGCGTCCTGCGGGACGCCGGCCGCGCCGAAATCGATCTGCTGGTTGGTCATCAACGTCCTCTTATCTTCTGTTTTGGCCGATGTCGACGCGCGCCGCTTGGCGCCGCTGCGGGTCGAGGGACATGATGGCGAGCGGAGAGTGCTGATTCCGTTCGAGATGACTGCTCTTGAACCTGACGATGGCGGTGCCGATGTTGACCGCCTCGATGATGTGGTCGCGGCGCCCCTCCTGGGCCGGGCACTCGCGCTCACGGACGCGCATGTCCATGTTCGCGATGACCACGGCCTCGGCGCCGATGCGCTTGACGTCGGCCGCGAGCTGCTGCCGGGCGTCGTGCCGGGCGTCGTTGACCAGCTCGGTCCAGCCCTTGACCTCGGCGTTCCCCGCGGACCAGCGGGTCTGCCCGACGGTCTGCCAGTCGTCGTGCCGCGCCGCGACCGTGATGCCGAGCGCGAGCCCGGCGGGCATCCAGCCGCTGTGCACCAGCTTGGCGAAGTCCTGGCCGGACAGGTCGGAGGTGAACGGCTGGCGCAGCCGGGGCGCGCCCGGCGCGCTGACCGCGGTGCCGATCGCCTTGAACTCGAGTCCGCCCGTGGGGAAACTTCCGATGGTGAGCCGGACGCCGACCACGCCGTGCCCGCCGAGCTCGGTGCACTCGGCGACCATGCGGCTGATGGCCGCGCGGCGCGCGTCGTACATCGTCTTGACGAGGGGCCCGAACGAGCCGTAGCCGCCCTTGCTCGACACCTGGGTCCCGCCGGCCGGGCCCCAGCCGAAGTTGTAGCCCATCCACGCTCCCGGGCAGCCGTAGCCGCCGGTGTAGCCGATGTTGTACACCGCGGCGCCAAGCACCTGGCCGACGGGCTGGAAGCCCACCGAGCGGACGGCGGCGAACTCATCGGAGGTGAGCGCCGATCCCCAGGTGCCGCTGCTCCTGATCTCGGCCAGCCGGGCTTCTGCCGCCGGCGGCAAATGGTTGCTCACAACCACTAGCGTAGCCCGGCTCGGCCAGTGGCGTCCGAACGGCTCGCATGGATATCGCATCGAGAGGCGATATCCACGCGAGCCGGGGTTTCCGCGCCTTCCCTAGTCCTGCTTGTCCCAGGCCTCGTTGCGCTCCCTTACCTTGTCCAGGGCGTGGGCCGCTTCCTCGCGGGTGTTGTACGGGCCAAGGAGATCCTTGCCCGGGCAGGGTGTGTCAGCGGGCTCTACCGTCCGGTGACGTGTGCAGAACCACCATTGGCCTTGCTCGTCGGAGTTCGCCATGCCTACTAGACTCGCAAAACATGGCCACTCTGCTCCACCCGGGTCGGCAAACTCCCGCCCGGCAAGTTCCCGCGAACATCCCGCGCCCCGAGTACGTGGGCAAGAAGCAGCCCACGCTCGGTGAGCTGGACGTCAAGGACGCCGCCACGATCGCGCGGATGCGGGTCGCCTGCAAGCTCGCGGCGCAGGCGCTGGAAGAGGTCGGGCGGCACGTGCGCCCCGGGGTCACCACGGACTACCTGGACGGGATCGGGCACGACTTCCTTGTCGACCACGGCGCGTACCCGTCGACGCTGGGCTACCGCGGCTACCCGAAGTCGCTGTGCACCTCGCTGAACGAGGTCATCTGCCACGGCATCCCCGACGACACGGTCGTCGAGGACGGCGACATCGTCAACATCGACATCACGGCCTTTATCGGGGGCGTGCACGGTGACACCAACGCGACCTTCCTCGCGGGGGACGTCAACGAGGAGTCGCGGCTGCTGGTCGAGCGGACGAAGGAGGCGATGATGCGCGGCATCCGCGCCGTCGCGCCGGGCAGGCCGCTGAACGCGATCGGGCGGGTGATCGAGTCCTACGCCAAGCGGTTCGGGTACGGGGTGGTGCGCGACTTCACCGGGCACGGGATCGGGACGACCTTCCACTCCGGCCTCGTCGTGCCGCACTACGACGACCCGTCCAACACGGTGACGATGGAAGTCGGCATGACGTTCACCATCGAGCCCATGCTTACCCTGGGCGTGATCAGCTACGACATCTGGCCCGACGGCTGGACCGCGGTGACGAAGGACCATAAGCGCACCGCGCAGTTCGAGCACACGGTGCTGGTCACCGAGGACGGGCACGAGATACTGACGCTGCCGTAACGGCAGCCGGCTTGCCGGTGGGAGTGGCGTGATCGAGGCAGTCGTGTTCGACGTGGACGGGGTGCTCATCGACTCCGAGCCGGTCTGGGAGCGGGTGCGGCGGAAGTTCGTCGCCGACCGGGGCGGCCGGTGGCCCGATGACGCCCAGGACCGGATGATGGGCATGTCCACCGCGGAGTGGTCCGCGTACATGAGCGAGGACTTCGGCCTGCGGATCGCCCCCCGGGAGGTCGCGCAGCTGGTCATCGCGGCGATGACCGCCGAGTACCAGGCGCACCTGCCGCTGCTGCCGGGGGCGGTCGGCGCGGTGCGCGCGCTGTCGGCCCGCTGGCGGCTGGCGGTCGCCAGTTCCGCGCCGAAGAGCCTGATCGAGGCGGTGCTTGACGCCTCGGGGCTGCGCCCGGCGTTCGCCGCCGCGGTGTCCAGCGAGGAGGTCGCCCGGGGCAAGCCGGCCCCGGATGTCTACCTGGAAGCGGCCGCGCGCCTCGGCGTCCCGCCGACGGAGTGTGCCGCCATCGAGGACTCCGCCAACGGCCTGCGCTCGGCGGCGGCGGCCGGCCTCGCCGTCATCGCGGTCCCCCGGCCGGAGTACCCGCCGCCCGCCGAGGCCCTGGACAAGGCCCGGCTGGTCCTCGACTCACTCACCGAGCTGGTCCCGGGCACGATCGCGGCACTCTGAAGATCGCTAGGACGATGCGGCTTTCAACCAGCACCCAGCAACTTTCCTGAAGTTTGCCTGGGACGCTCAAGGCGCCTGTAGTGCTTTGTGGGGCAAACGCGGTCTATGTCCGTTTCCCGGGAGCTGGTCGTGACCTGAAACGCCGACCCACCGCGTCGCGGCTTTATCGGCATTGAACCGCCAAGGTCGCGGGCCAAGATGGGCCGCGGGGAGCGTCGTGAAAGCGGGCGGGCCGCCGGGGATTTCCCCGGCGGCCCGCCCGTCTTGCCCCCGCTGGCTACGCGTCGCGCTTGCGGAACAGGTAGCCGCCGATCCCGACGAGCACGGCCGCCCAGATCACCGTGACCAGGAACTGCGGCCATGTCGACCACAGGTGCGGGTTCTGGTTTCCAGGCAGGGTCACCGAGAGCACCCGGCCGGCCGCGTCGGGGAAGAACCGCATGATGTCCCAGCGCCAGGTGTTCGGCAAGACCTGGATGACGATCGACAGCACGAACAGCAGGCCGAACACGGAGCTGATCGCGCCGGCCGTATGCCGGATGATCGCGCCGAGGCCGAAGGCGATCAGCGCCACCACGGTGACGAACAGCGCGGAACCGACGACCGCGGTGAGCACGTGGCCGGAGGTGATCACGTCGGTGCCGACGAACGTGTAGCTAGGCGGGCTGTTCGGCCCGCCCGGGCCCATGTTGACGTTCGCCGGGATCGTGACGTTGTGGAACAGCGAGCCGGCCACGCCCGAGCCGGACAGCGTCGCCGAGCCGACGAAGAACGCGATGAACGAGGTCACCAGGGAGACGACCAGCGTCACCGTGGTGAGCACGATCAGCTTCCCGAGGTAGACCGTGCCCCGCCGCGGCATCGCCGTCAGCGAGGTGCGGATCATCCCCGTGGAGTACTCGGACGTGATGACCATGGCGCCGATCACCGCGATGATCAGCTGGCCGATAAAGAGGAAGGGGGTCAGGATGCTCTGCGTGCCGTCCGTCCCCGCCTTGTTCCACGGCTGGTTGTGGATGTTGTTCGCGATGCCGAAGCCCACCAGGGCCGCGATGCCGACGCCGACGATGACCAGCGCCGCGATCGTCCAGTAGGTGGAGCGGACCGAGCGGATCTTGGTGAACTCCGAGGCGATCACGCCGCGCAGCCCGGCGTGGCCGGAGGAAGGCGGTAGCGCGGAAAGCTTAACGTCCGAGGTTGTCATGGTAGCCATCGGTCAGACCCCGCTTCCGATCGTCGTAGACGGCCGCTGGGCCCCGGGAGTGTCGGCGTGGTACTCCACGCTGTCCGCCGTTAGCTCCATGAACGCCTCTTCCAGCGAGGCCCGCACCGTGGTCAGCTCGTGCAGCCGGATTCCCTCGCTGAAGGCCAGGTCGCCGATCTGCTCGGTGGACATGCCGCGCACCTCGATCGCGCCGTCATCGTCGGTGCTGGTGGTCGCGCCCTTGGCGGTCACCGCCCGCACCAACTGGTCGGCCGAGGGCGTGCGCACCCGCACGGACGCACCGGACGCACCGGCGACGAACTCCTTCATCGAGGAGGCGGCGATCAGCTTGCCTCGGCCGATCACTATCAGGTGATCGGCGGTGTTCTCCATTTCCGACATCAGGTGGCTGGAGACGAAGACCGTGCGGCCCTCGGCGGCCAGCGCCTTCATCAGGTTCCTGATCCACAAGATGCCCTCGGGGTCGAGGCCGTTGACCGGCTCGTCGAACATCAGCACCTTCGGGTCGCCGAGCAGCGTGGCGGCGATGCCGAGGCGCTGGCTCATGCCGAGGGAGAACCCCTTGGAGCGCTTCTTCGCCACATCCGACAGGCCGACAAGCTCAAGCACCTCGCCGACCCGCCGCTTGGGCAGGCTGTTGGTCTGGGCCAGGCAGAGCAGGTGGTTGTAGGCGGACCGGCCGCCGTGCACCGCCTTCGCCTCGAGCAGCGCGCCAACCTCGCGCATCGGGTACGCCATGTCGTGGTACGACTTGCCGTCCACGGTGATCGTGCCCTCGGTCGGGTAGTCAAGCCCCAGAATGCAGCGCATCGTGGTGGTCTTGCCCGCCCCGTTCGGCCCCAGGAAGCCGGTGACCTGGCCTGACTCAATGCTGAACGTCAGGTTGTCCACGGCGGTCTTAGCGCCGTACCGCTTCGTGAGGCCCCGTACCTCGATCATGGGAAATAGGTCCTCTCTAGTTGAGACGATCCCAATTCTGGCAGGCGGCGGATCGCCGCCGCGTCACCCCCGGTGATGATTTACCCGGTACTCCCGCAGGGTGACCCCGCCGCCTGCAATAGATGCCGAGCGGCGCCCAATAATTCCTTATCTGGCCTGAGAATTCGCTGAGGGTGCCGGGGTGAAGACGCCATGCCCCCGTTCAGGATGATGTTTTGAATTATTCCGAACGGGAGCGGCCGACTGTCCAGTGCAACGTGACTGAGTAGCCGGGGCCGGCGGCGCGCACGCGGTGCCGCGCGCGGGTGCCGTGCACGCGGACGCGGCCTGGGCGCAGCGGGCGGCTTACGGTGGCGCCGGCCGCCTGGCCGTCGGCGGGCGGCTGGGTGCTGGCCGATTCGACCGCCTCGCCGGCCAGGGCGGTGGCCTGCTGGCAGTCGCAGTCGGCGGTGGCGCCAGGGGGAAGCACCAGCAGCCAGGTGCCCGGGGCATCCGGCAGCGGAACCCGGACCGGGCCGTCGTGGTCGAAGCGGACCAGGTCCCACCAGCGCTCCGGCGTCGCGGCGAGGTCCGCGAGGTCGCCCGCGATCCGGCCGTCCGTGCGCGGCGTCGCGGCGACGGGCTGCGCGGGGACGAACGGATCGGCCAGCTGTGCGATCTCAGGAGCGACCGAAAGGTCGGTGTTCACGAGGGTTCCTTCGTGCGTCGGCTGCGTTTAGTGACTCCGGCTGAGAAAGCGGGTCAACGACAACACGAGGAAAGACGGCGGCACGCCGTCTTAGGGCAGCACAGCCCGGCCTCACGGCTCGTCTGGTGTGCTGGCATGCGCGCTATCCCATCGCAGAAGACGGGTGTTGTCAAATCCGGAGGCCGGCGGCGGCCAGGGTGTCGAGCGCGGCGGCCACCTGGCCGGCGTTGAGGCGGCCGCGCTCGTCCTGGGCGGCCCAGGCGGCGGTGGCCAGGGCGCGCAGGCCGTCGATCGCGGTGCCGTGGCCCGTGAGCGCGAGCGTTCCCCCGGCGTCTTCCGTCGCGGTCCAGCCGCCGCAGGTGACGCCAGAACCGGTCGCGGAGACCTCCGGGTAGGGCCGCATGAGCGCGTCCAGGTCCTCGGCGATGTAGGTGGGCCTGCGGTGCCTGGGCGCGAGGGTGGCGGTGCGCGGGGTGTCCACGCCGGTGAGCACGAGCAGGCTGTCGGTGCCGGTGTTGTAGGCACCCTCGATGTCGGTGTCGAGCCGGTCGCCGATGACCAGCGGCCGCTTGGCGCCGGTGCGGATGACCGACTCGTGCTGCAGCGGCGGTTCCGGCTTGCCGGCGACGATGGGCACCGTGCCCGTGGCGGTCTCGATGACCTTGAGGAGCGAGCCGTTGCCGGGCGCGGTGCCGTGCGCGTTCGGGATCGTGGAGTCGGCATTGGTGGCGACGAACAGCGCGCCCGCGCGGACCGCGATGCCGCCCTCGGCCAGCCTGCCGTAGTCGATGCCGGGCCCGAAGCCCTGGACGACCGCCGCCGGCTTCTCCATCGCGGTAGAAACGGGGACGAGCCCGCGCTCCCGGACGGCCAGCCGCAGCGCCGTCGCGCCGATCACCAGGACCTTCGACTTGGGAGGCAGCTTGTCGGCCAGGAGCCTGGCCGCGGCCTGGGCGGAGGTGACCACGTCGGCCTCCGTGACCGGGGCGCCCATGCCGCGCAGCAGGGCGGCGACCGCAGCCGGGGTGCGGGAGGCGTTGTTGGTGACGTACGCGACGTGCGCGCCCGCCCGCTTGGCCTGCTCGAGCGCCTCGGGAGCACCGGGAATCGCGGTGCCGCCGATGTAGACGACGCCGTCAAGGTCGAAGAGGAGGACGTCGTAGGCTTCGGCGAGCGATTTAGGCACGGGGCCAGTCTAGGGGGCGGGTTTGCGGAACTTGAGCGTGGCTCGCACCTGGCGGAGGGCGTCGGTGTAGTGCTTGAGGTCCGGGCGCATCGCCGCGGCCAGGGCCAGGTACTCGGCGGCGGCCTCGTGCTCGCCGGCCCGGGCGAGCGACAGGCCCAGGCCGAAGTGCGCGTAGTCATCCGTGGGGCTCGCCTCGACGATCACGCGGAAGTTGTCCGCCGCGGCCGCGTACTGACCGGTGTCGAACTGGGCGCGGGCCAGGGCCTCGCGGACGCTGCGCGACGCGGGCTCGGCGTTCAGCGCCCGCTGCAGCACCTGCGCGGCGGCGGCCGGGCTGCCCTTCCCGAGCAGTTCCAGGCCGGTCGTGTACCAGGCGTGCACGTCGGCGGGCTCCGTGCCGCCGGCGTCGTTGCCCCCGCTTTCGCCGGGTATGCGGCCCGTGCGGCCAGCGGAACGGCCGGGATTTTCTTGGGGCGGGGAATCCCAGCTGGCGCTTGGCACTTCTGACATTGTGTGCAGACCCACTTTCCGTCCGGCAATGACTCCTACCCCGGCGTCGGCCTCCTCCTGACGCCGTTCCGCGGTGTCCGTTATGACCTATCCCGGGTGGGGGGACTCGCAAACGTCACATCACCACCGTACGACGTGATCGGCCCCGGGAGCCTTGAGCGGCTCCTCGACGCGTCGCCGTACAACGTCGTCCGGCTCATCCTGCCGACGGGCGCGCCCGGTGAGGCCGGCCCGGTGAGGTCGCACCGAGTGACCGCGCCCCCGGTGAGATAGCGGCTGGGCGGCTGCACGACTGGCTGGCGGAGGGCGTGCTCGCGGCGGACGACTCGCCCGCGCTCTACGTGTACGAGCAGCGGGGGACCGGCTGGGTGCAACGCGGGCTCATCGGGCTCGTGGCGGTCGGGACGGGCGCGGTCCGCCCTCACGAGGGCGTGATGGCGGGCCCGGTCGCCGGGCGGCGCGAGCTGATGGCGAAGACGCGGAGCAACCTCGAGCCGATCTTGCTCGTCTATAACGGCGGGACGGGAGCCGGCGGGCGAAGCGACCTTCCCGTCCCGGGCGATGCGTCCCGGCTGACCGACCTGACGGCGGACGGCCAGCCGCCGCTGGCCTGCGCCGTCACGGACGACGGGGTGACGCACCGGCTGTGGGCGGTCACCGACCCGGGCACCCAGGCGGCCATCGCCGCGGACCTGGCCACGCGCACCGCGCTCATCGCCGACGGCCACCACCGGTACGCCGCCTACCGGGAACTGCGCGCGGAGATGAGCGGCGCCGACGGCGATTCCGGCCCGTGGGACTACGGGCTCGCGTTCCTCGTCGACGCGGACGAGTACCCGCTCCGGCTCGGCGCGATCCACCGCGTGCTGCCGGGGCTGTCCCTGCCGGAGGCCGTCGAGCGCGCCGCCGGGGCGTTCACCGTCACCGCGGTCAGCGAGGAGACCGCGTTCGGCCGTCTCGCGGCGGCCGGAGCCGCGGGCACGGCGTTCCTGCTGACCGGCGACGACGGGTACTGGCTGCTGACCAATCCGGACGAGCGGCAGGTCGAGGCGGCCATGCCCGCCGGGGTGTCGCCCCGCTGGCGGGCGCTTGACGCGTCGGTGATGCAGGAACTGCTGCTGGCCCAGCTGTGGTCGATCAGGGACAACGTGCGCGACGTGCTGATCGCGCACGACCCCGTCGAGGCCGTGCGCATGGCCGCGGACTCCGGCGGGACCGCGGTCATCTGCAATCCGATGCCGCTCGCGGCCGTGATGGACATCGCCGCGCACGGCGAGCAGGTGCCGCGCAAGTCGACGTCGTTCGGCCCCAAGCCGCGCACCGGCCTGGTGCTGCGCACGGTTGACGCCTGAACGCGGGCGACTCTAGTCTTCCTGGTCGTCCGGGTCGGGGTTGGCATGCGCGGCCTCGGCCTCGGCGACCGTGTCGTAGATGCTGAACACCTTGTTCAGGCCGGTGATGCGGAAGATGCGCAGGATGCGGCTTTGCGTGCAGACCAGGTCGATCCAGCCGTCGTGCGCGCGGACCCGTTTCAGGCCGCCGACCAGCACGCCGAGGCCGGTCGAGTCGAGGAACTCGACGCCTTCCATGTCCACGATCAGCTGGTAACTGCCGGCCTCGACCAGGCTGATCAGCTTCTCGCGCAGCTTGGGAGCGGTGTAAACGTCGATCTCGCCGCCGACCGCGATGACCGTGAACCCCGGGTCTTCCGAGTGCACATCGAGCGTGAGGTCCATCTCTTCTCCCTCTCCTGTTGTCTGGGACAATAGCCGGGTGCGTGACAACATCGCTATGACGCCAGGCAGTCATCTTGCGGGGGAACGCCCCCCGCGCAGGAAGCTGGCGGCCCAGACGTCACAGATCTAGGAGACGGTGTCTTCCAGATTGATACCAAGATGGACCGGGGCCAGGCCTCTGGGTGACCTGGCCCGCCGCCGGGCGGCGGTTACTTGTCGGTGACCCGGGGGCCGGCTTCGTCGTCCGCTCGGGCGTCGGGGTCATCCTCGGTATCGTCGTCCGGCTCGTCGTCCTCGTCGTCGTCGGTTTCGTCCTCGTCTTCGAAGTCCTCGTCCATTTCCAGTGGGTCGGGCAGGTCGGACTCGTCGTCCAGGTCGTCGTCTTCCTCGTCGCCTAGGTCCGCTTCGGACTCGTCGTCGAGGTCGGCGTCTTCCTCGTCCCTCGTCCGCTTCGGACTCGTCGTCGAGGTCGACGTCGTCCTCCTCGTCGAGGTCTCCTCGTCGTTCCTCGTCGTCCTCGTCGTCTTCTAGGTCGGTGACGGTGAGGCCGTCTAGTTCGTCCAGGCGGGCCAGGGCGTCGGTTTGCTCGTCCTCGTCGGCGACCACGGCGCGGGAGAAGGCCTCCCTGGCCGCTTCCGTGCGGCCGGCCGCGAGCAGAGCCTCGGCGTAGGCGTAGAAGAGGCGGGCCGACCAGGGGCGCTGCTTGCCGTCGGTCAGCTCTGGCACCTGGAGGGCGAGCACCGCGGCGTCGGCCAGGCCCTGGTCGCGGCGGATGCCCGACTCGACGATGCGCAGCTCGATCTGCGCGGCGCGGGGAAGGCGCTTCGCCTCCGCGCTGTGCACGAGGTCGAGCGCGCGGTCGAGGCGGCCGAGGCCGCGCTCAGCGTCCGCCATCAGCGGCAGGTAGTCGTTACGGCCGGTCATCCGGCGGCCGGCCTGCAGCTCGGTCAGGGCCTCGGCCCAGCGGCCCGACTTGTAGGCCATGATGCCGGCGACCTCGCGGACGATGCCGACCCGCGCGGCCAGTTGCTTAGCCGCCTGCGCGTAGCGGTAGGCCTGCTCCGGGTCGGTGGCGAGCTCGGCCGCGACCAGGTACCGGCCGACCGTGCTCGCCCGGTCGAGCGAGAGGCTGCCGAGTTCGTCCCGCACCTCGCGGGATACCTGGTCGTCGGTGATGCTGTCGGGGATGCGGGGCGCGCTCGACGACGCGCCGCCGCGCCGGTCGTCCCGGTACCGGTCACCACTGGGTCGGTCTGCCCGGGGCTGGTCAGCGCGGGGCCGGTCAGCACCGGGCCGGCTGTCACCGCGGTCGTAGGAGCGATCCCGGTCGCCGCCCTGGCCCGCCCCGTACCTGGACGGCCGGTCGGTCCGGCCGCCCGCGCCGTAGGAGGTGCCGCGGGCAGCCGGGCGCCCGCCGTCGGCCGGCCTCGGCGACCGGGCCGCCCGGTCGTCGGGGAACGAGCCGCCGATCCGGTCGGACATGGTGCGGCTGAAGCCCTGGCTGCGCGCCGGGCGGTCGGTGCCGCCCGGACGGCCGTACGACGGCCTCCCGGAGCGCGCGGGGCCGTCCTGGCCCGAACGGTAGCCCCCAGGCCCGCGGTCCTCACGGTCACGCCCGTAGCCCCCCTCGGGGCGGCGGTAGCCACCGTCCCGGTCGCCGCCTGGACGGCGATCGTAGCCGCCCCCGGCCCGCTCGCCGCTCCGGTTGCCGGTATCAGGCTCCCGCCGGGGACCGCGCGGCGACGGCCGGTCACCGCCGCGGAAGCCGCCGTCGGAACGGCCCGCGTTATAAGGCGGTCGCGGGCCACGGTCGCCACCGCTTGGCCGCCGGTCGTACCCGCGGCCGCCGCTGTCGCCGCCGCCGTACTCGCGCCTGGCCGGCCGGTCGCCGCCGTCGGAGCGGCCCTGGCCGCCGCCGTACGAAGGCCGGTCGCCGCCACGGAAGCCACCATCGGAACGGCCCTGGCCGCCACCGTACGAAGGCCGGTCGCCGCCGCGGAAGCCACCATCGGAACGGCCCTGGCCGCCGTATGAGGGGCGGTCACCGCGGCTGGGGCCGCGGTCGTAGCCGCGCCTGTCGTCTCCGCCAGAGTCCCGGCGCGGGGCACCACGGTTACCGGAGCGGTCGCCGCCGCGGTAGCCGCCGTCGGAGCTTCCCTGGCCGCCGTAGGACGGTCGGTCGCCGCGACCAGGACCGCGGTCATAGCCGCGTTCCCCGCCGCTGCCGGAGTCCCGGCGCGGCCGGTCGCCGCCGCGGAAGCCACTGTCGGTGCCGGAGTCACGCCGGGGCCCGCGGTAGCCGCCGTCACGCTGCCCGCCGCCATACGAAGGACGGCTGGGCCGGTCACCGTAGCCGCCCTCACGCCGCGGCCCCCGATCGCCGTCGCGCTCGCCGCCACGAGAGGACTCATCGCCAGGGCGCCGCCCCCGGTCGTCTTGGTAACGGGAGGGCGCCCGGTCGGAGCCGCCGCGGTTCCCGCCATCGCGTGAGCTGCCGTACCGTCGCTCCCCGCCACCACTCCGGGGCCCGCTAAAGCCAGCGCTACGGCCCCCCTGGCCTCCGGAACGGCCATATCCCCCGGTGCGCCCGGTGCCGCCAGAGCCACGGCTAGCGCCCCCACTGGAGCGGCCACGCCCATCCCCGGCACCACTACGCTGCGACGACTCGCCGTTTTCGGCCACTGTTAAACCCTCCTACACACTCAACCTTTAACCCTACGCGCTACCAGCACACTTTCGGCCCCGACCCAGCGTCAGGCAGGGCAGCAAGGCGACGAGGCAACGCCTCTACCGCTCCCCCTGCTAACCGGTCCCACACCAGACCCGGGAGACCCACCGCCTCCCCCAAGGCCGACCACCCGTCAGAGCAATGGTGACGGACCAACTCCCGCCCCGCGGCCCGCTCTCCCCGATGACCACAGAAATGTCCACCGCATCAAGAGTCACAACGCCTCCGGGCGAGCCGCCAAGAGGCTCAGGCGGCGCGGGGAGCGTGATGCCTCTCCGTGTGTTAACGCACCAAGGGGAAAGCGCGTGAACTCCGAGATGCGGCACGACTTGGTTTTGACTCTTGTGGCTGAGGGGGTGCGCGGGGCGGCGGTGGGTGCGCCACCGCGCTTCGGTGCTCGCTTTTTGAGCAACGAGCGCGCGGGGGCGCATCCCACCCGCCCCGCGCACCCCCCCGATACCGAGTAACGGAGCATAAACAAAGAAAGGGGGCTGACCTGCAGGTCAGCCCCCTTAAAAAGTGTGTTCCGGCGGTGTCCTACTCTCCCACGAGGCCTCCCTCGCAGTACCATTGGCGCTGAGGGGCTTAACTTCCGGGTTCGGAATGGGACCGGGTGTTTCCCCCTCGCTATAGCCGCCGGGAACTCTATTGAGCTGTTACGGCCATCGAATACTCTCTATTTTGTGTCGACCCGAGAACTTATTCAGTAAGGGTCGGCCAAAAAAGAGTATTCGTTCCGGCCGTAGCTCCAGAGCTACACAGTGGACGCGAACCCGCCTACCGGCGGTGCAGGTAGTGCGTGTAGTGTCAAGCCCTCGGCCTGTTAGTACCGGTCAGCTGAGCACGTTGCCGTGCTTACACTTCCGGCCTATCAACCCAGTCGTCTGGCTGGGGGCCTTACCCACTCGATGGTGGTGGGAGACCTCATCTTGAAGCGTGCTTCCCGCTTAGATGCTTTCAGCGGTTATCACTTCCCGACGTAGCAAACCAGCCGTGCCCCTGGCGGGACAACTGGCACACCAGAGGTCAGTCCGTCCCGGTCCTCTCGTACTAGGGACAGCCCTTCTCAAGTCTCCTGCGCGCGCAGCGGATAGGGACCGAACTGTCTCACGACGTTCTAAACCCAGCTCGCGTACCGCTTTAATAGGCGAACAGCCTAACCCTTGGGACCTGCTCCAGCCCCAGGATGCGACGAGCCGACATCGAGGTGCCAAACCATGCCGTCGATATGGACTCTTGGGCAAGATCAGCCTGTTATCCCCGGGGTACCTTTTAGCCGTTGAGCGACGGCGCTTCCACATGCCACCGCCGGATCACTAGTCCCAGCTTTCGCTCCTGCTCGACATGTCTGTCTCACAGTCAAGCACCCTTGTGCACTTGCACTCGGCACCCGGTTGCCGACCGGGCTGAGGGTACCTTTGGGCGCCTCCGTTACCTTTTAGGAGGCAACCGCCCCAGTTAAACTACCCACCAGGCACTGTCCCTGACCCGGATCACGGGCCCAGGTTAGACACTCAAAACGACCAGAGCGGTATTTCACCAGTGACTCCGCCCACACTAGCGTGTGAGCTTCCCAGTCTCCCGCCTATCCTACACAAGCCGTCCCAAGCGCCAATGCCAAGCTGCAGTAAAGGTCCCGGGGTCTTTCCGTCCTGCTGCGCGTAACGAGCATCTTTACTCGTAGTGCAATTTCGCCGGGCCCGTGGTTGAGACAGCGGGGAAGTCGTTACGCCATTCGTGCAGGTCGGAACTTACCCGACAAGGAATTTCGCTACCTTAGGATGGTTATAGTTACCACCGCCGTTTACCGGCGCTTAAGTTCTGAGCTTCGCCATTGCTGGCTGACCCGTCCCCTTAACGTTCCGGCACCGGGCAGGCGTCAGTCCGTATACATCGCCTTACGGCTTGGCACGGACCTGTGTTTTTAGTAAACAGTCGCTTCCCCCTGGCCTCTGCGACCCACGCCAGCTCGGGCAGCAAGTGCCGTCACCAGCAGGGGTCCCCCTTATCCCTAAGTTACGGGGGCAATTTGCCTAGTTCCTTAACCACGGTTCACCCGATCGCCTCGGTATTCTCTACCTGACCACCTGCGTCGGTTTAGGGTACGGGCCGCGCACGTCCTCGCTGCGAGGTTTTTCTCGGCAGCACGGCATTACTGGCTTCGCCTAACGGCTCGGCATCAGGTCTCAGGCACGTGAACGGCGGATTTGCCTGCCGTTCGCCCTACGCCCTTACCCCGGGACAACCACCGCCCGGGTCCAGCTAGCCTCCTGCGTCACCCCTCCAGCTTGCCTACTACCCGATCGGTCCGGCCGCTCCCCTCGCCCGAAGGCTCCGGTCACGGACTTAGCATCACGGATTCGGCACTGGCGGCCGTGCACGGGTACGGGAATATCAACCCGTTGTCCATCGACTACGCCTGTCGGCCTCGCCTTAGGTCCCGACTTACCCTGGGCGGATTAGCCTGCCCCAGGAACCCTTGGTCAATCGGCGGACGAGCTTCTCACTCGTCTTTCGCTACTCATGCCTGCATTCTCACTCGTATCGCCTCCACAGCTGGGTCACCCCGCTGCTTCACACGCGATACGACGCTCTCCTACCCATCGGCACTTACGTGCCAATGCCGCGGCTTCGGCGGCGTGCTTGAGCCCCGTTACATTGTCGGCGCGGAATCACTTGACCAGTGAGCTATTACGCACTCTTTCAAGGGTGGCTGCTTCTAAGCCAACCTCCTGGTTGTCACTGCAACTCCACATCCTTTCCCACTTAGCACGCGCTTAGGGGCCTTAGCCGGCGATCTGGGTTGTTTCCCTCTCGACCACGAACCTTATCGCCCGCAGTCTCACTGCCGCGCTCTGGCTTCACCGGCATTCGGAGTTCGGCTGAATTCAGTAAGCTTGTGGGCCCCCTAGTCCAACCGGTAGCTCTACCTCCGGGAAGGAACACGCGACGCTGCACCTAAATGCATTTCGGAGAGAACCAGCTATCACGGAGTTTGATTGGCCTTTCACCCCTACACACAGGTCATCCCCCAGGTTTTCAACCCTGGTGGGTTCGGGCCTCCACGCGGTCTTACCCGCGCTTCACCCTGCCCATGCGTAGATCACCCCGCTTCGGGTCTACAGCATGCTACTCAATCGCCCTGTTCAGACTCGGTTTCCCTACGGCTACCCCACACGGGTTAACCTCGCAACACACCGTAACTCGCAGGCTCATTCTTCAAAAGGCACGCGGTCACCCCCGAAGAGGCTCCCACGGCTTGTAAGCACACGGTTTCAGGCACTATTTCACGACCCCTCACCGGGGTGCTTTTCATCTTTCCCTCACGGTACTAGTTCACTATCGGTCACCAGGGAGTATTTAGGCTTAGCAAGTGGTCTTGCCAGATTCACACGGAATTCCACGGGCTCCGTGCTACTCGGGAACACGCCAAGAAGGCAGCGTCGTTTCGCGTACGGGACTGTCACCCGCTACGGCCAGACTTTCCAGACTGTTCCGCTACGACGCTACTTTGTAACTTCTCGCCGGATCAGCAGCTCCGGCCAGGCGGTCCCACAACCCCCGTCACGCAACGCCCGCTGGCTATCACACGTGACAGGTTTAGCCTCTTCCGCTTTCGCTCACCACTACTCGCGGAATCGCTTTTGCTTTCTCTTCCTGCGGGTACTGAGATGTTTCACTTCCCCGCGTTACCATCCACTACCCTATGCATTCAGGCAGGGACGACCGCTCATGACAGCGGCCGGGTTTCCCCATTCGGAAATCCTCGAATCACAGCCCGGTTGCCGGCTCCTCGAGGCTTATCGCAGGCTCCAACGTCCTTCATCGGCTCCTGGTGCCAAGACATCCACCGTATGCTCTTAAAAACTTGACACTGCATGCACTACATGCAAACTGCAGAGATCGGACCCATAGGGGTCCGGTCCAGAAGATGCTCGCGTCCACTGTGTAGTTCTCAAGTTACGGACGGAACCATGCGTCAGGGATCTCCATCCGGAGATCCCTGTTCACAGGCCGTTCGAGTCGGCTCGCCCTAGGAAGCGGCTGCTTCCTCAGGACCCAACAGCGTGCTCATTCAGCCATGCGTTCCGTGCGCTCGTTCCGCGATCTCACCGAGGTGAGAAGCGTACTAACCGCGCCTTCGCGCGCTAGCTGAGTGAATAACCAGTGCTCCACTAGAAAGCATGGACGCCGCAGCAGTCGTTCGCTGCTGAGCGGCGCCGGTGCTCCTTAGAAAGGAGGTGATCCAGCCGCACCTTCCGGTACGGCTACCTTGTTACGACTTCGTCCCAATCGCCGACCCCACCTTCGACAGCTCCCTCCCTTACGGGTTAGGCCGCCGGCTTCGGGTGTTGCCAACTTTCGTGACGTGACGGGCGGTGTGTACAAGGCCCGGGAACGTATTCACCGCGGCGTTGCTGATCCGCGATTACTAGCGACTCCAGCTTCACGGGGCCGAGTTGCAGACCCCGATCCGAACTGAGACCGGCTTTCCGGGATTCGCTTACCCTCACAGGCTCGCAGCCCTTTGTACCGGCCATTGTAGCATGTTTGCAGCCCAAGACATAAGGGGCATGATGACTTGACGTCATCCCCACCTTCCTCCGAGTTGACCCCGGCAGTCTCCAATGAGTCCCCGGCATGACCCGCTGGCAACATTGGACGAGGGTTGCGCTCGTTGCGGGACTTAACCCAACATCTCACGACACGAGCTGACGACAGCCATGCACCACCTGTGAACCGCCCCGAAGGACCCCGCATCTCTGCGAGTTTTCGGCCCATGTCAAACCTTGGTAAGGTTCTTCGCGTTGCGTCGAATTAAGCAACATGCTCCGCCGCTTGTGCGGGCCCCCGTCAATTTCTTTGAGTTTTAGCCTTGCGGCCGTACTCCCCAGGCGGGGCGCTTAATGCGTTAGCTGCGGCACAGACCCCGTGGAAGGGACCCACACCTAGCGCCCAACGTTTACGGCGTGGACTACCAGGGTATCTAATCCTGTTTGCTCCCCACGCTTTCGCTCCTCAGCGTCAGTACAGGCCCAGAGAACCGCCTTCGCCACCGGTGTTCCTCCCGATATCTGCGCATTTCACCGCTACACCGGGAATTCCGTTCTCCCCTGCCTGCCTCTAGCCTGCCCGTATCCACTGCACGCCCGGGGTTAAGCCCCGGGATTTCACAGCGGACGCAACAGGCCGCCTACGAGCTCTTTACGCCCAATAATTCCGGACAACGCTCGCGCCCTACGTATTACCGCGGCTGCTGGCACGTAGTTAGCCGGCGCTTCTTCTGCAGGTACCGTCTTGATTCGCCCCTGCTGAAAGCGGTTTACAACCCGAAGGCCTTCATCCCGCACGCGGCGTCGCTGCATCAGGGTTTCCCCCATTGTGCAATATTCCCCACTGCTGCCTCCCGTAGGAGTCTGGGCCGTGTCTCAGTCCCAGTGTGGCCGGTCGCCCTCTCAGGCCGGCTACCCGTCGTCGCCTTGGTGGGCCGTTACCCCCCCAACAAGCTGATAGGCCGCGAGCCCCTCCCTGGCCGAAAAACTTTCCACCCTCCCCCATGCAGGAGAAGGTCATGTCCGGTATTAATCCCCGTTTCCGGAGGCTATCCCAGAGCCAAGGGCAGGTTGCTCACGTGTTACTCACCCGTTCGCCACTAGGCGCAAGCGCCTCGTTCGACTTGCATGTGTTAAGCACGCCGCCAGCGTTCGTCCTGAGCCAGAATCAAACTCTCCGTTGAATGCCTGACACCAGGCCCCGAAAGACCCGGAAACCATCACCCAACCATGAGCTTCAGTCATGGCTAAAATCCGTGGAACGGAACCTCGGAAGAGCCCGCCCCGACGGGGGTTATGTACATTTTTAATGCACTGGCTTTTAGCACGCTGTTGAGTTCTCAAGAAACAGATGCTCACCTGGGAGGAACTTGCGTTCCCCTTCGGGGCAACCCTTAAACCTTACTCCAGAGTTTCTTTCGTGTCAACTTCGTTTCCGGAAGCTGTCCGGGAGGTTGCGAAGGTGACGCGAAGGTCTCTCCAGACACCAGGGCTCACCCTCCGTCAGCCTGGTGGCCACTTGCTTAGCAAGCACAGCGGGCGCACGCGAGACCTTCGGAAGTTGATCCTCGGTGGCTCCCCGGGTCCCGGTCCGCCTTGCGGCGTCCCGTCCCCCTCGGGGCAAGATGAACTCTACGGCTGACGAGAACCCCCGTCAAATCGAAGGTTCTACCCCGCCGGCATACCGGTCCTAACCTGCCCAAACTGATTTGGTGCTCGTGTGACTGGCGTTCCGTCTGATGCCCGTAGGCGGCGGCTGCCGGGACGGCGCCCCGCCGGGACCGGGTCGCCGACCCGCGATTGTGCCGACACCGTTACCCGTCCAGTGGCTATGAGGCCAGTGGTTGCAAGCCCGGTGGTTGCGAGCACAGTGGCTACAAGCCCGGTGGTTGCAAGCCCGGTGGTTGCGAGCACAGTGGCTACAAGCCCGGTGGTTGCAAGCCCGGTGGTTGCGAGCCCGGTGGTTGCGAGCACAGTGGCTACAAGCCCGGTGGTTGCGAGCACAGTACGGCTAGCGGACCCGGGCCTTGTGCAGGCGGTAGGCCGACACCGTGGGATCGCCCGCTACCCAGAAGCGCCACGGAACGTCGGCGGCCGCGCTGACGCCAACGCGCGGGCCCACGGCGACCTCGATCGCGCCGTCCGCCCGGAGGCCGGGGTCAGCGGGGCGCAAACGGAGTTCGCCGTCCGCGGAGCACACGTCGAGGCCGTTCTGGACGCGGTCGATCGCCAGGGCCTGGCACAGCCGGGCCGGGCCGCGCGCGAGGTCCCGGGCGGGAAGGACGCTTCCCTGGCTAGCTTCCGAGCGCCAGCGGGCGCGCCGACGCCGCGCCAGGCCCTCCCCCGCGGTCACCCGGCCCGCGCGGAGCAGTACCGCGCGCGGTATGCCCGCGGGCATGCAGACGACGTTGACGCAGAAGTGCATGCCGTAGGTGAAGTAGACGTAGGCGTAACCCGGCGGGCCGAACATCACCCCGTTGCGGCCAGTCCGGCCGCGGTAGGAGTGGGACGCGGGGTCGGTCTCCCCCGCGTAGGCCTCCACCTCGGTGAGCTCCACGGCGACGAGGCCTTCGGTGGTCTCGTGTTCCAGGACGCAGCCCAGGAGGTCGGGTGCGACCTCCTGGGAGGGCCGGTCGAAGAACTCCCGGGGGATCAGGTCCACTGTGCTTCCAGAGTCACGGGGCTCCCAGAGTCACGGGGCTTCCAGAGTCACGGGGCTCGCAGAGTGACCGCCGCGGCCGGCGGCGGGTCAGGCACCGCCGGCCGCGGCCCAGGCCGCTCCGTCGTCGACGGCGGCCCGCAGCGCGACGAGCTGTTCGGCCACCCGGTCGGGCGCCGTGCCGCCGAAGCCCTTGCGCGCGGCGAGCGCGCCCTCGACGGTGAGCACCGCGCGGACGTCCGGTGTCAGGTGCGGCGAGACCTTGGCCAGGTCCTCGTCGCTCACCTCGTCGAGGGCGACGTCGTTCACCTGGCACCAGACGACCAGGTGCCCCACGATCTCATGGGCCTCGCGGAACGGCACCCCGCGCTGCACCAGGTACTCGGCCAGGTCGGTGGCGAGCGTGAACCCGGCGGGCGCGAGCTCGCGCAGCCGCTTCCCGTTGATCCGCAGGGTGGCGATCAGGCCGGCCATCGCGGGGAGCACCAGAAGCAGCGTGTCGACGGCGTCGAACACCGGCTCCTTGTCTTCCTGGAGGTCCCGGTTGTACGTAAGCGGCAGGCCCTTGAGAGTGGTGAGCAGGCCGGTGAGCCCGCCGATGAGGCGGCCCGCCTTGCCCCGGGCGAGCTCGGCGACGTCCGGGTTCTTCTTCTGCGGCATGATCGAGGACCCGGTGGCGTACGCGTCGTCGATCTCGACCCAGCCGAACTCCTGCGAGGACCAGAGCACGATCTCCTCGCCGAGCCTGGACAGGTGCACGCCGATCAGCGCGGCCGCGAAGCAGAACTCGGCGGCGAAGTCCCGGTCGGAGACGGCGTCCATCGAGTTCGCCGCGGCCGCGGCGAAGCCGAGCTCGGCCGCGAACTGCCGGGGGTCGATCGGCAGCGAGGAGCCCGCCAGCGCGCCGGCGCCAAGCGGGCTGACCGACGCCCGGCTGTCCCAGTCCCGGAGGCGGCTCACGTCCCTGGTGAACGCCTGCACGTGGGCGAGGAGCTGGTGGGCGAACAGGACCGGCTGCGCGTGCTGCAGGTGCGTCATGCCCGGGGCGGGCAGGTCGCCGCTCGCCTCCGCCTGGGCGATCAGCGCCGTCTCCAGCTCGGCGAGCCGCGACACGACCAGGCGCGCGTGGTCGCGGAGGTAGAGCCGCAGGTCGGTGGCCACCTGGTCGTTCCGGCTCCGGCCGGCCCGCAGCTTGCCGCCGAGCGAGCCGAGCCGCTCGAGCAACCCGCGCTCGAGTGCGGTGTGCACGTCCTCGTCGGCGACCGTCGGCCGGAAGGTGCCGTCCTCGACCGCCTCGTCGAGGTCATCGAGGGCCCCGAGCATGGAGTCGGCCTCGGCGTCGGTCAGCAGGCCGGCCCGGTGCAGCATGCGGGCGTGCGCGCGGGACGCGAGCAGGTCATAGCGGGCCAGCCGCCAGTCGAAGTGCACGCTGAGCGACAGCCGGGCGAGCGCGTCCGCGGGCCCGCCCTCGAACCGTCCGCCCCACAACCGCGTTGCCGGCCCGCCGGTCGACTGATCGCCCGTTCCCATCTGTCCCACCTATCTCGCTTCCAACATTATCGGCCCCGGTACTCCCACCTTATTTGGCTGGCCGCCGACTCCGGGCCAGGTCTTCCCCGCAGGTCGTGTCCGTGGGGGACACAAGGCCGGCTCAGCCACTGGCTATGGGTGCCACCGGGCCAGTTCCGTTTGGCTTGGGGAGCCACAAGGCCACTAGAGCTAGCCCCGGGTGCCGCAAGGCCAGGAAATTCTGGCTGGGGGGGCCACAAGGCCGGTACGGACGTGTGCCTCCGCGTCCGCCCCGCCCCTTCTGGTCCCGGGGTTCCAGGTCGGGAGGTTCCAAGTCCCGGGGATTCCAAGTCCCGGGGATTCCAGGGGTTCCAGGGTCCCGGGGTTCCGGGTCCCGGGGGTTCCAGGGTCCCGGGGGTTCCAGGGTCCCGGGGGTTCCAGGGTCCCGGGGGTTCCAGGGTCCCGGGGTTCCAGGGTCCCGGGGTTCCAGGGTCCCGGGGGTTCCAGGGTCCCGGGGGTTCCAGGGTCCCGGGGGTTCCAGGGTCCCGGGGGTTCCAGGGTCCCGGGGATTCTAGGTCCCGGGGGTCCCAGGGTCCCGGGGATTCCAGGGTTCCGGGGATTGCAGGTCCCGGGGATTCCAGGGTTCCGGGGATTCCAGGTCCCGGGGATTCCAGGGTTCCGGGGTTCCGGGTCCTGGCGGTTTCGATGCGCTTCCCCTAACGGCGGCGTTCGGCTAGGCCGAGGAACTCGGCCGCCAGGGCGTCGCCGCCGGCCGGGTCCCTGGCGATGACCAGGACCGTGTCGTCCCCGGCGACCGTGCCAAGGATGGCCGGCCAGGCGGCGTGGTCGATGGCCGAGGCGAGGAACTGCGCCGCCCCGGCCGGCGTGCGCAGCACGACCAGGTTGGCGCTCGACTCCGCCGAGGTCAGCAACTCCTTGAGGTACCGGACGAGGCGGGACGACGCGCCGCCGGCCTGCCCGCCCGGCGGTCCGGGCGAGTTGTCCTGGCCCGGCTGCGGCGGGGCGGCCTGCGACACCTGGGGCTGGGCTACCGGGGACTGGGCGCCGGCGGGGTCGGCCGTCCCGGTGCGGCCGGACGCGGCCGCCTGGGCCCGCGGCCCCGCGCCGACTTGCCCAGACACGGGCTGCCCGTTTACGGGGGGAACGGACGGGCCGGACTCGGCCCGCGGTCGTTCGGAATACTCGAAAGCGGTACCCGGGTGGGAGCTCGGATCGCCCGGCAGCGCGTAGACGAGGGCGCCGTCCTGGGCGCGGAGCCGCACCACACCGAGCTCGTCCAGGTCGCGGGACAGCGTCGCCTGCGTGACGTGCACGCCGGCGTGCTGCCTGAGCAGGCCGGCCAGCTGCTCCTGGGAGTGGACGTGCTCCCTGGAGAGGATCGCCACGATCCGCGCCTGCCTGGCCGCCTTGGTCGCGGGAAGACCCGGGGTGCTCATCTGGGCCGGTCCAGGAGCCAGGCGAGCAGCGCCTTCTGCGCGTGCAGCCGGTTCTCCGCCTGATCCCAGACCACGCTGGCCGGGCCGTCGATCACCTCCGCGGTGATCTCCTCGCCGCGGTGCGCGGGCAGGCAGTGCAGCACGATCGCGCCGGGGGCCGCCAGTTGCAGCAGCTCGCCGCTGACCTGGTACGGGGCCAGCGCGGCGGTGCGCTCAGGTGCGTCGGTCATGCCCATCGAGACCCAGACGTCGGTGGCGAGGACGTCGGCGCCCTTGGCGGCGAGCGCCGGGGCGTCGAAGACGGCCGCGGAGCCGCCGGTCAGCGCGGCGATCTGCTGGGCCTTGTCCACGATCGCCTGATCGGGCCAGTAGCCGTACGGCGCGGCGACCCGGACGTGCATCCCGGCGGTCGCGCCGCCGAGGAGGTAGGAGTGCGCCATGTTGTTCGCGCCGTCGCCGACGTAGGTGAGCGTGCGGCCCGCGAGCGAGCCGAGGTGCTCGGTCACCGTCTGCAGGTCCGCGAGGATCTGGCACGGGTGAAACTCGTCGGTCAGCGCGTTGATCACCGGGACGGTGCTCGCGGCCGCCAGCTCCTCGATGCGCTCCTGGCCGGACGTGCGCCAGGCGATCGCGGCGACCTGCCTGGTCAGTACCCGGGCGACGTCGGCGATCGTCTCGCCCCGCCCGACGTGCGTCTTGGCCGTGTCGATCTCGAGCGGCAGGCCGCCGAGCTCGGCGACGCCGACGCTGAACGACACGCGAGTCCGCAGGCTCGGCTTGTCGAAGAGCAGCGCGACCGTCTTCGGGCCGGCCAGCGGCCGGAAGCCCAGGCGGTCCGCCTTCATCGCCCGCGCCAGGTCGAGCACCTGCGCCTGCTCGGCCGGGCTGAGGTCGTCGTCGCGGAGGAAGTGCCGTGCCATCGTTACGCCTTCTGCTCGTGGGCCTTGGTCAGGATGCCGGGCAGCGCCGCGACGAACCCGCTGGCCTCCGCCTGGGTGAGGACCAGCGGCGGCGCGAGCCTGACCGCGTCCGGCTGCACCGCGTTGACCAGGAACCCGGCCTGCCTGGCAACGGTGTTGACCTGGGGCGCCTTGTCCTCGGTGAGGACGGCGGCGAGCCAGAGGCCCGAGCCGCGGACGTCCGCGAGCAGCGGGTGGTCGATGGCCGCGATGCCGCTCGCCAGGGTCTCGCCCACGGCCTTGACGTTCTTGAGTATGTCATCGCTTTCAATCGTCTCGATGACCGCGAGGGCGGCGGCGCAGGCGATGGGGTTGCCTCCGAAGGTGGAGCCGTGGTCGCCGGCGACGAGGGCGGTGCCCGCCGCGCCGAAGCCGACGCAGGCGCCGATCGGCAGGCCGCCGCCGAGGCCCTTGGCGAGCGTCATGACGTCGGGCGTGACGCCCTCGGCCTGGTGCGCGAACCAGGTGCCGGTGCGGCCGATGCCGGACTGGATCTCGTCGAGCACCAGGAGCGCGCCCGCCTCGTCGCAGGCGCGCCGCGCGGCGGCCAGGTAGCCGGACGGGGCCGGAATCACGCCGCCCTCGCCCTGGGTCGGCTCGAGGATGACCCCCGCCACCCGGTCGTCGACCGCGTTCGCCAAGGCGGCCGCGTCGCCGTACTCGACCCAGCGGACGTCGAAGCCGAACGGCTCGAACGGCGCGCGGATCGACTCCTTGCCGGTGACCGCCAGCGCGCCCATCGTCCGGCCGTGGAAGCCGTGGTCGGCGGCGACCATCACCGGGCGGCCCTTGCCCTGCTGGCGGCGGACGACCTTGAGCGCCGCCTCGTTGGCCTCGGTGCCCGAATTGCAGAAGAAGACGCGGGCGTCGGAGTGCAGGAGGGAGAGCAGCTTCTCGGCGAGCCGCACGCCCGGCTCGTGGATGAACAGGTTGCTGGTGTGCGCGATCTTCGCGACCTGGCTGGTGACCGCCGCGACGATGGCGGGGTGGGCGTGGCCGAGCGCGGAGACCGCGATGCCGGCGATCAGGTCGAGGTAGCGGTTGCCGTCGACGTCCCAGACGTAGCTGCCCTCGCCGCGGGCGAGGGCGAGCGGCGGCACGCCGTAGTTGCCCATCATCGCGGCTTCGAACCGCTGCTGCAGCGCTGAATTGCTTGGCGCGGGGCTTTTCGCCAGGCTCACGGGGTTTCTCCAATCACCATGGTGCCGATGCCGGAGTCGGTGAAGATCTCGAGCAGGATGGCATGACTGAGGCGGCCGTCGAGGACGTGGGCGTGCGGCACGCCGCCCTTGACGGCGGTGAGGCAGGCCTCCATCTTCGGGATCATGCCGGCGGACAGGGACGGCAGCAGCTTCTCCAGGTCGTCGGCGTCGAGCTGGCTGATCACCTCGTCCGAGTTCGGCCAGTCCCGGTAGAGGCCCTCGACGTCGGTGAGGACAACCAGCTTGGTCGCGCCGAGCGCGACCGCGAGGGCCGCGGCGGCGGTGTCGGCGTTCACGTTGTAGACCGCACCGTCCGCGCCACGCGCGACGCTTGAGATGACCGGGATGCGGCCGTTGCCGAGCAGCGCGTGGACCATGGACGCGTCGACCTCGGTGATCTCGCCGACCAGGCCGATGTCGACGAACGCGCCGTCCACGCTCGCGTACTTGCGCTCGGCGGTGAACAGGTTGGCGTCCTCGCCGGACAGGCCGACGGCGTACGGGCCGTAGCGGTTGATCAGGCCGACGATGTCCTTGTTGACCTTGCCGTTGAGCACCATCCGGACCACGTCGATGGTCTCTTCCGTGGTGACCCGCAGTCCGGCGGTGAACACCGACTCGATCCCGAGGCGGTCGAGGTGCCCGGTGACCTGCGGGCCGCCGCCGTGCACGACGACCGGACGGAGCCCGGCGTGGCGCAGGAACACCAGGTCCTGGGCGAAGCCCGCGCGCAGGTCCTCGGCGGTCATCGCGTGGCCGCCGTACTTGATCACGACGGTCTCGCCGTGGAAGCGGTCGAGCCAGGGCAGCGCCTCGATCAGCGTCCCCGCCTTGGCCGTGGCGGCGGCCCTCCTGGCGGCGTCCTTGCCTTCGGAGATAACGATCGTCATGTGGAGTAGGCCGAGTTCTCGTGGACGTAGGCTTCGGTCAGGTCGGTGGTGAGGATCACGGCGCTGTGCGCGCCCGCCGACAGGTCGACGGTGATCGTGATGTCCTTGCCCGAGAGGTCGACCTTGGACCGGTCGTCGCCGGTCGCGCCCGCCCGGCAGACCCACACGCCGTTCATCGCGACGTTGAGCCGGTCGGGGTCGAACACCGCGTCGGTGGTGCCGACCGCGGAAAGCACCCGGCCCCAGTTGGGGTCGGACCCCGCGAGCGCGCACTTGAGCAGGTTGTTCCGCGCCACGCTGCGGCCGACGGTGACCGCGTCCGGCTCGCTCGCCGCGCCGACCACCTCGATGGTGACGAACTTCGACGCGCCTTCCGCGTCGCGCTGCAGCTGGCGGGCGAGGTCCGCGCAGACCTCGGTGAGCGCCCGGGTGAAGTCCCGCCTGTCCGGCTTGACGCCGGACGCGCCGCTGGCCATGAGCAGCACGGTGTCGTTGGTGGACATGCAGCCGTCGGAGTCGAGCCGGTCGAAGGTGACGGCGGTGGCGCTGCGCAGCGCGGCGTCGAGTTCCGGCGCGGTGAGGTCGGCGTCGGTGGTGAGCACGACGAGCATGGTGGCGAGGGACGGGGCGAGCATGGCGGCGCCCTTGGCCATGCCGCCGACCGTGTAGCCCTGCTCCCGCCGGAAGGCGATCTTGATGATCGTGTCGGTGGTGCGGACCGCGTCGGCGGCGTGCACGCCGCCGCTCCGGTCGGCCTCGGCGACGGCCGCGTCCACCGCGGGCAGCAGCTTGTCCATGGGCAGCCGCTCGCCGATCAGGCCGGTTGAGCACACCACCATCTCGCCGGCCGAGTCGTCGAGCGCGGCGGCCAGCCGCTCGGCCGTGGCGTGGGTGTCCTGGAAGCCGAGGGAGCCGGTGCAGGCGTTGGCACCGCCCGAGTTGAGCACGACCGCCCTGACCCGGCCGCCGCTGACCACCTGGCGTGACCACTTGACCGGGGCGGCGTGCACCCGGTTAGCGGTGAAGACGGCGGCGGCGGCGCGGGATGGCCCGTCGTTGATGACGACGGCGACATCCCGGTCCCCGGACGGCTTCAGGCCGGCGGTCACGCCGGCCGCGCGGAAGCCGAGGGGTGCGGTCACGCTCATGGGGCGACTCCGTGGGTGGTCAGGCCCGCCGTCTCCGGGAGGCCGAGCATGAGGTTGGCGATCTGGACGGCCTGGCCGGCCGCGCCCTTGCCGAGGTTGTCCGTGGTCGAGACCACGACGGCGCGGCCCGCGTGCTGGTCCGCGGCCACCTGCACGTGCGCGCCGTTGGAGCCGTACACCGCGGCGGTGACCGGCCACTGGCCCTCGGGGAGCAGGTGCACGAACGGGGAGCCGCCGTAGGCGTCGGCGAACGCGGCCCGCAGCACGCCGGTCGCGTCCTCGGCCCTGGCCGCCGCCTGGGTGAGCCTGGCCGTGGAAGTGGCGAGGATGCCGCGGGGCATCGGGGCGAGCGTCGGGGTGAAGGAGAGCGTCACGACGCCCGGCGATGGCAGGGCCTCGGACAGCGCCTGCTCGATCTCCGGCGTGTGCCGGTGCGTGCCGCCGACCTTGTAGGCCGACATGCTGCCCATCACCTCGCTGGCGAGCAGGTCGGCGCGGGGCGAGCGGCCGGCGCCGGAGGTGCCGGAGGCCGCGACGATCACGATGTCGTCCGGCTCGACGAGCCCGGCGGCGAGCAGCGGAGCCAGGGCGAGAATCGACGTGGTGGCGTAGCAGCCGGGGGCGGCGACCGCCCGCGCGGCCTTGATCTTCTCGCGCGCGGCCGGCTGCCCCGGCGGGCCCGGCAGCTCGGGCAGCCCGTAGGCCCAGCGGCCGGCGTAGCCGGCGTCGCCGTAGAACTGGTGCCAGGCCGCTTCGTCGCCCAGCCGGAAGTCGGCGGACAGGTCGACGATGCGCGCGCCGGGCAGCTGCGCCGCCAGCGTGGCCGACTCGCCGTGCGGCAGGGCCATGAAGATCAGCTCGACGCCGCCGAGCGTCTCCGCCGTGGTCGTCTCGAAGTTCTTGCCGTCGAACGCGGGGTGCCCCGTGAGGTTCGGGTGGATCGAGGTGATCGGCCGGCCCGCGCTTGTGCCCGCCGACACCGCCGCTATCTCCAGGTCGGGGTGCCCGGCGAGCAGGCGGAGGAGCTCTCCGCCCGCGTAGCCGCTGGCGCCCGCGACCGCGACCCTTATACCCATGCTGATGCCTCCTTCTCCCTGAGAGAGTATGCATCTCATTGCATGAATATGCAAGACGGTTTCCGCGCGGCCGGCCCGGCGCGGTCGTTCCCGAGGCCGTTTCGCCGGTCAAGCCCGCGGTGCCCCGGGCGGCCGGTGCTCGGCGGCGATCCGCAGCGGCGCCGGCTGGCTGATCTCTGGCGGCGGCCCGGCCGAGGTGAGCCTGATCGTCGCCTGGCCTTCTGATTCCAGCAGTTCCGATTCCAGCCATTGCAGGTCTTCTGGCGGCACGAGGCAGGCCACGGCCTTGGAGTGCCTGGTCAGGATGATCCGCTCGTGGCCGTAGGCGACGCGGTTGATCAGCTCCGCCAACTCGTCCCTGGCCTGCGTTACCGGGATCTCGGTGGTCATGCTCAGAGGCTATGTACGTTTTGAACGTTCATCAAGTAACGTACGTTTTGTACAGAGCGTACGTTAACTGGAGGCGTCCTGATGTTCCGATCCTCGGTTCGGCCACGATTCCGCGGGCGGTCCCGCCCGAACAGCCGGCTGCTGGCCCGGGCCAGCGGGACAGGGACGGCCTCCAGCGTTCCCCGGCCGGTCCCGCTCCGGCGCAACCGGGACTTCCGGATGCTGTGGACCGGGCAGCTGCTTTCCGATACCGGCACCCAGGTCGGCGGGCTCGCCTACCCGCTGCTCATCCTGGCCCTGACCCACTCGGCGGCGCTCGCCGGAGTGGCGGGGACGGCACGGGCGGCCACCCTGCTGTGCCTGCAGCTTCCGGCCGGGGCGCTAGCCGACCGGTTCGACCGGCGGCTGACGATGATCGCCTGCGACATCATGCGGGCCGCGCTGCTGGCCGCGCTCGGCGTCCTGGTCGTGGCGCATCTAGCGGCCTGGCCGGCCGTCATGGCGGTGAGCGTGATCGAGGGGGGAGCCGGCGCCATCTTCACCCCGGCGGCCACCGCCGCGCTGCCAGGGATCGTGCCGGACGGGCAGCTTGAGCAGGCATGGGCCGCCACCGAGGCCCGGGCTTACGGCGCCAGCCTGGCGGGCCCGGCGCTCGGCGGGGTGCTGTTCGGGCTGGGCCGGGCCGTCCCGTTCCTGGCCGACGCCGTCTCCTACGCGGCCTCGTTCGGCACGGTGAGCCGGATCCGCGGGCGGTTCCGGCCGGAACCCGTCGCCGGGCGCAAGGCGCTGTGGCGGGAGGTGGCCGATGGCCTGCAGCTGGTCTGGCAGGCGCCGGCCCTGCGCGCGGTGGTGATCCAGCTGCCCCTGGTGAACTTCGCCTTCACCGGCGTGATCTTCACCATCACCCTCGCGCTGCGGCAGCACGGGACCTCCGCCACGGTGATCGGCCTGGTGCAGGCGGCCATCGCGGCCGGCGGGCTGCTCGGCGCCGTGGCGGCCCCCCGGCTGCAAGGACGCGTGCGCCTGGCGACCCTGGCCGCCGCGATCACCGTGACCGGGGCCCTGCTGTTCGGCGCGGCGGCCCTGCTTGTCCCGTCGCCGCTGGTGGCGGCGCCGGTCGCGCTGGCGCTGCTGCTCGCGCCGGCCGCGAACGCCGCGCTGGTCGCCGTGGTGCTTCGCAGCGCGCCGGAGGAAATGCGCGGCCGGGTCACCAATACCGTCGTCATGGCGGCCACCGCGCTGGCCGCGCTCGCGCCGCTGATCGCCGGCCTGCTTGTCCAGCACGTGTCCGGCGCCTGGGCGATAGGCGCGTTCGCCGCCACGATGGCCGCGGCGGCCGTGCTCTGCGCGGCCTTGCCGGGCCTGCGGCTCGGCCAACCTGGCTAGGTCGCCAGGTCTCCCCCGGTGCGGGGTCGTCTCGTGCGGACGGTCTGGGCCACGGCCCGGCCCAGGACCAGCAGCGGCGGCAGGTACAGGATGGTCACGATGATCATGTGCGCTTCCTGGAACGGCATGCGCCCCATCCCCAGGGTCTCGGGCAGCATGCCGAAGGCGGGGCCGGGCGCGGAGGCGGCCAGGATCACGAGCGGGTAGCAGGCGGCGGCCAGCAGCAGGCTCGCGCGCCCGCCCAGGCCGAGGGGCAGCGGCAGCAGCACGGCGAGCAGGGCCAGCAGGCATCCAGTAACCATGATCGCGTCCCCGGACGTCACGTGGACCATTGTCACGTGGGCCACGATCTTGTGCCCGGATGTCACGTGCCGATCGCCGCCGCTCGGCACGTTCAGGAACGTCACGTCGCCGATGCTGGAGGCATCGAACGAAAGAGCCAGCAGTTGCGCCGCGACCGCGAGGGCCAGCGCCGGGAACACGTGCTGCCAGCCTTCCCGTCGGCGGGCCGCGCGGGGATCGGCCGCGGCCAGCGCGATCGCCTCAAGCAGGAAGACCCCGATGGTCAGGAACATGATCGTGCCCGCACCCGGACGCAACACGTGGAAGGCGGTCCACTGCGTGTAGTCGGCCGCCGCCGCGATAACCAGGGCCGCCAGTGCCGTGCGACGCAATCCGGCCAGAACCGCCGCCGCGACGATCAGGTGCCCGGCCACGAGGATCAGGAAGGCCGGCTGGCTGAGGAACTGCAGGCCGCCGACGTGCTGGGGCGCAAGCCCGGATGGCAGGGTGTCAGCCGCGGGCACCTTGTGCGCTTGAAGGACGCTGATCCGGCTCTGCACGGCGGCCTGGCTTTCCGAGTAAGGGAAAGCCACCTGGAGGATGTCCGTTAGCACCAGGAACAACGGGGCGGCCAGGGCGAAGGCCGACAGGGCGAAGGGCCAGCCGCCGCGCGGGCCGCGCAGGCGCGCCAGCAGCGAGCCCCGGACGATGTCGCTGACGTCGCCGCGGGCAGGCCTGTTCTGGCCGTCGGCCGCGCTCGCCATCAGCACCCCGATCATCTCGTCCGTGCGCCTGGCGCGGAAATCGCGCGGGTACAGCCGCAGCAGCCGCCGGTAGCGCTGCTCAAGCCGCGCGTGCGGTGCACCCGGGGCCAGGAAGCCGTCGGCCGTCCTCATGCCGCGCCGCCGGCGAGACCCGGGCGGGGTGCGCCCAGGCGCTGCAGTGCGGTAGCCGCGCTCTCCTGCAGGCGCCTGGCTTCCTCCGCCAGGCGGGCGCTCCCCTCGTCGGTCAGCCGGTAGTAGCGCCGCAGCCGCCCGTCGACGATCTCTTCCCGGTCCATCGCGATCAGCCCGTCCGCGTCCAGCCGCTCCAGCGCCCCGTACAGCGTCCCGGCCCGCAGCGCCACCCGCTCCCCCGAAATGCGCCCGACATCCTGGATGATCCCGTACCCGTGCTGCGGCCCCTGGGCCAGCGCGGTCAGGATCAGGAAGGTGGTCTCCTGCATCGCCCGTTTAGTCATGCGTTCCTTATATTCCGTTAACTGATTATTGTCAGCCGATGCGGGAGACCGCGCTCGGGCTCCCGGGCGCGAGTCACGCGGGGCGGCGGCGGATCAGCAGGACCGTCGCGGCGATGAGGAGGACCGACGCGGCGAGCAGCCACCCGCCCTCGGTGAGCTGGAACTCCCACCAGCGGCTGGCCGGCTGGTACGACCACCACTGGAGGTAGTGGTGGCTGGCCAGGTCCGCGACGGTCTGGCTGCTGTAGGGGATTGTACTGGAATTGCGCAAAGGTGGCGAAGACGGCGTTCTGGCTGACGGGCACGCCGCTGGTGGTCGTGAACCAGTTGCCCACGACCCAGTTGCCGATGCCGGCCGGTTGGGTGCCCGTGACGGTGAGCGAGGTCATGTAATGCTGGCGCAGTGCCATCATCGTGACGACGTCCGCCGTCGTGAGGACGACGATGGAGGCCGCCATCGCGGGGACCGTCCGGCGCAGCAGCACCCCGGCGAACGCGGTCAGCGTAAAGCTGAACAGCGTCCACGCCGCGAAGTCCGTGCCCATGGTGCCGAACAGCTGCATGGGGAACTTGCCGGTTACCCCGGATTGCACGAAGGGGCCGATGTACCAGGAGAACAGCGCGCTGAGACCGTACGCGGCGGCGGTGACGACGACCGCGAGCGGCACCAGCCGGGCGACCGCCAGGCGCACCCGGCCCGCGCCCTGAGTCCACGCGAAACGGAACGTGCCTGACTCCAGTTCGCGGGCCAGCACGGGCCCGCCAACGAACGCGCCAACCAGCACCGGGACGGCCAGCAGCAGGAACGGGACCGTCTGCGCGTTGATCCCGGACGCCCCCACGGGGCCCTCTCCTGTGCCGTAAAAGGACATGAACGCGCGCTGGAGCTGCTCGCAGGCTGACGCGGCTATCGGTCTTCCGCCCAGCGCCACGCCGCGATGCGAAGCCGGACCGCAGGCGCTGAAAGCATCGTAGGCACGGTGGATCTCCCGCCCCGTGTACGCCAGGTAGGCCGCGATCACCGCGAGGAGCGCGACCGCGCCGGCCAGGGCCGCGCGGTGCTGCCGCCATGCGACCCAGGCCAGCCGGGCCCAGGGCACCGGCCGGACCGCGGCTCCCGCCCGCCGGCCGGGAATGGCCGTCGCCGTCATCTGCCACCTCCTGAGCGTGGCTGCGCGAGTCCTCCCGCAGGACGGACAGAATGACCCGCTCCGGGCTCTCACCGCCGTGGGCGGCCGACAGGCCGGCCGTCGGGCCGGACAGCAGGACCTCTCCGTGCCCGAGGACGATCAGGTAGTCGGCGACCTGTTCCAGTTCGGCGACCACGTGCGTGGAGAACACGGCCGAGATCTGGTCGGCGGCAACCGCCTCCCGCACCGACTGGGTGAAGTCGGCTCGCGCGAGGGGGTCGAGGGCGGCGAGCGGCTCGTCGAGCACCAGGAGCTCGGGCTGGCGGGCCAGCGCGATGGTGAGCGCGAGCTGTGCTTTCTGTCCGCCGGACAGCGCCCCGACCCGCTGCTTCAGCGGAATGCCCAGACCGTCCAGCCTGGAGACGGCCCGGTCCTGGTCCCAGCGCACGTTCAGGTTCCTGCCGACCCTGAGCATGTCCCGGACAGGCAGGTTCTGGTACAGCGGCGCGTCCTGGGCCACGAAGGCGGTCAGGTCCCGCGCCGCGCGCGACCCCGCGGTCTCGCCGGCCACCACGACCGTGCCGGCGGTGGGCCGGATCATGCCGACCGCCAGGCTAAGCAGGGTGGTCTTGCCTGACCCGTTCGGGCCGACGAGACCGGTCACGCACCCGGCCGGGACCGACAGCGTGCAGTCCCGCAGGCCCCACTTCCGGCCGTACCGCTTCCCGAGGCCGACCGCCTCGATCACGTCCATGACGGGTCCCCTTCCTGGGGTGTCCCGCACCGCACTTTGCTCATGAGGTCTTTATATATTGTTGAACTGACTATGGGCAGGCGAATGGGTCAGGTGCGCGCCGGGCGGGAGAAATACCCGGCTGAGCGGGGCGGAGGGGGCGCCCCGGCGGCGGGGCGGGTTAGACCGCGAGCGCCGAGGTGGCCTCGGGGCTCTCGTCGCCGTCCGAATCGTCCGCTACCTCGACGGGCAGCTGGAGCGCGCCGCCGCAGGCCTGCACGCCGCCGGGTCGCCGCGGCCGGCCGACGGGCCTGCCGTCGGCGTGCCCGCCGCTGGCGAACACGGGCTCGGCCGCGACGCTAACGGTCCGGCGCTGGCTGCCCTGCCAGAACCCGGCGTCCCCGTCGGGGTCGTCACTGGGGCGGACCGCGCTGAGCCCGCGGCTGGTGCTGATCATCTGCACCTGGTCACGGCCCGACGCCTTCGCCCGGTACAGCGCGGCGTCCGCCGCGGCGAGCAGCTCGGTCAGCTCGCGGCTCGACCCGGCGTCCAGGGCCGCGACCCCGATCGAGGCCGTTACCTGGACCCGCTCGCCGGTTGGGGCGGCGATCGGCAGCCGCGCGATGTGCGCCCGGACGCGCTCGGCGATGCGGAAGGCGTCGGTAGCCCGCGTCTGCGGCAGCAGCATCACGAACTCCTCGCCGCCGAACCGGCCGGCCAGGTCGTACTCGCGCAGCACGCCGGTCATCGTCTCGGCGATCGCCCGCAGCACCTCATCGCCGAGCAGGTGGCCGTGGGTGTCGTTGATGTGCTTGAACCGGTCAAGGTCAAGCAGCGCCACGGCGAGCGGCGACGAGGTGCGGACCGCGCGGGTGATCTCCGCCGACGCCTCCCGCTCCCAGGTCGCGGCGTTGAGCAGCCCCGTCTTCGCGTCGGCGCGGGCCTCGTTGAGCAGCTGCGCGTGCCGGAACGAGCGCTGCAGCAGCGTGGCCAGCGGCAGCGCGATGATCAGCGTGAGCGAGCTGATCGTCATGCCGACGGCGACGAGCAGGGCGGCGCACCCCTCGGTCGCGTCGTTGTGCAGCATCTCCTTGGAGAACAGCTCGACCCTGAGGCTGGCGGCCGGGTTCTCGAGGCGGAAGACGGCGAGGATGAGGCCCTGGTTGACCGCCCACTGGGCGACCGCCCCCGAGCCGGCGGCGACGAGCCACATCGAGGTGTGGCTCCACAGGTAGGACCGCGGGTCGACGTGCCCGGGCAGCAGGCCCACGTACACGAGGCGGGCGCAGCCGTAGGCGATGCCGATCGCCGCGACCGTGTAGATCCGCTTGTAGGCGGGGGCCCGGCGGACCCGCCACTGGGTCAGCGTGAGCCTGATGGCCGGGACGATCAGCGCGTACAGGCCGGGCAGCAGGAACACGACCGGGAGCTCCCATACCGCGTACACGTCCTTCACCACGCCCGCGGGCTCGCTGGCCCGGCCCCGGCGCGCCATCTCGACGGAGAAGGCGCCGCAGGCGGCCAGGGCGGCGAACAGCGCCACGTCGGAGACCCGGAAGTGGAGCCTCGCCGCCTCGGCGATCGTCCACGCCAGGTAGCCGCAGGTCACGACGGACCACAGCGCAAGCAGCGGCCGAGGCAACGACCAGACGGCCCACTCCCGGACGCGAGGCATTCCGTGCCCAAACACGGCGCGACGCGCGGTACCCATCTGACCTCCCTGGCTTGCGCGGTGCTTTTCCGCCGCCATCCAGGCTTGACCACGCTGGATAGCGCAACGTGCGGTGCTAACCCCACATTGTCACAGATTTCACGTGCGCACCGTCAAAACACGACTACCGACCGACAACGCACGCTTGCCGCGATCGACCACGACAGGTGACGAAACGCCTGCGCTGCAAGCGTTTGCAGCTTGCTGCACGTGCGACAGCAATCGCATTCCGTAACCAAAATGTGACCTTTCTCTATTCCCCGTGTCGGGCGCGGCAGATGCTGGCATGCTCGTGGGCGCTGGCCGCAATGACCGGGAAATAGGGTCTGGGGGTCGGTTATGTACGGATATGAGCGCGAGCCGAAGCGCGCGCCCGTGTTCTCGGACTGAGGAGCGAGGGAGCGAGGTACGAGCGACTGAGCGACGAGGGAGAGAACACGGGCTTAGGGCGCGCGGAGGCGAGCGCGAGAGACACTGCGCGCGAGCGCGGGAAACATCGCGCGCGAGGCGAAAGGGCGCGCCGGCGGAAGCGTCCGGAGACAAGCGCGAGGCATGAGCGCGAGTCGAAGCGCGCGCCCGTGCTTTCGGACTGAGGAGCGAGGGAGCGAGGTACGAGCGACTGAGCGAGCTGAGCGACTGAGCGACTGAGCGACTGAGCGACGAGCGGAGAAAACACGGGCTTAGGGCGCGCGGAGACGAGCGCGGGAAGCACTGCACCAAAAAATCCCGTCCCGTCGAGAGGAGGACGGCATGGGAACGACCGGCTGGGCCTAACACAAGCGCGTCGGGCCGGCCCGCGGCAAGCGGGCCGGCCCGACGCGCGTGGGGGTTCGCGCACCCCCGCGCCCGGCGGTGGCCGGCGGGGTGAAACACGAATCCGTTCTGGTGAATGCTGCCTTTGACCTTCCCGGGGCTAGGAGCGCAGCACCGCCCCGGTGCGAAGGGCCGCCGCGGCCACCGCCGCGTCACGGGCGGCCGTTGCCTCCGCGGCGGTGAGGGTCCGGTCCGGGGCGCGCAGCCGCAGCGTGTACGCGAGGGACTTGCGCCCCTCGCCGAGCTGGGCGCCGGTGTAGACGTCGAACAGCCGCACGTCCTCGAGCAGCTCGCCCGCGCCCGCCCGGAGCGCCGCCACCACCGCGGCCGCGGGCACCTCCTCGGGGACGACGAGCGCCACGTCCTGGGTGGCGAGCGGGTAGGCGGGGAGCGCCGGCCCGCGCACGGGCTCGGCGGCCGCGATGGCGGCCGCGAGCACGGCGAAGTCGAGCTCGAACGCTGACGTCCGCGGCGGCAGGCCGTACGCGGCGATCACCCGCGGGTGCAGCTCGCCCGCGTGCCCGGCCAGCCACTCGTGCCGCTCGCCGCCGCCCTCTTGCTGGCTGGGCCTAGCACTGGTTCCCGCGGTCCGCACGTACAGCGCGGCGCACCGGCCCGGGTGCCAGGGCGCCTCCGCCGCCGCCCGCACCTCGAAGGTCAGGTGGTTCACGGCGCCGACGGAGCGGGCCGCCTCGATCGCGTCGGCCCAGGTCTCTGACCGCCCCGGCCCCCACCAGCCCGGCAGCTCGCGGTCGCCGGCGAGGACGCCGGCCACCCGCTCCGGCTGGTCGGGGAGCGCGGCTGCGAGCGTCGCGAGCTCCGCCTCGGTGGGGCCGCGGTTGGTGGCGAGGATCGGCGCGATACCGGGCGAGCCGGGGCGCGGCAGGAACACCTGGCCGGTCTCGAACAGCGCGGTGTCGGGGAAGCCGCGGCCGATGTTGCGCACGAGGGTGCGGAACAGGCCGGGCAGCAGGGTCGTGCGCAGCTGCGGCTGGTCCTCGCTCAGCGGGTTCGCGACCTTGACCGCGGGGCGGCGCGGGTCTTCCGGCGCGAGCATGAGGCTGTCCGCCTCCGTCGCCGTCGCGAACGGGTCGCTGTGCACCTCGACGAAGCCGCCGGCGCCGAGCGTGCGGGCGATCGCCCGCAGCGACCGCTGCCGCTCGGTGAGGCCGTGGCCCGCGGTGGCGCGCGGCTGCCGGACGGGGATGTTGCCGTAGCCCTCGAGGCGGATGACCTCTTCGGCCAGGTCGGCGGCGTCGGTGAGGTCGGGGCGCCACGACGGCGGGGTGACGAGCAGGACCATGTGCTGGCGGTCGTGCTTGCCGTGCTCGCCGTCATGCTCGCGATCTTGGGCCGCGGGGCGGGCCGGCCCGTCCCCGCGCCGCTGGTTGGCTGACCACGGGTTGGTTGACCACGGGGCGATCGTCGGCGTTTGGCTCGAGGGCGTGCTGCGCACTTCGCAGCCCACCTCCTGGAGCCGGGCGACGACGGTGTCCAGGCCGTACACGACGCCCGCCACGCGATCCGGGTAGTCGGCCGCCAGCTGGATCGTCAGCGACGTGACGGGCACCTGCGCGTGCGTCACGCCCGGCACCACCGCCGCGCCGCCGAGATCGGCGAGCAGGGCGACGGCCCGCGCGGTGGCGCGCAGCGGCAGCTCGCGGTCGGTGCCGCGCTCGAATCGGTAGGACGCCTCGGAGTGCAGGCGGTGACGGCGCGACATCTTCGCGGTCCCGGTGTCGCTGAAGTGCGCGCCCTCGATGACGATGTTGGTGGAGTCGTCGTCGATCTCGGTCGCGAGGCCGCCCATCGTGCCCGCCATGGAGATCGGGCCGCTCGCGTCGGTGATGAGGATGTCGTCGGCATACAGAGCGCGGTCGACGTGGTCCAGCGTCGTCAGCCGCTCGCCGGGGCGGGCCCGGCGCACGACGATCGGGCCGGTCAGCTTGTCCCGGTCGAAGGCGTGCAGCGGCTGGCCGAGCTCGAGCATGAGGTAGTTGGTCACGTCGACCGCCAGCGATACGGCGCGCATGCCGCAGCGGGCGAGGCGGACCTGCATCCACAGCGGCGTCGGGGCCGCGGGGTCGAAGCCGCGGACCTCGCGGAGCACGAACCGGTCGCAGGCGGTCGGGTCCGCGATCTCGGCGGGCCACGGTCCGGTGTCCCCGAAGCCAGGGGCGGCGTCCGCGTCGGGGTCGTCGATGCCGGTCGCGTCCTCGCCGGGCACGAAGGTGGTCGCCGGGTCGGTGTACGGGACCCCGTAGGCGCTGGCGAGCTCGCGCGCCACGCCCCTGATCGACACGGCGTAGCCGCGGTCAGGGGTGACGGTGATCTCAAGCACGTCGTCCTTGAGGCCGGCGTACTCGGTGAAGTCCACGCCAAGCGGGGTCGCGGGCGCCAGGACGAGGATGCCGGAGTGGTCCTCGCCGATGCCGAGCTCGTCGACCGCGCAGATCATGCCCTCGGACACCCGGCCGTACTTCTTCGCCGCGGTGATCTCGAACCCGCCTGGCAGCATGGCGCCGACCGTGGCGAACGCGACCCGGTCGCCCACGCTGAAGTTGGTCGCGCCGCAGATGACGCCGGTGAGCGTCGCCGGGTCTTTCAGCAGGTCCTCGTCGCTGACCGCGACCCGGCAGTAGCGGATCGGCTTCTTGAACTCGGTCAGCTCCTCGATGGCCATCACCTGGGCGGTGATCACGCCGCGGACGTCGTGCCCGACCGGCTCGACCGCCTCGACCTCGAGGCCGGCGAGGGTCAGCCGGCGCCCGACCTCAAGCGCGTCATACGGCTCCGGGATGGGCGCGTACTCGCGCAGCCAGGAAACTGGTACTCGCATCGCTCAGATCTCCATCCCGAACGCCCGGCTGAACCGCACGTCACCGTCGTAGGTGTCGCGGATCTCGTTGATGCCGTGCGCGAGCATCAGCGCCCGCTCGATACCGAGGCCGAAGGCGTAGCCGCTGTAGCGGTCGGGGTCGATGCCGCAGGCGACGAGCACCCGCGGGTTGACCATGCCGCAGCCGGCGATCTCGATCCAGCCCTGGCTCCGGCAGACCCGGCACGGGTCGGCCCCCGGCTTGGTGGACTCGCCGCGGCAGACGTGGCACTCCATGGACACGTCGGCGGACGGCTCGGTGAACGGGAAGTAGTCCGGCCGCAGCCGGGTCCGCAGCCCGGTACCGAACAGCGCGTCGACGAACGCCTGGATCGCGCCGCGCAGGTCGGCCATGGTCAGCCCCTCGTCCACCGCCAGGCACTCGATCTGGTAGAAGACCGGCAGGTGAGTGGCGTCCAGCGCCTCGTTGCGGTACACCTTGCCCGGGCTCACCACGTACAGCGGCAGCGGCCGGGTGAGCAGGCTCCTGATCTGCACGGGCGAGGTATGGGTGCGCAGCACCAGGCCCGACCGGGAACCCGGCGGCGCGTCGTCCGGCGGGGCGACGAACAGGGTGTCCTGCATCTCCCTGGCCGGGTGGTCGGGCAGGAAGTTAAGTGCGTCGAAGTTGTACCACTCGGCCTCGACCTCAGGCCCCTCGGCGACCTCGAAGCCCATCGCGACGAACACGTCGGAGAGCTTGTCGGCGAGCATGCTGACCGGGTGCCGGGCGCCCGGCACCGCGCGGTCGTAGGGCAGCGTCACGTCGACGCGCTCGGTGATCAGCACCTGCTCGTCGCGCTCGTGCTCGAGCTGCTCCTGGCGTTCCTTCAGCGCGTCCCTGACCAGGCCGGTCGCCGCGCCCACGCGGCGGCCGGCGTCGGCGCGGGCCTGCGGCGGCAGCGCGCCGATCTCGGCGCGCGCCAGCGACAGCGGCGCCTTGTCCCCGGTGTGCGCGATCCTGGCTTCCTTGAGCTCGTCCAGGGTCCTCGCGCCGGATATCGCGGCCAGCGCGGCCGTCGTGGCGCGCTCGACCTCTTCTGCCGTCAAGGCGGTCACCTCGACCGGGTCGTAGTTCTTATTAGGTGCGGACATCGGTTTTTCCGTTCGCTTCCCTCAAGGTCATCAGCCAGCTGGAAGGTCCGCGATGGTGCAGGTTCCGGGTTATCCCGAACGAGTGGGACCGACTCTTATCCAGCAGTCATGACCCTACAGTGTTTCCCGCACTCGCCTTCGGCGCGCGCTCGACCGCGGACTATGGCTCGCCCGCGGGCACACACTCGCCGTGTTCCCCGCGCTCACCTCCGGGTGCTCGGGACCCATGCCCTTCCCTCGTCGCGGTGAAGCTCGTTCCTCACTTCACCGCTCCTCAGTCCAGGACAGGGGCGCACCCTTCGGCTCGCGCTCAGGACTACGCGATGGGCGTGCCCGCGGGCAGGGTAAATCGGAACTCGGCGCCGCCGCCCGGCGCCCGGGCCACGGCGATCTCGCCGTTCATGGCCTCGATGAGTCCCTTGACGATGTACAGGCCCAGGCCCGTGCCGCCCCGGCGCTTGCCCCGCCAGAACTGGCGGAACACCCGGAGAGCCATCTCGGGCGGTATCCCCTCGCCCTGGTCGCGCACGGACACGGTGACCGCTTCCTGCTGATCACCGCTCACCTGCTCGCGCCGCACCACGACAGTCACGATACCAGCCCCGTGCCTGACCGCGTTTTCCACGAGGTTGCCGAGGATCTGGTCGACCTTGTCGGCGTCCAGCCAGGTCTCCGGCAGGTCGTGCGCGGCCTCGAGCCGGAACCGGTCCTCCGACTCGCCGGAGGCGACCCGGCCGGCGATGATCTTGCGCGCCCGGTCGGGCACGTCGACGAGCTGCCGGCGCACCTCCATCCGGCCGGACTCGATGCGCGACACGTCGAGCAGCTCGGTGATCAGCCGGGTCACCCGGTCGGCGTCGGCGTTCACCGTTTCCAGCATGACCCGCTTCTGGTCGTCGCTGAACCTGGACCACTTGGCGAGCAGCGTCGCGGTGAACCCCTTCACCGACGTCAGCGGCGCCCGCAGCTCGTGGGCGACGGTGGAGACGAGCTCCGCGCGGCTGCGTTCGAGCCGGGCCCGCTGCTGGGCACCGCGCAGGGTGATCACCAGGCGGCGCACCGGTCCGGAGCGGCTGTCGCGGACGTAGCCAACCGAGACGAGCACCTCCAGGCCCTCACCGAGGGACAGGCTGCGCTCCGGGTGCCTGCTCCTGGTGGCCAGGCCGTTGTACGGGTCGGCGAACATCCACCAGTCGCGGCCGTCATCGTCCCTGAACGGCAGCACGTCGTAGACGTACTTGCCGGTGGCTTCCTCCGCCGCGATCCCGGTGAGCCGGACGGCGGCCCGGTTGAAGACGACCACGCGGCCCGCCTCGTCGGCGACCACGAGGCCGTCCGGCAGCTCGTCGGCCATCAGCGACTGGGCGTCACTCAGCGACCTCACGGTCTGGGGAGCGGAACTCCCGGCCCCGTTCTCGCGGGAAGACTGTGCAGACAGTGCGGACGGCACGACGGGCCGCGGGCTAGTGGCACGCCCGGTCCCGCCGGATGCCTTCCGGCCCGGTCTGTTGTCCTTCACGGCGCTTGCGCCTCCGTCCAGCAGGGGGCGCACCGGGTCGGCCATTGCTGGCTCAATCCACGATGCGGGTGACGGAATGTGATCAGACTCTAGCGCGTTTACCCGCCCTTAGGACAGTACCCACGTTCGGGGATTTCGCTACGTCATAGCGTAAATACCCTATGCGAGGGATTCTTCTACCGCCATTACGCGGGCAACGCGACGTAATCATAATGCTTCATAACATAAGCCTGTGACGCCCTAACAAGGCCGGGGCGCCAGCGCGGGGTGCGCGGTGGACGGTACCGCCCGGGCCGAACAGCGACTGGGCCGAGGCGTAGAGGCACACCGCCGCCGCGGCGGCGAGGTTAAGCGATTCCGCGCGGCCGTAGATCGGCACCGCGACCGACTCGTCGGCCAGCGCGAGCAGGTCGTCGGGCAGTCCCCACGCCTCGTTGCCGAACAGCCACGCGGTCGGCGCGCTCAGCGCCGCCCGCGTCCCGGGGTCGTCCAGCGTGCTCTCTCCCGCGCCGTCGGCGGCAAGAACCCGCAGGCCAGCGCCCTTAAGCGCGGCGACCGTGGGCGCCAGCCGCACGCCGGCCACGACCGGCAGGTGGAACAGGCTGCCCGCGCTGGCCCGGACGCACTTGCCGTTGTAGATGTCGACCGAGGCATCGGCGAAGATGACCGCGTCCGCGCCCGCCGCGTCGGCGGCGCGCAGCACGGTGCCCGCGTTGCCCGGGTCCCGGACGTTCGCGAGCAACGCCACCAGGGCGGGCTTGGCCGCCGTGACCTGGTCAAGCGGTACGTCGACGAAGTCGCAGACGGCGAGCAGGCCCTGCGGGGTTACCGTCTGGGCCAGCTCGCTCATCACCTCGCCGCTTACCAGCGACGTGTCGACGCCGGCCGCTTCCGCCTGCGCGACCAGGTCGGCGTGCCGCGCCTGGGCGGGCGCGGTGACGAAAAGGCCGGTAACGTGCGCGCCGGTCGCCAGCGCCTCGGCGACCGCCTGCGGGCCTTCCGCGAGAAAGGCCCGCTCACGCTGGCGCAGTGCCCGTTTGGTCAGCCGCCGGGCGGCCTTAAGCCGCGCCATACTGGCGCTTGCGTACATCTGATCAACCCTAATTCGCAATGTGAATGTGAGATTTAACATTCACCTTGCGAGTATGTGTGCGGAGGCGGGCTAGGCCGCCGCGCCGACGGTCTCGGGGAGCGCCTTGCGCGCCACCTCGACCAGGGCAGCGAAGGCCGCCGCGTCGGTCACCGCGAGGTCGGCGAGAACACGCCGGTCGACCTCGACGCCGGCCGCCTTCAGTCCCTGCACGAAACGGTTGTAGGTCAGCCCGTTCGCGCGCGCGGCGGCGTTGATGCGCTGGATCCAGAGCCTGCGGAAGTTGCCCTTGCGGTCCTTGCGGTCGCGGTAGGCGTAGGTCATCGAGTGGAGGACCTGCTCCTTGGCCTTGCGGTACAGCCGGGACCGCTGGCCCCGGTAGCCCTTCGCCCGCTCGAGGACAACCCTGCGCTTCTTCTTGGCGTTAAGCGAACGCTTGACGCGTGCCATCGTTCAATCTCCCTCTAGGCTGCGGTTACTTGACTCGGCTCGAGAGCCGTTAGCCTGCTTGACTCGCTTCTCCTGCGGTTGCCCGCGGGCCCTGGCCCGGCATGCGCCTCAGGAGGCGGACGTCAACGGCCGAGCAGTCGCTTGATCTCGCGGACGTCGGCCTTGGCCATCGCTACCTCGCCGTCAAGCCGACGGGTGCGACGGGAGGACTTGTGCTCGAACAGGTGCTGCCGGTTGGCTCGCAGCCGCATGATCTTGCCAGAGCCGGTGACCTTGAATCGCTTGGCGGCGCCGCTGTGCGTCTTCATCTTCGGCATAGTTCACTCCGTTTCCCGCGCTCGCCTCCGGGCGCTCGGGGCCCCTGCCCTTCCCTCGTCGCGGTGAAGCTCGTTCCTCACTTCACCGCTCCTCAGTCCAGGACAGGGGCGCGCCCTTCGACTCGCGCTCTCGTGTTTCCCGCGCTCGCCTCCGGGCGCTCGGGGCCCCTGCCCTTCCCTCGTCGCGGTGAAGCTCGTTCCTCACTTCACCGTTCCTCAGTCCAGGACAGGGGCGCGCCCTTCGACTCGCGCTCTCGTGTTCCCCGCGCTCGCCTCCGGGCGTTCGGCCCGTTCGGCTCGCGCTCATCTCCGTGCGTCCCGCGTCTCCGCGGTACGGCTGCGTTTCCTCGCGAAGCGGCCCCGCACCAGCGTGCGGGGCCGCTCCGCCTTCCCCGTTGCCGGGGTAAACCTTTACGCGTCGGTCGGCGCTGGTGCCGAGGTCTCGACCGGGGTCCCGGCGTCGTCGGCGTGGGCCGGGGCCTCGGCCTCGTTGCGCGGGCTCGGCACCGGGCGCGGCTGCGCGGGCTTAGGCTCAGCCTTGCGCTCGGGCGCACGCCGGTGCGGGCCGATCACCATGATCATGTTCCGGCCGTCCTGCTTGGGCTGCGACTCGACGAAGCCAAGCTCGTTGACGTCGTCCGCCAGCTTCTGCAGCAGCCGGAAGCCGAGTTCGGGTCGGGACTGCTCGCGGCCACGGAACATGATCGTCACCTTGACCTTGTCCCCCGCCTTGAGGAACCGCTCGACGTGGCCCTTCTTGGTGCCGTAGTCGTGCGGGTCGATCTTCGGGCGGAGCTTGATCTCCTTGACGATCGTCTGGGTCTGGTTCTTGCGCGATTCCCGGGCCTTCAGCGCGGTCTCGTACTTGAACTTCCCGTAGTCCATGAGCTTACAGACCGGGGGCCGCGCGGTCGGCGCAACCTCGACAAGGTCGAGGTCGGCCTCCTGGGCCATCCGGAGTGCCTCGTTGATCGAGACGATCCCGACCTGCTCGCCCTTCGCGCCGACAAGCCGGACCTCGGGGGTGCGGATCCGATCATTGATACGCGTTTCGGTGCTGATGTGACCTCCACAGGTTCATCATTTTCTGCCGTCACCGGGCTTTCCGACGGCGGCTGGTGCCTGCCCGGCAGCTCTCCTGCCTGCGACAGTGGCCTGTCGTGACTAGTGCCAAACGGAAAAAGCCCCGTCAGGCGCGTGCGCCGCGGGGCTACCACATCGGCGGCGCCATCCGCCAGCCCCGTCTTTCACCACTGGGCTGACGACCGCGCCGCACCGAACCCGCCGACCCGTGGGCCAGCTAGGTGGGAGGTGGTCCTCCGCTTGCACGCCCGGCACGCGATGCGTACCGGACTGTTCACCGACAAGAGTATCAGCACTCGGGGGCGATCGGGTATTCCCGCCGGCGCCGGTTGAAGGCAAGTGGTGCCGGCGGGAGTCATCCCGCCCCCGTTCGGAATAACTTCTTGCTGTTATCTGGCTTGCGGGCGCGCGACCAAAGGATAGTGGATGTTTTTGCACCGCGGGGGTGCAAAAACATCCACTCAACCGGAGGAGGTCCGGCGCGGGTGGAGTTTTAGTTGACGACGCGGTTGTGGAAGGTGCGGACGGCCAGGGAGCCGAAGACCACCGTGCCGCCGATGAGGGCGACCAGGATCGCCCACAGGGGCATGTGGCCGAGCGACGGCGTCAGGGCCGCGCGCAGTCCCTCGGTCATGTAGACCATCGGGTTGACCAGGACGACGATCTGCAGCCAGCGGATCACGTGCAGGGCGGACCACGGGTAGTAGACGCAGCCGAGCATGGTGAGCGGCAGCAGGATGACGGCGAACACCATCTGCATCTTGCGCGGGTCGACGACCGTGCCGAGCCAAAGGCCGAGCGAGGCGGTGAGCGCCGACGCGGCGACCATGACCACGATGAGCAGGAACCAGTTCGTCACGTGGATGTGCGGTCCCTGGCCGGGGGCGTGGACCCAGTAGACGACCGGGAAGACGATCGCCGCGCCGATGAGCGCCTGGATCGCGCCGGCGGTGATCTTCTGGATGGCCAGCACGCGGATCGGCACGGGCGCCAGGGCGCGGTCCTCGATCGTGCGCTGCCAGGAGAACTCCATGACCAGCGGCATCGTGGTGCCGAACATTCCCTGCATGAGGAACATGGAGCCCATGAGGCCGGGCACGAGGATCGTGGAGAAGGTGACGCCGCCGGCGGCACCTCCCCCGCCGAACCCGCTGCCGATCTTCGGCAGCACGTACGCGAAGACGAAGGCGAACAGCAGCGGCTGCATGACCGCGCGGATGAAGGTCGACGGCGCGTTCCTGCCGAGCACGCGGAACTCGCGCGCCATCATCGCGGCGAACGTCTTCCACAGGGTCGGGTGCGGCACCGGCGCGTCGGTGATGAGCGCGGCGATCGACGCCGCGACCGGGGCGTCGCCGCCGGAGGTCGCGCCGATGCCGACGGGCTGAGTGGTGGTGGCCATGATTCTCTACTCCCGGTACTCGCGGCCGGTCAGGGCGAGGAAGGCGGTTTCCAGGCTGGGCTTGGCCTCGGAGGCGTCACGCACGTGCAGGCCGTTGGCCGCGCCGATGCCCACCAGGTCACCGAGCAGGCCCTCGGCCTCTCCGCTGAAGACGCGGAGCTGGTCGCCGTCGGCCTCTACCTTGGTGACGCCGGGACGGTCGGCCAGGTCGGCCAGCTCGCTCAGCCCGTCGGGGACCGGCTCCGCGAAGCGCACGGTGACGATGGTCTGCGCGCCGGAGTCGGCGAGGAGCTTGTCAACCGAGCCGTCCGCGAGGACCAGGCCGTGGTCGACGACGGCGACCTTGTCGCACAGCGCCTCGGCCTCCTCCATGTAGTGCGTGGTGAGCAGGATCGTCTGCCCCTGGTCGTGCAGCACCTTGAGGATGTCCCACAGGTTGACCCGGGTCTGGGGGTCAAGGCCGGCCGTGGGCTCGTCGAGGAAGAGCACGTCGGGCTGGTGGACGAGGGCGCGGGCGATCATGAGCCGCCGGGCCTGGCCGCCGGAGAGCTGGTCGGCCATCGCCTTCCTGCGGTCGGACAGCCCGAACGCGTCGATGAGCTGCGCGGCGCGCTTGCTGGCGGCGCCCAGGGACAGGCCGAAGAACCGGCTGCGGAACTCCAGGTTCTCCTGCACCGTGAGCTGCATGTCCAGCGTGTTGTTCTGGGTGACGACGCCGATGCGGCGCTTGACCGCGACCGGGTCCTTGACCACGTCGTGGCCGGCCACCCAGGCCCGGCCGCCGGTTGGCGCGACCAGGGTGGTGAGCATGCCGATGGTGGTGGACTTGCCCGCGCCGTTCGGCCCGAGCAGGCCGAAGAACTCCCCCGGGGGGACGTCCAGGTCGATGCCGCGCACCGCCTCCACGTCTCCCCTGCTTGACTTATAGGTCTTGCGCAGGGCCTCGGTCCTGATCGCGGACGTCACCGTCGGCGATCCCTGGCCCTTGGCCCGCGCGGTCACGGTCGTCATGCGCCGCGTTCCTCTCGCAATAGCTGGCTCAGATGATCGATCAGCTGGATGAAAAATCCCCGGATGACAGCCTCGTCGGCCTCGTCGACGAAGTCGAATGCTTTACGCCACCGCGCGGCCGCCTGGGGCACGTAGTAAGAGATCAGCGCGCGGCCCTCGTCAGTGATGTAGAGCCGGACCACGCGGCGGTCGGCCGCGTCGGGCTTGCGCTCCACGAAGCCGCCCTTGACCAGCGTGTTCACCACACTAGTCATCGTGCCGGGACTGGACCAGGCTTGCTCGGCGAGCTCGGTCGACTTCAGGCCGTCGCTGGCCATGAGCACGCGCAGCACGCCGAGGCCGGCCAGGCTGACCTTGAGCCCGGTCGCCTGAACGGTGTGCTGGCCGTACGCGCCAAGCAGCCGGGTGGCCGACAGCATGAGCGCGTGCAGCGGGACGTCATCGGGAAACTTGATCAGGCTGCCTGGCCAGTCACCCCAGGCAATGGGCTTGCCGTCCGGGCCAAGCGGCGCGCAGGCGGCCGCTTCGGCGGACGGCGGCGCGGCCGCCGTTTCCGTGGGCTGTCCGGCTTTCGCCCGGTGCGGCTCCGCTGAAGGCACGCTTCAGTATTACCGAGATGAGATTTGAGGTCAAATATTTTGATCTCAAATCAATATCGGATCCCGGCCGCCCCGGGTCGGCGGCTACTGGACCCGGGCGGGCACGAACTCGGCGATGGCGCCGGCCACCGCGGCCGGGTTGTCGACCGGGACCCACGTCTTGGCGCCGGGAACCGAGACCAGCGTGGCGTGAGGGAAGTCGGCCGCGAGCCGCCGGGCCTGCGCCATCGTGAAGAAGCGGCACTCCTCGCCCCAGACCAGCAGCACCGGCCGCGCAAACGCGGGGATCGCCGCGGCGGCGTCGAGCATGAGCTGGGGGCGGAAGCCGGCCATGGCCGCGACGAGATCGCCGGCCACCCGCGGGTCACGCGCGGCCGGGCCGAAGAACGACTCCGCGCGCTCGCGGTCGATTCCGTTCGCCGTCACGGCCGAGCTGAACCGGCGCTGCGCGGCCGGCCAGCGCAGCTGCAGCCGCACCTGCAACCGCATCATCGCCCGGGTGAGCCCGGGGAACCGGCGGGACAGTTCCGATGCCCGCTTGAGCGAATCGGGCGGGAACTGGTCGTAGCTTTCGCAGTTCGTCAGGACGAGACGGCCGATCCGGCCGAGCGCCGGGTGGCCGCTGGCGAGCGAGAGAAGGAGCAGCCCGCCGGCCGTGTCGTTGACCACCACGGTGGCGTCGGCGATGTCGAGCAGCTCAAGGCACTCGAGCAGCAGCCGGGCCAGCGAGGCGGCCGACCGGTCCGCGCCCGCGTTCAGCGGGCGGGAATGCGCGCCGAGCGGGAGGTCGACCGTGACGCAGCGGTAACGGCCTTGGAGCTGGGTGACGACGTCGCGCCACAAATCGTGGTTCGCGAACGCGCCGGCGAAGAAGACGATCGTCGGACCCTGGCCGGAGGGGTGGGGGGCGGGGAGGTTGGTTGAGAAATAGGCCAGGGGGCCGAGCCGGGTTTCCAGCATTTCGGATTCCATGGGTATAAAACATACCGTCGGTATGTGAGGAGGGCAAGGGCGGCCCGGACGGCACCCGGAATTCTGGCCGTGGGGCCCACCGGGCCAGCACCGGGGACGTGCCTGGGTACCGCAAGGCCAAACGGTTGCCGGCCGGGGTGACACAAGGCCAATAGAGTCGTGCGTGGGTGACACAAGGCCAGAATGTTCCGTCCCTAGGGCACACAAGGCCAGGCGCCGGCCGTGGGCGACGGCGCGCCGTTCGGGGCGGTTAGCGGCTGGCGCCGGGGGCCAGGCCGCGGAGCATCGCCTCGACCGCGGGCCCGAGCGCCGACCTGGTCGCGTCGGGGTCGCCGGCGCGCGCGATGAGCAGGCCGGCCACCCACGCCAGGCCGCCGATGAGATCGGCGAGCGCGCCTGGGTCTACGTCGATGAGCTGGCCGTCGGCCATGGAGTTGGCCAGGAACGCCCGGACCGCCAGGTAGCCGGGCTGCTGCTGCGCGGTCTCGTCGACCTCGTGGCCGACGATCGCGGGCCCGTCGACCAGCGTGATCCGGCGGATCTCGACGTCGAGGGCGGCGTCCAGGTACGCGTTCATCATCGCCACCATCTGGTCGACCGGCGGCCGGCCCGGGTCCCCCGCGCGCAGCGCCCGGGCCTGCGCGTCGGCCTCCACCTCGTCGTACACCGCGCGGAAGAGCGCCTTCTTGCCGGCGAAGTGGTGGTAAACGGCGCCCTTGGTGACCAAGGCCGCGTCCGCGATCTCCTCGACCGACGTCTGCGCGTAGCCCTGCCGGCCGAACAGGGAGCGGGCGGCGTCGAGCACCGCGCGGCGGGTGGCGTCGGCGTGCCGCGACCGCAGCGTGGCCGGCGGCTCGGTGCCGTCGCCGCCATTCGCCGCCTGCCGAGTCATGCGGTCAGTATGCCAGGAGGGACGCCCGTGACCGGGCAGGGCCGGTAATCAGCACCGGCCGGCGGCGGCCGCTACCGCGGCGGGCGGCCCCAGTGCTCCCACGCCCAGGCCGTGATGAGCGCCAGCACCTCGGGGCTCACCGGCTGGCGGAGGGCGCGACGGTAGCCGAAGGGGCCCTTCCGGTCCGGATCGGGGCGGAGCAGGTGGCTGAGATCGCCCGTCACGTGGCCGTCGAACGGTCCCTGGACCAGGCGCCCGATGGCGGCCACGTCCTCCGGCGGTACCTGCATGTCGTGGCCGCCGGTGATCGCCAGGGCCGGCGCGGTGATTTTCGCGTAGTCCGGCACCGGGTCGTAGGCGAGGAACTCCCGCCACCACCGCGCGTTGGCCCGGACGCCGCCGACCCGGATGACGTCCGCCGTGGACGCCTCGAGCATGGCGACCCGCTTGCGCTGGGTCCGCGCGAAGTCCTGGCGGGTGAGCCGCATCACCAGCCGCACCGGCCGGGGCAGCGCCGGCGCGGTCGCGGCGACCTGCCAGTCGATGACCGCCTCCCCCGTCCGGGCGGGGGCGCCGAGCAGGACCGTGCCCGCGACTGGTTCTTCCTCGGCCGCCAGCCGCGCGGCGTGCCAGGTCCCCTCGCTAAGCCCCACCGTCAGCAGCGGCCGCCCGGGGAAGCGGGCGGCCAGCCAGCGCAAGGCGGCGCGCGCGTCGGCCAGGTTCTCGGTCAGGCCGGCCCGCAGGTAGTCGCCGCCGCTTGCCCCGACTCCCCGCTTGTCGTACCGCAGGGTCGCCACGCTGGCCGCGGCGAGCGCCGCGGCGACCTGCCGGGTGATGCCGGTTCGCAGAACCACCGGGCCGCGCCGGCCAAGGCGCGCGTCGGAGTCCCGGTTGAGCTTGCCCGAGCCGGTGATGAGCAGCGCCGCCGCCACCGGATGCGGCACCTCGGCGAGCGTCCCGGCGATGAGGGTTCCCTCGCTGTAGAAGTGCGCGTCCGTGCCTGGTCCGGTCACGTGGTCCTCCGTTGCAGGAGCCAGACGGCGGCGCCGGCCGCGGTCAGCGCGATCGCCGCGAAGATGCCGCCGGCGACGAACTGCAGCGGCCAGAAGGCGCTGGCCGGCACGTAGCTCACCACCAGGTGACCGCCGGCCGGCGTCACGCTGTTCACCAGGTCGCCGAAATTCCCGGTCACCGGCGGTACCGAGTTGGTGGACGCCGCCGCGCAGGCGGCGCCGGCGCACGGGATCACCTTGGTGGCGGAAAACGGCGGCAGCGGCCCGGTCAGCAGGATCACGATGCCCAGGCAGACGTCCCACGCGAAATACCCCGCCACCATGGCCCCGATGGTGTTGCGCAGCAGCAGCCCGGCGAGCAGGGCCAGCCCGAACGCGCACAGCAGCGAGCAGGTCAGCACCAGGCCCTCGGCGACGAACAGCGGCGGCTGCGTCTTGACGCTGACCCGGTCGAGCGGCGACCAGGACCAGGAGGTGACGGCGGTGACCGCCGCCCCGAACGCGACCAGCCCCGCGATGATCAGCCCGAGCTTGACGACGAGCCAGCGCGTGCGCGGCACCGTCTGCGTCCAGGCCAGCTGCCAGGTGCCGCGCTCCAGCTCCTGGCCGAGCAGCGGTGCGCCAACGGTGGCGCCGAGTACCCCCGGAACCACGAGCAGGACCAGGGTCAGCGGCGCGGCGGCACCGCCCTGCGCGGCGTGCAGGAAGGAACTGATCGCGCCGCCGCAGCCGGCGCCCCCGCTGCGCGCCAGGCAGTTCCCGATCGCGTCGGAGTTGAACGTGGAGCGCATCCACAGCCCGAAGGCCAGGGCGTAGACGACGACGAACGCGAAGACGCCGAGCGCGGTCAGCGCCTGCGGCCGGTGCTGCCGCCAGGTGACCCAGATCATCACGCCACCGCCGTTCCCCTGGCGGCCGGCGGGGCCGCCGCGAACTGCGGTCGCCGGAGGTAGGCGAGCACGACCGGTTCGAACCCGGCCGGCTCGGCCGTCCAGCCCGGACGAGCGGCGACCGCCGCCGTCACCGCGCCTGCCGGCGCCGACACCAGCACGGTGGAGTGCCGGTCGCTGTCGGTCCGCTCGATGACCCGGCCGGGCAGGGAGCCGTTGGCGGCGTCGCGCGGCACGGTCAGCAGCGCGTGCCCGGCGAGCAGCTCCTCGACGGCGCCCGCGAGCTGCAGCCGCCCGCCGTTCAGCACGAGCAGCCAGTCGCAGAGCCGCTCAAGCTCGGCGATCACGTGCGAGGCGATGAGGACGGTGAGCCCCGACTCGGCCGAGGCCGCGACCACGTCCCGCATGAAGTCGAGCCTGGCCAGCGGGTCCAGGCTGGCGACCGGCTCGTCGAGGAGGAGCAGCGGGGCCCGCTTGGCCAGCGCCATGGTGAGCGCCACCTGGGCCTGCTGGCCCCCGGACAGCGACTTCACCTTCCGGCCGAGCGGGATGTCGAGCGCGGCCACCCGCGCCCGCGCCAGCCCGGCGTCCCAGCTCGGATTGAGCGACCGGCCGAAGCGGAACATGTCCGCCACCGTGAATCCCCGGTACAGCGGATGGTCTTGCGCCAGGTAGCTGACCCGGGCGAGCGTCGCGGCGTCCTGCGCGCGTGACCGCTCGCCGAACAGCGCGACCTCTCCCTCGGTCGGCGCGAGCAGGCCCACGGTCACCGCGAGCAGCGTGGTCTTGCCCGCGCCGTTCGGGCCGACCAGGCCGACGATCGAGCCCGACGGCACCGCGAACGTGCAGTCCCGCAGGCCCCAGCTGTGCCCGTACCGCTTGCCGAGCCGGTCCGCGCGCAGCGCGGGGACGCGACCGACATCATGCGTCATCCGACCTCATCCTCCATGGTGGTGTCGCGGCGGACCGCGGCGATCAGCGCCGTGATGGCGTCCTCGGAGAGCCCCGCCTCGGCCGCGGCGGCTAGCCAGCCCCGCAGCGACCGGCGGAGCGCCTTGCTGGCCGCCGCGGGAGGCGACGCCTGCCCGGGGGTGCCGGTGATGAAGGTGCCCTGGCCCGGCCGGCCGGCCACGAGGCCCTCGTGCTCGAGCTGCCGGTAGGCCTTGACGACCGTGTTCGGGTTGATCGCGAGGTTCACCGCGACCTCCTTCACGGTCGGCAGCTGGTCACCGGGCCGCAGGTAGCCCAGGAGCAGCGACTGCCGCACCTGGTGCACGAGCTGCAGGTACGGCGGCACCCCGGACGACCCGTCAAGCCGGAACCGAAACATGGCCCTTCCATCATTCTGCCATTTTACTATGATCATAGTATAGAGGTAGAATGGAGTCGGCGCGCAAGCGGAACTGGACCACGGATAGCAGGAAGACGCATGCTCGCGGATCTCGTCGTTATCGCCGGCCTGCCGGTGGCGGTCGTCGCGACGTTCGCCTGGCTGGCACTGGTCGTGTTCGGGCTGAGCCGGGCGGAAGAAACGCGCTTCCTCCCCCAAGCCGTGTGGGTACTGCTCTGCCTGTTCAGCCCGGTCGGCGCGGTCGTCTACCTGATCGTCCGCTGTGCCTGGCGGCGCCGCCCGCACGCACCGGTTAGGCGAGGCGGGTGACCTGGACCGTCACCGTCATGTCGCCGCCGGTGGGGCCGTGGTAGATGCCCTTGAGCGGCGGGACGTCGGCGTAGTCGCGGCCGCGGGCGACGGCGACGTGGCGCTCGCCGACCGCGGCGCCGCTCGTCGGGTCGAGCGGGGTCCACGAGCCCGCCCAGTACTCGATCCAGGCGTGGGACTGGCCGACAGCGGTGCTGCCGGCCTCGGCCTTCGGGTCGGGGTGCAGGTAGCCGGAGACGTAGCGGGCGGGGAGGCCGGCGACGCGCATCAGGGCGACCGTGAGTTGCGCCATGTCCTGGCAGACGCCCTTGCCCTTGTCCCAGGCCTCCTGGGCATTGGTGCGCACGCCGGTGGCACCCGGCATGTAGGTGACGTGCTCGCGGACGCGGCCGGAGATGGCCTCGGCCGCTGCGTCAGGAGACAGCCCGGAAACTTCGGCGAGCGAGGCGTCGGAGATCTCGTCCGTGACCGTGGTGAGGGGCGTGGGCATCAGGAACTCGAGGAGCCTGCCGTCCGACGCCTTCTCCCCCAGCTCCACCCAGGAGGGACGGTCCGCCGTGCCCGGAATGCCGCCGAACGGCTCGGTCTCCACCGTGGCGGCGGCGCGGATAACCAGGTCTTCGTGCGGCTCGGGCAGGTCGAAGACGGAGACGAACGTGCCCCAGTAGTCGTTGTAGGTCCAGACGGGGACGCCGGAACCCGCCGTCACCCGGGACTCGAGCGTGATCTGGGACGGCAGCGTCAACGGGGTCATCCGCGCCTCGTTGAAGGAGGTCGCCACCGGACCCGCGTACCTGACGTTGGTGATGTGCTCGATGCGCAGTCGCCAGCCCACTTCTCAGCCGTCCCGTTCCCAGGCGATCGGGGTCTGGTACTGGAAGTACCGCTTGGCGATCGCCTCACTCGCCTGCACGCAGGTCTCCTGCAGGGTACTCAGCAGCTCCGGCAGCTGCGCCGTGAGCTGTTTCGGGTCCGCGTACTCCAGGCGGTTGCGCAGCCGCCCGACCGGGCGCCGGGCCGAGTCGTCGACCCCGGCCCTGGTCGGGCCGGGGTTCAGCGCCGCCAGGCAGTCCTCCGCGGTGGTCAGCGCGTGCACGACGCTGCGCGGGAAAAGGCGGTCGAGGAGCAGGAACTCGGCGACTCTGGCCGGCTCTGCGGCCCAGCCGTGGGTTCTTATGAAGGACTCGTGGGCGCCGCAGGCTCTTAGCAGGACCGGCCAGTCAAGGTCGTCGGGGGCGGACATGCGGGCGAGAAGGAGCCTCGCCGTCATGTCGGCGCGTTCCAGGCTGCGGCCGAGGACGAGGAACCGCCAGGCGTCGTCGTGGCTCATCGTGGAGTCGGCCAGGCCGAAGAACAGCGCCGACCGTTCCCTGATGTAGCGCAGGTAGACGTGCGGGCCGAGGCGCTCGGCAGCGCGCTTCTGCCCGGCGAGGCCGTGCCCCGTGACGTTCAGGCACTCCCACATCTCGCTGGAGATGACCTCGCGGATGCCACGTGCGCCCGCCCGCGCGCCGAGCATCGAGCCGGCGATCGCGCTCGAGGACTGCGTCTCGAAGACGAGACGGAACAGCACCACGTCGATGTCGAGCTCGCTGGCCGCCTCGACCGGCACGCCGAGGATGCCGAACAGCGCGCGGCAGGCCAGATCGGAGTCGGTGCCGGTCTCGCCGAGCATCCGGTGGATGTACACGTCGATGAGGCGCGCGGTGTCGTCGGCGCGCTCCACGTACCGGCCGGTCCAGTAGATCGTCTCCGCGATCCGGCTGAGCAGCTCGGCGTTCACTGCTCGGGGCCGATCTGCCTGGCGATGGCCACCATTTCGGGCGCGCTCGCCGCCTCGGGCATCGCCATCGCCAGGTGTTCCCCGGCCTCGGCAGCCGACTCCTCGGGTCGGCCCGTGTCAATGACCCAGGTGTCCTTGGAACCGCCGCCCAGGCTGGAGTTCACCTTGAGCTCGCCCTCCTTGAGCGCCACGCGGGTGAGGCCGCCGGGCAGCACCCAGACGTCGCTGCCGTCGTTGACGGCGAAGGGCCGCAGGTCAATATGGCGCGGTGCCAGCTTCTCGCCGATCAGAACCGGAGAGGTGGACAAGGCGACCGGGCGCTGCGCCACCCAGCCCCTCGGGTTCGCCCTGACCGTCACCGTGAGCGCGGCGAGTTCCTCGTCGGTGGCGCGCGGGCCGATGACGATGCCGGCGCCGCCGGCCCCGTCGACCGGCTTGAGCACGAGGTTGCCGACCTCGCTGAGTACCCAGTCGAGCACGTCCGGGTCTTCGAGGCGGTACGACTCCACGTTCTCCAGGATCGGTTCCTCGCCGAGGTAGTACCGGATGAGGTCCGGCATGTACGTGTAAATCAGCTTGTCGTCGGCCACGCCGTTGCCGACGCCGTTGGCGATCGTCACGGTGCCGTGCCTGGCCGCGTTGACCAGGCCGGGGCAGCCGAGCAGGCTTTCCGGGCGGAAGTGCAACGGGTCGAGCCAGTCGTCGTCGACCCGCCGGTAGATGACATCGACCGGCCGCCGGCCGTGCGTCGTGTGCACGTAGACGCGGTTGCGCCAGCAGAACAGGTCACGGCCCTCGACGAGCTCGACCCCCATGAGCCGGGCCAGCAGGGTGTGCTCGAAGTAGGCGGCGTTGTGCATGCCCGGGGTGAGGACCACGATGAACGGGTCGACGACGCCGTGCGGCGCCGCCGCGCGCAGGGCCGCCAGCAGCCGCGACGGGTACTCGTCGACGTGGTGGATCTTCTGGTCGCTGAACAGGGCGGGAAACAGCCTGGTCATGGCGAGCCGGTTCTCCAGGACGTAGCTGACCCCGGAGGGGACCCTTACGTTGTCCTCAAGGACGCGGAACTTGCCCTGCTCGTCACGGATGAGGTCGATGCCCGCCACGTGGACGCGGACGCCGTTGGGCGGCGTGATCCCGACGACCTCGCGGCGGAACTTCTCGCTGGTGAAGACCAGGCCCCAGGGGAGCACGCCGTCGTCGAAGGCGCGGCCGGCGCCGTAGACGTCGTCGAGGAACGCCTCAAGCACCCGGACCCGCTGCCGGACGCCGCTGGATACGAGGTCCCACTCGGCCGCGTCGATGACCCGCGGGATGAGGTCGGTGGGCATCGCCCGTTCCTCGCCCGCGTAGTCGTAGGTGACGCCGCGGTCGGTGAAAACCCGGGCCAGCTGGTCGGCGCGGTACTTCAGCTCGGCTGGATCCATCGGCTGGAGCACGGAGACCAGCGCGTCGTAGGCCGCGCGGGGCTTGCCGGGGGCCGCGAACATCTCGTCCCAGGCCTCGGCGAGCCGGTAACCATCGAAAATGTCCGCCACAACCCCCAGGGTAGAGAGGCGCTGTTCCACGTCTATTTCGCCAGGTGACAGCTGTGTTTCTGACTATTTCACGGTGTGTCGGTTCCGTCGACCGGCGCGGCCCTTACGCCCGTGTGCCGTTGGGCCGGCGCCGTTGGGCCGGCCCAACGGCACACGGGGACCGCCGGACCGGCGCGGGCGGTTACGCTGGACGGGAGAGGAGGGCGGTATGTACGTTCCCGGTCATTTCACGGCAGAACCGGCCCTGGTTGACGAGCTGCTGCGCAACCACGGGGCGGCCGACCTGGTGACCCTGACCGAGCAGGGGCTGGTGGCGACCATGCTGCCGTTCTTGTACGTGCCGGCCGGCGCCTCCTCGGCCGGGCAACATGGCTCCCTGCACGGGCACCTCGCGCGAAACAACGACCAGTGGAAGCTCGCCTCGGTGGGCGAGGCCCTGGCGATCGTGCGCGGGCCCGACGCCTACATCAGCCCCGGCTGGTACGCGTCTAAGGCCGAGCACGGGCGGGTGGTGCCGACCTGGAACTACGTGACCGCCCACGTCTACGGGCGGCTGGTGGTGCACGACGACCCGGCCTGGACCGAGGACCTCGTGCGGCGGCTGACCACCAAGCACGAGGCCTACCGGGACCACCCGTGGTCGGTGGACGACGCGCCCCGGCCCTTCATCGAGGGGCAGCTCAGGGCGATTGTCGGGATCGAGCTCGAGATCACCAGGATCGAGGCGAAGGCCAAGCTCAGCCAGAACCGCCCGGCCGCCGACGTCGAGGGCGTAATCGCCGGACTGCGCGAGCGGGGCGACAAGGAGATGGCGGACGCGGTTGAAGAGGCCACCGCGGACGTCGTGGCCCGGGCCCGGCCTTAACGGTTTTCCGGCCCGGAATATGTATGGCGCTGGTAAAGGGCAGCTAGATCGATAGACAAATATCGATCAGTTCGCGGCCGATTCGCTGCTGAGCCGCGAAGCAGCCTTCTCACGCGGCGTGACGATAGATCTTCCGGCCGACAGGACTGCCCCAACTCACTATTCCGATATTTACGGCTAAGTCCTAGACTTTCCTCGTTTAGGCCAAGTCAGGCACGTCCGCACAAATAGCCCCCGGGGAACTGGACCAGGCACGTGGCGCGCGGTCTCGACGACAAAGGCGAAATGGAGGACTTAGTGAGCGGTTCTCGGGTATTGGCCCTGATTCGCGGCGCGGCGATCGCGTCCGTCGCGGCGCTCGGGGCGGGAAGTGCGGCGGCGGCACCGGTGGCCGCCGTCACGACGGCGGCCGCGGTGCAGGTGGTCCCGTTCTCGACCGGGCACATCCTCGCGGCCGGCGAGATGAAACAGCCGCCGACCACGGCGCAATGCGAGTCGGACTTTGGTATCGCCTGCTACCAGGCGTTCCAGCTGCAGAAGGCCTACGACCTGGCCCCGCTGTTCAACAGGGGCATCGAGGGCCAGGGCGAGACGATCGTCATCGTCGACGCCTTCGGCTCCCCGTCCATCGCCTCCGACCTGGCGACCTACGACGCGCAGATGGGCCTGCCCAACCCGCCGTCCTTCAAGGTGATCACCCCCGCGGGCCCGGTCACCACCACCGCCGCGAACTGCACGACCACGTTCAGCCCGACCGGCCCCGACCTGTGCTCGGACTTCTACGGCTGGACGGACGAGACCAGCCTCGACGTCGAGTGGTCGCACACCATGGCCCCCAAGGCCAACATCCTGCTGGTCGAGACCCCGATGACGGAGACCGAGGGCGTTTACGGGCTCCCGCAGATCGTCGAGGCCGAGAACTACGTCATCAACCACCACCTCGGCAACGTGATCACGCAGAGCTTCGGCGCCAACGAGAACACCTTCAGCAGCGCCGGCCAGATCTACTCGCTGCGCTCGGCGTACTTCAACGCGGCCGTGCACGGCGTGACCGTGCTCGCGGCGAGCGGCGACCAGGGCGCGACCGACGACATCTGCAGCCCGAGTTCTGGGTGCGCCAACCCCCGCGACGTGATCTGCTGCGCCTCGACCAGGGCGGTTGACTGGCCCTCGTCGGACCCGCTGGTCACCGGCGTGGGCGGCACCCAGCTGACGCTCGACGCCAGCGGCGTCCGTACCGCTCCCGACCAGGTCTGGAACGACCTCAGCTCCACGGTCGGGGTGACCGGGCCGGTTTACACCTGGGGGTCGAGCGGCGGAGGCCACTCCGTCGTCTTCTCCCGCCCGGGGTTCCAGAACGGCGTCGCGCGCACCGTCGGCGGCAGCCGGGGGACCCCTGACATCGCGATGAGCGCCGCGGTCAACGGGGCGGTCGACTTCTACGACACCACCGACCCGGGCGTCGGCGGCTGGGGAATCGTGGGCGGGACCAGCGAGGCCTCCCCGCTGTTCTCTGGCGTCGTGGCGCTGGCCGACCAGGAGGCGGGGCACAGCCTCGGCGACCTGAACCCGGCCCTGTACGCCATGGGCCGCGCCGGCGCTGGCAGCGGCATCGTGCCGATCTCCACCGGCAGCAACAGCTACACGTTCTGCGTCGCGGCTGACCTGCAGAGCGACTCGTCCTGCGCCTCGAGCTCCGACCTCGTGAACGTCCCCGGCTTCAATGCCAACGGCTCGTACAACGACGCGACCGGCTGGGGCACCGTGGACGCAGCCAAGTTCGTGCCGACCCTGGCCGCCGTCGCGGGGGGAAGGTACTAACCGGTTTACGGTGCGTTAGCGGCCGGCGTGGCGGGCTAGTTCCCGCTCGCCGGCCGCGCGCATCGCGGCCAGCGGGGCCGGCTTGCCGGTCATCAGCTCCACCTGGGCCGCGGCCTGGTGCAGCAGCATCGCGTAACCGCTGGCGACGACCGACCCCGCGGCCGCGGCCGCCTGGGCCAGCGGCGTCGGCCACGGGTGGTACACCACGTCGAGGACAACGGGTGGCGCTTCCTGAGTAAGCCGCAGCCGTTCGGCATAATCGTCGGCGACACCGGCGGGGACGGTAGAGATCAGCAGGTCGGGAACCGGCGCGGCGCCGTCGTCGAGCACCGCCCAGGGGCGGAGCCGCGCCTTCAGCCCAAGGCGGTCGGCGGTGGCGAGCAGGTCGTCCGCGCGTGACCGGTCCCGGGCCACGACGTCGGCCCCGGTCGCGCCGAGCTCGCCGACGGCGGCCAGGGCCGAGCAGGCGGTCGCGCCCGCGCCCAGGATCGTCACGCTGCCCGGGGCGGGGGCCGGGAAGGGAAGAGCCGCGCCCGCCTCGGTGAGCGCGTCGACGACGCCCTGCACGTCGGTGTTGTAGCCGTAGCGGCCCTCCGGGCGGAACACCACGGTGTTGGCGCCGCCGGTGGCGGCCGCCAGGTGGTCGACGTGGTCGAGCAGCGGCAGCACCGTGCGCTTGAGCGGCATGGTCAGGCTCAGGCCGGCCCACTCCTCGTCACGTGACTCCACGTAGGCGGCCAGGCCGCCCTCGTCGCACTCGACTAGCTCGTAGGTCCAGTCGGCGAAGCCGAGCGCGGCGTAGGCGGCGCGGTGCAGCACGGGTGACAGGGAGTGGGCAATGGGCTTGCCGAGGACTGCTACCTTCATAGGTGGTGAGGTTACCCTGGGCCCTACTGGCCCTTCAGCGGCGCCGACGAGAACTCGGACTGGCCACCGGGCTTGGTGAGGAAGTAAAGCCAGTTTCCGTGGTCCGAGTGCAGGATGCCCTGGATCGCCGCGTCGCCCGGGTTGGAGATCGGCCCGGCCGGCAGCCCGGCGTTCAGGTACGTGTTGTACGGCCCCGGCGTCTGGGTCTGCTTGATCGTGGCGCTGACCGCGTACTTGCCGAGCCCGTACAGCACCGTGCTGTCGAACTGCAGGTGCATGCCGATCGCCAGGCGGTTGTGGATGACCTCGGCGATCTTCGGGTAGTCGCTGACCGAGCCGCCTTCGGCCTGGGCCAGGGACGCCTCGATGATCAGCTGAGTGGGCGAGAGGTTGACCGCCTTCGCGGCGGCCACCAGGTTGACCGCCTGCGCCTCGACGTTGAACCGCTGCACCATCGCCTGCAAGATCTGCAGCGCGGTCTCGTGCGGCACGATCGCGTAGGTGGCGGGGAACAGGTAGCCCTCCACCTTGCCGTTGGCATAGGACGGCAGGCCGAGCTCGCTCGGGTGGGCCAGCGCCTGCTGGAAGTTCTTGAGCGGGATCTTGGTTGTCTGCGCGATGATCGCGATGACGTCGACGGCCCGCTTGCCCTCGGGGATCCTCACCGTGGTCTGCACCACGTTCTTCGGGTTGGTCACCGCCGCGTAGGCCAGGCTGGCCTGCATGTGCTCGTGCAGCTGGAAGTAGCCGGCCTCCAGGCCGTTCGAGCTCGTGCTGGTGGTGCTCGTCGCCGCCTCGGCCGCGTTCGTGAACGCGCGCGTGCTGGCGATCACGCCGAGCTGGAGCAGCCGCGGCGCGAGGCTGAACGCGGTGTCGCCGCTCATCACCTGCACGGTCACGTTGCCGGTGCCCTCGCCGACGTAGTCCGCCGGGTGGTACCTGGCCTGGTACTTGTGGTAGATGTCGAGGCCGCCGACGAGCCCGCCGACCACGATGACCGCGACCACCACGAGGACCAGCGCGCGGGGGAGCCAGCGGGTCGCCTTCTTGCGCGGCTTGCGGTCCCTGTCGTCCCAGTCGTCGTAGCCGCGCGGGCCGTCGCCGCGGTCGCGCGGGTCAGGGCCGCGGCCGCCGCGGTCGGCGGTACCCGGGCCGGGTCCGGGGCGGCGGCCACCGGGCTGGCCGCGGCGACGGGCGTCGTCGTAGCGGCCGTCGTCGTAGCGGCCGTCGCGGCCCGCGTCGCGGCCGCCGAAGCCCGGGAGGAACGAGCTGTCGCCCTGGTCCTGCTCCCAGTCGTCGTAGCCGCCCTGGCCGTAGCCGTCCGGGCCGGGAGGCTGTTCACCGCGCTGGTCGTAGCCGCCCGCCGGGCGGCGCGGCCCGGCGCCGTACTGGTCGAACTGCGGCCTGCCGCCGGTGCCGTACTGACCCTGCGGGGTGCCCCGGTAGGAGCCCGGATCGGGCTGGCCGTAGCCACGGGGGTCATAGCCGGGCTCACCGGGGGCCTGGTCCGCGTAGCCCTGGTCGGGGTAGCCCTGGTCATAGTCGCCCTGCCGGCCCTGGCCGTCCCGGCGCTGCTGGCCGCCGCCCGGCCGGCGCGGCCTGGTGCGGTCGGGGTCTCCGTCGTAGTCGGGTGCGCCGTATCCCTGGCCCGGATAGCCGCCGGGCCCGTAGCCGCCGCTCACCGGGCGGTCCCCAGGTCGACGAGCTGGCCCGGCGCGTTGCCGGTGCGGCGCTCGGACTCAAGCGCGGCCTCGAGCAGCACCGCCGCGGCGGCCGAGTCGACGGTCTGCCGCCGCGCCCGCGAGTCGTGGCCGCCCGCGCGGAGCGCCTCGTGCGCGGTCGACGTGGTAAAGCGCTCGTCGACGAGCCGTACGGGAAGCGGCGCGACCCTGGCCGCGAGGTCCGCCGCGAATTTCTTCGCGGAGACGGCGGCCGGCCCCTCGCGGCCGGACAGGGACCGAGGAAGGCCCACCAATATCTCCATTGCTTCTTCGGTCGCGGCGAGCGAGGCGAGGGCGTCTAGGTCGCCCTTGCCCCGCCGCACGACGGTGAGCGGGGTAGCGAGGACACCGCCCGGATCGCTGCGGGCCACGCCAATGCGGACAGTACCCGGATCTACGGCCAGACGCACGCCTGTCCTCACCGATTTACCTGCCGCATGAACACCCCACCACGTTACCGGCCAGTTCAGACGCTGTCCCGCAAGCTCGCACGAATGCTGTCAAACGCGGCATTCACCTCAGCTTGCCCCGCCCCGGGCGCGCCGCCACCCTGCGCGATGTCGGGCTTGCCGCCGCCACCGCCGCCGAGCACCCGGGCCGCGCCCGCCACCAGCGCGCCTGCGGACAGGCCGGACCCGCGCCCGGCCTCGTTCACCGCGATGACCACGACCGGCCGGTCCGCCGGCGTGCCGATCAGCGCGACGACCGCCGGCTGGAGCGCGGGGACCTTGGACCGCACGTCCAGGGCGAGCCTGCGGATGGAGTCGGCGTCGGTGCCGGCCGGCACGCCGTGCGCGACGAACGCGACGCCGCCGATGTTCTCCGCGGCCGCGGCGATCTGCGCCGAGCCCTCAAGCAGCTGCGCGGACTTGAGGCGGGTCAGCTCCCGCTCGGCGTCGCGAAGCCTGCTCACCACGTTCGAGATCCGCTCGGGCAGCTCCTCGGGCCGCGCCTTGAGCTGGTCGCTGAGCTGGTTGACGAGGACGCTCTCGCGGGCGAGGAAGCGGAACGCGTCGATGCCCACGAGGGCCTCGATGCGGCGCACGCCGGAGCCGATGGAGGCCTCACCGAGCAGCTTGACCAGGCCGAGCTGGCCCGACCGGGCCACGTGGGTGCCACCGCACAGCTCGCGGGAGTACTCGCCGACCTCGACGACGCGGACCTCTGAGCCGTACTTCTCGCCGAACAGCGCGAGGGCGCCCATCGAGCGGGCCTCGTCGATCGAGGTGTGGAACGCGCGTACCGTCAGGTCGTCGATGAGGATGCGGTTCACCTCGTCCTCGACCTCGCGCAGCACCGTCACCGGCACCGCCCCGGTCGCGGTGAAGTCGAACCGCAGCCGGCCGGGCGCGTTCTCCGAGCCCGCCTGGGCCGCCGACTCGCCGAGCGCGCCGCGCAGAGCGCGGTGCACCAGGTGGGTCGCGGTGTGGCTGCGGGAGGTAGCCCGGCGCCGCTCCACGTCGATCTCCGTCCACGCCGGCGACCCGGTGGCGACCTCGCCGTTCCTGACCGTGCCGCGGTGCACGATGAGGCCGGGCAGCGGCATCTGCACGTCGGTCACGTCGATCTCGGCGTTGCCGCCGGGGCCCGTGGTCTTGATGATGCCGTGGTCCGGCAGCTGGCCGCCGCCCTCGGCGTAGAAGGGGGTCCGGTCGAGGACCACGGCGACCTGGGTGCCGGGCGCCGCGGAGGCCACGGGGACGCCGTCCGCCAGCAGCCCGACGATGGTCGCCTCCCCGTCGGCCGCGTCGTAGCCGGTGAACGTGACCCGCCCCGCCTGCTCGAGCAGGCTGGCGAAGACCGAGATATCCGCGTTGCCGGTCTTCTTCTCCCGCGCGTCCTGCCTGGCCCGCGCCCGCTGCTCGCCCATGAGGCGGCGGAAGCCCTCCTCGTCCACCGTGACGCCCTGCTCGGCGGCCATCTCCAGGGTGAGGTCGATCGGGAACCCGTAGGTGTCGTGGAGCTGGAACGCCTGCGCGCCGGATAGCACGCTCTCGTGCCTGCGCTTGGTCTCCTCGACCGCGACGTCGAAGATCGCCGTGCCGGTGCGGAGCGTGCCGGCGAACGCCGCGTCTTCCGCGTCGATGACCGCGTGGATGTTCGCCGCGTCCCGGTGCAGCTCGGGGAACTGCTCGCCCATCGCGTCGATCGCGACCGTGGTCAGCTCGTGCATGAACCCGGTGGTCGCGGACGCCCCGCCGCCGCGCTGCGCGCCCGCCAGCAGCCGCAGGTTGCGCATCGAGCGGCGCAGCAGCCGGCGGAGCACGTAGCCGCCCGCCTCGTTGCCCGGCAGGACCCCGTCCTCGATTAGCATCACCGCGCTGCGCACGTGGTCGGCGACGACCCGCAGCGAGACGTCGCTGCGGGGGTCGTTGCCGTAGTCCTGCTCGGTCAGCTCGGCCGCCCTGGCGAGGATCTTGTACGTGGTGTCGATCTCGTAGATGTTGTCGACGCCCTGCAGGAGGGACGCCATCCGCTCCAGGCCCATGCCCGTGTCGACGTTCTTGAACGGCAGCGGGCCCTCGACGTCGAAGTCGTCCTTGGCCCGCACCGCCGACAGCATGTCCTGCATGAAGACCAGGTTCCAGACCTCCAGGTACCGGTCCTCGTCGGCCTCGGGCCCGCCCTCGCGGCCGTGCTCGGGCCCCTTGTCGAAGTAGATCTCCGAGCAGGGGCCGCCCGGGCCGGGGACGCCCATGTGCCAGTAGTTGTCCTTGAGGCCGCGGCGCTGGATCCGGGACTCCGGCACGCCGATCTTGTCCCGCCAGAGCGCGAAGGACTCGTCGTCGTTGTGCAGCACGGTCGCCCACAGCCGGTCCTCGGGGAAGCCGAAACCGCCGTCGGCCTGGGACTTGGTCAGCAGGTCCCAGGCCCAGACGATCGCGTCTTCCTTGAAGTAGTCGCCGAACGACCAGTTGCCGAGCATCTGGAAGAACGTCGCGTGCCTGGTGGTCTTGCCGACCTCTTCGATGTCGAGCGTGCGCACGCACTTCTGGGCGTCCGCCACCCGGCGCCACGGCGGCACCTGCTGGCCCAGCAGGTACGGCTTGAACGGCTGCATGCCGGCGACCACGAACAGCAGCGTGGGATCGTCGGCCACGAGGCTGGCCGAGGGGACGATGGCGTGTCCTCGCGCCTCGAAGTGCGCCAGGAAACGGCGGGCGATCTCTGCCGACTGCATCGTGGTCTTCTCTCTTCTTGGTTGCCTTAACGAAGGGCAGCGCCCGGTGCGCGCCGCGAAAGCAAGGGTAGGCCGTGGCGGGTCCTGCTGCCTGCGCAAGCCGCCATGAAAGACGGCGCCGGCTAGGGCCGCGAATCCTCACTGGTGCCAAGCGTAGGCCGCCGGCTGGCTTCTTGCCGAACCGAATACAGGTCCATGCCTTCCCGCACGTCGCGAGTGAAACGGATTGTCTCCCTGGCCCAGTGCCGCTTTACCGCGCCGGCCTTCTTCTGGCGCCCGCCGAGCGTCTCGGCTACCTGGCGGCTCAGCGAGGCGGCGCGCCGGTAGCCCACGATGCCGCCCGCCGCGCCGGCGAGGAGCCAGAACCCGCGGCGGATCACCGCCGGGCACCCGTCTCGCGGCGGCCGGCCGTCGACAGTTCGGCGCCGGCCACAACCTGCCCGGGCAGCGTGCCCGGCCTGGCCACCGTGCCGCGGCGCAGCCCGACCGCGTGCCGCACCCCGTAGGCGAGGGCCGCGGCGCGGCCGAGCGGCCCGCCGACGACGGCGCCCGCCACCGTCTTGCCGATGCCGGCCAGCGCGCTTGCCTGCCCCGCCAGCTCGGTCATCGAGTCACCGAGATCGGCGACCGCCGACGTGGCGGCTTCCGTCCGGTCGAGTTGCGCGGTCGCCCGGTCGACCGCAGCGTTGGCCCGGACGAACAGCGCCTGCTGGTCGGCGCGGGTCTCGCGGACCAGCGTGGCCGCGTCGCCGAGCACCCTGGTAAAGCGCACCGCCAGGTAAACGCCGGTGCAGGCGAGCACGGCGAAGCTCACCGCGGCGATAAGCGCCGCCATCCCGGTCAGCGTCATTCCGTTGTCCCCTCGTCGCGCGTTCCCTGACTGGCCGTTCCCTGGTTGTCTGGCCCTCCGGCCGGCTGGCCCGCCTCCTGCTCGGAGTGCAGGATGGCGCGGATAAGGCGTGCCCGCTCGGCGAAACGGCCTTCCATCCCATGGCTTGAGGGCTCATAGTACGTGCGCCCGTCGATCACGTCGGGGGCGTACTGCTGTGTCACGATCCCCTCGGGCAGGTCGTGCGGGTACACGTAGCCCCGGCCGTGCCCAAGGCGCTTGGCACCAGGGTAGTGCGCGTCGCGCAGGTGCGACGGCACCGCGCCGATCAGGCCCGCCTTGACGTCGGCCTCGGCGGCGCCGATCGCCCGGACGACCGCGTTGGACTTCGGCGCCAGCGCGATATGGATGACCGCCTGGGCCAGGTTGATCCGCGCCTCAGGCAAGCCGACCAGCTCGACGGCGTGCGCGGCCGCCACGGCGGTCGGCAGCGCGGTCGGGTCGGCCATGCCGACGTCCTCGCTCGCGTGCACGACCAGCCGCCGGGCGATGAACCGCGGGTCCTCCCCCGCCGCGATCATCCGCGCGAGGTAGTGCAGCGCGGCGTCCACGTCGCTGCCCCGCATGGACTTGATGAACGCGCTGATGACGTCGTAGTGCTGGTCGCCGTCGCGGTCGTACCTGACCGCGGCCCGGTCGACCGCGCGCTCCAGGGTCGGCGTGTCGATGTGGCTGGCGCCGAGGGCGGCGGCCTCCAGGTAGGTCAGCGAGCGCCGCCCGTCACCGCCGGCCAGCCGGACCAGGTGCTCAAGGGCGTCGTCATCGATCGCGACCTTGCCGTCGAGCCCGCGCTCATCGGTCAGGGCCCGCCGGATGAGCTGGCGGATATCGTCGTCATCGAGGGGCTGCAGCGTCAGCAGCAGCGACCGGGACAGCAGCGGCGAGACCACCGAGAACGACGGGTTCTCCGTCGTCGCGCCGATGAACGACACCCAGCGGTTCTCCACGGCGGGCAGCAGCGCGTCCTGCTGTGTCTTAGAGAACCGGTGCACCTCGTCGACGAACAGCACGGTCTGCCGGCCGTTCATGCCGAGTTGCTGCCGGGCCGCGTCGACGGCGGCGCGCACGTCCTTGACCCCCGCGGTCACGGCGGACAGCTCGGTGAAGCGCCGCTCCGTCACCTGACTGACGACGTAGGCGAGGGTGGTCTTGCCCGTGCCCGGCGGCCCCCACAGGACCAGCGACATCGGCGCGTCGTTGTCGATGAGCTTACGGAACGGCGTTCCCGGGGCAGTCAGGTGCCGCTGCCCGATCACCTCATCCAGCGTCCGCGGCCGCATCCGCACGGCGAGCGGCGCGGCGGAGGCGGCGGCCCGCTCCCCCGCCTCATCGAACAAACTGTCCATGGTTGCGAGCCTACTAGCGCCGCAGAGCCCGGAAGGCCGCTGTGGCACGGACTTTGGAAGCCAGAGAGGATAGCAGGCAGACGGGACAACGCCGCGGCGTTGTCCACACCTTGACCTGGCACTCGGCTACGCCAGGGGCGGCGCGCTTTCCGTTCTCGAGTTCCGGTACGCGCGGGGCGTCGAGCGCGCCCACGAGCTGCCCACGGCGGCGCGGCAGGTCAGGGTGAGGCATGCGACCGGCAACCGTTACCTGGACAACCTCTACGAGCGATACCGCGCCTGCGTTGAGATTGACGGCGCGGCCGCACACCCGGAGGACGAGCAATGGCGGGACAAGAGCCGCGACCGTTGGAACGCGGTGCACGAAAGAGTCGATACCATCCGGATCGGCGTGGCCGATCTAGTGGACCAGGAACGGATGTGCCGTACTGCAGCGGATGTGGCCAAATGGCTGAGCGGCCGAGGCCCGCGGGTTGGTCGACCATGCGGGCCGGGCTGCCCAGTTCGGTTACTGGGTGTCTTTAGGACCCGAATTCGGGCCCTAAAGACACCCAATGATTTCTGGTATTGGGATATGTCGTAATTTGGCTAGGGGGCTGGTTTTGGTGGGGCTGGCTTGGCGTCTACGCCGGCTTCCTTGCGCTGGGCCGCGGTGATCGGGGTGGGGGCGCCGGTTAGCGGGTCGGCGCCGCTCGCCGCCTTGGGGAAGGCGATGACGTCGCGGATGGTTTCCGCGCCGGCCAGGAGCATGACGACGCGGTCCCAGCCGAAGGCCATGCCGCCGTGCGGGGGCGGTCCGTACTTGAACGCGTCCAGCAGGAAGCCGAACTGGGACCTGGCTTCCTCCGGGGACAGCCCGATCACGTCGAATACCTGCTGCTGCATCTGCTGCTTGTGGATGCGGATCGAGCCGCCGCCGATCTCGTAGCCGTTGCACACCATGTCGTAGGCGTCGGCGAGGGCACCGCCGGGCTCGGTGGCGAACTTGTCCGCCCATTCCGGCAGGGGGGAGGTGAAGGGGTGGTGCACGGCCGTCCAGCCGCCCTCGCTGGTCTCCTCGAACATCGGGGCGTCGACCACCCAGAGGAACGACCACTGGGAGGTGTCGATGAGGTCGCAGCGGTTGCCGATCTCCAGGCGGGCCGCGCCGAGGAGTTCCTGGGAGGGCCGGGCGGCGCCTGCCGCGAAGAACACGCAGTCCCCGGGAGACGCGTTGACGGACTGAGCAAGCCCCTGTCGTTCGGAATCCGAGATGTTCTTCCCCACCGGACCCGAGATGGACCCGTCCGCGGCGATGAGGGCATATGCCAGGCCGCGCGCGCCGCGCGCCTTGGCCCAGTCCTGCCAGGCGTCGAGCTCGCGGCGGGTCTGCGCGGCGCCGCCGGGCATGACCACGGCGCCGACGTAGGGTGCCTGGAAGACGCGGAACTCGGTGCCGGCGAAGTAGCTGGTCAGGTCCGTGAGCTCGACGCCGAAGCGCAGGTCAGGCTTGTCCGAGCCGAACCGGGACATCGCGTCGGCGTAGGTCATCCGGGGCAGCGGCAGCGGGACCTCGTAGCCGGTGACCTCGCGCCACAGGGTTGAGACGATCGCCTCGCCGACCCGGATGACGTCCTCGCGGGTGACGAAGGACATCTCCAGGTCGATCTGGGTGAACTCCGGCTGGCGGTCCTTGCGGAAGTCCTCGTCCCGGAAGCAGCGGGCGAGCTGGTAGTAGCGCTCAAGGCCGCCGACCATGAGCAGCTGCTTGAACAGCTGGGGTGACTGCGGCAGGGCGTACCAGTTGCCCGGGCGCAGCCGGACGGGGACGAGGAAGTCGCGGGCGCCTTCCGGCGTGGACCGGGTGAGGTACGGCGTCTCGACGTTCACGAAGCCGTGGTCGCGCATCACGTCGGACAGCAGGTACGCGGCCGCGGAGCGGACGCGCAGCGCGCGGGCGGTCTCCTCGCGGCGGATGTCCAGGTAGCGGTACTTGATCCGGACGTCCTCGCTGACCACGGCGACGCCCTCGACCGGGAACGGCAGCGGGTCGGCCTCGGAGAGGACCTCCAGCTCGTCCACCGCGACCTCGATGGCGCCGGTCGGCAGCTCGGGGTTCTCGTTCCCGGCCGGGCGCAGCCGGACGTCGCCGGTCACCCGGATGCAGAACTCGGCCCGCAGGCTATGCTCGGTGTCGTCGTCGCCGGTCGCGGCGGCACTGTGCCAGACGGCCTGGACGACGCCGCTCGCGTCGCGCAGGTCGATGAAGACCACGCCGCCGTGGTCACGCCGCCGCGCCACCCAGCCTGCCAGTACAACGCGCTCCCCCGCGTGCTCCGCACGCAGCGTGCCGGCCTCGTGGGTCCGGATCATTCTGTGTCTCCAGTTAGGTTGCTGAGCAGCCAGTCGGCGGCTGAGGTCGCCGCCACGTGCTCCTGGTCGCCGCTCTTAAGATCTTTCACCTGAACGAGCCCGGCGTTCCTCTCGGACGGCCCGATGAGCACCGCGAAGCGGGCACCGGACCGGTCGGCCGCCTTCATCGCCCCCTTGAGGCCCCGGCCGCCGAACGACATGTCGGCGCGCACCCCCGCCCGCCTGAGCTTGGTGATCAGGCTGAGGACGTCGGCGTGCGCGTCCTCGCCGAGCGGCACGCCGAAGACCTGGCAGCCGGTAGCACCGTGGGCGTCCGGCGCGTCCCGTTCGGACTCGATGGCTAGCACTATACGGTCCAGGCCGACCGCGAAGCCGATGCCGGGCAGCGACGGGCCGCCGATGTCCTCCGACAGGCCGTCGTACCGGCCGCCGCCGCCGATCCCTGACTGCGCGCCGAGCAGGGCGTGGTCGAACTCGTACGTGGTCCGCATGTAGTAGTCAAGGCCGCGAACCAGCCTGGGCGCGTCCTCGAAGGGGATGCCCAGGCTGGTGAGCAGCGCGCGGACGGTGTCGTGGTGCGCCTTGCAGTCGCCGCACAGGTAGTCGACGATGTACGGCGCGTCGGCCGTCTGCGCGCGCACCTCCGGCCGCTTGTCGTCGAGCACCCGCAGCGGGTTGATCTCGATGCGCTGCCTCGTTTCCTCGTCCAGGTCGAGCTTCCGCAGGAAGTCCTGGAGGGCGGCCCGGTAGACGGGACGGCAGTTCTTGTCGCCCAGGGAGTTCAGCAGCAGCGTGAACCGGGTGAGGCCGAGGGACTTGTAGGCGTCGTAGGCGACGGCGATCGTCTCGGCGTCCACCGCCGGGTCCTCGGTGCCGATCGCCTCGAGGTCGAACTGGTAGAACTGCCGGTACCGGCCGGCCTGGGGCCGCTCGTAGCGAAACGCGGGGCCGCTGGTGAAGACCTTCACCGGGAGGTGGCCCTTGTGCAGGTTGTACTGGAGTACGGCGCGCAGCACGCCGGCCGTGAACTCGGGGCGCAGCGTGATCTTGTCGCCGCCGCGGCTCTCGAACGAGTACATCTCCTTGCGGACCACGTCGGACGACTCGCCGACGCCGCGCACGAACAGGCCGGTGTCCTCGAAGACCGCCGTCTCGACGCTGGCGTAGCAGGCGCGGCGGGCGGACTCGGTGAACGCCCCGCGGGCTGCCTCGAACAGCGCGCTGCGCGGCGGTACGTATTCTGAGACGCCTTTAGGCGCCTGAAAGGTCATGGTGGTTAGAGCCCCTTCTGGGCCGGCTGAAGTCCGGTTAGGAACGGATTTGTGCGGCGCTCGTCGCCGATCGTGGTCTGCGGGCCGTGGCCGGGGAGCACGATCGTCTCGTCGGGCAGGGTGAGCGTGCGGGCCAGGGACTTCAGGATCGCCGGCTGATCACCGCCGGGCAGGTCGGTGCGGCCGATGGAGCCGGCGAACAGCAGGTCCCCGGTGAACAGCGCGTCCAGGTCATCCTCGGCACCGGTGTCTTCGATGGCGCTGCGGAAGGTGACCGAGCCCGGCGTATGCCCGGGAGTGTGGCCGATCGTGATCTCGAGGCCTCCCAGGCTCACGTTTTCGCCGTCGGCCAGCGCCCGCACGTCGTCCGGCTCGCTGAAGGTCATGCCGCCGAGGAACTGCTGCTTGGCCATGAGGGACATCCCCCGGGCCGGGTCGGCGAGCATCACGCGGTCATCCGGGTGGATATAGGCGGGGATGCCCTTCGCGCCGCAGACGGGCGCGACCGACCACATGTGGTCGACGTGACCGTGCGTGAGCAGCACCGCGATAGGCTTCAGCCGGTAGCGGCCGAGCAGTTCCTCGATCCCCGGCTGCGCGTCCTGCCCGGGGTCGATGATCACGCACTCCTCGCCGGGCGCCGGCGCCACCAGGTAGCAGTTGGCGGCGAAGGCACCCGCGGGAAAGCCAGTCACTAGCACGGTCACAGGCTACCGACTCAGCGGGTAACGCAGCGAACCGATAACAGGGTCGCACACAGACGATCGAGTGCACGAACTCATAACGACAGTTCCGTTTCGGTACTGCTGGCGGGTACGATGCGCGAACGATCGTGCGCTAACGCCCACCAACAGGGCGTTGTGGGCTTATCGACATATATAGGAGGCGGCACCCTTGGCGGGGAGCAAAGAGCGGGATCGACGGCGCGCCCGTGAGCGGTATGAGCGGCAGCGGGAAATACAGCTCGCGCGACAGCGCAAGATCCGCAAGCGGTTCGGCATTGGCCTAGCCGTCGTCTGTGTGCTTGGCCTCATCGGGGGCCTGACGGCCGTGTTCGTGACCGGCGGCAAGCCGGCGGCGAAGCCCAAGGCCTCGGCGTCTGCCTCGGCATCTGCCTCCGCCACGGCCTCCGCCTCTGCCTCCACGGTCGCCGAGCCCGCCACCCACTGCACGTACGCCACGAGCGGGGTGTCCGCGGCCGCTAAGAAGGTATCGGTACCGCCGACTGCGCCTAACTACAAGGCGACCTATACGGCGGCAATCCATACCAACCTCGGCACGATCGATATGAACTTGCTTAACTCCAAGGCAACCTGCACCGTCAACTCCTTCGTGCACCTGGCGTCGGCCGGCTACTTCAATGCCAGCCAGTGCCACCGGGTCGTCGACTCGGACGGCCTCTACCTCCTGCAGTGCGGCGACCCGACCGCGAAGGCCAGCACCAAGCTGACCTGCTCGACGGCCGCGAACGCGCCTGGAAGCGGCGGTCCTGGGTATGAATTCGCCAGTGAGAACCTGCCCACCGCGGCGTCCTCCTCCGCAAGCGTGACCTACGCGGCGGGAACCGTCGCGATGGCCAACAGCGGCACGGCCACGAGCAATGGCAGCCAGTTCTTCTTGGTGTTCAAGAACACGACGCTGGGGCCGGACTACACGCCGTTCGCGACAATTACCTCGGGGCTGGATATCCTCCAGAAAGTAGCTAATGCCGGCACTTCGTGCTCGTATTCGGCCGGCGGCGGTGCGCCGAAGGAGAAAGTCATCATCAACAGCGTGACCATCAAGCAGACCTAGCAGGACCACGCCCCGGGCAGCCGCCCGGGGCAGCAAATGAACCAGGAGGTTCGCCGTGACCACCGCCAACGATCCCTGGGGTCGGGTAGACGCCGACGGGACGGTCTACGTGCGTACCGCCGATGGCGAGCGGGTTATCGGCTCGTGGGCGGCGGGGAGCCCGGAAGAGGCGATCGCGTTCTTCCGGCGCAAGTTCGAGTCGCTCGAGACCGAGGTGACGCTGATCGAGCAGCGCATCACGACGACGGACATCGCCCCCGCCCAGGCCCAGTCCACCGTGCAGCGGCTGCTCAAGTCCGTGGCCGACGCCAGCGCGCTCGGCGACCTCGACGGGCTGCGTACCCGCCTTGAGGCGCTGACCGGCGCGGTCGACGCGCGCCGGGAAGAGGTCAAGGCCGCCCGTGAGCACGCCCGCACGGAAGCCCGGGGGGTCAAGGAGCGGATCGTTGACGAGGCCGAGCACATCGCGGCCGAGGCGACGCACTGGAAGGCGAGCGGCGAGCGGATGGCGCAGCTGCTCGAGGAGTGGAAGTCCGCGCCGCACGCCGACCGGTCGATCGAGGCCGTGCTGTGGAAGCGGCTGTCCGCGGCGCGCAACGGGTTCACCAAGCGGCGCAAGGCCTACTTCGCCTCGCTTGAGGCCGAGCGGGAGACCGTCCGGGTCCGCAAGGAGAAGCTTGTCGAGGAGGCCGAGGGCCTCGCCGACTCGACCGACTGGGGCGCGACCTCGTCGGCCTACCGCGAGCTCATGCGGCAGTGGAAGGAAGCCGGGCGGGCCGGGCGGGACGACGAGGCCGACCTGTGGAAGCGGTTCAGGGACGCGCAGGACAAGTTCTTCGCCGCCCGTTCGGAGGTCTTCGCCGCCAAGGAGACCGAGCTGCGGGAGCACGCGTCGGTCAAGGAGCAGCTCCTCGCCGAGGCGCAGGCGCTGCTGCCGATCACCGACTGGCGCGCCGCCCGGTCGGTGCTGCGCGGCATCCAGGAGCGCTGGGAGCAGGCCGGGTCCGTCCCGAGGGAGGCCCGCGACCAGCTGGAGCAGGGACTGCGCCGGGTCGAGGAAGCGGTCAGGCGCGCCGAGGACACCCAGTGGAAGCGGTCCAACCCCGAGGCGGTCGCCCGCGCGCAGGGCACGGTTGACCAGCTGCGGACGGCGATCTCGACGCTGGAGTCGCAGCTGGCCAAGGCGCAGGCGCGGGGCGACGCGGCCGGCATCCGCAAGGCCGAGGAGGCCCTCGCGGCGCGCCGGTCCTGGCTCACCGAGGCGGAGCGGACGCTGGCGGAGTTCTCCTCTTAGACTGGCTTGGGTTGGGAGCGCAGCCCGAGGCGGGACTGCTCGCGGGCGCTGATCTCCTGCTCGCGGTGGGCGCCTAGCCGGGTGTTCTCGATCCGGTCGCGAAGCTTGAGTATCGCGTCCAGGAGCATCTCCGGGCGCGGCGGGCAGCCGGGCAGGTAGACGTCTACGGGGATGACGTGGTCCACGCCCTGGACGATCGCGTAGTTGTTGAACATGCCGCCGCTTGAGGCGCAGACGCCCATCGCGATGACCCACTTGGGGTCGGCCATCTGGTCGTAAAACTGCCGCAGGACCGGGGCCATCTTCTGGCTGACCCGGCCGGAGACGATCAGCAGGTCCGCCTCGCGTGGCGTCGACCCGAACTTCTCGCTGCCGAACCTGGACAGGCTGCGGTACAGCGCGTCACGGACCAGCGGGTCCGCGAACCGGATGCGACCCGGCTCTGGCTCCGTGACCAGCCCCGCGCCGACCGCGCGGTCCACGGCGGCGAGCAGGGCGTCCTCCTCCGCGTCGGCGATGTCGGCGAGCACGCTGACGTCGGCCTCGATGCCGATCACCGACGCGTGCAGCAGGAGCGTTCTGGCGGTGTCCGGCAGTCCGGCGAGCTGGACGGGCAGCGCCTCGCCGCTTGTCGGCCCGGCGCCGGGGGTGTTCCCTGCGGTGGCCAGGCCCGGCCGCTGGGCGAGAATGTCCCGCTCCAGGTCGCGCAGCGCCGCCCCGGGGTCCACGCCCAGTTCCGAGGCGAGCAGCGCGCGTACCCGGCGCAGCGCCGCGAGGGCGTCTGCCTGCCGCCCGGACTGGTACAGGGCCAGCGCGAGCAGCCGCCAGCCTTCCTCCCGCAGCCGCTGGTCCGCGGTCAGCCGTTCCAGGTCGGCGACGACCTGGGCCGCCCGGCCGAGCCGGAGCGCCGCGTCCGCGCGCGCCTCCAGGGCGGCCAGCCGCAGCTCCGCCAGGCGGGACGCCTCCAGGTCGGCCCACGGCAGGCCGCCGAACTCCTCGAAGGCGGCGCCCCGCCAGCTTGCCAGCGCGCCGGACAGGCTGGCGTGCACCGCGGCGGGATCGGTCAGGTCCGCCGCCCGGTGAACCTCGTCCTCGAAGGACCAGGCGTCGACCGCGTGCATCGGCGAGCCGCACGGCGTACCCCGGCGGGGAAGCGATCAGGACACGCGCGGGAGCCCAGGCCGCCCGCCCCGGCTCGAGCACCCGGCGCAGCCGGGAGACGTAGGACTGCACCGCGGCGTGCGCGCGGGGCGGGGCGGGGCCGGCGTAGAGATCCTCGGTAAGCCGGCCAGCCGAGACGACCAGCCCCCGCGCCGCGACCAGCCGGGCCAGGACGCACCGCTGTCGCGGGCCACCGACGCTGACCGGAACGCCGTCGGCGGTGACCTCCATCGGGCCCAGCACCCGAACCGCGATCACAGGCACCTCGCTGTGGGATATGTACCGGTTCAAGCGTCGCAGCGCGCACGGGTCCGCCGCAAGCCGGGGGCAAGTTGCGTGACGTGATCGCGCGGCGCGCCCAGCTTGGTCATGGCCCGGGCGACACCGGTCTCGACCGCAGGTCCATCAGGTGCAGCGCGGTGCTGGCCTGCTCCCCTAGAATCTGGTCATGGCCGGCCTACCGAACTGATCGGCGGAAAGCCTGCCGGGCTGCAGGAGAGGAGTGCCTGTCATCGATGCTCGGGGTGCTTGAGCGGACCGTTGGCTTCGCTGAGGGCGTGGTCATGTCGTTCGACCCCGATGTGCTGCTACCGAACGCGTTCGCCGCGACTAGCCGGCGGAGCCTGGGGGACGCGCTGGCGGCCTGCCGCAACGAGCAACTGGATGATGACTTCCTGAAGTTCCGGGACCTGGCTGCAGCCAGGTCACATGTGGGTGTCGCAGGCCGCGAGACCGATCCCCGTACCCGCTCCAGCCGGCGGTGGCTGGAGATCCTGGACGTCCGCGGGCACGGTCATGAGCTGCGGGCTGCGGTGGTGGACGGCTCGGGGCAGTGCTGGGGGGCTTTCAGCTTCCAGCGGGAAGCCAGCAGGCCGTTCACAGACCGGGACATCCGCCTGGTGGAAAGCGGACTCGAGCGTGACTCCGCGGCTGGCCCGGTCGATGGTCGCGACACGGGTGCCCGTAGGGGATGGACTGGAAGCGGGGGCGGTGTGGCTGGATACCGACGGCGGCATCGTCGTCGCCAGCCCCGCCGCCCAGCGGTGGCTTGATCTGCTGGATGCGAAGTCCCATGCGGGCTTCTCGCGGGCTTTGCTGGCAGGGCTGGCCATGCGGGCAGCCGCTGGCCACAGGTGTAGGGATCGCATCTATCTGAACAATCGCCTGGCTACCTGAACACCTATCTGAACAACGGCAGCCCTACCTGAACAGTCAGGTGAAGAATAAACGCTCCGTGACGGATGGCGGCCTGGCGAGCGGCGTGCCGTTAACGGCTACCGCTCCTGGCATCGGGTGGTCAAGGTCGGGCCGACCGCATAGTCGTGGTCTTGGCGACCCCGTAGGCCCTTCTTGCTTGCGAAGGCTGACGGCGGCTCCGCCGGTGACGAGCAGATCATCTCGCCGCCCCTGGCGTGCAGCGCCCGCAGGGATGGTCCGGCTTACGACTGCTTACCGTAATCGCGGTCACCTGCGCGGTGTACGTTCTTGCCTTCGAGTGCGCTCGAAGGCTTAGCGTCGGGGGCGTGAGCGAAGAAAGCGAAGATTGCGAGGCCGGGACGTGGATCATCACCGGGGCATCGTCGGGCTTGGGCCTGGCGCTGGCCGAGGCCGCCCTGGAGGCGGGCGAGCGGGTCGCCGGCACCGCCAGGCGCGCAGAGCGGTTCGGCCGGCTGCAGGGTGCCTACGGGAGCAGGCTCCTTGCGGTCGAGCATGACGTGCGTGACACCGGCAGTGCCGCCGCCGTGGTGGAGGCGACAATGGACCGGTTCGGGCGGGTGGACGTGCTGGTGAACAACGCCGGCGCCGGGCAGGTCGGCACGGCCGAGGAAATCAGCGATGAGCCGCTTCGCGACATGCTCGCCCAGCACCTCATCGGCCCCGCCGCCTACGTGCGGGCGGTGCTGCCCCACATGCGCGCCGCGGGATCGGGCGCGATCATCCAGATGAGCAGCCAGGGCGGCCGGATGTCATTCCCGGCCGTGGGCAGCTACTCCGCCGCCAAGTTCGCGCTTGAGGGCTGGTCGGAGGCCCTCGCAGGAGAGGTCGCGCCGTTCGGCATCCGGGTGCTGATCGTCGAGCCGAGCAGGTTCCGCACGGAATTCAACTCCTCCGGCGTGCTCCGGACGGCACCGCCCGACCCCCACTACAAGCAGGTGAGCGGCCGTATCCGCGCGGACATGGCCGACGCCGACGGCAGGCAGGAAGGCGATCCCGCCCGGGCGGCCGCCGTGATCAGGCGGATGCTCGGCGAGCCGGACGCGCCGCTGCGGCTGCCGCTTGGCGCGGAGGCGGTGCGGAACCTCACAGCCTCCTACCAGCGGAGCCTCGATGATGTGCGCCGCTGGGCGCAGGTCAGTGAGTCCGCGGACTTCCCCGGCCTGCCACCTGCGGTGCGCGGCTTTCAGCGGGCCGCCCAGCAGCGCCTACGGTAGAACCATGGCAGCAGAAACCCTGATCAGGCAGCTTACGGACGACAGCGCCGGAAGGACCGCAGGCGACACCGTCGCGGCGGTCCACGCGCTGGTCGATGACTCAGTGATCGACCCGGACGCGGTGCCGCTTGGCGTCGCGGAGGCGGCACGGCTGCTCGGCCTGTCCCCGCACACCCTGCGCTACTACGAGCAGGAAGGCCTCGTCCGCCCGGCCCGTAACGCCTCGGGCTACCGGGGATACTCCGCGGCTGACCTGCGCCGGCTCGTCTTCCTGACCAGGATGCGGGTGTCCGGCATGACCATGGCGGACCTCAGGCGCTACGTCGCCCTCGCCGACCAGGGGCCCAGCACGGAGCCGGAACGGCGGGAGATGATGCTCGCGCACCGCGACCGGATCCGGCAGCGCCTCCGCGAACTGACCCTCGCGCTGGAAGCCACCGAATACAAGATCGCTGCCTACGCTGGCGCTCCCGGCGACCGCTGTACCCCTGACCACGACGACGCGACCACGACAGGAGACAACTGATGAACGTTATCCCCCAGTCGCACACGGACCTGCTGGAGCGGCCGCTGTTCGCGCACTTCGCGACCAGCCGCGAGGACGGCTGGCCGCAGGTGAACCCGATGTGGTTCGCCTGGGACGGCACATGCCTGAAGCTGACCGGCACGACCATCCGGTACAAGCACAAGAACATCACGCGCGACCCGAAGGTCGCCCTCTCCGTCAACGACCCTGACGAGCCGTACCGGTACCTCGAAGTCCGCGGGACGGTGACCGACATCCTGGACGATCACACCGGGGCGTTCTTCGCCACGCTGGCCAGCCGCTACGGGATGCGGGTCGACGGCCCGCCCGGCGATGTCGCCCACCGCATCGTGTACGTGATCCGCCCGGACCGAGCCACCTTCCAGTAGCGGCGAGCTTACACCGGTCGCGCCTGCGGGGCGCAGGCCGAACTCTGCCCGACTGCCTCAGCCTGCAAGAATCCGGGGAGCTGGCGATCCTGGAAATCAGCGTTCCCGCAGCATGTGCACGAGCCGTGTGGCGGTTCCTCATCTGTGACTGGAAAAGCGTGACCACCCAGCTCACCGCTGCGCGCTGATGTCCGCCCCGCAGGCTGGAGCGGTCGCCCTGCTCCTGATCCAGGCCGGCGCGAGCTGCTTCATGGCCGGGGCTGATCTGGACAATGCAGATCCTCAACTATCCGCTGCTCGCCCTCATCGACCGCACTGACGTGCCGCGCTACGAACAAGCCCACAATCGGCGGTTCGCCTGGCTCGTCGGCCCAGGCATAGCAGTCGCGCTCGCCAGCGCGGTCGTAATGCTAGCTGGCGGCCCACGGCATTCCGCTTGCCGTGCCGCTCACGGCGCTCCTGCTCCTTGCGGTCATCATCGCCTCCACGGCCCGCCACGGAGCGCCGTCTCATGCCCGGCTTGCACAGCAGTTCGACCCGGCCGTCCACGCCCTGCTCGTGCGCACGAACTGGATCCGGACCGCCGCCTGGTCCGCACTCGGCATAGTGGACCTGATCGCCTTGGCGCTTACGCTGCCCTGCTGAACTCCGTCGGAACACGTGATCACTAGAACGTCGGTCCCTGCTGACGGCAAGAACGGAATGGCGCTGCCGTCAGCTCGGTGCTGCCGGGCGCCAAGTTTGTCGGTTTCTGCTGGTCAGGCGGCACATGATGCGCAACGGCGCCGGCCAGCCCGTAACGGGATTGTGACATTCATACGGCCAGTGTGTAGTAGTCAGCGGGCCCGCGCAGGCTGGGGCGGTCAGCTTTGCCCGCTCCCAGGGGCCGCAGGGGCCCCGGGATCAAGGGCGTCATTGTTAGCATCTGTCACAGCAAATGCCAGGGAAACGGCAGACGCTGCGCATGTGGCCTGTCCGTGCTAGCGGGTCAGCCGGTCGCGCCGACGGCGCGACCGAGGAGGGGGACCAGCACGGCGGCATTGGGCGAGCCCAGGCCGGTGACTGGGTCCCAGCCCGCTCCCGCGTGGCAGCCGGTGTACGTGACGCCGTTCACGACCACTGTGTTGTTCCCTGTGGTGACGTCGTGGAAGGCCTGGCCGTACAGAGGGCTGCGTGCGATCCGGTAGAGGACGGGGTTGACGAAGCCCAGGTCGTGGCCAGCGAACTGGTCCGCGAGGGCCATCAGCCCGCCCCAGAGCGGAGTGGCGGCGCTGGTGCCGCCGGCCGAACGCAGCTCGTAGCTCCTGCCGCCGGACTCGATCGCCAGCGCCATGCCCGTGCCGGCGTCTCCGGCCACGTCAGGCACGCCTCGTGTGGCCTCGCTACCGTGGACGCCGTCCTGGTAGGCGGGGCGGGCGAAGATGCTGCTGAACCCGCCGGCCGAGGCGAAGTTCCCGCCTTGCGGCAGTACCTGGTTCCAGGCCGTCTCCCCGATGTAGGAGCCGGTCTGCGGGCCGGCGGTGAGGGCGGTGCCGCCGACGCCCAGCACGAACGGGTCGGAGGCGGGCAGGCTGACCTCCTTGACCGGCGCGGTCCCGAAGTCGTAGACGTCGCTCACCGCCCCCGAGTCGCCGCTGGCGGCGGCCACCGTCACGTGCCGGGCCGCGGCATTCCGCAGGATGCCCCGCATCTCGGCAACCTGGGCCGGTGAGAAGAAGTGCTCGCCAAGGGCCCCGCTGAACGAGACCACGTCGGTGTCACGAATCGCGAGCGGCAGGGCAGCGAGCATGGCGGCGGTATCGCTGGCGGGGGTGTCCTCGGGGCCGGCAGGCATCAGGACCACGCGCAGCGCGGCTTCGGGAGCGACCGCGTGCACGATCTCGGTGTCCATGACCTCCTCGGTGCCCGCCTCCCAGGGCGCGCTGGCGCCGGCCAGCGTGGTCACGACGCTGATGCGTGCCGGAGGCAGGTGGAACAGTCCGTCGAAGGTGGCCAGGTCCCGGCGGATGTCGGTGACCTGCGGAGGCGCGGCCGCCGGACCCGCGGCGTAAACGATCAGGCTCACGGTTTCGCCGCGGCCGTCGATGCCGCGGTCGAGCAGCGGCTGGATGTTGTAGGCGGTCCGGAACTGCTGGGGCGTGTAGCAGCCGGGAGGGCTGGCGGCCAGGCAGTCGTTCCCGGCCGGTTCGGCGAGCACGGAGCCCGGGGCGCCCGCCGCCAGCAGGCCCAGGACCGCAGCGGGGACAGCTAGGAATGACCAGCGTCGTCGCATCATGTCGTTCTCTCCTGGGGTCCAGAAGGGCTGGTGCTGAGCATGTAGGTGGTTAGGTGACGTGCACCGCGGGCTGACCGGAGCCGCTGCCGCAGGCGAGACGGGCATCGTCCGCGATGAGCGCCATCCTGACGTGCCCCTGGAAGTAGCCGATGCTCAGCCGGGTTCCCGGCGGCATCGCCTGGCCGTTGATGACCATCGCCGACCCGTCGGCCCGGTTCGACGGGTGCACGACGGCGCCGAGGCCGGCGGGTGCGCCTGGAGCGGAACGGCAGAAGGTTCCGACCGTGACCAGAGCCGGTATGCCGTGCCGGGCCAGCGCAGCGCGCAGCGCGGCCGGGTCGAGCCGCGGGTACTTCGGGCCCTTGTACAAGATCAACGTGGTGCTGTCGCCGGGACCGCTGGTCACCGAGAACGCGGTGAGGGTGGCCGCCCCGTGGCTGGGGGACGGGCTGCCGGAACGGGCCGCCGTTGGCCCGCCGGGAGCCGCCCCCGGTCCGCTGAGGGCCAGCGTGACGGCGGCGGCCGCACCCGCCGCCAAACCCGCCGTCGCGCCGGCCGCCGCCAAACCCGACCGCCTCCGCCGGCGGCGCGCGCGGCTTCTGGCGAAGACGTCCTCCACCGGCGTGTCCATGCGCAGCCCGGAGAAGGACTCGCGCACCTGAGTCATGACGTCGTCGTGCTCGTTCATCGAAGAACCTCCGCTGCTCTCGTGTCCGTGTCGGCGGGGAGGAGATCCCGGCGAAGCGCCGCGACGGCGCGCGACAGGTGCGCCATCACCGTCCCCGGCGCGATCCCGATGACCTTGGCGGTGGTCTCGGTGTCCAGATCGAGAAAGATCCGCAGCGCGACCACCTCGCGCTGGCGAGCGGGCAGCCGCCGCAACGCGGCGATCAGCGTGGGGTCGACCCCTTCGCCCGGTCCGGCCGCGACGACCGCATCGTGATCGGCGAGCGGCACCTCCCGGCGGCGTCGCCGCCACCATGACACCCCGAGGTTCAGCGCGGTCCGCACTACCCACGCGCGCGGTGCGGCGTGCCTGCGCACCTTGCCCCAGGACGTCCACGCCCGGGCGAAGGCCTCGGCCACCTGGTCCTCGGCCAGCTCGCGGTCGCCGACGGCCGCGGTCACCGCCCGCAGGCAGGAATCCCTGCTGGCCCGGTAGAAGTCCGCGAACTCGTCTTGTTCGTGCCCCATACCCGGTAAACGCGCTAGCCGCCGAAGCCATTTACCTGCAGCTCTCCTCCATACTCGCACCAGGTGTAAGTTACATAAGATGTCGCTTGCACCGTGTGCTAGTGTCGAGTTTGTGAGCTTCGTCAACCGAATCGATGAGCTGGCGGCACTCCGGGCCTGGTGGGAGCGGCCGACGGCGCGGCCAGCGATCGTCTGGGGGCGCCGACGAGTCGGCAAGACCGCCTTGCTCCAGCACTTCGCTGTGCAAACGGAAGCACCGGTCGTCTTCCACACGGGAACCGGAGAAGCGCCCGCCGCGGAGATCGCCAGCCTCTCCCGGCAGGCCGCCATGGCGCTGCCGGATCCACGACGCGACCTCGCCGCTGATCCCTACCGCGACTGGCGGGACATTCTCGACTACCTCGCCAGGGCCGCGGAAGACTCGCCGGTACTACTGGTACTCGATGAATTCCCCGAGCTCATCAAGGCAGCTCCCGCCCTGCCGGGCATTCTGCGGGCGTTCCTTGATCATGCTGGCGGGCAAGGGAAGTTGAGGATCGTCCTGTCCGGCTCCGCCATCCGCACGATCGAGGAGATGCGCGAGTACCGGGCTCCGCTGTACGGCAGGTTCGACCTCACGCTGCAGCTTCATCCGTTCCGGCCCCATGAGGCCGCGCTCATGCTGCCGGACTTGACGCCGGCCGACCGGGCCCGCGTGTACGGCATCGCCGGCGGCACCCCGCTGTACCTGTCCTGGTGGAACCAGCGGGCCACGGTCGGTGAGAACCTGCTCGAACTGGCCGGGCGGCCGGGATCGCCGCTGCTCACCGAGGGACAACTGGTCATGGCGACGGAGGTGGGCGAGGGCGAGCACACGATGGGCGTGCTTACCGCCATCGCGGCGGGGCGGACTAAGCACAGCGAGATCAAGGACGCGATCGGCGCGGATCCGTCACGGACGCTAGACCGGCTCATCGAGCTACGGATCATCGAGCGCCTGCTGCCGGTGACAGAGCAGGGAACCCGGTCCAGGCGGCGCGTTTACCGGATCTCAGACAACTATCTCGCCTTCTACCTCGGACCGCTCACCCGGTTCCGGGCCGAGATCGAGCGAGGGCTCGGACGATCCATCATCCGGCCGCTGACGGCGTTCATCGACGATCACATGGGGCCGGTGTACGAGGAAGCGTTCCGTGAACACCTCCGCCGCCTGGCCAACCAGGGAAGCCTTGGCGAGGACATCGTGGCCGTCGGTGCCTGGTGGACGGACGACGGCCAGCAAGAGATCGACGCTGTCGTCCTGGCGCAGCGCGCGCTTACCCGCGTTCCGGTGCTAGCCGGCGAGTCAAAGTGGGCGAGCAGCGTCAACGCCGCACGGATCAAGGCGGGACTGATCCGCAAGGCGGCATCGCTCACGCCGGACGCCAATGACCTGCGGTACGCCGTGTGTGCCCGTGACGACGTGGAGCACGCGGACCAAGACACCCTCGCCGTGACCGCGAAGGACATCTTCGGAACTTAGCCAGGTCCGCTGCCCCCGCTGCGTCACATCCTGCGGGGATTCGGCGGTTACTCGTCGAGGCCGCTTCCCGCCAGGCTGAGCGGGATCTCCGCGGAGTCGGTGATCCGCAGTTTGCGCCGGGCCCGCTGGTAGAACGTGGTGCGGCCAAGCCGGACCACGCTGGCGCCCCCCGGCCGCGAGCGCAGGTCGATGCTCTGCCCGGCGTCCGCGTAGCACGAGAGCCGCCCGTCGACCTCGATGGCCAGCCGCCCGGAGGACGGCAGCAGTTCCAGGGTCACGGTGTCCTCGACGGACAGCACGACGCCGCGGTTGTACGCGGAATGCGGCGCGGCGGGGGTGATGAGCAGCGCCTCGACCGAGGGGCTCATGATCGGGCCGCCCGCGGAGAAGCTGTACGCGGTGGAGCCGGTCGGCGTGGCCACGATCACCGCATCGGCCGCGTAGCTGACGAATGGCTGCCCGGCGACGTGGACGGCGACGACGGCGCTGCCCCCCTCGCCCGGGATGCGGACGGCGGCCACGTCGTTGAACGCGGTCACGTTCGACGTGCCGACCACCGCGTCGACGGCCATGCGCGGCTCGACGGTGAAGTCGTGGCGGTCGATGGCGGACAGCGCCTCGGGCAGGTTGGGCACGTCGACCTCGGCGAGGAAGCCGAGCTTGCCAAGGTTGACCCCGAGGACGGGGGCCCGGTTGCCGTCGGCGATGCGCATCGCGCGCAGCATCGTCCCGTCGCCGCCGAGGCTGACGAGCAGGTCGGAGCGGCGGCCGAGCTCTTTCGCCGACACGGCGGTCGCCGCGCAGTTCAGCCGCTTGATCTCGTCGCCGATGCCGAGGATCTCGGCGCCGTTGCTCGCGGCCCAGCCGAGCACCGCCGCGACCGCCTCGGCCGAGTCGCGCTGCGGATGCAGGACAAGCCCGATGGTATGCATCGCGAGAAGCCTACCCACCGTCAACGCGGCGACCCGCGCGGCACCGGCATTGGCCGGCGCAAGTTGGATGCTGAGCCGCCTACGAAAAGTACGCTGATCGTATGAGCGACACGACGATCAGGTTGGATAGCGCTGTGCGCGACAAGCTTCGCGCCTTGGCGGACGAGGATCACGTGACGCTGGGAGACCTGCTCGTCGGCCTCGCGGAACGCGAGCAGTACCAACGCGAGATGCGGCGCGCGAACGAAGTCATGGAGCGCATGCAGCGCGAAGACCCAGAGGCATGGCAAGACTACTTGTCCGAGCTTCGCGTATTCGAGCGCGGTACCACGCCCGACGGGCTGTCCGACGCGGCGACCGAGTGGCCTGAATACAACGAGGGCACCAAGGAGACCCGAGACTGGTAGTGCCGACGGCTTAGTCCACCGCGACCTCGGCTTCTATCTCGACGGCGAGGCCGAGGGGCAGTTCCGCGACGCCGATCGCGGACCTCGCGTGGGCGCCCGCCTCGGGACCCCATAGGTCGATGATGAGGTCGGAAAAGCCGTTGATCACGGCGGGCGTCCTGGTGAAGCCGGGCGCCACGTGGACCATGCCGAACACGCGCAGCCAGCCCGTCACCCGGTCCAGGTCGCCGAGCGCGCGCTCCAGGCTGGACAGCATCGCCAGGCCGGTGAGCCTGGCCCCCTCGTAGGCATCGGTCTCGGAGACGTCGCCGCCGACCTTGCCGAGCAGCCCCTTCGGCACCGAGCCGTCGGGCAGCAGCGGCCCGTGCCCAGAAACGAACGCTCGCCCGGGCAGGTGGGCTGGCCAGAGCCGGACCCACGGGAAGGGCAGGACCATCCCGGGAGGGGCGGCCATGGGGGCGGGCAGGACAAGACCACGTTCGGCGAGCCGCTGTTCAATGTGCATGCCCACATCCTGGCAGGGACACCAGCTCGCCGCGCCCTGCCGTTCGCTGATAACTCCTGGGCCTGCTTGGCCTGGCGGATGACCTCGGTGACGACTACCTCGGCGATGCGCTCGGTGCCGGACGGGAGGACGGTGTCCTGCTCGCGGAGGGCAATGCGGACCTGGCGCTCGATTGATTCCTGTTCGGGTTCTTCGACCTTGGCTTCCCTGGCGCGGTTGCGCTGGTCGTTGTAGATGGTCCAGACGAGGGTCGCGATGGACACGATCAGGGCGCCCAGCGAGACCGGGTCGAAGAAGCGCTCCGGCCGCCGGTCGCCGGCCCGGGCGGCCAGGGCGGCCTCGACCTCGACCGGCAGGTGCTGACCCAGGTCGGGGACGAGGATGGCGGCGGCCGAACGGGCCGCGGCGGCGGCCGGATCGTCGATCATGGCTGCTTCTCCGAGTCGGTCTGGTCGTGGTGGCTGGTGATCCAGTCGCGCACGGCGGCGGGCAGGGGCTGGCCAGTGGTCTCCTGCCAGGCAGTTTCCAGGGCGGGCAGGCCGAGTTGGTTGGTGAGCCGGGCGAGGGCGGACGGCCCAGTGCCGGCCACCGGGCTGGGGAAGTCGCTGAACAGGGTCACGCACCGGATGTTCCACGTCAGGGCCTGCGCAGCCTCGTCCCGGGCCTCAGCGAGCAGGCCGAGCTGCGCGTAGGTGAGCGCCATGCTGCGACGGTCACCAAGTTCCTCGCTGATGGCGAGGGCTTTGCGATACCAGAGATCCGCCTCATCCAGCCGCCCACGAGTCTGGGCGGTAATACCGAGCTCGTGGTAGTTGGCCGCTATGCGCGAGCGGTCACCAAGTTCCTCCGCAATAGCCAGGGCCTTGCGATACCAGACATCCGCCTCATCCAGCCGCCCACGGTCATGGGCGACCATACCGAGCTGATGGTAGCTAGCAACCATGCCCGGACGGTCGCCGAGTTCCTGTCTCATGGCGAGGGCTTTGCGATACCAGTCGTCCGCCTCATCCAGCCGCCCACGGTCATGGGCATTGTTGCCGAGCTGGTGGTAGGTGCCCATAATTTGGGGGCTATTGCCAAGCTCTTCTGAGATGGCGAGAGCTTTGCGATACCAGTCGTCCGCCTCGTCCAGCCGTCCACGTCCCCCCGCGGTCATCCCAAGCTCGTGGTAGTCAGTGGCCAGCAGCGCACGCGACCCGAGTTCCTCTCGAATTTTAATAGCCTGCCGGTACCAGTCTTCTGCCTCGTCAAGCCGCCCGCGTGCCTGCGCGGTTATACCGAGCTGGTGGTACATGACCGCGATGCTCCCACGGGTCCATTCGGTTACGGGCTGTCCCTGTAGGTAAGAGAGGGCGCGGCGGTAGGTCCGCGCAGCCTGATCAGGCTGCCCAACGTCCGTTTGCCTGTTGGCCCGCATAACAGTGGCGTACAGCCATAGTGAGCGCGCGGGCTGCAGTGGCACCTGGCCATGATCAACGGTTGCGCTGAGGATTCGGTCGGTCCAAGCGGTGGTCTCCTCGGTAAGGCCGCGTGCATACCAGTACCCGCGTAGCGCTCCGATGATGTCCCTGGCGTCATCCCACACACAGCGATCCAGAGCGTGGCCCAGCATGGCTCCCAGGGTCCGCCGCTGCCACCCGATGACAGCGTAGGCCAGGGCGGCGTTCCCGGATTCGACCTGCCCGGTCAGCCACCGACCAAGTACCGCGCAGGCGGCGCGCAGGGCCTGCTCGGCTGCCTCGCGTTCCCGGTCGTAACCCTCGGGGTTCCCCTCGCGCCAGGCGGCGGCGAGGTAGCCAGGCAGCGCCGGGTGGATCCGGTACATGCCCGCTCCAATCCAGGACAGCAGCCCGACCCGGGCCCCGTCCTGCAACACCACCGCCCACTCCTCGCGGCTGGTCCCCGCGAACCGGTCCGGCACCCCCTTCTCGTCGGAAAGCAGCATCAGCACGTTCTCGTCGGCGATGCCGTGGAAAAGACTGAGCGCCGGGAGCAACCGCAAGGCTGACTCGGCCAGGTGGGCGAAGGAGTAGGTGATGCATCTTCCAAGCGACGACAGCCGACCCTGCCCCGTATCGTCGCTGCCGGGCAGCGGGATGGTGCCACGCAAGCCGGCCAGCAGGTCGGCGGGTTCGACGTCCTCTAGCCGGGGCAGGGTCAGCCGCATACTCAAGGGATGGCCATCGAGCCAGTCCAGCAGTTCCCCGAACGACCGCTGCTCCCGCCGCGCCTGTACGGCCGAGAACGGAGCTAGGAGCAGTCCGGAATACTCGACAGCCTCGGCCCGGTTCAGGCCCCCGACGGCGATCCGGCGGACCTCACCCAGCCAGTCCTCCCGCGCCCGGCTGGTGATGATCACCGTGCTGCCGGAGTGGTCGCGGATCCAGTGCAGGAACTCCCGCAGCTGGGTGCAGCCAAGCCCGTCTAGAGGCGGGGTGGCCCCGGCCGGGTCGGGCATCTCAGTTACCGACTCGAAGTTGTCCCACACCAGCAGGCACCTGTACTGCGTCAGCAGGCGCTTGACCGCGTCCAGCCGCTGCGGCGTTTCCAGGGGGGCAAAGTCTGTGCCGAAGGTGCCCAGGCCGATCCCGGTGATCACCCCGTCCAGGCCGAAGGACGCCACGCCGGGCTCGAAGGAGTGCCAGACCACCAGCTGCGGGTCACTGGTTCCGCCGGTGTCCCGCCACCAGCGGGCGAAGCCCTTGGCCAACTCGGTCTTCCCCGTTCCGCCGGGGCCGGTGAGGACCACCACCCGCTGCCGCCGGGCGGCGGCCTCCAGTTGGTAGAACAGGTCGTCGCGCCCCACGAACATGCCGTCGACCGCGGCTAGCGGGTCCTGCGCGGCTTCGGCATCCGGTGGAGCGGCGCGGAGCTGGTCAAGCGCCTCATTTAGCGACGGCGCGGCCGCCTGGCTGCAAGTGCGGGCATCGGGGAAGCGGACCTCGCGGCGCAGGTAGTGGACGGGGACCAGCCAGTCGGCCAGCGGCATGTCGCCCTTCGGGCTGGGCCGGCCGTCGTGCTCGAACAGGCGTTTGCGGCCGACTGTCACCGCCTGCCCCACACTCTGGCCGGCGAACAGCGACTCGTAGAACGCGGCCATGAACTCGGCTGCCGCAACGGCGTAGACGCTGTAGGCCATCGCTACCACTGCCGCGCAGCCTGCCTTCAGCAGCGCGGTGGCGACCGAGGCCTCCAGTTCCTTGCCGACCGCCCCCGATTGGCACGCGTTCAGCACCACTACCGGCACCTTGCCGTCCGCGAGCACCTGCGCGACCTTCGCCGCGCTGATGAGGTCGCTGCCGCCGACGGGCTTCTCGAAGGCGAGGACTCCCTCGCCCGGACCGTTCATCATCGCCGGGCGACCCGCGATCGGCTCACCTCCCGCCGGGCGGCCGAGCATCGCGCCGTGGCCGTCGAAGTGCACCACGTGGAACGGCTCACCGGACTCGGCGGCATCATTCACCATCTGGCGCAGCGCGTCGAACGTGGGCGGGCGCAGCACGGTCAGGTTAACCTCGCCGCGGACGGCGGCCAGGCGTTCGAGCAGCGGACGGGCCACCATCTGGTAGCCCACGTCTTTCGTCCCCTCCGGGCGCGAGATCACCATCAGCACCCGCAGCTTGCCGCCTGGTACCTCCAGGGTGCCCGCGCCGTCGGCGACTCGGAGGCTACGGGAGATGCCGCCCGCTCCCATCGCGACGGGCCCGTTGCCGTCGCGCATCAACTCCCAGGGCAGCCCGAGCAGGCCGGGATCGGTTGAGCGGAAGATAACCTCCAAGCCCCGATCCCGGGCGCGCTCGTAGGCGAAGCGGGCTGGGCCGTCACTAAATACCGACCCGAAGACCCGCTCGCCCCACTGGGGCAGCTTCTCCCGGACGGCCGGGCCATGGTCCTCCCACACGCCGTACGGGGCGAGCAGGTAGTCCTCCAGATACCAGCGCAGGTCCTCGAGGGCGTCGGCGTTGAGCGGCCATTCGAGCGGCGCGCGCGACACCTCTTCCGGCAGGCCGCCATCGGGCCAGGTAGCGACCCTCGCCTGGCCGTCCGTGTCCAGGTCGACGAGCAATCGGTCAGGCAAATCCCCACCACCTGCCAGATAGCAGAAAAGGCATCCCCATTTACCTGAGAGCATGCTATTGCTCACGCGGAGCTAGCGCGACCACTTGAGAATTGAGATGACTTAAGAGAGTGAACCTTTTTCATCCTGATGAGCCTGGGGTTCGGCCGGCTATCGCCCGGTTGGGGCCTGATCGCGGGTCATCCGGGTTAGAGGCCCGGAGCGCCCTCCCGGTTACGGTACTTCGTCCCGCTTTGCCAGTGCGCCCGGTCGGCCGTTTCCGTCATTGACGGTCATCGGCGGCGAATATCGCCGATTCTGACCCACGATCATTCATGAGTGGCGCAGTCGCGGGCAGCGAGCGCGCGGGGAACCGCGCCAAGCCTGGCGCTCCCCCGCGCCCGAAGAGTAATTTCCGCGGTCCAGAGATACCACCGGGCGCGTCTACCACGTACTAAAGGGTCATGGTTCGCGGTCCGGAGATACCACCGGACACGTCTGCCACGAGCTGAAGGGCCATGGTTCCCGGGCCACAGATACCCACCGGACACGCCTCGGACACGCCTGCCACGAGCTAAAGGGTCATGGTTCGCGGGGAGGCGGGAGGCTAGCGGTCGTTCGGGCTAATCTCTGGATCTTTGAATTTGATCTTTAGGCTAGTTCGTTACGCGGTAGACGTCGTAGACGCCGTCTATGTTTCTTACCGCTCTCAGGACGTCGCCTAGGTGCTTGGGGTCGCCCATTTCGAACGTGAAGCGGCTCATCGCCACGCGGTCGCGCGTGGTCTGGACGCTCGCGCTCAGGATGTTCACGTGCTGGTCGGACAGGACCCTCGTGACGTCGGCCAGGAGCTTGGTGCGGTCGAGGGCCTCTACCTGGATCGCCACCAGGAACACGCTCGCGTCGCTCGGGGCCCAGTGCACCGGGACCATCCGCTCGCGTTGGGTGTCGGACAGGTGCTCGATGTTCACGCAGTTGGCGCGGTGGACGGAGACGCCGTGGCCGTGGGTGACAAAGCCCTGGATCTCGTCGCCGGGTACCGGGGTGCAGCACTTGGACAGCCTGACCCAGACGTCGGCCACGCCCTCGACCTCGATGCCCGAGTCGCTCGCGATGCGGGCCCGCGACACCTTGGGCGCCTTGGGCGGGATCGGGGTGACCTCGGCGAGGTCCTCCTGGGCGCCCGCGGCGCCGCCGACCGCGCGGACCACGCGGGTGACGACCGACTGGGCGCTGATCCGGCCCTCGCCGACCGCGGCGTACAGGCCGGTGAGGTCCGGGTAGCGGAGCTCGGAGGCGATCGCCTTGAGGGTCTCGGCGGACATCAGCCGCTGCAGCGGCAGGCCCTGCTTGCGCATGACCTTGGCGATCTGGTCCTTGCCGGCTTCCACGGCCGCCTCGCGGCGCTCCTTGGAGAACCACTGGCGGATCTTGTTGCGGGCGCGGGCGGACTTGACGAAGTTCAGCCAGTCGCGGTTCGGGCCCGCCTCCTGGGACTTGGAGGTGAAGATCTCGACCGTGTCGCCGTTGTCGAGCGTCGACTCCAGCGCGACCAGGCGGCCGTTGACGCGGGCGCCGATCGTGCGGTGGCCGACGTCGGTGTGGATCGCGTAGGCGAAGTCGACCGGGCTGGCGCCGTGCGGGAGGGCGATGACCTCGCCGCGCGGCGTGAACACGAAGACCTCGGCGCTCGCCAGGTCATAACGCAGGGAGTCGAGGAACTCCGCCGGGTCCTCGGTCTCGCGCTGCCAGTCGACGAGCTGGCGCAGCCAGGCCATCTCGGCCGCGTCCTGGCTCGCCTTAACCTCGGCCTTGCTGCCGGCCTTGCCTGGGGCGCCGCTGGCCACGGCCGGGCCGTGGGCGTGCATGTCTTCCTTGTACTTCCAGTGGGCGGCGACGCCGTACTCCGCGCGCTTGTGCATGGTGAAGGTGCGGATCTGCAGCTCGACCGGTTTGCCGCCGGGGCCGATGACCGTGGTGTGCAGCGACTGGTACATGTTGAACTTCGGCATCGCCACGTAGTCCTTGAACCGGCCAGGTACCGGGTTCCAGCGCGCGTGGATCATGCCGAGGGCGGCGTAGCAGTCCCGTACCGAGTCGACGAGGACGCGGATGCCCACCAGGTCGTAGATGTCGTCGAACTCGACGTTGCGGGCGATCATCTTCTGGTAGATCGAGTAGTAGTGCTTGGGGCGGCCGGTGACCGTGCCCTTGATCCGCGCCTCGTGCAGGTCGGCGGAGAGGTTTTCGATTACCTCTTGGAGCAGCTGGTCGCGGCGCGGTGACCGCTGGCCGACCAGGCGGGCGATCTCGTCGTAGCGCTTGGGGTAGAGCGTCGCGAAGGCGAGGTCCTCAAGCTCCCACTTGACGGTGTTCATGCCGAGGCGGTGCGCTAGGGGCGCGTAGATCTCCAGGGTCTCGCGGGACTTGCGCTCCTGCTTGTCACGCGGCATGTAGCGCAGCGTCCGCATGTTGTGCAGCCGGTCGGCGAGCTTGATGACCAGGACCCGGATGTCGCGGGACATCGCGACGACCATCTTGCGGACGGTTTCCGCCTCGGCGGAGGCGCCGTACTTGACCTTGTCCAGCTTGGTGACGCCGTCGACGAGGGCCGCCACGTCCTCGCCGAACTCGCTGCGCAGCTCGTTGAGCGTGTAGTCGGTGTCCTCGACGGTGTCGTGCAACAGCGCGGCACAGATCGTCTCGGTGTTCATGCCGAGTTCGGCGAGGATGGTCGCCACCGCGAGCGGGTGGGTGATGTACGGGTCACCCGACTTGCGCTTCTGGTCCTTGTGCCAGTGCGCCGCTACCGTGTACGCCCGTTCCACCGTCCGCACGTCCGCCTTGGGGTGGTGGGCGCGGATGGTCTTGATCAGCGGTTCGAGTACAGGGTTCACGTTCGACCCCCGCTGTGCTCCGAGCCTCGCCAGGCGACGGCGGACCCCGGCGCCGGGCGAAGCGGGCTGCGCCGCAGGCGCGAGCCCCTGACGAGTCGGGCGAGTCGGGCGCGGGGCGCTCGCGGGCCGCGTGTCCGATGCACTCGCCCCTCCATCGGACACGTCGGTAGCGGCGGCGGCGGTCGTCGCACTAGGAGACCTCCGCAGGTTGGCGGGCGTGCCAGGCTGCGGCCTGGTCGCCGTTACCTGGTCCGTCTCGCCGCGGTCCTGCCCGTTAAGCTGGGCAGTGTCCGCCGATTCCCCGATCCGGGCAGCCCCTTCGGCGCCGGCCGTGGCGGTCGTCATTACATCACCGGCCACAAGCGCTCCTCGTATCTGCCAGGTCATTAGTCTACTTGGGGTTATTAACCAGCGGGTAGACTCCCGACATTCCGCAGTTCAGGAACGTTCGCGGCCCGGGTCAGACTACGAGGAGTGACCGGACCTCAAGATCGCGGATGTTTTCCCTGCCCTTCAGGAACGAAAGCTCCATCAGCACGGCGACGCCGACGACCTGGGCCCCGGCCCGGTTGATGAGCGCGGCGGTGGCGCGGGCGGTGCCGCCGGTGGCGAGCACGTCGTCCACGATCAGCACCCGCTCCCCCGGCCGGAACGCGTCCTGGTGGACCTCGAGCGTGGCGCTGCCGTACTCCAGGACGTACTCCTCGGCGAAGGTCGCCGACGGCAGCTTGCCCTGCTTGCGGACGGGGACGAACCCGGCCCTGATCTCGTACGCGACCGGCGCGGCGAGGATGAACCCGCGGGCCTCGATGCCGACGACCTTGTCCACCGGGCCGAAGGCGGCCGCCATGGCCTCCACGACGTCGCCGAACGCGTCGGCGTCGCCGAGCAGCGGCGTGATGTCCTTGAACAGCACGCCAGGCTTCGGGTAGTCGGGGATGTCGCGGACGTGCGCGGAGATCGTCGCCTCGATGTCCGACACGCCGCTACCGCCTCTTCTTCTTGTTGGCGCCCGGCCTGCGCTGCGAGCCGCCGGTGACCCGCTGCTGCCTGGTGACCGGCCGGGGCGGGGGGTCCCCGGCCCTGGCCGCGGCGGAGACCGCCACGCCGTCGGCGGTGTCCTGGTCGGCCGTCTCGTCAGGGTCGTGGTCGGCCGGCTCGGCCAGCGCGCCGTGAGGTCGTGACGGTGCTGGCCGGCGCCGCCGCGGTGGCGGCCGGGGCATCGCCCGCCTCGGTCGGGCCGCGCTGGGCGGCGCGGCCGCCGGCGAGGCGACGGCTGACCTTGACGGCCAGGTCCTTGTACTGCGGCTCGCGCTCCTTGAGGTCGGCGAGGACCGGGGTCGCGATGAAGATCGAGGAGTAGGTGCCGGACAGCATGCCGACGAACAGCACGAGGGCCAGGTCCTTCAGCGTGCCCGCGCCGAGCAGGCCGGCGCCCACGAACAGGATCGACGCGACCGGCAGGAGCGCGGTCAGCGAGGTGTTGATCGACCGGACCAGGGTCTGGTTGAGCGCGAGGTTGGCCGCGTCGCTGTACGTGGAGCGCTGGGTGGTAAGCAGGCCGGCGGTATTCTCCCGGACCTTGTCGAAGACCACCACCGTGTCATAGAGCGAGTAACCGAGGATCGTCAGCAGGCCGATGACGGAGGTCGGGCTGACCTGGAAGCCGGTCAGCGCGTACACGCCGACCGTGATCAGGATGTCGTGCAGCAGCGCGACAAACGCCGCCACGGCCATCCGCCACTCGAACGCGATCGACAGGTAGATCACGATCACCACGAGGAAGATGATCAGCGCCTCGACGGCCTTGGACGTGATCTGGCTGCCCCAGGTCGGGCCGACGACCTGAATCGTCATGCTGGCCGGCAGGATGTGGAACGCCTTCTCGATCGCGCTCGCCACACCCTGGGTCACGGTGTTGGACAGCGTCCCGGTCTGCGCCGTCCACTGGTGGAGCAGCCCCTTGGAGGTGTCCTGGATGGTGGCGTCCCCGCCGCCCGCACCGGTGATGACCCGGGCGATCGCGTTCTGGTTGGTCAGCGAGCTGGAGGGGAAGGTGAAGCTCGACCCGCCCTTGAACTCCAGCGAGAAGTTCAGGCCCTTGACCGCCAGGGCGATCGCGCTGATCAGCACGATGACGCCGGAGATCGCGTACCACAGCCGCTGGCGGCCGACGAAGTTGATCGAGACCTCGGCCCGGTACAGCCGCCCGGCGATGCCGCCGCCTGCCATCACGCCTCCCTCGAGGTCGAGGAGTTGCCGCCGCCGTTCCGGCCGGAGATCGTGCGCTGCGTGCGCACCACGCGCCGGGTCGAGGAGCGCCATCTCGTCTTCGCGCCGAGTCGCTCGGGATCGAGCCCGGACCATTTATTGCCGCTCGAGAAGAACTTCGTCCCGGCGAGGATGGTCACCATCGGCTTGGTGAACAGGAACACCACCAGCACGTCGATGAGCGTCGTCAGCCCGAGCGTGTAGGCGAAGCCCTGCACGTCGCTGACGGCGAAGTGATAGAGGAGCACGGCGGCGAGGAAGGACACCGTGTCGGAGACCAGGATCGTGCGCCGCGCGCGCTTCCAGCCCGCCTCGACGGCGGGGCGGAGCGTCTTGCCCTCCCGTACCTCGTCCCGGAGCCGCTCGAAGTACACGATGAACGAGTCCGCCGTGATGCCGATCGCCACCACGAGGCCGGCGATCGCCGACAGCGACATGGTGAAGTTCTGGTACCAGCTGAGCAGCACCACCGACAGGTAGGCGATCAGCGCGGCGATCAGCAGGCTGGACACCGACACGAGGCCGAGGCCCCGGTAGTAGTAGAAGAGGTAGATGATCACCAGGATCAGGCCGATGATCCCGGCGAGCAGGCCGGCGTCAAGCTGGCTGTGGCCGAGCTGCGGGGAGATCGACTGGACGCTCTGCTGCTCGAAGTTGACCGGCAGCTGCCCGTACTTGAGGACGTTGGTGAGCTGGTTAGCCTGCTCCTCGTTGAAGCCATTCGGCTGCGGGCCCGAGATCGTGAACGTCCCCGAGGTCAGCGCCCCTTGGGTCTCCGGCGCGGACTGCACGTTGCCGTCCAGGACGATCGCCGTCGAGTCGAGCGCCGCGTCATCCTGGTTGGTCGACGCGCTCGGGTAGTAGTTGTCGTACTGGTTGGTGGTCAGCGTGCCGAACGCCGCGGTGGCGGCGCTGTTCAGCGTCAGGTTGACGACCCACTGCGTGCTGTTCGACTGCAGGGCGGACGTCACGCCGGTGAGCTGCGTGCCCTCGAAGACCGTCGGGCCGAGGACGTACTTGGTGCCGTTGGGGTCGCAGGAGACGATCTGGTTCGCCGCGACGTCCCACTGGTCGCCCGCCTCGCTGTACCCGACGGTCGACTTCCAGTCGTTGTCCACGGTGGTGTTGTTGGGACCCGGCTTGCACACCATCTTGTTGAACAGCTTCAATGTGGCCGCGTTCACCTTGGACGAGTTGCCGTAGGTGACCGTGCTCGAGGCCGTGGACGTCGGCGACGGCGTGGCGCTGGCCGAGGGGGTGACGGTCGCCTTGGCGGTGCTGCTCGCCTTGGCGGACGCGGACGCGGTGGCGGACGGGCTCGCCAGCTTGGCCGAAACGTCCTGGGCCGACGCCTTCGGGCTCGCGCTCGTGCTCGCGGACGTGCTGGTCGACGGGGTGGGCGAGCTCGTGGACGACGCGCTCGCCGACCCGCTGGCCTTCGGTGACGGTGTGGTACTCGGCGTCGCGGTCGCCCCGGTGTACGGCTCCTCGAGGTACACCGGCCGGAACGCCAGCTTGGCGGTGGAGCTGATCAGGGCGACGGTGTCCTGCTCGGCCTTGCCGGGGACCGTCACGTTGATCAGGTCGGAGCCGATCTGCTGGACCTGGGCGCCGGAGTTACCAGTGCCGTTCACCCGGGACTCGAGCACGGAGATCGCCTGCTGCATGGCGGCCGTGGACGGCGCGCCGTGCGCGGTCACCGCCTGCAGCACCACCTCGGTCCCGCTCGACAGGTCCAGCCCGAGGCCGACCCTAAACCTGCTCTGCCAGTTGCCCGGGTGGAACGTCTGGCTTCCGAGTATCCCGATCACCATGACCAGGATCAGGGCGGCCAGCGCCGCCAGCTGGCGGCCCGGCCGCGAGCCGCTTCTGCTTGGGGGTGCCACTTGTCGCTGCCTGCCTCTTAGCGTGCGTCGGGCGCCGAGCTAGCGCCTCTAGTCCTTCTTGGTCCCGGTAGCCTGCTCGTACGCCGTGTCCGTGTCCTCGGTGTCCTCGGCGTCCGCAGGCACGTGGTCGGCTTCCTCGACGTCCTGCACGTCGGTGTCAGTGGACTCCTCGGCGTCGTAGGCGTCGTCGGCCTCGTCGGCGGGGGCCTCGTCCTCGTCGACCGTTTCGCCCGGGGACACCACGTCCATGACGGCGCGCCGCATGTAGCGGACCTCGACGCCCGGCGCGACCTCAAGGATCACGTCGTCGCCGTCCACGTCCACGACCGTGGCGTACATGCCGGCCGTCGTCCGCACCCTGGCACCCGGCTGCACGGTGTTCTTCTGCTGCTGGGCCTGCTGCTTACGACGCTGCTGCGGCCTGATCATCAGCAGGTAGAACGCCACGACGACGATCAGGATCAGGATCAGCGTCGACGGGTTGAACCCGCTCGATGACGAGCTGGCTGCTAGTGGTTCTGCAATCCCCACCATCGGGGCATCCTTCCGGTTGACTTTCCGCTTGCCGGCTGGCCCGTCGGTCATGACGGTCACGTGCCAACCTGCGCAGTGTAGCGGCGCTATTAAAAACGCATAACCACCCTACGAGGTTTCCGATGTGGATCGTTACTGACCGACGCGATTCCGCGGCTGAAACGGACATCTGTCCACCGATTGCAACCGTTTCGCTACACTCCCGGTTCCGCTCGCGTCCCGAGGGCCGCGAAACGGCCAGCTCGCGGGGCGGCCCGCGGTCATTCAGTCAAACAGCGTCGGCGTGTCGGCGGACGGCGGCGGGACGAGGCCCAGGTGCTCCCAGCCGGCCCGGGTGGCGACCCGGCCGCGCGGCGTCCTGGCGAGCAGGCCGTGCCTGACCAGGAACGGCTCGGCGACCGCCTCGACGGTCTCCGCCTCCTCCCCAACCGCGATGGCGAGGGTGGACAGGCCAACCGGGCCGCCGCCGAACCGCCTGATCAGGGCGTCGAGCACCCCCCGGTCGAGGCGGTCGAGGCCGAGCTCGTCGACCTCGTAGAGCTCAAGTGCGGTCTCGGTGAGCTTCCTGGTGACCAGGCCGTCGGCGCGGACCTCGGCGTAGTCGCGGACCCGGCGCAGCAGGCGGTTCGCGATCCGCGGGGTGCCGCGTGAGCGCAGCGCGAGCTCCTCGATGCCGCCGTCCTCGATTCGCACGCCGAGCAGGCCGGCGGACCGCCGGACGATCACGCCGAGCTCTTCCGGCTGGTAGAAGTCCAGGTGGGCGGTGAAGCCGAAGCGGTCGCGCAGCGGCGCGGGCAGCAGGCCCGCCCTGGTCGTGGCCCCGACCAGGGTGAAGGGCGCGATGTCGAGCGGGATCGCCGTCGCGCCCGGGCCCTTGCCGACGATGATGTCGACGCGGAAGTCCTCCATCGCCAGGTACAGCATCTCCTCGGCAGGGCGGGCGAGGCGGTGGATCTCGTCGATGAAGACGACCTCGCCCTCCTGGAGGGTGGAGAGCACGGCCGCCAGGTCGCCCGACCGCTCGATCGCGGGGCCGCTGGTGAGCCGCAGCGGCGCGCCGAGCTCGGCGGCGATGATCATCGCGATCGTGGTTTTGCCGAGGCCCGGCGGGCCGGACAGCAGGACGTGATCCGGCGGGCGGCCGCGGCGCAGCGCGCTGTGCAGCAGCAGGGTCAGCTGCTCGCGGACCCGGGCCTGGCCGACGAAGTCGTCGAGCCGCTTGGGCCGCAGCGCGCTCTCGATCAACCGCTCGTCGCCATCGGCGAGCGGCGAGACGACGCGCTCCCCCCAGGGGTCATCCTGACCCGGTCCGACGGCCGCCCGGCGGGCGAGCTCGGCCTCCTCGGCCCTGGTCAAGTCGTCGTCTTCACTCACGACTTGGACAGCTTCCGCAAGGCGGCGCGCAGCGCCGTGGCCACGTCCGGGGCTTGCCCGCCGGCATCGGCCTCGACGGCGGCGACCGCGGCCTCGGCGTCGCGGGCGGACCAGCCGAGGTTCACCAGGCCGGTCATGACCTGGTCGCGCCAGGACGGCGCGGCCCCGCGGGCCTGCGGGGCGGTCAGGCCGGGGCCCGCGTCACCCGGCGCGCCGAGGCGGTCCTTCAGCTCGAGGATGATCCGCTGGGCGACCTTGTTGCCGATGCCAGGCACCATGGTGAGCGCCTTGACGTCCTCGGCCGCGAGCGCCCGGCGCAGCGCGTCGGGCGAGTGCACCGCGACCATGGCAAGCGCGAGGCGCGGGCCGACGCCGCTCGCGGTCTGCAGCAGCTCGAAGACGTTCCGCTCGTCTTCTGTGGCGAACCCGAAGAGCGTGAGCGAGTCCTCCCGCACCACCAGCGACGTCGCGACCCGGGCCGACTCCCCCGGCTTGAGCGTGGCGAGCGTGTCCGGAGTGCACTGCACCCGCAGCCCCACGCCGCCAACCTCGATAACGGCGCCGTCAAGCCCGACACTGGCCACGGCGCCGTTCAGGTGCGCGATCATGCAGTACCTCCCACCACGGGACCTCCCACCACGGGACCTCCCACCACGGGACCTCCAGCCACGGCACCTCTAGCCACGGGACGGGCGGCCGCCGACTGCGCGCTCGCCTGCCTTGCCCGTCTCGCTTCGATGGCGGGGGCGCGCCACAGGTGGCAGATCGCCAGGGCCAGGGCGTCGGCGGCGTCGGCCGGCTTGGGCCGCTCGGTCATCCGCAGCAGCCGCATGACCATCAGCGTGACCTGGTCCTTGTCGGCGCGGCCGCTGCCGGTCACCGCCGCCTTGACCTCGCTCGGCGTGTGCAGGGCGACCGGCAGCCCGCGCCGGGCGGCGCACACGATCGCGACGGCCCCGGCCTGCGCGGTGCCCATCACGGTGCGCACGTTGTTCTGGCTGAACACCCGCTCCACCGCCACCGTGTCCGGCCGGTACTCGGTCAGCCAGCGCTCGATCTCTTCCTCGATCGCCAGCAGCCTGCCCGCGATGTCCTGGTCCGCGTCCGTGCGGACCACGCCGGTGGCGACGAGGCTGGGCGGCCTTCCCGGGACTCCTTCGACCACGCCGAGGCCGCACCGCGTGAGACCCGGGTCGACGCCAAGGACGCGGGACGACGGGCGAGCGGCGTACCCGTTCACTGCGGCGATCCGATCAGCACGCGCCCCACCGTCCCGTCTGCCAGCGAACACCTGTTCGCCACCCTATCGCGCCGACTGCCCCTGACGCTCGCATTGCCGGGTGCGTGTCCTGGCCGCGGCGACGAGGCCTTCCGGGCTAGAAGTCGTCGAGCATGAACGGCGTGGCCGCGAAGGCGGTATCAAGCGCGGTGCCCGACTTCGGAGTGCCGCCGGACGCGAGGCCGGCCATGCGCAGCGTGGCGACCGGGGTGCCCGCGTACAGCGCCGCCAGGCCGCGAGGGCCCAGGATCAGCGGGTCGGACGAGGGCCTGGTGCCGTTCTGAGTGAGGTCGCCGCGGCCGTCGGCCACGGTCAGCCGCCAGTGACCGGAGTTCGCGGGCCGGCTCGCGTCGTGGACTTCGAGCGGCACGCTGGCGGAGACCCCCGGCGGGAAGCCCCGCGCGGCAATCGCGGCCGGCGCGTCGACCACCCGGAGCATCCACAGGGCGCGGCGGGTGATCGCGGCGTCGCGTTCCCTGGTGAGCCACCAGAACGGGTCGTCCGGGGAAGTCAAGCCGCGGACGTTGTCGGTCGTCGAGCTGTGCGAGGCGATGACCGACCACAGGGCGCGCAGCGTTTCCGGTGTCCTGGCGTGGACGCGTTCGACCCACAGGTCGTCGCCCAGCCACCGGTAGGCGGCGAAGCCGTCGTCACCCGCCAGGTAGCTGTACAGGTCCTTGCGGCCGAGCCACTGCTCGGCCGGGCCTTCGTCCCAGGTCAACGGGCCCGCGTCGCGGGCGGCGAGGTGGCCTTCCGCCATGATCTGGATGACCGCCGCTACGTCGGCCCGGGTGGCCCGCCGGATGGGGACGCCCTCACCGCCCGCGCCTGCTCCCCGCGCCGCCTTGTCCGGCTCGGCGAGTTGGCGCAGGGAACGGGCCGGAATGGAGAACTGGTGCCGCCCGCCCGCCAGCTCCCAGCCGAGCGAGCGGTAGATCGGCATCGTGGCCGGGTAGAGCACCGACAGCGGGAAACCACGCTCGGCGACGCGGCCGAGCAGCTCGGTCATGAGCGCGCGGCCGATGCCCCGGCCGCGGTGCTCGGGCGCGACCTTGACGCTGGCGACGCCGGCCATCTTCACCGGGCGGCCGAGCCAGTACTGCCGCATGTCGTGCAGCATGGCCGCTCCCGCGGGCACCCCGGCGATGAACGCGCCGAGGAACATCCCCTGACCGGCTCGCAGCCGGGCGACGTGCAGCCAGCTGCTGGCCTGATGCTCGGAGTAGATGCCGAATGCCCGCTGGCTCAGGTCCATCTGGGCGTCGAAGTCGTCGTCGCGGCCAATGGGGCGGATCTCCACGTCAGTCACGAGTTCTTACCCTACGGCCAAGGGCGTCGGCCCATCATTGGGTGTCTTTAGCGACCCTATAAGGGAACTAAGGACACCCAATGATTCCAGGTATCACAAAATATCCGAAATGTCGGGCGAGCGAGGCGGCGCGGGGAGGCGGTGGGGCCGGCGCGGCGCGGCACGGGCGGGGCGGAGGCCGGCGCGGCGCGGGCGGGGCGGAGGCGGGCGGCGCGGCGCGGGTGGGGGTGAGGGTGAGGGCGGGGGTGAGGCGGGAGGGTAACGAAACGCCCCGGGGGCGGGCCCTCGGGGCGTATTTGATGGAGCGCTCGAAGGCGCTAGGCGAGCTTTTCCATGATGTCGTCGCTCACGTTGTAGTTCGCGTAGACGTCCTGGACGTCGTCGGAGTCTTCGAGGGCGTCGATCATCCTGAGTACCTTGCGAGCCTGGTCCTCGTCGAGGTCGATCTCGCTGCTCGGCAGGAACGCCATGTCGGCCGACTCGTAGTCGATCCCGGCGTCCTGCAGGGCGGTGCGCACCGCGACCAGGTCGGTCGGCTCGGAGATGACCTCGAAGGACTCGCCGAGGTCGTTGACCTCTTCCGCGCCCGCGTCGAGGACGGCCATCAGGACGTCGTCCTCGGCCATGTCCTTCGCCTTCTCGACGACGATCACGCCCTTGCGGTTGAACAGGTACGACACCGAGCCCGGGTCGGCCATCCGGCCGCCGTTGCGGGTGAACGCGACGCGGACGTCGCTCGCCGCCCGGTTGCGGTTGTCGGTGAGGCACTCCACGAGGACCGCGACGCCGCCGGGGCCGTAGCCCTCGTAGGTGATGTTCTCGTACTGGGCGCCGCCGGCCTCCTGGCCGGAGCCGCGCTTGACCGCGCGGTCGATGTTGTCATTCGGTACCGAGGACTTCTTCGCCTTCTGAATGGCGTCATAGAGCGTCGGGTTGCCGGCCGGGTCGCCACCGCCAGTGCGGGCGGCCACCTCGACGTTCTTGATCAGCTTGGCGAACAGCTTGCCGCGCTTAGCGTCGACCACCGCCTTCTTGTGCTTGGTGGTGGCCCATTTTGAATGGCCGCTCATGACGTTCCCTTCACCATCGAAACGAAAAGTTCGTGAATGCGCCGGTCCGGGGTCAGTTCCGGGTGGAACGCGGTCGCGAGGAGCCGACCCTGCCGGACGGCGACGATCCTACCGTTATCCTCGCCCAGCACGGTTACTTCCGGGCCCGCCCGCTCTACCCAGGGCGCGCGGATGAATACCGCGTGGAACGGCGCGCCCTCGACGAGGACCTCGCGCTCGAAGGATTCCACCTGGCGGCCGAAGGCGTTGCGCCGGGCGGTCATGTCGATGCCGCCGAAGGTCTGCTGGCCCTCGGCGCCGTCCCGCAGCCGGTCGGCGAGCATGATCAGCCCTGCGCACGAGCCAAACGCGGGCATGCCGTCGGCAATGAGCTTGCGGATCGGGTCAAGCAGGTCGAACGCGGTCGTCAGCTTCCACAGCGTGGTCGATTCCCCGCCCGGGATGACCAGGCCGTCGGCCGACTCGATCTCGCTGAGGCGGCGCACCGGCCTGGCGGTCGCGCCGGCCTCGTCGAGGGCGCGGACGTGCTCCCGCACGTCGCCCTGCAGCGCGAGCACTCCAATGACCGACAAGACTGTTCCTTCCCCCGGGGGAATGATCCCCCGGTGACCCCCCTAGTCATGGGGGGACTTCGTCCCCCCATTGCCCCCTACGGGGGGACTCGCACAAACCGCTCGCCCCCCGCGCCGTGGCTGGGGGTTAAAGCGCCCGTAGCTTCCCCGCGCTGTAGCTGAGGTTAGGGCGTGCGTCAGCGCGGCCGGGGCAGGGGATTCGAACTTTATAACACGCTAACGGAGGCGGTTCTTCCCGGGAAGGCCCGGCGCTACCAGCCGCGCTGCGCGTAGTGCTGCTCGGCGGGCAGCGTGTCGATGTTGATGCCGACCATCGCCTCACCGAGGCCGCGGGACACCTTCGCGATCACGTCGGGGTCGTCGTGGAACGTGGTGGCCTTGACGATCGCGGCGGCGCGCTTGGCCGGGTCACCCGACTTGAAGATGCCGGACCCGACGAAGACGCCCTCCGCGCCCAGCTGCATCATCATCGCGGCGTCGGCCGGGGTGGCGATGCCGCCCGCGGTGAACAGCACGACCGGCAGCTTGCCCGCCCTGGCGACCTCGACGACCAGGTCATACGGCGCCTGGAGGTCCTTGGCGGCGGTGAACAGCTCCTCCTCGGGCAGGCTCGCCAGGCGGCGGATCCCCTGGCTGAGCGAGCGCATGTGCCTGGTGGCCTCGATGACGTTGCCGGTGCCCGCCTCGCCCTTGGAGCGGATCATCGCGGCGCCCTCGGCGATCCGGCGCAGCGCCTCACCGAGGTTGGTCGCGCCGCAGACGAACGGGACGGTGAACTTCCACTTGTCCACGTGGTGCGCCTCGTCGGCCGGGCTGAGGACCTCGGACTCGTCGATGTAGTCAATGCCGAGCGACTGCAGCACCTGCGCCTCGACGAAGTGCCCGATCCGGCACTTGGCCATGACCGGGATCGACACGGCGTTGATGATGCCGTCGACCATGTCCGGGTCGCTCATCCTGGCGATGCCGCCCTGCGCGCGGATGTCGGCGGGCACCCGCTCGAGCGCCATCACCGCGACCGCGCCGGCGTCCTCGGCGATCTTGGCCTGCTCCGGCGTCACCACGTCCATGATCACGCCGCCCTTGAGCATTTCCGCCATGCCGCGCTTGACGCGGGCGGTGCCGGTCTCTGGCGAACTGGGCGTAACGTCGGCGGTGGACACGTCAAAAACCTCCTGGGACGAGCATGTGCTTGCCCCCATGGTATGTCGTCCCAGGCGGGCGGCGGTTCCGCCGATTGGCTCTAACTTGGCTCTAACGTGGCCCTATTCGATGCCCTCGCCCGCCATGGCGTCGTCCATGTCGAAGAACTCGGGCAGCTGGGCACTGCCCGCCAGGCGGAGCGCGCGGGCCAGCGGCCGCCGCCGGGCGTAGACGGTGCGCCCGGCGAGGTCGTTGTAGAACTTGCGGGCGATGAACACCTGCTGCGCGGCCGCCTCGACCTCGGCGACCAGCTCGGCCGCGCCCTCATCGACGGCCAGTTCCTTGCGGAAGTCGGGGTCGCCGAGGGTGGCGCGCAGCGCCCGGGTCAGGTCGGACTCGGCCAGGTCGCGCTCGGCGGGCCCGACCGGCCGGACGCGGCGGACCGCGTCGGCGAGCAGCAGGGACGCCGCCGGGTCGAGCAGGCCGGAGGAGGCGAGCTCCGAGGCCGCCGCGGCCCGCCTGACCAGGGCGAGGTCCAGCGCGGTGCGGGCCGCCTCGACGCGGTTGTGCAGCCGGTCGAGCCGGCTGGCCCGCCAGGAGACGTAGAAGCTCCAAAGCACGAGGGCCAGCACGACGAGCACGATGATCGTCCAGGTCATCGCGCGACTCCGTCACCGGCGTCACTGGCGAGTCCGGTCACTGTGCGAGTCCGGTCACTGTGCGATTCCAGTCACTGGGCGATTCCAACCGTGGCGCGGCCGAGGACGACCGTTTCGTACACGCTGAGCACGTTCCGCGCGACGGTCGCCCAGTCGTAGTCGGCCACCGCGTCGAGCGCGGCGACCGACAGTTCCGCGCGGCGGCCGGGATCATCGAGCAGCCGGGCCGTCACCCGGGCCAGGTCGGCGGGGTCGCCGGTGGCGAACAGCTCGCCCGCCTGGCCGCCCCGCAGGACGTCGCGGAACGCGGGGATGTCGGACGCGACGATCGGCAGGCCGGCCGCCATCGCCTCGGCGGTGACGATGCCGAAGGACTCGCCGCCGGTGTTCGGCGAGCAGAAGACGTCGACGGAGTGCAGCAGGCGGATCTTGTCCTCCTCGGACACCTCGCCGAGGAACACGGCGCGGTCGCGCAGTTCCGGGTGAAGCGACCGCCGCGCCTCGTCGATGTCGCCGTGGCCGGCGATGAGCAGCCGCAGGCCCGGGCGGCCGGGCGCGAGCAGCTCGAAGGCGCGCAGCAGAACCCCGAGGCCCTTGCGCGGCTCGTCCATCCGGCCGAGGAAGCCGATCGCGCCGCCCTCCCCCGGCCAGCCCGGGAGCGGGTCGGCGTGCAGGTAGCGGTGGGTCGTCACCCCGTTGGGGATCAGCACGGCGTCGCCGCCCAGGTGCTCGACGAACGTCGACCTGGCCGCCTCGGAGACCGCGATCCGGCCGTCGATCTTCTCAAGCGCGGAGCGGAGCACCGGCATCGTGGCGAGCAGTATCCGGGACTTGCGCATGGCCGTGTGCACGGTCGCCACGATCGGGCCCGCGGCTATCCAGCAGGCGAGCAGCGACAGCGACGGCACGGAGGGCTCGTGCACGTGCAGGACGTCGAAGGCGCCCTCCTTGAGCCATCGCCTGACCCGGTGCGTCGATATCGGGCCGAACGCGAGCCTGGCCACCGACCCGTTGTACGGGACGGGCATCGCCTTGCCCGCGGGGACCACGTAGGGCGGGAGCGGCCGGTCCTCGTCGGCGGGCGCGATCACCGAGACCTCGTGGCCGAGGTCGATGAGCGCCTCGGCCAGGTCCCTGATGTGCTGCTGCACGCCGCCGGGCACGTCCCACGAGTACGGGCACGCGATGCCGATCCTCATGGGCTCGTGCTCCTCATTGGCCCGCGCCGTTCCCGTTGCCCGCCGCGGCGCGGGCCCGGCTGCGGGCGAGCCGACCGGGGTCGAGGTCGCTAACGAAGACCTTCTGCAGCATGTGCCAGTCTTCCGGGTGCTCGCGAATCGCCTCCTCGAAGACGGTCGCGAGCGCCTGGGTCATCGCGGCGATCTTCTCCTTCCTGGTCCCTGAGGCGGGAACGGGGATCTCGTCGTAGACGTGCGCGGCCCACTCGGTCTCGCCGACGAACCAGCAGGCGACCGGCATCAGCGCCGCGCCGGTCTGCACGGCGAGGGCGGCCGGGCCCGCCGGGAGCAGCGCCTTCTCGCCGAAGAACTCCACCTCGACGCCGGTGTCGGACAGGTCGCGGTCGGCGACGATGGTGACCAGCTTGCCCGCCCGCAGCCGCTGCGCCATCACGCCGAACGGGTGCGGGCCGCCGCTGGTCGGCACGATTTCCATGCCGAGGCCCTGACGGAACGCGAGGAACTTCTGGAACACCGACTCCGGCTCGAGCCGCTCGGCGGGCGCGACGATCGAGCCGGCCCCGACCAGGATCACCCAGCGGCCCGCCTGCTCGAAGTCGCCCATGTGGGGCAGCGCGTAGATGACGCCGCGGCCGTCCTTCATGTGCTCCAGGGTCAGGTCGACGTTCTCCTGGTTGACGTGCATGCCGGCCATGATGCGCTCGTCCGGGATGACCTGCAGGCGGAAGGTCTCCAGGTAGTAGCGCCCGTATGACCGCATCACTTCCCGCGAGAGCGCCCTCAGCTCCGCACCGAATTCGCTTGGCGGTAGAGAGCCAGCCGAAGTCGCTGCGAGGACTCGCACCAGGTTGCCCTCGAGGACCCGCACGCCGCCACCCTGGCGGCGCCAGGCGACGTCGGCGCCGAAGTTGAACAGCCAGCGGGCGATCGGCTCGGGTAGGCGGCACACGAGGGTCCAGCCGGCGCCGAACGTCGCGCTGCCCAGGCGTTCCCTGAACGTTTCCTTGGCCATCAGGCTTCCTCCGGGCGCGCGGGTGCGGGCGCGGCGGACGCCCCCGTGGTTGGAGGCTCGGCCGGCTGGGCGGCCTGCGCCTTGGCGTCCACGAACACCGCGCGCATCCGCTGGTAGAGCGTCACCGCCGTGCCCGCGGCAAGTGCCCACATGCCGATCGGCAGGACGTACGGGATGCCAAGGCCGGAAAGGCCGATGCTGGTGAGGCCGATGAGCACGCGTTCCGGCCGCTCGATCAGGCCGACGTCGGCGTTCAGCCCCAGGCCTTCGGCGCGGGCCTTGACGTAGGACACGCTCATGCCGCCGGCCAGGCAGAACAGGCTGACCAAGGCGAGAAGGTGGTCGCTGCGCATGAACCAGATCGTGATGCCGCCGAAGATGGCCGCGTCGCCGAACCGGTCCATCGTCGAGTCGAGGAACGCGCCGTACCGGCCCGAGCTGCCCTTGATCCGCGCGAGCTGGCCGTCGAGCATGTCGGTGAAGATGAAGAAGGTCGCGGTCGCGGCGCCGGGGAACAGCCAGCCGATGGGGAACATCGCCAGCGCGGCGGCGGATACGCCGACGGTGCCGGCGACCGTGATCATGTTCGGCGTGACCGGCGTGCGCGCGAGCCCCTGCACGATGGGGCCGAACAGCCGCGCGAAGAAGGGGCGGAGGAAGTTCAGCATGGCCGAATAGATCTTACTGACTGCCCGCGGGGGGACGACCCTCCTGCACCCCCGGCATCGAAGGGCTTCGCCGCCCTCCAGGGAAAACCCAGCTGCCTCGTTAAGGGGGGCTTGTGGTCTTGTGCCCTTCGGGTTCACGCTGTGTTTACGAAAGCTCATCGAGCGCGAGGAGGCGACGAGAGTGACGGACACAGGCAGCTCAGGAGGGGCAGGACCGGCGGGCGCGGGCAGGGATTCTGGGCCGGCGGCATACGCAATGTCGTGCTGGTCGGCCATTCGGGGAGCGGTAAGACAACGCTGGCGGAGGCGCTCCTCTTGTACACGGGCACCGTCGCCCGCGCGGGGCGGGTCGAGGACGGCACCACGGCCAGCGACTTCGATGAGGTAGAGATCAGGCAGAAGCGGTCGGTGAACCTGGCCCTGACGCCATTCGTTTCTGACGGGATAACCGTCAACATGCTTGACACGCCCGGGTACGCGGACTTCACCGGCGACCTGAGGGCGGGGCTGCGCGCGGCGGACTGCGCGCTTTTCGTCGTGGCGGCCACCGACGGGGTGGACGGGGTAACGCGGCTGCTCTGGGGCGAGTGCGCGGCCGTCGGGATGCCACGGGCGGTGGTCATCACCAAGATCGACCACAACCGGGCGGACTTCGCCACCGTGCTCGCGGAGTGCCAGGGGGCGTTCGGCGAAGGGGTGCTGCCGCTCTACCTGCCGGTTTCCGGCGCGGACGGCTCCGGAGTCAGCGGGCTAATCGGGCTGCTTTCCGAGACGCTGTACGACTATTCCTCCGGGACGCGGGACGCGTCGCCGGTGTCCGCGGAGTCCGACGTCGAGCGGATGGCACCAGAGCGGGACACGCTCATCGAGGGGATCATCACCGAGAGCGAAGACGAGACCCTCATGGACCGGTACCTGTCCGGCGAGACGGTGCCGACCGACGTGCTCATCTCTGACCTGCTGACCGCCGTCGCGCAGGGGTCGTTCTACCCGGTGCTCGCCGTGTCCTCGCCGCTGGGCATCGGCATGGCGGAGCTGCTTGAGATCATCACCCTGGCGTTCCCCTCGCCGCTCGCGCACCCGCTGCCGCCGGTGGCCTCGGCCGTCACCGGGGACCCGGTCGAAGGGCTCTCCTGCGACCCGGACGGGCCGCTGCTCGCCGAGGTCGTGAAAACCACCTCCGACCCGTACGTCGGGCGAATCTCGCTCGTGCGGGTGTTCTCCGGGACGCTCCGGCCGGACATGTCGGTGCACGTGTCCGGGCACGGGCGGGCCGAGCGCGGGCACCCCGACCACGACGACGACGAGCGCGTCGGCGCGCTGACGTCCCCGCTCGGCAAGCAGCAGCGGCCGGTCGCCGAGTGCCCGGCGGGCTCGGTCTGCGCCGTCGCGAAGCTGTCCACGGCGGAGACCGGAGACACGCTGTCCTCGCGGGAGCAGCCACTGCTCATGGAGCCGTGGACGATGCCTGACCCGCTGCTGCCGGTCGCGATCGTGGCCAGGTCGAAGGCGGACGACGACAAGCTGTCGGCCGCGCTCGGCCGTCTGGTCGCCGAGGACCCGACGATGCGGCTTGAGATCAACCCGGAGACCCACCAGCTCGTGCTCTGGTGCATGGGCGAGGCGCACGCGGACGTGCTGCTCGACCGGCTGTCCTCGCGGTACGGGGTCGCCGTGGATACCGTGACCCTGCGGGTGCCGCTGCGGGAAACCGTGTCGGTGTCCGCGCGCGGGCTCGGGCGGAACGTGAAGCAGACCGGCGGCCACGGCGAGTTCGGCATCTGCCACATCGAGGTGGAGCCGCTGCCCGACGGGGCGACCGGGTTCGAGTTCGTCGACAAGATCGTCGGCGGCGTGGTGCCCAGGCAGTTCATCCCGTCGGTCGAGAAGGGCGTCAGGTCGCAGATGGAGGCCGGGGTGCTCGCCGGGTACCCGATGACCGGGCTCCGGGTGACGCTCTTCGACGGGAAGGCGCACTCGGTCGACTCCTCGGACATGGCGTTCCAGAAGGCCGGGCGGGCGGCGCTGCGGGACGCCTGCGAAAAGGCGTCGCCGATGCTGCTTGAGCCGGTCGACGAGGTGTCGATCCTGGTGCCCGACGAGTACGTCGGCGCGGTCATGTCCGACTTGTCGGGCAGGCGCGGGCGGGTGATCGGCACCATCCCGGTGGGCGTCGGGCGGACGCAGATCCGGGCCGAGGTGCCGGAACTCGAGATCACCAGGTACTCGATCGACCTGCGGTCGGTGTCGCACGGCACCGGGTCGTTCACCCGCGGGTACCTGCGGCACGAGCCGCTGCCGTCCCACCTGGCGTCCAAGGTGGCGGGCGAGTCCAAGCCCGCTTAGCGGTCGCGCCCTTTCATGTCCCGTTAGGCCGGCCGGGCCGGCCTAACGGGACATCGGGCCGCCTAGTTCCCTGGCCACGCGTCGGCGAGGAGCTTGCGCGTGTCGGCGAGGAGCTGCGGCAGGACGCGCGTCCGGCCGACGACCGGCATGAAGTTGGTGTCGCCGCCCCAGCGCGGCACCACGTGCTGGTGCAGGTGGGCGGCGATCCCGGCGCCCGCGACCGTGCCCAGGTTCATCCCGATGTTGAAGCCGTGCGGCCCGGAGACCGTGCGCAGCGCGGTGATCGCGCGGGTGGTGAAGTCGCTGAACTCCGCGGTCTCCGGCCTGGTCAGCTCCGTGTAGTCGGCCAGGTGACGGTACGGGCAGATCAGCACGTGGCCGCTGTTGTACGGGTACAGGTTCATGATCGCGTAGGCAAGCTCGCCGCGGGCGACGATCAGCCCCTCCTCGTCGCTGAGCGTCGGCGCGTTGCAGAACGGGCAGCCTTCGTGCGGGCCGGGGCCCGTCGGCTTGCCCTCGCCCTTGATGTACGCCAGCCGGTGCGGGGTCCACAGCCGACCGAACCCGTCGGGCACGCCGGCGACGGGAGAATCCGCGTCCGGGGAAGCCTGGACGGCGTCCGGGGCCGGCCCGGAAACGGGGGGCTCCGGGGATTCGGCGGCCGCCGACGGCAGGTCCGGGCCGGGGCCGGCGGGTTCGGGGGACGAGGGAGCACTCACGGTACCGATGCTAGCGGCGCGCCGCGGGCGCCGCGCCCCGGCACCCGGCCTGGTGCGCTAGGCGCGGCCGGCCAGGTCGAGGAGGTCGTCAAGGATGCGGCCGCTGGCCGTGACGGTCATCGTGAGGTGGCCGGCGCCGGACTCCAGGTGCACGCGGGCACCGGGAATGTGCGCCGCCGCTCAGTCTCCATGCTGGCAGCCTAGCGGTGCGCTCGGCCTCGTGACGGGGCGCGGGCGCTACTGGCCGGGGTTGGCGTAGACGCGGTCGGGGCGGACGAAGACCGCGGTGCGGCGCTCCTCGCGCATGACCCGGTCGTAGGCGTCGAAGTCCTCGTGGGTGCCGCCCGCCGCGGTGAATACCTCGCGCAGCAGCAGGCGCAGCCGCTCCGCGTCGATGGCCGGGTTCGGGTCATCGGGGCCAATGAGGTCGACGTGGCCCTCGGCCGCCGCCCACTGCCATCCGGACCGGATGACGACGTTCGCGTACGGGCGCTCGCGCCAGCGGGCGAGCTTTCTCGTGCCGCCGCGCACGACCATGCCGACGACGGTCTCGCCGGTGACCGGGTGCGGTAGCACGCCCGCGTTCACCACCGACGAGGAGATCGTCCCGTCGGCGCGGGGCACGGAGACCACGACGAGCCCGTGGTCGCCCGCGACCAGCTTCCTGAAGTCTTCGATGTTCGCCACGAGATCTATTCAACCGCAACGGCCATGCAACCAACTCGCGGGTTGACTGGACTCTTAGGTCGTGAGGAGGTGAGGCGTGAGCGCCGAGCCAGACGAGGAGTTCCGCTCGTTCATGCGGGCCCGGTGGTCCGCCATGGTCCGCCTGGCCTACACGCTGACCGGCGACCAGGGGCACGCCGAGGACATCGCGCAGGCCGCGTTCGCCAAGGCCTACGCGTCGTGGTGGCGGGTCAGCCAGGCCAGCGACCCGGACGCCTACGTGCGCACGATCGTGATCCACGAGAACAGCAAGCGGTTCCGCAGGCAGCGGGTCCGCGAGGACCTGCGCGCCACCGTCCCCGAGCAGGCCTGCGACGCCGGCGACGGCCTGGCGGACCGCATGGCCCTGCGCGACGCGCTGAACCTGCTCGGCCCGCGCCAGCGCGCGGTGCTCGTGCTCCGCTTCTGGCTGGACATGTCCGAGGCCGCGACCGCGCGGGCGCTCAACTGCTCGGTCGGCACGGTCAAGAGCCAGACCTCCAGGGCACTGGCTACCTTGCGCAAGCATGGCGAGCTCACGGACCTCACGGAGGGGAAACCGCGATGAGTGGTCTTAAGGAGGCCCTTGATGACATCGCTGCCGAGATCAGTCCCGTCGACCCGCCGGTGGAGCTGACGATGCTCCAGGGCAAGCGAATCAGGAACGGGCGGCTCGCCGCCGCCGTGGGCGGAACCGCCGGAACCATCGTGCTTGGCGTCGGCGCGCTCCTCGGCTTCCCGGCCCTGGCCGGCCATGGGGGTCCCGCGTCCAGCCCGGCGGGCGCGCAGCTGGCGAGCGCCGGGCCAGCACCCGCGATCTCGGCCAGCGCCGCACCGCTGCTGCAGCCGTCCGGCGCGGCCAGCGGCATACCGCTGCTGCGGCCGGTCCTGCTTGAGTCCCCGCAGGGCAGCACGGCCGAGTACGGGAACACCTCGCTGGTGGACGCCGCCACGCTGACGCTGTTCCGCAGGCTCACGTGCGTGCCGGGGCCGAGCGCAGGAACGGCCGACGACCATTGGAAGGCCGCCATCGGCTATGCACCGGGGCAGTGGAACGTACCTGACAGCCAGGTCGTCTCCTGCGACGCCGCCGGCACCAAGTACGTCCTCGGCCCGGCCGTGGTCACCATGACGCAGGTGACGTCCGTGACGGCCGCCCGGGTGGCGAACAACTCGCAGTGGGGCGTGGACGTGACCCTGGACCGCGCGGCCACGCTGGCGCTCGGCGCGGTCACGAAAGATCAGTACAACTCCTACTACCCCAGCTCGTCGGCCAACCTGGACGACGCGGCGCTTGATTCCATCGCGCTGGTGCTGAACGGCGACGTGTATGACGCGCCCTTGACCGCGGGACCGCTCACGCAAGGCCAGCTGGAGCTGACCGGACCGCAGCCGGGCGGCTTCGCCACCGAGGCCGAGGCCCAGGCGTTCGTCGCCCGGCTGTAGTCAAATCATGAAATATCCGGGAATGTCGTGGCGCGCCAGCGCCCGACATTCCCGGATGGGCGCGTAGCTAGGGGCGGCCGGAGCGGCGGTCCTGCTTGCCGCCCTGGGCGCCCTTGTCGTTGACCAGGCCCGCGCGGCGGAGGGCCTCGGCCATCGCGCTGTTGGCCGGGGGCGGCGGGGCGTTGCGGCCGCCGCCCTGGCTGCCGCCCTGGCTGCCGCCGCCCCGGCGGTCACTGGGGTTGCCGGCGCCACCGCCCCGCGGATCGCGCTTCGCCCCTTGGCGGCCGGCCTGGGTCGCGTCGCCCCGGCGGTTGTCTCCCGGCCTTGACGAGGAACGGTCACGGCCGGAGTCGGCCGCTCCCGTTCGGGATGATCCCTGGGGATCTCCCTTCGCGCCGCGCTGGGGCCTGCCGCCGCCCGGTCCCGCCTCGCCCTCGTCTTGCAGGCGCATGGTCAGCGAGATGCGGTTTCTCGGGATGTCCACGGACAGCACCTTGACCTTGACCACGTCGCCCGACTTGGCGACGTCGCGCGGGTCGGCGACGAAGCTGTTCGACATGGCGGAGACGTGGACGAGGCCGTCCTGGTGGACGCCGATGTCGACGAACGCGCCGAAGGCGGCGACGTTCGTGACCACGCCCTCGAGGACCATGCCCGGCTCCAGGTCGCCCAGGGTCTGCACGCCCTCGGCGAACGTGGCGGTCTGGAACTCCGGCCGGGGGTCGCGGCCCGGCTTCTCCAGTTCCCTGAGGATGTCGTTGACCGTGGGGAGGCCGAAGGCCTCATCGGTGAACTCGGCCGGGTTGAGCCCGCGCAGCGCGCTGGTGTTGCCGATCAGGGTCGCGACGTCGGCGTGAGTCTTCTCCATGATGCGGCGGACGACCGGGTACGCCTCCGGGTGCACGCCCGACGCGTCGAGCGGGTCGTCGCCGCCGCGGATCCGCAGGAAGCCCGCGCACTGCTCGAACGCCTTCGGGCCGAGCCGCGGGACGCCCTTGAGCTGGTCGCGGGTCGCGAACGCGCCCTGGGCGTCGCGCTGGGCGACGATCGCGCCCGCCAGGGAGTCGGTGACGCCGGAGACCCGGGCGAGCAGCGGCCTGCTCGCCGTGTTGACGTCGACGCCGACCGCGTTCACCGCGTCCTCGACCACGGCGTCCAGCGAGCGCTCCAGCTTGGTGCCGGTGACGTCGTGCTGGTACTGGCCGACGCCGATGGACTTCGGGTCGATCTTGACGAGCTCGGCCAGCGGGTCCTGCAGTCGCCGCGCGATGGACACCGCGCCGCGCAGCGACACGTCGAGTTCGGGGAGCTCGGCGCTCGCGTAGGCGCTGGCGGAGTAGACGGACGCGCCCGCCTCGGAGACGACGACCTTGGTCAGGCCGAGCTCCGGGTTGGCCGTGATCAGGTCGACGGCCAGCTTGTCGGTCTCGCGCGACGCGGTGCCGTTGCCGATCGCGATCAGCTCGACGCCGTGCTGCTCCGCGAGGTTCTTCAAGATGAAGAGGGACTCGTCCCACTTGTGGTGCGGGACGTGCGGGTAAATCGTGTGGGTCGCGACCACCTTGCCGGTCGAGTCGACGACGGCGACCTTGACGCCGGTGCGGAAGCCCGGGTCGAGGCCCATCGTGGCGCGCTGGCCGGCCGGGGCGGCGAGCAGCAGGTCCTTGAGGTTGACGGCGAAGACGTCGACGGCCTCCGCCTCGGCGGCCTGCCACAGCCGCATCCGCAGGTCGATGCCGAGGTGGACGAGGACCCGGGTGCGCCAGGCCCAGCGGACCGTGTCCGTCAGCCACTTGTCGGCGGGGCGGCCCTCGTCGCGGATGCCGAACGCCTCCGCGATCGGCTCCTCGTAGGAGCCGGACAAACCGCTAGCGGCCGGCTCGAAGCCCTCGTCGGCCGGGTCGAGGGTGAGGTCGAGGACCTCCTCTTTCTCCGCGCGGAACATCGCGAGCACGCGGTGCGCCTTGAGCTTGCCGAACGGCTCGGCGAAGTCGAAGTAGTCGCTGTACTTCTTGCCGTCGTCCGCCTTGCCCTCGCGGACCTTGGCGACCAGGTTGCCCTGGGACCACATGCGCTCGCGGAGCGTCCCGATCAGGTCGGCGTCTTCCGCGAAGCGCTCGACGAGGATCGCGCGGGCGCCGTCGAGGGCGGCGGCGCCGTCCGCCACGTTCTCGTTCAGGTAGCCCTCGGCCGCCGCGCGCGGGTCCGTCGCCGGCTCGCTGAGCAGCAGGTCGGCGAGGGGCTCGAGGCCGTTCTCGCGGGCGATCTGCGCCTTGGTCCTGCGCTTCGGCTTGTACGGCAGGTACAGGTCCTCCAGCCGGGCCTTCGTGTCGGCGGCGTTGACGGCGTCCCGCAGCTCGGCGGTCAGCTTGCCCTGCTCGTCGATCGAGGCGAGGATCGCGGCGCGGCGCTCCTCCAGCTCCCTGAGGTAGCGCAGGCGCTCGTCCAGCGTCCGCAGCTGAGCGTCGTCCAGCGTGCCGGTCGCCTCCTTGCGGTACCTGGCGATGAACGGCACGGTCGCCCCGCCATCGAGCAGGTCAACGGCGGCGGCCACCTGGTTGTCGCGGACGGCGAGCTCGGCCGCGATCCGCTTGATGATCGACTTGCTTGAGTCGGCACTGGGCTCGATGATCTGACTGGCCACGTTCTTCCTGCCTCGCTAAATCTGCCTGGATGCGCCTGCTCGGCGGCGGCTTCGGACAGCGGGGGGTACGGGGGGTCGTCCCCCCGGGGGATGACTGGTGGTCACGGGATCGAGACTAGCGGGCCCAGGTAAATGACGAGGGGCGGTACCCGCCGCTCAGTACAGTTGGTACATGACCGATGCCTACCAGCCACGCGCTGCCACCGTCCCCGACAAGCCCGCTCTCGACGGACTTGAGGCGGTATGGAGCGTACGCTGGGAGGCCGACCAGGTCTACCGGTTCAACCGGACGGCGCCGCGCGAGTCGGTGTTCTCCATCGACACGCCCCCGCCCACCGTGTCCGGGTCGCTGCACGTCGGGCACGTGTTCTCCTACACCCACGCCGACATCGTCGCCCGCTACCAGCGGATGAACGGCAAGGCGGTCTTCTACCCCATCGGCTGGGACGACAACGGGCTGCCGACCGAGCGGCGGGTGCAGAACGTGCACGGCGTGCGCTGCGACCCGGCGGTGCCGTACGACCCTTCGTTCGTGCCGCCGGACAAGCCGGGGCGGGGGGAATCGGGCGGGCGGGAGGGATCGGGCGGGAAAAAGGAGCAGCCGGTCTCCCGGCGCAACTTCATCGACCTGTGCGAGCGGCTCACCGAGATCGACGAGCGCGCCTTCGAGGACATGTGGCGGCGCGTCGGCCTGTCCGTGGACTGGTCGCTGCTCTACACGACGATCAGCGACGACTCGCGGCGGGTGTCGCAGCGGGCGTTCCTGCGCAACCTGGCGCGCGGCGAGGCGTACCGGGCCGAGGCGCCCACGCTCTGGGACGTCACGTTCCAGACGGCGGTCGCCCAGGCCGAGCTCGAGGACCGCGACTACCCGGGCGCCTTCCACCGGATCTCGTTCCGCGCGCTTGACGGCTCACCGGTGCGGATCGAGACCACCCGGCCCGAGCTGCTGCCCGCCTGCGTCGCCCTCGTCGCGCACCCGGACGACGCGCGGTACCAGGCGCTTTTCGGCACCACGGTGCGGACGCCGGTGTTCGGCGTCGAGGTGCCCGTCTACGCGCACCCGCTCGCCGAGCCGGACAAGGGGTCCGGCATCGCGATGGTGTGCACCTTCGGCGACCTGACCGACGTGACCTGGTGGCGGGAGCTTGACCTGCCCACGCGGGCGATCATCGGACGGAACGGCCGGCTGCTCGCCGACCCGCCCGCCGGGGTGCCCGCCGCGCCGTACGCCGAGCTGGCGGGCAAGACGGTGTTCTCCGCCCGCGCGCGCACGGTCGAGCTGCTGCGGGAGAGCGGCGACCTCGACGGCGAGCCGCGGTCGGTCACCCGCCCGGTGAAGTTCTACGAGCGCGGTGACAAGCCACTGGAGATCGTCACCTCGGGCCAGTGGTACATACGGAACGGGGGGCGAGACAGCCGCATCCGTTCGGAACTACTTGACCGGGGCCGGGAGCTGAGCTGGCACCCGGCGCACATGCGGGTGCGGTACGAGAACTGGGTGGCGGGCCTGGCCGGCGACTGGCTGATCTCGCGGCAGCGGTTCTTCGGGGTGCCGTTCCCTGTGTGGTACCCGGTCGACGCCTCGGGTTCGCCGGTGTACTCCGCGCCCATCGTGCCCCGGTCCGAGGACGCGCTGCCCGTCGACCCGGCCGCCGACGCCGCCCCCGGGTACGACGAGTCGCAGCGCGGCGTGCCCGGCGGGTTCGTCGCGGACCCGGACGTGATGGACACGTGGGCCACCTCGTCCCTGACCCCGCTGATCGCGGGCCGCTGGGGCACCGACCCCGACCTGTTCGCGCGGGTGTTCCCGATGGACCTGCGGCCGCAGTCGCACGAGATCATCAGGACGTGGCTGTTCGCGACGGTGACCCGCGCGCACCTGGAGTTCGGGTCGCTCCCCTGGGCGAACGCGGCGATCTCGGGGTGGATCCTCGACCCGGACAGGAAGAAGATGTCCAAGTCCAAGGGGAACGTGGTCGTCCCGACCGAACTGCTTGACCAGTACGGCTCGGACGCCGTCCGCTACTGGGCAGCCAACGGACGCTACGGGGTGGACACCGCGTTCGACCCCGGGCAGCTCAAGGTCGGGCGGCGGCTGGCGATCAAGGTGCTCAACGCGTCGAAGTTCGTGCTGTCGCTTGAGGGACCGGTCGGGCCGGCCACCTGGGCGGTGGACCAGTCGCTGCTCGCCGCGCTTGACGAGGTGGTGCGGGAGGCTTCCAGCGCGCTGTCCGCCTACGACCACACCGGGGCGCTTGAGGCGGTCGAGCGGTTCTTCTGGATGTTCTGCGACGACTACCTCGAGCTGGTGAAAACGCGGGCGTACGGCCCGGGTGAGGCCGGGGAGTCGGCCCGCGGCACGCTGCGCCAGGCGCTCGGCGTGCTGCTGCGGCTGTTCGCGCCGTTCCTCCCGTTCGTGACCGAAGAGGCGTGGTCCTGGTGGCACGACGGCTCGGTACACGCCGCCGCCTGGCCTTCCGATGAGATCGGCGGCCCCGTCCCTGGCGACCCCGCGGTGCTCGCGACCGCGGCGGCCGTGCTCGGCCAGGTGCGCAAGGCCAAGAGCGAGGCCAAGCTCTCCATGCGGGCCGAGGCCGCGCGGGTGGTCGTGCGGGGGCCCGACGAGGCCGCCGTCCGCGCCAGCGAGTCCGACCTGCGGGCCGCGGGCAACATCGCCGACTTCTCATTCACCCCCGCGCCTGAGCTCGGCACCGAGGTCATCCTCGCGGAGGCGGTCGCCTCCTGAGCGCGAGTCGAAGCGCGCGCCCCTGCCCCCGGACTGAGGAGGGGGGTCCCGAGCGCGCCGAGGCGAGCGCGGGTTATCTGCGCAGCCGGGGCAGCCGGGGCAGCGGGCCGGTGGGCAGCCGCGGCATGGCGCCGGACGGCTGAGCGCGGGGCATCGGGCCGGTCACCGGGCCGAAGCGGAGCACCGCCCGCTCACCGATCAGCTGGTAGCCGAGGCGGCCGCCCCAGCGGTCCGACCGGTTCTTGTCGGTGATCATCACGACCTCGCTGACCCGGCCGGACGCGACGACGGGCCCGGTACCCGCCAGCACCGCGCGGCTGACGGCCAGCGTCAGCGCGGTCGCGAAGCCGCTGTGGCGGCGCTCCGGCGGTGTGTAGACCACGCCGATCCTGACGGTCCCGGCGACCGGGCGGGTCAGGGTCACCAGCGCCATCGGCTGGGCGGGCTCCGCGGTCTGTCCGCCGTTCCCGTGATGCGGGTCCCGGTGATGCGGGATCGGCAGGTAGTGCGCGGCGTCCCTGAGCCGGCTGGGCCGCTGCGGCACCTCCCAGAAGACCGCGCCGCCGTAGCCGATCAGGTCGGCGGCCAGGTCGGACGCTGAGGCGATGCGCTCGGCGGTCTCGGTCGCGAACGCCGTGAGCCAGTCGGTGAGCAGCGCCTGGTCCCGGGCGGTCGCGCACCTGAGCCGGCCGGCCCCTGTAGCCCTGGCGGCGGCGCGCCCGGCAGCGCGCCCGGCAGCGCGCCCGCGAGCCGGTAGACGCGGCAGTTCCGGTGCGCCCGGACGGTCGTCCCCGCCCGCCGGCTCCACGCGGCCGCGAAGGCGTCCGCGACCTCGGTCGGCGCGTCGACCCCGGTGACCTGCCGGCCCAGCTTGGCGAGGGCGGCGGCAAGCGCGGCGCCCAGTTCCGGCGCCTTGCCGGCGATCAGCAGCGGCGCCGTCGGGTCATGCACGAACGCGCCGCGCGGCTCGCCGCCATCGGGCGGCTCCCACCAGCCGAAGAGCAATCCGGGACCGTCCGGCTCCGCTCCCTGGGCGGCCTGCGCGGCCTGCGCGACGGACAGCAGCAGGGTGTTCTCCGCCGCCCTCGACCTCAGGTAGCCGCCCGCCGCCGCCGCGAACTTGTCCAGGTCAAAGGTTGTACACCAGCTCATGAGGTCATGACTCGCTTCTTCTGGTGTGCTGATCGCGGCCGTCAGACACGTCCGGCCACCCTCGCCCGACGGGGCGACCGGGTAGTAACGGTGCGGTCGAAGTGACTGGCTGCGGAACGTAACGGAAAATCTTCCCGGCAAGTAACATAATGCCTTCAAGTATGCCGCCTCGGCCGGGGAGCGCAAGCTTACCGATCGGTAACTAACGGGCGGAAAAGGCCAGCACCAGCCGGCCCTCGAACGCGGATTGTTGACAATCTGGGCTGGGGTTCGTAGCGTTCCTGGTATGGCGGCGGATGCGGACGGTGGGCCTCGGGCTGGGGAGATGGCTCGGGTGCATGCCTTTGGGGTGTTGCGGCAGGCCATCCTCAGCGGGGATCTCGCGCCTGGTCAGCGGCTCGTTGAGGAGGAGCTGGCGGGGACGCTCGGGGTGACGCGGCAGTCGTTGCGGGCGGCGCTGCTTGACCTCACCGCCGAAGGGCTCGTCGAGCGGATCCCCAACCGGGGGGCGCGCGTGCGGGTCGTGACCACCGAAGAGGCGGTTGCGATCACCGAGTGCCGGCTGGCCCTGGAGGCCCTCTGCGCCGTCAAGGCCGCGGAGCGGGTCACCGACGAGCAGGCGGCCCAGCTGCGCGAGCTGGCGGAGAACCTCAAGCGCGCGGTCGCCGAGGGGAACCCGCTGGAGTACTCCGAGCTCAACCGGGAACTGCACCGCCGGGTCGGGATGATCTCCGGGCAGACCGTGGCGGTCGGCCTGCTCGAGCGGCTGCACGCGCAGCTGGTCAGGCACCAGTTCCAGCTCGCCAGCCGCCCCGGCCGCCCCGAGGTGTCGCTCGGCGAGCACCTGGCGATCGCCTACGCCGTCGCCGACCGGCGGCCCGCGGACGCCGACCGCGCCATCCGGGCCCACCTGGCGAGTGTCATCGAGGCGCTGCAGCTAGAGAATGCCTCCGGTCACGAAATTTCCGCATAGAAGGAGCCTGGCTACCGATGCTCAACGTCATCGTCACCGACCCGCCGCGGGCCGACCTGGCCGAAGTCGACAAGCTCGCCACCTACGGCGTCGCCACCGTGCACGAGGCGATCGGCCGCGGCGGCTACCTCGGCCCGGAAATCCGGCCGAACCAGCAGGGCGCCAGGATCGCGGGCACCGCGCTCACCGTGCTGTGCTGGCCGGGTGACAACCTCATGATTCACGCCGCCGTGGAGCAGGCCAAGCCGGGCGACGTCATCGTGATCACCGCCGCGTCGCCGAACGCCGACGGCGCGTTCGGCGAGCTGCTCGCCACCTCGCTCGTCGCCCACGGCGTGCGCGGCCTCGTCATGGGCATGGGCCTGCGCGACACCCAGGAACTGCGCGACATGGGGTTCCCGGCGTGGACCGCGCACGTGTCCGCGCAGGGCACCGTCAAGGAGACCACGGGCTCGGTCAACGTGCCGATCTCACTCGGCGGCCAGGTCATCCGGCCCGGGGACGCGGTCGTCGCCGACGACGACGGCGTGTGCGTCGTGCCGCGCCTCGACGTCGCCACGGCGGTCACCGCGTCCGCGGCGCGGATCGCCAAGGAGGACGCCAACCGCAAGGAGCTCGCCGACGGCAAGCTCGGCGTGGACATGTACGGCCTGCGCGCCAAGCTGGCGAAGGTGGACTACATCAGCTACGCCGAGTACACGCGCCGCGCGGGCGAGGGAAATTAACGACAAAACGATCGTTCCGAACGGTTCGTGTTCCACGTTCACGTTCACGGCCACGTTCACGGCCACGGCCACGGCCGCGGCGGGACGAACCCGGTTCACGGCCGGCCTTGTGGCACCCAAGGACAAAAGGAAGGCGGCACCCCTTGGCCTTGAGTGACACAGGGCCACGACGGTCCGAGGATTGGGTGCCACCGGGCCAAAAAAGTTTAGGCCGGGGGGCCACCGGACCAATAGAGCCGCCCGTGGGTGCCGCAAGGCCCGTTTGTTGTGGCTCTGGGTGCCACAAGGCTTATCGGCTCGGGCCCGTGGGAACGGGTCGGCTCGGGCCCGTGGGAGCGGATCGGCTCGGGCCCGTGGGAGCGGATCGGTTCGCGGTCGCGGGAGCGGCCAGGGAAGGAGTCCACTGTGAACGATGTCCGGTATGACGGGATCCGGGCCATGCAGATGCGGGGCGGGACGTCCAAGGGGCTGTACTTCCTTGCCGAGGACCTCCCCGCTGATGCCGCCGAGCGGGATGACCTGCTGCTGCGGGTCATGGGGTCGCCCGACCCGCGGCAGATCGACGGGGCCGGCGGAGCGCACCCGCTGACGTCCAAGGTCGCGGTCGTCTCGCCGTCCGCGCGGGCTGGCATCGACGTTGACTACCTGTTCCTGCAGGTGATGGTCGATCAGGCGATCGTCACCGACAGGCAGAACTGCGGGAACATCCTGGCGGGCATCGGGCCGTTCGCGGTCGAGCGGGGCCTGGTGCGCGCGCAGGCTGGCCAGACACGCGGGGACCAGACCAGCGTCCGGATCCGGATGGTGAACACCGACGGGATCGTCACGGCCACGTTCCCCACCCCCGGCGGGCGGCCCCGCTACGACGGGGACACCGCGATCGACGGGGTGCCGGGCACGGCGGCGGCGGTCGTGCTCGACTTCGAGAGCGCGCCGGCCGAGGGTCGGGGGGCCGCCGAAAGTCCGGGCGGGGCCGGGGCGGGCGTGTTCCCCACCGGGAACGTCACCGATGTCTTCGGCGGCATCCCGGTGACCTGCGTGGACAACGGGATGCCGGTCGTCGTGGTCGCCGCGGCCAGCTTCGGCAAGAGCGGCTATGAGTCGATCGCCGAGCTTGAGGGGGACGAGGAGCTGAACAAGCGCGTCCAGGAACTGCGGCTCGAGGCGGGCACGGCGATGGGGCTCGGCGACGTCAGCGGCACCACGGTGCCGAAGATCTCCCTGGTCGCCCGGCCCGCGCACGGCGGCACGATCGGCACCAGGACGTTCATCCCGGTCCGGGTGCACGAGTCCATCGGCGTACTCGGCGCGGTCAGCGTGGGCACCGCCATCATGGTCCCCGGCGCGGTCGGCCACGACCTCGCGGCCCTCGACGGCGGCTCCCGGCTGTCGATTGAGCACCCAAGCGGCGCCCTCCAGGTCGAGGTAGAGCTAGACGCTTCTGAGACTCCTCCGAGAGTCATCCGCTCCGGCGTCGTACGCACCGCCAGAAAGCTCTTCGACGGCACGGTCTTCCCCCGCTGACGCGGGGTCTCGGGGCGAGGGATGTCCGCGACGGGGTGCAAAAGATCCATGGAATGACTCTGGAAATCGCTGACGCCATGCAACCTGGGTTTGCGTCAGCACCGGGGGGAAACGGGTTCGAGCCGCACTAACCCTAACCGGAAGCTTTTTGCGGCCGCTCGATCAGATGACGCTGGGGCGGCGCATGCGCCAGCGTTAGGACGAAGACGTGTGCTGGTTTGCCGAGCGTCAGCGTTCGGCGAGACGTGTTCGCGGAGCTTTTCCCCGGGGTCGGGGGAAGCGGGGGCGGCGGAGGTGTCATCCGCGCTCGTTCGGGGCCCCGCTTTTGGGCCACGACTGAGCGCGGGGACACCTCCCGCCCCCGCTCCCCCGCCCCGCTAGAAAGGGTCATGGGGCGCGACCAGAGGATGCCGCCGCCGTTCGGGATACTGCCGTTTTGATCTTGGTAATAACAACGAGTCAGTCGTCCGACAGGGTGTCGGCCGGGGTCGAGATCAGGCTGAAGACCGCGCCCTGGTTGTCGGCGACGATCGCCATGCGACCGTACGGGCTGTCGGTCGCCGGGCGGACCACCTGGCCGCCGTGGCTGGTGGCCAGTTCGACGGCCTTGTCGGTGTCGGTGGTGCCGAAGTAGACGCCCCAGAACGCCTGGTGCGCGTTCTCGCTGCCGCCGGGGAAGGCGCCGATGCCGCCGACGACCTGCTGGCCGTTGATGAGCAGCGTGGCGTAGCTGAAGCCGTCGCTTGACATGTCGCCGTACTCGTAGCCGAATACCGCCGCGTAGAAGGCCTTGGCGCCCTCGAAGTCGCGGCTCATGTGCTCGCTCCAGGTGAACGCGCCGGGGACGTTGACGACCTCGGCGCCGGTGTGGTTCCTGGCCTGCCAGACGCCGAAGGTCGCGCCGGTGATGTCGGCCGCGACGAGCATCCGGCCGGCGTCCATGACGTCCATCGGCTCCATGAGGAGCTGGCCGCCCGCGCTCCTGATCCTGGCGGCGGTGGCGTCCGCGTCCCTCGACGCGAAGTAGGTGGACCAGGCGCTCGGCGTCCCTGGCGGGCCCATCAGGGGGCCCACGCCCGCGACGTTCCTGCCGTCGAGCTTGGCCATCGAGTAGCCGCCGGCCTCCGGGCCGCCCGGCTGTATGCCCCAGCCGAACTGGCTCGAGTAGAAGCTGATGGCCTTCTGGATGTCCTGGGTGCCGAGGTCGACCCAGCAGGGCGTACCGTCGGGCCAAACGGTGTCACGGGTAACCAATCTTGTCACCTCCGTGTCGTAGGCAGCACGCTCCGTCGCGGGCCACGCTATAGCAGACGGTAACACCTTGGCACCTGATGCTCCGCTGACGCGTACACCAGTTCTTAATTGTCCGAGAATTAACGCTTCTTTTCCTAATGTTACCGGTATGTAAGATCACTGGACGTGCGCGGGAAATACGGGTTTGATGAAGCGGTCATGAGTGAGGCAGCGATGTACAGCAAAACCCGGCTCGGCAGCGATCAGATCGACGGCCCGCTGTCCCTCACGCCACGGGGAAAGCGCATCGTGTACCTTATCGTGGCCGTATTGGTCGCGGCCGGCGTGGCGATCGGCGCCTGGAGCGCGGTCAGCCATGACAGCTACGCGACGTCGGCGAACGGGTGCGTGAGCGTGACGGTCCCGAGCGCGACCGGCGGCGGCACGATTCACTACTGCGGCTCGCAGGCCGTCACGTTCTGCCGGGCGGCGTTCGCCAGCTCGGACGCGTTGTCGCTCGCCGCGCGGCCGCAGTGCGACCTGGCCGGGCTGACCAAGGCGAAGGTCGCCACCGTGACGTCGGCCGTGACACCGGCTGGGGGCTAGCCGCCGGCTAGAGCTCGACGATGATCGTCACCGGGCCGTCGTTGACCAGGGCTACCTTCATGTCGGCACCGAACTCCCCGGTCTCCACGTGGGCGCCGAGGCCCCGCAACTCGTCGACCACGGCGGTCACCAGGGGCTCGGCGACCGGCCCGGGGGCGGCGTTGTTCCAGCTTGGCCTCCTGCCCTTGGCCGTGTCCGCGTAGAGGGTGAACTGGCTCACCACGAGCAGCGGCGCGCCCAGGTCCGAGCAGGACTTCTCGCCGTCCAGGATGCGCAGGCCCCACAGCTTGGCCGCCAGCTTCCTCGCCTTTTCCGTGGTGTCGTCGTGGGTGACGCCGACGAGGACGAGCAGGCCGGGCTCGTCGATGACCCCGATGACCTGGCCGTCCACGGTGACGCTGGCCTGGGTTACCCGCTGCGCTACTGCTCGCACGAGACGTCAGCCTAACGGCTGCCCGGGGGTGCTGGGCTCTGCGCGGCGGGCCGGGCCGCCTGCGTATCGGTCGTTACCGGACTCTGCGCCACTTAACCGGCCGAAATTGGGCAGGCGGCAGGTATCGACCGGCCATAATATCTCGCGTGACCCCTTTGGAGCAGTTGTCCGTGAGCGACGTCGTCGCCAATCCCGTGCTCGCTGAGGTGATCCGGTCCGGTTTTGTGGAGTCCCGGCACCGCGGCAGCATCGTGGCGATCGCGCCCGACGCCACGTACGCGTTCACCGCGGGCACCGCGAACGCGCCGGTCTACCCGCGCTCGGTCAACAAGCCGCTGCAAGCAGCGGCGATGCTCCGGGCCGGGCTGACGATCGAGGGCGAACTGCTCGCGCTCGCCGCCGCCAGCCACTCGGGCGAGGACTTCCACGTCCAGGGGGTCCACGACATCCTCGACTACGCCGGCCTCACGGCAGACGACCTGCGCTGCCCGCCGTCGCTGCCGATCGACGAGCCGACCGCGCGGCGGCTCATCCGGTCGAGCACGCTCGGCGCGGAGCCAGAGTCGCGCGTGCGCCACAACTGCTCGGGCAAGCACGCGGCGATGCTCGCGACCTGCATCGCCAACGACTGGCCGACCGAGAGCTACCTGTCACCCGAGCACCCGCTCCAGGTGCACATCAGGCGGACGATCGAGGAGCTCGCGCGCGAGCCGGTCGCGGCGGTGGGCGTGGACGAGTGCGGCGCGCCGCTGTTCGGGCTGACGCTCGGCGGCCTGGCCAGGGCGTTTCGCACCCTGGTGCTCGAGGAACCGGGCACACCGGAGCGCAAGGTCGCGGACGCGATGCGCAAGTTCCCTGAGTGGACCAGCGGGACGACACGGGACGAGAACAGGCTGATGGCGTCGATCCCCGGGCTGCTGCTCAAGTCGGGCGCCGAGGGCGTGGACGCGTTCGCGCTCGCGGACGGCACGGCGGCCGCGGTCAAGATCGACGACGGGAACCCCCGCGCCCGCACCCCCGTCACGGTCGCGATCCTGGCCCTGCTCGGCGCCCAGCCGCCCGTCGAACTGGCCACCTCGGAGGTGCTCGGAGGCGGCAACCCGGTCGGCGTCGTCCGGGCGACCCGGCTCGCGTAACAGCCGGCCTACCTAGGCCATCCGTTCCCTGCTACCTTAGCCGCGGGCGGCGCGGAGGGCGGCGGCTAGCGTGAAGCGCGGGTCCGGGGCGGGCTTGCCCGCCGCCAGGTCAGCGATGATCTTGCCGAGCAGCGGCGCGAACTTGGCGCCGTGGCCTGAGCAGGGAGACGCGACGACGAACGGGCCGCTCCGGTCGAGGATGAAGTCCTCGTTCTTCGTGACGGTGTAGAGGCAGGTGACCTCGTTGACCGGGGTGGGGTTCAGGCCGGGCAGCCGCCTGCCGACGAAGTTGGTGATCCGGGCCCGGGCGGCGGGGTCCACCGTGAAGTCGCGGTCCCGGGCGGTCGTCGCCGGCAGGCTAGGGTGGACGTGCTCGCCGATCTTGATCGCGCCGGGCACCCCGCCGTCCCGGCCGCCGGGCAGGCCGTAGCAGTTGTCGGTGTCGTCCTGGCAGACGAAGATCGGCCACGGGGCCGCCGGTTCCGGAGCGGCTACGGGGGCGAAGTGGAAGACCTGCTGCTGGATCACCGTCAGCGGCGGCAGCTCGACCACGCCGTCGAGCAACGGCGCGACCCACGCGCCGGCCGCGACCACGATGACCGGGGCGGAGAACGTGCCGCTGTCGGTGTGCGCGAGCGCGCCGTCGCCGGCCCGGTTGGGCTCAAGCCCGGTGACCGGGGTGCCGAACCTGATGTCGGCGTCGTTGGCCGTCGCCAGCCGCAGCATGGCGGTCATCGCGTTGTGCGGGTCGAGTACCCCCGCGTCCGCGTGGTACATGACCTGGCCGACGCCGGCGAAGTCGAAGTACGGCCAGCGTTCGGCCGCCGCCTCGGGTACAAGCAGCTCGGCCGGCACGCCGTTGCGCGCCAGTACTTTATGCAGCTCCCCCGGGTCGCGGGTCGCGCCGAAGTCCACGCCGCCGGTCAGCGTGAGTAGCGTCTCGCCGGAACCTTCCTCGAGCTTCCGCCACCGCTTCTCCGCGGCGCCGGTGAGCTGCACGTGCAGGTCATCCGGGTAGGCGCGGCGGAAGATGCGGGCGCTGCCGTGCGAGCTGCCGTACTTGTGCCCGGAGTCGAACTGCTCCAGCAGGACCACGTGGAGCCCGCGGGCCGACGCCGTCCAGGCGGCCGCCGAACCCGCCAGGCCGGCGCCCACGATGATCAGGTCCGCGCGTGTGGTCATGCAGGGCGCCCTTCCGTCGGATGAACCGTGTCATGTGCCTCTCAGGCTAAGCGGACGCGCTGCTCCACGATTGCGACGGGGCCTTTGCGGCGGTGGGGGCCACAAGGCTAGGAACGGTACCGGTCATGGGGGCCACACGGCCGAAACGAATTGGGTCTGGGGGCCACGCGGACGATAGATGCGTGCGTGGGTGCCGCAAGGCCGAATTAATCCGGCCCCGGGGCGCACATGGCCAGTTGCCGTGGGCGGGCACGGTCCCCGGTACCCGATCCGCGAGAGGGTAGCGGCGGCTGGGCCTGCGCGTGAGAGGGTTTGGGTGGGAGGTAATCCGTTATGAAGGTTGGGCTGCAGGTTCCGGATTTTTCGACGCCCCGGGGGCCGGAGGCGCTTGGGCGGGAGCTCGCGCGGGTCGCGCGGACCGCGGACGACGCGGGGTTCGAGTACGTCGCCGTCATGGACCACTTCTTCCAGATCGCCGCGGTCGGGGCGGCGGAGCGGGAGATGCTCGAGGGGTACACCACGCTGGGTTACCTGGCCGCGTGCACCTCGCACGCCACGCTGGTCACGTTGGTGACCGGTGCGTTTTACCGCGAGCCGGGGCTGCTGGGGAAGATCGTCACGACGCTTGACGTGCTTTCCGGCGGCCGGGCCTGGCTCGGGATCGGGGCCGGATGGAACGAGCAGGAGTCCCGTGGCCTTGGGTTCAGGTTTCCCCCGGTCAGCGAGCGGTTCGAGCGACTGGAGGAGACGCTGCAGATCTGCCTGCAGATGTGGCGCGGCGACGAGAAGCCGTACGAGGGGAAGCACTACTCGCTCGAGCGCCCGCTGAACTCGCCGCAGTCGCTGACGCGGCCGCATCCGCCCATCATGATCGGCGGCGGCGGCGAGAAGAAGACGCTGCGGCTGGTGGCGCAGTACGCCGACGCGTGCAACCTGTTCGCGGGCCGGGACGAGGGGCACAAGCTCGACGTGCTGCGCCAGCACTGCGAGGCGGTCGGGCGCGACTACGACACGATCTACAAGACCGCCTACTACTATTTCGACGCGTCGCGGGGCGCGCAGCGGATCGTGGATGACCTCGGGGCGCTCGCCGCGGCCGGGTTCGACGCCGCGATCGGCGCCGTGGCCAACGTGTGGGACGTGACGCCGCTCGAGGTCATCGGGTCGGACGTCATTCCGGTCGTCGCCGACATGTAGCGAGCGGCTGGCCGGCGCCGCTCACGCGGCGCCGGCCAGCCGGCTTGGCTCAGCCCGTGACCGGGACGACGGGCAGGGTGTGGTGGTTGAGGACGACGCAGGCTTCCGCCTTGGCCTTGACCTGCGAGCCCCGCGGCGGCAGGCCGGCCGCGGTGGCCACGTTGCAGATGTGGCCGGCGCGCACTTCCGCCTTGGTGGTGACGTGCACCGCGTGGCAGTCCATCCACCCGCCGGGCGCCAGCTTCGACGACGGGCAGGCGATCGGCCCGGGGATCTTGTTGTCCGCCACCATGATGTCGTGCAGCGTGACGTTCCCCGTGTTGGTCACCCGGTAGGCGTAGGTGATCTTCTGGCCGGCCCAGCCGTAGGTGGTCGGGTGAGCCCACTTCGCGAGCGCGATCGCCGGATGCCGCGGGTGCTTGACCGCGGTCACGACCGCGGTGGCGGTGTCGCTCACCTTGTGGCCCTTGCGCGGGCGGCCGGTCACGGTCGCCGAGTTGGCGATCTGGCCGGCCTTCACGTCCGCCCACGTGGTCGTGTGCGTCCCCTGGCAGGTCATCCACTTGCCCGGCGCCAGCACCGGCTTCGGGCAGGTGATCGCGCCGAGCTTGTCGTCGGTCAGCGTGATGTGGAACAGCGTCGCCGTGCCGGTGTTGGTCACCGTGTACGTGTAGGTGATCAGCTGGCCCGGCCGGGCGTACTGCGTCGGCGAGGCGACCTTGTCGAGCTGGATCCCGGGAAGCTGACGGAGCACGATGATGACCGAGTCGGTATCGGTCACCGGCCAGCCGCGGCGCGGGTGCCCGACCACGACGGCCGAGTTGTCGATGCGGCCCGCGCGCACGTCCCTCCTGGTCGTGGTGTACGTCCCCGTGCAGTTCATCCACTTGCCGGGGTCCAGCATGGTCCGCGGGCAGGTGATGCGGCCGAGCCGGTCATCGGTCAGCACGATGCGGTACAGCCGCACCTGGCCGGTGTTGGCCACCCGGTACTTGTAGGTGATCGTCTGCCCAGCCGCGTCGTAGGAACGCGGGAACGCCGCCTTGAAGAGGCGGATGTCCGCCTTGTTCTTGTCGTGCTGCTTGCCGTGTCCGGGCTGCGGGGCCGGGCTGGTGCTGGCGGACGCCACCGCCGCGGAGGCGGCCAGGCCGCCGCCGGCGAGCATAGTGGCGGCCAGCACGGTGCCGGTCGCGAGGGCCGCGGTCGCGCAGAGCCCGCGCCGCCTAATAGAAAACATCTAAGCTATCCCCCCTTAGCTGACGCGCCGGCGCCTAGCCGACAACGTCGACCGGGGTCCCTGGTGGGACCTCGGCCATCTTTTCTAGGTCTTGGTCGTGCAGCCGGATGCAGCCGTGCGAGATCCGCGCCCCCGTGACGCCGATCTCGCTGTCATCGCCGAGCGGTCCGTGGATGCCGATGACCGCATCGCCCGAGCCGTCCCAGTCGCTGATGGCCGGGGAGTGCGCCGAGGTGACCATGATGAACGGGCCGTAGCCGGGGTTGGGCTGGGGCGGCTGCTCGTCGAACGCCACGAAGAAGTCCCCCGTTGGCGTGGGATCGCTCGTGGTCCCCACGCCGGCCGGCGCGGAGAAGACCAGCCGGCCGGCGTCGTACAGCGCCAGTTGCGTCGTCGCCTCGTTGATGACGATCCGGTAGGGCGTGCTGCCCAGCGTGACGTCGGTGTCCGGCAGCCAGGCGGTGGAACCGTTCGGCCGCTGCGCGAGCCGGACCTCGACCCAGCCTGGCCTGGTCGCGACGACCGGCAGCACCGACGGGCGTTCGTACCAGGTCGCCGGGACGGTACTGACCGCCGCCCCGGGGCCCGCAGCAAGCAGGCCGGGGCGGGTGTACCGGTTCGCGGTCCGCAGCACGGTAGCGAGCACGGTACCGTCAGCGGCGCCGGCCGCGGTCGGGTGTCGTTGCGCGGCCTGGCTGGCCTTCGGCACCGGGACCGACCGGGCGACGGCGGCGGACCGGTCACTGCCGGCCGGCGCCCCGGCGGACGGCCGGCCGCTCGCTGAGAGCAGCAGGGCCGACACGGCCGCGGCGACCGCGCCGATCACGCTTACGGTGATCGCGGCGCGCTTTTTCCCATTCGCCGCGCCGACGGGGCGAAAAGACACGGCGGTCCTCCGCTTCACATCCGGTCAATTACGCATAGTGACGATGCCGAAAGCTAGCAGCCGGAGCGGGAGCGGGCCGGTAATTACCGAGAATTCGGCGTGTCTTGACCGGAGATAACGCCGGGGAACGGCACGGAATGAGCTTTTGCCGCGAAAGAGTCAGCTGACTCCGTTCGGGATAATCCTGACTTTGACTATTTCCGTTGACTATTTCCGTTGACTTTGCCGTTGACTTAGCCGCGGGCGAGGAACTCCTCGATGGAGACCGCGAGGGCGACCGGGGTCTCGAACATCGGGTAGTGGCCGGTGCCGCGGAGGACCTCGAGCTCGGAGTTGGGGTAGACCTGCAGCCACGCCTGCTCCATGAACTCGGCGGGCTGCGTCGGGTCGTACTCCCCGGTGATCACCTTGACCGGGGCCTCGTTGCCCTTGACCCGGGCGAGGATGTCGGCTTTGGCCCAGGTGGGGAGGTAGGCGCCGAACGCCTCCTCGGTCGAGTTGTCCCGTGAGTGGCGGACGATCAGGTCGACGAACGCGGGGGTGAGGCGGCTGCCGGTCGCGTAGTTGACGATCATCTCGCGGCTCGTGACGTTGCGGGCGGCGGACGCGAACAGCGCCCATTCCGACTCGCCGATCGGGAGGCCGGTCGCCGGGACCGGGGCCACGCCGACCAGGCGCCGCACCCGGTGCGGCGCCTGGTCGAGCACGTGCTGGATGGCGACGCCGCCCATCGAGTGACCGACCAGGCTGAACCGCTCCCAGCCGAGGCGGTCCGCGAGCTCGACCGCGTCCGCGGCGGCCTCCGCCATGGTGAAGTCGCCGGGCTCGTCCTTGCGGGAGCCGTAGCCGCGCAGATCAGGGAAAACGTAGGTGAACTGCGTGGTGTTGAGGTAGTCGGTCAGGTGGCCCCAGCCGAGAGCGGAGCCGAACCAGCCGTGCAGCGCGATGACATGGTGGTCACCGGATCCGACCACGACATAGGAGCCAGCCATGGAACCGAACTTAGCGGAAATTTCGCTCCAATCCTGCCCAGACCGCATCGTAATCCGGCTGACGGAAGCTCGCCTCCATCGCCTGCCTCGTCGTCAAGATCGTCCAGCGGCTTTCGAACATGAACGCGAGCGTTCCGTCAAGCTTCTGCGGCTCGAGTTCCGCGGTCGACGCCCGCGCGTAGGTGTCCGCGTCCGGGCCGTGGCTGGCGTAGGTGTTGTGCAGCGAGGCGCCGCCAGGGACGAAGCCTTCCGCCTTCGCGTCGTAGGTGCCGGTGACCAGGCCCATGTACTCGGACATGATGTTGCGGTGGAACCACGGCGGGCGGAACGTGTTCTCGCCGACGAGCCAGCGCGGCGCGAATATCACGAAATCGCAGTTGGCAAGGCCCGGCGTGTCGGTGGGGCTGGTGAGCACCGTGAAGATCGAGGGGTCCGGGTGGTCGTGGCTGATCGTGCCGATCACCATGTAGTTGGCCGTGTCGTACTTGTACGGCGCGTAGTTGCCGTGCCAGGCCACCACGTCGAGCGGCGAGTGGTCGTAGTCGGCGGCCCACAGGTTGCCGCCGAACTTGTTCACCACCTGGACGGCGTGGTTGCGCTCCTCGAAGGCGGCGTGCGGTGTCAGGAAGTCGCGCTCGTTGGCCAGGCCGTTGGCGCCGATCGGCCCCCGCTCCGGCAGCGTGAAGTTCGCGCCGAAGTTCTCGCACAGGTAGCCGCGGGCGAAGCCGTCGGTGAGCTCCACCTTGAACCGGATGCCCCGCGGGACCACCGCGATCTCGCCGGGACTGACCAGCATCGGGCCCAGCTCGGTGTGCAGGATGACCGCGCCGAGCTCGGGGACGAACAGCAGCTCGCCGTCGGAGTCGACGAAGTAGCGGTCCCGCATCGACTGGTTAGCCGCGTACAGGTGGACGGCTATCCCGGCCCTGGTCTTGATGTCGCCGTTGCCCCCGACGGTGAACAGGCCGTCGACGAAGTCCTGCGGCGTGTCTTCTTTTGGCAGGGGAAGTGGGTCCCAGCGCAACCGGTTGGGATTCGGCTCGATTTCGTCGAAAGGCGTTCCCTTTAGGTTCTTGTTGTCGATCCTTGAGAACGCGGGGTGCTTCGCGCTCGGCAGGATGCGGTACACCCACGACCTGCGGTTCACGCCCCGCGGCTGGGTGAACGCGGTCCCGCTGAGCTGCTCGGCGTACAGGCCGAGCGGCGCCTGCTGCGGCGAGTTGCGCCCCGCGGGAAGCGAGCCTTCGACCGCCTCGGTCGCGAACTCGTTGCCGAACCCGCTGAAGTAGCGGAACTCGTCATCGGCCATGGGGCTGCCTCCTCAGTGGTCGTCTTCGTCCATCACGATCATGCCCCTGCGCATTGTCTTATGTCAGGCCGGGAGGGGTGACATGGGCGATCTGGGCGGCTTCTACGGATTCAATGGGAATTCACCACTCAAAAACAGTTAACAACAGTTACTGTAGATGCCAGCTCCTGCTACAGATGTTCGAGTAGGGAGGTTTGATGCCCGTAACCCGCTGGCTGACCTTCGACTGCTACGGCACGATCGCCGACTGGAACGCCTGCATGCTCGGCGCGTTGCGGCCGGTCGCGGGCGCGCACGCCGAGCCGCTGCTCGCCGCTTACCACCGGGCGGAGTCAATCCTCGAGGCGAGGCCATTCTGGCGGCCTTACCGGGAGGTTCTCGCGGACGGGCTGGGCCTGGCAGCGCGACGAGTCGGCCTGCCGCTCGCGGAAGGGCAGGCCGGGGTGTTTACCGACGCCTGGCCGTCAATGCCGATTTTCCCCGATGTGGCGGAGGCGCTCGGCACGCTTACCTCCTTTGGCTGGCGGCTCGCGATCCTGACCAATTGCGATGACGACTTGTTCGCGGAGACTTCGGCCCGGCTTCCCGTGCCATTTGAGGTCGTGGTGACGGCGGAGCAGGTGCGGTCGTATAAGCCGGACCTCGGTCACTTTCGCCGGTTTGCGGAGCAGACCGGGGCGACGCCGGCGAACTGGATCCACGTGGCCAACAGCTGGGTGCACGACATCGCGCCGGCCGCCCGGATGGGGCTCCGCTCGGTGTGGGTCGACCGCGATCACACCGGCCACCCGGCTAAGTTCGCCGAGCGGCGGGTCACCACGATGCGCCGCCTGCCGGAGACGGTAGCCGACGTGAGCGCGCTGCCCGCCTGGCCCATTCCCTGACCGGTGACCGCCGGGACGATAATTGACTTATGGCTACTAGTGCGGAATTGCTTATCGACGGGTTCGGGCGGATCCGGGAGACCGTGGCCGACGTGCTTGGGGGGCTAACCGCGGAGCAGCTCGCCTACCGGGTCGACCCGGACGCCAACCCGGTGAGCTGGCTTGTCTGGCACCTGACCCGGGTCCAGGACGATCACGTCGCGGCCGCGTTCGGCGTGCCCCAGGTGTGGTCGTCCGAGGGCTGGGCAACGCGGCTCGGGCTGCCGGAGCGGATGATGGACCACGGGTACGGGCACACGAGCTCGCAGGTGGCCTCGGTCGCGGCCGCGTGTGCGGCGTCCGGGCTGCTCGGCGAGTACCACGAGGCTGTGTACGCGCAGACGGTCAAGCTCGTGGCCGACATCAGCGACGCCGACCTCGACCGGGTCGTCGACCGGCGGTGGACGCCGCCGGTGACGCTGGCGGTGCGGCTGGTCTCGGTGCTCGACGACGACATGCAGCACGTGGGGCAGGCGGCCTTCGTGCGGGGAATCCTGCTGCGGAAGGGCTAGGCGGGCTATTCCGGGTCGGTGCAGATGAGGCCCCAGGGCTTGTCGTTCACCCTTGTTATCACGACGGTGGCGCGGGTCTTGCCTTCCAGTTTCAGTCGGCGCCGTATCTGGTCAACGTCGCCGGCCAGGCCTCTTCGCCGGATGTCGACCGCGCCTATGCCCAGGTCGCGGAGTCGTTTCGCGAACTGCTTCTCGTTCCACGGGGCCGAGTGCACTATGCGGAGCGTGCGGGCGAATGGAGTCCGCACGTCCCTTTCGAGGGTAAGGAAGGCGATTCGCGGGTCGATCTTGGCGGCGTCGTCGCCGAGGGTGCGGGCCAGGTCCTCGACGAGGCCGGCCCGGGTGACGGCCGGGTTGGGGTCGAGGAGGTAGCCCCCGGGTTCGCGCAGCGGTACCGGGTCACCGGGGTGGGCGACTAGCGTGTCCTGGCCTGTCTTTGTTAGTACTGTGGCGCGGCGTGGGCCGCGGCCGGCGTCGGGTGCGCTTGCTAGCTCTGGCGACCAGAGGACCGCTTCCTTGAGGTCACGCGCCTCCGCGATGAACTCGGCTTCCCATCCTGGCGGGATCAGCTCATCGGGGATGCCGGGGGCGGCCTTGATGCACACACTTGCCACTTGAGCGGTCAGCGCCACGCACCAGTCAAGGGGCGGCTCGGAGGCGCCCGCCCGGTAGCGATGCGCCTGGGGCGCCGAGGCGGTGCCGGGACCGGATCGGCGGGCCGGGTCGATGAACGCCGCGTCGATGTCGGTGAGCTTGACGTCGCGGACGTCGGCCACTCGCGTTGTCACGTGATCCGCTCGGCCGTAGACCGCGGCGTTGTGCTGGGCGAGGCTGGCGTGAGACTCGTCCTTGTCGACGCCGAGCACGTCGCTCGCCGCCGCCAGGGCGATCAGGTCGCCGCCGATGCCGCAGCACAGGTCCGCGACGCGCCGGGCGTTTTTCAGGCGGTCGGCCCGGTAGGCGGCGATCGCTTCCGATGAGGACTGCTCGTAGCCTGCCCGGGTGAATAGCATCTGGGCGGCGCGGCTGAACTTGGCTTCGGCGGCCCGGCGCAGTTCCTGCTGGGCCATCGCGGTGGCCACCAGGCCGGCCGGGTACTCGCGGCGCAGGCGTTCCGCTAGCGCCAGGCTGGTGCTTTGTTGGCCGATCCCTTCGGCGGCTAGGCGGGACAGGAGTTCCTGGCCCGGCGGCGTGAGCAGGACGGTCGGGTCATCGTTCATCGCCTCATGAGACTAGCCAGGCGCCCGGGACCGGGGGCGCCGGCCCGGCCCCGGGTGCCTCGCGGACGATCAGACGACTGCGTGGCCGGTGTCGGCGGCGAGGGCGTCGGTGAAGTCCGCGTAGTCCATGACGGCGGTGAAGACGCCCGGCGCGTACCACGACAGCCAACTGAGCCGGTCCGCGAGCTGGTCGTGGGTCAGGCCGCGTAGCCGCTCGTCGTACGGGGTGTCGGTGAAGTCGCCGTCGGGGTGCGCGGACGGGGCGGGGTGAGAAAGACTTGACTGCATGGCTCTGTCCTCCGGTTGATTCGGATGGATGGGGTCCCAGGGTCGGCTCGGTGTTCGCGCACCGGGTCGGCCCGCCTGGCTTTTGAGGGAGCCCGGGAACTGAGAACTAGCTTATACGGAGAGAGGTTCGAATCATGTGATTGTCAGCGTGTCGCAGTCGTGTTTTTCTGCGATTGGACTGACGGAGCGCTCGTCCCGTCGCCGTGAACCGAGAGAAGCCACGATCCGTTGCCCCGTTAGAAGTGACCGACATTGGATGCCGGCATTGGGTGGTGACGGGTGCGCATCGACCGGTCGGATGACGGCGGCGAACAGCCAGACGCCGCCGAGCCGCCTGGCGTGCGTGAGGCCAAAGACACCCCGGTCCGGGATGTTGCGGCCGATGGGGACGGCCCCGCTCGCGACGTCGACGGAAGCGCGGCCCGGGTGGCGCGCAGCCTCGAGTACCGGGCCACCGTGGACGCCGTCAATCGCAGCCTACGCCATCGACCAGGGGTACGAGCGGGTGCGGGAGATCGAGGAGAAGACCGTTACCCCGGCCATGCGCCGCATCGAGGCCGAAGACCCGGACCGTCACCTTGTTGGCCTAGAGCACCGGCTCAAGGGCAAGGACCGGCTGACGGAAAAGGTCATTCTTGACGTAGAGAAGAAAGGGCGAAGCGTTGATCAAGCGTTTGCCAACGTCAAGGATGCGATCCGCTACACCTTCGTCTACGACGAAGATAAGTACACCGCTGGCGTGCACGCCGACTGTGTGCGTCTCGAGAACGCCGGTTTTGGGCGCTTCGACCGACGAAACTCCTGGGACCAGGACGAGTACAAAGGGGTAAACAGCCGGTGGCGCATTCCGGGAACAAATCGGATGTTTGAGGTTCAATTCCACACCCAAGCCAGTCTCGACGCGAAGGAGGAGACCCACTGGGCCTACGAACGGATTCGCTCCTCCGTCGACGACGCGGAGGTAGCGCAACTCCACTCGTACCAGCGTGCTGTGACGTCGAAGGTGCCGGTTCCCTCGGACTCGCGAGATATTGCGGACTATCGGTTGTAGGAGGACAGAATGACTACCAAGATCACCTACTACGCCATCGTCGATGACCTGAGCAGCCGGGAAGAACCCGTGGGTGTGCTGCGCCGAGTCGAACATGACGATGGCGAGCGTGACGAGCTGTTCGGACACGACCTGCAATGGACACGCAGTCCTCTGCTGTATTCCTACGAGCGCGGCGATGGAGACAACCAGCTCTACGAGATCTCCGAGGATGAGGCGAACCGGATCGTCGAGCGCATTCGCCGGTCGGTGGCTGGAGGTTAATCGTCCGCCGGGTACGGGAACGAAAGTTGGCGCTTGAGTTGGTTCCCCTGCGTACAGGTTCTCCGGGCAGACGCGCGTTGCGGGCCATGAATTTCGACTTGGTTCTGGGATGATGAGGACATCCGGAGGCGGGAGGTGTGGCTTGTGGGCGTAGATCGGTTCGTGACACTGCTTTACGGGATCGGGGAAGGGGCGGCGTACCTAGCCGCGCCGCCGTCCGCTCTCACCTCCTGGGCCTACGGGTTGAGCGCCACGTCCACGGCAACGGCGTCGCGAGGGCCAGGCCGGTTATCACGGCGGTCCGTCCGGCACACCGGAATGACGCGGCGATGCCGTTCATCGGCCTCGCCGAGGCGTACGCGCTGGGGGCGTTCCGCAAGGCGGGCGTTCCCATGCAGCGCATCCGCCCCGTTATCGACGCCCTAGCGGGAAAACTCGGCCTTGAACATGCGCTGGCCAGCCGCAGGCTCTACACCGATGGGGCCGAAGTCCTTTACGGCTACGCTCAGCACGCCGGAGATACGCCGGAAGGTGAGTCGGCGCGGGAACTCATTGTGGTCCGCAACAACCAGCGAGTGTTCACCGAGGTCGTTGACCAGTACCTACGCCGGATCAGCTTCGCCGGTGACGGCTATGCGCAGCTGATCCAGCTTCCCCAGTACCGCGTCGCCGAAGTAACCGTCGACCCCGACCATGCCTTCGGCAAGCCACGACTGACTCACGGCGGGGCAGCTGTCGACGACGTCCTCGACCTGTACCTGGCCGGCGAGCCCGTCGATGCGGTTGCTACCGAATTCGGGCTTTCCCGCGAAGAGGTAGAGGACGTACTGCGTGTCTCCACCAAAGCGGCAGCCTAAATTCTTGATCGAGCGCACCTTGTGGATTCGTGGAGTTTGGTACTTGGCCAGCCGTCGCAGGGCGGTGCTCCGGTGATCAAGCGCCGGCCTCGGGGGGCGCCAGGGCGAGGGCGGCAAACGGGATCGGGCAGCACGAGTTGCCGGCGCAGGTCACCAGGTCGTCGCAGCCGGCGTCCACCGCTGCGCGCAGCGTCTCCGCGATGACCTGCAGGTCGGCGAACTTTGCCTCCACCTCGGCCAGCTTCGCCTGCGCGCGGGCGTGCAGCCCGGGCCTGGGGCGGCGGCCGTGGCGCCGCCGGGTCGCGTCCAGGAGGTCAGCCACTTCGTCGAGGGTGAAGCCGAGCCGCTGCGCCGCCTTGATGACCCGCAGCACCGTCACGGTCTCGGCCGGGTAGAGCCGGTGACCGCCCAGGCTGCGGTCCGGCTCGGCGAGCAGGCCCCGGCGTCGGTAATAGCGCAGCGTTTGCGGGTTGATCCCGGCCGCGGCGGCGACCTGGCCGCTGCGCAGCCCGGTCACGACCCGATCCTGGCAGCCGCCCGGTCCGCGAGCGCGTCGAGGACGTCGGCGTGCGCTTCGGGCACGGCCATGTCGAGGTGCACCGCGCCGTCTGCCGGAGCAAACGTGAAGGAGAAGAACGAGCAGCATTCGCTCTCCCGGCCGGTCAGGTCCCTGGCCGCTTGCTCGGCGACCGGGTCAAGCCGCCACCGCAGCCGGGTGGGCGACAGCCGCTGCTGGCCTCGCAGCGCGGTAGCGAACAAGTCGTCGAACTCGGCCAGCCGCAGCGGGCGCTCCGCGGTCGGCAGGGTGCACGCCCCGGGCACCGACACCTCGTCATCCATGGTCATACCTCGAAGGTAAGCCTGTACCCAGGTACCGGATGCAAGCCGACTGTCGCGGGATACCCGTGTTCAGTCGCGCGATCTACCTTGCAGACTCGGTAGACCCAGCTTTGCCGGCCGGTCGTCAGGGCAATGCTGACCTTCGCAAGATCACTCGCAACTTAAGCCGACGGTCGCAGCCTTCGGCGATACAGAACAGATAACACGCTGACGGTTGCTGAACAGCTGCACAGCTGACCGGTAAACACAACCTTTAGCGGGCAGGCGGCAGCGAACCCCAGCCGTGCATCGACGAGGGCTTGCGGGCTCTTGCGGGCTGGAGGTGGCCGGGCTAGGCGGCGTCCTCTGCGGGTGTGATGGTGACGGTGAGGCCGAGGGCCTCGAGTTGGCGGACGTGGTTGCGGACCTTTCGTTCGGTGGTGGCACGGTCGTCGTAGTAGCCGGATCCGAGGTCGCAGTACCGGGCGGCGGGGTCGGAGAGCAGGTGGAAGATGATGACGAGGATGGAGCGGGCGATGGCGGCCAGGGCCTTGCGCTTGCCTCGCCGTCTGGCGAGGCGGCGGTAGCGCTCGCCGAGGAAGGTGTCGGATCGGGCGGCGGTGGCGGCGACCTCGCCGAGGGGCCCTTTGAGCCAGGGGTCGCCCTTGCCCGGGGACGCGGCGGTGGACTTCTTGCCGGACTGGCGGGTCTGGGGGCAGAGCTTGGCCCAGGAGACGAGCCGGCCGGCGGTGCCGAAGACGGTCATGTCGAGGCCGATTTCCGCGATGATGGCCATGGCGGCGACGGGGCCGCAGCCGGTGATCTCGTCCAGCCGGGCGACGGCGGGCAGCGCGATGGCACCAGGTTCCCGGCCGGCTTCGGGACCGGTGGCGCCGTCGGCGTCGATGCCCCAGGCTGCGGGGATCTGGGCGATCAGCTCGCCGGCGCGGGCGGTCAGGTCATCGATGTCGCGGGCCAGGCCGTCGACGTGGCGCAGCAGGATGCGGGCCTCCACGGCGTGGTGGCCCTCGAACTTCCCGTCCAGGGCCTCGATGAGGGCCTTGCGCTTGGCGCGCATCTTGCCCCTGGCCAGGTCCGCCAGAGCGCGGGGGTTCCGCTCGCCCGCGATCAGCGCCTCGATCATGTCCCGGCAGGACATGGTGTCGATGGCGGAGGCAACGGAGGTCACCTTGATCAGGGCGCGCTCCAGCAGCTTCTCCAGCCGGGACCAGTGCCGGGTCCGCTCCTGGACGAGCTCGGCCCGCCGCCGGGTGAGCTCCCGCAGCCGGCGGATGTCGTAGTCCGGGATGAACGAGGGCTGGAGCATGCCCCGCTCGGTGAGCTTGGCCAGCCAGACGGCGTCCTTCTTGTCGGTCTTGGCCCGCCCCGGGACGTTCTTCACGGCGCGGGCGTTGACGAGCTGGACCTTCAGCCCGGCGGCCTCCAGGACCGCGTGCCAGATCCGCCAGTAATCTGAGGTGCTCTCGATCGTGACGACCTCGATGCCCTGGCAGCGCAGGTGATCGCCCAGCGCCGTGACCTCGCCCATCGTCGCGGCCACCGTCCAGACCCGCGCCCTGCGCCTGCCCGGCCGGCCGTCGTCCGGGACCCGGGTGCAGACCACCCCGGACGCCTTGGCGACGTCGATCGCGGCGACCCGGTCCCAGGCCCGCTCGTGCTCCTCGTCCTCGACTACCTCCTGCGGCTGCTCCATGCAGCTCGCCTCCCTCGTGCTCTGACTGACGGGAAAGGGCGGGCTGCCCGCGGGGCCCCGGTCGGAAGTGAGAAGCTGACCGGCGCGCTCGCAGCTGCAATTCGCGACCCCTCGGGGTCGAGGCCCCGCGCCAGGCTGGGATACGGCATCAAGTGCCAAGAAGCGCCCGGATTCGGTTGCGGGCAGCCCGCGCCTATCCTCCCGCCAGCGCAGCCCGCGTGAGGTACCTTCAGCTCAATCGCCTGCAGGACCACAGAGCGGCAGCGGCCCCGGCCACGCAGCCGCCCGCACCGACCCCAGTTTTCGCGCCCTCGCGGCGCCCGCACGGTCAAGATTGGCTGGGATGTCGTGACCTTGGCCGAGCACTACGGCATGCCCAGGGACGGATTGGAACAGACCTGGGCGGGGTCAGTCCGCTAGGCGGGCCGGGCAGCCGAGCAGGGAACCGATGGCCGTGAGGGTCTGCTCGAACTGTGGCCGGGCGCTTGCCCGCAGTGCCTGCCCGGCTACCAGTGGCACGAGCCAGCGCGTGGCGCCGGGGGCGGCGTTGAACACCTGGTAGCGGAGCAACGTCTCAGGACCTTGCGGGATCATGCTGTAAACGCCGCGGAACCACCACTGGCCAGATACCGCCAGCGTGTGCGAGGCGTCGTCCGCTTCGACATTGACCCCGGGGACCGGTGAGGTCTCCGTCTGCCCGTCCGCCGGGCCGGCGGGGAAGCGCAGCACTCCATGCGATCCGGTGATCATCTCGCGCATCCGGGGTGTGAGGTAAGGCGAGGTTTCCAGGAGGCCAACCCACACGCGTTCCTCGTCAGCACTGACGACTCCGGTGAGCGACTGCCGGGGCTTCGCGGTGGCCATGCGCGCATCTTCTCGCATTTCCCGGCTCAGCGCCTGACGCGGATTAACAGTCGTAGATCGTGGGGCGGGTGGTGCGGGTGCGGCCGTTGGGGAGGGTCCAGCGGATGATGCCGGGTTGGGGTTGTTCCACCCGCCAGCCGGGCGACTGCTTCGCGCGGTGGTGGGCACGGCACGGAGAGTGCAGATTGCATTCGTCCGTTGGCCCGTCCGGGTAGGGAATGATGTGATCTTGGTCGGCGTGCACTGAGTCGCCTCCGCAGCCGGGGCCGGTGCAGGTCTGGCCGCGGGCGCGGATCAAGTGCCTTAGCTTGCGGCTGGGGACGTAACGGGGCTCGGCATGCCCGTGATCGCACGTGCCGTGGGCGATCGACTCCAGTGTGCCAGGCGTTATCCCCAGCCCGGTGAGGAACTGTTGTACGCGGGCAGGCTGCTCCTCGGCGCCTGGCGGCGGGTCCGGGGATTCCGGTTTCCAGGGGTGCCGGCCGGGGGCGCACGCGTGGGCAACCGCTTCACCCCGCTCGTCAACGACGGTGAGGCACCATCTGGTCCTGGGATGGCGGGAGGCGGCCTGGACGATGTCGCGGGTTTCTTGCGGCTCGGTCAGGCCCCAGGTGCCAGCCTGGCCGGGGGCGGTGCCCCAGCCGAGGAGGGTGGCGGCGGGGACGAGGAGGTTGATGAGGGCGGGAAGCCTCGCCTGGCCCCCGGCCGGGGTGCTGGGGCGACCATCGGGCGGCGGGACCTGGGCCGACGAGACGTCCGAGTGGTCAGCAAGGCAGGGATCGTCGTCCCGCGGCTCGGGATCGTCGTCCCGCGGTCCGGGGTCGTCATCGCCGCCTGGCTGGGGGATGTCCTCGCCTTCGGCGGCGAAAGGTTCGTCGTCCCAGGGCGCGGGGTCTTCATCGCCGCCTGGCTGGGCGTTGTATTCGTCTTCGGCGGGTGGCTCGGACGGGAGCGGGGCGAGGCGGTCGAGCGGGTCGCGGTCTAGGAGGCGGTCCAGGGCGGCCGTGGCGCGCAGGGAGTCGAGGGTTCCGGCGGCACCGCCATTGCGGAGCCGGGCCGCCAGTTCGTCGATGGCCGCCTGGACACTCATCACCAGGCTGGTGTCGGCCTCGCGGATCGAGAACGACGCGTTGCCGGACTGCTCACGGCGGGCCTCGACGCGTTGCCGGGTGCGGCGCGCGTCCTCCTTCTCCCGTCGCACCGCTTCTGGGTCCAGCTTCATCGCCAGCGCCGCCGCGCGGCGGGCCACGGTGTCCGCGCGGACCTCGGGCGCCGTCGCGGCGAGAGCCTGGTCGACCTGCGCGGCGTCCGCATCGGCCAGGCACAGCGTCGCGGACGCGATCGCGCTGGCCCGCACCGAGTCGATCAACCCGGCCGCCATGCCCGCCAGGGTCTGCGGCAGTCTCGTCGTTAGCTCAGTGGCCTCGTCGAGGAGGTCCTGGGCGTGACGACGGCCGATTAGCAACTGAGCAGCCAGTTCCAGGTCCGGGAACTGGGCCCGGCGCAGATTCCGAGGGACCCCGTTCGCCTTGTCTTCCTCGTACTGCGCCGCCCGGCGGCGGGCCAGTTCCGCGACCGCGAGCGTCTCCAGGTAGTGCGCGCGGTTCCGAAGTCGCCGAGCCGCCTCAAGCGCGCCGGTCAGCTCGTTGTCGTCCAGGCAGGTGGCGTCCGCGAAGGCCGCCTCGGTCAGCGCCGCCAGCAGCGCTCCCGGGGCCAGCGTGTCGGCCGGACCATCCTGCACGAACGCGGCCCGCAACGCCTCGGCCTTCTCTCGCTGCCGTGTCTCCTGCTGACTCCCCTTCGGCTGGGACCGGCCACGCCCGGCCGCGCCGCCACGGGTTACGGGCGGCGGCGTGTCATCCAGCGGGACGCGGCCGGGGTAGTCGCGGACGGTCACGGTCACGGTCGCACCTCCTTCCGGATGATCAAGAATAAGATTTAATTGATACGAACATTCTAGCGATCGACGCCGACATTCCAGGTGCGGGTGCGCAGCGTTTCGCAAGGTCTTTTCAGGACCAGGAGCCATGTAATTCCATCCCGATAGGGAATTCGCGTTAGATCAACTAGCCTCGGGCGAACATTCGTCAGCGAAGGCGGCCAGCCGGTCGGCGAGGAAGCGCTGTTCCAGCTCAGCGCTGTGCGAGGTCGAGGGCCCGGCGGTAGGCGCGGCGGGCGTCACCGCCGCGGCCTGCACCGGCGCAGGAGGTCGACGCAGGAGGTCGGCACGGATGAAGTGAAAGTGCCGGTAGTGGTCGAGGTCGAGGCGGTCGAGCACGGGGCGGTGGCGGTTTCCGGTAGCAGGCGAACGGCGCCGCCGTGGACCGACAGCGAGCGCCGAGGAGATCTTCGCGCCGCTGGTGTCCGTCCGGGGCTTAGCCGTTCGTCACTGCTGCAGGTCCGCCCGCGAGGGGCGGGTCGCCGACCCTGACAGAAGGAGTCCCAAATGCCTGACATCCTCCACCGCATCAGCATCGACACCTCGCCGCAGCGGGTGCATGACCTGATCGCCAGCACCGAGGGCGTCGCCCGCTGGTGGACCGGGCGGCCGCTCACCGGCGAGCACGCCGTCGGCTCAAGCTTCAGCGTCTACTTCGGCGACGCCGAGAAGTCTGCCGCCGTCATGCAGGTCCTGACCGACACCCCGGACCACGTGGTATGGCGGGTCACCGACGGACCGGACAGCTGGATCGACACCCGGGTCGACTTCACCCTCCGACCCGGTGCCCACGGCGGCACCACGCTTCTGTTCACCCACGCCGACTGGCAACAAGCCAGCGAGTTCATGAGCGGGTGCAGCACCAACTGGGGCGCCTATCTCACCAGCCTCAAGGCCGGCGCCGAGAGCGACGCGTTCGCGGCCTATCCCGCCGGCGAGATCAGCCGCTGGGGCTAGTGACCGGGGCGTGGTTGTGCAGGGTGGCCAGGTCGGCCGCGGCGCGGCCGGATGCCCAGCCCTCGGCGTCGGTGGCCCGGACCGGGCGCCCGCGCTTCAAGGTGTCGCCGAACATCTCGTCGACCGAGTCGTCGACCGCCTGCTGCCGGGCGGCCAGGAACGGCATGAGGGCGGTGCCCGGGCCGCTGTCGCCGTCCTTGGCCGCCCCGGCAGCGGCAGCGACTTCCTGCTCCGCGACCGCCTCCTTAGTTGCGTGGTCGGCCGCTTCCGCCAGGCGCTCACCGATGCGGATCGCGTAGGACACCAGGAACGACTGGCGGAACGCCCTGGTCCTCGACCGGCCGTAGGCGTCCTGCCGCGAGCCGGCGCGCAGCATCGCGGTGCTGGCCTGCACCAGCAGCGACGTGAACAGCAACTCGACGGCGTCCAGGTCGGCCTCGAAGCCCACCACCGTCGCCAGGCCCACGTCCTTTGACCAGACGACCCGGCAGCGGTTGGCCGTCGCCACGGCCTGGAGCAGTGAGGTCTTAGGCGCCTCATAGGGGTTGTCCACGGCGATCCGCCGTCCGGACGGAGCGTCTTTGCGTCCCGCCTCGGCGGCCAGCAGTGCCTGGTCGATGCTGTACTTGGCCATCAGCTCCTGCGCGCGGGCCGACAGCGCCTCGGCTTCCTCGGCGTACTCAGTCGCCTCCGCCTTTGCCAGCAGCGCCCGGATCCGGCTGAGCATCCGCTCGTCGGCCTGCCCGCCGGGCCCGGCCGCCGGGGCGTCCACCGACACCGCGGCCCGCGCGGTTCCGGGCAGCGGAAGCAGTCGTTCTAGGACCGGCAGGTGCTGAAGCAGGTGAAGGAGCTCGATCGCGGTGGCAATCGCGTCCCTGAGGCCGCCGACCGCTCCGGATCGCTTCGCCCAGGCGGGCAGGTAGTCCGCGTCACTCCCCCACCAGCTCCCACCGTCCGCCGCTACCGACAGCGCGCGGGCTGCGGTGACCTGGGCTGCCCATCGCTGGTCCACGGTGGCCGCCGGGTAGCCGCTCATCTCGGCGGCGATCATGTCCGCGGCCACCGACACATGCTCCTGCGACAGTTCCCGCCCGGCGTGCCTGGTCAGCTCCGCGGGCTGCCAGCCCGCGCGCCACGATCGGGTCACTGACATCCGCAGCATCTCGACGAGGCTCCGGCTGACCGACCGGGTCCAGGCCGGCGTCCGCTCGCTCGCCAGCTCGGTCAAAATCCCGGAAAAGGCGTCCTGATGGCCACCGCAGACCGCCGTCACCGCCTCGACGACCGCCGTGGCCGCGCGCTCGCTGTCCGCGGGGGTCGCACCGAAGCCGAATCCCGCGCCGGGCGCGCTCCCGCCGGGCCCGCCGCGCCGCTGCTGGCGTTCCTTTTCCTTCTTCTGCCTCCGCAGCCGACTCGCCTTGCCCACGCCCCGCACCTTCCGCCCACCAATGCCGCCCGACGACCGGTACCCATCGTGCCATCCGGCACTGACGTCCGAAGGGGAAACAAGGAGCGGCAGAGCGGCAGGGTGCATGACAGATTTGAAGGTGACCGGTGAGTAGATTGCCGACAGGGCCGGTCAGGCGGCGTCTGTCTGGTTGTGACGATGCACTTCAGGCGCGCTCTCCGAGACCGCAGCACCGCCCGCGACCCGCTGACCTCCATGTTTTCGTCTGAGTGCGGCGTGCACAAGCAGAACAGCGCCACTGCCAGCGGGAACGCGTTGACCCCTACATTTTTGACGTGCACCCGGAGCGGCATCCCGAACGAGCGCGGGGTGCCTGCCGCCGGCAAGCCGCGCCAGCCGCCGGGGCACGACCGGCCCCGGCGTCGCGGTCGGCGGGATGAGAGTAAGCCGCGGTCGTTCGGGATATCCCTACGCGGCACCTGGCTGATCGGTGCGCGGCGCCGCGAACGGGTACAACAGCGACGGCGGGCGCGCCTGTTCGTGTGGCAGGATCGAGGCGTGGATCTTGAGCTGGTGGGGAAGCGGGCGATCGTGACCGGCGGGAGCCGGGGTATCGGGCTCGCGGTCGCGAAGGCCTTGTCGGCCGAGGGAGCGCACGTGGCGCTGGTAGCGCGGGATGCCGCCAAGCTGGAAGAGGCCAGGAAGGCCGCGCTCGCGGCCGGCGGGCTGGCCGCCGGGCAGGTGATCGCGGTCAGCTGCGACACCGGGGACGACCATGCCGTCCGGCACATGGCGGCGGATGTCGCGGCCGCGTTCGGCGGGGTGGACATCCTGGTCAATGCGGCGGCCCGGGTGAACACGGGGGCGACCGCCGGCCTCGAGGAGTTCGACGAGGATGAGTTCAACGAGCAGCTGAACGTGAAGGTGCTCGGCTACCTGCGGTGCGCCCGCGCGGTCGCACCGTCGATGAAGGCCAACGGCTGGGGACGGATCATCAACATCAGCGGGCTTGCCGCGCGCTCCTCCGGGGCGATCACCGGGACGGTGCGGAACGTGGCGGTCGCGGCGATGACGAAGAACCTCGCCGACGAACTCGGTCACCACGGGGTCAACGTCACCGTGGTCCACCCCGGCATGACGGTCACCGAGAAGACACCGGAGATACTCGCGCTGCGCGCCGAGCGGGCGGGGGTGCCGGTGGCGGAGGTGGAGAAGCGACTCGGGGCTTCGGTGTCGATCGGGCGGCTGGTGACGGCGGAGGAGGTCGCCTCCGTGGTGGCGTTCCTGGCTTCACCCAAGAGCGTCGCCATTAACGGCGACGCGATCACGGTCGGCGGCGGGGCCGTCGGGCCCATCTACTACTGACGCGCTCTTTATCCGGCGGGACGCGGTCGGGCAATTCCAGAAAAGCGTCGATAAAGAGCCTCGCTATGTCGCTTTATGTCATTATCTGTGGGGTGCGCAAGAAGGAGCTTTACCTCGTCGGCCGAACGCTCGCAACGCTAGTCAGCTTCGCGAGGGTCTGCCTGCCGCTGGCGGCGTATGACGGGACAGTTGGAGCGCAGAACGGGTTGTTGGCGCTGGGCTATGTGGTGCTTTCTCTGGCAACTATGGTCGCCGTTGTTGCGCATGAACTCGGGCACCTACTTGCCTGCCGGGCACTTGGAGCGGAGGTAAAGGCGTTCCGGCTCGGGGGCAAGCGGGCCGTCCGGTTCCGCGCCGGGACGGTCGAGGTGTCACTCGGCTTGCCGTACAGCGGACGGGTTGAGTTCACCGGCACGCTCTCCGTTGGGCGACGGGCTGTGATCACGCTTGCCGGGTCGCTCGCGGACCTGGCGCTCGGCGGCCTGGCGCTGGGGGGTTGGGCTATCGCGGCTTCCGGGCGGGGCATACCACCACTGGTGGTTATCGCAGCCGGCGGGCTCATAGTGACCGGCCTGATCAACCTCATGCCATACCGGATGCGCTCGGGAAGAATCACCGACGGGGCACGGCTGTTCGAACTGCGTTCCGACATTGACTCGACGCGACTGGCGGCGGCGCGGCGGACCGCTTCCCGGCTGCGGGAGGCTGGACGAGCGACGGAGTTGCTTGAGCTGCATGCTGGGGTACGCGTTCCGGACGGGCGGCTGAGCCAGGCGTGCGCTGCCAGCCTCGCGCTGGTGGAACTCAACGTCGTACTCCTGCCGGGGCGACTGTCCGATGACGCGGCGCAGCTGGCCGAACGCCGCCTCTCGGCCCTGACGCGGCAGCAAGACCTGGGGCCTGCCGCACCGGTGGCGTACATGGCGCTGGCCCTGCTGCGACTCAGGCTGGGCGAAACCCACGGGATTGCCGAGGCCGAACGGCTCTGCGAGCGGGCGCTGGCCTGGAAAGACCTGAGTGATCCCATGCGCCGCTGGGCTTTCGCCACTGTCATCATGTCCCGGCAGGCGCGTGGGCTGCCGTATGCGGACGTAGACACAAAGGCGGCGGCCACGCTGGAGCCGGGGAAGCACAGTACAGAAGCGATGGCAGCGCTGTTGAGTGCTGCCATGGACCCCGAGGCAGCACTTCGCGCGTTCCGGGACGGTGCCCCGGGTGCCCGGCTGGGTGCGGAAGGCATCGCCATGTTGCTGCTCCGCCAGGGGAGGACCGGCGAGCTGCTGGAGTTGCACGCGGGCTTCGGCAGGCCGCCTGCGGGCCCGGATGCGCTGGATGAGGCGCGCTCGCTGCATACGGTGGAGTACTGCGTGCTGCTTGTGCCGGAGATGCCGCTCAACGTGCTCGACGAGGCGGCGCGCCGGGTGCAGTGGGCTGCGGCCAAGTATCTGCTTAAGGAGATGAAAGATCCCGTGGACCGTGCCGGGCTTAAGCACAGCGTGGCGGTGGCGCGGCTGCGGCAGGGCAGGTTCGCGGAGGTCGAGCGCTTGTGCGCGTCGGCTCTGGCCGTGGGCGTCGGCCCGGACAATCGCGCTACCGTACTCGCGACGATCGTGCTGGCCCGGCGTGCGCTCGGCCAGCCGCACGGCGACCTGCTCGCCGAGGCCGTCGCTCTGTCCCCGGATGCTGACCTGGTCGCGGAAGCCCGGAGGAATCAGTCTCGGCTGGAGAGTCAGCCGGAACCGTTCGGGATGAACTAGACGATTATCAGCCGAGCGCCCGCAGGTGCCGCGCTGTCTGGCCGTAGCCTAGGTGGGTCGGGTAGCGAGGCGGGAGGACAGGGTGGAGACAGAGCGGGAGCGGCTTCCCCGGCCGGCGGACAGCTGGCAGGAACACTGGTTCGACCACCGGCAACTGCTCCGGCTCTACTACGACGACGAGCACTGCGCGATTTACCTGGACCCCGACGTGCGCCGGGCCGAAGTCCAGTGGCTGCCTCGCTACATCAGCGCGGCCTGGCACTACTCCAAGGCGACCTACGGCGAGGCGTTCGGCCCCGACCCGCGCATTTACTCCATCCACCACGCCGGGCGCCACGGCGGCGGCCACGCCGGCTACTACGTCAGCCCGGTGCACGACTACCACAACGTCAGCGACTGCGGCCTGGACACCTGGCGGGAGAGCAACCCCCTCGCGCCCGAACTGCCCGCCCATGAGATCGGCCATTCGGTGGAGAGCGCCAACAACGGCCGCCACGGCTCCCCCGCCTACGAGATCTGGGGCGACAGCAAGTGGGCCGAGTTCTACATCTATGACCTCTACACGGCGCTCGGCATGGACCAGGCGGCCAAGCGGGTCCACCGCCAGTTCACCGGCAACCGGGACGACTTCCCGCGGCGGGGTACTCACTGGTTCCGCGACTGGTTCTATCCGCTGTGGCGGGACTGCGGGCAGGCGGCGGTCATGGACCGGTTCTTCCGGCAGCTGGCCGAGCACTTCCCGCGGGAGCAGGACGGGACGTACACGCGGCGGATGAACTGGGGCGAGTACCTCCACTTCAGCAGCGGCGCCGCGGGCGCCGACCTGAGCAGGTTCGCCGAGCGCGCCTTCGGGTGGCCCCGCGAGTGGAGTGACCAGCTTGAGCAGGCGCGGGCGCAGTTCCCTGGCGTCACGTACTGAGCGCCGGGCCGGCTCCCGGCTCAGCGCGCTACGAGCTGGCCTGACTCCAGGCCCGCCGCGATGGCCGTAACCATCTCGGCCAGTGCCTGGAGGCTGATGTCGCCGATCTCGGTAAAGGTCACGACGCCTTTGGCGCTGACCCGGGCCCGGCCGAGCTTGCCCGCATAGGCGCAGGTGAAGTTAGAGCCATCGCCGTAGGCGTTGCTGTAGAAGCTCAGGTAGTTCTTCTGCAGCGCGATCCCGAGGATGGGCCAGGTGACCAGTGCGGGAGAGCTCTTAACGGTGTACTGGTACTGGCCGTAACCGATCATGGTCATGGTCATGCCGGGCTGGCCGGGCGGTGTTCCTGGCACCAACCAGCGCGACAGGGCGGGCGCCGCCGCCCGGATCACCGCATCGAGTTCTCGCAGCGCGTCCTCCCGCGCGGGATCGAAGCGGAAGTACTCCTCCACGGACGCCGCGTGCACCTTAAACATCGCGACCTGCTTCCTCGTTGAATGGTCACGAGCTTAATGAGGCCGGGCCCCTCGCGCAGGGCCTGACTGATGCGCCTTGCGGGTCTCGTGGCTGGCTGCGGCTCGGGTCGGGCACCGACGGGTGGTCTCGGGGATAAGGCGGCCCAGATGACGCTGATCGGGAGTGCGGTGATCCTGTCTCCGAGCGGGAAGGCATGCGGGCCGGTATGGAAGACGGCTCCGGCGACGAAGCGGTCTCCAAGCTCGTCGCGCAGCCAGGCCAGGTGCCGCGCGTCGCCCGTGGTCACCGATGCGCCCGCCTTGATCTCGAAGCCGAGGACACGCTCTCCACCCAGTTCAGCGACAATGTCTACCTCGCGCCTGCCGTCCTGGTCGCGCAGGTGGTACAGACGCGGCCGGGCCGGACTTACCTCGAGCTCGCCACGCAGCTGCTGAGTCACGAACGTGTCGATGACCCGGCCGAGCAGCTTGCCGTCGTGCAGGATGGCCTGCATGTCCGTCCGCAGGATGGCGGCCATCAGCCCGGCGTCCATGACGTAGCGCTTGGGTGCGAGCGCGAGCCGCTTTAGCCGGTTGGTCCGCCACGCGGGAAGCGACTCAACGACGAAGACGTTCTCAAGGACCCGCTCGTAGGAAGTCGCCGTTCCCCTGTCGATCCCGGCCGCCTCGTAGATGCTCTTGGCCTCGGTGATCCCCGCGGAGTTGAGCGCGTACGCCTCCAGGTAGCGCGACAGCCGCAGCGGGTCACGCGCCCCGACGGTGCCGGTCGGGTCCCTGGTGATGATCTGCGCCACGTACCCCTCCAGCCAGCGCTGCCTGGCTGAGGCGCTGGAGATGGCCAGCGCCTCAGGGAACCCGCTGCGCAGCGCCAGTTCGAGGTAGTCACGGATATCGAGCCGCTCGCCAGGCGTCGCGACGGGCTCGCCCCTGGCCATCCGGTCGATGATCGACTCCCTCGCCAGTTGGCCGTTCTGCTCCCGGACGGTCATGCCCAGGAGGCGGAGCCTGACTATGCGCCCGGTGCCGGCGGCGGTCGTGCCCTCGAGGTCGCCGTAAGCAGAGCCGGTCAGCAGGAACCGGCCCGGACGGGCCTCCGTGTCGATCGCGCGCTTCACGGCCGGGAAGGTCTCCGGCACCGCCTGCCACTCATCTAGCAGCAATGGCTCGCTGGCGCCGCGGATGATCGCATCGGGATCGGCGCGGAATGCCAGTGCCTCGCCCGGGACGTCTAGCCGGATCACTGATGCCGCCCGCTGTAGTGCCGTCGTGGTCTTGCCCGCGGCGCGTGGGCCGACGAGCAACACCGCAGGCAGGTCAGCCATCAACTCGTCAAGAAGGCCGTCAAGCAGCCGGCTGCGGTACGCCATTGAAACCATCCCATCGCGAGCGCACTTCTACATGACACGCAGCCTACCATCTACATCTCACGCGTAAGAGATTCGGCATCTCCCGCAGATGTAAATGAGCCCAACAAGGCGCCATCGTGGCCGGCGACGGGCGTGCTGCTCGCCGGGTGGGGGCGCGGGGCGGTGAGCATGCGGCGGATGCCTTGCGCGCCTGCGGCTGCCGCCGCATCCCAGTGCATCATCAAGCGTGGACAGCAGCCCGGAAGGCTCGGTATCGCCTACCGTGGCCAGCGAGGCGCGCCGGCGAAAGGATGGCGGGATGAGGTTCGTCGCGGCGGATGGCCGGGCTTCGCTGGTGCGGGGCGATGCGGTGTTCGACGTGGCCGAGTGCTCGGACGGCGCGATCGCGGCCGACCCGATGACGGTGCTGCGCGACCACTGGGATGACCTCGCCGCCCTCGCATTTCCGGGTGAGGGACGGCCGCTCGACGAGGTGACGCTTGGCGCGCCTGTCCCCCGGCCGCCGCTGATCTTGTCGCTGATCGCCAACTATCCGCCTGCCAGTAAAGGCGCGTTCCCGATGATCGTAGGCAAGGCGCCGTCCGCGGTTACCGGCCCCTATGACGAGATCGTGCTGCCCGACCCGTCGCGGCTGCCCCTCGGCCGGGCCTACGTGATCGCCGAACCCGAGCTGACGGTCGTGACCCGGGCAGCGGGACGGCACCTGAGCGTGGACGCGGCCCGCAGAGCCATCGCCGGGTATGCCGTGGCTCAAGACATCACCGAGCGCGTCCACGAGTTCGGCCCTTCCCCCTCGCCGTGGACGTGGGAGAACCTGCCGGCCAAGACGCTCGGCAAGAGCATCGACACTTTCTGCCCGCTCGGCCCGGCCCTGGTAACCCCTGACGAACTCACCGCCGCCGGCGCTCTGGAGAAACGCTGCTGGATCAACGGCGAGCTGACCCATCACCACCAGCACGACGACATGCTGTGGGCCCCGGCAGAACTCGTGGCCCTCGTGTCCTGCTTCGTCACCTTGCAGGCGGGCACCGTGCTGCTGTGCGGCGCGGGCAACCGCCTCGACGGCCGTCCGCCACTAGGCCTCGCCGCCGGTGACGTGATCCGCACTGAGATCGTCGGCGTCGGCACGATCGAAAACCGCTGCCGGAATGAGTCCGCATCGCGCGGCCCCAGGCCCGCGAAGCGCTCGCTTCAAGCTTGGCCGCCATCAATTCACGATGCAAAGTGAACCTACCGCTGCGAGCTACCGATGTCCTCCGCGTGGGGCGACGCTTGCCTGACAAGTCGGCATTTATCCGCAGATTGAGGGCGTCTGCGGGGTTGACGATCATGTTTTCGAGGGAACAACAATTGCGTGAGCGTCGCCGACGTGACCCGCGCCGACCCCGCCCTCCTGCGGTCCGCGCTGGCCGCTGCCATGCTCGGCTGGCACGTGTTCCCGTGCGCGGTCGGCGAGAAGCGGCCCGCGTTGCGCGGGAACTGGCAAGACCTGGCCACCACCTCCCCCGACCAGATCCGTGACTGGTGGGCCCGGGCGCCGTACAACATCGGCGTCGCGTGCGGGCCCTCCGGGCTGATCGTTGTCGACCTGGACCTGCCGCATGACGTCGACGACGAGGACGCCGACGACGGCGCGCTGTTCCCGCTGTCCGGCGCCGACATCCTGTCCGGGCTCGCCCGGCAGCACGGTGAGCGGTACCCTGGGGGCACCTACGTTGTCGACACGCCGTCCGGCGGGTGCCACCTCTACTTTTCCTACCTTTCCGCTGCCGGGGACGCACGGGTGCGGAACTCCGCGGGCGCTGTCGGCCCGCATATCGACATCCGCGCCGATGGCGGCTACGTGGTCGGCGCGGGCAGCAGGATCGGCGGGCGCGCCTATGCCGCCAGGGGCCGCCGGGCGCCCGCGCCGCTGCCGTCCTGGCTCGCCCGGCTGATCACGGACTCCGACGCGCCGCCAGCGGTGCCCGCCCCGCGCCTGCCGGTCACCGACACCGCCCAGGGCCGGGCGTACGCGATGGCGGCGCTGCGGGCGGAACTCGACCGGGTCGCTTCGGCCCGGCCGGGGACGAGGAACGTCACGCTGAACCGGGCCGCCTTCAGCCTCGGGCAGTTGGTCGCCGCCGGGCTGATCCCGCCGATCCCGGTGATCACCTCACTCATCGGCGCCGCGCGGCACGCGGGACTGCCGGAGGAGGAGGCCGTCCGCACGGTGCGGTCGGGCATGGACGCCGGGGTCAAGAAGCCGCGCGCCTAGGTGCCTTTCGCTACCTGGTCGCTTGTTCCGGGCCGACACCACGGCGGGCAGCGCCGCGAACCCGCACACCGCCGCAGCCTCGGCCACCCAGGAGAACGGAGCGAAGCAGGCGGCCTTGCGATCGGCGCGCATTTCGTGAAATGCCAGGCGGGCAGCGCGGGGAGCCTAACTCCGCGCTCCCGCGAGGCCTAGATGACCGAAGGATGCGCATAATGAGGCGATATGCGCGGGCGGACGCCGAGCCTACCTGCTGATGGGGCTGCGTTTAATGCGTCGGGGGAAAAGGTCTTGACCCTGTCCTAAGGGCAGGCTGGATCCTGGCAGCGTTAGCGCGCAGGTTCATGAGAGGGGTGTGTCATGGATGTTCGGATGCGTGAGGTACCCGAGCAGACTGTCGTCACGGAACAGCGGATGGTCGACCAGAAAGCCTTGGAGCAATGGCTTCCCGAGGCGATGCCGCGGGTGCACAAGGCCGCGGGGGACATGGCGGCCGGGACGGCGGATCAGCCGTATCTGCTGCGGGACCATGTCGGCGACGAGCCGGTTTTCATCGTGATCTACGAGGGCAACCCGAACGAGGGCGAGACGGCAGTCGAGTGCTGCACTCCCTTGCGTGCGGGCGGCACAGCGCCGGATGGCGTGGCTACGCGGTCGATCCCGGCGCACCGGGAGGCGTATGTGCGCGTCGAGAAGCGAACTGTGCAGTCCGGCAAGATCGGTGATGTCTACGTGGCGATCGAGGAATGGATCGAGGACCAGGGCCTGGAAGTCGCCGCCGCGCCTCGGGAGACGTATTGGACCGACTTCTTTTCCGCGGCAGGAGATGACGAGGTGTTCGACGTGGCGTTCCCGGTGGGGTAGACATCTCATGTGCGCGGCCCGGCAGCGGAGATGACGATCGGAGAGTTCTCGCGCCGGTCCCAGCTGTCACTTAAGGCGCTCCGGCTGTATGAGCGCCTGGGGCTGCTACGGTCCGTAGCTGTCGATCAGCGGAACGGTTACCGCAGGTATCACGAGAGTCAGCTCTACACCGCGCGCCTGATCGTCATGCTGCGCCTGCTGGACATGCCCCTGCCCGAAGTTGGCAAGGTGGTGTCCGCGTCCCGCACCGAAGCCGCTGAAATCATCGACTCGTACTGGGCCTCGGCGGAAAGCCGGTTCGCCGCCCAGCGGCAGGTCATGGACATACTCCGGCCAGGCGTAGCCGCGTCGGAGATGCCCGCACACGAACTGCCTGTCCGCGAACGGGACGTGGCGGCACAGACGGTGCTTACCGAGCAGCGACACGTCTACATCGGACAGCTGACCTGGACCCGGGAAGCCGCCGCCCGGCTCAGCGCAAGCGCCGCCCGGTGCGGCGGCGTAGCGGGCGAACGTTTTGTCGTTTTCCATGGCATGCTCACCACTGACAGTGACGGACCGGTGCAAGTGTGCGTCCCGGTCAGCCACCCGCCCGAAGACCTCGCCGAACTGGCCTGGCGGGTCGAGCCCGCACACCGGGAAGCGTTTATCCCGGTAACGAAGACGCATTTCGAGGTTCCCGCCATCTTTTCTATCTATGACCAGATGGCCCGCTGGGTAACAGCCCCTGGCCGCAGGCGAGCCGGGGCGCCCAGAGAGGTCTACCGGGCCGGCATCGAGCCGCTCTTCGCAACGGCCGGCCAGCAGATCTGCGATGTCGCCGTCCCTTTCACTAGCTGCCGTTCCCGGCAGCCCCGGCCGGTGGACGCCGGGGTGCTCGGGGCCAAGATCAGCTCGTTCCGGCCGCACCTGGCCGAGGGCAAGGCGCCGAAGACTGCTGAGTTAATCCTTGCCGGTGACCGGGACCCGGTCCAGGGTGATGCCGAAATAGCGGCGGTAAGCGGCCAGGATCTCGGCGTCGCTGGTCAGCGTGCGCTCCTCGCGATGGCCGTCCTCGGTCACGATGAGCCGGTCGCGGCTCAGCGTGATGCGGCCGGAGCTGGTGGAAATCGAGCAGGTCAGGGATTTCCGGAAGTGCGATCCGGGGAAGGTCTGCTGCCACCAGCAGGTCGGCGCGAAATCGTGCAGTGCGTAGGGCCGGGGGTCGACCCGGTAGGCGGGCTCGCCGTCGTGGAAGATGTCGAGGTCGCCGTGCCCGGAGGGGCTACCTGCCACCCGGAACGTTCCGGCGGGGTCGGGCTGTTCGCCGGGGAAGCCCAGCCGCAGCGGCTGCGTGGCGAACCGGCCGAACCCGACGTCGGCCAGCCACGGTTCCGCGAGGTCCACCCGAAGGGTCATGTGGTCAAAGGGCGGTCCGGGCTGTCCGCCCGCGCCGAATACCCGCGCGGACAGCAGGCTGACGCGGAACCCGAGCGCGGTGAGCAGGCCCGCGAAGGCGCCGTTGAGCTCGTAACAGAAGCCGCCGCGGTGCATCCGGGCCACCTTGGTCACCAGGGCCGCCTGGTCCAGGACGATCGGCTCGCCGAGATGGATGCTCAGGTTCTCGAACGGCACGGCCAGCAGATGCGCCGCCTGGAGGTCGCGCAGCGCCTGGAGATCCGCTGAAACAGGGCGCGTGACGCCGATCCGGGCCAGATAGTCATCGACCCAGCCGGCCGTCGGGGCAACAGAAGTCATGTCCTAGTCTCGCCCGCCAGCCAGGGCAGGTGGAAATCAGCCGATGGCCCTGGCGGTTCTGGCCCAATCCAAGGCCGGGTCGACACGGACTCCGTTAGCCTCACTGTGAGTAAGCCGCGGCACGAAAGGCCACGCGCAGCGCCAGGTGCGCGAGGCCTGCGCCCGGCTAGTCGCGGGCCACGTCCGTGACAAGACCGTCCTGCTCCATTGGCGCGTCAGGCCGGCCGAACACCGGCAGCGAGAGCACCAGGTACACGGCGAATCCCACGCCGAGCCCGAGCACCCACGAGTAGTCGTACAGCGACTTGAGCGCCGGGATCAGCCCGCTGGCGGGGAACGGTCCCCCGGTGCCAGGCGCGGTGTACGCCCCGCCGACCGACAGCACCGCGCCGGCGACCGTGGCCACCACCGCCCGCCAGTTCCAGCCGCCGGCGAACCAGTACCGCCCGTCCGGGGTGTACAGCGAGCCGAGCGACAGCGACGTGCGCCACCGCACCCAGTACCCGGCGATCAGCACCCCGGCGATCGTGCCGAGGAGACCGCCGTAGAAGCCGAGCCAGGTGAAGATGTACACGTGCGGGTCCGACAGCAGCCGCCAGGGCTGGATCGCGATCCCGATCACCCCGGTGATCAGCCCGCCGGTCCTGAAGGACACGAACCGCGGCGCGGTGTTGGAGAAGTCGTACGACGGTGACACCACGTTGGCCGCGACGTTCACCGACATCGTCGCCAGGATGATCATGAGCAGCCCGATGACGACGACGGCGGTCGATGAGAACTTCGTGGTCAGCGCGACCGGGTCCCAGATCGTCGTGTGGTACACGACCGTGGCGGCCGACGTGACGATGATCGACACGATCGCGATGTAGGACATCGTGGTCGGCAGCCCGAGCACCTGCCCCCACACCTGCTGCTTCTGTCCCTTGCTGAACCGGGTGAAGTCCGGCATGTTGAGCGACAGCGTCGCCCAGTACGCGATCATCGCCATCAGCGACGGCCAGAACACGACCCAGAACTTCGGCCCCCACCCGAGCGAGCCGCCCTGGTGCAGGATCGGCCCGATTCCGCCGGCCTTCACGAGCATGTAGACCAGCAGCGCGGTGAACGCCAGCGTGACCATCGGCGCCGCCCAGTTCTCGAACCGGCGCAGCGCGTTGATCCCGCGCCAGATGAGCGCCATTTGCACCAGCCAGAACGCGGCGAACGACACCCACAACGTCCACGGCTGCCCGCCGAAGCTGGACGCGTTCGTCCAGCCGGTGTCCGTGAGGCGCCCGACGACCGTGTAGACCGCCTGCCCGCCGATCCAGGTCTGGATGCCAAACCACCCGCACGCGACGAGCGCGCGCAGCAGTGCCGCGAGGTTCGCCCCGCGTACCCCGAAGAACGCGCGCGCGAACACAGGGTAGGGAATGCCGTACTTGGTGCCGGCGTGGCTGTTCAGCAGCATCGGGATCAGGACCAGCAGGTTCGCCACGGTAATGGTCAGGAACGCCTGCAGCCAGCTCATGCCGAGCACGATCAGGCCGGACGCGAGCAGGTACGAGGAGATGGCGTGGGCCATCCCCATCCAGATGGCGATGTAGTTGTACGTGGTCCAGGTCCGCTTGCTGAGCGGGACGGGCAGGAGCTCGGGATTCGCGTAGCGGCTGCCGGCGACCGACGCCGGATCCGCGAGCTCGACCTGGCCCCTGACCTGCCGGGTTTCCGTTATCGTGGACATAATCCAGTGTGTACCGCGAGAACCATTTTGCCTACGGGGCACATCTGCATTTACGTCGAAGGTCCCCGTCGAGGTTCCCGGTACCCGCAGCGAGTCGCGGATTCGCGGCCGGACGAAATGGCAGATACCACCATGTGTCATCATCACCCGGCATCAGGTCAGAGCAGAAGAATCAGACGAACTGCGGACTCTTAATCCTGCTGGTCGGCGGCGAGCAGTGTCGTGATGAATGTCCTGCGCGCACGGCGCTTGTACTGGTGAGAGGCACTTATTCGGACCGTGCGGTATTCCGTGGGCATCCAGGCCGTGTTCGGGCGGCCCGTCGGCGATTGATCGAGCATGGCACGTTGCCCTAACACTGGGGCGTCAAGGACAGCGCGGGCTAGAGCTCGGATCGCGGCGGCGGGCCGGGCTGGGCCGTCGGCGGCGAGGCAGGCCAGGATCGGCTCGCTGTGCAGGGCGCCCAGCAGGACGTGCGCGATCATCTCAGCGTCTACCTCAGGCCGTTGGGCGGCGATGAGCGTGCTGATATGGCCGTGCCAGAAGCGGTAGACCGGATGGTCGTCCCGATGGTCGTCCTCCACTGCCCCCTCGCCGGCGGCAGCGCCCTTGTCCGTGGCTGCCGGTTCCGCCGCGCTGCTGAAGGCGAGCTCCGCCAGGAGGCTTTTGTTGCGGCCAACGACCTCGATGACGGCTTCAAGGAAGGCGAGCAGGCGCTCCCGGTCAGGTGCTCCCGGCCCCACAGGTGGCGGCCCGGAGGTCACCGCCTCGGTCAGAGCCTGTGCACGCTCGATCATGAGCGCGGTCATCAGCCCCATCCGGCTGCCGAACCGGTGGAAGACCGTGCCCTTGCCGACCCCGGCCGCCAGCGCGACCTGCTCGATCGAGATGTCCTGGGGCCGGTGCGTGGCCAGGAGCTCCTCGGTCGCCGCCAGGATCGCGCGCCGGTTGCGCGCCGCGTCGGCGCGTTCAGGTCGGGATTGGCTCATCAGGTCGGCTTCCAGTGGACAACTGGACCGACGGTCCAGTAAGGTCGGAATTCAAGTTGACTCACGGTCCAGTTTAGGAGACGGTTCGATGCGACGCGTGCGCTATCACGAATAGGCCAGGAGTTCTACAGCGCTGTCGCCGATGACCCCGAGATGGCCCCTAGCGGGCATCGTGCGCAGGATTTGAGCGGAGTAAACCGATGGCGTCGCACCCAGTCGCCGAGATCGGCCTTGTCGGCGTGCGTCTTGACGGTATGGGTCGTTCGCCCGGCCAGGCGGGGCTCCGCAGGCGCTCCGCGCGGCCCGCCTGGAGAAGGCGCTGCCGACCGCGGAGCTCGCCTCCGACGTCATCCTCCCCGCGCCAACCAGCGCACGCAGCCCGGCCGGCTTCATCGACGAGCCGGCACTGCTGGCGATGGTCGACACCGTCTACTCCCGCGTCGGGCACAGTCTGCGCACCGGCCGCTTCCCGCTGCTCTACGGCGCGGACTGCGCGGTTCTGCTCGCGGCGATCCCGGCGCTGCGCGACACCGCCGGCCGGGCCGGCCTGCTGTTCGTCGACGCCCACGAGGACGCCACCACGATGGAGCAGTCGGACACCGGTGAGGCGGCGAACATGGAGATCGCGCTCCTACTGGGCCTGACCGGCACGCACGCGCCGCAACCGCTGCGGAGCCGGCTTCCGGCTCTGGACCGGGAGACCATCGTCATGCTAGGTCAGCGCGCCCACCTCTACCGCCGGCAGATCGGCGTGCCCACTATCGCGGGCCAGGTCCCGCTGCGCCCTCTCGAGGAACTGCGCGGCGACCCTGCGGGCATCGCGACCGATGCGGCGGAATACCTCGTCAGGCACCCTCATGGGTGGTGGTTGCACATCGATCTCGACGTGCTCGCGGGCAGCGAGTTCCCGGCCTGCGACGCGGCCACCGACCCCGCCACTCCCGGCGGGCTCACCTGGACCGAGCTCCTGACCGCCACGACGGCCGCCTTGCGTACCGGCGGGTGCCGCGGATGCAGCATCGGCGTCTACAACACCGACCTCGATCCGGGCGGACACGCGGCCACGCGCATCGTCGCCTTCGTCGCTGACGTCGCCGCCCATGCCCGGCCCGGGTGAGCAAACCCCATGCCACGCCGGTCGGGCGACTTATGTACCTTTACCCGCGCGTCGCACGCGACAGCCGCCGCGGTGCCACCCGGATCCCGCGCGCTGGCCCGCCGTTCGGGGTCGGGTCGGCGTGGGGGGTGCGTGTTACATTGCTGGTAGCTGCTCGTTGCGGCTTGTGCGCTGGTCCTGGTAGGCCGGCAGTCTTGAGGTCAGGCTATGCGCCTGAATTTGGAAAGCGGTTACGTCGAATCGCCAGCAGTGCTGCTGGTTGTGACAGGGGTCATTGACTGGAGCACGATCGCGCAGTTCCGGGTCGGGCTGTCCCGGCTGGTGTCCGGCCTGCGACCGGACGTCCTGGTGGACTTCACCGGGCTGCTGTCCTGGTCGCCGGAGGCACAGCAGCTGCTGGCCGCCGCCACGGGGGAAGCGCGCCTGCACGGTGGCCGGCTGGTGACGTCCGGGTTGTCGCCGATCCCCGCGTGGCAGGCGGGAGAGTGCGACCTGCCGGGCCTTGAGCGTTTGCTTGAACACTCCGCCCCGTCAGGCCGATAGGTACGGGCAGGCAAACGAGTGGGCGGCAGGCTTCCTGCCCCGGGTCGTATGCTTAGTGCCGGCTAAGCTGGCTTTCCCTGGTTCAGGGTTGAGGGGGCGGGCGTGGCGGGGACGAGGCGGACCAGGCTGACCGCCGAGCAGCGGCGGGAGACCATCCTTGAGGCCGCGACCGAGGTGTTCGCCTCCAGCGGGTACCGCGCGGGGAAGGTGTCCGACGTGGCCGCCAGGATCGGGGTGACCGAGCCGGTGATCTTCCAGAACTTCGGCTCCAAGGCCGCCCTGTTCGCCGCGGTGCTTGACCGGCTGGCCGACGAGGTGCGCGCGTCGCTCGACGGCCTCGCCGGGCACCACGACTCCGCGGCTAGCCTGCTGGCGCACATCCTCGGCCCCGGTCACGGTCCGGCGTCCGCCGGTCCGGCCGCGGGCGGGTCGCACCGCCCGCTGTTCGGCGACGCGGCCGCCCTGATCGCCGATCCCGAGGCGGGCAAGGCAGCCGCGCGGGTCGCCCGCGTTGTCGCCGCGCACCTCGCCGACCTGGTGCGGCGCGGGCAGGCGGACGGCAGCATCCGCGCCGACGTGGATCCGGAGGCGGCCGCCTGGCTGCTGCTTTCCGTGCTGGCCACCCGGCCGTTGCGGGACGGCGCCATGGCGGGCGCGGACCGCCTTGAGCCGGACGTCGGCGGCCTCGCGCTGCGCGCCATCGTCACGCGGTAATCAGGACGGCGGGTTGTACCACACGCTTTCCCACGGGATGGTGGGCGTGACGGCGACCGCCGGCACCGCGGAGGTCAGCCCGGGACCGCCGATCCCCTTCGCGGAGACGTTGGTCGGGTTGAGTGAGAAGTAGAACGGTCCGTAGTAGTTCTTGGCGATGTACTCCTGCGCCTGGTGGTAGTAGGTGCAGCGGGTGGCCAGGCTGGTGGATCCTTGCGCCTGGTCCAGCAGGGTGTCCAGCTTCGGGTCGTGCACGCCGCTGAACGGCGACTCGGACGAGAACCGGAAGGCGACGCCGATGCCGCCCGCAGGGTCGAAGGCGCCGGCGGTCTGCACCATCGACTGCCACCATTTCCCGTTGTTCTTGTAGAAGGCCTGGATGAGGCTGTTCAGCACGTAGCTCTGCAGGGTGGCCTTGATGCCGACCGCTGCCCACTCCGTCGCGAGCGCCTGGGTGGTCTCCACCGCGACCGGCGAGGAGCTGATCGTGCCGAGGTTGATCGTCACCTTGTCCAGTCCCGACTCCTGAACGAGCTGCTTGGCCAGGGTCGGGTTGTAGCCCTGATAGCCGGGCACGTACTGCTGGTAGCAGATGCCGCCAGGCCCGGTAAAGCCCTCGACGACCGGGTACCGGTTGCCGAAGATGTGCTGCAGGATCGGGCCGAAGTCGGTGGCCGCGTAGATGGCCTCCCGCGCCTTGGGGTTGTTGAACGGCGCGATCGCCGTGTTGAGCTGGAGGTCGTACGGGGACGTCCCGGGCTGGTCAAGCACCTGGAAGTGCTGCTCGGCCTCGTCGATGAGCGCCGTCTCCCCCAGGCCGCCGTAGACCTGGGCGCTGCCGGCCAGCATCGTCTCGAGGGCGGTCTCGTCGGTGCCCACCGTCTTGAACGTGATCTGGTCCAGGTACGGCCGGCCTGCCTGCCAGTAGTTCGGGTTCTTCTTCACCACGACCTGGTTGCTGTAGGTGTCGCTGTCCACCACGAAGGGCCCGGCGCCCACCGGGTTCTTGGCGAACGCCTGCTCGCCCATCTTCTGGATGGCTGTCGGCGACCCGATCCACGTGGTGATGCTGTCGAAAAGCTGGTTGATGAACGCGGCGTTGGGGACGTCCTGGTGCACGACCACGGTGTAGGGCCCGGTCGCCGCGAACGAGCCTGCGACGGGCGTCGACGTGGGAACCTTCGGGTTGGTCCTGGCGACGTCCCAGGTCGGCGCGATGCCCGCCTTCTGGGCCAGCGGGCCGAAGTCGCGGTTCCAGTTGTCGATCACGGCCTGGGCGTTGAACGGGGTGCCGTCGGTGAACTTCACGCCCTTGCGCAGCGCGATCGTGACGGTCTTGGCGTCGGGGCTGAACGTGTAGCCGGTCGCCAGGTCCGGTTCGATCTTCCCGCCCGGGCCGAGCATGAACAGCTGGCCGTAGATGGCTTCCATCATGTCCTGGTTGGGGATGGCGTCCGTGTTGGTCGCCGGGTCAAGGCCGTACGGCCAGTCACCGGAGTATCCCTTGCTCTCCAGCACGGTGATGGAGCCACCCTGCTTGGCCTGGGAGACGCTGGACGTTCCCGAGCTCGAGGTCGGGCTGGCGCTCCCGCTGCTGCCGCCGCTGCTGCACGCGGCGGCGACCACTATGACTGCGATACCGAGACTGGCCGTTCCCGTTGAGCGGGGCCTGAATCCCATGGCCTTCACCTACTCGCGATGACTCCGACGCCGATATGTGACATTTGCTTGGACGGTCATCCAGAGATTTGCCTTGGATGTTCCCACCGGATCGGAGCCACTGCAAGAGTGAATTCTGGATCATTGCCGGCGAGGGTTCAGTCAAGAGTCGGGCGAGGGCCAGCAGGCGGGTCGGCCGCCTCCGGCACCCATGACCACGTCAACGGGCGCCGCACTACCGGGCTCGCTACCGGCCCCGGCCCGGTACCCAGCGGGACGGCATCTTTCCGGCCATGGGGCGCGAATCGTCAGATGACGGATCTGGCAGCGATGCCGACCGAATGCCCGCTAAGGCGGAGTTGGTAAGGCCGAATGAGGGGCTTCAGGGAAAACACTGCGGGCCGCCTGGGGGGAACGTTCTGTGAACGTCAGCCTGACGGCCCGCGCGGTGGGCGATACTGGGATCGAACCAGTGACCTCTTCGGTGTGAACGAAGCGCTCTCCCGCTGAGCCAATCGCCCGCTGACCCACAGACTAGCGCATCGCTAAGGGTGCTGCGGGACGGCCGGGACGCTAACTTCGCGGGCCGAAAGTGGCAGTCGAGGAGACGACAGGTGGCAGCCAGGTGGCAGGAGGCGACACGAGAAGAAATCTCGCCGAACCTACTGACAAGTAGGTTGAACTTCGGCTACTCTCAGCTATGCAATCGATAGCAGCATCCAGCGGTTAAATAGCCCTACGTTACCGATCGCCTACTGAAAGCAACTTCCTGCTAGCAGGGGGAATGCGATGTAGGTCACCTGCAATGCAATCGATATGCAGGAACAATAGACTGCAGGCAAGTCGTTGGACGGTAACGGTGTCCAGAGACAACGGATACCGTTGACTACTCCTCCGCGGCCACGGCAGATGGCGAACGTGTAAACGGAAGCTAACGGGCATCTGCCTACCTAACGCTCCGTATTCGCGCGAGTCGCCCACTGGCCGCGTCATAACAAAGAGCCCGGCGCCCCTAACCGGGACCCACCGCAGATTTGAGGTTGGACTGACGATGAACAGCAGCAGCACGGTATCGGCAGAACTCGGACTTCGGCTGGTCGTCCCTCAGCAGACGATCGTCCCGCTCGTGGCGAGCCTTTACTACTCGAAGGAAGACCCCTACGCGATCCGCATCGCGTTCCACGTCGGGCTCGATGAGCCGGTCGAGTGGATCTTCGCGCGAGAGCTACTGTCCAGCGGCATCGAGGGCCGTGAGGGCCTTGGCGACGTCGTCGTGTGGCCGTCATCGGGCTCCGCGGACGGGATGCCGGGCAACGTGCTGAACATCGAGCTGTCCTCTCCCTTCGGCCAGGCCCACTTCGAGGCGCCGAGCAAGGAGATCTCGGACTTCCTCAAGCGCACCTACGCGATCGTGCCGGCCGGCGAGGAGACCGACTTCGTCGACGTCGAGACCGAGCTGGCCGAGCTGATCCGCAAGGCCCAGTAGGCGCCCCAGCGCCCCCCAGCTCCCGGCCCGGGCCCCCGTAACGGGCCGGGACAACCCCCCCAACTCAAGCCCTCGGCATCGTCGCAGCGATCGGAGCCTCCCCCTTGGCCCGATACGCTCGCGTCGACGCCGGGGGCTTCTGTGGCGAATGATCATTCCGAACGAGGGCCTGGTTCCCGTCGGGGGCCGCCTGAGCTGTGGTAACGGCGGGAGCAGAGTGGCCTGCCGGCATTCGAGGGGCAGATTTTTTCCGCCAACCCCCGCTTTGAGTTGGTGGTTGCGCGAGGATCGGATAAAGTTCTGACGCAACGCCGGAGAGATCCGGCGGACAGGCCCGAGGTATCCTCGGACTGGCATGCGGACGTGGCTCAGCTGGTAGAGCATCACCTTGCCAAGGTGAGGGTCGCGGGTTCGAATCCCGTCGTCCGCTCGGTAGCGCGGCTTAGGGTGGATTTTGACCCCCGCGAGGCGGCGCGCAAGCCGTCGCGAAGCTCGCTCCGATGGCGGAGTGGCCGAGTGGCTTAGGCAAGGGCCTGCAAAGCCCTGTACACGGGTTCGATTCCCGTCTCCGCCTCCATGCCTGCCTGACCGGCAGAAGCTTCCCTTCAGGGTTCCTTCGGGCTGCACGCGGTCCTAGCAACTCGATCTTGTGCAAGTAGCCTCGGGGCTCACGACATTACACAAGGGTCCCCCAGAAGGGCACGGCCGCCGCCTGCGAGGGTGACGGTCAGCCCGTAGGGGCTCTCGTCGGCGCGCCTGGCGGCGGCGGTGACGCCGGGCACGTCCGGCGCGTGCGTGATGAGCAGCTGCTGGAGTTCTGCGGGTGTCATCTGCGGTCAGCGGGCGCCAGCGGCGCCCCGTGCCAGCGGCGCGGGGCGCCGCAGCGGCAGCGCCCGGGGGCTCTAGGCGGTGACGGCCTGCTTGTGGTCGCTGCTGGTGATCTGGATGCTGCGGGGCTTGGCGGCCTCGTGGACCGGGATGGTCAGGGTGAGGACGCCCGCGGCGTAGTCGGCGGCGACCTTGTCGGCGTCGAGGGTTTCGCCGAGGAAGACCTGCCGGGTATAGGTGCCGTAGGGCCGTTCGGCGATCAGCAGCTCGGCCCCGTCGGGCTGGGCCGGGGCGCGTTCGGCGCGGACGGTGAGCACGTTCTGCTCGACGGTCAGGCTGATGGATCCCGGGTCGATGCCGGGCAGGTCCAGGTGAATGTAGAAGTCGTCGCCGTGGCGGTAGGCGTCCATCGGCATCGCGGCGGGCCTGGCGGCGGTGCCGAAGACCTGCTGGGTGAACCGCTCCAGCTCGCGGAACGGGTCGGTGCGCATGAGCATGATGGTGCCTCCTCGCAAGTGTCGGTTGTCGGTCACGCTCACGGGGATTTATATAGCACGGCAGCGAGGAATCTGACAAGACTCGACTCACGTTTCCTCCTGGCGCATACTGGAGGAACCCACGTGCGCAGCCGTGCGGCGGAAGGGAGTGACGGTGATGGCCGCTGCCGGCCCCCGGGAGCCGGCCCGGGACCTCTACCAGCTGCTCGGGGTGGCGAGGGACGCCTCCCAGCAGGAGATCGCGCTGGCCTGGCGGCGCCGGGCCAGAGACGAGCACCCCGACGCGCGCCACGGCGACGACGGCGCGCCGGCCCGGTTCCAGGCCGTGGCCGAGGCCTGGCGGGTGCTCGGCGACCCCGGCCGCCGGGCCGCCTACGACCGGGGCCTGGACCCCGGGCAGCATTCGCGCCGGGTACGGGTCACGGTACGGCACTCGCCCGCAGCGCCCGGCCCCGGCGCGGCCGACGGCACCGCACCGCCGCCCAGCGCCGCCAGGCCGCCGCTTGTGGCAGGACCGGTCCGGGTGAAGGGCGGCCCCGGCCCGGCGCCCCGGGCGGGAGCCTGGGGTGAGGACGACTTGCGGCTAGCGCTGCTGGCGGAACTGGTGCTGCGCTACCGCCGGGGCCGGCCGTGGTGAGCCCGGGGTGGGCGGATGCGGACCGCGGGCTGTTCAGCATCTCGGTGGCCGCCGAGCTGGCCGGGCTGCACCCGCAGACGCTGCGCATCTACGAGCGGGAAGGGCTGATCGACCCCGCCCGCAGCGCCGGCGGTACCCGCCGCTACTCCCGCCGCGATGTCGACCGGCTGGCCGAGATCTGCGCGCTGACCGCCGACGGCCTCAACCTGGCCGGCATCCGCCGGGTCCTGCTCATGCAGGAGGAAACCCGGCAACTGCAGGCCGAGCTGGCCAGGCTACGGGAACTGCTGGACGGCGGAGCCGGACCCGGCAGCGGGCCGGGCTAGCCGTCCCGCCCTCCCGGCCCGGCAGGCCGGGCGCGCAGCCGGGCGGTCAGGGCCCGCTCGGCGGCCAGGTCGTCTTCCAGGGCCAGAATCCGCTGCGCGGCGGCCAGGGTATGCCCCTGGTCGACCAGGTCCCGGGCCCGGGCCGCGTAGGCGAGCTGGCGGCGGCTGTAGCGGCGCCGGCCGCTGGCCGTGCGCTGCGGCCTAACCGCGCCCGCGGCGTCCAGGGCGCGCAGGAACGCCTGCCGCACCCCGAGCACCTCCGCGGCCCGCCCGGTGGTGTAAGCCGGGTAATCCGGGTCGTCCAGGGCATCGAGCCGTCCGGCCATCGCCGCCTGCCTCCAGCCCGGGGCGGCAGCCCCGGGGAGAAACTTCCAACTGGGCTTGACAGTTTCCCGCACCCAGTGCTACACAAAAAGTGTATCGCTCATTGACCAGGCAACGCTACGACAGGTTCCCCGGGAGGTGACCGGCATGACCCTGGCCCGTGACACGAACACGGCGTTCGCCGACGTCGTCTACGCCGACCAGGACTGGGTGGACGCGGAGTTCGCCGAGCTTGTCGATGCCTCCCTCGGCGGGCCGCCCGCCCCGCCCCCGCCAGCGCCGCCCCGGGTCCCGCCCCGTCCTGGCGCCCCGCCGCCTCCGCCCTCCCGGCAGCCCGCGCCAGGCCCGGCCGTTCCCCTGTTCCCCTTGGCCGGGTCGGCCCGCGGCCGGCAGCGCTCACCCCCGGCGCGCCCCCGGGCGGCCCGCCCGGCCGCCGCGCCCGGCCGCTGACGGCCAGGCACACGACAGCAGCCAGCATCCCGGCAACGGAAGGAGGACAGGCAGGTCAAGACAAAGGCACGGCCGGGCTCAGCGCCTGGCGCACGGCGGGACTCCCCACCGGGGGGAGTCCCGCCGCCGCTTGTCCCTCCTGGCCTCGCGCAAGGCTGAGCTCGATGGCTCGACCGCGGCGGCGACCCGGGAGGCGAGGAACTCGTGCGTTGCCCGGTAACACTCGTCACGGCGCCTGATAGCACTCCGCTCATCTTCCAGGTCTTTGTTATCTCCCGGGGCGACTACCCCCGTACCCCCGATGCGGGCAAGCCCCGCAAGTCCCCGCTCCGCATGTCCTGGAGGCGGTGGGTGAGGGCGGTGTGGCGACGGCCGGCGCCGGGGGTGCGGACGGCGGCGGCCAGGGCGCGGCGGGAGCCGGCCAGGACGACGAGCTTCTTGGCGCGGGTGATGCCGGTGTAGAGCAGGTTGCGCTGGAGCATCATCCACGCGCTGGTGGTCAGCGGAATCACGACGGCGGGGTACTCCGAGCCCTGGGAGCGATGGATGGTGACCGCGTAGGCGTGCGCCAATTCGTCGAGCTCGTCGAAGTCGTAGGAGAGCTCCTCGTCTTCGTCGGTGCGGACGGTCAGCGCGTGGTCCTCCAGGGACATGCCGGTGACGACGCCGGTGGTGCCGTTGAACACCCCGGCCGCGCCCTTGTCGTAGTTGTTCCGCAGCTGGGTGACCTTGTCGCCGACCCGGAACACCCGCCCGCCGTACCTGCGCTCGGGGGCGCCCTCCCGATAGGGGGTCAGGGCTTCTTGCAGCAGCAGGTTGAGGCTGCCCGCCCCGGCGGGGCCGCGGTGCATAGGACAGAGGACCTGGACGTCGCGGCGGGGGTCGAGGCCGAACTTGGCGGGGATGCGGCGGGCGACGATGTCGGCGACCAGGTTCGCGGTGGCCTCGGTCTCGTCGGAGTTGAACCAGAAGAAGTCCGGGAATTCCGTGAGCGCGGGCGGGCGGCCGGCGTTGACCTTGTGGGCGTTGACGACAATGCCGGACTGCTGGGCCTGGCGGAAGATCTTCGTCAGCCGGGTGACCGGGAGGGTGTCGGCGCTGATCAGGTCGCGGAGCACCTCCCCCGCCCCGACCGAGGGGAGCTGGTCGACGTCGCCGACCAGGAGCAGGTGCGCGCCGGGCGCGACGGCCTTGACCAGCTTGTTGGCGAGGATGACGTCGACCATGGAGGTCTCGTCGATGACGACCAGGTCGGCGTCCAGGGGGTGGTCAGCGTCGTATTCGGGGTCGCCGCCGGGCTGGAGCTTGAGCAGCCGGTGGATGGTGGCGGCCTCGTGGCCGGTCAGCTCCGCGAGGCGCTTGGCGGCGCGGCCGGTCGGGGCGGCGAGCACGACCTTCGCCTGCCTGGCCCGGGCCAGTTCCACCACCGAGCGGACGGTGAAGCTCTTGCCGCAGCCGGGGCCGCCGGTCAGCACCGCGACCTTCTCAGTGAGGGCCAGTTTCACCGCTTCAGCCTGCTCGGGGGCGAGGTCGGCGCCTGTTTTCGTCTTCAGCCAGGCGAAGGCCTTGTCCCAGTCGACGGCCTGGAATGCCTTGAGGCTGTCCGCCCGAGTAGAAGATAGTCGGCGGAGGGAGGAAGCCAGGGATCGTTCGGAGTGGTAGAAGGGCGGCAGGTAGACGGCCTGCACCGGGCCGCCGTCGGTGCCGTCGGCGACCGGGATCTCCTCCCGGACGGCGAGTTCCTCTTTGGCCAGGTCCGGGATGAGCGGCGTGATCTGGGCGACGGGGACGTCGAGGATCTTGGCGGCTTCGGTGACCAGCTGGTGCTCGGGGAGGTAGCAGTGGCCGTCGTCGGCGGCCTCGGACAGGGTGTGGGCCAGGCCGGCCATGATCCGCTCGGGGCTGTCGCGGGCGATGCCAACCGACGCGGCGATCGTGTCGGCGGTCTTGAAGCCGATCCCCCAGATGTCCGCGGCCAGCTTGTACGGCTGCTGCTTGACGGTGTCGATGGACTCGTCGCCGTACTTCTTGTAGATCTTCACCGCCAGCGAGGTGGACACGCCGGAGCCCTGGAGGAAGATCATGACTTCCTTGATGGCCTTCTGCTCGGCCCACGCGTCCTTGATCCGGGCGCTGCGCTTGGGGCCCAGGCCGGGGACCTCGACGAGCCGTTCCGGCTCGTCGTCGATGACGTGCATGATGTCGACGCCGAAGTGGGCGACCATCCGCTCGGCCATCACCGGGCCGATGCCCCTGATCAGGCCGGAGCCCAGGTACCGGCGGATGCCCTGCTCGGTCGCCGGGAGCACTGTGGTGTAGGAGTGGACGTCGAACTGGCGGCCGTACTTCACGTGGGATGCCCAGCGGCCGCGCAGCCGCAGCGATTCGCCTATCTGCGCGCCTAGGAGCGGCCCGACGACCGTGATCAGTTCGGTGCTCGCGCTGACCGGGCCGCGGCCGGTGCCGCGGTCTGGGGCGATCCGCGCGATCGTGTACCCGGTCTCCGGGTTGCAGAACGTCACCCGTTCGAGCACCCCGTCCAGCACCGCCACCTGCGGCTGCGCCGGTTGCGCCTGGGGGGACGGCTGGGGAACGGACGAGGGCGGCATACACCGTATTCTGCCGTCCACCCGCTGCCGCTGTCAGGCCACGGCCTGCCCCCACCCGGCACCGGGCGCAAGAAAGACAGCCCCTGCCGGGCTGATCACCAAAACCGAAATCTCCACACTTTCAGGGGAACCCCGCAGCACGGGCCCAGGGATGTGCAAATGCAAATGACCGTTGCGGTTTTCAGGCTTCGCTGATCACCGCCAGCGCCTGCGGCAGGTCTAGGTCCCGCGCCTCGCCAAGCCGCCGCGCTGCGTCCCCCATCGCGGCGGCCGACCAGGCGGTGTGGTGGGTCACGCTCGGGGGCTTGCGGTTCGTGCGGAACTGGATGGGCTACCACGCCGACCCGGCGGGAGATGAGCCGGTACCGGCAGTACCGGGCACGGCTGGCCGGGCAGCCGGTCGGCCGGACGGCCGGGGCGGCGGTCGCGTTCCTGTCCCGGCTCCCGGCGGTCGGTGACCAGGCGGGGAAGAACAGCCTGCCCGCCTGACCCGCACGGTGCCGCCGGGCACCCGGGCGTTCCGGCCATGGCTGGCTGTAGTGTCGGGAAATGCCAGCATCCAGGGGAGAGTTCGACCGGTCGCTGGAGGCGATCGAGGCGAAGGTCACCGAGCTGTTCGCCATGATCGTCGAGGACCTGCCCCGGGCGGCGCAGGCCCTGCTGGGCGCCCCGGGCGAGGCGGACCGCGTGCTCGCCGGGCGCGAGCGGGTGATCGACGCGCTTTACCTGGAGGTCGAGCACCTGGCCAGCCGGGAGGTACTGCTCCAGGCGCCGGTCGCCGCCGACTTGCGGTTCCTGCTGTCGGTCCTGCGGGTTACCCCGGAGCTGGAGCGCTCCCACGACCTGGTCATGCAGATAGCCGACCGGGCCGGGCTCGCCGCCCCCGGCGGGGGCCTCACGCCCCGCGCCCGCGCGCTCGCCGCGGCGATGGGAGACCTTGCCGGCGGGATGTGGCGGCAGGCAGCCGACTCCTGGTACCAGCGCGACCGCGCCGCCGCAGCCGCCCTGGCCGGGCGCGGCCAGGAAATGGACGGGCTGCACGCCAGCCTGGCCGCCGAGCTCGCCGCCGGGCAGACGCTGGCGCCGGCGGCGATGGAGATGACCCTGGTCGCGCGCTGCTACCGGCGCCTGGGCGCGCACGCCGTCAACATCGCCCGCCGCGCCGCCTACCTCGCCGGGTCCGCGGGGTGATACTTATCGTGATCTTCCGCTTGGGCATCGTCGATGCAACGGTTCGGGCCTTGCCGTAGCCGAGCGCGTTGTTACAGCGCCGCCGCGGTGGGCTGGCAGGGTGCCAGGCGTTCATGGCTGCTGCCTGGCCGGCTGGTCCTGCCGGGCGATCGTGAGGTCGCCGAGGATGGCGCGTAGCTCCGCCAGCTTTTCCGTCCCGACCTGTTGTGCCCATTCTGCCTCGACTGTGGCTGCCACCGCCTCGATGCGCTTATAGAGCCGCCGGCCGCGCTCGGTGAGCCGGAGCAGCCGCATATTCCCGTCAGGCGGGTCGGTGTAGCGCTCCAGATACCCTGCCTGCTCAAGGTGGCTGACCAGGTGATTGATCGCCTGCCTGCTCATGCCTGAGCGGGTTGCCAGCGCAGAGGGCCGCTGGCCGTCGGGACCCGGGTGCTGCAGCACCGCCAGGTGCTCGGCTCGCACGTCGTTGTAACCCTCCTCGGCGAAAGCCAGGTGAATGCGGTCGCGTACCTCCAGCCAGAGCACGCGCATCATCGGCGCGATCGGCTGGCGCTGAGCTGGCCCAGAGCTTGACACGTGCGTAAAGTCCCTTTACGTTGATGGCTGTAAAGTCATTTTACTCAAGGGGAAGCATGACCACAGCCACCAAATACCGGATGAACTCAGCGGCCCTGGTAGTAACCGGTGGCGGTCGCGGCATCGGCGCCCAGATTGCGCTGGGGGCAGGCCGAAGTGGCATGCCGGTCGCCTTGATCTACCACTCCCGACCCGACAACGCCGCACAGATCGTCGGTGAGATCGAGGCCGCTGGCGGCCAGGCGATCGCGATCAGGGCAGACGTCGGCTGCCAAGCCGACGTGGAGCGGGCCTTCGCGGCTGCAGATTCCGCCCTCGGCCCGCTTGGCGGCCTCGTCAACAACGCCGTCTGGGCCGGCCCGCCCCGCACGCTAGCCGAACTGCCCGCCAGCGAGCTTGAAGATGTCTTCCGCACCAACGTCTTCGGCGCCTTCTTCTGCTCTCGCGAAGCGGCCAGGCGCCTGTCCACGGAGAACGGGGGCGGTGGCGGCAGCATCGTCACGCTGTCCTCGGCGCACGCCGTCAACACCGGGGCTCCCGGGAACTGGGTCCACTTCGCGGCGAGCAAAGCCTCCCTGGAGACGATGTCCCGCGGACTGGCCAGGGAACTGGCCGGACAGGGCATCCGGGTCAATGTCGTCCGGCCCGGCGTCATCGCCACCGAGTCCCGCCTCGGCCAGCCTGAGGAGCACCGCGACCGCACACTGCGGCAGGTTCCGCTAGCGCGGATGGGTACCGCCGATGAGGTCGCCGCCGCTGTGCTGTGGCTGCTGTCGGAAGATGCCTCCTACGTCACCGGCGCACTACTGGACGTCGCTGGAGGGCTTTAACCACCGGACCCAATCACACGCCGTGGCGGACGAGGATGCTCGCTCGCCGCGTCCATGACCGCGGACGGGGGCTGGCCCCCGAGCTATCATCCACGGCGAAACTCTGAGAGAGACCTGCCCGTCTTCGCCTCATCTGACGCCGATCCGGACCTGGCCGAACGCGCGGAAGAGATCCTCGCCCCGGAACTTGCCCGCTGAGGAGCTGCTGTGCGATACCGGCGTCCTACTAGCCGCGGGCTGCCTGGCGGCTACCCGGCGTCACAGGCTCCGCAGCACGCGGTCACGGTCGGCCTGCGCACGACGGGACACGTCGGCGTCGAAGGCGATCGCGTCGTACTCGTGCGGCACGCCGGGGTGCAGACGGAACTCGACCGGCACGCCCGCCCGGCTGAGTGTGAGGGCGTACCGGAGGGCCTCGTCACGGAAGACGTCCAGCTGCCCCACCTCGATGTAGGCGGGCGGCAGGCCGGCAGCGTCCTCAAGCCGTCCCGGCGCGGCCGACGGGTCGATCTGGCGGTGCTCGTGCCCGGTTCCCAGCAAGGCGTTCCAGGCCGTGATGTTGTCGTCATAGGACCACCCGGCGAACGGCGCGATGTACGCGTCGGGCGTCGTCGTGCGATCGTCGAGCATCGGGTAGATGAGCAGCTGGCGCGCTAGTGCCGGGCCTCCCCGGTCGCGGCTCAAGATGGCGGTGCCGGCGGCGAGCCCGCCGCCGGCGCTGTCGCCCATGACCGCGATGCGGCCGGGGTCGATGCCAAGTTCAGCCGCGTGGCTGGCGAGCCAGGCCAGCCCGGCGTAGGCGTCCTCGACTGGCACGGGATGGGGGTGTTCTGGTGCGAGCCGGTACTCCAGGGAGAGCATCGAGACGCCGGTACGGGCCACGTACCGTGAGACTGGCCCGTCGAAGATCGGCACCGAGCCCACGATCATCCCGCCGCCGTGCAAGTACAGCACCGCCGCCCTGCTCTGGCTCGACGGCTGCCGGTACCACCTTGCGAGCAGCGTGGCCCCGTCGGACGCGGTGACACTGTGGTCGGAGATGTCGACCTTGCCGGCAACTGGCTGCGCCTGGTTGTTGAAGTAGTCCAGCATGGCGTCGAGCGCGACGCGGCGGCTGGCGACGTCACCGACCGGCGGGGCGGGCGGCGGACCGCTGCGTCCGATCGCCGCGGCGAGGACCGCGGCCACCTGCGGGTCCAGTGTGAAGGTCATCTCGGCGCTCGTCCTTATTCCGCGCCGGGCGGCGGAAGCAACTCGGTGGCGTACTCGGGCGCGAGCGCCTTCGACTTGGCGATGAAGGCTGCCTGCGCGCCGGCGTCGAGCGGCGTCGGCGCCTGCGTCCTGGTGGCGACGGGCTGGCCGACCAGGAGGAAGAACTCCTCCTGGCCCGCGGGCGCGCACAGGCACAGCAGCCGCGACGGACTGTCCCCGGCGTTGGTGAACGCGTGCGGGGCGTTGGCCGGCACGTTGACGGTCTCCCCGGCGCGGGCGGTGAGCGTCTGGCCGCGGAAGGTCACCTGGACTTCGCCGTCAAGCACCGTGAACATTTCCTCGAAGTCGTGCCGGTGCGGCGGCGGCCCGCCGCCCGGCGGCACGTGCATGTCGATGAGCGTGTACTTCCCGGCGGTTTCCTCGCCGGTGACGAGGATCGTGTAGGTGTCGCCGACGAGCCCGATGTGCGGCAGGCTCTGGTCCTGGTCCGGGCGCGCGACGGTGAGTTTGCGTGACAGGTCGTCGGGCGGCACGGGCGTGGGCTGGCTGGGCATGCTGTCTCCTCGCGGATTGACGGGTGCGGCCCTGCCGGGCGGGCCCGGCGGGGAAGTCCTCCAGTGAGCGAGCAACACCCCTCAATCTTTCAATCCGGAGGTTTTCGTCCGTTTGAGTATAGCCGTTCCCGGGAGAGACGGCTTCAATGAGTGCATGGAAGTCGCGAGGAAGCCCCGCCCGCGCGAGCAGCGCCGCGACGCGGCCCGCAACCACGAGGCTCTCGTCCGCGCCGCGACCGCGGCCGTGCACCGTGAGGGCACGCACGTGGCCATGGCGACCATCGCGGCAGACGCGGGCGTCGGCATCGGGACGCTCTACCGTCACTTCCGGACCCGCGAGGACTTGCTTAACTACCTTGCCCACCGGTCCTTCGAGCAGGTGCTCTCGAACGTGCAGGCAGCTGAAAGCGGCACGACAGCCAGCGACGCGCTGCGGCGCTTCATCGCAGCCGCGATAGCGCAGCGGAACGAACTCGTACTGCCGCTGCATGGCGGCCCTCTGGTTACGGCCCCGGAAACCCTGGCGGTGCGCGACCAGGTCCACCGTGCCGTGCAACGGATCATCGAACGCGGCCGTGCCGACGGCACGATCAGCCAGGACGTGACTGCGCGCGACGTTGTCGTCTTCGGAGCGATGCTCGCCCAGCCCCGGCAACCCGACCCAGAATGGGACGCGACCTGCCACCGGCTGCTCGCCACCTACCTCAATGGCCTGAGAGCGTGCTGATGGCATCCACAAATTTGCCGCCGAGCGAGGACGGCAACCAAGATCAACTTAAGCTAAACGGCATTGGCTGATGCGCCGCGGGTGACCGAAAGTGCCGTTAAGCCACTATGCGGGCCCTTGGGAGAAAGAGCCGGAAAGCGCGGTCCTGGTCGGCAGCGCGGATGGGGTGTTAACCTATATTGGAGCTGGAGCGAGAATCAGCTGCTTGCTCTCGCTCGCATGCCGCGACCGAGGGTTGACTCTGTGACCGATTTGCATATTTCCCTAGCCGAGTTCCTGGAAATCAAACCCGAGACGGCGGCGGCGATCTTTTTTCTCGCTAATACACTTCAGCGTGAGGCTGCGGCCTGGTCCGTCGCGTATGATGACGTCGCAACGCCGGCTATTACTGTTCCGCTTGCGTTGTCCCACGCGCTCGTCTGCCCATGGCGACGTCCGGACGAATTGCGGGCCTCGAATCGGATTGGCAATTGGTTTTTCTGGCTGGACGATGTCACCGAAGGCGCCGATTCGGACACGCTGGTAGACGACCTTATCGAGGGCTGCCGGGCCGTTGTCGCAGGCGAGCAGCCGTCGATAGATCATTCGCTGATGCGAGCACTTGCCGACATCCGGGCTGAACTGGCCGCCGCCCCGTTGTGGCCCGTGCTCGCCACCCGATGGCAGGAACTGGTCATGCGAACGGTCGTGGGACATCGGCGCTATCGTGAATTCAGCCGTGCGCTTGCGGACGGAACACCGCCTTCGCCTGCTGAGTACATGAGCATTACGATGGGCGCAGAGGCGACCAGGGTCACCCACCTCATTGCCGCGGAGGGGCTTGACGTGGTCGATCACCTAGAGCCGCTGCTTCAAGCGATCGAGGCGCAGGACCACGCACACCGACTGGTCAACGATATCCAGACCGTCGCTAGAGATCGCCGGGACGGGGATATCAACGTGCTGTTCCTCGGCGTAACACCCCAAGAGGCAACGGACCAAGCCGAAGACTACGTGGCGCGCGCGCACTCGGTACTGCGCCCCCTGGTCGCCGCTCAGGTACGCGCCGCCATCGAGGTCGACCGCCAGACCAGCTTTACCATCGCCTTCTACCAGGGGATGGACTACCGGATGTAGGCATCACCGGTCACGATGCCTCGCGACACGAGTGAGCGTCAGCAGGTGAGCTGACGCTGACCGATCGGGAAGGGCGTCGATGGCCGCAGCCAGGCACTCGTCAGAGTATTGTTCGGCGACGTGGCGGCCACCAGCGGCTTCGACCAAGGCGGTTGCTCTGATGACATCCGCTGGGGTCATCTGACCGGGGGAGTTATATAGGCTTGCCAATTCGACCGCAGCGTCGCCACCTGAAGACATGGCGGCGACCACTGGCAACGTGTACTTGCGGCGCAGCAGGTCATTGCCTACCGGCTTGCCGGTCACCGACGGATCACCCCAGATGCCGAGAATGTCGTCCACGAACTGAAACGCAAGACCGAGTTCGCGGCCGAACCGGTCCAACGCCGATACCGTGCCCGGGTCGGCGTCGGCGCATAGTGCTCCTACGGCACAGGCGCATCCCATGAGCGCCGCGGTCTTGGACACCGCCATTCTCAGGTACTCGTCTAGTGTCACCTTCGAGCGCTGTTCGAACGCGCAGTCTTCCTGCTGGCCCCGGCACAGTTCCAACGAGGCAGCGGTAAGCCGCCCGATCGCCTCGTGAGCGACAGCGACGGGCAGGTATTCGCGCAAGACTTTGAACGCCAGCGCATGCAGGGCGTCGCCAGCCAGAATGGCGTTGCCGACTCCCCATACGCGCCACACGGCGGGCCGTCCGCGCCTGGTCGGGCCTTCATCCATCACATCATCGTGGAGCAGCGTAAAGCCGTGCAGCAGTTCGATCGCTGCCGCCGCCGGGACCGCGGCGGCCAGGGAGCCGCCGCACGCCGTCGCGGCCCCAAGCGTCAACGCTGACCGTAGCGCTTTGCCGTGCCGGTCCTCGGTGGCAGTTCCGGCGGCATCCCACCAGCCGAAATGATAGCCGACCATTCTGCGCAATGGCGGCGATAGCGCCGTGACCGCGGTTTGCAATATCGGCCTGCACAATTCTCGCGCCTGGTCCATCAGCATTGCGCCCGGCGCTGCGCCGATATCGCTATTCTCATTTGTTGCCATAGGGTCTCGACGCTCTGGCCGACGCCGGCAGCGGTGATGGCGGTCGGTACGGCGTGAAGCGTGATCCGTTCGGATCTAGGTCAGTGCGGCGCCCGCGGTGATCGCCACGCCGACGGCAATCATGATTTCTGCGGCAAGTCATAGGGGTAACTACAGAGGTCATGCACACAACTCCATGCTGCCGCGCCATCAGAGCTTGACGCGATGACGCGAAGATCATCAAGAAGATCCTCACTCAGGTTAGCAGCTTGGGGACCCGTTCTCAATAGTCAGCATCGGCTCTCGAAATTGGCAGGAAAGGGTGGTCACCGAGTGATCGTTTGTCGGTGGCGTGGTGGCGTGGCGTGCAGTATGCGTTAGTCTCTGAGACATTAGACGAGGCGATTCGAGCTGTTCGGGTGATGGTCACCGCGAGAGTCGAGATAACGGCATCGAGAATCGCGGGAAAGGTGAGTTCGATGACCATCGATGAGGTTTTGGAGACCTACGATGATTCGTACGCACAGCGGTATGACGAATCGTTTCTGCTCACTCCAGACCACGGATTTCTCCACAAAACCCGGTTTGAGGTCGAGTTGCTGCGAGAGCTCACGTACGGCGCCGCCAGCTGGCTCGACGTAGCCTGCGGGACCGGGTACTTCCTTGAGCAGGGACGCGGAAGGCCAAACATTTCGTGCGCCGGACTGGACCTGTCGTCGGCCATGCTCGCGGTGGCCCGCCGGCGCAACCCCGATGCGCTCTTCGTGCAGGGCAGTTTCCTGGAGCCTCGCGCGGACTTCCGTGGCCGGTGGGAAGTCACGTCGTGCATGTGGGGCGCCTACGGACTGCAGGAGACGTTGTCCGATATCGAGACGCTGGTCACGAACCTGGCCGCCTGGACGGCGGTCGGCGGCCGGTGCTTCCTCCCCGTATTCGACCTGTCGCTGTTCGAAGACCGCCGCATGCGCGGGGTTCTAATTCCGGGAGTCGAGGTCGACCTCGCGCGCGACCGATGGTCATTCCGCGAACCGGACGGCAAGGTGCACCGCGACATGCTTACGCCGCCGGTCACGGTGATGGCGGACATGCTCCAACGTCACTTCGGCAAAGCCGAGTCCGTTCCGTATCCGATTACCCCTGGTCAGGAGAACAGTCTGCCCATGATCGCGGTCATCGCCACCAAACAAGAGAACGCCGCCGGTGGGTGACATCGAACTCGCCACCCTGGATCCCCGCGACCCCGCTCACCTCGCCGATCCGTATCCCGCGTGGCAGCGAGCACAGGATGGCGGGCGGCCGGTCTACCTGCGCGCCCTGCGCGCGTGGGCGGTAACCAGTCACGATCAGGTGCTGGCCGTCGTCCGTGACCCGGCAACCTATTCCTCGGCCCCGTCCGGGTCGTCCGAACGGGATCTCGCGACCTTGCGCGGCGCTGTTCCGCACGCGTGCCCGGAAGACTTTCACGCGCTGGCCAACAGCGACCCGCCGACGCACACGCGCGTCCGCAGGGCCTCCCAGAAGATGCTGACCCCGAAGTCGGTCTCGGTGTACGAGCCCTATGTTCAATCGGTCTGCGCGGAACTGATCGAAGGTTTCGCCGCCGATGGCCAGGCGGACATCGTGCAGCGGCTGGCCGTCCCGCTGCCACTGACCGTGATTTGCCACGTCCTCGGGATCGACCCCGGCAGTCAGCAGCGTCTGAAGCAGTGGTCCGACGACACGGTGCGGTTGCACATGCCCGGACTGTCGGCAGACGAGCGCATACGACTGGCGCGCAGCTCGGCGGAGCTGCACGACTTCCTCGTGCGGCTGATCGCCGCCCGGCGTCGCGACCTGCGACCGGGCGACCTTGTCAGCACGCTCGTGCAGCCCGCCGAGGGGAGCGGGCCGACCTTGACGGGCGACGAGGTGATAGGGGTCGTGACCCAGTTGCTGATCGGCGGGCACGAGACATTGACCGCGCTTATCAGCAGCATGGCATTGCTGCTCGCGCGCGACCACGGTTTGGCCGACCGGTTGCGCACGGAGCCTGCGCTCGGGCCGGCCATGGTCGAGGAGACTTTGCGCTACCTCTCGCCGGTCAAGGGCATGACTCGCACGACGACCAGGGAAGTGGAACTCGGCGGCCAGCCGATCCCGGCTGGCGCGCGGCTTCTCGTGCTGTTCGGCGCGGCCAACCGGGATCCGGTCCGGTTCTCCTGTCCGGGAAGCTTCGACCTGGACCGTACCAACACAGGCGAACATGTCGCCTTCGGCCGCGGTACCCACGCGTGCATCGGCGCCCCGCTGGCCCGACTGGAGGCGCGGGTGGCGCTAGAGCAGATCGCGTCCCGGTTGCCGGGGCTGCGGCTCCCGCCAGGCGGGAGGCTTACCTATCTGCCAAGCTTCATGGTCTACAGCATCGGCGCACTCGAGCTGGAATGGGATAAGCCAGGCCCGATCAATAAAGGTTTACGGGCGACGCCGACCCAGCCTGTCGTCGCCAGCCGCCCGGGTGCCCCCCCTGGTCCTGGCCGCCAGGCGTGCTCGGGCGTGAGACCCGGCTCGACCAGGTCGAAGCCGTCGAAAAGACGCCGGATCTGGTCCTTGCCGCGCAGCCACAGACCGCTAGCGCTGCTGTACGCCTGCAACCCCCTGGCCAGGACATCCTCAGGAATATCATCCCCGGAGATCTGGCCGATCACGAGGAAACTGCCGGAGCACAAGGCATCCTTGAAGGTGGCGACGATCCCGGCCGGGTCCTCCTCATCGGACACGAAGTGCAGGACCTGGAGGAGGATAACCGCGACCGGCTGAGCGAAGTCGAGATGCTCGCGGATGGCCGACAGGCCCAGCAGTGCCTTCGGCTCACGGAAGTCGGCCTGGACGACGATGACCCGCTCCGACTTGGCGAGCAGAGCCTTTCCGTGGGAAACCACGACCGGATCGTGGTCGACGTAGACGACCTTCGCGTCCGCGTTGACCTCGTGAGCGACCTCATGCACGTTGTCCTGGGTCGGCAGGCCCGACCCGATGTCCAGGAACTGGCGGATGCCCTGCTCCGAGAGAAAACCGATGGCCCGCCGCAGGAACGCCCGGTTTTCGCGCACCTTTTGCTTGGCTTCGGGGAGTACCCTAAGTACGCTCTCGGCAGCGCTGCGGTCAGCCTGGAAGTTCTCTCGACCGCCCAGCATGTAGTCATACATCCTCGCAACGTTCGGTACGGAAGTGTCCAGCGCCGGGTGATCCACGTCACAAAGGCTACCTGGTCAGCACCGGCGCGATGTCGATATTCACGGTGTTCTTTTACCACCGCAACACCAGCGCCGTACTCACCGACCTAGCGCTGGTGCACCGCCAGTACCTGCAACTGTCGCGGGGGCATCACGAGGTCCATCGCCCGGCCGGTCCCGGCCGCGGGTTCGCGGTATCGCTCATCGCGCTGCCTCCGTCCCGTCCGGCGAGGAATTCGGCGATGGGTCTGGCCACCCTGTCGTGGTAGGGGACGATGTGCCCGGCGGGGTGTTCGATGATCAGTGGGTCGGCGAACCGGTCGGCCAAGCGCAGCGAGTCCTTGCGGGGCATGATCACGTCGCTGCGGCCGATGACGTGGACGGAGGGAGTGGTGAGCTTGTGCCGCAGCAGTTCCGCATGTTTCGGCAGGTCGCTGGTTAAGCCGCCGACCATGATGGCGAAGTCGAAGCGGAATCCGGGCGGGGCGCTGCCGCTTTCCTGAACCGCGGTGAGCAGCCCGGCCAGGGCCGCGCCCTGGCTGAAGCCGAAGATTCCGTCGAACCGGGTCCGGCGCGCACCAGGTCGACCGCCCAGTCGCGGGTGCGCTCCGAGCCGTCGAAGCCTTCGTGCCGCCAGCCGAAGTCTCCTCCGGCCAGGGAGGGTGCGTTCACGTAGACAAACTCGATGCTCGCGGCAGGGCGGCGGTCAGCGATTCCATCTGGTCACGCAGGATCGCTCCGCTGCCGTGGTAGCCGTGCAGGCACAGTATGCGCAGATTGGACATGAGGGCACCGTCGCTTCGAGTTGGCTCTGCGTGAGCGGGGATCGGAGTTGGCGGCGCGGGGCGCGGCGGGAAATCGGGGCCGCGCCCACCCCGCCGCTGGTTCACAAAGCGGCCTTGACCGCCTCGGCGACCTCGTGGTCCTGATCGGGGTAGCCGCCGCCGACGCCGACGGCGCCAATGGATCGATGAGTCGAAGCACACAGTGATAGTCGAGGATATCCAGCACCGGTCGACTGCCTACCGCCCCCGGTAGCCGACCGAGGTCAGCCGTTAAGGCAGCGGCTGAACCGCCAAGTCCAACGGCAGGTCGAGGGCACCGCCAGGCCAGAGACCGTGTCGAGAGGCCTGGCTTGCGTTTAGGCCGGAACAAGCATTGATAACCCAGTTAAATGGAACTAGCCGACGCGCCCGTGGCGTCACCGACACCTACGCGGTGACCGGCTCACCCCGCCACGCGCCCCCAACAAGCTAGCCTTCCACGACGCGGTCCGCCTGCGTTGACGACCGCCTTAGCCGGCCACCTCTCCGCCTCGCCGCTGTCCAGCGGCCGTCTTTCTCGCCCGCGTCGCGGGACGGCCGCCTGTCTCCTCAGCAGCTGCGGGCGATGATGATCAGCGAGTTCGAGCAGTGGCTGCGCACGAACGAACCAGGAGAAGCGACCGTCCCACGAGAAGACCGTGACTGCCTACGCGAAGGCCGCCCGCGCGCTCGATGCGTGGATGACCGAGAAGCAAGTCGAAGGGGACTTCACCGCCTACGACACCCCGCCGCGCCCCGCCCCGCCGGGCACCTCTGGCTGAACAGCATCGGGATTAGTCGTCCGGGCCTGCGCTGGGGTCGACCCCTTGACTCGTTCCACCCCTTGACTCCGGCACGCCCCGATCCTACTGTGTTGTTCAATTGATATATCAGTCTCGGAAAGTATTAATGACAGGAGGGGGAGGCATGCTTGTCCAGCTTGACCGAGGCCCAGACGCCTCCGTCGATCCCGGCCAGCTGCTGAGCCGGTCGTCGGCGCAGACCGCGCGGTGAGCCCGCGTACCCCCGGCGCCGGCCTGCCGGACCATCCGGACTTCCTCTGGCGGGACAAGGAGCCGGAGCGCTTTTACGACGTCGTGATTGTCGGCGGCGGCGGCCATGGCCTGGCCACCGCGCACTACCTCGCTAAGAACCACGGCATCACGAAGGTAGCGGTGCTTGAGAAGGGATGGCTGGCGGGCGGCAACATGGCCCGCAACACCACGATCATCAGGTCCAACTACCTGTGGGACGAGAGCTCGGCCATCTACGAGCACGCGCTCACGCTGTGGGAGGGGCTCGAGGACGACCTCGGCTACCCGATCCTGTTCAGCCAGCGGGGTGTGCTGAACCTCGCGCACACCCCGCAGGACGTCAGGGACAGCGTGCGCCGGGTCGAGGCCAACAAGCTCAATGGCATCGACGCCGAGTGGCTGGAAGCGGACGAGGTCAGGAAGATCTGCCCGATCGTGAATACCTCGGCGGACATCAGGTACCCCGTGCTCGGCGCGACCTACCAGCCGCGCGCCGGCATCGCCAAGCACGACTACGTGGCCTGGGGCTTCGCCCGCCGCGCGGCCGCGGCGGGCGTCGACCTCATCCAGGACTGCGAGGTCACCGGCTTCGCCACCGACGGCGACCGGGTCACCGGGGTCAAAACGACGCGCGGCGTCATCGCCGCCGGCACGGTCGCGCTGTGCGCGGCCGGGCACACCACGGTGCTCACCAGCCTGCTCGGCATCCGCGTACCGGTGCAGAGCCACCCGTTGCAGGCGCTGGTCTCCGAGCTGCTCGAGCCGGTGCAGCCAACGGTGGTCATGTCCAACGCGATCCACGTGTACGTCTCCCAGGCCCACAAGGGCGAGCTGGTCATGGGCGCCGGGATCGACTCCTACAACGGCTACGGCCAGCGGGGCGCCTTCCACGTCATCGAGCGCCAGATGGCCGCCGCGGTCGAGCTGTTCCCGGTGTTCGCGCGCGCGCACCTGCTGCGCACCTGGGCCGGAATCGTCGACGTGAGCCCGGACGCCTCGCCGGTGGTGGGCCGTACCCCCTTCGAGAACGTCTACCTCAACTGCGGGTGGGGCACCGGCGGGTTCAAGGCCACGCCCGGCATCGGCTGGTGCCTGGCGCACACGATCGCCCACGGCGAGCCGCACCCGTACGTGGCGCCGTTCAGCCTCGACCGCTTCGTCACCGGCGCACTCGTCGACGAGCACGGCGCCGCCGCCGTCGCCCACTGAGCCAGGGAGTCTCGTGCAGCTCATCCCATGCCCCTACTGCGGTCCCCGCGAGGAGACCGAGTTCCACTACGGCGGCCAGGCCCACGTGCCCTACCCGGCCGACCCCGCCGCGCTCACCGACGAGCAGTGGGCGCACTACGTCTTCTTCCGCGACAACCCCAAGGGCCGCTTCGCCGAGCGGTGGAACCACCAGGCCGGCTGCCGCCGCTGGTTCAACGCCGTCCGCGACACGGCTACCTACCGCTTCGAGGGCACCTGGCGCCTCGACGAGCCGAAGCCGGCGACGTCGTGAGCGGCCCCTTCCGCACCGCCCGGGGCGGCCGCGTCGACCGTGCGACGACGCTGCGGTTCACCTTCGACGGGATGAGCTTCACGGGCCATCCCGGTGACACGCTGGCCTCCGCGCTCCTCGCGGCCGGCCGACACCAGATCGCGACCAGCATCAAGCTCGGGCGGCCGCGCGGGATCGCCGGGGCGTGGGCCGAGGACCCGGCCGGGCTGGTCCAGATCGAGGAGCCCTTCCCCGAGCCGATGCTGCTCGCCACCACCGTCGAACTCTGTGACGGGCTGGTGGCCCGCGGCCTGTCCGGGCAGGGGCGCCTGGCGGACGTCCCCGACTCCGCCCGTTACGACGCCGTCCATCAGCACGTCGACGTGCTGGTCGTGGGGGCCGGCCCCGCCGGGCTCGCGGCCGCGCTCAGGGCGGCGCGCGCCGGGGCCCGCGTCGCCCTGGTCGACGAGCAGTCCGAGGCGGGCGGCGCGCTGCTTGCGGGCAGCGAACAACTCGACGGCGCCCCGGCGCCGGACTGGGTGGCCGCCGCGGTAGCGGAGCTGGCCGCCCGGCCTGACGTGCTGCACCTGCAGCGCACCACTGCGTTCGGCAGCTACGACGACGGCTTCGTCCTCGCGCTGCAGCGGCGCACCGACCACCTCGGCGCGGCCGCGCCGCGGCACTGGTCACGGCAGCGGGTATGGCGCTTCCGGGCCCGGCAGGTGATCGTGGCGACCGGGGCGCACGAGCGCCCGGTCGTGTTCGCCGACAACGACCGGCCGGGGATCATGCTCGCCGCCGCCGCCCGCACCTTCCTGCACCGCTACGGCGTGCTGGCCGGCCGCGACGCGGTGGTGTTCACCACGAACGACAGCGCCTACGACGCGGCGCTTGATCTGCACCGGGCCGGCGCCCGGATCCAGGCGGTCGTCGATGCCCGGCCGGGCGCGGCGCCGCGGTACCGCGCCGAGTGCGAGCGGGCCGGCATCCGGGTGCTGGCCGGGGCGGTCGTGACCGGCACGGACGGCCACGAACGGGTGACCCGCGCCCACGTCGCGCCGCTGGCCGGCGAGCGAGCTGGCCCGAGCAGCGCGATCGCCTGCGACCTGCTGCTGGTGAGCGGGGGCTGGAATCCCGCGGTGCACCTGTTCAGCCAGGCCGGCGGCCGGCTCCGCTACGACGAGGCGCTCGGTGCCTTCCTGCCCGGTGAAGACCGGCCGGGCCTGGTCGTCGCCGGGTCCGCCGCCGGCGTCTTCGACCTGCCCGGCGCTCTGGCCGACGGGCGGCGGGCGGCCCGGGCGGCGCTGACAGAGCTGACGGGGCTGACGGGGCTGACGGGGCCGACCGCCGATGACCCGCTGCCGGCCGCGCCGGCGCCCGCCGTCCCGGCCGCGCCGCTCGTGCTGTGGCGGGTGCCGGACACCTCCGCCGCCGCGAGCCGCACCCAGTTCGTCGACTTGCAGCGGGACGCCACCGTGGCCGACATCGCCCGCGCGGTCGGGGCCGGGCTGCGCTCCGTCGAGCACGTCAAGCGCTACACCACCATCGGCACGGCGCACGACCAGGGCAAGACGTCCGGCGTCCTCGCCTCGGGGATTACCGCCGAACTCCTCGGCATCCCGGTGCGCGAGGCCGGCACCACCACGTTCCGGCCGCCGTACACTCCGGTGGCCTTCGCCGCGCTGGCCGGCCGCGACCGCGGCCGGCTGTTCGACCCCGAGCGGGTTACCGCCCTGCACGAATGGCACGTCGCGGCGAGCGCGGTATTCGAGGACGTGGGCCAGTGGAAGCGCCCCCGCTACTACCCGCGACCGGGCGAGGACATAGCGGCCGCGGTGCTGCGCGAGTGCGCCGCGACCCGCGCCGGCGTCGGGATCCTCGACGGCTCCACCCTGGGCAAGATCGACGTCCAGGGCCCGGACGCCGAGGTCCTGCTCGACCGCCTCTACACGAACATGATGAGCACGCTGAAGGCCGGTGCCGTCCGGTACGGCGTCATGTGCGGCATCGACGGCATGGTGATCGACGACGGGACCGTCCTGCGCCTGGCGCAGGACCGCTTCCTCGTCATCACCACCACCGGCGGCGCGGCGAAGGTACTCGACTGGATGGAGGAGTGGCTCCAGACCGAGTGGCCGGAGCTGCGGGTCCGCTGCACCTCAGTCACCGAGCAGTGGGCGACCTTCCCGGTCGTCGGCCCCCGCTCCCGCGACGTCATCGGGGCGCTCTTCCCCGCGGTGGACGTCTCGAACGAGGCGTTTCCCTTCATGACCTGGCGGGACACCGAGCTAGAGGGCGCGCCGGTCCGGCTGGCCAGGATCAGCTTCTCCGGCGAGCTCGCCTTCGAGGTCTACGTCAGCCCCTGGTATGCGGTCGCGGTCTGGCAGCGGCTGCTCGAGGCAGGCCGCCGTCACGGCATCACGCCCTACGGCACCGAGACCATGCACGTCCTGCGGGCGGAGAAGGGGTACCCGATCATCGGGCAGGACACCGACGGCACCGTGACCCCGCACGACCTGGGCCTGGCCTGGGCGGTAGCGAAGAAGAAACCCGACTTCGTCGGCAAGCGCTCCTTCGCCCGTCCCGCGAACCAGAGCCCGCGACGCAAGCAGCTGGTCGGGCTGCTGCCCGTCGACCGCCGCACCCTGCTGCCGGAGGGCGCGCAGGTCGTGGAGTTCGCTGCTGGCGGGCAGCTGCCGCCCCCGCCGGTGCCGATGCTCGGGCACGTCACCTCCAGCTACCGCAGCGCCGAACTCGGGCGCCCGTTCGCGCTCGCGCTGGTGAAGGGCGGCCGCACGCGCATCGGCGACACCGTGCACGTCCCCGTCAAGGGCACCCTCGTCCCGGTGGAAATCACCAGTTCGGTGCTCGTCGATCCCGAAGGAGCGCGCCGCGATGGCTGAGTTGCCGCGCACCCATCCGCTTGAGTCACGGGCCGCCGCCTGGAAGCGCCTGCCCGGCACGGTTGGCATTGCGGTCGAGCCGTTCACCGCGATGGCTGACGTGCGGATCGGCGTGAGCGGTCCCGAGGTGACGGCAGCGCTCGGCTCCGGCCTGCCCGCGGCGCCCGATTCCTGGGTGCAAACGGACTCCGGACGTGCCATCTGGCTTGGTCCCGATGAATGGCTGCTGACCAGCGCGACCGAGCGGCCCGAGCAACTAGCAGGCCGGATCCGCGGAGCCACGCTGCCGTTCGGCGGTGTCGTGGTAGACGTGTCCGCGCAGCGGATCACGCTGCGGCTGACCGGTTCACGAGCGCGGGACGTGCTGGCCAAGGGCTGCTCGATCGACCTGCACCCGCGCAGCTTCGGGCACGGGAGCAGCGCCCAGACCACGCTCGGCCAGGCAGGCGTCGTGCTGCTCGCGCTCGCGGCGAGCGGTGACGACTACGCCATCCTCGTCCGGTCCTCCTTCGCCGGTTACCTCGCTGCCTGGCTGGCGGACGCCGCACTTGAGTTCACCGCCGCCGGCGACGGCTGAAGCCCGGATCCCATCGTCAGCATCGTCGCGACCGTCAGGAGCAGAGCAATGCCCGTCACCCCTCGGGTGGTCATCATCGGCGCGGGAATCGTCGGCGCCAACCTCGCCGACGAGCTGACCACCCGCGGCTGGAACCGGGTCACCGTGGTCGACCAGGGGCCGCTTCCGCTGACCGGGGGCTCGTCGTCACATGCGCCGGGGCTGGTCTTCCAGACCAACTCCGCCAAGACGATGACTGAGTTCGCCCGCTACACGGTGGAGAAGTTCCTGCGTCTCGACGTCGACGGCGCGTGGTGCTTCAACCAGGTCGGCGGCCTGGAGGTGGCCACCACCCCGGAGCGGCTGGCCGAGCTGCACCGCCGGCAGGGCTGGGACACCTCCTGGGGTATCGAGGCCACGATCGTCAGCCCCGAGGAATGCGCCCGGTTGCACCCGCTGGTCGATCCCGCGCGCATCCTGGGCGCCCTGCACGTGCCCACCGACGGCCTGGCGAAGGCCGCGCGCGCGGTGGTGGCGCTCGCCCGCCGGGCGCAGGCGCGCGGCGCCCGCTTCCAGGGGGCGACCCAGGTTACCGGCATCGAGCAGGCAGGCGGCCGGGTGACCGGCGTCCGTACCTCGGCCGGCGTCATTCCCGCCGACATCGTGGTGTCCTGCGCGGGCTTCTGGGGCCCGGCCATCGGGGCGATGGCGGGGATGCCCGTGCCGCTGCTGCCACTGGCGCACCAGTTCGCCTGGACCGGGCAGGTGCCCGGGCTCGCGGGCCTGGGCGACGAACTCGCCGAGGCCAGCCTGCCGATCCTGCGTCACCAGGACCAGGACCTGTACTACCGCGAGAAAGGCGACCGGCTCGGTATCGGCTCCTACGCGCACCGGCCGATACCGGTGGAACTGTCGGAGTTGCCCGGGGGCGAGGTCACCGAGGCGTCGATGCCGTCGATGCTGCCGTTTACCGAGGAGGACTTCGCCGGCCCGTGGGAGCAGAGCAAGCTGTTGCTTCCCTCGCTTCGCGCGGCCAAGGTCGACTCGGGCTTCAACGGGATCTTCTCCTTCACCCCGGACGGCAACCCGCTGATCGGCGAATCCGCGGACGTGGCCGGCTTCTGGATCGCGGAGGCGGTTTGGGTCACGCACTCCGCGGGAGTCGCCCGGTCGGTGGCCCAGTTGCTCACCGAGGGTCGCAGCGAGGTCGACGTGCACGGCTGCGACGTCCACCGGTTCGAGCAGGTCCAGCTCAGCGAGTCCTACGTCGGCGAGACCGCGCAGCGCAGCTTCGTCGAGGTCTACGACATCCTGCACCCGCTGCAGCCGCGCCGCTCCCCCCGCGGCGTGCGCGTCAGTCCCTTCCATGCCCGGCAGCGGGAACTCGGCGCCGTCTTCCTCGAGGCGGCGGGCTGGGAGCGGCCGCACTGGTACGAGGCCAATGCGCCCCTCGTCGACCAGCTGCCCCCGGAGTGGGTGCCACCGGAGCGCGACGCGTGGGCCGGGCAGTTCTGGTCGCCGATTGCCGCGGTCGAGGCGTGGCGGACGCGCACCGCCGTCGCCCTCTACGACATGACCCCGCTCACCCGCCTTGAGATCACCGGCCCCGGCGCACTTGACCTGCTCCAGCGGGTAACTACCGGCCAGCTGGACAAGTCGGTCGGGTCGGTCACCTACACCCTGGCGCTCGACGAGGCCGGCGGCGTCCGCAGCGACCTGACCGTCGCCCGTCTCGGCGAGCAACTGTTCCAGGTCGGTGTCAACGGGGCCCTGGACCATGACTACCTGCGCCGTCAGGCCGCGGCCGGCGTTGGCGCCGAGGTCCGCGACATCACCGGCGGCACCGGTTGCATCGGCGTATGGGGCCCGCGCGCCCGCGACCTGGTGCAGTCGCTGACCGACGACGACTTCTCCAACAACGGGCTGAAGTACTTCCGCGCCAAGCGGGCTAGGCTCGGCGGCGTGCCGGTGACGGCGATGCGGCTGTCTTACGTCGGGGAACTGGGCTGGGAGCTCTATACCGGAGCCGACACGGGCCAGCGGCTGTGGGACGTCCTGTGGGCGGCCGGCCGGGACCTCGGCGTGATCGCCGCCGGCCGCGCGGCGTTCAACAGCCTGCGGCTGGAAAAGGGCTACCGCTCCTGGGGACAGGACATGACCACCGAGCACAACCCGTACGAGGCAGGCCTCGGGTTTGCCGTGCGCAAGCAGAAGGGCGCCTTCGTCGGCAGCGAGGCCATCGCCGGACTTGACGACGGCAGCGTGGTCCGGCGACTGTCCTGCCTGACGATCGACGACGGCCGCAGCGTCGTCCTCGGCCAGGAGCCGGTGTACCTCGAGGGCCGGCCCGGCTACGTGACCAGCGCCGCGTTCGGGCACACCGTCGGGCGGCCGGTCGCCTATGCCTGGCTGCCAGCCTCGGCTTGTGCCGGGACCCGGGTCGAGATCGGCTACTTCGGCCGGCGGATCGCCGCCACGGTCGCCGCCGAGCCGCTTGTCGACCCGGAGATGGCCCGGATCAGGGCCTGATCGGGCGCACAGTGTCAGATGACCGCGTCAGATGACCGTCCGGATTACCCGGTCGAAGCCCAGGACATGCTCGCGGGCGAGGTCCCCGGCGCGGCCGGCGTCGCCGGCGGCGATCGCACGCAGCAGGTCCACGTGCTCGGCGACGTGCTCGTCCACGGTGGGCAGCCGCTCGAGGAACAGGCAGAAGATCCGCGTCGCCAGGTTGTCGTAGCGGATCAGCACGTCCTCCAGGTGGGAGTTGCCCGCCGCCCGGTAAATGGCCCGGTGCACCCGCAGGTCCCAGCGCATCAGCTCCGTCCGGTCGACCTCGCTGACCTTAAGCCGCTCGATGCGCGCCGCCAGTTCCGTCAGCTCGGCCCGCGCCGGGCGCGCGGCCCGCTCGGCGGCGCGCCGGGCCGCGAGCGGCTCGAGCTGGGCGCGGATCTCCGAGATGTCCGCGAGGTCGGAGATGTCGACCCGGGTGGCGAAGGTTCCCCGCCGTGGGTAGGACACGACGAGCCGGTCGCCTTCCAGGCGCTTCAGGGCCTCGCGCACCGGGGTCCGGCCGACCCCGAGATCCCTGGCCAGCGCGTCGTCGTCGATCGGATCGCCTGGGTGAATGTCCAGCATGATCAGCCGGTCCTTGATCGCGGCGTAGGCCCGGTCCGCCTGGGAGGTGCCAGCGCCAGTGGTGACAGTGCCGGCCGTGGCGGCGCGCTCAAGATCCAGCGGTTGCGCGGTCACCAGCGAATCCTAGGGGCCGGCGGCGGGAGAAACTTGCCTGCGCCCGAAGGAAGGCATAGTGTGCTCATAAGACTGATATATCAGATGAGTATCTATTAATGGCAGTGCGCAGGCGAAATTGCCGTGGCGCCGGAAGAGGCATGCACATGGCCGTCAGCGTCTTCGACCTGTTCACGGTGGGGATCGGTCCGTCCAGCTCGCACACCGTCGGCCCGATGCGGGCGGCCTGCTCGTTCGCGTCCCGGCTGAGCGGGGACGGCGTGCTGAGCCAGGTCGCCGGCGTCCGCTGCGAGCTCTTCGGCTCGCTCGGCGCGACCGGCCACGGGCACGGCAGCGTCAAGGCGGTCGTCCTCGGCCTCGAGGGCGAGCAGCCGGACCTGGTCGACCCGGTCGCGGCCGAGCCGCGCGTCGCGGCCGTCCGCACCGGCGGAACGCTCCGGCTGGCGGGCAAGCATCCCATCGCGTTCTCGGTCGACGACGACGTCGTGCTGCACCGGCGCAAGCGGCTGGAGTTCCACAGCAACGGGATGGTCTTCCGTGCGCTCGACGCCGCCGGGCACGAGCTGCTGCGGCGCGAGTACTACTCGGTCGGCGGCGGGTTCGTGGTGGATGAGGACGACAAGGGCAACCCCGCCATCGTGGCCGACCGCACCCCGGTGCGGTACCCGTTCAGCACCGGCGAGGAGCTCCTCGCCCAGGCCCGGGCGACCGGGCTGCGGATCAGCGACGTGATGCTCGCGAACGAGCTGGCGTGGCGCAGCGAGGCGGAGATCCGCGCCGGGCTGCTGCACATCTGGTCGGTGATGCAGGAGTGCGTGGAGCGCGGCATCCGCACCAGCGGCGTGCTGCCTGGCGGCCTGAAGGTCCGCCGCCGCGCCGCCGCACTGTACGCCCAGCTGATGGCGCCGGACGACGACCCCGATCCGCTCCGGGCGATGGACTGGGTGACTCTCTACGCCCTGGCGGTGAACGAGGAGAACGCCGCCGGCGGCCGGGTGGTCACTGCCCCGACCAACGGTGCCGCCGGCATCGTGCCGGCCGTCCTGCACTACTACCGGGACTTCGTCGGCTCGTTCTCCGCCGACGGCGTGGTCCGCTTCCTGCTCACCGCCGCCGCGATCGGCGTGCTGTTCAAGGAGAACGCCTCGATCTCGGGGGCGGAGGTGGGCTGCCAGGGAGAGGTCGGCTCGGCCTGCTCCATGGCCGCCGCGGGGCTCGCCGAGGTCCTCGGCGGGACTCCGGAGCAGGTCGAGAACTCGGCCGAGATCGGCATCGAGCACAACCTGGGGCTCACCTGCGACCCGGTCGGCGGGCTGGTGCAGATCCCGTGCATCGAACGCAACGCCGTCGGTTCGGTCAAGGCCATCACCGCGGCCCGGATGGCCGTCCGCGGCGACGGCCGGCATTACGTCCCGCTGGACAAGGCCATCAAGACCATGCGGGAGACCGGCGCGGACATGAAGGACAAGTACAAGGAGACCGCCCGCGGCGGGCTCGCGCTCAACATCGTCGAATGCTAGCCCGCGGGACCATTATTCCGATAGTGCCGAGAGTGCGGCTCCATGGTAGGGCCTAACTCTCGGCACTGTAATCGATAAGCCCGGGAGTGGCGGGGACTGAGCGCCACTTCCAAGGCTAACTCCGCGTCACGCGCCCTCGGCTTCGCCGGACAGTTCCAGAGCCGGTGCGCCGAACGCGTCCGCGCGGTGCTCGGCGAGGACGTCGCTGGGCTTGCGCCGCTGCACGAGGCCGTAGTACAGGCCGCCGATGATTCCGATCGCGCCGACGAAGACGAAGGCGCCGTACTGGAAGTACCAGTGGTTGGTGCCGTACACCGCGCCCCGGGGCCAGGCCAGGTTGATGGTCATCGCGATGCCGTAGATGACCGCGAACGCGTTCACGGGCAGCCCCCAGCGGCCCATCGAGAAGTACTCGCCGTGCTCCGGGCGCGGCCAGTGCCTGCGCAGCCGCCGGATCAGCATCGGCCCGGTGACCAGCAGGTAGGGGATGTAGAACAAGATGATGGCCACCGACGTGATGATGGTGAATACCTGCTGGTTGCCGATGTTGGCGAGCAGCAGCGCGATGGCCAGGACACCGGTGAGCAGGGCGGGCACGACCGGGGTCCTTGACCGTCCGGAGACGCGCGCGATGGCGCCGCCGAACGGCAGTCGCCCGTCGCGGGCCATCGAGAACAGCATCCGGATGCAGGCCGTCTGCACGGCCAGGCAGCAGACGGTGATCGCGATGCCGGAGCAGGCCAGGAAGAGGTCGCCGAGCCCCGACCCGAGCGTGGACTTGACGATGTACGGGAGTCCCTCGGTGGACAGCTGGCTGGCGTTGATGTTTCCGACCGCCATCATGGCGACAAGCATGAGCAGGGCGCCGATGACGAAGACGGCGGCGACCGCGCGGAGGATCGCCCGGGGGGCGTACTTGCGCGGGTTGTTCGTCTCCTCGGCGAGCGAGCCGGCCGTGTCGAAGCCGTAGAAGACGTAGGCGCTCATCAGCGCCGCGCCGAGGAACGCGCCGAAGTAGCCCAAGGTGTGGCCGGCGCCGGCTCCCGCGGTATGCAGCACGACCCCGGGCCCGCGCTTGATGTGGAACGCCAGCAGCAGGATGAGCGCGCTTGAGGCGACGAGCTCGGTGATGACGCCGATGTTGTTGATGATGGACATCAGCCGGACGCCGATGCAGTTGATGATCGTGGTGAACACCACGAGCCCGACCCCGAGGATGACCGCGTTCTTCGCGCCCCCGGGCGTGGAGTACAGGCCGGCGTCGGCGGGGGTTCCGGCGATCTCGAAGGCGGTCGAGATCTGCGGCAGGATCACCTGGTAGGCGACCGCCACCGCGGCGATGGTGACGATCGCGCCGATGATCATGATCCATCCGGCCAGCCAGGAGGTGAGCGACCGGGCGATCTGCTTGGACCACTGGTAGACCGACCCGGCGAGCGGGTACTGGCCGCACATCTCGGCGAAGCAGAGCGCCACGGCGAACTGGCCGACGAACACCAGCGGCCAGGTCCAGAAGAAGGCCGGCCCGCCGAACCCGAAGCCGAACGCGAACAGCTCGAACACGCCGGTGAGGATCGACAGGTAACTGAACCCGGCGGCGAAGCTCGAGAAGCTGCCCAGGCTGCGGTGCAGCTCCTGTTTGTAGCCGAAGCGGGCCAGGTCGTTGATGTCGGTGAGGGGCACGGCCGTGGCCACCCCGGGCGGCGTTTCCGTGAAATCGGACATATGGCTCCTTTGTTTCGGTCAGTGTTTGAACCATCCGGCCGGGGCCGGGCTGGTGTTGTGCCAGATGTGCTTGATCTCCTGGTACTCGGCCAGGCCCGTGGGGCCGAGCTCGCGGCCGTTGCCCGATCGCTTGAAGCCGCCCCATTCGGCCTGGGGGACATAAGGGCCGAAGTCGTTGATCCACACCGTGCCGGCCCGCAGCGCCCGCGCCACCCGCTCGGCCCGCGCGGTGTCTGCGGTCCAGACGGCGCCGGCCAGGCCGAAGTCGGTGTCGTTGCCCAGCGCCACGGCCTCCTCCTCGCTGGTGAACCGCTCCACGGTGAGGATGGGCCCGAAGGTCTCCTCCCGGACAACGGTCATCGCGGCGGTGCAGCCGGCCAGCACCGTCGGCCGGTAGAAGAAGCCCGCCTTCAGCTCGGGGTCGTCCGGCCGCCGCCCGCCGGCCACCAGCCGGGCTCCCTCGGCGAGCGCGCCGGCGACATACCGCTCGGTGCGCGTCCGCTGCGCGGCGGACACCAGGGGACCGCACTCCGTGCCGGGCTGCAGCCCGTTGCCAAGGACGATCCGCTCCGCGCGCTCCCCCAGCGCCGCCACGACGGCGTCGTAAACCGGGTCCTCGACGATGAGCCGGGCGCCGGCCGAGCACACCTGCCCGGAGTGCAGGAACACGGCCGTGAGCGCGTTGTCGACCACCGTCGCGAGGTCGGTGTCGGCGAAGACGATGTTCGGGTTCTTCCCGCCCAGTTCGACGGCGACCTTCTTCACCGTGGCGGCGGCGGCCCGCAGGATCGACCGGCCGGTGTCCAGGCCGCCGGTGAAGGAGACCATGTCGACCAGGGGGTCTTCCACCAGCGCGGCGCCGACGGTGCGGCCGCTCCCGGTCACCAGGTTGACCACCCCGCGGGGGACGCCCGCCTCCTGCGCCAGTTCGACGAGCCGGATGGTGGTCATCGGGGTGACCTCGCTCGGCTTGATCACCACGGTGTTGCCGGCCGCGAGCGCGGGCGCGAGCTTCCAGGAGACCTGCAGCAGCGGGTAGTTCCAGGGCGTGATGAGGACGCAGACGCCGACCGGTTCTGCCACGATCCGGCTGACCACCGCCGGGTTGCCGACCTCGACCAGCCGGCCGGGTTCCTGGCCGGCCAGGTCCGCGTAGTAGCGGAAGACCGCGACCACGTCGTCGACGTCCTGCCGGCTCTCAGTGAGCGTCTTGCCGGTGTCCAGCGTCTCCAGCCGCGCGATCTCGGCCCGGTCGCGCACGAGCAGGGCGGCGATCGCGTTAAGCAGGGCGGCGCGGTCGCGCGCCGGGGTAGCGGGCCACCGCGACGTGTCGAAGGCGGCGCGGGCCGCCGCGACGGCCCGGGCCGCGTCGGCCGGGCCGGCCTCGTCCACCATGGCCAGGACGCTCTGGTCGAAGGGGTTGATGACTTCGACCGACGCGGGAACCCGCGGCGAGACCCACTGGCCGTCGATGAAGAGGTGAGTCACTGTCTTCTCCGTCTGCTGGTGCGGATGGAACTCAGGCGGACCCGGCCCGCGTCCTCGCCTGCGGGCGGTGCCGGTAGAACTCGACCTGCTCGGGAGCCAGCGGGGTGTTGCCGAGGATGAGGTCGGCGCTCTTCTCCGCCGTCATCATGACAGGGGCGTAGATGTTGCCGTTAGTCACGTAGGGCATGACCGAGGCGTCGACGACGCGCAGCCCGTCCAGCCCGTGTACTCCCATGGTCGCGGGGTCCACCACCGACAGCGGGCCGGTACCCATCTTGGCGGTGCACGACGGGTGCAGCGCCGTTTCCGCGTCCTTGGCGACCCAGGACAGGATCTGGTCGGGGGTCTCGACCTCCGGTCCCGGGGAGATCTCACCCGAGCTGTACGGGGCGAAGGCGGCCTGGGCGAAGATCTTCCTGGCGACGCCGATGGCCTCGACCCACTCGCGGCGGTCCTGGTCGGTGGACAGGTAGTTGAAGGTAAGGGCCGGCTTCACCCCCGGGTCGGCGGACTTGAGCTTGAGGGTGCCCCGCGCGTCGGAGTACATCGGCCCGATGTGCACCTGGTAGCCGTGGTCGCCCGCGGGCATCGACCCGTCGTAGCGGACCGCGACCGGCAGGAAGTGGAACATCAGGTTCGGGTAGGCGACGTCGTCGTTGCTCCGGGCGAAGCCGCCGGCCTCGAAGTGGTTGGTCGCGCCGAGGCCGCGCCGCAGGAACAGCCACTGGGCGCCGATCTTCGGCCGGTTGTACCACTTCATGCCGGGCGCAACGGAGACCGGCTGCTTGCAAGCGTGCTGGATGTAGACCTCAAGGTGGTCCTGCAGGTTCTCGCCGACGCCGGGCAGGTCGGCCACGACCGGGATGCCGAGCGCGGCCAGGTCCTGGGCGTTCCCGATCCCGGACAACTGGAGCAGCTGCGGGCTGTTGATCGCCCCGCCGCAGAGGATGACCTCGCCGGCCCGGGCTACCTGGACATCCCCGCGGCCCTGCCGGTACTCGACCCCCACGGCGCGCTTGCCCTCGAAGCGGATCCGGCTGACGAAGGCGCGCGTGCGCACCGTGAGATTAGGCCTGGACATGACCGGGTGCAGGTACGCCCGGGCGGCGCTCAGCCGCCGCCCGCGGTGCACGTTCCGGTCGAACGGCGCGAAGCCCTCCTGCCGGTAGCCGTTCACGTCGTCGGTCAGCGGGTAGCCGGCCTCCTGGACGGCGGCGAAGAACGCCTGGAAAAGCAGGCTCGTGGCCGGCCCGCGTTCAAGCACCAGGGGGCCGGCGTGACCCCGGAACGGGTCGTCGGAGTCCGCGGCCAGGCAGTTCTCCATGCGCTTGAAGTAGGGCAGGCAGTGGGCGTAGTCCCAGTCCCGCATGCCCGGGTCGGCACCCCAGCGCTCGTAGTCCAGCGGGTTGCCCCGCTGGAAGATCATCCCGTTGATGCTGCTCGAGCCGCCGAGCACCTTGCCGCGGGCGTGGTAGACCCGGCGGCCCCCCAGGTGCGGCTCCGGTTCCGACTCGTACTTCCAGTCGTAGAAACGGTTGCCGATCGGGATGGTCAGCGCGGCGGGCATGTGGATGAAGGCATCCCAGCGGTAGTCGCTGCGCCCCGCTTCCAGGACGAGGACCTGGCTCGCCGGGTCGGCGCTGAGACGGTTGGCGAGCGCGCTGCCCGCGGACCCGCCCCCGACGATGACATAGTCATAGGTGCGCTGGTCCATGATGGTCTCCTTCGGTGCGGAGCGGCGGGCCGCAGGTCAGCGGGCGGCGGCGGTGCGCAGCTGGCGGCGCCAGCGGGTGAACAGGCGTGACTGGTTCATGCCCAAGACCGCGACGGGAACATCGTCGCGCTCGTAGACGGCCAGGAAGCTGCGGGCGGCGACGTCACCTTCCACGACGCGGAGCTTGTCGTCCGGGCCTCGCGTCCCGGCGAACTGGATGCGCACCCCGTACTGGTCCGACCAGAAGTAAGGGACCCTGGGCGACGCGGCGGCGTCCGCGCCCAGCAGGGCGGCCACCGCGGCGGACGGCTGCTCGAGGGCGCCGGCCCAGTGCTCGAAACGGACGTGACGCCCGGCCGTCTCGCTCCAGGGGGCGGCGCAGTCGCCGGCCGCGACCACGCCGGGGATGCTGGCAGCCCCCCGCGCGTCGGTCGCGATCCCGCCGCGCAGGTCGAGCCCCGAGCCCGCCAGCCACTCCACGTTGGGCTGGGCGCCGATGCCCACCAGAACGACATCGGCAGGCAGGGAGCCCCCGTCGAGCAGCCGGACGGCGGTGACGTGCCCGTCGCCGTCAAGCCCGGCGACCCCGGTGCCGGTCAGCAGCCGGGTCCCGTGATCAGCGTGCAGGGCGGCGCACACGCGGCCCATCTCCGGCCCGAGCGGGCCCGCGAGCGGCACGGGAAGGGCCTCGACGACGGTCACGTCGAGGCCAAGACCGCGCGCGGTTGAGGCCACCTCCGCGCCGATGAATCCGGCGCCGATGACCACGAGCCGCCGACCGGGCCGCAGGTCCGACCGCAGCGCGACGGCGTCGTCCAGCGTGCGCAGCACGTGCACGCCGCTCAGGTCCCCCGTGCCCGGGCCGGCGAGGCCGGGGAGCCGGCGGGCCCGGGCGCCGGTGGCCAGCACCATGCCGTCCGCCCTGATCTCCCGCCCGTCGGCCAGCCGCAGCGACTGGCCGCGAGGGTCAAGGGCCACCGCGCGCTGGCCGAGTAGCCACTCGAAGCCGAGCGCGGCGTCGTCTTCGCGTACCAGGTCGAGGTCGTCGCGGGCAGACCCGCCGTCGAGGAACCCCTTGGAGAGCGGCGGACGGTCATAGGGGGCGTGCACCTCGTCGCCGATGAGCAGGACGCGTCCGTCGAACCCCTGCTCGCGCAGTGCCCGCCCGGAGGACAGGCCGGCCAGGGAGGCGCCGACCACGGCGACGGTGCGCGTCATGCCGCGCCGTCCGGGGGCTCGCCTGGCCAGACGACGATGACCCCGTCGGCGACCGACACGCGGTGCGTCCTGACCGGCTTCTTGGCCGGCGGCGCTGACGGCTTGCCGGTGCGGAGGTCGAAGCACGAGGCGTGCAGCGGGCACTCGACCGAGCAGCCGTCGAGCCAGCCGTCCGCGAGGGACGCGTCCTGGTGCGTGCAGGTGTCGTCGATCGCGTAGAACTCCCCGTCCACGTTGAACACGGCAACGGGCGGGTCGGCGTTCACCCGGACCGCCTCGCCGGGAGGGAGGTCGCCAACGCGACAGACTGGGACCATCGCCGCATCCAATCGGCTATTGTTGCGCAGAGAGCAACTGACTCTTTATTCGCAACAGCCTGAGTGGGCGGCGAACGCTTGTCAAGAGCGCGGTGAAATTCTGGTGTTTCCTCTATCCGTAGGCTGCTAGCCATGAGTGCGAACGAGCGACCGGGTGACGAGCGGGGGCCGACGGCCCTCGTGCAGTCGGTGGACCGCGCCCTGGCCATCTTGGAGATCCTGGCGGGCCGGGGCGAGGTGGGGGTCACCGAGATCGCCGCCGAGCTGAGCGTGCACAAGTCGACCGCGTTCCGCCTGATCGCCGTCCTGGAGTCCCGCGACCTCGTGGAGCAGCTGGCCGACCGGGGCAAGTACCGGCTCGGGTTCGGAGTCGTCCGGCTGGCCGGGGCCACCGTCGCCCAGCTCGACCTGGCCAAAGAAAGCAGGCGAACCTGCGAGAAACTGGCCGCGGACCTGGGCGAGACGGTCAACGTCGCCATCCTGGACGCCGACCGCGCCGTCAACGTCAGCCAGGTGCGCGGAACGGCGGCCATCGGCCTGTACAACTGGGTCGGTCAGGGAACCCCGCTGCACGCGACGTCCAGCGGCAAGGTCCTGCTGGCGCACGCGGGCGAGCAGGTCAGGGAGGCCGTGCTCACGGGAACCCTCCAGCGCTACACCGTCGCCACGATCACCGACCCCGGCCTGCTCGGCGCGGAGCTGGCCGAGATCCGCGTGCGCGGCTGGGCGGCCACCGAGGGAGAGTACGAGATCGGGCTCAACGCGGTGGCCGCCCCGGTTCGCGACGCCAACGGCGACGTGGTCGCCGCCGTCAGCGTGTCCGGTCCGTCCTTCCGGCTCCTGGCGGACACCTTCGGCCGGATCGCCCCGCAGGTGGTGTCGGCGGCGGACGCGCTGAGCCGGAGGCTCGGGCACTTCGAGTGACCGTACCGGCCAAGGGTTGCGTAATGCGCGATATACATCGTAATGTGCAACAAATGCCGGGCGACGCGGCCCTGGAGGTCACCCGCGAACGCCTCCTGGCCTGCGTGATCGCCGCACGACTCGTCCTGAGGTGCAGCTATGACGACGACTGATCTCCCCGCGAGCCTGATCCCCACGCTGGCCGGTCATTACTACACCGACCCGGCGATCTTCGCCCTCGAGCAGAGCCGCATTTTCGAGCAGATGTGGTTCTGCGCCGTCCGCTCCGCTGACCTGGCACCGGGCTCGTTCCGCCGGGTGCAGGCGGGCCGCGAGAGCGTTCTCGTCGTCCGCGGCCGGGACGGGCAACTGCGCTCGTTCCTCAACGTCTGCCGGCACCGGGGCTCGACCCTCGCCGCGGAGGACTCGGGAGAGGCGAAGCGGTCCATCCAGTGCCCGTACCACGCCTGGACCTACGGGCTCGACGGGAAGCTCGTCGCGGCGCCCAACCTCACGAAGATGCCCGACATCGACCGCGCGCAGTACGGACTGCTGCCGGTTCACCTCCGCGAGTGGCTCGGCTATGCCTGGGTCTGCCTCGCCGACGAGCCGCCGTCCTTCGAGGAGGACGTCATCGGTGCCGTCGTCGAGCGTCTCGGGGGCGTGGCAGCCATCGATCGCTTCGACCTGGACGCGCTTTCCGTCGGCCGGCGCATCCGCTACGACGTCAAGGCCAACTGGAAACTGATCATCGAGAACTTCATGGAGTGCTACCACTGCGCTACCATCCACCCCGAGCTGACGGAGGTGCTGCCAGAATTCGCCGACGGCTACGCGGCCCAGTACTTCGTCGGCCACGGCGCCGAGTTCGGCGCGGACATCCAGGGCTTCACCGTCGACGGCAGCGAAGGCTTCGGCCGGCTGCCCGGCGTCGCGGGCGAGTACGACCGGCGCTACTACGCGATCACGATCAAGCCCACCGTCTTCGTGAACCTGGTTCCCGATCACGTGATCTTCCACCGGATGTACCCGGTCGCCGAGGACCGGACCATCGTTGAGTGCGACTGGCTGTACTCGCGCGAGGTGGTGGAGTCGGGCAAGGACGTATCCCGGTCGGTGGAGTTGTTCCACCGGGTGAACCAGCAGGACTTCGACGCCTGCGAGCGGTGCCAGCCCGCCATGTCCTCCCGCGGTTACGCGCGCGGCGGAGTCCTGGTCCCTTCCGAGCACCACATCGGGGTCTTCCACGCGTGGCTGACAGAGCACCTCGCCGACCCCGGGAAGCCGTAGGTCGAGCCAGGACGGTTCCGGCTCCGGTCCGAGAGGCCAGCACTACCGGCAGCCGCCCGACGAGTGTGGTCAGGTCGGGAACCAGACTGGCGAGGACGTGGCCGACGCCGAACCCGGCGTAGGTATCCTGCTCGTCGAGGGAAAGGCTGTCATCGACTGCGCCGCGAACTCCGCAATCTGCCGCAGGTCGGCCAGTGGCCGGACACGTGAGCGCGTACGAACCCTCCGGTAAGGCAATGCAGTTGCTCCCGACATCCGGCTGCGCAGACACTGTCTCAGCCTGCCTTCCATGCCTGGCGCTAGCGTCTCAGCCCGAAAGGCAAACCTCAGCCACGCGAGAGCGCGGCTCCGACCCGGTCCGGCCAGCACAGCGCGGCCAACAGGTTTGCTGGGCACAGAGCCTTCCTGCGCTTGTGTAGGGGGCTCAGCAGCATCTCGGTTCTCACGATCACCCACGTACACGTTGATTACTTATGGCAGCATTTCAGTCACACGTTGTGGCCTGCAAAGCCCTGCCCACGGGTTCGATTCCTGTCTCCGCCTCCCATGCTTATGTGACCAGCGGAAACATCCCTTCGTGGCTCCTGCGGGCTGCATGGCGGTCCTAGCAACTTGGTCTTGTGTGAGGTGACCGCCCGCACCCCTGGCCTTCTAGCGAGATCGGTCCGCATGCCGGGCGCCCTGCGACTAGAGACTGGCGGGAATACCGTGGCTGCCGGGGGCCTTACACCTGCTGCGGCTGACAGCAGCCGTTCACGCGGGCAACAAGCCTCGCACGGTCGCTTATGTGAGCCATCCGGTATCTGGCCAGGCAGCATCTGTCGCCTGGCGTCTGAGATGCGTGACGCGACCACCGGTCTTACTGATGGAGATTCACGCATGCCATATGGCCCCCGGCCTTCCCGCACGTCAGCCCAGCGGCGCCCGCAACAGCGCGGCCCGCAACAGCGCCGCCAGGAACAGCGGCCCGATCCAAGCTCCGCGCTCGAGGCGGCCCTGGACGCCGCCGCCGCGGCTCCCGCACCGCCCGCGGCCAGCTTCGCCGAGCTCGGCGTGAACCCTCGCGTGGTCACCGCCCTGGCTGCCCAGGGCATCCTGGAGCCGTTCGCCATCCAGACCGGGGCCATACCCGACGCCCTGACGGGTCGTGACATCCTCGGCCGGGCCCAGACCGGATCCGGCAAGACCCTCGCTTTCGGTCTCCCGCTGCTGACCAGGCTGGCCGCCAGCGCGCCGCCGCGGCAGCAGAAGGCACCCCGCGCCCTCGTCCTGGTGCCCACCCGCGAACTCGCCCAGCAGGTCGCCGACGTGCTGGCGCCCCTAGGCCAAGCCGTCGGCGTGAGCGTCGCGACGGTCTACGGCGGTGTGGCGATTGGCCGGCAGACCGACCAGGTGCGCCGGGCCGACGTCGTAGTGGCAACTCCCGGCCGGCTCACCGACCTGATCGAGCGGCACGCCTGCACGCTCGCACGGGTAGAGATCACCGTGCTCGACGAAGCCGACCACATGGCCGACCTCGGCTTCCTGCCCGCGGTCACCTGGCTCCTCGACCAGACTCCGGCCGACGGCCAGCGGATGTTCTTCTCGGCCACGCTGGACCGCGGCGTCGGCCGGCTGGTAACCAAGTACGTCACCAGCCCCGCGCTGCACGCGCTGCCGGATGCAGCCGAATCCACGCCGGCCGAGCACAGCATCCTTGTCCTCCGTTCGGAGGACAAGGTGCCGGTCGCGACGGAGATCGCCAGCCGTCCGGGCCGGACGCTTTTCTTCGTCCGGACCAAGCACGGCGCGGACCGGCTCGCGAAGCAGCTGTCCCGGGCCGGCGTGGACGCCGCGGCCATCCACGGCGATCGCAGTCAGAGCCAGCGCCAGCGCGCGCTCGACGCGTTCGCGGCCGGATACCCCCGGGTGCTGGTGGCCACCGACGTCGCTGCCCGCGGCATCCATGTCGACAACGTGGACCTAGTCGTGCAGTTCGACCCGCCGGAGGATCACAAGGACTACCTGCACCGCTCCGGGCGCACGGCCCGAGCCGGCGCCTCCGGCCAGGTCATCGCGCTGGCCGACCGCGCACAGGTCCGCGACCTGCAGCGGATGCATACAGCAGCCGGAATCACCGCCGCAAGGCACGACGCCGCTCCCGGGCACCAGGCGGTCCGCGAGTTCGCAACCTCGGGCACCCCTATCCCGCCTGCCACCGGCCGTACGCTACGGACCGCTACATCCCCGACCAGCAGGCGAGGAGCCGGCTCGCCGCGGGCCAGCAAGGCCAGGGGCGGCGTGCAGGCGGGCAGGATGCGTCCCTCCCCTCCTTCCGCGAGATGACCCGCCGAGAGTAGGAAATCCCGCCGTCCGCGGATACGTGCTCCGCCGTCCAGCAGGCTCGTTGGCTCGCTGCCCATAAATGGAGGAGCCCCGGTTCACCGTTTGCAGGTGGGCCACCGCCGACGCTAACGGCCACCACGGCTGGCCAGCCGGCGGGGACCCGCACTCTGGCTGACCAGGCACGTCCCCCTACCTCAGCCGAACGCCTGCACCAGCCGCCTCTCTCGGTTTTCTCCGCTACGGCCACCACCGGCAAGGGGCGCGTCCGCTCACAGGCCAACAGCCCTGAGCGCGACCGCTTTTGCGATCCGTTCGCTAAAGCGGGGCAAATAATTACATGAGCCGCGCCTGATGCAAATCCATTGGCCGCATACTCAGCCTAGGCTGCCTCCCTGGCCCACTGTACCCAAGAAATACCGCTTCGATTCTGCTGCCGACAGGCGGAAACTGCGGATTGGAAACCGTGGGATCATCTTTTATCATGGTGATCACCACTACCCCTAGCTCATCTTCGCCAATATTGACGAGTATCCCGAACGGCTTATGTTCGACCACTAGGCCATCGACCAACTGGCCTTGACGCAGATCACTCATGGCGCACCATACCAAATGCGAGGGAACCCGCTGAGGAGCTCCAGCTTATCACCGGGAATCGCGAGCTCTGTTCCTGGCGGACTGCCCAGGTACTTCATTTCAAACGGCGCAAAGTTCTCCGCGTAGATGTCTGCGGGTACCTGCGTTTCAATAACCCCTTCCCCATAATGCACTGCATAACTCTCCGCGATTGCACGACCCTGATCACCGAGTCCGAAATAAGCGCCATTTCCCGGAAAATCCGACGGACTATAACCCTCAGCATACTGGCTCGCCCCAAGGCCCCTCTGAGGCGCCTTGAAAAGGCTCACGATACTCGCCTCACCATCTTCGGCGGTTGTGTCGGCGAGGTCGGTGAGTGCGATGGCTTCGGCGGCGTCGGTGAGGGGGTCGAGGCCTCCCTGGGCGATGTTGGCGATGGTCAGGAGTGTCAGGGCGACGTCGGGGACGGCGGATGCCAGTCCCGAGCAGAGCCCGGACGGGTCGGTGAGGGCGGCGGGGTCGTCCTGGGCGTAGGCGTAGGGGGTGCCGGTGGCGGTCAGGTCCGGGTCGACGCTCGTAAACGCGCCGGTGGCGGGGCTGTAGTCGCGGGCGCGCATGTCGTCGAGGCCGTCGGCGCCGGGGAGGGCGTAGGAGCCGGCGTAGCCGATCGACGGGGACGGGGCACCGCTGGTCAGGCTGGTGCTGCTGGGGGTGCCGTACGGGCTGTAGCTGGTGGCGGTGACCTGCGCGCCGGTGGAGCCGTTGAGGCCGGTGAGGGAGCCGAGCCAGTCGGTCACGGGGTAGTAGGTGCTGGCCGGGGTGGTCATGGCGGCCAGGCCGTCGGGGCCGTAGGCGTAGTCGGCGCTGGTGGCGCCGGTGCCGGTGGTGTCTTCGGCGGCCAGCGGGAGCGGGGCGTTGGTGTCCCAGGTGGTGCCCTGGACCTTGGTCCCGTTCAGGCTGGTGGTCGCCAGGTTCCCGGCGGAGTCGTAGCCGTAGGTGAACGTCCCGGCCGTGGTGGTGGCGCCGGACAGCTCGCCTGCGCCGTTCCAGGTGTAGGTGTCGTTGCCCGCGGTTGTCTGGTCGCCGTCGGCGTCGTAGGCGTAGGTGGTGGTCGCCGGGCCGGTGACGGACTGGGTGAGTTCCTCGTCGGCGTTGAAGGTGTTCGCGGTCGTCAGCCCGTCGGCCTCGGTGCCGGTCATGTTCCCGGCCGCGTCATAGCTGTAGGTGGCCTCGTTGCCGGGCGTGACCGCGGATGTCGGGCCGAGGGCGGTGGAGCCGGATGCCTTGGTGGCGGTCACGGTGAAGGTGTAGGCCGTGCCCGCCGCCAGCCCGGCTACGGTCGCGGAGGCGGCGTAGGGGCCGACGGTCGCGGTCTGGCCGCCGGGCGAGGCGGTGACCGTGTACCTGCTCGCGCCGCTGACCGGGGCCCAGGTGACGGCGGCCGAGTCCGCGCCCGCGGTCACGCTCACTCCGGTCGCCGAGCCCGTCGCGGTCCCGGCTGACGCGGCCGAGCACCCGCTGGACGCGTAGCACGCCGACGTCAGCTGGCCGTCGGCGTCGTAGCCGTAGTACTGGGTGGGCAGTGCCTGGCCGTCCTGGGTGACCGCGGCCGCGGTCGGCTGGCTGTCGGCGTTCAGGGTCAGGCCGTAGGAGTCCAGTGTCGCGCTGGAGGTGGCGTCGGTGATGGCGGTCAGGTTGCCGGCGCCGTCGTAGGTACGGGACTCGGTGACGCCGTTGGGCTGCGCCGCGGAAGTCAGGTTCCCGGCGGCGTCGTAGCCGTAGGTGGTTTTCGCCCCGTTGACGGTCACTGCCTGCAGCTGGCCGTCGGCGTCGTGGTTGTAGATGACCTTGGTGCCGTCGGGGTAGGTCCGGGAGTCGACCTGGCGGTTGGCGTTGTAGCCGTAGGTGAAGCCGCCGTCGGAGGTGACGTCCCCGTCCGCGTCGTATGCCAGGGTCCGGGTACCCGTCCCGTCGGCCACGCTGGTGACGCGCCCGTCGGCGTCGTAGGCGTAGGTCACCGGCGGGGTACCGTCGGAGTAGGTGACCTTGACCGGCCGGTCGTCAGCGTCGTAGCTGGTCGTGGTGGTGATGCCGCGCGCGTCGGTGAACGTCGCCAGGTTCCCGTCGCCGTCGTAGGCGTAGGTGACCGCTGCGCCGAGCGGGTCGGTGGCCTTGACGAGCCGGTTGTCGGCGTCGTAGGCGTACGTCCAGGCGCTGCCGTCCGGGTCGGTGCGCGTGGTCAGGTTCCCCGCCGCGTCGTACCCGTACCCGGTCACCGCCCCGCTGGGCGCGGCGACCGACGTGACCCGCTCGTCGCTGTCGTAGGCGTACGTCGTGACGTTGCCCTTCGGGTTGGTCACGGTCAGCGGGGAGCCCACCGGGTCGTACGTGTACCTGGTGACGCCCCCGTCCGGGTTGGTCACGGACGCCAGCAGCCCGGTCGTGTTGTACGCGTACGCGGTCGTGTACTTCGCGGCCGTCGCGCCCGAGGCGTTCCCGCGCGGGTCAACCGACGACACCAGGTTTCCGGCGGAGTCGTACGTGAACGTCGTCTTCTCGCCTGCCGGGCTGGTCACGGACGTGACCTCGTTCATCGAGTTGTAGGCGAAGCTCGCGGCGTTAAAGGCCGCGTTTTCTGAGCTCGTCATATCGAACCCGTTGTACGACCACTCCGGCTCGTTCCCCAGGGGGTCCATGACGCCGTGGACGTCGCCGTTGTCGTCGTAGTAGGTGGTCGTGACGTGCCCGAGCGGGTCGGTGATGACCTGGGGCTGCAGCCGGTCGCTGTACACGTACCCCGTCGCGTCGCCCAGCGGGCCGGTCACCTGGTCAAGCAGCCCGTCGTCGTAGACGTGGCTGGTGATCCCGCCGTCCGGGCCGGTGACATCGGCCTCCGCCAAGCCCCCGGCGGTCGTGGTGTAGGAGAAGCCCGTGACGTTCCCCGCCCCGTCCTCCTGCGAGGTCACCTGGCCCGACGCGTTGTAGGTGTTGCGGGCGTTGTAGTTCCCGTCCGGGTCCTGGACCGAGGCCAGCAGCCCGGAAGCGCCGTAGCCGTACCTGGTGGCGTCGCCGTCCGGGTCGGTGACGGAGGTCAGCAGCCCGCCGGCGTAGCCGTAGGTGACGTCGGTCCCGCCCGGCAGCGCCGCCTGCGCGAGCAGGGAGCCATCGTAGGTCAGCGTCACCGTGCCCCCGGAGGCGGTCGTGATCGACGACACCTGCCCCGAGGAGTCGTACGCGAACGTCAGCCCCCGCCCGGTCGGGTCGTTCTCAGTGGTGAGCTGCCCGGACGCGCTGAACAGGAGCACGTGGTTGTCCGGCGCGGTCAGCTTGTAGCCGGTCACGCTCCCCGAGGAGCCCGTGGTCTCCGACAGCTTCGACAGGGCACCCGGGGGCCGGTAGAACCCGCCGCCCAGGGCCGGCTCGTAGACGTACGCGTCGCCGTTCTCCGCGGTGAACGTCACGTCCCCGGTCGAGGCGGCCACCGACAGGTGCGCTTCCCACGGCAGCGACCACCCCGGCCCCAGGGACCCCGATGCGGTATCCGCCGAGGAGTACGAGCGGGCGATCACCAGCGGGTACCCCGCCGACTGCACCGCCGCGTCGGTGAACGAGTCGGCGAACGCGCCGGACGCCGTGTCCACCGGGTCCCCGCAGTTCCCCTGGGGGTTGCCGGCCCCCGCGCTGTCGGGCGACCCCGGGCACGCGATGAGCTCGCTGAGCGGGACATCGATCCAGAACAGGTCGTCGTCAGTGCTGCCGGCGGACCCGCCCACCACCGTGGCCGTTGCCGCCACCTGGTACTCCGGCGTGACATCGGAGATGTCCGAGGCCACGTCCTGGCCCGCGCACGCCGTCAGGGAGGTGAACGGCGCCGACGCCACGACGGCTGGTGAAGTGCCGAAGATCGACGGGGCCGTGACCGTCTGCGTCGCGATCACCGCGCTCGACTGCCCGCACTGCTGCGTCCACGTCACCTGCACCTGTTCCGACACCGGCGGGTCGCTGGAATTGAACACGTCGGTGCTGACTGTCAGCGGTTCCCCCGGCACGACCGCGGCAAGGCTCTCGCACACCTGGTCGCAGTTCACCACCACCCCGCCCGGGCCCGTCAGCCACGTAAAGGTCGGCGACCCCGAGTCCCCCGACGCCGCCGGAGAAGCCGGCAGAGAGCTCGACGAGGCCGCAGCGGACGTGCTCGGCGCGGCGGCGGAAACAGCCGACGCGAGGGACGCCTCGTACGGGGCCGCCGGGGAGGCCACGCTTACCGCTGGGGTCACCGGGCGCTCCGCTGCCGCGCGGTCCTGCGCCACCAGCGCCCGCTTCTGCGACACGCTCATGCCCCGGGCCCTGGCGGCGTCCGCACCCGCCTGCCCGCTCGACGCCCTGTGCTCCCGCGTCGCCAGTTCCTGGCGCACCAGCGCCCGCTGCGCCGACAGCCCGGTACCGTGCCCCGGCGCCCCCAAGGCAGGCGCCACCGTAGAGACAGCAGCCTCTGCCCCCGCAGACGTCAGCCCCAGGCACACCACCAGCACCACCAGTACCATCAAGGCACGACGAGGAACCCCAGCACCGATCCGCACCTTGCGCTCCCGTCCTAAGCGAACCGCATCCGCGGCTCGTCAGTCACCCAGCGCAAACAGAACACCACAGCACAACCCGGCGCGCATATACCAACAAATATAACGAAATAGTCACAATGCTTGATTAATTACAGATGGTGCACAGAGAAATGACCGGGCCGCCAGATCCCCAGGACGCCCACCACTCAAAGTAACTGCCAGACGGCGCCCTGCTCGCGCCAGGACCGGCCCGCGTTAGGCCGGGAGGGTGGGGTCTGTCGGCCCGTTGCGGAACAGGGCGCCGCCGATGACCGCGCCGGCGGCGAAGATGCCGGCGGTCCACCAGAACGCCGTGTCATAGCCGTGCACCAGCCCCGGCCCGTTCAGTGCCTGAGGGCCGATGACGCGAGCGGCGGCCATGTGCGCGGCGAGGTAAGAGGTGACGGCGCCGGCGAAGATGGTGTTCAGCAGTGAGGTGCCGATCGAGGCGCCGAGCTGGATCGCTGACGTCGAGCGTCACCGGAACGGCCGGGTGGCCGGTCTTATCGATAGGGCGCGCGTCTGCGTCGCGTCGCCGCGGTCCCCGAGGACGACGCGGGCTCCGCTCTCGGCGAGGCCCACGGCGACGGCCTGGCCGATCCCCGGGGAGGCGCCGGTCACCAGCGCGACTCGTCCGGCGTGGAGTTCAGTGGTGTTCATGGCGTGCTGCTAGGAGGCGACCGCTGGCTTCAGGACCTCTTCGCACCAGTGGCGGAAGCTGGTTGGTGTCGAGTTCTCCGGGGTGCGCTTGACGCCGTTGTCCAGGCCCTCGTTCTTCGCCCAGGCCATGTCGGTCATGCCACGCGCCATCGCCGCGGACATGCCGAAGCTGAGGAAGCGGTCGTTGTAGGAATCGAACGTGGTCTGCTGGAAGCGGACATCCTGGCCGAGCACCTCCGACATGATCCCGGCCATGTCGTTGAGTGACAGGTCCTCGGGGCCGAGCAGCGGGACCTCGCCGACGCCGCTCCATTCGGCGTCGAGCAGCAGGCGCGAGGCTGCCGCGGCGATGTCGCGGGTGGCGACTGCCGGCAGCTTGCGATCGCCGACGATAGGCGAGAAGAACATGCCCTGGTTCTTGATCGACTCCGCCTGGCGGGCCGTGTTGTCCATGAACGAGGGGTTGGTGAGCGCCCGGTAAGCGACTCCGCTGGCCGCGATCAGGTCGTCCATCGCCAGGGAGCCGGTGACGTAGCCGGCCCGGCCGGCCCAGGGCGTGCCCCGCCCGAGCGCGGAGACCGCGACGACGCGCCCGACACCGTGTCGCGCGAACGCCTCGGCGGCGGGTCGGGTGAACCCGACGAAGGCGGCTTCCACCGAAGGCGCTCGCGGGTCCGGCGGGGTCAGCCAGAACACGGCGTCGGCGCCGGCGAATGCCTTGTCGGCTACCGCCGCGTCGCCGTGCGAGCCGACGACAATGTCGAGGTCGTGGCGGACGGCGGCCGGGAGGTCGGACGGATCGCGGGCGATGACCCGGAGTTCTTCGCCGCTACCGAGCAGGCTGTCGAGGACTTGGCGGCCGATCTGGCCGGTGGGAGTGGTGATGACGATCATGGGAACCTCCGGTTGGGCTTCATGAGCCCACCCTGCGAGCAGGAAGGCCCCCGAATCCAATGCCCGTTCCTCAAGGCAATACGATTTAGGCATCACCGCAGCTAAGAGGCAAGATGTGGCATGTCAGATCGCCAACAGGGGGCTATGCTGGCGACATGCCTGACTCGCCACCGCCCCCGGTCGATCTTGACCTGCGGCTGGTGCGGTATTTCACCGTCGTCGCCGAGCACCGCCACTTCGGCCGCGCGGCCGCCGCCCTGCTCATTGCCCAGCCGTCGCTGAGCCGGCAGATCCGTCACCTTGAACAGCGGCTCGGCGCCCGCCTGCTCGACCGCACTCCGCAGGGCACCCAGCTCACCGAGGCCGGGGAGGTCTTCCTCCCCCGCGCCAAGGCGCTGCTGCGGTCCGCCGCCCAGGCCGCGGCCGCGACCCGCGCCGCCGCCCAGCCCAGCCGGATCACCATCGGCTACACCTCGGGGCTCATCATCACCCCGGCGCTGCGGCAGATGCGCCAGCAGAATCCCGACGCCGAGGTACACAACCTGCACTTGCCCTGGAACGAGCCGCGCGAGGCCCTGCTCGATCACCGGGTCGACGTCGCGATAACGCGGCTGCCCATCCGGACCGACGGGCTGCACGTCACGATCCTGTACGACGAGCCCCGGGTGCTGCTGATCCCCCGCAGCCACCGCCTGGCCGGCAAGGAATCAGCCGCCCTCGACGACATCGCCGACGAACCCATGCCCCGGCTGCCGGATGCGGCCTGGAACGCGTACTGGCGCATCGATCCTCGGCCCGACGGCACCCCGGCGCCCGACGGCCCGCTCGTCAACGCCGTCGAGGACAAGCTCGAGCTCATCGCCGCCGGCCAGGCGGTCGCCATCGTCTCGGCCGGCCTGCGCGCCGAGACCCTCCACCCCGACCTCATCACCGTCTCTCTCGACGACGTCGAGCCGAGCCACGTCGTGCTTGCCACTCGCGCCGGCGACCGGAGCCGCCTGGTGGCGGCCTTCAGCAAAGCTGCCCGCGAGTGCCTCACTGGCCCCTCCCCTGCCGAGACCAGCAGCTGAACCGAGACGACGGGCGGTCACTCGGCGGCGGGCATCGAGTCATTCACCGAGCAGCGCCGGGTCACGATCCAGCACGAGGGGCGCCCGGCCTACCCGTTCTAGGCAGCGAGGCGGCTGCGCGCCTGCCGGCAGAATTCCGCGGTTACCCGCTCGGTGGCCAGTGCGACCGGCATTTCACCCAGCCACATCCGCGCCGACGACTCCACCCACACGCCGCTGCCGTGGCTGCTGGTGATGGCGCGCACCATGCGGGCGCCAAGCGGTTCCCGGTGGACGCCGAGGCTTTCGAGCGCCTTCCCGAGCGGAACGTCAGAGGGCGGCACCAGCGGTTCGTCCGGGCCGGGGATGCCCAGCGTCCGGCGGGTGGCCGCGGGGAGCCGGTCGGGGACAACCAGCGACGACACCTCGGCGGCGACCAGCCCGGTGCGAGCGGTGCGCAGCGTCCCGGTGCGGTGATGCCCGCGCATGCCGGGACTGGCGTGCAGCTCGAAGCACTCGGTGACGGTCAGCGTGCGGTCGGCGCGGCTGCTCAGGTCGATGCGAACCTGCTCGCCGGCCAGTTCCTCGAAAAGGACCGTCGCGGGCCTGGTGCCGCGGGCGAGCAGCGCCGCGACGGAGGCCGCCGCCGGCGCGTCATTGTCGTGCGGCCCAGGCGGCGGGGCTAGCTGGTCGACCGTCTGGGTAATCGCGCCGAGCTTCGCGGTATTGCCGAGATCTGGGTGCACGAGGATCAGCCGGATATCCCTGATCAGCCCGCACAGCAGATCGCTGAGGGCGGGCTCCGTCTCCGGGTCGCGGAGCCACGCAAGCGTTTCGTACATAAGCAAAGCGTAACTATTCGACTACGGAGTGCACTAGCCCCCAATTTACCGAATTCCCGATATTTACCCTACGGTCATCCACAACCGTCGCTTTCAGCCGCACAATCCCCGGGTCCCTCAGGTGAAAAAGCCGCACCGCTCGGCGGTCGTAGAGGAGCTGGCGCCGGTCGGCTCGTACCGGCTTTTCTGACCACCCGGGCGGGGATTTAACGGGTAGTCCTGGCGGGAGGAACGCGGCGGGCTGTGCCAGCATGGCGGTATGACAGATTCGCGTGCTGGCCAGCCCGCCGGCCCCGGCGACCTCGTTGACGTCGCCAAGCTGGTGACCGCGTACTACACGGTGCACCCAGATCCCCGCGAGGCCGCCCAGCGCGTGTCGTTCGGGACGTCCGGGCACCGGGGATCCTCGTTTACCGCGACGTTCAACGAGGACCACATCATCGCCACCACCCAGGCGATCTGCGACTACCGGGCGGGCCACGGCATCGACGGGCCGCTTTACCTGGGCGCCGATACGCACGCCCTCGCCGAGCCGGCCCAGGTCAGTGCCCTTGAGGTGCTCGCCGCCAACGGCGTGCGGGTGCTGGTGGACTCCCGGGGCGGCTACACGCCCACGCCCGCGGTCTCCCGGGCGATCCTGGCGCATAACACGGCCGGGGAGGGACCCCAGGCCGACGGGATCGTGGTTACCCCCTCCCACAACCCGCCGCCGGACGGCGGCTTCAAGTACAACCCGCCGGACGGCGGCCCGGCTGGGACCGAGGTCACCAGGGAGATCCAGGACCGGGCGAACGAGCTGCTCGGCGACGGACTGCGGGGCGTGCGCCGGGTGACGTACGCGCGGGCGATGGCCGCCGACACCACCGGGGCGTTCGACTTCCTCGGTACCTACGTGGCCGCCTTGGACGGCGTGGTCGACCTGGCCGCCATCCGGGCGGCCGGGATCCGCATCGGCGCGGACCCGCTCGGCGGCGCGAGCGTCGCCTACTGGGGCGAGATCGGCGAGCGCTACGGCCTCGACCTCACCGTGGTCAACCCGGAGGTGGACCCGACGTTCCGGTTCATGACCCTGGACTGGGACGGCAAGATCCGGATGGACTGCTCTTCCCCGTTCGCGATGGCCAGCCTGATCCGGCGGCAGCACGAGTTCACGATCGCGACGGGGAACGACACCGACTCCGACCGGCACGGCATCGTGACGCCCGACGCCGGGCTGCTCAACCCCAACCACTACCTCGCCGTCGCCATCGACTACCTGTACCGGCGGCGGAACGGCTGGCCGGCGGCCGCGGCCGTGGGCAAGACGCTGGTCAGCTCGTCGATGATCGACCGGGTGACGGCGGGACTCGGCCGGGCGCTGTTCGAGGTGCCGGTGGGGTTCAAGTGGTTCGTGCCGGGCCTGCTCGACGGCTCGGTCGCCTTCGGCGGCGAGGAGAGCGCGGGCGCGTCGTTCCTGCAGCGGGACGGGTCGGTGTGGACGACCGACAAGGACGGGATCATCCTCGCGCTGCTCGCCTCGGAGATCACCGCGATCACCGGGCAGAGCCCGTCACAGCTCTACGGCACGCTGACCGAGCGCTACGGGTCACCCGTCTACGCCCGGGTCGACACGCCGGCCAGCCGGGAAGAGAAGGCGGCCCTGGCCCGGCTGTCGCCCGAGCAGGTGCCGACCAGCGAGCTCGCGGGCGAGAAGATCCTGGCGGCGCTGACCACCGCGCCGGGCAACGGCGCGCCGATCGGCGGGCTCAAGGTGGTCGCGGAGTCCGGCTGGTTCGCCGCCCGCCCGTCCGGCACGGAGGACGTCTACAAGCTGTACGCCGAGTCCTTCCGCGGCCCGGACCATCTCACCGCCATCCAGGAGGAGGCCCGGGCCATCGTGGCCGCCGCGATCGGGGGCTAGGGACAACCGGGCGTCAGGCGACCGCCTTGGCGCGCTGGGCCGCCACCGGGACGGCGGGCCGCAGCCGCCTGGCCGCCAGGTAGTACAGCGGGCCGATCACGATCAGGCAGATGATCCAGGAGATGTCCACGCCGTTCAGCCCCTTGGCGATCGGTCCCTCGTACATCGTGGTGTTCACGAACGGCACCTCGAGGGCGATGCCGATCAGGTAGCAGCCGATCGAGACCCAGTCGAACCGCCCGTAGATCCCGCCGTCGCCCCGGAAGAACTGCGCCACGTCGTAGTTCCCGTGCCTGACCAGGTAGAAGTCGACCAGGTTGATCGCGGTCCACGGGACGAGCACGTACATCAGCAGCAGGATGAAGTTGCTGTAGCTGACCAGGAAGTTGTTCTGGCTGACGATGGCGGGCACCACCGCCGCGACGTAGATGACGCACGGTCGCCGCGGCGCGGGCCACCGCGCCCGGCAGCCAGGCCGGCTTGAAGGTCTGGCCGATCGCGATCATCGACAGCGCGCCGCCGTAGATGTTCATCGAGTTGGTCATCGCGATGGTGATCGTGAAGATGATGATGACCAGGGAGGCCACCGCGCCGGTCTCGGTGTGCAGGCCGGTGACCATGTCGCTGGTGTTCACGCCGATCATGGCGCCGAGGATCATCGGCAGGATCGAGCCGAGCGAGCAGCCCCAGTAGCTGGCCCAGAAGGCCGGCCGGGCGCCGGTGGCGGCCGGCATGTAGCGGGAGTAGTCGGAGACGTAGGGCGCGTAAGCGATCTGCCAGAGCGCGGCGGCGGTGACCGTGCCGAGGAACCCGGCCACGGTGGAGTGGCCGAACGAGCCGAAGCCGTGCCCGAGCCCGTGCACCGCGACGATCCAGATGAAGGTCAGCAGCAGGGCCGCGCCCGCTAGGTAGGTCATCACCCGGGCGTACGCGTGGATCAGGTCGTAGCCGAAGATCGTCACGACCACGCTGACCGCGCCGACGATCAAGATGCCCGCGTCGACGCTGATGCCGCTGGTCAGCACGTTGAGCGACTGCCCGGCAAGCACCAGGTTGGAGGCGAAGAACCCGACGTACATCACCACGACGAGCACGATCACGATCAGCGACCCGTAGGAACCGAACTGGCCGCGGGTCTGCATCATCTGCGGCACGCCGAGCCGCGGGCCCTGGGCGCTGTGCAGCGCCATGAAGACCGCGCCGACCAGGTTGCCGACCACGATGGCGATCACCGCCAGCCAGAACGGCAGCCCGTAGACCGAGGTGGCCAGCGCCCCGGTGACCACGGTGAGCAGCATGATGTTCGAGCCGAACCAGAGGCTGAACAGGTCACGCGGCTTGCCGTGCCGCTCGTCGAGCGGGATCGGCTGGATCGTCTTGTCCTCGATGCGCTGCGGCGCTTCGGCTACCGGCATGACGTGCTTCCTTAGGAGGGGATGCGGACAGGGCTAGTGCCGTCAATGTGGCCCTAACTCGCTGATTCTGTCCAATAGCTACTTCCGGTGAAGTTCATCGGATTTGCAGATAACCGCCGCTGAAGCGGCCGAGCGTTGGCGCTGGTGACACGCCGGAAACGCAGAATTCAAAATCAGCGTCGCCCGAACGACCGCGTGTTTCACGCTCCCGGCCAGTTCCCGCCCCGGGCGCTTACGCCCCGGCAAGCGCGGCGAGCACGGCCGCCAGCGCCTCGGCGCCTGCCCGGCAGTCGTCGTCGGACGCGGCCTCGGCGGGAGCGTGCGAGACCCCGGTCGGGTTGCGGACGAACAGCATCGCGGTGGGCAGCTCGGCGGCGAGCACGCCCGCGTCGTGGCCCGCCCCGGTGGCGAGCGCGGGCACTCCCCCGGGTCCGCCGGGGGCTTTGGTAGCCGCGAGGACGGCGCGCAGCCGGCCGCGCAGTCCCGCGTCGAACGTGACCTCGGGCAGGTAGGACTCCTCGGTGACCTCGACGCGGCAGCCGTGCCTCGCCGCGGCCAGCTGCACCGCCGCTTCGATCTCGGTGACGAGTTCCCTCGCCGCCGCGTCGGTGTCGCCGCGGACGTCAAGCCAGGCGTCCACCCGCGAGGCGATCACGTTGGCCCCGCCGGGCACGGGGACGAGCCGCCCGACCGTCGCCCGGGCGTTGACGCCGCCCGCCGGGTCGTCCCGGCCCGCCGCGATGTCCCTGGCGGCGAGCACGGCGGCCGACGCCGCGACCAGGGGATCCCGGCGGCCCGCCATCGGGGTCGCGCCGGCGTGGTTGCCTTCCCCGGTGAACGTCAGCCGCCACCGGCCGTGCGCGAGGATCGCCGACGCGACCGCGACCGGCGCGTCCAGGTCGGCGAGCGCGCGGCCCTGCTCGACGTGCAACTCGACGAGGCAGCCGAGCGCGGCCAGGCGCGCGTCGTCCCGGCCGAGCCCGGCCGGGTCCACCCCCGCCGCGGCGGCCGCCTGGGCGAACGTGACCCCGGCCGCGTCGGCCCGGGACGCGATGAGCCCCGGGTCGACCGCGCCGGTCATCAGCTTTGACCCGAGGCAGGCGATGCCGAACCGGGATCCCTCTTCCTCGGCGAACGCGACCACGGCGAGGGGGCGGGCCGGGGCGAAGCCCCGCGCCTTGAGCCGGGCCACGGCGGAGAGCGCGGACGCCACCCCGAGGGGGCCGTCGAGCGCGCCGCCGCCGGGCACCGAGTCGAGATGGCTCCCGGTGCCGACCGTGCCGGGGCCGCGCTCGCCCCAGTAGGCCCAGATGTTGCCGTTCCGGTCCGGCTCGACCTCCAGGCCGAGGGCCGCCGCGCGCCCGGTGAACCAGGCCCGCAGCTCCAGCTCGGCGGGCTCGAACACGGGCCGCGAGTACCCGCCGCGCACCGGGTCGCGGCCAACGTCCGCGATCTCCGCCAGCAGGTCAACGACATCCCAGCTGTCACTCATATATCAGCGCTCCCTGGAGTAACGATCGGCGGCCACCGCTGCATCATCACAATAGGATTGCCTCTCAGGAACCCGAGAGAAGAGGATCAGCGAAGGTGGCAGCTACGCCGGAGGGCGACTGGGTCGCCAAGTTCGCCGATGAGGTCATCGCGGCCGCGGACCGTTACCGGCCGGGGATGCCCATCGTCTGCGCGTCGGGGATAAGCCCGTCGGGTCCCGTCCACCTGGGCAACCTGCGCGAGGTGCTGACCCCGCACCTGGTCGCCGACGAGATCAGGCGGCGCGGAGTGCCGTGCGAGCACATCATCTCCTGGGACGACTACGACCGGTTCCGCCGGGTGCCCGCCACCATTGACTCGTCCTGGTCCGGGCACGTGGGCAAGCCGCTCAGCCACGTGCCCGCGCCGCCCGGCAGCGAGCACGCGAACTGGGCCGATCACTTCCGCGCGCCGCTGCTGACCGCCCTGGAGGAACTCGGCGTCGAGTTCCGCGGCATCTCGCAGACGCGCATGTACACGTCGGGCGCCTACACCGACCAGGTGCTGCTCGCGATGCGGGAGCGGCGGCGGATCGACGCGATCCTCGCCGAGTACCGGACCAAGCAGAAGCCGGCCCCGTCCTCAGGAAGCACCACCGCGCCCGGCGGGTCGGCGGACGAGGCCGCGATGAACGCGTTCGCGCTCGCGGGTTCCGGTGCAGCTGACGAAGACGACGGCGCCTCGGCCGCCGGGTACTACCCGTACAAGCCGTACTGCGAGGCCTGCGACCGCGACCTGACGACGGTCACCGCGTACGACGACGAGACGACGGTGATGTCCTACTCCTGCGCCTGCGGGCACGCGGCCACGGTCAAGCTGTCCGAGTTCACCCGCGGCAAGCTGGTATGGAAGGTCGACTGGCCGATGCGCTGGGCCTACGAGGGCGTCGCCTTCGAGCCGTCAGGCGTCGACCACAGCTCGCCCGGGTCGTCCTACGTGGTGGGCGGCCGGCTCGTCGGAGACGTTTTCGGCGGGACGCAGCCGATCGGGCCGATGTACGCGTTCGTCGGCATGACCGGCATGGCGAAGATGAGCAGCTCGAAGGGCGGCGTGCCGACCCCGTCGCAGGCGCTCGGCATCATGGAGGCGCCGCTGCTGCGCTGGCTCTACAGCCGCAAGAAGCCGGCCCAGTCGATCACCGTGTCCTTCGGCCAGGAGCTGCAGCGGATGTACGACGAGTGGGACGCGCTCGCCGGCCGGGTCGCCGCGGGCACGGCCCCGCCCGGCGAGGTCTCCGCGTACGGCCGCGCGACGACGACGGCGGCGGGGCCGCTTCCCGTCACCCCGGTGCGGCTGCCGTTCGGCACCCTCGCCTCGGTCTACGACGTGACGACCGGGCAGCCGGACCAGCTGCTCCGCGTGCTCCGGGACGTGGCGCCCGACCAGCGCATCGACTCGCTCGACGCGCTCCGGCCGCGCCTCGACCGCGCCGCCCGCTGGGTCACCACCGAGCTGCCCGCCGAGCAGCGCACCGAGGTGCGGGCCGCACCGGACGCCGCCGCGCTCGCCGCCCTCGACGGGCAGCAGCGCGCCGCGGTCCTGGCGCTGCTCGACGGCCTCGACGCCGCCTGGTCGCTTGAGGGACTGACCACACTGGTGTACGGCGTGCCCAAGCGCATGCTCGGGCTGGCGCTCGACGTCAAGCCGACGCCGGAGCTGCGCGCGGCCCAGCGGTCATTTTTCGCGCTGCTCTACCAGCTGCTCGTCGGGCGGGAAACCGGCCCCCGGCTGCCCACGCTGCTGCTGGCGATCGGCGCCGACCGGGTTCGCGAACTGCTTTCCTTGCCCGGCGAGTAGCGCCACCTCGGCGAAATTCGCAGGCCATGGCGAAGTCGGCCGCATCCGTTCGGAGAAATATCTTCTTATTTATCCCGAACGACTGCCCGTTTCACCTGGCCCGTTGTCGTTTTAAGCGGCGCGGGGCGGGCCCGGCGACGGGCGCGGGCGGGAACTTAACCGTAAGCTTGGCGCTCATGGAGGACCCCTTCGCCGTCAAGGAATTGCGGATCCGCCAGCCCGCGAGGATGCTGCCAGGACGCGCCAGGTACGACATCTTCGACGAACGCAAAAAACTGCTCGCCATCGCCGCGGAGACCGAGCACAGGTCCGCACTGCAGACGATGGCCTCCCTGGTGCCGCGGACGCGGGTGCTCGGCGTCCGGTCCGCCGCCGGCGAGCCGCTGCTCACGCTCATCAAGCGCGACGACGACTGGATGGCCGACCTGCAGGACGCGACGGGGCAGCTGCTCGGGCAGATCCAGATCGGCGAGACGCGCCGCCACTACACGCTGCTCGACGACGCCGGCCAGGTCGCCGGGCAGGCGGTCGGTGACCTCGCCGTCAAGCAGTTCACGATCACCGGTCCCGACGGCGAGCGGTTCGCCCGGCTGCGCAAGACGTGGGCGGGGCTCGGCAAGGAACTGCTCACCTCGGCCGACCACTACACGGTCACCTTTACCGGGCCGATGCCGCCGCGCATCCGGATGCTGATCGCCATGGTCCCGGTCATCGTCGACATGACCAGGCACGGCCCTTACTAGGGACGCCGCTTTCTAGGGCGTCGCGGACGCGGTCGGCGCCGACGTGGCGGGGCTTGTCGTCGGCGCCGTGGTGGTGGTCGGCAAGGTCGTCCGGCTGGAGGTCGGCGAGCTCGACGACGTCGGCGTCGCGCTCGCGGTCGGCGACGACGTCGGCGTAGGCGTCGGCTTCGAGGTCGGGGAAGCGGTCGCCCGGCTGGTCGCCGTCGCGGACGGCTGGGTGACCGGGGTGTTCCCGGCCGGCTGGGACGCCGGCGTGGCGGTCGGCTTCTTCGCGGCCGCCCTTGAGGAGCTGGCCGTTGCCGTCGGGGCCGACGGCGGCTTCGTGGCGTCCCCGGCGAGCGACGCGGTCGAGTTGACCTTGGGCGTGCCGTGCGAGTGGGACGTGAGCAGGATCGCCACCACCGCGATGACCGCCGCCGCGGCGACCGCCGTGACCGGCCAGCGCCACCGGCGCCAGCCCGACGGCCGCCGCCTGCCGGGCGGCACCGGCGGCCCGCCGGCCGTGCCGCCGGGGACGTTCCGCCCGGCGGCGTCGAACGGGCCCGACACGGGAACCAGGGACGTCTCGGGGAGCTCGGGGCCGAGGGCGCGTTCGACCCGCGTGGCGGCGACCGACTCCGCGGCCGCCGGCACTGGGACGACCGGCTCAAGTGTCGTCGGCTCGTAGCCGATGGCCCCGGAGGCAGGCCCGTGCTCAGCGTCCGCGGCCAGCGCACCCGCGGCAGCGGCGGCCCCGGCCGCGACGACATCAGGCACCGCCGAGGAATGCTGCTGCTCCTCAAGGGGAGGCGGCAGCGGGGTGGGCAGCGTCGGGCTATAGCGCGCCATCGTCTCCGTGATCGTCGGCGGCAGCCACTCCCCGGTGAGCACGCCCACGTCGTCGCTAAGCGACGCGAGGATCTCGGCGGGCGTGGGGCGGTCGGCGGGCTCCTTCGCCAGGCACTGCTCGACCAGCGGACGGAGGCGCGCGGGAACCGGTTCGAGTTCGGGCGGCTCGTTCACCACCCGGTAGAGCAGCGCGGGGGTCGGGCCAACGCCGAAGGGGCTGTTTCCCGTCGCCGCGAACGCCAGGACCGCGCCGAGGCTGAACACGTCCGTCGGCGCGCCGACCTCCCGCCGGCCCCTGGCCTGCTCCGGCGACATGAACCCGGGCGAGCCCATCACCATGCCCGTGGCGGTCATCATGGACCGCTCCAGCGCCAGGGAGATGCCGAAGTCGATCACCCGGGGACCGTCGGCCGCGAGCAGCACGTTGGACGGCTTCAGGTCCCGGTGAACCAGGCCGACCCGGTGAATCGCCTGCAATGCCTCGGCGAGGCCGGCCGCCAGGGCGAGCACCGACTTGACCGGCAGCGGGCCGTTGTCCTCGACCGCGTCGGTGAGCGAGGGACCGGGCACGTAGACGGTGGCCATCCAGGGCAGTTCCGTGTCCGTGTCCGCGTCGGCGTCCACGACCGCGGCGGTGTAGATGCCGCTCACGTTCTTCGCGGCGCTGATCTCGCTGGAGAACCGGGAGCGGAACCCGCGCTCTTCGGCTAGCTCGGGCCGGATCAGCTTGATCGCGACGAGCCGCCCGCCCGGTGACTTCGCCAGGTAAACCTGCCCCATGCCGCCGGCGCCCAGCCGCCCGAGCAGCCGGTACGGCCCGACCGACGCCGGATCGCCCGGACCCAGGTCCTTAATCACGGCAGGCCGCGCATAGCGCACGCCGACAAAGCAACATTACCCAACGCCCCCCACTAGCCAACAAACGCGCTTTATGCCTATCAGCGTAGGCGGCCGGGTGATATCCCGCCAGAGGCGGGAAGCTCGCGACCCGGAATCGCATCGACGTTGCCGCTTATATCCGGCTTTAGAGTCATGGGGCCACCAGGTGAAACACGGACCCGTTCGGAATACTCTTTTTGCTGGTTTCTATCGGTTTTTTAGGTGACCGGAACGGATGCTGGTGCGTCCAGAGGGATCGTCGCGAACATTGGCGGCTCTTCTGCCGGGGTTAGCGCGGTGATGCGGTAGAGCCAGTCGACGAATCGGTAATCCCGCGGGTCGCGGGCGCGGAGAATCTCGTTGCGCCGTTGCCGCTTCTCGCCGTCCAGGTGCCATAGCGCGCCCCAGTCGCGGGACGCCGTGACGACGCGGCGGCAGTGCTCCGGCCGGACGGCCTGGTAGGCGGCCAGGGCGGCATCGAGGTCGCTTCGGCCCGGGCCGTCAGTGCTGGCGGCCAGTTGCTCGGCCAGCACGTAGCCGTCCTCGATCGCCATGATCGCGCCCTGGGCGATGTACTGCAGCGGCGGGTGGGCGGCGTCGCCCAGCAGCGCGATCCGGCCGTAGACCCAGGTCATGATGGGGTCCCGGTCGAACATGGGCCACCAGCGGTCGCGCCCGATGAGCGACAGCCCCTTCTGGATGTTCCCGGTCGTGTGCGCGAACGCCGCGTCGAGCTCGTCCGGGGTGCCCCAGTCTTCCTCCCCCGCCTTGGCCCGGGCCGACTCGAAGACGGCGACCTGGTTGAACATCTCGCCGCCGCGCAGCGGGTACTGCACGAAATGGCAGCGCGGCCCCACGTAGACAACCACGTCGGACGCCGAGACGTTGTTCTCGCGCACCTCGTCCATCGGGACCGCGCCCCGGTAGGCGACGTAGGCGGAGCCGACCGGATCGTCGCCGACGAGCTGACGGCGGGCGACCGAGTGCAGGCCGTCGGCGGCGACGGCGAGCGGCGCCTCGTGGACCGTGCCGTCGGCGAGGAGGACGCGGGCGCCGTGCCCCGTGCTTCCCGGCACCGCGACCTCGTACGCGGTCACGTGCTGGCTGGTGCGCAGGTCCACGCCGGCGTTCTGGCAGGCCTTCAGGAACAGGGCGTGCAGGTCGGAGCGGTGGATCACCATGTAGGGCGATCCGTAGCGGCGCTCCGTGTCCTTCAGGTCGAGGCTGGTGAGCACCGACCCGTCGAGCGCGTCCTTCATGACCATGGCGGCCGGCAGCACGCCCAGTTCCTTGGCCTCCTCGAGCAGGCCGTAGGAGTTCAGGATGCGCGTGCAGTTGGGCGCGATCTGGATGCCGGCGCCGACCTCGCCGAACTCCGCCGAGCGCTCGAGCACGCGGACGCGGAGCCCCTTGCGGGTCAGCGCGAACGCGGCCGACAGCCCGCCGATGCCGCCGCCGACCACGATGACGTCGGGGGGCCCGTTCCTCACCGGGCGCCGCCCTCCGTCCGGTTGAGCTTCAGGGCCTCGAAGACCGGGGCGTCGCTGAACCGGAACAGGTCGAGGGCCCGGCTGTCGGAGTCGGTGGCGCCCGCCTCCGACTTGGCGGAGAACGGCTGCCAGGACGGGACGACGAACAGGTCGCCGCGGCTCACCGACCACGTCTGGTCCCCGACGGTGACGGTGCCGGACCCGTCGAAGACCGTGTAGACGCTCGACCCCGTTTCCTTGACCGGGGCGGTCTCGGCGTTCCTGGCGATGCGGTGGAACTCCACCCGGATCGTCGGGAGCACGTCCTGCCCGGTCGCCGGGTCGGTGTAGCGGACGGCGGCGTGGCCCGGCTCGACGGTGGCGTTGTAGCCTTCCTTTTCGATCGCCAGCTGGTCGGCGAGCGCCCGGTCGGTCTGCTCCCAGCGGTAGGCGAGCAGCGGGCTGCCCGGCGTGGTTGGCCGGGCCGCTGCCGCGAGCGGGGCGAGGCCCGGGTGGCCCCACAGTCGCTCCGCCCGTGACCGTTCCGGTGTCGTCCTTTCCGCCGCGCTGACCTCGTCCCGGCCGAACTCGAAGAACTGCGCCTCGGTCACGTACTGCAGCGGGATGTCCAGGCCGTCGATCCAGGCCATCGGCGCCCGCGTCGCGTTGTGGTGCGCGTGCCAGTTCCAGCCGGCCTGCGGCAGGAAGTCGCCGCGGCGCATCGCCACCGGGTCGCCGCCGACGACCGTCCAGACGCCCTCACCCTCGAGCACGAAGCGGAACGCGTGCTGGGTGTGCCGGTGCTCCGGCGCGTTCTCCCCCGGCAGCAGGTACTGGATCGCCGCCCACAGCGTCGGCGTGGCGAACGGGCGGCCGCCCAGGCCGGGGTTCGCGAGGGCGATCGCGCGCCGCTCGCCGCCGCGGCCCACCGGGACCAGCTGGCCGGCCTGCGCCGCCAGCGCCCGCAGGTTGTCCCAGCGCCACCGGTGCGGCCGCGCCTTCGACCGCGGGTGCACCGGCATCAGGTCGCTGATCTCCGTCCACAGCGGGATCAGCAGCTCCTTCTCGAAGCCCCGGTACAAGTCTTCAAGCGCCGGCGTCACGGCCGGCTGGTTCTCCGCCGCCACCGCCTTGAGGTGGACGGGCGATTCGAAGTCGAGCGTCGTCATGAGACCAAGCCTGACCGCACTCCCCCGCCGCCGGGCGAAAGATTCTGCTATCCAGAACGACCGCGGTCAGCCGGCGGCGCGGGGGCGGAAGGCCGCGAACGGGTTGGTAACGACGAGCTCGCGGTCGGCGAAGCGGTAGACCGTGGCGGGACGGCCGCCGGTGGAGGTCGGCTTGGCCACGTCCTTGGTCGGCTCGATGACGCCGCGCCGGGTGAAGATGCGCTGCAGGTTGGTGGCTGAGACCGGGTGGCCGAGCGCCGCCGCGTAGGTGTCGCGCAGCTGGGAGATCGTGAACGTCTCGGGGGCGAGGGCGAAGCCGATGTTCGTGTAGGAGAGCTTGGCCTGCAGCCGGTTCCTGGCGGACCCGATGATCGAGCCGTGGTCGAAGCCGGTCGGCGGCAGGTCATCCACCGGGTGCCAGGCGGTGTCGGAGGGCAGCTGGGGCCGGGCGTCCGGGGTGACGAGGGCCAGGTACGCGGTCGCGAGGACGCGCCCGCGCGGGTCGCGGGCCGGGTCGCTGCGGGTCTCGAGCTGCTCCAGGTGGGCGATCTCCGGGATGTCGACCTTGCCGGCCAGGTGCCTGCTCGCCGATGCGCCAAGGCGCTCGTCGGCGGCGAGGAAGCCGCCAGGCAGCACCCAGGTGCCCGCGAACGGCGCCGTGGCCCGTTGCCACAGCAGTACGGCAAGCCGCTTGTCTCGCACCTGGAACACGACTCCGAGGGCCTCATGGC
>CAVYEZ010000006.1:0-106615 GCA_963767685.1 uncultured Actinomycetota bacterium
TGCTGTTGGTCGTGTACAGCAGCTTCCGCACGCCCGGGGTGAAGGCGAAGAACGGGATGAACCTGTCCCACGCGCTCTCCTGCACTTTCACGGACCTGGGATATTTATTCCCGAGAGGGCTGGCGCTAAACTCGGCCAGCGCCTCGAATGCGGCATCCGAATTCGGTGCGGAATAGATTTTCCGGAGCTCTTTCGCTACCTGCGTCCCGGTCTTTGCGGGCAACCGGGCGGAGCGCATTGCGAATGAGATGGACAACGCATGTCTGCACCGTCGCGGCCGGGAAAGCGGAATGGATGGCGTCCTCGAATCCCGCCAGCCCGTCGCAGCGGGCGATGAGGATGTCGCGGACCCCGCGGTTGCGCAGGTCGGCCATCACGCTGGCCCAGAACCGCGCCGATTCCCCGGCGGTGGAATCCTCCAGCGGCGTCTTGGCGGTCCAGATGCCCAGCACGTGCTTTTCCCCGTCGGCGTCGACCCCGAGCCCGATGTAGGCGGGCTTGGACGTCACGACGTGGTTGTCGCGGACCTTGACCATGAGCGCGTCCAGGAGCACCGCCGGCCACACCGGGTCCAGCACCCGGTTCTGCCAGGCCCGGACCTCCTCCAGCACCCCGTCGGTGATCGCGCTGACCTGCTCCGGGGACAGCTCGGTGCCGTATACCTGGTTCAGGTGGTGCAGGATGTCGCGCACCGTCATGCCGTGCGCGTGCAGGCTGATGATCATGTCGTCCAGGCCGCCGGCGATCCGGCCGGCCCGTTTCGGCACCAGTACCGGCTCGAAAGTCCCGGCCCTGTCCCGCGGGACGGAAAGGCGCACAGGGCCGATACCGGTCTGCACAGTTTTCCCGGCAGTGCCATTGCGGGAATTACCGCTGTTCTTTCCCGCCGGATTGTGTTTGCCGTAACCCAGGTGCGCGGAAAGCTCGCCTTCCAGGGCACGCTCGAGGACAGCTTTGATCAGGTCCCCGAGCATGGACCCCTCACCGGTAAGCCGCAGGCCGCCGTCAGCGTCTCTCGACCGCTCCAAAAGAGCGTCCAGCAGCTCGTCGCCGAGCAGGTCCCGCACTCCTGCCTGGCCAGGCGGATTCTGGCCGCCCTGATGAGATATGTCCCCGTTGACCGCAGTTCCCGGCTTAGCCCGAACCGCGCCCGACATTCGCATCATTTCCTGTGAAGCAGACATATGAATTCATCTCCCCCCGCAGCGGCAGTCTATCTGCCGCCTTTTCATCTGCCCCACTAAAACCATTTACACACCTACGGGAATACCTCCAGCCCGGAAGGCCGGGGGCGGGTCTCAAGGCGGGCCTGTGGACGTGCGGCGGTGCAGCGGAAGCGAAGGCTCAGGCTCTGGTTTGGCAGGCTTGTTGGGTAGCAAGTTGGTAGAAAGAAGTGGTCAACGGCGTGTTATGGCATTCGAATCTGCGAGCGAATTATATACTCGCAGTAGAAATGAAGATCTGTACAAGCCGTGCAAGACAAGTGGGCATGCACCCGAATATGAGGCCTGAAAATCTCCCTGGCTAGGTAAGTCGTGGAGCGGATAACGGGAATCGAACCCGCATGACCAGCTTGGAAGACAGCTGCACCTGCCTCCTGACGGCGTGACAATCTGGTAGTAGCCCGTTACCAGGGGCAGGAGATCATCAGCATCCAGCTCGTCCGACTGGATACCTGACGCATTCCGCCTGTTTCCCTTCGTGTTATGGCCGTTCCCCGGCTGCGTGGCTGATGGCGGTGGGAAGCCAGCGGAATGTTGGGGGCGTCTAGGCCGGTGGCGGTGTCGCGGAGGTCGACGGGGATGCCTGCGGCGATGCTCGCTGGCAGGCGCGGGGGTTCAACGGTCTCGGCCGTCATGCGCAGCGGGCCGGTGCCGGACTGGCTCAGTTCAAGAGTCGACATGCTTCCTCCACAAGGGCGAGGAGGGGCCGGGAAGCCCGCAGCGGCACGAGCATCCCGGCCGCTCATCAAGGCCGGGACGGGTTACTCGGTGGCCGCGCGGGCGCGGTCGAGGACGCCGGCGGTGGTGCCGACGTACATGTCGAGCGTGATGCGGTAGTTGGCGTGCCCGGCCATGCGGGACACGTCGGTGGGATCGAGCTTCCAGGTGAACAGGGCGGTGGTGCAGAACACGTGCCGGAGGCTGTGCCAGGTCCACCTGTCCTCACCGGAGCTGTCACGCCACCCGGCCTCCAGGTAGGCGGGCTGGAGGGTGCGGCGGTTAATTCGAGGAACGCCAGTGGCCGCTACTGCGCGAAGGGAAGATGAGGCCCTGCGGATTGGTGCCTGCCTCCTGCTCGGCGCGAGCTTCCGCGATGCGGGCGGCGAGCCGTTCCGCGAGCGGGTAGGCGGCCGGGGTCCGGCGTGGGTAGAGGGTCCGGCGGCGTTTGCGGTTTCTTCGGCGCCTCGGCGTACAGGCGCCCGCCGACCTCGACCACCTTGCGGTCCACAGTGATCACCCTGGTGGCCTGGGCGACTTGTCCGGTGGTGAGCGCGGCCAGCTCGCCCCAGCGCAGCCCGCTGTTGGCGGCCAGGTTGGCCATCAGCTCGTCCCGCTCCCCGTGCCGCCTGGCGCTCAGCGCCTTGCCCAGGATGGCGACGTCGTCGCCGGAGGGGACCTCAGAGGGGTCGACCCACAGCGAGGACTCCCCCGCGACGCCGACCGCTGGCGCGGGCACCGGGCGGTCCCCGGCCTGCCAGTGGACCTCAGCCAGCATCGGGTTCACCAGGTAGCCGCCCTTGAGGCCCACGCTGACCATGGACGACAGCATCCGGTGGACCCGGTCGCCTTCGCCCGCGGTCGGGGCGGCGTTAACGATCTTCTGCGCGTGGCTGACCGTGATGTCCTGACAGGTGACCGCGCCGATGACCGGAGCGGCGAAGCGCTCGCACAACCGCCGCTGATTATCCGCGTGCTTGCGTGACCACCGGCCGGCCACCGGGAGCCGGTCCGGGTTGAGGTACCAGGCGATCAGGTCGGCACCGGGCTTGGTCGTATTGGCAGAGCCCATAGCAATCCGCTGCCTGACCTTCTCCAGCTTCGCGGCGAGCTTCTCCTCCGAGACGGACTCGCACTGCCGCCGTCCGCCGTCCTCGTGCCAGACCGCCCGCCACCGGCCGCCCTTGTCCCGGGGCGGGTACACGGTGATCCCGAGGTCGAGTTCGATGACTTCCCCGTCGCCCCGGGTGGCGGCCCGGGTGTCGACGCCGCCAACCCGGCCAGCAGCCAGGCCGGTTGCCTTCGTCTTGGCCGCAGCCGCCTTGCGGGCGCGGCTGGCCGGACCACGGGCCGGTTGTGGGGATTCTGTGGGGATCTTGAAGACCGAGGCTGGTGCCTGCGCCATCTTCACTTCCTCGCTTCCTGCGTTTCCGCAGGTAGGAGGGCTGACGCTTGCAGTCTGAGGAGGTGGTCAGGGGCGGGGTCGAACCGCCGACCTTCCGCTTTTCAGGTCAACCGCGCTAAGCGCTGTGCAGACCTGCGAAAACGGACGTTACTGACAAGCGGCACCGCGCTAGGCGGAAGGTGCAAGGATTACGCTAGCAGGGTTCGATATGCCCGACCCATCCGCCGCGGCGACCACCCGGACGCCGCCCGGGCACGCCAAGGCAGCCACGCTGGTGCGGTGTATTATCACCGTGCCGGTACTCTCACGCGTCACTTTTCTGGCACCTCTGCAGCCGATTCGGTCGCCGCCGCGCTTTCCAGGTCGTGTAGCCAGCCTGCGTGTTCGATGCGGGCCCACGCTCGCGACACCGATCCTGTTCGCATTCCGCGACGTGCCTCAGGGTCTTTCAGTGCGAAGAGGACGTGCCCGACGACAAGCAGGCCGAGGGCAAGGGAGAACCAGTCGTGCATCAATGTGGCGCCACTGCGCCAGGGTAGGGGAGCAAGCCGCACAAAGTACATGAGCACTCCGGTGCCAAGGAGGACGAGGATCGAGCCGGAGGCCAGCGAGGCGTTCAGCTTCTGGCCTGCGTTGAATTTTCCGACGGCGATGGTCCCGTCTCGGCGGGTGCGCGTGCGTAGCCAGCGGCGGTCTGCGGGAGTGAAGCGGCCGAGACGTCGCAGGTCGGCTCGGTAGGCGAATGACAGGATTCCGAGAAGCATGGGTATCGGCAATGCGAAGCCGCAGTAGACGTGGATCAGTTCAATGAGGTGGCGATGACCTACGGGTACGGCGATCGAGCCGTTGTAGAGGATGGCGGCGGTCAGGATGCACACCGTCATCAAGATTGCTGTTGTCCGGTGGATCATGCGCTCGGCGCGGCTGAATCTGGGCACTGATGCTGAGGTGGACTCCGGCGCTGAGGAGATCGGGCGTGCCGCGTTATTCCCTGATGATTCCGTCGATGTCATAGCCTCGTGTCTCCCAATAGCCAGGTGTTTCGGTCTCGGCGAGTTCGATGCCTGACAGCCATTTGGTGCTTTTGTATCCGTACATCGATCCTGCGTATATGCGCACCGGGCCGCCGTGGTCATGGGTCACGGGCGCGCCGAGCATCTCCAGCGCCACCATCACGTCCGGGCGGCGGGCTTCGGCGAGGGTGAGGCTTTCGGTGTAGGTGCCGTCGAAGGATGTGAACAGCACGGCGCGCGCTTGCTTGGCTGGTGCGGCTTTCTCGAGCAGGACGGACAACTGCACCCCGATCCAGTGCACTCCGGGGACATACCATCCGGTAACGCACTGGAAGTCTTGGATCAATGAGGTTTGCGGCAGAGCTTTGAGGTCCGATATCGAGTAGGTGGCCGGGTGATCGACAAGGCCGGAGACGCTCAGCTGATAGTTGTCCGCTGTCTCCTCACGTACGGACCCCGTGACCGAGTAGTACCGAAAGGTGTCGCCCAGAGGAATCAGCGAGAGCAGGCCCGTGGGGTCGTGGTCAGCGACCGGTCCAATGACGCGGGCCAGGGTGTTCTGCACTCGCTGGCCGGTGAGGGTCCCGATCGCGCCGAGTCCAAGCAGTCCCAGGATGAGCCGCCGACCGACGGGCGCACCCGCCGCGTTGGGGGGTGCGTCGTCTGAGTTGCCGATGCCTGATCGGTCGCGACCGTTCAGCTCGACCGGTCCCGGACACCCAGGCCGGCCAGGGCAAGGACGGCGATCGCAATGACGGGGCCCGCGACGGCCCAGAGCGTGTTGCGGCTCATGCTGGCACCGCTCATCATGCCCGTTCCCTGCGGCGTGAAGAGAAGCCCCAGCAACGCGATGACGACACCGACGACGATCCAGACCGGCTTCTTCATGGCGTGGCTCCTGACAACTGCCGACGACCCAGGACGGGCCCCGGGTTGCCTATTAGGGCTGACTTCATTGGACTGAGCCTTTTCCATCCTGGTTATGCTTCGCGTAGCTACAGTACGTCGATGGCCCTGGCTAGCTGACCGGCGCTGGGGCAGCAGCGGAGTTTGGTGAGGATCTTCCAGTTCTTGAGCTGGTCGTTCGCCCTTCGCCGGGTGTGCGGAACTTCGCGTGCGACTTGTTGGCCTGTTTCCGGTAAACCGGCTTGTTCTTCCCCTTGTGCGGGATCTTCGCGTATGTGCTCCCCTGGTAGCCCTTGTCGGCGAGGGGTGATCAGCCCGCGTCCTCCAGTCCGACCCGGAGTCCGCAGATCCACTCGGCCCTTCTTGTCGTGGACCGAGCCGGGCAGCGCTCCGGAGACCCAGAGGATGTCGCCCCCCGGGGGGATGGGAATGAGCTTTTTCGACAAGCTGGTGAAACACGCGAGGGTGACCCTGAAGTCGTCCCGGTCCCCGAGGCAGAGCTTCATGCGGCGCTGCTCGCCCGAGGCGGCGACGACTGGTCGGTCGGGGACGGCGCCGACCATCATTGCGGCTTGCTGGCGGCGTGGGGGCGTCTCCCGCTGGGCTCGGCGCCCGGCACTCGGCCACCTGAAGTCGTCGTACAAGGTCAAGATGCAGTTCCACGAAGCCGAGCATGAGATGCGCTACAGCGGTGTACGGCCTGACCGCGATACGGCCATCGAGCACGGTCGGGGGCCAGCTGTCGCAGCTCCGGCCTGGTGCGCCCGCCTGGGCGCGGGAAACGGGCACTGACCCGGACCCGCGGCTAGCCGCCGACTTGCCTCTTCCCGTCCCCGTAGCAACCGGACCAGCGGTCACTCAGCGAACCACTGCGCGGCTTCAAGGTAGGTGCGGATCGTCTTGGCTGACTTCTTCCCGGCCCGCAACTGCAGCTCGAAGCTGCTCACCATCTGCTGGAACGGGCCGGCATCCAGGTTGCGCTCGTAGCCCCGGCCGATCTTCTTCGGGGCGATGTCCCCTGACATGGAACCTCCGTTAAGCGGAGGCTCGATAAGCGCTGTGCACTTCGAGCAGTCGGCGCACCACGGGTTCTACTGGATGCGTTACCGCAGATCACAGAGGCTGTGTGGTCAGGGGCGGGGTCGAACCGCCGACCTTCCGCTTTTCAGCCGGACGATCACAAATCACCTCAAGGGCCACATAAGGTACCAGGACCTGTGAAGAGCCATGAGTTTAGTAGTTTTTCGAAGGTTTCTTCGCTTCGGGATCAATAGTAACAGAGGTGCCGTGACTTGACGCGGAGTGTCGTTTTGTCCGTGTTGCGCCCGTGTTGATCAACGCCCAAGTCCAACCTTGTGTTGGAAGTGTGTTGCGGTACGAATGACCCCAACGCGATTCCGTTGCGAGCCGTGGCCGGGGCGCTAGATGCCGACTGGGATGTCGTCGGCGCCCTTGCGCCGGTTTCACGGGCCGCAGAGCAACTGGATGTTCGCCACGGTGTTGGCGCCGCCCTTGCTCCACGGGATGACGTGGTCGAAGTGCAGGTCCGTGGTCGAGCCGCACTGGCGGCACCGGCCGCCGTCCCTGGCCGAGACGGCGATCTTGACGTCCTGGGGGATGGAACTGGTGTTCCGTTCGCCAACCGGCGCCTGGGCGTCTGGGAGCCAGAACCTCCAGCCCGGCAGGGCCTGGGGCCAGGACGGGTCAGGCTGCCAGCCGGGCGGCGGCGTCCAGCCAGGTACGGGTGCTGGCCACCCAGGGGGCGGATTGAAGCGAGGCGCGGGTGTACCGGAGCGGGCTGCAGGCTGCACCGCGAGGCCGCCCGTGAGCAGGGGTCGCCGCCTAGAGCGCAGCAGGTACCCGGCATAGCCGGCAAGGGCGACGCCAGCCGGAATGGCAAACCACCCGTGCGTCGCGTCCATCAGAAGGATCAGCGTGATCACTACGACGACCCATGTGGTGATCACGCGCTTGGCATAGCGCGTCAGCCGGTAGGGATTGTTGTAGCGGCGATCGATTCGCACCCACTTGCCCACAAGCGGATAGTAGTCGCAAGATAGCAGTTTGTTGAACGGGCCGGGAGAATCCGGGCACCGGACTTAGACGCAACCGCCAGAGATCGTGATTACTCACAATCACCGGAACTGGTGACCGGGGCTTGTCCGGGATCAGGCCGGACGACCGGACGTCCTGAGTGCGGGCGTGGCTTCTGCGAGGTACCGCTCCAGGCGCGTAAGTGCTGCTTGAGCCTGCGTACGGACAGTGTGGTCCCTGAACTCCCCGGACTGGTCGGTTAGGCGGATGATTCGCTGGACCTGATGCGGCAGGCGCAGCGTTTCCGCGTCGCTGAGGGCGGCGGACAGCATGCCGACCGCGGCGTGCTCGTCCCCCGCCCTGACGAGCGCATCCGCCGTGGTGACCCGCTCGATAACGCGCCACTGCGGGGTAGGCGGACTTTCCCCGGCCGCGAAACTCTCCGCCAGGTCAACGGCTTCGACTGTGCGGCCCGTGGCGAGCAGTCCACGAATGCGGACCTCACGGACGGTAAAAGCGTTGAAGAAGACTTCGCGCCCCTCATCGGCCTTCAAGGCCTGGACGCACTGTGCGGTGACCGCGTCGAACAAGTCCGCCTGCCCAGACTCGGCGGCAGCGCGGGCGAGCAGAACCAGCGCAGCACCGCGGTGGCCAGGATGATCGTTTAGCTGCAGGGATTGCCGTAGCCGGATCAGGGCAGCTGCGGCATGGCCGGCCTTGCGGAGCTCGTTGCCGTGCATGCGCAGCACGGACGCGAGCAGCGTGCGGTCACCAAGCTCCCAGGCGAGGCGCAGCGCCCGGCCGGTCCAACGGGCAGCGGTGGCCATCTGTTCCTCGGGCAGCAGATGGCCAAGCGTAACTCCGAAGGACACACGGGCCCGCGCCAGCAGGCGCACGGCCTCGGGTTCGGCGTGCCCGCCGGCAATGCGGGTCTCCAGCGTGGTGATCAGCGGCCACAACTCGCTGACCGCCTCCGCGGCACGCCCTCCGTGGCGGGCTGTGTCGGCTAGCCGGATAACGGAGGCACCGAATGAGAGCATGGCACTGAAGTCCGCGTCGTCCGGGCCGGTAATGCCAAGTACATGCGGCGGGACGGCGAGCGTGCGGGAGATATGCCGTAATGTCCCGCGGTCGGTGATACTGCGGCGGCCGCGTTCGATCATGGAGATGTAGGTCCGGTCAAACCCCAGCAGGTCCGCAAGTTGCTGCTGAGTCAGCCGACCGGCCCGCCGGTAGCCGAGCAGGATCGCCCCGACGTTTCCCCTCAGGCCGTCAGAGTCCACCTTTGGCAGCCAGGAGGCGGCTGCGATCAGCGTTCTTGGCGCCGACGAGGCAGGAAGCTGGCGTGCAGCGAGGGATGCCGGAACCCCTGGCGGCAGGGCGGCAGAGCCAAACGAGTCGCGGCGCTCCGGCATCCCTGGCCCCTAACGGACGGGCTGCTGCTCGTTGCCAAGCCGGGCGAACCACGTGGCGATCGATCGCTTGTAGCCGTCTGGCATCACGAGCCCTGGCACCTGATCCACGGTGAACAAGCCCGCCTTCTTGTGCTCATTGCTGACCACTGGCGGCTCCGCGCTTCTTACATAGCAGCCATAGGTGACGATCACAACGTCGCTGCCCGGGCGAATGTGGTACTGCCAGCAATCAAGCAACGGCCCGGCGTCAACCTTCCAGCAAGCTTCCTCGCTAATCTCCCGCACCACGCAGTCGAGCGGATCTTCACCCAGCTCAAGCTTCCCGCCAGGCAGTTCCCATTCCTCCCGCTCATTTTCCAAGAGCAGCACCTTGCCGCCCTGGACAGCGACACCTTTGACTGAAACGGGAAAGGCATGCGCGAGATGGTCCGACGCGGGAATATCCAACTGGCTGCTCCTCGGGTCGCGGCTACTGCTGCGACTGTAGCACCGAGGCGCGCGGCGCACCTGCGCTCAGCGTGACATATTGTCACTCGCCACGGTGACGTGCTGCGGGTCACTCTTGCGGCAACGGCTCTCGACCGCAGGAGAAAATGATGGAAACATTCCAGGCTTACTACACTGACATCCACGCCTCTGGCTGGCAACGGCATGCCGCGGCGCAACTTCGCGAGCGGGGCCTGGTGACATTTAGCGGCATCACCGGGCGCGCCGAGCTGATAGACATAGCACTCCAGATAATGGCAATCCGACCGCACCGGGATGCCGACCCGGACGGTGTAACGGTAATAACAAAGACGCAGGAGGAGAGTTCCGGCTATACGGGCTTTACCGACGCCGAGCTTATCCCGCACACCGACGGAACGGCGGTGCCCAACCCGCCCGGCCTCCTGCTGCTCGTCTGTCGACAAGCCGCCGACGAGGGCGGAAGCACGCGAGTCGTCGACGGCGCCCGCGTCATCAGGGCACTCGCTGACCAGCACCCCGCCTCCCTGGGCCCGCTGTCCGCACCGCAAGCCGCCTTCTTCGGGACAGCGGGCGCCTATCTCGGCGCCCCACTGGAACCAGCCGGGCCAGACAGGATGCGCATCCGGCTCCGGCTCGATGACCTGGCCTGGTTCTCGACCCAAACAGCCGGGGCGATCCCGCTATTGCGAACGGCCATCGCCGCGCACACGCAAACGTTCCGGCTCCGCGAGGGCGAAGGCCTGCTACTCAGCAATACCCGGTGGCTGCACGGCCGCGACAACTTCGCCGGCCACCGTTCCATGCTCCGCATCCTCGGCGACCCCCTGCCAGCTACCGGGATATTGCCCGGTTTCCCGTCACCCGCTCCTGTAACCGACCTCCAGGGACCGCTGGCAGCGTAGTAAGCGGCCGCACGCAACTGCAGCGCCGCAGTGTGGCAGTCGTGACTAGCCAGAAACGGGCAGGGAAACCCACGCCTACCTCACCCTGGACGAACCGCCGACCTTGCTCGCCGTTGTCTGCTCGGTCGAGGCAACGGCACCGTGCTCCTGCCACTGCAGCCAGGCGGAGTGCTGCGTATGCCCGGCGCTACTGCGACCTGTTCCTCACCGCCGGGTGCCGAACCCGCTGCCGGCCGAGGGAAGCTGCCAAGTGAAGATGGCAGTTAACCGCTCGTCCTCACCCGACCAAGACCAGAAACTGCCGCTAGCCAATCGACCGCTCCTGTCTTTTTGCGCAGGCATGGGTCTCTGGAATGGAACGTGGGCGGAAGGTGACCTGACACCTTGAAGGACACGGCAGCGGGCGGTCCACTTGACAGCCACGGCGACTGGCGAGTATCAGATGTCTTTGTAACGAACACTGCACGCCGTGATGGTTCGTGCGCGTGATCCTGAACTGCCGCCGGACAGGAACAGAGGGCCGTCTGATAGCACATTTTCAAGTCCAGACCGTGGATGACCTGATGCGTGTCGCTGTTGAGGCGCTTCGGTCAGGCGGAATCCACATCAATCCTACGAAAGGAGCATGTACTGAGATATCAGCAGCCACATTTGAACTAACTAACCCGCGGGCCCGGGCCAGCCGCAGCTCCACCAGGGGTCGCTTGTTTAGCGCACTGGGAGAGCTGTGTTGGTATCTGTCAGGGTCGAACCGAACTGAGGACATTGCCTACTACGTCAGCTACTACCGGAAGTTCGACGAAGAAGGCGTAATCTTTGGTGGGTACGGGCCACGTCTACTCTCCTTCGACGGCGTGAACCAAGTGGAATATGTGATTCGAACGCTGAGAGATGCACCGTCTTCACGGAAGGTTGTAATACAGCTGTTCGATCATCAGGATGTAGTTGAACATCATCGCGATATTCCATGCACGTGCATGCTGCAGTACCTGCTTCGCGAAGGCCGACTGTCAGCCATCACCTATATGAGATCAAATGATGTCTTTCGCGGCATGCCGCACGACCTCTTCTGCTTTACGATGCTTCAGGAACTCATCGCGCGTTCCATTGGGGCGGAATTGGGCTCTTATCACCATATGGTGGGTAGCCTCCACATGTATGACAACGACACCGTCGAACTTGACACTTTCCTCACCGAAGGCTGGCAGGCCACAACCCGCGCGATGCCCGAGATGCCAGCGGGGGATCCCTGGGCAGGGGTAGCGTCCTTGCTTCGGGTGGAACGCGAACTAAAGTCGGGGGCACCGCCCGATGAGTTGGACTTCGGCGCACAACCTTACTGGGCCGATCTAGGGCGAATGCTCGGCGTCTACGCCATTCGAAAAGGCCCGCGAGAGGCAATCGAACGCATCTCGTCCCAGATGAATAGTGACTACTACAACTGTTACATCAGTGACCGAGCTGACACTCTTTAAATACATCGACCAGACTTACTTGGAGCTTAATATGTATGGTGCCATAACGACGCTGCTATCGACGTTGGAGGCTCACCGAGCAGCAGATCTCGAAGTAATCGGTTGGGGATGCCCTGTACCGTTCTTTGGTCATCTTGAGTCCGCGCGGATCGCAACAGTAGGAATAAATCCTAGCAATCGCGAATTCGTCGGCACTGACGGTAATGAGTTGGCTGGGCAACATCGTCGGTTGCCCACACTGGGCTCGCTTGGATTGCCATCTTGGTCTGAAGCGGACTTTGTTGCACTCCGTAGTATCTTGTTCGCTTGTCGCGACTACTTCGAGTGCAACCCTTACGACGGCTGGTTCCGATCCCTGCAGCGCATCATCGAACCGACGGGACACTCGTATTATGCTCCCCACTCGGATGCTTGCCATCTTGACGTCGTGCCATGGGCAACGACCGGAAAGTGGGGCGAGCTATCATCAGTGGTCCGGCGCCAGCTAAGAGAGCGGTCCGCTGAGGCGCTCGCCGATATCGTTGCATGCTCGCCGCTAAAGATGCTAATTCTTAACGGCCAGGAGGTGGTCAGGCAGTTTGAGGCCATAGTCGGGCGGCGGCTTGATTCACAGCGATTCCCTGACTGGGATTTGCCTCGCCGGTCCGGTCGGGCAGTCCCAGGTCTGGCCTATTTTGGTTCGATCTCAACGATCGCCGGGATCCCCCTTGACCGAGAACTGCTCGTGACCGGATATAACCATAATCTGCAGAGCAGCTTCGGTGTTACTACCGCAGTGCGGGACGGCATTAGCATGTGGATTACCGACCTTTATAGGACTCTCTAGTGGTAGCTAAGCGGTGGCGGTCACTCGCCGAACAGCTAGACGCCGGCTTCGATGCCTACGAGGCTGATCAGGGGCTATTGCCAGGGCTTACTCCCGAGAGCCGCCCTTGCCTTGTCAGGCAGTTGGTTGATAGCTGTCGGGTCAACGCGTACGTCGAACACCTTTGCGCAGCGCCTCTGAGTCCGCAGGCAGCCGATCCGTCAGATAATTGGTTTAACCCCCTTAAGGCAGCGATTATCCGTCACCGCCAGGACGATGACGATGAGGCTTTCTGGCTCGTTTTCCTGCGTACTCATTTCGGCAGGCATCGCCGCGCCGGATGGCGGTACGTGCGCGAGATTTACGGAGCTCTCAGCTCAGGTGAACCTTGGACATGGCGGCGAGTGACTGCTGACGTCAACGGGTTCCGTAACTGGGTTGACGCCTACCAGCCTCATTCCGTCAAACCCGCGATACCGCATGGTTTTGGCAACCACCGCAAGTACGAGAGCCTTGCCGGATGGACGGATGCAGGAACGGGCAGTGTCGTCGCATCCTACATCGACTGGGTCGGCGACCCGCCTCAGCATGAGTACCGTTTTCGCGCCGCTCTCGCTGAAGCGGAGAGCGATCCGCAGGGCGCGTTTGACATCCTTTACCGCTCGATGAATGTAATCCGGCGATTCGGCCGCCTAGCCCGGTTCGACTACCTAAGTCTGATCGGCAAGATCGGCCTAGCGAGCGTACATCCGGGGAAGGCGTACCTGCAAGGTTCCACCGGGCCCTTGAGGGGAGCTCAGCTGCTCTTCCAGCCTCCGGAAGAACCGAATCTTACCGTTGCAGCATTCGAAGACAGGACGGCAACGCTTCGGGCTCACCTAGGGGTCACGTTCGACGTTATAGAGGATGCACTCTGCAACTGGCAGAAGAGCCCTGACCAGTTCAGGCCATTTCGAGGTTAGCCCCGTTCCACTGGTAGCGCCTCTTTAGCTTATTGAACTGGTCGAACCCGATCAGGCCCTCGAACTGCAACTGGCCGACTACAATGCCGGGCGCTACCCCCGCCTTCCTGGCTAGGGTGACAATGCTCCGGTGCGTATACCCCTCGACTGGGATTCCTGCGCGCACGTCAGGAGGAAGCAACGTAGTGGCCGCAAATTGGTTGGCCTCTCGTTCCTCTGCAGAGTCAACTTGATCCTTGGAGTAGGGATCATCGAGGATCGCTTCTTCAGGCCTGTGAAACAGCAGATGGGCGATCTCGTGCACCACAGTAAACCAAAACTGATCATCGGCAAGGAAGCGGCCGCTGACGGCGATCATCGCCCGGTCCGGCGACAGGAACCGCGCGGCCCCACTGACAGGACATCCAGGCAGCGCGTGCTGGACTACTAGTGTCACTCCCGCCGCGGCGAGCAAGCTTTGGAGCTTGGGCAGGAAGTAGCCTGGATCTCTGTTCTGGGTCAGCGTCTTTACGGCGTCCAGGCTTTCTCGCAGCAAGGCTGCGTTCCAGGGCTCCGTTGCATTAGCCTCGGCCTCTATCGTCGCCTTATGCAGCCAGGCTGCTACTGCGGCATGCTTGGCCGGGACGGTCTGACTGATCCTCATCCGCGACGCCGCCAGCATCGGCTCGTATGTGCGCCGCCACTGCTCCACGTCTTGAACACCGAAGAACGAGAGACACTCCTCAGCCCACGCCCCCCAGTCGGATTGCGGAGATATCCAGCCGAACTTCGTCATCTCCCGGATGGGCATGTCGTCGAGCCAGCGGTCAGTTTCAACGCGCACCAGATCATCGCGGTACTGGCAGTCCCTGTTAACCCAGAACTCGGCGGATGATCCGATAACACGAGACAGCCGCCTGGCAATGTCCACAGTGATCGCTTCCTGGCCGGCAAGAAGTCCACTGGCGTACTGGACTGATGTTCCCAGATAGCCGGCGAACTCGGGAACGTCGTACCCGAGCTCATGCAGCCTCGTCTGGATGGTCCGTCCCGGCGGCGACGCCCACATCGGCAGGAACGTGTCGGGCTCACCCATTCTCGGGCTCCTGGGCAATAGAAAGAACTCTGACCCGGCGCATCCGGCTGAAGTCCACGAGGCCGCTGTCTGTCAAGGGCGGCTTCGGATGGTTACCGACGCACACTAGCCCATACCCTCCGTCAAGGCCGAACCGGATCCGGCCAGGCATCCGAGCGTCGAGGGACGGCTCGCCTGCAACTAGGTCTGTCACAGACGTCGCGGCACGTATGTCGGCAAGGCGCGCCTGCAGCTCGTCCGCCGTTCCGTCGGGGAGGGACTTGCGCGCCTCGGTGTCGGACTCGCAGACACGCCTCAGCCCAATCGTCTCGAATGCGAGTTCCATACTCTTTCCGGCCCTCTACTCTCAGGACCGGTTGATGCTGATGCGACTGAGCCAAGCCAGCAGCTGCGTTGCGGTCACTGAAGGACTTCACTACGTATACCTTCTCATGGTTGCCACGCAAGGATTGCGGTCTTCAGACATGCGGCAAAATCGTCAGCCATCCAGTCCTCATGGTGTCACCGGACGTCCGCAACCACCAGGCCAGGGCACCACGTGCCCGACTCATGCGCTGCGCTGCGCTGACGCCTCAGACCCGGTGATCCACTTCGGTGGGCCTGCGACGCCACCCGCGGTGAGGACTAGAGTCATCGTGTCCGGGGACAGGCGAAGGAGTTGTCTCATCCTTCACCAGAACCCCATTAGCCAGCGGACGGTACACCCTTGACGCGTTGAGGGCGATCTTCGTTTCCACCGCCTCCTGCAGGTCCGTTCCTGTCATTTCAGCCAGGCCAAGCAAGAAGATCGCGATGTCCGCAAGTTCCTCGCCCACGTCGTCGCGACCCCGTCGCCAGGCATCGAATGCTTCTGCTACTTCACAGTTCAGCAGGCAGAACTCCAGCGGTACATCGGTCGTGTTGAAGCCCTTCTTGACCTTGTTCGTCCAAGCAAGTTCCTGCGCCAATCTGATCTCCACCGCTTCTCCTCCTGCTCTGGTAGCCCACTGGTGCTCATGAGACCACTATTCGGGGAGGCCGACATGCGGGCTGGCTAGGGACGGCAGATTACCCGGGGTATCGGGAGCCTCGCTACGCGCATGAGTAAACCCAGATCGTGGCAGGGGCGCTGCTGTCGTACCCAAAGGTGCATGTCCAGGGCATATCGCAGAGGTCCCTTTGACATCTACCCTGCTCACAGAGTGGCAGTGACGCACTTCTTGGACCGCGACGGGCTGGCGGTGCCAGATTTCGTAAGCTGGGCTACACTCTTCACGCCTTGGGCTCCGGAGAGCCGTCTCCCAAGCCGATCGACGCTGTGGGCAGGGATACCGCTCCGGCAGTTTCAGTCACCTCGCCGACTGTGCTACAGCCTTGATAGTATTGCTATATGTATTAGATACATATTTTTATCATGTGAGCAAGAGAAAGAGCGTGACGTGACCGGCACACCACTCTCAGGAGACCAGTTGGTCCGCGACTGCCCGCAGAAGCAAGCTGCTGTAGCGTGGCCTCTGCCGGTGGATGTGCGGCTCGACGAGTTGCTGGCTCAGGCCAACGCCGCAGGGGAGAACACGAGCCGCAAAGAACTGGTCGCGGCTGTTATCGCCGGTACGAGAGTCTCCGACGCACAACTCGGTCGGCTTCTGCGACAGTACCGGAAAGCTAGGGTCCGAGACCTGGTCGCCCTCCCAGAGGGAGAGAACGTCGTTCCGTTCGTGAAGCACAAGCCTGGCCCGCGCAGATCCGGGTCAGCAGACGCATAATGAGTGGCTCAACCCCCACGGGATGTCGGTTTTTGTAGCTGGACAGATGTCCCCAAAGGAGACTTGCACATCCCTGGTTTCCCTGGGTTGTGCAAGCTTGCGGTCCCACCCGGCATCCCCGGTGTCGGCGGCGGGGGCAATCCTGCTCTTCGGATGTAACCTGGTCCCAGGCATCGCCGTAGTAATCGCGTCGGTGGGGAAGCGAGTTTCTTCATAGCGTTGCCGCCATCGTTGTGCTGCTGCGCTTGCGGGCAAGCAGGCCGGGCAGTGCGGGTCGCGGGCGAGGATGCGGGCTTCGTTGCTGGCTGCAGCGGGCTTGAGGAATTGGAAGGTCACGTTGTTGCCGCCAGAGATGTGTGGCGAGACCGGCTGGCCGAGGATGAGCTTGACGGTTTCGGCGGCAAGCATGGTGCCGGCCATGACGCTGGTGAATCCGGCTGCGAACCGGGTCGGCGGCTCGGGGGCGTCGCAGCGCAAGGTAGCGAGAACCCGGTCGCCTACTTCGTCGCACCCGGGCTGGTCTAGCCATCGGCGGACATGAGTTTCGCTCACGTCGGCTTGCCCGGCGAGGGCACGCACAGCCTGCTCGCCGCCAGCGCGAACGTGCGCGCGGAGGTCGTCGTCGCCGGGGAGCGGCTCGGGCGGGTTGTAGCAGCGCAGGCATGCGCCCTGGCCGGGCGGCCCAGCTCGCAGTGTCTCCGCGCGCAGGTCGCGGGTGCTGGCTGACAAGATCCGCGGCGGATACCTGCTCTGAAGAGCCTCGCGTGCCCGGTTGGTGTCGACTGCCGAGATGAGGATGCGGGGGGTCATCCCGAGGTCTTCGAACCGGGCCTTGCGCGGGTCCCAGGTGACCGTTGCGTCGTGGCAGATGCGGGCGGCCTCGGCTGCCTTCGGCTGGTCGAGGCTCGCGATCCCGAAGATCGGGCACCGGTTCAGGTTGCTGTTGGTGACCCCGGCCTTGTCCGCATCGGCGACCAGCACGTCCCCGCGCACTCCTGGGGTCGCCCATATCGCGTGCATCCAGACCGTGCCGACGGCGCCCGCCCCGGCGAGCGCTATGCCGGACATGTCCAGGTCCGTCAGCGCGGCCGGGGCACCGGGTCCCGGGTTGAGGGTGAGTGCTTGCGCCCAGCAGTCCCAGCCGACCGTCGCGGCGGAACCGTAGGTGCCGGCCGGAAGGCGGGCACGCAGGAATACCTCGGCGGCGGCGAGCGACCCGGCGGCATACGGCCCGAACGGCAGACTGCTGGCCGGGCCGTCAACCGCCATGGGCCGGCTTGAGACCGCTCCCCACCAGCCGCGACCGGTGGCGTACCGGGCTGCTGGCCACTGGCTCGCATCGAGATGGGCGCCGCCGGTGATGATGACAGTGTCGCCTGCCTGAGGATGGTCGGCCGCCTCCACCGGGACAGCTCCGATCGCCTGGCCGCCAGCCACGAGCGCGTCGCGGAGGGGAAGGTCCCGGCTGGCCAGCGGGACGACGCGGCCGGTGAGCGGCACCAGGTCAGGGCAGGCTACCCGCACGACAGTAACGATGCCGACGGCGCGAGCGAGCAGGTTGACGAGCATCCAGGCGGTGTGCTGGGTGGCGGCTAGGTGCGCCGTGCCCGGCGCGGCCACCACCGTGACAGCCACGTGCTGGGCTTTGGCGAAGGGCTCAAGCCGTCCGCCGAGGTCGCCTTCGTGCCGGTCGGAGATGCGTTCCACGGGCTGCTCCTGTGATCGATGAGGCCGGGGACGAGGCGGATCAGCCGGCTTGCCTCGTCTGGGGGGACACGCCGCCACCCGGCTGGCTCGCGGACGTGCACGCCAGCTTGCTCCAGGCGCGGCCTGCCGGATGCATGGTGCGGCATGACCAGCGACAGCGCACCATCACGCTGGCTGTAGGCGCGCTGGTCGTCGGTCGGCGAGTGCCGGGTGCAGGCGTTGGCGTGGGTATGGACCTGCGCCAGCCGGACCAGGCCGAGCGGGGCAAAGTGCTCGCCCGCCTGGGCCATGGCCTCCGGGCTCACCCTGAAGTTGAACGGGGTGGTGACCGCGTCCGGAACCGTCACCGTCGTGGCGACGCCGTGCGTAACGCCGCCGCGGTCGCGGAACCGGATGCCGTCGAGGTAGGCGACGCGCTCATGCCCGTGCGGCGCGGCCTCGAACGCCGCGACCAGGGTGTCCCACACCGGCTCAGGAATCGTCAGCACCGGCAGGTCCCTGGTAGTTCGGGCTATTGAGCGCGTCATGAACGCGGTTGAGGGTCGCGGCCAAGGTATGGCGCCCCTGCCGCCAGCGCTGCCCAGCAGTGGGTCCGTGTCCGGTGATGTAGTACTCATATGTCATCGAGCAGCACACCAGCTGGCGGGCGACGCCGTCGGCGAAGCTGGTGTAGCCGGAATGGATAGCGAGCCATGGCAGGCCCTGCACGTTCGGGAGCCACCGGCTCCCGGCGGGTGCCTCCGGCCACCCGTCCCGGCCGGGCGCATTCGCGGTGGCCGGCCAGGGCGGGCAGACGAAGGACGTGGTCGGCGGGTACATGTCGTAGTACTCGGCGCCTAGCTTGACGTAATACCCGTCGTGCTGGCCGTCCGGCCCGGTTCCGGTGACGGTGACGACCACGTGCGTAGCGTCGAGCCAGGTGAACACCCACCCGCGCTCCCGTGCCTGGGCACCGCCGCCGACCCGGGCCACGTGATCTGCGAACACTGCGGCGGCGATCTCGGGATCGGCCAGAGCCGGGACGGCCGTCATGGTCAGGCGCCCCCGGTCCCGCCGACGAAGTCCCAGCGCAGGTCCGGGCAGTGCCCGGCCCGCAGGTACTCGGCGATGGTCAGCGCGGAGTACTGGTACACGTCGGTGCCGCCGTGCTTGCACGTCAGCCGGTCATCAGTTTCCCGAGTCAGCCGGAACTCCGTGTACATGGTCTCGATGACCGCGCCCACGGTCTCGCTGTCCGGCACCCGCAGCCGGAGAGTGTCCCCGCTCTCCTTGTTGTCGATGGTCACGACCCGCCGGTGGTCACCAGGCCCCGGCTCACCGCCGGCTACCTCGTCCTCGCCGATCACCTCGATGACCGTCGTCTGCTCGCTCATCCCCGTACTCCTGTTCTCGAACATGACCGGGGTGTTCCCGATCGAGAACGAGGATAGCGTTCCCGACCGGGAACGCGCTACTGTCAATCGTGAACATGAGCAGCGTGTCGCTGTCCGAACTCCAACTCGCCCGGCTGGAGTACCCGGGGAAGCCGGACTCTCAGCTGGTGATCGAACTCGCCCGGCGCACCCTGGATGAGCTGGCCATGGAGCCGCCCGTGGATCATGAGATCGTCGCGTCCATGCGGGACATCGCCAGGATCGAGGAAACCGACCTGCCGTGGGCGGGATGCCTGGTCCGGGACGGCGGCCAATTCGTGATCAAGCTGCGCGCCGCCGATACCCGCGGCAAGAGGCGCTTCACCGCCTTCCACGAGGTCAAGCACACCTACATGCCCGGGTTCGCCCTAGCCCCCCAGTACCGCTGCGACCCTGCCACCCCACCAGACGGAGCAGCCACCCGCGACCCGGGCCTGGAAACCCTCTGCGACCTCGGCGCCGTCGAACTGCTCCTGCCCCGCAAGGACTTCCTGAACGACCTAGACGGCAACACCCCCACGCTTGCGCTCGCGAGCCAGCTCGCCCAGCGCTACGACGCCAGCCTGGAGGCAACCGCCCGCCGGATCGTCACCCTGCGCCCGGCCCTGACGCTGCTCATCGCGCTGGAGCCATCCTGCAAGCCCAGCGCGCCGAACGAGGAGCCGAAACTGCGTGTGCAGTGGGTTCACGGCACCGCTGGCTGGCCGTTCATCCCGCGGCACAAGTCGGTTCCCCCAGGCGGCATCCTTACCGGTCCGCTGTTCGGTGATGCCGTCAACGAGGTCGGCATGCTGACCGGGCTGACTAATACCCCCATAGGTCCCGTCCACATCAGCGCGGACCTGTACCCGTACACAGACGACCAAGGGGATCAGCACATGCGCGTACTCGCACTCATCACTCCCGCCCGCCAGCCAGGGCAGCATCGCCATGGCGCCTGAACAGCACGGCACCAGCCGCCCTGCCAGCACCGGAATCGGAGATCACATCCGCCGCTTCCGCGAGGAACGGGGGCTCAGTCTCAGCCAGCTCGCCGCAGACGCCGGAGTCAGCAAGGGCTATCTGTGGAACCTGGAAAACGCCCAGGACGCGCGCCGCCCGTCCGCGGACACCCTTTACGCCATCGCGAAGGCGCTCGGCGTCACGATGTCAGACCTGATGGGCCGCAAGCTCCTCCCCGCCGCCGCCCCGCAAGTACCCGACAGCCTTCACGAATTCGCGGACGAGGAAGGACTGCCGCAAGCCGACCTGTACATGCTCGCGTCCATCCGGTTCCGGGGCGAGCAGCCCCGCACCAAAGAACGCTGGCGGTACATCTACACCGCCATCAGCACCAGCAGAGCAATCGACACGACCGAGCCTTCATTGCCCCGCGAAAACCGCCGAAAGACTCAATAATTCGCCTGGAGGGGAAGCGCAAACGGCACCTCCCCTTGGCCGTGCGGCGATTGTCGACTGGCTCGTCGAACTCGGCTACCAAGCCAGCGCGGCCCGGTCGGCAGCACCGGCCCCAAAGGACGCCGACGCGCTCCTCACCCGCAACCGGCATGACCGAGCTAGTCCAGGTCCGCAGGTCCAGGACGACCTACCCGCATCCCTCCCACCCCCCGCCTTATCGTCGTTGTTGACGGCATCGACGGTCTCGGCACCTACGCCGAGACGAAGTAATCAGCTCGAACCCCGCCCAGGCAGCCGAGATCCTGACAGTTGCCGAACAAGAACTGCGGCTGGACATCTACCCGGCCGATTGCAGGACCCTACCGGAACCTCATTCTCAGCCCAGGGGGCCATAAGGGTCCGGCCCGGGTCTAAGAGCTGTCCTCCATGACGCGGTCGTAGGTGCGGCGCGCCCGGGCGCTGCGGGCGCTGGCGCCGTAGCGGCGGACCATCTGCGGGGAGGTCCATCCGTTCAGCTCCATCAGGTCGCCCTCGGGGCCGCCCCGGTCCAGCCAGGTATGGCTGAAGTGGTGCCGGAACCGGTGCGGGAACACGTCGATACCGCACTCACGGCCGCGGCGGGCGATCACCTGGTAGATGCCGCTGGCGGTCAGCGGGCCGCGGTTGTTCACTCCGAGCCACAGCTGCGGCCGGTACGCCTGGGCGTGCCGGGCACGCACCCGGATGTAACGGTCGACGGCGCGCGCGGCGTCGTGGCTGATCTTGACGGTCCTGGTCTTACGGCCCTTGCCACAGACTGTGATCTCCCGGTGCCACAGGTCGACATCACTGCGCTGTGGGTCATCGTCGTACTTGATGCCCGCCAGCTCCGACAGCCTGATCCCGGTGGCCTCGAACACGGCGATTATCGCCGCGTCGCGGCGCTGCTGGAACGCCCGGCCCGCGCAGGCACGCTCCAGTCGTGGCAGTTCCCCGGCGGTGAAGACCGGGACGGGCTTGTCGGGGACGCGCGGGGGCCGCATCCCGGCCATCGGGTCCGGGATCTCGTCTTCGGCGGCCAGCCACCGGAAGAACTGCTGCAGCGCGCGGAACTGGTTGCTCGCGTACGCGCTGCTGTAGCGTTCAAGCAGCCGCACGATCCACCGCTGCACGTCCTGCCTGCTCACCTCCTCCCAGCCTTTGCGGTCAGTTTTCTGGAGTAGGTAAGCGGCGGCAAACCACTGCACCGCCTCGGTGTAAGTCCTTACAGTCTTCATGGCCTTGCCCTCGGCGGCCAGGTGCAGCCGGAACGAGCTGATCTCCGGCTGGAAGGCCTCCGCGTCCAGCAGCTTGTGCTCCGAAAAACGTGGCTGTGGTGCGGTCACGATCTCTCTTCTCTCGCTACGCACCATCCGCAACATTTCGTTACCGGAACACCACCAGCCGGAACCATCCGCACGGACAAGGCAGAGACCGACAGGCACCGCTGCGCCGCCGCGCCAGGCGGGACGATCAGTCGTCCATGATCAGGTCGTAGCTGCGGCGGGCGCGCGCCCCGCGTGCGCTGTGCCCGTAACGCTCGAGCATCCGCGCCGACGACCAGCCGTTCAGCTCCATCAGGTCGCCGTCAGCGCCGCCGCGATCCAGCCACGTGTGGCTGAAATGGTGCCGGAACCGGTGCGGGTGCAGCCGCACGCCGACCTCCTCACCGCGCCTGACCACGACTTGGTAGATCCCGGTCCTGTTCAGCGGCCCACGGTTGTTTACCCCTAGCCACAGCTGAGACCGGTACGCCAGTTCGTGCCGGGACCTGGCACGCAGGTACCTGTCGAGCCGGCGGGCGGCCTCATGACTGATCCTCACCGTCCGATCCTTGCCGCCCTTGCCCCGGACCCTGATCTCACGGGCCTCCAGGTCCACGTCGCTACGGTCCGGGTCGTCCGGGTAGTACCGGATCCCGGCCAGCTCCGCCAGCCGAATACCGGTCGCCATGAACACCCCCAAGATCGCCGCGTCGCGCCGCTCCTCGAACGAGTTACCCCGGCACGCCCGTTCGAGTTTCGAAAGTTCTACGCTGGTGAAAAACGGGACCGGCTTCTCGGTCATCTTGGGGGGCCGGAGCTTCGCCATCGGGTTCGGTAGGTCATCTTCCATGGCCAGCCACCTGAAGAAGACCTGCAGCGAACGGAACTGCTGGCACGCGTAACCGTCGCTGTACCGGTCCAGCAGCCACACCGTCCACCGGCGGACATCTGTCGCGTCCACCCGCTCCCACCTGGTCTTATCCGTCTCACACAGCAGGTGAGCACCGGCGAACCAGCGCACCGCCTCGCAGTAGATCCTGATGGTTCCCTCGGCCTTATTCTCGGCGGCCAGGTGCAGCCGGAACGAGGCGACGTCAGCCGCGAACGGCCCCGCGTCCATCTGCTTAGGCAGGTGCGGCCGCTGCCGGGAAACGGCGATACTTTTACGCTCGTCCCCCACAGCGGCGTTCGAAACAGAGCCAGATTTGTCCCTTTTGAGGGGCACCGACCTTGCCATGAGAGTCCTTACTCTTCATGGCGCTATCACAGGTCAGGATGCCTGTTCCGATGAGGTGTTTGGTGTGGTCAGGGGCGGGGTCGAACCGCCGACCTTCCGCTTTTCAGGCGGACGCTCGTACCGACTGAGCTACCTGACCTTGGCGCGCTGCAGCGCAGGGGCTCCAACCGCTGCGGTCCTGACGGGATTTGAACCCGCGACCTCCACCTTGACAGGGTGGCGAGCACTCCAACTGCTCTACAGGACCTTGCTTGTCGAGGCTTTCCTTCCTCGCTCGCAAGAGCATATCACCGACGCCGCAGTGGTTACCGCGTGCACCGAACACCCTCTTGAAAGGAAGAGCCTCGTGCCCCCAACGGGATTCGAACCCGTGCCGCCGCCTTGAAAGGGCGGTGTCCTAGGCCACTAGACGATGGGGGCTCTGACGGGGTACCGCCCTAGCTACATCAGTCCGCCGTCGGGGACTGACACAGCATAGGGTACAGGCGGTCCGCACGGCAAAGTGTTCCGGCTCGGACGCATCGCACGGTCCCGGCTAGCCGGGACCGTGTTCAGCGCCTCTGATATAGACGATACCGCGTTCCGAGGGTCCGCTGCCTCCCGGTGCGGCCTAGGGCCTAGAAGCGGTGTACGAAGGACTCCAGGATCGAGCGGTCCTGCCCCTCCTCAGGAAGGATCGCCCAGGCGATCAGGTAGACCAGGAAGCCAAGCCCGTAGAAGACGGTAAAGACGCCGAACCCGAGCCTGACCAGGTTGACGTCGACCCCAAAGTAAGCGGCAAGCCCGGCGCACACCCCGGCGGCCATCCGGCCGTTCCGGAGTCGCAGCAGCCGTTTGCCCCCGCTGCCGTTGTTCTCGCTCATGTCAACGATCATGCCCAAACGCGATATGCCTTGTCATCAGGAATATCCCTACCCGCACCCTGATTGCTAGTCCTGACGGCCGCACCCCCGCCCAGGATGAGTCGCGGGCTCGCATGCCCGCGTACCGCCGTCCTTCGGTACGCTTCGTTCGGAGTGTCTGCACAGCCCGGAGCGTTCCGACCGGGACGGTGACACCCGGGGCGCTAGCTCAATGGCAGAGCAGCGGACTTTTAATCCGTTGGTTCAGGGTTCGACCCCCTGGCGCCCCACGTAGCTTGACCTGCTGGTTAGCGGTGATTACAGGCGATCATTGGGCTAGCCGGTTGCAGTTCCGGTTGCAGTTGGTCCCGTTCGGGGTCATCCAGCGCGTTCCCGCTGCCGCTGCCGAAGTCCACCTCCGGCAGGGGGCAGCGGGTCCTAGTCAGGCTGCAGCAGCCCGCCGATGCGGTCGGCGGCCTCGCGGGTCAGCGGGTCAGTGGGGTTGGTGTAATGCGTGTCGTGCTCACCTGGGCGTGAGGATGCCCTGTATGACGTGAGTTGGGCCAGGTTAGTGCGCAGATCGGCGCAGCATTTCGCGCTCTTCGCGGGTCATTAGCGGCACCTGCGGCAGTCCGGTCTGGCCTTCGATCCAGTGCTGGTTCGCAGGGAACATAATCGAGAGGTCAGTGAGCCGAATCCAGCCCGAGTGCACTACCCGGCGTGGGTGTCCGGAGATGCCGACGTTAAACCTGACCTTCAAGTGCTTACCCGGCCACTGCTCCTCGAGTCCGGCGAACATCGGAGCGAAATTCGCTCCGTCGAGCTTCCAGCTCGCATCATCGTAGCCAGCGATCGTCATCGGGAATTCCGGGCCAGCGATCGGATGGAAAGCGGTCTGGATGTCGCCGCGCTCCACCGCTCCGCAGTCCCAATCCCACGGTGCCGTGCGTTCGAGATGGAACATCGCGAGATCCATGTCGCGGAAACGCCACATCGCGGCAAGCCTACGGCGGAGTCGGGCGCGGCCGCTGTAGTTGCCTTTATCGAGCCAGCTCAGGAGTCGTCGAAGGTGCCCGCGCCCTTTCACGCGGCAGCCAATCCCGTTCACGTGCACCGGGGTCGGGGCATCAACAACGACGCGGAGGTAGAGCTCTGCCTGACCACCGTCGATCTGCACCCGAACATGTCCGCGTTGTCGGCTCCACTGGTAGACACCGAAGGCGACTCCGGCGACAGCGACAATCAACGAGATCACAGAGACCACGGAATCGAGGGTATCGCTGTTCCCGGCGACAGAGAAGAACTCAAGTTCCGCGACCCACAGCGGGACGCTTAGACGATCTGAACCGCTGTCGTACCCGACGCCGTCCGTGCCACCCGGATATACGGCACCCGGTCACTTTACGGCACCGGATTACGTAGTGCGCAGATCTGCTTAACCAGACATGAGAACCAGCAAGTCAGCGCCCTGAGTCTACCGCGAACCTAGAATCGTGGCCCAAGTCAGGGCAGCGCGTCCTAGTCAGGCAGCAGCAGCCCGCCGATGCGGTCGGCGGCCTCGCGGGTCAGCGGGTCGGTGGGGTCGGTGTAGATGCGTGTCGTGCTCACCTGGGCGTGACCGAGGATGCGCTGTATCACGTGCATGTCAACGTGCAGCTCGCCGAGCAGCGTTCCCGCGGTGTGGCGCGCGTCGTGCAACCGCACGTCCCTGATACCGGCCTCGGCGAGCAGCGCTTTCCATTCGTCCCAGTCGTCATGCGTGTCGATCGGCTGGCCGTTCGGCTGGCACCAGACGAGATCCCATTCATGCCATGTCGCGCCCGCTGATTCCCGCTCGGCTTTCTGCGCGTCCCGGTGGGCGCGCAGCGGCTCAGCCGCTATTGCCGTCATGGCGGCAGTCGGATCATCAGCCGTCTCGTCAATATAAGCAGTCAGCGCCCCAGCCTTGACCGCGATTTGCTGCAACTGCCTGGTCAGGAATGTCTTGCCTACACCAGCGTCGCCATGAATGTTGAAGAGAAACTGACGCCGCTCGTCATCAACGGAAAGACCAAAATTCTCTCGGTACTGGACTAGCTGCCCTTGGCGGCCGATGAAGCCGTTTTGCTGACGCTCCCGGATGCGCTCCTGCAGCGATCGCCGTTGACCACCCATACCATCCCCCAGGCGTTGCCAGCCATGTCGGCCCTCTGCGTCCCCATGGCCAAGATCATTACTGGCACCACCGTCGCGCGTACCTGACGGAAGACCAGCTGCAGCTTGGCTCACTGCCCACGTTAGGCGAGCGTAGCTGAGCGCGCTCGGATGTAAGGTGCTTTGGGCTGAATGCGCCGAATGCACGCCAAGGGGCGCCGCCCCGGCAAGGTTCATGCAGGTCAGGGCTTCTGGGCGACGGTCTGTAAGCCGCGTCCCGTGGACCAGTCACTCGGTTGTGTCTCCAAGATGTCGTATCGGTGGCCCGCCAACGAGCGTCAAATCAGGCCCGAGAACGTGTACGCGCCCGACGCATGCCCAAGGTGACTTGTCGCGCTGCATGATGCCTGATCAGGGCATGGTTGCTCTGTTAATTGAAAAGGAGAAGGTCAACGCGTCAGTCTGTTAAGTCAGGGCCCTCTCGGCGGCCAGATGCCTCGGCGGGCCTCGGCGGGCATTGGAGGGCCGGGTTGCAATCATGGTTGCAGTTCGTAGGCGTTCGGGGCGGTCCACGCGTGTCCACAAACCGTGGTCTATCAGCACGTATAGACGCATGCGGACACCAAACCGAACTCTCGTTCGGACTTTTAATCCGTTGGTTCAGGGTTCGACCCCCTGGCGCCCCACCCCAGCCTGAACTGGCCTGTTATCTCCAAGGGCATCGAGGTCGCCGCGCTCGCCGAGCAGCTGCGCGCCGCCGGTGTCGGCCTTGAATTCCTCTCCGGCGAGCTCCAGGGATCGCACGACCCGTCCGGCGCGATGTTTACCGTCGTGGCCGCGGTGTCGGGATGGAGCGCGAGTACATCCGCGACCGCACCCTGAAGGACCACGAGTCGGCCGCGCCCGGGGCAAGTCGATTTACGGCGCGGCCGTGCCGGGTCACCGGGCGGAAGAAAGCGCACGATGTACATAAGCTGACGGATGTCTCAGTGCAAATTGCATGACAAATTGTCTTTGTCCGGGCAGCGGCGCCCGGCAGCGGCCCTGTCTGACCCCGGACGATCGTGCGGCCGTCCCGGCTTCCCGTCAAGGAGAACGCGCTTGAGCACTCCCAACGCCATCGAAGTACCCGGCTCGCTGCTGGCGGCCATCCAGCAGCGCCTCGCCCGGGACGACGTCAACGCGATCCTCCGCAGTCCAGGCCCCCTCGCCAACTGGGACCGGCGGCAGCTAGAGCTGGCCCGCAACTCCTGGCAAGACCAGCTCCAGAAGGCCAACAGCATGATCAAGGCGATCAATGCCAGGCTTGCCGTCGGGGAGAACAGCCCAGCCGACACACGGCGCTAGCACCAAAAACGATGTCAATGGAACGTTGAAGCCGGACGCTAGTTCCGGACAGGTTGAGTCTGGCGATTGAGACTCACGACCGCCGCCGCGCTGTCGAGGGCAGCGCGGACGAGCCGGGACCGAACCGAAGCACTCCCGCGGCCGTTTCCCTTGATGAACTCTCCTTGCGGCCCCCCAGGTGGAGAGACCGACCACAGGGGAGGCACGCATGCCCTTCGTTCCGGCCGTCACCTTGCCCGCCGACCGCGAAGGCGAGCGCGAGTCGCGTCGGCGGACCACCCGGCTCTGGGGAACGATCGCCTTGCTGTTCCTGCTCGCCCCGGCCGTCTTCTTGCTGCCCCGCGAAGTCAACGCGGCGGCCTGGCTCGCCGGAGCCGGCCGCTCCGACACCTTCACGGGCTCCGCCTACGGGACCCAGTGCGCCGGCGGCAGCTGCGCGACCGTCACCTATGGCGCCCAGGCCAGCACCGGCCGGGTCATCACCTGGCCGGGCCGCGCCCCGCTGGGTCGGCCCGAGCACTTCCGCGACCCCGTGTGGAACCTCATGTCCCCGCGGGCGGACGAGACCGTTCCCGGCGCCTTCGTCGGCCTGGCCCTGGGCCTCTTCTTCGACGCCGTCGCGGTGGCCGCCCTGGCCGTCTTCATGGTCCGCGCTCGCAGGCGAGCGGCTCGCGGCCGCGCCCCGCGCCCGTACGTCCCCGGGCCCTAGCAAGGACCGGGGACGTCGGGGGCCGTTAGCGCGGCTTCGGCTCCCGCTCGTACAGCCGCCGCGACCACACGTACGACAGCACCGCGGTCCCGACGCACCAGGCGATCGTGATGACCAGGTTGTCGCCGATCCTCGTCCCGGTCAGCAGTCCGCGCAGCGTCTCGTTCACCGGGGTGAACGGCTCGTACTCGGCGAACCAGCGGATCGCGGTTGGCAGGGAGGCGGTCGGGACGAACCCGCTGCCGAGGAACGGCAGGAGGATCAGGAACATCGGGGAGTTACTCGCGGTCTCCACGCTCTTGGCCGACAGGCCGAGCCCAACGCACAGCCACGTGACGGCGAACGTCAGCAGGAGCACCACGCCGAAGGCGGCGAGCCACTCGGCCGCGTTGGCGTGCGGCCGGAACCCGACGGCGATCGCGGCCGCGGTGACGACCACGACGCCGATCAGCGTCTGGATCGTGGCGCCCACGACGTGCCCGGTAAGGACCGACGACCGGGCGACCGCCATGGTGCGGAACCGGGCGATGATGCCCTCGGTCATGTCCTGGGCGACGGCGATCGCCGTTCCCTGGGCCGCGGCCGCCACGGCCAGCAGGATGATCGCCGGGGCGACGTAGTTCGCGTACGCGGACCGGCCGCCGTGCACCGCGCCCGACACGCCGCCGAGTCCCGACCCGAGCGTCCCGCCGAAGACGTAGACGAACAGGAGCAGGAAGACCAGCGGCATCAGGGTGACCATGAGGGTCAGGGACGGGTACCGCTGCATGTGCCGCAGGCTGCGGCGCAGCATGATCCGCGCGTGGACGAGGGCGTGCGAGCGGGTGTCAGCGGTGTCGACGGCGGTGTCCGCCATCGTCATGGTGCTCATCGTCAGGCTCCCTTCTTGCCGGTGAGGGCGAAGAAGACATCGTCGAGGTCGGGGGTGTGGACGGTTAGCGACTCGACGTCGACGTTCGCGTCATCCAGCCGCTTCAGCAGCGCCCGCAGGGTGCTGGCGCGGCCGTCGCCGGGGAGTTGGAGCGTGAGCCCGTCGTCGTCGCGGCCGCCGGGGTTGAGGTCAGGGGCGAGCACCATCGCGGCCGCGTCCAGCTCGGCGCGGTTGGCGAAGGACAGCTCGAGGTGCCCGCCGGGAACGCGCGCCTTGAGCTCGGCCGGCGTGCCCTCGGCGACGATCCGGCCGCCGTCGAGCACCGCGACGCGGTGCGCGAGCTGGTCGGCCTCCTCCAGGTACTGGGTGGTGAGCAGGATCGTCGTGCCCTGGGCGACCAGGTCCCGGATGATCTCCCACATGGTCCGGCGGCTGCGCGGGTCCAGGCCCGTGGTGGGCTCGTCGAGGAAGATCACCTTCGGGTCGCCGACCAGCGTCATGGCCAGGTCGAGCTTGCGTTTCATCCCGCCGGAGTACGTCGACACCGGCTTGTCCGCGGCCTCGGCCAGCTCGAAGCGTTCGAGCTGCTCATCGGCCTTCCGGCGACCGACGGCCTTCGGCAGCAGGTGCAGGTCGGCCATCAGCATCAGGTTCTCGCGCCCGGTGAGGTAGCCGTCGACGGCGGAGAACTGCCCGGTGACGCCGATCGTGCGCCGGACCGCCTGCGGGTTTTTCGCGGGATCGACGCCGGCGATGCGGATGTCGCCCGCGTCTGGTCGGAGGTAGGTGGTCAGGAGGTGGACGGCGGTGGTCTTGCCGGCCCCGTTCGGCCCGAGCAGGGCCAAGATCGTGCCCTGCTGGACCGTCAGGTCGATACCGTCGAGCACCGTCTTCTCACCGAAGGACTTGCGGAGGCCGCGGGCCGAGATCGCGGCGGCGGCAGTCGCCGCGATCGTCGCGGCGGCGGCGGGGACGAGTGTCATGGCGTTCACGCGTCCTCGGCCAGGCGCGGCGTGCGCCGGACCACGACGTCGCCGAGCTTGGTGCTTGCGTGCACCTCGACCTTGTCCACCGGCTCGTCGGCGTCGGGGGCCTCGGACGGGGCGAGCTCGTTGTACACGCGGCCGACCTCGGAGTTCAGCTCCAGCCAGGCGGCGCTGCCCTCGCGAACCCCGACCTCGACGCGGCCGTTCTTGGTCGCGGCGTTGACCTTGCCGCGGACGACCTCGCCGATCCGCACCTCGCCATTGGAGTTGACGGCGGTGATGTCGGACAACGCGCGCTCGACGTACACCGCGCCGTTGGCGACCTTGACGTGCGCGGGACCGGTAACGACGCCGATCCTGATGGTCCCGTTGCTGGTGGTGACGCCGGCGGTGCCGTCGATGGCGCCGATCCGGATCTCGCCGGACCCGCTGTGCACCTCGGCGGGGCCGCTCGCACCGTTGACCGTGATCTCCCCGAGCCCGGTGCGGACGTTCACGGCGCCGGCCTCGCCGATCCGCACGGCACCGAAGTCGGTCTTGAGGGCGACGGCGCCCAGCACGCCCTCGGCCCGGTAGTCGCCGAGGTCGACCTCGCCGCGCACGTCGGAGTCGCTAGGCAGCTCGATCACGAGATCGATCGACTCGGGGCGCTTGGTGAAGTTCACGAACCGGCTGCGGGGCTTGCGCGTGATGACGCTGAGCGTGCGGGTCGCGTCGTCGTACTCGACGCGGGTGTTCTCGGCCGACCTGACGTCGGCGGCCTTGCCCGGGTCGCTCGGGCGGACCTCGACGATCGTGTCGGTGCGGTCGGAGGCGACAATGCGGACGTCGGCGACGTAAAGGTCGAGGGTGACGGCGACGGGGGACGGGGTGTTGAAGTTCGAGACAGGCATCTCAGGTTCCTTTGGCGTGGTGCGGTCGTCTGTGGGTACTGCTCGGGGCCAGCGCTCGGAGCCAGCGCTCGGCGCGTGAAGTTCGGTGGCTAACGGCCCCAGCCGCTGTAGCGCTGGCCGACCTGGCCGCGCTTGGTCCCGGCGGCCCGGGCCTGCGTCCGGCCCTCGCCCCCGAGCCCGGCGGCGGCGGCCCGGACGATCCAGGCGTTGACTGAGAGCCCCCCGGCGGCGGCGGCGTCCTCGATCAGGGCCTTGAGATTGCCGGAGAGCCGGAGGTTGATCCGGACCATGGCGGAGTCGTCGCCCTCGGCGACGGGCTGCCGCACGTCGACGGGCCCGGGGGCGGTGTCGTCCGGCGCGGCGGGCGGTGGCGTCACGACGAACGCGGCCGCGCCGCCTCGCAGCCGGACGTCGACGGCGCCGGGCGCGAGCTCGGCGGAGATCTCCTCGGCGGCGGCGGAGAGCGCTTCCAGCAGGGTGAGCCGGACCGCCGCGTCGAGGGGCTGCAGGAGCCGGTCGGCGAGCGCCCGGGCGTCCTGGCCGCCGACCTCGGCCGCGACCGTCAGCTCCCGGCGGAGGCTTTCGACGTAAGGGGTGAGTTCCATGGCTCAAATATGGCACCACTTTGGCACCATTGCAAGTCATTCTGGCTCATTCTGGCATCTGTGCACGTCAGATATGGTGCCAGAAGGTGCCAAGGATGGTGCCGCGTGGCGCCATGGGGTGCCACGCGGCACCACCGGAGAGCAGACGAGCTAGCCCGCGCTCATGCCCGGTAGCCGTCAGCGGCCAGCCGCACGCAGGTGACCAGGCCGCGCATGGCCTGGTCCAGGTCCGCCAGGGACGGGAACGTGGGGGCCAGCCGGATCGTACGATCACTCGGGTCATCACCATAGGGGTGCGTCGCGCCGGCCGGGGTCAGCGCGATCCCGGCATCGGCGGCGAGTCGTACCACGGCGGCCGCGCACCCTTCTGGCACCTCCAGGGTCATGAAGTAGCCGCCTTCCGGCCGCGTCCATGACGCGACACCGGTGAGGCCGTCCCGGAGGACCGCATCGACCAGCGCGAACTTGGGCGCCAGGATCTCGCGGTGCCGCCCCATGAGCTCAAGCACTCCGTCAGCCGAGCGCAGCAGCCGGGTGTGGCGGAGCTGGTTCAGCTTGTCCGGGCCGATGGTCTGCTTCGCCAGGTGCCCAAGGAACCAGGAAACGTTCGCCGGCGACGATCCGAAGAACGCGATCCCGGCGCTGGCGTACGTGATCTTGGACGTCGAGCCGAACACGAATGCCCGGTCGGCGTTACCCGCGCGCTCGCACGCGTCAAGTATCGGCGCGATCTGCGCCGGCCGCCCGGGGTCAGGTAGTGGACCGCGTAGGCGTTGTCCCAGAACAGCCGGAAGTCAGCCGCCGCGGCCCTCATCCCGGCGAGCCGCTCGATGGTCGCCGGGCCGTAGCAAGCGCCGGTCGGGTTGCTGTACTTGGGCACGCACCACATGCCCTTGATCCGCTCGTCGCCGGCCGCCAACTCCTCGACGACGTCCATGTCCGGCCCGTCCGGCAGCATCGGCACCGGGATCATCTCGATACCGAACTTCTCGCAGACGGCGAAGTGCCGGTCATAGCCCGGCACGGGGCACAGGAACGCGCTGTTCCCGAGCCAGCCGCTGGCGCTCCCCGGCAGCGGGAACAGCAGTGCATGGGCGACGACGTCGTGCATCAGCGTCAGGCTGGAGTTCCCGAGCGCTAGCAGCTGGCCCACCGGGACCTGGAGGAATCCCGAGAAGATCTCCCGCAGTTCCGGCAGGCCCGTCAGCCCGCCGTAGTTACGGCAGTCGGTCCCGTCGGCGGCCAGGTAATCGTCGCCTTCAGGAAACTCGATCAGGTCCAGTTGTTCCGGTGAAGGCTTGCCGCGCGTGAGGTCGAGCCGAAGGCCGCGGTCACGCAGCGCCACATACTCCGCGTTGTCCAAGGATGCGCTCATGCCCGCACGATATGAGGCAGCCAAAGATCCGCGGAACCAATTTCCGGCCGTCGCCGGGGAAAACCATTTGCTGGCCCCGCCCGGGCCGGGCTACGGTCCGCGGGTGGGTATCAACATGGTGATGGTCCGTCGTGCCCGCCTCCGGGCGGTCGCGCCGGGCGTGGGGCCGGCACCGGCTCGCTGACGAGTGGGCGGCGCGGGTCGTGGCCGCCGCCGAGGTCCGCCCGGGCGAGCTCGTGCTCGACATCGGGGCGGGCGAGGGGGCGCTGACCGCGCACCTGGTGCGGGCACGGGCGCGGGTGGTCGCGGTCGAGTTGAACCCCCGCCGGGCCGCCGTCCTGCGGGAGCGGTTCCCCGGCATCACCGTCGTGCACGCGGACGCCACGTCGATGCCGTTGCCCGGGCGCCCGTTCCGGGTGGTGGCCAACCCGCCGTACGGGATCTCGTCCAGTTTGCTGCGGACGCTGCTTCGGCCAGGCAGCCGCCTGGTCGCGGCCGACCTCGTGCTGCAGCGGGCCGTGGTCCGCAAGTACTCCTCCGCTACCGCGCGCACGTTCCGCCTGACCGCCGGCCTCGGCCTGCCCCGGCGCGCGTTCCTGCCGCCGCCGCGCGTGGACTCGGCGGTGCTCGTCGTCCGGCGCAAGTGAGTCCGGCGAACGAGCAAAAACGCGATCTATGTGACGAACGTCACTTTCCTCGGCCGAGGGTGCTTCCTAGGGAGTTCGTAACGTTTCCGCTTTACCGTCGGCATCCTCGTCCGCGAGCATGTAAGCATGGCCGTCGGGAAATATCCGAACAAGGTCGTTATTTCCACATTCCTGCCTGGGTCGGCAGGGCCGCAGGCCGACGGTTCAAGCACAGCAGGAGGTCATGCACGTGAAGGGCTTCAGGAGCTTCATCACCCGGGGCAACCTCATTGACCTGGCGGTCGCGGTGGTCATCGGTACCGCGTTCACCGCCGTCGTGACGGCGCTCGTCGCCGACTTGATCACGCCGCTCATCGCGGCGATCGCCGGCAAGCCGAACTTCGCTGCGCTGAAGTTCACCGTGAACCACAGCACGTTCTTGTACGGCTCCTTCATCAACGCCGCGCTGACGTTCCTCATCGTGGCCGCGGTCGTCTACTACCTGATCGTCGCGCCGATGGCCAAGATCACGGCCCGGTTCCAGCGGAACGTCGAGGTCACCACCAGGGACTGCCCCGAGTGCCTCAGCACGATCCCGATCGGGGCGTCGCGGTGCATGTACTGCACCTCGGTGGTAACCCCGGTCGCGAACTAACTCCCAGCAACGCGTGCGGCCCGTGAGCTCGGCTCACGGGCCGTACGCAGTGGGAACCAGTGACTTGAGAGGCTCTTGCGCCGGGCGCGCGGCCAGACAATGATCATCGGCGAAGTAAGACATCCGGGGAACCAAAGTGCCTGCGCGACCGTCTTAGAAGACGGGGGACCGGTTCACCCCGAGATAAAGAGTCTGGGCTCGGGCCGGGGCCTGGCCGTCCCGAGCCCAGACGTCTCAAGCAAGAGCCGTTTACTGGCTCTTGTATTTCTTAGTCTGGCACCGCTTCCTGGTAGGACGCTGTGCCAAAGCTGGGAACCCGATAACTGGCTCGTAACGGCCAGGACGTCTGGCTTGATGGCCGGCGCGACCGAGAAGACCTGGGCAAGCGGTTGAGCGGGGACGTGCCGCTGCGCGAACCCGAGGCCCCGGTCCGCGGCCCCGCCCGTGCCGCCGCGCTCGAGGAACTCAGCGAGTCGCTCCGCCTCCTCGGCACTGAACCCGATGACAGCGCGCGGCTGGCCCCATGGTTCCTTAAGCGCATAACCCACATATCCGACGACCGGCTGAGCCGGCGTCTCCCCCAGGCCCTGGAGCGCTCTCCATCGCTCCCAGGCCGATTCCAGGCGCGCAGCCGCGCGTTGAGCGCGTGCGACCAGCTCTGGATCACGCATCGTGCGATCCCCCTAAGAAAGTTTGTGCCCGGCGTTAACTCTCCGGACTGGTCCCAGCGCTGCGAGCGCCGCCGACGCCAGCGTCATGACCACACCCCGTCAAGATCACTCGCGCGAACTGCCCTCGCCCACTGGGACCGTCCCCCCAATCCGCCGGACGAGCCGCCATGAGCATGAGCAACGGCGCGAACGCCGTCCTCCTTGCCATGCTCACGTGGCGGGATGTTACTCAGAACGCTGCTGCGGAATGCCTGCGAGCAGAGCACGGACCTCGGTCTCCCGGTACCGCCGGTGCCCCCCCAGCGTACGGATCGACGTTAGCTTCCCGGCCTTCGCCCACCGCGTGACGGTCTTGGGGTCGACGCGGAACATCGTGGCGACCTCAGCAGGCGTCAGTAGCGGCTCAGCCTCTGGAGTGCGTGCGGACATTGGTGCGGCCTCTCCTCCTGGATCGGTGTAGCGATCCTCGTGTTATTGATGTGTGGAATAGCACCCGAGGGTGCCCGAGGGGAGCTTGTCGTTGATATCCCCATATGGCCCACAGGGTCCATCTTGCCATCACCAGCGGTGACTAGTCGACAACTATCTGCATAGATCTTGTCTATGGATACGCCCCGTTGCCCCGCTGGCGACGTTACTGTCAGTGATTCTAGCGATACTTATCGTCGCATCGGGCCAGATTCGGAAAAACTGCCCCGCGCGTTCTGCCTCTGTGCAGCTCAGCAGCGCCCTCTAGGTGGAGCGCGTTGCCTCAGCCGCTGTAGCCCCCTAGACACTGACTGTAATCTACCATGACTGAATCGTGATATAACCACACACTTCTCTTTCTTAACCACGATCGTGCGACAGGCACCGTCCGTCAACCCCGCAGGTGAGGCCATCCAGCCTCGATAAAGATCGATTCGGGAGCGCCGTACCGCCGACCGAGCGGGGAAATGCGGCGCAACAGCACACAGCAAGAGCCAATCGGCGTAGTCATCAGGGCCGCAAACCGGGTACGGTTGTACCTGTACGGAAGCTGGCGAGCGCCGAGGTCCCCGAGGGGGATCTACGGCGGTTCTGTGTGTGTCACAGGTGTGCCACACAGGCCAGCGACAGAGGCATCGTGGGGCCGCATGGCTCCTGACGTTCGAGGGGGTCGAGCCAATGGGGCGCGGCCGAGCTAAGGCCAAGCAGGTTAAGGTTGCTCGCCAGCTCAAGTACAACGGCGGCGGCACGGACCTTAACCGGCTGCGGCAGGAGCTGGGCGTCGGAATGGAAGCGCAGAGCGCCGACCACGACGACCCGTATACCGAGTACGACGACGAGGACGCTCTCGACGACGACGCCGGTGACGAGGACGACGAAGAAGAAGACGACTGGTCCCGCCCGCGCTAGGGCATTTTGACGCGCTAGCCAGCACCGAGTGGTATCGGCCGTGACATCCGTGGCACGGATGCGCGGACGTACCTCCGGTGCTGGCTTTGCCATGCTGCCCTCAGCTCGTCACCGGCTCCAGGACGCCCTTGCCGCGTTCGCTCTCAGGAACCGGCACCGGGTACTGGCCGTCGAAGCATGCGCGGCATACCGACCCGCGGGGCTGCTCCGTTGCCGTGACTAGCCCGTCGAGCGACACGTAGCCAAGCGTGTCAGCGCCGATGGCCGCCCTGATCTCCTCGACCGAGGACCGGCCGGCGATCAGCTCGTCGCGCGTCGCGAAGTCGATGCCGTAAAAGCAGGGCCACTTCACCGGCGGCGACGCGATGCGCACGTGTACCTCAAGCGCGCCCGCCTCGCGGAGCATGGCCACGATCGCCTGCTGCGTGTTCCCGCGCACGATCGAGTCGTCGACGACCACGATCTTCCGGCCCGCGATCACGTCGCGCAGCGGGTTGAGCTTCAGCCTGATGCCGAGCTGCCTGATGGTCTGGCTCGGCTGGATGAAGGTGCGCCCGACGTAGGAGTTCTTCACCAGGCCTTGCCCGTAGGGGATGCCGCTGGCCTCGGCATAGCCGATCGCGGCGGGCGTTCCCGACTCGGGCACCGGGATGACCAGGTCGGCCGACGCCGGGTGCTCGGCCGCCAGCCGCCGCCCGATCGCGACCCGCGTCGCGTGCACCCCGCGGCCGCCGATCGTGGTATCCGGCCGGGCCAGGTAGACGTACTCGAACAGGCACACCTTCGGCGCGGCCGGCGTGAACCGCCGGGACCGCACGCCGCGCTCGTCCAGGGAGATCAGCTCGCCCGGCTCAACCTCGCGGACGAACGAGGCGCCGACGATGTCCAGCGCCGCGGTCTCGCTCGCCACCACCCAGCCGCTGGCGAGCTTTCCGATCACGAGCGGCCGGAACCCCTGCGGGTCACGGGCCGCGTACAGCGTGTTCTCGTCCATGTAAACCAGCGAGTAAGCGCCGCGCACCAGCGGCAGGATGCGGGCCGAGGCCTCCTCGACCCCGCCGTCGCTGCCTGCCCCCCTAATCCCGGCGCCGGCGGCGATCAGCTCGGTCAGCACGTCGGTGTCCGAGGTCGCCTGCAGCCCGGCGAATCCGCTTTCCTCCGGGAGCATGGCCGCGAGCTCGCGGGTATTGGTCAGGTTGCCGTTGTGCCCGAGCGCGATCGACACCGTCGGCGTCGACCGGAAGGTCGGCTGCGCGTTCGCCCACACGGGGGCGCCGGTCGTGGAGTAGCGGCAGTGCGCGACGGCGATGTCCCCGCGCAGCGCGGTGAGCGACGGCTCGTCGAAGACCTGCGCGACCAGGCCCATCTCCTTGTGGACGACGATGCGCCTGCCATCGCTGACCGCGATGCCCGCCGACTCCTGGCCGCGGTGCTGAAGCGCGTGCAGTCCGTAGTAAGCGAGCTTGGCGACGTCTTCTCCGGGGGACCAGGCGCCAAAGACACCGCAGGCGTCCCTCGGCGGGCGGTCGTTCGGATCGAGGTCGTGCGTAAGGCGCCCGTCTGGCTTAGCCACCACACCAGTCTATTTGGTCAGGTCAGCGGAAGAAACGCCGACAGATCAGACCGCGCGCCGCTCGCCCTGAGTGCCCCCGATCGCAGCGCTTCGTCCCAGTCCAGCCGCCCGGTCGCGAGCCTGAACCAGGTCTCAGGATCCGTCTCAACGACGTTGGGCGGGGTCCCTCGCGTGTGGCGCGGGCCGGCGACCGCCTGCACCGCCGCGACCGGCACCACTCGTATCTCCACCGAACGACCGGGGCTTACTCTCGCCAGTTCATGCAACAGGAAGCGCGCGGCGGACCGCAGGTCACCCTTGTCTGGCTGGTCACCGCGATCGAGGGCCGCCGCGACGACGCCAACTTTGGCCTCCCCCTCCGGATCAGGCTTAACCCCCGGCATGTCCACACCTCCACTGGCTCGCTCAACCGTTCTGTCCTTGTGGCCCACATGACCAGAACGGGTTGAGCCCTGGGTGCCCCAAGGACACTAAAAGCCAAGACGGGTTGAGCCCTGGGTGCCCCAAGGACGCTAGACGCGTGGGTGTGTGCCACAAGGCCGGAATATACGGGCTTCGTGTGCCACAAGGCCACATCGGCCACGGGCCCGAGCGGCGCTAGCCGAAGATGGCGGGGAGGGTACCGGTCCAGACCCGCCTGAGCTCCGTCAGCGGAATCTGGAACGCGCCCTCGACCGTCAAGCGGTCGCCGGTGGTCACGCCGAGCACCGCGGCGGGCACGCCGTGCTCCTCGGCCAGGGCCGCGAACTCGCGCTCCCGGCCGGGCACGACCGAGACGAGCGCGCGGGCGGCGGACTCGCTGAACAGGGCCGTGAACGAGTCGCCGGGCAGCGCCACCGCACAGCCGCGGTCCCCGTACAGGCAGGCCTCGGCGAGGGCGATCGCCAGTCCGCCGTCGGAGAGATCATGCGCACTCGCCAGCACGCCCGACGCGGCGGCGGCGGTGACGAGAATCGCCAGCTGCCGTTCGGCATCGAAGTCAACGGCGGGGGGACGACCGCCGAGGTGCTCGTGCACGACCCCGGCCCAGGCGGACCCGCCGAACTCCGCGGCCGTGCCGCCGAGCAGCACCACCTCGGCGCCGTCGGCGGCGAAGCCGGCCGCCAGCCGCTTCCTGACGTCGTCGTGGACGCCGAGGACGCCGATCACCGGGGTCGGCTGGATCGCGGTGGCGCCGGTCTGGTTGTACAGGCTGACGTTGCCGCCGGTGACCGGGACGCCGAGGTGCTTGCAGCCGTCGGCCAGGCCGCGCACGGCCTCGGCGAGCTGCCACATGACGGCCGGGTCTTCCGGTGAGCCGAAGTTGAGGCAGTTGGTGACGGCGACCGGGACGGCCCCGGTCATCGCGACGTTCCGGTACGCCTCCGCGAGCGCCAGCTGGGTGCCCAGGTACGGGTCGAGCGTGCAGTACCGGCCGTTGCCGTCGGTGGCGAGCGCGATGCCGAGGCCGGTCTCCTCGCCCACGCGGACCAGGCCGCCGTCTTCCGGCATCGCGAGCACGGTGTTGCCGCGCACCCGGCTGTCGTACTGCTGGGTGACCCAGCGCTTGTCGGCCAGGCCGGGCGAGCCGAGCAGCCGCAGCAGCGTCTCCCGGAGCCCGGGGCCGTCGGCCGGCCTGGCCAGCCCCTCCGGGCCGCCCGCCTGCAGCGCGTCCAGGCTTTCCGGGCGGGCGAGCGGCCGCTGGTAGACCGGCCCGTCGGCGGCGGTCCGCGGCGGGATTTGCACGACCACGTTGCCGCGCCAGGTCATGGTGAGCGTGTCGTCGGCGGTGACCTCGCCGATCACGGTGGCCTCCACTTCCCACTTGCGGCAGATGGCCATGAACGCGTCGACGTGCTCGGGCCGGACGACCGCCATCATGCGTTCCTGCGACTCGCTCATCAGGATCTCGGCGGGCGTGAGGTTGGGGTCGCGCAGCGGGATGGCGTCCATGTCCACGAGCATCCCGCCGTCGCCGCCCGCGGACAGCTCGGTGGTTGCGCAGGCGACGCCGGCCGCGCCGAGGTCCTGGATGCCCTCGATGATGTCGGCCGCGTACAGCTCGAGGCAGCACTCGACGAGCAGCTTCTCCATGAAGGGGTCGCCCACCTGCACCGACGGCCTCTTCGAGGCCCTGCCCCCGTCCTCGCCGGCAGTGCCTCCTGGTTCGGCTCCGCCGAACGTGGCGCTGGCCAGCACCGAAGCGCCGCCGACGCCGTCGGGGCCGGTGCGCGAGCCGAACAGCACGACCTTGTTGCCCGTCCCGGTCGCGACCGCCGACTTGAGGTCGTCGTGCCGCATGAGCCCGACGCACAGCGCGTTGACGAGGGGGTTCCCCGCGTAGCAGGGATCGAAGGCGAGCTCGCCGCCGATGTTCGGCAGGCCGAGGCAGTTGCCGTAGAACGAGATGCCGGACACGACGCCCGGCAGCACCCGGGCGGTGTCATGCGCGTCGGCCGGGCCGAAGCGCAGCGCGTCCATCACCGCGACCGGCCGGGCGCCCATCGCCAGGATGTCGCGCACGATGCCGCCGATGCCGGTGGCCGCGCCCTGGTGCGGCTCGACGAACGACGGGTGGTTGTGGCTCTCGATCTTGAAGGTGACCGCGTAGCCCTGCCCGATGTCCACCACGCCCGCGTTCGCGCCGATGCCCGCGAGCAGGTACCTGGCCTGGTCGTCGTCGGGCGCCAGGTTGCGCAGGTGGACCTTGGACGACTTGTACGAGCAGTGCTCGCTCCACATGACGGAGTACAGCGCGAGCTCGGCGGCCGTCGGGCGGCGGCCGAGCACGTCGCGGATCTTCTGGTACTCGTCGCCGGTGAGGCCGAGTTCCTTGAAGGGCTGCTGAACCTCGGGAGTTTGGGCAGCGACTTCAACCGTGTCTGTGTTCATCCTGCTCGCCTCCGCGCGCCCGAAGCCCCTGTTTCTTCCCTCGTCACTCAGTCGCTCGTGCTGTGCTTCCCCGCTCGCCTCCGGGCGCTCGGGACCCCTGTCTTCTCCCTCGTCACTCGTCCGCTCGTTCCTCGCTCCCTCGCTCCTCAGTCCGAGGACAGGGGCGCGCCCTTCGGCTCGCAGGGGGTCGCTCATGCTCCCGCTCCTGTGAGTGCGCCCACGATCGAGGTGAAGAAGCCGAGTCCGTCGGCCGACGGGCCGGTCAGCGGGTCGATCGCGTGCTCCGGGTGCGGCATCAGGCCCACGACGTTGCCCGCCTCATTGCGGATGCCGGCGATGTCGCGGCTCGACCCGTTGATCGCGCCGTCGGTGTACCTGACGACGACCTGGCCGCCGCGCTCAAGCGCGTCGAGGGTGGCCTCGTCGGCGACGAAGGCGCCCTCGCCGTTCTTGATCGGCACGGTGAGCCGCCGCCCGTCCGTGAAGCCGGCCGTCCACGGCGTCGTCGCGCTGGCCACCGTCAGCCGCACGTCGGCGTGGATGAAGCGCAGGCCCGCGTTCCTGGTGAGGGCGCCGGGCAGCAGGTGCGCCTCGCAGAGGATCTGGAAGCCGTTGCAGATGCCGAGGACCGGCAGCCCCGCCCGGGCCGCGGGGATCAGCTCGGCCATCACGGGAGAGAACCTGGCGATGGCGCCGCAGCGCAGGTAGTCGCCGTAAGAGAAGCCGCCGGGGAGGATCACCGCGTCGACGCCGCGCAGGTCGCGGTCCGCGTGCCAGAGCCGGGCCGGCTCCGCTCCCGCGTACCGCACGGCGCGCGCCGCATCGGTGTCGTCCAGTGAACCAGGGAACGTGACAACGCCTATCCGCACGTCAGCCGAGTTTACCCGGGGGCGCCGACCCCTTGAGCGCCAGCCGAAAGCGAGCCTCTCCCGCGAGCCAAAGCGCCTCGGGCGCGCGGCGGCGAGCGGGGCAAGCACAGTGAGCGCGGGTAAAGCTGCGACCGGGGCTTCCCAGTGGATGCGCTTGTCGAGCACCACGCGGGTGCCCTGGCCGGGCGCGGAGCGCAGGGTCACCGCGTCGACGCAGGCCCGCATGATCGCGAACCCCCGGCCGGACTCGGCGAGGTCCGCGCTCCGGCGGGGCCGGCCGCGCCACCGCTTGGAGCAGCCCTGGCCGGCGTCGGTGACCTCGACCCGGCAGGCGGCCTTGTCGACGGTCGCCGCGACCGTGTAGGCGGGCGCCGACTGCCCCGCGTGGAGCACGACGTTGGTGCACGCCTCGGTGGCGGCCAGCAGGATGTCGGCAACGGAATCCTCGCTGACGCCGATCCCGCGCAGCGTGTCACCGAGAACCTGACGCATCACGGGAACGCTCAGCAGCTCCCGTTCGAACACGAGGCAGAATCGGACTTTTGGTCGAGCCGCTTCTTCCTGGGAAAAGCGTGACCCCGTCCCTCCGGTCTCGGCGGCCGGACCCGATACGATGGCGCCTTTTGCCATCGGGTCCGCCCGCCGAGACAGCCGGGGGGCACGGGGGGTCACCCCCCCGGGAGACCACTGTGTTCTCACAAGACTGGAGATTTCCCGTGACACGCCCCCGTAACCAAACACATCAGTTCGTGTCCGACGGGTCACTCGGTGGTATGCAGGGAGAATTCCTCGATCACCGGGTTAGCGAGCAAGTCGCGGGCCAGTTCCTCGACCGCGGCCAGCGCGGCGCCGTCCGCCGGCCCGTCGATCTCAAGCTCGAAGCGCTTTCCCTGGCGCACGCCGGTCACGTTGCCGAAGCCGAGGCGATGTGATGCACTGAGCACCGCCTCACCTTGCGGATCATGAATCTCCGGCTTCAGCATGACCTCGACGATCACTCTGGCCACGTAGCTGTCCTCTCCCGGGGAACGATCCCCCGTAAACCCGGTCACTGAATCGGGAGACGCAAGTTGGGGCATATAACGTCAGGTGCGTGAAATAAATGAGCGTCCAGCCTCGCGGCAACCGCCCATGAAGCGTATAACCACGAGGCGTCCAGCCTGGTCAGGCCGGCGTTGGCGATCCCACCGCGCGGCCACGGCGAGAAGGAGTGGCACGTGACTGCCGAGACCATCCAGCTACTCACCCCCGAGGGCGAGCGGGTCAATCATCCCGATTACCCCCTGGGCGAGGCTGACATCAAGGGCATGTACCGGGACATGGTGCTTGTCCGCCGGATCGACACCGAGGCGATCGCGCTGCAGCGCCAGGGGGAGCTTGGACTGTGGGCCTCCCTGCTCGGCCAGGAAGCCGCGCAGATCGGCTCGGCCTGGGCCCTGTCGCAGAAAGACATGGCGTTCCCCTCCTACCGCGAGCACGGCGTGGCCTGGTGCCGCGGCCTCGACCCGCTCCGGCTCCTCGAGATGTTCCGCGGCGTCAACAACGGCGCCTGGGACCCGGAGGAGCATAAGTTCCACCTCTACACGATCGTCATCGGCGACCAGACGCTGCACGCCACCGGCTACGCGATGGGCATACAGCGGGACGCCTCCGAGGACGAGGCCGTGATCGTCTACTTCGGTGACGGCGCCACCAGCCAGGGCGACGTGAGCGAGGCATTCTCGTGGGCGTCGGTGTTCCACGCCCCGGTCGTCTTCTTCTGCCAGAACAACCAGTTCGCCATCTCCGCCCCGCCGGAGCGGCAGAGCCGGATTCCGATCTACCAGCGGGCAAGCGGCTTCGGCTTCCCCGGGGTCCAGGTCGACGGCAACGACGTGCTCGCCTGCTACGCGGTGACCCGCCAGGCGATGCGGGCCGCGCGCGAGGGCGAGGGCCCGACGCTCATCGAGGCCTACACGTACCGCATGGGCGCGCACACCACCACCGACGACCCGACCAGGTACCGGCTGGCGAGCGAGCTCGAGAGCTGGCGGCTGCGGGACCCGATCGAGCGCGTCCGGTCCTACCTGGCCCGCACCGGCGAGGCCGACGGCACGTTCTTCGGCCACGTGGACGCGGAGGCGGACGAACTCGCCGCCAAGCTGCGCGCCGGGTGCCTGGCGCTGCCCGACCCGCCGCCGCTCGGGCTGTTCGACCACGTATACGCCGGCCCGAACGCGATCGTCGACGCCGAGCGTGAGCAGTTCGCGGCGTACCTGGCGGGATTCGAGGAAGAGGGAGGGGAGTAATGACCAAGTTCACTCTCTCTCGCGCGCTGAACGAGGGGCTGCGCCGGTCCCTCGAGAACGACCCCAAGGTCATGATCATGGGCGAGGACGTCGGCCGGCTCGGGGGCGTCTTCCGGGTGACGGACGGGCTCCAGAAGGACTTCGGCGAGCACCGCGTGGTGGACACCCCGCTCGCGGAGTCCGGGATCGTCGGCACCGCGATCGGCCTGGCGCTGCGCGGCTACCGGCCGGTCTGCGAGATCCAGTTCGACGGCTTCGTGTACCCGGCGACCGACCAGATCGTCAGCCAGCTCGCCAAGATGCGCTACCGGTCGCGGGGCAACGTCACGCTGCCCGTCGTGATCCGCATTCCGTTCGGCGGCGGTATCGGCGCGGTGGAGCACCACAGCGAGTCACCCGAGGTCTTCTTCGCGCACACGGCGGGACTGCGGGTTGTCGCCTGCGCCGACCCGGCCGACGCGTTCACCATGATCCAGCTGGCGGTCGCCTCCGACGACCCGGTGATCTTCTTCGAGCCCAAGCGCCGGTACTGGGAGAAGGCGGAGGTCGACACGGCCGCGCCGTTGTCCGGCGCGCTGCCACTCGACAAGGCCAGGGTCGTGCGCGAGGGGAATGACGTCACCCTGCTCAGCTACGGGCCGCAGGTCCGGACCTGCCTGGAGGCCGCGCTGGCGGCCGAGCAGGACGGCCGGTCGATCGAGGTGATCGACCTGCGGTCGCTGTCGCCGCTCGACATGGCGACGATCGAGGCGTCGGTGGCGCGCACCGGCCGCTGCGTGGTGGTGCACGAGGCGCCGGTGTACGCGGGGCTCGGCGGCGAGATCGCGGCCCGGGTGACCGAGCACTGCTTCTACTCCCTCGAGGCCCCCGTGCTGCGGGTCGGCGGATTCGCGATCCCGTACCCGCCCGCCCGCGCCGAGGACCACTACCTGCCCGACCTCGACCGGATCCTGGACGCGGTGGACCGCGCGTTCGCCTACTGACCAGGGGAGACCAGATGACGAGCGAGGCTTGGTTTGCAGCCGAGCGGGAGGCACAGGCAACGGTCACCACACGGCGACCCGCAGCTGGGCAGGAGGCGTATGGCGAGCGAGGCTTGGTTTGCAGCCGAGCGGGAGGCACAGGCAACGGTCACCACACGGCGACCCGCAGCTGGGCAGGAGGCGTATGGCGAGCGAGGCTTGGTTTGTAGCCGAGCGGGAGGCACAGGCAACGGTCACCACACGGCGACCCGCAGCTGGGCAGGAGGCGTAACGTGAACAAGGAGTTCAGGCTCCCCGACGTCGGGGAGGGCCTCACCGAGGCCGACATCGTCTCCTGGCACGTCAAGCCCGGCGACACGGTGACGATCAACCAGGTCATCGTCGACATCGAGACGGCCAAGGCGGTCGTGGAGCTGCCGAGCCCGTACGCGGGCACCGTTACCGCCCTGCTCGTCGAGGAGGGCCAGACGATCGACGTCGGCACCCCGATCATCGCCGTTGACGTGCCGGGCCCGGAGGACGCGGAGCCGGGGAAGACACAGCCGCCGCCCGAGCAGGATAAAGAAGCGCAGGATAAAGAAGCGCGGGAGAAAAAAGAGCCAGCGAAGCAGCCGCCGGAGGCGCGGCAGCCGGTGCTCGTCGGGTACGGCGTCAAGCCGGGAGCGACCGCCCGCAGGCCGCGGAAGCGGCCGCCCACCCGGCCGGGGTCTTACCCCGCCACGCCGGCCGCGCCGCCGACCGCCGGGCAGGCGGGAAGTCCCCCGTTCCCGGCCGGGATCAAGCTTCCGCCCGGCGTGCCCGCCCCGCCGGGCGTAATGCCTCCGGGGCCGCCCGCCCGGCGTCGGCCCAATGCGCTGGCCAAGCCGCCCGTCCGCCGCCTCGCCCGGGACCTCGGCATCGACCTGGCCGGACTGGCCGGCAGCGGGCCGCAGGGCTCGGTCACCAGGGACGACGTAGCGCGCGCGGCCGACGAGGGCCGCCCTCGTTCCGCGGCCGAGGAACCGGCACCCGGCAACCAGCCGCCCGTCGCCGCTGCCCGGGACCAGGCCGCCGAGGAGCGGATCCCGGTGCGCGGGGTGCGCAAGCACACCGCGGCGGCGATGGTGGCGAGCGCGTTCACCGCGCCCCACGTGACCGAGTTTCTCCAGGTGGACGTCACGGAGACCATGGCCGCCGTGCGCCGGGCCCGCGACTTGCCCGAGTTCGCCGCCGTAAGGGTGTCGCCGCTGCTGTTCGTGGCGAAGGCGCTGCTCGTGGCCGTGCGGCGCCATCCCCTGATCAACTCGTCCTGGGACGAGGCCGCGCAGGAGATCGTCGTCAAGCGGCCGGTCAACCTCGGCGTCGCGGTCGCGGCCGAGCGCGGCCTGCTCGTGCCGAACGTGAAGGGGGCCGACGCGCTGCCGCTCGCCGGGCTCGCCCGGGCGATCGACGAGCTCGCGGCGACGGCGCGGGCCGGCAAGTCGACACCCGCCGACCTGGCCGGCGGCACGATCACGATCACGAACGTCGGCGTGTTCGGCGTCGACGCGGGGACGCCGATCCTGATGCCTGGCGAGGCGGCGATCCTGGCCTTCGGGCAGGTGCGTGACCTGCCCTGGGTCGTGGCCGGCGAACTCGCCGTGCGGAAGGTGACCACGCTGTCGCTCTCGTTCGATCACCGGATTGTGGACGGAGAACTGGGCTCTGCGGTGCTGCGGGACGTAGGCTCAATGTTGGAAGATCCGATTCGGGTGCTTGCCTGGTCGTGACAAGCAGGTCGTGATAGGGGTCCGGGATGTCGCTGCGTAAGTTCCGCGACGCGCTGATCGTCATGGGCGCGTTCCTCGCGGTGATCTGGATTCTCCAGGTCTTCAACTGGGCGGACGGGTACCGCCTGGACACGGAGTTCGGCATCCTGCCCGAGCACGTGAGCCGGCTCGGGGACGTCTTCACCGCCCCGTTCCTGCACTTCTCCTGGCAGCACATCGAGGGCAACTCGGTGCCGCTGTTCGTGCTCGGCGTGCTCGCCGCCTACCGGTCGATCGGGCGGTTCCTGCTCGCCTCGCTCATCATCGCGGTGACGAGCGGGATGGCCGTCTGGCTGTTCCAGTCGAGCAACGAGCTGACCGTCGGGGCGTCCGGCCTCATCTTCGGGTATTTCGGTTACGTCGTGGTTCGCGGGTTCGTCGACCGCAACCTCGTCGACATCGGCGTCGGCCTCGTGGCGGGCGTGCTCTACTGGACGATCCTCGCGGTCGCCATCCCCGGCACCCCCGGGGTGAGCTGGATCGGGCATGTCGGCGGGCTGGTCGGCGGCGTGCTGGCGGCGTGGGTGCTGCGTACCCCGGCCGCGACGCGCCGGCCGCTGCTGCCGAGCCGGTGGAAGCGGGGGGCGCAGTCGGCCTCCGGTCCGGCCGGCGGCCGCACCCCGTCCGTCGACGACCTGCTGCGCGATCTCAAGAAGCAGCAAGGCCTTTAAATCGGTCAGAACGGCGGCGGCCTACTCCCCCAGCGAGTCATGGCTCAGGGGGGAGTAGGCCGCGGTCGTTCGGGATGCTCGGTCTTCTTTTAGAACGCGCCCTCGGGGATCTCCATGAGGTCGTTGCTGGTCTCCTCGATGACCTTGCGGTCGCTTTCCAGGCGCGGCAGGACCGTCGTGGTGAAGAACCGGGCCGCGGCGAGCTTGCCGGCGTAGAAGTCCCGGTCGGACTCCGTGAGCGCGCCCGTGTTGTCGAGTGCCGCGTCGTCGAGCGCGCGGGCGGCGACCTCGGCCTGGCGGGCGAGCAGCCAGGCGACGATCAGGTCGCCGAAGGCGAGCAGCAGCCGGACGGACTGCTGGCCGACCTTGTAGATCTCCGCCGGCTGCTCGAGCGAGCCGATCAGGAAGCCGGTCATCGCGTTCAGCATCGCCTCGACGTGGGTGACGCCCCCGGCGATGGCCGCCCGCTCGGTCTTGAGCCGGCCGTCGTGGTCGTCTTCCCCGTCGTCCCTGAGATCGGTCGCGAAGGCGGCGACCTCGGCGAGCAGTGCCTTCGCGGCGGCGCCCTGGTCGCGGACCATCTTGCGGAAGAAGAAGTCGAGCGACTGGATGGCGGTCGTGCCCTCGTACAGGGAGTCGATCTTCGAGTCCCTGATGTACTGCTCGATCGGGTAGTCCTGCAGGAAGCCGGAGCCGCCGAGGACCTGCAGCGACTGCGCGAGCATCTCGTACGCCCGCTCGGCGCCCAGGCCCTTGACCACGGGCAGCAGCAGCTCGTTGCGCGCCGCCGCGGCCGGGTCCTGCTCTCCGTTGTCGGCCGCGATCTGCACGGCGTCCTGCTGGGTGGCCGTGTAAAGCACCAGCGCCCGCATGCCCTCCGCGTACGCCTTCTGCAGCATGAGCAGCCGGCGGACGTCCGGGTGGTGGATGATCGTCACCCGCGGCGAGGTCTTGTCGGTCTGCTTCGTGAGGTCGGGGCCCTGCACGCGGTTCTTGGCGTAGTCGAGCGCGTTGAGGTAACCAGTGGACAGGGTCTCGATCGCCTTCGTGCCGACCAGCATCCGGGCGTTCTCGATGATCATGAACATCTGCCTGATGCCGTCGTGCACACCGCCGACCAGGGTGCCGACGGCCGGGCGGTCGGGGTCGCCGCCGAAGGTCAGCTCGCAGGTCGTGCTCACCTTCAGGCCCATCTTGTGCTCAAGGTTGGTCACCTTGACCCCGTTGCGCTCGCCGGGCGACCCGTCCTCATTCACGTGGTACTTGGGCACGAGGAACATCGACAGGCCCTTGGTGCCGCCCTGAGCGCCCTCGGGGCGGGCGAGCACCAGGTGGAAGATGTTCTCCGCCAGGTCGTGCTCACCGCCGGTGATGAACCGCTTCACGCCCTCGATGTGCCAGGTCCCGTCCGGCTGCTCGACCGCCTTGGTGCGGCCCGCGCCGACGTCCGAGCCGGCGTCCGGCTCGGTCAGCACCATCGTCGCGCCCCACCCGCGCTCGACGGCCAGTTCGGCGAAGCGCTTCTGCTCGGGGGTGCCGAGGTGCCACAGCACGGTCGCGAACGTGGGGCCGTTGGAGAACATCCACAGGCCAGGGTTGGCCCCGAGGATGAAGCCGGCGACCCCCCACTGAAGCGACCTCGGCACCACGGTGCCGCCGAGCTCCGGCGGCACCGACAGCCGCCACCACTCCGCGTCGGTCAGCGCGCGGTACGACCGCTTGAACGGCTCGGGCATCGTCACGTCACCCGTCGCCGGGTCGAAGACCGGCGGATTGCGGTCGCTGTCGACGAACGAGTCGGCGACCGGCCCCACGGCGAGCCGGTTGACCTCGGCCAGCATGTCCCGCGCGGTTTCCTCGTCAACCTCGGCAAACGGCCCGGTCCCGAGGATTTCCCCGCGGCCGAGTACCTCGAACAAGTTGAACTCGACGTCCCGGAGATTGCTCTTGTAGTGACCCATGTAACGCTCCGCCTCAGTGAGTACCTTCGTCTATGTTACTCACTAGTAGCAAACACCCGGCAACCGGGTTTCCATCCCCGCCAACGCGCCCGTCGGGATCGGGTACGCTGAGTGAGTGTCCGGTCACGGAACCCTTCCGTTCCACACCTGTTTCAGCACTTTTGAGGCATCAAAGCACGTCTTGGGGCTAGGCTTCCCACTCGTGACGGATGTTCGCGACCCCTCGTCAGGCCTCCCCATGCGGCAGCCTAGCGACGGCATGCCTACCAGGCTGCCCGGCGGGCCGCTGTCTACTCGACAGTCCCTACCGGACCTGCCGAGCGGCTTCGGCGCCGACGCGCGCGCTCGCGGGCCCGAGCAGCCGAGCCGCGGGCCGTCGCTGCCTTCTCGCGGTGCGGACATCCCCGCCCGCGGCCGCGAACTGCCGCCACGCGGCGCCGACCTGCCTCCCCGCGGTCCCGAGTTGCCTGGCCGCGGTCCCGGGCTGCCTCCCCGGGGGCCCGATTTGCCGCCACGGGGACCTGGGCTCGCCAGCCGGGGCCCGGTGGACGTGCCACCGCGCGGCATGGACCCCGAGGCATTCCCCGTACGCCAGCCGACCATGCGCCCGCCCCGGCGGACCGAAGGCGGCCGTCACCGCCGCGCGGTGCCCGCCAGCCTGCCGCAGAGCGCGCCGGCCCTCGTGCTCGCCGTCCCGGGCAAGGACGCCGACCTCAGCGCCGGCCCGGCCGCCGAACTGGCCGCCGTCCTCCGCGTGGACAACCCCGCGGTCGAGGTGCGCGCCGCGCGCATCGACGGCGGCGGCCCCGACGACCCGTCCGACCTGCGCGCGGTCCTCGCCGACGCGACCGCCCGACGCCCCGACGGCGGGCCCTGCGCCGTGGTCATCCCGCTGATCGCGACGGTCAACCCGCCGGTTATTCACCGGTTGCGCGCGGCCGTGGCGGCGAGCGGCACGAACGCCATCATCAGCGGCTTCATCAACTCCAACGCGATGATCGCCGAGGTCCTGCACATCCGGCTGGCCGAGTCCGGCCTCGCCCGCGCCGACCGCGTCCGGCTGTTCAGCATCGTCACCGCGGCCGACGGCGTGCTCATCGCGACGGTCGGCGGCCCCGACGCGGCCGCGGCCGCCAACGTGACCTCGGTGCTGCTCGCGGCGCGGCTCGCGCTGCCCGTCATCACCGCGTCCACGGACAGCGCCCCGTCGGTGCACGAGGGCGCGCTGCGGCTGAAGGAGATGGGGGTCAGCCGGCTGGCCATCGCCCCGTGCTTCATCGGCCCGGAGGCAAACAGGAGCGCCCGGGAGGCCCTCTCGGTCGCCGGCTCCGAGTGCGCGAAGCCCATCGGCGCGCACAGCAACATCGCCAAGCTCGCCGCGCTAACCTACGGGCAGGCGATCAGCCAGCTTGACCTCCCGTACCACGGCAACCAGGAAGTGCACGGGGCACACGAGTAGCCGTACGGGCTCAACCAGGCACTTTGCCGGCATATCCTCCCAACCGACGCTTGTTGTGCGGCGTCTTAGTGGCAGTTAGTTCGGATGTGACGACGATTGCAGGTAACAGCATGCGTGCGCTTACCAAGTTGGTCGGTACCGGCGTGGTCGCGGCAGCGGCGGCCGTCGGGCTGCTCACCGTACCCGCATCGGCCGCGACCGCGGCCACCCCGGGTAGCGGGTTCGCCTACGGGACGGACAGCTGGCCGATGTCCGTCACCGGCAGCGGCCCCTACAACGAGCCGGTACTCGGCGGCAGCTACAGCGGCTACATGGGCATGGCGGGCAACTGGGCGCGCTGGGGCGGCTGCAAGACCGGCAACATGCTGGCCTGGGCGCCGGCCAACGCCAACCAGGCGAACGAGAACTACGCCAAGTACCACGTCGGCGTCGGCGTCGGCGTCTACTGGTACATGGGCGGCCCCGGCGTCGACCCGCACTGGAACGGCACGACCACCGAGGCCTCCAACTGGGGAGCGCGTCAGGCGGCGCAGACGCTTGCCTCGATCAAGGGCCGGTACATCCCCTACCCGGTGATCTGGGCGGACATCGAGCAGCCGGGGATCGCGCCCGCGCCGGATAACGGCTGGAACAGCGTCTACACCTCGATGTGCAGCGGTCGCGTCAGGCAGTCCTACATACCCGCCGCGGTCGACCGGGCGGAGTTCAACGGGTTCGCGGCCTATATCACCGCGCACTCCACCTACAAGGTCGGCGTTTACTCGGCCGCGTCGATCTGGAACTCCATCTTCGGCGCCGGCAGCTCGTATGGCGCCATCCCGAACACCTACGAGTGGACGTACCTGCCGGCGACCAGGAGCGTGTCGGCCGCGCCGAGCGGCTGGACCTTGCGCGGCTCGACGGCGAGCGCCCAGTTCTTCGGCGGGCAGACGTCGGCGAGCAAGTACGCGCTGATGTGGCAGTGGTCGGGTGGCGGCGGTTACACCAACGGTTACGGCGACTTCGACCAGATCGACGTCGCCCGGATGAAGTAATCCCCGGCCGCTTACACGGTCGTGCCCGCGAGCAGCGGGTCGAGCCGCAGCGCCGGGTTGTCCCGCTGGATGGCGTTGAGCCGCCACTTGTCCGCGAACAGGGCGAGCAGCGCGCCGTCCAGCCGCCGGGTCAGCACCTCGGCGCCGCGCGCGCCCTTGAGAGCCTCCAGGCCGGCCTCGTCGGTCAGCCGGGCAATATCGTAGTCCAGGCGGGAAAGCTCCGACTTGGCGCCGAACTCATGCTCAAGCCGGTGCAACACCACGTCGAACTGCAGCGGCCCGACCGCGGCGAGCACGGGCGCCTGGTCCCCGCGCAGGTCCGAGGAGAGCACCTGCACCACGCCCTCGGTGTCGAGCTGGTCGATGCCGCGCCGGAACTGCTTGTACTTCCCCGCGTCCTTGCACCGCACGACGCCGAAGTGCTCGGGCGCGAACGACGGGATCGGCGGGTAGCTCACCGGCGCGTCCGCGTACAGCGTGTCGCCGGGCCGCAGCGCGGTCGCGTTCACCAGCCCGATGACGTCGCCGGGGAACGCGGTCTCGAGCGTCTCCCGCTCCTGCCCGAACATCGCCTGCGCGTACTTGGTAGCGAACGGCCGCCCGGTCGCCGCGTGGGTCAGCACCATGCCGCGCTCGAACCGCCCCGAGCACACGCGGACGAACGCGACCCGGTCCCGGTGGGCCGGGTCCATGTTGGCCTGCACCTTGAACACCAGCCCGGAGAACGGCGCGTCCACGGCCCGCTCGTCGCCTTCGACGTCCGCCCGCGGCTTGGGCGCGGGCGCGAGGTCGCACATCGCGTCGAGCAGCCGCCGCACGCCGAAGTTCGGCAGTGCCGCGCCGAACAGCACCGGCGACGACTCCCCGGCGAGGAACGACGGCATGTCGATCTCGGCGCCGATCTCCTTAAGCAGTTCGAGCTCTTCCTCGGCCGCCTCGTAGGCGGCACCTTCGCGGGCTCGCGCTTCATCCGGGTCCTTGAAGTGCTCTTCCTTGGCCTTCTCGGCCCCGCCCGGCATCCGCGTATAGGCGGTGTACTCGCCGGTGGCCCGCTCGATCAGTCCGCGGAAGTCCCCGGCGATGCCCACCGGCCAGTTCACCGGCGTCGGCCGCAGCCCGATCCGCTGCTCGATCTCGTCGAGCAGCTCGAGCGGCTCCCGCCCCGGGCGGTCCCACTTGTTCACGAACGTAACCACGGGCACGTGCCGCGACCGGCACACGTCAAAGAGCTTCAGCGTCTGCGGCTCGAGGCCCTTGGCCGAGTCAAGCAGCATGATCGCGCAGTCCACGGCCTCAAGCACCCGGTAGGTGTCCTCGGAGAAGTCCGCGTGGCCCGGCGTGTCGAGCAAGTTGAGCACGTGCCCGTCGTAATCGAACTTGAGCACCGCGGAGGTAATGGAGATACCGCGGTCCTTCTCCATCGCCATCCAGTCGGAGGTGACCCCGCGCCGCCCCGCCTTCCCGTGCACCGCGCCCGCGGTGTTGATCGCCGCCGCGTGCAGCGCGAGGGCCTCGGTCAGCGTCGACTTGCCCGCGTCGGGATGGCTGATCACGGCGAACGTCCGCCGCCGGGCGGCCTCGTCCCGCACGGCCCGGCCGCTCGCGGGCCGCTTCTCAACATCTGTCACCGACACCGCGGCAGCACTCCTTACTCAGCTCGTTCAGGGCAACGTCACTCAGCTCGTCCAGGGCGACGCCCCAGAATCCAAACATGGAAAAACCGCGATCTATTCTTCCGAACGGGCGCGTGGTTCCCCGCCCAGCGCACCATGTCCCGATTGGAGCGGCCGGCCAGGCATCGCGGCCTGCCCGCCGAGTGCGGACGATGAGCTGCCCAGCACTCCAGCCTACCCGAGCGACCCAATCACCCGGTCGCCACGTGTCAGCCCTGCTCCGCTCGGGAATATGGCGTCGGTTACCGCGCGGACATCGCGCTGACCGACGTCCAGCACCACGGGTCGCAACGCTATTTCGAGAATGCGCTCATCACCGCTTCCGGCCATCGCGCGGTTCGCCTCTGGTACGGCAGCAACCACCGGGTAGTCGGATGGTGGAGAGCCTGACGCTGGCCCGGGTTCTGGCCTAACCGCTAGTCGTCTTCGAGCGCCAGTTCCGTGGCCATGAGCGCGCCAAATGCCTCAATGGCAAGGTCGACGTCCTTCGAGGCCATGTGACCGACCAGGAAGGCCAGGCTGTCGCGACCGAGATCACCCATCATGCCAAGCAGCGCAACCAGGCGCTCGGCGTACTCCGGGGTGATCTCCTCAGGGTGATTCATGGGGGTAAGGGTACCTTTGTTGCGATTCGCGATGAGCACAACCGGACGATCGTCACCGTCAGTTATCAAGTGGGCGACCCTGGTGATGAGGACTATGACCTGGTAGACCGCTAGAGTGCGGAAGCAATATCACTTTTGGCCGAGCGACAACGGCCTCGACGCGTGGGACGTAGATCGGCTGATCCGGCTCAGTGCCGAGTTGCCGGTGATCGAAGTGCCGCTGGCCGCGATAGCGGAAGTCGATACCGTCTATTGGTTCGACGGTAAGTCCGAGCAGCCGACCGTTCGGAAGGTGATTGAGCATGCTCGTCTCATCAGCGAAGTTGACACCTCCCATCCCGTAATTCTCGGTCCGGACGGGCGCGTGATGGACGGAATGCACCGCATCGCGCGCCTGCTACTGGACGGACAAGCGACCGTCAGGGCCAGGCAGTTCGATGTTCTCCCGGAACCCGACCACCGCGGCTGCGATCCGGCCGATCTCCCCTGATAAGGCAGGCCGTTGACCTAACGCCGGCCTTGCCACGGCAGATTGTCGGTGCCCCTGCTTAGGCTCGGTTTATGACGGATAGCAGCTTGTCGGTACGCGATCGCGAATCCTTCTTGGCCGAGCCGCACATCGCCGCCTTGTCGGTGTCAGCTGGCCCGGGCCGTGGCCCGTTCACCCTGCCGATCTGGTATCAGTACACACCGGGCGGTGAGGCCTGGGTGCTGACCGAGGCCAAGTCCCGGAAGGCCCGCCTCATCGAAGCCGCGGGGCGTTTCACGCTCATGGTCGAACGGACCGTCCCCACCAGCCGGTACGTGTCGGTGGAGGGACCGGTCACTCGCACGATTCCGGAAACCGATGAACTGCTGCGCGAGATCACCGAGCGCTACCTGCCGCCGGACAAGGTCCAGGCCTACCTCGACTTCGCCAAGACGGAACTGACCGAGCAGGTCGCGATCTACCTGCGTCCGGAACGATGGCTGACGGCCGATTTCGGGCCAGGGGCGCTACCACCGGGGCTGGCTTAATCCGGCCAGCCGGCCCGCGGGCCCATAGTCAGCCATCCGCGCTGCTAGATTCCCCGTCACCGTTCATCAGGGGGACGATTTCCAGGACCGCCGTCATGAAGCGATCCATCATCCCCCGCATTTCCCGGTATATCTCCCACAGGAGCATGATCAGCAGGACGGCCAGCATGCCCAGTTGCGGCACCAGCAAAAGGGCGCAGGCCAGCAGCGGCGCCATCACCAGCCACCAAGACCACGTGATGACCGAAGGCCCAGTGTTCGGAATCTGATTCCGACCTGGGCCTCTACGTTGGAGCGGATGACGGGAATCGAACCCGCACTGTCAGCTTGGGAATCTGCACCGTTCGGCTCCGTATGGCGCCTGACCTGCGGCGCAACGAGTCCGCGAGTGACCGTGAGACATCCTTGATCACCGGGGTTAATGGCACGCTAATGACACGATCAGGTGGGACTGACCTGCACCGATCCGATGCCCTGCTCCTTCCCCGTTCCCTCGATAGCTGCCATCCCTCCGGCCGCGGCCGACGTGTCAAGGTGTCCATTCACGGGGTCTCGGCTTGGTGTCTTGTCGGGGTCGGCTGAAGATGTCGGCTTGGCGGCCTGAGGCGGGGGCATGCGTGCGGCTGCCTGGCTGTTTTCGGTCAGGACGTTGCTGACAGTTCGGCCTGGTTCTCGGCTGCCCACTCGGCCATGTGCGCTAGCGGGCCGCTGGCGAACGATGCTCCCAGTGCGGTGAGCTCGTAGATAGCGCTGTCGCGCCGGGCGTCGTTCGCGGTCCTCGTGACCAGCCCGCGGGACGAGAGGCGCCGGAGGGACTCGGTCAGGACTTTGTCGCTGACGCCCGCTATGCGGTGCAGCAGGGCGGTGCGCCGGGTCGGCCCCAGCCGCAGCGCGGAAAGGACGACCGGGTCCCAGGCGTGGCTGATGAGTTCGACCGCGGCTCGCACGTGGCAGTCTGAGATGAAGGTCTCGCAGTTCTCCTCGGTCACCGGACCAGTGTCGCACCCGATCCCTACCGATCGGTAGGAACACGGGTCCTAGCGTCGTCGTGACGCCTCACTCGACGAAGGAGAACCACTGTGAAGATCGGGCTACTGGGGACCGGGAACCTGGCGGTGTCGCTGGGCAAGGCGTGGGCCGGTGCCGGCCACTCGATTGTGGTCACGGGCCGCAATCCCGGGCACGCGGCGGCCGCCGCGGAACAGATCGGAGCCGCGGCGGCCGCGGTGGGTCCGCGGGACCTGGCGAGCCGGGCCGACGTCGTGGTGGTTGCGGTCTCCTGGGAGGGGCTGGAGAGCGCGCTGGTGCTCGCGGGCGGCCCGGAGGGAGCGCTGGCCGGGAAGACGGTCGTTGACTGCACCAACCCGGTGGACTACGCGACCGGGCGTGTGCTTCCGGCGTCCGGGTCGGCTGCCGAGGCTGCGGCCCGTGTCGCGGCCGGCGCCAGCGTGGTCAAGGCGCTGCACCTGTTCGCTGGCGCATCCTGGCCCTTCACGGGCGAGCGGGGCGCGGCGCCGGTCGTCGCGGTCTGCGGTGACGATCGCGGCGCCCTGAACAGCGTTACCGCGCTGATCGGCGACCTTGGCGGGCGCACCGCGGTGCTGGGCGGGCTCGATGCTGCGCGGCAGGCCGAGGAAGCGGCGGGGTTCGTGATGCGCGTGGTCGCTGCCGGAGCGAACCCGCGCCTCGCGGTTCCTGACGTGGACCCGGCCCTCCTCCGCTGAATCCCTGCATGCTGGTTTCGGCGGTTCGCCGGGACTTCAGCCGGGGGCTGCGGCAGAGCCGGCTTCTGTGTTTGCCAATGGAGAAAGACCCAGAGAAGCAGGAGAAGCCCGCGTCCGGGTCACCGCACGTGCTGATCACCCGCACCCCGGACGGGCGGCTGACGTTCCTGCAGGCCATCGGCTCCCGCCGCAAGGGATCAGTCGCCGCCGCGGTCCCGCCCGGCTTCACCGGGTACCTGATCACCGACGGCTACACCGGCTACCAGCACCTCCTGCCCCGGCTCGCGGGCATCCAGCAGTGTGCCCAGCACGTGATACGGCGCTGCCGGGCGGTGGCGAAACTCGGCCCTGGCAGCCTGCAGCACTGGGCGGCCGACGTCATCGCCGTGCTGCGCGACGCCCGTCACGCCGTCGAGGAGGCCCGCGCCCGCGCAAGCACCGCCCTGGACCAGCGGATCCTCGATGACCTGCTCGAACGCTACGAACCGCCGCCTTCGGCAGGACGCACAACCGGCTGCGCGACTGGGACTCCGGGAACCACCCCGGCTACGCCCTCGCCTGCTGGCTGGAGCAGTACCGGGAGCAGGTCTTCCTGTTCACCCGCAACTTCGCCGTGAGCTGGACGAATAATGTCTCCGAGCGCGGCGCGAAAGCAGCCAAACGGCATCAGGCCGTCTCCGGATACTGGCATTCCCTTGCCACGCTCGCCCGGTGGTGCCGCCTGCGCAGCTACCTCGACACCGCCGCCGCCCACGGCATCACCGCACTCGACGCCATCCGCGCCGCCATCACCGGAAAACCCTGGCTACCGCCACTCCCCGCCATCGGTTGACGCCAGATCTCCGCACCGCCGAGTAGCCGGGGGGAATCGCGCCCCCCGGCCCTCACAGATCCGTACGTAACGGTCTCCCGTTATACGGCTCTTGTCGTTCTGATCACCAGACTCGCGGTACTGACGGAATCCAGGCCCAGTGGGCGAAGAACCGGGGCCGTGAGGTCACGGCCCGCTCCCATGCCCGATGGGCTTTCTTCCGTTTCCGCAGCCGCTTGTACTTCTTCCGCATCCACCGCATCAGGTAACTGTTGATGCGGCCCAGGAGGGGATACAGCTCAGAGCGGTAAAAAGCCCCGTAGTACTGCATCCAGCCCCGCACGACTGGGTTGATCCAGCGTGCGAGGTCCGATTCGGATAGGTCGGTGCGCAGGTGCAGCCTCCAGGACCGCACCCGCTCGCTCATCTTCTTCAGGGCGTCCTTGCTGGCCGCCGGGTTGAATCCGGAGAACATCTCCCCGGACCCGGTGCGCACCCGGCGCTGCTACGGCCGGGGGGAACGGTACTCAGTCCCTCACGCCGGGCGCCGGAACTCGAGCCCCAGGAACGTGAACGACGTGTGCGGATGCTCTCCGCGCCGCCGCCCGTCCTGGCAGTAGGCCACCCGGGTCTTGCCCGGGTGCAGTTCCAGCCCGGCCTCTGCCATCCGGGCCGTCAGCGCCGCCAGGATCCGCCCGGCCTCGGCGCTGTCACGGCAGTGGATGACCCCGTCATCTGCGTAGCGCTCGAACGGCACGCCCGGGAAAGCCCGGGACATCCACGCGTCGAACGCCCAATGCAGGAACAGGCGGTCTTCAGCCAACGCAGCATGAGGCGGTTTGAAGCCTCCTCCTGCAAGGCGACTCCGAAGGGCCACACCTTCATCTCCCACGCAGCACCACTCAGAACAGAGCTACATCAGCCCCTCCTTCGTGTTCTGGACACAACCGTGAATGGACACGTGTCAAGGCTCGCGAAGCGACCGCGAAGCGGCTCGGCCTTGACTCGCCAGCCGCGGCCGAGACAATCGAGCGCCGAGGAACGGCACCAACAAAACCCTGGCCAGGCCACCAGTGACGACGATCGCCACACCTAATTTGATGGTGCGGCAGCATTATTACCTGTACGCAGCTATTCACATACTGCCCCGAGTTAGCGTTATAACGATATGCATATTGGGCGTGTTGGACATATTCAGCATTACCAGCGTGACCAGTATATGAAGCATGTTAGGTGCAACTTCGGAAACAAGTCGACCGAGTTCCGCGCATGTCAATCGAGTCACTTGCACATCAATCATGAATGACTCATGAGTCAATCGATGGAAATTGCACTTTCGTGATTCATGGGGTTAGTATGCTCTCCGAGCGCAGACCCGACGACGGAGGCTGCTCCCATGACAGCTGCTGTTACAGCGGTTCCCTGGCTTCTTGGTACGGTGGTCTGCTGTTTTATGGCTATCTACGCGCTGACAGTGCTGGTGGCCTTGTTTCATCCAGACCAGAAACGGAGGGCGGATGCGCGGGCTGTGCTTCGCCTTCATCTACAAGCGTTGTTGCGCGGTGGATCCAAACAGCAATGGTCCAGTAGTGCCCGCCGCGCCGCCCCGGGTCGGCCCCCTAGGGCCGCACGCCCAGCGCGAGTGCGACGGGCGCGGTAAGGCGGAGCGCTGCAGCCTTGACTAGAAGTCTTGAGGCTTACTCGGCAAAGAACTATCACGGTCCCGCTCATAGGCAAAAGGCCAAGGCAGGTCTACCGCTCAGACGACCTTGGCCTGGAGCTGTATACTTCTAGTATGGCAGATCCGATTACATTCCGTCCGACAGCCGAGGACACGGAGAATCTTGCGATCCTCACGGCTGACGGCACTAGCCCGACCCACGCGATCAGGCACGCACTGGAAATCGCCGCGCACAACAAGCGGCAGGAAGACCTGCGCGCCGACGCCGCGCGGCTGGCGGCCAATCCCGAGTACCAGGCGGAGATCCGCGCGGTCCGCGAGGAACTGGACGAACTCCGTGCGTGGTGACGTCTACCGCCTCAAGAAGCCGCGCTCCGCTCAAGGACACGAGCAGCAAGGCGAGCGCTACGCCGTCGTGGTCCAGGCCAACGCCTACGATCATCTCTCAACCTGGCTCGTGGCCCCGACCACGACCAAGTCCTTCGGATCCATGATCCACCCCAACATCGAACTCCTTGGCCAGGACGTCCGGGTACTGGTCGAGCAGACCACCGCCGTCGACCCGCAGCGCCTCGGCGACTTCGCGGGCCGCCTGGCCCCCGATGAACTCATGGAGGTCAACGTCGCACTACGGGCTGTACTCGACCTCGAATAACAGGTGCCCGCAACAGCTACGTTCCGAGGGAGCACAGTCAGCCACCCGGATACCCGCCGCCGCTTCCAGTCCAGCTACGAGGCCGTGTTCACCGAGGCGAGCGACCCCAGGCTCAGCCTGCGCCCTCCGCCGTCGGCTGAGCTACGCCGCGCCGAGACAGTTCGTCCGCAACCTGGTGATCAGAACTGCGGGCATAGGCTGGATCAGCTGACAGTCCGCTGACGAGGTTCCCAATGGCACGCTAATTGCCCGCGGCCCGTTTCAGTCCTAGATCAGCGGCCTGCAGACCTCCCATGCCACAGCCAAACCCTTAACGCCTTGCGTTATTAACGCGTCGCGTTATCATGTAGGTGTGCTGCGATCCTTCAAGGACCGGGATACCGAAGCCATCTGGCACCGACAGCGATCGCGGCTACTAGACGGACCCGCGCAACGCATTGCCTGGCGCAAACTGGCCATCCTGGATGCGGCAGAGACACTGGCGGACCTCCGGGTGCCGCCTGGCAACCGGCTCGAGAAGCTGCGCGGCGACCGGGAAGGGCAGTACAGCATCAGGATCAACCAGCAGTGGCGGATCTGCTTCTCATGGTCAGACGCAGGACCCGAAGATGTTCAGATCGTTGACTACCACTAGGAGGGACAGATGCAGGACGAAGTGATCATGCCGCCGGTGCACCCGGGCGAGATCCTCCTCACCGAGTTCCTCGAGCCGCTGAATCTGAGTCAGTACCAGCTGGCGCGCTCGATCGCCGTGCCGCCCAGGCGGATCAACGAGATCGTGCATGGCCAGCGGAGGATCAGCGCCGACACCGCGCTGCGCCTAGCTCGCTTCTTCCGAACTTCCGAGCGGTTCTGGATGAACCTGCAGTCACGCTACGACCTCGAGATCGAGAAAGACCGACTCGGGCCGGTACTCGACGAGATTCACCCGCTCACAGCCGCGAGCTTACGCAGACTCCCAGTATCAGCCTAATCAGGCGATAGGTGCCAACAGACCTGGCCTGCCCACTAATGGCACGATCGGGCTCCGACCAGTAACCGGAACGGAAGCCGACCCCTCTGAGCTGGGTCGATGAGAGCGGATGACGGGAATCGAACCCGCACTGTCAGCTTGGGAATCTGCACGGTCCCACCAGTAAACAGGCCCTGACCTGGGGATTTACCGTTCCCCGAGTGACCGTGAGTACCCCCTGATTACCGTGGTTAATGGCACGCTAATGGCACGGCCACCGGGCGACTGACCAGCGCTGACGTACCCCTCTCAGCCCCTCCCCTGGCCACCACGAGATGCCCATTTATTCGATGACAACCCGACCCGGACCGCAGGGCGCCTTCCGCCCGAGGACCGGAAGCGGTGCATCAGTAGGAGCCTTGAGGACACGCGCGAAAGCCTGTCGGCGAGGATTTCTTGCTAGAGCGTCTAGAGCGCTGTCGTCGAGTTGATCATGAACATTTCCACGCAACCGTCCGCGAGGAAGGATGCCGCGGGTGACCAGGTAGGGTACGGGAAATGCGCATCACGCAGTGGGACGGGGAAGACGGGCACGCGTTCGACGGGTGCCTGGCCGTCGAGCGGGCGGCGCACCAGGTCGACGATCCGGCGGGGCCGCCGACGTCGGCCCGCGAGCTGAGGGCGTTCCTGTCGGGCGCGGACGGCGAGACCTGGTTCGCGGCCGGTGACCAGGACGTCCCCGGCTGGTACCGGCTGTCCCTGCCGAACCGGGAAAACCTCGACCTGGCCTGGCTCGCTCTCGTGATGCACCCCGGGCACCGCCGCCGCGGCGCCGGCACCATGCTGCTGCGGCACGCGGCCGGGCGCGCGGCGGCCCGCGGCCGGTCCCGGCTGGCGGCCCGCGAGGTGCTGCAAGGCGGTGCCGGCGCCGCGTTCGCGGCGGCGGCCGGAGCGAAGGCGGGAGTGGCGGAGGTCCGGCGTGTCCTAGACGTCACGCGGGTCCCTCCGGGACGGTTCGCCGGGCTGCGGGACGGCGCCGCCCGTGCTGCCGCCGGGTACGCCCTCGTCACGTGGACCGGGGAGGTCCCCGAGGAACACCTGGGCGGGGTCGCCTTCGTCCGCGAGGCGCTGTACGACGCGCCCTGGGGCTTCGAGGCCGGGCGCTGGGACGCGGAGCGGGTCCGCGAGGAGGTCAACCGCCGGGTCGCGCGGTCCGGTAAGCAGCACTACAGCGTCGCGGCGGTTCACGGCGCGACCGGGCAGATGGCGGCGCTGACTGGTCTGTCCGTGGCCCCCGAGGTCCCGGAATGGGGACGGCAGGACCCCAGCATGGTGGCCCGGCCGCACCGCGGGCACCGGCTCGGAATGCTGGTCAAGGCGGCGATGCTGGAATGGGTGGCGACCGCCGAACCGGGCCTGCGGATGATTCAGACCGGCAACGCCGACGGCAACGCGCACATGATCGCCATCAACGACCAGCTCGGCTACGAGCTGCTCCAGCCGGGCTGGCAGTTCTACACCATCGACGTCGCCGCGATTCCCGCCCGGTAACAGGTCAGCAGGCACGCCAATGCGCCCCCGCGCTGCCCGAGCATCCCGCCTGCCAGCAGATCATGGACGCGTTCGCTGATCTCCGCCGACCTCTCCGGGCCCGTGACCTCTGCATTGCCTGGGCCTGCCCGTAGCGGCCAAGAACACCGAGGGCATCCGCTCCAGGCTCACAACGCTCGGCGACTTCACCGGCCGCCTGGACCCGGATGAACTCATGGAGGTCAACGTCGCGCTACGCGCCGTCCTCGACCTCGAATAACAGGGTGACCGCAGCCCGCTAATGGCACGGCTTGCGATGGGTGGTGACAGAGCCACGACTTCAGGCTCTTTGACCTGCGAAAATGGAGCGGATGACGGGAATCGAACCCGCACTGTCAGCTTGGGAAGCTGATGTTCTGCCATTGAACTACATCCGCAGGATCACGGCCTGTCCGACTAGGGCGGACCCGTCCGTCGTTCACGACACATCGTACAGGAACCAGCGGCTGCTTGGGTGTCCTCCCGCGGTGACACTCGTCCCGGTGCTAGTCAGCTGCCCCATGCGACAGGTCGCGAGACGTGCCGGTCAGGCTCCAGCAGGGCTTCCATGTCGCCAGGTGGTGGCGCGGCTGGGGTGGCAAGCGCCACTGCGCCGCTAAGACATCGCTACCTCGCCGCGTAGGCCGACCCGTATATCGGCGACGAACAACCGCCAGCCCTCGGCGGAGCAATGCAGTACGCGGCACCCTAGGCCTGTCGAGTCGGCGATCATGACGGTGCCCGAGATTACGGCAACTTCGACGCACGATCCGTTGTTTGTGCTGTAGCTCGACTTGCGCCAGTCAGATCCGCGCGGGCTCGCATCCATTGATGACACATCATCACCTTGCTTTGGATTAAATGAGTCCTAACCCTAGCATGGTATGCGCGCGAGTTATTGGTGTTACATGTGTCATCGATAGGGCAGCGTGGGGAAGTGCACAGAAAGGCGGTCCGGGTCTCAATCCTTGCTAGAACTCTCAGTGCAATTATGCAACCCGGACGCCCGACGACTGCTTTGAATCAGCCGATCGAGCCGAAATGGCCCGCGCGAACGGAATTCAGGAAAGATGACCAGGAATTAGCTGGGTAGCACAGCACGAACGTGTCAGGGTCCTGGGAATCCCTAACCGCGACAATCCCCGCCGTCGACGCGACTTCCGTGCAGTTTCCATTGTTTACACTGTACGCGGACTTCCGCCAGTTAAGGCGGTCGGCCCCGCTTTCTGGAAGTGAAAGGCTCATATTGCTCTCCATGACCAAGGAGACCTGAAATACCTTCAGGTAACTTGCGGGTAAATTTCGGCACTACCGTTCAGTGTTACCTGCGTCGACTGCAGTAGGAACGGCGGCACGGTGGTACCGGGCCGCTGTTTCAGCAATAAGTTCGATTGATTCTTGTGGACTCAACGCGATGTCGCGCAGGTGATCGAACACCAGCTCGTACCTTTGAAGATCTTGCGAACGCTCAAGGTACATGTTGCCAGCTAGGCCCTCAACATACACCAGGCTGGGCGCGACTGTACCGAAATTGAGAATATCGAACGTACTTTCCATTGCCGGATGAGCTCCGATGCTAAATGGGAGTACCTGAATCGTGACATTGGGCAACTGCGCAGATTCAACCAACCGCTGCAATTGCTTCCGCATAACACTATAACCGCCCACAAGGCGATGCAGCACGGGTTCATCCAGCACCGCCAAAAGTTCCAACGGCGGCTTTTTCGTCAGCGATCGCTGACGAGTGAGTCGAACTTGGATGAGTTGATCAATTCTCTCGGAAGTGATTTCCGGGACATTGGACTCGTACATCGCCCTGGCATAGTCCGTCGTCTGCAATAGGCCCGGAACCGCGGCGGACTGAAAATTCTTGGTCGCCACCGCGTCCTCTTCTAGCCCCACAAATGTAGCGAAGTAATCCAGTTCGTATGACTGCCACCAGCCCTGTTGCTTTCCCTCAGCGGCAAGCCTGGCCAGTCGGGCCCGCTCTGCTGGATCAGTTACCTCATAGAGGTCACACAAGTCACGAACGTCCCTGGCAGTCGCGCCTCGCTGCCCAGTCTCCATACGGCTCACCTTGGACGATGAGCACAACAGTCGCTCGGCCACCTGATCAACGGTGAATCCGCGTTCGTTTCTGAGCACCCGAAGGAGGGCGCCAAGCTCTCTACGGCGGAGCGTAGGGCTACCCGTTTCCGGCACAGAGATCCCTCCTGCACGCAGGGCCTTCGGGCTGATATCACAGATCCCATCAAGCTGGACGATGCCGATGGCAACTGAGTATGTCACTTGATATTGGCACTTGCCAACTGCACATGCTCGATGCACCATGAAATCAGACGCAGGAGGCATCCTCAAGCGACCCGCCGACAACGGGGTCGAGCGGTGACCCAAAGGTTATCGATACTAAATCGCTAGCCGAGGGCTCGCGCGAGCCGGCGATTGAAAAGGAGGCCATGCCATCGCTGCACGTGTATCGCGCCCGCCGCCATGGTGCGTAAGCGGACGCTTCCCCCCTAAACCGGGCGGGACGAAACACGGGGTTCCAGGACCTCTGTCAGGTATCACCTACTGCGCCCTCAAACAGAGGGACGACAGACCCTGGAAACACTGCTGGGCCGGTGCTGCCACACCGACCCAGCGAAACACCACCCGTCCTCAGGAACCACCGAGAAGGGCTAGTGACGTGTTCTACGGTAGCAACCTGTACCGAAAAGACAACCCCCACTGGATCACTAGTAACGCAACGGAAACACCAAAGGTTCCCGATGCGGCGTTCCAGCTACTCCCACCGGTCGGCGACACGTGGGAGCACCTGGTCGCCGGGCTCAGCAGCGGCGGCACCGGCCTGGCCGCCGGGATCGCCGGCCGGCTCAGGATCACCTGCGGCACCTGCGTGGCCTGGCTCATCGGCCTGCCGCGCCGCGCGGGGGCCCGGCTGCACGCGGAGAACGACGCGGAAGCCCGCTGGTGGCGCTGGCAGGTTACCGAGCGATGCGGCGGACTCGTCCGCCAGTACCGCGACGCAAGGTTCGACCTGCTGCCGCACAACCCCGCGATCCGCCGCGACGAGCTGAGCGTAGACCTGGCCGGCACGGACTCCGCGCCGCCGGACTGCCCGTGCCCGGGAGGCCTCTAATGGCCGCCGGGCGCCCGTACGGCCCGAACGACCCCAGCCTCATATCCAGCCTCGAGACGGCGGTTACGGGAGCGCGCCGTCCCGGGCCGGCCGAACTGGCCTGGAACTGGCGCTGGGAGCTCGGCCTGCTCGCCGTGCTCGCGGTGCCCTGCGGGCTGATCGCGAGTACGTTCGGCCTTCTCGGACTCGGTGTCGCAGCGGGGGCCGGGCTGGTGGCTGGAGCAGCGGCGCTGCTGCTCTGGCCGCCAGCCCGACCGTGGTGCGTCTCCCGGGCCTGGTGCCTCATCACGCCGCACCGGGTGCGGGCTGGCTGTGCGAACGCCTGGGTCCAGACCAGGACCGGCAAGCTGCCGTTCATCCTGGCCACCACGCCCATGGCCGACGGTGAGCGGGTGCGGCTCTGGCTCCGCGCGGGCCTCACCGCCGCGGACCTGCACGCCGCCAGGGACGTGCTCGCGGCCGCCTGCTGGGCGACGGAGGTGCGCGTCGTCCGCAGTCCGAGCCGCGCGCACCTGGTCACCCTCGAAGTGATTCGAACCCGTCATCCCGAACGTCCGCAGCTGACTCCTCAGGCCTGGCCGTTCTCCCGTCACGGGGGCGGCGATGGCCTTGGCGACACCGAGGGGCCAGATACCCGGCGCTGGCCGGGGGGAGCGGTCCCGGCGCCCAGGTCCAACCCCGAGGAAGGCCTCGACGACTGGCGCGGCCCCGCCCCCGTTCCCGATGACGTGCTGAGCTCTTAGGCTCCGGTTCCCTCGGCCGGCCCAGTTCCCTCGGCCGCTTCCGCGCGCAGCTTGACGGAGCGGACGAGGAGCTGGGCGACGTCGATGACCTCCAGGGATTCCTTGGCCTGGCCGGCGGCTTTCTTGGCGTTGACGGCGTCGCCGAGCATGACCATGCAGTAGGGGCAGGCGGTGGAGACGGTGTCGGGGTCGAGGGCGAGGGCCTCGTCGATGCGCTCCTCGTTGATCCGCTTGCCGGTCCGCTCCTCCAGCCACATGCGGGCGCCGCCGGCTCCGCAGCAGAAGCCCTTGCCCTTGCAGCGGTGCATTTCCTCGGCGGTGGTGCCGGGGACGGCGTCGATGATCGAGCGCGGGGGCGTGTAGACCTTGTTGTGCCGGCCGAGGAAGCACGGGTCGTGGTAGGTGATCTTCTCCTCGACCGGGGTGACCGGGGTCAGCTTCCCGTCCTCGACCAGCCGGGCGAGGAGCTGGGTGTGGTGGATGACCTCGTAGTTCCCGCCGAGCTGGGGGTACTCGCGGGAGATGGTGTTGAAGCAGTGCGGGCACGACGCGATGACCTTCTTGCCGGTCCCCTTGGCGACGCCGGCCTCGTTGAGTGTCTCGATGTTCTGCTGGGCGAGCATGTTGAAGACGAACTCGTTGCCCAGCCGGCGGGCCGGGTCGCCGGTGCACGCCTCCATCGGCCCGAGCACCGCGAACTTCACCCCGGCGATGTCGAGCAGCTCCGCGATCGCCTTGGTGGCCTTCTTCGCCCGGTCCTCCAGGGCGCCGGCGCAGCCGACCCAGTACAGGTACTCGACGTCGTCAGGGATCTTCCCGTCCAGGACCTGGACCTCGAAGTCCAGCTCGGTGGTCCACTCCAGGCGCTTGTCCTCGGCCATCCCCCACGGGTTGCCGCGGCGCTCGAGGTTGTTCAGCATGGTGGTCGCCTCGGTCGGGAAGGCCGACTCGATGAGGACCTGGTGGCGGCGCATGCCGTTGATGTGGTCGATGTGCTCGATGTCGACCGGGCACTCGTTCACGCAGGCGCCGCAGTTGGTGCACGCCCAGATCACCTCGGGGTCGATCACCCCGTTCTCCGACATCGGGCCGACCAGCGGGCGCTCGGCCTCGGCCTTGATCAGGTCAGACAGGCTGTCGCGCTGGTCTTCCGGCGCCAGGAGGTAGGGCGCCTTGGCGAACGCGTGGTCGCGCAGGTCGAGGATCAGCTGCTTGGGGCTCAGCGGCTTGCCGGTGAGCCAGGCTGGGCACTGCGACTGGCAGCGGCCGCACTCGGTGCAGGTCCCCAGGTCCAGGAAGCCCTTCCAGGAAAGGTCCTCCACCTTCCCGATGCCGAAGACGTCGGTGTCCGGGTCGGCCTCCTCGAAATCGAGGACCTTGCCGCCCGACCGCATCGGCTCAAGCGGGCCGAGCGCGTCCGGGCGCCGGGAGAACAGCACGTTGAGCCCGGCCAGGAAGATGTGCAGGTGCTTGGAGTAGAACACCACCACCAGGAACGCCATGATCACCCCAAGCTGAGCCAGGATGAAGGTGACCTCCAGGACGGAGTTGACGCCGTAACCCAGGGGGTGCAGCCACTTGCCGACCACCCACGAGGCGAACGGCCAGGCGCCATCGTTCTCGTACGGGAACACCCCGGTGTTCTCCTGCGCGCCCCGGTAAATAAGCAGCGTGATGATGACCGCGCTGATCATCCCCAGCACGACCCAGGCGGCGCGGGTGTGCGAGCCGAAGAACCGCGAGGCCCGGCCTTCCTTATGCGGGTTGTTGCGGAACCGGATGACGGTGAAGGTGATGATGCCGCACAGCACCCCGACGGCGAACAGGTCCTCGATGAACCCGATCGCCGCCCAGTGCCCGATCCCCGGGATCGCGAACGTCCGCGAGAACAGCGCGCCGTACGCCTCGATGATCGTCAGCAGCAGGACGATGAAGCCCCAGAACGTGGCCGCGTGCGCCATCCCCGGCACCGTCCACTTCAGCAGCTTGCGCTGCCCTATTACCTCGGTCGCCTGCGACTCCAGGTCGGTTCCCGGGTGCTCGCGCACGTAAGCAAGCCGCTCAGGGGCCGGCTGGCCCGTGAACGCCAGCCGCTTCAGCCACCACACCCGCCGCCCCGCCACCGCGAACGCGATAACGGTCAGCCCCAGGCCAACAATCATCCGCAGGACCACGCGCAACCTCCTTGTATGCCTGACCGCTAAGCCTAACTGCGGGGAATGTGAAGCCCAAGGTTTGTGTTCAGCAACGCGGGTCACATTACCGGTCAGTAACTTAGCAGACCCGGGCGGCAACGCGTGGCGGCGGATCGTTGCGCGCACCCGGGTGCGCGCAACGATCCGCCATTCCCCCGTTTCTTACCGCGACGATGGTCGGGCTAGGCGCGAGAGTTACTACCTTCGGAATCGGGGAGGGCTCGGCTGTTGCCTGGTGGACTGGGGTGTAGCTGGGCGGGGTGACCCGCGTGAATCCGGCCGGGGTCGGCGGCGTTAGCTTCGCGAGGTTCGCCGGGGTGGCCGGCAGGTACTGGAAGTCCTCGACTGCGTGTGTGGACTCCCCGGGGGGGCCGAAGGTTATCACGTCGTGCAGCGGGAGGTACGTGCTGGCGTCGACCCAGAGGTATTCGACCCACGAGTTGACAGTGGACTTCCCCTGCCGGACCAGGTCCTTCAGGGTCAACTCGATCGCCGCCCGGCCGTTCAGCGTGGTGTTGCGCGCGGTCCACTGCTTGGACTTGAAGTACGAGGCGATCAGCGCCGGGTTGTACGGCGGCTGAAACATCACCGGGGCATCTTTCACGTCGGACCATGTCTTGGCAAGGTAGTCAACGGAGATCCGCTCGCCCGTGGCCTGGGCCATGCCGATCGGCAGGCCGGCCGTCGGCGCGGACTGCCGGTAGCTGATCCCCACGTCCGTGTGCTCCAGCCCAGCCTGGATGCTAATGGTCCTTGCACGGACCTGCTGGCCAATGCTTGGCTGCCCCGGGTAGTACCAGGTGTCCTCCGTCGCAGGATTCGGATCCGTGTGCGGAAGGCCTGTGGTCTGGTACGTGCCGTGCATGTAGACGATCTCGCCGCCGGTGGCGGAGAATGCCGCGAGGAGCTTGGCCTGAAGGGTGGCCTTGGTGATGGGTGCGGGCGGAGTTATGGTCCCGTTCGTTTTAGTGCCGCTTGGGGTGGGCGTATCCAGGGCCACGGGACCGTTCTTTGCACTGGTAGAAGTGCCGCCGGTGAGGATCAGGCCGGTGACCGCGCCAGCCACCGCTGCGGTTGTGGCGATGCCCACGACCCAGCGGAGCCGGAGCGCCAGCGGCGACCGCAGACCGCTGCGGCGGCGGGTGCTGAGGCCAGGGAGCACGCGGGCGGCGGCGGGTGCGTGGCGCTCTAGCGAGGCGAGCGCGGCGCGCAGGTCGTCTTCTGTCGGCATTGTTATCGTCCCTCCGTGGTTATAACTGGCGCATTCGGCCTCAGCTCGACGCGGAGGGCGGCGAGGGCCCGGGAGGCGTAGCCGCGGACGGTGCCCGGCGTGCAGCCGAGGACGCCCGCGATCTCGGTGTCGGAGAGACCCTGGTAGTAGCGGAGAGCGAGCACGGCGCGCTGCCGACGGGGCAGCTTGCGGAGCTCGATGAGGAGGGCGTCGCGCTCGGCGTGCTGGCCGGCGTGGTCCGGGGTAACGCGGTCGTCGACCTCGTCGGCCGAGCCCTTGGGCAGCAGCCGCCAGCTGCGGCGCCGCCAGGACAGGTACTCGTTGACGATCATCTTCCTGACGTACAGTTCAGGATGGTCGAGCCGGTCGAGCTGATCCCAGCGGCTGCTCGCGCGGATCAGCACCTCCTGAACCACGTCCTCGGCCAGCGCGCGATCGGCGGTCAGCACGCCGGCGAACCGCAGCACCGCGGGCAGCCTGGTTGCTACGAACTCCTCGAATCGCATCGTGTTCCCATCGTCGGGTCTCCGACTTGAACACGCGAGTCAGGCGGTGAAAAGTTGTGCCGGATCCGGGAATGATCCGCTTACCTGAAAAGTTGAGCCTAAGTGACTCAAGTCGTTTGACAGCCGGGCTCGCCTCGGGCAGGCTTGAGCCCGGAAGACTCAACTTCACACACACTACAAGGACTGCTCATGGCACGTGCGGTAGGTATTGACCTCGGGACGACCAACTCTGTTGTCGCCGTCCTCGAAGGCGGGGAGCCGACGGTCATCGCAAACGCGGAGGGCTCGCGGACGACGCCTTCCGTCGTCGCGTTCGCCAAGAACGCTGAGGTGCTCGTCGGCGAGGTCGCGAAGCGGCAGGCCGTCACTAACGTGGACCGGACGATCCGTTCGGTCAAGCGGCACATGGGGACGGACTGGTCCGTCACCATCGATGGCAAGAAGTTCAACCCGCAGCAGATCAGCGCGTTCATCCTGCAGAAGCTCAAGCGGGACGCGGAGGCTTACCTCGGCGAGAAGATCGCCGACGCTGTGATCACCGTTCCCGCGTACTTCAGCGACGCGCAGCGGCAGGCGACCAAGGAGGCCGGCACGATCGCGGGCCTCAACGTCCTGCGGATCATCAACGAGCCGACTTCTGCGGCTCTCGCCTACCACCTGGAGAAGGAAGGGTCCGCCAAGATCCTGGTCTTCGACCTCGGTGGCGGCACCTTCGACGTCTCGCTCCTCGACGTCGGCGACGGTGTTGTCGAGGTCGAGGCGACCAGCGGCGACAACCACCTCGGTGGCGACGACTGGGACCAGCGGATCGTGGACTGGCTGGTGCAGGACTTCAAGGCCGGGTACGGCATTGACCTGGCCAAGGACAAGATGGCCCTGCAGCGGCTGCGCGAGGCGGCCGAGAAGGCCAAGATCGAGCTGTCGCAGTCGATGGAGTCGCAGATCAACCTGCCCTACATCAGCCACGGCCCGGACGGCCCCCTGCACCTGGACACCCGGCTCACCCGGGCCGAGTTCCAGCGCATGACCTCTGACCTGCTCGACCGCTGCAAGAGCCCCTTCCAGCAGGTCATCAAGGACGCCAACACCAAGGTGGCGGACATCGACCACGTGGTCCTCGTCGGCGGCTCCACCCGGATGCCCGCGGTCGTCGAGCTGGTCAAGTCGCTCACCGGCGGCAAGGAGCCCAACAAGGGCGTTAACCCGGACGAGGTCGTCGCCGTCGGCGCCTGCCTGCAGGCCGGCGTGCTCAGGGGCGAGGTCAAGGACATCCTGCTGCTCGACGTGACCCCGCTGTCGCTGGGCATCGAGACCAAGGGCGGGATCTTCACCAAGCTCATCGAGCGCAACACCACGATCCCGACCAAGAAGTCGGAGATCTTCACCACGGCGGACGACAACCAGCCGTCGGTGCAGATCCAGGTGTACCAGGGCGAGCGCGAGATCGCGGCCTACAACAAGAAGCTGGGCATGTTCGACCTGACCGGCATCGCGCCCTCGCCTCGTGGAATTCCGCAGATCGAGGTCTCCTTCGACATCGACGCCAACGGCATCGTGAACGTGTCCGCCAAGGACCTGGGCACCGGCAAGCAGCAGACGGTGCAGATCACCGGCGGCTCCACGCTGTCCAAGGACGACATCGACAAGATGGTCCGCGACGCCGAGGCCTACGCCGAGGAGGACCGCAAGCGCCGCGAGGAGGCCGAGGTCCGCAACCAGGCCGACACGCTCGTCTACTCGACCGAGAAGTTCCTCGCCGAGAACGACGAGAAGGTCCCCGCGGACGTCAAGGCCGAGGTGAAGGACGCCATCGCCGACCTCAAGAAGGCTATCGAGGGCAACGACCTCGAGACCATCAAGAGCGCCAGCGAGCACGCCGCCACCGTCAGCCAGAAGATGGGCAGCGCGATCTACGCCGCCGCCCAGGCCGAGCGGCAGGCCTCCGGCGAGGGCGCCCCGACGGGCGCCGGCGCGGAGACCCCCGAGGACGAGGGCGTGGTTGACGCCGAGATCGTCGATGAAGGTGAAGGCGGCGCTGCCTGATGACAGCGCCCGAGGAACCCGGCAAGGGGCCGGTCATCCGCGATAACCGGCGGATCGACCCGGTGACGGGGCAGCCAAGAAGGGGCAAGCACGCGGCCTCCCAGCCGGCCGGCACCACTGGTGCCGGCCGGCCGGGGGCGCCCGGCTCGGCGCGCCACGTCAAGGGCGCCGACGAGGCTGGCTCCACTGAGGAAGAGGTAACCGTGACTGAGGCCGGAGCCGCTACTAAGACGGCCGGACCGGCGGCGGCGACGCCGCCCGACTCGGCCGTCGTCAGCAGGCTGCAGACCCAGCTGGCGGAGCGCACCGCTGACCTGCAGCGGCTGCAGGCGGAGTACGCCAACTACCGCAAGCGAGTGGACCGGGACCGGGCCACGGTGCGCGAGCACGCGGTGGCCGGCGCGCTGTCCGAGCTGCTGCCGGTGCTTGACGCCATCGGCCAGGCCCGCGAACATGGCGAGCTGTCCGGCGGTTTCAAGTCGGTAGCCGACTCGCTGCAGGCGGCGGTCGGCAAGCTCGGCCTGGTCAGCTACGGGCAACGCGGCGACGCCTTCGACCCGAAGATCCACGAGGCGCTGACGCACACGTACTCACCCGATGTCGCCGAGGACACCTGCGTGGAGATCTTCCAGCCTGGCTACAAGGTCGGCGAGCGGATCCTGCGGCCCGCCCGCGTTGCGGTCGCGGCCCCAACTACCGGGCCAGACGACAACGGCGAAGCCGCCGGGTGGCCGTCCGGAGAAGACAACAACTAAACAGCCCAGCGAGGCGAGATGAGCGCGAAGGACTATCAGAAGGACTACTACAAGACGCTGGGCGTTCCCAAGACCGCGACGGCCGCCGAGATCAAGAAGTCCTATCGTGAGCTCGCACGGAAGTATCACCCCGACGCGAACAAGGGAAGCGCCGACGCGGAGGAACGCTTCAAGGAGATTACCGAAGCGTACAACGTGGTGTCCGACGACAAGCAGCGCAAGGAGTACGACGACGCGCGCTCGATGTTCGGCGGATTCCGCGTCCCGACCAGCGGACGGCCTGGCACCGGCGCCGGCGGCACGACCTTTGACCTCGGCGACCTCTTCGGCAACGGCGAGGGCCTGGGCGACGTGCTCGGCGGCATCTTCCGCAACCGTCCAGGCGGCGGCACGGCGAGCAGCCGGGCACGGCGCGGCGCGGACGTGGAGACCGAGACCACGCTGCCCTTCGGTGACGCGATCGACGGCGCGACCGTATCGCTCCGCCTGACCGGGGAGGGCCCCTGCCCGGACTGCGGCGGCACCGGCGCGAAGTCAGGCACGGTTCCCAAGGTCTGCCCGGACTGCCAGGGCACCGGACAGCAGTCAAAGAACCTGGGCGGCTTCGGCCTTTCCGAGCCCTGCAAGACCTGCCGGGGCCGTGGGCTTGTCGTCGAGGACCCGTGCCCGTCGTGCAGCGGCAGCGGCCGGGCGATGAGCTCGCGCACCATCCAGGCGCGCATCCCCGCCGGGGTGGCGGAGGGGCAGCGGATCCGGATTCCCGGCAAGGGCGCCCCGGGCGAGCGTGGCGGCAAGGCGGGCGACCTGTACGTCCGCGTGCACGTCAGGCCGCACGAGGTGTTCGGCCGGAGCGGGGACAACCTGACCGTGACCGTGCCGGTGACGATCACCGAGCTGGCGCTCGGCGCGGACATCAAGGTGCCGACGCACCGCGGCCCCGCGGTCACCGTGCGCGTCAAGCCGGGCTCGGCGAACGGGACGGTGATCCGGGTTCCCGGCCGGGGCGTCCGCAAGAAGGACGGCACGATGGGCGACCTGCGCGCGACCCTTGAGGTGACGGTGCCTCAGGACCTCAGCGGCAAGGCCAAGTCGGCCCTTGAGGACCTGCGGATCGCCACGGCGGGCGCGGACCCGCGCGAGGAACTGCTCCGCCGGGCCCGGCAGGAGTAACCGAGATATACCGATGACGGCATTAGAAGGAAGGAGATGACATGAGCAGACCTTACGAGCTGTCCGATGACATGCCCGTGTATGTCATCTCCGTGGCCGCGAGCTTGTCCGGCATGCACCCGCAGACGCTCCGCGGCTACGAAAGAGTCGGCCTGGTGTCGCCGCGGCGCACCCGCGGCGGCCGCCGCTACTCGATGCGGGACATCCTCGCCCTTCGGGAGATTCAGCGGCTGTCGCAGGAGGAGGGGATCAACCTCTCCGGCATCAAGCGCATCCTCGACCTGGAGCGGGAGCTTGAGCAGGCCCGGCTGATAGCGGCCGAGCTGCATGCCGAGCTGTCCGTGCTGCGGAACGAGCTGGAATCCACCCGCGCGGTCGCGGCCAGGCTCGCCGAGCTGCGCCGGTCGCAAACGGTCGACCCGGCGGCGTCGCTCGTGCCCGTCCGGTCATCCACCAAGGTGACCTTCTGGCAGGCCGCGGCGCCGCCGCCAGAGGCTCAGCCGGGCGACGCGGGCCGCGCCGGCGACTAAAAGTTAATAAGGATCAAGGGGGATCAGACCTCATGGAAGACAAGCTAACCCGCAAGAGCCAGGAGGCGCTGTCGGCAGCGATCCGCCAGGCCGCCTCGGACGGGAACCCCCAGGTTGAGCCCGTGCACCTGCTGCTGGCGCTGCTGAAGCAGGCCGACGGGACCGCCCAGCCGCTGCTCGAGGCAGCGGGCGCGGACATGGACCGGGTGCTCGCGGAGGCCGCGGCGCTGCAGCGGAAGCTCCCGCAGACGCGCGGTGCCACCGCCAGCGCCCCGGAGACCTCCCGCCCGCTGCTGTCGGTGATCAACACCGCGGCGAGCCTGGCCAGGGAGATGGGCGATGAGTACATTTCCACCGAGCACCTCCTGGTCGGCCTGGCGACCGGCGGCGGCCCGCTGGCCACGGCCCTGCAGCGCACGGGCGCCACTCCGGAGGCCCTGACCAATGCTTTTACCAAGGTGCGCGGTTCCGCGCGGGTCACGAGCGAGGACCCGGAGTCCACGTACCAGGCGCTTGAGAAGTTCGGCGTCGACCTCACCCAGCTCGCCAAGGACGGCAAGCTCGACCCGGTGATCGGCCGTGACTCCGAGATCCGCCGCGTCGTGCAGGTGCTGTCGCGGCGGACGAAGAACAACCCGGTGCTGATCGGCGAGCCCGGCGTCGGCAAGACGGCCGTCGTCGAGGGCCTGGCGCAGCGCATCGTGGCGGGCGACGTGCCCGAGTCACTGCGCGGCAAGCGCCTCATCTCGCTTGACCTGAGCAGCATGGTGGCGGGCGCGAAGTACCGGGGCGAGTTCGAGGAGCGGCTCAAGGCCGTGCTGAACGAGATCAAGGCCAGCGACGGCCAGGTGATCACGTTCATCGACGAACTGCACACGGTCGTGGGCGCCGGCCGGGCCGACGGCGCGATGGACGCGGGCAACATGCTCAAGCCGATGCTGGCCCGCGGCGAGCTGCGGATGGTCGGTGCCACCACGCTGGACGAGTACCGTGAGCGGATCGAGAAGGACCCGGCGCTTGAGCGCCGCTTCCAGCAGGTTCTCGTCGGCGAGCCGTCCGTCGAGGACACGATCGCGATCCTGCGCGGGCTCAAGGGCCGGTACGAGGCGCACCACCAGGTGACGATTTCCGACGCGGCCCTCGTCGCGGCGGCGTCGCTGTCCGACCGGTACATCACCGCCAGGTTCCTGCCCGACAAGGCCATCGACCTGGTCGACGAGGCGGCCTCCAGGCTGCGGATGGAGATCGACTCCTCCCCGGTGGAGATAGACGAGCTGCGCCGCACCGTGGACCGGATGAAGATGGAGGAGCTGGCGCTCTCCCGCGAGTCCGACGCCGCGAGCAAGGACCGCCTGGAGAAGCTGCGCGCCGATCTCGCTGACCGGCAAGAGCAGCTCACCGCGCTGACCGCGCGCTGGGAGCAGGAGAAGTCCGGGCTCAACCGGGTCGGCGAGCTGAAGAAGCGGCTGGACGACCTGAAGGGCCAGGCCGAGCGGGCTCAGCGGGACGGGGACTACGAGACGGCGTCGCGACTCCTCTACGGTGAGATCCCCACGCTGGACGCGGAGATCGCCGAGGCGGCCGCGAGCGACCGCTCGGACGAGGCCGTCGCGGCAAGCGTGGTGCCCACCGCGCCGCCCATGGTGAAGGAAGAGGTCGGACCCGACGACGTGGCGGACGTGGTCTCAGCGTGGACCGGCATCCCCGCCGGGCGGCTGCTCGAGGGCGAGACCGGCAAGCTGCTGCGCATGGAAGACGAGCTCGGTTCCCGGGTGATCGGCCAGGCGAGTGCCGTGCAGGCGGTATCCGACGCGGTCCGCCGGGCGCGCGCCGGCGTGTCCGATCCTGACCGTCCGACGGGCTCCTTCCTCTTCCTCGGGCCGACCGGCGTCGGCAAGACCGAGCTCGCGAAGGCGCTCGCCGAGTTCCTCTTCGACGACGAGCGGGCGATAATTCGCATCGACATGAGCGAGTACGGCGAGAAGCACTCGGTCGCGCGGCTCGTCGGCGCGCCCCCCGGCTACGTCGGCTACGAGGAGGGCGGACAGCTCACCGAGGCGGTCCGGCGGCGGCCCTACTGCGTCGTGCTGCTCGACGAGGTGGAGAAGGCCCACCCCGAGGTCTTCGACGTGCTGCTCCAGGTTCTCGACGACGGACGGCTCACCGACGGCCAGGGAAGGACCGTGGACTTCCGTAACACGATCCTCATCCTCACCTCGAACCTGGGCTCGTCGTACATCGCCGACCCCGCGCTCGACGACCGGGCGAAGCGGGAGGCGGTCATGGCCGCGGTCCGCGCCGCGTTCAAGCCGGAGTTCCTTAACCGGCTCGACGACGTGATCATCTTCGACTCGCTGTCGACGGCGGAGCTGACCAGGATCGTGGACATCCAGGTGGCGCGGCTCGGCAAGCGGCTGTCCGCGCGGCGGCTCACGCTGGTGGTCACCCAGGCCGCCAAGGACTGGCTGGCCCTGACCGGCTTCGACCCGGTGTTCGGGGCCCGGCCGCTGCGGCGGCTCGTGCAGTCGGCGATCGGCGACAAGCTGGCCAAGGGGCTCCTGACCGGGACGATCACGGACGGCGACGAGGTGGTCGTGGACCTGGACACGAACGCCGACGAGCTGACCGTCAACGCGGCGGCCAAGGTCGCCTAGGACAGGAATCCCCGCTCGTTGAGACTCTTTGAACAAAGGAGGTTCGCAGCGATCTTCCTAACCGTTGCTGCGAACTTCCTCCCATAGTCCCGCCGATCCACCCCGTGGCAATGAGACGGCCGCTCCCGCCGTCAAGTCCAGCTGCTGGCGATATCCGCGATGAAGCTCACGATCCGCTGAGCGGCCCGTCGCTCTGGATCAAGGTCAGGATTGTAAACGCCGAGACTCCATCCGCGCACGCCGCCGACTCCCATCGCCGACGTGGTCACGGCAGTCAGCTCAGACCATGAGAGGCCGCCGGGGAGTGAAACTTCGCCAGGAGCACCGCAGGCGGTGAAGTCATTACGATCCAGCACGTCCAAGTCGATGTGCAGCCACCAGCCCGGAGCCTGCGCTGCGACCTGCTCCGCGGCCTGGCGGGCGCCATGGGCCGGATCTTCATGGAGTTCAGTTGCCGGGCGGAGCCGCACCCGGCCAGCGATCGTCGGCACGGCTATTTCACCGCGATACAGATCGTCGCGCATCCCCAGCATGGCGGTCGCCTCCGGGCGCAGCACGCCCACCCGGCTCCGCAGTGGCTCCAGTACTTGCTGGCCAGTCAGGCCCAGCAGCAGCGCCACCTCCATGTTGGCGGCCTCGCCGGACGCTGACAGTTCCATCGGCGTGGCATCTTCGTGAGCGTCGATGAACACCAGGCCAGCCGTGCCGGCAGCGCTAGCCAGCGCAGGCACTGCGGCGAGCAGCACGGCACAGTCGCCTCCGTAGACCAGCGGGAAACGTCCGCGTGCCAGCGCCTCCCGCACACGGCCATAGAGGATGTCCGCCATGTCGAAGAGTGCGCGCTCGTTCAAGAATCCGAACGGGCCGCGTACCGAGGTCGGCTGCGAGACGACGACATCCGGCGCCACCCTCGCCCGCCCCCGCAAGGCCTCGGCCAAACCAGCTTCCCGCAACGCTTCAGGTGCTCGTGCCTGCGCACCGGGGCGTCCCATGCCGTCGAAGCAGACCCCGATGAGGTCAATTGGTTCCGGCCGGGGCGGGGGCACTGTCCCCGCCCCAGATCGCCCGATATCGACGCCGACCGGACGCTCGCCAGGAAATGCCATAGCCCAAGCATGCCTCGGCGTACGACACCGCACCACGGCGTCGGCGGACGGGTCGCGCTGGACGCCTAGATGAAGATTGCTTATCGGGGCTGGCACGGCGTGTCGGGTTGATCCGGATATGGGTGGAGGGCATCCATGGTCGCTCGTGACTGCAGACCTAGACACCCTCCTGACGGCACTGTACGTGCTGATCGACGACCACGTGATCCCTTCTGCCCGGCGCCGCGGGCCGGACGAAGAAGCGGTCCGACGCCGAGCTGGTGGCCGGGCGGTGGCGCAGGTGCTGCTGGGCGCACCACTGAACACATAAGGAATCATTCATCTAGGGGCTAGCAGTAAAGGCGGGGCGGGCGCTTCTGCGCCCGCCCCGCCTCGTTTACGCGAGCTTAGCCCCGGGTCACGTCCAGCATGTGGTCGTAGTCGTCCTCTTTCAGGCCGAGATCCACACGGATCCGGTACCGGAGGCGAAGCAGCAGTTGCAGCTCGGCATCATCGCCACGCTGGATGCACCGCTCGACCCCGACCGTCGCCCAGTCGAGGGCACCCCGCAGGTCACCCTGCTCCGTGAACAGCTCGGCGAGCAGGTCGCAGGTGCGCGGCGTAACGGCATCGCGGTCCGCGGTGAGCGCCTTGAGCAACCGGTCCGCCTCGGCCTCCCGGCCCAGGTCACGCAGCGCCGTGACCAGGTGCACCCGCGGATCAGCGAACGTGGCACCGCCGTCCTCGATCGCGGCGGAGAACTCATCCGCTGCGCGCTGGGGATCGTCGGCGCTCATCCACTGCTCGCCGGCCCGCAGGTGAAACTCGGCCCGCAAGCCAGGCTCGGCCTGCAGCGCCAACTCGCTCATGCGAGCAGCGGCCAGCACATGGTCGCCTGTGCGGGCCGCCTGGAACTCGATCTCGTCGAAGTCTTCGACGTTCGCCACTCTTCCCACGGTACCCCAGCGGCCCTTCTCAATTCCTACGGGTTTAGCGGCCGCAGCGGGCTGCGGCTCGCACTTGCGAGACTCTCGATTCAACGTCGCGGCCAGGTCACGCTGAGATCGCCCGTCAACGACGAGCTCGCTCAAGCGCGTCCCAGAAACCGCGGCGCAGGGCGTGCCTGACCTCATCGTGCAGCAAGAAGTCGATCGGCAGGGCCGAGCCCTGCAGGAGGCGCGCCTCCAGGTCCGAGGGCATCCGCGGCTTCCTGGCCAGCACCGCCTCCAGCCACAGCGCCGGCGCATCGCGCGCCACCGACTCGCCGAAGGCCTGTCCCTCCTCGTGCGCCGACTGCACCGCGTCCGCCAGCGAGACACCCGGCGTACCGCCGGCGTAGCCGCCCTGGCCGGTGAGGCCGATCGGCCCAGAGGGCCCGCCGAGTTCCGGCGGAATCGGCTGTCCGGCCGTAGGCGGCGGGCCGGGCGGAGCCGCAGGCGGCTGCGGTACCGGCTGTCCGGCCGGGGTCGGCGGCCCCTGCGGTCCCGGACCGCCCGGACCGCCCGGACCGCCCGGACCGCCGGGGCCCTGGATCACATGGCGCGGTCCGCCGAGGGAAGGGCCACGGGAACCCTGGTAGTCCATGGGCATTACCGGGGCAACGGGGACGACCGGCTGACCGCCCGTGGGCTGGCCACTCGACGGCTGGCCGACCGGCGGCTGGCCGATGCCAGGTTCCGCCGGGGCCGGGGGCAGGCCGAGCGGCGGCTGGCCGGGATTCGGGCCGCCCGGCCCCGCACCGCGGGTGGGGAGCCGCCTTACCTGGGCCGAGCCGTTGCCCGGGAGCGCGACCGGCACCGGCTGAAGCCGGTCGCCTGGATCTTGCATGCCCTCGCGCTGGTACGGGTCCCTGACGGCACCGGGGTTGTACGCGGCAAGGTCGCCGCCGAGACGCGGGCGGCCCGCCGACCGGTCCCGGTCGCGGTCACCGGGCAGGTCTTCTGTCGGCACCGGAAGGGCGACGGGCGCCGGGTAGATGTCCTCACGCGACGTCGAGGGAGGCCCAAGCGGCGCCACCGGCACCGGGGCCGGCATGGGCCCTTGGGTCACGTAGTCGGGAACGGGCCCGTAGTCCAGGGCCGAGCCGTAATCCAGGCCCGACGCCTGGTCTCCGCCGGGAGCGCGGTCGGCGGGGGGAGCGTAGTCCGCCGGCGCGCCGTAATCCACGGACGCGGTGTAGTCCCGCCCGTTGTCCACGTGCTCGGGCTGCCCGGGATCGACCGGTGCGGAGTCGATCGCGACGGGCTGTGGTGCCGGGCGGGCCGCCGGTTCCTGAGCTGCTGGCGACGGCGAGACCGGGGGGGCCAACGGCAGCGGTGGCCGCTGCTCGGCCCCTGGCCGGCCAAGCGGCTGCACGTAGGCGACGGCGCGTCCCGGGGCCGGCGCGCCGCCGTTCCCGCTGAAGCCGTTTCCGTTGACGCCGTTCCCGTTGGCGCCGGCGTTCATGGGGGCCCGCAGCGCGATCGGTGCGCCATCGTGGTCCTCCGAGCGCGGCGGCTCGGCCCCGGAGATCAGCTCGACGTACGGGCGCAGGTGCGCGGCGCTGATCTCCACGAAGTCGTCGCACTCCTCGCGGAGCGCGCGGGGAATCGTCCCGTTGCCTTCGGTGGCGATGTGTAGCAGCGTGACCCGCATGCCCGTGTCCTGAACGTCGGAGATCACCTGCGCGAGGTCTTCCTCCGCGCTGACCACCATCACGTCGCTGACCGCCTTGTTCCGCGCGAGGGTGGTGAGGTCCCGGTGGATCTCGCCCTCGACGCCCTCCCGGCGGCCCGGCCGCATCTTGGCCACCCGGACCTTGACGCCTGGCAGGTCGGCGAGGGTGTCGTGGTCGGCGGACCGCCGGCCCTCAGCCGTCGCCTCGTACCAGTAGCAGCGCAGCAGCGGGAGCCTGGTGCGCTCCATGGCCAGGTTGCCGAACAGTTGCAGCAGGCCCGCGTAATCCCAGGACACCGACTCACGACGGCGCGTACCGTGCACCGCCATGGCACCGTCCGTCAGCACATAGCCCGCGTCTACGAACAGCGCACAGCGATCCACGCGACACCGCCTTTCCCCTCAGTGCGAGAACATGCCCAGCTCTCCGCCCCCAACTAGGGTAATGAAGCGCGCCGTCCCCCATGGCCGTTCCGCACGAAGTCACACGTCCTCGTATGCTCTTGAGGCGTGAATGACCGTGAGGAACTGCTGGCCGGGATCAAGACCAAGGGCATCGTCTACGGCGACATCGAGCTGTCGTCCGGTGGCCACGCGACCAGCTACGTGGACCTGCGCCGGGTGACGCTCGACGGCCGGCTAGCGCCGCTGGTCGGCCGGGTCCTGCTCAACGCGACGGCGGACCTGACGTACGACGCGGTCGGCGGCCTGACGCTCGGCGCCGACCCGGTGGCCACCGCGATGATGCACGCCGCCGCCAGCCGGGGCACCCCGATCGACGCGTTCGTGGTGCGGAAGGCCGAGAAGGCGCACGGCCTGCAGCGGCGCATCGAGGGACCGGACGTGACGGGCCGCCGGGTGCTCGCGCTTGAGGACACCTCAACGACGGGAGCCTCGGTCCTTACCGCCGTCGAGGCGCTGGAGGCGGCGGGCGCCGAGGTGGTCGCCGTAGCCGTGGTCGTCGACCGCGGCGCCAGGCAGAAGATCCTCGACCGCGGCCTGCCCTACATCGCGGTGTACGAGCTGGACGAGCTGGAGGTGTAACAACCGAGCGGGGACTATCTGCGGATCCGGTCGGCCGGGTTCTCGCTGGCGCGCCCCGCGGCTGCGGCGCCTTCCCGGCGGAACTCACGCAGCCGGTAGATCACGAGCCCGATGACCGCCACCACGACGACGGCAACCACGATGTAGCTGACCAGCGAGAAGCTGTGGTTGAACTTGGTCCACTCGCCGCCGAGGCTGTAGCCGATGCTGGAAAGCACGACCACGTAGACAAGCGTGCCGATCAGGCTGAGCACGCCGAACCGGACCGGCGGGATCTCCACGAGCCCGGCCACGATCGACGCGAAGGCCCGTACGAAGGGCAGCATGCGCGCCACCGGCAGCGCCCACGCGCCGCGCCCGACGAGGAATCGCTCGGCCCGCGCCACGTCCCCCTCGGTCACCAGGACGTACCGGCCCCAGCGGCGCACCAGCGGCTTCCCGCCCACCCGGCCGACGTAATAGGAAACGTAAGAACCGACCATCTCGGCGAGCGTTCCGACGACGATGACCAGGACGAGCGACGGGTGCTGGTGGGTGCCGGGGATCCCGCCGGATGCGACCGCGCCGCCGAGCAGGAACGTCAGCTCCGAGGAGATCGGTATGCACATAGCCTCGAGCACGCCGAAGAGAACGATGGCATAGATAGCGTGCGACACGAGGAAGCTCTGCATGGGCACCTTTGTACCGCATGGCCAGCGTGATGAGGTCACCGATGGGGTACGTGACCACTCTGAGAATTCGCTGAGTTTCAGCTAGGGACGGCGCTACCCGCAGGCCTGAGCCGGTCTAAAGCGCCGCGAGCCAGGCCGTTACAGTTGCTGCAGACCGACTGATACAGGAGTCATCGCCATGCCGATCGCGACCCCAGAGATCTACGCGCAGATGCTCGACCGGGCCAAGCAGCAGGGCTTTGCTTACCCGGCAATTAACGTGACCTCAAGCCAGACGCTCAACGCGGCGCTGAAGGGCTTCGCCGACGCCGAGAGCGACGGCATCGTCCAGGTTTCCACCGGCGGCGCCGAGTACCTGTCGGGCCAGTCGGTCAAGGACATGGTCGTCGGCGCGAGCGCGCTCGCCGAGTTCGCCCACGTGGTCGCCGACCGCTACCCGATCAACGTGGCCCTGCACACCGACCACTGCCCGAAGGACAAGCTCGACGGCTACATGCGCCCGCTGGTGGCCATCTCCGCCGAGCGGGTGAAGGCCGGCCGGGAGCCGCTGTTCCAGTCGCACATGTGGGACGGCTCGGCGGTGCCGCTCGCCGAGAACCTTGAGATCGCCAAGGACCTCCTCGCCAAGTGCGCCGCGGCCAGGATCATCATGGAGCTTGAGATCGGCGTCGTCGGCGGTGAAGAGGACGGCGTGGTCGGCGAGATCAACGAGAAGCTGTACTCCACGCCGGAGGACGCGCTCGCGACGGCGGAGGCCCTGGGCCTCGGCGAGCACGGCCGGTACATCCTGGCCGCGACCTTCGGCAACGTGCACGGCGTCTACAAGCCGGGGCACGTGAAGCTCCGGCCGAGCGTGCTCAAGGACATCCAGGACACCGTGGGCGCCAAGTACGGCAAGGACAAGCCCTTCGACCTGGTTTTCCACGGTGGCTCCGGCTCGGCGGAGAGCGAGATCCGCGAGGCGCTCTCCTACGGCGTCGTGAAGATGAACGTGGACACCGACACGCAGTACGCGTTCACCCGCCCGGTCGCCGGCCACATGTTCAGCAACTACGACGGCGTGCTCAAGGTGGACGGCGACGTCGGCAACAAGAAGGCGTACGACCCGCGGTCCTGGGGCAAGTCCGCCGAGGCCGGCATGTCCGCCCGGGTCACCCAGGCCTGCTCGGACCTGCTTTCCGCGGGGACCAAGCTGTAGCTCGCTTCGCTTCGCCGTTCTTCAAGATCAAGGTCAAGGTCAACTTCAAAGTCAATGCTGGTGACAGGGCTTGTGCCGCCGGGAGATGACCCGCGACGCTCCTTCGGAAGGTCGCGGGCTCATCTCCCGGACGGCACCGCCTCTGCCCGGTTCGTGACTCAAAGTCAAAAGCCAAGATCAAGGCCAAGATCAAAGGCCGAGGGTGCCCGAACGACTGCGTGTTTCACGTGGCCGCGCACCATGGCACTGAGGCGCGGGTCGGCGTTTAACGCTTTGAGATTGCTCTGGTTCGGGCTGCCGCCGACGTCTAGGCGTTGAGATTGCTCTGGTTCGGGCTGCCGCTGGCCCGCTAGTGCCTTAGCTCTTCGTAGGCTTCCTTGCTGCTGTCGGCTAGGAACTTCCAGCAGCGTTGCTCTTCTTCGGTTTCGTTGATTTTGCCTGCTGCTGTGGCTAGGGCGGCTAGGCAGCGCAGGAAGCCTCGGTTTGGCTCATGGGACCAGGGGATGGGGCCGTGGCCCTTCCAGCCGTTCCTGCGCAGCGCGTCTAGTCCTCGGTGGTAGCCGGTGCGGGCGTAGGCGTACGCCGCGACGGGGTTTCCCGCTGCCAGCGCCGACTCCGCCAGCAGGGCCCAGGCCAGCGAGAACGCCGGGTACTGGGCGGCGACTTCCGCCGGAGCGGCGCCGGACGACACTAGTGCCTCGGCCTCCGTGTTTGACGGCAGGAGCGTGGCGGGAGGCTCACCGAGCAGGTTCACGTGATCGCTCATGCGGATGAGTCTGCCAGATCGTGCTCGCGGGCCGTCCCCGGCTGGGTTTCACCTGGCCCTTTCGGGTAATCTCATCAGGCAAGAGCCCCTGTCGCGCTTGCGCTGCCAGGGGCTTTCGTCGTGTGAAAGGCGTGAGGAAGATGCCCGCGATCGTGCTGATCGGTGCCCAGTGGGGCGACGAGGGTAAGGGCAAGGCCACCGACCTGCTCGGGGACCGTGTCCAGTACGTCGTCAGGTACCAGGGCGGAAATAATGCCGGTCACACCGTTGTCATCGGCGAGGAGAAGTACGCGCTGCACGTACTGCCCTCTGGGGTGCTGTCCCCGGACGTTATCCCCGTGATCGGCAACGGCGTGGTCATCGACCCGAAGGTGCTCTTCGAGGAGATCGACGCCCTGGAGGCGCGCGGCGTCAGCTGCGACCGGCTCCTGGTCAGTGCCAGCGCGCACCTGATCATGCCGTACCACCGGGCGCTCGATAAGGTCAGCGAGCGCTTCCTCGGCAACGCCAAGATCGGCACGACTGGCCGGGGCATCGGGCCGACCTACGGTGACAAGATCGCGCGGGTGGGGATCAGGGTCCAGGACCTGTTCGACCCGGGGATCTTGGTGCAGAAGCTCGAGCTGGCCCTGCGCGAGAAGAACCAGCTGCTGACCAAGGTCTACAACCGCCGCGGCGTGGACGCTCGGCAGGTCGCCGACGAGTACCTGGCCTACGGCGAGCGGCTGCGGCCCTACGTGGCCGACGTCGGCCTCGTGCTCGGCAAGGCACTCGACAACGACGAGACCGTGCTTCTCGAAGGCGCGCAGGGATCGCTGCTCGACATTGACCACGGCACGTACCCGTTCGTCACCTCGTCCAACCCGACCGCGGGCGGCGCCTGCGTGGGCGCGGGCATCGGGCCGACGCGCATCGGCAAGGTGATCGGCATCGTCAAGGCGTACACCACCCGGGTCGGCGCGGGCCCGTTCCCCACCGAGCTCAACGACGAGTGGGGCGAGTACCTGCGCAAGACCGGCGGCGAGTACGGCGTCACGACCGGCCGGTCGCGCCGCTGCGGCTGGTTCGACGCGGTGATCGCCCGGTACGCGACCCGGGTCAACGGCGTCACCGACTTCTTCGTCACCAAGCTCGACGTGCTTTCCTCGCTTGACAAGGTGCCGGTGTGCGTCGCCTACGAGGTCGACGGTCAGCGCTTTGACGAGATCCCGATGACCCAGACCGACTTCCACCACGCCAAGCCCGTGTACGAGTACCTGGACGGGTGGTGGGAAGACATTTCCCAGGCCCGTTCCTTCGCTGACCTGCCCAAGGCGGCCCGGGATTACGTCCAGGCCATCGAGGACCTCTCCGGCGCGCCGGTCAGCGCGATCGGCGTCGGGCCCCGCCGTGACCAGACCCTGCAGGTACGGCCGCTCCTCTAAATCCGGTAAATCCGGCCTTTCAAAGTCAAAGGCCAAAGTCAAGAGCAGGCGACTGGCTTGTGCCGCCGGGGGATTAGCCCGCGACGCTCCTCCGGAAGGTCACGGGCTAATCCTCCGGACGTCACCGCCCCTCACCGGTCCATGGCTCAGAGTCAAAAGCACTCAGTCAAAAGCTTCAAGTCAAAGGCCAAGGGCTTGCGGGGCTTGCGAGCGGCGCCCCGCACTGCTCTCACCGCCGGGAAGCGCGGGTCAAGGGGTAGGCTCCCGTGGCGTGCGAGTACTTGTTATCGGTGGCGGCGGGCGCGAACACGCTCTTGTCCGGGGGCTGGCCGCTGACCCCAGTGTCGGCGAGCTTCACGCGGCGCCGGGGAATCCCGGGATCGCTTTGCTGGCGCAGGTGCATGATGTCTCGGCTATCTCTCCGCTGGACGTTGTCCGGCTGGCTCGGCTGGTGGCGGCGGAGCTTGTGGTGATCGGGCCCGAGGCGCCGCTTGTGGCTGGCGTTGCTGACGCGCTGCGTGAGGCTGGGATCGCGGTTTTCGGGCCGGATGCCGCGGCAGCCCGGATTGAGGGGTCTAAGGCCTTCGCCAAGGAGGTGATGGCGGCCGGGGGGATCCCGACCGCCGAGGCACGGGTCGCCGTCACCCGGGGCGAGGCCGCCGAGGGGCTCAAGGCCTTCGGGGCGCCGTTCGTGGTCAAGGATGACGCGCTCGCGGCCGGGAAGGGCGTCGTGGTCACGGACGACTTCGCCGCGGCGCTTGCCCACGCCGCCGCCTGCGAGCGGGTGGTCATCGAGGAGTACCTGGACGGGCCCGAGGTGTCGCTGTTCGCCGTGGCCGACGGGCGAACCGCGGTGCCGCTGCTGGCCGCGCAGGACTTCAAGCGGGCCCACGACCGGGATGAGGGGCCGAATACCGGCGGGATGGGCGCCTACGTGCCGCTGCCCTGGGCCCCCTCCGGGCTGGCCGAGGAGGTGCTGGCCACGGTCATCCAGCCCGCGATCGACGAGATGGCCAGGCGCGGGACGCCGTACCGGGGCCTGCTCTACGCGGGGCTGGCCCTGACCGCCAAGGGGATCAAGGTCGTGGAGTTCAACGCGCGGTTCGGTGACCCGGAGACCCAGGTGGTGCTCGACCGGCTGGCGACTCCGCTGGCCGGGTTGCTGCACGCCTCGGCGGTTGGCGACCTCGGCGCCGTGACCGCGCTTGGCTGGCACCCGGGGGCGGCGGTCACCGTGGTGATCGCCGCCGAGGGCTATCCCGAGGCCCCGGTCAAGGGTGACGTGATCACCGTCAACGACCTTCCCGCGGGCGCGCCCGGCTACCTGCTGCACGCGGGCACCGCCGTGCACGGTGCCGACCTGGTGACCGCGGGCGGCCGCGTGCTCAACGCCGTGGGCTCCGGCCCCGACTTGGCGGCCGCCCGGGCCGCCGCGTACGCGGTCGCGGACACCGTGGCGTTCCGCGGCGCCTGGTACCGACGTGACATCGCCGAGCGAGCTACCGTTAAAGCATGATCGACAGGTACACGCTGCCGGAGATGGGCCGGGTCTGGTCCGAGGCCCACAAGTACGAGCTCTGGTGCCAGGTGGAGACCCTGGTACTCGAGGCGCACGCGCGGGCGGGGACCGTGCCTGCCGACGCGGTTGGCCCGGTTCTGGCCGCGCCGCCGCCGACCCCGGAAGCCGTGGCCGAGGTGGAAGCGGTGACGGAGCATGACGTGATCGCGTTCCTGACCGCCTGGGCGGACAACACGGAGCCGCGGTCGGCCGCCGCGTACGTCCACTACGGCATGACCTCGTCCGACCTGCTCGATACCGCGCTCGCGCTCCAGCTGGTCGAGGCGACCGACCTCATCCTCGGCAAGGCCGACCGGCTCGTCGCCGGGTTGCGCGACCACGCGCTCGCCCACCGTCATACGCTGCGCTCGGGGCGGACGCACGGCATCCACGCCGAGCCCGACCTGTGGGGGCACCGGGTGGCCGACTTCGCGTTCGCGGCCGCGCGGTCGCGGGACCGCGTGCGGCGCGCGCGGGCGGCGGTCGCCGTCGGCAAGCTGTCCGGGCCGGTCGGCAGCTACTCGAACATCGACCCGGCGGTCGAGGCGGAAGTGATGCCCGCGCTCGGGCTCCGCGCGGCCGACGTCGCGACTCAGGTGGTGATCCGCGACGGCATCGCCGAGTGGGTGTCCGCGCTCGCCGTGCTCGCCACGGTCTGCGAGGCGATCGCCCTCGAGGTGCGGCACGGTCAGCGGACGGAGGTGCGCGAGCTCGCCGAGCCCTTCCGGACGGGCCAGAAGGGCTCGTCGGCGATGCCGCACAAGAAGAACCCGATCCGCTCGGAGCGGATCTGCGGGCTCGCCCGCGTCGTGCGGTCTTACGTGACCCCGGTCACCGAGGGCATCCCGCTCTGGCATGAGCGAGACATCTCACATTCCAGCGTGGAGCGGATCGCCCTGCCGGACGCCGCGATCGCGACGGACTACCTGCTGCACCTGACCGCGGGGCTCGTCGAGGGACTCGTGGTGGACGTGGCCCGGATGCGGGCGAACATGGACGTCACCCACGGGCTCCTGTACAGCTCATCGGTCCTGCTTGAGCTCGTGTCGAGCGGCCTGTCGCGGGAGGACGCGTACGCGCTCGTCCAGGCCGCCGCGATGGAAACCTGGGATACGCAGACGCCATTCCGTGATTCTCTGATTACTCAGGGTAAGAAGCGCAACATGGTACTCGATGAGGTAGCTCTTGACCGGGCGTTCCGCGCGGAGAGCTACGTCGCCCGGCTAGGACACGTCTTTGACCGACTCGCCGCTCTCTCGTGACCACCCGGATCGGGTGGCATACTGGACTGGGCGTTCGCATGGGTGTGCTCGCTGAGCATGCCGTTCTCGCAGTTTCCCCTCGGACAGGAGCAGCATCCATATGACCAAGGGCACCGAGATCCGTTACCGCGTGCGCGGGAGCGCACCCCTGCGGGGCACGGTCTTCGTTCAAGGCGCCAAGAACGCGGCTCTGAAGATGATCGCCGCGTCCCTGCTGACGGACAAGGGCCGGACCGTGTTGCGGAACGTCCCGCCGATCGAGGACGTGCGGCGCGCGGTCGAACTCGCCCAGATCATCGGCGCCCGCGTGGAGTTCCACGAGGCGGAGCGGACCCTGGTGGTGGACGCGTCGACGCTGACCTCGCCGGTGCTTCCCGCCGAGATCGCCCGCCGCTTCCGTGGTTCCGTGCTGTTCGTGCCCGCGATGCTGCACCGTTTCGGTGAGGCGGTCATAGAGGGCATCGGCGGCTGCAACCTCGGCAGCAGGAACCTCGACTTCCACTACCGTGGCTTCGCCCGGCTTGGCGCTACCGTAGACGAGGGCGAGGCGGTTATCCGCATCACCGCTCGTGACGGCCTGCGCGGCGCGCACCTGTACCTGGACACGCCGTCGCACACCGGTACCGAGAACCTGATGATGGCGGCGTCGCTCGCGCCAGGTACGACGATCATCGACAACACGGCGCAGGAGCCCGAGGTTCTCGACATGATCGCGTTCCTCACCAAGATGGGCGCGGAGATCAGCGGTGGCGGCACCGGATTCATCACCGTGCGCGGCGTCTCCGAGCTCAGGGCCGTCGAGCACACGGTGATGACCGACCGGATCGACGCCGGCGTGTTCGCCATGGCGGCGGCCGCCGCGGGCGGAGAGATCAACCTGGTCGGCGCCAACCTTGACCACCTCGGCGTGGTTCGCTGGAAGCTTGAGCAGATGGGCGTCGAGTTCGCCGTCAACGGCGCGGTGCTCCAGGTGCGCCGGGAGAAGCCGCTCCGGCCGATAAACGTAATCACCAGCCCGTACCCGGGTTTCGCGACCGACCTGCAGTCGCCGATCATGACCCTCGCGACGATGGCCGACGGTGCGAGCTACATCCGCGAGACGATCTTCGACGGCCGGTACACGCTGGTGCCTGAGCTCAACAAGATGGGCGCGAAGGTCGAGCTCGACAACAACGTCGCGATCGTGCACGGGCCGACGGAACTGCACGGGACGGATGTCGTGGCGCACGACCTGCGCGGCGGCGCGGCCCTCATCCTGGCGGGGATGGCGGCCGAGGGCGAGACCGTCATCTCCAACGGCTACTACATTGACCGCGGTCACTCCGCGATCGACGAGCGGCTTCGCGCCCTCGGCGCCGATGTCAGCGCCGAGGAGCACGAAGTCGACGAGCCCTAAGCACGACGCCCGCGAGCGCGGGAAACAACGCGGGTAACAAAGTGCTCCCGCGCCTGTGGGCGCGGGAGCACTTTGCCGTTCGGGTGCCCTCCGAGCGCGCGCTTACCCGCGAGCCAAAGCGCGCGGCGGCGAGCGGGGCTAGCAGAGCGCGCGGGAAGCGCTGTTAGAGCCGGTGCGGGAAGGCGCTCGCGACCGCGAGGAAAGCGTCGTTGGCGGCGCTGGTGCCGATCGAGACGCGCGCCCCTTCGCCCGCGAAGGGGCGGACCGCGATTCCCGCCGAGTCGCACGCCGAAGCGAACTGCGCCGTGTGCTCCCCGAGGCGGAGCCAGACGAAGTTCGCTTCGGTGTCGGGGACGGTCCAGCCGTCCGCCCGCAGGGCCGCGGTCACCCGGTCTCGTTCCTTGACGACGGCCTCCACGCGCTCCAGGAGCTCGTCCTCCGCGTTCAGCGAGGCTACCGCGGCCGCCTGGGCCACCGAGCTGACCGTGAAGGGGAGCATCGTCTTGCGCACGGCCTCGGCGACGCCTTCGTGACCGATGAGGAAGCCGACGCGGAGGCCGGCTAGGCCGTACGCCTTCGAGAAGGTGCGGAGCACCGCCACGTTCTGACGGCTCCGGTAGAGGTCGATGCCATCGGGAACGTCGGGGTCGCGGATGTATTCACGGTAGGCCTCATCGAGCACCACCAGGCAGTCGCCGGGAACCTGATCGATGAAGTCGGTGAGCTCCTGCGCACGGACGACCGTGCCCGTGGGGTTGTTGGGGTTGCAGACCAAGATGAGCCGGGTCTGCGGCGTGATCACCTTGGCCATCGCCGCCAGGTCGTGGGTCTCCCCCCGAAGGGGAACCGTGACCGACGTCGCCCCCGCCAGGTCCGCCAGCGTCGGGTACGCCTCGAACGAGCGCCAGGCGTAGACCACCTCGTTGCCCGGATCGCTGACGGCCTCGATCAGCTGCTTGAGGACCCCCACCGAGCCGCAGCCGACCGCCACGTGGCCGGCCGGCACGTCAAACCGGTCCGCCAGCGCGGCGATCAGCGTCTCCGCGCCGTTGTCCGGGTAGCGGTTGATACCGCTACCCGCCTCGGCGATGACCTCGACGACCGACGGCAGCGGCCCGTAGGGCGACTCGTTGGAGGACAGCTTGTGCGCTTGACCGGTCGCGGCGACCGGCGCCTTGCCCGGCTTGTACGCGGGAAACGTGCCAAGCACGGGCCGGAACCGGGGTGTTAGGTCACTCATGCCCTTAGATTAGGACAAGGCCTTAGTGGCGAAGGCGTACGCCTGCTGGCCGAGTTCCGTCACCGCCTGCTCGGTGGCGTTCGGGCCGACCACGGTCACCGTGCCGATGAAGCCCTTGCCCTGGTAGACGAGCGACCATACCTCGTCGGACTTGCCGCTGGCCGCGGCCACGTTCAGGACGCGGGCCTGCTCGCCGACGCCGCTGATGGACTTCTCCTTGAGGTCGTACTTGTAGGTCTTGCCCGCGACCGTCTCGTGGTACTGCGCGCACTCGGCGGGCACCTGCCCGGCGAGCACCGTCGCCGCTGACTGAGCGGAGGACCCGATCAGCACCTCGGAGACGCCGTTGGTGCCCACCCGGAACGTGACGGCGGCCGCGGGGGACGCCGAGAGCGCGGCCGAGTTGAACCCGGCCGTTGCGGCCTGGGTGCAGGCCTTCGGCGACACCTGCACGCCGCTGGCCGCCTTGGTGCTCGCCGCCTGCATGGACGCGTACGTGCCGCTGCTCGCCGGCGCGGCCGCCGCGACCCCGTTGACCTGCGTGAGCAGCGCCTCCCGCAGCGTCGCGGCCGTCAGCGCCCCGTTCGCCGAAGCCGAAGCGGTCGCACTCGAGGCGGCGCTCGAGTTCCCGCCGCTGCTGCCGCAGCCAGCCACCACGGCCACGGCCGCCGGCACAAGCAGCATCCCCGATGCGATTCGCCAGCAATTGCTAGCCATCCCTCACCCCTTAACTCTGTGGATACGTAACATGACAACGCGTGATGATAGTGCACCAGGAGTAACCGCATGTCGCGTTAAGTAAAAACAAAGAGAGAGTCGCCCCTCAAGAGGCTCATTCACAGCCGAACGGAGCCCACCGTCCGGCTAGGGCTCCAAGCGCCCACCGCAGACGATCCCCGCCAGCGTGAAACCCGCCCCCGTTCGGAGCCCCCTTGCTCTTTACCGTGCGACCAGCGAGCAGCGGCAAACAGGAGGGAGCGCGGATGACAAGGGAAACCCGGTCGCAACCAGCACCACCGCCGGCCTCGTCGGCGCAGCCGACAGCCGGAGGTCCGGGGGGTCGCCCCCCCGGGAGAATATCCGCGAGTGGCAACGGGAAGATGTGCGCAACAGCAACCGCGGCCTCGTCGGCGCAGCCGACAGCCGGGGGGTCCGGGGGGTCGCCCCCCCGGGAGATACCCGCGAGTGGCGGAGGGAAGTTGAGCGCCAGCTCAACAAACAGGGGTGACCCACGAGCGGTGGAGGTGGGATTTGAACCCACGGAGGGGTTGCCCCCTCACACGCTTTCGAGGCGTGCGCCCTCGGCCACTAGGCGACTCCACCGCCGCTGAGCTTACCTGACTTTCACGGTAACAACGACTCGAAGCTAACCGGCGATCGGCGAAGAACGTCGCGATGGCCTGCTGGCACTCGCCCGCGAGCACGCCGCCGATCACCTCGGGCCGCGGCGTGAGGCGCTGATCTCGCACGACGTCCCAGAGTGAACCGACCGCGCCGGCCCGCGGGTCCGCCGCCCCGTACACGAGGCGGCCGAGCCGGGCCGCCGTTACCGCTCCCGCGCACATCGTGCAGGGCTCAAGGGTCACGACCAGCGTCAGTCCGTCAAGTCGCCAGCCGCCAGCCGTTCTCGCCGCGTCCCGCAGGGCGACGATCTCGGCGTGGGCGGTGGGGTCGCCGTCCGCCTCCCGCCGGTTCCTCCCGCGCCCGACGATGGTGCCGGTGTCGTCGATGACGACCGCGCCGACCGGCACGTCCCCGGTGGCGACCGCCGCCTCCGCCTCGGCCAGCGCCGCCCGCATCGCGGGCTCGAACGATGCTTCGTACCCGGTGACCGGTTCGTCCGTCACCGCGGTGAGAACCCGTCAGCCGCCGAGGGCGACATCGAGCGCGCGCTCCATGGCGGGCCCGAACCCGAGCCGCACCGCGATGGACTCCACCGCGTCTTCGACATGGTCCCAGGGGTCGTCTTCGGAGTCGAAGTCCAGGCGGCTGCAGATGGCGGCGAGATCCATCTCGTCGAGGCCCAGGTCGGCGAAGATCGACAGGTCTCCCACCGGGAACACCTGGTCCAGGTCCTCTTCGTCCGGCACGGGGATCTCGAGGTAGTCGAGTACCTGCTCCGCCAGGGGATAGTCGAGCGCCGCGCCGATATCCGACAACAGCACGGAGACCTGGTTGCCGACCACCCGGATCGCCACGAAGAAGTAGTCGTCGATCCCGGCGAGCCCTATCGTGCCAGCGAGGCTGGGCTGCTGCCGCAGCACCCGGATGAACCCCTTCAGGTCATCGGTCACGGCCACCGGCAGGACGTCAGCGTCCCACCCGTCGTCCTCGCGGAAGACGACGATCGCAAAATCTGTCTCGCTCACCTCAGGCATCGCCACAGTATGAAGATACCGCCGGCGGGGATGCCGGCGTGGCTGCTTCTCTGGTGCACAGTGTGACGGGATACTGCGGCTAGGGTCGGTACATTCTCACTCAGGCCCATGCGTAGTGACCGCGTGAAGCGGGCATACTTGGTGCCGGACGGGCATGCCAACGCCGTACCTGCCTGGGTGACCAAACCCCCATCCAGGCTGCGTTTCGGACTACGATAGGGAATTGGCACGATGGAGCAGTCTGCGCTTCCAGGGAGGCGGCAGTGAACTTCAGCACTATCCTGAAATGGGCGGCGGTAGCGTTCGTACTGTGGTGGGTCATCCAGGAGCCGACGGCTGCCGCGCACCTGGTGCACAATATCGGGTCGCTGCTCAGCCAAGCCGCCCACGGCATGTCGAGCTTCGTGGCAAACATCTGAGGTTAGCAATGGGTATTAGGGTCGTCCCGAACGAGACCGTCCCGGCCGCGGTCTACCGGGTTCTCCTGCCGCACGAGCGACGGGTGATCACCGTTCGGTTTCATCCCGCGATCCTGATCGGGCCGGTGGCGTGGACCCTTGGCGGCCTCGCGATCGCCGGCCTGCTCTCTACCCTTGTCCACCTCAGCAGCTCGGTCCTGCTCGTGGTCTGGCTGGCCTGGCTGGTCCTGGTCATCCGGCTGCTTTTTCATATCTACCAGTGGCTCGAAGATTACTTCGTAGTAACTTCGGCACGGCTTCTGCTCGCCACCGGCGTATTCAGAAAGACCGTGAACATGATGCCGCTGACCAAGGTCACCGATATGCGGTTCGAGCGGTCGCCAATCGGCCGCCTGCTCGGCTACGGCACGTTCATTGTGGAGTCAGCCGGGCAGGACCAGGCGCTCCACACGATAAATCACCTGCCTTATCCGGAGCAGCTGTACATCGAGGTGTGCGGGCTGATCTTCAAAGACCCCGGATCGGGCGACGATTAACAAACAGCAAAAAATAGATCGTAAGCCTTCCGAACGGGTGCGGGGCGTCTGACCTGGTCAGACGCCCCGCACCCGGTTCATTTACGCACTTACGACTGGCTCCGCGCCCAGGCGGCCGCGGCGATGGCCGAACCGCGCGCGCCGGCCATGTCCAGGTCGGGTACCAGTGTGATCTCCGCGACCTTCGTCTGCTCGACGTACAGCTCCGTGTGCTCCTTGACCGTCGCGACGAACCAGTCGCGGAAGTGCGGCGCCGCCTCGATCACGCCGCCGCCCACGAAGTACGTGTCGGGGTCGGTGAACTTGGCCGCGATGGAGAAGACCCGCCCCATCGCTATCGCCTGCTGCCGGAAGATCTCCAGCGCCATCTCGTCGCCGCGCTCGGCGTAGCCGCGGACCAGCTTGGCCGCCTTCGCGATCCCGACCTCGGCCAGCTCATGATCCGGGTACCGGCCCAGCCAGTAGGGCAGCAGGTTACGGGTGATCCCGGTCAGCGAGGCGACCGACTCCGCGTCCGCGAACTGCCCGCAGGCACAGGACGGAACCGACTGATCGGCCTCCAGCAGGCCGTCCATGGGAATCGGCATGTGCCCAAGCTCGGCGGCCATCCCCGCCGCGCCCTTGACGATGCGCCCGTCGTTGATCACCCCGCCGCCGAACCCGGTACCGACAATCGCGGACACCGAGCTGTGCTGCTCCGCGCCCGCGCCGTGCCGCACGTGGTGGGCGTAGAGGGCGGCGGCGTTGCCGTCGTTGTTATACAAAACGGGAATGCCGAGTCGCTCTTCGAGCGCCACCCGGATGTTGAACCTGGACCACTCCGGGTGACCGAAGTTGGTCGCCCCGCCGGTGGCCAGGACACCGTCCGCGCTGGCCGGCCCGGGCGTGTCGAGCCCGACCGCCCGGACCTTCTCCCGCGGGATCCCGGTCATCGCCAGCACCTTGTCGAAAGAGTCGGCGAGCGCGGTAATGGCCTTATCCGGCCCCTCCCGCACCAAACTGGGCAGCTCGGCCATCTCCGCGATAAGGAACGTGCCGTCGGCGTCAAGCACCGTCCCGTTGTTCGCCGTGCCGCCGTTGTCGATGCCAACGGTCACCCAGTCACCCGATGCCGGCATGAACCCTCCTCAACCACGAAAAACCTGGCCACCGGTCAGGGGTGGTGACCGGTGGCCAGGCGCTAATGAAGGCTTTCGCCTTCCACTAGAAGCTTACGGTCATTTGCCATGTTGGCTGACAGCGCGGTCAGAAAAAAGGCCCTCGCGGCCGCGTTGTCTGTGCTGAAGGCGAACATACGCGATGCGGAGGCGACGGGGAAGAGCCGGATCCGTCATCCACTTTGCCGAGCACGCCCGCCTACCGGTACGCTGATCGACACCGCGCCCCTTCGGACGTGGTGCTGGAGGATTCGCCTAGTCCGGTCTATGGCGCCGCACTGCTAATGCGGTTTGGGAGTGATCCCATCCGGGGTTCAAATCCCCGATCCTCCGCTCCGGGCTTAGCCCTGTTTGATGCGCTTCGCGCATCTTCCCATCACCCGTCGCGGACACCTCCCGGGGGGACGACCCCCCGGACCCCCCGGCTGTCGGCTCCGCCGACAAAAGCCAGTTGCCGCGTGCCATGTCCGCCTTCACAGACACCACCCGCGGCATACGCGGCAGCACGGACCACAGCAATCTCAAGGCGTTAAAACCTAACCACGCTCCGGTGCCATGGGCGGATGGGCCTGACCCCCGCCTCGTTCGGACCCTAGCCTTTGACTTTGGCTTTCGACTTTGGGTCATGAACCGGAGGAGGCGGTGCCGTCCGGAGGATGAGCCCGCGACCTTCCGAAGGAGCGTCGCGGGTCATCCTTCCGGCGGCACAAGCCCGGCCCCAGCTCTTGACTTTGACCTTGAGCCAGAGTGCAAGTTAGTGAGGCATAGCGCCTAGTTCGGTAACGGTTAGGGTGCCGGCGGCGTACTGGTCGCGGAGGGTCGTCTTCTTGAACTTGCCGACCGAGGTCTTGGGGACCTCGTCGATGAAGGTCCACCGTTCCGGGAGCTGCCAGCGCGGGATCCGCTCGCCGAGGTAAGACCGCAGTTCGTCGGGAGTAGCCTCGGCGTCCGGGCGGAGCACGACGGCGGCGAGGGGGCGCTCGCCCCAGCGGTCGTCCGGCACCCCGATCACGGCCGCCTCGGAGACGGCCGGGTGCGCCATGATCAGGTTCTCCAGCTCCATCGACGAAATCCACTCGCCGCCCGACTTGATCACGTCCTTGGCCCGGTCGGTGAGCCGGATGAAGCCCTCGGCGTCCAGGGTGCCGACGTCGCCGGTGCGCAGCCATCCGTCTTGGAACTTCTCCGGCGCGTCGTCGAGGTAGTAAGACGCGGTGATCCACGGGCCCCGGCACTCCAGTTCGCCGACGGCCTTGCCGTCGGATGGCAGGACCTGGCCGTCGTCCGCGGCCAGCCGGCCCTCGACGCCGCAGATCAGCCGCCCTTGGGAGGCCCGGTACGGCCAGACCGCCTCGCCGGTGACGCCGACGGGCTCGCGGGCGATCGAGCCGAGCGGCGAAAGCTCGGTCATCCCCCAGGCGTGCGTCATGGTGAGGCCGAACTCGTCGGCGTACGCGCGCATTACCGCCTCCGGCAGCGCCGAGCCGCCGCACACCAGGGTGCGCAGCGAGGAGATGTCACCGCCGTGCGCGCGCAGGTGCGCCAGCATTCCCTGCCAGATCGTCGGCACCCCCGCCCCGACGGTCACCTTCTCGGTCTCGATGAGCTTGACGATGGCGGCCGGGATCATGAACCGGTCCGGCATCACCAGGTCGGCGCCGGACATCATCGCGGCGTACGGCAGCCCCCAGGCGTTCGCGTGGAACTGCGGCACGATGGGCAGGATCCGGTCGTGCTCGCTGGCACCGAGCCCGTTCACCGTGCAGACGGCCATGGAGTGCAGGTAAGAGGAGCGGTGGCTGTAGACCACGCCCTTGGGCAGCCCGGTCGTCCCGCTGGTGTAGCACATCGCCGCGGCGGAGCGCTCGTCAAGGACCGGCCAGTCGAAGGTGTCCGGCGCCCCGGCCAGCAGTTCCTCGTACAAGTGCACCTCGCGGCCGGGGCCGCGAAGCGTGCCCAGCGCCGCTTCGTCCGCCGCCCCGGAGACGATCACGTGCTTGATGGTCTCCGCCAGCGGCAGCACGTTGGCGAACAACGGGACCAGCGACGCGTCCAAGACGACCGCGTAGTCGCCGGCGTGCGTCGCGATATAGCCAACCTGGTCGGGCGAGAGGCGCAAGTTCAGGGTGTGCATGACGGCGCCCATCGACGGGATCGCCAGGTAGGCCTCAAGGTGCTCGGCGTTGTTCCACATGAACGTGCCGACCCGCTGATCCCCGTCGACGCCAAGCGCGCGCAGCGCGTTCGCCAGCCGGGCCGCCCGCTCGCCGACGTCCGCGTAGCTGCGCCGCCTCGCGGGCTCGTCACCGGCGCAGGTCACGACCTCTTTATCGCCGAACACGGTGGTCCCGTAGCGCATGATCGTGGTGATCGTCAGCGGGTAATCCATCATCGTGCTGTCCATCCGGCCCCGCGCCTCCTCGTTGAGTTCCCTGGCTAAATCCACGGATTGCCGCTGATCTCCCTTGAAGGTGATAGTGCCACGTACGCCGGGTGCATTACACCCCCGACCAAGCGGATCTAACGACGGATCGCGGGGGCGCGGCAGAGAATCGGCACCGAGTTCGGCGTCCTTCCTGAGCTTGGCCACCGCTCTGGCCACGGTGGACTTGACCGTGCCGACGGAGACGCCGAGCGCCGCCGCCACCTCCGGCTCGGTCATGTCGTCGTAGAACCTGAGCATCACTGCCGCGCGCATCTGGCGCGGCAGCCGGTCGATGGCGCGCTGCACCACGTCGTGGAGGTCGCTGTCACCGGTGGCGTCCTCGGCGGAAGGGGAGTCGGGCAGCTCGTCGGTCGGATACTCGTCCACCCGCCGTCTCCGCCAGCCGGAGATGTGGGTGTTCACCATCACCCGCCGCACGTAGGTATCAAGCGCGGCGGGATCGTCGATCCTGTCCCAGGACTGGTAGGCCTTGACCAGCGTCGCCTGCAGGAGGTCCTCAGCGTCGCTACGGTCCCCCGTTATCGCCTGGGCAGCTCGCAGCAGCGCTTGACTGCGGGAGCGGACATACTCGCCAAAAGCGAGACGGTCCCCTGCGCTCATGGGTCCCTCAGTTCAAGAAATCTGACATTACTCAGAGTGATTAGATGGATACAATACGCCTCAGCATGTCGGCCGCGCCACTCGACCCTCAAGAGGCTCACGCTGGGTAGTCACCCTTAAACATCCGCCGAAAGCGGTGCATTACCGGCATATACATCGGGCATAACGGACCGATGTCGCCGAATCACTTGACGCGTCTGCGTGCATGTGCGCATCGTCGGACATGGCTTGGTGGCGGCTGCAATCCCATTCCGGGCAAGTGCGGAACAACGCGGGCATTTCCGCAATTAGCCGTACCCTGCCGGAAACAGGGGCATCTGCCCGATTTGCACGCAGAGCCCAGTTGCGGGCCGCGGTCTTCGAGGCGCCAGATCACGAACTCTGGGCCCAGCCGCCCGCCATCGCCGCGTCCGTGGCCACCGGAGTGCTCGCGGACGTGCGCGAGGACGTCATCGCGGTCGACAGTGAGCAGGGCACCGAGTTCTTCGGCGTTTCCACCGCCACCGTGACCTGGCTGGGGGCCCGGGCGTCGCCTTCCGCGCTGCGACGCGGAGACCCGGTCATTGTCCGGCACCGGACTCCGGACGCCACCGCCCCGGCCCGCAAGCGAGCCGAGCGCATCTGGGCGCGCATCGGCCGGGTCACCGGCACGATCGTGGCGGCGGACGGTCTTGAGTTCCTGATCGACACCGGCCGGGCCGGCGCGCCGCGGCAGCGGGTCAAGATCGCGCCCGCGGCATCGCGGCCGATCCAAGTGCGCTTCCCGCGGCTGGCACCCGGCTACCTGCTCGACGTCATCGGGACCAGGCACGACGACCACCTGCTCGCGGTCGCGCCTGCCACCGCCCAGCCGCCCTACCACGCAGGTCACGCGCCAAGCCCGCCCCTCGTCAGCGGCCCCGTCAGCATGCCCGTCAGCGGGTCGGCCGTATGGCATGAGCCGGACGACGAGCCCCCCGGCCTGCTTGGCCTCGCCTATCCCGCCATCGATCCTGAGGACACCGCGCGGCCGCCCGACGGCGGCTCCGGATGCGTCCGGCTGCCGTACCTGTCGCTCGGCGCCACGGTCCGCGTCCGCAACGAGTGCGCGGACCGCGCCGCCGTGCTGCCGGTAACGAGCGACGGAGCGATGGCCAGGGAGTTCTGCGACCGGTGCGTGGACTGCGGCACGTCACCGAAGGGCCGGGTGGCCGACCTGACGATGGCGGCCTTCGTCGGGCTCGGCGGCAACCTCGAGGACGGGTGCTTCAACGCGACGCTGGCGACGATGACCGGCTGAGATGGCGGAAAAGGGTTACGGGGTCGATGTGAGTGGAGTCAGCATGCTTGCTGTTATGCGCGAGGTTCAGATTCCGCTGCTCGCCGTGCTGCTCTTCGGCGGGTCCGCGGCCAAGGCCAGGCTGGCGCTGCGCGGGGGCCAGGGGGTCGGGGCCGCGGCGATGTTCCCGCTCGGGCTGCACCGGCCGGTGGTGGTCGGGCTCTGCGCGGGCGAGTTCGCGCTCGGCGCCGGCCTGCTGGTCACGGCCGGCCCCGCCGGGGCGGGTAACCCCGCGGCCGTTGCCCGCGCGGCGACGGCGCTGCTCATGGGCACGGGGGCGGCCGCGCTGTACGAACTGCGAGCGCGCCGGCCCGATGCGGGCTGCGGCTGCTTCGGCGAGCTCAGCCGGGCGCCGGTGAGCTGGCGGGCGATCGCGCGGGCGACGCTACTGTGCGTGGCTGCGCTGGCCACGATCGGCATCCCCCCGCCGCGCATGCCGGACTCCGCCGCCCAGGCATGGCTGACGCTCGCGGCCGTCGGCGCCGAACTGGCCGTGCTGGTCGCCCTGTCACCGGAGATCCGCCAGGTCATGCTCCGGCTGAGCCACGCGGACCCGTGCGAGCTGCGCGAGGTGCCGGTCGAACGGACGCTGTCCGCGCTGCGCGCGAGCGTGCCATGGCAGCGCCACGAGCGCTTCCTCGTCACCGCCACGCCTATCGACGTCTGGCGCGAGGGGTGCTGGCGCTTCGTGGTCTTCCCGGCCGTGCTGGCCAGCCGCCCGGTGGACGTGGTCTTCGCCGTCCACCTGGCCGACCGCGGCGCTCCCGTCCGCGTCGGCATGCTGGACACGGGCGCGGGCTTCGCGCCCCCCCTGGAAGCACCGCGGCACGACCCGCTACGGATATCTAACCCCGTATAAGAAAAATCCAATACATAAGAATAAAGTCAATAATCCGGAACGAGGCCGGCTGTCTCAGTCACGGCCATGGGTTCTCACGCATGCTCAGTCACGGCCATGGGTTCTCACGCATGGGGTCACGCGAGGCGGGGATGCCCCGGCGCAGAACGAACGCCGCTTGCCATGCGCCCGCCGGGACACGCGCCGCGCTTCGGTCGGACAAACCATCGTGAACCGTAGGGGATTTCGCTAGGACTCGGCTCCCTTGACTCGCAGCGCCCAGTGGTTCTGGCCACGTGGGCCACGAGGCCAAAACAGGCACGTTTACGGTTGCCACACGGCTAAAACGAATACATGTCGGGGTGCCGCAAGGCCAAATAAATGCGGGTCGGGGTGCCGCAAGGCCACTAGAAGCGAGCGTGTGTGCCGCAAGGCCGGAATATACGGGCCTCGTATGCCACAGGGTCACATCAGCCTTGGGGTTCCGTGGCACACAAGGCCAGAACGACGGGTTCATGTGGCGCGCATGGCCGGATAAGGGAGGGGTCGGCATGATCCCGAACCCGGTCGACCGCGGTCGATAGCCCTGCCCGGATGGCGCTTCGAGTCAGGCCGGCTGGCTGCGCAGGAACTTGCCGAAGTGGGGGACGGTGAACGCGATCAGGCCCCGCTCTGAGCTGTAGATCAGGCCCTTCTTAATCAGCCCGTCCCTGGCCGGGGAGAGGCTTGACGGCTTGCGCGCGAGCTCGTCGGCGACGGCGGAGGTCGGGACCGGCTCGTCGCCGATCACGGCCATCGCGCGCATGTACTCGCGCTCCGCCGGGGTGGCGCGCTCATACCGCGACCCGAAGAACCCGACCGCGAGCTCGCCTTCCGCCTCGGGCGCGGCGACGGCCACGTCGGCCGCGCCGATGGGGCTCGCCGCGGCGACGTCCCAGGTCACCTTGCCGTAGGCCTGCACGAAGTAGGGATAGCCGTCGGCGGCCTGGTAAAGCGCGTCCAGCGCGTCCTGCTTGAACAGCACGTCCTCGCGTTCGGCCGGCGCGATAAGCGCCTGGTCCGCCGCCTCCCGGTCCAGCCGGTCGATTCTGGCGTAGCGAAACAACCGTTCTGAATAACTCTTGCTCGCGGACAGCACCGAGGGCAGGTGCGGCAGCCCCGCGCCGACGACGATGAGCGGCCCGCCCACCTGGGACAGCTCGTGGCACGCGGCGCAGAGCGCGGACACGTCAAGCGCCGGGATGTCCTGCATCTCGTCGACGAACAGGGCGATGCCCACGCCCAGGTCGGCCGCGACCGAGGAGGCGTCGGTGAACAGCTCGGTCAGGTCAACTTCGAGGTCGCCCGAGTCGGCCCGGCCGCGGGCGGCAGGCACGTCGATGCCGAACTGCGCGTTCACCGTGGATCCCCTGGGCGCCTGCGGGTCGCGGAGCGCGAACGCCTTGAGCACGCCGAGGAAGTCGTCGATCCGGTCGGGCGCACGGTGCCGGGGCGCCAGCTCGCGGACCGCCATGTGGAGTGCGCTCGCGACCGGACGGCGAATGGACTGGTCCGGCCTGGCCTCGAGCTTGCCCGTCCCCCACAGGCGCTGCAGGGCCATCGACCTGAACGTGTTGAGCAGCACGGTCTTGCCGACACCGCGCAGGCCGGTGAGGACCATGGACCGCTCGGGCCTGGCCCGGGCCACGCGTTCGAGCACGACCTCGAACTGTCTGATCTCCCGGTCGCGGCCGGCCAGCTCCGGCGGCCGCTGCCCGGCGCCGGGCGCGTAAGGATTCCGTACAGGGTCCACGATCGGACTCTATGACGCCGTCTAGCAAGATCCGTAGATTTCCGTAGAGAGCACTACCGGCGTGTCGTGCTCGCCGTACTTGGCCGCGCTCGTCTACGCGCGAAGCCCGCGTGCTTCGACTCGCGCTCAGGCACTCAGGATTAGTTGTTGCGACCCAGAAAACGCTTGTGGGCCTCGGCTAGCTGGAGATAGGCACGGGCCGCGATCTCGGCCCGCCGAGCTGCATACTCGTGCGGCGCCACCTCGAACCGGGTGAGCGCGACCTGCACGGCTGCGAGCTCGGACTCGTACTCGTCCTCGATCGTCAGGGCGTCGTCGACGTATTGGGTGTCTGCCTTGCTCATGTTGCCGGTCAACGCTTCTTGCCTTTCATCATGCACCCCCGGGATAGTCAACCGCATGACGGTCCATGAACGGGCTAACCTGGGCGAACTCATCTTTCACAACAGAAACAGCCATGGATGGCAGCCCCACAGATCGAAAAATGTAGTCGGGTGTTCTCTGTGATCTAAGTCACACTGCCTTATTCGGACGCGGGCCCGGACCCGTGCTCATTGATCCGGGCGAGGTACTCGTTGTAGGCCGCGAGCTGGTCCTCGTCCTCGTCAAGGTTGGCGCTCCGCGCGGCACCGCTGGCCGCGCGGTCCCGCGACTGGGCGCTGGCGGCCCCGGCCGGGCTCGCCTCGGCGATCCGTTCGGCCAGGCTCGACTGACGCGCCGACTCCAGCCAGCCCATGGACACCGACGGCCGGGTCTCCCGCGTCCACTGGAAGAACACCGCCATGATCATCACGAACATGATGGCGGCGCCGCCGATCCACATCACCGCGCCGCCCTGGTGCAGGTCGTTGACCGGGGACGGCCCCCACGTGCGGGGATCCATGGGCACGAAGGGGTCGGTCTGGTAGGAGCCGAGCACCACCCCGGTAAACGCGTCCACCGGCATGGCGATGAACAGCAGGAAGAGCCGCAGCGGGTAAGAGACCTTCCACCTGATGGGCTCCTTGCCGACCAGCGGCAGGAAGTACAAGTAGCCGACGACGAGGTAGAGAACGTGCTCGGCCTCGTGCACGGCGTCGTGCTCGGTGACCAGGTTCATGAAGCCGGTGAGGTGCGTGCCGACGATCGTCGCGCAGTAGGCGACGACGCCGAACAGCGGCCAGGTTAGCCACTGCACCGGGCGCGACCTGAGCAGCTTCTTGACCCCGGTGTGGAGCGGGTTCCTGCTCGCGTGCAGCAGCAGGGTCGCCGGCTGACCGAGGACGAGCAGCGGGGGCGCGATCATGATCAGCATCAGGTGCTGGATCATGTGGTCCCAGAACAGCGTGTCGTCGTAGGTTCCGACTCCGCTCTGCGTCGCCAGGTTGATGACCAGCAAGCCAAGCAGGAACGGGATGGTCCGCCGCAGCGGCCACGGCCGCCGCGGGTGGCGGCGCCTAACCCGGAGCGCGCCCCACAGGTACGCGGCCGCGACGAGCACGGTAAACGCGGTCACGATCGGTGCGAACTGCCAGTTGGTGGCGACCTCGCCCCAGCTGAACGGTGGCAACATGGCGCCTCCTCCCAGCAGGAAGCTTATCTCTCCACTACATCTTGTCGTAGTGGCCGCCGGCAGGCTGCGGCCGCTAGATTCCGCTCCGGCTCAGCTCGACGAGGGCGAGGGCCAGTTGCAGGTGATCTGCGGGTTGACCCCGAGGTAGTTGAGCGGCCCGGTGATCATGGTGGCGGCCACCGTGGCCCCCGCGCTGCAGGTCGACGGCATGTTGCTGAAGTACCCGCGTTGGCCAGCGGCGGCCGCGCCGATAATCAGCCAGACGAAGAGGATCAGCGTTTTCCTCGACAAGTCCCCCTCCGCCTCCTCCCGGAAATGCCAGCACGCGCCGCCTAGCCTGGATAATAACCCCCCGAGGCTAACAATCCCCACATTGTGCCCGTCGCCGCGCCGAAGCCAACGAACCGGACAAGACGCACCTGGTTAGAGCGGCGGCTCCTCGGCCGCGGCCAGCCTTTTGTTGGCGGCGGCGACCTGCTCCGGGTCGATCTCGAAGCCCACGTAGGAGCAGCCGAGCGACAGCGCGGCGAGCCCGGTGGTGCCGCTGCCGGAGAACGGGTCGAGCACCAGGACGTCCTTACCGCGCCGTCCCAGGGCCGACACGCAGCGCCTCGGCAGCTCGAGCGGGAAGCGCGAGTAATGCGCAGGCCCGGCCATCCGCTCGTTGGAGAATTCCCAGACGCTTTTCACCGGCGGATCGGTCAGGAAGGCGTGCTTCTCCGAGGTCGCGAACAGGTAGATCGATTCGTGGGCCCGGTGCGGCCGCCGGCAGCGGCCCTCGGGCATGGGGTTCTTCTTCCGCCAAATGACCTCGCCGCGCAGCAGCCAGCCGTCGTCGCACATCCCGATGACCATGCGGTACGGCAGCGCCAGCAGGTTGCCGTAGGTGAGCCACGGCGCCTCGGCCTTGCGGAGGTAGGCCTTCCTGCGGATCCGCGGCTTGATGTACGCCGAGTTGCCCTCGTCGAGCCCCGACTTGCCGGGCCCGAGCGAGCTGTAGTCGCGATCGTCGGGCCGCCAGTTCACCGGCGTGTTGTAGGCGTCGCCGATGTTGATCCAGGCGATGCCGTCGGGCTTGAGCTTCGGCCTGAAGACCCGGAAGATCTCGACCAGCCGCTTGACGTACTCCCTCGGGTCGTCCTCGACTCCCATCCCCGCCGACATCCGCTGCCCCCAGTAGGGCGGCGAGGTGACGAGCACGTCAACGCTCTCATCCGGCAACTCGGCACCAAGCTCAGCACAGTCCCCAAGCGCGACCCGATTAACCAGATAGGGACCAACCTTGCCCTGCCCCATCCGCCCTCCGCGCCCGCCGACAACCGAGAATGCTCCACTCTAGTGCGCCACTAGTCACCGGGCGTGTAGCTTCCGCGCTCCCCGTGCGCCATCAGGCCAGCAGCAGCCGGCCCAACGCCACCCGGGGAAGGGCGGGCCCCGGGGAACGGGCCCCTGGGAAGATGGACGAAGCACATGAACCCTAAGGCACGACCCCGCCTCCGTCGGCGAAGCCGACAGCCGGGGGTCCGGGGGTCGCCCCCGGGAAGATATCCGCGAGTGGCGCCGGGAAGGTGAGCCAGACCCACCGCCGGCGAAGCCGACACCCGGGGGGTCCGGGGGGTCGTCCCCCCGGGAATTATCCGCGACGAGCGCCGGGAAGATGCGCGAAGCGCATGAACCCTAAGGCACGACCCCGCCTCCGTCGGCGAAGCCGACAGCCGGGGGTCCGGGGGTCGCCCCCGGGAAAATATCCGCGAGTGGCGCCGGGAAGGTGGGCGAAGCCCGCCAAACAGGGGGGACCCACGAGCGGAGGGCGTGGGATTCGAACCCACGAGGTCGGTCACCCGACCTAGCAATTTTCA
>CAVYEZ010000007.1:0-74161 GCA_963767685.1 uncultured Actinomycetota bacterium
ACGGCACACGCTGGCCTGGCGTGTTGCGCGGCGGGCTCGGCGGCCTGATCCACGAATATGCCCAGGTCGCATAGGGTGACAGGATATTCGGCACCCACAGGCTGCGGGTGGTCGCGGGGTCATTGAGGGCCCACTGCGTTCCACGTCATGCTGGGGTTAGCGCGCCCCGGTCGAGGCCCGCAGCCGCAGCGTCGCCGGGATGTGCCACGGACCGGGCGGCGCCTGGCCGTCGTCGAGCCGGGTCAGCAGCATCTCGACCGCGGCCTCGGCCTGCCGTTCCGGGTGCAGGTCGAGCGCGGTGACCGGCGGGTCACCCTCGCGGGCGTGCACGCTGTCCACGCCCGCCGCGATCATCAGCTCCTCCGGCACCCGGCGCCCGGCGTCCTTGGCGGCGCGCTGCACCCCGTGGATGAACCGGGAGGCCACCACGAAGATCGCGTCCGGCGGCTCCGGCTCGGCCAGCAGCCGCCTGGTCGCCTTGAACGCGCTCTCCTCGGCGTGCCGCATGGCGACCGGGACCACCCGGCGACTGGCGCCGTGGGCGTCGGCCCACTGGTCGTAGGCGCGCAGGGTTTCCGCCGTCCAGCCCCAGTCGGCCTGCGGCGCGAGCAGGCAGATGCGCCGCGCGCCCTGGGCGTGCAGGTGATCGAGCAGCTCTCGGGTGCTGACGTCGGTGCGCCCGGCCACGTACCACGGGTCATCGGGCCGCCCCGGGTCCCGCTCGACCGTCACTACCGGCAGCCCGTAGCTGGCCAGCAGCTCGACCCGGGGGTCGAACGGCGACGGGTCGACCACGATGCCGCCGTCGAACCCGAGCCCGTGCAGGCCAGTGGTCACGATGGCTGGGGGCAGCAGCATCAGCGCCTGCTCCCGGGAGAACGCCTCGGCCGCCGCCGCGCTGGCCAGGCGCATGAAGTAGTCCAGGCTGAGCGCCTCATCCGAGCGGACATCGGCCCGGACCGGGAGCAGCAGCGCCAGGGCCCCCGACCGACCGGCCCGCAGCACCTGCGCGTTCCGGTTGGCGCGGTAGCCCAGTTGCCGCACCACCCGTACCACCAGGGCCCGTGTCTCCGGGTCGACCCGGCCCTTGCCGTTGAGCGCGTGCGACACCGTGGTCACGGAGACGCCGGCGGCCTTCGCGACATCGCGAATCGTCGGTCGGGTCGTCATCGGGCCCATGATACGCGCATTTAACACGGTCTCCTTGACAGCGGATCGATGCGCTCCCTAGGGTCTGCCAAAAGGATTTGGCACCCGGGACCTGGCACCGCGATCTGAGCCGGACCGGCCTTCCGAGAGGCGGACACGGATGAACCCGCAGCGATACCGAGTGACCAGAAGAGCGTTGACCTGCCTGGCGATCGGGGCGGCCGGCCTGCTCGCCGTCGGCTGCGGCGGGAGCTCCAGCTCCGCCCCGGCCAAGGCCGTCGCGGCCGTCAGCGTCCCGGCCGGCGCGCTGGGCCAGCCGGGCACGATCCGGTTCTGCTCCGACATCTCCTCACCGCCGCTGGAATTCTACGCCAACGGGCAGCAGCCGACCGGCTCCGACATCGATCTCGGCAACGCGATCGCGGGCAAGCTCGGCGTCAAGGCGGTTTGGGTGAACACCGCCTTCTCCGGCATCATCCCCTCGCTGCAAGCCGGGCACTGCGACGCGATCTTGTCTCAGCTGCTCGACAAGCCCGCGCGTCGCTCGGTGGTCAACTTCGTCGACTACATGAACTCAAGCCAGGCGATCATGGTCCGCAAGGGCAACCCGGCGCACGTCACCGGGGTCAGCGGCCTGTGCGGGCTGACCGTCGCCGCCGAGACCGGCACCACGATCACCGACTACCTCGCCACCCAGAGCAAGGACTGCGTGGCCAGCGGCAAGAAGCAGATCGCGGTGCAGACCTTCCTGCGCGACAGCGACGCGCTTAGTCAGCTCGCGCTCGGGCACGTGGCCGCCTACGGCACCACGGTCGAGTCCGGCGGCTACGACGTCAGCAAGAACGGCGGCATGTTCCAGCTCGCGGGCCCGGCGTTTGGCCAGATCGCGACCGGGATCGCCACCGCCAAGAAGAACACGGCGCTGCATGACGCGATCGGGTCCGCCTTCGCCGCCCTGCGCAAGGACGGCAGCTACGCCACGATCATGACCAAGTGGGGCCTCGGCCCGGACGAGCTGTCCGGGAGCTAACGGCGATGAGCTTCGACTGGTCGTTCTTCGCCAACCTGCTGTTTCACCCGCCAAGCGCCTTCGTCCAGGGCGCCATCCGCACCGTCTACCTGGCGGTGATCGCGCAGGCGCTCGGCGTCGGCCTCGGCCTGCTGCTGGCGCTGTGGCGGCGTGGCCCCCACCTGCCGCTGCGGATCTTCGCGGGCGGCTATATCTGGCTCGTGCGCGGCACGCCGCTGCTGGTCCAGGCGGTGCTCATCTACGACGGCGGCTCCGCCCTCGGGCTGTACTCGTTCGGCACGCTCACCATCGGGCCGGTCTCCATCCCCGGCGTCGTTCAAGCCGGCGTGGTGACCCTGGCCCTCAACGAGGGCGCCTACATGGCCGAGATCATGCGCGCCGCCATCGACTCGGTGGACACTGGGCAGGCCGAGGCCGCGCAGGCACTCGGCATGCGCCGCCGCCAGGCGATGCGGCACGTGATCTTGCCGCAGGCCATGCGGGTGGTCATCCCGCCGCTCGGCAACGAGTTCAACAACATGCTCAAGGTCACCTCACTGCTCAGCGTGATCGGGCTCCAGGAGCTGTTCCTGGCCGCCCAGGACTACAACTCCGCTACCTTCCGGACCTTCGAGATCTTCCTCGTTACCGCCATCTACTACATCGTGATGACCACCGTCTGGTCGCTGATCCAGGGCGTCATCGAACGCCGCCTGGCGGCCAGGGGCGGCGAGGCGGTCGCTAGCGTGCCGCTGCGGCAACGGCTGTTCAGCGGCGGCGAGCCCGCGCTCGGCGGGCAGTTGCGGGACGCGCGGTGAGCCCCGGCAGCGAGGGGCTCGCCGTCCAGGGCAGCGGCATCCATAAGTGGTTCAGCCGCTTGCACGTGCTGGACGACGTCTCGTTCGAGGTCGCGACCGGGGAGGTGGTGGTGATCGTGGGGCCGTCCGGCTCCGGCAAGACCACGCTGCTGCGCTGCGTGAACCACCTGGAGCGCATCGACCGGGGGCGGCTGCTGGTCAACGGGCACCTGATCGGGTACCGGGAGCACGCCAAGGGCGAGCTGCGCGAGGAGTCCGAGGCGGAGATCGCCCGCCAGCGCCGTGAGATCGGCTTCGTCTTCCAGCAGTTCAACCTGTTCCCGCACCTGACCGCGCGGGAGAACATCGCGCTCGCGCCGGTCCGGGTGCGCAAGACGGCGCGGGCGCAAGCGCTGGCCGACGCGCGCCTGCTGCTGGCGCGGGTGGGCCTGGAGGACAAGTGCGACGCCTATCCGCGCCAGCTGTCGGGCGGCCAGCGGCAGCGGGTCGCCATCGCCCGCGCGCTCGCCATGCGGCCCGCGCTGATGCTGTTCGACGAGCCGACCAGCGCCCTCGACCCGGAGATGGTCGGCGAAGTTCTCGCGGTCATGCGGGAGCTGGCCACGGAGGGGATGACCATGGTGGTCGTCTCCCACGAGATGGGCTTCGCCCGCAGCGTCGCCGACCGGGTGATCATGATGGACGCCGGCCGCATCGTCGAGACCGGACCGCCCGCACAGGTACTCGACGACCCGTCTCACGAGCGCACCCGGGCGTTCCTCTCGAAAGTGCTGCACTAACGTGACCCTCACGCGCCAAGCGCCGGCCGCCGCCGTGGCGGCCGCCAACCACCTCGCGGCCACCGCCGGGCTGCGCATGCTCCAGCTCGGCGGCAACGCCGCCGACGCCGCGGTCGCGGCCGCCGCGGCCATGGCCGTCACCTCGCCGCACATGTGCGGTCTCGGCGGTGACCTGTTCGCCTTGGTCGTGGACGGCGACCAGGTGGCCCCCGCCGCACTCAACGCCTCAGGCCGGTCCGGGTCCGGGGCCGATCCGGGGCGGCTGCGCTCGGCCGGCGCCGGGGCGATGCCCTTCCAGCACGACATCAGCAGCGTCACCGTCCCCGGCTGCGTGGACGGCCTGGTGGCGCTGCACGAGCGCTTCGGCACCCTGCCGCTGCCTGACCTGCTCGCCCCGGCCCGGCGGCTGGCCGAAGAAGGGTTCCCCGTCTCCCCGACGCTGGCCGCCGCAGCGGCGGAGCTCACCCCGGGGGAGCAGGCGGCCGCCTTCGGGACACTGGGACCCCTGCTGAGTGGCCGCCGTCTCATCCTGCCCGGGGTCGGCGAGGCGCTGGCCGCCGTCGCCGCCCGGGGCCGCGCCGGGTTTTACCTCGGCCCGGTCGGCGAGGAACTGCTGGCCGTCGGCGGCGGCGAGTTCACCGAGGACGACCTGCGCGCCGTCCAGGCCGACTGGGTGACGCCGCTGCGGCTGGCCGCGTTCGGCCGCCAGCTGTGGACGATGCCGCCGAACTCCCAGGGGTACCTGGCCCTGGCCGGCGCGTGGATCGCCGAGCGGGTCGGGCTGCCGGACCGCGCCGACACCGAGCGCTGGGCGTTCCTGCTGGCCGAGGCGGCCCGGCAGGCGGCCTTCGACCGGCCGGCGGTGCTGCACGAGCACGCAGACGGCGCCGCGCTGCTCGCCGAAACCCGGCTCGGGCCGCGCGCCGCCGCCGTGACCGCCCGCGCCGCGCGCGGCCTCGCCGACGTTTACGGCGACGGCGGCACGACGTACCTATGCGCGGTCGACGCCGGGCGCATGGGGGTCTCGCTGATCATGTCCAACGCCGCCGACTTCGGTTCCCGCCTGCTGCTGCCGCGCCACCGAATCTTCCTGCACAACCGGGGCGCTGGCTTCTCCCTGCGCCCCGGCGAGCCCGCCGAGTACGGCCCGGGTCGGCGCCCGCCGCACACGCTCACCCCGCTCGCGGTCACCCGCGCCACCGGCGAGCTTGACGCGGTGCTCGGCACCATGGGCGGCGATGCCCAGCCACAGGTGCTGCTGCAGCTGCTGGTGCGGATGCTCGCCCTCGGGCAAGAGCCAGGCGAGGCGATCGCCGCCCCCCGCTGGGTGCTCAGCCGCGAGCCCACCACGGCCTTCGACACCTGGCTGGGTGACGACCCGCCGCTGGTGCGGGTCGAGCACCACGCGCCGCCGAGCTGGGCCGCCGGGCTGCGCGCCCGGGGCTACCAGGTCAGCGTGAGCCCACCGGGTGATCAGGCGTTCGGCCACGCCCAGGCGATCCGGGTCACCGCCGACGGCCTGCTGGCGGGCGCCGCCGACCCGCGCGCCGGCGACAGCGCGTTCGTCGGCCGGTAATATGCCCGGCTCGCGGCGCTAGTCCTGGCGCAGGGTGCGGCTGGGTCTGTTCCTGCGCCTGACTGGCTGGATGGCGCTGCTGGCTCGCTCGGCGGCATCGAAGGATGCCGAGTTGCTCGTACTCCGCCACGAGGTCGCCGTCCTGCGTCGACAGGACCCTCGGCCGAGGCTGGACCGGGCAGACCGCGCGGTCCTCGCCGCCCTGGCCGGGCTGCTGCCGGGGCAGCTGCGGAGGAGTCGGCTGGTCACGCCGGGCACGCTGCTCCGCTGGCACCGGCGGCTGGTCCGCTGGCGGTGGACCTATCCTCCCAAGGCAGGGGCTTGTTCCATCCCGAGAGTCCGCTTCGGTGCATCCCGGGCAACGCTGACCTCGGTCGCCTGCTCCTGGAGGGAGGGACTTACGGATCAGGCGGAAACGGGTGTGATGCCCGAGGCGGAGATCCGGAAACCCTTGCCGTTGGTGAGGCAGGTGATGCCGGCGGCAGCCGATTCGCAGCGGAACGGCCCGGCTCCGGTCGCCGTACCGTAAGCGAGGGCGGGCGTCCCGGTGCCGGGGTTTCCTAGGCACTGCTGGCCGGTGCAGGTCGTGTACTTTCCGGTGGCGCTCATGGTTACCGATCGTGCGGGCGTGTCCGTCTGGCAGTAGACCTGTGTCAGGTCATGCCGCTGGTAGTCGACCTCGCAGCTGATGTTTCCCGACGGCGACAGGAACTCGCCGCCGGTGGCGGTCTGCATGGGCACGAGCCTGGCGCTGGGAGCCGCCGTCGGCTCGGCGGCCGCGGGCATGGTGGTGACATCTGAGGCAGAAGCCGCGACCGGGCTGGTGGCGGTGGGCTGGGCGGTCGCGGCTGGCGCGCTGGCCGATGACGTGGCGGCGGACGCGCTAGCGCTGGACGTTGAGTCGGCGGCCGATGACGTGCCCGGGCTGCAGCCCAACAGCGTGAGCCCGACGCCGAGGCCAAGTGCAGAGATGATGGCAGTCCTGGTCGTGCGCGTGGAATATGGCAAATTCAGCATTGCGTCCCCTTATCGTCCTGATGGATCAGGCGTAACCGTAGACGGCGGATGGGGACGCCTGGTTGTGGCTTTACGGGTTTGAAGCGGCCGCGGCCGAGTACGCCGCCAGGCACGCCATGGGCCTACGGGCAGCCGGTCACGTGGCACGTCGTGGTCCTCCTGCGCCAGCTCCGGCCACCGTTTCGAGCAAGACCACAGTGGTCGCGTCGGCCTGGCGGCTGGTTCGGGTCTCCAGGCCGCCGCGCCCGCCGCGCCGTGGGCGGGCCTCAGTCACAAGGGGCACCTGCGTAAGCAGTACTGACTCCTGTCCCGTGCCGTTCATGGCCAGGCGCAGGCTGTGGTATTCGTTGTCCTGGCGGATGGGCACGGTGGTGAGGGTGCCGGGTTCGAAGGTGACGCCGTCGTCGACGGCGGTGGCGGCGATCTGGGTGATGCGGCGGGTGATCTCTTGCTCGTCGCCCGGGAATGCCCGGCCGAGGATGTCGATGTCGCGGGTGACGCGGCGGGCGCCGAACTGGGCGAGCAGGAGTCCGCCCTTGAGGACGAAGTGCTGCTGGCCGAGCGGGTGGATGCTGAGGCGGTAGAGGAAGCGTTCGAGCAGGTACTCGAGCATGACCTGGTCGGTGGGTGCGCCGGTGCGGCGGGCGAGGTTGCGCAGGTCGTTGTAGATGCGGCCGGCGACGGTGTCGCGGGCGGGGCCGGGCATCAGGCGAGCACCGCTTCGATGGCCGGGCGGATGGCAGGCATTCCGCCGAGTTCGCGTGCCGCCCGTTGCAGGTCGGCGACGCCTTGCTGGCCGGTGCGGCGCAGGTACCGGTTGAGTGCGGACAGGGCGAGGCTGCGCCCCTCGGCTCGGCCCAGGCGCATGGCGTCGACGACCGACCGGGCCGGGCTGTAGACCGGGACCGTCTCGCCGGGTGCCGCCTCGAAGCGTTGGACCGCGAAGTCGAAGGTGCCGGCTGCGTACTGGGAGACTTTCGTGGGCGGGTAGCTGATGGAGGGGCGGTGGGAGCCGCGTGGCACGGCGATGTGGACCTGGTGGGGGAGTCGTCGGTCAGTTCGTGCAGGCTCAGGGCGGATTCCGACGCCGGGATCGAGGCCCTCGGCCAGCACGGGCGACGGCCTGCACCCGAACGACGTCGGCTACGAGGCCATGGCCGAAGCGATCCCACTGGGCTTCGTCGGATAGGGCCGCCCGGACCGCGGCCCGCCGACGACGGGCCGCGGTCCAGCCTCAGTCCCGCTCTGACGGCTGAGTACCGTGGCGGGTATTGAGGCTGATGCCAAGCCATTATCGCTTCCGGCCAACGGCGGCCCACCAGGCCGACTTGCCTTTGTCGGTGGTGTCCAGTTCGGGACGCCATGACCTTCTGGATACCATGCTCCCGGTTTCGTCTGGCAGCATCCTGTCGGGTCTGGTTACCGCAGGTTAGAGGGGTTATGGCGTTTGGTGAAGTCGCTGACAAACTCCGCGACGAGATTAACGCCGGTGTCCGAATACCCGCCACATACAGCGTCGAACAGTGCGTCAGGGACTGTCAACCAGCCAACCCCGCCTGAGGACTGCTCCGACTAAATGACCGGATCGTAATAGGTCGCGATCGAAATCATGAGCGGTTATCGGGGTTGGGGGTCTTGGCGGCGGCCGAGACGCCCCGTGCAGGGGCGGGCCGACACGTTTGTGTGAGACGCATACCGGGGGACGTTTTCCGGACCACGTAATCAGTACAGCGGGCGGCTGGTGAAGCGGGAGCCGGGAAGGCTACCGATTGCTTCCAGAACTTGATTTCGGCTGCCTGCACCTCCGGTGACAATCCGCTGTTCGGTGCCGTCGAGGTCTGCGAGGAAGCCGAAGTGCCTCTGCAGCTGATCGCCGAGAGCGTCCAGGCTTGGTGGCGGGACCGCGAGTATGCCGATGCTGTCTTCGTCGAAGTCCGCCGCGTGGCGGGTGGCATGCCAGCGATCCGCGTCGTAGAGGACGGCGCCGGTAACAGGCCTCCAAAACGCGGGCGGTGATGACAGGCCGTGCTGGTCGACCCAGTTCTTCAGTACCGCCAGTCGCCGCACGAGCGCGCGGTCGAAACTCGAGTGCGGGCTGGTGGATGAGATCCAGACGAGGTCGTAGACGTCTCGTGCTGGTGTGCGCCGGGTCAGCCGGGCGATCTTTTCGGCCATGTTCTCCGCCAGGGACATGACCGGGATGGCGGGTGGCAATTCGTAGGCTGCGTGGACCGGCAGCCTCACCCAGCCGTGCTCGTCAGGAGGCAGCCACGGTGCCGGGCCGATGTCGAGCTTGGTCGTCAGGTTGCCGACGCCGCCGAACGGTGTTTCATATCGCACCTGCGCACGGCCGCGGTGGTCTTCTATGAAGTACCTGAACCCGTCGATGTCCTGCCCGTCGATCTCGCCGCGCAGCAACTCGGCGACCGCTTCCGGGTCGTCGTCCGGGTTGCGCACGGAGAAGTCCAGGTCAGTGGAGAACCGGCCGGCGTTACCGGCGTACAGCTTGCGGAGAGCGGTTCCGCCCTTGAACACAAGATGATCGAATACTCCCCGCTCGCACAGCCGGGCGAGGAGGAGATCCTGGGCGATGTCGATGAGGGCGGCCTGCCTGCCGCCAGGTCCCTGCGGCGTATGGCGGGCCAGCCAACCAGTGGTGATCCGGTTCATGCGGGCTCCTCCAGGGTGCGGGGGTCGAAGGGGAGGAGGCCGTCAGCTACGTTGAAGCGCTTGTCGTAACGGCGGCTGGTCCGCGAGCTGCCGAACCAGGTCACGGACGACGGCGTGATCGGCTGCAGCCAGTCGGCGACGGCGGGGGCTACCCCGCTGAGGAGGTATGCGAGCCGCGGGCGCACAGCGCCCGGCCGGGCGCTTAGCTCCTGATCTAGGTCATCGGCTGTGCTCCGGGCCGCCAGTTCGGGCAGCGCCTCCGCGAATGTTGTCCAGCCCCGCACGTCGCCCGGCCTGGCAGCGGCGTGGACCAGGATCGTGGCCGCCTGGTGGACGGGCAGCCGGTCGACCTGAGCTGTCGGGAGCCGGGCGGAGAAGCGGACGACGCGCATCCGGCGCCTTACAGACACAGGAACCGCGCTGCCAGGCGGGGCTGCAAGCTCATGCCGGTCCGGTGCCCGCTCGGCCATCCCATACAGCCACAGGGCACTTTGCAGCGCGACGCTAAGGGGATACCCCGCCGACAAGGCAGCCCGCAGGTCGATGAACGGATCGCCGTGGCCGTATGGGCCTGCATGAGCACCAGGGGCGAACTCATAGACGCCGCGCTGTCCGGTGGGCAGAAGCCAGCCTGTCCCACGTAGCCGTGCGGCGATCACCTTGGCAGGCGTGCGCAGTCCCACCTCCTCGGCAAGGGCCGCCAGCTCCCTGAGGCTGACAAGCACTGGCTGGCGCAGCTCCAGTTCGGCCACGAGCGGCGCGAGCTGCCTTGAGAGAGACCGGGACGGTACTGTCATCGCATCTTCCAAGGTTGCTGTTCTCGATACTGAACTACATCCTACGACAGTACTGTCAGAGGACAACCTGAGGTATCTGAATCTGCTACTTACGAGAGAGCCATGACAACAACTGGCGGAGATTCGCGACAGCAGGGCGATTTCCTCCGATACTGTACTTTCTAGCCCTAGGCTGTGTCACCAGTCAGACCGCCGGAACGGTGCCCGACGAACGTGGATCCCTGCTATGCCGCGCGTATTTAAGGACCTTAAGCCGATTGGCGCTCTCGACGCTCAGAAGTGGACTGCTCCAACTGCAATTCACGTTTACGCTGTTCATCTTTAAGTTCCTCAATCTGTTGCGCGAACTTGCTCAGCCTTTCGGATTCGTCAAGACTATTATACTCTCCAATACCCAACTCCACGGCTTTGCGGTTCTTATCTATGGCGTCTGCCGTTTGCTGTTGATTGAAGCTTCTTTCTCGGAACTTAAAGAATCCTGCTACCCCGGCCGCAACACTTACTATCGCGCTCACCCCTGCTGCAATCCAGCGAAACGACTGCAAGTTGGCGCTGTTTCCCGTATCCGCACTCGTGAGGCTCGTCGCAGTCACTGATCCGACAATAATTGTCCACTGAAGCAGGTTGGCTGCTCGCCTACTCCGTCGCGCTGATCGGCGGTACTCTTCGAGATCGTTTAGTGCTGAAACTTTATAGATACGAAGAGCCGTCAATGGGTCTGCCGTCTCTGCTGCGGCTAGATGCAGGCGCTTGGTTTGAAGAACTGACAGATCATATTGATTCTGTCCTATTTGCGGTCGCATCTTCAATATTTGCCAGGCGGAGATTGCGGTTGATATCGTAACCGCAATGAAGCCGATCACGCTGAATGGGCCCCTGTAGTGAGTCCATACACCTACTAGGAGCGCCCAACCGAGGAACCCAACGGACGCCAAACTCGCGCACATCCAAATGAGGCGGAGCCGCTGAGCTGCTTTTAGGCCGCGAAGTTGTGTCTGCTGCTGATCTATTTCCCGATCATTTTCACGTCTTTCGATCTGCGGATCGGTCATTCGTTCTTGTATCCATTCTGGGATGATCGTGGGCGAGTGACAGTTATTTTATGCACATTCACGTGCGAAGCGCTGGCATCTTCCAAAAATCCTCTCAAAGCTGGAGCTTTCGCAAAATCGTGGCTACGCTTGTTGATAATGATCTGCGATAGCATAAGTGCCCAAATAATCCCATTTATGCTGGCATGGGTTATTCGGTCATAGCGGCTGAGCTTGTGGGGTGCTCATCGGAACGGGCCGCCCATGCGTGGTCATGACACAGCGGCCACAAGCGGCGGATGACCACTATCGAGGAGGGTGAGGGAGAAGCAGAGCGTGAACCCAGTGGCGGTCAGGTCCAGATCGTCGGTCGTTGACCGCGGTACGACGAAGATCTGCCGCTCGTGCCGGACACAACTCGGCATCGACGACCCCGACAACGTCAACCTTCGGCTCGAATCGCTCTTCGTCCTGGCGATCACGCTAGGTCTACGCTCTGGCGAGCTAAGAAAGCTCATCTGGGACCACGTAGACCTGAACAGGGGAGTGGTCCACGTCTGGCGAAGCGCCAGCAAGACCGGCGACACAAGACGCCCAAATCAAAGCGCTCGCTCACCCTCCCGAAGCGCGCCATCACCGCACTCAAGGCGCACAAGGCCAGGCAAGACCGAGAGCGCGAGCAAGCTGGCGGAGCCTGGCAGGACAACAACCTCGGGTTCTGCCACGAGAACGGCGAGCCGTACACATCCGACGCCCTCAACTGGCGCTTCTCCAAGATGACCAGGAAGGCAGTCTCGATCATGAGCATCAACGGCGTACCGATCCAGGAGATCAGCGACACCGTAGGCCACATGTCGACCCACGTAACCGAGACCGTCTCCCGACACGTGATCGTGCCCGCGATCCGTGGCGGAGCGACGGTCATGGGCGACGTCTTCGGCGCCGAAGACGAAGAAAGCGCCTGACCGAGAGTTAGGCTCTTGGTTAGGCGCTTATAATAGAACAGGTTCAGAAAACCGGTGGAGCTAAGGGGATTCGAACCCCTGACCTTCTGCATGCCATGCATGCGAGTTTCGTCTGACGAAGTCCGCTTAGGTCTGGTTCCCGCAGGTCAGAGCAGTTGAATCGTCTGATGACGTCTCGTTCGATCTGGCTGAATCCAGCGGTCGTTGGTACTTGGTTAGGTACTGGATCTCCGGAACCATATCGGCCTGCAACGCTCAAGAGTCGGAGATGTCGATCAAGCTAACCTTGTACGCCCAGGAACCTCGCGACTGCGTCGCCCGGCCTAGTACGGATCTACTGCACCCTGCGGTCTATAGGCCAACTACTTACGCTCTGAAAATATTCAGGGGCCGCAGGTTTCTCTGAGTATTCCAGCAATTCCCCGGTCTTCTCCAGCAACACTGCGCGAACCTCTGCCGGAGCGGCAAAGAAGAATTCGCGCCGCTCATTCACAAAATTGACCCGCCTCTCAGTGAATGCTTTGTGCAGTTGATTCTCCAGAGCAACCGCATCTTCGGAAAAATGAATCACATGCACATCGTACTTAAAGGGGACTGAAGCGTCGCCCAATTCTCGGACTCGATCCATTGGGTCAAGTCGTCGCGTCATGCCGATCTTGACAATATTCGGCCCGAACGCGCCAATATTTGAAATGACATAGACATACCCTGCGCGGATGTTAGCAATGCGATAGTCGTTTGCCGCGATGGCCTTATCGATATCGTTCAGCCGAGCGAGGAGTTCCTCTGTAGCGCTATCATCGCCCCTGGCGCGGAGCGCCTGAAGGGCATTCAAGTAGTGTGCCCTCTCTTTCTCGAGTCGATCTCGTTCAGCAGCTAGTTCGGCCTCGGCACGTCTCTGCTCGCGTAGCAGCTCCCGCTCCTCGCGAGCTTTCTCCCGCTCTTCCTGGATCTTTATCTGATAGTCGGCTGTGAGCTGAAGCTCGACAATACGTAGCGCATGATACTCAGGATTTACCCGCATCTCCATTATCACGCCAAGCTTCTCGATTGCGGCCATCGCTGATTCTAGCCTTCGAGAAGCCGTGCTGATATTTCCTGACCGGAGAGACCGGACGCAGTTGTCTGCCTCCGCGTTATATGCACGCAACATTAGCTTGGAGAGGTCGGCGACCATCTTTCGGCCCTTGGCAAGCGAGCCGTTGAACGTGAACATATCAGCCGCAAGCACCGCATTACCTGACTTAATCATCGCGGTGATCTGGCCTTCAAGTTGAGTCAGACGCTCCTTGTATAGGGCGGCGTTTTCCAATGGATGGTGATAGCGATAGATTCCTACATCTTGAAGAATCCTCTCGTCGCTCAACTCGATAACGTCATCAGTGCCGATCGCTTGGTGCCTAAGCTGGGTTTCAAGCTGTGTTATTCGTGCGCGAAGGCTAGCGGTGGTTGCCTCCGAAGGCTTCGGTGCCGCGGGAGAGGGATCAGAGGGTGTCGACGCAGCGCGTGGAGTGGGTTGATCCACCGCACTCGCATCCTCGTCAGGGAGCCACAGCATCCATCCGGTCGGTGGCGGTGGCCAGGCTGGGTCTGGCTTCCATCCAAGAGGCGGGATCCATCCGGCAGGTGGCTGAGGCCAGTTAGGGGGCGGATTGAACTTCATCGTCACTGCTTACGGGTACGCGTACCGCGAGAGGTATCGGCCGCAATAAGGTCGAATGGCGATTTCGAGATGGCAGCGCCAAGGTGCTGCAGCGTCGCTAGGGGGACGACGTTCGACAAGTCGAAACGTTTGAACGCCTCACGGTCTGCAGCGACTATCACCAAGGGAACCGATTCAAGTAGACCTGTAGCTGGGGAGATCGCTTTGCAGACGACCGTGAGGGCGATCGAATAGATCTTACCGCTACGATCTGCTTCGAATATCTCATGCAGAGTACGCACTGCCACTTGAGTAACCGCACCCGTGTAGCGATCCTTCAGAGCTTTAGCTGACAGGGCAGTTGATGTAATCTCGTCTTTCGCCTTAACGTACTTGTATTCTTTTACTGCAGAAATAGACGAAGGTGCGGGCACGGCCACGACTAGTTGAAGCTCTCTCGTTGCCAGATCAAACTCGTAATCATGTTCAACTGAAAAAGCCTCTGGATACACGGAGTTTGAAAGTACGATGCCAACGTACTCTCGGATAGCAGATTCGATATCGAATGCGAGATCGTTGATTAGCTTTGCGAGTGCCTGGTTGTGGTTCTCGGCCTCAGCCTCGCGTTGCCGGCATTCTGCAGCGTATGTCGCCTCTGCTGCAGCTAGCCGCTGAATGCGGCGACTTTCGGATTCGTCCCGATTGCGCACCGCCTTGAGGTAGGACGATTGCATTGTACTAACACGATGGTGCCACGCTTGGTGAACTCTTTCAAACTCGCTTCTCGTCTGAGCGATCAACTCTGCATGCTTCTTTTTCGCGCCGAAGAGTCCTCCAGGAGAGGGTGGTTCTTGATAAATTGGCTCCGGTGGATAAGTAGGGGAAGGTACCTTTGCGCTAGGGGAACCCAATGGTCCGGGCTGGAAAGGCGGGTGCTCTACCTTCGTTATCTTCAATCTCTCTAGATCTATGAAGTCGTCCACTGCTAGAGATGCCGACAAGAGGCCGTCGATCTCTTCGCGTGCCTGGACGAGCCCCGCATTCCTAGATTCAACTTCAGCGATCTGTGACTCCACATGAAGCAACTGCGCTTGTTGGGCGAGATGAGCACGTTGACGTGCATCCGCAGCAGTCGCAGCAGCTTTAGCCTGCTGAGCGGCGCGTTGCGCGCGTTCAGCTTCGCGTTGGGCAGCCACACGTGCACGGTGGGCGGCAGCCTCCTGTTGACGGCGACTCTTCGCAGCCTGCTGATTGAGATACTGAAGCTCCGCCAACAAGCCCCGCCGTCTACTCATCGGGTCTCCGTTCATCTGCGGGAACAGGGGAAGTGAATGATACTGCTCGACCCGATATTGTAAGGCATCTCTGGGCGGCACACGAGGGGTTCTTAGTAGACTTCCCCTCATATGATGGGTTCGCGGGTCAACTCTTCCTTCAGAGGTGACGCCCTACTGTAAGACGAACGACGGTTAATGATCCGTCGTAGTCAATTGTTTAGCGTCGTTCCATATTTGCTCAAAGCTGTTCAGATATGTCGTCATTATGTCATCAGTCTCGGACTCTGTGAAGTGGCCCCTCTTTCGAGGGGGCTTATCGTCATCGAAATCAAAGACGAATGTATGCCCCTGGCCCGTCATATCGACTTAGCCGAAATCCAGACCCTATCAAAGCTGTCAAGGTATGTAGTGGCGATGTTGCCGCTCTCGGACTCGTGGTAGCGGAACATAGGGGAGTGAGCCGCTGGAATGCCATAAGCGTGTTGGTTGACAAAGACCTCATCATCCGCGCGGTAGATCGAGTTGTACAATATTGTGCGATGAAGTCGGACCTCAACATTCTCTACCTTCGACAGGGGCCGATAGAGGACGAGCGCGTTCCGGACCTTCGCGCCCATCGCATCACCGATACCCTCTTCTTGGCCTCGTAGGGCGACACTCGGGCTATCTGGATCGCCGAGTGCGAGCCGTACACGCACGCCGTTGAGTGCCTTGTCCTCGATGATGCCGAGCAGGCCAGCGTCTTCGGCGAGGAACAGAGCACTGTAGGCAAGAACACCGATCTCATGCTCGGACGACTCGAAGAAGCGCGCCCACACGTCGCGAGGGATGGCCCAGCGATGCGGGATAAACCGCGGCAAGCTCTTCCGGACGTGACCGCCCCGAGAACGGACCTTCGGCTTCGGGCCATAGATCGGCTTCGTCCGTCCCAAGCAGATCCGCCAATGCGGCCCGACTGCTCGGGTAGGGCACTCGACCGCTGAGCCAGCGTCGGACGGTCTTTGGGTCGACGCCCAAGTGTGCCGCGACGTCGGCTTCGTGCAGCCGTGCCCGCAGCATGGCTCTCCGCAGCGACTCATTCAAAGTCTCCTGCCTCCCGTCACACAGCGGAAACACGCCATCACGGTAGCAGAAGACGTCCCTAGAAGTCCCTGTCAGGGGTACAGAAGTTCCGCGCTCCGCGCAAGGCTGGATCTCCCGAGCTAACTTCAGTGAAGGGGGCTAACCATGGGTCTCCAGGGGCCAACTCAGCGAGCTTCCCGAGCGCTGTGCCTGGTTCCACCCGTCAGGGTGCGAGACATCGGCTACGAAGCGGTCGACGGTACGGACGGTAAGGACCGAACGCGCGCAAGGCAAGGTCATCCCGCAAGCGTTCGTGCTATCGGACGGGACGAAGTTCAACCGCGCGCCGAAGGACATGCGGAGCTGGGAGATCCACGCGACATACCGTCTCGCGTGGCACCTCGCGTGCTTCCTGCCGAGCGCGCAACTTGCGCAACCCCTCGCCAACTGGCTCTGCTCTGCCCAACGGGAGTTGGAAAATCGCGGCGAGTGGCAACCGGAAGCGTTGCCGCCGCTGAGCATGTGAGACCCGAAACCCACCAGATCGCAGCCACATGAGCAAACCATTCACGACGACAGCCGCAGTCAGAGCCCGCGTGCGGGAACTCGGCATTACCGCCCGTGATCTGGCTGACAGGGCAGATGTGGACTACAGCACGGTCAGATACTTCGGGTTGCTCGCACATGACGAGGCGACGCTTGAGCGCCTGTCGGTAGCGCTCGACTGGCCGCCCGACCATCTTCGGAGGCTATGGGACGGTGAGCAGACGTCCTAAGACGGCACGGGGGAGTCCGTGAACGTCCCTTGTGTCGCGGGTAGCGTCAGAGGTCATGAGCCAAGCACACTGGGCCGCTGAACTGGCACGCAAGCTCCTCGAAGTCCCTCTCCCGCGTCGCTGGGCTCACGTTCAAGGTGTCGCCGCGCAAGCTCGCTCCCTCGCTCCCATCCTCGGCGAGGACGCCGATCTGCTCGAAGCCGCCGCATGGCTACACGACATCGGCTACTCGCCCGAACTTGCCGACACGGGCTTTCATCCGCTCGATGGTGCCCGTTACCTCCGCGACGTAGAGCACGCGGACCCAGGGCTGTGCAGGCTGGTCGCTAACCACTCGTGCGCAATCATCGAAGCCGAAGAGCGCGGACTCGCCAACGCGCTATCGAGCGAGTTTCCCGCGCCCGCTCCGATGCTTAACGACGCCCTGGCCTACTGCGACATGACGACAACCCCGACCGGCGACGTCGTCTCGGTGCATGACCGGCTCTCGGAGATAGTCGAGCGATACGGGCCGCACGACGTCGTCACGCGGTTCATCCGCAAGGCCGAACCGCAACTCGTCTCAAGCGTCGTCCGTACCGACCAGCGCCTTTTCCTAGCCCAGTAAGAGCGCTAGATGATCACGGGCGATGGCTTGCGGTCTAGATAGTCGTTGATCCGGATGCGCATCGAACGATCCATGGTAAGTCCGGAACCTCGGACACGGGCACCCAGCGAACCTCGCTCGATTCGCTGCTCGGCGTCGGCTGGCCACTCAGCGGACACGCAGTAAGCACGATAGAGAACTCCTGGCGAACCTCGCCGTTACTCGTGTAGAGGATCACGTGCTTCGGGTCCGAGTAGATCCCGACAAGCCCCGTGATCTCGCACTCGATGCCCGACTCTTCGCGAGTCTCCCGCACCGCGGCTTGAGCCACGGACTCGCCGAGATCGATCGCCCCGCCAGGAACGGCCCAGTTGTCGTTGTCCGTCCGCCTGATCATCAGGATCTCGCCCGCGTCGTTGACCACGACCACATTCACGGAGGGGACAAGGCTGTTGGCCTTCGGCGCGTCCGGATCGTCGTAGTAGTCGATCCTCCTGGGGCTCACGAGTAGTTCCCTTCGGTGAGTGTCTTCGCTTCGTTCCAGACGCGCTCGAAGCTCGCAAGGTAGTTAGCGGCTATCGCGCCGCCCGGTATCTTGCGGAAGTGGAAAAACGGCGCGTTGTTGGCCATGACCCCGTAGATGTGCGTGTTGACGAACAGTTGATCATCGCCGCGGAAGATCGAGTTGTACAGGATCGTCGCGTGTAGCCGGATCTCAACGTTCGGTACCGACTGGAGCGGACTGAACATCGCGATAGCGCTCCGCACCTTGGCCGGCATCGTGTCGCCGATACCTTCCGACTGGCCGCGTTCAAGCACGTTACGGCTCTCCGGATCGCCGAGCAGGATACGCACCCGTACGCCGGACTCCGCTTTCTCGCCGATCATTTGCCGCAGGCCGGCGTCTTCCGCGAGGAAGTAACACGAGTAGGCGAGGATTCCGATCTCTTGCTCGGCCTGGCCGAAGAGATGTCCCCACGCGTCCCGTGGCACGGCCCGACGATACGGGTAGACGGCGACGATCTCGCTCTCAGAAGCCGCCACGACCTGCTCGTGGTCGAGCGCATCAGGCCAGATGTACGACTCGTCAACGCCGAAGTAACGCGGCCACGTTGTACCGGTGCTTCCGGTAGGGCACACGGCCCGCGACGATCCAGCGCTCCACGGTCTTGGCGTCTACTTGCACGGCTTCGGCGAGCTTGGCGGTAGTGATCCGCCGCTCTAGCAGAAGCGCTCGCAGTCTCTCGTTTGCCAATGCCACCGTGCCCAAAGGACGCAATAGGACGGCTTTACCTTACTGGGGACGTCCCGTCACGTCCACCGGAAGTCCTAGCGCGTAGTCACCGCGTCCTTACTCCCTGCCGCACCCTTGCCATACCGCGCATTAGCGCCAATCCGGACAATCCGGATGGTGAGGGAAGGGAGGTTCGGAATGCACAATCTCGCTCTCATCGTCATTCTCGCCGAGCAGAGGCGTCGTCAGTGCCCGTGCGGCGCTGTCGCCGATCGACGCTCTGGGCTCTGCCGCAAGTGCCAGGACCGCAACGCCTGGCGCCGCAAGACCACCTCTGCCCACCGCAAGGCCGGCCGCCGCCACCGAGGTCACCGCTCCCGCAAGGTCCGTTGGCCCCTCTTCGGCGCGTTCGCCGGAATGGAGGGCTAATGGCACCGTTCATCGTCCTGGCGCTGGTCTTCGCTCTCGCATTCTTCGCCGTGGTCGTATTCGTCGCGGTCGTCGTCGGCATCCACTCGGAGCGGCACCACCGCGAGATGACCGCCAAGCCACAAGGACCGGTCGGCGCGATGGTTCGTCGGCTGCTCGGCGTCTACGTCGGCAAGCCGACCGACACGGTCACCGACGACCGCGAAGAGTGCCTCACCGGACAGTCAACCGACTGGTGGAACAAGGGAGGTGGGAACCGATGACCCATCCGCCCGAGTGGCCGATCGGCGAGCCGTGCCCCGTGTGCGGCTCGCCAGACATCCTCGAATGCGAACTCCGCATCAACGCCGACAAGATCGAGATGGAGCCTGGGAGTGCCGCGAATGCGGCCACTCCGTCACTTGGACGGCGCCGCCCGACATCGACGAAGGCCACATGATCGAGCGGCGCATCGTCGAGCACATGCCGCTCCACGCGATCACCGCTCTCTACGGCGAACGCGGACTCCGCGAACGGTTCGCCACAGAAACCGCCCGACTCTGCGACTCGGCCGGCCGACGCAAGGTCAAGCAAGCGCTCCAACTCGCCGGGCGCCTGCAAGGCGCTCGACCACCGCCAGCGTGAACCATACGTCAACCACGTGCTCCGCGTCGCCCTCCGGATCATCGTCCATCGCATCGGTGTCGGCCGCCGAACCATCAGAAGGGAGGTGATCGCCCTTGGCAGTCTCGATCTCACTCGTCGCGCTGCTTGCCCTCGCCGTCTTGGCGCTTTACAAATTCGCCAGCCTGAAGCTCTGGCACGGTCTCGTGTGCATCCTGTTCGGCTTCTACCTGGCATCGAGCAGCGTCGCCCCGGAAATCCGCACCACCGTCACCAGCATCATCCACGCCCTGACCGGCCAGGGCTGAACAAGCCCGGCATCTAGAGGAGGTGGTCAACACGTCCAACCGCGCCAGCATCGACACCGATCTTCAGGAGGTAGCCAACCGACACGACACCGCGACCGCGGTCGTCGACACGCTCGGCAGAGCGCTCGACACGATCCCGCTCCTGTCCGCCGAGATCACCCGTCTTCGCCGGCGGCTCGCGACCACGCGACACGACTCCAGCAACCTGCTCGCCGCCGCCAGGGCCACGCTCAGCGCCCACGCGGACGGCGAGGAAGACCCTCTCTTCTACCTGCGCGACGAACTCACCGCCCAAGGCCATCTCCGCGCCGAGCAGCTCTACCGGGAGCGGCCATGACGCGCCGCCCCACCCGAAGCCAACTTCGCCGACACGCCCGCCGGCTAGCCCGCGACGGCTACCAGCCAATGATGGTCATCAACTCCGGAACCGACCTACCCGAGACCGCCGCGACGGCCATCGCCCGCGCTATCTGGCGCTACCGTTCCGAACTCGCACCGCTCGCCGTCGCCGCCGCCACATTCGTCGCCGCGAACACTCTCCACCGTGCTCACCACGCCGCGTGGCCCTGGCTGGCACTCGCAACCCTGGCCAGCATCACGACTCTCACGATTCCGCCACCCGCATGGGCGCGTAAGGCATGGGCCACACTCGACCACCCCGCCGAACGCGCCTACGCCATCGCCGTCACGGCCACCACGGGTGGCTGGCTCACCGCGGCGACCGCGATCAGCCCGATCACCCCGCCGATGCCCGCGATAGCCATCGTGCTCACCATCGCATGCGGTATCCCATGGTGGGCCAACCGTCGCCGTCGCGCCAAGGTCCGCGTCGACCGCATGCTCGACGCCTGGCCGGAGATCGCCAGCGCGACCGGCCTACCCGGATCGCAGATCATGTCCGCCCTGGTCGACGTCTGGGGTTGGCGTGCCAGGCTACGCCTCGCCCGTGGCCAGACGATCAACGACGTGATCACGAAGATTCCCGCGCTCGAATCCGGACTCGGCACCTTCCGCGGAGCCGTCCGCGTCTACCCGACACCCGACGACCTGGCCAACCGATGCGAACTGAGAGTCCTCGACATCGACCCCCACGCCGACGCCATCCCATGGCCTGGCCCGTCAACCAACACGATCACGGAACCGATCGACCTCGGCCCGTTCGAAGACGCGTCACCGTGCCGCGTCCTCTTCCTGCGCAGGCACGTCCTGTTCGGTGGCGCGACCGGCGCCGGCAAGAGCAGCGGTCTCAACGTCCTGATGGGCAACCTGGCCGCATGCGGCGACGTGGTCATCTGGGCCATCGACCTCAAGAAGGGCATGGAGCTTGGCCCATGGGCGCCCTGCATCGACCGACTGGCCACCACTCCCGACGAAGCCCGCCAGCTCCTAGCCGACGCGGTCAAGGTCCTCGAGGCGAGAGCCGCCCTGCTCGCCGAGCGCGGCCAACGCATCTGGCAACCCACCCCAGAGATGCCCGCGCTGGTCATCATCATCGACGAATACGCCGAGCTGTCCGACGACGCCCCCGACGCCATCAAGCACGCCGACTCGATCGCCCGCCGCGGTCGCGCCGTCGCCGTCAACCTGGTAGCCGCGACCCAGCGCCCCACGCAGAAGGCCATGGGCCAAGGCGCGGTGCGTTCACAAATGGACATCCGCATCTCGTTCCGCGTCCGCGAACGCAAGGACGTCGATCTCATCCTCGGCCAGGGCATGCTCGCCGCAGGCTGGCACGCCCATACCCTCAACGCCCCCGGCAAGTTCCTCATCGCCGCCGCCGAGCACGACACCCCTAAGCGTGCCCGCGCCTACCTGCTCACCGACCAGGTCGTCGAAGCCGCCGCGAACTACTACGCCGACTATCGCCCGCCGCTCGACGAAGTCTCGCAGCAAGCAATAGAAGCAACTCAGTATCCCGAACGAATGGTGGTTCCACCGGACACCGACACCATGACCACCGAGCACGAGCAAGACGGCTCAGACATCATGCTGTGGACCGCGCTGGTACTCGCCCCAATGGATGGGACCACGGTTCCCGACCTGATGACCGCGACCGGCATGAGCCGCCCGTGGATCTACCTACGTCTACGCGAACTGACCGACCAGGGCCGCGTGATCCAAGTCAGCCGTGGCCGCTGGCGAGCCGTAACCGACGACACAGCGTGATTGTCTATGTCTACGTCTAACGCGCGTGTCTGCACGTATAAGGCACAAACGCAGCCGTTAGACAAAGACGTAGACAACTACTCAAAGTAACCGCGAAAGGAGCCGCCAAGGCCAACCCTCACAACCCAAGGAGGTGATGCCACTTGCAGGCGTACACGGTCGAGCAAGTCGCGAAGATGCTCCACATCAGCCGCGACAAGGTCTACTACCTACTCCGCACCCGCCAACTCCGAAGCATCAAGATCGGCAAGTCCCGCCGCATCACCGACCAGCACCTAGCCGACTTCATCGCCTCACTCGAAGAGCACGCCGCATGACCTCAGAGGAGCGCGCGGAACTCGTCGGGGGTCATGCGCAACGGTTCAAGAATGCCGGCGCAGGGTGCCCTTGAGCAGGTCCTTGCTGCCGTGGACGGGTACGGCTACCGAGCGTCCATCAGGATGTCGCATGATGCGGTGGCTACCGTTGATCCGCGCTGACCACGAAACCGGCACGCTCAAGTGCCTTGATTGCCTTCGCTCCCGATACTGACGGGATAGTGCTGGGCACAAGCCAGCACGCTACTACAAGATCAGGCGACGTTGAGTGTCAGAGTGAGTTCGTCCGGTATGCCGACTTCTTCAATCAGCAGCTCAAGACCAGAGCGCAGATCGCTATCGCGGCATCCCGCGTCTCGCCCTCTCCGAACGCGGCAACGCCCGGCCGGAGTTGTGCAGACGCGTACCAGCCGACGCCGTCCTCATCCTGCTCAACGACGTAGGGCACGTGCACGACACGAGTCACGGCATCAAGTATCGCATGGCAGTGCATGACAAGTGCGTGACAGTACATGGTGAGCACGTGATCAGCGTGACTCAATCTTCTGCAGTACGCGAAAGCACGTGACTGAAGGGACGTCTAGGGACGTCTTGAGCTACAGTCGAAGGAGGAGCACGCCAACCCCCGAAAGGAGTGATGCCCGATGACCAGCCAACCCCCACCATCCGGGCCGAAGAAGCGCCGTCGCGACCGTGGCGACGGAACGCATCGCATGGGACAAGACCAACAAGTGCTACGTCGGCAAGCTCTCGCTCGGCTTCAACGGCGACGGCAAGACGCGAAACCGCCCCAGCGTTCGAGGAAAGACCAAGGCCGAAGTCAAAGACAAGCTCGACAAGCTCCGCGCCGAGATCAACGCCGGTATCCGCACGCCCGCCACGTACACCATCGAGCAGTGCGTCAAGGACTGGCTCGACTCGATCGAGCGAGACCCGCACACGATGGCCACCATGGCGCGGCCAGGCCAAGAACTGGATCTATCCGAAGATCGGCATGACCAAGCTCAGGGAGTTCACAGCGACCGATGCGGACAAGTTCTTCAAGGAACTTGGCAGAGTCGCTCGGCAAGCGCTCACTGGTGATGATCAAGAGCACGCTTCGCCGCTCCATCCGCCGCGCCCAGGTTCACGACCTGATCGGCAGGAACGTAGTCGAGCTGATCGACCTTCCGGCCGGCCAGCCAGGCCACCCATCCCGCGCCATGACCCAAGAGCAAGCCGCGAAGGTACTCAAGACGGCGAGCGGCAAGGGAACGGGATACGTCAGGGTCGTGAAGGTAAGCAATGGCCGCTACGGCGCGACCCACGCGGCCACCGAGACCGGCGAGCTAGCGTGCGGCACCAAGCCGCACCCCAACGCGCCGATCACGGAAGTAAGCCGAGAGATCAAGGAGACAACGTGCCGCTCATGCCGCACCCAACTCGGCATCGACGACACCGAGAACGCCAACCTACGGCTCGAAGCGCTCTTCGTCCTGTCGATCACGCTCGGCCTACGCCCTGGCGAACTGCGCCAGCTCACCTGGGACCACGTAGACCTCAACAGGGGAGTGGTCCACGTCTGGCGCTCGGCGAGCAAGACCGGCGACACCAAGACCCCAAGTCGAAGCGCTCGCTCATCCTGCCGAAGCGCGCTATCGCCGCTCTCAAGGCGCACAAGGCCAGGCAAGACCGTGAGCGCCGCGAAGCCGGCGAAGCATGGCAGCGCCAACAACCTCGTGTTCTGCCACGAGAACGGCGCCGCGTACACGTCCGACGCGCTCAACTGGCGCTTCTCCAAGATGACCAGGAAAGCGGGCATCGGCCACTGGCACGCCCACGAAGGCCGCCACACCGCGGTCTCGATCATGAGCAGCAACGGCGTCCCGATCCAAGAGATCAGCGACACTGTAGGCCACAAGTCGACCCACGTAACCGAGACCGTCTACCGCCACGTGATCGTCCCTGCCATCCGCGGCGGCGCGACAGTCATGGACAACGTATTTGCCGACGACGAAGACGATGGCGCCCAGAGCGTGTAGTCGCTCCTCCGTCCAAATATGGTACGCGAATGGTGCGTTTTGATCCTGGTTCAGAACGACTGAAGTCATTGCAATGTTTGCGAGAGGCGACTACGGTCCTGCTGTGCCTCGCACACATCATCAGATTCTCGGTGACTACGGCGAAACCCTCGTGGCACGGCTGCCGTGTCCGAAGTGCAAGCACGACCGTACCCTTCGCCGGTTGCCGGTCAACTTCCGCTGTGCCGATGTCATCTGCGATTTCTGCGGCTACCTCGCCCAAGTCAAGGCGACCCAACAGGCGGACGTGGACAAGCCTCCGCGGTCGCTTATGGGATCCGCATGGGCCCCGCAGAAGGAGCGCATGGACGCGGGTATATACTTCCCGCTGTTCATCGTCGTCGTAAATCAGGATCGCTCGGCTTACGCCATTTATTACCTGCCCGCCGATCTTCAGCACCCGCAGATGTTCCAGCAACGTCAGCCTCTCGGCCCGACGGCCCGCCGGGCAGGGTGGATAGGCTACCGCTTGCGTCTCGACTTGCCTGGAGGTCACAGGCCAGTACGGATCATCTGATCCTTACAGCGATTTGGGGGGAAATGTCTACCGATTCGATAAATTCGATTCTTGATGAGCTAAATCGTGATCTTAACGACCTTACGGCTGCACACGCCTTCTCGGTGATGGGGCTTAGGGAAATTCCGGCCCGCCTCGCCAGCGTTCCTAAGTATCCAGCGAATCCAGATCCAGTCATCTCCATAGGTATCGAACCGCCAGGTCCGGAAACCCCAGCCTACGCAGCGTGGAGACTGTCGGAAGCGCTCACGCAGGTCGAGCAAAATGGGCCTGTTGAGACACGTCTAGGACATCTGTGGATCACATCCCTGTATGCGCTCTGGGAAGAAGAGTATCGACCTCGGCTTGCGATCGCGCATGGTAGGTCGCCAGGTGACGAGAAATATGACCTCTTTGGCGATCTGCGTCATCTGCGGAACGACGTTGTTCATCATGGTGGGATTGCCACCACAGGCAACACAGGTCATTGTGTCGTCCTCCGCTGGTTTCAACCTGGCGATGTTATACGTCTAGAAGGCCGACACTTCAATGAGTTCTTGCGGTTGATTCGGTGGTCAGATCTGGCTGTCGGCACAAATTCTCAATGAGATGTGATTACGCACTCTGGGCTACTGGCCGATTAAGCGAGATCCGCCAGGAAGCGCGGGCAACGGCCACGGGAACGCCCACGAGGGCGGCTATGCCGCAGTCTCGATCATGAGTAGCAACGTCGTATCGATCCAAGATCAGTGACACCGTGGGCCACGAGCCCGCCCAAGTCACCGAGACCGTGTACCGCCACGTGATCGTTCTCGCCATCCGCGGCGAAGTCGCCGTGATGGACGACGTGTTCGGCGACGACGACCCAGACGAGCACAACCAAAAAGCCAAGAACGCTTAGGTCCTTGGCTTGGTCCTTACCATCCGAACACAGATCCGAAAATCTGTGGAGCTAAGGGGATTCGAACCCCTGACCTTCTGCATGCCATGCAGACGCGCTACCAGCTGCGCCATAGCCCCGCAACCCACAAGACGCCCCCAAGGAGCCGCCCCGTAAGGTGGAACGCAGTTAGCATACAGGCTCCGCGCCCATGTGTCGTACTCGATCACCACGACACCGCGACGACGCCGCCGCACCACCGCAGGCGTCACCACGAGGCTGCCGCGCCGCCGCCAAGGGTCGGCCAGGCCAGCGGAGTTACCCTGATCGTCGTGAGCACCGCGAGCAGTCAGCATGACCCGCACCTCGCTACTCCCACCGGCAAGCCGCGCGCCCGCGCCGTCGGGCTGAAGTACCGTGGCGCCCCCGGCCCGCACAACGCCATCACCGATGTCCCCGGCGTCGAGGTCGGCTACACGACCCTCATCGAGGGCGACAGCGTCCGCACCGGCGTCACGGCCATCCACCCCCGGGGCAAGCGCAACCCGGGCGACCCGCTGGCCGCGGGCTACTTCAGCCTCAACGGCAACGGCGAGATGACCGGCGTCACCTGGATCGAGGAGTCGGGCACGCTGGAGGGCCCCGTCGCCATCACCAACACCAACGCCGTCGGCATCGCGCACGCCGGCATCATCGCCTGGATGAACCAGTTCCACGCCGAGCTCACCGACGTCTGGCTGCTCCCCGTCGCCGCCGAGACCTGGGACGGCTACCTCAACGACATCAGGGGCCACCACGTGTACGAGGAACATGTGGTCGCCGCCCTCCAAGCCGCCAGCGTCGACCAGCCCGACGAAGGCAGCGTCGGCGGCGGCACCGGCATGAACTGCTACCAGTTCAAGGGCGGCAACGGCACTGCCTCGCGCCTGGTCGAGTACGCCGGCGCCACCTATACCGTCGGCGTCTTCCTGCAGGCGAACTTCGGCCGCCGCTCCGAACTCACGCTCAACGGCATCTACCTCGGGGAGGAACTCGCCGAGGACAACCCCATGGCGGGCACCCCGGCCATCGCACCACCCGGCGCGGGCTCGGTCATCGTCGTGGTCGCGACGGACGCCCCGCTGTTCCCGAGCCAGTGCAAGGCCATGGCCAGGCGGGTGAGCCTCGGCCTGGCCCGCACCGGCACCACGGGCGCGCACTCCTCCGGCGACATCTTCCTCGCGGTCTCCACCGCCAACCCCGGCGGATTCACCGGCGGCGACCCGATGAGCAGCGTCGGTGACCAGGGGAGAGGCGGCCAGGACTACGATCGCCTCACGTTTGTCCCGTGGGGCAAGATCAACCCGTTTTTCGAAGCCGTCGTCCAGGCCACAGAAGAAGCCGTCGCCAACGCCCTCATCGCCAACGACGACATGACGGGCCGCGACGGCCACCGTTCCCCGGCCCTGCCGCGTCATCGCCTCGCAGAGGTCCTTGCCTCAACGTAGCGCACCCGCAGTTACTTCGCCGGTGCGGGCGGTTCGGTCAGTGAGGCGATGCACGCGGTGAGCAGGCGCCGCATCTGATCTTGTTCGCCGGCATCCAGATTGGCCAGCATGTCTTGCTCGACGCGGCGAACCGCGGCGCTGGCCACCTTGAGCTGACGGCGCCCGCGGGCGGTCAGCTCGGTCGGCAGGGCTCTGCCGACGGGTGCCTGGGCCGGGCGGACGACGAGTCCCTGGCGTTCGAGTGCCTGCAGGAGCACGTTCATCGACTGCCGGGTGACGAAGGCGCCGCGGGCAAGCTCAGAGTTCGACAGGCCCGGTCGCTGGGCAAGCAGCTCCAGGCAGGCGTAGTGGGTGATCGTCATGCCAAGCGGCCTCAGCACGGCCTCCAGGGCAGAGTGCAGGGCGCTCGCGGCCGCCTTCAGCATGTACCCCAGCGATGTGTCCAGCTCGACTACGGGCTCGCCTTGACTCATGTCAGTAGTCTGACATACATTGTGGTGTGTCAGAAGACTGACATACCAATGAGGAGGCAAGGATCGTGGCCGTTACCGGACCCGACTTCATTTCACTGCAGGTGCGCGACCTGGAGCGTTCCGCCGCTTTCTACGAGCAGTACCTGGGGCTGAAGCGCTCCGCCGCAGGACCGCCGCACGCCGTCGTGTTCGACACCAAGCCGATCGCGTTCGCCGTCCGCGACGTCGTCGCGGGCGTCGACCTGGACGCCATCGCGCAGCCGGGCCAGGGAATGGCGCTGTGGCTGCACGCCAACGACGCGCAGGACATCCACGACGCCCTTGCCGCCGCCGGCACGACGATCGTCTCAGCACCCGTCGACGGGCCGTTCGGCCGCACTTTCACGTTCGCGGACCCCGACGGCTACCAGGTGACCCTCCACGACCGCGGCTAAGCCGGGCGCCCCGTCTTCGGCGCGACAGGCGCCCTGAGCGGGCTCCTCACCGCGGCAGCCGGCCGCCAGGGACACGGCAAAGCCGCTCACGCAGTTTGGGAGCAGCTTTAGCGTCCGCTGCGGCCCGGGCGTGGCGGCGGTTAGCGGCTGCGTGCTCGGCGTGGCCCTGCCGTCGGCCCAACTCCGCGCGGGCGCGGATGCGCCGGCCGTTAAACGTGACTAAGTAGACTCACAGAGCGCGACGCCCATACACCCCATCGTCGACATTTGTCGATATACTCGTTTCTCGTCGTTAACCCTGCGTCCATGTAGCAGGCGGGGATCGGAGCGAGTGCAATGCGGTCGACGTCGCCGGTATCCCGACCGGCATGGGTCGGTGCCATGAACGCCCTCACGGGCACGCGGGGCGCGGGCGACCACCCGAGGAAGTCCCCGGTCGAGATCTTCGCGGACGCGGCCTCGGTCGTTACCCGCAGTCCGTACGCGGAAGTCACCGGCATCAAGCACGGCAAGCTCGGCCGCTGGACCGACGGCGTGGCCGTGCTCCGCGCCGACCGCACCGAGTTCGGTGCGTACTGGGACGCGCACAACGACCAGGTGCTCAGCAAGCGGGAACGCGCCCTGCGGGACGGCGAGACCGACCCGCTGTGGGTCGTCCTCGGCGACTCGACCGCGCAGGGCCTTGGCGCAGCCGGCCCGCGCGGCGGGTACGTCGGCCAGACTTTGTATGAGCTGCGGCGTACGACGGGCAGCCACTGGCGGGTGCTTAACCTCTCCGTCTCCGGCGCGCTGATGCGCGACGTGGTCGCCGACCAGATACCGCGGCTGGACGGGGTGCGGCCCGACCTCGTCACCTGCGGCGCGGGCGCGAACGACATCCTGTACAGCGCGCCCGGCAAGCTCTTCGGCGACCTGCGCGGCCTGCTCGCCGCGGTCCCCGACGACACCGTCATGCTTGACCTGCCGCTGCTCTCCGGCTTCTGGGGCATCGTCGGCCGGATGAGCGTCCCGTACATCACCCGCATCAACCGGGTCATCAACGAGGTCGCCGGCGAACGGAAGCTGCGCGTAGCCGAGGTCAGCAGGCACTTCGTCCCGCCATGGGTCGGCAAGTTCTCGGTCGACAACTTCCACCCGAGCCAGGACGGCTACCGCGACTGGTCCAGGGCGCTGGTCGAGGCCCTCATCCCAGGACAAGCCGCGGTCGCCGCCGCCTAAAGCCGCCTCACTGCCCGTTACTCCCGGCGCCCGCCTGCACCACGCCGATCGTCAGCAGGTTCACCGAGTTCGACGAGCACCCCGTCGACGAGTAGGCCAGGTAGATGGGCGTCGTCTCGTTCGGCGGGTAGATCTGCAGGTACGTGGTCTTCGTTGGCGCGCACGTGGCTGTCGGGTAGTTCAGCGCCTGGGTGATCCGCAGCAGCGCGTTCGCGGTCTGCCCGGGCGGGAGCGTCACGAGCGCGGGGCCGGCGACCGTTGACCGCGAGGCCGCCCGGCCCACCTGGGTGACCGGCGTCCCCGCCGCAAGCGACACGCCCGGGTAGCCGTACAGCGTGCACGTCGCGGTGGAGATGTTGGTGAAGTCGATGACCTGGTAAAGCGACCCGGCCGCGCCCTGCGCCACCCCCGCCTTGGCCTGCAGGTCGCGCGTCGCGCAGCCGGCCGGGCCGCCGCCCCCGCCAGCCGATGCGGGCGCCCCGGTGGCCCGCGGCGACACCGCCGCCGCGGGAGACGAAGCCGACGATGCGGCCGAAGAAGCGGAAGGCGACGAGGCGGCCGAAGCCGGGGCCGAGGAAGCCGATGAAGCGGAGGAAGCAGGCGAAGAAGCCGGCACCGACGACGACGTCCCCCCGGACGAGCACCCCGCCGCCGCGGCTACCGCGGCCCCCGCGGCCACCGCCCCGCCCAGCCTCAGTAGCATCGAAGCAGTACCAAACATAACCAACCATCCCTTCCTGATGACCGGCATGCCCGCCCGCGCGCGCCGCAAGGCGCGGCTTCCGGCCACCTCACATCCCTAAGACGACATTCAGTTCGCGACGGTTGGCGGGAGATTACGTCAGTTCGTGGACGGGGAAATAGGGTCATATGACTGTTCCGCTGCCAGACCTGTTCAAGAGAGTCACCCTTACCCCGGGTGGGGTAAGGATCAACACCCTGATAGGCGGCAACGAAACGGGCACTCCCGTCCTCTTGCTGCACGGCTACCCGCAGACCCACGTCATGTGGCACCACGTGGCCCCCGTCCTGGCCGAGGACCACCTGGTCGTCCTGACGGACCTGCGCGGTTACGGTGACAGCGGCAAGCCCGCGGGCGGCCCGGCCCACGACGCGTACGCCAAGCGCACGATGGCCTACGACCAGATCCTGGTGATGCGCGAGCTCGGCTTTGAGAGCTTCGCCGTCGTGGGGCACGACCGGGGCGCGCGCGTCGCGCACCGGATGGCCCTGGACTACCCGCGGTCGGTCAGCAAGCTCGCCGTCCTCGACATCGTCCCCACCCGGCACGCCCTGCGCACCGCCGACAAGGACTTCGGGCTCGGGTACTGGCACTGGTTCTTCCTCGCCCAGCCCGAGCCGCTGCCCGAGCACCAGATCGGCGCCGACCCGGTCGGCTGGGTGCGCGGCCGGATGAGCACCTGGCGGCGCGGCGGCGCGCCCTTCGACCCCCGGGCGGTCGACGAGTACGTTCGCTGCTTCTCCGACCCGGCCGCGATCCACGCTTCCTGCGAGGACTACCGGGCGGCGGTCGGCACCGACCTGGCGGACGATGACGCCGCGGCGGGCCGCGGCCAGAAGGTCATCGCCCCGCTGCTCGCCCTGTGGGGCGAGCACGGCTTCGTCGGCCGTCACTACGGCGACGTCGCGGCGATCTGGCGCGAGTACGCGGAACGGGTCCAGGGCCGCTCACTCCCGTCCGGCCACTTCCTCGCCGAGGAAGCCCCCGAGGAAACCTCCGCCGCGCTCCGGGATTTCCTCAAGGACTAACGTCAATCACGAGTCTTCCGAACGATCGCGTGCCTTCGCCCGTCCCGTGACACCTCGGGCGGACCAACGGGAAGGAGGCCAACGGGCGAGGGGACGAACGGGGCAAGGGACTAACGGGAGCAAGGGATGAACGCGGGAACGTATCGGGAATGTCGGGCGCTGGCGCGCCACGACATTCCCGAAATTTCAACATATCGGCCGAGCCTGTGCGGAACCGTTAACAGCCCGGACGGCGCGTACAGCCAGTCGCTCGCCGCGTAGTCGTCGGCCGGGCGGCGGGCGAGCGGCCCGGACTCCCAGACCTGCCGCGCGCGCGACACCCGGATGGCCCGCGGGACGCGCCGCGCCTGGTAGCCGGCGAGCGCCGCCGGCACGTCCGGCGGCCCGGGGCAGTCGGCGAGCACGCCGGCCAGCGCGTCCGCGTCCTCGATCGCCTGGCAGGCCCCCTGGGCGAGGTAGGCGGGCATCGGGTGCACCGCGTCGCCCAGCAGCGCGATCCGGCCGTCCGCCCACAAGGGCAGCGGCGCCTGGTCGAGCATCCGCCAGCACTGGTCCCGGCGCAGCAGCGGCACCGCCGCGCGGACCGGCCCCGTCGCCCAGGAGAACGCCTCGTCGAGTTCTTCCGGCCCGCCCCAGCCGGCGGCCAGGGGGGCGGGGCCCTGGCCGGCGCCGCCCGGGGATGCGGCGCCGACCAGGGGGTACAGATGGCTACGGAAAACGGCGACCTGCTCGTAAGCTTCGCCGACCCGGATCGGGTAACGGGTGAAGTGCGCGTCGGGCCCGGTCCAGGCCACCACCTCGTCGTCGGCCTCGCCGGCGGCGAGCGCGTCCACCGGGACGGTGCCGCGGTAGGCGGCCCAGCCGTCGCCCGTCGGTTCACCGCCGCCGAGTAGCGCCCGGGCGGCCGACCGGGCGCCGTCGGCCGCGAGCACCACGTCGGCGGCGTACATCCGCCCGTCGGTGCTGGCGACGACGGCGCCGCCCATGATGGAGGACGCGAACGAGGACTGGTCGACCGAGGTGGCCTCGCGGCCAGGCCGCAGTTCGACGTCGGAATCGGCGCAGGCGTCGGCGAGCACGGAGAGCAGGTCGGCGCGGCCGATGACGACGTACGGCGTGCCGTAGCGGGCCGTTAAGGGAGCGCCGAGGTCGAGCTCGGCGAGTTCGGCGCCGCTGCCCAGGTCGCGGAGCAGCGCGCGGCGGGGCCGTGAGCCGAGGTCGAGGAGCTGGTCGAGCAGGCCGAGCCGGGCGAGCACGGCGGTGGCGTTCGGCGCCAGGCGCAGGGCCGGACCCCCCTGGGCGAACCGGGCCGCCCGCTCGAGCACCTGGACCCGGTGGCCGCGGAGCGCGAGCCCAAGCGCGGCGGTGAGCCCGCCGACCCCGCCCCCGATGACGACGATCTCCACGTGCTCACTCCCATCTCCGGGACTGAAACAGCTCCCACCGGTCACAGAGCAGCACGCGCCGGTCACAGTAGTGTAGGAGTTATTGACGGCGATTTCCTCTAAAATTCTGTTGTGAAGAACAAGCCGCCGTACGCGATCGAGTCCGTCGACAACGCCCTGCGCATTTTGCAGACGCTGCGCGATTCCGGTCAGGTTCGCGTGTCCGACGTGGCCGCCGAGCTCGGAATCGCGCGGTCGACCGCGCACCGGCTGCTCGCCATGCTGGTCTACCGTGACTTCGCCGTGCAGGGCGAGGACCGCGCGTACCGGCCGGGCCCGGCGATCGCCGCGGAGCCGCTGCGCGGTGAGCCGGCCCAGCGGCTGCGCCAGGCGATGCGCCCGCACATGGAGGCGCTCTGCGAGCAGGTAGCGGAAACGATCAACCTGGTGGTCCGCCTCGGCACCCATACGCGGTTCCTCCACACGGTGGAGTCGGCGCAGGTCCTGCGGGTGGGTGACCGCCAGGGCACGGTCCTGCCCGCGTGGAAGACCTCGGGCGGCAAGGCGCTGCTCGCCGAGCTGCCCGACGCCCAGCTCACGGCGCTGCTCCGCGGCGCGAACGGCCGCCCGCCCGAGGGCATGACCGCGGCCGAGCGCCGTTCCCTGGTCAACGAGCTGCGCGTGGTCCGCGACCAGGGCTACGCGGAGAACATCCAGGAATCAGAGTCGGGCGTCTGCGCCATCGGCCTGTGCGTCAGGGACCCGGCAGGCGACCCGGTGGCCGCCCTGTCGGTCTCCGCCCCGTCGGTCCGCTACACCCCCGACCGCTCGCGCGCGTTCCTGAGCGAGCTGAGGGCGACGGTGGCGAAGGCCCAGGCGGACATCTCCTTCTGAGGCTAACGCGGCCTAACGCGGCGGCCTAACGCGGCGGATTAGGCGGATTAAAGGACCAGCGCCAGGTTCCCGGCTGGCTGTCGTCCCGCGGTGATTCAGCGTCGTGGACCGGCATCCCGTCCGGCGGCGTGAACCCGAAGTCCGCGTCCGGCTCCAGTAGCGCGACGTCGCGCAGTTCCTGCCGCAGCGTCGGCCGCCCGCCCTTGAACCTGGTCAGCCGGAGCACCATCCCGGTCTCGGCGTCCACGACGGCGACGGCAGGGTAGAACAGCCGCTGCCACCAGCCCGGCCCCAGTCCCGCCACGTCCCGGTACCTGGCCACGACCCGGTACGCGCGCCGTCCGCCCGCCCAGGCCTCGGTGCCCCCGGACAGGTCAAGGTCGCGGTCGAGCAGCCACGAGGCGTCCACGAGATCGGCCACGTCGCTGGTCGGAGGGGAGGCGGGCCCGGTCATGACGTGATCGTCGTACACCTGCCACTGCCGCGCGCCGTCATTGACGATCGTGCGCGGCATGCCCCAGTCCCGGCCACCCCCGCGGGGTTGCCTCGTGTCCCAGATCGACCGGATGACGTCGACCCGGTACTCATTCCAGCCGCGCATCGCGACGGTGCAAACCGCGTGGCGGGCGCCGGCCCTTTCGTCCCGCGTGACATCGCGTACGGCGTCGACCAGGAAGCCGACCCCGCCGAAGCCGGTGCCCCGCACCGACGGCGGGACCGCGCCGAAGACCGGGTCGAGGTCGGCCCACTGATGCAGCGTCGCGCGCACCGGCGGCGCGGCGAGCCCGCTGCGGTACAGGAGGTGCAGCACCTCATCGGGCACCGCGCCGGCCGGCCCTCCGGCCGTCTCGTCCGGTGGCTCCTCATCCGCTGGCATCGCCGCCTCGGGGTCGGCGGCCTCGCTGGTGGCCTGCGCGAAGGGATCAGTCCGGGCCTTCGGCGCGTACCTGATCAGCGCGCCGAGCCCGCCCGCCGCTATCCCGGCGACGGCCTTGGCGGCTTCCTTGCCCGCCGTGCCGAGCGCCTCGCCGAGGGCATCTCCGAGCGAACCGGCGGCCGGCCCGTCCGCCGGCCGGCCGCCCGGCCCCGCGTCGCCGACCCCTGGCCGCCACCGAACGCGCTGCCCGCCGGGGCGACGAACCGGGCCGCGTCGGCCGCCGCGCCCACGTCAAGCGACGTGAACTCGGTGACCTCGGGCAGGCCGTCGCCCGTCCGCTTCGCGCAGCGCAGCAGGATGCCCAGCTCGGCATCGACGACGGCCTCGACCTCGTCCGAGGGATCCAGCCGCAGCCACCGCGCCGGCGGGGCGAACATTCCGCCGCCTGCCTGCTTGCCGGGCCGCCCGAACCGGTTCGCGGGCTTCGTGACCGTCCTCGGCGTGCCGAGGACCCGCACGCCGGCCCGCCCGCAGACGGTCACCTCGCCGTCAAGCACCAGCGAGTACCCGGTCAGCAGCCAGGACGGCACGAGCAGGCTCCGGTAGGGCGGCCGCGGCCGGTAGTCGGACCCGGTGAACCCGAACTGGACCGACGCGCCGGCGGGAAAGTCGCGGAGCCAGTGCCACATCCGCACACCGTCGGAGCCGATCGCCCAGGACCCGTCCGCGCCCTCCGCGCGGAACCGCTGTCCCGGCGCGATGGACAAATGGCACGGGGCGCCCTCGCCTTGCGGCGCGAAGCTCCAGGACGACCCGGAACCCCGCCCGCGCCGCGCCCCGCGCGTCTGCTCCGTTATCTGCTCGGCCAGCCACGGCGGCACATGTCCGAGCAAGAATGGCGGCAGCGGGGGAGGCGCCCCGGGATACTCATCGTTCTCATCTCCCCGCCGCCAGGCGCCGCTCGGCGGCTCATCCGACTGGAGCATGAAGACGGTGTCGACGACCCGCCCGGCCCCGGTCACCGTGCCCGACAACGCCAGCATCGTCCAGTCGGCCCGGTAAAGCAGTCCGACGATTTCCCGCTCAGAGACCATTCCGCTCCCTAGGCCAGCGAGAGTGAGCCATCCTGTCGTTAAAGAACCCTTCTCTTTTGCCCTGACCGCAAGGGTTCAGTCTCCAAAAGCAGCGAAAGAAGAGATTTCTTCGGCCAGCCCCAGCTCCCGCGCGAGCGCGGCCAGCGTGCGGCCGAGCGGCGCGTCGAGCGTGGCGGTCGCCAGCGGGTCCCCGCGCGTCGCGCCCTGGTTCACGATTAGCACGGGGATCCCGAGCGACGAAGCCCGGCGAACGTACCGGAGACCGGACATTACCGTCAACGACGACCCGAGCACCACGAGCGCCGACGATGCGGACACCAGCGAGAAGCACGCCTCGACCCGGGGCTTGGGCACGTTCTCGCCGAAGAACACCACGTCCGGCTTGAGCAGCCCGCCGCACGCGAGGCAGTCGAGCACGGTGAACCCGGCGGTCTCCTCGAGTGCCACGTCCCCGTCTGGGTTCACCGCGGGCTCAGCGCCGACGGCGGCCGCGGTCCACTCCGGGTTGGCCGCGCGCAGCCGCGTGTCGAGCTCCTCGCGCGGCGACCGCGACCAGCACGTCAGGCACACGACCCGGTGCAGCGACCCGTGCAGCTCGGTCACGTCGGCGGCGCCCGGCCGCCTGGTGCAGCCCGTCCACGTTCTGCGTGATGATCCCGGAGGCGAGCCCGGCCCGTTCGAGCCCGGCCACGGCGCGGTGCCCGGTGTTGGGCGCGGCCCCGGTGACGTGCCGCCAGCCAAGGTGCGACCGGGCCCAGTAGCGCTGCCGGGCGCCGGGCGACCCGGTGAACTCCTGATAGGTCATCGGCTGCCCGGCTCGCCGCGCCTGCCCGCTTGGCCCCCGGTAGTCGGGAATGCCGGACTCGGTCGACAGCCCGGCGCCGCTCAAAATGGCAACGTTGCCAATGCGAAAAGCCTCAACCAGTCGTCCGAACGACTGCGGCTTACTCTCCACGGCCACCGCTCGACCCAGCTCAGCAGACGCCATGCCACCATTTTGCCAAACGCACCCGAGCGTCCCGGCCAGCGGCGAGGACAGGGGGCTCTTAGGCCTCGTTACGCTTGGTGGCGTGTGCACCGTTGTCGTCGCCCTCGCCCCGGGCGAGCGGGTTCCGCTGCGCCTGCTTGGCATCAGGGATGAGCTGACCAGCCGCCCCTGGCGCCCGCCCGCCCGGCACTGGCCGGGGTCGCCGCTGATCGGCGGGATCGACGAGCAGGCCGGCGGCACGTGGCTGGCCGTCCATCCCGGCATCCCGCGGGTGGCCTGCCTCTTGAACGGCCGCGGCCAGTTCGCCGACCCCGCGCGCCGCCGCAGCCGGGGAGACCTCTCGCTGCGCGCCGCCGCCGAGGGTCCTGGCATGCTCAGCCGGCTAGCCGGCGCCCCGGCCGCGCTCGCCGCCTACGACCCGTTCCACCTGATCTGCGCCACGACGGACTCGGTGACGGCGCTGACCTGGACCGGAGTGGACCCGGAGGCGCCGGCGCAGCCCCCCGGCCGCCCGCGACCTCGGCCCGGGCACGCACCTGTTCACCAACGCCGGGCACGCCTACCCGGCGGGACCGGGAGACCCCGTCGGTGAGCCGAAGGCCGCGCACTTCGCCGACAAGTTCGCCGCCGCCCGCCCGTCCGCCGACCCGGCGCTGCCCGTGGCCGAGGCCTGGGGCGACTGGCTCACGCTGGCGTCCGGTGACGGCCTGGACCCGGCGGACCCGGCGGCCATCGTCGTTCGCCGCGACCTGCCAGACGACCGGGTGTACGGCACCACGTCGGTCACGCTCGTCGCCCTCGCCGACGACGGGCTCCGCTACGACTTCCAGCCGCATCCGGGCAGCCCGGACGGCTGGTATCCGGTCGCGGTTGGGTAGTAACCGAACGTGCGCGACTTCGCTACCGGCAAGCACCGGCTCAGGGTCACCCTCGCCGCTTGCATCACCGCGGTAACGGCGGCCACGCTGGCCGCCCAAACCGCGGCCGGCCCAGCCGCGGTCAGCGCAGTCGCAGCGAGCCCGGCGACCGCCGGCCCGGCGGCGCCCGCCCAGGGTGCGTCCGCGGCCCCGGTGACGGTGCGCCCCGACGCGATCAGGCTGCCGGGCGCGGCGACACCGGGTCCGGCCACGACCACGGGCTGCGAGCAGGCCGAGGGCGTCGCCTGCTTCAGCCCCGACCAGCTCCGGGCCGCTTACCAGCTCTCGCCGCTGTACGCGCAGGGCATCACGGGCAAGGGCACGACGATCATGATCGTCGACTCGTTCGGCTCCCCGACGATCAAGGCCGACCTCGCCGCCTTCGACCGGCAGTTCGGTTACCCCGCCCCGCCGAGCTTCTCGATCATCGCCCCGGTCGGGAAGATCCCGCCGTTCAACCCGGGCGACGCCGACATGGCCGGCTGGGCGGGGGAGACCACGCTCGACGTGGAGTACGCGCACGCGCTTGCCCCCGGCGCGAACATCCTGCTGGTTGAGACCCCGGTCTCGGAGACTGAGGGGGTCACCGGCTTCCCGCAGATCGTGCGGGCCGAGGAGTACGCCCTCGCTCACTACCACGTCGGGGTGATCAGCCAGTCGTTCGGCGCCACCGAGGAGACGTTCACCGGCTCCGCGCAGCTCGACCCCCTGCGCGGTGCGGTCAAGGACGCCGACCGCCGCGGCGTGACCGTCCTCGCCGCCTCGGGCGACGCGGGCGCCACCGACTTCCAGCCCAACCAGGTTGACTACTACCCGAGCCCCGTCACCTCCTGGCCGGACAGCGACCCCCTGGTCACGGCGGTCGGCGGCACCCAGCTGCGGCCGCTGGGCGCCGGGTACACGTCGGTGGCCTGGAACGACACCTATGACCGGGCGTGGACCCTGTACGCCGACGGCTCGACGGACCCCGTCCCGGCGGCCAGCGGCGGCGGCACGTCCGAGTTCTTCGCCCGTCCCGCCTACCAGGACGCGGTGAAGGCCGTCACGGGCGCGCGGCGCGGCGTGCCGGACATCTCGATGAGCGCGTCCTGCGACGGCTCGGTGAACGTTTACAGCAGCTACCAGCCGGGCCAGGCGGGCTGGTCGCTCACCTGCGGCACGAGCGAGGCCACCCCGGAGCTCGCCGCGATCGTAGCGCTGGCCGACCAGGTCGCCGGCCATCCGCTGGGCCTGATCAACCCGGCCCTGTACCGCCTTGAGGCGCAGCACGCCCCGGGAATCGTGGACGTGACCTCCGGCAACAACACGGTCTCGTTCGGCCAGGGCACGGGCGACCAGAGCACGGGCGACAAGCAGGTCACGGTCCACGGTTACGCGGCCGGCCCGGGCTACGACCTGGTCACCGGCGTTGGCACGGTCAACGCGCAGCAGCTCGTCTACGAGCTGGCGAACGGGTAGTCCGGGAGCCGCCGGATCAGGTCCGCGAGCCCGGGCGGGTACACGTCCTCGGTGGTCTCGTCGAGCTCGGCCAGGGTCCACCAGCGGTGGGTCACGATGCCGTCCGACGCGTGCATCGCCGCCACCGCGCCGAGCGGCCGCGCTTCCTCGGGGACCCGGCCAACGAAGTAGTGGTCGTGTTGCCGGCAGAGCGTCGTCTTCCCGTTCAGGTACGACCACTGCAGGTTGGAGTCGACGAGCACCTCCTCGGGCGGCACGGGCACGTCGGCCCAGCCGGTTTCCTCGAAGAGCTCCCTGCGGGCGGCGGCGTGGAAGTCCTCGCCGGGCTCGACCCCGCCGCCCGGCGTGCTCCAGTGCTTTCCCTTGGGCGGCGGGTCGTCGTAGAAGAAGAGCAGCGCCCGCCCCGCCGGATCGACCGCGATCACTCGCCCCGCTAGCCGCTCCGGCAGCTCAGATTCTTCCACGAGGCCATTGTCCGCCATCGGGCCGCGCGGTGCGTCCTCCCCAGCGAAGGGCGGCGACCGGTACCCTGGCCCGCGTGCTTGAACGTGTCACGGTCACCAGTTACCTGGCACCGCTCCGCGAGGGCGGCAGCCTGCCGGGTCTAGTGGAGGCCGACAACCTCGGCACCTACGTGCTCAAGTTCCGTGGCGCCGGCCAGGGGCCGCTCGCGCTCGTCGCGGAGGTCATCGGGGGCGAGCTTGCCCGCGCGCTCGGCCTGCGGACGCCGGAGCTCGCCCTTGCCGACCTGGACCCGAGGATCGCCGCGAGCGAGCCCGACGAGGAGATCCAGGACCTGCTGCGGGCGAGCGCGGGCCTCAACCTCGCCGTGGACTTCCTGCCCGGCTCCGCCGGGTTCGACCCCCTGGGCTGGACCGTCGACGAGGACTTCGCGAGCGAGCTGCTCTGGTTCGACGCGCTGATCCAGAACGTCGACCGCACCTGGCGCAACCCCAACCTGCTGGTCTGGCACGGTGACGTCTGGCTGATCGACCACGGGGCCGCGCTGTACTTCCACCACGACTGGCCGCGGGCCGCGCCCGACAAGCCCTTCGACGCGCGGCACCACGTCGTCAGGGACCGGGCCACCCGGCTCAAGCAGGCCCACGAGAGGCTGGCGCCGCTGATCACCGCGGCCACCCTGGAACGGGTCACGGGCGACGTCCCGCCCGAGTGGTTCGGCGGGCGCGGCGCGGAGGCCTACGTCGACCAGCTGCTCAACCGCGCCCCCCTGGTCCCGGAGGTCATCCGCTCATGAGTGACTGCAGGGGCGCTGTGCCGTCTGGACCGAGGAGCGACGACCGAGGAACGAGGGAGGAGCGACGAGGGAAGACGGCACACTCGGGCGCCCCGGAGGGAGCGGGAAACTTGCGTGAGATCTTCGAGTACGCGCTGATCCGCGTCGTCCCCAGGATCGACCGCGGTGAGGCGATCAACGTCGGCGTGCTCGTCTACTCCAAGTCCTTCCGCTACCTCCGGTCGCGGATCGAGCTGAACGAGAACCGCCTCAAGGCACTCGATCCCGGTACCGACGTGGCCGCCGTCCGCGGCGCGCTCAGCGCGTTCGAGCGCGCCTGCACCGAGGGACCGCTGGCCGAGCAGAGCCTCGGCGAGCGGTTCCGCTGGCTGACCGCGCCGCGCTCGGCGATCGTCCAGCCGGGCCCGGTGCACGCGGGAATCACCACCGATCCCGCCGCCGACCTCGACCGGCTGTTCACCACGCTGGTCGCCAGCTAGCATGTTCGGCCGCGAGCGTGCCGTTCTGGGCACGTACCCGGAGCTTGTTCAACCTGGCCACGGCCGGCCATGCTGGGACGACCAGCCTCAGCGGCGAGGAACGAGGGGGACAGCCATGGGCCCGGAGCTTAGCTACACGTCGGCGACGAGCGGCACGCCGCTGCTCGGCGATACGATCGGCGCGAACTTCGACCGCACGGCCGCCGCCTTCCCCGACCGCCCCGCCCTGGTCGACGTCCCCGCCGGGCTGCGCTACACCTACGCGGAGCTGAAGGACGAGGTCGACGCCCTCGCCTACGGCCTTCTCCAGCAAGGGATCGTCAAGGGCGACCGCGTCGGCATCTGGTCGCCCAACCGGAGCGAGTGGGTCGTCACCCAGTACGCCACCGCCAAGATCGGCGCGATCCTGGTCAACATCAACCCCGCCTACCGCACCAGCGAGCTTGAGTTCGTGCTCAACCAGTCGGGCTGCAAGCTGCTGGTCGCCGCGCAGCGGCTGAAGACCTCCGACTACGCCGCCATGATCGCCGAGGTAAGGCCGCGCTGCGCGGACCTGGAGCAGGTCGTCCTCCTCGACTCCGACGCGTGGCGTCAGCTCCTCGAAACAGGGAAATACGCCGATATTTCCATGCGGAACGACATCCTCGGCGCCATTCAGCTCTCGACCGACGACCCCATCAACATCCAGTACACGTCGGGCACTACGGGCTTCCCTAAGGGCGCCACGCTCAGCCACCACAACATCCTTAACAACGGCTTCTTCGTCGGCGAGCTGTGCAACTACACCGAAGCGGACAAGATCTGCATTCCCGTCCCCTTCTACCACTGCTTCGGCATGGTGATGGGCAACCTGGCCGCCACCAGCCACGGCGCCGCCATGGTCATCCCCGCCCCGGTCTTCGACCCGGTCAAGACGCTCGAAGCCGTGCAGGGCGAGCGCTGCACGAGCCTGTACGGCGTGCCCACGATGTTCATCGCCGAGCTGGCCGTCCCGTCCATCGACTCTTATGACCTGTCTAGCCTCCGAACCGGCATCATGGCGGGCTCGCCCTGCCCGGTCGAGGTGATGAAGCAGGTCATCGACCGGATGGGCATGTCCGAGGTCAGCATCTGCTACGGCATGACGGAGACGTCCCCGGTGTCGACGCAGACCAGGACGGACGACTCGATCGAGCGGCGGGTCGCCACCGTCGGGCGCGTCGGACCGCACCTCGAGGTCAAGGTCATCGACCCCGCGACCGGCCTCACCGCGCCTCGGAACAGCCCCGGCGAGCTGTGCACCAGGGGCTACAGCGTGATGCTCGGCTACTGGCGCCAGCCGGACAAGACGAGCGAGGTCATCGACGCGGCCCGCTGGATGCACACCGGCGACCTGGCGGTGATGGACGACGACGGCTACCTGTCGATCACCGGGCGCATCAAGGACATGGTCATCCGCGGCGGCGAGAACATCTACCCGCGTGAGGTGGAGGAGTTCCTCTACACCCACCCTGACATCCTCGACGCCCAGGTGATCGGCGTGCCGGACGCCAAGTACGGCGAGGAGCTGATGGCCTGGATCAGGCTCCGGCCGGGCGCCACTCCAATCACAGCAGAGTCACTACGCGAATTCTGCACCGGCAAGCTCGCCCATTACAAGATTCCCCGGTACGTGCACATCACCGATGAATTCCCGATGACCGTGACCGGCAAGGTCCGCAAGGTGGAGATGCGCGAGAAGTCGGTGGAAATATTGCGGCTGCCCCAGTAGCCGGGCGCTGTCGGCAGATCTACGCTCGGGCGACTGCGAACCTTCTAAACCTGTCCTCTTTCCTCGCAAGTGACGCATGGGATCGTGCACTGGCCCAGCCACGGCCTCCCGCGGTAAAAGGACGCAAGAGCTAAGGGCGGTCGGTGGCGCTCCCGCGGTGCCGCCGACCGCCCTTAGCGGTCTGTGCCCGCGCGCCCAGCAGTCGGCGTGGCCTGATTCGTCCGTGTTTGAGCTACGCGTGAATTGCGCAAGCAATTGCCATTTAGTGAAATGCCGGACTGGTTTACTGATTGATCGTCGAATGTCAGTCACTGTGGATATCGTCAATTCATCAGCCGTGCCCGGGCGGCGGGGTGGCATCCGCGGCCCGCCGTTGGATCTGCTCGGCCGAAATCAATGCCATAGGAGTGGTATCCGTGTACGCTGTTAGTATGACTGCTAAGACCCGGCTGTCCGTGACCGTCGACGCCGACCTGATCGCGGCGAGTCAAACAGCGGTCAGGGTAGGGGAGGCTGAGTCTGTCAGCGCGTGGGTGAACGACGCGCTTCGCCTGAAGGTGGAGCATGACCGTCGGCTGCGGGGCGTCGACGACTTCGTCGCCGCCTTTGAGGCAGAGTATGGCGAGATCACTGACGAGGAGATGGACGCCGCTTACCGGGCCTCGAAGGCGCGCGCGATCGTCGTCCGCAGTGGGCAGGTCGTCAGCGACGGCCATTCCGGGGTCGCGTGATGCTGGTCTTGGACGCGGGCGCGTTCATCGCTGCCGAGCGCGGCAGCAGGGACGTGGTAGCCCTGGTCAAACGCGAGCGCGAACATGGACGCGTCCCGATCACCAACGGCGGCGTCGTCGCGCAAGTGTGGCGCGGGGGCAGCGGGAAGCAGGCTCCGGTGGCTCGCTTGCTCGCAAGCGTCGAGGTCGTTGCCGTGGATGACCACCTGGGTCGGCGTGCGGGACTGCTGCTCGCGCTGACCGGAAGCGCCGACGTGGTCGACGCATCAGTGATTTGCCTCGCCCGAGACGGCGACGACATTCTCACGAGCGACCCCGCCGATCTGCTTGAGCTGGCACGGGCCGCGGGGGCCCACGTAGAACTGATCCCAATGTGAGAGCTAATTGCGGTCGGTGATGAGGATGCCGTCGTAGGCGAGGTCGTTGCGGCGGTCGACGGTGGTGCGGTCCTCGCCGCGGACCACGCGCAGCGGCATGCCCACCCAGTGGGGCTCCGGGCCGGGACGGGGCCCAGAAGGCGGTCCGGCCGGCAGCCACGTGCCGTAGCGGACCACCCGGTCCGCGAGGTCCTGGGCGGTGGCCTGGGCGGGCACCGCGATGCCGACGGTCTCGGCGATCTCCGGGCGGGGAGGCGCGAGCACGGTGTCCCCGGCGAAGACCGCCCGGTGGAAGCAGTCGAGCAGCCGGGGCACGTCGTCGGCGGAGAGCTGGTCGGCGCCGGCGGCCAGCAGCCAGCCCAGTGAGTCGGAGCCGAGACCGTCGAACAGCGATCCCGCCGCGTCGAACGCCACGTGGACCGCCGGCACCACGAGGAAGAATGACCGCCAGGCGGCCAGCCGCAGGCCGGCCAGGTCGCTGTCCGTTCCCTGGGAGTCGGCGCCGGCCGCGATGAGTTCCATCAGGGCGGCGAGGTTCGCCTCGAAGACGTCCGCCTGCGCGACGATCAGCGCCTTGTGCAGCTCAAGGGCAGCGATGAACGCCTCGGCGCGGGCCCTCGCGTACTCCGCGTCGGCCCAGGGCGCCGACGTCTCGCGCCACTCGATCAGCGCCGGGTCTTCGGTCTCGGCCTGCGAGGGCCCGACGGGAACGCAGTCGCCCCACCGCTGCCTGGCCGCGGCGACCACCGTGGCCAGCGGCTCCATCTCCGCGGTCAGCCTGGACAGCGCCATGGCGCGGTCATCGAGGACTAGCCGCGCCGTGGTCACGTCCGCCTGCAGGCCTTCCGCCGCGCGCAGGGCATCCTTCCAGGCCTGTTCCGCCGTCGCGCAGGCCGCGCGCAGCGCCCGGCGCGCGGTCAGCCAGCGCTGCACGTTCCTGCCCCGCCGCACCCCGCCGGCCACCGCGACCGACAGCGCCCGGCGCGACCGCAGCGCCGCGACGCCCTGCGATGTCACCGTCGTCAGCTCGGGCCTGCCGAGATCGTGCGCCCCGAGAGCGGCGAGGGCGGACCGGTAGGCGTCCTGGGCCTGGATCACCGCATCGCGCGCCGCCGGCTCCCGGCCCGCCAGGTCCGCCAGCCTGCCCCTGGCGGCCTCGACCGACAGCGAGGCCTCCTCGCACGCCTGCTCGAGGAGGGAGAGGCGGGTAAGGGCCGTGGCCACCTCCATCCGTTCCGCGGCCAGGTTCCCGACCTTCTCTAGCGCGGACCTGAACCAGGAGACGCACGCCGGCCAGTAGACCGTCGTCCCCTTCAGCCGCCGCAGGGCGGCGGCCATCGACTCGCCCGTCGGGAAGAGGACGTCGGCGCCGCGGACCGCGCCGTGCCACCAGCGGTCGGCGAAGGCCCGGTTGGCGGCCCGGTCGCCGAGCCGGGCGGCGAGCATCGCCCACGCCCCCACCCCGTCGGCGAGCCGCGCCGTGGACGAGAAGTAGTCGGCGCGGGCCGCCCGGTCCCGCCACGCGGCCCCGATGGGCGGCAGCCCCGGCCCCGGCCTGACCGGCCCGTCGCCCGGGTCCGGTGCCGTCAGGACGATCTCGAAGCCGGCCAGTTCCCCGGCGGGCTCCCTGACCGTGTGCGGGCCCCAGGTGCGCGTCTCCCCGAAGGCCGCCGCCGGGTCGGCCAGCTCCGCGATGCGGCGGGCACGCTCGGTGACGACCGCCGCGACCAGGTCGCCGAACACCTCGGCCACTCCCGTGCCCGGCGGCGCGTGCACGCCGAACACCCAGTCGCCGCTCTCGCCCGCGTGCTGGCCGCCGTCTTCGTGCCCGTCCACCGCGAGGCACGCGATGGCCTCGTTGACCGCGAACTGCTCGCTCCTGACCAGCACCTCGTCCGCCGGCCAGCGCCCGGCGGGAATGCGCTCAGGCGTGCACCCGTCCCGCACCACAAGCGGTTCCCGCCGCACGTCGACCCGCTCAGTGTCCACCGCTACACCTCGTCCCCTGGCATCGCGACCGCGCCCACGACCCTGCAAAGACTACGCTGAGTCATATGATTATGCGGGAGAGTTAGCAAATGTCGGGCGCCGTTCGCGGGTGCCGGCCGGTATCGTTTCTGGGCAGATGGACGGGACCGGTGAAAGCGGGCGCAGCAAGCCCGAGACCGCGCAGGCATCGCTGGACCTCGACGCGCTCGCGGTCAGCGACCGCTTTCGGCTGTTCAACTTCACCCGCCGCGACGATCACCTCGCGTACCTGTGGGTGCTGCGCGCGCTTGAGCGCCTCCGCGCCGTGCACCAGATGCAGGCGAACCCGGAAGACGTCGCCCGCGCGCTGGCGGAGCTGGCCGGGCTCTACGCCGACGTTCCCGAGTTCGATGACCCCACGTCACTGCGCGGCCGCCTCGACGCCCTCGCCGACGACCAGATCCTGCACCGGCTTGAGGACGCCGCCCGGGCCGGCAGCCTCGCCAGGTACCGCAACCGGCAGTCGGTGTACCAGTTCAGCGAGCTCGGCTACCGCGCGTACACCGCCGTCGAGGACGTGCTGCGCGCCCGCGTCAGGGATGCCAACCTGTCCCGCCTTGTCTTCTCCGACATCCTCGAGGACCTGCGCGCGCTGGCGGCCGCCGTCGGCGACGCGGACGCCGACCAGGTGCACCGCAGGCTCTCACGCCTGGACACCGTGCTCGATGACATGTCCCGCCGCGCCGCTCAGTTCCACCTGACGCTCGGCGAGATCATGCGTTCCACCGACACCTCGGCCGAGACGTTCATGAAGTACAAGAACGCCCTGCTCACCCACATGACCGACTTCATGGCAGAGCTTGACCGCTACCTGCCGAGGCTGGCGGGGGCCATCGCCGCGGTCGACGCAGGCGCGATGCTCGCCCTCGCCGCCCGGGCCGACGACCGGCCGTTCCTCTCCGACGACGACAAGCACGACGACTGGCGCCGCCGCTGGGCGGCGCTGCGCGCCTGGTTCGCCGACGACGCGGTTGCCGGGACCACGGGCGCGAAAAACGCGGGGGAGTCCCGCGCGGAGGGACTGCGCGCCGCCACCCGCGCCGCCGTGTCGGCCGTCATCGCCCTGCTCCGCCAGGTCACCGAGGCGCAGCGGGGCGGCGTGAACCGCTCCTCCCAGCTTCGCCACCTCGCCGAGTGGGTGTTCGCCGCACCGGACGAGCCGGCCGCGCACGCCCTCATGACGGCCGCGTTCAACCTGCGCACAGCCCGTCACCTCGGCGGCGCGCACGACGACGCCGACCAGTTCTCCTCCCGCGCGACCTGGTGGGAAGCGCCCGGAGTGGACATCTCGGTCACGCTGTTCAAGCGCGGCAAGGCACCCACGCCCGGCGTGCCGCAGCCCGCCAGGAACAACCCCGCCGTGAAGGCCGCACTCGTCCGCCGCCAGGCCGAGCTGCGGGCCGCCGAGCGTGCCGCCGCCCGTTCCCTGCTCGGCAACGGCGCCCATCACCGCGTGCTCGACGAGAACGAGACCCGGGTCCTGCTCCGCCTGCTCACCCTCGCGACCGAGGCCCGCACGGTCGTCGCGGGCCGGCTGGCGACCGCTACCGGCGGCAGCGACGTGCTGACCATGCGGCTGGTCCCGAGCGAGCGGGGCAGCACCGTCCAGACCAAGCACGGCACCCTGCACCTGCCCGGCTTCGAGCTTGAGCTCACGCCCGCCGTCCCCGGGCTTGGGGGCTGACCCGCCATGCCGCCGCAACCCGCCGCCGCCGTTCAGCTAAGCGACCTCGGCTCCTACCAGTCGGCGGTCCGCCTCGTGCTCACCCACGACCTGGTCACCGCGACCCGGCCGCGCCCGGGCACGCTGGAGGCGGTGCTCCGCTGGGCCGACCAGCTGGCCAGGGACCTGCGCGACGTGCTCGGCTACACGCTGATCGCGACGACGCGCCAGGTCCGGCTGATCCGCCGCCTCGACGCGCTCGACGCCACCCAGACCGCGATCTTCACCGCCAAGTCCGGCCGCCCCTTCGACCGCCGCCGCCTTGCTTACCTGTGCCTTTTCCTCGCCTCCTTCTCCCGGTCGCGCGTCGAGATCAGCCTCGCCGACCTGGTCCGCGCGTTCACCCCCACCGCCAACGCCATCGACGGCCTCGGCTTCGACCCGGTGATCAACGCCCACAAGGCCGCGGTCGTGGACGTCCTCGACTGGCTGGCCGACCGGGGCGCGCTGCGGCTGTCGGACGGCTCCGTCGAATCCTGGACCGCCGACACCGACCGCGGGGACGCGCTCTACGACATCGACCACGACATCTGCGCGGCGCTGTTCCGCCCCGCCCGCCCGGTGCAGCACCTGACCAGTGCCGCTGGCCTGCTCGACGCCACGTTCACCAGCGCCAGGCGGGCCGCCCAGCGGGAGGCCGCCGCCCAGCGCGCGGCCCGCGCGCTAATCGAGTACCCGGTCGTCTACTACGCCCAGGTCGAGCCGGAGGTGGCCGAGGCGCTCCGCCAGCCGGGCGGCGTCGCGGAGAGCCTCGCCCGCCTCACCGGCCTCGCCGTCGAGCGCCGGGCCGAGGGCGTGCTGCTCGCCGACGCGGGCGGCCGGTTCACCGACCGACCGTTCCCCGGCCGGGGCGGCGCCGTCAACCGCGCCGCCGGCCTGCTCCTCGCCAAGGTCGCCGACGTTCTCGAAGACCCCGACCAGCGACCCGCGCGGCTGCCGCTTCCGCCGGAAGCCGCCGACCAGCGCGACCTGCTGGAAAGGATCGACGCGGCGCTCCCGCTGGCCGGGGTGGTCACGGAGCTGGCCTGGTCCGCGCCGGGCGAGGAAGAGGCTTACCCCGAACGAGTGCGTGGCTCCGCCGGACCCGTCACCCAGGACGCCAGCCGCGGCGAGCCCCCCGGACCGGACGTCTCAGCGCCGGGGGCCTCGGGAGGATGGGCCTCCGAGCCTGCCCTGCTGCCGTTCATCGCCGACAGCACGCTGCACTCCATGATCACCGACCTCTACGACGAGGTCGGCGCCGCGTCGTTCACGGTGACCTGGCAGCACGACCCGCGCGGCCTGCTGAACGCGGCGGTCGCTTTCCTCGCCGACCTGCGACTGCTGCGGCGGGTGCCCGGGGGCGCCCTCGTGCTACCCGCCGCCGCCCGTTACCGGAACATCAAGCTGGCCCTCCCGGCGCGGCACGCCGAGGGCCAGCTCGCCCTCGACCTCTTCGGTAGCGGCGGGAACGGCAGCGATCCCGGGAGCAACGGCGATGGCTGAGCGGTTCAGGCCGTCCCGGGCCGGCGTGATCAACGTATGGGACTACGTGGACGAGGAGTGGGCGTTCGCGGACGGCCGCCTGGCGCTGCGCGGCCACAACGGCTCCGGCAAGACCAAGGCCCTGGAGGTTCTCTTCCCCTTCGTCCTGGACGGTGTGGCCGACTCCCGCCGCCTCGACCCGTTCTCCGGTGAGAACCGGACGATGAAGTCCAACCTGCTCTACCGGGGCCAGGAGTCGGAGTACGGCTACGTCTGGATGGAGTTCGGGCGTCCGGCAACCGCTGCCAGGGGAGCCACGGAAACGCCGGCGACCGAGACGATCACCCTGGTCATCGGCATGCGGGCGCACCGGAACTCCGACGGCGTGCGGATGTCGTTCTTCGTCACCGGCAAGCGCCTCGGCGTGGACTTCGGCCTGCTGTCAGCCGACTCCCGGCCGCTGACCGAGCGCCAGCTCCGTGCCGTCCTCGAGCCCGACGCCTGGCGGCGGACCGCGACCGAGTACCGGGACCTGGTGGACCACCGCCTCTTCGGCCTCGGCCGCGAGCGGTACGCCCAGCTCCTTGACCTGCTGCTCGCGCTCAGGCGCCCCCTCCTCGCCAAGGACCTGGACCCGGTCAAGGTGTCCGACACGCTGACCGCCGGCCTGTCCCCGGTGGACGAGGATCTGGTGCAGCAGGCGGCCCGCGACTTCGAGAACCTCGCGGCCGTGCAGAAACTCTTCGACGACCTGATGGCGGCGAACGCGGCCGTCGCGGAGTTCCGTGCCCACTACGAGGCCTACCTCAGGTCTCACGTCAGGTTCGCCCTGGACCGGGTGCGGGCCAGGTCCGACGCGGCCGCCGAGCACGCCGAACGCCTCGGCGGCGCGGCCGCCGCCCGCGCCCGCGCCGCCGAGGCCGAGCGCGCCGCCGAGGCCGACCGCGAGGCGAGCCGGGCCGAGGGCGAGCGCCTGCAGGGCCGCCTCGAGGGCCTGAAGAACTCCGAGGAGTACAAGGCCCAGGGCCGCGTCGAGGACAAGCGCCGTGAGGTCGCCGCCCGGGCCGCCGATGTTGCCCGCCAGCGCGTCGGCGTCGACTCCGGCCGCCGCCGCGTCGCCGGCCTGACGGAAGAGGTGGCCAAGCTCGCCCGCCGCGCCGCCGACTCCCGGGCCGCCGCCGCTAGGCACGCGACCGCCTTGGCCGACGCCGCCCAGCGCTCGGGCATCGCGGACGACGGCTTCGGCCCGATTGATCCGGGAACCACGGGCGACCGGGGAACCGGGGGCGGTCGCGGAACCGCCAGCGAACCGGATGGCTCGGCCGCCCTGCTTACAACCGCCCGCGCCCGCGTAGCGGCCCGCCGGGACGACATCGGCGAGATCCGCCGGCTGCTGGAGGCCATCCGCGACGCCCGTGCGAAGCGCGCGTACGCCGACCAGGAGCTGACGCGGAAGCAGGCGATCGAGCAGCGCCAGCAGTCCGAGGCCGAAGCCGCCGCCGCCCGCCTGGCCGAAGCGCGCCAGGCCGCCGCCGAGTCCCTCGCCGCCTGGACAGCCCGCTGGGCGGCCGCGGCCGACATACCGTTCCCAGAAGCACCCTCCCTCGCTGCCGTCACTTCCAACCTGCCAAGCCATGTCATCACCGACCATGACGTCGCGACCCTCGCCGCGGGGCTGGACCGGATCGGCGAGCCCGGCGCGGTTAGCCTGTCGGAGATCTACGACGGGTGCGTCTCCGACCCGCAGGCCGCCGCGATCGCCGCCCGGACCAGCCTGGACGCCGCCCTCGCGGAGGCTCGCCGGCGCCTGGCGGACCTCCGGGAAGAGCGCGACGCCATCGCCGCCGAGCGGGACGACGCGCCCCCGTCGACTGACCTCCGCCCGGCCAGCCGGGACGCGCGCCCCGGGGCCCCGCTCTGGCGGCTCGTCCGGTTCGCCCCCGACGTCCCGGACGACACCGCCGCCGCGATCGAGGGTGCCCTGTACGGCGCGGGCCTGCTCACGGCCTGGGTGCACCCAGACCCGGAACTGACCGCTACCGCACTGCAGGCCGCCGAAGCCGACGGCTATCTCATCCCCAAGGTCCGCGCCGGCGGCGCCCAGGCCACCGCCCACCGGACCGGCAAGACCCTCGCCGACGTCCTCGTCGCCGAAGATCAGGAGCACGTGCCGCCCGACGTCATCGTCGCCGTGCTCAGCTCTATCACCCTCGCTGACGACATCCTGGCACCGGGGTCTGACATTCCGTCCCGGCCGGCGCCCTGGGATCCCGGTGAACTTAGGGAACGGCGGGCTCGCCGCGGCCTTGACTACGTCTTCGGCGACGTTCCCGCGCTTGCCCCGTCCCGTGAACCGAGAGCGGCCGCCGGGTCGGCCGCCCCCGTCATTTCGACAAGGGCCCAGTTCAGCTACGGTGTACACGTCGGTGCCCGCCCCAAGGCCGTACCCGAGTACATCGGCGCGACCAACCGCGCCGCCCGCCGCCGCGCCCGCCTGGAAGAGCAGGACAGAAAGCTAGATCAGGCGCAGGCGCGGGCCCGGGAGACCGAGGCAGACCTCGGCAAGGCACGAGCCCTGCTCGACGACTTCCGCCGCGCCCGCCGCGAGCTCCCTGACACCGGGACCATCGCGAAGGCAGCAGAGCAGGCGGGCAGAAGCGCGGCCCTGCTCGCGCACGCGCGCACCGAGGCCGGCCGCGCCCAGAAGCAGGTCGACGAAGCGATCGCCGAGGCCGACGCCGCGACCCGCCAGCTTCGCCACCAGGCAGCCGAGCGCCGCCTGCCGACGCGAGAAGACGAGGTCGACGCCATCGCCAGGGCCGCCGCCGAGTTCGAGAACGCGGCCGTCGCCCTGCACGCCGAGCGCGTCACCCTGGCAAGGGCCGAAGAGGACCTCGAAGAACGCACGGAATCCCTGGAACGCCAGCGCCGGGAACACGAGGAAGCCGAGGCCGCCGCGGCCGAAGCCGGACGCCTACAGGAAGCGCTCGAAGAAGAGTTCCGCACCCTGGAAGAGTCCCTTCAGCAGGATGTAAAGCAGGTCCTTGAGCAGATCCGCCGCACCGAGCGCGAGCTGAGGAACACGCAAGGCCAGTACAGCGAGCACGACAGGAGAGCACGCCGCGAGCACGACAACGTCACCGCGGCCGACCGTGACGTCAGCAACGAGCGGCAGGCCCTCGCCGACGCGATCGCGAACCTGCACGAGCAGGCCAGGCAGTTCGGCGAGTTCACCCGCCCCGACCTGCGCCCCCTCGTCGGCGTCACCATCGCCTCGCCGTGGCCGGAAAGCAGCGCCTGGCCGGTCAGGGAAACCGCCAGCGAGGCCCTGGCGACGACCCTGACCGCCAGCCAGGACGCGGCGCCCATGGACCCGGTGACGGCTGTCAAGCAAACCCTCCCCGGAGGCGTCATCGAGCTGATCGACGCCTTCACCGTGGCGACGCGCGGCGGCCGCCAGGTCACGGAAGGCACCCTGAAGAACACCCAGGACCGCATGTCGATCGCCCTCAAGGACTTCACCGACGCGCTGGCCGCCTGCGAGGAGGACTACCGCGTGGACTGGGAGCCCGGCGCGGTCGTCACCGTCCACGTCATCGACGACGAGGGCCGCAAGCCGGTGTCGACGTTCGCGCGCAGGATCGAGGAGCGCGCCAACGACCAGGGCATCCTGCTTGAGGACCGCGAGCGCAAGGTCCTGGAGGACGAGCTGCTCGCCGCCCTGGCGAGCCAGATCCATACCAGGGTCATCGCGGCCCGCGACCTGACCAGGAGCATGAACGCCGACACCAGGGCCAAGCCCATGTCGAGCGGCATCTCGATCGGCATCAGGTGGTCCCAGTCCGACAAGATCACCGATGCCCAGCGGCAGGCGTCGCGGCTGCTCGACCGCGACCAGCCTGGCCCCGAGCGCCTCGCCGAGCTGAGGGGCGTGCTGCGGGACATGATCCGCGAGTACCGCGCCGCCCACCCGCGGGCGACCTACCGTGAGGCCCTGGCCGCCGTCCTTGACTACCGCGGCTGGCATGCCTTCGAGCTGCTGCTGGTCACGCCGGGGGAGGGCGAGGCCCGGCTGACGCGGGCTAAGCACTCCGTGATGTCCGGCGGCGAGAAGTCCGCCGCCATCCACCTGCCGCTGTTCGCGGCCGCGAACGCCCTTTACTCGAGCGCCAAGGACCTCTGCCCTCGCCTCATCGCCCTGGACGAGGCGTTCGTCGGCATCGACGAGCGCTACAAGCCCGACCTGTTCGGCCTGGCGGTCAAGTTCGACCTGGACCTGTTCATGACCGGCCACGACCTGTGGGTCACCACCGCCACGGTCCCGATGATCGCCCATTACGACCTGTTCCACGACAAGGTGACCAGGACAACCAGCGCCTTGCTCCTCCTCTGGGACGGCCGGCAGCTCATCGACGCCACGGCCGGCTTCAAGGACAACGAGGCCCTGGTCACCGAGCTCCTCGGCTTCCGCCCGACCAGGCACGCGCCCCTGGGCACGGACGAGACCCTCTACGTGCCCGCCCTGGATCCAGACCCGTCCGGCCCCGACGACGAAGACTAACCGCCCCAGACGGCGTTACGAATTACTTCTCCTAAGACACTATCCATGAAGATACTTCCAATAGAGATAGTATTCAAAGAAGAAGTATTCGTGGCCTAGTGGCTGTTGGCCCATCCGGACTAGGCGTCTGTTGGGATCAGTGCTGTCCGATAAGATCACCGATGCCCAGCGGCAGGCGGCGGCGGGCCGTCCGGGGATCACGGGCCCCACCCGCTACAGCGTCGGCCAATGTCACCAGAGCCACGTCGCCGCAGCTGGAAGTTATGCGTATAAGCAACGAACTTTGTACCACCCCGAGGATCAGTCAATTCAAGAGGATCAGTCACTTCAATAAGTGACCAGAAAGGGCGTGCGTGGCTTCCCGGCCGGCCTCGAAGGCGGCCGCGAGTACCGTCCCGTCCGTGGTGAGGCGGCTGACGAGCGGGCCGTCAGCGGGCGGGTGAATGGACAACGCGGTTCCGGCGACCTCCATCTGGCCGATGCGGGTTACGTCGGCGAGCGTGCGCGCGGCCCGGCTGAGCAGAGCCGCGCGCAGTTCAGGTGCCTCTTTGCGTAGCACTGTCCGCGCCAGCAGCCTGGCTTCGCGGGGCGGGCGCGACGAGGGCACCACGCCGGCGAGCGTGCGGGCAGGGCGGGAGCGAAGGACCACGATGTGCGTGGCACCCTGGGCGAGCGGGGTTCGCAGCGGGATCGACTCCGCTACCCCGGCGTCGTAGAACCTCCGGCCGCGCAGCGTGACCGGCGGCCCGGCCAGGAACGGCAGCGACGCGCTCGCCCGCAGCGCCAGCCGGAGCTCGGCCGGGTCAGCGATCAGGGGGCGCAGGTCCGACGCGGCCCCCGTGGTCGCGTCGGTCGCTAGCGGGTGCAGCGGGACCTCGCTGGCCAGGACGGACTCGAAGTCCATGGGGTGCTCGGTCTGATACAGCACCTCGACCAGCGTGCGCACGTCCGTCACCGGCCGGCCGCGCAGCAGCGCCGACCAGCGGATCAGTGTCCGCGCGTAGACCGGGCTGGCCCAGCCGCGCATCCCCTCGGGCCGGGAGCTGACCAGCCAGGCCCCGGTGATCGCGCCGGCCGACGAGCCGTAGACAGCGTCGAAGGCGGGCAGGAAGCCCCGCTCCTGCAGGGCGAGCGCCATCCCGGCGGAGACCGCGCCGCGCATCCCGCCACCCTCGATGCACAGGGCAATCCGGTACCCGTCGTCCCGCTGCCCGGGGCGGGTCCCTGAGCGGACCCGGTTAAGCAGCAGACCGAGCACGTCAGGCGGGCTGGACATCGCGGGTTCGCGCGTCGCGGCCGAGTAGCGGCGCGCACGCGGCGCGCAGTTCCGGGCCGATGACGGCCGGGCGCAGCGTCGTCGGGTCTAGCCGCACTTGGACGCGGCGGCCCTCCGCGTAAGTCACGGTCTCGTCGCGTGACACCACCCGGAAGTCGTACACCGCGCTGGTTGTGCCCAGGCGGTCGATCCAGAACTGGACGCTGACAGGCCCCGGCCGGGTGATTGGCGCGTGGTAGGTGATCGTGAACTCCTTGACCACGAAGAACACGCTCATGAACTGCGGTGAGGACGGGTCCCACGGATAGCCGTTCCTGGTCCAGTAGGCCGACATCGCTCGCTCAAGCAGCAGCACGTACCGGGCGTTGTGTACGACGCCTTGCGCGTCGAGATCCTCAAAGTGAACGTCGACGGTCTCGGTTACGCCATACGTTGACATGCCTCACTCCTTAGGCAGCAGTTCGGGCACGGGAGACAGTGACCGCAGCCGGTCCAGGACGGCCTTGCGGCCGTAGGCCGCCGCCCGCTCGGCGCGCAGCAGCCGGCCAAGGGTGACCACGGCGTGGCCGTGCGCCTCAATCTCGAACGTAAGCTGGCCGACGTCGGTGTCGGGGCGCAGTTCGCCACGCTCGACCGCCTGCTCGGCCATGGTCTTGATGACCTCGAGCCAATCGTTGATCGCCGCCGCGAGCACGTCGCGGACCGGACCGGGCCGATCGTCGTACTCGGCCTCGGTGGCGACGAAGAAGCATCCCCCGGGCAGCACGCCGCCCGCGTAGAACTCCATCCGCCGTTCATGCAGCGCCCATAGCCGGCGCACCCCCCGCGGGGCGGCGAACGCCGGGGTCACGATGTGCCGTGTCCATCCCTCGACGGCATGCGCGACGACCGCGAGTTGCAGGGCCTCCTTGTCCGGCCAGTGCGCGAACAGCCCGGACTTGCTGACCGAGGTGGCCTCCGCGAGCCGGGCCAGAGTCATCGCCTCCAGCCCGTCCACCGAGGCCATCGAGACAGCGGCGTCAAGCACGGCGCCGCGCGTCCGTTCCCCTCGCGCGAGCCTCCCATCGGTCATGGAAGCATGGTAACACAAAAAGACCGACCGGTCGTTTTTAATTATTAGGCAGGCTTCCCGGTGGGTCATCCTGGGTGGCCGCCACCATGGGCAAGTGAAGCCGGCCTAGTGTGGAAGCCATGGACATGTCCACCGCGCTAGCCGGACTGGGCGTCACCGCGGACTCCGTCGACGACTCGACGAGGGAGCGGCTCGACCGGGACGGGTACGCGCCGCTGCCGGGGGTCCTGTCAGCGGCGCAGCTGGCGGCCATCCGCTCGCGGCTAGCCGGGTTGCTGGCCCTCGAGGGTGACGAGGCGGGACTTGAGGTCCACCAGGAGGCGGGAACCGACCGGCTGGCCGACCTCGTCAACAAGGACCCGGTGTTCGACATCTGCTTCACGAGCCCCCGCCTGCTGGCGGGCGTGGCCCATGTCCTCACCGACTTCAAGCTGTCCTCGCTCAACTTCCGGGCCGCCGTGCCGGGCAGCGGACTCCAGGCGCTGCACACCGAAGGCGGCCCCGTCACCGACCCCTCCCGGTTCCAGGTCTGCAACTCGGTCTGGCTGCTTGACGACTTCACGGCCGACAACGGGGCGACCCGGGTGGTCCCGGGATCACACCGATCGGGGAAGGCGCCGCGCGACGTGATGGTGGACACCAAGGCCGCCCATCCCGACGAGGTGCTGCTGCTGGCCCCCGCCGGGACCGTCGTGGTCTTCAACAGCCACTTGTGGCACGGCGGCACCCTGAACCGCTCGTCCCGTCCGCGCCGGGCGCTGCACTCCTACTTCACCCGCCGCACCAACGGCCAGCAACTCGACCAGAAGAAGTACGTCCGCCCGGAGACACTGGCCCGCCTCACCCCGGCGGCCCGCTTCATCCTCGACGTCTAGCGAGACACCAGAACGGCCGGCGGAGCAGGATAGCGGCCCCGGAATGCCCGGCGACTCAACCGCTATCTAGTCCGTTCGGCGAGCTTGGCGGGCATCCACGAGTACGGGTCGCGCAGCGGCGCCACCCGACGGCTTACCGTCACGCCAGATAGTGAAAGGCGGGTCGGTGACCCCGCCGGGTAGTCACCGACCCACCGGCTTACCGGGGCCGCGGGCCGGCGCACGCGACGGTCGTCATCGCTGGGCGCTGACGGTTCCGCCTTGCCACTCGCTTCCCCGCGGCCGGGTGCCTGAGCGAACGCCCGAGACGGGCGAGCGCGGCGGCGAACTCGCCCGACCGCACGTCCGCTTCCCGCTGCTCCGCCGTGCTCCGCGGCCGTTCCGCTGTGTAGACCAGGTACGAGATGTTCATCGTTCTTACCTCCCGACTACAAACGTAGGGAGGCTCTGTTCCCGCGGTGTTCCCGCCGCCGGGCGCATAGCGGCGGCGGGCGGGTCGGCCGCCTTGCCCGGCGGGAATACCGGGTTGCCAGGCGAAAAGCATGCGGGGAATGTCAGACCGGACCGCGATAATGAGAGGCGTGGTCGCGGGAGTCACGGAAGCAGCGCCCGCCGGAGAGCCGGCGCCGGCTGGACGGGCGGTACGGGCCACGCTGTTCGGTGAGTTCACCATTACGGCGGGCAACCAGGTGGCGGGCCCGTGGCCGCGGCCGAGCGCGCGGCGGATCTGCGCCCTGCTGCTCGTCAGCCCCGGCCGCCGGGTGACGCGCGACCTGGCCTGCGACGAGCTGTTCCCGCGGCTCGAGCCGAGGGCCGCCGCCCGCTCGCTGTCCAAGGCGCTGTCGATGGCCCGGGCCGCGCTCGCGGAACTCGGCGAGCCGGGCGCCGCGCTCCTCGGTGCCGACCTCACGCACCTGTGGCTTTCCCGCGAGATCGTGGCCGACGCCGACACCCAGGCGGACGTGCTGCGGGCCGGGCTGGCCATGCCGCCCGGCCAGGAGAGGGACGACGCCCTCGCCGGCGCGCTTGCGGAAGACGGCGAGTTGCTCCCCGACGAGCCGTACTCCGACTGGGCGGACCGGGCCAGGGACCGGCTGAACGCGCTGCGCCAAGAGGCGAGGCTCGTCCTCGCGCGCGACCGCTCGAAGGGCAGGGGACGCTCGGCTCCCGAGTACGTCACGGCGGCCTGGCTCGCGTGCTTCGACGACGACCCCGCCAGTGAGGAAGCGGCGGCCGCGCTCATCCGGGGCTACCTCGCCGAGGGGCGCCCCGAGCAGGCCGCCCGCGTCTTCGAGCGCTGCCGCGCCGCTCTTGAGGACCTTGGCCTGCGGATCTCCCCGTCGCTCGAGCGGATCTACACGTCAGCCACCGCCGCCCGCGGCCCGGTGCCCCCGGCGCCAGCGACGCCCGGGTCGGCAAGCCAGGCGCCCGCGCCGGCGGCGCCGCCCGCGCCCGCCAGGCGAAGCGCCGCTCGTGAGGAGCGCCGCCCCGTAACGGTGCTGTTCGCCGAGGTTGCCGCCCCGGCCGGGTTGGCGGGCACGCTCGGACTCGAGGCGCTGCGTGACCTTGTCGGCGGCTCGCTCGCGACGGTCATCACCCAGGTCGAGGCCTTCGGCGGGACGATCACCTCGGTGTCTGGCCGTGGCCTGCAGGCCATGTTCGGCGCGCCCGAGGCACACGAAGATGACCCGGAGCGCGCGGTCCGCGCGGCGTACCGGGCCGTGTCCGCCACGGCCGCAGCGGCGACGGCGAGTGCCGCGGAGGCGGCGGAAGCCCTGGGGTTGCGGATCGGCGTCGAGTCCGGCGCGGCCGTCGTCGGCCCGATCGGCGACGGGGCCAAGGTTGAGTACGCCGCGTTCGGCGACGCGGTCAGCGTCGCGGCGGCGTTGCAGTCCGCCGCCCGCCCGGGCTCCGTCCTGGTCGGCCCCGCGACCCGGGCGGCCACCGCGCACCTGTTCAGCTGGGGGCCGGCGGAAGAGGTGACGCTCGCGGCCGACGCCAAGCCGATGACCGCCGCCTACCTCGACGCCCCGTTGGCCAGGGCGGCGGACCGGCGTCCGCGCCTTGGCGGCCAAGCGCCGCTGGCCGGCCGTCAGGCCGAGCTGCGCATGCTCGACATCGCACTGCGGGAAGCGGTCGCGGGCCGGGGCAACGTCGTCGCGCTGACCGGTGAGCCGGGCATCGGGAAGACCCGCCTCGTTCAGGAGTCACGCAAGCGGTTCATCGCCTGGTTCGGCGCGGGCAGCGGCCGGCGGCCGCTCTGGCTTGAAGGCCGCTGCGCGTCTTACGCGTCCGCGACCCCCTATGGCCTGTACCGCCAGCTGATCGCGAGCTGGATCGGCGTGGCGCTCGACGAGCCCCAGGACCGGATCCGCGCGGCCCTCGCGGCCGCGCTGACCCGCCTGCTCGGCAACACGAACCTGCTCGCCCCGCTCGCCTCGCTGATCGGCCTGCCCGAGCGGGCGCCGGCGGCAACGCCAGGCCGGACCAGTCCGGAGGAAGTGCAGCGGCAGGCGTTCGCCGCCGTGCGTACCCTGGTCGCGCGGTTTTCCGCCGTGGCGCCCACGGTCCTCGTACTCGAAGACCTGCACTGGGCCGATCCGACCTCGCTCCGGCTCACCGCCGAGCTGGCGGAACTCGCCAAGGACCGGCCGCTGCTGCTGATCGCCACCAGCAGGCCGGTACCGCCCGCGCTGCCGACCGCCCGGGAGATTCGGCTGCGCCCCCTCGCGGTCGGTGCCGCCGAGACACTGGCGACGTCGCTGCTCGGCAAGGTCGGCCCGCAGGTGCTCGCCGCCGTGCTTGAGAGCGCGGACGGCAACCCGCTGTTCCTCGAGGAGCGCCTCGCCGAGATGCTGGAAGCCGGGACCCTCGTCGAGGACCAAGGCACCTGGCGGCTGCGCGAGCCCGCGAACCCGCCGTTGCCCCAGTTGCTCGAGCGGCTTGTCAGGTCCCGCGAGGACCGGCTCACCCCGCCCGCCGTCGACGCGATCAGGGCCGCCGCGGTCCTCGGCACCCGGTTCACCGGCGGGTTGCTCGCCGCGATGCTCGGCACCACGCCGGACTCCCTTGCTCCGGTCCTCGCCGAGCTGACCGCGAGCGACCTCGTGCACCACGCCGAGAACTCGCGGACCGCCTTCCTCTTCCGTCACGCCCTGATCCAGGAGGCCACGTACCTGGCCCTGCTGCGCGCCGAGCGCCGCGACCTCCATGCCCGCGCGGCCCGCGCGATCGAGACCGCCGCCGCCGGACGGCTGCCGGAAGTCGCCGCGATCCTTGGGCGGCACTACGCGATAGCGGAGAACACCGGCCGCGCGCTGCACTTCCTTGAGCTCGCAGGCGACCACGCGACCGACGCCTTCGCCAACGACGAGGCGGTCGCGTCGTACCGCGAGGCCCTGGCCGTGACGAAGCGCGCGGGCGATGAGATGGCGGCCGCCGCCGTTCAGTTGAACGCCAAGCTCGCCAACGTCCTGTGGCGGACCGCGCGGCGCGATGAGGCCAGGGACGCCTTCCGCGCGGCGCTGCGCCTGGCAAGCGCGGGCCCGCGACCGCTCGACCCGGTGCTGCGGGCGCACCTGCATACCCGCCTCGGTCGGCTGGAGGTGCACGAGAAACGCTTTGCCGAGGCGGCCGCTGCCTTCGACGCCGCCCAGGCACTGCTCGGTGTTGACGCGGGCAGGCCCGACAGCCGACCGATGACGCGGCTACCGACCAGTGGCTTGAGCTCATGATCGACGGCTGGGCCAGCATGCACTTGTGGTGCCTCGACCTCGACCGCGCCCTGGCCGTGCTCGAAGATGTCAGGCCGGTCCTGGAGGCCCACGGCTCGCCGGCGAGGAAGACGGCCTTCTATCGCTTCTGGACGCTGCAGAGGCTGATGCGGAACCGGTTGCGCGTCGAGGATGAGGACCTCGCGAGCCTGCGGGCCGCCATCGCCGCGGCCGAACAATCCGGCGAAGACAGGGACAAGGACGTCGGTTACGCGACGGACTTCCTTGGCTGGGCGCTGTGGCTGCGCGGTGACCTGCCCGCCGCCGCTGAAGAGGAGACCAAGGCGCTGAACCTGGCCGAGCGCATCGGCGAGACCGTCCTGCGCGACCTTGCCCTGATGACCCTCACCTTGATCGCCCTGCGACGGCATGACACCGAGGCGGTTCGCGCCTTGCTCCCGCGGGCGCTCGAGGCCACCAGGGCGGTTGGCGCGAAATTTGACGGCCGCATCGCGGCTAACAAGGCCATCGCGGCCTGGCTAGCCTGGCAGGACGGCCGCTCGGACGAGGTCCTGAGGCTAGCCGCCGAGATCGAGTCCCTTGACCTGGCGAACGCCGGCACGGCCGCGATGCACCGGTGGACCTACCTGTTCCCGGTGCTCGCCGTCCGGCTGGCAGCGGGGGCTACCGCCGAGGCTGCCGCCGCCGCCCGCCTGATCATCGACCCGTCACAGCAACTGCTACCCGACGACCTGGCCGACGTCCTGTCCGCCGCCTGCGCGTCCTGGGACGAGGGGGACCAGGCGCGGGCGGCGCAGTACCTCACGGAGGCGCTGGACGTGGCCCGCGCCCGCGCCTACTTCTAGCCGGCGCCGCTGCCCGCCCTGGCCTGCCGACCGACCGGGCGGTTCACCGGCGCCGCCCGCCGGCCGAGACCCTAGTCACACGTCCCGTGCGGGAGCGACGGCACTGAGTGCCGGCTTCAGTAGAGTGCACTGACAGGAGACATCGCGCCGGGAGACGGGGGCCCACCGGACATGCCGCACGAGGACGCCGCCAAGGACACCGGAGCCGCGAGGTACGCGGGCCCGGAGTACAAGCGCCTCCTCGACGCCGCCCGCCGCTCGCTTGAGCGCACCGGCGGGGACCTGAGCCGCATGGTCACGGTCAAGTCACCCGATGACCGGGAACGCCGCGCCATCATCGGGATCACCGGCCAGTACCGCCCGGAAGGCGCCAGCGTCCTCTTCGTGCGCCTCGCCGACGTCGACCAGGCCGTCCGCGAGGCCGCCGGCCAGGGCCTGGCCGAGCTGCTCGAACGCCTCGGCCCGGCGCTCAAGGACCGCCCCGCCGAGCGGCAGCGCCTGACGGACGGGCGCGAAGCCGCCATCCGTTCGGCGGAGGACTCGTTCCTGACCACCCGGGGCTGGTTTCACGCCTGGCTCGCGGAGGTCGCCGCCGACGGGTCGCTGACCAGGCTGATCAACACGGGCGAGGCCGCCCAGGTCCGGCACGCGACCCGCGTCCTTGAGTGGATCGAGCAGCGGACCGAGCTGAGGGCCGCGCCCGTGCAGCTAGCGGAGCTCGCGGCGACGATCACCGGGGACACCAAGACGCTTAACCCCGGCACGGTCCTGGCGACGCTCGTGCTCCGCGGGCTCGCGTTCCGCCTGGGCTGCGACCGTCCGAAGACGACCGAGGAGCGCCGCGACCTCTGGGACCGCAGCGGGGTGATCGTCGACGACCTCGCCAGCCGCGTCCTCGTGCTCAACCTGCCCGCGGAAGGCGACGGCCTGGGCGAGTGGCTCACCTCGGCGAAGGCGCGCGGCGTCCCGTTCTACGTCACCCTCCACCAACTGGTCACGATGCCGATCACCGTGCCGCCGCGCCAGCTAGTGCGCGCCTGTGAGAACCCGGCGGTCCTGCGCCGGGCCGCGGGGCAGCTCGGCGCCGGCGCCGGGCCGCTCGTGTGCACCGAGGGCCAGCCGTCCACCGCGTTCCGCCGGCTCGCCGCCGCCATCGCGCGGGCCGGCGGCAGGCTCGCCTACCACGGCGACTTCGACTGGCCGGGCATCGCCATCGCCAGCGGCGTCATCACCAGGCACAACGCGCGCCCCTGGCGCCTTACCGCCGCCGAGTACGAGAGCGCGATCAAGAAGAACGCCGATTACGTGAGCCTCGCGGGAACCCCGCAGCCGACGCCGTGGGACCCGTCCCTGGCCGTCACGATGACCGAGCACGGCCGGGCCGTTTACGAGGAATCCGTCGCGGACCGCCTCATCGCCGACCTGGCCGGGGCCGCCGGCGAGGAAACCGGATAACCTCCCGGATTATCCCGAACGACCGCGGCTGACTGTCCTGGCGAAGCCGTTACCGCCTGCTCAGGCCGGCGTGACCTGGCTTGCAGGCCTGCTGTTCAGCACGTACCGGACGAGGCTGACCAGGACCTTCTTCACCGAGTCGCGGTCACGGGCGTCGCACAGCACGACCGGCACGTCGGGCTTGAGCGCCAGGGCGATCCTGATGTCCTCCGGCTCGAACCGGGGAGCGCCGTCGAAGCAGTTGACCGCGATGACGAACGGCGTGCCGTTCCGCTCGAAGTAGTCGATCGAGGCGAAGCAGTCGGCGATCCGCCGCGTGTCGGCCATGACCACGGCGCCGATCGCGCCGACCGACAGGTCGTCCCACATGAACCAGAAGCGCTCCTGGCCGGGCGTGCCGAAGAGGTAGAGCACGAGCTGGGACTGGAAGCTGATCCGGCCGAAGTCCATGGCCACGGTGGTGGTGGTCTTGGCGCTGCACTCCCTGCGTGTCGTCGACGCCCACGCTGCGGTCGCTCAGCGGCTCCTCGGTGCGCAGCGGCCGTATCTCGCTGATCGCCCCGACCAGCGTGGTCTTCCCGACGCCGAACCCGCCGGCGATCAGGATCTTGGCGGTCGACGGCACGCCGCCCGCCGGCCGCCGTCAAAGTGATTCGAGTCCATCGAGCACCATCCTCAGTAGGCGCTGGTCGGGTACGTGCTGTCGTTGCGCGGAGACGATCCGCACCATCCCCTCGCTCATGAGGTCGCCGAGCAGGACGCGCACCACCCCGAGGGGAAGGTCGATCTCAGAGGTCAGGTCGACGATCGGCATCGGACGGCGGCAGACGCCGAGGATCCGCCGGTGCTCCGGGCCCGGCCGGAAGTGGTCGGACGGCCGCTCGCCGGTGGCGACGACGACATCGATGAGGCCGAGCGACGCGCCGCCGTTGGGCAGGGTCCGCCCCTTCGTCACCGCGTAGGGGCGCACCACCGGGCCGGCTTCCTGGTCGAACCACCGTTCCCCGTGACCGTCGTGCGAGATCATTCTGCCGCTATCTCAGGCTCTGGGAAATCTGGGCTCGGCGGCCAGGTACTTGCCCATGCGGCGGACGAGCATCGCCATCTCGTAGGCGATGAGGCCCACGTTCGGCCTCGGCGGAGGTGAGGACCGCCAGGCAGGTGCCCTTTCCCGCCGCGATGACGAAGAGGAACGCCTGCTCCATCTCGATGATGGTCTGCCGGACCTCACCGCCGTGGAAGTGCCGCCCGGCCCCGCGGGCCAGGCTCTGCACGCCCGCCGCCAGGGCCGACAGGTGCTCGCCGTCCTCCCGGGTGAGCCCCCGCGACGCCGCCACCACCAGGCCGTCCCTGGACAAGATGACCGCCTGCTGGACGTGCTCGACCTGGTTGACCAGGTTGTCGAGCAGCCAGCTCAGCTGTCCGGTCGTGTCAGTCTGTGCCATTACCCCCGCCTCGCTATCGCTCAGTTCCGTTGTCGGAGACGCCCGCCGGATCGTCCAGGTCGTCGACGCGCCCCGCTCCCAGCCTTGCTGCATCAAGATCAACATGTTGCGGGTCGCCTCCGGTGACCGCGCGTCGACGTCCGGCGCCGCGCCCCCCGTCTGCTGGCTCGTCCCCCGGCCGCCTGCTGGCCGCCGTCCGCGCGGGCGCGCAATTGCGGGGCCAGGCTGGCCTGCGGGACCCGGATCGGCATCCCGAGATGCCTGCCCGGCGAGGCCACGCTCGGCTGCCGCCTGCTGACCATGCGGTGCCGCCGGCGCCGGGACAGGCGGGTCACCGCACGGCCGGCCCGGCTCTCGCCGGACCGGGGTCCGGCTGAAGGGATCGAACCAGGACGGGCCGGACTCCGCGTCCCACGGCGGCTTCCCGGCGGGCGCCGCCGGCGGCGGCCTCCGGGCGCTGCTCCGGCTCGGCCTGCGCGTACTCCCACGGCGGCCGCGGCAGCGGTCGCGGCGCGCGGCGTTTCGTCGTCCTGGCCCCAGGCCGTCACGTCGGTGTCGGCTCGTCGGCCCGTCGCCGCCGCGGCCAGCCGGTGCCTGCCGGTGGCGCCGAAGCCAGCGGCGGCCCAGGCGGGGAGCCGATCCGCCTCCGGCCGGCGGGAGCGACCGCGCCCGCAGGCTCCTGGCCGGCTCCTGGGCGACGCCCGGGCCGTTCGCCTCGCCCGGCGAGCGGCACCGCCTCTTCCTCGCGCACGATCACGCCGAAGGGCAGCAGCAGGATGGCCGTCGTGCCCCCGTACACCGACTGGCGCAGCGACACCTTGATGGAGTGCCTGGCGGCCAGCCTGCTGACGACGAACAGGCCGAGCTGCTCGCTGTTCGCGAGGTCGAACTCGGGCGGGTTCGCCAGCCGCCGGTTGATGTCGGCGAGTTCCTCCTGGCTCAGCCCCAGGCCGCGGTCCTCGACCTCCGCGACCAGGCCGGTGCCCGCCCGGTCCGCCCTGCACCTCGATCCTGGTGTTCGGCGGGGAGAAGACCGTGGCGTTCTCGACGAGCTCGGCGACGAGGTGGATGACGTCGTTGACCGCGTTCCCGGCGACCAGGTCGCGTGACTCGCTGAGCACGTCGACCCGGACGTAGTCCTCGACCTCGGCCACCGCGGCGCGCAGCACGTCGACGACCGGGACCGGCTCGCGCCAGCCGCGGCCGGGCGTGGACCCCGACAAGATGATCAGGCCCTCGGCGTGCCTGCGCATGCGGGTGGTGAGGTGGTCGAGGCGGAACAGGTCGGCGAGCGCGCCCGGCTCGCTGGTCCGCCGCTCCATCGAGTCCAGCATGCCGAGCTGGCGGTGCAGCAGCGACTGGTTGCGCATGGAGATATTGAGGAAGACCTGGTTGACCCCCTTGCGCAGCCGCGCCTGCTCGACCGCGGCCGCGACGGCCGCCTCCTGCACGATGCCGAACGACCGCGCGATCTGCGAGATCTCCAGGATGCCGCTGGTGCCGGGGGGCGGGGACTCGGCGAGCACGTCCACGTCCTCGCCGCGCCGCAGCCGCTCGACCACGCGCGGCAGCCGCTCCTCGGCCATGCCGCGGACGCTGGTGTAGAGCCCGGTGAGGTCGCCGGTGACCTTGCGGCCGAACCAGACGAGCAGGAAGACGGACACGATCACGGCGAGCAGCCCGATGCCGCCCGCGAGGATGGCCTTGGTGTACAGCCAGTTGCTCGCCGACCCGCTGATCGCCGACATCTGCGCGCTGATGCCGGCCTCGGCGGTCAGCATGGCGCCGAGGACGGTGCCCGAGGCCGGCCCCCCACGCCGTGGCGTTCACCGGGACCGGCCCGCTGCCCGCGCCGGCCATGATCTGGCTCTCCATGGCCTGGAACTGCTGGTAGGCCGGCGAGCTGGCGATGGCGGCGTACCCGGCGCGGAGGCTGGGGGTGAGCAGCGACAGCGCCTGGTTCATGAGGAACTGCCTGCTGGTCGCGGTGCTGATGAACAGCTGCCGCGCCGCCGCGTCCATCTGGCCGTGCCCGACCGTCAGCGCGCCGTCCACCAGCGTCGCCTCCCGGCTGACCATCTCAAGCTCGCAGCGCCGCGTCGATGGCGCCGATGCCCGATCGCCTGCATCGAGGTGCCCTGGTCGAGCGTCTCCGCGTAGTAGAACTGGAACTGGGCGTCGATGATGCTGCTGTACGCCTGGAAAGCGGCGGCGGGGGTCATCGTCCCGGCATCGACGGACTGCCTGATGCCGGGGATGCCCCGCAGGTCGGCTTCCAGGGCGTTCAGGTCTGCCCTGGAGGTGGCGGACAGCCGGTTGTCCCCGGCCAGCAGCGTGGCCTCGGCACCGGGCAGCACCTGGTTGATGGTCTCCCTGGTGGCGGTCAGCGAGGACTTCGCCGCCCGGCGGCCGCTGAGCAGCCAGAGATAGGTCTGGTGCTGCTCGGCGGGCAGCTCCGACCGTCAGCGCGGCGACGTCCGGGCTGGTCGTGGCCAGGCCGCTGAGGTTGTAGTTGTGGTCGCTGACCGCGTCAGGGACCGTGACGCTCGCCGCGAAGGCCCACAGGCCGATCAGCGAGACGAGGGGAACGGCGAACATGCCGATCAGGAACAGCCGGATCGGCCGGGAGCGGACCGGACGCCGGAAAATCGCCATAGCGCCTCACACAGGACGAGCACGGGGAGGTGTCCGCCCGTCCGTCGCAGAGGCATGCGAAATCAAGATCAAGCGTCGAGCTCTCCAACACCCCTGGCCCGGCGGTAGCCGAGACCCCCCCGGCGTGACCAACCATTGATACGTATTGCTCGTATGGTTCGTCACGCTAACACGAGGTAGTGGCGAATGCGTCGAAATATCGCAAAATCCAAAAAGGGTGGCCCATCATTGCACATGGGCGGTTACGTTACGATATATTATTATTTATCTATTCGGGATCGCGCGCCGCGCAATTGTCGGCCCCGCGCAATTGCCTGGGCGCCGTCGGGCGAGGTCAGGGGCATGAGGTGACCTGCCGCGCGGAGGCCGCGTAACATGCCGTACGTGGCCGACTTCGATCCGACTACGCCGTCGATCGCGCGGGTCTATGACTACTTCCTCGGCGGCAGGGACAACTTCGCCGCCGACCGGGAACTGGCGCAGCGCCTCATCGGCATCTTCCCGCCGATTCCGGCGACGGTCCGCGAGAACAAGCAGTTCCTGGACCGGGCCGTCAACTGGCTCGCGGCGGAAGGGATCGGCCAGTTCATCGACGTCGGCTGCGGGCTGCCGACGTCGCCGAGCACGCACGGCTCGGCCCGGGTCCACGACACGGACGCGCGCGTGGCCTACGTCGACATCGACCCGATCGTGCTCAGCCACCTGCGCGGCCTGCCGGGCCGGGAGCAGGCCGGCCTGACGGTCGTGGACGGCGACGCCCGTGACGTCGACGCGGTGCTCGCCGGGGTATCCAAGGGCCTCGACCTGGCCGCGCCCGCCTGCCTGATCATGGCCGCCTTGCTGCACTTCTTCCCGGTCGGGACCGGGCGCGAGCTGGTGGCCAGGTACGCGGCCGCGCTCGCGCCCGGCAGCTACGTGCTGCTCACCATGGGCCTGGCCGACGGCCCGGCCGCGGACCGCTTCTTCGAGCTGTACAGCAAGGGCCCGGCCCCCTTGTACAAGCACTCGGCCGAAGACTTCGCGTCCTTTTTCGGCGACCTGCCGCTGATTCCGCCGGGCGTGGCGGGCGCGAGGTCCTGGCGTCCGGGCTGGCCAGTTGTGTCGGTACCGCCCAAGCGCGACGCCGAGATGATCGTCGGGGTGGCGCGAGTCCCCTAGGCCCGTTCCCGTGCGGTCCCCGGCACGGGTTAGCCTGCGGTAGGTGACGACTGCATTCGTACTCGGCGGCGGCGGCCTGCTCGGCGCGCACGAGGTGGGCATGCTGCGCGCGCTGTCGGAAGCCGGGGTGCGGCCCGACATCGTTGTCGGCACCTCCATCGGGGCGGTCAACGGCGCGTTCGTCGCCGCCGGCCCGGAGCGCGCGGCGGAACTCCTCGCTGAGCTGTGGGGCGGGGAGTCGCTCGGCCTGGTGTTCAGCGAGACCGTGCTCGGCCGGGCGGTCCGGCTGGCCCGCTCGGGCACGCACCTGCACGCGATCGAGCCGCTGCGCAAGCTCCTCGCCGACAAGCTCCCCGCCACCGATTTCGCGGACCTGGCGCTGCCGTTTCACTGCGTCGCGGCCAGCATCGAGAACGCGACCGCGCACTGGTTCAGCAGCGGCCCGCTGGTGCCCGCCGTCATGGCGTCGTGCGCCGTGCCCGGCCTGCTGCCCCCGGTCGAGATCGACGGCGCTCACTACTTCGACGGCGGCCTCGTCCACTCCATCCCGGTCGGCCGCGCCGTCGCGCTCGGCGCGACGCACCGTGTACGTGCTGCACGTCGGCCGGATCGAGAGCCCGCTCCCGGTTCCGTCGCGGCCGTGGGAGGTGGGCCTGGTCGCGTTCGAGATCGCGCGCAGGCACCGCTTCCACGAGGAAATGTCCGCTTTGCCGCCCGGCGTGCGGGTGCACGTCCTGCCCGCCGGCGGCGAGCAGCTTGCCCCCGGTTTGCGCCAATTCCGTTATCGCGGCAGAAAACAGGTAAGTAGCAGCATGGAACGTTCCTACGCGGCGTCGGCCGGCTACCTGGCCCAGGTGGGCGAAGCCCGGCCCCGCTGACCGTCAACGGGGAGCCGCCGATGTTGCCGCCCACGCCGATCCGCCGCCTGCTGCTGGTGCCGCTTGTCGTCGTGATCGCCTGCGCCCTGGCCGCGCTGACCCCGGCGGTCGCCCTGCTCACCGCCGCGTTCAACCTGATCAGCCGGCGGACCCGCCCCGAGCGCCCGCGCCGGTCGCGGCTCCTGCGGGTCACGTGGCTCGGACTCGCCTGGTCGGCGGGGGAGACCGCCGCGCTGACCGTCTCCCTCAGCCTGTGGCTGGTGAGCGGGTTCGGCGGGCGGCTGGACACCGAGCCGTACCAGGCCCGCAACTACGCGGTGATCAAGTGGTTCCTTGACCTGATCTACCGGGTGGCGGCGCGTGCGTGCGGGCTCAGCGTGAGGGTGACCGGGCCGCCGGAAGCGGGCTCATGCGGCGGCCGCCCGCTCATCGTGCTCAGCCGCCACGCCGGCCCCGGCGACTCCCTGCTGCTCATCCACTACCTGCTCAGCGTGTGCGAGCGCCGCCCGCGCGTCGTCATGAAGGCCACGCTGCAACTGGACCCGAGCATGGACATCCTCGCCAACCGCGTGCCCAACGCGTTCCTGCACCGGGCCGGCTCTCATCACGTCGACCAGATCCGCCGGCTCGCGGTGAGCCTGGACGGGGGCAGCGCGCTGGCCATCTTCCCTGAGGGCGGCAACTGGACACCGTACCGCTGGCGCCGGGCCATCGACCGCCTCCGCCGCGGTGGCCGCCCCGACCTGGCCGAACGCGCGGCCGCGATGCCCAACGTCCTGCCGCCGCACGCCAGCGGCGCCCTCGCCGCGATCGAGGCCTGCCCGGCCGCTGACGTGATCTTCGTGGCCCACACGGGCCTGGACCGGCTGGTCAGCGTCCGTGACGTCTGGCGGGGCCTGCGGGCCGACATGGAAGTCCGCGCCCGCTGGTGGCGCGTGCCCGCCCCCAGCGTCCCCCGCGCGGTCACCCGCGAGGCCCAGCTCACCTGGCTGTACGACTGGTGGCAGCGCATCGACGCGTGGATCACCGCGGAAAACTCCGCCCCGGCCGACCCCCAGGCTCCCGCCCAGCTGCACCAGTAGCGCGGCGCTGTCCGGCGTGCGGACGACGCCGCAGGCCTGACCGCTAACCGAGCCGGTCAGGCCTGCGGGCCGAGCGCTAGCGCTTACCAGGGAGCCGGTACCGCCACTGAGAGGACACCGGAGTCAACTCCCCGCCGGTGACGGCCGGGCCGGCCACCTCGGCGGCGGGCAGGCGCAGCAGGCGGGCCGCCCAGGCCGGCAGCCACCAGTTCGCCCGGCCGAACAGGGCCACCATCGCCGGGACAAGCAGGCAGCGGAGCACCACGGCGTCCACCAGGATGCCCGCGCCGAGCCCGGTGGCGAGGATCTTCAGGTCCGTCTGCCCGGCCGTCGACATCGACACGAAGCTCAGCATCAGGATCGCGGCCGCGCTGGTCACCAGCCGCCCGGTCCGGCCGAGTCCGGTCACGACGGCCGTCCTCGCGTCGCCCGTCGCGTCGTACGCCTCCCGGATGCGGGTCAGGATGAAGACCTCGTAGTCCATCGACAGGCCGAACAGGAACGCGAACACCATGAGCGGCACCCACATCGTGATCGCCCCGGTCGCCGGGACACCGAAGATCGCCATCGACCCGTGCCCGTCCTGGAACACCCAGGTCATGACGCCGTAGGCCGCGGCCAGCGAGATCAGGTTGAACACGACGGCCTTGAGCGCCAGGACGACCGACCGGAACGCCCGCGTGAGCAGGATGAACGTCGCGGCCGCGATGAGCGTGAGCATCAGCGGGAAGTCACCGTACACGGTGTGGTCGAAGTCGATCAGCGACGCACCGTCCCCGCCGACCCCGATAACACCAGGGCTGCCCACCAGCGTGTGCTCGATCGACGCGATCGCGGCCTGCCCCGAGGGCAGCGAGGACTCGACGGTCGGCAGCACGTCCACGATGGCGGTCCCGCCCCTGGCGAACCCGGCTCCGGAACCCGGCGCGATCGCCGCGTACACGCCGGGCAGCCCGGAGGCATGCGCGGCGACGGACGCGGAGGACGAGCCCGACGTCAGCACCTCGGCCGGCGTCAGCACACCGGAGGGAATCCCGCCGGATGTCAGGCTCACCAGCGCGTCGTGCGCGGGGCCGGCCGTCGCCTGCGCGGACGCTCCGGGCGAGCCCAGGTGCAGCGAAAGCGCCGGCGCCATCAGCAGACCCATGATCACGAGCCCGGCCGCGGCCGACACCCACCGGTGCCGGTACACCAGCGCCGCCCACGAGGAGAACACGCGCGATGGACGCCGCTCGGTCCGCAGCCGGGGCCAGTCCATCCTTGGCCCAACCGACGCCAGGACTACCGGCAGCAGCGTGATCGCTACGAGCACGGAGACCAGCGGCACCAGCACCCCGCCGTAACCGACGCTGCGCAGCATCGGCACCGGCAGCACGATCATCGACAGCAGCCCGATCGCCACCGTCAGCCCGGAGAGTACCACCGCGCGCCCGGCGTGCTGCATCGCGACGGCCACCGCGTCGGCGTTCTCGCGCCCGGCCGAGCGCTCTTCCCGCCACCGGCTCACCACGAGCAGCGAGTAGTCGATCGCCACGCCGAGCCCGACGAGCGCGATCAGGAACTCGACGATCTGGCTGATCCCGGTGATCTCCGTCAGCCCGCCCACGATCAGGAACGTGGCGAGCACGGAGACCCCGCCGATCAGCAACGGCAGGAACGCGAGGAATGAGCCGAAGACAAGCGCCAGGATCACCAGGGCCCCCAACGCCCCGATCATGACCTCGGCCATGATCCCGGTGCCCTTCGACGCGGGCGCGCCGTTGGCCAGGAGGTCCTCGCCGGTCAGCCCGAAGTGCCAGCCGGGCGGCAGCGCCGCGTCCGCGGCCCTGGTGATCGCGGCGGCCTGGGTCGGGCCGCCGAACGAGGTCGACGGCGGGATGAACACAAGCGCGAACGTCGTCCGCCCGTCGCTGGTCACGAACCGCGCGTTGCCCGTCGAGCTGTAGTCGGCGACGCGCACGCCGGGCACCGACGCCGCGATCGCGCCGAACACCCGGCCGGCCTCGGCGGCGACCGCGGGGTCGGTGACCCGCTCGCCGGCCTGGCACGGTGAGCACGGGCACGTAGGGGGACTGGGAGCCGCCGTTGCCGTACTCGGCGACGATCTGGTTGTCGACCTTGTAGGCCTGCCCAGGCATGGAGAAGTCGTTGGTCATCCGGTGGGTGGTGCCGCTGATCGTCATGACGCCGGCCACGGCGACGAGCAGCCAAGTCAGTGCTACCAGCGCCTTGTGGCGCAGTACGAAACGTGTGAGCGCCTGCATCTCGGGTTTTCCCTTACATCGAAGTCCGGCGGCATGCCCGCCAGCCACCGCAAGCGTCCCGCCGCGCCGCGTACTCGCGCGTCCGGCAGAAGTTGTCAGTGCCTGCTACCCCTGGGCGAGTACCGAGGACCGCACCCGGTGCCGACGTACTCCGGGGGGAGTAGGCGGCGTACATCCCTAGCGGATGGTGAGCGGGGCGAAATCGGCCTACGCTGCGTCACATGGGAATCGCACGGGCGACGCGTCCAGGCAAGGCCGGGGGCCGGGCCGGCGCGCGGCATTCCCGGCAATCCCTGGCTGGCTCCGGCGGGCCTGGACCGAGCCCGGCGGTAACTGGCGTCCGCCCACCCGCGACACGGCGACCGCGGTGGTGATCACGGTGATCGCGCTCCTCGGCTCTTACGGGGAGGCGCACCCGACCACTCCCGGCGCCTACTTCACCGGCGGCCACCACCTGCCGCACACGCCGACCGCCGCGCTGCTGCTCGTCGTGCTCGGCGGTGCGGCCCTGGCCTGGCGGCACAGGTACCCGCGGACGGTGGTCTGCGTCGCGACGGCGGCGACCGTCGCCTACAGTCTTCCCGGGTACGTGAACGGCGTGGCGCTCCTGCTCCCCGCCATCGGCCTGGTGACGATCGCCACCAAGTTTCCCGTCCGCCATTCGGTGGCCTGGGCGCTCGCGGTCACCATCGTGCTCATGGCGGCCACCGCGGCGAACAACCCGCTCGGCCGGTACAGCGGCGGGTTCTGGATCATCCCGGCCAACGACGCGGTGGCGCTGTTCGTCGGGATCGCCATCGCCAACCGGACCTACGTGCACTCCGCCCGCATGCAGGCGGCGCGCCAGGCCGCGGTCGACGCGCAGCGCCGCGTCGAGGAGGAGCGACTGCGCATCGCCCGCGAACTGCACGACGTGGTAGCGCACACGATGGCCACAATCACCGTGCAGGCCGCGGCGGCGACGCAACTCCTGCGCGACCGCCCGGACGAGGCGGCGGAGTCGCTGAAGGCGATCCGTGCCGCCAGCAAGGACGGGCTCCGCGAGCTGCGCGCGATCCTTGAGGTGCTCCGCACCGCGGACAGCGCCGACGAGCCCGCCGACCCTACGCAGCCGACGCCGGGCCTGAGCAGGCTTGACGACCTTGTGGTCGGCGTCCGCGCGGCCGGCCTCCCGGTAAGCGTGACGGTCACCGGCCAGCGTCGTGACCTGCCGACGGTCACCGACCTGTCCGCGTTCCGCATCATCCAGGAGGCGCTGACCAACACCCTGCGCCACGCCGGCCGCGCCACCGCGGCCGTGACGGTCGACTACGGTGCGGCCGCGCTGCGCGTGGAGGTCACCGACACGGGCCGCGGCCTCTCGGACTCCGCCGCCGAGGCCGCCTACGCGGCGTACTTCATGGGGGCGTCCCTTCCCACGCCGGCACCCGTCACCGTCAAGCGAGACCAAGACGTCGGTCCGGCCGGCACTGTCTCGGCGGCACTGTTGCCGGCACTGCTCGGCCGGCACTGTCTGGGCGGCACTGGCGGGCACGGGCTGCGCGGCATGCGCGAGCGCGCCGCGGCGGCGGGCGGCACGATCGACATCGGCCCGCTGCCTGCGGGCGGCTTCCGCGTTACGGCGACCCTGCCACTCGATTCCCCGCCCGCCGCGAAGGCCGCAGGCACCGCTCCGACTCAGAAGGCGGCCCGATGATCCGCGTCCTGCTGGCCGACGACCAGGCGCTGATCCGCGCCGGCTTCCGCGTGCTGCTCGAGGCGGCGGACGATATCGAAGTGATCGGCGAGGCGGTCAACGGCGATCAGGCCGTCGAGCTGGCCAAGTCCGAGCGCCCCGACGTCATCCTGATGGACATCAGGATGCCGGGGACCGACGGCCTCGCGGCCACCAGCCAGATAGTGGCGGCCGACGCGCTCAACGGTGTCAGGATCGTCATCTTGACCACCTTCGAGACTGACGAGTACGTCTACCAGGCGCTGCGCGCGGGCGCGAGCGGCTTCCTGGTCAAGGACGCCGAGCCGGAGGAGCTGATCCGCGCGGTCCGCGTCGTCCACCAGGGCGAGGCGCTGCTTTCGCCGAGCGTGACCCGCCGCCTGATCTCCTCGCTCGCGAGCCGTGCCCCGTCCGTCCCCGCGGTCGCGGGCCAGGCCGCCGCGACCGGGAACCGCGCGCTGCCCTCCGCCGACCTGGCCCGGATCACCGAGCGTGAGCGCGAGGTGCTGGCCCTGGTCGCGCAGGGGCTGTCCAACGATGAGATCGCGGTCCGCCTCTACCTCAGCCCGCTGACCACGAAGACGCACGTCAGCCACATCATGACCAAGCTGTGCGCCCGCGACCGCGCTCAGCTGGTGGTGATCGCCTACGAGTCCGGCCTGGTCGTCCCTGGCGTCACCACCTGACGGGCACCG
>CAVYEZ010000008.1:0-185355 GCA_963767685.1 uncultured Actinomycetota bacterium
CTAGAGGGTGGGGGACCCGCGCTCCAGGTGGTTGAGCCAAACGTCATGCAGCCGCGCCAGCTCGGCTGCCCTTGCCCGCCGGCGATCCGCTCGCTCCACCGCCCGCGCGGCCATCACGCCCACGACACCGAGCGGCACGAGCATGCACAGCCACATCCACCAGCGCCCGCCCTGGAGCGCGAAGGCGCAGCAGACCAGCCCGACCCCGAACAGCAGCCCGCCGACGGCCCACCACATCGGTATCAGCGGGGGACCGGGATCTGCCGCCTCAAACTCAAGCCGGGCGTGGAACTCGCCCCAGGAGTCAGCCTCTTCCGGCGGGAGGAATTCACGGCCCATGGCCATCGCCTTCGTTCTATGACGAGACGTTAATTACGGCAATGGTAGGACCGCGATTCCCGGAGGGCCAGAGCCCGCGCCATCCCGGAGTAATTGCGTGCCTGTTACTTCAGCACCAGGTAGGCGAGCGACCCGAGCCCGGCGATCAGGCAGTAGATCCCGAACGGATTCAGCGACTTGTCCTCGCTGAAGTACTTCGTCAGGAAACGGATGGACAGGTAGGCGCCGACCCCGGAGATCAGCGACCCGACGATGATCGGCCCGTGGATGCCGGCGCTGAGCGGCCCGGTCAGGTCCTTCGCCTTGAGCGCGCCCGCCGCGAGGATCACCGGCGCCGAGAGCAGGAACGAGAACCGCACCGCGTCCTGGCGGCTCAGGCCGCGGCCCATCCCGGCCACGGTGACAATGCCGTCCCGGCTGATGCCGGGCAGCAGCGCGAGGATCTGAGCCGCGCCGACGATGACCGCCCGCTTGTACCCCATGGTGGACAGCCGCCGGTCGGCCGCCACCGCCGGGTCGGCCGCGGCGCCGTCCGCGCCCGGTCGACCGGGTGCCCGGCCGCCGGCGTGACCGGCCGCGTGGCTGCCGCCGTGCGCGCCGGGCCCCGCCGCGTGCCCGTGCCGCCCCGCGGTCCGCTGCCGGTCGCCCGCCAGCCGCGGGTCGCGCTGGTCGTATCCGCGCGGCGCGCCGCCCGCCGGCTCCCACCCTGGGCCGGGCTGCCCGCCCCGCGGGTCCCGACCACGCTGCCCCTGCCCGGGCTGCGGCTGCCCGTACCGTTCCTGCCTGTGCTGTTCCTGCCCGTACGGGGGCTGGCCCGGCTCCGGCCGCCCGGGCTGCGACGGGCTGTACCGCGGCTGCCCGTACTGCTCCTGCCCGTACTGCTCCTGCCCGTACTGCTCCTGCTCGTACGGGGGCTGGCCGGGCTGCGGGCGCCCGTACCCGTCCTGCCCCGGCGCCCCGTTCCCCGGGTACTGCGGGTCGCCGTCCTGCCCGTACCGCGGGTCGGGCCCCTGCCACTGCTGCTGCCGCGGCTGCTGCGACCATCCCTCTGGCTCCGGCCCGCCGGGCCCCCACGGAGGCCTCCCGGGCCCGCCGGGAACGGGCCCGCCGGGCACTGGCCCACTCGGCACCGGCCCGCCGGCCGGCAGCGCCACCGTCGGCACGCCGAGGCCGCCGCCGTTGTCGCGGGCCCGCCGCATGCGCTCGCTGACCAGCAGGATGACCCCGTTGACGGCGAGGAAGACGGCGGCGAGCTCCGGCCTGGCGAAGACCTTCGTGAATTCCTTCTGCAGCGCCACCCCCACGAGGCCAACGGGGATCGTCGCCAGGATGATCATCCAGGCGAGCCGCTGGTCCGCCGTCGTGATCGACCGCGTCCGCAGCGACGAGAAGAACCCGCGCACGATCCGCAGCCAGTCCCGCCAGAAGTACGCGATCATCGCGATCGCCGTCGCCACGTGCAGCCCCACGATGAACGCCAGGTACGGGGAGTTCGGCGCGGACACGTTAAGCGCGTTCGCCCAGCTCCCGCCGACCAGCGCCGGGATCAGCACGTTATGCCCCAGGCTCGAGACGGGGAAGAGCTCGGTCACGCCCTGGATGAGGCCGGTGACGACCGCCTCCAGGTAGGTAAGGTGGGCCGACATCAGCGCGTCTCCCTTTCCGTTGTCCCGGGGTAGAAAAGCAGGCTCATTCCGAACGAGTGCGGCTGACCCTGCCCCGTCCCGCGCGTCCAGGCTGGCCGGCCAACGACCGACCACACTATCGGGACACTCGCAACGACCCGTCAGATACTGCTGGCGCGACCGTGCCTGCTCGCCGTCGCCAGGCTACAATTTCTACAGACTCGTAGAGGATAGCGGACGAAGGGAGCGGATGGCAGGCGATGCGCGATGGAGCTGGCCGCGCCGACGAAGCGGGAGCCGGGCCGGGCCGGCGCGGGCCGGCGAACTTGAGGCGGCGGTTCTCGAGGTACTGCAGCGCGGCGGGTCCGCGCTGTCTCCCGGCGAGGTCAGGGAGCTGGTCGGCGGCGACCTTGCCTACACCACGGTGGTGACGATTCTGTCCCGGTTGCACGCCAAGGGCGTCCTCGAGCGGCGCAAGTCGGGCCGCGCCTACCGCTACGCGCCGGTCGCCGACTCGCCGGGCCTGGCCGCCCGCCGCATGGCTCGTGTCCTTGACGAAGAGGCGGACCGGGAGGCGGTTCTCGCCAGGTTCGTCTCCGGGCTCTCCGACCGCGACGAGGAACTGCTGCGCCGCATGCTCGCCGATCCCAACCTGAACGGCCCCAACCTGAACGGCAGGGCCTGAGGTGCACGTCGCCGTCTACCTCCCGCTGATCGTCCCCGTGTTCGCGGCCCTCGCCGCGCGGCCGCTGGCCGACCGGCTGCCGCCCGCGGCCGCCACCTGGCTGCTCGCGGTCAGCGCCCTGGCCCTGGCCCTCGCGTCGAGCGCGGTCCTCGGCATGCTCGCGCTGTCGGCGCTGGTCAGGATCCCGGTCATCGACGCGCTCGGTCACCTGTCCCGGCCGGTCATCAACAGCGGCGACGCCGTCTCCCTGCCGGTCGCGATCGTGGCCGGCGGCCTCCTCGTGATGGCAGCCGTCGCCGCCTGCCGCGCCGTGTGGCGGCGCGGCCGCGCGATCGCCGCGGCGCACCGGCACGCCAGCAGGCTGCCCGGGGCGGGCCAGGTCGTGGTGACAGAAGACAACGCCGCCGACGCCTACACCGTGCCCGGCTGGCCGTGCCGGATCGTCATCACCCAGGGCATGCTCCGCGCCCTGTCCGCCGGCGAGCGGAGCGTCCTGCTCGCCCACGAGCGCTCGCACGCCCAGGGCTCGCACTACCTCTTCACGTCGGTCGCGCGCCTGGCCGCCGCCGCCAACCCGTTGCTGCGCCCGGTCGCCGCGCAGGCCGGGTACGCCGTAGAGCGCTGGGCCGACGAGCGGGCCGCGACCCAGGCCGGCGACCGCACCCTCGCCGCCCGGGCCGTCGCCCGCGCCGCCCTGGCGACCTCTGCGGCGCCGCCCGACCGCGACGCCGCGATGTCCGCCCTTGGCCTCATCACCCAGGAGCGGGAACACCGGGGCGGGATACCCCGCGCCGACCTCAACCGGGCCGGCCAGGTGCCGCGCCGCGTGGCCGCGCTGCTCGCCCCGCCGCCCCGGCTGCGGCTGCTCCTGCTGGTCGCCGCGATCGTCCTCGTCGCCGTCTCCGGCGGCGCCGCCCTGGAGGCCGCCAGGAACTTCCATCAGCTCATCGAGCTGGCCCAGGGCCAGTCCGCCTAGCCGGCCAGCCGCTGAGCGGCGCCGGGCCCGGGCCAGCGGCAGGCCCGCCTGAAGGCGCCGGCGCCGACATGACCGATAGAGTCCCGTTTTCTCTCGGGAAATCGGATCAACCGGTGACAGCTAGCTACCCTAGACGGCCCGTTCGGAAAAAACTCTCCCCCTGCGCCGTTGTTACGCTCGGGTTACATCATTGGGTGCCGTAAAGTAACTGCCGATCCCTACCGGGACCCCCTCTCACCTCGGGCGGATACATGCGCTGCGCCTTCTCGTGGGCTACCCGCCCGGCGATTGCGAACGGTTGCGACGCCGACGGCAACCCGGCCGGCGGCGACATCGCCTGTGCCGTCGTCACCCCGCGCGGCGTCCGCCTGCTGATCGGCGACGTGATGGGACACGACGCGCGCGCCGCCCAGACCGCGGCCGAGGTCGCCCGCGCCTTCCGCCGGATCGCCGCCCGCCCGGAGCCGCTGCAGGTCGTCGCGGCGCGGCTGCACGCGTTTGTCGCGGAGCACGCGGACGGGGAGGAGTTCGTCACCGCGCAGTTCGTCTCGATCCCGGACAACGATGACGAGGTGCAGATCGTCTGCTGCGGGCACCCGCCGCCCCTGCTGCTGCGCGGCGGCCTGGTGACGGCGCTCGACGCCCTGTCGCCGTCGCCGCCGCTCGGCCTGCTCGACATGGGCGGCTACTCGCCGCGCGCCGACCTCCTCGGTGCCCGCGCGGGGGACAGCGTCCTCCTGTACACCGACGGGGTCAGCGAGGCCTACGACGATCACGGGCTCGCTTACCCGCTCGCCGAGCGGGCGGCGGCCACCGCGGCCCGCGCCCGGGCCGGCCAGGGGCGTGAGCAGCGAGGCGACCGCCTGCCCGAACTGCTGCGGGACGACCTGCTCAACCACGTCGGCGGTCAGCTGCGCGATGACGCCACGCTGCTGCACCTGCGGTTCGCCGACCAGCAAGCGGCCGCGCCGGCCGAACGCCCGGTCACTGGACTTACGCGCTCGCCCATTGTGCGTTATTAATAACATTTCCGGCACGGTTTTTGGCTTGCCGCCCATGGATTCCGGGGGGCGCGGAGCAACAATCGCGGAAGGACTGCCGTCACTGGGGCCGGAGGTTACCCGACATGGCGATGCCAACCGCATTGGAAATCGCGCGACAAGCCACCCTTAAGCCGATTACCGAAATCGCCGATGACGTCGGCATCCCGCCCTGGCTCACCGAACAGCACGGCGAGCACGTCGCGAAAATCGACCTTAAGGCGATCGAAGAGCTCGCGGACCGTCCCAAGGCCAAGTACATCGTCGTCACCGCCATTACCCCGACACCGCTCGGCGAGGGCAAGACGACCACGACAATCGGCCTGGGCATGGCATTCCGGCACATCGGCAAGAAGGCCACGATCGCCATCCGCCAGGCGTCCATGGGCCCCACGTTCGGCATCAAGGGCGGCGCGGCGGGCGGCGGCTATTCCCAGGCGGTCCCGTTCGAGCTGCTCAACCTGCACCTGACCGGCGACATGCACGCGGTCACCGCCGCCCACAACCAGATCGCCGCGATGGTCGACAACAGCCTCTACCTGGGCAACCCGTTCGCCCTGGACCTCAACCAGATCACCTGGAAGCGGGTGATCGACATCAACGACCGGGCGCTGCGCAACATCGTGATCGGACTTGGCGCGGCGGGAGACGGCGTCCCGAGGCAGGCAGGCTTCGACATCACCGCGGCGAGCGAGGTGATGGCGGTGCTTGCGCTGGCTAAGAGCCTCAAAGACCTGAGAGACCGTCTTGGCCGCATCGTCGTCGGCTACACGAAGCAGGGCGAGCCCGTCACCGCCGAGCAGCTGAAGGCGGCGGGCGCCGCCGCCGTCATGATGCGCGAGGCGCTCAAGCCGAACCTGCTGCAGACCCTCGAAAACACCCCGGTCTTCGTGCACTCGGGCCCCTTCGGCAACATCGCGCACGGCAACTCGAGCATCGTCGCCGACCTCATCGGCATCCACACCGGCGACTTCCTCGTCACCGAGGCGGGGTTCGGCGCCGACATGGGCGCCGAGCGGTTCTTCAACATCAAGTGCCGCGTCTCCGGCCTCAAGCCGGACGCCGCCGTGGTCGTCGCCACGGTCAGGGCGCTCAAGAGCCACTCGGGGAAGTACAAGGTCGTCGCGGGCCGCCCGCTCCCGGAGGAAATGCTCCAGGAGAACCCGGAAGACGTCGCGGTCGGCGCGGCGAACCTCCGCAAGCAGCTGGAGAACATCCGCGCGCACGGCGTCGAACCGGTCGTGGCGATCAACGCGATGCCAACCGACTTCCAGTCAGAACGCGACGCGATTCACGAGCTCGCCGCGTCCATGGGCGTCAAGTCCGCGGTCGGCACCCACTTCGCCGACGGCGGCCGCGGCGCCGCCGAGATCGCCGAGGCGGTGGCCGAGGTGGCGAGCCACCCGAACGGCTTCCATCACCTGTACCCGTCCGCGGCGACGCTCAAGGAGAAGCTCGAGACCCTCGCGACCAGGATCTACGGCGCCGACGGCGTGGACTACTCGCCGCTGGCGAGCCGTCAGCTTGATGGCTACGAGCGGAACGGCTTCGGCGACCTCCCGATCTGCGTCGCGAAGACCCAGTACAGCCTCAGCCACGACGCCAACCTCAAGGGCGCCCCCACCGGCTTCCGCCTCCCGGTCCGCGAGGTCCGCGCGAGCGTCGGCGCCGGCTTCGTCTACGTCATCTGCGGCGACATGCGCACCATGCCGGGCCTGGCCAGGAACCCCGCCGCGGCCAGCATCGACCTCGACGAGAACGGCAACATCGTCGGCCTCTACTAACAACGGAAGCGGCTTTACTCGATTAGGTCTCATTTCGTTTAGTTATCCCGCAGCGGCCATTCAGGTCTCCTACAGTCTGTGCTGAGATGTCGGGCTCTGACGGGAGATGATGATGTTCAAGGGACGGCCATGGGCCCAGATAACATTGGCTGCCGCGGCGGGCGTGAGTTGCCTGGCGGTCGCCGCCTGCGGCGGCAGCACTACCTCGGGCGGCGCCGCCGCCCCCAGTGCCAGCAGCACCGTTGACCCGCTGGCGAGCCTCACCGCGACCCAGGTGTCGGCGAAGGCCGTGGCCGACGCCGAGGCCGCGCCGAGCCTGACGTTTAAGGGATCGGTCGTCCAGTCGGGCCAGCCCTTCACCCTCGACCTCGGGATCAAGCCGGGCCACGGCTGCACGGGGACCATTGGTGAGGGCAGCAAGGGCAGCCTGAAGCTCATCGTGATCGGCAAGACCGTGTACATGAACCCGGACGCCGCCTTCTGGAAGGCGAACGGCGGCGCCGATGGGGCCGCGGCCAGCGCGCTCATCGACGGCCGATACCTGGAGACCTCAACGAGCGACGCCCAGGTGGGGTCGCTGGCTACCATGTGCGACGTGAAACAGCTGTTCTCGTCCGACGATTCAACGCATTCCGTCGCCAGGGAGGCGGTCACCACGCTGGGCGGCACCCGGGTGCTGCCGATCAAGATTTCCGACGGCAGCATCGACTACGTGACCGACACGAGCAAGCCGGAGTTCGTCGAGGGCTACGCGCCCAAGGGCTCCAAGGCCGGGGCAGGCGCCATCACGGTCTCGGTCGGCGCTCCCGTTACCTTGACCGCGCCGCCGGCCAGCCAGGTGATAGAGGGCTCCAAGCTCGGACTGTGACCAGACGGGAGACGGCGATGTTTCACGGCAGGCCGGGCAGCCTGCGGCTGGCGGCGATCGCGGCGGCCTGCCTGAGCTGCCTGGCGGCGGCCGGGTGCGGCGGTCTTACCGCCGCGACCCTCCGGCCCCTCCCGCAAAGCACCGCGGACCCGCTGGCCAGGCTGCCCGCGGGCAAGGTGGTGACGGAGGCGACCGCCGACGCCGAGGCCGCGCCGAGCCTGACGATGAGCGGAACCGTCACCGACGCGGGCACGAGCATCGGCATCGCCCTCGGGTTCAAGCGCGGCCGCGGCTGCGTCGGCACGGTCAGCTACCCCGGCAAGGGCAGCGTCAAGCTCATCGAGGTCGGCAAGGCCGTCTACCTCAAGCCGGACGCCAAGTTCTGGACGGCGAACGCCGGCGCCAAGGCGTCCTTGATCATCACCCTCCTCAACGGCCGGTACCTCGAGGTCTCGGCGAGCGACAAGAGCATGGCCGGCGTGGCCAGCGTGTGCAGCTTGTCGACGATACTGAACTCGGGGTCGGCGACTGGGACCTACGCCAAGGAGGCGGTCACCACGCTGGGCGGCACCCGGGTGCTGCCGATCAAGCTTTCCGACGGCAGCACCGAGTACGTGACCGACACCAGCACGCCGGAGTTCGTCAAGGCGATCGCGCCCAAGGGGTCGAAGGTCGGGGCGGGCGACGTCAGCGTCTCGGTCGACGCTCCCGTCACGCTGACCGCGCCGCCGGCCAGCCAGGTGCTCAACGAGGACCAGCTCGGCCTGACGCCGGCCTCGACCCAGCCGGTGACGACAGCGCAGACAAGCGCGGCCTGATCGACGTGGAACCCGCAGCCGTTCGGGATAGGGCGTGAAGACCGGCCAGGACCGTCCGGCGGCGCCGCCGCGTCAGCCCCAGACCTTCGCCGCCGTCTCGGCGACGAGGGCAAGCTTGGCCTTCTGCTCATCGCGGGTCAGCACATTGCCGGCGGAGGTGGAGGCGAACCCGCACTGCGGCGAGAGCGCTAGGTTCTCAATCGGCACGTGCTTGGCCGCCTCGTCGATCCGCCGCCGCAGCAGGTCCGGCGACTCGAGCACCGGCGTCTTCGACGACACGAGGCCGAGCACGACGACCGTCCCCGGGCGGACGAACCGCAGCGGCTCGAACCCGCCGGACCGCTCGTCGTCGTACTCAAGCAGGAACCGGTCCACCGGGACGGTGCCGAAAAGCTGCTCGGCCACCGGCTCGTAGCCGCCCTTGGCCATGTAGGCGGAGCGGTTGTTGCCGCGGCAGATGTGCATCCCGACGGTCACCTCCGGGTTGGCCGCCCTGATCCCGTTCACGATCGCCGTGTCCGCCGCGACCGAGCCCGCCAGGATGACCCTCGGGTCCATCGGGTTCAGCGTCGCCGCGCGGAACTCGTCGTCGAACACCTGGTTGTACGACAGCGAGTCAAGCTGCACCCAGCGCGTCCCCAGCGCGGCGAGCTCGGCGACCTCCGCGATCTGCAGCGCCACCAGGTCGTTGACCAGCTCGGCAGGGTCGGGGTAGGCCGCCGCGGAGACGTCGGGCTGCCACGCCATCGCGCCCATCGCCGCCGACATCATCGTGACCTTGAACGCGCCGGGCACCTGGGACGCCATGTAGGTGGCCTCGACCGCGGTCAGGTGGTCCTTCTGGAACACCGGTGAGGTCGCCGCCGTCATCACGAAGTCGGTCTCGCTCTCCGGCGGGACCTCTCCGCTCGCCCGGTGCCAGGTGACCGCCGGCGTCTGGACCCGGCTCATCCCGCCGATCGACTCAAGGATGCCGGTCATCCAGTTGGTCCGGCGCACCTCTCCGTCGGTGAAGACCCTGAGCCCCGCCGACCGCTGCGCCTCGATATTCTCCGCCGCCGCGCGATCCTCCGTCGCCCGCAACTCGGCCTCGGTCATCTTGCCGTCCTTGTAGTCGGCCCGGGCGGTCAGCAGCCAGGGCTGTCGCAGCAGGCTGCCCACGTGCTCAGCGTGAATATCCGTTGCCATGACTTCCGTCTCCTTTGCGCGGATGTCCCACCGGTAACTGATCTGCCCCCAATTTCCGCCCCGGGCCGTGGCCCCGCAATCGCTGCGGCCACAAATCAGCGCCCCGCCTGTCCGCGCCCGCGCACACCCAGCGGGTCAGAAGAACTCGAAGTACTCGCGCATCTCCCAGTCGGTGACCTCATCCGCGGAGTCGGCGCTGCCCGCTTCGGCGAGCGCCGCCGTGTAGCGCGCGACCTCCGCGCGCTTCATCATGACGAGGTAGTCCACCAGCGTGTCGCCGAACGTCTCCCGGTAGAACGAGTCACCGTCCAGCGCCTCCACCGCGGCGGCGAGCGAGGTGGGCAGCGCGAGCTTGCCCTCGGCCGCGTAGGGGTCGGCCTCGACGGGCGGCGGCGGGGTCAGCCCGCGCGCCACGCCGTCCCGCCCGGCGGCGAGGCTTGCCGCGAGGTACAGGTACGGGTTGGCGGCGGGCTCGCCGGCCCGGTACTCCACGTGCGCACCCGCGTCGCCCGGGGCGCCCTGCACCCGGACAAGCGCGCCCCGGTTCTCGATCGCCCAGGCCACGCGGTCCGGCGCGAACGAGTAGGGGCGGAACCGCTTGTACCCGTTGACGGTCGGCGCGGCGAACGGGAGCGACGGCACCGCGTGCTCGATCAGCCCGGCGACGTAGGACAGGCCGACCGCCGACAGCGGCGCCTCGTCCGAGGCGAACGCGTTCCCGCCGTCGGCCAGGGACCTGAGCGACTGGTGCAGGTGCCAGCCGGATGAGGTGATGTTGGCGAGACCGGGCCGGCACATGAAGGTGGCGAGCAGCCCGCGCCGCCGGCAGACCTGCTTGACCGCCGAACGGAACAGTACCGCCGTGTCGGCCGCCGCCAGCCCGCTCATCGGCGCGAACGTCACCTCGACCTGCCCGGGACCCCATTCGTCCTCCATGGACCGGGGCGGTGACCCGAGCGCCCAGAGCGCGTCCCTGATCGCGTCGAGCGTGCCCGCCATCGAGTCGAGCCGGGTCTCCGACAGGAACTGGTAGCCGCGCTCAAAGATCGACACGGCGGGCGGCGGCGGGGTAAAGCCGGCGTCCTCCGGTGCGAGGGGACCACGGGCGGGCGCGAAGATGGAGAACTCGATCTCCAGCCCGACGGTGAAGTCGTAGCCGAGGTCGCGCAGCGCCGCGAGCTGCCGCCGGAGCAGCCCGCGCCCGTCGAGCGGGACCGGCCGCCCGTTCGCGAAGTACGCGTCGCACAGCAGCCAGCCGGTCTTGTCCGCCCAGGGCAGGATCTGGAACGTGGCCGGGTCGGGGACGAGCACGACGTCCGGGAACCCGGTCAGCTCGGCGATGCCGAACCCGCCGCCGGCCGCGAACGGCGGCACGAACACGTTGTTGCCCGTGTCGAGCGAGTAGATGGCCCCGGAGAAGTCGAGCCCGTTGCTGAGGGCCGCGATCGCCGCCTCCGGGGACAGCGCCCTGGCCCGCACGATGCCGTGCTGGTCCACCACGGCGAGCCGCACCGTTCGCAGCCGGTGGGTCAGGATCCGCTCCGCTACCTCGCTCGCGAGGGCGACCGCGGAGTCGGGCAACAGCCCGTGCCGCGCGACAAACCCCGGTTGCCCAACACCCGCGTCCGCACCAGTGCTCACGCAAGCAGATTAAGCACCACGGCGCCTCACCGGTAGGGGCATTTGCGCTACTCGGCCGCGCGGCCTCGCTGCGCGGAACCGAGGGCGGGGCGGGCCGGGAACGCGCGTTCCCGGCCCGTCGCTGTTCGCCAGCAGGGTGGCTAATCCCGCGAAGCGCGTTAGCTGGTGAAGGCTTGGAGTTCGGAGAGCTGTCCGGCGGGCCAGCCGGTGTTGGCGGTGAAGGTGAGCTTGATGTAGCGGGTTGTGGTTGCGGGGAAGGTGATGGTGGCGGTGTTGCCGGTGGCGGGGTTGAAGGTGTAGCCGGCGGACGCGGCGAGGGTGGTGTAGTTGGTGCCGTCGGTGCTGCCCTGGACGGTGATGGTCTGGGTGCGGGTGCCCCAGGCGGTGGACGGCGGGAGGTCCATGACGATCCTGCTGACGCTGGTGGCGGACCCGAGGTCGACCTGGAACCACTGGGGGAAGGCGTTGTCGGTGCTTTCCCAGTAGGTGCTGGTGTTGCCGTCGACGGCGTTGGCGGGGACGTAGCCCTGGGTGTAGCCGCTGGCGGTGACCGGCTGGTTGAGCGCCAGGTTGGTGTTGGTGTTGGACGAGGTGCCGGTGCCGGTCAGGGCGACGGTCAGCGGGCTGCCCGGCCGCGCTGCTGTTGACCGACAGGGTGCCGCTGGCGGATCCGGCGGCGGTCGGGGTGAACGTGACCGTGACCGTGCAGGAGGCGCCGGCGGCGAGGGAGGTGCCGCAGTTGTTGCCCTCGTTGAACGGGCCGGTGACGCCGACCGAGGTCATCGAGACCGCGGCCGAGCCGGGGTTGGACAGGGTGACGGTGCCGGTGCTGGTGGCGCCCACCGCGGTGCTGGCGAACGACACGCCCGGCGGCGACGCGGTCAGGCTCCCGGGACTGGAAGAGCCGCCGCCGGGGAAGACCTCGAACTCCGACAGCTGGGCGGCGGACCAGCCGGTGTTGCCGGTGAAGCTCAGCTGCACGTAGCGGTCGCTGGTGCCGGACGGCAGGCTGATCGTGGCCGCGTTGCCGGTGGACGGGTTGAAGGTGTACCCGGCCGACCCGGCGAGCTGGCTGAACGTCGTGCCGTTGGTGCTGCCGAGGACCGACAGCGTCTCCGTCCGGGTGCTCCAGGCGGACGACGGCGGCAGGTCGAGCGTCACCGACCCGATGGACTGCACCGAGCCCAGGTCGACCGTGATGGTCTGCGGGTACCCGGCGCCGTCGGTGCTCTCCCAGTAGGTGCTGGCGTTCCCGTCCACCGCCATCTGCGGCGTGTAGCTGGACGAGGCGGAGCTGCTCGCGGTGACCGGCTGGTTCAGGGCGAGGTTGGTGGTTGAGGTGACCCCAGTGCCGGACAGCGCGGCGGTCAGCGGGCTGCCCGGTGCGCTGGTGGCGACGGACAGCGTGCCCGTCTGGCTTCCGCCGCTGGTGGGAGCGAACTTGACGCTGAGCGTGCAGGAGCCGCCGGCGGCGATAGAACTGCCGCAGGTGTTGGTCTGGCTGAACGGCCCGGTGACGCTGACCGAGGAGACCGAGGCCGCGCTGCCGCCCGGGTTGGACACCGTCACCGACTGCGCCGCGCTCGTCGACCCGGACGCCACGTCGCCGAACGACAGGCTCGACGGCGACGCGGTCAGCGAGCCCGGCTGCGCCGGGTTCGGGAACGCGGTGAGCACCGGCGTGGTGCTCCAGCCCGAGTTGCCGCTCCCGAGGTTGAAGGTGTACGCGCCGGCCGTGTTGGACGGGTAGCCGTCGTTGTAGGCGCCGGGCACGCCGACGCCGCTCGCGGTCACGCCGCTGACGTTCGCGGTGCCCGAGGTTTCCGCCTGCATGACGACCGTGCCGAGGTTCTGCACGGTCACGTTGCTGATGTTCACGCCAGTGACCGTGTTGCCGGTGCCGCCACCGCTCACGAACTCGAACGCCTCGTACGGGCTGTCCAGGATGGCGCCGCCGCTGTAGTTCACGGTGACGTTGCTGAACGCCGAGTCGTAAGCGTCAAACCTGACGGCGCCCATCGGGTGGGCCCAGTTCGGGTTGTAGGCGCCGGTGCGGATCAGGTAGTTACCCGAGACGGTGATCGTGCCGGACAGCGGCGTGAACGGGGAGAGGAACTGCTCGTTGGAGATGGCGATGCCGCTGCCGAGCGGTTCCGTGTCCGCGACCACGTTGTTGGAGATCGTGTTGTTCGAGCCGCCGTAGTCGGCGATGCCGTTGGCCAGGGTGGGCTGGACGATCGTGTTGTTGGCGAACGTGATGCCGGAGTCCGCCGCGGGGTAGGACCAGATCGCCAGGCCGTCGTCGCCGGTGTTGCGGATGAAGTTGTTCTTCACCGTGCAGTTCGTCGCGTTGCCGTTGAAGTTGAGGCCGTCCGCGTCGGTGGACTCGATGACGGTGTTCTCCACCGTGCAGTTGCTGTTGCCGTACTGGAGCCAGAACCCGACGTTCGTGTCCTGGATCCACAGCCCGTTCACCGTGAAGCCGCTGCCGAGCGATCCGTCGATCGCGTTCGCCGTGCTGTCGTCGTGCCTGCCGACGGTGCTGCCGAGGATCGCGAAACCGCTCAGGTTGACCGGCCCGGAGACGGCGGAGGTGTTGTCGATGAACTCGTTGGTCTTTAGCAGCGAGTACCAGCTGCCGGCCCCGATGATCGTCGCCGAGTTGACCTGGAGCGCCGAGCTGATGAGGAAGGTGCCAGACGGGATCCACACGGATTCCCCGGCGGAGTTGGCCGCGGAGATCGCGTTGCGGAACGCCTGGGTCGAGTCGGCGGCACCGGTTGGGTCGGCGCCTTCGCTGGTCACCGAGATTGAGTTGGCCGGCTGGGTGGCGGCGGCCGGGACGTTGTAGAAGTCGGCGACGTCGATCGTGTAAGGCAGCGCCGTGTCGGACGAGTCCGCCTCCAAGCGCACCGTGGTGCCGGGCTGGTACGTCTGGCCGAACATCATCCGCGCGTCGTCGTACAGCTTGTGGGTCTGGCTGCCGGTGATGTTCCCGGTGGAGATGTAGCTGTAGGCCGAGGTGAGCGAGAGCTCGTTGCTGAGCTTGGCGCCGTTCACGTAGACGGACAGCGTGCCCGACGCGCCCTGCGGAAGGGCATAGTGCACGTCGAACGCATTGGCCGCGCTGGTCAGCGTGAACTGCTCGTACTGGCCGGTCGCGGTCAGCTGCACCGCTTCCCGGCCCGACGCCTCGGTGGCGAGGTCGCCCTGGGTGAAGTCCGGGCCGATGAGCTTTCCGGTGTAGTTCGCGTTCTCCGCCTCGTACTCGGTGAACGGGAGGCTGACGCCAGTCCCGCTCGGGACGCTGAACGGAGACTGGGCCCAGTACGGCGGGGTCGTCGCCGCCTGGGCGACGGCCGACGTGGTGACCGCTAGCGCGAGGACCGTTCCGAGTGTGGTGATGACGGCCACGGCGAGCGCGGCCAGCCGCTTGCAAGGTCTTGCCGCGGCGATCCAGCCCGGCGGTCGGTGACGAAGGGACATCGCGAACATGCCTTTCCCTGAGGGGTGGGAATGACCGTCCCTGCGCCCAGGGACGGTAATGGCCGCCGCCGCAATCGGCGGCGGCAGGGACGGCTGCCGCGCGGCGAGCGCTGTTTCCTTGACCAGCGCTGATGTTGGATCAACCGGAACATAACATTGGGCACACGCCAATGCAATAAGTGAATTAGATCATGCAAATGATGAACTTTTAGACGCAGCTTTGCGCTTTCTAGCTGGCGCTTCTCGATGATCTAGAAACTCTTAATGTAATTGCCGGTCAACAGGCGCGTAAGTCAAGCGCCGGGATTGGTACGTTTTGCAAGATCTTGCGGAAACTTGCAAATGCCCGCTCGCCTGGACGCCAGAGCGCGGTATTAAGCCAGCAACTTCGCCAGCGCGGCGACCCCGACGCAGACGATCAGCACCCGCAGTCCCCACGGCGGCAGCTTGCGCCCGATCCGCGCGCCGATCTGCCCGCCGAGGATCGCCCCGCAGGCGATCAGCCCGGCGGCGCCCCAGTCGATGTGCGTCGCGGCCACGAACACCAGCGCGGCGACCCCGTTGACGAGGCCAGCCAGGACGTTCTTGACGGCGTTGACCCGCTGCATGCTGTCGGTGAAGGCCACGCCCATGAGCCCGATCAGCAGCACTCCCTGGGCGGCGCCGAAGTACCCGCCGTAGACGCCGGACAGGAACACGAGCACCCACAGGGCCGGGCCGCCGACCTGCGCCTCGGGCTGCGTGGCTACCCGGCCGGCCACCCGCACGGTGCTCGTGCCGCCCGTGGCGCCGGGTTCGTCGTCACCCGGGACCGGGCGGCCGTCGCGGTCCGGCGGTCCGGCGGGTGCCGGCGTGCGCGCCAACTGCCTGGCGGCCATCCGCCGCGCCAGCCGGGGCTGGAAGATGATCATGACGAGGGCGATCCCGATCAGTACCGGCACAATCTCTTTGAACGCCCCGGCGGGCAGTACCAGCAGCAGTATCGCTCCGACCAGCCCGCCGCAGACCGACGCCGACCCGAGCCGGATTATCCGCCGCCGCTGCCCGGCTAGCTCGGCCCGGTACCCGTGCACCCCGGAGGCCACGCCGGGCACGAGCCCGACGTTGTTGGAGACGTTCGCGAGCACCGGCGGGTACCCGAGCGCCAGCAGCGTGGGGAACGTGATGAGCGTTCCCGAGCCCACGACCGTGTTGATGGTGCCCGCTGCGAGCCCGACCGCGAAGATGACGAGGGCTACCAGGAGGTCGTGGGGCACGTTTTAACGCTAATCCCGCGGGCCGCCGCCGGCGGACCCCCGGGAGTGTGAGAACGGTCTCAGAGCGAAGGATTGCCGCCAATAAGCGTTGTCGCCGGCATTTTGGTCACCGGCCGCCGCGCGACGTCGAACACGAACCGGCGCACCAGTCCGTGCGCGCGGGCCGCCGCCCCGTCCGCCAGGGTCCGCGACTGCTCGATGAGTGCCCGCGGGTCCACGCCGCTCCTGGCGAGCTGCGCCGTGTCATCGGAGCGCAGCCATGCCTCGAGCACCCCGTCGGTCACCTCGGGATGGAACTGCAGCCCCAGGGTTCGCCCCGTCACGAACGCCTGGCTGGCCAGCGCGGTCCGCGCGATCACCGGCACGTCCGCCGGCACCGCGAACCGGTCGAAGTGCCACGACAGCCACGGCCCGGTGTCGATAAGCCCGGTGTCGATGTTCCCCGAATCGGCGGACGTGTCGGCGGCAACCGACAGCCACCCGATCTCTGGAATGGGCGCCCGCTCCACCCGGCCGCCCACCGCCGCGGCGAGCAGCTGACCGCCGAAGCAGATCCCCAGCGCCGGCACCCCCAGCGAGATCAGCGACCGCGCGTACTCGATCTCGTGGGAGACCCACGGGATCGTCGTGGTGTCGTACACCGACCAGACCGCCCCGAAGAACACCACGGCGTCGTACTCGGACGCCGCGGGGAACGTCACCGCGACGTCGGGGGAGTGGTACCGTTCCTCGGGCACCACCACCATCTCGGACACGTCGCAGCCGGCCGCGGCGAACGCGTCCCCGATGAGCCCGCCCGGCGACGAGTGATCCTGCATCACAAAGAGAACGCGCACAAACCGAGCATATCTGTGCTTCCCGCGCTCGCCTCCGCGCGCCCGAAGCCCGTGTTTCCCCCCTCGTCGGTCAGTCGCGCCTTCGTCGCTCCCTCCCTCCTCAGTCCAGAAACACGGGCTCGCTTCGGCTCGCGCCCGGAGGATCAACGATCGTCGAAGACCCTGTCCTGCAGCCCGAACAGCGGGAACAGCTTCTCGGCGTCGAGGAAGAACGTCATCCGGCTGATCTTGCCGTCGACTACCTCGTGCACCTGCAGCGCCCACGGCGTGAACCCGCCGTGCTCCGGGTCCGGCTTGTACTGCGCCCAGGCGCGAACGCCGTTCGCCCGCACCGGCACCAGGATGGACCCGGCGCACAGGCTCGGGCCCGGCTGCGTCATCCAGGTGGTGATGGCGGTGGCGCCCTGGATCCACATCTCGAAAGGGGGCATGGTCTGCAGCGCGTCCTCGCGCAACAGCACGATCAGCGCCTCCATGTCGTAGCGCTGGAACGCGTCCACGAACTTCGCGAGCAGTTCCGCGTTCTCGGGCTCGACCCCCCCCGGCCGCTGGTGCTCGGGCAGGCCCGCCAGGGTGGTCCGGGCCCGCTGCAGCGCGCTGTTCACCGAGGCGACGGTGGTGTCCAGGGTCGCCGCGGCCTCGGTGGCGGGCAGCTTGAGCACCTCGCACAGGATCAGCGCGGCCCGCTGCCGCGCGGGGAGGTGCTGCAGCGCCGTCACGAACGCGAGCCTGACCGAGTCCCGCACCGCCGCGATCTCCGCCGGGTCGCCGTGGTCGGGCACCACCCGCGAGTCGGGGATCGGCGTCACCCAGAGGTCCTCGGCGGGCTGCGGGCGCATGTACGACTCGACCGGCGGCGACGCCGGCCCCAGGTCCATGGGCAGCGCCCGCCGCTTCTCGCCGCGCAGAGTGTCAAGGCAGACGTTGGTCGCGATCCGGTACAGCCAGGAACGGAGCGAGGACCGCCCCTCGAAGCCGTCGGCCGCCTTCCACGCGCGCAGCATCGTCTCCTGCACCGCGTCGTCCGCCTCAAAGGCCGACCCGAGCATCCGGTAGCAGTACCCCGTGAGCTCGCGCCGGTAAGACTCAAGGTTGTCAGTGGTTGCTGTCACCGTCACAGCTCACCACTGTAGGACGTGCCACTGACATTTTCTGGCCGGAACCTCTCACGACGGCTCGCGCGGTCACGGCGCTGTTCCAGATACTGGCGTTCGGCGATGTCGTGGGTCAGGCTGATCGCGCTCTCATAAGCCACGATGGCCTCCTTCCGTCCGAGCCGGTCTAGCAGGTGCGCCCGGGTGGCCTTGGCCGGCTGGAAGCGGCGCGCGTGCTCGCCGGCTTCCTCTTCCACCGCGTCGAGCGTGGCTAGCCCCGCCGCGGGCCCGTCGACCTCAGCGGTGACGGCGGCGAGGGCGACGCCGCTCCCGAGCGAGGGCGCGACCGCGTGCAGGATCCGGTGCAGGGTGAGCAGCGCCGGCCAGTCCGTGGTGTCATCGCACCCCGTGGCCCCGTGGTTCCTGCCTCTGTGGTTCCTAGCACAGTGCACGGCCTGGATCGCGGCCTCGAGCTGGAACCGCCCTAGCTGCCCGCGCGCGTGCGCGGCTCGCAGGTGCTCATGCGCCCGGCTGATGAGGTACGGGTCCCACAGGGAGGGGTCCTGGCCGGCGAGCGGGACGAAACGCCCGCCCGCGTCAATCCGCGCCGGCGCGCGGGCCGCCGACAGCTCGATCAAGGCCGCGAGCCCCCGGACTTCCGGGTCGCCGGGAACGAGCGTGGCGAGCACTTCGGCGAGGTGCAGCGCCTCCGAGGGCAGCCGGCGGGCCTGCGGTCCGGTCGCCCAGTCGATGACGTAGGCCCCGTAGACCGCCTCAAGGACCGCGGCCATCCGCGCCGGCAGGTCCGCCCGGTCCGGGATGCGGAACGGAACGCCCGCTGCCTTGATGCGCTTCTTCGCCCGGACCAGCCGGGTTGCCATCGCCGACGTCGGCACAGAGAAGGCGCGCCCGACCTGCTCCGCGGTGAAGCCGAGGACCGTGTTGAGCATCAGCGGCGTGCGCACCGCGCGGTCGATCGCCGGGTGCGCGCACACGAGCATCAGTTCAAGCCGCCGGTCAGGGATCGAATCGACGTCAATCTCGTCGATATGCGCCCGGGTGTCCCTGGCGGCATCGAGGGGGACAGCCCGCTGGGCCCGCGCGGACTTCCACTCGTCGCGCAGCCGGTTACGGGCGACGGTCAGCAGCCACGCGCTCGGGTTCCCCGGTACTCCCTGCGACGGCCACGTCCGCAGGGCTCGCTCGAATGCGTCGGCGAGCGCGTCTTCCGCCGCCGCGAGGTCGCTCGTGGAGGCGGCCAGCAGGGCGAGCAGCCGGCCGTAGCCGTCCCGGGCCGCCACGCCCGCGGAGCGGGCCGCCGGCCCCGGCTCCCCGTGGCCAGGGCCGGCGTCCCGCCCGTCGCCGGGCGTCAGCCCGTCCACGCGCCGTTGACGAAGGCGGTCGCGGTCGGGCGCACCTCGATCACGCCCCACTGGGCGCCGGGGCACTTCTCGGCCCAGCCGATGGCCGCGTCCAGGTCGGGTACCTCGAGCATGAAGATCCCGGCTAGGCCCTCCTTCGTCTCGGCGAAGGGGCCGTCCTGCACCCGCAGTCCGCCTTCCCGGCACGTCACGGTCGTCGTCGCGGCGGACGGCTGGAGCACGTCGGCCGACAGCAGCACCCCGGCGGACTCCAGCGCCCGGCCGTAGGCCAAGAACGCCTGCTTGGCCTCTTCGATCGCCTCCTCGCTGATCTCGCCCTCGCCGGCCTCCCGGTAGTGCATCAGCAGTGCGTAACGCATCGTCGCCTCCCATCTCAGTGTCGCGCGAATCGCGCCACCTGCGCCAAGGTGACGATCGGACAACCCTCAGATCGTCACCCGCCGTTTCGCGACGCTGATCCGGTTTTGTCGGACCTAGCCCTTAATGTGCCGTCACGTATAGAACAAGAGATCGAGTCGGGAGAACGGCGTGCCGGTCGCGGTTCGGGTGTCGGCCACGGTGACGGGACACCGGCGAAGACGCGTGCGTGAGTGCCCGCGACCACGAGATCAAGGACCCGTCGACCCTGAAACAGCTGCGCTCTTAACCCCCGTCAGGCGCTGGCCCGCCGCACCAGTTCGGTCGGCAGGATCACCGCCGACGGCTTGTCGCCGGAGATCCCCGCGAGCAGCAGCCGGACCATCTCCCGGCTGATCCGTGGATACGGCTGCCTGATCGTGGTCAGCGCGGGCCGGGCGACCACCGCGGCCGACGAGTCGTCGAACCCGCCGACCGCCACGTCTTCCGGCACCCGGCGGCCGGCCCGGTGCAGCGCGTCCAGCGCTCCGAGGGCCATCGCGTCCGCCGCGACAAACACCGCGTCCAGGTCCGGGCGACGCTCGAGCAGCTTGGTCATCGCGCGGTCACCGGAGTCCTGGGCGTAGTCGCCCTCCTCCACCAGGGACTCGTCGAACGCGTCCCCGACGACTTCCCGGTACCCCTCAAGCCGTCCACGGCCGCCGGAGGTGTCGAGCGGGCCGGTAATCGTGGCGATCCGGGTCCGGCCGATTGACCGCAGGTACTCGACCATGGTGCGGGCGCCGCCGCGCTCGTCGGCCGCCACGTAGGAGACCTTCGACTCGTAGCCAGGGGGCGCCCCGCAGGCGACGTACGGGACGCCCGCCGTGGCCAGCAGGCCGAGCAACGGGTCTCCGGCGTGCACCGACACCAGGAGCGCGCCGTCCACGTGGCCCGCCGCGAGGAAGCGGGTGATCCTGGTCCGGTCGGACCGGGACGCCGCGATGCAAACGAAGAGCCCGACGTCGTGTTCCGCGAGCGCCTGGGTGCAGCCGCGCAGCAGGACCGCGAAGTTCGGGTCCGCGAACAGCCGTTCCGCCGGCTCGGACAAGATGAACGCGACCGACTCCGAGCGCTGGGTGACCAGCGACCTGGCGTGGTGGTTGACCACGTAGCCGGTCTTCTTGATCGCCCGGTTCACCGCGTCCAGGGTGCCGGGCGACACGTAGTGCCCGCCGTTGAGCACCCGGGACACGGTCCCTCGGGACACGCCCGCCTCCGTCGCCACGTCTTCGATCGTGGGACGCCGCCGCCCGCCATTCATGCCTTTAGTTTTACTTGCCCCCGGTCACTGCTTGACCGCCCCGGAGGCGATGTCCGTGCGCCAGTACCGCTGGAGCGTTAGGAACAGCACGATCAGCGGGAGGATGGACAGCAGCGACCCGGTGACGACCAGGCTGTAGAGCTCGGGAGAGGAGGCGCCGCGGTTAAGCAGCGTGTACAGGCCGACGGTGAGCGGGAACTTGTTCTCGTCACTGAGCATGATGAACGGCAGCAGGAAGTTGTTCCACACCGCGACGAACTGGAACAGGAAGACCGTCACCAGGCCCGGCACCATCATCGGCACCGCGATCCGGGCGAACAGCCGGCCTCTCCGGGCAGCCGTCCACCCGGGCCGACTCGATCACCTCGTCCGGCACCGCGGCGTTCACGTAGATCCGCGCCAGGTAGATGCCGTACGGCGAGAGCACCGAGGGGATCAGCACCGACCAGTAGCTGTCGGTCAGCCCGACCTTCGCCAGCAGCAGGTACTGAGGCAGGGCAAGGACGACCGGCGGAACCAGCACCCCGGCGAGCAGCAGGTTGCCCAGCAGCGAGCGGCCACGGAACGCGAACTTGGCGAGGGCGTAGCCGGTCAGGGCGGACACCGCGGTGGACAGCAGCGCGCCGCCGCCCGCGTACAGGACGGTGTTGAGCATCCAGTGCCAGAACACGCCGTCGGCGTAGGCGTTCAGGCCGCGGAGGTTGGACCACAGCGACCCGTCCGGCGCGAAGGTGAAGGTGTTGAACAGCTCGTTGTTGTTCTTCGTCGAGGCGACGAGCACCCAGGCGACCGGCAGCAGGCAGTACACGGCGCCGAGCAGCAGGACCGCGGTGGGCACGACGGCCGGGCGCCGGTCGATGCCGCCGCGCCGCCGGCTGGCCGGGCGCGCGCCGGGCGCGGGCGCCTCCGTCAGCGCGCCGTTCGTTCTTGTCAGGGCCATCGCCGGTCACCGCCCCTGGAAGACGCGCTTGCTGCTCACCCGGAGCAGGAAGAAGGAGCCGACGAACATGACGGCCGCGATGACCACCGACATGGCGGCCGCCTCGTAGCTGTTGTTGTCGTTGAACGCCAGGTCGTAGACCCTCATCAGCGGCATCCAGTCCGGCGAGATCGTGTTGGTGAGCGGGTATAGCGTCTGCGGCTCGTTGAATACCTGGAGGGTGGCGATGATGGAGAACACCCCGGTGAGCACCAGGGCCGGGGCGATCATCGGGATCTTGACCCGCAGCGCGACCTGCCACTGCGACGCCCCGTCGATCCGTGCCGCCTCGTACAGTTCGGACGGCACCGCGCGCAGCGCGGTGTACATGACGATCATGTTGAATCCGGTGCCGCCCCAGACGCCGATGTTCACCACCGATAGCAGCACCACGTTGGTGCTGAACAGGTTGGGCATGGACAACCCGACGTGCCGCAGGATCTCCGGGAACGGCGACACTGTCGGCAGGTAGAGGAAGCCCCACAGCAACGAGGCGATGACCACCGGCACCGCGTACGGCAGGAAGATCGCCAGCCGGGCGAACCGCTGGAACCGTACCCGGCGCGCGTCGAGCAGCAGCGCGAACAGCAGGGCCAGGCCGAGCATCACCGGGACCAGGATCACGCTGTACACGACGACCCGGACGAGGGAGGACAGGAACGGCTGGTCGGTGAGCGCGCTGGTGTAGTTGCTCAGCCCGGCGAACACCTGCTGCCGGCGCCGGCCCGAGTCCGAGGCCGCTGACGTGCACCTTTTCCACCGACAGGTAGACCGTGTAGCCGACCGGGAGGAGCAGCGTGAGGGCGTAGAGCACGACCGCGGGGGTGACGAAGGCGTACGGCGCCACGCGTGGCGCCGTACGCCCTTGTGCCTGTTTCACGTCAGCCGGCCGCCACCGTGAAGCCGCTCTTCTTCATGTCGCTGACCACGGCCGACTGCACCGACGACAGCGGGGACAGGAAGGAGCTCTTGCTGATCGCCGCGCTGCCGAACGCCGTCGTGAAGTCCGAGTAAGCGACGTTCACGTCCGGGCCCCAGGTGACGTTCGCCGCCTGGGAGGCGTAGTCCTTGGCCAGCGACCAGAAGCCCGGCTGGTTGGAGAAGTAGGTCGGCGCCGAGCCGATCGCGGCCTCCGCGGCGGTGTCGGCCGGGTAGATGCCGCCCTGGGAGACGAGCGCCGCGGTGCCGGCCGTGCTGGTGTTCAGCCAGGCGATGAACTCGGCGGCGTCCTGCTGGTGCTTGGACGCGGCCATCACCGAGGTGGAGGAGCCGCCCCAGTTGCCGACGACGTTGGCGCCGGCTGTCCACTGCGGCAGTTCGGCCATTGCCCACTTGCCGGCCCCGGCGGGCGCGTCGGTCGGGAAGTCGCTGGGGGCCCAGACGTCGGAGACCCAGGCGATGTACTGGCCGTCGTTCATCCCCTTGTTCCACGCGGCGGTCCACTGCGGCTGGTTGTTGACCCCGCCGGCGGCGACCAGGCCCTGCCAGTAAGACATCACCTTCTGGCTGGCGGCGCTGTCGATGCCGACCGACCAGCTGGTGCCGGAGGCCGACCACCACTGCGCGCCCGCCTGTTGCGCCAGCCCGGCGAACTCGCCCGGGTCGACGGCGGAGAAGGTACCCAGGTAAACGCCGGGCGCCTCCTTGTGCAGCTTGGTGGCGTCGGCGGAGAACTGCGCCCAGGTTGTCGGCACGGTCAGGCCGTACTTCTTGAACAGGTCCGTGCGGTAGAACAGCGCCATCGGCGCGGCGTCCTGCGGCACCCCGTACAGCGCGTTGCCGCCCAGCGTGACCTGGTTCCAGTTGCCCGCGGGGAAGTCGCTCTTCAGGTTGTCGTCGTACTTGGAGATGTCCGCCAGGTAGTTGTTCGACACCAGCGTGGGCAGCACCTGGTACTCGACCTGCGCGACGTCAGGCGGGTTGCCGCCCTTCGCCGCGGCGAGCAGCTTGGTGAGGTAGGGGTCGCCGGCGCTTTGCGTCTGAACCTGCACCTGGATGTCCGGGTGCGCCTGGTTCCAGGCGGCGACGATCTTGTCCATGTTGGGCACCCAGGTCCAGAAGGTGAGGGTGACCTTCTGCGCAGACCCCGACGCGGAGGTCGAGGAGGACGAGGACGAGCCGCCAGAGGCGGTCGTGGAGGACGAGCCTCCGGAAGAGCAGCCCGCGGCGACCAGCGCGGCGAGTGCCACGCCGGCGATCGCGGTGGCGCTCACGCGCCGACGGGGGTTGACGAGCTTCATTGACCCTCCGCAGTGAGAGATCGCAAGAGATTAGCAGCGTGCCCAAGAGGCCCGCAGGAGCTGTCGGCGACGGACGCCGGTGTCTGTGAACGCTCCCAGAATTGACTCCCGTTAAACGCTTGTCAAGATCCAGATTTCACTGCTTTCATTCTGTTACTTGTCTGTGAGCGTTCCCAGATAACGATCAACGCGACTGATGGAGTTCTCATGCATGCACGCTGGCCACGGATCGACGGACTCGCCTACGGCGGGGACTACAACCCGGACCAGTGGCCGGAGGAGGTATGGGCGGAAGACGTCGCGCTGATGCGTGAGGCCGGGGTCACGCTCGTCTCCGTCGCGATCTTCTCCTGGGGCATGCTGGAGCCGAGCCCCGGCGAGTACGAGTTCGGCTGGCTTGACCGGGTGCTCGACCTGCTGCACGAGGCGGGAATCGCGGTGAACCTGGGCACGCCCACGGCGGCGCCGCCGCCCTGGTTCCTGCACCGGCACCCGGAAGCGCACCCGGTCACCCGGGAGGGGCTGGTGGTCGGCGGCGGGTCCCGCCAGGCTTACTGCCCGTCGAGCCCCGCGTACGGGGTGGCGGCTGCCCGGATCACCCGCCAGCTCGCCGCGCGCTACGGCTCGCACCCCGCGGTCGTGATGTGGCACGTCAACAACGAGTACGGCGCCCCGACGGGGGAGTGCTACTGCCCGGCCTCGGCGGCGGCGTTTCGCGACTGGCTGCGCGCCCGGTACGCCGACCTGCCGACGCTCAACGAGCGGTGGGGGGCCGCGTTCTGGTCGCAGCGCTACGGCGAGTGGGACGAGATTGACGTGCCGCGGGTTTCGGCCAGCGTGGTCAACCCGGCGCAGCGGCTCGACTTCGCCCGGTTCAGCTCCGACGCGCTGCTCGACTGCTTCCGCCGCGAGCGGGACATCCTGCACGAGCTGTCGCCCGGCGTGCCGGTCACCACCAACTTCATGGCCACCAACTGCAAGAGCGTCGACTACTGGCGCTGGGCGCCGGAGGTCGACGTGATCTCCAACGACAACTACCTGACCGCCGAGGCCACCGACAGCTACCTCGACCTCGCGATGTCGGCGGACATGACCCGCTCGCTCGCCGGCGGCGGGCCGTGGGTGCTGATGGAGCACTCGACGAGCGCCGTGTCCTGGCAGCCGAGGAACATCGCGAAGCGGACGGGGGAGATGCGCCGCAACTCACTCGCGCACGTGGCCAGGGGCGCCGACGGCGTGCTGTTCTTCCAGTGGCGGGCTGGCCGGTACGGCGCCGAGAAACACCACTCGGCCATGCTGCCCCAGGGCGGCACCGGCACCCGCGTGTGGCGCGAGGTCGTCGAGCTCGGCGGCGAACTGGAAGGTCTCGCCGACCTGCGCGGCACCGTCACCGAACCGGACCTCGCGCTGCTGTGGGACTGGGAGTCCTGGTGGGCGCAAGAGCTCGAATGGCGGCCGACGGTTGACCTCGGCTACCTGGAGCGGGTCCGGGCCTGGCACGAGGCGTCCTTTCGCGCCGGGCTGACCGCGGACTTCGCGCACCCGGCGGCCGACCTGAGCCGCTATCCCCTCGTCGTGGCGCCTTCGCTGTACCTCACCACGCCGGAGGCGGCCGACAACCTGCGCCGCTACGTCAAGGCCGGCGGCACGCTCGTCGTCTGCGGCTTCTCCGGCATCGTGGACGCCAACGACCGGGTCTACCCCGGCGCCTACCCGGGGGCGCTTCGTGACGTCCTCGGCCTCACGGTCGAGGAGTGGCTGCCGCTGCGCGCCGGGGACCGGGTCGGCCTCACCTGGGATGAACCCGGTATCGGCCAGCCGGCCGCCGACGCCTGGACCGAGGCGGTGGTCCTGGCCGGGGCCAAGCCGGTGGCCTGGTACGCCGACGGCCCGGCGGCCGGCGGTCCCGCCATCACCCGCTACGACCTGGGCGAGGGCCGCTCCTGGTACGTTTCCGCCCGCACCGACGCCCCGACCACGGCGGCGGTGTTCGCCGCCGCCTGCGCCTCGGCCGGCCTCAACCCGCCTGCCGCCCCGTCGCAACCGGGCGCCTGGCCCCGCGACCTGGAGATCGTCCGTCGCACCGACGGGCAGCGCCGCTTCTTCATGCTCATCAACCACGGGGATACCGCGGCGGCCGTTCGGCTGGCCGGCCGCGTCATGACCGTCCCCGCCGGTGACGTTCAGGTGATCACCGGCGAGAGCGATTCCGGCGATCAAAGGAGATGCTGAATGAAAAAACGGAAGAGACGTGTGCTCATCACGGCCCTCGTCACCGCCTCGGTCTGCCTTCTGCTCGTCGCCGCGTCCGCGGCGCAGGCCGGGCCGGCCACCGCGGCCGGGTCACAGCCGGGCACGAGCCACGTTCCCACCGTCAACTGGGCGCTGTCGGGCCAGGCGACCGCCGCAACCTCGCAGTCCGGCAACCCGCCCGCGAACGCCATCGACGGAAACGCTGCCACCTCGTGGTGCACGGATTCCTACCCGGACACGCTGACCGTGGACCTCGGGCAGGTACGCAACCTTGATGGCATCGGCATCACCCTCGACAACGCCAGCTCCTCCGCCAACGCCACCATCTCGCTGGCCACCGAGCAGGGCGACTGGCACACCCTGCCGACGGCCCGCAACATCGCCCTCGACGCCGGCAACCCGATGTACGTACCCCTCGGGCCCAGCTCAGGTAATGGCACACCGCCAGGCATGGGCGCGCGGTACGCCCAGATCGAGGTGTGGGACAGCGGCGCAACCCCCGTCTGCGCCGGGGAGTTCCGGCTGTTCGGCCCTGACCCGGCTGCGGCCAGCATGATGCTCGGGTCAGATCTCTCCTTTACCCCGCAGGAACTCAACGCCGGGGCCGTCTTCACCGACAACGGCGTCCTCGGCAACCCCGCGAACATCACGGCGCAAAACGGCGCCGGCTGGGCCCGCCTCCGGCTGTGGGTCAACCCGCCGGCCGGCTACAGCGACCTCGCCGGCGACCTCGCCTTCGCCAAGACCGTGGAGGCGGCGGGCCTGAAGCTGTACCTCGACATCCACTATTCCGACTTCTGGGCCGACCCTGGCAAGCAGTGCATCCCGGCGGGCTGGCCCACGACCCTGTCGGGGCTCACCGCGAAGGTCCAGTCATACACCCAGGGGGTCATCGCCGCCTTCGCTGCCCAGGGCACCCCGGTCGACATGGTCTCCATCGGCAATGAGATCACCAACGGCATGCTGTGGAGCCAGTCGGAGGAGACCAACTGGTCGTCGTTCGGCTGCACCGGACCGGGAGTCGGCGGCCTCACCTGGACCAGCAACACCACGGCCACCGGCTGGAGCAATCTCGCCCAGCTGCTCAAGGCAGGCATCGCCGGCGCTCAGGCCGGCAACAAGCCAGGTCACAAGCTGCTGATCGCCATCCACACCGACCTCGGCGGGAACAACGCCAGGGCGCAGGCCTTCTACTCCAACCTGGAGGAGCAGGGCGTCCCGTTTGACGTCATCGCGCTCTCCTACTACCCCGTCTTCCAGGGCTCGCTGGCCAGCCTGCGGTCGAATGTCGACGAGCTGGCGACGCAATTCCACAAGCCGATCGTGATCGCGGAGACCGAGTATTCCTGGACGCTCGCCAACGGGGACGGCCTCGGCAATACCACCTGGGAGGCGAGCCAGCTGATCGACGGTTACCCGGCGAGCCCGGGCGGGCAGCTCTCCATGCTGAACGACGAGCTGTCCATCCTGGCCGCTGTCCCGGACGGGCTCGGGGCCGGGATGTTCTACTGGGCGCCGGAATGGCTCCCGGGTGTCTCGTGGGCACCCGACGCCAGCCCTCCCGGCACGCCCGACGACAACGAGACCCTGTTCAACTTCCAGGGACAGGCGCTGCCATCGATCGGCATGTACCGCGATCCCGTTCAGATCTGCGTGCACGCGAGCCCTTATTCAACTCCCTGCGTCGTCGGCTCCTGACCGAATGAAATCGTCCCTGCCTCATCGGGCCAGCCGGCGCGGCCTCACCGCCGCGTCCTGCTGACCCTCGCGGCCGCCGCGAAGACAGCGGACAGAAGACAGTGGATAGTTGTGCACGCTACGGCGTGCACAGCTATCCACCATCCCTGCCACGCGCCCCCGGCTGCCCGCTTCGACCAGGTTCCGCCCCGCGGGGCGAGTTCCCGGCCGGGAACTCGCCCCGCCGGGAGCGCTAGGCGAGCTCAAGCAGGAGTTCGACCAGTTCGCCCGGGCGGTTGATCGGGATCATGTGGTCGGTGTCGATCTCCCGGTACCGCCAGGCCGGGTCGGACTTCGCGTGCTCCGCCGCCCGCCAGAACGCGCTTTTCCCCGTGCCCGCCGCTGCCTGCGGCTCGCGCAGGGCCTTGACGTAGGTGCGGGTGAAGGGGAACTCCTCAAGCGGCTTGCTCAGCTGCACGGGCTCGGTGAAGCAGCCGACCGGGTGCGGGGACCGCCGGGCCTGGAACCAGTCGACCTGGCCCTCGTCCTCAAGCGCCCGGTAAAGCGGCTCGACCAGCCACTGGCTGCCCGGCCCGATCGCGGGCGCCTGGTAGGGCGCCCCGGAGAGGTCGCGGAGCGCCTGCCCGTCGTCGGGCTTGAAGGCGTCCAGGTAGACGAGGTGCGCGACCCGGTCCGCGACGTGCTGGAGCGCCCCGGTGACGACCATGCCGCCGTAGGAGTACCCAAGCAGGACGATGTCGGTCAGGTCCTCGTACAGGATCGTGTTCGCCACGTCGGTCACGTGCGTGGTGAGGTCGACCTGCGGAGACGCCAGGTGCACGCGCTCGCCGATCCCGGTCAGCGACGGGGTGAACACCTCGTGCCCCGCCTCGCGCAGCGGCCCGCGCACGTACCTGAACCCGTACGACCCGCCCCACGCCCCGTGTACCAGAACAAACGTCGTACCCTTATTGCTCATAGGCGAACTGTAGCGGAGGGGCAGGACATTGGGAAGACGGGTTCTAGGGGCTGCGCGGCTGTCTCACGACACTGACGAGTCAACGTCGATCGAGCGGCAGACGCAGGGAATCGAGTACACCTGCAAGGCAAAGGGTGACACGCTGGTTCACGTCACGGTGGACACCGACGTGTCCGGGGCGGTGTCACCGTTCGAGCGAGACGGCCTGGGGCCTTGGCTGAGTGAACCGCTTGTGTCCCAGTGGGACGTAATCATGGTCGCACAAGCTTGACCGGCTTACCCGGTCGCTGTCGCATTTCGACCAGTTCCGGCAATGGTGCGACAGGAACGGTAAGACGATCGTCTCTGTATCCGAGTCCCTAGACCTGTCGACTTCGGCCGGGCGCATGTTCGCCAATCTACTGGCGATGTTCGCTCAGTTCGAGCGGGAACGCATGTCCGAGCGCCGCAAGGATGCGGCGGATAAGGCGAAGCTTGACGGGCGTTTCGACGGGCGCAAGGCGCCGTTCGGCTACATGGCGGAACCTAAGACTAAGAAGCTCGTTAAGGACCCGGTTTACGCTCCCGTGGGTGCAGACATGGCGGCATGGCGGATCGAGGGACGCAGTTACGCATGGATCGCCGCCAAGCTCAACGAGGGCGGCGTTAAGCCGCGAGGGGCAAGCGGGAAGCCCCTAGAATCCGGCACGTGGACTGACAACTCCGTGCTCAAGATGCTGTCCAATCCTGGCCTGAACGGTCAGATAGTCAAGACGGTTTTCACTAAAACCGAGCCTAGGACGATCAGGGTTAAGGGAAAGGAGCGGCAGACTAAGGGGGAACTGCGGAGGCTGACCGTCCTCCGTGGGGATGACGGAATGCCGCTTAAGTTCACTGACGATCCGATCGTGTCCGATGCGGACTGGGTTCTTCTCAAGCGTGCAACGGAGACGCGGCCTGTCGCCAGGAGGCAAGGCAAGTTTCTTTTGACGCACACGGCATACTGCGGCGTGTGCGCTAAGCCGCTTTACGGCTTCCGCAAGAAGGGCGGATACCAGTATTATCGTTGCGTTACCCAGTCGAGCCCTGCCACGACGTGCGGCGCACGGATGATCCCGCTTAGTGCCCTTGAATCCGCGGTTGAGGATGCGGTAATGCAACGCTGGGGAGGTAGGGAGCTTTACCGGAAGACCGTGAAGCCCGGTAAGGACTACCGGGCTGAGATAGAGAATGTAAAGGCCCAGGTAGAGGCTATTGAGTCGGAGAACTACACCGACCCGGCCGAGCTTAAGGTTTCGATCCGGATGATAGCTAAGCTCGAAACGGAGCTTGAGCGGCTGGAATCCCTGCCTGTCGAGGAAGGCGGGGAAGAGTGGACGCCAGCAGGCGTCACTGTCAGGGACCATTACGAGTCGCTTGACGCCGATGGCAGAAATCATCTCCTTGAGAAGTGGGGGGTCCGCGCCATCGCTAGGAGCGACGGCCGGTACGGCGACCTTCACGTCAGTGTTTCCCTTGGCGACCCGGCGGCGTTCGAGCAGGCATCTGGCCTGATCTTGCGTCACGAGCCGTGGGACCACATCCCGACTTACCTTGTCAACGGTGCTCTTTGGCGCCGCCTTGAGGACGGCACGATGGAACAGTGGCGGGAACCGGGCAAGGCGGAAACCATGGGGATGATCAAGAACTGGTTTGAGCTTCAGGCGCTTTAACTCTCAAGACGGGCAAAGTTAAGGGCACTCTCGTGCGAGAGTGCCCTTAAAGTTAAGCAGGGTTGCCGGGTTCTTCGGGGTGCTTCACGAACTTACTCTGAGCGAATCTCATTGGCGTTCATCCCCACGATCATGCCGAGCACTTCCGCCGCCGTGTATCCCACGTACGTCCGCTTGTTGGTGCTGGCCGAGATCGGCCACTCTGCACCCGAGTAGCCTTTCACCCCCTCGCCGGACAGCGTAATGTTTGTTCCCTTCTTGAGGGCGACAGTAAGCCGTTCCAGCAGGTCATATGCGGTTGCCGGTGTCATTACCTTAGTTCCCCACTTTCATGGCCCGTACGTGGCTGTATGGGCTGTCCGTGAGGCACTGTAGCGAGAAAACCAATGCAAGGAAATCTCCGATCGCTGGTGGCCTTGGGTTTAACCGCATAGTCGACAATTAGTCGACCAGTGAGCTTGGTCACTGTCAACAGGCCGGTTTCACCGGAAAACATAACATGACGTGCTGTAATTACTGCTCGGGTAATCAGGTGACCGAAAGTCATACCGTTAGGAAACCCGATCTGACTGCGTACTTATAAGTGTAAGGTTTTTCACTCGGAGCCTACGGGCTCCTCTTTTTTTCGGACCCATACTGGCGTCGCGCCACTTACCTCGGGAGGTTAGTTCATGAAGTGCGAGCAGTGCGGAGTAACCGACCTTCGGGCGGACAACAAGCTTGGCGTATGCCGGAAGACAGCAGCTTGCAACAGCGAAAGGTCCAGGCGGTTCCGCAGGCAGTACCGGGAACGTCAGGTTAAGCAGGCGACAGTAGTCGCTCAGACGATCGCGTGGGCTTTGGAAGAATCCAGGAACGCCGGTGCCTAACACTGAGACCGATTTCGAGTCTTCTGCCCTTGTGTTCGCCGCCGCTGCTCTAGCGGCGAGTGAAGGACATTACGAAGAAGCACAGGCGGTACTCGAGAACTGCGATCCTACCCTGTTGGTTCCGGTTGCTTTCGGCCTGGCCGTGCTGGCAGGACAGGCGATCCCGCCTGGTTCTAACATGTCATCGCCCCTGGCGATCGTTGAGCGCCTGCTCAAGCGGCCGGTGTCCCCGAACTTAGTAGAATTGTGCGTTGCCGCCATGGTGGCAAGTGGTTAGGGGAAGGACGCCAATGCTCAACAACGATCCTGCAAGGGGCTGGGTAAGGCTGGGTGATGTTCCCGACCCAAAATACCCGCCGTTCATCGTGGAAGACCTAATCCACGATTCGAGCACTCTCGTGTACGGGCGGCCCAAGTCGGGAAAATCGTGGCTGTTGCTGAGCCTCGCCGAATCTCTCGCCAGCGGCCAGCCCTGGTTTGACCGCAAGATCCGTGAGCAACGTAACGTTGCTTACCTTATGCTTGACTCCGGTCAGGTTAACGAGACTAAGCGTCGGGCTAAGGGATTGGCGCCGGTTACGGATGACATGCTTGTCAGCTCCCTTAGCCCTGGCTACCGGCCGGAGGACTGGCGTAATCAAGCCGCCCTGCTTAAGGACTTCGGGACAGATATCCTGTTCGTTGATAACCTGTTCCGCCTGCTGCCCCCGCGGGGCAGTATCAGGCTAGATGAGGACATTAACGAGGTTCTGCGGAACCTTAAGGAGATTGAGGACACGGGCATAACCCTCGTCCTCAGTCACCATCTGGGGAAGCCTGGCGAGAACGGATTCTCGCCAACGTCTCCCCTCGGATCGACTGCCCTTGAAGGTTACTTCCGTCATTTCATCCGGGTAGAGCACAACCGCTCTACCGGGGAGCGGGAAGTGGTCGCCTACGGCAACGATCTTGAGGTGGACGAGGTTAGGTTCTCATTCCAGCTTAGTGACGAGGGAGCTAAGTCAACTGAGTCCCGCGATGCAGAGCGGGACCGGGAGCGCCTTGAGATGATCCAGGGCAAGACGTTCGCCAACCAAGCCGAGATTGGCGCCCTATGGGGCGTCGATCAGGGACAGGTATCCAAGATCCTGTCCCGCCTGGGCGTCAAGCGTGACCGTGGGACCGGGAGCATAGTCCCGAAGTAGCAGGACCGTTTGCCCTGCTCAAGAGATTATGCTTCTATTCCCCCCCTTATACATATCCCCCCGTACATACATGGCCGCTGGAACCCCAGCAGCGGCCAGACAAAAGGGAGGGGACGGGAACCAAACCCGGCCCCGACCCTCGTAGGTCGTGTCCGGTTAACACAGTCTGGTTAGGTGCCCCGGTTTGATGCCGGGGCACATGTGTTTGCGTAACAGTTTGCTCCGGGCAACTCTCAGAGGTTGCCGGAGCAAGTTTGCTGCACTGATTATCATCTCGGCTCGTTTACCTCTCGCCGAGGCTCACGCTCGCGTTAGCGAGCGGATGACCACACGTCGCGCCGGTCTACTGGCGCGACATGTACGGGTGAACAGTCTTAAAGACTCCCGTCAGTTTTCATTGGGTGGCTGACGGTTGAGCCGCCAGCGGCAAGCGGTAATTGCCGAAAGCAGCGAACGGGCATCGGCAATCCCGTTCCGGCTGCGAGGCGGGCTCGTACCCCGCCACTAACGTAACGCCAGCCGACAAGGCTGGCAGCTAAGGAAGGTCATCCAGTCGATGAGTCTTTACGATGAACTCAAGCAGAAATATCCGGTTAAGAAGTCCGCTAAGGATCAAGCACAGGAAATCGCGAAGGAGCTTGCTAAGGCAAGCCAGCCCAAGCCCACTGACAATGAACTCGTGAACCGCACGGCTCGTGCCGGTCTTTTGGCTAACGCTGAGGCTGCCGACAACGAGCGCCGCGAGCATGAGCGCCGTTACCAGGAAAAAATGGACGCCGTCAGGCGTGCACCTCGAGAACTGGTGTCTTATTACACAGACCAGGCTAGGCAGTACAAGGCTAACGGTGAACTAGCACGTTCCCGTGCTGACAGTTTCCGCCGTGCTGCGGCAGCTCTGTAATGCGCAAGACCATGGCAGCGTGGATCGCTGCCGTAGAAGCCGCCACAAAGGCGGCCGAGAGCCTGTCAGAGTCCATGACGACTGACGAGTCACCCCGGACGGCTACGGCCGTCCTGGTGGCCCCTGATGCCCTTAGCGGGCTTCCCTGTAACTCCCGCTGATTACTGCCGTAGGGCGGCTCTACCGCCAGCATGGCCGCACGTTCATCGCGCGGTCCAGCCAATCCAGAACACTGGTTTTGTAGTCCATCGTGTATCGCATCCTGTTAGCTGCCGGGGAACGCAAAAGGACCGAACGGTTAAGTTCGGTCCTTTTAGCCTTAAAACCCTGACCTGACAGTTAAAACCGCAGGTCAGAAATATTAAGATCCCCTTCCCAGACCCACAAGCCCTCAATAGGGAACCATTCCGGCCTGCCAAAGGCCGGAACATAGCCGCAGCGGAACTTAACCTCCGCCAAGGCGGTATCCCAGTCAGCAGCCCGGTAACCCGGCTGCGCCATCACCAGCACCTTGCGGAACTCGTGGTCAACAGCCACGGCCACCGAGCCGAGCAAGGCGCGCTCGGTCCCTGCGGGCGTTCCGCCCGGCCCCATGTAGATCCTGCTCACGTGCTCAGCCTTCCCCGCTGGTCTCGTTAAGGTGCCTGTAAACGGTCGCACGCGACACCTTAAGTGTCGCGGCGATCTCCGTGATGTTCGCTCCCTCACCGCGCATCTGCTTGGCGATGCGAACCTTACGGGTGTCGAGGCCAGGTTTCCGGCCGCCAGTGCGCCCCTGGGCGCGTGCTGCGGCCAGTCCCTCCATAGTGTTCTCGCGGATGATCTCGCGTTGCAGCTCGTCCACGGCCGACAGCACAGTTACCAGGAAACGGCCAGTAGGTGAGTCCGTGGACGTTTCCGGCTGGTGAAGGACTTTGAGCTCTACTCCTCTGGCCTTAAGGTCTTTGAGTATGGCTAGCAGGTCACCAACCGAGCGGCTCAGCCGCGACAGCCGGGTAATGATCAGCGTGTCACCTTCCCTCAGGGACTTAAGGCATTCCTTAAGCTGTGGCCGCTTCGTTGTCTTACCGCTTAGCTTGTCAGAGTAGATGTTCGCCGGGGCAACCCCGGCCGCTAGCAGGTCCGCGCGCTGCGCGTCGGTCACCTGTGCCGTGGTCGAGACTCGCTCATATCCGATAAGCACTGTCCCTGCCTCCGTTTCGTTAGCTTGCTTAGCTCACATGGCAATCACCAGCCCGTTAAGGCTGGTGACCACCAAACCGGCTACGCGCTACGCGACTTAAGCGCGTCAATCCAGCGCGAGACTGCCGCGCGGGTAATCATCTCCGTACGGAGCCTGTTACCCCATGGTGAGGATTCGTAGAGTCCTACGGACTCCCGCCATTCCTCCTGAGTCAGCCCCGCGTGGCTCACTAGAGCCGCTAGGTAGCTGAGTTGCTTAGGTGTTGGTGTGTTGCCGCTAGGCGCGGGTGTGCTCTTACGGCTGCCGTAGGAGTGCCGGTAGCTGGTCATGGTCGCCGCTCCTACTGGAAAAGTGCGGGGTTGACGTCGGAGGCGGTCTCGACAGAGACCCACGCGGCGCTAGGCGACCACCACGACTGAAGCGATCGAACCGCCTCCGCACGGGTCCATCCCGCGAGCGTCCACGTGCCGCGCTCCTCCGTGACTCCGAGGTAGCACCATGAGCCGAACTTCTGGCCGTAGTGCTTGTTGCGGGTATGTGCCACGTGGCCCATCAGGCGGCCGGTAGACCGTTCGGTGACCGAGTAAGACTGCTTGTGCCCGTCGAATTCGACGGCCCGTGCGGAGACGACTACGGCGGTAAGGTTGGGGCTGGTCATTGGGACTGTCCTCTCAGTCTCGGTGACAAGTGCCCCGGAGGAGTTGGCCCTCCTCCGGGGTGCGTCCGTCCTAACGGACTTAGCAGCGGACGGCCCGTAAGCCGTCCGCCACTAGGTCAGCTAGGCCAGGTGGTCACGTGCTATGCGCTGGATTTCAGTCCAGAAGCCGCCGCTGGCGGCGCTGCTGTACATGGCACACAGGTAATCCCGGTCGATCCTGTCGAGGCGCCGGCCGCCCAAGGCGCGCATGAGGTTAGCCCTGCGGTAGTCGCCGGACAGGTCCGGCGCCCGGTAGACCATGTAGACAGACATGTGGCCGTTGTCAATGGCCTCAAGTGCCCACTCGCACACGAACGCGCTGGCGCCGCTGAACTGTCGCCTAGCGGCGCTCCGGCCGTGCTCGCGTCCGATAGCTTCCGCTTGCTCCTTAAGGGCGGGGCTGTCAGTCGCAGTGCTGCGAATCGTGGTGGTCATGTCGGGTGTCCTCTCACCTTGGACCTGTCACCCGTCCGGCCGTTGGCCCGGCCGGTTGGGTGGTGGAGACACCATTATGTTCGGTTAGTGAACCGTTTGTCAACGGTAGTCAATCGTACACTTGTGACCTGCGCTTATCCGGCTTAGCCGGGTGTGCTGTCAATTCATCGTTTCCGTACACGGCCAATCGGGCTGTGTATGAGTCGACAGTCCTGGCACGACTGGCATTAGCCAGCCCTGTTAAGGGCTAAGCCTGTTAAGGGCTAAGCCGGTTGGCTGGCACGTCTTAGCGTTAGCGCTAAGCCAGGCGAGAAGCAGTTGCCGCCCGGCAACGCCGCGACCCCCCCCGGATACCGAGGGTGGTCTTGCACATTTTCCACTTACTCCTATTAGTCCTCGCCATTTTTTTCACCCTGACAGGGCCCATAGGGGCCGATGGGTGACCAGTCAACAGAGAGGCAAATCAGTGCCTAGAAACGACAGCAGTTCCCGCCGTAACCGGCGCGTCAAGAACACGCGGAGGAAAGGTTTCCGCCGCCGTACGGGCGGCCTGGATATGGATTACCTCCGCAAGGAGGTGTCGCCAGTTGGCAAGCGTTGACTCTCTTGCCGATGCTTCGCTGAGAAGCCTTGCCAGGAAGATTAACCCGGAGATCCTGTTTAATCTCGGTACAGCCGAACTACGGGTAAGAGTCGAAACGGCTAACGGTCTCTTTGACGACATGGCCCGTAGCAATGACGAATATGAACGTACCCGGCTCAGCCGTGAGGCTGAGCGTGTCCTTAACGCTATTTCGCTGCGCGCGTGGCTCATGGGAACTCAAGTTCTCTTGGATGAGATCGAGAAGGCTAAGGCTGATGGCGCGGGGACAGCGCACGCATCGGCGCTTAACGAGCTTGACCGTTTCGTCAGGGACAATCCTCAGCCGGGGCTACAGGATGCCGCCGTTGCGGCTGAGATATCAGGTCTTAACTCTGCCGTGGATAAGCCACGGCGTCGGTTCTTCAACTGGAGTAGACAGTAATGACAGATCATTCACCAGCACACAACACCGCTAATCCTATGGCGGTTCCGCAGAACGGCAATCTTCCGGCTGGCTGGGTTAGCCCTGACGTTGCCGATGCGGCTGAGCGCGAGCTGCACCGTAAGGCGATCCTTGCCGAGCAGGCCCAGGCCGCGAATGCGGCTGTTGAGGCTGAAATCAGTAAGCGCATGAGCGCGTCTAACGATGGTGAGGTTAACGATGGCGAGTAAGCCTGAGAGTACGATTATCGGCGGTAAGCCGGTAACGCCTGAGTTTCTTGATGTTCTCCGCCGTCAGCAGAGTGACATGCCGCCCGCCGGGGCGGCTGACAGCCAGAACATTCCAGTGGTTAACCCTGATGATGTGCTGCCATTTATTCAGGTTGCCCGTGCTGCCGTCGGCAGCCACGTTAACGACCTTAAGGGGACTCTCGGTCATATCGAACGGGAACTGTCTCAGCCGCCGTTCGGTGCGAACGGGCAGCCTAACCAGTATCTGGTGGACCGTTATAACGGCCTGCGGGAAACCGCGGAGCGTATCAGGGCGGAAATCGAGTCTATCGGCTCATGGACAGATAACCAGGTGCGCCTTTGGGCGCGGGAACACGGCTACAGGTAATGTCAGCAGTCGAGAACGGATACTGTGCTCACTGCCGTGGGCGCTTTATCCGTACCGTTAACGATGAACCTAACCGGGTATGGTGCGGTGCCTGCCCGGAGGGTGAGCCTAAGACAGTCACGGTTAAGAAGACTTACGGCTATGCCCGTAAGGCTCAGGTACCCGGTGACATGGGCACGCCTAAGGCGTGCGGCAGGTGTTCTAAATGGTTCGCTGCGGAGCCTCGCCGTCGTACTTGCGATGGTTGCCTGTCAAACGCTGACAAGGCGAAATACCGGCGCAATACCGCCGGTCCTCTGCTAGTACGTACCCCGCTAGTTTCCGCCGGAATAAGAGCTGGTCAGACGGTCGTAAAAGACGGGTTTGTGGAGGTGTTTTCCGACTACCTGAACTTGACGTTCAAGTGCCCGGTAAAAGATCCCAGGGCGGCATCCCTCGAATGCCGCGTACTGGCCTATGAGGAAGCCGCTAGGCAGCGCTGGGAGACCGCTACGCGGCCCGTACAGCCAATCTCAGCCATTTAAAACCACCGGGTCTACTCGGCTACAACCACCGGGCCGGGTGCCTCAGATTGGCTCTCTGAGAGCCGCGTGGGAGTAGGGTAATGAGAACCTATGACGGTCATGGCAACGAGACGGTATCCAAAACAAGGCAAGGCGAAAGCCTGCCATGTTGCCGGGAATCCGCTACGGGCGTTTGCAGCCAGCACGTTGACGCCCACATGACCCATCTTCAGTACGACCTGGAATACGAATGGGGATGGGGAGAGTACACCCGTGCCCGTAACCGGGAAGCAGCACGGCTAAGCCGGGAAATGGGAAAGCCCCGGCCGGGGAGGACTAAGAACAATGGAACGGTGTGAACACGGGGAACTAATTCCCCGTGTAGGGAAGTCAGCCAAAACCGGCCGTTACTGGGCAGGCTGGACCTGCCCGGCCCGTAAATGCTCACCAACTTGGGTGAGCGCACACGACGTGTATAACCAGTGGGCTGAGTCTCAGGGTAACCCAACGGTAAGCGCGATAGCGCTTCCCGTCTGGCGGGACGGTAAGACGAAAGGTCTTCCCGTCCACACTGACCCGAAAGTGTTCGGCTCGCAGGACGAGCCGCCGTTTTAGCCCTAAGGGCATATTTCCCTCAGTTTTCAAGTCAAATCATGCTGGTAGCTTCCGGATAAAATCTCGTGCACCAGCTTTCCTCGCAGGTCTTAACATCACATTCTTAGCCCCGGTCGCATGGGGATACGGCCGGGGCTTTCCTATACCCATAATCAATCACTCCCTCAACGGGAGTACGGGGAGTTTCATTGGCTACTGGGGCATTCCTACCGCCCGTGGTCACAAGACTAACGGCCAACATAGACGGCTTCGTTGCCGGGATGGCAAAGGCGAAAGCCGCTAAGGACGCCCTTGCGGGCGATATCGACTTTGACGTTAACGCCAACATCGGGCCAGCACTGGCCCAGATGGAGAAGTACAAGAACCTGACCAATGACACGACGCTAGCGCAGGCAGCGCTAGCCAGCCAGGTCAGAGACACCAACAGCGCCCTTCACGACCAGGCAGCCGCCTTCGCGGCGGTTAATCCTGGCATCACCAGCATGTCCCGTCGCCTGGCGACGGCTACCGCATGGCAGGGGCGTCTTAAGGACGCGATCGGCGACACCAACGGCGCTCTTGGCCGCCAGGCCGCTGCCGGGGCTGCCGCAGGGATTGCCACAGGCGGCGCAGGCGGCAACCGAAACGGCGGTGGCGCTGGCTGGCTCAACTGGTGGGGCCTGGGCGGTGACGTGCCGTTGTTCGGCGGCGCGTTCGGGTCCACTTACATGCTCGGGCGCATCAGCGCATGGCACCTGGCTCTTGACGGCGTGCTCGAAACGAGCATCGCCGTTGTCAGCGCAACCATCGCACTGACAGCGGGACTGGCCGCTATGGCACCAGCGGCGGACGACATCTACAACCGCCTTACCGCTATCCACCAGGTGTCTGTTTCCCTCGGGCAAACCATCCCTCCGCTATCGGGATGGTTCGAGCAGTTGCAGCACGCAGAAGCAGGGCCAACCATTGGTGCCTACGGCGGGCTTGTCAATCTCATGGGCAATCCTCAGCAGTACACGTCCACGATTCAGCAGATCGTGGACGGTATCGACTCCGTTGTGGCGAAGCTGGACATATACCAGAAGAGTCAGAACGGCTTTAACGGCGTGCTTGAGCACGGCATGGGTTACGCAAGCCAGTTCTCTGACATCCTCGGCAACCTCGGTAAGACGTTCACTAACCTGATGGCAGCGGAACCGGGAACGGTTCATTATATGCTCGACTTCGTACAAGGCATCAGCAGCGCCGTAGCGTGGCTAACCCATTTCAACGGGCTGACTAAGACCGTTCTCGGCACTCATGCCGTGATCACATGGGGCGGGGCTATTTACTCGTGGGCCTCCAAGCTCCTCGGGAAACTGCCACTCGTCGGAGGAGCCATAACGGAGGCAATGGCCAATCCTGCTGTTGCCATCGGGACTGTCGCGGTTGGGTTGCTCGCGTACAACTGGGACAGGTCAACCCGTGCCATTGGCGGCTACATTCAGGCCCAGGACCGGCTTATAGCCGGAATGCAGCCAGAGACAGCCGTTAACGCCCTCCCAGGGGCGATTAAGGGGAACCTGAGTCAGATTCAGGGGCTGTCGGTTAGCAAGATCTTGCCTGACTTCAATAGCTGGTCAAATACCGGCGGCACCCTTGCCGACTACCTTAAGCAGCTCGGCAGTAACGTTAAGGGTTCTTTTACGGGTAGTATACCTAATCAGCTTGCGAACATGGGTGACTTCTTTAAAAACCTTGTCACCCCGGATTCCGGCGCACATGAGGCTTACCTGCAAGACATTCAAAACCTGCAAGCGCACGTCCAGAAGCTTTCGGGTGAGTGGACTAACCTGTTCGCCGCTGCGGCTCCCCTGGTTAAGCAGGGTTACTCGATGCAGCAGGCTTTCAGCCTTGAGGCCCTGGCTGGTGTTAACGCTAGCGACGGTTTCCAGGTTATGACTCAGAAGATCCAGAACCTCATCAGGGGTTACGGTGACCTGGGTAACAACGCCGGGATGCTGACTAACTCGATTAACGCGGTTGACTTCGCCACCGAACAGCAGCAGTCCTCTATCACTAAGGTCACTCAGGGCTGGTCAACTTGGATCGGCATGATTACCGGGGGCGCTTCCGCTTTCACGACGTACGCTCAGCAGATCATCGGGCTTAACCAGTTGACCGGGAACGCCGCCACTACCATCACTGTGTCTAACGGCAAGGTGTCGGCGTCCACTAAGTCCGCGGCCTCTGGTGTGGCCGCGTCCCTTAACGGGGTGAGCAGTAACACGCTGCAAATGTACTCGGCTTTCTCGAGTGGCATCACTGACGGCAGCAACATGCTTAACCAGCTTTTCACGCTTGACTCTGCGGCGTCGCTCGGTTCCACCGGCACCAAGATGCTAACGCAGGCGGGCAAGGATCTGGTTGCGCAGCTCCTTCCCACTGCCAAGGGCTCGCAGCTTTTGACGACTCAGCTTTACGCCCTGGCGCAGCAGGGCGGTTACCAGGGCGCTAACTCGTTTAAGGCTCTCACTCAGTGGGTGGGGAATGCTAAGAACCCAACTCAGGATCTTCTTAACATCCTGACGACGTTCACCGCTAAGGCGGGAAACCTGGCGACTGATGTTAAGAACCTGGCGGGGGCTATTGACCCGTCGATGACTAGCGCTATGTCGGGTGCGATCATTGCCGCCTCGGGCGGCACCGGGACACTGGAGAAGTTCGCCACCGCGGTTCTCAAGTCGAACGGTAACACGGGTCAGCTAACTAGCTCCGCTAAGGCACTGTGGCAGCAGATGACCGAGGTCTACGGGCACACTGCACAGGCTAAGGACCAGTTCGAGGCGTTCGCTGTAAAGCTGGGAATTTCACAGGGTGCAGCGGACAGGCTGTGGAATGACCTTCAGGCTAGCGGCGGCCGGGCTACCGCCGCCGTTCAGAGGGACATTCAGGCTATCCAGAACGCCCTTAACGGCCTTCAGGCCAGTAAGACGATCACGGTCACCACCCTTTACAACACGGTCGGCGCATCACCGTCCTCGCCGAGGGTCGGCGTGTCGTCCCCTGCGGCCCTTCACAAGGCAGGCATCCCGGGTTTCGCCAGGGGAACTTCCGGCGCGGGCTCCGGATGGGCATGGGTCGGCGAGAAGGGTCCGGAGCTTGTTAACTTCCGTGGCGGCGAAACGGTTATCCCGAATCATGTCGCACGCGGTTACGCGAATGGCACCGGCGACTATGAGCCTGCGGTGCATGAGGTTCACGTTTACCTTGACGGCAAGAAGGTCTATAGGTCGGTCCAGAAGGAGTCAGTTAACACGCAAAGGCGCACGGGCTCTAACGGGCTTACCAAGAGGTACCGCTAGCCGCGCCCGATACGGTCGCTAGGCAACCTGCAAGGGGCCGTCGTTCTGCTGGAGCACGCCCCACGTCTTTAGGAAGGCTTTCGCCCGCTTCCACGTCGAAGCCGACGCCACGATGGGAAGGTCGCCCGCGAAGAAGTCGTTATCCGGCAGCACGGTGCCCCGTTCCTGCTTGAGCGCCCACTCAGCTATCTGAGCCGCGACGACCTTGTAAGGGTGCCCGGTGCCGCGCCATTCGGCTATCTGGGCGTCCTTGACTTCTACCCGCGTGGTCATGACGCGATCGACGCCTGAAGGTCGGCGCGCTCTTCCCTCTGCGCGTCAAGCTCCTTCTTGAACTCGCGGAGCAGCCTCGGCAACTCCGGGTCGTCCATGACGTTCACGAACTCGTCTTTGAGCAGCGTCGTCACGGAGCCCGCTACCTTCTCGAATTCGAAGCTGGCCAGGTCGTCAAGCGACGTGAAGATGGTGACGCGTCCGGGGTACCTCTCAGGCTCCATGCCGATGGCTGCGCGGGTGTCGTCGCGGAACCGGGTCACGAGCATCAGGAAGAGCCCCTTACGGCGCAAGATGTACTTGTGCATCAGCAAGGCTTCCGAGGCATTGAGTGCGACTTCGAGGGCGTCTAGCGGCAGGTCGGCTAGCTGAGGACCGTGAGGCGAGTACATGTGTCCGGCTTTCGTTCGGCGACGGGTCGGCGTAGAGCCCGGATGCCAGCAATGGACACCGCACCTACATGCACGGCATCCGGACTCCTGGGGAGACCCCGCCGTGGGTATCCCCTTGGTGCCCCGGCGCTGCCTGGGGTGTCCACCGGAGTGGGTAAGGCAGCGACGGGGCGTAGTACGAGGCTGCCTGAACAGACCTGAACGGGTCTAGGTAATTGCTCGCTTTTGCTTCACGATTTTCCTGTGCGAAACCCATCAAGGGCGGCTTGGATAAGCGCCCTGGCTTCCGCGCCGTAGACCGCCAGGGCAGCAAGCCGCTCGAACGCCCGCCCGTAAAGCTCGATCTCGTCTGGTCTGACCAGGCTCATTTCCATCGAGTACGTGTCGAACTGGACTAGCGCCTCGTCCATCAGCCAGAACCCGTTGTCGAGCGGTACCCGGTACGGAGCATCAAACGGGATGATGCCGATCCGCAGGCGCGGCAACTTGAGCAACCTGAGCAGGTGCTCAAGCTGGTCCGCCATGATGTCAGTACCGCCGACGTTGGTGTGTAGGCACTGCTCACCGAGCAACATGTGGAAACGCCGGTCTCCGTGGGTGAGTACCCGCTGGCGCTCTATGCGGGCGTCCGCGCTGTCGTCCGCGTCGTCGGGGACACGGAAGAAGCTAATGGAAGTGCTCAGCACCGAGACGGCGTAGTCGCGGGTCTGCAAGAGCCCTGGGATGACCTGCGGCTCGTAGATCCGGAAGAGCCTTGCCCGGTCGTACACGGCTGCGGATGCCTCTTGCCGCCGCTTAATGCCGCCCCTAATGACGCGACGCCACTCGGCGAACTGCGTCTCAATGCTCCGGACAGTGGCGATCAGGTCGGGCAGGTCGGCAAGCGCCCCGCAGTGCTCGCACCAGGCTCTCAGGTCCGCCTCAGATGGCGTCTGCCTGCCATGCTCGATCTTCGTGATCTTGGAGGGCTGCCAGCCCTCAAGGCGGGCTAGCTCGGTACCCGACAGACCGGCGTCCCTGCGGATGTCGCGCAGGCGTACCCCCAGGGACGCGCGTGCCTGGTCGGCGGATGTGGTCAACGCCGCCTGTGCTTTCAGGCGGCGTACTCGGCGTAGGGAACCGCCCGCTTCCATACCTGGTCGCGGACGGAAGTGCACTGCCTGAGCAGTTCCGGAGACGACGACCGGGCGAAGCCGCCCGTGCGCCCGTCTGCGGAGAAGACGCTCAGTATCAGCACATCGTCATCGAGCAGCCAGAAGTCATCTTCCGGAAGCTCGATGTCTTCGGCCAGGTGGCGGGGCAGGTAGCGGATGTCTTCGCCCGCCTGGATGTTCAGCGGCGAGACATCCAGGCCCCAGCGGATGTAGTCGGTGTGCGGCTCGCTGGCCAGCCTGACCCGCTGGAACTGGACGCCTGCCGCCGTGGCCTGCCGGACGAAAGCCGCCCACTCGGCATGCCACGCATAGTCGTCCGGCTCTCCGTCGCGCCAGCGGCGGAACGGTTCGTCTTCCGACTCGACGTTGTACGTGTCCCGAAGCTCTAGGTGGAACGCCCGCCGGGAGGCGAGGGCGAGCGCCTTGAAGTTTTCATAGCTCAGTGGCTCCATGTGCGTCCTTCGCGTGGCGCAGCAGCTTCTTGGGGATGCGGATGACAAGCTCCCCGTCCGGTACGTTCCCGACCTGAGCAAGGGCGTCAGCGTCGAGCGTGAAGCCCTGGATGACGTACTGCCCGTCGTCGGTCTCCCACAGGGTCGGGGAGTTGCCCGTCTGCGTTTCCTTGCCGAGGAACGTTAGTCGCATTGGTGGTCCCTTCGTCTACGGACTTGCCCGATTTTGCTTCGGACCTCATGTCAAGGCTGACTCCCGGGTAGCCGGGAGTCAATAGCCCTATGGGGGCTGTGCAGATGCCTGAGGCGGCGCTAGGGTGACCGGAACGGCGTATGGCCAAGGAGGAAAGCAAATGGGCAGCAGCTACTTCGACTGGCGAACATCGAGCTACACCGGAAACGGTGGCGGCAACTGCGTAGAGGTCGGCCAGGCCGACAAGCCCGCGATCCTCGTGCGCGACACGAAGGACCGCAACGGCGGAACGCTTGCGTTCCCTACCGAGGCGTGGTCGGCGTTCTTGGTGGACATCAAGTAACCGGGACAGGAACGCCCCCCGGTTCTAGGCGACCGGGGGCCAGTCAGGCGAACCTGACGGACAATCGGGACGCAGTGACGGCCTTAAGCAGCTTCCGCCCGGTGCGGTGCCGTGAAGGGTACTCAGACGTTCGGACTCATAACTGACATGCGCTTGAGCGATCAGTACGCAAGAATGCTAGGCGTGACAGTTAATCAGGTGGAAGAAGACTTCACTGGACTCCATGAGCGCGTCCTGACCTTCATGGGCGCGTTTTCGTCCGTTCAGTTCGCTATCGATAGCGTTGTTGGCATGTACCTTCGCCGTCAGATGCCTATTCTCGGAGAGGAACTAGAAAAGCAGTTTCTCCGCAGGATCAGAGATGATCAGCGGCTTCCGCTGTTCAAGAAATTCGCAGCCGAGGTTAACTACACGTTCGATATACCTCTTTTTACGCGGGTTTACAGCCGAGCGAAGCAGGTCAGAGACATGATAGGCCACTCGCACGGGGTTCACGGCCCTGTTTACGGCGGGCGTATTCCTGTGGTAATGGTGGCAACCACGATGACCAACACTGAACTCGCGCCAAAGCCTCTCCTGCCGAGCACTTTCGACCGCCTCAAGGCGGACTGTGAATGGATGCGGGACCATGTCTTCCGAGCGGCCTACGAGGGGAAGGCCACGGATTTCATAAACGCCGCAGGAGAGCCGCATGAGCCGCCTATTCCAGCTCCCACGCCAGTGGGAGGCGAACCGCTGTAAGGAAGGCCAGTCGCCTAGTGCAGACGCGAGACAGCCCCGGACAGGGGTGGTGTCCGGGGCTGTTCGTTAGTGCAACGAGTCTTGGCGCGTTAAGGGTTCCCGTTAAGCCGCTACGGGACACGCGTCCACCATGAGGGCTGCCTCAAGTTCGGCTTGAATCGTTTCGGCCTTCGGCTGTCCAACATGCATGTCGGCGCGGATGCGCCGGAGCGACGGAACTTCACCCGCCGCCAGTTCGGCGGCATACAGGTCCACCGGATCGGCCTGCTTAGCCTTAGCGGGCCGCTTAACTGCGGACTTCGCCTTAACTCCCAATGCGCTCTTGGGAGCGCTTACGGGCGCACGCTCAGGTGCGGTATCGGGAGCGCTCTCGGGTTGGGGTGCCGAGAGCGATTGGGGTGCGCGTCCCGGGTTCACGCCGATGTGCGCTCTCGGGTTCATTGATCTCGCCCCTGAGCAGGTGCGAGAGCGCCGCACCGAAGCCGAGCACGACAACCGGGAGACTCGACACGAGCACGACTACCGGCCATGGTGCCCGCGCCGCGTGGGCGGCACTGAGAAGGTGGTAGACGACTTGGCCGAGCATCCCGAGCGCAAGCGACCCGATAGCGCGACCACTTGGCGAACTTCCGGGCGAACCGGGTACGCCTGGCGACAGCCACGCGCCCATGGCGTAAGCGCCGTAAGCCTCGACTCCGATCGGGAAGCGTGATCGCGGTGTTGACCGTGGCGGCATCCCAGATGCCGGGGAGCGGGTGGATGATGCCGAATCCGCACAGCGTGCCGAGTCCAACCCAACCGGACCACACCGCGACAGCAGCCGGTAGGGCGATCAGGTAGAGAGGCCAGCGGGGGAGTGCACGCCCTGCGGCCAAGCCCGTCGAGATTTTGCTCTGCTCCTGTAGATGACGATGTTCATACGTCGTCATGGCGCGGACGTTAGACCCGCTAACCGTCTCCCGCAAGATCCTTCCGCCCAGCTCCGCCCGCCACCGGCCATCAAGATGCGCGGGCTGACCTTGCCCGGCAGGGCGGCTTTCCGCGCGGGGTCAGCGCGGGGTCAGCGCGGCGGCCGGTCCCCGGGATCTCCCCGGGGGCCGGCCGTACCGGCAGGACGAGGCCTCAGCCGGGCAGGCTGGACTCGATGGCCTCCAGGACCTCGGGGTCGTCCGGCACCGTGCGCGGGCGGAACCGCGCGATGACCGAGCCGTCCGGCCCGAGGACGAACTTCTCAAAGTTCCACTGAATGTCGCCGGCGTCGCCCGACGCGTCGGGCACGACGGTCAACTCGTCGTAGATCGGGTGCCTGCCGGGCCCGTTGACCTCGATCTTCTCGAACATCGGGAAGGTCACGCCGTAGGTCATCGAGCAGAACTCCTCGATCTCCTCGGCCGTGCCAGGCTCTTGCCCGCCGAACTGGTTGCACGGGAACCCGACCACGGAGAAGCCCCGCGGTGCCAGTCGCGCGTGCAGTTCCTCAAGGGCCGTGTACTGCGGCGTCAGCCCGCACTTGGAGGCGACGTTCACCACGAGCAGGGTCTTGCCCGCGAGCGCGCCGAGCGCGGAGTCTTCGCCGGCGAGGGTCTTCACCGGGATGTCATAGATGCTCACGGCCTCACGCTACCCGCACGCCCCGTGCGCCCGGGTGTACGCCCGGGGTTACCCGGGTGTCGCCCCGGCGGCTACGGTCGCGAGCTAGCTGCCGGACCGGCGCCTAGCTTGCCGCTCGCGGGGCGTCAAGGGAGAACCCGAGCTGGCCGGCCGCGAAGCGCATGGCGAGGTCGTATGCGCGGGCGGGCTGCACGTCCGGGTCCTCCAGGGCGATCTGCACGGCCATGCCGTCAAGCAGCGCCGACAGGGTGACCGCGAAGGAGCCGGCGTCCACGGCCGAATCGAACTCGCCGCTCTCCTGCCCGGAAAGCACGGTGGACGAGATCGTCTCCCGCCACCGCTCGTCGAATTTCCTGCGTACCGTCGCGACGCCGGGATTGCGCGGCGACAGCGCCCACAGGTCCAGCCAGAGCAGCCATTCGGTGCGCGCCGCCGGGTCGGTGTGGGGCAGGCAGGTCATCGCGATCAGCTCGGTGAGCCGCCCGACGGCGCTCGTGATCGCGCCGAGCCGCTGCGTGCCCGCGGCGTACCACGCGTCCTCGGAGTAGCGCAGCGCCTCGGTGAGCAGCTGGTCGCGGGTCTTGAAGTAGTAGATGACCAGCGCTGGCGAGGTGCCGGCGTGCTCGGCGACGTCGGCGATCCGCGTGTCGGCGTAACCGCGCGCCACGATGACCTCAAGCGCGGAGCGCAGCAGCTGCTCGCGCCGTGCGGTGGAATTCGGTGCCGTCGGACTCTGGCCCGTGCCGCCCGGACCGTCCGCGGATGCCTGTGCCATGTGCCTCGCAGCCTTCCGCCTGGCCGCCCCTGCGCTTGTCCACGATCCTAGCAGGAACCTAGACTGAATGTTCAGTCAAACATCGCGGCGCCGGTGCGGGCCGCGCAAAGCAGGGAGGCAAGACCAGCATGGCACGCGAGAGCTACGACGCGATCGTCATCGGCGGCGGGCATAACGGCCTGGTGGCGGCCGCCTACCTGGCGAGGAGCGGCGCGACACGGGCCTCTTCGCTCGCCTGACCACCCTGGCCCCCGCCCGCGCCTGGCCCTGTGCGACACCGGGGCAGAATATTCAGGCCTCCGGCAGCCGGTCTTCCGCCGCGGGCTGGCCGGCGCCGGCCGCGAGCAGCCGCCTGCCGAGTTCGGCGAGGGCGTCGCGCAGCGGCGGGGACTCCGCCACCCGGAACGGGTACGGCAGCACCGCCAGCTGTCCCGCGTACCAGCCCGGGTTTTCCGTGGACGCCAGCAGACGGGTCTGCCCGTCACCGGCTGGAGACAGCGCGCCGAGCGAGCGTGGCAGCCATCCGGCCACCTCGGCGGGCGGAGCGTCGATCAGCACGTCGACGGGGAACTTCCAGCCCTGCGCCAGGTGCTCCTCGAGGACGCGCAGCGGGTCGAGGCCCGGCGGCGGCATGAACGTGTCAGGCAACTGCGCGGCGGACGCGATCCGGTCGACCCGCAGCACCCGCCGGGCATCCCGGCTGTGCGACCAGCACAGCAGGTACCAGCGGCTGTGCCGCAGGATCACCGCCCAGGGGTCGACCTCCATGTCACGCTCGACCCAGTCGCCGTCGGCGTTGCCGCTGCGCAGCCGGTAGCACAGCCGCAGCCGCCGCCCGGCCGCGCACGCGTCGAACAGCCCGCCGGTCAGCTCGTGGCTGACCGGCGGCACCGTGATCCCGTCGACGCCGCGGGCGTAGGGGACACCCGCCTCGTTCACGCTTCCCCGGACGTCGCGGATAGGGCGGACCAGCGCGGCGACCCGCGCGGGCAGTACCCGGATGATCTTGCCGAGCGCCCCGCCGACCAGGTCGGTCGGGTCGGCGGCGGCCCGGTGCCCCTCAAGGACGGCCATGACGAGGCCCGCGGCCTCCGCGGCGCTGAACGTCAGCGGCGGCAGCCGCATCCCGCGCCCGACCTGGTACCCGCCGTAGGGGCCGGTAACGGAGTCGACCGGCAGCCCCGCCTCCCGCAGGATCGCCACGTAGCGGCGGGCGGCGCGCTCGGTGACCCCGAGCCGCTCGCCGAGGCGCTGCGCGGTGATCCCGGGGGCGTTCTGTATCGCCTCGAGGGCAAGCAGCGCCCGGGCCGTCGGGCTGATCTCGTGCCCGCCGCTCACGCGGGCCACCTCCCGTCCTTGCCGCCATCACGGACGTAGAACGTCCGCGATCAACGCTACCGTGACCTCCCATGAGAGGCACCGAACCGGGCCCAGTCGACCCAGGCGACCTCACGATCGTCCCCGCCAACGAGGCGGCGTGGGCGGACCTGGCCGCGATCTTCGGCCCGTCAGGCAGCAGCGGGCGGTGCAACTGCCAGTGGTTCAAGACCCGGGGCTGGTTCTGGGACCAGTCGACCGACGAGCAGCGCCGCGCCCAGCTCAGGGAGCAGACCAACTGCGATAACCCGGGGGCGACGAGCACGACCGGCCTCGTCGCCTACCTCGCTGAGGGCAGCCGGCCAGCGGGGGGACGCGTCCCCGTCGGCTGGGTCGCGGTCGAGCCGCGTACCGCCTACCCGCGCCTGCTCGGCAAGCCCACCGTATGGAAAGGCCGCCCGGGCGAGGACAAGGGAGATGACGGGGTCTGGTCGGTGACCTGCTTCGTCGTCCGCAAGGGCTACCGCGGGCGCGGCATCAGCTATGCCCTGGCCGCGGCCACGGTCCGCTACGCGAAGGCGAACGGCGCCCGCGCCCTCGAGGGCTACGCCATGCGCACCCAGCCCGGCAAGCAGGTCACCTGGGGCGAGTTGTACGTCGGCGCCGTCCAGGTGTTCGCCGAAGCGGGCTTCGCCGAGGTCAGCACCCCGAGCGTCCGCCGCGTCGTCATGCGCGTCGACTTCGCCGGCTGAGGGTCACGCACCACTCGTTCGGGAAGCGAGTGCTCGTGGTTCCTAGAACGCATCTGGGAGGGCACGAGCGAGATCCAGCGCATGATCACCGCCCGCCAGCTAACCGCGCGGGGCGTCGGCTCACCCGCCTGACGAACCTCCGGTAGCCGCCTCCGCGTGCACGGCCGGCCACTCGCCGACCCGGGCGCCGAGGTAACCGCGCGCCACCGTCGTCACGAAGGAGTACACCGCGTCCTCGTCGGGAGACAGCGGCCCGGGCGCGGCGAACGGGGACCCGAGCCCGCGCTGCACCGACTCGCAGGCCCCCCAGTCCTGCCGGTTGGTGAGGTCCCAGAAGTCCACGGCGTACGACGGGTCGAACCCGGGAGCGCTGGCCGCCTCGGGGGCGAAGGCCCACGAGCACTCAATTACCGTCCGGTCGGCGGCCCTGGGCACCAGGACGTGCGTCATCACGTAGTCCGGGTGCAGGCTGAGCAGCACGTTCGGGAAGATACCGACGTAGATCACGGTCCGCAGCGCGCCACCGGCCAGCCCGCGCAGCGGCAGCCCGTCGCTGTGCCCGTCAAGCGACATCGTGGCGGCGCCGTCCCGCAGCTCCATCCAGCCGCCGATCCAGGCGCCGGAGGACTCGTAGTTCTCCCCGCTGTGCGGCGGCGACACGCTGCACAGCTCCGGGTGGATGGTGGGGCAGTGGTAGCACTCGTGGTAGTTCTCGGTGAGGATCTTCCAGTTCGCCGCCGCGTCGTACGTGTGCGTGGCGGCGACGGCCAGCCGCGATGGCTCGTAGGGGGCGACGATCGGGTCGAGCCGGGACAGCGGCAGGGGCCCGGCCGCGCCCCCCGACCCGTCGACGAAGACCAGCCCGTGCCATTCGACGGCCGGCAGCTCCCGCAGCGACCAGTCGCGGCTCGCCAGCCCGCGGTATCCCGGAGCGCCCCGCAGCTCACCTGACAGCGAGTACGCCCACGAGTGATACGGGCAGACGATGGCCCGCGCGTTCACCGCGGTCGGGCGGCGCGCGTCCCCGCCGCCGCACGGCAGCAGCTCGTGGCCGCGGTGCCGGCAGGTGTTGGCGAACGCCCTGATGATCCCGTCCTCGCCGCGCACGATGACCGCGCTGCCCGCGCCGGTCTCGACGGCCAGCTGGTCGCCTGCCGCGGGCAGCAACGACGCGTGCCCCGCGCACGTCCAGCCGCCGCCGAAGAAGTGCTCTCGCTCCCAGGCGAACACCTCGGCGGACGTGTACGCGGCCGGGGGAAGCATCCGGCTCTCGCCGAACGGCCGCAAGGCCGCCGCGAGCGAGGAGTCGCCCAGCGGCGCCGGAGGAAAGGCGCGCAAACCCTGACTGACCATACAGTCAAGGCTAGGCAACGATTTGGCGCGTGTCTATATCAAGCGCCGACACGCGCTCTGGCAACGCCCGCCGGGCATTCACGCCGGAACGTTGTCCCCGTGCGGTTCGGCCGGGCCGGACAGCACGCTGTCGAGCCAGTCCTGAACGATCTTGATCGACTGCGGCTGGAGCCGGAAGACCCTGGCCCGCGCGTCCTCGTCAAGCCGCTCGTCGGTAATCACCAGGGCCGACAGGAGCACCCGCAGGTGCCTGCTTATCGCCGGGGCCGACATGCCGACCTCGGCCGCCAGCTCACCCGCCCGCTTGGGCCCGCCGCCAAGCAGCACCACGATCTGCCGCCGCGTCGGATCGGACAGGGCCTCGATGACCGACCCGGCGGTCAGGTCCACGTCATGCCTCACCCGGCAATAGTTAATGATATCGTTAACTATTGTCAAGTGGTCCCCGGGGCGAGGACACTCGCTCATCATGCGCGCCGCGACCCTCGTCAGCTGGCTCGTCACGGCGAGCCTGGGCGCCTTCATGCTCCGCACCTGGCTCGCGCGCGGCGGCCTGCGCAGCGAGCGGGCCAAGGCGGGCGGGCTGCCGCCGCAACTGATCTTCGGGCATGCCGTCGCGGCCCTTACCGGGCTGCTTGTCTGGGTCGCCTTCGTTGCCTCGGGCGCCCGGCCGCTCGCCTGGGCGGCCGTGGTCATGCTGATGGTTGCGGTGGGCCTGGGGCTGTGCACGGTGACGCTCTGGACGCCCTACCCGGCGCGCAAGCCGGGGGAGAGGCGGGAGCCCGCGGCGCGCGAGGCGCCCCCTCCTGCCGATGACCGGGCGGCCGGCCTCCAGGAATCCGAGGTCACCGACGAGATGATCGCCCGGTTGCTCGCGGACCCGGCGCCCGTGCCGAGGCACCGGCCGATCCGGCCGAATCCCGCGGTGCTCGTCCCGATCCTGCACGGTTTCGCGGCGATCGCCACGTTTACCCTCGCGGTGCTGAGCGCGATTGTGTGAATTGCTGGTATCCGGCGCCGATCTTCGCCCGCTGAGGGTTGCGGACGCGGGCCGCTGCTGTTGATACTCATGGGATGGGTGACCGGAACGTGCTCGGCGGCGAGCTTGAGCCATGTGGAACTGACCCGCTCACCGGCTTCTACCGGGACGGCTGCTGCAACACCGGACCGGAGGACAGCGGCAGTCACACCGTCTGCGCGGTGGTGACCAGCGAGTTCCTTGAGCACCAGCGGAGCATCGGCAACGACCTGAGCACGCCGATGCCGCAGTACCGGTTCCCCGGTCTCGTGCCCGGAGACCGCTGGTGCGTCACGGCGGCGAACTGGCTGCGCGCCTACCAGGACGGCCTCGCGGCACCGATCGTGCTCGCGTCCACCCACGAGCGCGCGCTTGAGATCGTTCCCCTGGCCGCGCTCAAGCAGCACTCCGTCGACGTCCCTGAGGACGCGAGCGCCCTTGAGGACCGGGACCGCTAGGCCCCGGGCCGGGTCGTCAGCGCTTCGGCCGCCCGCGGCGCCGGTGACGTCCCGCGGTGGCGGCGCCGGATCCGCCGGGGATAGCGTTGCGCCATGGCGATCATGACACGTGCCCTCGGGCGCACCGGCGCGAACGTGACCATCCTCGGCTACGGCGCCATGGAACTGCGCGGGGGGCCGAGGGGCCCGGAGATCTCGGACGAGGACGCGGGCCGCGTGCTCAACGCGGTCCTTGACGGCGGCATCAACCTGATCGACACCTCACCCGACTACGGCCGCAGCGAAGAGCTCATCGGCACCTACGTCGGCCACCGCAGGGACGAGTTCTTCCTCGCCTCCAAGTGCGGCTGCCTGATCGAGACGCCGGCCGACGTGCCACCGCCCTACCCGCACGACTACAGCCAGCGCAACGTCCGCGCGGACGTCGAGCAGTCGCTGCGCCGGCTCCGCACCGACCGGCTCGACCTGGTCCAGCTGCACATGTCACCGAGCAGGGCGACGCTCGAAGAGAACCGCACGATCCAGGCGCTCAAGGAACTGCGGGCCGAGGGCAAGGTCCGCTTCATCGGCATGTCTGGCATCCTGCCCAACCTGCCCGACCACATCGCGATGGACGTCTTCGACGCGTTCCAGATCCCCTACTCGGCCGTCCAGCGCGACCACGAGAACCTCATCACCGAGGCGGCGGACAAGGGGGCGGGCACGCTGATCCGCGGCGGCGCGGCCCGCGGCGCGGCGTCGGACGAGAAGAACTGGACCGTGGGCCCGCTTACCCAGGATCCCGGCGTCGGCCAGCGCAACTGGGAGACCTCCGGCATCGAGGACCTCATCAGCGAGTCAGGCATCGGCAGGCAGGAGTTCATCCTCCGCTTCACGCTCAGCCACCCCGCCCTGTCGACCACGATCGTGGGCACCGCGAACCCGGCCCACCTGGCCGACAACATCGTGACCGCGGAAAAGGGCCCGCTGCCGGACGGCCTCTACGAAGAGGCCAGGAAGCGCCTCCCCAGCCCGGCTATCTGACCTTCGCGCCTCGGCGGGTAAGACTTACGGTGTGACCCACTGGGTGCTGCACGTGGACATGGACCAGTTCCTCGCGTCCGTCGAGCAACTTCGCCATCCCGAACTGCGCGGGAAGCCGGTCGTGGTCGGAGGAGACGGCGACCCGACGAAGCGCGGCGTGGTCTCCACGGCGTCCTACGAGGCGCGGGAGTTCGGCGTGCACTCGGGACTGCCGCTGCGCACCGCGGCGAAGCGCTGCCCGGACTGCGTCTTCCTGCCGGTGGACGCCGACGCGTACAACGAGGTCTCGGCGCGGGTCATGGCCGTGCTGCGGGAGACTGGCTGCCCCGTCGAGGTGCTCGGCTGGGACGAGGCGTTCGTCGGCGTCAGGACCGACGACCCGGAGGGCTTCGCCCGCGGCCTGGTCGCCGACGTCAAGGCGGCCACGGACCTCGGCTGCTCGGTCGGCATCGGCGACAACAAGCTGCAGGCCAAGATCGCGACGGGCTTCGGCAAGCCGGCCGGCGTCGCCGTGCTCACGACCGCGACCTGGTTCGACGTGCTCGGTGACCGCCCGCCGGACGCGATCTGGGGGATCGGCGCCAAGACCGTGGCCAAGCTCGCGGCGCTCGGCATCACCACGGTCCGGCAGCTCGCCGCCGCCGACCCGGCTCCGCTCGCGAAGGAGTTCGGCCCCACAACCGGTCCCTGGCTGGTGCTGCTCGGCAACGGGCGCGGCGAGTCGGAGGTCGACTCGACGCCGTACGTGCCGCGCTCGCACGGCCGCGAGGTCACCTACCAGCGCAACCTCGCGGACTGGGCCGCGATCGCGGCGGAGATCTCCCGTCTGGCCAGGCAGGTCGCCGCCGAGGTCACCGACCGTCCGGTGGCCAGGGTCGTGGTGAAGGTGAGGTACGCCCCCTTCCTCACGATCACCCACGGCACCTCGCTGCCCCCCGATGAGCGGCTGCCGCCAGGGGCGCACCCGCCCGCCGGCGGGCAACTGTCACTCGGTGGCCCGCAGGCCGACGGCGGCCCCGAGGATGGCCGGCCCGAGCAGGACGGTGAGCGGTGGGCCGCCGCGATCGAACGAGCCGCCCGGGCCGCCCTCGCCATGTTCACTCCCGGCCGTCCCGTCCGCCTGCTCGGCGTCCGCGCGGAGTTCGCCGACAATCCTGACTAGGGCGAACGGATCACCCGGACCTCCGGCAGCGCGGGGTCCGAGGGGAGGGCGGACTCGCGCGTGAACGCCTCGGCGAAGGCACCCGGCGCCGGCTACCCGACGTGCGAGGTGAGCCAGTCGCAGAAGTCCGCGCTCGTAGTGAAGAACTCCCTGAGCCTCGCGGCGGGCGTCGACGTCGAGAGCCAGGGCTCGGGGCTCCAGTGCCGCCAGGTCGTCAGCCCCTTGTGCCTGAGCAGGTCAATCCGCGGGTGGTCAGCCGGGTACCCGCGCGGCGCGGACTTCAGCGTCCCGTGCCCGTGCACTTCCACCCCGGCCTTATCCAGGACGGTGACGATGGCGGCGAGCTCGGCACCGTCGGGACCGGCGACCCCCGCCCGGTACTGGGCCAGCTCCGCGGGCTCTAGGTGCCAGCGGCCGGAGCCGGCGGACAGCCCGTCGGCCGACAGCTGCACATAGCAGGTCGACCCCATCGTTGCCCCGATATGCGTCTTATAAGGCGTTTTATCGTGGCTAAACCGGATATCGCGGTACGGCCGGAAGATCTTGGGCTCGCCGAACTCGGGCGCGAGTTCTTCCAGCAGTTCCTCCATCGGCCGTAGTATCTTCTCCTGGTACACCGCCTTCCGGCGGGTCCAGTAGTCCTTGGAGTTGTCATCCTCAAGGCCCGCGTAAAAATCCAGCGCCTCCGCCGGCCAGCCATCGAACGCCATTGGGCCAGACTACGCTGGGTTCCGCGCGGGACGGCGGCACGGCCGGCGGCTTCGCCGTGTATTTACGATATTCCGCGAAATTATGCGTTATCGGACCGACTTGGCCGTAGAATCAACCTTTCCACGCTGATGGTGCCAGTACTCCCTGAGGATGATCGGAGTTGCCAGATCGTGCGTCATGATGAGCTATCCGCCAGGGAGCGGGCGGTGTTGTTCGCGCTCCTCTCCGCCTCCGGCAGGCTCTCCAACGCGGAGCTAGAAGCGCTGATCGGCATCCGTCTCGTGGGCAAAGAGCGGCGTAAGCTCAATGAATTCAGGCTTGTCGAATCGGAAAGGGCCGGCAGGCAGTTCGTGCACGAGCTTTCCGACGCGGGCTGGCGATGGTGCGCCGCCGAGATGGCCGCCGGCCCCGAGGGCAGGCCGACCAGCCTGGAGCGGTCGTTTTACGCGGTTCTCGGCATGTTCGAGCGTCACCTGAGCGCGGCGCGGCTGAGCCTCGCCGACGTGGCGAGCCTCGACCTCAAGCTCCGCCCCGCGGGCCGGCACAAGCGCCAGGACAGCGGGGAAGGCGCGGGACAGGAACGTGGCCCCGCGCCCCGCGCCAACGGCGAACGCAGGCACCTGGTCTCGGTCGGCTAGCGCGCCAGCTGGCCGAGGACGCCCACAGGGCCGTTGCCGCGGGAGAACAGCAAGGGCCGGTCACGGCTCAAGCGCCCGGTCAAGCGGGACCAGGTGGCGCTGCAGGGCGAAGATGGCCGCCTGGGTACGGTCGGCCAGCCCAAGCTTGGCGAGGATGCGGGCGGGCGCGCGCCAGGCACTGGGCCCCGCTGATCCCGGCGCAGTCGCTGTGGGGCGGCCTCGTGCTCGCGGTCACGATCGCCGCCCTCGCCGGCCTGTACCCGGCGGCCAGGGCCGCCCGACTGTCTCCGGCCGAGGCCCTCCGCACCACCTGAACCGCCGATCACGGAACGTCCGGGCCGGGCCGAGTCAGCCGCTCCCGTTCCTCCTCAATGTTCCACTTGTCGCTTTCGGTGCTAATGCTGGGCATTGGCGGGCCGACCGACGCGCGCGCCTCCCTGGTCGGCGCGTTCCCGATGACCGTCCGCCGTCCCTACGCCGAGGTCGCCCCGGGTCGCCACGTCATTGGCATCGGGGACGTGGTCGTGGTCAACGACCCGATCAGCGGCCAGGGCGCGAACAACGCCGCGCACGCCGCCGGCATGTACCTGAGCGCGATCCTGGACCATGGCGACGCGCCGTTCACCCCGGAGTGGATGCAGCGGACCTTCGACGCGTACTGGGCGCACGCCCAGAACTCGGTCATGCTCACCGAGATGATGCTTGAGCCGCTCCCCGTGCACGCGCAGCAGGTCCTCGGCGCCGCCTCGCAGTTCCAGGAGATCGCCGACAAGTTCGCCGAGGTCTTCCCGAACCCCGCTACGATCCACGACTTCCTCGTCGACCCCGCCAGGGCCGCCGCGTACGTGGAATCGGTGGCCGCCGCCCGCTAGCGACCAGGAGCTGGTACACCACGGATGGGCCCGGGCGTCGCGTGCGCGGGGCCATCCGCGGCGTAGGCCGAGTTCCCGCCCGCCGTCTGCGGGTACGCTTTCGGTCCAGTCAGGCAGCCGAAGAGCGAGGAGAGCACCGATGGCCGAGGTCGTGCTGTTCCACCACGTGCTAGGGCTCACCGAAGGAGTCCGGGCGTTCGCCGAGGAACTCGGCAAGGGCGGGCACACGGTCCACACCCCCGACCTGTTCGACGGCGAGCGGCCCGCGACCCTCGAAGACGGCCTCGCCCTCGTCCAGCGCATCGGGGACGAGGAGCTGGACCGGCGCACGAGCGCGGCCATCGCCGGCCTGCCGCGCGGCCTGGTCTACGGCGGCTTCTCCTTCGGCGGCGCCACCGCCCAGGGCCTCGCGCAGACCACCCCGGGAGCGCGCGGCGCGCTCCTGTACGAGGCGTGCGTGTCACTCACCGAGGACTGGTCCTTCGGCCTGTGGCCGGACGGGGTCCCCGTGCAGATCCACGGCATGGACCATGACCCGTTCTTCGCGGACGAGGGCGACCTTGAGGCCGCCCGCGAGCTGGTGGCGATCGTCGGCCCCGAGCTCGCCGAGCTGTTCACCTACCCGGGTGACAAGCACCTGTTCACCGACAGCTCGCTGCCGAGCTACGACCCGGGCGCCGCCGCGCTGGTCATCCGCCGCTCGGCGGAGTTCCTCGACAAGATCGGCTAACCACGCCGGCCCGGCGCTCGCGTGCGCGCTTGCGGAACCGCCTACGTTCAGAGGCATGAGCAGAACCGGTGAGTTCAAGCGCGACACCACCTACCTGAACGGGCGCATCACGGCGGACGGCCGGGACGGCTGGCCGGTCGAGCCCGGCCGGTACCGGCTGGTCGTGGCGCGCGGCTGCCCGTGGGCGAACCGGTCCATGATCGTCCGCCGCCTCCTCGGCCTGGAGGGCGCCCTGTCCATGGGCATCTGCGGCCCGACGCACGACTGGCGGTCGTGGACCTTCGACCTGGACCCGGGGGAGAAGGACCCGGTGCTCGGCATCCACTGGCTCCGCGAGGCCTACGAGAAGGCGGTACCCGGCTACGACCGGGGCGTCACCGTGCCCGCGATCGTGGACATCCCGAGCGGCGACGGTCGTCACCTCCGACTTCCGTGCAGATCCCGCGCGACCTGGAAACCGAGTGGACGGCCTACCACCGCGACGGCGCCCCTGACCTGTACCCCGCCAAGCTCGCCGACGAGATCGAGGAGGTCAGCGCGCCCGTCTACCGCGACGTGAACAACGGCGTCTACCGCTGCGGGTTCGCCACCACGCCAGGAGGCCTACGACGAGGCCTACCGCGCCCTGTTCGCCCGGCTCGACTGGCTGGAAGAACGCCTCAGCGACCCGCCGCTACCTGGTCGGTGACACGATCACCGAGGCGGACGTCCGGCTGTGGCCGACCCTCGCCCGGTTCGACGCGGTCTACCACGGCCACTTCAAGTGCAACCGGAACAAGCTGACCGAGATGCCCGCCTTGTGGGCCTACGCCCGCGACCTGTTCCAGACCCCCGGCTTCGGCGACACGATCGACTTCGTGCAGACCAAGCAGCACTACTACCTGGTGCACAAGAACCTCAACCCGTCCGGCATCGTCCCCGACGGCCCGGACCTGTCCGGCTGGCTGACCAGGCACCACCGGGAAGACCTGGGCGGCCGCCCCTTCGGCGACGGCACCCCGCCCGGCCCCGTCCACGGACCGAGCGGGTCCCCGCCAGCCGCACCGCTCACTAGGGAACTAGCACGATCCCGAACGGGTCGCCTGGCTCGGCCCTCACCCGTCCCTGACTCGCCGGAGCGGCCGGTGCGCCAGGGCTAGGCTCTTGGGTATGGCGAATTCACTAGGGCGAGTCTGCGTGACCGGAGCGACGGGCAAGGCGGGCGTGGCGACCGTCCTGCACCTGCGCGAGCATGGCTACGAGGTGGTGGCGACCGACATCGCGGTCAGCAGCGACGACCTGGCCGCGGGCGTACTGCGGGCGGACCTCACCGACTACGGCCAGGCGACCGAAGTGCTGCGCGGCATCGACGCCGTCGTCCACCTGGCGAACATCCCGGCCCCGGGCATCGCCACCCCCGCGGTCACGTTCAACGCCAACGTCTCGATGAACTTCAACATCTTCCACGCCGCCGCCGCCCTCGGCCTGAGCCAAGGTGGTGTGGGCGTCAAGCGAGACGACCCTCGGCCTGCCGTTCGGCCACGGCCCGGAGCAGGTCGCCCGGCGCGCCCGGCGAACTCCGCTACGCCCCGGTCGACGAGGACCATTTCCCGTTCCCGTCGACGACCTACGCCCTGTCGAAGGTCGCCAGCGAGACGATCGCGGAGCAGGTCTCCCGCTGGTCCGGCATCCCGTTCGTGGGCCTGCGCATCTCCAACATCATGGAGCCCCGTGACTACCGGCGCTTCCCCGGCTACTGGCCGGACCCGCACTCCCGCAAGTGGAACGCGTGGGGCTACGTCGACGTCCGCGACGTCGCCGCCGCCTGCCGCCTCGGCCTGGAAGCGGACGTTACCGGCAGCCAGCAACGTCATCATCGCCGCGGCCGACACGGTCATGAACCGCCCGTCCCGCGACCTTCTCGCCGAGGTCTTCCCCGACGTCCCCCTCACCCGCGAGGTCGCCGAGTTCGGCACCCTGCTGTCCGTCGACCGCGCCAAGCAGGTGATCGGCTACGAGCCCCGCCCACTCCTGGCGCGACGAGATCGAAGCGGTAAGCACTCAAGCTAACTCCGGATATCCGGGAATGCCGGGTGCTGACGCGCACCCGGCATTCCCGGATATCAGCATTTCGTACAGGAGCAGTCTGTGCCGAAGCTCGACCTTGAGGCGGCGAAGGACGCCACGATCCCTGACGTCCTCCCGCCGCCGGGCGCGCCGTTCCGCGTCCTGTTCGTCGGGATCAACCCCGGCCTGTACTCGGCGGCGACCGGGCTGGCACTTCGCCCGGCCGGGCAACCGGTTCTGGCCGGCGCTGTACGCGTCCGGCTTCACCCCGCGTCAGCTCAAGCCGTCCGAGCAGGAAGAGCTGACCGGCTACGGCCTCGGCATCACGAACATCGCCCCCCGCGCGACCGCCCAGGCCGCCGAGCTGACCGCCGCCGAGCTCGCGGGCGGGCGGCCAGCGCCTCACGTCCCTGGTCGCGGCCCGCCGCCCCCGCTTCGTCGCTGTCCTCGGCGTCACGGCCTACCGCACCGCCTTCGCCCGCCCCAAGGCCCTCATCGGCCCCCAGCCCGATCTCCTGGCCACCGCCCGCCTGTGGATCCTCCCCAACCCCAGCGGCCTCAACGCGTTCTGGCAGCCCCCGCGTATCGCCGCGGCGTTCCGCGAGCTGCGGGAGGCCGCGGCGCGTAACGGCGCGGATGACCGGTGATGTGGGCACGGCAGGCCCTGCGGCGGGCGCGGCCCGGCCCGCGGCGCCCGGGGTGAGGGCCGCGTGCCGGAAAGGCCTGACTAGGCGAAGAAGCGGAGGATCTCCTTGGCGACGATTTCGGGCTTGCCGCCGCCCGGGTTGGTGCCGCTGGCGTCGCTTGAGCCGCCGTGATCGAGGCCGGGGAACTCCACGCGCCGGCTGTGCGGGAGAGTGCGGGCGAGGGCGCCGAGGGCCGGCTTAAGGAAGGGCAGGCCCTTGCTGCCGCCGAGGAGGAGCACGTCGGCGGGCACCTCGGCGAACATGGCGATGGTGCCTGCCATCTCGGCGAGCAGGACCCCTTCGTACCGCACGGTCGGGGCGAGCTTGCGCATGGTGACGCTGTCGCTGGCGGCCTTCTTGTCCTCGCTCTTCATGGCGAGGCTGGTGAGTGACTCAAGCAGCCGCCGCGGCATGACCTTGAATGCCGGCGGGGCCAGCTCAAGACCGAACATGCTGGTGACAAGGGCGGCCGCTACCTTGCCCTGAGCCAGCTCCTCGTCGAAGCGGCCGATCCAGCCGGTGTGCCTGCCCGCGTCCATCAGCAGCGCGGGCTCGTAGACGGCGGCCTTGCGGATGGCCGGCAACCTGCGGGCGGCCTCAAGGGCAACCAGGCCGCCGGCGCTGACACCGAAAACCAGCTCCGCGCCCGACTCGGCCAGGACGGCTTGCAGGTCCTCGACCTCGGTACGGATGCCGTAGCCGGACGGGTAGGGACCGGACATGCCGCGGCCGCGGCGGTCGGGCAGGTAGACGGTGAATGCGTCGGCCAGCGCCAGGGCGAGCCGGGTGTGACTGCTGGCCGACTCCATGCTGCCGTGCAGCAGCACCACGGCCGGGCCCCGGCCGAGCCGCAGGTAGCCGACGGGGGTGCCGTCCCGGGAGGTGACGGAGCCGGCGGTCATCTCGGTGGTCACCTGGGTGGCCTTGGGGGCGTTCATCTCATTCTCCTTCAGCGGCTGGGGTGTTCTCGCCGTGGAAGCCGGCCCACGAGCCGGTCCAATCGGTGGCGGGGTCGGTGATGCGCTGGACGAGACGGCTGGTAAAGGCCGTTTCCGCTTGCAAGAGGGCGAGCCGGTACTCCTCTTCGAGGAGGAAGAGCCCGGGCACCCCGTCGCCCAGCGCGGTGTCGATCAGCCCGCGGGCCTCGGCCTGCTGCTCGGCGAGGTGGCCGAGCCTGGTGCGCAGCAGGCCGAGGACCTGGCTGGGGGGCAGCGCCGAGATCACCGACAGCGCGGCGACGAAGGCGGGGTACTCGTGCTGCGGCTGCCCGACTAGCTCGCCGAGCCAGTCCCGGAGCTCGTCCCGGCCGGCGTCGGTGAGGGCGTATACGGTGCGCTCGGGCCGCTGCCCGGCCCGGCTGGTCTCCTGCTCGGTGATGAACCCGGCCTTGGCCAGCTGGCCGATGACCATGTACAGCGAGCCGTGGTTGAACTTGATGCTGCGGTCATCGCCATGCTCGCGCAACGTGCGCCCGAGCTCGTAGGGATGCATGGGCTGCTGGGTCAGGCAGGACAGCACCGCCAGCGCGAGCAGGTTGCCGACCTTGCGCTTGCCGGTCATCGTGTCATCCTTGGCGCCGACGGGGCATCAGGCGTCGCGAGCCGGGTCGTCTAGGGTCGGCACGCCGCCCTGGGCGTGAGCGCGCCGGGCATCGGCGAGGTATTCCCGCGTGCACATCGCCGAAAGCCGGGCCATCCCGCCGCTGTGGACCCGGACCTCGCCATGGCGGGCCTGCCCCGTCAGGCGGATCCGGCGGCCGGTACCCGAGGGGTTGTGGTGGTAGGTCTGCTTGACCTTCCCCCGCCCCGTCCAGGCCAGGTCCCATGAGTCGATGACGGTGTCCTCCGCCACCAGCAGCTTGATCGTCGCGTGGTCCACGTCGAGGTTGACCTCGATGTCACCGTCGGGAATCAGCGGCGACCGCAGGTCGATCACGACCTGGCCGTGCCTGGCCCGGACCTGGAAGAAGCGGGCGGTGGTCCAGGCGCCCAGCCGCTTCTGCGAGCTGTGGTCGGCGTGAATCTGGATCGGGCTGGCGGTGGCGAGGTTCTGCGTGTTCACCGGGAGCTTCCTTCCTTCTGGCCATGCTTGGCTGTTGTCAGAATTGATTATTCAGGACTGAATAGTCAATGTCAACTAATCGGCCACGAGCATCGGCCTGCGGCCGGCAGAGCGGGCGCAGAGCGGTAGGGCCGAAACGTCCACATGGACCTCCATGACCTGGTGGAGCAAGGCGTCCGCGCCGGGCGCGTTTAACAGGCTCCTCCAGCGCGCGCATCATCGACGGGAAAGCGGAGGCATGCTGGTATCCCTGAAGCGGGCCCGGGGCGTCGTCAGTCGCAAGACAGTGGTGCATCCTAGCGCGACTACACTTAATATAAGTACAGTCGAGCTAGCGAGGATGGATGCCGGATAGCGGGCGGCTAGACAAGCCGGCGGATGTTTTCGACCGTGACGCGGAGTGGGATGACCTGACCGACTTCGTGGGTTCGCCGTCGCCTGGGCTGCGGATCGCTGTGGTCTACGGCCGGCGTAGGCAAGGCAAGTCCTATCTGCTCCGTCGACTCGCTGACGCCGTTGGCGGGCTATATCACCTGGCCACCGAACAGGCGGAGCCCGTCTCGCTGCGCCGGTTCGCTAACTCGCTCGCGGCCTGGGCCGGGTTGTCGGCCGGCTCCTTTGGGTTCGGCGACTGGGAGCGGGCGCTGCGGACGGCCATGGAGGTACTGAGCGCGCGTGCTCGTTCTGGACCATATTCCGATCTGCCTGCGCTGCTGGTCCTCGATGAGTTTCCCTATTTGTCGCAGGAAGCCCCTGGACTGCCATCGATCGTGCAATCTCTGTACGACAGCTTGGGGCCGGGAGCCGCGGAGCCGGGAGGCGAGGGGGCGCTGCGCCTGATCCTCTGTGGATCGGCGATATCGGTCATGGGTGACCTGCTGTCCGGGACTAAGGCGCTGCGGGGCCGGGCCGCGCTCGAACTGCGGGTCCGGCCGTTTGGCTATCGCGACGCCAGAGAGTACTGGGGAATCGGCACCCCGGCCGCGGCCTGCGCGCACAACGCCATCGTCGGCGGCACACCCGGCTACCGGGAACTCGTGCCCGACCCGCGCGTTCCCGAGGATCCCGATCGGCTTGGCCATTGGCTGGCGCGGAACGTCCTGCGGCCGTCCATGCCGCTGTTCGATGAGGCTCGCCGCGTGGTGCACGAGGATCCGCGTATCCGCGACACCGCCGCTTACAGTTCGGTCCTGGCGGCCGTAGCGGCCGGGGAGTCCTCGCCGACAAAAATCGGTGGTCTTCTCGGTCGGCCCGCCACTTCGCTGGCGCATCAGCTGTCCACGCTGGCCTCAGCTGGTTTCATTGACCGCCGTCATGATCTCCTGCTAGACCGACGTCCTGTCGTAACGGTTGCGGACCCAATGGTGCGGTTTCACCAGCTGGTCATCGAGCCTTACCAAGCCGACCTGGAGGCAGGACGGGGGTCGCAGGTCTGGGCGGAGGCGGCGCATACCGTGGAATCCAAGATCTACGGGCCGCACTTTGAAGCGCTGGCAGCCGAGTGGGTCGCCCGATACGCGGCTGCCGAGGCAGGCCTTGTGGTCGGCCCCGTCGGGCAGACCGTCATCGCCTGCCGAGAGCACAAGACCGGACACGAGATCGATGTCCTGGCACTTGCCCGTAGTGCTCGGCCACGGGTCCCAGGCACTCCAGTCGCGTTTGTCGGCGAGGCCAAGCACCGCGATCGCCGACCCGGCCTGGCCGAGCTCCGCAGCCTCCAACACCGACGCGAGCTCCTTACGGCCGCAGGACATGACGCTTCCGATGCCGTACTGGGTCTCTTCAGCACGACCGGCTTCACCGAGGATCTCCAGGCAGAAGCCGCCAACAGCCGCGGCGGTATCCTCCTCGTCCCGCTGGAAATGCTTTACGGCCAGCCCGCGTAGCCCGGTGGGGCATGCGTCAGCGGAGGCTGCAGCCAGGAGTCTTCCGTACGGCTAACTGTGGCAGGATTGGTGGGGTTTTCGTCATTGCTGCCATGAGCGGCGCTCGCCAGACTTGGACGCGTGCGAACAGTACTGATCGTCTTGTTCGACGGCGTGCAGTCGCTCGACGTCACCGGCCCGCTTGAGGTTTTCGCCGACGCCAGCGACCACCAGGGCGAGCGCGCCTACCGGGTGCGCACCGCGAGCCTCGGCGGTGCGCCAGGTCCGCACGACGAGCGGGCTGGCGATCACCCCGGACGGCGACCTGCGCGACCAGGACCAGGCGGCCCCGCCCGACCTGCTGATCGTCCCGGGCGGCGAGGGCGCCCGGCGCCGGGACCCGGATCTCGTCGCCTGGATCCGCGACGGCGCGCCGCGGGCGCGGCGCGTCGCCTCGGTCTGCACCGGCGCGTTCGTCCTCGCCGCGGCCGGCCTGCTCGACGGCAGGCGCGCGACCACCCACTGGTCGCGGTGCGAGGTCCTGCGGGACCAGTACCCGGCCGTCGAGGTCGACCCCGACCCGATCTTCGTCAGGGACGGGACCGTCGCCACCTCCGCCGGCATCACCGCCGGCATCGACCTGGCGCTCGCCCTCGTCGAGGACGACCTCGGCCGGGACGAGGCGCTCGCCGTCGCCCGCGCCCTCGTCGTCTTCCTGCGCCGCCCCGGCAACCAGGCCCAGTTCAGCGCCCAGCTGTCCGCCCAGGTGGCCAGCCGCGCGCCGCTGCGGGACGTGCAGCAGTGGATCGCCGAGCACCCGGCCGGCGACCTGTCCGTCGAGGCGCTCGCGGAGAAGGCCAGCCTGTCACCGCGCCACTTCGCCCGCGCGTTCGCCGCCGAGGTCGGCATGCCGCCCGGCCGGTACGTCGAGCGGACCCGGCTGGAGGCCGCCCGCCGTCACCTGGAGGACAGCGCCGAAGGCATCGAGCAGACCGCCCGTGCCTGCGGCTACCGCACCCCCGAGGCCATGCGCCGCGCATTCATCGAGGCCCTCGGCGTGAGCCCCGCCGAGTACCGCCGCCGGTTCCGTCCCATCTCAAAGGAGCATCATGCAGATCGTCATCGCGTTGTTTGACCGCTTCACCGCGCTCGACGCCATCGGCCCGCACCAGGTACTGCATCACCTGAGCGATGCCGACGTAATCTTTGCCTCCGAACGGGTGCATGGTGTCTCGCGATGAGTCCCGCACTCTCACGCTGCAGGCGCAGGCCAGCTACGCGGACGTGCCGCGTCCCGACATCATCGTCGTCCCCGGCGGGCCTGGCCAGGCCGGCCAGATGACCGCGGGGCCGCTGCAGGACTGGCTCATCGAGGCGGACAAGACCAGCACGTGGACGACCTCCGTGTGCACGGGGTCGCTCATCCTGGCGGGGGCGGGCCTGCTCAAGGACAGGAAGGCCACCACCTACTGGCAGGCCCAGGAGGAGCTTGGCCGCCTCGGCGCGACCCCGCGGCCGGGGGAGCGGTACGTCTTCGACGGCAAGTACGTCACGGCCGCGGGCGTCTCGGCCGGGATTGACATGGCGCTGGCCCTCGCGGGCCGCGTGGCCGGCGACGCGGAAGCCGAGCGCATCCAGCTCGCTATCGAGTACGACCCGCGCCCCCCGTACCAGTCAGGCTCGCCCGCCACCGCCCGGCCGGAGGTCGTCGCGCAGATGATGGCCGGCAGCCGCTTCGCCCGCCAGGGCTAGGCGGCCTCGGCGAACACGGCCAGCGCGACCTGGTAGCTGTCGAAGGCGCGGGCCGCGCCCGCGTAGGCCGCCAGGTGGATGAACAGCTCGACGATCTCTTCCTTGGTCACGCCGGAGTGCAGCGCGATGCGCAGTTGGCCGCGGAGCGGCTCGTGGGTACCGAGCGTGGCGGCGATCGCCACGGAGATCAGCGCCCGGCTGCGGTCGTCGAGACCCTCCCTGGGCCATGACGCGCCGAAGGTGGCGACGGTGGCGAGCCGCCGGAAGTCCTTCCCGACGGCGGGCTCGCCATCGGCGAGCGGCAGGCTGAGCGGCTGGCCGAGCAGCCGCCCGGCCGTCGCAAGCGCCCGCCGGTAGTCAGTATCTCCCGCACTCACGCCGGCGCGGTCTGGCAGATGGCCAACCCGGTGCCGGCCCTTGCCGAGCTCTACGCCTCCGACCCCGCGCTGGCCCGTGCTTGCGTCGACCTGACTCCCCGGCTGCGCCGGACCGCGGAAATCCTGCTCGCGGGCATGATCGCCAGCAGGCCGCGAGCCGGTGACGATGCGCGCGCATCTAATCACTTGTAATTATCTGATTTGCAAGTGATTAGCCCGGCCCGGGCGAGGCGCCGGGGCCGGGGCCGCGCCGTCCGGGCCGCCCGGCGGTCGACTGGGACAAGTGGTACGCATCACACAACAATTCCCCGTAGGCATCCAATCCAGGTTCGTCCTTCGTCCGTACCTGTATCGACACCCAGTTGGGGGAGCAGGACTGGCGCGGCACAACCGCGCTAGACAGGAGACGAAAACGATGTGGAACGCCAAGGTGAAGCGGATGCCGGTGGCGGCGAGGCTGGCCGCGGGGGTAACCGGCGCGGTTGGCGTGGCGCTGCTGGCCGCCGCGTGCTCTAGCGGGGGCAGCAGTAGCAGCACCGGGGCGGCGAGCGGCTCGCCGGCGGGGGCGTCGTCCTCGGGCAGCGCGGCCGCGAGCGGGTCGGGCAAGACGGTCATCACGACCGCCTCGGCATCAGGGAGCACCTTCTTGACCGACGGCTCGGGCCGGGCCGTGTACCTGTGGGCCAAGGACACCGGCGACGTGTCCACGTGCACGGGGGCGTGCGCGGGCGCGTGGCCGCCGGTGACGGCCAGCGGCACGGTGACGGCGTCCGGCAGCGCGAAGGCCAGCGACCTGGGCACGATCACCCGCTCGGACGGCACCAAGCAGGTGACCTATGACGGGCACCCGCTGTACTACTTCGCGGGCGACTCGGGCCCGGGGACGGCCACCGGGCAGGGCAGCGACAACTTCGGGGCCAAGTGGTGGCTGGTCGCGCCCAGCGGCAGTGACATCACCGGGACCGTGGCCTCGTTCAGCGTGGGCGGGTCCGGCTCGAGCGGGTCCGGTGCGTCCACGCCGGCCCCCGCGGGCAGCTCGTCGAGCGCGGGCGGTGGCTGGAGCTGACCAGGCGATCGACCACCAGCGATCGGTGACACAGCGATGACGACGTTCCTCGCCCGCATGCTGGGCAGCGGAGCCGACCAGACCCGGCCCGAGGGGGGTGCCGCAGCTACCCTCCTCGGGCCGGCCAGGCCGATCGGCCAGTGGGCCTTCGCCGGGGTGGCGGTCACGTCCCTCGGCGGGCCGCTGGCGCTGGCGGCGCTCTACGCGCCGTCGATCGCGGGCGGCGCGTCCTCCTCGGCCGGGCTCGCGATGGTCGCGGCGGCCGTCGTGTTCGGCTTCCCGCTGGCCATCTGGTTCGGGTACGCGAGGCACATGAGCAGCGCCGGCGGCCTGTACTCGTTCACCGAGGCGGCCGCGGGCCGCCGGGTCGCCATGGTCCAGGCCGGACTGTGGGCACTGAGCTACCTGCTGTACCTCGTGTACACCACGGCGCAGATCGTCTACGACACGCTGCCCGCCGTGCTGCCCGGCGAGGTCAGGTACCAGACGCCGCTCGAGGTCGGCATCCCGGTCGTGCTCGCCGGGGTGATGATCGCGGGCCGCCGGGCCACGCTGCTCGTCATCGGGCTACTGGCGGCCGGGCAGCTGGCGCTCGCGGGGGCGTTGTCCGGCGTGACGCTGGCGAACGTGTCAACACCGGCGGGAAGCTTCGGCGCGTCCGCGCCCGCCGGATCGCTCGCCATCGCGAGCGGGCAGACCGCGCTGCTCTACATCTGCGGCAGCCTGCCGTTCTTCCTCGGCGGTGAGCTTGGCGGCGACCTGCGCCAGGCGTTCCGCGTCACGCGGCGCGGCCTGCTTGGCGCTTACATCGCCACCGTCGTCGTCATCATCGCCGCTGTCGCGCCGCTGGCCGCGGACCCGGGGCTGACTCAGGGGGCGATCCCGGGGATGTCGGTGGCGCAGCGCTTCGTCGGGCACGGCTTCGCCCTCACGGTGGGGATCGGGGTGGCGGTCAGCGTGGCCGGGGTCATCCTGGTGGAGTACCTGGCGCTGAGCCGGCTGACCGTCGCGGTGACCGCGTGGCCGCTGCGCCGGGTCATCGTCGGCATCGGCGTCATCATGGTGGTCGCCGGGCCGGTGCTGCTCATCAACCCGGACCGGATCTACGACACCCTGCTCACGCCGTCGCTGTTCGCGCTGTGGCTCAGCCAGCTCGTCACCTTCGCCGTCTACCCGCAGTTCGTTGCCAAGCGGGGCGGCCGGATGCTGCCCGCCTTGGTGCTGGCGGCAGGGGCGTCCGCCCTGGCCATCTACGGCCTGTGGACGACGATCCAGACCTCAACGATCTAACTTCTCTAACACGCCTTAGGAGGCGTCATGTTTAACCGCGAGAGCGTTATCAGGTTCCTGCTCCGCAGGCCGGGGGCGCTGCAGTCGCGGATCGCCCGCTGGACAGTCCTCGTGCTTGGAGGGATCGGTGCCGGTTTCCTCGTGTGGTCCGGCGTGATCCACCTGATGCTGTGGTCGGACGGCTACAAGGACATCAGCGTCATCGGGCCGCTCTTCCTGGTTCAGGGCATCGCGACCATCCTGCTGGCGGTGGCGATCGTGGCCTTCCGGTGGCTGGCGCTGCTCGCGGCCGGCGCGGTGGCCGGCGCGGCGACCGCGGTCGGCCTGCTGCTCAGCGTGAACGTCGGGCTGTTCGGCTATACCGAGAGCCTGGCCGTCCCGTACGCGGAGCTTTCCCTCGCCGTGGAGTTCACCGCCGCCTTCGTGCTGCTGGTCGCCGCGTGCGTGCTCGCACTCGCCGCGCCGGTCCGGGCGGCGGGCAAGCCCGCGCCGGTGCTGTCAAGGATCTGAGGCGCGCGCAGAATAGGAACCACGGGAACGTGGCCCGGATCACAGTTGTTTGCCTCGCGGCATCCAATCCGCCTTCGTGCTTCGCCCCGTACCTGTATCGACCCCCTGGGGGGAACTGGCGCGGCACGGCCGTCCTGGATGGAGAAGAACACGATGAGGTTTTCCAGTGTGAAGCGGATGTCGGCGCCGACGAGGCTGGCCACTGGGGTAGGCGGCGCGGTTGGCGCGGCCATGCTGGTCGCGGCGTGCTCCAGTGGGGGCAGCAGTAGCAGTACCGATGCGGCGAGCAGCTCGCCGGCCGGGGCGTCCGCCCCGAGCAGCGCTGCGGCCAGCGGGTCGGGTGCCACGGTCATCACGACCGCGACATCGTCGGGGAACACATTCCTGACCAGCGGCTCGGGCCGCGCGATCTACCTGTGGGCCAAGGACGCCGGCAACGCGTCCGCGTGCACGGGGGCGTGCGCGGCCGCCTGGCCGCCGGTGACCGGCACGGCGACCGCGGTCGGCTCGGCGAAGGCCAGTGACCTGGGCACGATTACCCGGTCGGACGGCACCAAGCAGGTGACCTACGACGGGCACCCGCTGTACTACTTCGTGGGCGACTCCGGCCCAGGGACGGCCACCGGCCAAGGCAGCGACAACTTCGGCGCGAAGTGGTGGCTTGTCTCACCGACCGGCAGCGACGTCACCGCCTCCGTGGGCTCGTTCACCGTGAGCGGGTCCTCGACGGCCGCCACGCCAAGCTCGTCGAGCGCCGGCGGCGGCGGCTACTGACGCTCGGATCTACCTGACAACGCCGTAGGAGGCGTCATGTTCAATCGCGCGAGCGTCATCAGGTTCCTGCTTCGCAGGCCAGGCGCGCCGCAGCCGCGGATCGCCCGCTGGACGGTCCTCGCGCTCACCGGAATCGGGGCCGGCTTCCTGGTCTGGTCCGCGGTGATCCACTTGATGCTGTGGTCGGACGGCTACAAGGACATCAGCGTCATCGGGCCGCTGTTCCTGGTCCAGGCCATCGCCGGCATCGTCATCGCGTTGGCCATCGTGGCCCTCCGGTGGCTGGCCCTGCTCGTGGTCGGCGCGGTAACCGGCGTCGCGACGGCGGTCGGCCTGCTGCTCAGCGTGTACGTGGGGCTGTTTGGCTACACCGAGAGCCTGTCCGTCCCCTACGCGCAGCTCTCGCTGGCCGTGGAGTTCACCGCCGCCTTCGTCCTGCTGGTCGCCGCCTGCGTGCTCGCTTTCGCCGCACCGGTCCGCGCCGCGGGCGTGTCCTCCGCACCGGTGCCGTCACGGACGTGAGGCAGCGGACGATGGGAGCTGTGGGAACCTCAGGAGAGCGGCAGTCCGATGAAGTGCTGCTCGCCGGCCTTGGCGCGGGCGACGCCGAGCTCTCGCTGGCGTTCGTGCGCCGGTTCCAGCGCATCGTCTTCGGCGTGGCGCGGGCCGTCATCGGCGACCCGACCACCGCGGAGGACGTCGCGCAGCAGGCCTTCGAGCAAGCGTGGCGGCACGCGTCGGTCTATGACTCACGGCGCGGGTCCGTCCGGGCGTGGCTCTCGACGATCACCCACAACCTGGCGATTGACGTGGTCCGGGCCCGGTCGGCCTTGCCGATGGACCCGGACGACCTGCCGGTGCTGCTCGCCTCCATGACCGACAGCCCGGAGCGGATGGCGGTCGCCAACGACAGCGCGGAGGGGGTGCGGCGGGCCCTCGGGGCGCTGCCCGCGCCCCAGGCGCGGGCGGTGGCGATGTCCGGGATCTACGGCATGACAGCACGGCAGGTCGCCGACACCGAGGGAATTCCCCTCGGCACGGCGAAGACGCGAATACGAGACGGCATGCAGAAACTGCGAGCCGCCTTCCTCCCTGAGGAGGCAGGCGATGAATGAGCGAAACGACATGACTTGCGCCGAACTGGCCGATGTGGCCGCCGAACTGGCGCTCGGGGTTCTCACTGGTCGCGAGCGCGCGATGGCGGTCGCGCACCTGGACGAGTGCGACGGGTGCCGCGAGGACGTCCGGCAGCTGATGGCGACCGGCGAGCAGCTGCTCGAGCTGCTGCCGCCCGCCGAGCCGCCCGCCGGGTTCGAGACCAGGGTGCTTGAGCGGCTCGGGCTGCCCGTGCCTGCCCGGGAGCCGGCACCGGGGGAGGGCAACGCGTATCCCCAGCTGATCTCGCCGCGCGGCGGCAGCCCGGTGCGCCGGGGGCCGGCCAGGGGCGCGGCGCGTCCCGGCAGCGAGCAGCCGAGCGCGCCGCCGGCCAGGCCGGGCGGCGCCAGGCGACCCGGGCGGGTGCGCCGGATGCTCGCCGTCACCGCCGTCGGCTTCGCCGTGATCGCGGCGGGCCTCGGCGGCTGGCGCGTCGGCGTGGGCACCGGGCCGGCGGCCAGCTCGGCGTCGGGCCCGCTGACCTCGGCCAGCGTGGTCTCCGCCACGCACCAGGACGTTGGCGAGGTCTACGTCTACTCGGGCACGTCTAAGTGGCTCTACATGTCCGTCGACCTCGGGTCAGGCAACGAGGCCGTGACGTGCCAGGTCGTGGGCGCGGACGGGCGGGTGACCGCGGTCGGCACGTTCCACCTGGCCGACGGGTACGGCTCGTGGGGCAGCCCGGGCTCGGGCGAACCTGGGGCCGCTGGCCGGCGCCAGGCTTGTGTCCCCGAACGGGACCGTGCTGGCCAGCGCGAGCTTCCACACCGCCTAAGCCATGTCCCAGCTAAGCAATGGCGGCTACGGTGCCGCGAAGACGCCCGAGCGGGACGCGCGGTCGTAACGGTAGACCTCGCGGCCGCCGATGTAGGCGGCCTCGACCCTGGACATGACGTCGAACGGGTCGCCGGACCAGATGACCACGTCCGCGTCCTTGCCCGGGGACGAGCGAGCCGATCCGGTCGGCCACCCGCATGATCCTGGCCGGGGTGATCGTGACCGCGCGCAGGGCGGTGTCCCGGTCGAGGCCCTCCCTGACCGCGAGGGCCGCCTGCACGATCAGTAGGTGGACCGGGACCACCGGGTGGTCGGTCGCGATCGCGACCGTGACGCCCGCCGCCGCGAGCAGCCCCGGGTTGGCCATCGTCCGGTTCCGCAGCTCGACCTTGGACCTGGCGGTGATCAGCGGGCCGGTCACCACCGGCACCCCGGCCGCCGCGATCTTGTCCGCGATCAGGTAGCCCTCGGTGCCGTGGTCGATCACCAGGTCATAGCCGAACTCGGCGGCCAGCCGCAGCGCCGTCGCGATGTCGTCCGCGCGGTGGCAGTGCTGGCGCCAGGGGATCTCCCGCCGCAGCACGCGGCCGAGGGCCTCGAGTTTCAGGTCGCGGGACCGAGTAAGCCGCTCTCGGTCGGCGGGCTGGTCTTGCTCTTGATCTTGTTCTCTCTCCAGGTAATCGAGCGCGTCGACGAGCGCGGTGCGGATCGCCGCCGCGGTGCCGAGGCGGCTCGACGGGTTGACGCGGCGCTCGCCGAGCACCCGCTTGGGGTTCTCGCCGAGCGCGGACTTCATCCCGGCGGGGGAGCGGAGCACCATGTCGTCCACCGTGCGGCCCCAGCAGTGCACCGCCACCGTCTGGCCGCCGATGGGGTTGCCCGAGCCGGGGGTGATCCCCGCGGTCAGCACGCCGCCGGCGATCGCGTCGCGGAACCCCTCGTCGGCCGGGTTGATCGCGTCGAGCACCCGGACGTGGGCCTGGATCGGGCCGGTGAGCTCGTTCGTGTCGTGCCCGGCCCAGCCCTCGCCCTCCTCGCGCGCGCCCAGGTGCGTGTGCGCGTCGACGAGCCCGGGCAGCACCCAGCGGCCCGCCGCGTCGACGACGTCCACGCCGGGCGGCGGCTTGAGGTCCGGGCCGCCGACGGCCGCGATCCTTCCGTCGATGACCAGGACCGTGCCGCCGTCGATCGGGTCGCCCTCGACGGGCACGACGCGCCCGCCCGTGATCGCGATGCTGGTCCCAGGGAGATCACCTTCGGCCACGCCACCGCCCTCTCGCTCGACGAATTCGGTCGTATCCTCTCACCGCGAGCGGTCCGGGGCGCCTCACCGGGCGCCGATGATGGCGCGGGCCTTCGCGGTGTGCACCGCCTCCTTCAGCGCGGCCAGGTCGAAGGCGCCGTAGTAGCGGATGCCGTTGATGAAGAACGTCGGCGTGCCCGACACGGTGGCCAGGTCCGCCGAGTCGATGTCCTCGGCGACCCGGTAGGCGCCGACGTGCTTGCGCAGGTCGGCGGCGAACTTGTCGGCGTCGAGGCCGATGCTCTCCGCGTAGCCGACGAGGTCACGGAAGGTCAGCGCGCCCTGGTGGTCGATCAGCATGTCGTGCATCTCCCAGAACGCGCCCTGCACGGCCGCGGCCTCCGACGCCTCCGCGGCGAGCTGCGCGTGCGGGTGCACCTCGGTGAGCGGCAGGTGCCGGAAGACGAACCGCAGCTCGCCGAACTCGCGGATCAGGCCGCGGACCGCCGGCTCGGCCTGGCCGCAGTACGGGCACTCGAAGTCGCCGTACTCGACGAGGGTGACGAGGGCGTCCTTCTTCGGGCCGCGGATGTGGTCGCGCTCCGGGTCGACGGGCACCGCCAGGTCGGTGACCGTCGACGCGGTGCCGAGCAGCGCCCGCAGCCGGGTCCGCGGCGAGAGCCGGTTGAGGCCGTGGAACACCAGCCAGGTGAGCAGCGTGGCGCCGACCGCGCCGGACAGCAGGCCGAGCTTGGCCTCGGCGAGCTCGGGGCCGGTGAACGCGAGCGAGATGATCAGCAGCGAGACCGTGAAGCCGATCCCGGCGACCGTGCCGACGCCGATGACCGCGCCCCAGCCGACCGGCGGCGTCAGCCTGCCGCTTGGTCACCTTGCTGACCAGCCACGCCGCGCCCGCCGTGCCGACCGGCTTGCCGACGATGTAGCCGATCATGATGCCGAGCGTCGCGGTGGAGGTGTACGCGTGCGCCAGGAACGAGCCGCTGATCTTGATGTCCGCGTTGGCCAGCGCGAACAGCGGCACGATCATGTAGCTCGTCCAGAAGTGGTACCGCTCCTGCAGCCGCTCGTTCGGCGAGATCGCGCTCGCGGACCACCTCGCGGGCCTCGGCCGCGAGCCGCGCGGTGGGCTGCTCGCGGAACAGCCGGAAGGCGTCGGTGGCCTGCTGCAGGTCCTCCCGCGCCGCCGGGTAGGCGCAGGTCAGCAGGCCGATGACGAGACCTGCGACGATCGGGTCGACCCCCGAGTTCCAGAACGCCACCCAGGCGGCGAGCCCGATGAGCAGGTAGAGCGGTGCGTTGCGGATGCCGCGCCTGGTCATGACGCCGTCGGCCGCGAGCAGCAAGACGCCGATGAGCAGCGGGAGCCAGCGCACGTCGCTGCTGTAGAAGATGGCGATGACGGCGAGGCCGCCGAGGTCGTCGACGACCGAGAAGGTCAGCAGGTAGGTGCGCACCCGGTCGGGCAGCCGGCTGCCGCCGACCAGGGCGAGCGCGCCGAGCGCGAACGCGGTGTCGGTGGACATCGCGGCGCCCCAGCCGTGCGCGCTCGGCTTGCCGGCGTTGAGAGCGAGGTAGATCGCGATCGGGACGAGCATGCCGCCGAGCCCGGCGAGGAAGGGCAGCGTCACCCGGCTGCGTACCCGCAGCTCGCCCATGTCCCACTCGCGGCGCGCCTCAAGTCCGACGACGAGGAAGAACAGGGCCATCAGCCCGGAGTTCACGAACTGGCGCAGGTCCATCGTCATGCCGTGGCCCGCGACGCTGGCGGTCAGCCGGGCCGCCCAGAACGCCTCATAGCTGCCCGACCGCGACGTTCGACCAGATGAGCGCCGCGACCGTGCCGCCGACGAGGATCGTGGCGGACCCGGTCTCCGTGCGCAGGAGCTGCCGCAGCGGCGGTCTCGCCGCTTGACGTCCAGGCCGTGGTGGTCTGACGGTTGGCTGCCTGTTCCTGGTCGGCCTGCGTCTGGCTCGGCTGAGCGGAGATGGCCTGCTGGGGCTCGGTCATGCGTCTATTGTCCCTGAGGACCGGTGCGCGATGTGCGCCCGCCCGAGCCCCGGGCCGACGCCGGTCAGCCGGCCGGGTGGTGGTTCTGCACCTGCCGGGCGAGGCCGCCGAACCCGGTGTTCAGCGTGACCTTCTTGGTGCAGGCGCGGCCGCCGCCGGCTTCGATCTCGCAGCCCGTCCTTGTGCGCGGCCACCTTCTTCGGCACGGCTGGCCTCGCCTTGCCCGGGACCTTCTCCTTGACGAGGACCGTGCAGGTGTAGATGTTCTTGTAGGGGTCCTGCTGCTTGAGCATCTTGAAGATCGTGGCCGACGGGCCGCACGCCGTTGACGATCAGCGGCGTCCCCGGCTGCCCAGGTGAACCGGCGGCGGGCTGTCTACCCCCTGGCAGTGCACGATCGTCACGTACTTGCCGCCGTCGAGCTCGCTGGCGATCTCGGTCGGCAGGGAGCTCGCGGTCGTGGCGCGCTGCGCGGTGGCTTCGCTGGCGATGCTGCGCCGTGGCCCTGATCCTGGCGTGCGCGGCGGGATGAGCGGCCGCGGGCCGCGGCGCGGCCATGGCGGGGACGATGGTCACGGCGGCGGCCATCGTCGCGGCTGCGGCCGTGGCGAGCGTGGCGGCCACGGCGGTGACTCGGTTCATTGTGTTCCCCCGTTGGAAAAAAAATGAGCCTGCGGGATCAAGGGTTTAGCCGATGGAGTCAGTGCATCACGATTATCGCGGCTAGCGTACCGATTCCTGATGACTTCCGGGCGTTTCGCGTGCTCTTTCTCGTCTAACTGCTTTTTCTGAGCTGGGACCCAGGTCGCCGATACGACGATATTGTCCAGGTAATGTCTGGTCTCGTAGTCGAATGCGCCGCCGCACGTGATAAGCCACAGCACGTGCCTTTTGGTGCCGCCGAATACCTGGTTTACCGGGAAGCCCGGCTTGGGCAGTTCGCGGACCGAGGTGACGTCGAAGCGCTGCCTGGTGCCGTCGGCGCTCACGTAGACCGGGTCGCCGGGGCGCAGCAGGTACAGGTTGTAGAACACCGCCGGACCGATGTAGGTGTCGACGTGCCCCACGATGACCGCGTTGCCCGCCGCCCCTGGCACGGCGGTGAACTGGTACCACCCGGCGCGGTCGCGGCCCTGGCCAGGGGCGGGACCGGGAGCGACAGGCTGTCAAGGCCGCCCGGGCCGTCGGGTCCGCCGAGGGTCATGAGGTCGGCGGCGAGGCCGGCGGACGGGGCCGAGACCGTCCACGGCCGGGCCGCCCGCCGCGCGTTCCCGGCCTTAGCGCGCTCCGCGGTACCCGGATTCCTCGTGTCCCGCAGGAGCCGCTCGTGCCGGATATCACGGTTAGCGGCGGCTTCCCGCGGACGAGGCGAATGGCGGTCAATGGCGGCGCTAGCCGTTGATTCGCCCGCCAGTGCCACGAATTACGGCCGCGACGATCGCGACCAGCCCGCCAAGTGACTCGTCGCCCCACCTGCCTCGGCACAGCCGTCATCTCACCCAATTTCCCATTCCGGAAATCCCCGTTGCCCGGCGACATGAATTCCCCGAACGTCGCGGATTAACCCCCGCCCGTGCTTCCCGCGCTCTGCTAGCCCCGCTCGCCGCCGCGCGCCCGAAGCCCCTGTTTCTTCCCTCGTCGGTCAGTCGCTCGTACCTCGCTCCGTCCTCCTCAGCCCAGAAACAGGGGCGCGCGCTTTGGCTCGCGGGAGTCTGCTAGCCTCGCTCGCCGCCGCGCCCGAAGCGCTTTGGCCCGCGGGAAGGCGCACTCAGGGCGGCCGGCGCGGGTCCCGGGCGCAGGCTTACTAGGATCGCCCCATGGCGCATGATCAGGCAGCAGACTCCCCGGCCGGTAAGCCCGACGCCCGCGTCTCAGGGAGCGGCCGCCCACTGGGGATACCGGTTCACGGCGAACGGCACCGACTACGGCGACTTCACCGCGACCCTGGCCAGGATCAGCCGGTGGGCGGACTGGTGCCGGGAGTGGGGAGTCACCGCGACGCACTACGAGCAGCTCGCCGAGGCCGCCGAGGACGCGGGACAGCAGCAGACGGCCACGGGCGCCTGGCAGCGCGCCGCCCTCGCCTGGCACTGGGGCAAGTTCGTCTTCGTCGACGACCCGGTACAGCAGCGCGCCGCGCACGAGCGGAGCATCGCCTGCTTCTTCCGGGCCGCGCCCGCGCTCACCCCGCCGGCCGAACTGGTGCGCGTCCCCTACGGCGACACGACCCTGGCCGCCTACCTCCGCGTCCCCGCCGCGGCCGGCTTCGACAACGCCCCGGTCGTGATCATGGTCCCCGGCCTCGACTCGACCAAGGAGGAGCTGCAGGCGACCGCCGAGTACTTCCTCGCCCGCGGCCTGGCCACGCTCGCCATCGACGGCCCGGGCCAGGGCGAGTCCGAGTACGAGCTGCCCATCGAGCCCGCCTACGAGAAGGTGGCCACCGCCGCGGTCGACTACCTGCAGGACCGCTCCGGGCTCGACACGGGAGCGGATCGGCCTGTTCGGCGTGAGCCTGGGCGGCTACTACGCCGCCCGGGCGGCCGCCTACGAGAAGCGCCTGCAGGCGGTCGTCGCGCTCGCCGGGCCGTACCGCTTCGACCTGGACTGGGACGAGCTCCCGGCCGCAGACGCGGGCCACCTTCCAGGTCCGCTCCGGCGCGAAGTCCGAAGCAGGGGCCCGCGCCAGGGCCGCCGAGCTGACCCTCGAGGAGGCCGCCGCGCACATCGACACCCCGTTGCTCGTCGTCGGCGGCGGCCGCGACGCGATCGTCCGCGCCTATCACCAGGAGCGCCTGGCCGCGGAGGTGAAGACGGCCGAGCTCGCCCTCTACCCCGATGGCAGCCACGGCGTCACCAACCGCGCCTACGAGTCCCGCTCCCGCATGGCCGACTGGCTGGCCGCCCGGCTGAGCTCCTGAATTCCAGACCGGGAGCATCCCGAACGGCTCAGCGTTTCACGCCCGCCCCCCACCCGTCTGTCAATGCGCAGGAGGCCGCGATGCCCACGCATGAGGTCACGAACCAGCCGCCACCGCTCGCCGGCTACGATGCGTCGGACGACCCGGCGCTCTTGGCCGCTGTCGAAGCCTTCCGCCCCGGTGGCCCCGAAGGTTCCGATGACACGGCGATGAGCGCCGCGGGCCTGCGGGCGGTCGGCCGCCTGGCGGGCGGCGAGCACGCGCAGGAACAGGGCAGGCTCGCCAACGAGAACCCGCCGAAGCTGCGCACCCACGACCGCTACGGGCACCGGGTCGACGAGGTGGAGTTCCATCCTGCCTGGCACGACCTCATGAACAGCGCGATCACCCACGGGCTGCACGCCGCTCCCTGGCGGGACCAGCGGCCGGGCGCCCACCTGGACCGCGCGGCGCGGTTCTACGTCTGGGGCCAGGCGGAGGCGGGCCACCTCTGCCCGGTCTCGATGACCTACGCGATCGTCCCGGCGCTCCGCCACGCCCCCGACCTGGCGAGGCAGTACGAGCCGCTGCTGGCGGCGACCGCGTACGACCCCAGCAGGCGCCCGGCGGGCGTCAAGCGCGGGCCTGACCGCCGGCATGTCCATGACGGAGAAGCAGGGCGGCTCGGACGTCCGCGCCAACACCACGACGGCGACTCCGGCCGCCGACGGCAGCTACCGCATCACCGGCCACAAGTGGTTCACGTCCGCCCCGATGGGCGACCTTTTCATGGTCCTGGCCCAGACGCCGGCCGGCCCGAGCTGCTTCCTGCTCCCTAAGGTCCTGCCCGACGGCACCCGCAACGCGATGTACCTGCAGCGGCTCAAGGACAAGCTGGGCAACCGCTCGAACGCCTCCGCCGAGGTCGAGTACGACGACGCGACGGCCTGGCTCGTCGGCGAGGAGGGCCGCGGCGTCCGCACCATCCTCGACATGGTCAACGCGACCCGGCTGGACTGCGTTCTGGCCGCCGCGACCGGCCTGCGCCTCGGCGTCATCCACGCGGCGCATCACGCGCGCTACCGCGAGGCGTTCGGCAAGAAGCTCATCGACCAGCCCCTGATGACGAGCGTCCTCGCGGACCTGGCGATCGAGTCCGAGGCCGCCACCACGGTCGCGATGCGCCTGGCGGCGGCGGCCGACCGCGCGGCCCGCGGCGACGAGGGCGAGCGGGCCTTCCGGCGGCTCGCCCTGGCCGCCACCAAGTACCACGTGTGCAAGCTGGCCCCGGCGCACGCCGCCGAGGCGCTCGAGTGCCTGGGCGGCAACGGCTACGTCGAGGAGTCCGGCCTGCCCCGCTTGTACCGGGAGGCGCCGCTCCAGTCGATCTGGGAGGGCTCGGGCAACGTCGCCGCGCTCGACGCGCTGCGCGCCCTGACCCGCCAGCCCGAGTCCGCCGAGGCGTTCTTCGCCGAGCTCGAGCTGGCCAGGGGCGCCGACCGCCGCCTGGACGACGCGGTCGAACGGCTCAAGAAGGCCGCCGCCGACCCGGCCGAGCAAGCCGCCCGCCGACTAGCCGAGTCCATGGCGGTCACCCTGCAGGCCGCCTTGCTCATCCGCCACGGCCACCCGACTGTAGCGGACGCCTTCACCGCCACCCGCCTGGCCGGCGAGGGCGGCCGTGCCTACGGCACGCTCCCGGCGGGCACCCGCACCGGGCAGATCATCCCGAGGGCGATCCCGGCGGCCTAAGGGACCGCGGCAGGCGCCGCGCAGCAGCGCGCGCGGCCGCCGCGGACCAACTCAGGCCAGCCCCAGGGCCTCCGCGGCCGCCTGGGCGCATACCCGCGACGCGCCGTAGGTGGCCAGGTAGGCCGTCCCCGGCGGCGGCGTCCAGCCGGGCACGCCCATCTCGATGATGACCGCGTCGGGACGCGCCGCCAGCACGCCGTCCACCAGGCCGAGCACGGTGCGCGCGTCCCGGACGGCGAGCACGAGCGGGCGGCCGGCGGACGCCGCGAGGATCAACCCCGCCGCCGCCCCGTCACCGGCGGCGGGGTCAACCCGCTTCACGGCCGCCCACGGCTCGAATCCCCACGTGAACCGGCCGGCGGCCATGCTCTCCTCGGGCTCGACCTCGACAATCAGCGGATCGACGAGCGCCCCGGGGAGCGGCCCTGACCGGCGCAGCGCGCGCCGCGCGGCGGCCAGCCCGACCCCGTCCCCGGTGCCGACGCCCTGGCCGGCGAGCAGGTCCGGGCCGGCCGCGAAGGCATCGCGCCACCCGGCCAGTCGCGCCCGCAGGCCGGCGACCCGCGCCGCCGCCTCCTCCAGCCGGTCACCGGCCAGCCGCCCCGACGTCACCGCGTCGGCGATGGCGGCCCGGACCGCGTGGTACATCGCCTCGTCGGTGTCCCGCCCGAGGCAGAGGAGGTCGACCCCGGCGGTCACGGCGAGCACCGCGGCGTGCGGGATCCCGAAGGCGGCGCTGGCCGCCTTCATCTCGAGCGCGTCGCTGATCACCACGCCGGAGAACCCGAGTTCGCCGCGCAGCAGGCCCTTGACGGCGGCCGGCGACAGCGACGCGGGCAGCGAGCCGGTCAGCTCGGGCACCAGCAGGTGCCCGGGCATGACGGCGAGCGACCCGGCGGCGATAGCGGCGACAAACGGGGGCAGGTCGCGAACGCGGATCTCCGCCAGCGTCCCTGAGACCGTCGCGAGCGACAGGTGCGAGTCGTCGCCGGTGCTCCCGTGACCGGGGAAGTGCTTCGCGCAGGCCGCTACCCCGGCCGACTGCAGGCCGGAAACGGCGGCGGCGACGTGCCTGGCCACCAGCGCGGGATCGGGACCGAACGACCGCGTGCCCACTACCGCGCTGCCGCTCAGGTCGAGCACGTCGGCATCGGGCGCGAGGTTGGTGTTGATCCCGAGCCGGGCGAGGTCGTCGCCAATCGCGGCGTAGACGGACCGGGTGAGCGAGATATCGTCCACGGCGCCGAGCGCGGCGTTCCCCGGGTAGGGCGAGCCCGACGCGTACGCCAGCCGGGTGACGTCGCCCCCCTCCTCGTCGATGGCGATGACCGGCTCGACCGGCGCCGCCGCGCGGAGGGTCGCGCTGAGCGCGGCGGTGTCACCGACCACGTTCGAGCCGAAGAAGGTGACCCCGGCCAGCCCGCGGGAGAGCGCCTCAAGCACCCACGGGGGAGCGGTGGTCCCGGGAAACGGCGGGATGAGGATCGCGTCGGCGAGGGCGCCGAGCGCCGGGTCGACGGACGGCTCCAGGCGCTCGATCGCCGTCATCCCTTCACCGCGCCTGCGACCAGGCCGCTCGCCAGCCGACGCTGGGTGACCAGGAAGAACGCTAGGACAGGAATGGTGAACAGCGTGGAGGAAGCCATGATCGCGCCCCAGTCGGTGGAGTTCTGGCCGTAGAAGTACTGCACGTACAACGGCAGGGTGAACTTAGCGGTGTCGGTGCCGAGGAAGGTGAGCGCGAACACGAACTCGTTGTAGGCGAAGATGAACGCGAACACGCTGGTGGAGACCAAGCCGGGGGACACCAGCGGCAGCAGGATCCGCCAGAATCGGGTCCAAGCCCCGGCCCCGTCGATCGCCGCCGCTTCCTCAAGGTCCTTGGGCACGGTGGCGGCGAAGTTGCGCAGCATCCAGATCGTGACCGGCAGCGCGAACGCGGTGTAGACGGCGATCAGCCCGACGAGGCTGTCGAGCAGGTTGAGCTTGCGGAAGTCGATGAACAGCGAGACGACGAGTGCCTGCTGCGGCAGCAGCTGCACGATCAGCAGCATGACCAGGTAGGTGGTGCGGAACCGGAACTTGAACCGCCCGAGCGCGATCGCCGCGAGCAGCCCGACGAGCGACGACACCGCGACCGCGACGATCGTGACGAACAGGCTGTTCTTCAGGAAGTTCCAGTACGAGATCCCGATCACCGAACCGCTGAAGACGGCGCGGAAGTTCGCCAGCGTCGGGTGCAGCGGTATCGGGTGCGGCGTCAGCGAGTAGATCTCGGTGGCGGGCTTGAACGCCGTGGAGATCATCCACAGCACCGGGAACAGCGCGAACAGGGCGACGAGCACCCCGGCCAGGTTAAGTGCGGCCCTGCGCGACGCGCGGCCGAACCGCCGGCCGCCGCGACCGGGCCCGGCCCGGCGAGATGCCTCGCCGCTGAACACGGGGCTGTTAGACACGGGGACGGGCGTCATGCGAGTGACCCTTGCTTGATGGCGGCACGGACGTACCCGACCGTGACGATGAGCAGGATGATCGTGAGGACGAACGCGGCCGCCGAGGCGAGGCCGTAGTGCGGCGGCTGGGTGAACGCCTGCGAGTACTCGTACAGCCCGAGGTTGTACTCGTCCCGGTTCCCGAGGTCGCCGGTGACGATGTACGCCTGGGTGAACATGCCGAAGTCCCAGATCGTCGACAGCAGCGCCAGCACCAGGAACACCGGGCGCAGGATCGGGAACGTCACCTTCCAGAAGGTCCGCCACGGACCCGCGCCGTCCACCCGCGCCGCCTCGAGCAACTCGGTCGGCAGCGTGCGCAGCCCCGCGAGCACGGTGACCGCGATGAACGGGAAGCCGGTCCAGACCAGCATCACGGTCAGCACGGTGTAGGCGGGCAGCGTCGCGTTCGTCCAGGAGAACCCGGCCCAGTGCGCCCCGCCGCCCAGCCAAGACGGGAGCTTGGCCAGCGCCCAGTCGACGACACCGCCGTCCGGGTCGACGAGCCAGACGAAGACCACGCTCGCGGACACCGCCGGGGTCGCCCAGGCGAGCAGCGCGGACACGGACACGAACGTGCGCATCTTCGGCCCGAGCCGGGCGAGCAGCTGCCCGACCAGCGTCCCGACGATCATCGTCAGCGGCACCACGACCAGCGCGAAGTACAGGCTGGTCTTCAGTGACTGCCAGAACTCGGGGTCGTGCAGGATCTGGCTGTAGTTCGAGAACCCGGTCCACTGGGCGGGCAGGACGCCGCTGATCTGCATCAGCCCGTAGTTCTGGAACGAGAACAGCCCGACCTGCACGGCGGGCCACAAGATCAGCGCGCCGATGATCGCGGTCGCGGGCAGCAGCAGCAGGTAGGGGCCCAGCCCGTGCTTCCTGATCCAGATCGCGGCCCGCTGTTGCGACGACAGGTTGAAAGTGGGCGATGCCGAACGGCCGGCTGTGTCACGCGGGCCGTCAGGCTCCGACGGCGGGGTGGCAGGCCGGCCGGGGAGGGGGTCCCCGGCCGGCTGTGCGAGGAGGTCACCATAGGAAGGTACGCGGCTAGCTGGCGCTGCCGGTGTTGAGCACGTTCTGCAGCTGGGTGTTGGCGGAGGCCACCGTGGAGGCGAACGGCGCCCCCTGCATCAGCGACTTCAGCATGGCCGGGATGATGTTGAGCTTGCCGTTGTCGGCGGTGGGCCAGTTCTTGGCGGTGAGCGGGGAGGACTCGCCATTGAGCGCGGCCTCGGCGAAGCCGGCCATGAACGCGCCGCCGCTGGTCTCGCTGGCGGAGATCTGCGCGGAATAGGGCGAGAAGAAGCCGGACAGCGTGGCGAAGCTGCTCGAGTTGGTCGGGTTGTCCATGACCGAGATCAGGTCCCACGCCGCCGTCGGGTTGGGGCTGGTCTTGAAGACCGCGAGGTCGGAGCCGCCGGCGAAGACCGGGGCCGGGTTCGGCCCGTTCTCGCTCGGGATCGGGAAGGACGCGATGTTGCTCGTGTCCGCCGAGTTCTTCGGCAGCGCCGCCTTGGCCCACGGGCCGTCGATGTACATGTCGAGCTTGCCGAGGCCGAAGTCCTCGTTCGGCCCGCCGGCGGTCGCCCCGGCGACGCCGAGCTCGCTCTCGCCGACGTACTTGGACTGGGAGACCTTGTCGGTGGTGTACAGGCCGACGTAGTACTTGATGGCGGCCTCGTCCTGCGCCGAGGTCAGGTCCCCGGTCCACGTGCCGTTGCTCTGGGTCGCGATCTGGCCGCCGGCGCCCCAGATGAAGCTGGCGAACGCGTTGGTGTCATTGGTGATGGCGTCGAGGCCCGTGGTGCCCGGGTAGGCCTTCTGCAGCTTGACCGCGTCGGCCTCCAGCCCCGCCCAGGTCGTCGGCGTGCTGGTGATGCCAGCCTTCTTGAACTGGTCGGTGCGGTACCACACGGCGCGCACGCCGCCGAACCACGGCACGGCGTAGGTGGTGCCGCCCTGGGTGTCGTTGGCCAGCATGCCGGGGACGATGCCCTTGGTGCCGGACCAGCTGCTCAGGTCGCTGTTGAGCGGGGCGAGGATGCCGCTCGCGGCCTCGGTGGGCGTGTCGGTGTTACCGAGCTCGGTGATGTCGGGAATGTTCTTGCCGGACGAAAGCGCGTTGTTCCAGTCCGCCGTGCGGTTGCTCCACGGGATCCACTTCACCACGACCTGGGTCTTGGCGTACTGCGGGAAGTCCTTGTGGAACTGCGTCACGATGCCGTTCATCCAGCTGACCTGGGATGCGACGGAGCCGCCCATACGCCAGACGGTGAGCGTCGACGGGGCAGACGACGCTGCGCTGCCCGAAGCGCTGCTGCCGGCCGCGCTGCTGGAACTGCCGGAGCTGCAGCCGGCGATGGCCAGCGCCGCAGCGGCGGCGCCCGCGACCGCGCCGAGCGCGGCCGATCTCTTCCTGAGTCCCACTGCTGGCACTCCTTCTGCGAGGGTGATCTTTTAGGTCAGACTTGGTCAGTGACCCTTGGGCAAGAAACTAACTGGAAACTTTCCTATAAGATAGACCTGTTGCCAGAACTTAACAAAGGCCGTCCAGCTCATGGCCGGCGTAACCGCGGGACCCCGCCGGAGGGGTGTATCTGTTGGCGAAACAGTGGTTGGTAGGGCCGGATGGCGATCTATGAGTGACGTGAACGGGCCGGAGACGCGGCGCCAGAAGCCGGGGACGCCCAGCCTGCTCCGCGAGCTGAACGACCGGGCGGCGCTCGAGCTGCTCCTCACCGAGGGCCCGCTGACGCGGGCCCAGCTGTCGGACCGGACCGGGGTCTCCAAGGTCACCGTCTCGCAGATGCTCGCCAGGCTGGAAGACCGCGGCCTGGTCATGGTCGCCGGGGAACAGGCGGGCGGGCGCGGCCCGAACGCCGCGCTGTACTCGGTCGTCCCCTCAAGCGCTTACGTTGCCGGACTATATGTGGAATTTGACCAGGTCAGTGCCGCTATCGCGGATGTGACCGGGCAGCATGTGGCCGACATCAGCGTGAATCCCAACGGCACCGACGACCCGGTGGGAATGGTCCGCGACGCGATGGGGCGGGCCTGCGAGAGCGCCGGCATCGACTTCTCCGACCTCTCCGCCGTCGTGATCGGCAGTCCCGGTGTCCTTGACCCGAGGACCGGTGCCCCCCGCATCGCGGTCAACCTGCCGACCTGGCACGGGGGAGTGCCCGAGGCGCTGCGCGAGGTGCTGCACACCCCGGTGGTGATCGAGAACGACGTGAAGCTCGCCGCGATGGCCGAGCGGGCCTGCGGGGTCGCGGCCGGGCTGGATGACTTCGCCTTCGTGTGGCTGGGCGTGGGCCTCGGCCTCGCCGCCGTTATTAACGGCCAGGTGCGCCGGGGCGTCGGGGGCGCGGCCGGTGAAATCGGCTGGATGCCCGTGCACGGCGCGCCGCTCCCGGCGGGGAACGAGCACCCAAGCAAGGCCGGCCTGCAGGCCCTCGCCGGCGGTCACGCGGTCATGAGCCTCGCCGCCGAGCACGGGTTCGCCGGCGGCACGCCGGCCGACGCGATCAAGGCCGCGGTCGCGGACCTGGACGGCAGCCCGCGCGGCCGGGGCGCGGCGTTCCTGGACGAGTACGCGCACCGGGTCTCCATCGGCGTCGCGGCCGTCTGCGTCGTCCTCGACCCTGGCCTGGTCGTGCTCGGCGGCACGGTCGGCTACGCGGGCGGCACGGAACTCGCCGCCCGCGTAGCCGCCGAGGTGCCGCGGCTGTGCCTGGCCGGCCCGGCGGTCGTTCCCACGTCCGTCGACGAGGAGCCCGTGCTCCTGGGCGCTACGCAGGCCGCGCTGGCGCAGGCCCGCGCCGGCCTGCTCGGCTCCCTCGGCACGTCCTCCGACTAGCGGGCTTTGCCCGGCAGACCCTGGACATGAACGTGCCCCGCTGCGGATCTGGAGCAGCGGGGCACATTCATCCCGGGGGGTTTGGGAGGTTTCGGGCGGTTAGGCAGCCGGGCCCGTGCCGAGGGTGAGGGTCGCGGTGTGCGACTGTCCCTCGGGGTCGGTCCAGGCGATGCTCGCCTTGTCGCCCGGGTGGTGGCCGACGAGGATGTCCTGGATGTCGGTGCCATTGCTGACCGACTTGCCGTCCAGCGAGGTGATCACGTCACCATCGCCGAGGCCCGCGTTGGCCGCCGGGGTGCCCGACTCGGTGCCGACGATCGCCACGCCCTGCGTGGTCTGCTGGAAGCCCTGACCCTGGCTGCTGCCTGCGATCTGCACGCCGAGGAACGCGGTCGCGCCGACGTGCACCGTCGACGACGCCTGGCCGCCATCGATCTGCTTGGCGATGGTCAGCGCGGTGTTGATCGGGATTGCGTACCCCTGCGTCGTGGACCCGTTAGACGAGCTCGACCCGGTGCCCGACGACCCGGTGCCCGACGACCCGGAGCCCGAGGAGCCGGAGCCGCCGTTGCCGTACCCGCCCCCGAAGGCGCCGTTCCCGTACCCGCCGAACTGGTAGTTGGTGGAGGCCGCGGTGTCCATCGCGACGACCTGGCCGTGCGAGTTCACCAGCGGGCCGCCGGAGTCACCCGCCTGGATGTCCGCGTTCGTCTCGATCAGCCCGGTCAGCTGCTCCGAGGACCCCGAGGACTCGTCGGAAGCGGTGATCGACTGGTTGAGCGCGGTGACCGAGCCGGCCGCGACCGAGGGGGTGCCGCCCACGCCGCCCGCGTTGCCGAGCGCGACCACGCTGTCCCCGACGCTGACCGAGGAGGAGTCCCCGGTCGACGCGGTGGTCAGCCCCGAGGCGCCGGAAAGCTGCAGCACCGCGATGTCCTGCGACTCGTCATAGCCGACCACGGTCGCCTTGTAGGTCTTGCCGTTGCCGATGTCGGTGACGCTGACCGAGGTCGCGCCGTTGATCACGTGGTTGTTGGTGAGGATCTCGCCGTTGGACGTCAGCACGATGCCGGTGCCGAGCGAGGTCGCGCCCTGGTCGCCGAGCGTGGCCTTAACGTCCACCACGCCCGGGTCCACCTTGCTGGCGATCTGCGACGTGGACAGCACTGTCTTCGAGGTCGACGTCGGTGACCCGCCGGTGGTTGACCCGTGCGACAGCCCGACGGCCACCCCGGCCCCCGCCCCCGCGGCGACGATCGCCGTCGCGGTCAGCCCGAGCATCGTCCGGCTGCGGTGCCGCTTTGGCGGCTCCGGCGCCGGGTACTGTCCATACTGCCCGTACGGATACTGTGCGAATGGCTCGCTCATTGGTCCTGCCACCCCGAATTCTGTTCGCGGCCCTGCTTCTAGCTACACAAGAAGCATCGGTCGCAAACCTGGGCGGACCCCGAAGAGACGATCAGCCGGACCTGCTGTTTACCTGAAGGTTTCCTCAGGATCCTGAGCCCGGCCGGCCGGGCGGGCGACGCGGACAGGGCCGTCCCGCCGGGATAACAGCAACCGGCGCCCCGCAAGGGACCAGCGGAAACGACGACTCCCCGCCGCGCCGCGGGCCGGGGCGCGACGGGGAGCCAGCCGATATTGCTGAAGGATGAAGCTGACTGTTCGCTGTTACTTGAGCGCGGCCGGCTTCTCGGCGTCGTCCCGCAGGTGCGAGTCGATCGCCTGCCGCCGCGAGCGAGGGCGAAGAGGATCACCCCGACGATGGCCACGAAGATCACGGGAACGCCGCCGGTCACGACGGAGGCGAAGCCACCCTTGCCGTCGGGCATGGGCAGGATCAGGGGCCGCGGTGACGATCAGGGAGGCGAGCCCGCCCCAGATCATCGCCATCCGCATGGCCCTAGTTTTAACGTCAAGAGCGGTTTTGGATGCAAGGTTGCGCTTACCCGGGGCCCGCTCCGTAGAGTTATCCGCAGCGAACGCCTTGCTGCGCTCCGCCCCGTGAGGGCTCTCGCGAACCGGACTTGACCGGCTGCGGAGTGACCCGACCGGGCCAGTCAAGGGCGCCGGCGAGGCCGTTCCAAAAATCAGGTGCGTGGCGGCTCGCACAAACAGTCATGTCCCGTGAGGAGTACACGTGAGTGCAGAGACCTCCCCGGCCGGGGATGCCGCCGTGCGGTTCCGGCGGCTGGCCGAGGATTACCTGGACGACCTGGCGCGCCGCCATCCCGATATCGCCACCGAACTCGGTGATCACCGCTTCGACGACCAGCTTCCCGACCGCGACGCCGGGGTGCTCGACGCCGAGCGCCGCGGGCTTGACGAGTTCGCGGCCCGGCTGACCGCGCTCGACCACGCCAGCCTCGACCAGGAACTGCGCGTCGACGCGGCGGTCCTCGGCAACGACGTGGCGCGCCGCCTGTTCGAACTGGAAGAGCTGCGCGAGCACACCTGGAACCCGCTGCTCGCCAACCCCGGCCAGGCGATCTACATGCTGCTCGCCCGGGACTACGCGCCGCTTCCCGACCGGCTCCAGTCACTGGCAGGGCGGCTCGCGGCGATCCCCGATTCGCTTACTGCCGCGCGGGCCGCGCTCGGCCAGATGCCCAGGGTGCACCTGGAGACGGCGATCGCCCAGTTCGGCGGGACGATCGGCCTGGTGACCGAAGAGGTGAACGCCGCGCTGCGCCAGGCGGCCAGCGCCGGCGCGGTCATCACGGCTTCAGGTGCCGCCGCGACCGCGGCGGTGATCGCCGAGGTAGAAAACGTGCGGCCGGCCGCCCTGGCGGCGCTCGCCGAGCACGTGGACTGGCTGTCGGCCCGGCTGGCCGGAGGTGACCCGGCCAACGGCGGCGACGGCTTCAGGGACCCGCGGCTCGGCCGGGACCTGTTCGCCCGCAAGCTGTCGCTCACGCTGTCCGCCGCGTCGGACGCCGACGCGATCCTGGACCGCGCCGAGGAGGACCTGGAGCGGGTCACCGACGAGATCGCCGAGGTGGCCGCCGCGCTTGGCGGCACGCCGCGCGAAGTGCTCGGCCGGCTGGGCGCCGCCGCGCCGGACGAGTCGACGATCCTGGCGTTCTGCGCCGACGCGCTGGCCGCGCAGGCCGCCTTCGTCCGCGAGCACGACCTGGTCACGCTCTACGACGACCCGGTCGAGGTCATCGACATGCCGGAGATCAACCGGGGCATCGCGGTGGCCTACTGCGATCCGCCGGGGCCGCTGGAGCCGGTGCCGGGAGCGACGTTCATCGCGGTCTCGCCGACGCCGAAGGACTGGACGGCCGAGCGGGTCGCCTCGTTCTACCGCGAGTACAACCGGCACATGGTGCACAACCTGATGGTGCACGAGGCGATGCCCGGCCACTACCTGCAACTGCAGCACTCGCGCCGGTTCACCGGCTCGACCACGCTGCGCGCGGCACTGTGGTCGGGGCCGTTCGTCGAGGGCTGGGCGGTGTACGCCGAGGAGCTGATGGCGCGGCACGAGTACCCGGGGGAGGGTGACCCGGCGGCGGTGCGCATGCAGCAGCTCAAGATGCAGCTGCGCATGGTGATCAACGCGATCCTCGACGCGCGGGTGCACGCGCGCGGGATGACGGAGGCGGAGGCGATGACGCTGATGACCGCCCGCGGATTCCAGGAGGACGGCGAGGCGGCGGGCAAGTGGCGCCGTGCGCAGCTCACCTCGGCGCAGCTGTCGACCTATTACGTCGGCTACACCGAGGTCGCGGACCTGGCCGCCGACCTGCGGCGCCGCGGCCTGCCCGAGCGCGCCGCCCACGACCGCATGCTGGCCCACGGCTCACCGCCCGTCCGCCTGCTCCGCGAGCTCTTGTAACGCGATCCGCAGCAGCGCCGCCGCGTTCTCGCCGGCCACCTTCGCCAGGTCGGCCGGCGAGAGCGGCAGCACGTCGAGGAGATCCCGCCCCCGCTGGTTGGGGCTGAACGGGTAGTCCACCGAGAACAGCACCCGGTCGACCCCGAACACCGACAGGGCGCACAGCACGGGCGGCAGGCTGAACATCCCGCTCGTCGTCACCCAGACGTGCCGCAGGATGTATTCCGACATCTCCCCGTCCAGCCGGGTCACCGCCCGCGGCATCATGTCGTCGACCCGGTCGAGCATGAACGGGATCATCTCGCCGCAGTGCCCGATGATCACCCGCAGCCCCGGGTGCCGGGCGAAGGCGCCCGACGCGGCGAGCCGCAGCGCGTGCAGCCCCGCCTCGGCGTGCCATCCCCAGGCGTTGGTGGCCAGCGCGGCCGCGACCGGCGCCGCGAGCCCGTCGTAGAGCACGGGGCGGACCGCCGCGGGCGGCGGCGCGGGGTGCAGGTACAGCGGCACGTCGAGCGCCTCGAACCTGGACAACAGCACGTCGAACGACCGGTCGTCGAGGAACCGCTCGTTGATGCCAAGAGTGCTGTTGACCAGCCCGCCCACGAACCCGAGGTCGGCCACGCACCGCGAGAGCTCCGCCGCGGCTTCCGCCGGCGACCCGGTCGGCAGCGTGGCGAACCCCGCCAGCCGCCCGGCGGACGACGCGACCGCCGCCGCCAGGTAGTCGTTCGCCCGGCGCGCCGCCTCGACGCCGGCCGCGCCAGGCAGGCCCTGCGCCGCCGGCTGGGCGTGCGACAGTACCTGCACGTCGATACCCGCCGCGTCCATGCCCGCGACCCGCGCCGCGCCAACGTCCCTGAGCAGCCGGTCATAAAGGGGGCCGTCGGGCCGGGCCATCGGTCCCGTCCCCGGTGCAGGCGCAAGCTCGCCCGTCCAGAAGTGCTCCTCGAGAGCAATCGTTCGCATGAAGCCCATCTTCCTCCGCCGTCACCTCGGGAAGGTCCGCGGGCGCGATTAAAGCGGGCATGCGAAACCGCGGCAGCGGCGTGGGCAGCAGCAGTATCGAGCCGAACACCCCGCCCGCCACGGCGATCCACAGCGCCGGCCGCAGGCCGAGGGCGGTCCCGAGCAGCCCGCCGAGCAGCGCCCCCGCGGGCCGCGTCCCGTAGTTGATCGCCTGGTACGCGCCCGAGACCCGGGACCGCAGGATGTCCGGGATCACCACGCCGGAGATCGCGGCGATGCTGATGTCGAGCACCATGACGCCGAACCCGCTCGCGAAGCAGGACGCGAAAAGCATCAGCAGCATGAGCATGCGGTGCGCGGGCGAGGCGAGGGGCACGAGCGCGAGCGGCACGGTGAACACGAAGCACCCGGCCACGTACACCATCCCCGCCCCGAGGCGCGACGTCAGCCACTTGCACAGCACGGAGCCGAGGATCCCGCCGATCGCGCCGGCCCCGATGACCACGCCGAGCAGCCCGGCGCTGACCCCGAGGGCGCGCACCGCGTAGAGCATGAACAGCGCCTCGAACATCAAGTTGAAGAAGTTGATCACCGCGACCCCGATCAGCGAGGCCCGGACGATCGGCGACTTGGCGATGAACCGCAACCCCACCGTGAGGCCGTCGCCGTCGTCCGCCGCCGGCGGCTCGACGGGCCGGATCGAGCGGAGCTGGAACGCGGAGCCGAGGAACGACAGCGCGTCCACGACCACCGCGTACGGCCCGCTCAGCGCCTGCACGAGCAGCCCGCCGACCGACGGGCCGCCGAGGAACGACAGCGCCCGGCTCCCGTAGATCAGCGACTGCCCGTCGACGTACTCCTCCGGCGACACGATCGACACGAACAGCGTCCCGTCCGACACGGTGAACAGCACCGACAGCGCGCCGCCGACGAACGTCACCACGCCCATCTGCGCGAGCGTCAGCACGTGGAAGGCAAAGCACAGCGGGATCGTCGCGAACGCCGCCGCCCGCCCCAGGTCGGCGACGATCATCGCGTTGCGCCGCTTGCCCCGCCGGTCGAGCCAGGCGCCGGCGTGCAACCCGAACAGCAGGCTCGGCAGCCACTCGAGCGCGGTCAGGTAACCCATCTCGTACGGCTTGGCGTGCAGCACCAGGACGGCGGTGAGCGGAACCGCCACGGACGAGACCTGATCGCCGAACATCGACACGGTCGACGCGCCCCAGTATCGCCGGAACACCCGGTTCCGCAGCAACGGCGGTACCAGATTGCGGCTGCCCGCCCCTGCTTTCATCGCCATCAAAGCGTAAGTGCTGAACCGGGACAATGCACGTGTTGAGGCGCATCTCTCCCCGGTCAAATATGTCTCTTCCTGAGACTCAGCGGGGAAACATTCGTTCGAACGGGCGCCGTGACCCGCGAGTTCGCCCTCCGTCTACTCGATGACGGGCTCCGCGGCCTGCGCGTCGTCGGCGAGCGGGACCGGGTTAACCTCGGCATACCGGCAGGCCGGGCCCGGGTGGGCGGGCATCGGGGAGGCGGGCATCGGGGAGGCGGGCCACTCCCGCTCCTCGACCAGCGCCTCGCGCGCCGCCATGAACAGCATGTACGGGATCAGGTCGACCGAGCGGCGCAGAAACCAGCGGGTGCCCTTCGTCGCCATCCACAGCGCGTCGTCCCGGCGAGTCGGCGCGGGGCTGGTCGGCTCGCTCCCCGGCCGCTCGGCCACCGGGACCCCGGCCTCCTGCAGCAGGTCCCAGAGCCGGCAGGCGATCAGCCGGTGCCCGCGCTCGTTGGGGTGCAGGCGGTCCACCGACCAGTTGCGCTGGTCGTAGGTCTCCGGGTCGGTCGAGGCGTCCCAGTGCACGGTCCCGTAGTGCGCGGCGACCCGGTCCAGCTCGGCGTTGACCGCCCGCATCCGGCGCGACAGCGGCCGCGCGAGCCCGGACGGCAGCCCGAACATCTGCGCGGGATCCGGCAGCCGCATCGTGAGCACGGTCGCGCCGCCGGCGGTCAGCGCGGCGACCGTCCGCGCGGCCGCCTGCCCGGTGCGCACGGGGTCGAACCCGGCGCGCAGCGTGTCGTTGATGCCGACGACCACGCTGGCCACGTGCGGCCGCAGCAGCAGCGCGTTCGGCAACTGGTCCCGCTCGACGTGCTTCGCCTGGGCGCCGATCGCGGCGAGGTTGTGCAGCTCGGGCTTGGGCAGCCCCGCCGCCAGCAGGCAGGCCCAGCCGCGCCAGCCGCCGCCGGGTGCCGGGTCGCCCATGCCGAGGGTGATCGAGTCACCGAGCGTCACGATTCGCGTCATGCGTTACCTGCCCAGGGGAGAACGAACGAGTGCTTCCAGTTACGCCGCCAGCCGGGCGGACGGCGCGTCCGCGTCGATCACGGCCGTGTAGTGGGCCAGTAGCTCGTCGGTGAGCGCGGACCAGGTACGGCCGAGCACCCGGCGCCGCGCCGCCGCGCCAAGCCGCTCGCGCAGCGCGGGGTCGTCGGTCAGCTTGCGCACCGCCGCGGAGAGCCCGTCCGGGTCGCCGGGCGGCACCAGGTACCCGGTCGTGCCGTCGTCGACGAGGTCAAGCGGTCCGCCCGAGGCGGGCGCGATGACCGGCAGGCCGCTCGCCGACGCCTCCTGGATCGTCTGCCCGAAGGTCTCGAACGGCCCCGTGTGCACGAACACGTCAAGCGAGGCGTAGATCCGCGCGAGGTCCGCGCCGTACCGCATGCCGAGGAACACCGCCGTCGGCAGCGCGGCGCGCAGTTCTTCCTCCATCGGCCCGCCGCCGGTGACCGCGAGCTTCACCCCGGGCAGGGCGGCGACGGCGGCGAGCAGGTCGACGCGCTTCTCGATCGCGAGCCGCCCGACGTAGCCCACGATCACCTCGCCGTCCGGCGCTATCTCCGCGCGCAGCCGCTCGTCCCGCAGGCCCGGGTGGAACCGCTCGGTGTCGACGCCGCGGCCCCAGAGCCAGACCCGCTCAAGGCCGTGGGCGTCCAGTTCCGCGGCGGTCATGCTGGACGGGGCGAGTGTGCGGCCGGCCGTGTTGTGCACCTCGCGGAGCCAGTGCCAGGCGAACGTCTCGGTCGCCCGGCCCAGGTGGTAGGCGCGGGCGTAGCTGGGCAGGTCGGTCTGGTAGACGGCGATCGTCGGCAGGTGCTCGGCTCGCGCGACCCGCGTGCCCCAGGCGCCGAGCGCGACCGGGCTGGCCAGGTGAACAACCTCGGTCCGGTGGCGCACGATGGCCTTGCGCGTGGCCGGCGTCGGCAGGCCGAGCCGGAAGGTCGGGTAGCCGGGAAGCGGAACGGACGGCACCCGTTCCACCGGGTAGGGAAACTGCTGGTCGACGTCCGGGCCGCGCCCCGCGTCCGGCGCGATGACCAGGGGATGATGGCCCTTGCGGACGAGGTTCTCCGCCACGCGCAGTACGCAGTGCGCGACGCCATTAACGTCAGGCGGGAACGACTCCGTAATGATCGCGATCCTCATGCCCCCAAGATCGCCAAAATGCGTTCGAATTCAGCCACGACGCCGTTACACAGAAACGAACGATCGATGAAGGTTGATAATTGCCTGTGCGGTCGCTGAATCCCAAAAGCTGTCACGCCGCTCCTGACCCCGGCCGGCCGCCGCAAACGCCCGCTTGCGGAAGAACTTGCGACGTGCCGGCGTTGGCCCCAGGCGTGGCTGACGCGAATCTTCCCCTGACCCTGGCCGGCGTCCCGCTGGGCGTGCTCGACCTTGCCCCCGTCCCCGAGGGCGCGACCGCGGGCGACGCGCTGCGGGCCACGATCGGCCTGGCGCAAAGGACGGAAGAGCTGGGCTTCACCCGGTTCTGGGTGGCCGAGCACCACGGCATGCCCGGCGTCGCGAGTTCCTCGCCGCCCGTGCTCATCGGCCACATCGCCGGCGCCACGCGGACCATCCGGGTGGGCTCAGGCGGCGTCATGCTGCCGAACCACTCCTCGCTCGTGGTGGCGGAGCAGTTCGGCATGCTCGAGGCGCTGCACCCGGGCCGGATCGACCTCGGCATCGGCCGGGCCCCCGGCACCGACCAGGCGACGGCGCAGGCGCTGCACCACGGCGGCCCGGACGACTTTCCCCGCCAGCTCACCGACCTCCTAGGCTTCTTCACCGGCCAGTGGCCGGACAAGCACCCGTACCAGCAGGTCCACGCGATCCCCGGTGAGGGCAACGGCCCCGACCTGTGGCTGCTCGGCTCCAGCGGCTACAGCGCCCAGGTGGCCGCCGCGCTGGGCCTGCCGTTCGCGTTCGCGCACCACTTCATGCCGCAGAACACGCTTCCGGCCCTCGACCTGTACCGCAAGTCGTTTCGCCCCTCGGCGGCGCTCGACAAGCCGTACAGCATGGTCGCGGCGGGCGTGATCTGCGGCGACACTGACGAGCGGGCGCGGTTCCTGGCCGGCGCGTCCGCGCTGTCGTTCCTCAAGCTGCGCACGGGGCGGCCGGGCAAGGTGCCGACCCCGGAGGAGGCGGCCGCCTACCCCTACAGCGACATGGAGCGGGCGTTCATCGAGGACCGCCAGTCCACCCAGTACATCGGGGCGCCGGACACGGTGGTCGAGGGCCTGACGGACCTCATCAAGCAGACGGGCGTGGATGAGCTGATGCTCACCACCCAGACCCACGACCCCGCCGACCGGCGGCACTCTTTCGACCTGGTCGCGGCGGCCGCCCGCGCCCTGTAGGGAACGCCCGCGCCCGCTTGGGAAAGGCGCAGTTCGTGCTCCGCGTAGGCCCGCGACCTCCGCTCAGGCTTCGGCGGCGGACGCCGCGCGGGAGGAACCGGCCGGCGGAGGGATGTCCGGGCCGAGACCCGCCGGGGCGGCTCGGACGCCAGCCGCGAGCACGCCCGCGTGCAAGCGGCGGTCCCAAACAGCGACGACGAGGTCGGAGCGCAGCATGCCGGGTTCGTTCCTCGCCCGCGGGCACCGCGGGCACGTCCGTGATGTCGGCTACGGGCGGTTTGTCGCCTGGTTCCGCGGGTAGCTGGGCGGCCCAAGGAAGCGTGCCAGCGCACCGGACCGCGGAGGGCTTCGTGAGCCAGCCGACCGAACTTCCCGAACTTTCCGAGCCCCCTGAGCCGCCCGGGGCCGCCGGCCACGGCCAGCCGGCTGGCGAGGGCGAGCCAGCCGACCCGGGCGACGCCAGGCGGCTCGCCCTGGTCGCCGCCGCGCAGCGGCAGTGGACCGACGGGCTGACCGACCTCGGCGGCCGCAACACCCTCCTGTACTACAAGGACCGCCGGGCCGGCACGCTCGACCTCGCCGACGCCGACCCCGACGTCGTCGAGCGCTTCGAGAAGACCGGGCACGTCCGGCTCACCAAGCTGTTCCCCGGCGACCCGGACATCAGGGCCGACGCCATCCGCCGCATGCAGGCCATCTACCGGAAGGCGCGCGAGCTGCAGGAGGAGCGCGGTATCAAGGCCGGCTACCTGGCCACCGGCCTGGCGCGGTGGGACGAGCTGTTCCTCGAGCCCGCCGCGCCCGTCCTGCTCCGCCCCCTGACGATCGCCCCGACGCGCGCCCGGTACGACGACTTCGACCTCACGCTCGACGACGACACCGAGGTGAACCCGGTCCTGCTGCACAAGCTGGCCACCGTGTTCGGCGCGGGCGTCGACCGCCCCGCGCCCGAGCGGATCGCCGGGCAGCTGGCCAAGGCGGCCCGCGACGCCGAGGTCCCCGGCTTCCGCATCGACAAGCGGAAGGTCATCGGCACGTTCACCTACGCCAAGCTGCCCATGGTCCGCGACCTTGAGGCGGCGGGCGACCTGCTGGCCGACAGCGACCTGGTGGCGGCGATCGCCGGCGACCCGCAGGCGCAGCTGGCGGTCGCCGCCCCCGACGCCGTCCCGGGCGCGGACCCGAACGGCGGGCCCGGGGACGGCCGCCCCCTCGGCGAACTGGGCGACCCGGTGGCCGACTACTCGGTGCTCGACGCGGACTCCTCCCAGCGGGCCGCGATCGACGCCGTTCTCGCCGGCCGGAGCCTGGTCATCCACGGCCCGCCGGGCACGGGCAAGTCCCAGACGATCGCCAACCTCATCGCGGCGATGGTGGCCAGGGGCAGGAAGGTGCTGTTCGTCGCGGAGAAGCGCGCCGCGATCGACGCGGTGCTCTCCCGGCTGTCCGCCGCCGGGCTCGCCGACCTGGTGCTCGACATTCACGAGGGGGCCAGGGACCGGCAGCGGATCGCCGCGGGCCTCGGCGCGACCCTCGACCAGGCCGCCAGGGCCGCCGACCCTGACACGTCCGCGCTGCACCGCAGGCTCACCGACCGGCAGCGCAGGCTGGCCAGGCACGCGGCCGCGCTGCACCGCGCGCACGACCCGTGGCGGCTGTCCGCCTACCAGGTGCAGTCGGCCCTGCTCGGCCTCCCGGAACGGGCCCGCGTCACCACCCGGCTCGCCGCGCCCGAGCTGATCACCGCCGAGCTGGCCGAGCAACTGCGCGACGAGCTCCGTGAGTTCACCCGGCTCGACGGCTTCGAGTTCCGCCCAGGTGCCACGCCCTGGTTCGGCGCGCCGCTGCGGACCCGCGAGCAGGCTCGCGCCGCGGTGGACCTCGCGGTGACGCTCGGCGCGCGGACGCTGCCCGCGGCGACCGCCCGGCTGGCCGCCGCCTGCCAGGACGTCGGGCTGCCAGCCGGCGAGCTTCTCTCCAGCCACCCCGGGCGAGTGCGGCTGACCGAGCTGTTCGGCCGGATCAACGACCTCGAACACGGGCAGCACAGCTTCCTCGAGCGAAGGGCGCTGCGCCGCCAGGTCCGCACCGAGTGGCAGGCGCTGCCCGGCGTGGCCAAGGACGCCGAGCCGCGGCTTCCGAGCGACTACCCGGCGCTGGTCACGACGTGGCAGGAATGCGCTCGCGGCCTGGCCGCGCTCGCCGTGCTCGCCCCGCTGGCGGGCGTGGACACCGATCCGGACACCGCCGTCGCGGCGCTGGCCGACGATCAGGAGACCCCGTGGCGGCTGCCCAGGCTCTACGAGCTCGCGGGCCGTCTCGCCGAGCTCGGCCTCGGCCCGCTGCTCGACGAGATCGCCCCGCTCGCCAGCGAGGCCAGCGCGACGACGCAACCGGGCCTGAGCGGTCACGACCTCGTCGTCGCCGCCTTCGACTGGGCGTGGTACCGGGCGATCCTCGACCAGATCCGGGTCAGTGACCCCGACTACGCGGCCGAAGAGGCCAGCCCGGACGTCGGCGGGGCCCTCGACGACCTCGCCAGCGACTTCCGCCGCTACGACGCCGAGCACCTGGGCGCCAACCGGGCCCGGGTGCGCGGCGCGTGGGCGCGTCGGCTGCGCGAGACCGTGGACCAGCATCCGTTGCAGGCCCGGGTGATCCGCAAGCAGGCGGCGCTGCGCCGCGGGCACCTGCCGCTGCGGCGGCTGCTCGACCAGGCGGGCGACGTGCTCTTCGCGCTGAAGCCGTGCTGGGCGATGTCACCGCTGATGGTCAGCCAGGTCTTGCCGCTCGCGAGGCTCTTCGACCTGGTGATCTTCGATGAGGCCAGCCAGGTGGTGCCCGCCGACGCGATCGGGTCGATGATCAGGGCGCACCAGGTGGTGGTGGCGGGCGACGACCGGCAGCTGCCGCCGACCAGCTTCTTCCACCAGGTCGACCCGGGCGACCCCGGTGACGACGATGACCCGGACGAGGGGCTGGTCTCGCTGCGCGCCGGGTTCGAGTCGGTGCTCGACGCCCTCCGCCCGCTGCTCCCGACCTGCCCGCTGACCTGGCACTACCGCAGCCGTGACGAGCGCCTCGTAGCGTTCTCGAACGAGCGGATCTACGGCGGCGCGCTGACCACATTCCCCGGCGTCGCCCGCGACGACGTGCTTCGTCACGTGGTGGCCGGGCAGGACGCGAGCGGGCCCGGTGACGGGGTAGCGGCCGAGGTCACCGAGGTGGTCAGGCTCATCCTGGAGCACGCGAGGACCAGGCCAGGCGAGTCACTCGGGGTGATCGCCCTGGGCGCCAAGCACGCGGAGCGCGTCGACGTCGCGCTGCGGGCCGTGCTTTCCCGCGACGCGGACCGTGACCTGGAGCGGTTCTTCGCGGAAGACGTGCCCGAGCCCTTCTTCGTCAAGAACCTGGAACGGGTGCAGGGTGACGAGCGGGACGCGATCATCATCTCCGTCGGCTACGGCAAGCACCCGGACGGGCGGATGCGGTACCAGTGGGGGCCGCTGCTCAGGGACGGCGGCGAGCGCAGGCTGAACGTCGCGGCGACCCGCGCGCGCCGCCGCCTGACCGTGGTCAGCTCGTTCTCCAGCCACGACGTCGATCCGTCCCGGCTCACCGCTCCAGGTGCCCGCCTGCTCGCGGAGTACCTGGAGTACGCGCGGGCCGGCGGCGTCCACGTCGCGGCGGCGGGCTACCCTCAGGGCGCCGGCCAGTCCCCGGGCGACGGCGCCGCCGGCTACCGCGCGGACGGCCGGGGCGACGCTGGCGCGTTCCACGCCGACGTCGCCGCCAGGCTCGCGGAGCTCGGCATCACGGTCGTCCCGCAGTACGGCGTCGGGGGCTACCGGGTCGACTTCGCCGCCGCCCACCCCGACGACCCGTCGCGGATGATCCTTGCCATCGAGGCCGATGGCGCCGGCTACCGCGACTCGGGCAGCGTGCGGGACCGGGACCGGCTGCGCAAGGAGCACCTGGAGCGCCTCGGCTGGCGCGTCCACCGCTTGTGGTCCACCGCCTGGTTCACCGACTCGGCGGGAGAACTGGCCAAGCTCCGAGCTGCCTTCGACTCCGCGGTCGGCGACGCCGCCCCCGCCCCCGCCCCCGCCTACGGCCGGGCCGGCGGCCGCGCCCGCGCCCGAAGGCAAGACCGGCCCGGACGGGCAAGCCGGGCCCGACGGGAAGCCAGGTCCCGTGGTCCAGCCAGCGCCGGACGGCCAGGGACCTGGGCCCGAGCCGCCGCCAGAGGCGGGCGAGGGGCGCCCGGCCACTGACGCCCGGCACCGAAGCGATTCCGCTCGGCCCCGGGCAGCGCTCGCGGCTGAGCGCGCCGGCCCGCAAGGCGCTTCCGGCCCCGCCGGAAGTGGGTGCCGTCGCCGGGTCACCAGGACCGGAGCCGGGCTCCGGCTGACCGGCACTGACGCCGCCGTCACCGGCGGGCTGCCGCCGATCGGGTACCGGTTCCTGGCGCGATACGCCCTTCGCCGGCCGGGTGTTAGGTTGGGGCGACGCGCGGAAGGAGCCGAGCCCATGGACAACGAACGATACGCACTGCTCGTGGTGGACATGCAGAACGGGTTCTGCCACCCGGAAGGGTCGTTCCCGAGGATCGGCCGCGGCCTTGAGGGCGCGATGGAAGCCGTGGCCAACGCGGCGATCGCGGTCGGCCAGGCGCGGGCGGCGGCCATCCCCGTCGTGTTCACCAGGCACGTGTACCGGCCAGGACGGCCCGACGAGGGTGCTGCGCTGGTCAGGAACAGCCCGGAGCTGGCCGGCGTAGCCGGCCTGGCGGACGGCACCTGGGATGCCGACGTGTGCGAGGAGCTCGGCTGCGCCCCCGATGACCTCGTCGTGGACAAGGTCCGCTTCGACGCGTTCCAGTGGACGTCGCTCGAGCCGCTGCTGCGCGGCCTCAACGTCACCGCGCTGATGATCTGCGGCGTGGTCACCAACATCTGCGTGGAGACGACCGCGCGGTCGGCGTTCATGCGGGACTTCCCCGTCACCCTGCTCGCCGACTGCTGCGCGGCGAAGACCCGTCGCCTGCACGAGCTCTCCATCGAGGTGCTCAGCAGCTACGAGCTGGCCGAGATCGCCAGCGTCGCCGGCGGCTTCGACGCGGGCCGCCCGCGGGCCGCCGCGGGCCGCCTCCAGTCCCCGGTCTTCGCCTCGGCCTAGCGGCGCCTGGGTGACCCGGCCGGCGCCGGCCGCCGCTGCGCCGGCTGCTGGGCCTCGGCGCTACCGTGGCGGGCGACCAGGCGCCCGGGGCGAGCTGGCTCGTCCTCGCCGATCCCGAGGGGAACGAGTTCTGCCTCGAAGGCGCGGGGGAGGGCGCGGGGCCGGCGGCCTCCTAGCCGCGGGCGGGCATGCCCGGTCGGCCTGAGGCCCCCGGCGCGGCCGAGCGCGTGACGAGGCGGGCCAGCAGGCGCCAGCCGAGCAGGAACAGGCCGAGGAACACCAGCGCCACGAGGATGAACGCGACCGCCGTGCCCTGGCCGGCGACGACCCGCAGGATCATGCCGAGCGCGACGGTGCAGAGCCAGACCGTAAGCCCGGCGGGGCGCAGCGCCAGCGGGCGGCGCCAGGCCCGGGAGGCGGCCCAGCCGGCGGCGAGGCCGCACAGGAACGGCCAGGACGTGGAGGCGATCCCGGCGAGGGACTCGCCCTTGGTGTGGCTCGCGCGCCCGATGACAACGAAGATCAGCACGCAGCACACGTCGAGCACAACCGCAACCCTGGCCGACCGCATGCGCCGAAGTCTAGCCGCGGTCCTGGCCGGGCGCCCCGGGCGTCCCGTGCGATCACGCCTGCGATCACCCAGGCGATCTCGCCGTCAAAGCCCGGGGCGCGGCGGATGCCCGCCCATTTGCGCATTAGGGGGGCGCGCATGGACGTTTGTTTATTTTATTTTCAGCTAACCGGGTGATCATGAGGGGATGGGTACCTGGGTGATCCGCATCCCCGGTGATGCGGACGGCAGTGACGCCGGCCCCCGGCTCGCGGTCAAGGACTGCATTGACGTGGCGGGGCTGCCGACGACGGCGGGATGCCCGGTCGTCGCCGAGATGGCCGAACGTGCCCACACCGACGCGCCGGTCGTGGCGTCCGCCCGGGAGGGGGGCGCCAGGATCGTCGGCAAGGCCAGCCTGACCGAGCTGTGCTGGTCAGCGAGCGGTATCAACCACTGGGCGGGCACGCCGGTCAACCCGCGCGATCCCCGGCGGCTCCCCGGCGGCTCGTCAAGCGGGTCCGCGGTGGCGGTCGCCACGAGGGAGGCGGACGTGGCGTTCGGGACCGACACCGGGGGATCGGTCCGGGTTCCCGCGGCCTGCTGCGGCGTGGTCGGCCTGAAGACCACCCACGGGCGGGTCCCGGTGAAGGGCGTCTACCCGCTCGCGCCGTCCCTGGACACCGTGGGACCGCTCGGCGCGGACGTCGCCGCCGTCGAACTCGGGATGCGCTTGGTCGAGCCCGCGTTCCGGGTACCCGACGCGCCTGGCCCACTGGTCGCGGGGCGGGTCACGGTGGATTCCGACGTCGCCGACCCGGAGATCGAAGCGGCCGTCGACCGGGCCCTTGACGCGGCCGGCGTCGCGGTGACCCGCGTGCCCGGATGGGACGCGGACGCGGCGATCAGCGCCATCGGGGTGATCATCGACGCCGAGGGGTTCAGGTCCAACGCCTACCTGATGCCCTACCTGCGGCAGTTGAGCCCGAGCGTGCGGCGCAACCTGGAGCGCGGCGCCCGGCTCACCCCGGCCGACCGCCTCACCGCGGAACGCACGCGGGCGGCGGTGCGGGGCACGTTCGAGGCGCTGCTCGCCGACTTCCCCGTGCTCGTCCTCCCCACGCTGCTGCGCGAGCCCCCGCTGCTCGGCGAGCACGGGTTCCCGCTGACCGCGCTGACCGCGCCGGTCAACCTGGCCGGCCTCCCCGCGCTCGCGCTGCCGGTGCCCGCGCCCGACGGCAGGATCGCGTCCATACAGGTCATCGCGGCGACCGAGGAACGGGTGCTCGCCTTCGGACGGGTCATCGAGGCCGCGCTCCGGAGCTGAGGGACCCACGGCGGCGGACCTTCCCGCGGCCAATCGTCGGCGCGGGCGAGCCTGATACGATCGCGGTTTTGCGATCAGGCCCGCCGGCGCCCACAGCCGGGGGCCGGGGATCGCCCCCGGGGACATTGCGCCGCTGGTCAACATGGACTTCGGGCAGACCCCCGTCACCGCGTCGCCGGCCGCTGCTACGCTTCCGGTCACACTAGTCGTTAGATGCCAGCGTCGTTTCGCGAGGAGTACGCCCGGGGACCGGAGGGTCTCCAAGAAGAAAACAAATTTCGTCCGTTCGGCGCAGGTCCGATAGCATTGCGGCTTTGCTCTCGGGCCGGCTTCGGCCGGACACGGGGGGTAACGGGGATCCTCCCCGCAAGACAACTGCCCGCGACGGCAGGTCGGGGTCAAGCCCGCCCGACTACCTGACGGTGGACTGAGGGTTTGAAGTTATGCGGTTTTCAAGCGATGCGGCCCCCATGGGCGGCTCACGGGTAACGCTGCGCGGCTCGTACGGGCTGTTCATCGGCGGCTCGTTCGTGTCCGGCTCCTCGGTGTTCAAGACGATCTCGCCTGCCACCGAGGAAGTTCTCGCCGAGGTGACGCACGGGACGACGGAGGACGTGGACCGGGCGGTCGCCGCCGCGAGACAGGCCTACGAGCGAGTCTGGTCGGTGATGCCGGGCCGGGAACGGGCCTGGTACCTGCTGAGGATCGCGCGCCTCATGCGGGAGCGGGCCGCCGATCTCGCCGTGCTCGAGTCGCTGGACAGCGGCAAGCCGATCAGGCAGACCCGCGACGTGGACCTGCCGCTGGCGACGGCGCACTTCTTCTACCACGCCGGCTGGGCCGACAAGCTCGCATACGCCGGGTTCGGGTCAGCGGCGGCCGCCCCGGCCCGGCCGCTCGGCGTCGTCGGCCAGGTCATCGGCTGGAGCTCACCGCTGCTGATGCTCGCGTGGAAGATCGCCCCGGCGCTGGCCTGCGGGAACACGGTAGTCCTGAAGCCGGCGGAGACCACGCCGCTGACCGCGCTCGCGTTCGCGGAGATCTGCGCCGACGCGGGCCTGCCGCCCGGCGTGGTCAACATCGTGACCGGCGACGGCCTGGCCGGCCAGCTCGTCGCGGGCCACCCCGGGATCGACAAGGTGGCGTTCACCGGTTCGCCCGAGGTCGGCCGGGAGATCGCGAAGTCCGCGGCGTTGTGGGGGAAGCGGCTCACGCTCGAGCTCGGCGGCACGTCGGCGAACATCGTGTGCGCGGACGCCGACATCGACGCGGCGGCGCAAGGGATCGTGGAGGGCGTCTTCGTGCGCCAGGGCCACGCCTGCTGCGCGAGCTCGCGGGTGTTCGTCCAGGAGAGCGTGCTTGACGACCTGGTGAGCGCCGTCAAGTGCCGGATGGCCGCGCTGCGGTCCGGCGACCCTCTCGACGAGGGCACGGACATCGGCGCGGTCAACTCCGAGAGCCAGCGCGACAAGATCACCGAGCTCGCCCGCTCCGGTGAGGCGGAGGGCGCGGTGCGCTGGTCGGCGCCGCACACGCCGCCCGACCGCGGGTTCTGGTTCCCGCCGACGATGTTCACCACGGTGTCCGAGGAGCACCGCATCGGCAGGGAGGAGCTTTCCTGGCCGGTACTCACCGTGTCGTCGTTCACCACCCCCGACGAGGTGGTCGAGCGGACCAACCGCTCCAGGTACGGGCTGTCGGCCGGGGTCTGGACGCGGCAGGGCGCGCTGAGCGCCCGGCTGGCCGCGCGGCTGCGGGCGGGGGTCGTCTGGGTGAACTCGTTCGGCGTGCTTGACCCGGGAGTGCCCTTCGGCGGCTTCCAGGAGTCCGGGCTGGGCCGGGAGGGCGGCAGGCACGGCCTCGAGGCCTACCTCGACCTGCCGGGCATCGGGGTCCCCGATGTCTGACATAACCGATATTTCGGAAATGTCAGTCTCACCGCTGGACGTCCCGCCGCGATCACCGAGCCGCCTCCGCGCCACCCCGCGCACGACCCACCGGCTCTACATCGGCGGTACCTTCCAGCGCGCGGCGAGCGGCCGCACGTTCGACGTGCACGGGGCGGACGGGTCCTTCCTCGCCAGCGCCGCGCTCGCCGCGGGCCGGGACGCCCGCGACGCCGTGGTAGCGGCGCGCGCCGCGTTCCCCGAGTGGTCGCGCCTGGCGGGCTACGACCGGGGCCACACGCTCTACCAGGTCGCCGAGGTCATGGAGAGGCACCGCGCCCCGTTCGCCGCCCAGGTCCGCCGGGCCACCGGCGGCTCGCCCGACGCGGCCTACGCCGAGGTGGACGCCGCGGTCGACCGCTGGACCTGGTACGCGGGCTGGGCGGACAAGATAACCCAGGTGCGCGGCACCGTGAACCCGGTGACGGGACCGTTCGGTACCGTCTCGCTGCCTGAGCCCGTCGGCGTGACGGCGGTACTCGCGCCGCAGGACAGCGCCCTGCTGGGCCTGGTCAGCGTGCTCGCGCCCGCGATCGTCAGCGGCAACACGGCCGTGCTGGTCGCCAGCGAGCGCTACCCGCTGCTCGCCGTTGCCTTCGCCGAGGCCCTGGCCGCCGCGGAGTTGCCCGTGGGCGTGGTGAACGTGCTCACCGGCGAGGTGGCCGAGATCTCGCCGTGGCTGGCCGCCCACCAGGACGTGAACGCGATCGACCTGGCCGGCGCTCCCGGCGCGCTCGCCGACGACCTCGCGGTAGCCGCGGCGGGCAACCTTAAGCGCGTGGTCCGCTTCGCGAACCCCGACTGGGGCGTCGAGCCGGGCCTTGAGCGCATGTTCGCCACCCTGGAAACCAAGACGGTCTGGCACCCGCTGAGCAGCTGACAAAGCGGCTATCGAAGCAGCCGCACCGGCTCAGCCGACCGCCGGGATGATCTCCGCGGCGACCTGCTCCATGTGCTCGGGCAGGTCGTACAGCGCCGTGAACAGGATCAGCTCCGCGCCCGCGTCGATGACCGCGCGCACGCCGGCCACGCACTCGGCCACCGTCCCCGTGACCGCGGCCGCCTCGATCGCCGGCACCCGCTGCCCGTACATCCCCGCGAGCGCCGCGTTCATCCGCTCGCGCGCCCGGGCGCTGTCGGAGTCGATCCCGAGGTAGACCCGCTTCGCGACCGGGAACTCACCGGGTCCGAACCCGGTGGACCGCCCGGAAGCCGCCAGCACGTCCCGCACCACGGCCACCTGCGAGGCGAGTGCCGAAGTCGTCGACGAGCCGGCCCCGAAGAACCCGTCGCAGAGAGGGACCCCGCGCCGCACGGCGGCCTCGGCCGCCCCGCCGAACCACAGCCGGGGATACGGCTTCTGGAACGGCTTGGGCTCCATCGGGAGGCCGGAAAGCTGGAAGAACTCACCGTCGAAGGTCACCGACGGCGACGTCCAGAGTTCCTTCATCAGCGCCAGGCCCTCGGTGAACCGCGCCAGGTAGCGGTCACCGGAGAAGCCGAATGCCCCGAACGGCCGCCGCGGCCCGCCAGAACCGACGCCGATCTCCACCCGGCCGCCGGACATCTGGTCAAGCGAGGCGATGGCCCCGGCCAGGTGGACCGGGCTGTGCAGGGTCGTGACGAGGACCGTGCAGCCCAGCCGCAGCGACGTCGTGCACGCCGCCGCGTAGGTCATGGCCTGGAGCGGTGCCAGCTGCGGCTGCCGGCTGAGCGGCGATTCCTGCGTCCAGGCGCTCTCGAAGACGCCGAGTTCCTCGGCCCGGGCGAGGTAGGCGCGGAAGCCGTCGGGAGAGAACGAGCCGTCGGCGTAGATCTGCGGAATGGCGATGGCGAACCTCATGCCCGCATCGTAAGCCGAACAAGCGGGCGCCGCGCGGGCGCCCTGAGACTGCGATCATATGATCAGTTAACCGGTCATCCGTATATTAGCCCGCAAGCCGCTAGGCCCGGTGATGCGCTGCCGGGCCGCCAGAGCAATTGGCCGGCGCAGGGCCACCAGCGGCTTTAGTCCGCGCGGTGCGGGCCTGATACGACCGCGGTTTTTGCGATCAGGCCCGCATCGCGCGGACAGCCGGGGGTACGGGGGCCCCCGGCGAGCACTGTGACGGTTGTCCCACGTCCTCGTGGTTTCACCTGTGCATGAGGCGGACTAGCGTACGGGTATAAGACTTCAGGACCCCAACGGGGCGGTGCCGCGGTCGGCGATCCCGGCCGCTCATCACGCGCGCGTCCCGTGCAAGAGCGTGAAAGGGACGCGAATGCCCGAAGCATCGTCCGGCAATGGGAAAGTGGCGCTTCACTACGGCGACGGAAGCGAACTCGACCTGCCGGTCAAGACCGCCACCGAGGGTTCGGCGGGAATCGAGGTGACGAAGCTGCTGTCGACCACCGGAATGGTCACGCTCGACCCCGGCTTCGTCAACACGGCCGCCTGTTCCTCGGAGATCACCTATATCGACGGTGACGCGGGAATCCTCCGTTACCGCGGGTACCCGATCGAGCAGCTGGCCGAGAAGGCGTCCTTCCTCGAAGTCAGCTACCTGCTGATCCACGGCGAGCTCCCGACGGAAGCGCAGCTGAAGGACTTCACCCAGCAGATCACCAGGCACACCCTGCTCGACGAGGACCTGAAGCGGTTCTTCGACGGCTTCCCCCGCGACGCTCACCCGATGCCCGTCCTGTCCAGCGCCGTCTCGGCGCTGTCGACCTTCTACCAGGACAACCTCAACCCGTTCGACGAGCCGAACGTGCAGCTGTCCACCATCCGGCTGCTCGCCAAGGTGCCAACCCTGGCCGCGTACGCGTACAAGAAGTCCGTCGGCCAGCCCCTGCTTTACCCGGACAACTCGCTGAACTACGTGGAGAACTTCCTGCGGCTCTGCTTCGGCCTCCCGGCGGAGCCGTACGAGATCGACCCGGAAGTCGCCAAGGCCCTGGACATGCTGTTCGTCCTGCACGCCGACCACGAGCAGAACTGCTCCACCTCCACGGTCCGCGTCGTCGGCTCCAGCGAGGCCAACCTCTTCGCGAGCATCTCGGCCGGCATCATGGCCCTGTTCGGCCCGCTGCACGGCGGCGCGAACGCGGCCGTGCTCGAAATGCTCGAGGACATCCGGGACCAGGGCGGCGACGTCAACGCCTACGTCAACCGGGTGAAGAACAAGGAGCCCGGCGTCAAGCTGATGGGCTTCGGCCACCGGGTCTACAAGAACTACGACCCGCGGGCCCGGATCGTCAAGGGCACCGCGGACAAGCTGCTCACCAAGCTCGCGCCGAACGACCACCTGCTCGACCTGGCCACCCAGCTGGAGGAGGTGGCCCTGTCCGACGACTACTTCATCAGCCGCAGGCTGTACCCGAACGTCGACTTCTACACCGGCCTGATCTACCGGGCGATGGGCTTCCCGACCAAGATGTTCACCGTGCTGTTCGCGATCGGCCGGCTGCCCGGCTGGATCGCGCACTACCGCGAGATGGTTCACGACCCGGCGACCAAGATCGCCCGCCCGCGTCAGGTCTACACCGGCCCCGCCGAGCGCGACTTCCTGGCGATGGAGAAGCGCTAGCCGCCGGGCAAGGACCGGGAGTACTGGGTGTAGTTGCGGCCGGCTGGGGTCGCAAACTACTCCCGGTCCCGCGCGGCCCGCCGCCCGCCCGCCCCGGTCCGGTACGTCCGGATAACAGCAAGAAGTGTAACGCCGGCCCGGCCTCGGCGAAGATGGTGGATACCTGTACACCCTATGGCGTGTATTTCTATCCACTATCTTCGCGTAGCCGGCCTCGCTGCGAGATAACAGCAAGAAGCGCGCAGCGCGACGCGGCGGGGAGACTTGGCGGCTGACGCCGGGTCGGCCCGGGGAGAACCAGGTGGCGCCATCACGCGAAGCCACGCCCCCGTTCGGAATCCTCTTAGTGCCTTTCCGCGCGGTAGTGGGCCGCGAGGATGTCGTCGCCAAAGTCGCCGCCAGGCACCCGCCACACCGAGTGCACGTGGTTGCCGCCGTCCTGGGTGTTGTCGTGCTCGATCAGCAGCCCCGGGCCCTGGACGCGGAAGTAGTGCTGGTCCCCGCGTTCGGTAGACCCGGCCCAGGCGAACCACAGGTTCTCCGCTCCCGCGGCGTCCACCCGCCGCATCTCCGCCTCGGCCACCTCCGCGGGCAGTCGCCCGGCGAACCGCGCCACGAGGTCGACGAGCGCGTAAAGCTGCTCGGCCGTCAGGTCCGCGCCGCCGATGCCGCGCGGCCCCGACCGCACGTACGCCAGCGCCTGCCGCTCCTCGTCGGAGATGCGGTAGCCGGGCTCCGGCGGGAACACGTGGTCGGGTAGCTCGACCTCACCGATGCGCGGCACGATCCGCGTCGCGAAGTCCGGCGGCGGCCGGTGCCAGATGACGGCCCGCGCGCGCTGCTCGGCCGACAGCCGGTTCACGAAGTCGAACCCGTCCGCCTCCTCGTGCCCGAGCGGGCTGAGCGCGCCGTAGGACGCGGGCACGGACCCGAGCATGCACGGCGTGCCGGAGACGTAGCCGCCGGCCACGGTGAAGTTAAGCACCACGTGGTGCCCCGCCAGCTGCCACCCCCACGGCGACGGCGCCCCGGCGCTCTCCGGATCGCCAAAAATCCGGAAACAGTAGCGTTCCGGGTCAAACAGGTGCGCTATCTCCGGCGCCGACACCAGGGTCAGCGCCCGCCGCACGTGCTCCATCGCCATGATCGAGACGACCTTCGCGTACCCCTCCATGGACACGGACGCGGTGATCAGCTCGTGCGCGAGCTTGCGCTGCGCGTCGGTCATCGCCCGCAGCGGCAGCCCGGGACGTTCGAGCTCGGGCAGGTACGTCCAGTGCCTGCGCGGTGACTCAAGGTCAAACGCATCAAATCCCGGATTCAGAACGACTGGTTGTTCCTCGCTCGCCGCCCCGATGAGCCCCCGCGCGGCGGCGGCCATCCGGGCAGCGGTCTGCGGCGCCCAGATGCCCGCTGCCGGGCCGGCGGCCGTGCCCCTGGTCGTTTGCCGCGAGGCGGCCCGTCCGCCGCCCAGGTGACCGTCTCCGCTCGCCACGACGCCTCCCCTGCGAATGCGTTGATACGTTTGTGATCTAACACGCCCCGCGGATAACGTAACCCCGTGAGCGAGCAGCCGGCAGCGGGGGAGGCAGCCGCGCCCCCCGTGTCTGCTGGAGGACCCGTGTCTGCTGGAGAAGCGCCCGCCGGAGAACTCGCGGCCGGCCGGGAGCCGGACGCCGCCGAGGCCCAGGCGGGGGCGGAGCAGGCAAAGCCCGTAGACCCGTGGAGCGATCCCCGGCTGCCCTGGGAGGGCAAGCCGCGCCGGGTCGACATCGCGTGCTGGGCGGCGATCACCCTCAGCGGCCTGTATTACCTGGCCATCCTGCCGTGGCGGGCCAGCCTGGTCGGCACCCACCCGGTGATCAGCGAACTGCTGAACGGGTCGACGGAGGCGATCGTGTCCGCCGCGGCGTTCGCCCGCGTGGGGCACGGCACGATCCTGGTCGTGCTGCTCGCCTCGATCCCCGGCCTGATGAAGTTCGACATCATCTACTGGTGGGCCTGGCCTGTGGAGCGAGCGGGTCATCAATCTCTTCGCCGGGCGGAGCGAGCGGCAGCGCAGGCGCGGGCAGAAGCTGGCAGAGCGGGTGAACCGGTGGGGCCGCTGGTTCTCCTGGCCGGCGGTAATCATCGCGAACTTCCTGCCCATCCCGAGCGCAATCATCTACGCGATGGCCGGCTGGACGGGGATGAGCTGGGTGACGTTCCTGGTACTCGACGTGATCGGGACGCTCTCCTGGGCCGGCCTGCTGGCCGGCCTCGGGTACGCGCTCGGCCAGCACGCCGTCTCCGTGGCCGAGGAAGTGTCGAAATATGGGCTCTGGGTCACAATCGCGATCGTGGTTCTTGTGGTGGTGGGACAAATCAGGGGCGCGCGAACGCAAAGGTAGCCTGCACGTGCATTTTGGTCGTGCAGTTGGCCTTGCAGGTGCATGCGCTGATGCGGCAGGATGGGTGCTGCGTCAATCACCCGGATGACGCCAGACGCACCTCGGGGTCGTGATGAAGTCTGCACCAACTGGACACGCTGCCTACTAGGACGCGGGTACACCCGTCGGCCAGGCAGCCACTCGACTTGTCAGCGCGGATGACGCCGGCTCCCCGGCGGCCGCGGATGATGCGGATGCCCGCGGACTGGTGGGATTCGCCGTCGGCAGTGGTGTGCCCGCTGTCCCGTGGCCCGCAGTCGGCCAGGGCGGCACGTCGCCTGACAAGAAACACGCTGCGCGACTGGGGCCTGGCATTCCTGGCCGAGGACGCGGAGGCCATTGTCGGCGAGTTCGTCGCGAACGCGGTCACGCACGCGGCCGCCGCGGGCGAGCCGGTCAAGAAGCCGGCCGACAACCTGGGACTGCGCCTCTTCCGCCGCACCGGCGAGGTGATCTGTGCCGTACTCGACCCGTCGGACTCGGCCCCGGTCCTGAAGGCGCCGGCCTCGGTCGAGGAGTCCGGCCGTGGACTGCAGATGGTGGACGCATTGAGCGACGTCTGGGGCTGGTCCCCGGTCGCCGGCCGCGGCAAGGCGGTCTGGGCGATCCTGTTCTGCGCCTGAACTGCCTTTAACCGCCTGAACCGACTTGAGGAGGGGAAAGCCGGACCAGGCGGTTAAAGGCGGACTCGTGCCGCTGACCAAGCGGCGCCGCGCGTCCCGGCTGTCTGGCCGGGCGCGGCCCCGGCTTAACCGGGCACCTCCCGCCGTAGCGGGCTGCCGAGAGAATCCCTGGTACGGGGTCGTCCCTTCTCGTCGGCGACTGCTAATCTCGCATGACGCAACAGCGAGAAGGAGGCACGGCGCGATGCCCTGGACGTGGCGGTACGAAAAGGCGGACGGCGCTGTGGTGAGCGGCGCGGGCCTGCAGGAGGCCATCTTCGCCAACCAGGGGGACGCCGAGAGCTGGCTGGGCGAGAACTGGCGGGAGTTGCTGGACAGCGGTGTCGACCAGGTGTCGCTCTTCGACGACACCCGCAAGCAGTACGGCCCGATGTCCCTCCACCCCGAAGGCTAACCCGCGCGCGCCGCCCCGCCGCCCCGCGGCCCCCGCCGCGCCGGCGCCCCGGCACCTCTGCCGCGCCGCCCTGCCTCAGCATCCGGGGAGCCGCGCCCGCTCCACCGCCCCGGGCATCCCGCCGCGGTGCCCCGCCTCACCATCCGGGGAGCCGCGCCCGCTCCACCGCCACCGCCGATGCCCGGATATTTCATGACGTGGCGCCGGCAGTGGTGAACAGAAAGATCTTGGATCGCTGACCACGCTATCGCGTGCCTAACGATCCAAGATCTTCGAAAGTGAACCGCGGAGCGGCTCCGGGCTAGAAGTCGTCCCCCGGCCTGAGCCTGGGCGCGGGCGTGCGGAAGCGCCGCAGCTGCAGCGCCCGCATGATGGCGTAGAACGCCAGGCCCCGCGTCGACTCGCCCGGCAGGCGCTCGTGCACCAGCTTCATGATCGACCGGCGCAGGAAGTAGGCGTCCACGGCGATGATCGCGATGATGACGAGCAGGAAGAGCTGCATGTAGTTCGCCAGGCCCGAGTGTGACCGGCCCGCGAAGAGCGCGATGATCAAGAGGATCAGCGCGTACATGTAGAACTCCATCGGGCGCCGGTGGGCGTCGACGTAGTCCCTGGCCAGCTTCTTGGCCGGGCCGCGGTCGCGGGGGCCGAGCGCCCACTCCTCGCCGCGCCGCATGGCCTGCAGCTGCTTGCTGCGGTCATCGCGCGCCCTGGCCTTTTCCTCTGGCGTGAGCTTGCGCCCGGGGGCGGCTGGCGCGGGCTTGCCGCGGCCATTGGTGGTGGAGCCAGTCAGGGTCCGGTACCGGTTGGACTCGGCCGCACTGCGCTTGGGCGTGGGCCTGCCCTTGCCGGCCTCGGCGGCTGGCTTGCTCTTAGCCGGAGCTTCCGGGGTCTGCGCGCCCTGGGAACCCTGGGCCTTGCCGTCGGTCGCTCCGTCGCTGCTGCGTCGGAACACGTGGATAGCTTAACGGTAGATGCCGGCCCAATCGCCATCCGACTGATTTGGGCGCGCCCCCGGTGGGGGATACAACCCAGGATAAGTGGCTACTACTCGCGGCAGCGCGTAGGGTTGATTGCGGTGAGCCGGCGGCAATTAGCCGTCGCCCGGTGGCGACCTGCCGCGCGGGGGGCGGCGCTCAGGTTAAACGAAGGGGACGGCCGCGTCTATGAGCGTGATGAAGCGAGTCTCGCTGATATTCCGGGCCAAGGCCGACAAGGCGCTGGACCGGATGGAAGACCCACGCGAGACCCTCGACTATTCCTACAAGCAGCAGGTCGAGATGCTGACCCGGGTGCGGCGCGGGGTCGCGGACGTCGCCACGTCGCGTAAGCGAGTCGAGCTCCAGATGAACTCCCTGCAGAAGGAGATCAACAAGCGCGACGTCCAGGCGAGGAGCGCGCTCAGCGCGGGCCGTGAGGACCTGGCGCGGGCCGCCCTGCAGAACAAGGCGCAGCTGCAGAGCCAGTACGCCGACCTGGACGGCCAGTTCGCCAACCTGCAGGAGCAGGAGGAGAAGCTGACCCTCGCCTCCCAGCGGCTCGACGCCAAGGTGCAGGCCTTCCGCACGCGGAAGGAGACCATCAAGGCGACCTACACCGCGGCCGAGGCGCAGACCCGCATCAACGAGGCCTTCTCCGGCATTTCCGAGGAAATGGGCGACGTCGGCCTCGCCATCCAGCGCGCCGAGGACAAGACGGCGCAGATGCAGGCCAGGGCCGGCGCGATCGACGAGCTGCTCGCCTCCGGTGCGCTGGAGGACCACGTGGGCGGCGGTACCGACTCCATCCAGGCGGAGCTCGACAAGATCGGCGCCAGCAGCGACGTCGACTCCGAGCTGGCGCGGCTGAAGGGCGAGCTCGCCGCGAACACCCCCAAGCAGATCGAGGGCAACGGCGCCTCCGCGGCCGGTCAGGAGGCCGCACCCGCCGACCAGCAGGCGGGTGATGGCGCGTGATCGTGCGAATCCTGGGCGAGGGCCAGTTCCGCGTCGACGAGGCCGCCGCCGTGAAGCTGACCGCGCTTGACAAGGACCTCGACGCGGCCGTCCGCGACGACACGGGGGCGGCGTTCAGCGCCGCCCTGCACGCCGCCGTGGCCCTGGTCCGCACGAACGGGGCGCCGGTGCGGGAGGACGAGTTCGTGACGGCGGACTACATCCTGCCGTTCGCGGACGCCACCGTCGACGAGGTGCGCAAGCTCCTCGCGGACGGCACGATCCCGGGCGACTCGATCGGGCTCCCGTAAACAGCAAGCGCATGCCGCTGGCACCTGCCCACGGCGAATCCACGAGGATTCGCCGTGGGCAGAACCGTTTCTTGCGCCTTCAGGCAGTGCAGCGGAAGGCTTCAGCTATCCCGCAACGTTCTTCGGATAGATTGCATTGACAGCCAGGCACACCGCGACAAAGCAGACGAGTCGCGAACCTGGCGTGATCGGAGGTTCGTTATGGCGACGCGTACGAGGTATGCGCCTGACCGGGGCCTGACCGTCCGGATGACCGCGACGATGTTCCTCCTCGGCCTGGTTTTTGTCGCGTTCGTCGCACTGATCATCGGCATCATGACCGCCGCGCACGCAAGCGCCGCCGCGATCGTCCTGGTGGCACTGATCTTCGGCGGCGGTTCCGCTTTCATCTCGCTGTTCTACAGCGACAAGATCGCCCTGGCCGCGGCGGGCGCGCGCGAGGTTTCCCCGCAGGACGCCCCTGACTTGCACGGCATCGTCGACCGGCTCTGCGCGCTCGCGGACATGGACAAGCCACGGATCGCGATCGCCCCGACCCGCATGCCGAACGCCTTCGCCACCGGGCGCAACAGCAAGAACTCGGTCCTGTGCGTCACGGAGGGCCTCTGGTACCACAGTGGCCTGACCCAGGAGGAGAAGGAAGGCATCCTCGCCCACGAGCTGAGCCACGTGGCCCACAAGGACGTCCAGGTCATGACCTACGCCAGCCTGCTGGCGATCGTGGCGGGGCTCCTGGTCAGGTTCGCGTTCTACTCCGAGCTGTTCGGCGGCGGGCGGCGCGGCGGCGGCAACAACGGCCAGGCGGCCCTGCTGATCCCGCTGATCATGCTCGCCTCGATCGTCGTCTACGCGATCAGCTTCCTGCTGATCAGGCTGCTTTCCCGGTACCGGGAGCTGGCCGCCGACCGCAGCGGCGCGCTGCTCACCCAGAACCCGAGTGCGCTGATCAACGCGCTGTACAAGGTCAGCGAGGGGATGAGCCGGATACCGACCCAGGACCTGCGGGCGGCCGAGTCGCTCAACGCATTCTACTTCGCCCCGGCTATGAAGAAGCTGACCAGCGGTGGCGGCGGGCGCGGCGGCCCGAGCCTGTCGGCCGTGTTCTCTACCCACCCGAGCCTGGAGAAGCGGGTCGCGCAGCTGGAAAAGATCCAGCTGGAGCTCGGCCAGCCCGGCCCGGACCCCCGCGGCATCGGGTAATGGGCTTCCTCGACACGCTCTTCGGCCGCACGAAACCGGTCCAGCCGAAGCTGGACGACCTGTTCGGGCTGCCGTCCGCGGCGGTCCAGCTGGAGGCGGCGACCGGCTTCAAGCCCACCGGCTCGGGCTCGGTGAGCTTCCGGGCCCCGGAGGGCAAGCCGTTCGCCGACATCCAGAAGGAAGTCCTCGAGCTCCTGGCCATGGATGACGGCAAGCAGGGCGGCGGCCTGCCGGTCGAGGTGACCAAGGACACCTACGGCTACACCTGGCTGGTCAGCAACCACATGAGCGACGAGGTGGACGCGCTGGTCACCGACCTGCACGCGGTGAACAGCGCGCTGGTGGACGGCGGCTTCGGCCCGCAGCTGCTGTGCACGCTTGTCGCCTTCAGTGACGACAGTCACCGCCGCCTCTCGCTGGTTTACCTGTACAAGCGAGGCACGTTCTACCCGTTCGCCCCGCTCGGTGGCCAGAACCGCGACAACGCCCTGGAATTGCAGGTCAAGGGCGTGCTCGGCGATGACCTGAGGATCGAGCAGGACCTCACCCGCTGGTTCCCCGTCTGGGGTGCCCCAGGCCTGTGAGCCATGACGCGCGTGTCGGGCCGGCCTGGCAGGAATGACCTCGCCATGCATACAGTTAAGAGCGAACGACGGTGCCGCGTGTGCGCCGGATACCTACAACACGGGCATATCGAAGAGGAGCTAGTCACAGATGACCGTTCAGGACGAAGTGACCCAGCAGGGAATCACCCTCACCGAGGCGGCGGCGACTAAGGTTGGCGCGCTGCTCACCCAGGAAGGCCGGGATGACCTGCGGCTGCGGGTAGCCGTGCAGCCGGGCGGCTGCTCGGGCCTGCGCTACCAGCTCTACTTCGACGAGCGCTCGTTTGACGGCGACGTCGTCCACGAGTTCGGCGGCGTTGGCGTGGTGACCGATAAGATGTCCTCGCCGTACCTCATGGGGGCCACGATCGACTTCGTGGACACCATCGAGAAGCAGGGCTTCACGATCGACAACCCGAACGCGACCGGCTCCTGCGCCTGCGGCGACTCCTTCCACTGATCCTCGGCCGGCAGGCCCAGAAATTTGAATAGAGCCCCCCAACGATGCGGATAGCAGTCACCGGGTCGATCGCGACCGACCACCTGATGATGTTCGCCGGCAAGTTCACGGACACGCTCATCGCCGAGAAGCTGGACAAGATCTCGGTGTCGTTCCTCGTCGGCGACCTGGAGATCAGGCGCGGCGGCGTAGCGGGGAACATCTCCTACGGCCTCGGCTGCCTCGGCCTCCGCCCGCTCCTCGTGGGCTGCGTCGGCCAGGACTTCGCCGAGTACGAGTCCTGGCTGACGGCGCACGGCGTCGACGTCTCCGGCGTGCGCACGTCGGAGACCAGGCACACGGCGCGCTTCACCGCCACGAACGACGAGACGGGCAACCAGATCGCCTCGTTCTACCCGGGCGCGATGAGCGAGGACGGCGAGATCGACATCATCTCGCTGGCCAGCGCCAACGCGATCGACCTGGTGGTGATCGGCGCGGGTGACCCGGTGGCCATGCAGCGGTTCACGGCCGACTGCCGCGCCGCCGGCGTCAGGTTCGCCGCGGACTTCTCCCAGCAGGTGGCCTTCCTCGACGGCGACTCGATGCGCACCCTGATCGAGGGCGCCGCGTACCTGTTCTGCAACGAGTACGAGGCCGCCGTCATCGAGCAGAAGACCGGCTGGACCAGCGAGGACATCCTCGGCCGGGTGGAGACGCGGGTCATCACCCTCGGCCCGGCCGGCGCTCGCGTCGAGCGCAAGGGCGCCGACCCGGTCGTGGCGGGCCCGGTCAAGGACGCGACCCTCGTCGAGCCGACGGGTTCCGGCGACGCGTTCCGCTCGGGCTTCCTAGCCGCCACGGCGTGGGGCCTCCCCGTAGAGCGCGCGATCCAGCTGGGCAACCTGATGGCGGTGCACGCCCTGGAGGTGGTCGGCCCCCAGGAGTACGACCTCACCGCGGCCGCGCTGGCCGACCGGGCCAAGCACGCCTACGGCGCCGAGGCCGCCGCGGAAATCGCCGCTCACCTTCCGGCCTAGCCGCAAGCACACCGTGTACCCCGCCCGGAGACCAACTTCTCCGGGCGGGGTATTTGCTTGGCGGCCTTGATCCGTAGCGCCCTACGACTCTCCGCTCCCCGTCCCGGGTCATGATCGCGGGTCAAAAGTGACCGGGCGCACGCAGAGGCTAGCGACGGGACGGACATTTCCCCCGTTTGGCGACGAAACGTCAACCTGAACTCGCCGGGAAGCATGATCGAGGGTCATCCGAGACGGCTATCGCCAGTCCTGTCACTCAATCTCTGGCAGATACCATATGGGGTATAGCGCCAGGGTGTGACGGCTTCGCGGGCCTCAATGGTGCGGCCAACTGCGATAGCAGCGGCAATAATAGTTACAGCCATCATTCGGGGAAGCCTGGCAAGAAGCTTCCTGGCGGGTCGGGGCTTGCAGCCCAGGCGCCTTGCCTGTCGTCGCCGGGTGGACCTGGGTGCCGGGCTTCTACGACAGGGAGTAGTTTTGAGGCATGCCCTCGTTTGCGACCGCTTACAGTGGCCCCCCCAAGCTGACCATCGCCCGGGCGTTCACCGAGTGGCGCGTCGACGTGCCCATGCTGGTGCTGATCCTGCTCGCCGGCGCCTGGTACCTGGTGTCGGTGCGCCGGGTCAGGCGGGCAGGCGGCCGGTGGGGGAGCGGCCGCACGTTCGCGTTCATCGTGCTCGGTCTGGGGTTCTGGGCGATCGCCACAATGGCGTGGCCCGGGGTCTACGAGGGCGTCCTGTTCTACGCCAGGGCCACCCAGACCGTGCTCCTCGTCCTGGTGTCGCCGCTGTTCCTCGCGATGGGCAAGCCGCTGACGCTGCTCATCGAGGCCTACCCGCGGGCCGGCGGCGGCGTTGAGCGCGTCGTCAAGAGCCTGGCCGCCCGGGTGCTCACGTTCCCGGCGATCACCACGCTGGCGCTCGTCGCCGTCCCGATGGTTATGTACTTCACGTCCTGGTACACGCACGCGTTCACCAGCGGCACGGTGCGTGAGCTCACGTACCTCGTCCTGATGGCGCCCGGGTACGTGTTCTTCTGGACGCTGCTGCGCGTCGACCCGGTTCCCAAGGAGTATCCCTACGGCGTCGCCATGTGGATCACCGCCGCCGAAGTGGTCGGTGACGCGTTCTTCGGCATCGCGATCATCGCGGACCAGACCATCCTCGCCGCGGCGCACTACCACGCGGTCGGCTACCCCTACGGCCCGAGCCTGGCCACCAGCCAGGTCCTCGGCGGCGGCATCATCTGGATCCTCGGCGACTTCGTCGGCCTGCCCTTCCTCGCTGTGCAACTCATCCAGATGATGCGCGCCGACAAGCAGGAAGCCGCGGAGATCGACGCCGAGCTTGACGCGCGGGACGCGGCCCGCGCGGCCGCCCGGGCCGCGAAGCCCGGTGACGCCGGCTCGCCGGACGAAAGCCCGGACGTGCCGGTTCCCGCGGCCCTGGCGGCGGAAGAGCCCGAGGAGGCCGATCGCCCCTGGTGGGAATCCGACCCCCGCCTAACGGACCGCTTCAAGCGCGCCTAGTAGCGCCGGCGAACGCCGAACGACCAGCCGCCCGCGTAGTCGACCCGGAACACGCAGTCATGCGACTTGAGCCCGCACCAGGCCGGGATGTCGCTGTAAGCGGCGGGGTCGTCGGCCAGCACGGCGATCACCGAGCTGACGGGAACGTCACGGATCTGCTGCGCGAGCAGGATGATCGGGATGGGGCACTTGCGCCCGAGCGCGTCGATGGTGATCAGCGGCGCCAGGCCGGGCGGAACGTAGCTTGGCAGCGCGGCCGCCGACTCGGCCACCGCGGCCCGCGCGGCGTCGGTTACCGGCGAGACCAGCGGCTCGGCCGGGGCGTCGGCCATCGTCGGCGCGCCGAACAGCTCAGTGGGGGCCGGCGCCCCGGCCCACGGCGGCCCGTCGGGCGGCGCGGCCTGAGGCGGCGCGGCGGCCGTCGGCGCGGGCTGAGTGCCAGCGCCGGCCTTGCTCCGCCCGCGCGGGCCGGCCGCGTGACGTCCGGTCGGCCGTCCCAGCCATGGCGCGCGGCTCACGAGATGCCCTTCACACGTCCATAGTGCCCCCACTCGTGCCCGATTACCCTCATGAATGCGCAAAGAGCCGCAGTGTTTCCCGCGCTCGCCTCCGCGCGCCCTGAGGCCGGTGTTTTCTCCCTCGTCGCTTAGTCGCTCGTTCCTCGCTCCTGCGCTCCTCAGTCCGAAAACACCGGCGGCGCGCTTCGGCTCGCGCTCGAAGTTTCCCGCGCTCGCCTCCGCGCGCCCTGAGGCCGGTGTTTTCTCCCTCGTCGCTTAGTCGCTCGTTCCTCGCTCCTGCGCTCCTCAGTCCGAAAACACCGGCGGCGCGCTTCGGCTCGCGCTCGAAGTTTCCCGCGCTCGCCTCCGCGCGCCCTGAGGCCGGTGTTTTCTCCCTCGTCGCTTAGTCGCTCGTGCTGTGCTTCCCCGCTTGCCTCCGGGCGCTCGGGACCCCTGTCTTCTCCCTCGTCGCTCGTCCGCTCGTTCCTCGCTCCCTCGCTCCTCAGTCCGAGGACAGGGGCGCGCCCTTTGGCTCGCGGGAGAGAGGCTCCCTCCCTCCTCAGTCCGAGGACAGGGGCGCGCGCTTCGGCTCGCCGGGGTGCTCCTGCGCTCCTCAGTCCGAAAACACCGGCGGCGCGCTTCGGCTCGCGCTCGAAGTTTCCGGCGCGGCACCCGAAACGCCGGGGGTCCCCTGCGAGCGCGCGGCGGCGCGCGATACTGTTTCCACGACACGCTGTAGAAGACCGGAGACCGGTGCCTGAAGGAGATAAACAGGCAGCCGGGCGACGTTGTTTGGGAAGGCGCTCCTTTGACTCTGATTCGCCGGCAGGCCGCGCCAGGCGGGCGCGGCCCCCAGCGCACGCGAGCCCCGCGCAGCCGCCGGGCTAAGGCGCTGCGCCTCGGCGCGCTTGCCGCTATGCTGCTCCCGCTCTCCGGGTGCGCATGGAATAACGACTTCACCCGCATGGGCTTCCCGAACCCCATCACCAATCAGGGCGCGATCACGCTGTCCCTCTGGCAGGGTTCGTGGGTCGCGGGCTTGCTGGTTGGCGCGGTTGTGTGGGGCCTGATCGTCTGGGCGGTGCTCTTCCACCGCCAGCGCGGTGACAAGCTCCCGCCCCAGGTGCGGTACAACATGCCGATCGAGATCCTTTACACGATCGTGCCCTTCGTCCTCATCGCGGTGCTCTTCTACTACACCGCCAAGGACGAGAACACCATCGACGCGATCCCGTCCAACCCCGCGGTGACGGTGAACGTGACCGGCTTCCAGTGGTCTTGGCAGTTCTGCTACCCGCCGCACAACGTCTGCACCGACGGCCAGATGTGGAACCCGAACGAGACCGACGCGCAGAACGAGGCCGCCATGCCGCTGCTGGAGATCCCGGTCGGCGAGACGGTTAACTTCAACCTCACCTCGCCGGACGTGGTCCACGCGTTCTGGGTGCCCGAGTTCCTCTTCAAGCGGGACGTGATCCCCGGCCACCCGAACCACTTCTCGATCACCGCCACGAAGACCGGGACGTTCATCGGGCACTGCAGCGAGCTGTGCGGCCTGTACCACAGCAGGATGCTGTTCACGCTGAAGATCGTGGCTCCTGCGCAGTTCCAGAGTTGGATCAGCCAGCAGCAGGCGATCCAGAAGACGGCTTCAGGGAGCACCCAGTGACGACCCTAGAAAACCCGGCCGCGCTCCGGGCGGCTGTCCGCACCGCGCGCACCGAGCGCAAGGGCTCGGTGCTGGCCGGCTGGCTCTCTTCCACGGACCACAAGATCATCGGGCACATGTACCTGATCACGTCGTTCGTGTTCTTCCTCGGCGCCGGGATCATGGCGCTGCTGATCCGCATCCAGCTCTTGTCGCCGACGAGCACGTTCCTGTCGGACCAGATCTACAACGAGCTGTTCACCATGCACGGCACGATCATGCTGCTGCTGTTCGCCACCCCGCTGTTCGTCGGCTTCGCGAACGAGCTGGTGCCGCTGCAGATCGGCTCGCCCGACGTGGCGTTCCCGCGGCTGAACCTGCTCAGCTACTACCTGTTCACGTTCGGCGGGCTGATCCTGTTCGGCAGCTTCCTCGCCCCTGGCGGCTCGGCCGCGTTCGGCTGGTACGCCTACTCGCCGCTGACCAGCGCGACGAACTCGCCGGGCATCGGCGCCGACCTGTGGATCATGGGCCTCGCGCTGTCCGGCTTCGGCACGATCCTCGGCGGCGTCAACTTCGTCACCACGATCTTCTGCATGCGGGCGCCCGGCATGACGATGTTCCGCATGCCGATCTTCACCTGGAACGCGCTGCTCACCTCCATGCTGGTGCTGCTCGCCTTCCCGGTGCTCGCCGCCGCCCTGCTCGTGCTCGAGATCGACCGCCGCCTCGGCGCCCAGGTCTTCTCCGCCAACTCAGGCGGCGCGATCCTCTGGCAGAACCTCTTCTGGTTCTTCGGCCATCCCGAGGTCTATATCTTGGCGTTGCCGTTCTTCGGCATCGCCACCGAGATCCTGCCGGTGTTCAGCCGCAAGCCGCTGTTCGGCTACAAGACGCTGATCGCGGCGACGATCGCGATCGCCGGCCTGTCGATGACCGTGTGGGCGCACCACATGTTCACCACCGGCGCGGTGCTGCTGCCGTTCTTCTCGTTCATGACGCTGCTGATCGCGGTCCCCACGGGCGTGAAGTTCTTCAACTGGGCGGGCACCATGTGGAAGGGCCAGCTCAGCCTGGAGCCGCCCATGCTGTACACGATCGGGTTCCTCATCACGTTCCTCTTCGGCGGCATCACCGGCATCATCCTGGCGTCCCCGCCGATGGACTTCGCGGTCTCCGACTCCTACTTCGTGGTGGCCCACTTCCACTACGTGCTGGCGGGCACCGTGCTGTTCGAGATGTTCGCCGGCCTGTACTTCTGGTGGCCGAAGATGACGGGCAAGATGCTCAACAGCCGCATCGGCAAGGTCCAGTTCTGGATCATGTTCATCGGCTTCAACATGACCTTCCTCGTGCAGCACTGGACGGGCGTGCAAGGCCAGGTCCGGCGTACCGCGAACTACCCGTTCCTCCCGGGCGACGTCACCACGCTGAACGTCATCTCGACCGTCGGCTCCTGGCTGCTCGCGCTGTCGATCCTGATGTTCATCTGGAACGTCTACATCACCACCAGGCACGGGGTGAAGGTCACGGAGGAAGACCCGTGGGGCTACTGCTCCTCGCTTGAGTGGGCGACCTCCTGCCCGCCGCCGCGGCACAACTTCTACCGCATCCCGCGCATCCGCTCCGAGCGCCCCGCGTTCGAGGCGCACTACCCGCACATCAAGGCCGGCGCGGCGTCCAAGGGCATCGAACAGACCATCCCCGCGCTCAGCGCCGCGAAGAAGTAGGGGCGTGTATCTCACATGAAGGTCGAAGGCTGGCTCTTCCTGGGCTGTGGCGTCTTCCTGGCGGGCGGAGACATCGTCTACTGGTACGTGTCGTACGAGCCGACCGGGACGACGGCACTCGCGCTCGCGGTGGGCCTGTGCCTCCTCATCGGTTTCTACCTGCTGTTCACCGGCCGCCGCCTGCCCATACGCCCCGAGGACGACAACGAGGGCGAGGTCGCTCAGGGCACCGGCGAGATCGGCTTCTTCAGCCCGCACAGCTGGTGGCCGTTCTGGGTCGGCCTGGCCGCGGCGTTCACGGCGGTCGGGTTCGCGATCGGCTGGTGGATGGTGCTGCTCGGGGTCGTGGCCATCGTCTTCGCGACGGTCGGCTTCGTCTTCGAGTACTACCGAGGCCACTTCAGCCACTAACGGCCGTACCCGCGAGTCAAAGTCAAACCCGGGAAGGACATCCCGAACGGTTCCGGGCCCTGCCTCCGCAGCCACCCTTGACTGTGGAGGCAGGGCTGCGTGCTTCCTGGGTGTCTTTTGGGCACCCGACATTACTTTCAAGGCGTGGGGAGCGCCGGGCTTGGCGAGTCGCCCCGCGCCGCGCCCGTTGCTCCCGACACCAGCCAAAGTCCAAGTCAAGGTCAAAACCCGGCCGCCGATAGATCTCTCGCCTCGTCCTGCTTAGTGGCAGTTTCCCCAGATATAAGAGGCCGTTTCGGGGATGCTGCCTGAGCCGCAGGCGGAAGGGCCGGGGAGCCCGATCCCATCCTGTGCCTCGGTTTCTTCTGTGCAGAGAGAGGCGGTGGGGCTCGCTACCTGATTGCCGTTGTAGCTGAATGAGACATTTACTTCATATTCGTTGTCTGCGACGCGCTGCGGCGTGGAGATGGTGGCTTGGCTGCCCATAAGACCCCGGGGGCCAGGCCCGCCTGGTAGGCGATGATCACCAGCTGGACGCGGTCGCGGGAGTCCAGCTTCGTCAGCAGGTGGGCGACGTGGGTCTTCGCCGTGGCCGGGGAGATGCGCAGGTGATCGGCGATCTCGCCGTTCGACATCCCGGCCGCGACCAGGCGCAGCACCTCGCACTCGCGCTCGGTGAGCAGCCCGGTGACCTTTTCCGCGCGGTCCGCGGGCGGGGCTCCCGCGGTCACCGGCGCGCCGCCGGGCCGGGCGTCCCGGCCGTAGGCGGGCAGGCCCGCCGGCGTCGTCCCGGTCGCGCCGAGCGGCGGAATCCTGGCGAACTCGCTGATCAGGCGGCGGGTGATGCTCGGCGCGAGAAGCGCCTCGCCCGCCGCGACCACCCGGATGGCCGTGATGAGGTCTTCCGGGAGCGTGTCCTTGAGCAGGAACCCGCTGGCGCCCGCGCGCAGCGCGCCGAACACGTAGTCGTCGAGGTCGAAGGTCGTCAGGATGATGACGCGGACCGCGGAGGACTCCGCGTCGGAAGTGATCTGCCTGGTTGCCTCGATGCCATTGAGCACGGGCATGCGCACGTCCATCAGCAGGACGTCGGGCTTGGCGGACCGCGCGACCGCGACGGCCTCCGCGCCGTTGGCGGCCTCGCCGACCACGGCGAGCCCAGGCGTGGCGGCGACGATGCCGCAGAACCCTACCCGGACGAGGGCCTGATCATCGGCCACCGCGACGGAGATCGTCATCCCCGGCCGCCACCGTCCCTCGCCATGGCGCCGGAGACGGCGGGAGTGCCCGGCGCGCTGGCGTCGCCGGCGGGCAGGGCCTCGTCGGGGAGCGCGTTAGCAGGGCGCGGGGCGGTCGCCGCGGCCGGGCGGGCCCCGGCACGCGGGCGCGATCCGGGGCGGACGTCGGCCGCCGGCAGCGGCATCGTCGCCGTGACCTGAAAACCGCCGTCCGGCAGCGGACCGGCGCTGAACGAGCCGCCGCACAGGAACAACCGTTCACGCATGCCGATGATGCCGTGCCCGCTGCCCGCGGTCGGCACGCTGATCGACGGGAGCGCCACCGGCAGCCCGCCGTCGTCGGTTACCCGGATAACCAGGTCCGCGTCCGTGTAGCCGACGTGCACCACGCACGCCGCGCCCGTGCCCGCGTGCCTGACCACGTTCGTCAGTGCCTCCTGGACGATCCGGTAGGCGGACAGGTCCACGCCCGCGGGCGCGGGCCGCGGCTTCCCTGAGACCTCAAGGCGCACCCGCACGGCGGCACCGCGGGTGCGCTCGATAAGCCTGTCCAGGCCGGCCAGGCCGGGTGCGGGCGCGAGCGGCGCCTGCCTGGCGGAGGCGCCGGCAGCCGCCGCCTCCGCGCCGGGCGCGGCGGCGTCCCCCGGGCCCGGTGACCCGTCCTGCTGGCGAAGCACGCCGAGCATCCGGCGCATCTCCTCGAGCGCGTCTCTGCTAGTGGCCTGGATGGCGCCCAGCGCGTCCCTGGCACCGTCCGGGCTGGCGTCGATGACGTACTGGCCGTAGCCGGCCTGGACGGCGATCACGGACATGCTGTGCGCCACGACGTCGTGCAGTTCGCGCGCGATCCGCAGCCGCTCCTCAGCCACGGCGCTGTTCGCCGCCTGATGCTGCAGCGTGACCACGTACAGCCGCCGCTGCCGCACGGAGTACCCCGTCATCCAGGCGATGACGTTGGCGAGCGCGATGGGGACGAACTCGGCGGCGGGACTGTCGCGCTGCTGGTCGACGCCCGCGGCGATCAGGAACGTCAGGACCAGGAGGACGAGGCCGAGGGCGGCCGCCCCGGTGCGCTTGCGGCTCTCGACCGTCACCGTGTAAAGCACGAACGCGGCGCCGAGGAAGACCACCCCGGGTGCCGCGGGCTTCATGCCCGACACCAGCACGCCGAGGATCACCAGGGCGCCGAACGCGGTGACCGGCGCCCGGCGGCGCAGCGCCACCGGGATGAAGACCACCGCCATGAACAGCAGCACGATCCCGATCCGGGCCTGGCCGTAGACGTGGCCGGCGATCGCGGCGGCGGCGCAGATCGCGAGGAAGCCGGCGACCAGGCAGTCGAGTGCGATCCAGTGGGTGAGCCGCATCCGCTTGGTCAGCGGCGGGCTCGGCGGCCGCGATTCGCCGGAGCCCGGGTACGCCGGGTACGCCCCCGGCTGCCGGTCGCCGGGCGGGTGCGACATGTCGCGTTCCAGGCCCACCCCTCTAAGGTAGCTGCCCGGGGGGCTTCATGCCTCATCCCAGGGGAGTAGCCCGCGATGCTGACCCGCGCGCCCGGTGCCCGCGGCGATATCACCGTAAAAGGGGACGCGGCCGGGGTGGCGCCCTGGCAACGTAGGTGCCATGAGTGCATCCCCTCCCGCGGGGCAGGCGGGCCCGCTCGGTCCGGTCATCGAGGCCACCGCGCTGACCAAGGTCTACCCGGGCGACGTGACCGCGCTGGCCGGCCTGACGGTCGCCTTCGCGCCCGGCGTCACCGGCCTCATCGGCGCCAACGGCGCCGGCAAGTCGACCCTCATCAAGATCCTCCTCGGCCTGCTCGAGCCGACGCAGGGCACGGCAAAGGTCTTCGGCCACGACTGCGTCACCGACGGGATGACGATCAGGCAGCTCGTCGGGTACATGCCCGAGCACGACTGCCTGCCCGCGGACATCTCGGCGACGGAGTTCGTCACGCACATGGGGCGCATGTCCGGCCTCCCGGCGACCGCCGCCAGAGAGCGTGCCGCCGAGTCGCTGCGCCACGTCGGGCTGCACGAGGAGCGCTACCGGCAGATCGGTACCTACTCCACGGGCATGAAGCAGCGGGTGAAGCTCGCCCAGGCCCTGGCGGGCGACCCGCGGCTGCTGCTGCTCGACGAGCCGACGAACGGCCTCGACCCGGCCGGGCGGAACGCGATGCTCGAGCTGATCGCCCGGATCGGCGAGGAGTTCGGCATCTCCATCGTGGTCGCCAGCCACCTGCTCGGCGAGATCGAGCGGATCTGCGACCGGCTCGTCGCGATCGAGGCGGGCAGGCTGCTGCGGGCCGACACGATCGACAGCTTCACCAGGACCAGCCAGACGCTCCTCATCGAGGTCGAGGAGGGCACCGCCGCGCTGCAGCGGGAACTGGCCCGCCGCGGCCTGCACGCCCGCCCCTTCCAGCGGGCCCTGCTCGTCCCCATCGCCGCCGACGCCACCTACGATGCGGTCCGCGACAGCGTCGCCGCCCTGGGCCTGCCGCTGAGCCGCATGGAGCAGCGGCGCCACCAGATCGAGGAGATCTTCCGCGACGACGGCGAGGCCGGCCAGGCTGGCCAGGCTGGCCAGTTCAACGAGATGGAGGCCGTCGATGCCCGCTGAGACCTCCCAGGCGCCCGGCCCGTCGGCCGCCGGCGGTGTCATCCACGACCTCGGCTACCGCGGCTACGACGGCCCGCGGCTCGGCCGGCGGCAGATCGTCGCGGCGCTCGCCTGGCACAGCTTCCGCTCGGCGTTCGGCTTCGGCCGGGGCGCCCGGGCCAAGATCGTCCCGGCGATCGCCGTCATCGCGATCTGCCTGCCCGCGGTGGTCAACGCGTTCGTCATGTCCAGGGGCAACCCTCCGGCCGTGTACTACGACACCTACGCCCCGCCGCTGCGCGACATCATCATGACCATCTTCGTCGCGGTGCAGGCACCCGAGCTGGTCAGCCGCGACCTGCGCAGCCGGGTGCTGCCGCTGTACTTCTCCCGCCCCATCAAGCCGGGCGACTACCCGCTCGCCAAGTACCTCGGGTTCACCGCCGCCTGCCTGGTCATGCTGGAGGTCCCGCTGCTGCTGCTGTGGGGCGGCACGGTCGCCAACGTGCACGGCGGCACCGCCGTGTGGGCGCAGACGAAGGCGCTGATCCCCGGCCTGCTCATCGGCCTGATGTGGGCGGTGTCGCTGGCCGCGATCAGCCTGGTGCTCGCCTCGCTGACCGGCCGGCGCGCCTTCGCGACCGGCACGGTCGCGATCGCGCTCCTGCTCACCTTCACCCTCGCGGAGATCCTGCTCCAGGTGGAGGGGCAGGCCGCCGCGAACGGGGGGCCCGTCGGCCCGCTTGGCCCCCCCGTACCGAGCCTGGGGGAGAAGGTGGCCGGCCTGTTCAGCCCGTTTACCCTCTTCAACGGCGTGCGCATGTGGCTCGGCGGCACTAACCCCGCCGACAACGTGCCGAAGCCCGGCGCCTTCGGCGCGGTCTACGCCCTGGTCCTGATCGTCCTCGTCGGGCTCTGCCTGGCCGGGCTGTTCGCCCGCTACCGGAAGGCACGCCTGTCATGACGGCGATCGAGCTCCGCAACGTCAGCCGCTGGTACGGCAACGTGGTCGCGGTCAACGACATCACGATGGACATCGGCGCCGGCGTCACCGGGCTCCTCGGCCCGAACGGCGCGGGCAAGTCCACGATCCTGCACATGATGGCCGGCTTCCTCGCGCCGTCGAAGGGCACGCTCACCGTCGACGGCGCCCCGACGTGGAAAAACCCCGAGATATACCGAAAGCTCGGCCTGGTTCCTGAGCGCGACTCCGTCTACGCCTTCCTCACCGGCGAGCAGTTCGTCACGGCGACCGCGAAGCTGCACAAGCTGCCAGACCCGGCCGGCGCGGCGCGGCGGGCGATCGACATCACCGAGATGTCCGCGGCGCAGGACCGCAAGATCTCCACCTACTCCAAGGGCATGCGCCAGCGGATCAAGGTCGCCGCGGCCCTTGTCCACGACCCGGAGATCCTGCTGCTCGACGAGCCGTTCAACGGCATGGACCCCCGGCAGCGCCTGCACATGATGGAGCTGCTGTCCAGGCTCGGGGGCGAGGGCCGCACGATCCTCTTCTCCTCCCACATCCTCGAAGAGGTGGAGCGGCTCTCCGGCACGATCCAGGTGATGGTCGCAGGCCGGCTGGCCGCGTCGGGTGACTTCCGCGCCATCCGCCGCCTCATGACCAGCCGCCCGCACGTCTTCCACGTGAAGACCTCGGACGACCGGCGGCTCGCGGCCGCCCTCGTCGGCCGCGACTACACCCACGCGGTCGAGCTGACCAGCAAGGGCCTCCAGGTAAGGACGTCCGACTTCGGCGCGTTCTGCGCGCAGATCGCGGTCATCAGCCGCGACGAGAACATCAGGCTGACCGAGCTGCTCCCGACCGACGAGTCGCTGGAAAGCGTCTTCGGCTACCTGATCGCGAACTAGGAGGCGGGCGAACGATGTTCAACCTGACAATCGCGGGTATCACGGTCCGGGCCACGCTCGGCCGCAGGCGCGCGCTCCTGTTCGCCATCCCCGCGGTCATCCTCATCGTGCTCACGCTGGTGCTGCGGGCCTCCCGTCCCGCCGGCACGCCGTGGCCGGCCACCGTGCTCGGCGACTTCGGCTTTTCCGTGCTGCTGCCGTTCACGGCGCTGATCATCGGCACCGGCGTGCTCGGCGCGGAGATCGACGACGGCAGCGTGGTCCACCTGCTGGCCACGCCGGTGCGCCGCGCGGACGTGATCATCACGAAGTTCCTCGTCGCGGCCGGCCTCACCGTGCTGTTCGCCGCCGTGCCCGAGCTCATCGCGGGCGTGCTCGCCCCGAACTCGGGCAAGCTCGCCTGGGCACTGTTCGTCGGCGCCCTGGTCGGCTCCGTGGTGTACACGGCGGTGTTCGTGCTCGCCTCGGTGGTGACGACCCGGGCGATCGCGTACGGCCTGCTGTACGTGGCCGTCTGGGAGGGCCTGCTCAGCAACCTCGTGGGCGGTGTCCGCATCCTGTCGATTGCCCACTACTCGCTGGGCGTCGCGAACGCCATCTATCCCGATAAGAGCCTCGGCGCCGGCCTGAGCCTGTCCACGTCGCTGGTCCTCACGATCGTGATCACGGTGGGCGGCCTGTACCTGGCCGCCCGCCGCCTGGAAACGTTCTCGCTAACCGGCGACCCTGCCTGACCACCCCGCCCGGGCCCGGGCCCGGGCCCGGGCTCAACCCCGCGGGCGGGGCGTGGCCAGGCGGTTGCTCGCGTCCACCCAGCGGGCGAGCAGAGCGGCGGCGGCCCCGGAGTCCACGGCCTGGGCGGCGCGGGACAGCCCCTCGGACAGCGTCTTCGCGAGGGCCTCGCCCGTCGCCGCGGCGGTCGCCGCCTGGCCGGCGGACCTGGCGGCGGTCACCGCGCGCAGGCCATCGGCGGCGGCTATCGCCGCGGCGGCGTTGAGCAGCACGATGTCCCTGACCGGGCCAGCCTGGCCGGCGAGCACGGAACGGGCCACGGCCGCGTTGTGCGCCGGGTCGCCGCCCCGCAGGTCCGCCAGGGACGCGGGGGGAAGGCCGAGGGCGGCCGGATCGAACGACGTCTGCGACACCACTCCGTCGGCGGCGACCCAGACCGTGGACGGCGCGGTCGTTGTGAGCTCGTCGAGCCCCCCGCCGTGGAACACCAGCGCCGTGTTGCCCCGGGCCGCGTAGACACCAGCCAGGACCGGCCCCATCAGCGGGTCGGCGACGCCAACGGCGAGCGATGAGGGCCGCGCCGGGTTGGTCAGCGGGCCGAGGTAGTTGAAGGCGGTCGGCACGCCGAGCTGGGCGCGCACGGGGCCCGCGTGCCGCAACGACGGGTGGTAGAGCGCCGCGAACAGGAACGCGATGCCGATCTCGGCGAACAGCACCTCGGTCGCCGAAGCCGGCAGGTCGATCACCACGCCGAGCGTCTCAAGCACGTCCGCCGCGCCGCACGCGGACGACGCGGCCCGGTTGCCGTGCTTGACCATCGGCACCCCGGCCGAGGCGGCGACGATGGTCGCCATCGTGGACACGTTCACCGTGTGCGCCCCGTCGCCGCCGGTCCCCACCAGGTCGGTGACCGAGCTGTCGATCTTGATCGGGGTGGCGTGCGCCAGCATCGACGCGGCCAGCCCGGACATCTCGGCGGCGGTCTCGCCCTTGGCGCGCAGCGCGACGCCGAACCCGGCGATCTGCGCCGGGGCGGCGTTGCCTTCCATAATCTCGTTCATGGCCCAGGCGGTCTGCTCGGCGGTGAGCGCCTGCTTGCCGATGAGCGCGCGGATCAGCGTGGGCCAGCTCGGGGTGTCCATATTTGTTACTGAGCTGTGATGGCGGGCGTGGTGCCCGCCGACGCCGGGTTGACCGGCTCAGCGGCGCGGGCGCGCATCAGGGCGGCGAGTTCGCGGGCGAGCGCGACCGGGTCGATGGGGTGGCTGATCACGGCGTCGGCCCGGGACCAGGTGGCGAGCCAGCGGTCGTCCGCGCGGCCGATGACCAGCAGAGCGGGCGGGCAGTTGTAGATCTCGTCCTTGGCCTGGCGGCTGACGCCCATGCCGCCGGCGGGCTGCGCCTCGCCGTCGAGCACCATGACGTCCGCGCCGCCCGCGTCGAGCAACCGGAACAGCGCTGGCGAGGTCGCCACCTCGATGATCTCGGCGTCCGGCGCGTCCGGGGCCGGGCGGGCGCCGATGGCAAGCCGCATCTCGGCCCTCGTGTCGGCGTCATGGCTGTAAACAACGACCTTCATGGCGAGCATCCTACTGTTTTCGCCCGGGGGGGCGACCCCCCGTACCCCCCGGCTGTCCGCGCGGGCGGCCGCGATCGCAAAAAACGCGATCGTATCGCGCCCGTCCGCGCGGGCAAGGGCTACGGAAGGCACTGTCCCGCCTAAGCGGCAGGCCCTATCCACCGGGGAGCGCCGCTGGCGCCCGCCCGGGCTTCCCGCGTCCCGTAAGGCAGTCCCGTGGGTGCTTCGATCCCGCCGGGCGAGTCCCCCGCCTGCTCACTGCCCGCGGGCGGCGGCGAGACCTTCAGTTTTCTTCAAGGAACGGGGCGAAGTTGGGGGGTCGGCTGCGCATCCCCTACGTGGTGTCGTAATAATGACCTTCGTGGCTACAGCATCCGTGACCGAGCCGGTACCGCGTACCCCGGCCAGCCGACCGAACCTGGTGAGCGTGGGCACCATCATCTGGTTGTCCAGCGAGCTGATGTTCTTCGCTGCGCTGTTCGCGATGTACTTCACGATTCGCTCGGTAGATAAAGGCCAGGGCCTGCCTTGGCCCATGGCTCATCTGAACCTCCCGCTTGGCTCGACGAACACGACCGTCCTCGTGTTGTCCAGTGTGACTTGCCAGATGGGCGTGTTTGCGGTTGAGCGTGGCCAGATCAGGCGCGCGGCATCGATTTGGAACTTCATGAAGTGGGGACTGCGCGAGTGGTACGTGCTGTCCTTCCTGATGGGCCTCTACTTTGTTTGCGGGCAGGCGTACGAGTACTCGCAGCTGGTCAGGGACGACCACCTGACGATCTCGTCGAGCAACTATGGTTCGGTGTTCTACCTGACTACCGGGTTCCACGGCTTGCACGTGACCGGTGGCCTCATCGCGTTCCTCTTCTTGCTCGGACGCACGTACGCCGCCAAGCGCTTTACGCATGAACAGCAGGTCAGCGCGATCGTCGTGTCCTACTACTGGCACTTCGTCGACGTCGTCTGGATTGGCCTGTTCACGACCATCTACCTCATCCAGTAAGCAGGGGAACCGAGTGAGCTCGATCATTTCCCGACGCAGGCATCCGGCCGCCGGCTACGCCGCGATCGCGGGCGGCCTGGTCGCGGCGGGCGTGCTTTATGGCACGCTCTCCGGCGGCGGCGCGTCGGCAGCGGCGCCTGCCCAGGATTCGACCCAGGTCGCCCAGGGTCATGCGCTTTTCGAAACAAGCTGCTCCGCGTGCCACGGGCTTGACGCCCAGGGCACCGCCCTGGCGCCCAGCCTGATCGGCGCGGGCGCGGCCGCGGTGGACTTCCAGATGTCGACGGGCCGCATGCCCGCCAAGGACCTGACGGCGGAGAACGACCGCAAGCCGCAGGAGGAGTTCACCCAGCAGCAGATTTACGACATCGCCGCCTACATCGCCTCACTCGGCGGCGGCCCGGCGATCCCGAGCCAGGAGATGGTCTCCACGAACGGCGCCGACACGGCGCTGGGCTCGGAGCTGTTCAGCACGAACTGCGCGCAGTGCCACGGGTTCGCGGGCGCGGGCGGCGCGCTGACCTACGGCAAGGCGGCGCCGTCGCTGAACGCGTCGACGCCCACCCAGATTTACGAAGCGATGCTGACCGGCCCCGAGGCCATGCCGGTCTTCGGCGACGGGACGATCACGCCCGCCGAGAAGCAGGACATCATCGCCTACATCACCGCCACGCGGAACGAGGCCAACCCCGGAGGCTTCTCCCTGGGCCGCACCGGCACCACCACCGAGGGCCTCCTCGGCTGGGTCGGCGGCCTCGGCTTCCTCGTGCTCATCGCCATGTGGCTCACCGCCAAGCGGCGGGACCACGTCCAGGGTGAATCGGAGCAGCCTCATGAGTGAGACGCCGGAGGAGCCGGTAGGCCCGCGCCGGGTCATCGGAACTCCCTCTCCCGCCCCGAAGGCCGTCGACGTCCATGTCGAGCCGGACCAGCCGGCGTTCGACGCCGAGCCGGAGGACGCCAGGCGCGCCAAGAACGCCGAGCGGATTGTCGCGGCGCTGTTCATCCTCGCCTTCTTCGCGGGCTGCGGGTTCATCGCCGCCTACGTGGGCCTGGAGATCGGCGTGACCACGATCCCCAAGGGCGCCAACCCCGTCGTGGCGGTGCTGCGGTCCAACCTCGGGCTCGGCATCTCGCTCACCGTGGCCCTGCTCGCACTGGGCACCGGCTCGATCATCTGGGTCAGGCACCTGACGCCGAACATCGAGATCGCCGAGGAGCGGCACGACCTGCGGTCCGCGCCGGAGGAGCGCCAGGCCTTCCAGCGCGAGTTCGCCGAGGGCGCGGCCGTCTCCCAGATCACCAGGCGCCCGCTGGTGCGCCGCACGATGCTGCTCGCGACCGCGCCGCTGGCGCTCGCGCCGCTGGTGCTGCTGCGCGACCTCGGCCCGCTGCCGCAGACCGACCTGCGCCACACGGTCTGGCGGAAGGGCCTGCTCGCGGTGACCCTCGGCGGCAACCGCCCGCTGCGCCCCGCGGACATCTCCACGCCCGGCAGCCTGATCACCGTCATCCCCCAGGGCTACCAGGACGACGAGGACGCCCTCGCGAAGGCCGGCGTGATCCTGATCAAGTTCGCCCCGGGCGAGCTGCACATCCCGACGAACTACAACGGCGGGACGCTCGTGTCGACGATGAACTGGACGATCGACAACATCGTCGCCTACTCCAAGATCTGCACGCACGTCGGCTGCCCGGTCGCCCTGTACGAGCAGACGACCCACCACATCCTCTGCCCGTGCCACCAGTCGACGTTCGACGCGGCGAACGGGGCCAACGTGATCTTCGGCCCGGCGGCCCGCGCGCTGCCGCAGCTGCCGCTCATGCTGACCTCGGAGGGCTACATCGCGGCCGCTAGCGACTTCACGCAGCCGGTCGGCCCGAGCTTCTGGGAGCGCGGATGAGCGAGCTTGCGAGCGAATCAGTAAGCACAGCGCGTCCGCGAATGCGGACTCCGAGCGCTAGCGAGGTGGTCGTATGAGCGACGACGCAGTGAAGATCCCGCCTGCCGTCTCTGGCGTGGGCGGGTGGCTCGACGACCGGTTCCACGGCGCCAGGGGCGTCCGGGTCCTGATGCGCAAGGTCTTCCCCGACCACTGGTCGTTCATGCTGGGCGAGATCGCGCTGTGGTCCTTCGTGATCCTGCTGCTCACCGGCACCTACCTGGCCCTGTTCTTCGAACCGTCGGCGGCCCCGGTGGTGTACCACGGCTCGTACACCAAGCTCGACGGCCTCACGATGTCCCAGGCCTACCAGTCCACGCTGAACATCTCGTTCGACGTCCGCGGCGGCCTGCTGATGAGGCAGATCCACCACTGGGCGGCGATCATGTTCATGGTCGCGATCATGGCGCACATGCTCCGGGTGTTCTTCACCGGCGCGTACCGCAAGCCGCGCGAGATCAACTGGCTGATCGGCGTCGGGCTGTTCACGCTGGGCATGATCGAGGGCCTGTTCGGCTACTCGCTCCCCGACGACCAGCTGTCCGGCGCCGGCCTGCGGATCACCGAGGGCGTCGCCCAGGGCATCCCGATCGTCGGCACGTACATCTCGTACTTCCTGTTCGGCGGCGAGTTCCCCGGGACCCAGATCATCCCGCGGTTCTACATCCTGCACGTGTTCCTGATCCCTGGCATCATCTTGGCGCTGGTCACGGCCCACCTGTTCATCATGTTCCACCAGAAGCACACGCAGATGCCGATGAAGGGGAACACGGAGAAGAACGTGGTCGGCCAGCCGTTCTGGCCGTACTTCCTGCTCAAGGGCCAGGCCTGGTTCTTCTTCATCTTCGGTGCCCTGGCGGCGCTCGGGACGTTCGCGCAGATCAACCCGATCTGGCTGTACGGCCCGTACACGCCGCTCGCGATCTCCTCGGCGTCGCAGCCCGACTTCTACATGGGCATCCTCGAAGGCTCGCTGCGCATGATGCCCGCGTGGGAAATCAACTTCCTCGGGCACACGCTGTCGCTCTCGGTGGTCATCCCTGCCCTGCTGCCACTCGGGATCATCTTCACGGGGGCGGCCCTGTGGCCGTTCTTTGAACAGTGGGCAACCGGCGATAAGTCGTTCCATCACATCAACGACCGGCCGCGCAACGCGCCGGTGCGCACCGGGGTCGGCGTCGCGGCGATCTTGTTCTACGGCGTCCTGCTGCTCGAGGGCGCGAACGACGTCATCGCCGACCAGTTCCAGATCCCGCTGTACACGGTCACCTGGATCTCGCGAGTCGCGGTCTTTGTGCTACCCATCGGCGGCTACTTCGTGACGAAACGAATATGCCTCGGCCTGCAGCGCAAGGACGCCAACCTGCTCGCCCACGGCGTGGAGATCGGCATCATCCGCCAGCTCCCGTCCGGCGAGTTCATCGAGGAGGAGCGCCCGCTCAACGAGGAGGAGCGCGCCGTCATCGAGTCCAAGCACGTCTTCGAGCCGCTGCCGACGGAAGAGGACGTGGACGAGAACGGCGTGCCCGCCCCGGCCGCGCGCGGCCCCGTGGGCTTCGCCCGCAAGCTCGCGAACCGGGCCTTCACCGAGACCGTCGCCGTCCCGGCGGGTCACGGCGACGGCCACGGCCCCGGTCACGAGGCCGTGGAGGGTAACGGCCACGGCGAGATAGCGGGCGACGAGCACGCGGCGATCGGCTCGCACGAGGAGCAGTAGCCCGGCCGGCCGCGCCCGGCCGGCCAAGCGGAAGCGCCCCGGTGCCACGGCACCGGGGCGCAGTATTTTCCCGGCTTGCCGCCGGGCGCCCGAAGGCGGCGGTTGGCTCGCCGGGGGAGGGGCGGTTAGGCGTCCGCGAGGCCGATGGAGAACGCGGCCTCGAGGTCGTGACGGGAGTACGCGCGGAACGCGACGTGCGTCTGCGTCGCGGTCACGCCGTCCACCTTGTTGAGCCCGCCGGGGATCACGTCGGCCAGGTCGTCGTGGGAACGGACCCGGACGATCGCCACGAGGTCGTAGTCGCCGGTGATCGAGTAGACCTCGCTGACCGCCGGCAGCTGCGCGATGGCCTCCGCGACCTCGGGGATGCGGTGAATCTCGGCCTTGAGCAAGACGATGGCGGTAACCACGGACTGCCTCCAGGAACGCTGCGATGTGATATCGCGGTTACTGTATTGCCCGCGCTCGCCTCCGCGCGCCCGGGGGGGCGGTCTGTGCTCCCTCGTCGCTCAGTTGCTCGTGCTCCGCTGCCCCAGCTCGCCTCCGCGCGCCTGGCGGCCGACGTTTTTTCCCTCGTCAGTCGGTCGCTCGTTCCTCGCTCCCTCCTTCCTCAGTCCAAAAACGCCGGCGCGCGCTTCGGCTCGCCGGCGTGCTCCTTCGCTCCTCAGTCCGCGCAGACCGCCGCGCGCTTTGGCTCGCCGGATGCTCCCTCGTCGCTCAGTGGCGGCGGAGCGCCCGCAGCAGCCAGCCGAGCCAGCGCTCAAGGACCGATTGCGCGCCCGGCTTGGTGTCCGCGGCTTCGCGAGCCGCGGCGTGCCTGGCGGCCGTCTCCGCGTCGCGGGCGGCGAGCCAGCCGTCGAGGTCGTCGAGCGTCATGACCCCGACCCGGTCGGTCAGCCGGCCGAGCAGCTCACCGAGCACGACCGCGGTGGCCCGCGCGTCGTCAAGCGCCCGGTGCGACGGCCGCACCGGCGTGCCGAAGAAGCTGGCCAGGGTCGCCAGCTTCCTGTCGGGTACCTCCTGCGGCGTTGCCATCAGGTGCCTGGCGAGCCGCACGGTGTCGAGCACCTCGAAGCCGGGCCAGTCGCAGCCCATGCCTGCGCACGCGGCGGTGAGGAACGCCAGGTCGAACGGAGCGTTGTGCGCCGCGAGCACGCTGCCATCGGCGAACGCGAGCACGGCGGGCAACACGGCGGCGACCGGCGGTGCTGACGAGAGCATCTGGTCGCTGATCCCCGTCAGCTCGGTGATCACCGGGGGAACGGCGGTACCCGGATTGACCAGCGAGCCGAACTCGGCGACCACCGTTCCCCCGTGCACCCGCACCGCGCCGATCTCGGTGATGGCGGCGTCCTCCGGCGCCCAGCCGGTCGTCTCGACATCCACGACCGTGAAGTCTAGGTCGGCCAGCGGAACCGACCGGATGCCGGGAACGGGTATAGCGACGTCAGCCATGATCACCACGGTAAGGCGGCCCACCGACATTTCCGCCCAGACGCGCCAGCGGGCAGGACAAGCAGAGCCGGAGTCGGTCACCCAATGGTCACAATTGCCCGAACTCGGTTGAAGCCCCCGCGAATGACTGAATAGCGTGACGCACGATGTCAAGCTCTGGGCTTGGTGAGGGGACACGATAGTCATGCTGCGCACGCGACTAGGCAACCGCCTGGGCAGCACCCGGCGGGCCGTCGCCATTGGCGCCGCCGTCCTCCTCGCGGGCGGCCTCGCCGTCGCGGTCAGCCAGGTCGCGGGCGCGCAGCCGCAGCCGAGCATCGACCAGGTGCAGGCCACGATCAACGCCCTCACCGGCGAGTTCAACAAGGCGAACCAGCAGTACGACCAGGTCGAGGAGCAGCTCGGCGCGGCCAATGCCCGGCTCAAGCAGGTGGACAAGCAGCTGACCCGCGACCAGGCACAGTACGCGGCGGCCCGCAAGCTCGTGGTGCAGATCGCCGACTCCTCCTACGAGGACGCGGGCTCGACGTCGCTGGCCGGCCTGCTCACCGCGAGTGACCCGAGCCAGGTCCTCGCCGAGGCGTCCATCGTCATGCAGATCACCGGGACGCGGAACCTGGAGACCCAGGCGTTCCTCGCCGACGCCAGCCAGCTCACCGCCGTCCAGCAGGAGCAGCAGCACACCCAGCAGGGCATCGCGCAGCTGGCCGCGCAGCGGAAAGCCACGAAGGACCACATCTCCTCGCTCCTCGCGAAGCAGAACTCGATACTGAGCTCACTGACGGGCGCGGAGCTGACCGCGGTGCAGCAGGGCACCGTGAACGGCGGCGGCGGCACGACGAGCGCCACCTACACCGGGCCGACCGGGTCCCAGGCGGACACGGCGGTCGCCTTCGTGTTCAAGCAGCTGGGCTGCCCTTACAGCTACGGCTCGACCGGCCCGTGCAGCGTCGGCTTCGACTGCTCCGGCCTGATGATGAAGGCCTGGGCGGCGGCGGGCATCACGATCCCGCGCGACACCTACAGCCAGTGGGCCGCGCTGCCGCACATCGCCGCGTCCCAGATTCAGCCGGGCGACCTGCTGTACTACAACGGCATCGGCCACGTCGCGATGTACGTCGGCGGCGGCATGATCATCGACGCGCCATCGGCGGGCCAGCCGGTCCGCGAGCTCAGCATGAGCACGGCCTGGTACGCGGACAGCTTCGACGGCGCCGCCAGACCCTAATCTCTCCGCGCGGGACGCCCCCTCGTCTCGTCCCTCCCGTCGCTCCCTCCTCAGTCGGGGCGGGCCTTCGCGCGCTCGTCGCTCGCCTCGCCCTCGGACGCTCGCGTCGTCCGCTCCTGTCGCTCCGCCCTCCCGTCGCGCGCGCTCGGCTCGCGCGGTTTTCCCGCGCCGCCCGCGCGCGCCCCGCGCTCCTCGTCGCTGCCCTCGTCGCTCCTTCAGTCCGGGGGCAGGGGCGCGCGCTTCGGCTCGCGCTCAGGAATGAGGGAGACAGGAGTGAGCTGTTTAGACTAGGAGCGCCATGCGACGCACCTTGATCGTCACCAACGACTTCCCGCCCAGGCAGGGCGGCATCCAGTCTTTCGTTCACGAGCTGGCCCTGCGCCTGGACCCCGGCCAGCTCACGGTCTACGCGCCGAAGTGGGACGGCGACGCCGCGTTTGACGCCGCCCAGCCGTTCGAGGTGGTCAGGCACCCGACCTCGCTGATGATCGGCGGCCCGAGCGTCCGCCGCCGCGCCGCCGAACTGGCCAGGTCGCGCAAGGCCGAGGTGGTCATCTTCGGCGCCTCGGCCCCGCTGGGGCTCATCACGCCGGTGCTCCGCAAGGCCGGCGTGAAAAAGGCGATCGCGATCACCCACGGCCACGAGGCAGGCTGGGCGGCCCTGCCGGTCGCCCGGCAGCTGCTGCGCCGGATCGGTGACGAGACCGACGTCATGACCTACCTGGGGGAGTACTTCCGCGTCCGCGTCGCGGGAGCGCTCAGCCCGCGGGCCGCCGCCCGGATGGCCAGGCTGCACCCGGGCGTGGACGCGGGCACCTTCCATCCCGACCAGGAGGCCCGCCAGGCCGTCAGGGACCGCTACGGCCTCGGCGAGCGCCCGGTCGTGGTCTGCGTGTCCCGCCTCGTCGCCCGCAAGGGCCAGGACACGCTGCTGCGCGCCTGGCCCACGGTCATCGCGCAGGTCCCGGACGCCATGCTGCTCATCGTCGGCCGGGGCCCGTACGCGAAGTCCCTCCGCCAGCTGGCGGGGCGCACCGGGATCTCCGGCTCGGTCATCTTCGCCGGCCCGGTCCCGCAGGAGGAGCTGCCCGCGCACTACGCGGCGGGCGACGTCTTCTCGATGCCGTGCCGCACCAGGCGCGGCGGCCTGGACGTGGAGGGCCTCGGCATCGTCTACCTGGAGGCGTCCGCGACCGGCCTGCCGGTGGTCGGGGGCGACTCGGGCGGCGCCCCCGACGCGATCCTGCCGGGCGAGACCGGCTACGTGGTCGGCGGCCGTGACGCTTCGGCCCTGGCGAACCGCCTGGTCGCCCTTCTCGAAGACCCGGCGGGCGCCAAGGCGATGGGCGAAAAGGGCCGGGCCTGGGTGGAACGCGACTGGAACTGGAACGTGATCGCGTCCCGCCTCCGCGCCCTGATCGACGAATAACAGCCGTAGCAGAGATAGTGGATACTTCCCGCACACCATGGGGTGCGGAAGTATCCACGATCCCGTTCGGGCGACCCCCGTGCCAACCGTCCCACCCGGCTGGGCGGCGCGCCTAGGAGTACAGGGCCTCGATCTCGTGCGCGAACTCCTTGGCGAGGACGGCGCGCTTGATGCCGAGCTTGGCCGACAGGTGCCCCTGCTCCTGGGTGAAGTCCCCGTCGAGGATCCGGAACTTCCTGATCGACTCCGCCCGGGAAACCGCCTTGTTCGCGTCGTCCACGGCCGCCTGCACCTCGGCGTTCAGGTCCGGGTCGTCGCGCAGGTCGGCCACGGTCGCGTCGGCGGGCTTGCCGTGCCGTTCCTTCCACGGGCCGAAGGCCTCCTGGTCGATGGTGACGAGCACGCCCACGAACGGGCGCCCGTCGCCGACGACCATGCACTGCGAGATCAGCGCGTGCATGCGCATCCGGTCCTCGAGCACCGACGGGGCCACGTTCTTGCCGCCGGCGGTGACGATCATCTCCTTCTTCCTGCCGGTGATGGTCAGGAAGCCCTCATCGTCGAGCTCGCCGATGTCCCCGGTGGCGTAGTAGCCGTCGGCCGTGAACGCGTCCTTGGTGGCCGCCTCGTCGTGCCAGTAGGCCGGGAAGATCGACTTGCCGCGCGCCAGGATCTCGCCGTCGTCGGCGATCCGCACGGCGACCCCGGGCAGCGGCTGGCCCACCGAGCCGATCTTCTGCCGGTCGGGCCGGTTCACCGACACCGGCGCGGTCGTCTCGGTCAGCCCGTAGCCCTCGAGGATGGAGACCCCGACCCCGCGGAAGAAGTGCCCCAGGCGCGGCGCGAGGGCCGCGCCGCCCGAGATCGCCCACTCGGCCCGGCCGCCGAGCGCGGCCCGGAGCTTGCCGTAGACGAGCCGGTCGAACAGCGCGTGCTCGGCCCGCAGCCGGAAGCCAGGGCCGCCGGGAGCGTCGAGCGCCTCGCTGTACGCAACGGCCGCCTGCGCGGCGCGGGCGAAGATCTTGCCCTTGCCGTCGGCGGTCGCCTTGGCCTCCGCGCCGTTGTACACCTTCTCGAACACGCGCGGGACGGCGAGCACGAACGTCGGCTTGAACGAGGCGAGGTCGGGCAGCAGGTCGTTCATGTCCGGGCAGTGCCCGAGCACGATGCCCGCCTCGAGCGTGCCGACCTCGATGACCCGGGCGAAGACGTGCGCGAGCGGCAGGAACAGCAGGGTGGTCGCGGTGCCGTCGGCGTGGATCGAGGCGAGCGGCCCCATGAACGCGTTCCTGACGGCGGCGAGCAGGTTCTCGTGCGTGAGCTCGCACCCCTTGGGCCGCCCGGTGGTCCCCGAGGTGTAGATGACCGTGGCGATGTCTTCCGCGCCCCGCGACCTGGCCCGGGAGTCGAGGGTCGCCGTGCTCACGTCGGCGCCCGCGGCGGTCAGCGACGGCAGGTCGGTCTCGAGCAGCCACAGGTGCTCAAGCTCGGGCAGCCGGTCCCTGGCCTCGGAGATCAGCGCGGCGAACGCGTCGGTCTCGGCGATGACGGCGCGCGCCTGCGAGTTGCCCAGGATCCACTCGGCCTGCTCGGCCGAGGACGTCTCGTAGATCGGCACCACGACCGCGCCGACGCTCCACAGCGCGTAGTCGATCAGCGTCCACTCGTACCGGGTGTGCGACATGAGCGCGATCCGGTCACCGGACTCGACGCCGGCCGCGATGAATCCCTTGGCGAGCGCGTGCACCTCGTCCTTGAACCGCGCGGCGGTGACGTCCGACCAGGTGCCGTTCGCCGACTTGCGGCGCAGCATGACGGCGGCTGGCTGTTCCGCCGCCCGGCGCGTGACCAAGTCCGCCGTGTTCGCGGACGCCGGGATCTCCGCCAGTGCGGGAATGCTGTACTCGCGCAAGGACCTCTCCGTTCTCCGTCCACCCGAGTCTATGTTTTATCTCATGAGGGTCCACGTGGTAAGTGACGTGCACGGAACCGCCGACGCGCTCAAGGCGGCAGGCGACGGGGCGGACATGCTGATCTGCCTGGGCGACATGCTCTTGTTCCTCGATTACGCGGACCATACGCAGGGCATCTTCGCCGATCTGTACGGCGCGGAGCACGCCAAGGAGTACATCGACCTGCGCACCGCCCGCCGGTTCGACGAGGCCAGGGCGCTCACGGCCGGCATCGCGGCCAGGGTGACCGCCGACCGCGGCGCCGACCTGCGCACCCTCACCGAGCAGGCGATCAGGAAGCAGTACGCCGCCCTCTTCGATGCCCTGGCGGAGCCCGCCTACCTCACCTACGGCAACGTGGACATCCCGGGCCTGTGGGACTCCTTCCGCAAGCCCGGTCACCGGGTGCTCGACGGCGCCAGGGCGGTGGTCGACGGGGTCACGTTCGGCTTCGTCGGCGCCGGGCTGATCTCCCCCTACCGGACGCCGAACGAGGTGCCGCCCGCTCAGTACTCGGAAAAGCTGAATGCGGTCGGCACGGTGGACGTGCTCTGCACGCACATCCCCCCGGCGGTCCCCGAACTGCTCTATGACGTGCAGGCGCGCCGCCTGGAGACCGGCTCGGCCGCGCTCCTCGAGGCGATCCGCCGCACGCAGCCCAGGTACGCGTTCTTCGGGCACGTGCATAACCCCCTCGTGCGGCGGGTGCGGATCGGGCGCACCGAGTGCGTCAACGTGGGCCACTTCCGCGCTACCCGGGCCCCGTACGTCGTCGAACTCTGAGCGACCCGCTGCGCACGACCCGCTGTGCACGACACACTGGGTCGCGCGGGTTAATCTGCCTGTATGAGCACTCAGCCGGGTAACGACCGCAGCGACCCCGTTGGCGATTTCCAGCGGTGGCTGATGAAAGCCGGCGCCAAGAGCATCGGCCGCGAGGTGGCGGGCCGGGTGCGGTCCACGCTCGGCGGCGGGGGCGGCGCCAAGCACGCCGAGGACGTCTGGGATACCGCGACCACGGAGACGCTGACCGAGGAACCACCGGAATGCCAGTGGTGCCCGATCTGCCGCGCCGCCCGCAGGTACCGTGACTCGGGCGGCGCCGCCCCAGGGGGCCAGTTCGCCGGGGTGGGGGACACCCTGGCCGGACTGACCAGGGACGCGTTCAGCCTGTTCGACGCGGCGCTGCGGCAGGCACAGCGGCCCGCGCCCGCTCCGGGCAGCCGGCCCTCAGCGCCGGGGACGCCAGCCAGCGCGCCCGCCGAGCACGGCCCGTCAGGCCACAGCGGCCAGGGCCACGGACAGTCAGACCACGGGCACTCAGACCACGGCGCCGTCGTCGTCGGACCCGGAATCGGGTGGCCGACCGTTGTCCATGCGGAGCACGAGGATGACGAACCCGCCGACGAACGCGGCGACCGCGAGGAAAGCGGCGAGCCCGGAGATGGTGGCGCCGATGGCGGTACTGATCAGCAGGTAGAGCGGACCGCCGAATAGCGCGACCCACGCGCCCTTGGTTACCGGGTCGAGCCTGGGCAGCGGCGGTGGCGCCGGCGGGACGTAGTGGTCGTCGGCCGGGTCGCTGACCGGCCGCACGTCCCGCGGCCCGGTCCGCGCGCCAAGCCCGGGCCATGGGTGGTCGGGCAGCGTCTCGTCGGGCCCAGTGCTGCCAGGTCCAGTGCTGCCGGGCCCCGTGCTGTCCGGCATGGGGCTGCCGCCGCCGAGCACCGGCAGCCCCGGCAGCCCGGTCGGGTTGGTCGGCGGCTCTCCCGGCAGTGCCTCGGGCGCCGGGGGCGGCACGGTGGGCGTGACGCGCACCGGGCCCGCGAGGTCTTCCCTGTCCGGCCATGGCGGCTCTTCGCCGGCCGGCGCGGGCGCGTCAAACCGGGCGACCAGGTCGAGCCAGACGGCCTCGTCGCCGTCTCCGCCTGTCGCGCTGCCGCCTGTGCCGGTTCCGCCCGGCACGTCCCCCTCAGCCACTGTCTCCCCCCGGGGGGGCGACCCCCCGTACCCCGCGCTGGCAAAGCTCCGGGGTGATTGTTGTCCGTCGGCCTGATTCTTCCAGGCGAGCGAGTCCCCAAATCACCGGGCCGGTCCGGCGCGGCGAAAGCTTCGGGGGTCTCACTGTCCTCACCTATGAAGTCTTACCCGTTTTCCTGCCCGATGCTGTGCTTCTGAATGAAAGCCAGGGTGCCATCGAAGATCTCAGGAGCGTCATTGTCAAGGGTAGCCACGTGGTAGCTGTTGGCAAGCGGCCTCACCTCGGCGCCCGGCAGGGCGGCGGTCAGTATCTTCATGCTGGCCGGGCCGACCACGTGATCGACCGTGGACCGGTAGACGAGCACCGGCTGGGTCACCGAGGCGAGCCCGGCGGCGGTGGTCTTCCACATCCGCGGCAGCGTCGCGACGGACGCCACCGGGGTCCTCTTCGAAGCCCCCTCCTGCGCGCCCGGGTTCTTGATGTCCCCGCCGATGGAGGGCAGCGACCTCACCACGTACCTGAGCACCGGCGCGAACGGGATCAGCGGGTTGTCGCCGGCCAGCGACGGGTTCACCACGATGAGGCCGCTGACCCGGTCGCCCTGGGTCTCCGCCAGCCGGAACGCCAGGCAGCCGCCCATCGATATCCCGGCGACGAATACGTGGTCGCACCGGGCGTAAAGCTCTGTGAACGCCCGCTCGGCAGACCCGTACCAGTCCGTCCACCCGGTCTTGCCGAGCTCCCGCCAGTCGCCCCCGTGCCCGGGCAGCAGCGGTGCCCGCACCGTCAGCCCGGCTTCCGCGAGATAGGCCGCCCAGGGCCGCACGGTGCGCGGTGACCCGGTGAAACCGTGCAGGACAAGGACGCCAATCGGGCCGCCATCCGCGGAAAACGGAGCGGCCTCACCCGGCGCGGCCTCCGGTGATATTGATGACACCCTTGCATAGTCCCACAGATTTCGCGGGACGTGGGACGATGTACCCGTGTTCTACTGGGTAGCTAAGTACACGCTGGGCATAGCGCTGAAGCTGGTGTTCCGGTCCTGGTCGCGAGGACGCCGGAACGTCCCCCGCCGCGGCCCGGTCATCTTGGCGAGCAACCACCTCTCGTTCGCCGACCACTTCTTCGGCCCTGAGCCACTGCCGCGCAAGGTGGTGTTCCTCGCCAAGGCCGAGTACTTCACCGGCAAGGGCCTCAAGGGCCTGGCGAGCCGGGCGTTCTTCAGCGGCGTCGGGCAGATCCCCATCGACAGGACCGGCGGCGAGGCCAGCGAGCGCGCCCTCCGCTCCGGGTTGCGCGTCCTGGCGGAGGGAGAGGTTCTCGGCATCTACCCGGAAGGAACCCGCTCACCGGACGGGCGCCTCTACAAGGGCCACACCGGCCTGGCGCGGCTGGCGCTCGAGTCCCGCGCGCCCGTTGTGCCGTGTGCGATGATAAACACTTTCGAGTTCCTGCCGTCTGGCTCGCGCAACCCGAAGTTTGGCATCCGGCCCGGCGTGATCTTCGGCAAGCCGATGGAGTTCTCCCGCTACTACGGCAGGGAAAAAGACCGCGAGGCGCTGCGCGCGGTCACCGACGAGATCGTCGCCGAGATTCAGAAGCTGTCCGGCCAGGAATACGTCAATATCTACGCGCAGCAGGCGAAGGAGCAGGCGAGGGCCGCCCTGCCGGACACGGATTTATCGATGTTATCGATTGCAGTCGCTGGCGTTCTCCAGCCGCCATTGCAAGCGGCTTCCGGACGGCTAGGCTTTGCCCTATGCGAGTGGGAGTCCTAACCGGGGGCGGCGACTGCCCGGGACTGAACGCGGTGATCCGCGCGGTGGTACGCAGGGGTACTCAAGAGTTCGGAATCGAGTTCCTCGGATTCCGTGACGGCTGGCGGGGGCCGCTTGAAGCGGACACGATGCCGCTGGACGTGGCCGCGGTGCGCGGGATCCTGCCGCGCGGCGGCACGATCCTCGGCTCGTCGCGGACGAATCCGTTCAAGGAGGCCGGCCCGGGCCGCTCCGGCGTCGAGCGGATCAAGGACAACATGGCCGGGCTCGGCGTCGACGCCCTGGTGGTGATCGGCGGCGAGGACACGCTCGGCGTCGCGGCCAAGCTGAACGACGAGGGCGTTCCCGTCGTCGGCGTGCCGAAGACCATCGACAACGACCTCGGCGCCACCGACTTCACGTTCGGCTTCGACACCGCGGTGAACATCGCCATGGAGGCGATCGACCGCCTGCACACCACGGCGGAAAGCCACCACCGGGCGCTCATCGTCGAGGTGATGGGCCGCCACGCGGGCTGGATCGCGCTGCACGCCGGGCTCGCCGGCGGCGCGAACGTCATCCTCATCCCCGAGCGGCCGTTCGACATCGACAAGGTGATCGGCTACGTCGAGCACCGGTTCCAGACCAGGTACGCGCCGATCGTGGTGGTCGCCGAGGGCGCGCACCCGCAGCACGAGGAGCTCTCGCTGCAGTCCGGCCAGCTCGACGCCTTCGGCCACGTCAGGCTCGGCGGCGTCGGCCAGTACCTCGCCAACGAGATCGAGAAGCGGACGGGCAAGGAAGCCCGCTGCACGGTCCTCGGCCACATCCAGCGCGGCGGCACCCCCACGGCCTTCGACCGGGTCCTCGCGACCCGCTTCGGCCTGCACGCGGTCGGGGCGGTGCACGACGAGGCGTTCGGCACGATGGTGGCGCTGCGCGGCACCCAGATCGTCCGTGTCCCCCTGGTCGAGGCCACCCGCGAGCTGAAGCTGGTCCCCCCGGAGCGCTACGCGGAAGCCGAAGTCTTTTTCGGTTAATCCCGAAAATCAAAACGTCAAAATCAATCACATCCCGGACGTAAGCGGCTGGCTCTTTCCGCGCCCGCGACTCCTGGCCGACGCCCGGGCGGGTCAGCGCGTGTTAGGGTCATGACGTGCGATGTTGACGTGCCCCACGGAATCATGCCCGTGCACCTCCTCGTGGACCAGTCGCCCATGCCGACCGGACCACGACAAGGAGGATTCATGTCACGCGAAATTCGCCTCGCCGGCCGTGCCGACGCCGAGGCGATCGGGCGGTTGCTGCACGCCTTCAACCGCGAGTTCGATGAGCCTGCGCCGGAGCCGCCGGCGCTGGCGGAGCGGATGCGGCAGCTGCTCGACGGCGGCGATACGCTCGTCCTGCTCGCAGGCGACGGGCCCGACGGCCTGGCGGTGCTGCGCTTCCGCGCGGCGATCTGGAGCACCGGCCTGGAGTGCTACCTGGCGGAGCTGTACGTTACGCCCGCCTGGCGGGGGCAGGGGCTGGGCCGCCGGCTCATGGAGGCGGCCCTGCGTGAGGCCCGCGACCGGGGCGCGGACAGCATGGACATCGGGGTCGACGAGCCCGACCTCGCCGCCCGCAGGCTGTACGAGAGCCTCGGCTTCACCAACCGATCGGGCGGGGACGGCCCGCTGATGTACGTCTACGAGCGCGAACTCTAGCCCCGATCCCGGTGGCAGGGGCCGTCGGCCGCCCCGGTGCGCGCCAGCGCCCGACATGCCGGATTCCAGGCCCGCGCACAAGGCTGGCATCGAAGATAGTGGATAGTTGTGCACGCTATAGGGTGCACAACTATCCACTCTCTTTTCGAGTCCTGCCTAGCACGCGTCGATTTCAGAAATCGACGTTCGCTCCGTCGGCCCCGCGCGGGGGCCGCTTACGGCAGGCGCTCCAGGCGGGTCCAGGGAGACGGGGGGTTGTCATCGCGGGGCAGCCACAGCAAGGGCTGCATCCGGTCGAACGCGGCCTGGAAGCCCGGCTCCCCGGGGAACCGGCCGTTCTTGTCCGACCACACGACCTGGAGGTAGGGCGGCCTGACCATCCCGTAGAAGGCGTTGGAGATCGCGAGCAGGCCGTTCGACGCCCGCCAGCTCACGTCGACCGGGCGGAACGCGAGCGGCGCCGGGCAGACGTCGTCGAGCACGTCACCCGCGGAGTAGTCGGCGCCGTCGGCGATCCTGGCGCCGACGGCGTTGATGATGGCCGCGCCGTTCTCCACCGGCAGCCCGCACAGGACTAGCTCGGGAACCTGGCAGGAGAGCCACATGCCGACGCTGTAGGCCCAGGGCGGTGCCGCCTCGTCGCCGTGTCGCCCGGAAATGGCCCAGCCGTGCTCCCCGACGGTGGCGGCGACCCAGCTCATGTACGCCGCGTGCTCACAATCGCGGTCCGCCCCTTCGTCCTGCTTGGGGTGGCCGGGGCACTCAAGACGGGTCTTGCGACCGGAAAGGCGCCTGGGAAGGTTCATGTCGCAAACGCTACGCTCAGGGTCTGACATTCCAGGTTGCGGCAAGAATCCGTTTGTCAGCGCGATTCGTACCTTTTGTGAATCGGGGCCGCCACCCGGGCGGAGAACCGGGCGAGGAGCCGGAGACGAGCGGCCCGAGGCAGGCGCCCAGGACGACCGCCAGCGCGGCGAGCAGGGCCCAGCCGCAGAACCCGAGCACGACCGCGACGATGACCGCCGCGAGCGCGGCCGCCAGGCGCGCCGGGCCGCGCAGCACCCGGGCGGCGGAGGCCATGCAGCCGAGGTAGACCACAAGGAACAGCGTTGTCGGAATGGCGACCAGCGCCGCCGGGCTGACCAGGCCGAGGCCGTACAGCGAGATCAGCGCCACACCCGAGACCGCGATCGCCGCCGGAACCGGGGCGCGGGCCGGGCCGTCCGCCGGCGGGCCGGGAAACGGGCCCCGTCGCGGCGCGGGCGTCCCTCGGCCCCGTCAGCTCGGCGGCCATCTCGGTGGCGCCGGTGACGTAGGCGTTGACCGCGCCGAGCGTGAGCACCACCGTCGCGGCGGCGGCGGCGACCGACCGTCGCGCCGGGTCGGTGAAACGCGTGGTCAGCGGCGCGACCGCCTCCCAGCCGACAAAGGAGGGCATGAGGGTCGAGGCGGCGTGCCCGACCGCTTCGTCGTGTCCGGTTCCGACGACTTCCTCATCGAGGCCGCCGTGCCCGACCTGAGCGGCTACGAGCAGCTGCTGCTCGACCAGATCCTCGCGATACCCGACGTGACCGAGGCGCGGTCCACGTTCGCGATCAGGACGGTGCTAAGCCGAGGTCCGCTCCCGCTTGAACACTGGCGATAGCGCCGGGCAGGGCGCCAGCGGGACCGGCGGAACCGAGGTCAATCGCGCCCGGGTCGCCGCCGAGCACGTCGTCGCTGCGGATCGTCCAGATGTCCCGCGGGATCAGGGTGAACGCCGAGGCCACGAAGATGACCGCCGCGGCGGCGAACTGCGTCGCGGACACGCCGATGCCCGCCGCGAGCGGGCCCGCGACCAGCGCGCCGAGCGGCATCGCCGCCAGCGAGCCGAACGCGTCGTACGACGACACCCGGGCGAGCTTGTCCGAAGGGATCCGGGTCGCCATCGCCACGGTCCACTGCACCATCATGACTTCCGCGAGCACGTTGAGGCCGAACGAGACCAGGCAGATCACCGGCAGCGGCGCGACCAGGCCGAGCGTGAGCGGCGAGAGGGCGAAGCAGCCCCCGGTCACCACCACGAACAGCATCGGCCTGCGCGGCGTGTAGCGCAGCGAGATGAGGCCGCCGAGGATAAGCCCGAGACCCTCGGTGGCGGAGATCGCGCCCCACGCGGCCGCGCCGCCCAGGTGCGCCTTGGCGACCACCGGCCCGAGCACCATGAACGCGCCGTTCCAGGCCATCATGACCAGGCAGTACTGGATCACCGTGGCCCACAGCCAGGTGTGCCTGATGAACTCGGCCCACCCCGCGCGCAGCTCGGCGATCATGCTGGGCGGCTCGTCAAGAGCGGCCTGCCGCGGCCTGCGTCCGCCCTTGACGGCGAGCATCAGCGGGACGGTCCCGGTCATGCCCGCGGCGCACAGGGTGAGCGCCCAGCCGGGCCCGGCGAGCGCGACGAGCAGGCCCGCCACCGCGGCGCCGGCCATCTGCCCAGCGTTCATCGCCAGCCGGCTGATCGAGCTGCCCTCTTGCAGCAGCGCGTCGGGCACGAGCTGCGGGAGGAGCGCCTGCGAGGCCGGGTAGAACACGGCGCCGCCGATTCCGTTGACCGCCTCGAGGCAGATCATCGCCCACAGCGGCGGGTGCCCGGTGACCAGCATGAGCACGCCGAAGACGCCCTCGCCGACGACCACGGCGAGGTTGCCCGCCATGATCACCCGCTGCGGCCGGAACCGGTCCGCGAACACGCCGCTGATCAGCGAGAACACCAGCATCGGGGCGGTCTGGGCGGCGATCACGTACGAGAGGTCGGCCGTGGACCCGGTGACCTTGAGGACCGCGAACGAGACGCCGACGAGCGAGAACCCCATGGAGAACGGCGCGAGCAGCCGGTCCACGAGCAGGAGGCGGAAGTCACGGATGGCGAGCACTGGATACCGGCGGGCGGGCGCGCGCCAAGACATGACAAAAATCCTTCGGGAAACGGCGGAGAAGCAGTTGAGCCTACGTCGAAACGCCGTGAGCAGGCAATTTATTTTCCCGTTGGCGGTTACTCTTCGGCGGCGGGCTCGTCGTCTTCTCCGGTCTCGTGCCCGGCGGCGATCCCGAGGTGGCGCTCGATCTTGCCCAGGTGCCGGTTGACCGACAGGAGCAGCCCGCGGAACCCGGTCATGATCTCTTCCTCGGGGGCGATGCCGAGGTGCTGCTCGATGTTGGACAGGCGCTTGTCGAGCGTCGTGAGCAGGTGACGAACCTCGGTGATCGACTCGTTCCTGATCCGCGGCCCCGGCGGCAGGCCCTGGGCGGGCGGCCAGCTCCAGATGCTGCGCTCCTGGCGGTACTCGTCCTCGAACGCGGGGTCGGACGGCACGTCCGTGGCCGCGGCCAGGACGCGCCACCTGAGGTCGGGCAGCGACCCGGCGAGCCGCTCGAGCACCTGCGCGCCGGCGCCGTTCCGCTCGTGGATAAGCCCGAGCAGCATGTGCTCGGGCCTGATGTAGCTCTGCCGCAGCTCAAGGGCCTCGCGCAGCGCTAGTTCGAGTACGTGTTTCGCCCGGGGCGTGAACGGGATGTGCCCAGGCGGTGCCTTGCCACCAGAGCCGGCGATCTCCGCCACCTGGACCCGGGCCGTGTCAAGGGTGACGCCCGCCTCGGCGAGCACCGTCGCCGGGACGCCCGACTCCTCGTGAATCATCCCGAGCAGCAGGTGCTCGGTGCCGATGTGCCGGTGGCCGAGCATCCTGGCCTCTTCCTGCGCCAGCACGACCACACGGCGCGAACGGTCGCCGAACCGCTCGAACATCCCTACCCCCCGCGGCTTAGATGTGTCGCTGCGAGTGGGCGACGTTGATGACCGCGATCGCGGCCCAGATCAGCAGGACCATGAGCAGCGCGGCGACGGACTCCACGTGGTGGGCGACGACGATGGCGGTCGCGCCGAGGCCGAGCCCCATCGACCCGAGGCCGAGGATCACCCCGCTCAGCCCGCCGGCCCGGCGCGGCACCGCGGGCGGCGGCGCGGTGGCGGCCGGCATTGACGGCGTGGGCGCGGCCGGCCCCTGGTAGGCGGGCGGCCCCTGATAGCCGGGCGCTGGGTGATTACCGTCCTGCGCCTGCCGGCCGGGCCGGGACGGCCCGCCGAGCCGCGCGTCGATCCGCCGGTCGATCTCGTCGCCGATCCGCTCGACCAGGCCCTCGGCGACGGCCGTGTCATACCGCGGTCCGAGCTCCGCATGGGCGGCCACAGACGCGGTGATCTCATCACGCTCGTTGGCGTTCACGCGCTCACGTTATGTCGCAAGAGGCTGCCGCAGCAAGGAAAAATAAAAACATCAGTCGTCCGAACGACTTCGCGCTTCGCCACCAGGCTCCCGCTCGCCCCGCCCGGGGAGAAGGGGGCCCTTGAGCGTGAAACCAGAATCCGTTCGGAAGGCTATTGATCGCCTTTTCTGCAGGCGGTGCGAGACGGAGTCCGCCGGACCGTCAGATAGCTGGCAGACTGGAGGGATGACCATGACCGATCCGGTCACGCCCGGTGCGGGAGCGAAGCCCGGTCCTGGCGAGCCGTGTGTGCTGCTGAAGCAGGGTGAAATCTTTCTTAAGGGGAGGAACCGGCAGCAATTCGAGCGGATGCTGAACGCCAACGTCCGCGGCGCGGTCCGCGCTACCGGCGTGCCCGCCGAGCTCACCCTGCGCGAGGGGGTGCTCGTGCTGCGGGTGCCGCGCGACGGCCAGACCCCGGCGGAGCACGCCGCCGCGGTGGACCGGGTCGCCGAGCGGGTGGCCGACGTGCCGGGGATCGCGCGCGTCTGCCAGGCGCTGCGGGTCGACAAGACGCCGGAGGCGGCGGTCGCCGCGGCGGTCGCGCTGACCAGCCCGGGCAGCGGCACCTTCGCCGTACGGGCGCGCCGCCGCGACAAGCGCTTTCCGGTCAGGTCGGAGCAGCTCAACGCGCTGATCGGGGCGGAGGTAGTGGCCGCGCACGGGCTGAAGGTCGCGCTCAAGCACCCGGACACGGAAGTCTTCGTCGAGGTCGACCAGCACGAGGTGTTCGTGTTCACCGGCGGGCTGCCCGGGCAGGGCGGCCTCCCGGTGGGGATGAGCGGCCGGGCGGTCGCGCTGATGTCCGGCGGTATCGACTCGCCTGTCGCCGCCTACCGGATGATGAAGCGCGGGCTGCGCTGCACCTTCCTGCACTTTTCCGGCATGCCGCTGACCGGGCCGGAGTCGGTATACAAGGCGTACGCGCTGGTTCGCGGGCTCGACCGCTTCCAGGGCGCGTCACGGCTGTACGTAGTGCCGTTCGGTAAGGCGCAGCAGTCACTCGCCACGTCCGGCGCGGGCCGCCTCCAGGTCATGGCGCAACGACGGCTGATGCTCAAGACGGCCGAGGCGCTGGCGGCCCGGCTCCACGCGAGCGCGCTCGTCACCGGCGACTCCCTCGGCCAAGTGTCCAGCCAGACGCTGCCGAACATCACCGCGCTCGACGACGCCGTGTCGCTGCCGATCCTGCGGCCGCTGCTCGGCTGGGACAAGACGGAGATCATGGCGGAGGCGCGCCGGCTCGGCACGCTGGCGATCTCCGAGCTGCCCGACCAGGACTGCTGCACGCTGCTCACCCCGCGCCGCGCGGAGACCCGCGCGAAGGTCGAGGACCTGCGCAAGATCGAGGGCCGCCTGGACGCGGATGAGCTGGCCGAGCAGCTGGCCGCGAACGCCCAGGAGTACCGTCCGGCGTAGGGCTAGCCAGCGGTGGGCGGCGCGGGTGTCAGCGTGCGGCCCACCAGGGGCGGCAAGTGGCGCGCGACCGACGCCAGTTCGCGGAGGTCGGACTCGATGAGCGCCTGCGGGCCGTCGCAGAGCGCGGATTCCGGGTGCGGGTGGACGTCGACGATGATGCCGTCGGCGCCAACGGCGATGGCCGCCCGCGACAGCGGCAGCACGAGGTCACGGCGGCCGCCCGAGTGCGACGGGTCCACGATCACCGGCAGGTGCGATAGCCGCTGCGCGACCGGGACGGCGGAGATGTCCAGGGTGTTGCGGGTCGCGTTCTCGAAGGTGCGGATCCCGCGCTCGCAGAGCACGATGTCCAGGTTGCCGCGCTGCGCGATGTACTCGGCGGCCATCAGCCACTCCTCGATGGTGGCGGACATGCCGCGCTTGAGCATCACCGGCTTGCCGGCCGCGCCGACGGCCTGCAGGAGCGGGAAGTTCTGCATGTTCCTGGTTCCGACCTGAAGCATGTCCGCGTACCTGGTAACCAGCTCCACGTCGCGCTGGTCGATCACCTCGGTCACGATCGGCAGCCCGGTCTCCTCGCGGACCTCCGCCAGGATCTTCAGCCCCACCTCGCCGAGGCCCTGGAAGGCGTAGGGCGACGACCTGGGCTTGAACGCGCCCCCGCGCAGCAGCGACGCGCCGGCCGCCCGGGCCATGCGGGCAGCGGCCAGGGTCTGCTCCGGCGTCTCGACCGCGCACGGCCCGGCGATCACCGTCAGCGTGTCGGGCCCGATCGGCACGCCGGCGACCCGGATCACCGAGCGCTCCCGGCGGTGCTCCCGGCTGACCAGCTTGTAGGCCACGGAGATGCGCACCACGTCGGCCACGCCGGGCAGGCCGGCCAGGTTCAGCGTCGCCGCGAACCGCTCGATGTCGCCGCTTAGCCCGATGATCGTCCGCGACTCGCCGCGGCTGACGAACGCCTCGCCGCCCGCGTCGCGCACCACGCTCACCACGTGGTCAACATCGGACGCGGTGGCCTCCGCGGCCATCACCACAACCATCTCAGCGCTCCAATCTCCCGGGAGAAGATCCCGCTCGCGGGCGAGCCTGTAACCCCCGGAGTTCCTTAAGCGTAGCGATGTCCCTGGCGTGCCCCGCCTTACCGCCGGGCGTCTCGACGACGAAAGGGACGTCGGGCAGCGCCGCGAGCAGCTTGCGGAACGGTGCCGGGCCGATCATGCCCGCGCCGATCGTCTCGTGCCGGTCGCGCTTGGACCCGCAGCCGAGCAGCGAGTCGTTGGCGTGCACCAGCTTCACGCGGCCGACCCCCGTCCCCGGGCTGCCCGTGACCCTGGCGAGCTCGGCGAGCATGGCCGCCACGCCGCCGTCCGCCGTCAGGTCGTGGCCGGCGGCGAACAGGTGACAGGTGTCGAGGCAGACCCCGGCCTTCGGGTGGTGCTCCACGGCGGACAGGTAGGTGGCCAGGTCGCCCGCCCGCGCGCACAGCATCTGCCCCTGCCCGGCCATCGGCTCGAACAGCAGGTCGGGGTCGTCGTCGCCGAGCTTGTCGAGCAGGGGCAGCGCGATCTCGCCGATCTGCCGCAGCGCGCGCTCCCGGGCGTCGGCCTGCCCGGCCGCACCCTCCCCGGCGCCGGGGGCGGCCCAGCCCGCGGCCGACCCGGTGTGCACCACCACGCCCCTGGCGCCGATCTCACCGCCGCGGCGCAGCGCGTGCGCGAGGGCGTCGGCCGACTTCGCGGCCACCTCGGGGTTCCCGGACCCCAGGTTGATCATGTACGTCGCGTGGACGTAGACCGGAAGCCCCGACGCGCGCAGCCGCGCGTCCTCGGCGGCCTCGCCCGGCCCGGCCGCCCAGCCCCGCGGGTTGGACACGAAGACCTGGATGACCTCGGCGTCAACCGCGGCCGCGTAAGCAAGCCCGCCGGTCGCGACCCCGCCGGTGACGGTCGCGTGCGAGCCGATCAGTGGCATCTAGAAGTGGCCCCGCCCGCACTGCAGGGTGATGGTTGTCCCGCTCGGCGCCTGCCCGGTCGGGCTCATGCTCTGCACGTTGTCGCCGAACACGTTGCCGAAGAAGCCCTGCTGCACCTGCACCTGGAACCCGGCCTGCTGCAGCGTCTGCTGCGCCTGCTGGCAGCTCTGGCCGGTCACGTCGGGGATGTTTACCTGGGGTGGCCCGGCGGACACCGAGACGCTGACCGTCGCGCCCTGCTTCACCGGCGTCTGCGGTGCCGGCGACTGGGCGACGATCGTCCCCTGCTGCTGGCTGCTCTGCACGGTGGTCGGCTGCACGGTGATCTGGTTGGAGCCCGCCCACTGCTGGACCGCGTTGATGTTCTGCCCGACCAGGTTGGGCAGCGCGAGCCCCTCGATCACGTTCACCGAGACCGGCTTGTTATCCGGCACGGAGGTGCCCCCCGCCGGGGTGGTGCCCGCCACGTCGCCGACCTGGGAGTAGCTCTGGCCGCCGACCGGCTCGGTCGTCGACGCGACGGTCAGCCCCGCCTTGCGCAGCACCGCCGTTGCCTGGGCCACGCCGTCGCCAGCGGGAATCTGCGGCACGGTGATCATCCGCGGTCCCTGGGAGATCGTCAGCACGATCGTCGCGCCCGGCAGCGCCCGCCCAGCCGGTGACGTGCCGATCACCTCGCCCTTCGGCACGTTGTCATCGATCATCGGCGGTCCGGTGCGCACCTGGAAGCCCGCCGCGTGCAGCGTCTGGGTGGCGGCCTTCGCCGTCAGCTTGCCCACCGCTGGCACCGATGCGTACCGCCCCGACGTCAGGTACCAGCCGCCGCCACCGAGCCCGATCAGCACCAGGGCGCCGGCCAGCACGTAAACCAGCCGGCTGCTGAACAGCCACCGCTGCAGGAACGGCTCCCGCTCGCCGGCCCCGGGCCGCGGCCCGTGCGCGCCGGCCTCGCCGCCGCCGCGGAGCAGCGCGGAGAAGCCGCCCCGCCCGGAACCGCCGTCGTGGCCGGCCGTCATCTCCCCGTACCCCGCGTACCCGGGGTCCACGACCATCGTGTGCGACCCGCCGCCCGCTCCCGCGAGCCCGTCGGCGCGGCTGGCGGGATCGCCGACGCCGCCGCCGTAGGCACTGGCCGCGTCGTACAGGCCGGCCCCGGGCGCCGGGGGCACCGCCCAGGCCCCGGTAACCGCTTCCGCTGGCTCCGGCAGGCCGCGCAGCGCGCGCGTCACCCGCAGGAACGCGCCCGCGTCGGCTGGCCGCTGCCGCGGGTCGCGGCTGGTCGCCGCCCGGACGAGCTGGTCCACGCCCGGCGGGATCCCGCCGACGACCGTGCTCACCACGGGCACGTCCGAGTTCACGTGCGCGTACGCGACCGCGAGGGGTGTTTCGCCGGAGAAGGGCTGCCGCCCGGTGAGCATCTCGAACAGCATGATGCCCGCCGCGTACACGTCGCTCCGCGCGTCGCTCGGCGCCCCGGTGACCTGCTCGGGCGCGATGTAGGCGACGGATCCGATGATCACCCCGGCGCGGGTGTTCCCGACGGCGGCCGACGCCCGGGCGAGCCCGAAGTCCACGACCTTGACCCGGCCGTCGCCGGTGATCAGCACGTTCTCCGGCTTCACGTCCCGGTGCACGATCCCGGCCTGGTGCGCGGCGGCGAGCCCGGCGAGCACCGGGTCGATAACCCCCAGTGCCTCGTGCCAGGGCAGCCAGCCCCGCTCCCGCATCAGCGCCCGCAGCGTCCGCCCCGGCACGTACTCCATGGCCAGGTAGAGGTACTGGCCGTCGCCGCCCTGGTCGTAGACGCCCACGATGTTCGGGTGGGACAGGCGCGCGACCGACTTGGCCTCGCCGATGAACCGCCCCACGAAGTCGGCGTCGCGCGCCAGTTCGGCATGCATGACCTTGAGCGCCACCTCCCGGTCAAGCCGGGTATCGGTGGCGAGGTATACGGTGGCCATGCCGCCGTGCGCGATGCGGGAGCGGACGTGATACCGCCGGTCGAGCATCCGCCCGACGAGCACGTCCGCAGGGGCAGATTCCATCAGCGCGATTTTACGTCCGGCGGCCGCCGACTTCGGCCGAGTTAATCACTTTGTCAGACCTCTCATCGCGGTGGGCTGCGGAAAGGTGCCGGGCCGCGGGTCGCCGGAGCGAAATTCAGAGGTTATTCCGAACGACCTCGGCTGACTCTTACCGCGCCGCACCCGACGCGCTGGCGCCGGCAGGCCCGTGCGCGCCGCGGCTACATCTGCAAGCGTCTACTTGCAGCAATTTGACGGCCCATGCAAGACTCGGCCCGCAGTGTGCCCTGGGGTGAGAGAGGCGTTGTCTTGGAAGACCGTATCGAACAGCGGGTCACCATTCGCGCGACTCAGGACAAGGTGTGGCACCTTGTCACGCGGCCCGGCTGGTGGCTGCCGGGCAGCAGCGCCGAGCCTGCCCGCGGCCCGGGCCGGGTGGCGGTCGCCTACGGCGGCGACACGCGGCCGTACGTGATCGACGTCGTCCGGGTCGAGCCGCAGGGCTACGCCTCGTTCCGCTGGGCGAGCGCCTTCGGCGGCGCCGAGCCCGCGCCGGGCAACGCGACCCTGGTCGAGTTCTACCTGCGGACGGTCGGCGGCGAGATGGGCGTGACCGTGGTGGAGAGCGGCTTCACGTCGCTCGACCTGCCGGAGGCGCTCCGCGCGGACGAGTGGAAGGGCAACCGGGGCGGCTGGCAGTTCGAGTTGTCCGGGCTGCGGACCCGGGCGGAAAGTGACAGAAGCTCTGCCTGACCCGGACCGCGTGTTCGCGGCGCTGGCGGACGCCCGCAGGCGTGAGCTGCTTGAGCTGCTCGCGCGGGGCCCGGGCGCGAGCGCGGGCGGACTGGCCGCGCTGCTGCCGGTCTCCCGGCAGGCGGTCGCGCAGCACCTGGCCGTCCTGGAGGAGGCTCGCCTGGTCACCCGCCGGAGGGCGGGGCGGCAGGTACTATTCGCCGTGCGCCCGGAGGCGCTGACGGCCACCGCTGGCTGGCTGGCGGCCCGGGCCGTCGCGTGGGAGCGCCAAGCGGCCGTTCCCGAGGGCCCGGACTCCCTGAGTCTCCCGAATTTTCAGGCTGACCAGGGGAAAGATACCTTATTGTAACGGAATGTCTGGTGTTTGGAACCGGCATCGACGTGGGACATTGGATTCGTGACACAGATAGACCCCGTGGCTGACGCCCTAGTCGGCGAATGGCTGTCACTCCCCGAGGTGGCCATCCGACTCGGTCTGCCCATTAGCCGAGTAAAGCAACTTCTCCGCGACCGCAAGCTCCTCGCCGTCATCCGCCCGACGGGTGACCGCGCGGTCCCCGCCGCCTTCCTCGACGGCGGGCAGATCGTCAAGGGGCTGTGCGGGACGCTGACGGTGCTGTTCGACTGCGGGTTCGACGACGACGAGGCGCTCCGCTGGCTGTTCACCGCGGACGAGACGCTTCCCGGGACGCCGATCGCGGCCCTCTACGCCCGCCGGGGCACCGAGGTCAACCGCCGCGCCCAGGCCCTCGCGTTCTAACTCGCTAACTCGCGGGGGCGCCCCCGCACCCTGGCATGGGAGGGCTTCGCCCCCTCATCGCTTCCGCGCGGGAGGAGGGCGCCGGGCCGGCCGCCGCTTCGCCACGGCAGGCAGCGTTCACGCTGCCTGCGCCTTCGGCGTGCCCGGCCCGGGCCTGGTAAGGGCAGCCGCCGGCTGGCCCCGGATCGCAAGCCGGCCACGGCGGCGCCATGGTGGCGTATTGCGCGCATTCTGCCCGGCTTTGGCGGCCGGGCCGGGAACTGGCGTTGTGGTCCCAGCACAGAATCTTGACCACTGGGTTATGCTTGGACACATGCCGCCCAGACCGCGACAGCCGCAGGCGTCGCTCGCTTCCCAGCAGACTCCCGGTGCCTGGAAGCACGGTGCCCGGAGGCCCGCGCCGCAGCATCGCCGACGTGCTCAAGACGGGCCGGTCGTTCTCGTTCGAGTTCTTCGCGCCGAAGACCGACCAGGGAGAGCGCCAGTTCTGGAGCGCCATCCGCCGCATCGAGCAGCTCAAGCCGACGTTCGTCTCCGTAACCTACGGGGCCGGCGGGTCCACGCGCGAGGGTACCGTCCAGGTGACCGGCGCGATCGCCGAGCAGACCGAGCTGAACCCGATGGCCCACCTCACCGCGGTCAACCACTCGGTCGCGGAGCTGCGCAACGTCATCGGCAGCTATGCCAGCGTCGGCGTCCGCAACGTGCTCGCGCTGCGCGGCGACCCGCCCGGCGACCCCAACGCGCCCTGGGTTCCCCATCCGGAGGGCTTTACCCACGCGGCGCAGCTCGTCGAGCTGCTCAAGTCCTCCGGCGACTTCTGCGTCGGCGTCGCCGCGTTCCCTGAGCGGCACCCGCGCTCGCCCGACGAGGACGCCGACACCAGGCACTTCGTCGAGAAGTGCCGGGCGGGCGCGGACTTCGCCATCACCCAGATGTTCTTCCACGTCGAGGACTACCTCAGGCTCAGGGACCGGGTCGCGGCCCAGGGCTGCGGCGTGCCGATCATCCCGGGGATCATGCCCGTCACCAGTCTCCGCGTGCTCGAGCGCTCGATTGAGCTCGGCGGGTGCAAGGTCCCCGTCGGGCTGCTTGACCAGCTCAGGGCGGCGGACGCGCGCGGTGACGCGGCCGAGGTGCGGCGCATCGGCGTCGACTACGCCGCCGGGCTCTGCGCGCGGCTACTGGACGAGCAGGTGCCAGGACTTCACTTCATCACGCTCAACGCGTCCCGCGCGACGATGGACATCTACCAGCTGCTCGGCCTCGGTGACCGGGGGAGCGTGACGGTCGCCGCCAGGGGCAGCAGCGCGCCCATCACCGCGTAAGGCGGCTCGCTCCCCGAGAACCTGAAATCGGTCAGCAGGTCGGTGAACCCGAGCCCGCGGTACAGGCGCCGGGCCCGGGTGGGCGCGTCGGCGGTGGAGAGCACCGCGGTCCGCTCCTGGCGACCGGAAGCGAGCGAGAGCAGCAGCGACCGCCCGATTCCCCGGCCCTGCCAGGGCGGCAGGACGTGCAGCTCGGCGACCTCGAAGGAGTCGTCGAGCCACGCGCCGGGCGCGTCCGTCCCCGCGTACTCCGCGGCCGAGATGCGCGCGCCGGAGCGCGTGGCCAGCGCGGCGGCGACCATGTCGTGCCACCACTGGCCGCTCTCCCCGTGGAAGCCGTAGGTGAACCCGGCGAGCCGCCCGTCTACGTGCGCGGTCAGCCCGCGGAACCCGGGGCTCGCCGCGTGCCGGTCCATGATGGCTTCCCGTCCCGACAGCGTCCGGTCCGGCGGGTTCATCGCGGCCGCGTACACGCCGACTAGCGCACGAATCGCCGTCCGGAACTCCCGTGGCCCTAGCTCGCGGTAGGTGACCCTCATGGGCAAAGGGTAGATGACCGGAAGGCGGCGCCGCCCTATCCGCGGGCCGTTGTCCCCAGGCGTGCCGCGCCCCGGCCCGCGACGCCGTCCGCGAGACCCGGGCGGGCGCCCGCGGCCTGACCCTGGAATGTCAGACCCCGTGGGTAACTTCGAACTTGTCAGCAAATGAGCTGGACATTGGCACGAACCTGTGTTCGAATGAGAGTGTGTTCGAATGACGGGGGTTGGCTCCGGTCGCCGCGACCCCTGGCGGCCGGTGTCGGCTGGGCGGGGCGTGGGGAAGCGCTTCGCCCGGCCGGCGGATCATCCGGCCCCCGGTGTCGGCGCGATCCCCGTGCCGGCCGGGTGCACGTGCCGGCCCAGCCGGGCTGACGGCGGACTTCGGCGCATCACCTGAAGGAGTGATGACCATGACCAGCATGCTGACGGCGGCGGGCACAGCCGCCCGCAACGCTCTGCCACCAGCGACGGGGCAGCGAAGCACTGGCCCGCTGAACACGGGACCGGGCGGCCTCGGGCCGGTGAGCACGGGGCCTGCCGTGCCGCTCCCGATGCCGCGCTCGGTGCCGGGGGCGGCGCTGAGCCTCCTGCGCACGGCACGGCAGGGCCTGGCGGAGGCGGAGGCGGAGACCGACGCTGGAACCCGCTACATCGGCGCGCACCTGGCCGCACTGCGCGCGGCGGCCGCGATCGTGGCGGCCCGGGGTGAGCCGGGGAGCGGGGCGCGGCGGCGCCGTCCCCGTTCGGTGTGGGAACTGCTGCCGCAGGTTGAGCCGGCGCTGGCGGAGTGGGCGGCGTTCTTCGCGGCGAGTGCGGCCAAGCGCGCCGCGGCGGAGGCGGGACTGCCGAGGGCGGCGACCGCGCTAGAGGCGGACGACCTGCTGCGTGACGCGAGCACGTTCCTGATGGTGGCCGAGCGCGCGCTCGGCGTGGAGGCCGAGCCGATGCTGCCGTTGTCGCTGCGGCCCGCGAGCTGAGCTGCCCTGGGCCGCCCCACCCGGCGATCGCCGGGGTCACGCCGGATGGGGCACTGCTGGGGTCTAAGCGCGCCGCGCGGGCCCGCCGGGTTGGCGGGAGAGGCGGCGTGACCCGCTGCTTAGAAGGACTCGATCGAGTTGCTGCGGGCGTCGGCGTCGAGGACGCCCCAGCTGATGAGCTCCTCGGTGAGGTCCGCGGGCGACTTGTCGTAGATGACCGCGAGCGAGCGCAGGTCCTCGTGCCGCACGGAGAGCACCCGGCCGTTGTAGTCGCCCCGCTGGGCCTGGATGGTGGCCACGTAGCGAGCGAGCGGGCCAACCTTCTCCTTGGGAAGCTGGTTCATCCGCTCAAGGTCGATAACGAGCTTGGGTGCCGTCGCGATCGGAGTCGGCGCCGCGTCGCCGGGCAGCAGCTCGGAGACCGGGACGCCGTAGAACTCCGCAAGCTCGGCGAGCTTCTGGACCGTGACCGACCGGTCGCCGCGCTCGTAGGAGCCGACGACAACGGCCTTCCAGCGGCCGCGGGACTTCTCCTCAACGCCGTGCAGAGAGAGCCCCTGCTGGGTGCGGATGGCGCGCAGTCGCGCGCCCAGGGTCTTGGCGTACTCAGATGGCATTTTTCCTCGGTTTCCCGGCCAGTCGTCGCTTACGGTAACGGTTACGCACAGTGACGGTAGGCGGCGAGAGCGACAAGGTCAAGCCGAATGGCAAAAACCGGCCGAAGTCGACCACTAACCGGCATCGCCGTTCCCTGGGGATATCTACCCTCCGTCAGAAGGCGACAACCCCCGCTGTAATCGGCTTTCCCGTGCACAGAGCGGGCAAAGCAGGGCTCATCAGTGCTCTCGGAACGTTATGACGGCCAATAATCAATGTGATGTAAATCACATCTTTCATGATCGTCGGGCCGAGGCCGGGCGGCGGGCGCGCCGGCCCGGCGCGGGGCGGCCGGACGCCGGTCGCCGTGACAGGGGGCGGAAAGTTACGCAGGGGGATGTTCTGCGTAGCGGGATGCCCGCAGTCTAGTGACTTTCCGTGTTAACCATGTTGCCAGCAGTCATGACCGTGCTCCCTGCGGAGGAGGTTGCCTCGCCGCAGGTAGGATGAGCTGCGTAGGCATCCTTTAAGGACCGTCCCGTGAGACGGGAAAGGAGGTCGTGACTGGTGTGCGCCATGCGACCTGAACCAGTTCACGAGCCGTGGAAGGCGGTACTCACGCCGGAGGAGATCCGCCGCGCGCTGACGCGTATCGCCCACGAGATCCTGGAGCGCACGCACGGGGGCGACCGGGTTGTGCTGCTCGGCATCCCGACCCGCGGCGTCTACCTGGCCCGCCGCCTGGCCAAGCGGATCGGGGAGTTCGAGGGCACCGCTGCGCCCGTCGGCTCCCTCGACGTCACCATGCACCGCGACGACCTGCGGCTGCGTCCGGCCCGGGCGCTGCAGCGCACCCAGGTGCCGCCGGACGGGGTGGACGGCAAGACGGTGGTCCTCGTCGACGACGTGCTCTTCTCCGGCCGGACCATCCGCGCCGCCCTCGACGCGCTGAACGACCTCGGCAGGCCGCGCGCGGTCCAGCTCGCGGTCCTGGTCGACCGCGGCCACCGGGAGCTGCCCATCCGCGCCGACTACGTGGGCAAGAACCTGCCGACCGCGCACCGCGAAAAGGTGCGGGTGCAACTCGCCGAGATCGACGGCGAGGACTCGGTGCTGCTCGGAGAGGGAGACCAGTGAACCGGCACCTAATCTCGGCCGGCGACCTGAGCCGCGACGACGCCATCCTGATCCTTGACACGGCCGAGGAACTCGCCAGCGTCGAAGGGCGGCCGATCAGGAAGCTGCCGACGCTGCGCGGCCTGACGGTGGTCAACCTGTTCTACGAGGACTCCACGCGGACCAGGACCTCATTCGAGGCGGCGGCCAAGCGGCTGTCCGCCGACGTGATCAACTTCTCCGCCAAGGGGTCGAGCGTCGCCAAGGGCGAGTCGCTCAAGGACACGGCGCTGACCCTGGAGGCGATGGGCGCCGACGCCGTGGTGATCAGGCACCCGGCCTCAGGCGCGCCGCGCCGCCTGACGGGCTGGGTGAGCGGCCGCGTGGTCAACGCGGGCGACGGCACGCACGAGCACCCCACGCAGGCGCTGCTCGACGCGTTCACGATGCGCCAGCGTCTCGTCGGCGGCGAAGGGAACAGGCTGCACGGCAGCGGGACCGACCGGCGCGGCCAGGGGCTCGACGGGCTCCGGGTGACGATCGTCGGCGACGTGCTCCACTCCCGGGTGGCGCGTTCCAACGTGCTGCTGCTGTCCACGCTCGGCGCGCAGGTGACGCTGGTCGCCCCGCCCACCCTCATGCCGCACGCGGTAGAGACGTGGCCGGGCCGTGCCAGCTACGACCTCGACGCCGAGCTGCGCAAGAGCGACGTGGTGATGATGCTGCGCGTGCAGCAGGAGCGGATGACCGCGGCCTACTTCCCGACCGTGCGCGAGTACCGCCGCCGCTACGGCCTGGACGCCAGCCGGATGGCGCTGCTGCCCGAGCACGCCATCGTCATGCACCCGGGCCCGATGAACCGCGGCGTGGAGATCGCCGCCGAGGTGGCCGACTCCGACCGCTCGACGATCGTCGCGCAGGTCGCCAACGGCGTAACGGTCCGCATGGCGGTCCTGTACCTGATGCTCGGGGGAGTGGAGGCAGCGGAATGACTGAATGGCTGATCAAGGGAGCCTCCGTGGCCGGCGGCGAGCCGGCCGACATCCACCTGAGGGACGGCGTGATCGCCGCCATCGGCCAGGACCTGGACGCGCCGGGCGCGTCCGTCCTCGACGCCGCCGGCCTGATCGCGCTGCCCGGGCTCGTCGACCTGCACACGCACCTGCGCGAGCCGGGCCGGGAGGACGCGGAGACCGTCGAGACCGGTACCAGGGCCGCCGCGCTCGGCGGGTACACGGCGGTGCACGCGATGGCCAACACCGAGCCGGTCGCCGACACGGCCGGCGTCGTTGAGCAGGTCTGGCGGCTCGGCGAGCAGGCCGGGTACGTCGACGTCCGCCCGGTCGGCGCGGTCACGGTCGGCCTGAACGGCAAGCAACTCGCCGAGCTCGGCGCGATGGCCGACTCCGCCGCCCGCGTGCGGGTCTTCTCCGACGACGGCCTGTGCGTGGCCGACCCGCTGCTGATGCGGCGGGCGCTTGAGTACGTCAAGGCGTTCGACGGCGTGATCGCGCAGCATGCGCAGGAGCCCCGGCTGACCGAGGGCGCGCAGCTCAACGAGGGTGAGACCGCCTCCAGGCTCGGCCTGGCCGGCTGGCCGGCGGCCGCCGAGGAGGCGATCATCGCGCGCGACTGCCTGCTCGCCGCCCACGTCGACGCCTCACTGCACGTCTGCCACGTGTCCACGGCCGGGTCGGTGGAGATCATCCGGTGGGCGAAGGGCAGGGGAGTAGCGGTCACCGCCGAGGTCACCCCGCACCACCTGCTGCTCACCGACGACCTGGCCGAGAACTACGACCCGGTCTTCAAGGTCAACCCGCCGCTTCGCACCCGGGCCGACGTCGACGCGCTCCGGCAGGCGCTCGCGGACGGCACCATCGACTGCGTGGCCACCGACCACGCGCCGCACCCGGTCGAGGCCAAGGAGACCGAGTGGGCGGCCGCGGCCAACGGCATGACGGGCCTGGAGACGGCGCTGCGCGTGGTGCACAAGGCCATGGTCGAGACCGGCCTGCTCGACTGGGCGGGCGTGGCCGACCGGATGTCGGCCCGGCCGGCGGCCATCGGGCGCGTCCGCGGCCACGGCCAGCCGCTGGCGGAGGGCGCGCCCGCGAACCTGGCACTGTACGACCCCGCCGCCCCCGTGACTCCCGTGGACCCGACCGTGCACGCCTCCAAGAGCCGCAACAGCCCGTTCGCCGGGATGATGCTGCCCGGCCGCGTGCACGCGACGTTCCTGCGCGGCACGGCGACGGTCCTTGACGGAAAGGTGACCCGATGAGCGCACATGACCCGGAGGCGATGCTCGTCCTTGAGGACGGCACGACGCTGCGCGGCAAGGGGTTCGGCGCCTACGGCGAGTCGTTCGGCGAGATGGTGTTCAACACCGGCATGACCGGCTACCAGGAGACGCTCACCGACCCTTCCTACTGCGGCCAGATCGTGGCGATGACCGCGCCGCACATCGGCAACACCGGGGTCAACGACGAGGACCAGGAAAGCCACCGCGTCTGGGTAAGCGGCTACGTCGTCCGCGAGCCGTCGCGGATCGCCTCAAGCTGGCGGGCGAAGCGCAGCCTCGACGCCGAGCTGAAGGCCCAGGGGATCACCGGCATCTCGGTGCCGGGCACCCGTGCGCTGACCATGCGGCTGCGCGAGCACGGCGCCATGCGGGCGGCCGTCTCCACCGTCGAGGACAGCCCGGAGCGGCTCCTCGAGCGCGTCCTCGCCAGCCCCGGCATGGCCGGCGCCGACCTGGCGCGGATCGTGACCACGCCCCACCCCTACACGGTCTCGCCGCCGAGCGGCGTCAAGACGCGGTACCGCGTCGCCGCCGTGGACCTCGGCATCAAGAACGCCACCCCGCGCAACATGGCCGTCCGCGGGATGGAGGTGCGGGTGCTCCCGGCCACCTCGACGGCCAAGGACATCCTCGCCACCGACCCGGACGGGGTGTTCTTCTCCAACGGCCCCGGCGACCCCGCCGCGGCCGGGTACGCCGTCGCGGCCATGCGCGGCGTCCTCGAGGCGGGCGTGCCGACCTTCGGCATCTGCTTCGGCAGCCAGATCCTGTCCAGGGCCGTCGGGCTCGACACCTACAAGCTCCGCTACGGCCACCGGGGCGTGAACCAGCCGGTCATGGACCTGGCTACCGCCCGCGTCTACATCACCAGCCACAACCACGGCTTCGCCGCCGCCCTGCCCCCCGAGGTCACGGGGTCCCTGGGGAACACGGGGTCCCTGGGGAACACGGGGTCCCTGGGGAACACGGGGTCTCCGGGGAGCACGGGAGGCCGCGAGGCGGAAAGCGGCTGGGCGCACGTCCCGCCCGGTGCCCGCGAGCCGTTCGGCACCCCGTTCGGCGCGGCCGCGGTTACCCACGTGAACCTGAACGACGGCGTGGTCGAGGGCATCCGCCTGCTCGACCGGCCCGCCTTCGCCGTCCAGTACCACCCAGAGGCCGCCCCGGGGCCGCACGACGCGGTGGACTTGTTCGACCAGTTCGCAGCATTGATGGACGGGGGAAAGAAGTAAACCATGCCGCGCCGTGAAGACCTGAAGTCCGTGCTCGTCATCGGGTCGGGACCGATCGTGATCGGGCAGGGGTGCGAGTTCGACTACTCGGGCACCCAGGCCTGCCGTGTGCTGAAGCAGGAGGGCATCAGGGTTTCCCTGGTCAACTCCAACCCCGCCACGATCATGACCGACCCCGAGTTCGCCGACGCCACCTACGTCGAGCCGATCACCCCCGAGGTGCTGGCCAAGGTGATCGCCAAGGAGCGGCCGGACGCCGTGCTGCCCACGCTGGGCGGCCAGACCGCGCTGAACGCCGCCGTCGCCCTGCACCAGAACGGCACGCTGAAGAAATACGACGTCGAGCTGATCGGTGCCGACATCGACGCGATCGAGGCCTGCGAGGACCGCGAGCGGTTCAAGGGCATCGTGACCGGCCTCGGCGCCGAGGTCCCCAGCTCAACGATCTGCCACAGCATCGACGAGTGCCTCGCCGCCGTGTACGGCGTCCCCGGTGCCGACGGCGCGGTTACCGCGGACAGGGCCCAGGGGCTCGGCTTCCCGGTCGTGGTGCGGCCGTCCTTCACCCTCGGCGGCCTTGGCTCCGGCATCGCCTACAACGAGGCCGACCTGCGCCGGATCGCGGGCAGCGGGCTCGACGCCAGCCCCACCACCGAGGTGCTCCTCGAGGAGTCGATCATCGGCTGGAAGGAGTTCGAGCTCGAGCTGATGCGCGACCGGCACGACAACGTGGTGATCGTCTGCTCGATCGAGAACGTCGACCCGATGGGCGTGCACACCGGCGACTCGGTGACCGTCGCCCCGGCGATGACCCTCACCGACCGCGAGTACCAGCACATGCGCGACACCGCGATCCGGATCATCCGCGCGGTCGGCGTCGACACCGGCGGCTGCAACATCCAGTTCGCGGTCAACCCGAAGACCGGCCGCATGGTCGTGATCGAGATGAACCCGCGCGTCTCCCGGTCGAGCGCGCTGGCGTCCAAGGCCACCGGCTTCCCGATCGCCAAGATCGCCACGAGGCTCGCGATCGGCTACACGCTCGACGAGATCCCCAACGACATCACCGGCCAGACCCCGGCGTCCTTCGAGCCCGCGCTCGACTACGTGGTCGTCAAGATCCCCCGGTTCGCGTTCGAGAAGTTCCCCGGCGCCGACCCCACGCTCACCACTCACATGAAGTCGGTCGGCGAGGCGATGGCGATCGGCCGCTCCTTCGCCGAGGCGCTCCAGAAGGCCCAGCGCAGCCTGGAGAGCCAGACGGGACCGCTCCGGTTCACCGGGAAGGTCGACGGGCAGGCCGATGAGCTGCTCGACCGCTGCCGCACCCCGCACGACGGCCGCCTCAACACGATGCTTCAGGCGCTGCGGGCCGGCGCCAGCCCCGAAGCGGTGGCCGATGCGACCGGCGTCGACCCGTGGTTCGTGGAGCAGCTGGAGAACGTCAAGGAGCTGTCCAGGACGATCGCGGCGGCCGCCGAGCTCGACGAGCCGCTGCTGCGGGCGGCGAAGGCCGCCGGGTTCTCCGACGCCGCCATCGCCGACCTGCGCGTGCTGCCGGCCGACGAGGTGCGCGCCCTGCGCCACTCCCTCGGCGTCCGCCCCGTCTACCACGCGGTCGACACCTGCGCCGCCGAGTTCGCGGCGCGCACCCCGTACCTGTACTCGACCTACGACGAGGGCGACGAGGTACCGGGCGGTGACACCCCGAAGGTCATCATCCTCGGCAGCGGCCCCAACCGCATCGGCCAGGGCATCGAGTTCGACTACTCCTGCGTGCACGCCTCGATCGCGCTGCGCGCCGCGGGCTATGAGACCGTCATGGTCAACTGCAACCCGGAGACCGTATCCACCGACTACGACACCTCCTCCCGGCTGTACTTCGAGCCGCTCACCCTGGAGGACGTGCTCGAGGTGGTGCACGCCGAGCAGCGGTCCGGCCCGGTCGCCGGGGTGATCGTGCAGCTCGGCGGGCAGACGCCGCTCGGCCTCGCCAGGTCGCTCGAGGCGGCGGGCGTGCCGATCGTGGGTACCTCGCCAGCCGCGATCCACGCCGCCGAGGACCGCGGCGCGTTCGCCGAGGTCCTCGCGGAGGCCGGGCTCACCGCGCCGCTCGGCAAGGTGGCGCTGTCCGCCAGCGAGGCCGCGGCCGCCGCCGCGGAGATCGGCTACCCGGTCCTCGTCCGGCCCTCCTACGTGCTCGGCGGGCGCGGCATGGAGATCGTCTACGACGAGGCAACGCTGCGCGCCTACGTCGGGCGCGCGACGGCCGCCCGTCCCGACAACCCGGTACTCATCGACCGCTTCCTCGACGACGCCATCGAGATCGACGTAGACGCCCTGTACGACGGGCAGGAGCTGTACCTGGGCGGCGTCATGGAGCACATCGAGGAGGCAGGCATCCACTCCGGCGACTCGGCGTGCGCCCTGCCGCCGATCACGCTCGGCCGGGCCGACATCAACGCGATCCGCGAGGCGACGCTGAAGATCGCGCGCGGCGTCGGCGTGCGCGGCCTGCTCAACGTGCAGTACGCCCTCGCCGCCGGGGTGCTCTACGTCCTCGAGGCCAACCCGAGGGCGTCGCGCACGGTGCCGTTCGTCTCCAAGGCCACCGCGGTGCCGCTCGGCAAGGCGGCGGCGCTCATCATGATGGGCGCCTCGGTCGCGTCGCTGCGCTCCTCCGGGGTGCTGCCGGAGAGCGGGGACGGCGGCACGCTGCCGCTCGACTCCCCGGTCGCGGTGAAGGAAGCGGTGCTGCCCTTCGGCCGGTTCCGTGACGCGAGCGGCGCGGGCGTGGACACGGTGCTCGGCCCCGAGATGCGCTCGACGGGCGAGGTCATGGGCATCGACGACTCGTTCGGCACGGCGTTCGCCAAGTCGCAGGAGGCCGTGTACGGCTCGCTCCCCGTCAAGGGACGGGTGTTCGTGTCGGTCGCCAACCGGGACAAGCGAGCCATGGTGTTCCCGGTCAAGCGGCTCGCCGACCTCGGCTTCGAGATCTGGGCGACGGTCGGCACGGCGGAGGTACTGCGCAGGAACGGCGTTCGTGCCAAGATCGTCAGAAAGCAGAGCGACGGTGCCGGGGCCGCCAACGAACTAGGGGTCAGGGAGCCGACCGTGGTCACCCGGATCCTGGACGGTGAGGTCGACCTGATCGTGAACACTCCGTTCGGCGCCGTGTCGTCGGCCTCGGCGGCGGTCCGGCTGGACGGCTACGAGATCAGGACGGCGGCGGTCAGGCGGGGCGTGCCGTGCGTGACCACCGTGGCCGGCCTCGCGGCCGCGGTCCAGGGCATCGAGGCAACGATCCGCGGTGAGATGGGCGTCCGCTCCCTCCAGGAGCACGCCGCCGCGCTCGTGAGCGCGCCCGATGGGCTGCGGAGAGCGGCCGAGTAGGCGGTTTGCCCTTGTCTGGGCTAGCGTTTGCGGAACAACTGACTGAGGAGAGACTGGGCGGGCGGCTGAATGGCAGGGAACGACCGGGAGAGCGGAGGAGCGGCGCCGGTTCAGGTGCGCGGGACGGTGCTCACGGTGCGCCGCGTCGACGCGTACATGGCCATGACCGTGGTCGCCCCGGCGATCGCCACCAGGTTCAAGCCCGGCCAGTTCATCGCCATCGCGGTCGGCGGGCCGCAGTCCGGCATGATCGGGCGGCGCTCGTTCTCCATCCACGACGTGCGGCCCGACCACGGCGGCACCGTGGAGTTCGTGTTCCTGCCCCGCGAGCCCGGCGCCCAGTGGCTGGCGGACTGCCGCTCCCGTGATGTCCTCGACGTGGTCGGCCCGCTCGGCCGCCCGTTCCCCGTGCCCCGCGACCCTGCGTCCTGCCTCCTGCTAGGGGTGGGGCCCGGGGCAGCGCCGCTGTTCGCGCTGGCCTCCCGGCTGGCGGAGCGCGGCTCGAACTGCGACTACCTGCTCGGCGCGGAGAGCGCCGACCGCGTCTTCGGCGCCCTCACCGCCCGGCGGACCGGGCGCTCGGCGGTCATCGCCACCGCCGACGGCTCCCTGGGGTCCCGCGGCTCGGTGGTGGACATGCTGCCGACCGTCGTGCAGCAGGCGCGCACGGACGTGATCTACGCGTCGGCGCCGACGGGCGTGCTGCGTTCCGTGTGCGCGCTCGCCGGCCGCTACAGCATCCCCGTCCAGGCCCTCGTGTCTGAGCCGGCCATGACGTGCGGCACGGGGCTGTGCATGGGCTGCGTCCTGCCCGCCGTCGGCAACGACGGGGTCACCCGCATGGTCCGCGCCTGCGTGGAAGGCCCGGTCTTCCGCGGCGACCTCGTCCGCTGGGACGACGTGGGCACGATCCCGTTCGACGCCCTCGGCGCCCCCGGCTGGAAGCCAAGGCCGGGCACCGGCCTGTCAGGCACCGCCCCGTCCATCCCCGGCCCCTCTGGCCCGGGTGCGACGGCCTCCGGGGCCGACACGATCAGGGGAGGCCGCTCGAGTGCCGGCTGATTTGCGGACCCGGATCGGACATCTTGACCTCCCCAGCCCCATCCTGACCGCCTCCGGGTGCGCGGGCAGCGGGCGGGAACTGGCCCAGTTCACCGACGTCGCCAGGATCGGCGCGGTCATTACCAAGTCGGTGACGCTTGAGCCCAAGGCGGGCAACCCCTCGCCCCGGATGGCCGAGACGCCGAGCGGCCTGCTGTCATCGGTGGGGCTGCAAGGGCCCGGGCTCGACGGGTTCCTGCAGCGCGACCTGCCCTGGCTGCTTTCCCGCGGCGCGCGGGCTTTCGTTAGCGTCGCGGGTCACACCGCCCGCGAGTACGGCGAGATCGCCTCCCGGCTGTCGGACTCCGCCGGGGTGACCGCCCTCGAGGTGAACCTCGGCTGCCCGGACGCGGCGATGGCCGGCCGGCCGTTCGCGCTCGACCCCGCGTCGGCGGGCGCCGTGGTGGCCGCCGTGCGGGCCAGCGCCCGCTACGACATCCCGGTCTTCGCCAAGCTCTCGCCCGAGGTGACCGACATCGCGAGCGTGGCCCGCGCGTGCGTGGCCGCGGGCGCGGACGGGCTGTCGATGATCAACACGCTGCCGGGGATGGCGATCGACCCGGCGACGTTCAGGCCCGCGCTGGCTGGCCTGGCCGGCGGCCTGTCCGGGCCGGCCATCAGGCCCATCGCCGTGCGCTGCGTCTGGGTGGTCCGCGAGGCGCTGCCGGACGTGCCCATCATCGGCTGCGGCGGCGTGCGGACGGGCCGCGACGCCCTGGAGTTCCTGCTCGCGGGCGCGTCCATGGTGGCGGTCGGGACGGTGCTCTTCCATGACCCTTCGGCCTGCTCGCGGATTCAGCGCGAGCTTGAGGAGGAGTTGACCGCGCGCGGGGTCGACCGGGTATCGGACGTCATCGGGCGGGCTCACCAGCCTGCCGCCTACGCCACGGAGCGTCATACTTGGGGGTAGCGAAGTACTAACGGGAGCGGTCATGGTGCGGCATGGCGACCAGGACAGGCAGCAGAGCGGGGAAGCCTCGCTGGCGGAGCAGGACGACACCCGCCGGGTGCCGCGTCAGCGGCAGGCACCGCAGTGGCGCGCGTCCCTGCTGCGTCGGTCAGACGCGCTGCGGGCGATACCGTCACTCACCCGGTTCCTGACCTTGGCTTCGCACGAGCCAGGCGACGCGCGTGCCGGCCGCGATCAGGCCGGCCGCGAGCCGCCGGGCCGCGATCCAGCGAGCCAGGATTCCGCCGGCCCGGCGGCGGGCGAGGGCCGGGCACAGGCCGGCCGGGACGCGGAGGCCGGCCAGGACGGTCCCGGCCTCGCTGACGTCGGCCGAGCCAGCGAGCGGCGTTCCGGCACCCGGCCGCGCGCGGACGCGTCGCCGAGTTCCGCCGCGGAGCTGCGTGAGCTCGCGGAGCTCGCCGACCTGCTGGCGGAGTTCGCTGGCCTGGTGCGTGACCTGGGTGCCCTCATCGTCGGCCTGATGAAGGCGGCCACGGGGGCGGGTGAACGCCAGGTCAGGACCTTCACGATCCCGTCCGAGCTCGCGGAGCTGGCCGCGGCGCACCAGGAGCTGAAGACGGAGCAGCAGGCGCTCAACGCGCGGTTCGAGGCCCCAGGAGGCCGCCAGGAGCGCGCCGCGCTGCGCGCTAGCCTGGCGGTGCTGACCGAGCGCGCCACCAGGGCCGTGGCCGCCGCCGCGGCGGCCGTAGCGCCCGCGGAGGACCGCCCACGGGGTAGATCAACGGAAGGGACGACCCAGCCGGGGGAGTCCGGGGCACAGTTGAGAGAACTGTCTAGAGAGGAGACTGGCGTGCAGTCAACAACCGGAGGGACGCCTGCCCAGGAGCCCGTCCGCAGGCGGGAAGCGTCCGTGCCGGACCGGCGGCTGGCCCCGGTCGCCGTCGCCCTCGACGCGCCGGACATCGAGGTAGCGGCGCACTGGGCGACGCTCGTCACGCCGCACGTTTCGACCGTCAAGATCGGCCTCGAGCTGTACCTGCGGTACGGGCCGACGGTGGTGGCGACGGTCCGCGGCGGGAGCGGCGTCCACGTTTTCCTTGACCTGAAGCTGCATGACATCCCCAACACCGTGGCGGGCGCCGCCCGCGCCGTCTCCAAGTTGCGCCCGGAGATACTCACGGTCCACGCGGCGGGCGGCGCGGACATGATCAAGGCGGCCGTGGAGGCCGCACCGGACACGATTGTGGCCGGGGTGACGCTGCTGACCTCGATCGGCGACAAGGACCTGGCCGAACTGGGGATGGAGGGCTCGGTCAGCGACGCGGTCCGCCGGATGGCGACGCTCGCCGTCGGGGCGGGCGCGCGCGGGCTCGTCTGCTCCCCGCAGGAGGTGGCGGCCGTCCGCGCCGAGGTCGGCGAGGACATCCTGCTGATCACCCCGGGCATCCGCCTCGCGGGCGCGACGATCGACGACCAGGCCAGGGTCGCCACCCCGGAAGAGGCGCTCAAGGCGGGCGCCGACCTCCTGGTGATCGGCCGCCCCATCACCAAGGCCTCCGACCCCGGCGCCGCCGCCGCCGCGATCGCGGCGTCCCTGCGTCGCGCGGTGCCCGCGACGTAACCCGGGGGCAGCGGTTCTCGCCGTCGCTTATTTCCTATTGGGGCAATTGGGTCAGTCCCGCGATCTGGGTGGCGGACAGGGGCCGCAAGGGTCACACTGGCATCAGTTGTTTCCTGTTGACCGTAGGTGTGTTCGGCGCGACAAACTCTACCTGCGACGATTCATCGCGACTGCACTGTGATCGAAACGCTGCGGTGGGTAAAATGTCCTCCTAGGACGAGATGAGCGCGGAACATCCGGGATTATGAATAAAGCGGCAGTAAATCACCATAAAGCGCATAAGCCACGCCAATGGCGGACCGGTACCCGGTCGCCGCGGGTCGGCGTGCCGTCGCCGGGATTCCGTCATGGGCCCGCCGCGAGGGTGGCCGGCCCCGGCGGCGCGCCGGGGGAGGCCCGGCCTCGCGGCCGTAATTTCCCTCACGTGAGGGAGTCCCTGAACTGGACTTTGCGGCGGTACGTCCGGGCTCTGTCGCTGCGTGTATCGTTGAGGCGGCAGGCCCCAGGGACAGGCGGCACGCCCGTGCCGGCCGGCCGGGACCGCCTCCCCCGAGCCGCCGCCAAGCGGGCCGGGGCGGCCGGGGAAGCCGGCTCACCGGGAACCGCGGAGCGGGTGATCGGCGTGTCGCTGTCCACGGATCACGCGCTGCGGTACCGTATCCACAGAAACCGACAAATGGAACATTTGACCCAGGTTGCGGCAAGCCTTCGAGGAGGTGTTCGGCGCGGTGCGGCTATCACTCTGCGAGAGCGCGCTGCCCCCCGGGACCTGCTATTGACTACTTTGAGTTACAAAACATGCGTACAGAGTAATATATTTAGATTTGTGATGACATAAACGGAGGTTCGCGTTGCCGAAAGGGTGCTTGACTCGCTAGTTTCCCCTCCCGTCCAACCTTTTTTACAACGAAACCCGAGGTGACCCCGAGTGGCTCTTCCTCCCCTCACTCCCGAACAGCGCGCCGAGGCCTTGCAGAAGGCGGCGATAGCGCGCAAGGAACGCGCCGACGTTAAGAATCGCCTCAAGCGCGGCGCGGTGACCCTGTCCGAAGTCATCAAGGACGGATCCACCGACGACGTCATTGGCAAGATGAAGGTCTCGGCTCTCCTTGAGTCTCTGCCAGGTGTGGGCAAGGTCCGCGCGAAGCAGATCATGGAGCGGCTTGGCATCGCGGAGTCCCGCCGCGTTCGGGGGCTTGGCGCCAACCAGCGCGCCGCCCTTGAGCAGGAGTTCGGTGCGGATCTCTGACGCAGTGAGCGAGCACGGCGGGCGGTTGGCGCGGCCGTCACGGGTGCGAGGGCATGGCCGAAGCACCCGGCGGTAAAACGCGCGTAACCGCCGCCGCGGGTAATGCGGCGCCGGAAGGCGTTAACTTGCCCGCGGACCGGAAGAATTCGCGGCTGACTGTGCTCTCCGGGCCTTCCGGGGTCGGGAAGAGCACAGTCGTCGCGGCTCTTCGGCGGCGCAGTCCGGAGATCTGGATTTCCGTTTCCGTAACTACTCGAAGGCCGCGGCCGGGAGAAGAGAACGGGCGGGAATACTTTTTTGTGGACAACGCGGAGTTTGATCGCCTGGTCTGCGCCGGGGAACTGCTTGAGTGGGCGGAGTTCGCGGGCAACAAATACGGTACGCCCGCCGGACCCGTCCGCAATAGGCTTGAGCAGGGCCTGCCGACCCTGCTTGAGATCGACCTGTCGGGTGCCAGGCAGGTCAGGGAGGCGATGAAGGACGACGCGCTGCTCGTCTTCCTCAAGCCCCCCTCGTGGGAGGAACTCGTCCGCAGGCTCACCGGCCGCGGCACCGAGCCGCCCGATGTGGTGGAGCGACGCCTGGCGGTAGCCAGGCAAGAGCTTGCCGCGGCCGACGAGTTCGACGTGACGCTGGTGAACACATCGATCGATGGGGTTTGCCCGGCAGATGGTAACGTTGATTAACAATAACCAGTGAACTCTCCTCATCCTGCTGCCCGTGGCCGCGGCCCGGTGCGTAAGGGCAGGATGAAACGGGATCAGTTGACGCCCTAGTCAAGTGAGGAATGCAACACGTGGCTGTGACCCAGGGTGCGGATGGCATCATCAACCCGCCGATCGACGAGCTGCTCGAGATCGTGGACAGCAAGTACCGGCTGGTGATCCTGGCCGCGAAGCGGGCGCGCCAGATCAACGCCTACTACTCGCAGCTCGGCGAGGGCCTGCTCGAGTACGTCGGGCCGCTTGTCGAGACCCGCGTGCAGGAGAAGCCGCTGTCGATCGCCCTGCGCGAGGCCCGCGAGGGCATGCTGAAGGTCGAGCAGACCGAGGGCTAATAGGCCAGCCCGCCGTCGATAACGTCACCGCACTCCGGAGTAACGCCATGGCGCGCGTCATCCTCGGCGTCGGCGCCGGCATCGCCGCGTACAAGGCCTGCGAGCTGCTCCGCCTGTTCAAGGAGAACGGTCACAGCGTGCGGGTGATCCCGACGCCGGACGCGCTCCGGTTCGTCGGCGCCCCCACGTGGGAGGCCCTGTCGGGCGAGCCGGTGACCACCGACGTCTGGACCGGCGTCGCCGACGTGCCGCACGTGAAGCTCGGCCAGAGCGCGGACCTGGTAATCGTCGCCCCCGCGACCGCCGACCTCCTGGCCCGCGCGGCCACGGGCATGTCCAATGACCTGCTCACCGCGACGCTGCTGACGGCCCGCTGCCCAGTCGTCTACGCGCCCGCGATGCACACCGAGATGTGGGAGCACCCGGCCACGCGGCACAACGTCGCGACGCTCCGCGACCGCGGCGCGGTCGTGGTCGACCCGGCGGTTGGCCGCCTCACCGGCAAGGACAGCGGCCAGGGGCGCCTGCCGGAGCCGGCCGACCTGTTCGCGCTGGCGGAATCGATCCTGGCGGAACCAGTCATCGGCTTCAGAACGGAAGCGGCCGACTCGGACGCGCCCCGCCAGGTCCCGGAGGGGCACGGCGGGACGCGGACTGGTCACGGCCACGCCTCCGTTCGGAATGATCGCTCGCTGCCCATCGCCGGGAAGCGGGTGCTGATCTCGGCCGGGGGGACCCGCGAGGAACTCGACCCGGTCCGGTTCCTCGGTAACTGGTCGACGGGCACCCAGGGCTACGCGTTCGCGCGCACGGCGGCGGCCCGCGGCGCCGACGTCACCCTGGTCGCCGCGAACGTGGCGCTTTCCGACCCGGCCGGCGTCAAGGTCATCCCGGTGGTCTCGGCCAGGGACATGCACGCCGCCATGCTCGCCGCGGCGCCCGCGGCCGACCTCATCGTGATGACCGCCGCGGTCGCCGACTTCCGGCCCGTGGTCCGCGCCACGGCGAAAATCAAGAAGGACGGCACCCTTCCGCCGCCGATCGAGCTGGTGGAGAACCCGGACATCCTCGCCGACCTTGCCCGGCGCCGCCGCGACGGCGGCCCGGACGGCCAGGTGCTCGTCGGCTTCGCGGCCGAGACGAGCCTGGACCTGGACGCGGCCAGGGCCAAGCTGGCCCGCAAGGGGTGCGACCTGCTCGTGGTGAACCAGGTGGGCGATGGCCTGGGCTTCGGTGCGGGGGAGAACGAGTGGTTCGTGCTCGACGCGGACGGCACCGTGACGGGCATCACCCGCCGGTCGAAGGACGCCCTGGCCGAGGACGTTCTCACCCTGGTCACCGCCCGGCTCCGCTGACCCTGGCCGGCCGGGACCGTGCCCGCACCGCGGCCCCAACGCCGCCCACCGTAAACCCACGTCCTGCCCCGTTAACGTTCGTAACTCACTGACCTGCGCGGTCGCCGGCGACTTCCGGCTAGACTCTGCGGGTCGGTTGACTATTGCGGATGGAGACAAGACGTGGCGCGTCGGCTGTTTACCTCGGAGTCGGTGACGGAGGGCCACCCGGACAAGATGGCTGACCAGATCAGCGACGCCATCCTTGACTCGATGATCAAGGACGACCCGGCGAGCCGGGTCGCGGTCGAGACCCTGATCACGACCGGACAGGTGCACGTGGCCGGAGAGGTCACCACCAAGACGTACGTGGACATCCCGGGAATCATCCGCGAGAAGATCCTGCAGATCGGCTACGACTCCTCCGCCAAGGGCTACGACGGCGCGTCCTGCGGCGTTTCCGTCTCGATCGGCTCGCAGTCGCCCGACATCGCCCAGGGCGTGTCGGACGCGTTTGAGTACCGCGAGGGCGAGGGCGCCGACGACTACGACCGCCAGGGCGCGGGAGACCAGGGCCTGATGTTCGGCTACGCGTCCCGTGAGACCCCGGAGCTGATGCCGCTGCCGATCATGCTCGCGCACCGGCTTGCCAAGCAGCTTTCCGTGGTGCGGCGCTCCGGCCAGGTCCCGTACCTGCGGCCGGACGGCAAGACCCAGGTCACCATCGAGTACGCGGGGGACAAGCCGGTCAGGCTCGACACGGTCGTGGTCTCCAGCCAGCACGCTCCGGACATCAACCTCAAGGAGCTCCTGGCCCCCGACGTCAAGGACTACGTCGTCGACCCGGTGCTCGCGAGCGTGGACATCGACACCGACGGCTACCGGCTGCTCGTCAACCCGACCGGCCGGTTCGAGATCGGCGGCCCGATGGGCGACGCGGGCCTCACCGGCCGCAAGATCATCATCGACACGTACGGCGGCATGGCCAGGCACGGCGGCGGCGCGTTCTCCGGGAAGGACCCGTCCAAGGTGGACCGCAGCGCCGCCTACGCGATGCGCTGGGTGGCCAAGAACGTGGTCGCCGCCGAACTGGCCGACCGCTGCGAGGCGCAGGTCGCCTACGCGATCGGCAAGGCGAAGCCGGTCGGCCTGTTCATCGAGTGCTTCGGCACCGAGCGCGTCCCCGTGGAGCGGATACAGGACGCGGTCACCCAGGTCTTCGACCTGCGGCCACGCGCCATCATTGCCGCGCTCGACCTGCTCCGCCCGATCTACTCGCAGACGGCCGCCTACGGCCACTTCGGCCGGACCGAGCCCGACTTCTCGTGGGAGCGCACCGACCGCGCCGCCGCGCTGCGGGCGGCCGCCGGGCTGTAAAGGCGCGGGCCGTAAGCGAGTTGTGCTCCGCGTGGTGGCTCCTGGCGCCGTGAGGAATCAGTAGAGCGCTGTCGTAGATGTTGAAGGGCGTCCGTTTTCGGGCGCCCTTCATTTATTGAGCCAGCGCCGTTTACGCCTGTGCGTGCGCAGATGATTACTCAGAGGTATACTTCACCTTACCAAAATGTTACGTTTCGGCGGTCCCCGAAGCCTTGCATGACACGAGCTTCACAGGGTAGTGGAAACTGGCCAGTAACATCGTGATCGAGTCCTCCGCGGCCACGACCTGCGGCGATTACGGCAAGTGAGTTCCAGCCAAAGGTCACCGGCACCTACGTCCCACGGCCGTGCAGATGCGTATGCGTATGAAAGTGCGAAATACCTTGCTGATGCACGTGCATGCGATAAGCTCAGTTCCGTAAGTCCGGGGGGCATTCGAACAGATCCAAACCGGACCCGGTCGCGCGAGGGCGGCCGGTCCAGCGCTCTGGTCCCGTAACGGCGACACGCCAGTCTGCGGACCGGGTTAGATCCGTCAGGAGACGAGAACCATGCAGGACATTCAGAACGGGATCAGCGCCGCGGAGCTGGAGGGCGCGATCTGGCGCAAGAGCCAGCGCAGCAACTCCCAGGGGGCGTGCGTGGAGTTGGCCAGGCTCGACGCGGCCACCGTGGCGATGCGCAACTCACGCGACCCGCAGGGCACGGCCCTGGTCTACCCGGCGACCGCCGTCCGGGCGATGGTCGGCGCGCTCCGCTCCGGAGAATTCGACTACCTGGTCGGGTAATCACTGCCCTGACTAGGCGGAAAGACCCGCGGACGGCTGAGCCGGCCCTGTCCACTACGGAACAGGGTGCGGCAAGCCCGCGAGCGGCCGGGCACGGGTAATTGCGGCTCCCCGTGCCCGGCCGCGCGTGTTTCTGCTGTATTGCCTGCGGAGGGACGACCCTCTGCACCCCCGGCATGGGAGGGCTTCGCCCCCCATAACCCCCACGGGGGCTCGCACAAACCGTCGCCGCTTCGCCCGCCCGCCCGCGCTGTGGCTGAGGTTAGAGCTCTGTGATTTGCGGCCGGGCTTTGTCGCGCCGTAGCCGGAGTTGGTCCTCCGCGTCTGGTAGGACGGAGTGATGGCGGATCTGTGGGACGAAGGAGCGGCGGGGCTCCTGCTGTCCGACGCTCCGCCGCTCATCGCCGAAGTCCCGGTAAACGATGAAAAAGCCGACACGCCGCCCAGCCGGTCGAAGAAGTCCAAGGACGCGCGGACCCTGCGGCCCGCGGCCGACAAGCCGGTCGCCAGGATCGCCGTGGACCTGCCGCTGGCGCATCTCGACCGCCCGTTTGACTACCTCGTCCCCGAGCGACTGGCGGACCAGGCGCGCCCGGGCGTGCGCGTCCGGGTCAGGTTCGCGGGCAAGCTGACCGATGGCTTCCTGATCGAACGCGCCGCCGACAGCGAGCACCCGGGCAGCCTCCGCTACCTGGAGCGGCTGGTATCGGCCGAGCGGGTGCTCACCGAGGAAATCGCCGGCCTGGCGCGGGCCGTCGCCGACCGCTACGCCGGCACCCTCGCGGACGTGCTCCGGCTGGCCGTCCCGCAGCGTCACGCCGGCACGGAAGCTGCCTCCGCGAAGGCCGCCGCCAACCCGGACCTGGCCCGGCCCCGGCTGCCGCGGCCGGACCCGGGTCCCTGGGCCAGGTACCCGGCGGGACCGTCGTTCCTGAACGCGCTCGCCGCGGGCCGCCCGGCCCGGGCGGCCTGGACCGCGCTCCCCGGCCCGGCCTGGCCCGAGGAGATCGCCCGCGCCGCCGTCACCAGCGCGAGCGCCGGCCGTGGCGCCGTCATCGTGGTCCCCGACGCGCGCGACCTGGCCCGGGTCGACGAGGCCCTGGCCGCGCTGACCCCCGCGGCCGGCCCGGCGGCGGGCTACGTCACGCTCACCGCCGAGCTCGGACCCGCGGAGCGGTACCGTCGCTGGCTGGCGGCCCTGCGCGGCCAGGTCTTGATCGCCGCGGGCACCCGGGCCGCGATGTTCGCGCCGGTCAGGGACCTCGGCCTGGTGGCCCTCTGGGACGACGGGGACGACCTGCACGCCGAGCCTCACGCCCCGTATCCCCACGCGCGGGAGGTACTGGCCCTGCGGGCCCACCGCGCGGGCGCGGCCGCGCTGATCGGCGGCTTCGCCCGCACTACCGAGCTGACGCAGCTTGTCGCGGCCGGCTGGGCGCGCCCGCTCGGCCCGGACCGCCAGACGCTGCGGGTCACCGCGCCGCGCGTCCGGCCGGCCGCCGACGACAGGGAACTCGCCAAGGACGAGGCCGCCATGACGGCGCGGCTGCCCGGCCTGGCGCTGAGGACCGCCGGGGAGGCGCTCAACCGCGGCCCCGTCCTCATCCAGGTGCCGCGGCGCGGCTACCTCGCCGCGATCGCGTGCGCCCGCTGCCGCGTCCAGGCCAGGTGCACGCACCCGATCGGGGAGTCGGGGACGCCGTGCAACGGCCCGCTCCGGCTGGCCGGACCGCATGCCACCCCCGACTGCCGCTGGTGCGGCGCCTTGGCCACGCCCCCGGCCACCCCGACGGCCCAGGCGCGGGCCGACGCGGCACCGGGCGGCTGGCGCTGCCCGCGCTGCGGTCACGACAAGCTCCGGGCGACGGTCACCGGCGCCGTGCGCACCGCGGAAGAGCTCGGCCGGGCCTTCCCCGGCGTCAAGGTCCGCACGTCGGGCGGCGACCTGGTGCTGCCGAAGGTGCCCGCCGAGCCGGCCCTCGTGATCGCCACGCCCGGCGCCGAGCCGCTCGCCGATTACGCCGCCGCCCTCCTCCTCGACGGCTGGGCCCTGCTGTCCCTGCCCAGCCTGCGGGCCGGCGAAGAGGCCCTGCGGCGCTGGCTCGCCGCCGCCGCGCTGGTCCGGCCGAACGGCACGGTGCTTGTGCACGCGGACGCGGCGCTGTCGGCGACCCAGGCACTGGTTCGCTGGGACCCGGTCACGTTCGCCGAGCGCGAGCTCGCCGAACGCGCCGAGCTCGGCTTCCCGCCCGCCGTCCGGATGGCCGCGGTCAGCGGGGAACCGGAGGCCGTCGCCACCGTCATCAGCGGCGTGGACCGGGCGTTTGAGGTCCTCGGCCCGGTGCCGCTTGAGCAGCAGGGCGGGGACCAGGTGCGCGCCCTGGTCCGGGCGCCGCGGGCGCAAGGCGGAGCGCTCGCCAGGGCGCTGCAGGCCGCCCAGGCGGGTCGCAGCGCCCGCAAGGAGGGCGGCGGCGTCCGCGTGCGGCTCGACCCGGCGGAGCTGACCTAGCCTTGCTTGTCCCCGTGCTGACCAAGGCCGGGGCGATCTCGACCGCCGATAGAATTAAAAGCGAACACGCGCTTGCTTATTAGGGGGAGGCATGCGGCCGTTCGCAGCCCCGTGTTTTGCGAACACCGTGTCTTCGCGAGCATCTGTCCTCGCGGACACGGTGCTTTCCTGAACACGGTGCTTGCTTGAAGGCAGTGCTTGCTTGAACACAGTGCTTTCGCGGGTAAGGCACGCGTCGACCTGAAGGGAATGCCAGTTGCTCAGGGACATCAGGCTGTTCGGCGACCCGGTGCTGCGCACCAAGGCGGAGCCGGTGGTGGACTTCGACCTTGAGCTGCGCAACCTGGTCAAGGACCTGACGGAGACCATGCTCGACGCGCCCGGCGTCGGGCTCGCCGCCCCGCAGATCGGGGTCAGCCTGCGCGCCTTCACCTACCACGTCGACGACAACGAGCCCGGGCACCTCATAAACCCCGTCCTGAGGCTCGAGGGCGAGCCGGAAGAGGACGATGAGGGCTGCCTGTCACTGCCCGGCCTGCAGTTCCCCACCCCCCGCGCGCCCCGCGCGATAGCGACGGGCTTCAACATGTACGGCGACCCGGTCACGATCGAGGGCACCGAACTGCTCGCCCGCTGCGTGCAGCACGAGACGGATCACCTCGACGGCGTGCTGTTCATCGACCGGCTGGACAAGAAGCAGCGCAAGCTGGCGATGAAGGCAATCCGCGAGGCCGAGTGGTCCGGCATGCCCGTCCCCGAGGTCAGGGTCTCGCCGCACTCCACCCAGCGGATCTCCTAAGGAGCGCGCCCGTGCGGCTCGTCTTCGCCGGTACCCCAGCGGCCGCGCTGCCCACGCTGCGCGCCCTCGCCGCCTCTCGCCATGAGGTGGCGGCGGTCGTGACGCGACCGGACGCGCCCGGCGGGCGCGGCAAGAAAATGCACTCGTCCCCGGTGGCCGAGCTCGCGGCGGAGCTCGGGTTCGAGACGCTCAAGCCAGCGCGCCCGAACGAGGGGTGGTTCCTTGACCGGCTCCGCGCTATCGCGCCTGACTGCTGCCCGGTGACGGCCTACGGGGCGCTGCTACCGCAGTCGGCGCTCGACATCCCGCGCCACGGCTGGGTGAACCTGCACTTCTCCCTGCTGCCGGCCTGGCGCGGCGCCGCCCCGGTGCAGCACGCGGTGCTGCGCGGCGACGACATCACCGGCGCGACCACCTTCCTGATCGTCAAGGAGCTCGACGCCGGGCCGGTCTTCGGGACCCTTACCGAGCCGATCCGGCGGAGCGACACCAGCGGCGACCTCCTGGGGCGGCTGGCCGTCGCCGGCGCCGAACTGCTGGTTCGCACGCTCGACGGGATCGAGGACGGCACCGTCCGCGCCGTCCCGCAGCCGTCCGAGGGAGTGAGCTTCGCGCCCAAGCTCACCCCGGCCGACGCCCGGGTGGACTGGAAGCTGCCCGCCCACCTGATCGACCGCCAGGTCCGCGGCTGCACTCCCGACCCTGGCGCCTGGACAGAATTCGGCCCGGTCCTGCCGGACCCGGTCCGATCCGGCGCTGGCCGCCTGAAGCTCTGGCCCGTCACCCTGGCGGCGGGCGCGGGACTGGTCTCCGGCGGCGACGCGGCGCCGGGCGGCCACGCCCTCGCGCCGGGGGAACTGCGCGCCGACAGGAACGCCGTCTACGTCGGAACCGGGACAGTTCCCGTCCGCCTCGGCGACGTGCAGCCCGAGGGCAAGCGCCGCATGCCCGCCGCCGACTGGGCCCGCGGCTTGCGCATCGGCGCGGGCGCCGCCGACGTCCTGAGGCTTTACTGACATGAGCGGCAACTACCGCCCGCGGCGCCGCGCCGGCCTGGCCGGCGTCGGCGGCACGAACCGGAAAGCCAGCGCCGCGGGCGGCACCGCGGGCGCGCGCGGCCGGGCCGGGTCTCCGCGCGCCGCCGACCCGCGCCGCATCGCCTACGACGTGCTGAAGGCGGTCCGCGACCGGGAGGCCTACGCCAACCTCCTGCTGCCCCGGCTGCTGGCGGACCGTCAGCTCACCGGCCGCGACGCCGCGCTCGCGACCGAGCTCGCCTACGGCACCCTGCGCGGCCAGGGCACCTACGACGCGGTCCTCGCCGCCTGCAGTGACCGCCCGCTCGAGAAGCTCGACCCGCCGGTCCTCGACGTCCTCCGGCTGGGCACCCACCAGCTGCTGAACACCCGCGTCGGGGCGCACGCCGCCGTCGCCACCTCGGTCGACCTGGCCAAGTCGGTGATCGGCCCGCGCGTCTCCGGCTACGTCAACGCGGTCCTGCGCCGCGTCGCTACCAGGGACCTGGCCGCCTGGCTGGACATCGTCGCCCCGGACCCGCTAGCCGACCGCGACGGCTACCTGGCCACCCGCTACAGCCACCCGCGGTGGGTCGTCGCCGCCTACCGCGACGCGCTGGGCGACCGGGCCGACCGCCCGGCCCTGGAGGCCGGCTCCGTCTCGGCCGCCGCGGTGGAGACAACCGGGGGAGAGGCCGTCACCGAGCTGGAGACCGCCCTGGCCGCGGGCAACGCCCGCCCCCGGGTCACCCTGGCCACGTTCCCCGCGGGCCCGCCCCGCGAGGACGTCATGCCAGCGGACGCCGACCCCGGCCGCTGGTCTCCGTACGCGTTCACGCTCCCGTCGGGCGACCCGGGGCCGCTGATCCGATCCGGCGCGGCCGTCGTCCAGGACGAGGGAAGCCAGCTGGCCGCGATCGCCCTCGCCCGCGCACCGCTCAGCCCGCCGGCCGCCAGGCCGGCGGCGAGCGCTGGCTGGACCTGTGCGCGGGCCCCGGGGGCAAGTCCCGGCTGCTGTACGGCCTGACCCGGCTCGCCCGCCCGGCGGAGCCGGCCGCCAAGGACGGAGTCAGCGCGGAGTCCCCTGGCGGCCTCGCCCCCGGGGCCACCCTCACCGCCGCCGAGCTGCACCCGCATCGGGCCGCCCTCGTCAGCGAAACGCTGACCAAGGCCAGCCGTCTCGTGGCGGAACGGTCGCCCGCGTTCGAGGTGGTCGTGGCCGACGGGACGAGCCCGCCCTGGCCTGAGGGCACGTTCGACCGGGTGCTCGTCGACGCC
>CAVYEZ010000009.1:0-356166 GCA_963767685.1 uncultured Actinomycetota bacterium
GCGAAGCTGGCGTCTTCGTTGTGAGCCTGGTCTCCAGCCCCGGTTCCGGAAAAACCGCGTTCCTCGAAAAAATTGCTGACGCTGCTCAGGGCCGAGCACAACGTGGCCGCGCTTGTTGGTGACCTGGCGACAGAAAACGACGCACAGCGCCTCTCGCGCAGCGGCGCCCCGGTGAAGCAGATCACCACCGGCACCATCTGCCATCTCGAGGCCGCGATGGTGCAGAACTCCCTGGACGATTGGAATCTTCCAGCGCTCGACTTCCTATTCATCGAAAACGTTGGCAACCTGGTCTGCCCGTCAGCTACGACCTGGCGAAAACCTGCGCCTGGTACTCTCTCGGTCACCGAAGGCGAAGACAAGCCGCTGAAATATCCGACGATCTTCAATAGCGCCGATATCGCGCTCATCACGAAGATGGACCTCGCCGAGGCGGTCGAGTTCGACGAAGAGGCCGCGATCGGCAATATTACACGCTGTCCGCCCCGGCATGCAGGTTTTCAGGTATCTCGAAAAATAGCCTTGGGATGCAAGACTTCGTTACGTATTTCCACGCGCGGCTCTTGCAGTCGCGAGAAACTGCAACGATTTGACGAGGGCTGCGCTTTCCGTCGCCTTGGTGCTCCATTCAGCATGTTGACCTTCATTTCCATCATCGCGATCGGGTTCTTTCTCGGGATGCGGCACGTCACCGATCCCGACCACGTGGTCGCGGTGACGACGATTGTCAGCCAGCAGCGCAGCGCGAAGCGCGCGGCAATGATCGGTATTTTCTGGGGATTGGGTCACACCCTCACGATTTTCCTGGTGGGATGCGCCATCATTCTGTTCAACGTCGTGATTCCCGTTCGTCTCGGCTTGGCGATGGAGTTTACCGTCAGTCTGATGTTGATCATTCTCGGCGGATGGAACCTGGTGAGCTTCGCCCATTCCATCCCTCACGGACTCGACCCTGGTGGTGCCGCTTCGCACGGTATACATTCCCACCCGCACAGTCACGGCGACTTTGTGCACACCCATCCTCACGCTCACGCACCCGAGGTCCATCCCCACGAAGCCGAGCACAATTCGCTCGCCAGGATGGATCGCCAGCTGGGAAACCGCTCCTTCTATCAGCTCATGCGGCCCTTGATCGTGGGAATCGTGCACGGGCTCGCTGGTTCGGCGGCGGTGGCACTGCTGATCCTTGCCACAATCCACAATTCGAGATGGGCGATTGCTTATTTGCTGGTATTCGGCGTGGGGACGATTGCCGGCATGATGCTCATCACCATGAGCATTGCGTCTGCATTTCGATTCGTGGGAAATCGCTTCCAGGTATTTGGAAGGCGGCTGGCACTGATTTCGGGCGTTATCAGTGTGGCCTTCGGGCTGATCCTTGCTTATCAGATCTGCGTGGTCCAGGGGCTTCTTGGGCAGCAACCCGCACTGGACCCCACGCTAGACCGATACGCCCATTACATCGTGCTGATTTTCAAATAACGTTTCACTTCCGGGAGCGCCATCACCAGTAGGTACCCCGCGAACACCAGACCTGCCGAACCGATGACGTTGCGCATAACCTGTATCGCTTTCAAAAGACACCTCCGATCCAACTACTGCAATTTTGGATGCCCGTCCCTTACCCTGGGAGGCACCGCGAAATGGAATGTTCAGGGGAATCTTTAGGGCAGCCAGCCACCCGGCTGGAATCCCTCTGACTATGTCCGTGTGATGCGCCCAATTTGTCCCGACAGAGCCCGGGATCGAGGCCGAGGCTCCGTCCTGGCCCTCGATGGCGATTCCAGGCGTGCAAGATGGATGCGTCCCCAGGCGCACATTTTCTCCAGGACCGGAGCCATAGTCTCTCCGTACTGCGAGATCGAGTAGTAAACACACGGTGGAACGGTCTTTTGGTCGTGCCGGGTGATGATGCCGTCCGCTACCAACTCATGCAGGTGCCGGATCAGCATCCGTTCCGTGATCTCCGGTATGCTCCTGCGCAGTTCGCTGGTTCGTTTCGGACCGTCCTGCAGCCTCCATAAAATTGTGCCCTTCCATCGGCCATCGATCACCGACAGCAGCGCGTCGATCGGGCAGGGCGAACTCTCTTTTTTCGATACTGCCATCTGGGGGCCCTCATGCTGACAAATCCGTCAGTACATTGCATTTTGTCAGTACTTGCAGGATAGTGGGGTTGGAGGTAAAAAGCAATGCATCTTTTCGACGTTCTGGCTATCCTTTGCACCGTCTCCATGACGGGAACCGAGTTCACGGTTTCTGCGATTCTCAATCCGGCTTTCGATCGGCTCGACCGGGGAACGTGGCTGAAAACCATGCCGCTGCTGGCCCAGGCAATGGGCCGCGCGATGCCAGTCTGGTATGGGTTGTGCCTGCTGCTCATCGGTATCGAGGGATACCTCCACTACAACACGGACTCGCGTTGGTGGCTCGTTACCGCTGCTCTCCTATGGATGGTGGGCATCGTGTATTCGGTCACTCTCCTGGTTCCAATTAACAACCGGATTGCGGATGCGAACTCGGCCTTGGCATCCTCCATGGCCGTGGAGCACAAGCGGTGGATGCGCTGCATCGCTGGAGAGTCGTTTTGCTGGTGGTTGCCACCACGTGTCTGCTGATAGGGATCGCGTAGCCGGCACTACACCGCCGTGGCATGAAATCTCGGGTGCGGACAGCTCGCGAAATAAACGGCCCCGGCGACGCTCTTAATTCACGAAGGACAGATGCTGGGCTACTTTCACGAGCTTGAGCACTTTATAGACGGCGACATTCACGCCGCGGCAGAGGAGCTTGACATTTTTCTCTTCCGCGGCTGCGGCGAGTGTCTTCAGAGCAGCCACCGCCGCCGGGTCTAATCGCTCGATCGAAGAGAAGTTCAGGACGATTTCGCCTTCAGCGGTTTCCAATCTGTGGCACGCCTCTTCGAGGCTTTGTGCTAAACGCTCGCCATCAATTCTCGACTCTGCAGGAATCGTCGCCATATTTCGACTCTCCAATCACGACATCTGTAGTTCATTTGCAGCCACAGCTTTTTCGGCGCCGCGGCCTTCATAGGCGTGCCAGAAGAGTTCTTCCAGTTCGCTCACCAGCGGCATGCGCGGATTCGAGCGCCAGGAAGGATCTTCAAACGCGATCTTGACCAGGTCGGGCATCGCCCGCTCGAATTCCTCCCGCGGAATTCCCAGCTCGGCGATGGAGCGAGGAAATCCAGCCGGTCGAGCAGCTGCTCATGGCCTGCAATCAGACTCTCCACCTTCTCTTCCACGGTGTGCCCGCCCAGCCCAAGCAGGTCCGCGATCATTGCGTATTTCTTGTGCGCGACGTAGCCCTGCTGGTTCGGTGAGGGCATGAACTTGGTGGGAACCGCGGCGTTGTAGGCGATGACGTGCGGCAGCATCAGCGCGTTGGCCCGGCCATGCGACACGCCAAAGCGCGCGCCGAAGGCATGTGCCAGCGCGTGGTTCACTCCTACCGATGCGTTGGCAAATGCCATGGCGGCGATGCAGGCGGCATTGTGCATCATGCTGCGCGCCTCTTCGTCGTGCGGATGTTCGTACGCAACCGGCAGGTATTTGAACACCAGCCGGATCGCCTGCATGGCGTTGGAATCGGTGTAAGGCGAAGCGTAAATCGAAACCCCCGCTTCCAGCGCGTGGGTCAGGCAATCGATGCCGGTGTCGGCGGTCAGCCCTTTCGGCATCGACATCACAAACTGCGGATCGACAATCGCCACATCCGGGCTGAGCGAGTAATCGGCCAGCGTCACCTTGCGCCCGCGCTCCTTGTCGATCATCACCGCAAAGGGAGTGACTTCGCTGCCGGTTCCGCTGGTCGTGGAAATGGCGATCAGCCGCGACGTGGTTCTTCTTTTCGGTCGGATACTGCACCACGCGCTTGCGCAAATCCAGGAAGGGCGCCGCCAGTTCTTCCAGATCAGCCTCCGGCGACTCGTACTTCAGCTTCATGATCTTCGCCGCATCGATGACCGATCCGCCGCCCAGCGCGATGATCTGGTCGGCCTTGTAGAAGTTGAGCGCTTCCACGCCCTGCATCACGACCTTCACTTCCGGCTCGGCGTCGGGAATGACCGAGACATGCACATGCGTCTCCGGCGGAAGGTATCGCCGCACGACGTCCACATGGCCAATTTGCTCCAGCGGCGGGTTGGTGACGATGATGGTGGAGCGCGACGGGAATTGGCGCAGGTTTTCCACGGCAGTTCATGTTGAAGTAAATCTGGTTGGGAACACGGAACCACATATGGGCTGGCGTCCTTCGCGCCACGCGCTTGATATTCAGGTAGTGATAGACGTTGACGTTGTCGGTGGTGCTGTTGCCGCCGCCGGTGCCGCATCCGAAGGAGAACGTCGGCACCATGTCGTTGTAAACGCCGCCCAGCGCGCCGATCGACCCGGCGAGTTCACGATGATGCGCCCGGCGTTGATCACCTCGCCGAATTTCCGGATGATGTCTTCGTTGCGCGAGAAGATGACCGCCGTGTGTCCCAGGCCGCCGGCATGATTCACGTCGATGCAGACCTTCAGCGCCTCGTCGACCGACTTCGCGCGATACACCGCGAGCACCGGAAACAGCTTCTCCACCGAAAGCGGATGTCCTGGCCCGACGCCGTTGATGGGCGCGATCAGCAGTTTGGTCTCCGGCTTCACCGAGATGCCGACCATGCGCGCGATGTCGGTGGCTTTCTGCCCGACCGCCATGGGCTGCATGAAGCCGGTCTCGGGATCGATGACCGTGCGCCCCAGCAGCTCCGTTTCTTTTTCATTGCAGATGTGCGCGCCCAGCTCCGCAAATTTCTTGCAGCACCGGTCGTAAATCTCGTCGTCGATGACGACGGTCTGTTCCGATGCGCAGATGGTTCCGTTGTCGAAGGTCTTGGAGGTGATGATGTCCACCACCGCCATGTTCAGGTCTGCGGTTTTCTCCAGATACACCGGCGTATTGCCCGCGCCTACGCCCAGGGCCGGCTTGCCGGAACTATAGGCGGCTTTCACCGCGCCCGGGCCGCCGGTGGCGTCGATCAGCGCGACATCTTTGTGGTGCATCAGGTAGGCGTTGTCCTCCAGCGTGTGCGATTCCAGGCAGGTGAAAACGCCCTCCGGCGCGCCGTGCTTCACCGCCGCCTCATACATGATCCGCACGGCTTCGTAGCAGCAGCGCCAGGCTCTGGGATGCGGACTGAAAATCACCGCATTCCGCGTCTTGATCGCCATGATGCACTTGAAGAGCACCGTGGACGTGGGATTCGTGATCGGCAGTCAGCGAGAAGATGACGCCGATCGGCTCGGCGATCTCCAGCAGACCGCGCTCCGGGAAACTCGCGAATGACGCCGACCGTGCGCTTGTCTTTTACATAGTCGTAGACAAACTCCGTGGCCACCATGTTCTTGATGGCTTTGTCTTCCAGCACCCCGAGCTGGTTTCTTCGACCGCCAGCCGCGCCAGATATTGCGCGTGCTCCAGCCCGGCAATGACCATGGGCTTCACGATGCGATCGACATCTTCCTGGGTGAACTGCGTGAACACAGCCGCGGCGGTGCTCGCCCGGCTCGACCAACCCGTCCATCAGCCCTCGGCGCTCTTCGTCAAGTTGTGCAACGTTTTCTGTGACTGCCTTGGTCGTCATAACAATCCCTCGATCCTGTTCGGATGGATCTTGTGGATTCCCTGCGGCGTCGAAATGGCGATCTGGCTTGCGCGCGGATCGGAGAAGCTGGCGAAGGGGTCGCCCTGGCAGCTGGGCTCGCGAGCGGGAACATCGCCAGGTCGGCCTAAGAGTATGTCTCCGTACGAACAATCTGACGGTGAGCGGCGTCACCTGTACCTGTGAGGGAGGTCTAGCCGGGGAAAAAGGTGCGGCAAGAACATGGAACTCACGCGCTCCTGCCTCGCGATCCCGGTTACGCGATGCCTACGACGGGGGGCAGGACCACTAGAATCAGGAGCATTTCGCCGGCGGACTACGGGGTCTTTTCAAGAATTTCCTCGACCATTCCTTCGGCCATCGTTCCACCACAACTTTTTCCTGGGTGAAGAACTCGACGGCGTCGCGGCCTTGGCCGTGCAGCACGCCGAGGAAGCTTTGGCGCGCGCCGCTGAACGGGAAAAAGGCCATCGGGGCTGCAACGCCAACGTTAATTCCCACGTTACCGACTTCGCATTCGTAGCGGAACTTTCGCGCGCTTGCGCCGCTCGACGGTGAAAAGGGACGCCATGTTGCCATAGTCCCGCGAATTTACCATCTCGATCGCTTCATCGATGGTCTCTGCCTGAGCGGGCTGAGCACCGGGCCAAAAATTTCCGTCCGCATGATCGCGCTTGCCGCCGGCAAACCTTCCAGCAGCGTGGGTTTCAGGAATTCCCCCTTTACGGGGATTTTCCGACCGGCCGTCCAGGACCTACGCGCCCGCCGCTTGGCGCCTTTGGCGATCAGGCCTTCAATGCGCGATCTGCTCTCCTTGCTGATCACCGGGCCCATGGGCACGACTTCATCGAGTCCGTCGCCGACCTTGATGGCGTTGCGCCTGCGCCGGATCGCATCTTTAAAAGTCTTCCCCGCGTCGCCCACTGTGACCGCCACCGAAACGGCCAGGCAGCGCTGCCCCGCGCAGCCGAAAGCGCTGTCCGCAATGATGTCCGATGGAGTACAATATCGGCGTCGTCCAGAACCAGGACGTGATTCTTGGCGCCCCCTGCGCACTGCGCTCGCTTGCCGTGGGCCGCGCACTGCCATAGACGTAGCTCGCCGCCGGCGCTGGAGCCGACGAAGCTGATCGCGCGAAGTTCGGGGTGATCCAGCAACGCATCCACTACATGGTTTCCGCCGTTGACCATGTTCACAACGCCGGCAGGGAGTTTCAGCTGCTCGATCAGGGCAAACATCCGCTGCATCGTCAGCGGCACGCGCTCGGAAGGTTTCAGAATAAACGTGTTGCCGCAGGCCATCGCGTAGGGCAAAAACCAGAACGGAATCATGGCCGGAAAGTTAAACGGAGCAATGATCGCGCACACACCTAGCGGCTGGCGGATCATCATCTCGTCGATGCCGCTGGCGACATCTTCGGGGTTATAGCCTTGAATCAATGTGGGCATGCCGCAGGCGACTTCCACGTTCTCGATAGCGCGCCGCATCTCTCCGCGCGACTCAGCGAGTGTTTTGCCGCTCTCCATCGTTACAGTGCGTGCTAGTTCTTCGAAGTTGTCTTCCAGCAGCTCCTTCAGCCCAAAGAGATATTGGATGCGGGTTCCTACCGGCGTTCGCCGCCACTCGGGAAACGCCTTCGCCGCCGCTTGCACCGCATCGTCCACTTCGCGGGAGGTGGAGAGGGGTGTGCGGGTCAACACCTCGCCCGTCGCCGGGTTCACGACCGCCATGGAATCGGAGGCGACCGAGGAGCGCCATTCGCCTTGAATGTAGTTCTCAACTTTTGGTTGCGTCATGCCTTTATTGCCCCACTTCGCATGCGAGATCCTGAATCGGGGCTGCAACGCTACAGCAAGCGGCCTCTGCCGCCCCATGTTTCACCCTGTTCTGCAGCTTCCCCAAATCGAAAAGGATCAATACGATGTCGGACGGCTTCAGCGTGTACTTCGCCGTCACGAGGCGCATTCTTTATATCATTAATACACTGCGGCGCTGCGCCATCTCTCCTCGGAGCGTTTCCATCGTCCTACCCGTCTTCAAAACATTCCATGAGTGCCAATCTGGTTCCAACGCCTTCGCTTTCTCAGGACATACGCTCCTTTCGCAGTCCGCCGAATTACCATGCAACCGGATAAGATCGGACGGTTCCATGTCGGCCGAGCAACAATTCGATTTCGATTTCGTCGTGGTTGGCTCCGGATTCGGCGGAAGCGTTTCCGCGCTGCGCCTTGCCGAGAAGGGCTATCGCGTCGCGGTCATCGAGATGGGCCGCCGCTGGACGCCGGAAAATTTGCCGAAGACCAACTGGTCGCTCCATCGCTGGTTCTGGCGTCCCGGCTTGGCTCTTCGCGGCTTTTTCAGCATGCGCTTTTTCCGCCACGTTACCATCCTGCATGGCTGCGCCGTCGGCGGCGGATCCATCACCTACGCCAGCACGCTGCTTCGCCCACCCGACAAAGTCTGGCAAAACGGCTCATGGAAAGGCCTCGCTCACTGGGAAGCCGAAATGCCCCGCCACTATGACACCGCCTCTCGCATGCTCGGCGTCACAGAAAACAAGATCCTCGGCCCCGCGGACCATCTGCTCAAAGAAGCTGCCGACGCTGTCGGCGTGGGCGCTACCTTTTACCGCACCAGCGTTGGCATCTTCCAGTCACCGGAAGGCGAGGCCGGCGGTGTGACGTATGCCGATCCTTACTTCAACGGCGAAGGTCCCCCGCGAACCACCTGTAGTGCCTGCGGCGGCTGCATGATGGGATGCCGTCACGGCGCAAAGAACACTCTCGATCAGAACTATCTCTACTTAGCAGAAAAGCGTGGAGCGCAAATCCTTGCCGAAACCAAGGTCGTCGACGTCCGCCCACTGAACCACAAAGAGATGGCAGCGGCGGTTACGAGGTCCACACCGTGCACTCCACTTCCTGGTTTGCTCCGCGGCGCCAGCGCTTCACCTGCCGCGGTATCGTCTTTGCCGCTTCCTCGCTCGGCACCATGGAACTGCTCTTCCAGCTCAAGACAAAGAGTCTCTTCCCGCCATCAGCGACCAGACTCGGCAATCGCGTTCGCACCAACTCCGAATCGTTGATTGGCGTGCGCGTGCCACGATCCCGCGAAGACCTCTCCAAAGGCGTCGCCATTGGCTCAGGCGTTTACATCGACGAGCATACCCACATCGAAGCCGTCCGCTATCCCGCGGGCTCCGACACGATGGGCGACTCTCGCCACCATACTCACCGGAGGGCGTCCTGGCGCTGGCCGCATTCTGCTGTGGCTGAAGAATCTCTTCGTCTCCCTCGTCTCTCATCCCTGGCGCACCCTTCGCCTGCTGCAGCCCATCGGGTTCGCCCGCGAGTCGGTAATCCTGCTCTGCATGCAGGCGCTGGACGGCCACATCGATATGCGTTGGGAGCGCCCCTGGTTCTGGCCCTTTCGCAGCTTCCTGGTCAGCCGCGGACAGCGCATCCCGACCTTCATCCCCGCCGCCAACGAATTTGCCCACAAGTTTGCCAGATCTGCGGGGGAACCGCGATGAGCATGCTGCCCGAGATTCTTTTCAACATCCCCGCGACAGCGCACTGCCTCGGCGGCTGCGTCATCGGGCGCTCTCCGCAGGATGGCGTCATCGACCACCGCCATCGCGTCTTCGGCTACACCAATATGTATGTTTGCGATGGATCCGTCGTCGCCGCAAACCTCGGCGTGAATCCCAGCCTCACCATCACCGCTCTCGCCGAGCGCGCCATGGAGTTTCTCCCGTCCCGCCGCGAGACGCTATGGAACGATCGCGCCCAGTCGGACTAAATAAAGAGAGCTGCGAAGACCGCAGCTCTCTTCCATCCGAACAGCTTTACTCTACATTCTTGCCGAACCGGAACGTCGGGCCGACCGACATCCGGACGGTATTTCTGGAGTCTTTCAACAGATCTTCGAACAGGAAGCAATGCACATAATCCACGGACACTCGCAGCGCGACATGCTTCCGTTGCGTTGAGGTCGAATCCTCCGCCTACTCCGTAGAACACGACCGTATCCGTCTTCTTCCCGCCCGGAGCCAGCGCAGCGACCACCAGGGTTTGGATCGGGTGGCGATTGGCTTCGTCGTCGCAGTTTCATGAATTGCCCCGAGGTCCGGACGCACGAAGAACGTAACCGCCTTCAACTGCCGAAAATTGATCTGCGGACCGGCTGCGAACGTCCAGGTTTTCCCCTGGTACGGAACGTAGAGCGTGTAGCCCGGAGGCAGACCTCCTAGCGCGCCGATCTCCGCTAATCCGTGCTCCGGCCTCGGCGCGCTGCGCCGCCGCCCCGAGGCCCGCTGGCGCAAGTCGCCGGACGACCTCAAAGAACTCACCGCGCTGCAGCGCGACCTGCTCCGTTCGGCCCTCAGGTCGGTCCGCCCGGGTGGCGTGGTCGCCTACGTCACCTGCTCCCCGGTCCCGGCGGAGACCAGCGACGTGGTGGCCGACGTGATCGCGTCCACGCCCGGCACCGAAATCCTCGACGCCCCCGGGGTACTCTCCGGCGTCCCTGGCCTCGGCGCCACCGCCGACCCGCGGCTCGCCCAGCTGTGGCCGCACCGCCACGGCACCGACGCGATCTTCATCGCCCTGCTGCGCCGAGGTGAATCCGGTGCCTAATGGGCTGGCCCCTCACCCCCTGAGAGCCTGAGCGGAGCCACCCTGGCGTGGCAGGCGCTCGGCTTCTTCGCCGCCGCCCTGGCCGGCCTCTACGCCTACCTGGTCGTCAAGGCCACGTACCGGACCTTCCGAAGCCTGCGCGCCCGCCGCGCCGATGCGCTGCCCTGACCTTCCCGCCGTTCCTTCCCCGCCGACCGCCAGCCTCGGCAGTTGTAGTTCGTAATCTGGGGCGCTTCGTTTGCAGGTCAGGGCCGTCCCTCGAGGGCATCACACTGGCCTGGCACGGCAGCGACATTGTGGGTTCTCACCAGGGATGTCGTTTCGCTTGCTGATCTGGGGATCGGTGGCCTTCTCACCGGTCTATCGTGGGCCTTCTTCTCGCGTGCTTGACGCTTTCCTCGGCGAGGCAGCAGGCCTTCTGGCCGGCGGATCGCCAAGCTTCCGGAGGGCAGTGCTTCGGAACCTGACTGAGACCTGGCCGGACTTCCGAAATTCACTATTTTGTGATAGGATGGTTACAGTCGGTTAGGGTTCGGCTTGTGATTAACACCAAGCCTCAGTCTTACGCGGACGGCGATACCGAGCTCGCCGGTGAGTTCTTTGTCGACACGTCCGAGCCAGGCGGGCGCCGGCCGGGTGTCATGCTCGTGCACGGCGGCGCCGGACTCGATGATCACGCCAGGCAGCAGGCCCGCCGCTACGCCGAACTCGGCTACGTCGTGCTCGCGTGCGACATGTTCGGCCGCGACATCGCTGGCGGGCCGCGGGAGCAGGTCATCGCGCTCCTCACCGGGATGCGCGATGACCCTGACCGCCTAGTCCGCCGGGCACGAGCCGGCCTGGACCTTCTTGCCCGGGTCAAGGCCATCGACAAGCGGATGGCGGTCGTCGGGTTCTGCTTCGGCGGCCTGGCCGCGCTCCAGCTCGCCCGGTCCGGTGCGCCGGTCGCAGCCGCGGTCAGCATCCACGGCGGCCTGGCCACCAGCGCCCGCGCCGAGCCCGGCCAGGTGCGGGCGCGGCTGCTCGTATGCCACGGCGCCATGGACCCGCACGTCCCGCTCGCCGACGTCACCGCGTTCGCCGAGGAGATGAACGCCGCCGGCGCGGACTGGCAGCTGAACGTGTACGGCGGTGCCCAGCACGGCTTCACCCACACCGATGCCAAGCCCGGCGCGATCCCCGGCGTCGCCTACCAGGAGCAGGCCGACGCCCTGTCGTTCGCCGCCACCCGCGACTTCCTCGCCCGCGCGTTCGGCAAGACCCGGTAAGCGCGATCTCCCGGCCGGCGGGGATACCTGGCTCACCTGGACACGGCGAGCATCAAGCCCGTCACCCGCGATCATGGTCCTTCGGCGATGCCTAACTCTCGGCGCAGGGCTCGACGGCTAGTTCCCGCGGCTCCAGCGCGCCCGGCGGAACAATGTCCCGTACATCCCGTGGTAACCGTACGGCCCGGAGCCCGGTGCCTGCTCGATCGCGTTGGCGTAGAAGACCGGCGCGTCATTCGCCGGCGGCGGCAGCGTCGTGGCCTGCGCCGCGTCCAGGTCACAGCGGATGTAGCCGGTGGTGATCGCCGCGACGCGGTCCGCGTCGACGAACCGCAGGTGCTGGGGCTGGAGGAGTTCCAGCCGCCGGGCGGCCGACTGCTCGCCCCTGCTCAGGTCGCGCTGTATCCGCCGGTCGAGCCAGCCGCCCTCGCCGGTCCACACCACGATCCCGTCGAAGATGTCTTCCTCGGGAACCTCGAGCACGTGCTCGAGGATGCCGAACTGCGCCCCGTCCCTTGTGAGCACCGGCACGCCCGGGGTGACGCCCTGGTAGGAGACCGCCAGTAGCTCTTCGTCGTCGTCCATAGGCCGACAATAGCCGCCGGCGGCGGCTTCAGTCCGCTAGCTGCGCCGGGCTCATGTTGGCCCCGCTGATGACGACCGCGACGCGCTCGCCGGCCGCCGGCTTGTACGCGCCGGAGAGCAGGGCCGCGACGCCGACCGAGGCCGCCGGCTCGGCCGCGATGCGCGCGGTCTGCCAGAGCGCGCGCTGCGCGCCGCGGATGGCGTCGTCGTCCACGAGCACCACATCCGCCACGTAGGCCTGGGTGATCGGGAAGACCAGCTCACCGACGCGGCGGGGGGCGAGGGCGTCGACGGCGATGCTGCCCGCCGGGGCGTCGACCGGCGCTCCGGCCTCCCGGGCACGGGCGAGGGTCGGCGCGCCGTCCGGCTCGACGCCGATGACCCGCACGCTGCCCGCGAAGTAGGAGGCGACCCCGGCGACGAGGCCGCCGCCGCCGACCGGGACGAGCACGGTGTCGAGCCCGCCCGCCTGGTCGTGGAGCTCAAGGCCGAGCGTCGCCTGGCCCAGGATCGTCTCCCGCTGGTCGTAGGCGTGCACGCTCATCGCTCCGGAGGCGCCGATCCACCGCTCCGCGGCCTCCAGCGCGTCGGCGTACCGGTCGCCCACGACCACGAGGTCAGCCAGCTGGCGGATGCGGTCGATCTTGGCGGGAGAGGAGACGGTGGGCACGAAGATCCTGGCGGGGATGCCGAGCCGGTGCGCCGCGTACGCGACGGCCACGCCGTGGTTGCCGCCGGACGCGGCCGCCACGCCCGCCGGCGGCACGTCCCTGAGCAGGAGGTTCGTGAACGCGCCGCGCGCCTTGAACGACCCGGCGCACTGCAGCTGCTCCAGCTTGAGCGTCACGGGACCGCCCAGGTCGAGCTCGACGACCGGCGTTCGGCGCACGTAGGGGCCGATCGTGTCGTAGGCGCGCAGGATGTCGTCACGGGTCAGCACGAGATGCCGTGCCCGCGGGTTACCAGTCACCGGCGAGTGCCTCCTTTGCCTGGGCGATGCGGTCCTCGTCGCGCTTGTAGAAAACCCACTGCTTGATCTTCTTGCCCCTGATCAGCCCGGCCCGCGACAGCAGCTTCAGGTGCTCGCCGCAGGTCGGCGGGCTCACGCCGAGCTTCTCCGCGATGAACAGCGCGCACACCCCGTCTTCGACGAGGTCGCCGTCGCGCTGTGGGGGGAAGTTGGCCACCGGGTCACGCAGCCACTCAAGGACCTGAAGGCGCTTATCGTTGCCCAGGGCCTTGATGAGGTCTACGTCAAGCACACAGGAATTATGGCAAATAGCTAACTAACTGTCTACAGCGGGACCGGGGGTGACGACGCCGCTCTCGTAGGCATACACCACCGCCTGCACCCGGTCGCGCAGGCCGAGCTTGGCGAGGATCCGGCCCACATGGGTCTTCACGGTGGCCTCTGACACCACCAGCTTGCGCGCGATCTCGGTGTTAGACAGGCCGCGGGCAACCTCGCCGAGCACGTCTCGCTCGCGCTCGGTGAGCTGGGCGAGCTCGGCCGGGGCGGTGGGCCGCGCGGGCAGTTGCCCCGCGAACGCGTGGACTAGGCGCCGGGTGGTGGACGGCGCGACCACGGCGTCGCCGCCGTGCACGTGCCGGATCGCCTGGAGCAGTTCGACCGGCAGCGCGTCCTTCAGCAGGAACCCGCTCGCGCCGGCCTTCAGCGCCGCGAACGCGTACTCGTCAAGGTCGAAGGTCGTGAGCATCAGCACGCGCGGGCGCTCGCCAAGACGGCAGATGCGCCTGGCCGCCTCCACCCCGTCAAGGCCGGGCATGCGCACGTCCATGACCATGACGTCGACATCCTGGTCGCGCGCCAGCCGCACGGCGGCCAGCCCGTCGCCGGCCTCGCCGACCACGGTCATGTCCTGCTGCGCGTCAAGCACCATGCGAAAGCCGGTGCGCACCAAGTCCTGGTCGTCGACCAGCGCGACGCGGATCGTCATGCGGCCACGGTCTCCTTGGTCGAGGCGGGCAGCGTGGCGGTGACCTCGTAGCCGCCGTCCGGCAGCGGCCCGGTCCGCAACGTGCCGCCGTAGAGCTGCACCCGCTCCCGCATCCCGGTGATCCCGTGCCCGGTACCGTCCGCGTCCGTGGGTGCGCGGCCGGTGTCGGTGACCCGCACCAGCAGCCCGTCATCGGCGTAGCGCAGCAGCACGGCGGCGTCCGCGCCGAGTCCGCCGTGCTTCCTGGTGTTGGTGAGCGCCTCCTGCACGATCCGGTAGGCGGCCAGCTCCCGCCCGCCGTCAAGCGGGCGCGGCGTGCCCTCGACCGTGAGCGACACCGGCAGCCCGGCCAGCCGCGCCTCGGCCAGCAACTCGCTGACCTGGGCGAGCCCCGGCTGAGGGGCCAGCCCGGCGGTCTCCTCGTCGTCACGCAGCACGCCGAGCAGGCGCCGCGTCTCGGCCAGGGCCTGCCTGCCGGTGCGTGATATCGCGTCGATGGCCTGCCGGGCGCGGGCCGGGTCACGGTCGAACGCGTAGCCCGCGCCGTCGGCCTGCACCACGATGACGCTGACGTGGTGCGCGATGACGTCGTGCATCTCCCTGGCGATCCGCGCCCGCTCGGCGGCCACGGCGATGCGCGCCCGGGTGTCGCGCTCGGCCTCGGCCCGCCGAGCCCGCTCCTCGAGCCACGCGTTATGCGCGCGCCGGTAGGCCATGGAGTCTCCGAGCACCCAGGCGCTCACCGTCGGCACCCCGAGCACCAGGGCGATGACGAGCATGTGCTGCGCGCTCTCCACGCCACGGCTATAGGGCCACCGGACGACGGCGAACGCGATGCCGGCCAGGCAGGCGGCGAGGCCGTAGAGCGAGATCCGCCGGGGACGGTAGGTGGCCAGGGTGTAGAGCAGGACGAAGATCGCCAGGTCGGCGCTCACCGGCTGGAAGGCGGCCGCTAGCGCGCTTCGCGAGCTGGGCTCCGCGGCGAGCGCCACCTGGACGACCGCGATCGTGAACGCGATCGCGAACGCGGCCGACGGGTGCCGGCGGCGGACCACGACGAGCCCCGCCAGCACCAGGCTAAGCACGATGAGCCCCGCCTGGCCGGGCGCCTCCGGCGAGCGCAGCGAGAAGCTGGCGAACACGTTCGCGCCGACTCCGAGCAGGCAGAGCGCCAGCGCCCCGTCCGTCAGCATGGGGTGGCGGCGCAACCACGCATAACCGCGTTCCATAAAGCCAGCCTAGGCAGCAGACCCGCGGCCGTCATCGGCCGCGGGTCTGATCAGGTCATCCGCTGGGATGACGAGTGAAGTGGTTCGCGTGGGCGCGTCAGGCGTCGCGACGGCGGAACAGCAGGAAGCCGGCGACCAGGGCGACGGCCGCGTACCCGGCGAAGACCGCGAGCTCCTCGTAGGTTCCGAACAGGTAAGCCTGAGGCACCGGCTTGGTGGCGATGATCGGGTCCAGCGCGAGCCCGCCGGGCAGCCACCGGGCGACGTCCTGGAACCAGTTGGTCGGCAGGACCTGCGCGAGCAGGGGGATCACGAAGACCAGCCCGAACAGGGTGGTGACCGCGCCCGCCGTGTACCGGATGACGGCCCCGAGGCCGAACGCGAGGAGCGCGCAGCAGGTCACGAACACCGCGGCAAGCAGCACCGAGCGCAGTGCGTCCGGGCTGGCGATGCTCGCGCCCCCGTGGGCGGGCCCCAGGACCGCCTGGCCGGCGAAGAACGAGGCGAAAGCCAGGACGAGCGCGACCGCGAACGTGACGCAGGCGAGGACGACGGCCTTGGCCGCGTACAGCACGCCGCGGCGGGGCATCGCGGTCAGCGAGGTGCTGATCATGCGCGTCCCGTATTCGGAGGTGATCATCAGGGCACCGATCACCACGATGATCAGCTCGCCCACGTTGACGACCCCGTGCAGGCTCGTGGCCGTCGCGTCGAATCCGGCCTGGCTGCCGTTTACCCGGTTGCCGGCGGCGGCGATGACCGCGAAGCCGATGCCGGCCAGGAAGAACGCGATCAGCGTGAAGTGGGTGGAACGCACCGAGCTGATCTTGGTGAACTCCGAGCGCAGCGTTCCCGTGAACCCGGAGCGGCGGGTGGCCGGCGGGACCGCCCGGTCGTGCTGGGCCGGGGTTGGCTGGCCCGGCTGGGCCGTGAGGCTGGTCATGATGCCTCCCTCGCGTCCGCGAGCCGACGCTGCTCGTGCGCCGCCCCCTGGTACTCGACGCTGTCGGCGGTCAGTTCCATGAATGCCTCCTCAAGCGACGCACGCGACGGGGCGAGCAGGTGCAGCGGCACCCCGGCCGCGAACGCGATATCGCCGATGCGCGCCGGGTTCAGGCCGTGCACTTCCAGCTCCCCGCTGCCGTCCGCCGTGACGTTCCCGGTGATGGTCGCCCGGCCGCCGGCCCCCGCCACGGCCCGCGCTAGCGCATCGGGTCGCGGCGTTGCGGCCCGCACGGCCTGCTGGGTGCTGCGCGCGATGAACTCCGCCATCGAGCAGTCCGCGATGAGCTTGCCCCGGCCGATCACGATCAGGTGGTCGGCGGTGTTCTCCATCTCCGACATCAGGTGGCTGGAGACGAAAACCGTGCGGCCCTCGGCGGCGAGCCTCTTCATCAGGTTCCTGACCCACAAGATGCCCTCCGGGTCGAGGCCGTTGACCGGCTCGTCGAACATCAGGATCTCCGGGTCGCCGAGCAGCGTCGCGGCGATGCCGAGCCGCTGGCTCATGCCGAGGGAGAAACCCTTGGACCGCTTGCGCGCCACCTCGGACAGGCCGACGACGGACAGCACCTCGCCGACCCGCTGCCGCGGGATGTCATTGGCCTGCGCCAGGCACAGCAGGTGGTTGTACGCGCTCCGCCCGCCGTGCACCGCCTTCGCGTCGAGCAGCGCGCCCACCTCTCGCATCGGGCTGTACAGGCCAGCGAACGGCTTGCCGTTGACCGTGACGCTTCCCTCGGTGGGATGGTCAAGCCCCAGGATGAGCCGCATCGTGGTCGTCTTGCCCGCCCCGTTAGGTCCGAGGAACCCGGTGACCATCCCGGGCCGGACGGTGAATGACAGGCCAGCCACGGCGGTCTTATCGCCGTATCGCTTGGCCAGGCCCTCGGCCTCGATCATTGCCTTCTCCCTGTCTGGCGGCCGCTGGTGTTGGCCGCCAGGTTCAAGCGAACCGGCTCGGGCCCCCGGCGCGCGTCGGCGCGAGTGCCGATGTTCGGCTACGCCTCCGGTCTGGCCTCGTCATCCCCGGGTAGGACGGCGGGCCGCGGGCGGGCGATCGAGCCCGCCCAGCCGGAATTCGCGGGCGCGGGCCCTTGGCCTTCTCGTTGCGTGAAGGGGTCATGCTCGTGTCATGTTCAACATCGGCGAGTTCGCCCGGCTCGGCGGGGTTTCTGCCCGCACGCTCAGGCACTACGACGAGATCGGCCTCCTGCGGCCGGCCACCGTGGACGCCGGCACGGGGTACCGCGGCTACTCGGCCGCGCAGCTCGGAGAGCTGAGCCGGATCATCGCGCTGAAGGAGCTGGGGCTCTCCCTCCCTCAGGTCAGGCGGCTGATCGACGGGATCACGCTCGATGAGCTCCACGGCATGCTCATGCTGCGGCGCGCCCAGCTAGAGCACGAGATAGACCAGCACCGGAGCCAGCTGCTCGGAATCGAGGCCCGGCTCCGCTCCATCGCCAGGGAGGATGGCCTGCCAGCAGACGACATCGTGGCCAAGACGATTCCCGCGCTGGGCGTGGTCGTGATCGCCGGCCGCGCCCCGGGATTCGGGCCGGCGAACGTCGTTCCCGTCGTCAACCAGCTGGAGGCGCAGTTCGACCAGCTGGGCATCTACGAGCGGGTGAAGGAGGCAGGGCCGCGCGTCATCTTTTACGAGCATGAACACGGCGAGGGCGTCACGGTCTTCCTCGGCGTGCCGGTCGCCGAGCCGCCGCAGGGACTGCCCGCGCCGGCGCACTACCGTGTCCTGCCGGAAATCGAGGCGGCCGTCGCTGTCCGCAGCGGCCCGTCGGCCAGCATCTACCCGATGGTGTACCAGGACCTGGTCCGGTGGACCGAGGAACGCGGCTACCGCCCCGTCCCCGGACCCGGCCGTGACGTGTGGGTGCACGAAGTGGACGACATCGCGGACGTGGACCAGCAGGTGTTCGAGATCCAGATGCCGTTCACCCGCCAGGAGGGCGCAGACGAGAGCTGAACCCCTACCGGGGTGCGTCGCCCAGCCGGTACTCGTAGGTGAGGTCGTCCAGGTGCCCCTTCAGGTCGGGGTCGAGTGCGTAGGAGGCGGCGGCGAGCGACGCGTCCAGCTGGTCGGGACGGCTGGCCCCGATGATCGGCGCGGTGATCGCCTTGTTGGCGAGCACCCATGCGACCGACAGCGTCACCAGCGGTACCCCGGCCTGGTCGGCGAGCTTGCGCACCGCCTCGACCGTCTCGAACTCGCGCTCGTGCCAGTACCGGTCCTGGTACATGGGCCCGGCGTTGCCGAGCGTGAACCGGCTGCCCTCTGGCGGGGCCGAGGACCGGTTGTGCTTCCCGGACAGCAGCCCGCCCGCGATCGGGTTGTAGGAGATCACGCCGACCCCGTCCTCGGCGCAGAACGGCAGCATCTCGCGCTCGATCTGACGGAACAGCAGGTTGTAGCGCGGCTGCACCGAGTCGAACCGCGCCAGCCTGAGCGTCTCCGACCGTCCGATCGCCCGCACCAGCTGGTACGTATAGAAGTTCGAGCAGCCGACGTAGCGGACCTTGCCCGCGTGCACGAGGTCGTCGAGCGCGGACAGGGTCTCGTCGATCGGCGTGTTCTGGTCGTACCCGTGGAGCTGGTACAGGTCGATGTAATCGGTCTGCAGCCGCCGCAGCGAAGCGTCAACGGCGGACATGATGTGCTTGCGCGAGTTCCCCGCGTCGAAGGGCGCGGGCCCCGTCGGCACGAAGCACTTGGTCGCGACGATGAACCGGTCCCGCTTGCCTGCCATCCACCGCCCGATGATCTCCTCGGTCCGCCCGCGGGTGGAGAGATCACCGCCGAGCGGGTAGGCGTCGGAGGTGTCGAAGAAGTCCACCCCGCCCTCGGCGGCCCTGTCCATCACGGCGAACCCGGTCGCCTCGTCGCTCTGCAGCCCAAACGTCATCGTCCCCAGGCAAAGCCGCGAAACCTGCAGCCCGCTCCGCCCCAGCCTCACGTGTTCCATAAGGGGCACGCTACCTCTGGCCCCGGGGGGCTGGCCATCCGCGCCGGCCACGGAAAGTCGCGGTGGCGCCTGTCCGGCCGCCACCACCGGGCGGCGGGCGGCTCGCGCGCGGCCGCGGGCTTTAAAGCACCTTCCCGGTGCCGTACACGACGGTGACCATGCTCCCGGCCGGCGCCTCGCCGGAAGGGTCGGTGGCCGTCACGATCTGCCCGACGCGCGCGTGCTTGGCCACGACGATGAACCCGTGGTTCTCGAGCCTCGTTGTCGCTTTGGCGAAGGTCAGGCCGATCACGTCGGGGATTTTCACGAGGGACTGCGTGCTTGATGGCGAGGCGCTGGCCGTCGGGCTGGCCGCGCGGGTGCTCGCCGGGGACTTGGCCGGTGAACTCGTCGGGGACGCGGTGCGGGAACTCGCGGGCGGCGCGGACGGGGCGCCCGCGGGAGCCGCGGAGTGGTTCTCCGCCGGGGAGATGGCGGCTGAGGCCGGCGGTGCGGCCGAGGTCGACCCGTTCGCGGAGGCAGCCGGGTGCTTCACCCCGGCCGCGGGGCTGACCGGAGGAGACGTCACGGCGCTGCGCACCGCGAGCTCGGAGGGCTGCGGGGACGCGCTGAGCCGCCACGCGGTGACCGACCCGCCGAGCAGGAGCAGGGCCGCGACGCCGGCGGCGAGGACGGCCCGGCGCGGGCGCCACGAGCGGCCGGCGGTCGCCCGCACGCCGCTCGGCCGGGTCACGGACGCGGCGACCGGGTCTGCGCCCGCCGCGTCGGTGACCAGGCCAAGCCCCGGCCCGCCGGCGTCGGTGTCGGCCGGGAGGAAGCGCCTGCGGACCCGGCCGCCGGCGGCCGGGACGGCGAACTGCGCGCCGGAGAGCAGTTGGGCGCAATCGCCCGCGCCCGGGCGGTCGGCGGGATCGCTGGCCAGCATGGCCATGACCGGGCCGGTGAGCCAGGCGGGCGCGTTGGTGATGTCGCGCAGGTCGGGGATGGGCTCGCCGCGCGCCGCGGCGGCGGCGTAGTCGGCGGCGTCGGGCAGCACCCGCGGCAGCCGGCCGGAGATGAGCCGGTACAGGACGCAGCCGACCGCCCAGATGTCGTTGCTGAACGCCGGCGGGTCACCCCGCCACCGCTCGGGCGGCAGGTAGGCGAACGTGCCGACGAGGACGCCGGCCGAGGTGAGCGCCGTACCGCCGACCGCCCTGGCGACGCCGAAGTCGGTGACCTTCACCTGCCCGTCTTCGCACAGGAACAGGTTGCTTGGCTTGATATCCCGGTGCAGCACGCCTTTCCTGTGAGCGTACGCGAGGGCACTGCAGATATCCCGGCCCATCCCCGCGATATGCTCGGCGTCCCCGCCGGGAAGCGCTTTTTCCAGGTCGTGTCCCCTGAGGTACTCCATCACCATGAAGGGGGCGTCATCATAGGTGCCCGTTGTATAGACGGTCACGATATTCGGGTGATCCATGATGGCGGCGAATCGCATCTCACGCTCGAATCGCTCGACGTCGCCCTGGTTCGGCAGCATGTGCTGGTGCATGATCTTTATCGCGACGGGCCGGTCGGCGAGCTGCTCGTCGTGCGCCAGCCAGACTTCCCCCATGCCGCCGGAGCCGATGCGGCTGATCAGCTCATATCGCTCACCGAAGTTGGCCACGAACGCCTCCTTCTATTCCCGCCGACTCAGGCTCGGTATAACAAGAATAGTGCGAAAAGGACGACATGTTCGCTAAAGCAATTGTCGTCGGTTTATGTCGGCATGTCGCGAGCGATAATATCACTTTGTGTTGGAGAAGGTTCGGATATTTGGAAAAGGCCGGCCGTGCGACGGGAGCCCGTGACGAATGAGAGGAAGCCGGCCTCGTTCGGAATAACCGGGCCCGTACCGGGGGGCAGGCTGTCAGCGGCCGAGGGCTCCGGCCGCGCGCGCCCGGAGCTTGCCGCCGCCGATGTCCGCCTTCTGCCCCTCGCGGTACCCGTCGCCGTAACCCCCGCCCGAGTAGGTGACGCGCGCCTTGCGCAGCCGGGGGTAGGCCGTCGCGACCTGCCGCCGCACCACCAGCGAGCGGTCCGCGAGCACCAGCGCCGCCGACTGCCCGTGGGCGCCGGCGCCCTCGGCCCCGGCCGCGTCCGCGGACGCCGCCGCCGCCTCCTCCGCGGCCCGGACCCGGGCCACCACGGCCGCGGCGTAGCCGAGCATCCACGAGCGCCGCCAGGCCCTGGCCTCGCCGCCGTAACCGGGCACCGCCTGCTGCGCCAGCGCCCTGGCCATCTGCACGAGCAGCGAGGTGAACAGTATGTCCGCCCGTTCCAGGTCCGAGGTGTAGCCGAAGACGTGCAGCCGCGTCCCCTGCTCGGACCGCGTCTGCACGCACTGGCAGCGCAGCGCCATGGCCAGCCCCGCCAGCAGGTGCCGCTTGACGTCGCCCCACGGGTTGGCCAGGATGAACACCCGGTCGGCGGGCCGGTCGGTCTCGGGGCGGAGCGCGCCGAGCAGCGCCCGGTCGATGCCGTAGCGGGCCATGAGCTCGGCGGCCTTGGCGGTCAGCGCCTCAGCCTCGGCCGGCGCGCAGCCCTCGTCCTCGGCCTTGGCAAGCAGCTTGCGCACCCGGTCAAGCAGGTCTGCGTCCACCCGGCAACCTCCACGTCGATACCCTGAGGCCTGCGACACCGCCGGCGAAGTCCGCTCGCGCGACGGTGCTCGTGCCTAGTGCAGAATGCTAACCACGATGTACGACGTTCCCGGGAGGGAACCGATGGCCGTTCAGATCTCGCCCAGCATCCTGTCCGCCGACTTCGCGCGGCTCGCCGATGAGGCGAAGGCCGTCGAGGAAGCCGCCGACTGGCTTCACGTCGACGTCATGGACAACCACTTCGTGCCGAACCTGACGCTCGGCCTGCCGGTGGTCCAGGCGCTGCTCAAGCACGCCGCCCTGCCCATCGACTGCCACCTGATGATCGAGGACCCCGACCGGCACGCGCCCGCCTACGCGGAGGCGGGCGCGGGCAACGTCACCATCCACGCGGAGGCCGCGAAGGCCCCGGTGCGCACGCTGCGGGCGATCAGGGCCGCCGGGGCGCGCTGCGGCCTCGCCGTCAACCCGGGCACCGCCATCGAGCCCTACGAGGACCTGCTCGTCGAGGTGGACATGGTGCTGCTGATGACGGTGGAGCCTGGCTTTGGCGGCCAGCGGTTCCTTGACCTGGTGCTGCCGAAGGTCCGCCGTACCCGGGCGATGCTCGCCGCCCGCAACGCGAGCAGGCAACTGGCGGCTGCCTCAGGAGAGCCGGGCCGCGAGATCTGGCTCCAGGTCGACGGCGGCGTGTCGGAGGAGACGATCGAGCGGTGCGCCGAGGCGGGCGCGGACGTGTTCGTCGCCGGCTCCGCCGTCTACGGCGCCCAGGACCCGGCGCGCGCCGCGCGTGACCTGCGGGCGCAGGCCGAGCGCGCGACGGCGAGGGCCGCCTGGCCGTCTTCGCGTTAAGCGAGGCCGAGTACCACCGTCACCGCGTGATCGCCCGGCCGCACCGTCAGCTGGGTGTCGAGCGAGGCCAGTCCGGACACGGTGATCGACACCGTCACGCTGCCGCCCGCGCTGAGGGTCCCGGACACCGGCGTCACGATCAGCTCGCCGAGCAGGCTCGCGGGCTCAGAGATGGACCACGAGACCGGACCACCGCTCGCGGTCAGCGTCAGCGACCCGCCGAGCAACGGGGTGAGCAGCACGGTCGCCGGCGACACGGACAGCGTCCCCGCGCTCACCACCCCGGCCGAGGTCGTCACGGTGGCCGCCGCGGACGCCGCCGCGGTGACGGGAGCGCCCGACCCCGTCCCGGCCGCTGGAGCCGTCGGCGCTGCCGATCCCACGGGCGATCCCGCTGGCGATCCCACGAGCGGCCCGCCGCCCGGTCCGGCCGCGGGCGCGGTCACCGACCTGCCGCCGGCGGTCGGGCCCGGGGCGCCGGGCGGCGTCGTGCGGCCGCCGCGGGTCGCGCTTCCCGTCGCCGGGGCGCCGCTTGAGGCGCTGCCCCCGGCACCGCCCGCCGGCGCCGCCCCGCCGGGGGCGGGCGCGGGCGCGGGCGCGCCGAGCGTCAGCCCGCCGCCGGAAGGGCGCGGGGCGGGCTGCAGGTGCGGCACCACCGCCGTCACCACGACGGCCGCGGCCGCGGCGACCGCCGTCCCGCCGGCCACGGTGAACGCCACGTGCGGCCGCGGCCCGGCGCCGAGGAAGCCGTGGTGCGATGGCCTGGGAAAGCCGTTGGCCCCGAACGACTGCGTGCTTCGCCCCGTAACCGTCCCGTATGCCGCCGTGCGCGCGGCGGAATCGGCGGACAGGTGCAGCACGGTGTCGCGCACCGCGGACAGCGGCCCGCCCGGCTGGCTGGCGGTAAGCACGGAGATCTTGCGCAGCGCCAGCAGGGCCGCGGGCGACAGGCCGTAGAGCAGCGCGGGAGTCAGCTCCCGGCGCCGCCGGTCCGTGCAGACCGGGCACCGGTCGATGTGCCGGCCAACGCGCTTGCGCAGCAGCGCGGTCAGCCTCCCGTCCCAGTCGCCGAGCAGGCTGTCGAGCGTCGCGCAGTCACCCCGGCCCGTGCGCCCGACGAGCAGGACCGCGACGGACGCCTCCAGCTGGTCGCGGGCCCGGGAGAACAGCGAGTAGGCGTGATTGCGCGACACGCCGAGGACGGCCGCCGCCTCGGGGACGTCGAGGCCGTGCCATAGCTGGTTGATGACGTCCCGCTCGCTGTCGTTCAGGCCGCCGACCGCGGCGCGGACCAGCGCGACGGTCTCCGCGCGCTCGGCCTCGCCCCCGACGTCCACGCTGTCGTCAGCGGGCTCCGGGGCATCGTGCAGCGCCGTCGCCAGGCGCCGCGACTTCAGGCGGTGCAGGCACTCGTTGCGGGCCACGGCGAACAGCCAGGCCCGCAGCCGCTCGGGGTCACGCAACCCCGCGAGCTTGGAAGCGGCGATGACAAACGTGTCTTGTACCGCGTCAGCCGCGTCATTCGGGTCTTTCAGCAGCGACTGGCAGTAGCCGTACAGGTCGCCGGCGTACTTGTCGTACGCCGCTGCCAGGCCTTCCGGATCCCCCGCCACAATCGATGCGACAACCTCGCTGTCGCTCATGCGCTCACCGTAGTCGTTTCGTCCTCACCGAAATGGTAATTGTGCGTAACTCGTTATCAACGGATTGTTATGTGGCGGCTTGGGGCGGTCGGCGCCATGCCTCCTGACCGGTCACCCCTGACCTGGTACCTCTTGACCTAGCGCCTCCTGGCGTGCTGCCGCCTGGCGTCGAGCCCGGCAGTGAGGCGGCTCGCCGCCGCCTGGCGTCATGCCGGGACGGAAAGGCCCAGCCGGTCCGGACGGCGAACGTCGCGCCTCCCGGGGAGATCGTGACCGCGGGACACGGCGTGCTGGTACCGGGCCCGCACCGCACGAACTGGCTGACCCTGACCGTCAGCGTGGCGACCGGGTCGGCCCGGGTCAGCGTCCCCGCGGCCGGGGACACGGTGACGACGTCGCCGGGGTCGTTGGCGACCGAGACCGACCACCGGACGGCACCGCCCGTCACGTGCAGCGAGATCAGCGACCCGGTCCGTCCCGGCACGACGATCATCGTGCCGCCCTCGGGGAGCACGGACAGCGTGCCGGGCACCGCGCTTGGCGGCTGCGGCGGCGGCTGCGGGGAGATTGTCCTGGTCGGCGGCGGCGGCGTCGGCCTCGGCGGGTGACGCACCGGGCTGGGCGCCCGCGTCGGCGCCAGGCTCGTCGTGCTCACCGCCGGCGGTTGGCTCGTCGTGGCCTGCGCCGGGCGCGGGGTCGACGGGGCCGGCGCCGGGCCCGTCAGCGTGGCCGGGGCCGGGGCCGGGGCCGGGCGGCACGGAGACGCGGGCCGAAGCCGTCGGGTTCCGCGCCGCCTGCGTGCTCCCGGCCTGCGTGCCGGTCGCCTGCGATCCCGTGGTCGCCCTGCCGGTAGCAGGGCTGGCCCCGGCCGGCCCGGCCGCCGCCGCGGCGGCCGGCGGCGGCGCGGGCGGGGCCGATCCGGGCGGCTTGGGGTTGGCCGACGGGGCGAAGGGCTCGTCGCGGCCGGTGAGCGCGAACGCGGCCGCCGCGACGGCCACCGCGACCACGACGGCCGCGGCCGTCGCCGCCTGCCCCCGCGGCGAGGAGCGCAGCGTCCTGGCCCCGGCGGCGACGCCGTGCTGCCCGGTCAGGCCGGCGTGCGCCGGCTTCGGGAACCCCTGCCTGCCGAAGGTGCCCGCCCGGCTGAGCACGGCGGTGCTGTGCGCCACCGCAACGGGCCCGTGCCCGGTGGCAAGCTCGATCGTGTGCGCCCTGAGTCCAGGCGGCGCGCCGAAGGCGAGGCGGAACGACGCAGCGGCGCCCGCGGCCATGGCCGCGCCCGGCGACAGGTCGAGCAGCATGACCGGGCGCAGCTCGAATGCCCGCCGCGCGCTACAGGTCGGGCAGTGCTCGATGTGCCGGTGGACGCGCTTGCGCAGCAGGACCGTCAGCCGGCCGTCCCACCCGGCCAGCATGGCGCCGAGGTCGCCGCACTCGGCGCGCCCGGCCCGGCCAACGAGCAGCACGCCGAGGCAGGCCTCAAGCTGGTTCCTCGCCCGCGACAGGAGCGCGTGCGCGTGGTTGCGGGACACGCCAAGCACCGTGGCCACCTCGCCCGCCTCGAGCCCCTGGCGCAGCTGCAGCTCGATGACCTCCCGCTCGCCGGGATTCAGGCCGGCGGCGGCGTCCTCGAACAAGGCCCGCAGCGCGGCCCGGTGCGCGTGCTCGCTCACGTCCGCCGAGTCGTCGGTCACGTCCGGCGCCTCGGCGAGCGCCGACGTCCCCTTCTTCGACCGCAGGATCCTGAGGCTCTCGTTGCGCGCCACGGTGTACAGCCACGCGCGGAACCGCTCGGGCTCGCGCAGCCCGTCCAGCCGGGACGCGGCGATGACGAACGTGTCCTGCACCGCGTCGGCCGCGTCGGCGGGATCGCCGAGCACGGACCGGCAGAACTTGTAGAGCGGGTCCGCGTACTGGCCGTAAGCCAATGCGAGTCCATTGGGATCGCCGGCCAAGATGGACGCGACAATCTCGGTTTCTCGCATATGAATACGCTAGCTGCGCATTCGTTCTTTTGGGATAGGAGGGGGTGCATTGTCGGTATACCTACTTTGGTTACGTAAGGCCCGGCTGACGTGGCCGGAACTGCATGCGGGGTGGCTCGCGCCGGTCCGTCTTTCCGCCGTCTAATACCTTCCATGGCCGGTGAAATTGGTGTTTTCGTGCCTTTTCCTTCCTGCTAAAAACTGGCCGGCCGGACGCGGGGGCCGCGGCCGGCGCCCCCTCAGCGCCCGCCGCGGCCCCCGCGTCCTGATGGCCGCGCCGCCTCCCCCCAGGGACGGCCCGTCCGGCCTTCCCGCCGGTTCGGCCCGGGCCCGCTCTTCCGGCACCGCCCCTGTAGGCGCCGGTCGGGTCGCCTGCCCGCGCCCTGCCCTCGCGGTCTCCCGCTCCGGCCTGGTCGTTTCCCGGCCGGTCCCTGGCCGGCGCCCGTCCCGCGCCAGCCAGGAACCCGCTCGGCCCCGCCCGCTCAGGCGAGCGCCGCCCGGCCGCCCCTGGCAGCGTCCCGGCGCCACGCCGTCCCTCTCGCCCTGCCGGCCGGGCCCGGGCTGGAGCCCCCTCTTGCCCCAGCCCGGGTGTCCTGCCGTCCCCCATGAGGTCCCGGCGCGGGTGCCTGCTGCCGTCCCCTCAGCCGTCAGCCGCCACCCTGCCGTTTCCCCGTCCTACGCAGGTAGGAGGAGCGAACCCCCGCGTCACCAACAACTTTTCCTGAATTTTTTTCAAGAATTTTTCGGGGCGCTGCCTGCGGCCGCCGTTTCCGCAGCTAGAAAGGCTGAAGGCGGCTGCCGGGGAAGGCCGGGCCGCCATTAATCCGCGGTCGCCGCGAAGCGCGGCCGCATGGCGAGCGGGTGGCGCGGAAATGAGCGAATCCCCAGGCGGCGGATAAACCGGCTGATAAGGAGCGGCCGGTGATGCCCGGCAGGCGCGCGTTACCAGCCGTCGAGGTGGGGGAGGAGGTCGCTGAGGCGGGTGATCACCGCGTCGGGGACCCCGGCCGCATAGCCGGGCACGGTGCTGTTCGGGATCAGCACCGTGCGCATGCCAAGGCTCTTGGCGCCGAAGATGTCGTCGTAGGGGCGGTCGCCGACGAAGACGCACGCGGCGGGGTCGCTCATGCCGACCGCGGCCATCGCGGCCCGGAACGCCTCCGGGTGCGGCTTGGTCCACGGGATCTCGCTGCTGTAGACGGCACCGTCGATCAGCCCGAGCACCTCGTCCCGGGTGAACACCCGCTCGTGCAGCTCCCGCGGCCACATGGTGTTGGAGAGCACGCCCACCTTGATGCCCCGCCCCCGCAGCGTGCGTAGCAGCGGCGCCACGTCGGGATCGGTGTACGTGTGCGGTTCCCAGGCTTGGAAGTACGTGTCAAGCAGGTCGGGGTGCGGGGTCACCCCCGCCCGCGCGAAGACGTGGTCAAGCGTGGCGCTGCGATGGGCGGACTCGCACTGCCGCCAGAACGCGTTCTCCGCCGCGAGGATGGCCCCCGCGATTTCGGCCGCGTCCGCCCGCGGGAAGTGCGGCGCGCACACGTCCCGCCACAGTGCCTCGTGATCGATGGCGTGCCAGGGAGTGAGCGTGCCGCCCCAGTCGAAGATAACCGCCGCAACCGCCATGGACGCCATGCTACGGACCGGCGCCGCTCCTGCTGAAGCCCTTTTCCCGGCGGGCGGGTCACTGGGGCTGCGCGCCGCCCACCGTCTGGACGGGATGCGGCGCGGACCCCGACACCGTCGGCGCCGCCCCGCCGGAGATCGGGGCGATCAGCCGGATGGATACCGGCTGCCAGCGGATCGTGCCAAGCGCCGCGAGCACCTGCGACTGGATGAGCCCGCAGCCGGTGGCGGGAAGCCGCGGTATCAGCTTCTGGCCGTTCGCGCCGATGAGCACGACCTGCGGCGGGATTATGGCGAGGGCAGGGCAGACGGTGCCGGGCCGGTGCGCGACGGACGGCTGGCGCAAGGCACTGATCAGCGCCGCGAGGCTGGAGTCCGACCGCTGCAGCGTGGCGGTCGTCCACAGGCCCTTGCCCGGTATGGCCTCGACGCCGTTCACGCACCGCTCCACGCTCACGGGAACGAAGGACACCGGCAGCGACACGCTCGTCGCGCCGGTCGGCCAGCCCACGCAGGCGGGCTCACCGGCTACGACCCGCCCGCCGCTGATCGTCGGCACGGGGGTTGCCGCCGCCGCCGCCGCCGCCGCCGACGACGACGACGAGGAGGACGCGGCCGGCGAGGTCGCGTGCGCGGGCGGCGCGCCGACCGCCCCGCCGCTGTGCGCGCTCCCGCAGCCGGCCGCGAGCGCGCCCGCGGCGAGCAGCGGGAGAGCGACGGCCAGGGCCCGGCGCCCAGCCGGGACAACCGGTACGGCCGATGAGATCAGCGTGCTCATGTCAGTGCCTCGTTTCTCCGGGACACCACTTAGACGGCCGTCGGCCCGTCCGCGGTTTCACGCGCCCGCGAGTTTCGCCGGCCATCGCGCCGTGAACGGTACGTTACGTGGCTTCAGTTTCCGGCCATCACCCGCCACACTGAGAGCGTGTATGACTACGACCTGGTGGTAATCGGCTCGGGTCCTGGCGGGCAGAAAGCGGCGATCGCGGCCGCCAAGCTGGACCGCCGGGTAGCCGTGATAGAGCGCCCGCAGATGCTCGGCGGCGTGTGCGTCAACACGGGCACGATCCCGTCCAAAACGCTGCGCGAGGCGATCCTTTACCTGACGGAGCCGGCCAGCGGGAGATCTACGGCCAGTCGTACCGGGTCAAGGACGACATCACCGTCGCCGACCTGACCGCGCGGATCACGCACGTGGTCAGCCGCGAGAACGACGTGGTGCGCAGCCAGCTGGCCCGCAACCGGATCACGATCATCCAGGGCATGGCCTACTTCGTCGGCCCGCACTCCGTCGAGGTCGACGACGGCAGCCGGACCCGCAAGGTCACCGCCGACAAGGTCGTGGTCGCCACGGGGACCCGCCCGGCCCGGCCGCCGAGCGTGGCCTTCGACGAAAAGACGATCATCGACTCCGACGGCATCAACCACCTGGAGCGGGTGCCCCGCTCGATGGTGGTCGTGGGCGCGGGGGTGATCGGCATGGAGTTCGCGTCCATGTTCGCCGCCCTCGGCACCAAGGTCACCGTGGTCGAGAAGCGGATGCGGATGCTCGAGTTCTGCGATGAGGAAGTCGTGGAGGCGCTCAAGTACCACCTGCGGGACCTCGCGGTGACGTTCCGCTTCGGCGAGTCGGTCTCGTCGGTGGAGTCGCACCCCGAGGGGGCGATCACGATGCTGGGCAGCGGCAAGAAGATCCCGGCCGACACGGTCCTGTACTCCGCGGGCCGCCAGGGCATGACCGACGGCCTCAACCTGCCCGCCGCCGGGCTGACCGCCGACGAGCGCGGCCGGATCAAGGTCGATGAGTTCTTCCGCACCAAGGTCGAGCACGTCTACGCGGTCGGCGACGTCATCGGCTTCCCGGCGCTGGCGGCCACCAGCATGGAGCAGGGCCGGCTGGCGGCCAACCACGCCTTCGGCGAGGCGATCTCGACCAACGAGATCCCCCAGCCAATCGGGATCTACTCCATCCCGGAGATCAGCTTCGTGGGCAAGACCGAGGCCGAGCTGACCGAGGCCTGCGTACCCTTTGAGGTCGGCGTGTCCCGCTACCGGGAACTCGCCCGCGGCCAGATCGTCGGCGACTCCTACGGCGTGCTCAAGCTGCTGATCTCGCCGATCGACCGCAAGCTGCTCGGCGTGCACGTCTTCGGCACCCAGGCCACCGAGCTCATCCACATCGGCCAGGCCGTAATGGGCTGCGGAGGCACCGTCGACTACCTGGTCGACGCCGTGTTCAACTACCCGACCCTCGCCGAGTCCTACAAGGTCGCCGCCCTGGACGCGACCAACAAGATGCGCGCCGTCACCCGGTTGTCCGGCTAAGCAGGCTCCGCGATCCAGAACCCGGGCGGCCATTTGGTCCGCTGAGAGCGGCGTCACGTCGTTCGCGGCTGTTGGTCGGAATATCTCGTGTGGCAGACTGGTTGGCGGAAGTGAGCGTGCTCCGGGGTCGGTGAAACTCCGAACCGGCGGTGATAGTCCGCGACCCGGCCGCAACCGCGGCTGGTTGACCCGGTGGAACTCCGGGACCGACGGTTAAAGTCCGGATGGGAGGCAGCACGCGCGCGGCCGGCCAATGCCGGGCGTGCCCAGGCGGCGTTCCATCGCCGCGTGAGAAGGGCACGGCCGAAAAGGCCGACAGTCGCGTCCCCCGGAGCCGGACCGGAGGAGGGCGCGGTTGTTTACCGGCATCGTTGAGGACCTCGGCGAGGTCGAGGCGGTCGAGCATCTCGGCGATTTCGCCCGCATTCACGTTCGCAGCACCGTGGTGACGCAAGACGCGAGGCCAGGCGACTCTATCTGCGTCAGCGGCGTCTGCCTGACGGTTACCTCGCTGATCGGTTCCCGCCCGCGGCCGGCGGGCGAATCTCACGAACCGCCGTCACCTGCCCCGCTCGGCTTCGCCGCCGACGTGATGGGGGAGACGCTGCGGCACTCCAGCCTCAAGTCCGTGGCCCCCGGCACCAAGGTCAACCTGGAGCGCTCGGTCCGCCTCGCGGACCGGCTCGGCGGCCACCTCGTCCAGGGCCACACCGACGGCACGGCTACCATCATCAGCCGCGACCCGCAAGAGCACTGGGAGGTCGTCCGGATCGGCCTGCCGGAAAGCGTGGCCAGGTACATCGTGCACAAGGGCTCCGTCACCGTCGACGGTGTCAGCCTCACCGTTTCGGGTATCGCCGATGACTGGTTCGAGGTCAGCCTGATCCCCGAGACGCTCAAGCGCACCACGCTCGGCCTGAAGCAGCCCGGTGACGAGGTCAACCTCGAGGTCGACGTGGTCGCCAAGTACGTGGAGAAGCTCCTGGGAGGCACCCGGTGACCGGGCGAGCGGCGTCAACCAACCTAACCCGGCAAACAACGCAAATGGGCTGATCATGCTGTCATCTTCCCTGGGCACGACCCCCCGTACCGCTGGCGAAGCGGACACAGGGCCCTCCGGTACCGTCACTCCGCTCGACGAGGTCGCGCGGGCGATCAAGGACATCGCGGACGGCCGCCCGGTCATCGTGGTCGACGACGCGGACCGGGAGAACGAGGGAGACATCGTCTTCGCCGCGTCGAAGGCCACCCCCGAGCTGCTCGCCTTCACGATCCGCTACGGCCGGGGGCTGATCTGCGTGCCGATGCTCGGCGCGGACCTCGACCGGCTCAACGTGCCCCAGATGACCAGCCAGAACCAGGAGCACCACGGCACCGCGTTCACCATCAGCGTGGACGCGCGGCAGGGCATCACGACGGGCATCTCCGCCGCCGACCGCGCGGCGACCGTGCAGCTGCTCGCCAGCTCCGCGAGCGGCCCCGGCGACCTGGTGCGCCCCGGCCACGTGTTCCCGCTCAGGTACACCGAGGGCGGCGTGCTCCGCCGGCGCGGCCACACCGAGGCCGCCGTCGACCTGGCCGTGCTCGCCGGGCTGCCGCCGGCGGGCGTGGTGTGCGAGGTGATCGGCGACGACGGGACCATGCTGCGACTGCCGGCCCTGCGCGAGTTCGCCGACGAGCACGGCCTCGCGCTGATCTCCATCGAGCAGCTCATCGAGTACCGCCGCCGCAACCAGCGCCTGGTCACCCGCGTCGCGGAGACGGTCATACCCAACGCCTACGGCGAGTGGCGCGCCTACGGCTACCGCTCGGACATCGACGGGGCCGAGCACCTCGCGCTGGTCCTTGGCGACATCGAGGAATCCGGCTCCCGGGAGGATGACTCCCCCCAGCCCCCGCGAAGGACCCTCGAAGGAGGCGAGGACGTCCTCGTCCGCGTCCACTCCGAGTGCCTGACCGGCGACGTCTTCGGCTCCGAGCGCTGCGACTGCGGCGCGCAGCTCGACGCCGCCATGGCCAAGATCGCCGAGCGCGGCCGCGGGGTCGTCCTCTACCTGCGCGGCCACGAGGGCCGCGGCATCGGGCTGCTGTCCAAGCTCCAGGCCTACGAGCTGCAGGACGCCGGCGTCGACACGGTGGACGCGAACCTGAGGCTCGGCCTGCCGGTGGACGCCCGCGAGTACTCCGTCGCCGCGCAGCTGCTCGGCGACCTGGGCGTCCGCTCCGTCCGGCTGCTCACCAACAACCCGGAGAAGGTCGACGCCCTGGCGGCGCACGGCTTCGACGTGACCCGCATCCCGCTGCCCCCGTTGACCACGCCACACAACCTCCGCTACCTCACCACCAAGCGCGACCGCCTCGGCCACCAGCTCGAAAGCCTGGAAACGCCCGAATCCCTGGAGACCGAGGCGCCCCCCGCGGCCGAGGTCTCCTGACCGCCGGCCCGCTACTAGACACAGGAGAAACAATGACCTGCTTCCGGGAAGCGAAGAGCGCATGAGCGGGCAGGGACGTCCCGAGCTCGGCACGGTGGACGCGGCCGGCCTGTCTCTGGCGATCGCGGCTACCCGGTGGCATGCCGAGATCACCGACTCGCTCGTGGACCGGGCCACGGCGGCGGCCAAGGCCTGCGGCGTTCACGACCCGCTGGTGGTCCGGGTCGCCGGCGCGGTGGAACTCCCGGTCGTCGCGCAGGAGCTGGCCAAGCGCTACGACGCGGTGGCCTGTCTCGGCGCGGTCATCCGCGGCGGGACGCCGCACTTCGAGTACGTCTGCGACGCGGTGACCGCCGGGCTCACCCGCGTCGCGCTCGACGAGGGGACGCCGGTCGGCAACGGCGTGCTAACGTGTGACACGATTGAGCAGGCCCGCGACCGCAGCGGGCTGCCAGACAGCAGCGAGGACAAGGGATGGGAGGCAGTCGTGGCCGCGCTCGACACCGCCGTCCTGCTTCGCTCCGTCCGCTGCGGGGACCGGCCGAAGAGCGAGACCGCGCGACATTAACGGCGCCACGCTTTCCCGTGTTTTCATGGCCTTGGGATGACGCACGCCCGCGCGTCATCCTGGCCTCGGGGACGTGGCGCTTTGCTATGCCGGGAACCACGCACACGTTCTGGACGAAAAAAGGACTTCCCCCATGCTCTCTCTGGTACTGCCCAAAGGCTCGCTGGAAAAAGCCACCCTTGACCTCTTCGACGCCGCGGACCTGACCGTGCGCCGGGCGTCTGACCGCGACTACCACGCCTCGATTGACGACCCGAGGATCGACCGGGTGCGGTTCCTCCGGCCCCAGGAAATCCCCTCCTACCTGGAGCGCGGCCTGTTCGACATCGGCATCACCGGCCGCGACTGGATCACCGAGACGCGGGCGGACATCGTCTCACTCGGCGAGCTCCAGTACTCCAAGCAGACCTCGAATCCCGTCCGGGTCGTCCTGGCGGTCCAGGACAGCGCGCCGTGGGAAACCGTCGCCGACCTGCCGGAGGGCATCAGGATCTCGACGGAGTTCCCGTCGCTGACCGAGCGGTTCCTCGCCGAGCACGGCGTCAAGGCGATGGTCGTTCCCTCCTACGGGGCGACCGAGGCCAAGGTTCCCGACATCGTCGACGCGATCGTCGACCTGACCGAGACCGGGTCGTCGCTGCGCAAGAACGGGCTGCGCATCCTGAGCACGCTGCTGACCAGCTACACCGAGCTCGTCGCCTGCGGCGCCGCCCACGCCGACCCGGACAAGCGGGCGGCGATGGAGGACATCGCGCTGCTGCTGCGCGGCGCCATCCAGGCGCGGGGCCAGGTCCTGCTGAAGCTCAACGTCGCGGTCGACCAGCTCGCGGCGGTGACCGGCATGCTGCCGGCGATGTCGTCGCCGACGGTGACCGCCCTCGCCAACAGCGGCATGCACGCCGTCGAGACCGTGGTGCCCAAGCGCGGCGTCAACACGCTGATCCCCGCGCTCAAGGCGGCCGGCGCGCACGACATCCTGGAGATCCCGATCTCCAAGATCGTGGAGTAGTGCGGGTCAAGCGCAACACGGCACGCGTCCTTCCGGTCGACCGGGAAGGGCGCGTGCTGCTGCAACTCGGCCGGGAACTGCACCGCCGCAGCGACCGCTTCTGGCTCACGATCGGCGGCGGCGCGGAGCGCGGCGAGATCCTGGCCGAGGCCGCCGCCCGCGAGATGCGCGAGGAAGCCGGGATCGACGTCGATCCCGCGGAGCTCGGCGCGCCGCTCGGCACCACCGTGATCGAGTACCGCCTGTTCGCCCTGCTGCCGGTTACCCAGTACCAGACGTACTTCGCGATCGCCGTCGACGACGCCCAGGTGAGCTTCGCGCACCAGTCGCTGATCGAGCGGCTCACGATCGAACGGCACGAGTGGCTGAGCCCGGACGAACTTGAGCGGAGGCCGGAGCGGCTCGCCGACCCCGACACGCCCCGGCTGATGCGGGCGGCCGTCGCCGCCGTGCGTGACCGCGACGGCCCCGGGTACGGTCCCGGCATAGACGGCGGTCATCGCGGGTTCAGTTAAGCAGTTGCTAAAGCCGCCATGGCCTGCGCTGGCGCGGCTCGGTAGCTTTATAGGACGAGTGAGACTTCGAGGTGGGGTTGTGCGCGACATCCTGAACACAATCACCAAGTGGTGGGCCGCGGACGAGACGTTCGGCCTCGCCACGGTGGTCGCCACGTTCCGCAGCGCACCGCGCGACCCGGGTGCCGCGCTCGCGGTGGAGGACGGCGGCGAGGTGATCGGCTCCGTCTCCGGCGGCTGCGTCGAGGGCGCGGTCTACGAGCTGGCCACGGAGGTCACGGAAAGCGGCCAGCCGGTGCTTCAGCGGTACGGCTTCAGTGACGACGACGCGTTCGCCGTGGGCCTGACCTGCGGCGGCATCCTGGACATCTTCGTCGAGCCGGTCAATAGGACGACGTTCCCCGAGCTCGGCGACATCTACGAGGCGGTCGAACGCGGCGAGCCGGTCGCGGTGGCCACCGTGATCTCGGGCCCGGGCCAGGTTGGCGCGCGCCGGGTCATCTGGGGCGACGCGGCCCGCGCGTCGACCGGGACGCTGGGGGCGGGGGACCGGCTCGACACCGCCGTGGACGACGACGTCCGCGGCATGCTCGCCCAGGGCGCCACCGGCATCCGCCGCTACGGCGAGCACGGCGAACGGCGCGGCGACGAACTCGCGGTGTTCGTGAACTCGTTCGCGCCGCCGCCGCGCATGTTCGTGTTCGGCGCGATCGACTTCGCGGCCGCCGTGGCGCGGGTCGGCAAGTTCCTCGGCTACCACGTCACCGTCTGCGACGCGCGGCCGATCTTCGCGACCAGGTCCCGCTTCCCCGACGCCGACGAGGTCGTGGTCGACTGGCCGCACCGGTTCCTCAGCCGGCGTCGAGGTGGACGCGCGCACGGTGATCTGCGTGCTCACCCACGACCCGAAGTTCGATGTGCCCGTCCTCGAGGTGGCGCTGCGCACCCCGGCCGGCTACATCGGCGCGATGGGCTCGCGCCGCACCCACGAGGACCGGCTTGAGCGGCTGCGCGCGATCGGGATGACCGAAGAAGAGCTGGCCCGGCTGCGCTCGCCGATCGGCCTCGACCTGGGCGCCCGCACCCCGGAAGAGACCGCGGTCTCCATCGCCGCCGAGCTCATCCAGCTCCGCTGGGGCGGCAGCGGCCAGGCCCTGACCCGCACGGAGGGCCGCATCCACGGCGACGAGCACGTCCCTGCCTAAGGGGCTGTCGGCCCCTTACCCGGTCGCCTTCGGGTGACCGGGGCCGGCATGGTCGATCCAGACAAGTTTCTTATCAGGATCTACGAGATACCAGATGCGGCCCGCGCCGGTGACCTCAATTTGCCAGACGCTGAGCGTCTTGCCGTCTGCCTGGGCAGTGGACAATCTGCCGTGGAGTCGGTGATGGCGCGGTGAGTCGGTCCTCGGCATTGGGTTCCGCCGCATCGCCGTCCACGCGTCTAGGGTGTTGCCGGGCGCATGGCGGCAAAGTGCTACCCATCCTCTCGCGGCCGCGTTGTTCCTGAAGCGGACATCCCATTCGCCGGGACCGGGCGGAGGCGCTACACGGTCTCCGCGCTTAGGACTCATTCGGCACCTCTGGCGGAACTGCCGGGCCATAGTCAAGAGACTCACGTTCACGGGTCAAGAAGGCGAAGAGTTCTGGGTCGGCGATGATCTCAGCCGTGTGTTGCCACGCCGCGACCAGCCCTTCGACCGCTGCCCCATTGTCCAACTCTCCCGCCGCCCCGAGCGCTTCGAGCCACTCGGCTGCGAACTCCTGCCGTTCGTCGTCGTTCAGGTGCAGGACCCAGGGAAACACGGCCGGCAGGACTTGTACCGCAAGGGTCATGACCATCGGGTCCTTTCTCACCATCTCCCGGAACAGGCGCGTCGTGTCACGCACCACCGCGTTGTCCGCGGCGGCCCGTTCCGCCGTGGTGATGACGAGGTCCTCGGCGTCGCGCCGGTGCAGCACGAGCCGCCGATTGCCGGCGAGTCGGGCCAGCGTGGCCTTGGGCTTGTTCAGCAGGTCGCTCAGGTTCGCATCAGCGGGTACAGCCGTCATGACCTTCACACTACTTGAAAACTCGGGACTTTCAAGCTAATTGAAAAGTCGCCGCGCCGGCTCTAGTCGTTGCGTCCGGTGAACGCGAGCCGGGTGCCGATCGCGATCATGGCGAGCCCGCCGGTGCCCCCGAGCATGGCCAGCCGCCGCGGTGACCGGGAGAGCCACGCGCGGACGGTGCCCGCCGCCAGCGCCCAACTGCTGTCGCTCAGCAGCGCCACCCCCGCGAAGATCGCGCCGAGCACGACGATCTGCAGGGGCACGTCGCCCGCCCGCCGGTCCACGAACTGCGGCAGGATGGCCGAGAAGAACACGATGACCTTGGGGTTCGTGACCCCGACAGTGAACCCGTCGACCACGATCCGCGCCACGGTCTTCTGCTCCACCTTGGCGCCGAGCGACTCGGCCAGCGAATGGCGGTGCCTGATCGCCTGAACGCCGAGGAACACCAGGTAGCCGGCGCCGGCGAACTTGAGCACGGTGAACACCAGGATCGAGCGCTCGATCAGCGGCCCGATGCCGAATGCTACGGCGAGCACCTGCGTGAACGCGCCGACCGTGTTGCCCGCCACGGTGGCGACGCCGGCCATGCGGCCGAGCACGATGGCCCGGCTGACCGTGAACAGCACGCTCGGCCCCGGGATCAAGATGATGATGAACGACGTCAACGCGAAGGTGAGCAGTTGCGATACAGGCGGCACCTTCCGACCCTAACGTGGCCTCGGAGCGTGGTCACCGGGTTTTCCTCCCGGCCCGGGGGCGCCACCCGGGCGCGGACGGGGCTTCTGTGCTTTCCGGGGATGACCGGCCCGCGGCGATGACCGGCCAGCAGGCGATGGTTGGATGGTGCCGTGGTCGAAAATGTCGCGGGGATACTGCTGGCGGCGGGGGACGGATCGCGGCTCGGGCAGCCGAAGGCGACCGTCGAACTCGCCGGGTCAACGCTTGCCGAGCGGGGGGTGGCGCTGCTGCGCGCGGGCGGGGCCGATCCGGTCATCGTGGTGACGGGGGCCGTCCCCGTCGAGTTGCCCGGCGTGGTGAGCGTGCACAATCCCGACTGGATGTCCGGCATGGGTTCCTCGCTCGCGGCCGGGTTGCGCGCCCTTGCGGGCGGCACCGCGGCGGCCGTGATCGCCCTGGCGGACCAGCCGCTTGTCGGAGCGGCGGCGGTGCGCCGGCTGATCGCCGCCCACGCGAGTGGCGCGACGGTCGCGGTCGCCGCCTACGCCGGCCAGCCGCGTAACCCGGTGCTCATTGACCGGGTCCACTGGCCTGCCGTGATCGAGACGGCGACCGGCGATGCCGGGGCGCGCACGTTCCTGCGGGCGCACCCCGACCTTGTCACGCTCGTCGAGTGCGGGGACACTGGCAGCCCCGACGACATCGACACCCCGGAGGACCTCGCCCGGGTGAGGGAACTGGCCCTGGTTACTCCGCGCGAATTCCCCAGCGGACCGTGACGGACTCCCTGGGCTGCAAGACGATCAGCTCCTCGCCGCTGGAGAACGCGTTCGGCGGGCACGTCATCGGCTCGACGGCGACCGCCGCCCGGCGGCGTTCCTCTTCGAGCGGGTCGCTGGTGAAGACCTGCAGCCAGGGGTTGGCGGCGTCCATCCACATGGCCGTGGTCAGCCCGCCCCCGGTGAGCCTGACCCAGGCGAGTCCGTCCGACTCCCGGCGCAGGCCGGTAAAGGCGTGGTCGAGCTGCAGGCCGGCCAGCTTGCGCGCGGTCCGCAGGTCGAAGCCGGTCCCGGACACGTCCTGCGCGGGGCCGGACGGGATGAGCCGGTCGTCGACGGGCTGCCAGCGGTCGGCGGGCAGCGCGAGCTCGCACTCGTCGATCGTCCGGGTGCCCGTCGTCAGGTACGGGTGCGCACCCGCGCCCCAGGGCGCCGGCCGGCTGCCCTTGTTGGTCGCGGTCACGGTGACGTGCAGCCCGGACTCCGCGTCGACGCGGTAGGTGACGTCGGTCTGCACGGCGAACGGGTAGCCCTGCTGGCCGTGCGGCAGGCTGCGCAGCGTCACCTCGCCGTGGTCGTGTGCGGTCCGGGTCCACGGCGCAAACCGGGTCAGGCCGTGGATGGCGTTCCCGCGGGCCGGCTCGCTGAGGGCCAGCTGCTGGTCTTCGCCATCGAACGTGTAGCGGCCGCCGTCGACCCGGTTGGGCCACGGGGTCAGCAGCTGGCCGGCGCCGTGCGGCGGCAGTTCATCGGCGTCGAAGCCGGTGACAATGGAGGTGTCGCCGAACCGGAGGCCGCGCAGGCCCGCACCGAGCTCGGTAACGGTCGCCCGGTAGTCGCCTGCCTCGATCTCGTACTGGGTGCCCGTGAGCGGGATCGTCATGGCGATCAGCATACGGACCCGGGCCACCCGGCGCATGGGCCGGCGGCGCGTTGACCGACGGTACGCTCTAAGCGAATACCATTATTGAATTCGAATAATGAATGATGTTAGCGAGCCGAATGGCAATTATGTGATCCGTGTGAACGAGAGGGATGCGCGTTTCTTCTGTTGTCGTACGTGATTTACGACTGCCGTTCTTATTTCGTCATATTCTCATAATATGTATGAGAATATGACGAAATAAGAACGGCTTGGTGAGGATGGGCCGACGGGGCTGCTTGGGGAGCGGGGGACCGTCAGCCCCGTCGGCATTTTAATCGTATCCCGACGACAAGCGCCGCGCGAGTGTCCGAGGCGTTATCTGTGATGTCGCGGGGCATTTCTTGCGGCAGTCAGCTTCGGCGCGGGCTCAGCCGGCCATTGCGTAGCGCCTCGGCCGCCAGTACGCCAAAGAGGTAGAAGTAAGCCGCCTCTTCCTCTTCGAAGAATCGCACTTCGTGCCGCGCGTCCTCCGCGCAGCTGAATACCTCATAGCCGCCGTCGGTCTTGAACAGGCACATGGCCCCGGTGATTTCCTCATCGACGGCGTATGCGGACCGCGGGATGTCGGCCATATCAACGAGGTCGGCGAAGATCGCGGACATCGCGAGGCGCGGCTTGCGCGCGGCGCGGCGCCCGCGGACCGCGCCCGTTATCTTGCTGAGCGTGCCGCCCGTCGCCGGGCCGGCGTGGGCTCCCGACTGATCGGGCGGCGGGGCCAACGGCAAGGCCGTGAGCGGGCCCGTCGTGTCGGCCCCGGGCAGCCCGGGTGCCTGGGCTGGCGGTGCCTGGCCGGCCGGCGCGGCCGTGGCGAGGGGAGCGGCCAGCGGCTGCGTCGTCGTCGCCTGCTGAGTCACCGCCGGCTGCGCTGCCACGGGCTCCGCGGCCAGCGGCGGCCGTGTCACCGGCGGCTGTGTCACCGGCGGCGGGGGCGGTGCGGTCACCGGGATCGTGACCGACGGGGCGGACGGGACGGGCTGGGCTGTAGGGGCTGGCGCCATGGGGGCCGGTGCCACGCCTTGCGGCCCGGGCACCTGCGGCGCCGGCAGGCCGGCCGTCGGTGCCTGCTGCGGGGCGGGCGGCGCGAACGCGGGCCCAGGCAGCGCCGGGCCCGGCTGGCCGAACTGCGGATGCTGAACGGCGGTCGCGGGCGACGGGGCCAGCGCCTGCTGGGGTGGCGCCTGCTGGTACCCGGTCACCGGGGCCGGCTGAGCGGGCTGGCCGTACTGCTGCTGCCCGGCCAGCCCGTTCAGCGCCGCCTGGGGCCCGGTGCCCTGATCGGGCTGCGAGTAGCCGTTCAGCGTGGTCCCGTTGACCGGATACCCGTTGGCGGTCACCCCGCCCGGCTGCGCGTCGGGACGGGGCTGGTAGTACCAGTTGCCGTTGCCGTCGGACGCGGGAGAGCCGTGCCAGGCGGCCACGGCCGTCGGGGTCGGCGGCTGCTGTGCCTGTGCCTGCTGTGCCTGCTGTGCCTGCGCTTGCTGTGCCTGCGCTGTGCTGTGCCTGCTGTGCTTGCTGTGCCTGTGCCTGTGCCTGCTGTGCCTGCTGTGCCTGCTGTGCCTGCTGCCTGCCTGTGCCTGCTGTGCCTGTGCCTGTGCCTTGCTGTGCCTGCTGTGCCTGTGCTTCTGTGCCTGCTGTGCCTGCTGTGCCTGCGCTTGCTGTGCCTGCGCTTGCTGTGCCTGCGAGGCTGGCGCGGACGGCGCTTGCGCGTTGCCGGCTTGCGGCCCGGCCGCCTGCTGCCCCGGCAGTTGCATCGCCGGCTGCGCTCCGGAGGCCTGCGGCGCGGCGGGCAGCGGCGGAACGGGCAAGAACTGCTGCTGCGTCATCGGGGCGGCCCCGCCCACCGCCTGCCCACCCGGTGCCTGCGCCGTCGGCTGCTGGGCCATTTGCTGGTAGCCAGGCGGCTGCTGGGCCGCCGGCAGTTGCGGCCGGGCCGGGAACTGCGTCGCGGGGAAGGGCGGCGGCGCGGCGCCCGTAGCCAGCGGCTGCTGGGGCCCGGGGCCCTGGGCGTTCGCGGGAACCTGCTGTCCGCCCGGCACCGGCTGGCCGCCGGGATACTGGGACAGGTCGGCCCGCTGCGGTACCCCGGGGACGCCGAACCCGTTGGGCATGCCGGGGGCGCCTTGCATGCCGGGGCCCGCGGGCGGCCCCATGCCGTTTTGCCCCGCCGTCGTCTGGTACCCGCCGGTAGCTGGGTACTGCATTCCGGCCAGGGCGGGCTGCTGCGGCATCGCCGAGGGCAGCTGCGCCTGGCCACCCGGCGGTAGCTGGCCACGGACCGGCGGCAGCGCCCCCGCGGAGCCATTCCAGCCCGGCATGGAGCCCGTCCCCGGTCCGCCCGGGCCTGCCACCGCGCCCGCGGGCACGGGGACGGCCCCTTGGGCGCCACCCGGGCCAATCGCGCCGATGGCCCTGCCTGCCCCGTTCTGGCCGGCCCCGGGTCCGCCCGGCCCCGGGTTGCCGGCGCCGAGCGCCCTCGGCAGCGCCGAGAGCAGCAGTGCGATCGGGAACTCGTGCCGCTCCTCGGCTAGGTCCGAGACGTCATGCCGCGGCACGACGACCTCAAAGACGCCGCGGTCGACTTCCCAGTAGCCGAGTTGCGCGGCCCGCCGCTCATCCATGCCCAGGTAGACGATGTGCAGCCGGTCCCCGAGATCGTCGAGCACGAGGCACGGCTCGCCGTGGTACGAGCCGATGGGCCGTGATTCCCAGAGCGCGTCAACATCGTCAAGTCGCACCTGCTTGCGCCAGATGCCGCCGGGTGCCGGGGAGAAGCCATGTTCTTCCGGTGGCGGCGGGGCCGCGAACAGCGTCACATCACGGTCGGACGGGCCCACCGCCGCCTGATAAGAGGCACCGAGGTAGGAGGCCATAAGCCGGTACCGCACGAGCCTTACCCCTCCCTCGGCCGCCGCCAGGCGAGTCCGTCATACCGGGCCACGGGTTCTTCGCCCGCGTCCCCGAGCCGGCACAAGGTCGTGCCGACCGGGATCTGGATCGGTTCCAGGTAGAACTCCGTCCGGCCGGGCACGCCGCGCGCGCTCACCGGGACGTAACCGTCAATCTCCCGCGCCTGCCAGCAGAGAAAGTACATCTCCGGCATGTCAGGCTTGAAGTCCGATCCCTCGTAGCCTAGGCCGAGCGCGTAGAACGCGTCTGCCGGGTTCCTGAAGACGACGTCCCTGACCCGGTGCACGTATCCCGCGACGACGCCGCGCTGGCCGCTCATGTACGGGCCGACCATCCGGGGCGGCACTACCTTTCTCATCGGCGTGCCGGGAAGTATCCGCGCGGCTTGCGCCGGCTCGCGTGCCGAACCCACGGAACTGCTCCCTCCGCTAGCGCCGCAACCTCTGGTCCGCACATGCCGGTTTCCTGGTCCGGAGGCCTGTACGTCGCCGCAGGTCAAGAGACTCCCATATCCGGCATGGGCGCTCAACCGATTCTGCCGTGGAGACTGACGATACCCACCGTTAAATACGGCTTTCATGGATTTCACTACATTCAGTGAGCTTCCCTGGCGCGCTCCGAATACCGCCCGCCAGCCGCCCGAGCGGCCAAGACGCCCGTCTGGGGGAGGGATGCCGTGACCGGTCTAACAGCACCCGGTCCGCCGGGACGGCCTCGCGCCCGCGCCGCCCGCGAGATGCGGCGATCGGCCGGCGATAGTGTCGGTGCGTGCCAGTCACTACACCAGCGGGCGACACCGGCGGCGCGGACCCGGCCGTGGCCGCGGCCCTCGCCGCCTATGCGGCCGGCGCGGCGACCGAGCACGCGGTGCTGACCGCGGTCGCCGCGAGCCGCCTCCTCGTCCCGGTCGTCGCCGTGCTCGCCGAGGCCGGCGCCGACGGGACGGAGAAAGAGACCGAGATGGCGCTCCCGACGCTGATCGGGAACGACGGCCGCAAGGCGGTCATCGCGTTTACCGGCACAGAAGCGGTCAGGCGGTGGCGCGCGGACGCGCGCCCGGTTCCGGTCCCCGCGCCGCGGCTGTGGCCGGCCGTCGCGGCCGAGCAGGCCGACGCGGTCGTCATCGACGTGGCGGGCCCGGTCCCGCTGGTCGTCGAGGGCGCCCGCCTCCGAGCGCTCGCCAGCGGGGCGCCGCTACCGCTCCCGCACGAGGACCCTGACATCCGCGCCCAGGTCGCCGCGGTGGCCGATGACTTCACCATCGGGCCAGGCGACGAGGACGCGGAACTGACCATCACATTGAAGGCCGCTGACCTGGCCACCGCCCGCGTCGCCGCCGAGGCTATCGCGGCCCGCCTCGCCCCCCGCCTTCGTCGCGGCATCGCGATCCGCCTCGGCTGACACGGAGCCACGCACCCGTTCGGAAGGATCCTCCTCAGCCGGGTGTCGGGGCGCGGGCAGTGGCGGACCCGAGCCGACGCTGACTGTAGGGTGAACAGCATGTTTCGGTGGCTGACGGCGGGCGAGTCGCATGGGAAGGCGCTCGCGGCGATCTGTGATGGAGTGCCGGCGGGCGTGCGGATTACCAGCGAGGACGTGGCGACTGCCCTCGCGCGGCGGCGGGCGGGCTACGGGCGCGGCGCGAGGATGAAGTTCGAGCAGGACGAGGTAGAGCTCACCGGCGGCGTGCGGCACGGCGTCACGCTTGGCGGTCCGGTCGCCATCCGGGTCGGCAACACCGAGTGGCCCAAGTGGGAGACGGTCATGTCGCCCGACCCGGTCTCCCGGAAGGATCTCGCCGACCAGGCCCGCAACGCCCCGCTGACCAGGCCCCGGCCCGGCCACGCCGACCTGGCGGGCATGCAGAAGTTCGGGCACACCGACGCCAGGCCCATCCTTGAGCGGGCAAGCGCGCGCGAGACCGCCGCCCGGGTCGCGCTCGGCGAGGTCGCGCGGAAACTGCTCGCGCAGGCCCTCAGCGTCGAGATCGTCTCGCACGTAGTGGCGCTCGGCTCGGTCGCGGTGCCCGACGACACGCCCGTGCCGCTCCCGGCCGACCTGGCCCGCATCGACGAGGACCCCGTGCGCTGCGCCGATCAGGACACGAGCGCCCGTATGATCGCCGAAGTCGACGCGGCGCGCAAGGACGGCGACACCCTGGGCGGCGTCGTCGAGGTGGCGGTGTACGGGCTGCCGCCGGGCCTTGGCAGCTTCACCCAGTGGGACAGGAAGCTCGACGCGCGGCTCGGCGCGGCGCTCATGTCGGTCCAGGCGTTCAAGGGCTTCGAGGTCGGCGACGGGTTCACCACCGCCGCCCGCCGCGGCTCCCACGCGCACGACGAGATCTACCTCGGGCCCGACGGGGTGCGCAGGCGCACCAACCGGGCCGGCGGGATCGAGGGCGGCATGTCCACCGGCGAGGTGCTGCGGGTGCGGGCCGCGATGAAGCCGATCTCGACCGTGCCCCGCGCGCTCGAGACGATCGACGTGGCGACCGGCGAGCCGGCCAAGGCGATCAACCAGCGCAGCGACGTGACCGCGGTGCCAGCCGCCGGCGTGGTCGCCGAGGCCATGGTTGCCCTGGTGCTGGCGGAGGCGGCGACGGAGAAGTTCGGCGGTGACACGGTAGAGGAACTCCGCCGGAACGCGGAGGGCTACCTGAAGAGCCTGGTGATCTCTTGACATCCTCCGCGGCGCCAGCGGCACCAGGCACGGGAAAGGGCATCGTGCTGATCGGACCGCCCACGGCGGGCAAGTCGTCGGTCGGCGAGCTGCTCGCCGCCGCGCTCGGCGTCCCGTTCGCCGACACCGACGCGCTCGTGTCCCTGGCCGCGCGCAAGCCCGTCGGCGACATCTTCGTAGACGACGGCGAGCTGGTCTTCCGCGAGCTTGAGCGGGGTGCCGTCGCGAGCGGCCTCGACGCGGTCAAGGCGGGCGGCGGCGTGCTCGCGCTCGGCAGCGGTGCCGTGCTCGACCCCGACGTGCGCCGGATGCTCGCCGGCCAGGTGATCGTCTACCTGGAGGCCGAGTTCACGACCGTCGCGAAGCGCGCCGGCATGGACCGGCCCCGCGTCGTGATCCCGGGCAACCCGCGCGGGCGGCTCCGGGCCATGCTCGAAGAGCGGCGCCCGGTCTATGCCGAGCTCGCGACGCTCACCGTGCCTACCGACGACCTGGCCCCCGAGGAGGTGGCCGCCGACCTGGCCAAGCGGCTGCGCGCATGAGCACCACCCGCGAGCCAGCGCAAGTGGCAAGGATCCAAGTCGGCGGGGAGCAGCCGTACGAGGTGGTCGTCGGCCGGGGGGTGCTGAGCGCGCTGCCCGGGCTGGTCGGCAAGCGGGCGGAGACGGTAGCCGTCATCCACGACGAGCGGCTGGCGCCGCTGGCCGCGTCGGCCTGCCGGGCGCTGGAAGCGGCGGGGTACCGGGTGGCGGCGACCGGCGTGCCGGCCGGCGAGGCGGCGAAGGACGTCGCGGTGCTCGCGCGGCTGTGGTCGTGGCTGGCGGACGCCAAGGTGACGAGGACCGACTGCGTGGTCGGCATCGGCGGGGGAGCGGCGACCGACCTCGCCGGCTTCGCCGCCGCGACCTGGCTGCGCGGCGTCCCCGTCGTCCACGTGCCGACGACGCTGCTTGGCATGGTCGACGCGGCGGTCGGCGGCAAGACCGCCATCGACATCGCGGCGGGCAAGAACCTGGTCGGCGCGTTCCACCCGCCCGCCGGGGTGCTCGCCGACCTAGCGACGCTGGAAACCCTCGACCGGGGCGACTACGTGGCGGGCCTCGCCGAGGTCATCAAGGCCGGGTTCATCGCCGACGGCGAGATACTGCGGCTGGTCGCGGCGGACCCGCAAGGCGCGGCCCGGCCCGGCGGCGCGCACGCCTTCGAGCTCGTGGAACGGGCGATCACGGTCAAGGCGCGCGTGGTCTCGGCCGACCTGCGCGAGTCCGGGGAGCGAGAGATGCTCAACTACGGGCACACCCTCGGGCACGCCATCGAGAAGCTGGAGCGGTACGCCTTCAGGCACGGCGACGCGGTCGCGATCGGCATGGTGTTCGCCGCCGAGGTGGCCCGGCTGGCCGGCCAGCTGACCGGGGGGGACGTGGCGCTGCACCGGGAGCTGCTGACCGCGGTCGGCCTGCCGGTGACCTACCGGGGCGACGCCTGGCCGGAACTGCGCGCGACCATGTCGCTTGACAAGAAGGCGCGCGGCGCCCGGCTGCGGATGGTCCTCCTTGACGGCGTGGGCAACCCGGTCATCTACGACAGCCCGCCCGAGGACCTGCTCGCCCGGGCGTACCAGGCGGTGACCGCGTGAGCGGCCCCGACGCGCAGGCCCGCCGGGTGCTCGTGCTCAACGGGCCCAACCTTGGCCGGCTCGGCAAGCGCGAGCCGGCCGTGTACGGGACCGCTTCCTACGCCGACTTGTCGGACATGTGCCGGCGAGCCGGCGAAGAGCTCGGCTTCCACGCCGACGTCCGTCAGACCGAGTACGAGGGCGAGCTCGTCACCTGGATCCACGAGGCCTGCGACCACGCCACGCCCGTGGTGCTCAACGCCGGCGCGCTCACCCACTACTCCTACGCCCTCATGGACGCGGTGAAGATGCGAACCGCGCCCCTGGTCGAGGTGCACATCTCCAACATCGCGGCCCGTGAGGGCTTCCGCGCGCGATCGGTGATCACCGGCGCCGCGACCGGGATCATCGCGGGCTTCGGGTTCCACGGCTACGTCCTGGCGCTGCGCGCCATCGCGGCGGAACTGGACGCCTCCCCGTGATCGTCGTCGTCGGCTTCATGGGCGCGGGCAAGACCACCGTCGGGCGCCTGCTCGCCGACCGCCTCGGCCTGCCCTTCGTCGACAGCGACCTGGTCATCGAGGCCCGGGCCGGCAAGCCGATCCCCCGGGTCTTCGCCGAGTCCGGCGAGGCGGCCTTTCGCGCGCTGGAGCACCAGGTGATCGCGGACCTGCTGAACGGCCCTGACATAGTGCTCGCACTCGGTGGCGGCGCGGTGGGACACCCGCTTACCAGGAAACTGCTGGCCGAGGTGCCGGTCGCGTACCTGCGAGTCAGTTACGCCGAGGCGCTCAGCCGCGTGGGCGGTGACAGCGGGCGCCCCGTGCTCGCACGGCCTGATATCGCCGACGTCTACCGCGAGCGCCAGGCCGGCTACTCGTCCGTGGCGACGATAACGGTCGACGTCGACGGGCGCTCCCCGGACCGCATCCGCACCGAGGTCCTTAACCGGATGGGCTCCCGGTAAGGAGCTGGCGCCGGGTCAGCCGCCTGCGGCCGGCCGCGACGGACCGGACCGAAGCTCAAGAGAGCCGCTCCGGCATGCCGGTCGCCTCCAGGACCGACATCCACAGGTCGCCGTTCGGGTCGACCTGGTTGCGGCTGCCGGTCGCGACGGGAATCGGGATGTGCACGAACCGCCCGTGCCAGCGCCCGACGACCATCGCCGTCCGGCCCGCCATCCCTGCGTGCACGGCCGCCTGCGCCAGCCGCAGGCAGTAGACCGCGTCCCAGCCGTTGGCGGGCACGCTGCGGATGGCGTACCCGGGGTCGACGTAGCGGAGGCTCAGCTCCTCGTCGGCCGCGGCGAAGTCCGCCGTGATCCGGTGCCGCAACAGCCCGCCGATCTCGGCGAGCCGCGCGTTGCCGGACGCGTCGACCGCGCCGTCGTACTCGAACAGGTCCTGCCCGGCCCCCTCGGCGACCACGACAACCGCGTGCCCCCGCTGCCGCACCCGCTCCCGCAGCCGCTCGAGGAACGGGCCGAGCAGGAACGGTACCTCGGGGATCAGCACGAAGTCCACGTCGTGGCTGGCGAGCGCCGCGTAGCAGGCGATGAAGCCGGAATGCCTGCCCATCACCTTGACCAGGCCGACGCCGTGCGGGGTGGAGCTCGCCTCGGTCAGCGCCGACTTGATCGAGTCGGTGGCCCGGGTGAACGCCGTCTGGAAGCCAAAGCTCTGGTCCAGGTACGGGATGTCGTTGTCGATCGTCTTCGGCACCCCGATGACGGACAGCCGCACCCCGAGCCGCTCGGCCGTCGAGGCGATCTTCGCCGCGCCCCGCAGCGAGCCGTCGCCGCCGATCACGAACAGGACCGAGATCCCCAGCCGGACCAGGGTCTCCACCATCAGCGCGGGATCCTGGTTGCCGCGCGAGGTGCCGAGGAAGGTCCCGCCCCGGTTGTGGATGTCGGAGACCACCTCGCGGGACAGGCGCATGGGCGTGACGTCCGGCCCGATCAGCCCGCGGAAGCCGTCGCGGAACCCGACGACGTCCATGACGCCGTAGTTGTCGGCAAGCTCGAGGACGAGGCCGCGGATCACGTTGTTCAGCCCGGGGCACAGGCCGCCGCAGGTCACAATCCCTGCCCGCGTCGCGGACGGGTCGAAGTAGATGTACTCGCGCGGCCCGCCCGGCTCAAGCGAGGGCAGGTCGGAGACGCCGCAGAGCCGCGCCTCCGCCCCCTCGACCGTGTCGTCGAGCAGCACCCGGTCGGACTCGTGCACGTAGTGCTGCGAGCTGACCCGCCCCCGCACGAGCCGGGCCATCGGCGACAGGATCGCCGGCTCCCCGATGCTCCGGATCCGCAGGTCGGCAGGCGTGATGGACAGCGGGTCCGCGGTACTCACCATGTACACAAGCTTGCCGTCCCCTTGTTACGCCAGTGGTCGCCCTGAGTGGTCTAGACCATAGGATAAGTGGTCTAGACCACAGAATAAAAGGTATCGAGCCAGGATGTCTGGGGCGGGCCCCGGGGATAGCCAGCACGCGACGACCGGGTTAAATTGGCACCCGGTCCCGGTAGCGATCGGGCGGCGATCGGCGAGGAGGCCAGCACATGCGCGTGGGAATGATGCTCAACTACTCGGGCGGGTTCACCGAGACGGTGAATGAGCTCGCCGACTTCGAGGCGGCGGGCCTGCAGATCGTCTTCGTTCCCGAGGCGTACAGCTACGACGCGGTGAGCCAGCTCGGCTTCATCGCGGCGCGGACGACCACGGTCGAGATCGCCTCCGGGATCTTCCAGCTGTACTCCCGGACACCGGCGCTGACCGCGATGACCGCCGCCGGGCTCGACTTCGTCTCCGGTGGGCGGTTCACCATGGGCATCGGGGCCAGCGGCCCTCAGGTCATCGAGGGCTGGCACGGCGTGCCCTACGACGCCCCGGTGGGCCGCACGCGGGAGATCATCGAGATCTGCCGGATGGTCTGGCGCCGCGACCGCCTCGAGTACCACGGCAGGCACTACACGCTCCCGCTGCCGCCCGGCCAGGGCACCGGCCTGGGCAAGCCGCTCAAGCTCATCAACCACCCGCTCCGCGAGCGGATCCCGATCGTGGTCGCCGCGCTTGGCCCGAAGAACGTCGCGCTCGCCGCCGAGCTCGCCGAAGGCTGGCAGCCGATCTTCTTCTTCCCGGAGAAGGCGGGCCTCACCTGGGACGGGGCGCTCGCGGAGGGCACCGCCAAGCGGGACACGGCCACCCTCGGCCCGCTCGACGTGATCGCCGCCGCGCCCCTCGCCATCGGCGATGACGTCGCCCACTTGCGTGACCTGATGCGCCCGGCGCTCGCGCTCTACATCGGCGGCATGGGCGCGCGCGGCAAGAACTTCTATCACGACCTCGCCTGCCGCTACGGCTACCAGAAGGAGGCGGACCTGGTCCAGGACGCCTACCTGTCCGGCCGCAAGGACGAGGCCGCGGCCCTGGTCCCCGCCGAGCTGGTCGAGAAGACCGCGCTCATCGGCCCGCACGGCTACGTGAAGGAGCGCCTCGCGGCCTACCGGGAGGCCGGCGTCACGACCCTCAACGTCACCGCGCTCTCACCGACCCACGAGCGCCGCGTCCGCGACATCGAGGCCCTCCGCGCCCTCGCCTGATAACAGCAATTGGCGGCCGGCAAGCCCGACGTGCGGGATATTTAACGCCCTTCCGGGAGCGTTAAATATCCCGCATAATCGGGCAGGCCTCGTCGGCCGCCGCCCATCACGAGAAGATAACAGCAAGAAGAATCGACGATCGATTATTCCGAACGACCGCGTGCCTTCGCCCGACCCGCCGACCGCCTTCTCAAATCACCGAAGCGTGCGGGCGACCCCGCCGTAGCAGGAAACCTCGGCCGGGGACGGGCGCGGCGCCTTGGAGTCCGGCCGCCACTCGGTCACCAGGACGATCCCGGGGGGCACGAGCTCAAGGCCGGAGAACGCGAGCGACGCGAACTCGTCCGCGTCGCGGATCTGCATCTGTATTCCCGCCTCGCGGTAGAGGCGCTGCCCGGCGGCGATCCCTTCCGGCTCATGCTCAGCCGTAATGTGCGACGCGGCCAGGTAGGAGCCGGGCGGCAGGGCGTCGAGCAGGGTCTTCAGCACCGTTTCCGGCTTGTCCTCGTCCACGAGGAAGTGCAGCACCGCGACCAGCATCAGCGCGACCGGCTCGTCGAAGTCGATCACCGACCGCACCGAGGGCGAGGACAGGATGTCGAGCGGCGACTTCAGGTCGGCCTGGATGTAGGCGGTGCGACCCTGGGGGGACGAGGAGAGCAGCGCCCTGGCGTGCGCCAGCACCATCGGGTCGTTGTCGACGTAGGCGACCCGGCACGACGGGTCCACCGCCTGCGCGATCTCGTGGACGTTGGCCGTGGCCGGCAGTCCCGAGCCGATGTCGAGGAACTGCCGGATGCCGGCCTCGCCGGCCAGGTACCTGACGGTCCGGCCCAGAAACCGGCGGTTCTCGCGGAGCCCGATGCGCCCGGCCGGCCAGTGCGCCAGCGCGGCGTCGGCGACCACCCGGTCGGCGGCGAAGTGGTTCTTGCCGCCGATGTAGTAGTCGTACATCCGCGCCGGATGCGGTCGTGAGGTGTCGATTTCGGCAATGGGGAGTTCATCGGCCGTAAGGTCTGTCACGCTCCACCCTCCCGGCTATGATCCCCCACTGAAATCTGGTCAACAGTCTAAACTGGCCGTATCAGCCAGTGCCCGTTAAAAACCGTTAATATTGCGGAAACCATTTATGCGGCGCGCGGTCATGAAGCGCTTCCCGGGCCGCGCCGCGGCCGCATCACGGCTTGCGGGCGACCCCGCCGTAGCAGTTGACCTCGGCGGGCGCCGGACGTGGTCCGGTGCCGTCCGGGCGCCACTCGGAGACGAGCACGACGCCGGGCGGCACCAGCTCAAGGCCGTCGAATGCCAGCCGGGCGAAGGAATCGTACCGGGACGCTGAACACCCTTGTGCCACGGGCATCTGCGCCTCTCTTGGCTCGGCACGACATCGTGTACCTCGATGGCCCTGTCTCACCGGGCTACAGTCGGGGCATGCCGGAAATCCACGCCGCCCGCCGGGCCCGCGCCCAGCGGCTCATCCGCGCTTCTGGCGCGGATGCCGCCCTGATCACCGCTCGGCCCAACGTCCGGTACCTCACCGGCCTGGCCAGCTCCAACGCCGCGCTGCTGCTCCCCGCTGCGGGCGACGGCGCGCTGCTGGCCACCGACTCCCGCTACGCCGGCGCCGCGCGGCGCGACGCTCCCGACCTCGACCTGCTCGAGGAACGGTTCATCGAGGGGAAGCTGGCGACCGAGGCGTCGCGCCGGGGCGTGGGCCGCCTTGCCTTCGAGGCGCACGAGATGACGGTCGAGCGGTACGGGGAGCTCTCGGCGAAGGCCGAGGGCATCGCCACGCTCCCGTTCGGAAGGAAGATCGAATCGCTGCGTGAGGTCAAAGACGCCGAGGAACTGGAGAAGATCGAGGTCGCCTGCCGGCTGAGCGACGCCGCCCTGGCCGAGGTCCTGCCCCAGATCCGCCCCGGGATGTCCGAACGGATGCTGGCGACTCTCCTCGACCACGCCATGGCCCTGCTCGGCGCGGAACGCCCCGCGTTCGACACCATCGTCGCGTCGGGGCCGAACGGCGCGATCCCGCATCACGCGCCGTCCGGCCGGGAGCTTGAGCGCGGTGACCTGGTGACGATGGACTTCGGCGCGCTGTACGACGGCTATCACGCGGACATGACCAGGACCGTGGCGCTCGGCTCCGTCGCCGGCTGGCAGCGAGACGTCTACGACCTGGTCGCGCTCGCCCAGGAGGTCGGCATCGCGGTCCTGGAGGACGGCGTGGAGGCGGGGGCGGTGGACGCCGCGGCCCGCGACGTGATCGAGGCGGCGGGGCACGCGGCGCACTTCCAGCACGGGCTCGGGCACGGCGTCGGCCTGGAGATCCACGAGGCTCCGATGCTCGGGTACGGGAGAACGGGTAAACTGACGGATCGGGTTCCTGTCACCGTCGAGCCTGGCGTCTACCTGCCAGGAATGGGCGGCGTCCGTATTGAGGACGTGCTGGTCGTGACGGCGGGGGACCGAGCCCGATTCTTGACTTCGACCACCAGGGAACTGCTGGTCCTGTGACTGGAGACGACGCGTGGCAAGCACCAATGACCTGAAGAACGGCATGACGCTGAACCTTGAGGGGCAGCTGTGGAATGTCGTGGAATTCCAGCACGTCAAGCCGGGCAAGGGGCCGGCCTTCGTGCGCACCAAGCTGAAGAACGTGCTGTCGGGCAAGGTGGTCGACAAGACCTTCAACGCCGGCATCAAGGTGGACGTCGCCAACGTCGACAAGCGCGACATGCAGTACCTGTACCGGGAGGGCGACGACTTCGTCTTCATGGACCTGTCCGACTACGACCAGCCGCACATCCCGGCGGGGGTGGTCGGTGACGCGGCGAACTACCTGCTCGAGGAGCAGATGGTGACGATCGCCTTTAACGACGGCACCCCGCTGTACGTCGACATGCCGGCCGCGGTCGAGCTCGTGATCGCGCAGACGGACCCGGGCCTGCAGGGCGACCGCTCGACCGGCGGCACCAAGCCGGCGACGCTGGAGACCGGCGCGACGATCCAGGTGCCGCTGTTCATCACCACGGGCGAGAAGGTCAAGGTCGACACTCGTTCCGGCGCTTACCTCGGCCGCGCTTAATGGCCGCTCGCAGCAAGGCGCGCAAGCGGGCGCTCGACATCCTCTTCGAGGCCGAGCTGCGCGGCCTGCCCACGCTTGAGCTGCTCAGCGAGCGCCAGTCGCTCGGTGACGTGCCGGTTCAGCCGTACGCGGCCGAGCTCGTCCGCGGCGTGGCGACCCACAGCGACCGCATCGACGAGCTGATCTCCTGGAACCTGGTCGACTGGACCCTGGAGCGGATGCCCGCCGTGGACCGGAACATCCTCCGGATCGGCGTCTACGAGCTGCTATGGGCCGGCGACGTGCCGGACGGCGTGGCGATCAGCGAGGCGGTCGCGCTGGCGCAGAACCTGTCCACGGACAACTCGCCGTCGTTCGTGAACGGCGTCCTCGCGCGCATCAAGGCCGAGAAGCCCACCCTTTCCCTCGATCCCGAGGTCTCCGCGTTCGCGTCAGAAGCGGACGAGGAGGCGGAGGACGACGAGGACGACAGCGACCCGTACGCGGACGATGACGACGGTGAGCAGGCTCGTCCCCCGGAGCCACGCCCGCGCTCCTAGCGGCCGGGCGGGCGCATCGCTGCGCCCGTGACCGCCCCCACTCAGCAAAAGGCCGCCCGGCACAGTGTCGGGCGGCCTTGCGCGTGGGGGACCCTGGCAGCTTGCCGGGCGGCTGGACTAGGCGGCGCTGAACCGCAGGCGCAGGCCAAGGCGCCGGATGACGGCGAAGAACCACAAAGCGCAGATGCCGGCGCCGACGGCAGTCAGCGCGATGGTCACCAGCGTCGACAGCAGCATGAAGAGCTTGAACGGCTCGGTGACCATCATCACCGCCAGGCCGAGCGTGAGCACCAGGAAGAGCCCCGCCCAGAGCCAGGTCGCGCCCTGGAAGAAGCGGTGCAGCCCCGGGTGCGGCTGCTTGATCGCCACCACTTCGGCGGCCAGCTGCGCGACCAGCGGCTTGTGGGTCGGCGCGGTGCGGGCGAACATGAGGCACATGGCCAGGTTCCCGAGGGGGAACTGAAGCTGGAACATCCAGAGGAAGCCGGTGCTGACCGCGACCGCGGTCTGCACCGTGAGCACGAGCGCGGAGATCATCAGCAGCGAGGTAACCGACCCGGTCACGATCTTGCGCAGCAGGATGAGCAGCCAGACGACCGCCGTGCCCGCCAGCAGCCCCGCGTCCGGGCTGATCACGTCGGTGACCACGACGTAGGTACCGAACGGCAACCCGACAGACTCTGCCATGCTCCACGCCGACGTCCAGATCAGGCGCCGGGGATGGGGGAGGTCGAGGTGCTCGGTGGCGGCTGGCATGCGGTTGAGCATACGTGGCCGGGGTGCTTCACGTGGCGTCATTCGCTTACGGCGGCGTGTCGCTTTCGCCCGCTTGGCGAAACTGCCTGATGAGGTCTCCACGATCATAAGAACGGGACCTGGAAGTCCCGGGTTCACCCACTTTATCAACAATTGGTAACGTAACAAATACGTAAGGTAGCTAGGCTTGCTCTCGGGCGCGTGGCGGTACTTGACGACATGAGGCCGGGCCGTCGCCACTACAGTGAGACTGCGCCGTCAAGCTTGAACCCCGTTCTCTTTGTCCTCCAAGGTTTCTCCAGGCTGACACCGTCAAAAAGAACAGGGTTCGCAAGGGAGTGGTTAAGAGTGACCGCAGAGGTTCCCGCGGGAGCCGTGCCTGGCACGCGTGGGCCGGACACCGTGTACATGAACACGGGGCATGTGAACGCGGGGCCCGCGGACGCTCGTCGTAAGCGCGACGGGTCGCGGTCGTCGCTTGTCTGGGACGTCCTGGCGGACGTCATCGCCGCCCGGGCCGCCCAGTCGGGCCGTACCGCCCTGGACGTCGTTGACGTGGGCGCCGGAACCGGCGGGTTCGCGGTCAGCATCGCCAGCCTCGGGCACCGGGTCACCGTGGTGGACCCGAGCCCCGACGCCCTCGCCGCCGCGCGCTGGCGGGCCGCTGAGGCCGGCGTCACGCTCACCGAGGTCCAGGGGGAGGCGGTCGACCTGCCCGCGCTGGTCGGCGAGCCGGGTACCGCCGGGGCCGGCGACGGGACTGGTGCCGACCTGGTGATCTGTCACAACGTGCTTGAGTACGTGGACGCGCCGGACGCCGCGCTCGCGGCGGTCGCCCGCGTGCTGCGGCCGGGCGGCACGGTGAGCGTGCTGGCCGCCAACACCGTCGCGGCGGTGCTGCAGCGGGCGCTCGCGGGAAGGTACGCCGAGGCGCTGGGCCTACTGCCTGGCACCGGGTCGTCGGGCACCGTGTCGTCGGGCACCGTGTCCTCGGGCACCGCCGCGCCCGGCCCCGTGCCGCCTGTCGTGGCAGGCGCGGGCAAGGCGCCGTCGGTGACCCGCCGGTTCACCCTGCCCGAGCTGACCGCGCTGATCGAAGGCGCGGGACTGCGGGTCGGCGACGCGCACGGCATCCGGGTCTTCTCGGGCCTGCTGCCGGGGGCGGGCGCGGACCCGGCGGCCGCCGAGGCGCTGCGCGAGCTTGAGGACGCCGCGGCCACCTGCCCGCCGCTGCGGGACATCGCCGCCCGGCTCCACGTGCTCGCTTCTCGGGCCTGATCGCAAAAACCGCGATCCTATCAGGCCCGAGAAGCGAGGATATCGCCCGGGAGGACGACCCCCCGTATCCCCCCGATGCGGGCCTCCGGCCCGCGCAGTCCGAGGTGCTGTAGCGACTCTGGCTAGCCCTGGCGCGGCGTCAGGCAGGATCGCTGGGAGAATCGATTAGCGTCAGAAGTGCCTGGTCAGGTGGGAGGAGGTGGGCCTTGTCCGGTGATGACGAGGGGTGTCACATCCTGCACGTCGACATGGACGCCTTCTACGCGAGCGTGGAGCTCCGCGACCAGCCCGGCCTGCGAGGCAAGCCGGTCGTGGTCGGCGGCCTCGGCGCGCGCGGCGTGGTCCTGTCGGCGACCTACGAGGCGCGGGCCTTCGGCGTCAGGAGCGCCATGCCCGTCGGCCGGGCGCGGCGGCTGTGCCCGCAGGCGGTCTTCCTGCCGCCGCGGCACCGGGTCTACGCCGCGGTATCCAAGGAGGTCATGGCCATCTTCCGGGCCGTCACCCCGGAAGTGGAGCCGCTCTCACTCGACGAGGCGTTCCTCGACGTGTCCGGCGCGCAGCGCAGGCTCGGCTCGCCCAGGGCCATCGCGGAGCTGATCAGGCGGCAGGTCCGCGAGCAGCAGGCCATCACCTGCTCGGTCGGGGTGGCGCCGGTCAAGTTCGTCGCCAAGATCGCCTCGGCCCACTGCAAGCCGGACGGGCTCCTGGTGGTCCCGGCGGACGGGCTGCTCGGCTTCCTGCACCCGCTCCCGGTAAGCGCGCTGTGGGGGGTCGGGGACCGGGCGGAGGAGGTGCTCGGCCGGCTCGGCCTGCGCACGGTGGGTGACATCGCGCACGTCCCTGAGGCCACGCTGCGGCGCGAGCTCGGCGTCGCCGGAGCGCACCTGCACGCCCTGGCCTGGGCCAGGGACGAGCGGCTGGTCACCCCGCGGCGGGAGGAAAAGAGCGTCGGCGCCGAGGAGACCTTTCCCACCGACGTTGATGACCCGGAAGTCATCAAGAAGGAGCTGCTGCGGCTGTCCGGCCGGACCGCGCAGGCGCTGCGCTCGGCCGGCTGCGTGGCCCGGACGGTGACCGTGAAGCTCAGGCTCGCCAGCTTCAAGACGATCACGCGGTCGCGGACCCTCAGCGAGCCGACCGACGTGGCCAGGGAGATCTACACGGCTGCGTGCGCGCTCTACGAGGGCTCGGGGCTCGACGCGCGGGCCCGGCTGCGGCTCGTTGGCGTCCGTGCCGCCGGGCTGCGCCCGGTCACGGGCGCCGCCCGGCAGCTGGCGTTCGGCGACCGCCCGGTCGGCTGGCGGGAAGCGGAGCAGGCGGTTGACCGAATCGCCAGGCGGTTCGGGACCGATGCGGTGCGGCCGGCGGCACTCTTCGGAACTTCTCAAGACCCCGCTGAGCCGGCTTCTCCAGACCGCCAACCTGAGGCCCCTTCCAACCAGCGTGATGTGCCGCGTAATCTGGGAAATGAACCAAGTACCTAACGTGAGGTGAAAGTCACCCCACCCCCCGGTTCCATGGGAGGCGTCGTGCCGCTCTCTGAGCATGAGCAGCGCCAGCTCGAGCAGATCGAGCAGGCGCTCTACAGGGAGGATCGGAGGCTAGCCCGGCTAGTGCGCTCCAGCGATCCCCGCGTGCATTACAAGCGTCGGGTGGCAGAGGCGCTGGTTGGGTTGGTTCTCGGCGCGGCCATGATCGCCGCTGGCATCGTCCTCGCGGTGATCGGACTGGCGGTCGCCGGGTTCATCGTCCTGCTGCTGTGCGGCATCTGGGCGCTGAATAGCTGGCGGCAGATGTCCACCGTCGCGCTGGGCGCGGCGCAGGGCGGACCGGCCGGCAAGCGCCGCGCGCGGCGCTCACGCCGCAGCGGGCCAGCGCGCGGCGGCTTCGGTGAGCGGCTCGACGAGCGCTGGCGCAGGCGGCAGGAGGGGGAACTCTAGCCGCGCTGGCTTCCGCCCGCCCCGCGGCCGCTAAGGCTCGCGCTTCGGCTCGCGGACGCTCCGGTACAGGTCCGCCGCCGACGCGATCGCCCCGACCGCGGGGCCGACCACCGAGGCGGGCAGCAGGCGTGCCCGCCAGCGCGCCTGGCGCGGCACCGCCGCGTCGATCGCCCGGCGCACCGCGGCGCTGTCGGACCGCAGCCCGGACCCGTCGGCCGGCGCCGGGGCGTACCTGGCGCGCTCCTCGGCCATGACGATGCGGCCGAGGGCGGCCCGCGCCGGGTCGGCGAGGCTCAGCCCGGTTCCTGTCCTGGCCGCGACCGCGCGCGGTGACTCGCTTGGCAAGGTCCCGGTGCCGTAGTCCGTGAGGTCGTCCCGCAGTTCTTCCCACGCGGCGTGCGCCCAGGCGACGTCCCTGGCCCGTGCGCGGTCGGCCGCCGTGGTCCCCGCGGCCCGGTGCGCCGCCAGGCGCCGCCAGCGCCGCCGCCTGATCACCTGCCGCGCGCACCAGGGGGCGATCGCCGCGACCACGATCAGGCCGGCCACGGCCAGCCCGAATATCTCCCACGGGCTCATCGAGCCGCCGCTCGGGCGGACTGGCCCGGTGCCGCCGCTCGCGTGCTCGGCGAAGAGGTTCCGCAGGTTCGGCGGAACGCCCGTGCTCCCGGTCGGCCCCCCGCTCAGCGCCGAGCTCGGCGTGGCCTGCGGCTGCCCCGTCACCGATGAGTTGAGCCCGAGCGAGTAGTTGGGCTCGAACGCGGAGCCCACACCGCCGGGACCGGTCGGCGTCGGCTCGAACCGCAGCCAGCCGTAGCCCTGGAAGTACAGCTCCGGCCAGGCGTGCGCGTCATGGGTGGTGACCAGCCACGTGTCGCCGCTCACGACCGTGCCGGGGGTGAAACCGTAGGCGACCCGCGAGGGGATGCCGAGCAGCCGGGCGAGCACCGCCATGCCGAAGGAGAACTGCTGGCAGTAGCCCTTCTTGGTGACCTCGAGGAAGTTCGCGAGCCCCTTGGCGTCGATCACCGACGGCGCGTGCAGCGTGTAGCTGAACGTCTGGCCGTTGCCCAGCCAGTCCTGCAGCGCGACGGCCTCCTCGAACTGGGTCTTCGCGCCCGCGTTGTGCACGACGGACTGCGCCAGCCCGCGCAGCGAGTCGTACGAGGAGGGGACCGCCAGGTAGTGCGCCGTGATGTCGGCGGGCGCAGGCGGCACGGCGTCGAGCAGCTGCTCGGGCGGTTGCTCGGCGAGGCTGCTGACGGTGTACTTGAGCCCGCCAAGCGAGACGTTGGTGTCGAACACCATGAGCGTGGACTTGTCCGCCTTCAGGTTCCCGCTCGCCGTGACGGTCGTCGCGGGGTAGGGCACGGGCAGCGCGGCCAGGTAGTCCTGCCCGACGTCGCCGGCCAGGGTGATCGTCGAGGTCACCTTGGCCGCCGACGACGTGCTGCCAAGGCCGGGCGGCGCGGGCAGCCGCGGGCTGACCGGGGCCAGGCTCTCCGGCTCGCTGAACGGCTGCCAGCCCTTGTCGGCGCTGAGCTTGTCGAACGTGTAGATCTGCAGGTAGTCGGGCTGGCTGGCCGCGGACGTGTAGAGCAGCACGTTCGCCGGCTTCGTGCTGCTCAGCTCCTGCGACAGCTGGATGTTCGGGTCGGGGAACCCGACGCCCGACCCGGTGCCGGTGTTAGTGCCGCCGCCGCCGCTGCCGCCGCCACCACCGGAGCCGCCGATTCCCGGCTGGCCGTTGCCGAACAGCCTGGTGGCGTGCAGCCCGGGGACGAACAGCGGCAGGCAGAGCGCGATCACGACCGACGCGAAACCGACCCGCCGTCCCGCGGCCGCCAGGGTCCGGGTGTCGGGCGCGTCGTTGGCGGCCGGGTTCGGGTGCTCCCACTCGCGGATCCGGTCCCTGGCCTCGCTGGACAGCAGGGCCAGGTACCCGGCGACGCTGACGCAGAACGCGACCGTGGTGCCGAGGAAGCCGCGCGACAAGCTCAGCGTGAACGGCTCGGTGAACAGCAGCAGCAGCGGCAGGCCGGCCAGCGCGGCACTGGCCAGCCGCACCGCGATCAGGTCGGTGAGCACGGCCGCGATCCCGATCCCGGCGGCGGCGAGCAGCACCATGCCGCGCAGCTCGGGCACCGGCGGAGCGTACCTCCCCGCGTCGGTGAACCCCTGCCCCGCCGTGTCCCACAGCGCCGCGAGCGAGGCCGGCGTGGGCAGCAGGTGGAACAGCGACCTCGCGTTCGAGAACGCGAGGTTGAGGTAGAGCAGCAGCGCCGCCACGCCGGCCAGCAGGCACACGGCGACCGGCAGCCGGCGCAGCCTGGTGGCCGTGCCCGCCAGCGCCACCGTGAGGGCCGAGCCGCAGCCGGCCCAGAACCACAGCACCCCCGAGAAGACGGGGTAGAGCGACACGGACGCGAGGATCACCGCGAACGCCGCCGCTGCCGTCCGCCGGCGGCTACCCATGCGCGTCCTCCCCAGTCGAGGCCCTGGCCGCGGCCCCGTTCGGCGCCGCGGACGCGACGTCGGCGGCCGGCACCGCGGGCGGACCAGCGGCGGAAGGCGCGCCGGGCCGGTACAGCTCCTGCCACGCCGCGGCCAGCCGCGCGGCGTCCGGCACGACGGCGACCCGCCATCCCGCTCCCGCGAGGACCTGCGCGCTGGACGTCACGTTGGCGGCGCCGCTCTCCGCCAGGAGCAGCGCCACCCCGGGCGCGGTGCCGCGCCTGGCCGCCGCCAGCTCCCGCGCCTGCCCCGGCGGAATGTCCCCGAGCACCGCGATGACCTGGCCGCCTCCGGTGCCGAGCGCCTGCACGCCGGCGTCGAGGGAAACGGTCCGCGACGGCCGCAGCACCGCGAGGGTGTCGAGCAGCGTGTCGCGGAACGACCCCTGCCGCGGCACCTCGCCCTCCGACGTCACCAGCCGCGCCTCGAACCCCTCGCCCGCCAGGTGCACCCCGACGGACGCCGCCGCGGTCACGGCGAGCTCGAACATCGACGTCGAGTACGAGGCGCGCCGCGTGTCGAGGAACAGCGACGCCGTGTTCCGCCAGTACTGCTCCTCGCGGCGCACCATCAGCTCGCCGTACCGGGCGGTCGAGCGCCAGTGCACCCGCTGGAGGCTGTCGCCGGTGCGGTAGGCGCGCGGCGCGACGTCGTCCTCGCCGGACGCGGCGATGGACCGCCGCCCGTGCTCGCTGTCCCCGAGCCAGTACCCGCCCATCGGCGGCCGGGCCAGCGAGATGATCCGCGGCGTGATCGTCAGGACCGACGCCGAGGTGAACGCCCGGGTGATGGACACGAGCCCGAACGAGTCGGCCACCCGCACCCGCAGCGGCCCCACCGTGTACCGGCCCCGGGTCTCGGAGCCGAGCTGGTAGGTGTACTCGCGCGAGCCGCCGGCGCCGATCCCCTCGAAAATGAACCGCGGCCGCGACCCGAGCGCGTAGGGAACGGTGTCCTCGGCGAGCAGCAGCCCGGTACGCAGCCGGGACACGTTGGTCAGCCGGATGGTGAGCGACGCGGTCTGCCCGGCGGGCAGCCGGGCCGGCGACACCGTGCGCACGCAGGACAGCCGGTACCTGGCCCGGCCGGCGCCGAACGCGGAAAGCAGCGGCAGCGCGAGCAGCAGCGCGCCGATGCGGACCAGGTCGGGCTCGGGGATGAGCAGCCCGCAGGCGATCGCCGCCGCCCCGGCCGCGACGAACGACCGGCCCCGCACCGTGAGCGCCCCCAGCAGCCCGCGCATGACCCGGGCCCCTCAGGCTCGGGGCAGCGGCGTCTGCTCGACGAGCCGGGAGACCACCTGGTCGGGCAGTTTCCGCTCGACGAGCGCCTCGGACGTCGGCAGCAGCCGGTGCGCGAGCACGGGGCCGGCGAGCGCCTGGATGTCGTCCGGGATGACGTAGTCGCGGCCGTCGAGCGCGGCGCGCGCCCGCGACGCCCGCAGCAGCTGCAGCGCGGCCCTGGGCGAGGCGCCGAGCCGCAGCTCGGGCGCGGTCCGGGTCGCCGCGCAGAGCGCGATGATGTACTCCTTCACCTGGCCGGCGACCAGCACGCCGCGGACGGCCCCGATCAGCGCGCGCACGTCAAGTGCGGTCGCGACCGGCTTGAGCTGGTCAAGCGGCGACGAGGAACCGTGCGTGTCGAGCATCTCGAGCTCGGCCGCCGCGGTCGGGTACCCGATCGAGATCCGGGCGGTGAACCGGTCGCGCTGCGCCTCCGGCAGCGGGTAAGTCCCCTCCATCTCGATCGGGTTCTGCGTCGCGATCACCATGAACGGCCGCTCGAGCTGGTAGGTGGTGCTGTCGACGGTGACGTGCCGCTCTTCCATGCACTCGAGCATCGCCGACTGGGTCTTGGGCGAGGCCCGGTTGATCTCGTCGCCGACGATGATGTTCGCGAAGATCGGCCCCGGCTTGAACTCGAACTCGCGCCGCTCCTGGTTATAAGCGCTGACCCCGGTGATGTCGCTCGGCAGCAGGTCGGGGGTGAACTGGATCCGGCGCACCGAGCCGTCGATGGACCGCGCGAGGGACTTGGCGAGCATGGTCTTGCCCACCCCCGGCACGTCCTCGATGAGGAGGTGCCCCTCGGCGAGCAGGACGATCAGCGCGAGCCTGACCGCCTCGGCCTTCCCGTCGATGACCGACTCGATGGCCGTGCCGACCTGCCGGGCGGTGCTGACCAGTTCCTCGAGTGCCCGCGCGCTGTTCGGCACACCGCTACCGCGCCCCGTGTCGAGTACCAAAAAGCCCTCCTCGAAAAGGCCCGGCTTGCCCCGAGGTGCGGGGTCGTCCCCCGGAAGACCACTGCGGCGCCGGAGACTGCGTCGTCGTCTATTGACAGTATGCGTTGCTGCCCTGAATGTGCCACGCCCCACGTCTGTCCCGCTCAGGAACCTACCCAATCGAGCCAGGGCGAGCTTCCATTATCTCCCATTAAGCAGGCTTCTTAACAATAAAAGCCCACATCCGGGTCCACGGACCGGGCCCGGCTTCCCGTTGCCCGCGCCCGTGACTCGCCTGGCACGGGGGAGCGGGCAAGGCCACCGCGCGGACGCGTCCTCAGTACCGCGCGGACACGTCCTCAGTAGTGAGCCGGCTGGCGAGCACGGATGTCTCTCCAGCCCCGTGGGCACCAACTGCACCTTCAGTCGTGGCCCGGGTGGAGCGGTGGTGGGGGACACGCCGTGGCCTGTCCCGGAACCCGTTCTTCCCCCACTTTGCCCCACCTCGCTGACCAGGCGCTTTGTCGGAGAGAGAACGGTGACAACGATGTTTGGACTGGTACAGGTGGAGGAATGTGGAGTACAGTGGGGCGCGGTGGAGTGAGATAGCTATCGAAGCTCGGCTCGTTGGGGGTGGAGGTGAGGCCCGGATGTTTCTCGGCACTCACGCGCCCCGGCTTGATGAGAAGGGACGGCTGTTCCTGCCCGCCAAGTACCGTGACGAACTCTCGGGGGGAGTCGTGATCACGAAGGGGCAGGAGCGCTGCCTGTACGTCTTCCCGCAGGACGAGTTCGGACGGATCACCGAGGCGCTGCGCACGGCGCCGGTGACCGCCAAGGCCGTGCGGGACTACAGCCGGGTCTTTTTCGCCAGCGCTTCCGACGAGATACCGGACAAGCAGGGCCGGATCACGGTGCCCGCCGCGCTGCGCACGTACGCCGGCCTTGACCGGGACTGCGTGGTGATCGGGGCGAACACCCGGCTCGAGATCTGGGACGCCCAGGCGTGGGAAACCTACCTGGCCGCCCAGGAGGACTCGTTCTCTGAGGCCGCTGAGGAGGTGCTACCAGGGATTCTCTGACCGGTCGCCGGGAACCGCCCGGCCGACCACCGGCTGTCCGGCGGGTCTGGAAGCCGCACCCGGACCAATCGGCTGGCGCCACTTCCCCGGCGCCAGGCAAAGGTCACCGTTACCGGCGGGGACGACCGCGGGTAACGACAAGGGCGCGGGCTCCAGGCCCCGCCGGGCACCGGACGGGCCAAGCGCGAGCAGACGAGAACAGGAATAAGGCGACGGGCCGCATCGGGGGCGGCCTGAGCGAGTAGCCGGCGCCGCGACGCGGTGGCGGGCAACCGGGAAAGTCGCCAGCACAGTGGCGGCGCCCGGCGCCGCGACCCGCGGGTAAGCAGTGGTTGCAGTACAGCGGAGCGGAGGGGTCACGTGGGCGATCACGCCTATGGGCACGTGCCGGTGATGGCCGGCCGTATCGCCGCCCTCCTGCTGCCCGCGCTCACCGGCCCCACCCCCGGAGGCCGCCCGCCGGTGCTCATCGACGCCACGCTCGGCCGCGCCGGGCACGCGCGGGCCTTTCTCGAGGCGGTACCCGGACTGCTGCTGATCGGGATCGACGCGGACGCGGCCGCGGTCGAGGCCGGGCGCGCCCTCGCCGACCGCTACCCGGGCCGGGTAACGGTCGAACACGCGTTCTACGACCACATTGCCGAGATCGCCGCCGACGCCGGCCATCGCCGCGTCCAGGGGGTCCTTTTCGACCTCGGGGTTTCCTCCCCGCAGCTTGACGACGCCAGCCGGGGCTTCTCCTACTCCCAGGACGCGCCGCTGGACATGCGCATGGACCAGGGCGGCGACCTGACCGCCGCCAGGGTCGTCAACGAGTACCCCGTGCCCGAGCTCGCCCGGGTGCTCTTCCAGTATGGCGAGGAGAAGTTCGCCCGCCGCATCGCCGAGGCCATCGCCAGGGAGCGGGCGCGGGAGCCGATCGCGGGCACGCTCCGGCTGAGCGCGATCGTCAAGGACGCCATTCCCGCGGCCGCGCGGCGCACCGGCGGCAACCCCGCCAAGCGGACCTTCCAGGCGCTTCGCATCGAGGTGAACGACGAGCTCGGCGCGCTGCGCCGGGCGCTGCCCGCCGCCCTTGACCTGCTCGCACCCGGCGGCCGTCTCGCGGCCCTGGCCTATCACTCCCTCGAGGACCGCCTGGTCAAGCGGGAGCTCACCGAGCGCACGGCGGACAAGACCCCGCCGGGCGTCCCGCTCCGCGCGGGCGACGTGCTGGCTGGCACCCCCAGGTTCCGGCTGCTGACCAGGGGCGCGGAGCGACCGGACGGCGACGAGCTGGCCATCAACCCGAGATCGGCGTCCGCCCGCCTCCGCGCGGTCGAGCGCCTCAGGGAGGCAGCTTGACAACAGCAAGAAGCGTCGCCGTAACGGCGCGGCAGGCGAGCGGCGTGAGCGGTCACCGGGGAGCAGCGTGAACGAGCGGACGAAGAAGGACAGGAGCTGGCCGATGGCACGAGGCGAGCGGCAGGAAGACGGTACCCGCGGCGGTGTCGGGACCATGACCCGGCTGGGCCCGCGGCAGCGCCCGCGGCAGGCACAGGAAGGCGCGCCGGCCGCGGCGGACCCGCGCCGTGGCCGCCAGGCCCGGCCCGTGCCGCCGCAGCGGGCGGAACCGGCGCCGCGTCCGGCGGCGGCCTCCGGGCCCGCCGCCGACCGGCGCGTCCCGGCCCCGGCCGAGGCGGCCAAGCGGCGCGGCGCCGCGCAGGCGCCTGCCCCAGGATCTCTGGGTGCCCCGCCGCGTCCCGCCGCGCCCGCCCGCCCGGGTGCGCGGTCCCGGACCGGGGCGCCGTGGCGGGTCCCCCCGGCCCGGCGCGCCACCGTCCCTGAGCCGACCCGCGCGACCGGACCGCAGCCGGCCGCCCCGCCAGCGCAGCCGGCCGGCGCGGCCAGGGCCGCGCTCGCGGCCCCGCACCGGATGCCGTTCGTGCTCCTGCTGTGCGGCCTGCTCGGCGGCGCGCTCGTCTCCGCGCTGGTGATCAGCACCACGCTGGCCGAAGGCTCCTTCCAGATCAGCAAGCTGCAGGACTCGACGAGCTCGCTCGCGCGGCAGCGGCAGACCCTGGAGGAACAGGTCGCGCAGGCGCAGTCGGCACCGGTGATCGAGCAGCGGGCCAGCCAGCTCGGCATGCGGCGGCCCGGCGAGCTGCTGTTCGTCGACCTCAAGACCGGCAAGACAACGAATGACGGGCCCACGTGGATCGGGGCCGTCAACGCTCCCGGATACGCCCCGTGAGAAGGCGGGGGCCAGGAACGGGCGGCCCGGGCCGCGGCGGCACCCCTGGTAACCCCGGTGGCCAGGGCGGCCCGGGCAGGCCCGGTCGGCCCTGGCCAGCGAACCGCCGCCCCAGCCAGGGCCAGGGCCCGGTGCAGGGTCCCCGCCGGCCGCCTGACCCGCGCGCCGCGTCCGGCCCGGGCCCGGTCCTCCCGCCTGGGCGCCCCACGGGCCCGAACGCCCGCGTACCGCATGACCGCCCCTCGGGCCCGAACCCCCGCCTCCCGCAGGACCGAGCGGCGGGCTCCCGGCCCCCGGAAGCCCGGGCCCCGGAGGCTCGCGGCAGCGGCCCGCCGCCGCGCCTTCCTAGCAACGCCCGGACGCCGCGCGGCGAGCGTGCGGCCAGGCCCGACGCCGTCACCCGGCCGCCGCGCGGCGCGGGCCGTCCGCCGCGGCGGGGCGGCCCCCGCCGTCCGCCGCGCCCGCCGCGCTGGCTGACCGTCAAGCGCGGCGAGCCGGGCCGGCGAGTCGGCATCACGCTGCTCACGATCGCCATCGTGCTGACCCTGTTCGCCGGTCGGCTCGTGCAGCTCCAGGGCATGGACTCCGGCTACTACAAGGCGCAGGCCGCGCAGGAGCAGGTGAAGGTCACCCCGCTGCCCGCCCTGCGCGGGACGATCTTCGGATCGAACGGGCAGCCCCTGGCGATGACCCTGGAGACGTACGCGATCGACGCGGACCCGCCGCTGATCCCGGACGCGCAGAAGCCGGCCGTGGCGCGGCAGCTCGCCGGCGCGCTCGGCATGACCCCCACGAAGGTCATCGCCATGCTCCGCAACCCGACGTCGTTCCACGGCGGAACCCAGTGGGTGCAGCTCGCCACCGGCGTGTCGACCACCGCCGAGGCGAAGATCGCGGCCTTCAACATCCCTGGCATCACCATGACGCCCTCGTTCGTCCGCTCCTACCCCGACGGGAGCGCGACCGCCAACCTGGTCGGCTTCACCAACACCAACCCGGCCACCGGCGTGATCTCCGGGCAGGACGGGTCAGGCCTCGAGGAGGAGTACAACTCGCTGCTTACCGGCACCACCGGCAGCGAGCAGGTGATGACCGGCGCGAACGGCGTGGCCATCCCCCTGGCGGGCACCGAGGACACGCCGGCCAAGGACGGCGAGTCCGTCAGGCTGACGATCAACCCCACCCTGCAGTTCCAGGCGCAGCAGGCCTGCCAGCAAGAGGTCGCCAAGACCAAGGCGGCAAACTGCTCGGTCGTCATCATGCAGCCGAAGACCGGCGCCATCCTCGCCATGGCCCAGTGGCCCACCTACGACCAGAACACGTTCACGAACGTGAACCAGACCACCGACATTCCCGACCATAACATGTTCGACCCGGGCTCCACCGCCAAGGTGATCACCGCCGCCGCCGCGCTTGAGCAGGGCGGCCAGACGCCGATGAGCGCCTACGACATCCCCTCCGTGCTCTACCGGGGCGGCCAGGCCATCCATGACGCCGAGTGGTCGCCAGGCGAGCGGTACACGATCGCCGGAATCATCGCCAACTCCTCCAACGTCGGCATGTCCCAGGTGGTCGCGCACGTCACGCCGCAGGTCCAGTACGACTACCTGAAGGCGTTCGGGCTCGGCGAGCCGACCGGCCTCGGCCTGCCCGGCGAGGAGCCGAGCGCCTCGTACGAGTCGACGGCCCTGCCGCCGCCGTCACAGTGGGCGGGCGACGAGCGGTACACCCTGTCCTACGGCCAGGGCATCTCGGTCAACGCCGTGCAGATGGCCAGCGTGTACGCGACGATCGCCAACGGCGGCGTCCGGGTGCCGCCCACGCTGATCGCGGGCACCTACAACGCGGCGGGCCAGTACGTCCCGGCCAGGGCGCAGAAGTCGGCCAGGGTGATCCAGCAGAAGACGGCCAAGGAGCTCACCCAGATCCTGCAGCAGGTACCCGCCGTGGACGACGAGGCCAACCAGCGCTGGGGCGACATCGCCGGCTACGCGATCGCGGCCAAGACCGGCACCTCGAGCGAGCCGGCATCCGCCGGCACCGGGGAGAAGCGCTGCCCGGCCGGCAACCCGCTGTGCGTGCACGGCTCCAGCTACATCGGCATGGCGCCGGGCAACGACCCGCAGGTCGTCGTCGCCGTGAACGTGCAGAACCCCGACACGAAAACCGACTACTTCGGCGACGAGGTCGCCGGGCCGGTCTTCTACAGCGCGATGAACTCCGCGCTGCAAACCCTGCAGATCCAACCGCAGACCGGACTGGTCGCACCCTATGTTCGGCTCAATGCGCGCTGATTTTGGATACCCTCTGGGCGTGATCCGTCCCCACCGCCTCGCTCCGCGCCCGCTGTCCGGGCTTGCCGAGCTGCTCGGAGTGGGAAGAACAGAGGATATCCAGAACGGGTTCGGCATCCTCTCCGGCGTTACGCTCGACTCCCGGGCGGTGCGGCCGGGCGACCTGTACGCCGCGCTGCCCGGTGCCCGCACCCACGGCGCGGCCTACAGCGACCAGGCGGTCGCCGCGGGCGCGGTCGCGATCCTCACCGACCCCGACGGCCGCGGCCGGGCCGCCAGGACCGGCGTCCCGGTCTTCGTGGTGTCCAACCCGCGCGAGCGCCTCGGCGACGTCGCCTGCTGGGTCTACGGCGACCCGTCGCACCGGATGACGATGATCGGCGTGACGGGAACGAGCGGCAAGACCACCACCAGCTACCTGTGCGAGGCGGGGCTGCGCGCCGCCGGGCACACGACGGGCCTGGTCGGCGGGGTCGAGATCAAGATCGGCCAGGAGCTCGTCAAGGCGTCGCTGACCACGCCGGAGGCGCCCGACCTGCAGGCGCTGCTCGCCGTCATGGCCGAGCGCGGGGTGACCGCGGCCGCGATGGAGGTCTCCAGCCACTCCCTGGCCCTCGGCCGGGTCGCGGGCACGCGCTACGCCGTCGCCGTGTTCACCAACCTCTCCCAGGATCACCTGGACTTTCACTCCGGGTTCGAGGACTATTTCCGCGCCAAGGCGAAGCTGTTCACCCCGGCGTACTCGGCTGTCGGCGTGGTGAACGTGGCGGACCGCTACGGTCGCCGGCTCGTCGCGGAGGCGACGGTGCCGGTCACCACGTTCTGCGCGGACGCGGGCTCCGGCGCGTACCCGCGGGCGGAGTGGCGCGCGGCCGACGTGCGCTGCGGCGCGGACGGCTCGACCTTCCGCGTCATCGGCCCCGGCGGCGTCGAAGCGGACGCGTCCGTCACGCTGCCAGGCCCGTTCAACGTCGCGAACGCCCTCGGCGCGATCGTGGCGCTCGTCGAGGCGGGCGTCGACCTGGCCGACGCGGTCGACGGCGTGGCCGCCTGCCCCGGCGTGCCCGGCCGCCTGCAGCGGGTTCACGCCCCCCCGGGGCAGCCGGACGCGTTCGTCGACTACTCGCACAAGCCCGGCGCGGTCGAGGCGGTACTCACCGCGCTTCGCCCGGTGACAAGCGGGGAACTGATCGTGGTACTTGGCTGCGGGGGTGACCGGGACCGCGGCAAGCGGCCGCTGATGGGCGCCGCCGCCGCCAGGCTCGCCGACGTGGCGATCTTCACCAGCGACAACCCGCGCACCGAGGACCCGCTGGGGATCCTCGACGAGATGCTGCACGGAGTGCTCGGGGTCCCGCACGGGGAGCGGGCGCGGCTGATCATCGAGCCGGACCGGGCCGCGGCGATTGACCTCGCCGTCGCCATGTCCGGGAAGGGGGACGTGGTACTCGTGGCGGGCAAGGGACACGAGACCGGGCAGTACGTCGGGGAGACCGCGCTGCCGTTCGACGACGCCGAGGTGACCGCCGCCGCCCTGGCCCGTCACGCCGGCCATGGCGGAGGTACCACGTGATCCCGCTGACGCTCGCCGACGTCGCCGCGGCCACGTCGGGCGACATGTCCGGCGACTTCTCCCCGAATGCCATGGTGACCGGCCCCGTCGTGATCGACTCACGGCAGGCGGTTCCCGGTGCCCTGTTCGCCGCGCTGCCGGGCGAGCGCGTGGACGGCCACGACTACGCCGCCGCGGCGGCGCGGCAGGGCGCCGCCGCCATCCTCGCCGCCCGGCCGCTGCCCGCGGCGGGCGCGCCGGTCATCGTCGTCTCCGACGTCACCGTCGCCCTCGGCATGCTCGCGCGCGCCGTCCTTGACCGGCTGCCTGACGCGACGGTCGTCGGCATCACCGGGTCGTCGGGCAAGACCTCCACCAAGGACCTCACCGCCCAGGTCGTCGAGCGCATCGGCCCGACCATCGCGCCTGAGGGCTCGCTCAACAACGAGATCGGGCTGCCGCTGACCGTGCTGCGGGCGGACGAGACGACCAGGTACCTGGTGCTCGAGATGTCCGCGCGCGGCATTGGGCACATCGCCTACCTCACGGGCATCGCGCCGCCCCGGATCGGCGCGGTGCTCAACGTGGGCCGCGCCCACGCGGGCGAGTTCGGCTCGATCGACGCGGTGGCCAAGGCCAAGGGCGAGCTCGTCGAGGCGCTTCCCGCCGGGTCCGCGGGCGGGGTGGCCGTGCTCAACGCCGACGACCCCAACGTGGCGGCGATGGCCGGCCGCACCCGGGCCCGCGTGGTCACCACGAGCGTTGCCCGCGTCGGGCAGGAACCGCCTGGCCCCGCTGATTCTGGAGCTAGGGCCGACGTGCGGGCGACCGGGCTGACCCTCGATGACCTCGGCCGCGCCTCGTTCACGCTGCACACCCGGGCGGGCAGCGCGCCGGTCAGGCTGACGCTGCACGGCGGCCATCACGTCGCCAACGCGCTGGCCGCCGCGGCGGTCGCCGTCGAGCTCGGCATGGAGGCCACGGCGATCGCGGACGCGCTGACCGCCGCGACGGCGCGCAGCAAGAAGCGCATGGAACTGCATGAGCGCCGCGACGGGGTGCTCGTCATCAACGACGCGTACAACGCCAACCCCGACTCGACCCGCGCCGCTATCGAGGCGCTGGCTCACCTGACGAGTAACGGAAGGCGCGGGTTCGCCGTTCTCGGCTACATGGCCGAGCTCGGTGACATCGCGGCCGAGAGCCACGAGGAAGCGGGCCGGCAGGCCGCGCGGGCCGGCGCGGCGGCCGTCATCGCGGTCGGCGCCGGCGCGGCCCCGGTGCTTGACGGCGCCCGGGCGACCGAGGGCTGGCCCGGCGAGGCGATCGCCGTGCCGGACCAGCAGGCCGCGGTGGCGGCGCTGCGAAACCGGTTGCGCCCCGGCGACGTGGTACTAGTGAAGGCATCCAAGGCCGCCGGCCTGTGGCAAGTAGCGGACGGCCTGCTCGCGGAGGATGAACAGTGAAGACGATCCTGCTCTCGGCCGCCATCTCGATGATCGTCGCGCTGCTCGGCACCCGGCCCACCATTACCGTGCTCCGCAAGCATAAGCTCGGCCAGCAGATGAGGCTCGAGGGCTCTCAGGCCACGCCCTCGCTGAGCAAGAGCGGCACGCCGGCGATGGGCGGCATCGTCATCATCATCGCCTCGCTGATCGGGTACGTGCTCGGGCACTGGTTCACCGATGACCCGATGACCATCTCCGGCGTCCTGGTGCTGTTCCTGATGGCCGGCCTCGGCTTCGTCGGCTTCGTCGATGACTACCTCAAGGTGTTCGTGAAGCGCAGCCTGGGCCTGCGCAGCGGCCAGAAGCTCGTCGGGCAGACCATCGTCGGCGTGATCTTCGCGGTCCTCGCGATCCACTTCCCCGACGGCTACGACCTGACCCCGGCGTCGACGCACCTGTCGTTCCTCTCCGACTTCGGTGTCTCGATCGGCGCGGTGCTGTTCGTGATCTGGGTGCTGCTCCTGGTGCTCGGGACGTCCAACGGGGTGAACCTCACCGACGGCATGGACGGCCTCGCGACCGGCTCGTCGATCCTCGTGCTCGCGGCCTACGTGATCATCGGGAACTGGCAGGGCCGCAACGACTGCACCACCGCCCTGGCCCAGAACTGCTACGACGTCCGCGACCCGTACGACGCGGCCGTGGTCGCCGCGGTCGTGATGGGCGCCTGCTTCGGCTTCCTGTGGTGGAACGCGCCGCCCGCGAAGATCTTCATGGGCGACACCGGCTCCCTGGCCCTCGGCGGCGCGATCGTCGGCCTGGCGATCGTTACCAGGACCGAGCTCCTGCTGCTGCTGCTCGGCGGCCTGTTCGTGATCATCACGATGTCGGTCGTGATCCAGGTCGGCGTGTTCAAGGTCACTAAGTGGCGGACGGGAAAGCCGTACCGGGTTTTCAAGATCGCGCCGCTGCATCATCACTTCGAACAGGTCGGCTGGGCGGAAACCACCGTCGTGGTCCGCTTCTGGCTGATCGCCGGCATGTTCGTCGCCCTGGGCCTTGGGATCTTCTACGTGGCCTGGTTCCCGGGTAAATAGCCCTGGACTCACATCACGGTCGGACCGCTCAGGCGCCGGCTTCGAGGGCGGCGGAGACGTCCGCCAGGAGATCTTCGGCGGGCTCGATGCCGCAGGACATGCGGATGAGGGTCGGAGGGGCCGTTTCCGCGGGCCAGCGGGCGCGCCGTTCCCAGCACGACTCGACGCCGCCGAAGCTGGTGGCGGGCACGATCAGCCGGGCGGCGGCGACCACCGCGTCCGCGTCGGCGCCCGTCCCGTCGACCTCCAACGACAGCAGCGGCCCGAAGCCGCGCGGCATCTGCTTCACGGCCGCGGCGGAAGGCGACAGCCCCGGGTAGTGGACGGCCGTCACCCGCGGGTGGGCGGCCAGGAACGTCGCCACCGCGAGCGCGCTAGCCGATGCCCGTGAGATCCGCAGGTCAAGCGTCTTCATGCCGCGCAGCACGAGCCAGCTGGCGAACGCGCCGGGGATCGCTCCGCCGTCGGTCCGCCAGCCGCGCACCGCGTCCGCCAGGGCGGCGTCCCTGGTGACCACCGCGCCGCCGAGCACGTCCGAGTGGCCGGAGACGGACTTGGTCAGCGAGTACACCGAAGCCGCGGCGCCGAAGTCGAGTGGCTTCTGCAGCAGGCCCGTCGCCACCGTGTTGTCCACGACGAGCGGCGCCCCGGCCGCCGCGGCCAGCGACGCGAGGGCAGTGAGGTCGGCTACCCGCAGCAGCGGGTTGGTTGGCGTCTCCGCCCACAGTACGGCGGGCCCGGCCCGGAGCGCGCCCGCCACCGCGTCCAGGTCAAGCAGGTCAACGGCCACGGCGCGGGCCCCGTGCGGCCGCAGCCGCCCGGCGAGCGCGCGCGTGTTGTAGTAGCCGTCCGTCGGGAACACGATCGTCGCCCGACCCTCGGCGAGCGCGAGCATCAGCGCCATCGACGCCGCCTGGCCCGAGGCGAAGGTCACCGCCGCGGCCCCCGGCCCCTCCAGGGCCGCGAGGCCCGACTCCACCGCCGCCCAGCCGGGATTCTCGTTCCGCCCGTACCCGGGCCCGCCGCCCGGCTCCCCCTGCGACACGTAGACGCTGGTCGGCACTAGCGGCGGCCCGAGCGGGGCCCCGGCGGCCCGCTCGGTTCCCCCGTGCACCAGCCGGGATTCCACGGAAAAGTCAAACTCCACCCCCCCATTCTCCGCCGGCGACGTGGTGGCCCCGTCGTCCCGCCCCCCATGACCGGTCACCCCGCGGCGGGAGCCCGGCCAAGCTCCCTCACCGGCCCCGCGCCGATCTGATAACAGCAAGAAGCGGGAGGCCGGGCGCGCGGGCCGCGTTCCCCGGGCACAATGGAGGCGTGCGGGTCGCGATACTCGGGCCACTTGAGGTCCACGACGACGACGGTGCCGCGATCGCCGTCGCGGGCGCGCGGCTGCGCGGCCTGATCGCCCGGCTGGCGCTGGCGGGCGGGCAGCCGGTGAGCACCGGTGCCCTCGCCGGGGCCGTGTGGGACTTCACGCCGCCCGCCGACGTGGCGAACGCGCTGCAGACCCTGGTCTCGCGGGCCCGGCGGTCACTGGGCGCCGCGGCGGCCGTGGGACAGTCGGCGGCCGGGTACCGGCTCGCGGTCACGCCCGATGACGTGGACGCGCTCCGCTTCGAGCGACTGCTGGCCGAAGGGCAGGTGGCCGAGGCGCTCGCCCTATGGCGCGGGCCGGCGCTCGCGGACGCCGGGGACTTCGCCGAGCCGTTCGCCCGCCGCCTGGAGGACCTGCGGCTGGACGCGCGGGTCACCCTGCTGGGCTGGGAGCTCGACGCCGGCGGGGCCGCCGCCCGCGCGAGCGAGCTTGAGGCCCTGGTCGCGGAGCACCCGCTGCACGAGAAGCTCACGGGGCTGCTCATGCGGGCCCTCGCGGCAACCGGGCGGCAGGCGGACGCCCTGGCCGCGTACGAGGCGCTGCGGGCCCGGCTCGCCGATGAGCTCGGCATCGACCCGGGCCCGGCGCTGCAGTCCGTGCACCTGGAGGTGCTGCGCGGCGAGGCCGCCGGGGCGGGGGAGCCGCCGGCCGCGTCCGCTCGAACCTGCGGGCACCGCTCACCAGCTTCGTCGGCCGCCAGGACGAGGTGGCCCGCGTGCGGAAGTCCCTGGAGCGGTACCGCCTGGTCACGCTCGTCGGCCCCGGCGGCGCGGGGAAGACGCGGCTGGCCGCCGAGGTCGGTGCCGAGCTGCGCGACGACACGACGGGCGACGCGCCCGACGGGATCTGGATCGTCGAGCTCGCCTCGGTCACCGATGCCAGCGACGTGCCGAAGGCGGTCCTCGGCTCGGTCGGCTTGCGGGAGACCCGCTTGCTGGCCGAGGGCGCCGGATCGCAGCGGATCACCAGCCGCGACGCCCGCACCCGGCTGCTGGAGGGCCTGGTCGACGCCCGGGCGCTGTTCGTATTCGACAACTGCGAGCACCTCATCGACGCGTGCGCCCACCTCGCCGACGCGCTGCTCGCCCACAGCCCGATGCTGCGGATCCTGGCGACGAGCAGGGAGCCGCTCGGCGTCACCGGCGAGTCGCTGTTCGTCGTCCCGCCTCTTGGCGAGGATCCGGCCGTGCGCCTGTTCGCCGACCGGGCGGCGGCGGTCAGCCCGGACTTCACGGTGGACGGCGCGACCCGTCCGCTGGTGTCCGACATCGTCACCCGGCTGGACGGGCTCCCGCTGGCGATCGAGCTCGCCGCCGCCCGGCTGCGGACGCTGCCGCTGGCCGAGGTCTCCCGGCGCCTCGCCGACCGGTTCCGGCTGCTCACCGGCGGCAGCCGGACCGCGCTGCCCCGGCACCGGACGCTGCGCGCCGTCGTCGAGTGGAGCTGGGAACTGCTCACCCCCGCCGAGCGACTGCTCGCGATGAGGTTCTCCGTCTTCCCCGCCGGCGCGACCCCGGACGCCGTCGCCACCGTGTGCGCAAGCGAGGCGGGCGCCGACGGGGAACTCGCCGCCGATGAGGTCGATGAGCTGCTGTCGTCCCTGGTCGACAAGTCGCTCTTGCAGCCGCTCGCGGACGGGACGCGGCTGCGGATGCTGGAGACGATCCGCGAGTTCGGGGCCGAGAAGCTGGCCGGGCGCGGTGAGGTCGGCGAGCTCAGGCGGCGGCACGCCGCGCACTACACCGCGCTGATGCTCGACGCCGCGCCCCGGCTGCTGACCCGCGACCAGCTGAGCTGGCTGCCGCAGGTGCGGGCAGAACGCGACAACATCCTGGCCGCGCTGCGCTACTGGTGCGATGCCGGGGAAGCGGGCAACGCCCTCAGCCTGGCGGTCGCGCTCAGCATCATGGCGCTGCTGCTGGGCGCCGACGCGGACACCGCCGAATGGACCGCCGACGCCCTGGCCGTGCCGGGGGACGCGGACCCCGCCCTGCGGGCCATCGCCGAGGCGGTGCTCATGGTGACCAGCGTCCTGAACCCGGTGGCGGCCGGGCGCGCGGACGCCGCGGGCCGGCCGGGCCTCACCGGGCGGCTTGACGCCATCGACATCGAGAAGTACCCGCTCGCCGGGCTGATGCGCCCGGTGTACGCGCTGTTCATCAAGGACGACGAGCGCGTGCGCGAGTACCTCGAGCAGGCGCGCGGGGTCGGGGACGAGTGGCTGAGCGCGGCGGCGTGGCTGATGAGCGCCGGCCTGGCGGAGAACTACGGGAACGTCAGCGAGGCGCGCTTCCACGCGGGCGAGGCCATCGGGCGGTTCCGCGCGCTCGGCGAACGGTGGGGCCTGTCCATGGCGCTGCGGATCCTCGGCAACATCGCGACGCTCGACGGCGACCTGGACGACGCCATCACCACCTACGCCGAGGCGAGCCGCCTGCTGGCGGAGCTCGGGCACGACGAAGACCTGGCCCAGGTGCAGCTGCGGCTGGCGGAGATCGCCGCCAGGCAGGGGGACCTGGCAAAGGCCCGTGCGCTGTCCGCGGCCGCGCGGTCGGCCGCGGAGGCGGCCGGATCGCACATCGACCAGGGCATGGCCGCGGCCTGGTGGGCGGGGTTCGAGGCCCGGTGGGGCGACATCGACGCGGCCCGCCGGCACCAGACGGCCGCCGAGCGGCACCTGGCGCAGTTCGCTCCCGCGCACCCGGCCCGCGAGCACATAGAGGCGATGGTGGCGGCCACGGGCGTGCGGATCGCCATCGCCGACGACGACCTGCGGACGGCCCGTGAGCAGGCCGCCCGCTCGTACCGGGCGGCGGTCGGGGCGGAGGACATGCCGCTGCTGGCCCAGGTGTCCGGCACCACGGCCGAGCTCGCCATGGCGCTCGGCCAGCCCGAGCCGGCCGCCGAGCTGCTCGGCGCGGGCGCGGCCGTGCGCGGCGCCGATGACCCGACCGACCCGACGGCCCTCCAGTTGGTGCCGCTCCTGCGGTCCGCCCTCGGGGACGGGCCCTACGAGGCTTGCTACGCCGCGGGCAAGGCGCTCGGTCGCCTGGCCGCGACCGAGCGCCTGGACCCGTCCCGGCTGGGTTAGGCCCGACGGACGCCGCTGGATCAGGTGCGCCGGATGTAACCGCGCAGCGCGAGCGGGAAGAACACCACCAGCAGCCCGATGATCCACGCGAACGTCCAGCCGACCTGGGCGGCGACCGGGCCGCCGAGCAGCAGGCCGCGCACCGCGCTGACCAGGTGCGACAGCGGGTTGACGTTGACGAACGCCTGGAGCCAGCCGGGCATCGTCGAGGCCTGCACGAACGCGTTGCTGCCGAACGACAGCGGGAAGATGAGCAGGAACATCACGCCCTGCACCGCGCCTGAGGTGCGCACTGTCATGCCGACCCACAGCGAGACCCACGCGAACGCGAGGGCGAAGCAGATCGCGATGCCGAGCGCCGCGAGCAGCAGCAGCGGGTTGGTCGCGATGCGGAAGCCGAGGATGTAGCCGAAGCCCACCAGGATCACGCACAGCACCAGGTACCGGAAGAAGTCGGCGAGCACCGCCCCCACCAGCGGCACCGAGCGGCCGATCGGCAGCGACCGGAAGCGGTCGAACACTCCCTTCTCGATGTCGGCGTTCATGTTCTGCCCGATCGAGATGCTGCTCATCGCGATCGTCTGGCCGATCAGCCCGGGCAGCAGGAACTGCAGGTAGTGATGCTGCGAGCCGTGGCTGATCGCCCCTCCGAACACGTACAGGAAGAGCACCAGGAAGATGATCGGCTGGAGCGTGACGTCGATGAGCTGCTCGGGCGTGCGGGTGAGCTTGATCAGGCTGCGCTTGCAGAGCACGAGCGCGTGCCGCAGCGAGAAACGCTTTCTCATACCAGGGCCTCCTGGTTGTCGCCGTGGGACCTGGTCCCGGTGAGGGTGAAGAAGACCTCATCCAGGCTCGGCAGGTGCAGGGAGAACTCCTCGACCGCGATCCCGGCGGCGCGCAGCCGCGCCACCACGTCGGGCAGGACGTCGTCGCCGTCGACCCGGACGGTCACCGTGCCGCGCCCGTCGTCTTCCGGGGCCTGCCCGCCGACGGAGCGGAGCACCGCCACGAGGTCGTCGTGCCGGGCCGGGTCGGCCGGGCGGGCGGTCAGCCGCTGCCCGCCGATCACGCGCTTGAGCCCGTGCGGGGTGTCGTGCGCGATCACCCGCCCGTGGTCGATGACGGTGATCTCGTCGGCGAGCGCGTCCGCCTCCTCCAGGTACTGCGTGGTGAGCAGCACGGTCGAGCCGTCGCTGACGAGGTTGCGGACCACGTCCCACATGTCCTCGCGCTTGGCCGGGTCGAGGCCCGTGGTGGGCTCGTCGAGGAAGATCACCTGCGGCCTGCCCACGAGCGACGCGGCCAGGTCGAGGCGGCGGCGCATGCCGCCCGAATAGGTCTTGGCGACCTTGTTCGCGGCCTCGGTCAGGTCGAACCACGCAAGCAGCTCGGCGGCTCGCTTCCTGGCGGCGCGCGTGGGCAGGTCAAGGAGCTGGCCGATCATGACCAGGTTCTGGGTGCCGGTCAGGTCCTCGTCGACCGAGGCGAACTGCCCGGTGAGCCCGATGCTCGCGCGCACCTTCTCTGGCTGCTTGCGCACGTCGAACCCGTTGACGCGGGCGGCTCCCGCGTCGGCGCGCAGCAGCGTGGCGAGGATGCGGACGGCCGTGGTCTTGCCCGCGCCGTTCGGCCCGAGCACGGCGAGCACGCTGCCCGCGGGCGCCGCCAGGTCTACCCCGGCGAGCGCCTTCGTCTCGCCAAAGGACTTCACCAGGCCCGTAGCTTCAACCGCTAGTTCACTCATGCTCCCGACGGTGCCACCCGCCGCTGACACGGGCCGCACACGCCGCTGACACGCACCCGTCACCAAGTGCGGGAAAGGCGAGTGCAGGAAACACGGCGCGCGGAGGCGAGTGCGGGAAACACCGCGACACGCGGGCGGATGTTCCGGGCATCAGTGACCTGAGCGCAGAAACTAGATCCATGTATGTCCCCGTGGGAAGCACCCCGGTCCAGGACGCGCCTGAGGCGGAGGACGACGAGGCGGGCGGTAACGTCGGCCGGCCTGCCGGCGTCGGCGCCGTCCTCGGCGGACTCGGGGGAGTCGGCGAGCGGGTGCGGGCGGCGCGGGCGCTGCTCGACCGGCCGCTTACCTCGTATTACCTGATCGCCGGGATCACTACGCTGCTGCTGTGCCTCGGCCTGGTCATGGTGCTGTCGACCGCGTCGGTGGCGGACCTGACGCAGGGCGAGTCGCCCTACCACGACTTCAAGGTGCAGCTCATCGGCATCGTGGTCGGGGTCCCCGTCATGTGGGCGGCGGCCCGCTGCCAGCCCCGGCTGTTCCGGGCGGCGGCTTACCCGCTGCTCGCGGTGTCGGCGATCGGGCTCTTCCTGATCCTCATCCCCGGCGTCGGCACGTCGGTGAACGGCGCGACCCGGTGGATCGCCGTCGGGCCGCTGACGGTCGAGCCGTCGGAGATCGCCAAGCTGGCGCTCGCGGTCTGGGGCGCCGACCTTCTCGCCCGCAAGGAGAAGCTCGGCATGCTCGCCGACTGGCGGCACATGCTCATGCCGCTGCTCCCCGGCACCGGCGTGCTCGCGCTGCTGGTGATGTCGGGCCACGACCTCGGCACGACGTCCATCCTGCTGATCATCTTCCTGGCGCTGCTGTGGTTCATCGGGACGCCCGGACGCGTGTTCGTCGGCCTGCTGATCTTCATGCTGCTCGTGCTGCTGCTGCTCGTGGTGACGGAGAGCTACCGGCTCAAGCGGCTTACGGGGTTCTGGGACACCACGGGCGCCAGCTCGTCCAGCGTGACCTGGCAGGCCACCCAGGGGAAGTACGCGCTTGGGTCCGGCGGGATCTTCGGGGTGGGGCTCGGCGCCAGCCGGGAGAAGTGGGGCTGGCTTCCCGAGTCCACGAGCGACTTCATCTTCGCGATCATCGGCGAGGAGCTCGGCCTGGTCGGCACCCTCTGCGTCACGGCGCTGTACGGGGGGCTCGCCTTCGCCGGGCTGCGGGTGGCGCGGCGCGCGCCCGACACGTTCAGCCGGCTGCTTTCCGGGTCTATCACGATCTGGATCGTCGGCCAGGCCGTGGTGAACATCGGCGCGGTGATCGGAGTGTTCCCGATCACCGGCGTGCCGCTGCCCCTGGTGTCCCAGGGGCTGTCGTCGGTGCTGGTGACGATGGTCGGGCTCGGTATGCTCATGTCGTTCGCACGGCGGGAACCAGGAGCGAGCCAGGCTTTGGCCGCTAGCGGCCCCCCACCCGGGAGCCGCGCCCTAAGCTGGCTACGCCAGGGGACGCGGCGCGGGCCATAACACGGTCACCGCCGCGACGCGAGGCAGCCGGGCGATACGTAAGGAGCGCGTAATGAGGGTGGTGCTTGCTGGCGGCGGGTCAGCGGGTCATATCGAGCCTGCTCTTGCGCTCGCCGACGCGCTGCGGGAGGCCGACCGCGGCATCCAGGTGACCTGCCTGGGCACGCAGCGGGGCCTTGAGACCCGCCTGGTGCCGCTGCGCGGGTATGAGCTTGAACTCATCCCGGCCGTGCCGCTGCCCCGCGCGGTGACGCCGCAGCTGCTGACCGTCCCCGGCCGGCTGGCCGGGGCGGTGCACGCTACGGGGAAGATCCTCGACCGGGTACGGGCGGACGTGCTGGTCGGGTTCGGCGGCTACGTGGCCACGCCCGCCTACCTGGCGGCCAAGCGGCACAACGTCCCGATCGTGGTGCACGAGGCCAACCCGTCGGCCGGCATCGCCAACCGGCTCGGCGCGCACCTGACCACCTACGTCTTCACCGGGCAGCCGGATACCAAGCTGCGCAACGCCAAGTACCTGGGACTGCCGATCCGGCGGCAGATCGCCGACCTCGACCGGTTCGCGCTCGGCGACAAGGCGCGGGCGCACTTCGGGCTCCGGCCCGACCTGCCGGTGCTGCTCGTCTTCGGCGGCTCTCAGGGTGCCAGGTCGCTCAACCGGGCCCTGGCCGGCGCCGTCGGCGCGATCAGGGGCGCCGGGGTGCAGGTCCTGCACATCACCGGCCCGAAGCACCTCGGCGAGAGCCAGCAGGCCGACGGCCCGCTGTCCGCGGGCGGCAACGGCGTCCCGTACGTGGCGCTGCCCTACGTGGACCGGATGGACCTGGCGTACGCCGCGGCCGATTTCGCGCTGTGCCGGGCGGGGGCGATGACCTGCGCCGAGCTCACCGCGGTGGGGCTGCCCGCCGCCTACGTCCCGCTGCCCATCGGCAACGGCGAGCAGCGCCTCAACGCGCTGCCGATCGTGCAGCGCGGCGGCGGCCTGCTCGTCGAGGACGCCGAGCTGACCGCGGACTGGATCAAGACCTCGCTGCTGCCGGTGCTGACCAACATCGACCAGGTGGCCGGGATGTCCGAGGCCGCGGCGGCAATGGGCCGCAAGGACGCCGACCGCTGGCTGGCCAAGGCCGTCATCGACATCGTCGCCAGAGAACAGGCGAGCAGGGCGCAGGCGAGCGGTGCGCAGGCCGGCGAGGCCGCCGCGAGCCACCCGCCGCAGGCCGCCGCGCCCGCCAGGCCGCCGGAGGCGCCGCCAGGAAGCCTGTTCACCCCGCGCAGCACCAGGCAGGCAGGGCCGGACGAGGCGCGCAGGCCCAAGCCAGAGGGGCACCGGCCGCCGCCCGGCGGTCAGCCCACGTCCGGCGGAGGCCGCCACCGGCACGCCAGGTAGCCCGGCCCGCCCGACGCCTATGCACGACGGAAAATTCAGTATTCCGGTGAACTGTTAACGATATCGTTAACAGTTCACGGCAGACGCTAGGACAGGAGGAAGCCCGATGGGGCTGGTGACGCCCACCGAGCCGGTGCCGCTCGACGAGCTCGGGCGGGTCCACTTCGTGGGCATCGGCGGCGCGGGCATGTCCGGGATCGCCCGCATCATGCTTGACCGGGGCACCAAGGTCTCCGGCAGCGATTCCGGCGCGTCCGCCACCCTGGACGAGCTGGCCGCGCTCGGCGCCCGGGTGCACGTCGGCCACGCCGCCGGCCAGCTCGGCGACGCGGACACGCTGGTCGTGTCAAGCGCGATTCGCGAGGACAACCCGGAGCTCGCCGAGGCCAGGAGCCGTGGTCTGCGGGTGCTGCACCGGTCGGCCGCGCTGGTGTCGCTGATGTTCGGCCGCCGGGTCATCGCGGTGACCGGGACCCACGGCAAGACCACCACCACCTCGATGATCGCGACCGTGCTGCTCGAGACCGGGTCCGCGCCCGCCTACGCGATCGGCGGGCTGCTGGCCGCCACGGGCACCGGCGCCGCCGACGGCCCGGGCCGGGACTTCGTCGCGGAGGCGGACGAGAGCGACGGGTCGTTCCTCATGTACGCGCCCGACGTGGCGGTCGTCACCAACATCGACGCCGACCACCTGGACAACTACGGGACCGTTCAGGCCTACCGCGCTTCGTTCGCCGGCTTCCTTGGCCGGATCAAGCCGGGCGGCCTGCTCGTCACGTCCGCCGACGACCCCGGCACGAGGGATCTCGCCGCCCGGGCGCGCGCCGCCGCGGTCAGGGTTGTCACGTTCGGCGGGTCGCCGGACGCGGACTACCTGGTCACGAACGTAACGACGACCGGCATGGAAACGTCGCTGTCGATCCGCCGCCGGCCGGACATCGATCTCGGCCTCTCGATCGGCGTTCCCGGTCGGCACAACGCGCTGAACGCGGCCGCCGCGTTCGCCGCCGCCGTCGAGCTCGGGACCGAGCCCGCGCGCGCCGCCGGGGCGCTCGCCAGCTACCGGGGGGCCGCGCGGCGGCTTGAGCCGAAGGGCGAGGCGGGCGGCGTCCGGGTGCTCGACACCTACGCCCACCACCCGACCGAGGTCGCCGCCGACCTGCGCGCGGCGCTGGAGATCGTTGGCCGCGGGACCGCCCGCCCGGGCGACCCGGGCGGCCAGGGGCGGGTCATCGCGGTCTTCCAGCCGCACCTGTACAGCAGGACCCGGATCTTCGCCGCGGAGTTCGGCGCCGCGCTCGGGCTCGCGGACGAGGTCGTCGTGCTCGACGTCTACGCGGCCCGCGAGGACCCGGAGCCGGGCGTGACCGGCAGGCTCGTCGCGGACGCCGTGCCCGGCGGCGGCTCAGTGCGTTACGTGGCCGACTTCGGCGACGTTCCCAAGGTCGTCGCCGCCCTCGCCGCCCCCGGAGACCTGGTGCTGACGATGGGGGCGGGCGACATCACCAGGATGGGGCCGCTGGTGCTCGCCGAGATCGCGAACGCGGCGCCCGGCCCTGGTGCTCCGGGGGCTGGCCGCTCATGAGCGACACCCCGCCCACCGCGTCACCCGGCGCGACGCCGGCCGCGGGCGCGACCCCGGGGGGCGTGACGGCGGCCGAGCCGTCGGCGCCGTCGGCGAACGGCGGCGCGGGCGGCCCTCGCGGTGCGGCGCCCCGCCCGCGCGGGCGGCGGCCAAGGACCCGCTGGCGCGCGGCCTTCTTCGCGCTCGCCGGGCTCGCGCTCGTGGGCGGGGTTGGCTGGGCGCTGCTCGGTAACCGGGTGTTCGTCGTCCGGTCGGTCACCGTCACGGGAACCCACCTGCTCGCCCCCGGCCAGGTGACCGCGGCCGCGGACGTCTCACTCGGCACGCCGCTGCTGAGCGTGGACACCGGGGCCGTGACCCGCCGGGTGGAGGCGATCCAGCAAGTGGCGTCGGCGACGGTGACCAAGGACTGGCCGGACCACCTGGTCATCGCGGTTACCGAGCGCGTCCCCGTCATGGCGGTCCGGATGGCCGACGGCGACTATGACCTTGTGGACCCGACCGGGGTGGTCGTCCGGTTCGTGAAGGCGCGGCCCGCCCCGCTGCCGGTGCTGTCGACCTCGCTGTCCGGCAGCGCGCTGCGCGGCGACCCTGAGGTCACCGCCGCCGCGGACGTGCTCGCGGAGCTCCAGCCCTGGCTGGCGCGGCAGGTCGCGGTGGTGGCGGCGGCCGCGGTGCCCGCGGGGCCGCCCCAGGTGACGCTCACCCTGCGGGACAGCAAGACGGTCCAGTGGGGGAGCGTCGGCGACGCCGCCCAGAAGAACCGCGAGCTTTCCATCCTGCTGCCCGGTCAGGTGCACTACGTCGACGTCAGCGCCCCCGGCACCGTCGTCACCCACTTATCCGCGCGGGGAGGCGTGACCGCGGCACCCCCGGCCGGGGCCCGATCGCCCTCCGGGGCCGTATGCGGGCAGGCGAACGCACGCGCCCGGTTAATTATGTGTGCCGCGACACGCGGGCATGGGCCGCGTGGCTAGTTGACCACGCTGCCCGACCACCCTACTGTCCCTATCAATCGTTAGGAAGATAAAACTCTAAATCTCAACCTGAAGGTGAAACCTGACGGCCACCAAAGTTGCGGTTCCGCAATTTACGGTGTTGGCGCCAGGCGTCACCAAAGGCCGCGAATTCCGTAGGCTTAGCAACGGGGCGAGCGCGGGCGGTCCACCCGGACGGTTAGGGTGCGGCGGCCGGGGCAGGCGGCCAGCGGTGGCAACCAACGCCGGAGGTACGCGCCGGCCGCTCCTGCGAGCGGCGAGCGTGGCCGGTCAGGGGGTTAGCCAGCAGGGCCAGCGCCAGGGCGCGCCGCGTGAGCGAGCACCGCGAGCGCGACCGCCGGGGCAAGGTAGCAAGCGAGCGGAAAGGTACCCTCCTCGTGGCAGCACCGCAGAACTATCTGGCGGTCATCAAGGTCGTCGGAATCGGCGGGGGCGGCGTTAACGCCGTCAATCGCATGATCGAAGAGGGACTCAAGGGCGTCGAGTTCATCGCGATTAACACCGACGCGCAGGCTTTGCTGATGAGCGACGCCGACGTCAAGCTCGACGTCGGCCGGGAACTGACCCGCGGTCTTGGCGCCGGGGCGAACCCCGACGTCGGCGCGCAGGCTGCCATGGACCACCGCGAGGAGATCGAGGAAGTGCTCAAGGGCGCCGACATGGTCTTCGTCACCGCGGGCGAGGGCGGCGGCACCGGCACCGGCGGCGCGCCCGTGGTGGCGAACGTCGCCCGCTCGCTCGGCGCGCTCACGATCGGCGTGGTGACCCGTCCGTTCGGCTTCGAGGGCAAGCGCCGCGCCGTGCAGGCGGAGACCGGGATCGAGCGGCTGCGCGCCGAGGTCGACACGCTGATCGTCATCCCGAACGACCGCCTGCTGTCCATCTCCGACCGCCACGTCTCCGTGCTCGACGCGTTCAAGGCGGCCGACCAGGTGCTCCTCTCCGGTGTCCAGGGCATCACCGACCTGATCACCACGCCGGGCCTGATCAACCTCGACTTCGCGGACGTGAAGTCCGTCATGTCCGGCGCCGGGTCGGCGCTCATGGGCATCGGCTCCTCTCGCGGCGACGACCGGGCGGTGGCCGCCGCCGAGATGGCGATCTCCTCGCCGCTCCTCGAGGCATCCATCGACGGGGCGCACGGCGTGCTGCTGTCCATCCAGGGCGGCTCCGACCTCGGGCTCTTTGAGATCAACGAGGCGGCGCAACTCGTTTCCAACTCCGCTGCCGTCGACGCGAACATCATCTTCGGCGCGGTGATCGACGACGCGCTCGGCGACGAGGTGCGGGTGACCGTGATCGCCGCCGGGTTCGACGACGCGCGGCCGAGCCGGGGAGGCGCGGTGACGGTCATCCCTGCCGCCGGCGGCCGTTCCCTGACCGTCGAGCCCGCCGGTGCCGGCAGCGGCAACGGCGCCGGCGTCGCGAACGGCGGCTCCGGGAACGGGAGCGCCTCGAACGGCGGCTCCGCCAACGGCGGCTCCGCCACGGCGAGCGGCCCGGGCGCGGAGGTCAGGTCCTCCGCCACGGCGGCCTGGGCGGCGAACACCGCGCGTGACCCGGGCGATAACGGCAAGGCCGCCGAGCCGCCTGCGAGCGCCTCCCCGGCCAGCGGGGCCGCATTCGGCGGGCAGAATGGCGGCGGGACCCCGGCGGGCACGTCGGGCCCGTGGTCCGCGCCCTCGTCTCCCCCCGCGCCAGGCGGCACCGTGAGCGGCCCCGGGTACGCGGCCAGCGCCGCCGACCCGCAAGCGGCCCCGCGCCCGGCGGCCGGGCAGCCGGGCCACGCAGGTCATCAGCCTGCTGCCGCGGATCCCGTCGCGGAGGTGCCCGTTCAGCCCGCGTCCGACGTCCCCTCCGGCTACGTGCCTGCCCCGGTCTCATTCGTCTCCGAGGATGACGGCGAGCACGGTGCCAAGCCCGGATACGGCGGCTACGAACCGGACCGTGGCGCTGACACGGCCCCGGGCGGCGCCGCGCCGGGCTGGAAGGACTCCGGGCGCGCGGGCAAGCAGGACAAGGTCTTCGACGTGCAGGCGGGCCGTCGCCAGCCCGTGGTCTTCGAAGAGGAAGACGACCTGGACGTGCCCGACTTCCTCAAGTGAGCCGGCCCGCCGAGCTCTCGCGCAACCTGGCGGCCACGAGGGGCCGGATCGCCGCGGCGTGCGCGTCGGCGGGGCGGGATCCCGCCGAGATCACGCTCATCGCGGTCACCAAGACGTATCCCGCCTCCGACGTGCTTGACCTGGCCGGCCTTGGACTGACCGACTTCGGCGAGAACCGCGACCAGGAGGCGGCGCCCAAGGCGGCCGCGGTCGCCGCCGCCGGGCGGCCTGTCACCTGGCATTTCGTCGGGCAACTGCAGACCAACAAGGCAAGCAGCGTGGCCAGGTACGCCGACTTCGTGCACTCGGTGGACAGGATCCGGCTGGTGCGGGCGCTCGGCGCCGCCGCCCGCGCCGCCGCTCGCCAGCTGACCTGCCTGGTTCAGGTCAGCCTCGACGCGGGCGGCCCGGACGACGCGGGCGGCCACGGGCTCGCGGTCGAGCGCCAGCCCGAACCCGCTGCGCAGGCGCGCGGCGGCGTGCCGCCGGCCATGCTCGCGGAGGTCGCGGCCGCGATCGAGGCCGAGGAAGGGCTCACGCTCGGCGGGCTGATGGCGGTGGCCCCCCGCTTCGCCGACCCCGAGGGCGCGTTCGCGCCACTCCGTAAGCTCTCGGATGTCGTCCGCTCAGTCAACCCCGCCGCCACCGTCGTCTCGGCGGGCATGAGCGGCGACCTGGAGGCCGCCATCGACGGTGGCGCGACACACGTGAGAATTGGTACGGCGTTGCTCGGCGATAGAAGGTCCCCCGTCCTGTAGTGTCCGACGCGTAAGACAGTTGATAGCTGTTTGGTACGCGGCGACGCGTTCCTGTGGGCACGACGGAGGACTGAAGGATGGCCAGCGCGATGCGCAAGATGGCGGTCTACCTTGGCCTCGTGGAGGACGATCGTCGGTATCAGGATCCCTATGACGCCTATGACGAGTACGACGAGTACGACGACGATCAGGCCGAGGCGATGGAGGCGGCACCGGTCCGCGCCGATTACGGCGGCTACGTGACCGAGCCGCCGGTTGAGCCGGTCCCGCCGCGCCAAGTTGAGCTCGCAAGGATCACGACACTCCATCCGCGCACTTACAATGAAGCCCGGACCATCGGTGAGCACTTCCGCGAGGGCACCCCGGTGATCATGAACCTGACCGAGATGGTCGACAGTGACGCACGGCGGCTTGTCGACTTCGCGGCGGGACTGATCTTCGGCCTGCGCGGGTCCATCGACAAGGTGACCAATAAGGTCTTCCTGCTCTCCCCGGCGAACGTCGAGGTGACCGCGGAAGACAAGGCGCGCATCGCCGAGCGTGGCTTCTTCAACCAGAGCTAGCGTGCGCAGGGCCACGTGAGGGAGTCACCCCGCAGCCCTTGGCCGGGCGGGCGGGCCTGATACGATCGCGATTTGTGCGATCAGGCCCGACCGCACGGACACCGGGGGTACGGGGGTCGCCCCCCGGGAGATACGGCGGGTGATGTGATGCAGATCCTAAAGGTCGTCCTTACTTACGTACTCGAGTTGTACCTCGTGGTGCTCATCGGGTGCATGATCCTCAGCTGGATCAACATGTTCGTCCGCCCGTGGTATCCGCCGCGGGTGGTGAAGCTGCTGGCCGAGACGATCTTCACGCTGACCGATCCGCCACTGAAATTCCTACGTCGCTACATTCCGCCCCTTCGGCTCGGTACAGTATCCCTGGACCTCAGCTTCATGGTCTTGTTCATCGTGGTACTGATTTTGCTGCAGGTGGCTGTGCCGCGACTTTGAACCATGTACGGTGCTGATCAGGTACGGTGCTGAGGAACAACGGTGCTTCAGAAAACACGGTGCTAGGGAACACAGCCAAGCGCGCCGAGGAGACAAGATGCCGCTGACGCCCGCGGATGTGCGGAACAAGCAGTTCAGTACGACAAGGCTTCGGCCTGGCTACGACGAGGAAGAGGTCGACGCCTTCCTCGACGAGGTCGAGGCCGAGCTTGACCGGTTGATCCAGGAGAACGAAGAGCTCCGGGCCAAGCTGGCCGAGGTTCTGCGCGGCGGGGGGAAGCCCGCCATGGCGCTGAGCTCGCCGCTGTCGGACCCGCGGCCGGACACCATGGAGCAGCCGCCCATGGAGCAGCCGATGATGCGCCGGCCCGAGCCGATGATGGACCGGCCGTATCACGCCGAGGACAACATGGACACGGCGGCCCGGGTGCTCTCGCTTGCCCAGCAGACCGCCGACCAGGCGATCGCGGACGCCCGCCGCGAGGCGGACGAGACGCTCGGCCGGGCGCGCCGCGAGGCCGACGAGGTCCTCACCAAGGCCCGTCGTCAGGCCGAGCAGATCACCGGCGACGCTCGGGCCCGGGCCGAGTCCCTGGAGCGGGACGCGCAGGAGCGGCACCGTCAGGCGATGGGGTCGCTGGTCACGCAGCGCGAGGAACTTGAGCGCCGGGTGGACGACCTGCGGGCGTTTGAGCGTGAGTACCGCAGCAGGCTCAAGGCGTACCTGGAGGGCCAGCTTCGCGACCTTGAGGCCGGCGTTACCGACAGCGGCACGTTCCCCGCTATGCCGCCGGCATCACAGCCAACTCCGCCACAGCTTCCGGTCGGCCTTGGCCAGCAGTCAGCGCTGCGCGGCGGTGCGACGGGCCCGGCGCCGACGGCGGCCCAGTACGCGGTTCCTGAGCACGTCGGCGGCTTCCGCCCGGACGGTCGTTAATCGCGCGGTAGGGGCAGCATTCCGGGGCACCGGGGCACGAGGAGAATAACAGGTGATCCGGTTCAGCGCCGCGTTGGTCGCGGTCGCCATCGGGGTGCTGCTTGGTGGCATCGCCACTAGCAAGCTGCTGCTTGTCTACATCGCGATCGTGGTGAGCGCCGTCGCGCTGGTGGCCCTCGCCATCGGCGTGGTACTCAAGCGCGAGGAGCTTTTCGGGGAGAGACAGGGACTCGTGCCCGCTACGGCGGGCGCTGGCCCCGTGCTGCCGGCTCGCACCGGTGAAAGTCAAGGCAAGGTCCCGGCGGGCGCGCACGCGGCCCCGCCGCCCCCGTTTGCGGGGGCGGCGGCGGGCTACGCCGCCTTCGGCGGGAACACTCCGTCAGCGCCGGCGGGTGTAGACAGGTCCGGGCGCCCGACGTCGCCGGGGCAGGGACGGTCGGCGGGCCCCGAATCGGGGGGGCCGGCGTCAGCGAGCCCAGTACCCGCGAACCCGGCGCCAGCCGGCACGATGTCGGCCGCCACGATGTCAGCCAAGACAGCGCCAGCTAACCCGGGTCCAGCGGGCGCCGTGCCCCCGTGGGAGACGACACCGGCGGCACGCGGGCCGTGGTCGTCCTCGACCGCTGACTGGATGCCCTCGGGCCCGGACGAGCGGGCAGCCGGCGCCGGGACGCAAGGCGGCCGTGCCGGCGGCTGGCGTGCCGCCGAAGCCGATGCCCAGGCCGCCGCGAAGGCACCACGTTCGTGGGCCGCGCCGTCCTCCTCCGCTGCGCCCGACGCACCACCGGTCACGCCGGCCGCCGAACCGGCGTCGGCCGCGCCGAGCTGGTTCGACCGGCTCGGCGGCCCGGCGGGAACCGACCTGCCCACGGTCACGCCTGGATCCGGCGGCGGCTGGCCCTGGTCAAGCAGGGAAGGCAGCCAACCGGGCGGCCCGGCCGCACGGGAGGACACGACAGGCACGGACGACGCGGCCACCACGGCCGCATCTTCTGTGTCTGGGAGCACCGTGTCTGGGAGCACCGTGTCTGGCGGCTCTGTGTCTGTCGGATCTGTCTCCGAGGGCACTCTGCCTGGCGACATTGCCTCCAGTGGTACCGCCGATGCCGGTACCACGGATGCCGGCGCGGCCGACGAAGACGACTGGCCGGCTCGCTACTCCTGGCTCGACGACACTGACAACACCGACGAGGTCACCGGCACCGCCGGCGACACCGCGCACAGGGCCGGCGATACCCCGCAGGTGGCGGACGACGACGCGCGGGCGGTCGGCGCGTCGGCCACCGTCGGCACGCCCACGGCCGACGCCCCCGCCGCGCCCCCGGCCGCGGAGACCGTCGTCGCGCCGGTCCTGGGCGCCGGAACCCTCGACGATGATCCCGCCGACCCGCCCGCGGCGGAGGACGGCGCCGACATCATCGCGTTCCCCGGCGCCGCCGCGGAGCCGGGGACGGCAAGCGACGACGCGCCGGACGAGCCCGCGGGCGAAGCCGACAGGGACGGCGGCACGGCCGGCGAAGCCGTCGGCGAGCCGCCGGCGGCCACCCAGGAAGACGACGCCGAGGCGGCACCCGGCCTCGTAACCGTGGTTCCCGGGGTTCCCAGGTACCACAGGACCGACTGTGTCCTGATCCGCTTCATGCCGGCTGGCGACGTCCACCAGGTGCCGGTCAGCGAGGCCAGGGACGCGGGCTGCACGCCCTGCGCGGCCTGTCAGCCCGAGGGATAACAGCAACAGGCGCCGGAGGCGCCCTGGCCGCCCGACCGTTACCGCCGGCCCGTCAGGCGGCCACCGCCAGCCAGAACCGCAGTCCCAGGTCGGTGTCGGCGTGCTCGTGCCACGGTCCGTCCACGCCGGACCCGCCGCCCGTGACCTCGTCCGCCGGGCCGGTACCCGGGCCGAAGGACACCGCGAGCACCTCGCCCGCGATGGCGGCGCCGTGCTCGGACAATGCGGCCGCCAGGTCCGGGTCCGCCGTCGTCCAGCGGACGACGATCCGGTCACTCACATCGAGCCCCGAGGCCTTCCGCGCCTCCTGGATCAGCCGGACGGCCTCCCGCGCGTAACCCTCGAAGCGCAGCTCCGCGGAGACGGCCAGGTCGAGCGCGACGGTCTCGCCGCTCGCGGACGCCACGCCCCAGCCTTCGAGCGGCGTCTGCGTCACGACGAGGTCGGCGGCGGACAGCGTTACCGGCCCCACGGCCGGCACTTCCACGGTCGCGGCGCCGCCGGGTCCGGCCACGGCGTGGGCCAGGGCCGAAGGGTCGGTCGCGCGGATCACGGCCGCGACGGCCTGGGTCGCCGAGCCGAACCGGCGACCCAGGGAACGGAACTCCGGCTTGACCGTGTAGGTGACGAGTTCACCCCCCGCCGAGTCGAGCGATTCAAGCGAGTGCACATTCAGCTCGGATGCCACGAGGTCCCGCAACTCGGCGGGCAGCGAGCCGAACCCGCTCGCCCCGACGAGCGCGCGGGACAGCGGCTGCCTGGTCCGCACCGCCGCCGCGGAGCGGGCCGAGCGGCCAAGCTCCACGATCCGCCGGGCGAGGGCCATCTGCGACGACAGCGCCGGGTCGACCAGCGCCGGGTCGGGCGTCGGCCACGAGGCGAGGTGCACCGATTCCGGGCCGTCGGCGGGCCGCAGCACCGCCCACAGGTAGTCGGCGAGGAACGGCGTGATCGGCGCGAGCATCTTGGTCAGCGCCGCGAGCGCCGCGTGCAGGGTCGCGAACGCCGACGCGCCATCGGCCGACCCGGGTCCGTCCCAGAACCGCCGCCGCGACCGCCGCACGTACCAGTTGGACAGGTCGTCAATGAGCGCCGCGAGCCGCCGCCCCGCGGCCGCCGTGTCGAAGGCCTCCAGTGAGGACGTCACCTCAAGCACGCAGGCGTGCACCTCCGACAGCAGCCAGCGGTCGAGCAACGGCCGCGCGGCCGGGTCTGGCGCGAGCGCGGCGTCCTCCGGCGTCCACGCCGCGGCGGACCCGCCTCCGGCGCTCGCGTTCGCGTAAAGCACGAGGAAGGACACCGTGTTCCAGTAGGTGAGCAGCACCTTCCTGACGATCTCGGCGAGCACCGACGGGCCGATCCGCCGCTGACCCCACGGCGACCCGGACGCGGCGAAGAACCAGCGCACGGCGTCGGCCCCGTGCGCGTCGAGCAGCCCGATCGGCTCGATGACGTTGCCGAGGTGCTTGGACATCTTCCGCCCCTGCTCGTCCATGACGAGCCCGAGGCACACCACGTTCTCGTACGAGGACCGCCCGAACACCAGCGTGCCCACGGCCATCAGCGAGTAGAACCAGCCCCGGGTCTGGTCGATCGCCTCGCAGATGAACTGCGCGGGGTACCCGGACTCGAACGACTCCTCGTTCCGCAGCGGCGCCCCCCACTGCGCGAACGGCATCGACCCGGAATCGAACCAGACGTCGATCACCTCGGGGACGCGCACCGCGTCGAGCCCGCACGACGGGCACGGGAAGACAACGTCGTCCACGAAGGGCCGGTGCGGGTCAAGGCCGGACAGGTCGCGCCCGGCCAGGCCGCCGAGCTCGGCGAGCGACCCGACGCAGGTCACGTGCGACGACGGGCACTCCCACACGGGCAGTGGCGTGCCCCAGTAGCGGGTCCGGGACAGCGCCCAGTCCACGTTGTTGCGCAGCCATTCGCCGTACCGGCCGTTCTTGATGGTGGGCGGCTGCCAGTTGGTTATCTCGTTCTCCGCGAGCATCTGGTCCTTCACCAGCGTCGTCCTGATGTACCAGGACGGCAGCGCGTAGTACAGCAGCGTGGTCCCGCACCGCCAGCAGTGCGGGTAGCTGTGCACGTGCGGCTCCGACCGGAACAGCAGCCCCCGCTGGTCCAGGTCGGCGATCAGCGGCTGGTCGGCGTCCTTGAAGAACAGCCCGCCAACCAGCGGCAGCCCTTCCTCGAACCGCCCGTCCGCCCGCACCGGGTTGACGACGGGAAAGCCGTGGGCGCGCACGACCGCCAGGTCGTCGGCGCCGAACGCCGGCGCCAGGTGCACCAGGCCGGTCCCGTCGTCGGTGGTCACGAAGGTGCCGCTTACCACGCGGTGCGCGCCAGGAATGGAGATCATCCCGAACGGGGGCGTGTACTCCGCCCCGAGCAAATCGCGGCCGCGTAGCGTGGCGAGCACGTGCCAGCCGTCGCCGAGTACCCGCGGCCACAGCGCCTCGGCGACGACGACCTTGTCACCGTCACCACTCTTGCGCGCGACTACGTAATCGACGTCGGGATGGACGGCGATCGCCGTGTTGGACACCAGGGTCCACGGCGTCGTCGTCCAGACGAGCAGGTCCGCCCCAAGCAGCCGCGGGCTAGCGCCCTCGGGGACCGACGTGACCCGGAACCGGACGGTGACCGAGGGGTCGGTGACGTCCCGGTAGACGTCCGGCTGGCCCATCTCGTGGTCGGAAAGCGGCGTGCCGCACCGCGGGCAGTAGGGGCTGATCCGGAAGTCCCTGACGAGCAGGCCCTTGTCGTAAATCGTCTTGAGCGCCCACCAGACGGACTCCACGTACTGCGGGTCCATGGTGCGGTAGGCGGTGGAAAGGTCGATCCAGTAGCCCATCCGCGTGGTGAGCGCTGCGAACGCGTCGACGTGCCGCAGCACGGACTCGCGGCACCGCGCGTTGAACTCGGCGACGCCGTAGGCCTCGATGTCCTTCTTCCCTGACAGCCCGAGTTCCTTCTCGACGGCCACCTCCACCGGCAGCCCGTGGCAGTCCCAGCCGGCCTTGCGGATGACGTGGAACCCCCGCATGGTCTTGAACCGGGGGAAGAGGTCCTTGAAGACCCGGGCCTCGATGTGGTGCACGCCAGGCATGCCGTTCGCCGTGGGCGGCCCCTCGTAGAAGTTCCACCGGGGCGCGCCCTCGGTCTGCTTCAGCGACGCCTCGAAGGTCCCCGCCCGGTTCCACCGGGCGAGCATCTCGTGCTCGATCGCGGGCAGGTCGGGCTGGGCGGGCAAGGCCGGCATCGGACCGCCGGGCACGCGTCCCCTGCTCAGGGACCCCCTGCTCAGGGACCCCCTGCTCAGGGATCCGGTGCTCAGGGATCCGGTGCTCAGGGATCCGGTGCTCAGGGGCCCCGTGCTTAGGGACTCTGTGCTCAGGGACTCCGCGGCGGACGGTACGGCATTCGGGTCCGGCATTTCAGGTCTTCCTCCAGCGTCAGCGAAACAGCTCAGCCAGAGGGACGAGACGGTTTCCGCCGCCCCGCGGTACCACCCTCTTTGCCCGCCCGGCGAGCCCTTTGCTTCCCGCGTTAGCCCGGCCTTTGGCCTGCCCGGCAAAACAGGAAGAAAGGGATACGGAGTAAGCCGCATCCGTTCGGACCTCTTGTATTTGGGCCTGCCGGTTCTACTCAGCCGCCGCCGCGCCGCGGTCCGGGCGCGAACCCGGGCCGGCGAGGGCCTTTCTTCCGGCCGCTCCGGGGTGATCTGGTGCACGGCGCACGCTCCCGGGCTCGCACCGTCCCCGGGTCGCTCAGCGCTGCGTTCCGTGGCAGCTGTCCCCTTCAAAGCTCCCCCATAGTATCCCGCCCACTCTGCTAGCCCCCGCTCGCCTCCGGGCGCCAGAAAGTCTGCGTTTTTTCCTCGTCGGTCAGTCGCTCGTACTGTGCTTCCCCGCTCGCCTCCGGGCGCCCGAAGTCTGCGTTTTTTCCTCAGTCCAAAACGTCGCCGCGCCCTCTGGCTCGCGGGGAGGTACGCCCCGCTCCCCTCCGGCGGTAAGCGCTGGGTGCAAGGATCCCGCTTAGATTTGGCTCAGTGGATGGACGGGGAACCCGCGCGCGTTGTTGTTGCGTGAGTACTTTCAGGGGCTTTCTCGCGTGGCCGATGCGCCCGCGCACCGCCTTTTTCCTGGGTTCCTCCGGACTCCAGTTGGCCGGCGCGAGTGCGCTTCGCGGCGAGCGGAGGCGGCGGGAATTCTGCTGACACCGAACGGGTTTGCGGGTGAGCCAACGGAGCCGTATTCTCCGTTGTCTGTCCGAAATCTACGATCCGAGGAACCGCACATGACCGCTGCGCCGCACAGTGCTGCCAACCACGGGGCTGCCAGCCATGGGCCTGCCAGCCACGGGGCCGCCGATCTGCCGGTGCGGCCTGGCGAGGAACCGTGGTCCGACGCCGAGCTCACCGAGCTCCGTATCGAGCTGGAGAAGGAAGCAGTCGCGCTCCGCGCCGAGCTCGGCGAGTCGCAAGCGCAGATCGCCGCGCGCCTGGGTGACGCGGCGAGCGAGGCCGGTGACGATGAGGCCGACACGAGCTCTAAGCTGTTCGAGCGGGAGCATGAGCTCGCCCTGAGCAACAACACGCGCGAGCTGCTTGAGCAGACCGAGCACGCCCTCGTGCGGATCGAGGCCGGAACATATGGAGTGTGCGAATCGTGCGGCAAGCCGATAGGGAAGGCGCGGCTGCAGGCATTTCCGCGGGCGACCCTGTGCGTGGCGTGCAAGCAGCGCCAGGAACGCCGCTGAGCCCTGCCGGCCCCGTGGTCGACGAATCAGGCGCGGGGCAGCCGGCGCGCCGGCGGCGGGTGGCCGTGCTGGTCGGCGTGGCGGCCTTCGTGCTGGCCGCCGACATCATCTCCAAGGCCATCGTGGTCGCGCACCTGCGGCCGGACCAGCCGGTACACCTGCTCGGCAACGTCTTCGAGTTCTGGCTGACCAGGAACCCGGGCGCGGCGTTTAGCGTCGGCACGGGGGAGACGGCGGTGTTCACAGTCATCGCCTTCGGCGTGATCGTCTACATCGCGCGCACCGCCAGGAAGCTGTACTCGGTCGGCTGGGCGATCGCGCTCGGCCTGCTGCTCGGCGGCGCGATGGGGAACCTGGGCGACCGCATCTTCCGGGCCCCGGGGCTGTTCCACGGAGACGTCGTCGACTGGATCGGCGTGGTCCCCAGGTACTACCCGATCTTCAACCTCGCCGACTCGGCGATCGTCTGCGGCGGCATCCTGACCGTGATCCTCGCCATGCGCGGTTACCACCTGGACGGCACCCGCAGCGTTGACGAGCCCCGGGTTGACGAGCACCGTACTGACGAGCCCCGGGTTGACCAGCCCCGTATTGACCAGCACCGGGTTGAGCAGCACGGGGACCTGCCGGCGGGCGCCGTGGCGCCAGTCGGCGAGGACGCCGAACCGGCGGAGCAGGCGGAGCCGTGACCGACAGGCTGGTTCAAGTCCCCGAGGGCCTGGACGGCGAGCGAGTCGACTCGGCCCTCGCCAGGATGTTCGGCTTCTCACGGACCGGGGCGGCCGAGCTGATCGCCGCCGGGGACGTACTGGTCGACGGCAGGCAGCCGGCGAAGTCCGACCGGGTGACGGCCGGATCCGAGCTGGCCGTGACGCTGCCGCCCCCGCCGGCCACCGGGGCCGAGGCCGTCAAGGCGGAGCCGGTCCCCGGCATGGGGATCGTGTACGAGGACGACGACATCGTGGTGGTCGACAAGCCCGCGGGCGTGGCGGCCCACCCCACGCCCGGCTGGACGGGGCCGACGGTGATCGGGGGGCTCCTCGGTTCCGGCCACCGGGTCGCCACCAGCGGCGCGGCTGAGCGCCAGGGCATCGTGCACCGGCTGGACGCGAACACCACCGGCGTGATGGTGGTGGCCAAGTCCGAGTCGGCCTACAGCGCGCTGAAGCAGGCGTTCCGCGACCGGACGGTGTCGAAGACCTACCACGCGCTCATCCAGGGGCACCCGGACCCGCTGCGCGGGACGATCGACGCCCCGATCGGCAGGCACCCGTCCGGCGACGGCCGCTTCGCCGTCGTCGCGGACGGGCGGCCCTCCGTCACGCACTACGACACGATCGAGGCCTTCCGCGCCGCGTCCCTGCTCAGCGTCGGCCTGGAAACCGGCCGCACCCACCAGATCCGCGTGCACATGGCCGCGCTGCACCACCCGTGCTGCGGTGACCTGCTCTACGGCGCGGACCCGGTGCTCGCCGCCCACCTCGGCCTGACCAGGCAGTGGCTGCACGCCGTCCGCCTCTCCTTCGAGCACCCGTCGACCGGCCGCAAGGTCACCTTCGAGTCTCCGTACCCCGCCGACCTCGCGCACGTCCTGGAAGTCCTCGCCGCGGAAAGCTAGCCACGGAAGGTGTTGCATGAACCTGCCGATTCACCACCCGCTCCGTAATGCGCTGACTGCCGGCCTCGCCCTGGCCGGCCTTGCCCTCGCCGCCGGCTGCAGCGTGGCCCCGGCCGGCGCCACGGTCGACTCGGCGGCCATCGGCCCCATCCGGACGGGGGCGGGCGCGAAGAACTTCGCGCCGTTCCCCGTGCCCGCCTCATGGGTCGGCCAGGACAACGTGACGTACAAGATGGTCGTCAAGGGCAAGACCGGCACCGCCCCGCGCGAGTTCGGCTTCATCGCCAAGTCGAGCATGGTGTTCTGGCTCAACTGCATCGGCGCCGGCAGCGCCCACCTCACCAGCCCGGCGATCGGCCTGAAGTGGGGCGCGCGGTGCGGGAACGGCGATGACCCGGCCGGGGTCACCTTCCGCGTGCCCCACGCGGCCCAGGGGAAGAAGGTCATAGCCCTCGTCACCGTCTCGGCCGGCTCCCGCTGGGAAGTCCGCATCGACGAGGTCCAGCCCTAACCACCCGCCCGCCCGCCCGGTCGGCGCGGCAACGAGAACCCGGCCGCCGAACCCGCTAAAGTAGACGCACACCGGTTCGAGCCGTCCCGACCGCTGACCCGAGTACCCCCCTGGGAACAGCGGTGCGGAGCGTGCGCGCTTCCGGTCGGGGACTTCAGCGGCACTGGTAGCTCAGGGGCGCTGACAATTGAACGGCACTTGCAGGAGGCGATGATCGCATGGCTGATACCCCCTACGCCCACCTGCACGTGCACACCGAGTACTCGATGCTCGACGGCGCCGCCCGGCTCAAGGAGATGTTCAAGGAAGTCTCCAGGCACGGCATGACCCACGTGGCGATGACCGACCACGGCAACATGTACGGCGCGGCCGAGTTCCACCGGCAGGCCAAGGACGCGGGCATCACCCCGGTTATCGGCATCGAGGCCTACGTCGCGCCGGAGCACCGCGGCAACAAGAACCGCGTCCTGTGGGGCCAGCCGCACCAGAAGGCGGACGACGTCTCCGCCTCGGGTGCCTACCTGCACAAGACGATCTGGGCTCGTGACAACGAGGGCCTGCACAACCTCTTCAAGCTCACCAGCCGCTCCTTCGCCGAGGGCGCGCTGGGCAAGTGGGCCAGGTTCGACCGGGAGATCATCGCCGAGCACGCGGCGGGTCTGATGGCCACCACCGGCTGCCCGTCAGGCGACGTGCAGACGCGGCTGCGCCTCGGCCAGGAGGCCGAGGCGCTCAAGGCCGCCGCCGATTACCAGGACATCTTCGGCAGGGAAAACTACTTCCTCGAGCTGATGGACCACGGCCTGGACATCGAGCGGCGGGTCCGCGACGGCCTGATCGAGGTCGGCAAGAAACTCGGCATCCCGCCGGTGGTCACCAACGACTCCCACTACAGCAAGGAATCCGACTCCACGGCGCACGACCTGCTGCTGTGCATCCAGACCGGCAAGACCCTCGCGGACGCGGACCGGTTCAAGTTCGACGGGTCCGGCTACTACATCAAGTCCCCGCAGGAGATGTACGCGGTTCGCACCGATGACATCTGGCAGGAAGGCTGCCGCAACTCCCAGCTGCTGATCGCCGACCGGGTCGACACGAGCGGCATGTTCGAGTTCGTCAACCTGATGCCCCGCTTCCCGATCCCGGCGGAGTTCCAGTCCGAGGACGCGCTGTTCGCCCACACGGTCTGGGAGGGCATGGCCAGGCGCTACCCGAACGGCATCGACGACACCCGGCGCAAGCAGGCCGAGTACGAGATCGGCATCATCACCCAGATGGGCTTCTCGGCCTACTTCCTGGTCGTCGCGGACTTCATCAACTGGGCGAAGAACAACGGCGTCGCGGTCGGCCCGGGCCGCGGCAGCGCGGCCGGCAGCATCGTGGCCTACGCCATGGGCATCACCGACCTCGACCCGCTCGACCACGGGCTGATCTTCGAGCGGTTCCTCAACCCCGAGCGGATCTCGATGCCGGACATCGACATCGACTTCGACGAACGTGGCCGCGCCGACGTCATCCGCTACGTCACCCAGAAGTGGGGCAGCGACAAGGTCGCTCAGATCATCACCTACGGCACGATCAAGGCGAAGGCCGCCATCAAGGACTCCACCCGGGTCCTCGGCTTCCCCTACGCCGTCGGCGACCGCATCACCAAGGCATTCCCCCCGGCGGTGATGGGCAAGGACATTCCGCTGTCGGGCATCTTCGACGAGGACTACCCCCGCTACGGCGAGGCCGGCGACCTGCGCAACTTGTACAACACCGAGGCGGACGTCAAGCAGATCATCGACACCGCCCGGGGCATCGAGGGCCTGATCCGCCAGCCCGGGGTGCACGCGGCCGGCGTGATCATGTCCGCCGAGCCGCTCACCGACCACATCCCGATCTGGGTCAGGCCCAACGACGGCGCGGTGATCACGCAGTTCGACTACCCGACCTGCGAGGGCCTCGGCCTGCTGAAGATGGACTTCCTGGGGCTGCGGAACCTGACGATCATGGCCGACGCGGTCAAGGCGATCGAGGACAACCGGGGCCTCACTATCAACCTGCTCGACCTGCCGCTGGACGACAAGCCCACCTACGAGCTGCTGACCCGGGGCGACACGCTGGGCGTGTTCCAGTTCGACTCCAGCGGCTACCGCACGCTGCTGCGCCAGATGAAGCCGGACAACTTCGAGGACATCTCCGCCCTCGGCGCCCTCTACCGGCCCGGCCCGATGGGCGTCAACAGCCACACCAACTACGCGCTGCGCAAGAACAGGCAGCAGGAGATCACCCCGATCCACCCCGAGCTGGAAGAGCCGCTGAGGGAGATCCTCGAGCCCACCTACGGCCTGATCGTCTACCAGGAGCAGGTGCAGCGCGCCGCGCAGATCCTGGCCGGCTACACGCTCGGGCAAGCCGACCTGCTGCGCCGCGCGATGGGCAAGAAGAAGAAGGAGATCCTGGACAAGGAGTTCAAGCCGTTCCACGCGGGCTGCCGGGAGCGCGGCTACTCCGACAAGGCCATCCAGGCGGTGTGGGACGTGCTGGTCCCGTTCGCCGGGTACGCGTTCAACAAGGCCCACTCGGCCGCCTACGGCCTGGTCTCCTACTGGACCGCGTACCTCAAGGCGAACTACCCGGCCGAGTACATGGCCGCCGTGCTCACGTCGGTCGGCGACGACAAGGACAAGTCCGCCCTGTACCTGTCGGAGGCGCGCCGGATGGGGGTCAAGGTCCTGCCGCCGGACGTCAACGCGAGCGTCGCCACCTTCGCCGCCGTCGGCGCGGACGTCCGCTTCGGCATGGCCGCGATCCGCAACGTCGGCGCGAACGTCGTCGAGGCGATCGTCGCGACCCGCAAGTCCAAGGGCGAGTTCACCAGCTTCGCCGACTTCCTGCGGAAGGTTCCCGCCGTCGTCTGCAACAAGCGCGTCATCGAGTCCCTGGTCAAGGCCGGCGCGTTCGACTCCTTCAGCCACCCGCGCAAGGGCCTGGCGCTCATCCACGAGCAGGCCGTCGACTCGGTCATCGACCTCAAGCGCAACGAGGCGATCGGCCAGGACAGCCTCTTCGGCGGCGACGAGCAGGCCGAGGCCGCGTTCGAGGTGGCGATCCCCGACACTGAGTGGGACAAGAAGACCCGGCTGAACTTCGAGCGGGAAATGCTCGGCCTCTACGTCTCCGACCATCCGCTGCTCGGCATCGAGCACATCATCGCGAACGGCACCGACATCTCGGTCGCCGAGCTGATGGCCACCGGCGAGGACGGCGACGACGAGGAGGGCGACCGCCCGCCGGCGCCGCCGAGCACGCAGGGCAGCCGCAACGACGGTCAGATCGTCAAGATCGGCGGCATCCTGTCCGGCGTTACCCGCAAGGTCACCAAGAAGGGTGACGCCTGGGCGGCCGCCACCCTCGAAGACCTCGGCGGCGCGATCGAGGTGCTGTTCTTCCCGAACAGCTACCAGCTCTACGCCACGGCGATCGCCGACGACGCGATCGTGATCGTCAAGGGCAAGGTGGACAAGCGCGACGACGTGCCGAAGCTCATCGCGATGGACCTGATGATCCCCGACCTCGCCACCGGCTCGGACGGAACCGCCCCGATCGTGCTGCAGCTGCCGGTCACGAAGTGCGTCCCCCCGGTCGTCGAGCAGCTCCGGGACGTGCTGCGCACTCACCCGGGCACCACGGAAGTCCACCTGAGGCTGCGCGGTAACCAGAAGACCACGGTCGTCCGCCTCGACGACAAGCTCCGCGTCACCCCCGGTCCGGCCCTGCAAGCGGACCTGAAGCAGCTCCTCGGCCCTTCCTGCATAGCCAGCTAAAACCAGTTGCGCGGTCACGGCCGCCCTGGCATCGTGCGGTCGTGCTTGTACGCAGGGAAGCGGCCGGGGACGGGCCGGCGATCCGCGCGGTCACGGCCGCCGCGTTCGCCTGGGCGGGTGAGGACGTCCCGGCGGAGGCGGCCCTCGTCGACTTGCTGCGCGCGAGCCCGGCGTGGATCCCCGAGCTGTCACTCGTGGCCGCGGGACCGGACGGGGCCGTGATCGGCCACGTCGCCTGCACGCGGGGGACCGTCGGCCCCGCGCCCGCGCTCGCCCTCGGCCCGCTGTCGGTCCGCCCGGACTGGCAGCGGCGCGGCGTCGGCAAGGCCCTCATGCACGCGGTCCTCGGCGCCGCCGATGCCCTGCACGAGCCTCTGGTCGCGCTCCTCGGCTCCACGGAGTACTACCCGCGGTTCGGCTTCCGCCCGGCCAGTGACTACGGGATCACCCCCGGGCACCCGGAGTGGAGCGAGCACTTCCAGGTCCGCGCGCTCTCCGCCTACGACCCGGCGGTGCGGGGCGAGTTCGCCTACCCCGAGCCGTTCGACCGCGTATGACCAGTCCGGACGCCCGCCGGCGACCCGGAATCAGTCGCCCGACAGGTTACGGGCCATCCGCCGCAGCGCCCCGATCAGCTCCGCCCTTTCCGCGGCGCTGAAGCCGGCCAGGGTCTGCTCGGTCAGCACGCCCATCTCGGGGCCGATGACCTGCTCAAGCTCCCGTCCCCGGGCGGTCAGCACGAGCCGGACCAGCCGCCCGTCGCTCGGGTGCGGCTCCCGGCGCAGCAGTCCCGCCGCCTCCATCCGGGTGGCCGCCCTGGTGACCGTCGGCGTCGCCAGGCCGAGTTGCTTGGCGACCTGGCCGGGGGTCAGGCCGTCCTCGCGCCACAGGCGGCGGAGCACGAACTGCTGACCCTCGTACACGCCATGCCGGGCGAACACGCTGGTCGACGCCTGCGCCAGCGCGTGCTTGGCGAGCCGGAAGGCGTCCTCGAAGTCACCGGGCTGGTAGCCGTCGCTGTCGGGCCCGGCGCTGCCAAGGTCAGGGACGGGCTGGCTGGATGTCTCGGGCATGGCACGCTAAGCGTACGCCGGCAAGTTCGCGGTAACGCCAGCCGCCGATGTCGTTAGCCGGCTTATAATGATTTCATTACCTGGCTAACGAACAAGGAGCCTACTCAATGAAGCTAGGACTTGCGTTCGGCGACTTCTCCTGGCCGGTCCCGGTCAGCCAGCTCGGCAGCACGATCATCAACCTCGCCCGGCAGGCCGACGACGCGGGCTTCGACTCGCTCTGGGTCATGGACCACTTCTTCCAGATCCGCCTGGGCGGACTTCCGCCCGAGTCGCCGATGCCGGAGGCGTACGCCACCCTCGGCGTCCTGGCGGGGCAGACGAGGCAACTCAGGCTCGGCACCCTCGTGACGAGCGTCGCCTACCGGCACCCGGGCGTGCTGCTCAAGGCCGTCACTACCCTGGACGTGCTCAGCGGCGGGCGGATGTACCTCGGCGTGGGCGCGGGCGCGCCGTTCAACCCGCCGCCGCAGGGGCCGGGCACCCCCTTTGAGGGCGAGGGGCTCGGCATACCGTTCCCGCCGCTGGCCGAGCGGTTCGCGATGCTCGAGGAACTGCTCCAGGTTGCGCACCAGATGTGGAACGGCGACGAGAGCCCCTTCGCCGGCCGGCACTACCGGCTGGCGCGGCCGCTCAACTCGCCGAACTCGGTGCAGCGGCCCCGCCCCCCGATCCTCATCGCCGGCGGCGGCGAGAAGAAGACGCTGCCGCTCGTCGCCCGGTACGGGGACGCGTGCCACCTGCCCGACCTGGCCGGCTCCAGCTACGAGGTCGACTTCAAGCACAAGCTGGACGTCCTGCGCCGCCAGTGCGACGACGCCGGGCGCGACTACGCGCGCGTTGAGAAGACCGTCGGCACCGGTTCGGTGCTAACCGACGGCAGCGCGGCGAGCGTCGCCGCGCTGCTCGCCCGCCTGAGTGAGCTGTCCGCCCTCGGCTTCGAGCACGCGATGGTGGCGCCGCGCGGCCCCTGGACGGCGGCGATGATCGACGCGGTCGCGTCGGTCATGCCGGAAGTCCGCGCGCTCGGCGGGTAGCGGGAGCGCGCGGACTTCCGGCCGGCAACGCTACGGCCGGCAGAGCTGGTTGAACAGCGCCCGGTAGCGCTGCATCATCTGCCGCAGGTGCTCGGTGTCGGCGCCGGGTACCGCGGGCTCGGCGCCCGTGGTGCCGCCAGCGCCCGTGGTGCCGCCGGCCGGGCCGTGCTCCCACAGCACGCGCAGTTGCCGCTGCCGCTGCCGCAGCGCGCCGACCATGGCCTGCGCCGTCTGCTCGATCAGGTCGGCGGCGTCGCCCACGGCTTCCCTGGGGTCATCAACGAACCCGGCCTGTACCCGCTGCCACCGCATGTGGAGCCCGGCGACGTCGGCGAGCAGCGGCTCGTCCAGGTCAGCGGTGACCGGCGATGGCCGCCCGGCCATGCTGTCGCCGTCCGTCAGCCCCGGGCCGGCCGGTGGCACCGGGACGGCACCGGGCGCGGCGGCAGGCTCCGTGACGATGGGCGCCTCGTCGTCCGGCCCGGTCGCCGGCTCCGGCGGGACCGTGCTCTCCGGCTCGGCGGTGTCAACTGCCGTGTCCGCTACCGGGTCAACCACCGTGTCATCCGGCACTGTGTCATCGTCATCCGGCACCGTGTCATCCGGAGGGGAGGTCGGCTCGGGCACGACGACGACCGGCGGCTCACTCGTCCGGGCGGTGAACGTCGGCCGGGGCGGGGGAGCGGCCTCGTCGTCCGCCGCGGGGGCGACCATGCTGCCGATCCCTCTCGTAAACGACCGGCCCTCGTCCTCCGTCGGCCGCCCGCCCTCGACTGGCTGGCTGGGTTGCGAGCTCATCGCCTGGGTTCCTCTCCTTGCGGTCTTGTCGCTACGGCCGGCTAGCGGCCACGTCGCTGCTTTCCTGCTGCCGGGTCTTCCAGTGACGTCCCTGGGTGACCTGCTTCCACGGCCGCTGAGCCGGGACCTCGCCCGTGCCCATGTCCGCGCCCGCGGCCAGGCTGGGCGTGAGGTCGTCGCCATCGGGGGATCCGAGCAAGTCAAGGAACAGGTGCCGGTAGCCGAGCATTGCCCGCCGCAGGGCCTCGGTCGTGGCCTCGCCGGCCCGCCCGGTGATCTGCCGCGCGCTCCGGTAACCGTCGAGGTACCGTCCGTGGTACACCGACAGATCCGTCATGAGCTGGTCATTGTCGGTTACCTCGTACCCCCGGTCCACCGCGACGGCGGTAATCAGCGCGCCCGCCGCGCTCACGGCCTCGGCGGGGGCGTCGACGAACTGCTGCTGCGCCGTGTCCCACTGGCCCGCGTAGCCGGACCTCCGCCCGCCGCTCAGCGGCCTGATGCCCAGCTCGTCGACGCGCTGACGGCGCTTCCCGAACTCTTCCCTCGCCTTGCGCGGGCCGACCTCGTCCACGAGGCGGTCATACTCGGGGCCAACGAGGGTTCGCTCGGTCGCCCTGCGCCTCATCCGCGTGCTCACGATCGTCGCCGCGACGGCCACGATGACCAGGATGACCACGATCAAGATAATGGTGCCGGCTGACACTGTGACCTCCAGAAGATGGGCTTGCCGCCCTCGACTGCCCGGGGCGCGGGCACTCAAACGCGCCGCGGCGGCCTGCCGTGCCCGCAGCCCCTCATTCCCAGCTACGATCACCAGAGGAAAGCGGAGGTGCGATGTCAGAGATGACAACGATGCCAGAGATGCCAGAGGTACCTGGCTCGCGCAGCCTGCCCGGAACGCGCTCGACCGTCGCGTGGGTGGTGGCGGCGCTCGCGGGCAGCGCTGTGCTTGGCCTCCTCGGCGGCCTGATCTGGGGCGAGTTCGCCCCCCGGGCGCTGTTGCAGGAGGTCGGCACGGGGACCGCCCAGGTGGTCAACGCGGAGACCCGCGCGTTCTTCGGCGCGGACGTCTGGTTCTGCGCGATCGCCGTGGTCGCGGGCCTGCTCACCGGCGTGCTTGGCTACCGGCTCGCGGTCTCCCCGCGCGAGGGGACCGCCAGGGCCGCAGTGGCGGCCGCGCTCATCCTCGGCGCGCTGGCCGGCGGGCTCGTCATGGTGTGGCTCGGCGAGCAGATCGGCCTGTCAAGCTACAACCATGAGCTCGGGTCAAGCGCCAACGGCACGCTTTTCTCCGCCTCCCTGGCCCTCGGCTCGAAGACCGCCCTGGCGTTCTGGCCGCTCTTTACCGCGATCGTGCTGCTGGTCGCCGAGTGGGGCAACCGCCCCGCCCCCGCTCAGCGGCCGCGCTAGCTCCCGCGGACGCGGGTGCGCCCCCCCGCTGAAGGCCAGTCGGAAGAACGAGCGCGGCTGACCCCCGTCCCGCCCCGCCTCCTCTCGCCGTCTCCCTAGCGGGACGGAACGGGGCTCGCCGCCGGCACCCGCGCGTCCTTGGTGGGCGAGGGGACCGGCGCGGGCGAGCCTGGCGCGGACGGCGTCGCGGACGCGCACGGCCTGCCCGGCTGGCCGGCCTGCGAGGTCGGCCCTGTGCTTCGGGGAACGGCGGCGGGCGTGCAGGTGCCCCGACCGGGCGGCACGCGGGTCGCCGCCGGCACCGGGGTCGCGCTGCCGCCGGCCCTGGCGGCGGACGCGACCGGGCTGGGGGCGGTCGGCACGGCCGAGGGCGCGACGGTGCCCGGCGCGGCCGCGGATGAGGCGCCGGCGGGCGCGGCCGTGGGCCGGGCGGCCGGCGTGGACGCCGCCGTGCTCAGCGCGGCTGCGGCACTCGCGGTGCGCGACGCGCCGGACGAGGCGTGACCGCCCCCCGCGGCCGCGGCGGCACCTGAGCACCCCGCCAGTGCCAGCCCCGCCGCGACCCCGAGCGCGGCGACGCCAAGCACGGGGCCGACCGGACCAAAGGACGTCTTATCGTTATTCCGCACCTGCATGCTCCTTAACGCGTTAGCGATGACCCGAACACCGGGAAATACGTCGCGACGGGCGAAAAGTTGTGCCGCCCGGGCAGCAACCTTTCACCGCGCCCAGCCGTAATAGAACGAGCGGGGCCACGGCGCGCCAGGCGGCCTCCTGGCCGCGGGGCGGCCGGCGGGCGAGGCGCCTCTTCGGCCCGCGGGGAAGGCATTCCGCTGCCGAGTAAGGACGGTATGACACGTTCAGACGATGACTTCGCCGCCTTCGCACAGGCGAGCTACGGGGGACTCCGCCACGCCGCTTACCTGCTCACCGGCGACCGGCACACCGCCGAGGACGCCGCGCAGACCGCCCTCGTGCGCACCTACGCCGCGTGGCCGCGCGTTCGCCGGGACGACGCTTACGCCTACGCGCGCAAGGTGCTCGTCAACCACGTCACCGACCGCTGGCGCCGCCGGCTCCGCGAGTACCCGGTCGGCGACCTGCCGGAACAGGAGGGCACCCCGGACCCCGCCGATGCGGTGGCGCTGCGCCACTGGCTGACCGGGGCACTCGCCACCCTCACGGTGAAGGAGCGCGCCGTGATCGTGATGCGCTACCTCTTCGACCTGCCGGAGGCGGCGGTGGCCAGGGACCTTGGCGTTACCGTCGGCACCGTCAAGTCCACCAGCTCACGGGCGCTCGCCAAGCTGCGGGTCCGCGCCGACGACGCCCTTCCCGCCGAGCCGATCGGAAGTGACCGGCCATGACCGACCTCGACCGCGCCACGCTGCGCATGGCGCTCAAGTCACCGGGTGACCAGGGCGACCCGGTCGACGTGACCCAGATCATGACCAGGGGCCGCCGCCTCCGCGCGCGCCGGCGCCTCGCCGCCGCCGGCGCCGCCTGCGCGGTCGCGATCCTGGCGGGCGCGGGAACCGCGATCGCGAGCCGGGCCGCCGCGCCGTCCGCCCCCGTCCAGCCCGCCGGGCCGGCCGGGCACGGGCCGGGGCGCCGGCGGGCGGCCGCCGCGGCCCGCGCCCGCACCGCGCCGTACCCCGCGGCCGACCGCGAGCCCGGTCACCGTCCCGCGCCCGGCCTCGACTGCCTCGGCGACCCCGGCGACCCCGGCGGCCTCGGCGACGCCCATCCCCAGCTCCCCGCTCGCCGCCCCGACCCCGGCCGCGCTCCCGGCACGGGCGTCACAGCCGGCCGTGACCATCTCGCCGTCCGCGTCCTCGTCCACGCCAGTGCCGTCGGCGACCGGCGCCCCCGCGACCCGCGGCAGCGGGCGCTAACGCTGGAGTTGGCGGACGGCCCGTGCGACGCTCGACCTGGGCGGCCCGGCGAGCGACTAAGCGGCCGCGCCGTCCGAACCAGTCCCCTGGCCGCGAAGGAGCGCCGATCATCGCCATGGTCACCGGTGTGCCCGGCCCGCTGGCGGGCCTGCGGGTCATTGACTTCGGGCAGTACGTCGCCGGGCCGCTGGCCGCCGTGCTGCTCGCCGACCAGGGGGCGGACGTCATCCACGTCGACCCGCCGGGCGGCCCGCGCGGCGCTGGCGGCGCGGACGCGTTCTTCAACCGGGGCAAGCGCCGGGTGATCCTGGACCTGAAGGAACCGGGCGGACTCGCCGCGGCCCGCCGCCTCGCCGCCACCGCCGATGTCGTGATCGAAAACTTCAGGCCCGGCGTGCTCAGCCGGCTCGGGCTCGACCTGGACGCGATCCGGCGGGCCCGCCCCGCGCTCATCACCTGCTCGCTGCCCGGCTTCGGCGCCGATGACCCGCGCGCCGCCACCCGCGGCTACGAGGGCGTCATCGCGGCGGCGACGGCGAACTGCCGGCCACGGGCCGGCGAGGAGCCGCCGGGCTGGGACTGGGAGCGGCCAACCTACTCGGCCCTGCCGCTCGCCTCGAGCTTCGCCGCCTACCTGGCCGCCACCAGCATCGTGATGGCACTGATCGCGCGGCGGCGGACCGGGCGCGGCCAGCGGGTCGAGGTGCCGTTGTTCGACGCGATGTTCACCCTGATCGGGCACAACGGGGCCTACGACGACCGGGGCGGGCCCCGGCCGCCCCGGCCGATCCACGGGCGCGGCGCGGGCGCGTTCCGCTGCCAGGATGGCCGGTACGTCCAGTTCGACACGTCGAGCGCCCGGCACCTGTCCTGGTTCGCCCGGGCGGCCGGCCTGCTCGGGCGCTTCGACCCGGAGCTACTCGACCTGGCGGCCAACGCGAGCCCCGCGGTCAACGAGCGCCTGCACGCGAGGCTGCGGGAGGAGTTCCTGACCCGCACCGCGGCGGAGTGGGAGGAACTCGGCAACGCGGCCGGCGCCGCCATCGGGTTCATCCGGACACCCGCCGAGTGGATCGGCACCGAGCAGGCGCGTCGCTCGCACGCGGTGACGCGGGTGACCGACCCCGAGCTCGGGACCATCTGGTGCGCGGGGGTGCCGGTCCTGCTCAGCGACTTCCCCGACCCGTGCCCGGTCCCGCGCAGCCGGCCGGCGCGGACACCGCCGCGGTCCTCGCCGAGCGGGGACGGGAACCGCCCCCGGCCCGCCCGGCGGGTCCCGCCCCGGACGCGCCCGAGCCAGGGCTGGCCCAGCCGCTGAGCGGGATCCGGGTGCTTGACCTGGGCCTGGCGTTGTCCGGCCCGACCTGCGGCCGGATCCTCGCGGAGTTCGGCGCGGACGTCGTGAAGATCGGCTCGCCCCGTGTCGGCCAACCCGGCGCCGGCGCGGCCGGGTACCTCAACCGGGGCAAGGAGTCGCTGCTGCTCGACCTCGCGTCGGTGGCTGGCCAGGAGGTGTACTGGCGGCTGGTGGACCGCGCGGACGTCGTCCTCGAGAACTTCTCCCCGGGTACGGCGGAACGGCTCGCGATCGGCTATGCGGAGGTCCGCGCGCGCCTGCCGGAAGCGGTCTACACCTCGATCAGCTGCTACGGGCCCGGCGGCCCGTGGACGCACTGGCGCGGCTGGGAGCGGCAGGGCCAGGCGGTGACCGGGATCATGGAGCGCACCGGGCTGCCGTCCGTGCTCGGCCCGTACAACATCGTCGACATCGGCACCGGCATCTTCGGCGCGTTCGCCACCGCGCTCGCGCTCTACCACCGGTTCTCGACCGGCCGCGGCCAGCTCGCCAGCGCATCGCTCGCTCAGACCGCCACCTACCACCAGGCGGCGTTCATGTTCGACTACCCGGGCTACCGGCCGGCCGGGCCCCGCGGCTACCTCGCGCTCGGCGAGGGCCCGCTGCAGCGGTACTACCGAGGCGCCGACCGGTGGTTCTTCCTCGGCGCCCGGCCCGCGGACGTCCAGGCCCTCGCGGCCCTGACCGCGGCGCCGGAGGTCGCGGCCAGCGCCGGCCCGGCGCTTGAGGCGGCCCTGGGGGCCGCCTTCTCCCGGCACGGCGCGCGGGAGCTCGTCGCGAGGCTGGCCGGCGCGGGCATCGCGGCGCACGCCGTGGTGTCCCTCGCCGAGCTGATGACCGACCCGGTCGCCCGCGGACGCGGGCTGAGCGTGACCCAGGAGGTCGCGGGCGCCGGGAGCTGCACCATGCCCGGCGTCTCGCCCCGCCTGTCCGATACCCCGGCCCTGGTCGGCCACCCGCCGCACCGCCCCGGCGAGGACGCGCGGCGGGTTCTCGCCGCGGCCGGGCTGGCCGGCCGGCTCGACGCACTGGAACGCGGCTGGGTGGTGAGGTCCGCCGACCTGCCGCCGGCCTGGCCGTGACACCGGGCCCGTGGTGTGGGCCCGCGGTGCTGGGGGCCCGTGGTGCGGAAGGCCCGTGGTGCGGAAGGCCGTGACGGCGTATGTATGAGGGATCAACCACCACGCAACCGCGTCCAGCCGCGCAGGCGGTCCGGGCGGAGGAAGGAGCAGCACGTGCAACGGAGCGAGGGAAGCTTCCTGACCACGCACACCGGCAGCCTGATCCGCCCGGGCACCCTCGTCGCCGAGCCGGCCCCCGACGCCGACGTGGTCACGCGCGCCGGCTACGAGCGGGAGCTCACCGCGGCGGTCGCTGACGTGGTCGCCCGGCAGTCCGACGTCGGCCTCAGCGTCGTGAACGACGGCGAGTTCGGCAAGTCGAGCTGGGCGGCGTACGCGCTGGACCGGGTCACCGGCTACGAGATCCGCGCCGGCCAGCTCAAGCCGCTGGACTGGCTGGGCCGGGACCGGGAGCGGTTCAAGGAGTTCTTCACCGACAACCCGGAGATGCCGACCGCGCTCACCGGCGCCCCCGCGCAGGTGTGCGTCGGGCCGATCGCGTACACCGGCCAGGACCTCGTCACCCGTGACCTGGCCAACCTGAAGGCGGCCAAGCCGGACCGCGAGGTGTTCTTCACGAGCGTCGCGCCGGCCAGCATGGCCTACAACGGGGTGAACGAGTACTACCCGACCGAGGAAGAGTACGTCTACGCCATCGCCGTCGCCCTGCGCCAGGAGTACCTCGCCATCCACGAGGCCGGGTTCGTCCTCCAGGTCGACGACGCGGTGCTCGCCAACATGTACGACCACCTCGTCCAGCAGGGGGAGGACGCCTACCGGCGCTGGGCGCAGCTGCGGGTCGAGGCGCTCAACCACGCCCTCGCGGGGATCCCCGAGGACCGGATCCGCTATCACGTCTGCTTCGGCAGCTGGCACGTCCCGCACGTCGCCGACGCGCCGCTCGAGGCGATCGTCGACCTCATCCTGCAGGTGAACGCGGGGGCGTACTCCATCGAGGCGGCGAACCCGCGGCACGAGTGGGAGTGGGAGGTGTGGGAGCGGGCGAAGCTCCCCGACGGCAAGATCCTCATCCCCGGCGTCATCACCCACCACACGACCACGGTCGAGCACCCGCGCCTGGTCGCCCAGCGGCTCGAGCGGTTCGCCCGGCTGCTCGGCCCGGAGAACGTCATCGGCGGCGCAGACTGCGGCTTCGCCCAGGTGTCGCACATCCGGCGCACGGCCCCCGAGGTCCTGTGGGCCAAGTTCGGCGCTCTTGTCGCCGGTGCGCAAATCGCGTCCCAGCGAATTTGGGGCTCCAGCTAACGCAAAAGTGCCGCGAAAGTCCTGGACTCCTTGTAGGGCCCGTTATTTCTCGATTTCTCGCGGGGCCCTCGTGATCCGGGTCGGAAGGGAGATCACGATGACAGTGCAAGGGCAGGCGAGGACCGGCAACGTGCCCGGCCCGGGCGTCGCGGGCGCGAAGTCGGGCCAGACGCCCGGCGTCCGGGAAAACGACCCGCCGAAGCCCGGCGAGATCGCGCAGACGCCGTGGGAGATCGAGGGCCCGTACTACCGGCTGGGCACCCCCCAGCGGTCGAACCTGCTTGAGCCAGGAGACCAGCCGGAGCTCATCCTGACCGGGCGCGTGCTGAACCCGGAGGGCAGGCCGATCGCGGGCGCGGTCCTCAGCTTCTGGCACGCCAGCCATGCCGGGGAGTACGACATGGTCGGTTACCGGTACTCCGGCTACGTCGTGACCGACGCCGCGGGCCGGTACGAGCTCACAACCATCGTCCCCGGTGCCTACCAGCCCCGGGAGGCCAAGCACGTGCACGTCAAGGTGCAGGCGGTCAGCCGCCCGGTCACTACCCAGCTGTTCCTTGAGGGCGAGGCGGGCAACACCGACGACGAGTATTACAACCCCGCGCTGTTCGTGCACTGCACGGTCGACGACGGCGGCGTCAAGCACGGCGCCTTCGACTTCGTCATCGCGCAGTTCACCGAGCATGAGAACGTCACGCCGGAGAGCCTCGCGGCCCGGGCCTGACCAATAAGGAGGGGCAGTGCGAGGAGACAGCAACCCGCCGCGGGCGGATGGCTTCAGGTACGACGCCGACGCGCAGTGGGAGCGGGTCCCGGCGGGGATCACCCACCGCGACGTGTCCGCCGTCGGCATCGACTCGGCGGACCGCGTGTACCTGCTGACCAGGTTCGACTCCAACGTGCTGGTGTACGAGCCGGACGGGACGTTCATCACCGCCTGGGGCGGTGACGGCTTCACCAACCCGCACGGGCTGACCGTCGGCCCCGACGACTCGGTATGGACCGTGGACAACGGTGACCACACCGTGCGGAAGTTCACGCCGGACGGGAAGCTGCTGATGACCCTCGGACGGCCAGGGCAGCCCTCCGACACCGGACGCGCGGACGGCGGGCCCTTCATCATCCACAACGTCGAGACCGTGGTCCGGCCAGGCGAACCGTTCAACGCCTGCACCAACCTGGCGATCAACTCCGCCGGGCGCGTGTACGTCGCGGACGGGTACGGCAACTGCCGCGTCCACGCCTTCTCCCCGGACGGTGAGCTGCTGCTGTCCTGGGGCGAGGCGGGCATCGGCCCCGGCGAGTTCCACCTGCCGCACGGCATCGGCGTCGACCCCGACGACCGCGTGTACGTGTGCGACCGGGAGAACGACCGCATCCAGCTCTTCGATCCCGACGGCCGCTACCTGGCCGAGTGGACCGACGTGCAGCGCCCCTGTCACCTCGCCTTCGACGCCGGCGGCTACTGCTACGTGGCCGAGCTGTGGCGGCCTCAGGGCAAGGGGTCGTTCACGCACGGTTTCACGCGCGAGGATCACCCGGGCCGGGTCACGATCTTCGACCGCAACGGGTCGATCGTGGCCCGCTGGGGCGCGAGCACGGTCAGCCGGACCGCGCCGGGCAACTTCATCGCCCCGCACGGCATCGCGGTCGACTCCCGCGGCGACCTGTACGTGGCCGAGGTGTCCTACACCTTCGGTGCCAGGCAGAACGGCGTCGACCCGGCCGAGGCGGCCGCCCACCAGCTGCAGAAGTTCACCCGGCGCCCTGGCTGACCCGCGCGCCTGACGGCGGTGTCCAGCATGTGGACCGTTTCCGCGTGTCGCCTGCGGCGTTCGTAAACTAGGCGGGTGACTTCGGACAGCGGGGCAAGTCCCGTAATTACGCTCATTGACCTGCGCGCGCGCGACGCGGCCGGCCTCACCCGCCAGGCCCTCGACGGCGTCCTGCCGCGCGCCGCCCTCGACGTGGACCGCGCCGTGAGCCTCGTCAAGCCGATCACCGAGGACGTGCGCGTCCGCGGCGGCGCGGCCGTCCGCGAGTACACGCAGCGCTTCGACGGCGTGGACCTCGTGCATACCCGGGTACCAGAAGAAGCCATCGCCCACGCCCTCGCCGCGATCGACCCCGCCGTCAGGGACGCCCTGGAAGAGGCCGCCCGCCGGGCCCGGGTGGTGCACGAGGCGCAGCTGCCCGGCCGCAAGGACAGCCTCCCGGCCGAGGGCCTCACGGTCTCGACGCGGTTCGTCCCCGTCGAGCGGGCGGGCGTGTACGTCCCCGGCGGCCTCGTGGCCTACCCGTCGTCGGTCGTGATGAACGTGGTGCCCGCCCAGGCCGCCGGCGTGGAGTCGATCGCCGTGGCCTCCCCGCCGCAGCAGGAGTTCGGCGGCCTGCCGCACCCCGCCGTCCTCGCGGCCTGCGCCCTCCTCGGGATCACCGAGGTGCACGCGGTCGGCGGCGCGCAGGCCCTGGCCATGTTCGCCTACGGCACCGACGAGTGCGCCCCGGTCGACGTGATCACCGGCCCGGGCAACGTCTACGTCGCCGCCGCCAAGCGGATCCTGCAGGGCACGGTCGGCATCGACGGCGAGAACGGCCCGACCGAGATCGGCATCATCGCGGACCACACCGCGGACCCGGCCCACCTCGCGGCCGACCTGATCGGCCAGGCGGAGCACGACGAGCTCGCCGCCTGCCTGCTCATCACCACCGACCCGGGCACCCTGGCCCGGGTCGACGCCGAACTGGCCCGCCAGATCCCCCTCACCAAGCACCGGGAGCGCGTCGTCACCGCGCTGTCCGGCCAGGCCGGCTACGTCCTCGTCGACGACCTCGCCGCCGCGCGGAAGGTGTCCGACGCCTGGGCGCCAGAGCACCTGGAGGTGCAGACCGACGACGCGGCCAAGGTGGCGAGCCAGATCAGGAACGCCGGCGCCATCTTCGTCGGCCCCTACAGCCCGGTCTCGCTCGGCGACTACCTGGCCGGCTCCAACCACGTGCTGCCGACGGGCGGCACGGCGCGGCACACCAGCGGCCTGTCGGTCTACCCGTACCTCAAGGTCGTCAACGTCATCGAGTGCGACCGGGACTCCCTCGCCGCCGTGGCACCGCGGGTCGACGCCCTTGGCGGCGCCGAGGACCTCGTGGCGCACGTCGCGGCCGTCCGCGCCCGGGTTCCAAGGACCGCGGCGCCGAAGACGCCGGAGGCGGGCCGGTGACCGCCAGCGAAGCAGGCCCGAGCCCGGCAAGAACGGGCGACTTGATCCGCGGCCTCGTCCGCGGCGACCTGCGGCACCTGCGCCCGTACGGCGCCCCTCAGCTGGACGTGCCGGTCCAGCTGAACACCAACGAGAACCCCTACGCGCCGAGCGAGAGCCTCAGGAAGGCCATCGCGGACGCGGTCGCCGGCATCGCGGGCACGCTCAACCGCTACCCCGACAGGGACGCCGTCGACCTGCGCAAGGACCTCGCCGACTACCTCGGCCACGGTCTCACCGCGCGGCAGCTCTGGGCCGCGAACGGCTCCAACGAGATCATCCTGCAGCTGCTCCAGGCGTTCGGCGGCCCCGCCCGCACCGCGCTCGGCTTTGAGCCGTCCTACTCGATGCACCCGCTGATCTCCCAGGTCACCGGGACCCGGTGGATCGAGGGCAGCCGCGACGCCGACTACGGCCTGTCCACCGCCGCCGACCAGGTGCGGGCCTGCCGGGCCGACGTCGTGTTCGTTACCTCGCCGAACAACCCCACCGGCACCTCCGTGCCCCTCGGGCTCATCGAGCAGGTCTACGAGGCGTCCGCCGGCCTGGTCGTGGTCGACGAGGCGTACGCGGAGTTCGCCCGCGCGGGCACCCCGAGCGCGCTCACCCTGCTGCCGGGCAGGCCGCGGCTGGTGGTCAGCCGCACGATGTCGAAGGCCTTCGCCGCCGCGGGCACCAGGCTCGGCTACCTCGCCGCCGACCCGGCCGTGGTCGACGCGCTGCTCCTGGTCCGGCTGCCGTATCACCTGTCGACGGTCACCCAGGCCGTCGCGCGCGCCGCCATCGCGCACCGGGACGAGCCGCTCGCGACCGTCGAGGCGCTCCGGCGGAGCCGTGACGACCTGGTCGGATGGCTACGGGGAAACGGCCTGACGGTCGCCGACAGCGATGCCAACTTCGTGCTGTTCGGCGTCTTCGACGACCGCGACGCCGTCTGGCAGGGCCTGCTCGACCGCGGTGTCCTCATCCGCAACACCGGCCCCAAGGGCTGGCTCCGCGTCACCGTCGGCACCCCCGCCGAGAACGACGCATTCAAGCAGGCCCTGAAGGAGGACCGCAACCTATGACCGCCCCCCCTCCCGTCCCTCCCGCCGCCTCCGTCCCTCCCGGCACCCGCGTCGGCCGGGTCACCCGCGAGACCAAGGAGACCCAGCTCCTCGTCGAGCTCGACCTCGACGGCCCCGGGCCGGTGGAGGTGGAGACCGGCGTCCCGTTCTTCGACCACATGCTCAACCAGCTCGGCAAGCACGGCTGCCTCGGCCTCACCGTCCGTGCCAAGGGCGACACCGAGATCGACGCGCACCACACGGTCGAGGACACGTCGATCGCGCTCGGCCAGGCCCTGAAGGAGGCCCTGGGCGACAAGGCGGGCATCCAGCGGTTCGGCGACGCGCTCGTCCCGCTGGACGAGACCCTGGTCCGGGCCGCGGTTGACCTGTCGGGCCGCCCCTACGTGGTCCACGCGGAGCCTGACGGCATGTCCCCGATGATCGGCAGCAGCTACGACACCACGCTGACCAGGCACATCTGGGAGTCCCTGGCGTTCTCGGCCGGCATCTGCCTGCACGTTCACGTGCTGTACGGCAGGAACCCCCACCACATCGTCGAGGCCCAGTTCAAGGCCGTCGCCCGGGCACTGCGCGCCGCCGCGGCGTTCGACCCGCGGTCCGCCGGAGTTCCCTCCACCAAGGGCGTCCTGTAAGCGCCGAAGACTCAAGAGAAAGATTCCGAACGGATGCCGCTGACCCTGGACACCAAGCCATGACACCTAAGGTCGTGGTCCTCGACTACGGGTCGGGGAACCTGCGCTCCGCCGAGCGCGCCCTTGCCCGCGTCGGCGCCGACGTCACGGTAACCGCCGACCTCGACGCCGCGGCCGGGTGCGACGGCCTGGTGGTACCGGGCGTGGGCGCGTTCGCGGCCTGCATGGCCGGGCTGCACGGCATTGGCGGCGAGAAGGTGATCGCCGGCCGGGTCGAGGCGGGCCGCCCGGTCCTCGGCATCTGCGTCGGCATGCAGATCCTGTTCGCCGAGGGCGTCGAGTTTGGCCTCAGGACCCCGGGCTGCGGCGTCTTCCCGGGCACGGTCGACCGCCTGGACGCCCCGGTCCTGCCGCACATGGGCTGGAACACCGTCAGCCCCCCGGAGGGCAGCCTGCTCTTCCAGGGCATCCCGGACGGGACCCGCTTCTACTTCGTCCACTCCTTTGCCCTGCGCATGCGCGACTCCGGGCCGCTGCTCGGGGCCGGCGCGAAGATTACCGTCACCGAGCACGGGGAGCCCTTCGCCGCCGCGGTCGAGCAGGGCCCGGTCGCCGCGACCCAGTTCCACCCGGAAAAGTCCGGCGACGCGGGCGCCGCCGTCCTCACCAACTGGCTGGAGACCCTTTGAGCACGCTGGTTTTGCTGCCCGCCGTCGATGTGGCTAACGGGCAGGCGGTCCGCCTCGTGCAGGGGGCCGCCGGGTCCGAGACGTCGTACGGCGACCCTCTCGACGCCGCGCTCGCCTGGCAGTCCGCCGGCGCGGAGTGGCTGCACCTGGTCGACCTGGACGCGGCCTTCGGGCGGGGGAGCAACGCCGAGCTGCTCGCCCAGGTCGTCGGCAAGCTCGACATCAAGGTCGAGATGTCCGGCGGCATCCGCGACGACGCCTCGCTTGAGCGCGCCCTGTCGACCGGCTGCGCCCGCGTCAACATCGGCACCGCCGCCATGGAGAACCCGAGTTGGGTCCGCGAGGTCATCGCCGCGCACGGCGACCGGGTCGCGATCGGCCTCGACGTCCGCGGCCGGACCCTGGCCGCCCGCGGCTGGACGCGCGCGGGCGGCGACCTGTACGAGGCCATCGAGCGCCTCGACGCCGAGGGCTGCGCCAGGTACGTGATCACCGACGTGCTCAAGGACGGCATGCTGAAGGGCCCCAACCTGGACCTGTACCGCGACGTCTGCTCCCGCACCAAGGCGCCGGTCGTGGCGAGCGGCGGCGTCTCCTCCCTCGACGACCTGCGCGCCCTCGCCGGCCTCACCCCCGTCGGGGTGGAGGGCGCGATCGTCGGCAAGGCCCTGTACGCGGGCGCGTTCACCCTTCAGCAGGCCCTCCAGGCGGCCCGGGAGGTCACGTCATGACCGTCGCCGTCCGCGTGATCCCCTGCCTCGACGTCGACGCGGGCCGGGTGGTCAAGGGCGTGAACTTCGAGAACCTCCGCGACGCGGGCGACCCGGTGGAACTGGCCGCCCGGTACGACGCGGAAGGCGCCGACGAGCTCACGTTCCTCGACATCACGGCCTCAAGCGGCGGCCGGGACACCATGTACGACGTGGTCCGCCGGACTGCCGAGCAGGTCTTCATCCCGCTCACGGTCGGCGGCGGCGTCCGGTCGGCCGCCGACGTCGACGCGCTGCTGCGGGCGGGGGCCGACAAGGTGTCGCTGAACACCGCCGCGATCGCCCGCCCCGGGCTCCTCGCGGAGGCCGCCAGGCAGTTCGGCTCGCAGTGCATGGTCCTGTCGGTCGACGCCAGGCGGGTCGGGCCTGCCGCCCCGCCGACGCCGAGCGGCTTCGAGGTCACCACGCACGGCGGCCGCACCGGCACCGGCATCGACGCCGTCGACTGGGCCCGCCGCGCCACCGACCTGGGCGCGGGCGAGATCCTGCTCAACTCGATGGACGCCGACGGCACCGAGGCCGGCTTCGACCTCGAGCTGATCGGCCTGGTCCGCGAGGCCGTGACCGTGCCCGTCATCGCCAGCGGGGGCGCCGGCGCCCTCGCCCACTTCGCCCCCGCGATCGACGCGGGCGCGGACGCGGTGCTCGCGGCGAGCGTCTTCCACTTCGGCGCGCTCCGCATCGCCGAGGTTAAGGAGACCCTCCGCGCGGCCGGCCACCCGGTCCGCTGACGGCGTCACCGGTACTGGAGGAACAGCCGCTGCGCGACCGTGCCGTGGCCGACGTCCTTCCCGTCCCACAGCGTGAAGTGCTGCCCGGACTGGAAGTAGCCCGACGCGTCGTCGTCGGGCACTGAGATGACCACCGGGACCCCCTTGTCGCCTGGCCGCAGCGGACGGTCGTCGTCGGTGTAGACAACCGCGGGGAAGTAGTGCCGCTGGGTGGGCCGCTGGCAGGACGGGCACCGGACCATGAGGCCGGGAACGCCGCTCAGGTACTGCCGCCTGGACCGTCCCACGGCGTCCAGCGTGACCACGGCGGAGAACTTGAAACGCCGCCAGGAGTGCGCAGCGGGCGGCAGCGGGGCCGGGGAGGCGCCGGTGGCCGGTTCCGTGCTGCTGCGGGGCGCGGGCACCGGGTCGCGGAGACTTGCCCACGTCAGGTCCACGTCCGGGACCAGGCCGTAGAGCGGGTCCCTGCTCACGTGCGTGGTGTGGCATTCCGGGCACTCCACGTTCCCGCTGACCGGGGCCTCGCAGGGGACGCCGCCGTGCCGGTAGAAGGACCGGACGGCGCCAGCGTCGTCGATCACCTCATTGACCTGGTAACTCTCCGTCCATCGGGTAGCGCATCGCGCACACGTGAACAGGTACGTCTCGACAGAGATTTCTATGGTCACCTCGGCCTCCGGTCACTCGCAGCGGCATTGCTACCTTCTGTCATGCCCCTCAGGGCCGGCCCTAGTCAACCGGGTACGCCCGGCTGCCGCCCCGGCAGCCGGGCGTACCCGTCTCTCCCCGGTCGCCGGGCCCGTGCCCGGTGACCTGCGGCTACTGGACGCCTGCGGCCCCGGCGGCGGCCATCGCGGCGCCGACGATGCCGGCGTCGTTCTGCAGGGTGGCCGGGACGATCTTCGCCTGGACGCCGGACAGCAGCGGCACCCACTTCTCGGATTCCTTGCTGATCCCGCCGCCGACGATGACCAGGTCGGGGGACATCAGCGCCTCGATGTGCTGGAGGTACTCGGACACGCGCACGGTCCATTCCTTCCAGCTCCAGCCGTGGTCGGTCTTGCCGCGCTCCGAGGCCCGCCTCTCCGCGTCCTTGCCGCGGATCTCGATGTGCCCGAACTCCGTGTTCCGCACCAGCACCCCGTCGGTGAACAGCGCGGACCCGACTCCGGTGCCGAAGGTCAGCATGAGCACCGACCCCTTCACGCCGACGCCCGCGCCGAACCTCATCTCCGCGATCCCCGCCGCGTCGGCGTCGTTGAGCACCGCCACGCCGGTGCCGATCGCCTTGCCGAACAGCCCCGCCGCGTCGGCGCCGATCCATGACTTATCGACGTTCGCGGCGGAGCGGATCGCGCCGCCGATCACGACGCCGGGGAAGGTTGCCCCGGTAACGCCCGTCCATCCGAACGACTGCGCGACTTCCTTGACCACCTCCGTGACCGCTTCGGGCGTGGCGGGCTGCGGGGTGAGGATCTTCTTGCGGTCCGCGGTCAGCTTGCCGGTGTCGAGGTCCACGGGGGCGCCCTTGATCCCCGAACCCCCGATGTCAATCCCAAACGCCTGCATGTGCGCTATCCCTTCACGCCGGGCGGCCCGGGCATCGCACCCGGGTTTACCCTGACTCTTCCCTGACTCTTCCCCGAGTCTGCCTCGCCTGAGGCCCTACCCGTGGCCGACACGACTATTATCGAAGTTGCCCGAATAGAAAGGGGGCGCCGAGGTGAACGTCATCAAGGTTGGCGCTGTTGTGATCGCGGCGATCGTCCTGTTCGTCGTGCTCGGCCATGTGGTCAGCTTCATCATGGGGCTGATCGGCACGCTGTTCTTCCTCGCCCTCGTCGCGGGCGGTGGTTACGTCGCCTACAAGCTGGTCAGCAGCGGACGGAGGCGCGAAATCCGCCGCGGCGGCCGCTACTGATACCTCCGGGGGCGTATCCCCGGCTGCCAGGCACCGACGGGCCTGATCGCAAGAATCGCGGTCGTTTCAGGCCCGCCGGCACCTGGCGAGAGGTTCAGCTGACTCCGGCGAGTCAACTGGGTCCTGGGTGGCCCGGGGGCCCGTCGACTAGCCCCCGGAGGTCAGCGCCGCCAAGCGCCAAGCTTGGCGACCGCGTCGTCGCGCCCGCGCAGCGTGATGTGCGCGGCCCGTGCCCGGCCCATGGACCACAGGGTCAGTTCGCCGGGTGAGCCGACGACCTCGACCCGCGGCCCGGGCAAGACCTCGATCACGTTCTCGGCCTTTCCGCCGGGCGCGCGGACGAGGGCGATCCCGGTCGGGGCGCCGCGCAGGAACATCCGAGCGCCCTTGAGCCGCTTCCACAGCGCGTCCTGAAGGCCGGCGGGCAGCTCGCGCTCGGCCCAGTCGGGCACGGCGCGCCGCACGTCCTCGTGATGGACGAAGTACTCGACGGTGTTGGCCGCCTGGTCCGCGCCCGGGATCGCGAACGGCGACAGGAAAGGCGGCCCGGCCTGGAACATCGCGATTAGCGCGGGGTAGGAGTACCGGTCCAGGTACTGTCGCTGGACGCGCGCGGTGTGGCCGGCGAGCGGGCCGCCCATCACGCCGGCGGCGGCGTCGGGCCGGCGCTCGCGCAGCACGAGGTGCGCCACCAGGTCCCTGGTCTGCCAGCCGTCGCAAAGGGTGGGCCCGTCCGGCCCGGTCTCGTCAAGCAGCGCGGCCAGTGCCGCCCGCTCGTCCTGCGCATAGGTCACGAGGAGAATCGTAGGCCCGTTCACTCCGCCGGCGGGCGTCCCGCCGCGTGGACGTCAGCCCCGCCGTGTGAGGGTCGTGACGGCGTCGTAGCTCTTGCCCGGGCCCCGCACGTGCCAGTGCTCTTCCACGACGTGCCGTGTCCGCGCGATCGTGGTGAGCTCGTAGCGGTCGGCCCCGCACTGGTGCACCGCCCGCCAGCTGCCGCCGCTGAGGTCGAGGTCGACGAAGGGACGCCCGTCAGCGAAGCTGACGCGCACGAGCGCGCTGCCCGGCCCGGAGGCGTACCGGAGGTGCCGGGACGCCGGCCCCGCGTGGGCACCGAAGCTCAGCTCCCCCGCTTCGTCGTACCGCGCGCGGCGGTCACCGGGCCGTCCCTCGTCAGGATCGACCGCCAGCACGGCGGTTCCGTGAAAGGAGCCTCGGGTTCCGGACCGGTGGTCCTCGATCGACCGGTCGACGTCCCAGGTCCCCAGCAGGAAGTCGAGGGTGCCGAGGCTCTCCCCGGCTCGCGATCCTGCCTGACGAGGAGCATGAGGGCAAGGCATGACGACTGGTCTTCCTCTTCTCCCAGCGCGCGCTGGTGTCCGGTATGCTCGCCGGCGCTACGAAGGAGTGATCAGATGCGGGTTGCCTCGGTCATCCGGCTCCGGCCGGAGCATGAGGAAGCGTACCGGGAGCTGCACCGCGCGGTCTGGCCGGACGTGCTCGCCGTGCTGTCCCGCGCCCACGTGCGGAACTACTCGATCTTCCTCCGCGACGGGCTGCTGTTCAGCTACCTGGAGTACGACGGCGAGGACTACGCCGCGGACATGGCCGCCATCGCCGCCGACGAGGGGACGCGGCGCTGGTGGCAGCTCACCGATCCGTGCCAGCAGCCACTCGACTCGGCCGCGGACGGCGAGTGGTGGGCGCCCGCCGAGGAGCTGTTTCACCTTGACTGACTCCCGCCTGGCCGGAAGCGTCAGCGCTGACTTCGCGGCTGGCCGGCAGTCAGGTAAACCGCTTGCGGACGCGGCTCGGGGAGATCGTAGGCTGTACCCGTGCCCCGGTCAGGGGCGGTCAGCCCGATGAGGAGCCTCACGATGACAGACGCGGTGCGCCCGTCGAACCTGGACCAGAAGGTAGCGTCCCGGCTCAAGAGGGACGCCAATGGCCTGGTCCCCGCCGTCGCCCAGCAGTACGACACGGGCGAGGTGCTGATGGTCGGCTGGATGGACGACGAGGCGCTGCACCGCACGCTGACCACGGGCCGCTGCACCTACTGGTCGCGCAGCCGCCAGGAGTACTGGGTCAAGGGCGACACGTCAGGTCACCAGCAGTGGGTCAAGTCGGTCGCCCTGGACTGCGACGGCGACACGATCCTGGTGAAGGTGGACCAGGTCGGGGCGGCCTGCCACACCGGCGACCGCACGTGCTTCGACGCGGACGTGCTCGACATCGTGCCCGGCGAGCGGCCCGCCTCGGCCACGTCATGACCGCCAAGCGCGAGTACGCCTTCGCCCTGCTCGCCGGCGCCGTCGGTGCCGGGCTCGTGCTTCTCGCGGTCAGGGAGCGGTGGGCGCAGGCGGTCTTCACCCAGCCGAAGCCGCTGGGCGCGCAGGTGGTAAACGTATCGGGCAACGACCTCGTGCCGCTGGCGGGCGCGCTTGCCCTCGCCGCCCTGGCGGGCCTGGCCGCGGTGATCGCCACCAGGGGGGTGGTCAGGCGCGCCGCCGGGGTGCTGCTCGCGCTGTTCGGCGCCGGCGCGGGCGCCGCCATCATGACCTCCGTCACCGCCGCGACCGTGGTCTCGGTCGCGGCGTCCAAGGTCGCGTCGCCCGAATCCGCGGCCGCCTCCGGCGCGGCCGGGTCGACGACGGGCGGCGCGACGGGCGGCGGGTCGTTCGTCGTCTCGGGGTCGACCGGCCAGGCGATCATGACGGGCACGCCCTGGCACGTCGCCGTCCTCATCGGCGCGCTCCTTATCTTCGTCGCGGGCCTGGCCACGGCGCTGCGGGGCCAGGACTGGCCGGTGATGTCGGCCAGGTACGACGCCCCGGGAGCCCGCGCTGCCGAGGCGGGCGCGCGGGCCGCCGCGCGGCCGCGGGACGCGGCGACGATGTGGGAGTCGCTCAACGAGGGCGAGGACCCGACCGAGGACGGACCCGCCGAGCCCGACCCGAGCGGGGCAGAGAACGCCAGGGCCCAGTGAGCCGGGCTAGTGAGCCGGTTCCAGCGAGCCGGCCGCGCCACGTGAACGTAAGCCCAATGCATAGCGGAGGCAAACTCCAGGGGGGCCTCCGGGGGCGCGTTCCGGCGGCGGCTAGCATCAGTGGCGCAACATTTCCGATTTGAGGAGACGACGGAACCGCGGTGAGTGTGCTCGACGAGATCCTCGAAGGGGTGCGCGCCGACCTGGCGGAGCGCCAGTCGCGCGTCTCGCTTGAGCATCTGAAGGACATGGCGAGAAAGGCGGCGTCGCCGCTTGACGCGCTGGCCGCGCTCAAGTCCGAGGGCGTCAGCGTCATCGCGGAGGTCAAGCGGGCCAGCCCGTCGCGCGGCGCCATGGCCGACATCGACGACCCGGCCGCCCTCGCGGGCGACTACGAGGCAGGCGGCGCGCGGGTGATCAGCGTGCTGACCGAGCAGCGCCGGTTCGGCGGTTCGCTCGAGGACCTGGCCTCCGTGCGCCGGGCGGTGCAGATCCCCGTGCTGCGCAAGGACTTCGTGGTCAGCTCCTACCAGCTCTGGGAGGCGCGGGCCTACGGCGCCGACCTGGTGCTGCTGATCGTCGCCGCCCTGGAGCAGTCCGCCCTCGTCTCGCTGGTGGAGCGGGCCCTGTCCATCGGCCTGCTGCCGCTCGTCGAGGTGCACGCGGACGAGGAGCTTGACCGCGCGGTCGAGGCGGGCGCCACGGTCATCGGGGTGAACGCGCGCAGCCTGGCCACCCTTGAGGTGGACAGGAGCATCTTCTCCCGGCTCGCGCCGCGCATCCCCGAGGGCGTCGTGAAGATCGCCGAGTCCGGCGTCCGCGGCCCCCACGACCTGCTGGCGTACGCGGCGTCCGGAGCGGACGCCGTGCTCGTGGGCGAGTCGCTGGTCACGGAGAAGGACCCGCGCGCCGCCGTCGCCGACCTGGTCACCGCCGGCTCCCACCCGGCCCTGCGCGGCGAGCGCGGCTAACAGTGTTTCCCGCGCTCGCCTCCGCGCGCCCTGAGGCCGGTGTTTTCTCCCTCGTCGCTTAGTCGCTCGTGCTGTGTTTTCCCGCTCGCCTCCGGGCGCTCGGGACCCCTGTCTTCTCCCTCGCTCCTCAGTCCGAGGACAGGGGCGCGCCCTTCGGCTCGCGGGGAGGCTCCCTCCCTCCTCAGTCCGGGGGCAGGGGCGCGCGCTTCGGCTCGCGCCCGGTGCTCCCCGCGCCCACTCTGCTGGCCAGGCTCGGGCTCACGATAGGGTGGCGGGCGTGAGTACCGCACCCGCAGAACCCGATATTTCCCCAGTTCCGGATACCGAAGGGCACTTCGGCGTCTACGGCGGCCTGTTCGCCCCCGAGTCGCTGATGGCGGCCATCGAGCAGCTCGCCAAGGAGTACGCGGCCGCGCGCACCGATCCGGCGTTCACGGGGGAACTGAACGACCTGCTCAAGAACTACGCCGCCCGGCCCACCCTGGTGACCGAGGCCAAGCGGTTCGGCAGTGAGTTCGCGGGCGGTGCGCGGGTCCTGCTCAAGCGCGAAGACCTCGCGCACACCGGCTCCCACAAGATCAACAACGTGCTCGGCCAGGTGCTGCTCACTAAGCGGATGGGCAAGACGCGGGTCATCGCCGAGACCGGCGCCGGCCAGCACGGCGTGGCGACCGCGACCGCGTGCGCGCTGCTCGGCCTCGAGTGCGTGGTGTACATGGGCGAGGAGGACACCAGGCGGCAGGCGCTGAACGTGTCCAGGATGCGCATGCTCGGCGCGACCGTCGTCCCCGTCACCGCGGGCACGAAGACCCTGAAGGACGCCATGAACGAGGCGTTCCGCGACTGGGTCACGACCGTGGAGAACACCCATTACTGCATCGGCAGCGTCGGCGGCCCGCACCCGTTCCCGATGATGGTCCGCGACTTCCAGCGGGTCATCGGGGTCGAAGCACGGGAGCAGGTGCTGGCGATGACCGGGCGGCTTCCCGACGCGGTCGTCGCCTGCGTCGGCGGCGGCAGCAACGCGATCGGCGTCTTCCACGCGTTCATCCCCGACGAGGGCGTGCGGCTCATCGGCTGCGAGGCCGGAGGCGACGGCGACGGCAGGCCCGAGCGGTCCGCGGCGACGCTGTCGCTCGGCAGCCCCGGCGTGCTGCACGGCATGCGCACCTACGTGCTGCAGGATTCCGAGGGGCAGACCCTCGACACGCACTCGATCTCGGCCGGGCTCGACTACCCGGGCGTCGGCCCCGAGCACTCGTGGCTGAAGGACACCGGCCGCGCCGAGTACCGCTCCGTCAGCGACGCGGAGGCCATGGAGGGCTTCGCCGCCCTCTGCAAGACCGAGGGGATCATCCCCGCCCTTGAGTCCTCGCACGCGATCGCCGGCGCTATGCGGCTCGGCCGTGAGCTCGGCCCGGACTCGCTGATCCTTGTCAACCTGTCCGGTCGCGGCGACAAGGACGTGTCCACCGCGTCCGCCTACTTCGGCGTGTAAGGGCAGGGACGAACATGAGCACCGTCAGCACCGCGTTCGAGAAGGCCGCCGCCGAGGACCGCGCCGCCCTTGTCGGCTACCTGCCCGCCGGCTTCCCCGACAAGCAGACCGCGATCAAGGCGGCCGTGGCGATGGTCGAGGCCGGCGCGGACGTCATCGAGGTCGGCCTGCCCTACTCCGACCCGCTGATGGACGGCCCGGTGATCGCCGACGCCGTCTACCGCGCGCTCAAGGGCGGCGTGAAGATCAAGGACGTCTTCGACACCGTGCAGGCCGTCGCCGACGCGGGCGCCGCCGCGCTGGTGATGACCTACTGGAACCCCGTCGACAAGTACGGCCCCGACGCGTTCTCCCGCGACCTCGCGAGCGCGGGCGGCGCGGGCCTGATCACCCCGGACCTCACCCCGGAAGAGGCCGGCCCCTGGCTCGCGGCCTCCGACGCGCACCAGCTTGACCGCGTCTTCCTGGTGGCGCCGTCCTCGACGCCGTCACGCGTCGAGGCGATCACCCGGCTCTGCCGGGGCTTCGTCTACGCGGTCAGCCTTATGGGCATCACCGGCGCCAGGGACGCGCTGAGCTCGAGCGCCGCCGGCGTGGTCGCCCGCATCCGCGAGCACACCAGCCTCCCCGCCGCGGTCGGCGTCGGCGTCTCCACCGGCGCCCAGGCCAGGCAGGTCGCCGGGTTCGCCGACGGGGTGATCGTCGGCTCCGCCTACGTCCGCAGGATCACCGACGCGGCTACCCCCGCCGACGCCGTCGCCGCGGTCCGCGACCTCACCACAGACCTAGCCCAAGGCGTCCGCCGAGAATAACAACAGGAAGCCCCTGCTCTGCCCTGCCCGTGCCACCGGCCCCGCCCAACCCTCCCGCGCATGGCGTGACCGCCGCCGCCTCCCCGTGCCCGCGTCTTCCCGCCGTTGTGATGACTGCAAGAAGCGCGAGTGCTCCGGGTCAAGCCCGTCATGGTGGATAGTCGCGCACCCTCTAGGGTCCGCAACTATCCACCATCCTCGCCCAGGCAGGCTGAGCCCTCTGATAACAGCAAGAAGCGCGCGAGTGCCTCAAGGCGAGCCGTCACGGTGGATCGCGGTGCCCGCTATGGCGGGTGCCGCGATCCACCATGTTCTCCAGGGTCAGGCAGCTCCTTATAACAGCAAGAAGCGCGGAGCGCGCCCGCCCGATCGGGCTAGCTCGCCGCCGCGCCATGCGTTGGTCGGTGAGAATTTCCCCACATTTTGCGGGGGACTTCTTGTGCCCGGTAATGGCGCGCCTACCTGCGGTTATCTTGACCGGACCGGCGGCGGGACGCCAGCGCCGGCCCCGGATTCATGCCTTTGCGCACGGGCAATGGTTCGCGAAGTCGTCGGTTTCGGCGTGTTTTGGCTGGGTATCGCTCACCTACCGATCTTCGCGGGACTCCGCACCAAAGGCAGGTCTCCGGCGTATCGGTGTCGTCGGCGCGGTCATCCACCTAGTGCGCACGCGTCGCACGTGCACCAGTCCTAACCAGAAGCCCACAAGCCACTCTGGTAAGGATTTCACCAGTCATGTAATCTCTATGTAACTTACGTGTAGCAGCAGGGCCAGCGTCGTCCCCCCGCAGCAAGCGCAGTTCAGCGGAGATATGACGACAGGAGAATTGATGGTGCCTGCCGCGACGAACGGACTGTACGACAGCCGTTTCGAACATGACGCCTGTGGCGTTGGCTTTGTCGCAGACTTGCGGGCCGGAGGTGGCCACGGCGTGGTGGCCAGTGCCCTCCGAGTCCTGTGCAACCTTGAGCACCGTGGCGCCGCCGGCGCAGACCCGGACACCGGCGACGGTGCCGGCATCCTCACCCAGATTCCCGACGGGTTCTTCCGCGCGGTCACCGGGTTCAGCCTCCCTGAGCCCGGCTGCTACGCCGTCGGCCTGGCCTTTCTCCCAACCGATGCTTCCGAGCGGGAGCGTGCCGGCGCCCACATCGCCGACCTCGCTGCCGATGAGGGGCTGACCGTCCTCGGCTGGCGCGACGTGCCGCACAACGAGGCCGCGTGCGGCGCCGGCGCGCTCGAGGCACTGCCCTACCTCGCGCAGCTGTTCGTGGCGGGCGAGGCGGGCGAGAGCGGCCTCCTCCTCGACCGGATGGCATTCTGCCTGCGCAAGCGGGCCGAGCACGAGACCGGCGTCTACTTCGCGTCCCTGTCCACGCGCACCATCGTCTACAAGGGCATGCTGTCCGCGCCGCAGGTCGAGCCGTTCTTCCCCGACCTGTCCGACCAGCGCTACGTGTCCAACCTCGCCCTGGTCCACTCGAGGTTCTCCACCAACACGTTCCCGTCCTGGCCCAGGTCGCACCCCTACCGCTACGTCGCGCACAACGGCGAGATCAACACCGTGCAGGGCAACAGGAACTGGATGCGCGCCCGCGAGGCGATGCTGGCCTCCCCGCTGATCCCGGTGTCGAAGTCGGGCAAGGGCATCGAGCGGCTGTTCCCGATCATCGACCCCGACGGCTCGGACTCGGGGTCCTTCGACGAGTGCCTGGAGCTGCTGCACCTTGGCGGCCGGTCGCTGCCGCACGCGCTGCTCATGATGATCCCCGAGCCGTGGGAGAACCACGAGGAGATGGACGCCAGGCGCCGCGCCTTCTACCAGTTTCACGCGTCGCTCATGGAGCCATGGGACGGCCCCGCGCTGATCGCGTTCACCGACGGCTCGGTGATCGGCGCCGTGCTCGACCGCAACGGCCTGCGCCCGGGCCGGTACTGGGTCACCGCGGACGGCCTGGTCGTCCTCGCCTCCGAGGTCGGCGTGCTCGACATCGAGCCGGCCCGCGTCGTGCGCCGCGGTCGGCTCCAGCCGGGCCGCATCTTTCTCGCCGACACGGCCGCCGGCCGGATCGTCGAGGACGAGGAGGTCAAGTCGGTCCTCGCCGCCGAGCACCCGTACCAGGACTGGCTGCACGCCGGGCTGGTGCACCTAGACGACCTGCCCGACCGCGAGCGGGTCGTGCCCACCGCGACGGACCTGCTGACCCGGCAGCGCACCTTCGGCTACACGGAAGAGGAACTGCGCGTCATCCTCGCCCCGATGGCGCGGGCAGGCGCGGAGCCGATCGGCTCGATGGGCACCGACACCCCGGTGGCGGTGCTCTCCGACCGGCCGCGGCTGGTCTTCGACTACTTCACCCAGCTGTTCGCGCAGGTCACCAACCCCCCGCTGGACGCGATCCGCGAGGAACTGGTCACTTCGCTCGGCACTAACATCGGCCCGGAGCAGAACCTGCTCAACCCGGGCCCGGCCTCCTGCCGCCAGGTGATCCTGCCGTTCCCGGTGATCGGCGAGCAGGACCTGGCCAAGCTCGTGCACATCAACGACGACGGGAACATGCCCGGGCTGGCGTCGCACGTCGTCGAGGGCCGCTTTGACCCGGCCGGCGCCAGTGCCGTCGAAAGGGGCGAGGCCCTGCGGAAGCGGCTGGCCGAGATCTGCGCCGAGGTGACGACGGCGATCTTCAACGGTGCCCGCCTCATCGTGCTCTCTGACCGCGGCCCAGAACACGACAAGCGCATTCCCATTCCCTCGCTGGTGCTCACCGGCGCGGTGCACCACCATTTGATCAAGGAGAAGACCCGGACCAGGGTCGGCCTCATCGTCGAATCGGGCGACGCCCGCGAGACGCACCACATCGCGCTGCTCGTCGGCTACGGCGCCGCCGCCATCTGCCCGTACCTGGCCATCGAGACCGTCCGCGACCTCGCCGCCACGGGAGAGCTCGTCAGCGCCGCCGGCCAGGCCATCACGCCGGACCGGGCGGAGAAGAACCTCATCAAGGCCCTCGGCAAGGGCGTGCTGAAGGTCATGTCCAAGATGGGCGTCTCCACCGTCGCCTCCTATACCGGCGCGCAGATCTTCGAGGCGATCGGCCTGGGCGACGAGGTCATCGGCACCTGCTTCGTCGGCACCGCCTCCCGGCTCGGCGGCGTCGGGTTCTCCGTGCTCGCCGAGGAGGCGGCCCGGCGCGCGGCCGTGGCTGCGGGCGGCGCCGGCCTTGACCACCGCCGGCTGGAGATCGGCGGCGAGTACCAGTGGCGGCGCGAGGGCGAGCCGCACCTGTTCAGCCCGGAGACGGTGTTCAAGCTGCAGCACGCCACGCGCACCCGCAGGTACGAGATCTTCAAGGAGTACACCTCCCTGATCGACGACCAGTCGGCCAAGCTGAAGACGCTGCGCGGCCTGCTCCGCATCAAGGGGGTAGACGCTGTCCCCCGGGGGGACGACCCCCCGTACCCCCCGGCCGCGCTTCCGCGCGACATTGGCAACGGCATTGCTCCCGTCCGCGATGACCGCTCACGCGGGGCCGACCCCCGGAGCATCCCGATTGACGAGGTGGAGCCGGTCGCGTCGATCGTGACGCGGTTCGCCACCGGGGCGATGTCCTACGGGTCGATCTCCGCCGAGGCGCACGAGACCCTGGCCATCGCGATGAACCGGCTCGGCGGCCGGTCCAACACCGGCGAGGGCGGCGAGGACCCCGACCGGTTCAGCCCTGACCCCAACGGCGACCTGCGGCGCTCCGCCGTCAAGCAGGTGGCGTCCGGCCGGTTCGGCGTGACGAGCGAGTACCTGGTCAACGCCGATGACCTGCAGATCAAGATGGCGCAGGGCGCGAAGCCAGGCGAGGGCGGCCAGCTGCCTGGGCACAAGGTGTACCCGTGGATCGCGAAGACCAGGTTCTCCACGCCCGGCGTCGGCCTGATCTCACCGCCGCCGCACCACGACATCTACTCGATCGAGGACCTGGCGCAGCTCATCCACGACCTGAAGAACGCCAATCCGGCCGCCCGGGTGCACGTCAAGCTCGTCGCCGAGGTGGGCGTCGGCACGGTCGCGGCGGGCGTGTCCAAGGCGCACGCGGACGTGGTGCTGATCTCCGGGCACGACGGCGGCACCGGCGCCGCCCCGCTGACCTCGCTCAAGCACGCGGGCGCGCCCTGGGAGCTCGGCCTCGCCGAGACCCAGCAGACGCTGCTGCGCAACAAGCTCCGCGACCGGATCGTCGTGCAGGTGGACGGCCAGCTCAAGACCGGCAGGGACGTGGTGATCGCCGCGCTGCTCGGCGCGGAAGAGTTCGGGTTCGCGTCCGCGCCGCTCGTCGTCAGCGGCTGCATCATGATGCGGGTCTGTCACCTGGACACCTGTCCGGTCGGCGTCGCCACGCAGAACCCCGAGCTGCGCAAGCGGTTCTCCGGCAAGCCGGAGTTCGTGGTCAACTTCTTCGAGTTCATCGCCGAAGAGGTCCGCGAGTACCTCGCCGCGCTCGGGCTCCGCTCGATTGAGGAGGCCATCGGGCGCGTCGACCTGCTTGACACCGCGCTCGCGGTCGAGCACTGGAAGGCGGCCGGGCTCGACCTCGCGCCGGTGCTGCACGCGCCGGAGGGAGCGTTCGACGGGCACCGGCCCGCGATGGCCCTGCACCGGGTCACCGAGCAGGACCACGGCCTGGACCGTGCCCTGGACAACACGCTCATCCAGCTCGCCGAGGGCGCGCTCGAGGAGGGCCTGCCGGTTCGCCTGGAGCTGCCGATCCGCAACGTCAACCGGACCGTCGGCACCATGCTCGGCTACGAGGTGACGAGGCGGTGGGGTGGCGAGGGACTGCCCGCCGACACGATCACAGTGGCGTTCACCGGCTCCGCGGGCCAGTCGTTCGGCGCCTTCGTGCCGCGCGGCATCACCCTGAGGCTGGCCGGCGACGCGAACGACTACCTGGGCAAGGGGCTGTCCGGCGGCCGCCTGGTGGTCGCGCCGTCCGCCGACTCGCCGTTCGAGGCGGAGACCCAGGTCGTCGCGGGCAACGTGATCGCGTACGGCGCGACGGGCGGGGAGATCTTCCTGCGCGGCGTGGTCGGAGAGCGGTTCTGCGTGCGCAACTCGGGCGCCCTGGCCGTCGCCGAGGGCGTCGGCGACCACGGCTGCGAGTACATGACCGGCGGGCGGGTGGTGATCCTCGGGCCGACCGGGCGGAACTTCGCGGCCGGCATGTCCGGCGGCATCGCCTACGTGCTCGACCTCAACGCGGCGCGGCTCAACCGGGAGATGGTCGACGTCGACCCGCTGGAGGACGCCGACCTGGAGTTCCTGCACGAGGTCGTGTCCAGGCACCGCGCGGAGACCGGTTCCGCGGTGGCCGCCCGGCTGCTCGCCGACTGGGAGTCGGCGGTGCCGCGGTTCGCCAAGGTGATGCCGAAGGACTACAAGCGGGTCCTTATCGCGGCGTCCGCCGCCGAGCGCGAGGGCCGGGACGTCAACGAGGCCGTCATGGCCGCCGCCCACGGTTAGGAGGGGAAGTAGATCATGGGTGACCCCAAGGGCTTCTTGACGACTGCCCGCGAGACGCCGCGGCGGCGTCCCGTCGACGTCCGGCTCACGGACTGGCGCGAGGTATACGAGCCGTTCGCGAGCGAGCGGACCGAGCGGCAGGCGGCGCGCTGCATGGACTGCGGCATCCCGTTCTGCCACAACGGCTGCCCGCTCGGCAACCTCATCCCCGAGTGGAACGACCTGGTCTACCGGTCCGACTGGGCGGCCGCGGCCGACCGGCTGCACGCGACCAACAACTTCCCCGAGTTCACCGGGCGGCTGTGCCCCGCGCCGTGCGAGTCGGCCTGCGTGCTCGGCATCAACGCTGACCCGGTCACCATCAAGCAGGTCGAGGTCGAGATCATCGACCGGGCCTGGGCGGACGGCGGGGTCGTCCCCGTGGTGCCGGAGACGAGAACCGGGTTCACGGTCGCGGTCGTCGGGTCCGGGCCGGCCGGGCTCGCCGCGGCGCAGCAGCTGACGCGGGCCGGGCACCAGGTGACCGTCTTCGAGCGCGACGACGCGGTCGGCGGGCTGCTCCGTTACGGCATCCCCGAGTTCAAGATGGAAAAGCGGCACCTGGACCGGCGGATCGCGCAGATGGAGGCGGAGGGCACCAGGTTCGTGACCAGCGCGGCCGTCGAGTCGGCGGCGCAGCTGGCGGGGTTCTCCGCGGTCGTGCTGGCCGGCGGCGCGCGGGTCGCCCGCGACCTGTCGGCCCCCGGTCGCGACCTGGACGGCATCTACCAGGCGATGGAGTTCCTGCCGCAGGCCAACCGGCAGGGGGCGGCCTCGCCGATCAACGCCGCCGGCAAGCACGTGGTGATCATCGGCGGCGGCGACACCGGCGCGGACTGCCTCGGCACCTCGCACCGCCAGGGGGCGCTGTCGGTGACGCAGCTGGAGATAATGCCGCGACCGCCGAAGACCAGGGCGGAGAACCAGCCGTGGCCGACTTACCCGATGATCTACCGGGTCTCCTCCGCGCACGAGGAGGGCGGGGACCGCGTCTACGCCGCGTCCACCGAGGAGTTCGTGGGTGACGAGAACGGCGCGGTGCGGGCGCTGCGGCTGACCGAGGTGGCCTTCGACGGCGGCCGGTTCGCCCCGGTCCCCGGGAGCCGCCGGGAGATCCCGTGCGGCCTGGTCCTGCTCGCGATGGGCTTCACCGGGGCCGAGAGGCCGGGGCTGCTCGACGACCTGGGCGTGGAGTTCGACGCGCGCGGCAACGTGGCCCGCGACGCCTCGTTCCAGACGTCGGTGCCCGGCGTGTTCGTGGCCGGCGACATGGGCCGCGGCCAGTCGCTGATCGTCTGGGCGATCGCCGAGGGCCGCAGCGCCGCCGCCGCGGCCGACCAGTACCTGCGCGCCCTGCCCCGCCCCGCGCTGCCGTCACCGATCCTGCCGACGGCGCGCCCCCTGGTCTGACGCAGTGTTTCCCGCGCTCGCCTCCGCGCGCCCGGAGGCCCCTGCCTCCTCCCTCGTCGGTCGTCCGCTCCTTCGTCGCTCCCTCCCTCCTCAGTCCGGGGGCAGGGGCGCGTGCTTCGGCTCGCGCTCAGGTTTTCCCGCGCTCGCCTCCGCGCGCCCGGAGGCCCCTGCCTCCTCCCTCGTCGGTCGTCCGCTCCTTCGTCGCTCCCTCCCTCCTCAGTCCGGGGGCAGGGGCGCGCGCTTCGGCTCGCGCTCAGGTTTTCCCGCGCTCGCCTCCGCGCGCCCGGAGGCCCCTGCCTCCTCCCTCGTCGGTCGTCCGCTCCTTCGTCGCTCCCTCCCTCCTCAGTCCGGGGGCAGGGGCGCGCGCTTCGGCTCGCGCTTGGTGTGGTACCCGTCCGGCCCGCGCCGCCCGGCGCCGCGCGGCCGGGCCGGGCGGGTACCGCATAACGACCAGGTGACGATACCTCCCCGTACGGGGGTTGTGGGCACAATAATTAGCTCTTACTGCGTTGGCTCGGGGCTGGGGAGCGACTTCGATGGTGCACGCTGTGGTGCGGACGGGCGGCGCGGCCGGGCGGGCCGTGCCCGGCGGTATCCGGCGCCGCCGCCTTGACCTGGTGACGACGCCGGGGCGGCTGTGGCTGGTGCTCGCCGGGCTCGTCCTGCTTGGCCTCGCCTGGGGCGCCCTCGCCACCTTCACCGCGGTCCAGTACGCGTCGGCGGCCTCGAGCGTGGTGAACACCCGGGAGCCGCTCAGCCTGGCCGCGCAGCAGATCTACGCGCGCCTGTCCGATGCCAACGACGCCGCCGCGACGGCATTCCTGTCCGGGGGCATCGAGCCGGCGCACCAGGCAGCGGTACCTGGACGACATCAGCGCGGCGGGCAGCGGGATCGAGAGCGCGACGGCCCAGGTCGGGTCGGGCGGCGGGGCCGCCGGGCAGGACCTCGCGGCGCTGGCCGTCGGCCTGCCGGCCTACACGCAGGAGATGGGCAACGCCCAGGCCGACAACCGGCTCGCGCTCCCGCTCGGTGCCGCCTACCTGCGCGAGGCGTCCACGCTCATGCGCGGGACCCTGCTCAAGAACGCCAAGGGCCTGTACGAGGCCGAGAACGCGAGCCTGCGCGCCACGAGCGCGCAGGCCACGGGCCTGTCCCTCATCGTGGTGACGCTGGTCGCCGGCGTTGCCGTCGGCTACCTCCTGTACCGGGCGTCACGCTGGCTGCGCGGGCGCACCAACCGGGTGATCAACGTCGGCGTCCTCGCCGCCGGGCTCCTGCTGGTCGTCTCGCTGGCCTGGCTGGCCGTGGCGTACCTGGGCGCCAGGAGCGACCTGATCGACGCCCAGGCCAGGGGCTCGGCGACGGTCGAGGCGGTCGCGCAGGTGGGCATCGCCGCGCAGGAGGCGCACGCCGATGAGAGCCTGACGCTGATCGACAACACCGGCGACGACGGCTACCAGGCAGACTTCGTAACCCAGCAGAAGACCCTGGGGCCGGGTGCGGGCACGCTGCTGTCCGGCGCCCTGACGGCCGCCAGGGGCAGCCCCGCCGACCCGGCCGCGTCAGCAGCGGTCAGCGACGCGCAAGCGTGGTTCGCCGACCACCGGAAGCTTCGCCTGCTTGACGACAACGGGCAGCATCAGGCGGCCGTCGCGGCTGCCCTCGGGACGGGCGGCGGCACCGACGGCGCCGCGTTCGCCCGGCTGTCCGCCGACCTGTCGTCGGCGATCAACAGCGACCAGGCGGTCTTCAACTCCACCGCGCGCTCGGCCGCGAGCGCCTACACCGGGCTCGCGGCCGTCACCGTCGCCGCGGCCCTGCTCATGGCGGCCGCCTGCGCGTGGGGGCTGAGCCGCCGCATCTCGGAGTACCGGTGACCGCCGCGTCGCCGCGGCCCGGCCGGCCGCGGTTCACCGCGCTAGCCGCGCCGGTGCCGGACCTGGTTCCCGCCGGCGCGTCCGGCCGCCCCCACGGAAGACCCCGAGGTGCGCTGATGGCAAGTTCCCGGTATTCCGCCACGCGCACCGCCCTTCTGGCGGCCATGCTGGCCGCGGCCCTCGCGGCCGCGGGCTGCGCCGCGCCCGCGCCGCGTCCCGCCACGACCGCCCCGCGCCTGGCCGCCGCGGCCCGCGCGGCGGGCGCATCGCGGGTGAGCGCCGCGACCGCCGGGGCCGCGTGCAACCCCGGGGCGTCCAGCCTCGCCCCGCTCGGGCCGCCGGAGGTGACCCAAGGCTCGTACATGGCCAAGATCAAGGCGCGCGGCTACCTGATCGCCGGGGTGGACCAGAGCACGTACCACTTCGGCTACCTCAACCCGCTTGACGGCCAGATCGAGGGGTTCGACATCGACATGATCCGCGCGGTGGCCCAGGCGATCTTCGGTAACCCGAACAAGGTCGAGTTCAAGGCGATCTCCGACGCGCAGCGGATCCCGGCGGTCACCAGCGGGACGGTCGACATCGTCGCGCATACGATGACGATCACCTGCGACCGCCTCAAGCAGGTCGACTTCTCCAGCGTCTACTTCGACGCCCATCAGCGGGTCCTCATCCCCGACGACTCGAAGGCGACCAACGGCCTGGCCGGCCTGGCCGGCCAGAAGGTGTGCGCGACCACGGGCTCGGACTCGGTGACGACCATCGAGGATTACCCGGCCCGCCCCAAGATCACCGCCGTCCAGGTCCCGTTCTGGACCGACTGCCTGGTCCTCCTGCAGCAGGACCAGGTGGCGGCGATCTCGACCGACGACGCGATCCTCTACGGCCTCGCCGTCCAGGACCCGTTCACCAAGGTCGTGGGCCCCGGCCTGGAAGACGAGCCCTACGGCCTGGCGATGTCGAAACAGAACCCCGACTTCGTCCGGTTCGTGAACGCGGTGATCGCCAGGTACGAGTCCGAGGGCCTCTGGGAGAAGAGCTACAAGCGGTGGGTCAGTCCCGCCGGCGCGACGCCGCCCGTCCCCGAGTACGCCAGCTGAGGAGCAGTACTTCCCGCGCTCGCCTCGGGCGCTCGGGACTGTGCTTTCCCCGCTCGCCTCCGCGCGCCCGAAGCCCTTGTTTTCTCCCTCGTCGCTTAGTCGCTCGTACTCCGCTTCCCCGGCTCGCCTCCGCGCGCCCGAGGCCCGTGTTTTCTCCCTCGTCGGTCAGTCGCTCGTACCCGCTCGGCTCCCTCCGCGCGCCGACTTCTTCGTCGGTCAGTCGCTCGTACCTCGCTCCCTCCCTCCTCAGTCCGAAAACACGGGCGCGCGCTTTGGCTCGCCGGGAGGCTCCCTCCCTCCTCAGTCCGGGGCAGGGGCGCGCGCTTTGGCTCGCGGGAGAGCGCGCTCGTGACGCCTGCGGCGGCCTCGTGCGCTCGTGCGCTCGTGCTCCGCTGCCCCAGCCGGTGCATACAGTGGGCGCCAACACACGGTGAACTCTTTGTGACCCGGATCACCTGGGGTCCCGGATGGGCTAATGTGGTTTAGACCAATGGAAGGGGATTCAGGATGAGCCGGCGTGCGAAGATTGTCTGCACCCTTGGGCCTGCGACCTCAAGTCAGGAGCAGATCACCGCGCTGATCGGGGCCGGCATGGACGTCGCCCGGCTCAACATGAGCCACGGGACCCAGGCTGGCCACCTCGAGGTCTATCGTCGCGTCCGGGCCGGGGCCGAGGTGACCGGCCGGTCCGTCGGCATTCTCGCTGACCTCCAGGGGCCGAAGATCCGCCTCGGGGAGTTCCCCGGCGGCCCGGTCCGCCTCAGCGCTGGCGATGAGTTCGTCATCACCACCGAGGACATCCCCGGCAACCAGCACGAGGCCTCCACCACCTACGAGGGCCTGGCCGACGACGTGCGCGCCGGCAACCGCATCCTCATCGACGACGGCAACGTCCAGCTCGACGTCACTGGTGTCAGCGGGAAGCGCGTGTACCTGCGGGTCGTCGTCGGCGGGAAGATCTCCGACCACAAGGGCATCAACCTGCCCGGCATCTCCGTCAGCGCCCCCGCGCTGACGGAGAAGGACGAGGCTGACCTCCGCTGGGCCCTGGTCACCGGCGCGGACATCGTCGCGATGTCGTTCGTGCGCGGCCCGGACGACGCGAGCCTGGCCCGCAAGATCATGACCGACCTGGGCCGCCCCGGCGTCCCGCTGATCGCCAAGGTCGAGAAGCCGGAGGCGGTCAACGTCCTGCCCGACATCGTGGACGCGTTCGACGGCATCATGGTCGCCCGCGGCGACCTGGGCGTCGAGCTGCCGCTCGAGCAGGTCCCGACCGTGCAGACGCGGGCGATCAATCTGGCCAGGGAGCGGGCCCGCCCGGTCATCGTGGCGACCCAGATGCTCGAGTCGATGATCAACTCGCCCCGCCCCACCCGGGCCGAGGTTTCCGACGTGGCCGGCGCGGTCGCCGCCGGGGCGGACGCGGTGATGCTGTCCGCCGAGACCGGCGTCGGCGCCTACCCGATCGAGACGGTCGCCACCATGAGCAGGATCGTCGCCGTGGCCGAGGAGTCCTCGCTGCGGGCTGAGCACCACCTGACCCGGCGGCCGACCACCACCGGCGGGGCGATCGCCCGGGCCACCGTCGAGGTCGGCGCCATCGTCGGGGCCAAGGCGCTGGTCGCGTTCACGATGACCGGCGAGACCGCGCGCCGCCTGGCCAGGTACCGGTCCCCGATCCCGCTGCTCGCGTTCACCACCGACCCGGCCGTCCGGAGCCAGCTCGCCCTCACCTGGGGCGTCGAGACATTCATCGCACCCGAGGTGCGGCACACCGACGACATGGTCCACGCGGTCGACTCGGCCCTCGTTAACGCGAACCGCTGCGCGATCGGCGACAAGATCGTGATCGTGGCGGGCAGCCCGCCCGGCAGCCCGGGCAAGACCAACGGGCTGCGCGTCCACCGCATCGGCGACGCGATCAACCTCCCGTACCCCTGATCCGGGCCGCCGCGCCGGGGGTACGCGGGGCTCCCCGGGGCATTCCTGTTCGCCGAGCGAAGAAAGCCCTTTGAAAAAGGAAAAAATAGCGTCCTGACCCTGGCGGACATAGGCTAATGTCCTGGCGAGCGGAATGTCGCCAGGCGGACAGGAGCGGGGATTCGGCTATGAGCACGTCGCGGGATGATTCGCCAGGCGCGAGAATGTGCACGGCGTGTTCAACTGACTCCGCTGATCCCGTTTTCGCAGGTGAGGATGGGTATTGCCCGTCCTGCGGACGGAGGGTCGTGGCGGACAGGGACCACATGGAAGAGGATCTCGGCCAGGTGGCCGGGGTCAGTGACCGCGGCCTGCGGCATTCGCGGAACGAGGACGCGATGCATTTCGCGGTCGCGGAGACCGACGCGGGCCCGGTCGCGGTCGCCATTGTCTGCGACGGCGTGTCCTCGGCGCCGCGCCCGGACGAGGCGTCGTGGACGGCTGTGAACGCCGGGATCACGCTGCTCGCCGAGGGAGCGGAGCGGGGCGATGACCCGGAGGCCATCTCGCGGGCGGCGGTCAAGGCCGCGGGCCGGGCGCTGACGGACCTGGCGGGCCCCGAGGGGGCACCCGCCTCGACGTACGTGTCGGCGGTCGTCAGCCAGCGGCAGATCACGGTGTGCTGGCTGGGCGACAGCCGGGCCTACTGGCTCGCCGCGAACGCCCCCGCCCCGGCCGGCCCCAATGACACCATCGACATCACCGGCGGCTCCAGGCGGGTGACCAGGGACGACTCTCTCGCCGAGGAGATCGTCGCGGCCGGCCTCGCGACCATGGACGAGGCGATGGCCTCGCCGCAGGCGCACGTGATCACCCGCTGGCTGGGCGCGGACCTGCCCGAGCCGACGGCGCACGTCGAGCAGTTCACCCCGACCGCGCCCGGCGTGCTGCTGCTGTGCTCCGACGGCTTGTGGAACTACCGTCCCGAGGCCGCGGAACTGGCGGCCATGGCGATGCCCGCCGCGCTGACCCGGCCGCTGGACGCCGCCGCCGACCTGGCGAAGTTCGCGCTCGACTCCGGCGGCCTCGACAACATCACGGTCGTCATCATCCCGTTCCCGCCGCACCCGGACGCCGTCCCCGCGTCCCGCGCGCGGTAAATTCCGCCTCCTCCCGCCCGCCCCGGCGCCGTCCCAGCACCTTCCCGTCCAGCGCCGGGCCGTTCCCTCCAGAACGGGAGTGGCTGACTCGCCGCGCGCACGTCGCGTGCACGGGAGCGGGCAACCCGCTCCCGTTCCGGATGACCGCGCTGCGTCAGCCGGCGCGTGGCCGCGGCTGACCCGCGACCCCGGCCAGCGCCGGGCTGCCATTGACACCGCCCTGGCGAGACTTTAGCGTGCGTTGTGCATTGAAGTGATTTCTCGAACCGAAAGGTAGCGCTTTGACGAGCAACCCGCTGGCCCTGCAGCTCTACACCGTCAGGGACCAGCTCGCGTCCGGACGTAAGGCTGTGCTGGAGGCCATCAGGGGTTTCGGCTACGGCGCGGTCGAGCCGTACGACGTGCTGACGGATCCCGAAGGGCTCCGCGCCGACCTCGACGAGGCCGGGCTCGCCGTGTGCGCGGTGCACGCCCGGGCACTTGGCGAGGACGCCGACGCGCTGCTCGACGGGGCGAAGACCGTCGGCGCGGACACGGTGATCGTGCCCTGGGCGCCCCCCGAGCGCTTCGCCGACGCCGATGCGGTCAGGTCGCTGGCCCGCGACCTCAACGAGGGCGCCGCCAGGGCGGCGGACCGGGGGCTGCGGTTCGGCTACCACAACCACGCGTTCGAGCTGCCGCCCGTGGCCGGCCAGCCGACGGGACTCGAGGCGCTCGCCGACGCGCTCGACCCGGCCGTGCTGCTCGAGGTCGACACCTACTGGGCGGCGGTCGGCGGCGCCCGCGACGGCGCGGCAATGCCACCCGGGGGGACGACCCCCCCAAACCCCCCCGGAGCAAAGGTGCGACCAGGGGAAGACGTCCCCGCCCTGCTTAGCAGGCTCGGTGACCGGGTCCGCTACCTGCACGTGAAGGACGGCCCGGTCACCAAGGACGACCCGATGACCGCGGTCGGCGGCGGCCGGATGCCGGTCGCGGAGATCCTCGCCGCCTGCCCGTCCGCCGAATGGCACGTGGTCGAGCTCGACCGCTGCGCCACCGACGTGCTCACCGCCGTCCGCGACAGCCTTACCTGGCTCACCGGGTACGGGCTCGCCACCGCGGCAGAAGTCCGATGAGCCCGTTCGGCGTCGGCGTCATCGGCTGCGGCAACATCAGCAAGCAGTACCTGAAGAACCTGACCTCGTTCCCCGACGTTGCGGTCGTGACCTGCGCCGACGTCGATGTGACGCGGGCCAAGGCGCAAGCCACGGCCTACGGCGTGCCCGAGTGGGGCAGCGCGGCCGACGCGCTCGGTCATCCCGGCGTGCAGCTGATCGTGAACCTGACCATCCCCGCCGCCCACGCCGAGGTGACGGCGGCCGCCATCGCGGCGGGCAAGCACGTGTGGAGCGAGAAGCCGCTGACGCTCGACGTCGCCGCCGGGCGCGCCCTGCTCAGCCAGGCGGACGCGGCCGGGGTCCGGGTCGGCTGCGCGCCGGACACCGTGCTCGGCGCCGGCCTGCAGACCGCCAGGCGGCTCATCGACTCCGGGGCCATCGGGACGCCGCTGACCGCGCTCACCCTGCTGCAGGGACCGGGGCCGCAGTCGTGGCACCCGGACCCCGAGTTCCTGTTCGCACCGGGCGCGGGCCCGCTGTTCGACCTCGGGCCGTACTACCTGTCCGTGCTCGCGACGCTGTTCGGCCCGGCGCGGCGGGTCGCCGCCACCGGGCGCAGGCCGAGCGAGTCACGCGTCATCGGCTCGGGGCCGCGCGCGGGCGCGACGTTTGACGTCGCCGTGCCCACCTACGTCGCCGTGCTCGCCGAGTACGTCGCCGGCCAGGCCGCGTCGCTGCTGTTCAGCTGGGACTCGCCGCTGTCGCGGGCGGGCTTCGTCGAGATCACCGGCACCGAGGCGACGCTGGCCGTCCCCGACCCGAACCGGTTCGACGGTGACGTCCGCGTCCGCCGGGCGGGCGACGACGACTGGACCGTGATCCCCGCCGAGGGCGCCGCGGCCGGCCGCGGCAGCGGCGTCGTGGACATGGTTCGCGCCATCCGCGCCGGCGAGCCGCACCGCGCCTCCGGCGAGATGGCGCTGCACGTGCTCGAGATGATGACCGCCATCGAGCGGTCCGCCGTCAGCGCCGCGTTCGAGCCGGTGGACAGCCGGTTCGCGGGGCCGGCGCCGCTCGACACCCGATGGGACCCGTATGTCGCGGCCGAGTGAGGCGCCGGCCGGCCTTGGCGTCGGAATGGTCGGCTACGCGTTCATGGGCCGGGCCCACTCGCTGGCCTGGCTCGCGGTGAACCGGGTGTTCGACGTCCCGCTGCGGCCACGGCTCGCCGCCGTCTGCGGCCGCGACAAGGCGGCGGCGCAGGCGGTCGCGGAGCGGTTCGGCTGGGCTGCCGTCGAGACGGACTGGCGGGCGCTGATCGACCGCGACGACATCGACCTGATCGACATCTCCGCGCCCGGCGACCTGCACGCCCCGGTCGCGATCGCCGCGCTGGAAGCGGGCAAGCACGTCCTGTGCGAGAAGCCGCTCGCCAACACCCTGGCCGAGGCCGAGGCGATGAAGGCGGCCGCCGACGCCGCCTACCCGGGCGGGGCACGGGCCATGGTCGGCTTCAACTACCGCCGCGTCCCCGCGCTCGCCCTGGCCAGGCGGCTCGTGGACGAGGGCCGCATCGGCCCGCTGCGCCACTTCCGCGCCGTTTACCTGCAGGACTGGCTCGCCGACGCGGACGCGCCGATGACCTGGCGGATGCAGGCGGAGCGCGCGGGGTCTGGCGCCCTCGGCGACCTCGGCGCGCACATCGTCGACCTGGCCCGCTACCTGACCGGCGACGAGATCACCGGGGTCAGCGCGATCAGCGAGACCTTCGTCGCCTCCCGGCCCATGGCGGACGGCTCCGGGACGGGCACGGTGACCGTGGACGACGCGGTGGTCTTCACCGGGCGGCTCGCCTCCGGCGCGCTGGCGTCCTTCGAGGTCACCCGCTGCGCGACCGGGCGCAAGAACGGGCTGCGGGTCGAGCTGAACGGGTCCGCGGGCAGCCTCGCGTTCGACCTTGAGCGGCTCAACGAGCTCGAGTTCTTCGACGCGGGCGACGACGGGGCCACCAGCGGGTTCCGCCGGATCCTCGTCACCGAGGGCAGCCACCCCTACCTGTCCGGCTGGTGGCCGCCCGGGCACACGCTCGGCTGGGAACACACGTTTACCCACCAGGCGAGGGACCTGCTGACGGCGATCGCGGCCGGGGAGCAGCCGAGCCCGTCGTTCGCCGACGGCCTGGCGGTACAGCGGGTACTCGACGCGGTCGCGCGCAGCGCCGCGTCCGGCAACTCATGGGAGAGGGTGAGCAACTGATGGCGCGGCCTTTCACGCTTTTCACCGGGCAGTGGGCGGACCTCCCGTTCGAGGAAGTCTGCCGTCTCGCGAGCTCGTGGGGCTACGACGGGCTGGAGATCGCCTGCTGGGGCGACCACTTCGAGGTCGACCGTGCGCTGGCCGAGGACGGCTACCTGGCGGGCAGGCACGCGCTGCTCGACAAGTACGGGCTGAAGTGCTGGGCGATCTCGGCCCACCTCGTCGGCCAGGCGGTGTGCGACCACCCGATCGACGAGCGGCACCAGGGCATCCTGCCCGCGCGCATCTGGGGCGACGGGGAGCCCGAGGGAGTGCGCCAGCGGGCGGCGGCGGAGATCGCCGACACCGCGCGGGCGGCGGCCGCCTTCAGCGTCCGCACCGTCGTCGGCTTCACGGGCTCGTCGATCTGGCACACGGTCGCCATGTTTCCCCCCGTACCCGAGTCGATGATCGAGCGCGGCTACGCCGATTTCGCGGACCGCTGGAACCCGGTCCTCGACGTGTTCGACGCCGAGGGCGTGCGGTTCGCGCACGAGGTGCACCCGAGCGAAATCGCCTACGACTTCTGGACGGCGCACCGCGCCATGGAGGCGGTGGGGCACCGGGCCGCCTTCGGGCTGAACTTCGACCCGAGCCACTTCGTGTGGCAGGACCTGGACCCGGTCGCCTTCCTCGGCGAGTTCCGCGACCGGATCTACCACGTCGACTGCAAGGAGGCGCGCAAGCGGCTCGACGGCCGCAACGGGCGGCTGGGCTCGCACCTGCCGTGGGGCGACCCGCGGCGCGGCTGGGACTTCGTGTCCGCCGGCCGCGGCGAGGTGCCGTGGGAGGACGTGTTCCGCATGCTCAACTCGATCGGGTACGCCGGCCCGATCTCGGTCGAGTGGGAGGACGCGGGCATGGACCGGCTGCGGGGCGCGCCCGAGGCGCTGGCGTTCCTGCGCCGGTTCGACTTCGAGCCGCCCGCGGCCGCCTTCGACGCCGCGTTCAGCTCGGGAAACTAAGCCCGAGCGGGAACGCTTCTGGCGCGCCTTACCGCGAGCCAAAGCGCGCGCCCCTGTCCTGGACTGAGGAACGGTGAAGCGAGGAACGAGCTTCACCGCGACGAGGGAAGGACAGGGGTCCCGAGCGCGCGGCGGCGAGCGGGGCTAGCAGAGTGAGCGCGGGGAGTAGGTGAATATTTGGTGACTCCGACCAGGCTGTGCCCACGTTCCGGCGGGGTCCGCTTAAAATGCCGCCACTCTAAGGTAAAAAGGAACTCCCGGGCGCAGGACGCGGCGGGGACTGCTGTTCTGTAGGCATCGCTGCGGGCCGGGAGCGGGGACGGATGTCAGGTTCAATGGCGGCGGCACCGGCGGCCGGTGCGGAGGTTCCGTGACGCCCGAGGAAGCCACGGAGCAACGGGTGGCCGCGGTGGTCGCGGAACGGGACGCCGTCCAGGCGAACCTCCTCGAGCTTGACGGCAGCTTCGCCAAGCAGGTCCTCGAGGGCGCGGCGCTGACCGGGCGGACGAAGGACCGCTGGGCGGCGGCGTCCGCCGCCCTGGCGTCCCTGTGGGAGACCTTCCTCGCGTACTCGGCCGCGGTCGACCGGGTCGCCGCCCTCGGCACGGGGCCCAAGCGCCCCGCGCGCAAAGACCTCCCCGAGCTCACCGCGCTGCTCACCGAGGGCTGCGTCCAGCTGGCCGGCGCCCCGGTGCCGCTCGCCCGCCGGGACCTGGCGGCCGCCGCCCGCCCGCCGGTGACGCTGGCCGCCGCTGTCGGCGCGATGCGCCGGGCGTTCACCACGGTGACCGAGGTGACGTCGGCCGTCGAGGCCGTCTGGGCCGCCGTCGCGGTGCCGCTTGACGCGGCCGCCAGCGAGCTGGCCCGCGTCCGGCCGCTGGCCGACGGCCTCGGCGCGGACATCGAGGCGGAGCTCCGCGGCGCCGAGGACGCGCTCGCCGCGCAGCGCGCCGCCGCCAACGCCGACCCCCTGGCGCTGTGGCAGCCGGCGGCCGGCGAGGCGGCCAGGTCCGCGGGCGAGGGCCGCGTTGACACCGCGGCCGCCGAGCGGGTCCGCGAGCAGGTCGCCGCGCTCGCTCCGCGGATCGACGAGCTCGACCGGCTGCGGCGGCAGGCCCGCCGCCGGATCGACGACCTCGCGGCCGCCACCGCGGCCGCCCGCGCGGCCCGGCAGGACGCCGTCGCCGCCCGGCGGGACGCCGCGACGCGGATCAGCGCGCTGCCGCCGCTCCCGCCCGAGATCCCCCAGCCGCCGCTGCCGTCGCTCGCGGCGCTGGCCGCCGGCGGCCAGTGGGCCCGGCTAGCGGCGGAGCTTGACCGGTGCGACGGCGAGCTCGCCGCCGCTAACGCGCGGACCGTCGACCTGAGCCAGGCGGCGGTGGCGGCGATCGACAAGCGCGACGAGCTGCGCGGGCTGCTGCGCGCCTACAAGGCCAAGGCCGCCCGCCTCGGCGCGGCCGAAGACCCTGACCTGTCCGCCCGGCACGACCAGGCCCATGGCCTGCTGTGGACGGCACCGTGCGACCTGGTGGCGGCCGAGGCGGCCGTGGTGGCCTACCAGCGCGCGATCCTCGAGGGAGAAGGACGGCGATGACCGCTGAGGCGTGCACCCAGCCGGGGTGCGGCGGAACGATCCAAGACGGGTACTGCGACGTATGCGGCCTGGCACCCTCCGCTCCGGCCGCGCCCGTCGGCTGGGCGCCGGTGCCCAGCGGCGGGAGCATCCGCTACGCGGGGGCGAGCCCGGGCGGGGCGCCGTCCGGCCCGTCGGGGCCGAGCGGGCCAGGTTCCGCCTCGTTCGGGTCCGGCGGCTGGTCAACGGGCCTCGGCAGCGCGGGAAGCGGCAGCGGCCCGGGCACCCGCGGCTCGCGGCCGGGCAGCGGCCGGTCGTCCCGCGGCAGGCTCGGCGCCGGCCTGGTGGAGGTGCCGTCGGTGCCGGCGCTTGACCCGGCGGCGGCGGTCCTCGCCGACCCGCGGGTCCCGGAGAACCGGCGGTTCTGCGGCAACTGCGGCCAGCCGGTCGGCCAGTCGCGCGACGGCCGGCCGGGCATGACCGAGGGGTTCTGCCCGAACTGCCGCACCAGGTACTCCTTCAGCCCCAAGCTGGTGCCCGGCGAGCTCGTCGCCGGGCAGTACGAGGTGCTCGGCTGCCTCGCCCACGGCGGCCTCGGCTGGATCTACCTGGCCAGGGACCATAACGTCAGCGACCGCTGGGTGGTGCTCAAGGGCCTGCTGAACACCGGGGACGCGGACGCGATGGAGGCGGCTGTCGCCGAGGGGCGGTTCCTGGCCCAGCTCGAGCACCCGAACATCGTCCGCATCTACAACTTCGTGCAGCACGAAAGCCGTCGCGACGGCGAGCGCGCCGGCTACATCGTGATGGAGTACGTGGGCGGCAAGTCGCTGAAGCAGATCAGGGTCGACGCGCGCCAGCGCGGCGGGGCGGTGCCGGTCGTCCACGCGCTCGCCTACGCCCTGGAGATCTTGCCGGCGTTCGGCTACCTGCACGACCGGGGACTCGTCTACTGCGACTTCAAGCCGGACAACATCATCCAGACCGAAGAACAGCTCAAGCTCATCGACATGGGCGGCGTCCGCTACGTCAACGACGACGGCCCGATCTACGGGACGATCGGCTACCAGGCGCCGGAGATCGAGGACGAGGGGCCGTCTCCCAGCTCCGACCTCTACACCGTCGGCCGGACCCTGGCGGTGCTCACCTTCGAGTTCGCCGGCTTCCAGCAGCAGTACCGGTTCCGGCTGCCCGACAACGAGCCGCTGCTGCAGCAGCAGGAGTCCTTCGCCCGGCTGCTGCGCCGCGCCACCCACCGTCACCCGGCCCGCCGGTTCCAGGCGGCGGGGGAGATGGCCGAGCAGCTGACCGGCGTGCTGCGGGAGGTGCTGTCGGTCGCCGACGGCCAGCCCCGGCCCGCGTTCTCCGGCCTGTTCACCCCCGAGCTGCGGGCCATCGGCACCGACCTGAGCACCGCGAGCGCGAACGGGAACGGGAACGGCATCCTCGCCGTGACGCCGCCGCCCGCCGCCGAGGTGATCGCCGGGCTGCCCGCGCCGCTCCCCGACGGCTCCGACCCGGCCGCCGGCTACCTGGCCAGGCTGGCCGGCCTCGAGCCCGCGGAGCTGGCGCAGGCGCTGCTCGGCGCGGTCACCGGCGACGCGGGCGTCCCGCCGGGCGTGGCCGAGTCGGTCGAGACCCGGCTGGCGCTGGTCCGCGCGCTCATCGGTACCGGCGACCTGGACGGGGCGCGGGCCGCGCTCGCCGACCTGTCGTCGTCGCCGCTGGCGGACTGGCGGGCCGCCTGGTACGGCGGGCTTTGCGAGCTGGCCGGCGGCCAGCCGGACCGGGCGCGGGCGGCGTTCAGCGCGGTCTACGACGAGCTTCCCGGCGAGGTCGCGCCGAAGCTGGCGCTCGCCTTCGCCGCCGAGGCGGCCGGCGACCTGCCCGCGGCGCGGTACTACTTCCAGCTCGTGTGGACCGTCGACCGGTCATACGTCAGCGCCGGCTTCGGCACGGCCCGGGCCTACCTGGCGAGCGGCGACCGGGTCAGCGCCATCGCCGCGGTCGCGGCCGTGCCGGAGACATCCAGCCATCACGCCGCCGCGCAGATCGCCGCCGTCCGGCTGCTGGTCGCGGGCGGCGCCGGGCTGTCCAGCGCCGACCTGCACCAGGCCGACCAGCGCCTCGGCCGGCTGTCGCTGGACGACAACGACCCGCGCAGGCACCAGCTGGCGGTGGAGATCCTGCGCGCGGCGCTCGACTGGGTGTCCGACGGGACGAGCGTCGCCCAGCGGCCCGCCGCCCAGTCCGCGGCCGAGCGGATCCTCGGCTACGAGCCGAACGAGCGCGCGCTGCGCTTCGGGCTCGAGCGCGGCTACCGCGCACTCGCTACCCTGCTCCCAGAGCGGCGGGTCGAGCTGGTGGACATGGCCAACAGCGTCCGCCCGAGGACCTGGATATGACCTTCGAGAGAACGCCGGCGACGCCGAGGAGACAACGATGACGAGCCTGCCCGGGTTCACCGTGGACATCGACCAGAACCCGTACCTGCCGGCTGGCGGCCGTGACGTCAGCGCGGTCGTCACGGTGACGGCCGACGAGACGGGAGGCGCCCCGTCGGACGTGCTGCCGGACGGCGGCAGCGCGGAGATCATCATCATCGACTGCTCGGGGTCGATGGACTACCCGCCGACCAAGCTCGCCGAGGCGCGCGCGGCGACCGCGGCGGCGGTGGACGTGATCAGGGACGGGACGTGGTTCGCGGTCATCGCCGGCACGTCCGTGGCGTGGCCGGTGTACCCGGCGGACGGGTCGATGGCCGTCGCGGACGAGCGGACCAGGGCGGAGGCGAAGGCCGCGCTGCGCCAGCTGCGGGCGAACGGCGGGACCGCGATCGGGCAGTGGCTGCGGCTGGCGCACCAGGTCTTCTCCTCGTGCCCCGCGACGCTGCGGCACGCGATCCTGCTGACCGACGGGAAGAACCAGCACGAGAGTCCCGAGGACCTGGCGGCGGCGATCGGCCTGTGCGAAGGCGTGTTCCGCTGCGACTGCCGCGGCGTCGGCACCGACTGGGAGGTCGGCGAGCTGCGGAAGATCTCCACCGCGCTGCTCGGCTCGGTCGACATCGTGGTGGACCCGGCCGGGCTCGCCGCCGACTTCGAGGAGCTGATGCGCGGGGCGATGAGCAAGCAGCTGCCGGACGTGCTGCTGCGGGTGTGGACCCCGCAGACGGCGGCGCTGAAGTTCGTCAAGCAGGTCGCCCCGGCCATCGACGACCTGACGACCCGCCGCCTGGCCTCCGGCGCGCAGGCGGGCGACTACCCGACCGGGGCGTGGGCGCCGGGGGAGAGCCGCGACTACCACGTGGCCGTCACGGTGAACCCGGCCAGCCTCGGGCAGGAGATGCTCGCCGCCCGGGTCAGCCTCATCGCGAGCTCGGCCGACGGGCAGCAGGTGCTCGGGCAGGGCCTCGTCCGGGTGACGTGGACCGATGACGAGTCGCTGTCGACCAGGATCAACGCCCGCGTGGCCGGTTACACCGGGCAGGCGGAGCTGGCGTCGGCGATCGCGGAGGGGCTCGAGGCGAACAAGCGGGGAGACGCGGACCTCGCGACCGCGCGGCTCGGCCGGGCCGTCGCGCTCGCCCACCAGGCGGGCAACGAGGAGACGGCGCGGCTGCTCGCCAGCGTGGTGGACGTGGTGGACGAGGCCACCGGCACCGTCCGGCTGAAGAAGAAGGTCGACGCCGCGGCCGAGATGGCGCTCGACACGCGGTCGACGAAGACGGTCCGGGTCAGGAAGGGGTAGCGCGGTGGCGACCTGCCCGTCCGGTCACGCGTCGGCCAGCGACGACTTCTGCGACGTGTGCGGCGTCCTGATCGGCGCCGCGCCGAGCCTCGCGCCCGACCATGCGCAGGCCGGGTCCGCGCTGAGCGGCGCGGGCGGCGCCGCGCTGCCCGGCGCGGCCCCGGCCGGCACCTCGGCTGGCCTCCCGGGCGGCACGCTGCAGCCGCCCGGTCAGCCGTGCCCGCGCTGCGGCGCCCCCCGGTCCGGCCAGTTCTGCGAGTCCTGCGGCTACGACTTCGCACTCGCCGGGCAAGACACGTTCGGCCCGGACGCGTACGCCCCGGTGCCCGGGCCGCCGCCGCCGGCGGCGATGGTCCCGCCGCCCGTTCCCGTGCCCGCCGTTCCTCCGCCCGCCGCGCAGGCGCCGCCGGGGCCGCCCCCGGCGCCCGCTGCCGCCGAGACCGCGTGGACCGCGGTGGTCAGCGCGGACCGCGCCTACTACGACGCCGTCCAGGCGGCAGGCGGCCCGGACGCGGCCGGCATCGCGTTCCCCGCCTACTTCCCGCAGCGCCGGTTCCGGCTCGCGGGCACCGAGGTGCGGATCGGGCGGCACAGCACGTCAAGCGGCATCGACCCGGAGATCGACCTGTCCGTGGCGCCGGCCGACCCCGGCGTGTCGCGGCTGCACGCGGTGCTGCTCAAGGCCCCGGACGGCACGTGGTCCATCGTCGACCCGGGCTCGGCGAACGGCACCGCGGTCAACGGCAGCGAGATCCCGCCGGGCCAGGCCGTGCCGCTGCGCGACGGCGACCGGATCCACCTGGGCGCCTGGACGGAACTGCGGGTCGTCCGCGGCGGCTAGCCCGCCGGTGAGCTTGGTGAACACTCGCTGACGAAAAAGTGAACATCTTCCCCATCCATCCTGCTCACGGTTCCGTACTTAGGTGCGGCCGGTAAGAATCACCTCGATACCCGGTGAATTCGGCTGACGAGGCGAGACAGCGAGTGAGGAGCCCCTCACGGTGGCGGGGACGGGGAGAGGACGACGCGGCTCCCGGCTGCGGAGAGCCGCGCTGTGCGTCACGATGGGGACGGCGCTGGCCGCGGTTACCGCGGCCTGCGGGACGGCCGCGCACCCGGCCGATCCCGCCCGCTCAGACAAGGCCGGGGTCATCGTGCTGGCCGCCCAGGCCGGGACCATCTCGGAGACCGGCAGCGGCCTGCTTTACCCGCTGATGCGCTCCTGGGCCGCGGCCTACCAAAAGGCCACCCCCGGCGTCACCGTGACCACCGCGTCCACCGGCTCGGGCACCGGGATCGCGGCGGCGTCCACGGGCACCGCGGATCTCGGCGCGTCCGACGCCTACCTGTCAAGCGGCGACCTGGTGAAGAACCCCACGCTGCTCAACATCCCGCTCGCCGTTTCCGCGCAGGCGATCATCTACAACCTGCCCGACGTCTCCGGGCACGTCCAGCTCAACGGCGCGGTCCTCGTCGACATCTACGACGGCGCGGTCACAATGTGGAACGACCCGCTGATCGCCGCGATCAACCCGCACGTGACCCTGCCGGCCATGAAGATCGTGCCGGTTCGCCGCTCCGACAGCTCCGGTGACACCTTCCTGTTCACCAGCTACCTGTCCACCGGGAACCAGTCGCCGCAGGACCAGCAGTGGAACCGCCAGATCGGCTACGGGACCACCGTGACCTGGCCGTCCGTCCCCGGCGAACTGGTCGAGACGGGCAGCGTCGGCGTGCTGCACGCCTGTGCGACCACGCCCGGCTGCGTCGCCTACAACGGCATCAGCTACCTCGCCCAGGCCCAGTCGGCCGGCCTCGGTGAGGCCGAGCTGGCCAACGACGCCGGCCGGTACACGCTGCCGACCGCGGCCGCGGTCACGGCGTCGGTCGACAGCTTCGTGTCGCTCACGCCGCCCAACGAGACGATCTCGATGATCGACGGCCCGGCGCTCACCGGGTACCCGATCGTCAACTACGAGTACGCGGTCGTCAGCACCCGCCAGCCGGACGCCGCCAAGGCCAGCGCGCTCACGGCCTTCCTCAAGTGGATCATCACCACGGGCAACCAGCCGGACTACGTGGACCCCGTCGGCTTCCAGCCGCTGCCCTCCGCCCTCGTGACGCTCGGCGAGCAGCAGATCGGGGAGATCGGCTCATGACCGCCACGCTTCCCGCGGTGGCGGGCGCCGTAAGCCCGCCCGCCGCGCACCGGGCCCCCCGCCGCGCTCGCGGGCCCCGCCGCGTCCTGCTGCACACCCCGGGCAAGCTGTGGGCGCTGCTGGCCGGCCTCCTCCTGTTGTCGCTCGCCTGGGGCGCGCTCGGCGGCTGGGTGGCCACCCAGCACTCGTCGGCGGCCGACTCGGTGGTCTCGGCGAACGAGCGGCTCAGCCTCGATGCCAGGCACATGTACCAGTCGATCGCCGACGCCGACGCGACCATCACCGCGGCGTTCCTCGCCAGCCCCACGCCGCCCCTCGGGCAGCTGCAGCGGTACGAGCGCGACCTCGCCACCGCCCACGGCGACCTGTCCCTGCTGCAGGCGGCCGACGGCAGCCAGGCAGGGGTGGGCCCCGCGCTCGCCCAGCTGGGCAGCGGGCTTTCCGCCTACGCCGGGTACGTCGGCGAGGCGTCGGCCGAGTACGCGATGGGCTTCCCGCTCACCGGCGGCTCGTTCGTCCAGGACGCGTCGGAAGAGGCCCACCTGGTCCTGCTGCCCGCCGCGAACACGGTCTTCACTCAGGAGAACGCCGCCCTCAACGCCGCCGACGGCCAGGCCACGGAGCTGCCCGCGGAGATCGGCCTCCTCGTGCTCGCCATCGCCACCGCCTTCGCCTTGTACCGGGCGCAGCGGTGGCTGGCCAGGCGCACCAAGCGCGTGCTCAGCCCCGGCCTCGTCCTGGCGTCGGTGCTGCTCGCCGTCAGCGTGATCTGGCTCGCGGCCGGCTTCGCCGCCTCCCGCTCCGACCTGAACCGCGGCATCGGCCACGGCTCGGCGCCGGCCCAGGAGCTGGCGCTCGCCAGCATCGGCGTCCAGCAGATCAGGGGCGACGCGGTGCTCAACGTCATCTCCCGCAGCGGCAACGCCTCCTTCCAGGACGACTTCCTCGCCACGAGCAAGAAGACCGGCCCCGGGACAGGCACCTGGCTCGGCGACGCGGCGGCCGCGCAGGACAGCGGCGGCCAGGGCTCGTCGCTCGTCGCGACCGCCGGGCGGGACGCGACCGCCTGGTACGCGGCCAACACCCAGGTGTACAAGCTCGGCACGGCGGACAACTACGCCGGCGAGCGGAACCTGGTGGTCGGCAGCACCACGGGCAGCACGCTCAGCGGATACAACGTGCTCGAGGATGACTTTTCCTTCGCGATCCAGGCCGACCAGGCCGTTTTCGCCTCTGGCGCGTCCGCCGGCGCCAGCGCGCTCGACCCGCTGACCGGGGTCGTCATCGCCACGTCACTGCTGATGGCGGCCGGCTGCGCGTGGGCCATCAGCCGCCGGCTCGCGGAATACCGCTAAGCTCCCTTTGCTACCGCATACGCGGAAGATGAAGAAGCCGCACAATTGAGAAGACGAGGAACAGCGGCATTACTGCCTGAGGAGGGACGGTGGCCGGGGAGTCCCCAGCGCAGCAGTCACCGGGAGGGGCGGTCCCCCGTCCTGCCCGTGGCGTGCCGGACGGCAGGCCCGAGGGGCGCGCCGGCACGCCCGTCATGCGCCCAGGCGGCCCGCTGACCGGGCTCGCCCCCGGGTCCCGGGTGGCCGGGTACGTGCTTGAGCGGCTGGTCGGCGTCGGCGGGATGGCGGCCGTCTACCAGGCCCGCGACGAGCGGCTTGGCCGGGTCGTGGCGCTGAAGCTGCTGGCCGGCGACGAAGCGGTCAGGATACGGTTCGTCCGCGAGGCCAGGGCCGTCGCCGCGGTCGACCACCCGCACATCATCCCCGTCTACGCGGCCGGCGAGTCGGACGGCATGCAGTTCATCGCGATGCGGTTCGTGCCGGGCGACACCCTCCAGGGGGTCATCCGCACCAACGGCGCGCTGTCGCCGCGGCGCGCCGTCGGCTTCATTTCCCCGGTCGCGTCCGCCCTGGACGCCGCCCACGCCGCCGGCCTGGTCCACCGCGACGTCAAGCCGGGCAACATCCTGGTCGACGCCAGGCGCGGCGGCCCCGAGCACCCGTACCTGACCGACTTCGGCATCGCCCGGGCGATGCTGTCGGCGGGCACGCTGACCGTCGCCGGGCAGTTCCTCGGCACCCCCGACTACGCCGCGCCCGAGCAGGTCAACGGCCAGCCCGTGGACGGCCGGGCCGACCAGTACGCGCTCGGCTGCGTCGCGTTCGAGGTGCTCAGCGGCGCGGTGCCGTTCTGGCGCGAGCTGCCGATCGCCGTGCTCTACGCGCACCTGTCCACGCCGCCGCCGCGCCTCACCCTGATCCGGCCGGACCTGCCGGCCGCCGTCGACGACGTCCTCACCCGGGCCATGGCGAAGAACCCCGACGAGCGGTACCCCAGCTGCGCCGACTTCGCCGACGCCCTCCGCGAGGCCCTCGGCCTCGACTCGTACGACCCGTCTCGCGCCGCCCCCACCCCGACGATCCCGATGACCGCGTTCGAGGCCCGGGTACCGTCGCCGGCCCAGCCGGTGTCGGTCACCTGGACCGCCGTGGTGACCGCGGACCGCGACTACTACGAGAGCGTGTCCGCGGTGAACGACTCCGACACCGCGTCGATCAGCTTCCCCGGCGAGGTCGCGGAACGCCGCATCCCCCTGTCCGGCAGCGAGATCCGCATCGGCCGCCGCAGCGTCTCCCGGGGCATCGAGCCGGAAATCGACCTGAGCATCCCGGAAAGGGACCCCGGCGTCTCCCGGCTGCACGCCAAGCTCGTCCCCGCCCCCGACGGCAGCTGGACGGTCATCGACCTGGGCACGGAGAACGGCATCACGGTCAACGGCCGCGACGTCCCGCCCGGCGACTCTGTCCCCCTCCGCCCGGGCGACCGCATCCACCTCGGCGCCTGGACCAAGATCACCATCACCCGCGGCTAGCGCTCGCGCCCGGTCAGTACTTCGGCCCCACGAGCGCGTCGAGCCGCGCGACCGCCTCCCGCTTCGCCACCGAGATCACGTCGGGCCGGGCGAACCGCCACCCCGCCTCGAGCCGGTCGAGCGCCGCGCCGCAAAGCCCCAGGATGTCCCGCGACTTGTTGCTGAACAGGTAACGCGGGTACTCGTACCAGTGCTCCCCGTCGGCTAGGGTCCGCCGCACCCGGTTCATCCCCCGGCACCCGTCCGAGTGGAACAGCCCGCGCGCGAAGTCCCCGGTATAACGGTCCACGATGACCTGCTGCCACCCAGCGAGCTCAATCTTCCTGGCGTGTTTCACGCCCGGGCATGCTGAGGAAACAGGCAAGGCCAGTGCTTGGAGTAGCTCTTGACCTCAGTCATTCCGATTCGCTGGACACCCAAGACTCCGGACGAAGGCATTACGTCATGCACGGCTTGCTTGGCGGCCGTGATCAGACCCGGCCATGCATCGGCGCACGCGATTGACAATGCGAACACGCCGCGTCGATGTCGTGTTATATGACCATCGCCGAGGTGGAGGCCAAGAAGATACGCACACGCGCGCTCGTCAATCGCCGCGCCATCGCAGAGTGGGCAATGGCCGTGCTTAAGTTCCTTTTCTGGCGTCCGGCGCACGTCAGTCCGCCACTTCTGGACAGCGCCGATCGAGACACCCGTCAACCGAGCCACCTCGCGGTCGATTAGCCCCTCGCCGGACAGGCGCAGCGCCCGCTCTACCGTCGCTCTCGGATACATGGCACTACAATAAGTAGCACCAACGGCATTCGAGGCCTGAGATCTGCGCTCGTACGGCCGGCCTTGGTAGTTGTAACTCAGGTTTTACATGCGAAGATCGCGTGTCGCTGTGACCGTTCCCACAAAAATCGGCATGCACGGCCGACGCAGCCGCCGGCCGTGCATGCCTGTTTCAGTGCCCCGAGTGGGATTCGAACCCACACTGTATGGATTTTGAGGCCATGGACTCCTGCCGATTGGTCTATCGGGGCCTAGCGTCCGACCAGCAAGGCGGGGCGGCGCTCCATGACAATCTACAGGTTCCCGGTAGTCTCTAGGGCGTGAGCCAGAATGCGTTGCGTGTCGTGATTGCTGAGGATGAGGCGCTGATCCGCCTGGACCTCAAGGAAATGCTCGAAGAGGAAGGCTACTCGGTCGTGGCCGAGGCGGCCGATGGCGAGGCGGCGGTCGAGAAGGTGACCGCCCTGCTGCCCGACCTCGCCATCCTGGACGTGAAGATGCCGATCCTCGACGGCATCTCCGCCGCCGAGCGCATCGCCGCGGACCGGATCGCCCCGGTCGTCATCCTGACCGCGTTCTCCCAGCGGGAGCTGGTCGAGCGCGCCAGGGATGCCGGAGCTATGGCCTACCTTGTGAAGCCGTTCACGAAGGCGGACCTCGTCCCCGCGATCGAGATGGCCGTCAGCCGGTACACCGAGATCAAGGCGCTGGACGACGAGGTCAACACCCTCAAGGACCGCCTCGAGGTCCGCAAGCTGCTCGACCGGGCCAAGGGCCTGCTCCAGTCCGAGCACGGCCTGACCGAGCCGCAGGCGTTCCGCTGGATCCAGAAGACGTCGATGGACCGACGCCTGACGATGCGCAAGGTCGCCGAGGCCGTCATCGAGGGGACGCTGAGCGCGACCGCGAAGCCCGAGACCACCGAAGAGAAGCCCGAGTAACCAAGAGGCAGCCGAAGGGGAGCCCAAGCGAACCCTCGGGCCCGTCCGCCGGAGGCGGACCGTCCCCCGGGAGATATCTGTTTGCTGGGGGTCCGACATGGTGGCGGTTTGCCATCGGACCCCCAGCAAACAGACCCGGGGACCCGTTGGTACCGTGTCCGCCTTCCCCGGGCTGACACGTTCTCTACTTGGACCCCCGGGTCCGCTGTCGTTACGTTAGCGACATCGAGTCCCAACGGCAAAGTAGAGTTTGGCGGTTTGACCGCCGTAGGTTCCCCGCCGATTCCGGTCCGTTCACCCAGTTACGTCGCTGTTTGCCGTCTTTCGAACCCTGTGCGGCGGCTTGCGGCCGGCTCAGCGGCTGCGAACTGGGCAATCCTCCGGCCCCGGGACCGACCCGCGAGCGTGCTAGCAGGCGGTTTTGGCAGCGGAGCGTGTCCGCCGGGCCATAGATAACAATCTCATAGCATCGGCGTGTCGTGGATTTGCGTGCGCTGCGATGCCGTCTATGGGCGGTTGGCCGCCGCGCGCGAACCCGCGTCCCCGGGCGGCCAGGATGTGCACGTTCTCACGGCCGCGGACCAATCATCTCAAATGATCAAGTCTTTAAGCCATTCCGCGTGACAATCGCGTTGTTTGCGTTCACAATCACTTGTTAGGCATGCGCATGCTGGCCGGCCTATGGGCCCCTTAAGGCCGGCCACCAGGTCCCAGCGAAGGCAAGAACCCAACGGAGGGAAGCCCTTCATGCGCACAAAGCTCGCGAAGATTGGAACGTGGCGGCCCAAGAGACCGCCCGTCATCGCCGGAGCCGGCATCCTGGCCGCCGCGACGGCCATCGGGGTGGCCGCGGCCGTCGCCCCGTCGGCGGCGCAGGCGGCGACCGCGCGGCCGGTCGCAGGCGCTCAGGTGAACACGGGCCAGGCGAAGGCCGGGTCCGGTGGCTCGCTGAGCATCACGAAGCAGTCCTTCGGGAGCACGACCGAGCCGTACACCGGCAAGCTGACGCCGACGTACCGCTACACGCTCACGAACGCCAACGGCATGTCGGTGGACCTGCTCTCCTACGGCGCGATCACCCAGGAGATCAACGTGCCCGGCAAGGACGGCAAGACCGCCGACGTGGTGCTCGGTTTCGCCACCCTCAAGGACTACGTCGACTTCGTCAGCCCGCCAGTGACCGCGAACGGCGGCCCGTACTTCGGCGAGACGGTCGGCCGGTACGCGAACCGGATCGCCGACGGCACCTTCAAGCTGAACGGCCAGACCTACACGCTGCCGATCAACAACGGCGTCAACGCGCTGCACGGCGGGCTCGTCGGGTTCGGCAACCACATCTGGTCCCAGGTTGGCGGCCTGATCAAGACCAGCAACGAGGTCGGCGTCACCCTCCAGTTGGTCAGCCCGAACGGCGACTCCTCCGGCGCGGCGGGCAGCCCGGGCTGCGCGAACGGCTGCACCGGCTACCCGGCGGAGCTGACCGTTGACGTCACCTTCACGCTGAACAACCAGGGCCAGTACGGCATTCACTACTCGGCGCACAACGACGATGCCAAGCTCAGCACGGTCCTGAACCTGACCAACCACAGCTACTTCAACCTCGCCGGCGAGAACTCGACGGCCGGCTCCGCCTACGGCCAGTACGTGCAGATCAACGCCAGCAACTACTCGCCGACCGACACCACGCAGATCCCGCTGCCGATCGCCAACGGCGTCCCGGTCGCCGGCACCCCGTTCGACTTCCGCGCGCCGCACACCATCGGGTCGCGGATCGACGACGTGAGCGCGAAGGACAACGTCCCCGCTAGCTTCGACTCGCTGACCAAGGGCGAGAGCCAGCTGCTGATCGCGCAGGGTTACGACCACAACTGGATTCTCAACAACAAGACGGCGAAGACGACCGGCCCTGGGGACCTCAACCTGGCCGCCCGTGCCTGGGACCGGGGCAGCGGCCGCGAGCTGACCGTCTGGACCGACCAGCCCGGCGTGCAGTTCTACAGCGGCAACTTCCTCACCGGCACGCTCACGGGCATCTCCGGTAACACTTACCGGCAGGGTGCCGGCTACACCTTCGAGACGCAGCACTTCCCCAACTCGCCGAACGAGTCGGCGTTCCCGTCGACCGTGCTCGGCCCGGGGAAGACCTTCGCCTCCTCGACCGTCTTCGCCTTCTCCGCATAACGGCGCATAGGCCAAGGACACGACTGGTGCCCGGCGGACAAGCGTCCGCCGGGCACCCTCGTGCGGTCATAGGATGCTAAGGGTGACGGACACGCTGCTGCTCCTTGACGGCCACTCGCTCGCCTACCGGGCGTTCTTCGCGCTCCCCGTGGAGAACTTCGCGACCACGACGGGCCAGCCGACGAACGCCGTCTACGGCTTTACCGCGATGCTCATCAACGTGCTGCGCGACGAGAAGCCGACCCGGGTGGCCGTCGCGTTCGACCGCAGCGAGCCGACCTTCCGCCACGAGCAGTACGTGGAGTACAAGGCCGGGCGCACCAAGGCCCCCGACGAGTTCCGCAGCCAGGTCAGCCTGATCTTCGAGGTCCTCGACGCGCTGGGCATCCGGCACCTGTCCGCCCCCGGCTACGAGGCCGACGACATCATCGCCACCCTCGCCGCCCAGGCGGAGGCGGAAGGCTGCGACGTCCTCATCGTCACCGGCGACCGGGACACGTTCCAGCTCGTCTCCGACAAGACGACGGTGCTGTACAACAGCCGCGGCGTCTCCGACATGAAGCGCTACGACCCCGCGGGCCTGCTGGAGAAGTACGGGCTCACCCCCGCGCAGTACCCGGACTTCGCCGCGCTGCGCGGCGACCCGAGCGACAACCTGCCGTCGATCCCCGGCGTCGGCGAGAAGACCGCCACGAAGTGGATCGTCGAGTACGGCTCGCTCGAGAACCTCGTCAACCGGGTCGACGAGGTCAAGGGCAAGGCGGGCGACGCCCTGCGCGAGCACCTCGGCAACGTGCTGCGCAACCGCCAGCTGACCACGCTCATCCGCGACCTGCCGGCCGAGACGATCGGCGCGACGCCGGGCGAGCTCGCGCCCGAGCCGTGGAGCCGGGAGAAGATCCACCAGCTCTTCGACACCCTCCAGTTCCGCGTGCTGCGCGACCGCCTGTACGCGACCTTCCCCGAGGGCCTGCCCGGCGCGGAGCGGTCCGTCGCGGCGGCCGCGGGCGCCGCTGACGCCGAGGGCGGCAGCGGGATATTCGAGGTCGACGCGTCCCTCCTCGGCCCCGACGAGGTACCCGGCTGGCTCGCCGAGCACGACTCCGGGGAACGGATGGGGCTTGCCCTGGACGGCACCTGGGGACGCGGCCGGGGCACCGTGACCGGCATCGCGATCGCCGCGCCGGACGGTGCTGGCGCGTACCTCGACCCTGAGGCGCTGACGCCGGACGACCAGCGGGCGCTCGCCGACTGGCTTGCCGCGCCGGACCGCCCTAAGGCGGTGCACGACGCCAAGGGCCCCATGCACGCGCTCGCCTCGCACGGGTTCGCGCTGCACGGGCTCACCTCCGACACCGCGCTCGCCGCCTACCTCGCGCTGCCCGGCCAGCGCACCTTCGACCTCTCCGACCTGGCGCTGCGGTATCTCGGCAAGGAGCTCAGCGACCCCGCGGGCGACAACGTGCAGCTGACGCTGGACGGTTCCGGCGAGGAGGAGGCGGCGCTCGCGCTGGCCCGCCGCGCCCAGGCGACCCTCGACCTCGCCGCGGCGCTCGACGCGGACCTGGAGAAGCGCGGCGCGACCCGGCTGCTGCACGAGATCGAGCTCCCGCTCGTCACCGTCCTCGCCGAGATGGAGCGGATCGGCATCGCGGCCGACAGCGACCACTTCGCGGAAATGTCGGCGACGCTTTACGGAGAGGTGAAGGGCGCCGAGCAGGCGGCCTACGCGGTCGTCGGCCACGAGTTCAACCTGGGCTCGCCCAAGCAGCTCCAGGAAGTCCTGTTCACCGAGCTCAGCCTCCCCAAGACCAAGCGGATCAAGACCGGCTACACGACCGACTCCGAGGCGCTGACGAACCTGCTCGCGTCCACCGGCCACCCGGTGCTCGAGCACCTGCTGCACCACCGCGACGTGGCCAAGCTGAAGTCGATCGTCGACTCGCTGATCCCGATGGCCGACGAGGACGGCCGGATCCACACGACGTTCAACCAGATGATCGCCGCGACCGGGCGCCTGTCGTCCACCGACCCGAACCTGCAGAACATACCGATCCGCACCGAGACCGGGCGCCGCATCCGCGAGGGCTTCGTCGTCGGCGCCGGCTACGAGACGCTGCTGACCGCCGACTACTCGCAGATCGAGCTGCGCATCATGGCGGACCTGTCCGGCGACGCGGCGCTGATCTCGGCGTTTGAGTCCGGCCACGACTTCCACGCGGCGACGGCCTCCCGGGTGTTCGGCGTCGACGCCGGCGACATCACCCCCGAGCAGCGCGCCAAGATCAAGGCGATGAACTACGGCCTCGCCTACGGCCTGTCCGCCTTCGGCCTGTCGAACCAGCTGCGCATCTCCGTCGAGGAGGCGCGCATGCTGATGGAGGACTACTTCAAGGAGTTCGGCGGCGTCCGCGACTACCTGCAGTCGATCGTCGCCCAGGCCCGGCTGGACGGCTACACGTCCACGATCATGGGCCGCCGCCGGTACCTGCCCGACCTGACGTCGGACAACCGGCAGCGCCGGGAGATGGCCGAGCGGATGGCGCTGAACGCGCCGATCCAGGGCTCGGCCGCCGACGTCATCAAGGTGGCGATGCTCCGCGTCTCCGCGGCGATCAAGTCGGCGGGCCTGAAGTCCCGCATGCTGCTGCAGGTCCACGACGAGCTGATCTTCGAGACCGCGCCCGGCGAGCTGGAAGCCCTGACATCGCTGGTCAAGGCCGAGATGGGCGCCGCCACCGACCTGCGCGTCCCGCTGGAGGTCTCCACCGGCACCGGCCGCAGCTGGGCGGAAGCGGCCCACTGAACTTCCCGCGCTCCCTCTGCTTGTCCCGCTCGCCGCCGCGCGCCCGAGGCCCGTGTTTTCTCCCTCGTCGGTCAGTCGCTCGTACTGTGCTTCCCCGCTCGCCTCCGCGCGCCCTGAAGGCGGCCTGTGCTCCCTCGTCGGTCAGTCGCTCGTTCCTCGCTCCCTCGCTCCTCAGTCCGCGCAGGCCGCCGGCGCGCTTCGGCTCGCGGGGATGCTCCCTCCCTCCTCAGTCCGAAAACACGGGCGCGCGCTTCGGCTCGCGCTCGGGGTTTCCCGCGCTCGGGCTTTGGGCGGAACAGTGGGGAAGCGTTCAGTGTTTGTAAAGAAGAGTCCAAGGATTTTGAGCTGTGGCTGAGTTGTAGCCTGGCTTAATTGACCAGCCAGCCAGAACTACATACCCTGAACTCTGCGCTGTGTCCTCGTGCGGTCTTGTTGCCGCCACCGGCCCTCGTCAAGCGGGCCGCCTGGTTGTGAGACCGCCGGGGCGTGCCATGGCCGCGACATGGCCGGGCAAGTCCCGCGCGTTCACTGCTTGAGTCCGCCGCGCGCACCATTCATCCCTGTCCGCATCCGGAGCCCACCAACTTATGACGAGCAGCACGCAAGCCACCTCGACCCCTAAGGTAGCGGTCAACGACATCGGGTCCGAGGAGGCATTCCTCGCCGCGATCGACCTAACCATCAAGTACTTCAACGACGGCGACATTGTCGAGGGGACCGTCGTCAAGGTCGATCGAGACGAGGTCTTGCTCGATATCGGCTACAAGACAGAGGGCGTCATCCCGTCCCGTGAGCTGTCGATCAAGCACGACGTCGACCCGCACGACGTCGTCAAGACCGGCGAGCAGATCGAGGCCCTGGTTCTCCAGAAGGAGGACAAGGAAGGCCGCCTGATCCTGTCCAAGAAGCGGGCGCAGTACGAGCGCGCGTGGGGCACCATCGAGCGGATCAAGGAGGAGGACGGCGTCGTCACCGGCACCGTCATCGAGGTCGTCAAGGGCGGCCTCATCCTCGATATCGGCCTGCGCGGCTTCCTGCCCGCGTCGCTGGTCGAGATGCGCCGGGTCCGTGACCTCCAGCCGTACGTCGGCAAGGAGATCGAGGCCAAGATCATCGAGCTGGACAAGAACCGCAACAACGTGGTCCTGTCCCGCCGGGCGTGGCTTGAGCAGACCCAGTCCGAGGTTCGCCACACGTTCCTCAACACCCTGCGCAAGGGCCAGATCCGCAAGGGCGTCGTGTCCTCGATCGTCAACTTCGGCGCGTTCGTCGACCTTGGCGGCGTGGACGGCCTGGTGCACGTGTCCGAGCTGTCCTGGAAGCACATCGACCACCCGGGCGAGGTCGTCGAGGTCGGCCAGGAGGTCACGGTCGAGGTCCTCGACGTGGACATGGACCGCGAGCGCGTCTCGCTGTCGCTGAAGTCCACGCAGGAAGACCCGTGGCAGCAGTTCGCCCGCACCCACCAGATCGGCCAGGTCGTCCCGGGCCGGGTCACCAAGCTGGTGCCGTTCGGCGCGTTCGTCCGCGTCGAGGAGGGCATCGAGGGCCTGGTGCACATCTCCGAGCTGGCGGACCGGCACGTGGAGATCCCGGAGCAGGTCGTCCAGGTGGGCGAGGAGATCTTCGTCAAGATCATCGACATCGACCTGGACCGGCGGCGGATCAGCCTGTCGCTCAAGCAGGCCAACGAGGGCGCCGCCAGCGAGACCGCCGGGGACGAGTTCGACCCGACGCTCTACGGCATGCCCGCGACCTACGACGAGGCGGGCAACTACCTGTACCCCGAGGGCTTCGACCCGGAGAGCGGCGACTGGCTCCCCGGCTACGACTCCCAGCGCGAGGAGTGGGAGCGGCAGTACGCCGAGGCCCGCGCCCGCTTCGAGGCACACCGCCGCCAGATCGAGGAGTCCCGGGCCAAGGCCGAGGAAGAGGGCGAGGCAGGCGGCGACGCCACCGCCGTGACCTCCCAGTCGGCGCCCCGCGCCCCGCGGGGCGGCAACCGCCCGGCGAGCCCGGACAGCAACGCCCCGCAGGGCACCCTGGCCTCAGACGAGGCCCTGGCCGCCCTCCGCGACAAGCTGTCCGGTGGCCAGAGCTAAAGGCTGACCAGAGGGCCGTCCATAGCGGATGCGCTTTCCTGCCCCGCCGCCCCGCCTTCGCGCGGGACGGCGGGGCATCGCCGTTCAGTGGGCGTAGCGCTTCGCGCGGGACGCCAGATCGGCCCAGACTTCGGCTACCCGGCGGTCCAGGTCTTCCTGGGTGCCGGAGTTGTCGATCACGATGTGGGCGATGGCGAGCCGGTCTTCCCGGGTCGCCTGGGCGGCCATCCTGGCGCGGGCCTGGTCCTCCGGCAGGCCGCGGCCCGCGAGCCGGGACACCTGCACGTCTTGCGGCACGTCGACGACGACGACCACGTCGAAGTCCGCGCTGCGCTGGCCCTCGGCGAGCAGCGGTATGTCGTGCACGACGACCGTGTCCGGGCCGCCGGCCCTGGCGGCTTGCTCCCCGGCCACGAGGTGCTGATGGATCAGCGGGTGAGTAATGGCGTTGAGCTTCTCGAGCGCGACTTCGTCGGAGAAAACGATCCCGGCCAGCTTCGCCCGGTCAAGCGACCCGTCGGCCCGCAGCACCTCAGGCCCGAAAGTCTCGGCGATCCGGGCGAGGCCCGGGGTCCCCGGCTCGACGACCGCCCTCGCCGCCTTGTCGCCGTCGAGCACGACGGCACCCAGCGCCGCGAGCCGTTCGGCCACCGCGCTCTTACCCGACCCGATCCCGCCAGTCAGCCCGACCCGCAGCACGCTCGCTCCCTTCGCAAATAACGCGTTCCGGGTCACCATACGCCGCGATCAGCTGCCATGCCCGACGCCCCCTGTGCGTCGGCCAGCGGCGCGTCACCGTGTCGGGGATCAGCAGGTGACCGGCCCTGCGCAGCGCCCGCCGGGCGGCCGCACAACGGACTGTCGGAGGCCCAGTAGGGTCTTCCCATGCGAGCTAACGGAAGTTTTACCGTCAAGGCCTTCAACCCGGCCAGCCTCACCCCCGGCCCGGCCATGGCAGCCGCCTTGCCCGTTGGCGTCGCGATCATTGAGAAGCAGTTCGACGGAGACATCGTGGGCCGCTCGGAGGCCGTGTTCACCTCGGCGTTCGACCAGGCGACCGGGGTGGGCAGCTACGTTGCGATGGAGTCCTTCGAGGGCTCGGTCGACGGCCGGGAGGGCGCGTTCAGTTTCCTCCACTCGGCGTCGACGTCCGGCAGCGACCGCGCGGCGGAGTACTTCGCGATCGTGCCGTCAAGTGGCACCGGCCAGCTCGCGGGCGTCTCCGGCACCGGCGGGCTAGTCATCGACGCGGACGGGACGCACCGCCTGTGGCTGGACTACGAGCTCAGCTGATCCGCACCGCGTTCATGCGCCCGGGAACCCACCGCGGGCAAGGACCGAAACGACCCGGCGGAATGTCGTAGCGCCGCTCTGCCATGTCTCCCATGACGGGCGGGAGCGGCTTCGACGAGATCGCCTGGTTGCGTGCCAACAGCCCGGCGCGGCGGCTGCTGCGCGCCGAGAACGCGCCGCTCGTGCTCAGTTTCCAGTACCGGGTGTTCGTCGCGGACAACGTCCGTTCCATCTCCGCGACCGAGCTGGCCAGCCGCCTGGACGATGAGCTGTTCGCGTTGAACGAGCGAACCCCGGGCAGCTTCCCGAAGCGGCACAACGCCGAAGAACAGCCCCTCTACGGAGCCCTGGTGACCGCCGAGTTCGGCCCCGCCGTCCGCCTCGAACAGGAACGGATCAGCTTCGCCGCCGTCCAACGTGCCCTCGCCGAGGCGCTTTCGCGATTATCGAGGGCAGGCTACGCGTCACGGCTCGCCACGCTGGCCGAGCTGCTCGCGGAACTCATCGAGCGCCTCGTCCTGATCGGTGCCAAGGTCGTCGAGCACCACCATCCGCGTGCCGGTCCAGTAGGCCCCCGCGTACCCGGCCGCCGCCCGGACGAGCAGGAAATCGTGCGCGATCTTGATGTGATCGTGCACCTGGTCCCACGACGTGCCCGGCGGGACCAGGGCGATCGACGGAGGCTCGCTGTCGTCGTAGGTCAGGCCGTCGAGCATGGACCATGTCCTCCCGTGAGCAACGGTCGCCGACACCTTAAGTCCCCGGCCGCCCTGGCGGCGTCTCATCGGAAGACGGCCGGCCCGGCGGCCGGGGAGGCGGTGGCCGAGCTAGATCAGCTCAGTCGCCCGCTCGCCGTCGAGTTCAGCGTCACCGGGATCAGCCCCGTCGAACCGGCGGCGCGCGCCCGCCGGGGCGACGTCGGGCAGCGCCAGGTCCACCGTCCCGCGCCGCGCGCCGCCCGTTCCCTCCCGGTCCGCGAGCACCGCCCACGCGTACAGGCTGATCGGGTAGATGAAGTAGCCGAAGCGCGTCGCCGGGGACAGCAGGAACAGCGCGGTCAGCCCGACGGCGATGCGCCGCGCCGCGGCGGCGGGGGTGGCCGGCGGCCAGATCACCAGCGAGGCCGCGGTGGCCAGGCCGGCCGCCGCGAGCAGCATCAGCGCGGCGAGGTGCCCGCCGGACCCGAGCGTCGCGATCAGGTGCCCGGGCAGCGGGCTCTGCGCCGGGGACTTCGCGGAGGTGAGCCCGAGCGGGTAGGCCACGGTGTTCTGCAGGATCGACGCCGGGTGACGCAGCGCCGCCGGCGCGAGCGCCGCCACCAGCGCGGCCGCGGCGGCGAGGACCATGGCGGTGAACCGGACCGCGGAGCGCCCGCCGGCGCGCGCCGCGACCATGACGGCGATGATGGCCAGCGCCGGCCAGGCGGTGTACTTCATCGCGCACGCGACGCCGAGGACAGCGGCGGCGAGCACGAAGTCGCGCCGCCGGGCGCCGTCACCAGGCGCGCGCCCGCTCCTGGCCAGCAGCGCGAGCGACAGGCAGGTCAGGGCGATCACCGGCGGGTCGGTGATGCCCATCGTCAGCGGGAACGCCATGACCGGGCAGGCCAGCCAGAACGCGGCGTGCCCGAGCGCGGCGCGCCGCCGGCCGTCCGCGCGCGGCCCGAGCGTGACCAGGAAGGTCGCGTACAGCAGCAGGAAGGTCCCGGCGATCAGCCACGGCCACGTCTTTCCCGGCAGCCCGAGCGCTCCGGGCAGGCCGAAGAGCGCCATGACCGGAAGGTACGGGTTGTAGGCGAGCCAGCCGCCCGCGGACAGCGCCGCGACCGGCAGGTACGGGGTGCCGTGGTGCAGCAGCAGCACCCCGGACCTGGCCACGACCGCGACGTCCGGGGGAGTGGGCTCCTTGGTCATGAGCCACAGGGCCGGCGCGGCCAGCGCCCCCGCGAGGCTGGCCGCGACCGCGAGCCGCGGGCCCCAGGCCCGCGCCCAGCCTTGCCTCGAGGCCACGACCGTGACGAGGGCGGCGATGGCGTAACCGCCCGCCGCCCAGGCGCCCCAGTAGTGGTCGAGCCCCGGCCCGCTGAACAAGGCGACCCCCGCCGCGTACACCGCGAACCCCGAATACCAGACGGCCCGGCGGCCCCCGGCGCCGGGCATCGCGATAGCCCCAGTCCTCATGTGATCGAGCATGCCGGTGACCGCGCCAGGAAACGATAGGGCTAAACCCCGATTAGACCCGGAATCTAACCGCACCCCCGTCCGGGTGCTAGGTACACCTCCCGGGCGGCCTAGACGGGCGACGGCGCGGCCGGGTCATCGAGCGCGACCTGGAACAGGTACGCGGTCGCCAGGCTGCGGTACGGCCGCCATGGCTCGGCGATCCGCAGCACCTCTTGCTGGCTGGGCAGGTGATCGAGCCGGTAGCTGCGCTTGATGGCCTTGCGCAGCGCGAGGTCGCCGGGCAGGACCACGTCGGCCCGGCCGAGCGCGATGATCAGCATGCCGTGCACCGTCCACGGCCCGATGCCGCTGATGACGGTGAGCCGGTCGATGATCTCCTCGTCGGTCAGCCGCCGCAGTTCCTCGTCGCTCAGCGAGCCGTCGGCGAACTCGGCGGCCAGGGCGCGCAGCGTCGCCACCTTGCGCCGGGACAGGCCGGCCGCGAGCAACCCGCCGGGGTCGGCCGCGAGCAGCTCGGCCGGGGTCGGCAGCCGCCCGCCGAACTGGTCCCGGATCCGGCCGAGGATGCGCGCGGCCGACCGCACCGACAGCTGCTGCCCGGTGATCATGAAGATCAGGGCGCCGAAGGAGTCCATGGCGGGCTGTTCACGCAGCCAGCCGCGCGGGTCGAAGTCGGTGTGCGCGTCGATGACCCGGGCGAGCACCGGGTCCGCGCTCCGCAGGTAGGCGAGCGCCCGGCCATCGGCGCTCGCCCCGGCGGGATCGGTGGGGACAGCCATACGCCATCTAAGCACTCCCGCCGCGCGCTTCCGTGGCCAGCTCCGGTCGCGTGAGCAGCTGGCCGGCCCGCTCCGTGACCTGGACCAGGACGCGGCGCGCGACCGCCAGGTCGGCCGGGTCGAAGCCGGCGTACAGCTCGCGGGTCGCCGGGGCGACCGCCGCCGTGAGGCTGGCGTGCAGCGCGGCGCCCTCTTCCGTCGCCGCGGCCGGGCCCGCGCCGTCGGCCGCGGTGCCGCTGGCAAGCCCGCGGGCCTCCAGCCCGGCCAGCAGCTCGGCGGCCGATGCCGCGGTGAGCCCCAGCTGCCGCTGCCCGGCGAGGAACGCGTGCAGTTCCCGCGGCGACGCCCACGGCCCCCGCAGCGCGAGCACGCGCAGCGCGATGTAGTCCTGGCGGGTAGCGCCTACCCTGGCGAGCGCCTGCTCGAGGAGCCTGGTCACCGCGCCGTCCGCCTCGGCGATGTCCTGGCCGGTCAGTACGGGTGGTTGCGCCATCGCGGTCTCCTGTCGGTTGGGGTCGGTACCGGAAATACATTACATAGACATAATGTCTATTGCAACTATAATCGCGATCCCGAACGGATTCAGGTGACTCCCCGGGGTACCGCGGATTGAGTTGCCCTGGCGGCGGCGCGGCCGCCGCCTCGCCCGCCCGGCGGCGGGTTCCCTTAGCCGCCGGCCTCCGGCGCGTCGGCCAGCTCGCGCAGCAGTCCGGCCAGTTCGGCGGTGCGCTCGCCCGCGTTGCCGCCGAGCGGCCCGGTCAGCCGGTCGCGCATCTCCGTCACCAGCTGGATCCCTTCCCGCACGGCGTCCGCGCCCCGCGCGGTCAGCGCCAGTTCCACGGCCCGCGGGTCGGACGCCTTGACCGAGCGGGCCAGGAAGCCCTCCCGCTCAAGCGCGCGGACGAGCTTGGATATGTAGACCGGGTCGAGCCCGGTGAAGTCGGCGAGCTCCCGCTGGCTCGGCCGCGCGCCGCCCGCGGACATGCCGGACAGCGGGGCGAGCACCGAGTACTGGGCGTGCGTGAGGCCAAGCGGCGCGAGCACCCGGTCCATCGCGGCGCGCCAGCGCATCGACAACCGCCAGATGAGGAACCCGACGTTCCCGCGGACCTCGGTCTCCATGCCGCTCACGGAACATACCTTACATGGCAACAATCGACGGGCGCCGCGCCCGGGCCGCCGGTGGCTGGTTCGCGGTGATTTGCCCGGCATCCGTGGCTTTCCGTGCGATAGTGTCCGCTGACCGGAAAGGCGGTGGCGCGTGTCGGAAGGCATCGGCGAGGCTCGCCCGGAAGCCGAGGGCGAGCTCGCGCTCGCCCGGCTCGCCCTCGACGACGGCGAGCTGCCGCACGCCGCCGCGCACGTCGCCAGCGCGATCGCGCGCGACCCGACGCTGCGGGCCGCGTACGCCGCCCTGGACGAGCTCGCGGCCGCCGCCGCCGACGCCATGGCCCTGGTCCCCGTCGACGGCACGCCGCACGCCGGAGCGGTCGCGGCGCACTCCTACCTGATGGCACGCGGCGGGCAGCTCGACGGCGCGTTTTACCTGCTCTGCCGGGTTGCCGAGGTGGAACCGGACAAGCCGTGGGCGGCCGGCTGGCTGGCGGCGCCCGGCACCGACAGCCGCGGGCTCGGCGCTCAGCTGAACCCGGAGCACGCGGGCACGTCGGTGCTGAGGCTGGCGCTCGGGCTGCCCGCCCCGGTCCCGGCCGGGCTGGTCGAGGTCCTGACGCCGTTCCTTGAGGCCGCCCGGGGCGTCGCGGACCGCGGCGCGGAATCGGTGCGGGCCCTGCCGTCCCTGTCGGGCCTGGCCCGCCGGATGGGCGCGCTCGATGAGGCGATCGACTGGTGCGAGCGCGCGGAGCAAGCCGAGCAGAGCGCTATCGCGGCGATCATGCTCGGCTCCGCGCTCCGCAACGCGGGCCGGCGGCCGGAGGCGTACGAGGCGTGGCTGCGGGCGCTGGAACGCGAGCCGGGCAACGTCGACCTGCGGGTTGACATCGCCGAGCTGCTCGCGGACGGCGGCGAGCTGGCCAAGGGCATCGGCGTCCTCGACGAGGGCCTGGCGCTGGCGCCGGATCACCCCAAGGCCTTCCCGTCCTCCTGCTACATGCGCTACGCCGCGTTCGGCGACATCATCCACCTGGTCCGGCTCGCCGACTGGTGGCGGCAGCACCCGGAGCACGGCTACGCCGCGACGATGCTCGGCCAGGGCAGCCACGGCAAGCCGTGGCTGTCCCTGGTCCCCGCCCCCGCCGAGGCCATCTGCAACCTGGCGGTCGCCCTGGCCGAACAGCACGGCGGCCCCGGCGCGCTGGCCGACATGACGGTGACCGGCACGCTGTCGGCGCTGGAAGCGCCGAGCGCGATCGCCGCGGTCCGCGCGGCGCTGCCCGGCCTCACCATCGCCACGCCGATACCCGTGCCTGACCCGGACATCAGGGTGCCCCTGGCCAAGGGCCGTCACCGGCTCTGGACGTACCGCGGCACCGAGGCGTTCCCGTCGGTGCCCCTCCCGTCGCCGGCGGCCGTCAAGGCGCTGCAAGCGGTGGCGGCCCAGGGGGTGTGGCCCCATCCGGTCGCCGCCTACGACTGGGCCGTGGGGCTGTCCGGGCTGGCGGTCGATGACCTGCTCGGCCTGATGGCCCACGGTGTCCCGGTGCCGGACGACAACGGGCCGTGGCAGCGAATGCGGTTGAAGAACCCGGTGTACTGGCCGCGATTTACCCAGGCGTGGGCGTGCCTCGGCGTGCTGCACCACCAGCCGGACGAGACGTGGCCGGACTCAACCCGCCGCGCCGTCCTCGTCGACCTGGTCAACGGCGTGGAAGACTGGGCCACCGACGCCGCGGCCAACGCGCTGGTCGTCGCGGCGTGGACCGATCCCGCCTGCCGGGCCGACGTCGCGGACATCATCCGCGCCCGGTTCGCCGCCGCCGCCCAGGCGCGGGCCCGGCGGCCGGTCACCATCGCCGGCTCGCTCGCCCACCTGGTCGTTGTCACCCCGGAAATGCCGGACGCCGTGGTCAGGCTGGCCAGGACGCTGATCGAGAGCGAGACGGCCACGGCGCCGCCCGGCCGGCCGGCGGCGACGGGCCGGCCACGGCGCCGCTTGTTCGGGCGCAAGCCCTAATAAGGCCGCGGCGGGCACGGGCGGAATGTCGGACCCCCGACATAGAGTTGAAACCGTCAGCGGTCACGCGGAGGCGGGCTGGCTGAAAAGCGAAGAGACCCGGGAGGTGGCGCCATGCGTCCGGTTACCGACCTGCAGCGGAAGGTGGCGCCCTTCGAGGTCGTCACCGACATGACCCCGGCGGGGGACCAGCCGGCCGCGATCGCCGAGATCACCGAGCGCATCAGGGACGGGGAGAAGGACACGGTCCTGCTCGGCGCGACCGGCACCGGCAAGACGGCGACGGTGGCGTGGGTGGCCGAGCAGCTTCAGCGCCCCGTGCTGGTCATGCTCCCCAACAAGACCCTCGCCGCCCAGTTCGCCAACGAGCTGCGCGAGATGATGCCGAACAACGCGGTCGAGTACTTCGTCTCCTACTACGACTACTACCAGCCCGAGGCGTACATCCCGCAGACCGATACGTACATCGAAAAGGACTCCTCGATCAACGACGAGGTCGAGCGGCTGCGGCACTCCGCCACCAACAGCCTGCTGACCAGGCGGGACACGGTCGTCGTGGCTTCCGTCTCCTGCATCTACGGCCTCGGCACCCCGCAGGAGTACGTCGACCGCATGCTCAAGGTCAAGCTCGGCGACACCATGGACCGCGATCAGCTGCTGCGCAAGCTGGTCGGCATGCAGTACAGCCGCAACGACATCGCGTTCACCCGCGGCACCTTCCGGGTCCGCGGCGACACCATCGAGATCATCCCGCAGTACGAGGAGCTCGCGGTGCGGATCGAGATGTTCGGCGACGAGATCGAGCGGCTGTCCACCCTGCACCCCCTGACCGGCGAGGTGATCAGCGAGGACGAGGAGCTCTACGTCTTCCCCGCGACCCACTACGTGGCCGGAGAAGAGCGGATGGAGCGGGCCATCGCCGGCATCGAGGTAGAACTGGCCGAGCGGCTGGCCGAGCTGGAACGCCAGGGCAAGCTGCTTGAGGCGCAGCGACTGCGGATGCGGACCACCTATGACATCGAGATGATGCGCCAGGTCGGCAGCTGCTCCGGAATCGAGAACTACTCGCGCCACATCGACGGCCGCGGGCCGGGGACCCCGCCCAACACGCTGCTTGACTACTTCCCCGAGGACTTCGTGCTCGTCGTCGACGAGTCGCACCAGACGGTGCCGCAAATCGGCGCCATGTACGAGGGTGATATGTCGCGCAAGCGGATGCTGGTAGAGCACGGCTTCCGGCTGCCGAGCGCCGCTGACAACCGCCCGTTGACCTGGGATGAGTTCGTCGAGCGGATCGGCCAGACGATCTACCTGTCGGCCACGCCCGGCCGGTACGAGCTGCAGCGCGTCGCCGGCGACGTCGTCGAGCAGGTCATCCGGCCCACCGGCCTCATCGACCCGCAGGTCATCATCAAGCCCACCAAGGGCCAGATCGACGACCTCCTCGAGGAGATCAGGCTGCGGACCGAGAAGAACGAGCGCGTCCTGGTCACCACGCTCACCAAGAAGATGTCCGAGGACCTCACGGACTACCTGCTCGAGAACGGCGTCCGGGCCCGGTACCTGCACAGCGAGGTCGACACGCTGCGCCGGATCGAGCTGCTGCGCGAGCTGCGGCTCGGCGAGTACGACGTGCTCGTCGGCATCAACCTGCTCCGCGAGGGCCTCGACCTGCCCGAGGTGTCGCTCGTCGCGATCCTCGACGCGGACAAGGAAGGCTTCCTCCGCTCGCCCACCAGCCTCATCCAGACGATCGGCCGCGCCGCGCGGAACATCAACGGCGAGGTCCACATGTACGCCGACAAGGTCACGAACGCGATGCAGCACGCGATCGACGAGACCAACCGGCGGCGGGAGAAGCAGGTCGCCTACAACACGGCCCAGGGCATCGACCCGCAGCCGCTACGCAAGAAGATCGCCGACATCCTCGACGCGATCATCCGCGAGGACGCCGACACCGAGGAACTGATCGGCGGCGGCGGCCGTCAGCAGTCCCGCGGCAAGGCCCCGGTCCCTGGCCTGTCCTCCCGGGCGAGGGCGGCCGCCCGGGGCGCGGGCGAGTCGTCACCCGGGGCCCGCGGCGAGGCCCGCGGCGACCTGGTGTCGCTGATCAGCCAGCTGACCGAGCAGATGCACGCGGCCGCCGCCGAGCTTCAGTTCGAGGCCGCCGCCCGGCTGCGCGACGAGATCAGGGAGCTCAAGCGGGAGCTGCGCGGCATGGAAGCGGCGGGGGTCTAGGCCGTGAGTCCCGGGGCCGACCAGCGAGCGCTGATCACCCTCACGCAGGATGAGGTCGACGAGCTGCTCGCCGGGCTCCGCACGATGACGGTGGCCTCCCTGGGCCCGGACGGCCAGCCGCACCTGGTCGCCATGTGGTTCGCGGTGCTCGACGGCGATATCTGCTTCGAGACCAAGGCGAAGTCGCAGAAGGCGGTGAACCTTCGCCGCGACCCCAGGATCTCCTGCCTGGCCGAGGACGGCGACGTCTACGAGAACCTGCGCGGCGTCGCGATCGAGGGCCGCGCCGAGGTGAGCGACGATCCCGGGCTGCTGTGGCGGATCGGCGTCGGCATCTGGGAACGCTACTACGGCCCGTACCGCGATGAGCTGCGTCCGGCCGTCGAGGCGATGCTGCGCAAGCGGGTGGCCGTCCGGGTCCGCGCGACGCGGGTCCGGTCCTGGGATCACCGCAAGCTCGGCCTGCCGTCGTCGGGCGCGGCGACCGGGTCGACGGTCAGCGCGCCCGGGCGCCGGCCGCGCTGAGGGCTCGCGGCCGAATGCCGCCAAACACTGACGATGACCTATAAGGCAGGATTTGCCGGGATGTAGAGTGCGTCCCATGCCCTGGGTGGTCCGCGAAGCGGTGCGTGACGTCAACCGAGCGGTTGGCCGGCGCTGGCATGCCATCGACCCGCTGCTGCCCGACCCGGGGACGCTGCCGACCGGCTGCGGGGAGCCGCTCGTCGTCACTGGCGAAAACGGCCGCATGGCGGGCCTCGGGGTATGCGTCCACCAGCACATCCCGCCGCAGTCGCTGAACCAGACCTGGGGGGCCGCGGACCGGTTCACGCTGGTGCCCCGGCTGCCCGGCCAGGACGTCGCCGCGTCGGCCGGCCTGCTGCTCGCCCAGTGGCGCGATCACCTGGCGGGCATCGGCGCCACCCGCGGCCCCGACACCTCGGCGAGCGTGGTCTGGCCGAGCCTGGACATCACCGGGATCCAGGCCCTGCTCAGGCACGGCCTTCAGCCGCTCACGGTGATCGCCGCCCGCACCCGGCCGAACGGCCCGCCGTCCCCGCCGCGCCGCGCCTACGGCGTGACCATCCGTCCCGCGGGCCCGGCGGACGAGGACCAGGTGCTCGACCTCGAGCTGCGGCTCATCCGCTACGACATGCACTTTGGCGGTCCGGTATGGCGGACCGCCACCGCCCGGCTGGTCCGCGACGAGATCCGCGACAGCCTCGCCCGCCCCGACTCCTGGACCTGGCTCGCCGAGCGGAACGGCCGTGCGGTCGGCCTGCTGGTCGCCCAGCCGCCGCGGGACGCGGGCTGGATCGCGGGCATGACCAGCAAGACCCCGGCCGCCTACCTCCAGACGATGTTCGTCGAAGGGCAGGAACGCGGTACCGGGATCGGCGCCGCCCTGGTCAGGAACCTGCACGCCACGCTCGACGGGATGGGCGTCGCCGTCACCCTGCTGCACCACAGCCAGGTCAACCCGCTGTCGGCCCCGTTCTGGTACCGGATGGGCTACCGCCCGCTGTGGACGAGCTGGGAGGCCCGCCCGGCGAGCGCGCTGCGCTAGCGCGGGGCATGAGGCCCGTCCTGCCTGGAAACAAGCTGACCAGTTCCTGAGTGCCCCGCGCCCACGGGGTAGTGTGAGTGCGTGCTCGTCAGCCTCGTCGCCGCCTTCGTCGCGGCGCTGTGCTACGGGGTCGCCTCCGTGCTGCAGGCCGTCGCCGTCCGCGGGGCGAGCAACCGGTCCCGGGCGCAGGCCAGCGCCGGAGGTATCGACCCCGGGCTGGTGCCGCGCATGCTGAGCCAGTGGCGGTTCGTCGCGAGCGTCGTCATCGACCTGCTCGGCTTCATCGCGCAGCTCGTCGCGCTACGGCGGCTGCCGCTGTTCGCGGTGCAGGCGATGGTGGCCGCGAACCTCGCGGTGGTCGCGGTCCTCGCCGCGGTGCTGATCGGCGCCACGCTGACCCTGCGGGAATGGCTCGCCGTCCTCGGCGTGGTCGTCGGCGTGGGCCTGCTCGGCTCGTCCGCGGGCGCCGAGGGCGCCCGCCACGCCGGCATCGCCTTCAAGGTCGCCGTGATCGTCGCGACCGCCGTCATCGGCCTGGGCGGCCTGGTCGCGGCGCGGGTGCTGAGTGACCCGGCCCGCACGCTGGCGCTCGGCACCATCGCCGGCTTCGGCTTCGGCGCCGTCGGCATCGCGGCCCGGGTGCTCAACGGCTTCGCGCCGCTCACACTGCTGCGCGACCCCGCGGCGTACGCGGTCGTAGCGGCGGGCATCGTGTCGTTCGTCTTCTACGCCACCGCCCTGGAGAGCGGCAGCGTCACCGTCGCGACCTCGGCCGTCGTCCTCGCCGAGACGCTTCCGCCCGCGGTCGTCGGCGTGCTCTTCCTTGGCGACACGACCAGGCACGGGCTCGCCCCGGTGGCGGTGATCGGCTTCGCCCTCGCCGTGGCGAGCGCGGTCCTGCTGGCGCGGTTCGGCGAGGCTGAGCACAGTACCTCCCCCGGGGGGATGACCCCCCCGGGGACCCCCCCAAGCATGGCGGGGGCTTCGCCCCCCCATAGCCCCCCCACGGGGGGACGCGCAAAGAACGCGCGCTCCCCGCGTCGTGGCTGAGGTTCAGAGCCCTGTGGTTGATCTCACAGGCAGCGCACAGATCGCGCTGCCTTGGGGGTTCCGGGGTCACTCTCAGGTGACGCCAGTGACTAAGGGAGCCTGTCCAGGTTAACTACCGGTCCCGTGTTATCCTGGTGGCCCGTGGACCTGCGGATTTATGCCGCAACATCGTCGACCACGGGAGCACATCTTGGCCGCTGCAGCCGCTCAGTCCAGGCTAGCCTCACAAAGGCCCATCAATACCAAGCACATCTTTGTCACCGGTGGCGTCGCCTCTAGCCTCGGCAAGGGCCTCACCGCATCCAGCCTCGGCCGCCTGCTCAAGATGCGCGGCCTGCGGGTCAAGATGCAGAAGCTCGACCCTTACCTCAACGTTGACCCGGGGACGATGAACCCCTTTCAGCACGGCGAGGTGTTCGTCACCGACGATGGCACGGAGACCGACCTGGACGTGGGCCACTATGAGCGGTTCCTTGACATCAGGCTCACCGGCGAGGCGAACGTCACCACCGGCCAGGTCTACTCCAGCGTGATCGCCAAGGAGCGGCGGGGCGAGTACCTCGGCGACACGGTGCAGGTCATCCCGCACATCACGAACGAGATCAAGTCCCGGATCCTCGGCATGGCGGCGCCGGACGTGGACGTCGTGATCACCGAGGTCGGCGGGACGGTGGGCGACATCGAGTCGCAGCCGTTCCTCGAGTCGATCCGCCAGATCCGCCATGAGATCGGCCGGGACCGCTGCTTCTTCATTCACGTCTCCCTACTCCCGTACATCGGGCCGTCCGGTGAGCTGAAGACCAAGCCGACGCAGCACTCGGTGGCCGCGCTGCGGTCGATCGGCATCCAGCCGGACGCGATCGTGGCCCGCTCGGACCGGCCGATCAGCGACGGGCTCAAGCGCAAGATCTCCCTGATGTGCGACGTGGACGAGGAGGCGGTGGTCTCCACGCCCGACGCCCCGTCCATCTACGACATCCCGAAGGTGCTGCACGGCGAGGGGCTCGACGCCTACATCGTCCGCAAGCTGCAGCTGCCGTTTCACGACGTGGACTGGTCCGCCTGGGACGACCTGCTGCGGCGGGTGCACCGCCCGGCCCGCTCGATCACCATCGCCCTGGTCGGCAAGTACGTGGACCTGCCCGATGCCTACCTGTCGCCGGCCGAGGCGCTGAAGGCGGGCGGTTTCGGGAACGACGCCAAGGTCACGATCCGCTGGGTGACGAGCGACGACTGCGAGAACCCCGAGGACGCGGCCGGCCAGCTCGACGGCGTGGACGGCATCTTGATCCCCGGCGGGTTCGGGGTGCGCGGCATCGAGGGCAAGATCGGCGCGATCAGGTACGCCCGCGAGCACAACATCCCGGTCCTCGGCCTCTGCCTCGGCCTGCAGTGCATGGTCATCGAGGTGGCCCGCGACCTGGCGGGCATCGAGGACGCCAACAGCTCCGAGTTCGACCCGGCCACGCCGGACCCGGTGGTCGCGACCATGGCCGACCAGGAGGACGTGGTCGCGGGGGACCGTGACATGGGCGGCACCATGCGCCTCGGCCTCTACCCGGCGAACCTCGTGCCCGGCACCGCCGTCAGCGAGCTGTACGGCGGCGCCGCCCAGGTGGAGGAGCGGCACCGGCACCGCTACGAGGTCAACAACGCCTACCGGGAACGGCTTGAGCAGGCCGGGCTGGTCTTCTCCGGCTTGTCGCCGGACGGCCGCCTGGTTGAGTTCATCGAGCTGCCGCGCGATGCGCACCCGTTCTTCGTCGCCACCCAGGCGCACCCGGAGTTCCTTTCCCGCCCCACCCGCCCGCACCCGCTGTTCTCCGGCCTCATTTCCGCCGCGCTCGCCCGCTCGCGGGCCGGCGAGGCCGGTACCCGCGCGGCGGCGACCGCGTAGCGGGACCTAGGCTTCGGGTCTATGGTCGAGGATCTTCCCCAGGAAAGCTGGCCGGTGGCCGGCACCGAGGAGCACTTCAGGAACTGGCTGATTTCCGTCCGCACCGACGAGGTGGTGATGCCGGACAGCCATCAGGTCGAGCGGACCGTGATCACGCATATCGGCGCGGTCGCCATCCTCGCGCTCGACGAGCAGGACCGGGTGCTGATGATCCGGCAGTACCGGCACCCGGTCGCCCGGCAGCTATGGGAGATCCCCGCCGGGCTGCGCGACGTCGCGGGGGAGGCCCTCGCGGACACCGCGCGGCGCGAGCTGCTTGAGGAGACGGGGCACGTCGCCAGGGACTGGCGGGTGCTGCTCGACTCGTACTCCTCGCCGGGGATCATCACCGAGCGGATGCGCGTCTTCCTGGCTCGCGGCCTTCAACCGGCGGACTCCGGTTACCAGCGCCATGGCGAGGAGAAGTTCCTGGAGGCCGCCTGGGTGCCGCTCGCCGACGCGGTGGCGGCGGCGCTGGCGGGCAAGCTGCACAACGGCGCGACGGTCCAGGGGATCCTGGCCGGGTACGTCGCCAGCCTTGGCCGGTACTCGGGGCTCAGGGCCGCTGACGCGCCCGAGGGCTAGCCGCGTCCCCGTAAGAATGCCGTCACTTTCTGTTAACCTACCGTCGCTAGATGGGTACGCTCCGTGTCTGGAGGGGTTTCTTGGCGGAGCCCCGGCCGCCGTGGGCCGTAGGCCCGCCGGGCGCCGGACGATGGGGGAACAGATGAAGGTTGGCGTGCCTGCCGAGGTGAAGGACAACGAGTTCCGGGTCGCGATCACCCCGGCGGGCGTGCACGAGCTCGCCCGCGCGGGGCACGAGGTGTTCATCGAGTCGGGTTCCGGTGCGGGCTCGTCGCTGCCGGACGAGGAATTCGCGGCGGCGGGCGCGACGATCCTGCCGACGGCCGACGACGTCTGGGGAACGGGCGACCTGGTGCTCAAGGTCAAGGAGCCGGCTCCCGAGGAGTACCACCGGATGCGGCCGGGCCAGGTGCTGTTCACCTACCTGCACCTGGCGGCCTCCCGCGAGTGCACCGAGGCGCTGCTGGCGCGGAACGTCACGGCGATCGCCTACGAGACCGTGCAACTGCCCGACGGGTCGCTGCCGCTCCTCGCGCCGATGTCCGAGGTCGCGGGGCGGATGGCGCCCCAGGTGGGCGCGCATCACCTGCAACGCGACGGCGGCGGCCGCGGCGTCCTGATGGGCGGCGTCTCCGGCGTGTACGCGGCGAAGGTCGTCGTGATCGGCGCCGGGACCTCGGGGATGAACGCGGCCGCGATCGCGCTCGGCATGCAGGCCGAGGTGCTCCTGCTCGACCGGAACGTCGCCCGCCTGCGCCAGGCGGACGCGATCTACCGGGGGTACTGCCAGACGGTGACGGCAAGCGCCTATGAGATCGAGCGCGCGGTGTGGGACGCCGACGTGGTGATCGGCGCGATCCTCGTGCCGGGCGCGAAAGCCCCGACCCTGATCAGCAACGAGCTGGTCGCGAAGATGAAACCCGGCTCGGTCCTGGTGGACATCGCGATCGACCAGGGCGGTTGCTTCGAGGACTCGCGGCCGACGACACACGCGGCCCCCACCTACCCGGTGCACGACTCGGTCTTCTACTGCGTGGCCAACATGCCGGGCGCGGTGCCGCATACGTCCACGTACGCGCTGACCAACGTCACGCTGCCGTACGCGCTGCAGATCGCGAACCGGGGCTGGCGCGAAGCCCTCCGTAACGACGACGCGCTGGCCCTTGGCCTGAACACGCACGCGGGCGCGCTCACCTGCCCCCCGGTCGCCGAGTCGCTCGGCCTCCCGCACGTCCCGCTCGAGGAGGCGCTCGGCTAGGCGCCAGGCTTTCCCGTTCTCCGCCTTCCCGCTCGCCGCGGTATCGGTTAGCATCGCGGGCGTCGGCGGGCCAGGCAGGCGTCCGGTTGCCTGCCGGCCAGTCTTCCCCAAGGACAGGGCAGGAGCGGGGCGCGCGTTGAACGTAGTGCTGATTTACGTCATCCCCGTCGCCGGCGTCGTGCTGGCGGTCGCCGGGACCTGGTACGCGCGCTGGTCGGGAGGCCCGGCCGTGCGCGAGGAGCGCAGGCAGCAGAGCCGCGAGGGTTTCCGGGCGGTGCGCCGGTGGATGAGCGAGCCTGCCAACCAGCGCCAGGTTGCGGTGGCCGCGCACGGCGCGTACGCGGAACTGCTCGCCCCCGCGCCGATGAACCTGTTCATCGCCGATCCGGCCTGGGTGCTGCCCGAGCCGCTCGAGCTCGACCGGCTGGCGGTGAAGCTGGTGGACGAGCACCACGAGCCGCGGGTCGCGGAAGAGCGCTACGCGCCGCTGCGCCGGTACTGGCCGCTCGGGGCGGACAACAAGCCGGCGGGCCGGTACCACGAGGCGGTCAGCGAGTTCGACACCCCGCCAGATAACTGGTTCAACGCGCCAAGCTACCGGCTGCTCGGCGTCGAGCGGAGCGCGGACGGCGGTTTCGAACTGCGCGTGGGAACCACCACGTACTGGGACGGGTACGACTCGTGGGCCGCGCTCCAGTTCGAAGCCGCTCACCAGCTGCGCGAATCGGGCGGGACGAGCCTGGCGGGACCGTACCGGCAGGCCCTCGGGAGTCCGTTTGACCTGGCCAACCGCGTCTGCGCGATCGGGATCAGCGTGCTGACGGTCTGCCGCACGGCCCGCGGCCCGTTCTTCTACCTGCAGCATCGCGCCGCGGCCGGGGTAGCGACGATGCCCGGCCTGGCCGGCCTGGTCCCGGCCGGGGAGTTCCAGCCGACAAGCGCGGCCTACGCGGCCCTCCGTTCCGACGCCGACGTCTGGCGCTGCGTCATGCGCGAGTTCGCCGAGGAGATCCTCGGCCGGCCGGACCTGAACGAGCAGCGCGGGGCGCTCGTGGACTACGAGCGCGAGTCACCGTTCCGCGAGCTCGGGCTGGCTCGCCGCGTCGGCCGGGTGCGCCCGTACATCCTGGACATCGGGTTCGACCCGGTGAGCTGGAAGGCGGGCATCCGCCTGGTGTGCGTCTTCGAGGAGGACGCCTACCAGGAGATCTTCCGTGGAATGCTCCCGGGCAGCGATGAGGGTCACCTTGAGCTCTCCTCGCTGGTCCGCGTCGGCGACGAGCCGTTGCCTGGGATGCCTTTCGACGAGGAGACCGTGCGCGCTTACCTCAAGGCCCCGGCGATCACCGCGGCCGCGCGCCTGTGCATCGGCCTGGCCTGGGAGCACCGGGAGAAGCTCGGCATTTAAGATCGCTGTGTGGCCAGCGTCGCGGATGGGGTGCGGCAGTACCTGCAGTACCTCGTGGTCGAGCGGGGGCTCGCGGCGAACACCGTGCAGTCCTACGAGCGCGACCTGCGCCGGTACGCGGCCTTCCTGGGCGACCGGGGCAGGCCGGCCTTGGCCGACGTGACCGGGCTTGACGTCGCCGAGTTCCGCGCCGCGCTGCGCGCCGGGGACGACGCGCACCCGCCGCTGGCGGTCAGCTCGGTCGGCCGGGCGGTCGTCGCCGTGCGCGGGCTGCACGGTTTCGCGCTCAGGGAAGGGCTCGCCACCCAGGACCCGGCCCGCGAGGTCGCGCCGCCCGCGCCCGCCAAGCGGCTGCCGAAGGCCATCCCGCTCGACGCGGTCGAGCGGCTCCTCGACGCCGCCGGGTCCACTGGTGACCCGGACCCGCGCGCGCTGCGCGACCGCGCGCTGCTTGAGTTCCTCTACGGGACCGGCGCGCGGATCTCCGAGGCGACCGGCCTCGACGTCGACGACCTCGACCACCTGGCGCAAGACCCGGCCGTCCTGCTCACCGGCAAGGGGGGCAAGCAGCGTTACGTCCCCGTCGGCCGCTACGCGGTCCAGGCGCTGGACGCGTACCTGGTCAGGGGCCGCCGGCGCTCGCGGCCCGGGCGAGCCGCAGGCCGAGCCCCGCGGTCTTCCTCAACGCGCGCGGCGGCCGGCTCACCCGGCAGGGCGCGTGGGGGATCCTGCGCGACACTGCCGTCCGCTGCGGTCAGCGCGACGTCTCGCCGCACACCCTGCGGCACTCGTTCGCCACCCACCTGCTGGACGGCGGCGCGGACATCCGGGTCGTGCAGGAATTGCTCGGACACGCCTCGGTGGCCACCACTCAGGTCTACACTCTGGTCACGGTGGACAAGCTGAGAGAGGTCTACGCGGCCGCGCATCCCCGCGCTTTCGGCTAGCCGGCTGTCGAGCGCGTCCAGGTGATCGTCCACGAAAACTTGGCTGTCAACGGCGCGCCTGCTTGCAAGTACCGAGCGCAGGGGCCTAGTGTCCCGAACAGTTCGCGACCTCTAGCCCCGGGAGGATTTTACTGGTGGCCGCATCGCGCGTAATAGAGCTTCTGCCGGGAGATATCGGGCCCACGGGCCGGCCGCTCCCCGCCTTCCCCGAGCCAAAGCCGCTGACCGAGCACGGCCCGGCGCGGATCGTGGCGGTCTGCAACCAAAAGGGGGGCGTCGGCAAGACGACGACCACCATCAACCTGGGCGCGGCCCTCGCCGAGCGGGGCAGGAAGATGCTGCTCGTCGACTTCGATCCGCAGGGCGCGCTCTCGGTCGGCCTCGGCATCCAGCCGCACGACATCGACTCCACGGTGTACAACCTGCTGATGGAGCGCGGCGTCAAGGCGCACGACGTCATCTTCGAGACCAGCGTGCCGAACCTCGACCTGCTGCCGTCTAACATCGACCTGTCCGGTGCTGAGGTCCAGCTCGTCCACGAGGTCGGCCGGGAGTACATCCTCGGCGGCGCGCTCAAGGACGTCGTGCCCGAGTACGACTACATCATGATCGACTGCCAGCCGTCGCTCGGCCTGCTCACGATCAACGCCCTCGCCGCCGCGGACAGCGTGCTCATCCCGCTTGAGTGCGAGTACTTCGCGATGCGGGGCGTGGCGCTGCTCATGGAGACCATCGACAAGGTGCAGCACCGGCTCAATCCGGAGCTGACGATTGATGGCCTGCTGGGCACAATGTACGATTCGCGCACTTTGCACACCCGGGAAGTGCTGGGCTCGATCGTGAACGGTTTCGGCGACAAGGTCTTTCATACGGTGATCAACCGGACAATCAGGTTCCCAGACGCTAGCGTTGCCGGTGAGCCCATCACGACGTTCGATACGTCATCGATGGGGGCCAGTTCCTACCGTGAACTCGCCAAGGAGGTACTCGAGCGGTGGCGCCAGGACGGGGACGGTCGCGCCGGGTAAGCATTCCCGGGGTCGCGGAGCTGTTGCGCCCAGCCGTACCCCTCCCAGTCACCTCTGATGAACGCCAGGCGACAGGCAGGGAAAGACACGACCAGAAGATCACCGTCTACCTGTCCGCCACCGAGCTGCTCGACCTTGAGCACGCGCGGCTGAGGCTGCGCCGTTTCGGTTTCGTCCTCGACCGCGGACGGCTCGTGCGCGAGGCGATCGCCATCCTCCTCGCGGACCTCGACGCGCGGGGTAAGGACAGCCTCGTGGCGCGCCACATCCGTTCCACCCAGGAACCGGGCAACGAGCCGGGCCCAGACGCGGCCGAGAGAGTCAGCCAGGGCAAAGACGAGGACAAGGGCTTGCCTGAGGCGACTGGATTCCCGGAGGCCACAGGATTTCCGGAGAGCACAGGATTTCCGGAGGGAGGAGAGCACAGGATTTCCGGAGAGCACGGTACCGTCGTTAACGTGGGCACAACGGCAGGCAGCACGATGAATAGCGACCTGACCGCCGGCGAGGCGGGCGACGCGCCCCGCGGCGCGGGCGCCTTCGAGGTCCACCTCGACGTCTTCGAGGGCCCGTTCGACCTGCTACTTGGGCTGATCTCCAAGCACAAGCTGGACATCACCGAGGTTGCCTTGTCGAAGGTCACCGACGAGTTCATTGCCTACATCCGGCAGCGCTCCGGCGGCTGGGACCTGGACCAGGTCAGCTACTTCCTCGTCGTCGCGGCGACCCTCCTCGACCTGAAGGCGGCCCGCCTGCTGCCTTCCGGCGAGGTTGAGGACGAGGAAGACCTGGCCCTGCTCGAGGCCCGCGACCTGCTCTTCGCCCGGCTGCTCCAGTACCGCGCCTACAAGGAGGTCGCGGCGGTGTTCGCGGGACGGATGGCCGCGGCCGCGAAGCGCTTCCCGCGCCGGGTGCCGCTCGAGCCGCGGTTCGCCGAGCTGCTGCCCGAGTTGCTGTTCACCATCGGCCCGCAGGAGTTCGCGGCGCTCGCCGCCCGCGCGCTCGCCCCCAAGGCGCCGCCCACGGTGTCGGTCGACCACATCCACGCGGCGTTCGTCTCGATCAGGGAGCAGGCCGTCCTCATCGCCGGCCGGCTGCGGAGCCTTGGCCGCGCGTCGTTCCGGCAGCTGTCGTCAGGACCGTCGTCGTCGGGCACCGGGGGCAACTACGAGATCGTCGCGTCGTTCCTCGCCTTGCTCGAGCTGTACCGCGAGGACGTGGTGGCGTTCGAGCAGGTCTCACCGCTCGGCGAGCTGTACGTTACCTGGACGGGCGGGGACCGCGCGGTGAGTCTGGCGCCTCCCGGCGCCGGGGCGGGGGACCCGGCATCGGCCACGGAAACCGAAGAAGAAGACTACATATGACGAGCGATTTCCCGGGGGACCCCGGTGTCGGCCAACACGGTGCCGGCCAGTACGGCGCGCCGGACGAGGAGCCCGCGGGCGCGCCGCCGCTGACCGGATCTCAGCCGGGCCCAAGCCTAGAACCGGCGCCGCCCGCCGAGCCTGCCGCGATCGCCGGTGCCGTGATCGACGGTGATGACGGCGAAAGCGACGACGGCCCCGGCCTGCGCGCGTCGCTCGAGGCGATCCTGCTGGTCGCCGACGAGCCGGTGCCGGAGGTCCTGATCGCCCAGGTGCTTGAGCGACCGCGGCACACGGTCGCCGAGGGCATCCGCGCGCTCGCGCAGGAGTACACGGACGACGGCCGGGGCTTTGACCTGCGGGAGATAGCAGGCGGCTGGCGCTTCTATACTCGGGAAGACTGCGCGCCGCTCGTCGAGCGGTTCGTCAGGGACGGCCAGGAGGTCCGGCTTACCCAGGCGGCGCTGGAGACCCTGGCGGTCATCGCCTACCGGCAGCCGGTTAGCAGGGCACGGGTCTCCGCGGTGCGCGGCGTCAACTGCGACGGCGTGATCAGGACGCTCGTGCTGCGCGGGCTTGTCGAGGACTCGGGGACCGACCAGGAGACTGGCGCGATCCTGTACCGCACCACCGGCTACTTCCTCGAGCGCCTGGGCATGGCGTCCCTGGACGAGCTGCCCGAGCTGGCGCCGTTCCTGCCGGAGAACATCGAGGACATCGAGGACCATGAACGCACGCGGCCGTAGCGGCCCAGGAGACGCGCAGCCAAAAGCACAGCCGGAGGCAGTGCAGCTGTCGCCAGAGGCGAGGGCCCGGCTCCGGGCGCTGCGCAGCATGGGCCTTGACGACGATGATGACTTCGCCGGCGGCGGGGGGGAGCGCGACGACCTTACCGACGTTCCCGGCGGGGTCCGGCTGCAGAAGGTGCTCGCGGCGGCCGGGGTGGGCAGCAGGCGGCACTGCGAGGAGCTGATCGGCGCGGGCCGGGTCGAGGTCGACGGGCAGGTGGTCCGGCGGTTCGGCGCCCGCGTCGACCCGGAGAACCAGATCATCCGGGTCGACGGCAAGCGCATCCCGGCCCGCCAGGACATCGTGTACCTGGCGTTCAACAAGCCGCGGGGCGTGCTCACCGCGATGTCGGACGACCGCGGCCGCAAGACGATCGTCGACTTCCTCGGCGACCGCGCCGAGCGGCTGTTCCACGTCGGCCGGCTCGACTACGACACCGAGGGCCTGATGCTGCTCACTAATGACGGCGAGCTCGCGCACCGGCTCGCCCACCCCAGCTACGAGGTCGCCAAGACCTACTGGGCCGAGGTCACCGGCCCGGTCCCCCGCGACCTCGGCCGCCGCCTGCAGGCCGGGGTGGAGCTCGAGGACGGCCTGGCGGTCGCCGACAAGTTCCGCGTCCTTGAGCAGTCCGGTGGCCGCGCCATGGTCGAGATCACGCTGCACGAAGGCCGCAAGCACATCGTCCGCCGGATGCTCGCCGAGGTCGGGCACCCGGTCAGCAGGCTGCTGCGCACCACGGTCGGCCCGATCAAGCTCGGCGGCCTCCGCCCCGGCGCGACCAGGGACCTGACCACGAAGGAGATCGGCGAGTTGTACGCCGCCGTCGGCCTGTAGGCGACCGTGCTTCCGGGCCCGGCGTCTTTTTCGCTGGCCTTTCCGGTCGCACCGCGATCAGCAGTAGCCTTGAGGCTCAAGATCTTTAAGGAGCAGGCAGTGACAGTCCGGGCCATTCGCGGCGCGATCCAGGTCGACGCCGATGAAAGGGACGCCATCTTGGAGGGGACCGCCGAGCTGGTCACGGCGGTGATGACCCGTAACGACCTCACGCCCGACGACGTGATCAGCGTCCTGTTCACGGTGACCCCTGACCTCACCGCGGAGTTCCCCGCCCTGGCGGCGCGCAAGCTCGGCTTCCACGCGGTGCCCCTGATGTGCGCGACGGAGATCCCCGTCAAGCGCGCGATGCCCCGGGTGGTGCGGCTGATGGCGCACGTGGAAACCGAGCGTTCCCGCGCGCAGATCCAGCACGTCTACCTCCGCGGCGCCGTCGCCCTCCGCCAGGACATCGCGCAGTAACCGCCCAAGGCCAAAGACGATGATCCCGAACGGAAGCGGCCCTTCGCCCTCAGCGCCGCCGCCACCCCCGCGGCGCGGACGCAAGGGGGCGCGCCATGATCATGCCTAAGCGCGTCCTTGTCCTGGGAACCGGGCTCATCGGGACGTCCGTCGCGCTCGCGCTTCGCGACAAGGGGACGGAAGTCTGGCTCAGCGACGCCGACCCGGCGACCGCCAGGCTCGCCGCCGACCTGGGGGCGGGCACGGTCGTTCCCGACCTGCGCGACGCCAAGGGCATCGCGGACATTGCGCTGCTCGCGATGCCGCCGGCCGTCGTGGGCAGGCAGCTTGCCCACGCGCAGGACTGCGCCGTCGCGGACGTCTACACCGACGTCGCGAGCGTCAAGGTCCTCCCGGCCCGGCACGCCCGCGAGCTCGGCTGCGACCTGGAGACCTACGTTCCCGCGCACCCGCTGGCGGGCCGGGAGCGCCACGGGCCCGCCGCCGCGCAGGCGGACCTATTCCTGGGCCGCACGTGGGCGTTGTGCCCGCTGCCAGAGACGGCACCCGAGGCGGTGGACGCGGTGACGGCACTCGCCGTCGCCTGCGGTGCCGACCCGGTCGTCACCGACCCGGAAACGCACGACCGGTGGGTCGCGCTCGTCTCGCACGCGCCGCACCTCGTCGCCGTCGCGATGGCCGCCAGGCTCGCGCCGTCCAGCGTCCCCGCCGACGCGCTCAAGCTCGCGGGCCAGGGACTGCGGGACGTGACCAGGATCGCGGCGGGCGACAGCTCGCTGTGGACCCAGATCCTCGCCGCCAACGCCGGCCCGGTCGCGGAGGTCGTCGCCGCGGTCGCCGAGGACCTGGCCGCCGCCGCGCGCTTGCTCGGCGGGCTTCCGGCGGAGACTCCCGCCACGGTCCCTCTGACCACGGGGCCTTCGACCACGGGGCCTTCGACCACGGGGACGGGGGGCTCGGGGGTCACGAGCCTGCTCGACCGTGGCCGGGAGGGCGCCGGCCGGATCCCCGGCAAGCACGGCGGCAAGCCCCGGAACTTCACCGTGGTCCAGGTCGTGCTCGCCGACCGGCCGGGAGAGCTTGCCCGCCTGTTCAACGCGGCGGGCGCGGCCGGGGTGAACATCGAGGACATCCGCCTTGAGCACTCGCCCGGCCTGCCCGTCGGCGTCGCCGAACTGTCCGTACGCCCGGACCAGGCCGGCCGGCTGCTCGACGCCATGGAGGCCGGCGGCTGGCCCGTGCGCCGCTAGAAACGCCGGGCGCGGGAAACCCAGTGCGTCATCCTGCGATGAGTATGCGAAGCTAGACACCATGACTGAGACCGCGAAGCAGGACACCACGAAGGCACCGGGCCAGCCCGCCGAGCAGGGGCCCGCCGCGACGGAGTCCGCCGCGACCAGGGCCGAGGCAGTCAAGGAGCCGGCCGCGGAGCCGGAAGAGACCACGGCGGCCGCCGCCGGGGAACCCGCCGCGCCCGACCTTGACGAGACCAAGCGCAAGTTCCGCGAGGCCCTGGAGCGCAAGCACGAGGTACACAACGAGGCCCAGGGCAAGAGCGGCCGCGACGGCGGGAAGATCAACGGCGCGCACGGCCCAGCCGCGAGCCGCCGCAACTTCCGCCGGAAGAGCGGCTGACACCGGCCCCAGCCCGAGCAGTCCGGACCCGTTCCCTAACCAGTAAGCCGCTAGTTTCCGCACCGAAATAGCGCCAGGTCCGCGTCCCCGTCCGGCGCGGGACGCGGCCAGCGCCGCACACCCCGTCCGCCCGCGTTGTGCCCCTGCCTCGTTCCCACGGCCGCCCACGGTCGACCCGCACGGCCGCGCCTGGCTAGCCGGGACGTGCCTGGCCATCGCGCCCCGTTCGCGGTGCCGGGGTGCCGACGCGAGTTGGCGCCCACCCTGCGGATGTCACTGACTCAACGTTGATCGTGCCTGCCCGGATTATCTTTCATGCCCGTTTCCTTCCGCTCCCCGCCATGCCGGGTGACCCGCCGCTTTACGTCAGATAATTGTCCAGGCTCCATCCCTGAACCGTCTTGCTGATACCCCCACAGGGTATGCCGCAGTGATCGCGGGTCGAAAGCGTCCAACTGCGCCCCGTTTGACCCTCATCACGCTAGGTGCCCGGCTAATGAGGGGAATGTCCGCCCCGCTCCGTGCCCATGCCTGGCACCTGCCCTCGCAATCTTGGCCTGGCTCCTTGGCGGGCCGCTGTCGTTCCGTGCGTCACCCGCCTTGCCGTAGGCGCATGGCGGCCTTCCCTAACTTTCGAACCGAGACCGAAAGATTTCGATGGGAGAATTTTGTAGCTATCTGCTATGTTATATCCGGATATTTCGTGTCTTGCGTATTCTGATTTGCGCGCATTGGGTGGGAATTGCCCATTGACATGGCTATAAGGACTCTCTACCTTCCGATTTGACGCACATTTCGGCCCGAAATATTTCACATTGGACCGAAACCTTTCGATCAATTTGGAGGCGAAAAATGAGACGTCGGTCAGTCTTGGCGGCAGGGGCGGCCAGCGCGGCAGCGGTACTCGTCGGCGGTACCAGCGCCTCGGCGGCGGTCCGTTCCGGTGCGGTTTCGGGCAGTGCCGCCGGCGTGCCCACGACGGGGTCGCTGCGGGACCTCGCCGCGCCGATCGGACTCCGGATCGGCACCGCGCTGATCCCGCAGGACATCGAGACTCCCTCGTACGCGGCGATCGCGGGCAGCCAGTTTTCGGTGGTCACCCCGGGCAACGGGATGAAGTGGCAGATCGTCGAGCCGGAGCAGGGCGTGTACGACTGGTCGCAGGCCGACCAGCTCGTCCAGTTCGCCCAGGCGAACGGCCAGCTTGTCCGCGGCCACACCCTCACCTGGCACAACCAGCTCCCCGGCTGGCTGACCACCGGCGTCGCGAACGGCTCAATCAGCGCCACGCAGCTCGCGACGCTGCTGCACGATCACATCATCACCGAGGTATCCCGCTACCGCGGCCGGATCTGGCAGTGGGACGTCTGCAACGAGTTCTTCACCGACACGAACCCGTCGACGATCAACCCGAACGACTTCTGGGTGTCCAACCTCGGCACCGGCGTCATCGCCGATGCCTTCCGGTGGGCGCGCGAGGCGGACCCGAACGCGCTGCTCTTCTACAACGACTACAACATCGGCGGCGAGGACGGCACCAACGCCAAGAGCGACGCCGTCTACGCGTTCGTGCGGCAGCTGCTCGACGACGGGGTACCGATCGACGGCGTCGGGAACCAGGGCCACCTGGACACCCAGTACGGCTGGAGCCCGCAACTGCTGCGGCAGGACCTGGAGCGGTTCGCCAGCCTCGGCCTGAAGGTCGCCATCACCGAGGCCGACGTCCGCACGTTCGTCAACAACGCGACCGACCAGGTACCGACCGACAACCTGGCCCAGTTCGCCCAGCCGTACGAGTACTCGGAGATGCTCAAGGCGGCGCTCGCGGTGCCGCAGTGCATCTCGTTCACCGTCTGGGGGTTCACCGACTCGGACTCCTGGGTTCCCGGGACCTTCACCGGCGAGGGCTACGCCGGCATCTACGACGTCAACCAGAAGCCCAAGGCCGCCTACTACGCGGTGCAGTCAGACCTCGCGCTCGCCGCCTTCGGCGCCCCGCAGCGCGTCCGCACCTACCAGCCCCGCGCCTGACCGCGGCCGGCCAGGCACGGCCCCTCCGAGGGCCAGGCCGGGCCCGGCCCGCAGCACGGGCACTGGCCGGGCCGGTCCCCGGCCGGCCCGGCCAGTGCACTGGCAGGGCGACAACGGCGTTCCCGGTACCATTCCTAGGTGGGATTCTCATCGCCGAACGGTTTCGTTGTAGCCGTCGACGGGCCGTCCGGGTCCGGTAAGTCGAGCGCGTCGAAGGGCGCCGCCCGCGAGCTTGGCCTCCGCTACCTGGACACCGGGGCGATGTACCGGGCGCTGACCTGGTGGTTCATGGCGCAGGGGATGGACACCAAGGACCCCGCGCTGGTCGCCGGCCGGGCGGCGGAGCCGTCGATCGAGGTCTCCACCGACCCGGAGGACCCGTGGACCCGGGTCAACGGCCGGGACGTCTCCGCGGACATCCGCACCGAAGAGGTCTCTGCCCAGGTCAGCTCCGTGGCCCGGGTGCCCGCGGTCCGCGAGCACCTGATCGCGGGGCAGCGCGCGATCATCGCGGCGGCCGACCCCGGCGTCGTGGCCGAGGGCCGCGACATCGGCACCGTCGTCGCGCCCGCCGCCCAGCTCAAGGTATTCCTAACGGCGGATCCCGGAGCGCGGGCCAGGCGCCGCGCCGCCGAGCTGAGCGCCGACGCGGGGGAGACTGAGGCCGCCCAGGCCCGCCGCGACCGCCTCGACGCGGCGCAGTCGGAGAAGGCCGCGGACGCGCTGCTGCTCGACGCCACCGAACTGACCTTGGACGAGGTCATCGATACGATCACCCGGCTGGCCCGCGAGCGCGGTGCGAGCCTTTTTCTCCCCGAGGGCGCCGAGCTGGTCGGCTTGCCGGGCCAAGGGCAGGAAGACAAGGGTTCCTGGGCCTGGGCCGGGGATAACAGCTGCTGATGGGGAGAGACAAGTGACGGATATTGACGCGGCCGATGACGGCTGGGTAGACATCGGCGACGAATTCGACGACACGGAATCCGGTGGGGCCGACGGCGCCGCCGGGCTCGGTACGGCGGGGCAGCCGGTGCTCGCGGTGGTAGGCCGCCCCAACGTCGGCAAGTCCACCCTGGTCAACCGCATCCTCGGCTCCCGCCAGGCGGTCGTGCAGGACGTGCCGGGTGTGACCAGGGACCGGGTCGCCTACGACGCCAACTGGCGCGGCAGGCAGTTCACCCTGGTGGACACCGGTGGCTGGGTGGCGAAGGCCCAGGGCCTGGCCGTCCAGGTCGCCGAGCAGGCGGAGATCGCGGTCGGCCTCGCCGACGCGGTCCTGTTCGTGGTGGACGCCCGGGTCGGCGCGACCGACGAGGACGAGGCGGTCGCGCGGGTGCTGCGCCGGGCGGGCAAGCCGGTCGTCCTCGTCGCGAACAAGGTGGACGACGCGAAGAGCGAAGCCGACGCCCAGTCGCTTTGGTCCCTCGGGCTCGGCGAGCCGGTCATGGTCTCCGCCATGCACGGCCGGGGCAGCGGCGACATGCTCGACCACGCGCTCAACGCGCTGCCCGAGGCGCCGCCAGAGAGCCAGGCGACGGGGGGGCCGCGCCGCGTCGCGCTCATCGGCCGGCCCAACGTCGGCAAGTCCTCCCTGCTCAACAAGCTGGCGGGCGAACAGCGGGCGGTGGTCGACTCGGTCGCGGGCACGACGCGCGACCCGGTAGACGAGCTGATCGAGCTGGGCGGCACGACCTGGCGCTTCGTGGACACCGCGGGCATCAGGCGGCGGTTCAGGGAGAGCCAGGGCGCGGACTACTACGCGACCCTGCGCACTCAGTCCGCGCTCGACCGGGCCGAGGTCGCGGTCGTCCTCATCGACGCGAGCGAGCCGCTCACCGAGCAGGACCTGCGCATCCTGTCCATGGTGACCGAGGCGGGCCGCGCGCTCGTCATCGCCTACAACAAGTGGGACCTCACCGACCAGGAGCGCCGCGATTACCTGCAGGACGAGATCGAGCACCAGCTCTACCACGTCCGCTGGGCGCCCCGGGTGAACATCTCCGCCGGGACCGGCCGTCACGTGGAGCGGCTCGTCCCCGCGATCGAGCAGGCCCTGGCCGGCTGGGAGCAGCGCGTCGGCACCGGGCAGCTGAACTCCTGGCTGAATGCCCTGGTGGCCGCCACCCCGCCGCCGATGCGCGGGGGGAAGCAGCCGAGAGTGCTGTTCGCCACCCAGGCCGGCATCAAGCCGCCGCACTTCGTGCTGTTCACGACCGGCTTCCTCGAGGAGACCTACCGTCGCTTCATCGAGCGCCGCCTCCGCGAGGACTTCGGTTTCGCCGGCACCCCGGTCAAGCTGACCATGCGCCTGCGCGAAAAGCGCGGCAAGAACGCCGGCCGCCCCACCGCCCGGAGATAACAGCAAGAAGCGCGGAGCGCGACCCCGGGCCCCGGAAGCGCGCCCCGCACCCGAAGACCTTGGATCGGTGAGCACGTTATAACGTGCTCACCGATCCAACGTCTTTCGCTCACCCCATCCGTCCCGGATAACAGCAAGAAGCTACTGAGCCGACGGTCAAGCTACCGGATAACAGCAAGAAGTTGCGAAGCTGACGGTCACACTGTCGGATAACAGCAAGAATGGCGCGGGCGCCGGCTCCGGTCAAGGCGTGAAGGTGCTGCATTGGCGGGCCCCCCGATTGGCATCAGCGAGTCGGGCTTACGCTTGCGCCCGGGGGCTCAGTGGGGCGGGACCGAGCCGGCCGCCCTCGTTCGGGATAATTCTCTTCATGCTTTCTCCGGAGGAGATGCTCGAACTCGACGGGCAGCGGGTGTGGCATCCGTACGCGCCCATGCCGGGCACCCGGCGCCCGCTTGTCGTCGAGTCCGCGGCCGGCGTCAGGCTGCGTCTCGCCGACGGGCAGGAGCTCATCGACGGCATGAGCTCCTGGTGGGCGGCGATCCACGGGTACCGGCACCCGGCTCTCGACGGCGCGGCGCGGGACCAGTTGGAGCGGATGAGCCACGTGATGTTCGGCGGGCTGACGCACGAGCCCGCGGTGGCCCTCGCCGCACGGCTGGTGGCGCTGGCGCCCGCAGGCCTCGAGCATGCGTTCCTCTGCGATTCCGGGTCGGTCTCCGTCGAGGTCGCGGTGAAGATGTGCCTCCAGTACTGGCGCTCGCGCGGTGCCCGCGCGAAGACGAGGCTGCTGACCTGGCGCGGCGGGTACCACGGCGACACGTTCATGGCGATGTCCGTGTGCGACCCAGAGGGGGGCATGCACCGCCTGTGGGACGGCGTGCTCCCCAGGCAGGTGTTCGCCGGCCTGCCGCCCGCCGGGTTCGGAGCCGGAGTGGACGAGGCGTACGCGGAACAGTTGCGGGGGCTCATCGAGACGCACAAGGCGGAGCTCGCGGCGGTGATCGTCGAGCCGGTCGTCCAGGGTGCTGGCGGGATGCGTTTTCATGATCCCGGCTACCTGCGGGTGCTCCGCGAGGCCTGCGACAGCAGTGACGTGCTGCTCGTCTTTGACGAGATCGCGACGGGATTCGGACGCACCGGGAAGCTGTTCGCGGCCGAGCACGCCGGGGTCTCACCGGACGTGATGTGCGTCGGCAAGGCGCTGACCGGCGGGTACCTGACGCTCGCGGCCGCCCTGTGCACGGCCGAGGTCGCGGCGGGCATCGCGCGGGGGGAGCTTCCGGTGCTCGCGCACGGTCCGACGTTCATGGGCAACCCGCTCGCGTGCGCGGTGGCGGGCGCCTCGCTCGACGTCCTGCTCGGCCGCGGCCCGACCTACCCGCACGGCTGGCAGGCCGAGGTGACACGGATCGAGGCGGCGCTGACGGCCGGCCTGGCCCCCGTGGCTGGCCGGCCGGGCGTCGCCGAGGTGCGGGCCCTCGGCGCGATCGGCGTGGTCCAGCTCGACCGCGAGGTAGACGTCGCGGCCGCGACGGAGGGCGCCGTCGGGGCGGGGGTCTGGCTGCGGCCGTTCCGCAACCTGATCTACACGATGCCTCCGTACGTGACGAGCGACGCCGACGTGGCCGCGATCTGCGCCGGCGTGCGCGCCGCGGTGGCGGCCGCTACCCGCGGGACCCGCTAACCGCCAGCGTGATCCGCCAGGTGGAACCAGACCGTGGTGCCGGCCGGGTCGCGCAGGTACCCCCACTGCGCGGCGAGCTGCTGCACCAGGTACAGGCCGTGCCCGTCGGGCGCGAACAGGTCGCCCTTGACAACGGGGGTGCCCGCCGAGCCGTCGTCGATTACCTCGATGAGGACGCCGTCGGGCACGTCGACGATGACGATGGTGACCGAGCCGTCGCCGGCGCCGGACGCGGTGTGCTGGATCGCGTTCGTGACCAGCTCAGAAGTCAGTAGTGTCGCCGCGTCGGAGTCGACTCGCTGTCCCTTGCCCGTAGCGGCCAGGGTCCGCGTGATGAACGAGCGGGCGCCGGACACCTCCTCGGCCCTGCCGGGGATGGTCGCCGAGCCGAGGATCGCGGCCCGGTGCCTGGACTCCAGCGTGGGGGTCGGCCCCAGCGCGGGGCGACTCTTCAGGGGGGTGTCCATCTGCGCATGCCTCCCGATGTAGCGCATTCGGAACTTTCGGTACCTCGTCTTACCGCGCGAAAGTTGACCCGTTTCCTCCGTAAACGATTTTTCCGACAAGAACCATTTGTCCGTTTCGCGGCTCTTGCTGGGAATGCGGGGTCACGCGTCGATTGAATCCGCCCGTCGGCCGTCGTGACTTCTCCGATGATGCACGTGCAAGCGCAGCGGGCGCAAGTGCGTAGGGCAAATTTTGCAGATGAAATCGCGGATGGGATTTCACTTCGCGAGCTTTCGCTGTATCGTTCTACTTGTCACCCTGCGTCGGTCATGAGATAGGCTGCGCGCTTAATTAGCGTGCTCAGAGCAATGGCGACGTCTCCGGAAGGAGGTGGATCCGCGATGACGACCGGTCCGACGGTCCGTAGGCGGCGCCTTGGCACCGAGCTGCGCAAGCTTCGCGAATCCAACGGGTACAAGCTGGAAGAAGTGGCCGCGCAGCTTGGCGTCGCGCCATCGACCCTATCGCGCATCGAGACCGGTAAGGCGCCAACTAAGTCGGCTTACCTCAATCAGATGCTTGAGATGTACGGCGTGGTGGAGCCCGGCCAGCGCCAGGTCCTCGTCGACATGGCACGGGAGGGTCACCGCAAGGGATGGTGGGCCGCCTACGACGACGTCCTGCCGAGCGGCTTCGACATCTACGTCGGGCTTGAGGCGGAGACGGCCGCGGTCCGCGGCTACGAGATCTCCGTGGTGCACGGCCTGCTCCAGACGCCCGACTACGCCAGGGCGGTGCTGGGCGAGATGTTCCCGCGGCACGCGACCGAGCAGATCGACCGCCTCGTGGACCTGCGGATCGAGCGGCAGCGGCGGCTGGACGACGACCCGCCCCTGGACCTGTGGGCGATCATCGACGAGGCGGTCATCCGCCGCCCGGTCGGCGGGAACCAGGTGATGCGCGGCCAGCTTGAGCACCTGCGGGACATGGCCGCCAGGCCAGGGGTGACCATCCAGGTCCTGCCCTTCGCCTGCGGTGCGCACGCGGGGCACGGCGGCCCGTTCTCGATTCTCGAGTTCCCGAACCGCACGGACTCCGAGGTCGCCTACGTGGAGTCCGTGGCCGGCTACCTCTACCTCGAGAAAGATAGGGAAGTGCGCACGCGGGTAGAGGCGTTCGACCGTCTCCGGGCGGCGGCACTCTCGCCGTCCGCATCAGTTGACTTGATCGCGCAAGTAGCGAACCAGCTTTAGAGGGGCCGCGGCGGCTGGGGTGGTCGCCTCGGTGGATCCAAGAAAAAGGGGAACACAAGGAGGTTCAACCGATGGAACCGAACCTGGGCGAACTGCACTGGTTCAAGAGCAGGGCCAGCGCCGCTGGCAACTGCGTGGAGGTAGCTCATCTGCCAGGCGGAGGCGTCGCGGTCCGTGACTCAAAGGATCGCGCTAAGGCGCCGCACGTCTACACCCGGTCCGAGTGGGAGGCGTTCCTGGTCGGCGCCAAGGACGGCGAATTCGACCTGCCCCTCGCCTAGCGAGCTGCCAGCCTCCCCGAGAGCGGCAGCTGGCCCAGGCGGCGGGTTCCGCCCCGCACCATGCGGGCCAGGGGGGAGAGAAGAACGGCGGGTCCCCGCGTGACGCGGGGGCCCGCCGTTCGCCGTGTACGGGGTGCCCGGCCGCGGCCGCCGCCCGGCGCGTCACTCCTCGTCGGCGGCTTCGAGCTGCTTGATGATGTCGTCAAGGATCCGCGGGGTCTCTTGCGGCTCGTACGCCACGATGGAAAGGCGCTCCATGGCCAGCAGGTACCGGTCCACGTCGACCTGCTTGTCCAGGTAGAGCGCGCTGGTCAGGTTCTCGACGTAGACGACGTCCGGCAGGTCGCGCTCGGCGAACCGCAGGATGCTGAACCCGGTCGGCACCGCGTGCCCGCCCGCGCCGTACGGGATCACCTGGAGGGTGAGGGCCGGGCTCGCGCAAGTGCGCTGGAGGTAGCGGAGCTGCTCGAGCTGGATGGGGATGCCGGCGACCGGGCGCCGGAGCACCGCCTCGTCCAAGATGATCCAGAGCTTGAGCTTGCCCTCGCGGAAGCGGCGCTGCCGCTCCTTGCGCAGCACGACGAGCCGCTCGGCCTGGTCGATCGGGTGGTCGCCGAGCGAGATGACGGCGGTCGCGTACTCCTCGGTCTGCAGCAGGCCGGGGACGAACTGGGCCTCGTAGACGCGGATCGAGCGCGCCGCCTCCTCCATGCCGACGTAGGCCTGGAACCAGTCGGGCAGGATGTCGTTGTACCGGTGCCACCAGCCCGGCTTGTTGGACTGCTCGGCGAGCGTCAGCAGCTGCTCGCGCTCCCGCACGTCCACGCCGTACAGCGTCAGCAGGTCAAGCACGTCGATCTCGCGGATCGCGTTCCTGCCGAGCTCGATACGGCTGATCTTCGACTCCGACGCCCGGATCTTGCCGGCCGCCTGCCGGGCGGTGATGCCCCGGGCCTCGCGGAGCCGGCGCAGGTGGGACCCCAGCAGGATGCGCAGGACGGTAGGCCCGTCCGAAGAGTCAGGCACGCCGCCGACCTCCTCGTCCTTCCCGATGCCGTGCGGCCGGGTGTCGCCCGCACGGCATGTCTTACGCGGCTGATATTGCTATTGCGTGGCCCGCGCAATTGCGTTGGCCGGGGTTCGCCGTCGCGCAGTCAGCCAATGATATCGTATATGGGATTCCATGTCGGCTATCCGACCCTCAACATTACCGGTTAATCTCGGCTATGACACCCCAGCGGGTGTCACCCGCGGGTGACGGGCGCGGAGCGGCCCCTTACCCGTTGTGCATGCACAGCCAGGCTTTTGTGCATGCACAGGGCGCGAGATCCGCCTGTGGCGCGCGGGGGCCGTGAGGCCCGGCGCCCGCGCCTCACGGCCCGCCCGGCCAGCCGGAAAGAAGAATGGGCCCGCGGACGGAATTGCGTCGCGATAACCGGCAATTCGGTGTTCTTTGCTCAGATTGCCCGAAACTATTTCCGCGAACTCGCTTACCCCCATTAGTGTCCGGGCAACTGGTTTTTCGTCCAATGGTGTCCGGTCCGTTTGTCCCCGGGCCGCGCAGGTGGCCGCGGGCGGCCCCGCCGGCGAGACCGCCCTCCGTATGATCCAGTTATGCGCTATCGAACCCTCGGTGACTCCGGCCTGCTCGTCTCGGTGGTAGGTCTCGGCTGCAACAACTTCGGCGGCCGTCTCGACCACGCACGGACCCGAGCGGTCGTCGACGCCGCGATCGACGAGGGCATCACGCTCCTCGACACGGCCGAGTCCTACGGCGGGAAGGGAGCATCAGAGGTCGCTCTCGGCGAGGCCCTGAAGGGCCGCCGCGACCAGGTCGTGCTCGCGACCAAGTTCGGCGGCGCGGACGTGGGGTACGGCCCCGCGGCCGGCGCCAAGGGCGGCCGCAAGTACATCAGGCTCGCCATCGAGAAGTCGCTCACCCGCCTCCAGACCGACTACATAGACCTGTACCAGCTGCACACGCCCGACCCGGCGACGCCGATCGACGAGACGATCGCCGCCCTGGGCGAACTCGTCGCCGAGGGGAAGGTGCGCTACCTCGGCCACTCGAACTTCGCCGGCTGGCAGATCGCCGACGCGGCGCACACCGCGCTCGGTTCCGGCCGGGCCCCGTTCATCTCCGCCCAGAACCACTGGTCGCTCCTTGAGCGCGGCGCGGAGCAGGAGGAGGTCCCGGCCGCCCGGCACTTCGGCCTTGGCGTCCTCCCGTTCTTCCCCCTGGCCAACGGCCTGCTCACCGGCAAGGTGCGCAAGGGCCAGGAGATCCCGGCGAACTCCAGGCTGGCCGAGCCGCGCCGGGTCGGCTACGTCACCGACGTCAAGCTCGACAAGGTCGAGAAGCTCATCGCCTGGGGCCAGGAGCACGGGGTGTCCATCCTGGAGATCGCGATCGGCGGCCTGGCCGCCCAGCCGGGCTGCTCCTCGGTCATCGCTGGCGCGACCTCGCCCGAGCAGGTCAAGGCCAACGCCGCCGCGGGTGAGTGGGAGCCGGCGGAGGAGCATCTGGCGGCGATCGACGAGATCGTCCCGCCGCCCTCGGCCGGCCGGGGCTAGCCGCCCGGGCCGCGCCAGCGGAGGCCCAGCCGCATGCCGCCCGGGCAGTCGCGTTCCAGGGCGACGATGTCCGTGTCCAGCGACCGCGCGTAGGAGGTATCGACCGGGCCATCCGGGTTGTAGTTCTCCTCGGCCACGGCGAACGCCTGCGCGTCGTCGGACAGCCTGCTTCCCGAGTAGCCCATCAGCTCCACCGCCATGGTGTCCAGGGTCCTCGTGTCGGCGCCCGTCGGCCTGCCGCGGTTAATGCTCGCCGCCCCGCCCGCGAGTTGCATCTCGGTGAGCGACGCGACCGCGAGGTCGGTGGTGAGCGGGCCGTCCTTGTACCCGGTCGTGTCCACGACGCTGCCGCACGTCAGGACGATCCCCGGGCCGGCGGCGCGCTGCCGCCCACCGCGTCCGGGCCGGCGCCCGACGCGCAGCCGGCGATCGTGCCGGCCGCGGCGAGCGACACCGCCAGCGTGATCACGGACTTGACTGCCATGACCCCCCTCTGCCCGGCGCGCGGGCCGGTGACACTGGTTGCGGACGAACTGCGCGGCGAGGCAGGCCCCGCTGATCGCACGCCGCTATTTCACCACAGGTAACTGGTCAATTACGTCCAGTGCTCGAAAAGCATTGCGAGCAATCTCACAGCGCGCCGGTGCGGCGCGGCAAAGCGCCATTCCCCGATCATTGACTTCGGATATGAGCATTTACGACGCGATCGCCCTGCTCGCCGCCGGCGTCGGCGGCGGGATCGCGGGCACGATGGCCAGCGTCGCGAGCGTCGTCTCCTACCCGGCCCTGCTCGCGCTCGGCCTGCCGCCGCTCGCCGCCAACGTCACCAACACGATGTCGCTGGTCTTCTGCGTGCCCGGGGCCGTGCTCGGCGCCCGGCCCGAACTGGCCGGGCAGCGCGACCGCGTGCTGCGCTACGGCGCGGTCATGGCGGCGGGCGGTGGGGCGGGCGCGGCGATCCTGCTGCTGGCCCCGCCCGGCGCGTTCGCGCTCGCGGTACCGGCGCTGATCTGCTCCGCCGCCGTGCTCGTGCTGCTGCAGCCGAGGCTCCGCGCGCTGTCCCCGCGGCCCGGCGCCGAGCAGTCGAAACGCCGGCTCGCCGTTATGTTCTGCGTCGCCGCTTACCTCGGCTACTTCGGCGCGGCGGGCGGGGTGCTGCTCCTCGCCGCGCTCGCCGCCACCATCAGCGAGTCGCTTATCCGGGTCAACGCGATCAAGAACGTGGTCTCCGGCGCGGCGAACCTCGTGGCGGCGGCCGTGTTCGCCCTGTACGCGCCGGTGGACTGGGCGTTCGTGCCGCCGCTCGCGGCCGGCTTCCTCATCGGCGGCTACGCCGGGCAGCGGCTGGCCCGCCACCTCCCGGCCGCCGCGCTGCGGGTCGTCGTGGCGCTCGCTGGCCTGGCGCTGGCCGTCAAGCTTGGGATCAGTGCCTACCGGTGAGAAAGGTGCGACGCGCGGGAATTCGCCTAACCTCGTCAAATCTCACGATTCGCAAAAATATGACCACAACCATTTGTCATTACGCTATGGTTTTTGTACCAGCCAGCGTCAGGGTCCGCTGGCGGCAATTATCGGGGGCCAGCGCTCTCCTGCCCCACGCGGCTCGAAAGGCCGCGATCGCCGCAGGCGGCGCGGGTAGCAGTTATGTGGGCGCGTGCCTTTCACGTCACGCGCATCCGTTGCGGCATCAGCGGGAGCGGTGTCACATGGGTTTCATCATCATCGTGGCAATCATCGTCATCATCGGGTATTACCTGTCGCTCAGGGCTCACCCGTTCACGAAATGCAGGCTGTGTAACGGGCGCGGCCGGCATTTCGGCACTGTCTACGCGTCCGCTTTCCGCCGGTGCCGCAAGTGCGGCGGCACCGGGCGGAAGGACCGGTTCGGCGTCCGCTTCATCAACCGGGGCGAGAAGACCTAGCCCAGCGCCGCCGGAGCAGCACGGCCCTGGCCGCCAGCCAGCAGCCGAGGGCGGTCCACACGCCGGGCAGCCCCAGCCAGTGGAAGCAGAGGACCAGCGCGGCGAGCGGCGCGAAGGCGAGGATGGCCAGGAGCATCGCGCGGCGCATGGCCGTGTAGTCGCCGAGGCCGAGGATGATGCCGTCGTAGACGAACGCGAGCGCCGCGAGCGGCTGGGTGAGGGCGGACCACAGCAGCCCGACGACCGCGGCGTGCCGCACCATCGGGTCGGTCGTGAACACCGCGGGCGCGAACAGCGCGAGCGCGGCGGTCACCAGGCCGAGCGCGCACCCGAAGCCGAGGCCGAGCGCGAGCGTGCGCCGCGCCGCGCGCTCGGCCGCCGCCCGGTCGCCGCGGCCAAGCTCCGCGCTGATGAAGACCTGGGCGGGCACCGCGAGCGCGTCGGTGGCCAGCGAGAGCATTCCCCATAGCCGGTAGGCGATCTGCTGCCCGGCGAGCGGGACAGGGCCGAGTCGCGCGGCGATCGCGGTCGCGGTCAGCGGCACCACGCCGAGCGCGACCGTCCGCACGGACAGCCGGTGCCCGTCGCGCAGCACGGCGGTGACGTCGCGGCGCGCCGGCCGCAGCGGCGGGCACGGCGACCGGCGCGATGCGGCGCCGTACGCCGCCGCCGCGAAGACCTGCGCCGTGACCGTGCCCCAGGCCGAGCCGACGAGCCCCGCGTGCAGCCCGAACACGAACCAGACCTCAAGGACCGCGTTCACGACGTTGGCCGCGACCGCGATCGCCAGCGGCGTGCGCGTGTTCTCCAGGCCGATGAGGTGCCCGTTGCCCGCGTAAGAGAGGTAGAGGAACGGCAGGCCGAGTGCCGCGATCCGGATGTACACGGTCGCCGCGGACCCGATGCCGGCGTGGCCGCCGAGCAGGTCGACAATGACCGGGGCGATGAGCATCACCACGATGGAAGTCACGGCGCCCCAGCCGGCGGCGACCGAGTAGGCGGCGCCGACCGCACGCCCCGCCGCGCCCAGCTCGCCCACCGCGGCGTTCCGCGAGACCTCGGTCGTGGTGGCGGTCGACAGGAAGATGGCCAGCCAGGCCACGATCGACAGCGCGGAGGTCGCGATGGCCAGGGAGTCAAGCGGCGCGCGCCCGAGGTGCCCCACGATCGCGGTGTCCACGATGTTGTACAGCGGCTCGGCCAGGATCGCGCCGAGCGCGGGAACCGCCAGCCGCGCGATCCGCCGGTCCAGATCGCGTCGGCTATGGCTCACGCCGCCAGGATATAGGTCACGGCCTGGGCTGATATCTCCCCGTGCGGTACGGTTAGATACTCGTGAGTCGAATCCAGTCGCCGCCCGCCGTTTCCGGTCCTGGGCATGTCCGGCTGGAGCGGGCCATGCTCGTCGTCGGCGTGCTCGCCCTCGGCTACAACCTGCGCGGCGCGATCACCAGCCTGCCGCCGGTGTTTCCCGAGCTGCAGTCCAGCCTCGGCCTGTCAAGCGCGACGATCTCCATCCTCGCCGCCACCCCGGTCATCTGCTTCGGCGCGGTCTCCGGATTCGCGGCGAGCCTGGCCCGGCGTGCGGGGGAGGAGCGGGTCCTGCTCGGCGCGAGCATCGTCCTGGTGATCGGCCTGCTCGCGCGCGGCGCCGCGCCGGGGGCGCTGCTCTTTCCCGGCACGATCTTGTGCAGCGGCGCGATCGCGGTCATGAACGTCTTGCTGTCCAGCCTGATCAAGCGCCGGTGGCCGGAGCGGGCCGGCTTCCTCATCGGCCTGTACATCATGGCGCTGTCGGCCGGCGCGATCGTCGCCTCACTGGTCAGCGTCCCGCTCTGGCAGGGCACGGGCGGCTCGGTCGCGCTGACCCTCGGCTGGCTGGCCGCCCCGGCCGCCCTCGCCGCCCTGCTGTGGCTACCGCAGGCCCGGTCGGCGCCGCGGCCGACGGCGACGGCGGCCAGCCGCACGGCCGCCCGGCCGCGCCCGGCCCGCGTGGCGGTGTACCGGTACGCGGTCACCTGGCACGTGACGATCTTCATGGGCATGCAGTCGCTGCTGTACTACGCGACGCTCTCCTGGCTGCCGACGATGCTCCGCGACCGGGGGGAGAGCGCCGCCGCGGCCGGCGACCTGCTCGCCCTGATGGGCGTCGGCAACCTGGCGGTCTCGCTGTTCATCCCGATGCTCGCGCAGCGGATGCGGTCGCAGGTCGCGCTGGTGGTGCCGACCACGATCGCCGTGGCGGTCGGCCTGGCCGGCCTGCTGTACCTGCCCCTGGGCGGCGCGGTCGGCTGGGCGCTCATCCTCGGTGCCGGCCAGAACGCGGCGCTCGCGCTCGCGATCTTCTTCACCGCGGCCCGGGCGCCGCACGCGGCGGTAGCCGCGTCGCTTTCGTCGCTCGCCCAGGCGGTGGGCTACCTCCTCGCCAGCGCCGGCCCGCTTGAGGTCGGGCTGCTGCACTCGGCGACCGGCAGCTGGACCGCGCCGGTCATGGTCCTGTTCGCGCTCAGCGGCGTCATGCTCGTCGCGGGCCTGCTCGCCGCTCGCCCGAGAATGCTGCCCGCCGGGCTGGAAAACAATGAGATGGCAGAGCGGGCGGCGGAGACCGGAGGAACCGCGTGAGTCAGGCACCCGTCGGGTTCGACCTCGACATGACGCTCATCGACTCGAGCCGCGCGATCCTCGCGTCGTTCGCCGGCGTCGCGGCCGACACCGGGGTGGCGATCAACCCGGCGGACGTGCTCAGCCGCCTCGGCATCAAGCTGGAGGACGAGCTCGCCCACTGGTTCCCGGCCGCCGCGGTCGAGGACGCCGTGCGCGCTTACCGCGCGCACTACCTGCGGCTCTCCGGCCCGATGACCACCCGGCTCCCGGGCGCGGCCGAGGCGCTCGCGGCGGTCAGGGCGTCCGGCGCCAGGCCAGTGGTGATCACCGCCAAGCATCCCCTGACGGCACGGCTGAGCCTGGAGGGTGTCGGGCTGTCCGCCGACGAGCTGTTCGCCGACGTGCACGGCCCCGAGAAGGCTGAGGTGCTCACGGCCATCGGCGCCGCCGTTTACGTCGGTGACACCCCGGCGGACATGGCGGCAGCGGTCACGGCGGGTGCTCACGCGGTGGGCGTCACCACGGGTTCGTTCTCCGCCGCCGACCTCCACGCCGCCGGCGCGGCCGACGTGCTCTCCTCGCTGGCTGACTTCCCCGCGCTGTACCGGAAGCTCGCCAGCTGAAGGCGGCAGCCCCGCGGTCAGGATGCGGCGCGGCGCGGCAGGCCGGCCCGCTTGACCGGCCGCGCGCCGGCCAGCATCTCGCCCGCTGACTTCTCCGTCACCAGGGCTCCGAAGGCGTCGGCGTCCATCGTCACCCGCCGCGGCAGGTCCTCGCCCGGCAGGTAGAGGTCGAGCACGGCGACCCGGAGCGCGTCCTTCTCCATCGCCAGCGCCTCGTCCGCCAGGACCTCGATCTCAACCGGCGCGTCCCCGAGTTCTGGGTGCTCGTGGATCACGATGCGCGCGAGCGCGTCTTCCCGCATGATGAGCTGCCCACTCAGGTCGCTAAACCGGACAGTCTTCTGACCCATGATTCGACCCCTCTATCCGAACGCTCTTACCGAGCCTCGCCGACAAGGGTCAACCTAACCGCAAACCTGTTCGCTTGTCAAACGCCTGTTCTATCTAGCCAACCTTATCCGAATCTCTGGTCGACGCGGCCGCGGCCGATCACACCTGCTTCTTCATCTGCAGGGCGGTGACCTCGTACCCGAGGCTCTCGTAAAGCGACCTGGCGACCATGTTCTGCCCGTGCACGTTCAGCCCTAGCGACGTCATGCCCCGCGCCCGCGCCTCGTCCTCGGCGAGGCGCATGGCGCCCCGCCCGTACCCGCGCCCGCGGAAAGCGGCCTCGATCTCGATCTCGAACACCCACGCCATCCGCGGGTCGGGCTCTGGACCAGGCACGCCGAGCCACAGCCAGCCGACGCCGACCCGCCCGGCCATGATCCGGAAGACGAGCTGCCCCGGCGTGGCCGCGCCGCCGCCGAAGTACCGCGCGGTGTCCCGCTCCGCCTTCTCCCGCGCGGCCGGCGCGGGCAGAGCGCCGGACGCCACGATCAGCTCGGCGTACCCGGCTACCTGCCGCGGCAGCCACTCGTCGAACTCGGGGCGGGTCAGCGGGCGCAGTGTCAGCTCTGCCTCACTCATGGCACCCCATTAAACCGCCCCGCGCGGCCAGCCTGCGACGGGCGCGCTGTCGGACCATCGCGATAGCCTCCGGGTGGAGGCCGCAAGCCGATTCCTGGAGGGAACCCGGTGAAGGAAGGAACCGCCTCGCGCACCGCTCGCGGTGTCGCCGCCCGCCGCCTTGAATACGACAGGGTCGCCGCGCCGTACGGCGACCCGGCCGCCGATGAGGCCCTGACCAGCGACGTAGCTGACGGCCTGACCCCGGTGGGCAACCGGATGCACGAGTACATCCGGGCGCGGACCGCCTTCTTCGACCGGATCGTGGTGAACTCGCTCGACCGCGGCGTCGCGCAGGTCGTGATCGGCGGGGCCGGATACGACGGCCGGGCTTTCCGTTACGCCAAGCCGGGCGTTCGCTGGTTCGAGGTCGACCGCGATGGGGGCGCTGCGGAAGTCCGGGGGAGCAGCCGAGGAACCCGGCCCGGCGGGCGGCCGGTTCAAGGTCACCCGCCTCACCGCCAGGGGGGTCGTGCTTCGCGACGAGTACCCGGCACTGGCCGCCGACATCGAGCGCGACTGGCGCGCCCGGTTCGGCGAGGCCACGGTCACGGCACTGCGGCAGGCCCTTGAGCCCCTCGCGGCGGGTGACCCGCCCCTGCTTTTCTCCGGCCTTGAGCCGTACCCGGACAACTGGCGGGCCCGGGTCCCGGCGCCGGCCACGCTCCCGCATTACCCGATGACCTTGCACCGTGGCGGCTTCCCCGACGGCAGCTAGCCCCGGCCGCCATGGTTTGCCAGCCCGGCAGGATCGGTAAAGATCTAGCAAGGAGGTGCTGAGCATGCGTCTTGGCAAGGAACAGGCCGCGGGTTACGTCGAAGACACCGGTCACCTCGAAGACACGGCGACCGACGCGCTCCCGGCGCCGGAGCCCGTGGCCGGTGAGGCCGACGGGATGCCGGCGGCCATCGGCCCCAAGCCCCCGCTGACCGTTCGCTGACCTCAGCGCGGGATAACGGCAGGTCTAGCGATGGCCCGTCTTTCGCCGTGGTCGGGGGGCCCCGCCAAGGACGAGCGCCCGGACCGGCCATTCACCGGCTACAAGCTGGCGCACGCCGTGCTGTCCGCGGACGGGGCTACGGCCGGCTTCGCCGGCCTTACGCTGGGCGCGACCAGCGTGTACGGCGCCGCCGCCGACGCGTCCTGCGTGTGGAACCACCGCCATGCCCCGCCGCGCCGCTGGTGCGGCTGCGGGTTCTACTGCCTGCATGACCTGGCCGACGCGCGCTCCCTGGCTTGCGCGACGGAGAACCGCCCGGCCCTGGTTCTTCAAGTGACGGCGTCCGGCCGTTACATCCGCTACGAGCGAGGCCTGCGGTACAGCAGGCAGCGCGTCCGCGCGATTCTTGACGCCCAGTGCGCGTGCGGACGCCCGGGCACCGCGCTCGCCGACGCGGGCAGCGGCCTGATCGGCTGGCGCCACCTGGCCCCGGCCTGCGACCCGTGCGCGGCGGGAAGGCCGGCGCTCACCCTCGCGGAATTCACCGGCCGCCTTGACGGCGACGTCCGCGTCGCGTCGTTGCTGTCGAGCAGCCCGTCGGCGCTCGGCGTCCAGGCAAGGCCGGGGACGCGCGACGTGCCGGCGGCGGGCGAGCCCCCGTTCGCGGTCCTCGCCGCGGAGATCGCGCTGCTGCACGCCCGTCTCGATGACCTGCAGTCCCGGCTAGACAAGTGATCGCCTTACCGTATTCACGGGGGGTCAGTCTGGCGAATCGAATGACCGTGACATGATTGGAATGTGGCTGCGGTAGCCGGTGGCCCGCTCTGGGATTTCGGTTACCGCACGATTCTAGAGAGCAGAGCTGCACGCAGATGGAACTCGCGATCTCGCTGTCACTTGCCGCAAGCCTGTGTACCGCCACCTCGTCGATCTGCCAGCTTGCCCTCGGCGCGCGGACGCTGAGCCGCAGCATGCCGATTACGCACGCTACCCAGCCGCGGAGGCCTGAGGCGGGTGAAGCTACAAACCGGGGACTGACCAGGAGATCCAGGTGAGGCACCTGACCAGGCCGGGCGAGCCCGGCAGCTACCTTGACGGGAAAGACGGCCCGGCCTGGGATCCGCCACGGCCTCGGTTGCCTGTTCGCCCGGAGGACCTGCCGGGCAACGGTCCAGGCGCCGAGAAGCGCAAGGTGCTCATTACCGGCGGCTCCAGCGGCATCGGCGCCGCCGCCGCGCAGGCGTTCACGGGCCGCGGCTTCCGCGTGGCGATCACCGGGAGCGACCAGGTCGCGCTTGACCGGGTGAGCGGCGTCACCGGAGCCGTGGCCATCGCGGGCGACCTGCGCGAGCCGGGTCGGCCGCGGCGCGTCGTCGAGGCCGCGTTCGCCGCGCTCGACGGACTCGACGTAGTCGTGTCCAACGCGGGGATCGGCTGGTCGGGGTCGTTCGGGTCGATGACCGACGAGGAGATCGACGCGCTGCTCGACGTGAACCTGCGCGCATCCGCCCACGTTGCCCGGGCCGCGCTCGCGCACCTGCGGCCAGGCGCCGGGCACCTGGTCTTCGTCGGGTCGATCGCCGGCCTGATCGGCGTGGCGGAGGAGGCCTGGTACTCCGCCACGAAGGCGGGCCTCGGCATGCTGGCCGACGTGCTGCGCGCCGAGCTGCGGTCCGCGGGCATCGGAGTCACCCTGCTGGTCCCCGGCGTGGTCGACACTCCCTTCTTCGACCGGCGCAACGTGCCCTACCAGCGCCAGTTCCCGCGCCCCGTCGCCGCCGAGCTGGTGGCGGCCGCCATCGTGGAGGCGGTGGAATGCCGCACCGAGACCGTCATCGTGCCCGGCTGGCTCGGCTGGCCCGCGCGGCTGAAAGGCGGCCTTCCCGGCCTCTACCGGATGCTCGAAGGCCGGTTTGACCGTGAGGGAAGGAGGTTGCATGGCGGCAAGCGCGCTCCTGCTGTCGGGTCCCCTGGGCCTTGGCCACGAAATGCCGGTGCGTAGCTTTGCGGACGTGCTCGGCAAGGCGGGCTGGCGGGTCAGGTCAAGGGACAGCATGTCGCTGCTCGGTGACGGCGCCGGCCGGGCCGGGCAACGGGTGTTCGACCGGCTGATGACGGTGCCCGGCGTCTACGACGGCCTGCACTTCGCCCAGTTCCGCACCGGGGGGCGGGTGGCCAGGCTCGCCGAGCGTCTCGCGGCCCGGCCCGCGGTGCCGAGGCTGCGCGCCGAACTCGAGCGTGACCCGGTCGACCTGGTGCTGAGCGTCTTCGCCACCGGCGCGCTCGCCGCCGCGGAACTCCGCGGGCTGCGACCGGGGCGGGCCGGCGGGCGGCCGCCGGGCCCGCGACACCAGAGTTCCGCGCGGTCGTCTACTGCCCGGACGTCGCCGCGCACAAGCTGTGGGTGCACGAGGGCACCGACCTGTTCCTCGTCAGCTCGCCCGCCGCGGCCGCGTCGGTGCGGCGGTTCCTGCCCAGGGCGCCGATCGCGCTGGTTCCCTCGCCGGTGCGGGCCGCTTTCTACGACGCGCCGGGCCAGGCGGCGGCCAGGCGCCGGCTCGGCATTCCGGAGGCGGCGGGCTGCGCGCTGCTGATCGACAGCGGCTGGGGCTTCGCGCCGCTGCCGGCGGCGGCGGCCGCCCTCGCCGACGCCGGCGTGCACGTCCTCGCGGTCGCCGGCCGGAACGCGCGCGCCGAGCGCGAGCTCCGCCGGCTGGCCGCTGCCCGTCCCCTGCTCCGGCCGTTCGGCTTCACCGACCAGGTGCCGGCGCTGATGGCCGCGGCCGACGTGGTCGTCGCCCTGCCCGGCGCGGCGACCTGCGCCGAGGCGCGAGTGGTGGGCCGCAGGCTGCTGCTGCTTGACGTCATGCCCGGGCACGGCCGGGACAACCTGCTGCACGAGCTCGAGCAGGGCAACGCGGAGGCCTGCGGTCCCGCCGCGGCGGACATCGCGGCGAGCGCCAGGGCCATGCTTGACAGTCGCGGGCCCGGCAGTCGCGGGCCCGGCAGTTCCGGGCCCGGCGGCCCGAACGGCGCGCCCCGGACGCCGCGCTGGGAGCCGGCGTTCGCCGCCGCGCTCGCCACGATCGGTCTTGACGTGCCACTCACTGACACCGATGAGAAGGGACCGGCGGCATGCGTACCCTCTTCCTTAACCCGCCGAGCTACGCGGGCTTCGACGGCGGGGCCGGCGCCCGCTACCAGGCGAAGCGGGAGATCCGCTCCTACTGGTACCCGACCTGGCTGGCGCAGCCGGCGGCGCTCGTGCCCGACAGCCTGCTCGTGGACGCCCCGCCGGCCGGCAAGTCCCTCGCTGACATCGTCCCGCTCGCGGTCGGCCGGGACCTGGCGGTCCTGTACACGAGCTCGCCGACGTTCGCGGGCGACCTCAAGGTGGCGGAGGCGCTGAGGGAGGCCAACCCGCGGCTGCTCGTGGGCCTCGCCGGCCCGCCCGTCGCCGTCCGCCCGGCGGAGTCCCTGGAAGCCTCGACCGCCATCGACTTCGTGGCCAGGGAGGAGTTCGACTTCACGATCGCGGAGATCGCCGAGGGGCGGCCGCTGAGCGCGATCGACGGCCTGAGCTACACCACCGCCGCGGGGGACACGGTGCACAACGCCGACCGGGCCATCTTGGAGGACATGGACCGGCTGCCCCCCGTTCTGCCCGTCTACAAGCGGGACCTGCGCATCGAGGACTACTTCATCGGCTACCTCAGCCACCCGTACGTCTCGCTTTACACCGGCCGCGGCTGCCGGTCGCGGTGCACGTTCTGCCTGTGGCCGCAGACCGTGGGCGGGCACCGCTACCGCACCAAGTCGGTCGCGGCGGTGCTCGCCGAAGCGGCCCTCGCGAAGGAACTGTTCCCGCAGATGAAGGAGCTGTTCTTCGACGACGACACGTTCACCGACGACCGGCGCCGGGCGGAGGAGATCGCGGTCGGGCTCGGCCGGCTCGGCCTCACCTGGTCGTGCAACGCCAAGGCGAACGTGCCGCGCGAGACCCTGAAGATCATGCGCGACAACGGGCTGCGGCTGCTGCTCGTCGGCTACGAGTCGGGCGATCAGCAGATCCTCATCAACATCAAGAAGGGCCTGCGCGTGGAGCGCGCGAAGCAGTTCGCCCGGGACTGCCGCGACCTCGGCATCATCATCCACGGCACGTTCATCCTCGGCCTGCCCGGGGAAACGAAGGAGACCATCCAGGAGACGATCAAGTTCGCCCGCGAGGTCAACCCGCACACGATCCAGGTGTCGGTGGCGGCGCCGTACCCGGGCACGGAGCTGTACCGCCAGGCGCGGGAGAACGGCTGGCTGCCCGACGACGAGGGTGCGACCCTGGTCAGCCCGTCGGGCACGCAGCTCGCGGCGCTGAACTACCCGCACCTCGGCCACACCGAGATCCTGGACTCGGTGGACGACTTCTACAAGCGCTTTTACTTCCGCGCGCCGAAGATCGCCGAGATGTCCGCCGAGATGCTCCGCCACCCGTCCATGGCCGGCGCCTGCGCGAGGGCACCGAGTTCATCCAGTTCCTCGGCCGCCGCGACCGCACGAGCGGGGCAAGCACCGTCTAGCGCCCGCTACCAGCGGGACAGCAGCCAGGCGTGGACCTCGCCGATGCGGGACTGAACGAGCGTCAGGTGCCCGTCGTGGTCGAGCAGCCGGGCGTTGACGCCGGGAATCCGGGCGGCGAGCCACTGCCCGTGCCCGAACGGCACGAACTGGTCTTCCCGGCCGTGCATGAGCAGCACCGGCACGGCGATGTCGGTGACGGCGAAGCCCCACGGCCCGGACATGGCCATCCCGTCGTCGAACCAGCCCTGGCTGCCGGGCGCGAGCCCGTCCCGGGCGGTGAAGACCAGGTACTCGGCCAGATCCCCGGTCAGCGCGGCCTTGTCGACCGGGGTCAGCAGGGTGGCGAACTGCGTGTGCAGGTCCTCGGCGCTGACCGCGAGCAGCGCCTCCCGGTCCTTGTCCGTCTTTACCCGCGCCGCCGCCGGGTCGCTGATGCCGAGCTTGAAGTCGTCGACGTTCTCCTGGCCCATTCCGGCGAACCAGTCGATCCCCTCGGCCGGGTACGGCGCCAGCGAGGCGAGCGAAGCCGCCGCCACGACCAGGTCGGGCAGCAGCGCGGCGCAGGCGAGCACGTGCGGCCCGCCGCCGGACACGCCCCACGTGGCCAGCCGCGAGATCCCCAGGGCGGAGCAGATCGTCCGCACGTCTTCGGCGCAGGAGGCGACGGTCCGGTCCGGCTGCGGGCTTGACTCGCCGTACCCGGGCCGGTCGTAGCCGATCAGCCGGATGCCGCGCGCGCCGGCGTCGGTGGCGTGCGGCGCGTACAGCTGCCGTGAGTTGGGCGTGCCGGCGTGCACGAGGACGGGCTTGCCGTTGGGATCCCCGGCTTCCTGCACGGCCAGGGTCCGCCCGTCAGGTGCCTTGATCCTGTGCTCCATCGGCTACTCCGCTCATCCGCCCTCGCACTTAGCCAGTCGCCATCGTAGGCCCTGGGCACAGAAACCGGCAGTGCCCGGGTCGCCCGCCTGGCCCGCGGCGACGCCGGGGACCGGGCCGAAGCCCCCGGCCCTGCCGCGGTGACCGAGGCCGCCACGGCAGGGAAACGGGAACTGGTCAGCTCGCGGCCAGGGTCCAGAGGTGGTCGGGTGTGCCGTTGTCGGTCCACTGCAGGACCTGGGCGCCGGAGGAGGTGCTCTCGCCGGTGACGCCGAGGAGCAGCCCGCTGTTGTAGTTCTCGATCTTGTACTCGCCGCTGCCCGCGGAGATGAGCTGCCAGAGGTGATCCGAGGTGCCGTTGTCACTCCAGATCAGCGCGTCGCCGCCGGCGTTGACGGACTCGTTGGAGATGCCAAGCAGCAGCCCGCTGGCGTTGTTCTTGATCTCGTAGCAGCCGGAGCCCTCGGGGACCAGGGTCCAGTCCTGGGTGCCGCTGCTGTCCGCGGTGGCCTGGACGGCGAGCGTGCCCGCCGCGGTGCCGCCGGCGCTGGTGTCCAGCCGCAGGCCGCTGTGCGCGTTGGTGATCGTGTAGCTGCCGGACAGCGCCGGGCTGCTGCCCGGGGTGACCACCAGGTGGTAGCCGTTGGCGGCGTTCATCGAGCTGACCGGCACGGTGACGGAGCCGCCGCTGATCGTGTAGTTGCCGGCCGAGATGATGTCCGGGCCGACCACGGCCGTGGTGCGGCCGGCGGAGACGGTCTGCTCGAGCACGACGTGGGCGGTGGACCCGAAGGCGGAGCCGAGCCCGTTGACGGTGACCGCGGTCGAGCCGCTGCCGCCGCCGAAGATGACGCTGACCTGGTTGCCGGCGGAGTTGACGGCGGCGGCCCCGTCGAGCCCGGCCCCGTCGCTGCCCGGCGGGACGACGGTGACCATGTTCCCGCTCATCTGGCCGTACCAGCGGTACAGCCAGTAGGCGGCGTTCGGGCTGCCGCCCGTGTCGGTGAGGGTGTCGCCGAGGGTGCCGTAGTGGTTCCAGAAGGCGAGCTCGGCGTTGTTCACCCCGGAGCGCTCGAAGTTGGCGATGTAGCCGACCAGGTCACCGGGAATGCCCACCTGGCTGGTCTCTGCGTACTCCTCGATCGCGATCGGGCGCGCGCTGATGCCCAGGCTGGCCTCGATCGACTTCACGCTGGCGACGTCGGCGGGGATGCTGCCCGCGCCGTTCAGCTCGTGCCAGCTGATGACGTTCGGCAGGGTGCCGCTGGCCTTGGCGTCGGTCAGGAACGTGGTCATCCAGCTCGCGTTGAACGTGGAGGTACTCGGTCCCTGGATGACGGCGCTCGCGTCGTCGGCGCGGACCTCATCGAACGTGCGGGCCCAGCCGGCGTCGAAGGCGCCGGCCGCGGCCGTGTTCCAGGTCCAGTCAGGCTCGTTCCACAGCTCGAAGGCGCTGATGTTGCCGTCCCCGGAGGCGAGCACGGCCTTCACCTGGGTGTCGACCGCGCTGAGCCAGTTGCTCCAGCTGACCCAGACGTAGGGGAAGTTCGGGTACCAGTCGGGCATCCGCACCACGACCTTCGCGCCGGCCGCGGCGGCCTCCGGCGCGACCACCAGGGCATCGCCGCCCGGCGCGGCCTCGCCGTTGGGCAGCTGCCTGCCGCCCGGCGCCATCTGCACGAACGTGTTCGGGCGGAACGGCTCGACGAGGCTGCCGGCGGGGACCGACGCCGTGTCGAGCCCGTAAAGCGCACCCGCGGCCACGTGGGTGACGGTGCGGTAGGGCTGGTTGGCGTCCACCACGAGCGTGGTCGCCGCGGACGCCGTGGACGAGGTGGCCGCGGCGCCGATGGCCGCGCCCGCGGCCATGACGCCCGTGACGGTGAGCCGGACGGCGCTCCTGCTCGCCCGGCTTCTTGCTGTACTGACGGCCATTGCGCCGAAGCGCGTCAGCCGCAGTCGCGATCTGGACATCAGTGTCCTCCTCAAGGACGGGAACGAGGGCGGTGCGATGGCCATCGCGGTGCTTGGAATGTAAGTCCGGGCAATCGGTCGTGCAATGCTTCACGCTTGTCGAATCGGTTCTCTTTGGTTCGACTACATCCGGCTCGCCAGCGGTGCCAGTACGCGCCTGATACTGCGAATAAGCCGGTCAGAGTGGTGATTCGGCAGGCCGACAAGTTCCCGCGACAGGGTCTTGCGTGGCCCATCATGCGTGGTTAACATGGTCGAATCGGTTCGACATAAGGCAGGTGACGGTGCCGACCATCGAAGACGTGGCGCGCCGCGCGGGCGTTTCCCGCAGCACGGTTTCCTACGCGCTGTCCGGCAAGCGGACCATCTCGAGGGAAACCCGTGAGCGCATCGGGGCGGCCATCGCGGAGCTCGGCTTCACGCCGAACGCGGGGGCGCGGGCGCTCGCCACGTCCCAGACGATGGTCGTCGGCCTGTTCGTCCAGTTCTTCGAGGACGAGTTCTCGCCGGCGATGCTGCAGTACGTCCTGCCGATCTCCGATGCGGCGCGCGAGGCCGGCTACGACATCCTCATGGTGACCGAGGCGGACGGCCCCCACGCGGTCCAGCGGATCCTCAGCTCCGGGATGGTAGACGGGGTGGTCCTGCTGAACGTCGCCTACGAGGACCAGCGCCTGCCGGTGATGCGGAAGATGAAGCAGCCCGGTGCGATGGTCGGCCTGCCGCGCAATCCCGACGACTTCGACGTCTTCGACCTCGACTTCGCCGAGGCCGGGCGCATCCTCGTCGATCACCTCGCCGAGCGCGGCCACCGCGAGGTCATCCTGATCACCCCGCGCGAGCACGTCTACGAGCGGGGCGGCGCGTACGCGTGGCGGTTCCGCGACGCGGCGCTCCAGCGGGCCGCCAGCTACGGCATCCGGGTCCGCTCGTACTACGGCGAGACCCAGCAGCCCGCCGTCAACCAGCAGCTCAACCAGATCCTCGACACAAGGGACGAGTCGGCGATGATCGTGCACAACGACGCGGTGATCGCCGCGCTGCCGTCCGTCCTCTACTCGCGCGGCATCCGCGTGCCCGACGACCTGTCGGTCGTCGGCGTGTTCTCGGAAGATTTCGGCCGGCTGTTCTCGCTGCCGTACACAGCGGTAGAGACGTCGCCGAACAAGCTGGGCCGCCTCGCGGTCCAGGCCCTGGTGCAACGGATGGCCAGCCCGCAGGCCGCGACAGCGTGCCGGGTGGAACTCGTCGCACCCACCATCACGGACCGGGGAAGCACCCGCTAACCACAGCACGCGGCCACCATCCGGAAGTGCGCCGCACTGTCGAACCGATTCGACGACAAAATTCAACAAATCCACAAAAGATCGTAGATCGCCTGTTAACTCCCCGGCTTCCGCTGGCACCGGAAGCCGGTCATTCAGAGAGGAATGACCGTGACCGTATCTCGCAGGGCGCGGGCCGCCGGCGCCGCGCTGCTCGCCATCGGCACCATGGCAGCGACACTCGCGGCCTGTTCAAGCGGCGGCAGCTCCGCCGCCCCGTCGTCATCTGGTTCATCAGGTGGCGGCACGTACACCTTCTGGGACCCCTATCCCCAATATAACGCCTCGTCCGACTGGACGAAGCTGATCGAGTCCTGCGGCACGCAGGCCGGCGTGACGGTCAAGCGCACCGGCTACGACACCACCGCGCTGACCACCCAGGCGCTGCTCGCCGCCCAGCAGGGCAAGTCGCCGAACATCCTGCTCGTCGACAACCCCGTGGTGTCCACGCTCGCCAAGGCGGGCGCGCTGACCACGACCGCCCAGAACGGCCTGTCCACCGGCGCCATCGCGCAGAACATCCTCGGCGCGGGCGTGATCGACGGCAGCACCTACGGCGCGCCGATCGGCGCGAACACCCTGGCCCTGTACTACAACCCGAAGATCCTGGCCGCGGCGGGCGTCAGCCCGTCCTCCATCACGAACTGGGCGACCCTGACCACGGCCCTCGCCAAGGTCAAGGCGATCGGCAAGACGGGCATCACGTTCTCCGGGATCAACACCGAGGAGGGCAGCTTCCAGTTCCTCCCGTGGTTCTGGGGCGCGGGCGGGAACCTGACCAACCTCGACTCCGCGCCGGGCATAGCCGCCCTCACGCTGTGGACCACCTGGCTCAAGGACGGCTACGCGCCGAACTCGGTGATCCAGGACACCCAGACCACCGCGTGGCAGGAGTTCCAGACCGGCAAGGTCGCGTTCGCCGAGAACGGCACCTGGCAGAAGGCCTTCGCCGCCCAGATGGGCGCGAAGGTCATCCAGATCCCGGCCGAAAACGGCGGGCCGGCCCCGGTGCCGACGGGCGGTGAGTTCTTCACCATCCCGGTGCAGAGCGACACCGCGACCTACGCCACCTCCGCCAAGATCATCAGCTGCCTGTCATCGACAACCAACATCGTCAAGACCGACAACACGCTGAACTACATCGCCCCGACGAAGGCCGGCCAGCAGGCGCAGCTGTCCGCCGACTCCTCGCTGTCCTCCTGGGTCTCCGCGGTCGGCGTCGCCAAGGCCCGCACCGGCGACAACCTGGGCACCAAGTACCCGGTCATCTCCCAGCAGATGTGGGCAGCGGTGCAGAAGGCGGAAAGCGGCGCGGCGACGCCGTCGGCCGCCCTATCCGCCGCGCAGTCCGCGGTCACGGCGGCGCTCAACAAGTAACCCGAGGTAAGCCGACGTGAAAGTCATGACAGCGGAACGGTCAAGGACGCGGTCGGCCGCGCGGCCCCGTGGCAGCCGGTTCCGTGACGGGGCGGCGCAGGCCGCCCCGTCACGGGGGCCACGGCAGTCGCGCCGGGCACGACTGCTTCGCAGCACGCAGTGGACCGCCTGGGGCTTCCTGGCACCCGTCGTGGTCTACCTCGCCCTGTTCTACGCCTACCCGCTCTACCGCAACATCGACCTGTCCATCCACAGCTACACCGTGACGTCCTTCGTCAGCGGCAACGCCCCGTTCGCCGGGTTCTCGGAGTACAAGGGCATCTTCACCAGCCCGACGTTCGCTCCCGCGCTCGTCAACACCGTGATCTTCGTGTTCGTCTCGATCGGCTTCCAGTTCGCGATCGGGCTGGCGCTCGCGGTGTTCTTCCACCGGAACTTCCGCCTCTCCGGGCTGCTGCGGGCGCTGTTCCTGGTGCCGTGGCTGCTGCCGCTGCTGGTGTCCGCGTCGACCTGGTCGTGGATGCTGAACAGCGACTCGGGGATCGTGAACGCGTTCCTCCAGGCGATCGGCGTCAGCCCGATCGACTGGCTGACCTCCCCGACCTGGTCCCTGGCCGCCGTGCTGATCGCGAACGTCTGGATCGGCATCCCGTTCAACCTCGTCATCATGTACAGCGGCCTGCAAAGCATCCCCACCGACGTCTTCGAGGCCGCGTCGATCGACGGGGCCGGCGGCTGGCAGCGGTTCTGGCGGATCACCTTCCCGCTACTGCGCCCGGTGTCCGCCATCACCCTGCTGCTCGGCTTCGTCTACACCCTGAAGGTCTTCGACATCATCTGGATCATGACCAGGGGCGGCCCGGCGACCTCGTCGACGACGCTGGCGATCTGGTCTTACCAGCTCAGCTTCGGCTCGCTGCTGCCCGACTTCAGCTCGGCGGCGGCGGTCGGCAACGTGCTGATCATCATCGCGGTCGTCTTCGCCCTCGTCTACGTCCGCGCCCGGCACCGACTGGAGGCGGCGTGAAAAACCGAAAACGCCGTTCCTGGTGGCTGACCGCGGCCGGGGTCCTGATCACCGCCGTGATGCTGTTCCCGGTCTACTGGATGATCAACGTCTCGCTGACGCAGACGTCGAACATGCGCAAGAGCCCGCCCAATCTGTTCCCGGTCGACGGCACCCTGGCCGGCTACACGGTGGTGCTCAGGCAGCAACTGCCGTACCTCGGCACCAGCCTGCTGGTCGGGATCGGCACGGTGCTGCTCACGCTCGTGCTCGCCGCGCCGGCGGGCTACTCGCTGGCCAAGCTCCGGCCGCGCGGCGGCGGGGCGGTGAACCTGCTGCTGCTCGTCGCGCAGATGATCCCCGCGATCGTCATGGCGTTCGGCTTCTACGCCATCTACATCAAGCTCGGCCTGCTCGACTCCGTCTGGGGGCTCATCCTCGCCGACTCGACCATCGCCGTGCCGTTCGGCGTGCTGATCTTCAGCGCGTTCATGTCGCGGATTCCCGATGAGCTGATCCAGGCCGCCCGCATCGACGGCGCGGGCACGCTGCGCACGTTCGGCTCGATCGTCCTGCCGGTCAGCCGGAACGCGGTCATCACCGTCTCGCTGTTCGCGTTCCTGTGGGCGTGGTCGGACTTCCTGTTCGCCAACACCCTGGACAACGGCGGCTCGCTGCAGCCGATCACGCTCGGCATCTACGCCTACATAGGCAACAACAACCAGCAGTGGAACGCGATCATGGCCACCGCCGTCGTGGCGTCGGTCCCCGCGGCCGTGCTGCTCGTCATGGCGCAGCGCTACGTCGCCGCCGGCGTCACGTCGGGGGCCGTAAAGGACTAGCGACCCGAGGAAGACCCGCAGGAACCGGCCGGGCCAGTCAAGGGACTGCCCCTCCGGCCACCGCCGCATGCTCACAGTTGGGATCGAACAGCACTGATGGTGACCTACCGCAACGACAACGGGGTGCTCGAAGTACGGCACCGCCACGAGGTGGTCCGCGTCCAGGCCTGGGGCGCCGACAGCGTCCGCGTCCGCGCCGCACAGCACCGCATCCCTGGCGACAGCCCCGGGGCGCTCGGCGACGCCCCCCCGGGCGACACCTCTCCGGGCAACCCGGGGCCGGCCCCGGCCGGCGCGCGCATCGAGCTGTCAGGAACGGGGGCGGCGCTGACCAACGGGCGCCTGCGCGTCGAGGTGACTTTCGATACCTCCGCCAGCTACCCGGAACCGCTGCTCTGCTTCCGCGGCCCGGACGGCGGCGAACTGCTCACGGAGAGCCGTGAGCACTTCTGGATGCCGGGGGCGCGCGTCTTCGACGGCAACCGGTCGGCGGCCTACGAGGTCCACCAGCAGTTCGCGGCCTACCCGGGTGAGCGCCTGTACGGCATGGGACAGCGAACCCACGGGCGGCTCAACCTCAAGGGCCTCGCCCTCGACCTCGTCCAGCGGAACGGGGAAGTGAGCATCCCGTTCGTGCTCTCCAGCCGGGGCTACGGGCTGCTGTGGAACTCGCCGGCCGTCGGCCGGGTCGAGTTCGCGGAGAACGCGACCCGCTGGCAGGCCGGCCAGGCGCGGGAGATCGACTACTGGGTCACCGCCGCCCCGACGCCGGCGGAGATCCTCGGCCGGTACGCCGACGCCACCGGGCACGCCCCCGAGCTGCCCGCCTGGGCGAGCGGGTTCTGGCAGTCCAGGCTCAGGTACCGGACTCAGGAAGAACTGCTCGCGGTCGCCCGCGAGTACCGGCGTCGCGGCTTGCCGCTGTCGGTGATCGTGGCCGACTTCTTCCACTGGTCGGCCATGGGAGACTACCGCTTCGACCCCGCCGAGTGGCCCGACCCGTCCGCGATGGCCGCCGAGCTGCGCGAGCTCGGCGTTGAGCTGATGGTGTCGGTCTGGCCGACGGTCTCACCCTTGTCGGAGAACTACGCCGAGTTCTACGACGAGGGGCTGCTGGTGGCCACCGACCAGGGCGCGGAGTTCCACCAGACCATCCAGGACAAGGGGATGGCCGCCCCGCTGCCGGTGGCGTTCTACGACCCGTCCAACCCGCGGACGAGGGAACGCGTCTGGGGGCTGATCGAGCGGAACTACCTGGCGCACGGCATCCGGGTCTTCTGGCTGGACGCCTGCGAGCCCGAGCTCAACCCGGCGCAGCCGGCCAACCTGTCGTATTACGCGGGCCCGGGCGCTGAGGTCGCCAGCCTCTACCCGCGGGACAACGCGCGGCTGTTCGCCGAGGGCATGGCCCGCGCCGGGCAGGAGCCGACCGTCCTGCTGTGCCGGTCGGCGTGGGCCGGGTCGCAGCGGTACGGCGCCGCCGTCTGGTCGGGGGACATCCCGGCCACCTGGGAGTCGCTGGGCCAGCAGGTCCGGGCCGGGCTGAGCATCGCGATCTCCGGCATCCCCTGGTGGACGACGGACATCGGCGGGTTCCACGGCGGGGACCCGGCCGACCCGGCCTACCAGGAACTGATCGTCCGCTGGTTCCAGTACGGCGCGTTCTGCCCGCTGTTCCGGCTGCACGGAGACCGGGAGCCCCGGCTGCCCACCGGCTACGCGATGACCGGCGGCCCCAACGAGGCATGGTCCTACGGCGCGGCCGCCTACGAGCGGATCGTCTCTGCCATGCGGCTACGCGAGCGGCTGCGGCCCTACATCCACGATCAGATGCGCGAGGCGGCCCTGCGGGGGACGCCGCCGATGCGGCCGATGTTCGTCGACTTCCCCGACGACCCGGGCGCGTGGCTGGCTGAGGACCAGTTCATGCTCGGGCCAGACCTGCTCATCGCGCCCGTCCTCGAACCGGGCGCCCGCGGCCGCGACGTCTACCTGCCCGCCGGCCGCACCTGGGTCGACGCCGCCACCGGCGAGCGGCAGGCCGGGGGCCGGGCCGTCGAGGTCCCGGTGAGCCCCGACCGCATTCCGGTCTTCTCGCCAGAAGGAGCGAAGGTACTTGATGTCGTCCGCTAAGCAGGGCGGGCCGGTCCGGCCCGCCACCTCGGTCTGGCGTCCGCTCGGGGCCGACGAGATTGAACTCACCGGCGGCATCTGGAAAGACAAGCAGCGGCTCAACGCCGACGTGATCCTTGCCCACTGCGAGTCCTGGATGGAGCGGGTCGGCTGGACAGGCAACTTCGACCGCGCGGCGGCCGGCACCCTCGGTGGCGGCCTTCCCGACCACGGCCTTCCCGACCACGGCCTTCCCGACCACGGGCACGCCGGCATCGAGTTCGTCGACTCGGAAATCTACAAGCTGCTCGAGGCGATGGCCTGGGAACTCGGGCGCGCGTACTCCCCGGCCCTTGAGGACCGCTATCACGCCCTCGCCGCCCGGGTCGCCGCCGCCCAGGAGGAGGACGGGTACCTGCACACGAGCTTCGGGCGGCCCGGGCAGCCGCCCCGGTACTCGAACCTGGAGCACGGGCACGAGCTGTACTGCTTCGGCCACCTGATCCAGGCGGCGGTCGCCCGGCTGCGCACCGGCCACGACGACCTGCTGCCGCAGGTCGCGCGCCGCCTGGCCGACCACGTCACCGCGGAGTTCGGGCCGGGCGGCCGCGTCGCCGTGTGCGGCCACCCGGAAATCGAGATGGCCCTGGTGGAACTGTCGCGGGCGACCGGCGAGCCGCGCTACCTGGAGGTCGCCCGGCTCTTCATCGAGCGGCGGGGCACGGGAACACTCGGGCCGCACCCGTTCGGGCAAAGGTACTTCCAGGACGACCTGCCCGTGCGCGCGGCGACGACCCTGCGCGGTCACGCCGTGCGCGCTCTCTACCTGGCCGCGGGCGCGCTTGACGTGGCGACCGAGACCGGTGACCGCGCGCTGGCGGACGCGGTGCGCGAGCAGTGGGCCAGCGGCGTGGCCCGCCGCACGTACATCACCGGCGGCGTCGGGTCGCATCACCAGGACGAGGCCTTCGGCGAGGACTTCGAGTTGCCCCCCGACCGCGCGTACGCCGAGACGTGCGCGGGCATCGCGTCGGTCATGCTCAGCTGGCGGCTGCTGCTGGACAGCGGCGAGGACAAGTACGCGGACCTCATCGAGCGGACGCTGCTCAACAACGTCCTCGCGTCGCCGGGCGCGGACGGGACGGCCTTCTACTACGCGAACACGCTCCACCAGCGGACGCCGGGCACGGCGGCCGACGGCCCGCAGCCGGTCAGCCCCAGTGGTGCGAGCCCCAGTGGTGCGAGCCCCAGTGTTGCCAGCCATAGGGCCCCGTCCGGGCTGCGCGCCGCCTGGTTCGACGTGTCCTGCTGCCCGACCAACGTGGCGCGCACGCTCGCCAGCGTCGGCCTGTACTTCGCCACGGCCAGCGGCGACGGCATCCAGCTGCACCAGTACGGCGATTACCGGGTGTCCACCGACCTGACGGCGGGGCCGGTCACGCTCCAGGTCTCCAGCGGTTACCCCGCCGGCGGGGCGGTCGTGGTGACCGTCGTCGAGGCACCCTCACGGACACCGCTCACGCTGCGGCTGCGGGTGCCCGCGTGGGTGAACGGCGCCTGCGAGGCGAGCGAGCCGCCGGCCGGGCGAACGGCGGGCTCGCTGACGTTCCAGCGCATCTTCTACGCCGGGGACCAGGTGCGCGTAACGTTTCCCGTGCGGGCGCGGGCCACCTACCCCGATGTCAGGATCGACGCCGTCCGTGGCACCTTCGCCGTGGAACGGGGGCCGCTCGTGCTCGCGCTCGAGTCGCCCGACCTGCCGCCCGAGTGGAGCGTGGACGAGCTCACGGCCGACCCGGACAGCATCGCCACCGATGAGGGCGGCACCTCCATTGACGTGTACCGGCACGGCGCCGCCGCCCGTGGATGGCCCTACCACCCCAGGCCGGAGCCGCGCGAGGGCGAGCACGCGCGGGCCCGGCTCATCCCTTACTACCAGTGGTCCAACCGCGGTCCTGCCACCATGCGCACCTGGCTTCCGCTGGCCACCAGGACGCGCCGGCGGCTGTCACCGGAGGCTGAAGGCGAGCGGCCGGCTAGCCCGACAACACCGCCGGCCAAGCGCTAGCCCGACAGGGCGGCCGTCCAGGCGCAAGCCTGATAACGCCGCCGGCCAGCGCTAGCCCTTGACGACGCCGGAGACCAGGCCGCGGATGTAGAAGCGCTGCAGCCCGATGTACAGCAGCACGCACGGCACCATCGCGATCACCGCGCCCGCCTCCAGGTAGCCGAAATTCACCTGGCCCACGCTCCCGTACTCCATGTTCAGCAGGGCGAGCGGCAGCGTGAAGAGGTTGTCGGAGGTGATGAACGTGAGCGCGCCGACGAACTCGGTCCAGGAGAACAGGAACGCGTAAAGGACGGTGGTCGCGATGCCCGGCACGATAAGCGGCCGCAGCACCGAAACCAGCGTCCTGAGCATCGAGGCGCCGTCGACCGCCGCGGCCTCGGACAGCTCCCACGGGATCTGCAGGAACGTGTTGCGCATCACGAACACGCCGAACGGCAGGTTGAACGTCGTGTAGAACAGCGCCAGGCCGGCGAGGTTGTTCGTCAGCCCGAGTGAGTGCATCTCCAGGAAGAGCGGGGTGAGCAGCGCCTGGAACGGGATCATCATCGTGACCAGCACGAGCGCGAACACCAGCCCGGAGCCGCGGAACCGGAAGCGGGCGAAGCCGTACCCGGCCATGGTCGCGATCACCGCCGTCAGCAGGCCGGTGCCGACCGCCACCGCCAGGCTGTTGGCCGCGTAGCGCAGGATGTCGTTGGTCTGGATGACGCCGGAGTAGTTGGCCGTCGTCAGGTGGGAGAAGTCGCCGGCCGACGGCGCCTGGGTGACGAGGCTGTTCGGCATGAACGAGCGGAGAACGGCCCAGGCGAGCGGCAGCAGGAAGATCAGCGCGGCGATCGTTCCCCCGGTCAGGTACAGCGCGAACCCGGTGCGGCCCAGGTCGCCGCCCCGGCCGCCGCCTTTGCCGCCGCGCCGGGGACCGGAGGTCCCGGCCGCTTGGGACCGGCCGGCGGGTCGCGGCGCGTAGGAAGCGCGGGAAGCGGCCGTCATCGCCGGAGCCTTCGCACGGGCCGCCTGTCGTCCCGGTCCCGGAGCAGGTAGAACTGGGCGGCGCTGATGATCGCGATCACGATCACCAGCGCGATCGCCCCCGCCGTGGCGTAACCCAGGTGGTACTGCACGAATGCCTCCTGGTAGATCCACATCACGACCGGCTGGGTGGAGGTACCTGGACCTCCCTCGGTGAGGATGTAGAACTGGTTGAACGCGAGGAACGAGCCGATCACCGAGATGATCAGGGCCAGCGCGATGTTCCTGCGCAGCAGCGGCAGGGTGACCCGCCACTCCTTCTGCCACCAGGAGGCGCCGTCCACCTCGGCCGCCTCGTACAGCTCGGTCGGGATGCCCTGCATGCCGGCCATCAGCAGCATCATCGTGAGACCCGACGCGAACCAGGTGACGAACACGCAGATGGCGGTCAGAGCCAGGCCGTAGTCCACCGTCCAGGCGGTGTTCGCGTGGGCCAGGCCGATCTTCGCCAGCACGTAGTCGGCCGCGCCCGAGTCCGGCTGAAGCTCGAGCAGCGCCATGAACGACTCGGTGGCGAGCCCGACGATGAACGGCAGGAAGAAGGCCGTGCGGAAGAACACCGAGCCGAGCCGCCCCGACCGCACGAGCACGGCCATCCCGTAGCCGACGAGGAAGATCGGCCCGGTGACGATCGCCGTGTAGAGCAGGGTGAACAGCACCGAGTGGATGAACTGCGGGTCGTGAATGAGCAGGCTGTAGTTCTGCCCGCCGATGAAGTGGTACGGGCCGATCAGCGGCCAGTCGGTCAGCGAGATGTAGACCGCGAAGCCGAGCGGGAACAGCACGAAGAGCCCGACCATCGCGACCGCGGGCGTGACGAGCAGCATCCCGATCCGCGACCGCCGCGCGCCGAGGCCGCCCCCCCACAGGCGCGGCCCCCAGGCGCCCGGGCGCCAGCCCGCCCGCGAGCCGCGCTGGGCGGCTCGCGGACGGGTCAGCACCTCGCCGGGACTGGTCACGACGCCTGTTGCAGGAGGCGGGTGAGTCCCGACTGGCCCTGCTGCAGTGCGAGACTTAGGTTGCCGTCGTACACGGCCGTGGTGAACATCTGGAACCACGGGCCGCCGGCCTGGTTGAACATCTGGTCGTAGACGAGCGTGACCGGCGCGTAGCCCTTGGCCAGGGCCTTCAGGGCGACCGCGTCCTCGGGGTTCGCGGCGGAGAACGACGGGGTGAGCACGTCGGTGCGGACCGGCGTGGCGCCCAGGGCCGGGTACAGGTCCTGCTGCTGCGTCTGCATCACCCACTGGATGAACTCCCAGGCGCCGGACGCGTTCTTGGCGGCGGCCGGGATGACGAAGTCGTCACCGCCGTCGAACGTGCTGTAGCCGCCGTTGCTGCCGGGCAGCGGGGTGTCCATGAACTCGGAGCCGAGCTGGCTCGGCTTGACGAGGTTGACGAGCTGGCCGTAACCGCCCGGCATGATCCCGATCTTGCCCGCCGCGAAGTCCTCGCCCCAGGTCGTCCCGTTGTCGGTGCGGTCATTGTCCGGTACCAGGTGCTGCGTCCACATGCTCCGGTACAGCGTGAGCGCCTGCACGAGGGGCTGGTTGTTGGTGATGCTGGCGGTCTGGCTGCCGATGCTGCCGTTGGTCAGGTACGAGCCGTCCGCCCAGATGCCCGGCTGGACGGTGAAGCCCAGACAGCCCTGGCAGTCGCCGGCGAACGTGAAGCCGCTGACGCCGTGCCCGAGCTTGTTGATCGCCTGGGCGTCGGACAGGATCTGCGCGTAGGTGGTCGGCGGGTCGTCCGGGTTGAGCCCGGCCTTCTTGAACAGCGTCTTGTTGTACCAGAGCACGGACAGGTCCGCCCAGTACGGGACGCCGTACTCGCTGCCCTGGTAGGTGCCCAGGCCGACGTGGCCGGGCGACAGGTCGCTCTTGTAGGGCAGCTTGTTGATGTAGGGCGTCAGGTTCATGAACGCGTTCTCTTTGGCGAACGTCGGCACGTCGATGTCGTTGAGCCCGACGACGTCCGGCGGGTCGCCGGCCCTGATCGAGGTCGCGAGCGACGTGACGTCGTCGTTGATCGACGTGAGCGTGAGCTTGACCTGGAGGTTCTTGTGGGTGGCGTTGAACTCGCTGACCAGCTTCTGTGCGAGCGCCTTGGAGACGGTGCGCGCCCAGAACTGGACCGTGCCGGTCGCGTTGACCCCGAATGATGACGAGGCCGTTGAGCCTGAGGGGGAGGGAGATGATCCGGACGATGAGCACGCGGCGGCGGAAAGCAGCATGACGGCCGCCGCCCCGGTGAGTGTCTGTCTAGCCGAGAGCTTCATTGCCGTGGCCTGTTCTCGTTACGTGAGCGACTGGGGGAACCAGGGAGACGACCCACTGGCGAGGATAAGGAAATCCTTTTCCTCACGAAGCTAGGAAGCCGCGGCCCGCGCGTCAACCCCTTAGCGGGAACCGATTGTTAACGTGCACATTTCGCAACGATAACAGCAAGGAGCCGCCTCATGCCCGTCCGGCCGCCAAGCCAGCGCACGTTAACAGAAAGCAGCGGGAGTCCGCGCCCGTCCCAGGAGGATCGTGAATCGCAACCGCCGCTAGGGCACGCCCGGCCCCGCTATCAGCCGCGCCCGCCCTGTCAGCCAGCCGGCGAGGGGAAGCCCCCGGTCGACTCGCGAACGTCGAGCCGGGCGGGTACCCGGTACACGTCGGTCAGGCGCTCGCCGCCGATCGCCGCGAGCAGGCGGCTGGCCGCAGCCCGGCCGACCTCCTCAAGACACGGATCAACACTGGTCAGCGGCGGAAGCGCGCCCATGGCCATGGGCAGCCAGTTGTCGAAGCCGACGAGGGCGACGTCGTCGGGGATGCGCCGCCCGACGGCGCGCAGCGTGTCCGCGACGCCGCGGGCAATCTGGTCGCTGCCGCAGAAGATCGCATCGGGGCGGTCGGCCAGCAGCAGCCCGGCCGCCTCCCGCCCCCAGTGCTCGCTCCACTCGCCGAACCTGATCTCCCCGCACGGGGCCGTGGCCGCTTCGGCCAGCGCCGCGGTGAACCCGCGGGCCCGCAGCCGGGCGGCGAGGAAGCGCCCGGGGCCGGCGATGTGCGCGATCCGCCGCCGGCCGATCGCCAGCAGGTGGGCCGCGGCCGCCCGGCCGCCGCCCTCGTCATCGGGCAGTACGGCCGCGGCGCCGCCGTCGGCGGGCTGGGTCATCGCGTACACCACCGGGATACCTGGCAGCGTCTGCACCGGCGGCCGCGGCTCGATCCTGCGGCCGGTCACGATCAGCCCGTCGACCCGGCGCGCCCAGAGCATCTCCACGTAGCGCCGCTCGCGTTCCGGGTCGTCACGCGTGTCGCACATGAACACCGAGACCTGCCCGGTCCCGAGGGCGTCTTCCGCGCCGAGCATCACCGGGATGCTGAACCGGCCGAAGCTGTCCGTGGTGATCAGCCCGACCGTGAACGAACGGCCCGCGAGCAGGGCCTGCGCGAGCGTGTTGGGCGCGAAACCGAGCCGCTCGGCGGCGCGCAGGACCCGTTCGATCGTCTCCGCGCGGAGCTTGCCCTGCCCGTTGAGCGCCTTCGACGCGGTGCCGACCGACACTCCCGCCGACTCGGCGACGTCCCTGATGGTGGCGCGCCGCCCGGCCCCGTCCCCGGGCCCGAAGACGGGGCGTCCCGGCGCTGCCGTACCCTCGCTGCTCGTCCCGACCTCCCCACCGGCCCGATCGGCCCGCCTGACGATCGGATGTTGACGTACCTGAGCCGAGACTCTAGCGTACGGTTCAACTCCAGGGAAAACCTATTCCTTGCCGGATCGGAGGCGGGTCCCCCTGCGCATGCCCCACGACTCACTGCCCACGAGCCCGGACACCTTGCCCGGTACCGGCCCGGTCGCTCCGACCGGGCCGGCCATCGCCGCGCAGCATCCGCTGCCCGCCCCTGGCGCCCGCCTGACCGGCGGGCTCCTCCACGAATGGCAGCGCCGCAACGCCGCCGCGAGCATGCCGCTCGCCCTGCACCAGCTGGTGGTGGCGGGCAACCTCGATAACCTGGAACTGGCGATCGGCGCCATGTCCCAGGAACCAGTGTCACCTGAACCGGGCGCGTCCCCGGAGCCCGCCGCGTCCGCTCCCCGCGCGCGGGGAGTCACCCCGCCGGCCGACCTCGGCTACCACGGCCCGGTATTCATGGACTCCGACATCTACAAGACCCTCGAGGCCGTCGGCTGGGAGCTGGGATCGCCGGGCCGCCGTGAGTCGCTTTGCGGCGAGGACCCGCCGGGCGAGCCGGACCTGGGCAAGCAGGACCCGGGCAAGCAGGCCCAGGGCCAGGGAGCGGCACTCGGCGGCGCGTTCGGCGCGTTCGCCGTGACCACCACCGAGCTGCTCGCCCGCGTCCAGCGCCCGGACGGCTACCTGAACTCTTACGTCCAGGTCAGCGGCGAGCCCCACTACCAGAACCTCGCCGCCAGCCACGAGATGTACTGCGACGGCCACCTCTTCCAGGCGGCCGTCGCCCTGGCCAGGGGCACCGGCAACCAGAGCGCGATGGACATCGCGGTCAGGCTGGCCGACCACCTGGTCAAGGAGTTCGCCGGGCAGAGCAAGGGAATCGACGGCCACCCCATCGTGGAGACCGCCCTGGTCGAGCTGTACCGCGAGACGGGAACCACCGCCTACCGCGACCTGGCCGCCCAGTTCGTCGAGCAGCGCGGGTACGGCCTGGCGGGAGATTCCGGCTACGGCCGTCGCTACATGCAAGATCACCTCCCGGTCCGGGAGCGGACCACCGAGGTCGGCCACGCCGTCCGGGCGCTCTACCTGGAGGCGGGCGTTACCGACGTCGCGACCGAGACCAATGACGAGCGGCTGCTCACCGGGTCGATCATCCGCTGGGACGACATGATCGCCAGCAAGACCTTCCTGACCGGCGGAAACGGCTCGCGCCACGAGGGCGAGTCGTTTGGCGACCACTTCGAGCTGCCGCCTGACCGCGCCTACAACGAGACGTGCGCCGCGATCGCCGGCTTCCAGTGGAGCTGGCGGCTGCTGCTCGCCACCGGCGACGCCAAGTACGCCGACCACATGGAACGGATCCTCTACAACGGCTTCGGCGGCGCGATCAGCACCGACGGGATGCGGTTCTTCTACGTCAACCCGCTGCAGCGGCGCGTCGACCACTACGAGCGGGATGACCCGGGCCGCCGCCGCGAGTGGTTCAAGACCGCCTGCTGCCCGCCGAACATCATGCGCCTTCTCGCCTCCCTCCACCACTACCTGGCCACCAGCAGCGACGACACCCTCGCCGTGCACCAGTACGCCACGGCCACCATCGTCGGCGCGGGGCTGACCGTCGAGCTCGACACGGGCTACCCGTGGGACGGCGCCATCCGGCTCCGCGTGACCGCCGCGCCCCGCGGGGTGCGGGAGATAGCCCTCCGCGTCCCCGCGTGGAGCGCCGGCGCGGGTCTCGCGGTGGATGATCAAGACGAGTCTCCAGAACGAGTTCATGTTCCACCCGATCGGTACCTGCGTCTCCGCCGGGCGTGGCGGCCGGGAGACGAGGTACGACTCCAGCTGGACATGACACCGCGGTGGGTCCGCCCGGACCCCCGCGTCGACGCGCTGCGCGGCTGCGTCGCGATCGAGCGCGGCCCCCTCGTGTACTGCTTCGAGCAGACCGACCAGCCCGCCCGGCTCGACGAGCTGACCGTGCTAGCCGGCGAGGGGCCGGCCCGCGGCTGACCGAGCACCCGGCGGCCCTGCCCGGCATCGGCGCCACGATCCAGGTTTCCGCGCACGGCCGGCACACTCCCTACGGGCCGGCGGCGGCCCTGGCCACCGAACGCGGCCTCGCCCCGCCGGGGCCAGGCGACCGGGCCGTCACCCTGACCGCGATCCCGTACTTCCAGTGGGACAACCGGGGCCCGGGCGCGATGCGCGTCTGGATCCCGGCCGCCGCCCCGTTCGGTGACTAGCCCCGTGTGACTAGCCCCGTGTGACAAGCCCCGTATGACAAGCCCCGTGTAGCCGGCCCGACGTAGCAAGCGCGGAAGGAGGCCCGTGTCCCAGATCGCCATCGCCCCGGCCAGGACCCTGGGCACGATCGATCCGAAGCTGTTCGGCGGGTTCGTCGAGCATCTCGGCCGGTGCGTCTACGGCGGCCTGTACGACGAGGGCTCGCCGCTCGCGGACGCGCGCGGCTTCCGCAAGGACGTGCTTGGCCTGCTCCGCGAGCTGCGGATCGGCGTGCTGCGCTGGCCGGGCGGCAACTTCGTCAGCAACTACCACTGGACCGACGGGATCGGCCAGAGGGCGGAGCGGCCCCGCCGTCCCGAGCTCGCCTGGGGCGGCGAGGAGCCCAACACGTTCGGCACCGACGAGTTCCTGGCCTACTGCGCCGAGCTCGGGCCGGAACCGGACAGCGTGGCGCCGTACATCTGCCTGAACATGGGCACCGGCACCCTCGCCGAGGCGCTCGCCTGGGTCGAGTACTGCAACTCGGCGCGGAACACGGACTGGGCGGCGCGGCGCCGGTCCAACGGCCACGACCAGCCCTACGGCGTCAGGTACTGGGCACTCGGTAACGAGATGTACGGGACATGGCAGGTCGGCATGATGACCGCCGACGAGTACGTCCGCGAGGCCACCCGGTGGGCCCGGGCGATCAAGATGCTCGACCCCGGGGCCAGGCTCGTCGCCTGCGGCGAGACCGGGCTGACCGAGTGGGACGCGGTCGTGATCGACGGCCTTGCCGGGCTGGTCGACTACCACTCCATCCACATCTACACCGGCAGCGACGACTACTGGACGAACGTCCTGCAGCCGCACCAGGCCGAGCGCGCGATCGGGACCGCGGGCGCCCTCATCGACAGGGCCGCGTACCTCCAGGGCCTTGACCGCAAGCCGGCGATCGCCTACGACGAGTGGAACGTCTGGTACCGCACGGTACCGGGAAACACGGGGCCGGAAGACGCGGGGATAGGGGACCTCGCCGAGCGGTACTCGTTCGACGACGCCCTCGCGGTGGCCACCTACCTGAACATCTTCGTCAGGAACGCCGCCCGCGTCCGGATGGCCAACCTGGCGCAAATGGTGAACGCGATCGCCCCGATCGTCACCACCGGCGAGGCGGCGGCCGTCCAGCCGATCTACTACCCGTTCCTGCTGCACGCCCGGGCGGCGCTCGACGCCGCCGTCGACGTGCACGTCGACGGCCCCGCCATCAGTCCCGAGCTGCCGCCCGCCGCCAGCCGCTGGCCGCACCGGGTCGCCGACCTCGGCCCGTTCGCCCTGGTCGACGCCGCCGCCAGCGTCAGCGCGGACCTCGGCCGGATCGCGGTCACGCTGGTCAACCGCGCCCCCGGCGCCGCCGAAGAAGCCCGGCTCGTGCTGCGCGACTTCGCCTTCGCCGGCCCCGCCACGGTCACCACGCTCACGGGCGGTGGCCCGTCACCGCTTCCCGGCGTCGCGGGCGTGCACCTGGCCACGTCCACCGTTTCTCCCAGCACGGTGTCGGACGGCGGGCCCGCGCTCGCCGTCACCCTGCCGCCGCGGTCCTTCACGGTCATCGAGGCGCCCCTCACTGATCACCGCCTCGCGTAGCGGCTCCGTGCGCGCGCAGACCCGGAGAGCGCGCACCCCCGAGAAATAAGGAAACAAAGGAGTTCCCCGATGAATAGAGATAGGACAAGGACGGCAAGCAGACGACCCAAGCTCGCGCTCGGCGGGATCGCCGCCATCGCCGCGGTCACCGGCCTCGCGGCGTGCAGCAGCAGCGGCGGCAGCAGCAGTTCCGCCGCCCCCAGTACCAGCACATCGAGCACGGCCTCATCGAGCAACTCGTCCGCCTCGGCGTCCGCGTCGGCCAGCCCGAGCTCGTCGGTGACCGTGGAGGCCGGCGCGAACTGCTCGAGCAGCAACGCCGTGAAGATCACCTTCTGGGCGTGGGTACCCGGCCTCGGCCGGGCGGTCACCGCGTTCAACCAGACCCACCCGGGCATCTGCGTCACCCAGGAGGACGTGGGCGCCGGCGACCCCGAGTACGTCGCGATCACCAACGCCCTGAAGGCGGGCTCGGGCGCGCCCGACGTCGCCGAGGTCGAATACGACGAGCTCCCGTCGTTCGTGGTCACCAAGAGCGTCGACAACCTCGTGCCCTACGGCGCGAACAAGTACAAGAGCGACTTCGTGCCGTGGGCCTGGCAGGAAGTCAGCCAGGGCTCCGCCGTCTACGCGATCCCCGGCGACGCCTGCCCGATGGCCTTCTACTACAACAGCGCCCTGCTGGCCAAGTACCACATCACCCCGCCGACGACCTGGGCGCAGTTCGCCACCGACGCCGCCACCCTGCACTCCGGCGACCCGTCCGCCTACATGACGAACTTCTCCGCCACCGACCTGCAGTGGATCATGTCGCTGATGGCGCAGGACAACGCCTGGCCGTTCACCTACACCGGCGGCAGCACGGTCACCATCAACTGGACCGGCCCGCGGCAGATGGCGTTCGCGCAGTACTGGCAGAACATGCTGTCCGCGCACGAGCTCAACTCCACGACCGACGTGTCCGCCACGTCCTTCGCCGACATGGACAAGAGCATCGACGCGAGCTGGCTCAGCTCCGCGTGGGGCCCGTCCTACTTCCTGCCCGACGCCAAGTCGTCGCTCGGCGACTGGCGCGCCACGAACCTGCCGCAGTGGACCGCGGGCGCGGACGTCGCGGCGAACTGGGGCGGTTCCTCCTACCCGGTGTTCGCCCAGTCGCAGCACCCCGCGCAGGCCGCGGAGTTCGCCGAGTGGCTGAACGCGACCACCGCCTCGTGGAACATCACGAAGACGGCGCCGTCGCTGCTCTTCCCGACCTACGTCCCGCTGCTCAATGACCCGTCCTACAAGGACCTGAACAACCCGCTGTCCGGCACGTCCGACCCCAACGTGGCGTTCACCGGCGCCGCCTCTAACATCAGCTCCGACGAGTGGCCGCCGTTCATGACCGAGGCGCTCAACGAGGCGTCCACCGTCTTCGCCGGCGTGCAAGACGGCAAGGGGACGCTCCAGTCCGCGTTCACCAACTTCCAGAACGTCCTGGTGAGCTACGCCAAGGCGCAGGGCTTCACGGTTAACACCTGACCGGGCCGACCTCTGATATGGACCGCACCTGACATGCGCTCATCCTGGATCCACCGGCGGGACCGGCGCGGCGTCTGGTTCGTCGCGCCGTTCCTGCTCGGCTTTCTGCTCTTCATGCTCGTGCCGCTGGGTTACGCCGTTTACACCAGCCTGTACACGTACCGCATCATCGGCGGCACGAGCTTCACCGGCGCGTCCAACTACACCCAGACCCTGGAAAACGGCCTGTTCTGGAACGGGGTCATCCGGGTGGTCATCTTCGCGGCGATCCAGATCCCGGTCATGCTGGTGATCGCGTTCTTCTTCGCCTGCGTCTTCGACCTGGGCGTCGCGAGGTGGGGCACCGCCTTCCGCACCGTCTTCTTCATCCCGTTCGCGGTGCCGGCCGTGGTCGGCGCGGTCATGTGGTCGTTCCTTCTCGAGCCGCAGTTCGGGCCGTTCACCCGGCTGGCCAGCGCGCTCGGCTTCGCGAACACCAACTTCTTCGGCCCCAGCCTGATACTCCCGTCGATCATCGTGATCGTCATCTGGGAGTGGACCGGCTACAACATGATGATCCTCTACACCGCGCTGAAATCGGTGCCGCGCGACGTCGTGGAGGCCGCCATCCTCGACGACACCCCGCTGTGGAAGATCATCGTGCGGATCAAGCTGCCCTTGGTCCGCCCGGCCGTGGTGATGCTGGTCTTCCTCAACACGATCGGCGCGCTCCAGCTGTTCACCGAGCCGCAGATCCTCGAGTACTTCCAGCAGGGCGCGATCTCGGTCAACTACACGCCCTCGTACTACATCTACCAGACCGCGATCGCCGCCGACGAGACCAACCTCGCCGCCGCGATGGCGGTGATCCTCGCCGTGATCATCGTCGTGATCTCGGCGCTGTCCCTCATCGTCCGCAGGCGGCCGGGCTCCCCGCCCGATGGCAAAAACCGCCATCTTATCGGGCGGCGAGCCCGGCGATATCTCCCGGGGGGACGACCCCCCGTACCCCCCGAGAGCGGAGAGTTCGCATGACCGTCACCACGGCACCGCCTCCGCCGGCGAGCAGCGCGGGCCCACCGCCGGAGTCCCGCCGCCAGCGCCGGCGGCGGGACCGCCTCGCCGCGCGCGACAGCGAGATCCCCGTCGAGCTGTACGGGCTGCGCCGCGGCACCGTCACCGCGGCGACCACGCTCGCCTTCGTGTTCGCGATCTTCACGCTGATCCCGATCGGCTGGATCCTCATCAACTCCACGAAGACCCAGGCGAACATCTTCGAGACGTTCGGCTTCTGGTTCGCCAGCCCGTTCGAGTTCTTCCACACGTTCGGGCTGCTCTTCCAGAACGTGGACGGGTACGGCTCGTACATCCAGTGGTTCGGCAACACCGCGCTGTACGCGGTGCTCGGCGGCGGCGGCGCGACCGTGCTGTCCGCCCTGGCGGGCTACGGCCTCGCCCGGTTCCGGTTCCGCGGCTCGCGGTTCGCCTTCTACACGATCATCGCCGCGCTGCTGGTCCCGATCACGGCGCTGTCCATCCCGCTCTACCTGACCTACGCCAAGGCGCACCTGATCAACTCGATCTGGGGCATGGTGCTGCCGAGCATGATCTCGCCGATCGGCGTCTACCTGATGCGGACCTACGCCGACATCTCGGTGCCGCGCGAACTGCTCGACGCGGCGCGCATCGACGGCGCGGGGGAGCTGCGGATCTTCTTCCGCGTCGCGCTGCCGCTGATGGTGCCCGGGCTGCTGACCGTGCTGCTGATCAACGTGGTGGCGACCTGGAACAACTACTTCCTGCCGCTGCTGATCTTTAACGTCAACACCAAGTACCCGCTCACCGTGGGCCTCGGCCTGTGGTCTGACCGGGCGGTGAACAGCGGCGACGCCAACCTGTACCCGATGCTCGTGATGGGCGGCCTGGTGACGATCATCCCGCTCATCGCCTTGTTCCTCATCCTGCAGCGCTACTGGCGCGGCGGCATGCTCCTTGGCAGCATCGCGAACTAGCCCGCTCCGGCGAGGACAGGAGGTGACCCGGGTGCCAGCCATCGAGCTTGAGAACCTGACCAAGGTCTACGCCAGCGGCGTGACCGCCGTCGACCGGCTCTCGCTCGGGGTCGCCGACGGGGAGTTCGTCGTGCTCGTCGGCCCGTCCGGCTGCGGCAAGACCACGGCGCTGCGCATGGTCGCGGGCCTTGAGCCGGTCACGTCGGGCACCGTCAGCATCGGCGGCCGCGTGGTCAACGACGTCTCGCCCCGGCGGCGCGACGTGGCCATGGTCTTCCAGAACTACGCGCTGTACCCGCACCTGAGCGTCTACGACAACATCGGCTTCGCGCTGGAGAACGCCGGCGTGGCCAAGGCGGAGCGGGACCGCCGGATCCGCGCCGCCGCCGCGTCGCTCGGCCTGTCGGACCTGCTGCGCCGCAAGCCGCGCCAGCTGTCAGGCGGGCAGCGGCAGCGGGTCGCGATGGGCCGCGCCATCGTCCGCGACCCGGCGGTCTTCCTCATGGACGAGCCGCTGTCCAACCTTGACGCGAAGCTCCGGGTCTGGACGCGCTCGGAAGTGCTCCGGGTGCACAAGTCCATCGGCGCGGCCACCCTGTACGTCACCCACGACCAGGTGGAGGCGATGACGATGGGGGACAGGATCGCCGTGCTGAGCGCGGGCGCCCTGCAGCAGTACGGCCCGCCGGACGAGCTGTACACGAGGCCGGTGAACCTGTTCGTCGCCAGGTTCATCGGCTCACCGGAGATGAACCTCTACACGGCTGGGGTCGATGAGTCGGGCGCGCTCGTGCTCGGCTCGCAGCGGCTCGCCCTCGGCCCGACCGGCCCGACAGCCTCCCTCACCCCCGGGCGGCCGGTCGTCGTCGGCGTGCGCCCGGAGGACCTGGCCCCGTGCCCCGACGGTACCCCGGGCGCGCTGGCCGTCGACGTCCGCACGGTCGAGCGGCTCGGCAGCGAGCTGCACGCGTACTTCTGGACCGACGCCGCGCCCGCCGACGAACCGGCCACCGCGCCCGCCGACGCCGACGCGGGACTGCCGGGAGCGGCGCACAACGGTGTCGCCCGGCTCGGCCCGCGGGCCGAGGTGCGCCCCGGCACCCGCCTCACCCTCCGCGTCGACCCCGGCAGGCTCTACCTCTTCGACCCGGACACCGGCCAGGCCACCGGGTGGCCGGCCAGCGAGGCCGCGTCGCCCGGTCCCGCGCCGACCGGTCCCGTGCTTCCAGGCCCCGTGCTTCCAGGCGGTGCGCCGGCCACCGCCTGACCACCCGCCCCCGCCTGACCGTCCGGCTGCCCCTGATTTATCCTTTCTGCCACAGGGTCACGCCGGCCGGTCGGTACTATCGCGGTGGCCCGGCAGTGCGCGAACAGGCGGGATTCGCGGTTGAGGTGGTGCCCTCGGTGGTTGAGTCTGGGACGGAGCTGGCTGGCCGGTACCGGCTCGACCGGCGGCTCGGCGTCGGCGGCATGGGCGAGGTCTGGCAGGCCCGTGACCTGAAGTTCGAGCGCGACCTGCACCTGCGCCGTGACGTCGCGATCAAGCTGATGCACTCCACGCTGACCGGAAGCGACATGCTCAGGCGGTTCCAGCTGGAAGCCGTCATCCTGAGCAAGCTGAACCACCCCCACATCGTGCGGATGCTCGACGCGGACTGGCACGAGGGGCGGCTGTTCATCGTCATGGAGCTGCTCGCCGGCCAGGACCTCGGCCAGCTGCTGAGCGGGTCGCCGCGCGGGCTCCCGGTCGGCCGGGCGGTCGAGCTCGCCCGGCAGCTTGCCGCCGGGCTCTCCGTGGTCCACCAGCAAGGCATCGTGCACCGTGACCTGAAGCCGGCCAACCTCTTCGTCCTCCCGGGCAACCTGCTGAAGATCGGCGACTTCGGCATCGCGAGGGACAGCAGCGCGCACTCCGTGCTCACCGCTCAGGGCGTCATCATGGGCACGTGGGCCTACATCGCGCCCGAGCGGTGGCTCGGCACCTGGGCGGGCGAGCCGAGCGCGGACCTGTACTCGATGGGCTGCATCCTGTACGAGCTGCTGACAGGGGAGACACCGTTCGTGGCCGATTCCATGGCGATCATCCGGATGCACTGCGAGGAGGTGCCGCAGGCGCCGCTGGCCCGCAACCACGACATTCCCGATCCGCTGAACAGGCTCGTGCTCCGGCTGCTCGAAAAGGATCCGGCCAGCCGGCCCGCGAGCGCGGCCCAGGTCGCCGCCGCGCTCGCCGAGATCGTCGGCGCCCTGGCCCGCACGGCCGGCACCGCGGACGCTGAGCCGGCCGGCCAGCCCGCGCCGGGCGGCCAGCAGCGGGTGGCCGCCGCCCGTCCCCGGGCGGCCAGGACCGGCGGCGCCCGCGTCACCGCTCCCGTCGCGTGCCTCTCCCTGTCCAGGGACCACCGGCACTTCTTCGCCCTGGCGGGCCCGCGGAGCCTGAAGCACCGCGCCTACTGGCCCAGCCAGGCCTGGACGACCTGGCATGACATGGGCCCGCTGCCGCCGGGTAACGCCGCCGCGATCGCGGCGCAGGCCTACGGTGACCACCAGAAGATCGCCCTCGCCGCCGGGGACGGCGTCTACCACCGGTGGCGGGCCGGCAACCCCGGCGGCGGGTGGTCGGCCTGGGAGGCGCTGCCCGGGCTCGGCACGCCGGCCATCGACCTCGCCTTTTCGCCGGGGGGGTTCGGGCCAGGGGGAGATGGGGGGCGGGAGCCCCCCATGCAGGGAAAGCTCGTCCCCCCGGGAGGTACTGCCCTCGCCTTTTCCCCGGTCGCGGCGGGCCACTGGGAAATGTTCGCCGTGGACTCCCGTGAGACGATTCACCGCAGCGTCTGGAGCGACGGCGGAGGCAGCGGGGCTGGCTGGTCCGCGTGGACCAGCCAGCCGGCGCCCGAGGGACTGCCGGTGACCTCGATCGCCGCGAGCTGCGCCTCGCTGCTTACCCAGGACCAAGACCAAGACCAAGACCAGGGCCGGGTCGAGGGCCACCGTCAAGACCTGGTGGCCGTGGCGGGCGGCCAGGTCTGGCACCGGCAGCGGCGGGGGACGCCGGACGCCATGTCCTCCTGGTCGGACTGGGAGCCCCTGGCCGGCCTCCCGCTCACGGTCACGGACGTCGCCTGCTCGTCACGGGACCCGGGACACGTCGAGGTCTTCGCGGTCGACCCCCGCGGCCGCCTCAGCCGCCGCGACTACACGGAACGCGGTGGCTGGTCCGCCTGGCAGGACCTGCCCGGTCCGGCCGGGCAGCACGTCGCCGCGGTCACCTCGACCTCCCACCCGTTCTCCCCGTACCAGAAGCTCGCGGTCCTCACCAGGGCCGGCCGGGCCTACCACGCCTGGCGGAGCGCCTTCGGCCCCGGCGGCGAGTCCGGCTGGACCCCGTGGCGCGACCTGCCCGCCCTCGATAAGCCGAGCACGTTCGGCTGATCGATTGCCCAGAGCCAGGTGCCGTCGGGCTGACGGCGGGCCACTTCCACCGTGGCGTTACCCGCGCGCGTGGTCGACGTGACGGCGATATCGCCGTTCCTGATAGCTGGCCGGATCGAGCCGGTAAACGACGGCCGCCTGGCCAGCAGTTCCGCGTATGCCCGGCGGATGGCTTCGGTACCGACGGCCAGCCGCCCGGGCGCGAGGGCCAGCACCGCGCCCGCCTCATACAGGGCGACGACGCCATCCACATTCCCGGCCTTAGCCCGTTCGAGGAAGAGCCGGTCCAGGTCCTCCGGCTCCCGCGCCCGTTCCGGGGCTTCCATGCCGTGCATCTGCTCACTCTCCTCTTTGCCGGGCCACCGAGGCGTGCCGTGCTGTCAGCACCACTATCCTCGTGGCCACCGACATTCAGGTCGGCAGCGCAGGCAGCCCGCGCTCACCCCGGGTAACCCCCGCCCGGCCGAGTCAGCGGGGCCGGTCAGGGTCAGCCGACTCCGTTCTGGATCATCCAAGACCTCAGCCGCCGGCTAAGCCGCGGCCCCGCTCACCAGTTGCCGCGGTGCTCGGGCACGAACCTGACCAGCGGCAGCAGCAGCACGAGGATGCCCGCGAACACCAGGAACACGTGCGCCTGCATGATGCCCGCCGCCGCCGTCCCCGACGTGCGGGCGATCAGGGCGGTGGTTACCGAAACGGCGGTGATCGCCCCCGACTGCCGGAACATCCCGCGCAGCCCGGCGATGGCGGCCACCTGGTCCGGCGCGAGTTGCAGGCTGGCGTTGTTGGAGGCGGGAACGGACAGCCCCATGCCGAACCCGGTGAGGCCGGCCCCGATGGCCAGCCACCCGTACGGGGAGAGCGGGGCGGCGACCGCCAGCATCACCAGCCCGCCCGCGAGGACCGCGAACCCGAGGATCATCGGCCACCGGTACCCGGTGCGGCGCAGCGCCATGGCGGCCACCCCGGCAACCGCGATCATCCCGATGGCCCGCGCGGTCAGCAGCGTCCCCGAGGCAAGCGCGGAGATCCCGTAGCGGTCGGTCGCGTACAGCGGCACGAGCGCGGCGAACCCGAGTGCGGCCGCGCCGTACAGGTAGTTGATCAGGTTCATGATCCCGAAGCCGCGCCCGCGCAGCAGCCGGTAGGGGACGAACGGCGCGGGATCGGTGCGCGAGTGCCGGACGAACCGCCAGCCGAGCATGAGCGCGCAGGCCAGGCTGCCGAGGAAGACCGGGCTGGAGAACGGCACGTCCCCGCTGCCCAGGTAAGTGATGCCGAACATCCCTGACCCGATCAGCCCGGCGAGCAGCAAGACCCCGGTGACGTCGATCCGCGAGGACGGCCGGAGCGCCGAAGCGGGAATGAACCGGGCCGTCAGGGCAATGAGGGCAACCCCGACCGGCACGTTGACCAGGAAGATTCCCCGCCAGGTCCAGTAGTTGACGAACAGTCCGCCGAGGACAGGGCCGACGATGCCGCCGATCGGGAAGATGGAGGTGAACATGCCAACCGCACGGTCCCGCTGCTCGCCGAAGTGATCGGACACGATCCCGGTCGCCGACGGCATGAACGCGCCGCCGCCCAGCGCCTGGATGAAGCGCGCGAGCAGCAGCACCGCGATGTTCGGCGCGAACCCGCAGCAGAGCGAGGAGAGCGTGAAGACCGCTGCCGAGATCATGAAGACCTTCTTGCGGCCGTACATGTCGCTGATCTTGCCAGCCATGGGCATGGCAATGACCTGGCCGAGCGCGTAGATCGAGATCGTCCAGGCGCTCCAGTTGATCGCGGCGTGCAGTTCCTTCTCGATCGCGGGCAGGGCAGTCGCCACAATGGTCTGGTCAACCGATGCCATGAAAAGCCCGATGGATACGATCGCGAAGATCAGCCTGCGCCGGTCCCGCTGCCGCGCCCCCGGAGCGTCAGAGGCGGGCTCGCTGATTCTCGCGGTTTCTCCGGTCAGGCTCACATGCAATAAGGTTAGTTGCTTGCTAGCAAGCATTCAAGTTGATTCCGGAGACGTGATGGACAGCGAACTCATGGCGCGGCTGCGCGCGGTCATTCCCCGGCTTGCCCGTGTGCTCAATGACACGTCCACCGGCGAGGACCTCACCCCGACCCAGTACTCCGTGCTCGCCCTGGTCCGCGGCCGCGGACCGCTCGGCCTGACCGAGCTGACCGAGCTCGAGGGCCTGAACCCGACCATGCTGTCCCGGGTGGTCAAGGCGCTGGACGAGCGCGGCCTCATCCGCCGCATGCCGGACCCGGGCGACCTGCGCGCGGCCCGCGTGGCGGTCACCCCGCTGGGCGAGCAGGTGCACGAGCGGATCCGCCAGCAGCGGACCAAGGTGCTGTCCGAGTGCCTGCACGACCTCCCGCCGGACACGGCGGCCCGGCTGCTCGCGGCCGTCCCCGACCTGGAGGTCCTCGCCGAGGCGCTGAAGCCCATGCCCAAGCCCGTCAAGAGCTGAGGTTCTCAAGGCTCGTCCCGCAGTGTCACGTTGGGGAACCCGAGGTGCAGGTAAGTGACGAGCCGCGCGCCCGGCGGCCGCAGTTCCGGCCTGGCCTGCCGCTCGAAGTACTTGTCGGCGACCGCCGCGAGGTCGTGCCCGACCCGGGCGAGTTCCTCGGCGGTGAGCCAGAGGTAGCGGTCGCCGATGAACGCGGCCCGCTGCCACTCCTCGCTCTCCGCCGACCGCAGTTCGAGCCACCGCGTGAGCTCGCCGAAGTACGACTCGGCGAGCACCTCGGCCAGCAGGCCGGCCGCGGCCGTGCCCTCCGCCGTCTTCTGCACGTCATCCCAGCTGGTCGACGTGGTGGTCGCGCGCCACGGCTTCTCCCGCCCGGTCCCCTCGCCGGTCTCCTCGACCAGCCCGTACTTGGCGAGCTGTCGCAGGTGGAAGGAGCACGACCCGGACGACTCGCCGAGCAGCCGGCCCGCCTGCGTGGCGGTCAGCGGCCCCCGTGTCCGCAGCGCCAGTATCAGCTTCATGCGGACGGGATGCGCGTACGCCCGCAGCGCCGTCGCGTTGTCGAGCCGAGTGATGCTCCGGCCGGGCACCTGCTCCTCGTGCTCCTCGTGCATAACGCAAAGCTAACTTTGCAAAGACTTCCTTGCAATAGCGGCGGGTCTCTTGCGGCTCGATGACCTGGGCGGATCCTGATCCGACATGGCACAAACTGTTGGACACCGGCGGCCTCTCGCCTACCGCTTCACAAGGCGATATGTCGCGATCGGCCCAGGGGGTCCTGCCGTGCCGCCTGCGGCCGCGCGTTTGTCTGACTAAGGTCAGCGATTATGTCGGATCCTGTCGCCGTCGTGCGCCGCTTCAACCGCTCCTACACCCAGCGCATCGGCGTCCTCGACGACTCCTTCCTCGGCATGGGGATGCCCCTGGGCCCCGCCCGCCTGCTGTTTGAGGTCGGCGCCGTCCCGGCGACCGGGCTGGTTCCGACCACGCAAACGCTGCGCGAGCGCCTCGGGCTCGACTCCGGCTACCTCAGCCGTCTCCTGCGCCGCCTGGAGCGCGACGGGCTCATCCAGGTGACCCCTGACCCGGGCGACCGCCGGCGTCGCCAGGTGATCCTGACGGCAGCGGGCCACGAGTGCTGCAAGGAGCTCGAGCGCCGCTCCGACGACCGGGCTCGCCTGATCGTCGGCCCGCTCACCGAACGCCAGCGGGAACGCCTCGCCCGGGCGCTGAGCGAGGCGGACCTGCTTGTCCGCGCCGCGACCGTGCGGTTCGAGCCGGTAGACCCCGCCTCGCCCGTGGCCAGGGAGGTGGTCGGCAGGTACTTCGCGGAGATCGGCCGCCGCTTCGGCTTCGACCCGGCGGGCGAGACGGAGAAGGACGCGTCGCTGCTCATACCGCCGACCGGCGTCCTCGTGGTGGCGCTCTCCGACGGCGACCCGGTGGCCTGCGGCGGCCTGCAGGCGATCGCCCGCCTCGCCGACGGGCGGAGCGCCGGCGAGCTCAAGCGCATGTGGGTGCACGACGACTGGCGCGGCGCGGGCCTGGGGTCACGGCTGCTGCGCCACCTGGAGGACCAGGCCCGCGCGTTCGGCCACGACATTGTCCGGCTCGACACCAACGGCGCGCTGACCGAGGCAATGGAGATGTACCAGCGCGGGGGCTACCGCGCGATCGACCGGTACAACGACAACCCGTGGGCCACGCACTTCTTCGAGAAGCGCCTCTGACTCGAAATATTCGGCCGAAGAATTCTGTGCCACGCCGAGGTCGGTACCACTGATCGAATCCCTGTCCGATAGACTATGTATCGTAGCGCGTAGCGGGCCGCCCGATGCGGACACACAACGGAACGGCCCTGTGATCGAACCTCATCTACACCTGAGGAGCGACCGTGCAGCCATCATTCCCGTTCGCCAGCACATTCCACCGGCCGCCGCGTTGGTAGCCAGGTTACCCTCAGGCCGGTGTCCCGCCCGCTCGGCCCTCCCACCCCCCAGGGGGCCCGCTGGCCCAATGCGCTCTGGGCCAGCGCGGGCGGGGCACCTTCTGAACCAACGCGATGATCACTAGAGCTGAAGCCGAGCGTATAGCTACCGAGGTCGTCGGGTCGGCTACCGCCAGCGACGGACGCGGTTGGAAGCTAGTCGAGTTCGACGCCGGATGGCTGATCCGCCAGGACTGGATGGATGACCACTCAATGCGCGGCGGTGGCGTCCGTGTGGTGGAAAAGGAATCCGGCCGGGTTATGCGTTTCCCGTCGTTCGTCTCCCCGGACAGCATCCTGTCGGAGTACGACCAGGTTGTTGGGGACGGCTTCCCCGTTGCCGGTGATCAGCGATGACCCGCGAAGGGTTACCTTGTCGCGTTGATAAATCTGCGCCACGCCTCCGCGGTAATGCGGAGCGTCAGGCCGCCACGGTCCTTCGTGTCGCGGACGAGGATCGCGGACTCCTTGGCCTGGCCGACCTCGATGCACGCGCCTCCGTCGTTGCCGCTGTAGCTAGAGGTACGCCATGGAGCGCTGTTCATGATTTCCACCTTTCCTGGGCTACCTTTACGATCAAGTCGCGAGAGACCGTCTTCGGCAGGGCATCGCTGCGCAGGGCGTCAAAGCGCAGGGCGGCCTCGGACACCGACAGCGAGTCCTCAGAAACGCGACCGCCGGAGACGTCTGATATAAACACGATACTTTGCGAAGTCGGCAACTCCGCGACAATAAACGCGCCGAGCAGGCCGCTATGCCCGCCAGCGGCGTAAGGCACGACCTGAATGGTCACATTTGGCAATTTTGACCGGTCAACCAGGTGCATGAACTGGTCATACATGACCACGGGCGGCGCGACCGGCCGGTAAAGCACTCCCTCATCGATCAAAATCCAGAGCAACGGTGGCGGAGGATCACTCCGCGAGATCACCTGTTGTCTCACGAGGCGGTCCGCTACCGCCCCCTCGATCTCGGCCTCGCTGGCATTGGGCCGCGTCGACAGGACGGCGCGCGCGTAGTCTTCGGTTTGCAGCAGTCCCGGCACGAGTGAGTGCTCGAACCAGCGGAGCGCGACGGCCAGCGCCTCGTGGTCAGCGAACGGACGGAACGCGGCCGGGAACGAGACGGTACGCACCTTGCGCTGCAGGCGGCTGAACGTGTCCGGGGTGCCAAAGGCGGCGTCAAGGGCCCTGGCCAGCGACTCGGTGGGCGGCCTGCGGTAGGTCTCCACCATGGCGATCAGCGACTCGCTGTACCGGGAGGCGTCGGCTAGCTCCCCTTGCGACCAGCCGCGCTGCTCCCGCATGGCCCTCATCTCGTCCACGAACACGCTGAGCGTCTCCCGGTCCCGCTCACTTAATGCGGCCATTCCTCACACCTCCCGCACAATACCTACTCGACTACTCACGACCATTTGTGACCTAGGGCATACGGTACGCCCTCTAAGGCATGGTTGTCACGCGCCCCGGCCCGCGAGCAACCGTCCGGCCGGGCCGGGGCGTCACCGCTACACCCCGGTGACGCCGTCGATGCGCTCCCGGAGCAGGTCGGCGTGGCCGTTGTGCCGGGCGTACTCCTCGATCATGTGGACGTAGATCCAGCGGAGGCTGACGTCCTGCTGCATGAAGCGGCCAGTATCGGCCAGCTCACGCTCGGCGCACTGCTTGCGGGCGGCGGCGATCTCCGCCTGCCAGGTGGCGAGTGCGTCGCCCAGGGTCGCGCCCGCGGCAAGGTCGAAGCCGCCGTCGGGGCCATCCGGGTCCGCGTGCGGGTCGTAGATCGGCGGCGCCTGCTCGCCGGCAAGCACCCGGCGGAACCAGTTCCGCTCCACCTCCGCCATGTGCTGGACGAGGCCGGTCAGGGTGAGGCCAGACGGCGGTGCCGGCACGGCCGCGGCCTGCCCGTCATCGAGGCCCTCGCACTTCATGGCGAGGGTAACGCGGTGGAAGTCAAGCCAGCCTTCGAGCGTGGCGCGCTCATCGGCGTTGAGAGGCGGCAGCGGGCGATCGATGGCATTCACTGGTCGATTATCTTCCGCGCGACTGACCCGGCGCTCCCGGCACACCGTTCGCGATCCATCGCCGGATCTGCGCTGCCGCCCGATCGGCCACTGGATGGCCGGCCGGGCGGGTGACCAGGCCGCTGAGCGCGAACATGTCCAGGACACGGCCGAGATACGCCCACTCGGTGGGCCGGGCCAGCCCGGCCGGGTGGTACGCGGCGAATCCGGACAGGAAGCCGTCGCTGAAACGGGCGGGATAGTCACCGCCGAACCGGGTCATGTTCGCCGCGTCGGCGTACGGGCACCCGGAGAAGCTGAACTCCCAGTCCAGCACGGCGTCCACTCGCCAGCCGCCAGCGGTGCGCGTGACCAGGGCCGCAGTGGCCGGGCGCCCGCCTTCTGGACGGCGCGGAAGACGACCGCGACGAGGACCGTCGGCACCGTAGGCGCGCAACCATCGTTGAACGGCTGTCAAGCGCGTCAGCGCATCCGACGTCAACAGACAAGGGAAAAAGTGACAGCCCCAAGTAGAAGCGGCTCAAGGCCGGCCCGCGCGCTGGTCGCGCTGGCCGCCGTCATCGTGATCATGCTGATCTCGGTCCTCGGCAACGAGACCCTCAGCCCCGGCAACTGGCAACAGCAGTTCAAGGTCGGTCTCGGCCTTGACCTGTCAAGCGGCACCCAGGTGGTGCTGAAGGCGGAGACTCATGACGGCAAGCCGCCGGCCAGCGGCGAGATGCAGCAGGCGATCTCGGTCCTGCAGACCCGCGTGAACGGCAGCGGTATCTCCGGCGCCCAGGTGCAGCAGCAGGGCAGTGACATGATCAACGTCACCGTGCCCGGCAAGCCGTCCCCTAACGTCGTCAGCCTGGTGAGCCACGCCTCCCAGATGAGCGTCCGGCCGGTGTACCTCGAAGCACCGTACGTCCCCCCATCAGCGGCTAGCGCGCACCCGGTCACCTACGGCGACGGCACCCTCGTCAACGCCGCGACCCTGAAGCTGTTCCGCAAGGAAGTGTGCCAGCCCGGCCGCGACACCAGCACGGTCAACCCGGACTGGCAGAAGACGGTCGGCTACTCGCTCCAGGGAGACCAGTGGGCCGCCCTCAACGGCCAGATCGTGTCCTGCGACTCGAGCGGGACTAAGTACGTACTGGGCCAGGCCGTCTACGCAGGCAGCGATATCACGTCAGTCAGCGCCGGGCCGCAGCAGAACGGCGCCCAGTGGGTGGTGAACCTGTCGCTCAACGCCAGGGCCGCCGCTAAGTTCGCGACGCTCACCACCAGCCAGTACAACTCGTACTACGCCGGCTCGCGCAGCGGCGACCAGCACGACCAGGCGCTCGACTCGACCGCGGTCGTCCTCGACGGCAACGTAACCTCGACGGAGATGACAGCCCAGCCCATCACCGCAGGCAGCGTGCAGATCACCGGCGGCGGCAGCACTGGGTTCACCCAGGCGCAGGCGACCAACCTGGCGGACACGCTCAAGTACGGCTCGCTGCCGCTGGACTTCCAGCTGTTGACCGAGGACACCGTCTCCGCGCAGCTCGGCCACAGCTCGCTGGACGGCGGCCTGATCGCGGGGATCATCGGGCTGGCCCTCGTGGCGATCTACCTGTTCGCCTACTACCGGGGCCTCGGCCTGGTGGCGGTTTCCAGCCTGCTGCTCGCGGGGCTCCTCGCCTACCTGTCAGTGGTGCTGCTCAGCAAGTACCAGGACTTCACGATGTCGCTCTCGGCAATCGCCGGCCTCGTCGTGGCGATCGGCATCACCGCGGACTCGTTCATCGTGTACTTCGAACGGCTCCGGGACGCGGTCCGCGACGGCAAGTCGGTGCGCCCGGCCGCGGAGAGCGGCTGGAAACGCGCCCGGCGCACCATCCTGATGTCCGACACGGTGTCGTTCCTGGCGGCGGCCCTGCTGTATCACTTCGCGGTCAGCGACGTGCAGGGATTCGCCTATACCCTCGGCCTGACCACCCTGATCGACGTCTTGGTCGTGTTCTTGTTCACCAAGCCCATGGTGACCCTGCTCGCCGGGACAAGGTTCTACGGCGGCGGGCACCGCTGGTCCGGCCTCGACCCGGCCCGGCTCGGCGCCAAGACTCCCTGGCGCTCCTCAACCCGGCAGGCCAACGGCGCTTAACAAAGCGGGTCTAGGCCCGTTAATCCCCTGGCGACGCGTCCGCTAGGTAGGTCGCGAGCGTGCGTGCCTGGCGGCGTAGCCGCTCGGCGGCAGCCGCGTGCCCGAGTGCCTCATAGCGTCCGGCTTCGCGAGAATGCTCGTCGAACTGGCCCCGCAGGATGCCACGGAGTTCGCTCACGCTGAGCTGTCGCCGGGCGGCCTCGGAGGACCCGAGGCCGCCCGGCGCGCCGGCCACGTAGGCGCTCGTGGTCGGCGCGCTCGCGGCCGGGGCGGGGATTGCTTCGGCGTTGTCGATGGCCGACATGGCGGTGCGGAGCGCCGCGAGGGCGTCAGAGTCCCTTGTCTTAAGCGCGGCGGTGAGCCCGCGCCTTAGCGCGGCGCGCAGTACTTCTCCGCTGTCCGCCGGGCCGGGAACGGAATCCGGTGACAAAGGCCTCGACCTCCACGTCAGTTCTGTCGATCATCGCACCCGCGGAGCCTGGGCGGCCGCTCAGCCGCCGGTGCCCTTGTAGTTGAGCACCTGGTGAAGCACGTGCACGACCTCCGTCAGGTCGGACTGGTCCGCCATGACCTTGCGGATGTCCTTGTAGGCGCGGGGATCCTCACCGATCAGAGCCCGGGCAGCCCGGGCGTTCCACGTCTTGCCCTTCATCGCCGCGCGCAGCCCCTCGGGGTCGAGCGTGCGCTTGGCCTGCCCGCGCGAAAGGCGAATCGCGACATGACCTGGTAAATGCTGCTACGCCCGATAAGACTTCGCTAATGTATCAGGCATGAAGAACAGCGCGGCTACCCTCGCGAAGCGGAACGAATTGCGAAACCACTGGCGCAAGGTAATCGACCCCGATTCATTCCCGGTCGCGATTGAGCGGGTATGCCGCGACTGCGGGGAGCTCAAGATGTGCAAGTGGGCGAGCGAGTTTACGCAGACCGGAAAGCCCGTTTACAAGACCCGGTGCGATGACTGCCACAACGAGTACCTAAACCGCCTGCGCAAGGAGAAGCGCCCGCGCGTCACCAGCCAAGCGCTCGACCGGAGGTACCTGGCCAAGAAACGCCGCGTCGACTACCTCGGCGGCCGGTGCGTGCGTTGCGGCTATGACCGCTGCATCAAGGCCATGACGTTCCATCACCGTGACCCCGCCGAGAAGGAGTTCATGGTCAGCCAGATACTTGACCACTCGTGGAAGGTTCTGCGGACGGAGCTAGATAAGTGTGACCTGCTTTGCTTCAATTGCCACATGGAAGAGCACTGCGGGATAGACCAGGTCGCGCGTGTCACCTTGGGTGCGCCGAAGAAGCACGGGTGCATGCTTCACCCTGAGACCGGAGACCTTGATGGTGAGATTGCCCTCGAAGCTGTTTAGCGGGGCGAGCGTTTGCGACGACGCCACGCGAGAGCAGGCGCTGCGCACTTCCACGATTCCATTTATCTATTTTCGCGTCGGGTATCGGGCCGACATAACCGGGCACGAACCGCGGCGTGGTGGCCCCACCCGCCATCGGCTAAAAGGGCGTGCCTAGCGGAAATCGAATAACGCCAGCGCTCCACCGACCGGTGCACGTCAGACGACGCCGACGCTGTCCTGAGCGGATCCTCAGCGCGTCCAGAACTTCCACTGTGTCCGTAGTCGCTACAGTTGTCGGCGTGACATCCGCCTCCACGACCCCGCAGCCGATGGCGACGTGATGAGTCTCCCCACCCGTGCGGCCGTGCGGCCCGTGAGCCCGCATATCGCGGCTGGGCCACGCCCGGGTGCCCTGCGGCCGACCGAGGTCGCCAACGCCGGCGTATTCGGCGCGCTCGCCGTGATCATCGTGTCGGTGGGGACGTTCCTGCCGCACCTCGGCGTGGTCATGCTGCTGTCGACCGTGCCGTTCGCGATCGTCGGACTCCGGTACCGGGCCCGCGCGGTCATCGCGGCGGCGGTCGCGGCGGGGTTCGTCGCCTTCCTCGCCGCCGGCGCGTTCGCGACCGTCGTCATCGCGGGCTGCGCGGCGCTTGGCGGGCCCTGCGGGATCATCCGGCGCCGCGGTCGCGGGTCCGGTGCCGTCGCCCTGCTCGCCGCCGGGCTCGCCCCCGTATCGGCCGCCGTTGTCGTGGGCCTGTCGTACCTGTTCGCGGGCATCCGCGAGCTGACGCTCGGGACGATACAGGCGACCGTCACCGGCGTCGTCCACATCGCCGAGTTCCTCCGGTTCCCCGGGCCGGCCGGCGACGCCGTGATCAGATTCACCGATTCGCTCCTCGGCGCCTGGCCGGCCGTGGTCGCGGCGGTGATCGTCGTCGGCGTGCTGGCGGAAGTGCTCCTCACGAACGCCTTCGTGATCCTCGCCGCGCGCCGCGTCGAATGGCTCGCGCAGACCGACCCGTTCGACGCCGCCGCGCGCGCCGACGCGGCGACGGACGCGCCCGTCGCGCCGGTCCCGCTCGAGCTGTGCGGAGTCGGCTTTGGCCACCGCACGGGGACCGGGCGGGACGCGCTCGTCGATGTCGACCTGACCGTCGAACCGGGGGAGTTCGTCGCCGTCGTCGGTCCGAACGGCGCCGGGAAGTCCACGCTGGTGTCGCTGCTCGCCGGCGCCGAGCCCACGAGCGGCTCGGTCCGCCGCCCCGGCCGAGTCGGCATCGGGCTGCCCGGCGGCACGGCGGTGGTGGGGCAGCGGGCCGAGGCGCAGGTGATCGGCAGCACCGTTGGTGAGGACTTGCGCTGGGGACTGCCTCCAGGCCACCCCGTTGACGTCGAGGCGCTCCTGGGCTCCGTCGGCCTGGCCGGCCTCGCTGCCGCGAGCACCGAGTCCCTGTCCGGCGGGCAGCTGCAGCGCCTGGCCATCGCGGCCGCCATGGCCAGGCACCCCGCCCTGCTCATCTCCGACGAGTCGACGTCGATGCTCGACGCGGCTGGCCGGGCCGAGATCCTGGACCTCCTGGCGTTCCTTCCGGCCCAGGCGGGCACCGCCGTCGTGCACGTCACCCACGACCCGGCGGAAGCGGCGCGGGCCGACCGCGTCATCGGCCTCGACGACGGCCGGATCGTTGCCGCCGCGGCCACGGGACGCTCCGCCGTCGTTGAACACAGCGGCGTTGAACACGGCCACGTTGAACACAGTGGCATTGCGGCGGCGCCTGACGATGCCCCGGACGACGGGGCAGCCGGGGCCGGTCACGCGCCTGGCTCATCGGGTGAGCCGGTGATCCGCGTTCGCGGTGTCGGCCACCGCTTCGACGCGGGCACCCCCTGGGAGGTTACCGCGCTGCGCTCGGTTGACCTGGACGTCCGCGAGGGCGAGGGGCTCTTGATCACCGGGGAGAACGGGTCGGGTAAGTCGACGCTCGCCTGGGCGCTCGCCGGGCTGATCAGGCCGACCGACGGCGCCGTCACGATCGGCGGCGCGCCCGTCGCGGACTCGGTTGGGACGGTGGCGCTGTCGTTCCAGCACGCGAGGCTGCAACTACAGCGCCCGACCGTCGCCGAGGATATCCTGGCCGCCGCCGGGTTCGACACGAAGCTGGCCCCGGAGGAAGCCCACGCATTCGTTCGGACGAGCCTGCATCGTGTCGGCCTGCCCGCGGATCTCGCCGGGCGCAGCGTCGACGAGCTGAGCGGAGGCCAGCTGCGGCGCGTCGCGATCGCGGGACTCCTGGCGTCGCGGCCGCGGGTCCTCGTTCTTGACGAACCCCTCGCGGGCCTCGACCGGGAGAGCCGCCGCGGGCTCCTTGAGCTCCTGGGGCACATGCGCCGCACCGAGGGGCTGACGCTCGTGGTCGTCTCGCACGACCTCGAGGGCATGGGACTCGCGTGCACGCGGACGATCGAGGTGACCGACGGCACGATCGCCGCGCCCGTGGCTTCACCGGGGCAGTCCGCCGCGCGGCGGCCGGCCCGCCCGCGGCGCGGCGGCCTCGTGTTCCGCACGGTGCCTGGTACCTCCCCGCTCCACCGGCTCGGCCCGGCGACGAAGATCGGGGTCCTGGCGGCCGCGACCGTAGCGTCCTTGGTCGTGCCCGAGTGGCCGACCATCGTGGCGCTCGCGGTCCTGCTCGCCGCGGGGGTAGCCGCCGCGAAGCTGCCGTCGACGGTCATTCCGCGCATACCGTGGCCGGTCGCGGCGATCCTCGCCCTTGGCGGAGTGGCGGCCGCCGAGGGCGGCGGAATCGTCCTCTACGCGCAGTCGATGCTGCTCACGGCCCTCTTCTTCGCGCTGTCGCTGCTCCTCATCTGGACCACGCGGGTCGAGGAGCTTCCGGCGGCGTTCACGCGCGTCGCTTCCCCGCTGCGCAGGATCGGCCTGCCCGTCAACGAGTGGGCGCACACCGTGACGTTCGCGGTGCGGACGCTCCCGCTGCTCCGCGACGAGTTCCGCGTGCTCATCGCGGCCCGCCGGCTCCGCGCCCCGCTGCGCGCGGCCAGCCGGCGGGAACTGGCCGTCGCCCGCGGCCGTGAGCTGCTCGACCTCGTGATCGCCGTCGTGGCCTCGGCCGGCCGCCGGGCCTCCGACCTTGGCCGGACGGCGACCCAGCGCGGCGGCATGCGATCGTTCGGTCGCTGACCGGTGCCACCGCTAGACTGGCCGTGGGCGTCCGGGGCGCCTCCGGTCCGCGGACAGGGCTGAGCCCACCCGGAGCTGATCTTGCATTTACGGCCACCGAGCTTCCTTTCGGCCTGACGTAGCGGACCGCGGGTGATGAAAGGAGGTCGCAGTGGCGACCGCGCGTCTTCCCGACGACCCCAGCTTCGAGCAGCTTCGCAGGCAGGCGAAGGACCTTCGTGACCTGAGCCGGGCCGGCCTGCAAGGCGCCCTCGACCTGGTCGGCGCCCATCACCCCGACGGCCCGCGCGCGGTGTCCCTCGCGGGCGCGCAGTTCGTGGTTGCCCGGCACTACGGGTTCTCCTCGTGGGCCGCGCTCAGGCGGCACGTCACCACGATCGAGCGCTACCGCCGGGTGCCGGACGAGCTGGCCGAGGTCGCCCCCGGCCGGTTCGCCGACGAATTCCTCATGCTCGCCTGCCTGCGCTACGGCGGCGACGACGCCCAGGAACGCTGGCAGCGCGCCGCCCGGCTGCTCGCCGGGCACCCGGAGATCACCCGGACATCGGTGCACGCCGCCGCCGCCGCGGCCGACGCCGACGCCCTGGCGGCACTGCTCCGCCAAGACCCCGGGCTCGCCAGCGCGGAGGGCGGGCCGTACCGCTGGGAACCGATCCTCTACCTCGCCTACGCCCGCCATGACCCGTCGATCAGTGAGGTGGCGGCCGTCCGGTCGGCCCGGCTGCTGCTTGACCACGGCGCCGACCCGAACGCTGGCTACCTGTGGCACGGGCTGATCCCGGCGTTTACCGCGCTGACCGGCGCCCTGGGGAGCGGTGAAGGTGACCAGCCGCAGCACCCGCAGGGCCCCGCGCTTGCCAGGGCGCTGCTGGCGGCCGGGGCGGACCCCAACGACGGGCAGGCGCTGTACAACCGGCAGTTCGGCAGCGACGACAGCCACCTTGCGCTGCTCCTCAGCCACGGGCTGGGCCACGGTGACGGCGGGCCCTGGCGGGCACGCCTCGGCCGGCGGACCGACTCACCGGCCGAGCTGATCCGCGGACAGCTGCGGTGGGCGGTGACGCACGACATGAGCGACCGGGTGCGGCTGCTCGCCGACCACGGCGCCGACCTGCTGACCCCGTTCGAAGCCGGCGAGGAGAGGATTGTGCGGTGCGTGAACGCCTGCGATAACAAGACTCCCGCCGAGGTGGCGGCGGTCTGCGGCTGCTGGGCCGCCCTGGACGTGCTCGTCGGCTACGGGGTGCCGCGGCCCGCGGCTGACGGGGCGGACGGGCTCATCGCGGCCGCGCTGGCCGGCGACCGGCGCACCGCCGAACGGCTTGCCGGGCACGCGGACGCGGCTCGCGCGCAGCGGCCCGGGCTGATCGCGTGGGCCGCCAGCCGGCGCGCCTGGGACGCCATCCCGCTGCTGGCCGGGCTCGGCTGGGACGTCAACGCCCGCGCCCGGGTCGACTTCCCGATGGAGCAGGAGTGGGAAACCGCGCTGCACGAGGCGGCGGCGGCCGGCGAGATCGACGCCGCCCGCATGCTGATCGGGCTCGGCGCCGACCCCGCCGTGCGCGACGCCCGGTTCCAGGCGACGCCACTCGGCTGGGCCGAGCACTTTGGCCAGCAGGCCATGGCCGGCTTCCTCCGGCCGCTAACCCCGTCTGAGTGAAAGCCGGGAAGCGAGCGGCCCGGGCGATGAGCTCACTCATGCTCCCAGCGCGTCGAGCCTGCGGAGCTCTTCCGGGGCCAGCTCGAAGTCGAAGACGGCGAAGTTCTCCTCAATGCGCTCCCGGCGCCGCGAGCGCGGGATCACCACGAAGCCGTGCTCTACGTGCCACCGGAGGATGACTTGCGCGGCCGTCTTGCCGTGCGCGGCGGCGATCTCCGTCAGCACCAGATTGCCCAGGTCGCTGCGCTTGAGCGGGCTGTAGCCCTCAAGGACGACGTGGCGGTCTCGCAGCTCGGCCACTTCCCGCTCGTTGAAGACGAACGGGTTCCACGGGATCTGGTTGAGCGCCGGCGCGCGGCCGGTGGCCGTGACGAGCTCGTCGATCTGCGCGATGCTGTAGTTGCTCACGCCGATAGCGCGGGTCTTGCCCTGCTCCAGCGCCTCGACGAACGCCTTCCACATGTCCGGCCTGCCCTCGCCGTGCGGCGGCCAGTGGATGAGCCACAGGTCGATGAAGTCAACGCCGAGGGCGTTGAGGCTGGCATCGAGGGTCTGGGCCTCCCGGCCGGCGTTCCCCGGCGGGCACTTGGTCGTGATGAACACGTCCTGGCGGCCGAGACCGCTGTCCCTGACCGCGGCGCCGACCCGGTCCTCGTTGCCGTATGCGGTGGCGGTGTCGATGTGGCGGTAACCGATGTCAAGCGCGGCGCGGACGCCGTTGTAAGCGTCGTCGCCGTCGAGCTGCCAGGTGCCGAATCCGATCAGCGGAATAGACACGCCCTCGGAGAGCGGCACGCCCTCCTGGCCGTTGCGCGCTGTCATGCGCGTCCTTCCTGTCGCTTCTCCGTTGCCTGCCGTTGCGCGGGCCCTCGGGCGCTGGTGTCAGCTCCCGCGCACCAATCACACCAGATCGACCGCAAATCCCCGACAGCGGCTCCGCTTAACGGGAGCGCGATGGGCCGGCCCGTCAGGCCTCCGGGGCCGAGATGCCCCAGCGGATGGCGGTTACCACCAGGTGGCCTGCCGGGCGGGCCAGAGCGGCGTCGGCCAGCGGCAGCACCGGAATCTTAAGCTCGCGCCTGGCCCAGCGGGGCAGCAGGGCGACCGCCGCCGCGGCCAGCCCCGCGTATACCGGACGCAGCACCAGGGGAAGAGGCGGCTCCCTGAGCAGGAACCGGGCCGCCTCCCAAGCCTGCGGGGTTCCGGCCAGCTCGGGACGATAGCGGCTGATGGCGGCGAGGACCTCGGCCTCGGTCCTGGGCGGGTCGGGCACGCCAAGCTCGGCAGCGATCAGGGCCATGTCCGCCGCGTACCCGTCGCGGGCCGCCTGGCCGAGGGGGTGCTCGCCGTACACCTCGTAGGCGCGCAGGAAGGCGTAGGCTTCCGCGACATGCACCCAGGTCAGCAGGTGGGGGTCGGAGGCCGCGTACGGCCGCCCGTCCGGTGCCGTTCCCGTGACGTGCTCGTGGACGGCGCGGACGTTCGCGATGGCGGCCATCGCGTACTCCTTGCGGCCGAAGGTCGTGGCCGCGACGAAGTGACTGGTCCGCTGCAGCCGTCCCCAGGGATCGCTCCGGTAGCCCGAGTGGTCGGCGACCGCCGCCATCGCCAGCGGATGCAGCGACTGCAGGAGCAACGCCGCCATCCCGCCCACGAACATCGCGCAGTCATTGTGCACCTGCCGGATGGGACGGTCCGCGGCGAACCAGCGGTCGGCCTCCGCTATCGGGGGCCGCTCGCCTGGCGCCCGGCGCTGCGGCCCGGCGACGCGTTCGATAACGGCGTCTCCGATCCGCCTGCGCAGGAAGTCGGTAACTGGCATGCCCGGACAACGCCGCCCTGAGGCGGTTGATTTCGCCTCGCCCTGACTAATGCCGGCTCAGTAGCCGGCGAGGCGGTCGCGTGCGACGAGTGGTTGGGCGGCGCCGACCAAGCCGATCATCCCGAACGAAGGCGGGGTTTCCTCCGTCCCTCCACTCGTTGCACGGGGCCGGAGGGCGGACGATGATTGCCGTATGAGGCTGGTGCCCGGCGGGCCGGACGAGGTGCGGCGACTGCTGCGCGCGCACGCGGACGAGCAGGCGGCGCTGCTCGTCCCCCGCCCCGGGTACCCGATCTACGGGCTGACCGCCCCGGCGCTCCGGTTCGCCCGGGTGAGCGAGTTCTCGTCGTACAACGGCGAGTGGACGTCGGTCACGCTGTCGTACGGCGATCCCGATGACCCGGGCGGCCCCCGGGTCACGGTGACCACGAACACGCGCGACGCCGACTTCATGGTGGCGTCCAGTCAGGAGCGCCGCCCGGACGCGGTGACCCGGCGGGACGTTGAGAACGTCACGGTGACGGTGGCGACCTGGGAGGTTCCGGCGGACGCGGTGCGGACCGGGCCGGTGCCCGACCTGCGGCCGCTGATCGAGGGGGCGCTGACGGACAGGATCGCGCGCATCGAACGGCGGCAGCGACAGCCCAGGCCCCCGCAGCCGCCACCCCCGGACCTCCCGCCGGCCGAGGGCGCCGCGGCGCTGCGCGCGCTGGCCGACTTCACCCTGGCCGCCCACCAGGAGGGCCGCGAGTCCGCGCGGAGCCGGCAAAGGGCGCGGCATCCGCCCGACTGGGGCCGGATGCACAGCGCGCTGTGGCAGCGGGCGGTCAGCGAGCGCCGGCGCATCGCCGGGTCCGGCGCCGAGTCGGCTGACGCGGACGTGACCTCGGCCGTCAACCACCTGGGCCAGCTGCTTGAGCACGCGCCGTGGTTCGAGGCCGACGCCCGGCTGCGCGAGGCCGCGACCGCCCAGACCGTGCGCTACGCGATGCTGGGCGAGACCGTGCCCAGCCTGCGGGCCCAGCAGGCGTGGGCGGCGTACTGGGACGCGCATCTCTCGGGGGCCGGGCAGGCGTCTCCCATTGAGTCGGTCGACGCCCGTCGGCCGCTGCTTGATGACTGGCTCGCCGCCTGGGACGCCTGGACCGCCACCGCCTGAGCGCACGGTCCAGCCGTCGTCCACGTACGAAAGTCCGGGATGAGGTTAGGCGCTACGAAGGGGCCACTGATGGTGAGGGCAGCAGCCCGCAGCATAGAAGTCTTACCTGATCCGTTCGGCCCCGCGAGCACGGTCCAGCCCGCGTGCGACCCGTCGGGCCGGGTGAGCGTCAGGTCGACGTTCCGACGGCCGGAGAAGCCCCGGATGTTTTCCAGCCTGACCCGCGAAACGTACATGCGAGACGCCGAGCCTCTCTCGATGCCGCCGGTCTTGAGCCCTGATATTGCTAGCGCACGGTCGACCATACTCGGCATCTGGATCGCGGGAGAAGATTCGGCTTCCCTTCCCGCCAAGATCGGCACTGCGGCAGCGAGCGCCGCGGTGAGGGTCGGCGCCGTTAGCGCGAGCCTGCGGCCCCAGGAAATCGCTGAAAATAACTATCTGATATTGCGTGTCGACGTTAGTTAGTACTCTTGTTCGGGTACATTCAAGTCATCAGCCCAGGTCCACCCTGGAACCGGGCGGGCCGGGACGATGCACCACCATCACCCCGGCCCTGGACCATCCACCGAAGAACCGGAGGACGATCGTGAACGCAAGCATTACCCATCCCGCCCCCGCCGCGCACCTCATCAACGAGGTCCCGGGCAAGGACCGCATCCTCGGCCGTTCCCAGGCCGACCTCGCCGATGCGATGACCTGGCTCGCCTGGTACGCGCCGGGCACCTTCACGGCCGTCTTGGACTACATGGACACGGTGGACGGCGAAATGATCCCGGCTCACTGACAACGGCGACCCCCAAGCTGAAGCCCCGCGCGCCTAGCCCCCGTATAGGCGCGCGGGGCTTCGCGTCTGATCGGTGTACCTAGACGGCCGCCGTTCGCGTGACACCCGTCACAAGGAGTTAAATGAGTGAAAGCAGTGACGAAGGGTGTTAGGCAGGTACGTGATGAAGCTGTCGATGGTCGCAGTGGGGGCGGGACTAGTCGGGCTTACGGCGTCTACGCGCGCCTCGCCGAGCTCGGCCGCGCTCCGGCAAGGTTCCGCGAGGACCTTCGCTCCCGGATGCCCCACCCGGAGGAGGCCGAGCGCCTGGCGATCGCTCCAGGCACGCCCGTCGTGGAGATCTGCCGCGTCGCGCTTGCCGCCGACGGCACTCCCGTCGAGGTCAACGAGATGACCGCCGACTCAAGCGCCTACATCTTCCGCTAGGAGTTCGACGGCCGCTGACCGGATTCCGGGATTCTCCTGCGGCTGCCGGAGCGGGCGCGGCGGATGATAACCGTTCAGCCGAACTCGCACGGCAGGTGCTTGATCCCGTTGATAAAGCTGGACAGCAGGTAATCCGGCTCCCCGGCGGCCCGGATGTCCGGCACCCGGGTCAGCAGCTCGCGCAGAACGGCGGTGATCTCCCGCCGCGCCAGGTGCGCCCCGAGGCAGAAGTGCGGCCCCGCCGAGCCGAACCCCACGTGCGGGTTGGGCGAGCGGGAGATGTCGAACTGGTCGGCGGTCGGGCCGAACACCGTCTCGTCCCGGTTGGCCGCCTGATAGAACAGCAGCACCTTGTCGTTCTCCCGGTACGCGTGCCCGTTCATGACCGTGTCCGCGGTGAGGGTGCGACGCATCCAGATGACGGGGGAGACGTAGCGGACGATCTCCTCCACGGCCGGGCCGATCCGGCCCTCGAGGTCGGCGAGCAGGAGCTCCCGCTGCCCGGGGTGCTCGGTGAGGAGCAGCAGCGCGTGCGAGATCGCGTTCCGCGTCGTCTCGTTGCCCGCCACCACGAGCAAGACGAAGAACGACGCGAGCTCCGCCGGGGTGAGCTGCTCGCCGTCGATGTTCGCGGTCGCCAGGGACGAGACGAGGTCGTCCGCGAGCGACTCCTGCCGCTGCTCGGCCAGGCCGGTCACGAGGGCGGCCAGGTCGCCGCCCGCGGTGAGGATCTGGGTCAGCGCCTCGTTCAGGTCCCCGCTGATGAACTCGGGGTCCGCGCCGGACAAGATGATGTTGGTGTTGCGCAGCACCATCTCGTAGTGCTCGTCGCCGACGCCCATCATCTGGCAGATGATCTTCAGCGGGAGCCGGGCGGACACGTGCTGCACGAAGTCGCACGGGCCGGCCGCCAGCAGGTCGTCAACGATGACGCCCGCGGTTTGCCGCACGTCTTCCTCGAACTTCTTGATCATCTTCGGGGTGAACGCGCGCGAGACGATCCGGCGGAGCCGGGCGTGCCGCGGGTCGTCCATGCTGATCATCGAGCCGAAGTACTCGTTGAACTCCACCGGCAGGTCAAAGATGCTCGTGGCCCCGGCGGCGGACGAGAACAGCTGCGGGTTCCTGCTGGCCTCGGCCACGTCGGCGTGCCGGAGCAGGGCGTAGTAGCCGCGTTCCTCGGCGCCGAACGGCGACTCTCCCGCCTCGAAGAACGGCGGCGACTCCAGCGCCCGCAGCGTCCGGTAGGCGGCGTAACGCTGCTCCGGCGGCTGGGCCCAGAACTCGTTGTCCGACAGGTTGAGGTCGCTGGCCCAGGTCTGCGAATCGGTCACGGGAGAACCGCCTTCCGAACTGCTTTGTCCGCCTTCCTGATATAACACGGAGAACGCCGGGTAAGGGAGAGCGTGCATCCGATCATTGGCCGGGCCGGCAGCGCAGCGCGTCGAAATGGCCCTCGAAGGTCGTGGGACCCGCGCCGTAGGGCACCAGGACCGTGGTGCCGCGCCGCACCGGAAGCGTTCCCGCCTGGTAGGTGATAAACCCGGCCCCGGAGACCACGATCATGATCGCGTACCCCGGCTCGAAGGTCAGCGGCTCGGCCACCTTGACGAGTGAGGCGCGGAAGAACGGGTCGGCACGCACCGGCAGCAGCCGGGTAACCCCTGGCTGCCAAGCCGCGCCAGGGCGCAACGCCGACAGCGCGCCCAGCCGCCCCGCGTCCCACCCGCTGACGTCAAGCGCGGTGAGCGCGACATCGGAGCCCAGGCCCAGGTGCCCCTCCCGCGGGCCGTCGATCCGGAACCCGGCCCACTCCAGGAGGATCGAGAAATCCGTGGGCTCCTGCAGCTCTACCAGGGTGACCCCGGCGCCGATGGCGTGCGGTACCCCCGCAGGCACGAGCCAGGCGTCCCCGCTGGCAACCGGCACCTGGTTGAGCGAGGACAGGATGGCGGCCGTGTCCTGGTCAGCGACCCAGCGCCGGATAACCGCCGGATCGGCGTCCTCCTTGAAACCGAGGTAAACGCAGCCGGCGTCGCCGGCGGAAGGCGCCGCGTCCAGGATGATCCACGCCTCGGTCTTGCCGTAGCGCGACCCGAGGTGCCGTCCGGCGAACTCACGGTCGGGGTGGAAGTGCACGACCAGGCGCTGGCCGGTGTCGAGCATCTTGACCAGCAGCGCCGGGTCGGCACCGAACCGGGCGACGTGATCGGGCCCGAGGAAGTCCTCCGGCGCGGCGGCGATGGCCGACTTGAGCGTCAAACCGTCGGCAAGCCGGGTCAGGCCCACCCCGGGCCGCGAGAACATCGAGGTCGTGGAGCCGATCCAGTCCTCGGGGGAGTACTCGGAAGGCTGCGGGGTGCCGCGGAAGCGCGCGATGCCGGCCCCGCCGAGGTAAAAGTGCGCGGGCTGGTTCGGGCCGAGCACGATAGGAGCGTCGACCACCGTCATGACTCCCTTTTACGAGACAAGTCTCAGGTAAACAAGCCGGTGGCCGTCGTCTTTCCGCTCCGGAACGGATTCGGCTTCCTGTCCTCCCCGCCGTGACTGCCTAAGGCAGGGTGCGGGCCCTCGCCCGCGGCCCGCTGGGCGAGGGCGTACCCGACGAGGGCGGTCGCGTGGCCGTGGCCGATGCCGTGGTCGGCCTTGAGCCAGTCAACGAGCTCCTTGTGCTTGGTCAGCTCGCTGGACTCGATGAGGCCGAGCCAGAAGCTGACGGGCTTGCCGTACTTCTTCTCGATGGACGGGAAGTAGAACGCCGGGCCGGTGACGCGCTCAGACATGACGGTTCTCCGTGGTTCGCGCGGCCGAAGTAGACGGCCGCTCTCACCCGTGCTTCGAACGGGCGCGCCCGGAATGGACAGCGCCAGCCGGGCGACTTGCCGGCGGGCCGCGAGGCGGGGCCACGCCCTCGTTCGGAATCCCGGATAACAGCAACTGTCGCCTAAGGCGCGGCGCGGGACGGCCTCAGCCCGCGCGGACCGCGCGTAAATCGCTCGGCTTGCCGCCCTCGGCCTCGGTACCATGAGTACATGAACGCGTTCAGCCTGATGATGCCCCGCTCGCGGGGCCGCTGACGCTGCACGGACGCACGTTTCCGAGGCCCTGTCTACGGGGCCTCGGTTCATGTCCACTGCCTCGGGTGGGCCGCCGGAGCCCCTGCCCACCTGGAGGCCCCGATGAACAGCACCTACATCACCACGACGATCCCGTACGTCAACGCGCGCCCGCACCTGGGGTTCGCGCTTGAACTTGTCCAGGCCGACGCGCTCGCCCGCTATCACCGGATCGTCGGCGAGCAGGTCAGGCTGCAGTCCGGGACCGACGACAACTCGCTGAAGAACGTGCTCGCCGCCGAGGCCGCGGGGGTGAGCGTGCAGGAGTTCGTGGACGCGAGCGCCGCCGCGTTCACCGGGCTGGCCGGGCCGCTCGGCCTCAGCGTGGATGACCTGATCCGGACGAGCAGCGACCCCAGGCACCGGGCCGGGGTCGAGCGCTTGTGGCGCGCCTGCGCCGCCCGCGGCGACCTGTACCGGAGGCATTACGAGGGCCGGTACTGCGTTGGCTGCGAGCAGTTCTACACGACGGCGGAACTGAGCGACGGGCGCTGCCCGGAGCACGGCACGGTCCCCGGCCTGGTGTCGGAAGAGAACTGGTTCTTCCGCCTGTCCCGTTACGCCGGCCGGCTGCGCGGCCTCATCGCCGGCGGCGCCATCCGCATCGAGCCGCCCGAGCGCCGCAACGAGGTGCTGGCCCTTATCGACGCCGGGCTCGACGACTTCTCCGTCTCGCGCAGCGTCGAGCGCGCCCGTGGCTGGGGCATCCCGGTACCCGCTGACCCGGGTCAGGTCATCTACGTCTGGTGGGACGCGCTCGGCAACTACGTCACGGCGCTGGACTACGCCGCCGGCGGCGCGGACCTCAGCCGCTGGTGGACCGCGTCGCGGCGCATCCACCTGCTCGGCAAGGGGGTGCTCCGGTTCCACGCCGTCTACTGGCCCGCGATGCTGCTGTCCGCCGGGGAGGCCGTGCCCACCGACATCCTCGTCCACGGCTACCTCACCGAGAACGGCCGCAAGATCAGCAAGTCGGGCCGCGCCCCGGGCCCGGGCGGCGCTGGAACGGCCAGTACCGTCGACCCGTACGACCTCGTCGGCCGGTTCGGGACGGACGCGGTGCGCTGGTGGCTGCTGCGCGAGGTGCCCAGGGGCGCGGACGCCGACTTCACGGTCGGCCGCCTCGTCGCCCGGGCCAACGACGAGCTCGCCAACGGCTTCGGCAACCTGGTCAACCGGGTAGTCAGCCTGATCCACCGGTACTGCGGCGGTCGCGTCCCGGCCGCGACCGGTCCCGGACCGGGGAGCGGCGCCCTCGACGCGGCCATCGGGGACGCCCCTGGCCTGATCGCCGAGGCGCTGGAGGACTACGACTTCCGGCGCGCCACCGAGGCGGTCTGGCGGATCGCGGACGAGGCGAACCGCTACGTCAACCGCGCCCGCCCGTGGGCGCTGGCCGCGGCGGGCGACAACGCCGCGCTGGCCACGGTCCTGTCCCGGCTGCTGCGGGCCTGCCAGGCGATCGGCGAGCAGTTGCGGCCGTTCCTCCCCGACGCGGCGGGCCGCATCACCGGGCAGTGCGCGACGGACGCGGCCGGGCGCCTTCCCGGTCCCGTGCCGCTGCTGCCAAGGATCCCCCGCCCGGGGCCGCCTAGCTCGCCTGCCTGACCTGGTACCCGCCGGCTTCGGTGCGCTTGCCCTGGTCGACCGCCGCCAGGAACGCGGTGATCGCGTCCGCGACGGCGCTCGGAGCGCACCGTGGCAGGTGATGGCCGGCATCCTCGACGAGCAGCAGGGACGCGTCCGGCAGCATCGCGGCGAGCCGGTGCGAGGTCTTCACGGGCACGACGCGGTCGCGGGGATCGGCGATCAGCAGCACGGGAACCCGGACGGACGCCGCGGCCGCCTCAAGTTCCGCGAGTTCGAGCAGCAGGGCGCGCTGCTCGGCGAGGAAGGTGCGCCAGAGCGGCCAGTCGCTCTCCGCGGGCTCCCCCCATACCTGCAAGCTCGCGGACTCGCCCGGGTAGAGCGCCCGGCCGTACCTGCGCCGGAGCCAGGCGAGCCGGGCCCGGGCGATCCACGGGGTCCAGCGGAAGGCCAGCAGCGAGCTGAGCGCGCCGATGCCCGGCGCCGCGAGCAGCCAGTCCAGGGAGGTGAGGCAGCCAGGCCCGACGCTGGCGAGCAGGATCACCGCTTGCACCCGGTCCGGGGCCAGGCTCGCCGCCCGCAGCGCGACCCCGCCGCCCCAGGAGTGGCCGACGAGCACCGCGTCCCGCACGCCGCGGGCGTCCAGGTCATCGAGGACGGCCTGAGCGTTCGCCGTGAACCCGGCGGCCGGACGCGGGCTCGCGCCGTATCCCGGCCGGTCGGCCGCCGTCGCGTGCAGCGGCGGGGGCAGCCGCGCGGTCACCGCCTGCCAGTCGGCCGGGGAGCCGGGCTGCCCGTGCAGCAGCACGAGCTCATGATCGTCTGGCATCGCCGGCGCGTCCGCCGGGACCGCGGCCTGCGGGACGGCCGGCAGCGCCACGAGCGGAGCGTGCCTGCGCGCCCTGCGTAGCAGCAGGACCAGCCACCCGGCGACGGCCACCAGCCAGAAGCTGACCAGCCGGTAGAGCAGCGCGGCGGCCAGGGCCGGCCCGGCGTGTACCCCCGACGCGACCAGCGACACGCTGATTGCTCCCTCCGTGATGCCGAGCCCCCCGGGGGTGATGGCAAGGCTCTTAGCGGTGACCCCCGCCGCGTAGACCAGCAGCAGGTCACGCCACGGGACGGCGGCGCCAACCGCGAGCACGCTCACGGCCAGCACTCCGGCGTCGGTGAGCCAGTTGACCAGCGCGGCCGCGGATGCCAGGGCCCAGCCCGACGCGGGAAGCCGCAGCGCGCCCATCCGGTCGGTCCAGGCCCGGACGGTCAGCGCGGGATTCCCGGCGGGCCGGCGCAGCAGCCTGGTGGCCTCCCGCAGTGCCCAGGCGACGTACCGCTCCAGGGTGGCCCGCAGCCGTGGCTGGCGCACGGCGGTCGCGGCCGTGGCGGCGGCGGCCACCGCGAGCACAGCGCCGGGAATGGTGATCGCCGCGGCCAGTGCGTGCCCGGATGCCAGCCCGCCGGCGGCCAGCAGCAGAACCCAGGCGGCCGTGGTGATGACCCCTCCGGCCAGCAGCGCCCAGCCGGCCAGCAGGCCGTCGGCGCCGTGCCGGGTGAAGCGCCGGAACAGGATGGCGGTGGCCAGCTCCGGCCCGGCCAGCGGGACCGTCACCGACACCGCGTTCGCCTCGTAGACCGTGGCCAGCATCGAGACGCGACCGTGCCGGAAGCGGCCCGCGGTCAGCAGCCGGCGGAACATCCAGGCGAAGGCGGCCATGGACGCGGCCTCCAGCGCGATGGCGGCCGGAAGCCAGGACCAGCGAAGGTGAGCAAGGACCGTGAGTGAAGCGGCGACCCGGGACCGCTCGGTCACGCCCGTTCCGGCCAGGACCGCGACGGCGACCACGGCGATAACGACCGTGGTCCTCGTTCCCTGGCGGACTGGCAGGGCGCTGTCGGTCACCGGCGCTGTCCTTTCTGGTCAGCCTCCGCTGAAGATCGCACCTTCAGTCTGAGCGGTCCCCGGCGTCCCGGCTAGGGCCAGATGCCCCGATTTCAACGTGATTCATCCCAGAGCCTACGTGCGTTTTCCCTATGCTCAGCTGGGGAACACATCCGAGTCGCGTTGAAATTCCGCGCTGACGCCGTGCCGGGCGAGCAGGTCGTAGAGCAGGTCGTGCCCGTCGTCGAGAGACCACCGCTCCGCGCTGAGCCCGCCCGCGCGGGCGGCGGCGACGTTCTCCGCGACGTCGTCGATGAACAAGATGGCCGCGGGTTCCGCGCCGATCCGCCGCGCGGCCTCGGTGAAGAACGCATGGTCGGGCTTGGCGGCGCCCAGCTCCCATGAGTAGCAGCTGACGTCGAACAGGCCGTCGTAGCCGAGCACCTCGCGCATGTGCGCGGCCCGGTAACGCTCCTGGTTGGTGCCGAGGTGAACGCCGTACCCGCCCTGGCGCAGGGCGCGGACCACGGCGAGGGACGCCGCCACGGGCTCCACGCTCAGCCAGATGCCGCGGTAGACGTCCGCGACGGGGACGGTGACGGCGAAGTCAGCGAGCGTCGCCGTCAGGATGGCCAGGTGGTCGCCCTGCCCGGCGAGCGTCGGCAGCTCGGCGGCGTACGACCGCTGGAGGAACTCGAGCGCCCGCCCCCCGAAGAACGGCTCGGCCGCGGCGATCCACCCGCCGGGAAGGTGCTGCAGCACCCCGTCCGCGTCGAACATGACATGCCGGATAGCGCGGGCGCCGGGCTGCTGCTCACTCACGCCCGAATTCTCCCTTATGCCGCGGCGGGCGGCCAGCCAGGGCTGGCCTTACTAAGCTCGGTATGGCGACGACACCAGGGAGGAATCACGCATGGCGGCCGCGCGCGAGCTCGACCAGGTGGCGCACGGCGACATTCCCCGCGTCGCGCAGGAAGCCCGCGCGTACCTCGACCGGGCGCGGCCGTTCTTCGACGTCCCCACCCAGGCGATCCCGTTGCTCCCGCGCTGGGTGCCGCAGAGCGTGGCCGCCCTGCTGACCGGGAACCCCGCCGCCGTCTACCGGCTCGCCTTCAGCCCGGACGGCGCCCTGCTCGCCTCGGCGAGCGAGGACAAGACCATCCGGTTCTGGCGCTGAGGGCCCCTAGCGGCCGACCCGCCGCTATGGCAACGTGAATGATCATGAGTGAACTGAAGGCCGAGGTCGATCCGGCCGAGGCCGGCTTCGCGGCTGACCGCCTGCACCGCCTGGACGACAACTTCGCCCGCTACGTCGACGCCGGACTCATCAACGGCTGGCTGCTCGCGGTCAGCAGGTACGGCAAGGTCGCCTACGTCGCCCATGGCGGCCACCGGGACAAGGAAGCGGGGCTGGAGGTAACACCCGACACCCTGTGGCGCATCTACTCGATGACGAAGCCGATCACCTCGGTCGCCACGATGATGCTCTACGAGGAGGGCCGGTTCGAGCTCACCGACCCGGTCAGCAAGCTCATCCCCGCGTTCAAGGACGTCCGGGTCTTCACCGGGGGCAGCGACCAGCGGCCAGTCACGGTCCCGGCGACCGAGCCGGTGCGCATCCACCACCTGCTCACGCACACCTCGGGACTCACCTACGGGTTCCACCGGAACCATCCGGTGGACGCCATGTACCGGGCGGCGGGCTTCGAGCTCGGCAACCCGCCCGGCGTCACGCTCGCCGAAGCGTGCGACATCTGGGCGGGCCTGCCGCTGCTCTTCCAGCCGGGCGCCGAGTGGAACTACTCGGTCGCCACCGACGTCCTCGGCCGCGTCGTCGAGGTCGCATCCGGCCAGAGCCTGGATGAGTTCTTCGCTCAGCGCGTCTTCGAGCCCCTCGGCATGACCGACACGTCATTCGGCGCGAAGCCGGACGACCTGCCCCGGCTGGCCGCGCTGTACGGCCGGGGTGCCCTCGACGGCAAGGCCGCCAGGATGGACGGCCTCGGCGCGGCGGCGCGGAAGAAGCCGGTCATGCTCAGCGGCGGCGGTGGCCTGGTCTCCACGGCGGCCGACTACCACCGTTTCATGCAGATGGTGCTCCCCAGGCCGGACAGCCCGGGCGGCGAGCTGGACGGCGTGCGCCTGCTCAGCCCGCGGACGGTCGCCTACATGACCCGAAACCACCTTCCGGGCAACCAGGACCTGGCGCACTTCGGCCGCCCCCTGAACGCCGAGTCGCCGCAGGCGGGCACCGGATTCGGCCTCGGCTTCGCGGTCACCATCGACCCGGTACCCGGCAAGGTGGTCTGCTCGGAGGGCGAGGTGTCCTGGGGCGGCGCGGCGTCGACCGCCTTCTGGCTCGACCCGGCGGAGGAACTCACGGTGAGCTTCTTCACCCAGCTCATCCCGTCAAGCGCGCACCCCATCCGCTCCCAGCTGCGCCAGCTCGTCTACCAGGCACTCATCTAAGCGCCGGCCGCTACCAGGCGACGTCGGGGCCGCCGAGGGTGTAGGGCAACGACGTGACCCTGCCGTTCCCGATGTACGCCTCATCGTTCGTCGTGGTCGACACCGGGTTGTCGCTCGGGCCCGTTACCACCATCGGGTTCCAGGTGCCGATGACCTCGGTGCCGGCCGGGTTCGCCCAGATCACGCTGATGAGGCCGAGACCTGCAGCGTGAGCGGCGCGCCGGCCGTCCTGGACGCGCCGGTCTTGACGGACAGGACAGCCAGCTCGGTCCCGTCCCCGGACAGTGCTGTCTCCCGGACCTTGGCATTCGCCGGCAGGGACGGAATGGGCAACCTGGTCACATGGACGGGCTTGGAGGCGCCAGGGGAGATCCGTACCAGGTACCACGTAGCAGCCTCCTGGCCCAGGCTGGCGCCCCGGCCGTCGGTGGCAGCGGACACAACGAACGTCCGGTCGTCCGCCGCGCCACTGACCGCCGCGTTCGTCATCACCTGTCCTGGCGCGAGGAGATAGGTACCGATCGACTTCCCGGCCTGCTCATCGCCCACGATGATGGCCCAGTTGCCATTGGCCCCGACGCTTCTCGCCGTGCCGAGCTCAACGTAATACCTCGGCACCGCATCCGCGCCGAGTCCGGGACCCGCGACGGGGCTGGGGCTCGCCGCGGGGCCGGCGGTGCGCCCGTTCCCGAGCGACTTCAGGGTCACCAGGGCGGCGGCGACGAGCACGACGGCGGTCCCGGCCGCGGCCGGGACCAGCCACGCGCGCCAGCGCCAGGCCCGGAGGGTGCCGGGCCCGGCCTGCGGCTCACGCGGAGCGAGCGCGGCGGGCAGGTCCAGCGGGCGCACCTCGCGAAGGCGAGCCGCCTCGGAGCGCAGGGTGTCGCGGATCTCGTCTTCGATCGTGCTCATGATTCCTCCTTGAGCATCCGGCCAACGGCGGCGACGGCCCGGGACGTGCGCCTGATCTACGCCGGCACCCACTCGGTCTGCGTGGTGACGGCGGCGAGCCGCTCGGGAAGCGGCGTGACCCCGAGCCCCGGCCCGGCGGGCACGTCCAGGTGACCGTCCGCGGACAGCACGAACGGCTCGGTGATGTCGGTCTTGTAGTAGCGGTCGGACGCGGAGGTGTCACCGGGCAGCGTGAACCCGGGCAGCGCGGCGAGCGCGATGTTGGCCGCCCGGCCGAGCCCGGTCTCCAGCATCCCGCCGCACCAGACGGCGATCCCGTTGGCGAGGCACACGTCGTGGATGCGCCGCGCCTCCAGGTACCCGCCGACCCGGCCGGGCTTGATGTTGATGATCGAGCAGGCCCCGAGCCTGATCGCCGCCGCCGCCGTCCGCGCCGAGGTGATCGACTCATCCAGGCAGATCGGGGTCCTGACCTGGCGGGCGAGCTCCGCGTGACCGAGCACGTCCTCCTCGGGCAGCGGCTGTTCCATCAGCAGCAGGCCGAACTCGTCCAGCCGGGCGAGGTGCCGCGCGTCCTGAAGCGTGTAGGCGGTGTTCGCGTCCACCTGGATCAGCAGCTCGTCACCGAACCGCTCGCGCACGGCGCGGACGGGCTCTAGGTCCCAGCCCGGCTCGATCTTCAGCTTGATCCTGACGTACCCGGCGGACACGTACCCCTCGACGGATTCGAGCAGCGCGCCGATGGAGTCGTGGATGCCGACCGACACGCCGCACGGCACCCGGTCCCTGGTCGCGCCGAGCTCGCGCGCGAACGACCGGCCGGCGGAGCGCAGCTCCGCGTCGAGCACCGCCGTTTCGATGACCGCTTTGGACATCCAGTGCCCCTTGAACGGCTCGAGCGCGGGACCGACCGCGGCGCCGTCGACGTGGTCAAGCGAGAAGAGCTTAGGCAGCATGAACCGCTTGAGCACGTCGACCGAGGCGTCCACGTACTCCGATGAGTACAGCGGGTCGGACATGGCGACGCACTCGCCCCACCCTTCCGCCTGCCCGTCGAGTACCGCCCGCAGCAGCAGGATGTCCCGCGTGGTCTCCACCCCGAACGAGGTGCGGAACGGCGCCACCAGCGGAATGGTGATCCGCCGCAACTCGACCCCGGTCAGCTTCATCTTTTTCTTCCCTTCCCGTGGAGACCACGTACCCGCCGTCTCGGTCAAAGCCCGTCACCCGCGCCCCGCCGGCGAGGAGCGGGGACAGGACATCCCGCAGCGCGGTCCGCCAGGCGCCCGCGCCCGCGGGATCGGACAGCCGCATCGCCTCGATGTCGGCGGGCACGCCGACCAGCAGCCTCCGCGACCCCGGGCCGGCCGGCAGCGGCAGGCCGGCCACGGGCAGGCCGTCAGGGCCGGCGGACAGGGCCACGACGGCCCCGCGGGAGCGCTCCTGGTCGAACGACGCCGGCCTCGGCCGCCCGGCGCTCGCGTCGCGGGCCACGTCTGACCGCAGGTCCCAGTGCACGAGCATCCGGTCGGTCTCGGTCCCGCCGTTGATCGCGTCGTCCATCACGCCGTAGAAGTTCCGCAGGTACTCCGTCGGCCTGGCGCCGAGCTTGACCAGGTTAAAGTAGGCATTTCGCCTGATCAGCGGGTCGTAGGTCCACGCGATCAGCCGCACGTCGCGGCGCAGGCACCACGCCCGCTGGTGCACCTTCAGCGCGAACCCCACCGACCGGCCGAGCCCGGCGGGCACCACCCCCGCGATGTGGCTGTGCAGCTCCGCGCGGGACGGTGGCCCGAAGAACCCCATGCACGCTCCGACCAGCGCGCCGCTCGCCGCGTCGTAGGCGCCCGAGGCGTAGCTGCCCGCCTTGGTCATCGCCCGCAGCAGGTCAAGCCGCACGGAGGAGTTGCGGCCGTCGGGATCCCAGATCTGGTCGAACACGCCGACCATCGCGCCGAGCTCGTCCAGGGACGCGAGCTCCCTGACCGCGACACCCGCCGCCTTCGCCGCGCGGGCGGCGGCGTCGTCCGCGTCCGCGAGCACGTCCAGCGTCATGCATTCACCTTAGGACCGGCCGATGACCGGTTCCACGAACGGGAGCTGGTCGGGGGACGCGGCCCGGAGGAAGTCGTAGTCGCAGCCCTCGGGACCGTGGGCCTGATCGCCGCGCACGACCTGGTCGTTGAGGCGGCGGGGACGCCGGGGGCGGTGGAGAGCGCGTTCCGGCTGGCGCGGCGCGGCGGGCGGGTCCTGCTCCTCGGGCTCGCGGGAAATGGCGTCAAGGCCGGGCTGCCGATCGACGACGTGGTGAACAATGACCTGATGATCACCGCAAGCTTCGGCTACACCTCGGCCGCCTGGGCGGAAGTGACCGGCCTGCTCAGCGCTGGCCAGCTCAGGCCCGGCGCGCTCATCACCCACCGCTTCCCGCTGGACCGGTACGCCGGCGCCTACGCGACCCTGCGGCGCGGCACGGGACCGCGCGGCAAGGTCCTCATCGAGGTGACCGCCTCATGACCAGGCACCTGACCGCCGACATCGCCGTCCCGAGTCAGTGCTACCTGGCCGAGGGCCCCGTATGGGACCAGGGCGCCGGGGTGCTGCGCTGGGTGGACATCAACCCCGGGCACGTGCACGCCTTCGACCCGGCCACCGGCGCCCACGCCCGGTTCGCGCCGGCCGGCGCCGACGGCCCCGCGGTGCCGCGTGACGACGCCGTCCCGGTCGGCGCCATCGGCTTGACCACGGGCGGCGGGCTCGTCCTCGCCCTGGTGGACGGATTCGCGCTCGGCCCCGCCCAGCCGGGCCCGGAGCGCGACGGCACTGGTGGCGGTTACCCGCTCAGCCGGGTCGGCGGGTTCCGCGTCGACGCCTCGGTGATCCGCTTCAACGACGGCAAGCCGTCCCCGTGGGGCGACTTCTGGGCGGGCACCATGCCGTGGATAGAGGGCGGGCCGTCCTGCGCGCTCTACCGCCTCACCCCCGGTGGCCAGGTGACGGAGGTGTTCGGCGGCGTCGGCCTCTCCAACGGCCTCGACTGGTCCGACGACCGCGCGGCCTTCTACTACGCCGACAGCCGCAGCGGCGGCGTCGACGTGTTCGCCGCCGACCCTGAGACCGGCAACCTCGGGGCCCGCCGACGTTTCGTCACCGTGGAGGCCGGCATCCCCGACGGCCTGACCCTCGACGCCGACGGCTGCCTCTGGCTCGCCGTCTTCGGCACCGGGGAGGTCCGCCGCTACACGCCGGACGGCGAGCTGGACACCGTCCTCCGCCTCCCGGTCGACCAGCCGACGTCGATGGCGTTCGGCGGCGACGACTTCTCCACCCTCTACATCACCACCGCCCGCGAGGCCCTTACCCGGGCGGAGGTCGCCACCCAGCCGCACGCGGGGGACATCTTCGGCTGCACCCCCGGCACGACGGGCCGCCCGCCCAACCTCTTCGCCGGCTGACCCCGTCCGTTGCCCGCCGGGAAAGCCGTTCGGCGCGTTGTCGATTGCGCGCGCCCCCGTTCGTGAACATCATGAAGAGCCGGCGGGAAGCCGGCCACAACGACGGAGGGAACCACCATGAAGCAGTACCTGCTTGCCGTGCACATGGTCGACGGAGAGGCGGCCCCGTCAGAGGCGGAGATGCAGCGTTCGTACCAGGCGGTCGACGCGTTCAACCGCGAGCTGATGGAGTCGGGGCAATGGGTCTTCGCCGGCGGCCTGCTTCCGCCGGACACCGCCACGGTCGTCCGGGCGCAGGGCGGCAAGGTCGTCACCACCGACGGCCCGTTCGCCGAGAGCAAGGAGCAGATCGGCGGCTTCTGGGTGATCAACGCCGACGACCTGGACGTCGCCCTCGAGGTCGCCGGCCGCGGCTCGGAAGCGTGCGGCCGCCCGGTCGAGGTCCGGCCGTTCCAAGCCGTGCCGGACGCCGGGTAGGTGGCCGGTTCCGCGGAGAGCGTCGCACGGGTCTTCCGCGAGAGCTCCGGGCGGGCGGTCGCCACGCTGGCCCGCGTCTTCGGCGACATCGATATCGCCGAGGACGCGGTCCAGGAGGCCTTCGCGGTCGCCGTGGAGCGCTGGGCCGCCGACGGCCTGCCGCCCAACCCGGGCGGCTGGATCGTCACCACCGCCAGGAACAAGGCACTCGACCGGCTGCGCCGCGAGTCGACGCGGCCAGGCCGCGAGGCCGCGTCGGTGGCCCTCGTCGGCGAGCCTGAGCCAGAACCGGAGGCGGGACCAGTGGAGGACGACCAGCTGCGCCTCATCTTCACCTGCTGCCACCCGGCACTCGCCCAGGAGGCGCGCATCGCGCTCACCCTGCGGCTGATCGCCGGGCTGCAGACCCCCGAGATCGCCCGCGCCTTCCTCGTCCCAGAGCCGACGATCGCGCAGCGCCTGGTCCGCGCCAAGCGCAAGATCAGGGACGCGGGCATCCCGTACCGGATACCGCGTGACCACGAGCTTCCCGAGCGCCTCCCCGACGTACTCGCGGTCGTCTACCTGGTCTTCAACGAGGGCTATACCGCGTCCGCGGGCGACGACCTGACCAGGCAGGACCTCAGCGCCGAGGCGATCCGCCTGGCCAGGCTCCTGCACTCCCTGATGCCCGACGAGCCGGAGGTCAGCGGGCTGCTCGCGCTGCTGCTGCTCACCGAGTCCCGGCGCGCCGCCCGGACCACGCAGGCGGGCGGCCTGGTCCTCCTCGCCGACCAGGACCGCACCCGCTGGGACTCAGAACTGATCGCCGAGGGGCAGGGCACCGTCCGCGCCTGCCTGCGCAGGAACCAGCCGGGCCCGTACCAGATCCAGGCCGCGATCGCCGCCGTGCACAGCGACGCCAGGGAGGCGGCGCTGACCGACTGGCGCCAGGTCGTGGCGCTGTACGACCAGCTGTCCGCGATCGCGCCGACCCCGGTCGTGGCCCTGAACCGCGCCATCGCCCTGGCCGAGGTGGCGGGCCCGGCCGTGGCGCTGCCCGCCGTCGACGAGCTGCCGCTGGCCGACTACCACCGCTACCACGCGACCCGCGCCGACCTGCTCCGCCGCCTGGGCCGCCGGGCCGAGGCGGCCGCCGCCTACGACCGGGCCATCGCCCTGGCGGGGAACGCGGCGGAACGCGCCTTCCTCACCGCCCGCCGCGCGGCGCTCGGTGACTAGCTTGCGAGGCCGCGTCAAGGACGGGGCCGAGGCGGGAGCAGCGCCCGCACCGGGCACAACGTCGTCATCTACCGGCCCGGCGCGGGCGGCGACCTCGTCATCGACGCCGGCGTGGAGGTCCCCGGCGGCTTCACGGCCCGCGGTGAGGTCCGGCCCCCGGGCGTCAGGCCGGGTTGACCGACCTCGCGTTCGCCGCCTGCTCGCCTGGGTTGATGCCGTAGGAGATGATCCGCCGCGGGCGGATGCGGACGATCGTGTCCTCGAAGTTGTCGCCGAAGGCCTTCCCGCCCGAGGAGACGACCTCGGCGGTCCCGCGGACCTCGATCATCCGCGGCTGCCACGGCGGGAGGACGTCGTCCACGACGATGGCGGCCCGCCCGCCGTGGCGGACGTCGCGGACCTTCTTCGTCTGGCTCATCCGCATCCCGCCCACGTCGATGGCGTCGTGCTCGGGGTTGTAGCGGAAGGACGTGGGCACCACGTGCGGCTGCCCGTCCGGGCCGACCGTCGCTATCCGGCCAAGCCGCTGCCCCGCGAAGTACTCGAGTTCCTTCTCGGTGAACACGCTCATGCCAGCCCCAACCCGCGCGCCGCCGGCGGCATTCCGCGGCTAACGACGCGAGCAGCTCCAGGATCGACTCGCCGTACTTGCCGAGCTTCGACTCGCCGACGCCGTTGATCCCGGCGAGCTCGGCCAGGGAGGACGGGGCGGCGACCGCGATCGCGCGCAGCGTCGCGTCGTGGAAGACGACGTAGGCGGGGACGCCCTGCTCCTTGGCGGTCGCGCCGCGCCAGGCGCGCAGCCGCTCGAACACGGCCTCCTGCTCCGGCGTCAGGTCGGGGGCGGCCAGCTTGCCCCCGGCGCCTGTCGAAGCGGTTCCGGCGGACGCCCGGGAAGCGCGGGCGCCGCGCGGCTGCGGCAGGTCACGGCGCAGGGTCACGAACCGCTGCCCGCGCAGCACCTCGCCGGCCGCTTCCGTGATCGCGAGGGTCTGGTACTCGCCCTGCACCGCGAGCAGCCCCTGGGCCATCAGCTGCCGCACGACGCCGCGCCACTGCGACTCGTTCAGCTCGATGCCGATGCCGAAGGTCTTCAGCTCGTGGTGCCCGTTGTCCGCCACCTTGGTGGTCTTCTTGCCCAGCAGGATGTCGATGACCTGCCCGGCGCCGTACCGCTGGTCGCGTTCCCGGTCCAGCCGCACGATGGTGGACAGCAGCTTCTGCGCGGGCACCGTGCCGTCCCAGGTCTCCGGCGGCGACAGGCAGGTGTCGCAGTTGCCGCACGCGAGCGCCCGCTCGCCGAAGTAGGCGAGCAGCTGCGTCCGGCGGCAGTCGGTGGTCTCGCACAGCGCCAGCATCGCGTCCAGGTGCGACGCCATCAGCCGCCGGTGCGCGAGATTGCCCTCGGAGGAGTCGATCAGCCGCCGCTGCTGAACCACGTCGGCCAGCCCGTAGGTGAGCCAGGCCGTCGCGGGCTGCCCGTCGCGCCCGGCCCGCCCGGTCTCCTGGTAGTAGCCCTCCACCGAGCGCGGCATGTCCAGGTGGGCGACGAACCGCACGTCAGGCTTGTCGATCCCCATGCCGAACGCGATAGTCGCCACCATGACCAGGCCCTCCTCCCGGAGGAACCGGGCCTGGTTCGACGCCCGGGTGGCCGCGTCAAGGCCGGCGTGGTAGGGCAGCGCGGTGACCCCGTTGTCGCTCAGGAAGGCCGCGACCTTCTCCGTCGAGTCCCGCGAAAGGCAGTACACGATGCCCGCGTCCCCGGCGTGCTCGGTGCGGATCAGCGCGAGCAGCTGCTTTTTCGCCTCGTTCTTCCCCGCGATGCGGTACTGGATGTTCGGCCGGTCGAAGGAGGAGACGAACAACTTGGCCCCGGCCAGCTTCAGCCGGATGGCGATCTCCTCCCGGGTGGCCTGGGTGGCCGTCGCGGTCAGCGCGATCCGCGGCACGTCGGGCCAGCGCTCGTGCAGCACCTGGAGCTCGAGGTAGTCGGGCCGGAAGTCGTGCCCCCACTGGGACACGCAGTGCGCCTCGTCGATGGCGAACACCGAGATCCGGGAGGCGGACAGCAGGTCAAGCGTCCCCGGCGACCGCAGCCGCTCGGGCGCGAGGTAGAGCAGGTCGAGCTCGCCCGCCTTGAACTGCTGCTCGACCACGTGCCGGGTCCCCGAATCCTGCGTCGAGTTCAGGAAGTCCGCGCGGATCCCCAGCTGCCGCAGCGCCTGCACCTGGTCCTGCATCAGGGCGATAAGCGGCGAGATCACGATCCCGGTACCCGGCCGGACCAGGGCGGGGATCTGGTAGCACAGTGACTTCCCGCCGCCGGTCGGCATCAGCACGAGCGCGTCGCCGCCGCCGATGACGTGGGAAATGACCTCCTCCTGACGGCCACGGAAGTTCTCGTAGCCGAACACCCGGTGCAGCACGGTCGCCGCCCGCCGCCCGCCGTCGGGCACGGACACGCCAGGCGCCTCGGGAGCGCCCGGGCCACGTTCATCCGGATTTGGCGGGCCGCTGGCTTCGCTTGGATCGCTGGGGGAGGGCACGAGCAAAATCCTACGAGCCTGACCCGACACTCCAGTGTTGTTGGGGCCAAACACGCCCAAGGAGACGGCAACCGCCGGGTCGGCCGGCGCCGCCTAAAGGAGCAGCAGCCGTGACGCGGGGGGTCAGGACTCGTCCAGGCGTACCGCCACGACGCCCGCCAGGATCAGCAGCCCGCCGAGGAACTGCATGCCCGTCGGCACCTGGTGCAGCAGCACCCAGGCGAACCCGGCCGCGAACAGCACCTCGGCCATCGCGACGAACGATCCGAGCTTCGCCCCGAGCCGCCGCGCCGCCTCGATCCCGGTGACGTACGCGATCGCCGCCGCGACCACGCCAAGCCCGAGCACCGGCAACAGCCAGCTCACGCGATCGTTGAGGAGCGAGACGGGGGCGGCGCTGAACCGCAACGGCATGACCCTGGCCGCTCCCAGCAGCGCGATCGCGGCCGCCCCGGTCATCATTCCGCCCCAGGTCAGGGCCACCGGCGGCAGCGCGTCACCCCCGTCGGCGGTGGAGGTCGCCGATGACTGGAAGAAGTAGACCGCCATGGAGACCGCCGCCGCCAGCGCGAAGAGCACCCCGGTCAGGCTCACGCCGCCCGACCCCGACAGGTTGAGCATCAGCGCGAGGCCGCCGAGCGCCGCCACCCCGCCAAGCACGGTCAGCAGCCGGGGCCGCTGCCCGTGCCGGGCCCACAGCCACCCGACGACGAAGACGATGCCCAGGTACTCGAGCAGGATCGAGATGCCGACGTCCATCCGCGCGATCGCGTTGAAGTAGCAGACCTGGCAGGCGGCGACGCCGACCAGGCCGTAGACGACGACCATCCGCCAGGACCGCAGCAGCAGGCGCCAGCGGCCGCGCAGCCCGAGCACGGCGGGCACGGTGAGCGCGAGCCCCGCGACGCACACGCGGGCGAGCACCGCGCCGGCCGGCGACCAGCCCGCCCCCTCCAGCGCCGCGCCGAACGTCCCCGACGTCCCGAAGCACATCGCCGACAGCAGCCCCAGCCCGATGCCGGCCCCCTGCCCCGCGCGGCGGGCCCGCGGAGCACGCGCCCCGGTCCCCGCCGCGGGTACGATCCGGTCATCCACTGCGCGCAGGGTTGGCATCCGCCTGCTCCTCATCACGTGGCCACTGCCCGCTGTCCAAGGGAACACCGGGATTGTAAGTAGTATTAGACATCTATAGTCCTTACCCTAACGAAGGGCGGTGAAAGAGGTCAAATGCTTTTTGCCCATGACACCGAGGTCTCCTTTAACGCGACCGCCGCCCTGGTCAACACCGCCCGCGGCGGCGTCGAGGAGCTGCCGGACATCGCGGCGCTCGACGCGTTCGTCGGCCACTGGGGCTGGACCGGAAGCCGCACTCACGACCAGGCCGAGCTCGACGCGGTCCGCGCGCTGCGGCCGCGGCTGGCCGGGCTGTGGGACATGTCGGAAGACGCGGCGGTGCGCCTGGTCAACACCCTGCTCCGGGACGCGAACGCGCTGCCGCAGCTGATCAAGCACGACGACTGGGAGTACCACATCCACGCGACCTCGCCGGCCGCGCCGCTCGCCGACCGGATGGCAGTCGACGCCGCGATGGCGTTCGCCGACCTGATCCGCTTCGAAGAGCTCGCCAGGCTCCGGTACTGCGCCGCCGCCGACTGCGACAACGTCATGGTCGACCTGTCCAAGAACCGCTCGCGCCGGTTCTGCGGCCTGACCTGCGCGAACCGCGTCAACGTGGCCGCCTACCGGTCCCGTCGCAGTACTAGCTGACCACGGGTCTAGCTGGCCACGCGACTAGCTAGCGAACCAGTCAGTCGGAACGGGCGCGGGCTGCCCGTGACGCGAGCCATGGCACCTCGGCCTCGCCCATCGGCGTCGACGGGGGTGCCTGGGTGAACGGCCATATCTCCTCGGACAGGCCCCGCCAGTCGGCGGTCGCGTTCATTTGCCCGAGGACGGCGAAGAGCCCCAGGTTGATCCGCTGCAGGATCACGTAGGGGCGGGGGATCTTGGCGTAGGCGGCCAGCGGGTTCTTGAAGTCCACGTACCGGCGGGCGAGGGCGGAGGAGTACTCGCTGGTCATGGTCAGCGGACCGCGCTCGCGGACCGAGTCGTAGAACAGCGCCATGTGGGCCACGACCTGCTCGGTCGCGATCGGCGCGCCCGGCGTGAGGAAGTCGGCCTCCTCCATGGCACGCCGGAAGCCCTCCGGGTCGTCACCCAGGCACAGCGTCTCGACCATGCGGATGAGGGGATCGAGCTCGCCCTGGGTGAAGTGCTTCACCAGGCCGAAGTCGAGGAACGTGACCTGCCCGCCCCGCTCGAACAGGTAGTTGCCCGGGTGCGGGTCGCCGTTGAAGGCGCGCAGCTTCGTACAGCGAGCGGAACGTGAAGCGGTAGATGGTCTCCGCTGCCAGGTCCTTCTCCTCCTGCGGCCAGCCGAGCATCTCGCCGAAGCGTGCCCCCGCGGCCAGCTCGCTGGTGATGACGCGGGCGGTGGACAGCTCGTCGATGATCTGCGGCACGCGCACGGTGGGATGGCCGTCGAAGTAGGCGGCGAACATCCGCTGGTGCTCGGCCTCGCGCACGTAGTCGAGCTCCTCGCTGATCCGCTCCCGCAGCTCCTCGATCAGCGCGTTCACGTCCTGGCTCGGCGCCGCCATCTTCAGCAGCGACCTGATGAGGGCCACGTTGCCCAGGTCGGCGGCGATCGTCTCGGCGATGCCCGGGTACTGCACCTTGACGGCGACGGCGTGGCCGTCGGTGGTGATGGCCCGGTGCACCTGGCCGATCGACGCGGCCGCGATCGGCAGCGGGTCCCACTCCTTGAAGAGCCGCTCCGGCGTCTCGCCGAGTTCCCGCTCGATGACGCCGGCGGCGAGCTCGGGGGACATCGGCGGCACGCTGTCCTGCAGCCGGGACAGCACGCGCCGGGCGGGCGGGGCGAGGCCGTCGTCGACGTAGCTGGCGAGCTGGCCGATCTTCATCAGCACGCCCTTCATGGTGCCGAGCGTGTCGGCCACGTCCTGCGCGGTGCGCAGCGCCAGGTCGTCGCGCAGCTGCTGGCGCCGCTCGCCGGCGGCGGCGAACAGCCGCGGGGCGCTCACCGCGTACCTGGCGCCGCCGCGCGCGGCGAGCCGCATCGCGGTCAGCCCCCGGCTGACCCGTAGCCTCGGCTCGCTCACCGCGTCTGTGCCTGCTGAGCCTGCTGTTCCCGCTCGGCCGCGCGCATCCGGAGGGTGAGCCGCTGGCGGGCCTCGAGCACGCCCGGCTCGCCGAGGTTGACCGCGTCGAGGACGCCGAGGACCTGGCGGACCTCCTCGCGCTCCGGCGGCACGGCGTTGGCATGAACAGTGTCGCCGAAGCCGTACATGTGCGCGCGCCCAGCCGGGCAGCGACGTGACGGCGGCGGCGGCGAGGACCTCCCAGACGTCGGCCAGCTCGGGTTCCACGTCGGGCATGCCGAGGAGGTACGCCGCGGTGTCTTCGGTTGACTTGCTCGTGGCGAGGCACGGCCGGACGGCCTCGAAGTAGGCGTCGAGTTCGGCGACGGACGCGGGCGCGCCGCCGTCGGCGAAGCTGGCGGCGGGCACGCCGACGAGCTCGGCGGCGGCGGTCATCTCGGCCACGTACTGGTCCTGCTCGGCCGGGGTCAGCGCCACGCCGTACCCGGCGGCGGCGGCCAGGCCGGACTCGACCAGGGCGGCGTGGACCCAGATCAGCAGGGCCGGGTCGCCGGCCGCGTACGGCCTGCCGGTCACGGGGTCGACGCCGCGGACCCACTCGTGGATCCTCCGCACCCGGGCGGCCGCCGCGCGGGCTGCCGCGCGGTCGCCGTAGGTGGTGGTCAGCACGTAGGCGGCGGTCGAGGCGAACCGGCCGCCCGGGTCGTCGCGCCACTGGCTGTGCTGGTCGACGCCGGCCATCGCGAGCGGGTGCAGCGCCTGGAGCAGCAGCGAGCGCAGCCCGGAGACCGGCACGGACAGGTCGGCGTGCAGCCGCCACGTGACGCTGGCCGGGCCGAAGAAGCCGTCGTCGGCGGGGTCGGCGGGAACGCAGGCGGCGAACGCCGCCGCGGCGCGCTGGAACAGCCCGGCCGGGAGACGCCTCACCCGGTCCGCCCCGGTCCGGCCCGCCCGGCTCGTCCGTAACCGGCGAACCCGGCTAAGGTGTCATGCTGCCCATATTGACATACCTACCTCGCGGCAACCGCGGCCGGGCATCCGCGGCCCGCCGCCCGGCGCCGGCCGTCAGCCGGTCGCGGAGCTCGTCGTTCCCGCGGGGACCCAGCGGATCGTGAACTGGCTGACCTTGTAGTCGAGCGCGTTCAGCGTCGGGGTGACGAAGTTGCCGCCGATGATCGTGGTGGCTTCCTTTTCCGCCGCGGCGATCAGCGGCTGGGTCACGCTCTTGACGGTCGTCGCCTGCGTGAAGGCCTCGCTCTGGGCCTGCGCGTACAGCACCGACTGGGCGAACTGCGGCTTGATGAGCACGCCGCAGGCCAGGCCGGGGTACGTCCAGGAGTGGTCGGACGAGACCGGCTTGGACAGCGTGTTGTCGATCGACACGTCGTGCACCGACTGCGGCAGCTGCGGCAGCGGGCAGCGCCATCGTCACGCTGACCTGGCCCGGCGTGGCACCGGACGGCTTGCTGAGCACCCGCAGCGTGTAGTGCCCGGTCGACGGCTTCCACCAGGCGTGCCCGGGATTCAGGTCGACCGTCGCCGACGCGTGGCCGACGGCGGAGAACGTGGCCGAGTACCAGCACGGCAAGATGCCCATCGAGTGGGAGACGCTGTGCGTGAACATGAAGTCGAACGTGGTGGTGCCGAGCGCCGGCTTGTCGATGCCCTCGATCTTCTGCAGCACGAGCGGCCCGACGAGCGTGGTCGAGCTAGAAGAAGAGGAGGACGACCAGGGCCAGCCGAACGTGACGTGCGGCAGGTGCACGTCGGCGCCGAACAGGTGCAGCGCGGCGGACAGCGCGGCCGAGCACGGCCCAGGCGACGATCCGCCGGAAGACCAGCACGAGGATGACGATCACGCCGGTCCACCGCACCCAGCGCGGGATCCAGGAGTACCAGTGCCGCCGCGGCGGCCGCGGGCCGTCCGGCGGGGTCAGCAGCACCATCGTGGGGTTCGGCCGGCCGTTGTCGGCCGCCCGCGGGCCCGCGCCTGACGCATCCCCTGTCCGCTCTCCCTGGACGACGCGGCCGTCGGGCAGCCGCACGGTGACGAGCTCGGCGGGGGCGTCCTGGACGGTGTACGCGGCGAGGTCGGCGGGCCTGCCGGAGGACTGGGTCGTGGGCCCATGGCCGGCGCCCAGTCGGCGAGCGAGCCACATCGCGAAGCGGAACACGGGCTTACCTGCCCTTTCTGTCGTAAGACGGTAGCCGGGTAGTCGAGGCTGAGGACGACGGGAACGGCGCCGAACGGCGCGCGGAACCGGGCGCCCGGCCGGTCGGGCGCGTCCGGCGCGTCGATGGGCGGCCAGTGCATCTTCTGGTGCTGAGCCGTGAGGCCGGCCACGGAGTAGGGGAATTCCATCGGGGAGACGCCGTGCCGCCGCAGGAGGGCGCCCCACCGGAACGCGGCGAACGCGGCGGCGAGCTCCCGCACCGACAGCCGGCGCCGTGCGGTGAGGTCGATCCCGTACACCGCGGCGGAGAGCTCGACGAGGTCGCAGGCGCACTGGGTCAAGGCCGCCGACTTCGTAGGATACGCGGTCCCGTCGTCGTTGAGCGAACCGATCTTCTCCCCGTGCACGGGGGAGTAGCGCGGGTCCGCCTTGCACTGCATCCAGTCGACGGCGGCGAGCAGCTCCCAGCCGACGCCGGTGCAGGCGGCGACGTCGCGGTACAGGTGCTCGCCCCGGGCGAGCGGCGCCTTCGCGCTGGCGAAGAGCGCGGTCGTGACGGCGTGCGGCAGCTCGGCCCGGTACCGGGCGGGCCGCTTGACGCCCGCGATCCCCGCTGCTGGCGCTCGCGTGACCCGCGCCGTGGTGACGATCCCGGCGCTGGTGACAACCCCGGGGACCTGGGCGGCGCCCCGCCGCGGCGTCGCCGGTGGCCGTGCTGCTCACCCGACCGCCCGTCGCGGCCGACGTCGGCCGCCGGGCGTCGTCGCCGACGGCGCCACCTGGCCGGGGGAGACGAGGCCAGGGATCTGCCCGCGGGGGGACGCGCCGGGCCGTCGGCGTCGCGGCCGACGCCGATGCCGACGGCGACGGTGCGGCCGAGGGCGTTCGCCGTTGGCGTCGCCGACGGCGCCGGGGTGGTCGCCTGCTGGCCGGTCGCGGTGGGCGCAGGCGACGCCGTGACGCTGGCGCGACGCCGTGACGCTGGGCGGAAGGAGTGGCGGCCGGGCTGGCAGCAGGCGTGGCGGGCGGCGGTGGCCGTCGGGGTAGCCGCCGGGGCGGACGACGCGGCCGGCCCGCCCGCCGTGTCGAACTGGTACAGGTTGTACAGCTTCATCAGCGCGATGAGGTTCGCGCCGTAGTCCGGATCGGTCGCGTACACGCCGGTCAGGTCGTTGGCGAACGCGTCCGGCACGGCCCGGTCGGCCATCGCGCGCGTGTAGTAGCCGCTGGTGGCGAGCAGCTCGGCGTGGTCGGCGATCGACTCAGCGTCGTTGTGGTAGACGCGGAACTGCGCGTCGATCGTCACCCACTGCCCGCCCTGGTACTCGGAGGTGGGCAGGCTGACGCTGCCCGCCGGGCCCGTTCCCTTGATGCCGAACAGGTTGTGGTACTGCGCCGCCAGGCCGCTCTGCGCCCCACGCGGACTCCTCGATCGCCTGCGCGATCGTCACCGCCGCGGGCACGCCGTAGCGCTGCTGCGCGGCGATCGCTCCCGGCGCGACCAGGCTGATGAACGCCTGCTGGCCCTTGGTGCCCGGGGTGCTGTAGTGCTGTCCCGCCGGGCTGGCAGGCGCGCTCGAGGGGCTGGCGCGCCGGGTGCGCGCGGACGCGTTGTCGGCGACGCGACCGGGCTGGCGGTGGACGGCGTCGCCGACGGCGGGGCGGCCGGGTGCGCCCGGGGGGCGGCGCTTGACGGTTGCGGCCGGCATCGCCCCGGGGATGGCCAGCGGACCCGGCGCCGGCGCTTGACGTCGGCAACCCGGGGACGGTGGCGTCGGACCCGCCCGCGGCCGCCGGTCCCGCGTGCCCGGTACCGGTTCCGCCGAGCAGGTCGCCGCTCGCGAGGACACCGGGAACCGCGGCGCCTGCGGCGGTTCCTGATCCGGCGGCGATTTTCGGCGCGGCGGCCTTCTCGGGGGCGGGAGCCGGGCCGCCAGTGGAGCCGCTGCCCGCGGCCGCGGCCGGCCCGGCCGACGGGTTCGCCGCGGGAATCCCGGGGACCTCGGCGGTCGCCCCGCTCGGCGTCGGCGTGCGCCGGCGGGCGGACTTCCCCGTCCCGGACCGCCCCGTGGCGGTCTTCCCCGTGGCGGTCTTCCCCGTGGCGGCCGCGGCGCCGCCGGCGCCGTTGACGCGACGGCGCCTGCGGCCGGCTTGAGGTTGCCGTTGTCGACGAAGCCCGCGACGCCCTGCTCGGCGAGCGGCGCGCCGGAGGAGTGCGCGTTGACGGTGAGGCCGGGCAGCGAGTCGGCGCCGATCGTGTCGAGCACCCCGCCGGCGTAGCTGGTCACGACCTCGACGTGGCCGTCGTACACGGCCCAGTCGCCCGGCTGCGGCTGGTACGCCGTCGCCGAGCGGGTGCCAGCGGCCGTGCGCCTGCGCGTCCGCGACCAGGGACGTGATCTGCGGCGAGTCGGGGTTGGTGTCCACCCGCACGTCGGCCCACTCGGGCAGCGGCCACGGGTAGGTCTCCCCGCCGGTGACCCAGCTCTGCTGGCCGACGGCCTGCGCGGCGAGCTCAAGCGTGAGGCTGGCGAACGCCGCGCAGGACTCCCCGTGGTCGGCGCCGTCGCTGCTGGTGTTGTCCCAGATCAGCGCCTCCATCTGGGCCGGCGTCCTGGTCTTGGCGAGCCGCAGGTAGTACCCGGCCACGTTCACGATGGCCGCCCGCAGCTGGGCGTCGCTCGTCACCCGGGCCGCGCTGTCCCCGCCGACCGCGAGGTCGGTGAACGTGCCGGGCTGCGCCGCCTGCTCCAGGGCGAGCAGGTGCAGTGGCACGCTGGTCGGCGAGGTCATCGTCGTGGCCGCCCCTGGGACGAAGTTGAGCCCGGTTATCACGCCGCCAGTGCTCACGGTCACAAGCGCCGTTGCCTGCTGCCACCATGGCTTCCTGACGGAACGCACGGCTACACTTCCCCCCTTCGGCGGTTACAGTCCTTTTCGCGGCGCGCAGTATGCGCGCGTTTCTCCGGGTTGGCTGGTCGGTCGCCTGCCTCCTCGCGCTCGTCGCCGGGCCGCTGGTCGCGCTCCCGGTTACCCGCCGGACGCGGGCAGGCTGCTCAGGATCGCCTGCACCTGCGGGTCGCCCGGGTTGCCGGCGTTCTGGAACAGCACGCCGGCCTGCTGGGCGATCTGCGACGGCGTGCCGCCCATCCACTGCTGGAAGACGTCGCTGACCAGTGCCGCCGCGCCGCGCGCCGCCGGTGACCGCCGCGGCGCAGCGGGCAGGGTACCCGGACCGGGTGACGAGCTTCGCCGAGCCGGTGTAGCGCTGGCAGTTGGCCGCCTTGCTCTCAAGGCCGGGCTCGACGAGCGCGCCGCCGCTCGTCGAGGTGAGCGTCGCGCCGCTGATGATGTTGTTGATCGCCCGCGCCGCGACCTGGAGGCTGTCGATCGGGTTGGCCGGGTTGTACGGGTGGTGCAGGTTAAGCGACCAGGCGATGTCACCGCCCTGCGACGGCTGGATCGGCTCGAGGCCCTTGCGGCCGGTCGACTGGTCGACGAAGCCCGGGTTGTCGCCGCTGGTCAGCAGCGAGAAGACCCAGAGCACCGGCTGGGTGTCCTTGTCGCAGGCGAAGTTGAGCCCGCTCGGCTCGGCCGCCACGTCGGGGTTCTCGCAGGCCTGCTTGATCTCCGCCTGGACCGTCGTCACGCTGGCCGGCCAGCCGGCACCGCCGCCGCCGACCGCGACCAGGGCCGCGATGATCCCGGCGAGCAGCGCGACCGCGGCCACCGCGATCATCCGCCAGTGCGCGAGGATCGCGGCGCGACCTGGCCGGCCGGGCGCGCGACCGGCCGTGGTTGATCAGCGCTTCGGTCCGCCCGGCGGGGCCCCGCCGTCAGAGCCCGGGCCGTCGTCGTCCGTGCCTTCGCCGTACGGGCCGTCGCCGGGCCATGGCCGCGCCGCCTGGCGGTCGCCGGGGTCACCGCCGTAGGCGTCAATCTCGTAGGCGTACCGGATCCGGCGCACGGACGGCCGACCGGCGGCGTCCCGCGGCCTGATCGCCCGCGGCGGCGCCTCCGGCCTCACCGGGCGTGGCCACGTTCCCCCAGCCCGGGGGCCCGTCCGGCGGCAAGCACCGCGAGCAGCCGCCGCTCCAGCTCAGCGGCCCTGTTTTCCAGGATGGCGATCCTGTCGGCATCGTTATAGCTTATATATTCGAAGTCGCGCGTCATGGTCACCCCTTGCCGGATGTCTGTGCTGTGCTGGGCTGGCGGTCCGGTCCTGGCCGGAGGCGTCGCCCCGCTAGCGCCCGCGCGCGGCGCCCGGTTGCCGCGGCGCGGGGAAGTGCGCCGCGGTTACCAGGCTGATCGTCGCCGCGCGGTCCATACTCATGTTCCCTATTAGAACACGCGTACGACGCCAATGGAAACTATTTGCGAAAACAACCTGGCTTCGTTATTCGGAGTTCGATTCCTTTGGCTAATGGGCTGAGTGATGACTGTGGTGATAGTGATGTGACTGGAGCAGACACACAGCGCGGATGCCGGGCGAGCGCGCGGCGTCCGAGCCGCGGGAACTGCTGTCGCCAGCGCGCCGCGCGCGTGGCACCATGGTCCGGTGCGCAGCGGGCTGCTAACCGGATACCAGGCGGCGGGGGAGACCGAGGCCGCGGACCTCGAGCGGATGACCCGGCTGGCCGCCGGCGCGCCCGACCCGTGGTCACGGTCGCTGCCGCTGCACTTCACCGCCTCGGCGCTGGTGCTGCACCCGGAGACCCGGCGGGTGCTGCTGCGCTGGCACGTCAGGCACGGGCTGTGGCTCCAGGTCGGCGGGCACGGCGACCCGGGGGAGAGCGACCCGCTGCAGATCGCGCTGCGCGAGGCGCGGGAGGAGACCGGCCTCACCGACCTGGTGCCGTGGCCGGACGCGTCGCTGCGGCACGCGGTGGTCTGCTACGTGCGCCCGTCCGCGACCGAGCCCGCGCACGAGCACGCCGACCTGCGGTACTTCCTGGCGACCGGCGAACCCGGGCGCGATCGCCCCGGAGGACGAGCACTCGCCGCTGCGCTGGCTGTCCCTCGACGAGGCGCGGGAACTGGTCGGCGGCAACAACCTGCGGCACACGCTCGACCGCGCCGCCGCCGTCCTCACGGACCGCTAGGCCGCGGGCGCCGCAAGCCCGTGAGCTCCGTCATCGTGGCCGCGGGGAGCGCCCGGGTCGGGTCGTTATACCCGGTCGCGCGATCGACTTTCAGCGGCTTCAAGGATGAGGGCACATCGCTGGTGCCCGAGTTGATCGCTGTTACCTCTGGTGGTGGTGAGTCGTGGTAAGTTCCGTTGGCCGCCTCGCTGTATCGACGGATGCCTCACACAGGAAATTCTCCGTTAATAAAGGGGCGAGGCCGGAAGGGTGACGGTCGCTCCCTGGTGACATCCGTCTCCTTTATGGTACTTTGCCTGCATCGCAGGCAATGAGTCATGGCCTGTCTGTCCTGTGCGCTGACGTGCGCACATGGCGGGTGGTCTGTTGAATCATTGGAGATATCGATAGCAAATCGTGATTCTTCGGCTTCACGTCCTTAACGGGGCTAACCTACGCTCCTGGCAAAGTTCGCGCCGGTGAGCGGGTCCTACCGGGGTCGGTCGGAGGCGCACACAGCACAGCCAAGGAGCGCATGTGATGTTTCGGAACAGACGGCGGACGCGCATAGCGCGGGTCGCCGCGGCCGGAGCGGCGGCCCTGCTCGCGGTGGGGATCGCCGCGTGCAGCAGCTCGTCCAGCCCGTCGGGCGGCAGCACGTCCTCGGCGTCCGCGTCCTCGACGGCGCGGCGGTCGGCTGGCGGCACCGCCCGCGTAGCGCTGGCCCCGGGCGTGACGCTGAGCTACATCTGGCCGTACACGCCGCTGGCCAGCGCCAACGAGTACAACGCCGAGCAGTTCCAGATGCTCATGTACCGGCCGCTGTACATGTTCGGCAACAACGGCAACTCGGTCGCGGTGAACTACCCGCTGTCCCTCGCGAACGCCCCGTCGTACTCCGCCGACGGCAAGACCGTCACGATCACGATGAAGGGCTGGAAGTGGAGCAACGGCGAGGCCGTTGACGCCAGCGACGTGGTCTTCTGGCTCAACATGATGAAGGCCGAGCCGGACAACTACTACGGCTACGTGCCGGGGCTGCTGCCGGACAACCTGGCTTCCTACAGCGCGACCGAGCCCGGACACCGTGGTCCTGCACCTGAAGTCGCCGGTCTCGAGCATCTGGTTCACCTACAACCAGCTCGCCGAGATCACCCCGATGCCGGCGGCCTGGGACGTCACCGCGGCCGGCGCCACGGCGGGCAGCGGCGGCTGCGCCACCGACACCGCCGCCGACAAGTGGGCCAAGTGCACCGCGGTCTACAAGTTCCTGTCCGCGCAGGCGGCGAACGCGAAGACCTACGCGACCAACCCCGTCTGGGCGCGTGGTGGACGGCCCGTGGAAGCTGTCGTCGCTTCAGCACCAGCAGCTCGGGCCCGGTGACCTCGTTCGTGCCGAACGCCGCGTACTCCGGCAGCCCGAAGCCGACAGCTGGCCGGGTTCACGTACTACGCGTACACCGATGACACGACGGAGTACACCGCGCTCAAGACCGGCCAGGTCGACGTCGGGCAGGTTCCCGACCAGGACCTGCCGCCGGTATCCGGCAGCCAGGTCCTGCCGTCGACCAACCCGCTCGGCAGCTCCTACAACCTGCCGCCGTGCGTACCAGTACGGCATCGCAGTACTTCGAGATCAACTTCAACAACCCGACGCTCGGCCCGGCGTTCAAGCAGCTGTACGTCCGCCAGGCGCTGCAGGAACTGGTCGACCAGGAGGGCATGGTCAAGACCGTCCAGCGCGGCTACGCCTACCCGACCCGGGCGGCGTGCCGAACCAGCCGCCGAACCAGTGGACGCCGTCGGTTCAGAACGTCCAACGGCGGGGCAGGGCCCGTACCCGTTCTCGGTCGCGAACGCCACCACGCTGCTGACCAGCCACGGCTGGAAGAACGTGGGCGGCGTGATGACCTGTGAGACCCCGGCCAAGTGCGGCGCGGGCGTCGCGGCGGGGCACCAAGCTGTCCTTCACGATGGACTACGCGACCGGCAGTCACGTACTTCCAGCAGGAGGTCTCGATCTACAAGTCCGACATGAGCGAGGCCGGTATCCAGGTGAACCTGGTGCCGCAGTCGTTCAACACGATCATCGGCGAGTCCGCAGCCGTGCAAGCCGACCGCGGCCGCCTGCAAGTGGCAGGCGTCTCTTCTTCGGCGGCTGGAACTTCAACGGGCCCGGCTTCGAGCCGACCGGCGAGCCGCTGTTCGCAGACCGGGGCGACCTCCAACGCGGGCAGCTACTCCGACCCGCAGATGGACAACCTGATCAACCTAACCCACACCAGCAACAGCCTGGCGGTGTTCCAGCAGTACGCGACCTACGCCGCCGAGCAGCTGCCCGTGGTCATCTGGACTTCCCGAACTACTACAACGTCATGGCGGTGAACAGCAAGCTGGCGAACGTCGGCTTCAACCCGCTCGCCGACACTCCTGCCCGAGTACTGGAACTTCACCAAGTAACCAGCGGCCTATAGGCCTACGGGCACTGCCCGGCCGCGGCTGCCCCGGGAAACACCTGGGGGCAGCCGCGGTCGGCGCGAGAAAGGACACTGAAACCGTGGTCGGTTTCCTGATTAGACGGACCGGGCAGGCGATCCTCGTCCTGTTCATCGTGACGGCCGCCACCCTCGGCCTGGTCCACCTGTTCCCCGGCGGCCCGATTCGCGCGCTCCTCGGATCGCGGGCGACGCCGCAGCTGGTCGAGTACTACAACCACCTGTACGGGTTCGACCAGCCCTTCTACGTGCAGTACCTCAGGTGGATCAACCAGCTGCTGCACGGGAACCTCGGCTTCTCCGACAAGCTGAACATCTCGGTTGGCACCCTGATCGGCCAGGACTTGCCGAAGACCATCGTCCTCGTGCTGCTCGGCACGGTGGTCTCGCTGCTCTTCGGCATCCCGCTCGGCGTCTACCAGGCGGTGCACCGCAACAGCGCCACCGACTACGTGCTGACCGGCATCTCGTTCCTCGGCTACTCGACCCCGACGTTCTTCCTCGGGCTGGTGCTCGTGGACTGGTTCGCGGTCGACTCGCACGTGTTCCCGGCGTTCGGGCCGCAGTCCTCGTCCGTGGCCTCGATCTTGTCCGACCCGAGAGCCCTCGTGCTGCCGGTGTTCACCTACGCCTTCCTGCTCTACGCGCTTTGGTCCCGGTACATGCGCTCGTCGGTCCTCGACAACCTCGTGCAGGACTACGTGCGCACCGCGCGGGCCAAGGGGGCGAGCGAGCGCCGGGTGGTTTGGGGCCACGTGTTCCGCAACTCGCTGGTCTCCATCGTGACCCTGCTCGGCCTGTCGCTGCCGACCCTGGTCAGCGGCGCGATCCTCATCGAGGTCGTCTTCAACTACGCGGGCATGGGGCTGGCGTTCTACCAGGCCGCGCTCAACAATGACTTCAACGTGCTGCTCGGGTTTACCGTGCTCGCCACCACCGCGACGATCCTGGGGAACCTGCTGGCCGACGTCGGCTACGCCGTGCTCGACCCGAGGGTGAGGTACTGATGTCCGAGGCGCAGGCTATCGTCGCCACCGACGCCGAGCTCGGGGTCGAGCCGTCAAGCAAGCCGCGCGGGATGCTCGTCCGCGCGTGGGAAGTGTTCGCGGAGAACCGGCTCGCGCTCGCGGGCCTCAGCTTCATCGTCTTCATCTTCCTGTACTGCTTTGTCGGCCCGCACATCTACGTGACGAACCAGACCAACACCGACCTGTCGACCTACCTGTGCCACCCGTCGTCGGCGCATCTGCTCGGCTGCGACGACCTCGGCTACGACGAGCTCGGCAGGCTCATGGTCGGCGGCCAGACCTCGCTCGAGGTCGGCGTTGCGGCCGCGCTCGTCTCGGTGCTCTTCGGCACCCTGTACGGGGCGATCTCCGGCTTCGCCGGCGGCATCGTCGACGCGCTCATGATGCGCGTCGTGGACGCCGGCCTCTCGCTGCCGTCGCTGATGGTCATCATCATCCTGTCGGTGATCTTCCACCCCACGCCGAGCGTGATCATCTTCATCATCGCGGTCTTCTACTGGTTCGGGGTGGCCCGGCTGGTCCGCGGTGAGACTCTGTCGCTGCGCAACCGCGAGTACGTGCAGGCGGTCAAGGTGATCGGCGGCCGCCCGCTGCGCTCGGTGGTCAGGCACATCGTGCCCAACGCGATCGGCACGATCATCGTCCAGGCCACGTTCGCGGTCGCCGACGCGATCCTCACGCTGGCGGTCCTCGGCTTCCTCACCCTCGGGGTGGCGCCGCCTTCGACCGACTGGGGCTCGATGCTCTCCGGCGGCCTGAACTACATTCAGGGCGGCAACTACTGGTGGCTGATCTACCCGCCGGGCGTGGCGATCATCTTGACCTGCATCTCGTTCAACTTCGTCGGTGACGCGCTCCGCGACGCGTTCGAGACCCGGCTGCAGCGCCGGTAGGGGAGGACAACTCGTGGCGCTACTAGAAATCACTGACCTGCGCACGGAGATTCAGCTCAGGGACAGTGTGGTGCACGCCGTCGACGGCGTGACCCTGCACGTCGACGAGGGCGAGACGCTCGGCGTGGTCGGCGAGTCCGGCTGCGGCAAGACGATGACCGCCCTGTCGATCATGCAGCTGCTGCCGAACGGCGGCCGCCTCGCCGGCTCGATCAAGCTGGGCGGGCGGGAGCTCCTCGACCTCAAGCCGGAGGAGATGCGCAGGATCCGCGGCGACGATATCGGCATGATCTTCCAGGACCCGCTGTCCTCGCTGAACCCCACCCACACCGTCGGCCACCAGATCGCCGAGGCGGTGCTGCTCCACCGGGAGGTCAGCAAGAAGGAGGCGCTCGACCGGGCCGTCGAGGTTCTCGACCTGGTGGGCATGCCGCGGGCGCGGGAACGGGTCGACGAGTACCCGCACCAGTTCTCCGGCGGCATGCGGCAGCGCGTGATGATCGCCATGGCCCTGGCGTGCGAGCCGAAGCTGCTCATCGCCGACGAGCCCACGACCGCGCTTGACGTGACGATCCAGAAGCAGATCCTCGAGCTCATCGACGACCTGCGGCGGCGGCTCGGCATGTCGGTGATCATGGTCACGCACGACCTCGGCGTGATCGCCGGGCGCGCGGACCGGGTCGCGGTCATGTACGCGGGCAAGGTGGTGGAGACCACCGACACCAACGCCCTCTACGCCAACCCGCGTCATCCCTACACCGAGGCGCTCTTTCACGCCCTGCCGGAGAAGTCGGCGGAAACCAGGGAGCGGCTGTACTCCATCCCCGGCGCGCCGCCGGACCTGGTCAACCCGCCCGCGGGATGCCGGTTCGCCCCGCGCTGCCGGTACGCCACCGACAAGTGCCGCGCCGAGGGACCCGAGCTGACCGGCGAGACGACGGCGCACACGTACCGGTGCTTCTTCCCCGTCGGCGCCAAGGAGAAGTCGGTCGCCGGCCACCTGACCGTGGTGGAGCCGCCGGCCAGCGCCGCGGAGGAACTGGTCGAGGAGCAGCCCGTAGGCGCCGTCGTGCTCGCGGCCAAGGACCTGGTCAAGGAGTTCCCGGTCACCAGGGGAGTGATCCAGCGCCGGGTCGGCACGGTGAGCGCGGTCGCGGGCGTGTCTTTCGACATCCGCAAGGGCGAGACGCTCGGCCTGGTCGGCGAGTCCGGCTGCGGCAAGACCACGATCGGCCGGATGCTCGTCGGCCTGGACAAGCCCACCAGCGGCGCGGTCCTGTTCGGCGGCAAGGACCTCGCCCGGTCAAGCGGCCGCGAGTACCGCCGCGAGCGCCGCGACATCCAGTACATGTTCCAGGACTCGTACGCGTCGCTCGACCCGCGCATGCGGGCCGGGTCGATCCTGCGGGAGCCGCTGATCGTCCAGGGCATGGGGAACCGCCGCGAGCAGCACGCCCGGGTCGCGGAGATGCTCGGTAAGGTGGGCCTGCCCTCGTCGTGGACCGAGCGGTACCCGCACGAGTTCTCAGGCGGCCAGCGGCAGCGGCTCGGCTTCGCCCGCGCGCTGCTGCTGAACCCGCAGGTGATCGTGGCCGACGAGCCGGTTTCCGCGCTCGACGTCTCGGTCCAGGCCCAGGTGCTGAACATGATGCGCGACCTGCAGCGGGAAATGGGGCTGACGTACCTGTTCATCTCGCACGACCTGTCCGTCGTCCGGTACCTGTCCAACCACATCGGCGTCATGTACCTGGGCAAGCTGGTCGAGATCGGCACCGCCGACGAGGTTTACCTGCGCCCCGCGCACCCGTACACCAAGGGCCTCATCGAGTCGGCGCCGACCGCCGACCCGGCGACGGAGCGGGCCAAGGTGCACGCGGGCATCACCGGCGAGCTTCCGAGCGCCATCCACCCGCCGTCGGGCTGCCGGTTCCGTACCCGCTGCCCGCTGGCGCAGGAGATCTGCTCCACGGTCGAGCCGGAGCTGAAGCCGTACGGCGTCGCCAACCACGTGGCGGCCTGCCACTTCGCCCTCCAGCCCCCGGCCGAGGTGACGGCACCGCCGCCCGCCACGGAGCAGGTTCCGTAGCGGGTGAACAGGCAGGAATGAGAGGAACGGGTGCCGCTGACTCAGCTCGGCCGCACCCGTTCTTTATGTCGTGGCGACCCTAGCCCGCGGCTTCCTGCGGGCAGGAAGACTCCCCGGAGACCCCGTCGTAGGCGGCCTGGGCCGCCTCGATCTCCGGCAAGTGGGTGTCCGCCCAGCTCACCAGCTGCCCGATCGCGAACAGCAGGGTCTCGCCGAGGGGCGTCAGCGCGTAGTCGACGCGCGCTGGGACAGCCGCGTGCACGGTCCTGGTCAGGATGCCGTCGCGCTCGAGGCCGCGCAGGGTTACGGTGAGCATCCGGGCGGTGATACCGTCGATCCCGCGCAGCAGCTCGCTGAACCGCCGCGGCCCGCTGCCAAGGCGGTCCACCACGTAGATGGCCCACTTGTCGCCGATGCGGTCGAGCACCGAGCGGACCCGGCAAGAGGCCGACGCGATCCCCGGTTCCGATTCGCCGCCAGTTGCCGTCATAGAGTCAAGGTTACGCGGTTGGCTGGCCGGATGACAGTGCTTGACACTTCAACTAATCTTAGTTACTGTTAGGAAGTAAGGTACTTCAGCGTATTAGATCCCTTTCCCTGGAGGCTCGATGAGCGTGGAGATTCCCGGCTACGTCGCCGGCACGTGGGCGATCGACCCGGTTCACTCCGAGGTCTCGTTCGTTGTTCGGCACATGATGGTCAGCAAGGTGCGCGGCCGCTTCGACAAGTTCGAGGGCACCTTCGTCACTGCGGAAGACCCGCTGGCCTCGTCGGTCACCGCCAAGGTCGACCTCACATCAATCAACACCGGCCAGGAGCAGCGCGACGCGCACATCCGCAGCGCCGACTTCTTCGAGGTCGAGAAGTACCCGGAGATGATCTTCGTCTCCACCGGCATCAAGGCCGCCGAGGAGGGCTTCGTCCTCGAGGGCGACCTGACCATCAAGGACGTCACCAAGGCCGTCGCCTTCAACCTCGAGCTCAACGGCTTCGGCCCGGATGCCTACGGCGGCACCCGCGCTGGCTTCTCCGCGACCACCCAGATCAACCGCCACGACTTCCACGTGGACTTCAACGGTCCGATCCCCGGTGTCCCCGGCGGCGTCGCGGTCAGCGAGAACGTCACGATCAACCTTGAGATCGAGGGCGTCCTGCAGGCCTAACGGCTCGCGACAAACACGGCTGGCCCCCCGGGGCCAGCCGTGTTTCCCGCACTCACTCTGCCAGCCCCGCTCGCCGCCGCGCGCCCGGCGGCGCCTTTGCTCGCGGGAAGGCGCGCTCGCAGTTCGGGCGCTCCCGAGGTCTTTACGATTGGGGGACGTGCTTCGGCGGGTGCTTGGTCAGGTAGCCGATGTACAGCGGCCGCAGTTCCTCCCCCAGGTTGCCCTCGTGCAGGGTCAGCGCGTCGGACAGCAGCGCCGAGACCTTCGTGAGGTCCTCGCCGGCTTCGCGCACGTCGCCTTCCAGGGTCTCGGCCGCGGGGATGGCGCGCAGGAGCTCCCAGAAAAATCCGAGGTCCGCGTGGTGCAGCGCGCGGCGCACCGCGAGGTCGTGCAGCTCACGCGACGATAGTGATTCGAGGTCAGTCTCGGTGTCCACGACTGGACTCTATCCCTGCCTGACCGCGCGGATCACTGAGGTGACCATCGGGAGCTCGAACTGGCCCTTCGCGGTCTCCGGGCGGGAGGCGAGGTAGGCACGTACCTTGGCGAGTATCCGGTCGCGGTCCGCGGGCGCCATGACGAGGATCTGAGAGTGCGTCCCGATGAGCTCCACCAGCGTCTCCGCGGTCAGCCGCTGCGAGTTGGCGAACTCGGCCGCCTCCGTCGGGCTGAACCAGGCCACGCCGAACTGCTCACGCCCGAAGCTGACCGCCGTGGTGCGCCGCCGGGACAATGACGGCGAGGCCGCGCCCTCGGCGGCGTCCTGGAGCCCGGCCACCCACGGCACCCGGTCGTCGTCGCTGTTCCACAGTCCGCCGAGAACTCCGCCGGGCACGAGCACCCGGGCGATCTCCGGCAAGGCCGCGGCCATGTTGAACCAGTGCATCGACTGACCGCACAGCACCGCGTCCACCGACGCGTCCGGCAGCGGGATCTGCTCGGCCGAGCCGGCCAGCGCGCGCGCCGCCGGCAGCGCTCGGCGCAGTTCCGTGAGCATGGCGGGGTCGGGTTCAACCGCCGTGACGTCCGCGCCGAGTTCGACGAGGAGCGTTGTCAGCTTCCCCGTGCCCGCGCCGAGGTCAAGTACTCGCAGCGTCCCGAGGCCCCGGCCGACCGGGGCCACGCACCAGCGCACGGCGTCCGCCGGGTAGTCCGGCCGAAGCTCGGCGTACGTTTCCGCCACCGCGCCGAACGACGATCCGCGCCTGGTCCACTCATCCGCCTCAGCCACGCGGCTAACTCTAACGGCGCACGACCGCGGGCCCCTGGCCGGGCGCCCGCGTTGTCCGGCCGCCCCCGGTGCCGGCGTGATCAGTGCGCCCTAGTGCCACTAAAGTTGCCTTTGGACATTACAAAAAGTAATGGCACAGATGCCTCTATTACATCTCTGAGCCGCCTATCGATGGCGGCCAGGGCTCAGCTCGGCCCGTCCTGCAAGCCGGCGACCGCCGCGCTGCTTAAGGTCACCCCGCCGGCCAGCAAGGGTGCCAGGCGCGCGTTCTTCCCCGCTGCCGCACCAAGACCTAGACCCTCACGGTCGGGCTCATTCAGCGAGGCGCCTGACCTGCCGGTGAGCGAGCAGTAGGCTGCCTGGGTGCTTGATACCAGCACCCCGAGCCTCGCCCGCGCCTGGGACAACCTGCTCGGCGGCGGAGCCAGCTTCGCCGCCGACAGGGCCCTGGCGCTGCGGCTGGAAGCGCTCTACCCGCAGATACGACAGGATCTCGCTGCCTCGCGAAGGTACGCGGCCGAGGTCATCACCCGCATCGCCCGGTCGGGCGTGGACCAGTACCTCGACCTGGGGGCCGGCCTGCCGACACGGCCGTCCACCCATGAGGTCGCCAAGGCCATCCTCCCGCCTGCGCGCGTCGCCTACGTGGACCGTGACCCGACGGTGACCGCGCACGGGCAGGCCCTGGTACCCGCTGGCGTCCGTTACGTCGAGGGGGACCTGGCCGAGCCCGAGGCGATCCTCGCGAGCGGCGACCTTGCCGGGTTCATCGACCTCTCCCGTCCCGTCTGCCTGGTTCTCACGCTCGTGCTGCACGTCCTCGACCCGGGCACCGCCCGCGCCGTCGTCGGCGTCCTGGTCCGCGCGCTCGCGCCGGGCAGCTACGTGGTCATCACCGCGTGCGCGGGGGAGTCCGTCGCCCTGCCCGAGTCGGTGTGGCCGGGCCCGTTCACCGCCGACGACCTGGCGTCGTTCCTCACCGGTGTTGACCCGGTGCCGCCGGGCATCACCGGCGGCGCCGTCGTCTGCGGGACCGGGTTCAAGTCCGCGCCCGCCGCGAGAACGGGACCGTCGGCGAGGACCGCGACCTCGGCGGGAAGCGGCGCGCCGTGGACGCGCTAGCGGCCGCCGAGGTCGCACCGGGGGTGCACGTGGCGACCGCGCCGATGTACACGACGACCACGACGATCGTGGCGGGGAATGACGGCGCCTGCCTGCTGATCGACCCCGCGGTGACGGTCGCCGACCTGGCCGCGCTCGCCCGCTGGCTGTCAGCCCGCGGCCTGCGCCCGGCGGCGGGCTGGTCCACCCACCCGCACTGGGACCACTTGCTGTGGTCGCGCGCGCTCGGCGACGCGCCCAGGTACGCGACCCCGCGCGCGGTGGCGGTGGCGGCCAGGGGAGAGGCGGGCCTGATCGGCGCCGTCGAAGAGGAAGCGCCCGGCCATGACCTGACGCTGTTCGCCCGGGTCCAGCCGCTCATCGGCCACGAGATCGACTGGGCGGGGCCGCGCGCCCTCATCTACGCGCACGACGCCCACGCGCCGGGCCACGGCGCCGTCTTCCTGCCGGACAACGGGGTCCTGATCGCCGGCGACATGTGCTCCGACCTCGAGATCCCGCTCCTTGACCTGGAGTCCGCCGACCCGTTCCGCGACTACCGGGATGGCCTGCGGCTGCTCGCGGACGTTCCCGGCGTCAACGTCATCGTCCCCGGCCACGGCCGCGTCGGCGACGACGCGGAGTTCCGCCGCCGGGTCACCGCCGACTTCGCGTACCTGGACGCGGTGCAGGCGGGCGGTGACATCGACGACCCTCGCCTCGCCGAAGACTGGCTCCGCACCGAGCACGACCGCCAGCGAGCGCTAGCCAAGGCGCGCGCGCCGCCGGGCGCGAAACGAAATCAGGTGCCAGCGCGCCGGCGGCGCCGCGTGCGGGCGGGGATGGTCAGGCCCCGGTCGCCTCCAGGACGAAGACCGGGATCAGCCGGTCGGTCTTCAGCTGGTAATCCGCGTACGGCGGATAGGCGGCGACGGCCCGCTCCCACCAGGCCGCCCGCTCCTCGCCGGTCACCTCGCGGGCGGTCATCTCCCACGTCCGCGCCCCGTCCTGCAGCACCACCTGCGGGTTCTCGCGCAGGTTGTAGACCCAGACGGGGTTTTGGGGCGCGCCGCCCTTCGAGCCGACCGCCGCGTAGCTGCCCTCGTGCTCCACGCGCATCAGCGGGGTCTTGCGCACCGCGCCGGTCTTCGCCCCCCGGTTGGTGACGATCACCACGGGCAGCCCCGTGTCGCGCAGCGTCGTTCCGGTCGTACCGCCGGACCCCTCGTACTCTTCCACCTGATCCCGGACCCAGCCCGCCGGGCTCGGCACGTATTCACCGTCAATGGTCATGTCCCCATCCAACACCCCGGGCCGTCCCGGTCTTCCCGGACCGGCCGGGTGTTGGGCCTGCGGCGCCGAGCCGCGCGCCGGGGCTGCGCCCGTCAACGGCTAGCGGGAGGAGACGCGAGTAACCGGACCAGGCCGGAGAGGACGTCGTCGGGCAGGGCGCCGGTCGCCGTGGCGCCCTGGGCGTCCGGTCCGCCCGGTCCGCCCGGTCCGCCTGGCCTTCCGCTCGCCCTGCCAGGCACGGCTCCGGCGGACGACGGCGCAACGCCGTTCGCGTTGGCCGCCGGCGCGCGCAGCGGTCGGCTCGTCCTTCCCCTTGGCCGCCTTCGGCTTGGCGTTGGCCGACTTGGCCTTCTGCTTGTCCGCCTTATCGGCCTTGCCCGCCTTCTTCGCGGTCTTGCCGTTTGCCGACTTGGCCGTCGCCGCCTTCGCGGTGTCGGCGGACGCGTCGCCCGTGGCCTTGGCGCCCGTGCTCTTGGCGCCCGCGGCCCGCGCGGCGCCGCCGCGCCCCGCGGGCGCGGCCGGCCCCGCGGTCTTCGCCGGGCTCGCCTTGGCCGCCGCCGTCGCCTTCGTCCCGTTCCTCGCGGGTGCGGCCTTGGCTGCCGCGGTCTTCGCCGCGGTGCTCTTCTCCGCCGTGCTCGTCGCGGCCTTCGCCGCCGTGGCCCGCGGTGCGGCCTTGGTCGCAGTAGTCCTCGAGGCAGCGTTTCTGGAGGCGGCGTTTCTGGAGGCGGTGGCCCTGGCGCCCGTGGAGTTGGCGGGCGTGGTCGTCGCCGGGGCGGCCGCGAGCGCCTTGGCCGCGTCGTTCAGCGAGGTGACCGCGGTCTCCAGCGCCTTGGTCGCGGACGAGATGGCGGTCAGCGCGCTCGTCAGCGTCTTCGCCGAGGTGGCGGCCTGCGTGGCGGCGGCGCTCAGCTTGGTCGAGGCGGAGGTCACCTTCGTGGCCGCCGAAGCGACCGTGCGCGGCGTCACCGTCGCGGCGCGCCCGGTGGCGGTGCGGCTCGCGGCCGGCCCGCGGGCGAGGACCGCGTCGAGGTGCTGCGCGCGGCCGTTGTCGTGCCCTTGGCGCCGGCCGTCTTGGCGTCGGCCGTCTTGGCGGCGCCAGCGGTCTTCGCGGCGCCGGCGGTTGCGGTGGTGCGGGTACGGGAGCTAGCGCGGACAGAGTCCGCGAGCCGTACCGGAGCGGCCTTGGCCGCCGCGTTCTTTGTGGGTGGCACTGATCTTCTTCCCCCGATCTGGATCAGTTATCGGGGGGGTCATTCCACGGAGAGTAACGTCCTACACATCTAGACGGCCAAAACCGCAGGAGACGACAAGGTCACCGTTACTTTTCGCTACTGATCGCCCGCGTCGCCGGGCGGCAGCAGCTCGCGCACGAGCCGCAGCGCCTCCTCCGGCGAGGCGCCGCGCCCGACCGCGACCCCCATCAGGTAGCTGCTCCACGGCACCGCGACCCGCACCACGTTGTGCGCGATGTCCCCGGTCAGGTCCAGCATCTCGCGCCGCAGGTCCTTGGGCAGCACCTCCGCGACCGGCACCCCGAGCGCCTCCCCAACCCGCGCGAGCCAGTCTTCAACATCAGCCACCGAAGCTCCCTCCAAAGCGCCCAGTCAGCGTCCAGCCGAGATCATCTCGTCCCGCCCCCACCTAATCACGCCGAGGCATGCACCTCATCACCGCCCGCGTCGCCGACCATCCCGAGCAATCCATGAGCGTTTCCCACGACGTACTTGCGATAAGTCCGCAGCAGAATCCGGACCCGTCCCGCGATCGCGCGGCTCGGGATCAGGTACATCGTCATGTTCCCATCAACAATGAAGAGCAGGTCGATCTCATCGGGATCATAAGCGAGCAGGGACCCCTTCTTGGAGTGAGTGTCTGGATGATGTCCCACGGTGACCATCCACCCGTCCTTGCCGTGAAACGTCGTGGTCTTAACCTGCACCCGGCTGATTCCCTCAGGGGCACGGACCAACAGGTCAAATCCGTTGGCTCGATGGGAAGCGAAACGGCGCAGCCCCGTAGCGCGAACCAGGCGGCAGCCATCGTGCCCGCCGCAACCCGCAGGTACGTAAGCTGCGCCTTCAGGTCGGTTACCGGTGCCAGTGGTTCCGAAGGAACCCGCCCAACGTGGCTCAAGCGGTTCAGGTGGCTAGTCTCAAGACCCAGGCGGACGGTGTGGCTCTTGATATGGGGCTGCGCGTTCCCGCTCTGGGTTGAAAGCCCCAGCCGCGACAGCACCTCCTCCCATGACCGACACTCGACTACAGCTTGCCTGAGCTGATCGTCCGACCACCGGCGCTTTCCCCGAAAATGCGACCAGTCGAGGTTAAGTTCAGCGGCACGGCTACGCACAATGCGGATCGCGCTGGCAGATTGCGACCGTTCACCAAACCCCAGCAGGAGCAGCACGCTCCGCCAGTTGGTGGCCCCCCTGCTCGCGTCCGAAAGCTGACTGTCAGTCCACAGCGGCCGCGGAATGGAAATTGGCCTGTTCATGCCCGAAGAGTACTGTCGAGCACTGACATTCCAGCTCTATATTCGAAAAATCGCTTCTGTCGGGACGGAGAGATTCGAACTCTCGATCCCCTGGCCCCCAGCCAGGTGCCCTGAGCCAAACTAGGCCACGTCCCGTTGTCGGCCGGAATCCCGGCCAGCGCTCTTACCTTAGCGCATCCGGACCGGCATTCGGTAACGGGAACCGCAAGTACGCCGCAACTGTGTGCCGATACGTGTGGCACCTCGCGGCGCGTGCTGAAGTGAGCAGCCAGCGGCGCCCGGCTAGCATCGATGCCGATGGGCAACACCAGGCCACTTCCGCAGCAGTCGGCACCGGGTCAGCAGGGACCACGGGCGCCGCGCCCCCGGCCCGGCCGCGGGCGCCGCTACCTCAAGCGCGCCGCCGTCGGCCTGGCCGCCGTGATCGCGGTGCTCGCGCTCGCCGCCGGCGTGCTGTGGGTCGCCACCCCCAGCGCCAGCGACGCGACCCAGCTCGCCGCGTCCCTGGCCAGGCAGCGCGGCACCCCGTACCCGGGTCCCGCCGTTCCCGATAACTTCGCCCGGCCCCTCGTCGCCACCGAGGACCACCGCTTCTACAGCGAGCCCGGCGTCGACCTGCTCGCGGTGGGACGGGTCGTCGAGTCCAAGGTCACCAGCGGCGGCGACGAGGGCGGCGCCACGATCGAGCAGCAGCTCGCCAAGATGCTGTACACGCCGGCCCAGGCCGGCTTCAGCGCGGAGGTCAAGCAGGTCGCCCTCGCGGTCAAGCTCAACCTCACGTACTCGAAGCAGCAGGTACTCAACCTGTACGCCGAGGTCGCCTACTACGGGCACGGCTTCTACGGGCTCGAGCAGGCGAGCTGCGGCTACTTCGGGCACCCGGCGAGCGACCTGACCGTCGTCCAGGGCGCGATGCTGGCCGGCGTGGTGAACGCGCCGAGCGTCGACGACCCGATCAGCGACCCGGCCAACGCGCGGGCCCGGCTCGAGCACGTCATCGCCCGCATGGTCGCGGTCGGCGACCTCACCGGGACGCAAGGACAGCAGGCGCTGCGCACGCCGCTCGGCCTGACCGCGGGCACCAGCCCGAACTGCTAGGGACCGGAACCTGCTAGGGGATCGTCACCGGCTCGGAGAGTACCTCGGCCGCGCCCGACGACGGCACCTGGTTGAATACGAACTTGCGGTAGCAGATCAGCCGGAACAGCGTCGCGAAAATGATGCCGACGACCGTGGCGATGTTGAACGAGATCCGGTCGTGGTTGCCCAGCAGGTAGTGGTTGGTGTCGACGAAGGCGGTCTGGATCAGCGTGCCGACCACGTTGAAGAAGATGAACAGCACCGTCTCGCGCCCCATGTTCGCGGTCTTGCGGTGCCGGAAGGCCCAGTAGCGGTTGCCAACGTAGGCGAAGATCGTCGCGATGGCGTTCGCCGCGACGATGGCGGTGGTCGGCCCGACGTGCCCGTAGAGCGCGTTCTGAATCGCGAAGGTGATGACCGTGCTACAGATACCCACGATGCCGAACTTGCCGATCTCATGGATCAGGACCTGAAACCGGGCGTAGGTATCGCGGATCAGACTCAACTTGGCTCAGTTCCTCTCACGGGAGCGGCGAACTTTGGTGGCTTCCCCGCCAATATGACCTGGTTGTACCTTACCTGCGCCAACCGGCTGCCCAGGGGACAGATGCCCAAACTGCCGGCCTCCGCCGCCCGTTAAACCACTCGGAATCCGCCAGCGCCGCGGGGTATTCTCCGTCGAGTGCCTGAGGTACTTGTTCGCGCCCGGGGCCTGACGAAGCGGTTCGGCAGCTTCACCGCCGTGGACGGGATCGACTTTGAACTTTTCCGTGGTGAGGCGTTTGGATTCCTCGGCCCGAACGGTGCCGGGAAATCCTCCACCATGCGAATGCTCGGCTGTGTTTCTCCGCCGACACTCGGTGATCTTACCATTCTGGGCGGTGACCCTGTGCGCGACGGGGCCGCGATCAGGGCGCGGCTCGGCGTCGTCCCGCAGGAAGACACGCTCGACAACGAGCTGTCGGTGCGGGAGAACCTGCTCGTCTACGGCCGGTACTTCGGCCTGCCACGCAGGCTGATCAACGAGCGCACCGACCAGCTGCTCGACTTCGTGCAGCTCACCGAGCGCGCGGGGGATCAGGTCGAGCCGCTGTCGGGCGGCATGAAGCGGCGCCTGACGATCGCCAGGAGCCTCATCAACGAACCGGACATCCTGATCCTGGACGAGCCCACCACCGGGCTTGACCCGCAGGCGCGGCACGTCGTCTGGGACCGCCTCTTCAGCCTCAAGCAGCGCGGCGTCACCCTGATCCTCACCACGCACTACATGGACGAGGCCGAGCAGCTGTGCGACCGCCTGGTCGTGATGGACCACGGCAAGATCGCCGCGGAGGGCACCCCGCGCGACCTCGTCGCCCGCTACTCCACCCCGGAGGTCCTCGAGCTGAGGTTCGCGCCGGGGCAGCAAGTGGTCGCGGCGGAGAAGATCAAGGACCTGTCGCCCGAACGGATGGAGCTGACTGCGGACCGCATATTGCTCTACGCGGCGGACGGCGACCAGTTCCTCGCGCGCGTCCACCTGGCGGGCATCGAACCGCTCACCGAGCTGGTTCGCCGGTCCAGCCTTGAGGACGTCTTCCTGCACCTGACCGGCCGGACCCTGGTCGACTGAGTTGTGCGCCCGACGGGGAAAACCGCCATCGTATCGGGCGCGCAACTCAGTCATATCTCCCGGGGGGACGACCCCCCGTACCCCCGATGCGCGCAAGCGCGAAGGATGTGGTGTCTTTGGCGATTACCTATCGAGCGGAGTACGCCCCTGCTGAGCTGCCGGAACTGCCAGCGGGACCACCCTGTCCGTGCGCGCGTTCCGCTGCTGGCTGCTGACCTACCGGCGAACGTGGCGGTCCACCGTCTGGTCGTCGGTGCTCGGCCCGCTGTTCTACCTGGGCGCGATGGGCTACGGCCTCGGCTCGCTGGTGGACAAGCACGGCGCCGCCGCGCTCGGCGGCGTGCCGTACGTGGTGTTTGTCGCCCCGGCGGTGCTCTGCGTGCAGGCGATGAACACCGGCCTCGGCAACTCCCTGTACCCCGTCTTCGGCGCCATGCGCTGGAACGCGCTCTACCTCGCGGCCCGCGCGACGATGCTTCGCCCGGTGGACATCTGCCGTGGCCACCTGATGTTCATCGCGATGCGGATAGCGATGAACTGCGCCTGCTTCGTCGTCTTCATGGCGGCGCTCGGGCTGATCAAGTCGGCGTGGGCGGTGCTGCTGCTGCCGGCCGCGCTGCTGACCGGATTCGCGTTCTCCGCCCCGACCGTGGCCTGGGTGATCACGCTCAAGCACGAGACCTCGCTCAACTACCCGATCAGGTTCGGCGCCATCCCGCTGATGCTGTTCTCCGGGACGTTCTTCCCGGTCACCCAGCTGCCCGGCTGGATCAGGCCGGTCGCCTACGCGACGCCGCTCTGGCACGGGGTCGCGCTGTGCCGCGCGCTGAGCCTCGGTGACCTCGACGCGGGCTCGGCCGCCATCCACGTCGGCTACCTGGCCGCGCTGGCCGCGCTTGGCCTGTGGCTGGGCGGCCGCACCTACAGAAGGCGCCTTTATGTGTAAGCCGCCCGCGCGCCAGCGGCGCCTGTGGATGTGCGTTCGGTGTCGTCATGGCGACAGTGAACGCACATCCATCCGCCAGACCGTGCTGATAACAGCAACAAGCGCGGAGCGCCGCGAAACCCGGAGGTGCAGTGGGCGTGGCTAGGGTCACCCGCAGTCGTTCGGGACCTCTGTCTTCGGTTTTCTCCGTCCCCGGGGCACTGGCCCCTGGCACACGGGGGCTGCGGCTGATCGAGCGGCACGCGCGGCTTTACCGGCGGATGTGGCTCATCGTCGTGGCGGGCGCGGCCGAGCCGCTGTTTTACATGCTCTCGGTCGGCGTCGGCATCGGCGGGCTGATCGGCACCGTGACCGGGCCCAACGGGCAGGCGGTGCCGTACCGGGAGTTCGTCGCGCCCGGGCTGCTCGCGGTGTCCGCGCTCAACGGGGCGCTCGGCGACTCGACGTTCAACGTCTTCGGTCGGCTGAAGTTCGAGAAGCTATACGACGCGGTGCTCGCCACCCCGCTCGGCGCGCGGGACGTGGCGTTCGCCGAGATCGGCTGGGCGGTGCTTCGCGGCATGATCTACTCCTTCACGTTCCTCATCGTGATCGCCGCGATGGGCCTGATCGCCTCGCCGTGGGCGCTGCTCGCCCTGCCCGGTGCCGCCCTCATCAGCTTCGCGACGGCCGCGCTGGGGGTGTTCCTCACCACCTACATGAAGACCTGGCAGGACTTCGACTACATCATCCTCGTCTCCGCGCCGCTGTTCCTGTTCTCCGGGACGTTCTACCCGCTGTCGGTTTACCCGCGCGTCATCGGCGTGATCGTCGAATGGTCGCCGCTGTACCAGGGCGTGGTGATCCTCCGTGACCTGGTGCTCGGGCTGCCAGGGCCCGACCTGGCCTGGCGGGCGGCGTACCTGATCGCGCTCGGGGCCGGCGGCCTCGCGCTGGCGGGCCAGCGGATCGCCAAGTTGCTGTTGGTTTAACTAGTTGGTGCCGGTTTCAGCCGGTAGGCTACGGGCGTGCTCGGGGAGCGCCGCATCCGGTCCGGGGTGGCCGACGGCACCGACGACTCCGCCGCCAGCTTGCCCGCCAGCGCGGCGTGGCGGGACCCGGTCATCTGGTTGATCGCGGCGCTGTCGTTCGGCGCGTACTTCGTCATCTCGCTGTACCGGCTGCTCACGCTGACCCCTGCCTCCTATGACCTGGCCATCTTCACCGAGTTCGTGCGGCAGCTCTCCCAGCTGCACGCTCCGGTCGTCGACGTGCTGGCACCGGGGTTCAACCTGGAGGGCGATCACTTCCAGGTCGCGGTCGGCGTGATCGCCCCGTTCTTCCGGCTCTTTCCCACGCCGGCGACGCTGCTGTTCTTCCAGGCCTTGTTCACGGCTGTGTCGGTTTTCCCCGTGGCCACGGTGGGGTCCTTGCTCACCGGACGGAGCACCGGCCGGCTGATCGCGTTCGCGTACGCGTTCTCCTGGGGCCTGCAGCAGATGATCGACTTCGACTTCCACGAGGTCGCCCTCGCCGTCCCGCTGCTGGCGTTCTCGCTGTCCGCCCTGGTCCGGAGGCGTCCCGGCGCGACGATCGCGTGGGCGATGCCGCTGGTGTTCGTGAAGGAAGACCAGGGTTTCACCGTCGCCGCGATCGGCGCGCTGACGGCGGCGACCGCGGTGTTCCCGTCGCTGCTGCGGGCGCGCCCGGTGACAGTGTCGCCCGCCCGGTCCGGGCCGGAGGACTACCGCTACGTCGCGCTCTGGGGCGGAGTGTCCCTCGTGGGGTGGGGGCTCTTCTGGTCGCTGATCGCGATCACCGTGATCATCCCGCATTTCAACCCGCTGCACGTGTACCGCTACTGGGGCGGGGCCGGCGGCCCGGTCGCCGGCACGGTCGGCGGGCAGCCGGGCTCTTTCGGCGACCTGCTCGCCCGGCTGGGCACGGGCTGGCCGATTAAGCTGACGACAGTCGTGATGCTGCTGTTGCCGACGGCGTTCGCCGCGCTCGGCTCGCCGGTAGCGCTGGTAGCGGTGCCCAGCCTCGTGCTGCGGTTCATCTCGGCCGACACGAGCTACTGGGGCACGGCGTGGCACTATAACGCCACCGTGATGCCGATCCTGTTCATCGCGGCGGCCGCGGCTGTCGGCCGGTGGCAGTGTTCGCCCCCGCTCGCCTCCGCGCGCTCGGGACCCCTGCCTCCTCCCTCGTCGCTCGTGTTGGGACCACTGCGGGGACTGGTCGCGCATTGCCCGGACGGGGGCCGCGCGGCACGGCGGGGCGATGATGGCGGCGGTCGCGGTCGCGCTCGCTTTCCAGTTCCCGCTCAGCGGCCTGTGGCACGGCTCGACCTACACGATCGACGCGCACATCGCCGCCGCCGACGCGGCCATGGCCGTCGTCCCCGACGGGGTGACCGTGACCACCACGCTCGACCTGCTCGCCCCGCTGGCGGCCCGCACGGACGCGTTCTGGATCGCCAATTCCGGCAACCCGGTCACGCAGTACGTCGTCATCGACGGCACGAACAGCGGTTACTACCCGCCGCTCACCAACGTCCCGGCGATCATGGCGAGCTGGTACAAGGGCGACGGCTACGTGCGGCTTTTTGCGCGGGACGACGTCTACGTCTACCGCCGGGGTTAACCCGGGCCACGCCCGCCACCGGGCCTGGCGGGGAGCGGATTACCTTGTTGCTTTAGGTTCAGCAAGTTCATCCTGGTTGGTCGCGGTAAGCTACGGGCGTGCTAGGGGAGCGCCGCGTGCGGCCGGTGACGGCCGACGGGACCGACGACGAAGCCAACAGCGTTCCCGCGGCCCGCGGCCCGCGCTCGCTGCCCGGGCTTGGACGACGGCTGCGGGGCCTGGCGCCGCCGCCGGGAAGCTCCTGGCGCGACCCGGTCATCTGGACGGTCGCCGCGACGTCGTTCGGCGCGTACTTCGTCATCTCGCTCTATAAGCTGCTCCAGCTCGCGCCTTCCTCCTACGACCTGGGCATCTACACCGAGTTCGTCAAGCAGTTGTCCCAGTTGCACGCCCCCATCGTCGACATGCTCGCGCCGGGGTTCAACCTCGAGGGCAATCACTTCCAGATCGCGGTCGGCGTGATCGCGCCGTTCTTCCGGCTCTTCCCCACGCCCGCGACGCTGCTGTTCTTCCAGGCCCTGTTCGCCGCCGTGTCGGTGTTCCCGGTGGCCACCGCCGCGTTCGCGCTCACCACGCGGGGCACCGGGCGGCTGATCGCGTTCGCCTACGGGTTCTCCTGGGGCCTGCAGCAGATGATCGACTTCGACTTCCACGAGATCGCCCTGGCCGTGCCGCTGCTCGCGTTCTCGGTGTCCGCGCTCGTCCGCCGCCGTCCCGCCGCCGCGATCGCGTGGGCGATGCCGCTGGTGTTCGTGGAGGAGAGCCAGGGCTTCACCGTGGCCGCGATCGGCGCGCTGCTCATGGCGTCCGCGGCCTTCCCCTCCCTGCTGCGGGCCCGGCCCGCGCCGTCGCCCGACGCCGCCGCCCGGCGCGTCCGGTCGCGGTTGACCGGCTGGCTGGGCGGCCGCCGCGGCGCCGGAGGAGGGGCGGGGGACTACCATCGCGTCGCCCTGTGGGGCGGGCTGTTCCTCGTGGCGTGGGGCCTGTTCTGGTCGACGTTCGCGATCACCGTGATCATCCCGCACTTCAACCCGACCCATCAGTACTACTTCTGGAAGGACGGCGGCGCGGTCGGCGGCGGAAAGCCGTTCTCCGTCAGCAGCGGTGCTCATCCAGGCGGGCGGCGGCTGGCCGACCAAGGCCCAGACGCTCGTGCTGCTGCTGCTGCCCACGGCGTTCGCCGCCCTCGGCTCGCCGGTCGCGCTGATCGCGCTGCCCAGCCTGCGCTGCGGTTCATCTCGCCGAACACCGCGTACTGGGGCACCGCCTTTCACTACAACGCCACGGTCATGCCGATCCTGTTCATCGCGGCGGCCGAGGCCATCGGACGGTGGCGGCGCTCGCGGGCCCTCGCCTGGCGGACCACGCCGGCCGGGCTCACCCCCGCGCGGCCGGGACCCGCGCGCTCGGTGCTGTTCGCGCCCGCGCTGGCCCTGGCCAGCCGGGCCGGGGACCGGGTTCACGCGGCCCAGACGGGCCTCGCGCGCACGGCGGGGCGATGATGGCGGCGGTCGCGGTCGCGCTCGCCTTCCAGTTCCCGCTCGGCAACCTCTGGCACGCCTCCACGTACAGGCTCGACGCGCACGTCGCCGCCGCCGACGCGGCGATGGCCGTCGTGCCCGACGGCGCGACCGTGCAGACCACGCTCGACCTGCTCGCGCCGCTCGCCGCCCGCACGGACACGTTCTGGATCGGGACCGGGGGCAACCCGGTCACCCAGTACATCGTCTTCGACGGCCAGGACAGCGGCTACAGCCCGGCCATCACCAACGTTCCCCAGTTCATCGCGAGCACCCACCCAGGGGACGGCTACGTCAAGGTCTTCGAGCGCGACGACGTCTACGTCTTCCGCCGAGGCTGACGCCTGGCGCGCCCTCGGCCGGGCTAGAGTTGCGGGAATGGTGACCACGAGCGTTGACGTCCCGGCTGACTTCCAGCCCGGGGAACTGGCGGCGAGGCTGCGCAAGGCCGGCCTGTCCGAGATCGACACCTCGACCAGGCGGCGGGCGGAGTACTCCTCGGACGCGTCCAACTACCGGGTCGTGCCCCTGGTCGTGGCGTTCCCGCGGTCGGCCGACGACATGATCGCCGCGCTCGACGTCTGCCGGGAGCTCGGCGTGCCGCTCGCCGGCCGCGGCGCGGGCACCTCGATCGCGGGCAACGCGCTGTCGGCGGGGCTCGTGCTCGACACCTCGCGGCACCTGAACCGGGTGCTCTCCGTCGACCCGGAGCGGCGGACGGCGGTCGTCGAGCCCGGCGCCGTGCTCGACTCCGTCACCGCGGCCGCCGCGCCGTACGGGCTGCGGTTCGGACCCGACCCCTCGACCCACTCGCGCGCCACGATCGGCGGCGCGATCGGCAACAACGCGTGCGGCTCGCGGGCGCTGCGCTACGGGCGCAGCGCCGACAACGTGGTGGCGCTCGACGTGCTGACCGGCACCGGGGCTGCGGTTCACCGCCGGCCGGTACGGCAAGGACGAGCCCGTCGGGCGGCGCCGGCGAGGCCGCGCTGCTCGCGGGCCTGCGCGCCCTGGTCGGCGGCAACCTGGCCACGATCAGGACCGAGTTCGGCCGGTTCACCAGGCAGGTGTCCGGCTACTCGATGGAGCACCTGCTGCCGGAGAACGAGTTCGACGTGGCCAAGTTCCTCTCGGGGACCGAGGGGAGCCTGGCACTGACCCTCGGCGCGACCGTCCGGCTGGTGGACGCGCCCCGCGCGACCGCCCTCGCCGTGCTCGGCTACCCGGACATGCCCGCGGCCGCCGAGGCCGTGCCGGGGCTGCTGCCGCACCTGCCGGTCGCGCTTGAGGGCCTGGACTCCCGGATGGTCGACGTGGTCCGGACGTCGCCGGGGCCCCGCCGCGGTGCCCGACCTGCCGCGCGGCGGCGGCTGGCTGTTCGCCGAGACGTCGGGCGACACGGCCGAGGAGGCGGTCGACGCCGCGCGCAAGCTCGCCGCCGACGGCGCGTGCCTGGACAGCGCGGTGTTCACCGGCCCCCAGGCCGCGGCGCTCTGGCGGATCCGCGAGGACGGCGCGGGCCTCGGCGGCCGCACCCCGGCGGGCGCGCCCGCCTGGCCCGGCTGGGAAGACTCGGCCGTGCCGCCCGCGTCGCTCGGGCCTTACCTGCGCGAGCTGGCCGCCCTGATGGCCGGGCACGGCGTGGACGGGCTGATGTACGGGCACTTCGGCGACGGCTGCGTGCACGTGCGGATCGACTTCCCGCTCCGCGACCGCCCGAGCGTGCTGCGGTCGTTCACCGAGGACGCCGCGAAGCTCGCCGCCTCCTACGGCGGCTCGGCGTCCGGCGAGCACGGCGACGGGCGGGCGCGCGGCGAGCTGCTCGCCGTGATGTACTCCGCCGCGGCGATCGGGCTGATGCGCGGGGTCAAGCGGCTGTTCGACCCGGGCAACCTGCTCAATCCGGGGATCATCGTCGACCCGGCGCCGCTCGACGCCGACCTGCGGGTGCCCGTGGCGCTGCCGCTGCGGCGCGGCCTCGGCTTCGCCTATCCCCACGACGACGGGGACTTCACCACCGCCGTGCACCGCTGCGTGGGGGTCGGCAAGTGCCGGGCCGACACCACCGCGTCCGGCGGCGTCATGTGCCCGTCGTACCTGGCGACGCGGGATGAGAAGGACTCCACCCGGGGCCGCGCCCGGGTGCTGCAGGAGCTGGCCAACGGCACGCTCGTCTCCGGCTGGGACGCCCCGGAGGTCGCCGAGTCGCTCGACCTCTGCCTGTCCTGCAAGGGCTGCTCGAGCGACTGCCCGGCCGGCATCGACATGGCCACGTACAAGGCCGAGGCGCTTTACCAGCGGTACCGCCGCCGTGTCCGGCCGGCCGCGCACTACTCGCTGGGCTGGCTGCCCCGCTGGGCGGCCCTGGTGAGCGGGGCACCGCGGCTGGCCGGGCTGGCGAACGCGTCGCTGCGCCTCGCACCGCTGGCGGCGCTGGCCAAGCGTCTCGGCGGCATCGACTCCCGGCGTGACTTGCCGACGTTCGCGCCGGAGAGCTTCCGCCAGTGGTTCGCGGCCCGGCGGCCGGGCGCGGGCGCAGGCCTGTCGGACACCGGCGAGCCGGACACCGGTGAGCTGGGCACGGGGGCCGGCAGCCGCCCGCCCGTGTACCTGTGGGTAGACACGTTCACGAACGCGTTCTCGCCCCAGGTCGGCCGGGCCGCCGTCGCGGTGCTCGAGGCCGCGGGCTACGAGGTCAGGATCGCGGCGGGGAACGTCTGCTGCGGCCTGACCTGGATCTCCACCGGCCAGCTGGACGGCGCGCGCCGCCAGCTGCGCCGCACGCTGCGCGCCCTGGCGCCTGCCCTTGACGCGGGCATCCCGGTCGTCGGCCTCGAGCCGTCCTGCACCGCCGCGCTGCGCCGCGACGCCGGGGAGCTGCTGCCGGGTGACCGGCGGGCCGCGGCGCTTAGCGGCACGGTCAAGACCCTGGCGGAGCTTCTGCGGTCCACCGCGGGCTGGACCCCGCCGGACCTGTCGGACGTCACGGGCGTGGCGCAGCCGCACTGCCACCAGCACGCCGTGCTCGGCTGGGCCGCCGACGCGGCGCTGCTGCGCGACGCCGGCGCCGCCGTCGAGGCGGTCGGCGGCTGCTGCGGCCTCGCGGGCAACTTCGGCGTGGAGCGCGGGCACTACGACGTCTCGGTCGCCGTCGCCGAGACCGCCCTGCTCCCCGCGGTCCGCGCCGCGGGCGGCGGTGCCACCGTCCTGGCCGACGGCTTCTCCTGCCGGACCCAGCTCGACCAGCTGGCCGGCGTCCAGGGCACCCACCTGGCCGAGCTCCTGGCCGGGCGCCTCCAAATGCTCAGCCGAGGACCGCGACCGCCGCCTGGCGCTTCATCAGCTGGTACACGATCGACTCGCCGCTCGGCGCCGTCGGCGCGGCCGTGCCGTTCGCGCCGACGCCCCCGGCCGCGAACGCGTCCACCCCGCTGGAGCAGAACAGCAGGTCAAGTGCCACCTTGCTGCCGCCAAGGGTGCCGCTCTCCTCCAGCTCGACCGTCGGGTGGCCGCCGAGCGGCGCGCCCGTGGTCGACCGCAGCGAGAACGTGCCGTTCTCGCCGTTGGCCGTCGCCGTGAACGACCCGCACCGCCCGGCGAGCGCGCGGACGCCGGAAACGAACGCCGTCGCGCCCGGCGCCGTGGCGAACTGGTAGACGAGCTCGTCGTACGCCTGGCCCGGGCCGCCGACGCTGCCGGACACCATCGCGGTCTCGCCGAAGCCGACGGTGCCCAGGTGCTGTATGAACGTCGCGCAGGAGATCGTCGCCAGGTTGTAGGTGGCCGGGCCGGAGGTCAGTGACCCGCCGGAACTGATCGGGCCGCTCGACGGCGTCGCGAACCCGGCCGGGAAGTCCGACTCTGGCAGCAGCACCGACTCCAGCTGCGTGCCGGTGAGCTGCCCGGACGCCGCCGGGAGGGGAGTCATCGAAGCCGCGGGCAGCGCCGCGGGCGCGGTGGCGGTGGCGGTCGGCGGTGGCGGTCCCGGCCGACGCGGGCGCGGTGGCGGACGGCGACGGTGCCGTACCGGACGAGGCGGAACTGGTCGCGGAGGAGCACCCCGCGAGGGTGACAAGTACCCCGGTCCCGGCCGCGAGCGCGGCAAGGGCCGACCGGACACTGCAAACGGAAACTGATGACACCGCGCAACCAACCCCGAGACGTGGACCCGACACCTGACAAGGTACCCGTCCTTGTTACCGCGCCCGGTGCCGCCCGTACGGGCATCCGGAATAATGACGCAGGAACACCGACGTTCGCCTCTCGACGCGTCGGGCCGAGGAAGGGAAAGTAAACGTTATGCCACAGCGAATCGCGATCGTTACCGGGGCCGCCCGCGGCATCGGCGCGGGGACCGCCAAGCGCCTCGCAGCCGACGGGATGGCCGTCGGGGTGCTTGACCTCAGCGAGGAAGACGGCGCGCGGACCGTCGGCGAGATCGAGGAGGCAGGCGGCAAGGCGATCGCGGTCGGGGCCGACGTCTCCAACGCCGACCAGGTGAGCGCCGCCGTCGAGAAGGTCGCCGCCGAGCTCGGCGGGCCGACCGTGCTTGTCAACAACGCTGGCGTGACCCGCGACAACCTGCTGTTCAAGATGTCCGAGGCCGACTGGGACACGGTGATGGGCGTCCACCTGAAGGGCGCGTTCCTGATGTCCCGCGCCTGCCAGAAGTACATGGTCGACGCCAAGTGGGGGCGCATCGTCAACCTGTCGAGCCTGTCCGCCGTCGGTAACCGGGGCCAGGTCAACTACTCGGCCGCCAAGGCGGGCCTGCAGGGGTTCACGAAGACCCTCGCGCTTGAGCTCGGAAAGTTCGGCATCACGGCGAACGCGGTCGCGCCCGGGTTCGTTGTCACTGACATGACCGCCGCCACCGCCGCCCGGCTCGGCCTGTCGTTCGAGGACTTCCAGGCCGGCGCCGCCAAGCAGATCCCGGTGCAGCGGGTCGGCCAGGTCGAGGACATCGCGCACGCGATCTCCTTCTTCGCGAGCGAGGGGGCCGGATACGTCTCCGGCCAGATCCTTTACCTGTCCGGCGGCCCCGTGTCATGAGCCCCGTGTGATAAGCCCGTGTGATGAGCCCCGTGTGATGAGCACCGTGTGGTAAGCACCGTGTGATAAGCCCGTGCCGCAGGCACTACCTCGTTGGCCCCGTGTCCCGCTTATAGGCACCCGTAGAGAACAGGACGAAGCGCGTTGAGCGAAACAGCAAGCGACGCCGCGGCAGACCTGCGCGCGGCGGTGCGCGCGTTCTGCGCCGAGCACGATCCCGCGGCCACCCCGCGGGCCGCGTTCCTCAGCGCCAGGTTCGACGCGGGCCTGGCCGCCGTGCACTACCCGGCAGGGCACGGCGGCCGCGGCCTGCCGCGCACGCTGCAGGCCGTCGCCGAGGAGGAGTTCGCCAAGGCCGGCGCGGTGCGGCCGGATGACGGCGCAACGTGATCGGGCTCGGCATGGCCGCGCCGACGATCATCGCCTTCGGCAGCGACGAGCAGAAGTCGCGGTGGCTCAAGCCGCTCTGGCTCGCCGATGAGATCTGGTGCCAGCTCTTCAGCGAGCCGGGCGCGGGCAGCGACCTGGCGGGCCTGGCCACCCGCGCGGTCAGGGACGGCGACGACTGGGTCGTCAACGGCCAGAAGGTCTGGACGTCCCTCGCCCACCACGCCCGCTGGGGCCTGCTGCTCGCGCGCACCGACCCGGACGTGCCCAAGCACGCGGGCCTCAGCTACTTCGTGGCCGACATGCACGCCCCGGGCGTCGAGGTCCGCCCGCTGCGCCAGCTCACCGGCGAGGCCGAGTTCAACGAGGTCTTCCTCACCGACGTCCGCGTCCCCGACGCCAACCGCCTCGGCGAGTCGGCGAGGGCTGGCGGGTCGCCAACGCCACGCTGATGAACGAGCGGGTCTCGATCGGCAATGCCACCTCCGCGCCCCGCGAGAGCCTGATCGGCTACGCCGCCAGCGCCTGGCGCCAGCACCCCGAGCTCCGCACCCACGAGCTGCACCAGCGCCTGCTGTCGCTGTGGGCGCAGGCGGAGGTCGCGCGGCTGGCGGGCGAGCGGCTCCGCCAGCAGATCGCCGCGGGCGAGCCGGGCCCCGAGGGGTCGGCCGCCAAGCTGACCTTCGCCCGGCTCAACCAGGAAATCTCCGGATTCGAGATCGAGCTGCTCGGCGCCGACGGCCTGACCTACGACGACTGGTCGATGCGCCGCGTCCGGGTCAAGCGACTGGACCCGCAACGCCGCCTACCGCTACCTGCGCGCGAAGGGCAACTCCATCGAGGGCGGCACGTCGGAGGTCCTCCGCAACATCATCGCCGAGCGCGTCCTGCGCCTCCCGCCCGAGCCGCGCACGGACACGAACGTCCCGTGGAAGGACCTGCCCCGCTGATGAGCGCTGACCTGCTGTACTCAGAGACCGAGCGCGACCTCGCGGCGGCGCTGTCCGGCCTGCTCGCCGACCGGGCCGCCCCGGCGGACGTCATCGCGCGCACCGAGCGCACGGAGGCCTACGACCTCAAGCTGTGGCGCACGGTCGCGGCGGAGATCGGCGTCGCCGGCCTGCTGATCCCCGAGGCGCTCGGCGGCGCCGGCGCGTCCTACCGCGAGCTGGCCGCGGCGGCCGAGCAGTTCGGTGCCTTCGCCGCGCCGATCCCGTACCTCGGCAGCGCGGCGGTCGCGACGGCGGCGCTGCTCTCCGCGGCCCGCAGCGGCCGCCGCCGCTGACGAAGGCCGACCGGCGGTGATGGCGCCGGACGACCAGGGCGGGTTCGGCTCGGCCTCGTCGGGCCCCGCGGCGGCCGTGCGCGCCGCCCAGCTGCGCGCGGCCGCGCAAGCGTCCGCCGGCGCCGGGTCGGCCGCGCGCGCGGCGGTCTCGCCCGCCGCCGGGCTGCTGCGCCGGCTGGCCGACGGGAGCCTCTCGGCGGCGCTCGCGGTGACCGCCGCCACCCGCGCGGGTGCGCCGTTCCCCGCCTCGCCCGGGTCACCGGCCGCGGTGGCTCCGGCTCGGCCTCGGTCAAGCTGACCGGCCGCGATTCCCGCCGTGATCGACGCGCTGACCGCCGACGTCCTGCTCGTGCCCGCGGACGGCGTGCCGAGCGGCCTGTACCTGGTCGAGGCCACCGCGCCCGGCGTGCACCGCACCCCGCTCGTCTCGCTCGACATGACCAGGCAGCTCTGCGACATCACCCTTGACGACGGCGGAGGCGAGGCAGGTCGTGGTCGGCGCGGCGGCCGAGGCGGCGGTGTCCGCCGGGCTCGCCGCCGGCGCGGCCATCCTGGCCGCCGAGCAGCTCGGCCTCGCGCAGCGGTGCCTGGACCTGACCATCGAGTACGTGAAGCAGCGTCGCCAGTTCGCCAGGCCGATCGGCTCCTTCCAGGCGGTCAAGCACCGGCTCGCCGACCTGTGGACCACGATCACGCTGGCCCGCGCGGCGTCCAGGTACGCGGCCGCCTGCCTGGCCGACGACGACCCGGACGCCCCGGTCGCGGTCGCGCTCGCCAAGTCGGCGTGCTGCGAGGCCGCGGTGACCGCGGCCCAGGAATGCGTTCAGCTGCACGGCGGGATCGGCTTCACCTGGGAGCACCCGGCCCACCTGTACCTGAAGCGGGCGAAGGCGGCGTCCGTCGCCTTCGGTACCCCCGGTGCCCACCGGGCCGCGCTGGCCGGCCTGGTCAACCTGCCGTCGCCGGACGCCTAAGCAGCGGACGTCTAGGCCCGGGTCCCGGGCCGCGTTAGCGGCCCCCGGCCCGTGCTTAGGACCCGTGCTTAGGGCCCGTGTTTAGGACCCGTCCTCGTCTGGCCTGCCCTGGCCCGCGTAGCTGCGCTCGGCGCGGTCCGCCGCGCCGGTCCGCTGGGTCGGCATCGCGTGCGGCCCGGTTCCCGCCGCGGGCTGGGCGGGGATGTCGGCCCGGGTCGGCGTCTTCCCCGGCGGCGGCCGTCCTGGCTGCCTCGGCCAGGCTCGCGCGCCGCCTGCTCGGGGATCTGCGCGGACTGCTCGCCCGGCACGCTCCCGCGGGCCCACGGGCCCGTGTACGCGGGCCAGGCCGCCGCCCGGGCCCGCCCGCTCGCCCGCACCTGGCTTCGGTCGGCGAGGTAGATCGCCGCCAGCCAGAACGCGAGCGCCACCACCGCCACGATGACGATCGCCCAGGTAGCGGCGGGCGTCGCCGTCGTTCGTGCTGCCTCGACCATAGCTGGTCTCCCACAACCAGCACCATCCACCCGGCTACGTACCCGCCTCGCGGGCTCCAACGCGCATTCGCAGGCCGGCCTGGGATCACGAACCGCTAGGAAGGGCCGCCGTGGCGATCGCCTGCACCAGGCCCGAGGAGAAGTCGGAGACAAGCAGCGTGCCATTCGGCGAGACGGCCATGTCGCGCGGGAACTGGCCGCTGGCAAGGTCACCGAGGACCGCCTGGCCGCCCGGCGAGAGCCGCGGGCACGCTGACCACCGACAGGTCGGCGTTGCCGCCCGTCGCGCCGAACCGGTTCGAGTCCGCCACCACGAGCAGCGTCCCGCCGCGCACGGCCGCGAGCCCGACCGGCTCCGAGCCCACCCGGGCGACGGCCACGAGCGCGTGCGCCGGGTCCGCGGCCAGCCGGGCGGCGGCGAAGCACAGCACGTCGTCGCTGGCCCGCGCGGTTACCCACACCTCGGTGCCGTCCTCCGCGGTGACGACGCGGACCGGCTGGTAGCCGGCGTCGACCGTCGCGGTCACCGAATGGGCCGGGTCGGTCTCCGCGTGCGGCAGGTTGATCACCGACAACGTCCCGGGCGACTCACCGGGCGACGTCCCCGGCACGTTACCCGGGCACGCGCCCGGTGACCCGGCGCCCACCGGTTGCTGGCCGGCCACCGCCGCCTCGCTCGTCGCGTAAAGCCAGCGGCCGTCGGGGGAGACGGCCAGGCCGACCGCCGCCTGTCCGAGAGGGATGGCCCCTACGTAGCCTGCGGTGCCGAATCCGTGCGCCGACCGCCCCGGCCAGGTTGAACACCACCGCCTCGTCGTCATACTCGAGGGTGACGAAGGCGAACCGGCTGTCTGGCGAGACCGCGACCTCGATCGCGCTGTCGAGCGACTCTCCCCGGCCATGGGGCTGGCTCGGTGCGGTGAGCGTCCCGAGCACCGCGCCCGCGGCCCCCGCCTCCGCGCGGGCCACGCTGATCACCGCCGCGCCGGATTTCTCGGCCACGAGCAGGTACTTCCCGTCGGGCGTGACCGCCGCGCCCGCGTCGGCCGCGGACGACAGCGGGATGGAGCGGACCTTGGTCACGGCGGGCGCTGGTCCCGTCCCGCTGCCAAGCCGCAGCACGACGACCGACCCGCTGGCCGAGGACACCGCGAACGCCCACCGGCCGTCAGGCGCCGCCGCGACGCCGAACGGACTGCCTGCCTGGACCGACGACGTGCCGGCGGAGCCGAGCGCCGCGCCCGTCGCGGTCGCGCCGGAGCAGCCCGGCGACGCCAGCGCCCGCGCCGGCAGCGCGGGAACCGGCCCCGAGCTGCCCGATGCCGTGGCCGGAGCGGAAGCCGGCGACGTCGGCGCGCTGGCCCGGGTTCCCGATGACGGGGAAGCCGGAGAACCGCCGCCCGCCGTGCACGCCGCCGCGCCGAGCGTCACCGTCGCCACCAGGCAGCCGATCACCGGGCGCCGGGCCGCGAAGCCTTGTCCCATAGTGACCCGCGGGCTCAGGACCGGAGCTGGCGGACCGAGGAAAGGTCGGTGACGCCCGCGAGCCGGCCGCCGCCCGCCTGGCAGCCGCAGCTTTCCCGGCACATGAGCCGGGTGGGGAGCGCGATGTCGCGCTCGGCGGGCGCCTCGCGGCTGATCATGGAGTACAGCACCTCGAACGCGGTCTCGCCGAGCTCGCCGATCGGCTGCCGCACGGTCGTGAGCAGCGGCTGCACGTGCCGGGCCATCGGGACGTCGTCGAACCCGGTGACGGCCACCTGGCCGGGCACGTCCACGCCGTACCGGCGCAGCGCGTACATGACGCCGAGCGCGGTCAGGTCGTTCGCGCACACGATGACCCGGGGGAGCGGCATGTCGGACGCCATCAGCCGCTCGGTCACCACCGCCGCGCCCGCGGCGTAGTAGTTGCCCTGCCACTGCGGGCCCGAGTACAGGACCGCGCCCGCCGCCGCGGCCTCGGCGGCCAGGGTCTGCAGCCGTGCCTGGCTGTCCGGGCTGTCGCTGTAGCCGCTCAGGTAGCCGAGCGTGGTGTACCCGTGGTCGTGGAGCAGGTGCCTGGCAAGTGCCCGCATGCCCGCCACGTTGTCGCTGCCCACGTTGGCCGTGGTGCGGCTCGGGATGCCCGCGAGGGTGACGATGGGGATCTGCCGGGAGATCTCGTCGATCTGGCCGGGCTCGAGCAGCCCGTCGTGCAGGATCAGGCCGTCGCTCTTGCGCGCGACCGCGAGGACCCGGCGGCCCGCCTCGTGGTCGGTGATGTCCACCGAGCGCAGCAGCAGGTCGAAGCCGCGGCGCTGGGCCGCCCGCTCGACGCCCCGGTTGAGCATGTCGTGGAACTGCAGCGAGTCGGTCTCGTCGGCGAACGCGTCGTAGCCGAGCAGCCCGGCGGTGTCCCACGCGCCGCGCCGCGCCCGGCGGGCAGCACGGGCGCCGGGATCGGCGCGCCCGCGGAAAGCGGCCGCCGCATGACCACGCCGACGACTTCCTTCAGCCGCACCGACAGCGCGCGGGCGGCGCTGTCGGGCACGTAGCCGAGCTCGGTGGCCGCCCGCTGCACCCGGTCCCTGATCTCGGGGCTCGGGTTACGGCGGCCGTTGAGCACGCGCGACACCGAGGCGATGGAGACCCCGGCGGCCCGGGCCACGTCGTAGATCGTGGGCGCGGCCGGCTCGGCCTCAGCGGACATCGCACTCGCCTCCCGTCTGCACCGCCTGGTCTCTCACGCGCTACCGCCCGCGCCACCCGGTACGTCAGCCGTCCGGCTCCGTCAGCTCCCGGCACCGGCGCCGGTAAGCGCTTTCCGCGCACCGGGCGCGGCCCGGGCACGGCCCGGTAAGCGCTTACCGCCGGGACGTGGAAGCAAGCGTACGTCGGCGCGTCCGCCGTCTCAAGGCTGGGTTCCGCCAACGTTACAGCAATGTGACGCCGCAGTGGTGGCGCCCGGTGGCCGCCCGGCGCGCGCGGCAAGCCCGGGAAATCAGGACACATTCACGAAATATTCCCGGGCTGACGACCTGCTGCGTTACCGCTGGCGTAACAAACGGGAAATGCCGCCGAAACCCGCCCATGGGAAACATAAATCGTTGCGTAGAAGCACGCGGAGCGGCCGGGGCGGGACTAGCAAACCCGGGGGGTGACCCTGGAACCCGAGAGGCCCTTCATAACAGGCAGCCCCCTGGAGGAGCAAACACAGTGATTCCATACGCCTCTTGGCTGAGTTCGGGAGATAACGCCTGGCAGATGACGGCGGCGACGCTTGTCGGGCTTATGTCCATCCCAGCCCTGGCCGTGCTTTACGGCGGCCTGGTGCAGAAGAAATGGGCCATGAACACCGTTCTCATGGTTTTCGTGACCTTCTGCCTGACCCTCATCGTCTGGGTGCTGTGGGCCTACAAGATGGGCTTCGGCACGCCGCTGATCCATGTCGGCACCACCGGGTTGCTCGGTGACCCGCGGACCATCCTCGGCGCCAACGCGCTGCAAGGCCAGGCGAGCATCCCGCTGGTTGACCCGGCCATGCCCGGGTACGCGGTGTCGAAGACCGGGGAGATCCTCAACTCCGGCTTCAAGCTGCCGGGCGCGTCGGTCGAGTACTTCCAGTTCGTGTTCGCCGCGATCACCCCGATCCTCTTCATCGGCTCGGTGCTCGGCCGGGTCAGCTTCAAGGCCTGGATGGTCTTCGTCCCGCTGTGGATCACCTTCGCCTACGCGGTCAACGCCTTCCTCCTGTGGGGCGGCGGCTACTGGGCGGACAAGGGCGCGCTCGACTTCTCCGGCGGTTACGTCATCCACCTGGCCGCCGGCGTCTCCGGCTTCGTGTCCGCCGCGGTCATCGGCCCGCGCCTCAAGCGCGACCGGGAGAAGGCCATTCCGAACAACCTGCTGTTCGTCGCGGTCGGCGCCGGCATCTTGTGGCTCGGCTGGAACGGCTTCAACGGCGGTGACCCGTACTTCGCGGGCGCGGACGCGGGCGCCGCCATCGTCAACACCAACCTGGCGACGGCCGTGGCCATGATGGTCTGGATCCTCATGGACATGTTCCTGTCCTCGGAGAAGAAGCCGACCTTCCTCGGCGGCCTCAACGGCATGATCTGCGGCCTGGTCGGCATCACCCCGGCCGCCGGCTTCGTCAACGGCCTCGGCGCGATCATCATCGGCGTCGTCTGCTCCGCGGTCGTCTGGGTCGCCTGGATATATCCTGCCGAAGTACGTCTGGCCGTTCAACAAGGTGGACGACGCCCTCGGCGTCATCTACACCCACGGCATCGCCGGCCTGCTCGGCGGCCTGCTCGTCGGCGTCCTGGCGGACCCGAACGTGCTCGAGTACATCGGCGTGGGCAAGCGGCGCCTCGATCAGCGGCGCGGGCTGGCTCTGGGGCCACCACCCGCACCAGCTGGTCGTCCAGTTCCTCGCGGCGCTGACGATCATCATCTGGGACGGCGCGGTCACGTTCCTCATCTGGATGTTCATCAAGTACGTCCTCCGGATGAAGCTCCGCTTCTCCGACGCGGAGCTTGAGATCGGCGACGTCGCGATCCACGGCGAGGAGGCCTACCCGCAGGAGGAGATCCTCACGACCAGGCTCAGCGTCACGGCGGAGGCGGAGGCCTCGCCGTCGACCGAGGAGCCGGTCTCGGCCAAGGAGTAGCCCACGGGTCTCGCGCTACGTTGCGGCCGTAGCGAGAGCGGGCCGCGGTCCCCGGCACCGGCAACGGTTCCGGGGACCGCGGCCCTTCGTCTTGTCCGGGGCCAGCCATTGACTACCGTTATGGCTGTCACCCGCCAGGGGCGGCACCGCAAGGATGGAGCACTGTGAACCCCGTCGTCATGACCGTCATGCTGGTCACCCAGGACGGCGTCCCGATCGACGCCGTGCACCTGCCCCCCGAGGGGCGGCCCGAGCCGGATCAGCTGGCATCCGGCCGACGGGACCTGGCGCTGGTCATCGCGCACGGATTCACCATGACCTGGCAGCGCCCGATGGTCTGGAACCTCGTGCGGCGGTTCAACCGCCACGCCGGCGTGATCACCTTCGACTTCCGCGGCCACGGCCGGTCCGGCGGCCTGTCGACGCTCGGCGACAAGGAGATCGACGACGTCGACGTGGCCGTGCAGGTACGCGCGCGAGCTCGGCTACCAGCGCGTCGCGACGATCGGCTTCTCGATGGGCGGCTCCGTGGTGCTGCGGCACGCGGCGCTGCGCGGCGGCGTGGACGCGGTCATCTCGGTGAGCGGCCCCGGCCGCTGGTACTACCGCGGCACGATGGCGATGCGCCGGGTCCACCTGGCGGCGGAACGGCGCCTCGGCCGGGCGTTCACCAAGCACGTGCTGAACACCAGGATCTCACCGGACGGCTGGCCCACCCCCGACCCGATGCCGCCCGCCGAGGCGGCGGCCCGCATCTCGCCCGACGCCGGTGCTGATCGTCCACGGCGACCAGGACATCTACTTCCCGCCCGACCACGGCCAGCAGCTCTACGACGCCGCCAGGGAGCCCAAGGAGCTGTGGCTGATCCCCGGCTTCGGCCACGCGGAGCGGCACACGGACGACGCCCTCGTCGACCGCATCGCCGCCTGGGCCGACAAGGCCTCCGCGGTCCCAGGCCGAGGGCACGCCGGCGGAAGAGCAGCCCGCCAGCTAGCCGCCGGCGGCGGCTCGCCCCGGCTACGCGCGCCGCGGGGCGGCCGCTCGGCTCACCAGCTTGTCGGGACCGGCATGCCCTCGGTGTAGCCGGAGGCGCTCTGCACGCCGACGACGGCGCGCTCGGCGAACGACGGCAGGTCGGGCGCGCCCGCGTACGTGCACGAGGACCGCACGCCGGCGACGATCATGTCGAGCAGGTCCTCCACGCCCGGCCGCGCCGGGTCCAGGTACATCCGCGCCGAGGAGATGCCCTCCTCGAACAGCTCCTTGCGGGCCCGCTCGTACGCGGAGTCGGACGCCGTGCGGACCCGCACCGCCCGGGCCGACGCCATGCCGAAGCTCTCCTTGTACAGCTTCCCGCCCGGGTCGCGGAACGCGTCGCCAGGCGACTCGTACGTGCCCGGCGAACCACGACCCGATCATGACCGACGACGCGCCCGCGGCGAGGGCGAGCGCGACGTCGCGCGGGTGCCGCACCCCGCCGTCGGCCCAGACGTGCGCGCCCAGGCCGGCGGCCGCCGCGGCGCACTCAAGCACCGCGGAGAACTGCGGCCGCCCGACCCCGGTCATCATCCGGGTGGTGCACATCGCGCCGGGGCCGACCCCGACCTTGACGATGTCCGCGCCCGCCTCGACCAGGTCGGTGACGCCCTCCGCGGTGACCACGTTCCCCGCCACGACGGGGACCGACGGCGACAGCGACCGCACCGCGCGCAGCGCGCCGAGCATCTTCTCCTGGTGCCCGTGCGCGGTGTCCACGACGAGGACGTCGATCTCCGCGTCGAGCAGCTGCTTCGCCTTGGCCGCGACGTCACCGTTGACCCCGACCGCGGCGCCGATCCGCAGCCGCCCCCGCGCGTCGGTGGCCGGGGAGTACAGCGTCGCCCGCAGGGCCCCGGTCCTGCGTCAGGATCCCCACGCACTCACCGCACGCGGACACGACCGGCGCCAGCCGGTGCCGCCCGGAGTGCAGCAGGTCGAACGCCTCGGCGGGCGGCGTGCCCGCCGGCAGCGTGAACGGGTCGGCGGACATGACGGTCGACAGCTGCGCGAAGCGGTCCGCTCCCGCGCAGTCCGCCTCGGTGACCACGCCGACCGGCGCGCCGGCCGCGTCGATGACCACCACCGCGCCGTGCGCCCGCTTGGGCAGCAGCGCGAGGGCCTCGCCCACGGTGTCGGCGGGCCCCAGGGTGATCGCGGTGTCGACGACCAGGTCGCGGGTCTTCACCCAGGCCACGACGTCGGCGACGACGTCGGCGGGGATGTCCTGCGGCAGGATCGCGAGCCCGCCGCGCCGCGCGATGGTCTCGGCCATCCGGCGGCCGGAGACGGCGGTCATGTTCGCCGCGACGATGGGGATGGTGGCGCCGCTGCCGTCCCGCGTGGTCAGGTCGACGTCAAGCCGCGACCCGACGGCGGACCGCGCGGGGACCATGAACACGTCGCTGTAGGTCAGGTCGGTGGCTGGCGGGGTGTCATGAAGGAAACGCACGTTCTTAATTGTTACCTTAACTTCGGCGCTCGCCAACCAATCGCCGGCCGGCTGGCCCGGCCCGCGACCGCCGGGCTACGGGATCACGAGGCCGAAGGCGGCGAACATGATGTCCGCGATCTTGTCCGCCATCAGGTCCTCGGGCAGCTGCACCTCGGTGGTCATCACGAAGTTGACCCGCTCAAGCATCATCAGGCAGGCGAAGGCGGTCAGCTCGGCGTTCTCCTGGTGGTGGCCCGCCGCGGCGGCGGCGGCGGTCATCCCGGTGGTCATCGCCTCGGTGAGGCTGAAGAACAGCTGCAGCCCGTCGGCGAACATCTCGCCGGGCGCGTTCGCCGAGCTGAGCGTGCGCAGCACGGTGCCGTGCGTCGCGTAGGCGGCGGAGAACTTCCGCACCCACGCCCGCAGCAGCCGCAGCCCGGTGTCGTCGGTGGTGACCACCGGGAAGTCGCCCGCGACGACCTGCATGTCGTGCAGCGCGTCCCGCAGCAGCGCCTTGAACAGGTCTTCCTTGTTCGCGAAGTACAGGTAGAACGTCCCGTGCGAGATCCCCGCCCGCTTCACGACGTCGTCGACGCGAACCCCGTTGAACCCGCGCTCCTCGAACTCGGTCATGCCGGCCTCGAGCAGCTTGCTGACCGTCTCCCGTCCCTGCGCCCGCAGCTCGCGGTCCTGCGCGGGCGTGCCGCCGCCGAGCGACGGCCGTCCCTGCGGCTTGCGCGCGGGCGCGGCCGCTCGCGCTCTTGCGGCCGCTGCCGTGGGCCTGCCCGGCACCCGGCTGCCTGCCCGGTGCCGCGGCTGGTCGCCGGGGGTTGGGCCAGGGCCGTGCGCCGCGTCCGGGCTGAGCTGCTGGCCAGTACCGGGCGTACCCGCCGGCGGCCGCGCGGACCCGCGGACCGCGCCGGCCCCCGCCTGGGCGGGACTCCGGTCTGCCTCCTGCGTCATAGTCGAAGCGTAGCCGCAGGACGGCGAGTTCCTGCGGTTACCGTCAGATGCGTCACGTGTCGACCCTCCCCGCGAGCATGATAACAGCAAGAAGAGCAACCGGCGGTGATCCGCTTGTGACGCGGCGGCACCCGCTTCTATAGAGTTGGGTCACTGTGAGGCTGCCGTTGACGACGCCGATCGCTGCCGACCGCCGCGGGCGGCCTGGTAGCGGTCGGCGTGGCCGTCGCCGTCAGCCGTCGCGCTGCTCGGCGGCGGCCCCGGCGCGGCCGCGCCGCGGCGCCGCTGGCGCGCCGCGTCCGGGCCGAGCGCACACCGCCGACGGGACCGTCGGCGACTGCGGCTGGGAACGGCCAGGGACCACGCCGGTCGGGCGGTGCCTCGGGCAGCCGCGCCGCGCCGCGGCAGCCGGGCCTGGCCGACGCGACCACCACGCACCTGGTGGTGCCCGACGTGATCGCCTCCGTGCCCGGCGGGCTCACCCAGGCCGACCTGGGCCGGATCAAGCAGCTCGGCGGCGTCCGCGCGGTGCTGGCCATCGACGGCGCGCGGATCACGGTCAACGGCGTGCAGCTCACCGTGCTCGCCGCGCCCGCCGCCGCGCTGCGCCCGTGGACCCCGCCGGCGACCGCGGCCAGCCAGCGGGTGTGGTCCGCCTTCCAGGCCGGGGACCTGGTCACCAGCGCGCAGGCGGCGTCCGCGGCCCGCCTTGCCGGCGGCGGCCAGTACCCGGTCGCCGCCGCGGTCAGCGCGCGGATCACCGACGGCGGCACCGCGCTGCTCGGCGTGGCGGGCGTGGACGGCGTGGTCAGCCAGGCCGAGGGCAGCAAGCTCGGCCTCGTCAGGAACGTCGCCGTGCTGGTGAACGCGCCCGCCGCCGACATGACCACGCTTGTCGGCCAGGTCAGGTCGGCGCTCGGCGCGGGCGCCCAGGTCATCCGGCTCGCCCCCGTCACGGTCTCCACCAGCCTCCCGGTGGACGCGACGCCGCCGACCGGCCGGCCGACGAACTACCTGCAGCTCTTCCAGGAGTCCGCCGCCCGGTACTGCCCGGGGCTGTCCTGGACGGTGCTCGCCGCGATCGGCCAGATCGAGTCCGCCGACGGCCAGAACATGGGCCCGTCCACCGCCGGCGCGCTCGGCCCGATGCAGTTCCTGCCGTCCACGTGGGCGACCTGGGGCATCGACGGCTTCGGTGACACCGGCGCCGCCGGACATCATGAACCCGTTCGACGCCGTCCCGAGCGCCGCCCGGATGCTGTGCGCCGACGGCGCGGCGAGCGGAGGCGCGGGCCTGCGGCAGGCGATCTTCGACTACAACCACGCCACGTGGTACGTCGACGAGGTCCTCACCCTGGCCGCCGAGTACGCCCGCGAGTACTGAGTTGCGGTTAAGGCCTTCCGGACACCCGGCGCAGGCCGCCGAGGTAGATGAGCGCCGCCGTCACGCCGGACGCCGCCGGCGAACGCGTACCCCAGCGGGCGCCGAACGCGTCAAGGATGAACCCGGCCGCCGTGGAGCCGCACGCCACGCCGACGGAGATGCCGGTCGACAGCCACGACATCGCCTCGGTGGCCCGGCCGGGCCTGGCGGTCGACTCAAGCAGGCTGTACCCGGCGATCAGCGTGGGCGCGATCGTCATCCCGCACAGGAAGATCACCGGGGTCAGCACCAGCAGGTTCGGCATCGCCCAGAACGTGCACACGCCGGCCACCGTCAGCAGCAGGGTGACCGCGAGCCGCTGCCACGCGGGCGCGTGCCAGGTCCGTGACCCGTACCAAAGGCCGCCCGTCCCGCTGCCGAGCGCGTAGGTCCCGAGGATGAGGCCGGCGAGCGCCTTGTGCCCGGAGTGCGTCGCGAAGGCGACCGTGCTCAGGTCGATCGTGACGAACATCGCGCCGAGGAACAGGTACGCGGGCACCAGCACGACCAGGCCGGGCGCGGCGAGCCTGGACAGCCGGCGACGGCGGCCGCGCTTCGACCCAGGGACGCGGCCGCGGCGGGCTTCAGCGCGACGCTCGACGACCGGCGGCTCGGTCGACCGCTGGGACGCGAACCACAGCGACCCGCCGAGGGCGCACAGGGCGGCGCACGTCGACCCCGGCGGCCGGGTGCACCTGGGTGGCCAGCAGGGTCACCGCGGCGGGCCCGACCACGAAGCACAGCTCGTCGGCCACCGACTCGACGGAGAACGCGGTATGCAGCCGCGGCGACCCGGCGAGGAGCACCGACCAGCGCGCCCGGGCCATCGGCCCGGTCTGCGGCATCGTGGCGCCGCCGGCGATGCCGCAGAGGAACAGCGTCCAGTCGGGGGCGCGGAGAACGACGGCGGCCACGAGCCCGGCGACCGCCAGGGCGAAGATCACGCACACCGGAATGAGCACGCGGTGCTGGCCAAGCCGGTCGACCAGGCGGCCGAGCTGCGGCGCGCAGACCGCGCCGCCGATCGCGCCGGCCGCGGAGACGGTACCCGCCAGGCCGTACCGGCCGGTGCCCGCCGAGATCAGCAGCACGGTCCCGAGCCCGTACATGGACATGGGCATCCGGCCGATGATCCCGGCGACGGAGAATCGCCAGGCGCGCGGGATCGCGAAGACCTCGGCGTACGGCGCCAGGAACCCCTGCGGCTCCCTCACGTCGAGGTCCGCCCCGCCAGCGCCTCGTCATCGCGCGCCTTCCTGCCAAAATCTAAGTAGAACCTGAAGATACTTCCGCTTGGCAACACGGTTTTCCTGATCGGTGTGTTCCCCGGAAGATCCCAGGTCCGCTTACCGCGGGGGAGCGGCGCCCTGGTTGGATGGGGAACATGCCGGCTTACGACGCGTTCCTGCTGCTGTCCTTCGGCGGCCCGGAAGGACCGGACGACGTGCTCCCCTTCCTTGAGAACGTCACCAGGGGCCGCGGCGTCCCGCGGGAGCGGCTGGCCGAGGTGGCGGAGCACTACTACGCCTGCGGCGGCGTGAGCCCGATCAGCGCCCAGTGCAGGGACCTGCTCGACGCGGTCGGGCCAGGCGTTGCGCGGCCGGCGGCATCGACCTGCCGCTGTACTGGGGCAACCGGAACTGGCACCCGTTCATCGAGGACACGGTGCGGCAGATGAGGGCCGACGGCGTCACCCGCGCGATCGCGTTCGTCACCTCCGCCTACAGCTCCTACTCCGCCTGCCGCCAGTACCTGGACGACATCGACCGCGCGGTCGCCGCCGCCGGCCCCGCCGCCCCTCATGTCGGCGAGACACTGCGCATCGACAAGATCCGCCCGTACTTCAACCATCCCGGGTTCATCGAGCCGTTCGCGGCCAGCGTCGAGGCGGCCCTCGCCGGGCTGCCGGCCGGGGCCCAGGCGGGCGCCCGCCTGGTCTTCACCGCGCACAGCGTCCCGGTGGGCATGGCCGCCGCAAGCGGCAGCCCGTCCACGGGCACGGCCGCTGCCGCTGCCGCGGCGGCCGGTACGCGGCCGAGCTGCGGGAAGCCGCCCGACTTATCGCCGAACGGGTGCGTGGTGGCTCCCTCCCCTTCGACCTGGTCTTCCAGAGCCGCAGCGGCCCGCCGAGCGTGCCCTGGCTCGAGCCGGACGTGAACGACCACCTGACGGCGCTGGCCAAGGGACGCTCGCCACGGCGACCCGCTGCCTCGGCGCCGTCGGCGGTCGTCGTGCCGGTCGGCTTCGTCAGCGACCACATGGAGGTCGTGCACGACCTGGACGTGGAGGCCGCGGAGACGGCGGCGTCGCTCGGCCTCCCGTTCGCGCGGGCCAAGGCGCCTGGTCCGACCCCGCGGTTCGCCCAGATGGTCAGCGAGCTTGTCGCCGAGCGCCTCCTCGGCGCGCAGCCGCTGGCCCTCGGCGGGTTCGGTCCCCGGGCTTACCCGCGAGGACGGGGAGCTGTCCCGCCGACTGCTGCCGCTACCACCCGGCGCGGCCACGCCCGGCCTGACCGGCGGCGCCGGCATTCCGGGAATTTCGACATCTGCCACTAGCACTGCGAGGACATCTGTGACTGGGAGGCCGGCATGAGCGGCACGCTCAGCGTGAGCGACGAGGCCCTGCTTGAGCTCCGTTCGGTGGCCATCGGCGCCGCCAGGGAGGCGGGCGAACTGCTCGCCGACCGTGCGGGCCAGGTCGAGGTGGCGGCGACCAAGTCCAGCCCGACCGACGTGGTCACCGAGATGGACCGGCGGTCGGAGGAGCTCATCCGGTCACGCATCCTCGCGGCGCGCCCTCCGACGCCATACTCGGTGAGGAAGGCGGCCTGATCGGCAACACCGGCAACGCGCCGGTCCTCTGGGTCATCGACCCGCTCGACGGCACGGTCAACTACCTGTACGGCCTGCACGACTGGGCGGTCTCCATCGCGGCCGAGGCCGAGGGCGGCAGGTCGGCGGCGGAGGGCGGGCAGTGGCAGAAAGATCCTGGCGGGCGCGGTCTACGTGCCGCTGCGCGACGAGCTGTTCTACGCGGCTCGCGGGCTCGGCGCCTTCCTCCAGTCAGGCGACGGCGACCAGCGGCCGCTCAAGTGCGGTCCTGGCGTCCCGCTCGACCAGGCGCTCGATCGGGACCGGGTTCGGGTACCGGCAGGAGCGGCGCCGGGTCCAGGGCGAGGTCGTGGCCGCGATGCTGCCCCAGGTGCGGGACATCAGGCGCATCGGCGTGGCCTCCATCGACCTGTGCGCGGTCGCGGCGGGACGGCTCGACGGCTTCTACGAGCGCGGCCTGAATTACTGGGACTGGGCGGCGGGCGCCCTGGTCGCCGCCGAGGCCGGGGCGGTCGTCGGCGGCCTGAACGGCGACCCGGTATCGAGCTCGATGGCGGTCGCCGCGGGCCCGGCCCTGTTCGGCCCGCTAACGGCCGCCCTGGCGGCGCTCGACCCGGAACGCGACGCCTGAGCCGGCGCCTGGCCGCCCGGGGGAGACGGTGCGTGCGGACGCGTTGAGCACGAATCCGTTCTGGCGAAACCTCCGCCTCGGCCGGCGAAGTTGCACGGCCAGCCTCTGTGATCTCTCTGAGCTGAAAACCGAGGGCCGGCGTCTGGAATAGATGGCCGGTATGCGAGGTTTACCAGCGGCCGGAAACGGTCCCAGGGGGACACGACTGCAACGGTTCGCGCGCAACGTGCACGACGGCCGTGAACTGTGGCAGAATTCCCCGCCGGAATCGGGCACAACTAAGGCTTCCGGAGCGTTACACCCGCGCAACGACCGCGCGCCACTTATGGAGGGGGATAGGTCACAATGGCTACTGACTACGACAGCCCGCGCAAGACCGATGATGACCTTGGTGAGGACAGCCTGCAGGAACTGCAGGCCCGCCGGCAGGACAAGTCGTCGGCCACGATCGACCTTGACCCGGACGACGCCGCGGAGGGCCTTGAGCTGCCCGGTGCCGACTTGTCAAGCGAGGAGCTCTCGTTCCGGGTGATCCCAAGGCAGGCGGACGAGTTCACTTGCTCGCGCTGCTTCCTTGTGCACCACCGCAGCCAGCTTGCGGAGGAGAGGAACGGCCAGCTGATCTGCCGCGAGTGCGCCGCATAGCGAAACCGGCCCCGGCGGGCGGGATGCCCTCGGGGCCGGTTACGCCGGCATCGGCGGACTCAACTGCGCCGCGGGCTGGGTGGGCCCGCGGCGGCAGGCACGGTCGGCGGACTCCCGCCGTAACCGGCTGGCTGGCGGGCCTGGCCAGCCGCTGACCGCCTGGCGATCAGCTTGATTCAGCTTCCGCCTCGGGCAGCGACTTCCGCATCGTCGAGCGGACGATGGCGAAACGGGCCGTCTCCACCACGATGCCGGTGGCGACCGACCACGCCAGCGCCTCCGCCAGCGTCACCTTCGGGTCGGTCAGGTCCGTTGGCGGGACCTTTCCCGTGACCTTGGTCCACGCGGTCGCAAGCAGCTTGCGCAGCAGGAACACGCCCCCGGTCACCGCTATCGTGGTGACCATCCGCGCGTTGGAGCCGTCGCCCTTCTTGGCCTTGCCCTTGCCCATCCGTATCCTCCTCGCCCCGTCAGTAATGCGTCATCATCCCACGGACTCACAGTCGCCTGACTGGTGACCGTCGTGCGGGCGCCCGGCGGCCGGGCGGGCGCTCTCGATCGCGGCCGCGAGCTTCTCCGGGTGCCGGGTCGCCACCAGCCAGTAGGGCACGTCCCCGGCTGGCTCGGCGAGCCCCACGTAGACGGCCCGCTTCAGGTAGGGCCGCAGCAGGAGGTGGGCCGACGGGTCGGCGCGCGGCCCGCGCAGCGCCATCGCCTGCTTCTCGTCAAGCGCGACCGCCTCGTCGACGTCGCTCAGCGCGAGCGTGTCCTTCCCCGCCCGCAGCACGGCGCCGGTCACCTCGATCGTCGCCGAGCTCCAGTGCACGAGGAAGACCGCCACGATCGCGTAGAGCGCGGCGATGACCAGGGGAGGGATGAAGCCGTCCACGAAGAAGTACGCCTCGGCGCCGAGTGTCAGGGACCACCGGGACGGCGAGCAGCCAGTAACTCACCGGCGCCAGCAGCCGCTCGCGGTACGAACCCATCTGAAGAGCCCTCTCCAATCTTCTGGTCGCGCCGGGCGCCGGTGGTTCCAGTGCCCGGGGAATTCCTTTTCATCTGGCCGTCTGCCGAGATTCCGGCGAACTACCCGGAATCCGGATGAAAAGGGTTCCCCACCCGCCGCGGGGCGGGCACGCATACTCCACGGTAGTTGGTTAGATGGTGTCATGATGGAGCGGGCAGCCAAGCGGGCCGCGACGGGCGTGGCCCTGCTCCGCGCCGCCGGCCTCCGCGCGGGATTCCGCGGCGCGGCTAATCGCCCCGCTCCGGACAGCCCAGGCGCGAACCCGCCGGACGCGAACCCGGCCGACGGGGGAGACCCGGCAGGCGCGGCACCCGCGCACGCGGGCGGTGCCGCCGCCTCGCGCGGCGGCCCCGGCCGGCCAGGCGTCACCGCCCGGGCCGGACGCCGGGAGCGCCGCGGCGGCCCCTGACGCCGTGCCGCGCTGGCTGCGGGTCAGCGCCGGCTGGTCCTGGCGACTGCTGATCCTGGCCGGGCTGCTCTACGTGGCGGGCAAGGTCGCCGCGCTGCTGTACCTCGTCATCGTGCCCTTCGCCGCCGCGATCCTGCTGACCGCGCTGCTCCAGCCGCTGACGGCCCGGCTGCGGCGGGCGGGGCTCGGCCCCCTGTCCGCGACCTGGTGCACGCTGCTGCTCGCCTTCGCGCTGATCGGCGGCGCGGTGTGGCTGGTCACCGCGCGGGTGGAGGCGGAGTACCCGACCCTGGTCACCCAGGTGGGGCACACGAGCACCCAGATACAGAACTGGCTGGCCTCCTCGCCGCTGCACATCCGGACGGGAAACCTGGAGAAGATCTCCGACAACTTCGTGAACTACCTCCGCCAGCACCGGTCCACGGTCGAGGGCGCGGCGCTGACCGGCGGCCGTATCGTCGTCGAGCTGCTCGCCGGCCTCGTGCTGTGCTTCTTCATCTCGTTCTTCCTGATCAAGGACGGCGAGCGGATCTGGTCGTGGCTAGTCAGCGGGTTTTCCGGCGAGCGCGGGCGGCGGGCGAACGTGGCGGGCCACGCCGCCTGGCAGGCCGTCGTCTATTACGTGCGCGGCACCGTGGTGGTGGCCGCGATCCACGCCGTCGTCATGGGGATCACCCTCACGATCATCGGGTCCCCGCTTGTCGCGCCGCTCGCGCTGTTCATGTTCGTCGCCGCGTTCGTCCCGCTCGCCGGCGTGCTGATCGCGGGCACCGTGGCGATCATCATCGTGCTCGCGGCCAAGGGACTGGTCGCCGCGCTGATCGTGCTCGCCGTCATGATCGTGATGAACCAGCTGGAGGGGCACCTGCTCCAGCCGCAGGTGGTCGGGAAGATGGTGCGCCTGCACCCGCTCGCCGTGATCCTCGTGCTCGCCGTCGCCGGCGTCGTGGCGGGCATCGCGGGCGCGGTGGTCGCGGTCCCCATCACCGCCGCCCTGACGAGCGCGACCCGCGCGCTGCGGCACGACGCGCACGCGTGACGCGACCACGCGGCGGCAGGCGGTAATCTTCGCGGGCGGGCAGCCCCCCGCCCGGGGGACTGCGAGCGGGGAAGGCAGAGCGTAGTCTCGGAGGTAGGCACGGATGAGCGGACAAGGGAGGAGGCGCGGCCGATGACCACCGGTGACGCGGGCATGCGCGGCCCAGTCAGCTGGACGTGCTGATCACCAGGCTTGACCCGGCGGTACCGCTGCCCGCCTACGCGCGGCCAGGCGACGCGGGCGCGGACCTGTGCGCCGCCGAGGACGTCGACCTGGCGCCAGGGGAGCGGGCGCTGGTCGGCACCGGCATCGCGATCGCCCTGCCCGAGGGCTACGCGGGGTTCGTGCACCCGCGGTCGGGGCTGGCCGCGAGGCACGGGGTCACCCTGGTGAACGCGCCAGGCACCATCGACGCCGGGTACCGTGGCGAGATCAAGGTGATCCTGCTGAACACCGACCTCGCCAGGCCGGTGTCGCTGCGCCGCGGGGACCGCATCGCGCAGCTGGTGGTGCAGCGGGTGGAGAACGTGACGTTCCGCGAGGTCCCGGCCCTGCCGGAGTCGGCCCGCGGTGATAATGGCTTCGGCTCGACCGGCGGTCACGCGGCGGAACACCCGCTCCGCGTGCCAGCCGAGAGATAATCGAGTCGTCACGCGACTGGAGGAGATGCGCAGTGTTCGGTCGGCGACGCAGCGCCGGTGACCGCGACCGCGACCTGGGCAGCCAGGCGGTAGACGAGATCACGGAGGCGGGGGAGACCGCGGCCGGCGGCGAGGACCAGGCCAGCCCAGGCCAGGCCGAGGCGGCCGGCCCGTGGGACGCGGCGGAGCCGCACCCGGAGCTGCCCCGGGTTGACCTTGGCAGCCTCCAGGTGCCGGTGCTGGAGGGAACGGACATCCAGCTGGTGTTCGCCGAGCAGCACGGCGCCTGGGTGACGGTACGTCATCAGCTCAGCGAGCTGCAGCTGCAGGCGTTCGCCGCGCCCAAGCGGTCCGGGCTGTGGGACGAGGTACGCGGCGAGATCGTCGCCGAGATCGGCGGCGCGGGCGGGCAGGCCGAGGAGCGCGAGGGCCCGTTCGGCACCGAGCTGGTCGCGCACGTCCCGGCCGAGCCGGGCCAGCCGTCCTCGGGCATGCGCCCGATCAGGTTCGTGGGCGTGGACGGCCCGCGCTGGTTCCTGCGCGGGCTGTTCGCCGGCGCGGCCGCGGCGGACCCCGCGGCGGCGGCGCCGCTCGAGGCCGTGTTCCGCGAGGTCGTGGTGGTTCGCGGCGAACAGCCGATGCCGCCGCGCGACCTGCTTGAGCTGAGGCTGCCGCCCGAGGCGGCCGCCGCCCTTGAGGAGCAGGCCCGCGCGCAGCAGAGAGCAGCAGGCGCAGCAAGAGCAGGACGGCAACCGGTTCGCCACCGCGCCGAACCCGTTCGAACGCGGCCCGGAGATGACCGAGACGAGGTTACTGCGCGGGCAGCGGCCGGGCTCCGACCCCCGGAGGCGGGCTAACGCCGCTCCGCCTCCGCCGCATCGTCACGGCCAGTCATGTCTCCCGCGACTGTGACTCAGATCCGGGCCTTCGGGCCCTGCGTGCACGCGTCCGAAGCTGAACGCCGGCTTGCCGGGCGCTCGGGTGACGCCCGGCCGGCCGCCGGCCGGGCGGTTACTCGGCGGCGAAGAGGTCCTCCAGTTCCTCCTCGACGTCCTGCGACGTGACGAAGAACAGCTCGTCGCCGGCCTGCAGCGGGTCCTGCGGCTGCGGCACGAGCACCCGTCCCTCGCGCAGGATGGCGACGAGGGCGGCGTCGGCGGGCCATTCGATCGAGCCGACCTGCTGGCCCGCCAGGGGCGCGTCGGCCGCCAAGGTCAGCTCGACAAGGCTCGCCTCGCTCTGCCCGAACGACATCAGCCGCACCAGGTCGCCCACGCTCACCGCCTCCTCGACGAGCGCGGACAGCAGGCGCGGCGTCGAGACGGCTACGTCGATGCCCCAGGACTCGTTGTAGAGCCACTCGTTGCCCGGGTGATTCACCCGGGCAACGACCCGGGGCACGCCGTACTCGGTCTTGGCGAGCAGCGACACGACCAGGTTGACCTTGTCGTCGCCGGTCGCCGCGACGACCACGTTGCAGCGGTCGAGCGCGGCGTCGTCGAGCGAGCTGATCTCGCACGCGTCGGCGAGCAGCCACTCGGCCCGCGGCACGCTGTCCACCTTGATCGCGCTCGGCTTCTGGTCGATCAGCAGCACCTCGTGGCCGTTCTCAAGCAGTTCGCGGGCGATGGACCGGCCCACGGCCCCGGCCCCGGCGATCGCGACCCGCATCAGTGACCACTCCCGTCCCGCTTGCCCAGGGCGCCGCAGATCCGGTCGAGTTCGGACTCCTTGGCGATGATGTGCACCACGTCCCCTTGCTGCAGCACGGTGCCAGGCTGCGGGACGATCGCCTCGCCGAGGCGGTCGATGTAGACGATCCTGGTCGCCGCCGACGCCTCGACCATCTTCACCGGCTCGCCGATCCAGTCGGGGCACACGGCCACCTGGCTGAGCACGATCTTGCCGGTCGCGTCCCGCCAGAGCGGCTCGGTGCTCTCGGGGAGCAGCTTGCGCAGCATCTGGTCGGCCGTCCAGCGCACGGTCGCGACCGTCGGTATGCCGAGCCGCTCGTAGACCTCGGCCCGCCGCGGGTCGTAGATGCGCGCGGCGACCTGCTGGACGCCGAAGGTCTCGCGCGCTACCCGGGCCGCGATAATGTTGGAGTTGTCGCCGCTGCTGACGGCGGCGAAGCCGTCAGCGCGCTCGATCCCCGCCCGGGAAAGCACGTCGCGGTCGAAGCCGATTCCGGTCACCCGGTCGCCCTTGAAGGACGGGCGGAGCCTGCGAAATGCCTCCGGGTCACGGTCGATGACCGCGACCGTGTTGCCCCGGTCTTCCAGGATGTGGGCGAGCGTCGAGCCGACCCGCCCGCAGCCCATGATCACGATATGCACGACCCGTCCTCTCACGGTCCGTTGCGCGCGGCGCCCGCACCGGGCGCCCCGCCAAAGTTATGCCCTCACATGGGAGAATGCGACTCCACAAGGAGGAGAATCTAATGCCGGGTGTCGTGCCGCGAGCACAAGGCCGCCGAAGCCGCCCAGGAGACCTCGGCGGGGTCGTTGCCTGGGCCGCGACGGAGGGCGGCTCGTTCGTCGTGGGCCAGGAGGTCGAGGTGACCGTCGAGGACGTCGCGCAGGGCGGCTGGTGCGTCGCCCGGCCAGCGGGCCTGCCGGTGATGTTCGTGCGGCACGCGCTGCCCGGTGAGCGCGTCGTTGCCCGCGTGACGGAGGTCACGTCCAAGTTCGCCCGGGCCGACGCGGTGGAGGTCCTCGAGTCCTCACCGGACCGGGTCGACGCGCCGTGCCCGCACGCCCGCCCGGGCGGCTGCGGCGGCTGTGACTGGCAGCACGCGTCCCTGCCCGCCCAGCGCGCACTCAAGGCGGCGGTGATCACCCAGCAGCTCAGGCGCCTCGCCGGCATCGACCGCGAGGTCACGGTCGAGCCGCTCCCCGGCCCCGCCCCCGACGACCCGGCCGCCGCCGGCCCGGCGCCAGACGGCCTCGGCTGGCGCACCCGGGTCCAGTTCGCGGTCGACCGTGACGGCATCGCCGGGCTGCGCGGTCACCGCTCCCACGCGGTCATCGACGTCGGCGACTGCCTCATCGCCCACCAGGCCGTCCGCGACCTGGCCATTCCCGGTGACGACTGGAGCGGCGCGACCGCGGTCGAGGTCGCCGTCGGCGGCGCGGACAGCACCGAGAACTTCGCGGTGACCGTCATCGAGGGCGGCGACAAGCGGAAAGTCAAGGGCCAGGGACCGCGCGAACGGCGGCGGCCGTCCCACCAGGGCCAGGCGAACCCTCGTCGAGGGGCGGCCCTACCTGGCCGAGCGGGCCGCGGGCCGCCTGTGGCAGGTCGGCGCCGACGGGATTCTGGCAGGTGCACCCCGCCGCCGCCGACGCCCTCATCGCCGCCGTGGTCGAGGCACTGGCGCCGCGGCCGGGCGACACGGTCCTCGACCTGTACTGCGGCGCGGGCCTGTTCGCCGGCGCCGTCGCGCCGCTCGTCGGACCGGACGGCGCCGTGACCGGAATCGAGTCCGACGCCGCGGCGGTCAAGAACGCCAGGCAGAACCTCAGCGCCGTAACCGGCGAGCACGGGCCGCAGGCCACCATCACCAGAGCCGACGTGGCCCAGGCCGCCAGCCGCCGGGGACCTGCCGCCCGCCAGGCTCGTCATCGCCGACCCGCCCAGGGCGGGACTCGCCCGCGAGGTGGTCGCCTACCTGACCGGCGACAGCGTCGCCGGGGACACGCCCGCCGAGCGTTTCGCCTACGTCTCCTGCGACCCCGCCACGCTCGCGCGCGACCTGGCCCTGCTGACCGGCGGCGGCTGGCGGCTTGAGAGCCTCCGCGCGTTCGACGCGTTCCCGATGACCCACCACGTGGAATGCGTCGCCACCCTTAGCCGCTGACCGGGCTACGGCCCGTCGGCCGTCCCCGCGGCGCTCTCCGGGTTCGCCGGCTGGGGATCGCCCGGCTTGCCGGCCACGTAGTAGCCGAGCCCGGGATAGCGGGTCAGCAGGCCTTCCTTCACCAGGACGCCGAGCGCCTTGGAGCAGGTCTGCCTGGCGTGGCCGTAGTCCTGGCTGAGCGTCGTGATCGACGGGGTGGCGGTGCCTGGCGGGTACTTCCCGGCCATGATCGCCTTGCGGAGGACCGCGGCGAGTTGCATGTACGCTCTTGGGTCTGATTCGTCACCTATCGACATTCTCGTACCATACTCGATTGGCAAAGTTGCCAATCGCAACGCTTCGACAGTAGTCGACCCTAGGCGTGTGCAGTCGTATGTGGTAGCCTTCGTGGCATGTACCTGTGGGATCTGGTCGGTCATGACACATCAGAGGGACCGCTGTGCTCCGGGCTCGGCGATGACCTGGCGGCGATCATGCGAGACGTCGAGCCGCTCCTGGTAAAGCGGATCGGCTTCGCCGCTCCGCATCGTCGAGGTGGTGCCCCGCATGTCGGTGTTCCACCTCGACGCGGTCCACGTGCCAACCGGGCGCGAGTGGCTCGGCCGCCGGGACGTCCACGGCGGGGTTTACTGGGAGGCCCGCTGCCGCCCCGTCGACCCCGGCGTCGTGTACCACGTGGCGAGGGGCGACGGCGACACGGGCGCCATCGCGAGCTGACCCGGCGGGCGCCGTTCGCGGCCCGCGCTTCCCCCGCCGGGCCGCCCGCCGGGGGAAGCGCCGGGTGCGCGACGATAGGAGCCATGCGACTCAGGATCTTCACCGAACCCCAGCAGGGCGCCAGCTACGCCACGCTCCGCCGCGTCGCCAAGGCGACGGAAGACCTCGGCTTCGACGCCTTCTTCCGCTCCGACCATTACCTGAAGATGGGCGGCGTGTCCGGCGAGCCTGGTCCGTCCGACGCCTGGTCCACCCTGGCCGGGCTGGCCGTCGAGACCAGCAGGATCAGGCTCGGCACGCTGGTCACCTCGGCGACGTTCCGTCTATCCCGGGCCCGCTGGCGATCGCCGTCGCGGGCATCGACGAGATGAGCGGTGGCCGGGTCGAGCTCGGCATCGGCGCGGGCTGGTACGAGGCCGAGCACGCCGCGTACGGCATCCCGTTCCCGCCGACCAGGGAGCGCTTCGACCGCCTCGAAGAGCAGCTCGCGATCATCACCGGCCTCTGGGAAACGCCGGACGGCGAGAAGTTCAGCTACGACGGCACGTACTACCAGGTCGACTGACTCGCCGGCGCTGCCCAAGCCGGTCCAGCGCCCGCGCCCGCCCGTGATCGTCGGCGGCCACGGCCCGCGCCGCACTCCCGCGCTCGCCGCGAAGTACGCCGACGAGTTCAACATCGCGTTCTCGAAGGCCGACGATGGTGGCCGCGCAGTTCGGCCGGGTCAGGGAGGCATGCGCCGCGGCCGGGCGCGACGCGGACTCGCTGGTCTACTCGGCCGCCCAGATGGTCTGCTGCGGCAAGGACGAGGCGACGCTGTCCCGCCGCGCCGCGGCGATCGGCCGCGACCTGGCCGACCTGCGCGGTCAACGGCATCACCGGGTCACCGGCCGAGGTCGTCGACAAGATCGGCGCGCTCGCCGAGGTTGGCACGCAAACGCTTTACCTGCAGGTTCTCGACCTCGACGACCTCGACCACCTGGCCGACATCGCCGACGGGGTCCTGCCCCAGGTGTGACCGGCACGCCCGGCCTGGTGACGATGATCACGTCCGGCCCGCCGCCGGGGCCGCGCCGCGGGATAGCCGGGATAAGCAGCGCAAGCAGGCGGGGCGGGCGGGCGGCAGGCGAGCGCCGTGGCATGCGATTGCATCGAGCGGGGTGCCGGCGGTCGCGCGGTTGCTTACGATCGTTACCGTGGGAACGTTTTCTGGGGGTCGGCGCGGGCAACCGGAGCCCGACGCCGGCGCCTGGCCAGTCAGCGGCGCTGGCCCGGGGGAGAACGGCCGTCCGGGTGGCGGACCCGGTCCCGGCTGGGAGGCCGGACCCGCGGGGCTCCACGCCCGGGGCCAGGGCCACGGCGGGCCCGACTACGGCGCGCCCGGCTACGGCGGGCCGGAAGCGGGCATGCCCGCGACCGGGCCTGCCGGCCCCTGGTACGGCAGCCCGCAGCAGGGAAGCCAGCACCAGGGGGATCAGCCGTACCCGCCGCCGCCTGGCGCCTACCCCGGCGGCCCGCCGCCGGGACAGCCGTACGGCCAGCACCCGTTCGGCCAGCCCCCGTTCGAGCAGCCCCCCGGTGCCGGCGGTTTCGCCGGCCACTGGCAAGGCGCCTACCCGCCCGGCCCGGGCGACCCGGCGGCCCCCGGCTTCGCCGGACCGGGCCCGGCCGGCTGGGGAGCGCCCGGCTACCCGCCGGCCGGCCAGTTTCCCGGTCCCGTGGGGCCTGGGCAGGGCGCACCCGGCGGGTCCTATCAGGGCGGGCCGATGCCGCCCGGCTCGTTCGGCCCGGGCCAGCAGCAGGTGCCGCCGGGCCAGGTGCCGCCTGGCTACTACCAGGCAGGCCAGGAACCCGGCGGCCCGTCGGCGGCCGGCCAGTTCTCTCAGCCCGGCCAGCCGTTCCCCGGAGCGGTGCCCGGCGGCCAGTTCGCGCCCGGCTGGACCGGGCCAGGAGCGCAAGGAGCGGGCGGCCCCTTCCCCGGGGGACCCGGCGGCCAGGCCGGGGCATGGCCGGGCGGCCCAGGGCCCGTCGGCGGTCAGCCGGGAAGCCCCCGGCCCGGGCCGGCCCGCCATATCGACGACGATCCGGACCGGGTGCTGACGCCGACGACGATCTTCGCGCCGGGAAGCCTGGTCAGCCCGGCCGACGGCGCCGAAGCCGACCGGCGCGACTCGTACCCGTTCGCCGGCGCGCCCGGCCCGGCGCCCGGTTACGCCCAGTTCCAGGGCCAGGGCTCGTGGCCCGCACCGGACGGGTACCCGCAGGCGGCCACCTTCCCTGGCCCTGGGGCCGCGCCCGGGCCTGCTCCCGCGGGCGGGGGGTACGGCGGGCCGGGCGGCTACCCGCCGCAGCCGGCGCAGGCCCCCGGGGCCGGCCGCGGCTTCGCCGGGCCGGGCCCGTTTCCGCCGGAAGCCGGGTTCCCCGGGCAAGGAGGCTTCCCCGGCGGCGTCGGCACCGCGGGCGCCGCCGGGTACGGTGCGCCCGGCTACCCGGCATCCGGATACGGCCCGCCCGGGTTCGATCACCCGTACCCGGGTTCGGGCGGCGTGCCGTTCCAGGAAAACGCCGGCCAGGGGCAGCCGGGAGTTCCCGGCGCCGCGGGCTACGGCCCGCCACCCGGCCAGCAGTTTCCCGGCCAGCCGGGCATGCCGCCCGGTTACGCGCGTGATCCCCGTCAGGACCCGCGACCCCAGGCGCCCGGGTGGCGGGGCCCGGACGGCTTCCCGCCGGGCGACGGGCGGGCTCCGGGTGGCCAGCCTTACCCCGGTGGCCAGCCTTACCCGGGCGGTCCCGGCCCTGCGGGGACCGGCCACGCGGGCTACGCCGCGCCCGGCTACCCGGTTCCTGGTGCCTACCCAGGCCAGCCGGGGCCGCCGCCCGGGCCCGGCTACCCCGGGCCGGGTGGCCAGCCGGGCGCTCAAGCCGGGCAGGCGGGCTACCCTACGGCCGGCGGATTCGCTGGCCCGGGCGGAGCCCGGCCGCCGTACCCGGAGTACCAGGCCTGGCAGGCACCGGGCGCACCCGGCGGCTATCCGGGGCCCGAGGCGTACGGCGAGGTCGTCAACGGCGGCGACTACGCGTACGTCATCCGTCCAGACGACCCCGCCGCGCCGCCCTCAGCGGCCCAAGGTCAGTCGGCCCAGGCCCGGCCGGCCGGGCCCGGCCCGGTTCGCGCGATCACGTCCGGGGTGGTGACTGCTTCCGAGACGGCGGCCACCGCGGCGGCGCAAACGACTCATGCCGCCAGCCCGCCCACTGACGCCGTGCCCGAGATAGACCCCGCGCTCGCCTACGGTCCCGATGACCCGGCCTACGGTCCGCCAGGACCCGACTGGTACAAGCGCGATGAGGAACGGCCAGCGCGGGCCGTGGCCAGCGAGTCACCCGCGGCCACGGGCGACCATCCGGGCACCCGCGGCCCCTTTGAGCCGCTTCGCCCCGGCGATCGCGAGGCGGCCGGGGGCACGGGTTACCAGCCAGCCGGCGGCGAGGCCGCGTTCGGTGACTACGACGCCGACGGGCCGGAAACTGAAATATCCAGATATGACCCGCTAGATGAGGTAATGCCATTCCGGAACTGCCGGACTTCGGAGCGGTGACCGACCCGGAGGCGGGCGCGCTCGGTCAGATCAAGGGCCTGTACGAAACCGCGGAGACATTCAGCCAGGCCAGCTTCGACCGGCACTTCGATCAGCTCCTCGAGAGGCAGCGCGAGCTGATCAGCGAGTACTTCCAGGAGTCGGCCGGACTGGCCGGCGCCGAGGCGGCGGCCCCGGCGGCCCCGGCGGCCCCGGAGGACATGCCGATACCGCTCGGCTTCGACACGGCGGAGAGCCTGACGGCCCTGCGCGGCGAGTTGCGCGCCCAGTAAGCGGGACCAGCAGGCGGCGGAAACGGCGGTTACGCGAGCGAGCGAAGCGCGTCGGCGAGCGGGGCCAGCGACTCCGGCTTGGCGTGCGTCGGCAGGCCGATGACGGCCAGGTCGGCGCCCGCGTCGCGCCACTCGGCCAGCGTCTCGAGCAGTGCGTCGGGCGAACCGCCCTCCCACCGCAGCAGGCACGAGCACGTGATCGTGGAGAAGTCCCGGCCGAGGTCCGCGCAGTGCCCGCGCAAGACCTCCTTGAGCTCCGCGAAGCGGGCGGGTTCCCGCACCGACCCGTTCCATTCCGCTGCCCAGCGGGCGGCCGCGCGCAGCGTGCGCTTCGGCCCGCTGCCCCCGATGGTGATCGGCGGGTACGGGCGCTGCACGGGCTTCGGCTCGCAGTAGGCGTCGGTCAGCGTAAAGTACTTGCCCGCGTAGTTGGACACCCGCGACGACAGCAGTTGCGTGAGCACCTCGATGCCCTCGTCGAACCGGTCGAACCGTTCCTTCAGCGGCGGGAGCGGGAACCCGTAGGCGTTGCACTCCATCTCGTTCCAGGCCGCGCCGATCCCCAGGATGAGCCGGCCCGCCGAGATGTGGTCCACCGTGGCGGCCATGTTGGCGAGCACCGCCGGGTGCCGGTAGGGCATGGCGGTGACCTGGCAGCCGATCCTGATCCGGGAGGTCAGCGCCGCCATGGCGGAGAGCATGGTCCAGCCTTCGAAGTCCGGCCCGTGCAGGTCACCGGTCAGCGGGTAGAAGTGGTCCCAGTTCCATATCGACTCAAAGAGCGGGACCTCGTCCGCGGCGACCCAGATGTCGCGCAGCTCTTCCCAGGTCTGGTGCTCGGGGCGGGTCTTGACGGCGAAACGCATGACGGGCCTCTCCGTCGGTAGCTGATGCTGTTGCAGTTCTCACCGGGCCAGTTCTCACCGGCCGTGGCCGGCTGGCCATCCGGTCATACGGTCCTTGGGCCCGGTGGCTGCTGGCCGGACACGACGTTACGCCGGCCCGCGCGGCCGCGGACCCCCACCCCGCTCGCGCGGCGGTAATCTCATGAGGTAGCTTGATGTCGAGATACTGTAGGTTGCGTACCGGCGAACCGGGCGTCCCCCCGCCCGCGCTCTCCGCCCCGAGCGGAGGCCGCCTGCCAGGCAGCGCGTGAGACGGCTGGCAGTGCGCTCGGTGCTTGGGGCGGGCCCGTAGCGGCCGATCACATAGTCATGACACTGGGCGAGGAGGCTCAACCGACGATGACTGCGAACAGCTTCGACAGCCGCGCGACGCTTGAGGCGGGCGGGGCACGCACGAGATCTACCGCCTGGCCGCGGTCCCGGGGAGCGAGACCCTCCCGTACAGCCTGAAGGTGCTGCTTGAGAACCTGCTCCGCAACGAGGACGGGGTCGAACATCACCAGGCCGAGCACATCACGCGCCCTGGCGGACTGGGACCCGAAGGCGGAGCCGGACACCGAGATCCAGTTCACCCCGGCCCGGGTGATCCTGCAGGACCTGACCGGCGTGCCTGCCGTCGTGGACCTCGCCGCGATGCGCGAGGCGATGCGGGCCCTGGGCGGCGACCCGACCAAGATCAACCCGCTCATCCCCGCGGAGCTGGTCATCGACCACTCCGTGGTCGCCGACGTCTTCGGCGTGCCCGAGGCCTTCACCCGCAACGTCGAGCTTGAGTTCCAGCGCAACGAGGAGCGGTTCCAGTTCCTGCGCTGGGGCCAGGACGCCTTCGACGGCTTCCGCGTCGTCCCGCCTGGCACCGGCATCGTGCACCAGGTCAACATCGAGCACCTGGCGCGCGTGGTCATGACCAGCGACGGGCAGGCGTATCCCGACACGTGCGTCGGCACCGACAGCCACACCACGATGGAGAACGGCCTCGGCGTCCTCGGCTGGGGCGTCGGCGGCATCGAGGCGGAGGCGGCCATGCTCGGCCAGCCCATCTCCATGCTGATACCGAAGGTCGTCGGCTTCCGCCTGACCGGCCAGCTCCCCCAGGCGACGACCGCCACCGACCTGGTCCTCACGATCACCGAGATACTCCGCAAGCACGGCGTGGTCGGCAAGTTCGTCGAGTTCCACGGGGACGGCGTCGGCCAGGTGCCGGTCGCCAACCGGGCGACGATCGGCAACATGTCGCCGGAGTTCGGCTCCACCTGCGCGATCTTCCCGATCGACGACGCGACGATCGAGTACCTGCGGCTGACCGGGCGGCCCGAGACCCAGCTCGACCTGGTGGAGAAGTACGCCAGGGCGCAGGGCCTGTGGCACGACCCGGACCGCGAGCTGCGCTTCTCCGAGGAGCTCACCCTCGACCTGTCCACGGTCGTCCCGTCAATCGCCGGCCCGAAGCGCCCGCAGGACAAGATCGAGCTGGCCAACGCCAAGACCGCCTTCCGTGACGCGCTGCCCGCCTACACTGGCGCCGCCAACGGCTCGTTCCCCGCGTCCGACCCCGGGGAAACCGAGGACATCCGCGCCACCCACCCGGTCAAGGTCACCCTGGAGGACGGCGCGGAGACGACCATCGACCACGGCCACGTCGTCATCGCCGCGATCACCTCCTGCACGAACACCTCCAACCCGTACGTGATGATCGGCGCCGCGCTGCTGGCCAAGCAAGGCCGTCGAGAAGGGCCTGGCCCGCAAGCCCTGGGTGAAGACCACCCTCGCCCCCGGCTCGAAGGTCGTCATGGACTACTACGAGCGGGCCGGCCTGATCCCGTACCTGGACAAGCTCGGCTTCAACCTCGTCGGCTACGGCTGCACCACCTGCATCGGCAACTCCGGCCCGCTGCCGCCGGCGATCAGCGCCGCCGTCAACGAAGAGGACCTCACCGTCGTCTCGGTCCTGTCGGGCAACAGGAACTTCGAGGGCCGCATCAACCCCGACGTCAAGATGAACTACCTGGCGTCCCCGCCCCTCGTCGTCGCCTACGCCCTGGCCGGCACGATGGACATCGACCTGGACCGCGAGCCGCTCGGCACGGACAGCGAGGGCAAGCCGGTCTTCCTCGCCGACATCTGGCCGTCACCCGACGAGGTCACCAGCGTCGTCACGAGCGCCGTCGCGCGCCGAGATGTTCACCGCCGACTACGCCGACGTCTTCGAGGGCGACGACAACTGGCGCGGCCTGCAGCGTCCCCACCGGCGACACGTTCGAGTGGGCCGCGGACTCCACCTACGTCCGCCGCCCGCCGTACTTCGACGGGATGCCCGCCGACCCGGTGCCGGTCACCGACATCCACGGCGCGAAGGTCCTGGCCAAGCTCGGCGACTCGGTCACCACCGACCACATCTCGCCGGCCGGCGCGATCAAGGCCACCGCCCCGGCGGGCCTGTACCTGACGGAGCACGGCATCGAGCGCAAGGACTTCAACTCCTACGGCAGCCGCCGCGGCAACCACGAGGTGATGATCCGCGGCACGTTCGCCAACATCCGGCTGCGGAACCAGCTCGCGCCCGGCACCGAGGGCGGCGTCACCATCAAGGACGGCAAGGAGATGTCGATCTACGACGCCTCCCGTGAGTACATCGCCGAGGGCACCCCGCTGATCGTCCTCGGCGGCAAGGAGTACGGCTCCGGCTCCTCCCGCGACTGGGCCGCGAAGGGGACCGCGCTGCTCGGCGTCCGCGCCGTGCTCGTCGAGTCGTTCGAGCGCATCCACCGCTCGAACCTGATCGGCATGGGCGTGCTCCCGCTGCAGTTCAAGCCGGGCGAGAGCGCCGAGTCCCTCGGCCTGACCGGCCAGGAGACCTTCAACATCGAGGGCATCACCGCGATCAACGAAGGCGGTATTCCGAACGAGGTCGTGGTGACTGCCGACGACAAGCGCTTTACCGCGACGGTGCGGATCGATACCCCCGGCGAAGCCGACTACTACCGGCACGGCGGCATCATGCAGTACGTGCTGCGCTCGCTCCGCTAAGCCGCACGGCCACGCTAGCCCCGGATCACCCCGGCCCAGCGGCCCCAGGTCCAGATCGTCACGGCCCTGGGGCCGCGAGGCCAGTCAATAGTTAGCGAAATCGTTAAGTATTAATGAACCTGGTGCCGGGGATACGCCTTGGCGCGCTCCCGGCCCGGCCGCCTGCCGATAGTCTCAAGTCATGGCTCACGACCACGACCATGACGTCGCCGACGACGACTTCGAGTACGAGGACGTCGACATTAAGGAGGCGCTCGGCCTGCCCGACGCGCTCCCGCCGATCCGCCTGCTCCCGCTGCCCGAGCTCGCCGCCCAGGCGCGCACCGCGCCGGTGGCCCGCCAGCTCGCCGCGCTCGCCGAATGGGTCGGCAAGGACGGCAGGGAGGTCGACGAGGCAGGCGACCTGACACCGGACGGCCTGGCCGGCGCCGCGGCCGCCCTCGGCGTGGACGCGGACGAGCTCGCCTTCCTGTGGGAGTGCGCGCTCAGCGTGGAATGGCTGGCCTTCGACAACGACGACGAAGACCGGGTGGTCCCGGGCGAGACCGCCGACGACTGGGCATCCGGCGGCGACGAGCCGGTATTCGCCGCGTGGGCCCTGACCCTGTCTGCCGTCCTCGGTGAGGCCCTCGAGTTCTACGGGCCTGAAACGGACGAGGAAGAAACCGAAGACGACGAGCCGGAATTCGACTTCGCCGGCCAGGGGATGGCGCTGGCCATCCTGCTCTTCCTCGCCCGCAGGGAAGGCCTCACCGTCGAGGAATTCGGCGAGGTGCTCTGGGAGAACGCCGCCGGCGGGCACGACGAGGACGACGAAGAGGCGCACGAGGAGATCGCCGAGGCCCGCGCCGAATGGGAAGAGGCCTACGGTGACGCCGCCAGGCTGCTGCTCGACCGGCTCAAGGACACGCTCGCGGTCACCGAGGACGACGAGCTCGTCAGGCTTACGCCGCTGGCGCTCGCCGCCGTGCACGAGCAGCTTGTCGAGGCCGGGGTGGAGATCCCGCTGCTGCCGCAGACCGCGGCCGAGCTGTCGGGCACCGAGCTCCTGGCGATGGCCGGCGGCATCACCGACACCGAGTTCGACGCGGAGGTCGACGGGTGGACCGCGGCCCGCGGGGCCGACGCCGCCGCTCGCGAGCTGCTCGAGCTCGCGGCCATCGCGGAGCCGGGTGAGCGGATGCTCGCGGTTGCCGCCGTCACCAGGATCGGGCCCGCGGCCGAGGCCGCCTGGCTGGGCAACCTCGCGGTGCCGCAGGTCCGCGCCTACGCCAAGGTCGCGCTGGCCCAGCTGTCGGGTATCGACCCGGAGGACAGCGGCGCCGTCGACCTCCCGGCGGAGCTGGAGATGACGCCGGACGACCTCGCCTGGGTCGCCACCGACCTGCTCAGCATCGCCATCGACGAAGAGTTCCCCGACCCGGAGTACCTGGCGATCAGCTTCCGCGAGGCGGTCCCCGCGGGCCGCGAGCAGCTGCTGTTCGAGGGCATGGCCCGCGGGCCGCACCCTGACACCGTGAAGGTGCTCAACCACCTGGGCGAATACCACCCGGATAAGCAAGTCGCCAAGGCGGCGAGGACCGCGGCGCACAAAGCCGCCTCGCGCAGCAACTAACGCCGATAGCGTTGTCGTCGGGCCGGCGCGGGAACGCCGGCCCGACGGGCCCGTAGCCTGACCGGGGCCCGCAGCCTGACCGGGGAAGGTGCGCTCATGACCACGTCCGCCGGGGCCGGGACCGGTCTCGCCGCGATCAACCACATCGTGGTTCTCATGCTGGAGAACCGCTCGTTCGATCACATGCTCGGCTACCTGTACGCAGACGCGGGCAACGTGTCAACGTCCGGCCAGCCGTTCGAGGGGCTTACCGGGAACGAGTCCAACCCGGACGCCAACGGCAACCCGGTGAGCGTCTACCAGATCACGCCGTCCACGCCGAACGCCTACTTCATGCCGGGTGCCGACCCGGGCGAGGGCTACAAGGCGACCAACGACCAGCTGTGGGGCTCGGACACCGCGCCCGCGTCCGGCACGCAGGCCACCATGCAGGGGTTCGTCAAGGACTTCGCCTACACGATCGGCTGGGAGACCACCGACAAGTGGACGATCGTCGAGGGCACCACGGCCGACTGGATCATGGGCTGCTTCACCCCGCAGGCGCTGCCGGTCCTGTCGGCGCTCGCCAAGGGCTACGCGGTCTGCGATCACTGGTTCGCCTCCGCGCCGACCGAGACGCTGCCGAACCGCGCGTTCGCCCTGGCGGGCACCAGCCAGGGCCACATGGACGACACCACGAAGACGTACACCTGCCCGTCCATCTTCGGCGCGCTTACCAAGCGTCGGGGTGAGCTGGCGGGTCTTCGGCTACAACGCGCAGCCGCTGACCAAGGCCGACTTCCCCGACATCACGGGCGCCGACCCGTCGCACTTCGGCCTGTTCACCGACTTCAAGGCCGCCGCGGCGGCGGGCACGCTGCCCTCGTTCACCTTTCTCGAGCCGAGCTGGTCCTCCACGGGCAACAGCCAGCACCCCAACTACGACGTGGCGCTCGGGCGAGCAGCTCATCCACGACACCTACGAGGCGCTGCGGTCCGGCCCCGGCTGGGACCAGACGCTGTTCGTGCTCACCTATGACGAGCACGGCGGCTGCTACGACCACGTGCCGCCGCCGTGGGGCGCGACCCCGCCGGACAACACGGCGGGTGAGTTCGGCTTCGGCTTCGACCGCTTCGGCGTGCGGGTACCGACGCTGCTCATCTCCCCGCTGATCGCCCCCGGTACCGTCTACCGGGTGCCGGCCGGATCGGTGCCGCTCGACCACACCTCCGTGCTGAAGACGGTCGAGCAGCGCTGGAACCTGCAGCCGCTGACGGCCCGCGACGCGGCCGCGCCTGGCTTCGGCTGACGTCCTCACGCTGGCCGCCCCCCGCACCGACGACGTGCTCGCGGGCGTCACCGTCCCGGTCTCGGGCAGCGCCGGCCCGTCCGCGGGCCAGGTCTCCCACCTGGAGGCGATCCGCGAGGAACTCGTCGCCCGCTACGCATGGACCCCAGGCCCGCCGCTCCCGGGGCCGTCGACGGCCCCGGCCCCGTCGTCCAGGACCCCGACCAGCGCCCGCCCCAGGCGGTGGCCGCCCGGACGGTCAGTGGCGCCACCGAGATCATCCAGGACCCAGACGACATCCCCTGAACCAGAGCCCCCGTTCCCGCCGGCGTTCCCGTCACCGCCCAGCTGCTGCCGTCGGCGAGGGCGACGATCACGCCGTTGTTCACCGCTGGCTGCGGGGTGTTGGTGACCGCGCCCAGCTGCCACCAGCTGGCCGCCGTGATCGTGCCGCCGTGGACGACGACGCCGTCGAAGCACTCGCCGGCCGAGGCGATCCGCACGCCTGGCGGCCGCCGTGGCGGAGACCTGGCCGCCGACGGCCGCCGCGAGCACGGAGTACGCCGGGACCTGGCCGGCCGCGCCCACGTAGAGCGCCTGCCGGAACGGGTAGGTGTGCTGCTGCCACGGCACGTCGTCCGCCGTGGTGACGGTGAGCACGATGTCCCCGCGCCACGACCCGGGGACGAACGCGGTATCCGCCGCACCGGTCGCGACGAGCCGCTGCCCGGTCTCGACGCCGTCGACGGTCATCGTCAGGCTGTGGCCCGCCGGGGCGGCCAGCACGCCGCCGGACTCGATGGTGACGGCGGAGACGCGCGTGGTGGCGGCGACCGTGTAGGTCTGGCCGGCGGCGACATAGATACCGCCGGGTGACGCCGGCCCGGGGGCGGCGCTGGCCGCGGGCGCGAGCAGGGTCGCCCCCGCTCCGGCCAGTACCGTTCCCGCCGCGGCAGCGGTTCTCCTGGTCAGCAGGAAAGAACGTCTCGATACTGCGGTCATGCCTACCTCGCCAGTGAGTGCGGTCAAGAGAGAACTGGGGTCGCCCCCGGGTGACACACGCCGTTGCGTGGCGGGCTGACGGCGGAATCCGGTGATCCTGATCACGGAAGCTAGCAACGGGCCGCCCGGCCCCGGAACCCGGCATTTGCGGATAGCTGCCATACGGCTTGGTTATTTCTCGGCCGCGCGGGCCAGTTGTTAACGTCGCGTGAACGGTCGTGCGTCGTGGCATCGTGATCCAACACGGAGCCGTAGCCCCGTGTTGTCGTGTTGCGGCCCCGTGTTGCGGCCCCGTGTTGCGGCCCCGTGTTGCGGCACTGTGTTGCGGCACTGTGTTGTCGCACGGGCAGGGAAAGGGACAGGGCTGGATGGGCAGGCTTGACGGGAAGGTCGCGCTGATCAGCGGGACGGCGCGGGGCATGGGCCGGGCGGCGGCGGTCGAGTTTGCCGCGCAGGGCGCGGCGGTGTTCGGCTGCGACCTGGACGAGAAGGCGAACGCCGAGACCGTCGAGCTGGTTACCGCGACGGGCGGCCGGATGGCCGCCATCGCGCCCGTCGACCTGGCAACCGCCGACGGCGCGCGCGCTGGGTCGAGGCGGCCGTCGCCGAGCTCGGCGGCGTCGACATCCTCTACAACAACGCCTCCGCGCTGCGCAACGGCGCGCTGATGGACCTCACCGACGACGACTGGCACTTCACGGTCAGGAACGAGCTGGACATCGTCTGGTTCTCGGTTCGCGCCGCCTGGCCGGAACTGGTGAAGGCGGGGCGGCGGCGCCATCGTCAACGTCGCGTCGATCGCCGCGAAGCTGGGCGCGCGGTTCGTCGGCCAGGTGCCGCACGGCTCGGCCAAGGGCGGGGTCCTCGCGATGACCAAGCACCTGTGCGCGGCCGGCGGTGCGGACGGGATCAGGGCGAACGCGATCCTGCCGGGCCTGATCTACACCCCGGAGACCGCCCCCTTCATCGACGACCCGGACGGCCCGCTGCCCGGCATCCTGGCCAAGATCCCCCTGGGCCGGTACGGGCGCGCGGACGAGGTCGCCAAGCTGGCCGCGTTCCTGGCCAGCGACGACGCCGCGTTCATCACCGGCGCGGAGATAGCGATCGACGGCGGCGACGGATCGGTGGCGGCGTAGATGGGAGAGCCGAGATGAGGTTCGCGCGTTACGAGCACCAGGGCGCCGTCAGCGACGGCGTCCTCGGCGCGGATGACCGGCTGCACGGCCTCGGCGCGGGCCAGGACACCGATGCACCCTGATCCGGCTGGGCAGCCTGGACGCCCTGAGCGGCGCGGGGACGGCGGCACTCGACCGGGCGGCCCCGGTCCCCCGGTGACCGACGTGCGGCTGCTCGCCCCGCTGCGCCCCGCGTCGATCCGCGACTCGGTCTCCTTCGAGGCGCACGTCGAGGGCGCCCGCAGGTCCCAGGAGGGCGCCGTTGGACCCCGTGCCGGGCCGCTGGTACGAGGCGCCGTGCTTCTACTTAACCAATCCGCACGTGTGCGTGGGCGCGTTCGACGACGTGCGAGCGCTTCCCCGGCTCGGAGCAGTTCGACCTGGAGCTCGAGGTCGGCGTGGTCTACGGCGCGCACGGCCGGAACCTGACGCCGGAGCAGGCCGCGGGGGGCATTGTCGGCTACACGATCTTCAACGACTGGTCGGCGCGGGACATCCAGCGCCTGGAAGGGCAGTTGCCGTTCGGCTTCTTCAAGGGCAAGGACGGCGCCCACACCCTCGGCCCTTACCTGGTGACCGCCGACGAGCTTGCGCCGTACAAGACCGCCGACGGCCTGCTTGACCTCACGATGCGCGCCTGGATCAACGGCGCTGCTCGGCGAGGACTCCTGGCAACTGGCTTCACGTCGAGGAGCTGATCAGCTTCGCCTCGCGCGGCTCGCGGTCGCCCCCGGTGACCTGCTCGCCTCAGGCACCTGTCACCGCGGCTGCCTGACCGAGATCTGGGGCAGGGCCGGGGAGCGGGTCCGCCGCCGCTCGTCCCCGGCGACGTGGTCACTTTGGACGTCGAGGGGATCGGCACGGTGAGCAACCGGATCGTCGACCCGGCCCCGTGCCCGCCGGTCCCGCCCGCCCGGCGCGGCCAGCCGCGCGGCCCGCGCCACTAGCCCATCAGGCCGCTCGGCCAGTGCCCGCGGGCCCTCGATCTCCCCGGGCCGGTCCCCAGCGTGGCGGCCGGACCGGCCCGGGGATCGATCTAGGTGTCGTACCTGGTCGGCGTGGTGACGTGGGTGCGGCCGGAGGGCAGGGTCCAGCGGGTGACGCCCGGTGCGAGCTGCTCTACCTTCCAGTCCGGGGCTTGCTTGGCGCGGTGGTGGGTCCTGCATCTGGGGGCGAGGTTGCACTGGTCGTGGGACCGTCGGGCCACGGCGATGGTGTGGTCCAGGTCGGTGTTGAGTGCCTGGGCCTGGCAGCCGGGGGCGTCGCAGGTGGCAGTGCGGGCACGGATGAGGTGCTTGAGCTTCCGGCTCGGGGTGTAGTCGCTCCTTCGGCCTCGGCGTGGTCGCAGGTGCCGTTGGCGACCGGGGTGAAGGTGAGGTTCAGGCGGCGCAGGAGCTCGGCGAGCCGGGCTGGCGGGGGCTGGGGTTGGAGGTCGTCGAGCAGGCGGGATGCGGGCCGCGGGCGCAGGCGTGGGCCGACGGCGGTGCCGTCGGGGGCGGTGAGGGTGACGCACCAGCGGGTCCGTGGGATGCTGGGCCGCGGCGGTGACGATGGTGCGGGTCTCGTCGCGGTCCAGCAGGCCCCAGGCACCGGCCTGGGCGGGGGCGGAGGACCAGCCGAGGAGGGTGCCGGCCGGGACGATGAGGTTGATCGAGGGCCGGCAGCGGAACTGGTCGCGCCGGGCGTGGTCGGCGGTCTGGCGCACGCGGCATCCGGCCGGGTCGGCGGCTGGGCGCGGGCGGCTGCGGCAGCGACGGTGCGGCCGGCGGTGGCAGGCGAGCATCGGCGGCGGGCGCGGTCACCTCGGCTTGAGGCGGTCCAGGGGGTTGCGGCCCTGGGTCAGGTCGGCCATGGCCAGCACGCGGAGCGCGCCGAGCGGGCCCGACCAGGCCGCCGGCGCGGAGCTTGGCGGCGATCGCGTCGAGGTAGGCCTTGGAGGCCATCGCGTCGGCCGTGTCCATCTCCCGCCCGCCAGTGACGCGTTGCCCGAAGGCTCGCGGCGCGCCTCGACCCGCTGCTCGTTCCGCTTGGCGTGTTCCCTGCGGGCCCTGACCGCCTCGGGGTTGAGTTTCATCTCCAGGGCGGCGGCCTTGCGGGCCACCTGCTCCGACCCGCAGGTCCGGCGCCGCGGCGGCCAGGACCTCGTCGGCGTGGGCGGCGTCGGCCGGGCGTAGGCTGCGGGTGTACATGGCGATCCAGCCGGCCCGGGCCTCGTCGATCATCTCCGGCCGCCATCCCGGCCAGGGTCCGGGGCAGGCGGCTGGTCAGGTCGATCGCGTCGTCGATCCGGTGGCCCGCCTCGCCTCGTGTGGTGACCAGCTCGATGGCCAGCTCTTCGCCGGGGAACCCGCCCGGGCGGCAGCCCGACCGGGACTCCGCGGCGGCGGCGCCCTCGAACGCGGCCTGGCGGCGGCGGCCGAACTCGGCGGTCGCCAGCACCTGCTTGTACTGCTCGCGGGCGATCTGACGGCGGGAGGCCTGGAGCACCCCGACCAGCTCGTCGTCGGACAGGCGGTCGACGTCGTGGGTCGCCGTCTCTGTGAGCCCGACCAGGAGCTGGCCGGGAGGCAGCGCGTCCGCCTCGTCTCCCTGGCCGAAACGTGGCCGCCACGAATCCCGGGATTCCGCCGGGCCCGCTGGCTTGTCCCAGGGGCCCAGGTTCGAGGTCCCGCCATCGTCCTCGTCGGCGGCCATCTCACGGTCCACCTGCGCGACGTATTCCGCCCAATCCGGGTCAAGGCCAAGGGTCTCGGCTGGCGGCAGGCCGACGGGAGGGTCGGTCGGTGGCGGACAGCTGGCGGAACTGGAGCGGGCCCACTCGGACTCGTCCACAGACACCGACCTCCCCTCGAGTGGTCATGAAAGAAGCACTCAATATGCGAACATCGTATCGAGAGGGTCTGACATTCCGTTGGTTCCGCAGCGACCATAAGTCGCTACTCTTCAAGATCTTTTCGAATGTTGCGCGAGAGCGTCCACGATCGGCTTGGTGCCGCCGTGCGAGGTATGCCCGCCGTCCACCGGGATCTCTGCTCCGGTGATGTACGACGCAGGTCGGACAGCAGGAAGACGACCAGGTGGGCGACCTCTTCGGCGTGCCCCTCGCGGCCGAGCAGCGTCTGCTCGACGGTCACGCGCAGGAACACGGGGTCCGCGCCCGCCGAGATCGGCGTGTCGATCGGGCCCGGGTGGAAGGCGTTCACCCGGATGCGGCGCGGCGCCAGCTCGAGCGCCGCGACCTTCGTCAGCCCGCGCTGCCCCCACTTGGAGGCCGTGTAGGCGAGTGCGTGGTGGGCGTGCAGCCCCGCGATCGAGCCGATGTTCACGATCGAGGCGGTCCCGGCGGCGGGCATCAGCGGCACCAGCGTGCGCAGGCCAAGCATCGTCCCGGTCAGGTTGATCCCGATGACCCGGTCCCAGCCCGTGACGTCCATGTCCATCAGCCGCGCCCGGTCGGGCACGCCCGCGTTGTTGACCAGGCCGTGCACCACGCCGCCGTCCGCGGCCAGCCAGGCCGCCAGGCCGGCCCACTGCTCCTCGCTCGCCACGTCGAGGTGCCGGTACCCCTCGTCCCCGGCCCGGCCGCGGTGGGCCGTCCGGCCAGTGCCTTGCCCTCGTCGTCGAGGATGTCCGCGCCGATCACCCGGGCACCCTCGCGAACGAGGATCTCCGCCTCGGCGGCCCCCTGGCCGCGCGCGGCCCCCCGTGGAGGACCACCGTCCGCCCGCCGCCAGTCCGTAGTCCACTGTCCAGCCCCTCTCAGGCGCCCGCGCCCGGTGCGTGCATCGGATCATGCAGCAGCCCGGCGAGCACGTCGGGCCCGAGCATGCCGAGCAGTTCGGCGGTGAACGCGCCGTCGATGAGGATGAACGCCATTCGCGCGGTCGCGCCGGGGCGGTTCTCCCAGCGGTGGCTCGTGCCGCGCTGCACGACGACGTCCCCGGCCCGCAGCACGGTCTCGGTGTCGTCGAGCACGAGCACGACCTCGCCGGAGAGCATGAGCCAGCCCGCGATGTCCGCGTCCTGGCAAGGCTGCGCCGTCACTTCGGCGACGAGTTGCTCGAACGCGAGGGGCGCGGGTACCGGCGCCAGTCTTCGGTGAGCAGCAGCTGCCGACCGTCCGGGATGCGCTGCGGCAGCTGAGGCGACCATGCAGCGACCGCCCAGGTTCGACCCGGCGGAGTCCGACCGCGAGTTCTCCATCGCCGCTCCGATTACGCCGTCACGATCCTCGCCGACCCGGTGCTGCGCCTGGTCAAGCGGACCGCGCCGGGGATCAGGCTGAACCTGCACCCGCTGCCCGCCAGCCTGCCCGCGTCCACCCAGCCGCTGTCGACCGAAGACCTGCTGATCGGCCCGGTCGGCTACGACTTCCCCGGCAGGCACGCCGAGCTGTTCCGCGACCGGTTCGTCTGCGTCGTCGACCCGGCGGCCGCCGGCCTGAAGGACGGCGCGCTCACCCTCGACGACCTGTCCAGGATGCCGCACGCGGCGCCCACCTTCGCGCCTGGCTCGCGCACGCCGGTCGACCGCGTGCTTGACGAGCTCGGCGTGACCCCGCAGGTGCGGGTGACGGTGTTCGGCTGGCTGTCGGTGCCGTTCGTTCTCGCCGGGACCGAGATGGTCGCGATCATGCCGGAGCGGATGACGCGGCTCGCGGTCCGCGGCGCGCCGCTGGCGGTCCTCAAGCCGCCATTCGGCCTCGTAGAGTTGGTGGAGGCCGCCTACTGGCATCCCAGCAGGACCGACGACCCCGCGGTCCGCTGGCTGCTGCGCACCTTGCGGGAAGCCGCCCGCGAGCTCTTACCCGGGCCCGGGTGAACCGCCTAGCAGCCCTCGTACCCGCAGGGCGAGGAGCAGCCGGAAGCGGGCGTCCGGGTCGTTGAGCGCCTCCCGAACAGCTCGCTGGCCTGCCGCAGCCGGTAGCGGATGGTCTGCGGGCGTACGTGGAGCCTGCGGGCGGCGGCGTTGGCGTCGTCGGCGCTCTCCAGCCAGGCGAGCAGTGTCCCCGCCAGCCGGTCGGCCTGGTCGCCGCGCAGCCGCCGAAGCGGCGCGAGCGCCTCCCGCTGAGGGTCGCCGCAAGGTCAGCGTCGGCCAGCAGGACGAGAGTGGGCAGGTGGTCCTCGCACCGACCACGCCAGCCTCGTCGGCCCCGGTTCCTTCGGCACTGCTCCCGGTGGTGACGAGGCCGCGACGGGCGAGGGCGAGCGCCTGGACCGCCCAGCGCAGCGACCCGCTCGCCCCGGCGAGCGGTACGGCCGGCCCGACGGCCGCCAGCTGCTCGGGCGGCGGCTGACTGGCGCCGGGGCGGCCGTCGGCCCGCAGCCAGCCGCGCAGGACGGCCGCGAGCCGCTGGCGCCGCTGGGGGCCGTCAGGGTCGGCGATGAGCAGGCAGGGGTTACGGCGGGTCAGGTCGGCGAGCACGTCGGGGGGCAGCGGCCCCCGGGTGCTGGCCGCCTGCGCGGCGAGTGCCACCACGGCGACCCGACGGGGCAGCGGCCAGCCGGCCGCCCGGGCCGGCCGGCGACCGCGGGCAACGGTGGAGCCGGGCCGGAGACGAGCATCCCGAGCAGGCGCCGTCGCAGCTGGCTCATCTCCCGGCGAGTTCCGCCTTGGCCTCAGCGTACCGGCCGAGCAGGAGGCGGCGAGCTCGTCCATGTACCAGAAGACCGTCTCGCCGATCCGGGCGAACTCCTCCGGGTTCCCGTGGCCTTGCCTGGCCTGTTCCTGCAGGCGCTGCCAGGTCACGCGGGCGCCGACGCGGAGCGCGGCTTGCAGCGCGCCGAGGCTGCGCCCTTCCATCGCCAGCAGCCGCCCGAGGTCGCGGAACATGCCGGCCGCCGACGCCGCCTCCGCCGGCTCCCCGGCCGCGGAGGGCACTGCCGCGGGGCGCACCGCCACGAGGGCGCCGCCGCGGACGCCGCGGCAGCGGACGCCACGGCAGCGGACGCCGCGGACTGGGTGAGGCGGGCGCCGAAGCCGGCCACGGCATCGTGGGCCACGCGGTGCACGGCCCGCGCCGCCGCGTCGTCGCCCGGCTGAGCGTACTCGTCGACCTCGCGCACGATCGCGGCGGTGATGTCATCGGCGAGCGAGCCGAGCCCGGGCAGGAGCCAGGCCGCCGCCGCGCCGGAGACACCCGGCCACCCGGCGGAAAATACCCGGCGTACTGCTCCACGCCCGTGATGTACTCGCGAGTAACGCCAGTGTCACGCGCCAGCGCCGCGCCGGTGACGCGCCGGCGTCGCACCGGTACCACGCATCTTTTTGTTGGAGCGTGATAATCGCCGTGCGAAGTTTGCTCACCACGGTGAGCAGACATGTCGTCGACGCCGATCTCTAATGAGTGGGCAATAATCACCCGCGTTCAGAAGGAGGCGCCGATGCCTTCCTCCCACTGGCCGCGCCGGCCGCGCCGCGCCGCGCTCGCGGTCGCCGCAGCCTCGGTGGCGGCCGTGGCCCTCGCGCTGACGGTCCCGGCCCCGGCCCGGGCGGCCACCAAGCTGCCGGTCAACTACGACTTCATCGCCGGCGCCACCGCCACCGCCCTGGCCCCGGAGACCCCGCCGCCGGGCGCCAACCACTGGTCCTGCCAGCTGACCGCCGCCCAGCCTGACCCGGTGATCCTCGTCCACGGGACGTTCGCGAACATGGACGACAACTGGCAGGCGGCGTCTCCGCTGCTCGCCGAGACCGGCTACTGCGTTTACGCGTTCAACTACGGCGGCGCCTCGTCCGCCTCCCCAATCCAGGGCACGGGCGAGATCGCCGCGTCGGCCGCCCAACTGGCGGCGTTCGTGAACATGGTGCTCGCCAAGACCGGCGCGGCCAAGGTTGACCTCGTCGGCCACTCGCAGGGCGGCATGATGCCCCCCTACTACATCAACTTCCTCGGTGGCGCGGCCAGGGTCAGCGACTTCGTGGCCCTCGCGCCGTCCAACTACGGCACCGACCTCGACGGCCTCACCGTCGCCAGCCTGCTCGGAGCCTCCAGCGCGATCAACGGGACGCTGAGCGAGGTATGCGAGGCGTGCGTGGAGCAGGAGCGGGGATCGGCGTTCCTGGTCGGCCTCAACGCCGCCCCGACGGTGCCCGGCGTGCGCTACACCGTCATCGAGAGCGTTGACGACGAGGTCGTCACGCCGTACACCAGCGCGTTCCTCCCGGCCGCGGCCAACGTCAGCAACATCACCGTGCAGAACCAGTGCGTCCTGGACAGCAGCGACCACCTGGAGATCGCGGCCGACCCGATCGCGCTGGCGGACATGCTCAACGCCCTCGACCCGTCGGCCCCGGTGAAGGTTCCGTGCCTGGTCGTCCTCCCGGTCACCGGCCCCGTCGGCCCGGTGCCACCCCTCTAACCGCCTTACCCCCGCCCCGGCCGCCGTGCCTACCCACCCGGCGGCCGGGAGCCGGAAGCGAGAGCTTCATCGCGACCGGCTCAGGCCGGGTCACGCAGCAGCGTGCCGCCCAGCAGGGCGAGCGGTGGCAGGACGAGCAGCGCCCCGCGCGGGCCGTGGGGCGCTGGCGATGAGGCCGAGCAGCGGCGCGGTCAGGCCGCCGACGCCCACCCCGAGCCCGAGGGTGACGCCGGCCGCGGTGCCCGGCCTGGTGGGCAGGTAGTCCTGCCGAGCTTGACCAGCACCGCGAACGGGATGTTCAGCGCGACGTCGGCGGCCAGCGCGAACGGCAGCGGCCCGAACGAGCCCGGGGTCAGCAGCAGCCCGGCGAGCGCGGCAAGATCACGGCCGTGCCCAGCTGCGCGGTGCGGACGGCGCCGACCCGGTCCGCGATCCGGCCGCCGAGCAGCGTCCCCGCGACACCGGCGGCCAGGAAAGCCGTCAGCGCCACCCGGCGAGCCCCCGGGAGGCGTGCAGGTCGCGGATCCAGTACAGCTCGATGAACGTGTTCAGCCCGAAGAACGCCGCCGACCGCAGCACCTCGATCCCGGTCAGCGCCGCGAACGGGCCCCAGCGGTCGCGCCCGGCCTGCGCCGTCGCAGCCGCCCGGGCGGCCTCGCGGCGGTGCTCGCGCAGGTGACGGGGCGGTGCCGCGCCGTTCGCCCGTGAGTAAACGTCTTGGCTGGTCAGCCTAGGTATCAGCCAGGTGATGCCTGCCATCGCGAACAAGTATTTCCCCATTCGCGCGGCCACTCTTATTGTCCTGGGCATGACCTCCGCACTCGCCAGGACCGCAGCGGCGCCGGGAACCGTTCC